>NZ_CP143276.1:3992500-4442500 GCF_036321065.1 Lentzea sp. DG1S-22 | reverse complement strand
GCGCTCGGCGATGTCCTTCGGGACTAGCCGGGTTGTGGAGCGCGGGACCTGAACTTGTAGTAGTCAAGCGATGGGGTGACGCAGGAGGGTAGCTCCGCCAGTGAGTGGTAGTACTGGTGCAAGCGTGTAGGGAGTCTGGTAGGCAAATCCGCCAGGCATATATCCTGAGACGTGATGCGTAGCCGATTGAGGCGAAGTAGAGTGATCCCATGCTGCCGAGAAAAGCCTCTAGCGAGCTTTCACGCGGCCCGTACCCCAAACCGACACAGGTGGTCAGGTAGAGAATACCGAGGCGATCGGGCGAACTGTGGTTAAGGAACTCGGCAAAATGCCCCCGTAACTTCGGGAGAAGGGGGGCCGTAGCGCTTGAAGCCTCTTGCGGGCTAGGGCGAGACGGCCGCAGAGACCAGCGAGAAGCGACTGTTTACTAAAAACACAGGTCCATGCGAAGTCGCAAGACGATGTATATGGACTGACGCCTGCCCGGTGCTGGAACGTTAAGGGGACCGGTTAGTCACTTTGTGGCGAAGCTGAGAACTTAAGCGCCAGTAAACGGCGGTGGTAACTATAACCATCCTAAGGTAGCGAAATTCCTTGTCGGGTAAGTTCCGACCTGCACGAATGGCGTAACGACTTCTCGACTGTCTCAACCGCAGGCCCGGCGAAATTGCATTACGAGTAAAGATGCTCGTTACGCGCGGCAGGACGGAAAGACCCCGGGACCTTTACTATAGCTTGGTATTGGTGTTCGATTCGGCTTGTGTAGGATAGGTGGGAGACTGTGAAGCGCTGACGCCAGTCAGTGTGGAGTCATCGTTGAAATACCACTCTGGTCGTATTGGATGTCTAACCTCGGTCCGTGATCCGGATCAGGGACAGTGCCTGGTGGGTAGTTTAACTGGGGCGGTTGCCTCCCAAAGAGTAACGGAGGCGCTCAAAGGTTCCCTCAGCCTGGTTGGCAATCAGGTGTCGAGTGCAAGTGCACAAGGGAGCTTGACTGTGAGACTGACGGGTCGAGCAGGGACGAAAGTCGGAACTAGTGATCCGGCCATGGCTTGTGGAAGCGTGGTCGCTCAACGGATAAAAGGTACCCCGGGGATAACAGGCTGATCTTCCCCAAGAGTCCATATCGACGGGATGGTTTGGCACCTCGATGTCGGCTCGTCGCATCCTGGGGCTGGAGTAGGTCCCAAGGGTTGGGCTGTTCGCCCATTAAAGCGGTACGCGAGCTGGGTTTAGAACGTCGTGAGACAGTTCGGTCCCTATCCGCCGCGCGCGTAGGATACTTGAGGAAGGCTGTCCCTAGTACGAGAGGACCGGGACGGACGGACCGCTGGTGTGCCAGTTGTTCTGCCAAGAGCATTGCTGGTTGGCTACGTTCGGAAGGGATAACCGCTGAAGGCATCTAAGCGGGAAGCTCGTTCCAAGATGAGGTATCCCACCCTTCGTGGGTTAAGGCCCCCAGCTAGACCACTGGGTTGATAGGCCAGAGGTGGAAGACCGGTAACGGTTGGAGCTGACTGGTACTAATAGGCCGAGGACTTGTTACGAAGACGCTACGCATCCACTGTGCGGTTCTGGAAGAACAACCAGAACCGATCGAGCCCCCGGCTTCGGGGTGCTGGTTGTATATTTCCATAGTGTTTCGGTGGTTATAGCGTTGGGGAAACACCCGGTCCCATTCCGAACCCGGTAGTTAAGCCCTTCTGCGCCGATGGTACTGCACTGGTTACGGTGTGGGAGAGTAGGTCGCCGCCGAACTTAATTTGCCCTGCGGGTTGAGCGCCACAAGCGCTCCCCGCAGGGCTTTTTCGTGTTCGACAGGTCGGCGAACAATGCCCACGAGCGCGCAGATGGGTCCGTACGCGCTTTACAGCATCGTTGAGGCAGAACGCCGTGGAAGACCGTGCCGGCCGAAATCGACCCGGCGTGCCAGGTGACCGTGGATGCCACACGGCTTCATAGGACGTTTTGTTTTCACCCGAATGAGCTTCTTCTTTGGAGCCCCTTCAAACCTTAGCTTCGGCCTATGACTGTGATCACGTCCACTGCGTACAGCCGGGAGCTCGGCGACGAACTGCGACGGCTGCGGGAGACCTGCACCGATTTGGGTGGCCGTGCGATGGCCATCCGGCTCGGGTGGGATCCGAGCAAGGTGTCCAACATCGAACGGGGCAAGGCGCGGGCGAGCGAGATCGACCTCGTGCAGCTCCTGACCATGTGCGGCAAGGACATCGACTTTTTCGAGGACTTCCGGCGTCGGTACAGGAACGCCTTCGACGAGTACATCGTGCAGGTGTCCGGCAACCTGCGGACCCTGGCCTTCGCCGAGGCGACCGCGAAGAAAATCATCAGCTACGACCCGCTCGCGGTGCCTGGCCTCGTGCAGGTGCCTGAATACGCCGACGCCCTCTACCGGCTCGGTGGGTTCATCGCGGAGGAGCGGATCCCGACGGTCGTCCAGTTCCGGGTCGACCGCCAGTCGATCCTGCGACGGCACGACCGGCCGGAATGCCTGTTCTTCGTCCACGAGCTCGCGTTGCGGCAGCGGGTCGGCGGCGAGCGGGTGATGGAGGAGCAGTACGCCCGGTTGCTGTTCGAGGCGGACGTCATCAGGGTCGTACCCGCCCACGTCATGGTGCCCTCGACCGGCCTTGTGCTGTGGGAGTACGAGAAGGCGTCGCCGGTGGCGTTCAGTGACACGGATGTTGCCAAGGTGTTCGTGCAAGACACGGGAGCCATTGCGCGCACTCGGTTGCTCTTCAACCACCTGGAGCAGGTCGCCTTGGATGCGGAACAATCGCGGAGCAAGCTGGCGGAGTACGTCGGCCGACCGCGAGGAGATTTCGATGCTCAGGGAATGCGTCTGGCGTAAGAGCAGCTACAGCGGCGCCACCGAGGACAGCAACTGTGTCGAGGTGTCGTTCGCCCATGACGTGCTGGTGCGGGACTCCAAGAACGCGGACGCGGGCACGCTGACGTTCAGCGCGCCCGCGTGGCGTGCGTTCGTTCAGCGCCAGCCGTGACGGGTGCGTAGGGCGTCCACGACCTGGCCGAACGCGGCGGGTGCGAGCACGGCGCCCTCACGCCGGATGTCGGCGTCCGAGTCGAGGGCGAAGACGCGGTCCAGGCGCAGGTAGGAGGGCCGGCCCTCGCGGTCCCAGGCGCCGCCGCCCAGTTCCACGAAGTCGTCGCGCGGCTCCTTCGACGAGAGCATGAGCGCGATCAGGTCGCCGTTCGCGCGGCCCACCACGAGCAGCGGGCGGTCCTTGCCCCGGGAGGCGTCTTCCTCGAAGGGGACCCAGGCCCAGACGACCTCGCCGGGGTCGGCGTCGCCGTCCGACGAGGGCTCGTACTCGAGCTTCGCGGCGTCGGCGGCGTCGAAGATCTCACGGACCGCGCCCCTGGCCGGGCGGGGGTCCTCACCGTTCATCAGCACGAACGCACCCTAGTGGTGCAGGGCACCCAGGACACTATGGGACCATAAGGGGACACCCGTCCGATTTCCTGCTGAGGACCGCCTTGACCACGTTCGCCGACACGACCTTCACGCCACCGGAGCTGATCCGGAACTTCTGCATCATCGCGCACATCGACCACGGCAAGTCCACGCTGGCCGACCGCATGCTGCAGCTCACCGGCGTGGTCGAAGCGCGGGCGATGCGCGCCCAGTACCTCGACCGCATGGACATCGAACGGGAGCGCGGCATCACCATCAAGGCGCAGAACGTGCGCCTGCCGTGGCAGGTCAACGGGCAGGACCACGTCCTGCACATGATCGACACGCCTGGCCACGTCGACTTCACCTACGAGGTCTCGCGCGCGCTGGAGGCCTGCGAGGGCGCGATCCTGCTGGTCGACGCCGCGCAGGGGATCGAGGCGCAGACGCTCGCGAACCTGTACCTGGCGATGGAGAACGACCTCACCATCATCCCGGTGCTGAACAAGATCGACCTGCCCGCCGCGGACCCCGACAAGTACGCGAAGGAGATCGCGCACATCGTCGGCTGCGAGCCGGACGACGTGCTGCGGGTCTCCGCGAAGACCGGTCTCGGCGTCGAGGCGCTGCTCGACGAGGTCGTGAAGCTGGTCCCGCCGCCGGTCGGCGAGGCCGACGCGCCGGCCCGCGCGATGATCTTCGACTCTGTCTACGACACCTACCGCGGCGTCGTCACCTACATCCGCGTCGTGGACGGCAAGATCACGCCGCGCGAGCGCATCAAGATGATGTCGACCGGCGCGACCCACGAGATCCTCGAGGTCGGCATCGTCTCGCCCGAGCCCAAGCCGTCCCGCGGCCTCGGCGTCGGCGAGGTCGGCTACCTGATCACCGGCGTGAAGGACGTGCGCCAGTCGAAGGTCGGCGACACGGTGACGTCGGAGCGCAAGGGCGCCACGGAGCCGCTCGCCGGCTACCGCGAGCCCCGGCCGATGGTCTACTCGGGCCTGTACCCGGTCGACGGCTCCGACTACCCGGAGCTGCGCGAGGCGCTGGAGAAGCTGCAGCTCAACGACGCCGCGCTGACGTTCGAACCGGAGACGTCCGCGGCTCTCGGCTTCGGTTTCCGCTGCGGCTTCCTCGGCCTGCTGCACCTCGAGATCACCCGCGACCGCCTGGAGCGCGAGTACGGCCTCGACCTCATCTCCACGGCACCGAACGTCGTCTACCGCGTGATCATGGAAGACGGCACCGAGCACGTCGTGACGAACCCGTCCGACTGGCCCGAGGGCAAGCGCGCCGAGGTGTACGAGCCCGTCACCAAGTGCACGATCATCGCGCCGTCGGACTACATCGGCGCGATCATGGAGCTCTGCCAGGCCAAGCGCGGTCAGCTCGGCGGCATGGACTACCTGTCCGAGGACCGGGTCGAGCTGCGCTACACGATGCCGCTCGGCGAGATCATCTTCGACTTCTTCGACTCGCTGAAGTCGCGCACCCGCGGCTACGCGTCGCTCGACTACGAAGAGTCCGGCGAGGCCGAGTCGGACCTGGTCAAGGTCGACATCCTGCTGCAGGGCGAGGCCGTCGACGCGTTCTCGGCGATCGTGCACAAGGACCACGCGTACGGCTACGGCACGCGCATGGCCAGCAAGCTGCGCGAGCTGATCCCGAGGCAGCAGTTCGAGGTGCCGATCCAGGCGGCCATCGGCTCGCGGGTGATCGCGCGCGAGACCATCCGCGCGATCCGCAAGGACGTTCTCGCCAAGTGCTACGGCGGTGACATCACCCGCAAGCGCAAGCTGCTCGAGAAGCAGAAGGAAGGCAAGAAGCGCATGAAGATGGTCGGCCGGGTCGAGGTGCCGCAGGAGGCCTTCGTCGCCGCGCTGTCCACCGAGGAGCCGAAGGGCAAGAAGTAGGCGCGGTGGCACGTCTCCATGTCGGCTGCGCCATGTGGAACCACAAGGCGTGGCTCGGGCGGTTCCTGCCGCAGTCGCACCCCGCCGGGGAGCGACTGCGGGCCTACGCGTGCTGGTGCAACGCCGTGGAGGGCAACACCACGTTCTACGCGACGCCCGCCAGGAAGACGGTCGAGACCTGGGCGCGGCAGACCGACCCCGGCTTCCGGTTCGTGGTCAAGCTGCCCAAGGTCGTCACGCACCAGCGGCGCCTGGCCGGCGTCGAGGTCGAGATGCGGGCGTTCCTGGACGCGATCGAACCTCTCGGCGAGCGCGCGGTCCTGTGGACCCAGCTGCCCGGCTCGTTCGGCCCGGCGGAGGTCGACGCCCTGGGCCGCTTCCTGCGCAGGCTGCCCGCCGGCCTCCGGCGTGCCGTGGAGGTGCGCCACCCGCTGTTCTTCACCGACGGCGGGGCGACGTCGCTGCTGGAGGGGGCTCTTGCCGGCGCGGACGCCGAGTGGGTGCCGTTCGACACGACGGTCTTCTTCCAGAGCCCGCCGACCAGCGAGGCCGAGCGGGAAGCGTGGGACAGGAAACCGCGGCTGCCGCGGCGAACGCGGGCGCTGACCGACCAGCCGGTCGTGCGCTACCTGGGCAGGGACTCGGTCGAGGACACGGTCGAGGGGTGGCGGCCGTGGACCGAGGTGGTCGCCGGCTGGCTGCGCGAGGGCAGGTCGCCCACGGTGTTCCTGCACACCCCCGACAACGACGACGCGCCGGCGCTGGCCCGCCGGTTCCACGACGAGGTGCGAGCGCTGGTGCCCGGCCTCGAGGCACTGCCCGAGCCCGAGCCGGTCGAGCCCGCCACCTTGTTCTGAGCCACCGGCCTTTGCTGTTTCGGCAACGGAATTTGCCGATTCGGCACGGTCTGGCGCACCTTGGAACCATGACGACAGCGCAGGAGTTCTGGGAGTCCTTCTACTCGGAGCGGGACCAGGTCTGGTCCGGCAACCCCAACCCGTTGCTGGTGCGCGAGGCCGAACGGCTCACACCCGGCAGCGCGCTCGACCTCGGCTGCGCGGAGGGCGGTGACGCCGTGTGGCTCGCGAAGCGGGGCTGGCGGGTGCTGGGCGTCGACGTGTCGCAGGTGGCGCTCGACCGCGCCCTCAAGCACGCCTACGACGCCGGCGTGGAGATCTCGGTGGAGCGGCACGACCTCAAGGTCACGTTCCCCGAGGGGTTGTACGACCTGGTGAGCGCTCAGTTCCTGCACTCGCCGGTCGAGGAGGACGGGGAGCGCAACAGCATCCTCCAGCGGGCCTCGGAGGCGGTGGCGCCGGGCGGGTACCTCGTCATCGGCGGGCACGCGGGCGCGCCGTCGTGGTCCGAGCACCAGGACTACCGGTTCCCGACGACCAAGGACGTGCTCGACCACCTCAGGCTCAAGGACAACTGGATCATCGTCACCGACGAGGTGGTGGAACGGCCGCTCGTCGGGCCGGAGGGCCAGGAGGAGATGCGCAAGGACAACGTCCTCACCCTCAAGCGGTTGTTCTAGAAACGCGAAGGCCACCCTCGGCATCGTTGCCGGGGTGGCCCAAGGATTCCAGTTCGTCAGGCGGAACGCAGGAGGCGGTCCATCGCCTGGCGGTTGATGATCGAACGGAGCTCGCCGGTCTCCTCCGCGGTGTGGCGGGAAAGAATGGCGTCCAACTCCAGTCGGTCACTCTCGGTGGTGTAGCTGGCCAACTGCCGCTCCAGGCTCTGGCGCTTGACGCGAGCCGCGCGGCGGGAGGCCAGGCTCGAGCGCAGGGACTTCACGGACAGGTCGTGGCGGGTCATCTCGTCCTTCCAATCTTGGTTACGTTTCGATAATACACCCTGCTCACGACATCTGTACCGATATAGAAGCGAGTTAGCTCACGCACTCGTCGAGCAACCTCAGCGCTCGTGCGTACTTGGCCTTCAGCCGCTCTTGCGTCTCCTCGTCCAGGCGGGCGATGCGCGCGGGGGAGAGGTTGTCTCCGATGTCGGCGCGCTTCACGCTGAGTGCCAGCGGGTTCGCCGCCACGCGCCGCAGGTAGTCCTCCTGAGGTTCGCCGTCGAGGTGCGACAGGGCGACCACCGCGTCGACGACGGCGGGAGGACAGCCGCGCGCGAGGAGGTCGTCGGCCGTCACCGGGGTGTCCTCGATGACGTCGTGCAGCACGGCGGCCATCTGCTCGTGCTCGCCGGACACCGACGCCATGACCCGCAGCGGGTGTCCGATGTACGGCCGGCCCGACTTGTCGACCTGCCCCTCGTGGGCGGAGGTGGCGATCGCGACGGCGTCTTCGAGGGTGAACACGGCACAAAGCTAATCCAGGGCTTGACCTGGCGCAGTGGTCTAGTCCATTTTTAGTCCACTCACTACATGGCCGCCGCATGATGTGTGGAGGTGGACCATGTCCAAGACCAGACGAGCGGCTGTAGCGCTGCTCGCCGCGCTGGTGTCGTGCGCCGGTCTGGTGCTGGTGATCAACGGCAGTGCCGCCGCCGCCAACCTCGCGGCCAACAGCGGCTTCGAGGCCGGCAACCTGAGCGGTTGGACCTGCACCGAGGGCACGAGCGCCACCAGCAGCACCAAGCGCACCGGTTCGTACGCGCTGCAGGGCGCACCCGCGGGCCAGAGCAACGCACGGTGCCAGCAGACCGTGACGGTGCAACCGAACACGGCCTACAAGCTGTCCGCGTGGGTGCAGGGCAGCTACGTCTACCTCGGCGTCACCGGTGGCGTCGAGAAGAACACCTGGACGCCCGGCTCGAGCGGCTTCAGCCAGCTGAGCCTCGACTTCAACTCCGGCAGTGCCGGCAGCGTCACGATCTACCTGCACGGCTGGTACGGCCAGCCCGCCTACTACGCCGACGACGTCACCCTCGACGGCCCCGGCACCCCGCCCACGAGCACCACGACGTCGACCACCACCACTACGACGACGACCACGACCACGACCACCACCACGACGAGCAACCCGCCGAACACCGGCCTGCCCAAGCACGTCCTGACGGGCTACTGGCAGAACTTCTACAACGGTGCGCGCGCTCTCAGGCTGTCGGACGTGCCCACCACCTACGACATCGTCGCGGTCTCGTTCGCCGACGCCACGGCGGTGCAGGGGCAGGTCGCGTTCAACCTCGACCCGGGGCTGAGCAGCCAGCTCGGCGGCTACACCGACGCGCAGTTCCGCGCCGACGTGAAGACCCTGCAGGGCCGCGGCCAGAAGGTGATCATCTCCGTCGGTGGTGAGAAGGGCACGATCAGCGTCGGCAACTCGACGGCGGCGACGAACTTCGCCAACAGCGTCAAGGGCCTGATCTCCACGTACGGCTTCGACGGCGTCGACATCGACCTGGAGAACGGCGTCAACGCCCAGTACATGGGTCAGGCGCTGCGCGACATCCACGCCGGTGGCGGCAAGGTCATCACCATGGCGCCGCAGACGATCGACATGCAGAACGTCAACGCCGAGTACTTCAAGCTGGCGCTGGCCACCAAGGACATCCTGACGATCGTCAACATGCAGTACTACAACTCCGGCTCGATGCTCGGCTGCGACCAGCAGGTCCACAGCCAGGGCACGGTCAACTTCCTGACCGCGCTCGCGTGCATCCAGCTGCAGTCCGGCCTGCGCGCCGACCAGGTCGGTCTCGGCCTGCCCGCGTCGCCGTCCGGTGCCGGTGGCGGCTACCAGCCGCCGGCGAACGTCAACAACGCGCTCAGCTGCCTCGCCCGCGGCACGAACTGCGGGACGTTCAAGCCGAGCACGACCTGGCCGTCGATCCGCGGCGCCATGACGTGGTCGATCAACTGGGACGCCTCGAACAACTGGCAGTTCGCGAACACGGTCGCCCCTCATCTGGACTCCCTGCCCTAGATGATGGACACCGCCGGCGCCGCGTCCACAGTGGACGCGGCGCCGGCACCCGCCGGAACGGCTGGGCGTCGGCAACGACACAGGCGTTCCGCCGGGCGTCCCCCGTCGCGTCCAACTAGGTTGTGCTCATGTTCCCCACGCTGGCCGTGCCCGTGATCGCCGCGCCGATGGCGGGTGGCCCCTCCACCCCCGAGCTGGTCGCCGCGGTGAACGAGGCGGGCGGCCTCGGGTTCCTCGCGGCCGGGTACATCACCGTCGAGCAGCTCGCGGAGAGGATCACCCGCACCGCCGAGCTCACCGCCAAGCCGTTCGGGGTCAACCTGTTCGTGCCCGGCACGCGGCCGACGGCCGACATCTCCTCCTACGTGCGACGCGTCACGGCCTACGCGGACAAGATCGGCGCGACACCCGGTGAACCGCGCTGGGACGACGACAACTACGCGGCGAAGCTCGAACTCGTGCTGGCCCTGCGGGTGCCGGTGGTGTCGTTCACCTTCGGCCTGCCCGAGGCCGACGACGTGCGGCGGCTCAAGGCGGCCGGCTCGACCGTCGTCGTGACGGTCACCACCCCGGGCGAGGCGCGGCAGGCGCAGCACGTCGGCGCGGACGTCGTGTGCGTGCAGGGTTCGGACGCGGGCGGCCACCGCGGCACGTTCACCGACGACGGCATCTCGCCCGGCGGTGGTGAGCTCTACGGCACCCTCGCGGCCATCCGGCTCGTCAAGAGCGCCGTCGACCTGCCCGTCATCGCGACCGGCGGCCTCGTCACCGGCGCCGACGTCGCCGCCGTGCTGGCCGCGGGAGCGGTCGCGGCGCAGCTCGGCACCGCGTTCCTCGGCTGCCCGGAGGCGGGAACCGCTGCCGCGCAACGGGAAGCGCTCGCCGAGGGAAGCAGGCGCACCGCGCTCACGCGGGCGTTCAGCGGACGGCCCGCCCGCGGTCTCGTCAACCGGTTCCTGGTCGAACAAGGCCCGCACGCGCCCGCGGCGTACCCGAACGTGCACCACCTCACGAAGCCGGTGCGCGCCACCGGCGAGGTGGAGGTCATGTCGCTGTGGGCGGGCACCACCTACCCGCTCGCACCGAGCGCCCCGGCCGCGGAGGTCGTCGCGCGGATCGCCGCCGAGCTGACCGAAGCGATCACCGTGCTGGCAGAGCGCTTCGGACGCGGCTAAGAAGGAAAGCGTGACCTCGCTCTCCGATGAGATGTTCCAGGTGGCCATGGACCGCGAGCCGCTGTTCGCGTCCCTGGTCGGGGTCGGGGGCTGGGACGACCGGCTCGAAGACCTCAGCGACGAAGGCGAGCGGGAGGTCCGGCGGCGTCTGGACGACATCCTCAGCCGTGTCGGCACGAGCGACGAGGACCCGGTCACCCTCGCGGTGGTCCGGCACCAGGCCGAGTTCGCCCGCCACCGCATCGACGCGCGGCTGGTCGAGCACACCGTCGCCGAGGGGCTCGCCGCACCGGTCAACAACCTCCTGATGACGGCGCCGCAGGTGGACATGTCCCGGCGGCTCGCACAGGTGCCGCGGTTCCTCGACCAGGTCGCCGCGCGGGTGCGCGACTCCGACCGCAGGCCGTTGCGCCGGCACGTCCTGAGCACCACGGCACGGCTCGCGAGCTTCCTGCAGTCACCGGCCCAGGAGTGGGAGGGCGACTCGTCCGGCGACATCCGGGCCGCGATCGCGCGGTACCGCGAGATCCTGCTCGCCCTGGACGCCACCCGCGACGACGACAGGGCGGGCCTGTGCTGGCTGCCCGACGGCGAGCGGAACTACGCCGACCTGGTCGCCGACTACACGACCACCACCCGCACACCGCGGGAGCTGCACCAGCTCGGCCTCGACCTGATCGCGCGGTTGCGCGAGGAGTACGCCGAGATCGGCTCGCGGGTGTGGGGCACCGCCGACGTGTCGCGGATCTTCCACCGGTTGCGCACAGAACTGTTGTGGGACAACGAAGAAGAGATGGTCACGCATGCGGTGCGGGCCATCGCGCGCGCCGAGGCGGAAGCGCCCAGGTGGTTCGGCCGGATGCCGAAGGTCGGCTGCGAGGTCAGGCTCGTCGAGGAGGCCGAACGCGCGACCGCGCCGATCGCGTACTACCTGCAGGCCCCGCTGGACGGCAGCCGTCCCGGCGTCTACTGGCTGAACCCGCTGGGCGCGACCGAACGCAGCCGCACGCAGTCGGAGACGACGGCGTTCCACGAGGCGATCCCCGGTCACCACTACCAGACCACCCTCGCCGCCGAGACCGAGCTGCCCGACCTCCGCAAGTACGCCGCGATCGACGCGTACCTCGAGGGCTGGGGCCTCTACGCCGAGCGCCTGGCCGACGAGATGGGCTTGTTCTCCTCCGACGAGCAACGCCTCGGCATGCTCTCGGCCGACGCGATGCGCGCCGCCCGGCTCGTGGTCGACACCGGTCTGCACGCGTTCGGCTGGTCGCGGCAACGGGCCGTCGACTACCTGCGGGCCAACACGGTGATGCCCGAACCGGAGATCCAGTCGGAGGTCGACCGGTACGTCGAGGTGCCGGGGCAGGCCCTGGCGTACATGGTGGGGCGCATCGAGATCCAGCGGCTGCGGGCCGAGGCGCGGGAGCGGCTGGGCGACCGCTTCGACGTCCGGGATTTCCACGACCTCGTGGTGGGCAGCGGTCCCGTTCCCCTGTCCACCCTCGGTGATCTGGTCACGACGTGGGCGGGGAGGCCCTGATGTCCCTTTCGGACGAGATGTTCCAGGCGATGATGGACTGGGACCCGCTGTTCGCCACGCTCGTCGGCGTGCCCGGCTGGGACGACCGGCTCGAGGACCTCAGCACCGGCGGCCAGCAGGCGTTGCGCGCGCGGTTGACGGCCATCCTCGACCGCGTCGGCTCCAGCGAGGAGGACCAGGTCGCGAAGGACGTGATCCGGCACCAGGCCACGTCGATCATCACCAAGATCGACGCGCGCCTGGTCGAGCACACCGTGTCCCGCGGCCTGAACGCCCCGGTCGGCGTCCTGCTCCGGGCCACCTCGCAGATCGACTTCTCCCGGCGCCGCCACCTCGTGCCGCGGTTCCTGCGGCAGGCGGGCGAACGACTCCTCGACAGCGACCGCAGGCCGTTGCTCCGGCACGCCCGCAACGGCGCCGCGCACGTCGAGCGGTTCCTCGCCTCCCCGAAGCAGGAGTGGGAGGGCGAGCTGGACCTGCGCGACGACTTCGCCCGCTACCGCGAGGTCCTGCTGGGCCTGCCCGGCCGTGACGACGAGCAGGCCGGTCTGTGCTGGCTGCCCGACGGCGAGGAGAACTACCGCAAGCTCGTCCGCGACTACACGACCGCCTCGTACACCCCGGCCGAGCTGCACGCGCTCGGCCTCGACCTCATCGCCCGGCTGCGCGAGGAGTACGCGGAGATCGGGTCGCGGGTCTGGGGCGTCAGCGACGTACCGGAGATCTTCCGGCGGTTGCGCACGGACCTGTTGTGGCGCAACGAGGACGAGATGCTCGTCAGCGCCGTCGAAGCCGTCGCGCGGGCGGAAGCCGAGGCGCCGAACTGGTTCGGGCGGTTGCCGAAGGCGCGCTGCGAGGTCCGCTTCGTGCCCGAGATCGACAGGGAAAGCGCACCCTTCGCGTACTACACGGACGCGGCGCTCGACGGTTCCCGTCCCGGCACGTACTTCGTGAACCCGTTCAACGCCACCGGACGCAGCCGCACGGTGTCCGAGGTGACGGCGTTCCACGAGGCCACGCCCGGCCACCACTTCCAGCTCTCGATCGCCGCCGAGACCGAGCTGTCGAACCTGCGCAAGTTCGCGTTCATCGACGCCTACCTCGAGGGCTGGGGCCTCTACACCGAGCGCCTGGCCGACGAGATGGGCCTGTACTCCTCCGACGAGGCACGGCTGGGGATGCTCGGGCTCGACGCGATGCGCGCCGGCCGGCTCGTGGTCGACACGGGCCTGCACGCGCTGGGGTGGTCGCGGCAGCAGGCTGTCGACTACCTGCGCGAGAACACCACGATGGACGACTCGGAGATCAGCTCCGAGGTCGACCGGTACATCGAGACGCCGGGTCAGGCGCTCGCGTACATGGTGGGGCGCCTGGAGATCCTGCGGCTGCGCGGCGAGGCGCGGGCGGCGATGGGCGAGCGGTTCGACATCAAGGCGTTCCACGACCTCGTGCTGGAGAACGGCGTCGTACCGTTGTCCACGCTCGGCAACCTCGTCTCCGACTGGTCCAGGAGGGCCTGATGTCACTCGCCGATGAGATGTTCACGGCGCTCATGGACCACTCGCCGTTGCAGGCGGCGATGCTGGGCGTGCCGGGCTGGGAGGAGGGGCTCGGTGACCTGAGCGCCGAGGGCCAGCAGGCGAGCCGGGACCGGATCGCGGCCCTCGTGAGCAGGGCGGAGACGGACGACTCCGAGGACCCGGTCACGCTCGCGGTCATCCGGCAGCAGGGCACGGCGGTCGTCGACCGCATCGACGCGAGGCTGGTCGAGCACACCGTCGCCACCATGAGCGCGCCGGTGAACAGCCTGCTCATGATCTCCTCGAAGCTGGACGTCTCCGGGCGCCTCGGCCTGTACCCGCGCTACGTCGAGCAGGCGGGCGAGAGGGTGCGGGACTCCGACCGCCGCCCGCTGTCGCGGCACCTCCGGACCGGCGTGCAGCGCATGGACGCGTTCCTCGCCCTGCCCGTGCAGGAGTGGGAGGGCGGGCACTCGGACGACATCCGCGCCGCCGTCGCCGGGTTCCGCGACGTGCTGGCGTCGATCGAGGACGGCCGAGGCGACGACCGGGCGGGCCTGTGCTGGCTGCCCGACGGCGAGCGGAACTACGCGAACCTGGTCCGCGACTACACCACGACCTCCCGCACGCCCGATGAGCTGCACCGGCTGGGACTCGACGTCATCGCGTCCCTGCGCGAGGAGTACGCCGAGATCGGCTCGCGGCTGTGGGGCACGGCGGACGTGCAGGAGATCTTCCACCGGTTGCGCACGGAACTGCTGTGGGACGACGAACAGCAGATGGTCGCGAGCGCGGTGGAGGCGATCGCCAGGGCCGAGGCGGAGGCGCCGAAGTGGTTCGGGCGCATGCCGGCCGTCGGCTGCCGGGTGCGGGCCGTGCCGCCGGAGGAGCAGGCGACGTCGGCGATCGCGTTCTACCAGCCCGCGTCCGCCGACCGGTCGCGTCCCGGCACGTACTGGCTGAACCCGCTGGGCGCCACCGAACGCAGCCGCACGCTGTCCGAGGTGACGGCGTTCCACGAGGCGGTGCCAGGCCACCACTACCAGTTCTCGATCGCCGCCGAGACCGAGCTGCCGAACCTGCGCAAGTACGCGTTCATCGAGGCGTACCTGGAGGGCTGGGGCCTCTACACCGAGCGCCTCGCCGACGAGATGGGCCTCTACTCGTCGGACGAGCAGCGCCTCGGCATGCTGGGGCTCGACGCGATGCGCGCCGGGCGGCTCGTCGTCGACACGGGCATCCACGCGTTCGGCTGGTCGCGGCAGCAGGCCGTCGACTACCTGCGCGAGAACACGGTCATGACCGAGCCCGAGATCCACTCGGAGATCGACCGGTACATCGAGACGCCGGGCCAGGCGCTCGCGTACATGGTGGGGCGCCTCGAGATCCAGCGCATCCGGGCCGAGGCCGAGGCGAAGCTGGGCGACCGGTTCGACGTCCGCGCGTTCCACGACCTGGTGGTGGGGAGCGGCGCGGTGCCGCTCTCCACCCTCGACCGGATCGTCAGCGCTTGGACCGCGGCTCCATGACGGAGTGCCGCTTCGAGTAGGCGAAGTAGATGATCAGGCCGATCACGAACCAGACCGCGAACCGCAGCCAGGTCTCCGGGGTGAGGAACGTGATCAGCCAGATCGAGAAGACCACGCCGATGATCGGCACCACCGGCATGCCCGGCGTCCTGAACGTGCGCGGCAGGTCGGGCTGCTTGTAGCGCAACACGACCACGGCGATGCACACGACGACGAACGCCAGCAGGATGCCGATGTTGGTGAGCTCGGCGGCCTCCGCGATCGGCAGGAACCCGGCGATGACCGCGGAGGCGACGCCCAGCACCCAGGTGATGCGCGACGGGACGTGCTTCACCGGGTGCGTCTTCGCGAACCACCGGGGCAGCAGGCCGTCGCGGCTCATCGAGTAGCCGACGCGGGCCGCGCCCAGCAGGAACGTGAACAGCACCGTCGTGATGCCGAGGATCGCGCCGACGCTGATGACGATGCCGAGCGCGGGCAGGCCGATGT
Source organism: Lentzea sp. DG1S-22 (assembly GCF_036321065.1). Taxonomy (NCBI): domain Bacteria; kingdom Bacillati; phylum Actinomycetota; class Actinomycetes; order Pseudonocardiales; family Pseudonocardiaceae; genus Lentzea; species Lentzea sp. DG1S-22. The sequence continues at coordinate 4,426,993 of NZ_CP143276.1, read as the reverse complement.
CGGCGAACGCCGTGGCGAACGCGGACTCCGAGTCGACGTCGCGGTAGTTCACCATGCCCGTCAGCACCAGGCAGGCCAGCACGTACAGGACCATGGAGATCGCCAGCGAGTACAGGATCGCCTTGGGCATGTGCCGCTGCGAGTCCTTCGACTCCTCCGCCGCCGTGGACATCGCGTCGTAGCCGAACACCGCGAAGAACACCGTCGCCGCACCCGTGAGCGCACCCGAGATGCCGAACGGGAAGAACGGGTTGTAGTTGTCGGTGTTGATGTGGAACGCGCCGACGATGATGACGAGCGCCACGACCGCGACCTTCAGGTACACCAGCGTGGTCTCGAAGCGGGCGGCGTTCTTCATGCCCATGTTCAGCACGTACGCGATCAGCAGGCACAGCACGACGGCGAACAGGTTCACCTTGTACGTGCCCGCGGCGACGTCACCGGACTCCGTGCCCGGCGCTCCCAGCATCCACTGCGGCAGATGGATGTTCAGCAACGACAGCAGTTCCGTGAAGTAGCCCGAGATGCCGATCGCGACCACCGCCACGATCGCGGTGTACTCGAGCAGCAGGTCCCAGCCGATGAACCAGCCGACGATCTCGCCCAGCACCGCGTAGCCGTAGGTGTAGGCGCTGCCCGCCTTGGGGATCAGGCCCGCGAACTCCGCGTACGAGAACGCCGCCGCGGCGCTCGCGACACCGGCGACGAGGAACGAGACCAGCACGGCCGGGCCCGCGGTCTTGTTCGCGACGGCGCCCGCGAGGCTGAAGATGCCCGCGCCGATGATGCCGCCGATGCCGATCGCCGTGAGCTGCCACAGGCCCAGCGTTCTGGTGAGCCCGTCGCCTTTGTCCTCGGCGATCTGGTCGATGGGCTTGCGCCGGAAGACGCCCTGTGTGGTCATGCCTAGCTCCCTTGCGAAGTGGGTCCGGGCGAACCTATTCGCGACCACTGTCACGCGGTTTGTCCGGACCCACCAATCAGGAGCCTGATTTTTGGCTTCGGGTGCTGTTTACGGGCGGGCGAACACGATCTTGCCGGCGGTCTCGCCGTCCAGCATCGCCTTCAGGCCCTGCTCGGCGTCCTCGAACCCCAGCTCGGCGCCGATCTGCGGCTTGAGCTCGTTGAGCGCGCAGAACCGCAGGAGATCGCCCAGCTCCTCGCGCGTGCCCATGGTCGAGCCGACGACCCGCAGCTGCAGGAAGAACAGCCGCTGGAGCTCGGCCGCCGAGGCGTCGCCCGACGTCGCGCCGGAGATCACCACGATGCCGCCGGGCTTGAGCGCCTTCATCGAGTGCGACCAGGTCGCCTTGCCGACGGTCTCGAACACCGCGTCGACCCGTTCGGGCAGGCGTGCGCCCGACTCGAACACCTCGTGCGCGCCCAGGCCGCTGGCGAGTGCGCGCTTCTCCTCCGTGCGGCCGGTGACCCAGACGCGGAACCCGGCGGCGCGGCCCAGCTGGACCAGCGCGGTCGACACGCCGCCCGACGCGCCCTGCACGAGCATCGTCTGGCCGGGGCGCAGGCCGGACTTCACGAACAGCATCCGGTACGCGGTCAGCCACGCCGTGCCCATGCAGGCCGCCTCGGCGAACGACAGGCCCGCGGGCTTGGGCAGCGCGTTGCGGGCCGGCACCACGACGTAGTCGGCGAAGGTGCCCTGGTGCTTCTCGGTGAGCAGTGTGCGCTTCGGGTCGAGCGTCTCGTCGCCGGCCCAGTCCGGGTCGCCGATGACGGAGTGCAGCACCACCTCGGTGCCGTCGTCGAGGGTGCCCGCGCCGTCGCAGCCCAGGATCATCGGGAACTGCTCGGGCTTGATGCCGACGCCGCGCAGCGTCCACAGGTCGTGCATGTTGAGGCTGGCCGCCTTGACGGCGACGCGCACCCACCCGGCGGGCACCTCGGGCTCGGGGCGCTCGCCGACGCGGAGCGAGGCCAGCGGGTTCTCGGGACTGGGTGCTGCTGCGTAAACGGCGAACATGGTTCGCAACATACCCACCTGGATCGTGGCCAAATGCCGTGACACCGGTCACGGGACTAGGGTGGGGTGGGTGGACTGGCTGGTGCAGTGGTGGGACGGGGTCGAGCTGTGGCTCGTGCAGCTCCCCGTCGCCGTGCAGTTCCCCGTCGTGATGATCGTGGTGTTGCCGCTCTGCCTGGGCGTGGCGCGGCTGATCGACCGCGTCGCGGACTGGGGTGCGAACAACCCGGCGTCCGTCGGCTCGCCCGAGCCGGAGCCGGAGCCCGAGTCGGAGAAGGTCGCCGCGTGAGTCCTGGTCGTCGCCTGACTGTCGCACTGGTCGGGCTCATCGCTCTGGTCGTCGTCGGGTGGTTCGTCAAGGACACCGCCTCGAACCCCGAGACGCCACCCGCGAGCACCGCGCCGTCGGCGTCCCGGCTGGCCGAGGTGCCGGGCGGGAAGTCCGGCCTGGACGTCCAGGCGCTGTCGAAGCTGCCCGCCGAGGCCGCGAAGACGTGGAAGCTGATCGAGTCCAAGGGGCCGTTCCCGTACCCGCGCAACGACGGCGTGACGTTCCAGAACCGCGAGAAGCGGCTGCCGGCCAAGGAGTCCGGGTACTACAAGGAGTACACGGTGCCGACGCCCGGAAGTCCTGACCGGGGGGCGCGCCGGATCGTCACCGGGTCGGAAAAGGAAGTCTTCTACACCGGTGACCACTATTCGACGTTCGTCGTCGTGGACGTGACGAAGTGAAGCGGCGCATTCTCGTTTCGGAGAAGAAAGCCGCCATCGCGGCCATTGCCGAGGCGCTCGACTTCCCGGAGTGGTTCGGGCAGAACCTGGACGCGCTGCACGACAGCCTGACCGACCTCTCGTGGCTGCCCGAGGGCGAACACGTGCTGGTCGTGCCCGCGGAACTGGACCCGTCCGTTCTCGAGGTCCTGCGGGACGCCGCGAAGCAGACCGCCGGATCAGGTGACCGGAGACTGCGCGTGGTTCGCACGGAACGGTGACAGGGGCTGCGCGATTCCCGTCCGGAGTGGACAGTGCCGTTCCACGGGAACGCATTTCCGCCGCGCGGGCTGTGTGCTCGGCGTCGTCGCGGTCGTCCCCGTCACCACGCTGAACGGCCGCGTGGTCGAGCTGCGCGCGTCGAACGTGTCGAAGTGCGCGTGGGGCCGCATCTCGCACGGCACGCCCGGTGAGGAGATCTGGACCGACCGCGAGGAACCCCCGGCCGAAGGGCACGAGGGTTTCCTCGGGTACACCAGGATCGACTCGGGGTCCGCGAAGTACACCGAGGCGTTCAAGAACGACGGCAAGCTGGTGCGCGCCTGCGGGTCCTCGCAGAGCGTCATCGAGTGCACAGGCTGGTTCTAGTCCTCCGCGGGCACCCAGGACGGCTTGCGCTTCTCCCGGAACGCCGTGATGCCCTCCTGGCCCTCGGGGCCGCCGAAGTGCCGCGCCGACAGCTCCAGCATGTCCGCGAAGACCTCGCCGAGGTTCGTGGACCTCTCCCGCTGCAGCATCTCCTTGGTGGCCGCGAGCGCCCGGGGGGCGCCGAGCGCGAGCATGTCGGTGTAGCGGCGGACCTCCGCGTCGACCCCGTCGACGGGCACCGCGGAGTTGAGCAGGCCGACCTCGACCGCGCGCCGGGCGTCGAACGCCTCACCGGTGAGGAACAGCTCGTGGGCCTGGCGGGGGAGCAGGCGCGGAAGCACCGTCACGGAGATGACGGCCGGCACGACACCGATGCGGACCTCGCTGAACGCGAACGTGGCCTCGTTCGCGGCGATGGCGATGTCGCACGCCGCCACGATGCCGACGCCGCCCGCGCGAGCCGGGCCCTTGAGCGCGGCGACGACCGGCTTGGGGCTGGTCCACAGCTGTTCGAGGATCGCGGGGAACTCGTTGACGCCCTGGTCGCCCGCGCTCGCGCCGGCGGCCTCCTTGAGGTCCATGCCGGAGCAGAACACGGGGCCCGTGTGCGTCAGCACGACCACGCGCACCTGGTCGTCCTGGGCCGCCGTGCCCAGGTGCTCGCGGAGCTCCCGGCGCAGCTGCGAGGACAGCGCGTTGCGGTTGTGGGGGGAGTCCAGCGTGATCGTCGCGATGCCACGCCGCACCTCGTAGTGGACCAGCTCATCTGCCATGCGGCTGACCTTAGCTCCCGGCCTTCTTGACAGCATCCTGTCAAATATGACAGTCTACTGTCATGACAACGCGGACTGTGTACCTCGGCCTCTACGACCAGCTCGCAGACTGGGAGTACGGCCACGTGGCCGCGCAGGTGAGCTCTCGGCAGTTCCAGCAGCGGCCGGGCCGCTACGAGATCAGGACGGTCGGGCTGACGACCGATCCGGTCCGCACGATCGGCGGCGTGCGGATGCTGCCGGACGTCGCCCTGGGGGACGTCTCGGTGGACGACGCGGCGATGCTCGTGCTGCCCGGCGGCGAGGGCTGGGAGACCGGTGAGCTGGCGGCGTTCGGGAAGCTCGCGCGGCGGTTCCGCGAGGCGGGCAAGCCGGTCGCGGCGATCTGCGGCGCGACGGTCGGCCTCGCGGCGGAGGGGCTGCTGGACGACGTGGCGCACACGTCGAACTTCCTCGAAGGGCTCGGGTCCTACGGCGGAGCGGCGCTCTACCGCGACGAACGCGTCGTGCGGGACCAGGGCGTGATCACGGCGGGCGGTGCGAGCCCGTTGGAGTTCGCGCGGGAGGTGCTGGCGGAGCTGGAGGTGTTCTCGCCGGCCACGGTGCAGGCCTGGTACGAGCTCCACCGCGACGACACGGCCGAGGCGCTCGGGAAGCTGGTGGCGAGTGTCCAGGACTGAAGCGGGCGACGTGCTCACCGACGTCGTGATGAGGACCTTCCGCCTCTACGGCGCGTTCCTCGACGCGGCCGAGGTGATGACGAAGCCGGTCGGGCTGACGGCGGCGTGGTGGCAGGTGCTCGGCGCCGTGCTGCGCGAGCCGTTGTCGGTGTCGGGGGTGGCGCGCGAGATGGGCCTCACCCGCCAGTCCGTGCAGCGGATCGCGGACCTGTTGGTGGACAGGGGTTTGGCGGAGTACCTGCCGAACCCGGCGCACGCCCGCGCGAAGCTGGTCCGGCCCACCGCCGAGGGTTTCGCGGCGGTCGCCCGGCTGCGGGAGGCGCAGCACGAGTGGGCGAACCGCATCGGTGCGCAGGTCTCGCTGGAAGACCTGCGCACGACGCTCGACACCATGACCAAGCTGGTCGCGGCTACTTCCTGATGCCCGGCAGGGGGTGGGGCACCGGTGCTAGCCGATCGTGGTCGTGGTCAGCACGGGGCTCGGGTCCGGGTAACCCTTCGCGGCCGCGTCGATCGGGAACCCGAAGACGGTGACCACCGCGGTGAAGGTGAGGCCGGGGGCGTCGTAGCTCGTGCCGCCCAGCTTCGTGGTGATCGCCCCGGAGGCACCCGCCGCCAGGGTGATCGTGACGGTCGGCAGCTCGAAGTTCGCGCCGCCCTTGATCGGCCCGGGAACGCTCAGCACGACGTCGGTGCCCCGCAAGGCGACCGCAGGCGTGCCGCCCAGCCCGGAGCCGCCCGACAGCGACGCCGAGGTGAACGTCGAGTTCGCGGGCACCGGCAGCCGGAGCGCGAGGCCCTTGATCTCGCGCACCTGCCGCCCACCGGCCTCGGACGGGATCGTGTTGGGCGCGGGGTCGATGGTGACCACCACGGCGGAACCGGGCGCGGCGGTCGCGGGCGCCGACGCGTCGACGCCCTGGTCGAGCGTGAAGTCGGACGACTGCCCGGCGGCGCTCGCCCGGAGCTTGTAGGTGATGGTCTGCGGTGCGGCTGACGCGTTCGTGGAGAACAGCAGGACCGGTACCAGTGCGGCTGCGGCGATTGCGGCTAGCTTCATGACCTCTCCCCGATGAGTGGACGAGGGGCATTTCCAGCACGCGGCGTGGTCACCTGCCTACTCATGAGTAGGTTTCACGTCAACGGTTTGCGGTGCACATCGCCCGAACGGCGCTGTGCGCTCGATCTGGCGGCGGCCTGAAGTGACGCTGGCGCGAGGTCCGGCGACAGCGGTTGGGTGCAAATGTGCTAGGCTGTGTGCATAGCCTTCGCCGCTAGGCGGAGGAAGTGAGCCCAGGTGCGCGTCCGGACGGTCGCTGCCTGGGCTTCGCGCTTTTCAGAGCTGGCCCAGGTTCACCACGGTCCCCATGACGGGAGCGATTCGCCGCTTCCAGTCGTTCCCGGCGCCGTGGCACCAGGCGAGCGCGTCGCTGACCCACAGCGCGGGTTCCGAGGACGACTGGATGTGCTCGTACACCAGGCCCGCGTCGTGAGCCTTGGTCCGGGTGCCGATCACCAGGCGATCCCGGCCGTTGGCCACAGGGTCGCGCGAGTCGAGCACGAGGCGGGTGACTCCCGCGCCGATGGCGTCCTCGACCAGCAGAGGCAGGAGCCTCGCGCGAACGCGCTCGCTCTTGCCGTGGCCCACGTAGATGTTCACCACCAGGTCACAGCACGCCAGCCTGTCCGCGATCAGTTTGCGCCGGGCGGGTTTCTCGGTCTTGAAGTGCACACGGCGGCTGCCGGGGAGCAGGGGACCACGCATCATCGAGCGGGTGGAGTGCAATGCGCTCGGTGCGATCAGTACGGCTGCCATGAGGTAGCCGCTTCGCTCCGACTCGTCGACGAACATGTGCATCCAAACAGGATCCCAGGCTGCACTGGCAAATCCCGCTCGGGTGCTTGCACGAAAACCAAGGAAATGGTTGCCGCACAAGCTAAGCAGCGATCGTCTGCCGCGCCACCGCTTGGTCGTACCGGTCCAGCACCAGCTGCGCGACCTCGACGTCGTCGCCCAACGGCCGAGCCACCACGGCATCCTCGGCCAGCGAGGCGACCTTGTCCGGCAGCCGCCCGGGAGCGAGGAACCACGACGCGACCGCGATCCGCCGCGCACCACGAGCCCGCAACCGTTCGACCGCTTCCGGAACGGTCGGCGAGGCGATCGACGCGAACGCCGCCTCCACCCCGGCCCACCCGGACTCGCGAGCCCAGCGGCGAGCCACCCCGGCCACGGCCTCGTTCGCCGGCGCGTGCGACGACCCGGCACCGGCGAGCACGACCCCGAGCGACCGGTCGCCGAAGTCGACGCCCGCCTCCGACAGCCGCCGCAACGCCGCCGACTCGAGCCGCGGGTCCGGGCCGAGCACGTCGGTGACGACGGCCGGGACGCGCGACTCGGCGACGGCGGCCGGCACGTCGACGCGGGCGTGGTAGGCCTTGCCCAGCAGCAGGGGCACGACCACGGACGGGCCGCGCAGCACGTCGTGCAACCGCGGTGCGCACAGGTCGAGGAAACAGCCGCGGACGTCGAGCTCCGGCCGCAACGACCGCACCACGTCCAGCAAGGAGTGGATCGACGCGGCCGAACGCGGGTCGCGGCTGCCGTGCGCGACGGCGACCAAGGGGATCACAACGCCCCCGTGAGGCCACGCGCCCGCAGCACGGCGCGCTCCAGCGGGCGGAACAGCAGCAGCTCGATCCCGATGCCCACCAACAGGATCAGGAAGATCGCCGCGATCACCATGTTGATGTCGTTGAGCGACGACCCGTTGTGCAGGTACTGGCCGAGGCCGGTGCCGAGCTGCGGCGAGGTCGCGATGATCTCCGCGGCCATCAGCGACCGCCACGAGAACGCCCAGCCCTGCTTCAGACCGGCGAGGTAGCCGGGCAGGGCGGCGGGCAGCAGGATGTGCCGCGCCGACGCCAGCCGTCCGGCGCCGAGGGCCCGGCCGACGCGGGGGAGCAGCGGCGGGATCTGGTCGATGCCCGCCACCAGGCCGTTCGCGATCGACGGCACCGAGCCCATCAACACGACGAAGTAGATCGTCGACGGCGTCACGCCGAACCACAGGATCGCCGCCGGCACCCAGGCCACGGAGGGCAGTGACTGCAGGCCGGTCAGCAACGACCCGATCGCCGCGCGCACCACCCGCACCTTGGCGATCAGCAGGCCCAGCGGCGTGGCGATCAGCACCGCCGCGAGGAACCCGAGCACCGCGCGGTGCAGCGAGGTCCACAGGATGCCGAACGCCTCACCGGTGGAGATCGAGCGGATGAGCTCGTCCCACACGTCGACAGGGGCGGGCAGCTGGAACTCGGGCAGCAGAGCCGACGCCCACAACGCCTGCCACACGCCGAGGAGCAGGGCGAAGGCGATGAGCGGTGGCACGCCCGTCTTGAGGAAACGGCGCCAGACCGGAGGCTTGTGCGCCTCGACGGGCGCGTCGAGCGCGTCGAGGCCGGCACCGACCTTGTCGAGCGTGTCAGGAGGCGTGGCCACTGATGACCTCTCGCAGGTGGGTGTTGATCTCGGCGAGGACCTCGTCCGAGGAGTCCCGGACGTCCCACTCGCGCACGACGCGGCCGGGACGCGAGGACAGCAGGACCACGCGCTGGCCGAGACGAACGGCCTCGCGCACGTCGTGCGTCACGAAGATGATCGCGGTGTTCGTGGTCTCCCACACGCGCAGCAGTTCGCTCTGCAGCACGTCCCGGGTGATGGCGTCGAGCGCGGCGAACGGCTCGTCCATCAGCAGCAGGGCGGGGGAGCCGTCCGCGGACACGGTGGTGGAGGCCAGCGCGCGGGCCAGTGCCACGCGCTGGCGCATACCGCCGGAGAGCTCGTGCGGACGCTTGTCCGCGACGTCGCCGAGCCGCACGAGCTCCAGCAGCTCCAGCGCGCGGCGCTTGCGGGCCAGACGGCCCACGCCGGCGAAGCGCAGCGCCAGCTCGACGTTGCGCTGGGCGGTGAGCCACGGCATGAGCGCCGGCTCCTGGAACATCACGGCCGGGCGCGAGGTGTTGACCTGCAACTCGCCCGCCGTCGCGCCGTCGAGGCCCGCGACGATGTTCAGCAGCGTGCTCTTGCCGCAGCCCGACGCGCCGAGGAGGCACACGAACTCCCCCGGCTTGACCTTGAGGTCGACGCCGTCGAGCGCCACCACGGCCGAGCTGCCGTGGCCGAACACCTTGCGGATCCCGGCCAGTTCAACGGCAGCATCCACAGTGGACGAAACAGTGGTCTCGAGCGTGGCGGTCATGTCCGTGTCCCCTCGGCAGAGTTACTTCTTGTCCAGACCGGCTGCTTGCACCTGCGGCTTGCCCTGCGCCTGGAGAACCTTGTTCAGCAACGTGAAGTCGGCGTACCCCGCGACGTCAGCGGCCTCCTTGGCCACGCCCGCCGTCACGGCGTCCTTCGCGAGCTGCGGGAAGTGCTTGGCCTGCGCGTCCGTGGTCAGCTCGATGTTGTCCCAGGCGGCGTCGAGGATCTTGTCGCCGAGCTTCTTGGACGTGAGCTTCTCCAGCGCGGCGTTGACCGTCTTCTTCGCCTCGCCGGGGTTCGCCTTGGCCCAGTCGATGGCCGCGACGTGGGCCTTGAGCACGGCCTCGACCGTCTCCGGGTGCTCCTGGAGGAACTTCGTCCGCACGATGATCACCGTGGTCGGGAAGCCCCCGCCCTCCCACAGCGTCTTCTCGTCCAGCAGCACCTTGCCGCCCGCCTCGGCGACGATGCGCGCCGACCAGGGCTGCGGCGACCACGTGGCGGCGATGTCGCCCTTCTTGAACAGGTCGAGCGACGCGGCGTTCTCCACGTTGGTGACGGTGACCTGACCGGTGAGGCCCTTCTCCGCCAGGTACTTCTTCAACGCGACGTCCTGGGTGTTGCCGAGCTGCGGCGTCGCGATGGTCTTGCCCTTGAGGTCCTCGACCGAGTTGATCTCGGGCTTGGTCACCAGCTGCGCGCCCCCGGACGTGGCGCCGGCGATCAGGCGCACGGCCTCGCCCTTGGACTTCGAGTACGCGTTGATGGCGGGCCCGGACCCGATGTAGCCGATGTCGAGGGACTCGCCCAGCAGCGCGTTGACCTCGTCGGGGCCGGCGTTGAACGTCTGGGTGGTGAGCTTGGTGCCGCCGAGCTCGGACTTGAACAGCTCCTTCTCGACGCCGATCAGCGCGGCGGCGTGCGTGACGTTCGGGAAGTACCCGAGGCGGACCTCGGCGGCGGCGCCCTTGGACTCGGCGGCGGGAGTCTCGGAGGTTCCGGCGCGGCTGCAACCGGAGATGGCTGTCAGTGCGATCAGAGCGACGGCAAGGGCGGGCTTGAGGTTCACGGAAGTCTGGCCTTTCAGGGACCGGGGGAGATGAGGGCGTGGTTGTCCGGGGTGGCGTTCTCGCCACCCCCGCTACAGCTCTCCACGCCGTTCTCCAGCAGCGGCAGCGGAGCCCCGACCAGCCCGGCCGCGAGCGTGGAACCGTCGCTCGCGTCGATCACCAGGAAGGACCCGGTGCGCCGGCTGAAGCTGTAGTCGTCCAGCGGAACGGGCTCTGCCAGGCGCAGAACCACTCGGCCGATCTCGTTGAGCTCCAACGAGCCAGGGCTGTCCACACTGGACAGCCTCTGCTCGTCGAAGCGGTCGCGCAGGTCGGTGACCATCGCCTGCACGGTGCGCGTGCCGTGCTTGACGAGGACCCGGGCGCCGGGTCGCAGGGGCTTCTCCGCGAGCCAGCAGAGGGTGGCGTCCAGTTCGTCGGTGACGTTGGGCTCGTTGTCCGCCACCGAGATCAGGTCGCCGCGGGAGATGTCGATGTCGTCCGCCAGCAGCAGCGTCACGGACTGGCCGGCCGCCGCCTCCGCCAGTTCGCCGTCCGCCGTGTCGATCCTCGTGACCGTCGAGCGGCGGCCGGAGGGCAGCACGACGACCTCGTCGCCCGGCTTGACCGTGCCGGCCGCGATCAGACCGGCGTAGCCCCGGTAGTCGAGGTGCTCGGCCGTGCGCGGGCGGATCACGTACTGCACCGGGAAGCGGAACGGCGCGTCGTGCGGGTCGGGCTCGACCGGCACGGTCTCCAGGTGCTCCAGCAGCGTGGGGCCGGAGTACCACGGCGTGTTCGCCGACTTCTCCACGACGTTGTCGCCCGTCAGCGCCGACACCGGGATCTCGACCACCGAGTCCTCGGTGTAGCCCAAGGCCGTGGCGTGGGCGGTGAACTCCTTGGCGATGCGGGAGAACGTCACCTCGTCGTAGTCCACGAGGTCGATCTTGTTGACCGCCAGGACGAGCCGCGGCACGCCCAGCAGCGCGAGAACCGCCGCGTGCCGCCGGGTCTGCTCGATGACGCCCTTGCGCGCGTCGACGAGCAGGACCGCCAGCTGCGCGGTGGACGCGCCCGTGACGGTGTTGCGGGTGTACTGCACGTGGCCGGGGGTGTCCGCGAGCACGAACGACCGCTTGGGCGTCGCGAAGTAGCGGTACGCCACGTCGATCGTGATGCCCTGCTCGCGCTCCGAACGCAGGCCGTCGACCAGCAACGACAGGTCGGGGGTCGCCAGACCGCGGTCGGCGCTCGCGCGGTGCACGGCGTCGAGCGTGTCCGCGAGCACGGACTTGGTGTCGTAGAGCAGCCTGCCGACGAGCGTGGACTTGCCGTCGTCCACGCTGCCCGCGGTGGCCAGCCTCAACAGGTCGCTCATCTAGAAGTAGCCCTCCCGCTTGCGGTCTTCCATGGCGGCCTCGGACAACCGGTCGTCGGCCCGCGTGGCGCCGCGCTCGGTCAGCCGTGACGCGGCGACCTCGGCGATCACCGCGTGGATGTCGGCGGCGTCGGACTCGACGGCGCCCGTGCAGGAGCCGTCGCCGACCGTGCGGTAGCGAACCGTCTTGCGCACCAGCGTCTCGCCCTCGCGCGCCTTGCCCCACGGGCCCTCCGCGAGCCACATGCCGTCGCGCAGGAACACCTCGCGCTCGTGCGAGTAGTAGATGTCCGGCAGCTCGATGCCCTCGCGCTCGATGTAGTTCCACACGTCGAGCTCGGTCCAGTTGGACAGCGGGAACACGCGGACGTGCTCACCGGCGCGGTGCCGGCCGTTGTAGAGGTTCCACAGCTCGGGGCGCTGGCGCTTCGGGTCCCACTGGCCGAACGCCGTGCGCAGGCTGAAGATCCGTTCCTTGGCGCGGGCGCGTTCCTCGTCCCGGCGTCCGCCGCCGAAGACCGCGTCGAACCTGTGCTGGGTGATCGAGTCCAGCAGCGGGACGGTCTGCAACGGGTTGCGCGTGCCGTCGGGGCGCTCCTCGAGGCGGCCGTCGTCGATCCAGTCCTGGACCTTCGCGACCTCCAGGCGCAGACCGTGCTGCGCGACGACGCGGTCGCGGAACTCGATGACCTCGTCGAAGTTGTGCCCGGTGTCGACGTGCAGCAGCGGGAACGGCACCGGCGCCGGGTAGAACGCCTTGATCGCGAGGTGCAGCAGCAGCGTCGAGTCCTTGCCGGCGGAGAAGAGGATCACCGGCCGGTCGAACTCGCCCGCGACCTCGCGGAAGATGTGAATGGCCTCGGATTCGAGGCGCCCCAACGTGTCCAGCGCGAGAGTCATCCGTGCAACCCACATTCCGTCTTCGACTGACCGGCCCACCGGCCGCTGCGCGCGTCCTGGCCAGGCAACGGCTTGGCGGTGCACGGCAGACAGCCGATGGAGGGGTATCCCTCCTGCACCAACAGGTTCTCGAGGATCCCCTTCTCGCGGATGTAGGCGTTGAACTCCTCGTCGCTCCACGGCGCGATCGGGTTGATCTTCACCAGGCCGTTGCGCTCGTCCCACTGCACGATCGGCGTGTTCGCCCTGGTCGGGGCGTCGACGCGGCGCACACCGGTGACCCACGCGTCGTACTTCGCGAGCTCGCGGCGCAGCGGCACGACCTTCCGCAGGTTGCAGCACTGCGCCGGGTCCGACCGGTACAGCAGGCCGAACTCGCGTTCCTGCTCCTCCACCGACTGCTCGGCGGCGGCGTTGACGATCCGCACGTCCGGGTAGACGACACCGACGGCGTCGCGCACGCCGATGGTCTCCGGGAAGTGGTAGCCGGTTTCCAGGAACAGCACGTCGAAGTTCGGCTTCACCTGTGCTGCGAGATCGATCAGGACGGCGTCCTGCATGTTCGACGCGACGATGTAGCTGTCGCCGAACGTGCGGGCCGTCCACTCCAGGGCCTCGATCGCCGAGGCGCCGGCCAGCTCCTCCTGCGCGGCGTCGGCGACGATCTTGAGGTCTTCCTTGAGATCGCTCACTTCTTCACCTCCTGCGGCAGGTTGAGACCGACGAACGAGACCTTGAAGACGCGGCGGCACCCGGTGCACAGCCACGCGTAGCCGGGTTCCTCCTGCGGCCGGAGGTCCTCGTCACCGCAGTAGGGGCAGTAGAACGGCGTCGCGCGTTCACTCATCGCAGCGAACCCTCTTCCGCGCGGGCGACCCACTGGGCGAACCGCTCGTCGGTCTCCCGCTGGGCGACGAAGTTCCGCACCACGCGCTCGACGTACTCGGGCAGCTCGGCCGCGGTGACCTTGTGGCCGCGCAGCTTGCGGCCGAAGCCGGCGTCGAGGCCGAGGCCGCCGCCGAGGTGCACCTGGAAGCCCTCGACCTGGTTGCCCGCGTCGTCGGTGACGATCTGGCCCTTCAGCCCGATGTCCGCGGTCTGGATGCGGGCGCAGGAGTTGGGGCAGCCGTTGATGTGCACGGTGATCGGCGCCGTGACGCCGTCGACGATGTCCTTGAGGTTCGCCTCGAGCTGCGTCACGAGGTCGAGGGCGCGCGCCTTGGTCTCGACGATCGCGAGCTTGCAGAACTCGATGCCGGTGCAGGCCATGATGCCCCGGCGCCACGGCGACGGGTCGACCTGCAGGCCGAGCTTCGCGAGGTCGCTCTTGAGCGCCGGGATCTCGGCCTCGGGCACGTCCAGCACGATGATCTTCTGCTGCGGCGTGAAGCGGACGCGGTTCGAGCCCGCCCGTTCGGCGTACTTCGCGACCTCGACCAGGATCGACCCGGACACGCGGCCCGCGACGGGCGCGGCGCCGACGTAGAACAGGCCGTCCTTCTGCTTGTGCACGCCGATGTGGTCGAGCTGCTGGTCCAGCACCTCGGGCGCCGGGCCGTCGATCATCTTGCGCTTGAGGTACTCGTCCTCGACGACCTGGCGGAACTTCTCCGGGCCCCAGTCGGCGACGAGGAACTTGATGCGCGCGCGGTGGCGCAGGCGGCGGTAGCCGTAGTCGCGGAAGACGGAGATGACCGCCTCCCACACGTCCGGGACCTCGTCGAGCGGCACCCACGCGCCCAACCGCTTGCCCAGCATGGGGTTCGTGGACAGGCCGCCACCGACCCAGAGGTCGAAGCCGGGCCCGTGCTCGGGGTGGTGCACGCCGACGAACGCGATGTCGTGGATCTCGTGCGCGACGTCCTGCAGCCCGGAGATGGCGGTCTTGAACTTGCGCGGCAGGTTGGAGAAGCGCGGGTCGCCGATGTAGCGCTCGAGGATCGTGTCGATCGCCGGCTGGCCGTTGACCACCTCGTCCTGCGAGATGCCCGCGACCGGCGAGCCGAGGATGACGCGTGGGCTGTCGCCGCACGCCTCCATCGTCGTGAGGCCGACGGCTTCGAGCTTCTGCCAGATCGTGGGGACGTCCTCGATCCGGATCCAGTGGTACTGGATGTTCTGCCGGTCGGTGATGTCCGCGGTGTCGCGCGCATAGGTCTGCGAGATCTCGCCGAGGACCTCGAGCTGCCGCGTGGTCAGCGCCCCGCCGTCGCTGCGCACCCGCATCATGAAGAACTCGTCGTCCAGCTCCTCCGGCTCGAGCGTGGCGGTGCGGCCGCCGTCGATGCCGGGCTTGCGCTGGGTGTAGAGGCCGTACCAGCGGAACCGCCCGCGCAGGTCCGCCGGGTCGATGGAGTCGAAACCGCCGTGGGCGTAGATGTTCTCGATGCGGGTGCGGACGTTGAGCGGGTTGTCGTCCTTCTTGCTCCGCTCGTTGGGGTTCAGCGGCTCTCGGTAACCGAGCGCCCACTGCCCCTCGCCGCGACGCTGCTTCGCGCGCGGTGACGTCTGCGGCGGGACCATCGCCATCCTCCGGGGTTTCGAGGCGCTCGGTGCGCGTGCGAGCCCGGAGGTGCTTGTGGTGGGGGCGTCGTCAGCGCGCCGGGCGCCGACGGGAACAAATCAGCGCGCGGTCAGGCCGAACGACGGCACATCGCGCTGGAGACACGACGGAAGTCGACGTGGCGGCGGGCCACGAGGCGGACTCCAGTCGAATGCATGACCTCAGTGTGCATGCCGTCCAGAGCGTGGTCCACCGCCAACCGAATGCTGGGATTGACGAGGGGGAGTTGACATCCTAGGCTGGTTTCACTCCGTGATATCTCTGTCACCGACAGACACTTCCCCTGGTCGAACACCGCCATTAGGGGCGTGTAGGGGACACTGGGAGTCATGCCCTCCGCTTTGCCCGATGGCGAGCCCGCGCCCGCCGACGGTTCGCTCCCCCTTCTGCCGTCGCCGGTGTCGGCTCACGCCCCTTCGGCATCTACGTGCACGTGCCGTTCTGCGCGACCCGTTGCGGCTACTGCGACTTCAACACCTACACGCCCGGCGAACTCGGCACCTCCGCGTCACCCGAGTCGTGGCTGGAGGGCCTGCGCCGCGAACTGGACCTGGCCGCGTCCGTCCTCGGCACCCCCGTCCAGGCCGAGACGGTGTTCGTCGGCGGCGGCACGCCGTCGTTGCTGGGCGCCTCCGGCCTGGGCGACGTGCTCGACGCCGTGCGCCAGTCGTTCGGCCTCGCGCCCGGCGCCGAGGTGACGACGGAGTCGAACCCGGAGTCGACCTCACCTCCGTTCTTCGAGGGCATCCTCGCCTC
This sequence comes from Lentzea sp. DG1S-22, assembly GCF_036321065.1. Classification (NCBI taxonomy): domain Bacteria; kingdom Bacillati; phylum Actinomycetota; class Actinomycetes; order Pseudonocardiales; family Pseudonocardiaceae; genus Lentzea; species Lentzea sp. DG1S-22. The sequence continues at coordinate 4,411,287 of NZ_CP143276.1, read as the reverse complement.
CGGCTACACCCGTGTGTCCCTGGGAATGCAATCCGCCGCACGGCACGTGTTGCAGGTGCTGGACCGCAAACACACGCCCGGCCGTCCGGTCGATGCCGCACGCGAGGCCCGTACGGCCGGCTTCGAGCACGTGAACCTCGACCTCATCTACGGCACGCCGGGGGAGCGGCCCTCGGACCTGGCCGCCTCCCTGGACGCCGTGCTGGCCGCGGGCGTCGACCACGTGTCCGCCTACGCGTTGATCGTGGAGGACGGCACCGGCCTGGCCCGCCGCATCCGCCGCGGCGACCTGCCGATGCCGGACGACGACGTGCTCGCCTCGTCGTACGAGATGGTCGACTCGGTGCTCTCGGGCGCCGGCTTCTCCTGGTACGAGGTCTCCAACTGGGCCACCTCCGATGCCGCCCGGTGCCGGCACAACGTCCTGTACTGGAAGGGCGCCGACTGGTGGGGCTTCGGCCCCGGTGCCCACAGCCACGTCGGCGGCGTGCGCTTCTGGAACGTGAAGCACCCGGCCCGCTACTCGTCGCTACTCGCTTCGGGCGCGTCCCCGGCCGCCGGTCGCGAGGTGCTGTCCGCCGAGGACCAGCGCGTGGAACGGGTGCTGCTGGAACTGCGCCTCGCCTCCGGCCTGCCGATGGACGTGCTGGACGACGCGGGCCGCGAGGAGGCGAAGCAGGCGATCGCCGACGGCCTGCTCGAGCCGCACGACGACCGCTGCGTGCTGACGGACCGGGGCCGCCTGCTGGCCGACGCCGTCGTGCGCCGCCTGCTGCCCTGACCTCCCGGTTCAGCGAGCGCGCAGGTCGTGCTGGCTGAACACCTCGACGACGACCTGCCCGCGCTTGCGGTAGGTCGCGGTGCCCCACCACAACCCGTCCGCCCGCCGGGCCTCCTCCCAGACGACGGTGCCCTCCCACCACTCGTCCTCGCTGTGGACCAGGCACGCCCTCCCCGGTGCCGGACCGTCCTCATCAGGTGGCCGGAGCCACACCACGTTGCCCACGTTTGGACCCTAGCGAGCACCACCGACAAAAACCGGAGCCTCGATCGAGCAGGACCTCGGAGCGGGCACCGGTCACGAATCCGGCTGGGTAAACTCGGGGGTAGTGGACACGGAGGTGAACAGCGGTGAACGCCGATGAGCGTCGGTTCGAGGTGCTGCGCGCCATAGTCGCCGACTACGTGTCCAACCAGGAGCCCGTCGGGTCGAAGGCCCTGGTGGAGCGGCACAACCTGGGTGTGTCGAGCGCGACGGTGCGCAACGACATGGCGGCGCTGGAGGACGAGGGCTACATCGCCCAGCCGCACACCAGCGCCGGGCGCGTGCCCACGGACAAGGGGTACCGGCTCTTCGTCGACAAGCTGAGCGAGGTCAAGCCGCTCTCGCAGGCGGAGAAGCGGGCGATCCGCAGCTTCCTGGACGGGGCGCTCGACCTCGACGACGTGATGCGCCGCAGCGTGCGGTTGCTCGCGCAGCTCACCCGGCAGGTGGCGGTGATCCAGGTGCCGACGCTGTCCCGCGCGGCCGTGCGCCACCTGGAGGTGCTGCCGATCACGCCGTCGCGGCTGATGCTGGTGCTGATCACCGACACCGGCCGCGTCGACCAGCGGATCGTCGAGCTGGGCGATGTGATCAGCGAGGAGCACACGGCTCAGTTGCGCGGTGTGCTGAACCAGGCGATGGCGGGGCAGCGGCTGGCCGACGCCAGTGCCAAGGTCGCCGAACTGCCCGACGAGGTGCCGACGACCCTGCGCGACCCGATGCTGCGGGTGGCCACCGTGCTGATCGAGACACTGGTGGAGCACCCCGAGGAACGGCTCGTGCTCGGCGGCACCGCCAACCTCACGCGCAACATCACGGACTTCCCCGGCTCGCTCCGGCAGGTGCTGGAGGCGCTCGAGGAACAGGTCGTCGTGCTCAAGCTGCTCGCCGCGAGCCGCGATCCCGGTCGTGTGCTCGTGCGCATCGGTGAGGAGAACGAGGCGGCCGAGATGCGCAGCACCTCCGTGGTGTCCATCGGCTACGGCAGCCGCGACAACCCCCTCGGTGGCCTCGGCGTCGTCGGACCGACACGCATGGACTACCCCGGAAACATGGCGGCCGTGCGTGCGGTCGCCAACTACGTCGGTGAGATCCTGACCGGTCGTTGAACCAGGACTTTGATCTGAAAGATGAACACGAAAGCGAACAAGGTGGCCAGGGATTACTACGGCATCCTCGGTGTTTCGCAGAACGCGACACAGGATGAGATCAAGCGCGCCTATCGCAAGCTCGCGAGGCAGCTGCACCCGGACGTCAATCCCAACGAGGAGGCCCGCTTCAAGGAGGTGACGGCCGCCTACGAGGTGTTGTCGAACCCCGAGAAGCGCCGCGTCGTCGACCTGGGTGGCGACCCCCTCGACTCGGGCGGCGGTGGCCGCGCCGGCGGTGACCCGTTCTCCGGCTTCGGTCTCGGCGACATCATGGACGCGTTCTTCGGAGCGACGTCCGGTGGTGGCCGCGGGCCGCGCAGCCGCGTGCAGCCCGGTTCCGACGCGCTCATCCGGCTCGACATGACGCTGGAGGAGTGCGCGGCGGGTGCCACGCGCGAGCTGACGGTCGACACGGCGATCCTCTGCGACCGCTGCCACGGCGCGGGCACGCAGAACGACTCCAAGCCCGTCCAGTGCGACACGTGCCACGGCCGCGGCGAGGTCCAGTCGGTGCAGCGCTCGTTCCTCGGCCAGGTCGTGACGTCGCGCCCGTGCCCGGTCTGCCGCGGCTACGGCGAGGTCATCCCCGACCCGTGCCAGCAGTGCGCCGGTGACGGCCGCACGCGGTCGCGCCGCACGATCTCCGTGAACATCCCCGCCGGTGTCGCCGAGGGCATGCGCGTGCGCCTCGCGGGCCAGGGCGAGGTCGGCCCCGGCGGTGGCCCGGCCGGCGACCTCTACGTCGAGGTCGAGGAGCACCCGCACGAGATCTTCGAACGCGACGGCTCCGACCTGCACTGCGTCGTGCAGATCCCGATGACGACGGCCGCCCTGGGCGCCACGTTGCCGCTGAAGACGCTCGACGGCGAGGAAGAGCTGCAGATCGAGCCCGGCACGCAGCCGAACACGCAGCTCGTGCTCACGGGCCGCGGCATGCCGAAGCTGCGCTCCACCGGCCGCGTCGACGGTCGTGGCGACCTGCACGTGCACCTCGAGGTCGTCGTCCCGACGAAGCTCGACGCGGCGCAGGCCTCGCTGCTGCGCGATCTGGCCGAGCTGCGCGGTGAGAGCGAACCGTCGTTGTCGCACAACGGCAAGGGCGGCGGCGGGCTGTTCTCCCGCCTGCGGGCCTCACGCGGCAACCGGTGACCCTGCCGGTCTTCCTCGTCGAGGCGCTGCCGTCCGGCGAGGAGTTCGTGCTGGACGGCCCGGAAGGCCGGCACGCCGCGACGGTCAAGCGGCTGCGCGTCGGTGAGGAGCTCGTGCTGTCCGACGGCTCCGGCACGCAGGTGCGGTGCTCGGTGACGGCGGTGGACCGCGCCGAGCTGTCGCTGCGCGTGCTCGAGCGCTGGGTCGAGCCCGAACCGTCGCCGCGCGTCGTGCTCGCGCAGGCGCTGGTGAAGGGCGACCGGGGCGAGCTCGCCGTCGAACTGGCCACCGAGGCCGGTGTGGACGGTGTGGTGCCGTGGCGCGCCTCCCGGTGCATCACGAAGTGGGAGGACGGCCCGCGCGGCGCGAAGGCGCTGGGGCGCTGGCGGTCCACGGTCCGCGAGGCGGCGAAGCAGGCCCGGCGCTCGCGGGTGCCGTCGGTCGACGAGCCCGTGAGCACGACACAGCTCGCCCATCGCGTGTCGTCCTCGGCGCTGACGCTCGTGTTGCACGAAAGCGCCACCGAGCGGCTCGCCGACATCGAGCTGCCCGCGTCCGGAGACGTGCTGCTCGTCGTCGGTCCCGAGGGCGGGATCACGCAGGAGGAGCTCGACACCTTGCGATCTTCGGGTGCCCGGATCGTCCGATTGGGTCCAACCGTTCTGCGTGCATCCACCGCCGCCGCGGTTGCTCTCGGCGCGCTTGGGGTACTCACGTCCCGGTGGTGACCCCGATCACTCCGAAGATGAACACCGGATGGATTGGCTTGACGGAAGATGTAGCGATTCCCAGGCGGGTGGGGTTACCCTGGATGGCAGAGGGGCTGATTGGTCTATCCGGAAACGGAGTAGACGATTGGGCCTTCTGACAAAGGACTCGCCGGACACCTCCCCCCTCGGTCCGGCGTCGGCGCCTCGCGGCGAAGCGACCCCCAGGCTTCGGACCGCGAGGCGCCCCTTTTGTTTTCGGGGCTCGAAGACTTCGTGTGACGTGCAAGGTTGATGTGATGAGCCACCGCGTGGTGGCTCTCAGTGCAGGTCACGGGCTTGGGCAGCAGTATCTCGGACTGTGTTGCCGTCTTTGAGTTCCGGCTCCCGGATCGCGCCGCAGACCTTCACGCACGCGTGCGGGCACGCTTTCGCAGGGGTACCCCCTGACTGGGAACCCCTGCGTTTCAACGTACTCACGAGGTCCGACAAGTTCGGCGGCGCCTTTTTCCCGTACTTTCTGCGTGTGCAGAGAATTGCTTACGGTGACCACCCCAGTCAGTTCGGCGAGCTTTCCCTTCCGAACGGTGTTGCCCAGGGTGCCGTTGTCGTCATTCACGGTGGTTTTTGGCACCAGCGCTACGGCCTCGAACTCGGCCGGCCGCTCGCCGAGGTGCTCGTCGCCGACGGGTTCGCCGTCTGGAACATCGAGTACCGCCGGGTGAGCGGCGGCGGGGGATGGCCGCAGACCGGGCAGGACGTCCTCGCCGCCATCGACGCCGTCGACCTCGGGCCCGTCGTGACGCTCGGCCACAGCGCGGGCGGCCACCTCGCCGTGTGGGCGGCCAAGAACAGCGCGCGCGTGGCCGGGGCGGTCGCCCAGGCGGCGGTGCTGGACTTCACCCGCCACATCACGCCGCGGGCGCTCGAGCTGTGCACCGAGGAGCAGTTCGCCGAGGCCTCGCCGACCGCGCTGATCCCCATCGGCAAACCGGTCGTCTGCGTGCACGGCGACCGCGACGAGGACGTGCCCGTCGAGCAGTCCGCCGCGTTCTGCGCCGCCGAGCCGCAGGCCGAGCTCGTGGTCGTCGGAGGAGCCGGGCACATGGACGTGATCACGCCGGGGACCGAGGCCTGGGAGCGGTGCCGGACGGCTGTCCGCGGGCTCGCCCGCGACTGCTAGAAAAGGCCTGTGCCCAAGGTTGTCGACCACGAGCAACGCCGCCGCGAGCTCGCCGAGGCGGTGTGGCGCATCGTGCGGCGCGACGGCATCGGCCACGCCTCGGTGCGCGCCGTGGCAGTGGAGTCCGGGTGGTCGAGCGGGTCCCTGCGGCACTACTTCCCGACGCAGAACGCGTTGCTGGGGTTCGCGATGGAGCTCGCGTACCGGCGGTTCCTCGCACGGCTGGAGCGGATCGACACCACCGCCGGCCACCGCGAGGTGGTGCGGGCCCTCGCCCACGAGATGCTGGCGGTGGACGACGAACGCCGGACGGAGGCCGCGGTGCTGCTGTCGTTCCTCCCGCGGGCGATGGTCGAACCGACGTTGCACGAGCTGGAGCGCCGCGGCACACGCGAGCTGTACGACGGGATCGCACAGGTGCTCACGGCGGCGCAGGAAGCCGGTGAGCTGCGTGACGGCGTCGTGCCGATCAAGGCCGCCCGGCGCCTCGTCGCGCTGGTCGACGGCCTCAACATCCACCACGCGCTCGGGCCCGACGAGCTCACCGCCGAGGACGTGGTCGAGGCCGTCGACGAGCAGCTCGACCGCATCTTCGCCTAGCGTCGGGGCATGTCCTGTTTGTTCTGCCGCATCGTCGGCGGTGAGGTCCCCGCGACCGTCGTGCACGAGACCAAGACGACGCTCGCGTTCCGCGACATCCAGCCCAAAGCACCCGTGCACGTGCTGCTCATCCCGCGCGAGCACGTGCCGAACGCCGTCGACCTCGACGGTGACCAGCTCGGCGACCTCTTCGCCGCCGCGAAGCAGGTCGCCGAGGCCGAGGGCGTCGCCGAGTCGGGCTACCGGCTGCTGTTCAACACCGGACCGGACAGCGGGCAGGAGGTGTTCCACGCCCACCTGCACCTGCTGGGCGGCCGGCGCCTCTAACCCAGCGCCTGCAGCAGGGGAGCGCGGTAGCGGGCGCGGTCACCGGGGAGCTGCTCCGCGCCCCTGACCATCCAGGTGGCCTCGCCCCACGACTCCATCCCGTTCGCGCGGACGAATGCGATCACCTCCGGGTCGTGCACGTCGACGCGCACGCTCGGGACACCCGCGGCGCAGTCGGCGATGAGCGCGCACGTGTCCGCCGGCGTGTCCGCGATGACCGGCCCGATGAGCATCCGCTGGGTGCGGACCCGCCACGTGCCCGCGACGCCGTGGTCGGAGATCCGGATGGTGCCCATCCTCAGCAACCACTCCCACAGGTACGGCCGCGTGATGCCGGTGACCTTCGTGTCGAGCGCGACCACGTCGTCGAGGTCCGCCTCCGCGGCGAGACGCGACACACCGGCCGCCGGTCCCGTGAACGTGCCCGCGTGGATGTCGGTGAAGCCGACGGCGTGGAAGCCCAGCTGCTCGTACAGCGGACGACCCATCTCCGTCGCGAACAACGTCGAGACACCCGTGTCCAGCACGTGCGACACCAGTCGGCGGGCGTGCCCCTGCCGCGCCGCGCGTTCGTCGACCAGCACCATGCTGATCGACGCCAGCTCCGGGTAGTGCGTCACGATCGTCGTACCGACGAGACCCTGCTCGTCGAACAGCCCCCAGCCCTCGCCGTGCGCGAGCAGGAACTCCCACTTGCTCTCCTCGCGCGGCCACGACCGGCTCTCGGCCAGGTCGGAGCACGCGCTGATGTCGTCCTTCGTCAGTCTGCGCAGTTCCACAGGTCCCCCGGGGTCATCCGAGCGCGTGTGAGGCGGGCGCGAAGTAGCGCGCGCGGTCACCCGGCACGTTCGCGGCGCCGTGCACCATCAGCGTGCAGCCGCCCTCGATCTTGCCGAAGCCGTTCCCCAGCAGGAACGCGGCCACGTCGGCGCTGCCGGTGTCCACCCGGACGTCGCCACGACCGGCCGTCACGTCCGCGAGCAACTCGCAGGCGGCCGCGGCGTCCGGCGCGATCAGCGGCCCGATCGTGACGCCGGTGGGGTTCGGCCTGGTGGCGACCACGGCGGAGTCCGACACCAGCACGTCGTACGGCGACGACGGGTCGAGCAGCCGGTCCCAGAGCGCGGGCCGCGTGTACCCGCTGACCTCGCGGTCGAGCCCGGCGAGGACCGGGACGTCCGAGGGCGTGCCCGGCCGCGACACGCCGGGAGCGGAACCGGTGAACACGCCGTGGTAGGAGACCGATGCCCCGACCGGGTGAAAGCCGAGCCGGGCGTACAACGGTTCCCCCGTCGCCGTCGCGTACAGAACCGACGGACTGACCTCCAGCGTCCTCGCCATCAGCCGCGTGCCGATGCCCCGGCGCTCCGCCCAGGACGCCACCAGAACGCCGCTGATCGCCTGCATCTCGGGATAAGGCGTCGTCAACGCCGTGCCGAGCAGCCCGGACGAGTCGAAGGCGCCGTAGCCGGGCCCGAGGGCGAGCATCATCTCCCACTGCGCGGGCGTCCAGGTCCAGCCGCGGTCCGTGATGAGCTTCATGCACTCGGGTACGTCGTCAACGCCAAGCCTGCGAATCTCCACGGTCGATGAGCACACACGGTGAGCAAAGCGGTAGCCACCCATTTTCGGCCGGACTAGCATCGACGCCACCAGATCCGAGCGACAGGAAGCAGGCCGGGGCCACGTGGCCGAAGAAACACAGCAGAGCAACAAGGAAGGTCAGTCCCGGTTCGCCGTGCCGGAAGGTGCGGTGCTCACGCTGCTCGGGTCGCGCGACGAGAACCTCCGGCTCGCGGAGGAACTGCTCGACGCCGACGTGCACGTGCGCGGGAACGAGATCACCTTGTCCGGCGACCCCGCCGACGTGGCCTTCGCCGAACGCGTCTTCTCCGAGCTCATCACCCTCGCGAGCCGCGGCCAGGTGATCGACCAGAACGCCGTCCGCCGCATCGTCGCGATGCTGAGCGAGACCGACGTCGAGTCGCCCGCGGAGGTCCTGAGCCTCGACATCGTGAGCCGCCGAGGCCGCACGATCAGGCCGAAGACGCTGAACCAGAAGCACTACGTCGACGCCATCGACAAGAACACGATCGTGTTCGGCATCGGTCCCGCCGGCACCGGCAAGACCTACCTCGCCATGGCCAAGGCCGTGCAGGCGCTGCAGTCCAAGCAGGTCAACCGCATCATCCTCACCCGTCCGGCCGTCGAGGCGGGCGAGCGGCTGGGCTACCTGCCCGGCACGCTCTACGAGAAGATCGACCCGTACCTGCGCCCGCTGTACGACGCGCTGCACGACATGGTCGACCCGGAGTCGATCCCGCGCCTCACGCAGGCGGGGACGATCGAGGTGGCGCCCCTGGCGTTCATGCGCGGCCGGTCGTTGAACGACGCGTTCATCATCCTCGACGAGGCGCAGAACACCACGCCCGAGCAGATGAAGATGTTCCTCACCCGGCTGGGCTTCGGCTCCAAGATGGTGGTGACGGGCGACACGACCCAGGTCGACCTCCCGGGCGGCCAGCGCAGCGGCCTGCGGGTCGTGCGGGACATCCTCGACGGCGTCGAGGACGTGCACTTCTCGGAGCTGACCAGCCAGGACGTGGTGCGCCACCGCCTGGTCGGCGACATCGTCGACGCGTACGACAAGTGGCATGTCCAGCAGGACGCGATCGACCAGAACACGCAGCACCACGGACCCGGTGCAAGGCGGGGGAACCAGCGGCGGGGACGATAGGCGCCGTGAGCATCGAGATCGCCAACGAGTCGGGTGTCGGGGTCGACGAGGGTTCCATCGTCTCCGCCGCCCGCTTCGCGCTGGACCGCATGGGCGTGAGCCCGCTGGCCGAGCTGTCCGTCCTCCTCGTCGAGCTGGACGTGATGGCGGACCTGCACGAGCGCTGGATGGACCTGCCGGGTCCGACGGACGTCATGGCCTTCCCCATGGACGAGCTGGACTCCGCGCGCCGGCCCGACGCCGCGGGGCTCGGTCCCGCGCTGCTCGGGGACATCGTGCTGTGCCCCGCGTTCGCCAAGGACCAGGCCAAGAAGGCCGGTCACAGCCTGCTGGACGAGCTGCACCTGCTGACGGTGCACGGCGTGCTGCACCTGCTCGGCTACGACCACGCCGAGCCCGCTGAGGAACGCGAGATGTTCACCCTGCAGAACCGCATCCTCGCGGACTTCCGCACCGCGCGTGACGAGGCCCAGCGGGCCGCGCACCAGCGCAGCGCCGACGACAAGGTGCTCGGCGCGGTCGGGCTCGACGAGAAGAACGAAGAAGTCTGAAGTCCCCCTAGAGAAACTGGATCATGAGCGCGAACCCTGCCAGTGTGATCGTGCTGGCCGTTGTGCTCGTTCTGGCCGCCGGTCTGTTCGCGTGTGTGGATGCCGCTCTCGGCACCGTGTCACGTGCACGGGTGGAGTCCTTGCAACGGCAGGGGCGCTGGGGTACCGGGCAGTTGCTGCACGTGCTCAACGACCGGCCGCGGCACGTCAACCTGTTGCTGCTGCTGCGCCTGGCGTGCGAGATGTCAGCGGCCGTGCTGGTCACGACGGTGTTCCTCGACTACGTCGCCGAGGATGGGCTCGCTGTCCTGTACTCGTGCCTGAGCATGCTCATCGTGTCGTACGTGCTCGTCGGCGTCGGACCGCGCACCCTCGGCCGCCAGCACCCGTATGCGGTATCGCTCCTCGCCGCGGGCACCGTCCGGCAGCTCGGCCGGGTCCTCGGGCCGCTGTCGAAGTTGCTGATCCTGATCGGCAACGCGATCACGCCCGGCAAGGGCTTCCGCGAGGGCCCGTTCAGCTCCGAGGTGGAGCTGCGCGAGCTCGTCGACATGGCGCAGGAGCGCGGTGTCGTCGACGAGGGCGAGCGCGAGATGATCCACTCGGTGTTCGAGCTGGGGGACACCATCGCGCGCGAGATCATGGTGCCGCGCACGGAGATCGTGTGGATCGAGCAGGCCAAGTCGGTGCGGCAGGCGCTCGCGCTGTCGTTGCGCACCGGCTACACGCGCCTGCCGGTGATCGGCGAGAGCGTCGACGACGTGCTCGGTGTGGTGAACCTCAAGGACCTGATGCGGGCGACGCTGGCCGACGGCGAGGACCCGAAGACCGTGGCGGAGCTGATGCGCCCGACGAGCTTCATCCCGGACTCGAAGCCGATCGCGGACCTGCTGCGCGAGATGCAGGTCTCCCGCAAGCACATGGCGATCGTCGTCGACGAGTACGGCGGCACCGCGGGCCTGCTGACCATCGAGGACATCCTCGAGGAGATCGTCGGCGAGATCACCGACGAGTCCGACACCGACGACCGGCCGCCGGTCGAGCACCTGGAGGACGGCGCGGTGCGGGTCAGCGCGCGCCTGCCGGTGGACGACCTGGACGCGCTGTTCGGCACCGAGCTCGACGACCACGAGGTCGAGACCGTGGGTGGCCTGCTCGCGCAGCGGCTCGGGCGCGTGCCGCTGCCCGGCACCGAGGCGGAGATCGCGGGTCTGCGCATGCGGGCGGAGGGCGGCAAGGACGTGCGCGGCCGCATCCGCGTCACCACTGTGCTCGTGCGTCCCGTGCAGAAGGAGACAGAAGAAGATGACTGACATCGATCCCGAGGACGCCAAGCTCGTCACGCTCGCGCGCTCGGTCCGTGCGCGCAACGGCGCGGCGGAGGGCGCGGCGGTGCGCGACCTCGACGGCCGCACGTACAACGCGTCCACGGTCTCGTTGCCGTCGTTGAAGCTGACGGCGCTGCAGGCCGCGGTCGCCGCGGCGGTGTCGAGCGGTGCCGAGGGCTTGGAGGCGGCCGTCGTGGTGACCGAGGACACGGCGGTGGACGCGGAGTCGCTGGCGGCGGTCCGCGACCTCACGCCGACCGGTCCGGTGTTCCTCGCGAACACCTCCGGTGAGGTGCGCGAGCAGGTCTGAGGGTCAGCGCACGGCCCGAAGCGGGTAGAGGGACAATGGACCGATGGATGGTTACCGCTCCGGGTTCGCGTGCTTCGTCGGCCGCCCGAACGCAGGGAAGTCGACGCTGACGAACGCGCTGGTGGGCACGAAGGTCGCCATCACGTCCAGCAAGCCGCAGACGACCCGCCACACGATCCGCGGCATCGTGCACCGCGAGGACGGTCAGCTCGTCCTCGTCGACACGCCGGGTCTGCACCGGCCGCGCACGCTGCTCGGCCAGCGCCTGAACGACCTGGTGCGCGAGACGTGGTCGGAGGTCGACGTGGTCGGCTTCTGCGTGCCCGCGGACCAGAAGGTCGGTCCCGGTGACAAGTTCATCGCCGCCGAGCTGGAGAAGGTCGCCAAGCGCACGCCCGTCGTCGGCATCGTGACGAAGACGGACCTGGTGTCGCAGCAGCAGGTGATGGAGCAGCTGCTCGCGCTGCAGAAGGTCATGGAGTTCGCCGAGATCATCCCGGTCTCGGCGGTGGACGGCTTCCAGGTCGACAAGCTGGGCGACCTGCTGCTGGGCAAGCTGCCGGAGGGCCCCCAGCTGTTCCCGGACGGCGACCTGACCGACGAGCCGGAGCAGACGCTGGTGGCCGAGCTCATCCGCGAGGCCGCGCTGGAGGGCGTGCGCGACGAGCTGCCGCACTCCATCGCCGTGGTGGTGGAGGAGATGCAGCCGCGCGAGGGCCGGAACGACCTGATCGACATCCACGCGTTCGTGTTCGTGGAGAGGCCGTCGCAGAAGGCGATCATCCTGGGGCACCGGGGTGAGCGGCTCAAGCAGGTCGGCACGGCGGCGCGCAAGCAGATCGAGCGGCTGCTGGGCAGCCGGGTGTACCTGGACCTGCACATCAAGATCGCCAAGGACTGGCAGCGCGACCCGAAGCAGCTGCGCCGCCTGGGCTTCTAGGCTGCGGGGCTGCAGATGGCGAACCTGTACCGCGACACCGGCGTCGTGCTCCGCGTGCAGAAGCTCGGTGAAGCGGACCGGATCATCACCTTCCTGACCCAGCGCCACGGCAAGCTCCGCGCCGTGGCCAAGGGCGTGCGCAAGACGTCGTCGAAGTTCGGTGCGCGGCTGGAGCCGTTCTGCCACGTCGACGTGCAGTTCCACCCCGGCCGGACGCTCGACATCATCACGCAGGTGCAGACGCTGGACGCGTTCGGCGTGGGGATCGTCAACGACTACCAGCGCTACACGGCCGCGTGCGCGATCGTCGAGACCGCGGACCGCCTGACCGCCGAAGAGGGCGAACCGGTGCTGCGGCTCTACATGCTGGTTGTGGGGGCCCTCCGGGCGCTGGCGGGTGTTGAGCGGGACCCGTCGTTGTTGCTGGACGCGTTCCTGATGCGTGCGATGGCGTTCGCGGGCTGGGCGCCCGCTGTGAACGAGTGCGCGAAGTGCGGCGATCCCGGTCCGCACCGGGCGTTCAGCATCCAGGCCGGGGGCTCGTGCTGCCCGAACTGCCGTCCCGCTGGGTCGTCGTCGCCGTCGCAGGACACGCTGACGTTGCTGTCGGCGTTGCTGCACGGGCAGTGGACCGTGGTGGACGAGATCCCGCACATCGCCCGCCGTGACGCGAGTGGGCTGGTCGCGGCCCATCTGCAGTGGCACCTCGAACGGCAGCTGCGTTCGTTGCCGCTGGTCGAGCGGAGGGCACAGCCGGCGGACGGCTAGGGTGGCGCGAGTCGACAACGGTTTTCGGTCGAAAGGATGCCTGGTCCAATGCTGCGTCGCCGCCGCTCCGAGCGTGAGAAGCGCGTCCCGCGCCCGCCGGAGCCGCACCCGTCCGGAGCGACGCCCCCGGACATCCCCGCCGACCTGGTGCCCCAGCACATCGCGATCGTGATGGACGGCAACGGCCGCTGGGCGAACCAGCGCGGCCTGTCGCGGGTCGAGGGCCACAAGCGCGGTGAGCAGGTCGTGCTCGACGTCGCCAAGGGCTCCATCGAGCTGGGCGTGAAGTGGCTGTCCCTCTACGCCTTCTCCACGGAGAACTGGAAGCGCAGCCCCGAGGAGGTGCGCTTCCTCATGAACTTCAACCGCGACGTGATCGCGCGCCGCACCGACGAGCTGGACGAGATGGGGGTGCGCATCCACTGGGCCGGCCGTGCGCCGCGCCTGTGGGGCAGCGTCATCAAGCAGCTGCAGGAGGCCGAGGTCCGCACGGCCGAGAACGACGTGCTCAACCTCGTGATGTGCGTGAACTACGGCGGCCGCGCGGAGATCGGTGACGCCGCCCGCGAGGTGGCGCGCCTGGTCGCCGCCGGGAAGCTCAACCCGGACAAGGTCGACGAGCGCACCCTCGCCAAGCACCTCTACCAGCCGGAGATGCCGGACGTCGACCTGTTCATCAGGCCGTCGGGCGAGCAGCGCATCTCGAACTTCCTGCTGTGGCAGTCCGCGTACGCCGAGATGGTGTTCCAGGACATCCTGTGGCCGGACTTCGACCGCCGCGACCTGTGGCGCGCCTGCGAGAAGTTCGCGGGTCGCGACCGGCGCTTCGGCGGTGCCGTCGACAAGCCGGGCGAGGAGGTGGTGTCGTCGTGAACGCGAGCGGTGAGGCCCTGGAGGCCGCGCGCAAGGCGCTGGAGCTGTTCCACGACGTGTCCGTGGACGACGACGGCGCGTTGAGCTTCCGCCACGGTGACGTGCCGTGCGCGGTGCAGGGCATGGAGCTGGCCGAGGGCCTGACGGTGCTCTCGCTGACGGTCGTCGTCGCGTGGGACCTGCCGGCCGAAGCGGCCGCGTGGGTTGCCGAACGCGCCGGTCAGGGTCTGTTCGGCACGCTCGGCGTGATCCACTCCGAGCGTGGCGCGGACGTCATGCTGCGCTACGCGTTCCCGGCGGACGGCCTCAAGCCGGAGCCGCTGAGCACGCTGCTCATGCTGGTCGTGTCGACCGCGTCGCAGGTGCGCGGCGAGCTCCTCTCCCGGTTTTCTTGAGAAAGGACCCTTCCATGGGTGGCGTGATCATTTACGAGCCGGAAGAGGACTCGGACGTCAACGAGTTCCCGTGGACCGTCACGTTCGAGCCGTCGGGCGGTGACGACTGGGACTCGTTCATCTGCGGCCCGTACGAGCGCGACCACGCCGTCGCGCTCGCCGAGGCCGTGGCCCTGGACGACGCCGAGGGCGGCGTGCTGGCCATCGTGAAGCCGATGCTGCCCGCCCTGAGCGCCGAGGACGTCAGCGCCACCATCGAGGAGCTGCGCGAAGCCGCCCTCGAGGAGGACGCCGACGACGAGACCGTCAACGGCACGCCGGTCGACTTCGACGACGAGGACGACCTCGAGGAGGAAGAGGCGGAGTTCGCCGAGCCGCCGTCGCCCGAGGAGATCCGCGAGGGCATGGCGCGCACGTACCGCAGGCTCCTGGACCTGGACGCGGAATGACGATCACCGGCGAGATCCGCTCGCCGAAGCGGCGCTCCGGCGGGCCTCGGCTGAAGATCACGTCGTTGGAGGTGCTGTGCGGGATCCTCGTTCTCGCACTGCTCTTCCAGTCCCGGCTCGTCGACCTGCTCGACGTGCCGAAGCTGCGCACCGCGTCGACCGTGTTCGTGGCGATCTGCGTGCAGGCCATGCCGTTCCTCGTGCTGGGCGTGCTGATCTCCGGCGCCATCGCGGCGTTCGTGCCGGCCTCGGTCCTGCGCAGGCTGCTGCCGTCGAAGACGTCGCTGGCCGTGCCCGTGGCCGGTGTCGCGGGCGTGGCCCTGCCGGGCTGTGAGTGCGCCTCGGTGCCCGTGGCCCGGCGGCTCATGCAGCAGGGCGTGGCCCCGGCGGTCGCGCTGACGTTCCTGCTGGCGGCGCCCGCGGTGAACCCGATCGTGCTGGTGTCGACGGCGGTGGCCTTCAACGACACCCCGATGATGGTCGTCGCCCGGTTCGCCGGCTCGCTGCTGACCGCGATGGTCATGGGCTGGCTGTGGGTGCGCTTCGGCAAGGCCGAGTGGATCGCCGAACGCGCGCTGGCGCGCCTGGAGGACCACACGGGCCGCAACAGGTGGGTGGTGTTCGCCGAGAGCGCGCGGCACGACCTCGTCGACGCCGGCGGGTTCCTGGTGCTGGGCGGGCTGTTCGCGGCGGCGTTCAAGACGTTCGTGCCGGTCGCCTGGATGCAGACCCTGGGCGGTCAGATCGTGCTGGGCGTCATCGTGATGGCGTTCCTGGCCGTGATCCTCGCGCTGTGCTCGGAGGCCGACGCGTTCGTGGCGGTGGCGTTCTCCGCGCTGCCGCTGCTGCCGCGCCTGGTGTTCCTCGTCGTCGGCCCCGCCGTCGACGTCAAGCTGATCGCGCTGCAGGCCGGTGCGTTCGGCAGGTCCTTCGCCTTCCGCTTCGCGCCCGCTACCTTCGTGGTGGCGATCCTGTGCGCCGTCGTGTCGGGAGTGGTGCTGCTGTGAGACGGGAAACCCAGAACATCCTGCTGGTCCTGCTCGGCGGTGCGCTGCTGAAGATCAGCTTCTCCGGCCTGTACCTGCGCTACGTGCAGAAGAGCCTGCTGCCGCTGCTCGTCGCGGCCGGCGTGATCATGATCGGCCTCGCGCTGTTCGCGATCATCCGGGACATCCGCCGGGGCAAGGCGGCCGACGAGCACGACCACGAGCACTCGCACTCGTCGCGCTCGACGTGGCTGATGCTGCTGCCGGTGATGGCGGTGTTCCTGATCTCGCCGCCCGCGCTGGGCGGCGACGTCGTCAACTCGGCCGCCGACACGAACCAGACGCAGCGGTCCCGCAACCTGCTGGGCGAGCTGCCGTCCGGCGACGTCATCCCGCTGTCCATGACGGAGTTCGTCACGCGCACGGCGTGGGACGAGTCCGGCACGCTCGACGGCCGCCGGGTCAGGCTGACCGGCTTCATGCTGCGCTCGGAGGGTGACACGTTCGTCGCGCGGCTCGCGATCTCGTGCTGCGCCGCCGACGCCCGGCCGCTCAAGGTGAAGCTGACCGGGGACGTGCCCACGATCGCCGACGAGCAGTGGGTCGAGGTGACCGGGCAGGTCGTGCCGAAGTCGGCCACCGAGCAGAACTCGTGGGTGCCGAGCTTCACCGTGGAGTCGTTCACCTCGGTGCCGGAGCCGGTCGAGCCCTACGAGAGCTGACGGTCCGGGGCGCCGCGCGCCCCGGACCCGCTACTTCAGGCCCTTGGCCGTGCACTCCGCGCACGTGCCGAAGATCTCGACGGTGTGGCTGACCTCGGAGAAGCCGTTCTCCGCCGCCACCCGGTCCGCCCACTTCTCGACGGCGGGGCCCTCCACCTCGACCGTGCGGCCGCAGTGGCGGCACACCAGGTGATGGTGGTGGTGGGCCGAGCAGCGGCGGTAGATCGCCTCGCCCGAGTCGGTGCGCAGGACGTCGACCTGGCCCGCGTCCGCGAGCGACTGCAGGGTGCGGTAGACCGTGGTCAGGCCGATGCCCTCGCCGCGGCGGCGCAGTTCCTCGTGCAGTTCCTGGGCGCTGCGGAAGTCGTCGAGCTGGTCGAGCAGGTTCGACACCGCGGTGCGCTGCTTGGTGGACCTCAGTCCGGTCACAACTTCTCCTCGACGTGCGTCACAGCGTCCACCACGATGTGCGCCAGGTGTTCGTCCACCAGCCGGTACACGACCTCGCGGCCGTGCCTCTCGCCGTGCACCACGCCCGCCGACTTCAGCACTCTCAGGTGCTGGCTGATCAGCGGCTGCGCGACTCCCAGCGCCTCGACCAGCTCGTGCACGCAGCGGTCGTGTTCCCGCAGCTGCAGCACGATGGCGATGCGGACCGGGGCGGCCAGTGCGCGCAGCAGGTCGCCTGCCTCGGCGAGGGTGTGCGCGGAGCGGGGCGGAGCGGGCGCGGGGGCCGCGCGTTCGGGGGAGTGCTCGCCGTGCAACTGGACGGTCATGGCGGCGCACCTCACCTGGTAGGGATTTTCACAACCAATTCTACGGTGATGATGAGCAGTACCATCAGGACCACCACGCGCAATGTGCGCTGAGCTGGTGAAAGAACCTTCCAGGTGGCCGCCAGCAGCACCCCGGCGGCGAGGACCAGCACGCCGAGCAGGACGGCGCCGACGAGTCCGCCGACCAGGACGCCCGTGACGAACAGGCCGAGCACGAGCACGAACGCCACCACGGGGCGGACGCGTGCGAGCGGGCCGTCGCCGGGCAGCAGGGGGCGCTTGGAGGTCACCGTGCCATCCTTGCACCGTGCTGCTCGTGTGCCGCTTCCGCGTTTCCGACCCCGAGACGTTCACCTCGCGCGTCGAGGAGGCGTTGAAGCTGCTGACCGCCCAGCCGGGGTGCCGCAAGGGCACGCTGGCGCGGTCCACCGACGAGGACGACCGGTGGGTGCTGACGGTCGAGTTCGACTCCGTGGTGGCCTACCGGCGCGCGATGTCGCCGTTCCCCGTGCGCGAACACGTGGTCCCGCTGCTGTCCGAGGCGCTGACCGACGAGCCCGCGATGTACGAGCCGGCGCTGACCGGCACCGGCGGCGAGGTCGAGGCGCACACCAGCCTGCTCGCCGAGGACGCGTTCACCGTGCGGCTCGGCGAGGCCGCGGGCCCGGCTACCCCGCGGCGATAGCCTCCATCTCCTGCACCCACTCGTCGTGCGAGTCGTGGGGCAGGAGCTCCAGCGCCCGCCGCGCCGCCGCCGCGGCCTCCTCCGTGCGGCCCAGCGCGTGCAGCGTCTTGGCCTTGCCGCTCTCCGCGTACGCCTCGGGCGTCTTCTCGAACGCCTCCAGGGCCTCGTCGTAGCGGCCGTTCTCGAAGTAGAACCAGCCGAGGTTGTTGTGCAGCGGCCCGAGCCAGCGCACCAGCCCGGGGTTCGCGACGACGATCTCGAGCCCCTGCTTCGTCCACTTCTCCGGGTCGTCGACCAGCGACGCCATGTGCGCCGCGTCGACGGCGAGCGACAGGTCGCCGCGGGTCTTGGCCAGGATGAACGCCGCCACGAACAGCGGCTGGGCGGCCGCGGGGTCGCCGCCGGAGCGGTGCAGCCTGCCGCGTTCGAGCAGTGCCCGCACCCGGCCCGTCGAGTCGGGGGCCACCAGCACCTCCGCCTCGTCGACCAGGGCGTGACCTGCGGCGAAGTTCTCCCGCAGGCCCTCGACGCGGGCGAGCTGGGTCAGCACCTCCGCCCGCTCGTCGTCGGTCTCGACGTCACCCAGGAACGCGCGGAACCTCGCCTCGGTGCCGTCCAGGTCGGCGAAGTCCCACAGCTCTCGCAGCCGGTCTTCCATTCCTGCAGGGTAAGGCTCCGGTCGCCCGTTCGGGGCTCGACGTGACGGGCTAGGCTTGAGCCCCCGATTCTCGTCCCCGATGGAGTTCCCCTTGCCCGCCGATCGCATCGAAACCGTTGTCAGCCTCTGCAAGCGCAGGGGGTTCGTCTACCCGTGCGGGGAGATCTACGGCGGTACCCGCTCGGCGTGGGACTACGGGCCTCTCGGCGTGGAGCTGAAGGACAACATCAAGCGCCAGTGGTGGAACTTCATGGTCCGCGGCCGCGAGGACGTCGTCGGCCTGGACTCGTCGGTCATCCTCCCGCGTGACGTCTGGGTCGCCTCCGGTCACGTCGAGGCGTTCGTCGACCCGCTGGTCGAGTGCGAGTCGTGCCACAAGCGGTTCCGCGCCGACACGCTGTCCGAGGAGTACGCGGAGCGCACCGGCAAGGAGGTCGCCGAGGGCGACGTCTCCGACGTGCCGTGCCCGAACTGCGGCACGCGCGGCCGGTACACCGAGCCGAAGATGTTCAACGGCCTGCTCAAGACGCACCTCGGTCCGATCGAGACCGAGGAGGGCCTGCACTACCTGCGCCCCGAGACCGCGCAGGGCATCTTCACGAACTTCCTGAACGTGCAGACCACGTCGCGCAAGAAGCCGCCGTTCGGCATCGGCCAGATCGGCAAGTCGTTCCGCAACGAGATCACGCCGGGCAACTTCATCTTCCGCACCCGCGAGTTCGAGCAGATGGAGATGGAGTTCTTCGTCGAGCCCGGCACGGACGAGGAATGGCACCAGTACTGGATCGACGAGCGGACCCGCTGGTACACGGACCTGGGCATCTCCAAGGAGAACCTGCGCCACTACGAGCACCCGAAGGAAAAGCTGTCGCACTACTCGAAGCGGACGGTCGACGTCGAGTACCGCTTCCAGTTCGGCGGCCAGGAGTGGGGTGAGCTCGAGGGCATCGCGAACCGCACCGACTTCGACCTCACCACGCACTCGAACCACTCGGGCGTCGACCTGTCGTATTTCGACCAGGCCACGAACTCGCGCTTCAAGCCGTTCGTCATCGAGCCGGCGGCGGGCGTCGGCCGCCCGATGATGGCGTTCCTGCTCGAGGCCTACACCGAGGACGAGGCCCCGAACGCCAAGGGCGGCGTGGACAAGCGCGTCGTGCTCAAGCTCGACCGCCGCCTCGCCCCGGTGAAGGTCGCGGTGCTGCCGCTGTCGCGCAACGCCGACCTCTCGCCGAAGGCCCGCGACCTCGCGACGGCCCTGCGCCGCAACTGGAACGTCGACTTCGACGACGCCGGCGCCATCGGCCGCCGCTACCGCCGCCAGGACGAGATCGGCACGCCGTTCTGCGTCACGGTCGACTTCGACACGCTCACCGACCTCGCCGTCACGGTGCGGGAGCGCGACACGATGTCGCAGGAGCGCGTGGCGATGGACCAGCTGGAGTCCTACCTGGCCGCGCGCCTGGTGGGCTGCTGATCCGAGCAGGACGGGTCGCTGGGCGTCACCCGTGGACGCCCAGCTCCGCGCTCACCGCGCGGCGGACCCCAGCCCGGCGCACACCTGCGGGGTCCGCCTCACAGCAGCCGGGTGTCGAGCTCCTCCTCCTGCGCGGTCGCTGAGGAACCGTCCCTGGTCACCAGGTAGGCGCTCGCCCCCGCGCGTTCCGTCACGGCCTCGACGAGCTCGGTGCCCCGGTAGAGCAGGCCGACGCCGTCGTCGGTGCAGTACGTCTGCGGCAGCACGCCGGAGGCGACAGCCTCGTGGATCTTCGGGCGGCGCTGCTCCTCGGAGTCGTAGTGCACGCCGTTGCCGTACGGCAGGAAGCCCAGGCCGTTCGTGACGATCCGCAGGTCCGGGCCGAACGAGTCCGTCGCGCCACCCGCGTGCCAGCAGATCGAGCCCGCGGACACGCCGCTGAGCACGACGCCGGCCTGCCAGGCCGTGCGGAACACCTCGCCGAGCCCGTGCACCTCCCACAGCGCGAGCAGGTTCGCCACCGAGCCCCCGCCGACCCAGATGATGTCGTGGGACAGCACGAAGTCCTCGAGGTCGTCGGTCGGCGGCATCGGGAAGAGGTTCAGGACCGACACGTCGACGCCCGCGACCCGGCCGGCCTCCGCCATGTTCGCGTTCGACGCTCGCTGGTCGCCGCCGGCGGTGCCGACGTGGCACAGGCGCGGCGTGCGGCTGTCCACGCCGGAGAGGTCGAGCGCGAAGTGGATCAGTTTGCCGAACTCGAGGTAGGTGCGGCTCCCGGCGCGCACACCGCCGGACGTGGCGAGGATGGTGGGCTGCTCAGCAGGCATGACGGTGATCCTCGCAGGGGCGTCAACGCGATGGGCGTGGTGTCTGGAACCATGCACGGTGTGCGGACCACGCCCCTCAAGCCACTCGCCAGGATTCGCCGGATCGTGTTGCGCCTCGTCTTCGGGGTGTTGGTCATCGGCATGCTCGTGGTGGGCGGCACGGCGTTCCGCGTGTGGCAGGTCGCGAGGGTCGACGACTGGACGAAGGCCGACGTGGCGATCGTCCTCGGCGCCGCGCAGTACAACGGCGTGCCGTCCGACGTGCTCGCGGCGCGGCTGGAGCACGCGCTCGGCCTCTACCGCGAGGGCGTTGTCAGCTACATCGCGACGACCGGCGGCCGCCAGCCCGGCGACAACTTCACCGAGGGCCAGGTCGGCAAGCTCTGGCTGGTCAAGCGCGGTGTCCCGGAGGACAAGGTGCTCCAGGTCGGCGAGGGCGCGGACACGCTCGGCTCGCTGCGGGCCGTCGCCTCGGTCGCGCAGGAGCGCAGCCTGAAGACCGCCGTGATCGTCAGCGATCCGTGGCACTCGCTGCGCGCCCGCACGATGGCCGAGGACGCGGGCCTGAAGGCGTGGACGTCCCCGACGCGGGTCGGCCCGAACGTGCAGACGCGCGAGACGCAGCTGTACTACATCAAGCGCGAGACCGGAGCGCTGCTCTACTACCGCCTGATGAAGGCCCACGCCGGCGTGTTCGAGGAGTTCAACCTCCCTAAAATCGGGTGATGGGATACACCGGCCACGACGCGGAGCGCCTGCTCCCCGAAGACCCCAAGAGCGCCGCGCTGCCGGGTGCCCGCACCGACACGCGCACGCCGTTCTCCCGTGACCGGGCCCGCGTGCTGCACTCCGCGGCGTTGCGCAGGCTCGCGGGCAAGACCCAGGTCGTCGGCCCCGGCGAGGGTTCCGAAGTCACCGGTGTGCCGCGCACGCGCCTCACGCACTCGCTGGAGGTCGCGCAGATCGGCCGCGGCATCGGTGAGGAGCTGGGCTGCGACCCGGACATCGTCGATACGGCCGGTCTCGCGCATGACATCGGTCACCCGCCGTTCGGGCACAACGGCGAGAGGGCGCTCAACGAGCTGGCCGGACCGTGCGGTGGCTTCGAGGGCAACGCGCAAACGTTCCGCATCCTCGCGCGTCTCGAACCCAAGTCCGCGCACGGCCTGAACCTCACCCGCGCGGTGCTCGACGCCTCGACGAAGTACCCGTGGGCCCGCACCCCCGGCACGGTGAAGTTCGGCGTCTACGAGGACGACCTGGAGGTGTTCGAGTGGATGCGCGCGGGCGCACCGGACCGCGAGCGGTGCATCGAGGCGCAGGTGATGGACTGGTCCGACGACGTCGCGTACTCGGTGCACGACGTCGAGGACGGCGTGCTGGCCCACCGCATCAGCCTCGGCGCGCTGGCCCGTGCCGACGAACGCGCCGCCATCGCCTCGCTCGCCGCGAAGACGTTCTCCGACGAGTCCGTGGCCACGCTCGAGGCCACCGCCGAGGAGCTGCTCACGCTGCCGGTGATCGCGTACTGGACCGGCCACGAGTACGACGGCTCGCTGGGCGCGCAGGTGGCGTTGAAGAACCTGACGAGCGAACTGGTGGGCCGTTTCGCCTCGGCCGCCGTCACCGCCACCCGCGAGGCGCACGGCGACGGCGCGCTGACCCGCTACAACGCCTCGCTGGAGGTCCCCGGGCAGGTCGCCGCGGAGGTGGCGCTGCTCAAGGCGATGGCCGTGCGGTACGTGATGAGCGACCCCGCCCGCCTCGCGATGCAGGCCAGGCAGCGCGACCTGATCGCCGATCTCGTCACCCGCCTGCTGGAACGCCCGACGCTGCTCGACCCCGCGTTCCGCCCGCTGTTCGCGGCGGCGTCCTCCCACGCGGCGAGGCTGCGCGTCGTGGTCGACCAGGTCGCGCTGCTCACCGACGCCCAGGCCGTGGCCCGGCACCGCGCATCGGCGTAGGTTCGGGGAGGTCGCCGACGACAGGAGCCCCCCGTGACCGATCAGGCCGAGTTCACCCTGGACCTGCACCGCGTCGCCGTCCCCGACCCGTCCTCGAACGCCTGCTGGTCACCGTTCTCCGTGGCCAGCGCGCTCGCCCTCGCCCGGGAGGCGGCCCGCGGCGAGACGCGCGCCGAACTCGAAGGGCTGCTGCGCGGCTTCGACGCCTCGGACGCGCTCGACGTGCCCGAGCTGGCGGTCGCGAACACGCTGTGGGCCGACGACGACCTGACCCTCGATCCGGGCTTCTCGCTCACCGGCTCGGTGCGGCGCACGACGTTCTCCGACCCTTCGACCGTCCGCAAGCTCGTCAACACCGACGTCGCCGAGACCACCCGCGGCCTCATCCCCGAGCTGCTGGAGAGCCCGCCGCCCCCGGACGCCGCGGCGATCATCGTCAACGCCCTGTACCTCAAGGTCGGGTGGCTGAACGCGTTCTCCGCGGGGGAGACGGCGCCGAAGCCGTTCCACGCGCCCGGTGGTGACGTGGACGTGCCGACGATGAAGGTCACCGAGAAGTTCCGCTACGCCCGGCGCGACGGCTGGCAGACGATCGTGCTGCCCGCCGACTCCGGCGTCGAGGCCGTGGTCCTGCTGCCGGACGAGTCGCTGGAGCAGCCGCTGACGCCGGCCGTGTTCGAGGCGCGGGAGTTCACCCGGCTCGAGCTGTCACTGCCCAAAGTGGACGTGCGCGAGAAGCTCACGCTCAAGAACGTGGTGGAGCGGCTCGGGGTCCGGAGTATGTTCACCCGCAACGCGGACTTCAGCGGGCTCTCGCCGGACGAACGGCTGTTCGTCGACGACGTGGTCCACGAGGCGGTGCTGCGCCTGGACGAGGAGGGCCTCGAGGGCGCCGCGGCCACCGCCGTCACGTTCCGGACGGTGTCCTTCGAGATCCCGGCGGACCCGGTCGTGGTGGACGTCGACCGGCCGTTCCTGCTGGCGGTCCGGCACGCCCGCTCCGGCGCGATCTACTTCCTCGCGCAGGTCGCGCGCCCCTAGCCGGCTGGACGTCCTGCTCTCCGGCTTCGACCCCGGCGACGCGCGGCCTGGTCCCCGAGCTGCTCGGGCACGTCTCGCCGGCCACCGCCGCCGTTCTCGTCAACGCCTGCACCTGGAGGTGGCCTGGCGGCGCCCGTTCAAGGCCAACGCCACGAAACCACGGCTGTTCCACGCTCCCGGCGGACGCGCGGCCACCCGTCTACTTCCTCGCGCAGGTCGCCCATCCGTGACGGCGTGCCGCTCTGATGGGCGAGCGTTTCGCACGGCGCGATCATGATCATGGGCTTACCGTTCTGCGCATGACCCAGCACGGTGCCGGCGAGCAGCTCGTCGTGCTCGCCGCGGCGGGCGCCACGAGTATCACCTGCTTCAGCGGCGTCACCATCCCCGTCCTGCTCAGGACCGAGTGCTACGCGAAGGCGCTGACCAGGGCGCTGGGCTTCGCGCCGGCACCGGAGCTGCGGCAGGACGGGGTGCCGCCCCGGTGCGTGTTCTTCATCCACGAGTACGCGCTGCAGACCGTGGTCGGCGGCAACCGGCTGATGGAGGACCAGGTCCTGCACCTGCTGTTCCACGCTCCTTCCATCCGGGTGGTGCCCGCCAGCGCGGGCGGGGCGGCGGCGGTCGGGCTCGACTACGCGCTCATCCAGTACGAGCACGAGCCGCCGCTGGTCTACCTCGCCAACTGGACGCTCGCCAGCGACGCGGCGACCGTGGAACGCGCCGTGCACATCTTCCAGCGCATGCACGCCGTGGCCCTCGACAACGAACGTTCGCGCGACGTGCTCATGAAATATGTGGCCGTGTACGACCGCTAAGGCGTGTTCCGCCGCAGGAACAGGCGCATCCCGTCCTCGCCCGGCAGTGCGCACAGCAGCAGTTTGACGTTCTGGTGTCGCACCGGCACCGCGCACGAATCGCCCGCCAGCAGCGTTCCCGCGAGGAGGCCGGCCGACTCGTGATCGATGTCCAGCACGAAGTCGTTGCTCATGCGTGGACCCTATGAGCAGACCGCCTCCCGACCCAGTCACCCAAAGGTGTCACGTTCCGGCGGGCTGCCCCGTCCACTGGTCATGACGAGGATCAACGGGGTCACCAAGAAGGACGCGGGCCTGCTCACGAAGGCCCTGTACTGGTTCGCGCGGCGCGAGTTCGGGGCGGTGCCGGAGCCCGTCACGGTCATGGCGCACCACCTGCGGCTGCTGATCGCGAGCGGGCGGCACGAGCTGGCGGTCAAGAAGGCCGTGCACGGGCCGCTGTTCGAGCTCTGCGTCTACCGCACGGCGGTGCGGCTCGGCTGCTCGTGGTGCGTCGACTTCGGCGCCATGCTGATGAAGCACGGCGGTCTGGACGTCGAGCGGCTCGCGCACATCGACGACTACGCCACCTCGCCGCTGTTCACCGACGTCGAGCGCAAGGCGCTCGCCTACGCCGACGCGGTGACCGGCACGCCCGTCACCGTCACGGACGAGCAGGTCGCCGAGCTGGAGCGGCTGCTGGGGCGCAAGGAACTCGTCGCGCTGACCTACCAGATCGCCCTGGAGAACCAGCGCGCCCGGTTCAACAGCGCGTTCGACATCAGGGACCAGGGATTCACCAGTGGTGACGCCTGTCGCGTCCCGACACACTAGGAGGGTGGAGAAGATCACCCTGACGGGTGCGCAGGAGACCATGCTCGCCACGCTGTACGGACGGGCGCTCGACAGCGAGCGCCCCGCGTCCGTGCTGCACGACGACGAGGCGAAGCGCGCCGCGGACCGAATCGACTACGACTTCACGAAGACCGGGATGACCACGACGAGCGCCGTCGGCGTCGCCATCCGGGAAGGGTGCTCGACGACTGGACGCGCGAGTTCCTCCGCCGCACCCCTTCCTGCACGGTGCTGCACCTGGCCTGCGGCCTCGACACCCGCGCGCACCGGATCGAACGGCCCGGCACCGTGCGGTGGGTCGACGTCGACATGCCGGACGTCGTCGCGTTGCGGCACAAGCTGTTGCCGGTGCCGCCGGGCGACTACCGGCTGGTGGCGTCGTCGGTCACCGAGGACGCGTGGCTCGCCGAGGTGCCCGCCGACCGCCCGGTCGTCGGGGTGTTCGAGGGCCTGACGATGTACCTGACGCGGGAGGACGGCCACGCGCTGATCCGCCGGATCACCGAGCGGTTCCCCAGCGGTGAGCTGCTGTTCGACGTCTACGGGTCGTGGGGGATCAAGCTGCAGAAGCTCGTGCCGGCCGTGCGCAACGCGGGCGCGACCCTGCACTGGGGCGTCGACGACCCGCGCGAGATCGAGGCGCTGCACCCCGGACTGACCACAGTGGACGCCTGGCGCAGCGTGGACCTGCCGCACCTGGACGCGTTGCCCAGGTCCGGCAGGATCCAGATGAAGGTCGTCAGCGCGATCCCGAAGCTGCGCGACGTCGGGAAGCTGCTGCGCCTGCGGTGGTGATCACGTGCCGATGACGAAGTCGAACCTGGCGGTGTAGCGGTTGCCGACGAGCGGCCCGAGCGCGACCTCGCACTCGCGGTCGAGGTAGGCGTCGCGGCGGTTCAGCCAGGCCACGTTCATCCCGTAGGCCCGCAGGGTGTCCGGGAAGAACAGCTGCGTGGTGAGTACGGGACCGCCCCGCGCCTGCACCTTCACGTGGATGTGCGGGGTCCGGCCGGGGTAGTCCTTCGGGATGATCGTCTCCAGCACGTACGCGCCGGAGGCGTTGGTGAACTGGTGCCCGCGCATCTTGTACGTCCGGTTGTCGTACACGCCGCGGTCGTCGGCCTGCCAGAAGTCCAGCAGGACGTTCGGGATCGGCTCGCACTTCATCGTGTAGACGAACCCGGTCAGGCTGAGCACGACGCCGGTCACGCCGGGCGTGCGCAGGTTCGTGCGCTGCGGGGAGTCCCGCTTGAAGTAGGGACCCTCGATGTTCGACGGGGTGTCGTCGTCATCGACGCAGGTCGGGGTCAGGGGTAGGGGCGCACTGCGCGCCGTGGTGGTGCCGGCGGCGGTCAGCGCGACGACGGCGGCCGCGCCGGTCGCGAGGAACGCCCGGCGTGAGGGGACGTCTTGTTCGGGCATGGTCGAACTCCGGTGGTTGCAACCCGCGGCAGGGGGCTTGGGCTGGACCGACGGGGCCGAACGTTAGTGCCGGAACGATCGGCGCCTCCAGTTACGGTCCAGACCAAAAGCCCGTCAGAACTCGACGTGGGCGAGCTTGTCCGGGTTCGCGATGTCGTAGATCGCGGCGACCTTGCCGTCGTGCACCGTGAACGCCGTCACACGGGCCGTCACCTCGCCGTAGGCCGGCATGAGCACGCCCAGGTCGCCGTTGACCAGCACCGGCCGGTGCGCCTCCGGGTAGCCGTACTTGCGCAAGAGGCCGAGGAAGAATCGGGCGACCTTGTCCGCGCCCGAGACCGTGTTGACCGCCGTGCGCACCTTGCCGCCACCGTCGCCGATCATGACGGCGTTCGGGTGGAGCAGTTCCAGCACGGCGTCGATGTCCCCGCTCGACATGGCCCGCAGGAACTTCTCCAGCACCTCCTGCTGCTCGGCCAGCGCCGCGCGGGGCGGTGGCTCGGCGTCCGCGACGGCCTTGCGGGCGCGGGACGCGTGCTGGCGGGCGGAGGCCTCCGAGACCTGCAGCACGCCGGCGATCTCGTTGAACGGCAAGGAGAACGCGTCGTGCAGCACGAACGCCACGCGCTGGTCGGGCGTGAGCCGGTCGAGCACCACCAGCGCCGCCATCCGCACGCCGTCCGACCGGACCACGCTCGCCAGCGGGTCCTCGTCCTCGCCGGTCGTGAGCAACGGCTCCGGCAGCCACGAGCCCACGTACGTCTCGCGGCGCACGGCGGCGGAGCGCAGCCGGTCCAGGCAGATGCGGCTCACCACCGTCGTGAGCCAGGCGCGCGCGTCCTGCACGTGCTCCGCCTTCGCGAACCGCGGCCACGCCTCCTGCACCGCGTCCTCCGCGTCGGCGATGCTGCCGGTCAGGCGGTAGGCGACACCGATCAGGTGCGCGCGGTGGAGTCCGAAGACGTCGGCGGCGGTCACGGTTGGCAGTTTGCCAAAGGATTAGACTCGGACGCGTGGCAGGACGCATCAGGGAGAGCGACATCGCGTTGGTGCGTGAGCGCAGCCGGATCGACGAGGTCGTCGGTGACCAGGTTTCGCTGAAGCGGGCCGGCGGAGGCGCGCTCAAGGGGTTGTGCCCCTTCCACGACGAGAAGACGCCGTCGTTCAACGTGCGCCCGTCGCACGGCACGTTCCACTGCTTCGGCTGCGGCGAGGGCGGCGACGTGATCGCCTTCGTGATGAAGGTCGAGCACCTGTCGTTCGTCGAGGCCGTCGAGCGGCTCGCGGACCGCGCGGGCATCCAGCTCGTCTACGAGGGCGGCGGCGCGACGATCCAGCGCGACCGGGGCACGCGCAGCAGGCTCATCGAGGCGCACAAGGCCGCCGCCGAGTACTACGCGGAGCAGCTCGCGACGCCGGACGCGCAGCCCGCGAGGGAGTTCCTGGCCGAGCGCGGGTTCGACGAGGCCGCGGCACGCCAGTTCGGGTGCGGCTTCGCGCCGGGCGGCTGGGACAAGCTCACCAAACACCTGCTTGGGCGCGGTTTCGAGCTGCAGGAGCTGATCAAGGCGCAGCTCACCAAGGAGGGCCGCCAGGGCCCGATCGACCGGTTCCACCGGCGGCTGCTGTGGCCGATCAAGGACATCGGCGGCGAGGTGGTCGGGTTCGGCGCGCGCCGGATCTTCGACGACGACCCGATCCAGGCCAAGTACCTGAACACCAGCGAGTCGATGATCTACAAGAAGTCGCAGGTGCTGTTCGGGCTCGACCAGGCCAAGCGCGAGATCGCCAAGCGCAAGCAGGCGGTCATCGTCGAGGGCTACACCGACGTGATGGCGATGCACCTGGCGGGCGTGCCGACCGCGGTCGCGTCCTGCGGCACGGCGTTCGGCACGGACCACATGAACGTGCTGCGCAGGCTGCTGATCGACGACGACGTCAACGGCGAGGTCATCTTCACCTTCGACGGCGACGAGGCGGGGCAGAAGGCCGCGCTGAAGGCGTTCGAGGGCGAGCAGCAGTTCAACGCGCAGACCTACATCGCGGTGGCGCCCGACGGCATGGACCCGTGCGAGCTGCGGCAGGCCAAGGGCGACGTGGCGGTGCGCGACCTGGTGGCGCGGCGCACGCCGTTGATCGAGTTCGCCATCAAGGCGCAGCTCAAGGCGTACGACCTCGACTCCGTGGACGGGCGCGTCGAGGCGCTCAAGAAGATGGTGCCGTTCGTCGCGCAGATCAAGGACCGCGCCAAGCGCGACGGCTACGCGACGCGGCTCGCCTGGTGGGTCGGCTGGGACGACGAGGCGATGGTCGTGCGCCGGGTGCGCCAGACCGCCGGCGGCAAGGCCCCGGTCGCGCCCGCCCAGCGCGCCGACCCGAACCAGATGGCGCTCGGCGTCGAGGTCGACGGCCCGCCGCGGCCGAACCCGCGCGACCCCCGGCTGGTGCCCGAGCGCGAGGTCCTCAAGATCGCGCTGCGGCTGCCGGAGTACGCCGGGCCGCTGTACGACTCGCTGCCGGACGAGGCCTTCACCGACCCCGCGTACGTGGCGCTGCACCGCGCGATCCGCGACGCCGGTGGTGCGTCCAGCGGCCTCGCGGGCACGGCGTACCTCGACGCGATCTCGCAGGCGTGCCGGCACGCGTCGGTGCGGTCGGTGCTGACCGAGCTCGCCGTGGAACCGTTGACCGTCAAGCAGAACGACGAGTTCCGCTACGTGTCGATGGTGATCGCGCGCCTGCAGGAGGTGCAGGTCGGCAAGCAGGTCGAGGACGTGAAGTCGCGGCTGCGGCGGCTGTCGCCGATCAAGGACGCCGACGAGTACCGGGCGCTGTGGGGCGACCTGGTGGCGCTGGAGGAGTACCGCAAGGCGCTCCTGCAGCAGAGCGCTGGAGTGCTGTAGTGGGCTTGTTCAAGCGGTTGTTCGGCAACGGCGCGCCGGACGGGTTCACCGGCGCGCTGGAGAAGGACGAGACCGTCATCGCGTCCACGCCCGTGCAGGGCGGCGGCCACCTCGTCGTGACGTCGCTCGGCCTGTGGCTGCCGGGCGAGGAGCCGCGCCGGATCGGCTGGCACCTCGTCAGCAAGGTGAAGTGGGAGGGCGCGCTGCGGGTCGTGGAGGCCACCGAGGCCTCCGTCGAGGGTCCTGTCGTGCTGCTGGAGGACCTTCCCGCACAACGGTTCGGCCTGGACGACCCCGGTCGCGTGCTGCGGGCGATCAGCCAGCGCGTCGAGGGGTCGATCCGGCACCGCGAACGCGTCGAGTCGCCGGGCGTGTGGATCCTGCAGCGCAAGATCCCCGGCCAGGACGGCGTGGTGTGGCAGGCGCGCGGCGACGCGGGTGTCGCTCTCGCCGACGTGCGCGAGGCCGTCTCGGCGTTCGCCGCGAAGCTTGCGGGATAGCAGTACGCCTGTACTGTAAGTCGTATGTGGGATCCGGCGCAGTACCTGGCCTTCGCCGATCACCGGGCGCGGCCGTTCTACGAGCTCATGGCGCGCGTCCAGGTCTCGGAGCCTCGGCGCGTGGTGGACGTGGGCTGCGGACCGGGCAACCTGACGGTCTCGCTGTCCGCGCGCTGGCCCTCGGCCGTGGTCGAGGCGTTCGACTCGTCGCCGGAGATGGTCGAGGCGGCCCGTGCCGCCGGCGTCGACGCGCGCGTGGACGACGTGAGGACCTGGCGCCCGGCGCCCGACACCGACGTCCTGGTGTCCAACGCGGTGCTGCAGTGGGTCCCCGAACATCCCTCGATCGTGTCCGGGTGGGCTTCCTCGCTGCCTTCGGGCGCGTGGCTCGCGTTCCAGGTGCCGGGCAACTTCACGAGCCCGTCGCACAGGCTGATCCGCGAGGTGGCGGGCGAGGCGCTGGCACACGTCTTCCGTGACGACAAGCCGGTGCTGAGCCCGGTGGAGTACGCCGGACTGCTGGGCGACTGCTCCACTGTGGACGTCTGGGAGACGACGTACGTGCAGCGGCTCTCCGGTCCCGACCCCGTGCTCGAATGGGTGACCGGAACGGCGCTGCGACCCGTCCGGGCGGCACTGTCCTCAGCGGACTGGGAGGCCTACGTGGCGGAACTGGCGCCGCGGCTGCGCGAGGCGTACCCCGCGCGCGCCGACGGCACCACTTGGTTCCCTTTCAGGCGGATCTTCGCGGTGGCGCGAGTGTGAAGCTCGTCACGCCCGCGGCGTCGCCGGAGGCGTGAAGGCCTTGCCGTTGGACTCCGCCTGGTGCTTCCACGGAGCCTTCTCCGCGGCCTTCTCGGCGGCGTCGGCGGCGAGGTCCTTGGCCTGAACTGCGGCTTCGAACGCCTTGTCCTTCGCCTGGCTCGCCGTCTTGCGCACCGTCGGGTTCTCGACGAAGCGGTGCCAAAGGCGCACGATCTGGTCGTAGCGCTCCCGTCCGGCCTTCGCGCCGAGCACGTAGCCGATGGCCGCACCGACCAAGATGCCCTTCATGTGGCGTCTCCTCTCGCATCGTGCCTGGTCAGGCCCTGTTTCGCCGCAAAGTGGGGGGTGCTTGCAAAACCCCTTTTGAGGCTCATGTAGAGTTACCCACTGTCAGGAGGAACCAAGCCTGACAGTGCAGAACAACAGAACATTCCCCCATAGCTCAATTGGCAGAGCATGCGACTGTTAATCGCAGGGTTACTGGTTCGAGTCCAGTTGGGGGAGCGTAGCAATGAGGTGAGGCCCCGTCCGATTGAGGACGGGGCCTCACCTCGTTCGCGGCCGTCCCTCGTGAGTTCGCAGGCCACCCCGCTCATCCAAGTGGGGTCTACCGGTTTCGGCTCCCGTGCATGACTTTGGGGACATGGCCCGCTTCGCGAACCTCCGCCGGATCTCCGCCCTGGACCCCGTGACCGACCACCAGGAGATCATGCGGATCTCCGCCGGCCTCGAGTTCCCGTGGGACTACCAGAAGGCGCTGGAGATGGCGCTGTTCCGCACGTACTGCGTCCCGACGATCTCGGGGCTGCTGGAACGCACCGGCGAGTTCGAACGACGGCCGCAGAAGCGCTACGACGACACCGCTGTCCTGATGGCCGAGCTCGTGGAACACGGCTACGACTCGGCGCGCGGACGTGAGGCGCTGCGCGTGGTCAACCGGCAGCACGGCCGTTACGACATCTCGAACGCCGACATGCTCTACGTGCTGTCGACGTTCATCTACGACCCCATCGACTGGCTGCGGCGCTACGGCTGGCGGCCGTTGACGCACAACGAGCGGCTGGCCGCGTTCCACTTCTACCGCGCGGTCGGTGCCCGCATGGGGATCCGCGAGATCCCGGCCGGCTACGACGAGTTCCTGGCGTTCAAGACGGCCTACGAGCAGGAGCACTTCGTGTTCGCGCCGTCGAACCGCCGCATCGGCCAGTACACGCTCGACCTGTTCTGCTCGTGGTACCCGTCCGTCGCGCGCCCGGTGGTGTCACGCGCCGTGGTCTCGATGCTGGACGAGCACATGGTGCGCGCGTTCGGCTTCACGGCGCCTCCGGCGTGGGTCGGCGCCGCGGGACGACTGGCGCTGCGCCTGCGCGCCGCCGTCGTCCGCCGGATGCCGGTGCGCCGCGAGGTGAAGCTGACCTCCACCCGCAACCGCACCTACCCCGGCTACCCGCGCGGCTACCGCCCGTCCGACCTCGGCGCGAGCTCCAGCACCGCCCTCTGACCTCGGGGCGTGAAACCCAGCGCCTTGAGGAACTCGGTGCCGGGCTCGAAGTCGTCCATCCGGACGTGCACGCGCGTGACGCCCGGGAACCGCTCGGCGAGCGCCCGCGCCATCTCCCGCCCGATGCCCCACCGCCGCAGGTCCTTGGGCACCAGGAAGAACCCGATGCTCGCGTCCCTCGGCTCCGGGTGGTCCAGCACGAGGTCGACGAACCCGATCATGCCCTCGGCCTGCGCGACCAGCAGGTGCTTCTGCTCGAACGCCGCCCCCTCCGGCAACGCGTAGAACAGGCTCTGCACGTCACCGGGCCCGGACGGATGACCCGTCGCGGCCTGGAACCAGTCGTCGCAGTCGGCGAACAGCCGCAGCACCTCGGGCTCGTCCGCCGGGGTGAAGTCGCGGAGGGTCAGACGCACGCGTGCAGCCTATGTGTCGCTCGCCACGGGGGCGCGCAAGGCCCGTCCGGCGTGATCGGTATCCTCCACCACGCAGCGTTAGCGGGGGAGCTTGTCGCTGCAGGGGGCAGTAGCTCAACCGGTCAGAGCAGCAGACTCATAATCTGTCAGGTTGTCGGTTCGAATCCGACCTGCCCCACCACGACGTCAGGTAGAAGCACGTGCACTTGGCTTCAAAACGGCGAATGGAGTGCGGCAGGACCACGGCTCCGGTCGTCGCCTGAACCCGCTCAGCTTGCGCGCAGGCCTTCGACGTAGATCGACAGGAAGCGGCGCCACTCGCCGGGCACGTCCCTGATCACCTGGGCCATCGCCCTGGTCAGCGTGGCCAGGTCGGCGATCGAGTAGTCGGTGCGCAGCACGCCCGCGTCGGCCGCGCGCGTGATCAGTGCCTGGGCGTGGCCCGCGCCCCGGTGGCAGGCGGAGACGACCTCGGGGGCGTTCGGCAGGTCGCGGGCCAGCACGTCGTTCAGGCCGCGGTCCTGTGCCTGCAGTGCGTAGAGGTCGTCCAGGTACGTCGTGAACGCGCGCCACGGGTCGGGGTCGGCCAGGGCCTTGGCGCCGATGACCTCCAGTGCGGCGAGGCGTTCCGGGAAGATCGACGACACGAAGTCGTCGCGGGTCGGGAAGTGCTTGTAGAGCGTGCCGATGCTGACGCCGGCCTTGCGGGCGATGTGTTCCAGCGGCACGTCGAGGCCTCGGTCCGCGAAGAGTTCCGCGGCCGCTGCCAGCAGCTTGTCCCTGTTGCGTGCCGCGTCCGCACGCAGGGGCCTCGACGCGGTGACCATGCGCCGGATCCTACTCAGCGGTTAAGTCGAGGGTGGCCTCAAGTTTTGTGGTAGCGTCGGCCGAGTAAGTCGAGGCCACCCTCGAATTAGGGGCGGAAGGACGGAACCCATGTCTCCCACCGCGGTGGTGCTCGGGGTTGGTCCCGGGCTCGGTCTGTCGGTCGCGCACCGGTTCGGGCGCGAGGGGTACGACGTCGTGCTCGTTTCCCGCAGCGCGCAACGGCACGAGGGGTATCTGGCGGGGTTGGCGGCGCAGGGGGTGAAGGCGCGGGCATTCGCGGCTGACGTGCGCGACCCCGGTCAGCTGAGGTCCACTTTGGACTCGATCGGGCCGGTGGACGTCGTGTACTACGGGCCCGGTGCGACCGACCTGGGCGAGGCGCCGGAGGACATCGCGGTGACGACGTCGGAAGACGCCCGCAGGGCGATGGGCTGGCTCTACCCGGCGATCGACGTCGTTCAGCACGTGCTGCCGGGCGTGACCGAGCGCGGTGGCGGGCTGTTGTTCGCCGGTGGGCTGAGCGCTGTGCGGCCGATGCCGATGCTCGGGGCGCTCGCGCTTTCCGGTGCGGCGCTGAGGAACTACGCGCTGACGCTCAACGCGGCGCTCGCCGGCAAGGGCGTGTACGCCGGCACGCTGACGATCGGCGGGCTCGTCGAACGGGGGGACATCCACCGGGCGGTGACGGCGGCGCCGGAGAAGTTCGGCGAGGTGCGCACGCTGGATCCCGACGCCATCGCGGACGTCGCGTGGCAGATGTTCGTGCAGCGGGAC
The DNA here is from genome assembly GCF_036321065.1 of Lentzea sp. DG1S-22. Classification (NCBI taxonomy): domain Bacteria; kingdom Bacillati; phylum Actinomycetota; class Actinomycetes; order Pseudonocardiales; family Pseudonocardiaceae; genus Lentzea; species Lentzea sp. DG1S-22. The sequence continues at coordinate 4,376,874 of NZ_CP143276.1, read as the reverse complement.
CGCGCGGAGGAGGTGTTCTCGGTCTTCTAGAGGTACGAGCCGGGGGTGTGGCCGAGCGAGCGCCGGAAGACGTCGATGAACGCGCTGGCGGTGGCGAAACCGCACCGCAGGGCCACGGCGGTGACGGGCTGGCCTTCGGCGAGCAGGCGCAGGGCGTGGTAGAGCCGCAGTTGCGTGCGCCACTGGGGGAACGTCATGCCCATCTCGTCGCGGAACAGCCGGGTCAGCGTTCTTCCGCTCACGCCGGCCGAACGGCCCAGGGCGTCGAGACCGCGGGTGTCCGAGGGGTCGGTCTCGAGCGCGGCGCAGACCGCCGCGAGCCTGGGGTCGCGGGCGGCGGGGACGCGCACCGGTCGTTCGGACGCGGTGGCGAGCTGGTCGAGCAGGACGGCGTGCATTCGTTTGCCTGCAGGGGTTTCTCGGTCGTCGAGCTCTGTGTAAGCGATCAGCAGTTCACGGAGCAGAGGGGAGACGGCGAGTGCTGTCGGTTCGTGGAGCTGCAACGGGTTCTGGGTCAGCCCGAGCAGATGCAGCCGTGTGACGCCATACGCGCGGTGTGAATGCACTGCGCCAGAAGGGATCCACAACGCACGGTGTGCGGGCGCGATCCACCTCGACGTCTCGGTGTGCACGGCCACGACGCCGCGGCTGGCGTAGACGAGCTGGTTCTCGTCGTGCCAGTGCGCCGTGATGCCACTGGTGGCCGCCAGGTCGCGGCTCGTGGTCGGCGCCGCGGGCAGATGGCGAGAATGCGACATGCAACGGCAGAATATCGGAATCGCGAACGCTGTCGCGGGGCCAGAATCGGTGTGTGAGCAACTCCCGCCGGCGGATGTCGGTCCTGGTCGCCGGGCACGCGGTGAACGACCTCTACCAGGGCGCGGTCCCGGCCGTGGTGCCGTTCCTGGTCGCCGAACGCCACTACGGCTACGTCGCGGCGGCCGGGATCACGGTCGCCGCAACGCTGCTGTCGTCGGTCGTGCAGCCGCTGTTCGGCCACCTGACCGACCGGCGCGCGATGCCGTGGCTGGTCCCCGTCGGCATGGCGGTGGCCGGCGCGGGCATCGGGCTGTCGGGGTTGAGCGAGTCGTACCTGCTCACCTGGCTGGCGATCGCGTTGTCGGGCCTGGGGGTCGCCGCGTACCACCCGGAGGCGGCCCGCCTGGCGCGCCGGGTCGCGCAGGACAGCCACGTCGGCATGAGCTGGTTCTCGGTCGGGGGCAACGTCGGGTTCGCGCTCGGGCCGGTGCTCGTCACGCCGGTCCTGGCGTTCGGCGGGCTGGCCTGGAGCCCGTTGCTGGCCGTTCCCGCGCTGGTGGGGAGCACGCTCACGGCGTTGGCGCTGCGCGGCGTGCACGGTGCGGCGGCCTCGGTGGCGGACCGCTCCGGCCGGGACGACTGGGGCCAGTTCAGCAGGCTGACCGTGGTGATCGTCGCGAGGTCGATGGTGACGTTCGGGCTGGGCACGTTCCTCGCGATCTGGGTGACCCAACGCGTCGGAGGGGGTCCTGTCGCGGGAGCCGCGGCGCTGGTGGTGTTGTTCGGTGCGGGTGCGGCGAGCACGTTGCTCGGTGGCGTGCTCGCCGGCCGGTGGGGACGCGTGCGCGTGTTGCAGGTGTCCTATGCCGCGGCGGTGCCTGCCGTCGCAGGGATCGCGTTGGTGCCGGGACCTCTCGTCTACCTGATGGTGGCATTGACGGCCGTGGCGCTGTACGTGCCGTTCTCGCTGCACGTCACCCTCGGCCAGGACTACCTGCCGAACCGCGTCGGCACCGCCAGCGGCGTCACGCTGGGCCTCGCGGTGAGCGTCGGAGGCCTGGGCTCGCCGGTGGTCGGCGTGGTCGCGGGCGTGTGGGACCTGCAGTGGGGCCTGCTGTCGCTCGTGGTGCTGCCGGTGATCGCGTGGGCGGCGGCGCGGGGCCTGAGGTCGCCTCGTTCCATGCGGGCTTGAGCGCGGATGGCTACGGTTGGAGCGTGCGAGTGGCGACCTGGAACGTGAACTCCGTCAAGCAACGCGTGCCCCGCCTGCTGCCGTGGCTCGACCAGCGGCAGCCGGACGTCGTGTGCCTGCAGGAGACGAAGCTGGCCGACGACGCCTTCACGGCACTGCTCGGTGACTCCTTGACGGAACGCGGCTACGAGTTCGCGCTGTTCGGCGAAACGCAGTGGAACGGCGTCGCACTGCTCTCGCGCGTCGGCCTGGACGACGTGGCCGTGGGCGTGGCCGGCGCACCGGGCTTCCCGCACATCGAGGCCCGTGCCGTGGCGGCGACGTGTGGTGGCGTGCGGGTGCACTCGCTGTACGTGCCGAACGGCCGTGAGCCGGAATCGGACCACTACAAGTACAAGCTCGAATGGCTCGCCGCTCTGCGCGACGTGCTGGAGGCGGGCCCCGCAGACGCGCTGGTGTGCGGCGACATCAACATCGCCCCCGCCGACGCCGACGTGTTCGACCCCGACGCCTTCGCGAGCTCGACCCACGTCACCGAACCCGAACGCGCCGCCTTGGAGGCCATCAAGGCGTTGGGGTTCCACGACGTCGTGCGCGACCGCTGGCCCACCGAGCGGGTGTTCAGCTACTGGGACTACCGGGCCGGGATGTTCCACCGCGACCTCGGCATGCGGATCGACCTGATCCTCGCGTCCGACTCGGTGGCGCCGCGGGCCAAGGCCGCGTGGATCGACCGGCACGCGCGCAAGGGCACCGGGCCGAGCGACCACGCACCGGTGATCGTCGATCTGGACGAGGCCCCGGACGGGGACATCGGGCCGGTGGTGCCACCGCCGTCGGCGCCGGGAGCGAAGAAGAAGGTCAAGCTCCCGCAGTCGAAGTGACCGGCCGCCGAGGTCCTGCCGGCGGCAGCGCCACGGTGAAGGCCGCCCCGCCCTCCGCGGCCGGTCCGGCCACGATCATCCCGCCCATCCGCGTCACCAGCCCGTGCGCGAGTGCGAGCCCCACGCCGGTCCCGACCGGCCGCGACCCCTGGTACCGCGCGTGCAGCACCCCGCGGTCGAACGCCACGGGGTAGTCCTCGGCGGCCAGCCCCGGCCCGCCGTCGCGCACCTGGAGCACCGACGACAGCGCGAGCACCACGGGGCGGCCGGCGGGGGTGACGCGCACGGCGTTCTCCATCAGGCCGTCGACGACCTGGCGGAGGCGGCGCGCGTCCGCCCACACCACCGGCGAGGCCGTGACCTGCAGGGAGAACTCCACCCCGCGGGCGTGGCAGCGGGCGTGCCAGACCTCGGCGGCCGAGCGGACGACCGGCTCCAGGTCCACGGCGGCCAGGTCCAGGCGGAAGTCGTCGGCGCCCAGGCGGGCCAGGTCGAGCAGGTCGGTCACCAGGCGGTCGAGGCGGCGGGCCTCGTCCAGGATCACGGTGCCGACGGGGGCCACCCGGTCACCGGAGACGACGCCGTCGGCCAGGGACTCGGCGAAGCCCGTCACGGCGGTCAGCGGGGTGCGGAGCTCGTGGGAGACGGAGAGCAGGAAGTCGCGCTGGCGGGACTCGCTGCGCTGCAACGCCTCCGCGAGCGAGTTCACGGACGCGGCGACCTCGGCCACCTCGGCGGCGCCCGCCACCGGGGCGCGCAGGTCGCGCCGGCCCGCGCCCATCGAGTGGGCCACGGTGGCCACCCGGCGCAGCGGCCGGGCCAGGTACGCGCCCAGGGCGAGGCCCGCCAGGGCCGCCACCAGCAGGCCGACGCCCAGGGCGAACACGATGTTGCGCACCAGTTTGCGGTAGGTGCCGCCGGTCTCGGTCTCCTGGACCAGGGCGAAGCCGCCCGCCCCCGACGGACGGGCCTCCACGTTCAGGCGGCCGCTCACCCCCGACACCGGAGAACCGGACAGCACCTCGCGCACGCCGACGTCCCGGGCCGCGCGGACGGCGGCGCGGTCGGACCCCGTCACCTCGCCGGTGGCGGAGATCCGGACGATCGCGATGCCCTGGCCCTCCAAGACCCGCTCGACGCGGTCGTTCGAGATCTGGCCCGCCACCACGTCGGCCTGCGAGCGCAGGATCTCGCGGCTCACCTGCTGCGACGTCGACAGGACGAGACGGGCCGAGACGAAGCCCGCGACGACGACGGCCACGACCACGACTCCCAGGCACACCAACGCGATCCGGGTCGACAGGGTCATGACGCGTCCGCCGAGTAACCGACGCCGCGCACCGTCCGGATCGGACTGCAAGCACCGAACTTGGCGCGTAACTGGGCGATGTGCACGTCCACGGTTCGTGTGCCGGCCACGGACGAATAACCCCACACGGCGCTCAGGAGCTGCTCGCGCGAGAACACCTGACGCGGGTTCTTCATCAGGTGCGCGAGCAGCCCGAACTCCGTGGAGGTCAACGACACCTCGTCACCACCGGCGAACGCACGCCGTTCGCCGACATCGAGCCGTACTGCACCCACCTGCAGAACGTCGGAGACGGGCCTGGAAGCGCGACGGAGGACCGTCCGGACGCGCAGGGCCAGCTCGCGCGGGCTGAACGGCTTGGTGATGTAGTCGTCCGCGCCCAGCTCCAGGCCGAGCAGGCGGTCGACCTCGTCGTCGCGCGCCGTCACGAACAGCACCGGCGTCCAGTCACCGGCCGCGCGCATCGCCCGGCACACCTCGATGCCGTTCAGCACGGGCAGGCCGACGTCCAGCACCACCGCCACCGGCGACAGCGACCGGACCGCGGCCAGTGCCGCGTCCCCCGAGGACTCCAGGTGCACGCCGAACCCGTCGCGCCGCAGGTACAGCGCGACCAGCTCCGCGATCGCCGGTTCGTCCTCCACGACGAGCACCAGGCCACGATCCACGCGTTCACCCCGGCTGGTTGATGTCCGACTCGATGCTGTTCAGCGTTGATTCCACATCATCGAGGTCCGGGAGGCTCCTCGGCCCGGCACGCCGTCAGCGAGACCAGCAGCGCCAGGGCGGCGAGCCACCTCACTTCGCCCCGCAGTGCTCGGACTTGAACCCGGCGACCCGCTCGGCGGCCTTGCCCAGCTTCACGAGCTGCGCGTCGCGCAGCTCGAGCCGCGCGTCCAGCACGTCCGCGCGGGCGGTGTTGCCGGCCTTGCGGGCGTCGGCGGCCTTCTGCTCGATCCACTTCTTCGAGCCGAGCGTCTCCGGGCCGCCGTTGATCCTGTCCGTCAGCGCCTTCACGCGGGACTCGATCCGCGGCACCCGCTCCGAACAGATCTTCTGCACCTTCTCCGGGCTGATCGTGATCGGTTCCTGCGCCGACGCGGTCCCCACGCCCAGCAGCAGCAGTACCGGCACGAGTCCACCGATTCGCGAAATGTTCATGGCGCACAACGATGGCCGCCCACGATCAGAGCCGGGTGCGCCGGATGTTCGGGTTCTGCAAAGATCAGCGCAGCGCCACCCCGCGCACCGCCGCGGCCTGCTCCAGCGGGCGCATCCGGTCCCACACCCGCTCCGACCGCAGCTCCCGCGCCGCGCTCATCGCCCGCATCGCCACGACCCGGCCCTCGTCGAGGTCGCCGTCGAGGAAGTGGCAGCAGGCCAGCGCGATCAGGCAGAACGTCCGGCTGCGCGCCATCGCCGGCCCGAACCGCTCGACCGACTCGGACAGCGCCGGGATCGCGAGCCGGGTGTCGCCGAGCTCGGCGTGGACCACGCCGACCATCGCGGTCAGGTCGGTCTCGTCGTGGAACCGCGCCCAGTCCGGCACGTGCGCCGAGCCGGAGGCCGCGAACGAGTCCTGAGCCTTGCCCAACGCCCGCAAAGCCTCCGCGGAACGGCCCTGGCGCGCGTACGCCCACGCCTCGTTCACGTACATGATGCTCGCCGCCAACGGTGCGAAAGCGCCCCTCTGGAAATACGCCAGCGCATCACCCGGTGCGCCGTGGTGCAGATGCACGCGCCCACGCCGATAAACGATGTTGGTCGTCAGCTCTTCGTCGTGGCGCGCGTAATCCAGCGCGCGGTCGAAATGGTGGTAGGCCGCCCCGACCTGGCCGCTGTCGAACGACGTCCACCCGGCGAGGTTGTGCAGGTCCGCGACGGCGGACAGCAGGCGTGCCCGCACCGCGTCCGACGCCTCGGCCGTGAGCAGCTGCTGGGCCCAGTAGATGCGGACGACGACGGCGTCCCGGCACGCCTCTCCTCCGTACCGGTAGTCCACGGAACGCAGTGAGCGCGTTTGCGACTCCAGCTGCTCGACGTCACTCGCGCCGATGCGGCTGGAGTGCGGGGGAGGGAAGTACGCAGGATTCGCCATGTAGTACACCTCTGCGCCGCCGTTGAAATCCGAGAGTAGGACGCCCGCGTGCCGCTGGAAAGGGTGTGCTGCGCGAAGTGGAATCCGGCGGGGGGTGAGGTTGAACGGGTATAAATCCGGGTACAACCGCGCTCCCCGGCAAGGGCATTGTTCTCGTCATGAGGCGACGCGGGCACCTGCGACCGGTGACCTCCTCCGAGACCGACAACGCGACTCTCACAGCGGTGCTGAGCGCGGAAGACCTGGCGCAGGAGTTCGGCCTCGACCCCCACGCCCGGGTGACGTGCGGACGGCACCGCTGCTGGCTGCACCAGTGCGTTGCCCTCCCCGACCACGTCATGCCCTTCACCGGGCAGCGCTGGTGCCGTCCGTGCCGCCGTGCGCTCGACGTGCACGTCGACGGGACGAACGCGGTCCTGTTCTGCCCGAGGTGCGGCTACGGCACCCCCGACACGGCGGCGAACCGCCAGGTCGTCCAGGCCTGCCGCACCAGCATCGCGGCGATGCACGCCCGGTAGGGACGCACGCCGGTAGAACGGCTTTGCCGAATGACCCGGAAGCGTTAACCCTGGTGGGTGAAGGCGGCGATCTCCGGGAGGTAGCTCGGGGGCCGCCTGCTGTCCTCCGGCACGTCGAGCATCGCCCAGACGATGTGCCGGCCACCCCCGGCGGGCGTCTCGCCCATGGTGAAGTTGCAGACGGCGATGGACGCGATGTTGCGCCGCATGATGTGCCACTGCCTGAGGTCGAACCGCGCGGTCGTGCGCACGGCAACGGACAACTTGTCACCACGCATGCGCAGCAGCAGCGCCAGTGGACTGTCGTCCTCGATGTGCGACACGAGCTCGACGGCGATCTGCGGGGCGACGTCGAGCAGCGACTGGACACCCCACCGCTCGCAGGCGCGTTCGGTGATCCGCTCGGCCACGTGCGGCAGGCAGCGGCACGTCGGCAGCGCCGCGTCCACCCTGTCCTCGTGCTTGAGCCGCACGACCGCGGCCACCGCGGCCGCCGTCGACGAGTGCAGCGGGATGTGCCGCGGGAGCCCGCGGGACTCGAGCGTCGACCGCAGCTCGTGGTCGCTCACCACGAGGCTCAGCGAGATCCCGGGCCAGCGCGCCGCGGACAGCCACACGACGTCGAACAGCACGAGCAGCGCGGGGGACTCGGTGACCAGCTCGTCCAGCTCCACGACGACGCCGACGAGCTCCTTGGTGGCGTGGTCGAGCAGCACGTCCTGCGCCCGCATGTACGTCACCCAGTCGAGCCGCCCGCTGAAGCGGACGACGAGGACACCGCTCTGCTCCCGGACGTCCACCACGAGACCGTCAGCGGCCATGATCGGCTCCCTCCCAGGCACGTCCCAAGCCTTCAAGACTGACAAGGTCACCGCGTGCGTCCTAGGGGGTAACTACCCGTGTTCCACCGTTGGTGCCTCCGGGGGACCGCGTTGCAGCGGGAGATCCAGCCGACCTAGGGTGCCGCTGTGGGCAGTTCGCTTTCCGCAGGTCGCAAAGGCAATTTGCCTGCCGACACAACTACTTTCGTCGGCCGCAGGCAGGACGTGGCCGAGGTCAGGAGGCTGCTGTCCGAGTCCCGCCTCGTCACGCTCACGGGCGTCGGCGGCGTGGGCAAGACGAGGCTCGCGCTGCGCGTCGGCGGCGAGACCAGCCGGGCGTTCCGCGACGGGGTGTGGTTCGTCGACCTGGGCGGCGTCACCGAGCCGGACCTGGTCGTGCACTCGGTGCTCGAGCAGCTGGGCGTCCACGACGACACCGTCCGCCGGCACCGCACCGTCCTGGTGGAACACCTGCGCGACCGCCAGATGCTGATGGTCCTGGACAACTGCGAGCACGTCGTCGAAGCCACCGCCGACCTGGTGAGCGCGTTGCTGCGCGGTGTTCCCGGCCTGCGCGTGCTCGTCACCAGCCGCGAACGCCTCGGCGTCGACGGCGAACACCTCTGGCAGGTCACGCCGCTGCCGCGGGAACCGGCGCTGGCGCTGTTCGCCGACCGGGCCACCGCCGTCGAACCCGGTTTCGCGCTCGACGCGCGCAACCGCGCCGGGGTGGAGCAGATCTGCGCTCTCCTGGGTGGAATCCCGCTGGCGATCGAGCTGGCCGCCGTCCGGCTGCGCGTGCTGTCCCTCGACCACCTGCTGTCCAGGTTGGACGACACGTTCCGGGTGCTCGCGGACGGCAAGCGCGGCGGCGACCCGCGCCACCACACGCTGCACGCCGCCGTGGACTGGAGCTTCCACCTCTGCACGCGGGCCGAGCAGGTCCTGTGGGCGCGGGCGTCGGTGTTCGCCGGCACGTTCGACCTGCAGGCCGCCGAACGGGTCTGCTCGGGCGACAGCGTGGCACCCGAGGACGTCCTGCAGTCGTTGATGGGTCTGGTCGACAAGTCGGTCGTCGTCTCCGAGCAGCACCCGTCCGGCACCCGCTTCCGGCTGCTGGAACCGTTGCGCCGGTACGGTCTCGAGAAACTGCGCGCCGCCGGCCGGGAGCAGGTCGTGCGGGAACGGCACCGGGACCACTTCATCGAGTGGGCCGAGCGGCGCGAGCAGGAGTGGTTCGGCCCGGCCCAGCCGCAGATCTTCACGCTCACCCGGCTGGAGCACGCGAACCTGCGCTGCGCCCTCGACTTCTGCTTCGAGCAGGACGGCGACCAGTGCGTGCACCTCGCCGGCACGCTGTGGTTCTACTGGGCGGGCTGCGGCATGCTCGGCGAGGGCCGCTACTGGCTCGACCGCGCCGTGGCGAGCGCGAAACCGGGCCCGTCGCGGGCGAAGGCGTTGTGGGTCAACGGGTACGTCGCGACGCTGCAGGGCGACATCCCCGCCTCGACGAGGATGCTCGACGAGTGCCGGGAGTACGCCCTCGAGGCCGGGGACGCGTCCGCGCTCGCCTACTCGACGCACCGCCTCGCCTGCACGCACCTCGTCGGCGACGACCTCGACCTCGCGGAGAGCCTGTTCGAGGAGGCCAGGCGCCTGTACCGCGGTCAGGGCACGGTCAACAGCCACACCATGCTCGCCGGCGTCGAACTGGCGATCTCGGCGACGTTCCGGCACGACTTCGACGCGGCGGAACGGCTCTGCACCGAGGCCAGGGCCGTCGGCGAGGAACACGGCGAGCTGTGGGCGCAGGCCTACGCGATCTGGGTGCTGGCGCTGTGCGCGTGGGTGAGCGGCGACCTCGCGCGCGCCGACCGGCTCGGCAGGGAGTGCCTGCGGATCAAGCGCTCGTTCCACGACCTGCTGGGCATCGTGCTCGCGATCGAGGTGCTGGCCTGGATCTCGGCGTCGCAGGGCGACGCGGTGCGCGCGACGACGTTGTTGGGCGCCACCAACGAGATCTGGCAGTCGGTCGGCTACCCGATGTTCGGTTCGCGCTACTTCGGCGCCCCGCACGGCGAGTGCGAGTCGATGTCGGTGTCCGCGCTGGGGGAGCAGGAGTTCCGCGCGGTCTTCCGCAAGGGCATGGACCTCGAACTGGAGGACGCCGTCGCGTTCGCCATCGGCGAGGAACAGGCGGAGGACCCCGCCCCGGCCGCCACCCCCACGCCGTTGACGCGGCGCGAGCAGCAGGTGGCAGACCTGATCGCCGGGGGCATGTCGAACAAGGAGATCGCGGCCAGGCTCGTGATCGCCCGCAGGACCGCCGAGGGGCACGTCGAGCGGATCCTGCAGAAGCTCGGGTTCACCTCCCGCGCCCAGATCGCGACCTGGGTGACCGAACGCCGCAACTGAGACCGTCCGCACCGATGAGTTCCCCGCGTCGCGCCTGTCCCACTTCCAGGACGACTGACGGGAGGATCGCACCATGCGGAAACTGGTCTACGGCATGAACCTGAGCCTCGACGGCCACATCGCCGACGCGAGCGGCGACGTCGGCTGGGGCGTGTCGAGCGACGAGCTGTTCGAGTGGTGGCTCGAGCGGGAGCAGGCGATCGAGGTGTTCCTGTACGGACGCGGGCTGTGGGAGATGATGAGCTCCCACTGGCCGACGGGCGACCAGCGGCCGGACGCCACACCGGCGCAGGCCGCGTTCGCGCGGAACTGGCGGGACACGCCGAAGGTGCTGTTCTCGTCCACGACGACCGGTGAGGCCGGGGGAACACCCGCGTGGTGACCGGTGACGCGATCGCCGAGATCACCCGCCTCAAGGCCGGGGACGGCGGCCCGATGAGGGTCGGTGGTGCGGCGCTGGCCGCGGCGGCCATGAGGGCCGGGCTGGTCGACGAGTACGAGGTCGTCACGCACCCGGTCCTCCTCGGCGGTGGCAAGCCGTTCTTCCCCGCGCTGGACGGCCGGGTGGAGCTGGACCTGGTGCAGACGCGGACGTTCCCCGGCGGGGTGGTCCTGACCAGGTACGAGAGGCGTTGAGCGCCTAGGGCCTGTGTCGAAGTCCATGTTCGCGATAGCCGGGCCGGAGGCGGCCCCCGGGGCACGGCCGACTGACCCACATACAACACCGGTATGCGGGTCAGTCGGCCGCACCGCCAGGAACCACCTCAGGCGCGACTCTCATCGAACGGGACTTCGGCACAGGCCCTAATCGACGCAGGGGACGCCGTCGTTCGGCGGCGGGGGAGGCGGGGCGCTAGCCAGCTCCGTCACCTTCGCCCGCACCTTCTCCTGGTCGACCTTGTTCACGTCGAGCCCGCCGAGGTGCGCGCCGCCCTCGATCGGCAGCGTGTCGAACCGCACCTCCGCCGGGATGTTCCGCGCGAACTCCACGAGGTCGAACCGGGCGTCCAGCACGACGTCCTGCTTCGCCATGTCGACCATCGCCTGCACCGCCGTCACGTCCGCGCCCTCGAGCCGCTTCGCCACGGCGGACAGGAACGCCTGCTGCCGCCGGGTGCGGTCGAGGTCGCCGTTCGGCAGGCCGTGCCGCTGCCGCACGAACGACAGCGCCTGGCCGGCGTCGAGGTGCTGCGGGCCGGCGGGGAAGTCCGCGCCGGACAACGGGTCCTTCGCCGGCCCGCGCAGGCACACGTCCACGCCGCCGAGCCCTTCGGCGATGTGGAAGAACCCGATCAGCGAGATCTCGACGAGGTGGTCGACGGGCTGGTCGAGGAACGCCGACACCGTCCGCACCTGCGCGCGGCGCCCGGCTTCACGGCCCGCTCGTTCCAGCGCCCGCCTGTCGTGCGTCCCGGCGGCGCGCAGCCGGTCCTCCTCGACGATCTTGGCCCGGCCGTAGGCCTCCTTGATCTTGCCCTCGCCTCCCGACGACAGCGGCACGAGGTTGTCGCGCGGCACCGACATCGCGACGGCGGGGCCGGAATCGGGGATGCGCAGGAGGATCAGCGTGTTCGCGTTGTAGCCGCCGCGGTCGCTCTCGCCCGCCTGCATGCGGCGCAGCACGTCGTCGGGCAGCGGTTCGCCGTGCAGGTCGAGGCGGGTCGTGAGACCCATGATCAGGATGTTGCGGCCGGACTCCGAGCGGGGTGCGTCGTCCGGGATCGCGTACGACCGCTCGACCCCGGTCGAGATCGTGGACACCGTCGACCACGCGACTGCCGAGACCACGAGCACGATCGCGCACACGACCGACCAGGCCGTGCGCAGCAGGACCAGGACCGTGGTGCGGTGATAGCCGCCACGTGGTTGCATGAACAAGACACCCCCTCGACTATTCTAGGTGATCATGGGGGTTGAGCTGCCCAGTCTCGCGGCGCTCGCGGTGCTGGCGGTGTTCGCGCAAACGGGGATCTGGGCCGGCGGTGACGAGCTCGGCTGGGCGTTCGGCGTCTGGCTGGTCGCGGGTGCGGTCGTGTCCTCGGCGCTCGTCCGCAGGGTGGGGTTGTGGACGGTGGCACCGGCGCCACCGGTCGTTTTCGTGGTCGTCGCGGTCGGCAACGCGGCTTGGCGGCGTCAGTCGCTCAGGCAGTCGTCGTGGGGCAGCGGCAGGGAGTTCGTCGCGGACGCGGTCCCGTGGCTCGTCACCGGGTTCCCGTGGCTCGCCGCATCGGCCGGCGCGGCCCTCGTGGTCGCGACCGTCCGCATCGTTCTGGGGGAAGAGGGAAATGCAGGTCTTCGTCGACGGCAACGGCGGTAGACGGGTAGCGGCGCGGCTGATCAGCCTGACCGTCGCGAGTGGACTCATCGTGTTCGCCGCGGTCGTCGGCGGCACCCTGCTGGGAGCGTGGTGAGGCGGCCGCCGCGGCTGCACTGGCTCTCCATCCTGCTCGGCCTGCTCGTGCTGATGGGCGTGATGACCTTCCACGCCCACACCGCGGTCAGGCCCGAGCCGGTGCGGCACGCCGGCGAACGCCGTGATCTCCCGGAAGGCACCGTCGCGCTGGCGTTCCACGGCGGACCCGATCCGAAGTGGACACCGCGCGTGCTGGACGTGTTGCGCGAGGCGGACATCAGGGCCACCTTCTTCGTCGTCGGCGCGCAGGTCACCCGCAACCCGGAGCTGACCCGCCGCATCGCCGCGGAGGGGCACCAGATCGGCATCGACGGCTTCCGCACCGAGGGCGACCACACCGGTCCGCTGAACCTCGCGTTCGCGCAGGCCGCGCTCGCCGACGCGCTGGGCGTCCACGTGCCGCTCGCCGGCGCTCCCGCCGAGGTCGACAGCGGTGACCGCGACTTCCAGGACATGGGCACGCTGGTGCGGATGTCGTTGCGGGACAGGGGAGGCGTCGTCCGCCTGCACGACGACGGCAGCATCGGCGCGGACATCGCCCGCGAGCTCGCGCGGACGCCGGGCTACCGGTTCGTCACGGTCACCGACGACCAGCCGGTTCCCGCCGGTGCCCGCGAACGGTTCACCGGCGCCGTCACCACGTGGTCGCAGCGCAACGGCGGCGTCGTGCTCCTCGTGTTCGGCACGGCCATCGCGATCGCCGCCCTGCTCGGCATCCTGCGCACGCTCCTGCAGCTCGGCCTCGCGCACACCGACCGCAGGCTGCGGCGCGAGAGCGAGCTGGAACCGCCGCCGTGGTTCGCGCCACCGGTCTCGGTGGTGGTCCCCGCGTACAACGAGGCGTTGAACATCGCCGCCACGGTGCGGTCCATCGCCGCGAACGACCACCTCGCCGATGTCGAGGTGGTCGTGGTCGACGACGGCTCGACCGACGGCACCGCGGACCGCGCGCGGGAGCTGGCCCTGCCCGGCGTCACGGTCGTCCGGCAGAGCAACCGGGGCAAACCCGCGGCGCTCAACGCCGGGGTGCGCGAGGCGAAGCACGACCTGCTGGTGCTCGTGGACGGCGACACGATCTTCGAACCGGGCACGATCGGCCAGCTCGTGCAGCCGTTCGCGGACAGCGGTGTCGGCTCGGTCTCCGGCAACGCCAAGGTCGGCAACCGGCGTGGTCTGCTCGGGCGCTGGCAGCACCTGGAGTACTGCGCGGGGTCCAACCTGGACCGCCAGATCCTGCACGCGCTGCGGTGCATCCCGACGGTGCCGGGCGCGGTCGGGGCGTTCCGCAGGGCCGCGCTCACCGACGTCGGCGGCGTCAGCGGCCACACGCTGGCCGAGGACACCGACCTCACGATGGCGGTCACCCGCGCGGGCTGGCGGGTCGCCTACCGCCTGCAGGCCAGGGCGTGGACCGAGGCGCCGGAAACCGTCCGCGGCCTGTTCCGCCAGCGCTACCGCTGGTCGTACGGCACCTTTCAGTCGATGTGGAAACATCGCGGGGCTCTGGTCGAGAAGGGGCCGATGGGGCGGTTGGGGCTTCTCTACCTGCTGGCGTTCCACCTGCTGCTGCCACTGCTCGCTCCGGTGATGGACCTCTTTGTGCTGTACGGGTTCCTCGTCGCGGACGCGCCTCTCGCACTGATCGTGTGGACGGTGTTCCTGCTGATCCAGACCGCGAGCGCGGGCTACGCGCTGAGGCTCGACGGCGAGTCCCTCCGGCCGTTGTGGGCGTATCCCCTGCAGCAGTTCGTCTACCGGCAGTTGATGTACGCGGTCGTGATCCAGTCGTTGGTCACGGCGCTGCACGGGTCGGCTCGCCGACGCCCCCGGCGGTACGGTGCACGTCACCTGAGCCGAGGAGGAGGCGTTGGGTCGCATGCCGCTGGACGCGCCGGAGCGTCAGCAGGAGGTCTTCGCCGCCGTGCTCCACGTCCTGGCCGAGGTCGGCTACGCCCGGTTCAACATGGACCTCGTCGCGAGCAGGGCCCGCGCGTCCAAGGCGAGCCTCTACCAGCGCTGGCCGTCCAAGGCGCGGCTGATCACCGACGCGCTGAAGGCGAACCTGCCCGAGCTGCCGCAGCCCGACGAGGGCACGTTCGCCGAGGACGTCCGCCGGATCCTCGTCGCGTGGGGCGAGCCGATGCCGTTCGACACCGCGGGGATCTTCCTGGGGCTGCTCGAGGGCAGCCGCCAGGACGCCGATCTCGCGTACCTGCGCGAGAAGCACATCGACCGCGCCTACACGCTGCACCTGCAGGTCGCGGTGGACCGGGCGAAGGCGCGCGGTGAGCTGCCGGGCGACCTCGACGCCGGAATCCTCATCACCGCGCTGATCTCGACGTTCGTGCTGCGCTCTGAGGAGCAGGACGTGGTCGGCGGCATCGTGGACGGCCTGTTGAGACCGCTGATCGGAACCTTCAGGACCAAATAACTCGTCAGATCGTAGTCACTGCGCTACGTTCGGTCATGGTTTCAAAAGAACAGTTCTGTTCTATTGAGGGGAACTCCCGTGACTGAAGCTGCTGTCTGCCCGGTCCACCACGAACGCGAACACCCGCTCCACCCGCCGACCGGTTTCGCCGAGGCCGTCAGCGGCGGGCCGGTGAAGATGCTCTGGCCCAACGGTGTCGAGGCGTGGGTGGTGTCGAGCTACGCCGGGGTCCGGCAGGTGCTCTCCGACCCGCGGTTCAGCACGCGCAAGGGCGGCCAGCCGGAGATGCGCACGGACCAGGGCGAGGCGGTGCTCGACCCCGACCAGCCCGGCAACATCAACGGCATCGACGGCGCCGAGCACATGCGGTTGCGCCGTCCTCTCTCGCGCGGCTTCATGGTCAAGCGCATGAACGAGCTGCGTCCCCGCATCCAGCAGATCGTCGACGAGCACCTCGACGCGATGGAGGCCAAGGGCGCTCCCGCCGACCTGGTCAGCTCGCTGTGCCTGCCGCTGCCGTCGCTCGTGATCGCGGAACTGCTGGGCGTGCCACCGGAGCACCAGGAGCTGTTCCAGGCCACGGCCGGCGACCTGTTCGGCAAGAACGGCTCGAAGGACGAGTACCTCGCGCACGCCACCAAGCTCGCGGAGGTGCTCACGCCGATCGTCGCGGAGAAGAAGGCCGCGGGCACCACCGACGACATGATCGGCCTGATGGCCAACGACACGGACTTCAGCATGGAAGAGCTGATCTTCCTGTGCATCGGGCTGCTCGCCGCCGGCCACGAGACCACGTCGAACTTCCTCGGCCTGTTCACGTTGCACCTGTTCGAGAAGCCCGACCAGCTGGAGGTCCTGCGGCGCGATCCGAGCCGTGCGGACGTGATCGTCGAGGAGCTGATGCGCTACACCGTCGGGCAGCTCGGCGGGCCGGGTCTCACCCGCAGGGCGACGGAGGACGTCGAGGTCGACGGCGTGCTCATCAAGGCGGGCGACTGGGTGAGCGTGTCGCTCATGGCGAACCTCGACGAGGCGCTGTGCCCGCGTGCCGAGGAGCTCGACCTGGAACGGGATGCCGTGTCGCACCTGGGATTCGGGTTCGGCCCGCACCAGTGCCTCGGCGCCAACCTGGCCCGCGCGGAGCTGCAGATCGGGCTGCGGACGTTGTTCGAGCGTTTCCCGAACCTGCGCCCGGCGGTCCCCGTGACCGAGATGCGCTACCGCAACGACATGATCACCTACGGCGCCGCCGAGATCCCGGTGGTGTGGTGACGTGGGGCAGAACGCGATCGTCCGGATAGACCAGGCCAGGTGCATCGGATCGGGTCAGTGCGTGCTCGCCGCGCCCGACGTGTTCGACCAGTCGGACGACGACGGGCTCGGTGTCGTGCTGATCGCCGAGCCTCCCGCGGAGCTGCTGCCGGGGGTTCGTGACGCGGTGGACAGGTGCCCCGCCCAGGTGGTGACCCTGCAAGAGTGAGCTGATCGGCCGTTCCGGTGAGGTGCCGTCACGGGAAATAGGTCCAGCTTCCCTCCGCTGACACCTTTATGGCCCTTTCCGATCACCACGACCGTCCGAAATCGTAGGCGCGACCACCACGGCGTTGTGGCGGTCGCGCCGACGTGTCCTACGGGAGTCGAAAGCCCCTTCCCGACCAGGCCTGACAACGGGATGGTGTCGGCGGCGCCGTGAGTACCGGCGGTGTGCAACGGGTAACTCCGCTGAGGGTGTCCGACGCACGTCAGGAGGGCCAACCATGTTCAACGGCGATGCATTTCCGGCTCGCGTGGACAGAACCGACGTGCGGCATGTCGAAACGTTGACGAGTGCGCTCAGAGCGCTGGACCACGAATACGGCGGTGGTGCCTGCCGGGACGCCTGCGTCGCACTGTTGAACTGGGCGGCCCCGCTGCTCGACGCCGGCTCCGCGAGCAGGGTGCCGCACCGGCTGCAGGTCGCGGTCGCGGACCTGCACAACCTCGCCGGCTGGGCGTCGTTCGACATGGGACTGCTCGAGTCGGCGCACCTGCACTTCGGCCGTGCGATGGGCCTTGCGCGCGCATCGGGCAACTGCTCGCTGGAGGCGAACATCCACTACCGGATGGGCCGCGTGCACCTGCACTACGAACTGGCGGAGGACGCTTTGGCCTCGTTCCGCCGAGGACTGCCCATCGCGCGGGACAGCGGCTCCACCCTGGCCATGTCCATCCTGCACGCGAACGAGGCGTGGGCGCTGGCGAAGCTGGGCGCCGAAAGGCAGGCGCTGCGCCAGTTCGCCTGCGCCGAGGACGAGTTCGCCCGTGCCCGCACGGAGGACGCACCGCCGTGGGCGCGGTTCTTCGACCTGGCCGACCTGGTGTCGATCGGCGGCATGGTGCACACGGAGCTCGCGCGCACCTGCGACGTGAGGTACGCGCGATCGGCGATCCCGTTGCTCACCAGGGCGATCTCCTCCGGGGGCGAGGACGCCTCGCGCAGCCAGTCGTTCCGGCTCGCCGCGCTGGCGATGAACTACCTGGTGCGGAACGAACCCGAGCAGGCGCTGGAGGTCGGGGAGCAGGCGATCGCGGTGTCCGGCCGCATCCGCTCGGCGCGCACCCGCGACCGCATGCGGCCGTTGAAGCAGGAGGCGGCGCGGTTGCGGGGCAACGAGGCCGCGGACCAGCTGGCGTCGAGCCTGGGGAGGTTCATGACGAGCTCGCAGGGCGCCGCGTAGGGCGTGCCCGCGCTGTTCGTCGTGGAGGCGTCACCGGGGCCCGAGGAGAGGTTGGGCTTCGAGCCCCGGCGACACCGCCGGGGAGGAGCGGCGCCCCGCTGGGGGGCCAAAGCGCCGCTCCGGTCCGCGCGTCGGCCGCGGCACCGGTGCTGCCCGGTTTCCGGGCGTTGTCCCCCATGAACAACGCCGATGCCGCGGCCGAGGTTGTTCTCCCCCTGGGCGAGAATCATCACGCGGCCCGCTGACATTTCGCTGACACCTCCGGGTTACCGGCTGGTTAGGATCGGCGTCATGCAACGGCGGTGGGGGTTCAGGGTTCTCGGATCGTTGCAGGTCATCGACGACGGACGGGTCGTGGAACTGCGCTCGGCCAAGCAGCGCGTCCTGCTCGCCGCGTTGTTGATGAAAGCCAACGCGCCCGTGTCGACGTACGAGCTGATGGAACACCTTTGGGGCGAAGAGCCTTCGGGTGCAGCGCGCGCGACCCTGCAGACTTACGTCATGCGGTTGAGACAGTCGCTGGACGACTTGGCGGACCGCAAGCTGGTGCGCACGTGGCCCACCGGCTACTCGATCCACGTCGACGACGACCAGCTCGACCTGCTGACCTTCCAGCGCCTGCGCGCCGAGGCCCGGCGCGCGCCCGACCTCGAGACCGAGGCCCGGCTCCTGGGTGAGGCCGCGGCGTTGTGGCGCGGACCGGCGCTCGACCAGGTGTCGTCGCTGCGGATGGAGCAGACCGACGTGCAGCGGCTCAACGAGCAGCGCTGGGAGGTGCTGGAGCGCCGCAACGACGCCGAACTGCAGCTCGGCCGGCACGACCAGGTCGTCGACGAGCTGCGCTCGCTGGTCGCGGAACACCCGCTGCGCGAACGGTTCTGGTACCAGCTGATGCTCGCCCTGCACCGCACCGGTCAGCAGGCGCAGGCGCTCGACGTCTACCGCCGCGCCAGCGAGGTGCTCGCCGACGAGCTCGGCATCGACCCGAACGCCGAGCTCCGCGCCCTGCACATGGAGGTCCTCGCGGGTTCGTCGGCACCGGTCGCCGTCCAGGCGGGACCGTCGTGGCTGCCGCCGGCGGTGGGCGACTTCTCCGGACGTGCCGACGAGGTCGCGCGCCTCACCGCCGGGCTGCGCTCCGGCGGGACGTGGACGATCACCGGACCCGGCGGTGTCGGCAAGACCTCGCTGGCCGTGCACTGCGCCCACGCCGTGCGCGACGCCTTCCCGGACGGCCAGCTGTACCTGAACCTGCGCGGCGGCGAGCAGAAGCCCGTCGAGCCGGCCGCGGCCCTCGACCGGTTGCTGCGCGGCCTCGGCGTGTCGGGCGGTGCCATCCCGTCCACTGTGGACGACCGCGTCGACCTGTACCGCGACCTGCTGTCGGACCGGCGGATCCTGGTCGTGCTGGACAACGCGGTGAACGAGGCCCAGGTCCGGCCGCTGCTGCCGGGCACCACGTCCGGGGCCGCGCTGGTGACCTCCCGCGCCGCCCTCGCGGGACTGGAGGCGGCGCACGTCGTGCCGCTGGACGTCCTGCCCCCGTCCGACGCCCTGGCACTGCTGCGGGCGGCCGTCGGTGAAGCCCGCTGCGCCGCCGAACCCGCCGCGGCACAGGAGATCACGACCTACTGCGGCAACCTGCCGCTGGCACTGCGCGTGGCGGCGGCCCGTCTGGTGGCGCGCCCGCACTGGCAGCTCGCGAAGCTCGCCGGCCGGTTGTCCGACGAGCGCCGCCGCTTCGACGAGCTCTCGCTGGGCGACCTCGACGTGCGCGCCTCGCTGGCGTTGTCCTACGACGGCCTCGACGAGTCGCACCGGGCCGCGTTCCGGTTGCTGTCGCTGGTGGACGCCCCGGACTTCCCGGCCTGGATCGCGTCCCCGCTGCTGGGCCTCGACCCCGACGACGCCGAGGACCACGTCGAGGCGCTGGTCGACGCCAGGCTGGTCGACTACGCGGGCCGCGACGCGCTGGGACAGGTGCGGTACCGCCTGCACGACCTGCTGCGCGCCTTCGGCCGCGAGACCGCCACCGAGGACCCGGCGGTGGCGCTGAGGCCGTTGTTCGAGCAGTGGCTGGACCTCGCGATGCGCGCGGACGCGGAGCTGCCGCACCAGGGCGTCCGGCTGGATCCCGTCGCGCTGGAACCGTTCGACCTCGGCGACGCGGCGGAGTGGTTCGACGCGGAGTGGCAGAACGTCCACGCCGTGATCAACCAGGCCGCGGCACTCGGCCTGGGCGACCTCGCCGCGGAACTCGCGATCCGGTCGATGGCGTTCTGCGACCTGCGGGCGCGCTTCGACGACTGGGAGCAGATCAACTGCCTGGGCCTCTCGTGCGCGCCGGCCGACCGCAGGCCGATGCTGTTCCAGCAGCGCGGAATCCTGCGCGCGCGGATGCACGACTACGCCGCCGCCTCGGAGAACTTCCAGGCGGCGCAAGAGGGTTTCGCCGCAGCCGGGGACGTGTGGGGCGAGGCCTACGCCTGGTACGGCATGGGCTGGATGCACGAGTGGAGCGGCCGGTCCGCCGAGGCCCGCTCGGCCCACCGCGAGGCCATGACCCGGTTCGCCGCCTCCGCGAACCGGCACGGCGAGATCGAGGTGCTCTGCTCGCTGGGCGCCATCGAACGGCGGGCCGGCGGGCTGGGCGCGGCGTCGGAGTACCTGCAGAGGGCCCGGCTGATCGCCCGCGAGATGGGCGACGAGCAGAGCGAACTGATGGCGACGCTGGAGCTGGGGCGGTTGCACCAGTTCACCGGGGAGCTGGAGCTCTCGGTCTCGCTGCTGCGGTCTTCGCTGGCGGCCGCGCAGAAGCTCGGCGACCCGGACCTGGCGGCGAACGTCCGGTTGTTCCTCGCGGACACGCTGGTGCGGTCCGGGGCGGACGCTGCCGCGGAGGAGCAGCTGGAACAGGCCTGGGAGTTCTTCGAGGCGCACGACGACCGGCAGGGCCGGATCTGGGTGTGGCGGCTGAGGTCCGGGATGGCCCACTCGGCCGACGAGGCGTTGAGGCTGGCGTCGCTCGCGCTGGAGTCGGCTCGCGAGATGGGGTCGCCGCCGGAGTTCGGCCGCTCCCTGCGGGTGTTCGGCAACGCCCTGGAGCGGGCCGGGCGGGCGCGGGAGGCTCGGGAGCAGTGGCGGCTGGCCGAGGAGACGCTGACCGCTGCCGGGTTCCAGGCTGAGGCGGAGGAGCTGCGGATGGCCACTTCGTGAGGTGGTTGCCTTGGGCCCGCGTCGCGCGTGGTCGAGTCATCGCCGCTTCGCGACGATTGCGATCGGGGCTTGACTTCGGGTCCCTCGCGAGATGCTGGGTCGGCCTGAAAAGCCGAGCTGGAAGGCTCGGCCGAGCCGGGCAACGGCAGCAGCTCGCACCCGAAGTCAAGCCCCGATCGCCGTCGTGGTCGCGTTCACCGCTTCCCCAGCGGCGCAAGGCTTTCTCGCTTCGGCTTCACGGCTCGCGGCCAGGAGCGCCTCCGGCTTCGGGTCAGCCCCGCGGGTCGGCGTTGTCCGGGTACCAGCCGGGCGCGGTGTTCCTGGCCCGAGCCCAGGGGCGGAGCGGTCGTCGGTGCCAGGCGACGGGGCACTGGTGTCGCCTGGCACCGACGGCGGTCAGCTGATCGTGATCGCCCCGGCCGGGCAGAGGCCGGCCGCTTCCTTCGCGGTGGCCTCGTGTGCTTCGTCCGGGTGTTCCTGCAGGAGCACGACGGTGCCGTCGTCCTCGTTCTGGTCGAAGAGGTCCGGGTCGGTCAGAACGCACATCCCCGATCCGCAGCACTTCGACTGGTCGACCGAAATCTTCATGACGACCACGCTACTGGCAGCGAGTGCACCCCGTAGATGCCCATGTCGGTGCGCAGCGGGACGTCCTGCGGTGCCACGTCGAGGCGGAGGTCGGGGAACTCCTGGAACAGCTTGGAGAACCCGATCCGCATCTCGATGCGGGCCAGCTGCTGGCCCAGGCACTGGTGGATGCCGTGGCCGAACGCGACGTGGCCGCTCGCCGGGCGGCGCAGGTCCAGTTCCTCCGGGTTGCCGGGGAACTTCTCCGGGTCCCGGTTCGCCGCCGGCACGTGCATCAGGACGGTGTCGCCCGCCTTGATGAGGTGGCCGTCGATCTCCACGTCCTCGGTCGCGGTGCGCACCGGTCCGAAGTGGATGATCGACAGGTAGCGCATCAGCTCCTCGACGGCGTTGTCAATGATCTCGGGCTCGTCGCGCAGGAGCTCCAGCTGGTCCGGGTGCTGCAGGAGCGTGAACGTGCCGATGCCCAGCATGTTCGCCGTGGTCTCGTGACCCGCCAGCAGGAGGAGCAGCGCCATGTTCGCCGCCTCCTCGTCGGTCGGCTCACCCGTGGCGATCAGGTCGCTGATCATGTCGTCGCCGGGCGTCTCCTTCTTGCGGGCGACGAGCTCCCGCATGAAGACCTGGATGCGCCCCATCGCGTCCATGGCCTCCTGGAACGTCGACTCCAGGCTCAGCAGCTTCGCCGTGTCCTCCTGGAACCGGTGGCGCTCCTCGTAGTCCACGCCGAGCATCGCGCAGATGACCAGCGACGGCACGGGGAGGGCGAACTCCTTCACGAGGTCCGCCCTGCCGTCGAACGACCGCAGGTGCTTGAGCTGGTCGTCGACGATCGTGCCGATCCACTCGGACAGCTGGTTCATCCGCCGGACGGTGAACTGGCCCTGCAGCATCTTGCGCAGCCGGGTGTGGTCCGGCGGGTCCTGGCTCAGGAACATGCCGGGCTCGACCTTGCGCCGCTCGGGTGGCGCGTCGCCCTGGAACCGGACGTCGAGCATGTGGTGCTTGGAGGGGTCGTTCGTGAACTTCGGGCTTCCCAGCACCTCGCGCACCTGGTGGTGGCCGGTGACCAGCCAGCCGAGGTGACCGTCGGCGAACTTCAGCCTGCTGATGCGGGCCTTGTCGCGGATCTCGGTGACCTCGGCGGGCGGGTCGAACGGGGTCTGGCGCTTCGTGGGCAGTTCGTCGGAGATCAGTTCGGTCATCTCGCACACCTCCCAGTGCTCGGCAGAGGACCTATTCCGAACCTACAGAAAATTCAGGACTCCGTGAAGATGAATTCAGGGTCAAGGAACGCCACGACGCGAAATCCGTCCGCATCTGCCGGTCGTGGGTCGCGACGGCCACGGCGGCCGGTGTCCGCTGGAGCGCCTCCGTCAGTTCGTCGACCAGGGCGATCGACAGGTGGTTGGTCGGTTCGTCGAGCAGCAGCACGTGCGGACCCCCGCTCAGCAGGATCGCGAGCTCCAGGCGCCTGCGCTGCCCGGTGGAGAGCCGGCTGACCGGCCGCGTGACGTCTCTTCCCCGCAGCAGGCCGAGTTCCTCCACCCGCGGGCACAGCCGCGCCGCGGTGGCGTCCTCGTTCTCGAACGACGACTCCTGCGCCAGCAACGCGACCCTGCCGGCGTGGTGGACGGTGCCGCTCGACGGCCGGAGCCGGCCGGCGAGCACGGTGAGCAGCGTCGACTTGCCTGCTCCGTTCGGGCCGGTGACCAGGAGCCTGTCGCCCGCGGCGAGGGAGATCGGCTCGGTGAGCTCGAGCCTTCCCGGCACCGTGAGCGGGGTGGCGTGCAGCAGGTCGCCGCTCGCCTCCAGTTCGGGTGGCGTGAAGCGCAACGGCGGCGGGGGAGCGCCGACCCGCTGGCCGTCCAGCTCCTCGAGCCTGCGGGCGACGTTGCGCATCTTGTTCGCGGCACGCGTGCCGCGCTTGTGCTTGAACGCCCCCTTGGGCGGCCGCCACGCGTCCTTCAGCCGCGTCTGGGCGCGTTCGACCTTCTCGGCCAGTTCGTCGTGCTCGGCCTCCTCCTGGGCGAACCGCTGCTCCCACCGCCGGCGTTCGGCGCGCTTGGCCTCCTTGAAGGCCCGGTAGCCGCCGCCGTGCAGGTGCACCTCGCCGTCCGGGCTCGGGTCGAGGTCGAGCAGCTGGGTGCAGACCTCGTCGAGCAACGTGCGGTCGTGGCTCACCAGCACCACGACGCCGTGGTGCTGCTGCAGGCGTTCGGTGAGGAACGCCAGCGCGGCCGAGTCGAGGTGGTTGGTCGGTTCGTCGAGCAGCAGGACGTCCGCGCGTTCGGCGAGCAGGCAGGCAAGCCGGACGCGGTAGCGCTGCCCCACGCTGAGCCGGGCCAGCCCCGTGGACCTGTCGTGGTCCGCGTCGAGCGCCTTGAGCGCGATGTCGGCTCGGCGTTCGGCGTCCCACGCCTCGATGTCCTCGGCGTGCGCCAGGGCGGCGGCGTAGCGCTGCTCGTCGAACGGTTCCGCCGCACTGTCCAGTTCGGACAGTGCTCGACGGCTCTCGTGCAGCGCTTCGGACAGCAGGTCCCCCACCGTTTCGCCTTCGTTGAACGGCATTTCCTGTTGCACGAGGCTCAACGAACCGTGGCGCGTCACGGTTCCCTGGTCCGGTATGAGGTCTTCGGCCAGCAGTCGCAGGAGAGTGGTCTTGCCGCGGCCGTTCTCGCCGATGATGCCGAGACGCTGGCCCGCGGAGACCGTCAGTGAGATGCCGTCGACGACGGGCCCGGCCTCATAGCCCTTGGTGAGATCTTGGGTCGTCAGATGCACATGCGAACGCATGGGGATCCTCTTCTGGGTACGCGAAATCAGGACGTGTTGCGCGGTGGCACACGCCCGTGATCAGAGGTAGAAGACCCCGTACCCGAATCCCATGAAACCCACGGTACCTACGGCCGCAACGCCTTTTCGACGGCGGCGCGCAGGTCGGCCACGCTCTCCTCGGTGCCCGGCGCCGGACCGGTCGTGCTGCCGCCGCCGACGAGCCGGTAGAAGAGCAGGCCCTCCAGGAACGCCGTGAAGTGCGCGCCGGAGCGTTCGGGATCCTCGTGGCCCAACGCCTTCGCGAGCGCCGTGGCCTGCTCGCGCGGCGAGTGGACCAGGATCGACCGCAGCTCGGGGTGGTGCGTGGCCTCGAGCATCGCCGCGTACCGGGCGAGCGTCCGGTTCCGCTCGACGAGCCAGCTGTCGAGCGTCCTCGCGATGCTGCCCACGACGTCGGCCGGGTCGAGGGCGGTGTCGATCCGCTCCTGGGCGGCGAGCCGCTCCACGAACCCCTCGACCAGCGCCTTGCGGGTGCGGAAGTACGCGCTGGTGGAGCCCTCCGGCAGGCCGGCCCGGCGGTCGACCGCCCGGTGGGTGAGGCCCCGCATGCCCTGCTCCGCCACGAGCTGGATCGCGGCGTCGGTGATGAGGTCTTTGCGCATCGTGGTCCCGATCTCGTCCTGGAACGCACTCTACAGGTGTAGATTCCTCTACACCTGTAGAGGAGGTTGCGATGAAGGCGATCGTGGTGGGTGGCGGCATCGGCGGGCTGGCGGCGGCGGTGTCGTTGCGGCGCGTCGGCTGGGAGGTCGTCGTCTACGAGCGTGCGGCGTCCTTCGGCGAGATCGGCGCCGGTGTCGGGGTGATGCCCAACGCGTTGCGCGCGCTGGAGTGGATGGGCGTCGCCGACGAGGTGCGGCGGCTGGGCACCCCGCGCGTGTCCGGCGGCGTGCGGTCCTCCGACGGGCGCTGGCTCGTGCACCTGCCCGACGTCGGCCAGGACAGGGTCGTCGCGATGCACCGCGCCGACCTGCACGGCGTCCTGCTGCGCGCCCTGCCGTCCGAGATCCTCGTCAACGACGTCGAGGTCACCGGCGCCGACGAGTTGGACGCGGACCTCGTGGTGGCGGCGGACGGCATCCACAGCCGGCTGCGCGCGGAACTGCTGCCCGGCGCGCCGGAACCGGTGTACGCGGGGGCGACGGCGTGGCGCGGGGTGGCGCCGGGGCCGTACGACCTGCCGATCTCGCAGACGCTCGGTCCCGGCCGCGAGGCGGGGATCCTGCCGCTGGGAGACGGCAGGATCTGCTGGTACATGGCCGCCGTGGCGCCCCCTCAGGCGCCGTTGGACCCGCTCGAGCTGTTCGCCGGCTGGCACGACCCGTTGCCCCACCTCGTGGCGTCGACCCCCGACGTGATCAGGCACGACATCTACGAGCTGCCGCTGCTGCCGACGTTCGTGAAGGGACGGGTGGCGCTGCTCGGCGACGCGGCGCACGCGATGACGCCCTACCTGGGGCAGGGAGCGTGCATGGCGCTGGAGGACGCGGTGACGCTGGCGGCCGTCGGCGGCGATCTCGCCCGCTACGACGCGTTGCGGAGGCCACGCGCGCAAGCGGTGTGGAAGGGGTCGCGGATGGCGGGCAGGTTCGGCATCGAGGTGCGATCGCCGGTCGCCCTGGCGTTGCGGAACTCCGCCTTCCGCCTCCTGCCGCATTCGGTGGCCGTCAAAGGGATGACGCGTTTCGCCGCTTGGCGGATGCCGGCCGAAGTTCACTCGAACGGGTCGAGTCCGTCAGTGACCTAGATCACCGATCAATGTTTGATGACGGCGCGATAACGGTCCAGAACCACCCTTTGTCGCGCTCATTGTCACCCGGTTGCGGTATCAAGCATTTGCTGAGCGTGTCGGACGTGGTCCAGTGATCCAGATGGCGTAGCGCTAGAGGCGGTTTCCGCTACCCGAAAGCGCAACTACGGTGCCTCGCCATGACCCCCGTCCCGACTGATGTGCTGCCCCGTTCCCTCACGGCGCTTCCCCCGGCGCAGGTCGAGAACACCGGCGAGATCGACATCGCCGAGGCCGAGGACTTCGTCCGGCAGCACCACGCCGAACACCCGGACCTCGGACCGGTCGAGGCCAGGCTGGCCGAGGTGCACGCCGAGATCGCGGCGACCGGCACCTACCGCCACACCGCCGCCGAACTGACCTTCGGCGCCCGCGTGGCCTGGCGCAACAGCTCCCGCTGCATCGGCCGCCTGTACTGGCGGAGCTTGAAGGTGCGCGACCTCCGGGAGACGTCGACCCCTGCCGACGTCGCGAAGGAGTGCGTGCAGCACCTGCGCGTCGCCACCAACAAGGGCAAGATCCGCCCCGTCATCACGGTCTTCGCCCCGGCCGAACCCGGCACGCACGCCCCGCGGATCCTCAACGAGCAGATCATCCGCTACGCCGCCTACCGCGGTTCGGACGGCGGCGTCCTCGGCGACGCGCGGAACCTGGAGCTCACCGAGCTCGCGGTGAAGCGGGGCTGGCAGCCGCCGTCCACCCGCGGCCCGTTCGACGTGCTGCCGCTGATGGTCTCCTGCGAGGGTCACGACCCCGCGCTGGTCGAGATCCCGGCCGACGCGGTGCTCGAGGTCCCGCTGTCGCACCCCGACCTCCCGTGGCTGGAGACGCTCGGCGTGAAGTGGCACGCCGTCCCCGCCATCAGCAACATGCGCCTGCGCATCGGGGGCGTCGACTACCCGTCGGCACCGTTCAACGGCTGGTACATGGGCACCGAGATCGGCGCCCGCAACCTGGCCGACCACGACCGCTACGACCTGCTGCCGTACCTCGCCAAGCGGATGGGCCTGGACATGTCGTCGGAGGCGACGTTGTGGCGCGATCGAGCCCTGGTGGAGCTCAACCGCGCCGTCCTGCACTCGTTCGCGGAGGCCGGGGTCACGATCACGGACCACCACACCGAGTCGAAGAGGTTCCTGACGCACCTGGAGAAGGAGGAGGCCGCCGGACGTACCTGCCCCGCCGACTGGTCCTGGATCGTGCCACCCGTGTCGGGCGGGCTGACGCCGGTCTACCACCGCTACTACGACTCGGGTGAACTGCTGCCGAACTTCTTCCCCGCCGACAAGCCCTCCGGCTGCCCCGTTCCACACTGACGGGGTGCAGCTCACCCGAAGTCTCACCCTCACCGACGCCGTCTTCGTCGGGCTCGGCTCGATGATCGGCGCGGGCGTGTTCGCGGTGTTCGCCCCGGCCGCGGCGGCGGCCGGGTCCGCGTTGCTCGTCAGCCTCGTCGTGGCGGGCGTGGTCGCCTGCTGCAACGCGCTGTCGAGCGCCTGGCTCGCGGCCCGCTACCCGCAGTCCGGCGGCACGTACGTCTACGGCCGCGAACGCCTCGGGCGCGTGTGGGGCGACCTGGCCGGCTGGGCGTTCGTTCTCGGCAAGACGGCGTCGTGCGCGGCCATGGCGCTGACGGTCGGCGTGTACGTCGGCGCACCCAAAACCGCTGCGGTGGCGGCGATCGTGGCGCTGACCGTGCTGAACCTGACCGGCGTCCAGAAGTCGGCGCTGGTCACGCGCGTGATCGTGATCGCTGTTCTGCTCGTCCTGGTGCTGACCGCTGTGACGGCACGCGATGCCGTGCAGCCGGCGGAGTTCCTGCCCTCAGGAATCCTTCCCGCCGCCGCGCTGCTCTTCTTCGCGTTCGCCGGCTACGCGCGCATTGCCACTCTCGGAGAGGAAGTTCGAGAACCAGAACGCACGATCCCCCGTGCCGTGGTCATCGCGTTGGCCATCACCTTGGTCGTTTACGCCGTGGTGGCTGTCGTGGCGTTGAACGCGCTGGGCAGTCGTCTGGCCGTGTCGACCCTGGCTGACGTGTCGCCTTCTCTCGCGCCTGTCATCCGCGTCGCCGCTTGCCTGGCCGCCCTCGGTTCGTTGTTGTCGTTGCAACTGGGCGTCAGCCGGACCGCGCTGGCGATGGCGCGCGACCGCAGGCTGCCCGGGTTCCTGGCCGACCTGCGCTGGGCGGAGATCGCGACCGGGCTCGCGGCGATCGGGCTGGTGCTCACCGTCGACGTCACACGGGCGATCGTGTTCAGCTCGTTCTGCGTGCTGCTCTACTACGCGATCGCCAACGCCAGCGCGTGGACGCTCGGTAAGCGGGTCGTGCCCGCCGTTGGGCTGGCAGGGTGCCTGACCCTCGCCGGTGCGGTGCTCTGGCAACTGTGATGTGGCCCAGGTCACCTTTGATCGCGTAACGTGCGTACGGTGAAAGTGGGAACCCCCGCAGAGTCGCGGCCCGCCGAGCGCCGAGTCGCCTGCGTACCGGAAACGGTGTCGTCGCTGGTCGACGCCGGTCTGACCGTGCAAGTCCAGGAGGGCGCCGGGCGACACGCCCACGCCCCCGACGCCGCCTATCGGGCGGCTGGCGCGACCGTGACGCCCGAGGACCCGACACCCGAGTCCGACGTCGTCGTGTCCGTGCAACCGCTGACGCCCGACCAGGCCTCCCGGTTGAAACCGGGCGCCGTCACGATCAGCTTCCTGCAGCCGGGTGCCGAACGGGACCTGCTCGAGGTCTACCGCGAACGCCGGGTCACGTCGTTCAGCTTCGACCTCCTGCCCCGCGTCACCAGGGCCCAGGGCGCGGACGCCCTGTCCTCGCAGGCACTCGTGGCGGGCTACCGGGCCGTCCTGGTCGCCGCCGAACGACTGCCGCGCTTCCTCCCGATGTTCACCACGGCGGCCGGCACGGTGCCCCCGGCGAAGGTGCTGGTGCTGGGCGCGGGCGTCGCGGGCCTGCAGGCCATCGCGACCGCCCGTCGTCTGGGCGCTGTCGTCGAGGCGTACGACGTGCGCAAGGCGGCGGGCGAGGAGGTCCGCAGCCTGGGAGCGAAGTTCCTGGAGCTGGACCTGGAGACCCAGTCGGGCGTCTACGCGTCCGTGCAGTCCGAGGAGTTCCTGGAACGCCAACGAGAGCTCATCGGCGAGCACGTCGCCGCCTCCGACGTCGTGATCACCACCGCCGCCGTTCCCGGCCGCAAGGCCCCGGTCCTCGTCACGACCGACATGCTCAAGGCGATGGCCCCCGGCTCCGTGCTCGTCGACCTGGCCGCGGAGTCCGGCGGCAACTACGCGGGCTCCGTCGCGGGCTCGGAGATCTGGGTCGGCGACGTGCTGGTGCACGGCGCCCAGAACCTCCCGTCGTCGATGCCCGTGCACGCGAGCCGCCTGTACTCGCGCAACGTCGTGAACCTGCTCAAGCTGATGATCGCGGACGGGACGGTGTCGCCGGACCTCACCGACGAGGTGCTCGACGGCTGCTGCCTCACCCACGACGGTCAGATCCGCAAGGAGTTGCCGTGATCGACCTGCTGACGATCTTCGTGCTCGCCGTCTTCGTGGGCTTCGAGGTGGTCTCGAAGGTGTCCACGATCCTGCACACGCCCCTGATGTCCGGCGCGAACGCCATCCACGGCGTGATCCTCGTCGGCGCGATCCTGATCACGGGGTCGGCGGAGAGCACGCTGGAGCTGGTGCTCGGGCTGCTCGCCGTGTTCCTGGCGACGGTCAACGTGGTCGGCGGGTTCGTGGTGACCGACAGGATGCTGGAGATGTTCAAGAATTGACCTTTCCCCTTTGTCGTCAGGGGATTTCTGCTTCGTCACCGACTGCCCGCCCGGAGTGTTCCGTTGAGGTCTTGCACCGGCTCCACAGACCGTTGCCGCCGGCCCGGCGGCCAAAATGTTGCGAGCCGCGTTCACGTCCCGGTCGTGGGTTGCGCCGCAGCCGCACGTCCACGTGCGCACGTGCAGCGGCAACTTCGTCCGGAGCGATCCACAGGCGGAGCACAACTTGGAGGACGGGAACCACCGGTCGATCGCGACGACGGTTCGTCCTCCCCAGTTCGCTTTGTACTCGAGCATTCGGCGGAACTGACGCCAGCCCGCGTCGCTGATGGCGCGGGCAAGGCGCCGGTTGCCGACCATGTTGGAGACCGCCAGGTCCTCGATCACGAGCGTTTGGTTCTCACGCACGAGCCGAGTGGTGATCTTGTGCAGGTGATCGGCACGCCGATCTGCGATTCGGGCGTGCACACGCGCGACGGCCGAACGCGCCTTGAGGTGGTTCTTGCTGCCGTTCTGCTTGCGGGAAAGGGCTCGCTGGGCCTTGGTGAGCGCGAATCTGTCGCGGCGCTCGTGCCGGGGATTCGGAATTTTTTCGCCGGTCGAAAGCACGAGCAGGTGGTCGAGACCGAGGTCGATTCCCACCTCCGCCTCCACAGCGGGCAGTGCCCGCACGAGGGGGGCCTCGCACAACATGGACACGAACCAGCGGCCGGCCGCATCACGGGACACGGTCGCAGACGAGGGGGTGACGCCCGTGGGCAGTGGCCGCGACCAGCGAATGTCCAGAGGTGCCGACATCTTCGCGAGCGTCAAGGACCCTTCACGCCACCGGAATGCCGATCGCGTGTAAACGGCGCTGTCGCGCGACCTCTTCTTCGACTTGAAGCGCGGATGACGTGTTCTCCCGTTCCAGAAGCTCAGGAACGCAGACTGCAGGTGCCGCAACGTCTGTTGCAACGGGACGCACGACACCTCGTTGAGGAAGGCGAGTTCTTCGGTGCGTTTCCACGTCGTCAACATTGCCGACGAGGCGTTGTAGTCGATCCGCTCGCCGCGTTGCGTCCATGCCTCCGTGCGTGCCTGCAGTGCCAGGTTGTAGACCTTGCGGACACAGCCGACCGTTCGCAGCAGCTCGGCGGCCTGACCATCGGTCGGGTAGAAGCGGTACTTGAACCCGCGTTTCACCGATCCGCTCACCCGGCACAACCTAGCGGATTTCACAGGGCTCCCGGTGGGGGTGTCTCCTTGGAGGGCTTCAGATGATCGTCCAGCTGATGTACCTCGTCGCGTCGCTGTGCTTCATCCTGGCGCTGAAAGGCCTGAGCTCGCCCAAGTACGCGCGCTACGGCAACTTCATCGGCGCGTTCGGCATGCTGGTCGGGGTGGTCACCGCCTACGTCCACGGTGTCGTCCACAACGGACTGTGGATCCTGGTCGCCGTCGCGCTCGGCGTGGCCGTGGGCATCCCGGCCGCGCGTTCGGTGAAGATGACCGCCATCCCGCAGATGGTCGCGCTGTTCAACGGGGTCGGTGGCGCCGCGGCGGCCCTCGTCGCACTCGCGGAGTTCTTCGCCGTACCGGACACCACGGTGCTGTTCCGGCTCGCGACCGTGCTGACGGTCCTGATCGGCTCGGTCAGCTTCTCCGGCTCGGTGGTCACGTTCCTCAAGCTCCAGGAGCTGATGACCACGCGCCCGGTGCTCCTGCCGGCCGGGCGGCAGCTCGCGATCGCCGCCGGTGTGTCGTCGGTCGCCCTGTGCGCCCTGACGGTGGCGGTGCCGAACGGGGTGCTGCTGTGGCTGCTGGCGGCGGTGGGACTCGCGCTCGGTGTGCTGTTCGTGCTGCCGGTGGGCGGGGCGGACGTGCCGATCGCGATCTCGTTGCTCAACGCGTTCACCGGTCTGGCCGTGGCGGCGTCCGGGTACGTGCTGGCGAACACGCTGCTGATCGTCGCGGGCACGCTCGTCGGCGCGTCCGGCACCATCCTGACCCGGCTGATGGCGCAGGCGATGGGGCGCTCGCTCACGAACATCCTGTTCGGCGCGTTCAAGGCGACAACCGCCACCGCGCAACAGCAAGAGCAGCGCACGGTCAAGTCCGGCACCGTCGAGGACGTCGCGATCCTGTTGGGGTACGCGAACAACGTGGTCGTGGTGCCGGGGTACGGGCTCGCGGTCGCGCAGGCGCAGCACGCGGTGCGGGAACTCGTGTCGCAGCTGGAGAAGCGCGGAGTCTCCGTGTCGTACGGCATCCACCCCGTCGCGGGGCGCATGCCGGGGCACATGAACGTGCTGCTCGCGGAGGCGGACGTGCCCTACGAGCAGCTCAAGGAGCTCGACGACGTCAACCCCGGCATCACGTCGGTCGACGTGGCCGTGGTGGTCGGCGCGAACGACGTGGTGAACCCCGGCGCGCGGGACGAGCCGACCAGTCCGATCTACGGCATGCCGATCTTCGACGTCGACCGGGCGAAGTCGGTGGTGTTCATGAAGAGGTCGATGCGGCCGGGTTTCGCCGGCGTGGACAACGAGCTGCTCTACAACCCGAAGACGACGCTGCTGTTCGGGGACGCGAAGGACTCGCTCACGAAGCTCCTGGCGGCGGTGAAGCAGCTCTAGCCAGCAGGTCCGTCACGTCGGCGGCGGGCACGGCGGGCAGCAGGCCGATCACGCCGTCCGCGCCGGCGGACCTCCAGTGCTCGGCGTCGTCGAGGGTGTGGACCTCGTCGACGCCGAACCGCACGCCGAAGCTGTGCACCGTCGCGATCAGGTCGCGCATCGCCTGCCGCAGCGGGGAACCCGGGGCGGGGGCGGGCGCCCGGGTGATCACCGAGCGAACGGGCACCTCGGTCAGCACGGCGAGCTCGTCGTGCCCGCCGCGGAACCCGTCCAGCGCCGTCACGATGCCGCTGTCGTGCAGCACCACCGCGTTGTCGTCGCCGGCGAGCACCGAGGAGATGTCCAGGGCGATGCGCAGCCGTTCGGCGGGCAGGCCCGTCTCGTCGAGCGCTCGCTTGACGTCGGCGACCAGGTCCTCGTCGCGGGACTGCAGGGCACCCAGGGCTATGTGCAGCACAGGTGCGCTGTCGCCGAACTCCCCGGCCCAGCGCGCGGCCTGGGCGCACGCCTCCCGGAGCAGCCACCGGCCGATCGGCAGCGACAGGCCCGTCGAGTCCGCCAGCGCCATCAGGTCGTTGTGGCTCAGGTCGTCCCAGTGCAGGCGGGCGACGGCGCCGAGGACCTCGCGGGTCTCCAGGTCGTGCACCGGCGCGTAGACGATCTCGATCTCGCCGTGCTCCCAGGCGCCCGGCATGGACGAGGCCAGCGCGTACTTGCCGCGGCGGCGCGCGTCGTCGTGCGGGTCGTGCAGCGCCCATTGCCGCTTGCCGCGTGCTTTCGCCTGGCGCAGCGCGGCGTTGGCGCACCTCATCAGTTCGGAGGCCGTGACGAACGCCGGTGGCCGGTCGACGACGCCGATGCTGGCGGACAGCGCGATGCCGTGGTCGTCCACGAACGTCGCTTCGCCGAGGACGTCCTGGATCTCCACGATGGTCGAGGTGACGTTGTCCGCCACCGCGACCAACGCGAACTCGTCGCCGCCGATCCGCGCCAGCACCGCCTTCTTCTCCTGGGCGAGCTTGGTCAGGCGGCGCGCGACGATCTTGAGCAGCTTGTCGCCGGTGTCGTGGCCGAGGCCGTTGTTGACGACCGAGAACGCGTCGAGCCCCAGGTGGTACAGGGTGATCGGGGTGCCGTCGAGCTGCCGTTCGAGCTGCGAGACGAAGTGCTGGCGGTTCGACAGCCCGGTGAGCGAGTCGTGCAGCAGCTGGTGGTCCAGGTTGCGCTGCAACAGGTGCAGCTCGCTGATGTCCTCGACCATCGTCACGTGGTGCGTCGGGTCGCCGTCCGCGTCGCGCAGCACCGAGACCACGAGGTGCACCCACACCGGCTCGCCGTCCGCGCGGATCAGCTTGCGCTGGTCGCGGAACCTGTCGAGGTGGCCCTCACTCACCTTCCGGTACGAGGCGCCCAGGGCGGCCAGGTCCTCGGGGTGGTAGAAGTCGCGCAGGTCGCGGTCGGTGAGGTCGGCGCCGGACCGCAGGCCCACGATCTCGGCGAGCGTGTCGTTCGCCTCGACGCACCGGCCGGTGAGGTCGGTGATCACGATGCCGAGCGCGGCGGAGTCGAACACCTCCCGGAACCGCGCCTGGCTGACCTTGAGCGTGCGCTCGACCCGTTGCTTGGCGCGCACGATCGCGACTTTGATCTGCTCCTGCTGGTCGAACGCGTCCATCCGCATGGCCTGTGCGTACGCGGAGCTCAACCGGGCGAGCAGCGGCAGGTCGAAGGTGGGGGAAAGGACCTCGATCGTGGTGCGCAACGAGTCCGGACCGGTTGCGTGCAGTGACACCAATCGATCGGCTACCGATTCAGGTGACTCCGGAAGTTGCACGAGCGCGTCGAGCAGTGCCTGCTCGATCTCGGCGTGGGACAGCGGGATGTACGCGGTGGACGTCAGCGCGTGCATCCAGCGGGCGGCGAGCTCCGGAAGTTCCATCTGTGTGCAGAGCGTACGGATTCGCCGTCCCGCGGCCAACAACGACAGGCGCTCTACGGCTTGCGCCCCACGGCCCCGTAGATGCCCGCCTTGTCCGGATCGTCGGTGTTCGCGCCCTCCGGCCGCCACAGCGGCAGCGGCACGATGCCGGGCTCGGCCAGCTCGAACCCGTCGAAGAACCCCTCGACCTCGGTCCTGGTGCGGGGGAAGATCGGGTTCTGGCTCTTCTCCATCACCTCGACGATCCCGGCCATCTCCGCGGGCTGCAGGTCCTGCGTGAAGTGGGAGAACGCCAGGTAGCTGCCCGCCGGCACGGCGTCCCGGTAGGCCGCTACGACCGACGCGGGGTCCGCCTCCGCCGGCACGAAGTGGAAGACGCCCACCGTCAGCACCCCGACGGGCTGCGCGAAGTCGATCAGACCGCTCGCCTCGGCCGCCTTCAGCACGGCCTCGGGCCTCGTCATGTCCTCCTGGATGACCGCCGCGCGCGGGTCGTTCTCCAGGATGAGCTGGCTGTGCGCGACCGCGACCTCCTCGAAGTCCACGTACACGACGCGGGAGGAGGGGTCGGACTTCTGCGCGATCTCGTGCACGTTGCCGACCGTCGGGATGCCCGAGCCGAGGTCGAGGAACTGGCGGATGCCGTTGTCCATCATGAAGAGCACGGCGCGGCGCAGGAACGCCCTGTTCAGCCGCGCGATCGTCCGCGCGTTCGGCTGGGCGCGCAGGAACTTCTCCGCCAGCGCCCTGTCCGCGGCGAAGTTGTGCCCGCCCCCGAGCAGGTAGTCGTACAGGCGAGCCGCACTCGGCTTGCCGGTGTCGACGCCTTCCGGAACCCAGCTCACCCGTTCGAACATGGGGAGCAGCCTACTGAGGCGCGAGCCGGGGACGGCAGTGGAGGAGCCCGTTCGGAGCAGCGGAACCGCTGCTCTCATTGGAGAGCGTGGACCAGCAGCGTCGCCACGGCGACACCCAGCGCGGTGCCGAGCCCGCGCGCGACGTTGACGAGCCCGCTGCCGACGCCGGCCGACCCCTCCGGCAACGCGCCCATGACGCGCTTGGTGCACGCCGGCGCGATGATCCCGAGCCCGATGCCCGCCACGACGAGCTGGACCACCTGCGGCACGGGCAAAAGCAGCGCGACGGCCGCGATCAGCGCCCCGACCCGGATGCCCGGCTTGCTGAGCAACGTCGCGGCCAGCGCGAACCCGAGCGGCAGCGCGGCGACCGTGAGTCCTATCTGTGCCAACGGTCGTTGCATGGTGAACGGCAGCAACGTCATCGGCGCGAACAACGCCGCATAGGTGAGCAGGACGCCCACCAGCCCCGGCACGACCCTCCAGCTCGGCTTCCCCTTGTCCCGCACCGTTTTCGTGCGCGGCAACAGGTAGTGGCCCGCGACCACGGCGACGACCCCGATCGGCACGTTGATCGCGAACACCGCCTGCCAGCCGTGGTGCTCCGTCAGGTACCCGCCGAGCAACGGCCCCGCCGCCAGCCCCGCCGCCTGCGCCGCGGCTTGGACGCCGAGCGCCTTGCGCCGCTGCTCGGGCGCGACCGCCGTGGTGACGAGCGCGACGCTGTTCGCCTGCAGCATCGCCGCCCCCACGCCCTGCGCGACCCGCGCCGCGATGAGCGCGTCGAACCCCGGCGCGTAGACGCACGCGATCGACGCCCCGGTGAACAACGCGAAGCCGTAGATGTAGACGATCTTGCGCCCCACGCGGTCCGCGATCCTGCCCATTGGGACGAGCAGCGCCACGAGCGTGATCAGGTAGCTGAGCGAGATCCACTCGGGATCGGCGTGGAAGTGCGCGGCCATCGCGGGGAACGCCAGCGTGACGATCGAGGCGTCGAGCTGCCCCATGAAAGCCCCGAAGCACACGGTCGCGATGACCAGCCAGGGCGCGTACGACCGGCGCGCGATCCACGCCGGTCTGGGGGACTCGGTGACGAACCAGTTCATCGTAACCAGATTATATCTGATACCGAGGTATAAGCGTGGGTTCAGTAAGATTTCCGCATGTCAGACGAAGCCCGCACGCTCACCGACGTCGTCACCCGCCTGCGCCGGGCGTTGCGGACGAGCATCCGGGCCGACTGGCCGTGGGAATCGCTGCCGATGGCGCAGGTAGAGCTGCTGCAGACCCTCGCGGAACGTCCCCCGATGAAGGTCGGCGACCTCGCCGCGGCCCTCCGCCTGGCCCCCAACACGGTCTCGGGCCTGGTGTCCCAACTGATCGACTCGGGCCTCGTCGTGCGCGGTGGAGACCCCAGGGACAGGCGGGTAGCACGGCTATCCGTCTCACCCCGTGGACACGAACAGCTGCTCGTCTGGCAGCGCGAGCACGAGAAGCGGATCGGCGCCGCGCTGGGCAAGCTGGAGTCCTCGGAGCGGGAGGACGTGGTGCGCGCCCTGAAGGCCTTGGACCACCTGGTGGAGCACCTTGCCGAACCCACCGCCTGACCGGCCTCTCGCGTTCGTCTCGCTGGTGTCGCTGGGTGGCGGGCTGGGCGGCGTGGCGCGCTACGGCCTGTCGGTTCTGGTGCCCGGCGCCTGGGGGTTGTTCCTGATCAACGTGCTGGGGTCGTTCTTGATCGGCGTCCTGATGGGGCTGGTGCCCCGGCCGTTGGTGCGCGCGTTCTTCGGCGTCGGGCTGTTGGGCGGGTTCACGACGTTCTCGTCGTACGCCGTCTCGTGGTCGTGGGCGCTCCTGGCTACGCCGGTTTGTGCTGTGGCGGCGGCGTTCCTCGGGTTGCGGGTGACCCGGTGACCTTGCTGGCCGTGTTCCTCGGCGCCGCTTTGGGAGCGCCCTGCCGGTACCTGGTGGACCGGTTCGTGTCGGGGCGGCACTCGTCGGGCTTCCCCTGGGGGACGTTGACCGTGAACGTCCTCGGGTGCTTCCTGATCGGGTTCTTCGTCGGGACGGCCTGGATGCCGTTGCTCGGGGTCGGGTTCTGCGGCGGGCTCACCACGTATTCGACGTTCAGCTACGAGACGGTGAAGTTGCTGGAGGCCGGGAAGTACCGGCCGGCGCTGCTGAACGTGGTGGTCAGCGTTGCCCTGGGAGTGGGTGCCGCGGCTCTGGGTCTGGCGCTAGCACGCTGATCTCACCGGACTCCCAGCGAGCCAGGAACTCGCGGAACTGCGGCGTGCTCTCACCATTCCAAGACAGCGGCAGATTCCTGTGGTCTTTGATGACTTCGCACCTCATTCCAAGGCGGGCAAGTGGAGAGGTCGTCCGTGGCAGCGCTCGCGGCCATTGCGCCGGGTAGTTCTCCGGAGGCGGCGAGGCGGGCGGAGAGCTGGTCGCTCACTTCCAGCACGCGCGTGCTATCGCGGATTCGATGCGCGCAACGGAGCCTCCTCAGCGCTCGAAGACGGAGAACTCGCGTTGCGTCCAGTCGAACAGCAGGTCCTCGACCGCGTACGACACGCCTTCCCGCCGCAGTTCGAACAACGGGAACTCGCCGCGGGGAGCGCTGATGCGGCTGAAGGCCAGGTCGTGCAGAAGAATGGTCGGGTCGAACGGCAAGGCCTGCGAGAAGTCCGTGGAGGCCTCCAGGTAGGGCAGGCACAGGAGGAGTTCGAAGTCTATGCCGACAGTTCCGCCGAGCGACATCCTCGGCATGGTCGACGGATCGTAGTCGCGTGCCCAGCGTTCGTGTTCGATCCACGGCTCACGACCCATGCCCGCGATCCGCTCCACCGTGAAGACGTCGTGTCCGGTGTTGTTCGGGGACAGGAGAGCCATTGCGGGCGCTGGAACCGTCGCACCCAGGAAGTTCTGATGCTCGAACAACGCTCGAGGCCCGCGAGCGTTCACGAGTGCGGCGAGAACGGTCATGCTGTCCAGATCAGGAAGCCACGGCGAACGCGCTCTGATAATCGGGCTGTGCAGGTAAATCTCGTGCACGGCCGAGCGGAGATCCGCCTCCAGCAATCCGCAGCCCAACAGACATTTGACGGTGTAGGCGACCGCCTGCGCGTCGCCCTCGCACAACCGGCCGAGTTCCTCGACCAGGGCGCGGTGCACCATGGGGATGTTCGCGGGCAGGCTTTCCCGCAGGCACGTGCGCAACGGGAGATCCGCGGGTATCGGTTCGGTGACGGGGAAGTAGGTCACCCGCCGGTTCGAGCCGGTGACGATCACGTCGCTCAAACAGCCTCGGGTGATCTCCCGGACCACGGGTGGCCGAGGTGTGAGGTGGCGCAACGCGCTCGCGGCGAACCCCGTCTGGCGTTCGCCCAATGCCAGCGCCAACACTTCGTCGGCGCCATCGTCGACGTTGCGGTCGTGCAGTTGCAGGGCGATTCCGGAGACCGCGTCCCACGCACCCTCCGCGACGTTGGGGCCCAGCACTTCCCACAACGCCGACGATGTCGTGTGCTTGCGGGCCAGGTGCTCCGCGGCGAAGTACTCCATGAACGTTCTGTGGGTGAAGCCGAACAACGGCTCGTGCCGATCAGCCCCCAGATCCGTCAGGATCCAGGCGCGACCTGTGCAGAACTCGGTGAACTGCTCGGCGGCACCGGCCGCGTCGTCGGGGTCGAAGGACTTGGACTCGAGGTAGGCGGCCAGCACTCGCACGATTCGGCTGCGTGGCAGTGCTCTACCGGACTCAGGTGCGGTGAACTGGTACCAGGCGAGGTGTTGTACGGCTCCGCGCAGTCTGCCCTGGAACTGCACCGGCAAAGCTATGCCGCGCATGGAGTCCCAGCGGTCGAAGAGCATCACGGCGCAGCGTTCGTAGACCTGGGCGAGGTTGCGCGGCAGGTAGTGCTCACTGGAGTACATGGCGCACAGAAGAGCCAGCAGCAACGGATTGCGGCGCAGCTCCTCCACAGCACCGCTCTCGCGCAAGAACGCACCGGCCAGTTCGGCTCGTTCGTGCGAGGGCGTTGCGGCGTCGAGCGCGAACCAGCGGGTTGCGTAGTCCTTCACCTGTGAGAGGTCGAAGTCGTCGACGGTGCCCTTGTTGAACAGCGACTCGCTCAGTGGCGCTTCCAGATAACCGACCTTGCGCGCGGTCACGACGATCGGCGTCAGCGGGTACTGGTGCGTGAAGCCCTCGATCAGCCTGACCACACGACGCCGCAGTTCGGGGTCGACGAGCTCGTCCAACCCGTCGAGGATGACTACGGCACGCCCGTTGCGCAGCAAGTATTCCACTGCATCGCGTGGGGGAGTGAGGTTGTAGGGATCGCCGCAGATGTGTTCCAGATACTTCAGCAGCTCACGGCCGCCTTCGCGAAACCATGACGTGAAGTCGCGTAGCACCAGCAGGAACGGGACGCGGTCACCGTCGGAAAGCGCGACGTCGTGGGCGAGCTTCGCGGCCAGCGTGGACTTTCCGGCGCCGGGACCACCGAGAAGCACTGTGCGGCGGCCCGGGAGGACCAGATCGCCGATCGCGATCGACGGGCTGAGAGTCGGGCGCACGTACAACTCGTCGTACGGCACCGAGCGGCTGACCCCGATGTGGGGTAATCGCATTTCGCCGTGCATAGCCGCGACCCGAGCACGGAGTTGGCCGGCGTACGCGTGCAGGTCGTCCAGCGAAGGCGCGCGCCGCAACAGCAATCTGTTGTTCGTCGCGGCGTTCGCCAGGTGTGCCACGGCCACCGCTGTCGGTGTGTCGAGGTCGTTGGCGCGCAACGTTGCCTCGGCGGCCAGCGCGTTCAGCACCGCTTTGGGATCGGTGGAGGCACCGGAGTGGCGCAGACCTTGGACGATCTGCTCTCGCAGATCGGATGCCAGGCCAGGGTCGAGAGCACCTCGCATCGCACGCCAGAGCACGACCTGGCGTGCCACCTCGGCGAAGTCCGGTGATTCGAGGTACCCCAGCAGCACCGGATCGACATCCGGCGGCGGAGGTGGGATGAGCTGGCAGAGCCTGGAGGCGAGCTGGTTGCTGACGGACACCACGATGCGGCCGACCGCCGCGTCCACGCTCGCCACCCAGGGCCTCCCACCGTTCGCTAGGAAACGTCCTTCAGCCGGGATAGCACATCCGGCAGCGTTCCGGTGTGCACGACGCCGAGTCGTTGCGTGGCGCGGGTGAGGGCGACGTAGAGGTCCGACGCCCCCCGGGGCGACTCGGCGAGGATGCCCTCCGGGTCGACCACGACCACCGAGTCGAACTCCAGGCCCTTCGCGTCGGTCACGCCGAGCACGACGACCTGCGCCTGCTCCAGCTCGTTGCCCACCGAGGAGGCGGGCACCGCGTCGACGACGGCCGCTCCGACGGACGGGAGCAGGGCGGCCGGCACGATCACCGCGATCTTGCCGTCGCCGACGGCGGTGACCTCGCCGGAGATCAGGGCCGGCAGTTCGGCGGTGAACGACGACACGCGGGAGACCCAAGGCGCCACACCGGTTTCGCGCACCGACGTCGGTGGCACGAGGGACGCGTCCACGGAGGCGAGCACGTCCGCGGCCACCTCCATGATCTCGGCCGGCGTGCGGTAGTTGACCGTCAGCTCCGTCAGGCGCCAGCGGTTCTGCACGTACGGCGACAGCACGGTGCCCCACGAGGTGGCGCCGCCGATGTCGCCGGTCTGCGCGATGTCGCCGACGACCGTCATGGACTTGCTGGGGCAGCGGCGCATCAGCGTGCGCCACGCCATCGCCGAGAGCTCCTGGGCCTCGTCGACGATGATGTGGCCGAACGTCCAGGTGCGGTCGGCCGCGGCGCGTTCCGCCGCGGTCTCGTAGCGGTCGACGCCGTGGCGCTGGGCCAGGCTGTACGCGTCCATCAGGTCCGAGGCCATCAGGAGGTCCGGGTCCGCGTCGTCCTCCAGGTCGAGGATGTCGAGGACGCCCTGCGCGTACTCGATGGCCTGGCGGCGCTGGCGTTCGGCGCGGGCCTTGGCCTCCGTGTCGTCCTCGCCGAGGAGCTCCGCGGCCTCGTCGAGCAGCGGGACGTCCGCGGGCGTCCAGTCGTCCGACGAGCGCTGCAGCAGGTCGCGTTCCTCGCGGGTGAACTTCGACATCGCGCGGTTGCGGCGCTTCGGGTTCCGGTAGAGCTCCGAGAGCAGCGAGAAGGGCGTCAGCACCGGCCACAGCGACGAGATCGCGGCCTGCACCTCGTCGGACTCGCGCAGCTCGCGGCGGATGTCGTCCACGTCCGCCTTGTCGAGCAGGTGGCCGCCGAGGCGGGAGACGACCATGCCGGCCAGCGTCGAGATGATCTCGCGGGCGAACGTGCGGCGGGCCTCGTTGTGCGGGCGGCGGGTCCGGCGCGCCCTGCCCCGCGCGTCGGAGATCGCGCGCCGGTCCAGGCGCAGCACGTCGTTGTCGAAGCGGACCTCGACGAACGGCGGCGCTTCCTGGCGGTCGCGCACGGCCGCGGCGATCACGTCGGCCATCTGGACGCGGCCCTTGATCGCGGCCACCTCGGCGGGCTCGCGGCCGGTGGCGGTCAGTCCCGGGTACAGCTCGCCGACCGTGGACAGCAGCACGCCCGTCTCACCCAGCGACGGGAGCACCTGGCTGATGTAGCGCAGGAACGTCGTGTTCGGGCCGACGACGAGCACGCCGCGCTTCGCGAGCTGGCGGCGGTGCGTGTAGAGCAGGTACGCGGCGCGGTGCAGGGCCACCGCGGTCTTGCCGGTGCCCGGTCCGCCCTGCACGACGACGACGCCGTTGAGCTCCGAGCGGATGATGATGTCCTGCTCGGCCTGGATCGTCGCGACGATGTCGCTCATCTGGCCGGTGCGGGAGGCGTTCAGCGCGGCCAGCAGCGTTGCCTCGCCGGTCAGGCCGTCGTTGCGCGACGGCTCGACCGAGTTGATGTCGAGCACCTCGTCGTCGAGGCCGATGACCTTGCGCGAGCGGGTCCGCAGGTGCCTGCGCCGCCGGACGCCGTCGGGGGAGGCCGCGGTGGCGAGGTAGAACGGCCGGGCCGCGGGGGCCCGCCAGTCCATCAGCAGCGGCTCGTATTCCTTGTCCTCGTCGAAGAGACCGATTCGGCCGATGTAGAAGCGGTCACCGTTGTGGAAATCGAGCCTGCCGAACGCGAGGCCGTTCTCGACCGCGCTGTACTGAGCCAATTGATCGGTGTACATCGCGACGGACGTGTCGCGCTCGGACCGCATCTGGTGCGTGCCGCCGGTTTGTCGCAACGATTGTGCGAGGCGTTTCGACGTCTGTTCGCGGAGGTCGTCGAGCCGGCCGTACAACATGGCCACGTATTCCTGCTCCGGCTCCATTTCGGCGAGCCGGAGGTCATCGGAGGGGCTTGACAACTTGCCTCATTTCTCGATATCATGCGTCGTCGGATTTTATCCGATTCGCCTCGTCCTGCCCGCGCCGGGTTCGCGTGAGCGCAGATCGTCTAATCTACACGCCTATCGGCGTGGTGCAGGTACGCCTTCCGCAGCAGTGTGGCCAAC
Source organism: Lentzea sp. DG1S-22 (assembly GCF_036321065.1). Classification (NCBI taxonomy): domain Bacteria; kingdom Bacillati; phylum Actinomycetota; class Actinomycetes; order Pseudonocardiales; family Pseudonocardiaceae; genus Lentzea; species Lentzea sp. DG1S-22. The sequence goes on along the minus strand of NZ_CP143276.1, from coordinate 4,334,140 downwards.
GTATCGCGCTCGTGCGGTGTCAACGGCGCCAGCAACTCGTCCTCGTGCGCCCGCGCCGCCTCCAGGCGTTCGCGCAGGGCCCGCCTGCCCCCGTCGGTGATCGACACGGCGAACCGCCGCCGGTCCTTCTCGTCCCGCCTGCGGCGGGCGAACCCGAGGCCCTCCAGGTCGTCGAGCACGGACACGAGGTCGCTCGGGTCCATCCGCACCCGGTCGCTGATCCGCTTCTGCGCCACGGCTTCCTGCTCGGACAGGTACGCGAGCACGGTCAGGTGGGGCCCGCGGAGGTCCGCGCGCCCGATCCGGCGTGCTTCCCGCACCAGTCCGAGCATCAGGTAGCTGGGAAGACGCAGGAGCTGATCAAGGCTCATGTCCTCCAGTCTAAGAAAGATCCATCCCCCTATCGTGGATAGCGCTGCGTGAGGAACGCGCCCGGACGAGGGCCGACAGGGTGAGCGAAGGGGTGACGTTTCTCCGCGGAGCACCTGGGAGCGGCAAGGTGGGGGTATGACGCGTGCGGAGATCGTCCGGCTCGCCCGCTGTGTGGTGCGCCGGCCCCGGTGGCAACTCGTCGTCGCGGTGCTGCTCTCCGCGTGGACACTCGCCTGGGTCCTCGGCCAGCTCGCCGACGACCCCCTGCGCCCGCTCGACGTGCTCGCCTGGACCGGCATCCCCCTCGATTCGGCTTCCCTATGGGCCCGCGAACGCGTCGACGTCCTCGTCTGGCTCGCGACGCTCGGCGGGCTGAGCTGGGCCGCCACCACCGAGCAGGGTCAGCTGCCCGCCCTCACCGGGTGGTTCGCGGTCCTGGTGGCGGGCGAGGCGGCGGGGTACGAGCCCGCGGTCCAGCGGGCGATGCTCAGCATGGTCGTCTTCCTGGCCGTCCTCGCGGCCGTCTCCGTCACGGGCCGGCGGGCCTTCGTCGTCGACCGCGTCGCCGTCATGCCGAAGGACGTCGCCCGGGCCGGGATCACGGCCGCGGTGCTGACCGCGGTGGTCCCGCTCATCGCCCCCGGCCTGGCCATCACGCGCCTGGTCAGCCCTTATGTGACGAAACCGCCGCGTCGGCTGAGGCGGGTTGAGGCCCCGCTGCTGCGGGAAACCGGATGAGATGAGCGACTACCTGCCCCCACCCGCGCCCCCGCGCAGCGCGCTGACCTTGCGGTTGTGGCTGGCCGGGTTCGGTCTCGTGTTCAACTCGGTGGCCGGGTGGCTGGCGCTGCGAGCTGACCTCGTCTGGCTCGCCGTGGTGCTTTTGCTACTCGCGGTCGTTTGCGTCGTGGACTTCTTCTGGGTCCTCCGCCGCAAACGCCGCGGGGAGCCGGGCTGAAAGTCGTCGCCAAGCTGTGCTTGGGCTTTCGAGTGCACATGGACAAAGATGTCCGTGTGCATGAGAACCCGGCCAGAGGCAGGTTAGCCAGGGTGATGCGCCGGCAGCCGGTGCAACAACGTGGCGCGGCGACTGTCTCCGCGATCCTCGACGCTTGCGCGAGCCTGCTGAACGAATACGACTACGACGACATCACCACGGCGCGCATCGTCGATGTGGCCGGAGTGCCCATTGGTTCTTTCTATCAGTACTTCCCGGACAAACGATCTGTTGTGCACGCTTTGGCGCTTCGCGGTATGGAGACCTACCTCCGCGAGGTCGAGGAGCTGTTCGCCGCGGACCTGATCGCGGACACGTGGCACGAGGCCATGAAGCAGGTCGTCACCGTCTACATGCGGATGCTCGTCGAGGTGCCGGGCTTCGGGCGGGTGCGGTTCAGCGACCTGCTCGACAGCCACCGCCTCGACTCGAGCGTCGACCAGTACGAGCTGATGGCCGAACGGCTGGCGGACATGTTCGTCTCCCGGTTCGGCGCGCACGGCGACGCCCCGGTGGTGCTGACGTTCCGGATCGCCGTGCAGACCGCGGACGCGCTGTTCAAGCTCGCCGAACGGGTCGACGAGAACGACCGCGCGCACGTGGTCGGCACGGCGAACGAACTGCTTACCGGCATGCTCGGGTCCGTGCTGGAACCTCAGAGCCCGTAGGCCTCGAGCATCCGCAGCCAGACCTCGCTGATCGTCGGGTACGAGGGCACCGCGTGCCACAACCGGTCCACGGTGACCTCGCCGACGATCGCGACCGTCGCCGAGTGCAGCAGCTCGGCGACGTCCTGACCGACGAACGTGACACCGACCAGGGTCCGCGTCCGCTCGTCCACGACCATCCGCGTCCTGCCCCGGTAGCCGTCGGCGTGCAGCGACGACCCGGCGACCGCGATGTCGAGGTCGACCACCTTCACGTCCCGCCCGGCCGCCCGCGCCTCCTCGGCGGTGTGCCCGACGAACGCCACCTCGGGGTCGGTGAACACGACCTGCGGCACCGCCACGTGGTCCGCCCACGCCCGACCCGCCGACCACTGCTCCGGCTCGACCCCGCGCGAGCGCTCCAGGATCGCCGTGCCGACCGCGCGGGCCTGGTACTTGCCCTGGTGCGTCAGCAACGCGCGCCCGGTGACGTCCCCCGCCGCGTACAGCCACCGTCCGTCCACACCGGACACGAGACCGGAGTCGTCGATGGCCAGCGGCTTGCCGTCCCTGGTGGCCGGCACCCTGCCGGTCGCGACGAGGATCTCCTCGCCCCGCACGACCCTGCCGTCCCGCAAGGTCACCTCGCCCGGCTTGACCGCCGACGCCCGCGCGTTCAGCAGCACCTCGACGCCGTCCGCCCGCAGGCCCTCGACGACGAGCGGCCCGACGAACTCCTCCATCTTCGGCAGCGGCCGGTCACCGGAGACGACCAGCTCCACCTTCGACCCGAGCCGCGCCCACGCCTGCGCCATCTCGACACCGACGACGCCGCCGCCGAGCACGACCAGCGACTCCGGCACCTCGCGCGCCGACGTGGCCTCCCGCGACGTCCACACGGGAGTGTCGGCGAGACCGTCCAGCGGCGGCATCTTCGGCACGCTGCCGGTGCACACCACGACGGCCTGCCGGGCCCGGTGGACCTCGCCGCCGACCGTGACCTCGCGCTCGCCGGTGACCTCGCCCTCGCCGCGCAGGACGTGGATGTTCTCCGACTCGGCCCACCGGACCTGGCCGCTGTCGTCCCAGTTCGACGTGAACCCGGTGCGGCGCTCGAGCACCGCGGCCGGGTCGAGCGACCCGCCGACCACGCCCTTCACCCGCTGGGCGGCGGCGAGCGCGTGACCGGGGCGCAGCAACGCCTTCGAAGGCATGCACGCCCAGTACGAGCACTCGCCGCCGACCAGTTCCTTCTCGACCATGGCGGTGGACAGGCCTCCCGCGGCCGTCCGCCAGGCCACGTTCTCACCCACGGGGCCACCACCGATGACGATGACGTCGAAATCCATGGCGCCCACAGTAGGCCTGGGTCAGGAAAGCCACATGAGGCAGAACGTGTGCCCGACCGGGTCCGCGTAGACCCGGAAGTCGTCGTCGGTGTCCTTTTGCACCAACCGGGCACCGAGGGCCAGCGCCTTCGGTTCGGCCTCCTCGACGTCCTCGACCAGCACGTCGAGGTGGAACTGCTGCGACCCGTGCGGATCCGGGAACACCGGCGGCCGGTAGTCGGGACAGCGCTGGAACGCGATGCGCGTGCCGGAGGCGACGATCACGACCCAGTTGTCGTCGTCACCGGGGAGTCTCTCGGCGCCGAGCAGCTTCTCGTAGAACGACGCCAGTTCGGAGGGGTTGGGACAGTCGAGCACGACTGAGCGGAGTTGTCCGACCATGCCCTCCACCCTCTACCTGGTGGCGGGCAGCCGCAACGCCTGCTTGGCGATCGGCTCGAGCGACGGGTCGCCCGCACCGCCCGTCCACACCGCGAACGCCAGCGTCACGTGGCTGCCCTTGGTGCTGTTCGCGAACGCCGCGCTCTCCAGCGGCTTGCCGTCCAGGCCGTTCACGCCGCCGGAGCCGGGCAGCACGACGACCGCGTGCAACGACTTGGCGCTGGGTGCGTCCAGCAGGTCCATGTCCGCCACCATCACGGTCACCTGCCTGCCCTGCACGGTCGCCTCGTACGTGGCGCGCAGCAGCACACCGCAGTCGTTCGCGGTCAGCCACGCCTTCACGTCGCCGAACGCCTGCGCCTGGCACTCCTTGTCCTTCTTCATGTCCTTCGGCACGAACGTCGTGCCGTCCACGACCACGGTCGTGGGCTGGGCCGACGTCGGTGTGGGCGTCGCGTCGGCAGGGCCGTCGCCGCCGGGCAGCGCCACGACCAGCCACACGACGAGCAGCAACGCCACCAGCGCGCCGGCCGCCACGTACGTCCAGGCCAGCTTGCTCGGCAAACGCTTGCGGCCGATCGCCGCCCGCAGCTGCGCCTTGGGGATCAGCATCGTGTTCGCGGACGCGAGGTCGGAGACGGCGTCGCTGAAGCCCTCGGACAGCAGCGACCGCGCGTCCGGTGGCGTGCCGGTGGTCTGCAGGATCGCGAGGAGCTTCACCGCGTGGTCGGCCGTGCACGGCACCGACGACGTCGCGAGCTCCCGGGCCGCGCTGAGCACAGTGGACGGTTTCGGGTGCAGCACCCGCACGCCCCGGTTGAGGTCGACGGTCGGCTGGACGACCTGGCTCACGAACGGGCCGACCGCGACGACCGTGCTCACCGGGAGCGGTTCCGCGCGCATCGCCTGGATCCGCTGCGCCACCGCCGTCGCCGCCGCCACGGCCTCGGTCGCCGGGTTCGGCGAGCCGTCCTGGGACACCAGCGGCCAGCCGTCGATCTTCCACTGACCGCCGAGCGGCGCCTCGAGCTTCACCGCGGGGTCGGGCAGGTCGACGCCGACGATCACCATCACGCCCTTGGGCAGCACGACGATCGCGTCGAGGGGGACGGGGCAGTCCGGCGGCTGCACGCCGATCAGCGCCACGCCACCCAGCACCTCGGTACCCGCGCCGCAGGCCGTGAGGGCGGCACGGACGTCCGCCCCGATGGCCGAAGGTTCAGCGCCCAGACGGATCAGCCGCACGAGTCCCCACCTTTCCGCACGGGGGGACACCGTAGCGCTCCGGGGTCGTTTCACCGCAGTTGGCGGAGACCTGGCGTGATCGCCGTCACCGATAAGTGGATCACTCGTTGGAGTGATTGCCTGCCAATGCTCACGGAGGGTCCATGTACACACGCGCTGCACTGCTCGCCGTACTGCTGGTGGCCGCCGCATCCCCTGTCGCGACGGCCGCTCCGACCTCCACGGTCTACGTCCACGGCACCGACATCGCCGCCGCCGAAGCCGCGGTCGAGGCGGCCGGTCTGGAGAAGCTCACGAGCTTCCGCAAGATCGGTGTGGTCGCCGCGAGGGGTGATGACGCGCGGATCTCCTCCGCGAGGGCCGGGGCGGGCGTGACCCGCGTCGAGGTCCAGAAGCCGATCAGGTTCCTCGGGTCGACCTCGCACACCGCCACGCGCGGTCTCGACGCCCGCAACAGCCTCGGCCTGACCGGCGCCGGGGTGTCGGTCGCGGTGATCGACTCCGGCGTCGACCCGACGCACCCGTCGTTCGGCGGCCGGATCGTGCGCAACCTCAAGAGCCTCTGCCTCGACGGGTCCGCGCAGGCGAACTGCATCGTGCCGGTGCCGGGCTTCCTCGACACGGACACGACGTCGCTGGGCGGGCACGGCACCCACGTCACCGGCATCGCGATCGGCGGTGACGTGCAGACCACCGGTGGACCCGTGGTCCGCGGCGCCGCTCCCGGCGCCAAGGGCGTCGTGATCTCCACCGGCGCGGCGGTCCTCATCCTCGGCGCGGACGCCGCGCTGAACTGGGTGCTGGAGAACCACCGGGCACCGTGCGGCGCCGGCGTGCCCGCGTCCACCTGCCCGCCGATCAAGGTGGTCAACAACTCCTACGGCCCGTCCGGCGGCGGCGCGTTCGACCCCGGGTCCGTGACGGTGAAGCTGCAGCGGCAGCTCGTGGCCGAGGGCGTCGTCGTGGTGTGGGCGAACGGCAACGACGGTGGTGACGGCTCCGCGAACCTGTCCAACCCGCCCGGCGTCGACCCGACCCCCGGCGTGATCTCGGTCGCCTCGTACGACGACCAGGAGACCGGCACCCGCGACGGCGCCGTGTCCGGCTTCTCCTCGCGCGGTCTCGCCGCGGACTCCGCGACCTGGCCGGACATCTCCGCGCCCGGTGAGAACATCACCTCGTCGTGCCGGCTCCACCTGCCGATCTGCGCGACCGGCCTGCAGCCGCTGAACGGTCCGGGACTGCTCGACCTCGGCACGTTCAACACGATCAGCGGCACGTCGATGGCGGCCCCGCACGTCGCCGGGATCGTCGCACAGCTGTTCCAGTCGAAGCCGTCCGCGACGCCCGCCGACATCGAGCGCGCGCTGAAGTCGACGGCGTACAGGTACGGCTCCGGCTACCAGCCCGCCGGGCCCTACACCTCGTCTTTCGACAAGGGAACGGGTCTCGTCGACGTCGTCGCCGCGGTAAACGCGTTGTAGATCACGATCGCGCATCGCTCGGCCGGGGAGATCGGGACTTAAGACCTGTATCTGCCCCGGTCGGGTGATGATCGAGCTGGTTCTTATGGCGGACATGCCTCAAGTCGGGGCAGAATGCAGCGAACGGGTTCCACGGTGATCACCTCACTCGGCAAAGGCGTAGGGGAAGACGTCCCTCGTCGAGTAGCGGAGGTCAGCAGTGAGCACCCGTGGCAGCACCAGTGGCGTGGTTTACGTCCACTCGTCGCCGTCTGCGGTCTGTCCGCACGTCGAGTGGGCGATCTCGGGCACCCTCGGTGCCCGGGTGGACCTCAGGTGGGCAGCGCAACCAGCGGCACCAGGTCAGTTGCGCGCTGAATGCGCGTGGACCGGAGACGCCGGCACCGGCGCCAAGCTCGTCGCCGCGCTGCGCGCGTGGCCGATGCTCCGGTTCGAGGTGACCGAGGAACCCTCCTCGGGCCAGGACGGGGAGCGCTTCTGCTTCGCGCCCGTTCTCGGGCTGTGGCACGCCCGCACCTCGGCCAACGGCGACATCGTCGTGAACGAGGACCAGTTGCGTTCTCTCGCGGCACGGGCCAGAGGTGGTGAATCCTTCGCGCACGGGGTGGACGAACTCCTCGGCGCCGCCTGGGACGACGCGCTGGAACCGTTCCGCCGCGCGGGCGACGGAGCACCGGTGACCTGGCTGCACCGCGTTGGCTGACCGGGTCGTCCAGTCCGGAGTGGACCCCGCTCACCGTTTGGGCAGCGGGGTTTCTCTGTGCGTGGGGTCCCAGGCCAGCATCAGCTGCCCGTAGAGCGCGGACGTCTCGAGCAGGTGCTCGTGGGTGCCGAGCAACGGCCTGCCGCCGTCCATGACCAGCACCCGGTTCGCCCGCAGCGCCGAGCTCAGCCGGTGCGCGATCACGACGAGAACCCCGCCCCGCTGCGCGAAGACCCGTTCGACGCGCGCCTCGGCGGCGGGGTCGAGGTGTGAGGTCGCTTCATCGAGGACGATGACGCTCGCCGACGTCACGTAGACGCGCGCGAGCGCCAGGAGCTGGGCCTCTCCGGCGGAAAGTCCCTCACCGCCGTGGCCCAGCGCGGCGTCCAGGCCGCCCAGGCGGTCCAGAAGTGGTCGGGCACCGACCTTGTCCACCGCCTCGACGAGGTCCTCGTCGGTCGCCCGCGGTGCGAGGAGCGTGAGGTTCTCCCGCACGGTGCCGGTGAACAGGTACGTCTCCTGGGGGATCAGCGCGATCGCGTGGTGCCGGACGGCCGGCACCACCCGGTCGACGGGGACGCCGCCGAACAGGACGTGGCCGTGGTCCGGCGGCATCAGGCCGGTCAGCAGACCGGCCATTGTGGACTTGCCGATGCCCGAGGGCCCCACGACGGCCAGGTGGTCGCCGGGACGCAGGTCGAGCGACAGGCCGCGCACCACCGGAACCGCTTCCGGGCTCCAGCCGAACGTGACGTCCCGCAGCGCGAAGCCGCCGCCGGACGGGATCTCGTCGCCGCTCTCCACGCCGGTGCGCGGTGCGGCTTCCTGCAGTCGTTTGAGCGCGACCATCAGCCGCATCACGACAGTGCTCGTGGTGCGGGCCAGGCCGTGCAGCGCGGGGTTCACGCTGTTGGTGAGGTAGACGACGGCCGCCAGGACCGCGCCGGTCGTGAGCTGGCCCGTCGAGACGAGCGGGGGAGCGAACGCCACCAGCAGCGCGATGGGCGCGAAGCCACCGATCGCGATCACCGTGGCGCGCAACGAGTTCGCCCACGCGACCGTGATCGTGGCCCTGGCCTGCCGGTCGACCTGCCTCGCGATGTCCTCGAAGGCCTCGGTGGCCGCGTCGCAGGCGGCGACGTCGCGCAGGCCGGTCAGCACCGCGCCGGACGCTTCCGCGGTGCTCTCGTCGGCCATGACGGCGTGGCGCTGCCGCCGGGCCAGGGAGGGGAGCATGAACCCGAAGAGCACCAGCGCGGCCACGATCGGGAGCACGACCAGCCAGATCAGCGCGGCGGCCGTGGTGGCGAGTCCGACGAGCGCGGCGATCGTGGTGACCAGGAGGGCGCGGGCCTGCACCAGCACGCCCGCGGTGGCGTCGCGCACCACCTCGACGTGCCGGGTGATCATGGCGACGGCGCTGGCGTCCGGGGTGCGGCGGTGCGTCGGATCGCTCAGCACGCCCCGCACGACCCGCGCGACCAGGGCGTCGCGCATCGGTTCGACGACCGAGCCGAGCCGGGCGAAGACCTGCCGCTGACCCAGCGCGCCGACCACCGCGAGCGTGGCGAACGCGAGCAGCCACAGCACGCCGGCCAGCGGCCGTCCCGCCGCGAAGCCCCGGTCGACGGCGCTGCCGACCAGCTTGCCGCCGAAGAACGCGGGAACGCCCTCGAGCAGCGACCAGGCCAACAGGACGAGAACGCCCTTGCGGTGTCCTGCCAGCGTGGAGAGGTAGAAACGCATCACTGGCCCCCGGTGAACACGGCTCGGTAGTCCTCGTCGTCCCACAGCTCGCGATGGGTGCCGGTGCCGCGGACCCGGCCGCCTTCGAGCCACACGACCAGGTCCGCTCTCGCGGCCGTCGCCGGGCGGTGGGTCACGACCACCCGCGTCCGCCCGGGCAGCGTCGTGGTGAGCGCCTCGTCCACCTTGGCCTCGGTCACGGTGTCCAGGCTCGCGGTGGCGTCGTCGAGGACGAGCACCTCCGGATCGCGGATGATCGCGCGCGCCAGTCCCACCCGTTGCGCCTCGCCACCGGACAGCGGGGCGTCGGCCAGCGGGGTGTCGTAACCGTGGGGCAGCCGGACCAGCACGTCGTGCACCTGGGCGGCGACGGCGGCCTCGCGGACCCGGACCTCGTCCGCGTCCGTCCCGTAGCCGATCGAACGGCCGATCGTGGTGCCCAGCAGGGCGGGACGCTCGAAGGCGTACCCGACGGAGTCGTGGCCGGCCACCTCGCCTGAGTCCACTGAGGACAGTCCGCCGAGCACCGCCGCGAGCGTCGACTTGCCCGCGCCGGAAGCGCCGACGACGGCGGTGAACGTGCCGGCCGGGATCAGGAGGCTCACGTCGTGCAGCGCACCGTCGACGCTGACGTTCCGCAGCTCGATGACGCCGTTGGACGGCTTGGGCGCGGGACGTCGCGGTACCGGGGTGCCGAGGACCTCGGCGATCCTGGCGGCGCTGGCGCGGGTGCGTTCGAGCACGGTCAGCTGGGTCATCTGGCCGACGATGCCCATGCCGAGCGCCGCGTAGCCGAGGGCGGCGAGCACGTCACCGGTGCTCAGCCTGCCCTGCATCACACCGAACCCGGCGGCGGTGAGCACCGCCACCTCGACGGCGGGCAGCAGCAACCCGGCCCGCCACATCATCCTCGCCTGGGTGCGCCACATGCCCGCGCCGGCCGCGGCGAGCCGGGGCAGGGGCTCCAGCACGCGGCTCGTCTCGCGGCCCGCGATACCGGCGGACGCGATCGTGCGCAGACCGGACACCGAGTCGAGCAGCCGGGCCGAGACCTCGCCGGACACCTCCTGGTAGGTCAGCACGTCGTCGGCGGTCATGCGCATGTGCGTGCGGATCAGCAGGCCCGCCAGCGGAACGCTCACCACGAACACGGCCGCGAGCCGCCAGTCCAGCAACGCGAGCGCGACCACCGCGCCCGCCGAGGACACGGCGGTGACGAGCAACGTGATCAGGGTGACGGCGATGCCGCCCGCGTTGCCGCAGTCGCCCGTCACGCGGCTGACCGCGTCACCGGCGGCGAACGGGGAGGGGTGGCCGAGCGCGAGGAGCTTGCGGGAGAGCTCGCGGCGCAACCAGGCCGTGGCGCGGCTCGTGGTGCTCGCGGCGAGCACGATGCCGATCGCGTCCCCGACGATCTCCGTTGCCGCCAGCAGGAGCAGCCACACCACCGTGAACAGCACGAACGTGCCGCTCAGGGCCATGTCGACGGCGTTCGCGAGAGCCGCGGGGAGCAGCAGGCCCCCGGTCGTGGCGACCGCGGCGTTGAGCATCAGCAGCCACGGGCGGTGGTCGCGGCGGACGGCCGAGAACAGCAGGGCGTCGCCTGGTTTGGCCATCGGCTGTTCCTCCGGAGGTCACGAGGGCGCATCATGAGCGAGGGCCCGACAGCTGGCCGGCTGCCGGGCCCTGCAGTCGGAGGGTGAGCGGCATACTTCGCCTATGCCGCTCACCCACCGCGGTGGTTCAGTTGAGGCGCGAGTCAGCAGGCCAGCAGGCTGACGGTGCTGTGCGAGCAGGGGAGCAGCAGCGACGCGTTGGACGCGGTCGTGGAGCCGCCACCGCCGCCGCCGTGGCCCGACGCCATCGCGTTGCTCGGCGCCTCGGGGGTCTCGAGGTCCTGCATGTCGAGGATGAAGCCCATGACAATCTCCTAAGTGTCGAGGGATCGATGTTTCCTGCTACCGGTCCGCGAGGGCCGGGGCCTGTGCCCTTCCGAGGAAGGGGAGTGGTGGATGTCCGTCCACTGTGGAGGCGATGGCGAGCAGGACGCCCGCGCCGCCGGTGTTGAGGTCCATGGAGAGCCGGCGCAGCTGCACGCCGGGGAAGGCGAGCCCGCCGCCGTAGCGCACGGCGTGCCAGCCGAGAGCCCTGAGGTGCTGCCGGACGGAGCGTTCGAGCCGCTCGTCCGGCCGGTGCCTGGTCGCGTGGGCCAGCGTGGCCATCAGCCCCGCCCTGCCCAGCGTGAACGCCGGCTGGATGACGAACTCGCCGGTGCACCCGCCGAGCAGCTCCGGAAGCTTTGCCGCGCAGGCGCGTTCCGGCGCCGCCTTCGCGAACTCCGTGAGCACCAACGCGATTCCAGCGCCGCCGATGCCCACGTAGGGCAGCGACCGGAACGTGCCGTCGCGCACCTGCAGGGAACCGTCCAGCGCGACCATCGTTTCCGCTAGGTCGCGTTCGAGGGCCTGCTCGGCCAGGTCGAGCCAGCGCCGTTCCCCGGTGTGTTCCGACAGGCGCAGGAAGAACAGCGCGGGACCCGACCAGCCGTGCAGCAGTCCCGCCCTGGCCTTCGGGCCCGGCGGCGGCACCTGCTCCAGCCGCGCCGCGAGCCGGTGCGCCAGCTCTTCCGCCTGCGCGGTGAAACCGCTGTCGTGGCGGGAGTCCGCGAAGTGCAGCAGGTTGAGGCCGATGCCGGACAGGCCGGCGCTGAGCCCGTGGTCCTGCGTGGTGCGGACGAGCGGGGCGTAGCTCTCGACGAGCTGCGCGGCGAGGTCGTGGTGGCCGAAGTTCTCCAGCACGTGCGCGATGCCGTGCGCGCCGACGAAGAAACCGGGCTGCTTCGGCGGGTCGTTCCTGACCGCCTCGACGAGCCACTGCTCGTGCTCGGGGTAGCGGCCCTCGCCGCTGTCCGCCAGCGCGTGCAGCACGCCCGCGGCGCCGTGGCCGAAGCCGAGGCCGCCGGTCTCGAACTGCTCGATGTCGCCGGGGAACAGCCGGTCCTTGCGGTGCGGCGTCGCGCTGTGCAGGATCGCCGCGGCGATCTCCTTGCGCACCACCGCCCAGTCGGGGTTCTCGTCGTCGAACGCGGTGAACGCGGGATCGGCCGGCGGGTCGACGCGCGGCGTGAGCACGTCGAGGATCTGCCGCCGGTAGTCCTCGGAGAGCCCGAACCGCTCCGCGACGACGTGCACGTGCTGGCGCAGCTTGGCCGGCGCGAGCTCCAGCACCGCGTTGAGCGGCAGGAAGATCCACAGCTTGAGCGCGGCCAGCGGGTAGGCGTCGACCTCGAAGCCCTCGCGGTCCTGCGGCGCCTGGAACCCCGGCGCGCCGAGCGTGGGCCGGTGCGGGGCCTCGATCGTCGACGACAGCTCGAAGTCGATGAGCGAGACGTCGTCGTTGTCGTCGACCAGGATGTTCATCGTGTGCAGGTCGCCGAAGACGACACCGCGCTCGTGCACCTCGGCCACCAGGGCCTCGACCTTGCCGATGAGCGCCTCGGCACGGACGCGGTAGTCCCGCAGCAGCTCGTCGGTGGTGTCCCGGTGCGTCAGCGGGTAGTTGTGGCCGAGCCACTGCCCGAGCGAACGCCCCGGCATGAACTCCATGGCCACGAACAGGTGCTCCCACTCCGTGAAGCGGTCGTACACCTCGGGAACACCCTTGATGCCGTGCAGTCTCGTGAGGATCTCGTGCTCGAGCTCCAGCCGTGCCACGGCGTCGCGGCCCTCGCGGTCGAGCCCGGCGTGCGGCCGCGCCTCCTTGAGCACGACCTCCTTGCCGTCGCTCTTGCGCGTCGCCAGGTAGACACCGCCGCCGTTGGAGAAGTGCAGCGACCTCTTGATCTCGTAGGGGAACTTCTCCTGGTCACCGGCGTTGCGCTCGGCGAGGTGCGGCTCCAGGAACGCCGGCAGCTCGACCCACTCGGGCAGGCTGAACACCGGCTTGCGCTTGTCCGCCACCAGTTCGCCGTCCGGGCCCTCGATCGCGAGCACCTGCTGCCCGTCGACCTCGAGCCACTGCTCGGAGAACCCGCCGTAGCGCACGTACAGCGGTCCCTTGCCGATCCGCAGGTCGCTCAGGACGTAGGCCCCGTGCTCGCCGTCGAGGACCTGCGCGAGCTCGGTGCAGATCGTCTCGAGCTGCTCGGCACTCACCGGGTAGATCGTGACGAGCTTGCCGCTGCCGTCACGGGGCGCGTACTTCGAGTTGCGCGCCAGAACGATCGAGATCGTCCGCAGGTACTTGAAGGGAATTCGCCGGTCGACGCAGTAGTCGAAAGCCGCCTTCAGCACCCGGCCGGCGTTGTCGAGACCGGCGGAGACGTGGATCTTCCAACCCTGGCTCGGCAGCTGCACCCCCGTGGGGTGGTGGTGGCGCCACACGTTGCGCTCAACCGTCACCCAGTCGGGCGGGAGCGCGGGGAGCTCGGTGGAAAAGTCGTCCGCGGGAGTGCTTTCGGTGCTGCTCTGCAGATCGTAGAATTGCCGGTCGGCGAAGCAGTACGCCTCGTATCTGAGGTCCACCGAAATCCCCTCCCCGGCTTGTTTGCGTTTTCTTTGACGCGGCATATTCCCGCACAAATTCGCATCTATGGCCAATCCGCCGTCTGGGTCATATGGGTCACCTGTTCGTGCCTAGAAGAGCCATCGCTACTGGCGGGTATGTCACATCCGGTGATGAGGTTTGGAACCATCTCACCCGGTTGAGACGTTTGAGGAACGGTAGTGTGATGGCAGTTCGGCGTGTCGCCACTAAACGGGACTGAGTCGTCTAGCAAACCGCGCGCCTCTGACCTGGTCTATTCCAGCTGACACTCGATGTATAGTTGGGTGGGGGCAAACGTCGTGCACGCGCCGTATCGGCTGCTCTTTCCGGGTGAAGTCGAAAATGGCTGCACATGCGTGTTTGGTACCGCTGTTCGGCGGTATACCCTACTCCGAACGGACCCATTCGTAGGATGAGATTGTCCATTGAAAATTTATGTAGCAAATATTGTTTTGCTGCATGCAGATCGTCAATTTGATGCCTAATGTGTTCTTTCGGGTGAAATCAGTTTTCGGGCGTAACGCGGCACGTCCGCCCGCGGCGCTCCGCTGCCCCGGCAGGCGTGCGGCTAGGCTGCGCGTGTGGGGAGCGTGGCGAGCCGTTGGCTGGTGCCGGCCGTGGTGGTGATCACCGGAGCCGCGGTGGCGGCCGGCATGGTGGGCCGTGCCGTGTACTCGCGCCCGGCCGAGGCCCAGGGATCACCCGCGGTGCCGTCGTCGTCCGTGGCCGGGCCCGTACCGGGGACGTCCGAGGTGCGGCTGAGCCCCGACTCGTTCACCCACCCCGACCGGACGTCGGTGCAGCGGGTGCTGCAGTCCTACTTCGACTCGATCAACACCCTGGACTTCGCCGCGTGGCGGTCGGTGGTGTCCGCCCGGCGGGTGTCGTCGACCGTGGAGTCGGCCTGGATCGCCGCCTACGAGACGACCCGGGACGGGTCGGTGGTGGTGCAGCGGGTCGAGTCCGACGTGGTGGGCCGGCGGCTGCGGGTGCTGATCTCCTTCGTGTCCACTCAGGACGTCTCCAAGGCTCCGCCCGCGTTGCCCGAGCCGTGCATCCGGTGGCGGGTCGTCTACGTCCTGGTGTGGGAGGGCGGGGAGCTGAAGGTGGACGAGGCTCCTGAGAACCGGAACCCGCAGATGGAGAAGTGCTGAGGGGTGCGCCCTGGTGCGTTCGCGGCCGGCGCGTCGAGCGGTCGGCGCCACGGGCGGGCTGATGGCACCTCTGTCGCGCTGGGCGGCTCGCCCTCGGCGTCGCGGTGAAGACGGCCCGCGCCACTCGTGCTTCCTCCCGCCGTCACCACCGCCCCCGCACGCGGAAAGCGCGAAGCCCCGGTCCGATGGTGGCGACCGGGGCTTCGCGGTGGTGCGGGTGTGACCTAGGCCTGGGTGAAGGCCAGGGCCACGTTGTGGCCGCCGAAGCCGAACGAGTCGTTCACGGCGGCTTCCAGCTTGATCTTGCGCGGTTCGCCCGCCACCACGTCCAGCGTGACGGCCGGGTCGAGGTTCTCCAGGTTGAGGGTCTGGGGAACGATGCCGTCGCGGATCGAGAGGACGGTGACGATCGCCTCCACCGCTCCCGCCGCGCCCAGCAGGTGGCCCAGGGCGCCCTTCGGGGCGGTGAGGACCGGGTGGTCGCCGATCGCCTTGCGGATCGCCACGGTTTCCGCGACGTCGCCCACCTGGGTGGAGGTGGCGTGGCAGTTCACGTGGCCCACGTCGGACGGGTCGATGCCGCCGGACCGCAGGGATGCGGCGATGGCACGCGACTGGCCCACGCCCTCGGGGTCCGGGGCGGTGATGTGGTAGCCGTCGGCGGAGGTGCCGATGCCCGCGAGGCGGCCGTAGATCTTGGCGCCCCTGGCTTCGGCGAACTCGCGGCGTTCCAGGACCATGACGCCCGCGCCCTCGCCGAGGACGAAGCCGTCGCGGGCCGTGTCGAACGGGCGCGAGGCCTTCTCCGGCTCGTCGTTGCGGGTGCTCATGGTGCGGGCCTGCGAGAAGCCCGCGACCGGGATCGCCGTGATGCACGCTTCCGCGCCGCCCGCGACGACCACGTCGGCTTCGCCGGCCATGATCATGCGGTAGGCCCACGCGATGGCCTCGGCGCCCGACGCGCAGGCGGAGACCGGGGCGTGCACGCCCGCCTGTGCCTTCAGTTCCAGGCCCACGTGCGCGGCCGGCCCGTTCGGCATCAGCATCGGGACGGTCAGCGGCGACACCTTGCGCAGGCCCTGCTGCTCCAGGAGGTCGTCCTGGGTCAGGAGGGTGATCGCGCCGCCGATGCCCGTGCCGATGATCACGGCGAGGCGCTGGCGGTCGACGGTGTCGTCGTCGTGGCCCGCGTCGGCCCACGCCTGGCGGGACGCCACGATGGCGACCTGCTCGGAGCGGTCCAGGCGGCGCGCCTCGACGCGGGGGAGCACCTCGGTCGGGTCCACCACGAGCTGCGACGCGATCTTGACCGGCAGGTCGTACTTCTCGACCCAGTCGTGGGTCATGGGGCGGACCCCGCTCTTGCCGGCCAGCAGCGCGTCCCAGGTGGACGTGACATCACCACCGAGCGGGGTGGTGGCACCCAGCCCGGTGATGACGACCTCGATGCCCGAACTCACTTGTTGCTGGTGATGTAGTTCACCGCGTCACCAACGGTCTTGAGGTTGGCCAGCTCGTCGTCGGGGATCTTCACGCCGAACTTGTCCTCAGCCTGGACGGCGATCTCGACCATCGACAGCGAGTCGATGTCGAGGTCGTCCACGAAGGACTTCTCAGCGGTGACGTCGTCGGCGGCAACGCCGGCGACCTCTTCGACGATCTCGGCAAGACCGGACAGGACGTTGTCGCTCACTGAAGTTCCCTTTCGATTGAAACGGTGGAAAAACTCATGGGCACCGGACCACCTGTCCCGCGTAGGACAGGCCCGCGCCGAACCCGACCATCAGCACCACGTCTCCGGAGGAGATCTCGCCCGCCGACCTCATGTGGTCCAGCGCCATGGGGATCGAGGCCGAGGAGGTGTTGCCGGATTCGACGATGTCTCGAGCGATCTTCAGGTCCTCGCGCGCACCATTCTTGTGCAGGCGCTTCGCGATCGCCTCGATGATCCTGAGGTTGGCCTGGTGCGGGGCGAACACGTCCACGTCGGACAGTTCGACGCCCGCGAGTTCGGCGGCGCGGAGCGCCACCGGTGCGATCTGGGTCGTGGCCCACCGGAAGACCGTCTGGCCCTCCTGGTGGATGAACGAGTCGCGGTCGTCGATCCTGATGACCTCGGACATCGAGCCGTCCGAGCCCCAGGCGACGGGGCCGATCTCGTTCGTGTCGCTGGCGCCGACCACGACGGCACCCGCGCCGTCCGCGAAGATGATCGCGGTCGAGCGGTCGTCCTGGTGGGTCCAGTCGGTGAGCTTCTCCGCGCCGATGACGAGGATGTTCTTCACCGTTCCCGCGCGGACGATGTCCGCGGCGGTCGCGACGGCGTAGCAGAAGCCCGCGCACGCGGCGTTCAGGTCGAACGCGGCCGCGGCCTTGACGCCGAGCCGGGTGGCGACCTGCGCGGCGGCGTTCGGGATCGTCGACGGCATGGTGCACGTCGCCACGATCACGCCACCGATGTCCTCGGGCGTGAGGCCCGCGTCCTCGATCGCCTTCGCGCCCGCGAGGACGGACATGTCGACGACGCCCTCGTCCTTCGCCGCCACGCGCCGGTTGACGATGCCGACCCGCTCGCGGATCCACTCGTCCGAGGTGTCCATGCGCTGAGCCAGGTCGTGGTTGCTCACCACGGTCTCGGGCTGGTAGCTGCCGAGGCCGAGGATGCGGCTACCCGCGGCTGCCCGCGGGGCCTGGAAGGTCGTCACTTGGTGGCTCCAACGGTGTCGAAGAGCTCCGCGACCTTCTCGAGCTGGTCAGGGGTCTTCAGGGCGAGGGTGGCGGTGCCCTTCATCGCACGCTTGGCGAGACCGGTGAGCACGCCGGCGGGCGGCAGCTCGACCGAGCCGCCGACGCCCTTCGCGACGAACGCGGCCTGGCACAGGTCCCAGCGAACGGGGCTGGTGACCTGGGAGACCAGGCGCCGCAGCACCTCGGCGCCCTCGGCGACGAACTGACCGTCCTTGTTGGACACCAGCGGCAGCGACGGGTCCTGCGTGGCGACTTCGGCGGCACGCGCGCGCACGGCGTCTTCGGCCGATGCCATGTACTTGGTGTGGAACGCGCCCGCGACGGCCAGCTTGCGGATCTTCGCCGGGCCGGGCGGGTTCTCCACCAGCGCGTCGAGCGCGGCGTGCGGTCCGGCCGCGACGATCTGACCGGCACCGTTGCGGTTCGCGGGCACGAGGCCGAGCTCTTCGAGGCGCGCCAGCACCTCCGGCTCGTCACCGCCGAGCACCGCGGCCATGCCGGTGGGCTCCAGGGCGCAGGCCTGCGCCATCGCCGCACCGCGCACGGCGGCCAGGGCGACGGCGTCGTCGGCGCTGATGACGCCCGCGACCGCGGCGGCGGCGAGCTCGCCGACCGAGTGCCCGCCGACCACCACCTCGGACGGCAGTGCGACGCGCTTGCGCAGCTCGCCGAACGCGAGCACGGCGAGCGCCACGACGAGCGGCTGGGTGATCGCGGTGTCGACGATCTCGTCGGCCTCCGCGGTGGTGCCGAGGCGCACCAGGTCGAGGCCCGTGATCTCCGACCACGTGCGCACCTGCTTCTCGGCCCCCTCCAGTTCGAGCCAGGGGGCGAGCATGCCGGGCGTCTGGGACCCTTGTCCGGGCGCGAGGAGTGCGATCACGCCGATTACTAAAGCCGGTGGACCCGCCGGTACCCCATGTCGTGAACAACTAAGTACGGCGATCGTATTTGTAGAAACCCTACAAAAGTGTCGCCTGGGTGAACGCGTCACGACGTAAGCCCAGCTCAGGGCGTCGGGGGTTCGTTTGGTCCTCACCCCAACGGATGGGTGCGAACTCCGTCACAACCAGTTCACTACCACAGGCCCCGGGAGCGGGCAAGGCGCCCTACAGACAAAGCGACGCGAAGCACAAGTGCGTCTCGAGCGTCATGTGCATTTCTTCCCGTCATTTCCTGAACGCGCCGAAGGCGATATCTGACCGTGTTCGGGTGCACGAACAGTTTTTTCGCGCACGTCTCCAGCACGCCCCCGACTTCCAGGAACGCGTCCACGGTGTCCAGCAGCGCGCCGCCCGCGTCCTCCAGAGGCCTCGCGACCCGGTCGACGAGCTGCCACTCGGCCTCCGGGTCGCCCGCGAGCGCCCGTTCCGGCAGCAGGTCGAGGGACCGGACGGGCCGGGGAGCGGCGGGCCAGCCCACGACGGCCCGCAGCCCGCTCAGCGCGTCGCTCGCGCTGCGGTGCGCCTCCGAGAGGCTCGCCACGGTCGGCCCGGCGACCACGGGACCCTCGCCGAAGCCCTCGGCGATGCGGCCCAGCACGTCCTCACCGGTCTCCGTCGGCCCGCCGAGCACGACGACCAGCCGCGAGCCCTGCACGGACAGCAGCACGGGCCGGCCGGCGCGGGCCGCCTTGCTGCGCACCGAGTAGATGATCGCGGGCGGGTCCTCGCCGCCGGGGTTGCCGACCAGCACGGTCGCCTCGAGCGCCGGGTCCCAGCCGAGCGCGGCGGCGCGCGAGAGCAGCGACTCCTCGGGGTCGCCGCGCACGATGCCGTCGACGACCAGCGCCTCCAGCCGGGCGTCCCACGCACCGCGCGCCTCGGCGGCCGCCGCGTAGGAGGTGGCGGCGGAGAAGGCGATCTCCCGCCCGTACCGCAGCACGCCCTCCATCAACAGCGCGCGCTCGGCCTCGTTCGCCGCCATCTGCGGCATCTGCTCCTCGAACAGCTCCAGCGCTATCCGGACCAGCTCGACGGTCTGGCGCAGGCTGACCCAGCGGGAGATGTCCTTGGGGGCGCTGCGGAACGCGTCCGCGGTCAGCCGGATCGCCTGCTGCCGGTCGTGCAGCCACTCGACGAACCCGGCCACGCCGTTCTGGATCAGCAGCAGCACGCTCGCCCGCTGGTCCGCGGGCATCCGGGCGAACCAGGACAGCCGCCGCTCCATCTCCGACACGCTCGCGGTCGCGAGCGAGCCCGACGCGCGTTCGATCTTGCGCATGGTGCGGGCGGAGAGCGCGGGCGGGTGCTCCTCCTTCGCCTTGCTGCTGGTCATACCCGCAGCCTAAGGCCAGGGGAGGGGCATCACTGGGACGGGTGACAGAACCCATGTGGTCGTTTTCGCGGCCATACCTTCGGGCAGCAGAGGTCTTTCGCGCGGCGTGGAGGTTCGTCATGCACAGGTTCCCGTCCCTTGCCTTGAGCGCGGTGGTGCTCCTGACGACGAGCACCGCCGCCACAGCCGGCCCTCCCGACCCTCTGGCCGGGTTCTACGCGCAGCCGGTCGGGTGGGCGCAGTGCGGCGGGAAGCTGGCCGACCTGGAGTGCGCCACGCTCGTGGCGCCGCTCGACTACACCCGACCGGCCGGGGAGCGGATCAACCTGACGATCAGCCGCAAGAAGGCGACCGCGCCCGACCGCAGGCGCGGCGTGCTGTTCACCAATCCGGGTGGACCTGGCGGATCGGGGCTCGGCCTGCCGCTGTTCCTCGCGAAGTCCGAGCTCGGGAAGGTCTACGACGTGATCGGCATCGACCCGCGCGGCGTCGGCGGCTCCACGGCGCTGAACTGCCGCACCGCGCCCGCGATCGCCACACCGGAGTCGCGGCCCCCGGACGGCGAGTTCGGCAAGTGGGCGGCCGAGGCGCGCGAGGCCGAGGAGGCCTGCCAGAGGTCCGCCGGCGGCATCCGGCAGTTCATCAGCACGCCCAACACCGCACGGGACATGGACGTCGTGCGCGGCGCCCTGGGCGAACACAAGATCAACTACCTGGGCTACTCCTACGGCACGTACCTGGGCGCGGTGTACGGGACGTTGTTCCCGAACAGGCTCGACCGCAGCGTGCTCGACTCGGCCGTGCACCCGGAGTGGATCTGGCACGAGCAGTTCCGCCAGCAGGCCGTGGCGTACCGGATGGACGTCGAGGCGTGGGCCGCGTGGGTGGGGCGGCGCCACGAGAAGTTCGGCCTGGGCAGGTCGCGCGACGAGGTGCTGGCCGAGGTCGAGAAGGTCGCCGCGAAGCTGCACGCGGCGCCCGTGGGCGAGTACGACCGCTCCGCCTTCGACGGCGCGGTGGGCGTGGGCTCCCGCTACCGTCCGCTGTGGTCGGACCTGGCGTCGATCGTGGTCCAGCTGCGGTCGGGGGAGCAGACGCAGAACGCCGAGGGCGCCAAGGCCGGTCAGGTGCTCGCGAACACCGGTCTGCAGGACCTGCGCTCCGGCGTGTTCGACACGGTCACCTGCGAGGCGGACTGGCCGACCGACCTGCACGTCTACTACGAGAACATGCGGATGTTCCGCGACCGCTACCCGTACGGCTTCGGCATCGTGCGGGCGGCGCCGATGACGTGCACCTTCCGCTCGTTCACGCCGCCGGAGCCGCCGGTGAGGATCAGCCGCAAGGGCTACCCGGTCGGCGTCGTGGTGCAGTCCGAGGGCGACACGCAGACCCAGTACGCGAGCGGGCCGGCGATGGCGCAGCGGCTCGGGCACAACCTGGTCACCGTCGTCGACGAGGGCAAGCACGGCCTCTACAACGGCGGCAACGCGTGCGTCGACGCCAAGGTGAACCGGTACCTGGTCGACGGGGCGCTGCCCGGCAGCAGCTCCGAGTGCGCCGGGGACCCGCGGCCCGAGGTGCCGCAGGACGGCCAGGGAGGTGCGGCTCCCGCGCTGTCCCCCGGCCGGATCCAGGCCTACCTCGACGGGCGCGGGCTGAGCGCGGTGCGGCCGTAGAAATGTGGAAGCGCCCGACACGGAGCGTGTCGGGCGCTTCCCTCTCCCCGGTCCCCACCGGTGGTTCCACTCTGAACTGTATTGAGACAAAAATCCACGTCAGCCACCCTTTCGTGTCACGGTGTCGAAGTTGTGGGGCGGTGTGATCCGCGAAACGATCAACCGGTCGGATCTTCACTCACCGCGACTTCGTTCCAGGAGGGCCCGTGGGCTCGCAAATCACCGAGGGCCTGGGCCAGGCGTGGGCGGTGGTGGCCACGTTCGTGCCGAAGCTGCTCGGCTTCCTGCTGATCCTGGTCATCGGCTGGTTCATCGCCAAGGCGCTGGCCAAGGGCGTCCGGTTCCTGCTCCAGCGCGTCGGCTTCGAGAAGCTGGTCGACAGGTCGGGCCTGAGCGGCGCCATGCGCCAGTCGTCGATGGACGCGGCCGGGCTGATCGCCAAGATCGTCTACTACTTCGTGCTGCTGATCGCGCTGCAGCTGGCGTTCGGCGTCTTCGGCGCCTCGAACCCGGTCAGCACGCTGCTCAACGAGGTCATCGCGTACCTGCCGCGCATCGTCGTCGCCGTGGTGCTCGTGATCGTCGCGTCGGCCATCGGCACGGCGCTCAAGGGCCTCGTCACCGGTGCGCTCGGCCAGCGCTCCTACACGAAGCTGCTGGGCAACATCACGTACGGCTTCGTCATGGCGCTCGGCGTCATCGCGGCGCTGAACCAGCTGGGCATCGCGATCTCGGTCACCATGCCGGTCCTGATCGCCGTCCTCGCGACCGTCGCCGGCGTCGTCATCATCGGCGTGGGTGGCGGCCTGGTCCGCCCGATGCAGCAGCGCTGGGAGGGCTGGCTGACCCGCGTGCAGGACGAGGCGCGGTCGCAGTCCCCGATGCCGCGCGCCTCGCAGGAGATGCCGCAGACCGTCGGTGGCCACCCGGGCGACGCCCCGACGCCGCCGTCGGGCACGCCGATGACCGGCAGGTAGTTCCCACCTGCTGGAAGGGGGTCCCGCGCAAACATCACGCGCAGGGCCCCTTCTTCGTGTTCCGGAGGTTCTCCAGTTCCGGTCCAGTGTGCGCACGGAGCCTCGTAGGCACCCGAACTGTTCCGTCGCGGTGGAGGACCTATGAAAGCCCTTGTGCTGTCCGCGGGCGTGCGCCCGGCCGGGTACTCGCTGCCCAGGCAGATCGTCCCCATCGCGAACAAGCCGGTGCTCGAGTACGTGGTCGAGAACCTGAGGGACGTCGGGATCACCGAGATCGGCCTCGTCGTCGGTGACCACGGCCAGGAGATCTCCGAGCTGTTCGGCGACGGCTCCTACCTGGGCGTCTCGATCACCTACATCAGGCAGGACCTGCCGCTCGGGCTCGCGCACTGCGTCCGGATCGCCCGGCCGTTCCTCGGTGACGACGACTTCGTGCTCTACCTCGGCGACAACGTGCTGGTCGAGGGCATCGGCCAGATCGCGGACGAGTTCGCGCGGCTGCGCCCGTCCGCCCAGGTGCTCGTCGACAAGGTGGAGGACCCGCGCCTGTACGGCGTCGCGGAGGTCGACGAGAACTCGCGCGTGACGCGGCTGGTCGAGCACCCGCGGGAGCCGCGCAGCGACCTCGCGATGATCGGCGTCTACTTCTTCACACCCGCCATCCACGCCGCCGTCGACGCGATCGAGCCGTCGTGGCGCGGCGAGTTCGAGATCACCGACGCCCTGCAGTGGCTCGTGACGCACGAACGCGACGTGCGGGCGCGGATGTACTCCGGGTTCTGGAAGGACACCGGCAGGGTCGAGGACGTGCTGGAGTGCAACCGCGAGCTGCTGATGAGGCTGCGGACCGACATCCAGGGCGTCGTCGACGACGAGTCGCGGCTGATCGGCGACGTCGTGGTCGAGGAGGGTGCGCGCGTCGTGCGGTCGTGCATCGTCGGTCCCGTGATCATCGGCGCCGGGACGCTCGTCGAGGAGTCGGTCATCGGGCCGTACACGTCGATCGGCGCGGACTGCCGGATCACCGAGTCCGGGGTGGCCGGCTCGATCGTGCTGAACGAGGCCTCCGTGCACAACGTGTCGGGCATCGAGACGTCGCTGATCGGCCGCCGGGCCCGCGTCGGGTCGGCGCGCCAGCACCGGCTCGTGGTCGGTGACGGCGCGCACGTCGAGGTGGCCGCCTAGCCGCGGATCCAGTCCTGGAGCCGGTCGCACTCCTCGGCGACCGCCTTCTTCCTGCTCGGCGGCAGCTCGTCGATGTGGTCGACGGTGATCGTGCGCTCCTTGGTGACCGCCCAGGTGGCGGCGACGTAGCCGTCGACGAGGACCGTGGGCTTGCCGCCGATGACGACGCCGAGGCGGTCGTCGGCGATGACCCGGCGGCGGTCGGCGTGGGCGAGCAGGACGTTGTCGAACTCGGGCAGCAGCCGGACCGGCAGCGGGGTGTCCGCGTCGGGACGAGGGGCGTCGGGGAGGTCGAACAGCTCCTTGTCGCCCTCGGTGCGGAAGGTGACGAGCTCCGGCCTGAGCTCCTCGAACGTCGCGCTGAGCTTCGTGAGGCCGGACCACTGCTGGGCGTCCATGACGGTGGCGGGGCCGAAGGCCTTCAGGTAGCGCAGCACCAGTTCGCGCTTGTCCATCGCCTGCTGCGGTCGCCCGAGCCAGTTCTCCAGCGTCGTGCAGACGGCACGGCCGCTGCGGTGCCACAGCCCGCGCGGCGGGAGCTGCACCAGGGCGAGCTTGTTGCGCAGGGCGTTGCCGAGGACGGTGTGCTCGCGGTCGGGCCAGCGCTCCCGCAACCGCCTGCCGGCGTCCGCGGTGCCCTGCGGGGTGTCGTCGAGGATCTCGCGGCCGGCCTCGGCGACCTCGTCGAGGTCGAGGCCCCTCAGGCGGGCGGCGAACGGGCCGCTCCGCAGCTCGCGGTCGAGCCGGAGCTGGGTGTGGGGCCTCAGCCCGAGCGCGTCCCGTGCGCTGACCAGGTGGATCGTGCCGCGCATCAGCAGGATGCGGACGGCCTCGCGGTGGGTCAGCAGGTCTTCCAGCTCCCGCGGCTGGAAGTCGTGGATGCGCGTCCACAGGCCGACGTAGGGCGACTTCGGTTCCTGGGCCTGGATGCCGACGAGGTGCTCGATGGCGGCGAGCGCGCTCTTGCCGGCGCGCTCGCGCAACATCTGGCGTTCGATCAGCGCTCTGTTGAGCCGGTCCTGGCTGAGGGTCCCCATCGGGACAGGTTAGAACCTGATGAACGCGAAACCGGTGCCGTCCGGGCGTTCCCCGTCGTGGACGACGAGCAGGTTGAGCTCGCCGAGGACGATGTCGGCACCGTCGGAGTGCTCGACGTCCTTCACGCGGAAGTCCCTGAGCGGCACCATGTCGGCCTTGCGGTAGGCGACGAACCGCGAGTCGCCCTGGCTGGACGCGAGCAGCACGTCGTCCGCGATCGTGAGGCCCTCGGCGTCGGCTTCGAGCCACTTCCCGCCGAACCCGGGGTTCGGGCCGTCCGGTTCGCACTCCTCGGTCTCGGGGTCGTACTTCTGCGGCGCGCCGAACGAGCGGACCCTGTCCACGAGCTGCGGCTTGCCGAAGCCGTTGGCGCGCAACGGGATGCGCCAGATGCCGACGTCCTCCTGCGCGGCGTACAGGGTGTTCGTCCGCTCGTCGATCACCATGCCCTCGACCTGCGGGCCCTCGCCGGGCTCGCCGCACACGGTCCAGCTCTTGCCGTCCGGCAGCGTGAAGGTGCTCGGCAGGTCCAGAGTGGACACCTTCCGGGTGTCGTACGTCCTGCCCTTCTGCACCTGCAGCAACGCGATGCTCGTCTCGTTGCGCCGGCTCGTCACGACGACGTCCTTGCCCTGGACGCGCCCGGCGGCCAGGCCGTAGACGGTGTGCTGGCCGTCGACCTCGGCCTCGGTCCGGCTGAACACGGGCTTCGTCGCGGGGTTCGTGACGTCCCGCGCGCCGTGTTCGTCCACCTGGAACACCCGGATGCGGTCACGGCCGCGGTCGCTGACGAACGCCAGGTCGCCGAGGACGTCGACGTTGTTGTAGCGGCCGGGTTTGGCGTCGGGCGTCGGCGGCTGCGGCGCCGGGAGGACGCCGATCGTGCGGCCGTCGAGGTCGAACGCCGCCAGACCACCTTCCTTGAGCGTGCCCAGGACCACACTGCGCTCGGTGTCGCGCGGGTTCACCCAGATGGCCGGGTCGTCGGCGTCCGCGGGCTCCTCGAACGTCTGCGTGATCACCGTCGGTGTGATGACGGGCGGCGCGGGGGTGGTGAGGAACAAAGGCACGAGCGCCAGTGCTAAGGGAGATGACATGGTGGGACCGTAGGGAACACCGGTATACGGCGACTGAACCCCGGGGGAACAAGTCGTGTGGTACGAGATGGGATTGACGATCTTCGGCCAGAAGATCGCTTACACCGAGCTGGTCGGGCAGGTGCTGGCGCTCGCGGTGGTGTTCCTCGCGCAGCGGCGGTCACTGCTGACCTGGCCCGTGCAGCTGGTCTCCGTCGCTTTGCTGTTCACCGTCTACATGTCGAGCCACCTGGGCGGCCTCGCGACGCGGCAGATCGTGGTCGGTGCGATCGCCGTCTACGGCTGGTACGCGTGGGTGCGCCGCCGCGACCCGGTGTTCGGCGTGGTGGTGCGCAAGGGCTCGTGGCGGGAGCGGGTCGCCGTCGTCGGTGCCTTCGTCGTCGGCACGGTCGCGTTCGCGCTGGTCCTGGACGCGCTGGACGCGTCGTGGGCGCCGTGGCCGGACGCCGCCATCTTCGTCGGCACGATCCTGGCGTTCGCGCTGCAGGGCCTCGGCCTCGTCGAGTTCTGGCTGGTGTGGCTGGTGGTCGACGCCGTCGGCGTGCCGCTGCAGATCCAGTCGGGCCTGTACTTCAGCGCGCTCGTCTACCTGATCTTCGCGGGCCTGGTGGTCCACGGTTTCATCGACTGGAACCGCACCGCCCGCCGGTTGACACAGGCGGCAAAGTCTCCCCTATGAGGGGACTGTTGATCGCTCTGCTGACCGCTGTCTCGTCGCTGGTAGCCCTTCCCGCCGCCCAGGCCGCTCCGCAGCCTCGCACCGGGTTCGAGCTCACCGGCGAGTGGACCACCGAGGCCGGGGAACAGGCCTACCTGCGCGCCACCGGCCTCCCGGTCTCGGAGATCGGGACGACCGCGCAGGGCCGCCCGATCCAGCTCGTGCGCGTGGGCTCCCGCACCGCGCGCACGGTGGTTCTCTTCATCTGCTCCCAGCACGGTGACGAACCCGCCGGCCGGGAGGCGTGCCTGATCCGCATGCGCTCTCTGCCGCGCACGTCGTCCGTGACGTACCTGTTCGTCCCGAACGCCAACCCCGACGGCCGCGCCGCCGACACCCGCGGCAACTCCGACGGCATCGACGTCAACCGCGACCACCTGCTGCTGCGCACCGCCGAGGCCCGCGCGATGGCGTCGGTGATCCGCGACTGGAAGCCCGACGTCATCCACGACCTGCACGAGTTCGGCCCCTCCGCGCCGTACTACGTCAAGGACGTCCTCTGGCTGTGGCCCCGCAACCTCAACGTCGCCGACGGCGTGCACGACCTGTCGGAGACGTTGTCGCGCTCGTACGTCCGGCCCGCGGTGGAGGCCGCCGGCCGCACCTCCGGCGTCTACGGCGTCTACGTCGACCCGGTGACCGGCGAGCCGATCCGGCAGGTCGCGGGCGACGGCCAGGAGCGCATCCTGCGCAACACCGGCGGCTTGAAGCACGGCATGGGCCTGCTGGTCGAGACCAACGTCGACAACACGCCCGCGTTCCGCGTCGAGTCGCACCTCAAGGCCCTCGACGGCACCCGGTCGTTCGTCGACGGGAACCGCTCGGCGATCGAGGCCGCCACCGCCGCCTCCCGGGCCGTGCGGACCGGCCCGGTGTACTTCGGCGGCGCGGACAACCAGCCCCCGGCACCCGAGGACGTCGTCTCACCCCAGCCGTGCGGCTACGCGCTGACGGCCGCCGAGTTCCTGACCGTGCGCGACCGGCTCGCCCTGCACGGCGTCACGTCGCAGTACCTGAGAGGCGGTGACCGCATCGTGCCGGTGCGCCAGGAAGCCCGCCCGATCATCCCGCTGCTGCTCGACCCGCGCGCCGACGAACCGCTGTTCAAGGCCCGCGTCGTCGCACAGTGCTAGATGCTCTAACTGATATATCGCTTCTCAACTGATATATCGGTTGTCTGACCTGGCCCTTGGCAACGAGACTTTTGACTTCGTCCGCAAAAGACTCATTGCAAGGGCCCGTGCATCAATGGACACCGATCTGGCCGAGCGCGTGGAGCGCAACCTCGCCGAGCACGCCTGCCACCTCCACCGGCACCTGCCGGGCGGCACCGTCACGGACACCGGCGACCTGCTGGTCGCGGACAGCGGCCTGGCCGACGACACGTTCAACATCGTCGCCTCGGCGCGCTTCGCCGACGCGGCGCGCGTCGCGGAGACCGTGAGCGCGGTGAAGGCCACCGGCCGCCCGTTCTCGTGGTGGGTCGGGCCGGGCTCGCCCGGACTGGGCGCGCTGCTCACCGACGCGGGACTCAGCGCGTCCGAAACCGAAACGGGCATGTGGCTCGGCCTGGACGGCCCGCTGCCCGGCGCGCACGCCGACGGCCTCGACGTCCGGCGGGTGTCCACCGCCGACGAGCTGGCCGACTACGCCGCCGTGCTCGCCGCCAACTGGGACCCGCCCGCCGAGACCGTCCGCCGCTTCTACGCCGAGGTGGCCGGGCCCGCGTTGCGCAGCCGGGCGCGCTACCTCGTCGGGTACGTGGGGGACCGCCCCGTGTGCACGGCCGAGGTGTTCCTGCACGCGGGTGTCGCGGGCATCTACAACATCGCGACGCTCGCCGGCGACCGCCGCCGCGGGTACGGCGGCGCCATCACGGCCGCCGCCCTGCACGTCGCCCGTGACGAAGGTCTCCCGGTCGCCGTGCTGCAGGCGTCCGCCGACGGCGAGCCCGTGTACCGACGGCTCGGCTTCACGCCGTGCGGTCACTTCACCGAGTACGCCCTCAACGGCTGAGGGGCCGTTCCGCAGCTGCGGAACGGCCCCTCAGATCGTTTCTGAGCCCTCGAGAGGGCTCCGGTGCTACGCCAGACCCGCGTCGGACGTGGACGGCCCAGCGGCCTGCACGTCGTCGATGCGGTACTTGCGGGCCGCCTCGACGACCTTCGACTGCTCGACCTCGCCGCGGCGGGCCAGGGCGGCCAGCGTGGCGACGACGACCGACTCCGCGTCCACCAGGAAGTGGCGGCGGGCGGCCGGGCGGGTGTCGGAGAAGCCGAAGCCGTCCGTGCCCAGGGTCGTCATGTCGGTCGGGACGTACGGGCGGATCAGGTCCGGGATCGCCGACGCCCAGTCCGAGACGGCGACGACCGGGCCCTGCGCGTCCTTCAGCACCTGCGTCACGTACGGCACGCGCGGCTCGGCGTCCGGGTGCAGCAGGTTGTGGCGGTCGGTCTCGACGGCGTCGCGGCGCAGCTCCGAGTACGACGTGGCGGACCACACGTCCGCGGAGACGCCCCACTCGTCGGCCAGCATCTGCTGGGCCTTGAGCGCCCACGGCAGGCCCACGCCCGAGCCGAGGATCTGCACGCGCGGACCGCCGGTCTGCGGGCCCTCCTGGTACCGGTAGAGGCCCCGCAGAAGGCCTTCGACGTCCAGGTTCTCCGGCTCGGCCGGCTGCACGTACGGCTCGTTGTAGACCGTCATGTAGTAGAAGATGTTCTCGGCGTTCTCGCCGTACATCCTGCGCAGACCGTCCTTGACGATGTGCGCCACCTCGAACGACCACGCCGGGTCGTACGCGATCACGGCCGGGTTCGTGTGCGCCAGCAGCAGCGAGTGGCCGTCGGCGTGCTGCAGGCCCTCACCGGTCAGCGTGGTGCGGCCCGCGGTGGCGCCGAGCACGAAGCCGCGCGCCATCTGGTCCGCCGCCGCCCACAGGCCGTCGCCCGTGCGCTGGAAGCCGAACATCGAGTAGAAGATGTAGATCGGGATCATCGGCTCGCCCTGCGTGGCGTAGGACGTGCCGACCGCCGTGAACGACGCCGTGGAACCCGCCTCGTTGATGCCCTCGTGCAGGATCTGGCCCTGCTCGGACTCCTTGTAGGCGAGCATCAGGTTGGCGTCCACCGAGGTGTACGCCTGGCCGTTCGGGTTGTAGATCTTCTGCGTCGGGAACATGGAGTCCATGCCGAACGTCCGTGCCTCGTCCGGGATGATCGGCACGATGCGCGGGCCGATCTCCGGGTCCTTCGCGAGGTCGCGGACGAGCCGGACGAACGCCATCGTGGTGGCGACCTCCTGCTTGCCCGAACCGCGGCGGACGCCCTCGTAGACCTTGTCGCCCGGCAGCACCAGCGCCTTGGACTTCGTGCGGCGCTCCGGCACGAACCCGCCCAGCTGGCGGCGGCGTTCCTGCATGTACTGGATCTCCGGCGAGTCCTGCCCGGGGTGGTAGTACGGCGGCAGGTACGGGTCGGCCTCGAGCTGCGCGTCCGAGATCGGGATGCGCAGGCTGTCGCGGAAGCCCTTGAGGTCGTCCAGGGTCATCTTCTTCATCTGGTGCGTCGCGTTGCGGGCCGCGAAGTGCGGGCCGAGCGAGTAGCCCTTGATGGTCTTGGCGAGGATGACGGTGGGCTGGCCGACGGTCTCGGTCGCCGCCTTGTAGGCCGCGTAGACCTTGCGGTAGTCGTGGCCACCGCGCTTGAGGTTCCACACCTCGTCGTCGCTCATGGCGTCGACGAGAGCCTTCGTGCGCGGGTCACGGCCGAAGAAGTGCTCCTTGACGTACGCGCCGTCGTTGGCCTTGTAGGTCTGGTAGTCGCCGTCGGGCGTGGTGTTCATCAGGTTGACGAGCGCGCCGTCGCGGTCCGCGTGCAGCAGCGCGTCCCACTCGCGGCCCCAGACGACCTTGATGACGTTCCAGCCGGCACCGCGGAAGAACGACTCCAGCTCCTGGATGATCTTGCCGTTGCCGCGCACCGGGCCGTCGAGGCGCTGCAGGTTGCAGTTCACGACGAACGTCAGGTTGTCGAGCTGCTCGTTGGCCGCGAGCTGCAGCAGGCCGCGCGACTCCGGCTCGTCCATCTCGCCGTCGCCGAGGAACGCCCACACGTGCTGGTCGGACGTGTCCTTGATGCCGCGGTCGCGCAGGTAGCGGTTGAACCGCGCCTGGTAGATCGCGTTCATCGGGCCGATGCCCATGGAGACCGTGGGGAACTCCCAGAAGTCCGGCATGAGGCGCGGGTGCGGGTACGACGGCAGGCCGCCGCCCGGACCGGCGTGCGAGTACTCCTGGCGGAAGCCGTCGAGCTGGTGCTCGGACAGGCGGCCCTCGAGGAACGCGCGGGCGTAGACACCGGGGGAGGCGTGGCCCTGGATGAAGACCTGGTCGCCGCCGCCGGGGTGGTTCTTGCCGCGGAAGAAGTGGTTGAAGCCGACCTCGTAGAGCGACGCGCTGGACGCGTACGTCGAAATGTGGCCACCGACACCCACGCCGGGGCGCTGCGCCCGGTGCACCGTCATCGCGGCGTTCCAGCGGATCCACGCGCGGTAACGGCGCTCCACCTCCTCGTCACCGGGGAACCACGGCTCCCGCTCGGTGGGGATGGTGTTGACGTAGTCCGTGCTGATCAGCGACGGCATGCCGACCTGGTTCTCGCCCGCGCGCTCCAGCAAACGCAGCATCAGGTAACGCGCCCGCTGCTGGCCACCGCCCTTGAGCACCTCGTCGAACGACTCGAGCCACTCGGCCGTCTCTTCGGGGTCGATGTCCGGCAGGTGCGCTGCCAGACCGTCGCGAATGACACGTACCCGCTCGGGGCCGGTGTTCTGCGGGCTCAAGGTGTCTCCTCGGCTTCGTTGGCGGTACACGCGGTGGCCCGGAAAACCGTGCCACGCGCCCCTATCGTTGTCCTTGCGCGACGACTTCGTCACCGCTACTGATCGGTAGTTCTGGATCGTGTCACTCACGCGCGCGCGATAAGAGGTATGTAGAGCGTGCCTCATGCCAGTGTAGGTGCTTCGAGAGGGGTGCCTGTTACGGCGTGTCACGTGGTCAACAGTTGCGCCGGAGGTAGCTGACAGTGTTCGCTAGCCGGAGTAACGGACTTCAGCGGCAGTCTCAGGGCTGTCGCTCTTGCGTAGTTGGAGGAGTGAAAACCGTGGTCGCCGCGGAAGACGCCGGCAGGATCGGCGTCGCCGAGAAGCTCGGGATCGAACCGGGCATGGTCGTCCAAGAACTCGGCTGGGACGAGGATGTCGACGACAACCTCCGTGCCGCCGTCGAGGAGCAGATCGGGGGCGACCTCCTCGACGAGGAGGCGGACGAGACGGTGAGCGTCGTCCTGCTCTGGTGGCGAGAGGACGACGGCGACCTGGTGGACGCTCTCCTCGAGGCCACCGGAGTGCTCGCCGAGGACGGCGTCATCTGGGTTCTCACCCCGAAGACCGGCCGTCCCGGCCACGTGGAGCCGGCCGACGTGGCCGAAGCGGTCCCGACCGCCGGCCTGTCGCAGACCTCGAACATCAGCGTCGCCGAGGACTGGGCGGGCATCCGCCTGGTGTGGCCGAAGTCGGCCAAGGCGAAGCGGTGATCCCCAGCTGACATAGGGTTCGGTCCACGGGCGTAGGTCCGCCCGTGGTCCTGTGCCTTGCTGGAGGGGTCGTCCCATGGCGGTCGAGGTCGGTTCGGAAGCCCCGGACTTCACGCTCAACGACTACAACAAGCAGCGCGTGACGCTGTCGTCGTTCCGCGGCTCGAAGAACGTGCTCCTGGTCTTCTACCCGTTCGCGTTCAGCGGCACCTGCCGCAGCGAGCTCTGCCGGCTGCGCGACGAGATCTCGGCCTACGAGGACTCGGTCGTGCAGGTGCTGGGCGTGTCCGTGGACTCCCCGTTCGCCCTGAAGGTGTGGGCGAACCAGGAGGGCTACCAGTTCCCGCTGCTGTCGGACTTCTGGCCGCACGGGGCCGTCGCGCAGTCCTACGGCGTGTTCAACGAGGCCGCGGGCACGGCGCTGCGGGGGACGTTCTTGATCGACGTGTCGGGCGTGGTGCGGTTCGCCGAGGTGAACTCGCCGGGTGAGGCCCGCGATCAGGACGCCTGGAAGAAGGCCGTAGCCTCGTTGGGGGCATGATGTAGCTGTACCTCCCCGGTGGTTGTCGTCGCCGGGGTGTTGGGGCGTGTAGCTCAGCGGAAGAGCACTCGGCTTACACCCGAGCGGTCGCAGGTTCGAACCCTGTCGCGCCCACTCGTCCCAGGCGGCGTGTCTGCGAAAGCGCAGACCACGTCGCCTCGGT
Source organism: Lentzea sp. DG1S-22 (assembly GCF_036321065.1). NCBI lineage: Bacteria > Bacillati > Actinomycetota > Actinomycetes > Pseudonocardiales > Pseudonocardiaceae > Lentzea > Lentzea sp. DG1S-22. The sequence continues at coordinate 4,301,500 of NZ_CP143276.1, read as the reverse complement.
GTTTTCCGGGGTATCTTGTCCGACGTTTGTCGGGGACGTTCGGGCCCGCCACCTCCGAAGGACGACGAAGACCCGTGAAGCGCTTGAGGCGCAAGACCAAGGCCGCCGAGCCCGTCAGCACCGAGGTCACCCAGCAGCAGATCAAGCTGCTGGCCCTCGTCGAGCAGGGCGGGGTGCACCGCGGTGCCACGAGCTGGTACCTCGAGTACCGGCCCGCCAAGCAGTGGGACGCGGACGACCTCGAGGTGCTCGAGCGGAGGAACTGGATCACGTGGGCCAGGCCCGCGCGGCAGGTGGAGCACGGGATGGCGGCGCCGGTCGACGTCACGCCCGAGGGGCGGCTGGCGTTGCGGCACCACCTGCCGGAGTGGGTGCTCGGGCGCAGGGCCATCGCCTCCGCGCCGCCTCGGCTGCCCTCGATCGAGTCGATTCGGGCGTTGGACTCGTTCCGTTAGGGCGGTAGAACGGTCTTCAGCCGTATCCAACGGAGGGGCCATGTCCCACTTGCTTATCGGCGGTGAGCTGCGCGCGCGGGAGCACCATCGGATCGAGGACGACGCACGGGCCGAAGGGCCGCTGCACGCTGTGACGCTGCCCAACGGTGTCGAGATGCAGGTTGTCACTGTTGGGCTGGAGCTCACCCGTCAGCTGCTCGTCGATCAACGGCTCTCGAAGGACAGCGCGAGGCTGCAGCGCGAGATCAAGCGGCAGCTCACGGCCAGGGGGAGCACGCAGGAGAACCTCGCCGGGTTGTTCGGGCCGAGCATGCTCAACAGCGACAACCCGCAGCACGCCCGGCTCAGGGCGCTGGCGGTGCAGGCCTTCAACGGCCGGGCGGTGCAGCGGCTGGCGCCGCGCGTCGAGGAGATCACCGCGGAGCTGGTCGGCGGCCTGCCGGAGGGGCGGGAGGTCGATCTCGTCGAACGGGTGGCCGTGCCGGTGCCGCTGCACGTCATCGGTGAGGTCCTCGGGGTGCCGGAGGGCGATCGGGGCCGTGTCCGGGTGTTGATCGAGACGATGATGTCGATGGTGCCCGAGGTGTCGCAGCCCGCCAGCGACGAGTTGGGCGGCTACTTCCACGCGTTGTTGACGAGCAAGTCTCTCGACGAGGAGTCGTTGTTCGGTGCGTTGGTGGCAGCCGACGACGGAGGTGACCGTCTGAGCCATGACGAGCTCATAGCGATGGCCTTCCTTCTGGTCGTCGCTGGTCATGAGACGTCGGCAGGCCTCATCGCGAACGTTGTGCACGACGCGTTGGACAACGATCTGTGGGCGAAGGCCGCCATGGACCCCGGGCTCGTTCCGGTGCTCGTCGAGGAGACGCTGCGGCACAACCCGCCGGTGCGCAGCGCCACGCACCGCATCGCCACCGAGCGCGTCGAAATCGGCGGCGTACCCGTCGAGGCCGGCACGGTGCTGCTGATCAACCTCGGCGCTGCCGGGAGGTGCCCGGAGGCGCACGACAGGGCCGACCGGTACCTGGTCGACCGGAAGACGACCGGCCACGTGGCGTTCGGGTACGGGCCGCACTTCTGCCTCGGCTCGGGGCTCGCCCGCCTGGAGGCCGAAACGGTGCTGCGCCACCTCACGTCACGGTTCCCGCGCACCACCTGTTCGGCCGGGGAACCGCCGGAGGTGACGCACAGCGACATCATGGCGAGCCTGAAATCGCTTCCGGTCGTCCTCGGACGCTGAGACGCTGGAGCGCGTGGAGATCGTCACCGGGGGACCGGAGCACGTCGACGCGGCCGCGCTGATCTGGGCGCACGCGGTCGCCGAGAGGGACGGGTACGGGGTTCCGGCGCTGGAAGAGGCGCGGCCCGGCATCGAGAACGCCCTCGCGGGCGAGCCGTCGTTGTTCCTGCTCGCGATGCGGGACGGTGTGCCGGTGGGGTTCGTCGCCGGCGGTCCGCAGGAGACGAGGACGGCGTACATCAACTACGTCGGGGTGCACCCCGACGCGTGGGGCGAAGGGGTCGGGGAGGCGCTGCTGCGTGCGCTGCCCGCTGCGCTGACCGGGTGCGGCTACGAGAAGGCGGAGCTGATGGTCTTCGTCGACAACGTGCGGGGCGTGCGGCTCTACGAACGCCTCGGATGGATCAAGGTCGGCGACACTGCGCCGCATCCGCGCCACGGCCGTGTGGAGCAGCGCTACGCGTTCTCGCCCGCATGATGGGATCCGGGGATCATCGGAACGCTCAGCGGGGGATCAGGGGATCAACCCCAATGCGGCTGACCAGGGCTATCCCGAAGTCCACTTGAGACGTAACTTTTCCTCATGTCCGTGCGCACCTTCGCCGTCGTGGTGGGTCTCGCGTTCCTGCTCGGCGGGGGTGCGATCCTGTTCGTGGCGCTCGCCGTCGAGGCGCCGAGCGGGTCGCTGATCCCGTGCGGCAACGCCCTGGGGATCGGGTTCGACGAGCCGGCCGCCTCCGCGGTCAGTCCGGCCTTTGTGGACATCTGCGCCGATCTCCGGCACCGGCGGCTGCTCTGGGGCGTGCCGGTGGCCGGGCTGGGGGCGTTGCTGCTGCTCGGCTCTTCGGTCGGTGCCCGCAGGGCTACTCGCCGGTAAGGTCGCGGCATGACGTGGATGGTCTACGGCGCCAACGGCTACACCGGTCGTCTCATCGCGGAGCTCGCGGTCGAGCGCGGTGAACGGCCGATCCTCGCCGGGCGCTCGCGGGAGAAGGTCGAACCGCTCGCCGCGGCTCTCGGGCTGGAGCACCGGGCGTTCGGCCTGGCCGAGGCGGGCCGGAACCTCGAGGACGTCGATGCCGTCGTGCACTGCGCGGGACCGTTCTCGCAGACCTCCGAGGCGATGGTGGACGCCTGTCTGCGGAGCCGCACGCACTACCTCGACATCACCGGTGAGATCGACGTCTTCGAGTCCGTCAGCCTGAGGGACGTCGACGCGCGCAAGGCCGGCATCGTGCTGTTGCCCGGCGCCGGTTTCGACGTCGTCCCCACGGACTGCGTGGCCGCGATCCTGAAGAACGCGCTGCCGTCGGCGACGCACCTCGACCTGGCGTTCGTCGTCGGGGGAGGGGCGAGCGCGGGCACGACGAAGACCTCCGTCGAGGCCGCGGCCGTGGGCGGGCGGATCCGGGTGAACGGCGAGCTGAGGAGCGTGCGCATCGGGCACCGCCGGCGCACCGCCCGCTTCCGGTCGGGACCGCGCGAGGTCGGCAGCATCCCGTGGGGCGACGTGTCGACCGCCTACCGGTCGACCGGCATCCCGAACATCACCACGTTCACCCTCGTGCCGGGGGTGCTGGGGCAGCTGCAGCAGGTGTTCGCGCCGGTGCTGCAGACCTCGTTCGTGCAGAGCTTCGCCAAGACGGTCGCCGGGAAGGTGAAGGGACCTGACGAGCGCAAGCGCGCGAAGACGCGCGCCGAGGTGTTCGGCGAGGCGTGGGACGCGCGCACGAAGGTCGAGTGCGCGGTCACCACGCCGAACGCCTACAGCCTCACCGCGGACGCCGTGCTGCGCGCCGTCACTCGGATCGGCGACGTCGCTCCCGGCTCGCACACGCCGTCGAGCGCTTTCGGCGCCGGCTTCGTGCGCGAGCTCGACGGCGTCGTCGTGGGCGAGGTCCGCTTCACCTGATCCCGGGCGTCACTTCCCGAGGTGCTTGGCGACGCTGTCGACGACTCCGCCGACGGCGTCCTCCACCTTCTCCACACCCTCCTTGACGGCGGCCTTCGCCTGGTCCGCGCGGCCCTCGTCCGCGAGCTCCCGGCCGCCGGTGACCTCACCCGCGTCCTCCTGTGTCGAGTTGCCCCAGGCTGGAACCGAGTCGTCCACGCCTGTCCGACACCCGCACTTCCGCTGTCCTCACGCCACTGCCGGGTGAAATCCGGGGTCGACGCGGTCACCGGCGGGAAGTCGGGGAACCGCGTGACGTTCCGGGTTCGATCGTGTCTTCAAGACGACAGAGCAAAGTGGGCGGAGGTGTGCGCATGAGCGTGGCCGAGGTAGCCGCACTCGACGATGCCACGCTGGTGGCCAGGTCCCGTGACGGCGACATGAGGGCTTACGAGCAGCTCGTGCGTCGTTACCAGGGGCCGATGTACCGGCTGGCGCTGCGCATCGTGGGCAGCACCGGTGACGCCGAGGACGCGGTGCAGGACGTCTTCCTGACCGCGTGGCGGCGTCTCGGGCAGCTCAACGACGACGGGGCGTTCCTCGGCTGGCTCTACCGCACGACCACCAACCAGTGCCTGAACGTGCTGCGCAAGCGCAAGCCGCACGCCGACACCGAGCTCGACGAGCACGAGTCGCCGGCGCCCCGCACCCGGCCCGACCGCGCGGTGGAGGTGAACGCGCAGCTCGACGCGCTGCAAGCCGCACTGCGCGGCCTCACGCCGGAACAGCGGGCGTGCTGGGTGCTGCGCGAGGTCCACGGCCGGTCCTACGACGAGATCGCCGAGGCGATCGGCACGACCCAGCAGTCGGTGCGCGGCAGGCTCGCGCGAGCACGGGCACAACTCGCGGAGGTGATGGCGCCGTGGCGGTGACATCCGACTACGTCCTGCCGTGCGGGCGGGACGTCGAAGAGGTCTGGGAGGCGATCGACCTCTCCGACGAACACACGCGCGCCTGCCCGCACTGCGCGGCTGTGCGCGAGAGCCTCCTGGTGCTGCGCGAAGCCACCGAGGAGATGGCTCGCGAAGAGGTCGAACCACCGTCCGGCCTGGTCAGCCGCATCATGTCGGCCGTCCGGGCCGATGTGCGCCGGTCCGGCGCCGTCCCCCTGCCCGGCGACGGACTGGCTCGCATCAGCACGCGGGCGGTCGCGGCGGTGCTGCGGTACGCGGCGGACGGCGTGAGCGGCGTGCGCGCCCGCGGGTGCCGTGTCGCCGAGGCGCCGGAGTCGACCGTGCCGGACCCGGTGATCGAGGTCGAGCTGACCATCGCGATCGCCGCGGGCCTCGTCACGCGCGAGACGTACGACGAGGTGCGGCGGCGCGTGCTGGCCGCGGCCTCGGCACGGATCGGTGTGCGGCTCGCCCGCCTGGACCTCGTCGTGTCCGACGTTCTCGAAGGATGAGCGAGTGATCGAGGCAGTCGTGTCCGCCCCGGCGGTGGCGGCGGTCGCGGTGCACGCGGCCGAGCTGGTCCCCGGCGTGCGCGTGCAGCCGGGCGTCGCCGGACTGGTGAGTTCGGTGGTGCGCGTGGCGCGGCAGCAGGTCAAGGGTCTGCAGCCCGCGCCGGTGGAAGGCGTGCGGGTGCGCTGGGAGGGCGCCGTCGCGGTGCTGGAGGTGGACGTGGTGATCTCCGGCCTGGACCAGGCCGCGGCCGTGGCCCGCGCCGTGCAGCGGTCGGTGCGCACGGTCGTCCCCGAACTGACCGGGGTCGCGGTGGGCTCGGTGGCGGTGACGGTGGTGGACGTCGCATGGTGATCGTCGCGGAGTTGTTGAAGGCGTTGGAGAAGGTCGAAGGCTTGCGGCCGTCGACGCCCGCGTCCGTGCCCGCTCGGTCGTGGATCCCCTGGGACGTCGACGTGCTGGCCGTCGACGTGACCGACGAGCAGGTGTGCGTCCGCGTCGTCGCCACGAGCCTGCCGCTGTCGCTGGACGAGGCGGGTGCGGCGCTGCGCGCTGTTCTCGTTGGCACGCCGTGGGAAAAGGCGGGGCTCCGGATCGTCGTGACCGATGTGGACAAACGTGCACTCGATCACCTGAACGGGGCGTGACGTTTTCCGGGGCCGCCGTGTTCATCTGATGTGAACGCTTCGGAGGAAGGGGTTGCCATGAGCACGCAGGCCGTGGAGAAGGTCAACACCACCAACGGGAAGCTGGTGACGGACAAGGGTTCCACCACCATCGCGGACGTCGTGGTCCAGAAGGTCGCGGGCCTCGCGGCACGGGAGATCCGCGGTGTGCACGCCCTCGGCGGCGGTGCCACGCGGGCGCTCAGCGCACTGCGCGACCGCATCCCCGGTGCCACGGCGAGCGCGGGTCAGGGCGTGTCGGTCGAGGTCGGCGAGAAGCAGGCGGCCGTGGACCTGGAGCTCGTCGTCGAGTACGGCGTGCCGATCGCGGAACTCGCGAAGTCCGTGCGCGGCAACGTGATCACCGCCATCGAGCAGATCACCGGCCTCGAGGTCGTCGAGGTCAACATCAACGTCAACGACGTGCACATCCCGGACGAGTCCGAGGGCGAAGAGCCCGGCACCGCTCGCGTGCAGTGAGGGAGGCGTCATGAGCACCACCGCACTGGGTCTGCTGGCCGGGCTCGCGCTCGGCCTGGCCGCCGCGTTCGGGGGCTTCAGCGCCTTCCTGGTCGTGCTCGTCTTCGGTGCGCTCGGCCTGGTCGCGGGCCGGGTCGCCGAGGGCAAGCTCGACCTCGCGCAGCTGCTCGGCAGGGATCGGGACTGACCATGACCGCCTCTCTCGCCGCCGCGCAGCCGGGCCTGACCACCGTCGCGGACCGCGCGGTCGGCCGCATCGCGGGACGGGCCGCGATGGAGGTGCCGGACGTGCTCGGCTGCGCGGTCACCGCACGGGTGACCGGGGCGGTGGCGACGCTCGACGCGCGCCTCGACCTCCGGTACCCCGCACCGGTCGCCTCGACCGCCGCCAGGGTCCGCGCGCACCTGGTCGGCCGGGTCGCCGAGCTGACCGGTCTGCGGGTGTCCGTGGTGGACGTGTCGATCGGTCTGCTGCGCGCCGACACCGCTGTGGTGAGGAGGGTCCGATGACTCGGCGTTCCCGTCGTGCCCTGCCCGCCACGCTCACGGCGCTCGTCCTGCTCGCGGCCTCCGTCGTGGTGGCCGTGACGGCGGTCCAGCTCGCCCTCGGTGAGCCGCCCTGGCTGTCGTACGACGCGGTGGCGGGCCGGCTGAACGAGGTGAGGTGGTCGTCGACGACCGTGGCCGTGGCGGGCGGGGTCGCCGCGGCCATCGGGTTGCTGCTGTTCCTGGCCGCGGTCGTGCCCGGCCGCGCCAGGACGGTGGAGCTGGACGGCAACACCGCCGTGTCGGTGCGGGGCCTGCGCAACGCACTGCGCCTCGCCGCGCACGTCGACGGCGTGGAGTCCGCCTCCGTGAAGGTGCGCCGCCGCCGCGTGAAGGCGGTGGTGCGCACGAAGCGGGCCGCCGCGGACGGTCTCGGCGACGCCGTCCGCACCGCGCTCGAGAACCGCGTCGGGGAGTTCGCCCTCGTCCGGCCGCCGCAGGTCGTGGTGAGGGTCAAGGCGCTGAGGAGCACACCGTGAACCGCTTCCTGCTCGGACTGCTGGGCCTCGTCCTGCTGGTCGCGGGCGGTGGGGCGCTGGCGATCACCCTCGGGCACGTTCCGCGGGTGGACCGCGGCGCCGTGCTGGTGCCCGGCACGGCGCTGCCGCCGACGGGGGTGCTCTGGGTGGTGGCGGCGGTCGCGGTGCTGCTCGCGCTGCTCTGCCTGCGGTGGCTCGTCGCCCAGGTGCCCCGGCGCGAGGTCACCTCGTGGCGCTGGGCCGACGAGGCGGGCGCGACCCGCTTGAGCACGTCGACAGCCGTCGCTCCGTTCGCCGACGAGGTCACCGCCTATCCCGGTGTGCGCAAGGTCGACGCGGAGCTGACCGGGCCGCACACGGCTCCGCGCCTGGCTCTCGTCGTGCGCGCCCACGGTGACGCGGACCTGCGGGACATCCGCCGCCGCATCGACGACGAGGGGCTGCCGCGCCTGCGGGAGGCTTTGGAGGCGCCCGAACTGCCCACCACCATCGAGTTCCGCATCGCCGCGGCGAAGGCCGGGGCACGGGTGCGCTGATCGCGGGAAAGCAGAAGCCCAGGTCGACGACCTGGGCTTCGGCTCTGCCGTGACGCGTTACCGCGGGGCGAGCAGGCTCGTGATCTCCTGCGACGCCGACACGGTCAGCAGGTGCTGGAGGTTCTCCGGGAGCTCCTCGCCGCGCGCCTGCTTCGCCTGCGCGTAGAGGCGGCCGGCGCGGTAGGACGAGCGGACCAGCGGGCCCGCCATCACGCCGAGGAAGCCGATCTTCTCGGCCGTCTCCTTGTGCTCGACGAACTCCTCGGGCTTCACCCAGCGCTCGACCGGGTGGTGCCGCGGCGACGGGCGCAGGTACTGGGTGATGGTGATGATGTCGCAGCCCGCGTCGTGGAGGTCGGCGAGCGCCTCCGTGACCTCCTCGGGGGTCTCGCCCATGCCGAGGATCAGGTTCGACTTGGTGACGAGGCCGAACTCGCGGGCCTTCGTGATCACCTCGAGGGAGCGCTCGTAGCGGAACGCCGGGCGGATGCGCTTGAAGATCCGCGGGACGGTCTCCAGGTTGTGCGCGAGCACCTCGGGGCGGGACTCGAAGACCTCGTCGAGCTGTTCGGGGACCGCGTTGAAGTCCGGGATCAGCAGCTCGACACCGGTGCCGGGGTTGAGCTCGTGGATCTGGCGCACGGTCTCGGCGTACAGCCACGCGCCGCCGTCGGGCAGGTCGTCACGGGCGACACCGGTGACGGTCGAGTAGCGCAGACCCATGGCCTGGACCGACTCGGCGACGCGACGAGGTTCGTCGCGGTCGAGGTCGGCGGGCTTGCCCGTGTCGATCTGGCAGAAGTCGCAGCGCCGGGTGCACTGCTCCCCGCCGATCAGGAACGTGGCCTCGCGGTCTTCCCAGCACTCGTAGATGTTGGGACAGCCGGCCTCTTCGCAGACCGTGTGCAGGCCCTCGCGCTTGACCAGGCCCTTGAGCTCCCGGTACTCGGGGCCCATCTTCGCCCGCGTCTTGATCCAGGACGGCTTCTTCTCGATCGGCGTCTGGCTGTTGCGGACCTCGAGCCGCAGCAGCTTCCGACCCTCTGGTACCACAGTCACCACCTCACACTACGCTCCGCGCCCGCGTGTCCGGCGTCACGCACACCGGGGAGGCTCACGGGAGGTCCGGGGTGATCCCGGTGAGCTTGACCGTGAGCTCCCAGAGGCGGTTCGCGGCCAGGTCGTCGCGCGCCGCGGCGGTCATCCGCGCGACGCCGGGGTAGCCGCGCAGGCCGTTGAAGCCGTCCGGGCCGTAGTACTGGCCGCCGCGCGCGTCCGGTGACGTCGCCGCGTAGAGCTGCGGAAGCGCGCCCATCTCGACCGGCTGCGAGAACAGGTGGGAGATGCGGCCGCCGATCTTCATGACCGCGGACCGGTGCGCGTCGGCCATGTTGTCGGTCAGCTCGGTGGCCGTCATGCCCGGATGGGCCGCGATGGACGTCACGTCCGGCGAGCGGCGTTCGAGCTCGCGCGCGAACAGGATGTTGGCGAGCTTCGACTGCCCGTAGGAGCCCTGCAGGCTGTACGGCCGGCGCTCCCAGTTCGGGTCCTCGAAGTCGATCCGGCCGGCGCGGTGCATCAGCGACGAGACGGTGACGACGCGCGCGCCGGGACGTCGCCTCAGCGCCGGGAGCAGCAGCCACGTCAGCGCGGCGTGGCCCAGGTGGTTGGTGCCGAACTGGAGCTCGAAGCCGTCGGCGGTCCGGCCGTTCGGGACGGCCATGATGCCCGCGTTGTTGACGAGGACGTCGAGCGCCTCGACCTTCTCCGCAGCGGCGCGCACGGAGCCGAGGTCGGCTAGGTCGAGCTCGAGGACCTCCGCCGACCCGCGCACCGTGCGCCGCGCGGCCTCACCGCGCTGGACCGAGCGACAACCCATGAGCACATGGGCCCCCTTCCCCGCGAGCACCTGGGCGGTGCGCAGGCCGAGACCGGAGTTCGCGCCCGTCACGAGGACGGTGCGGCCGGTCTGGTCGGGGATGTCGGCTTCGGTCCAACGACTCATGGAGTCATTCCTACCGTCCGGTAACTGCCGAGCGAAAGGTGTGCGTCCAGCACCGCTCGCAACACCGGCTCCTCGGCGGCCAGTTCGGCGGTCACCCGGTCCTCGTCGACGGGGCCCTCCAACGCCGCGGCCTCCATGCGCGCTGTCAGCTTGTTCTGCCAGCGGTGGTCGAGCGCCAGCAGCAGTTCGTGCAGCGAGCCGAAGACGTCCGGATCCACGATCAGCGGTGCGGACGGGTCGCGGTGAGCGTCGCGCAGCACGGCGTCGAGCGCGTCACGACGGCGGTAGTGGTCTGCCCAGCCCATTTCTCGTACCCCCGGTTTCTCGCATACCCTCGGTATGACACGACCATACCACCGGTACGTACCGGCGGTATGTGAGATACGTTTCGTGCGTGCGAACTCGACGCTCCGAGTACTCGGAGTCGACCAGGCAGGCGCTCGTGGACAGCGCCGTCGACCTCTTCACCAAACGCGGTTACGCCGGCACCTCGCTCGACGAGGTCGTCAAACGCGCCCGCGTGACGAAAGGCGCGCTCTACCACCACTTCAGCGGCAAACAGGCGTTGTTCGAGGCGGCCTTCACCCAGGTCGAGACCCGCTCGATCGAGTCGTTGACGGCGGTCGTCACCGGTGACGGCGAGCCCTGGGACACCGCTGTCGCGGGCCTGCGCGCCTATGTGCGCAAGTGCCTGGAACCGGAATACCAGCGGATCATCGTCCACGAAGCGCCGGTCGTGATGGGCTGGGAGCGCTGGCGCGAGGCCGAGGAGCACTTCAGCTTCGGATTGCTGCGCACGGCCGTGCAACTGCTCGTGGACGCCGGCGAGATCGAGGAAGCACCGGTGGAGATCATGGCCCGGCTGCTGTTCGGAGCACTGTCCGCGTGCGCCAGCACCATCGCCAGCTCGTCCGACCCGAAGCGCACCGGCCGCGAGGTCGAACGCGCGATCCTCCGCGTTCTGGAGGGTTTGCGCAAGAAGTAGTCGAGTTCGGCCCTAGCGCCCCGGCGGAACGTCGATCACCACGCGGACAACGAGGTGGTCACGATCATGATCGAACCGGTCAACACGCGCCTGGGACTCGACGGGAAGATCGCCCTGGTCACGTCGGGAACGCACGGACTCGGCCTCGCCATCGCGAGCAAGCTCTGCGACAACGGTGCCCACGTCATCATCACGACCTCCGGCGACGACGTCGACCTGGAGCGGGCGAGGCTCGTGCTGACGGGCAGGCCGGGCTCGGTGACCGTCGCCCAGTTCGACGTCCAGGACGAGCTCTCGGTGCGCCGCCTGCTCGACCGGGTCAAGCAGGAGCGCGGCCAGCTGGACATGTTCGTGCACCACGCCGAAACGCCCGATCTCACGCCGTTGCTCAACATCGTGGAGCCGCTCGCCAAGTCGCTGCAGGACGGTGGCCGGGTGGTCATCGCCGCCTACACGGCGACTCCGGTGTACGGCGTGATCAGGACGCTCGCGCTGGAACTGGCCTGGTACCGGGTGGCCGTCAACGCCGTCGTCACCGAGGTCGTCGACAACGGCCCCATGAACATCGACCCCGGCCTGGTCGACCGGCTCGCGATCAAGAGCCCGTCCGGCCGCGTCACCCTGCCCGAGGACATCGCCGACGCCGTGTCGTTGCTCTGCACCGACGAGGCCGCCTGGATCCAGGGACAGGTGATCACCGTCGACGGCGGCCTCGGACTGCTGGAGCGGTGGGGCGAGCCCCGCTGAGCCACCGCGGCGAGTCGCCGAACCGCGTCCACCGGTTCCGCCCGGACCGTGCCCGGATGTCCCGGTCGCCGATTCGGCTCTTGAGCCGCGTGTGAGCGCGCGGTAACCCCGGGTCACTCGCCGATTACGAATCCACATAATGCTGGCGCATTCGGAGTAACGCTCCGAACAGTTGACCGGACCGCTTGCCTGCTTGGTCACCGAGTGTAAAACTCGAAATGGTGACCTGGGGGCAAGGGGGGTCGGATGATCCGAGTGCTGCTCGCCGAGGACGTGCAAATGGTCCGCGGCGCGTTGGTCGCTTTGTTGAATCTAGAACCGGATATTGAGGTTGTCGCGTCCGTCGCAACGGGCGACGAAATCATCGCGGCGGTGGCGGAGAACAAACCGGACGTGGCGGTCCTGGACATCGATCTTCCCGGTATGGACGGTCTTTCCGCGGCCACCGTGATCCACGACACCGCCCCTGACACCCGCACGCTCATTCTCACGAGCCTGGGCCGGCCGGGCACTCTGCGCCGTGCGCTGAACGCCCGCGTCAACGGCTTCATCCTCAAGGACGCTCCCGTCGGTGAGCTCGCGGACGCCATCCGCGGCGTCTCGGTCGGGCGCCGGGTGATCGACTCCCATCTCGCGCTGTCGGCGTGGGACACGGACGAGTGCCCTTTGACACCGCGCGAGCTGGAGGTGTTGAGGCTCGCCTCCGACGGCGCGGACGCGATGGAGATCGCGACGACGTTGTTCCTGTCCGTCGGGACGGTGCGCAACTACCTGACGTCCGCCACGGCCAAGCTCGACGCCCGCAACCGCGTCGACGCCGTCCGGATCGCCCGCAAGTCCGGGTGGTTCTGACCGGCCGGCGGCGCCGGGCGGTGTGCCGGTGAACCGCCGTCAGGCGTGCGGGAGCGCGGCCGGAACGGTGGCGTGGACGTGGAACGAGCCGTCGCCGACGTGACGGGCGGTGAAGGTGCCGCCGGCGGCGTGGACGCGTTCGGCCTGGTTGCGGACGCCGTTGCAGTCGGCGGAGACGGCGCGCTCGGCGGCGCCGTCGTTGATCACGTCGAGCAGGATCGTGGCGCCGCGCTGCCGCACGTCGATGGTGCAGGTGCTCGCGTCGCTGTGGCGCAGGACGTTGGTGACGGCCTCGCAGAGCACGGCCGCCAGGACCGTCTCGACGGTCTCCGGCAGCGGGTCGTGGTTGAGCTGGACGCGGGCGTCGATGTTCGAGGCGGCCAGCATCGCCTTGGCCGAGTCGGACGTGTCCGCCAGGGAGATCGGCCGGTAGGCGCGAGCCAGTGAGCGCACGTCGGCCAGGGCGTTGTGGGTGAGGTCCATGATCTCGACGATGTGCTCGCGCACGAAGTCCCAGTCCCGGTCGGGGCGGTCGGTGACGATCCGGTGCGCGAGCTCGCTCTTCAGCTTGATGGCGCTGAGGCTGTACCCGAGCAGGTCGTGGAGGTCCCTGGCCACGCGGACGCGTTCGGCGGCGACGGCCGCGACGGTGGCGTCCACGACGGCGACGACCGGTGGGGCCTGCTGGTCGGACGAGGTCGTGCGGTGGGTGGCGAAGCCGGTGGCCAGGCCCGCGAGCAGCAGGGCGGTGACGGCGACGGCGGTCATCGGGTCGTCGTGGGTGGCCTGGGTGAGACCGGTCGCCGCCACGGTCGTCACGAAGACCGTCCAGCCCGCGACGGGGCGCAGGACGAGGAGGGCGTTGCCCGCGACCAGGCCCGCGACGCCCGTCCAAAAATGGCCGTAGAGGACGAGGGGCAGGGCCAGCAGCACGGCTTGGGCGGCGAGGACGAGGTGCCGCCGAAGAGTGTCCAGCGGCCTGAAAAACGACACTTGCAGCAGAACAAGTACCGCCAAGCCGACGATTGACACCGCCAATTCGGTGATTTCCCCGGCGAGGAGCAGCGCGCGGGTCAGATCGGTCAGGCAGACGGCGGTGAACACCGCGACGATGATCGCGCGGTAACTCGGCGTAGAAGACGTCGCATTCACGTTTACCCCCAAGAGCAACTGCTCCAGAGCAAACGCGGCCCCAGGGCGCCCAGCTCGAATCGTAGACAGGCGAGCGCGGTTCAGGGGACTGTTCTGTATCGGTTCAGAAGATGTGCGCGACATTGACCAGCGAGTCAATGCCGGGCCGGAGGACGAGTATTCCGCGCTGTTGTCACCGACCGTGTCCGGCCGATCACCAGCCGGATCGGTCCGGGTTCGTCCGGTACATGAGTTTTTCACCCCCGACCCGGTACCGCGCCATCCGAAGGTCGTGGTGCCGTCCGTGGCGGGAGATAGCCCAGCTCAGGTGAACTTGTGGCACGACCAAGTCGGCCGCTGCTGAGCTGGGGAGGCTCCAATGGAGATCAAGGTTCTCGGACCGCTGGAAGCACGGGAGAACGGCATCTCGATCGCGCCGAGCGCGGTGAAGCCCAGGCAGGTGCTCTCGCTGCTCGGGCTGCAGGCGGGCCACGTCGTCACGGTGCCGACGCTGATCGAAGAGCTCTGGGGGATGACACCACCGCGCAGCGCGCTCACAACGCTGCAGACCTACGTGCTGCAGGTGCGCAGGCGCATCGAGGCGGCCATGCCGGGCGAGGAACCCGGCATCGCGAAGAACGTCCTGGTGACCCGGTACGGGGGCTACATGCTGGCCGTTCCGCCGGAGAGCGTCGACGTCCGCAGCTACGAGCGGCTCGCGATCGCGGGTCAGCGGGCGTTCGAGATCGGCGACCTGGACTCCGCGAGCCGGCTGCTGCGCAGCGCGGCCGAGGTGTGGCGCGGACCGGTCCTGGTGGACGTGCAGATCGGCGTCCGGCTCGGCATGGAGGTCACCCGGTTGCAGGAGAGCCGTCTCGGCGTGCTGGAGACCCGCATCGAGGCCGACCTCCAGCTCGGCAAGCACCAGTCGTTGCTGAGCGAGCTGTCCGTGCTCACCTCGCAGCACCCGATGCACGAGAACCTGTGTGCGCAGTACATGCTCGCGCTGTACCGGGCGGGCAGGCAGTGGAAGTCGCTGGAGGCCTACCAGTCGCTGCGGGACACGCTGATCGAGGAACTGGGGCTTGAGCCGTCCGAAAGGCTGCGTCAGTTGCAGCGGGCCATCCTGAGTTCCGACCCGTCGCTCGACAAGCCGTTGTCCCCGCGCCAGCTGGAGCGCCAGCTAGCGGGCTGAACCCGTTCGGGAGAACCGTGGATACCACCGGTGCAGGTGCGTTGGTCAAGGCGCTTGAGGACGTCGGCTGCGAGGTGATCTTCGGAATGCCCGGCGGGGCGATCCTCCCCGCGTACGACCCGCTGCTCGACTCGGTCAAGATCCGGCACGTGCTGGTGCGCCACGAGCAGGGCGCCGGGCACGCCGCGCAGGGGTACGCGCAGGCGACCGGACGGGTGGGCGTGTGCATGGCGACGTCGGGGCCGGGTGCGACGAACCTCGTCACTCCGCTCGCGGACGCCTACATGGACTCGGTGCCCGTCGTCGCGGTGACCGGGCAGGTCGCCCGCTCGGTGATCGGCACCGATGCCTTCCAGGAAGCGGACATCCGCAGCATCACCCTGCCGATCACCAAGCACAGCTTCCAGGTGACCGATCCCGCGGACATCCCCGCGGTGATCACGGAGGCGTTCGCCCTCGCGGCCTCCGGCAGGCCGGGCCCGGTGCTGGTCGACCTGCCCAAGGACGTGCAGGCGGCTCCGGTGACCTACACACCGGCACCGCCGGCGGGCCGGCGCCGTCCCGCCGTGTCACCGGTGCAGGTCCGCAAGGCCGCCCAGCTCATCGCGACCGCGCGCCGGCCGGTGTTCTACGTCGGCGGCGGGGTGATCCGCTCCGGCGCGGCCCGGGCGCTGTTCCAGCTGGCCACCCGCACCGGCATTCCGGTGGTCACCACGCTCATGGCGCGTGGCGCGTTCCCCGACTCGCACCCGCAGCACCTGGGGATGCCCGGTATGCACGGCACGGTGCCCGCCGTCGCCGCGTTGCAGCGGTCCGACCTGCTGATCGCGCTGGGAACCCGGTTCGACGACCGGGTGACGGGATCGCTGCCCCACTTCGCGCCGGACGCCGCGGTGGTGCACGCCGACATCGACCCCGCGGAGATCTCCAAGAACCGCAGGGCCGACGTGCCGATCATCGGCGACTGCCGGGACGTGATCGCCGCGTTGAACGCCGTGGTGACCGCAACCCCGGACCTCACCTCGTGGTGGGACTACCTCAACGGCCTGCGGACGAGCTTTCCGCTCGGCTACGACTGGCCGGCTGACGGCGCGCTCGCCCCGCAACACGTGATCGAGAGGCTGAGCACGCTCGCCGGGCCGGAGGCGATCTACACCTCCGGCGTCGGTCAGCACCAGATGTGGGCCGCGCAGTACGTGAAGTACGAACGTCCCGCCTCGTTCATCAACTCCGGTGGCCTGGGCACCATGGGGTTCGCGGTTCCGGCCGCCATGGGCGCGCAGGTCGGCGCACCGGACCGGGTGGTGTGGGCGATCGACGGCGACGGCTGCTTCCAGATGACCAACCAGGAGCTGACGACCTGTGCCATCGAGGGCATCCCGATCAAGGTCGCGATCATCAACAACGGCAACCTCGGCATGGTCCGGCAGTGGCAGAACCTGTTCTACGGTGGCCGTTACTCCCACACGCGGCTGAACACCCACAACCGTCTGCCGGACTTCGTGAAGCTCGCGGACGCGATGGGCTGCGCGGGTCTGCGGTGCTCGGAGAGGTCCGAGGTGGACGCCGTGATCACCGAGGCGATGGCGGTGCGGGACCGCCCCGTGGTGGTCGACTTCGTGGTGGGGCAGGACTCGCAGGTGTGGCCGATGGTGGCCGCGGGAACCGGCAACGACGAGATCATGGCCGCGAGGGGCATCAGGCCCCTGTTCGACGAGGAAGATGAGTGATGACAACACATTCGCTCTCCATGTCGCTGCGCAACGAGCAGGGCGGTCTCGCGCGCGTCGTGGTGCTGTTCTCGAGCCGGGGAGTCGGCGTCGAACGGCTCAGCCTGCGCCCGGCCGGTCCCGGTGGGCTCTTCCTCCTCGACGTCGAGGTCGCGCTCCCGCCAGGCCGTTCGCCCGCCCAGCTGGTCGAGCAGCTGCGCAGGCTCGTCGACGTCCGCGAGGTCCGCCACACCGACGAGGAGCTCGAACTCGGCGCCTGACCAGGCGACGACGAACGCGAGTCGCCCGGGGCGGTGAGGTTCTCACCGCCCCGGGACGGTTCGGCAGTGATCCCGGTGAGCGCGCCGCCACGCGCCGTCGATCAGCACGTCCGCGCCGGGAAATCGTTTCGGCACAAGAGAAGGCGCCGCCGAGGTGATCGACGGCGCCCCTGTCCCGCGGCCGGTCGGGTCGCGGTTGCCGGCACCTCGGCGCGCGAGCGCATGTCGCGCTCGCGCGCCGAGGCGGATCAGGCCGCCTTGGGGATGTGCTTGGCCACGACAGCCGCGTACTGCTCCAGCGTCTCGCCGGGTGAGGGACCGTTGAGCGCCTGGTGGATGGTCTCGGCGATGTCACCGTGCCGGTGCAGGTCGGCGTGCGTCAGGGTCACGGTCGTCGTGAACGGGCCCGTGGCGACGAAGTCGACCTTGATGAACGAGGCCTTCTCGTCGTCGAAGATGGGCTGCCAGTGGGGACCGACCCGCCACGTCATCACGAGCCGGTTCGGCGGGTCCCACTCGACGATGGTGCCCCACGCGATCTCCTCACCGTCCGCACCGCGCTCGAAGTAGCGACCGCCGACGAACGGTTCGATCGTGATCGCCGTCCGTTGCTCGACGAACACGTGCGATTCCGGCCACCACTCCAACGGCCGTTCCGCGAAGATCGCGAACGCCTGCTCGATGGTCGCCTCGACCGTCACCGACTTGGTGACGTCGGGAACTGAGGCCATAGTGGCCCTCCTCGCGGGTCGGTGTGGATGCTGTCGCCCCAGCCTGGCGAGCACCTCTCGACGCCGGATGGAAGCGGGGTCGAACGAGGACGGCTCGACCGGATGTCCAGCCGGGCCACGCATATTCGCCGTACGAAGCCGGCGAACGAGGAGTTGTCGTGTCCCGTGTCAGTGTTGAGGTCCACATCGAGGTCCAGACGTTCTACGCGCAGCAGATGCGGCTGCTCGACGCGTTGGACATCGAGGGCTACGCCCAGACGTTCACCGAGGACGGTGTCACCGACCACGCCCACCGCGGCGAGAAGGTCGAGGGCCGTGCCGCTCTGATCGCCGGCGCCAACGCCGCCCTGCCGCGGTACCGGGGCGTGGCCGTGCGGCACTGGAACGACCACTACCTGATCGACGAAGCCGACGAGAACACCCTGAACGTCACGTACTGCTCTCTCGTGACGCGGACCGACGCCGAAGGCAAGGTCACGTTCGAGCCGACGTTCTTCATCGAGGACGTCCTGGTGCGCGTCGACGGGCAGCTCCGCACCAAGTCGCGGACCGTCCACCGCGACGGGCAGGCGGAGCCGGTCGCACGGGCTTCCTGACCTGCGGGCCGCCTGACTCGACCGCCGCTCTAGGGCGATGCCCGAGGCTGGTCTCCAAACCGGTTCCTAGTATGGAGGTCCCCCTCATGGCTACCACGGCGATTCCCGCCAAGACACGGGAAGTGCGTCTCGCCTCCCACGTGACGGACGTCGTGTCCGAGGCCAACTTCGACGTCGTCGAGGTCGATGTCCGCGCACCCGGTGACGGAGAGGTCGTCGTCCGTTACGACTACCTCCAGGTCACCGCGGTGATGCAGGACCTGATGCGCGAAGACGCGGACCTGCCGATGCCCACCTACAAGGTCGGCGAGGCGCTGTGGGGCTTCGCCGTCGGCGAGGTCGTGGCGTCGAACAGCCCCGACCTGGCGGTGGGAGACAGCGTCCAGGGCATGAACGGCTGGCAGCAGTACGCGGTCGGGCCCGCCCAGTCGTTCTGGAAGCTCGACCCCTCCCTGTTCCCGACGCCGCAGCACTACCTGACGCAGGGTCCGACCGCCTACCACGGCATCGTGGACATCGCGCAGGTGCGTGAAGGCGACACGGTGTTCGTCTCCGGTGCCGCCGGTGGTGTCGGCTCCCTCGCCGGGCAGATCGCGAAGTGCCTCGGCGCCAAGCGCGTCATCGGCTCCGCCGGCAGCCAGAAGAAGATCGACTACCTGGTGAACGAGCTCGGTTTCGACGCCGCCTTCAACTACAAGGAGGGCAAGGCCGTCGACAACCTGCGCCGGCTGGCGCCGGACGGCATCGACGTCTTCTTCGACGTCGTCGGTGGCGAGCAGTTCGAGGCGGCGGTCCAGGCGGCGGCGCAGGACGCGCGCTTCGCCCTGTGCGGAGCGTTGTCCGGCCAGGTCGGCGACAGCGACGGCGCGTTCCCGCGCCTCGACATCATGACCGCGATCGTGCGCCAGATCCAGATCCGGCCGTTCGCGACCTACCACACGCCCGAGCAGATCTGGTCGTGGCAGCAGAACTTCAGCACGTGGCTGAAGGAAGGCAAGTTCGTCTTCCCGCACACGATCGTCGAAGGTGGCCTGGAGAAGGCGCCGGAGGCACTGATCGACCTGCTGCGGGGCAAGCACTTCGGCAACGTTCTGGTGAAGCTCACCTGACAACCAAGGGGACTTAACGTGGCGACGTCCTTACCCGTGTGGTCGGCAGCAGACGAGGACGGTGTGCAGCACGCCGTCGTCGAGGTGCCGCTCGACTACGCCGATCCGGCCGGTGAGCGGATCTCGTTGAAGCTCACCCGCATCCCGGCGATCGATCCGGCACGCCGGCGCGGCGTGCTGGTGGCGATCAACGGCGGACCAGGCGGAGACGACGGCCTCGGCGCCCGCATGCCGGCCGAACTGCGGCGCACCACCTCGTTGAACGAGGTGTACGACCTCGTCGGGTTCGACCCGCGGGGTACGGGCGACTCCACGTTCCTCGGCGCCGAGGCGAGTCCGATCACCGCGACCTTCGACTCGCGGCCACCGGACGAGCAGTTCCCGCTGATCGCCGCCGACATGAAGGAGCGGGAGGAGGGCTGCAGCCGGGCAGGCGGCACCCTCCGCCGGCACGTCAGCACCCGCAACCTCGCGCGTGACATCGAGTCCATCCGCGCGCTGCTGGGCGAGGAGAAGATCAACTACCTCGGCTACGCGTACGGCACGATGGTCGGCGCGGTGTACGGCACGATGTTCCCGGATCGTCTGGACCGCAGCGTGCTGGACTCGTGCAAACACCCCCGATGGGACTGGCGCACGCAGTTCAAGGCGCAGGGCCCCGCGATCCGGAGCAGCGTCGACGCGTGGGCGGGGTGGGCCGGCGACCGCGTGAGCCGGTACGAGCTCGGTGCCGGCGCGGCCGAAGTGATCGGCTCCGTCGAGGACGTCGCGGCCGGGCTCGCCGCGCTGACGCCGAGCCCGCTGCTGCGCACGCTGTTCGACCAGCGGATCGGCGTGCTGGCGCCGCGGCGGCACGAGTGGGACCAGCTCGCCCGGCTCGTGGTGGATCTGCGCAAGGCGGTGTCGCACGGCGACTCCGCGGCGGCGGAGGCACTGCTCGCCGGCCAGAGCGCGTGGCGCCCCGGTTCCACGATGGGCGGTCTCCGGGAGGCGGTGCTCGAGGCGGTGACGCTGGAGAGCGAGTGGCCGACCGACCTCGAGGTCTACTACGCGGACATGCGGGAGTTCCGGGAGAAGTACCCCTACGGCTTCGGCGTGATGCGCGCGCAGCCGTGGGTCGGGACGTTCGCGACGTTCAAGCACACCGAGCCGTTCACGGAGGTGGTCCGCGACGGATACCCCGTGGGCCTCGTCGTGCAGACCGACAGCGACCCGTGGAGCTGCTACGAGGGCGGTGTCGAGATGGCGCGGTCCCTGGGGCACCGCATGATCACCGTGACGGACTCGGGCGGGCACGAGACGTTCGCCTTCGCCGGCAACGCCGTGGTCGACCACCTGGTGACCCGTTACCTGGTCGACGGCGAGCTGCCCGAAGAGGACGTGACGTGCACGGGTGACCCGCGGCCCGAAGTACCCGCGGACGACGTGGTTCGCTGAAGTCTTCCCTCCCCTGCGGGCGGGCCGTCGACCCGACGGCCCGCCCGCAGACTTCGTCCCGCTGAGAGCGAGGAACCGAAGTGGCGCGAGTGCGGGACGCACGCGCAGGTGATGTCCGCCGCCGGACCGCCCGTTGGACTCCGCGTGGCCGAAGCGTCCCGTGTGGACGTTCGCACCGCGTTGCGGGCGAGCCGCGAGCCGGGCGGGGCTTCCGGCCCGCGGGGAACGGTGCACTCGCTCGCCATCGCGGACCTGTCGACGCGTACCGGTGCGGTCACCACGATTGCGGCGCGGCCCGCGACGCCGAGCTGCACATCGGCGAGCGGGTGATCGCGGAAACCAGGTGCTGGGCCGGGGTCACCGTGAGGTGGCCGCGTCGGCTGCCGGACTTCACGCCAGTGCCCGGCGACACCGCGCCGGTTCGCGCAGTGGCCGGGTGCACCGGAGAAGTGGGCGAGCGAGGTGTTCGCGGGGCTGAGCGACTGCCTGGGCCCGGTCGAGCCCGACGACGTGCCGGCTCGCCCCGGACGACGACCTGGAGTTCGAGATGCGGCCGCGAGGGCTGCACGTCGTCGGTGTCTGTCCACGCGAGGCGGTGTTTCCCCGGCCGCGCCTTCGAACGGGCGTTGTCACGGGGCCCGGCCCGGAGCCGGGCGGGTGCGTCGCGGACGTCCAGGGCGGTGTGGCGTCACCGGAGATCGGGGCGGTGGCCGCCGGAGAACACCTGCGAGAGACCCTGTTCCGCAAGTTTGCCCCGCCGCCGCGGAACAGGGTCTCCTCCATCAGGTCAGATGCGGGCCACGGTGATCGACGCCGGGGCGGTCGCGATGAAGTTGCCGCTGACGTCGTAGATCGTGGACATGCCCGAGGTGGACAGCGTGTTGCCGGAGATGGAGCCGGCCTGCCTCACGTCGACCGAACCGGTCGGGTTGCCCGCGTTGTCGTACAGGTACTCCCGCACGGTGAATTTGACGGAGTTGGTGCCCGTGGACACCCACGTGCCGGTGCCTTCGCCGTAGCCGTGTTCACCATCGCCGGAGCGCAGGCACACGGAGCCCGAGGACGCGAAGTTGAGGCTGATCGGGCCGCTGCCGCCCTGGTGCTGCACGGTCCCCTTCCAGGCACCGACCACCGAGTGGAACTTGGGTTTCAACTCTGTGCTGGTCACCGGTTCCCCTCCGGCCGCTGCGGCGCTCGGCTGGACGGCTCCGGTGAGCGCGAACGCCGCTGCCGAGGCGAACACGGCCAAGTTCTTGACGATACGGGGCATCTGAATCATTCCTTTGCGGATCGAAGGCGATCGAAGGCAGCGTGGCCAACGCACCTCCAGGTGCGGTCGAGGACGACTACAGGGCCCGATGCCGCCGCGGGCGCGGGGCTTGAGCGCGGTCCGATCGCGGATGTACCGCGTGGCGAGAGGCTGGGTCCCCTGAGGAGTGCGCACACCGCCTGCGCGCGCTCTCGGTACATCAGCGAAGGAGCCAACCGATGTCGAATACCAACCAAGGGCGAACAGGCCTCGTGCTGCTCGCCTGTTGCGTGGGGCAGCTGCTGGTGGTGCTCGACGGCACCATCATGAACGTGGCTCTGCCGTCGATCCAGTCGGCCTTGCAGTTCGACGCGAGCACCCTGCCGTGGGTCATCAACGCGTACCTGATCCCGATGGCCGGCCTGCTGCTCCTCGCCGGTCGCATGGCAGACCTGTTCTCCCGGCGCGGCTTCTTCCTCGCTGGTGTCGGGCTGTTCACCCTCGCGAGCCTCGCCGGCGGGTTCGCCCAGAACGCGACGACGCTCATCATCGCCCGTGCGGCGCAGGGGGTCGGCGTCGCGCTGATGTCACCCGCGACGCTGACGGTGCTCGGTACGACGTTCACCGAACCCGCCGCGCGGGCCAAGGCGTTCGGGCTGTGGGGTGCCGCGGGAGGCAGTGGTGGTGCGATCGGCGTGCTCGCCGGTGGCGTGGTCACGGACTGGCTGTCGTGGCGCTGGGTGCTGCTGCTGAACGTCCCGGTCGGCATCGCGCTGTTCGTCGTGGCCGCCATCTCCATCGCACCGTCGGCCGCCCCCGCCGGACCGCGCAAGCTCGACGTCCTCGGCGCCCTGTCGGTGACCATCGGCATCGCGGCGCTGGTGTACGGCATCGCGGAGGGCGAGCGCGAGGGATGGACCTCGCCCGTCAGCGTCGTCTCGTTCGCGATCGCGGTCGTCGGCATCGGGCTGTTCCTGTTCGACCAGGCGAAGCTCTCCAGCGCGCCGCTGATGCCGCTGAACGTGTTCCGCAACCGCGCGGTCGTCGCCGCGAACGTCTCGATGTTCTGCATCGGCGCCGCGATGGCGGCGACGTTCTACTTCCTGACGTTGCTGATGCAGCTCGTCCTCGGGTACAGCCCGCTGCTCACGGGTCTCGCGTACCTGCCGCTGTCGCTCGCGATCTTCCTCGGCGCCACCGCGGTCGCTGCTCAGACGAGCAAGCTCGGCGAGCGGTTCACGCTGGTGAGCGGCCTCGGCGTCGGTGTGCTCGCGCTGGGGTGGATGGCCCTCGCCGGTGCGCGCGCGTCGTACGTCATCGACCTGCTCGGCCCGTGCGTGCTGTTCGGCATCGGCGTGGGCATGATCCTCGCCACGACGGCGAACCTGGCCACCGCGTCGCTGCCGTCGAGCCAGCAGGGTCTCGCGTCCGGGCTGCTCACGACCGGGCAGACGGTCGGTGGCGCGGCCGGCCTGGCCCTGCTCGTGGCCGTCGCCAACGCGGGCGGCGGCAAGTCGCAGATCGGTGACGAGATGGCGTCCGGGTACTCGCACGCGTTCCTCGGCGCGGCCGGCCTGCTCGTCATCGGACTGCTCGCGGCGCTGACGGTGCCCAAAGCGTCCGGTGCCGTGACGAAGGACCCGGCGCGGGTCGTCACGCACGTCTGAGCGCGCAACGGAAAAGGGGGAGCTTCCCGAGCGGGAGCTCCCCCTTTTCCGTGCCCGTCCGGTCAGTCGAGCACGCGCAGGAACGCGCGGAGCTCCGCGGCGAGTTCCACGGGGCGTTCCAGTGCCGGGAAGTGGCCTCCCTCCGGCAGGTCGCGCCAGTACCGCAGGTCGGTGAAGCGGGTGCGGGCCCACGCACGCGGCAGCCACGCGTCGTTCGGGAACACCGACGCGCCGGTGGGCACGTCCGTGGGGTTCATCGGCTCCTTGTCGAAGCTCTCCCAGAACAACCGGGCCGACGAGGTGCCGGTGCCGGTGAGCCAGTAGGTCGACACGATGTCGAGCAGCTTGTCCTTCGGCACGGCCTGCTCGAGGTCGTTGTCGTGCCCCGCCCACTCCCAGAAGCGGTCGACGATCCAGGCGAGCAACGCCGCGGGGGAGTCGGAGAGGCCGTAACCGAGCGCCTGCGGGCGGCTCGACTGGATCGCGGCGTACCCGGAGCGGTTCTTGCCGAACGCCTGCATCCGCGCCATCGCCCGCTGGTCGCGCTCGTCGAGTTCGACCTGCTCCTGCGGCGGGCGCGCGAGAGGCATCGTGAGGTGGATGCCCGCGAGGTGCTCGGGGTCGGCGGTGCCGAGCGCGGCCGAGACCCACGACCCCCAGTCGCCGCCGTGCGCGACGTAGCGCTCGTACCCGAGCCGGGACATGAGCTCCGCCCACGCCTCCGCGATGTGCTGCACCGTCCACCCGGTCGTCGCCGGCCTGTCGCTGAAGCCGTGGCCCGGCAGCGACGGGCACACGACGTCGAACGCGTCGGCCGGGTCCTCCGGGTCGGTGAGGAGGTCGATGATGTCGAGGAACTCGACGGGCGCGCTGGGCCAGCCGTGCGTCAGCAGGATCGGCGTGGCCGAGGGGTGCGGCGACCGCACGTGCAGGAAGTGGATGCCGACGCCGTCGATCGTGGTGCGGAACTGCGGCAGCGAGTTCAGCCTGCGCTCCACCGCGCGCCAGTCGTACGCGTTCGCCCAGTGGTCCGCGAGCTCGGTCAGGTACGCCAGCGGTGGCCCCTGCGACCAGTCGTCGACGGTCTCGGCGTCCGGCCAGCGCGTTCGCACCAGTCGCTCCTTCAGGTCGTCCAACGCGGACTGCGCGACGGAGACCGTGTACGGCTCGATCTTCTGGCTCACCTGCTCACCTCCAGTAGGAGTGACTTCGACGCGGACGACGCTAGGGCCTCACGCTCGACACACCCTTGAGTCCACAATGGACCTTTGAGTGACGCTCCAGATCGCGGTGGCACCCTCACGGCAGCCGACCAGGAGGACTCGTCATGACCACAAGTGCCGTCGAACCCGGCAGCGCCGAAGCCGAGGAGACGTTCCCCTACCAGAGGCAGTGCCCGTTCACGCCTCCGAAGCAGTACGACGACATGATGGACGAAGACGTCGTCCAGGTCACGCTGACGGGCTCCGGGCTGCGTATCTGGACGATCAGCGGTTACCACACGATCAAAGAGCTCCTGACCGATCCGCGGATCAGCGCGTCGCGGAAGCACGACAACTTCCCGTTCTACTTCATCGCGCCGCCGGAGTTCCGCACCGAGACCTCGTTCATCGGTTACGACAACCCGGAGCACACGAAGACGCGGCGCAAGGCCGCCGTGACGTTCACCAACCGCCAGGTGAAGCGGCTGCGGCCGCGGATCCAGGAGATCGTCGACGACTACATCGACAAGATCCTGACGATGACGCCGCCGATCGACTTCCACCGCGAGTTCTCGCTCGCCGTGCCGATGACGGTCATCTGCGAGCTGCTCGGCATCCCGCAGGACGAGCACGACTTCTTCATCGAGCACGGCACGTGTCTGCTGGGCGGCCACTCGACGCCCGAGCAGCGCCAGGCCGCGATCGTCGAGGTGAACGCCTACGTCGACAAGCTGATCACGTTGAAGGAGAAGGAGCCCGGCGAGGACCTGCTCAGCAGGGCGATGGCCGAGTACGCCGCGTCCGGCGAGGAGTACACGCGCCGCGACCTGTTCAACATGATCCGCCTGCTGATGAACGGCGGCCACGAGACGACGGCCTCGATGCTGTCGCTGGGCACCGCCGCCCTGCTGGAGAACCCGGACCAGCTCGAGCTGCTGCTCGACGACCCCGAGGGCATGATCGAGCCGGCCGTCGAGGAACTGGTGCGCCTCGCGACCATCGGTGACACCGCCATCCCGCGCGTCGCGCTGGAGGACATCGAGATCGCGGGCAAGACCATCAAGGCCGGTGACGGCATCCTGTGCCTGGGGCTCAACGGCAACCGCGACCCGGAGGTCTTCCCGGAGCCGGACAAGCTGATCCTGGAGCGCGGCACCCGCAAGCACCTCGGGTTCGGCCACGGCCTGCACCACTGCATCGGCGCCGACCTCGCGCGCCTGGAGATGCAGCTGGTGTGGACGACGCTGTTCCAGCGGATCCCCTCGCTGCGGCTGGCCAAGCCGTTCCTGGAGATCCCGCGCAAGGAGGGCGCCGTGATCTACGGCCTCTGGGAGCTGCCGGTCACCTGGGACGTCCCCGCGGAAGGCTGAGCGGACACGGGAGAGGGCCTCGCCTCGGCGGGGCCCTCTCGTCGTGTCCGGAGGGCCGGCGGCACGTTCAAGGTGGTCTCCACCGCGTGCAAAGCGCCACCCGTCACTGTGGACCTGTCCGGCGAGCCGCAGATCCGTGGGAGAACTGCCATGCCAAAGATCACTTATGTAACGCACGACGGCATCGAGACCGTTGTCGACGTTGCCCAGGACGACACCGTGATGCGCGGCGCTGTTCTCAACGGCATCAAGGGAATCGTCGCCCAGTGCGGCGGTGGCGCCTCCTGCGGCACGTGCCACGTGTACGTCGATCCGGAGAACACCAAGCCGTTGTCGGCGATGCACCAGGTCGAGGACGAGCTGCTGTACTTCACGGCCTGCGAGCGCAAGGCGAACAGCCGGCTGAGCTGTCAGCTGGCTGTGACCGGGGAGCAGGACGGCCTCGTCGTGCACATGCCTGAGAAGCAACTCTGAGGAGAGAAGAAGCATGAGCCAGCGACGGGTCGCCCTGGTCACGGGCGCCACCAGTGGAATCGGTCTCGAGGTCGCGCGCAGCCTCGGCAAGGAGGGCCACGCGGTCTTCGTCGTGGCGCGCACCGCCGAAAACGTGCAGACCACGGTGAAGCAGCTCCGGGAAGAAGGGTACGAGGCGGACGGCGCCGCCGCCGACGTCACGTCCACTGAGGACATCCGCTCCGCGGTGCAGAAGGCGGTCGACGTCTTCGGGCCCGTCGAGATCCTCGTGAACAACGCGGGTCGTGGCGGCGGCGGCATCACCGCCGAGCTGGACGAGAACCTCTGGCTGGACGTCATCGACACCAACCTCAACGGTGTCTTCCGCTTCACCAAAGAGGTCCTGTCCACCGGCAAGATGGTCGAGCAGACCTGGGGCCGGATCATCAACATCGCCTCCACCGGCGGCAAGCAGGGTGTCGTGTTCGCCGCGCCCTACTCGGCGTCCAAGCACGGCGTCGTCGGTTTCACCAAGGCCGTCGGCATCGAGCTCGCGAAGTCCGGCATCACCGTCAACGCGGTGTGCCCCGGTTACGTCGAGACCCCCATGGCCGGCCGCGTCCGCCAGGGCTACGCGAACCACTGGGGTGTCACCGAGGACGAGGTCCTCGAGAAGTTCAACGCCAAGATCCCGCTGGGTCGGTACAGCACGCCGGAAGAGGTCGCCGGTCTCGTGACGTACCTGACCACGGACACCGCGTCCTCGATCACCGCGCAGGCGCTCAACGTCTGCGGCGGGCTGGGCAACTACTGACATGCGCGGCGAGTCGGTAGTCGTCGTCGGGGCCGGGCAGGCGGGCTGCCAGGTCGCGGTGTCCCTGCGCGAGCAGGGACACCGCGGCCCCATCACGCTCATCGGTGACGAGCAGGCCGCGCCGTACCAGCGGCCTCCGCTCACGAAGGACTACCTGGCGGGGCAGACCGACCTGGCCGGGCTGGTCCTGAGGCAGGACTCCTACTACGAGGACCAGGGCATCGACCTCGTCCGCGGCGAGCGGGTGGTCGGTGTCGACCTCCAGGCGCGCGTCGCGGTGCTCGGCTGTGCCCGCACCGTGAGCTACGAGCACCTGGTGTTCGCGACGGGGGCGCGGCCGCGCACGCTGCCGATCCCCGGCGCGGAGCACGTGCTGAACCTGCGCACGGTCGCCGACGCGGACGCCATCCGGCGCAAGCTCGACGGCCGGACCGGTCTCGACGTCGTCGTCATCGGTGGCGGGTTCATCGGCCTCGAGTTCGCCGCCGTGGTCAGGAAACTGCGCCACGAGGTGACCGTCGTCGAGGCCCAGCCGCTGGTCATGAACAGGGCCGTCTCGGCCGAGACGGCGCGGCACCTGACCAACCGGCACCGGAGCGAGGGCGTCCAGGTGCTCACCGGAACAGGTGTCGCGGCCGTCAGGGAAGGTCTCGTCGAGCTCACCGACGGCACGGTGCTCGTGGCGGACCTCGTCGTCGCCGGCATCGGGGTCGTCCCGAACACCGAGGTCGCCCGGAGCGCCGGACTCGCGGTGGACGACGGCATCGTCGTCGACGCGCACCTGCGCACCACCGACCAGCGCGTTCACGCGGTCGGGGACTGCGCGCGGTTCGCCAGCACGCTCACCGGCGGCCTCACGCGCCTCGAGTCCGTGCAGAACGCCACGGACCAGGCCACGACGGTCGCGAGCGCGATCCTGGGCGGTGCGGAGCCCTACACCGCCCTGCCGTGGTTCTGGAGCGACCAGTACGACCTGAAGCTGCAGATCGCGGGACTCACCGACGGCCACGACCGCGCGGTCACCGTCGGCGACCCGGCGGAAGGCAGGTTCTCGGTGTTCTGCTTCAAGGACGACCGGCTGGTCGGCGTCGAGGCGTGCAACCGCCCGATCGACTTCCTGATGGGACGCCGGATCCTCGAGGCGGGCAACGCGCTCACCCCGGAGATCGTCGCCCGTCCGGGCTTCGACCTGCGGACGAGCGGGCAGCAGGCGGCGTGACGGGTGCGGGCCGGGGCTGATGCCCGGGGCGCCGTCCCGCGATTCCCGTCCGCGGGGGTCGCGGCCCTCGCCCGTGACCCCCGCCGGACGGACTCGCGGGACACGGCTAGAGCCAGCCGGCTTCCTCGGCGATGCGGATGGCGTCCACCTTGTTGCGGCCGTTGAGCTTCGTCATGATCGTCGTCAGGTAGTTGCGGACGGTGCCGACCGAAAGCGACAGTGCGACAGCGATGTCAGGCGCGTCGGTGCCGTTCGCCGCCAGCCGGAGCACCTCGAGCTCGCGGTCGGTGAGGGGGCACTCGCCGCGGTCCCACGCGGCGAGGGCGAGCTGGCTGTCCACGACGCGCTCGCCCGCGTTGACGCGGCGGATCGCCTCGGCGAGCTCCGAGGGTGGCGCGTCCTTCAGCAGGAACCCGTCGACGCGGGCCGCCAGCGCCCGGCGCAGCGTGCCCGGCCGGCCGAGCGAGGTGAGCATCAGCGTTCTGATCTGCGGCATCGTCTCGCGGATCGTCGCCGCGGCAGTCAGCCCGTCGAGGATCGGCAGGTCGATGTCGATCACGCAGACGTCCGGGCTGTGGTGACGCGCGGTCGGCACGATCCTGTCGCCCGAGCTGACCTCGGCCACGACCTCGATGTCCGGTTCGAGGTTGAGCAGCGCGATGAGAGCACCGCGCACCATGTGCATGTCCTCCGCGAGCAGAACCCTGATCATCGCGCCCCTCCGCGCGCCACCATATCTCCGAACGTTCATGTCGCGCTCCACGCCACATCGAGGCGACCCGAGAAGGGTGGGAAGAGCCGCCTGGTGAAGGGATGCGCCGTGGAACGCAGCGTCAACGTGACAGTCGTGTACTACTCCTCGACCGGGACGATCCACCGCCTGGCCTCGGAGATCTCCGAGACGGCCGAGAAGCAGGGCGCCGAGGTGCGGCTGGTCCGTGCCGCGGAGCTGGCGCCGCGGCACGTGGTGGACTCCCGGCCCGCCTGGGCGGCGCACCTCAGGGACACCGAGGACGTCCCGGTGGCGTCGGCCGGCGACGTGCTGTGGGCCGACGCCGTCCTGTTCGGCACGCCGACCCGTTTCGGCAACGTCTCCGCGCAGCTCAAGCAGTTCATCGACACGCTGGGGCCCGCGTGGTCCGGCGGCCTGCTCGCGGACAAGGTGTACAGCGCCTTCACCTCCGGCGTCAGCGCGCACGGCGGTATGGAGACCACGCTCGTGTCCATCTACAACATGGCCTGCCACTTCGGCGGGATCATCGTGCCCCCGGGTGGCGACCTGAACCCCTACGGCACCTCGCACGTCCTGGGCGCGGACAACGCGCCGGTCGGCGACAGGGCGTTGCGGGCGGCTCAACTGCAGGCGGAACGCGTCGTGCGGGTCGCACGCGCGCTGAAGGAGGTCTGACCGCGGTGCGAGTGAAGGATGTTTTCGTCAGTGGCAACGGAGTGCGGCTGCCGTCGACGCTGACGGTCGCGGACGCGATCGTCTCGGGGGAGTGCGAGCCCAGGCTCGTCGCGCGGACGGACGTCGAGTCCGTCTCGGTGTCCCCGGACGAGTCGGCGGCGGAAATGGCGGTCGAGGCGGCGAGGGCGGCGCTGGCCCACGCGGGATCCACGCCCGGCGACGTCGATCTGATCCTGCACGCCACCACCTACCACCAGGGCCAGGACCTGTGGCCCGTCGGCTCGTACATCCAACGCGAGACAGTGCGGAACTCCTGCCTGGCGCTGGAGATCCGGCAGATGTCCAACGGCGGCCTGGCCGCGATGGACCTCGCGGTGTCCTACCTCGCCGCGAGGCCGGGCAGGGACGCGCTCCTGACGTCCTCCGACCGCTTCTGCCTGCCCGGCATCGACCGGTGGCGCACAGATCCCGGAACTCCCTACGGCGACGGCGCGTCGGCCATCGTGCTGTCCACGCGCGGCGGCTACGCGCAGCTGCTTTCGCTCGCCATCAACGCCGACTCGGACCTCGAGCCGCTGCACCGCGGCGACGTGCCGTTCGGCCTCGCGCCGTTCTCGCACCGCATCCCGGTGGACTTCGAGGAGGCCAAGCAGACGTTCAGCCGGGAGTTCGGCCTCTCCTACGGCATCAACAAGGCCAACGCAGGCCAGGCGCTCGCCGTCGAGCAGGCGCTGTCGGAGGCCGACATGAAGATCGGCGACGCCGACTGGGTGATCCTGCCGCACTTCGGCCGCCGCCGCTTGGACGTGAACTACCTGCGCCCGTACGACATCGCGCCGGAGCGCACCACCTGGGAGTGGAGCCGCACGGTCGGCCACCTCGGCGCGGGCGACCAGTTCGCGAGCCTCGACCACCTCGTGCGGACCGGCAAGGCCAGGTCCGGGCAGCGGATCGTCATGTTCGGCGTGGGCGCCGGCTACAGCTGGGGATGCGCGGTCCTCGAGATGCTGTGACCGCCGGCGAGCTGCTGGCGAGCCGCGCCCAGGGCCTCCGTCCGGCCTCCGGGCTGGTGGACCGGTGACCCCGTGCCGGACGCCAGGCCGGGCGGCGAGCGCCGAGGCGGGTTCGCCGTACCGCCCTGCCCGGGCTGAGCAGTGCCGGCTGGACCAGCGTGAACATCATCCGCCTGGCCGCGAAGTCGGCGTTCCTCGTGGTGGGTGCCGAGCAACCCGGGCGGTGCCCACCCGCCGACCTCGGCGGCCGGCGTCCAGCCGGGTGTTGGGTGCCGCCGCGGCAGCGGGCGATCAGGCGATGGGGATCTCGGCCCGCAACCGGTAGGTGTGCTCGGGCGTGAGGCCCGCCTGCAGGTCACCGCCCAGCGCGCGGACGCGGGTGGTGAGGTTGCCGATCCCGCTGCCGTCCCGCGAACTCTGGTGGCTCGACGAGATCCCGTCGTTGACGATGTCCATCGTGACGAGTTCGCCAGAGCTGGACACCACGATCTCGCAGCGCCCGGCCTTGCTGTGCCGCAGCAGGTTCGTCACGCCCTCCCGCAGCACGGTCGCGAGCGTGACCTTCACCTCCTTGGACAGCCGGTCGCAGGGTTCGATCCTGACGGTGACGTCGATGTCCGCCGCGGACAGCAGCGCCCGCGCCGACCGGGCCTCCTCGTCGAACGACAGCTCGCGGTAGCTCAGCGCCACCGACCGCACGTCCGCGAGCGCCTGCCGGGAGATCTGCAGCACCTCGGTGAGCTCCTGCCGCGCCCGGTCCGGGTCGGCGGTGAGCAGCCGGTGCGTCAGCTCGCTCTTCAGCGTGATCGCGGAGAGGCTGTAGCCGAGCAGGTCGTGCAGGTCGCGGGCGAACCGCAGCCGTTCCTGCGTGACGGCCGCCGCCGCGAGCTCCTCCCGCGCCTCGTGCAACTGGTTCACCATGGACCGCAGCCGGGTCAGCGCGTAGAGCACCAGGCCGTGGTTGGTCGTGGCCATCACGCCGTACGCGATGGCAACCGCGTTCTCGCCGAGCGCGCTGTAGATCACGCCCTGCAGTGCGACGACCGAGAAGAACGCGATCCACCCGGCGCGGCGCGGCAGCAGCAGGGCCCCCGCTCCGGCGAGGAAGCCGGGCACGCCCGCGAGGTAGGGGTTGGCGAACACCAGGGGAGGGACGAACACGCAGAACGCCAGCCCGGCGAGCACCAGGACCCGCCCCGACAGGCTCAGCCGGACGTGCGGGCGGATCACCACGCCCAGCACGAGCACGGCGGTGCCGACGATGCCGATCGCGGCGACCTCGACCCCGGCCGACCTGACCGGGTAGTACGTCACCAGCGTCATCGCCATCGCCGCGTACCCGACCACCACGGCCGTGATCAGCACCTGCGCGAACCGCGTCGCGATCGGCGGGCCCGAGAAGCGCGGCGCGGCCGCCTGGTTCTCGGGTGCCGGTTCCACCGGCACCTCGGCGTGCAGGTGGTAGGTGCCGCCCGAGGTGGTCCTGGCGAGCAGGGAACCACCGATGGCCGAGGTGCGGGTGGTGAGGTTGCTCAGACCGCTGCCGCGCTTGGCGCCGGTCTCGGCGAGTGCTCCGTCGTTGACGATGTCGATCGACGCCAGCCGGTCCGTGCCGGAGATCGTGATGGTGCAGCGGGTCGCCTCGCTGTGCCGCAGCAGGTTCGTCACGCCCTCGCGCAGCACGGTCGCGAGCACCGTCCGGGATCGGGGTGAGAGGTCGGGGTGGTCCGTCTCGATCGTGGTCCGCACGCCCGCGGCGGTCAGCACCGACCGCGCCGACTCGATCTCGTCGGCGAGCGACAGTTCGCGGTAGCTCGAGGCCACCGCGCGAACGTCGGCCAGGGCCTCGCGGGCGATGCTCAGGATGTCCGTCAGCTCCCGCACGGCGCGTTCGGTGTGCGTGCCGATCAGCCTGCAGGTCAGCTCGACCTTCAGCGTGATCGCGGACAGGCTGAAGCCGAGCAGGTCGTGCAGGTCGCGGGCGAACCGCAGGCGCTCCTGCGAGACCGCGAGGTCGGCGAGCTCGGAGCGGGCGGTCTCCAGCTCCTCGACCAGTGCCGGGAGCCGGGACAGGCCGTAGACGACCAGGCCGGCGACCAACGACTGCACCACGTAGTAGGCCAGCTGGGCGGGGTCGCTGACGTACAACGACCTGATCGCGCCGTTGCTCAGCGCCACCGCGAAGAACACCAGCCACCGCACCCGGCGCGGCAGGACCAGCAGAGCGCTGCCGGCCAGGAAGCCGGGCATGCCGTGCCAGGCGTTGGGGAAGAACGGGACCGGCGCGTACACCAGCCCGGCCATGACGCCCAGCGCGAGATGCGCCCTGCCCGAACGCAGGTCGGACCCCGGCCGGCTGAACACCCGCAGTTGCAGGTACCCGATCAGGAGCAGGCAGACGAGCGCGGCCGCGGCGCGCGCGGGTGTCGGACCGGCGTTCAGGACGTAGGAGAAGGCGTTGCCGAGGTAGTTGGCGAAGACCACGCTGATGACGACGTACGCCAAACGACGGGACACGGATGAGCGTTCCTGTCGTGATGTCACAGCAGCTCCCACGCGAGGGTCGGGACACGGCCATGATACGGGCGTGTCTTGGGAAGTCGCGCGGTTTGCGATCCGTGACCGGAGCACCACGACAGCGGCTCAGCACCTGGCCGGGACGACGAGCCCTGCCCCGGCGAGATAGGCGACGACGTCGGCGACCAGCGCCTTCTCGACGTGCAGCGTCTCGGCGACCTGAGTGATCGTGCCGGCGTTGTCCAGCAACGACTTCGCGATCTCCGTGGCGGGCGCGCCGTGCAGGATCACCTGGTAGGTGAGGCCCGGGCACGCCAGTGCCTGGTCTCCGTTGAGCCGGTCGATCCCGGTGCCCCACCGCATCGTCACGAGCTCGTCCTCCCCGATGAAGGGCAACCAGAAGGTGGCGTCCCGCGTCACCGCGACGAGCGACAGGATCGGGCCGGCGCCGTCGTTGAGCCCGAGCGACGGCACGACGCAGCCACCGAGCAGGTCGAGCGTGTTCTTGAGCTTGCGCCAGATGAGGCACGGCCCGGCCCCGGCCCTCCACCTCACGAAGTTCTCGTGCAGCGCGGAGATGTTCTCCAGCGCCACCGGCCCCAGGCTCATGCGGTGCAGCGCCTCGCGCACGAGCGGGCTGGTGTCCGCGATCTCGATCGAGCCCCACCTGCCGTGCACGGTCAGGTGCTCGCTCCCCTCGTCGACGAACGCGTCCTCCAGCAACGACCACAGCGGGCGGCAGGCCGGGATGTGCGACTCGGTGGGCACCACGGCGCCTCCGCTCGGGCAGCTACATGAACAGGGGGATCGGGTTCAGCTCGTCGTACCGGTGTGGCCGGGTCAGTCGCCCCAGTTGTACCGGCACGTCGTAGAGGCGCCCTTGAGCGAACCTCGACCAGAAGTGCCGCAGCCCCGGCACGACCACCCGGACGACCGGCAACCCGAGGTCAGGCCTGGTCTGGTCGAGGACCAGCAGCTCCATCCCGCGGTCCTCGAGGGTGGCGCGGATGGCGTGGACGTCGTCGACCAGGTCCTCGCGGTGCGTGTAGCCGTGGTGCAGGGCGACGCGCGCCGGCTCGGCCGGGTCGGGGACGAGCCACGGGTGGTCCGCGATCGTGGCGTTCTCGAACCAGCGCCGGACGTCCACGTCGAGACCGCCCGTGCCGGTGGACCCGCACACCATCGGCATGCACTGGTTGAGCTCGGTGAGCGCCCGGCGCGCGGCGATCCGCGGGTCGAGGTGCGCCCCGCAGCCGAGCACGATGTCCTCGCGCGGGCCGCCGCCGGTGCGGCGTGACAGCGCGACCATCACCGGCACGCCGAGATCCGCCGTCACGTCGAGCAGCCACACCTCGCGGCCGAGGCTCGCGTGCACCTCGCGGTTCCGCGTGATCCACGAATCGTGGAACGAGTCCAGGTCCATGCCCGGTGCCGCCGTGCGGTTGTACCACCAGATGGCGACGGCGTCGCGTTCGACGAGCTCCAGGAGCCCCTGCAGCACGGCGTCTTCCAGGCTGCTGCCCGCGGCGCACCCGTTGGAGTTCGCTCTCACGCTCGGCGGACAGGGGGCGCCGAAGTAGAGCATGCCGGTGGGCAGGAGCTTGTGCCGCTGCCCGGTGAGCGACCACAGCGGTGTCCAGTCCATCACCTCGTCCTCGTCGAACGGGGTGGTGACGTGCTGGAAGTCCGAGTGCGCCGCGTTCCACCGCTCGCGGCCGGTGAACTGGTGCGGGTGGTAGTGCTGGACGGTGTCGGGGTGGATCGCCCGGCCGGTCAGCGACCGGTAGCTGCCGCTCACCCGGGCCTCGTCGCCGACGTACACGCCGCTGCGTCGTTCCACGGCCTCGCACAGCGCCCCGACGCGGGCGTCGAGAGCGGTGACGCCCTTGCCGCCGGTGTCCGCGCGCAGCGCCGAACGCAGCCCCTCGATGCCTTCCCCGGCGGCGACGTTCGAGCCGGAGCGGAAGGAGTTGAAGAACGCGGGGCCGTTGTCGTCGCGGCGGATCTCCTTCACGATGCCGGTGACCGGGCCCACCAGGTGCCGGTAGGTGTCGAGCACCTCCTGCGGTGGTGACGACCGGTGGCCGCCGCCGTCGCTGGAGTGCTTCGCGCGGCTCGTGAGCTCGACCGGCTCGAACGCCCTGCGCGCGACGACCCCGGGGTCGCCACAGCCCGAGCACTGGGGGCGGACCCGCACGTCGTGCTGCGAGACCTGCATGGTCAGGCTGTCGTAGCTCCAGATGGTCCGCTGCGCGTCCTGGCGGATGCCGGCGAGCCACTTGGCCGTCTCCACCGAGGCGATCTCCAGCGCCATCGCGGTGAGCGACGGCAGGCCGATGGCGGGCCGTGGAGCGGGACCCTGTTGCCCGCACCGCCGCCGCACGTGTGCCTCGGCTTTGCGGTTCGCCGACAACCGGACCGCCAGGCATCGCCAGCACGGACCGTCGCCGGGGGTGAAGAACGGGCCGACGGACACCTCCGCGCCCACGGGCTTGACCAGCAGCCAGGGCTTGCCGGTCATCCGGTGCGCCTCGTCGATGTCGCGCAGTTCGGGTGCCAGGTAATCGGCACAGGCGACGACCGTCAGGTCACCACCCCGAGGGGTGACCATGAGTTCGTTGCGGTGCAGGGCGTCCACGAGCGAGTCGTGGGCGATGTCACCGATCGTGACGACGGAGACGAGCGACGTCGTTGTCGCCGCCACCGCGTCCGCGGAGTCGAGGCCCGCCGCGTCCCAGTAGGCGAGCGTGGCCTCGGTCGTGGCTGAACCGTCCTCCTCACCGCGTGGCCCGATCAGGCCCGCCGCGGCGAGCCTGGTGAGCATGCGGCCGACCGTGTCGGCCGTCAGGCCGACGGGCAGGTCGCGCAGCACGGCGGCGAGGTCACGAGTGCCGTCGAGCAGCGGTGCGAGCGACTCGACGTGGGAACCCTGGATCGCGGTGACC
This sequence comes from Lentzea sp. DG1S-22, assembly GCF_036321065.1. Taxonomy (NCBI): domain Bacteria; kingdom Bacillati; phylum Actinomycetota; class Actinomycetes; order Pseudonocardiales; family Pseudonocardiaceae; genus Lentzea; species Lentzea sp. DG1S-22. The sequence goes on along the minus strand of NZ_CP143276.1, from coordinate 4,265,110 downwards.
CCGGTTTCCCCGATCAGGTACACGGCCTCGCCCTGGACGATCTGCGGTCGCAGGTGGCGCCGGAACCCGATGCGTTGTTCGTGCGGTTCAGCCAGTTCGGGTGTCATGCAGCGAGGACCTCGTCCTGCACGCGGTACGCGCTGCCCGGCGCCGTGGCCGTCCAGCCGACCCCGATGAACCAGTCCATCGAGGCCTCGCGGTCGAACTGGTAGATCTTCATGTCGTCGGAGTCGTCCGCGGTGACGACGGAAGAATGCAGGTGCTCGACGTTGGCGGTGGGGTGCATGGTCAGCTCCGGGGTTTGGGGTGATTTGTTGTGGGTAAGCATGCGGACCGGTGTTGATGTCCCGGTAGTTACTGACTAATGCGCCGCCGTATGAAGTTTTCATACCCCTCGCGGGCAGAACTCATCTGACATCGGTGGTCCGTGCACTAACGCGCCCCCGTTGGGCCGAGCAGACTAGTGGCGTGCTCGGAACCGAAGGAGGAGTCGCGATGCAGATCAAGGTTTTGGGGCCTGTCGAGGCCGTGCTGAACGGTCGCTCGGTGACTCCCACCGCGGCCAAGCCGCGGCAGATCCTGGCGCTCCTGGCACTGAACTCCAGGCAGGTCGTCTCCGTGCCCACCCTGGTGGAGGAGCTGTGGGGCGACCGGCCGCCGCGCAGTGCCCGCACCACCCTGCAGACCTACATCCTCCAGCTGCGCAAGCTGATCGGAGACGCGCTGTCGTCGCTCGGCGAGAACGGCGCGAAGGAGGTGCTCGTCACCCGTTACGGCGGCTACCTGCTCGACGTGCCGCCGGAGTCCGTCGACGTGCACGAGTTCGAACGCCTCGGCCGCGCCGGCCAGCAGGCCTACGACGTCGAGGACTACGCCAGCGCCTCCCGGCTGCTGCGGCAGGCGCTGGACATGTGGCGCGGCACGGCCGTGGTGGACGTGCGGCCGGGGATGCCGCTCGGCATCGAGGTCGTGCGCCTGGAGGAGGCGCGCCTGAGCGCCCTGGAGACGCGCATCGACGCGGAGATGCGGATGGGCAAGCACACGGTGTTGCTCAGCGAGCTCTCCGTGCTGAGCGTGCAGAACCCGATGAACGAGAACCTCTGCGCGCAGTACATGATCTCGCTGTTCCGCGCCGGCCGGCAGTGGCAGGCGCTCGACGCGTTCAAGGCCCTGCACACCACGCTGAACCGGGAGCTCGGCGTCGAGCCCTCGTCGCGCCTGCAACTGTTGCAGCACGCCATTCTCACGTCCGACCCGCGACTGGACAGCACGGAAACCCTCCAGTTGCAACGTCTTCTCGCCTGATCGTCGTTCCGCGTTCCCCGGCTCCCGCCGAGCGGGGCCGCGCGTCAGACCCGAGCTCATTTCCAGCGGCTCCCGCCACACCGTGGCGGGAGCCGTTTTCGCTGCGCCGGGAAGGTTTTCTTCGAGGGCATCTCCAGCGGCCCACTGCCGAGCGCTGACAACCTCGGACATGGGCGTGCGGAAACCGCCCGCTGGACGAAAGGAAACTAGCCGTGAGCGCACTGACCATCGAGGGTCTCCAGGAGATCCTCAACGAGGCCGCGGGCGACGACGACTCGTTCAAGCCGGGCCAGGACATCCTCGACATCCCGTTCCTCGAGCTGGGCTTCGACTCCCTTGCCCTGCTGGAGACGGTCGCGCTGATCAAGCGCAAGCACGGTGCCTCCATCGCCGACGACGAGATGGCGTACATCGAGACGCCACGTCAGCTGCTGGACAAGGTCAACGGACAGATCGCGGCCTGACGCCGGCGACTCGGAATCGGAGACGGACATGACGCACACCACCACGCACACGGTCATGATCGGGGCTCCCGCCAAGGTGGTGTACGACCTGGTCGCGGACGTGACGACCTGGCCGTACATCTTCGGACCCACGGTGCACGCCGAGGTGTTCGAACGGGACGGCTCGACGGAACGGTTGCGGTTGCACGCGTTCGCCAACGGTGACGTGCGCACGTGGACGTCCCGGCGAGAGCTCGACCCGGCGAACCTGCACATCTCCTTCGAGCAGGAGCGTTCGGCCGCACCCGTGAAGACGATGGGTGGGGAGTGGCGGATCGTCCCGATCGCCGACTCGGCGACTCGGGTCGATCTGCTCCACCACTTCACGGCGGCGCAGCCGGAGGCGGTCGACCTCATCCTGAACGCCGTCAACAACAACAGCGACGCCGAGCTCGCCGCCCTCAAGCGGGCGGCCGAGTACGGCGACGACTACGACAAGCTGGTGCTGTCGTTCTCCGACAGCATCACGATCCAGGCGGGCCGCGAGGACGTCTACGAGTTCCTGTACCGCTCGGACCTGTGGCCGCAGCGGCTGCCGCACGTGGCGCGCCTGGACCTCACCGAGGCCGTCACCGGGGTGCAGTCCATGGAGATGGACACCCGCAGCCCGGACGGGTCGATCCACACCACGCACTCGGTGCGGGTCTGCACCCCGTACGAGGGCATCGTCTACAAGCAGACGCACACGCCGCCGATCATGGCGGCGCACGTCGGCCGGTGGACGTTCCGGGACCTCGCCGACGGTGCCGGCATCGAGGCGACCTCGCACCACACGGTCGTCATCCGGCCGGAGGTCGTCCCCGAGGTGCTGGGGGCCGACGGCACGGTCGAGCGCGCTCGCGAGCTCATCCGCACCGCGCTGGGCACCAACAGCCTCACGACGCTGCGACACGCCAAGGAATTCGCCGAAAACGGATGAGGTGACGCGATGGGGTCGGGTGGCGCGGACTTGCTCATCGCCGCTGCACGCGCCGCAAGCCGCAACGGGCTCTACGTGGTGGCCATGTACCTGGAGAAGGCCGCGATCGAACACCAGCGCAACGGATGTCCCGCGGAGGTGGGGCACTGCGCTCATGAGATCGAGGCCTCCCGAGTCCTGCTGTCGGGCTTCTGAAGACCGAGGCGCGGAGGCCGGATGAAGCTCTACGACGTGTCGCTGCGCCGCCCCGGCCTGTCCACTTCGGACCGGCTGGTCGCGGTGCGGCGCCTCGACGCGCTCGGGGTCGCGTTCGTCGACGGAGGCCGGCCGGCACGGCGGTTCTACCGCCGTGCCGCGATCGAGCTCCGGCTGCGGACCGCCACCCTCATCGCCTCCGGTGCTCCGGAGGACCTCACCGCACTGATCACCGCGGAGACCCCCGTGGTGGCGATAGTTGTCCAAGGGCACGGCTTCTCGGAGGTCCGCGAAGCCGTGCGCCGACTCGTGCGCGCCGGACGACGAGTGGTCGTCGAGGCGCGGGACTTCTTCGACGGCTGGCTGAGCGACCCCGAACACGCTTTGGAGGTCGTTCTGACCGCCGCGGAGGCTGGGGCGGAGACCGTGTTGCTGCACGACACCGCGGGCGGGCTGTGGCCGGACCAGATCGGCGAGATCGTCGAGACGATCGCGGAAACCGGTGTGCCCGTCGGCTTCGGATGTCACGACGACGGTGGCTCGGCGGCGAAACAGCTGTTCGCGACCGAGGCCGGGGCCGGACTCGTACAGGGGTCCTACGCCGTAGTTCGAGGTGGCCTCGATCGGGCCGTCTCACCATCGGTTCATTCGGCAGAGACAGGTATCGCTCCCGTGCCCTGTCCGAGATTGGAGCAGACCATGTCCGCACAGAAGGCGATTGGAGGTGTCCGATGAGTCGTCGCGCCGTCATCACCGGGGTGGGCGTGGTCGCACCTGGTGGCATAGGAACGAAGGCGTATTGGAAACTGCTGTCCGAAGGGCGTACGGCGACTCGCACCATCACGCACTTCGACGCGTCTCCGTACCGCTCCCGCATGGCGGGGGAAGCAGATTTCGACCCAGTGCGCGAAGGCCTGACGCCGCAGGAGATCCGCCGGCTCGACCGCGCGGCTCAGTTCGCCGTCGTCGCGGGCCGTGAGGCGATGGCCGACTCCGGCATCGAGTTCGACCAGCTCGACCCCGGCCGCATCGGGGTCTCGCTCGGCACCGCGGTCGGCTGCACGACCTCGCTGGAGCGCGAGTTCATCGTCGGCTCCGACCGGGGCAAGTACTGGGAGGTCGACCAGTCCTACGCCGTCCCGCACCTCTACGACTACTTCACGCCGTCCTCGATGGCGACGGAGCTGGCGTGGACGGTCGGCGCGGAGGGACCGGTCTCCGTGGTCTCCACGGGCTGCACCTCCGGTCTCGACTCGGTCGGCTACGCGGCCGAGCTGATCATGGAGGGCTCCGCGGACGTCGTCGTCACCGGCGGCACCGAGGCCCCGCTCTCCCCGATCACCGTGGTGTGCTTCGACGTGATCCGCGCGTCCAGCACCCGCAACGACGACCCCACCTCGGCGTGCCGGCCGTTCGACAAGACCCGCGACGGCCTGGTGCTGGGCGAGGGTTGCGCGATCATCGTGCTCGAGGAGCTGGAGCACGCACGGGCTCGCGGCGCGCACATCTACGGTGAGATCGGCGGCTTCGCCTCGCGGTGCAACGCCTACCACATGACGGGCCTGCACCCCGAGGGCATCGAGATGTCCGACGCCATTAACATCGCGCTGAAGCAGGCGCGGGCGGACGCCACGGACGTCGGCTACATCAACGCGCACGGGTCGGGCACCAAGCAGAACGACCTGCACGAGACGGCCGCGTTCAAGCGTTCGTTGGGTGCGCACGCGTACAAGACCCCGGTCTCCGGCTTCAAGTCGATGATCGGGCACTCGCTGGGTGCGATCGGGTCCCTGGAGATCGTCGGCTCGCTGCTGGCGTTCGAGCAGGACCTCATCCCGCCGACGGCGAACCTGCACGAGCCGGATCCCGAGTGCGACCTCGATTACACGCCGCTGGTCGCGCGCGAGAAGAAGGTCAACACGGTCCTCACCGTGGGCAGTGGTTTCGGTGGATTCCAGAGCGCCATGGTGCTCAAGAAGGTGGAAGGGGCAGGCCGGTGACTCGTGCGGTGGTGACGGGAATCGGCATCGCCTCGCCGACCGGGCTGGGGCCGACCGCGTACTGGCGGGCGACCCTGCAGGGCGAGGCGGCGATCAAGCCGATCACCCGGTTCGACAGCGCCAACTACTGGGCGAAGATCGCCGGTGAGGTGCCGGGCTTCGAGGCAGGCCGGCACCTGCAGGGCCGGCTCCTGCCGCAGACGGACCACATGACGCGGTTGACGCTGGTGGGCACCGACTGGGCGTTGCGCGGCGCGGGTGTGCAGCCGAACGACATCCCGGACACCGACATCGCGGTGATCACCGCCGCGACGGCCGGCGGGTACGAGTTCGGTCAGCGCGAGCTGCAGAAGCTGTGGCACCAGGGCCCGGAGTACGTCTCGGCGTACCAGTCGTTCGCGTGGTTCTACGCGGTCAACACGGGCCAGATCTCCATCCGGCACGGCACGCGCGGTCCCGGCGCGGTCGTGGTGTCCGAGCAGGCCGGTGGCATCGACTCCATCGGCCACGCCCGGCGCCAGCTGCGCAAGGGCGTCCAGCTCGCGCTGACCGGCGGCATGGACTCCTCCCTGTGCCCGTGGGCGTGGGTCGCCCACCAGGCGTCGGGACGCCTGTCGCGCAACAACAACCCGAAGCGCGCCTACCTGCCGTTCGACCGCGACGCAGCCGGCTACGTCGCGGGCGAGGGCGGCGCGATCATGGTGGTCGAGACGCCGGAGTCGGCGGCCGGCCGTCCCGGAACGCGCATCTACGGCGAGATCGTCGGGTACGCCTCGACGTTCGACTCGAAGATGCCGTCGCGGGAGCCCGGCCTCAAGCGCGCGGCCGAGCTCGCCCTGCGCGACGCCGGCATGGACGCCTCGGAGATCGACGTGGTGTTCGCCGACGCGGCGGGCATCCCGGAGCTCGACAAGGCGGAGGCCGACGCGATCAAGGCGATCTTCGGGCCGTACGGCGTGCCGGTGACGGCGCCGAAGACGATGACGGGCCGCCTGTTCGCCGGTGGTGGCTCCCTCGACGTGGCGTCGGCGATCCTCTCCATCTACTGGAGCGCGATCCCGCCGACCATCAACGTCGAGAACCTCGTGCCGGAGTACGAGCTCGACCTCGTCATGAACGAGGCTCGGCACGGCAAGATCAAGGCCGCGCTGGTGCTCGGACGCGGCAAGGGCGGCTACAACTCCGCCATGGTGGTTCGCGAATACAGGTGATGTCGTGCCTCGGGGGCCGTGGGGGTTTTTCTCTCACGGCCCCCGAGCCGTTTCTGGAGGCGACTTGTGGACGTAGCACTGATGTTTCCCGGGCAGGGGTCGCAGTACCCGCGGATGGCGGCCTCCCTGTACGGCACGGACGCCGTGTTCACCTCGGTGGCCGACGAGGTGTTCGAGCTCTTCGGCGAGGTCGGCTCGGTCGCCTGCGAGGACTGGCTGTCCGGCGCCGACATCGACCACGTGTCCCGCGCACAGCCGTTGCTGTTCGCGGTCGACTACGCGCTGGGCCGCACCGTCCTGTCGTGGGGCGTGGAGCCCGTCGCGCTGATCGGCCACTCCGCCGGCGAGGTCGTCGCGGCGACGCTGGCGGGCGTGTTCTCGCTGGAGGAAGCCGTGTCCCTGGTGCGCGACCGCGTGCTGTCCGCCGTGCCCATCCCGTCCGGTGGCATGCTCGCCGTCGCCGCCTCCGAGGCCGACCTGCTGCCGTACCTGGAGGGCGACGTGGCGATCGCCGCCGTGAACTCGGCCCGGCAGACGATGCTGGCGGGCTCCGACGGGCCGCTGGCACGCGTGCGGGCACGGCTGGAGGCGGACGAGTACGTCGTCGTGACGGTGCCGGCGTCGACGCCGTTCCACAGCCCGGCGATGCAGCCCGCCGTCGACGAGGCGCTGGCGTCGTGGAGCGCTTCGCCCGTGGCGCCGTCGATGCCGCTGTACTCCGGCTACACGGGCAAGCTGATGACCGAGGAGGACGCGCTGTCCCCGCGGTTCTGGACCCGCCAGCTGACCGACGCCGTCTACTTCGGACCGGCGCTCACCGAGCTGGTGGCGATGTACGACGTGCTGCTGGTGGAGGCGGGGCCGGGCCAGACGCTGACGTCGTTCGCGCGCCGCACGAAGGCCGTGCGGTCCGGTGCCTCGCAGGTGCTGCCGCTGCTGGACGCCGCCGACTCCGTCGAGACCGCACGCGCTCGTCTGGTGTGAGCTCGTGAACCACAAGGGCCGCCCTCCTCCCGGAGAGCGGCCCTTGAGCGCTGCTAGTCGATGCCGCGGACGATGTGGTCTTCGTTCTCGGGTGGCCATGTGTCGCTGTTTTCCATACCTGCGAAGGTAAGTACGGTGATTCAGCTCTCACTTGAGGTCTGGTCGTCGAGCAGGGCCACGGCCCTCGTCCAGCCCGCTCCGGCGCCCTTGATCTTGACCGGGAACGCGACGACGGTGAACCCGAAGTCCGGCAGGGCGTCGAGGTTCGCCAGGCGTTCGATCTGGCAGTACTCGCGGTCGCGGCCGGCGAAGTGCGCGGGCCACAGCACGCTCTCGTCCTTCGTCTGCAGGTAGCGCTTGACGATGTCCGGGAACGGCGCGTCGAGGCTGAACGCGTCGGTCGCGATCACCTTGACCCCGAGGTCCAGCAGGAAGTTCGTGGCGGGGCCGTCGAGTCCGGTGTAGTCGGTGAAGTAGGTCTGGGTGCCCGCGTGCTCGGCGGCGCCGGTGTCGAGGATGACGATGTCCATCGGCTTCGGCGTGTAGCCGATGCGCGCGAACTCCTTCTCGAGCACCTCGACGCCGATGACGCCGGTGCCGTGGCCGCGCACGTCGAGCTTCACGCCGGGGTTGTGGAACCACTCCAGCGGCATCTCGTCGATGTGGCGCGGGATCCCGTTGCCGTACGTGGTCTTCGAGCCGTAGTGCGACGGCGCGTCGACGTGCGTGCCGGTGTGGGAGGTGAGGCTGATCCGGTCCAGCGTGAGGAACTCGGAGTCCCGCAGCACGGAGACGTCGAACTCGATGCCGAGCCGCGCCTCGAGCTGCTCGGCCATGTGTTCCGCGCCCTGGGCGGCCGTGAGCACCTCGTGCGTCACCGGGTCCGCTTCGTACGCGGATGCGTCAATGTGGGAAGACAGATCGATGATGCGCATGGAGCAGAGCTTGGCGGGCGTTCCTTGAGCACGTCTCAAGACGCGGTGTGCATGGTTTTACCGAGAAACAAAGGAAAATCACTGACACCGCTGCATCAGGGGAGTGCCACCTCATGATCACCTTCCTCAACCGCTTCACGCTCACCGGTGACCCCGAGGAGTTCGAGAAGGCCTTCGACGAGACGGCGGCCTTCCTGCGCGAGCAGCCGGGCCTGATCGAGTACACGCTCTCGCGCCAGCTCGACGACCCGGCCTCCTACATCAACATCGCGCTGTGGGAGAGCGCCGACGCCCTGCGCGCCGCCCTGGCGCACCCGGACTTCGGCAACCACGCCAAGGCGATGCGCGGCCTCGCCGAGTCCTCGGGCGCCATCTACAACCCGCGCCTGTCGTTCGAAGCCTGATCATGGGTCCACTGGACGGACTGGAGGTCGTCGAGTTCGGCGGCATCGGCCCCGGTCCGCACGGCGCGATGCTGCTCGCGGACCTCGGCGCGACGGTCACGCGCGTCGAGCGCCCGTCCGGCGGGCTGTCCGTGGTGCCGGACGCCTCCCGCGACTTCCTGTTGCGCGGCAGGCGTTCGGTGGCCGCGGACCTCAAGTCGCCGGAGGGCCGGGCCGCGGTCCTGTCGCTCATCTCGTCCGCGGACGTGGTGATCGAGGGCTTCCGCCCCGGTGTGCTGGAACGGCTCGGGCTCGGGCCGTCCGACTGCCTCGCGGTCAACCCCGGCCTGGTCTACGCGCGGATGACCGGCTGGGGCCAGGACGGCCCGCTCGCCCAGCGCGCCGGCCACGACATCAACTACCTGTCGGTGACCGGAGTGCTGCACGCGATCGGCAAACCGCCGCTGAACCTCGTCGGCGACTTCGGCGGCGGATCGCTCTACCTGGTGCTGGGCGTGCTGGCGGCGTTGTGGGAGCGGCAGCGCACCGGGCGCGGCCAGGTCGTCGACGCGGCGATCGTCGACGGCGTGGCGTCGCTCGCGCAGATGATCTGGTCGATGAAGGCGCAGTCGGTGTGGCAGGACGCGCCGGACGCGAACCTGCTCGACGGCGGGTGCCCGTTCTACTCGATCTACGAGTGCGCGGACGGCCGTTCCGTCGCCGTGGGGTCGCTGGAACCGCAGTTCTACGCCCTGCTCCTGGCCGGGCTGGGGCTGAACGCCGCCGACCTGCCCGAGCAGATGGACCGCGACTCCTGGCCGTTGCTGCGCAAGACGTTCACCGAGGCGTTCCTGACCCGGACGCGCGACGAGTGGTCGGAGGTGTTCGCCTCGACCGACGCCTGCGTGACGCCGGTGCTGACGCTGCAGGAGGCGTCCTCGCACCCGCACCTGGCGGCCAGGGGGGTGTTCACGCAGGAAGGCGCCGCCGTTCCTGCGCCGCGCTTTTCCAGCGACTAGATTCGGTCTTCGTGGAACTGCGCATCTTCACCGAGCCCCAGCAGGGGGCGAGCTACGACGACCTGCTCCGCGTGGCGCGGACGGCCGAGGACGCCGGCTACGGCGCCTTCTTCCGCTCCGACCACTACCTCAAGATGGGGTCGGTCGACGGTCTGCCCGGCCCGACCGACCCGTGGATCACGTTCGCCGGACTCGCCCGCGACACGTCGACGATCCGCCTGGGCACGCTGATGACCGCCGCGACGTTCCGCCACCCCGGACCGCTCGCCATCAGCGTCGCCCAGGTCGACCAGATGTCCGGCGGCCGCGTGGAGTTCGGCATCGGCGCCGGCTGGTACGAGGCCGAGCACACCGCGTACGGCATCCCGTTCCCGGCGCTGGGGGAGCGCTTCGAGCGCTACGAGGAGCAGGTCGCGATCATCACCGGCCTGTGGGAGACCCCCGAGGGCGGCACGTTCTCGTTCGAGGGCAGGCACTACGCGCTCACCGACTCGCCCGCGCTGCCCAAGCCCGCGCAGGAACGCGTCCCGGTGCTGATCGGCGGCATGGGCGCCAAGCGCACCCCGGCGCTCGCCGCGTCCTACGCCACCGAGTTCAACCTGCCGTTCGTCGGCATCGACGCCGCGGTGGAGCAGTTCGGGCGCGTCGACGCCGCGTGTGAGGAGATCGGCCGCGACCCGGAGGAGCTCATCCGCTCCGTCGCGCTCGTCGCGTGCGTGGGCCGCACCGACGCCGACGTCGCCCGCCGTGCCGCCGCGATCGGCCGCGAGGTCGACGAGCTCAAGGAGAACGGCCTGGCCGGCACCCCGGCCGAGGTCGTCGACCGCATCGGGAAGTGGCGCGAGGCGACCGGTGTGCGGCGGGTGTACCTGCAGGTCCTCGACCTCGCCGACCTCGACCACATCACCGAGGTCGCGTCGGACGTGGCTCCCCAGCTCTGAGACGACGGACATCCGGGCATCAGGCGAGCGCTTCGCGGACCGCCGCCGGCATCGGCAGGACGTGCTTCGCGAACGGTCGCCGATGTCCGATGTACCGCAGCTGCAGGCCGGGGTCGTCGAGGTAGCGCTGCTCCAGCCCGCGCCGCCCCAGCACCAGCTCCAGCCCGCGCCCGAGCATCGACGGCGAGTCGAGGCCGAACCGCTCGCGCAGCACGTCCGCGGCGGCGTGGTCACCGAACTCCAGCGCCGCCCGCCGGACGGACTCGGCCGGCACCATCAGGTACTGCTCGTCCGCGCGCACGCCGTCGCGGTGCGGGATGCCGAGCGCGTCGAGCGCCTTCTGGTGCGCGCCGCCGTCGAGCCCGAGGAAGTACCGCTCCCACTCCGCGACCTGGATCTCGCCGGACCACGTGCGCACGGGCGCGGCCACCGCCACCGGCCCGGTCGACGTGGTGCCCGCCGCTGCCAGTGCCGTGACACCGGCAGCCGTGAACAACTGGCGTCGGGACAGCCTCACGACGCACCCTCCTCCGCAGGCCCCGAAGGAGAACTCCGCCGCTCCCCGCCGCAGGGCTACGGAATGCTAGCGAAGGTGATACCCGCGGCGACGGGGCCGGAGCGGGTCACAGTGCGGTCCGTCAGGGGGAGCGTGCCGTCGAGCGCCGCGAGCACGGAGTCACGGGCGATCGGCAGCACCTCCGCGACGGTGACGTCGCGGCCCAGCTCGTGCGAGAGAGAAGCGACGCCCGCGTCCTTGATGCCGCACGGGATGATGTCGTCGAACGCGTCGAGGCTCGCGTTGCAGTTGATCTCGAAGCCGTGCATGGTCACACCGCGCTGCACCCGGATGCCGATCGCGGCGACCTTGCGCTCCGGACCCCTGTCGTCGGCGGGCAGCCACACGCCGCTGCGGCCCTCGACCCGGCCGGTGTGCACGCCGAGCTTGTCGCAGACGTCGATCAGGCCCTGCTCGACGCGCCGCACGTACTCCACGACGTCGATCGGGTCGGCGAGCTTGACGATCGGGTAGCCGACCAGCTGGCCGGGGCCGTGCCAGGTGATCTTGCCGCCGCGGTCGACGTCGACGACCGGGGTGTCACCACCGCGCGGGCGCTCCTCGTCGAGGGTGCGCCGGCCGCAGGTGTAGACGGGCGGGTGCTCGAGCAGCAGCAGCGTGTCCGGGGTGGTGCCGGCGGCACGCGCCTCGGCGATCTCCTTCTGCAGGTCCCACGCCGCCATGTAGTCGATGAGCCCCAGCTCACGGATGACGACGGGGTCTGACGAGGTGCGGCACGAGTTCACGACCCGACGTTACCAACCCCAGAGCGGTGGCCGCCAAGAGTCCGACGCCCGTCACACCCAGCGCCGCGCCGAGGACGTCGGTGACCCAGTGCATCTCCAGCACGACCCTCGCGAACCCGGCCACCAGCACCGCGAGCACGGCCCACAGAACCCCGCGCCGGAGCAGCACGACCAGGGTGAAGCAGACCGACGCGACCGCCACCGTGTGCCCGCTCGGGTAGCTCGGCAGGTGGTACTCGACGGGGCGGACGCGGTCGAAGAGGAACCGCGTGAAGATCGTCGCGCAGCACAGGGCGTGCAGCGCGAGCGCCTTCCACAGCCGCGGGTCGCGCCGCCGCCAGGCCAGCACGGACAGCACCGCCGCGAACGCCCACCCGACCGTCGGCCCCAGGACCAGGCTCACCGCGAACGCCGCCGCTCGCAGCCAGTCCGGTCTCGGCAGCACGTCGTGCGCCCAGACGTCGAGCGCCGTCGTCTCCGGCAGACCCAGCAGGATCCACGAGATCACCAGTACCGCGGCGAACGCACGAGTCATGCGACCGCCGCGCTCAGGGCGGACGGCAGCGCCGGGTGCAGGAACGGGAACCCGTGCGCCTCCAGCACCCCCGGCGTGAGGCCGGGACCGCTCAGCAGCAGTTCCTGCGCCATCTCACCGCCGAGCAGCGTCTTCAGCGCGAACGCCGGGACGACCCACGGCGTCGGCCGGTTCAGCGCCGCACCGGCCGCCTTGGTGAACTCGGCGTTCGTCACCGGGGTGGGCGCGGCGACGTTGACCGGGCCACGGATCTCCTGGTGTTCGGTGACGAACCGGTAGGCGGACACGACGTCGTCCAGCGACACCCACGGGAAGAACTGCTCACCGGTCCCGAGCTTGCCGCCGAGGAAGAACTGGAACACCGGCTTCAACCGGCCGAACACGCCACCCGACGGGGAGATGACGACAGCGGTGCGCATCAGCACCACCCGGACGCCACCCGCCTGGGCCGCGGACGTCGCCGCCTCCCAGTCCTGCGTCAGCCGCGCCATGTAGGTGTGCCCGGCCGGCGCGTCCTCGTCCACGAGCCGAGAACCGGTGTCGCCGTAGAAGTGGGCGCCGGAGGAGTTGATGAGCGCGGGCACGCCGTGCTCGACGACCGCCGCCGACAGCACCTCGGTCGGGACGACCCTGCTGTCGTGCAGGACCTGCTTGCGCGCGTCGTCCCACCGCTTGTCGCCGATGCCCGCGCCGCACAGGTTGATGACGGCGTCGACGCCGTCGAACGTGCCCTCGTCGACGCGGCCCGCGTACGGGTCCCAGCCGCGTTCGTCGGGGGCGGCGGCTTTGCGGCGCACCAGTCGCAGCACCTCGTGACCCGCGGCGCGCATGGACGCGACCAGGCTCGTGCCGATCAGGCCGGACGATCCCGCGATGACGACTCGCATGCCTAGATCGTTCCGCACCGGACCATTCCGTGCACAGTGGCACGAATGTGCCGAAGGCCACCCCGGGCGGACCCGGGGTGGCCTTCACATCGGCGTTGCCGCGTCAGAGACCGAGGTCGGCCTCGAACGCGCCCTCCTCGAGACGGTTCTTGACCGTCGTGAGGAATCGGCCCGCGTCCGCACCGTCGACCAGGCGGTGGTCGTAGGTGAGCGCGAGGTACATCATCGAGCGGATCGCGATCGTGTCGTTGCCGTCCTCGTCGGTCAGGACGACCGGGCGCTTCTTCACGACGCCGACGCCCAGGATGCCGACCTGCGGCTGCTGGATGATCGGGGTGTCGAAGAGGGCGCCGTTGCTGCCGAGGTTGGTCAGCGAGAACGTGCCACCGGCGAGCTCGTCCGGCGTGAGCTTGTTCGACCGGGCGCGCGCCGCCAGGTCAGCGATCTTGTGGGCGATGCCCGACAGGTTCAGGTCACCGGCGTTGTGGATCACGGCGTTGAGCAGGCCGCGCTCCGTGTCGATCGCCAGGCCGAGGTGCTCGGCACCGTGGTAGGTGACCTCCTTGCGCTCCTCGTCGATCGACGCGTTGAGCACCGGGTGGGCCTTGAGCGCCTCGATGGCGGCCTTGGCGAAGAACGGCAGGAACGTGAGCTTCGCGCCCTCACGAGCCTCGAACGCCTTCTTCGCCTGGTTGCGCAGGCGGGCGATCTTGGTGACGTCGACTTCGAACACCTGGGTGAGCTGGGCCGACTGCTGCAGCGACTCACGCGTGCGCTGCGCGACGATCTGGCGCAGGCGCGGGAGCTTCTGCACGGTGCCGCGCTTGCCCGAGTTGTCGGCCGCGGCCGGGGTGGCGGTGCGGGCGGCGGGGGCGGTGGCGGCCGGAGCAGCGGCGGCGGGCGCCGGAGCCGGGGCCTTCTTGGCCTCGACGGCGGCGAGCACGTCCTGCTTGCGGATGCGGCCACCGACACCGGTGCCCTTGAGCGAGCCCAGGTCGATGCCGTTCTCCGACGCGAGCTTGCGCACGAGCGGCGTCACGTACGGCGTGCCGTTCGCGTCGTCCGACGAAGACGCGGAAGACGCGGCGGGCGCTTCCTGCTTCGGCGCCGGGGCGGCCTGCGGAGCCGGGGCCTGCTGCTTCGGGGCCTCCTCCTGCTTCGGCGCGGGGGCGGGAGCCTCCTGCTTCGGCTCGGGCTTCGGTTCGGGCTTCGACTCCGGTGCGGGAGCGGACTGCGCCGCCGGGCTGCCGGAACCGACGACGGCGAGCTTGCCGCCGACCTCGACGGTCTCGTCCTCACCGGCGACGATCTCGAGCAGCGTGCCCGCGACCGGCGACGGGATCTCGGTGTCGACCTTGTCGGTCGAGACCTCGAGCAGCGGCTCGTCGACCTCGACGCTGTCGCCGACCTGCTTCAGCCAGCGGGTGACGGTGCCCTCGGTGACGGACTCGCCGAGCGCGGGCATCGTGACGTCGGTGCCCTCGGCGGAACCACCGGACTGGGCGGGCGCCGCGGGAGCCTCCTGGGCTTCCTCGGAAGGCTGCTGCGGAGCCGGCTGCGTCTGCTGCGGCTCGGGCTCGGGGGCGGACTCCTGCGCCGGGGCGGGCGCGGGCTCGGCGGAAGCGCCGTCACCGTCGCCGATGACCGCGAGCTCGCCACCGACCTCGACGGTGTCGTCCTCCTGCGCGACGATCTTCTGCAGGACGCCCGCCGCGGGGGAGGGGATCTCGGTGTCGACCTTGTCGGTGGACACCTCGAGCAACGGCTCGTCCACCTCCACCCGGTCGCCTTCCTGCTTCAACCACCGGGTGACCGTGCCCTCGGTGACACTCTCACCGAGTGCGGGCATCTGGACGGAGAAGGCCATTGTTCGCTGACTCCTCGTGCTCTCGTGTGGCTGACTTTGTGTGGGGAACGGTCAGCCGTGCACGTGCAGCGGCTTGCCGGCCAGGGCGAGGAACGCCTCGCCGAGGGCTTCAGTCTGGGTCGGGTGGGCGTGGACCAGGGGTGCCACGTCCTCCGGGTAAGCCTCCCAGCTGTAGATCAGCTGGGCCTCACCGATGAGTTCGCCGACGCGCTCGCCGACCATGGTGATGCCGACGACCGGGCCGTCGGGCGCCTTGACGAGCTTGACGCCGCCGGCGGTCTTGAGGATCTGGCTCTTGCCGTTGCCCGCGAGGTCGTAGACGAACGTCTCGGCCGAGCCGTACTTCTCCTTGGCCGCGGCCTCGGAGAGACCGACGGAGGCGACCTCGGGCTTGCAGTAGGTGACGCGCGGGATGCCCGCCTCGTCGATGACCTTCGGGTTCTGGCCCGCGATCTCCTCGGCCACGAAGATGCCCTGCTGGAAGCCGCGGTGCGCGAGCTGCAGGCCCGGCACGATGTCGCCGACGGCGTAGACGTTCGGCAGGTTCGTGCGCAGCCGCTCGTCGGTCATCACGAAGCCGCGCTCGATGGTGATCCCGGCCTCCTCGTAGCCGTGACCCGCGCTGTTGGGGCCGCGGCCGACCGCGACGAGCAGCAGGTCGGCGTCGAGGACGTCGCCGTTCTCCAGCGTGACCGAGACACCCGAGTCGGACTGGGTGGCGCCGGTGAACTTCACGCCGGTCTTGAACTTGATGCCGCGCTTGCGGAACGCGCGCTCCAGCTGCTTGGACGCGTACTCGTCCTCGGCGGGGACCAGGCGGGGCAGGGCCTCGACGATGGTCACGTCGGCGCCGAACGAGCGCCACACGCTCGCGAACTCCACGCCGATGACGCCGCCGCCCAGCACGACGACCTTCTCCGGGATGAAGTCCAGGTTGAGCGCCTGGTCGCTGGTGATGACCCGGCCGCCGATCTCCAGACCGGGCAGGCTGCGGGCGTACGAACCGGTCGCGAGGACCACGTTCTTGCCGACGTAGCGCTGGCCGTTCACCTCGACGGTGTTCGGGCCGACGAACGTGCCGGCGCCCTCGACCAGGGTGACCTTGTTGGCCTTCGCGAGACCCTGCAGGCCCTTGTAGAGCCGCGAGATCACGCCGTCCTTGTACGAGTTGACGCCGGCGATGTCGATGCCCTCGAGCGAGGACTTCACACCGAACTGGTCGCCTTCGCGGGCGTTGTCCGCGACCTCGGCCGCGTGCAGCAGCGCCTTGGTCGGGATGCAGCCGCGGTGCAGGCAGGTGCCACCCAGCTTGTCCTTCTCGACCAGGACGACGGACAGGCCGAGCTCGGCCGCGCGGAACGCGCAGGCGTAGCCGCCCGAACCGCCGCCGAGGATGACGAGATCGGCGTTGGTGGCCGACTCCAGTTCCGGCGAAGTCACTTCGGATCTCCTCGGGATTACTTACTACGCGCGGGTGCGCGCGAGGTACGCGGCCATCTTGTCACTAGTTGCCGGAGCGCGGTGATCCGGCATGGGGAGACCGCGTCTCGATCCCGATCATTCACCTACTCATAACACCCTTTCCTGGCACCATGGTGCAGGCAAGCACAGGAGGTGCCCGATGGGGCTGTTCGACCGTTTCCGCAGGAAGTCACGCCCTGGTGTGCTGCGCACCGCCTCCAACCAGGACACGAGCCACCTCGAGCAGTGGACGAAGAGCCGCCAGGGCGTCGAAGCCTACGTGGAACCCAGGACGACGGTGACCGAAACCACTGTGGTCCTGGTCGCCCACGACGGCGAGTGGACCCGCCGCAGGATCGCCTCCCCGGACGCCGCGAGGTCGTTCGCCCGCAAACTCGGCATGCCGATCTACGACGCGGGCATCGTCGGTTACCCCAAGCGCATGCGCGATTACACCGCGCGCCAGAAGAAGCTCGGCAACGGCTAGTTGGTGTGGTGCGGAACGCCGCCGGTGGGATCGGCGTGGGGGGCGGTGCCGCGAGGCGCCCCGCCGAGCGTGGATCACAGCGCCGACGTTCCGCGAGGCGCCACTAGAGCGCGGCCATCGCGGCGGCCACCCACCGCTCGCTCGCCCCACCGCCGGTCTCGTCCGGCGTGCCGTTGACCGTCGCCACCAGCGCCGCGTACCGGTCCAGCACGCCCTCGAACTCCGCGACGGCCCGCCGCGCGTGCTCGTCGACCACCGGATCGGGTTCGGTCAGCGCCCGCCGCAGCCCGGCCGCCTCCGGCGCGGTCCCGGTCACCTCGGCGGTGAGCCCGGCGAGCGAGGCGAGCAACCGGCCCGCGATCTCCCGCCCGCGCTCCGAGTCCGGCTCCACTCCGGACCGTTCCGCCTCCCACGCCTCGACCTCGACCAGCCGATGCCGTTCGACGCGCGCCATCACCTCCGGCGACGTCATCGTCCTCGCCTCCGGTGCGGCGAAGGCGCCGTGGAAGAACTTCCGCACCTCGTCGCGGAAATCCTCGGCCCGCACCATGTCCGCGAGCGCGATCCACGCCTGCAGCTGCTCGGTGGCCGGCTCGTCGGGCAGCACGGGCCGCAGCCGGTGGAGGTGCCCGACGAAAGCCGGGTGCACGGCCAGCCCTTCGGTGACCTCGTCCCAGAAGTCGTCGAGCAGCCGTTCACGGTCCTCATCGGACAGTGAGACGAGCTCGTGCATCAACGTCACCTGCCGCGCGCTGCCGCCCTGGCTCACCACGGTCCTCAGCACCGCCCGGCGCGCCCCCGGGCGCCGCAACTGCCGTTCGACGATGCCCGGGTGCGTGCTCGCGAGGTCGTGCAACGTCAGCTCCTCGGCCAGCACCCTGCGCACGTCCTCGACGCTCGCCCCGAGGTCGCGCAACGTCCGCACGAGCTCCAGCCGTGCGACGGCCTCGACGTCGTAGAGCAGATAGCCGCCATCGGTGTGACTGGTGGGCGGCACGACACCTTCGTCCGCGTAGAACCGGATCGCGCTCACGCTCAACCCGGTGCGGCGTGCGACGTGCCCGATCGGGTACAGCTGCTTCGTCATGAGCGCCACCCTGGGGCCTCGACCAACTCGAGACTCAAGCCCATACCTCACACGACGGTCGGCTCGTGCCGCACGGGGAAGTTCACGCTCGCCGCGATGAAGCACATCGAATGCGCCTTCTCGTGCAACGCCTGCGCCATCTCCTTGGTCGCCGGATCGGCGACTGCCACGACGGGGTGGAGCAGCACCTCGGTCATCCGCCCCGACCCGTCGGGGTGCTCCCCCATCGTCCCGGTCGCGTGGTCGCGGTACTCGGTGACGACGACGCCGTTGACCGACGCGAGGTGCAGGAACCACAGCATGTGGCACTGCGCCAGCGACGCGACGAGCAGCTCCTCGGGGTTGTACCGGCTCGGATCACCGCGGAACGACGGATCGGACGACCCGAGGATCGTCGCCTTGCCCGCGACCCGGATCTCGTGCGCGCGCTCGTAGGTCTTGTACCCGGACGTCCCGCTCCCGGTGTTCCCGGTCCACACGACGTCGGCCTCGTAGTGATGCGTCCCCATGCGGAAATCCTCCTCCGCCCGGCCGCGATCACCTAGCCCCGCCGGACGCGTCAGCTTTCGAGCAGCTTCCGGCGCAACGCCTCCACTTGCATCTCCAACAGGACCTCGCTCCCGGTCTTCTCCCGCGGGGGCGGCTCGGGCAGCAACGCCCTGATCGACAGCGACACCTGCTCCCGTTCGAGGTCGACGTGGAGCACGAGCGCCCGCACCCGGTCTCCGACCGCCAGCACGTCGCCCGGGTGGTCGATCCGCTCCCAGGAAATCTGCGGAATGCGCACCAGTGCCGCCACCGGACCGGGTGCCCCGTCCAGTGCGACGAACACGCCGAACGGAAGAATCGCACTCACATCGCCCTCGACGACCATGTTCCTGTCGAGGCCGGCGAGAAACTCGCTCATCGCCACCATTACCCCCACTTCGGCACCACGGCCGCCACTCCCAAAACGCGGCCGACAGCACCGTCACGCCACCAGCCAACCACACCCGGCACTCCACCCAACCGATATATCAGTTCCGCGACCGCGCTGAACTGCATCTTTGCAACAAGTCTTTTGACTTCGTCCGCAAACGAGCTGTTGCAAGGACTGCGAGGAGGTGCCGGACGGCGAGGCTCGGCCGGCGAATTCGAACCGGGGACGACCGGGCGCGGCGTTTTCCGCCGGCCTCCGGAATTCCGCCCACCTCGAATCGGGAAAGGGCGATGATCCGGCCGTGGAGACGAAGCTCGGGCGATTGCCCGTCGACGAACAGCTGGCCGCGTTGCGGACCATCCTCGAAAGCAACGAAATCCTGGTGGAGGTCCTCAACGGAGCGGCCGAGCTGAGGCTGCCCGACTGGTACCTCACGGCCGGTTGCGTGTTCCAGACGGTGCGGAACGTGGTGACCGGCAGGTCCCCGGCCGAAGGAGTCCTGGACCACGACCTGTTCTACTTCGGCCCCGACCTGTCCTGGCACGCCGAGGACACCGTCATCAGAGCGGGCGCGCGGAGGTTCGCCGGTCTGCCCGCGACGGTCGAGATCCGCAACGAGGCCCGCGTCCACCTCTGGTACGAGCGGAAGTTCGGCGTCCCCTGCCGGCCCCACGGGTCGACCGAAGCGGCCATCGACTCGTTCGCCGCCACCACGTGCTGCGTCGGCGTCCGGCTGGAGCGGGACGGACGGCGGCGCGTCTACGCGCCGCACGGTCTGTCGGACGTCTTCAACCTGGTGGTGCGCCCGAACCCGGTCCTGGCTCCCCGCCACGTCCACGAGACGAAGACCGCGAGGTGGCGCGAGCAGTGGCCGGCGCTGCAGGTGCTCCCGTGGCCCTGAAACGCGAAACGGGCGGAGACCCCGGAGGATCCCCGCCCGTTCGCGGCGGAGGACTCAGCCGTTGGCCGCGATGTCCGCCAGCACGGCCGCGATGGTCCGCACCGGGACACCGGTGCCGCCCTTCGAGGTGTAGCCGTACGGGCCGCCGGTGTGGAACGCCGGGCCGGCGATGTCGATGTGCGCCCACTGCACGCCCTCGGCCACGAACTCGCGCAGGAAGAGGCCCGCCGCGAGCATGCCGCCCCAGCGGTGCCCGGTCACGTTCGCGAGGTCGGCGAGGCGCGAGTCGAGGTCCGCGCGCAGCTCCTCCGGCAGCGGCATCGGCCAGGCCGACTCGCCGACGGCGGTGCCGATCGAGGCCACGCGGTCGCGGAACTCGTCCGAGCCCATGACGCCCGAGGTGCGCTTGCCCAGGGCGACGACCTGCGCGCCGGTCAGCGTCGCGGTCTCGATCAGGTAGTCCGGGCCGTCCTCGCACGCGCGCACGATGGCGTCGGACAGGATCAGGCGGCCCTCGGCGTCGGTGTTGAGGACCTCGACGGTCTTGCCGCCGTACATGGTCAGCACGTCGCCGGGGCGGTACGCGTCACCGGACGGCATGTTCTCCGCCATCGGGATCGACGCGATGATCTCCAGCGGGTACTTGAGCTTCGCGGCGAGCACCATCGTGGCGACGATCGCGGCGGCACCCGACATGTCCGAGGTCATCTCGTCCATGTTCGCGGCCGGCTTGATCGAGATGCCGCCGGTGTCGAACGTGATGCCCTTGCCGACGAGCGCGACCTTCTTGACGGCCTTCGCGCCCTTGTACGAGATGCGCACGAGGCGCGGCTGGCGCGTCGAACCGCCGCCGACGCCCAGGATGCCGCCGAAGCCCTGCTTCTTCAGCGCCTTCTCGTCGAGCACCTCGACGTCGAGGCCCGCCGCCGTGGCGAGCTTCGCGGCGCGGTCGGCGAACGAGCCGGGGTAGAGGTCGTTCGGCGGGGTGTTGATGAAGTCGCGCGCGGTGGCGACGGCCTCGGCGATCGCGACGGCGGCCTTCAGCGCGGCCTTGTTCTCCTTGGAACCGGCGGCGTGCAGGTCGACCCTCGCGACCGGGCCCTCGCCCTTGTCGGACTTGTACTCGGTGAACGTGTAGGCGCCGAGCAGCGTGCCCTCGGCCGTGGCACCGACGTGCAGGGCGGCCAGCGTGGTGATCGCGCGCTTCTTGCCGGCCAGAGCGCGGGCCGCGACACCGGACGCGCGGCGCACCTGCTCCTCGCCCGCGCTCTTGCCGAGGCCCACGGCCAGCACGAGCGGAGCGGCGATCTTGCCGAACGTCGGCACCTTCACGAGCTCGTCGGCCTTGCCGGACGCGCGCAGCGTGCCGAGCACGTCGAGCAGCGCGCCGTCGAACGCGGCGGCGACAGCTTCGGCACCGGGGGCGAGCTCCAGACCGTCCGCACCCTGCAGGGTGCCCACGACGACTGCGTCCGCGGCGGTGGTGCTCAGGTCACCCTCGGTGAGGGCCAGCTTCGGGGCTGTCACGTGCTGCTCCAGGGTTCGTGCGGGGGCTCGGGATCGTGACCCATGCTAAAGGTCGGACTGGTCCACCCATGGCGAGGCCCGCCACGTTCGCCGCAATCCGTGACGTTCACAGTTGCGCACAGTGGCGATTCGCCCGTTTCACGTATCAGTCGACCGGGTGGTTACGACCGGATGACGCATCTGAGAACGTGTACCGGTGACCCCCACGCCTCGCGAGATCGTGACGACGGTCGCGCTCGGTCTCCCCGCCGTGCTCGGAGCGGGTGTTTTCGCCGGATTAGCCCCTGCCGCAGGTCTTGCGGGCTGGTGGCTGCTCCCGGCGCTGGCCGTGACCGCGCTCGCCGCCCTCTGCTCGGCCTTCTCGACCGCCGACCAGTCCCGTGCCTACCCGGACATCGGCGGCGGTTACGGATACGTACGTGCCCAGCTCGGCGTGTGGCCCGCAAGGATGACGGCGAGCGCCCACCTCGTCGGCCGCGCCGCGATGGCGGCGGCCGTGGCGTCGATGTTCGGCGCGTACGTGGTGCCGGACCAGCCGGTGGCCGGCGCGCTCGCCCTCGTCGTCGCGACGGCGGTGCTCGGCGCGGCCGGGTTCCGCTTCACCACCGGGGTCAGCGTGGTGGTGTCGCTGGTCGTCCTCGCCGTGCTGGCGCTCGTGGTCGCGTCGAGCTTCTCGATCGCGCCCGTGCCGTCGGCAGGGGAGACGGGCACCCCCAACGAGCTCGTCGGCGTCGCCGGCCTGATGTTCACGGCGTTCGCGGGCTTCGAACGCATCACCGCGCCCCACCGCGGTGAACAGCCGCATCCGCCCGGGGTGCTGAAGTTCGCGATCCCGATCCTCGTCGGACTGTCGTTCGCGGTCTACCTGGCCGTGGGCGCCGGAGTGCTCCGCCAGCTGGGCAGCGCGCGCCTCGCGTTGTCGCCGGCTCCGCTGCGCGACGCCCTCGTCGCGGCGGACGCCTCGGCACTGGTGCCGCTCGTGCAGGTGGCCGCGGCCGTGGCCGGGGTGGCGGTGCTGCACTTCGTGCTGGCGTCCGCGCACCGCACGCTCACCGGGCTGGCCGAGGACGGCGACCTGCCGACGCGCCTGAAGCCGGGGGTGCTGAGCCTCGTCCTGACCGTCGCCGGCGTGCTCGCCGTGCTGCTCATGCCGCTCGCGACGGCGCTGGGTGTGGCAGCGTGCGCGACGCTCTTCTACTACGCCTTCACCAACGCGTCGGCTCGAGTGCTGCTGCAGAACGACCGCACGTGGCCCATGCGCACGGCCTGCCTCGGCCTGGGGCTCTCGGTGCTGCTCGCGATGAGCCTGCCGGTGCCCGCGCTGCTGATCTCGATCGCGGCACTGGGCGCCGGCACCGGCCTCATCGGACTGACGGCGTCTCTCCGCGCGTCGCTCAAAGAGTCACGGACAGAAAAACGAGAAGAGTCACTCCGACGCACACCGCCAGCCCGTACACCCGGCCGTTCGTAGAGGGCTTCTCCTTGCTGATGCCGTAGTAGATGGCCAGGAAGAAGACGGCGAGGAAGACCGCGGCGACGACTCCTCCCACACCGCCGATGACCCATCCGTCGAGCAGCGTCATGCCGGTGCCCAGGACGAGCAGCGCGGCCTGCGAGACGGTGCGGACGTCGGCACCCCGTGAAGATCCTTCTTCCTTGGTCATGAACGGGGACTCTATAGACCTTCACTTAGTAGGACGTCCGAGTTTTGGGAAGACGATTTTCCGTATCCCGACCAGCGGGTTACCGTGCTCACATGACGAGCGAGTTGCCTTTCACCCGGACTCCCCACCCGCACCCGGCGACCCCGGAGCGCGTAGCGGAGGTACTTGCCAAGCCGGGCTTCGGGCAGCACTTCACCGACCACATGGTGACGATCCGCTGGAACCGCGAGAAGGGCTGGCACGACGCTGAAGTCGGCCCGTACTCCACCCTCGCACTGGACCCCGCGGCAATGGTGCTGCACTACGGCCAGGCGATCTTCGAAGGGCTCAAGGCCTACCGGCAGCCCGACGGCTCGATCGCGTCCTTCCGCCCTGAGGCCAACGCCGAGCGCTTCCGCGCCTCGGCCCGCCGCATGGCGATGCCCGAACTCCCCGACGAGCTCTTCCTGGAGTCCGTGCGGCAGATCCTCGCGGTCGACAACCGCTGGGTGCCGTCCGCCGAGGAGGAGTCCCTCTACCTGCGGCCGTTCATGATCTCCACGGAGAAGGGCCTCGGCGTGCGACCCGCGTCCGAGTACCTCTACGTGCTGATCGCCTCCCCCGCCGGCTCCTACTTCGCGAGCGGCGTCCGCCCGGTGAGCGTGTGGCTCTCGACCGAGTACGTCCGCGCGGCCCCCGGCGGCACCGGCGCGGCCAAGTTCGCCGGCAACTACGCCGCCTCCCTCGTGGCCCAGGCACAAGCCGCCGAGAAGGGCTGCGACCAGGTCGTCTGGCTCGACGCGGTGGAACGCCGCTGGGTCGAGGAGATGGGCGGCATGAACCTGTTCTTCGTCTTCGGCGACAAGGTCGTCACCCCGGAGCTGACCGGCACGCTGCTGCCGGGCATCACCCGCAGCTCGCTGCTGGAGCTGGCCGCCGACCTCGGCCTGTCCGTGGAGCAGCGGCGCATCTCGACCGAGGAGTGGGAGAAGGCCAACGCCTCCGGTGAGCTCACCGAGGTCTTCGCCTGCGGCACGGCGGCGGTCATCACGCCGGTCGGCCACGTCAAGCACGCCGGTGGCGAGTTCGACATCGCCGACGGCGGCACCGGCTCGGTGACGATGAAGCTGCGCGAGCGCCTGACCGGCCTCCAGCACGGCCACGTCACCGACTCCCGCGGCTGGATGACGACCCTGGGTTAAGCGACAACCAGAACGGCCAGAAGCGCGATTTCGGCGGCAGCACCGAGCACATCACCGGTGATGCCGCCGAAACGCTTCCCGGTGTGCTTCACGAGGCCCCACACCAGCGCGCCCGCTACGACGACGGCGACGACGGCACGGATGCCGAGCGGGACCGCCGCGAGCGCGAGCACGGCCCACGTCCCGATGACGATTCCCGGGTGCTGTGTGCCGGCGACGAGCGCACCGAGCCCCTCTGGTCGTGCCGCGGGCACGCCGCGCAGGCAGCAGATCCCGAACGCGGCCCGGCTCGTCGCGAACGCGAGCAGCACGACGCCCCAGTGCGCGTGGGGGAGTGCGGCGGCCTGCGCGCCGAGCACCACGATCAGCGAGACCACGCCGAACGGCCCGGCGCCGCCGTCCTTCATGACCTTGAGCGCGCGTTCCGGCGGCCCGTAGCACCCCAGCCCGTCGGCGACGTCGGCCAGCCCGTCGAGGTGCATGCCCCTCGTGACGAGGGCGACGACGCCGACGGCCAGGAACCCGGCGACGAGCTCCGGCGTACCGGATGTCGCCAGCAGGTGGAGCACGCCGACGACGAACGCCCCGATCACGACGCCGACGACGGGTGTCCTCGCGATGGCCCGGCCCGCCGCCGTGCGGTCGACGTCGTCGACGCGCAGCGGCAGGACCGTCAGCCAGGAGAAAGCCAGTCTCATTCTTTGTTCGTGACGCCGGCGCTCTCGAAGGTGGCCATCTCGGCGAGCACCTTCACCGCCGACACCAGCAGCGGCAGTGCCGCCACCGCACCGGACCCCTCGCCGAGCCGCATGTCGAACTCCAGCAGCGGCTTCAGGTTCAGGTGCCCGAGCGCGATCGCGTGCGCGGGCTCGGCCGACTGGTGCCCGGCGACCCACCACTCGCGCGCACCGGGAGCGAGCTCCTCTGCGACGACGGCGGCCGCGCCGACGACGACGCCGTCGAGCACGACCGGGGTCTTGCGGACCGCGGCCTGCGCGAGGAACCCGGCCATCGCCGCCAGGTCCGCGCCACCGGCCGTGGCGAGCAACGCGACCGGGTCGCTGATCTGCAGGCGGGCCCGGCGCAGCGCGTCCCGGATCGCCGCCGTCTTGCGCATCCACGCCTGGTCGTCGATGCCGGTGCCGCGCCCGACGACCGAGACGGGCTCCGACCCGGTCAGCGACGCGATCAGCACGGCCGCGGGGGTCGTGTTGCCGATGCCCATGTCCCCGGCGACGAGCACGTCGGCGCCCGAGTCGACCTCCTCGTCGGCGAGCGCGCGGCCCGCCGCGATCGCGAGCTCGCACTGCTCACGGGTGAGCGCGTCCTCGCGGTCGATCGACCCGGACGAGCGCCGCACCTTGTGCTGGCTGACCGCCGCGGGGGTGTCCGCGTCGACCGCCATGTCCACCACGCGCACCGTGGCGCCCGCGACCTGCGCGAGCACGTTCACCGCGGCGCCACCGGTGAGGAAGTTCGCGACCATCTGGCCGGTCACCTCGCTCGGGAACGCCGAGACGCCCTGCGCGGTGATGCCGTGGTCGCCCGCGAACACGACGACCCGCGGCCGCACGAACGGCTTCGGCGGCACGACGCCCTGGCAGGCCGCGACCCAGTTGCCCAGCTCCTCGAGCCGTCCGAGCGAGCCGACCGGCTTGGTCAGCACCGCGTGGCGCGCCTCCGCCTCGCGCAGAACGGTCTCGTCCGGCGGTTCCACCGGCGGGAACTCGGTGCTCACCTGCGGCTCCTTAACCATGTCGTCTCTCCCGCAACTTCAGCGGGATGCCCGCGACGAGGAGGGTGACCTCGTCGCACACCTCGGCGACGCGTGCGTTGAGCGCGCCGAGGTGATCGCGGAAGAGCCTGCCAGAGCGCGTCGACGGAACGACGCCGAGGCCGACCTCCGCCGTCACGAGCACGAGCCGGGCCCGGCACGTGGCGACCGACCACACGAGCTTGTCGACGGCACCGGTCACGACGTCGGAGACGTTCCCCTCCCACGCGCCGGCGTCGTCGAGCACGCCGACGAGCCACGTCGACAGGTCGTCGACCAGGATCGGCGGGTCGTCGTAGGCGGTGGCGGTGAGCAGCGCGGGCAGGTCCGCGGGACCCGGCGCCTCGACGGTGTGCCAGGTGGACGGACGCCGCGCGACGTGCTGCGCGATCCGTGCGTCCCAGTCCGGGTCGTCGGGGTAGCGGCGGGCAGTGGCGACGTACGTCACGACCGGCTCGGCGAGCAGGCCTTCCGCGTGCGCCGATTTGCCGGAACGCGCTCCGCCGAGCACGAGCGTCCGAGATGACAAGAGTTAGCCTTCGTCCGTGGAATACCGCTGGCGCTACCAGGATGCACAGGGACGGGACGTCACGGGCCCGGATGTGATGTTCGCGGACCAGACGCAGGCCGAGGAGTGGTTCGGCGACCGGTGGCGTGACCTGCTCGACGCCGGGGTCGAGCAGGTCACGCTGCTGCGGTCGGAATCCGAGGTGTACGGCCCGATGAGCCTGCACCCTGCTTCCTGACGAGCGGGCTCAGCCCTGGGCGGTCAGCCTCGGGTCGTCGGTGACGACGCCCTCGAGCACGGCGTCGATCTTCTCCAGCACGTCGTCGCCGAGCTCGACGTCGACGGCCTTGACGTTCTCGCGGACCTGCTCAGGACGCGAGGCGCCGATGATCGCGGAGGCGACGTTCGGGTTCTTCAGCACCCACGCGACGGCGAGCTGCGCCAGCGTGACGCCCACCTCGTCGGCGATCGGCTTGAGCCGCTGCACGGCGTTGAGCACGTCGTCGCGCATCCAGCGGGCGATCATCTGCGAGCCGCGCTCGTCGGCCAGCCGCGACCCCGCCGGAGCCTCGGCGCCCGGCAGGTACTTGCCGGTCAGGATGCCCTGGGCGATGGGGGAGAAGACGATCTGGCTGATGCCCTCGCGCTCGCAGGTGGGGATGACCTGCGGCTCGATGACGCGCCACAGCATCGAGTACTGCGGCTGGTGCGACACGAACGGCACCTGCAGCTCGCGGGCCAGCGCGGCACCGCGGGTGATCTGCTCGGCGGTCCACTCGGAGACGCCGACGTAGAGCACCTTGCCCTGGCGGACGAGGTCGGCGAACGCCAGCATCGTCTCCTCCAGCGGCACGCTGTGGTCGTACCGGTGCGCCTGGTAGAGGTCGACGTAGTCGGTCTGCAGGCGCTTCAGGGAGGCGTTGGCCGACTCCATGACGTGCTTGCGGCCGAGCCCGCGGTCGTTGGGGCCGCCGGGACCGGTCGGCCAGTAGACCTTCGTCAAGGTGTTTCGGTTCGGCCAACCAGACCGAAACACATCCTCGCAGGTCAGGGTCACGGGCCGCTGGACTTCTTGTTTCGCTGTTTCGCTCGACCAACGGTCTCCGGCTTCGGGGCGGGGAGCTGCTTCGGCTCACCGGGCGCTGGGATCTGCTCGGCGACCGGACCGTTGATCGTGATGTCAACGTGCGGCAGGGGGAAGATGCGCGCCTTTACGGTTACACCGCTCTGCCCCTGGTACTTCAGGCTCTTGAGCACCATCCGCGCGAAGAAGTAGCACCACACGGGCGAGACGCAGAACGCGACGAGAGCGAACCAGGGACCGACGACGGCGACCAACTCGCCGAACTGCTGAAGCACGCGCGCACCTGTCCGGCGACCAGTCCCGAAGTGCCAGGCCACCTGCTCAGGTGGTCCTACCGTGCCGTACAACCGCAAAGTGCCGCTTGCGTCCGCGTAGGTGCCCCAACCTCGGGTGACTCTCCTTCTCAGCAGAGCCTTGGCGCACCGCCCGAAGGGCCTCAATAAGCCGCAGTCGCCAGTGCTGGGAGTTTGCGCCTCCAGAGCGCGTTCCACGGCCTTATGCCGCGCATATCCAGTACCAGCGGGCTCCTTGCCCTTGGTGACGTCATGGTACCAGCGCGTATTCTAGCGGCTCGTGTGTTGGGACGACGAGTTTCCTTAGCAAGCCGAAGGACTTCGGACTAGTCTTGGCGGCATGGAGTTCCGACGCCTCGGCCGCAGCGGCTTGAACATCAGCGAAATCTCGTACGGCAACTGGCTCACCCACGGCTCCCAGGTCGAGGAGGACCAGGCGACGGCTTGCGTCCGCGCCGCCCTCGACGCGGGCATCACGACCTTCGACACCGCCGACGTCTACGCCAACACGGCTGCGGAGTCAGTCCTCGGGCGTGCGCTCGCCGGCCAGCGTCGCGCCTCATATGAGCTGCTCACAAAGGTCTACTGGCCCACGGGTCCGGGCGGCCCCAACGACAGGGGACTAGGCCGCAAGCACATCATGGAGTCGATCGACGGCTCCCTGGAGCGCCTCCAGACGGACTACGTCGACCTGTACCAGGCCCACCGGTACGACCACACGGTGCCGCTGGAGGAGACGATGCTGGCGTTCGCCGACATCGTCCGGCAGGGCAAGGCCCTCTACATCGGCGTGTCCGAGTGGACCGCGGAGCAGATCACCCGTGGTGCGGCACTCGCCCGTGAACTGAACGTTCCGCTGATCTCCCACCAGCCGCAGTACTCGATGTTGTGGCGCGTCATCGAACCTCAGGTTGTTCCGGTCTGCGAGCGCGAGGGCATCTCCCAGATCGTCTTCTCGCCGATCGCCCAGGGCATCCTGACCGGCAAGTACCTTCCAGGCGCGGAACTTCCGGAAGGTTCGCGTGCGGCCGACGAGCGCGGCTCGAAGATGATCGCCCGGTGGATGCGCGACGACGTCCTGAACGCGGTTCAGAACCTGAAGCCGATCGCCGAGGAAGCCGGGCTCACGCTGGCGCAGCTCGCCGTCGCGTGGGTGCTCCAGAACCCGAACGTCGCATCCGCGATCATCGGTGCGTCGCGTCCCGAGCAGGTCGTCGAGAACGTCAAGGCGGTCGGTGTGAAGCTCGACGCCGAGCTGCTCAAGAAGATTGACTCCGTGCTCGAAGGGCTTGTCACCGACGACCCGCGGCTTACGGCGCAGGGTTAATAGGCCGGTTTTGCTGGCCCGGCTGGGAGCCCCCGTTGACGTCGGCGGGGGCTCCCATCGTTCCGGGCGGCAGCGCGGACGGCTGGGTGGTCGAGTCCTCGACCTTCACTTTGATGAACCTGCCCATGATGCTGATGTCGACGTTTCGGCCCTTGAGTGACTTCCTCAAGGCCAAGCCGGCTATCAGACACGCTGTGGCGAGGAGCGCCACGATCACGATCGTTCCGATCATGGGGCCGGCCGAGAGCGCAAAGTCGACGAACGGCGTCAGCACGCGAACACACCTGTCTGTGACCAGTGCCCGAAGCCCTGGCCACCGCGTCAGGTGGTCGAGCAGTGCTGTGTGTCTGCCTCATGGGGAGTGCAAGCGCGACGACTTCGGGCGGCCCTGATCAAGGACCTCGGCGCGCTTCGCCGCACGAGAAAAACTGCGCGCGGCAAGGTCTGTCAACCTCCGATTAGCGGCCCGAACGTTGCAACGCTCGGGCATCCCATGATCGCGGGGCAGTTCAGTGGCACTGGGTGAGCAAACATTCAGCCCACCTGTGCTCGACTGGACATCCCGGTCCGAGACAGGCAGAGCCTAGCGCCTGAGGGAAGCCGCTTCCCAAACAGGGTCACCGCGGCGCGCAGGAGCGTCTTCGCGGGGTTCAAGCGCGGTCTCGATGACCAGGTGCGACATGCGGAGCCCGCCGTCGCCTTCCTGGGAGATCCGATAGGACACGTACCCGGCCCAGTGGCCCGTGGTGGTCATCTGCCAGTAGTGCAGTTCGCCGGGGACTCGCGACTGAAGGTCGATGCCCTCCGGGAAGGCGAACCGTGGTGCGCCGTTGATCGGGTTCAGCTTGTCCAGGTGGACCCAAACCGGCTTCTTCGGGTCGCAGCGGATCACGCGCCCCATCTTGCGCGGGGGTTCAGCGCGACTCCCGAGCCCATCGATCACATGTTCGATTATGCGTGCTGGCGGGGCGTCGAGCTACAGCAGCTCGCGGACCGCGCTGAAACGGTCGTCGGTTCGCGCTGAGGGCATCTTTTCGGCGAAGCTCGCGGCCCGTTCGAGGGTGGCCTTTGCGGCGTCGAAGGCGCCGGTTCGGGCGTAGGACTCAGCAAGGAACGAGAGGTACAGCGCGACCTCGCGCGAGTGCTCTTCCGGGTACGTCGCCACGGCTTTCGACAGCAACGGCTCGGCCTTCGCCGGGTCGCCAAGCTCGATCATGCACCGACCGGCCATGACGTCGATCTCGGAGCGGTTCAGCCAGTACACCCACTCGGGTTCCTCGATCTCCGCCGACCGCGCCTCGTATGCATCGTCCACGGCGTCCAGTGCACGACGAGTTGCGTCCCGATCGCGGGTTCGAGCGTTCGCCCACGCCACACGTTCGAGTAGCAGTGCGCGGACCACCGGAGTGGCGTCGCGCGCCCCCTTGACGGCTGACCGCGCGAGCAGGAGCGCGTCCTGTGGCTTCCCGATGTTCGCGACCTGGTAGCTCAGCGACGAGAAGAGCTGAGCCGCGAGCGCGCTGTTCCCGGCCTCCTCCGCGGCGTCAACGCCTCCGAGATACTTCCGCTCGGCGTCCGCGTGCTTTCCCGCATCGCTTGCAACCCACCCGGCGAGCTGTGCGAGTTCACCCGTGGCAGTCAGCAGCTGGCGGCCGATCGGCTCCGTGAAGGTGCTCGTACGTATGAGCGCGCGGGCCTCATTCAGCTCCTTCTCGATCGCAGGGAGGAGGTCGGTGCTGCCGACGACATCGTCAAGGTGGCGCAGCTCGACTACGCGGGCGTCGAGTTTGTCCGCGAGCGACTTCCCGACCTGCCGGCCGGAGCGGCGGTGCTCGACCATCGGGGAGTCGGCCAGGAGCCACTCGTGTGCGCGGCGCACAGGGTCGCTCCCGAGCGGCACGCCGAGCGCATCCTCGTACGCGGTAACGACATCTGGCTTCGCAGCGCGGAGGCCGTTTTCGATTCGGCTCAGGTACGGCTCGCTGTAGTGGGTCGCCTTGGACATCCGGGCGAGGCTCATCCCGGCAGCATTCCGCGCCGCTCGAAGTGCGGCCCCGAGTTCCGACACAACGCCTCCGGTTTGGCAAGACTTGGCAAGGCCTCTACCAGCATAAACCGATCCCATCTCGGCTAGAAATAGAGACCTGGGTAGCCCCCGCCGATCGGCCCCGAAACCGTTCGACGGGGGCGGCCCGTCCAAGTCGGGAGGTAGGTCAATGCTCGCCGGGGCACTGCTCGCGTTGCTGGGAGTTGTCTTCAGCTTCGCGGTCGTTTACCTGTGCCGCATCTGCCACGCCTGGCTCGGCTGCACCTCCTGTGATCGTTTCGTGCATCTGCGATTTCTCCTTGATCCGCCGCTGAAGGCAGCACGCAGATTCAGGGAGGGCGTTCATGTTCGTATTGGGAAGGACTGTGGAAGGTGAGTGAGGGCGAGCAGGCAACTCCGGAGCAGATCGAGACCATGATCGCGCTCCAGGCGTTGCTTCGAAACGGGTTCATTGCAGTCCCTTACGGCGACAACCCGGCCGAGCCGGACGAGCTGGGATTCGTGAAGATGCGCTGGGACATTCACGAAATCGTGCGGGTCTACGACGAAGACGAAGCAAGCGCAGTTCGCTTGGTTGGAGGCGTGCCGAAAGAGAAGGCGGAGGGCAAGGCCGTGGACGTAGTGCGGACGGTTCTCGGCTGGCCTCAGATCGTCGCAGCCAACGGCAACCGGATCTGACCGTGAGTACCCACCTGCACTCGGCAGAGTTGGCCGCGGCCACCTGGGGTGCCGAACAGTGGATTGGTACTGGACTCGCCGTCGCCTCCGTCGCATTCATCGTCTCGGTTTTCGCCTGGGAGCGACTGAAGCACACGCGCCTCTTTGGCTGGACCTGGAAGAGGAATCCGAGGAAGCGCAAGAGGAAGTAGCACGCGCTCGCCCCTGTAGCCCAACTGGTAGAGGCAGACCCCTTAAAAGGGTTTCAGTAGCGGTTCGACTCCCGCTCAGGGGCACCAGCGGCCTGCGCGAAGCAGATCGTATCGAGGAAATCGTGAGAGGACGGCAATGACGGCAACGATTGAGCCTGCGGCCAAGCTCGCCCAGGCCAGGGTTTCGACTGAGTTCCGTATGAAGTGGCGCAACCAGATCATGCGCGAACACGATCTGGAGTTCGTGGAGGCCGACCGGATCATCTCGGACACGTTGAGCTTCCTCACCGTGTGCATCGCCTACCCGTGCACCACGTTCCGCCCGAGTCAGAAGGTCGACATCGGCTGGCACACGTTCATCCTGAACACCAAGGAGTACGCGGCCTTCTGCGAGAAGTTTGCCGGGTACTTCATCCACCACGTGCCGGACGAGTTCACCGCGCCGCGCCGCGACCAGGCCGCGGTTCAAGAGGTGCTCGCACCTACGGTAGAGGCCATCACCAATGCTGGCTTGCCGCTGCACCCGGAGCTGTGGCTGTCGGGCGGCGACAAATGCTCTCAGTGCCACGCCGGGTGCACCAACTGCGGCCAGGGCGACGGCTTCCACTAGCAGTCCGAACAAGAGGAGTCTGACGATTAACCGCCTCAACTGGAGCGACCTGCCCGCAGGTGTGACCAACGCTGTCAGCGAGTACACGGGCCACGTGATCGAAGCGGAGGATGCCTCTGCCGGCCGCAACTCCGCGGTCGCTGCGTCGCTCATGACGGCAGGCGGCTGGATCTTCTGCAAGGGCATCAAGGCGGACGATCGACAGGCTTTCATGCACCGCAACGAAGCCGCGGTGAACCCCTTCCTGCCTCGGGACGTGGCTCCACGGCTGTTGTGGCAGGTCGA
Organism: Lentzea sp. DG1S-22; assembly: GCF_036321065.1. Classification (NCBI taxonomy): domain Bacteria; kingdom Bacillati; phylum Actinomycetota; class Actinomycetes; order Pseudonocardiales; family Pseudonocardiaceae; genus Lentzea; species Lentzea sp. DG1S-22. Next base: position 4,232,100 of record NZ_CP143276.1, on the reverse strand, counting down.
GAACGATGGGTGGTTGCTGCTCGGATTCGAGCACGTCTCCGGGCAGCACGCCGACTACTCGCCAAACTCGCCGGACCTGCCGCTCGTGGCGAAGACCGTGCAGGTGATCAGCCAGACCGAAGCGCCAACGATCGCGGACGACAGGCGCGCGATTCAGGGACAGTGGGCGGCGGCTCTGGATCAAGAACTGGCCCTCGCACCGCCTGACGACGCCCACTCATGGTCACGTGAGAACGCGCTGACGATCGAGGAGTGGGCACGCCGTGCCCCGTCCTACCTCGGCGGCTCCGCGCTGATCCACTCCGACCTCAACCCGTTCAACGTCCTCGTGGCAGATCGAGCACAGGTCGTGGACTGGGCTTGGTGGAAGACGGGACCCGCATGGGTCGACGCCGCACACCTCGTCGTGCGATTGGTCGCCGCCGGGCACTCCCCAGCGGAAGCCGAGGCGTGGGCCGCCCAGTTCGACGGGTTCGGCTCTGTAGAGCGTGACGGCATAACAGCGTTCGCGGCCTCGCTGGTGCGTCTCTGGGAACGGAAGTTCGCGGGGACCGAGGCTACGGATGCCGCGGTGCGCTGGCTTGAGCACCGGCTCAACAGCCGCTGAAGCTTGCGCACACGAGAGCCCCCGCCGAAGGGATCGGCGGGGGCTCTTTGCTGTCTGGCCGGCCTCAGGTCACGCGGCGGCTTCCTCCGTGTGGATGGTCCCGTTGTTGAGGTGGTTGGTGAGCAGCTCCAGGCCACGGGTCAGGCGCTTGCTGATCGCGCGCTGGCTGACCTGCTCGTGCTTGGCGATCTCTTCCTGGGTCCAACCGCAGGCGTGAGTGAGGAACAGGGCGACCCGCAGCTCGCGGGTCAGGTACGTCTTGTGCCAGGCGGAACTGATGTCCGCCAGGTGCGCCCAGTAGGTGCCGGCATGGGAGGCAACGGAAGATGCTCGGGGCATGTCCGGATCAGGGGCCTGGGAGTTCTGCATCCCCCAGGCCCACGCCCTACCCCAGACAGTCGGCAGGAGCCGCTCGACCTGTTCCGGGGTGTAGGTCAAACTTCTGCCCCCAGGCAGTCGGTCGACACGACCCGGTTGGACCGGCGAACTACCGGGCGGTACTGATCCCGCAGCCTCGACCAGAACCACCGGACGAGGTGGCCGGGGTTGGTCTCGTCCGCGAGGTAGGCGAGGACCCTGTCCGGGTTGGTGGCGGCAAGGATGGCCGCGTCCTGCCGGAGGTCGGCGATCTCGACGACGTGCCCGAAGTCGCGGGCGATGCTTCCCGAGGCGATGTTCATCGCCTCCACGACGGGGGCGAGCTGAGCCACGCGCCAGTCAGTCCGGTCGGTCAACGAACCACCTCCAGTGGGCCTACGGCCCCGTCCTTGGTCACGGCGACGATCAGGCCGGGGTGCCCGGTCGTGCCCTTGGCGTGCCGCCACCAGGTCGATTCCGACTCCAGTGCGGGCGGCTGGATGAACAGGCGACGTCCGTCGCTGTCGATGTGCTCGTGGTGCAGGTGGCCGGCGAGCAGCAGGTCTGCCTGATGCATCGGCGAGGCGGTGTTGAACGCCTGGCCCTTCCACCACTCGAAGTGCTTGCCGGGCTTCCACTGGTGCCCGTGTGCGTGCGCCACGACGGTCCCGGCTACCGGGAGAACGACGGTCAGCTCATCGGTCTCGGGGACGTAGAACTCCACGTGTCCGAAGGTGTCCGGGTTGAGCTTCGCGGCGTCGGAGACGGCGATCAGGGACTCGGTGTCGTGGCTGTCGTCGTATCGCGTCAGGCCCTTGCCCTGGATGCGAACCGCCTGGTCGTGGTTGCCGGGCACCGCGGCCTGGGTCAGCTGGCGAGCCAGCGGAGCGAAGGTGAGCAGCGCGTGCAGCATCACCCGGCGGTGCAGGCGGATCTGCTCGGTCTGCGTGAGCCGGGTGCGCCACACGTTCGAGCCGCCCTGCGAGACGAACCCCTCGGTGTGGTCACCCAGCCAGCCGATGTGGACGTGGCCGATGTCGAACCGCTGACGGTAGAGCTCCAACAGCTCGGCTGCCCGGTCGATGCCGTCGACCGCGCGCTTGAGCGTGCCCTCCACCCCGTCGCCGTCGATCTTGCCGAACTGGGTGTCGCCGAGGGCCACGATGAAGCCGTGGTCGCCGTCCGCTCGGTTGGCGGTCGGCTTCTGCACGCGGATCTCGGAGAACAGCTCATCGAGCGGCGGGCGCTCGGTGCTGGCCGCGGTGCCGCGACGGGCGAAGCTGTACCGGGTGGAGATGCCGGTCTCGCCCGAGGCCATCGTCCACTCCGAGGAGCGGAAGCCGGTTACCTCCCACAGCGCCGGGTCTTCGCCCTTCTCGCGCAGGAAGTTGGCTGCCGCGCTCTCGTCGACCTCGACGTCACTGCGGACGACGACCTCGGCGGTGTCGCCGGAGACCTCGACCGCGCGGGTGAAGTCACGCTCGGGGTTGGCGGCTCGCGGGGGGATCGCAGGGCCGACCGGCTTGGCGAGGAGCTGCTCCGTCAGGCTGTCAGCCAACGTGGACACCCCCTTCCTGGCGAGTGGCTCGCCGGTAGTTGCGGATGGTGGACGCGGACACGGTCAGGCCGTGCTCGCGCAGGACTGTGGTCAACCAGTCGGCCGAGGTGGTGCCGAGCAGGTGTGGGCGCAGAGCGGCCCTCTGGTCGGAGTTGAGGCCGCCCCAGAGGGCCGCGAGGGTGGGGCCTGGAGTCCCAGGCAGGGGTTCGGTCACTCGGGCTGCACTGCCTTCCTGTGAGCGGAGCTGCTCACGATGCGGAGGAGTTGTCGGAGCACGGAGCGGATGTCGGAGGCGCTGTAACGACTCGGGCGCTTGGCGATGTCGGAGGCGAGCACCACCCAGGCCCCGACGCCGTGCTGCCCCTCGACGGCGCGGACGTAGCAGGTCGCGTGCACCGGCCCCCAGAAGTCGGACAGCACCACCTGGTCGCACTCGGCGCCGGTCCAGTCGCTCGTGCCGTCCGAGCGCGTCACCTTGCGGCACAACACACAGAAGCGATCAACCAGTCCGTCGTGCTCCGGGTGGAAGCCGAGATCGCGTGGCTCAGCCGGGTAGACCGGCACTCGGACGGTGATCGTCTCGGTGCTCACGCCGGCACCACCTCGACGCGCTGCACGACGGTCACGTCCTCGGGGTAGTCGACGACCTCGTCCCCGAAGAACTGCCAGTGCCCGACGTCCTCGCCGTCGTCCACGAACAGGGCCAGCTCGCCGTCTTCCTCGCCGTACCGGATGACCAGAGCGAGCTGGCCGTGCGCGAAGTCCTGTGAGGTCACGGGTTCTTCGGACCCCAGAACAGCTCGGCGACGTTGGCGACCTGCGTCGTGTGCATGACCGGCGCCGCGTCCTTGAGCCGTGCCGTGCCGCGGCGGTGCAAGGCTTCCCGCCACTCGACCGCGAGAGCGGCGACCTCGATGAGGCTGCTGGCGAGGTCCTTGGGGTCCTGCTTGGTGAGCGCCACGGAGGTCTTCTCCAGGAGCATGTCGCGCCAGGAGACCACGCCGTACCGCGCAGCCTCGTCGATGTTGTGGCGGGCGTCGTGCAGCATCCCGACGAAGGCGGGGCCGGTCCCGTCCGCGCGGTCCGGCTGGCCGGCGGAGGTGGACAGTCCGAGGGCGGCGACCTCGGCGTTGCGCTCGGCGCGGATCTCGGCGAGGACCCCGTTGGTGGTGCGCACGCGCTCGGTCGAATGGGTCAGCTCGGTGAAGGTCAACACTGTGTAGGGCTCCAGGTGTTCGCTGTAGGCGGGGGAAGGTGTTGCAGGTGGCGCTGGTCGGCGGGGTCCCCGGACCACCAGACCTCGGGGACGTCGCGGGTCACGCCGCGACCAACTCCTTGGGCCTGAAGGCGTCGAAGATGGCGTCGCGGCCACCGGCCAGGTAGGTGTCGGTGACGTCGCCGATCTGAGGCGACAGCCGCACACCCTTGGCGGTGCGCAGGGAGCGGGTGACCTTGCTGACGAACTCGGCGCCCGCGTCGTCCGGGTCGCCCCAGACGTACACCCGCGAGAAGCCGGCCAGCATCCGGCGATGCCGGGCGAACCAGAGCTTGGCGCCGGGGATGGCGACGGCGTACAGGCCGAGCATCCGGAGGATGACCGCGTCCAGCTCGCCCTCGCAGATGTGGATCTCGTCCGCGGCCTCGTGCACGGCGCCGACGTTGAACATCCGGGGGGTGTCACCCTCCAGCGTCATGTACTTGCCGTGGAACAGCGCCCGGTGGTCGTGCTCCTGGAGACACCGGAAGCGGATCATCAGCGGCCTGCCGTTGCGGTCCAGGTAGGGGATCGCGAGAAAGCCGCGGAACTTCCCGTGTCCGGGGTGAGGGTCACCGACGACGCCAAGCCGGAACGTAACCGCCGCCTCGCGGCTGATTCCCCTTGCGAGAAGCCACCTTGCGGCGTCCGCCGTAAGCGCTGCCTGATAGCTCGTCGTCGCCTCCTCCAGCGCTTCCCGTTGCGAGTCCGAGAGAGGCTGCAAAGGTTCGTGCTCCGACAAAGTCGAGGTCCTCCTTGAGCTGGATCAGGTTGAAGCTGTCGCCCGCCCGGCCGCAGGAGTGGCAGTTCCACAAACCCTTGTCGAGATCGACGCTGCACGAGGGAGTCCGGTCCTCGTGCAGCGGGCAGGCGACCATCTGGCGGGTGCGGCCGGAGAAGCGGACGCCGTAGTGCTCGAAGAGCGCGCCCAGGTCCGGGCGCTCGACATCCGTCACGCCAACTTCCGGCCGCGCAGGGTGCCGGTCGTCCGGTCGTAGCCCAACTCGGCGAGGCTGGCCGGCGTCGGCACGACGTCGAAGAGCAGTTCGGCGGCGCGGATCTGGCGGACGCCCCAGTGCTCGATGCCGAGGTCGTCGGCTTCCAGTCGGGCGTCGATCTCGAACTCGACGGTGGCGGTGTCGGTGCCCTGCGGCCAGGCGCGCAGGTCCATCCACTCCTGCCACTCGCCGCCGCGGATCTCGGCCTGCGCGGCGAGCTCGTCCAGCGTGTTGGAGATGACGGCGAGGTAGGGCTTCAGGTGCTCGTTGGTCACCTGGTCAACCCGAAGTAGTCGCCCACGGTCGTCAGGACGAGCGCGTCCTTCCAGTTCATGCCCCGGCGCTTGACCACGGCGATGCTGGCGACGCGCGCCCGGTCGAGGTTGCGGTGCTTGGCGAAGTGGCCGCCCTCGGCCAGGGCCTGGCGGACGAACTCCGTCACGTGGAGTTGGCCGGCCTTGGCCTCGATCACGACGAACTCGCCAGGGTTGGCGAAGTCGCGGACCACGAGGTCGCCCTCGTCTTCCTTGCCGGTCAGCACGAGGCGCTCCACGTCCAGGCCCGCGTCACGCAGGCCGTTGCGGAGGTCGCTCTGCCACTGGGCGCCGCGGCGCCGGTTGGCGGCGTTGCGCTTCGCGGTGTCGGTCAAAGTGAAACACCTGCCAATGCGGGGTTGTGGGTGTCGATCGCGTGGAAGCGCGTCTTGTCGGGCTCGCAGCGCAGTGCCGCGTAGGTGCGCGCTGTCGGGTCGGACGGCCCCATGCGCTGCTTGATCACCGCGATGCGGTAGATGAGCGACGTCGGGTCCAGGGCCACGGACAGCGACAGCTCCGGCTTCTCCGACAGGCCACCCTTGACCTGGTCGCGGGACGGCGGCGCCCACGGGTCGCTCTTGGCTTCCCAGGACTTGTCGCTGGCGTGATGCAGGAGGATGACGGTCGCGCCCGTGGCGCGGGCAAGCTCGGTGGCCGAACTCATCACCGCCATTTGCTCGGTGTAGTCGGACTCGGCCCCGTCGAAGTCCATCAGGTTGTCGAAGACGATGACCTGCGGGTACTCGTCCCACAGTTCGATGTACGCCTCCAGCTCCTCGTCGACCGCCTGCCAGGTGATCGGCGAGCCGAAGCTGAAGGTGATGCGGGAGCCGGCGAGGGCGTCGAGGTACTTCTGGCGGTGGTGGCCGCCTTCGGCCATGCCCGCCTCGACCATCTCCGTCGTGTGCCCGAGGGCCATCGACGCAAGGCGGGACGAGGCGGTGAAGGCGCTCATGTCGGCGCTGAAGTACAGCGTCGGCAGGTTCATCTGCGCGACCCAGAACAGCGCCAGGCCGGACTTCTGCGTGCCTGACCGACCGGCGATCATGATCACTTCCCCGTGACGGGGCCTGCATCCCAGGTCGTACAGACTCTGGAATGCAGGCACCCGAGGAAGCTCACGGCCGGACTCGGCGTGCAGACTCAGCGACCGCGAGGGCGTGAGCAACTGCGATGCCTCCTAGACCCGCGGGGGCCAGTGGTAGTGACCAGGGGTCGGCTCCTCCGCGTACGGCACGCCGGGCAGTGGGTGCGCGTACGGGGCGACCTGGTTGAAGATCAGCAGGTCCGCGGTGGAGCCGTCCTCATGAACGTCGGTGATGAGCGCGGCGCGCGTGGCGCCGCCAGGGTCGGTCGTGTAGTGCACGAGCCGAGCCACGCTGGGGGTGGGGGCGGAGGCGGACCGGGAGGCCCGCCTCGTGCCCTGCTGCGCCTCGGCCATCAGTCGAAGTCGGGCGCGTCCGACATGGCGGCCTGGAGGGCGGCCTCGCGCTTGGTCGCGTAGGCCACGACCTTCTGCATCGTGGCGCGGTCGACCTGACGCCACACCCAGGCGGGCTTGCTGCCGGGCGTCTTGCTCGGCACCTGCGCCAGGGTCACGACGGTGGCCTGACCGACGAGCTGGCCGAGGTCGCGGGCCAGGACGGTCTGCTCGACGCGGACGCCCTGCTGGATCTCCGGCTCGCCGCTGTCGAGGTTGGCCGCGGTCTGGAAGGCCGAGATGTCGACGAGGGCCGAGTCCTTGGGGCCGTGCGGCGTCGGCCGCTGGCGCTCGAAGCTCTTGACCTCAACGAGGATCGCGACAGCGCCCTGGAGTTCGGCGGGCTTCAGCCAGCCACCGGACTGGTTGGGGATGTCGGCGAAGGTCAGCACTGTTGGGGTTCTCCCTAGGTTGGGGGTGATGAGGTGAAGCGGAGAGCCGCATGTCTCAGGTTACCCATGCGACTCGAAGAAAGGCGAGGTCAGCGCCTCGCCGAAGATGTTCTCAGGTTACACAATCCGGATTGGAAGTGCAACCCCTGTTAGCGCGTGATCTCGCGGAGCTTCTTCGCGGAGGCGCGGTTCTGCGCGGCCGAGAACTCGGCGAACGCAGCCTGGCCGGCGAGCGTCTCGATCTGGGCCGCCGTCTCCTGCGCGACCATCTCCTGCTCGCGGGCAGCGCTCTCCAGTGCCTCCGCGGCCTCGGTGAACTGCGCCAGGGCACGACCGGCCTGGACGTCAGCCAGGGTCAGCCGCTCGGACAGCGACGGCTCGGCGGGCTCGACGGACTTCGAGAAGGGGTTCTTGAACACGGGTGCGGGACCTCCTAACGAGACGGGACGAGGGACAGGCGCAAGATCAGACGGCAGCCTTGAGTGCCCGGCCCTTGGCCTTGTAGGCGTCCATCAGGGAGCCGTCCGCGAAGGCGGCCTGGTTCGCGGCCCAGAGCTTCTTGAGCGCCTCGACCGACGCGCAGGCCTCGATCTGCGCCAGCATCGGGTTCACGGCCGGCTTGTCGTCGGTCGGCCAGGGCGGGTCCGCAGGCGAGGAGCTGGCGCTGGCCCAGACATCCTCTGCGGTGGTCGTCTCCGTGACCGGCTTTGCGCCCAGCTCGTCCTTGAGCAACTTCATCGCCCGAGCCTCGGCTTCCGCCTCTGACTCGCCGGAGCTGCTGGCCTGCATCCCCGCGGGCATCGGGGCGCCCGAGGCGACCTTCGCGGCGAGCTGAACCAGCTCGTGCAGCGTGCGCTGCTCCGTCGCGTAGGAGTCGAGGCCGAAGAAGACGATGAGGTCGTCGCGGATCTCGGCCGGCGAGCCGTAGAAGACGGCCCAGGGGTCGGCCTTGTCGCCCTTGCCCTTGATGGTGACCGTGATCCCGCGGGCCTTGCTGTTCTCGTTGCTCACTAGGGTGTGGGCTCCTCTCGTTCGATGTTCTCAGGTTACCCAATCGGAGATGATTGTGCAACTTGAGAGTCTGTGGCCTGGCTCACCGGCGGCGCGAGGATGAGGTCATCCCGGATCGGCAGCTCATTCGAGCGCCGACCGCCGACCGCACGGCAGTAGTCCCGCACTCCGCACCCTCGACACAGCGACGTGACGTTCGGCAGGAAGACGCCGTTGCGAATGCCCGTCCACGCCATCGCGTACTGCGCGTCGATGTACTCGTCGCTGTAGACCGTGAGGTCTTTGAGGCCGGTCAGCTCGCCGTCGCTCGCCATCCAGTAGGCGCCCCACTCGGCGTCGATGCCGTACTTGCGCCACAGGGCCACTCGATAGCTGCCGAGCTGGACCGAGGACAGCGGCACCGCACCAGTCTTGAGGTCGACGATGACGACCTGGCCGTCCGGCGTGATGTAGACGCGGTCGATGAAGCCCAGGAAGGGGTCGCCCGCCACGTTCTCGTTGACCATGACCTCGATCCCGACCGAGCCGTCCGGCAGGATCGCGATCTTCCAGTCGCTGGCGGCCTTCCAGGCCAGCCACTTCTCCACGTAGATGGGGCCGTAGACCAGCCACCACTCGTAGTCCTTCTTGTTCGGCCCGCCCGTGGGGCCGATGTTCTTGAGCTTCTTGCCCGAGGGCTTGACCTCGACGCCGTTCTTGCGCTCCTTGGCGAGCAGGCTGTCGAACGTCTCCTTGAAGCTGGGGATCTCACCGACTCGACGACCGACCTCGTTGAGGTCGTGGGCCTCGGTGATCGTGTGCACCGCTGAGCCGGCAACCGTCGCGTACCAGGTGGAGCCGTTGAGCTTGTGGCCGCGCTCCAGGCGCCAGCGCTCCCCGCACTCGGAGTAGGACGACAACGAGGAGTAGGACAGCCTGCTGGGAACCTGGATGGTCAAGCGCCCACCCGCGGCGCGACAATCTCCGGGACGATGATCTCGGGGGCGATGTCGGCGTCCTCGACGGGCTCGATCGGCACCAGGTAGCGGCGCACCCAGCCGTCGTCGAGCAGCTCGGCCTCGCACTCGTCCAGGGGGATCGGCTCGTAGCCGAGCAGCGCGAGGTGGGTCAGCGTGTGCGCCACCCAGCGAGAGGCGGTGTCGGGCGCGACATCGACGTAGAAGTTGAACTCCTCGGTGTCGAGGTAGAAGCGGACCCGTCCAGCCGCCATGCCCGTCAGGAGGGGCGTCGCCCTGGCGTCCGAAGCTGCGCGGTCGTCGCCGTCGAAGACGGTCGGAACCGCACGTGTTGGGGCCGTGTCATGCAGTGGTGCCGTGTGCACTGAGGAGCGTCCTTTTGGGTAGGTTGAGATCGGGTAACTTGAGAAGTTCTCCTCTGTTCTACCCGATCTTGCGCTGCTCGTCAACGGGGGGCGGGAGACGGACCGCGTCACTGTCTGTTGTCGATTCCATCTGATCCATCGATCATGGAATCAAGCCCGTTACCCCTACTGGCCAGTAGTAAACATCCAATATAGTTTCGCGTCAAACAGAAGCGCCCCAGGCCGAAGGCCGGGGCGCTGTCATTTCGTCACTTGGGCGACTGTGCAAGTGTGCGTGCAATTGCGTGATCAGGTGAAGCTTCAACCAGTTAGGCTTCGGACACCGGGAGTGACGCAAAGTCACGGCGGTCGCTGCTCCCTCCATCGAGCGAGGGGCGACGGATCAGGTCGTCGTCCTGTGGCTCGCGCGGGACGTAGAAGAAGCCTTCGTCGGTGTCGGGGTCGTAGTGAACGACCGCGTTTTCCAGCTTGATGGCGTCCAGCCAGTTGGTCAGGCGCGTCTCGTCTTGGGGGCGGAGCTCGAACCCTTGTCGCCGCCGCGCTTCCAGCCTGAGCATGGTCAGCGGCGTTGCCCACTGGTGTTCCTCTTTGACTTTCCATGGCACCAGTTCGGGGTCGCGGGCCATTCGTGCCTCAAACCCGCTGCGGCGGCGATAGTTGGACCACATGGAGATGGTCGTCTCGATGTTGTACTTGCGTAGGTACTCCTCGACCATCCAGCGGAAGGTCTTGCCTTCCTCCATCCAGCGGCGAACCTCGCCCTCGTCCTGGATCTTTGACCTCGCCATGTTGCACACCCTTTATGGTTGTCCCCTGATCAATGCGTGTGTAACCTTGCCACATTGGAACCTTTGTCGCAAGTAACATTTTAGGCGATCCTAAGTGGTTGCACGGGCAACTTGGGGAGATGGGGATGAGGGTTACCGTCACGGTGTGCGACGTCTGCGAGGACGCCGAGCGGGAGACCAGGTCTTGGCAGATCCGGAACGTGAGTGGGGGCGTGGCCGGGAACGTGGACCTGTGCGAGGAGCACGAGGCGCCCTTGGCGGCACTGCTCGAAAAGGCCTCCGCGACGAACGCGGGGAAGTCCAAGCCCAAGTCCAGGGCTACTGGTGCCGCACCCGCGAAGGCGCGCTACCGCCCGCATGGGATCAGGGTCACGACGCCCGAGGAGATCGAGAAGAAGAAGCGCGAACAGGGCGCCTGATCACAACGACGAAAAACGCCCCGCCCGCTGGATGAACCAGCGGGCGGGGCGTTTGCATTTCCGAGATCAGCTCTCGTCGGAGCCGCGGGTCGCCGGGGAGACGGCGCCGCGCGCCCAGATGACGAGGACGGCGGTACCGAGCAGGTCGACCGCGCCAGCGATGGCGGCCTCAGCCTCCGGGTCGATCGGCAGGACGCCGAGGACGACGAGGGTGTGCAGCAGGCCGGTCAGCGCGGCGACGATGGCGCCGCGGATGACGAGGGGCTCGCGAGAGGTGAGCGGGATGGAAGCCACGGGGCTGCTCCTTGGGTGAGGGTGGATGGAACGCCGAACGCCCCCGCTGGCGCTTGGCCGGCGAGGGCGTTCGGGGGATGAGGGGCAGGCGGGGTTAGCGCCCGGCGGCGTCGATGTGTCGGTCGAGGCGCTCGGACACGGCCAAGCGCTCGGCGCGCTCGTGGGACAGGTCGCGGGCCAGGCCGCTGATCTCCTGGCCGTGCTCGCGCAGCGCCTCGTCGTGGCGGGCCTGCCCGGCGAGGACGGCGTCCAGGCGGGCGATGACCTTGTCCACGTCGTCGCGCAGGTTGGTCGAGTGGCTGTTCTGCACCTGCGCGCGGGCTGCGGCGGTGTCGGTCTTGACTGCGGTGAGCTTCTTGTCCGTCTTGCGGAGCAGTCCGGCGACGACGCCGAGGAAGCCCAGGCCCGAGGTGATCAGGGCAACGATGACGGGGTCGCTCACGCGCCACGCTCCTTGAGTTGGTGCACGAGCAGCTCCAGGCGCTCGATGCGGTTCTCCTGCTCCTGCACGACCGAGAGGAGGGCGACGCCGAGCAGGTCGTAGCGCAGGGACATGATCACGCCGTCCTCGTTGCGCTGAACGATTTCCGGCAGCGTCTGGTCGACCTCCTCGGCGATGAGGCCGAGTTCGTTCTTGTGGTCGGTGTTCTTGCGGTCGTAGACCCGCGGACGGAGCGCGAGCACGCGCTCGGGCTCGATCCAGTAGTCGCGGATGTTTTCCTTGAACCGCCGAGCCGAGGTGTTCTGGCAGAAGTTGCGGTTGCCGTCGACCCAGGCCGCGAACCACGGGCCGGGGCCGGGTCCGTTGGTGTGGACGCGGTCGGTGCCCCAGGCGCGGTGGACGTGGCCGTCGATCTCGCCGCCGCCGTGCCGGTGCCCCCAGACCGCGTAGTTGCCGTGGCCGTGGTCGGCCCAGCTCTTGTTGTTCCACAGGTAGTCCAGGTCGCCCTGGAGTCCGGTGATGTCGCCCTTGCCGTGCGTGTGGCCGGAGGGCGGGAACGAGGAGGGCTTGCCGCTCACGCTGTCCCAGGTGTGGGTGTGCGCGGACGGCGTGAACGAGCTGGGCACGCCGTCGAGGTCGTTCCAGTGGTGGCGGTGCGGAGCCGGGGCGAAGGTCGCCGGCTTGCCCTCGATCGTGCTCCACACGATGACCGGGGCCAGGTCAACCCAGCCCGAGCCGTTGTGCCACTCCCAGCGGCCGGTCGAGAGGTTGAGGCCCAGCGTGCCCAGCCGCGGCGCGGGCGGGCGGGTCTCGGTGCGCCACACCCGGACACGGCCGCCGACGAACTGGCGGTCGTCCTGCGGCGCGGTCGTGCCGATGTTGGTCGTGCCGGTCGGCACGGGCACCCGGCTCAGGCCCAGCTCGTAGATGCCGCTGTCGGTCTGGGTGAGCGGCGGGAGGCCCGCGCCCTGCTCGCCCTTCACGACCTCCAGGGTGATCTGGTTCTGTGCCGGGTCCAGTCGCAGCGCCACGCGGTCGGTGCGCGAGAGCGGCTCGGCCGCGGGGATCGGGACCTGCTCCACGGCGGTGGACACCACGACGTGGCCGCGGACGATCGCCATGCCGGGCTGGACGTTGACGTACATGCCGCCCGCGTCGGCGCTGACCGAGAAGGCCGAGCCGCTCGCGCTGTCCACGACGCCGGAGTCCTGGAGTTCGCGGAAGAGGTGGCTGTACTGGGATTCGGTGGTGGACTGGTTGTCGAACGGGTACGAGCTGACTGCCACGGGGGCGGCCTCCTGCGGGCACGGGGAAGCCCCCTGCGCGGCGTGGCACAGGGGGCTTCGGGAGACGGAAAGCTAGGCGGGGTCCGGCTCGGGCGCCGGGTCTGCCGGCTGCTCGTCGAGCGGGTGAATCTCGCTGGCGATGACCTCCAGGGCCACGACGTAGCGCAGCGCGGGCCGGAAGGCCGCCGGGTTGGGGTCGTCGGTTGCGGGAGCGTCGGTGAAGACGCCGAGGATCATGTCCGCGGCCTGGTCGTACTCCCAGCCGAGCAGACGTAGCGGCACGCCGGGGGCGGCGCTCGCGTTCGGGGTTGTCACCAGCGCCTCCTACTGGTCGGCGAAGAACGTCGCATTGATCGTCAGGTAGGCGTTGCCGCCGCCCATGCGGTGGACCTCGCCGTTGGCGCGGATGTCCACCCGGTTGAAGGTGTCGCCTACGTTCTGGACGGTCAGCAGGGTTGCCGAGGGGCGGCAGCCGACCGGGAGGGTTGTGACGTGGCTGGCGTTGCCTGAGCGAACAAGGCCGCGCATTTCCACGAGCGAGCTTGGGCCTTTGCGGTACTGGGCGGTGGCCCACTCCTCGCCGTAGTTGACCCACCCATTGGTCAGGGTGAGGGGCTCCCAGCAGTCGTCGATTTCGCCTGTGCCCCAACGAACATGGGCACCTCCTCCGGTGGAGTCGTTGCGCGTGACGATCATGACCCAGTGGGACGGGATCTCCCACGGGATGGCGTCGTTGTCGTCGGCGCTGGTGATGCGGAAGTTGTTGGGGTAGGTGTCGCCGTTCGTGCCGATGGGGAGCACGTACCAGAGCGTGGTGAAGTTTCCCATCGGGATTCGGCCACCTGTGACGGTGACGCTGTCGCCGCCCGGAACGGGGTTGGGGATGACCGTGCCGTCTGGTGGCATCCGAATCCACCACGACGTGTCGGTGACCAGCATCGGGTGGTAGCCGTGCGCGTAGACCCGGAAGTCGTAGGACCATCGGACGCTGCGGTTCCAGGCCACTGTCTTTACGCCGCCGCCGGTCATTCCGAACTGGACCCTGATCGCGTGCAGCGCTGGGTCCGGGCCGTTGTTGAGGAACTGGTGTCCCATCAGGCCTCCATCTCCACGCCGCAGGCGTGCAGTGAGGCGCCGTAGCCACCATCGGCCCATGCCTGGATGCGCTGGCCCGCCTCAAGCACCTGGGCGCAGTCGAGCGTGAAGACCCCGCCGGGGCTGAGCTTGAGGTCATGGAGAACGAACACGTCCTCCAGCATCAGGAAGTTCGCGCTCGCGGACTCGCTTCCCGTCCTGGAGTTGGAGAGCAGCAGACTGGTCAACACCCATCGCTTGCCTGCCGGCACCGTTGCAACGACCTCGCCGTACTCGTTTCCGAGTTCCTCGCGGACAAAGGTCTTCGGCGTCACCGCCACGAGTTACCACACCCCCATGAGGCTCATGACCGCCGCGTCGTCCGCGGCCGTCGTTCCGATCTCTGCGTTGCGTTCCAGGGCGCTGATGCGCTTGCGCGCGTCCTCCAGGCGCCGGTTCAGCGTCTCGTTGCGGTCGAACTGCCTCGGGTCGCCGAGGATCGCGCCGAGCTGCACGCCGGTCGCGCCGACCGCGAGCACGTAGCCGGTCGCGACGGCCGTCACCTCGCCCGAGCCGACGACGGCCGAGACGCGGTCGCCCAGGTACCAGTCGACGCCGAAGCGCATCGTGCTGTCATCGGTGGGCACCGCGCGCATGGCGACGGCCGTGAAGCCCTCTTCGGCGAGGACCTCGTCGGCGGCCTGCTGGTACTCGTCAGGGTCGTCGGTCTGGCGCTGGTCGACGAACCGTTCAATCCGCCGGCCCCAGTCCTGTTCCGCCTCGACAGCTTCCGGGGTGGTGGCCGCGAGGAAGTCGCGGTTTTCGAGCTCGCCCTGGCCGCCCACGATCACGCGCGTGACGCCGGGGGCCGCGATGGCGACGGACTGCGAGGCCAGTGTGCCGCTGAGGACGTCCAGGCGGATGTCCATGCTGCGGTCGATCACCTGGTAGGTCTCGAACACCAGCTCGTCCCCGCGCTGCACCACGCGGAATCCCAGGCCCGCCATCACGGCGATCTCGGCGACCAGCGCGCCCAGCACGGGGAAGCGGGCTGACTTCTTGACGCGGGGGCCGCGCGCGAGATTGGAGCCCATGCGCAGCCGGGCCTTGCGGCGTGCGGCCGGTGCGCCCGGTCCACAGTTGGCGTTGACGTAGCCGTGGATGACGCTCTCGGCGTCGCCTTGGCGCACGTCATGCGAGGCGGTTTGCGTGGTCGGGTCCGGATTGGACGGTTGGGGCCAGGCCAGCATGTCGGCGAGCACGACGGAGTCCGACACGCCCTCGAAGCTGACCATGCCCGCAGTGTCGTTGGCGGAGGTGACCGTGACCGGGCTGACCGTGGGACCGGACATCAGAATGTCCTGCGGGCCGGTGACGATGATTCCGGCGCCGGGCTGGCCGAGAGCGCCCGCGAGAGGATGCTCCGCGGGCAGCTCCAGCTTCCAGACGCCGACCCCGTTGTGCTCGCCCTCGATCCGGAGGTTCAGCTCCTCGGGCCGGATGAGGCCCAGGCGCATCAGGTCGCGGTTGCGGACCTCGACCGTGAGATCGGCGAGCCGCACTAGATCACCATCCACTTCCGGGGTCGCCAGGTGCACAGGATTCGCGACTCGGGGATGACGTCCTCCAGGCTGACCGTCGCGGTGGTCGTGCCGGGAGGGATACTCCAGAAGCGGGGTGCCGGCGCCAGCTCGCCGTAGCGGTTGCGGCCGAGGTTGTCGACGACCGTGCCCAGGCTGGCGTCAAGGAACAGGCTCTCGCCGACACCGAGGACGCCGCGCCAGTGCAGCACTTCGCCGGTCGGTGAGGTGGCCTTGAAGTCGCGGCCGGGGCCGACGATCTCCCAGACGGGGAACGAACTGGCGTCGCCAGAGTTCTCCAACTGGATCTGGCCGATGGCCTGGCTGGAGGCCACGTTCATGGTCGCGAGGCTGCCCGCGAGCAGGCCGCGGATCACGGCCTGCTCGCCGATCATCTTGCGCGTCGGCACGCTGTAGGTGAAGAACGGGTTTCCGGCTCGGAGCGTGATCACGATCAGCAGGTCGGTCTCGCCGATCGTGTCCACGCCGAAGCCGTAGTCGCCGCCCCCTACGCGGACCACGCTGGTGGTCCACGAGGTTCCGTCGTCCTCGACCCAGCGCAGCGTGCACGGCTCGGCCAGCATGACCGCCAGCCGGTTCACGAGGCGCTGTAGCTCCGCGCGGTCGGGAGCTTCGAGCAGCAGGGGCAGGTCGATGTCGCGCGGCAGGACGCGCCGGCCGCGGTAGATCGCGCCATCACCCGCGCCGCTGAGCCACTGCACGGAGACCGGGGGCAGGCCCAGCCCGGTCACACCGGACAGGGCCTGGACCCCCCTTCCCTTGCGCAGTGCGTCGTCGAGGTCGAAGACGTCCACTGTGGATTCGAGTTGCAGTCGTGGCACTTACCAGCCCATCCTTGCGCGACCGGCGGCTGCGAACAGGTCCTCCTCGGAGGAGATGGACGAGCCGGGGGCCGCGTAGTAGTTGAGAACCTTCTGGGTGCCTTCCCTGCTGCCTGCCAGCGCACCGTCCGCCAGCCCCGCCGCCCGTCGTGAAACGCCAGGGGCGTCCACTCCGGGGATGGCGAAGTCGGTGTCGGCCACGTCGTCGGTGAGGCCCCGCAACGACTTCCGGACCGCGTCGTAACGCGATTCGAGGCCGTCGATGAAGCCGTCGATGACGAGCTGGCCAGCGCCGCGCAGGATGGTCCGGTCGCGGGGAGCCGGTCCCTTCCAGTCGGGCAGGAGCGCGGTCAGCTCGGCGAGCGCGGCCCTCACCCGCCCGAAGGCGCTCCGGATGCCGGCAAGGAACCCGTCGATCACCTTGTTTCCAGCGTCGACGAGGAGCTGGCCGAGCGGTCCGAGCGCCGCGACGATGCGGTCCGGGATGCCGCGGACCCAGTCGACGACGCTGTTCACGCCGTCGCGCGCGGCGTCTGCCATCAACCGCCAGGCGTCGCGCGACTTCTGCCGCATGTCCTCCCAGCCGGAGGACCACAGCTCGCGCATCTTGCCGAGGCCGCTTGTCAAGGGCGCCAACAGGTTCACGCCCATGAACGTGGCGAAGGTGCCGGTGATCATGGACCAGATTCCCTGGCCGATTTCCTTGATCCCGCGCCAGACGCGGTCCCAGTCCGCCGTCAGGAACCCGGCGAAGATGTCCCAGGAGCCCTTCATGGCGGTGAAAGCGCCCGAGAAGACGTCGGTCAGTCCAGTTAGGACGGACGCGAGGTTCTCGCCGAGGAAGGACGCCAGCAGGCGTGCCGCGGGGAGGACATCCTCGCGGAAGACGCGCGCGGCCTCAGCCCCCTTCGAGACCATCGGTGCGATGACCTCGGCCACCTTGACGATGGCGCCGACCAGCGCCGGCAAGACCTCCAGCGCGAACGCGACGAACGCGGGAACGAGAGTCTCGCTCGCGAGCGTCGCCAGCTCGGCGAAGCCGGGCAGGAGCGGCGTTACCGCTTCCGTGATCCGCGCGAGGGCGTCAGCGACGAGCGGGATCAGCTTGACCAGCTCGGGCAGCAGGCGCTCGACCATGCCACCCCACACGCCGACCATCTGCACGAACAGCTCGGCGAGCTTCGGCATCAGGTCGCTGGAGGTCAGCGACTCCAGCGCGGTCACCAGCGCGTCGCCGATGAGCGGGAGCAGGCGCTCCAGGACGGGCAGCAGGCCGTTGATCGCGGTCGTGAGCGCCGGAACCAGGGCCGTGTCGGCTGCCCGCGCGAGCGCGTCGGCGACACGCAGCAGGACCGGCGACAGCGCCTCGGTCACCCGCAGCAGGCCGTCGCCCAGGACGCCGACCAGTCGGGTGATGCTCGGCGCGAGCCGGATCACGACCTCGGCCAGGGTCCCGAGGACCTCGGCCGCCAGCGGCCCCAGCACGCGAGCGAACTCGCCCACGAGGATGGCCAGTTTGCCCAGCGCGACAGCGACCGGCCCGAAGGCGGGTCCCAGTGCGGCCAGGGCATCGCGCAGCGCCTCGAACATCAGCACCAGCGCGCCCTGGAAGGCAGGGTGGCTCAGGGCCGTAGCGACGTTGTTGAGCAGCGTGCCGAGGGCCTCGCCGACCACCGGGAGGATGGCCGTGAGGGTCCGACCCAGCGTCTCCAGCAGGCGCGTGACCGCGGGACCCGAGATCGTGGCGATGAGATCCATCGCCTGGTGCGCCGCGCGGAAGACGTCGGTCATGCCGCTCTGGAAGCGCTCGCCGTTGACGATGTCGGCGATCCGGGTCAGCTTGTCGGCGAGAGTGCTCAGGGTGGAGCCGCCCGCGGCCTCGGCCGCCTTCGTCATGCCGAGGAAGATCCGTCCAACTTGGACGATGATCGTGCCGAGATCGGCGAGCGCCTGGATGCCGTTGTCGATCCAGGTCTGGAGTCGGCCGTCTGCGGACGCCTGCCCGAGGAAGTCGTCCAGGCGCTTGGAGATGTCGACGAACCACTGCGCCAGTCGGGGCAGGTAGGACGAGCCGACCGTGCCGAGCTTGGCCAGGATTCCGGCGTAGGCGTCGGTGCCCTTGCCGGCGACGCGGATGGACTCGACCAGCGAGTCGAACATGCCGCGCAGGACGTCCGCCCCGAGCGCCTTGCGCAGGGAGTTGGACAGGTTGGCGAAGAACCCGCCCAGCGCGTCCGCGGTGCGACCGGCGCCCTTCTCCAGGGAGGGGAACAGGTCGTCGACCAGCCGGCGAATCGGCGCCTCGGCCACCTTCCAGAACCGCTCGGAGAGCTGGTCCTGCAAGCTGGACAGTCGCGCCTTGACCTCGGGGAGGACCTCGTTGAAGTCCTTGAGGACCGCGATGGCGACACCCACTCCGACCGCGATGCCGCCGAAGATGCCGGGCAGGGCGAGCGCCGCTCCGCCGATCTGCGCCAGCGACGCCGACAGGGTGAAGAGATTGCTCACGGCGGTGAGCGCCCAGCCGGCCAGGCCTGCGATTGCAAGGGCGATCGAGCCGATGATCGGGACGTTCTTGTCCAGGTCGGACAAGGCCTGGCCGAGCTGGCGAATCCAGTTGGTCGCGACTCGGGCACCAGACAGCGACGCGAGCACGGCGCTCACGCGCGCGGCCGACGCCTTGTTGATGTCGACGATGATCTCCACGCGGCGGGCGCGGGTCATGGCGGCGAGCTTGGCCCTGGACGCCTTCTCCGACAGCGCGTTGACGTCGGTGTGGATCTCGGCCGTCAGGCTGCTGATCCGGTCCTCGATCTCCTCGATCTCGCGCTCCAGCTTGCGCCGGGCAACGGAGTCGAGTTCGGGCTTGATCTGCGCCTTGAGCTGCTCGATCTTCTCGGCGTGCGCCTCGATCTGGCGCATGGTGCGCTGCACCGCGGCCTGGTCGAGGGTCGGTGCGATCCGCACGCCGTCGAGGCGTGCCTGAACGCGCTTGCGGATCTCGTCCGCCTTGGCGTAGTTGACCGCCAGCTCCAGGTCCTGGTGGACCTTGAGGTTGCGCTCCAGCTCCGCCTTGGCCTTCTCCAGCGAGGCGCGGTCGGGCTTGACCTTGATCTCGACCTCGCGCAGCTTCTCCAGCTCGGCGTCGATCTTCGAGATGGCCGACTGAAGCGAGGAGACGCTGCCCTTGTTGACGCGGATGTTCACAGTGGTCGCGGCGTCGAGCTGGGCCTGAAGGTCCTTGCGGGCCTTCTCCAACGACGCCTTGTCCATCTTGACCTTGAGATCGACCTCGGCGAGCTTCTCCAACTCAGCGTCGATCTTGGCGACGGCGCGCTGGAGAGAGGACTCGCTGCCGGGCCGGACCTTGAGGTCCAGCGTGGCGATGCTGGCCAGTTGCTTCTCCAGCGCGCCCAGCTTGCTCGTCAGGTCAGCGCGGTCGAGCTTGACCTTGATTTCCTTCTCGTCCAGTGCGTCCAACTCGGCGCGCAGGCGCGTGATGGCCCGCTGCACCGAACCCTGGTCGTCCATCTTCACGCGCAGCGTGATCGCGTCGAGCTGCTTGGCTGCGGTCTCCCGCACCTTGCGCGCCTGCGCCGCGACGCCGCTCATGTCGAGGTTCGGCTTGACGACGACCTTGACATCCCGCAGGGCCTTCTCGATGACGTTGAGCTGACGCTCGGCGTCGGGCCGGAACTCGTCCGTGTTCGGCAGGACCTTGACCGCCACGCGGCCGATGATCTGGGTGCCGGGCATGAGCTACCTCCGGGAGATGCGCGCGTGCAGATCCGCGACGCTCACGCGCTTCTTGGGGGCGGCCGTGGGCGCGGACTTGGGCTTGTCGTTGGGGCGCGGCCATTCCGGGAACTTCGGAGGCGTCTTGCCCCAGTTGCCAGTCGCGCGGGTCTGCAAGTTGATGGCGTCGTAGGTGTCGGCCTGCATGTGCCGGTCGACGCCCCAGCCGAAGTGCCGCATCCCGCCGTTGGCGAGCGCAGCGGTCATGGAGGTGTCGGGAAGCCTCTGCACCAGAGCGAGGACAAGGGCCGGAGCCGGTCCGCGGCACTCGATCACGTCCACCAGGTCGATGCCGTAGTGAAAGCGCAGGTCCGCGTACAGGCCCCGGCCGTAGTCGTCGATCAGGCGGCAGAGGACGAGGCTTCCCCCACGGACTGGCCCTCCGTGTAGCGCTCGAACACCTCGGCCAGCACGCCGAGGTCGTCGCCGATGGAGTCGATGAGCAGCTTGGCCTGCGCCGGGGTCTGCGCGACGATGCGCAGCGCCTCCTGGAAGACGGCCACCTGGTCGACGTCCTCGGCCTCGCCCGCCTCGGTCTCCATCTGCTTCTGGATGCCGATGAGCTTGTTGCGCTGGGCCTTCTTCATCCGCAGCGGGTTGAGCAGCCGCACGGTCTCCTTGCCGAGGGTGATGTCGGTGGAGCCGTACTTGCGGTCGGCGGCGGCGCGGATGTCGTCGAGGGAGAAGCTGGACACGGTTGGCGGACCTCCAGATTTGGGGCAGTACAAGGAGAAGCGGACCAGGGAGGAGCCACCGCGAGGGGTGGCCCGGCGTGCACGCGGGTCCGCAAGGCACGTGCACGCCGGGTGTCAGGGGGAGCGCGCGGGTCAGGCGACCGCGCCGGACTCCCAGGAGTCGCCATCCCAGTGGGCCTGCGTGGAGTCGCCGAGGGTCACGAACTGGCCGGCGGTCCACGCGGTCGCCGGGGAGGCGGTGATCGTGCTCGCGCGCAGCGCCGCCAGACTCGACGGAAGGGCCGCGCCGGACGGGGTGAAGGTGCCGGGCGTGCCCGCCGTCGCGCCCGTGGCGACCACGGAAGTCGGGGTGCTCGCGAGCGGGGTCACCGCGTAGGTCCACGTGTTCGTGCCGTGCACCAGCGGAGTGATGCCGATCGGCATGCCGGCGAGCGACTCCGTGTCCGACAACGACATGTCGTCCGCGCGGTAGATTTCCGCCTTGGGCGCGTAGAAGGCGAAGATGTTGTCGCCGTCCACGAACACGACCAGCACCGCGCACACGGTCGGCTTGGGGTCGGTCGGGACACCCAGCGTGCCGTTGGCCAGCAGGGGCGCGTTCGCGCCGTAGAACAGGCGCAGGCCCTTGACGTCGAACTGCTGGAGCGTGAACAGCATCCTCTCAGTGCGCGCCGAGTAGCGGGTGCGCAGCGTCTTGTTCTGGAGCGTCGCGAGGACCGTCGCCTCACCGCCCTCGGAGGTGATGCTGAGCAGCTCCTCCAGCGAGGTGTGACCGACGTTGTCCCACGGGGCCGCGGGCGAGGTCAGGTCCGAGGGCATCTCCGTGCCGGTCGGGGCCAGCAGGTAGTTGCCGGTGTCGATGACGAGAGTTGCGCCGTCGTCGAGTGCCAAAGTCGTTCCCTCCCAGGGGATCGAGGGGTCAGCAAGGACCCCGCTCCTCGACGAGGGCGGGGTGAAGGTGGGGAGGAGTCAGCGCCTGCGCGGCTTGCGGATCTCCAGGTCGTACGTGCTCTCGTAGCGCCACATGCCGGTGGGCAGATCGGCGTACTGCACCGGGCCTGAACTGGTGGCCCAGTCGGGCTTTCGGGAGGGCTCGCCGCGCATCTTGATCGAGACGATGGACCCCAGGCCGGGGTAGTTGACGTGGGCGAGCCAGGCATTGCGCATGACCACGCGCACGGCCTCGGAGACGATCGCGCCCTTCTCGTCGCCGTCCGGGTCCTGCGTGAACACGTTCACGCTGAAGCGAGCCTGGTCGGTGAACCGCGGGTCGCCGCGCCAGGCGCCCAGGGCGGGCAGCCGGCGCACGATGATGAACAGGCCGGGCGCGTCGTCAGCGATGAGGCTGACGACAGGCACGTCCGGCAGGCCCTCGCGCAGGATGCGCAGGCAGATGTCCTCGATCGGCGTGAGCTCGACCAGGGCCAGCACGCTGGCGGGAAGGTCGATCATTGCCTGCCCCTGCGGGGCTTGCGCTTCACACCCATCGCGTCGCGAAGGACCCCAAGGCCCTCCATGCCCGCGCGGCCGACCGGGTCGTCCTCGGTCGGCGGAACGGGGGCGCGACCGAACTCGATGCTCATGGCGGCCATGAGGCCGCGCTCGTCGTCGAGGACCACGAAGCGGTCGATGTCACCCTGCTCCACGTCGATGCTCGCGTGGCCATCGTGGCGATGCGCGGCGAGGCCGGCCTCAGCGTGCCCCGCGCGCTCCAGGGCGATGTCGTCCAGACCGTCCTGCACGGTCCGATGCAGGGCGATGAGCTTCTCGATCCTGTGGCGCCCAACGCGCCGGTACACCTCAGCCACTACGGCCTCTCTCGGATGTCGAGTGACCAGTGCCGGGTGCGGCGCGTGCCGTGGTGGTACTGCGGCGGCGAGACGATGTCCCACTGCCGACCCTTCCACTCCACGCGAGACCAGAGGTTCACGCCCTCCAGGTCCGCGGACACGATCATGCGGGTCACGTTGATCTGTTGCTGGCCGGGCACTTCGGCTCGCGCAGAGCGCTGTGGGATGAACGCCGCGCGCACATCGTGCGGGCCGTCCGGCTCGGCGCGGGTCACGTGGTTGCCGCGCCGGTCGGTGGTCTGGGCCGTCTTCCAGATGCGGGCGAGCTGCCCGCGCTTGCGCTGGTGGCTCACCAGGGGCTCTCCGGGTCGGAGAACATCGGGAACGGCTTGCCGCCGCCGGTCACCGGGACGTAGCCGGCGACTGGCTTGGGCCGGGAGTTCCAGGCCGTGACGGGCGCGGTCAGCAGTGAGGTCTTGCCCGACATCGACGTCAGCGCCCGAAGCTCGTCGCTGTTGAAGTGCGCGGACCCGGCGCGGTCGCCGAGTTCGCTCCACGTCAGCGTTTCGTCGCCCGCGCGGCTGGTGACGTAGCCCTCCGGGTTGCGCATGTAGCGCACCGCGGCCCCCAGGACCATCGTGCGGACGAGCTGCGGGGCCGTGAGGGGATCGGGCCAGGGGCGGCCGTAGTACCTGGCCCAGCCGGACAGGTCGTCGAGAGCGGCAGCGCCCAGGCGCTCCTCGTCCTCGTCGAGCGTCCAGTCCAGGCGGGCCTTGAGCTGCTCCAGCGTGGCGAAGGGCTCCATGCTCATGCCTCCTCGGTGCGCACGGGGGCAGGCGGCACGTCCGAGGTGGACGTGCCGCCGTGCTCAGGGGTGGATCAGGCGTTGGCCGGGTCGGTCTCCGGCTTGCGGCCGGCCGGGGTCCAGACGCTCGCGTCGCTGATGCCGGTGATCTTCGCCAGCTCCGAGGCTGCGGCCGGGTAGTTCGAGGCGCCGTCGAGCGTGAGCTTGATGCCGCGCACGAAGTGCTCGCCGGCCGAAACGATCTCGGTCTTCTCGACCTCGTCCCAGCCGACCAGGACGTCCTTGACGTCCCGGACGCCCGCGTAGCAGTTGACGACCGAGCGGTCCTGCATGTGCTCGGAGTCGTAGTCGCGGACCCAGCGCAGCGCGAGACCCTCGAAGCTGGTCGTCGCGCCGTAGGGCACCGACTGCGGGACGGACGGCGCCGCGGTGGCCATGATGAAGGCCGTGTCGGCGAAGGCGTAGGCGTCGGTCGCGCCGATGGTCTGGTCGACCACGAACGTGAAGCCGAACTTCTGGCCCAGGCTCGCCAGGCGCAGCGCGCTCTCCGCGGTGTCGTCGCCGACGTACTGCGCGAGGTTGAGCTTCTCGTCGGCCAGCAGCGCCGCTTCGAAGTCCGAGCCGACCAGCATGAAGCGCTGGCCCTCGGGGACCTGGAACTTGTTCAGGACCCGGCGGGCCTCGATCAGCGCGCCGCGCAGGTTCTGCTGGGTGTTGCCGACGACGACGTTGTAGGCCGCGCCGGTCAGCGTGGTGACGCACTTGCGCGCCAGGCCGCGGGCGACCGCCTTGACCTGCGGGCGCAGCAGCTTGCCCCACTGGTCGATGTCGAAGTCGTTCTGCTCGTCGGTCAGCTTGACCGCCGAGTAGAAGTTCCCGCCGAACGTGACGGGGATCTTCCGCTCCGCGTACTCGTCGAAGACGATGCCGCTGGAGCGGTCGTTCCTCCAGGCGTACTCGTGGAACGGGAGCACGCCCTCGACCTTGACCGAGATGGTGTCGTCCTTGGCGCCCTTGAAGGCGTCCACGGACTCCTTCTTGAAGAGGTTCGGGACGACGAGTTCCTGCTCCAGCATCCCGATGGCGGTCGCGACGAGCTTCTCCGGCTTGACGACCTGGTGCTGAGGGGTGGGCACTGTGTGACTCCTCCAGGAGCATGACAAAGCCCCCGGCCGGGATGGCACGGAGGCTGCAAACGGTTGGGTGTGGCGCGAAATCCGCCTTGGAGCGCCGAGTCGGACTTACAATGCCGAGATGGGATTCGAAGATGATGTGGCGCGAATCAAGGCTCAAAAGAGCGAAGCGAGCGCGCGTGCGACTGATTCTCGGGCTCGACAAGACGCCGAATATGCGCGAAGTATGCAAGAGTGGAAGCAGGTTCTTGCCGATGCTGCTGCATACCTGTCGGCCCGAGTCCGACCAACTCAGATCGTGCTGGAGCGCCGAGCGCTCCGCTCCGACATATATTCCCCGGCTGGCTTTGTGTTGCACCGACAGCCGGTACTTTATGGCTACCGCCAGCTCCCGGTGAATTCAGCGAAGTACAACAATGACGAGGTGCATTTGCTGCTGCCTAGTGGTCAGCTATTGCTGATCGTCGCGCAGGACGTCAAGGGGCCGATTGATCCCCCTAAGCAGGATTATTTTTCAGGTGCAGCTCATCTATTGCAGCTGGAAGTCAGGGCGGTCCGCGGCAGCCTGGAGGCCCGCCACATACGCTCGGATGGCCCGTGGACCTCGTTTAGGGACTGCGTTGCCGAGCGCTGCATCGCAGCGCTGGAGAACCACGATCCTCTGTCCTCCAGCCATGGCTGATGCCAGCCCTAGCGCCGGGTGCGGCGGGCGAGCTTGCGGGGGTCCAGCTCGCCGTCGTCGCCGTCGTCGGGGGTCAGGCCCCCACCCAGCACGACGGAATCGGTTGCGGGGGCGTATTTCTGGAGGGTCTTGGCGACCGCCTCCAGCTCGTCGGCCGTCTTGCCGGTGAGCAGTGCGGCCAGCTCGTCGGGCAGCTCGTACTTGCGGGCGACCTGCTCGCGAACGAGCTGGTGCTCCAGCTCCTGCACCTTCTCGGTCAGCGCCGTAGTCGCGGCGGCGACCTCCTCGGGCGTCTTGGCGTTCTCCAGGGAGGTCTGCGCCTCGCGGAGCTGGGCGCGGTAGCTGGCGGCCTGTGCGTTGGCCTTCTCCAGCTTCTTGCGCGCCCAGGCCGGCAGGTCGTCCTCGCGGCCCTCGTCGCCGTCTACCTCGGTGGCCGCTGAACCGTCGCCGGATACCGCGCCGCCCTCGGGGGTCGTTGTGCTCCCCGTGGCCTGCTGGTCATCGGCCTTCGGCTCCTCGGTGGTCGTGGTGGTGGTGGACTCGGGCTGCACGGGACGCCTCCTGGACGCTCTCGGGGTGGATCACGCCGCGTCTCCTGGACGCTGGCGGGCCAGGCGCGCGGCTTCGCGCTTCTCCTGGTTGATGTGGCGGCGCCACTCACGCAGTGCCGCCTTGCCCTTGAAGCCGCGGTCGGCGATGCGGGTCTTCCACTCGCTCGCGTACCGGCGGTTCAGGTCGGTCAGCGACGACTGCTTGAACTGCTCGAAGCTGTAGATCGGCTCGGCGTAGCAGTGGCAGTTGTCGTGGTACTTGTCCAGATCGCCGAACGTGACGTCCGCGCTGGACCCCTCGGCCGACTTGTAGACGGCGCCACGGGAGATGAGCATCGCGCACCAGCCGCACGGCGTCCCTGTACGGGACAGCCGGACGTAGCCCAGAACTCGCCTGTCGCGCTGACCGGCCACCCAGACAGTGCTCCGGGCACCGTTCATGGCGACGCGCTCGGCCGCGGCTGCCTGTCGGGCTCCGGCCTGGCGGTGTGCTTCTGCCCGCTGCACGTCCACTGTGGACGCGGGCTGCTCGTCGTCGATCTCGTTGAGCTTGCGGTCGAGGTTGTCCAGTCCGAGCGCTTCGAGCACGAGGCGGGCCTCAGCCTCGGCCTCGCGCTCCTGGCGCTCCAGCTCGCGGTCGAGGCCGTCGATCGTCTCGACGGGGACTCGGTCATCCTCGGTGGGGTCGTCGGGCTGCTCCCGCGTCCCTGAGTCGTCCTCTGTGGCCCTGTCTGGCGCCGGGCGGCTCGCTGTGCCGGCGGGCTCCTCGACGTCCTCCTGGGACGGCTGAGGGCCTGCCAGCGCGGCGAACTCGGCACGCAGCATGGACAGGGTGACGTAGGGCGGTTCAGGGCGTCGCGGGTCGGCCGCGGTGGTGCCGGTGCGCAGCGCGCGGCTGAGCCGGTAGTAGGCCAGCGCGAGGTCGCGCGCCTGGCCCCTGCGGGTCATCACCAGCCGGACAGCCCGCGCCAGCCAGGCCGCGCTGAGCGCGGTGGTCCTGGCCGGCGGAACCCTCGACCACAGCTCCAGGGCGTCCTGGATCGTGGCGACGCCGAGCTGGTTGAGGGCTAGGTGGTAGGCGATGGCTGCGGCGTCGGCTTCCGGCGCCTGCTGCGCTGGGGCAGTCAGTGGGTCACCCCCTGTTCAGTCAGGCGGCCGGGGCGTCGGAGAACTCGACCGGGGCCGGAGGTGCCGTCGCGCGCCGGACGGAGGCGGCGAGCATCAGCTCGGCGTCCTCCTGCTCGCGGAGGTCCTCCCAGTCGTCGATCTCGTTCTGGGTGACGCCGGGGATGCGCCGCCACAGGCCGCGCTTGGGGACGTGGAGCTGGTCGGCGAGCTTGCCGAGGGCGTCCGCGGACTGCGCCAGCGAGCGCTGCTCCATGTCGCGCCACAGGACCTCGCCGTGGAAGTCCTCGGCCGACGCGGACTCGCCAGCCAGCTCGGCGGCGAGACGGAAGACCCGTTCCCACGCCTCGGAGAACACGCGGCGGAACTCCTCGATCTTGCGCGACAGCGCGGTCTCCGCGGCCAGCAAGGCTTCGGCCGACAGGTTGGCGATCTGCCCGAGCAGGTGGTGCGGGGGAGTCTGCGACACGGCCGCCAGGTGGCGGATGCTCATGTCGATGCTCTCGATGAAGCCGCCCAAGGGCGTTTCGTCGAGCGTGCCGAACTTGACGTCCGCGTCGTCGCTGAACAGGAACCGCTTCGCGTTGAGGTTGACCGGCAACGGCTGCGGGGCGCCGTTCTCGTCGAGGATGGGCTCGCCGGTCTCCGGGTCCCGCTTGACCGGCGGGGCCATGCCCGAGGCGTAGCGGACCTTGAACGAGCCGCCCGTCTGCGCGATGAGCAGGTCGAAGACCGTCTGGTTGATCCGGTCCTGCAACTCGATCATCGGCTCGATCACGCCGATGGTCCGGCCCTCCAGGTCCACCAGTGCGGCGAACCGGGTGATCGGACACTCCGACGAGCCGTGGCGACGGCCGTTCTGGACCTTCACGCTGTCCAAGTCGGACAGGGACTTGAAGGTCACGCGGTACTCGTTGCGCGCGTCCCACAGCCGGGCGATGCCTCGCTCGTCTCCGCGCGGGGACTGGATGATCGTCAGCGCGGCGAACGGGACCTCGTCGTTGGCCGGGTCCTCGAACAGGGCCGCGGTCTTCATGGCCGACAGGCCCTTCGAGCGGACGCGGCCCTTGACCTTCTCGGTCAGGGCGAAGGCGTGGCCGTAGCTCAGCGCGCCGCGGTAGATCGCGGACTGCCGGCCGCCCAGTCGCGAGCGCTCCCAGTGGTCCCACTCGGGCAGGCCCGCCCCGTCGTTGCCCTTGGGCAGCTCGCCGGGGCGACCGCGCCGAAACCCGTCCACGCACAGCGCCTGCGCCGGAGTGCCGACGAGCAGCGGCATCCAGTTGGACACCGACCGCCGGGCCAGCAGCTTGTACTCCGCGTCCGCCGTCTCCGGCATGTACGGGTCGTCGTGTCGGCCGTGTAGATAGTCGTCGATCCGATCCAGCCGCGGCTTGTCCTTGTAGAGGATGCCGAGGAGCTGCTTCGCGAGGGACGCGGGACTCGTGCTGGCCAAGGGAAATCACCTCACATGAAGTAGCCGCGCCCGGTGCGCTTCTTGGTCTTCTTGCCGCGCGTACGCAGGTCGTAAAGGGCCTCGTGTGCGAGCATCAGCGCCGCGTAGAGGTCGACCTTGCGCGGAGAGTCGGCGCTCTCCTTGCCGAAGGACAGGCCGTAGTTGTTGGTGCGGCGCCGTGCGTTGAGGGCGTGCCGCTTGAGCGCCAGGTCCCCGTTGTGGACCAGCTTCGCGTCGAGGATCGACCGCATGAGCCGCTCGTGCGCCAGGGTGGAACGCTGAAGCGATCCGCGCATGTCCCAGGCGATGGCGTTGGTGCCGGGAGCCTTCACGGCCAGGCCCTCGCCGTACGCGGCGGCCCAGTCGGTGATGTAGGACTCCCAGAGCGCGACGTCGGCGTAGAACGCCTTCACGTCGTAGAGCTGAAAGGTCTCGTGCACGCGGCTGTCGACCAGCTCGCGGTTGACTTCCCAGTTCTCGCCCTGCGGGCCGTCCGGCTTCTCCCAGAGGTCGATGACGAACGCCGCCATGTCGGCGACCCGAATCGCCACGAGGGCGGTCGCGTCGTCCGTCTTGCCGCCGTCGAACCCGAGGACGATCTCGTCGCCGGGGCGCAACACCAAGTCGTCGCGCTCGCAGGCTTTCCACTCGGCCGGCCCGTACAGCGCGTCCTCTTCGGCGACGATCTGGTTGAGCCACATCCGGCGGGACCGGCTGGCCGAGATCGTCAGGTCGAGGACCGACTCGATGATCGCATCGACGTTGAGCCACACCGCGTCACCCCGGATTTTGGGGATGACGATCCGCAGCGCCTCAGGCGTCAGCGGGGTCTTCGGGTGAGCCTCGATCGAGTCGTAGAGGTAGCTGATCTTGGCGGCGCGGCCTTCGAGGATCTGCTCGAACGAGGCGCGCATCTTCTCGGCGACGGAGTTCTCGCCGGGCAGGTAGGCGTTGGTGATCGCGAGGTAGCGCGAGTCCTTTTTGGTCGCGTTGCCGTCGATCGTCTCGTACATCTTGTGGCCGTTGTTGCCGGCGATCCAGTGGTGCGTCTCGTTGAGCAGAACGAACGTGGTCCGCTTGCCCTCGATCGCACGGTAGGACGACGTGACGGCCTCAAGGCGAGCCTTGCCGCCGTTGGCCCGGATCAGCTCCGCGCCATCCTTGATGCGGTAGACCTGCTTGAACCGGTCGCTCATCAACGAAGGGATGAGCGCCATCGTGTTGGTGGTCTGCGACTGGTTGACCGCGGTGACCTGAACCCACGCCTGCGGGTGCGGGACGCCGACCGGCTCGCTGGTCTTGGGGTCCCAGTGGGAGAACCGCGACGGGCCGACCAGCTCGACGAGGCAAAGCACTGCGAGCAAAGGGTCTTTGCCCCAGCCCTTCATGCGCTGAAGGACACCCTTGCGGTAGATGAAGCGGCCGTTCTTGTCGACCGCGTACCACCACAAGACGAACCGGAGCTGCTCCGGCGTGAACTTCCAGGGGCCGCCGTCCTCGGCGCGCAGGTACTCCGCGCACCAGCCAGCGATCTGCCAGCCGAGCGTGAACTGCGGAAGTTCCCAAGCGCCCAGGGGATTGCGCATCCAGGTGGGGCCGAGGAACGACGGCTCAAGGGCGTCGATCTCCTCGGCGGTCAAGGGCGTGGTCGCCACGATGTGCCTCCTCGGGCGGGGGACCGCGCGGAGGCAGATCAGGCTCAGGCGAGGCCAAGGTCCTTGCGGTAGTCGGCGATGGCCGTCACGGAGGCCGGGGTGCTTTCCTCTTCCGGCTCGTGCAGCTCGATGCGAACGCGACGGCGATCACCTTCGGAGACCAGCAGCCGCTCGAACGCGGAGTAGATGGTCTGGAGCATCTGCCCCGACCGCTTTCCACCCGGCGCGTTCTTGTAGTACGAGAGGTCTTCGCACAGCGAGTAGGCGAAGGCCCAGTCGCTGTCCTGGTAGAAGTCGGCTTGCCCGCTGGTCCTCAACGCCTTGTAGAGGCGGAGTGCGATCGGGTGCCAGTTCTTGTCTGGGTGCGGGACGGTGACCGAGCGCAGGACTCCGCGGGTAACCGGCGTGGCATCGCCGCCCTTCCGCTCACGCGGCCGGGCGAGGTTGTCCTCACGTTCGGGAACGGGGCCGGGCACTCGATCACCTCCTCGCAGGGGGAAGACGCCCGCCCCGCGACAGGGGCAGGGCGGGCGTGGTCGCGTCGATCAGAGGCTGAAGAGGTGCTGCCAGTCGTCGCTGTAGCACTTGCCCCAGATCGTCGTCTGGTTCGCGCGGTACTTCCGCTGGAAGGCCGCCATCGCGTCGGTCGTGGCCGGGTCCCAACGACCGTCAGCCCAACCGGCGTGGCCGGGGGCGAGGCCGAGCTGCTGGAGCTTGACCTGGATGGCCCGGATGTGGGGCCGCTCCCAGTCGTACTGGGAGCCGGGTGCACCGCCGTGCTGAGCGTTCGGGCCGCGCCAGTCGCCGAACCAGTGACCGGCCGACAAGGGCCAGGCCGGAACAGCAGGCTTGGGCGGCGCAGGAGCAGGGGCCGGCGCCGGAGCGCTGGTACCCGTCAGCATCGGGATGTTCCACGGCCGCGGGTCGAGCAGTCGCCGGTCGCTGTGCACGCTGAAGTGCGCGTGCGACCAGTGCCCGCTGCTCTGCGTCCACCTGTACGGGCTGTACTGCGGACGGGTGTCCATGAGCAGTGCCCGGTGGATCGCGTACTTGAGGCGGTTCTCGCCCTGGTCGCGGCAGGCCACCTGGAGCTGGTCCGTGAAGGCGTTCAGGTCCAGCCCGATCGCCGGGTGATTGGTGATGTCCAGCGCCGTCACGTACGCCTGGCCGTCGATCACGACCCACGGGTTGTGGTCGCTCGCCGAACCCTGCGCGCGGTGAGCCGCGTCGCCGATCCAGCCGTCCGAAGCCTTGCTCCGGTTCGGGAACTTCTGATCGAACTGCGCTCGGAGGGTGACCAGCGCGGGCGCCAGGAGGTAGGACAAAGGCTCAACTCCAATCGGAGGGCGCGCAAAAAGCCCCGCCAGCCGATTCGCTGACGGGGCCTTTGCGCGCAGGCGCGGCAGGATTCGAACCTGCGCAACACGGGTTTGGAGACCGCTGCTCTGTTCCGCTGAGCTACGCACCTTTGGTGCGGGCGAGGTGCCGGCGACCTCGACCGCGGAAATTCACAGGAGGCCGGGGTGCTCCTCCGTGCGCCGGAACTTCGCGTTCTGCCTCCTCCAGTTGGCAGCTTTCGCTGCCGCCCCTTCTTTGGAGGACTTCTGCCGGTGATGCCACCCGCAGAGCGAGGTGAGGTTGGCGTCTCGGTGGTCGTCACCGGGCAGAACGTGGTCCACGTCGCTCGCCGGTTCTGCGCACCGCTCCCCGTCGTTGTCGAGGTGCGTGCAGCGAAAACCGTCGCGTCGCAAGATGCGAGCGCGGATGCGAACCCAGTCAGCCGGGAGGCGACTACGCCGGTCAGAACCGGACCACTGGGGCATGGCGAATACCGCCTCACGACGTGGAAGAAAAAGCCTCGACGACGTAATGCAGGGAGAGGAGGACCTGCTGCCGACCCGAGGCGGTCTGAAAGGGAGATACCCTTAAGGCTTTGGATTTGCCTGATGGTCTTGATCAGGAGGCCCCGACAGGGGCCTAAGCCTTCTGGCTAAGTGCTATCTCCGTCAGCCTCGATAGAGGCTGAAGCCTTCAGGCTTTATCCAGCCCATCAGGCTTGTACTAGTAATACGGCTGATGATCATGGTCGTAGAACCACGTTCATGTGTAACCTGAGTCACAGCCGTCAGGCTGTGCAACGGCGAGGAGCTGAGGAGGCCGGGTGCCCTGTCGGGCACGCAGCGGCGGCAAGGTGATGGGGGCTCCGCCCGAAGGCGTCGGCCTGAAGGCTGGTGCCCCGCAGGGGCACCCTGAGACATCGCCAGCGGGAGTTCAGGCTGGGACCCCTCCGGGGTCCACGGGCCTTCGCCGGCCAGTTAGCGGCGGCCGAAAGCGCCAGATTCTGCGGAGGGCGTCGGAGGCCAGTCGAGGCTGGAGCTCCACCCGGCGGCAGGGTCTGCCCAGGTGAAGGCCTGCGTGGAGGCTTGCCTACGCCGCCGCGGGGCGACAGCTCCACCAGCGGGAAATCACCAGATTCTGTCCGCCGTCGAGGCCGGCAGGGAAGGCTCGATGTCAGGCCTGAGCAGCGGCGACACAGAGCGTGGCCTCGGCTCGTAAGCTTGCGAGCGACCTTGGAACCGTGGCAGAACCTCAGGCGCTAAGACATGGCGGTGCCGGCTCGGGCTCACAAGGGGTCATACCCCCATGGGGTATACGGACGGCAAGCGGTGATGTATCCCCGCGCGCTGCCCGTGCGCGGTTCCTCTTTCTGACCAGGCAGGCAGGCAACCGGTGACCCACGTCACACCAGGCAAAGGGACGGCGGGACGGGCTGCCAGCGCGACCGGTCAGCGTGCATGATCAGGGCCGACTCTGGCCTCTCTACCTGCTGATATGGGCTTAGATCGCCCGTGCTGGCAGGGGGAGTTAGGACACCGGGCAGGCGGTAGCGCGCGTCTACGTCGCTCTCAGGCCCCTCTATGCGCTTCATCGCTGCGACCAGGCGATATCGGAATTGGCAACCTGAGGGCACCCGTTCTGACCTGGGAAAACAAATCCGATTTGGTATTCGATGGGCAACCTGGTAGATTTCTCGGTGTCAGGAACGAAGCCCCCGGAACACAGGGGACGGGCTTCCTGGACACACGGTCTTTGAGAACTGAATTCGCAAGTTGCACATCGGGCGACGATTCGCTAGGGTTCATGGCAACACACAGCGAGCCACGCCGGACGCAATCGGGCAGGCAAAGTCAAGGCAGCGCACGGGAAACCGCGTGAAGCTGGTTGGATCACTCCGCAACGGGCGGGGGTTAGGTTGACCGTCTGACCTGCAAAGACAAGCCAAAGCGAGCGCGAACGGCACGGCAAAGCACCGCAGACCGAAGAACCAAGCGGCGCTCCGAATGGGTAACTTGCGAATTCAGATCAGACCTGCTAAGGTTTGACACAGCACGAAAGAGAGGGACCGGATACTGGTCGCCAGAAATGGCTGCTAAGTCCGGAGCATCCCTCAAGCTAGCCACTCCAGGCTTGCTCTTTGGGAACTAAATAGCGTGTAACCGGAAATGCGGCATCGCATACGGGCAGCCCGTTAGCCCCCTCGGGGGGCACGTGGATGGGCCAGCCGATACCCCTGGGAAGTGCGTGGACGACACATCACATGCGGAGCCCAGGCAGGAACGATGCTGCGGAATTCTTAGGCCTCAATGGGTAACTTGAGAGGCCAGTCTGTCGCTGACCATCTTCGGGATGGCCATGCCTCGGAAGCGGCGACAGACGCAAGGGCGAAGTCACTTCACAGGGGTGAAGTGTGCCTTCTTCTGCCCGATTGGGTAACTTGAGTTGTTTGGACAATGGGAGACCTCAATGCCTGCAATCACCACCCAACTCGCCGCTGCACTCGACAGGTTCGGCGACGCATGGGCGGACGGAATGCTCGCTTCATCCGTGTCCGAGTCCCTCGCGTGCAGTGAGCTGGACGCACTGGCGAATGTCCTCTTCCTCATGGGATACGAGGAACAGGCCGTCACGTGGCTCGTCGAGCACGGGGAATCTTCTTCGGAAGAGGAAGAGGACAACCACTTCGAGTGGACCCGCGAAGACGCGGAGCAGGAACTCAGGGACAGAACCGCTGCTTGATGTCCGGTCGAGGGGTGCGTGCGGTTCCGCATGGCCCCTGGCTCAGGTCATCAATCGACGGAATCTGGAGCCTTGAACATGAGCACGATCATGCGCTTTTACCGCACGTACACCCCGGCGCAGTACGAGCGCGCCATGGAATTGTGGGGGCAGCTTCTTGACTCCCACGTGATCAGAATGAGCACCGACAAGTACGGGATGGGTATCGAGAAGATCGAGCCTGACCACCTCGCCCAGCTGATCATGAGCGATGGGGCGGAGACGTACGACTACGACGCCGTGACCGTGACCCTGGTCAGCTACAGCGACCACCACGGGAGCGAATTCGACGCGGCGAACGTGCTCGCCCTGGAAGGCACCCCTGGGGTGGAAACCAGGACTGAAGGGCGTGGAGGCGAGGGGCACGCACGGGTCCAGCTCGGCGAACTGCCGGGCGATCTGGGTGAGGACATCGACACCTGCCTGGAGTGGCTGGAGCACATCGTCGAGTGCGTCGACAGGATCGCCGACTACCCGATCTTGGATCACGAAAAGCTCTACGAGTACGAGCGGGAGCTGCGTGAGGCCGCGTGGGACGAGTGGCTGCGTAGCGACCTGATCGGCGAGCTGGACAAGTGGGCTGGCGGGGACGGCTGGGAGGACTTCGGCGTCTCCGACGATGAACTGCGCGAGATGTTCTACGGCTACATCCCCGCCTGCTGGGAGTTCCAGAGCGCCACGTCCATCACGAACACCAGCTTCCGCGAGATCACCGAGCACATCCAGGGCACCGTGCTGGCCGCGTGGCGGAAGTGGGTCTACGACCCTGCGCAGCCTGCCCTGCCCCTGTCTGTCTGACCAACCGGCGAAACCCCGCGAGGGGTCCACGGGACTGGCATGCCCGTGCTGATGAGCCTGCCATGAGAGAGGAAATGCGCGTGACTGCGACGACGACTCAGCCTGGCGCAATGGCAGAGATGGCCGACGTGTTCGGCGACGGCGAGGTTGCCTACGAGTGCGGTTCGAGCTTCACCTGTCGTGAGGCGGATGCCATCGCGAGAGGACTGGTGCTGCTCGGATTCCGGGAGGCGGCGGAGACGTGGCTGATCGGGCACGCCAAGAACGACACGGACGAGTACGACACGCACGGAGACCTGCACGCGGCAGTCTCCGACGAATCGGAGGATTCCCAGGCCCTCGCCCGGAGCCGGGCGCGCGAGTACGTGGACGAGAACTTTCTGTAGGGACCGGCGAAACCGTCCTGATCGGACGGTCCACGGGATTGGCATGCCCGTGCTGATGAGCCTGCCCACGACCTGAGCTGTCGCCGGTCTACCCGAGCGCGCCAGGCATCGCGACACCCCCTTCCCCACGCACAGCCAAGGAACATCCATGCCCGACGTGAAGGTGTCCGTCCGCAACATCACCCGGATCTACCGCGCTGCCACCACGGATGATCGAGTGGAAGGGCGCGGCTGGTACGCAACTGCACGAGAGATCGCCGAAAGCTTGGACCCTCAGGACCCCGTGCGGGCGGCGGCTGTGATCGCGGTGCTGTCTCCCCAACTCTCGTGGCGGCGCAACGTGATCGAGGCGCAGAACGCCTACGCCGGACGTCCCATCAAGACCTTGGGGCTCAACGCGGACAAGGCGAGACGAATCATCGCGGGGGAGGACCCCGAGGTTGTCGTCAGCGGCCCCAAGGTGCGTGCGTTCTGGCGCACCATCGCGGACCCGACCGACCCTCGTGCGGTTGTGATCGACCGGCACGCGATCGACATCGCGGCAGGCCGCGTACTGGGCGACAAGGTGCGCGGCGTGCTCCTGGGTCGCGCTGGTGCCTACGACGAGGTGTGCGACGTCTACCGCCGCGCGGCCCGAATCCTGTCGCGGGAGTTCGGCACCGACCTGTCGCCCGCTGCTGTGCAGGCGACCACGTGGGTCCACTGGCGCCGCGAGTACGCCGCGCTGTACGCGGCCTGACTGGCGAAACCGTCCTGACTGGACGGTCCACGGGATTGGCATGCCCGTGCTGATGAGCCTGCCCAAAACCAAGGGGAATCAATGAACGAGATGCCGCGCGTCTGGATCGGCTGCATTGGCTGTTACAACGGCGGATTCTTGGTCGGCGAATGGGTGGACGCGGACGAGGCGGACACCTACGCCGAAATGGACCAGTGGACCAGCCTGATCGACAGCGCGAGGAACTGGCCGAACGGCAAGGCCCAGGCCTACCACATTGTCGAGGCCCACGAGGAACTGTGGTGCTACGACTCGGAGGGGTTCGGCGACCTGATCAAGGGTGAGTGCTCGCCCGGTCAGGCGGCCGAGGTCTGGCAGCTGGTCGAAGACCTCGGCGACGACGAGCGCGACGCCTTCGGCGCGTGGCTCGCCAACCAGCACCTGTCGGCCGACTCCGACCACCTGAAGCAGTTCCAGGACTCCTATCAGGGGAGAGCTGACAGCGCGGAGGACTACGTCCGGGACTGGATCGAGGAGTGCGACGGAGTCGACACCTCGCAGTTTCCGTACAGCTGCATCGACTGGGATGCGGCTGCCCGCGAGTTCTTCATGAGCGACTACGACGCGCTCGACGCACCGGACGGTGGCGTCTTCATCTTCTCGCACTGACCACGGCGAAACGGGAGCGAACTCCCGTCCACGGACCTGGCATGTCCGTGCTGACGAGCCTGCCAAATCCCCTGGAGTACCAGTGAAAACTCGCAATGCCCTGATGGTGTTCGCGGCCGTCTGGATCGTCACGGTCGGCTTGGCGGTCGGCATGGTCTTCCTGGTCGCCTGGATCTCGCCCGAGACCGTTCAAGGCGTCTTCTGCGCCCACCAGTACGAGACGACCACCCCGAACGGGGTCACGTACCGGGTGTGCGTGCGCACCCCATGAATCTGGCGAAACCGTCCACTTACGACGGTCCACGGGCCTGGCATGCCCGTGCTGATGAGCCTGCCATGAGAAGGGGAGCCCATGACGAGCACACTGATTCCCGAGTTCCGCTACCGCATCGAGCACGACGAGTACGCGGAGAACCCGCGCAAGAGCGGCGGCACGCTGACGAACGTGGTCACGGTCCTCCGCCGCAACTACGTCCCGGTCGATGACGACTTCGGACCGCTGTCCGACACCTGGCGACGTCTCGCCTATCGCTACTCCAGCCCGCTCGCAATGCGGATCTTCGAGCGCTACGCACAGACGATTCACGGGGCGGTCACCCTGGTTGACCGCCCGAGCGACGGGGCGTGGGCGATCTGGTACGTGATGCCCAACAAGGTGTGGTGGTGGATGGCCGCCACGCGCAACAACCCCGAGCTGCGACAGAGCGAGGGCTTGCACCTCCTGAAGTCCGAGCGGGACGAGTACAGGAACTGGGCCTACAACCTGGCGGTCCGCTACGTGATCGAGAAGCGGACGACCTGGACCAACCCTGATCACGGGGACAGGGACACGTGGGAGGAGGTCGAGGCGATCGGCGGCTACTACGACGAGGCCGACGCCGAGGCGGAGGCATCGAGGGCAGTGCGTTGCCACGAGGAGGAAGCGCAAGTGCGCGCAGACTCCGGACTCCTGTCGGTTCCCGACGAGCCCGCCCCCGAGGCCAGTCCCGAGCCTGAGGGCGAGGACGACGTGCCCGACGCGGTGTGGGAGGCGGTCGTTGCCGGCCCCGCCAGCCTGGAGCGCGTCGTCGCTGCGACGCGAGGCAAGGACCCGGCTTGGGACGTTTGCTCCGTGATCAACGACGTCGTCCGGGTCGCGGTGCGAACGGTGCGCGAGTTCGACGCCGCGCAGGGGCAGGAGCCCGATCCGAGATGAGGCGAAACCCGGCCGTGGGCCGGGTCCGCGGGGCTGGCATCCCTGCGCTGATGAGCCTGCCATGAACCGAGAGGCGCGTACATGAACGTCAGCAAGCCGACGCTACCCGAGCTGACCAACGCGAGTAGTGACCGCTGGTTCGCGGTCGACTGGCCATCGCAGGACGGCCGGACCCTCAACCGACTCGGCAACCCCGTTGGGTACCCGCGTTTGCACTTCGGCGTCCGGCTCGGGGAGACGAATGAGTGGGCGACGATCCGCGTCGGCAACCCCGAGCGCTTCATGACCGAAGTCCCAAGAACCTACGAGGAGTTCCTGTCCGCGGCGCAGGAGTTCGTCCGCGTGTTCGAGGGCGTATAGGGCGAAACCGTCCACGTTGGACGGTCCGCAGGGCTGGCATCCCTGCGCTGATGAGCCTGCCATTCGGTGAGAGGAAAGAGATGCCGTACCTAGTGATGAACGAGGCCGGCGAGCGGATCAACGAGGGTGACTCGATCGCGAACTTCCGCGGGGCGCCCGGCACCTTCCTGCGGGTCACGCGGGGTGCTGAGTACAACGGCACCGCCAAGGTGTCGGTTCGTGATCCGGGCAAATGGGAGCGAGAGAGCTACGCGGACGCCTGGCGCCTGCGGGTTCGGACGGTCAACGAGTGGGTGGCCGCCCAGGATCACCGCGCCATCACGGACGAGAACGTCCGCAGCATCATGGAGTTGATGAGCCAGGGGGCCGACTACTGGATGGACCCGCTGAACCTGGCGAACGAGGCGGAAACCCCATCGGAGACCACCTTCACGGTGGTCGACATCGCAAACGACCGGGACTTTCACCTGACCTACGGCGACATTCGCATCGCCTTCCTGATGCTGGCCGACCCCGAGCAGAAGCTCGTCCATGCCCGATCCGCCCACTACTTCCGCACGGCGTGGGCGGACAGAGATGCGGACGGCATCCAGGTTCAGGACCTGGACACGGTCTCGGGTGACTTAGTTGCACAGGTCGCGTGCTTCGGCGAGGTGAGGCACTGATGTTGCCGATTCGCCAAGAGCAGTACTTCCACAGATAGCCCAAGCAACGAAAGGAATGCGGCCATGCCGATTCGACTGCTGCGCAAGGTGTCTGCCCTCGTCCTGGTGGCGGGGCTGACGATGACGAACCTGCCGGTCGTGCCCCTCAGAAAGCTCCAGGAGGACGACCCCGGCTGGATCTGCCAAGTGATGGGCAACAGGTTCTGCGGCCCCGCGGACCAGCTCGTCGGCTAACGCGAAGAGAGAGACACCATGCCGCTGATCAGGCAGTACCAGTGGCACCCGTTATGACCAGGCGAAACCGTCCATTGCGGACGGTCCGTGGGGTTGGCATCCCCGCGCTGATGAGCCTGCCGAACAGAGGGAGTGTGGACGATGAGCGAGTTGCGGGAGTTCGCCGTCAGGCTGCGAGACGAGCAAGACCGCACGACGGTCTATCCGCTGGCCTACGACGCAGACCAGGCCGAACTGCTGGCCCGACTGATCACGGGGTCCTGGGGTCACGCCGCGCGGGCGGAGGTCCTGGGAGTTCGGCCGATCTGCGACTACTGCGACGGGGTCGCGACTCGCGTGGAGCGAGGTTCGCTGTGCCCGCTTTGCGAGAGGCACGCGAGAGAGCAGTACCGCAGCGACTGGCGCACAGAGACCTACCACCTTGGAGACAAGCACTTTCTGTCCTTGGTCGAGGTGGGGCTGGCCGGCGCCGAGCACTGATCGAGGCGAAACCCCCGCGGGGGTCCGTAGGGCTGGCATCCCTGCGCTGATGAGCCTGCCAGGAGGAGTGTCCATGACCTTCTACGAGTTCCGCCAGATCAACACGGGCGGGCGGTATGTGTACGACTCGGAGCGCGGGATCACGAAACACGTG
Source organism: Lentzea sp. DG1S-22 (assembly GCF_036321065.1). Classification (NCBI taxonomy): domain Bacteria; kingdom Bacillati; phylum Actinomycetota; class Actinomycetes; order Pseudonocardiales; family Pseudonocardiaceae; genus Lentzea; species Lentzea sp. DG1S-22. The sequence continues at coordinate 4,192,623 of NZ_CP143276.1, read as the reverse complement.
GTGATCGAGGCAGCCTCCGCTGAGGAGGCCAACCACCGGGCTCGTGAGATCGGCCTGGATTTCGACGACGAGGACAACTGCTGTGGTCAGCGGTGGGTCCCGGCGGAGGACTTCGACGGAAGCGGTGGCTACGACGAGCCGATCGTCGAGGACGGATGCACCCCGGCGCGAGAACTCGTCCCTGATGCGGGCGACGACGAGCTGAGGGGCGCGCACGTCTTTGTCCACTACGCGGACGGGCGAGTGCAGCCCCACGCCGTCTCGCTCCACCACCTCGCATGAACGAGGCGAAACGCCGTGAGGCGTCCGCAGGGCTGGCATTCCTGCGCTGATGAGCCTGCCACGACAAAGGAGAGCGCGATGACCACGACCAGCGAGACGAGGGGCAACTTCGGCGGCCTGTGCTACACGCCGGACTGCCCGGAGACCAACGCGATGGGGTCCTCGATCTACCACGCGGGCAACGACCGCAACCGGTGCAAGGGGTGCCTCGACGCGCTCGACATCCTGATTCCGGCCATACCGCGGGAGGTGTGGCGCCTACGGCTGGTGAACGACGAGGCGATGAGCGCCCACGTGCGCCACGTCGTGGCGCTGCCCTATGACGAGCTACGCGAGCGCGCGGCGCCGCTACTGGAGCGCAAGGAGCGCGCGTACCAGGACTTCGCGCGTTTGGCGCGGGCGGCGGGGGACGGAGCGTTGGTGCGCGACCTCGTCGCGCGCATCGTCGAGGTGCCGCATCTGGTGATCGACTCGACGGTGACCAACTTCTGGGTCCGCCACTTCAACGAGGCGAGGAAGTAAGGCGAAACCCGGCCGGCGCCGGGTCCGTGGGGCTGGCATCCCTGCGCTGATGAGCCTGCCACGAGGAGGATTGAGTGCAGCACACCATCCAGGAGCGCTTCCAGCAGTTTCACCTGGACAACCCAGAGGTCTTCGAGGCCCTGGAGCGTCTCGCCGGCGAGTGGTTCTCGGCGGGGATGCGCAAGCTTGGGGTGAAGATGCTCTGGGAGACGATGCGGTGGGAGCGCAGCAAGGCTGCCGCGCCGGGCACGTTCGCCCTGAACGACGCCTACACCAGCCGCTACGCGCGGGAGTTGGTGAACCGGCACCCCGAGTGGGCGCCGTACATCGAGCTGCGCGAACTGAGGGCCGCCTGATGCCGCCGCCCGAGCCGATCATCAAGCGCGGCGAAGAGGTCCGCGTGACGTCGGAGACTGGCGGGGAGAAGGGCAAGAAGCTGGCCTCGGTGGGCAGCCTCGACCCCAAAGCCCTGCTCGTGCTGGCGGAGGCGTCCGGGTTCGGTGCGGCGAAGTACTCGCAGCACAACTACCTGCGCGGCTACGCCTGGAGCCTGAGCTTCGACGCCTGCATGCGCCACCTGCTGGCGTTCTGGGCTGGCGAGGAGCTGGACCCCGAAAGCGGCCTGCCGCACCTGGCGCACGCCGCCTGGCACTGCCTGGCGATGCTGAGCTTCATGCTCCGGGGCATCGGCACTGACGACAGGTTCGACGCGCCCAAGCGCCCCCGCCAGTGACGGCAATTCGTGTAACCCTCGTCAATCAGGTTGCCCACAGCTGTCCGATTGGGTAACCTGAGAGACGACAGGGAGGGAGCTGCAACAGTGAGTAACAAGAGCCCGGACGGCGCAGGCGTTCCCGTCGCGCAGGGACCGCCCTTCGAGGACGGGGACGACGTCGTCCTCCGTGCTCATCCTGAGTCTCAGCTCTTCGCCATTATCGGGAAGGCCGAGATCCCCAGTGTCGAGGGTGAGCACTACTTCGGCCGCGCTGAGAACGGAGGCGTGGTTCTTCTTCGTGCGGCTGACATCATGCTCGCGCCGACACCCGAGGAAGGCGTCCCCGCGTTCGTCTCGGGAGAGCCGGTGTGCATTCTGTCCACCGCGTTTCCTGGTTGGGCGCCGGTCGGATCGACGGGCATCGTGAACGACGTCTCCCGCGGCGTGGTCTACGTCCGCATGACCGAGTCGGCCCACGTCATCCCGTTCGACCCCAAGGACCTTCAGGTCGTGCACGCCTCACGGTGGCATGGCCGATTGGGTAACCTGAGTGGTCAGGTTGCCCAGTGAGGATCACGCCTCGCAAGCATGAGGTCGCGGCCCTCGTGGAAGTGCTGGAAGACGGCAGCTACGAGTCCGCAGAAGCCCTAGCGAAAGCCGTGATCAAGCGCGTAGGCGAGGTGCTCGCTGACCGCGAGTTCTACGCCTGGGTGCACCGCTTCGGTCCGGGCGAGATGCAACTGGCCTGGGGGCCGTTCACCTCGGACTCCGAGGTCGTCAAGTTCGCCACCAAGGCGAAGCTCGGCGGCCAGTCAATGTCGCTGCGGCTGTGCAGCACAGGCGCCTTCACGGAGCGCCTCAAGAAGAACCCCGGCGTCCCGGTCGCGGCATGCGATCAGTGCTTCCACCTCCAGGGCGCGCACGAACTGGCCCGCTACGGCGGCAAATGCTCCGTCCGCGGGTGCACCTGCGGGCAGGACCAGCAGTAGTCCCTTTCTCCCCTCGCTCGGGCCGCTGTCGGAGGCGGCCCGAGTGCATCCCTTCTGGAAGTGACCTTGTGAGCAGCTTCAAGACGGTTTCCCATGTCTGGTGCGAGCCCTGCGGAAAGCGAGGCTTCACGGAAGACCATGACGCCGAGAGGGCTCTCGGCCGTGCACGCGCTCGTCGAGAGCGCTGGGCAGACCAGAACAATCCGGCCTCTCGGCGCGGCATGAAGCGCGAGAACCGGATCTACGAGTGCCCCGAGGGCCTGCTCCACCTGACCGAGCTGTCGCGCCGAGTGCACAACGCCCGCACCGCCCGCCAGCCGGAGGTGGCCGCGTGAGCTGCCAGACGTGCTTGGCTCGTCGCTTCGCGCTCTCGTCGGAGACGGGCAACCTCACCCGCGTAGCCCGGATCGCGGTGCGCAACGAGACTAGCCGCAATCTCGCGTTCGTGACCGCCGCCAAGGCTGCGGTCAAGTCCGCAAAGACGGCCCTCGCTGAACACGAGGCGCAGTGCGAGGTGGCCGCGTGAGCAGCAAGCTCCATCGCGCCTTGGAGGCAGTCCAGGAGGCCGTCTACGAGGAGAACGAGCGTGGCGGCGAGGCCCGCGGACTCCTGGCGGAGATCGGGCGTCTGGTCGGGGTCAACCTCGGTGAGAACCCGCTCGGTGGCCAGACCTGGAGCCTGGCGAACATGTGCCGCGTCGTGGATGCGGTCGACGGCCTGCGCCGGCAGAACGCGCAGCTTCGCGGCCTCCCGCCGGACGGCTTCGCGCCGGGCGCGCTCCGCGAGAGTGTCGACTTCCGGGTGCGTGGCTGGTGAGCGTCCCGCCCTACCGCCGCGTCCCCTTCTTCGTCACGGTCGGCGACCTGCCCGCCCAGCTCGTCGGCTACCTCGACCGCCGAGCGCTGGAGGCGGACTCCGACGCGGCGCTGGTCTCGATCCTTCGCGATGTCGCAAACGAGATCGAGCGCCAGGTCGATGAGGAGCGCGGCCAGTGATCCTCTGCTGCAAGGGATGCCGGGCGGCCTGGTTGTCGCCTGGCATCGACGAGGACGGCTGGTTCGAAGCCATCCGCTGCACCTGCCCGGTCGGCGCCGAGCCCGAGTTCGAGGACCTCAGCAACTACGTCGTTGGCGCCCTTCAGCGTCACGCCGCCGCGCTCTACGAGGCGTGCGAGCCGTCGCTGTCGCCGTGGCCCGACGACCCGGACGGCTCGACGCTGAGGTTTGCCGGCGTGATCCGCGACCTCCTCGACTGGGTCGCCGACATGGCGGCCACCCCGTTCGGCTCCACCTTCGTGGGGCAGGCCCTCTCCCTGGAGCTCCACCTCGTCATCGCGAGGTCACTGGAGCTGCTCGACCCCCAGCCCGTCAGCCCTGTTCCCTCCACTAAGGACGGTTCTGCTCAGTGAACACCGGTCCCACCACTCGCAAGGCCCCCGAGCTTGCCCACGAGGGCGACCTCCTGATCGTCGGCTTCCCCGAGGAGCGGCGCCACTACCCGCAGTTCCGCCATCAGCAGGTCATGGCGGCCTCCACGCCCCTGCTGTTCCGCTTGCAGGGTCGCAAGTTCCGCCGCGCCTTCTTCACCAGCAACGCGCAGAGCCTCCGCGGCTTCGATCGCGTCGAGGACCTGCTCCACGAACTGGTCGCGCGCGGGCTCGGCGAGATGGTCGTGCACGCGGACGCCTACGAGCGCCTCAAGGCGGAGGACGAGGCCGGCGAGGTCGAGACGGGGGAGCGATACGCCTCGCTGCTCCAAGCCCTGCGTCAGGACAGGGCGTTCGAGGCGTGACACTCGCCGAGCTGGACCGGCTCGCGCAGGACTACCTCGACGAGCACCCGCCCCCACCCCTGAACGACCTCCAGGCCGCGCAGTTGCGCCGCCTGTTCAGCACCGAGCCGCCCCGACCCGCGGGGCAAGAGAGGATGGCCGCGTGAGTCAGCTCGCCGCCCTGCTGGCGCCCGACGCCCGCGAGGACAAGCTGCCCCGCTGGGCTCGCGAGAAGCTGGACCGCCTGCGCGACTCGGCGCAGATCGCCGCCCGCGAGGTCGAGTACGCCGACCGGCGGGCGGAGGAGGCCAGGCTCGCCACCCGCCCGGAGGAATCCGACGCGGTTCTGGTCGCGGCCAGCGACGAGGTGCCGATCGGCCTGGGCAAGGAACCGCGGGTCAGGTTCCGGCCGAACGCGCCGGACAGCAGGTACATCGACGTCTGGCTTGAGCACGACGTGATCTGGGTGCGAGGCCCCTGGGAGCTGGCCATCCATCCCTACTCGGGCAATGTGGCCAAGCTGACCTCGCGCTGATCGAACCCGGCGGGACATCCGAAGCTGGATGTCCCGCCTTTCCCTGTTCCGGTTGCACGCTATTTGGTTCCGCGGACCCGCGGGCACGTCCACCGGATGCGGTCAACTCACAGCAAGAAGGCCCCTCCCGGTCTCGGGAGGGGCCTTCTGTGTCTCCAGCTACTTCGCCTTGCCAGCCCAGGTGATCTCGACGTTCTCGATCCCGAGGAAGGGCTTCAGGCCCCGGCCCGGCGTCTTGACCCGGATCTCCGGCATCAGCGCCTTGATGATCTCGCGCTTGCGGCCGATCGGCAGGAGAGGCCGGTCCTCCTCGTCCGTGCCATACCAGCGCTGCTCGATGTCATCGCGGCCGGCAAGCTCGACGAGTACCTGCGACTTGCCCATCCGCTCCAACTCCGCCTGGATCGCCTCCAGGCGTGCCTTCAGTGCGGACGAACCTGCCGTGAGCTGCGCGAGGGTGATCAGCCCGCCAGCGAACGCCTCACTCAGCTCCTTGAGGCGCGTGCTGGCAGTGAGCTGCTCCTCGCGCAGCTTCTCCAGGCGACCGCCGTCCGCCTTACCGAGCAGGCTTGGCGCGTCAGCCTGCATGAGGCGGCGCAGCGCCACGCGCTCGATGAACGTGTCGACATCTTGTCGCTCGATCACCGTGCATTTGCTCGACGCGCTGCACTCGTAGACCTTGGTCGTGCACCCCGCATCCTTGCGGGCCTTGCGGGTGGTGGCACGCATCGGCGCCCCGCAGTCGCCGCACAGTGCGATCTTGGTGAGCAGGTTCAGCGGTTTCATGCCGCTGGCGAGCAGGCCAGCCGGGCGCATGTCCTTGCCTCGCATCTTCAGCAGGTGCTGGAGCGAGTTGAACACGGGCTCGGTGAGGATCGCCGGCCACTTCGCGTCGGCGACGACTTCGCCGCGGTAGACCCGCTTGCCGACATACCGCGGGCTGGTCAGCACCCTCTTCACACCGGAGGAGGACCACGTCGTGATTTTCCCGTTGCGGCGCTGGGAGGTGGTGAAGCCCTTCTCCGCCCACTCGCGTGCGATCCCCGACAGTGAGGCGTTGCTGTTGAGCAGGTCGTCGGCCGCCTTGCGGATGGCCTCGGCCTCGTCGGGCACGATGTCGGTCTGGTCGCTCGTGTATCCGAACGGCCTCATGCCGACCGTGCGTCCGCCGCTTGCAGCTCGTTGCCGGTTGCCAGAGCGCTGCCTCTCGCCCTTGCGCTCGACCTCGGCGCGGGCGACTGCGGCCAGGATGCGAGCGACCATGCGGCCCACGTCTGTGGTCAGGTCGATGTCGCCCGTTGCGGTGGCCACACCCACGCCGTGCTTGTCGCTGAGCAGGATCAACTGCTCCAAGTCGTTCATGTTCCGCGTGATGCGGTCCAGGTGCCAGGCGACCACTACATCGACCGCGCCGGACGTGATCATCTCGCCGACCTGCAACCAGCCCTTGCGGGCCTTCTTGCCGTAGGCCGACACCGAGTTGTCGATCACGACGTCGACCAGCGTCCAGCCGCGGGCGACGATCAGAGCTCGGCACGCCTCCTCCTGGCGCATCACCGAGCTGTGCTCGCCCGTGATGTCGAGCGAGGCGCGGCAGTACACGACCGCCCGCTTGATCCCCAGCGGTGAAGGGCTGTGCGTCTTGGGGGCGTTCAGCTCAGGCACCGATCCTCTCCTCTCCATCGGTTGCGTTCAGGACCTGGCGCAGCCTGCGGTCGGACACGCCAAGCTCGGCGGCCACTGCCGCCTTGGTGGGCTTGCTCGGGGAGTCGAGGAGTTCCATCGCCCTCGCGCGCAAGACATCGGAGGGCACGCGCTTCCGCTTACCTTCCTGGGCCTGCTCGATCGGCACGATGTCTGCGGCCGGAACTTCCGGCGTCACTCGCTCCGCTACCGGCGCCTGCGCCTGAGGCGGAACTTCCGCTTTCGGCTCGACGACCGGAACTTCCGGTGCTCGCCTTCGTGGAACTTGAGCAACCGGAACTTGAGCAACCTTAGACTGTTCCGGAAGTTCCGACAAGGTTGCATCATCAGGTTGCCCAATTGGGGATGGTGAAACGACCGGAAGCTCAGACAGGACGAGCTTGGTCAGGGCCATGAACGCCAGCGTCGGCACTGATGAGAGCAGCCACCCGGATGGGCTCGGAGTCGCGACGGCGAGCTGAGCGGCGAGGGAGAGCAGACTCGCGCCCACCAAGATGGCGAGCGGGTACGTAGTGCCGCGACCACTGCGGCGCCGCTGACGGATGGTGAGTAGCGCGGCGATGGGCACCAGCTCGGAGACCGCGGCGTTGACCCACCCGAATGCGTCAGGGGTGGCTGCCGGCAGGTGGATCATCGACCACTCGTGCACGTGCGTGAAGCTGACCGCGCCTGCCGCGCAGCCGACAGCGCCGAGGATGAGGACCTGCGCGCCGCGCTCGATGCGCTCCGCTCGGGTCGGACTGGGTGCGTTTGGGTACGCCAAACTAGGCTCTTGCATGGGTCGGGGCCTCTCCCGATCAAGGGTCCGGTGCCGGTGTTCGCAGCACCGCCCGGACCCGCTCTACTTGAACTCTCTCAAGTTAGCCAGATCGGCACATCTTGGTGAGGATCTCGAGCGACTCGCGCCGCTCACCCCTGAGCGCGCGGCCGAGCACCGACTCCGCGGCGGTGTTGGCGTAGACGTCGGCGGTGTCGAAGGTCGTGATCCCCGACTCCAGCGCCGCCTTCACGCACGCGTGGGCCTGCTCCTCCTCGACCTGGGAGCCGTGGGTGAGCCAGTTGCCGTACGAGATCTCACTGATGGACAGGCCGCTGCGGCCGAGTCGACGGAACTTCATACCTCCGAGCTTAGCCGAAGTCGTTCGTGCTGCTAATGAACTTCGGGTGCCCGCCAGACCAGCGAATACCGCCAGAACACGTGCCTGCGGATCCGCGCGCCGGGCACGATCTCCGCTGCCGCCGCGCGGATCTCCGGCAACGTCGGAGCTGTCGTCACGATCGGCATCTCGGGGTCGTGCGGCGAGCCGCCGGTGCCCCGCACGGCCTTCGCGAGGCCGACGACCGCGTTCGCGGGCAACGCCACGAGCTCCACCGCCCGGTCCGCCCACGTCGCGGTCAGGTACAACCCGACGACGACCAGCGTGCCGCCCGGCTTCGTCAGCGCCGCGAGCCTGGCGAGGCCTTCACGCAACGGCAGGTGGTGCAGGCTCGCCTCCGCGGTGACGACGTCGTACCGCTCCAGGTCGTGCGTGAGCACGTCACCGTGGATCCACCGCACGCGGTCGCTCGTCGCACTCGCTCGCTCGATCATGCGCGCGCTGGCGTCGATCGCGGTGACCTCGTCCGCCCTGATCGACCGCGCCAGGTCACCGAGACCGCACCCGACGTCCAGCGCCGCCCCGGCCCCGGACGGCAACTGCCGGAGGAGCCGGCGGCGGTACCACTCGTTGTGGTTCCACCGCAGCCTCTCCGGCAGCTGGAGCTTGCGCGGCTTCCCGCGCACCTACTTGACGGCCTCGCCCGGCTTCACCCGCGGCTTGGGCACGCGGAGGCGGCGCAGCTGGCTCGCGCGGATGAACGAGTACCAGCCGATGGAGATGCCCTTGATCGGCTCGGTCGGGAACTTCGCCCGCACCTTGCGCGTGACGAGCCTGCCGAGCACGAGGCCCTCGATGACCATCGCGATCAGCATGAACGTCGTCGCCAGCGTCGCGTACCGCTGCACGGCCAGCGACGGGGTCAGCAGCGCCACGAACACCAGGATCGCGAGCGGCATGAACAGGCCCATGAGGTTGCGGCGCGAGTCGACGAGGTCGCGGATGTACGCCTTCACCGGACCGCGGTCGCGCGGCAGCAGGTACTTGTCCTCGCCCGCCATCATGCGCTGACGGCGCTCGACGGCCGCGGCACGGCGCTCTTCCTTGCTCACCTTGTTGCCGCGCATGCGCTTGAACGCCTCGCGCTGCGTGCGGGGAGGCGGCGGAACGGGACCGGAACGCCTGCCCTGGGCCTCACGCCGCTTGGGCGTGGGCCGGCCCTTGCCCACGGAGGGGGAGGACTCGGCCTCGGTGGTCGGCTCGGTGGCCGGGGCTTCGGTGTCGGCGGCGTTGCGGCGCAGGAACCTCACGGCAACAGGGTAGGACAGCGGTCCTTCTGTACCTTTCGCGAGGTGCGCGTACTCATCGCCCCGGACTGCTTCGGCGGCACCCTGACCGCCCGCGAGGCCGCCGACGCCATCGCCACCGGCTGGCACGAGGCCAAGCCCGACGACGTCGTCGTCCAACGCCCGCTCGCCGACGGGGGTCCCGGTTTCGTCGACGTCCTGCAGGCCGCGACGGAGGGCGACGTGCGGCACAGCACCGTCACCGGCCCGCTCGGCGACCCCGTCGAAGCGCGCTGGCTCAGCAGTGTGCACACCGACGGCCGCCGCGTCGCGTACATCGAGTCCGCCGAAGCGTGCGGCCTCCACCTCATCCCGGCCGAGGTCCGCCCGGAGTACTGCGAGACGGCCACCACGCGAGGCGTCGGCGAGCTGATCGCGGCAGCTGTGGCCGACAACGATGTCATAACGGTCGGCCTCGGCGGCTCCGGCACGACCGACGGTGGCGCCGGCATGCTCGCCGCACTCGCCGACGCGGGCATCGACCTGACTGATATATCGCTTGTGGCGGCATCCGACGTCGAGAACCCGCTCCTCGGGCCGCACGGCGCCGCGCACACGTTCGGCCCGCAGAAAGGCGCCTCGCCGGAGGCCGTCGAACGCCTCGAAGCGAAGCTCGCCGCCATGGAGGTCCTCCACCCGGTGGCCGACGTGCCGGGCGCCGGAGCGGCGGGCGGCCTGGGCGCCGCACTCCTCTCCCTGGGCGCGGCGGTGACGTCGGGCGCGGGACTGGTCCGCGAGCTCACCGGCCTCGACACCGCCCTCGACGACGCCGACCTGGTCATCACCGGCGAGGGCAGCTTCGACTGGCAGTCGCTGCGCGGCAAGCTCATCACCGCCGTCGCCTCGGGCGCCGCCGACCGCGGCATCCCCTGCATCGCCATCGCGGGCCAGGTGAGCGTCGGCCGCCGCGAGATGGGCGCCGCCGGCGTCCAGGTCGCCTACTCCGTCTCCGAGCACGTCGGCTCCGTGCACAAGTCGATTGCGGACGCGCGCAAAAGTCTCGTTGCAACGGCCAGGCACGTCGCGCGGCAGTGGTCGCGCTGAGCGCGGGGAACCGACTGATATATCGGTCGGCCGGAGCGTGGTCTACGTGACAGTCGACACCCAGGGCGGCAAAGGGTGCCGTTGTGGGACCATGGGAAGCGGAACAAGGCGGGGAACGCCCGTGTTGTTGATGGGTGACCGCCCGCAGAGGACCTCTTAGGAGAGCCATGACGACCGCTCAGGATGCCGCTTCGACCTCCCAGGCGCCGAGCCACGGCGTGACGCTGACCGATGCGGCCGCCGTCAAGGCCAAGGCGCTGCTCGACCAGGAGGGCCGCGACGACATGCACCTGCGCATCGCCGTCCAGCCCGGCGGGTGCGCGGGCCTGCGCTACCAGCTGTTCTTCGACGAGCGTTCGCTCGACGGTGACGCGCTGGTCGACTTCAACGGCATGAAGGTCGCCGTTGACCGCATGAGCGCGCCCTACGTCGAAGGCGCTGTCATCGACTTCGTGGACACGATCGAGAAGCAGGGCTTCACGATCGACAACCCGAACGCCGGCGGGTCGTGCGCCTGCGGCGACTCGTTCCACTAAGGCGAACAACGCATGAGGCCGCGTTCCCGCATCGACGGGAACGCGGCCTCACGCGTGTGTGGACCAGGAATCAGACGCCGTACTCGGCGAGACCTTCGACCTGGTGGGCGCACCGCTCGTCGACCTGCCACGGCGCGGCCGCGCGCGGGGCGGGGAGGGGGTGCTCGGGGTGGGTCAGAGCGAAGGGGAGCTGCGCGCAGTCGTCGATCAGCTCACTCATCGTGGTCGCCTCAGGGATCGTCACGCCCTGACCGTATTGGGACGGCTTGACCTGGGATAGCCCTACCAAACGGTAGTCTTCACAGCTGCACTCGTCCGGGTGAGCTGTCACCCAGCGCAACAAGGAATGAGGACTCGACGTGCCCCTAGCCGTGTGCGGCAGCATCGCGACCGACCACCTGATGCACTTCCCGGGTCGTTTCGCGGACCAGTTGGTCGCGGAGCGTCTCGACCGCGTGTCGCTGAGCTTCCTGGTCGACGACCTCGTAGTCCGCCGCGGTGGCATCGGCGCGAACATCGCGTTCGGGCTCGGCGTGCTCGGGGTGCGGCCGGTGCTCGTGGGCGCCGTCGGCAAGGACTTCGACGACTACCGCTCGTGGCTCGAGCGGCACGGCGTCGACACGTCCGGCGTGTACGTGTCCGAGGTCGCGCACACCGCGCGGTTCGTCTGCACGACGGACGACGACATGTGCCAGATCGCGTCCTTCTACGCCGGCGCGATGGCCGAGGCCCGCAACATCGAGCTCTCGCCGATCGCCGGCCGCGTCGAGAACCTCGAGCTCGTCGTCATCAGCCCGGACGACCCCGCGGCCATGCTCCGCCACGCCGAGGAGTGCCGTCAGCGCGGCTACCGGTTCGCCGTCGACCCCTCGCAGCAGCTCGCCCGCATGGACGGGGAGCAGGCGCGCGCGTTCGTCGAGGGCGCCGAGTACCTGTTCAGCAACGACTACGAGTGGGAACTGCTGCTGCAGAAGACCGGCTGGACCGAGGCGGACGTCCTCGCCGGCGTCGGCCGGCGCGTCACCACGCTCGGCGCCAAGGGCGTCGAGATCGTCGACCGCGACGGTTTCGCGCTGCACGTCCCCGCCGTCCCCGAGGTCGCGAAGACCGACCCCACCGGCGTCGGCGACGGCTTCCGCGCGGGCTTCCTCGCCGGCACGGTGTCCGGCCTGAGCCTCGAACGCGCAGCTCAGCTGGGGTCGTTCATCGCCGTCGAGGTCCTCGAGACCGTCGGCACGCAGGAGTGGGTGCTCGAGCGCGACCCGGCCCTCGCCCGCATCCGCGGTGCATTCGGCGAAGAAGCAGCTGAGGAGATCGCCCCCGTCCTGCCATGATCGGACAATGGGGACGTACCTGTTCGGCGACTCCGGTGAGTCGCTCGACCCGAAGTTCGACGCGCTGAGCTCCCTGCTCGACGCGGGCACGTTCGCCCGCGTCGAGCAGCTCGGCGTCGCAAACGGCTGGCGCTGCCTCGAGGTCGGGGGCGGGGGTGGCTCGGTCGCGAACTGGCTCGCCGACGTCGTCGCCCCGTCCGGCCACGTGACGGTCACCGACATCGACGTCACACGGCTCGAGGAGCGCGACAACGTCACCGTGCTCGAGCACGACGTCGTGTCCAACATCCTGCCGGGCAACGCGTTCGACCTGGTCCACGCCCGGCTGGTGCTCTTCCACCTCCCGCAGCGCGACGCCGTCCTGCGCAAGCTGCGCGACTCGCTGCGCCCCGGCGGCTGGCTCGTGCTCGACGAGTTCGACTGCCTCCCGCTCGAGGTCCTCTCCGCCGCTCCCGACGACGCGAAGCTGATCATGCGGGTGAAGAACGCCCTGCTGACGCTGCTCGAACACGCGGGTGCCGAACTGGCGTGGGGCGCGCGCATCGAGAGGGCGCTCCTCGACGCCGGCCTGCACGACGTCAGCGGCTCCCGCGAGGTGCGGGAGTGGCAGGGCGGCTCCGCCGGCTGCCGCCTGCTCGCCGCGACCGCCCGCCTGGTGCGCGCGAGGCTGCCGCTCACCGACGACGAGTTCGACCGCTACCTGGAGCTGATGGCGTCGCCCGAGACCGTCGTCAGCTCGTACGCGATGTGCAGCGCCCAGGGACGCCGCTGACGCAGGAGGGCCCCTCCGCGGAGGGGCCTCCGACGCTAGAGCTTGACCGGGTAGTGCGGTTCCGGCACCACCGGCTTGATGCGGTCCTCGACGAAGATGCCGTGCCAGATCATGAACACCAGCAGCGCCCAGATGCGGCGGCTGTGGTCGAGCACGCCGGAGCGGTGCTCCTCGATCAGGCGCAGCACCGCGTTCTTGTCGATGTACCGGTCCGTCTGCGACGAACGCACGACGTCGACCGCCCAGTCGTGCATCTCGTCCTTGAGCCAGTGCCGGATCGGCACCGGGAAGCCCAGCTTGCGGCGGTTGAGCACGTGCGCCGGCACGATGTCGCGGATCGCCTTGCGCAGCGCGAACTTCGTCGTGTCCTTGGTGATCTTCAGCTCGCTGGGGATCTGCGACGCGATCTTGAAGACCTCGGGGTCGAGGAACGGGACGCGCAGCTCCAGCGAGTTCGCCATGGTCATCTTGTCGGCCTTGACCAGGATGTCGCCGCGCAGCCACGTGAACAGGTCGACGTGCTGCATGCGCGTGACCGGGTCCCAGTCGCGCGACTCGCGGTACGGCCGGGCCGTCACGTCCATGTGCGACACCGACGGGTCGTACGTCTTCAGCACCTGGCGCAGGTGGTCGTCGAGGAAGATGCGCGCGTTGCCGTAGTAGCGCTCCTCCAGCGTCAGGGCGCCGCGACGCAGCAGGTCCTTGCCCCGCACGCCGTGCGGGATCTTCGTGGAGACCACGCCCATGGCCTTGCGCAGCGCGCCCGGCACCTTCTCGAAGCCCGCCAGCGACAACGGCTCGCGGTAGATCGTGTACCCGCCGAACAGCTCGTCCGCGCCCTCACCGGACAGCACGACCTTCACGTGCCGGCGCGCCTCGCGGGCGATGAACCACAGCGGCACCAGCGCCGGGTCGGCCACCGGGTCGTCGAGGTACCACGTGATCAGCGGCAGCGAGTCCATCATCTCCTGCGCGCTGACCGTGCGGACCACGTGCTTCACGCCGATCAGCGCCGCCGACTCCGCGGCCACGTCGACCTCGGAGAAGCCCTGGCGCTCGAAGCCCGTCGTGAACGTGATCAGGTCCGGGTTGTGCTCCTTGGCGAGCGCCGCGACGACCGTCGAGTCGATGCCGCCGGACAGGAACGAGCCGACCGTCACGTCCGCGCGCATGTGCTTGGCGACCGAGTCGCGCAGCGCCGCCGTGATCTCGTCGTAGAGGGCGTTCGCCTCGCCTTCGCTGCGCACGGTGCGCACCTTGAAGTGCGCCGGGAAGTACCGCTCGAACTTCGGCGACTCGCCCGGGACCAGCGTGAACGAGTGCCCGGACTCCACGCGGAAGATGTGGTCGTGCAGCGAGGCGGGCTCCGGCACGTACTGCAGCGTGAGGTAGTGCTGCAGGCCCTTGACGTTCATCTTCGGCACGATGCCGATCGAGGACGCGATCTCCAGCAGGATCTTCTTCTCGCTGGAGAACGCGACGCCCGCCTGGCCCTGCGCCCAGTACAGCGGCTTGATGCCGAACGGGTCGCGCCCGCCGAAGACGACCTCGCGCTCGGAGTCCCAGATCATGAACGCGAACATGCCGCGCAGCTTCGTGATCGCCGCGGGGCCGTAGTAGTGGTACGCGGCGACGATCGTCTCGGTGTCGCCGTCGGTGTGGAAGACCGCGCCGAACGACTCGGTCAGCTCCGCCCTCAGCTCCAGGTAGTTGTAGATCTCACCGTTGAAGTTGATCGTGTACCGGCCCGGCGACTCCGGCGGGCCCCAGGTCAGCGGCTGGTGCGAGTGCTCGATGTCGATGATGGAGAGGCGGTTGAAGCCGAACACGACCTCGTCGACCCGCCTGGTGCCGCTCTCGTCCGGCCCGCGGTGCCGCATGCAGCGCAGCGCCGCCTCCACCGCCGGGCGGGCGCTCTCGGCCTCGTTCTCGCTGGGGCAAACAAGTCCTGCCAGGCCGCACAAGGCTCTCGCACCTCTCAAGAAACATGAAGGGGAAGACCACGGGGAAGTCCCCAGTATGCCGAAGGGGCTCTGTGTGACCGAAACTGCACCGCAGCGGCGGTGCCCCCAAGGGGTGAGCGCGGTTGCGCTGGGCTACGCTCCCGCTTGATCCGTTGGCATGGAACGAGGAGGCGGGCGAGCAGTGGGCCTGAAGGAGGGCACCAGGGCATCCCGGCTGGCGAAGACCGCTGGGCTGGTAGGCCTGGTCGGTATCGGGGCCACCGGTTGCTCCACGGACGAGGTGCTGCGCTTCGGATGGCCGGTGGCCGTCACGCCGCAGGCCGAAGCGATGCGGGAGCTCTGGACCTGGTCCGTGATCGCCGCGCTCGTCGTCGGCGTCATCGTGTGGGGTCTGATCGCGTGGTCGGTGGTGTTCCACCGCAAGAAGTCGGAGGAACTGCCCCGTCAGACGGCGTACAACCTCCCGCTGGAGATCGTGCTCATCGTCGTGCCGACGGTGATCGTGGCGGTGTTGTTCTACTTCACCGCCGTGACGCAGAACTACGTCACGGACAAGTCGGGCAAGCCCGACGTGAACGTCGACGTCATCGCGTTCCAGTGGAACTGGGAGTTCCAGTACCCCGACCACAAGACCGAAGAGGGCAGCGTCGTCAGCACGGTCGGCACCTCGGGCGAGGTCCCGGTCATGGTGCTGCCGGCCGGCAAGCGCATCCAGTTCACGCTGCGCTCGACGGACGTCATCCACTCGTTCTTCGTGCCGGAGTTCCACTTCAAGCGGGACGTCTTCCCGCAGCCGGAGAAGAACAACCAGGACAACGTCTTCCAGATCGACCAGATCGACCGTCCCGGTGCGTTCGTCGGCCGGTGCGCCGAGCTCTGCGGCTCCTACCACGCCGTGATGAACTTCGAGGTCCGCGCCCTGGAGCAGGACGACTTCGAGAAGTACATCGAGCTGCGCAAGCAGGTCAACGGGAAGACGGGCAAGCCGTACACCACGGCCGAGGCCCTCTCGCAGGTCAACTGCGGTGAGCTGTGCGCGCCGCTGGCCACGACGACCACCCCGTTCAACACCGACCGGACGGCCCGCGAGGCCTCCGGCGCGGGTCAGAAGTAGGGACGCTCCGCGATGAAGATCGAAGCTCGCGTATTCGACCTGGTGATGGCCTTCTCGTTCCTGATGGCCGTCGTCTACGGCTACTGGACGCACCTGGCGACCGGCCACGTCGAGCCCACCGGCACGGTGGCGCTCGCGCTGACCGGTGGCCTGGCCCTCATCACCGGCACCTACTTCCGGTTCGTCGCCCGCCGCATCGAGGTGCGGCCCGAGGACAACCCGGACGCCGAGGTCTCCGACGGTGCCGGTGAGCTGGGCTTCTTCAGCCCCGGCTCGTACTGGCCGGTCGGTCTCGCCGCCGCGGCGGCGACCACGGGTGTCGCGGTGGCGTTCTGGCACGTGTGGCTGCTCGTGATCGCCATCGTCATGGTGCTGATCGCGGTCGGCGGCCTGGTGTTCGAGTACCACACCGGCCCGAACCACGACTGATCTCCGACACACCGGATTTCGCCGAGGCCCTCTCCGTGCGCGGAGGGGGCCTCTGTCGTTTCCAGCGCTGATATCCGATATGTGATACATCGCATATCGCACAAAAAGAGCCCCCGCCGATTTGCCGGCGGAAGGGCTCTTTTCGTGCGTTCAGGACTACGCGGCGGCGGGCACCGGCGTCTTCTGGTACGCGTCCACGTACTCCTGGCCGCTCAGGTCCAGGATGCGGTAGATGATCTCGTCGGTGACGCTGCGCAGCACCGGCAGCGACTCCTGCATGCCGTCGTAGCGGCTGAAGTCGAGCGGCTCGCCGAAGCGGACCGTGACCGGCACGATCTTCGGGAACCGGCTGCCGACCGGCTGGACCTCGTCCGTGCCGATGATGCCGACCGGGACGACCGGAGCCCCGGACTCGAGCGCCATGCGCGCCACGCCCGTGCGGCCGCGGTGCAGCATGCCGTCGAGCGAGCGGGTGCCCTCCGGGTAGATGGCGAACGCGTCGCCGCGGGCGAGGATCTCGGCGGCCGTGTCGAGCGCCGCTCGCGCGTCGCGGCCCTTGCCGCGGTGCACCGGCACGTGGCCGAGCGAGGAGAAGAACCAGCGCGACAGCGAGCCCTTGAGGCCGGTGCCCGTGAAGTACTCCGCCTTCGCGAGGAACGACACGCGGCGCGGGACGACCATCGGGATCACGACGCTGTCGATGAAGCTGAGGTGGTTGGCCGCCAGGATGACGGGGCCGTCGGTGGGGATGTTCTCCAGACCGTCCACCACCGGGCGGTAGACAAGACGGGCTGTGCGCGCGACGACGTGCTTCATCACCGGGTAGAGGAGGGCCATGACCCCCAGCATTCCAGGTGGGGGTTGCCGCGGCGTTACCACGTGGCGCGCATCTCGACCCCGTCACTCGCTCGGACTACGCCGGTGCGGCGGTCGTGCCAGCAGGGTCACGCACCGGCGACGAGGCGTGACGAAACTCGCCCTGTGACGCCGGAGGCGGGCAGCCGCACGGGTTGCGCGCCTGCCCGCCTCCGGGACGAGGACTAGCCCTTCAAAGACGCTGAGAGCTCCACCCAGCGGCTAAGCAGGCTCGCCGCCTTGCCTGAGTCGATGGCGTCGGCCGCACGGCTCAGTGAGGCCGTCAGGTCGGCGTGCAGGTCGTCGGAGAACCCGCCGTGCGCCGCGATGGCACCCGCCGCGTTCACGAGCACCGCGTCGCGCACCGACCCCGTCCTGCCGCCCACGAGGTCGCGGACCACCTGGGCGTTGACGGACGCGTCGCCGCCCTTCAGGTCCTCCTCGCGCGCCGGCTTCACGCCGAGCACCGCGGGGTCGATCGTCTCCGTGCGCACCACGCCGTCCTGGGCGAGCCAGGCGGACGTCGTCGTGGTCGTGGTGATCTCGTCGAGGCCGTCGTCACCCCGCACCACCAGCGCGGTGTTGCGGCGTCGCGCGAACACACCGGCGATCAGCGGTGCCGCGGACGCCCGCGCGCAGCCGATCAGGCCGACGGAGGGCTGCGCCGGGTTCGTCAGCGGGCCGAGCAGGTTGAACGACGTGGGGATGCCGATCTCGCGCCGCACGGGACCCGCGTGCCGGAAGCCGGGGTGGAAGACCGGGGCGAAGCAGAAGCCGATCCCCAGCTCCCGCACGGTCGCCTGCACGCCCTCCGGAGGCAGGTCGATCGCGACGCCCAGGGCGTCCAGCACGTCCGCGGTGCCGCACTGCGACGACGCCGCCCGGTTGCCGTGCTTGACCACCGGAACGCCCGCCGCGGCCGTGACGATCGCGGCCATCGTCGAGATGTTCACCGAACCGGAATGATCGCCGCCGGTGCCCACGATGTCGGCCGCCCGCACGTCCACCGTGAACCGGCGGGCGTGGTTCAGCATCATCGTCGCGAGGCCGTCGACCTCCTCCGGCGTCTCGCCCTTCGCGCGCAACGCGACGACGAACGCCGCGATCTGCGCCGGGGACGCCTCGCCCGACATCACCCGGTCCATGCCCCAGGCGGTGTCGTCGGCGGTCAGGTCGACGCCGTCGATCAGGCGGTTGAGCAGCGAGGGCCAGGTGCGCTGGCTCATGGCGATCAGCCCTTGACGACGGGAACAGCCGAGCCCCGCAGCACCTCGGCCACGGTCTCGGCGGCGGCCAGCGGGTCGAGCGGGTGCACCAGCACCGCGTCCGCCTGCGACCAGGTCGCGAGCCACCGGTCGTCCTTGCGGCGCACCGCCACGACGATCGGCGGGCAGTCGGTGATCTCGTCCTTGAGCTGGCGGGACAGGCCCATGCCCCCGGTCGGCTGCGCCTCGCCGTCGAGGATCAGCAGGTCGACGGTGCCGTTGTCCACCTCGTAGAGGACGTCCGCGATCGTGCCCACCTCGACGAAGTCGACCCGCGGCAGGTCCGGCGCGGGACGGCGGCCGACCGCAGTGATGATCGTCTCACGCACCTCGGGCCGGTGGCTGAACACCAGGATCTTCGTGGTCTGCGCGCTCATCTCTGGATCCTCCGCTGCGACTGCCGACTGCGGTCCTGAAGAAAGTGACCAAGGTCGCCGCGATGCTATCGGGCCGGTTGCAGGGCGTCCCACCCCAGGGCGTCGCCGCCGAGCCGTTGCGCCAGCGAGGCCATCCGCGACCGCTCCTGGGCGCAGTGCAACGCGTCCAGCTTCTGCACCCGGCTGATGTGCGACACCTCCCCCGGCTCGACGACCCAGCCGTCCGGCTCCAGCAGTTCGCGCGCGCGTTCTACCTGCTCAGCGGGGATGCGCACGTGGTGGCGGAGCACGGCGAGCTCGTCGGCGCGCCACTGAGGGGAGCGCGCCAGAGCCGCCGAATCGGCCTCCGCGATGTCGAACGCCTCCACCACGACGACGAGCGACGGGTCGTCCATCGAGAGCGCGGGCACGGCCTCCCGCCGCAGCACGTCCCGCAACCGGCTCAGCAAACCCATTCGTCGATCTCCTCGCGATAGCCGCGTGTGACCCAGCCGACCCATGATCTGCCCAGGACCCGATGGGCGGACGGAAATAGCGCAAGCAATAATGCTGCTCGTGACCACGGCAGCGCCTTCAATCGGCCAGCGCGTGCACTCGCTGAACCGCCCGAACATGGTCAGCGTCGGCACGATCGTCTGGCTGTCCAGCGAGCTCATGTTCTTCGCTGGCCTCTTCGCCATGTTCTTCACGGTGAAGGCCCAGAACGAGGGACCTTGGCCCCCGCCTCCCACCCACCTGAACGTCCCCTACGCGTCGGTCTTCACGATCATCCTGGTCGCGTCGTCCTTCACCTGTCAGTGGGGCGTCTTCGCGGCGGAGCGGGGTGATGTCTTCGGTCTGCGTCGCTGGTACATCG
Organism: Lentzea sp. DG1S-22; assembly: GCF_036321065.1. Lineage (NCBI taxonomy): Bacteria > Bacillati > Actinomycetota > Actinomycetes > Pseudonocardiales > Pseudonocardiaceae > Lentzea > Lentzea sp. DG1S-22. The sequence continues at coordinate 4,173,117 of NZ_CP143276.1, read as the reverse complement.
TGACGCTGATCATGGGCGCGATCTTCGTGGGTGGTCAGGCCGGTGAGTACGTCGAGCTGGTCCACGCCGGGACGACGATCCCGTCCTCGGCCTACGGCACGGTCTTCTACCTGACGACCGGCTTCCACGGCCTGCACGTCATCGGCGGCCTGATCGCGTTCGTCTACCTGTTGATCCGGACGAAGCTCAGCAAGTTCACGCCGGCACAGGCCACCTCCGCGATCGTCGTGTCGTACTACTGGCACTTCGTCGACGTCGTGTGGATCGGCCTGTTCGCCATCATCTACATCGTGCCCTGACCTGGGTCGGCACGAAGCCAAGCCACGAGCTCCCGAACTGACAGCAAGGGTTGCCGCACACCATGACCACCACGACGAAACGCCCCCGCGGCGCCCGCACCAAGCTGCGCCGCCGGGTCGCCGGACTGCTCGCGCTGGGCTTCGGCCTGCTGAGCGCCGGCATGCTGTTCGCCGCCTTCGCGCCCCAGGCGCAGACCGCCCAGGCGCAGCAGCAGGACGCCCTGGTCCGCCAGGGTGAGCAGATCTACCTGAACACCTGCCTGAGCTGCCACGGCAGCTCCCTGGAGGGTGTCGAGGGCCGCGGGCCGAGCCTCGTCGGCGTCGGTGACGCCGCGGTCTACTTCCAGACTTCCTCCGGCCGCATGCCCATGGCGCGGCAGGAGGCGCAGGCCATCCGCAAGCCCGCGAAGCTCTCCCCCGAGCAGGTCAACGCGCTGATGGCCTACATCACCGCGAACGGTGGCGAGGGCCCGAAGAAGCCCTCCGAGTCCGGTGAGGCCCTGCGCGGCGACAACCCCGCCCGTGGTGGCGAGCTCTTCCGCCTCAACTGCGCCAGCTGCCACAACTTCACGGGTCGTGGTGGCGCGCTGTCCTCCGGCAAGTTCGCCCCTGCCCTCGACGGGGTGAGCGAGGAGCAGATCTACACGGCGATGCTGAGCGGCCCGCAGAACATGCCGAAGTTCGGCGAGCGGCAGCTCACGCCGGAAGAGAAGAAAGACATCATCGCGTACGTCAAGTCGGTCACCGACGGAAAGAACAACTCCGGCGGAAACGCCCTGGGCGGGTTCGGACCCGTGTCCGAGGGCTTGATCGCGTTCATCGTGGGCATCGCCGCGCTCATCGGCGTGACCCTCTGGATCGGAGCCAAGGCATGAGCGGCGACAAGCCGGTCGAGCTGCCCAGCGAGGCAGAGCTCGCGGAGATGAGCCGGGACGAGCTGGTCAGGCTCGGCACGAAGATGGACGGCGTCGAGCTCGTCCACTACGAGGAGAAGTTCCCGGTCGCCGGCACCCGCGCGGAGCGTCGCGCTCAGCGTTCGGTGGCCGCGTGGTTCCTCGTCTCCGCGCTGTCGGGCATCGCCTTCCTCGGCGTTTTCCTCTTCTGGCCGTGGGAGTACGAGTCCCCGTCGAACGAGACCGCGCACTTCCTGCACAACCTCTACAACCCGCTGATCGGCCTGTTCCTCGGCCTGTCGGTGCTGGGGCTGGGCGTCGGCGCGCTGCTCTACACGAAGAAGTTCCTGCCGGACGAGCTCGCGGTGCAGCAGCGCCACGACGGCCCGTCGACCCAGGTCGACCGCGCCACCCTCGTCGCGGAGCTCGCCGACGCGGGTGACCGCAGCGGCATCGCGCGCCGCAGCCTGATCAAGCGCACCGCGGGCCTCGGCGCCGGCGTGCTGGGTCTGGGCGTCGCCGCCGTTCCGCTGGGCGCGCTCGTCAAGAACCCGCACTCGGACAGCGAGACCAAGAACTCGCTGTGGCACACCGGCTGGAAGGCCGAAAAGGGCGAGAAGGTCTACCTGCGCCGCCACACCGGCAACTTCCACGAGGTCTCCCTCGTGCGTCCCGAGGACGTCGAGCCCGGCGGCTTCGAGACCGTCTTCCCGTTCCGCGAGTCCGAGCGCGACGACGAGCACGCCCTGGTCGCGGCCCTCAAGCGGGCCGACGCCCCGGTCATGCTCATCCGCATGCGCCCGAACCAGGCGATCACCAAGCGCGCGGGCCAGGAGGACTTCAACTACGGCGACCTCTACGCGTACTCGAAGATCTGCACGCACCTCGGGTGCCCGACGTCGCTGTTCGAGCAGCAGACCGGTCTGCTGCTCTGCCCGTGCCACCAGTCGCAGTTCGACGTCTTCGAATACGCCAAGCCGCGGTTCGGTCCGGCAACCCGTCCTCTGCCGCAGCTTCCGATCACTGTGGACGAAGACGGCTACTTGGTAGCCCGCAGCGACTTCATCGAGGCTGTGGGTCCGGCGTTCTGGGAGCGGAAGTCATGAGTGCCATCACCACGCCGACGAAGCCGGCCAAGACGGCCGCGCGCGTCGCAGGGGCGGCGGCCAACGCTGCCGACGAGCGGTTCCACGCGGCCTCGGGGTTGCGCAAGCAGTTGAACAAGGTCTTTCCGACGCACTGGTCGTTTCTGCTCGGTGAGATCGCGTTGTACAGCTTCATCGTGTTGTTGTTGTCGGGTACGTATCTGGCGTTGTTCTTCGATCCGTCGATGACGGAGGTCACCTACAACGGTGCGTTCGAGAACTTGCGTGGGATCGAGATGTCGCGGGCGTTCGCGTCCACGCTGGACATCTCGTTCGAGACCCGTGGTGGGTTGTTCGTGCGTCAGGTGCACCACTGGGCGGCGTTGCTGTTCATGGCGGCGATCGTGGTGCACATGTTCCGGATCTTCTTCACCGGTGCGTTCCGCAAGCCGCGTGAGATCAACTGGGTCATCGGCATCGTGTTGTTCATGCTGGGCGCGATCGAGGGTTTCCTGGGTTACTCGTTGCCCGATGACCTGTTGTCGGGTACGGGTCTGCGGGTGATGGCGGCGTTGCTGATCTCGTTCCCGGTGATCGGTACGTGGTTGAACTGGTTGATGTTCGGCGGGGAGTTCCCGGGCACCGACATCATTCCGATGCTCTACACCGCGCACATCCTGATCATTCCGGCGATCATCCTGGGGTTGATCGCGGCGCATCTGGCGTTGGTGTGGTATCAGAAGCACACGCAGTTCCCGGGGGTGGGCCGCAAGGAGACCAACGTGGTCGGTGTGCGGATCATGCCGGTGTTCGCGGCCAAGGGTGGCGGGTTCTTCGCGATCGTGGTGGGTGTGATCGCGGTCATGGGTGGGGTGTTCCAGATCAACCCGATCTGGAACATCGGCCCGTACAACCCCGCGCAGGTGTCGGCGGGTTCGCAGCCGGACTGGTACATGGGCTGGACCGACGGTCTGGTGCGGATCTGGCCGGCGTGGGAGTTCTACCTGGGCAACTACACGATTCCGGCGCCGTTTTTGCCGTTCATCCTGGGGTTGCCGTTGCTGACCGGTATCGCGGCGGCGTATCCGTGGATCGAGCGCAGGATGACCAAGGACTACGCGCATCACAACCTGTTGCAGCGTCCGCGTGATGTGCCGGTGCGCACGTCGCTGGGGTGGATGGCGATCACGTACTTCATGGTGTTGTTGCTGATGGGTGCGAACGACATTTTCGCCTATCAGTTCGACATCTCGTTGAACTTGACGACGTGGATGGGCCGTATCGGCATGCTGGTGCTGCCGCCGGTGGCGTATTTCATCTCCTACCGGATCTGCATCGGCCTGCAGCGTGGTGACCGTGAGGTGCTCGAGCACGGTGTGGAGACGGGCATCATCAAGCGTTTGCCGCATGGTGAGTTCATCGAGGTCCACCAGCCGCTGGGCCCGGTGGACGAGCACGGGCATCCGATCGCGTTGGCGTATCAGGGTGCGTCGGTGCCGAAGAAGATGAACAAGCTCGGTTCGGCCGGTCATCCGGTCGCGGGTAGCACGTGGTCGCCGGACCCGGTCGAGGAGACCGTGGCGTTGCAGAACGCGCGCCGCCGGCGGAACGTGACCGAAGGCCTCAGCGCGGAGGACACGGCCGGCCAGCTCGCGGGCAAGCCGTCCGACCCGAAGGCCTGATCTTCGGCTTGAAGCACCGAAAGGCCCCCGTGGACTTCCACGGGGGCCTTTCGCTGTCCGGGGTGTTCGCCAGTGGCCGTGCTGCTCCGCCGGCTCGCCGTTCCTACTGGGCGTCGTCGAGACCGATCGAGAACGCGGCTTCGTCATCGCGCTTCGAGTAGCTGCGGAACGCGATGTGCGTGTCGGTGTTCAGCACGCCGGCGACCTTGCTGATCTTGCCGGGCACCAGCGCGGCGAGGTCCTCGTGCTTGCTGACGCGCACCAGCGCGATCAGGTCCACGTCACCGGCGCAGGAGTACACCTCGGTGACTCCGTCGATGTCGGCGATCTCCTGCGCGGCCTCGGGAATGCGTTCGGCGGCGGCCTGGATCAGCACGATGGCGGTGACCACGGCGTCCTCCTCGGGTCTGGGCTCCGGTGTCTCAAGCACCCGTAGTCTGCCCTACCGGCTGATCACCGGCGTGAAGACGTCGCCCCTCGCCCGTTGCACAGCCGACCCCCTCGCTTTGTCGACAAACCGACTGATATATCGGCTACAACCACCGCCCTGACCTGCATCAACACCCCTTATGCAAAAGACGTTTGCGGACGTCCGCAAACGTCTTTTGCATAAGGGCGTGCTTAGGAGGGACCGAGCACGGGTGCGGAGAGGGCGGCGATGAAATTGAGAGCCAGGTTCGGCCATGGCTGAACGCGACGGCGGCAAAGGTGCCAGAGCGAAGCGAGCCGACGCCGTCGAGGCCTTGCAACGGCAGCTTTCACTCCACAGCAAACAACCGTTGCAAAGGGCAGTCGGGAGTGCGGTTCAGTTCCAGCGGTCGTGGATGGGCCGGGCTCCTGCGGCCTGCTCCGCCCACGGCAGCCAGGCCGCGGCGGCTCCGGCGGGGGACGACCACGGTTCGTCGGCGTACACCAGGCGGGTGCCTGCCTGGTCGAGCCAGCGCAGCACCACGCCGGTCTCCTCCGGCGGCGCGCCCCGGAGCGGACCGGGGGTGGGGATGACCGTCTCGGCGGAGGCGACGAGGGCGTCGACCACCGGCATCGGGCGGGTGCCGCGGCGGGCGACACCGGCGGAGGCCAAGCGGCCGTAGCGGACCACCGAGAACTCCCAGCCGCCTTCGCGGTCGGGGCGGGCGGCGACCAGTTGGGGGAGTGCGGCGAGGGCGGCCAGGCGCTGGGCGCGGTCCAGGGACCTGACGAGGCCCGCCAGGCGGTCGCGGCGGCGGGCGGCCTCCTCGAAGCGCTCGGCCGAGGCCAGGTCACCCAGTTGATCGACGAGGGTGCGCAGGGGTGCGGCGCTGCGGCCCACGACCAGATCGCGCACCGCCACCACGGCGGGGGAGTACTCCTCGACCGTCTGCCGGCCCGCGCACGGCGCCTTGCAGCGGTCCAGTTCGGCCAGGGCGCAGGGGGAGGCGCGCTGGTTCGTCGCCGGGATCTTGATCGTGCACGAGCGCAGGGGTACGGCGTCGAGCAGGGCGTCGGCCACCGCCTCGGCCGCCTTCCTGGTGCGGAACGGGCCCAGGGCCCCCTCTCGCGGGGTCTTCACCAGCGACATCCGCGGGAACGGCTCGTCTGTCAGGACCAGCCACCAGGCGTGGTGCGGGTTCTTCGAGCGCCGGTTGTACGCGGGGCGGTGTGCGCGTAAGAGGCGGAGCTCGCGCACTTCGGCTTCCAGGGAGTGTGCGCACTCCACGGCGTCGACGCGCACAGCGAGGGCGACCATCTCGCGCAGCCTCCGCCTGCCTTCGCTGGCGGTGAAGTACTGCCGGACGCGGCGGCGCAGGTCTGACGCCGTGCCGACGTACAGCACCTCCTCCTTCGGGCCGCGGAACAGGTACACACCCGGTGTGGAGGGCAGGTGCGCGGCCAGGGAGCGCTTGCGGCGTTGTTCGGGGGTGACCTCCGGCAGGTACGCGAGCAGTTCTTCGAGGGAGTGCACGCCCACGTTGCCGACGCGTTCGAGCAGCGCGTGCAGCACCTCGACGGTCGTGCGGGCGTCGGCCAGCGCGCGGTGCGTCGGTTTGGTCTCCGTGTGGAACAGGTCGGAGAGCGCCGACAGGCGGCACGACGGCGCCTCGTCGCGGCTCAGGACGCGCCGGGCGAGCTTGACCGTGCAGACCACCGACGGCTTCGGCCAGCGGTAGCCGTGCCGTTCGCAGGCCGCCTTCATGAACCCGGTGTCGAAGCCCGAGTTGTGCGCCACCAGCACCGCCCCGGCCGCGAACTCCAGGAACGCGGGCAGCACCGTCTTGATCGTCGGCGCGCCCGTCACCATCAGCTGCGTGATCCCGGTCAGCTGCGCCACCATCGGCGGGATGCCGCGTTCGGGGTCGACGAGCGTCGCGAACTCGCCGAGCACTTGGCCGCCGCGCACCTTCACCGCGCCGATCTCGGTGATCGCGTCCTCCTCGGCGCTCCCTCCCGTCGTCTCCAGGTCGAAGACGACGAACGTCGTGTCGCGCAGGGGCGTCCCGAGCTCGTCGAAGGACAGTTGTCCGGTCACGGCGCCGACGTTAGCGACGGGGTCTGACAATTTCCGGAGGTGGTCGTTCGCGGTAGCGCGACCTGCGGTTGCTCCATTGGAGTGGTGTGCGGGTGATCTTTGCCTGATCGTTGTTCCGAAGGGCGGACACGTCCGTGCGCTGCTCGAGTGCCGGGGCTCTAGCCTGTGGGGGTGCCAGACCCGATGCCCGAGCCAGAGTTCGACCAGCCTGCCGACGAGGCAGGTGAGTCCGCAGGTGAATCCACTGTGGACTGGTCGGCCCTGCCGGAGCCGTTGCGGGTGAGGCTCGCCGAGCTGGGCGCGGACGCGCTGGGCGAGATGGCGAAGGTCGACGTGCCCCAGCACCTGCGGCCGGTGGCGAAGTTCGCCCCCACCAAACGCGCCAGGCTCGGTGGCACGCAGGTCGTGGCCGGCCTGCGGAACTCGGCGAACTTCCGCACCGCGGTGGTCGAGTGGCTGCGCAAGAACAGGCCGTCGACGCTGGAGGTGACGTCACCGGACCCGGTGACCGCCGCGGCGGCCGCGGTGCTGACCGGGGACGAGGTCGCCCCGCACTACGTGGAACTGGTGTCGCGGCGGGTCGGTGACGCGACGCTGCGGGCCGAGCGGGACGCCGCCGTGCTCCGCGCCGAACGGCTGGAAGGCGAGCTGGACCGGCTGAGGGCCGAACGCACCCAGCTCGACGGCACCGCCGAACGCGTCCGCGCGGACGCCGAAGTCGAGCTCGAACGCCTGCGCAAGCGGTTGCGCGAGCAGGGCGTGAAGCTGCGCGAGGCCAAGGACGCCGCCGCGGCCGCGGCCGCCGAGGTCGAGAAGATCCGGCAGCGCACCGCGGACGAGGTCAAGCGCCTGACCGCCGAACGCGACCGCGAACGCGAACGGGCCGAGACCGAGCGCGGCAAAGCACAGCGGGCGATCGCGGACGCCGAGGTGGCGCGGCAGTCCGCCCGCGAGGCCCGCCAAGCGGACGAGGTGCGGCTCGCGCTGCTCGTCGACACCCTCGACGGTGCCGTGACGGGCCTGCGCCGCGAGCTCGCCCTGGGAGGCACGGGACCACGTCCGGCCGACCTCGTGCGCGGCGCCAGCGCGTCGCAGGGGACCGTGGGCCGCGTGGAGGACCCGGCGGCGCTGGACCGGCTGCTGGCGTTGCCGGCGGTGCACCTGGTGGTCGACGGCTACAACGTCACGAAGACCGGTTATCCGGAGCTGTCGCTGTCGGACCAGCGCGATCGGCTCGTGCACCAGCTGGCGGTGCTCGCGGCGCGCACGGGTGCCGAGGTGACGCTGGTGTTCGACGGCGCCGGTGTCGTGGCCGTGCCCGCGGCGGCGCCTCGGGGCGTGCGCGTCCTTTTCAGCGATCCCGGTGTTCTGGCCGATGACGTGATCCGAGCGCTGGTCACGGCAGAGCCCGAGGGGCGCCCCGTGGTGGTCGTGACGTCGGATCGTGCGGTCGCGGACTCGGTGCGCCGCCGCGGCGCGCACCCGGTGCCGTCCGCCGTGTTGCTGGCCCGTCTCGGGCGCGTTTGATCACCCGGTAGCCTGACGCCGTCGATCTTGACGGTCTTGTTCTGGCGAGGGGGATCGGCGACCTCATGTCGCGCAAGTTCACCCGTGGTTTCCTGGTTCTGGCCCTGCTGCTCCCGGCCACGCCGGCCGTGTCCCTGGCGGCGCAGCCGGCTGATCCCGCACGCGCCTACGCCGATCTGACAGCGCAGGCCACGAAGCTCAACGAGGAAGTGCTGCGCGCGCAGGAGGACCTGGTGCAGCGCAAGGCCGAGCTCGACCGCGCGACCGCGACGGTGGCCGCGGCGCAGCAGATCGAGCGGCAGGCCAAGCGCGACGAGGACGACTTCCGCCAGCAGGTCGACCTCATCACCCAGGCGTCGTTCGAGGGCGCCCGGTTCAACCAGCTCTCGGCGCTGCTCGTCGCGGACTCGCAGCAGGACTTCCTGAACCGCCTGGAGATGATGCGGATCCTCGCCACCGACAGGGCGGAGTCGCTCGCGCGGCTGTCCGGCGCGGTCGAGAAGGCCCGCCAGGCGCACCAGGTGGCGGAGACCGCGCGCACCCGTGCCGCGGAGACCACCGCGGCGGCCGAGAAGCTGAAGGCCGATCTGGACGGGCGCAACCAGGCGCTGCAGGCGCAGATCGGGGAGGTGCGGTCGGCGTTGACGCGACTGCCTGCGCCGGTCGTGCAGCAGCTGCGCGATCCGGGTGACCGGTCGGCGATCAGCGTGCCCGGCGGCACCGCGGGCCTCGCCCTCACCTTCGCGCTGGCGCAGCGCGGCGACGACTACAGGTACGGCTCCACCGGCCCCGACCAGTGGGACTGCGCCGGGCTGACGATGAAGGCGTACGCGGCGGCGAGGGTCTCGATCCCGCGCACCTCCGGCGGGCAGGCCGGGGTCGGGCGTGCCGTGTCGCGCAGCGAGGTCCGCGGCGGCGACCTGATCATCTACTACGCGAGCCGCTCGCACGTCGCCATGGCCGTCGACAACACGCGCGCCGTGCACGCCTCGACCGAGGGCCAGCCGGTGAAGATCGCACCGATCGACGCCATCGGTCCCATCGCGGTGATCCGGCGCATCGAGGGCTAGCGTTGCGCCGGTGAAGCACCTCCGGACGTTGCTGGCGGTCACCGTCGCCATGACGTTCCTGCTGGGCGTCACCGTTGCAACACGGCCCGTTGAGTTGCGCTCGACCGAAACCGATCGTTGCAAAGAGACCGTGCTGACGGTCTCGTCGGGCACTGTGACCAGCAGTTCCTGCGACGCCGAACTCGCTTCGCGGGTGGCGGCGTTGCTCGACGAATCGGTGCGCAGCGTGGCCGATATATTGGATATCTCTTGGGGGCGACGGGCGGATGTGGTCGTTCCGGCGACGGAAGCCGAGCTGGTGTCGCTCGTCGGGCCCGCGTTCGCGGACATGGCCGGCGTCGCGATCCGCGACGGTGCCGGGCAGCGCGTGGTGCTCAACCGGACGCGGGCCTCGGCGCTGTCGGAGCTGGAACTGAAGGTGCTGCTGCGGCATGAGATCACGCACGTCGCGACGCGCGACCTGACGTCGGACTCGGCGCCGCTGTGGCTCGTGGAGGGCTTCGCGGACTGGGTGGCGTTCCACGGGCTCGGGCTGTCGCTGCGCCAAGCCGCGCCGTTGCTCACCTCGGACGTGTCGGCGGTGCCCACCGACTTCAGCGGACCCGGCCGCGACCTCGCCTACCAGCAGGCGTACTCGATCATGGTGTACCTGGAGTCCGGGCTGGGGGAGCGCGGCGTCGTGGACTTCTACCTCCGCAACGGGGTGAGGTCCGCGGTGGACCTGAGCGCGGCCGATGTGGCGGGCTGGCGTGAGTTCTTGAAAACGAGCATCGGATAGCGTTGCGCCCGTGCGCCGAACCCTGCTGGTGACCAACGACTTCCCGCCCCGCCCCGGTGGCATCCAGTCCTACCTGCACGCTCTGGCGACACGGCTGCCCGCGGACTCCCTCGTCGTGTACGCGCCGAAGTGGAAGGGCGCGCGGGAGTTCGACGCCGAGCAGCCGTTCCCGGTGGTGCGGCACCCCACGTCGCTGATGCTGCCGACGCCGGACGTCCTGTCCCGCGCACGGGACATCGCCCGCGCCGAGTCGTGCGAGGCCTCCTGGTTCGGTGCGGCGGCTCCGCTGGCGTTGCTGGCGCCGTCGCTCGGGCTGAGCCGCGCTGTCGCGTGCACGCACGGGCACGAGGTGGGCTGGTCGATGTTGCCGGTGGCACGGCAGGCGTTGCGCGCCATCGGATCCGGTGTGGACGTCGTGACCTACGTCAGCCGCTACACGCGCTCCCGGTTCTCGGCGGCGTTCGGGCCCATGGCGGCGTTGGAACACCTTCCGTCCGGTGTGGACACCGAGCTGTACCGGCCGGATCCCGCGGCTCGGGCGGAGATGCGGAAGCGGTACGGCCTGGGCGACCGGCCGGTGGTCGTGTGCGTCTCGCGCCTGGTGCCGCGCAAGGGGCAGGACGTCCTGATCCGCGCGCTGCCGCTGATCCGGCGCACGGTGCCGGACGCCGCCCTGCTGATCGTGGGCGGCGGACCGTACCGGGGGACGCTCGAGAAGCTGGCCGCCGGGTCGCGCGACGTCGTGCTGACCGGTTCGGTGCCGTGGGAGGAACTGCCCGCGCACTACAACGCAGGCGATGTCTTCGCGATGCCCTGCCGCACGCGTGGTCGCGGCCTCGACGTCGAGGGCCTCGGCATCGTCTACCTGGAGGCCTCGGCGACCGGACTGCCCGTGGTGGCCGGACGCTCCGGCGGTGCGCCGGAGACGGTGCGCGACGGCATCACCGGCAACCTCGTCGACGGCCGCGACGTCGAGAACGTCGCCGAGCGGATCGCCTCCCTGCTGGCCGACCCCGGGACGGCGGCCAAGATGGGCCGCGCCGGCCGGGAGTGGGTCAGCGACCACTGGCGCTGGGACCAGCTCGCTCAGCGCCTCGAAGGTCTCATCGGCTGACTGATATCCCGTATCCGATATATCGCCGCTGGGACGCGTGTACGTATGTGGTCGGTATGTGACATCGAGCAGCAAAGACAACGTTGTCATCTGTGAGACATCGCGGCTGACGTCGTAGACGTCGGTCGAGCTCAGATCAGCTCGCGGGCTTGGTTCTCCAAGGCGCGCAGACCGAGTTCGGCGCCGCGGCGCACCGCCTGCTCGGCAGCGGACGCCGAGTCGGCCGGACGGCCGAGATCGCGCAACACCGCCGCCAGGCCGATCAGCGCCCGCACCTCGCCGGACGCGTACCCGATGCGCCGCGCCGTCGCCAGCGCCTGCTCGAACAGCTCCGCGGCGCCGTCGGGGTCGGACAGCGCGCGGCGGACCTCGCCGAGCGTGATCCGCAACGACGTCGCCACCTGGGGATCGCCGCCGTCGGCCACGAGCGCCAGGGCACGGGTCGCCAGGGTGAGGGCGGCCGGGGCGTCACCCGAGGCGAGTTCGAGAGCGGCGAGGTTCTCCAGGGCCTCGGCCTCGCCGGCGGGGACGTTGCCGATGGCGAGGGCGCGTTCGAGGTGGCCGCGCGCCTCGTCCAGGCGACCCTGCAGGCGCAGGGCCATGCCGACGTAGGTGTGGCTGTCGGCGGTCGGTGCGAGCGCCAGCGCCTGCGAGAAGTGCTCGACGGCGTCGTCGAGCTCGCCCAGTTCCACGGCGAGCTGGCCCAGGTTGTAGAGGCCGGTGCTGACGAGTTCCGCCGAGCGCAGCATCTCCAGGCAGCGGACCAGGGCCTCCTTGGCGGCGACGAGGTCTCCTGAGCGGCGGTGCACGAGGCTGAGGTTGTTGAGCACGCTCGCCTCGGCGTCCCCGTCGCCCAGCTCCCGGTACAGCTCCAGGGCGTGTTCGTGGTGTTCCACCGACCGCGCGTAGTCGCCGAGCCGCAGGTAGAGGGTGCCGAAGTTGGTGTGCATGGCGGCCTCGGCCGCGCGGTGGCCGGACGCCCGGGCCGCCTGCAGGCCGTGGTGCGCCGTCGCGAGCCATTCGCCGACGTGGTGGCCGATCCACAGGTAGCCGCGCAGGGCGTCGGCGAGCTGCCAGGCCATCTCGGCGGGGCCGTGGTCGGCGGCGTGCCGGATGGCGGCGATCAGGTTCGGGCGTTCCGCGTCGAGCCACGCCAGCGCGTCGGCCGAGGCCGGGATGCGCGGTGCCGGGCCCGTCGCCGACGACGGCAGCCGCACGATGCCGGGGTAGAGCAGCTCCGCGCAGCGCTCGACGCCGCGCATGTAGTGGTTGAGCAGGGCTTTCCAGGCGTTCTGCTGCTCGGCGGGGCTGTCGTTCTCCTCGCGCGACGCGACGGCGTAGCGCATCAGCTCGTCGTGGAAGCGGTAGCGGCCGGGGGCGGCGAGCACGACCAGCTCGGCGATCGCCAGCACGGTCAGCAGGCCCTCGGCGTCGACGTCGGCCAGGGCCGAGGCGGCCTCCGGCGTGAAGTCCGGTCCCGGCACCAGCGACAGCAGCCGGAACAACCGCTGCGGCGCGGGCGGCAGCGCGGCGTAGGCCAGCTCGATCGGCGAGCCGGTGATCGTCACCTCGTCCCGTCCCGCCAGGTAGGCCGCCGCCACCCGCAGCGCGAGCGGCAGGTGGCCGCAGCGGGAGGCCAGCTCGGCGTGGTCGCCGGGGCCGAGCAGCCTCGTCAGCAACGACGCCGACTCCGCGGCGTCGAACACGTCCACCGGCACGGTCCGGGCGCCGTTCATGGCGATCAGGCCGCGCAGGTCGTCCCTGGACGTCACGACCACCCGGCACGACGCCGTCCCCGGCAGCAGCGGCCGCACCTGGTCCGGAGCGGAGGCGTTGTCGAGCACCAGCAGCATCCGCCGCCCCGAGAGCAGCGACCGCAGCATCGTGCTCTGCTCGTCGGGGTCCGGCGGGATCTCGTCCGGCGGCACCCCGAGCGCGCGCAGGAACCGCGACAGCACGTCCAGCCCCTCCGCGGGCGGTCCCGACGAGTACCCGCGCAGGTCGACGTAGAGCTGCCCGTCCGGGAACCGGTCGCGCAACAGGTGCGCCACGTGCACCGCCAGCGTCGTCTTGCCGACCCCCGGCTGCCCCGCCAGCGTCACGATCGGCACCGACCCCGTGACCAGCTCGGTGATCCGCTCGACGTGCCGGTCGCGGCCCGTGAAGTCCGCGATGTCGTCCGGCAGCCGCATCGGGGACGGCGGAGCGCGTTCCGGTTCGCGCGCGACCACCGGCGCCGCCAGCTCCGGCGAGCCCACGAGGATCGCCTGGTGCAACGACCGCAGCTCGGCGGACGGGTCGATGCCCAGCTGCTCGTCCAGCGTCCGGTCGAGCTGCCGGAACGCCTCCAGCGCCTCCGCCTGCCTGCTGCTGCGGTACAGCGCGAGCATCAGCTGAGCCCAGAAGCGTTCGCGCAACGGGTGGTCACGCGTCAGCGCGAACAGCTCCGGCACCAGGTCCGCGTGGTTGCCGAGCGCCAGCTCCACGTCGACCCGCCGCTCGTGCACCGTCATCAGCAGCTCGGTGAGCCGCGGCGCGTACTCGGAGTACAGCGTCTCCGACGGCACGTCCGACAGCACCGGCCCGCGCCACAGCTCCAACGCCTCAGCAAACGCTTTCCGCGCCGTGGCCAGGTCGGACGACGAGGCAGCCGCACGTCCGCGAGCAGCCGCGTCAGCGAACAGGTGGGCGTCCACGGCAAGGGGGTCGACCCGCATCCAGTAGCCGTCCGCGGCCGTCTGGATCAACGACGGGTCACCCAGAGCCGCGCGCAGGCGCATGACGTACGTCTGCAACGTCCCCCGTGTGCGCGCGGGCGGGGTGTCCCCCCACACGTGCCCGACGAGTTCCGTCACGGGCACCACGCGGTTCGGCCGCAGCAGCAACGCCGCCAGCAACGCCCGGTGCTTGCCCGCCCTGAGCACCACCGAGGAGCCGTCCAGGCGCACCTCCATCGGGCCGAGCAGCCGGAACTGCGGACCCGAAGCCATTGCTTTCCCCTCGCGCGAGCCGGATGATCCCCGTCTGCCGGACAGCCTATTGGCGCGCTGTCGCGCAGTGACATCGGCGCGTCAGCGATACGTCAGCGCCGTACGGCAATCTTCCTCATGTCCCGGTCGGGGGGCCGGGGCAACACACTTCTCGGGTTCTGCGGAGCTCTCCGCGGATCACGATCGCTGGGGGTCGAAAGGCCCAGGAGCTCTCTCTCAGCTCCTGGGCCTTTCGCGTACTTCAGACCACTTACTTCGCGTAGATCGCGTCGATGTCCGACGCGTAGGTCGTCGCCACGACGGAGCGCTTCAGCTTCAGCGACGGCGTCATCTCGCCACCGGCCTCGGTGAAGTCGACGGGCAGCACCCGGAACTTGCGGATGGCCTCCGCCTGGGACACCGTCTTGTTCGCGTCGTCCACCACGGCCTGGATCTCGGCCAGCAGGTCCGGGTCCTCGACGAGGTCGGGGACCTCGGCCGACGCCGGCTTGCCGTGCGACTCCTTCCACGCCGGGAAGAACTCCGGGTCGATCGTGATCAGCGCGCCGATGAACGGCTGCTTGTCGCCGACGACCATGCACTGCGAGATCAGCGGGTGCGCCCGGATCCGGTCCTCGAGCTGCGCCGGGGAGACGTTCTTGCCACCGGCGGTGACGATGATCTCCTTCTTGCGGCCCGTGATCTTGAGGAACCCGTCGCCGTCGAGCTCACCGATGTCACCGGTGTGGAACCAGCCGTCCTCGAGGGCCTCCTTGGTGGCCTCCTCGTTGTTCCAGTAGCCGGTGAAGACGATGTCGCCCTTGATGAGGATCTCGCCGTCCTCGGCGATGCGCACCGACGTGCCGGGCACCGGCAGGCCGACCGTGCCGACCTTCTCCTGGCCGGGGAACGTCACGCACGCCGCGGCCGACGTCTCGGTCAGGCCGTAGCCCTCGTAGACCGGGATGCCCGCGCCGCGGAAGAAGTGCGACAGGCGGGCACCCAGCGGCGCACCACCCGACACGGCCGCCATCGCGCGGCCGCCGAGCGCGGCGCGCAGCTTCGAGAACACCAGCTTGTCGAACACGGTGTGCTTGATCCGCAGCCCGAGGCCGGGACCGCCGTTGTCGAGCGCGGTGCTGTACGCGACCGACGTCGCCTCGGCGGCGTCGAAGATCTTGCCCTTGCCGCCGGCGTGCGCCTTCTGCTTCGCGCCGTTGTAGACCTTCTCGAACACGCGCGGCACCGCGACGACGAACGTCGGGCGGAACTGGCCGAGGTCCTCGACGAGGTTCTTCACGTCCGCGGTGTGACCCAGCGTCACGCGCGAGTAGACGCACGCCAGCGCCAGGGCGCGCGCCAGGATGTGCGCGAGCGGCAGGAACAGCAGCAGCGAGTTGCCCGCGGTGAGGATCTCGGGGAACCGCGACAGCGCCGACCGCACCTCGGACAGCAGGTTGCGGTGCGTCAGCGTGCAGCCCTTGGGGCGCCCGGTCGTGCCGGACGTGTAGACCAGCGTGGCCGTGTGGTCGGCCTTGGCCTGCGCTCGGCGCTCGTGCACCTGCTCGTCGGTGATCTCGGCGCCCAGCGCGGTCAGCTCGTCGACCGCGGCGGCACCGCCCTCGACCTGCCACACGTGGCGCAGCTCCGGGAGCTTGCCGACGACCTCGTCGACCAGCGCGCGGTGCTGCGCGGCCTCGACGAACACGGCCTTCGCGCCGGAGTCGGACAGGATCCACTCGATCTGGTCCGCCGACGACGTCTCGTAGATGGGCACCACGACGCCGCCCGCCGCCCAGATGGCGAAGTCGAGCAGCGACCACTCGTAGCGCGTTTTGGACACCAGCCCGACCCGGTCGCCGAGCTCCAGACCGGCGGCGACCATGCCCTTCGCGACGGCCATCACCTGCGCGGCGAAGTCACGCGCGGTGATGTCCACCCAGGTGCCGTCGACCTGCCTGCGGAAGCTGACGGCGTTGCCGAAGCGCTCCGCGTTGGCCCACACCATGTCGGTGAGGTTCTCCTCCGGAGCCACAGCGGCGGTGGCGGGGACGCTGAACTCGCGCACGTCAACCTCCGTACGGTGAAATGTTACTGGTGGGGAAACCTAGCGTGTGATTCCGGCGATACAAAGGTGGGTACGCCCTTCCGTTACCTTTTGTCCTCATGGCCAGCGTGGACGTCGTCGACGAGACTTTCCTGGCGGTACCACCCGGTGTGGTCGCCGCCGCCTTCGCCTCGCCCGCGTCGTGGCGGGCGTTCTGGCCGGACCTGGACCTGGACGTCTACGCGAACCGCGGCGACGAGGGACTGCGCTGGACGGTCGGCGGGGCGCTCGTCGGCACGATGGAGGTCTGGCTCGAGCCCGTGCTCGACGGCACCGTCGTGCACTACTTCCTCCGCGCTGATCCGGCCGCGGGGCCGCTCACCCCGCGGGGCGCCCGCCGCGAGGTGCAACGCCGCCAGCTGGACGCGAAGTCCGTCGCACTGGGGCTGAAGCTGACGCTGGAGGACGGCCGTCCCGCCGGCTGCCCGCCGGCGGGGTGATCTTGCCAAGTCGTCAACTAAGTTGGAACCGTGCGGGTTCACGTGGTCTCGGATGTGCACGGCAACGCGGAGGCGCTGGCGCGCGCCGGTGACGGGGCCGACGCGCTCGTCGTGCTCGGCGACCTGATCGACTTCGTCGACTACCACGACCACTCCAAGGGCATCCTCGGGCGCGTCTTCGGGCCGGAGAAGGTCGGGGTCTTCGCCGAGCTCCGCCGCGGCACCCGGCGCGCGGACACGGCGAGCTACATCCGGTCGCTGTGGGACGGCCTCGCCGACGCCCGTTCCGTCGTGGAAGAAGCGGTGCTGGAGCAGTACCACGCGCTGTTCAGCGCCATGTCCGCGCCGACGTACGCGACACCGGGCAATGTGGACAGTCCGCACCTGTGGCCGCGGTTCGCCGGGGTGGGCGTGCACGTGCTCGACGGCGAGGCCACCGACATCGGCGGGCTGAGGTTCGGCTTCGCGGGTGGCGGGCTGATGGTGCCCGGACTGGTCCGCAACCCCAACGCGCCGTGGCACCCGTACCTGCGCACGGAGGAGGACATGGCGGCCGCTCTGGAGCGGATGGGACGGGTCGACGTGCTGTGCACGCACATCCCGCCGTCGGTCGCCGAACTGACGTACGACGTAGTCGCGCGCCGCCCGGAATGGGGCTCGCGGGCCGCGCTGGACAAGATCGTCCGCGAAGGTCCGCGCTGGTCGGTCTTCGGGCACGTGCACCAGCCACTG
The DNA here is from genome assembly GCF_036321065.1 of Lentzea sp. DG1S-22. Taxonomy (NCBI): domain Bacteria; kingdom Bacillati; phylum Actinomycetota; class Actinomycetes; order Pseudonocardiales; family Pseudonocardiaceae; genus Lentzea; species Lentzea sp. DG1S-22. Next base: position 4,155,915 of record NZ_CP143276.1, on the reverse strand, counting down.
GCCAGGCGCGTGCGCGTCGGCCGCACCGAGTGCGTCAACGTCGGCCACTTCCAGCGCAGCGGCAAGCCTCACGTCCTGAACTGGTAGCCACGCGAGTAACCTCCACGTCTATGGCCGACGAGTCCACTCAGTCCATCGTCATCGACGCTCCGCCTGAGAAGATCATGGCGATCATCGCGGACTTCCCGTCGTACCCGGACTGGGCGAACGGGATGAAGGAGGTCGAGGTCCTCGGCACCCGCCCCGACGGCCGTGCCGAGCAGGTGCGGTTCGCGATCGACCAGGGCCCCGTCAAGGACGAGTACACCCTGAAGTACGACTGGGCCCCCGACGGTCTGTCGGTGAAGTGGGAGCTCGTCAAGGGCACCATGCAGAAGGCCCAGCAGGGCAGCTACGTGCTGGCGCCGTCCGGCACCGGCACCAAGGTCACCTACACGCTGTCGGTGCAGCTCGTGATCCCGATGATCGGCCTGTTCCGCCGCAAGGCCGAGAAGCTGATCCTCGACACCGCGCTCAAGGAGCTCAAGAAGCGCGCGGAGAAGGCGGCTTGAGCCGGGTCCTGCTCTTCACCGGCAAGGGCGGGGTCGGCAAGACGACGCTGTCGGCCGCCACGGCCGCCTCGCTGGCCGCGCACGGCCGCAAGGCGCTCGTGGTCTCCACCGACCCCGCGCACTCCCTGGGCGACGCGCTCGACGTGCCCCTGGGCGCCGAACCGTCCGAAGTGGACGGCTCAGGCGGCTTGTTCGCCTGCCAGATCGACCCCCGCGGTCTCGTCGACGAGGCGTGGGGCGAGCTGCGCGGGCACCTGCGGACGGTCCTCGCGGGCGCCGGTGTCGACGAGCTCGACGCCGAGGAGCTGACGGTCCTGCCGGGTGTCGAGGAGCTCCTCGCGCTCGCGGAGGTGCGGCGGCTCGCGTCGTCCGGGCCGTGGGAGGTCGTGGTCGTCGACTGCGGGCCGACCGCGGAGACGCTGCGGCTGCTGTCGCTGCCCGAGGCGTTCGCCGGCTACCTCGAACGCCTCTTCCCGACCCACCGGCGCGTCGTGCGCGGACTGCTCGCGGGGGTCGCGGGCACCGGCACGGTCGAGAAGTGGGACGCCACGGCGGATGCGTTGAGCAGGCTCGCCGAACGGCTGGACGCGCTGCGCTCGATGCTCGCCGACTCCGGGTCGTGCTCGGTGCGGCTGGTGCTCACCCCCGAGCGCGTCGTCGCCGCCGAGACCCGCCGCACCCTGACGGCGCTGGCGCTGCAGGGGATCCGGGTCGACAGCGTGATCGCGAACCGGCTGGTGCCCTCACCGGGTGCGGCGCGCGGTGCGGCGGCCTCCTGGCTGCGCACGCGCCGCCAGGAGCAGGACGCGGTGCTGGCCGAGCTGACCGGGATCGGCGGGATCCGCACGGTTGACCACCGCGCGGCCGAACCCGTCGGCGTCCCCGCACTGCTGGAGGTCGCCGCGCAGCTCTACGGCGACGAGGACCCGTTGCCCGGTGCCGCGGTGCCGGAGTCGCTGCTCGAGGTGTCGGGCAGCGGGCGCGGGCTCGACGCCCGGTACTCGCTGCGGATCGCACTGCCGTTGTCCGACGACACGGACCTGGACCTCGCACGCGTGGGCGACGACCTCGCCCTGACCGTCGACGGCCGGCGTCGCCTCGTGGCGCTGCCGTCGTTGCTGAGGCGCTGCATCGTCATCGGTGCGGAGATGGATTCGGGCGGCGTGACGGTGGAGTTCCGTCCCGACCCGTCCCTCTGGCGCTGACCGTGGCGCTGATCAGGAGCTCGTAGATGACCCAGGACAACACCGGCAAGCTCGCCGAGGAGCTGCGGCTGCTCGTCGACACGGCCGCCGAGCGGATGCAGCCGTGGCTGCAGCGCGTCGCCGAGGCGGGCGACGGCTCGCACACGCCCGAGACGTGCGGCTGGTGCCCGTTGTGCAACGGCGTGGCGCTGCTGCGCGGCGACCGCTCCGAACTGGCCGCGAAGGCCGCCGAGCACGCGGCGGGCCTGGTCGCGGTGCTGCGCGCCGCCCTGCGCGAGCCCGGCGCCCCGCCCGAGCACGCGGCGGACGAGCCGGCTCCCGAGGCCGGGCAGCGCGTGCAGCACATCAAGGTCGTCAGGAAGACCCACTAGTGCTCACGGTCGGAGTGGACATCGGGGGCACCAGCGTGCGCGCCGGCGTCGTGGACCCGCGCGGCTCGGTGCTGGACACCTCGCGCGCACCGACGCCCGCGGACGAGCGCGCCCTCGAAGACGCGATCGCCGCCGCCGTGGAGGAGGTCGCGGCCCGGCACCCGGTGGACGCCGTCGGCCTCGCCGTGGCGGGCTTCATCGCCTCGGACCGCCGCACGGTCCGCTTCGCGCCGCACCTGGCGTGGCGTCAGGTCGACGTCGCGGAGCGCATGAGCGACCGGCTCGGCATGCCCGTGGTGCTCGAGCACGACGCGAACGCGGCGGCGTTCGCCGAACACCGCTTCGGTGCGGCCCGAGGCGCTCGCACAGCCGTGCTGGTGGCCATCGGCACCGGCATCGGCGCCGCGCTCCTGCTCGACGGCGAGCTGTTCCGCGGCGCGCACGGCGTCGCCCCCGAGCTGGGCCACCTGCGGGTGGTCCCGGACGGCCGCCCCTGCCCGTGCGGCAAGAACGGCTGCTGGGAGCGCTACTGCAGCGGGACGGCCCTGAGCGCCACCGCCGTCGAGCTGCTGGCCAAGCACCCCGGCGTCTCCACCGTGCTGGCCCGCGAGGCCGCCGGTGACTCCCGCGCCGTGACCGGCCGACGGGTGGCCGGGGCGGCCAGGGACGGCGACCCGCTCGCCAAGCGGGCGATGGCCGAGCTCGCCAAGTGGCTCGGCGAGGGCCTCGCGCTCGTCGCCGACGTCTACGACCCCGAGGTCATCGTGATCGGGGGAGGGGTGTCGACGTCGGCGCCGCTGTTCCTCGACGACGCCCGCGAGCGGTATGCATCCGTGGTGACCGGGGCGGGCCACCGCCCGCTGGCGCGGATCCGCACCGCGCAGCTCGGCGACGACGCCGGCATCGTGGGCGCGGCGACGCTCGCCCGCGAGATGGCCGTCAGGGCGCGGGCGGCCGGGAACCACTCGCGCCACTAGCTCCCGACGGGGTCGTGGCCCCAGTTCATGAGCGAGTAGCGCCAGCGGCTCTCCTTCACGTCGCCGTCCGGCCGCTGGGCGAGGTGCCGGTGCACATACCCGACGACCTTGCGCATGTGCTGGTAGTCGCTGTCGGTCAGGTCGTCGCGCTTCGTCTTCAGCAGGTCGACGATGCGGCGGCCCGACGCGTGCCCGGTCGACTCGCCGGAGGACTTGTCCCCGACCTGCTGCGACTCGTCGGTGCCGAGCCACTTCTCCAGCTTCGAGGCGGTCATGTTGACCGCGTCGGCGAAGTCCTTCCGGGTCTGCTCCCGCTCCTCGTCGTCCACGGTGGTCCTCCCGCTCGAATGGGTTCGTCCGAGTGGGGTACCCCGCGATCATGACGAAGCACCCTTTGAAGCCCGGTGACGAGGTCGAGTGGTCGAGCCACGGCTCGACGACGCACGGCGAGGTCAAGGAGGAGATCACGACCGAGAAGCAGGCCGCTGGGCGCAAGGTGAAGGCCTCGGAGGAGGAGCCCCAGTACCGCGTGGAGAGCGCGAAGAGCGGCAGGGACGCGGTGCACAAGCCGGAGGCGTTGCGGAAGAAGAACTGAGTGTTCGCGGCGAACGTGCCGGGGTTGTTCGCCCACCGCGAACACTCGTGCGAGGGGTCGCTAGCGGCCGAGCAGGCGCAGGATGCGCGGACGGCGGCGCTTGGCCACGTCCTTCTTGCCGAGGGTCGCCATGGCGCGGGCCATCATGAGGTGCTGCATCTGGTCCATGCCCGACACGGTAGGCATGACCGAATCGTTATCTGAAGGTTTGAGTGGCCGTTATCACGTCGTTACCGGTCGGGTCGTGACGCGTCACACCTGGGCGCCGTCGTCCCACCCGGAGTCCGGCGGCGGCGTGTTGCGCATGCGCAGGATGAGCCAGCCGACACCCGAGCAGAGCGCCACCAGCGACAGCGGCGTGCCGATGCTCGACTGCAGCCCGAAGATGCCGGGCGCGACGAGCAGGAGGATGCCGAGCACGAACAGGCCGAGCGCCGCGAAGGTCGAGGCGCGCAGCACGGGGAACGGCGGCGGCTCCGGCGGGACGTAGTGGTCGTCGTCGGCCGGATCGCGGGATTCGGGCTCGTCATCGACGTCGGCGGGGATGTCGCCGGCCTCGTCGTCACGGGTCTCGGGCCCGCCCTGCCTGGAGTCCTCGGGGCTCGCCTCGTCGAGGTCCAGCCAGTTCTTGCCGACCCCGTCCCGCTCGAGACCCGCGACGATCTCGGCAAAGAGCTCGTCGACGTTCTCCGGGCCGTCGGTCGAGTCGCGCCGGGCGTTCATCCAGAGCCTCTCCACGTGCCGCAACCCTCTGACCCCTCATCGTTGCACGGGCAGGTTGTGTTGCGGGGTGCGGCAGTCGGCTCAGTCACGTCGTCCGGCCGACGGTGACTCCCGGCCCCCGGATTCGTTGTGTGAGGTGCGGTCGGCTCCGTAGGCTGGTCGCCGGGATCAAGGTTCGGTGTCTAGGGAGGCGCTTCCCGCTGTGCTGTACTGGATCATGAAGCACGTCCTCCTGGGACCGATCTTGCGGCTGTTCTTCCAGCCCAAGATCATCGAGGGCGCCGAGAACATCCCCAAGGAGGGCGGCGCGATCCTGGCGAGCAACCACCTCGCCGTCTCCGACTCCTTCTTCCTGCCGCTGATGCTGTCGCGGCGGGTCACCTTCCCCGCCAAGATCGAGTACTTCACCGGCACGGGGTTCAAGGGCAAGCTGCAGAAGTGGTTCTTCTCCGGCGTCGGCCAGGTGCCGATCGACCGGTCCAGCGCGTCCGCCGCGCAGGGAGCGCTCGACACCGGCGTGCGGATCGTGCGCGAGGGCAAGCTGCTCGGCATCTACCCCGAGGGCACCCGTTCGCCCGACGCGCGCCTGTACAAGGGCAAGGTCGGCGTCGCGTGGATCGCCCTGGAGTCCGGTGCGCCGGTCATCCCGGTGGCGATGTTCGGCACGGACAAGGCGAACCCCATCGGCTCGAAGATGTGGAAGCCGTACCCGATCCGGATCAAGATCGGCAAGCCGCTCGACTTCTCCCGCTACGAGGGCCTGTCCGGCGACAGGTTCGTGCTGCGGTCGATCACCGACGAGATCATGTACGCCCTGATGGAGCTCTCCGGCCAGGAGTACGTCGACGTCTACGCGGCCAAGGCCAAGGAGCAGGCCGCCGACGTGCCGGAACAGGGCGGCAAGACCGACCGGGTGCCCGAGAAGAAGGCGAGTTGAGCACACCCCTAGGGTGTCGCGGTGCGGTTTTTCTACGACTGTGAGTTCATCGAGGACGGGCTGACCATCGACCTCGTGTCCATCGGTGTGGTCGACGAGGAAGGCCGCGAGTTCTACGCCGTGTCCACTGAGTTCGACCCCGATCGCGCGGGGCCTTGGGTGCGGCAGAACGTCCTCAACCAGCTGCCCTCGCCCGCGGACAGGGCGTGGCGCAGCCGCGAGCGCATCCGCGAGGACCTGCTCGACTTCCTCGGTGCCCGCGACGCCGCGCGCGACGAGATCGAGCTGTGGGCCTGGTTCGCCGCCTACGACCACGTGGCGCTGGCGCAGCTGTGGGGTGCCATGCCGGCGTTGCCGCGCGCCCTGCCCCGGTTCACGCGCGACCTTCGGCAGCGCTGGGACGACGTCGGCCGCCCCAAGCTGCCGGCCCCGCCCGCCGACGCCCACGACGCCCTCGCCGACGCCCGGCACAACCTCGCGCGGTGGAAGGTGATCGAGGAACACCGCAGGAAAATCGGCTTTCCCGTCCGGTAAGTGAGACCCCCCGTTGCTGCACCGATACAGCTCGTGAAAGTCTGCGTGACACAGAACACGAGAGATGGGGAAGCAGATGCGCATCGGTGTGCTCACTGGCGGTGGTGACTGCCCCGGTCTGAACGCCGTGATCCGGGCCGTGGTCCGCAAGGGCATCAAGGCACACGGCTGGGAGATCGTCGGGTTCCGCAACGGGTGGCAGGGTCCGATCGAGAACCTCACCAAGTCGATCGACCTCGCGGACGTCGAGGAGATCCTGACCCGCGGTGGCACGATCCTGGGCTCGTCGCGCACGAACCCCTACAAGGTCGAGGGCGGTGTCGACCGCATCCGCGAGACCATCGCGGAGAACAACATCGACGCCATCATCGCGATCGGCGGCGAGGACACCCTCGGTGTCGCCAAGCGCCTGACCGACGACGGCATCGGCGTCGTCGGCGTGCCGAAGACGATCGACAACGACCTCGGCGCCACGGACTACACGTTCGGCTTCGACACGGCCGTCCACATCGCGACCGAGGCCATCGACCGCCTGCGCACCACCGCCGAGTCGCACCACCGCGCTCTCGTCGTCGAGGTCATGGGCCGTCACGCGGGCTGGATCGCGCTGCACTCCGGTCTCGCCGGTGGCGCGAACGTCATCCTCGTCCCGGAACGCCCGTTCAGCGTCGACAAGGTCGTCGAGCACGTCGAGCGCCGCTTCGAGAGCGAGTTCGCCCCGATCATCGTCGTCGCCGAGGGCGCGATCCCCGAGGGCGGCGCCGAGGTGCTGCACTCCGGTGAGCGCGACGCGTTCGGCCACGTCCGCCTCGGTGGCGTCGGCCAGTGGCTCGCGGAGGAGATCGCGGACCGCACCGGCAAGGAGTCGCGCGCCGCGATCCTCGGCCACATCCAGCGCGGTGGCACGCCGACCGCCTACGACCGCGTCCTCGCGACCCGCTTCGGCCTGCACGCCGTCGACGCCGTCGCCGCGGGTGACTTCGGCACCATGGTCGCGCTGCGCGGCACCGACATCGTCCGCGTGAAGCTGTCGGAGGCGACGGCCGAGCTGAAGACGGTCCCGACCGAGCGCTACGAAGAGGCCGAGGTCTTCTTCGGAGCCTGACGACCGGGCCTGACGTCCAGGCCTGATCCCGCAATATCCGATATGCGATACATCGCTTGTGCAAAAGACGTTTGCGGACGACCGCAAACGTCTTTTGCATTAGAGCGCATTCGAGCAGTTCAGAAGGCTTTCACATCGAGGTACGCCCCGAACGTCCCGAGCCAGTGGTCGGCCATGTAGCCGTGCCCGCCGAACACGTAGCTCCACCCGACTTCCCGGTGCGCGGCGGAGGCCGACCGGGCCAGCGGGGCGTACCGGTGCCCGGACGGCAGCGAGTCGGCGATCGCCTCCCAGCACCAGGCGCGCGACAACGCGAGCCCCGCCAGGTGAGAGCCGTAGGGGTCGCTGGGGTCGTCGACCGGGAACGGCTCGCGCAGCGCCTGCCACCGCTGCGACGAGAGGTCCGGCAGGTACGCGTCGAACCAGTCGGCGAAGTCGTCGGCGCTCAGAGCCCGGCGCATCAGGTCGGCGGTCGTCAGCGCGGGGGAGAGGAAGTCGGCGGCGTCCGGCTCGAAACCCCCGTACGCGGTTTCCGACCCGTGCCACCTCAGTGCCGCGTCGACGCAGGCCGAGGCCAGTTCGGAGTCGCCGCGGGCCTGTGCCGCGTCGTGGACCAGCCCGGTCGCGAACGCGGTGTTGCCGTGCGTGCCGGTGCGGATCGGCAGCCGCGCGCCCGAGACCCACTCCAGGTAGCGGTCGCGCAGCACGTCCCCGATCGGCGCCACCGACCACGGCAGGCCGGAGGTGCGCAGTTCGGCGTCGAGCACGAGCAGCCACGCCCAGCCGTACGGCCGCTCCCAGTGCCGTCCCGCCGGCGAGGCGAAGAAGGCGGCCTCGACGGCGCAGTTGTCCGGGGTGATCAGCTTGTCCAGGGCGTCGCGGGCCGCGTCGGCGCCCGCGAGAGAGGGGCGCAGCCGCAGCAGGCGCACGGCGAGCCACGTCTGGTGCACGCACGAGTGCCAGTCGAAGGACCCGGCGAACACGGGGTGCAGCTCGCGTTGCGGCACGAGCCGGTGGTCACCGTCGATCACGTGCGTCCAGTGCACCGGGTGGTCTCGCTGGAGGTTGTCGATCGCGATGCCCAGCAGCCGGGTCGCGGTGCCGTCATCCAACCGGGTGGCGTCCATGGCCCACATCATGCAGGGCGGCGTCTCGGCAGGGCAGAGGCGGATAGTTGACCAGTAACAGACTGCCCTGCCCGCGGGGGAGTTGACCTGGGCCTGACCGGCACCTGGCCGATGGCGGAGGATCCCTCGCGGAGCTGACGGGCCCGGCAGGGTCTCTCAGTGTGGGACAACTAGGATGAGCAGCGTGAACTGGACCGTGGACGTGCCCATCGACACGCTTCCCGAGCTTCCGCCGCTGCCTCCCGAGATGCGCAAGCGCCTGGACGACGCCCTGTCGCGTCCGGCTGCTCAGCAGCCCGAATGGCCTGACGCCGAACAGGTGCGTCGTGTGCGGACCGTGCTCGAGAGCGTGCCGCCGATCACCGTGCCCGCCGAGATCGACCGGCTGCACACGCAACTGGCGCAGGTCGCGAACGGTGAGGCGTTTCTGCTGCAGGGCGGTGACTGCGCGGAGACGTTCGCCGACAACACCGAGCCGCACATCCGCGCGAACATCCGGACCCTGCTGCAGATGGCCGTGGTGCTGACCTACGGCGCGAGCCTGCCCGTGGTGAAGGTCGGCCGCATCGCCGGCCAGTACGCCAAGCCGCGTTCGTCGAACATCGACGCGCTGGGGCTGCCGTCCTACCGCGGCGACATCATCAACTCCCTGGTCGCGACGCCCGAGGCCCGTGTTCCGGACCCGGGTCGCATGATCCGCGCCTACGCCAACGCGGGTGCGGCCATGAACCTGCTGCGGGCGCTGACCGGCGCGGGTCTGGCGGACCTGCACCGGGTGCACGACTGGAACCGCGACTTCGTGCGCACCTCGCCCGCGGGCGAGCGCTACGAGGCCCTGGCCGGCGAGATCGACCGCGGCCTGAAGTTCATGTCGGCGTGCGGCGTCACCGACCAGTCGCTGCACGGCACGGAGATCTTCGCCTCGCACGAGGCGCTGCTGCTGGACTACGAGCGCGCGCTGCTGCGCCTGGACACCACCGGCGACGAGCCCCGCCTCTACGACCTGTCGGCGCACTTCGTGTGGATCGGTGAGCGCACCCGCCAGCTCGACGGCGCGCACATCGCCTTCGCCGAGATGCTGGCGAACCCGATCGGTCTGAAGATCGGGCCGTCGACGTCGCCGGAGATGGCCGTCGAGTACGTCGAGCGCCTCGACCCCCGCAACGAACCGGGCCGTCTGACGCTCATCTCGCGCATGGGCAACCAGAAGGTGCGCGACGTGCTGCCCGCCATCGTGGAGAAGGTCGAGGCCAGCGGCCACAAGGTCATCTGGCAGTGCGACCCGATGCACGGCAACACCCACGAGTCGTCCACCGGCTACAAGACCCGGCACTTCGACCGCATCGTCGACGAGGTCCAGGGCTTCTTCGAGGTGCACCGCCGCCTCGGCACGCATCCCGGCGGCATCCACATCGAACTCACCGGTGAGGACGTCACCGAGTGCCTCGGCGGCGCCCAGGAGATCTCCGACGCCGACCTCGCCGGCCGCTACGAGACGGCCTGCGACCCGCGCCTGAACACCCAGCAGTCGCTCGAGCTCGCGTTCCTCGTCGCCGAGATGCTGCGCTCCTGACGGGGTGCCGAAGACCGGCTGAAGAACGAGGGGCCCCGCGTCGAGAACGCGGGGCCCCTCGCTTTGGCCTGGTCAGAGGCCGACGATCTTGATCTCGGTTCCTCGCTTCACCCGCGTGCGCGGCGGGATCGACTGGTTCACGACGGTCGCGTTGTTGCTCTTGTTGAACTCGACCTTCACGCGCAGACCGGCCCGTTCGAGCTGCTCCTTGGCCTCGCGGACCTTGAGCCGCGTCACCTCGGGCACCTCGACCTCGCGGTTGTTCTGGAAGAACACGGTGACGCGCTTGTTGCCCGTCCCCTCCAGCACCGTGCCCGCGGCCGGGTCGGTCCGCACCACGCGCGACTGGTCGTTCTCGGCGGCGTCGTCACCGCCCGCTTCCACCGGCTCCAGGCCGGCGCGCTGCAGCTCCGCGAAAGCCTCGTTCTTCGTCTTGCCCGTCACGTTCGGCACCGGGGTGCGCGGCGACGGACCCTTGCTCAGCACGAGCGTCACCGGGCTGTCGAGGTTGAGCGCCGTTCCGGGACGCGGGTCGAGGCCGACGACCTTGCCGATCGGCACCGTGTCGTGGAACGCGTCCTTCGCTGGGTCCTTGACGGCCTTCAGGCCCGCCGCCTGGATCTCCTTGGTCGCGGCCTCCACCTCGGCGCCGGCGGTGATGAACGGCACCACGGGCTTGCCGCGCGACACGACGAGCTTGACGGCCTGGCTCTTGCGCAGCTCGGTGTTCGGGCCGGGGTCGGAGCTGATGACCGTGCCGGGCGGGACGTCGTTGGACGGCACCTTCTCGACCTGCGCCGTGAGGTCCGCCTGCTGGATCAGCGACACCGCGTTCTGCTCGGTCAGGCCCGTCACCGCGGGCATCGTCGTGTAGCGGCCGGCCGAGACGTAGTAGAAGAACACGCCGATGAGCAGCACCAGCACGCCAGCCACGGCGCCCCAGATGGTGAAGAGCTTCTTGCGGCGCTTGCGCTCCTCCTCGACCGGGTCGACCTTGGGCTTCTTCTTCTGCGGAGGACGGCGCCGCGGCGGTTCGGGCCGCTGCATCGTGCGCGTCGCGGCCACACCGGGAGGCGGAGTCGGCGGACCGGTGCTGACCGTGGTCATCGCCGCGTGCGCCGCCGGTTTCGGCACCGCGGGCCTCGTCGCCTCGGCGGCCACGGACGGAGGCGTGGCGCCGACCGCGACGGGAACGGGCCGCATGACGACGGTCCTGTCGGTCTCCGGCGCCGTGCCGGGCACGGGCACCGGCTGCGGCGTGAGACCGAGGTCCGCGCCCACGCGCTCCAGCTCGGCCAGGAACGCGTCGGCGTTCGCCGGGCGCAGCGCCGCGTCGCGCCGCGTCGCCTTGCGCACGAGCGTGTCGAGGGCCAGCGGGACGTCCGGCACGGAGGGGACGTCGGAGTTCACGTGCTGGTAGGCGACGGAGATGGCCGTGTCGCCGCGGTAGGGCGACTGGCCCGCCAGCATCTCGTAGAGCACGATGCCGGCCGAGTAGACGTCACTGCGCGCGTCCGCGGCGCCCGTCTCCACCTGTTCAGGTGAAAGATAGGCGACGGTGCCCAGGATCTCGCTGTCGCTCGTGACGCCGTTCCCGGCGATCGCGCGGGCCAGTCCGAAGTCCGCCACCTTCACCTGGCCACCGGGCCCGATCAGCACGTTTTCCGGCTTCACGTCCCGGTGCACGAGCCCTGCGCGGTGCGCGGCGCCCAACGCCGACAGCACCGGCCCGAGGACGCTCAGCGCCACCGCCGGAGCGAGCTTGCCGCGCTGGTTGAGCAGGTCGCGGAGGTTGCCGCCGTCGATCAGCTCCATCACCAGGTACACCTGGTCACCGTCGACGCCCTGGTCGTGCACGGACACCACGGCCGGGTGATGCAGCTGGGCCGCGGCACGCGCCTCGCGCACGAAGCGCGCCACGAAAGCGGGGTCGGCGGTCAGGTGAGGATCCATCACCTTGATGGCGACATCGCGATCGAGGCGGGTGTCACGACCTCGATAGACGGTGGACATGCCACCCCGTGCGAGCACGGAGTCCACCCGGTAGCGCTGCTCCAGCAGTCCACCCATCACGTTCGAAACCGACCTCTCCACAGTGCGAGATGGTAAAGCTCAGGATGACCCGGTTGGCGGAAGGGCGTTCCCAGTTCGGTTATGGCATCGTGACCCCCGTGAGTGCGATTCCTGCCGCTGCGGATGTACTGGCTGCCGACCTGGAGGTCCTCGGCCTCCCCGAGGTGGCCGACCGAATGGGACTTCCGGTCACCCGGGTCCACCAAATGCTGCGCGACGGGCAACTGCTCGCCGAGCGGCGGAACGGCGTTCTCGTCGTTCCCGAGGCTTTCCTCGCCGCCGGAACCGTGGTGAAGGGTCTGCCCGGCACCATCACGGTGCTGCGCGACCAGAACTTCTCCACGGAGGAGATCCTGCGCTGGCTGTTCACGGAGGACGACAGCCTCCCCGGCACTCCGATCGAAGCATTGCGCGGAGACCGTGGGCGTGAGGTAAAGCGCCGCGCTCAGGCCATGGGCTTCTAGTTCACCCGTTGCAGCGGTTCCGGGCGTCTTGCCGAGCGCGAGACGCCCGGAACCCGTGAGCCTGCGCACTTGATCACCGAAACTCTCGACGCCGGTGGTGCCGAGGTCGGGAAGGGCAACCAGCCCCAGGTCAAGGGCGAGCTCGGTACCCGGGGCGAGCGGCGGCTGACGCTCGGCCTCACCTACCGGCCGAACGCGACGTTCACCATCGACGCCTCCGCGACGTCGAACGTCGTCGCAGTGGTCGTGGTCTAAAGCGGGGTTCATCTCGTCGTCACGGGCAGGGCGCGCGCGAGCAGCGCCTGCCGCCGCCACGGCACCTCGCAGCCGACGAGCCCGAGGACGTCCACGGGGCTCATTCGTAGCGGGTGGACAGGCCGAACGGGTCCGGCTTCACCAGCGACCGCGCCGCGAGGCCCGACACCACCAGCGCGAAGAACAGGTAGCCCCACGAGTACAGCGCCGTGTCGCCGTTCGGGAACGTCACCAGCAGCAGGAACAGCGACGCGACCGTCACCGCGACCAGCGCGCCCGTGGTCCACGCGAACCCGGCGGCCAGCGCCAGCGGCCAGCTGAAGTACCAGGGCAGCGTCGCGGGCGACAGCAGCGCGACGGCCAGCATCGTGAGCGCGCCGCGGCGGATCGCGTCGCGCACCTCGCCGTCACGGGCCGCCCACCACTGCGTGTACGCGATCCAGACCAGCACCAGGGAACCGATGCCCCGCGCGACGCCGAGGAAGATGCCGCCGTCGACGTAGACGAACCAGTTGACGACCATCCGCACGAAGTCGCCGACCGCGCTCGGCACCGACAGCCAGTTGATGATCATCGACGAGCTGCGCAGCGCCGGGATCCAGCCGAGCGTCACGCCCGCGACCACCGTGCACACGGCGAACGTCCCGAGGAACGCGATCAGACCGGGGACCAGGGCCTTGCGGAACTGGGTCCGCTTGTCGCCGTCGAGCCGAGCCGCCCAGATCCAGACGAGGAACGGCACGACCACGACCGCCGTCGCCTTCACCGAGAACGCGAGGGCGAGCAGCACGAAGCCGAGCACGTGCCTGCGGTCGAGCACCAGCAGCACGCCGGCGGCCATGAGGCCGATCATCAGCAGGTCGTTGTGCGCGCCGCCGATCAGGTGGATCAGTACCAGCGGGTTGGCGGCGACCAGCCACAGCGCGATCGCCGACTTCCCGCCCAGGTGCCTGCTCAGGCCCGGCAGCGCCCAGCACAGCAGCACCAGGCCGCCGGCGAGCGAGAAGCGCATGGCGACGACGCCGAGGATGACGCTCGCGTCCGTGATCCACACGATCGCCTTGGCGATCAAGATGAACAACGGCCCGTACGGCGCGGGCGTGTGCTGCCACACCCAGCTGACGTTCTCGCTCAGCGTGCTCTGCAGCACCGCGGGCCCGACCGTGTAGGGGTCGTAGCCGCTCAGCGCCAGTTGCCCCTGCGCGAGGTAGCTGTAGATGTCCTTGCTGAACAACGGCGGCGCGAACAGCAGCGGCAACGTCCAGACCGTCACCGCGACCAGCACGGCGAAGTCGCCGATCTCACCCCACCGCACGAGGCGGCCGAGCCGGATCCACGCCCAGATGACGAGCCCCAGCCCCAGGTACAGGACCATGCTCGCGAGGTCGCGGCCGTGGCCGTAGCGCAGCCAGCTCAGCCCGACCTGGGCGAGCAGCGGGTCGCGCTCGAGGATCGCGCCGGCCCCCATGCCCCCGAGCGCGATCAGCGCCACGCCCAGCAGACCGAGCATGGTCGTGCGGATGGGGATGGCGTAGGTGTTCGCGCGCACGGCTGGTTGAAGCTCCTGCGGAGACATCTCGGAGCTCGTTCGGGGGAGGGACGGAGTTGCTGCCATCGCCCGAACATCGTTGCACAACGCGCGGAAGCGTCAGCAGGCAACGGCCCACACGGTCACGAGGAGTTAATCAACTCCCGGGAACCGGACGACATGATCGTCTCAGAAGGTCCGCTTCGTCGAGCTGATCGCGAGGTCGGCGAGCTTGGTCGCGGCCGGTTCGGCCACCCCGGCCGCGTCGAGGGCGGCCAGCGCGCTCTTCGTCAGCTCCTCGATGCGCTCCTCGACGGCGTCGACGGCGCCGACCTTCACGAGCGCGCGGCGGACCTCCTCGACGGTGTCGAGGTCGAGGTCGGGCTTGCCCAGGGCGAAGTCCAGCACATCGGCGCCGTACTGCACGCCCAGGGCCACGAGCAGCGTGCGCTTGCCCTCGGCGAGGTCGTCACCGGCGGGCTTGCCGGTGACCTCCGGGTTGCCGAACACGCCGAGCAGGTCGTCGCGCAGCTGGAACGCGACGCCGATGTCGGCGCCGAACGCACGCAGCCCGTCGACGAGCTCCGGTGAGCCGCCCGCCATCGCGGCGCCCATGTGCAGCGGCCGTTCGACGGTGTACGCGGCCGTCTTGAGCCGGTCGATGCGCAGCGCCGCGTCCGGGGACGAGTCGCCCCGCGCCTGCGTCAGCACGTCGAGGTACTGGCCGGCGAGCATCTCGGTGCGCATGTCCCGCCACGGCTCGCTCATGCGCCGCAGCACCTCCGCCGGCAGCCCGGCCGCGAAGAGCATGTCGTCCGCCCACGCCAGGGCGACGTCGCCGATCAGGACGGCCGCCGACATGCCGAACCGCTCCGCCGAACCGAGCCAGCCCTGCTCGCGGTGCCGCGCGCCGAACGCGATGTGCACCGTCGGCTTGCCCCGGCGCACCGAGGAGGCGTCCATCAGGTCGTCGTGGATCAGCGCGCACGCCTGGATCAGCTCCAGCGAGCTGACCGCCGTGAGGACCTCCTCCGCGAGGTCGCCGTACGGGTCACCGCCGGCCGCGCGCCAGCCCCACCACGCATAGGTCGGGCGGATGCGCTTGCCCCCGCCCAGCACGAAGTCCGACAGCGCGTCGACCGCGCTCGCGAAGCTCGGGTCCATCGCCTCGCCGGACGCGCGCCGGGAGGCCAGGTACGTGGTCAGCGCTTCTTCGACGTGCTGGGGCAGCGCCACGTCGATGGGGTGGTGGGACACACGTCCATGGTCCGCTGTGTCCGGCACCACGCGCATGTCGGGGCGGCGTACCACATGGTGAGCGGGTGTCCCACTCCTCGGAAGTACCATTAGGGTTGACCCCATGACGTCGGTGGTGGAGCGGCTCCAGGGAGAGTCACCCAAGTTCTCGGTGGAGTTCCTGCCACCGCGAGACGCGGAGGACGAGAAGGTCCTCTGGAAGGCCGTCCGCGAGCTGGAAGGCCTCGACCCGGCGTTCGTGTCGATCACCTACGGCGCCGGCGGGTCGCGCCGCGACCGCACGATCCGCGCCACCGGCCGCATCGCGCAGGAGACGACGCTGCTCCCCGTCGCGCACCTCACCGCCGTCGACCACTCGGTCGCCGAACTGCGCAACGTCATCGGCTGGTACGCGGCGATCGGCGTGCGCAACGTCCTCGCACTGCGCGGCGACCCTCCCGGCGACCCGATGGGCGAGTGGGTCGCGCACCCCCAGGGCCTGAACTACGCGGACGAACTGGTGCGGCTCGTCCGCGAGCTCGGCGACTTCTGCGTGGGCGTGGCGGCGTTCCCGTACGGGCACCCGCGCTCGGCCGACCTCGACACCGACCTGAAGTTTCTGCTGCGCAAGCTGAACGCGGGCGCGGACTACGCGGTGGCCCAGCTGTTCCACGCGCCGGAGCCGTTCCTGCGGCTGCGCGACAGGGTGGCGGCGGCGGGCTGCGACGCGGCGATCCTGCCGGGGATCATGCCGATGCTGTCGCCGCGCGGGCTGTCCAAGATCGTGGAGCTGTCCGGCGCCGACCTGCCACCGGAGGTCTCGCGCCGGCTGGAGCCGTACGCCGACGACGTCGCCGGGTTCCGCGCGACGGGCATCGACATCGCGACCGAGATGTGCCGGCGGCTGCTCGACGAGGGCGTTCCCGCGCTGCACTTCTACACGATGAACAGGGCCAAGGCGACGCGCGAGGTGCTGGGGCGCCTGGGACTGGTCACCCGCGCTTAGGCGACGGTGCTGCGCCTGTGCGCGATGAGCGCGAGGACGACGACGACCAGCGCGGCGCCGCCGGTGAGCCCGGCGACCAGCAGCGCCCAGCCGAAGAACGAGCTGGAGTTCTGACCCGCGTACTGCACGGTGGCCTGCAGCATGGAGGCCTGACCGGGCTTCGGGGACCACGCGATCGTGTTGTTCTCCTCCTCGCGGCCGTTGGTGTTCACGACCTTGCCGGGGAAGCTGACCTTGACCTGGATGTCGGCCCGTTCCACGGGCACCTGGGTCAGGTCGACCGACCCGGAGAGCGTCACAAGATCACCCGACCGGCGGAAGTTCAGGTTGTAGCGGCTGTTCGACGAGCTCGTCGACGACGACAGCGTCCGCATCTCGTCGAACGACAGCCCGTTGAAGAACAACTGCGTGCCCGCGTACGACTCCACCCGGTACGGCTTGGTGGTGACCCGGCTCGCGAGCTCCGGCGGAACCTCGAGCTGGGGGCCGGGATCGTTGTCCTGCGTGGGAGGTGTGGCCGCGATGATCTCGCCCGAGATGCGGTCGTCGTCGGACACGGCCATGGCCGCGTACACGCGAACGCATCCGCTCAACGAAAACAGGGTGAGCAGCAGGAAGACCGGCACCAGCAGTGCCCGGGATCGACGCACGGCGGCCATCCTGCCAGCACGGCGGGCACGACGCAGTCCCCCCGTTGGTCGTGAGCTTGACTAACTACCTTTTCGAGTGGAAGGGGGCGCTGTAGCGTTTCGGCGCATGTCATCCGTGCACGAGATCAGCAACAAGTTCGTCAGCGACTACGTCGCGCTGGACCCCATCGCGGCCACCAGCCTGGGCTTCGCGGGACACGACGACCAGCTGACGGACCTCTCCCCGGAAGGACACGCGGCACGCGACGAACTCGCCGTCCGCGCCCTCGCCGCCGTCACCGCCGCACAGCCCGCCGACGCCTCCGAAGAAGCGGCCCGGGCCGTCTTCCTGGAGCGGACGGGCCTCGAGCACGAGCTGTACGAGGCCGGGGAGACCGAGTCCTCGCTGAACGTCATCGCGAGCCCGATCCAGTCCGTGCGCGACATCTTCGACCAGATGCCGACCGACACGCCCGAAGACTGGGCCACGATCGGACGACGCCTCGCCGCCGTGCCCGCCGCTCTGGACGGTCTGCGCGCCTCTCTCTCACGCGCCGCCTCCCGTGGTCAGGTCTCAGCGATCCGCCAGGTCACCCAGGTCGCCAAGCAGTGCGAGACCTTCGCCACGACCTTCTTCGGCCCGTTCGCGGCTTCCGCGAACGTCGACGGTTCGTTGCGCTCCTCTCTCGACGCCGGCGCCACCGCCGCTGCCGCCGCGTACGCCGACTTCGCCTCCTTCCTCCGCACGACGCTGGCCCCGCAGGCACCCGAGAAGGACGCCGTCGGCGAGGAGCGCTACCGCCTCGGCTCCCGCTACTTCACCGGCTCGCGCCTCGACCTCGCCGAGGCCTACGCGTGGGGCTGGGAGGAGTTCCTCGGCATCGAGGCCGAGATGAAGGAGGTGGCCGCGCGGCTCAAGCCGGGCGCCTCGCTCACGGAGACCGCGGCGTACCTCGACGAGCACCCGCGCTACCAGGTGCACGGCCAGGACGGCCTGCAGGCGTGGATGCAGGAGCTGTCCGACAAGGCCCTGCTCGACCTGCGCGACGTGCACTTCGACCTGCCCGACGCCCTGATGAAGCTCGAGTGCAGGATCGCCCCGCCCGGCGGTGCCGTCGGCGCGTACTACACGTCACCGACCGCCGACTTCTCCCGCCCCGGCCGCATGTGGTGGTCGATCGCCGAGGGCAAGACGGTGTTCCCGACCTGGCGCGAGACCTCGACCGTCTACCACGAGGGCGTTCCGGGCCACCACCTCCAGTGCGCGACGGCGGTGTACCAGTCGGAGACGCTGAACGACTTCCAGCGCCTCATGTGCTGGGTGTCGGGCCACGGCGAGGGCTGGGCGCTCTACGCGGAACGCCTCATGCGCGAGCTCGGCTACCTCGACGACGACGGCGACCTGCTCGGCATGCTCGACGCGCACCTGTTCCGCGCGGCCCGCGTCATCATCGACATCGGCATGCACCTCGAGCTGGAGATCCCCGCCGGCACCGGCTTCCACCCCGGCGAGCGCTGGACGCCCGAGCTCGGCCTGGAGTTCATGCTGACCCGGACCCTCTCCGAACCGGCGCACGTCCGCGACGAGATCGACCGCTACCTCGGCTGGCCGGGCCAGGCCCCCGCGTACAAGATCGGCGAGCGCCTCTGGCTCGCCGCCCGCGAGGACGCGCGGACCCGCAAGGGCGCCGACTTCGACCTCAAGCGCTTCCACAAGGAGGCCCTGGAGATGGGCGCGATGGGCCTCGACACCCTTCGTGAACGGTTGGCCGCTCTCTGACGCACACCTCGTTGCAAGGCTCTGAGCTGCATCAACGCGCCCTAATGCAAAAGACGTTTGCGGACGTCCGCAAACGTCTTTTGCATAACTGATATATCGGTTCTACTTGGCGCGGGCCAGTCGCCCGTCGGTCAGGCCGGGTCCGCCCATCGCACGCGCACGCGGTTCGTGATCGGCTCCGGGTCGTCGGTCCGCACGAACTCGAGCCACGGCCCGGGCTCCGGCCGCACCGAGGCGAACCCGTCCCCGCTGCGCACCACCGGGTGCCCGGTCGCCCGGGCCGACGCCAGCGGGTCGGGCGAGTCGACGACGACGGCCGCGATCACGCCGGAGTACTCGGGCCGGGGCTCCAGGACGCAGAACTCGTTGCCCTGCGGGTCGCGCAGCACCACCCACGGCACGTCGGTCTGGCCAATGTCGGCGAGTTCGGCGCCGAGCTTGACCGCGCGCGCGACGATGTCCGCCTGGTGTTCGGCCGAGGACGACGCCAGGTCGATGTGCACCCGGTTCTTCTCGATCTTGGGAGCGTCGCTCCACACGAACGTCAGCTCGACCTCGTCGCCGGCGAACTCCGACCAGAAGGCGGCGAGGGCGGACGGATCCGCCGCCTCGAACGTGATTTCCACCCGTGCGAGGGTACTGTCTCGCGCGTGGCGAAGCTGGTGCTCGGACCCCTCCTGAGATATGTCGACGAGACGTCCGCGACGGTGTGGGTCGAGACGGATGCCTCCTGCGAGGTGAAGATCGCCGGGAGCTCGGCGCGCACGTTCCAGGTGGGCAACCAGCACTACGCGCTCGTCCGTCTCGAGAACCTCGGTCCCCGCACCGAGTACGACGTCGAACTGGACGGCGCCAAGGTCTGGCCGGAACCGGGCAGCGACTTCCCGAAGCCGGTCATCCGCACCGGGCAGGTCCGCCGGATCGCCTTCGGGTCGTGCCGCGCCGCGCCCGACCAGCCGCTCGGCCCGGACGCGCTCGACGCGTTCGCGCAACGGCTCATGGCCGCTCCGGAGGAGGAGTGGCCGCAGGCGATGATCCTGCTCGGGGACCAGGTCTACGCCGACGAACCCACCGAGTCCACGAAGCAGTGGCTGCGCGACCGCAGGCGCGGCACGGACGAGCCCGACGGCGAGGTCGTGCACTTCGGCGAGTACGCCCACCTCTACCACGAGACCTGGGGCGACCCCGAGATCCGCTGGCTGCTGTCGGTCGTGCCGACGGCGATGATCTTCGACGACCACGACGTGCGCGACGACTGGAACACCTCCGCGGTGTGGCGCGCACAGATGGCGGAGAAGCCGTGGTGGCGCGACAGGATCCGCGGCGCCATCTCCTCGTACTGGGTCTACCAGCACCTGGGCAACCTCAGCCCGGACGAGCTCGCGAAGAGCTCCCTGTACGCCAAGGTGAAGGCGCAGGGCACGGACGTGCTGCCGATGCTGCTGGACTTCGCGGAAGCGGCGGACAGGGAGAACGAGGGCCGCAAGTCGACGTGGTGGAGCTTCCGCCGCGACTTCGGCCGGGCCCGGCTGCTCATGGTCGACACGCGTTCCGGCCGCATCCTCGAAGAGGGCAGGCGGCAGATGGTCAACGACGACGAGTTCGAGTGGATCGAGCGCAACACCAGCGAGAACGACGGCGAGTACGACCACCTGCTGATCGGCTCTTCGCTGCCGTGGCTGATGCCGCACGCCCTCAGCCACGTCCAGTCCATCAACGAGATCGGCGCGAACAAGCCGGGCTGGCAGGGCAAGGCCGCCGAGGCCATCCGGCAGGCGGTCGACCTGGAGCACTGGCCCGCGTTCCGCGAGTCGTTCGACAGGCTCTCCCGCATGATCGAGAAGGCCGCCGGCAACGGTGCCGCCACGGTGTGCGTGCTGTCGGGTGACGTCCACCACAGCTACGTCGCCGAGGCCGAGTTCCCCCGGCCCACCAAGGCCGTGGTCGCGCAACTCGTGTGCTCGCCCATCCACAACGAGGCGCCGAAGGTGCTGCGCCCGGCGTTCCGGCTGTCGTGGTCGCGCGCGGCCTCGAAGGTGTTCCGCCGCCTCGCGACGATGGTCGGCGTGCCCGAGGACCTGGTGCACTGGCGCAAGACGAGCGGCCCGCACTTCGGGAACTCCGTGGCACTGCTGGACTTCAACGGCCGCCAGGCCCGTTACCGCCTGCTGTCGGCAACGGGCGAGGAGACCGCGTCCGTCCTACTTGGTCGCGAGACGGAGTAGCGCCCACAGCTGCGCGATCGCGTCGTGGTCGCCGAACACCTCGACCATCCGGTCGGGCAGCCGTCCCCACAACCAGCGGTACATCGTCATCGGGCTCGCCGACACCTGCGCGTCGGCGGAGTGGGCGTCCTCCGGGTCGACCACGCGCCACGCCGACGCGCCCTGCGGGCCGCAGCGCGTGAGCCACACGTAGTCCTCGACCTGGACGGTGACGAGGCTGTCGCGCGAGCCCCGCACCCCGAGCACGTCCAGCTTGTGCCCCAGCCACAACGTGAGCACCTCGTCGACGCCGTCGACCGCGACCTCGTCGGCGACGGCGCCGACCTCCATGCCGGCGGCGCCCTGGACGTCCATGCGGTGCACCGTCGTCTCGTGCGCGAGCCGTCGCCGCCAGAACCCGTAGGTCTGCTGCTCGGGCCACCACGAAGCGCACGGCTCGTCCTCGTCGTGCGCTTCGAGCTCCGCGATCACGGCCTCCGCGCCCGACCTCATGAAGTCCAGCGGGTCCTCTCCCGGCTGCGGGTGGTCCTGCCACTCGCCGTCCACGGGCTCGCGGCCGAGTGTGATCCAGGCCAGCGCACTGCGGTAGCCGCTGCCGATGTGCCGCACGGTCTCCCCGAGGTTCAGCCCGGGACAGGCGGGCACACCTTTGTGCGGAGGCTGGCCGATCGCGGACATGGCGAGCAGATCCGCCTCACGGCGCAAAACGTCGAGCAAGTTCACCGCTTCGCCTCGCTCATCACACGGTCGACGAGCATCACGAACAGAGTGGTCTGACGAACCAGATCGTCGGCCGTGCGCGCGTTGACGTGCCGGGTGATCCCGGCGAGCACAGCGGCCCGTGTGGACGACCACGACGCGAAGAACGCGGCCCACTCGCCCATCTCCGGCGCGATCGCGGACAGCAGCACCCAGGCGCTGGTCGGCCGCGAACGCCCGCGATGAGGCCGTCCACGCAGAGCGAGCACCGCGGCGGCGGCTCGCAACGCGGCGAGGTAGGCGGTCGCGAACCGCTCAGGGGGTTCGGGCGTGCGCTCCGACTCGGCGAGCGAGTCGCGGGCCTGCTGCAGCAGGGTGAGCGCGGACGCGGGGGGCAACGGAACGGGGAAGGCTGCCGGACTCGAAATCTCAGCTGTCATCTCGGCCTCCTCGTGGCGTCGGTCAACGACGTCCACCGCCGAGGGGAAGCCGGCGGCTCTCGGAGGTGGGGTGCTTCCCCCACCCCACCTCCGAGGCATGGTGAGACTCGAACACATGTTCGAGTCCCCACCAGCGTAGCTCCCGGCCGATGGATTCCTCAACCCGCCCCACCACGTGGGCGTGAGTCATGGTCTGATTGATGGCGTGAGCGCGCTCGAACACCCCGGAATCCGCAAAGTGGCGGAAGCCCTGCCGCCCGCCACCGCAGAACGCATCGTCGTGCTGCCGGACGCCGTGCGGACCGCGGCGGCCGCGGCCGAGGCGGTCGGTGTGCCGGTGGGCGCGATCGCGAACAGCCTGCTGTTCGCCGCGGTGCGCGACGGGGAGGCGGCGCCATTGCTGGTGCTGACGTCGGGCGCCCACCGCGCGGACACGTCGCTGGTCGCCGAGCTGGTCGGAGCGGACGCCGTGAAGCGCGCCGACCCGGAGTTCGTCCGCGAGCACACGGGTCAGGTGATCGGCGGGGTGTCGCCGGTCGGGCACCCGGCGCCGATCGAGACCCTCGTGGACGAGGCGCTGTCCGGCTACGAGGAGATCTGGGCGGCCGCGGGCCACCCGCACGCCGTCTACCCCACGACCTTCGCGGACCTCGTCGCCCTGACGGGCGGCCGCGCAGCGGTGGTGTCGGCATGACGGCCTCGCCGCGCGTGGAGCGCATCGTCGAGCTGACCACCACCGAGCTCAACGCGCGGCTGGGCGAAGCGCTCGCGCTGTACGTGACGGCGATGAACTACCCGCCCGGCACCGTCGAGCAGCGCGCCCCGATGTGGCTCGCGCACATGATGCGCGAGGACTGGCGCTGCGTCGTCGCGCTGGGGGAGCAGGACGAGCTCGTCGGCATCGGCTACGGCTACCGCGGCGCGTCCGGCCAGTGGTGGCACGAGCAGGTGCGGCGCGGGCTGATGCAGGTCTCGCCGCCCGCGGTCGTCGACGAATGGCTTTCCGACTACTTCGAACTGACCGAACTGCACGTGCTGCCGCGCGCCCAGGGCCGTGGCCTCGGTGAGGACCTGCTGCGCAGGCTCATGGAGGGCGTCAAGTCCTCGCGCGTGCTGCTGTCCACGCCCGAAGGCCCCAGCAAGGCGTGGAAGCTCTACCGCCGTGTCGGCTTCCTCGACGTGCTGAGGCACTACCAGTTCACCGGCGACCCGCGCCCGTTCGCGGTGCTCGGCCGGACCCTGCCCTTCTAGGCCGCCCAACCGCCCCGGTTCAGAACCAGTCCGACTCCCGCGCCGCGCGCATCGCCTTGCGCCGCAACTCGGGCGTGAGACGGGACAGGTACAGCTTCCCGTCCAGGTGATCGGTCTCGTGCTGCAGGCAGCGAGCCATCAACCCGCTCCCGCGCACGACGACCGGTTCGTTGCGCAGATCGACACCGTGCACGACGGCCTCCTGCGCGCGCACGGTCGGATACGCCAGTCCCGGCACCGACAGACATCCCTCGCCGCCGTCCTGGGTCTCCTCGGACAGCTCCACGATCTCCGGGTTGATCACGTACCCGCGCCGGCGGCCGCTCTTCTCCGGCACGTCGTAGCTGAACGCCCGCAGCCCGACGCCGATCTGCGGCGCCGCGAGCCCGGCGCGCCCGTCCGGCTCGACCGTGTCGAGCAAGTCCGCGACCAGTGCTTCGAGGTTGCGGTCGAACCGCGTCACCGGGTCGGCGGGGCTCGTCAGCACCGGGTCGCCGAAGAGCCGGATGTCGCGCATCGCCATGCCGTCCAGCCTAGGTTGCGATCATCGGGCCTCAGACCTACGCTGCCGATATGCAATATATTGGATATGGGTCGTTGAAGGAGCGTGCGGCCGCCGAGATCCGCTCGGCGATCGTGCGCGGCGACCTCCAGCCGGGCACGCCCATCAAGGACGTCGAACTGGCGGAGCGGCTCGGCCTGTCCCGCACGCCGGTGCGCGAGGCGCTCGCGACCCTGACCGATGAGGGCCTCGTCGAGACCAAGCCGCACGCGTACACGCGCGTCACCGCGCTGGAAGCCGAGCCCGTGCTCGACGCGCTCGTCGTCGTGCAGACGATGCACTCCCTCGCCGTGGGCATCGCCGTCCTCCGGGAGATGCCGGCCGAGGACATCGCCGCGATGCGCGCGGCGAACGAGGCCTTCAAGAAGGCGCTCGACGCCAACGACGCCGTCGCGGCACTGGCCGCCGACGACGAGTTCCACGCGGTGGCCGTCCACCGCTGCGGCAACTTCGCCGTCGCCGCGACCATCGACCGCTACACACCCCTGGTCCGCCGCGCCGAGCACAGCCGGTTCTCCTCACCGCAGGCCCGCCACTCGGTCGCGCAGCACGACCGGATCATCGAGGCGTGCGAACGAGGCGACCACGAACAGGCCTCGCTCCTGGTCGATGAGAACTGGGGCACCCTGAAGGAGGAACTGTGAACAGATTCCCGCTGCTCTTCGGCCCTTCGCCCGTCCACCGCCTCGACCGCCTGACGGCCCACCTCGGCGGCGCCGCGGTCTGGGCGAAGCGCGAGGACTGCAACTCCGGCCTCGCCTACGGCGGCAACAAGACCCGCAAGCTCGAGTACCTCGTCGCCGACGCGCTCGCCACCGGCTGCGACACCCTCGTGTCGATCGGCGGCATCCAGTCCAACCACACCCGCCAGGTCGCGGCCGCCGCCGCGCGGGCGGGCCTGAAGGCCGTGCTGGTGCAGGAGAGCTGGGTCGAGTGGTCCGACGTCGGCAGCGACCGCGTCGGCAACATCCTGCTCAGCCGCATGATGGGAGCCGACGTCCGCCTCGTGGACGCCGAGTTCGGCATCGGCGTCAAACCCGCCTGGGAACAGGCGATCGAGGAGGTCCGCGCCTCCGGTGGCAAGCCGTACCCGATCCCCGCCGGCGCCTCCGACCACCCGCTGGGCGGCATGGGCTTCGCCTCGTGGGCCGATGAGGTCCGCCGGCAGGAGGAACAGCTCGGCGTCTTCTTCGACACCGTCATCGTCTGCTCGGTCACCGGCAGCACCCAGGCGGGCATGGTCGCGGGCTTCGCGAACGACACCAACCGCCGCGTGCTCGGCATCGACGCCTCGGCCAAGCCCGCCGAGACCCTCGCCCAGATCACCCGCATCGCGCACAACACCGCGAAGCTCCGCGAGATCACGGTGTCCGAAGAGGACGTCCTCCTCGACGACCGCTTCCACGCCGGCACCTACGGCATCGCCGACGAGTCCACTGTGGAGGCCATGCGCCTCGGGGCGAGCCTCGAAGGCATGATCACCGACCCGGTCTACGAGGGGAAGTCCCTCGCGGGCCTCATCCACCTCGTGTCGTCCGGCGAGATCAGCCGCGACTCCACGGTCCTCTACGCGCACCTCGGCGGGCAGCCGGCGCTGAACGCCTACAGCTCGCTCTTCCCGGCCTGACCTCGGGGCACCGGACCACCGCGGTCCGGTTCTCGACCGGGTGCGGCGACGCCTCGTGCCGGAGCCGCGGCACGGGCGCGCGTCCCGAGGTCCGGCTCCGACTCCGGCCGGCTGTCACGGCGATCGCGCGGGCGACGCAGACTCGGCGACGCAAACATCGGCGGCGCGAACCCCGGCGACGCGAACCCCGGCGCGGGGCCGTGGGCGACCTCGGCTGCCGAGACCGTTGTGCCAGACCAGGTGCGCCAACTCCGAACCCGTCGGCTCCGAGCCGCCGACACGCCACTCCGCACCACCACATACGCCACCCCGCACCAACAGGTGCGGCGTCGCGTGGCGCCCCCGTGGACCGCGAACCCGGTCCACGGGTCAGGCCCGCAGGCGCAGACCCTTCGGTGTGGCGCGGAAACCGGCCTCCTGCAGGACCGTCGCCAGGTGCGAGGTGAGTGCGACCTCGCCGTCGGCTCGCTGGACCGCCAGCTGGCCCAGCCAGCCGTCGCGGACCGCCCTGCTCAGGGCGTTCGCGGCGATGCGCAGGGTCGGGTCGTCGTCGGTGAACGACAGCAGCGATTTGCCTCCTCTCTCCACGTAGAGCGCCGGGGTGCCGTCGACGAGCACCGCCAGCGCGCCGGCCTTGCGAGCCGGCCTGTGCTTGCCCTCGCCCAGCGGATCCGGCCACGCCAGAGCGGCTCCGTAGGGCTGGGCGGGGTCTGCCGCGGCGAGCACCACCACGGCCTGGTCGTTCTGCAGCGGCTGGCCGGGAGGGCGGGACAACGCCCGCAGCCGGTCCACCGCGCCCCGCGCCGCGAACTGGGCGGCGCCCAGGCCCTCGACGACGTAGCCGCGGATGACCTGGCCCGACTCCTCCATGGCCCGCAGCACCTTGTAGACGCCGCTGAAGCCGCCCGTCACGCGCTCGGTGTCCAGGGCGCCCCTGGTCAGCACGCCGTGGCGTTCCAGGAAGGCCTCGGCGCGGGCGTGGGCGCGGCGGGTCGGGTCCTCCGCGGGCCGCACCGCCAGGGACCAGCGACCGGCGGCGGTCGGCGGGCCCGTGCGGGACGGCATGTCCGGGCGTGCGGCGCGCAGCCGGGTGTAGCGGCCGCGCGGTGCGCTGCGGCGAGCCTTGTGGGCCGCGCCGCCACCGGACACCAGCGCGCGCAACGGCGACAACGTGTCGTTCGTGACCAGTCCTGCCCACACCAGGTCCCACAGGGTGCCGACGACCTCCTTGTCCGTGCACGTCACGGACACCGACGCCCTGTCGACGACCTGCCGGAAGAACAGCGCCCCGCCGGACAACGCCTCCAGCACGGCGGTGTGCAGCGGCGACTCCGGGATCGACTCCGGCACCAGGTCGGGCAGCAGCAGGTCGGCCACGTCGGTCGGGGCGAGGGCGACCCAGCCGTCGCCACCGGCCAGTGCGCCGCACCCCGTCCACGTCACCTCCCCGGACGCCGTCAGCTCGTCCAGCAGCGCCGGGTAGTAGCCCGGCAGCCGCGCGGGGAGGAGCAGCGACTCCAGCGCACTGGCCGGAAGTGGCGCTCCGGCGAGCTGTTCCACGACCGAGAACACGTCGTCGACCGTCGGCGCCGAACGCAGCCGGCGGCCCAGTCCGTGCCACTGCGGCAGGAACCGGCCCAGCGCCGCGGGTTCGACCGGCTCCACCTCGGAGCGCAGCCGGGCCAGCGACGCACGGCGCAGCCGGCGCAGCACGTCTGCGTCGCAGTACTCGGTGTGCGTGCCGCCGGGACGGAGCTCACCGCGGACCAACCGGCCCGTGGCGGCCATGCGTTCCAGGACACCCGTCACCACGGCCACGCCCAGGCCGAAGCGGGAAGCGGGTTCCGCGGCGGGGAACGGCCCGTGCGTGCGGGCGTAGCGGCTGAGCAGATCGCCCAGCGGATCCGCGACCGGCTCGGTGAACGCCTCCGGGACGCCGACCGGCAGGGCGACGCCGAGCGCGTCCCGCACCCGGCCCGCGTCCTCGATCGCGATCGTGCGTTCCTCGCCGGCGATGCGGACGCGGATCACCCGGCGCTCGGCCACCAGCTCGTCGAGCCACTCGCGGGGCACGCCGCGTTCGAGCGCCTCCGCGTCGGACAGATCTCCCAGGAACCGCAACAGGTCCGCCGTGTCCTCGGCGTGGCGGGGGCGGCGGTCCTCGGACAGGCGCTGCAGGCTGAGCTCGACCTCGGCCACGACCTCCGGGTCGAGCAGCTCGCGGATCGCCTCCGAGCCGAGCAGCTCCGCGAGCAGCGTCGAGTCGAGCGACAGCGCGGCCGCCCGCCGTTCCGCCAGCGGCGTGTCCGCCTCGTAGAGGAACATGCCCACGTACCCGAAGAGCAGGCTGCGCGCGAACGGCGACGGAGACGGCGTCTCCACCTCGACCACGCGCACCTTGCGGGCGCGGACGTCCGCCATCAGCTCCCGCAGACCGGGCACGTCGTAGACGTCCTGCAGGCACTCGCGCATCGCTTCCAGGACCACCGGGAAGCTCTCGTACTTCGCGGCCACCGACAGCAGCTGCGCAGAGCGCTGCCGCTGCTGCCACAACGGGGTGCGGCGCTTCGGGTCGCGGCGGGGCAGCAGCAGCGACCGGGAGGCGCACTCGCGGAACCGGGCCGCGAACAACGCCGAGCCGCCCACCTCCGCGACCACGATCTGCTCGACCTCCTCCGGGTCGAGCAGCACGTCCTCGGCGCTCGCCGTGACCTCCGCGCCGTCGTGGTCGAGCGCGTCGGGCAGCCGCAGCACGATGCCGTCGTCGGAGTGCGCGGCCTGCACCTCGACGCCACGCCGCTCACGCAGGCGTGCGGCGATCGCCAGCGCCCACGGCGCGTTGACCTGGGCGCCGAAGGGGGAGTGCACGACCAGCCGCCAGTCGCCCAGCTCGTCGCGGAACCGTTCCACCAGAACGGTCCTGTCGTTCGGGACGTGCCTCGTGGCCTCGCGCTGTTCGGCCAGGTACGCGAGCAGGTTGTCCGTCGCCCACGCGTCCAGGCCCGCGGACGCCGCCCGTTCCCTGGCCGCCGCGTCGTCCATCGTGGACACCTCGCGGAGGAACCTGCCCATCGCGCGGCCCAGTTCGAGCGGGCGGCCGGGAGCGTCGCCCTTCCAGAACGGCATCCGCGCGGGCTGGCCCGGCGCGGGCACGACGATCACCCGGTCGTGCGTGATGTCCTCGACCCGCCACGACGACGTGCCGAGCAGGAACGTGTCGCCCACGCGGGACTCGTAGACCATCTCCTCGTCGAGCTCGCCGACGCGCGAGCCCGGACCGTTCTCCGACGGCGGCGTCATGACCGCGAACAGCCCCCGGTCGGGGATCGTGCCGCCGGAGGTGACCGCCAGCCGCTGCGACCCGGGACGCCCGCGCAGCTCGGAGTTCACCCGGTCCCACGTGATCCGCGGCCGCAGCTCGCCGAACTCCTCGGACGGGTACCGCCCGGACAGCATGTCCAGCACCGCGTTCAGCGCGGAGTCCGGCAGCCCGGCGAACGGCGCCGCCCGCCGCACCAGCGCCGTCAGGTCCTCGACCGTCCACGTCTCCATCGCCACCATCGCCACGACGTGCTGCGCCAGCACGTCGAGCGGGTTGCGCGGGAACCGGACGGCCTCGATCCCGCCGTTCTGCATCCGTTCCGCCACCACCGCGCACGACACCAGGTCGCCGCGGAACTTCGGGAACATGACGCCCCGCGAGACCGCGCCCACCTGGTGGCCCGCACGGCCGACGCGCTGCAGCCCGGACGCGACCGACGGCGGCGCCTCCACCTGCACCACCAGGTCGACCGCGCCCATGTCGATGCCCAGCTCCAGCGAGGACGTCGCCACCACGCACGGCAGCCGCCCGGACTTCAGGTCCTCCTCGACGGCGGTGCGCTGCTCCCGCGACATCGACCCGTGGTGTGCACGGGCGACCGACGCGGTCTTCTGCACCGTCATCCCCGCCTGGCCGATGGCCTCGGCGGGGAAGGACTCCGGCTCGGTGGCTTCCTCGGCGAGCTCGTTGAGACGCGCCGTCAGCCGTTCGGCGAGCCGCCGCGAGTTCGCGAAGACGATCGTCGACCGGTGCGCGCGCACCAGCTCCAGCACCCGTGCCTCGACCGACGGCCAGATGGAGGTGCGCTGCTCGGCGCCGGCGGCCGAACCCGACACCTCGCCCGTGGGCTGGCCGAGCACCGTCATGTCCTCGACCGGCACCTCGACCTCGACCTGGATGGTCTTGGGCGTCTTCGGCTGCACGACCGACACCGGCCGCCCGCCGGCGAGGAAGGTGCCGATCTCCTCGACCGGCCGCACCGTCGCCGACAGCCCGATCCGCTGCGCCGGCCGCTCCAGCAGTGCGTCCAGCCTTTCGAGTGACAGCGCCAGGTGCCCGCCGCGTTTGGTGCCCGCGACCGCGTGCACCTCGTCGACGATCACCGTCTCCACGCCGCGCAACGACTCGCGCGCCGACGACGTGAGCAGCAGGAACAACGACTCCGGCGTCGTGACCAGCACGTCGGGGGGAGTGCGCCCGAACGCTCGCCGCTCCTCCGGCGACGTGTCGCCCGTCCTCATGCCGACCGCGATCGACGGTTCCGCGAGCCCCAGCCGGTGCGCGGCCTGCCGGATGCCCGCCAGGGGAGCGCGCAGGTTCCGCTCGACGTCCACCGCCAGCGCCTTCAACGGCGACACGTAGAGCACGCGGCACCGCCGCTTCGGCTCCTCGGGCACGGGGGAGGCGGCCAGCCGGTCGAGCGCCCACAGGAACGCGGCCAGCGTCTTGCCCGAGCCCGTCGGGGCGATGACCAGCGCGTGCTCGCCCGCCGCCGCGGCCGCCCACGCACCTGTCTGCGCCTGGGTGGGCGCGGCGAAGGCCCCGGCGAACCACTGCCTGGTCGCCGGGGAGAAAGCCTCCATCACGTCCATGGAGAACATCATGGCCCCGGGGTCCGACAATTTCTGATTACGCAGGTCCGAGCACCCGTCAGAGCCCCCTGTGGCACGATCACCGGCAGTACGTCCTTCGAGGGGAGCACGGTGCGCGTCCTGTCCGTCGACCTGGGCACCGCCAACACGGTTGCGGTGCTGTCCGGCCATGGTGTGGTGGACGTGGACGGAGGGCCCGTGATGCCCTCGTCCGTCTACCTCGAGGAGGACGGCACCCTGCTCGTCGGCAGGGAGGCGGACCGGCGGTCGCGCCAGGACCCGTCGCGCTACGAGCCGAACCCGAAGCGCCACATCGACAAGGCCACGCTCAAGCTCGGCGAGCGGAACCTGCCCGTCAACGACGCCCTCGCGGCCATCTACGCGCGCGTGATGGAGGCCGTGACACCGCTGCTGATGGGCGCGGCGCTCGACGAGATCCGCCTGACCCACCCGGCCGAATGGGGTCCGAGCAGGCGCAACAAGCTGCTGTCCTCGGCGCGGCTCGCGGGCATGACCGGCGAGCTCGTGCCCGTTCCCGAGGCCATCGCGGTGGCCTCGCTCGGCGGCGGCCGCCCGCTCGCGGTCTACGACTTCGGCGCCGACACGTTCGACGTCTCCGTGCTCGACTCCGAGCACCGCATCCTCGCCGACGGCAGCCTCGGCGACGTCGGCGGTCTCGACGTCGACCAGGCGCTGCTCGAGCACATCGGCCGCATGGTCTCGCACAAGGACCCGGCCGGCTGGCAGCGGCTGCTGCGGCCGACCACCGTCGACGACCACCGCGCCCGCCTGGGCCTGCGCGAGGAGCTGCGCCTCGCCAAGGAGGACCTCTCCGAGCTGCCCCAGGTCGAGGTGCTCATGCCGGAGCCGTTCGAGAAGGTCGTCGTCACGCGCGACGAGCTGGAGGCGCTCGTCCGGCCCAGCCTGATCCGCAGCGCCGAGGTCGTCATCTCGACGGTGCGCAAGGCCGGTGTCACGCCCGAGCACGTCTACCTCGTCGGCGGCTCCTGCCGGATGCCGCTGGTCAGGCAGATCATCGCGGAGAAGGTCGGCATAGTCCCGACCAGCCCGGACCACCCGGAGACCATCGTCGCCTCCGGCGCGCAGGTCGTCGACAAGGCGACGATCACGCTCAAGGCCGAGGACGACAAGCCCAAGTCCGTCGAGCCGCCCACGGTCGTCACCGCGCCGGTCAGCCCCGCCGTCACCGGCCCGCACCCGGTGGGCAACCCGAACGTCAGCGGCCCGAACCCCGTGGTCAGCGGGTCGTACCCGAACCCGAACGTGAGCGGGTCGTACTCGGCGAGCGGCAGCTACCCGGTGTCGGGGCCGTACTCGGTGAACCCGAACACCAGCGGCAGCTACCCGATGAACTTCCCGCAGCAGCAGGCCCCGAAGAAGGACAACAAGAAGGTCCTCATCGGTGCCGGCGCCGCGGTCCTCGCGGTGGCGGGCATCATCGGCGCCGTCTTCGCGTTCTCCGGCCCCAGCCTGCCGAGCGCGGACGAGTGCAAGGACGACACCGCGCAGGACGGCCAGGGCTTCACGAAGTGCCTGCGCCAGCTCGCGGGCACCGTGCCGGACGGCGGCGGCTGCGAGAAGGCCGACTCCGCGCAGATCACCGGCATGGAGGAGATCAAGGGCACCGTCGTGAGCTGCACGATCCGCGACGGCTACGCGGTGCAGTACATCCTCACCGACAGCGTCACCGGCGCCGAGAACAACGCCGACGCCATCGCGAAGTCGTTCCAGACCGACCGCGTCGAGGCCGACTGGACCGGCAACGGCCTCGAGGGCGACTACCGCGCGGCCACGTCGAGCGGCACCGGCGTCCTCGTCTTCACCGCCAAGGGCCGCCCGATGTTCGGCATCCTCACCAAGACCGCCGAGGAGAACGCGGACGAGCTCAAGCCGGACGAAATGGCCGACTTCTTCGAGAAGACCGTGCAACCGGGTGAGTAACCGCCCCTGATGGACCTGTCGGCGCGCCCGCCGGGCGTGCCACGATCGTGATCATGGTGACTGCCGCGCCGCAGGTGGAGCACGTGCAGCGCAAGGTCGTCCGCGTGCTGACCGGCACCCAGGTCCTCGGGTCGGCGGCGGTGACGATCGGCCTCGCGTTCAGCACGCTGATCGCCGCGTCGCTGTCCGGGTCCGAGGCCGTCGGCGGGCTCGCGCAGACCGCGGCCGTCGCCGGGGCCGCACTGCTCGCCCTGCCCGGAGCCCGGCTCGCCCAGCGCGGCGGGCGCCGGCCCGCGCTCGTTCTCGGCTACGGCATGGGCGGTCTCGGCGCGTTGACCGCCGCTGTCGCCGTGGGCCTCGGCTCGTGGCAGGTGCTGCTGCTGGGGCTCCTCCTGTTCGGCGGTGCTTCCAGTGCCAACTACGCGGCGCGTTATGCCGCGACGGATCTGGCGCACCCGCATCGCCGTGCGCGCGAACTGTCCCGCGTGGTGTGGGCGGCCATGATCGGCGCGATCATCGGTCCCAACCTCGCCGATCCCGCCGGTCGCGCCGCCGCGGTCCTCGGCCTGCCCGCGGGTGTCGGGCCGTTCCTGCTCGCGGCCGCGGTGCTCGTCGTGGCGGTGCTCGTCATCCAGTTCGGGCTGCGGCCGGACCCGCTCGTCGTCGTGAGAAGCACACGACCGGTTGAATCTCCGCACTGCGCCGGAGGCTCCAGCGCGACTCCCGGTGGCCTGAAGGTCTGGGGAACGCTCGGGCCGATGGCCCGACTTGCACTCGTCGGTGTGATGTTGTGCCACACCGCGATGGTCGGGCTGATGTCGATGACCCCGGTGCACATGAACCACGCCGGGTCGTCGCTGCGCGTCGTCGGCGTCGTGATCAGCCTGCACGTCGCCGCCATGTACGCCGCGAGCCCGCTGTTCGGGTGGATGGCGGACCGGCTCGGCCGCGTGCCGGTGCTCGCGATCGGCGCGTCGCTGGTGGTCGCGGCGTCCGGGGTCGCGGGCATGGCGTCCTCGCACGACGCCCCGCAGCTCGCCGTGGGGCTCGCGCTGCTCGGCTTCGGCTGGTCCGCCGGGCTGGTGGCGGGCTCGGCGCTGCTGACGGAGTCCGTGCGGGTGGAGGACCGGCCCGCGGCGCAGGGGCTGTCCGACCTGGTGATGAACGCCGGCGGCGCCATCGGGGGAGCGGTCGCGGGGATCGTCGTCACGGCGTGGTCGTACGCGGCGCTCGGCCTGATCGTCGGGTTCACCGCGCTGCCGCTGCTGGTCGTGTGCCTCTTCGCGTCGCTGCGCAGGCCCGTTCGTTAGTGTCTGGCGGTGCGCATCACCATGTTCCGCAAACTCATGGCGGGGGAGTTCGGCCAGGTCAGGGCCGAGATGATCGCCCAGGACCACGTGCTGTCGTCGCTCGGGGGCCGCACCGCCGACCAGGCGCTGGAGGCCGGTATCGACGCCAAGGAGGTCTGGCTCGCGGTCTGCGACGCGTTCGAAGTTCCGGAGAAACGACGCTGAGATCGAGGCTGGACAGGCCGTCCGGAGTGTCACGTGTGCTCGAACACGTGTTCGGCTACAGTGGCCCCGACCCCCGGCTTCGCAAAATTGTCAGACCCCGCCAGTAGCGTCAGGTCCAACATGACGAAGCAACGGCAGACGACAAAAGGTGGACCCAAGATGGCACCCGCAGCACCCGACCGGGACAAAGCGCTCGAGCTGGCCCTGGCGCAGATCGACAAGCAGTTCGGCAAGGGCTCCGTGATGCGCCTCGGCGAGGAGGGCCGTGCCCCGATCGAGGTGATCCCGACCGGCGCGATCGCGCTGGACGTGGCGCTCGGCATCGGCGGTCTGCCGAGGGGTCGCGTCGTCGAGATCTACGGTCCCGAGTCCTCCGGTAAGACCACCGTCGCCCTGCACGCCGTCGCGAACGCCCAGAAGGCCGGCGGCATCGCCGCGTTCATCGACGCGGAGCACGCCCTCGACCCGGAGTACGCGAAGAAGCTGGGCGTCGACACCGACGCGCTGCTGGTCTCCCAGCCCGACACCGGTGAGCAGGCGCTCGAGATCGCGGACATGCTGGTCCGCTCCGGCGCGCTCGACATCCTCGTCATCGACTCGGTCGCCGCCCTCGTGCCGCGCGCCGAGATCGAGGGCGAGATGGGCGACAACCACGTCGGTCTGCAGGCCCGCCTGATGAGCCAGGCGCTGCGCAAGATCACCGGTGCGCTCAACGCGTCCAACACCACCGCGATCTTCATCAACCAGCTGCGCGAGAAGATCGGCGTGATGTTCGGCTCCCCGGAGACCACGACCGGTGGTAAGGCGTTGAAGTTCTACGCCTCCGTGCGTCTGGACGTGCGCCGCATCGAGACCCTGAAGGACGGCGGCGAGCCCGTCGGCAACCGCACCAGGGTCAAGGTCGTGAAGAACAAGGTCGCGCCGCCGTTCAAGCAGGCCGAGTTCGACATCCTCTACGGCAAGGGCGTCAGCCGCGAGGGCTCGCTCATCGACATGGGCGTCGACCAGGGCATCCTGCGCAAGTCCGGTGCCTGGTACACCTACGAGGGCGACCAGCTGGGCCAGGGCAAGGAGAACGCCCGCAAGTTCCTGCTGGACAACCCGGACATCGCGAACGAGGTCGAGAAGCGCATCAAGGACAAGCTCGGCATCGGCGCCACCCTCGACGCCGACGAGACGGCTCCCGCCGCGCCGGTCGAGTTCTAAGAGGTCCTGGGTTGGACGAGGCTGAGGAGCAGCGCAAGGCGCGGGACATCTGCTACGCGCTGCTCACCGCCAGGGCCCGCTCGCGGCAGGAGCTGCACGACGCCCTGCTGCGCAAGGGGATCAGCGCCGGCGCCGCCGAGGTCGTCCTCGGCAAGTTCGACCGCGCCGGCCTGATCGACGACGCGCAGTTCGCCGAGATGTGGGTCCGCTCCCGCCACACGTACAACGGCCTGGGCCGCCGCGCCCTCGCCATGGAACTGCGCCGCAAGGGCGTGGCGGACGAGGTGGTCGCCGAGGCCGTGGCCGCGGTCGACAACGAGGCCGAGGAAGACCGGGCTCGCGAACTCGTCCGCAAACGCCTGCGCACCCTGTCCGGTGTGGACGAGACGACGAAGATCCGTCGGCTCGTGGGTGCGTTGGCGCGCAAGGGGTACGCGGAAGGCCTCGCCTACCGGGTGGTGCGCGACGAGTTGCGCAACGCCGGCGACGAGGCCTCGGTGCTGGACGAACCCTGGTAGCAGCCAGGCCGCGACCGGCCTGGCTCATGTCCGCAGTCCGGCGCGAGGTGGTGGCCGGGGCGGGCCCCGGTTCCGTCTCTTCGGGACGCCGTAACCGATCTCGCCGCTTGACCGGTTGGTCCCGAGTAGCCTGAAATGCGTGAGCACTACTCCCGACGCGCCGTCCGCCGTGACCCCCACGGTCTCCGACCTGCTCTGCTTCGACCTCTACACGACGTCGCGGGCGGTCACCGGCTTCTACCGGCCGATCCTGGACAAGGCGGGCATCACCTACCCGCAGTTCCTGGTGATGCTGCTGCTGTGGGAGCGGGACTCGAGGCCGATCCGGGAGCTCGTGCGGGAGCTGGACCTCGAGTACAGCACCCTGTCGCCGCTGATCAAACGGCTGGAGAAGAGCGGTCTGCTGCTGCGCGTCACGCACCCCGACGACGAGCGGTCCGTGCTCGTCCAGCTCACCGACAAGGGCCGTGACCTGCGGTGGATCGGTGCCGAGATGTTCAGCCAGCTCGGCAAGGCCCTCGGTATGACCGTCGAGGAGATCGCCGTTCTCCGCAAGGCCCTGCAGCGCGTGAAGCTCGGCGCCGAACGCCAGTGAGCTGAAACACATCGCGTACGAGGTATCTCGTCCGGTAACTTACATCGTGCACGACCTAATCGAGCGCGATGCACCGCTGACACGGTGCCCGACGAGAGAGTGAGAGACCGATGCGAGTTCGTAAGGTGTTCGCCGTTCTGGGCACGCTGCTGGCGCTGGCCGCTGTCGTTCCGTCCGGTGCCGGTGCCGCGGAGGACGCCTGGGAGCAGGACGCTCAGGAGCAGGGCTCGAAGAAGCCGACCGTCGTGCTGGTGCACGGTGCGTTCGCCGATGCGTCCAGTTGGAACGGTGTCGTGAAACGCCTGCAGCGCAAGGGTTTCCCGGTCGTCGCGGTGGCGAACCCGCTGCGGTCGCTCGCCGGTGACGCGGAGTACCTGCGTAAGGTCCTCGCCACCATCGACGGGCCGGTCGTCCTCGCGGGACACTCCTACGGCGGCATGGTCCAGTCGCAGGCCGCGCTGGGCAACCCGAACGTGAAGGCGCTGGTCTACGTCGCGGCGTTCGCGCCGGAGAAGGGCGAGAGCGCCCTTGAGCTGTCGAACAGGTTCCCCGGCAGCACGCTGGGCGACACTCTGTCAACCATCGACATCGGTGACGGCAGCAAGGACCTCGTGATCCAGCAGGACAAGTACTGGCAGCAGTTCGCGGCCGACGTCCCGCGCAAGGACGCGACCCTGGCGGCGGCGACCCAGCGCCCGGTCAACGACACCGCGCTGACCGAGAAGGCCGGCGACCCCGCGTGGCACGCCATCCCGTCGTACTTCGTGGTGGCGGGCAAGGACAAGAACATCCCGATCGCCGCGCAGAAGTGGATGGCCGAACGCGCCCACGCGCGTGCGGTCGTCGAGGTCCGGGGCGCCTCGCACTCGATCGCGGTGTCGCAGCCCGAGGCGGTGGCCGACCTGATCGTGCGCGCCGCGAAGTAGGGGGAGAACGCGAAAGCCGGGACGCGGGCAGGGGCGTCCCGGCTTTCGCCGTCGTC
Organism: Lentzea sp. DG1S-22; assembly: GCF_036321065.1. Classification (NCBI taxonomy): domain Bacteria; kingdom Bacillati; phylum Actinomycetota; class Actinomycetes; order Pseudonocardiales; family Pseudonocardiaceae; genus Lentzea; species Lentzea sp. DG1S-22. The sequence continues at coordinate 4,118,751 of NZ_CP143276.1, read as the reverse complement.
AGGGCTTCGCGACCTCGCAGCCGGGCAGCGACAGGTTCAGCGTCGTGCCCGGACCGAAGCAGGGGACGAGGTCGTACGTCTGCTGGCCGTAGTTGATGCCCTTGCGCACGGTGATCGCGCCGGAGGCGTCGACCTCGCACGGGTTGTTCATCGTGCAGCGGCCGCCGCTCTCGTTGCCGGTGTTGTTGACGCCGACGACCTTGCCGCTCGCGTTGTCGATGATCGGCGAGCCCGAGGTGCCGCCGATGGTGTTGCACGACGGCGTGTAGCGCAGCGAGTCGCGCCAGGTCCAGGACGCCTCCCTGACCTGGTGGACGAACCCGTCGATCCCGCAGGAGTAGATCCGCTTCCAGTAGCCGGAGACGATCCGGATCTCCGTCCCGGCGACCGGGCGCGAGGCGGACAGTTCCAGCGCGCGGCTGCCGTACTGCTGCTCGATCTGCTGGTAGGTCGTGGTCAGCTGGTAGAGCGCGGCGTCGGTGCCGGTCATCGTCGCGTAGAGGAGCTTGGTGCTCTTCACCGTCGCGATGTCCGAGCCGGAACCGTTGAGCAGCTTGAAGTTGCGGGTCACCGTCCGGTCGACGATCACCTGGCCGGCCTTCATCAGCTCGACGCAGTGGCCGTTCGTGAGAACCAGTGCTTTGTCCCCCGGCGCCGAACCGGGCAGGCGGACCACGGAGCCGGAGCAGTTGTCCAGCGCCACGACGCCGGTGAAGTCGGCGGCGGCCTGGGCGGGTGCCGTCGTCACGCCGAGGGCGGCGATCGCCGCGAGCAGGGTTCCGACGAGTCGTCGTGCCATGTGCGGGTGTCCTTTCAAGGATGGCGTCCAGGGCCGATCCTGCACGGATCGTAGCGGTACCGCTACCGACGGAAGCCGACTGACAAGCCGCTGGTAACTCGATCGAGTGGCGGTGTCCGGAGCGGGCTAACGGGTGAAGCGGACCACTCGACGTGGTGATCACACGTCGCAACCGCCAGGAGTCCTTGATGACCTACACGCCACCCGTCCACGCTCAGCCCCCGCTCGCACCTCCGAAGCCCGCGAAGTTCGGTGCGCTCGCCTGGACGGCGTTGATCCTCGGGATCGTCGGCGTTGTTTGCTCGTGGGTCATCCTCCTCAACAACCTCACCGCCATCGCCGCGTTCATCGGGCTCGTGCTCGGCGTCGTCGCGTTGTTCGGCACCCGCAAGGTCGTCGCGGTCATCGGCATCGTCCTGTGCGTCGCGGCGATCGGGCTGACCGTGGTGGCACAGCAGGCCGCGGTCGCGGAGCTCGACAAGATCCTCGGCGGCGGCACGAACCAGGGGCAGACCGGTGTCGCGGGCGAGACCGCCAAGCAGGACGCCGCCGTCGAGAACCCGACCTGGGGCAAGCGGTACACGTGGGAGAACGGCCTCTCGGTCGACGTCGCCGCGCCGGCCGCGTGCACGCCCGGCGAGTACGCGGCACCGGCGAACATCGCCCGCGCGGTGAAGTTCGAGATCACCATCACCAACGGGACGAGCGCCGCTTTCGAGACCGCGCTGATGTCGGTCGGCACCGACGCGCAGTTCAACGGGCAGAAGGCGACCATGATCTTCGACGCCGGCGGCGGCTGCGACAGCACGTTCGACTCGGCGACGGTGCTGCCGGGCAAGACCTACACCTTCCACGTCGCCTACGCGGTCGGCGCTCAGCCCGGTGAGATGCAGCTCGTGTTCGAGCCGACCTTCAACTCCGACAAGGCGGCGTTCGTCGGCCAGGCGTAAACCGTTCGCCCGCGGGCACGTGGACGGGCTACAAATCGGGCATGTTGCGCAAGTACCCGCGAACGCCCCACCTCGAGGGCTCGCGCCTGCAGCCGGGCGACGAGGACCTCGACCAGGTGCCGTTCCGCGCGATCGCGGGACGGCACCTCGTGGTCGAGGAGAAGCTCGACGGTGCCAACGCGGGCATCAGCTTCGACTCCGGCGGCGTGCTGAAGTTGCAGTCGCGCGGCCACTTCCTGGCGGGCGGCCCCCGCGAACGGCAGTTCGCACCGCTGAAGGCGTGGGCCGCGACGCACCAGGGAGTGCTGTGGGAGAGGCTCGGCACCCGGTACGTGCTCTACGGGGAATGGCTCTACGCCAAGCACACCGTGTTCTACGACGCGCTGCCGCACCACTTCTGCGAGTTCGACCTGCTCGACCGCACGACCGGCGAGTTCCTGTCCACACCGGAACGCCGGCGGCTGCTCGAAGGTACCCCGGTCGTCTCCGTGCCGGTGCTGCACGAGGGACCGCTGGGGAAGCTGAAGGACCTGACCGCGCTGCTCGGCCCGTCCACCTGCCGCACCCCGCGGTGGCATGACGCCCTGGTCGAAGCCGCTCGCGCGGCCGGGCAGAACCCGCAGGTCGTTGTCGCGGAGACGGATCCGGACGACGACATGGAAGGCCTCTACATCAAGGTGGAGGAGGACGGCCGCACGGTCGAGCGCTACAAGTGGGTGCGACCGACGTTCCACACGGCCGTGCTCGACTCCGGAAGCCACTGGCAGGACCGCCCGATCCTGCCGAACCAGGTGGTGGCCCGTGTTTGAGCAACTCTGCCCCACTGGTCCGAAGTGGACTCTCGACTGGGACGCCGTCCGGTCGGCGTTTCCCTGGGTACGCGCCATGGAGGGCGTGCCGCAGGACCCGGTGCACCACGCGGAAGGCGACGTCGCCACGCACACCCGGATGGCGTGCGAGGCGCTGGTGTCCCTGCCGGAGTGGCGGGCGCGCCCGGAAGCCGACCGGGTGCGGCTGTTCGCGACGGTGCTGCTGCACGACTCCGCGAAACCGTTCCGCACCCAGACCGCGGACGGCCGTGTCACCGCCCACGGGCACTCCCGCGCCGGCGACCTGCTGGCGCGCAGGGTCCTGTGGGAGATGGGCCGCCCGATCGCCTGGCGCGAGCACGTCGCCGCGCTGGTGCGGCACCACCAGGTGCCGTTCTGGGCGCTGGAACGCCCGGACCTCGACCGCATCGCGTTCCGGGTGAGCCTGCTCGCGCGCAACGACGACCTGGCGACACTCGCTCGCGCCGACATCCTCGGCCGGATCTGCCAGGACGCCGACGCGGTGCTGGAGAACATCGCGCTGTTCGAGGAGTACTGCCGCGAACGCGACTGCCTCGACCGCCCGCGCGCCTTCCCGTCCGACCACGCGAGGTTCCAGTACTTCCGCACGCCCGGCCGCGACCCGGACTACGACGCCTACGACGACACGCGCGTCGAGGTGACGGTGCTGTCCGGCCTGCCCGGTGTCGGCAAGGACCACTGGATCGCCGCGCACCGGCCTGGCTGGACCGTGGTGAGCCTCGACGCGGTGCGGTCCCGACTCGGCATCGCCCCCGACGGCGACCAGCGACCGGTGGCCGCCGCGGCGTTCGAGGAGGCGCGGACGCTGCTGAGGGCGGGGGAGCGGTTCGTCTAGAACGCGACCAACATTTCCCGGCAACTGCGCGACCGGTGCATCGGACTGGCTGCCGACTACCGCGCGCGGATCAACCTGGTCGGGCTGGAGGCGCCGCGGACCGTGATCCACGCGCGCAACCGCTCGCGTCCCGAACCGGTGCCGGCCGCCGTGATCGACCGGCTCGTCGGCAAGTGGGAGGCGGTCGACCCCACCGAGGCGCACGTCGTCGAACGAGTGGACACCTCGCCGATCTCGTCGCGCACCCCGGCAGGCTGATCTTCAGGTCCGGCTCGCCACCATCTGCGCCGCAAGGGCCGCGTCAACGCGGCGGCCGCGCACCTGCGGCAGGCCTTCGACCTGGCCCGGCAGCTCAGCGCCCCACCCGCTGGCGAACTCGCGGGTGATGAGGTCCGCGACGAGGACGACCAGGTGCAGGGCCTGACCAAGCAGGAGAACCGGGTCGCGCGGACGGCGGCGCAGGGCCTGACGAACCGGCGGATCGCCGAGACCCCGCACCTGACCCGCCGCACGGTGGAACTGCACCTGTCGAGCGCCTACCGCAAGCTCGGCATCCACGGACGTGCCGAACTCGCCGCCGCCCTGTGGTCCTGACGACGGGCAGGGCTGGTCACCCGAGCTGCGACGCCTCGCGGGCGAGCGTCTCGACGCGGTCCCAGTCGCCTGCCTCGAGGGCGTCCTTCGGAGCGAGCCACGAGCCGCCGACGCAGCCGACGTTCGGCAGCGCGAGGTACTTCGGCGCCGTCTGGGGCGTGATGCCTCCGGTCGGGCAGAACCTGATGTGCGGAATCGGGCCGCCGATCGACTTCAGGTAGTCGACGCCACCGGCGGCCTCTGCCGGGAAGAACTTGAGCGCGTCCAGCCCGCGCTCGGCCAGCCGCATCACCTCGGACACCGTCGCCGCGCCCGGCAGGTACGGCAGTCCGGTCGCGTCGGCGGCGTCGAGCACGCGGTCGGTCGTGCCGGGCGTGACGAGGAACGCCGCCCCGGCCTTCGCGGCCTGCTCGGCGTGCTCCGGCGCCGTGACGGTGCCCGCGCCGATCACGATCTCCGGCACTTCGCGCGCGACGTTCTCGATCGCGGCGAGCGCGGCCGGGGTGCGCAGCGTGAGCTCGATGACGCGCACGCCGCCGCGCAGCAGTGCCCGGGCGAGCGGCACCGCGTGGTCGGCGTCGTCAACCACGACGACGGGGATGACGGGCGAGAGCGCGAGCAGGTCGGCTCCGGTGGTCGCGCCGTTGGTCACGGTGTCACTCCTTGGCAGATCTGGTGAGCGGAAACCGATATATCGCACACCGCCGGGCCGGCCGTCGCCCCGCTGTCCCTGATCTCACTGCCCGCCACCTCACCGGATGCAAAAAACGTTTGCGGACGAAGTCAAAAGACTCGTTGCAAAGGTGGGCGGCGGCGGTGGGCGGAACGTGGTGCTTCGAGGGCGTCCGCGAGGACGGCTGGTCGGGCGTCACCGCCCCTTTGCAACGGGTCTTTTGCGGACGAAGCCCAACGAGCCATTGCTAAGGGGCAGGTCAGCGGTAGTGCGAAAGTAATATATCGGTGGTGGATGGGGTCGAGGGTCAGTGGTGGGTGACCGGGGCGAAGTGGTCGGCGGTGATCGGGCCGAACACCGTCGCGCCGCGGTCGGCGGGTCCGACGGTACGGCGCAGGGCGGCGAACAGCTCGCGTCCCGTGCCCGCCCACTCGTGGCTCGACGGCGGGAAGTCGACGAGCGGGCGTGATGCCAGCTCTTCGGCGGGCACCCGGACCTCCAGGGTGCCGGCGGTGGCGTCGAGGCGGACGACGTCGCCGTCGCGGACCCGGCCGAGCGGGCCGCCGACCGCGGCTTCCGGGGTCACCTGGATCGCGGCCGGGATCTTGCCCGAGGCGCCGGACATGCGGCCGTCGGTCACGAGGGCGACCTTGTAGCCGCGGTCCATCAGTACGCCGAGGGGCGGCGTCAGCTTGTGCAGCTCGGGCATGCCGTTGGCCTGGGGGCCCTGCTGGCGGACCACGACGACCACGTCGCGGTCGAGCTCGCCCGCCTTGAAGGCCTCCTGGAACGACTCCTGCGTGGTGAAGACGCGGGCCGGGGCCTCGACGACGTGGTTCTCCGCCGCCACGGCCGACACCTTGATGACCGAACGGCCGAGGTTGCCGGACAGCATGCGCAGGCCGCCGTCGGAGGCGAACGGGTCCGAAGCGGGACGCAGCACGTCGGTGTCCAGCGAGCGGCCCGGGCCGTCGACCCAGATCAGCTCGCCGTCGGCCAGCACCGGTTCCTGGCGGTAGCGGTCGAGGCCGTGGCCGACGACCGTGGTGACGTCGGCGTGCAGGAGTCCGGCGTCGAGGAGGGTGCCGACGACGAACTGGACGCCGCCCGCGGCCTGGAAGTGGTTGATGTCGGCGCCGCCGTTCGGGTAGACCCGCGCGATGAGCGGCACGACCGACGACAGGTCCGAGAAGTCGTCCCAGCTCAGCTCGATGCCCGCGGCCGCGGCGATGGCGACGAGGTGCATGGTGTGGTTCGTGGAGCCACCGGTGGCGAGCAGGGCGACGACGCCGTTGACCACGGCCTTCTCGTCGACGATGTGCGCGATCGGGGTGTAGCCCTCGCCCTTGGCCATCTCGACGGCGCGGCGGCCCGCGTGCTCGGTCAGGGCGCGGCGCAGGGTCGTGCCCGGCGGCACGAACGAGGCGCCCGGCAGGTGCAGGCCCATGACCTCGACGACCATTTGGTTCGAGTTCGCGGTGCCGTAGAACGTGCAGGTGCCGGGCGAGTGGTACGAGGCCGCCTCGGCCTCCAGCAGGTCCTCGCGGGAGGCCTTGCCCTCGGCGTACAGCTGCCGGACGCGGGCCTTCTCCTTGTTGGACAGGCCGGACGCCATCGGACCGGCGGGCACCAGGATCGACGGCAGGTGGCCGAACGACAGCGCGCCGATCAGCAGGCCGGGCACGATCTTGTCGCACACGCCCAGCAGGACGGCGGCGTCGAACATCTCGTGCGACAGGGCGACGCCGGTGGACATCGCGATCACGTCGCGGCTGAACAGCGACAGCTCCATGCCGTCACGGCCCTGCGTGATGCCGTCGCACATGGCCGGCACGCCGCCCGCGAACTGGGAGACGCCGCCGACGGAGCGCACGGCGTCCTTGATCCAGGCCGGGTACTCCTGGAACGGCTGGTGGGCCGAGAGCATGTCGTTGTAGGACGACACGATCGCGACGTTGGACTTGCGCAGCGCGCGCAGCGCCGCCTTGTCGCCGCCGGTGATTCCGGCGAAGCCGTGCGCCAGGTTGCTGCACGCGAAGCCGGACCGGGACGTTCCGTCCTGCGCGGCGGCCGCCACGCGTTCGAGGTACACGCGGCGGGAATCGGCGCTCCGGGCGGCGATCCGGCGTGTCACCTCGGTCAGAACAGGATGCAGTTCGGTCATGGGGGTCTCCGGGTCATCACGGGCCGTGGTGGGGCCCTCACGAGACGACAACAGTGGCGTCCCACGGACGGGCGTGACGCCACACACAGTAAGTCATGGCTGGTCGTAGACACAAAAACGATTCAGTAACTGGTCTGGAACCAGTTTTGAATCTTGGCGTGTGGTGCTTGTCACATCGCTTGAGATTGGGCAGAGTGCGGGGCACGACCTTGGAACGGAGGTGTCCCATGAACTCCACGGAGATCGTCGAGCTGCGCCGGGTCATCGGTCAGATGCGGCACGCCGTCAGCAACCTGCGCGCCAAGTACGGCGACGTGGCAGCCGTGCAGCGACTCGCCAACGACGTCGAGCGCATGGACATAGACGCCACCGAACTCGTCGACCTCAGCACCCCGAGGCAGCGCAAAGCGCCCCACTTGGAACGCGAGGTCGTGGTCGTGCCCGACACGCCTTACGACGAGTCGCTCTGGAAGGACGCGGACGACGAAGGACTCGGTGGCTACCGGCACCGGACCTGAGCCGAGCTGATCACACGGCCCCCGCCTGACGCGGGGGCCGTGTGTGTTCCTCCACAACGACGTGGCCCCCCAGAAAGGTGAGCAATGGCGAGGGCAGAGATCGCCGCCAGGACTCTGCGCACGGACCGATGGTGGCTGCCACCGCTGACGACATTCGTCGGCCTGCTGCTCATCTCGATCTACGCGGCGTTCCGCACGTTCCAGGGGGACTACTACTGGGTCGACCAGTACCACTACCTCACACCGATGTACTCGCCGTGCCTCACCGAGGAGTGCATCCCGGCGGCGTCGCACTTCGGCCAGTGGTTCCCGGCGCTGCCCGGCTTCCTGACCCCGCCGCTGCTGATCATCCCGTTCCTGCTGGGCTTCCGGATCACCTGCTACTACTACCGCAAGGCCTACTACCGCGCGGCCTGGGCGTCACCGCCCGCGTGCGCCGTGGCCGAGCCGCACGGCAAGTACACCGGCGAGACCCGGTTCCCGCTCATCGCCCAGAACCTGCACCGCTACTTCTTCTACGCGGCCTCGCTCCTGCTGCTGATCAACATCTACGACGCGGTGCTCGCGTTCGGCACCGGCCTGGGCCTCGGCAACATCATCCTGCTCGTCAACGTCAGCCTGCTCGCCGCGTACACGTTGTCGTGCCACTCGTGCCGCCACATCGCGGGCGGACGCCTCAAGCACTTCTCCAAGCACCCGGTCCGCTACTGGACGTGGACGCAGATCTCGAAGCTCAACAACCGGCACATGCAGCTCGCCTGGGCTTCGCTGATCTTCGTCTGCCTCACGGACCTGTACGTCGCGCTGGTCGCCTCGGGAACGATCTCCGACCTCCGCTTCATCGACTAAGGAGTGGTTTTGCCCGAGCTGGAAAGGCATTCGTTCGACGTTCTCGTGATCGGCGCGGGTGGTGCCGGTCTGCGTGCCGCGATCGAGGCCCGTGAGCACGGCCTGCGCACCGCCGTTCTCTGCAAATCGTTGTTCGGCAAGGCCCACACCGTCATGGCCGAAGGCGGGATCGCCGCCGCCATGGGCAACGCGAACGAGAGCGACAACTGGCAGGTCCACTTCCGCGACACCATGCGCGGGGGCAAGTTCCTCAACAACTGGCGCATGGCCGAGCTGCACGCCCAGGAAGCGCCGCAACGGGTCTGGGAGCTCGAGACCTACGGCGCGCTGTTCGACCGCACCAAGGACGGCCGCATCTCGCAACGCAACTTCGGTGGCCACGAGTACCCGCGCCTCGCCCACGTCGGCGACCGCACCGGCCTCGAGCTGATCCGCACGCTGCAGCAGAAGATCGTGTCGTTGCAGCAGGACGACTTCAAGGAGTTCGGCGACTACGAGGAACGCCTGCGGGTGTTCCAGGAGTTCACCGTCACCGAGCTCGTCAAGGACGGCGGCCGGTCCGGCGAAGAGGGCAGGATCGCCGGCGCGTTCGGCTACTGGCGCGAGTCCGGCCGGTTCGTGCTGTTCGAGGCACCCGCGGTGATCCTCGCGACCGGCGGCATCGGCAAGTCCTTCAAGGTCACCTCGAACTCCTGGGAGTACACCGGCGACGGCCACGCGCTCGCGATGCGCGCGGGGGCCTCGCTGATCAACATGGAGTTCATCCAGTTCCACCCCACCGGCATGGTCTGGCCGCCGTCGGTCAAGGGCATCCTCGTCACCGAGTCCGTCCGCGGTGACGGCGGCGTGCTCCGCAACTCCGACGGCAAGCGGTTCATGTTCGACTACATCCCCGAGGTCTTCAAGGACAAGTACGCCGACAACGAGGAAGAGGCCGACCGCTGGTACACCGACCAGGCGAACAACCGGCGCCCACCGGAGCTGCTGCCGCGTGACGAGGTCGCCCGCGCGATCAACTCCGAGGTGAAGGCAGGCCGGGGATCACCGCACGGAGGCGTCTTCCTCGACGTGTCCACGCGCCTGCCCGCCGAGGAGATCCGCCGCCGGCTGCCGTCCATGCACCACCAGTTCAAGGAACTGGCCGACGTGGACATCACCGCGCAGCCCATGGAGGTCGGCCCGACCTGCCACTACGTGATGGGCGGCGTCGAGGTCGACCCGGACACCGGATCCTCCTCCGTACCGGGGCTCTACGCCGCGGGCGAGGTCTCCGGCGGCATGCACGGCTCGAACCGGCTGGGCGGCAACTCGCTGTCCGACCTGCTGGTGTTCGGCCGGCGCGCCGGGGCGGGCGCCGCGGAGTACGTGCGCGCGCTCGGCGACCGGCCCGTCGTGACCGAGGAGGCCGTCACCGAGGCGCGGGCCACGGCGCTCAAGCCGTTCCAGCACGAGGGCGGCGAGAACCCGTACACGCTGCACATGGAGCTGCAGCAGTCGATGAACGACCTCGTCGGCATCATCCGCCGCGCCGGTGAGATGGAGGAGGCGTTGCAGCGGCTGGAGAAGCTCAAGGAACGCGCCCGGTCGCTGACCGTCGAGGGCCACCAGCAGTTCAACCCCGGCTGGCACCTCGCGCTCGACCTGCGCAACATGCTGCTCGTGTCGGAGTGCGTCGCGAAGGCGGCGTTGCTGCGCACGGAGTCCCGCGGCGGCCACACCCGCGACGACCACCCGTCGATGGACTCCGAGTGGCGCCGGAAGCTGCTGGTGTGCACGACCTCCGGCGAGGGAGTGCGCGTCGAGGAGAAGCCGCAGATCCCGATCCGGCCCGACCTGCTGGACCTGTTCGACCGCACCGAACTGGAGAAGTACCTCACCGCCGAGGAGTTGTCATGAGCTACCAGGGGAAGTTCCGGGTGTGGCGCGGTGACGACTCCGGTGGCGCGCTGGAGGACTTCACCGTCGAGGTCAACGAGGGCGAGGTCGTCCTCGACATCATCCACCGGCTGCAGGCCACGCAGGCACCGGACCTCGCGGTGCGGTGGAACTGCAAGGCGGGCAAGTGCGGCTCGTGCTCCGCGGAGATCAACGGACGGCCGCGCCTGCTCTGCATGACCCGCATGTCGATCTTCGAGGAGTCGGAGACGATCACGGTCACGCCGATGCGGACGTTCCCGATCATCCGCGACCTCGTGACCGACGTGTCCTACAACTACACCAAGGCGCGCGAGGTCCCGTCGTTCGCGCCGCCGAAGGACCTGGAGCCGGGCGAGTACCGGATGCAGCAGGTCGACGTCGAGCGCTCGCAGGAGTTCCGCAAGTGCATCGAGTGCTTCCTGTGCCAGAACACCTGCCACGTGATCCGTGACCACGAGGAGAACAAGGAGGCGTTCTCGGGACCGCGGTTCCTCATGCGGGTCGCGGAACTGGAGATGCACCCGCTCGACACCGCGGACCGCGTCGACCAGGCCCAGGACGAGCACGGGCTCGGCTACTGCAACATCACCAAGTGCTGCAGCGAGGTCTGCCCCGAGCACATCCACATCACCGACAACGCGCTCATCCCCATGAAGGAGCGCGTCGCCGACCGCAAGTACGACCCGATCGTGTGGCTCGGCAACAAGCTGTTCAAGCGGTCCTAGCGAAGGCCTGCGGCACGACCAGCCCGGACTCGTACGCCATCACCACGGCCTGAGCCCGGCTGGTCAGCCGCAGCTTCGTCATCACGCGGTTGAGGTGCGTCTTCACCGTGCCCTCCGTGACCGTCAGCCTGGTCGCGATGGCCGTGTTCGTCAGGCCCGTGCCGACCAGCCTCAGCACCTCGCGCTCGCGGCCCGTGAGCTCGTCCAGGCCCACCGGGCACCACGGCGGCACCGCCGCGTCACCGCGCAGGTAGGCCGCCACGAGTCTGCGCATCACCGTGGGGCTGAACTGCATCTCGCCCGAGGCGACGGCGGTGATCGCGGCGATCAGCCTGGCCGGCTCGGACTCCTTCAGCACGAACCCGGCCGCGCCCAGCCGCAACGCCTCGTGCACGTGCTCGTCGAGGTCGAACGTCGTCAGGACCAGCACCCGCGCCGAGGCCGCGGCCCGCTTCAGCGCGGCCGTGCCCGGCAGGCGGATGTCCATCAGGACCACGTCCGGGCGCGACGACTCGGCCAGGAGCGCGGCGGTGTGGCCGTCCGCTGCCTCGCCGACGACGGTGAGATCAGGTGAAGCGTTCAGCAACGCGACCAGGCCCGCACGGAACAACGGCTGGTCGTCGACCACAAGCACGCGCGCCACAACGTCCCTCATTCATGTGACGTCACCGCGGAAGTTCCCCCACCACGAGCGTACCGCGAAAGTTGACAGGAGATCCACTCCCCGTGAGACGACCGGGTTCCGCTCCCGCCGCTACGTTCCGCTGCATGCGCACCGCATCGGCAGACCTGCTCGCCGCCCGCACGGTCACCGTCGACGGCTCGGAAGTCTGGCTCCGCGTCACGGCCAGCCCGGTCGACCTGGAGATCCGGTGGTGCGGGGGCGACCGGCTGGCGGGCAGCCCCGTGCTGTTCCCCGCCGGAGACCGCTCACGGCGGCTGCTCGGCGCCGGTCTGCGCGCCGGCACCACTTTCTCCCTCGACGTCGTGGGGGAGCAGGACCCCGACTGGTCCGGTGTCGTCGACTGGAACGTCTGACGCCGCCCGGGAAAGCGAACGGGGCGTGTCCGATGTGGACACGCCCCGGTGCACCCGGTCCCGGCTCCGAGCGGTGCCGCTCAGGCGGAAGCGGCGGCGGACTCGGCGACCTGGACCTGCGCGGCCTTGCCGTCGTCGAGGTGGATGACCTTCTTGTTGCGGCGGTTACGCTTCTCGAGGTAGTTCGCGAACCACGACAGCAACAGGCACAGTCCGATGTAGATCAGCGCGACCACGATCATGACCGAGATCATCGGGCGGCCGAAGTTCGGCGCGTCGTTGCCGATGCGCGTGCCCCAGCGCAGCAACTCCTCGAACGTGATGAGGAAGCCGAGCGCGGTGTCCTTGAGCAGCACGACGAGCTGGCTGATGATGGTCGGCATCATCGCCCGCAACGCCTGCGGCAGCAGCACGAACGTCATCACCTGCGTCTTGCGCATGCCCAGCGCGTACGCGGCCTCGCTCTGGCCCTTCGGCAGCGAGTTGATGCCCGCGCGGAAGATCTCCGCGAGCACCGAGCCGTTGTAGAGCATCAGGCTGATGACGACCGCCGTGAACGCGCTCAGCTTCACCCCGGCCACGGGAAGGCCGTAGTAGAAGAAGAACATCATGATCACGAGCGGGATCGCGCGGAAGATCTCGACGACCACCGCGGCGGGCCCGCGCACCCACGCGTGGTCGGACAGCCGCGCCGCCGCGAAGATCGCGCCGAACAGCAGTGCCAGCACCGCTCCGGCGGCGAACGCGGTGAGCGTGTTGCCGATCGCCTCGAGCAGGGAGAGCTGGATCTGCTTGTAGTTGATCCAGTCGAGCCTGCGCGGGGAGAACTGGTCGGTGGCGATGAACCGCATGGCCACGTACGCGACCGCGGCGACGGCGGCCGCGACGCCGACGACGGCCATGATCCGGTGGCGGACGCGGGCCTTCGGGCCGGGGATGTCGAACAGCACCATGCTCATCGGGCCACGCTCCACCGCTTCTCGAAGACCTGCTGCACGTACGTCAGCGGCATCACCAGGATCACGAACCCGACCGCCACCCACAGGAGTCCGAGCAGGACGTTCTCACCCTGCTCCGACAGCGAGTCGCGGATCGAGCCCGCCTGCACGACGGCGAAACCGGACGCGACCGTCGTGTTCTTCAGCAACGCGATCATCGTGCTCGTCATCGGCGGCACGACCGAACGCAGCGCCTGCGGCAGCACCACGTTCCCGAGCATCTGCGTGAACGTGAGGCCGAGCGCGCGCGACGCCTCGGCCTGGCCGACCGGCACGGTGTTGATGCCCGAACGCACGACCTCGCAGACGAAGGCGGCGGTGTAGAGCGACAAGGACACGACAGCCGCGGTGTAGGCGTCGATCTTCACGATCTCCAGCAACGGGTACGCGAAGACGAAGAACACGAACACCAGCGTGAGCGGCGTGTTGCGCAGCACCGTCACGTAGGTGGCACCGATGCCCCGGAACACGGGCACGGGGCTGACCCGCAACGCCGCGAGGAGCGTGCCCAGCACGAGCGACAGCACCGCGGAGATCGCGAACAGCTGGAGGGTCTGCCCGAACGTGGACAGGAAGAGATCTAGGTTGTTGGTGAGGACGCTCATCGGTTTCCTTGCCGTCCGTCCGCCTTCAAAGGAACGGCCGGTGGACCCACGCGGGATCCACCGGCCACGTGAGGAACCGTCAGTACCGGTCGATCGTCGGCTTCTGGGCCGACGAGCCCGACTTGCCGAGCGTGCCGTCGTAGATCTTCTGCCACGTGCCGTCGTCGAGCGAGGCCTGCAGGACGTCGTTGAACTTCGTGCGCAGGGCGGTGTCCTCCTTGGGGACGCCGATGCCGTACGGCTCGCTGGAGAACGTCTTGCCGACGACCCTCAGCTTGCCCTCCTCGGCGGAGGCGTAGCCCTTGAGGATCGCGTCGTCCGTGGTGACCGCGTCGATCTCACCGTTGAGCAGCTTGGTGACGCACTGCGAGTAGCCCTGGAACTCCAGGATGTTCTCCGGCTCGGTGTAGCCGTTCTCGCGGATCTTCTTCACCGGGGTGGAGCCGGTGACCGAGCAGACCTTCTTGCCCTTGAGGGTCTCCGGGCCGGTGATGTCGGTGTTGTCCTTCTTCACCAGCAGGTCCTGGCCGGCGACGAAGTACGGTCCGGCGAAGCCGACCTTCTCCTTGCGGCCCGCGTTGATCGTGTAGGTGCCGACGTAGTAGTCGACGTCACCGTTGATCAGCGCCTGCTCGCGCGCGGCGGACTGGATCGTCTTGAACTGGATCTTCTCGGGGTCGAAGCCCAGCTTGGCCGACATCAGGCGCGCGATGTCGATGTCGAAGCCGCTGTACTTGTTGGTCGTCGGGTCCTTGTAGCCCAGACCCGGCTGGTCCTCCTTGACACCGACGATCAGCGAGCCGCGCGCCTTCGCCTTCTCGAACGTGGGCGAGCCGTCGACCTTGACGTCCTTGGCGACCTCGAACAGGCCGGCGGGCGCCGCCGAGTCGGTCGGGCTGCCCTCCTTGCCACACGCGGTCAGGGCCAGTGCGCCCGTCAGCAGCACCGCCGCAAGGGTGCGAACCCTCATCGTCCTTCTCCTGCCATTCCGTTCGAAAGTGGGCTGACTACTAGTGAGTCAGGATCTTGCCAAGGAAGTCCTTCGCGCGGTTGGACTTCGGGGCCGAGAAGAACTCTTCCGGGGTCGAGTCCTCGACGACCTCGCCGTCGGACATGAAGATCACCCGGTCCGCGGCCTTGCGGGCGAAGCCCATCTCGTGGGTGACGACGAGCATCGTCATCCCGTCCTTCGCGAGGCCCGTCATGACGTCCAGGACCTCCTGGACCATCTCCGGGTCGAGCGCCGAGGTGGGCTCGTCGAACAGCATCACCTTGGGCTTCATGGCGAGCGCGCGGGCGATCGCCGCGCGCTGCTGCTGACCACCGGAGAGCTGCGCGGGGAACTTGTCGGCCTGGTTCGCGATCCCGACCCGCTCCAGCAGCTCCATCGCGGTCTTGCGCGCGTCGGCGGCGGGGGTCTTGCGGACCTTCACCGGCGCGAGCATCACGTTCTCGACGATGGTCTTGTGCGCGAAAAGGTTGAACGATTGGAACACCATGCCCACATCGGCGCGCAGGCGAGCCAGTTCTTTTCCTTCGGCGGGAAGCGGCTGGCCGTCGACCTCGATGACGCCGGAATCGATCGGCTCGAGGCGGTTGATGGTCCGGCACAGGGTCGACTTACCGGAACCCGACGGCCCCAGCACGACCACGACCTGCCCCTTCGGCACTTCCAGCTGCACGTTCTTGAGCACGTGCAACGGGCCGAAGAACTTGTCCACACCCGCCACGCGAATCATCGGCGGTGCAGAGGCGGCAGTCATCCAGTCCTCCATTTGGGGTCGTCGGCGTTGGCGGAAACCTAGGTGTCCGCCACCACACCAGTCCAGGACATTGAGCAAGACTTAGGGTCTCAACTCTGTCACAGGCAGACATCGGTTGCCCGGGAGGTAGCGAAAGTGCGCGTGCTGCTCGTCGAGGACGACGACAGGGTCGCCGAGGCCTTGGTCCCAGCCCTGACCAGGCGGGGTTTCCACGTGGACCGGCAGGCCACGGGCCGCGGCACGCTCGACCGCCTCGCGGGCGTCGACGTGGTGCTGCTCGACCTCGGCCTGCCCGACATGGACGGTGTGACGCTGTGCCGTGCCATCAGGGCCGCCTCGGACGTCGCGATCATCGTGGTGTCCGCGCGGGGGGAGATCGACGACCGGATCCTCGGCCTGCACGCCGGCGCCGACGACTACCTGGTCAAGCCCTACGACGTGGGGGAGCTCGTCGCCCGCGTGCACGCCGTGCGCCGCCGCCGCGGCGCCGACCCGGTCGGGGTGGGCGCGGCGTCCACGGAGGTGTTCGAGACCGGCGACGTGCGGGTCGACCTGGGACGCCACGAGGTCACGGTCGCCGGGGAGTCGGTCGCGCTGTCGCGCAAGGAGTTCCAGGTGCTCGCGCTCGTCATGGCCGCGGGCGGCGCGGTGTGCACGCGGGAGCGGATCCTCGCCGAGGTGTGGGGACGCACCTGGTCGGGCGCGAACCGCACCCTGGACGTGCACGTCGCCACGCTGCGGACCAAACTCGGCAGGCCCGCGCTGCTGGAGACCGTGCGCGGCGTCGGATACCGGCTGGGGCAGGTGTGATCTCGATTGAGTGATTCTCGCGCGGCGTTGCGCGGTCGGGTGGGGTGACGGCTCGTGAGGTCCCGACTGCTGGGAGTGGTGCTCGCGCTGGTCGTGCTGGTGCTCGTCGGCCTCGGGGTGCCGCTGGGCAGGGGCGTGGCGGCCGCGGAGCAGCAGGAGATGTTCCTCGACCGGCTCACCGACACGAGCCGGTTCGCCTCGCTCGCCGCGCGGCCGCTGATCGACGACAAGCCGGACCTGCTGCGCCCCGAGCTGCAGCGCTACGACGAGCTCTACGGCATCGGCGTGGCCGTCGTCGCCCGTGACGCGCCGACGGTGCCGCTGGTGGCGTCGCGCAACGACCTCGCGCTCGGCGAGAGCGGCGTGCAGGACCTGGTCAGCAAGGCGCTGGCCGGGCGCCTGCCGGTCGCGCCGCCGCTGTTCATGCCGTGGGACGACGAACGGCTGGTGCTCGCCGAGCCCGTCCTGGTCGACGGCGAGGTGCGCGGCGCGGTGATCACTTTCTCGCCGACCGCGAAGACCCGCTTCGAGGTGCTGGCGTGGTGGGCGCTGCTGCTGGCGGCGAGCCTGCTGGTGCTGGCGCTGGCCGTGCTGCTGGCGCTGCCGGTGGTCCGCTGGACGCTGCGGCCGGTGCAGGCCCTCGACGACGCGACGGGCAAGCTCCTCGCCGCCGTCGTGGCGGGCCGGCCGGTGCCGCCGGTGGGCGCGGAGAGCGGACCGCCGGAGCTGAGGCAGCTCAGCCGGTCCTTCGACCAGATGGCCGCGAACGTCAGCGACGTGCTCGCCTCCCAGCGGGCCTTCGTCGCCGACGCCTCGCACCAGCTGCGCAACCCGTTGACCGCGCTGAAACTCCGTCTGTCCAACCTGGAGGGTCACGTCGACGCCGAGGCCGAGGTGCACCAGGTCGAGGCGCTGAGCGAGACCGACCGCCTCAACCGCATCCTCGACGAGCTGCTCGCCATGGCGCGGGCCGAGTCGAGCTCGGTGGACCCGGTGCCGGTCGACGTCGACAAGTCCGTGGCGGCCCGGCTCTCGGCGTGGCAGGCGGCCGCCGCCGCCAAGGAGGTGCACCTCGTGCTCGACGGGCACCGCGTCGGCATGGCGCTCGCCCCGCCGCGCGGCGTCGAGACCATCCTGGACGCGTTGCTCGACAACGCCCTCAAGTTCACCCCCGAGGGGACGTTGATCGTGGTCGACGCCCGCAAGGCCGGCGGCGTCATCCGGCTCTCCGTCGCCGACCACGGGCCCGGTCTGCAGCCCGAGGAGCTCGAACGCGCCACCGACCGGTTCTGGCGCAGCCCCGCCCACCAGAACGTGCCCGGCTCCGGCCTCGGCCTGTCGATCGTGCGGCTGGTCGTCGAGCGCGTCGACGGCGTCGTCCGGCTGGAGTCGCCCGAGGACGGCGGGCTGAAGGTCGTGGTCGAGCTCCCGGCCGTCTAGGAGCTCAGATCTTGCTCTCGCG
The DNA here is from genome assembly GCF_036321065.1 of Lentzea sp. DG1S-22. Classification (NCBI taxonomy): domain Bacteria; kingdom Bacillati; phylum Actinomycetota; class Actinomycetes; order Pseudonocardiales; family Pseudonocardiaceae; genus Lentzea; species Lentzea sp. DG1S-22. The sequence continues at coordinate 4,101,200 of NZ_CP143276.1, read as the reverse complement.
GTAGTAGCGCATGGCGCCGTTGTGCAGCGGTACCGGTGACGTCTCGATCGCCGACCGCTGCTCGATCGTGCGGGCCGCCGAGTGCGCCTTCACGAGCTCCGGCTGCCCTTCGAACAGCTGCCGCACCAGCGCCTCGGCCACGTCGTCGGGCATCTTCTCGCTGACGAGCAGGAAGTTGCGCACGACGAGGGTGATGACCGGCCCGACCGGGTCGGACTGCAGGGTGTAGGTGGACGCGGGCAGCGTCGCCGCCCCGTACACGGGTTTCTCGCGGCGGAACTTCGGCAGCACGTCGCTCAGGTCGAGCATCCGCACGCCGAGCCCCTTGGTGAGGTCCGTGATGGCCTGCGTCGGCAGACCGCCCGACCAGAAGAACGCGTCGAGCCTGCCCTCGCGCATCGCCTGGGCGGAGTCGTCGAGGTTGAGGTTGACCGCCTGGGGCGTGACACCCGCCGACCTGAGCAGCGCGCTCGCGATGATCTCGACGCCCGACTCCCGGCCGCCGATCGACACGCGCAGGCCGTCGAGCTGGGCGAACTTCGTCACCGGGAGATCGGCGCGGACGATGACCTGCAGGTAGTCGTCGTGCATGCGGGCCAGGGCGCGGAGCTTGTCCGAACCGGCGACGCCCTCCAGCGCGTCGGCCTGCGAGAAGCCGACCTGCGCCTGGTCGTTGATGAGGCGGGTGACGTTGTCCTTGGAACCGGCCGTCGCGACGACCTGGGGACGCGTGATGCCGAGGCGCCCGCTCCAGATGTCCGCGAGGCCGCGGCCGAGCGAGTAGTAGACGCCGCCGGGGCTGCCGGTCGCCATGGTGATCTTGATGTCCGACACCGTGCTGCCGCACCCCGTCAGGACCGTTGCGGCGGTCAACAGGCTCACGGCGGCGTGCATTCGTCCGAACACCAGCGCATCGTGCCACGGGGACCGGCGGGCGTTGCACCCGACGAAGGTCTCGCCTGGTCACGGCGCTCATCGGCGAGGCTTTGCCCGGTCCGCGCAACTCGGGCCACTGACCAGGGGTTATCGTGGTGGGCGTGAGTACCGCGCAGGTTCGCAAGAGCTTCCAGATCCGCACGTTCGGGTGTCAGATGAACGTGCACGACTCCGAGCGGCTCGCCGGTCTGCTCGAGGACGCGGGCTACGAGCGGGCGACCCAGGACGAACAGGCCGACGTCGTCGTCTTCAACACCTGCGCCGTCCGCGAGAACGCCGACAACAAGCTCTACGGCACGCTCGGCCACCTCGCCCCGCAGAAGGCGGCCAAGCCCGGCATGCAGATCGCCGTCGGCGGCTGCCTCGCGCAGAAGGACCGCAGCGAGATCGTCCGGCGCGCCCCGTGGGTGGACGTCGTGTTCGGCACGCACAACATCGGCTCGCTGCCGGTGCTGCTCGAACGCGCCCGCCACAACTCCGAGGCGCAGGTCGAGATCCTCGACGCGCTGGAGACGTTCCCGTCGTCGCTGCCGGCCGCGCGCGACTCCGCCTACTCGGGCTGGGTGTCGATCTCGGTGGGCTGCAACAACACCTGCACGTTCTGCATCGTGCCGTCGTTGCGCGGCAAGGAGAAGGACCGCCGCCCCGGCGACGTGCTGGCCGAGGTGCGGACGCTCGTCGACGAGGGCGTGCTGGAGGTGACGCTGCTGGGCCAGAACGTCAACTCCTACGGCGTCGAGTTCGGCGACAGGCTCGCGTTCGGCAAGCTGCTGCGCGCCTGCGGCGACATCGACGGGCTGGAGCGCGTGCGCTTCACCTCGCCGCACCCCAAGGACTTCACCGACGACGTCATCGCCGCCATGGCCGAGACGCCGAACGTGTGCCACAGCCTGCACATGCCGCTGCAGTCCGGTTCGGACCGGCTGCTCAAGGCGATGCGCCGCTCGTACCGCACGGAGAAGTACCTGGGGATCATCGACAAGGTCCGCGCCGCCATGCCGGACGCCGCGATCACCACCGACATCATCGTCGGCTTCCCCGGCGAGACCGAGGAGGACTTCCAGGGCACGCTCGACGTCGTGCGCCAGGCCCGGTTCTCGTCGGCGTTCACGTTCCAGTACTCGAAGCGCCCCGGGACCCCGGCCGCCGACCTGCCGGACCAGCTGCCCAAGGCCGTGGTGCAGGAGCGCTTCGACCGGCTCGTGGCGCTGCAGAACGAGATGACGCACACGCTCAACAAGGAGCAGGTGGGCCGCACCGTCGAGGTCCTCGTCGCCACCGGCGAGGGCAAGCGCGACGCCGAGACGCAGCGCATGAGCGGCCGTGCCCGCGACGGGCGCCTGGTGCACTTCACACCCGGTGCGACGGGTCCGCGTCCCGGCGACGTCGTCGAGACCGTCGTGACCTACGCCGCCCCGCACTACCTCGTCGCGGACGGGGAACCGCTGTCGTGGCGCCGCACGAAGGCCGGTGACCGCTCCGAGGCCGGCATCAAGCCCAAGACCGCGGGCATCGGCCTCGGCCTGCCCTCGTTCGGAGCCCCCGCGCCGCTGCCCGCCGTCTCGGGGTGTGCGGCCCAGTGAGTGATGAGGACTTCTTGCGCAAGGAAATCGACGCGGTCGAGCACCAGGCGGCCAAGAGGATCGACCCCGGCAAGGGCGCGCTGACGATCTCGGTCGCGGTGCTGGCGATCCTGGTGTCGCTGGTGCTGCCGTGGATCGGCGAGCACTCGGGCCTGCAGGTGGTGCTCGGCGAGGCTGACCTGTTCCTGCCGACGCTGTTCTCCTACCTCGCCCTCGGCATCGGCGTGGTCGGCTCGGGCGTCACGCTCGCGGTGCGGCGCTGGGTCCTCACGTGGGTGTGCTCGCTCGGGCTGTTCGCCGGGTCGATCATCGGCGTGCTGTCCATCTGGACGCAGCAGACCACGACGAGCAACAAGACGATCGGGCCCGGCCCCGGCATCGGGCTGATCATCGCGGTGATCGCCGTCGTCGTCCTGCTGGTGAAGTGGGTCAAGATCGCGGCCTCACGCCCGCCGCAGCTGTGACGCACCCTCCCCGCCGCCGGAGAAACGCCCGCCGGCGGGAAGACGCCTGAGGGCCCCTCTCCACGCGGGAGGGCGAATTCGAGGGGTCGTTGCAACACAGGTGATCAACTGGCTTGGGCCAGGAGCTTGGTCAAGCGCTCGGCTGGGGTGTCCCAGCCGAGCGTTTTGCGTGGGCGGCGGTTGAGTTGTGCGGCGACGGCGGCGAGGTCCTCGGCGCTGTGGACGGACAGGTCGCTGCCTTTGGGGAAGTACTGGCGTAGCAGGCCGTTGGTGTTCTCGTTGGAGCCGCGTTGCCAGGGGCTGTGCGGGTCGCAGAAGTAGACGGGCGTGCCGGTGGCGACGCTGAACTCGTGGTGACGGCCCATTTCCGAGCCTTGGTCCCAGGTCAGTGACTGGCGCAGATGTGCGGGCAGGGTGCCGATCGTGGTGATCAGGCCGTCGCGGACGGTCTCGGCGTCATGGCGTGCGGGCAGATGCACGAGCATCACGTAGCGGGTGGCGCGTTCGACCAGGGTGCCGATCGCGGAGGTGCCGCCGCCGCCGATGATCAGATCGCCTTCCCAGTGGCCTGGGACGGCGCGGTCCTCGGCCTCGGCGGGCCGCTCACTGATCATGATCATCGGATGGGTGAACCGGGGCTGGCGCCGCTCCGGTGCGCGGTGAGGCTTGCGGACGGTGCGGCCGGTGCGCAGCGCGCGGGCCAGCTCGCGGCGTAGTTCGCCGCGGCCTTGCAGGTAGAGCGTCTGGTAGATCGTCTCGTGGGTCACGTGCAGCTCCGGCCGGTCGGGATGGTCGCGGCGCAGCCGGCGGCTGATCTGCTCGGGGCTGAACCGGTCGTCCAGCATGCCCTGCACCCGCTCCCGCAACTCGGGGCAGGCCGTGATCTTGCGCGTCTTCGGGCGCGGCCGGCGCCGGTCGGCCCGGTCCTGGGCCGCGTGCGGCCGATAGTCACCCGAGCCGGGATGACGGTTACGCGTGATCTCCCGGCTGACGGTGGACGGCGGGCGGCCCAGCTCGGCGGCGATCGACCGCACCCCTCGCCCCGCCCGCAGCAGGTCGGCGATCACGATCCGCTCGTCGAGCGACAGGAACCGGCCCGTCGACGGCGCAGGCCGGACGGCGGGCGGCTGGTCCGCCTTCCGTCCGGCCTGGCTCTTGCGTCCATACCGCCACCGATGCCCGGTCCGCCGGTTGATCCCGACAATCCGGCACGCCTGCGCGGTGCCCACACCCTTCGCCACAAGATCAAGATATTGGCGGCGCTCCGCCACCAACTTCCTACGTCCTGCGGCGACCGGTCCTCACGGATCTCGAACACTGCAACCCCTGAACAACTCAGGTGTTGCAACGATCCCTAGAACCCAAGGAGAGGGGCCCTCAGGCGTCAAAAACCTCTAGCGGGTCGCCAGCGCCTGCTCGGCGGCGGCGAGCCACTCGCGCCACTGCGCCGCCTGCGCCTCGGCCTGCTCGGTGCGGCGCTTGTCGCCCGCGGCACGGGCCTTGGCGGCCTGCGCCTCGAACTGCTCCACGCGCTCGCGGAACTGCGCCACGCGGGCCTCGGCCTCGGGGTCGGAGCGGCGCCACTGCGCGTCGACCGCGCCGCGGACCCTCTCCTCGATCGCGCGGAGCTTGCCCTCGAGCTCGCGGATGCGCTCGCGCGGCACCTTGCCGATGGCGTCCCAGCGCTCCTGGATCTTGTAGAGCTGCTGGCGCGCCGTCTCGAGGTCGGCCGACGGGTCGATCGCCTCGGCCTCGGCGAGCAGCTCCTCCTTCAGCTTCGCGTTGGCCGAGAACTCGGCGTCACGCTCGCTGAACGCCTCGGAACGCCGCTGGAAGAACGCGTCCTGCGCGGCGCGGAACCGCTGCCAGAGCGCGTCGTCGGCCTCCTTGGGCGCACGCCCGGCGGCCTTCCACTCGACCATGAGCTCCTTGTAGCGGCCGGCCGTGGGACCCCAGTCGTCGGAGTCGACGAGCTTCTCGGCCTCCTCGACCAGCGCCTGCTTGGAGGACTTGGCCACCGAGCGCTGGCGGTCGAGGTCCGCGAAGTGCGAGCCGCGACGGCGGTTGAACGCGTCACGGGCCTTCGAGAACCGGCGCCACAGCTGCTCGTCGGTCTTGCGGTCGACGCCGCGGATGGTCTTCCACTCGTCGAGGATCGCGCGCAGCCGGTCGCCCGCGACCTTCCACTGGGTCGACTCGTTCGCGATCGACTCGGCCTCGTCGACGAGCGCCTGCTTGCGCGCCACGGCCTGGGCGCGGGCGGCCTCCTTGGCCTCCTTCGCCTTCTCCATGCCGGCCTCGGCCTGCTGCAGCACGTGCTCGACGCGGGCGGCCAGCGCCTTCAGGTCGCCGACCACGGCGGCCTCGGCGAGCTGCTCCTTGACGTGCTTCGCGCTGGTCAGGGCGTGCTTGGGGTCGCCGGCGCCGGACGCGAGCCGCGAGACGAGCAGCTCGACCTCGGTGCGCAGGTCGTCGAAGCGCCGCGCGAAGTGCGCGAGGCCCTCGACCGGCTCACCGGCCTGCCACGACCCGACGGCGCGCTCGCCGTCCTCGGTCTTCACGTACACGGTGCCGTCGGCGTCCACGCGCCCCCAGCGGTCAGGGTGGTCCGACGCCACGGGGACGGCCGGAGGCGTCGCCTGCGCGGTCTCCTTCGGCGTCTCCTCGACCACACCCTCGGCTGCGACCTCCACCGGGGCGGTCTCGGCCACGGCCTCCGGTGTGCTGTCCTGCTCCGACATCGCCGGTTCCTCCCATCTGACGCCCGTGCCTGCCACGGGCGCCCCGCCGTTGGCGGGGCCGATGCAATACGGGCGCTGAGGGGTCTCCCGTCCCCAGTTCCCCGCGCGCATTCAAACAGGTCAGAGCTCGACTCGGTACTGGGAGTCCACGATAGGTAGCCTCGTTCGTCGTGATCACCCGTGCCGTGGTGGTGCCGCACCCACCTCTCCTGGTGCCAGAACTGGTCGCCGGCGCCGCCGCCGAGACCGAGCCCGTGCGCTCCGCAACCCTTGCCGCGGCGGGAAAACTGCCCGGTCAGTGGATCGCGGTCGCCGCGGACGACAGCGGTCCGGCGACGTTCGCGCCGCCGATGTCGGGAACTTTTCTCGGTTACGGGGTCGACGTGCCGGTGTCACTCGGCGGTGACCTGCCGCCGGACGCCGAAATTCCTTTGCCCGTGCTAATCACGGCGTGGCTGCGGGAACAGTGCGCAGCCGAGGTGTCACGCGTCGAAATCATCCCGCGTGACCTGCCCGTTCCCGACTGCGTCTCGTTTGGACGGCGACTGGCGGAGGAGGACTGCGGCCTGCTCGTCCTCGGTGACGGCTCGACCCGGCACGGCCCCCGGTCACCGGGGTCCGACGACGAGCGTTCGGGACCTTTCGACTCCCTGGTCCACACTGTGCTGGCGGCCGCCGACGTGGACGGCCTGCTCGGCCTCGACGTGGACCTCGCCCGCGAGCTGGGGGCGCAGGGCCGTGCGGCCTGGCAGGTCCTCGCCGGCGTGCCCGGACCGTGGCGCTGCACCGGCGCCGAGTTCTTCGCACCGTTCGGCGTGGGCTACCACGTCGCCGTCTGGGAGCGCCCGTGATCACGCCCATCGCAGTCGTCGGACCCACCGCGACCGGCAAGTCCGACCTCGCCGTCGCCCTGGCGGAGCGGTTCGGGGGAGAGGTCGTCAACGCCGACGCCATGCAGCTCTACCGCGGCATGGACATCGGCACGGCGAAGATGCCGCTGTCCGAACGCAGGGGCGTCCCGCACCACCTGCTCGACGTCCTCTCGGTCACCGAGACCGCGTCGGTCGCCGCCTACCAGCGCGAGACGCGCGCCGTCGTCGAGGACCTGCTCGCCGCCGGGCGCCCGCCCGTCCTCGTCGGCGGCTCCGGCCTGTACGTGCAGGCCGTGCTCGACGACCTGAAGTTCCCCGGCACGGACGACGCGGTGCGGGAGCGCTTCGAGGCGGAACTGGCCTCGGCGGGCTCCGAGGCGTTGCACCGGCGCCTGCGGGAGCTCGACCCGGCCGCCGCGATCGCGATCCTGCCGTCCAACGGCCGCCGCATCGTGCGCGCGCTGGAGGTCATCGAACTCACCGGGCGGCCGTTCTCCGCGAACCTGCCCAAGCCGGGGCCCGCGCGCTACGGCACCGTCCAGATCGGCGTCGACCGCGAGGTGTCCGAACTGGACGAGCGCGTCGACCTGCGCGTGGACCGGATGTTCGCCGCGGGCCTGGAGGACGAGGTGCGCGCGCTGGTCCGCATCGGACTGCGCGACGGCAAGACGGCGTCGCGCGCGTTGGGCTACCAGCAGGTGCTGTCCGCAATGGACGGAGCCTGCACGATCGACTTCGCCGCCGAGGAGACCAAGCACGCCACCCGCCGGTTCGTGCGCAGGCAGCGCTCCTGGTTCCGGCGTGACCAGCGCATCACCTGGCTCGACGGTGCGCGGCCCGATCTGGTGGAAGCCGCCGGTAACCTGGTGCCGTGGAGTTCGTGAAGGGGCACGGCACGGAGAACGACTTCGTCGTCCTGCCCGACCTCGATGACCGGCTGGACCTGACCGTAGCGCGCGTGCAGGCGCTGTGCGACCGGCAGCGCGGCCTGGGCGCGGACGGCGTGCTGCGCGTCGTGCGCTCCGGTGGCGAGTCGGGCGGCAAGTGGTTCATGGACTACCGCAACGCCGACGGCTCCATCGCCGAGATGTGCGGCAACGGCCTGCGCGTCTTCGCCCGCTACCTCGTCGACGCGGGCCACCAGCCGCAGGGCGAGTTCGTCGTCGCCACTCGCGCGGGGGACAGGACCGTGGTGACGCACCCGGACGGCTCCGTCACGAACGACATGGGCCCGGCGCGCGTGACCGGCACGTCCATCGCCGCGGTCGACGGCGCCGGCATCAGCGGCTTCGCGGTCGACGTCGGCAACCCGCACCTGGCGTGCGTCACCGACGTCCCGGTCGAGAGCTTCGACCTCACCGTGCCGCCCGGCTACGACCCTGTGGTGTTCCCGCACGGCGTGAACGTCGAGCTGATCAACACCATCGGCGACAACGCCCTGCGCATGCGCGTCCACGAGCGCGGCGTCGGCGAGACCCGGTCCTGCGGCACCGGCACGGTCGCGTCCGTCGCCTCCTGGCTCGCCGGGCAGGGCAGGACGACCGGCTCGGCGACCGTCGACGTCCTCGGCGGCCAGGTCTACGTGACGATCGAGCCGACGACGTCGACGCTCACCGGACCCGCCGTGCTCGTCGCACGCGGCGAGCTCGACAAGTCCTGGTGGGACGCTCTGGCTTAACCGATATATCGGTTCCGGTGCGTCAGCCGAGCTCGTAGACCTCGACCTTCCCGAGGCGGTCCGGCTTGACCACGGACGGGTTCGAGTCCGGCGCCGTCAGGCACACCAGGTGGTCGTCCACGACGGCGACGGCGAAGCACGTCTGCGTCGTCTCGACCTTGTGCGTGATCCGGCCGCCCTCGGCCACCCGGAACACGGCGGGCTGCACCGAGGGCGCCACCCACACCCCGTCCCCGTCGCCCGCGATCCCGTCCGGCGCGATCCCGAACTCCTTCACCTCGGCCCACACCCTGCGGTTTTGCAACGATCCGTTGCGGTCGACCGAAAACGAAGTGAGCTTGAACGCAACGGTCTCGGCGACGACGAGGATGTTCCCGCTCTCGGACTCGCCCGTCGGGTCGGGCAGCAGCGCCATGCCGTTCGGGAACTTGAGGTCCTCGGCGACGACGCTGACGGAGCCGTCGGGCCGCACGAGCGCGAGCGAGGCACCCGGCGGGACGAAGTCCGGTTCGAGCAGGCGCGGGACGCCGACCTCGTCGATCAGGCCGTGCAGGTCGAAGCCGAAGTTGCCGACGTACGCCCGGCCCTCGCCGTCGACGAGCATGTCGTTGGCGTGGAAGGTCGCGATATCCGATATATCGGCGTGAACGACGAGTTCGCCGCCTTCGAGGCGGCGGACCGTGCGGTCGAGCATCGAGACGACGAGGAGCCGTCCGTCGGGCAGCCAGCCGAGGCCCGAGGGCTGGCCGTCGAAGGCGGCGACGACCTCGTCGGCGCCGCCGGTGAGGTCGAGGGCGTGCACCTCGCCCGCGTAGAAGTCGGAGTAGTACAGGCGCCCGTCCGGACCGCGCCGCGGTCCCTCGCCGAAGTGAAGACCGTCGCGCACAACCACCGTGTCAGCCATGAGCCGCGACGCTAGATGCCACCGGCAGGTCACGCATAGTCCGCAACGGCGAGAACAGCACCCACAGCATGCCCGCCACCGAGCCGGCCAGCGAGATCCACAACGTCGGCACGATGCCGATCCACGAGCCGAGCCCGCCGCCGAGCAACGCGCCCAGCGGCATCGCGCCCCACACCACCCAGCGGATCGAGGCGTTCATCCTGCCCAGCAGGTGGTCGGGGCAGATCGCCTGCCGGAAGCTCACCTGGCCGACGTTGTAGACGACGACGCCGAACGCGCTGACGGCGAGCCCGGCCATGGCGAACGCGACGCCCCAGCCCGGCTTCGTGAACGGCATCAGCAGCACGAACGGCCAGGTCAGCAGCGGTACGAGCCAGATCAGCCGTGCCTGCCCGATCAGCACGCCCAGCCGGTGCGCGACCATCGCCCCGAGCACGCCGCCGACACCGCTCGCGCTGAACACCAGCCCCGCCGTGCCCTCGTTCAGCCCGGCGACCCGCAGCAGGAACAGCACGCTGACGGCGTTCTGGATGCCGTGGAAGAAGTTCGAGGTGCCGGTGCACGCCACGATCTTGCGCAGGGTCGCGTTGCCGAAGACGAACCGCAGCCCCTCCATGATCTCGCGCCGCAGGTGCGGGTCGGGGTGGCGTTCCGGCACCGGCTCGGCGTTCTTGATCCGCAACAGGAAGAACGCCGAGCTCAGGTAGCCGAGGCCGGTGCCGAGCACACCGTTGGCGGCACCGAGGAACTGCGCCACGTAGCCGCCGATCGCGGGTCCCGACACGTCGGCCACGGAGAGGCTGGCCTGCAGCTTCGAGTTGCCCTCGACGAGTTGCTCGCGACCCACCAGCGACGGCAGGTACGACTGGTACGCGACGTCGAAGAAGACCGTGCACACGCCGACCCCGAGGCTCACCAGGACCAGTTGCGGCAGGTCGAGCACGGCCAGCCACCACGCGACCGGCACGCTCAGCATGAGCGCCGCCCGCGCGACGTCCATCGAGATCATGAGCGGCTTGCGGCGCATCCGGTCGACCCAGACGCCCGCCGGCAGACCGATCAGCAGGAACGCCATCGTGCTCGCCGCGGCCAGCAGTCCCATCTCGAACGGTGTCGCGTGCAGCACACCGGCCGCGAGCAGCGGGACGACCGTGATGCCGATGCTCGTGCCGAACTGGCTGATCGTGTCGCCGATCCACAGCCGGCGGAAGTCGTGATGCCCCCGAAGCGCCATGCGGCGAGTCTGCGCCGAGTGATTGGAAAGTGTCAATCACTGATCTAGGCTGAACGCGTGGCCCTCTCCAGGAAACGACGTCCCGCGACCAGCGAGGAAGCCGCCGCCCTGAGCTCCGACCTGCGGCTTCGCATCATCCGCCTGACGTTCGAGCGTCCGCTCACCAACAAGGAGCTGGCGCAGCGCCTCGACAAGGACCCGGCCACGACGCTGCACCACGTGCGCAAGCTCGTCGCCGCCGGATTCCTGGAGGCGATGCCGCCACGAGCGGGCAACAGAGGGGCGAAGGAGATCCCCTACCGGTCGACGGGCCTGTCCTGGCAGCTCGACAACAGCGAAAATGCGCTCGCGGTCGGTGAGGCGATGTTGCACGCTTTCCTCGGCGAGGTCGCCGACATCGGGCTCGAGGACGTGGATCAGAGCCGCCTGGTCGTCACCGTCGACCCGGAGGAACTAAAGCAGCGGCTCGCGACGTTGATGGATGAGTTGGCCGCGCAACCGGTCAAGCCGGATGTTCCCCGTGTGGCGATCTACCTCGCGGTGTATCCGGGGGACTAATGGTCCGTGGGACGATGAAGGGCAAATGACGGAAAACATCCAGAGCACAGAGTTCGACCCGGAGTTCGACAGCACCTGGGACGAGGAGGACGACTTCTCGACCGGCGACTTCGAACTCGCCGAGCGCGCCGCACTGCGCCGCGTCGCCGGGCTGTCCACCGAGCTCGAGGACATCACCGAGGTCGAGTACCGCCAGCTTCGCCTGGAGCGGGTCGTGCTCGTCGGGGTGTGGACCGAGGGCACGGCGGCCGACTCCGACGCCTCGATGGAGGAGCTCGCGCGCCTCGCCGAGACCGCGGGCTCCGAGGTCCTCGAAGGCGTCGTGCAACGGCGGGACAAGCCGGACGCCGCGACGTACATCGGCTCCGGCAAGGTCTCCGAGCTGCGCGACGTCGTGCAGTCGACCGGCGCCGACACCGTGATCTGCGACGGTGAGCTCTCTCCCGGCCAGCTGCGTCAGCTGGAGGAGAAGCTCAAGGTCAAGGTCATCGACCGCACCGCGCTCATCCTGGACATCTTCGCGCAGCACGCGCGGTCCAAGGAGGGCAAAGCGCAGGTCGAGCTGGCCCAGCTGCAGTACCTGATGCCGCGCCTGCGCGGCTGGGGTGAGACGTTGTCGCGGCAGGCCGGTGGCCGTGCCGGTGGCGGCAACGGCGGCGTGGGTCTGCGCGGTCCCGGTGAGACGAAGATCGAGACCGACCGCCGCCGGATCCGCGCGCGCATCGCCAAGCTGCGCCGCGAGATCGCCGCGATCGGCGTCATCCGCGAGACGAAGCGGGGCCGCCGCACGGCGAACGAGATCCCGAGCGTCGCCATCGCGGGTTACACGAACGCGGGCAAGTCGTCGCTGCTCAACGCGCTGACGGGCGCCGGTGTCCTGGTGGAGGACGCGCTGTTCGCCACCCTCGACCCGACGACGCGCCGCGCGCTGACGCCCGAAGGCCTGCCGTACACGCTGACGGACACGGTCGGCTTCGTCCGGCACCTGCCGCACCAGCTGGTCGAGGCGTTCCGCTCGACGCTCGAGGAGGTCGGCCAGTCCGACCTGCTCGTGCACGTGGTCGACGGCTCCGACAGCATGCCGGAGAAGCAGGTCAAGGCCGTGCGCGAGGTCCTCGCGGAGATCAACGAGAAGACCGAGACGCCGATGCCGCGCGAACTGCTCGTCGTCAACAAGATCGACGCGGTGGGCGACCTCGGCATGGCGCGGCTGCGTCACCTGTTCCCGGACGCGTCGTTCGTGTCGGCGCATTCGGGCGTCGGCATCGAGGAGTTGCGGGTCCGCATCGCCGAGCTGATGCCACGACCCGAGGTCGTGGTCGAGGCCCTCGTGCCGTACGCGCGCGGCGAGGTCGTCGCCCGCGTGCACCGCGACGGCGAGGTGCTGTCCGAGAAGCACACGGAGTCGGGCACGCTGCTCAGCGCCCGCGTGCGCCCGGACCTCGCCGGCGTCCTCGAGGAGTTCGCGACGAACGGGACGCCTGCTTGATCCTCCCGCCTCCACCGGTGGACGTGTGCCCGGTAGCCATGCAGGAGCTCTCCGGGCTCACGTCCGACGGCAAGCAGTTCTTCGCCGTCAGCGACAGCGACAACGGCACGCTGCGCATCCAGGTCATGGGCCGCGACTGCGTCGTGAAACGCACGATCACCGCGCCCGTCGACCCCTACGACGTCGAAGACCTCGCGCTGACGCCGGACGGCACCCTCTGGGCGTCCGACACCGGCGACAACAACAAGTCCCGCTCCACGGTCGCCTTGCACAAGGTCTCGCCTTCCGGCGCCGTGGAGCGGTTCCGCGTGACGTACCCCGACGGCAAGCACGACGCCGAGGCGCTGCTCGTCGACAAGACGGGCACGCCCTACATCATCACCAAGGAACCGCTCGGTTCCGCGCTGGTCTACCGTCCGACGGCCCCGCTCCGCACTGATGCGTCGGTGCCGCTGGAGCAGGTCGGACGCGTGTCGCTGTCGACGACGGACACCCCGGGCGGACCGCTCGAAGGCACCCTCGACTCACGCCTGGTGACCGGAGCCGCCTCGACCGCCGACGGCTCCGTCATCGCGCTGCGCACCTACACCGACGCGTACCTCTTCCCGGTCCCGGACGGCGACCCGAAGGAAGCGGTCGTCAAGGCCCTGGCCGGCGACCCGGTCCGGGTCCCGCTGCCGAACGAACCCCAGGGCGAGGCCATCGCCTTCGACCCGGACGGCACCCTGCTGTCCGCCTCCGAAGGCGCCGGCACCGCGATCCGCGCCGTCGCGGGCGCCGCAGCCCTGGCCCGGCCGGCCGCGCCGACGACCACGACGCCACCACCCCCGGCCGCCGCCCAGCCGCAGGCCGCCCCGCCGGAGTCGTCGAACGGCTCCTGGCAGAACTGGCCCCTGGCCCTGACCCTCGGCGGCATCGTGCTCGTCGCCGCACTGGTCATCGGCCTGCGTTTCCGCCGCCGCGCTTAGGGGCCGCGCGGAAGCCCCGCAGGTCAGTCCCAAGCGACCGGCATGCGCTCCAGCCCGCCGATCACCAGGCTCGCCCGGCGCGGCAACTCGTCCTCGGGCACGGCCAGCCGCAGCCGCGGGAACCGCGTGAAGAGCCCCGGAAAGGCGATCTTCAACTCGATCCGCGCCAGGTGCTGGCCGATGCACTGGTGGACGCCGTGCCCGAACGCCAGGTGCCCGGCCGCGCCCCGAGCCAGGTCGAGGACGTCCGGATCCGCGTACCGCGCCGGATCGCGGTTCGCCGACGCCAGCTCGACGAACACCGTGTCGCCCTTCCGCACGACGACGCCGCCGACCTCGACGTCCTCCAACGCCGTGCGCACCGTCGCGGGCGTCAGGCTGATGTACCGGAGCAACTCCTCGACGGCAGCTGCGGGATCGGCGAGCATCGCCTCCACCCGCGCCGGCTCCCGCATGAGCTCCAGCGCGCCGAGCGACAGCATGTTCGTCGTCGTGTCGAGCCCGCCGCCGAGCAACGCCATGCCCATCGCGGCCATCTCGTCGTCGCTCAGGTCGTGGTCCGCGTTGACGAGATCGCTCAGCACGTCGTCGGTCGCCCGAGCCCTCTTCGCCACGACCATCTCCAGCATGAACCGCTGCAACCTCCCGAACGCGGCGAACATCGCCTCCGCCTCACCGGCCTCCGCGCCGCTGCCGCCGGTGAGCACCATCGCGTCCTGCTGGAACTCGGCACGCCGCTCGTACGGCACGCCGAGCAGCTCGCAGATCATCAACCCAGGCACCGGCACCGCGAAGTGCTCGACCAGGTCCGCGGGCGAGCCCACCGCCGCGAGCTCGTCGAGGTGCGCCGCCGTGATCACCTCCAGCCGCTCGGCGAGCAGCCGCATCCGCCGCACGGTGAACTGACCGGTCAGCCTGCTCCGGTACCGCGTGTGCTCCGGCGGGTCGTGGTCGGTGAACGCACCGGGCGGCGACGGCGGCGCGTCACCGGGACTCCCCGGCCCGAACGGGTTGTGCATCAGATCCGGCCGGATGCTGAACCGGTCGTCCGCGAGCACCGCACGCACCGACGCGTGATCGTGCGCTCGCCAGCCGACGTGCCCGTCCGGGTACGTCATCGGGCTCAGTGGCATCGCTTCCCCCTTGCAACGAGCTTGTTTCCCCTCCCTGCAAGCTAAAAACGTTTGCGGACGAAGTCAAAAGACTCATTGCAATGGCCTGGAGAGCAAGGGACCATGATGTCGTGCCCGGTAAACGCCTGGATGAAGAAGAACGGCAGCTCATCGCCCAGTTCCTCTGGGACGGGCTCGGCTACTCCGAGATCGGGAGGCGGTTGCAAAGGCCGGCCTCGACGATCCAGCGGGAGGTGGTCCGCAACGGCGGCCACAACAACTACCGGCCGGGTGCCGCGCACCGGGCGGCGAGTGAGCGGGCGATGCGCCGGATGCCCGCGGTGGACGACCTCGACGTCGACGAGGAGGCCTACTCGTTCGACCGCAGCCCGGGCGAGGTGCAGGAGTTCCACCTGAGGCTGGTCGGCGTGTTCCGGCAGACCGGCCTCACGCGCACGGCGGCGCGGATCCTCGCCGAGATCTTCATGACCGACAGGGGCAGTCTCACCGCGACGGAGCTCGTGCTGCGGCTGTCGGTCAGCCCCGGCACGGTCTCGCGCTCGGCCGCCTACCTGCAGGAGCTCGACCTGCTGCGCGCCGAACGCGACGGCAAGCGCGTGCGCTACTTCCTGGGCGACGACCTCTGGTACCGGGCGTGGCTGTCCAGCGCCCAGCGCAACTCGACCTGGGCGGACACCGGACTGGCCGGTGCCGAGATCTTCGGTCTCGACACGTCGGTCGGTGCCCGCCTCAAGGACATGGGCCAGTTCTTCGCGTTCGTCGTCGTGGACATGGAGGCCACGAGGCAGAAGTGGCTCGACTTCTTCGCCAAGAAGAAGCGCGCTCGCGGCGAAGCTACGGCAGACGCCTCAGCACCGTGACGACCTTGCCGAGGATGGTGGCCTCGTCGCCGTTGATCGGCTGGTAGGCCGGGTTGTGCGGCATCAGCCACACGTGGCCGTCCTTGCGCTTGAACGTCTTCACGGTCGCCTCGCCGTCGATCATGGCGGCGACGATCTCGCCCTGGTCGGCCGTGGGCTGCTTGCGGATCACGACCCAGTCGCCGTCGGTGATCGCGGCGTCGATCATCGAGTCACCGACGACGCGCAGCAGGAACAGCTCGCCCTCGCCGACGATCTCGCGCGGCAGCGGGAACACGTCCTCGATCGACTCCTCGGCCAGGATCGGGCCACCGGCCGCGATCCGGCCGACCATCGGCACGTACGCGGGCGTCGGCTTGGACATGGGGTCGAGACCGGGGTCGATCTCGGTGGGCAGCACGCCGACCGCTCGCGGGCGGTTCGGGTCGCGGCGCAGGAAGCCCTTCCGCTCCAGCGCACGCAGTTGGTACGCCACGGACGAGGTCGACGTGAGACCCACGGCCTCACCGATCTCGCGCACGCTCGGCGGGTAGCCGAAACGGTCGAGCCAGTCGCGGATCACGTCGAGCACCTTGCGCTGACGCAGGGTCAGGCCGGCGTTTCCCGCGATCTCGTTCACCTGTGTCTCCACAAGAGCGGGGTCCGGGTCGATCGTCTTGCCTGCCACGGTCGCTGTCCTCCTCGCCGCCCCCAGTTCGAATGGGATTCCGGCCTCCGTCGATCTTCATGGTCGACGGTAGTCGTGTTTGCTGCGCAGATCAAACACCTGTTCGAGGTATTTGGGCGCGTGTTGTGGCGCACGACCATCCCGTCTGGTAGAAATTCGCACGGACGTTCGATCGAACCCTTGTTCGATCACGGTGGCTGACCTGCGATGGAGGTCGTGATGGCGGTGCTCGTCGAGAAGCGGTTGCGCGTTGTCGAGGACGCGGACGTCGCAGCGGGACGCCCACTCCGTTCGGGTCCTCGTGTCATGCCACGGCGTCCGGCGACGCGGCCGCACCAGATCGTGGTCCCCGCGAAGCGCGAGTCGAGCTCGTGCGAGGTCCGTCCGAAGCGCGAGTCGACGCTCGAGCTGATCGCGGCCGGCATTCTGAGCGCGCTGACGGTCGTCGCGCTCGGCGCGCTCTACCTCCAGCAGATGGGGGTCACCCCGTAGGCCTGCCCCTACATCTTGTGGTTCCACGCCCACCCTGACGTGTTCGCTGCGTCATGAGGTGGGCGTCGCTGTGTAATCACCGCTGATCGTCGGCGGTTCGTCCAACAGGGTGACACTCGACGCGCCGTGTCGAGTTGCGCCCGGTGTCGGTTGCGATCTAGGTTCTACCCCTACATCTAGTGGTTGCACCGTTCCAAGTAGTCCACAGGTTGTGGGTAACCCGACCAGTGAGGCTGCTGCGATGAGTGCTGCGCGGGGAAGGGGTGAGGTGGCGTGCGGTGTCCGTTCTGCCGCCATTCGGACTCGCGGGTGGTCGACTCCCGCGAGGTCGACGAGGGTCAGGTGATCCGCCGCCGGCGCTCCTGCAACAGCTGCAGCCGCAGGTTCACCACGGTCGAAGAAGCGGTTCTCGCCGTGGTCAAGCGCTCCGGCGTGACGGAGCCCTTCAGCCGCGACAAGGTCGTCGTCGGCGTGCGCAGGGCGTGCCAGGGCCGCCCGGTCGACGAGGACGCGTTCCAGGTTCTGGCTCAGCAGGTGGAGGAGTCGATCCGGTCGACGGGGTGCGCGGAAATCGCGAGCCACGAGGTGGGTCTCGCCATTCTCGGCCCCCTGCGCGAGCTTGACGAGGTCGCTTATCTGCGCTTCGCGAGTGTTTACAGGTCCTTCTCGTCCGTCGAGGACTTCGAGAAGGAAATCCTCGATCTTCGCACTGCCCGCGCCGAGGAAGCACCGGCCGAGCAGTGATCCGCGCGCCTTTGCGGCGCGTGGGGCAAACCATCTTTCTAAAGCACCAGCACGAGGGAGATCCACCGTGACCGAGACCGTCGGCGGCTCAGCCAAGAAGACAGCCGCACGGGCGGCTGCCAAGCCCGCCGCGTTGAAGGTCCAGCGCGTCTACACGACCGAGGGCCGCCACCCCTACGACGAGGTCACCTGGGAGCGCCGCGACGTCGTCATGACGAACTGGCGCGACGGCTCGGTGAACTTCGAGCAGCGCGGTGTCGAGTTCCCCGCGTCGTGGTCGGTGAACGCCACCAACATCGTCACCAGCAAGTACTTCCGCGGTGCCGTCGGCAGCGAGAAGCGCGAGCAGTCGCTGCGCCAGCTGATCGACCGCGTGGTGAAGACCTACGTGGGCGCCGGCAAGGAGCACGGCTACTTCGCGGGCGAGCAGGACGCCGAGATCTTCGAGCACGAGCTCACCTACATGCTGCTGCACCAGGTGTTCAGCTTCAACTCGCCGGTGTGGTTCAACGTCGGCACCAGCTCGCCGCAGCAGGTCAGCGCGTGCTTCATCCTCGCGGTCGACGACACGATGGAGTCGATCCTCAACTGGTACCGCGAGGAGGGCCTGATCTTCAAGGGCGGCTCCGGTGCCGGCCTGAACCTCTCGCGCATCCGGTCGTCGAAGGAGCTGCTGTCCTCCGGCGGCACCGCGTCGGGCCCCGTGTCGTTCATGCGCGGCGCCGACGCGTCCGCGGGCACCATCAAGTCCGGTGGCGCCACCCGCCGCGCGGCCAAGATGGTCGTCCTCGACGTCGACCACCCGGACGTCGTGGAGTTCATCGAGACCAAGGCGCGCGAAGAGGACAAGATCCGCGCGCTGCGCGACGCCGGGTTCGACATGGACCTCGGCGGCGCCGACATCGTCTCGGTGCAGTACCAGAACGCGAACAACTCGATCCGCGTGTCGGACGAGTTCATGCACGCCTACGAGAGCGGCGGCGACTTCGGCCTGCGCGCCCGCCAGACCGGTGAGGTCATCGAGCGCGTCGACGCCAAGGAGCTGTTCGGCAAGCTCGCGAAGGCCGCGTGGGAGTGCGCCGACCCCGGCATCCAGTACGACGACACGATCAACGACTGGCACACCTGCCCCGAGTCGGGCCGCATCACCGCGTCCAACCCGTGCTCGGAGTACATGCACCTCGACAACTCGAGCTGCAACCTCGCGTCGCTGAACCTGATGAAGTTCCTCGGTGACGACGGCCAGTTCGACGCCGTCACGTTCGCCAAGGCCGTCGAGCTGATCATCACCGCGATGGACATCTCGATCTGCTTCGCGGACTTCCCGACCGAGCCGATCGCGGACACCACCCGCAAGTTCCGCCAGCTCGGCATCGGCTACGCCAACCTCGGCGCGCTGCTGATGGCGACCGGCCACGCGTACGACTCCGAGGGCGGCCGCGCGCTCGCCGCGACCATCACTTCGCTGATGACCGGTGTCTCGTACCGCCGCTCCGCCGAGCTCGCGGGCATCGTCGGCGCCTACGACGGCTACAAGCGCAACGCCACGGCGCACCAGCGCGTCATGCGCAAGCACGCCGCCGCCAACGACCTGATCCGCACCTACCACGCGAACGACTCGTCGGTGCACAAGGTCGCGACCGAGGCCTGGCAGCAGGCGCTGGAGATCGGCGCGAAGAACGGCTGGCGCAACGCCCAGGCGTCCGTGCTGGCCCCCACCGGCACCATCGGCCTGATGATGGACTGCGACACCACCGGTATCGAGCCGGACCTGGCCCTGGTCAAGTTCAAGAAGCTCGTCGGCGGCGGCTCGATGCAGATCGTCAACCAGACGGTGCCGCGCGCCCTCAAGGCGCTGGGCTACCAGGACGAGCAGATCGAGGCGATCGTCGAGTTCATCGGCGAGCACGGCCACGTCGTCGACGCGCCGGGCCTGCGCCGCGAGCACTACGAGGTCTTCGACTGCGCCATGGGCGAGCGCTCCATCGCGCCCATGGGCCACGTGCGGATGATGGCGGCCACACAGCCGTTCCTGTCCGGCGCGATCTCCAAGACGGTCAACATGCCGGAGACGGCGACCGTCGAGGACGTCGAGGAGATCTACTACCAGGGCTGGAAGCTCGGCCTGAAGGCGCTCGCGATCTACCGCGACAACTGCAAGGTCGGCCAGCCGCTGTCGGCCGGCAAGTCCGCGAAGGCCACCGAGGAGAAGAAGGCCGCCGCGGGAGACTCCTCCGCGACCGTCGTCGAGTACCGCCCGGTCCGCAAGCGCCTGCCGAAGAAGCGCCCGTCGCAGACCGTGTCGTTCACGGTCGGTGGCGCCGAGGGCTACCTGCACGCCGGTTCCTACCCGGACAACGGCCTCGGCGAGATCTTCGTCAAGCTGGGCAAGCAGGGCTCGACGCTGGCCGGCGTGATGGACGCGTTCTCGATGTCGATCTCGGTGGGCCTGCAGTACGGCATCCCGCTCGAGTTCTACGTCTCGAAGTTCCAGAACCTGCGCTTCGAGCCGGCGGGCATGACCGACGACCCGGACGTCCGCATCGCCACCTCGGTGCTCGACTACCTGTTCCGCCGCCTGGCGCTCGACTACCTGCCGTACGACAAGCGCGCGCAGCTCGGCATCTTCACCGCCGACGAGCGTTCCGCTCAGGTCGCGGGCGAGTACGGCGCCCCGGCGACGTCCGACGTGGACCTCGAGGGGCTGCGCGGCTCGGTCGAGGCGGCCCCGGCCGTCGAGGCCGCGGTCGAGCAGGCCGCGCCGAAGCAGGTCGGCAGCTCGACCGAGCTGCTGGAGCTGCACCTGGGCAAGGCCGCTGACGCGCCGCTGTGCATGACCTGCGGCACGAAGATGCGTCCGGCCGGTTCGTGCTACCTGTGCGAGGGCTGCGGCAGCACCTCCGGCTGCAGCTGATCCCGGGCCGGGGTGCACCCGGTACGGCAGTGAGCCGGGTGTGCGCATGACGTGCACGTGAAAGTGGGGGCCACCATGCGGTTGGCCCCCACTTCGCATCGGTGGTGTTTGAGTTAGATGATGTAACTGGCGTTGCGGGTCGTCACGGAAGCTTGATGCCGTGACGGTCCGCCAGCTTCTTCTCGACCTCCGCGATCACGCACGCGATCGTCGACGGGTTGAGCCGCCCCTCCCCGAACCGCACGACGGTCTTCGCGAACTCGTCCGCCGCCAACGCCCGGCACTCGGCGTTCAGCGACCTGTGGTCGACCTCCGCCTCCTTGAAGCACTCCAGGGGCTTGCGGCCGAAGATGACCTCGAACTCCTCCCACCCGCGCAACGTCCAGTACGTGTCGGCCGACAGCGCCGAAGTCGCGCGCAGCCACCGCCACAGGTACCGCGGGTCCTGGTGGCTCGGCGACTCGCTGACGCACCGCCCGCACAGCAGCACGACGTTGTCCGTGGTGCGCCTGCCACCCATCGACGCGGGCACGACGAGGTGTTGCTCCAGTGAGGACCTGTAACCGCAGCGCCAGCACCGTTCGTGGGCCGTGCTCCAGTCGATGACGAGGTCGACCTCGTGCTCGACCCAGTACGCGACGATCTGCCGGTTGCTGATGCTCATGTGGTCCTTCCCCGGTCTTTGTCTCCCCTGTCGGTCGTGAAGGCGATTCCGTTTCGCCTCCGTGCAACTGATAGAACATCTCGCAGGAAGGGGGAGAGATGCCTTCGTTCGACGACTTACGTCGTTACCTGCTCGGTCAGCTCAACGCCGCTGTCCGGCGTCCCGGCATGTACGGCGGTGAGGCGGTGATCCTCACCCTGCTCGACGCGCTGGCGTTCGCCGACGACCGCACGGACCGCTGGCAGAACGAGCTCGAGGCGCTGGTGAAGCGCGGCGCGGCGAACGCGGCGATGGTCAGCGGCGCGGTGCAGGAGGCGCTCGGCCACCGCAGCGAGGACGTCATGGCGTCGGTGTACGCGGACCTCGCGCACCGGCAGGGCTGGCTCAGCCTCGACGCCGACAGCCGCATCCCCGGCGTGCTGGGCGAGCACGACTGCCTGCTCGACGACGTGATCGCCGAGTACGGCGAGCCGCCGCTGTGGCTCGGCGGCACGAACCCCAAGTACTCGAAGACGCTCGGCTACCCGGACCGCTCGGGGTCGCTGGTGTTCTTCCACTTCATGCCGGAGCTGCGGCTGATGGCGACGAGGCGCGGCGACGGGGGCTTCCGCGACAGCTTCGTCTTCACGCCCGCCGGGCAGGCGCGCTGACCCGCGAAATCACGCGACCAGGGCAGGGCGAGCGGGTAAAATCGCAGGTGATGCGCATAGTTCTGCACACTCGCGCGCGCCTTGACCTCGCATACGCCTCGCTCGACGGGCTCTCCGTCGGCGACGCTTTGGGCGCGCAGTTCTTCATGGTCGGCCGCTCGGTGCCCGACCTCGTGGCCGGCAAGCCGCCGCGGGGCCCGTGGGAGTGGACCGACGACACCGAAATGGCCTGCAACCTCGTCGCCGAGCTCCGCGACCACGGCGAGGTCGACCAGGACAGCCTCGCCGCGGCGTTCGCCGACCGCTGCGAGCCCTACCGCGGGTACGGCGCGGGAGCTTTCACCATCCTGCACAAGATCCGCCGGGGAACGCCGTGGAAGCAGGCCGCCGGCAGCGCCTTCCACGGGCAGGGCTCGTGCGGCAACGGAGCGGCGATGCGGATCGCGCCGCTGGGCGCGTACTTCGCCGACGACCCGAAAGCCGTGACGACGCAGGCGGTCCGGGCCGGCGAGGTGACGCACCAGCACCCGGAGGGCATCGCGGGCGGAGTGGCCGTCGCGCACGCCTCCGCCATCGCGACCAGAGCCCGGCTGACGGGCGCGCCACCGCACGACCTGCTCGGCGGCGTGCTGGAGCACCTCGCCGAGTCGTTGGTGCGCAAGGGGATCGAGAAGGCGCGCAAGATCGACGACGCCGAGGAGGCCGCACACGTCCTCGGCAACGGCTCGCGCGTGACGGCGCAGGACACCGTGCCGTTCGCGCTCTGGGTCGCCTCACGCCACCTCGGCGACTACCGCGCCGCCATAACGACGTGCGTCCAAGCGGGCGGTGACATCGATACGACAGCCGCGATCGTCGGCGGCGTCGTCACAGGACCGCCGCAGGAGTGGCTGCAGGCCCGCGAGCCCCTGCCGGGCTGGGTGAGCCGCACCGAACAGGAGTTGTGACCCGGCGAATATTCATCACGTGTTGAGTTTCTGGTCGAAGGCTCGTAACCTCCTCTCCAGGCGGATCCGGGAGGGGCGACCATGGCGCTCACCATCGACTTCGAGTCCATCGACGGCTCGATGCTCGCCACCGTCGGCGGCAAGGCGGCGAACCTCGGTGAGCTGACCAGAGCCGGTCTGCCGGTGCCGCCCGGCTTCTGCGTCACCACCGACGCCTACCGCGCCGTCGCGCAGGCCGTCGATCCGGCGAGCACCACCCCGGGCAACGCTCGCGGGACGCTGCTGGAAACCCCTGTGCCGCAGGAGATCCGGGACGCGATCGTCGCCGGGTACCGCGCACTCGGTGACGACGTGCCCGTGGCGGTGCGGTCCAGCGCCACGGCCGAGGACCTGCCTTTCGCGAGCTTCGCGGGCCAGCAGGACACGTTCCTCAACGTCGTCGGCGAGGACGCGGTGGTCGACGCCGTGCGCCGCTGCTGGGCCTCGCTGTGGACC
The DNA here is from genome assembly GCF_036321065.1 of Lentzea sp. DG1S-22. NCBI lineage: Bacteria > Bacillati > Actinomycetota > Actinomycetes > Pseudonocardiales > Pseudonocardiaceae > Lentzea > Lentzea sp. DG1S-22. The sequence continues at coordinate 4,078,207 of NZ_CP143276.1, read as the reverse complement.
GACCGGGCGGTCAGCTACCGCGAGACCAACGGCATCGACCACACCACCACGTACCTCGCCGTCGTCGTGCAGCGGATGGTGCAGCCGGCGGTGTCGGGCGTGATGTTCACGGCGAACCCCGTCACCGGCAAGCGCGACCAGATCGTCATCGACGCGAGTCCCGGTCTCGGCGAGGCGGTCGTGTCCGGCGCGGTCAACCCCGACCACTTCGTCGTCGACGGCTCCGACATCGTCGAGAAACGCCTGGGGGACAAGAGGTTCGTCATCCGCTCACTGCCCGGCGGCGGCACCGAACACGTCGACGTCGGGGAGAGCGGCGAGCAGTGCCTCACCGACGGGCAGGTCCACGCGCTCACCGTCCTCGGCCGCAAGGTGCAGCGGCACTGCGGGACACCGCAGGACACCGAGTGGGCGATCGACGACAAGGGTGAGCCGCACCTGACGCAGGCACGCCCGATCACGACGCTGTTCCCGTTGCCGGACAACCCGGACGGCGGCAGCCACGTGTACTTCTGCTTCAGCCTCGCGCAGGGCCTCGAACGCCCGATCACCCCGATGGGGCGCGCGGCGTTCCGGGAGATCTCCAAGGCGGCCTTCGAGATCGTGATCGGAGACCCGGCGAGCCGGTCCTATGTGGAGAACGGCGAGCGCATCTTCTTCGACGTCACCAAGGTCCTGCGGAGCAAGGTGGGCCGCGAGTTCGTCACACGCCTGCTCGCCGTGATGGAGGCGCGGTCCTCCGAGGTGCTGCGCAGGCTGTTCGACGACCCGCGGTTCGCGATCAGGAACTCCTCGCCGACGCCCGCGCTGAAGCGCGTGCTCCGGCTCGCCCGCCGGTTCCGCGTGCCCGTGACGGTGGTGAAAGCACTGGTCGCCCCGGAGAAGGCCGTGCGCACCGCGTTGCGGCTGGAACGGGAGGTCCTGGAGAAGGCCGCCGGTCTCTCCGTCGAGCAGGCGCTGCGGCAGTGCGTCGTTCCGGTGCTGCCCCGCCTCGCTCCGACCGCGCTGGTCGGCTTCGCGATGCTCGGCCTGGCCGGCAAGGTCGTGAAGACCCGGCCGGGGGAGCTGCAGACCGTTCTGCGCGGCCTGCCCAACAACATCACCACCGAGATGGACCTGGCGCTGTGGGACCTCGCGCAGGAGATCCGCCACGATCCCGTCGCGCTGCGGCAGTTCCGCGACGGTGGACGCCCGGCCGCGCTCGACCGCTTCCTCGCCCGGTGGGGGCACCGCGCCGTCGCCGAGATCGACCTCGGGCTGCCCCGCTGGTCCGACGACCCCGCGCACGTCGTCGGCGTGGTGAAGAACTTCCTGCGCCTGGAAGACGACCAGGCGCACCCCGACGCGGTGTTCGCCCGGGGCGCCGCCGACGCCGAGGCGATGATCGAGACGCTCGCCCGCCGCGCGTGGGGACGCGGCTGGTTCGTGCGCTTCGCGTTGCGCCGCACCAGGGTGCTGGCCGGTCTGCGGGAGTACCCGAAGTACCTGGTCATCACGTTGTTCGGCGCGCTGCGGAAGCGGATCGCCGAGGCCGGCGCCCAGCTCGTCGCCGACGGGCGCCTCGACACCGTGGACGACGTGTTCTTCCTGAACTTCGAGGAGATGCGCTCTCCGCAGGGAGATCTGCGGCCGCTCGTGGCGGCGCGGCGCGAGATCTACGACCGCGAGCTGCGGCGCCGACACGTCCCGCGCGTGCTGCTGTCGGACGGCACGGAACCCGAGGCCGTGCACCACGGCGCCCCGGTGGACGGCGATCTCGTCGGCACACCGGCGTCGGCGGGCACGATCACCGGTGTCGCGCGCGTCGTCATGGACCCGGTGGGCGCGCACCTCGAACCCGGCGAGATCCTCGTGGCGCCCTCGACGGATCCCGGTTGGACACCGCTGTTCCTGACCGCGGGCGGCCTCGTCATGGAGATGGGCGGCGCGAACTCGCACGGTGCCGTCGTGGCGCGCGAGTACGGAATTCCGGCGGTGGTGGGCGTGCGGGAGGCCGTGACGCGGATCAGGACGGGCGAGCGGATCACCGTGGACGGCAGCACGGGCGCGATCACGACGCTCGACTCGCCGGTTGAGGTCTCACCGCGGCAACCGGACGCGTAATGTCGGGATCGTGGCTGAGTCCAAGGGTGAGCTGAACAAGGTCCAGCAGGGCATCGCCGACTACCTGCTGCGTGCGGGCGTGGACGGCTTCGGTCCGTTCAAGAGCGCTCGCGAGTCCGCGTCCGACGCGCTCGCCAAGAAGGGCGACGAGACCGACGCGATCAAACACCTCATCCGCACCCACGTGGCGCTGGCGGGCGCGCAGGGCTTCCTGACGAACCTCGGCGGCCTGATCACGCTGCCGATCTCGCTACCGTCCAACGTGGCGGCCACGTACGTCATCCAGACGCACCTCATCGCGTCCATCGCGTCGTTGCGCGGCCACGACGTGGACAGCGAAGAGGTGCAGATGGCGATCCTGCTCTGCCTCCTCGGGAACGCCGGGACCGAGCTGTTCAAAAAGGTCGGCATCAAGCAGTTCACCAAGAAGGCCGCTTCGGCGCTCATCACGAAATACGGCACGAAGAAACTCGGCAGCGTCGTCGCCAAGGGCGTTCCGGTGCTGGGCGGCGTCATCGGCGGTGGCGTCGACGCCGCCTCGACCCGCGCGGTCGGCGCATTCGCGAACCGCTACTTCGCTCAGGCCGACCCGCTGCCGAAGGTCCTCGACGGAGAGGTGTTGTCCGTCGAGATCGAAGAAGCGGACGGAACGACGGATTCGCGCTAACTCAGCCTGTCGACCGCGGAGCTGAACGCGTCGGACGGGATGAGCACGCCGCCGTCGAACGGGTTCTGCAACTGGTAGATCGCGAACAGCAGCAGGACCAGCGTCGAGGTGAGCGTGACCGTGATCAGCAGCTGCGAGACCAGCGTCGGGCCGCGGAACAGGTACGGGAACAGCAGCGACAGACCCGTGCCGATCAGGAGTGCGAGCCAGACGACCGGGTTCACGCCGTTCTCGGCCGCGTCGAGGCGTTGCTGGCGGGCCTGGTAGACCTCCCAGAGCTGGTTCGCGGCCTCGGCTTTGCGGTCCTGCGGCCAGTCGCCGTCCGGTGCCGCCGACGCGATCGTGTCCCTGAGCTGGTTCAACGTCAGCCAGCCCTCGTTGTCGACGTTCTCGCCCTCGCGCATGCGGGGCCACTCGTCCTGCACGACGGTCGACACGTAGTCCCGGATCAGCTCGTCGACCTTGGTCTTCGCGGGTTCCGGCAGCGAGTCCGCCGACCAGTTGACCGCGACGAGCGCATTGGCCTCCTTCTGGACCTGATCCTCCGCGCTGTTGGCGGAGTCGAACAGGGAAATGAGGACGAACGCGGCCAGCACCGCGTGCAGGCCGGCGACGATGCTGAACACCGAACCGCCCGCACCGAGGTTCTTCTCGCCCACCTCGTCCGAGCCGAACCGGCGGGTGATGACGACGAGGACCGCGGAGATGACGGCGGCGCCGAGAACCCAGAGCGCGCCGCTGAGGTAAATGCTCAATTCGGCTCCTTTCTGGTGTGGGATTAGACCACGGTCTACTGTGACCGGTACAGCACGGTCCGGGTAACGAGCAATGGTCAGGTGGCAATGCGCGGCAACAGCACGAATACCCGGTTGTCGTATTGGGCTACTCCATTCCGGTTGCGGAGGAATGTGTTCGCGCTGGGCTCCGTCTCGGCGCTCATGGTGCTTTCCACCCCGTTCACCAGCGCCGTTGCTCAGGCTGCACCGTCGAACTGTGACGCTTATCAAGTACGTTCACACCATCGTGGGTCGTTTTCGTCGTTCACGAAAGTGGAGCTGTCATCCGGTGGGGTGACAGATGTGGCCCACCTGGACTACGCGCTGAACGCATTGGGGTATTCGTCGTCGTTGGGCCGGCTGGTCGGTCTCACGTCCCAGGGCCACCGCTCGTGGAAGAACCCGTCGCACGTGGTGCTGGTCGACACCAAGGGCGCGGTCGACGACCTGGGACCCGTCGGCGCGCACTGGTTCCGCACCGACGACGTGTCCGCGGGCGCGGTCGTCGGCACCACGTTCTACGTGCGCGACCACGCCAAGCTGCACGCGATCGACATCGACCCGGCCAGCCCCTCGTACCTCAGGATCACGCGGACCGTCGTGCTGGACTGGCCCGCTCTGACGCTCGACGACTTCGCCCCCGACCCGGGCGGGAAGCTGACCGGGGTGTCGGCGGCGGGCCACGGACCGGGCGAGGTCGTGTCGTTCGACCCGGCGAACGGGCGGGTGGTGGGCAGGACCGAGATCGCCGGCCTTCCCGGCAAGTCCACCTACGGCGCCGTGGTGATCGACTCGGCCGGCACCGTCTACGCCGTCAACAACGGCTACAAAGGCCGCAGCCGCCTCTACCGGATCTCCGGTGCCGCCGCGGTGGAGCTCTCGTCGGGCCCGCCGATGGCCATGATCGACGCGGCGGGCTGCCTTCCGGCCCCCATGCCTCCGCGCGTCCAGCCGCCCGCGCCGCGCCCCGAGGTGCCGGCGCCCGCGCCGCCTCCTCCCGCACCCGTGCCCGCCCCCGTTCCGGCTCCGGCGCCGATGCCCGCTCCGGTGGTCCCGCCGCCCCCCGCCACGGTGGCCAAGCCCGCGCCTGCTCCTGTTGCGGCGCAACCGGTTCCGGTGCGTGCGGCGCGGCAGAGGCCCGAGCCGCGCCGGGACCTCCCCCTCGACCCCGAGACGACGCCGATGACGAAGTCCCGCAAGTGGGCCATGGTGACGATCGTCCTCGTGGTGCTCGGCGCCGGCGCGGCCGCCGCACGGGCCCGCGGTTAATTCGGTTGGCGCGGGACGGCGCCGTCGCTAGCGTTGCGGGCATGTTCTTCATCTGATGAAGCCCGCGGCGCTCTCGACGCCGCCTCCGCGACCTCGTCGTCGCGCTCTCTCCGGTGACCCTTGCGGGTCCATTTCTCACGGCTTCCGCCGTGCCCTTGCACGCCCTCTTCGTGAGGAGGCTTTCGCATGCCTGACACCACCCCGCCCGAGCAGGGCAACCGCGCCGCGCGCCGTGCGCAGAAGCGGAACAAGCACGACCAGACCACGCACTTCCCGTTGCCGCAGCAACGTGTTCCCGTGGTCCAGCCGCGCCAGTTCGCGACCCGTCGCCGCGGAGGAACCGCGTAGCCGACGCCGAACCAGGCGCGACACCGGCGGGGGACGCGTTCACACCGGACGCGTCCCCTGCTCCCTTCGAGGGCACGACCTCCCGTTCCGCCCGGATCCGATCTAGCCTGAGGTGCTACCGGACCGACAGGATCGGAGGCGCCAGGTGAGGATCGCTGACGTGTTGCGGACCAAGGGATCGGCGGTCGCGACGATCGGCCAGGACGTACCCGTGTCCGAACTTCTCAGAGCGCTCGCGGAACACAACGTCGGTGCGATCGTCGTCGTCGGTGCTTCCGGCGTGGCGGGAATCGTGTCCGAACGCGACGTCGTGCGGAAGCTGCACGAATCCGGCGCTGATCTGTTGTCTTCCCCCGTGTCGTCGATCATGACCGCCGACGTGTTCACCTGCAGCCCGTCCGACACCGTGGACAGCCTCACGATCGTGATGACCGAACGGCGCTTCCGCCACGTACCCGTGCTTTCCGACGGCCGGCTGGTCGGGATAGTCAGCATCGGTGACGTGGTGAAGAGCCGCATCGGCCAGCTCGAACAGTCGCAGGACCAGTTGCAGGCCTACATCGCCCAGGGCTGACCCGCCTCTCTCTACGCTGGATCGGGTGAAGCCTTCCGCTCAGCCCGAACTCGTCGAGATCGCCTCCGGAGTCCACGCCTACGTTCAGCCCGACGGGTCCTGGATGATCAACAACACCGGCGCGGTCGTCGGCTCCGACGACTCGCTGCTGCTCGTGGACACCACGTCCACCGAGGCGCGCAACCGCGCGTTGCTCGCCTCGGTGGCCACGGTGAGCTCCGCCGAACCCGGCTACGTCATCAACACCCACCACCACGGCGACCACACGTTCGGCAACTGGCTCGTCCCGCCGTCGACCGTGATCATCGGCCACGAGGCGTGCCGCGAAGAGGTCCTCACCGCCGGCCTGCTCGCCGCCCAGGTGCTCACCGGCCCGGACTACGGCCACATCGAGGTCCGCCCACCGTCCCTCACCTACACGAAGTCGCTGACCCTGCACCTCGGCACGCGCGTCGTCGAACTGCACCACCCCGGCCCGGCGCACACCCGCGGTGACACCGTCGTCTGGCTGCCGGCCGAGCGCGTCCTGTTCACCGGCGACCTCGTCTTCGCGGGAGGCCAGCCGTTCCTCGCCGAGGGCAGCATCACCGGCTACCGGTCCGCCCTCGAGTTCCTGCGCTCTTTCGACGCCGCCGTCGTCGTTCCCGGCCACGGTCCGCTGCTGCGAGGCGCCGAGATCAACCGCGTCCTGGACGACCTCGCCGCCTACACGACGTACCTCGCAGACCTGGCGTCATCCGGCCACGCCGCCGGCAAGACCCCGATGGAGGTCGTCCGCGAGGCGGGAGAGTCACGCTTCTCGTCGTGGCAGGAGTCCGAGCGCTTGGTGGGCAACCTCCACCGCGCCTACCACGAACTGGACGGCAAGCCCCTCTCCGAACGCCTTGAGCTGCCCCGCGTCTGGATGGACATGATGGAGCTTCACGGCGGCCCCATCGCCTGCCACGCCTAGCACCAACCAATATATCGGCTTCTCCGCCGCGTTCACCTGCCCTTTTGCAACAGGTCTTTTGACTTCGTCGTCAAAAGACCTGTTGCAAAGCAGGGGTTCACGTCTCAGACGGCTTGGCCGATATCCGGCGGCTCGGGGACGTTCCCGGCCTTCGTGCCCGTCGGCATCGCCCACATGAACGCGCGCATCAACGCGTACTTGACCTTCAGGCCGGAGCCGACATCGCCGGTCTCGACGACCTGCTTGAGCGCGACGAGGATGCCCTTCCATGTCGAGTCGACCTTGTCGAGCCGCTTGACGCCCTCGGGCCAACCGGAGTTGCGCAACATGACGCGCGTTCCGCGTCCATCTCTTCCAACTGCCACGAGACGACGGTCCACGGGTCGTCGCGCATGGTCAGCCGCTGCGTGTGGGAAAGCAGCCGCGGTGGATCGGCCTCGACGACGCGGCCGACGACGAACACCCGCTTGCCGTCCGGTGACCGGTAGTGCAGCGGCGCACCCGGCGTGAGCGTGGAATCGAGAACGGCATCCATCATGGCGCGCTGCTTGCCGTCGAGTCGGGTGATCTCCGCCCACACCGCCTCGGTCGGCGCGGCGATCACAATGCTGTGCACCAGCTCGGTGCCGGGTTCACCCAACGTCCTCGTCCTCCTGTCCGGCTCTCGACCGTGAGCTTCAAGCCGACGAGCGCCGCTGCTCAGTTCTGCTCGTAATGCGCGACCCACCGCTGGTGGATCTGCTGGAGGCGCACGGTTTGAGCTGGCTGACCCGCTTCCGGCCCCGAGGCTCCACGAGCACCAGATCGGCCCCGCGAAGCACACCAAGGTGTTGCATGACGACGTGCCAGCCGGTCTCCCATCCATCCTCAACGAGTTCGCCAGGTAAGACTTTTGACACCCATTAAGGCCGGCGTCGACCACCACATCCACTGCTCTATGACCGTAAGGCCGATAAGTTCGAAAGATGCTGCACGACGTCGCTGACGCCACGCATCACTACATCGGCTTGCTGGACGGTGACCAGCGCGAACACGCGATTCGCGCCATCACCGACGACGACCTGAGGCATCGCTGGGCGTACACACCGGGCACACGGCCGGGCCTGGCGCTCGGAGACCTCCGACGCGACCAGCGCAAAGCAGTCCACGGCATGCTCGCCACCGTTCTCAGCCCGCACACCTACGCCCAGGTGGCCGCGGTTATGGCGCTGGAAGACGTGCTCGACCACCGCGAAGGCGGACACCGAAATCGGCACAGCGCCGACTACTGGACCGTCCTGTTCGGCACACCCGGCAGCGACGAGCCGTGGGGCTGGCGAGTCGATGGGCACCATCTTTCGGTCAACGTCGTCGTCGCCGACGGCCACGTCTCCGCGACGCCGTTCTTCCTCGGCGCGAACCCCGCCCGAGTCATCTACCGAGGCCGCGTGGTCAGCCAGCCGCTGAAGCTGGAAGAGGAACTGGCCCGCGAACTCCTCGACCGCATGGGCCCGACCGCTCGCCGCCTGGCCGTCGTGTCCGACACCGCGCCGCACGACATCCGCACCGGCAACGCCCCGCGGGTCAGCCCGTCCGAACCGGTCGGAGTGACGCCGGCCCAGCTCGGCAAGCCGGCCGGTGAGCTCCTCGTCGACATCGTCCGCTTCTACCTGGACAGGCTCGCGTTCGAACTCGCCGACGAGGAGTTCGAACGAGTCGACCCCGAACGCCTGCACTTCTCCTGGGAGGGCTCGCTGCGCCGGGGCGAGGGTCACTACTACCGCATCCAGGGCCCGGAACTGCTCATCGAGTACGACAACACGGCCAATGAGGCGAACCACATCCATACCGTCTGGCGTCGCCATTCGGGTGACTTCGGCGACGACCTCCTGGCCGCCCACTACGACGCGTCGCGGCACACTGTCGTACGTGGAGTGGCCCAGAACGGTTGACGACGCTATCGCGATGCAAGAACGCCTGCGCACGCAGGTGATCACCACTAGTGCCTCTGACCTGCGCATAGACACCGTCGCAGGCCTGGACGTCGGCTACCGTAGCAACGACACAGTTGCGGGCGTCTGCGTGGTGTTCGATGCAAAATCGCTGGTCGTGCTCGACGAAGTCATCGTCGAGGGCACGACCGACTTCCCCTACATCGCCGGTCTCTTCGCATTCCGGGAAATGCCCGTCCTGCTGCGCGCCCTCGAACAGGTGACCGTCACACCGGACCTGCTCGTCGCGGACGGTCAGGGTCTCGCACACCCTCGGCGCTTCGGCCTGGCGTGCCATCTGGGCGTGCACACCGGCATCCCCACCATCGGCGTCGCGAAGAACGCGATGGGCAGGTTCGACCCGCCCGGCCACGACCGCGGGTCGATGAGTGACCTCCTCATGGACGGCGACAACGGCGACGAGGTCGTCGGCAGGGCGTTGCGGACCCAGACCGGCGTGAAACCGGTCTTCGTGTCAGTCGGCCACAAGATCGACCTGGACCGGGCGTGCGCCGAGGTGCTGCGTCTCGCTCCGCGCTACCGGCTGCCCGAGACGACCCGCCGCGCCGACGCGCTCACGCGGCAGGTTGCTTCGTCGGAGTGAAGCTCAGCAGCACGAGCAGGATCGCACCGCAGACCAGCGCGATGTCCGCGACGTTGCCGACGAACCAGCCGTTGTAGTCGATGAAGTCGACGACGTGCCCGCGCGCGAACCCGGGCTGGCGGAACAGCCGGTCGAGCAGGTGCGTCGTCGCGCCGCCCAGCATCAACGCGAGTGCGACGGCCCGCAGCCTCGTCTGCGGCTGCATGCCGTACCGCGCGAGCAGCACGACGGCGACGGCCGCGACGATGGTGAAGATCCACGTCGACCCCGCGCCGATCGAGAACGCGGCACCGGGGTTGTAGAGGAGCCTGAACTGCAGGAACTCCCCGAGCACGGGAATGGGCGCGCGGCCGGTCAGCGCGCTCTCGGCCCAGAACTTCGTGGCCTGGTCCAGCAGCAGCACGAGCACGGCGATGCCCATGACGAGCGGCACGCGGCGAGAGGTAGTGGTGTCCATTTGTGGACGAGCGTAGTTAAGAACACCACCACTCGGCATCAGGCCTTGGTCACGTCCTCGGTGTTGAGCGCGTCGACGTCGTCGACCCCGGCTGCCGCGAGGAACTCTTCCTCCAGCGACCTCGGCTGTTCGTCGCGGATATATGGAAGCGAGCCTGGCAACGTGCGGCCGTCACCGTCCGCACGTCTCGACACGATTTGGGAGACGCACTCGCGCGCAAACCTCGACGGTCATGGCGTGGAGAACCGCTGCAACAGCGGATGGGTGTCGACGATCCTGCGAGCCACGTTGACGGAGTCGACGAGCGGATGCAACGCCAACGCCTTCACGGCGTGCGCACGTTCACCGCTGATGGCCGCTTTGATCGTGGCGCGCTCGACGACCTTCAACGTCGTGACGAGTCCGACGCCCTCGTCCGGGACCTGGCTGACCGAGACGGGACGCGCGCCGTTCGCGTCGACCAGGCTCGGCACCTCGACGACGGCCTCCGAGTCGAGACACCTCAGCGTCGTCCTGTTCGGGACGTTGAGGATCAAGGTGGTTCGTTTGTCCGACGCGATCGCGTGCATCAGGTCGAGGGCGACGCGTTCGTAGCCGCCGCCGTCGAGGTCGTCGCTGTCGCGTTCCTCGTCACGGGTCTCGGCCATGTACGTCTGTTCGCGTTCCAGACGCGTGCGGTCCCAGTTCTCCCAGGACGGCGCCGCGTAGAACCGCTTCTGCTGCTCCAGCAGGAACGCCCCGCGCGAGGCACCAGCCTCCACGGCCTCCCGCGTGAAGTAGTAGTAGTGCAGGTACTCGTTCGGGACAGCACCCAAGGAGCGCAGCCACTCCGCACCGAACAGCTTGCCCTCTTCGAACGACTCGAGCCGAGCGGTGTCGGCGAGCAGATCAGGCAGCACATCCCGCCCCGCCACGTGGACGCCCCGCAGCCAGCCGAGGTGGTTGAGGCCGGCGTAGTCGAGCCATGCGTCTTCGAGGGTCACGCCGGCGGCACGGGCCACTCGCTTGCCGAGCCCGACGGGGGAGTCGCAGATGCCGATGACGCGACGGCCGAGGTGGGCCGACATCGCCTCGGTGACCATGCCGGCGGGGTTCGTGAAGTTGATGACCCACGCTTCCGGCGCGAACTCCGAGATACGACGCGCGATGTCGAGCGCGACAGGAACCGTGCGCAGCCCGTATACGACGCCACCGGCACCGACGGTCTCCTGTCCGAGCACTCCACAACCCGCCGCGACGCTCTCGTCGGCGGCGCGTCCTTCGAGACCACCGACGCGGATGGCGGAGAACACGAAGTCCGCGCCCCTCACCGCTTCGTCGAGATCGGTCGACGTCGTCACGGCGGGCGCGTCCGGTACCTCCGCCGCGAGCTCGGCCAGGACGACACCGATCGCGGCAAGACGGCCGGGGTCGAGGTCGAACAGCGCGACTTCGGTGACGCGGCCCGGCGACCGATCGGCGAGCAACGCGCGGTAGACCAGCGGAACGCGGAAGCCGCCTCCGCCCAGGATGACCAGCTTCATGCTTCGACCACGTCCATTCCGGCCTCTCCAGCTGTGCGAGCCGTGTAGCCGAATCCTACATTTTCCGGTGCGGCCGCCAATGATTCGAAGGGGTTGACGCGGCACGCTGCCGGCCCATCATCCCCTTGAATTTCCTGGCCCAAGCTCCTGGGTGCACGTCCAGTGTACTGCCTCGACCAGTGATGATCGAACCGCATCGCAGCACGTCAAGCGCGTACGATGGTTGATCCTGCAAGGGGTTCCGCGCATAGCGGAGATGTGATACAAAGAATGGCTTTGCATTGTCGGAATTAGATTTCCGAGTACACGGCACTATTGTATCACAGGGGGCAATGTGTTGGCGAGCGAACAGGCGCGAATCACCTCTCTGTATCAAAAGCTCGATCAGGAAAGGGACAAAGCGGCAGCGGATCTCGCCGCCACGCTGCGGGACGACACGGCCCAGAGGCTGGACCGCGAAGCTGCGGTCGAGGTCCTGGCCAAGGACCTCAGGAAGTACCAAGCGGCGGAAGAGGGGCTGTGCTTCGGCCGTATCGACTCGGAGAACGGCGACAGCACCTACATCGGGAGGGTCGGACTGTTCGGCGACGACTTCGAGCCACTGCTTCTGGACTGGCGCGCACCGGCGGCGCGGCCGTTCTACACGGCGACGGCCGCGAACCCCGAGGGTGTCGTGCTGAGGCGGCACTTCCGCGTTCGCGACCGGGAGCTGCGCGATTTCCACGACGACGAACTGCTGACTGACACGACCGCGTTGCTCGACGCCCTCAACGCCCCGCGGACGGTGACGATGCGGGACATCGTCTCGACCATCCAGGCCGAGCAGGACGAGATCATCCGCTACTCCGGCCCCGGTGTGCTCGTCATCGAGGGCGGTCCCGGAACGGGCAAGACCGCGGTGGCCCTGCACCGCGTGGCATACCTGCTGTATACGCGCCGTGAACGCCTGTCCCGGCACGGTGTGCTGATCGTAGGCCCGAACACCGGCTTCCTCCACTACGTCGGCGACGTCCTGCCGTCGCTGGGGGAGACCGACGTCGTCTTCGCGACGCCCGGTGAGCTCTACCCCGGTGTTGTCACCGACGCCGAAGACACACCGTCGTTGCAACGGCTGAAAGGCGATGTGTCCGTTCTCGACCTGCTGGCCGTCGCAGTGGCCGACCGGCAGGAACTGCCGGACGAGCCCATCGAGATCGAGCTGGAAGACATCATCGTGCCGCTCGACGCGCACATCGCCGCCGTCGCACGCGAGAAGACGCGCTACTACGAGCTGCCGCACAACGCCGCCCGCAAGTACTTCTTCCTCGCGCTCGCCGAGGAACTCGTCGCGCCGGCGATGCGCCTGATCGGCGTCGACTGGCCGGAGATCGAGGAGGACGTCCGCCACGAACTCCGCCACAGCTCCGCGTTGCGCGACGCCGTCGACAAGCTGTGGCCGCTGCTCACACCGGAACAGTTGCTCGCCGATCTGTACGCGGGTCGCTGTTTCCGGATCGGTGCGCCGGAGCTGTACCGGGCAGACGCCGACGCGTGGACCGTGTCCGACGTGCCGCTGCTCGACGAGCTCGCCGACCTGCTCGGGTCCGACGGCACCGCGGAGCGCGAGGCGAGGCGGGCGGAGGAAGAACAACTCGAGTACGCCCGCGGCGTCATGGACGTCCTGTCGATCGACGAACGCGCCGACACCGACGAGTACATCGTCACCGACTTCGTCAACGCCGATGTGCTGGCGGCTCGGCACGAGGTGCGCGACCACCGCTCCCTCGCCGAACGCGCCGCCGCAGACCGCACGTGGACATACGGCCACGTCGTCGTCGACGAAGCGCAGGAACTGTCCGCAATGGATTGGCGCCTGCTGCTGCGCAGGTGTCCCAACAAGTCCATGACCGTCGTCGGCGACCTGGCTCAACGTCAGGCCGCGGGAGGAGTCCGGAGCTGGGGATCGGTGTTCGAGCGGTTCACCTACCGACGGCTGGAGGTCAACTACCGCACCCCGGGCGAGATCATGGCCGTCGCCACCCCGGTCCTGAAGGTCGTCGACCCCGACGCGTCGGCCCCGGTGTCGGTGCGCAAGACCGGTGAACGCCCGTGGGCCCGCCGCGTGACTGATATATCGGCAGCCGTGCGCGACGAACTCGACGCACACGCCAGCGCGTGCAACGGCCGCACGATCGCCGTCATCGGCGAAGGCTGGATGCCGCCGCGTGCGTCGAAGGGGCTGGAGTTCGACGTCGTCCTCGTCGTCGAGCCGCAACGCATGTCGCCCAGCGAGCTGTACGTCGCGCTGACGAGGGCGACGCAGCGGCTCGGCGTGCTGCACACCGAGCCGCTGCCGCGTCACCTACGAGGTCTCCTCTGAGATCCACGCGAGGTAGTCGTCGTTGCCCCCGACCACGGGGGTGACGACGACCTCGGGGACGTCGTAGCTGTGATGCGCCTTGATGTGCGCGACGAGGTCGTCGACGCGGACGGAAGACGTCTTCACGACGCACTGCCACTCCGCGTCGACGCGCACCTCGCCGTCCCACCGGTAGACGCTGCGGATGGGCACGATCTGCACGCACGCGCCCAACCTGGCCTCGACGATCCCCTTCGCCAGCGACTCGGCGGCCTCAGGCGAGTCGACGGTCGTCGTCACCACGTTCGCACCACTCATACCGCGTCGATCTCCTTCAACATCTGGTCCTTCAGCTCGGCCGGCGCGTATGACGCCCGCACGGCGGCACGGGCGAGGCCGGCGAGCTCGTCCCGGCCGAACCCGAAACGCTCGTGGCACAGCAGGTACTCGCGGTCGAGGTCGGTGTGGAACATGCCGGGGTCGTCGGTGCTGATCGTCACCGGGACGCCCGCCTCCACGAGCCGCGGCAGGTGGTGCTCGTCGAACGACCGCACCGCGCCGGTCCGGAGGTTCGACGTCGGGCACACCTCTACGACGACGCCTTCGTCGGCGAGGTGCCGCAGCAGGCCGGGATCCTGCACCGCGCTGACACCGTGCCCGATCCGTTCGGCCCGCAGATCGTGCAGAGCGGCCCAGATCTCGCTGGGCGGCGTCGTCTCACCGGCGTGCGGCACCATGTGCAGGCCGGCGTCGCGCGCCATCGCGAACGCCTCGCGGAAGTTCGCCCTCGGTGAGTCCGACTCGAACCCGCCGAGTCCGAAGCCCACCAGCCCCTCCGGCCGGTGCTCGGTGGCGAACCGCGCACTCGTCATGCCCCAGTCGCGATCCCAGACACCGGGAACGTCGAAGATCCACTGCAACGTCACGCCGTGCACGGCGAGCGCTTCGTCGCGTCCCGCGTTCAACGCCTCGACGAGCTCGTCGGGCGCGATGCCGGCTCGCAGGTGACTGGTCGCGCTGATCGTCAGCTCCGCATAGCGGATGTTGGTCCGTGCCGCGTCACGCGCGTATCCGACGACGAGAGTGCGGACGTCCTCGCCCGTGGTGACGAGGTCGTTGACGATGCCGTACACGTTGATGAAGTGCCGGAAGTCCGTGAACTCGTAGAACTTCCGCAGCTCGGTCTCGTCGGTCGGCACCCGCCCGCCGGGGTGGTTGCGGGCGAGCGCGAGGACGGTGTCGATGGAAGCCGCGCCCACGAGGTGGACGTGCAGCTCGGCCTTCGGCAGCGCGTGGACGAAGTCGGAAATGTGCACGGTCCATGCTCTCAGGTCAAGAGCCGATCGACGGGTGACATGTCTTGCAGTCAAGGGAGAGGGTGCAGGGCGATCCCTGTCTCTGGCTTCCGCATTGGGGGTGCCTCGTGAGGGGCGCACGAAGAGTCGCACTGCTGACCGCGGTGCTCGTTCTGCCATTTCTGCCTGTCACCGCTCAAGCCGCCGAAGGGCCCGTTTTCCAGAACGGCGAGGCCCAGCCCGTCTTCGACCCGAAAGACGTGGTGAAGGAGAGCCTCTGGGTCCGCGCCCCGGTCGACAGCGACCGCGATGGCAAGGACGACGAGGTCTACACCGAGGTCGTCCGGCCGCGCGCCACCGAACGCGGTCTCAAGGTCCCGGTCGTCTACATGGTCAGCCCGTACTTCTCGGGCGGCAACGACGTCGCCAACCACAACGTCGACGTCGAGCTGTACGTGCCCGACAAGCGCAACGGCCGCCTGCTCAAGGCCAACTCCGACGAACGCATCACCGCCGCCCTCGGCCCCAACCCGATCACCTCCGGCCGCTACGAGGCCTACTTCATCGCCCGCGGGTACGCGGTCGTCTACGCCGAGTCCCTCGGCACCGGCAAGTCGACGGGCTGCCCGACGACGGGTGACGTCAACGAGACGATCGGCGCTCGTGTCGTCGTCGACTGGCTCAACGGCCGTGCGACGGCGCGGACCGCCACGGGTGAGGCCATCAAGGCGACATGGTCGACCGGCAAGACCGGCATGATGGGCGTCTCCTACAACGGAACGCTGCCCAACGCCGTCGCCTCCACCGGCGTCCGCGGTCTCGAAGCCATCGTGCCGATCGCCGCGATCTCCAGCTGGTACGACTACTACCGCGCGGACGGCGCCGTCGTCGCACCCGGCACGTTCCAGGGCGAGGACGCCGACGTGCTGGCCGAATACGTCTACACGCGTGCCGACCGGGAGATCTGCAAGCCGATCATCGCCGAGATCGCCAAGGACCAGGACCGGATCACCGGTGACTACAGCCGGTTCTGGGACAAGCGGAACTACCTCAACGACGTCCACAAAGTCCGCGCGGCCGTTCTCGCGGTGCACGGGCTCAACGACTGGAACGTCAAGATGACGCACGTCGAGCAGTGGTACTCGGCGTTGAAGAAGGTCGGCGCGCCGCACAAGATCTGGCTGCACCAGTCCGGGCACACGGACGCCGACACGCTCCGTTCGGCCGAGTGGCGGCGCACGCTGAACCGCTGGTTCACCCAGTACCTGTGGGGTCACCGCAACGGCATCGACAAGGAGCCGAAGGCGACGATCCAGCGCGAGGACAAGACGTGGGTCGACGAGAAGGACTGGCCGGCCCCCGGCACGTCCGACGTGCGGCTGCGCCTGTCCGCGGGCGGATCCGCCAAGGGCGCTCTCGGTGTCCTTCCGGGCCGCGGCGTGGAGAAGCTGACCGATGACGCGACGAAGACGGCTGAGTCGTTGATCGACCAGGCGACCTCGCCGAACCGGCTGTCCTACACCTCGGAGCCGGCGCAGAAGCCGGTGCGGCTGTCCGGCAAGTCGACCGCGAACCTGCGTCTCGCGTTCGACCGGCCCGCGGCCAACGTGACGACGCTGCTGGTCGACCGCCGTCCGGACGGCACGTCGCACGTCATCACGCGCGGTTCGACCGACCCGCAGAACAGGGAACGACCGGACAGGACGTCGCCGATCAAGCCCGGCAAGTTCTACGACGTCGAGGTGCCGATCGTGCCAGACGACTACGTCCTGCAGGCCGGTCACCGGCTCGAGTTCGTGGTGATCTCCAGCGACTACGACTACACGCTGCGCCCGAAGCCGGGCGCCGGACTGTCGCTCGACCTCGCCCGGACGTCGGTGGAGCTGCCGGTCGTCGGCGGCTGGCGCTCGGTGTTCCAGGCGTTCTGAGGTGATGCCGTGCTCCGGTCGGCGGGGACCGGAGCACGGCAACCTAGCACCCACCTCCGACAGAACCCCGCTCCAGGGCGGTCCAAGATCTCGACCTGTCCACAGCCGCTGAGTTGTCCACAACCTGGCGTCCATCCCGGCTCACCACCCGGCTCGCCCCGCCACAGTGAGCCCCATGCCCACCACCCTCCCGAAACCGATCCGGGTTCGCGACGCCGCCGAGCTCTACGCCGCGATCCCGCACCTGATGGGATTCCACCCGTCCGACTCGCTCGTCGTGCTGGTGCTGAAGGACGACCTGGTCAGCATGACCATGCGCGTCGACCTTCCACGCCCGCGACATAGGGGCTTCCTGGCAGCCCAGCTGGAAGGGCCGCTGCTCGACCAAGGCGCGACAGAAGTGATCCTCGTGGTCGTGTGCGCGCCGACAGAGCACGTGCCCGAGGAACTACCTCACGAACCGCTGGTCACCGCGCTCAGACACGGGCTGGGTGGCGTGGGCATCGACGTCGTCGAAGCCGTCTGGTTGCCGTCGTGCCAGAAGGGCGCGAAGTGGCTCTGCTACCTCGACATCGACTGCTACGGCACCCTGCCGGACCCTCAGCTGTCCGCGGTCGCCGCCGCGTCGGCTCACGAGGGCAACGTGACGTTCGAGTCGCGCGCCGCGATGGCGGCGATCCTCGCGCTTGACCCACCCGCGGCGGTGGAGCGCAGGTCCGCACTGCTCGACGAGCTCATGACGAACTCGGCCGATCTCGATCCCGGCACCGAGTTGCGCCGCGTGAGCGACGCGATCGACGCGGTGGAGAACCGCAAGGGTCCGTTGCGGGACGACGAGGTCGTCGCACTGGCACGGGCCCTGGTGATGCCCGACGTCCGTGACGCGAGCCTGGGGTTCGCCGCCCAGGCCAGGTCCCGTCTCGCCGAACGCCTGTGGCTCGAGCTCACCAGAGCCTGTCCGGCACCGGAACGTGCGGAGGCCGCGTGCCTGCTGGCGTTCTACGCCTACCAGCGCGGCGACGGCGGGATCGCGTCCGTCGCCCTCGACGTGGCCGATGAGGCGCGCCCCGGTCATTCGCTGAGCAAGCTCATCAGGGCCGCCGTCAGCGCCGCGTTCCCGCCCTCGGAGATGCGGGCGCTGGCCGTGAGGTACATGGACAGCGCCCGCCAGTTGCTCGCTCAGAGCAGTTCGGGTCGCTCCCAGCCCTGATCCAGCACGTGCTCGGCCAGGAACGCCCACACCGTCTCGTACCAGACCCGAGAGTTGCCGGGGGTGAGGATCCAGTGGTTTTCGGTTGGGTAGTAAAGGTACTTCGCGGTCACCCCGTGGCGGACGAGGTCGAAGTACAGCCGGTGCCCCTCACCGATCGGAACCCGGTAGTCCTTGTCCCCGTGGATGACGAGCATCGGGGTCTTGATGTCGGCGACCCGCAGGTGCGGGGAGTTGGCCTGGATCCGCTCCGGGTGGGTGAGGGGGTCGCCCATCTCCCGCATCCAGAAGTAGGAGCTGTCGGTGCCGCCGGAGAACGCGTCGAGGTGCCAGAGGGACGCGTGGGTGACGATCGCACGGAACCGGTCGGTCTGGGTGGCGATCCAGTTGGCCATGTAACCGCCGAACGACCCGCCCATGGCGGCGGTCCGGGAGGCGTCGATGTCGGCTCGCTCGACGGCGACGTCCGTGATGGCCATCAGGTCGGTGTAGGGCTCGGCGCCCCAGCGGCCCCAGCCGGCCTTGATGAAGTCCGGCCCGTACCCGGTCGAGAGGGCGGGGTCGGGCAGCAGGACGGCGTAGCCGCGAGCGGCCATGAGCCACGGGTTCCAGCGCCAGGTCCAGCCGTTCCAGCTCATGACCGGGCCGCCGTGGACCCACAGCAGGAGCGGGGCGGGGGAGTCGGCGGAGGCACCCTCGGGCAGCACCAGCCAGGAGCGGACGGTCCTGCCGTCGGCGACGACCGTGGAGATCTCGGTGAGCGTGCCGGGCACCGACGCGAGAGCGCCGGGCGCGCGCAGCCGTTCCGGGTCCTGGTCGGTTCCCTCGGAGGCGAACCGCACGGGCTGTGGCGGGTGGTCGACCGAGTTGCGCAACGCGTACAGCGTCTTGCCGTCCGGGCTCACCACCAGATCGCTGTAGTAACCGGTCACCGTCAGCTTGATGACCTCGCCGGTCGCGAGATCGAGCCGCCAGACCGGCTGGTGCCCGAGGTGGCTCGCGGTGAAGAAGACCGCCGACCCGTCCGGGCTCACCACCGGGTGGTCCGGCTCCTCCTGGAAACCGGGCGCCAGTGGCGTGATCGAGCCCTCCGCCAGGTCGATGCGCACGAGGTCGCGCCGGTGTGGGGAGTCCGGAGTGGACTCGCGGTACCGGATCGCGATCACGGCGGCCGAGTCGGGCGTGAACGTGGCACCACCGAAGGAGAAGCCCTCTTCGGAGGCGATGGTCCGGGGCGCGCCACCGCCGGTGGCGACGACCCGCAGTTCGGTCCGGCGACCGTAGGAGGGGCTGACGTCGACGTCGTGGCCGAAAACGGCCCACTTCCCGTCTGGGCTCAGCTCAACGTCCTCGTCGCTGAGCCTGCTTTCGGCGTCTTCGCTGAGAGCGGTGACGGTGCCGGCGTCCGCGAGAGGAGCCGCGAACAGGCGTGGGTAGGTAGGACCGAGGTCCGCGTCCCAGTACCGGATCGGGTACGACTCGTGCAGGATCGCCGTCACCCCGGCGTCCTCGCGTGCCTTGCGCTTGGCGTCGTCCTCGTCACCGAACTCCGTGAAGCGGTGCGCCGACGACGTGAACAGCACCGTCTCGCCGGCGGCCCGCACCTGACCGACTCCGCCACCCGGCCGCAGCACCTCGGCGGCCTCGCCGTGGACGGGAAGGCGCCACAGCGCCTTCTTGTCGTTGGACTCGCCCGGCTTCGCGAGCGGGTCCGGGCGGCCCGACAGGAACAACAACGACCCGTCCGGCGCGAACACGGGGGAGGAGTCGCCCTTGGCGGAGCGGGTGAGCCGGACGGCCTCCCGCTCCCCGGTGGGATCGACTTCCCAGAGGGCGCCCTGCCACGTCTTGCCGTCCGGGGCGAGCGTGGAGACGACCGTGACGAGCCGGGTGCCGTCCGGGGACAGTGCGAGCGATGCGAGCCGCGGAGTGGCGTTGTAGCTCTCGAAGGAGGCGAAGTCGGTCATCCCGGCTCAGGCTCCGTGCCGGGCGCGGGTGAACTCCCACGCGTCGCGGACGATGCCGGTGATGTCGGCGCGCTCGGGCTTCCAGCCGAGCTCGGTGCGCGCCCGCTCCGCGGAGGCGACCAGGACGGCGGGGTCGCCGGCGCGCCGGGGGGCGACGACGGCGGGGATCGGGTGGCCGGTGACCTCGCGGCAGGTGTCGATGACCTGCTTGACGGAGAAGCCGGTGCCGTTGCCCAGGTTGTAGATCCGGTGCTCGCCCGCGGTGGCGTTCTCGAGCGCGAGGAGGTGGGCGTCCGCGAGGTCCAGGACGTGGATGTAGTCCCGGACGCAGGTGCCGTCCTCGGTGGGCCAGTCCTCGCCGTAGATCGAGATGTGCTCGCGCTGCCCGAGGGCGACCTGGAGCACCAGCGGGATGAGGTGGGTCTCGGTCGCGTGCCGCTCGCCGATGCTGCCGTAGGCGCCGGCGACGTTGAAGTACCGCAGGCTCGTCGCCGCCAGGCCGTGCGCCGCGGCGTACGACGTGATCGCGTGGTCGATGGCCAGCTTGGTGGCGCCGTAGGTGTTGGTCGGCGCGGTCGGCGCGGTCTCGGGGATCGGCACCTCCCGCGGCTCGCCGTACGTCGCGGCAGTCGAGGAGAAGACGAGCTTCGGCGTGCCATGTTCCTTCATGGCGTCGAGCAGGCGGACCGCCGTCAGGACGTTGCCCGTCCAGTACTTGCCGGGGTCCTGCATGGACTCGCCCACGAGGGACTTCGCCGCGAAGTGCAGAACGCCGTCGAACCCTTCTGCGAGGACATCGCCGATGACCTCGGCGATGTCACCCCGGATGAAGCGCGCTCCCGAGGGGACGGCGTCCTCGTGGCCGGTCGAGAGGTCGTCGAGGACGACCACCTCGTGCCCGGCTTCGAGCAGCCTGGCAGCGCACACACTGCCGACGTATCCGGCCCCGCCCGTGACGAGCAGCTTCACCACAGTCCTCGCATTCCTGGTCAAGATCGTTCTCTGCTACCGGTCCCTGCCCGCGCCCGCGGACGGAACCGCCGTGAAGAGCCTCGGCCGCGTGAGCGAGCGCGAGGCGAAGCCGGCGAGCACGGACCGCTCGACCTCGTCGTGCCTTTCGACGGGCACGAGGGCGATGGCCGAGCCACCGAAACCGCCGCCGACCATCCGGGCACCCAGCGCGCCGGCCGCCATGGCGGAGTCGACGGCGACGTCGAGCTCCAGGCAGGAGACGCGGTAGTCGTCCCGCAGGCTCGCGTGGGAGCCGGAGAGCAGCGGTCCGACGTCGACGAGCTCACCCGCGCGGAGCAGCTCGACGCTGCGCAGGACCCTGTCGTTCTCGGTCACTACGTGCCGCACCAGCGGACGCAGGTCTTCGGGCAGCCGGACGAGCGCCTGGTCGAGCTCGGCGATGTCGACGTCGCGCAGAGCGGGAACGCCGAGGATCCCGGCGGCGCGCTCGCAGCCGGCCCGCCTGGCGCCGTAGCCGCCGTCGACGAGCGCGTGGCTCGCGCGCGTGTCGATGACCAGGACCTCGAGCCCGCTGGCAGCCGCGTCGAACGCGACCTGTTCCGGCTTGCCCGAGCGCACGTCGTAAAACAGGGCGTGCGATTCGATGCAGCACAGCGATGCGGTCTGGTCGAGAATGCCGGTCGGCGCGCCCACGAAGTCGTTCTCGGAGCGCTGCACCCAGCGCGCGATGTCCGGCCGCTCGGCGTCGACACCGGCGAGGCCGAGCAGGGCGAGCGCGACGGCGCACTCCAGGGCGTGGGAGGACGAGAGACCGGCGCCGGCGGGCACGTCGCCCGCGATGACGAGGTCGGCTCCTCCGGTGACGGCGATCCCCTGCTCCCGCAGGGCCCAGGCGACTCCACCGGGGTACGCGGGCCACCCCTTGACGGTGCCGGGGGCTAGGTCGGCCACCACCATCGGGTCCGCCTCCTGCAACCCGCCGTCGTCGCCCATCGTGCTGACGGTCATCACGCCGTCGGCGCGGGGAGACGCCGCGACCGCGATGCGGTGCGGCAACGCGAACGGCAGCACGTAGCCGTCGTTGTAGTCGGTGTGCTCGCCGATGAGGTTGACGCGGCCGGGAGCCGACCAGACCCCCTCGGGAGCGCGTCCGTGCAGGCGCTGGAACGCCTCGGCCGCCTTCGTCGCCGGTGCCGTCGACTGGGTCACCGGGCGAGCACCAGGACGGCGTGGGCGACCGCGGGGTCGAGTTCTGCGGAGTTGCCGTTGCCGCCGCGCACCTGGACGACCTTGGCGCCGGCGAGCGCCGCGACCTCCACGGTGCTGCCGGGCACGACGCCGGCTTCCTTGAGCTCGGCCATGAGGTCCGGGTCGAGCTGCACGTGCTCGGCGATGCGGCGCACCTCGACGCGGCCACCGCCGCGGCGGGCCACCTCGTCCACGCGCACCAGGTCCGCCTCGGCGGGCGGGGCCGGCTCGCCGTCGCCCAGCTTGTCGAGACCGGGGATCGGGTTGCCGTAGGGCGAGGTGGTCGGGTTGCCGAGCAGCTTGATGAGCTTGCGTTCGACCGCTTCGCTCATCACGTGCTCCCAGCGGCACGCCTCGCTGTGCACGTGCTCCCACTCGAGCCCGATGATGTCCACGAGGAGGCGCTCGGCGAGCCGGTGCTTGCGCATGACGGCGATCGCGAGGTTGCGGCCCTGCTCGGTGAGCTCGAGGTGGCGGTCCTCCGCCACGATGACCAGGCCGTCGCGCTCCATGCGGCCGACGGTCTGGCTCACCGTCGGTCCACTTTGGCCGAGACGCTCGGCGATGCGGGCGCGCAGTGGCACGACGCCCTCTTCTTCGAGCTCGTAGATCGTGCGGAGGTACATCTCCGTGGTGTCGATGAGGTCGTTCACACCCGCTCCCCTTCGTATGGTGTCGATGGTAGTCGTGCCGGGGGACACAGGTGTCCGCGCGGGTGCAGGATGTGTGCCGTGCATCCCTTGATCACTCCTGAGGCCCTCGCCGACGCGCTGCGTGCGCAGCCGGCCACCGTCGTGCTGGACGTGCGGTGGCGTCTCGGCGGACCACCCGGACGCCAAGACTACGAGGTCAGCCACGTGCCCGGCGCGGTGTACGTGGATCTCGACACGGAGTTGTCCGCCCCGCCCGGTCAGGGTGGGCGCCACCCGTTGCCGGATCCGGAACTGCTGCAGGAGGTGCTGCGGCGCGCGGGCGTGCGCGAGGGCGGGCGAGTCGTCGCGTACGACGCGGGAGACGGGTCGGTCGCCGCGCGGGTGTGGTGGTTGCTGCGGTGGGCCGGGTACGGCGAGGTCGCGGTGCTGGACGGCGGGTTCGCCGCGTGGGAGGCCGCCGGGTTGCCGGTGACCGCTGAGGAGGCGCCGGCGCTGACCGGTGATGCGGCTGGAGACGTCGTGGTGCGGCCTGGGCAGATGCCCGTGCTCGACGCGGACGGGGCGGCGGCGCTCGCTCGAGACGGCGTGCTGCTCGACGCGCGGGCGGCGGCCCGGTACCGGGGCGAGACCGAGCCGGTGGACCCGAAGGCCGGGCACGTTCCGGGGGCGCTCAACGCGCCGAGCACCGGGCACGTCGGTCCGGACGGGCGGTGGCTCGGCGCGGCCGAGTTGGCCGCGCGGTTCGCCGAGATCGGGGTGACGGGGGAGGCGGCTGTCGGTGCTTACTGCGGGTCCGGCGTGACCGCCTCGTCCGTCGTGCTCGCGCTGGAGGTCGCGGGGATCACGTCGGCCGGGAAGCCGGCGGCGTTGTACGCCGGGTCGTGGTCCAACTGGTGTGCGCTGGACCGGGAGGTCGCCACCGGCGGCTGATGCCCGGCCGCTGCCCGGCCGCCGCCTGACGGCGTGGGGCGGTCAGGCGTTGGGGATGCGGTTGAAACCCTCGGTGGCGAGCTTGAGGGCCGTGCCGCAGGTGTCCAGGTCGTCGATCGCCAGGACGCTCACGGAGAAGGCCGGGGTGATGACGTCCGGGTCGTCGGTCAGCATGACGGTGACCTGGCAGTCCTCCTTGGAGGCGGCGACCTGCCACGCGGTGTTGCCGCCGATGTCGATCTGCTTCTTCTCGCCCTCCTGGTCCACGACGTCGGGAACCGTGACCAGCTGCGTGATGACGGCGGACGGGTTGGTGACGGTGTGGATGCAGCCGCCGTCCGCCGAGGACTTGCCACCGGTCGCGGCCTCGATGTCGGCGGGCTTGAGGACGCCGCAGGTCTCGAGGCCCGTCGCCTTCTTCCTGGTGCCGATCTTCACGTCGCCCTGCTTCTGGGCGGTGGGGGCCGCCGGCTTGGACGGCGTGGCACTGCTCCGCGGCTTCCGCGAGGTCGTGGAGGGCGCGGTGGACTGCTCCGCGGCGTTCGGGTCGGGGGAGGCCGAGCCCCGGACCTGTTCCGCGCAGCCCGTGGCGGTGGCGAGGGTCAGGCCCAGTGCGAGGAGGACGGCGGCTGGTCGCAGGTGCATGTCGCCTCTGACCCCTGTTCGGTGAGATCGGTTCCGGGGTGGTGGTCCCGGGTTCGTGGCCGGAGGTGCGCCGACGGGAAGCGACTGTAGGTTGCTGGGCATGGGTAAGCCAGCCGCGGTTGTCTGGGACAGGTCCTTCCTCGGGTACGACCTCGGTGGCGACCATCCGCTGAACCCGGTCCGGCTGGACCTGACGGTCCGGCTCGCGACCGCCCTCGGGGTGCTGGACGGCGTCGAGCTGCGGGCGCCGGTGCCGGCCGGTGACGACGAGATCGAGCTCGTGCACAAGCCCGGTTACCTGAGCGCGGTGCAGGCGGCGCCGACGGCGGGGTGGGACGTCGGGCACGGGCTGGGGACGGCGGACAACCCCGTGTTCGAGCGGATGCACGAGGCGTCGGCGCTGGTGGTCGGCGGATCGCTGGTGGCGGCCCGGGCCATCGCGTCGGGGGAGGCGGACCGGGCGGTCAACATCGCCGGCGGCCTGCACCACGCGATGCCGGACAGCGCGGCCGGGTTCTGCGTCTACAACGACTGCGCGGTGGCCATCGAGTGGTTGCTGCGCAGCGGGGTGGAGCGCATCGCGTACGTCGACGTCGACGTGCACCACGGGGACGGGGTGCAGACGGCGTTCTGGGACGATCCGCGGGTGCTGACGGTGTCGTTGCACCAGCATCCGATGAGCCTGTGGCCGGGGACCGGGTGGGCCGGTGAGGTCGGCGGAGCCGGTGCCGAGGGGAACGCGGTCAACGTGCCGCTGCCCGCCGGCACGCGCGACGGCGCGTGGCTGCGGGCGTTCCACGCGACGGTGCCCGCGTTGCTGAAGGCGTTCCGGCCGCAGGTGCTGGTCACGCAGTGCGGGGTCGACACGCACAGGGAGGATCCGCTCGCGGACCTGTCGCTGAGCGTGGACGGGCACCGGGCGATCTACCAGGCGTTCCGCGACATCGTGAACGAGCACGGGTACAAGTGGCTCGCGCTCGGCGGCGGCGGGTACGAGCTGCTCAGGGTGGTGCCGCGGTCGTGGACGCACCTGCTGGCGACGGTGCTGGACCGCGACGTCGACCCGAACCGGCCGCTGCCGGCGGAGTGGGTCGCACATGCGACGCGGATCGCACCCGAGTGGCCTCTGCCTGCGTCCATGACTGATGGATGCGACCCTGGGTACCAGGCGTGGGGCGGCGACGCGGAGCAGCCGGTGGACAAGGCGATCCGCGACACGCGCCGTGCGGTGTTCCCGTTGCATGGGCTTGACCCCGACGACCCCAGGGACTGACACAAAGTGCCGGACAACGTGCCGAAGGACGTCCCGACGGGCGTCTCCAACGACGTTCCGAAAGACAGCGCCGACGCGGCCAGGGACCCGTTCGACTTCCCGCGGCACTGGGAGGCGGACGTCGTCCTCAGCGACGGCGGCACCGTCCACCTGCGGCCGATCACGCCGGCCGACGCCGAGGAGCTCCGGGAGTTCCACGGCCGGCTGTCCGAGCGGACGCGGTACTTCCGCTACTTCGGGCCCTACCCGCGGATCCCGCAGCGCGACCTCGAGCGGTTCAGCACCGTCGACCACCACGACCGCGTGGCGCTCATCGCGTTGCTGGGCGACGACATCGTCGCCGTCGGCCGCTTCGACCGGCTGCACCACGGCGACAGCGCCGAGGTGGCGTTCGTCGTCGAGGACGGGCACCAGGGGCGCGGGCTCGGCAGCATCCTGCTCGAACACCTCGCCGCCGCGGCCAGGGAGGTCGGGCTCACCCGGTTCGAGGCCGAGGTGCTCGCCGAGAACGGCCAGATGGTCCGGGTGTTCCGCGACGCCGGCTACCAGGTCAGCAGGGCGTTCGAGGAGGGGGTGCTGCACCTGGAGTTCGCGATCGACCCCACCGACGAGTCCGTCGCCGTCGCGAGGGCCCGCGAACAGGCCGCCGAGGCACGCAGCGTGCACAACCTGCTGCACCCGCGCAGCGTCGCCGTCATCGGCGCCTCGACCGACCCCACCAAGATCGGGCACGCGGTCCTCAAGAACCTCCTCGAAGCCGACTTCAACGGCCCCGTCTACCCCGTCAACGCCGAGCATCGCGCTGTGCGCGGCGTGCGGGCCTATCCGACCGTGCTCGACATCCCCGACGACGTCGACCTCGCCATCGTCGCCGTTCCTGCGGCCAGCGTCGACGAGGTCATGGACGGTTGCCTCGCCAAGGGCGTGAAGGCACTTGTCGTCGTCAGCTCCGGCTACGGCGAGACGGGACCTGACGGTCTGTCCGCCGAACGCAGGCTCGCGGCGGAGGCGAGAGCACACGGCATGCGCGTCGTCGGTCCGAACGCACTGGGCGTGCTCAACCTCGACCCCAAGGTCCGCCTCAACGCGAGTCTCGCCCCGCAGCTGCCGTCGCGCGGCCGTGCGGGCTTCTTCTGCCAGTCCGGCGCCCTCGGCACGGCAATCCTCGCCAACGCCGCCGGCTGGGGCCTCGGCCTGTCCACGTTCGTCTCGGCGGGCAACCGCGCCGACGTCTCCGGCAACGACCTGCTGCAGTACTGGGAGACCGACCCGGCCACCGACGTCGTCCTGCTCTACCTGGAGTCGTTCGGCAACCCGCGCAAGTTCGCGCGGCTCGCGCGCAGGCTCGGCCGCACCAAGCCCATCGTCGCGGTGAAGTCCGGCCGCCACGCCGTCGTGCCCGGCCTCGCCGCCACGGCCGCGAAGGTCGACGAGGCGAGCGTCCAGGCCCTGTTCGAGCAGGCCGGCGTGATCAGGGTCGACTCGCTGGCGCAGCTCTTCGACACCGCGCTGCTGCTGGCCCACCAGCCGCTGCCCGCGGGCAAGCGCGTCGCCGTTGTCGGCAACTCCACCGCGATCGGCCTGCTGGCCGCCGACACGCTGCTCGCCCAGGACCTCGACCTCGCGGGCGACCCCGTCGACGTCGGCGCCCAGGCCACGCCGGAGGAGTTCGCCAAGGCTGTGAAGGAGGCCCTGGACCGTCCCGACACCGACGCGCTCGTCGTCGTCTTCGTGCCCCCGATCGCGGTTCCCGGCGCCGCCTACGCGCGCGCCCTCAAGGAGGCCGCGCCCAGCACGAAACCGATCGTCTCCACGTTCCTCGCCGTCGAGGGCATCCCCGACGAGCTGAAGATGCCCGGCAAGGGCTCCATCCCGAGCTACGCCAGTCCCGAACGGGCCGTGCTCGCGCTGGCCCGCACCGTCCGCTACGCCCGCTGGCGCGCCGCACCGCAGGGCACCTTCGTCCGGCCGGAGGGCATCGACACCGAACGGGCGAGGTCCATTGTGGACTCGCCGGCGTCCGAGGTCCGGCTCGACGACCACAAGGCCGTCGCACTGCTGGAGTGTTACGGCATCGACGTCGTCCCGTTCCGCATCGCCTCCAGCGAGGAGGAAGCTGTGGAGGTGGCGGACGAACTCGGCTACCCCGTGGCGATGAAGGCGACCAGCGAGCGGTTGCGCCACCGCACCGACCTCGTCGGCGTCCGGCTCGACATCGCCCAGCGCGAGTCGGTCAGGGCCGCCTACCACGACCTCGCGGCGCTCTCCGGCAAGCCGGGTGTGTACGTGCAACGCATGGCGCCCAAGGGAGTCAGCTGCGTCCTCGGCCTCCAGGACGACCCGAGCTTCGGCACGCTGGTCTGGTTCGGACTGTCGGGTCTGGTCAGCGATCTCCTCGGCGACCGGGCCTACCGGGCGGTACCCCTCACGAACACCGACGCCGCGGAACTCGTTGCCGCACCCAAAGCCGCGCCTCTGCTGACCGGATACCGCGGTGACGAACCAGCGGACCTGAAAGCACTTCAGGAACTGGTACTCCGTTTGGCCGCGTTGGCGGAGGACCTTCCGGAGGTGCGGTCGCTGAAGCTCGAACCCGTTCTTGCTTCTGCCGCAGGGGCTTTCGTCAGCAGCGCCCGCATAGTCATCGGCCCGCCCCCGTCCCTGCACGACGCCGGTCCGAGGCGTCTGCGCTAGACCCGCGCCAGTCTCGCCGCTGAACTGTTACAGCAACGATTCCGTTGTTTTCATTCGCTCCCAGGTATGGACATGCGTCCTGCCGCCGCTTAGGTTTCCCGCATCGCCCAGCAGCGCCGACCTTGGTGCGAGGGCGCGTGCCCGTGGAATAACGCTGTAAGAGGGACGAATGACGCCGAGAGCACTTCTCCGCCTGGCGGCGACAACAAGCGCGGCCGTGCTCCTGCTGGCCTCGTGCGCGGGTGGTGACGCGTCCACGATGGCCGGGAAGGTCAGCTCGAACGACCGCATGGTCATCGCCGTGTCGTACGACCAACCGGGACTGTCGGTGCGCAGGCTCGACGGCAGCTACCGCGGTTTCGACGTCGACGTCGCCAAGTTCATCGCGGGCGAGCTGGGCGTCAAAGAGGAGAACATCGTCTGGAAGGAGGCGCAGCCCGGCAACCGGGAGACGCTTCTGACCAGCGGTGAGGCCGACATGGTCGTCTCCACCTACTCGATCACCGACAAGCGCAAGCAGATCGTCGACTTCGTGGGCCCGTACTTCGTCGCCGGCCAGGACCTGCTGGTGCGCATGAACGAGAACCGCATCGAGGGCCCGAAGTCGCTCAACGCCAACCTGAGGCTGTGCTCCACCGCGGGCTCGACCTCCGCCGAGTACGTGCGCGACCAGTTCGCGAAAGACGTGAAAATGGTCGAGTACGCGAAGTTCAGCGACTGCGTCACGGCGCTGCTCGCGGAGAACGTCGACGCCGTCACCACCGACGACGTCCTGCTGGCGGGCTACGCCGCCCAGAACCCCGAGCTGCTGAGGGTCGTCGGCGACCCGTTCAGCAAGGAGGAGTACGGCGTCGGCCTGCACCGCGACGACCCGACGAGCAAGGCGAAGGTCCAGGCCGCGCTGCAGAAGATGATCGACACCGGTGCCTGGCGCAAGTCGCTCGAGGTCAACATCGGATCTTCCGGCTACAAGATCCCCGACCCGCCGAAGCTGTCGTCCTGATCGCACGGGGAGTCACGTAGGCTCACGCCACGTGAACCGCGTCCCGCCGCACCGTGCTGATCGACCCGTTCGCGCGGGCATCCCAGAACACGGCCGAGTCCCGCGCTATTACGCGGTCAAGGCCGAGCTGTTCGACCTCGTCGAGACCCTCGGCGAAGGCACCGTCCTGCCGTCCGAACGCGAGCTCGCCGAACGGTTCTCCGTCTCGCGCGTCACGCTGCGCCAGGCCGTCAGCGAGCTGGTGCTCGAAGGCAAGCTGATCCGGCGCCAGGGCAGTGGCACGTTCGTCGCGCCGCCGAAACTCGTCCAGCCGCTGTCCCTGGTCAGCTACACCGAGGGCATGCGCCGTCAGGGCGTCGAGCCGAACCGCACCGTGATCACGGTCGAGGAGCTCGGCGCCGACGAGGGGCTGGCCCGCGACCTGGCGCTCGACCCCGGCGACCCGGTCGTGCACCTGGAACGCGTTCTGCTCGCCGACGACGAGCGCATCGGCCTCGAGTCGACGTACCTGAGCCTGGGGCGTTTCCCGGACCTGCCGGAGAAGCTCGACCCCGCCGGCTCGCTCTACGCCTGCCTCACCGAGCGGCTCGGTGTGCGGTTCGCCGAAGCCGAGGAACGTGTCGAGACAGTGCTCGCCACGCCCCGGGAGGCGCTGCTGATCGGCACGAACCCCGCGCTGCCGATGTTGTTGCTGCACCGCGTCTCCTACGACGTCGGCGGTCACCCGATCGAACGCGCCCGGTCGCTGTACCGGGGTGATCGGTTCAGCTTCGTCGCGAGGCTCCACGCGGACCGCTGAAGCATTCGTCCACAATGGAATTGGCGCGCTCTCTTCGCCGTCAACGGAATGCGCGGCGGAATTCCTTTCGGACCCCAACGGTTTTCGTGGTTTCGCGGCGTTGCGGAAGCCGCGCACTTTGCGTGACCCACCCGGAGCGTCCGGGCGGCTGACAGCGCCGCGCACCGTGCCGAAATGCGCGCCCGGCGGCTCGGAGAAGTGACTGCGGGTCACCGGAAACCCCGTGCGGGCTCAGGAAGATACCGCCCGTTCGCACTCGTTCCCCGCTCAGGTCGCGGAGGTACTGTTGTTCTCACGAACTTCAGGACGTCCGCGAAGGTGCGGAGGAGCGGGGGTGTGCCGTGTCCTTCAAGGCGGAGTTCCTCGCAGAACTCGAGGACTGCTTGCGCGGTTATGGCGCGGTCCCGGTGAGCAATCCCGACGCACTCGCCCTGTTCATCGAGTTCGTGCGGGCGCTTCCGGCCAGCGACCGGAGACTGCGCTGCCTCGAAGGTGTCGACCAGGGGTCCGGGTCGTTCTGGAACAACCCGGCGGTGTGGTGGGAGCAGGTGCCGCGGTTCGGCGCGGGACTGCCGCGGTGCGGCTCGGAGGAGTGCCGCAAGCTGCTGGACGACATGCTCGACGAGGCGATCAGTGACGAGATCGACGTGCTGGAGATGGAAATCCGCGAGCTGCCCAGCTGATCCGGGCGTGGTCCACCAGTCGTGAAGTGTCCGGACGTGCCTGCCGGCGCCGCCACCTGTCACGGCCGCGGCGCCGGGGCTTCCAGCAGCACTTACTTGACGGCGACCAGCGACCTGAACAGTTCCCGGTACCGGTGGAGAGCCAGTCGCAAGTCCTCGGTCTGCGGATCACGGTTTCCCTCGAGTTGCTGGGTGAGGGAACGGTGCCGTGTGGTGAGCTCCTCGAGCGCCCGCGTCACGAGCTGGTCGGCCTTGCGGACAGCCGCCTTCGGGTCGTCGACGAACTCGTACTGCACCGCCTGCCACTCGTTCTCGAGCCTGCCGGCCGGCTGCTGCTCGGACCGCGGCTGTTCGGTGCGGTGGTGCTCCGCGCGCTGCTGTTCGTGACGCGGCTGCTCGGAACGCGTGTGCTCGCCGTGCGTCTGGTCGGCACGGGTCTGCTCGGTGCGAACGTGCTCGGTGCGCGTCTGGTCGCCACGGGCCTGGTCGGCGCGCGCGTCCTCGTGACGCTGTTGGTCCTGGCGCTGGACCTGCTGCGGCATGCGGTCGGTGTGCGTGACGCGCTCCTCGACGTGCCGTTCCACCTGCGCTGCGCGCTCACCCTGCTGCGGTCGGGCGGGGGTGGGGACTCCAGCGGAGTGGGTGGGGGCCTCAGACATCGGTCTTCTCCTTCCGCGCGGCTTCCCGGTTCGTGTGCGGCTCGGCGCCGCGTTCGAGCAGATCGGTGAACAGCTCGCGGTAGTGGACCATCGCGGTCCGCAGGTCCT
Organism: Lentzea sp. DG1S-22; assembly: GCF_036321065.1. Lineage (NCBI taxonomy): Bacteria > Bacillati > Actinomycetota > Actinomycetes > Pseudonocardiales > Pseudonocardiaceae > Lentzea > Lentzea sp. DG1S-22. The sequence continues at coordinate 4,046,559 of NZ_CP143276.1, read as the reverse complement.
CGGTGCTCGCCTCCCCGATCTCCTGGCGTTCGGAGATGTCGTGCGCCTTGCGGTAGTGCTCGAGCGTCCGCGCGTGTTCGACGGACAGAACGCTCAGCTGCGCCTCGTAACCCTCCGTGGGATAACCGCGCTCCGCCATCAGATCGGTCACGAGCCGGTCCGCGTCCGCGATCGCGCTCTCCGGCGAGTCGACGAACTTGGCCTGCACGTCGGCCCAGTGCCGGCGGTAACTCTCCTGCGCCGTGGGGGAAAGCGGCTTCAGGTCGAACTCGCTGTGGCGCTGTTCCCGCTCGGCGAGCTCCTTCTCCGCGGCCGATCTGTTGTCGCTGTGCTCGACCACGCGGTCGTACTCAGGGCCGAAGCGGTCGCGCAGCTTCTTGCGCTGCATGGCGGGCCTCAGCACGAGAGCGAGGATCACCAATGCCGCGACAATCGCGACCGCCACGCCGATGATGGCGCCCGTTGACATGGAAAAACCTCCAAGACAGGCAAACTCTTTGGCTGTCCGGGAGGCTTTCCGGTTCACTCACACGGGAAACATCAACCCTTGATACAAACCACCTGCTTGAGCTTCGCGACCACCTCGACGAGGTCGGACTGGTTCGCCATCACGGTGTCGATGTCCTTGTAGGCGCCCGGGATCTCGTCCACGACACCGGAGTCCTTGCGGCACTCGACACCACTTGTCTGATCGGCGAGATCCTGCGCGGTGAACGTCTTGCGGGCCTTGTTGCGCGACATCTTCCGCCCGGCGCCGTGCGACGCCGACTCGAACGAGTCCGGGTTCCCGAGCCCGCGCACGATGTACGAGCCGGTGCCCATGGAGCCCGGGATGATGCCCAGCTCGCCCCGTCCCGCCCGGATCGCGCCCTTGCGCGTCACCAGGACGTCCTCTCCGAAGTGGTTCTCCTCGCTGACGTAGTTGTGGTGGCAGGAGATCGGCTCCTCGAACACGACGTGCGGGAAGTCGGCGCGCAGCACGTCGCAGACCAGGCGCAGCATGACCGCGCGGTTGCGTCGCGCGTAGTCCTGGGCCCAGTAGAGGTCGTGGCGGTACGCCGCCATCTCCGGCGTTCCCGAAAGGAACACGGCGAGGTCCGGGTCCGGCAGCTCGGAGTTGTGCGCGAGCGTGCGCGCCACCGAGATGTGGTGCTGCGCCAGCTCGTTGCCGATCCCGCGCGACCCGGAGTGCAGCATGACCCACACCCGCTGGTCCTCGTCCAGGCAGACCTCGAGGAAGTGGTTGCCGCCGCCGAGCGTGCCCATCTGGTGCATCGCCTTGTCGGCGCGCGCCTTCACGGCAGGCGTCAGGTCGTCGAACTTCCTCCAGAACGTTCCCCAGTCGGACGCGTCCCTCTCGGTGAAGGCGGTCGCCTTGTGCTGACCGAAACCGACGGGAACCACGGCCTCCATGCGGGACCGCAGACCGCGCAGTGTCTCCGGCAGGTCACTGGCCGTGAGCGAGGTGCGCACGGCGGCCATGCCACAGCCGATGTCCACGCCGACCGCCGCGGGGGAGACGGCGTCGCGCAGCGCGATCACCGAACCCACCGTGGCGCCCTTGCCGTAGTGCACGTCGGGCATGACCGCGACGTGCTTGAACGCCCACGGCAGCGAGGAGATGTTCTGGAGCTGTCGCATGGCGAACTCCTCGACCTCGTGCGGTCGAGTCCACATGCGGATGTCCACGTTCTGGCCGCGGACCAACGTTGCTGCCATGACACCGAGGTTAGGCGGCCTTTTGCCCGTTCCACAAAAGAGTTTCCGCCTCGGCGCCCACGAACTCCCAGGTGCCCTTGCGCACCTTCGCCCCGGAGACGTCTCCGCCGATCTCGGTGATGAACGCGCGCACGATCGGCAGGTCGTCGACGCCGGCGATGAGGATCGCCTTGTCGTGCAACGTGACGCTGCCGCCGCCGAGCTTCTCGCGCGCGACCGCGTCCTGCAGCAGCCCCTCGCGGACCTGCTGAGCGGTGATGCCCTGGACCTCGACCTGGACGGCGTCGACCTCCGGTGAGTTGGCGTGCAGGAACCGGAACGTGAGCACCGACTCCTGCCCGAACCGCTTGGCGATGGTCGACGCGGTGTGGCGGAGGCTTTCCTCGTTCAGCGTGACGTCGAACTTGCGGGAGCGCTCGAACGTCGTCTGCTGCAGGTCGCTCGACCAGAACACGCCGTCGAGCAGCGTGGAGCGAGTGGTGACGCCACCGTTAGCCCGCACGATCCCGCGGACCTCGCGGTCGAACCCGATCAACCTGTCCTTCAGGCGCGGGTCGGCGGGATCGGTGATGATCGCGGTGTTGTTCGACGCGAAGATCTCCGGGGACGGCAGCGGCGCTCCCGCCGCCGTGCCCGTCGAGACCGCGAACGCCAACACCGACGTGACTGCCACGAGAAGATTTCGCATGCGCCACAACGTATGGGCCCGGAGTGGCCGGGTACACCCCGTTCCACTCCGCGGGCCGGTGCTTGTTCGTGCTGGTGATCGGTCGTCCGGATCCCGTTGGCCTGGGTCATTGACAGTCGCAATGAACGTGAAAATACTTCAGAGCCATGGAACGCGTGTGCGTCATCGGGGCCGGTTCGTCCGGCATCGCCGCATGTCAGGTCCTCGGTGCCCGCGGGATCGAGTTCGACTGCTTCGAGACCGGGTCCGACATCGGTGGCAACTGGCGCTACCTCAACGACAACGGCATGTCGTCCGCCTACCGCTCGCTCCACATCAACACCTCGCGGCAGATGATGGAGTTCAAGTCGTTCCCGATGCCGTCGCACCTGCCGGCCTACCCCTCGCACTTCCAGATCGCCGAGTACTTCGACGACTTCGTGAAGCACCACGGGTTCCGCGACCGCATCCGGTTCCGCACCGAGGTCACGTCCGTCGCCGTCGCGCCGGGCGGGTACTCGGTGACGACGCGTGACCGCGACACGGGGGAGGAGACCACCGCCACCTACCGGTCGGTGATCGTCGCGAGCGGGCACCACTGGTCGCCGCGGATGCCGGAGCCCGCGTTCCCCGGCACCTTCGACGGCGAGGAGATGCACGCTCACTTCTACAAGACGCCGGAGCGCTTCACCGACAAGAAGGTGCTGGTCCTCGGCATCGGCAACTCGGCCTGCGACATCGCTGTCGAGTCCTCGCGCGTCTCCGCGCGGACGTTCCTCGCGATGCGACGTGGCGCGCACATCATGCCGAAGTACCTGTTCGGCATGCCGACCGACCACCTGACGACCTCGCCGCTCGCCCGGTTCGCGCCCTCCTGGCTGCAGGCGCTGTCGCTGAAGGTGATGCTGCGGCTGGCGCGGGGCAAGCTCTCCGACTACGGCCTGCCCGAGCCGTCGCACGGCATTCTCGCCGCGCACCCGACCGTGTCCGACGACCTGCTGACCAGACTCGGGCACGGCGACATCACCGTGAAGCCGAACCTCGAGCGGCTGGACGGCTCCGGCGTCGTGTTCGCCGACGGCTCCCGCGAGGACGTCGACGTGATCGTCTACTGCACCGGCTACAAGGTCGACTTCCCGTTCCTGCCCGCCGCCGAGTTCCCCGCCGTCTCGTCCGCGGACAACGACGTGTCGCTGTACCGGCGGGTCGTCGATCCGGGGCATCCGGGGCTGTACTTCCTCGGGCTGATCCAGCCGCTGGGGGCGATCATGCCGCTGGCCGAGGCCCAGGCCGAGTGGATCGCCGACCTGATCTCCGGCAGGGCCGCACTGCCGCCGGTGCCGGAGATGAAGGCGGAGATCACCTCCTACCGGGAGGGGCTGCGGCGCCGGTACGTGAAGTCGAAGCGGCACACGCTGGAGGTCGACTTCCTCGGGTACCAGCGAGAGCTGCGGCAGGAACGACGAGCGGGCGCGGCCCGCGTCTGACGCACCTTTGCAATGAGTCTTTTGACTTCGTCCGCAAACGTTTTTTGCATGCGGCTGGATCAGGAAACCGATATATCAGCTGCGGCAGGGCGCTGAACTGCTCCTTAGCAATGGATCTTTTGACAACGCCCGCAAATGACCCATTGCCAAGGAGGTGTGCGGCGAAGGACGAAGGCTTGGACGGCGGGTCGGCTGGGTACGGTCGGAGCGTGGCGTCGAGTGCTCAGGTGATCGTCCTCAACGGCGGGTCCAGCTCGGGGAAGTCGGGGATCGCGCGGTGCCTGCAAGCCGTGTTGCCGGAGGCGTGGCTGGCGATCGGGGTCGACACGTTGATCGACGTGATGCCCGCGCGGCTGCGGCTCGGGTCGGAGGGGATCGGGCTCGCGGGTGACGGTGAGGTCAGCGTCGGGGCCGAGTTCCAGGTGCTCGAGGACGCGTGGATGGCCGGGGTCGCCGCGATGGTGCACGCCGGGGCGCGGGTGATCGTGGACGACGTGTTCCTCGGCGGGACCGAGTCGCGGTCGCGGTGGGAGAAGGCGCTGGACGGGCTCGACGTGCTGTGGGTCGGGGTGCGGTGTGACGCCGACGTCGCCGCCGGCCGGGAGCTCGCCAGGGGAGACCGGGTCGCCGGGATGGCCGAGGCGCAGGCCGACGTGGTCCACCGCGGGCTGACCTACGACGTCGAGGTCGACACCGCTCACGCCGAGGCGGTCGAGTGTGCGCGGGCGATCGCCGAGAAGATGCGGAGCGGCTGAAAGCAAGATGGGCAACGATCGAGGAAAGCGGGGCCGCCGACGGTGCGTCGGCGGCCCCGCTCGTCCCACAGCTCAGTGCACGCCCAGCACACCGTCCACCCGGCGCGGGATGCCGAGCGGGTTCGCGTCCTGCAGCTCCGCGGGCAGCAGCGCGTCCGGCCACGACTGGTACGTCACCGGGGCGATCCAGCGGCGGATCGACGTGGCGCCGACCGACGTGTGCAGCGGGTTCGTCGTCGCGGGCCACGGGCCGCCGTGGTGCTGGCCCCACGCCACCGCGACACCGGTCGGCCAGGCGTTGAAGATCAGCCGGCCCGCCACGCGGCGCAGGACCTCGGCGATCTCACCGGCCTCCGCGTGGTCCGACTCGGCGGCGTGCACCGTGCCGGTGAGCGTTCCCGGCAGCTTCGCCAGCACCGAGTGGAGCTCGGACGGCGAGGAGTACGTGACGATCAGCGCCGCCGGGCCGAAGTGCTCCTCGGTCAGCTTCTCGAGGTTCTCCTCGAACACCTCCACCGACGTCGCGAACAGCAGCGGCGCCACCGCCCACGCCTCGTCCGGGCGGGTTCCCGTCGACACCACGGACACGAGGTCCGACGCGGCCAGGGCGTCCGTGCCCGCCTTGTAGGAGTCGCACATCCGCTCGTTCAGCATCGCGCCGCCCGAAGTCGCCGCGACCGCCTCGCCCAGCGCGGGCACGAGCGACTCGGGTGCGAAGACCAGGCCGGGGTTGGTGCAGAACTGCCCGACGCCCATCGTCAGCGACTGCGCGAAACCCTCCGCGATGTCCGGGGTCGCCGCGCCCGGCAGGATCACCGTCGGGTTCACGCTGCCCAGCTCGCCGTAGAACGGGATCGGGTCCGGCCGGCCCTGCGCCAGGTCGAACAACGCCCGGCCACCCCCGGTCGAGCCGGTGAAGCCGACGGCGCGCACCGCGGAGTGCTTCACCAGCGCGACACCCGCCTCGGTGCCGTGGACGATGCCGAACACGCCCTCGGGCGCGCCTGCCTCGCGCAGGGCGTCCACGACGACCCTGGCGGTCTCGCGCGAGGTCGACGGGTGCGCCGAATGTGCCTTCACCACAACGGAACACCCGGACGCCAGCGCGGACGCCGTGTCGCCACCGGCCACCGAGAACGCGAACGGGAAGTTCGAGGCGGAGAACACCGCGACCGTCCCGAGTGGACGCAGAACGCGCCGCAGCACCGGACGCGGCGGGATGATGTCCGGGTTCGCCGAGTCCAAGGTGGCTTCGACGTAGCTGCCCTCGCGCAGCACCTCCGCGAACAGCCGCAGCTGGTTCGTCGTGCGCTTGAGCTCGGTCGTCAGCCGCGGCGTCCCGAGCGCCGTCTCGCTGTCGGCGGTCGAGACCAGCAGCGACGACTCGGCGTCGAGCGCGTCCGCGACCTTCTCCAGCACCACGGCCCGGTCCGCCGCCGGAACGACCGACCACGCCGAGAACGCCACAGCGGCGGCCGAGGCGATCCGGTCCACCTCGCTGTCGGGGGTCTTCGCCACCGGTTCACCGAACGGCTCACCGGTCCGCGGGTTGTATCCCTGCACGCCGTGGCTCAACGCCCTGCCTCCTTGACTGCCGTGTCGAAATCGGGGCCGCACCAGGCCCCGCCCACGTACCTCGCCGCGGGCGACGAGGGGTCCAGCTCACCGTGCTCCTCCAGAACCTCGGCCGCATACTGCTCCGAGTCGTCCTTCGGGTCGTACCCCAGCGCGCGGGCCTCGTCCAGCGAGAACCAGCCGCGCTTGTTGTCCGAGACACCCCACACGACGCGGAACCCCGGCGACGGAGCGGAAAGGCACGCCTCGAACAGGCGCGCGCCGTCGTCCGGCGACATCCACGTCGACAGCATCCGCACGTCCTTCGGCTTCTCGAAGCAAGAGCCGATGCGGATCGCGATCACGTCCATGCCGTAGCGGTCGGCGTACAGCGACCCCAACGCCTCCATCGCCACTTTGGACACTCCGTAGTAGGTGTCCGGGCGGGGGAACGCGTAGTCGCCGGCCACGCCCTGAGCCCGCTCGACGAAGCCGACGGCGTGGTTCGAGCTGGCGAGGACGACGCGGCGCACACCGGCCCGCCGCGCGGCTTCCAGCACCGTGTGCGTGCCGTCGATGTTGACCCGCAGGATCTCGTCCCACGACTCCTCGAGGCTGTGGCCGCCGAGGTGGATCACCGCGTCGACGTCCTCCGACGCGGCCTCCATCGCGGCCATGTCGGTCACCGACGCCTGGACGAGCTCCACGTTCTCGCCGTCGGTGGCCGCGGGGAGATCCGCGATGTCCAGCAGCCGCAGGACACGGCCCTCGGCCGCGAGGCGGGTACGCATGAGCGTGCCCACCCCGCCACCGGCGCCGGTGATCAGGATGCGTGCGGTCACGGGTTGGACCCTTCCGTCTTGTTCGGGTGTTCCGTCAAAAGGCTCAGCGACCGAACTGGCGGAGGAGTTCGGTGATGGTCCTGGCGGCGTCGAGCAGCGCGGAGATGACCTGCTTCTCGTGCTCGGGCGTCAGCCTGCCCAGCGGGACGGAGCAGCTCATCGCGTCCAGCACGGGGTTGCGGTACGGCAGCGCCACCGCGAAACAGCCCAGCCCGGGCGTGTTCTCCTCGCGTTCGTGGGCGTAACCGACGTTGCGGAACCCGGCGAGCTGCTCGTGCAGCGCCGCCCGATCGGTCACGGTGTTCGGGGTCAGCGGCGCCAGCTCGTCCGGGAGGATCACGTCGACCTCCTCCGGAGTGCGCGTCGAGAGCACGGCCTTGCCGAGCGACGTCGAGTGCGCGGGGAGCCGGCGGCCGACGCGCGAGACGACGCGCAGGTGGTGCTCGGACTCGCGGCTCGCGAGGTAGACGACGTCCGCGCCGTCCAAACGGGCGAGGTGCACGGTCTCGTTGATCTCCTGGCGGACCTGCTCCATCACGCGGATCGCGGCCCGCACGACCGGGTCGTGGTCCAGGTAGGACGTACCGACGAGCAGCGCGCGAACGCCGATGCCGTACGTGCCCCTGTCCGAGTCGACCTCCACCCAGCCGCGTGCGACGAGCGTCTGCAGCAGCATGTAGAGGCTGGACTTGGGATAGCTGAGCTCGCGGTGCAGCTCCGTGAGCGTCAGCCTGCGGTCTGACGCGGACAGCACCTCGAGCAGCTCCACAGTGCGGTCAGCGGACTTCACCGCGCCTGGACGAGCCGTGCCCTTGTCGATCGGCGACGCCACCTGACCTCCTCGAAACAGTTAAGCAACTTGCCCTTGACACGTTGCTCTGCTGATTCTTACAGTCCTGCATCAGGTTCACAAGTACGACCCCAGTTCATATATCTGAACGCGAAGGGCTCCGACGATGCGCCGCAGGACAGCCACCACCATCGCCATGCTCGGCGTGGCCGCCCTGCTCGCGGGGTGTGGCGGCACGGCGTCGTCGGCCAAGGACCCGAACAAGCCCCTCGAGGTGTGGACCCGCTCGACGGAGGCGACGGCCAAGGTCTACGAGAAGATCTTCAAGACGTTCACCGAGAAGACCGGTGTGCAGGTCGACTACAAGCCGATCTTCAACGACTTCGACAAGCAGGTGCAGCAGCGCGCCGCGGCCAAGGACCTCCCCGACGTGGTCATCACCGACACCGGCTCGCTCGGCAACTTCGTCAAGCAGGGCTGGGCGACCGAGGTCGAGCGGGAGGACGTGGCGGGTGGCACCGACATCGTCGACCGCGCGTGGGACAACGGGAAGGGCGCCGACGGCAAGTTCTACGCCATCCCCTACTCCACCCAGGCGATGGTCACGCTGATCCGCAAGGACTGGCGCGAGAAGCTCGGCAAGCCGATCCCCACGACGTGGGAGGAGCTCGACGACCTCGCGAAGGCCTTCACCCGCGACGATCCCGACGGCAACGGGCAGAACGACACCTACGGCATGCTCGTGCCCGGAACGACCGACCGCGGCTACCTCGCGTGGTGGGCGTCCAGCTACATCTGGCAGGGCGGCGGCGGCATCCTCGAGGAGGAGGGCGACGGCAAGTTCCGCGTCGGCGTCGACTCCCCGGAGTCGGCCAAGGCGGTTGAACGGCTGCGCAAGCTCTTCTGCGAGGAGAAGGTCGTGCAGCCCGGCTCGCTGACCCTCGGCACGAACGACGCGCACCCGCTGTTCGAGTCGGGCAAGAGCGGCATCTACCTCACCGGCCCCTACATGATCGGCCGCTTCGACAAGTCGATCGGCAAGGACAGGTACGAGGTCATCGCCTCCCCGCGCGGCCCGGCCGGCGCCACGGTGCTCGGCGAGGGCGAGAACATCTACCGGATGGCCGGCTCCGCGAAGACCGCCGACCAGAAGAAGCTCGGCGAGTACCTGATCACCGCCGAAGCGCAGCAGGCCGGCATGAAGGGCGACCCGCAGCCTGTCGTGCGCCTGCCCGTCAACAAGACCGTCGACGTCAACGCGACCTACAGGGACCCGCGCTGGGCCACCGTGGCGGGCGTCTACCAGAGCGAGGCGCGGCCGTTCCCCAGCGTCCCGAACTTCGCGCCGTTCCGGCAGAAGACCTCGGAGACCCTGAACTCCATCTTCGCGAAGTGTCCCGCCGACTCCTCGGCCGAGCTGAAGTCGCTGGCGGACGCGCTCAAGAAGGAACTGGACAACCAGAAGGCGTCGACGTGACCGCAGTCCAGTCACCTGGCGACACCCGAGACGTGGGCTCGACGGCTAGTGGCGGCGGTGCCGTCGAAACCCACCCCGTGAGGCGGCGCCGCCGGCGCCGCCTCACGGGAGCCACCCCGGGCGGGGGCGTCTGGGTCCCGTGGCTGTTCCTGCTCCCCGCCGCGCTGATCTTCCTGGTCTTCAAGTTCATCCCGATGGCCGAGGGGATCCGGCTCTCGCTCTACGAGGTCCGGCCGTTCCTCGGCGACATCTTCGTCGGCTTCGAGAACTACGCGACGATCCTGGGGGACGAGAAGTTCCTGACCGCCGGCGCGATGGTCGTCGGCTTCTTCCTGGCGCTGCTGCTGGAAGGGCACACCAAGTCGCTGTGGTTCGTCCGGTCCGCGGTGTTCCTGCCCGTCGTGGCGGCCACCGCGGTCATCGGCGAGATCTGGCGGCTGTTCTTCTACCCGGCGCCCGAGGGCTTCCTCAACGAGCTCATCTCGTGGGTCGGCCTCGGGCCCTGGGAGTACATCCACGACACGGACACCTCGCTGGTGTCGGTCATGTTCGTCGGCATCTGGAAGCACGCGCCGTACGACATGGTGCTGATCCTCGCGGGCCTCGCCGGCATCGACCGCCGGCAGTACGAGGCCGCCGCCATCGACGGGGCCACGACGCCGCAACGGATCTGGAACGTCACGCTGCCCGCGCTGCGGCCCGTCATCACCATCCTGCTGACCCTGGCCGCCATCCGCGGCCTGCGCGTCTTCACCGAGGTCTACGTGCTCACCGGTGGCGGACCGGCAGGATCGACCGACGTGTGGATGACGCGCGTCTACACCGCGGCGTTCGAACAGTCCGAAGCCGGGCTCGCCTCCGCTGGTTCCGTGCTGTTGTTCCTGGTTACCTTGGTTTTGACGGTCAGCGTGCAGTGGTACCGGCGCAGGAGGGAGGCGCGATGAGCATCAACTCGAGCCGCTTCGACAGCGCCATCGGCTGGTCCACCCGCACGGACGCCTGGCTCAGCAGGGGCATCCGGTTCGTCCTGAGCGCCCTCGCCGTGGTCCTCTTCTGCGGCCCGCTGCTGGTCATCTTCTCCGGCGCGTTCGACGACAACCCCGATCCCACCCGGCTGTCGGTGATCCCCGACAACCCGTCACTGATCAACTTCCAGGTCGCGGCGGAGAACAGGATCTGGCACTACCTGATGAACTCCCTGGTCATCGCCGGTGGTGCCCTGCTGCTGCAGCTGTCGGTGAGCGTTTTCGCCGCCTACGCGTTGGCGCGCAAGAAGTTCCGCGGTCAGGCCATCGCACTGCTGGTCATCCTCGCCACGATGATGTTGCCGGAGGAGGTCATCGCGATCCCCCTGTCACTGGTGATCGGGGACCTCCCGCTGGTGCACGTGAGTCTCAAGGGCACCCTTCTCGGTGTCATCCTCCCGCTGGGGGCGTGGGGTTTCTCCATCTTCGTCATGACGGAGTTCATGCGGGAGATCCCCGCGGAACTGGAGGAAGCGGCCAAAGTGGACGGTGCGGGGGAGCTGCGCCTCTTCGCGCAGATCATCCTCCCGCTGTGCAGACCCGCCCTCGGCGTCATCGCCGTGTTCGGCTTCAACATGATTTGGGAGCAGTACCTGCTCCCCCTGATCGTCGCCGCTGACCCCTCCGATTACACGCTCACGGTCGCACTGCTCGCGCTCCGCTCCGACGACATGGTCGGGACGGGCATCGTGCTGGCCGGTGCGTTGCTGGCGCTGGTACCGAGCCTGGTCGTGTACCTGGCGCTGCAGAAGTCCTTCCTGCGTGGGATCACCACCGGAGCGATCAAGGGATGAGTCTGGTTATGCAACTCGATGGTGTGCTGTTCTTTCCGGTGACCCCGTTCGACAGCGAGGGGAACATCGCGTACGACGTGCTCGCCGAGCACGTCAAGCACGGTGTGTCCGCCGGGCCGGGCGCGGTGTTCGCCGCCTGCGGCACCGGCGAGTTCCACGCGCTGGAGCTGGAGGAGTTCGAACGCGCGGTCGCGGTCGCGGTCGAGGCGACCGCGGGCAAGGTGCCGGTGTTCGCCGGCGCCGGTGGGTCGGTCGCGATGACCAAGGAGTTCGTGAAGGCGGCCGAACGCGCCGGAGCCCAGGGCATCCTGCTGCTGCCGCCGTACCTGGTGGGCAACCCGGCCGCCGGTCTCGTGCGGTACGTGGCCGAGGTCGCGGGCGTCACGGAGCTGCCGATCATCGTGTACCAGCGCAACAACGCGCGGTTCACGCCGGACACGGCCGTCGAGGTCGCACGGATTCCGAACGTCGTGGGCTTCAAGGACGGCCTCGGCGACCTCGACCAGATGCAGCGGATCGTGCTGTCGGTGCGTGCCAACGTCGACAAGCCGTTCCAGTTCTTCAACGGCCTGCCGACCGCCGAGATGACCCAGCTCGCGTACCGGGCCATCGGCGTCGAGCTCTACTCGTCGGCGGTGTTCTGCTTCGCGCCGGAGATCTCGATCGGCTTCTACAACGCCGTGCAGTCCGGCGACACCGAGCTCGTGAACCGCTTCCTCTTCGAGTTCTACAAGCCGCTGGTCGAGCTGCGCGACAAGGTGCCCGGCTACGCGGTCGCCCTGGTGAAGGCCGCGGTGCGCGCCAACGGACTCGAGGTCGGCGGCGTGCGCCCGCCGCTCGTCGACCCGCTGGAGGAGCACCTCGCCGCGCTCGACAAGATCATCGCCGCCGGCAAGGCCCTGCTGGGCTGAGGGGACGTCCGGAATGAAGATCACCGAGATCGTCCTGACACCGATCGCGTTCCGCGACCCGCCGCTGCTCAACTCGGCCGGCGTGCACGAGCCGTGGGCGCTGCGCACGATCGTCGAGGTGCACACCGACGAAGGCATCTCGGGGCTGGGGGAGACCTACGGCGACCTCGGACACCTGGAGCGTTCGCGGTCCGTTGTGGACTCCCTGATCGGCCTCGACGTCTTCGCGCTCAACGAGATGCACGCGCGTGTGGCCGCTCGGCTCGGCGGCCAGGCGGGCCCCGACAAGCACGGCCTGACCGGGAAGATCACCGCGGAGAGCACCGTCGACCGCGTCTACTCGCCGTTCGAGGTCGCGTGCCTGGACATCCAGGGCAAGGCGCTGGGGCGTCCGGTGAGCGACCTGCTCGGCGGCGCCGTCCGTGACGCGGTGCCCTACTCCGCCTACCTGTTCTACAAGTGGGCAGGGCACCCCGGCTCCGAGCCGGACCAGTGGGGCGAGGCGCTCGACCCCGCCGGCATCGTCGCCCAGGCACGGAAGATGATCTCCCGGTACGGGTTCGGGTCGATCAAGCTCAAGGGCGGTGTCTTCCCGCCGGCGCAGGAGGTCGAGGCGATCCGCGCGCTGCACGAGGCCTTCCCGGACCACCCGCTGCGGCTCGACCCGAACGCGGCCTGGTCGCCGGCGACGTCGCTGGAGGTCGCCGGCGAGCTCGACGGCGTGCTGGAGTACCTGGAAGACCCGGCACCCGAGATCGCCGGCATGGCGGAGGTGGCCGCGAAGGCGCCGATGCCGTTGGCCACGAACATGTGCGTCGTCGCGTTCGAGCACCTCAAGCCGTCCGTGGAGCAGAACGCCGTGCAGGTGCTGCTGTCCGACCACCACTACTGGGGCGGCCTGCAGCGGTCGCGCCAGCTGGGGATGATCTGCCAGACGTTCGGCATCGGCCTGTCGATGCACTCGAACTCGCACCTCGGCATCTCGCTGGCCGCGATGACGCACCTGGCGGCGGCGACGCCGAACCTGAACTACGCCTGCGACACGCACTACCCGTGGAACGCGGCCGACGAGGTCGTCGAGCCCGGCGTGCTGTCCTTTGTGGATGGATCGGTTGCGGTGCCCACGACTCCGGGACTGGGTGTCTCGCTGGACCGCGACGCACTGGCACGCCTGGCGGAGAACTACGTGCGGTGCGGCATCACGGCTCGTGACGACACGAGCTACATGCAGAAGTTCGACCCGAGCTACGAGAGGAAGCGTCCCCGGTGGTGAAGTCGGTTGTCCACGCCTACCCGTGGGACCTGATCGGAGATCCTGACGCCGTCACGCGGTACCAGGACCTCGGAGTCGACGCGATCGCCGTCGCCGCGTCCTATCACACCGTGAGGGCCGCGACGCCGCTCCACCCGTCGCACCGCCTCGTGGACGCGCGGCACGCGGCGTTCTACCTGCCGGTGCGCGCCTCGCACTACGGCCGGCTGGTGCCCGCCGAACCGTCCTGGATGGACGGTCCGGACTCGTTCGGCGACGCGGCGGCCCTGGTTCGCGCGGCCGGAATGCCCGTGTACGCGTGGACCGTGCTGACGCACAACTCGCGGCTGGGCGACCTGCACCCGGACGTGACGGTGGTGAACGCGTTCGGCGACCGCTACCCGTACGCGCTGTGCACCGCGCAGCCCGACGTCGTCGAGTACGCGTCCGTGCTGGTGTCCGAAGTGCTGGAGCTCGGTGCGCCGGACGGGATCATCCTGGAGGCGTGCGGGCCGCTGGGGTTCTTCCACGGCGGCCACCACGAGAAGACTGACGGCACGGACTGGAACGCGGTGCAGCAGAAGCTGTTGTCGCTGTGCTTCTGCTCTGCCTGCACCGCCCTGTACGCCGACCCGGATGCCCTGCGCGAAGCGGTCCGGGCCGGGGTCGATCGCGGTGCACCCGGCGTCGAGGAAGCGCTGGGTGCGCTCGCGGAGGACGTTCAGGCCGTGCGCACCGGAGTGGTGCGGTCGTTGCGGCAGAAGCTCGTCGGCGAGATCCGCTCCGCCGCGCCGTCGGTTCGCGTCGGCATGCACGTGACGGCGGACCCTTGGGGCACCGGTCCGTTCGCGACGGTGGCCGGTGGTGTCGACGCGGAGGTCGACGTCCTGACGACGATGTGCTGGCCCGGTCCGGAAGCCGCCGTGCCCGGCATCGAGGCGCTGCGCGCGGTCGCGCCGGACACGCGGATCGCCGCGTACGTGCTGGGGCTGCCGCCGAAACCCGCCGACGGTGCGGCGTTGTCCGAGGAGTGGCTCGCCTACCTCGACGCCGGGGTCGAGGAGTTCCACCTCTACCACGGAGGTCTGGCATCCGGGGCGCGACTGGAGGCCCTGCGCGAGGCGGTCGCGGCGGTGTCCCGGCAACTGTGAAGGGAAGTCGCTGCAACCCGTTGTGAGCGCGGTTCCGTCCTCTTCGCATGAGGCACATGGGAACCGTAGTTGGTACAGGCGCACTGCTGCTCGTCCTCTCGGCCTGTGGCGGTGCGCAGAACGCGGACACTGGAGCAGGTGGCGGTCCGACGTTGCCGACCGCCACCTCGTCCTCCGAGGCGCCTCCCGGTGTCGCGCCCGGAGAAGTGCCGCCGGACGGCAAACCGGTGACGAAGCTCGACGCCAACGGCCTGGCGTCGGACTACCCGCGCACCGTCTGGACGCAGGGTGACGGCAAGACCGTCGGCGTCGTGGCCCAGGAGGCCGGGTGCGGCAAGGCGAGCGCGTCCGTGCTGGAGCAGAACACCTCCACGGTGAAGATCGAGCTGCTCGAAACGCTGCCGTTGACCAAGGAAATGTGCACGATGGACATCCGCTTCCCCCGCTGACGGTGCAGCTGTCCGAGCCCCTGGGTGAGCGCACGGTCGTGCTGACGTCGCGGCAGGAACAGAAGTAGACCTCTTTCCTTCCCCACGGTGCCCGGCCGGCATCTGCCCCGCCGGCCGGGCACCACCCGCCGTCCCCTCGTCCGGGAAACTCGACCGGACAGGTCGCAGGACAATTCACAGGGACCTCCCGTCCCGGTTTGCGAGGATGGTGAGCATGAGAAACGCCGCCGCTGCCGTTGCTCTCGCCGTCGTGCTCGTCGGCTGCTCGTCCGGTACGCAGTCCAGTGCGCCCGGCTCCAGTACGTCCGGCTCCAGCTCGACCGGCGGCGCGCCCACCACGGGCACGTCCGCACCCGGTTCGACCGGCTCCAGCTCACCCGGCGCGAACCCCACCGCTCCGGCTCAGCCTCCGGTCTCGATCTCGGAGGAGAAGCCGGTCGTCCCGCCCAACGTCACGCCCGTGGCGAAGGACAAGGTCGACACGACATCGTTGTCGGACACCTACCGCGACGAGGCCTACGTCTTCGGCGACGGCCGCGACGTCGAGGTGTTCGGCGTCGGCGGCGGCTGCAAGGAGGCCCGTGCCGAGGTGAGCGGCCAGTCCGCCGAGCTCGTCCAGATCACGCTCGTCACGATCACCAAGCAGCCTCCGGGCACGGTGTGCACCCAGGAGGTCCGGCAGGTGCCGCTGACCGTGCGCCTGGACGCACCGCTCGGCAACCGCCGCCTGGTCCTGGAGTCCCGCGAAGAGACCGGCTGACGCGTGGGGCGGCGGTTGAACGGTCGTGTACTGCGTGTATACGACGTGGCGTAGCCGGTGTTCTGGCACCACGGCACTCCCAACCTCGGCCTCCCGCCTGAGCCGCTGTCCCGTCCCGGCGTGCGCTGGGTGTCGTACGACTGACCCGGTTACGGCGGTTCCACCTCAGTAGGCACCCCGTGCGGCGAGAAGAGGTGGCTTGGGCAGCTCGGCCCAGCCGAGCACGCCGGTCCAGAAGGCGCGTTGGTCGTCCTCGGCGCCTGCGGGGCAGGCGACCTGCACGTGATGGATCAAAGCAGAGCCCCCGTTCAAGCAGTACGAGCGTACTGTTTGAACGGGGGCTCGTCAGCCGGACCGCGAGGGCCTAGCGGCGGAAGCTGATCTGCAGGGTCGGCGCGGACGTCTCGGCGAAGAAGTCGTTGCCCTTGTCGTCGACGACGACGAAGGCGGGGAAGTCCTCGACCTCGATCTTCCAGACCGCCTCCATGCCGAGCTCGGGGTACTCGAGCACCTCGACCTTGCGGATGCAGTCCTGCGCCAGCCGGGCCGCCGGGCCACCGATCGAGCCCAGGTAGAAGCCGCCGTGCGTGGAGCACGCGGACGTGACCTGCTTGGAGCGGTTGCCCTTCGCGAGCATCACCAGCGAGCCGCCTGCGGCCTGGAACTGCTCGACGTAGGAGTCCATGCGGCCGGCGGTGGTCGGGCCGAACGAACCGGAGGCGTAGCCCTCGGGCGTTTTGGCCGGGCCGGCGTAGTAGACCGGGTGGTCCTTCAGGTACTGCGGCATCTCCTCGCCGGCGTCGAGGCGTTCCTTGATCTTGGCGTGCGCGATGTCGCGGGCCACGACCAGCGGACCGGTCAGTGAGACACGGGTCTTCACCGGGAGCTTGGTGAGGACCTCGCGGATCTCCGACATCGGGCGGGTGAGGTCGATGCGCACGACCTCGTCGGAGAGGTCCTCGCCCTCCACGTCGGGCAGGAACTGGGCCGGGTCGCGCTCCATCTGCTCCAGGAAGACGCCCTCGGCCGTGATGCGGGCCTTGGCCTGGCGGTCGGCCGAGCACGACACCGCGATGCCGACCGGGCACGACGCGCCGTGGCGGGGGAGGCGGATGACGCGCACGTCGTGGCAGAAGTACTTGCCGCCGAACTGGGCGCCGATGCCGAAGTTGCGGGTGAGCTCCAAGACCTGCTGTTCGAGGTCCGTGTCGCGGAACGCGTGGCCCAGCGGCGAGCCCTCGGTCGGCAGGGTGTCGAGGTAGCGGGCCGAGGCGAGCTTCGCGACCTTGAGGTTCTGCTCCGCGGAGAGGCCACCGACGACCACGGCGAGGTGGTACGGCGGGCACGCGGCCGTGCCGAGCGAACGCAGCTTCTCGTCGAGGAACGACGCGAGGCGCTTGGGGTTCAGGACCGCCTTCGTCTCCTGGTAGAGGAACGTCTTGTTCGCGCTACCGCCGCCCTTGGCCATGAACAGGAACTCGTACACGGGTTCCTGGCCGGGCTTGTGGAACACCTCGATCTGCGCGGGCAGGTTCGTGCCGGTGTTCTTCTCGTCCCAGAACGTCACCGGAGCCATCTGCGAGTAGCGCAGGTTGAGCTCCTGGTAGGCCTCGTAGACGCCGCGGGCGAGCGCCTTCTCGTCGTCACCGCCGGTCAGGACGCTCTCGGAGCGCTTGCCCATGATGATCGCCGTGCCGGTGTCCTGGCACATCGGCAGCACGCCGCCGGACGAGATCGCGGCGTTGCGCAGCAGGTCCATGGCGACGAACCGGTCGTTGCCGGAGGCCTCCGGGTCGTCGATGATCTTGCGCAGCTGGGCGAGGTGCGACGGGCGCAGCAGGTGCTGGATGTCCCGGATCGCCTCCTTCGCGAGCAGCGTCAGCGTCTCGGGCGCGATCTGCAGGAACTTGCGGTCACCGGCCTCGATCAGCTTCACCCCGTCCGACGTGACGAGGCGGTACTCGGTCTCGGTGTCCTTCGCCAGCGGCAGGACGTCGGTGTACTCGAAAGTGGTGGGCACGGCGTACACAACTCCAACGGTGTGCAGTTCGGATCAGAAAACCGTACCGCCATCGAACGGACGTCCTGCCGCCCGTGCACCGTGTTCTTCGCAACGGCCGCCCGAACGCGGAAGGCCGGGGCAGCCCCCGGCTGCCCCGACCTTCCTTCGCGTGCGAAACCCGGCTCACGACGGGCGACGCGTGGCTCTGGTAACGCCCGACCGTGCCGTGAGTTGAGTCACAAGTCAATACTGCCGGACGGGTGAGACCCGACCGGGATCACGAGGCGTAAGCACGCAGCTTCGCGGCACGTTCACCCTGGCGGAGCTTCGACATGACCTCGCGCTCGATCTGACGCACCCGCTCGCGTGACAGCCCGAACCGCTTGCCGATCTGGTCGAGCGTGCGCGGCTGGCCGTCCTCCAGGCCGTAGCGCAGCCGGATCACCGCCTGCTCCCGCGGCTCCAGCGTCGCGAGCACGCGGCGCAGGTCGTCCTGCAGCAGGCCGGAGATGACGGCGCTCTCGGCGTCGGTCGCGTCCGAGTCCTCGATGAAGTCACCGAGGGGCGCGTCCTCCTCCGTGCCGACCGGCATGTCGAGCGATACCGGGTCACGCGCGTGGTCGAGCAGGTCGGCGACCTTGTCGACGTTGAGGCCGGCTTCCTTCGCGAGCTCCTCGTTCGTCGCCTCGCGGCCGAGCGTCTGGTGCAGGTCGCGCTTGATCCGCGCGAGCTTGTTCACCTGCTCGACGAGGTGGACGGGGAGGCGGATGGTGCGGCTCTGGTCGGCCATGCCACGGGTGATCGCCTGGCGGATCCACCACGTCGCGTACGTCGAGAACTTGAAGCCCTTGGTGTAGTCGAACTTCTCGACCGCGCGGATCAGGCCCAGGTTGCCCTCCTGGATCAGGTCCAGCAGCGGCATGCCCCGGCCGGTGTAGCGCTTGGCCAGCGACACGACGAGGCGCAGGTTGGCCTTGAGCAGGTGGTCCTTGGCGCGGCGGCCGTCGCGGACGAGCGCCCCCAGCTCTTCGCGACGGGTGGGCGTGAGGCGCTTGGCCGTCTCCATGACGTGCTGCGCGAACACACCGGCCTCGATGCGCTTGGCGAGCTCCACCTCCTCCTCGGCGGTGAGCAGCGCCGTCTTGCCGATTCCGTTCAGGTAGACTCGAACGAGATCGGCTGCCGGCCCCTGGGCGTCGAGTTCGTGCTCGACGACGGTGGCGGTGTTCTCTCCGACTTCACGGTCGGAGATCCTCGTGACGGTCATGGATCTCCCTCCCCCTGCTGCGGGCGGCGACAAGTCGCGCTGGCGGTCAAGGCGGCGCGGCGCTGCGCCCTGGTTGCCGGTTGCGGCGGGCCCGCTCGGGATCCCATCGCTAGCTGGCTGATACCTGGGTAACGAAGACGATTCCGAATTCGTTCCCGACTTCCATGACCTGAAGACGTCGCCGCTGTCACAGCGGTTGCGCGACTAATCTGAGGATTGGCTGAGAACCCTTTAGTCAGACCTCTACGAGCACTGTGAACGGGCCGTCGTTCACGCTCCGCACCTTCATCTCCGCCCTGAATCGTCCTGTTTCGACACGCGCGCCCTTTTGACGGAGTTCCTGAACGACGGCGTTCACCAAAGGCTCCGCGTGCTCGGGCCGGGCGGCCGCCGTCCAGGACGGACGGCGGCCCTTGCGGGTGTCCCCGTAGAGGGTGAACTGGCTGACCACCAGCAGCGGAGCACCTGTCGACTCGCACGACTGCTCGTCGTCGAGGATGCGCAGTCCGTGCAGCTTCTGCGCCATTTTCCGAGCGTGCGCGTCCGTGTCGTCATGGTGTACGCCGAGCAGCACCAGCAATCCGGGCTCGGCGATCGCACCGACGATCTCGCCGGCGACTTCCACACTCGCCTCTGTGACGCGCGCCACAACCGCTTTCATGCAGGAATCAGCATTCCGTGCCGGATGAGATCACGAACGATCGGCAACGCCGCTTCTGCATCGATTTCCCCGTATGCGAACTCGAGCAGCGAGAGCAGGTCTTCCAGCGGCAACGCGCCGGTGCAGCCGGCCACGAGCTTCGCGGTCGCCTCGTCAACCTCGTGCTGCCAGCCGGGCCCGTCCGTGCGGTGCAGCCGCGCGACGACCTTCTTCCAGCCCTCCTCGCCCGGCTCGGACACCTCCTCGAGCAGGACGGTGTCAGCGACCCGGAACCGCTGACCCAGCAGATCGGGGTTGGCGCGCAACCACGCGACGTTGTCGAGCCAGCGCGCGGCCTCCGGACCCAGCGGGTCGTCGTAGGCGTGGCGCAGGTCCTCGCAGACGACCTGGGAGTGCATCTCGTCGGTGCGCCGCAGCGTCACGTAGCCGAAGCCGACGCCCTGCACGTCGTTCTCCTCGAACCAGTCGAGCCACGCGCTCGCCTTGGCCCGCCCCTCGGGGCTGCGCGGGTCGACGCCCGCGTCCTTGAGCCACGTGCCGACGTACAGGGCGGGCTCGGCGATGTCGCGCTGCACGAACCACGCGTCGACGCCACCGCGGGGCAGCCAGCCGGAGACGCGCTCCTCCCAGTCCTCGCCCCTGCGGTGCACCCAGGACGCCAGGAGCTGGCCGACGCCGCCCTCGTTGAGGAACGACGGCAGCTGCCGGATGACGAGCGCCGACGCGTCGTCGCCGCCGAGGCCGGAGTCGCGGTACACGAAGTCCACGCGCGGCGGTCCGACCACGAACGGCGGGTTGCACACGACCTGGTCGAACCGCCGGTTCCGCACCGGGCCGAACCACTCGCCCTGCAGCGTCTCGACGTCGAGCTCATTCATGCGGAACGTGCCCTGGGCGAGCCTCAGCGCGCGCTCGGAAAGGTCGGTCGCGGTGATGCGCTCGGCGTGCGTGCCGGCGTGCAGCGCTTGGACGCCGCAGCCGGTGCCGAGGTCGAGCAGCGTGCCGACCGGCGTGCGCTTGGTGGCACGGGCGAGGCTGATGGACGCGTGGCCGACGCCGAGCACGTGGTCCTCGGGGACGGCGCCGCCGCGCAGGTCGGAGTCGAGGTCGGCGATGACCCACCAGTTGTCCTCGTACGGCCGGACGTCCAGACCGGCCCTGAGGCCACCCGCGCTTCTGTCTGCGGCGAGGACCTCGTTCTTGACGGCGTCGTCGATGTCGACGCCGTGGAGCGCCTTGCGGACGTCCTGCTCGGGCTCCTGGTCGCCGAGCAGGAACAGGCGGATCAGCGTGCCGAGCGCCCCGGCGTCCTTGCTCGCGCGGCGGGCGGGCTCCGGCTCACCGCGGCCGAGCGCGGCGTGGGCCTGCGGGCCGAGCGCGTCGACGACGCCGTCCGCGGTGTAGCCGGCGTTCAGGAAGGCTTCGCGCAGTCGGGCGCACAGGTCGGCAGAAAGATCGGGGTGCACGGGTGGAGATGCTTTCACGCCGTCCGGTTCAGCGCGTGATCTGGAGGGCGATGGCCATCGCGAGGCGCTGGTCGGGGTCGTCGAGGGGGAGCGGCGTCACTTCGGCCATCTTCTGCATTCGGTACCGCAACGTGTTCGGGTGCACGTTGAGGTCCTTCGCCGCCGCCCGCACGTCTCCCTGGGCCGCGAGCCACGCCCTCAACGTCATCGCGTACTGCGTCCCGTAGTCGGCGTCGTAGCGCAATATATTGGATATCGGCCCACGGGTGGGTAGGCGTCCGGCTTCGGCGACGGCGGCGAGCCGGTGCAACAGGACTTGCGCCCACGCGTCGTCGTACACAACCGGTGTACCGGTGGACAGCGCGAGGCATTCGTCGGCCTCCTGCCGTGACGTCGGCAGCTGCGCCGCCTCGGCCGGACCGCCGATGCCGGCCAGCACGGTCGCCTCGGAGGGGAGTTCGCGGGTCAGCGAACGCACCCAATCGACGGCGTCGTCGGCGGCCGGGATGACGGTGTAGAGGACGTTGCCGAACAGCGCGCTGCGTCCCGGACGCGACCAGCCGAAGCCCGCCGTCGCCCGCTGGAACGCCAGCACCGCCGCGCCGTGCTCGCCCTCGCCCGCGTGCGCCTGCACGGCGATCACCCGCAGGTCGGCGGACGGCAGACCGAGGCGTGCGACGTCAGCGGACTCCGGCTGGTCGAGCAGCCGGATCACCAGGTCCGCCTCGGCCTGGCGCTCGAGGTCGGTCGACGCCCGCGACCGCAACAGGTGCAACGCCGCCGTGCGCGCGCCGTCGACCAACGCCGCGCTCCGTGCCGCATCGACCGGCCCCGTCACCTCGACCCAGACCGAGCCAAGCAGCTCACGCCCCGCCCGCACCGCGGCGACGAGCCGGTTGCCGAGCTGCGGCGTCAGCTTGGGCACGAAGATCGGTTCGTCGGACGACGCGAGGTGGCTGAACACGCCGAACTCGTCGAGCGCCCGCCGCGCCTCCTCGGGCACGCGCCGCCCGAGGATGGTCTGCACCCGCACGGGGTCGACGTCCTCCTGGCGGTAGGAGTACGCGAGCACGCGGGACTGCTGGTCCTCGATCGTGACCGGCCCGCCCACCACGCCCGCGATCACGTCCGCCAACCCGAACAGGTCTCCGGTGCGCGTGCCGCCGTTGACCAGCGTCTGCGTGACGTTCGCAAGCTGGCTCCACGGCACAGACGGATCCACGAGCAACACGGCCGCACCCGACTTCTTGGCCGCCGCGATCACCCGCTCGTCGAGCGGAGGCTTGCCGTGCAGCACAACAGCCGAGGCCGCCGTGGACGACACGAGCCGCACCGCCGCGGCGACCGACGGCGTGCCGAGCCCGAGCAGAACGTCCCCCGCGGTCGCCGGCGTGTTTTCGGCGGGGTCGTGCAGGGCAACCCCGCGGAGTTCGGCATCACGGCCCCTCGGCGCGCACGCCAGATGCGTGCCCAGACTGCCGAGCACGTCCACGAGGCGATCAAGGGCGACCACCCGCGGATGTTAACCGCCGACCGGGTGTCCCGGCGGTCACTCGGACGTGGGACCATGGGATACGTGGAGGTGGTGTCGTGAGCAGTCCCGACCGGAACGACACCCCGGTGTTGATCACCGAGGCGGCCCCGTCCTACGAGGAACAGCACGCCGCCCGGCGCAAGAAGTACGCGATCATGATGAGCCTGCGCTTCCCGTGCCTCATCCTCGCGGCTCTGTTCGCGCACACCTGGTGGCTCGCGCTGTTCTTCATCGTGCTGTCCGTGCCGCTGCCGTGGATGGCGGTGCTGATCGCGAACGACAGACCGCCGCGCAAGGCCGAGAAGGCCAACCGCTACGAGGCCGAGCGCCGCGCCATCGCGCCCAAGAGCACGACTGTCATCGACGGCTAGACCGCCGCCGAAGCCCCTGACGCACCCGCGCCCGACCTCTGTCGGACGCCGTCCTCACCTTTTGCAACAACTCTTTGGACTTCGTCCGCAAAAGACTCGTTGCAAAGGCGGACGACCTGCGGCCGTCAGGCGGACAAGCGCTTGCGTGCACCTTGCAACGCTCGGCGATCGGCCTTTGCAATGAGTCTTTTGACTTCGTCCGCAAACGTTTTTTGCATCTGGTGGAATTGCATGAGGCGAGATGGCGAGCGGTTCACGCCTGAGCAGACTGGTCGTGAGGGTGACGAACTCGACGGCGCCCAGACGAAGGTGTGACCGGCAGAACCGATATATCAGTGACTACCTCGGCGGCTGCGCTCCCACGACGCTGACCGCGCGCGACCCCGCCCGGACACCACCGAGGAGGGCGTCGTGCTTCGAAGCGCCGGACAGCCAGGCCGCCAGGAAGCCGGCGTCGAAAGCGTCACCGGCACCCGTCGAGTCGACACACACGGTGGCTTCAGTGGGGACCGAGATGACCTCGTCGGCGTCCACCCAGGAGGCACCGTCCGCACCGGACGTCACCACGACAGCCCCGACGTGCGAGAGCAGGGTCTTGGCCGAAGAAGGCTCGTACGAGCCGGTCAGCGCGAGCAGTTCGTCGGCGTTGGGGAGGAGGAAGTCGACGCCGCGGACGTCCTCCAGGAAAGCGGACGCCGAGTGGATCAGCACGGCGGCCTGCGGGTCCACCGACGTCGTCCAGCCCGCCGCGCGGGCGGCGGCCAGCACGGCGAGACCGGCGGGGCGTGAGGTGGCGTCGAGCAGCACGTAGCCGGACAGGTGCAGGTGGCCGCCGGTGCCGGCGAGCAGGCCCGGGGCCAGGTCCGCGGGGGAGAAGCGGGCGTTCGCGCCACGGTCGGGCAGCATCGAGCGCTGGCCGTCCTCGTCGACCAGGACGACCACGCAGCAGGTGGCCAGGTCCGGGTCCACCGCGAAGGCGCACTGGACGCCCGCCGCGGTCAGTTCGGCGTGGACCTGGCGGCCGGCCGAGTCGGCGCCGACGCGGGCCACCAGGACCGGGAGGCTCCGCAGGCGGCGAGCCAGACGGCGGTGTTCGCGCCCGCGCCGCCCGGCTCGATGGTGACCTTGGCGCGCACGTCGCCGCCGTGGGCGATGGGGCCGGTGTGGCGGGCCACGACGTCGAGGCCCGCGTCACCCACCACGACGACTGGCCTCACCGGGACAGCTCCACGGCCACGGCCGCGGCGACCGAGACGTTGCTGACGACGAGCTCCTCGTTGGCGTCGAGGCTGACGCCGGCGCTCGCGGTGTGGAAGTGCTCGAGGAGGACGGGGGTGACGTCCTTGCCGCGCACGTCCTGGTCGACGAGCTTCTGCAGGCCCTCGGCGAGCAGGCGGTCGTGCAGGTCGGCGTCCATCTCGAAGTCGGCGGGGATGGGGTTCACCAGCAGCATGCCGCGGCCGCCCGCGGCGAAGACGGCGGCGGCCTCGGCGGGGGTCTCGACGCGCCACGGCACGTCGAACTCCGACTCGCGGCGGTAGAAGGCGGGGAAGCGGGAGGTGCGGTAGCCGACGACGGGCACCGAGCGGGTCTCGAGGACCTCCAGGGTCGCGCCCATGTCCAGGATCGACTTCACGCCCGAGCACACGACCACCACCGGGGTCGACGCCACGATGTCGAGGTCGGCGGAGACGTCCCACGTCTCGCGCGCGCCGCGGTGCACGCCGCCCAGGCCGCCGGTGCCGAAGACGCGGATGCCCGCCTGGTGGGCGAGAGCGGTGGTCGAGGCCACGGTCGTCGCGCCGCTGCGGCCCAGGGCGTAGGCGGGGCCGAGGTCGCGCAGCGACAGCTTCACGAGGTCGCCCGCGGTGCAGACGCGGTCGAGCTCGGCGGAGGTCAGGCCGATGTGCGGCACGCCGTCGAGGACGGCGATCGTCGCGGGGACGGCGCCTGCCTTCCGCACGACCTCTTCCAGGCGTGCGGCGACCGCGAGGTTGCGCGGGGCGGGCAGGCCGTGGGACAGGATGGTGCTCTCGAGAGCGACGACGGGCCGGTTCTCGGCCAGCGCGGAGGCAACTTCATCGGCGATGTGCAGCGTGGTCACGAGGGGACATCATCCCAGGTACCCTTGGCGCGTGAGCACCCAGACTCTCCCCGAGGTCGATGTACGGCCGGACGGTACCGACCAGTCCGGGGACGACACCCCGAAGATGTTCCACTACGTGCGCAAGGCGAAGATCGCCGAGAGCGCCGTGATGGGCACGCACGTGGTCGCGCTGTGCGGCGAGGTCTTCCCGGTCACGCGGTCACCGAAGCCCGGCTCGCCGGTGTGCCCGGACTGCAAGAAGATCTACGAGAGCCTGCCGCCCGGCGGCGACGGCGACTGACCTCCGGACGCGGCCCGGTGCCCCGGACCACGTCCTGAGGCGCCGGGCGCTGCTGTCCGCGCAACCGGCTAGCCGCGCTGCCGCTCCTCCTCGGAGCGGGTCCGCTGCTCCTGGATCTGCAACGGCTCCGTGAGCTGCGTGTCGGCCGGCGACGGAGCCGAGTAGCCGGTGTCGTTGTTCGTCTCCCGCGAGGGTGCCTGCTCGCTCTCCTCGCGGATGCGGGACGCCGCGCGCTCCATCTCGAGCCTGCGCCAGCGGCGGCGCTGGCGGCGGGTCATGCGCGCAGGCCACATGTCCTGGATGGCGCTGTTGAAGTACGCGCCGAGCGTGATCGCCAGGCCGATGAAGAACACGAACAGCAGGAACGCGATCGGGGTCGCGAGCGCGCCGTAGGTGTAGCCGGTGGTGGTGATCCACTGGATGTACAGGCGCAGGCCGATGGACGACAGGATGAACACGGCCATCGCGAGGATCGCGCCGGGCAGCACCCGGTGGTACGGCAACCGCCTGGGCAGCGCCACCTTGTAGAGCGCCGACAGCGACAGCACCAGCAGCAGCGCGACGCCGGGGTAGTAGAAGCGGCCGGCCCACGTCTCGATGTAGGGCTGCCACGACGCCGGGAAGAACTGCGGCAGGAGTTCCGGGCCCAGGGCCAGGACCGGCAGGCCGACCACCAGGGCCACCAGGGACACCAGGTAGAGCAGCAGCGCGAAGAAGCGCTGCCAGACCTCGTTGCGCACGCCGTACTGGTCGTGGGCGACGGTGATCGCGTCGACGAACGACGACATCGCCGACGAACCCGCCCACAGCGAGATCAGGAAGCCGATGGAGACGATCTCGCCCTTGCCGGTCGTGAGGATCTCGGCGACCGTGGGTTCGATCACGCTGTTGACGACGTCCCGGCTGAAGATCGTCCGGGTGAAGCCGATGATCTTCTCCTGGACGGCCCTGACGACGTCGTCGCCGAACCAGCTGCCGATCCAGCCCATCGAGCCCAGCACGCCGAGCAGCAGCGGCGGGAACGACAGCGTCTGCCAGAACGCCGCCTCGGCCGCTTCTGAGAAGATGTTCCCCTGCCACGCCTTCGACAGCGTGCGTGCGAGTAGACGCAGCGGCCCCTTGCGGCCGGACCTGCGTGCGCTGTTGTCGGAAGGCGAACCCATCGCAGTGACAAGCATGGTGCATACCGCCACGTTTCGCGGCATCGACGTTCGGAACAGGTAGAGTCGCGGTGCCCCCGGCCACGGTCCGCCTGCGGGGCCCGCCATGTCTGACCTGCACAAATGAGGAGAAACACGTCTGTGACAGCGACAGCAGCAATGCGACCGCTGCGGGCATGGCAGCGCAGGGCGCTGACCAAGTACCTGGCCGCCAAGCCGCAGGACTTCCTCGCCGTCGCGACACCGGGCGCGGGCAAGACGACCTTCGGGCTCCGCGTGGCCGCCGAACTGCTGGCCGACCGGACCATCGAGGCCGTCACGATCGTCACCCCCACCGAGCACCTCAAGCACCAGTGGGCGAAGGCGGCCGCCGAGCAGGGCATCCACATCGACTCGAACTTCCGCAACACCAACGCGATGACCTCCCGCGACTACCACGGCGTGGCCGTGACGTACGCGCAGGTCGCCGCCCATCCGACGCTGCACCGGGTGCGCACGGAGAACCGCAAGACGCTCGTGCTGCTCGACGAGGTGCACCACGGTGGTGATGCCAAGTCGTGGGGTGATGCGATCCGCGAGGCGTTCACGCCCGCGGTGCGCCGCCTCTGCCTGACCGGCACCCCGTTCCGCTCCGACGACTCGCCGATCCCGTTCGTGCAGTACGAGGAGAGCTCCGGCGGCTTCAAGACGTCGAAGGCGGACCACACCTACGGGTACGCCGACGCGCTGCGCGACGGCGTCGTCCGGCCGGTGCTGTTCCTGGCGTACTCGGGCGAGGCGTCGTGGCGGACCAGCGCGGGCGAGGAGTACACGGCGCGCCTGGGTGAGCCGTTGACGCAGGAGCAGACCGCACGGGCGTGGCGCACGGCCCTCGACCCGGCCGGCGAGTGGATGGCGTCCGTGCTGCGCGCCGCCGACCAGCGCCTGACGCAGAAGCGCGAGAACGGCCTGCCCGACGCGGGCGGCCTGGTGATCGCCACCGACCAGACCGTGGCGAAGGCGTACGCGGAGGTGCTGCAGCGCGTCACGGGGCAGGTCCCCACGCTCGTCCTCTCCGACGACCCGAAGGCGTCCGGCAAGATCGCCGAGTTCTCTGCGACGAACGAACGCTGGATGATCGCGGTCCGCATGGTGTCCGAGGGCGTCGACGTGCCGCGGCTTGCCGTAGGCGTGTACGCGACGTCGTCGTCGACCCCGCTGTTCTTCGCGCAGGCCATCGGCCGCTTCGTGCGCAACCGGAAACCCGGCGAGACGGCTACCGTCTTCCTGCCCTCGGTGCCGGTGCTGCTGCAGCTCGCGTCCGAGCTGGAGGCCGAGCGCGACCACGTCCTGGGCAAGCCGCACCGCGAGAAGGACGGCTGGGACGACGAGCTGATGGCCGCGGCCAACCAGACCAAGGACGAACCGGGCGAGGACGAGCGCGCCTTCACGGCCCTGGGCACGACGGCCGAGCTCGACCAGGTGATCTTCGACGGCTCGTCGTTCGGCGCCCCGACCCACGCGGGCTCCGAGGAGGAGCAGGAGTACCTCGGCCTGCCGGGGCTGCTGGAACCGGACCAGGTGCGCACCCTGCTGCTGCAGCGGCAGGAGGAGCAGATGGCGCTGGCCGCCAAGCGGCCCAAGCCCGAGGTCGCCGTGCGCGAAGCACGGCCCGCGGGGGTGCAGGAACGCCTCACGTCGTTGCGCAAGGAGCTCAACACCCTCGTCGCGATGCACCACCACCGCACGAAGAAGCCGCACGGCAAGATCCACAACCAGCTGCGCGAGTACTGCGGCGGCCCGCCGACCGCGATGGCCACCATCGAACAGCTCGAGGAACGGATCGCGACCCTGCGCTCCTGGTAGCCGGCCTCAGACGCGGGTGACGGCGACGGCGAGCGTGCTGTAGCGCATCGTGAACTCGCCACCGATCGCGTCGATCGCGTGGCCGACGTCGTCGAGGAGTTCGGTGGCCTGCTCGGCGCTGAGCAGGGCCATCGGACTCATGGTGCGCATCAGGTCGATGTATTCGGCGGTCGTGGACGTCCGCTCCCAGTCCGCCCGCCACTGCTCGGCGGCGGAGAACGCCCCGGTCGCGGCGAACGCCTCGCCGGTGCGCACGCAGCCGGCCTGGTAGGCCTCGAACGCCTCGGCGTAGGAGTGGCCGACGCGGTGCGGGAGCTGGGGCGCCACCTTGGCGTACGCCGCGACGAACGCGTCGGCG
Source organism: Lentzea sp. DG1S-22 (assembly GCF_036321065.1). Lineage (NCBI taxonomy): Bacteria > Bacillati > Actinomycetota > Actinomycetes > Pseudonocardiales > Pseudonocardiaceae > Lentzea > Lentzea sp. DG1S-22. The sequence continues at coordinate 4,017,875 of NZ_CP143276.1, read as the reverse complement.
ATCGGCTCGGGCGTCCCGAACACGTGCCAGAGCGCGACGAACACCCCGCCGGGCCGCAGCACCCGCGCGACCTGCGCGGGACCGGCCTCGGCGCCGACCCAGTGCCACGACTGCCCGGCGACGACGGCGTCGAACTCGCGGCCCGCCGGGTTCCACGTCTCGAACTCGGAGACCTCCACGGTCACGCCGGTGGCACGGGCGAACTCGGCCATGCGCTCGTCGTGCTCCACCCCGAGCACCTCGCACCCGGCCGCGGCGAGCGGGCGGGAGAGGACCCCGGTGCCGCAGCCGACGTCGACGACACGCGGGCCGGGGCTCGCGGCGACGATCTTCCGGACCGGTTTGTCCGGGTAGGTGGGGCGGGTGCGGTCGTAGCGCGCCGCTTCCGCACCGAACGATTTCGCCAGTCTTTTGGCGGCTTCCCCGTTGAAGGTCATGAACCCAACCTAGGGGTGTCCGGGAGATGGCCCCCGAGTGTTCGCCGCAAGCGATATCCAATATATCGCCGCTGGATGCAGTAGCGCGGTGGTAACGCTCTCACAACTCTCGGTGACTAAATTTCGGCACGGTTACCGCATCGTTGCGACTTAATCGATCCAGTGTGGTTCCGGTCACGCATATGTCGGGCATACGTTGTGCGCCACAACATTCTCTGTGACACAGCGCAGTGAAAGGGATGGCGGATGCGCAGCAAGACTCTCGCTTCCATCGCCGTGACCGCGGGCCTCGCCCTGGCGGTTTCGGCGTGCGGCGCCAACTCCTCCTCCGGCACCGGAGGAACCTCTGAAACGAACTCTGGCAGCGGCACGGGCGCGAAGGTCGGCGTGATCCTGCCCGAGACCGCCTCCTCCGCTCGCTGGGAGGGCTTCGACAAGCCGCTCCTCGAGGCCGCTCTGAAGAAGGAGGGGCTCGACCCCGACATCCAGAACGCCCAGGGCGACGTCCAGAAGTTCAGCACCCTGGCTGACGGCATGATCAACGCCGGCGTCAAGGTCCTGATCATCGCGACCCCCAACAGCGAGGTCGGTGCCTCCGTCGCCAAGAAGGCGCAGGCCCAGGGCATCCAGGTCATCGACTACGACCGCCTGAACACCGGCGGCTCCTCGTCCTACTACGTGTCGTTCGACAACGTGAAGGTCGGCGAGCTGCAGGGCCAGGGTCTCGCGGACGCGATGAAGGCCGCGCCGCAGGGCGCGAACGTCATCGAGATCGAGGGCGCGCCGACGGACAACAACGCGACCCTGTTCCACGAGGGCCAGCAGAAGGTCCTCAAGCCGCTCTACGAGTCCGGCAAGCTCAAGCTGGTCCAGTCCCAGCCGATCGACAACTGGGACAACCAGAAGGGTGGCCAGGTCTTCGAGCAGATCCTGACCTCCAACGGCGGCAAGGTCGACGGCGTCGTCGCCGCGAACGACGGCCTCGCCGGCGCGGTGATCACGGTCCTCAAGAAGGTCGGCCTGAACGGCAAGGTCCCGGTCACCGGTCAGGACGCCACCCCGGACGGTCTGCAGGCCGTGCTCCGCGGTGACCAGTACATGACCGTCTTCAAGCCGATCAAGGACGAGGCCGAGGCCGCCGCCAAGCTGGCCGCCGCCCTCGCCAAGGGCGACACGGCCGCCGCCGACGCCCTCGCGACCGGCAAGACCAAGGACGCCAAGGGCAACCGCGACGTCAAGTCCGTGCTGCTCACCGCTCAGCTGATCACCAAGGACAAGGTCAAGTCCGTGGTCGACGCGGGCTTCGTCAAGGCCTCGGAGATCTGCGTGGCCGACACCCAGGCCGCCTGCACCGAGCTCGGCATCAAGTAGGACCGCTCGCGCCAGGGCGGGGTGCGGCAACGACCGCACCCCGCCCTAGGCGCGTGGTAACCACGGAGGAATCCCCAGTGAGCGAGCCGATTCTCGAGCTGCGCGGCATCAACAAGAGCTTCGGCCCCGTGCACGTCCTGCACGACATCGACCTCGTCGTGAACCCCGGCGAGGTCACCGCCCTCGTCGGCGACAACGGCGCGGGCAAGTCGACGCTGGTCAAGTGCATCGCGGGCATCCACCCGACCGACTCGGGTGAAGTCCTCTTCGACGGCAAGCCCGTCGACATCAAGGGCCCGCGCGACGCCGCGGCCCTCGGGATCGAGGTCGTCTACCAGGACCTCGCGCTCGCCGACAACCTGGACATCGTCCAGAACATGTTCCTCGGCCGTGAGCGCACCAAGGCCGGTCTGCTCGACGAGACGGACATGGAGCAGGCGGCGCGCAAGACGCTGGCCTCGCTGTCGGTCCGCACCGTCAAGTCGGTGCGCACCCAGGTCTCGTCGCTGTCCGGTGGTCAGCGCCAGACCGTGGCGATCGCCAAGGCCGTCCTGTGGAACAGCAAGGTGGTGCTCCTCGACGAGCCCACCGCAGCACTGGGCGTCGCGCAGACGCGCCAGGTGCTCGACCTGGTCCGCCGGCTCGCGGAGCAGGGCCTGGGGGTCGTCCTGATCAGCCACAACATGAACGACGTCTTCGAGGTCGCCGACCGCATCGCGTGCCTCTACCTCGGCCGCATGGCCGCCGTCGTGGGGTCCAAGGACGTCACGCACGGCCAGGTCGTCGAGCTGATCACGGCCGGCCGTTCCGGTGACCTGGGCATCGCCCGCCCCGAGGCGGCGACGATCTGATGAGTTCCGAAGAGGGCAGCATGACCGACACCACCGAATCGCCCGTGCAGGAAACCCCGCAGCAGGGCGCCATCTCCGACTTCGGCATCGACACGACGTCCCAGTCCACGGGCGAGGCCGTCCGCGACTACTGGGCCAGGGTCCGCGGCGGTGAGCTCGGCTCGCTGCCCGCGCTGCTCGGCCTCGTCGTCCTGCTGATCGTGTTCAGCTCCTTGTCGGACACGTTCTTCACCCTCGGCAACCTCGCCAACCTGCTCCAGCAGGGCGCCAGCATCACCATCATCGCGATGGGCCTGGTGTTCGTGCTGCTGCTCGGCGAGATCGACCTGTCCGCCGGTACCGCGTCCGGTGTGACGGCCGCCGTGATGGCACTGCACCTGATCCACAACGGCAACCTGCTCGGCGGCATGGGCGACACGGTCTTCTACGTGTTCTGCGGCCTGCTGGTGATCGCGATCGTGCTCGCGGTCGTGATGAAGGTCTGGGCCGGCGCGGCGCTGTCCGCCGTGGCGCTCGTGATCGCCGCGGTCGGCATCCCCGCCAACGCCTGGCTCGAGATGCTGCTCGCCGTCTGCGTCGGCGCGGCCATCGGCACCATCACCGGCTTCCTCGTCGCGAAGGTCGGCATCCCGTCGTTCGTCGTGACCCTGGCGCTGTTCCTGGTCTGGGGCGGTGTCGTGCTGCAGCTCATCGGCCAGGGCGGCACGCTCGGCCTGCGTGACGACACGATCTTCAACGTCGCCAACGGCAACCTGGACTTCGTCGGCTCGTGGGCGCTGTTCGTCATCGCCGTCGGCGGCTACGCGGCCGTCGTGCTCACCCGCCACTTCTCGCGGCTGCGCAGGGGCCTCGTCGCCCAGCCCACCACGCTGGTGCTGGCCAAGATCGGCGCCCTCGCGGTGCTGGCCGCCGTCATCACCTACGCGCTGTCGCTCAACCGGGCGCCGAGCAACCTCGTGGTGATCGAAGGCGTGCCGTTCGTGGTGCCGCTGGTGCTCGTGCTGCTGGTGATCGGCACGTTCGTGCTCGACCGCACCAGCTACGGCCGGCACATCTACGCCGTCGGTGGCAACAAGGAAGCGGCCCGCCGCGCCGGTATCAACGTCGAGCGCATCCGCATGAGCGTCTTCGTGATCGCCTCCTCGGCGGCCGCGATCGGCGCCATCGTGTACTCGTCGAAGGTCGGCTCGGTCGACCCGAACGCCGGTGGCGGCAACACGCTGCTGCTGTCGGTCGGCGCGGCCGTCATCGGTGGTACGTCGCTGTTCGGTGGCAAGGGCCGCCTGCGCGACGCCGTCATCGGTGGCGCGGTGCTCGCGATCATCCAGAACGGCATGGGCCTGCTCAAGCAGCCCGCCGCGGTCGTGTTCATCGTGACCGGCCTCGTCCTGCTGCTCGCCGCGAGCGTCGACGCGTTGTCCCGCCGCCGGGCGGCCACCGCGGCCCGATGACGCGGTGACGGGACCCACGTCCGGCACTCGTCCCGACGAGATCCGCAGGCACAACAGGACGGCGCTGCTGCGCCGCCTGCACGTCGACGGACCGTCCACCAGGGCCTCGCTCGCGGCTGAGCTGGGGCTCAACCGCAGCACCATCAAGGCCCTGGTGGACGGCCTCGCCGAAGCCGGCGTGGTCGCCGAACGCGTGCCCGCTCTGCGCAGCGGAGCGGGCCGCCCATCCCTGCTGGTACTGCCCCAGCCGCAGGCTGCGGTCGTCATCGCGATCGACGTGCGGGTGGAACACGTGGCGATGGGGTTCGTCGGCCTCGGCGGGGAGATCCTCGGGCGGGACAGCTGGAACCTGCACCGGACGCGTGATCCGGGGGAGGTCATCACGCACATCGTCGAGTCGGCGCGCCTCATGGCCGACGACCTCGACGCCACCGCGGTCGGGGTGGGCATCTCCGTGCCCGGCGTCGTGCGGCGTGCCGACGGGCACGTGCACGAGGCGCCGAACCTGCACTGGACCGGTGTGGCGCTCGGCAAGCGCCTGGAGGCGGTGCTGAAGCTGCCCGTCCAGGTCGGCAACGACGCGGAGCTCGGTGCGCTGGCCGAGCACGTCCGCGGTGCGGCGCGCGAGTCCTCGGACATGGTCTACATCTCCGCGGACGTCGGCGTCGGCGGGGGAGTGATCCTGTCGGGGCAGCCGTTGCGCGGCTCCGGCGGCTACGTCGGCGAGCTGGGCCACATGGTGGTCAACCCGCACGGGCGGCGGTGCTACTGCGGCTGTGACGGCTGCTGGGAGACCGAGGTGGGCGAGCCGGCGCTGTGCCGGGCGCTGGGCCTTCCCGACGACGCCCCGCGCGGAGCCGTCGTCGCGGCGTTGCGGGCGCTCGACGACCCCTCGGTGCTCGACGAGTTCGCCGACTGGCTCGCCCTGGGCCTCGCGAACATCGTCAACGTCCTCGGTCCCGAGCTCGTCGTGCTCGGCGACCTCTACACGGCGCTGCCGCTGTCGGTGGTGGAGTCGGTGAGCTCCGCCGTGCAGCGGCGCAGCCTCGTCTCCCGCGCCGTCGGGGGGACCCAGGTCGTGACGTCGCCGCTGGGGCGGGACGCGAAGCTCGTGGGGGCCGCCGAACTGGCCTTCGAGCCGGTGCTCGACGCCCTCTAGAAAAGCGAAGGGGGCGGAGATCCTCGCGGATCTCCGCCCCGAGCGGCTAGGTGGGGTGGAAGTCAGCCCTGCTGAATCTCAGCAGCGAGTTCGCGCAATTTCTCACTGTGCGCCCGGGCGTGGTGCCCGCAGAACAGCAACTCGCCCCCGGACGGGAGCAAAGCGCGAACCTGGGCAGCAGCCCCGCAGCGGTCGCAGCGGTCGGCAGCGGTCAACTCGGGGCGGGTGAGTGCTGCAGTCATGATGAATCTCCCTCCGTCCCAGCAACGGAACGAAGTGTCCCGGTGCCCTCTTACCAAGCTGCGACCACAACGCCCCTGGATGGTGCGCGGTGCTCGCTGGCTCCACTCTGACAGACGTTTTGGCGTTAGTCAGTGTTCCCGTGTACGTGGCGACTCGCGTCACTCTCCGATTTACCCGCCTGCAGCAGCTTCACACCTCCGTTCGCCACCGGTTCACCGGCTTGACACGCACGCTGGGCAACCGGAAACCCGCTGGTGGAGCAGCCAAGTGCGGCCAGGCGGTCGGTTGCGTGCGGCCGGGAGTGTGATATCGGTTGCTCTTGTCCGCCCGCAGCGAACAGGTCACGAACGTCCCACGATTCGGACGCGAGACCGTGATCGACGAGCGGTCCTCGACCCGGATTCGAGGTTTCGGGCGAACGCCGGCGCAGCGCCCGCTACGGACATTTCCGGCGTTCTTTCGCGGAAAGCGAACACTTCCGCCACATTTTCACGAACCCGCGAGCAGCGCTCGCCGAAAACACCGAAGCCCCGCACCGAACCGGTGCGGGGCTTCGTGCGTATGACCGGGTAGGACCTAGTCGAGGTAGTCGCGCAGGACCTGGGAGCGCGACGGGTGACGCAGCTTCGACATCGTCTTGGACTCGATCTGGCGGATGCGCTCACGCGTGACGCCGTAGACCTGACCGATCTCGTCCAGCGTGCGCGGCTGGCCGTCGGTGAGACCGAAGCGCAGCCGGACGACGCCCGCCTCGCGCTCGGACAGCGTCGCGAGCACGGACTGCAGCTGGTCCTGCAGCAACGTGAACGAGACGGCGTCCACCGCGACGACGGCCTCGGAGTCCTCGATGAAGTCGCCGAGCTGGCTGTCGCCCTCGTCGCCGATCGTCTGGTCCAGCGAGATGGGCTCACGCGCGTACTGCTGGATCTCCAGCACCTTCTCGGGCGTGATGTCCATTTCCTTGGCGAGCTCCTCCGGGGTGGGCTCGCGGCCCAGGTCCTGGAGCAGTTCGCGCTGGATGCGACCGAGCTTGTTGATGACCTCGACCATGTGCACCGGGATGCGGATGGTGCGGGCCTGGTCGGCCATCGCGCGGGTGATCGCCTGACGGATCCACCAGGTGGCGTACGTGGAGAACTTGTAGCCCTTGGTGTAGTCGAACTTCTCGACCGCGCGGATCAGACCGAGGTTGCCCTCCTGGATCAGGTCCAGGAACGCCATGCCGCGGCCGGTGTAGCGCTTGGCCAGCGACACGACGAGGCGCAGGTTCGCCTCGAGCAGGTGGTTCTTGGCGCGCTCGCCGTCGCGGACGATCCAGCGCAGGTCGCGGCGCAGCTGCGGCGTGAGCTTCTCCGCTTCCTCCTCGGAGCGGCGCACGCGCTCGGCGGCGTAGAGACCCGCCTCGATGCGCTTGGCGAGCTCGACCTCCTCCTCGGCGTTGAGGAGGGCGACCTTGCCGATCTGCTTGAGGTAGGCGCGTACCGAGTCGGCCGAGGCGGTGAGCTCCGCGTCCTTGCGCGCCTGGCGCAGGGCCTCGGACTCCTCCTCGTCCCAGACGAAGTCACCCTCGGTCTTGGGGTCCTCCGCCTCCTCGGGCTCGTCGACGACCGGCTCGTCGACGATCTCGACGTCCTCCAGGTCCTCGGCGCCCGGAGCGCCTTCCATGTCCTCGGGCTCGTCGCCGTCCTTCTTGGCGGTGCCCTTCGCGGCAGGATCGGCCTTGCCGGCCGTCTTGCGCGGGGCCTTGGCTGCGGGCTTCTTCGCTGCCGCAGCGGTCGTCTTGCGCTTCGGCTTCTCCTCGGCCTCGCCGGCCGCGGTCGCCTTGGTCGTCTTGGCGGCGCTCGCGGCGGAGCTGGAGCGTCGGGTTGCGGTTTCTGCGGCTGCCACGTACGCCCTTTCGCGACGGTCGTTCAAGGCGGACCAGAGGGCGCGAAACCTCGGTCGCCAGAGTTCAGGGGATCTCCCCGCCGATCTTGCCCGGCGGGTGTGCGTTCCATTGTAACGACGTCGGTGACGCGGTGTTGCGCCCCGAGGTGCTTCGAGGCGCTCTCACCTGCGTTGTCGCAGCTAGATCGAGTCGGACACGTTTCGGTGTCGAATGGTCGTCAAGGCCTGACGCCGTGCGCGGCGGCCCAGGCGGCGCCCACGATGCCCGCGTCGTTCTTCAGCGCCGCGGCGACGACCTCGGTGCGGACCTTGAGCAACGGCAACCACTTGTGCGCCTTCTTGCTCACGCCACCACCCGCGATCACCAGGTCCGGCCAGATGAGGTCCTCCAGCACGTTGATGTACCGGCTGACGCGGGGAGTCCACTCCTCCCACGACAGGTCCTTCTCCTCCTTCACCGACGCGGCCGCGCGCTTCTCGGCGTCGTGGCCGTCGACCTGGAGGTGGCCGAACTCGGTGTTCGGGACGAGCTTGCCCTCGAGGAACACCGCGCTGCCGATACCGGTGCCGAACGTCAGCAGCACCACGGTCCCGCCCTTGCCGACGCCCGCGCCGAACGACATCTCCGCGATGCCGGCCGCGTCCGCGTCGTTCATGACCACGATGTCCTCGGGCCTGCGCTTGAGGCGCTCGGCGAAGAGCTTCTGCGCGTCGCAGCCGATCCAGCCCTTGTCGACGTTCGCCGCGCTGAGCGACACACCGTGCTTGACCACGCACGGCAGCGTGATGCCGACCGGTCCCTCCCACTGGAACTTCTCGACGATCTCCGCGACGACCTCCGCCACCGCCTCCGGCGTGGAGGGCTGAGGCGTGGGGATCCGCATGCGCTCGCCGTCCAGTGCTCCTGCCTCGAGGTCGACCAGGCCGCCCTTGACGCCGGAGCCGCCGATGTCCACACCGAACCCGCGGGTGATGCCCATTCCCCGTGGTCCTTCCTACTCGTTCGATTCAGTAACCGTGGTGCGCAGACATTAGCCTGACGTCGTCCGATAGTCCCGTGCCAGTGACGTAGGAGGAAACCGGTCGTGTTCGATCCCCGGCCACTCGTTGACATCGCGACGGCCGTCGGACGGGAAGCGGGCGCTCTTGTTCAGCGCATGCGCGCCTCCGCGGTCGTCTCGTTCGACACCAAGAGCACCTCCACCGACGTGGTCACCGCCGCGGACCGGGCCTCGGAACAACTCGTCCGGACGCGTCTGTCCGAGTTGCGCCCCGGCGAGCCCGTGCTGGGCGAGGAGGAGGGCGGCACCGTCGTCGAGGGCTTGACGTGGGTCGTCGACCCGATCGACGGCACCGTCAACTACCTGTACGGGATCCCCTGGTACTCGGTGTCGATCGCGGCGCAGCTCGACGGCGAGTCCGTCGCTGGCGCGGTGTTCGAGCCCGCGACCGGACGCTTGTGGACCGCCGCCCGCGGCCACGGCGCCTTCCTGGACGGCACGCCCCTGCAGGTGTCCGCGACGACGGACCTGTCGCTGTCCCTGCTCGGGTACGGCTTCGCGTACCGGCCAGAACGGCGGCAGCGCCAGGCCGAGACGTGGGCCCGCATGGCGACGCGCGTGCGCGACCTGCGCCGGGCCGGCGCGGCGTCGCTCGACCTGTGCTCGGTGGCCGCGGGACGGCTCGACGCCTACGCCGAGCACGCGCTCGGCCGGTGGGACTGGGCGGCCGGCGGGCTGATCGCCGCGGAGGCCGGCGCGGTCGTGCGGCTGCCGGGATCGTCGCCGGAGCTGGGGGAGGACGCGACATTCGCCGCCGCACCGGGCATCGCGGACGCGATGTACGCAGCGCTCGCCGAGTCCGGCTTCGACAAGGTCTGAAACCGCAGGTCAACGCACTGATATATCGGTTGTGCAAAAGACGTTTGCGACGTCCGCAAACGTCTTTTGCACAAGGGGTCGTTGCAACGTCGCGGGTCAACGTCCGATCAACGTCGCGTCAACGTCGGATCAACGTTGTTTCCGGCGTCTGCCCGGTCAGCTCCGACAGCAGGGCGACGACTTCGCGAACGTCCGGGACGTGGATCAGTTCGGCGACCATCGCGTTCATGAACCCGTCCGGCGTGTACCGCCGGTCGAGGCGGACGTACCCCGAGCCGTCCGCCTCCTCCAGGAACGTCAGGACCTCGACGTCGGAGAGCTCGGTCGACCTCTCTCCGCGGCCGGGCACACACACGACACGTCTGTTGGTGACGTAGTAGGTCGTGCGGTGCAGCGTGAGCCGGCGCCACGCGAACGGCTCGACGAAGCGGAACGTCGTGGACGCGAGGATCCCGCCTCCGACGAGCAGGAAGTTCCAGACGTCGAACGGACCCAGCCAGCCGTCCACCAGCCACATGACCGCCGCCACCACGGCGAACAGGACGGCGTCGAACTTCAGGCTGAACCGCATCCACGCGGCGTCAACGCGCAGGAAGACCGAACGGTGCACGGGCGAGCCCTGCCAGAGGACGCGCTCGCCCGGAAGAAGATCCACCCCCATGCCCGCAAGGTAGCGGAGCAGGACCTCAGCAGGTCACCTCTCGCGCGCCCGCCAGGTTGTCCGCGTTCAGCGACGGCGAGGTGGCCGCGGCGACCTGGCCGCCCTGCTGCTCCGGCTGCTGCGCCGCCCACTCGCTGAGCTGGTCGAGGACCTTGCGGGCGCTGCTGTTCGGCTTGACCTCGTCGAACTTCTTGCCGATCGCGACGTCGACGGTCGCGTCCTGGCGGTCGTCGCGCACGAGCTCCAGGCACGGCTCCAGCAGCGACAGGGTCCTGGCCGCCGACGCGCCGGGCGCGCCGAAGCGGAGCTGGCCGCGGCAGGTCATGTCGCCCGCCGGGTAGATGGGGTCGTTGCCGGGGTCGGCCGCCTGCTTCAGGCCGAGCTCGGTGAGCATCGTGGCCACGGCCTTGGCGTGGTTGCGCTGCGTCGAGGCGTTGACGACCTTGAAGTTGACCTCGCCGACCGGCACCGGGTCGGTGCGGTCGAGCGCGTCGTGCTCCAGGACGGTGCCCAGCGCGGGCGGCGGGGCCGTCGACGTCGCGGCGGCCGGGTCGGCGGGTACGACGGCCGATGCCGTCGTCACGTTGCCGGGCGGGTTGCACCTGATCGCCGCGTCCACGTCGCCGGCGTTGCCGAGCACCTTCACCCACACGAACACGGAACTGACCAACAGCACCGCGAACAGGACGAGCGCGGGCACGGGCCGACGCCTCTTGTACGGCGTCAAGTTCCCCGATGCGGATCCCACGTCCGAAGCCCTCCCCGTGATCCGTCCCTGAGGTCCAGCCTAGGCCTTGCCCGGCTGGACCGCGCCCCGACGGGCGTGACCCACTGCACCGGCCTGGTCGCTCACAGTCAGGACGGTACCGGCTCGGCGTCAGGTTGCACGCCGAGGCGTGGGTGCTCCCGCACAGGGTATCGGTCCAGCGTAGAAAGGTTGTGTCACCCGTCCGGTCGGTAAGGGGTAACCCGATGCCGGGCCACTCCGACAATGAGCTACCCTCTGCGCGCTCCGCGCACATGTCGATCAAGCCGACGGTCACGTCAAGGGGGTTGGCTCGGCCGCCGCGTGCGAGAGACCTACGTCACCTTGACGTGGGGCACAAATGAGGTCGCTGGAGCGTTAACCAGCGACACGAACAGTCTCCGTAGACCGCAGGGGTGAAGAAGATGGCGACCGACTACGACGCGCCGCGTCGCAGCGAGGCGGACGAACTCGCTGAGGACTCCCTCGAGGAGTTGAAGGCCCGGCGGAACGAGACGCAGTCCGGCGTCGTCGACGTCGACGAGGACGCGAGCGCGGAGAACTTCGAGCTCCCGGGCGCCGACCTGTCCGGCGAGGAGCTCACGTTCAAGGTCCTGCCCAAGCAGGCCGACGAGTTCACGTGCTCCAAGTGCTTCCTGGTGCACCACCGCAGCAGGCTCGCCGAGGACAACAACGGCGTGTACGTCTGCCGCGACTGCGCTTGATCCACGGCCTGAGGGCCGTCGGAGAGAAGACCGCTTCAGAGAACTGGGCGCTCACCCTCACGGGTGGCGCCCAGTTGTGTCTTTCAGGACTTGATCGCCGCGGCCAGCTCTTCCGGGCGCCGCGTGCTGATCACCCAGTAGGGCGTCGGGTCCTCGGGGTCGTTCACGCGCACCCGCACGAGCGGCTTGACCCAGCCGCGGTGCACGACGTACGCCGCCGGGTCCAGGTGCGGGCCCATGGCCTTGCGCTTGTCCTCGGGGGCGATGACCTCGACCTCGCCGAGCAGGTCCAGCGGGATGTGGGCGTCACCGGCGCGGAGCTCGCCGCCGGCGACCTCGACCTTCGTCGACCCCATGCGCACGATCAGCACGACCGTGAGGGGCAGCAGGATCACGTACGGCAGCCAGGAGCGCACCCCGGGGAAGCCCATGTGCACCTCGGCGGCCAGCAGCGCGGCGGCCAGCAGCGGCAGCGGCCAGATCCACCACGTCACGTAGAGGCGCTCGCGGAAGGTCGTAGTGGCGGTCACGGCAGTCTCACTCACGTCGTCAGGGTAATCTCGGCCGCCGTGTCCAGCGTCGAGGTGTTGCTGACCCGGCTCGATCCGGGGGTTCCCGTGCCCGCCTACGCCCGTCCCGGCGACGCGGGCGCCGATCTGGTCACCACGTCGGACGTGGTCATTCCACCAGGCGAGCGAGCGGTGGTCGGCACCGGTGTCGCCATCGCGCTGCCGGAGGGGTTCGCCGGGTTCGTGCACCCGCGGTCCGGACTGGCGGCGCGGGTCGGGCTGAGCGTGGTCAACACGCCGGGCACGATCGACTCCGGCTACCGCGGTGAGATCCGCGTTTGCCTCGTGAACCATGATCTTCGTGAGCCGATCGCGCTGTCGCGCGGCGACCGGATCGCCCAGCTCGTCGTGCAACGCGTCGAGCACGCGGTGTTCCGCGAGGTCGCCGAGTTGCCGGAAACGGCACGCGGTGCGGGAGGCTATGGCTCGACCGGTGGGCATGAGGTGCTCGCCCGGATGAATGCGGAGGGGTAGGGCATGTTCGGAAGGCGCCGCAAGCGCGGTCGTCACTCCTCGGGCTCGGTCGACACCGGTCCGGAGCACGACGAGGCGTTCGACGAGGACGTCGACGGCCCGTGGGACTCGACGGTGGCGCCCCGTGACGACGTGCAGCGGCTCGACCTGGGATCGGTGCTGCTGCCGATGCCGGACGAGGCCCAGCTGCAGGTCGAGATGGACCAGCAGGACGGTTCCGTGCGCGCCGTGCACATCCTCACGTCCGTCGGGCAGCTGACGGTGAGCGCGTTCGCCGCGCCGAAGTCCGGCGGCCTCTGGAAGGAGGTCGGCGCCGAGCTGGTGCAGGGCCTCAAGGAGGACGGCGCCCGCATCAACCGCGAGAACGGCGAGTGGGGCGAGGAGATCACCGCGCGCAACCAGGGCGTGCAGATCCTCTTCATCGGCATCGACGGGCCGCGCTGGATGCTGCGCGGTGTCGCGGCCGGTCCCGAGGAGCACTTCGCGCAGAACTCCGAGGCGTTGCGTGAGATGATCCGCGGCACCGTCGTCGTGCGCGGCGAGCAGCCGATGCCGCCCCGCACCCCGCTGCCGGTCGAGCTGCCGGAAGCGATCGCCCGGCACATCCAGCAGCAGGGCTAACAGGCCTGTCGCCACGCCTGCACCGCGCGCCCCAGCGCGTGCGGGTAGGCGTCGAGCGTCGTCGTGACGAGAACGGCCCGCGGGAGGGCTTCGGCCCACTGCCGGGCGACGTCGATCGGGTGCACCGGGTCGTCGGTGCACCCGAGGATCCCCGCCGGCACGTCGAGCGACCTCAGCTCCTCGAGCGTCGGCGCCGGTGACTCGGCGGCCTCCTCGAGGTGCGGCACCAGCAGGTCGCCGTAGCCGCGCCAGGCCCTGCCGAGCTCCTCGCGCAGCCAGCCGGTCGTGCCGGCCAGCGCGGCCTCCAGGCCCCGCGTCGCGACGACCTGCGCGCTGGCCTTCGCCGCGAGCGCCGCGGGGGCCCCGTCCGGGGAACCCGTCCACGCGGGCAGCGCGAGGACCAGACCCGCGCACCTGTCCGGGTTGGCCGCGGCCCACCGTGCGGCCACGTGGGCGCCGAGTGAGACGCCACCCACCACGATCGGGTGGCCTTCCCGGGCATTTTCGAGGGCCGTCAACCGTTCACGGAGTGTGCGGACCGCCGGTGCTGTGAAAACGGCACCGACCTGCGACAACGGCTCGGTGAACACGGAACGGACAAACACCTCGTCGGAGGCGGTTCCGGGCAGGAGGACAACGGTCTCGGCAGGCACGGCCGAGATTGTCGCCCCCTCTGCGTACCCTCATGACAGACGGTCCACACCACGGGCCACCTGAGCAATGCAGGAGTCGGGGATGAGCGGCTATTGGCGCCGCTTGGTGCGTCGCTTGACCAGCGACGTCGCCGAGCTCGACGCGGACGACCTCTCGCGAAAAGCGGAGGCCGTCGGCGCGGTGAAGGCCTGCGACTGCAAGTCCGGTGAGGAGGTCACCGTCCTCGGAAGGCTCCGCAGCGTGGAGCTCTGCCCCCGCGACGCGGCCGCCACCCTGGAAGCCGAGCTCTACGACGGCACCGAGGGCGTCACCCTCGTCTGGCTCGGCCGCCGTCGCATCGCGGGTATCGAGCCTGGTCGGACGATCAAGGCCCGTGGCCGCATCGCCGTGCGCGACGGGCGCAAGGTGCTCTACAACCCCTATTACGAGTTGCAGAACGCTTCATGACTTCAGCCAAGACCGAAGAAAAGCAGCCCACCGTCCTCGAGCAGATGGGCGGCGTGAGCGGAATGCTCTACTCGTCGCTGCCCGTCCTCGTCTTCGTGATCGTCAACTTCACCACCAAGAACCTGATGGCCGCGATCATCAGTTCGCTCGCCGCGGCCGTCGTCATCGGCGTGGTCCTCGCGGTGCGCAAGGGCACCGTCCAGCCCGCGATCTCCGCCGTCTTCGGCGTCGGCATCGCGGCCTTCATCGCCTACAAGACAGGCGAGGCCAAGGGTTTCTTCCTCTTCGGCATCTGGCAGAGCGTCGTCTACGGCAGCGCGTTCCTGCTGTCGATCGTCGTGCGCCGGCCGCTCGCCGGCGTGATCTGGACGTTCCTCAACGGCAGAGACCGCTCCTGGCGCGACGACAAGGCCACGGTCCGCGACTACGACATCGCGACCTTCGTGTGGGCCCTCGTCTTCTTCGCCCGCTTCGTCGTCCAGCGCTGGCTCTACGACGGGGACCAGGTCGGCTGGCTCGCCGTCGCCCGCCTCGCCATGGGCTACCCGCTGATGGCCATCGCACTGCTGGCCACGGTCTGGGCGGTCCGCCGCGCGGACAAGCGCCTCAAGGCGGCCGAGGATGCCGCGGAGGCGAAGGCCAGGTCCGAGGCCGAGGCGGAGGACGTCCTGGCCCGCACGGCCGACGACCTGCTGACGCCGGACATGGACGAGCTCAAGCGCGTCGTCGACGCCGAGTCCCGCGACAGGTCCAGGGACTGATCCGCCCGCCGTTCCCGGCCGGCGCCTCCTCGTGGGGCGCCGGCCGGGTCCGTACGGCGATCAGTAGCCGAGAGCGCTCTTGATGTCCTGCTCGACGGCGGCGGTCGTGACGAACAGCAGCTCGTCCCCGCCTTCCAGGGTGTCGTCCGGCTGCGGCACGATGACCCGCCCGCCGCGCAGGATCGTCACCAGAGCGGCGTCCCGGGGCAGCGTCAGCTCCGACACCGCGCGCCCGGCGAACGGCGTCGACTCGTCGAGCGTGATCTCCACGAGGTTCGCCTGGCCCTGCCGCAACGTCAGCAACCGCACGACGTCGCCGATCGTCACCGACTCCTCGACCATCGCGGCGAGAAGCCGTGGCGTCGACACGGCCACATCGACACCCCACGACTCGGTGAACAGCCATTCGTTCGTCGGGTCGTTCACGCGCGCGACGACGCGGCGGACCGCGAACTCCGTCTTCGCCAGCAGCGACACCACGAGGTTGACCTTGTCGTCACCGGTCGCGGCGATCACCACGTCGCACAGCTGCATGCCGGCGTCCTCCAAAGAGGACAGCTCGCACGCGTCGGCCTGCACCCACTCGGCCTGCTCGACCGAGTTCGGGTCGAAGTGCGCCCGGTCCCGCTCGATCAGCATGACCTGGTGCCCGTCCGAGACGAGCTCCTGCGCGATGGACCGGCCCACCGCGCCCGCACCCGCGATCGCGACCCGCATCAGCTCTCCTCCGGTGCCTGCAGCGCCGCGGCCGCGACGTCGGTGATCGTGCCGGACAGCGCCGCCACGTAGATGGTGTCGTCCGCCTGCACCACGGTCTTGGCGTCGGGCAGGACCCCGGTGCCGAACCGCATGAGGAACGCCACGCGCGCGCCGATGGCCGCCTCGAGGTCGAAGACGGGCCGTCCGACCCACGACTCCTCGACCTCGATCGGCAGCACCGCCACGGTGCCGGACGGGTCGCGCCACGCGGTCGCCGCGCCCTCGGGCAGCAGCATCCGCAGGAACCGGTCGGTCGACCACGGCACGGTCGCCACGGTCGGGATGCCCAGCCGCTCGTACACGGCGGCGCGCTTGTGGTCGTAGATGCGGGCGACGACGTGCTCGACGCCGAACGTCTCGCGCGCGACCCGCGCCGAGATGATGTTCGAGTTGTCGCCGCTGGAGACCGCCGCGAACGCGCCCGCGCGCTCGACACCCGCCTCGATCAGGACGTTGCGGTCGAAACCGTTGCCGATGACCTGCTGGCCGTGGAAGTCGCTGCCCAGCCTGCGGAACGACTGCGGGTCCTTGTCGATCACGGCGACCTGGTGGTCGAGTCGCTCGAGGGCCCTGGCCAGGGAGGCTCCCACCCGGCCACACCCCATGATCACCACGTGCACGACTTGCCTCCTCAGGCGAACTCTCCGCAGAACCTACCCAGCATTAGCCTGTCCCGGTGAGCGGACCCCTTACGCTCTGGCCGTGTCCAAGCTCGCCACCGCTGCCAAACGCCTCCTGGTCGGCAGGCCGTTCCGCAGCGACCGCCTCGCTCACACCCTCCTGCCCAAACGCATCGCCCTCCCCGTGTTCGCCTCCGACGCCATGTCGTCGGTCGCGTACGCGCCGGAGGAGATCTTCCTGATGCTGTCGGTGGCGGGCCTGAGCGCCTACGCCCTGGCGCCGTGGGTGGGGGTCGCGGTCGTCGTGGTCATGCTCACCGTGGTCGCCAGCTACCGGCAGAACGTGCACGCCTACCCCTCCGGCGGCGGTGACTACGAGGTCGCGACGGTCAACCTGGGGCGCAGGGCGGGGCTCACCGTGGCGAGCGCCCTGCTCGTCGACTACATCCTCACGGTCGCGGTGTCGATCTCGGCGGCGGCGGCGAACATCGGCTCGGCCATCCCGTTCGTCGCGACCCACAAGGCGGAGTTCGCGGTCGCGGCCATCGTGCTGCTGACGGCGGTGAACCTGCGCGGCATCCGCGAGTCCGGCGCCGCGTTCGCCGTGCCGGTCTACGCGTTCATGATCGGCGTCTTCGGCCTGATCGGCTACGGCCTGTTCCGCGGCTTCGTGATGGGCGACGAGATGCGGGCAGAGAGCTCCGGTCTCGAGATCCACGCCGAGTCGGACCACCTGATGGGTCTCGCCTTCGTGTTCCTCGTGCTGCGGGCGTTCTCGTCCGGCTGCGCCGCGCTCACCGGCGTCGAGGCGATCAGCAACGGCGTGCCGGCGTTCCGCAAGCCCAAGTCCCGCAACGCGGCGACCACGCTGCTGCTCATGGGCGGCATCTCGGTGTTCATGCTGATGGGCCTGATCGTCCTCGCCCAGCTCACCGACGTGCGGATGGCCGAGTCCCCCAAGCAGCAGATCACCAACGCCCCCGAGGGCTACGAGCAGAAGACGATGGTCGCGCAGATCGCGCACGCCGTGTTCGACAGCTTCCCGCCCGGCTTCTACTTCATCGCCGGTGTCACCGCCCTGATCCTCGTGCTCGCGGCGAACACCGCGTTCAACGGCTTCCCCGTCCTCGGCTCGATCCTCGCCCAGGACCGCTACCTGCCGCGCCAGCTGCACACCCGCGGCGACCGGCTCGCGTTCTCCAACGGCATCCTGTTCCTCGCCGGGTTCGCGGTCGTGCTGGTGATCGCCTTCGACGCCGAGGTCACCCGGCTGATCCAGCTCTACATCGTCGGTGTGTTCGTGTCGTTCACGCTGAGCCAGCTCGGCATGATCAAGCACTGGCAGCGGCTGCTCAAGACCGAGACCGACCCGCAGGCCCGCACCCGCATGCGGCGCTCGCAGGCGATCAACACGTTCGGCCTGGCGCTGACCGCGACCGTGCTGATCATCGTGCTCATCACCAAGTTCACCAAGGGCGCGTGGATCGCCATCGCCGCGATGGCCGCCATCTACGGGTTGATGACGGCGATCCGCAAGCACTACGACACCGTCGCCGAGGAGCTGCGCAAGCAGGAGCGCGTGCGCACGATGCCCGCCCGCAACCACGCCATGGTGCTGGTGTCGAAGCTCCACATGCCGACGCTCAGGGCGTTGTCCTACGCGAAGGCCACGCGCCCGGACGTGCTGGAGGCCGTCACGGTCAACGTCGACGACCGCGACACCCGCCGGCTCGTGCAGGAGTGGGAGAAGGAGAACTTCAAGATCCCGCTCAAGGTCATAGAGTCGCCGTACCGGGAGATCACCAAGCCCGTCCTCGACTACGTCAAGCGCGTCAAGACGGACAACCCGCGCGACGTTGTTACGGTGTTCATCCCCGAGTACGTCGTCGGCCACTGGTGGGAGCAGCTCCTGCACAACCAGAGCGCTTTGCGGCTCAAGGGAAGGCTGCTGTTCCAGCCGGGTGTGATGGTGACCAGTGTGCCGTGGCAGCTCGAGTCGTCGGTGAAGGTCAAGGACAAGGACGTCATCGCGCCCGGCGCTGTCCGAAGGGGACTTGACGACCGATGAGCTCGACCAAGGAAGACTGGACCGGACGCAAGTTCGAGGTCCAAGTGGGGCCCGTTGCTCATGGCGGGCATTTCGTGGCACGGCACGAGGGACGCGTTGTGTTCGTGCGTCACGCGCTGCCCGGCGAGCGCGTCGTGGCATTGGTGTACGAGGACAACGGCGGCTCGTTCTGCCGTGCGGACGCCGTGGAGGTCTTGGAGCCCTCACCGGACCGGGTGTCGCCGCCCTGCCCGTTCAGCGGGCCGGGGAAGTGCGGTGGCTGCGACTTCCAGCACGTCTCGTGGGACGCGCAGCGGGAGCTCAAGGCCCAGGTCGTCCGGGAGCAGCTCTCCCGGCTCGGCAAGATCGAACGGGACGTGGTCGTCGAGGCGCTGCCCGGTGGTCCGCTGGAGTGGCGGACCCGGATCCGGATGGCCGTCGACCGCGACGGGAGGCCGGGTTTCCGCGGCACCCGTTCCCACGACGTGATCCCGGTCGACCACTGCGTGATCTCGCGGCCGGGCATGGTCGAGGCGGTGACCGGCCGGACGTGGCGGGCGCAGGAGCTGACGATCGTCCAGGACGGTGACGGCAACCGTCACGTGGGCGAGGTGCGCGGCCGGCACACCGCGCGACGCGCCGGATCGGGTACGGCCGTCGAGACCGCCGCCCAGCGGAAGTGGAGGATTTCCGCCGAGGGTTTCTGGCAGGTCCACCCGGCCGCCGCGGACACCTTCGCGACCGTCGTGGGGCAGTGGGCCGCGGCCGAGCCGGGCCAACGCGCGTGGGACCTCTACGGCGGTGCGGGCCTCTTCGCGTCCGTGCTCGCCCGTCAGGTCGGCGAAAGCGGATCGGTGCTGGTCGTGGAGTCCTTCCCCGGTGCCGTGGAGGACGGCAGGCGCAACCTGCGCCGCCTGTCGCAGGTGGAGTGGGTGGCGGACAAGGTCGAACGCGCCGTGACGCGCAGGCTGCCCGTCGAGGACCCCCACGTCGTCGTGCTGGACCCGCCCCGCAAGGGAGCGGGCAAGGTCGTTGTGGCTGAAGTCGCACGACGCCGTCCGCAGCGGGTCGTGTACGTGGCCTGCGACCCCGCCGCCCTGGCGCGAGACCTGGCCGAATTCACAGTTCAGGGGTACCGGCTCGCCGATCTGCGGGCGTTCGACGCGTTCCCGATGACGCAGCACGTGGAGTGCATCGCGCTGCTCGTACCTGAGACGCCGTGACCATGCGTCTCAGTCGCGTCTCCGTAGACTGAGCCGAAGTCTTCAGGAGTGAGGTGGGCGTGGTGACCCTGCTGGAGTCCGTGCACGGACCGGCTGATCTGAAACGGATGGACGAGGCGCAGCTGTCGCGGCTGTGCGAGGAGATCCGGCGTTTCCTGGTCGACAAGGTGTCCAAGACGGGCGGGCACCTGGGCCCGAACCTGGGTGTCGTCGAGCTGACCGTGGCTCTGCACCGCGTGTTCGACTCGCCGCAGGACCCGATCGTGTTCGACACCGGTCACCAGTCGTACGTGCACAAGATCGTCACGGGCCGGCGCGACGGCTTCGACCGGCTGCGCCAGCGGGGCGGGATGTCGGGCTACCCGTCGCGGTCGGAGTCCGAGCACGACGTGCAGGAGAGCTCGCACGCCTCGACGGCGCTGTCCTACGCCGACGGTCTGGCGAAGGCGAAGCAGATCAACGGCGCCCACGGCCACGTGGTCGCCGTGGTCGGCGACGGAGCGCTGACCGGCGGCATGTGCTGGGAGGCGCTGAACAACATCGCGGCGGACAAGAACCGCCCGGTCGTGATCGTGGTCAACGACAACGGCCGCTCGTACTCGCCGACCATCGGTGGTCTCGCCGACCACCTGTCGTCGCTGCGCCTGCGCCCCGGCTACGAGCGCGTGCTGGAGAAGGGCAAGAGCGCCCTGCAGCAGACGCCGATCCTCGGCAAGCCCGTCTACGCCGCCCTGCACGCCGCCAAGCGCGGCATCAAGGACGCGCTGGCGCCGCAGGCGATGTTCGAGGACCTCGGCCTCAAGTACATCGGCCCGGTCGACGGCCACGACATCTCGACGCTGGAGTCTGCTCTGCAGCGCGCGAAGTCGTTCGGCGGCCCGGTCATCGTGCACGCCGTCACCCGCAAGGGCATGGGCTTCGCGCCGGCCGAGAACCACGAGGCCGACCAGATGCACGCCACCGGCGTCATCGACCCGATCACCGGCGAGGACCTCAAGCCGTCCAGCCGCACCTGGACGCACGTGTTCTCCGACTCGCTGGTGGAGATCGGCCGGGAACGCTCCGACGTCGTGGCGATCACCGCCGCGATGCAGGGGCCGACCGGTCTGGACGCGTTCGCCAAGGCGTTCCCGGAGCGCTTCTTCGACGTCGGCATCGCGGAGCAGCACGCGCTGACCTCCGCCGCCGGTCTCGCGATCGGCGGCCTGCACCCGGTCGTCGCGGTGTACGCGACGTTCCTCAACCGGGCCTTCGACCAGCTGCTGATGGACGTGGCGCTGCACAAGCAGGGCGTC
Organism: Lentzea sp. DG1S-22; assembly: GCF_036321065.1. Lineage (NCBI taxonomy): Bacteria > Bacillati > Actinomycetota > Actinomycetes > Pseudonocardiales > Pseudonocardiaceae > Lentzea > Lentzea sp. DG1S-22. Next base: position 3,996,995 of record NZ_CP143276.1, on the reverse strand, counting down.
ACGGTCGTGCTGGACCGCGCGGGTGTCACCGGCCCGGACGGCGCGTCGCACCACGGCATGTGGGACATGTCGATCCTCGGTGTCATCCCCGGCATCCACGTGGCGGCGCCGCGTGACGCCGGCACGCTCGCCGAGGAGCTGCGCGAAGCCGTGGCGGTCTCGGACGCCCCGACGGTGATCCGCTACCCGAAGGCGTCCGTGGGCGCGGACCTGCCGGCGTTGGAGCGCGTGGGTTCCGTCGACGTGCTTCGCCGCTCCGGCAACGACGTGCTGCTGGTGACGGTCGGTGCGCTGGGCGAGCTCGGCCTCGAAGCCGCGCACCGGCTGGAGGACCAGGGCATCGGCGTGACGGTCGTCGACCCGCGGTGGATCTACCCGATGTCGTCCGACCTCGTGGAGATGGCCGCGTCGCACAAGCTCGTCGTGACCGTCGAGGACGGGGGCCGGCACGGTGGCTTCGGTTCGGCTCTCGCGGCTGCCCTGCGCGACGCCGATGTCGAGGTGCCGTTGCGGGACATCGCTCTGCCGCAGCAGTTCCACGACCACGGCTCGCGCGGCGAGGTGCTGGCGTTGTGCGGCATCACCGCGCAGGACGTCGCACGCCGCGTGACGGAGTGGGCGGCCCGGCTGGAGTGCCTGCCCGTGGAAATCGACGCGACCGCGGAGAAGTAGGTCGGCTAACCTCCCACCCCGAGAGCGTCCGCTCCAGGCGGCCCGGCAGGTTTCCCTCGCCTGGTTCCGTGATAGGGCGGACGCGTTGGTTCTGTAGAGACCAGGTTCGAATCCTGACGCCACGACCCCGGCCGCACACGGGGGCGAGGAGCTCTGCGAGTCCCTGGAGGACTCCCGCTCACCGCCTCGCCGGCCGGGGTCGTGGCCTGTCCGGACGGGGGTGGAGACGATGAAGCGCACGTTGTACCCGTGGGAGCGGGGTGTCCGGTTCGACCGCGGTGTGCTGGTCGGTGAGCTCGGTCCCGGACGGCACCGCGTGCCGATGCGGTCCGTGCTGACCCGCGTCGACGTCCGCTCGCGGACGATGACCCCGGCGGCGCAGGAGGTTCCCACCGCAGACGGGGTCCTGGTGCGCGTGACGGTCGTGGTGCGGTGGGCGGTGACCTCGCCGACGAAGTACGTCATGGAGTCGGCTGAGCCCGAGTCCGACCTCTACACCGCCGTGCAGCTCGCTCTGCGCGCCGCCGTGGTCACCCGCGCGCACTCGGCGGTGGACCCCGAGCGGGACGCCGTCGCGGCCGAGATGCTGGCCGGTGTCGCGACGCGCGCCGAGGAGCTGGGGATCACCGTGTCCGAGGTCGCCGTCCGCGACGTCGTCATGCCGGGTGAGCTGCGGCGGGCCGCGCTGGCCGAACTGGTGGCGGCCTCGGAGGGACGTGCGGCGCTGGAGCGGGCCCGTGGCGAGACGGCCGCGCTGCGGTCGTTGCTGAACGCCGCCCGGCTGGCCGAGGAGCACCCGGCGTTGCTGGAGCTGCGGGCGCTGCAGGCCGCCTCGACCGTCGTGGTGGACCGGCCCGCCCGGAAGTCCTGACCGCGGAACCGGTCAGTCCTCGCGCAACCAGAGCAGGGTCGTCCGCGACTCGCGCAGCCGCCAGCCGGCGGGCGTCCTGACCGCGGCGCAGTCCAGGCGCAGCCCCGCGGTGCGGAAGGGTGCCTCACCGGCACGGAAGAAGTAGGTCACCGAGTTCGCCGAGGCGGTGGCCTTGTCACCGTCGAGCTCCACCAGCAGCCCGGTGGTCATGTGCTGGGTGAGCTCGTCCGGCTTGTCCGCGCTCCGCATCGCCGCGACGAACTCGTCGACGCCGTTGATCTCGCCGTTGCGGGGGGAGGAGATCGCGATGTCGCGGTCGAAGACGGTGTGCGCGTCGTCCCACCGCTTCTCGTCGAGCAGGCGGGCGAGCTTGCTGAACAGGACGTTGATCTCGAGACGGTCTGTCGCGGACATGAGAACCCCTAACTAGTTGGCGTCGCCAACGTTGGCGTCGCCAACATTACATATCGTTGTTGGTCGCGCCAACGTTTTAGGATGACGTCCATGGAGGAGACCCCCGCACGCCTGGCCGCGAAACCGAGCTGGCTGCTGACCCAGCTCGCGGTACATGCGCACCGGCTCGCCTCCGAGGCCTTCGGCGAAGAGGGAGCGAGGGGCTACCACTACCGGGTGCTCGCCGCGCTCGACGAGTTCGGCGCGGCCAGCCAGGCCGACCTCGGCCGCCGCTGCAACATGGACCGCAGCGACGTCGTGGCGGCGGTGAACGAGCTGTCGGACCACGGGTTCGTCGACCGTGCGCCGGACCCGCGGGACCGCAGGCGCAACACCGTGACGCTCACCGAGCTCGGCAAGACGCGGCTGTGCCGGCTCGACCGGGCGCTCGACGGGGCGCAGGTCGCGCTCCTGGGGCCGCTCGCGGAGCCCGACCGGGAGGAGCTGACCCGTCTGCTGGGCGTGCTTCTGGCGCACCACCAGCGCGGATAGCTCCGACAGCTCGCGTGAAGGTGCCGTTAAGCGTGGTCTCAGGTGGATGTGGCACCTTGGACTCGTGCGGATTCTGGTTGTCGAGGACGAGGCGCCCCTGGCCGATGCGATCGCTCGCGGCCTGAGGCGCGAAGGCATGGCCGTGGACGTCGCCTACGACGGCGAGACCGGGCACGAGAAGTCGACCGTCACGCGGTACGACGTCGTGGTGCTCGACCGCGACCTGCCGGGGATGTCCGGCGACGAGCTGTGCAAGGAGATCCTCAGCTCCGGCGCGCTCACCAGGGTCATGATGCTGACGGCCAGCGGCTCGATCGAGGACCGCGTGTCCGGGCTGTCGCTGGGCGCCGACGACTACCTCGCGAAGCCCTTCGCGTTCCCCGAGCTCGTGGCGCGCGTGCGGGCGCTGGCCCGGCGCGCGACGCCCGCGACCCCGCCCGTGCTGTCCGCGCAGGACGTCGAGCTGGACCCGGCGCGGCGCACCGTGGCGCGCGGCGGCACCCCGATCGAGCTGACGCGCAAGGAGTTCGGCGTCCTCGAGGTCCTGCTCGCGGCCAAGGGATCGGTCGTCAGCAGCGAGGAGCTGCTCGAGCGCGTGTGGGACGAGAACGCCGACCCGTTCACCACGACCGTGCGCGTCACCGTGATGACGTTGCGCAAGAAGCTCGGAGAGCCGGGCATCATCGACACCGTCGTGGGCTCCGGGTACCGGGTGCCGAGTGCTTCGAACGGATCTGCTGAGGACTGACATGCGCAGACGCGGCCCAGGACTGCGTCTCCGGATCACACTGCTCACCACCGCGCTCGTCGCCGTGGTGAGCGCTGTCCTGCTCTTCCTCGGGTGGACGCTGGTCGGGCGGGTCTTCGACTCGTCGCCGTCGTTCCCCTCCGACAGCCAGGTCACGGTCGACGGCGTCACCGTCACCGCGCAGACCCTGACCGACGCGCTGACGGCTGCCGCTCGCCAAGACCTGCTGCACGCGGGATTGATCGCGTTCGCCTGCATGGTGCTGGCCGCCGCTCTGCTCGCATGGACGTTCACCGGCCGTGTGCTCAAACCGCTGCACGACGTCACGGGCGCCGCACGTCAGCTGTCGGCCGAGTCGCTCGGGTCGAGGCTGCGCCTGGAGGGACCGCGTGACGAGGTGGCGGAACTCGCGGACACGTTCGACGCGATGCTCGACCGGCTCGAAGCGGCCTTCGACTCGCAACGGCGGTTCGTCGCGAACGCGTCGCACGAACTGCGCACTCCTCTCTCGGTGGTGCGCACGGAACTGGACGTGACTCTGTCCGATCCGGACGCCGACGTCGAAGAGCTGCGCCGCATGGCAGGAGTCGTGCGCGCGGCAGGGGAGCGTGCCGAACAGCTGGTGTCGGCGCTCCTGTTGCTCGCGCGCACGGACGGCATCGGGCTCGCCGTGCGTGAACCGGTCGACCTGTCCGCCGTCGTCGAGTCGGCGTGGAAGGCCACGCGGGCCGAGGCGGAGGCGCGGAACCTGCGCGCGGTGTTCCGGTGCGTGCCGGCTCTCGCGGTCGGCGACCCCGCACTGCTGGAGCGCATCGCCGGCAACCTGCTGGAGAACGCCGTCCGGCACAACCACGTCGGCGGGTGGATCGAGACCGTGGTCGAGACCGGGCCGCAGTGGTCGGTGCTGAGGGTGTCGTCGTCCGGTCCGGTCATCCCGCCCGACCGCGTCGAGGAGCTGTTCGAGCCGTTCCGCCGCGGCGTCAAGGACCGCACCGGCCAGTCCGGCACGGGCCTCGGCCTGTCGATCGTGCGTGCCGCGGTGGCCGCTCACGGCGGGTTTGCCCAGGCAGTGGCCGTGCCGACGGGTGGTCTGTCGGTCACCGTGCACCTGCCGAGCGCACCTCACTGACGCCGAGTGCAAGATTCTCTGCGTGGCCCCGGTCACACTCTGCGTCGATCATGGCGGGTTTGGGCCGTCCGCGTGGTGTCTGACCTGCGGTGACGCACTGGAGGACCCCCGATTTGGATCTCGTGGGGCG
>NZ_CP143276.1:2500-3990000 GCF_036321065.1 Lentzea sp. DG1S-22 | reverse complement strand
AATGCGTCTGGAAAGCGTGAGCGTAGAGGGTGAAACTCCCGTACTCGAAAACCCGATGTCTGTTTAGAGTGTTCCCAAGTAGCAGCGTACTCGTGAAATTCGCTGTGAATCTGGCGGGACCACCCGCTAAGCCTAAATACTCCCTGGTGACCGATAGCGGACTAGTACCGTGAGGGAAAGATGAAAAGTACCCCGGGAGGGGAGTGAAATAGTACCTGAAACCGTGTGCCTACAATCCGTCGGAGCCTTTAGGGGTGACGGCGTGCCTTTTGAAGAATGAGCCTGCGAGTTAGTGCTACGTGGCGAGGTTAACCCGTGTGGGGTAGCCGTAGCGAAAGCGAGTCTGAATAGGGCGTTTAGTCGCGTGGTCTAGACCCGAAGCGGTGTGATCTAGCCATGGCCAGGGTGAAGCGCGGGTAAGACCGCGTGGAGGCCCGAACCCACCAGGGTTGAAAACCTGGGGGATGAGCTGTGGTTAGGGGTGAAAGGCCAATCAAACACCGTGATAGCTGGTTCTCCCCGAAATGCATTTAGGTGCAGCGTCGCATGTTTCACCGCGGGGGTAGAGCACTGGATGGTCTAGGGGGCCCACAAGCTTACCGAAATCAACCAAACTCCGAATACCGTGGTGTGAGAGTGCGGCAGTGAGACTGCGGGGGATAAGCTTCGTAGTCGAGAGGGAAACAGCCCAGAACGCCAGCTAAGGCCCCTAAGTGTGTGCTAAGTGGGAAAGGATGTGGGGTCGCACAGACAGCCAGGAGGTTGGCTTAGAAGCAGCCACCCTTTAAAGAGTGCGTAATAGCTCACTGGTCAAGTGGTCCTGCGCCGACAATGTAGCGGGGCTTAAGCACACCGCCGAAGCTGTGTCATTTCAGCCTTGTGCTGGGATGGGTAGGGGAGCGTCGTGTAGCGGTTGAAGCGGCGGAGTAATCCAGCCGTGGACGCTATGCGAGTGAGAATGCAGGCATGAGTAGCGAAAGACGAGTGAGAAACTCGTCCGCCGGATGACCAAGGGTTCCTGGGCCAGGCTAATCCGCCCAGGGTAAGTCGGGACCTAAGGCGAGGCCGACAGGCGTAGTCGATGGACAACGGGTTGATATTCCCGTACCCGTGTGAACGCGCCCATGATGAACCTTGTGATACTAACCGCCCGAAGCGCTCGGCGATGTCCTTCGGGACTAGCCGGGTTGTGGAGCGCGGGACCTGAACTTGTAGTAGTCAAGCGATGGGGTGACGCAGGAGGGTAGCTCCGCCAGTGAGTGGTAGTACTGGTGCAAGCGTGTAGGGCGAGTTGTAGGCAAATCCGCAACTCATCAAGCCTGAGACGTGATGCGTAGCCGATTGAGGCGAAGTAGAGTGATCCCATGCTGCCGAGAAAAGCCTCTAGCGAGCTTTCACGCGGCCCGTACCCCAAACCGACACAGGTGGTCAGGTAGAGAATACCGAGGCGATCGGGCGAACTGTGGTTAAGGAACTCGGCAAAATGCCCCCGTAACTTCGGGAGAAGGGGGGCCGTAGCGCTTGAAGCCTCTTGCGGGCTAGGGCGAGACGGCCGCAGAGACCAGCGAGAAGCGACTGTTTACTAAAAACACAGGTCCATGCGAAGTCGCAAGACGATGTATATGGACTGACGCCTGCCCGGTGCTGGAACGTTAAGGGGACCGGTTAGTCACTTTGTGGCGAAGCTGAGAACTTAAGCGCCAGTAAACGGCGGTGGTAACTATAACCATCCTAAGGTAGCGAAATTCCTTGTCGGGTAAGTTCCGACCTGCACGAATGGCGTAACGACTTCTCGACTGTCTCAACCGCAGGCCCGGCGAAATTGCATTACGAGTAAAGATGCTCGTTACGCGCGGCAGGACGGAAAGACCCCGGGACCTTTACTATAGCTTGGTATTGGTGTTCGATTCGGCTTGTGTAGGATAGGTGGGAGACTGTGAAGCGCTGACGCCAGTCAGTGTGGAGTCATCGTTGAAATACCACTCTGGTCGTATTGGATGTCTAACCTCGGTCCGTGATCCGGATCAGGGACAGTGCCTGGTGGGTAGTTTAACTGGGGCGGTTGCCTCCCAAAGAGTAACGGAGGCGCTCAAAGGTTCCCTCAGCCTGGTTGGCAATCAGGTGTCGAGTGCAAGTGCACAAGGGAGCTTGACTGTGAGACTGACGGGTCGAGCAGGGACGAAAGTCGGAACTAGTGATCCGGCCATGGCTTGTGGAAGCGTGGTCGCTCAACGGATAAAAGGTACCCCGGGGATAACAGGCTGATCTTCCCCAAGAGTCCATATCGACGGGATGGTTTGGCACCTCGATGTCGGCTCGTCGCATCCTGGGGCTGGAGTAGGTCCCAAGGGTTGGGCTGTTCGCCCATTAAAGCGGTACGCGAGCTGGGTTTAGAACGTCGTGAGACAGTTCGGTCCCTATCCGCCGCGCGCGTAGGATACTTGAGGAAGGCTGTCCCTAGTACGAGAGGACCGGGACGGACGGACCGCTGGTGTGCCAGTTGTTCTGCCAAGAGCATTGCTGGTTGGCTACGTTCGGAAGGGATAACCGCTGAAGGCATCTAAGCGGGAAGCTCGTTCCAAGATGAGGTATCCCACCCTTCGTGGGTTAAGGCCCCCAGCTAGACCACTGGGTTGATAGGCCAGAGGTGGAAGACCGGTAACGGTTGGAGCTGACTGGTACTAATAGGCCGAGGACTTGTTACAAAGACGCTACGCATCCACTGTGCGGTTCTGGAAGAACAACCAGAACCGATCGCGACCCCAGCGGGGTTGCTGGTTGAATATTTCCATAGTGTTTCGGTGGTTATAGCGTTGGGGAAACACCCGGTCCCATTCCGAACCCGGTAGTTAAGCCCTTCTGCGCCGATGGTACTGCACTGGTTACGGTGTGGGAGAGTAGGTCGCCGCCGAACTTAATTTGCCCTGCGGGTTGAGCGCCACAAGCGCTCCCCGCAGGGCTTTTTCACGTCCTGGTGCAGGCGGCGCCGGCCTGCTGAGCGGCTGACCGGGTGATGAGACCCCGGCGAGCGGGTGACGCGAGTCAAGCCGGGGTTGTTCCTCCCTACCGTGATCGTCATGAACGATCAGTGGGCAGGGGAGGCACCATTGCGGTGGCGAGCGCGCAGGAGGCGGGGCAGGCACGCCCGCGAGCCCGCGCCGTCCTCGCAGTCGCTCCTGCCCGCAGTGCTCGGCGTCGTGCTGCTGGTGTGCCTGATCCTCCTCCTGCTGACGTACCTCTAGCGGGACTGCAGCGCGTCGAGCGCCACGGCCTGAGCGATCACGAGCCGGCGGTCGACGCCAGGATCCTGGATGCGGACCAGGTAGTGGTCGCGGATCCAGGTCTTCTTGTCGACGCTGAACACGGGAGCGCCGTTCTCCGTGGTGAAGTCGAAGTGATACCGCATGGGGAACGGCGCGTCTCCGATGACCGGGATCCACTGCCAGAGCCGCCGGAAGCCCGCCAGGAACCCGTTCCGCTCGGCTCCTGTCGACTGACCCCAGCCCGGCTGCTCGAGGTGCCAGGTCGACCGCAGCAGCGACTTCGCGAAGTTCTTGCGGAACAGGCCGATCGACCGGCCGCCGGCGTCCGTCACGTCGTAGCCGCTGCCGAGGTCGATCACCTTGCGGGCGTTGAACTCGAACAGCACCTGCTTCTTCGACGAGTCCGTGTAGACCGTGACCTTCTCCTTGATCTTCAACCGCTTCTGCTCGGCGAAGCCGACCAGTGCTCCGGGCTTGCCGTTGTCGTCGGCGAAGACCTCGTAACGGTTGACCATGAACGTGACCTTCTGGTGCATGTGCAGGGCTTGCGCGTTCTGGAGATTCACAGCTCCCCCTTCTCCACGGCGACAGGCGTGAGGCTCCCGGTCGGGAACCGCCGCTCGTTGCGCTCGATCTTGGCGAACGCGGCCTCGACGAGGTCGACGTCGAGCTTGTCCGCCAGTCTGGTGAGGTAGTGCATCACGTCCGCGAGTTCGTCCCGCACGTTCCACGCGAGCTCCGGGTCCTTCATAGCGTCCCTGGCCTCTTCCGGCGTCAGCCACTGGAAGAGGTCGGTGAGTTCGCCGACCTCCGCGGACAAGGCCATGACCAGGTTCTTCGGCGTGTGGTAGCTGTCCCAGTCGCGGGCAGCGGCGAACGCCCGCAGGGCGTCCCTCAGGTCCACGAGATCACGCTCACTCATGTTCCACTAACTACCACGTGGACGAACGAGCAAGGATGGCGGCTGATCAAGCATGGATCGTCCGCGTCAATGTTGATTGGCTCTGGTCATGTCAACATCGATCGCAGTAATGACTTCGTCCATCCTCGTCCTCGGTGCCACGGGCAAGACCGGCCGTCGCGTGACCGACCTCCTCGGCGCTGCCGCCCGCCCGGCGTCCCGGTCGTCGTCCTCCAGGTTCGACTGGTCCGATCAGGACACCTGGGAGCCCGCTCTCGCCGACACGACCGCCATCTACGTCGTGCCGCCGGACGACCCTTCGCTCCTGGTCGAGTTCGTGCCGCTCGCCGTGAAGTCCGGCGTCACCCGGCTCGTGCTGCTGTCCATGCGCGGTGCCCCGGACGACGACCCGTTCGAGGCGGCGGTCAAGGACTCCGGTGTCGAGTGGACCGTCCTGCGGCCCACCTGGTTCATGCAGAACTTCGACGAGGACATGTTCGCGGCGCCCGTCCGGCACGGCGAGCTGGCCGTCCCCGCGGGCGGGGGCGTGCACCCGTTCATCGACGTCGCCGACATCGCCGAGGTCGCCGTCGTGGCGCTGACGCAGCACGGCCACGACGGGCAGACCTACGAGCTGAGCGGTCCGGAGGCGCTGTCGTTCCCCGAGATGCTCGCGCGGATCACCGAGGTCACGGGCAAGCCCGTGCGGTACAACGACATCGCGCCGGAGGAGTTCGCCGCCTCGATGCGCACGCTCGGTTACCCCGACGAGATCGCCGATCTCGTCACGATGCTGCTGGTGCGCATTCGCACGGGCGAGGAGGCGCACCTGTCCGACGGCGTGCGGCGAGTGCTCGGACGAGAGCCGCGGACGTTCGCCGACTACTTGGGCAGCAGCAAGTTCGCCTGAAGCCCGCGCGTGCCCTCGTTGGTGATGACGGCTTCGCAGAGCGCGCGCCCGGTGCGGGCGCGCCACTCCTGCGCGGTGTCGCAGTAGCGCAGACCCGTCGCGTAGCTGAGCTGGCCGACGGACTCGCCTTCGAGGAGCACCTCGAGGGTGCGTTCGCCGATGTGGGAGCCCTTCGCGATGCGGCTGTCGCGGAGTTCGGCGATCACGTGGACGGGCGTGCGGCCGTTGACCACGCGGTGCAGCACGTACTGGTGGGCCGGTTCTCCCACGACGGCGACCTGGTGCTCGGCGGGCAACGTGGGTGCCGTGCCGAGCGACTCGTGGTCGAGCAGCAGGAGCCGAGGGGCCCCGAGGTGCAGGTGCACGGTGTAGGGGCGCCGCCCGCCGAGAATGCGGGCGGGGCACGAGCCGACCTCCTCGCGCTCAGCGAGCTCGAGCAGGAGAGGCCGGTACTCGGCGGCCTGGTCGCCGCGCAGGCAGCCGGCGGTGACCGCGGAACCGTCCCCGCGCAGCAGGTCGACCCGCACCGCCGCGGCGTCGTGCCGGCTCGCCGGTTCCGGCACCAGCACGGCGGTCGCCGGAACCGCGTCGTCCAGCGTCGGGAGGTGCCTCGCCACCTCGGCGATGGCGTCCTGGTGGTGCACCTCGCCGACGATCGCGACCCGTCCCGCCGTGGACAGGCGGCGCAGGCGGGAACGGGTGCGCGCCGGGACGATCTGGTCGGCGGTGTTCTTCTTGCTGCCGACGAACATGAGCGCGAAGAGCGCGAGACCGATGACGAAGCCCAGCGGGCCGAAAGCAACGGTCAGAACCAGCGCGAGCACCGCAACGGCGATCAGGACCGCGGCAGGCGAAGGTTCCGTGCGTTGCTGCATCGTCATGGGGTGTCCTCACGACTCGGCTTCCCGTCACTCTCAGTGTCGGACAAGCCGGACGATGCGTTTCACAAATCGCTCGTTCGGCCTAGCGCCATCAGTTGAGAGCTCCAGCCCGTGACTGGAATCCGGCGCGGATCAGGATCGTCGGCCAACGGCGACACCGGGTTCTCCTCGGTGAGCTTGTAGACGATGCCCTGCCGGAACCACACGTGCGTCGCGACCCACGCGATCGCCCCGAAGACGAGGACGCCCACGAGGTAGCTCCAGCCGTCGGTGAAGATCCGGTACGCCGAGTAGAGCGCCATCGGCGTCGTGAGCGCGGAGATGAGCAGCGCCGCCCAGCGGTTGCCGTGGTTGACCTTCTGGGTGTTGCGGACCGGCGGCTCCTGATCGGCCAGCTCCCACAGCAGCTTGGCGTGGAACCACCGGCCGCTGTCGAGCGGCGGTCGCGGGTCCGGCGTCGCGCGCACCTGCGCCCGTTCCGAGACGAACCGCGCCGTCCCGTCGGCGTCGTCGACCGGCAGCAGCCACTCCTGCCCGCCGCCGATGATCCGCAGGACCGGACCCGGTGTGATCGTGAGCTCGCTGGTGTTGGCCAGCCGCCACTGCGCCGGCGTCCGCACGACGCCCGCCTCGACGCCGCGGATCCGGTCGAACCGGAGCGCGACCCGCCCGACAGGACTCATCGGGTGCACCGGCGCCGGCAGCCGGTCGAGCAGCAGCCGCCGGGACTGGATCCGCAACCGGCCTCCGCCGCGCAGCCCGACGGCCACCTCGACCGCCGACCGCCGCACGGCACCGCTCACCGGCCGCACCACGATCTGCGCGGCGATCCACGCGAGTCCGAACGCGACAACCGGCGCGGCCGCTCCCGCCGCCGCGTGCTCCCAGCCGTCGAGCAGCCCGTAGATCAAGCCGCCGAACAAGGCGGGCACCGACGGCACCAGCGCGATCTTCGGCCACGCCGTCGTCATCCACCAGAAGACGGCGAACAGCACGACCGCCAGCGCCGTCGGCCACAGCACGGCGGTCTGGGTGAAGGAATCGCGGAACTCGCCGGCCCAGTCGAACGTCCCGCCGCGGACCTCGCGCCGGGACAGGTAGGACGAGAGCACCTTGTAGCCGGTCGGCACGCCGACGACGGCGGTGAGCAGGAACGGTGCGGCCAGCAGGTACCGCAGGTGGATCAACACGACTTCCCCCAGGATGTCTGATCAGAACAGCGAGCGGCTCGGGGAGACCGATCGAGGGCTCCAGCCCGTGACCGGCGTCCGGTGTGGATCGGGATCTCCGTCCAGCGGAGAGCGCGGGTTCTCCTCGGTGAGCTTCTGCGTGGCGCCGATGGAGGCCCAGGACAGGACCGAGCCCAGGGCGACACCACCGAAGAACAGGACACCGAAGACGAAGGTCCAGTCGCCGGTGAACATGCGGAACGCCGCGAACCCGGCCATCGCCGTCGTGAGGGCGCTGAGCACGAGCATCATGTGGTGCGCGCCGTGCCTGACCTTCTGCAGGTTCGGTCGCAGCACAGGGGCGTCCTGGAGCTTCCACAGGTGCTTCGCGCTGGTCCAGCGGCTGCTGTCCATCGGCGGCCGTGGTTCTGCCTTGGAGCGCGCCTCGGCCCGTTCGAGCACCAGCCGGGCCGCCGTCTCGACGTCGTCGACCGGCAGCAGCCACTCCTGGCCACCCCCGATGATCCGCAGGACCGGCCCCGGCGTGATGGTGAGCTCACTGGTGTTGCCGAGCCGCCACTTCGCCGCGGTCCGCACGGCCCCGGCCTCGACGTGCATGATCCGGTCGAAGCGGATCGCGACCCTGCCCACCGGCGACCCCTTCTGCAGTGGCGGCGGCAATTTGTCGAGCAACAGCCGCCGCGACTGCACCCGCAAGCGCCCCTCGCCCCGCAACCCGACGACGACCTCGGCGGCCGAGCGCCGCACATCTCTCGTGAGCGGCCAGGACACGATCTTCGCCGCGAACTGCGCGAGCCCCCACGCCACCGCAGGTGCGGCCACGGCCAGCAGCGTCTTGTCGACCGTCCCGCTGAACAGTCCGGTGAGCGCGAGCGGCGCCGACGGCAGCAACGCGATCCGAGGCCATGCCGTGGTCATCCACCACAGCGCCGCGAAGAGCACGAGCGCGACGGGGACGGGCCAGAAGCCGCCGATGTGGTCGGTGAACGTCTCGGTGAACCCGGTGGTGAAGGACTGGCTCGTGCCACCCGGCAGCGACCGCCGGAAGAGCTGCGACGACAACGTCAGGTACGCGAACGGCACGCCGACGTAACTGGTCAGGATCAACGGCAGCGCGACGAGATACCGCAAGAACATCATGTGGTCCCCCAGGACTTGATCAGTGGACCAGGGTAAGGCGTGCCCGTCCTCCGGGTCCTGGTTCTCCGCCACCTGGCAGCGCCGTCAGCACGAGCCCGAACACCATGCCGTTGAGCTCTTCCAGTCCGAGGTGGAGCGCCTTGGCCACCTGTGCCGGCGTCGTGCCGTTCTCACGCAGCACCCTGAACACCTTGGTGAGCAGCTTCGAGCTCTCGCGCCGCGTCATGCCGCCCTCGACGAGGCTGTGGACGTTCGCCCACCTCGTGAACTGCTCGCGGCCCACGTGCCAGTGCCGGTGGTCGGTGCCGGGCAACTGCCGCTGCGGCATCAGGAACTCGGCCGCGAACTCCCGGGGTTCGTCGTGCCCGAGGAGCACCGCGAGCTGCACCGCGGCGTCGAACCGCGCCTGCTCAGGGGTCGACGAGGGGTCGAGGAACAGCAACGGTGTCCCGTTGTGCCAGCAGCAGAACGCCTCGTGCCCGGCGCAGTCGACCGGCAACGAGAAGACCCGCACACCGTGCGACTCCAGCAACTGCACCATGTTCGGCGCCGGCCCGTCCGCGAGCCGCCACGAGTCCCGCGTGCCCTGGGGAGACGTCCGAGGCGGCGGCAGGTCCGGCTGCGGCAGCACGAACAGGCGCTCCAGCCACCCGTTGAACTCGATCGCCAGCTGCGCGGCCGCCGTGACCTGCTCGTCCGGCGGCGCGTTCTGCGGCCGCGGCGGTTCGTCGGCCGTGAAGAACTCGGCCGGGAACCCCAGCGCTCCCGCCAGCGACTCGACCGTGGCCGGCAGCGGCGTGCGCGACCCGCGTTCGTACTCGCCGATGGCCCGCGCCTGCACACCCGACTTGCGCGCCAGCTCGGCCGCGGTGAGACCGCGCCGGGCGCGGGCGAGCGTGAGTCGCGAGGGCGTGAGCATGATCCGGTCATTGTCGCTGCTGGCTCACCGGGCTGCCAGGCGGGTCCTGCCGCGACCGCCGGACCTGCGGTCTCGCGCCGCTCCGCGGGTGCCGGTAGCGGCGGCGCCCCGGCCGTCACCGCCGGAGCGCGATCGGGAAGTCCACCTCCTCCGGACCGTCCACATTGGGCGTCCTGGTCCGCGCGAACTCCATCGGCGGCAACGAGATCCGGTGCGCCCACCGTTCGATGACCTGGTTCTGCGGCGTCGGCTCCGGCTGCGACACCTCGCGCAGCACGATGAGCCGGTCCTCCAGCTGCAGCGCGTACGTGACGAGGAACCACAATTTGAAGCCCTCGTTGCGCACGTTCTCGAACAGCGCGAACTGGTCGTGGTCGTTGTCCCGCATCATCGCCGCGATGGCGGGCCCCTTCGCGTAGTCGCTGCGCAGCGGCGCGTCGGGCGACCCCGTGCCCCGGTTGCCCTGCAGCGTGCCGAGCAGGATCGGCCGCGACGGGTGCCGGACCAGCCCCGCGTTCCAGTGGTCGAGGCGCTGCCAGCCCTCCTCGGCCAGGAGCTGCCGCAGCGTGCCGACCCGGTGGATCCAGTCGAGCAGGCCGGGCGCGTTGGTCGGCCCGAACGGCGGCGAGGCGGCGCGCGCGTCGATCCCGGCGGCGACCGCGCGGTCCAGGACCTCGAGGCGCAGGCCGAGGTCGGCGAGCTGCTCTCCGGCGGTGGGGGTGCGCTTGCGGAAGGCGGCGTTGGTCATGGGTCGACGGTAACGGCGGGGTCTGACAATTCCGGGAGACTGCGGGTCGTGTACCGCTACGTCGACCCCGGTCCTGAGCTGGCCGTCAGGCGAGCTCGCCATCGTTGCACCGACGTCTCGCCGGGGGATCGCCTACTGCGTGAGCGGGGAGGAGCTGTGTGGCGAAGACATACGTGGCCAGGCGCAGACGTGTAGCTCGTGGCCGACGCGTCGCCCGCCTTGACCTCTGTGCCTTGGCGCGTCCAGTGCAATCGGCTCACCTTCACGACGCGGAAAACACCAGGACCCGGACGACGTCGCCGACCGGGTCTTCGCTCTGGTGACCGCTCTCCTGGTTAAGCCGCCACCTGGGTGAGCTCGTGCAACGCGTCCCGCTCACCCAACCGCTCCCGGGCCCACTCCGCCACCACGGCGTCCTGCGCGAACACCACGATCTGCCGGTCCGCCGACAGTTGCAGCAGCAGGTCGAGCACGGCGCGGGTGCGGACGTCGTCGGCCTGCACGGTGACGTCGTCGAGCAGCAGCGGGCACGGCTCGGTGGACAGGTGCTGGGCCAGGGCCACGCGGAGCAGCAGGTAGACCTGCTCGGCGGTGCCCAGGGACAGCCGGGAGGCCTGGTGCCACGTGTCGGAGGCCGCGCACACGCGCACGGTCAGGGACGACGGGTCCACCGCGGCGTCGACGTAGCGGCCCTCGGTGACGGTGGGCAGCCAGGCGCGGAGCGTGTCCTCCAGGGCCGGGGCGATGGTGCTGTGCACCTTCTCGCGGGCCGCGGTCAGGTAGCGGGAGGCGAGGTTGACGGCTTCCACCTCGGCCGTCACTTCCGCGAGCGCGGCGGTGGCGGCCTCCACGGCCTCCTCGGCGTCCGGGACGCTCGGCAGGGAGCGGGCCAGTTCGGCGACGGTCGCGGCCAGTGAGTCCGCGGACGCCGCCAGGGACGGGTCGACCGGGGGACAGGCCGCGTAGCGGGCGGCGGCTTCGAGCAGGGTGGTGTGGTGGGTCTGGGCCGCGGAGAGCGTCGCCTCCAGGTCGTCGAGGGAGCCGTTGGCCAGCAACGTCTGGAGTTCGGCCCACGCGTTGCGTTCGTCTTCCGCTTCGCGGAGCACGCGGTCCCAGCCGCGCTGCCATTCGGCGATCGCGCGCAGCAGGTCCTCGGGGCGGTCGCCGGTGCGGCCGATCGCGGTCACGGCCTCGCGCAGCAGGTCGAGGGCCTGGGCGTGGGTGGCGGCGGCCTCGGCGACGGTGGCTTCGGCCAGGCGGCGGTCCGCCAGTGCCTGGACCAGCCTCGGGCGCCCGGCCGCCATCGACGCCTGCCGGGCGCGCACCTTGCAGTCGGTCTCGTAGTCGACCAGCAGGTCCGCCACGGACGTCGACGGGTCGGTCTTGCCGCGGGCGGACAGTTCCACGCGGACGGCCTTCTCGGTGCGGGCGACCTCGCACAGCAGGTCGGCGTGTTCGGCCTCCCACGCCGCGCGGTTCGCCAGGCGCCACAGGGTTTCGCGGTCCGCGGGGATGCCCAGGGCCGCGCACCCGGCCGCGGCCTCGTCGTGGGCCCGGGAGGCCTCCGCCGCCACGGCGCGCTGGCCCTCGGCCTCGGCCAGGGCGCGGTCCGCGGTGAACAGCGCGCCGCGCGCCCGGTTCGCGGCGGCGGCGCGTTCGGCGGCGAAGGTCACCGCCGCCTCGCGCTCGGGTCCGTTGTCGCGGCACAGGGCACCGCCGACGCCGGCCACCAGCGCGGCGACGAGGACCCCGGCGGCGGCCAGGTGCTGGCCGGTCAGGAACAGCAGCAGGCCCACCAGCGTCGTCAGGCAGCTCAGGGCGAGGAGAGCGTTGCGCAGGAACGGGTTCGGCACCGCGATCTCCTGCACGCGCGCCGACGCCACGTCCGCCTCGACCTGGGCCCTGGCCGCGTTCGCCGCGGCCTCGTCCTGGACCTGGCGGGCGTGGTCGACGTCGATCGACGCGGTGGTCAGGCGGGCGCCGCAGGACGGGTCCAGGCGTGCCGCGAGACCCCGCAGCACGGACGGTTCGGCGCTGGTCGGCGGCGACGGGCGGCGCTCGCCGTGGGCCGCGGCGACAGCGGAAGCGGTGGAGTGGGCCGAGGCCACGACGCGGAGCTCGTCGTCCAGGGCGGTCTCGCCGGCGGGGAATTCCGGCAGCGCCGCGAGCTCGGCTTCCAGACTCGCCGCCGACGGGCCCGTCAGCGCACGAGGAGTCGGCGCGGCCCGCCACGCGGCCAGCGCGCGGTTCACCAGACGGGCCAGCGCTTCCTGTTCCGCCAGCCCGGACGGCGGCGAGTCGCCGAAGCGCTCCTGCAGGTCGTTCAGCCGCGTCACGCGAGAAGACAGCTCATCGAGCAAGGCGGCGTGCTCCTGCACGGCGAGACGCGCGCGAGCGGCGGAAGCGGACCGCGCCCGCGCGGACAGCTCCAGGTAGCGGGCGTGCTCACGACGGGCCGCGGCCAGGTCGGTCTCGGCTTCCCGCAAGCGGTTCCGCGCCTCCTTCACCGCCTCCACCGGCACGGTCAGCCGCTGCAACGCCTGCTCCACGGTGCCGTCCGCACCGGCGGTCGCCGCGGCACGGCGCAGGTGGTCCCGCAGGCCGTCCGCCGCGTCCAGCACGGTCAGCAGCTGCGCCTGGTCGACGCACGCGGTCGCGGCGAACGAGGTGCGGTCGAGCCCGAGCCGCCGGGAGATGTCCGGGGCCGAGTCGTCGTTCAGGTCGCGGTCCACGGCCACGACCTCACCGGACTCCATCGACACCATGGCCGCCACCCGCCACGACTCGCCGTGCCACGGCCGGTGCCGCGACGACGGCTCGCCGCACAGCGCGGCGCGGATCGCGGCGTGCCAGGACGACTTCGCCGACTCGTTGGCGCCCGACACCACGGTCAGGCCGGGTGCCAGCGGCAGCGTGCGGTCGTGCAGGGGCCCGAAGGCGTGCGCGGTGACCGACTCGATCCTCATCGGCCCTCCAATGCCCGCAGCCCGGTCGCGAGCACCCGGCCGCGCAGGGTGGTCTCCAGCGACGGGTCCGCGAGCACGTCGCGCACGAACTGGCCGCGCACTGTCCGTTCGGCGGCGACGGAGTCGAAGTCCAGCAACGGGAACGCCTTCTCGCGGTCCAGCCAGTCGAGGTCCCTCGACGCGGACACGTCGACCACCTCGCGCGACACCGAGCCGTCCTCGTTCACCGTGCACAGAACGGCTCCGCGCTCACCGGTCTCGCCCGGCGTCAGCGGGTCCGGGTTGCCGGGGAACGTGTACCGCGCGGCGTGCTCCGGGGTGTGCACGTGCCCGAGGAACGCGTGGTCCAGCCCCGTGATCGCGACGTCGCCGGGCGGGGAACCGTGGCACAGGGCCAGGTTCACGCCGCCGCGGGTGACCGCGAACCCGTCCAGCACGTCCCGCGCGGGACCGGGTCCGACGTGCGCGGCGCCCCACAGCGTGACGCCGTCGGCGAGCTCCACGGGCGACAGCTCGCCGGACGAGAACACGTGCACGTTCGGCGTCCAGTCCACCTGCTGGTAGACCGACCGCGGCCCGTACCGGTCGGCGTTGCCGGGAGCCAGGAACACCGGCACCGGGCAGTCGAACGCCGACCGCAGGAACGAGGCCGTGGAGGGGGAGCAGCGGTCCTGCTCGTACAGGTCGCCGGCGCAGAGCACCGCGTCGACGTCCGACTCCTGGGCGAGGTCGACGATGCGCTCCAGCGTGTCGCGCAAGGCCTTGCGCCGCACCGGTCCCGCGCTGGGGAAGCGCGTGTCCAGGTGCAGGTCAGCGAACAGCAGCAGTTTCACCGGTGCCTTCAGGGAGGTCGATGGTGCCGGACAGGGTCAGGGGCGGCTGGAGGACCGCGCACACGTCCGCGGTGTCGGCGTGCCAGCCGGCCAGCTCCGCGGCGGTCGGAGTCAGCTCGTAGCCGTGGTGGCGGATCGCACGGCTCAACGCGTGCCACAGCTGGGAAACGTCGTACGCCACGTCCGCGTCCACATGGGACGGAAGACTGATCAGCAGGGCCTGCGCGGGTTCGTCGGAGTCCTCGGCGCCGCAAGCACGGGCCACCGACCGCTCCACCGCCGTGAGCAGCAGCTCGGCACCGCACCGGATCCGCACGCCGTCGAGCTGCCCGGGGCGTGCCAGCAGGTTCGCGACGCAGGTCAGCCGGTCCTGCACGTCAGAGGGAAGAGTCATCGCTGCAGCCACCCCGCCAGCAGTTCGGTGTCCCGTATCAGCACGTCCAGATCGCCGGTCTCGCCGCCGACGCGGCACGCCTGCAGCAGGTCCACCGCCCACGAGCCGACGACGTCCTCCAGGTGCGGCAGCAGCGCCGCCGGCTCCGCGTGGTCGTCGAGCACGGCCAGCGCGAGCTTCTGCCTGGTCGTCAGCGCGCACTCCAGCACGCGTTCGACCTCGGCGTGCGGCATGCCGCTCTCGAGCCGTTCGCGCCGGAACCGGGCGTGCGACGCGGCTTCCAGAGCCGCGCGGCAGCACGACGCCACGAGCTCGGCCCGCAACGCGTCCGGCAGGTCCGCGTCACCGCGCATCGACCGGGCGTCGTTCAGGCACCGGCCGACGGGGTCGTCGGACATCCGCACCTGCACGACGGACTCCTCGCCGCGGCAGACCTCCCAGACGGTTCCGCTGAGCCGCAACCGCCGCAACGCCTCCACCAGCCGTTCGTCGTGCGTGAAGACCACGACCTGGCGCGTGAGGCCGACGTCGGCGAGCACCTGCGCCAGACCGTCCACCTTGGACGCGTCCATCGCCTGCACCGGGTCGTCGATCATCACGAACCGGAACGGGCTCTCGTCGACCATGGCGCGCGGCAGGAACAGCGCGAGCCCCAGCGAGTGCAGCTCTCCCTGGCTCATCACCGCGAGCGCCGAGTTCGAGACGCCGTCGACCGACACGTCCAGCTCGACGTTGCGGGTGCCGCCGAGCCGCACCGCGCCGAGGTCGACGTTGCTCTGCCGGCGCAGCCGCTGCCAGATCCGCTGCGACTCCTTGGCGAACGGCGCGATGCGCTCGGACCGCAGCGTGGCCGCGGTCTTGCGGATCCAGTTCTCCGCCTCGGTGACGTCGGCGAGCACCTCGCTGTCCGCCAGCGCCTGCTGCGCCTGGGAGTGCCACTCGAACAACGCGATCGCCATCGGCCGCCACACGAGGTCGCGCCGGTCGATCTGCTCCCGCGCCACGGACTTCAGCTGCTCCACGGCCTGGGCCAGCTCCGCGTGGCGGTCGAACATCTCCCGCCGCAACCGCACCGGGTCGTCGATCGAGGCGCACGCCTCCCACGCCTGCCAGGTCTGCAGCACGCCCGTCGTGTCGAGCATGTCCTGCGTCTCGGACAGCACCTCGGGCGCCGGCTGGCACAACGCCCGGGCCGCCGCGACCGCCACGTCCAGGCGGTCCGCGGCGCCGTGCAGCTGCGCGGCGGCCTTCGCGAGGTGTTCGGCGCGCCCGCGGGCCTTGCCGAGCCAGTGGCCGTCGAGCTTGCCGAGGTCGCACACCGGGCACGTCCGGGTGCCGCCGGACTCCTGCAACTGGATCGCGAGCCGCAGGATCTCGCTGGAGCGCAACGAGTCCTGCGCGTTGTCGGTCGCGACGGCGGTGACCGCGCCGAGCGCCTGGTCGAGCGCGTCGCGAACCCTGGCCACCTCGTCGTCGGGCGGCAGCGAGATGTCCGCGACCCGGTGCAGGAGGCCGGTCCCGCTGCCCACGTCGGCGCGCAGCGCGAGGTCCGCGATCGCGTCGAGGTCGGGGGAGCCGCTGCCGAGCAGCTCGGCGGCGCGGCGGGCGCGTTCGTCCGGGGACGCCGCCAGCTCCGCCCGCACGCGTTCACGCCGGTCGTAGGGGCGGGCGACGATCTCGGCGAGGCGCTTGCGGTGGTCGGCGAGCGCCTGCTGCGCCTCGGTGATCGCCTCCAAGCCCAGAAGGCGGTGCATTGCCTCATAGAGGTCTTCCGGCTGTGCGTCGAGAACGGTTCCCAGCTCGCTGTACGGCAGGAACGGCCGGTAGGTCTCCAGCGCGTCGTGCCACCTGCGGTCGTCGAACGGCTCGTCGTCCTGCGTCCACTCGCCCTGCGCGGGGTCCTCGCCCGGCGCCCAGCGTCTTCGGATCGTCGTCCGGCCCGGCCGCGCGGCCTGCACGAGGTCCAGCTCGACGGCGGTGCCAGGCTGGTGCAGGTTGCGCCAGCCCTGGAGCCACACGTCGTGCCTGGCGTGGGTCCAGCGCGCGTTGTAGCCGGTCAGCGCCAGTTCCGCGGCCTCGGCGAAGCTCGACTTGCCCGAGCCGTTGCGCCCGGTCACGACGGTCAGGCCGGGACCCGGTGCCAGCGGCAGGCGCGCCTGGGGGCCGATGCCCCGGAAGCCGCGCACGCGGATCTCCGACAGGTAGATCCCGTGCCCGGGGCCGTCGGGCTGCTCCCGCGGGGCCTCCTGCCGGTCGGGCACGTCGGCGAGGGCGCGGTCCAGCGCTCCTCCGCCACGGCACGCCGCCAGCACCAGTTCTGCCGCACGTGGGGTGAGATCGTATTTGGCCAGTCTCCCGGCCATCAGTTCGAGTAACCCGGCTTCACCCGCCACGGTCACGTTTCCTCCAGCTGCCACCACTCGATAGGGCGGCAACTTAGGCACCAAATGAGGGCTACTGACGAGTACTCACACGATCGGGTGGTGTTACATAGGGTGACTAAAGTAAGCCGTCGTCGTTATGGCCCCCACACCTCGAGCCCCCGGACGACGAAGTACGCGTCGGGCACGTACGTGCCGTGCCTGGGGTAGGTGGTGAACTCGGCCCCGGTGGAGCAGTTCTCGCGTTGGTAGACGGTCGCGTCCCTGCTCAGGCGGTTGACGAAGGACTTCCCGACGATCTTGAGCGTGATGCACTCGCCGGGGTTCGCGGTCTCCAGGTCGAGTCGTTGCACGGCGCCGGTGTAGTCGGGTCCCGCCCACACGCAGAACTCGCCCTTGTCGCAGCTCTTGTCACTCTGCGCTATGGCAATCCCACTGCAGGCAACCGCGCCCGCGGTGACCACCAGGGCGGTGATGAGGCTCTTCGACGGCATGGACGCACCTCCGCCAAGGAGTGTGGGTCCATTCGGGCTACTCGGCCAGACGATCTTGGAGGGCCTTCGCGTCGCGCGGCGCGTAGGCCTTCGCGTCGTTGTCGAAGTAGACGTACACGTCACCGTGCCGCGCCCACGCCCGGACCTTCTCCGCCCACATGTCGAGACCCTCATCGGTGTAGCCGCTGACGTAGAGCTCGTCGTGGCCGTGCAGCCGGACGTAGACGAAGTCGCTGGTGACCTCCTCGATCAACGGGTACTTGCCGGCGGCGTCCGCGACCACGAGCGCGATGTCGTGCCGTTTGAGCAAGTCGAGGAACTCCGGCGTGTTGTAGCTCTCGTGGCGGATCTCGAGGGCGTGGCGCATCGGCCGTTCGGCGTCGGTGGTGGTGTGGGCCGGGTCGACGCGGTGGTCGTGCCGCTCGGCGATCTCGGCGGCCTCGGTGGTGGTGCGGGGAAGGACCTCGAAGAAGCCGGTGAGCAGGTCCGCGTCGAACCGCAGCGTGGGCGGGAGCTGCCAGAGGATCGGGCCGAGCTTCGGGCCCAGTGCGAGGACGCCGGAGGCGAGGTAGTTCGAGAGGAGGTCGTTGCCGTCCTTGAGGCGCTTCATGTGCGTGATGAAGCGGCTTCCCTTGACGGCGAAGACGAAGTCGTCCGGGGTCTCGGCGGCCCACTTCCGGTAGCTCGACGGGCGTTGCAGCGAGTAGAACGAGCCGTTGATCTCCACGGAGCCGAGTTGCCGGCTCAGGTAGGCCAGCTCGCGCTTCTGCGTGACGCCCTTGGGGTAGAACACGCCGCGCCAGGGCGGGTACACCCATCCCGAAGTGCCGATCTTGACGTCACCCATGCGGTTATCGTGGCACGGTGGACGCGTACCTACAGCGCATCGGTGCCTCGCGCACGTCGTCGTTGGCCGAGTTGCAGGAGCGGCACCTGCTGAGCGTTCCGTTCGAGAACCTCGACACCCACATGGACACCAGGATCGTCCTGGAGGTCCCGTGGCTGCACGAGAAGATCGTCGAACGGCGCCGCGGCGGGTTCTGCTACGAGCTCAACGGGTTGTTCGCGGAGCTGTTGCGCGACCTGGGCCACGAGGTCGAGCTGCTGGCGGCGCGGGCGTACGGCGCGGAGCAGCGGCTCGGGCCGCCGTTCGACCACCTGGTGTTGCTCGTGGACGGTGCGTGGCTGGTGGACGTCGGCTTCGGGGCGTTCTCGCTGCACCCGCTGTCGTGGACGTCGCGGGACGACCAGGCGGACCCGGCCGGTGTGTTCCGGCTGCGGGACAACGGCGGCGACGTGGACGTGTTCCAGGACGGCGCGCCCGCGTACCGGGTGGAGCGCAGGCCGAGGGAGCTGGCCGAGTTCGTGCCCACCTGCTGGTGGCACCAGACCTCACCGGAGTCGCACTTCCGCAAGGGCCCGATGGCGACGCGCGCGACACCGGGCGGGCGGATCACCGTGACCGGCCAGAAGGTCGTGGTGACCGAGAACGGCCGCAAGACCTCGACCGACGTCGAGGATCCCGCGGCCGCTTTCCGGGAGCACTTCGCCATCGA
This sequence comes from Lentzea sp. DG1S-22, assembly GCF_036321065.1. Taxonomy (NCBI): domain Bacteria; kingdom Bacillati; phylum Actinomycetota; class Actinomycetes; order Pseudonocardiales; family Pseudonocardiaceae; genus Lentzea; species Lentzea sp. DG1S-22. Next base: position 3,971,424 of record NZ_CP143276.1, on the reverse strand, counting down.
GTTCCAGCGGAGTCACTTCCGGCAGAGCAGCGCGTCCGGCGTCCTGCGCCAGTTGTAGGCGACACCGGCGACGTGCTCGTCCTGCGCGCACTGGCCCTTGTAGTGCCCGTTCGCCCAGTCGCCGCCGAGGTCCGGGCGGTCGTCCCCGCGGTCGAACCACACGACGCGGGTGGTCGTCCCGCCCGCGATCGGCGCGCAGACGAGGGCGAGGTTCGCGTAGCCGACGGCCGCGTTGCCGTTGGGACACTGCAGCTTCGTGTAGCCGCGCGCCCAGTCGGTGGTCACGTGCTGCTCGTTCGTGACCCGGGTCGTGCCGCTCCACTGCGGACCGCTGACGCACAGGCCCCGGTTGCCGGTGTGGCTGATGCCGGCGAGCTTCTCGCTCCGCGGGCACGACTCCTGGAGGAGCATGTTCCACCGGGTCTCGTGCGGGATCTGCCCGGTGCGGCCCGACGCGTTCACGAGCCGGTTCCACGCGCTCGCGCGCCAGTCGTCGCCGTCGTTGACGCTGATGCGGTTCCCGGCGGCGTCCCAGCGCAGCAACGCCCAGCTGTTGCCGGAGCGGTTGGTGTGGAAGCCGACCAGCGGCCAGTAGGCGAAGTCGGTGTCCTGCGCGATCAGCCGGTCGACGAACCGCTCGAACCAGGCGCGCGCCTTCTGGTTCGACTCGTCGATGCCGCCGACGCCGAACTCGCTGATCCACAAGGGTGCCGTGAAGTGCTTCTGCGCCTCGGTGATGAAGAACGCCTGGCGCTGCAGGACATCCGTGAGCTCCTGCGGTGACAGGTCCTGGTAACGGGGGTCCGTCGTCTCACCGATTCCCGTCGCGCCGCTGTGGTTCGGGCCGGTGTAGCCGTAGAAGTGGGCGCTGTAGACCAGTTTCCCGGGGTTCGCGAGCGTGTGGCTGAGGAACCGCGCGGGTTCGAGCGTCGGCCGGCCGTGCGCGAAGCCGTCGGCCGGGATGCCGGTCCAGTTGATGCCCTCGACGATCACGAGCAGGTCCGGCGCGACCTGCTGGAGGCGGTCCGCCGCCCGCTGCGAGGCCTTGTGCCAGTCGTGGTCGTTGCCCCAGCCCCAGTTCGGGTCGTCCCAGACGTTGCGGCGCACCTCGTTGTAGAGGTCCGCGCCGACGACCCGCTTGTCGGCCTTGTACCGGTCGGCCATGAACGCCCAGTCTGCGATCCACTGGTCGGTGCTCTGGCTGGTGTTCCACCGCTCGTTGCCGTCGACACCGCAGCACCAGCGCGACGTGGTGGTGTGGTTGTTGAGGATGACGGCGAGGTTGTTGCGCGTCAGCTCGGCCACGACCGCGTCGTAGACCTCCAGCGGCCGCTTGCCGTTGAGCTGCGCGTCCTTCAGGCCGGTGACGGGGGTGGTGTCCCTGATCATCTGGTTGGAGAACGGCAGCCGGACGCTGTTGACGCCGATCTCCTTGAAACCGCTGATGATCGTCGCCGTGGTGGCGCGGCCGAGGCCCAGCGGGACCTGGTCCGCCTTCTCGCCGGCGTGGTGGTTGGCGGGGTCGTCGACGTCGCCGGAACCGTTGTAGGTGCCGCTCGCACCGTGCCAGTTGCCGGACTTGAGCTTGAAGCGGTCGCCGTGGGCGTCGACGATCCACCGGCCCCTCGTGCTCAGGGGGCCGGTCCAGGTCGCCTCCTCCGCGTGCGCTTGCACGGGGGCCACGAGACTCGCGGCCAGCAGCAGGGGAGCTAAGACGCGAATCGTTCTCATGTCTGAGCAGGCTAGTTGACATCACGGTGCGCACCACAAATACTCGGATCCGAGCGATCGGAGGCGAGTGATGAAGAACCCGCTGGGTATGGCGGTGCTGGGGCTGCTGCTGGAATCGCCGTTGCATCCGCACGCGATGGCGGCGACGTTGCGGGAACGCGGCATGGACCGGGCTTTCAAAGTCACGACAGGCTCGCTTTATGACGTGGTGCGCGCGCTCGTGCGGGAAGGCTGGATCGAGGCGCGCGAGACCGTGAAGGTCGGTGCGCGGCCCGAGCGGACGGTCTACGGGCTCACCGCGGCCGGGCGGGAGGAGTTCACCCGCTGGGTCGACCGGCTCGTGCGCGAGCCGCTGGCCGAGTTCCCGAAGTTCCTCTCCGCCGTGAGCTACCTGGGCGCTCTCGGGCCGTCCGGTGCGGTGGAGGCGTTGCGCGAACGCGCGGACCGGCTGCGGGCGTCGCTGGAGGAGATGCGTGCCGGGCACCGGGACGCGCTGGAACAGGTGCCGCGGTTGTTCGTGGTCGAGGTCGAGTACGCGGTCCGAATGGCGGAGGCCGAGCTCAGGTGGGTCGAGGAGATCGTCGGCGACGTCGAGTCCGGGCGGCTCGCCTGGCCGGAGGAGGCGCGATGACGGTGCTGGTGGCCGGGGCGGGACCGGCGGGACTGGTGGTGGCGGCCGAGCTCGCGCTCGCCGGGGTCGGGGTCGAGGTGGTGGACGCGGCCGCGCGGCGCCGGTCGCACCCGCGCGGGTTCACGTTGTCCGCCCGCAGCCTGGAACTGCTCGACCGGCGCGGGATCGTCGACCGGTTCCTCGCCGAGGGGCCCGCGGTGCCGTACGGGATGTTCCTGCCCGGGGTGTTCCTCGACCTGTCGGCCATGGACACCGACCACCCGTACACGCTCGGCATCGCGCAGAACCGCGTCGAGGAACTGCTGGAGGAGTGGCTCGCCGAGCTCGGGGTGCGGGTGCGCTGGGGACAGGAGGTCGTCGACCTCGCGCAGGACCCCGACGGGGTCGACGTCGTCGTCGGTGGTGAGCGCCGGCGCTTCTCGTACCTGGTCGGGTGCGATGGCAGCCGTAGCGTCGTGCGCCACCGTGCCGGCATCGCGTTCCCAGGCGTGGACGCGTCGTCGTACGGGCTGATCGCGGACGTCGAGGCCGATTACGACGCGCTCGCGACCGGTGAGGTGTTCGTGCTGCCACGGCCAGGCTACGTGCGGATCGTGCTCGAAGAGCCGGAGCCGCGCTCCGGTCCCGTCGAGGTCGAGTACGTCCGGGAACTGCTGACCGCGCGGCTCGGGCGTGAGGTCGAGCTGGGAAGACCGTTGTGGCTGAGCAGGTTCTCCGACGCCGCGCGGCAGGCCGAACGGTACGTCCACGGACGGGTCGTCCTGGCGGGAGACGCCGCGCACGTCCACCCGCCGGCCGGGGCGGTCGGCGTGAACGTGGCTCTGGCGGACGCGGTGAACCTCGGCTGGAAGCTGGCCGCGACGGTCTCCGGCCGCGCGCCGGACGGGCTGCTGCAGACCTACCACGACGAGCGGCACCCGGCAGGTGCACGCGTGCTGTCCACAACCCGCGCACAATCGATGCTCGGACGTGAGGACCTCGCACCGGTGCGAGACCTTCTAGCGAACCTGAACGGCAAGCGGCTGGCCGAACTCGTCACCGGCCTCGACATCCGGTACGACCCGCGCATCCCCGGCGACCACCCGTTGCTCGGCAGGCTCGCGCCCAACCGCCCCGTGGTGGTGGACGGCAGGACGACGTCCATCGCCGAGCTGCTGCGTCCCGGACGGCCGGTGCTCCTGCCGGACGACGGCGGGATGCTCATCCGGCCGGACGGTCACGTCGCCTGGGTGGCGGATCCGGCGACGCTCAGCGCCGCGCTGGAGACGTGGACCGGGCCATGAGGTCCAGGGCGTTGCGCGGTGCGGCGCCGTGCATCGTGTTGTCGAAGTAGACGTAGGTGTCGCGGTCCCAGCCGTGGATCTTCTCGGCCCACTCGTCGAGCTGCTCGTCGCTGTACGAACTGATGTACAGCTCGTCGTGCCCGTGCAACCGCACGTAGGCGAAGTCAGCCGTCACGGCCTCGATGCACGGAAACGTCGGTGCGTCCGACACAACGTGAGCGACGTTGTGCGCGCGCAGCAGGTCGAAGTAGGTGTCTGAGCGGAACGACTCGTGGCGCGGTTCGAGGGCGTGCCTGCCCGGCGGGAGCAGCGCGAGGAAGTCGCGCAGGACCGCGTGGTCGAAGCGGAGGGACGGCGGCAGCTGCCAGATGATCGGGCCCTGCTTGTCGCCCAGGGCCAGTGACTCGACGAACGTCCTCAGTGGGTCCTCGACGTCGCGCAAGCGTTTGACGTGCGTGACGAGCTTGGGCCCCTTGACGGCGAACACGAAGTCCGGCGGCGTCTCGGCGACCCACTTGCGGTAGTTCGACGGCGGCTGGAGCCGGTAGAACGAGCTGTTGATCTCGATCGTCCCCACGTGCTCGGCGAGGTGGCCGAGCCAGCGCCGTTGCGGGACGGAGCGGTAGAAGCCGTCGCGCCACTCCGGGTAGCGCCAGCCCGACGTGCCGATTCTGATCATTCCGTCCGGGTATCCGGGCGAGTCTGTAGCTACTCTGTAGCACCTTTTGGCGAACTGCGCTACATTGGTGGTATGCAGCAGCTCAAAGCCATCGGGCAGCGTGAGCTCCGCAACGACAACGCGGAGATCATGCGCCGCGTCGAGGCGGGCGAGAGCTTCGTCGTCACCCGCAACAACAAGCCGGTCGCGCAGCTCTCGCCGTACCGGGAGGAAGCCGTGCCCAGGCCGCCGCTCGGTGACGTCCAGGTGCTGTTCGGCACCCTGCCCCCGGTCGACGCCGACCGCTGGGAGGCCGACCGCCGCGCCGCCGACGAGGTGTTCGGCGCGGACGACCCGCTGGAAGACCCGTGGCAGAGGTGAGGCGCTGCCTGCTCGACACCTGCGTGCTGATCCGGCTCGAGCGGGCGAACCTCGGCGAGTACGTCCACGCGCAGCCGTTCCTGAGCGCCGTCACGATCGCGGAGCTGGCGTTCGGGCTCGACACCGAGGACCCGGTGGAGCGGTTCGCGCGCACCGAGCGGTACTACGCGGCGCTGCAGACGTTCGAGGTGTTGCCGTTCGGCGTGGAGGAGGCCAAGGTCTACGGGCAGATGGCCTCGCTGGTGCGGCGTGCCGGCCGCTCACCCCGGCCGCGGCGGATGGACCTGCAGATCGCGGCCACGGCGGCGGTCGCGGGCCTGCCGGTGCTGACGATGAACGTCAAGGACTTCAAGGACGTCGAACGGCTCGTCGAGGTCGTGCCGATCCGTCAGGTCTGAGCACCGGGGAAGGAGTACCGGCCCAGGCCGACGGTGAACACGAGCATCCCGTACAGCGCGTGCCGGGACCTTGCCGTGCCGCCCGTCGGCGCGGTCCGATGAACCGGTCGCCTCGCGCTCGCACGTCGTCGCCCACACCAGGTCCGCTCCGGTCGCCGCAGGGCCGCCGACGTCGAGCAGGACCGCGGGACGGCAGAACATCACCTGATCGAAACCATCCCGACTGCTAATGCTCGCGCGATTTTTCCCGATACCTGACACATGACTGTCACGGACATCGCGGCGTGGGGGACGGCGAACCACGTGCGAGCCGCTCTCGAACGGCACCTCGCGGGCGCGCTGGTGGAAGTACCCGAGCACGACGAGTCGCCCCGCAGGGCGTTCAGCGAGGCGTTGCGCAAGTCGTTGCTGCTGCGCCAGACGCACCCGTTCGACACGGTCGCGATCGGACTGCCGGACCTGCTGCGCTACCGCGACCTGGTGGCCGGGTCCGAGGTGACGCTGCGCGCGACGAACATCGACGCCTACTTCATCCGCCAGGACGGCAGCGCGGAGCAGTACCTGCCCGAAACGGAGTGAAGCCCCGGCTCCGTCGGGGGAGAGCCGGGGCTTCGCGGTCCTGGACGACTAGGCGGGCACGGACGCCACACCGGGCGCCAGGAACCGCTTGCCGGTCACCTTCTCCGAGATGCCCGTCCGGTCCAGGTACGGCGTGATGCCGCCCAGCCAGAACGGCCATCCGGCGCCGAGGATCATGCACAGGTCGATGTCCTGCGCCTCCGCGACCACGCCCTCGTCGAGCATGATGCGGATCTCCTCGGCCAGGGCCTCCAGCGCGCGGTTCTTCACCTCGTCACCGGTGAGCGGCGTCGAGCCGAACTCCCAGAGCGCCTGGACCTCGGGGTCGACCGTCTGGGCGCCCGTGGAGTCCCACTGCCACACGGCGGTCTTGCCCGCGGCGACGAACTTCTTCATGTTCTCGGACACGGAGAAGCGGTCCGGGAACGCGCCGTGCATCGTCTCCGACACGTGCAGCGCGACGGCGGAACCGACGAGCTGCAGCAGGATCATCGGCGACATCGGCAGGCCGAGCGGCTCGGTGGCCTTGTCGGCGACCTCGAAGGAGGTGCCCTCGTCGACCGACTTGATGACCTCGCCCATGAAGCGGGTCAGCAGGCGGTTCACGACGAACGCGGGCGCGTCCTTCACGAGCACCGAGGACTTCTTGAGCTGCTTGCCGATCGCGAACGCCGTCGCCAGGGTGGCGTCGTCGGTCTGCTCGGCGCGCACGATCTCCAGCAGCGGCATGACCGCGACCGGGTTGAAGAAGTGGAAGCCCACGACGCGCTCGGGGTGCTTGAGCTTCGACGCCATGTCCGTGATCGACAGCGACGACGTGTTCGTGGCCAGGACCGCCTCGGCGGAGACGTGCTCCTCGACCTCGGCGAACACCTGCTGCTTCACGGCGAGGTCCTCGAACACGGCCTCGATCACGAAGTCGGCGTCGGCGAACGCGGCCTTGTCGAGCGAGCCCGACACCAGCGCCTTGAGGCGGTTGGCCTCGTCCGGCGAGATGCGGCCCTTGCCCGCGAGCTTGTCGACCTCGGCGTGCACGTAGCCGACGCCCTTGTCCACGCGCGCCTGGTCGATGTCGGTGAGCACGACCGGCACGTGCAGGCGGCGCAGGAACAGCAGCGCCATCTGCGAGGCCATCAGACCGGCACCGACGACGCCGACCTTGGTGACCTTGCGCGCCAGCGACCTGTCCGGCGCGCCGGCCGGGCGCTTCGCGCGCTTCTGCACCAGGTTGAACGAGTACAGGCCCGCGCGCAGCTCGTCGCTCATGACGAGGTCCGCGAGGCCCTCGGTCTCGGCGGCGTAGCCCTTCTCGAGGTCGTTCTCGCGCGCCAGCTCCAGCAGCTCCAGCGCCTTCTGCGCGCCGGGCGCCGCGCCCTTGGTCTTGCCGCGGACGATGCCCTTGGCGCGCGCGACGGCGGCGTCCCACGCCTCGCCGCGGTCGATCTCCTTGCGGGGCACGGTGATCTCGCCGCGCACGACGCCGGACAGCCACAGCAGCGACTGCTCCAGGTAGTCGGCGGAGTCGAACAGCACGTCCGCGATGCCGAGCTTCAGCGCGTCGGCCGGCTTGAGCATCTTGTTCTGGTTGAGCGCGTTCTCGAAGATCACCGTCACGGCGTCGTTGGCGCCGATCAGGTTCGGCAGCAGCTGCGTGCCGCCCCAGCCCGGGAACAGACCCAGGAACACCTCGGGCAGCGCGATCGCGGCCGCGTTCGACGCGAGCGTGCGGTAGTGGCACGACAGCGCGAGCTCGAGGCCACCGCCCATGACCGCGCCGTTGACGAAGGCGAAGGTCGGGATGTCCGAGTCGGTGAACTTCTTGAAGACGTCGTGGCCGAGCTCGCCGATCGTCACGCCCTGCGAGCGGTCGGTGGCCTGCTCGACGGCGGACAGGTCCGCGCCCACGGCGAAGATGAACGGCTTGCCGGTCACCGCGATGGCGGCGGGGCCGGCCGCGTGGGCCTCGTCGAACGCCGCGCCGAGCGACACGAGCGACTGCGGGCCGAACGTCGACGGGCGGGTGTGGTCCAGGCCGTTGTCGATCGTGATGAACGCGACCGGCTTGTCGAGGCCGGGAACGTCGATCAGGCGCGTCTTGGCGTGGGTGACGACCTCGTCGGGGAAGATCGCCTTTGCTTCCTCAGCGGTGATGGTCACTTGTCGCCACTCCAGTTCGGGTTCTCCCAGATGACCGTTCCACCCATGCCGATGCCGATGCACATGGTGGTGAGGCCGTAACGGACGTCCGGACGCTCGGCGAACTGACGCGAGAGCTGCGTCATCAGCCGCACGCCGCTCGAGGCCAGCGGGTGACCGGTCGCGATGGCGCCGCCCCACTGGTTCACGCGCGGGTCGTCGTCGGCGATCTTGAAGTGGTCGAGGAACGCCAGCACCTGGACGGCGAACGCCTCGTTGATCTCGAACAGGCCGATGTCCTCGATGGACAGGCCCGCGCGCTGCAGGGCCTTCTCCGTCGCGGGCACCGGGCCGACACCCATGACCGACGGGTCGACGCCGAGGAACGAGTAGCCGACCATGCGCATGCCGATCGGCAGGCCGAGCTCGTTCGCGGTGTCCTCGTCGGCCAGGATGCAGCCGGTCGCGCCGTCGTTCAGACCGGCCGCGTTGCCCGCGGTGACCCGGCCGTGCGGGCGGAACGGCGTCTTGAGCTTGGCGAGGTCCTCGACCGTGGTGCCCGGACGCGGCGGCTCGTCGGCCGTCGCGAGGCCCCAGCCGTTCTCCGCCGAGCGCGTCGCGACCGGCACGAGCTCCGGGCCGATCTTGCCCGCGGCCAGCGCGGCCGCGTACTTGGCCTGCGAGGCCGCGGCGTACGCGTCCGCGCGGTCCTTGGTGATCTCCGGGAACCTGTCGTGCAGGTTCTCCGCGGTCTGGCCCATGACCAGCGCGCTCGGGTCGACGATCTTGTCCGACAGGAAGCGCGGGTTCGGGTCGACGCCCTCGCCCATCGGGTGGCGGCCCATGTGCTCGACGCCGCCCGCGATGACGACGTCGTAGGCGCCGAACGCGATGCCGCTCGCCGCCGTGGTGACGGCGGTCATCGCGCCGGCGCACATGCGGTCGACGGCGTAGCCCGGCACCGACTTCGGCAGGCCCGCGAGCAGCGCCGCGGTCCGGCCGATCGTCAGGCCCTGGTCGCCGATCTGCGTGGTCGCGGCGATGGCGACCTCGTCGACGCGCTCCGGCGGCAGCTCGGGGTGCCTGCGCAGCAGCTCACGGATGACCTTCACGACGAGGTCGTCGGCACGGGTCTCGGCGAAAATCCCCTTGGGGCCGGCCTTGCCGAACGGCGTGCGGACGCCGTCGACGAAGACCACGTTCCGAACGCGTGCCGGCGCTGCTGGTGCGGCCACGGCGTCTCCTCCACTTGTGGTGACAACTCTGTCCACTCGGCAGGGGAGCGCGACGTCCCTACCGGTCGGTAACGCCAACTCTAGCCCTAGTTACTGGCCGGTAACCACAGCGGCGCCCCTGTTTTTTGCGTCACACACCTTGCGGATGACCAAGAACAGCGGCAACCCGACCGGGGCCAGCAGGATCGTGATCACCAGAACGGGTGCCATCACCAGCGGGTGCACGTCCAGCCGGCGCCCCTCCAGGTACATCCAGCGCCCGACGAACAGGTCCCACGCGAGCATGTGCGCCCACACCAGCGCCGTGCCCGCGTCCGTGGCCAGGTACTCGGCCAGGGGGCCGATCTCCGGCCGGGTGACCAGCGGCAGCACCGTGGAGAGCTCCGGGACCAGCAGCGCGACGTAGATCAGCGCCGGCGGCAGCACGATCAGGTATGACTCGGCGATCCTCTCCGTCCACGACCACTTCGGCGCGAGGATCATGAGCGCCCAGAACGGCGCCACGACCAGGAACGTCAGGTCGAACAGGGTGGTGGTCATGCGGCGACGAGCTCCTTCTCCGGTTCACGCGCCCACACCAGTCCGAGTGCGGTCGCGGCGATGATCCCGGCCAGCGCGAGCAACGTCGTGCCGTCGGGCTGGACCAGCGACTGGCCGCGCAGGGCCTGCCAGGTCACGAGCAGGAAGATCCCCAGGAACGAGGCGCCGGCGACCCACGCGATCTTCGCGTTGGCGCGGTCGCCGAGCAGTGCGATGACGACCGGCAGCACCTGCAGCGCGTGCATGCCGATGAAGTGGCCGACGCGCAGGTCGCCGTGCTCGGTGCTCCACCCGGTGAGCGCCATGTACGCGCCGCCGTCGGGCGCGCCGACGGTGTGCGAGCCGAGCGTGTCGCCGTCGAGCGCCTGGCCGGGCTTCGGGCTCGTCATGAGGAAGCCGACGCCGAGGCCCAGGAACGAGATCACGAGCCCGAGCCGGATCGACCACGCCAGCGCCTCGTTCTCGAACCTCGTGCGCCACAACAGGACCGCGACGACCGCGTGCGTCAGCCACAGCACCACGATCGTGGTGCCCATGATCGAGAACAGTGCCGCGTCGAGCGGGGTCTCGAAGTTGAAGTGGCTGCGCCTGCCGCGCAGGACCTGGCCGACGATCACGACCATCTCGGCGGCGCCGGCGAGCGCGAGGACGGTGCCCGCCCACCAGCCGACGCGCTGGAACTTCTGCAGGAACGTGAGCAGCCACGCCAGCGTGAACGCGTAGATCGTCAGCGACACGGCGAACTTGAGCGGCTTGAGCCAGATCGGCGAGTTGACCACCGTCCGGTCGTCGACGAGCAGCCCGACCAGCGCGATCGGGATCAGCACTGCCATCGCGAGACCGAAGACCACTAGCGGCCGGTGCCACGTGCGCAACATCTCTTACCCCCTGAATGGATAGCGGCACTCTCTACTATCCGGAAGTTACACTATCCATATGCGTGTTGGCGAGCTTGCGAAGAGAAGCGGCGTCCCGGTGCCGACGATCAAGTACTACCTGCGCGAGGGGCTGCTGCCCGCCGGCGTGCTGACCAGCCCGAACCAGGCGCACTACGACGACGAGCACCTGCGCCGGCTCCGGCTGGTCCGTGCCCTGGTGGACGTCGGCGGTCTCTCGATCGCGTCGGTGCGCGAGGTCCTCGCGGCCATCGACACCCGCGACGAGTCGCTGCACAGCAAGCTCGGCGCGGTGCAGGAGGCGATCAGCCAGCCGAGCGCGGTGGAGCTGGACCCGCTCGCGATCGAGGACGTCCAGGCCTTCTTCGCGCGGCAGGGCGAGACCGAGTGCGTCGACGTCACCGAGAACAACGTGACCCACATGCTCGCCGCGGCGCTCTCCGTGGCCCGTTCGGTCGGTCACGACCACTTCCGCGACCTGCTCGACCCCTACCTCGAGGGGCTGAAGATCATCGCGCAGGCCGATGTGGAGTACATCGCGGGCCGCGGCTCGCGTGACGACGTCATCGAGGCGATGGTCGTCGGCACCCTGATCGGCGACACCGTTCTCAAGGCCGTCCGGCGGCTCGCGCACGTCCAGGTGTCGCGCGACGTGATCGACGGCCGGCCCGACTCCGATCCCCTGAACTGACGGGGTGAGGAGCGGCCGTCCCGCCGGGCACGACGCGAACCGCGCCGGACGGGTTCCGGTACGGACGGCTCATGACGACCCGCGTGCCCTGGGACTCCGGCGGCTACCTCGCGCTCGCTCGCCGCGCCTGCTTCGTCTGCGAGCTCCTCGCCGGCAACCCGGACCACCCGCACCACGTCGCCCACCGGGACGAGGTGGCGATCGTGTTCGCGAGCAGGTCCCCCTCGGCGGTCGGCCACTTCCTGGTGGCGCCGTTCGGGCACCACGAACACGCAGCGGCTTGACCGCGCTGCTGCCCGTCGAGCGGCTCTACGTGCTCTCGCTCGGCAGCCGGCAGGCCAACCGGCACGTGCACCGGCACCTCGTGCCGCTGCCGCCGGCGAAGATCAACAGTTCGCCCTGTTCGAGCCTTCCCGCAGCCACCTCGACCTGCCCGACGACGAGGTCGCGGACTTGGCCCGGCGCCTCGGCGACCAGATGACCAAGTGAGGTGCCAACCGATATATCAGTTCGGGCAGTGCTGAGCTGGCCTTTAGCAACGACTCTTTGGACTTCGTCCGCAAAAAAGTCATTGCAAGGGCTGGTGCAGCAGCCAGCGGACCTCGCCGTCCTGGACCTCGGAGGTGGGCGTGAGACCGGCTGCGGAGGCGACGGCCGCGGAGGCGTGGTGGTCGGGGTGGACGTGGGCGATGACCGTGTGGACGGGCTGGGTCCTCAGCCAGGTGACGAGGCCCTGTGCCGCCTCGCGAGCGATGCCGCGGCCTTGCCACGGGATGCCGACCACCCAGGCGACTTCGGCGACGTGGTCGGTGATGGTCGCCTGGACGGTGCCGGTGAGGCGGTTCTCGTCGCGCAGGGTGATCACCCAGTTCAGCCACCGGGTGCTCGGGTCGGGTGAGCCCGCGGTCAGCCGTTCGTAGCGGGCCCGGAGCGCCTCGGGGGTGAGCAGTGCTCCGCCGGTGAACGTGTGCAGGGCCGGGTCCGCGAGCACCTCGGCCATTTCCGCGGCGTGGTCGACCCGCAAGGGGACCAGGTCCAGGCGGGCGGTGCTGATCACGGGGGACGTCCCTGGTGGCGGTGCGGGGAGGCGGCGACGAGGTCGCCGGTCCGGTCGAGGACGGGTGGAGATCGGCTGCCAGGCAGACGCCCTGGCCGCGCGGACAGCGGGGACGACCCGTTCGGCGCGTTGACGACGGTCCTCGGCGGCGCACTGGGTGACCCAGGCGCGAGGACGTCGAGGCCGTCGTCAACGCACAGCTCTGCTGGACCCGGCTGATCTGCCGGAGGTCAGCCGGCCGGTGGTGGTGCTGTCGCCGCCAGTGCCTTCGTCAGCGCTTCGAGGGTGAGCTCGATCTGCCACGACCGGGCTCCGCCCTCCCGCAGCGCGGACGCCACGGACTCGGGCGAGAGGTCGGCCGGCGGCTGCCAGCAGGTGCGGCGCACGAGGTCGGGCAGCAGCAGGTTCTCCACCGGGAGGGTGTTGGCCTCGGCGATGGCCCCCAGCGCCGCCCTGGTCGCGGTCAGCCGGGCCGCCGCGTCCGGGTCCTTGTCCGCCCAGCGGTTGGGCGGGGGAGGGCCGTCGTGCTGGCCCGCGGGTTCCGGGAGCTCCGCCTTCGTCAGGTTCGCCGCCTTGCGCAGCGCATTCATCCAGACGCCCGCCATGCGGCGCTGGGAACGTCCGCGGAAGACCGGAAGCGCGAGCAGTTCGGCTTCCGAAGAGGGGTTGCGAGCGGCCGCCTCCATCAGGGCGGAGTCCGGGAGGACCCGTCCGGGGGCGATGTCGCGTTCACGGGCCACGGCGTCGCGGGCTTCCCACAGCGCACGCACGAGGGCCAGTTGCCTCTGGTTGCGCACGCGGTGAATGCCCGACGTGCGTCGCCAGGGGTCGGTGCGGGGGCGCGGCAACGGCGCCGTCCGCACCGCCTCGAACTCCTCGAGCGCCCAGGCGAGCTTGCCCTGGCGCTCCAGCTCGGCTTCGAGAACGTCGCGCAGCTGCACGAGCAGCTCCACGTCGAGAGCGGCGTACGTCAGCCAATCGGCGGGAAGGGGCCGGCGCGACCAGTCGGCCGCGCCGTGCCCCTTCTCGAGCCTGTAACCGAGTAGCCGTTCCACCAGCGTGCCCAGCGCGACGCGCTCGAACCCAGCCAGCCTGCCCGCCAGCTCGGTGTCGAACAGCACGCCGGGACGCAGCCCGAGTTCGGCGAGGCACGGCAGGTCCTGGGACGCTGCGTGCAACACCCACTCGGTACCGTCCAGCGCCTGCACCAGCGGGTCGAGCCGTCCGCCCAGGGCGATCGGGTCGACCAACCACGTGCCGGCGCCCTCCCGGCGCAGTTGCACCAGGTAGGCACGTTGTGAGTAGCGGTAGCCCGAGGCTCGCTCGGTGTCCACCGCGACCGGGCCCTTCGCCCCGGCGAGCGCGTCAGCGGCTCGCCGGAGCGCAGCAGGATCGGCGACCACGGGCGGGACCCCATCAGCAGGTTCCGTCAGCGGTACCGGATCTGGTCCGGTTGGTGCGGTTGGCTCGTCGGCGGGTACATCCACAGCGGATGACCCTACGACGATCGCACCACTCACAGGTGTTCTCGGCCGGTTCAGTGCTTCAAACCGGTATCTAACGGATCACGCCGGCACGCATCGCCAGCGCGACCATCTGAGCGCGATCCCCGGTGCCCAGCTTCCGGCCGATCCGCGACAGGTGAGACTTCACCGTCAACGCGGACAGGCTCAGAGCCTCGCCGATCTCCTTGTTGCTCTGGCCATCGGCGACCAGCTGGAGCACCTCGACCTCACGCGCGGAGAGTTCCCGCGGCGTGTTGTCCGTGCCCGGCACCCGAGTACCCGCTGCGAGTACTGGTGCCACGCTCGGATCTGCGTAAACGCCGCCGTCGAGGACCCTGCGCACCCCGTCGGTGACCACCATCGGAGAGGCGGACTTCAGGAGGTACGCCTGGGCGCCCGCCTGGAAGGCCGACCTGACCGCGTAGGGGTCGTCGGAGGATGCGAGGACCACGATGCGGGGCCAGCCCTGGGCACGGAGTTCCGTGACCAGGTCGATGCCGGTGCCATCCGGCAGGCCCAGATCGAGGATCGCGAGGTCGCACGGTCCGGTGGCAAGTGCCCGCGCCCGAGCCTCTGCCACCGATGCGGCCTCATGCACTGTCCCGGCTCCCATTTGGGTGAGCCGAGCTGATATCGCCTCCCTCAGCAGTGGGTGGTCGTCGACCACCAGCACTGAAAAAAGCTCTTCCCGCGGGTGCGGGACCATGTTCGCCGGCAACGAGCCGGCTGGCGTGGTACGAACGGCCTGACCTAAGCCGACGGCAGCCACGTCACTACCTCCCTGGAGTCGGTCGTGCCCCCCGACCGGCACCGGAGACTTTCGTCCAATCAGCCGCGCCACTGATCGACCGAAAGTGGTGTCGTCTGGGGCAGCGTAGCCGCCCATGCGGGTCTACGGGACGATCAATCGGGTATCTATCCCTATTGAGTTGTGACAGATGGCCTCATGTGTCACACGATTGGATGACAACTGGATAGGGGGCGTAACGCGAGGCCCTCTCGGAACGACATCTAGGAGTTGGTTGTGCGGAGCGGTTCGGGTGTCGAACGAGCGCGGGCCCTGCTGCGGCGCGTGCCCCTCGTCGACGGCCACAACGACCTGCCGTGGGCCCTGCGGGAGTTCGGAGAGGGAACCGGCGAGGACGTCTACACGACCGCCGCGAAGATCGACCTCACGGACCGTCATCCCAGCCTGCACACCGACATCGTGAAAATGCGCGAAGGCGGCCTGGGAATGCAGTTCTGGTCCGTCTGGATCCCCGGCAGGCTCGCGGGCGACGGAGCCGTCACCGCCGTGCTGGAGCAGGTCGAGCTGGTCCACGAACTGGCCGTGCGGTACTCCGACCACCTCGGGATCGCGACCACCGCCGCCGAGGCCGAAAAAGTTTTCGCATCCGGGCGTGTCGCGTCCCTGCTGGGCGCCGAGGGCGGCCATTCCATCAACTCTTCACTCGGTGTCCTGCGCGCCCTGCGCCGGCTGGGCGTCCGCTACATGACGCTGACGCACAACGACAACACCCCGTGGGCCGACAGTGCCACCGACCAGCCCGAACACGGCGGCCTGACCGAGTTCGGCCGCGAGGTCGTGCGCGAGATGAACCGGATCGGCATGCTCGTCGACCTGAGCCACGTCGCGCCCAGCACGATGCACGCGGCGCTCGACACGAGCGTCAAGCCGGTGATCTTCAGCCACTCCTCGTGCCGCCACGTCGCGGACCACCCGCGCAACATCCCGGACGACGTCCTGGTCAAGCTGGCGACCAACGGTGGTGTGGCCATGATCACATTCGTCCCGGACTTCGTGTCACCGCGGGTCGCTGAATGGGACGCGGCTCTTCGTGACGCGATGACCGCCGCCGGTGCGAGCCACGCGGACATGGACGAGCGGAAGAAGTTCACGGAGAAGTGGGTCGTCGACCACCCCAAGCCGGTCGCGACGCTCGACGACGTCGTCCTGCACCTCGACCACGCCCGCGAGGTCGTCGGTGTCGACCACATCGGGCTGGGCGGCGACTACGACGGCGTCCAAGCGCTCCCGCAGGGCCTCGAGGACGTCTCGACCTACCCGAACCTCATCGGCGCGCTGCTCGACCGCGGCTGGTCCGAGGACGACTGCACGAAGCTCGCGGGCGCCAACGTTTTGCGCGTGCTGCGCGACGCCGACAACTGACCTGCCGTTTTGTCGTCCGACCCTTTGCAACTGGTCTTTTGCGGACGTCCGCAAAAGACCAGTTGCAAAGGTGGGAGCGTGCGAAATGGCTGTTGATATATGGGATATCGGTGAATCAGGAGCGCTGGCCGAACAACGTCACGCCGACCGGGGGCAGCCCCACGGCCGTCGCCATCAGTTCGTAGAACGCGGTGCCGTGCTCGGCGAGCTCGCCGTCGAGCGCCGTCCACGACGCGCGCAGCTCCAGGTCGTCCGTGCGAGCCGGACCGGCGATGTCGCCGAACCTCGCCGACGACGTCTGCGTCACGGTGCCGCCCAGCGCGGTGAACCGCGCACCGGACTGGTCGAGGGCCTCGGTCAGCCACGACCACCCGACCTCGGGCAGCAGCGGGTCGGAGGCGAGCTCGTGGTCCAGTTCGACGCGCACGTACGCCACGACGCGCAGGACACCGCCCCACGCCTCGTCGCCGTCCGGGTCGTGCAGCAGGACGAGCCTTCCGGTCGACAGCTCGTCCGAGGGACCCGTGACCTCAGCCGTGAGCGCGTACGCCCACGGGGCGAGCCGCTGCGGCGGGCGAACTTCGGTGAGTTCGATCTCGGGCCTGTGGCGAACCGACTTGAGCGTCCCCACCGCCCGGCGGAAGATTTCCGGCTCGGTCACACAACTGACTGTATGCCTCGGAAACCGACCGAGTGACGGCGGCACGCCGGGACGTGGGACCATGAAAGAGATATGACTTCTTCAGTTCCCCTCCTCGTGGCCGCAAGTGGCGGCACCCCGTCGCACACCCCTGTCTGGTTCATGAGGCAGGCGGGACGGTCGTTGCCCGAGTACCGGGCGCTCCGCCAGGGCACCGCGATGCTCGACGCGTGCATGGACCCGGAGATGGTCTGCGAGATCACCATGCAGCCGGTTCGGCGGCACGGGGTCGACGGCGCGATCCTCTTCTCCGACATCGTGGTGCCCCTCAAGGCGGCCGGTGTCGACCTCGACATCGTCGCGGGCACCGGTCCCGTCGTCGCGAACCCGGTCCGCACGCTCGACGACGTGAAGGCGCTGCCCGCGCTGCACGCCGAGCAGGTGCAGCCGGTCGCCGACGCGATCGGGCTGCTGCTCAAGGAACTGCCGCGGGAAGTCGCCCTGATCGGCTTCGCGGGGGCGCCGTTCACGCTCGCCTCGTACCTCGTCGAGGGCGGCCCGAGCAAGAACCACGAGCGCACCAAGGCGCTCATGCACGGCAACCCCGAGCTGTGGCACGCGCTGCTCGCGAAGATCGCCGACGTCACGGCGGCCTTCCTGCACGCGCAGCTCGACGCGGGCGTGCAGGCGGTCCAGCTGTTCGACTCGTGGGCGGGCGCGCTGTCCGAGCGCGACTACCGCGAGTTCGTCCTGCCGCACTCGAAGCGCGTGCTGGAGACGATCAGCACCGTTCCGAGGATCCACTTCGGCGTCGGCACGGGCGAGCTGCTGCCCGCCATGCGCGAGGCCGGCGCGGACGTCGTCGGCGTCGACTGGCGCCTGCCGCTCGACGTGGCCGTGCGGCGGCTGCGCGAGGCCGCCCCGGACCTGCCGGAGCCGGTCGTGCAGGGCAACCTCGACCCGGCGCTGTTCTTCGCGGGCTTCGAGGCCGTCGAACGCGAGGTGCGCCGCATCCACGCCGAGGGCAAGGCCGCCCGCGGCCACATCTTCAACCTCGGCCACGGCGTCCTGCCCGACACGGACCCGGAGATCATCACCCGCACCGTCGAACTGATCCACAGCCTGTAATGCACGCCAGAGCACCGCACGTCGCCATCGTCGGGGGAGGCATCTCCGGACTCGCCGCCGCGCACCGCCTGAGGATGCTGCTCGGCCCCGACGCCAGGATCACGGTGGTCGAGCAGTCCGACCGGCTGGGCGGCAAGCTGCGCACCACCGAGCTCGCCGGCGTGCGGTTCGACGTGGGCGCGGAGGCGTTCCTGCACCGCAAGCCCGAGGCGCAGGAGCTGATCGGCGAGATCGGGCTGCGGGACCACGTCGTGCACCCGACGGGTGTGAAGGCGAGCGTCCACGCGGCCGGGCGCACGCACCAGTTGCCGGCGCACACGTTCATGGGCGTCCCGGCGAGCGTCGAGAGCGTGCGGCACGTGCTGTCGTCCGAGGGCGCGCTGCGGGTCGAGATGGAACCCACGCTGCCGCCGGTCTCGCTCGGCGGCGGGGACGTCGCCGTCGGCGCGCTCGTGAAGGACAGGTTCGGCCCGGAGGTCGCGGACCGCCTGGTCGGCCCGCTGCTCGGCGGTGTCTACGCGGGCCGCGCCGACGAGCTCGGCCTGCGCGCCACGATGCCGCAGATCGCGACGCTGCTCGACAAGGGTGTCGGGTCGCTGCTCGCGGCCGCCGCGATGACGATGCCCGCGCCACCGCAGCCCCGCGCGGTCCGCCCGCCGGTGTTCGCGTCGCTGGCGAACGGCGTCTCGTCGCTCGTCGACCGGCTCGCCGAGGTCGCGAAGCCCGAGGTGCGGCTGGGCCTGCCGGTGCGGGTGCTGTCGTGGCTCGGCGACGGCTGGCGCCTCGAGATCGGCTCGGCCGCGACCCCGGAGTACCTGGAGTGCGACGGCGTCGTGCTCGCGGTCCCCGCGCCGTCCGCGCGCAAGCTGCTGCACGAGATCGCCCCGCAGGTGTCCGCCGCGTACGGCAAGGTCGAGGTGGCCTCCATGGCCGTCGTCGCGCTCGCCCTGCCGCCGGGCACCGTGCTGCCGGACCGCTCCGGCGTGCTGATCGCGGAGGGGGAGCGGTACTCCGACCGCATCACCCCGTTCACCGCCAAGGCCTTCACGTTCTCCAGCCGCAAGTGGGCGCACTACGGCGAACCCGTGATCCTGCGCGGCTCGGTCGGGCGGCACGGCGAGACGGCGCTCCTGCAACGCAGCGACGCCGACCTCGTCAAGGCCGTCCGCAACGACCTCCACGAGCTGACCGGCGTCAAGGAAGCGCCGATCGACTACGTGGTCCAGCGCTGGGGCGGCGGGCTGCCGCAGTACGGCGTCGGCCACGTCGACCTCGTCGACACCATCGAGCGCGGCATCGCCGACGTGCCGGGCCTCGCCGTCGCGGGAGCCACGCTGCACGGCGTGGGCGTGCCGGCGTGCATCGCGACCGCGGACGCGGCCGCCGCCCGTGTCGCAGCACACCTGCTGGGCCGCGTTCGCCGCTGAGAGGACCGTGCCAAGATGGACGTATGGCGCGCTTGAACTACAACGAGCTCAACGACACCATCCGCTACACGATGTGGTCGGTGTTCCGGGTCGAACCCGGCAAGCTTCCGGACGACCGTTCGGCGGCGGCCAGCGAGACCCAGGACTACCTGGACGCGTTGGAGGGCAAGGGCGTCGTCGTCCGCGGTGTCTACGACGTGGCCGGTCTGCGCGCCGACGCGGACTACATGATCTGGTGGCACGCCGAGGAGATCGAGCAGGTCCAGGCCGCGTACACCGGCTTCCGCCGCACGCCGCTCGGCAAGGTCTCCACGCCGGTCTGGTCGCAGGTCGCCCTGCACCGCCCCGCGGAGTTCAACCGCAGCCACATCCCCGCGTTCCTCGCGGGTGAGGAGGCGCGCAAGTACGTGTGCGTCTACCCGTTCGTGCGGTCCTACGAGTGGTACCTGCTGCCGGAGGAGGACCGCCGCAAGATGCTGGCGGACCACGGCAAGGAGGCCCGCGACTTCCCGGACGTGCGCGCGAACACCGTCGCGTCGTTCGCCCTCGGCGACTACGAGTGGCTGCTGGCGTTCGAGGCGGACGAGCTGCACCGCATCGTCGACCTCATGCGCCACCTGCGCGGCACCGAGGCCCGTCTGCACGTGCGCGAGGAGATCCCCTTCTACACGGGCACCCGCGTCCCGGCCGCCGAGCTGGTCCTGAACCTGCCGTGAGGGCGGTCCAGGCCGTCCGGAGCGGGCGGCCGGGACCCCTCCGGGTCGATCAGTTCGACTGCCAGAACTTCCAGCGAGCCTTGCGCTTCGCCGACAACTCACCCGCGGCGCGGCACCATTCCGCGAACGATGCGGCGTCCTCGCGGGCGCGTGACCCCGCTCGACGTGGGTGTTCGACGGCGTAGGCGTCGAACAGCGGCCGGAACCGCTCGCCGAGCTCGTCGGCGACAGCGGGGCCGAGCATCCGCACGATGCCGCGTCGCTTCGACAGCAACGCGCGCCGTTCGACGGCGAGGCGTTGTTCGTCGAATCCCGCCGGGGCCGGTCCGTTCGCGAGCAGCGCGGTCAACAGCTCGGCCTGCCGGGCGGCGAGCCTCGCGCGGGCGGCGGGGACGTCGTCCTCGTTCACGACTTCAGCCACGGTGCTTGTCCACGACGGCGCGGATCGCGGCCAGTTCCGCCTCGATCTCCGCGTCGGACGGGTAGTTGTCGTCGCGTTCCAGCAGAACGCCCGGAGGGCTGACCCGCGAGCACAGTTCGTCCAGCACTTCCAGGACTTCCGGCAGGACCGCGTGGGCGTGCGTGTCGTGGTAGATGTCGCCGTGCTGCTCGCCGCCGGCCACGTGCACGTAGGCCAGCCGTTCGAGCGGGATCTCGTCGAGGAACCGCTCCGGGTCCGTGCCGATGTTGCGGGCGTTGGCGTAGAGGTTTGCGACGTCGACGAGCAGCCAGCAGTCCGTGCGCTCCACGAGCTCGGCGAGGAACTGGCCCTCGGACAGCTCGCCGTCCGGCCACTCCAGCAGCGCGGCGACGTTCTCGAGCGCGAGCGGCACCGGCAGGTTCGCCTGGGCCAGCTTGACGTTCGCGACGAGCACGTCGAGCGCGTCCCTGGTGCGCGGCACCGGCATCAGGTGGCCGGAGTCGAGCCCGCCCGCCCGCACGAAGCACACGTGGTCGCTGACCATCGGCGCCCCGACGGCCTCGGCGACGGCGCCCAGGTGCTCGACCCGGTGCAGGTCGACCTCGTCGGCACCGCCCAGCGACAGCGACACGGCGTGGGGGAGCACCGGAACTCCGCGCTCCAGCAGCAGCGTGACCGACTCCGGCAGGTGTCCGATGTGGAGGTTCTCGGCGACGACCTCGACGAAGTCCACGCCGGGCAGCCGTTCCACGGTCAGGTCGATCTCCGAGCGCCAGCCGATGCCGACACCCAGGTCCTCGATCCCCGCCATCAGTCGCCCCCTCCGCCGCCGCCACAACCGCCGCCACCGCAGCTGCTGCTGCCCGACGAACACCCACTGCTACCACAAGAACTGCTGCCGCACCCGCTCCCGCAGCTGCCGCACCTGTCGTCCTCGGTGCGCTTCCTCTTCTTGCGCGGGACCGTCCGGACGACGCTCTGCGGCAGTCCGAAGAGGTCGCCGGCGTTCCGGTCGCCGACCCGGCCGCGGAAGCCGTGCAGCGCGACCGTGAGCACCCTGTCGTCCGCCGTCACGCCCTCCATCGCCGCCCTGCCCGCCCTGGTGACCGGACGAGCGCCGAACGACCACCAGGAGGCCCCGAACAGCGCCGCGGTGCCTACGAGCAGGGTCGGCTCGGTGATGGCGGCCAGAGCGAGGAACGACCCGATCACCAGGAAGATCCACCACAGCCGCATCCGGGGACGGGGGTTGCGGATCAGCTTCCGCTCGCGCAGCCCCTGCTGCAGCACCCGCATCTCCAGGCTGTTCGCGGAGGCCTGCACCACCTGACCGAACTGCACGGGTTTGGTGAGCCGGCCGAGCATGCGCGTCTCGACCACCGTGACGCCGCCGCCGCTCTGGTGCACGGGGGACACCCGGCCGTCGCGCGCGACCCGCACCACGCCGGCGTCGAGCAGCCGGGCCAGAGCGGTCTCGGCCGCCCTGCCCGGTCCCGCCGTCAGGAAGCCGATCTCCTCGGGGGACAGGACCGTCGCCCGGGAGGTCGTCGGAGTCACCATCAGTTCTCCCTCAACTGCTGGAGCTGCTGCAACTGCTGCTGGAACTGGAGCTGCCGCAACTCGAACTCGAGCTGCTGCTGCTCGAACAACTGCTGGAACCGCAACTGCTCGCGCTGGAGCAGCTCGACGAGCCGCCGCAGCTGTGGTGGCTCCAGTCGTAGGAGCCGCAACCGCTGCCGACGTGCGAAGTGGACGAACCGGAGGACTTGACCGCGCGCTGCTTGCCCCGCCGCAACCCGAACAACGCCACCGCGTCCGCACTGCTGCTCGTCGACCTGAACGCGTACCGCACCACGATCTTGCCGTTCGCCGTGAGTCTGCCCTTGTCCCGCAACAGGAGCGCGGTCACCAGCACCATGCCCGTCAGCACGAGCACCAGGGGTTCGACCGCGAGCGCCACGAACAACGAGGCGAACGCCATCAGGAACAGCACTACCCGCAACGCGGTCTTGCCGCCGCGGGGCCTGCCCCACGAGGAGCGCACCACCCCGCGGGCGACGAGGCTCTGGTGCAGCGCGCCCATCTCGTGGCTCGTCATCGCCACCTGCACGACCTGCTGGACCGGCCGCGGCGTCCCGTGCAGTCCCGCCAGGACGTACGCCTCCAGAGGACTGGTGGCGCCGTAGGTGTTCTGGTGGACGGCGGTCACGAGTCCCTCGCGGGAGACGCGCACGAGACCGCCGTCCATCAGCCGGGCGAGAACGGCTTCCGCCGCCCTGCCCGGTCCCCCTGCCAGGAACCCGATCTCCTCCGCGGTCCACGTGGTCCGCTGCGGTGTCGAAGGCGTGGACATCAGCACTCCCCTCACTGGTGCCTGTGCTTCTTCGACGTGAGATCTACCCCTGGGTTCCTCGCGTTACCTGAAAAGAACAAGGGGGAGACGGCTCAGCTGCCCCCGCCGCAGCCGCCACCGCACCCACCGCCCCCGCCGCAGCTGCTGCCGCTCGAACACGAGGAAGAGCTGGACGAACACCCGCTGTAGCCGGTGGTCGCCGACGTGGTGGAGGACGAGGCGAGCAGCGAGCTGCGCACCGCCAGGTCCGGGTACACGCCGAGGCCGCCGAAGAGAACCGCTCCGGCCGCGCCCGCGTAGAGGGCCTCGTCCCCGCTCGCCGCCCTGGTGCGGGCGCCGCGGGCGGCCTCCAGCACCCTGGTGCCCTTGGCGGTGCGGATGTGCTTGCCGCGCCGCGTGAGGAGCACGATCAGCAGGACCGTCAGGACGAGCTGGACGGAGAGCCAGCCGATGTCCGCGCCGATCGCGATGCCGTTGACCCAGCGGGCGACACCGATCGCCAGCAGGACCCACAACGCGGCACACCCCTTGTGCAGCGCGCTCTTGGCGACGGCCGGGTGCACGACCAGGCCCATGTCCTCGAGCCGCCGGCCGATCGCGGTGACCGCGTCGTCCTGGGCGACGGCCGGGATCATCAGGTTGACCGTGCGGTTGGTGTAGCGCTGGCCGTCGGTCACCACCGCGCGGTCCACCGGGTTCACCGAGTGCGTGGTGGACGTCACCTGCACCGTGCCGCGCCGGGACGTGCGGAGCTCACCCGCGGTGAGCAGGCGCGCGAGGGACGTCTCGACCACGCGCCTCGGACCGCCTGCGAGGTAGGCGAGTTCGTCCATGTCCAGGGAGCGCACGGGCTGGTCGCCGTGACCCGCCCGCACGCGTACCCGGACGACGATCGCGACCAGCACCGCCAGTGCCAGCCCGATCCAGTACAACTGGAGGAACTCCGGTCCGGACAACCCCCAAGCCTTCATGCGACCCACCCCCTGAACTGCCCCGAATGTGCTTCGGTGCGTTCATGGTGTGGTCCGCGCCACAGCCCCACAAGGCTTGTTGACGAAGCCTTAGGGTTGCCCGTCACCGGTCGGCGGACGAGGCGCCTCGACTAGCTCGACGAGCCGCCGTCGACTCCGCTGGAGCCTTCACCGTCGGTACCGAAGAAGTTCATGGTGCCTCCCAGGTCGGTCCGGTCCGGTCGACCGGACTCCTCCTGCAGTCTCCTATTCGGACGGAACGAGTTTCAAGGAAACCGAGTTGATGCAGTACCGCTGGTCCGTCGGGGTGGGGTAGCCCTCGCCCTCGAAGACGTGCCCGAGGTGGCTGTGGCAGGCCGCGCAGAGCACCTCCACGCGCTTCATGCCGAGGGTGCGGTCCTCGCGCAGGATGACCGAGTCACCGGCCAGCGGCGAGAAGAACGACGGCCAGCCGCAGTGCGAGTCGAACTTGGTGTCGCTGCGGAACAGTTCGGCCCCGCACGCACGGCACTCGTAGACGCCCTCGGTCTTGGTCTCGGTGTACTCGCCGGTCCACGGACGCTCGGTGCCGGCCTGGCGCAGCACCGCGAACTCGGCGGGGTTGAGCAGCGTGCGCCATTCCTCTTCGGATCGCACGACTTTGGGGGTGGCGCCGACAACAGGTTCCATGTCTCTTTATAACGCCGACGCGCTCGTGAGGCTTCCCGGCGCGACGTTTCCCGTGCGAGGTCGTAAGACCTCGTTGAGAACTCGTTCTCGTCCGGGTCAGAAGATGATGGTGAGGATGTCGCCCAGCGCGAACCAGATCGTGAGCAGGACGCCCAGCAGCAACAGGCCCACGACGATGACGGCGACGAGCCGCTGGTGCCCCGTCGTGCGGTTCGCCGAGTCGGCGAAGTCCCGCACACCGTCGAGGTAGCCCTCGACGGTGTAGCCGGGACGCTGCCGCTGCATCCGGTCCAGGTGGTCCGCGAACGCCTTCGTCTCCGGGTCGTGCGGGTCGAGGCCGATCAGTTCCTCCTGGAACTTCTCGTCCTCGTCCTTCGGATCGCCCATGGGCCCCAGTTTAGTGGCTTGGTCAGCCCGCGAGCGCGAGCGACGGCTTGACGGCGCCCACGGCGCGGCCGTGCCCGAGGACCGGGACGGTGGCGAGGTCCTCGACCGCGCTCACGTCCACCCCGAGGCGCTTGAGCACCGCGATGACGACGACGGCACGGGCGCGCGACGAGCCGTCCGCGATCTTCAGCGCCACGCCCTCGCCGGAGGGGAGGCCCACGGCGTAGACGCCCTCGGCGCCGTCCTTGGCGATGACGCCGGGCAGGGCGCCCATCAGGGCCGTGACGTCACGGCCGGTGCCGCCGACCCACTCCGGGTGGGCGTTCATCGCGGCGGCGACGCGGTGCTCCAGCGTGCCGGGGGTGGCGCTGGCGAGGCGGCCGAACGCGCGGGCGAGGCCGGTGAGGCTGATGGCGAAGATCGGGGCGCCGCAGCCGTCCACGCCCACCTGGGCGACGGGCTCGCCGGCCACGTCCTCGATCGTGCGGCGGGTCGCGACCTGCAGCGGGTGCGCCGGGTCGAGGTAGTCCTCCGTCGACCAGCCGTTGACGGCGCAGGTGGCGAGCATGGCGGCGTGCTTGCCCGAGCAGTTCATGTACTTCGGCGCGGCGGCGAGGCCCCGGGCGAGGTGCCGGGCGCGGGCCTGCTCGCCGAGGGGCAGGTCGGGCGTGCACCGGAGGGCTTCCTCGCCGAGGCCGGCCGAGGAGAGGATCTCCAGGGCGCCGGCCACGTGGAAGTCCTCTCCCGAGTGGGAGGCGCAGGCGAGCGCGAGCAGCGGGCCGTCGAGGTCGAGGCCGCTGCGCAGCATCGCGAGGGCCTGGAGCGGCTTGTTGGACGAGCGCGGGAACGTGATGTCGTCCGGCCTGCCGACGGACAGGGCCGGGGCGCCGGACGCGTCGGTGGCGACGACGGTGCCGTGGTGCACCGACTCGAGGAAGTCGCCCCGCCAGACCTCTGCCACCACTTCGTGTCCCATGTCGCCCCTTTCGCACCCGAAAACTGCCAACTGTCGACAGTTGACACGTTCGCTAGCTTAGCGGGAGGACGGCCGGTGCCGTCCAGATCAGGAGACGAAGGTGACACCCCCGCTGCACCTCAGCCTGGCCGGGCAGGCCGTGGACGTCCTGCGCGAACAGGTGCTGACGGGCGAGATCGCGCCGGGCTCGCGGGTCAACGAGGTCGAGGTCGCGCAGAAGCTCGGCATCAGCCGCGGCCCGTTGCGCGAGGCGATCCGGCACCTCGCCTCCGAGGGGCTGCTGATGCTGGTGCCCCACCGCGGCGCGTTCGTGCCCGATGCCACGCCCGAGGACGTCAAGGCCCTGTTCGAGCTGCGCACCGCCCTGGAGTGCGCGGCGGCCGAGCTGGCGGCGTCCCGGCGGACCGACGTCGACCTGGTGCGGCTGCAGGAGGTCTGCGCGGAGAGCCGCCGCAACTACCGGGCGGGGCAGCCGTTCCCGTACCGGCTCGACCTCGCGTTCCACCAGTCGCTGCTCGATGCGGCCCGCAGCCCGCGCATCGCGGAGCAGGTGCGGCTCGTGCAGCAACGCGTGGTGCTCCTGCGCAGCGCGCTGGAGGACGACCCACCGCACCAGCACGCGTCGCTGGACGACCACGACGAGCTCGTCCGGGCCGTTGCGGACGGCGACGCGGCCAAGGCGTCCGCGGTGATGCGCCGCCACCTCTCCCGCGTGTGTGCGCAGATGCTCACGAGCCTGAACCACTAGCTTCGGGGCATGACGTTCGGCGACCGGCTCGTGCGGCACCGCAGGAACGCCGGGTTCAGCCAGGAGGAGCTCAGCGAGCGGTCCGGTGTCAGCGTCCGCGCGATCAGCGACATGGAACGCGGCCGTGCCCGGTCACCGCAGCGCCGCACGACCGAAGCCCTGCTCGACGCGCTGGACCTCGGCGAACGCGACCGCGCCGAGCTGCGCCGCCTCGCGCGGACCGGCGGGGTCGCGCTGACGAGCCCCGTCCGGTCGTTGCCGATGTACGTCGCCGACCTGGTGGGCCGCGACGCCGAACTCGACACCATCGCGGGCAAGCCCCACGGCCTCGTGGTGGTCCACGGCGCGGCGGGCACCGGCAAGACGAGCCTCGCGGTGAGGGCCGCGCATCTGCTGGAGGGCCGGTTTCCGGACGGACAGCTGCTCGTCGACCTCGAAGGTTCTCAGCGACCGCTCCAGCGGCTGCTGAGAGACCTCGGTGTGCCCGCCGAGCACGTGCCGGAGGACGTCAACGGCCAGACGCGGCTCTACCGGTCGTTGGTCGCGGGTAAGCGCCTGCTGCTCGTGCTCGACGGTGCGCGCACGGAGGAAGAGGTCCGCACACTCGGGGCCGATCCGCGGTGCCTCACGATCGTCACGTCCCGCCACCGCCTCGCCGGCCTGGCGGGCGCCACGTGGATCCGGCTCGGCGGTCTCGCGGAACCCTCCGCCCTGGACCTGCTCGCGTCGATCGTCGGGGCGGACCGCGTCGAGGCCGACCGCGAGGCCGCGCGGACGCTCGTCCGGCTGTGCGGGGAGTCGCCGCTCGCGTTGCGGATCGCGGGCAACCGGCTCGCCAGCCGCCCGCGCTGGCCCCTGCGCCACCTCGTCGAGCAGATCGAGGAACGCCGCCTCGCCGCGCTCACGGCGGGCGACCTCGACGTGCGCGGCGCGTTCGAGGTGTCGCTCGCGCACCTGCCGGAGACGGCGCGCCTGGTGTTCCGGCGGCTCGGGCTGCTCGTCGGCACCCACGTGACCCCGGACCTCGCCGCGGAGCTGGCCGGCGTCACCGCCGCCGAGGCCGGGCAGGTGCTGGAGGAGCTCACCGACGTCAGCCTCCTCGACCCGGACGAGCACGGCTACGCGATGCACGGCCTCGTCCGGACGTTCGCCAACGGCCTGATCGACGCCACTGACGACGACGCGCACCGCAGGATGCTCTCCTGGCTGCTGGAGTCGACCGTGGCGGCGGGAGTCCTGTTCGGACAGACGGGGGACGCCCGGCGCGTCCGCCCGCGGGGCAGGGCGTTCCCCGACGTGGTGGCGGCGAGGCGGTGGCTCGACGAGCACCGCGACCTGCTGCCGGAGATCGTCGACCGGGCGCAGGCCAGGGGCCTGCACGACGACGTGGCCCGCGCTGTGATCGCCCTGTCGCACTACGCCGCCATCGAACCGGGCCTGCTCTGGGAACGCGTCTACCGCGCTGCTCTCGCGTCCGCGCACGAGCCGTGGCAGGAGATCGTGGTCCTCGCCCAGCTGGGCTGGGTGCTGTTCGACGTGGCCGGCCGGTCGGGCCCGGCGCTGGAGGTGCTGACCCGCGCCGCGCGGCTCGCCGAGGAGTCGGGGGAGACAGGGCACCTCGGCTGGGTGTGGCTCGTCGCGTCGGCCGCCCACAGCGGGCTCGGCCAGTTCGACGAGGCGGAACGCGTGTGCCTGAAGGCGATCGCGTCGATGCGCGAGCCCGGGGACGAGCACTACGCGCGGTCGGTGCTCGGCGTGCTGTGGCGGTTGATGGGCCGTCCGATCGCCGCCGTGACCGCGCACGAAGAAGTGGCGGAGGAGCAACGCGCCTATGCCCGCGGCATCTACGACTTCTCCGCCCTCGGTCGCACGCTCGGATGGCTCGGCCTCGCGCTGATGGACGCCGACAGGGCGGACGAGGCCGTTGTGGTGCTGATCGAGGCCGAGGACGTCTACCGGCGTGCGCACATGAGGTCGTGGCTTGCGCGCACGTTGCTGCATCGCGCCTTGGCCCATCGTGCCGCCGGGTGCCTGGACGCGTCGGACGACGACCTGGCGCGGGCGCTGGAGGGGTTCCGGGCGATCGGTGACGGGCTCGGCGAGATCGAGATCCTGCGCGCGCTCGCCGACAACGCCGCCTCACGGGGCGACCACGGCGCGGCGCGGCGGCATCTGCGCGACTCGCTCGCGGTGTGCGAGCGGTGGGACACCGACGCCACGCGCGAGATCGCCGCCGAGGTGCGGGAGCACCTGTCCGCGAGGTGACGGGCTAGCGCAGGACGGTGCTCAGGAATGCGTCGGCGTCGAACCGCTCGGAGCCGGGCGGCACCAGCTCGTGGGTCGCGCCCAGGAACTTCCGCAGCGTGCCCGCCGGCACCCGGAACACCGTGACCTGCCGGTCCGAGATCAGCTCCAGCAGCAGCACGCGGCCGGTGACCGGGCGCAGCCGCACGTCGCCTTCGCCCGCCGCCGCGGCCATGCCCTCGGAGATCAGGTCCCTGCCCACGACCCAGGTGGCCACCGAGCCGCCCGCGCGGAACCTCATGGTCACCGCGAACGGGTCGTCCGCCCGGTAGACCAGCTCGGTCTCGACCGGCGCGGTGGTGCCGTCCGGCCGGACGAAGTCGAAGACGGTGCGTGATGTGACCCGCATGGGGGACTCCCGAGTGTGCGCGTGCCTACCTAGAGGAACACGTGGCGGGAGCCGGAACGGTTCACGGTCATCACCGACCGATTGGTCGAGCGGGTTTCGCGTTCATGCCCTGAAGAGCGGTCACCGGTGCTGTGCGAAGGGGCAGAACCGGCGAACTTCTGCCGGTGCTTCTGCATGGTCCCGCGCGGTCGAGGGCGATTTGCTGGACGGCATGGTCGCCCCACCTCGTCCCGGCCTCGTCGACGCCGCCGCGCGCCGGGCGGGCGGCCTGCTCGTGGGGCGTGAGCGGGAGATCGCCGTCTTGACGGACGCGATCAGCAGTGGTGTGCGGTCGTGCGTTGTGCTTGGCGCGACTGGTATGGGCAAGAGCGCGTTGTTGTCGATCGCGTCGTCGATCGCGGTGCGCAGCGGGCTGCGGCCGGTGCGCGGGCTGAGGGCGCAGGCCGGGGCCGACAGCCGCACGGTGCTCGTGGTGGACGACGTCGAGCGGCTGTCCGGGGAGGAGACCGAGCGGCTGGCGCGGTTCCGGGGCGCGGTGCTGGTGGCGGGGGACTGCGATCCGGACACCCTGCCGGTCGTGGACGCCGTGCGGGTGCCCGTGGGGCCGGTCGGGGCCCCGGCGGTGGCCGAGCTGCTCCGGCGCCGGTGCGGCGCCGAGGTCTCGCCGGAGCTCACGCAGCTGTGCTTCGAGTTCAGCGGTGGGGCCCCCGGTGTGCTGAGCGACGTCCTGGACGTCGTCGCGGACGTGTCGGTGTCCTCGTTGCGCGCTCTGCTGCCCGGGCTGAGGCTGCCGCGCCTGCTGCGGGCGGTGCGGCGGAGCTGGGAGGCGCTGGACGCCGACGCGGTGGCGGTCGCGCGGGCGCTCTCGGTGCTGGGGACCGCGTCGCTGGACGTGCTGGGCGAGGTGGCGGGGACGGGGTCGTTCCGGACGCTGGCCGCGTTCGAACGGCTCGTCGACGCCCGCCTCGCCCGCGGTGAGCCGATGCGGGTCCGGTCGCCGGCGCTGCGCCACGCGATCCGGCACGAGATGGCGCCCGAGCCGCGGGAACTCCTGCATCGCGCCGCGGCGGAGGTGATGCACCGGCGGAGCGACCCACCGGCCGCTGTCGCCGAGCACGTCGTGGCGTGCGCGGAACCGCTGAAGGCGTCGTGGGTGGCTCCGCTGCTGCTCGGCGCGGCACGGCTGCACCGGGCTGCCGGACGGCCTGAGCACGCGGTCCGGTGCCTGCGCGCCGCGGTGCGGGAGCCGCTGGACGCCGGGGTCGCGGGGGAGGTCGCGGTGGCCATGGCGGAGCTGCACCTGCGCTGCGGGATCGCGCCCCGGGCCGGCGAGCTCGCCCGGCAGCGGCCCCTCGCCCGCGCGTGGGTCGACGCGGTGGTCCTCGACTGGCAGTGCGACGAGGACGTGCTGAGCCTCGGCGAAACGCCGGTCGTCCCGCCTGATCCGGAACGGGTGCTGCGCTCGCTTCCCCCGAGCGGGCCGGTGGTGCCGTCGCTCGCGCTCGCCGGGCTCGCGCTGCTGCGCACCGGGTCCGAGCACGTGCTGCTGGAGCTGGCGCCGCTGGTGCGGCCGAGGCTCGTGGGGGCGGAGCAGGACTGGCTGACCGCGTGGGTGATGTGGGCGCACCGGGCTCGCGGGGACCACGCCGAGGTGTCGCGGCTCCTGGGCGAGCTGGCCGGGGCGTCACCGTCACGTGGCTGCGCGGCGCTGGGAGCAGCGGCCTTCGTGGCGTCCTGTGTGGACGCTCGACGGCCGGGTGATGCCCGGGAGGTGCTGGTGCGACTGGGGTACACCGGCACGTTGCCGCCTGCGTGGACGTGCGACCTGCTGCTGCACCAGCGCGCCCGCATGCATCTCGCGCTGGGCTCGCCGCGTGCCGCCGTGGCCGACGCCGAACGGGCCGGCGCCACCGAGGTGGTGGAGCAGGCGAGGGCGGCCCTGTCCCGTCCCGCACGGCCGGTGCGCCCGGCGGCGTGGGACGAGCTGACGCCGCACGAGTCGCGAATCGTCCTGCTGGCGCTGCAAGGGCGGACGAACCGGGAGATCGCCGAGCGGTTCGGCGTGACGCGGCGGGCGGTCGAGCTGCACCTGACCCGCGTCTACCGCAAGGCCGGGATCGGCAGGCGGGTGCAGCTCTCGTCCGTCTTCGGTTCCGGCTAGAGCAGGCCGGAGCGCAAGGCCCACGCCACCGCGTGCACCCGGTTGCGCCGACCGAACCGTTCCAGGAGCTGGTGCAGCGCGTACTTCACGGTCCGTTCCGAGCAGAACAGCCGTGCGGCGACCTCGGCGATCGTGGCGCCGTCGGCCAGCAGCCGCAGCAGCCGCAGGTCGCGGTCGTTCAGCACCGGGGACCGCTCCTGCACGGCTTGGCCGCCGACGAGCAGCTTGACCAGGCGTTCGGCGTTGACGTCGGCGCGCCGCAGGGGCACCGGCAGCCCGGCCTGGGCGGCGATGGACGGGGTGAGGTCGTGCACGCGCGCGGCGATCACCACGATCCGGGGGGAACCGCAGGCCCGCAGCCGGGCGGCCTGCTGGGCGCACAGCTCGTTCACCAGGGCCAGCAGCACCTGCGCGGCGGAGCGGTCCTGGACCACCCGCACCCGCGGTGAGCTGTTCAGCAGGTGCGTCACACCGGCCGCGCTGATCAGGTCTCGGGACTCCACCGCCACGCGCACCGGTTCGATCCCGGAGTCCACGGTTGCCAGGGCACCACTCATGACACGATCGTGCGAACCTCCGGGCCGCGCCCCGCTTCGGAAAGCCGAACCGTTCCGATGAGGACCTGCTTCCCGTCGACGAGCGTGCGGAACTCGCCGGTGGGCCAGCGTTCGACCCGCAGCAGGTCGCCCGGCAGGACGGGGGCGGTGAAGCGGGCGTGCAGCTCGGTGAAGTCGAGGCCGCGCACGGTGATCCCGAGCGTGCAGAGGCCGTGCAGGATCGGCCCGGGGAACCCGGCGCGCCGGGCGAACTCCGGGTCGGTGTGCATCGGGTTCACGTCACCGGTCTCGCGGTACAGCAGCGCCTGGTTCCCCGCGGTCTGGAAGAAGCCGGCCTCCGGCGGTTCGCCGGGAACGGTGAACTCGCGGGTCTCGCCGCGTTCACCGCCGAAACCGCCCTCGCCCTTGACGAAGCACGACGACCGGGTGGTCGCGAACTCCGACTCCCACCTGCTGACGACCAGGGCGCCCGAGCCCTTGTCGTAGATGTTCTCGACCGTCTTGGTGACGGTCACCGGGAGGCCCGGGTGAAGCCCTCGGTGCAGCCACAGCGACTGCTCGGCGTGCAGGACCCGGGTCATGTCGGCGCCGGTCAGGCCGAGCTGCGGGCCACCGTGCTGCAGCAGCGGGATGGCGAACGCGGGGGAGAAGCCGCCCACGGCCGCCGCGTACACCTCGGCGTCGCGGACCGACCAGGTGCGGACCTGCCGGTCGACGACGCCGAGGATGCCGTGGTCGAGCACGAGCTCAAGCTAGCCGAGCGTGCCCCGCACGCTCGCGTGGCCCTTGAGCAGGTTGCGCGCGATCGTGCGGCGCTGGATCTCGTCGGTGCCCTCGTAGATGCGCAGCAGGCGCAGCTCGCGGTACCAGCGCTCGATCGGCAGCTCGCGGGTGTAGCCCATGCCGCCGTGGATCTGCAGCACGCGGTCGACGATCTCGTTGGCCTTGATGCCGCCGTAGAGCTTGGCGATCGACTGCGCCTGCCGCGAGTCCTGCTTCTGGTCGACGAGCCACGCGGCGTGCAGCACGAGCCAGCGCAGCGCCTCGATCTCGACCGCGGAGTCGGCGATCATCCACTGGATGGCCTGGTACTCGGCGATGGGCTTGCCGAACGTGACGCGGTTGCGGGCCTGCTCGACCGCCATCTCGACGAGCCGCTCGACGCTGCCGAGCGCGCGGGCGGGCAGCAGGTAGCGGCCCTGGCCGATCCACTGCATCGCCAGGTGGAAGCCCTTGCCCTCCTCGCCGAGGATGTTCTCGTGCGGCACGCGGACGTTGTCGAACACGAGCGCCGCCGGGCCCCACTGGCCCATGGTCGGGATCGGCTCG
Organism: Lentzea sp. DG1S-22; assembly: GCF_036321065.1. Taxonomy (NCBI): domain Bacteria; kingdom Bacillati; phylum Actinomycetota; class Actinomycetes; order Pseudonocardiales; family Pseudonocardiaceae; genus Lentzea; species Lentzea sp. DG1S-22. The sequence continues at coordinate 3,938,397 of NZ_CP143276.1, read as the reverse complement.
GACTTCCAGCCCATGTCGCGGTCGACGAGGAAGCACGTGACGCCGCCGTCGGCGCCCTTCTCCTTGTCGGTGACGGCGAACACCATCACGAAGTCGGCCTCGTTGCCCTGCGTGATGAACGTCTTCTCGCCGTTGATCACCCACTCGTCGCCGTCCCGGACGGCGGACGTGCGGATGGCCTTCGCGTCACTGCCGGCGCCCGGCTCGGTGATCGCGAAGCACGAGACGCGTTCGCCGGAGATCGTCGGCAGCAGGTAGCGCTGCTTCTGCTCCTCGTTGCCGTGGAACAGGATGTTGTCCGCGTAACCGCCGAAGCGGAACGGCACGAAGCTGCGGCCCAGCTCCGCCTCGATGAGCGCGGTCATCATCGCGCCGAGGCCCATGCCGCCGTACTCCTGCGGCGTCAGCACGCCGAAGAACCCGGCCTGCTTGGCCTTGTCCTGCAACGCCTTCAGCTCGTCCCGGCCCAGACCCGGCCGGCCCGCGCGCTCGCGGCGCAGCACCTCGGGCTCGAGCGGGACGATCTCCTTGCGCACGAAGGTCCGCACCCAGTCGCGGATCTCCTTCTGCTCTTCGTCGAGCGTGAAGTCCATTGCTTTCCTTTCAGACGAACGCGTTCACGCCCGTGAGCGCGCGGCCGATGAGCAGTTTCTGGATCTGGCTGGTGCCCTCGTAGAGGGTGGTGACGCGGGCGTCCCGGAGGTACTTGCCCACCGGGTACTCGTCGATGTAGCCGTAGCCGCCGAAGACCTGGATGGCGTTGTTGGCGACCTTCACCGCGGCCTCGCTGGCGAACAGCTTGGCCATGGACGCCTCGGTGCCGAACGGCTGACCCCTGTCGGCGAGGTCGGCGACGCGCCAGGTCAGCAGCCTCGCGGCGTCGGTCTCCACGGCCATGTCGGCGAGGAGTTCCTGCACGAGCTGGAACCCCGCGATGGGCTTGCCGAACTGCTCGCGTTCCCCGGCGTACCGGAGCGCGGCTTCCAGCGCACCCCTGGCGGCACCGACGCAGCCCGCCGCGACGGACATCCGGCCCTTGTCCAGGGCGCCCATCGCGAGCTTGAAGCCCTGGTCGCTGAGCAGGGCGTCGTCGGGCACCTCGACGTCGTCGAGGGTGATCTCGGCGGTGGCCTGGCCCCGCATGCCGAGCTTGCCCTTGATCTCGGTGGCGTGGAAACCCTCGGAGTCGGTGGGGACGAGGAACGCCGAGATGCCCTTCGGGCCCGGTCCGCCGGTCCTCGCGAACACGAGTGCGACGTCCGCCCACGTGCCGTTGGTGATGAAGACCTTGCGGCCGGTGATGCGGTAGCCGCCGCCGGTCTTCGCGGCCTTGGTGACGAGGCTGCCCGCGTCGCTGCCGGTGCCGGGTTCGGTGAGCGCGAAGCACCCGACCTGCGAGCCCGACGTGAGGCCGGGCAGCCAGCGCTGCTTCTGCTCCTCGGTGCCGTGCCGCGCGATCGACTTCGCGACCAGCCCGAGCGAGACGGAGATGATCCCCCTGACCGCCGAGTCGCCGCGCGCCACCTCCTCGAGCACGAGGCAGTAGGCGAGGTTGTCGCCCCCGGACCCGCCGTAGCGCTCGTCGATGCCGAGCCCGAGGAACCCGACCTCGCCCAGCGCCGGCACGAGGTCCCTGTCGATGGCCTCCTCGCGGTCCCACCGCGTGGCGTGGGGGACGATGCGGTCGTCGGTGAATCGCCGGGCCAGCTCCCTGAGCTGCCGGTGTTCGTCCGAAAGCGTTAGATCCACAGGCCCTCCCGACTAACCGAACAGTGTTAGGTTAACTCACATGCCCCGGCCGAGCACCCCTCTGCTGAGTCCCGACCGCATCAGGTCGGTGGCCCTGGCCATCATCGACCGCGACGGCCTCGACGGCCTGTCCATGCGCAAGCTCGCCGCCGAGCTCGGCGTGCAGGCCGCGTCGCTCTACGGGCACGTCCGCACCAAGGACCAGCTGCTCAACGACATCGCGTCCAGCATCCTGTCCACGGTCGACGTCACGGGCTTCTCCGACGGCTGGCGAGAAGGCCTGATCAGGTGCGCGCGCTCGTACCGCGCGGCACTGTCGTCGCACCCCAACATCGTCCCGTTCCTCGCCTACGGCCCGGCGGGCCGCGCCGAGTCGCTGCAGCGCCTCGACCTCCTGCACGGCGCGCTGGTCGACGCGGGCTGGTCGCGCCGCGAGGCCACGATGATCGCCGCCGGCCTGATGTACATCGTGTTCGGCTCGGCGCTGAGCTCGTTCTCGAGCGGTTTCTCCGCCGACCCCGCCGACTACGCGGACCGCTACCCGCACCTCGACCGCGCCCACCTGCTCCCCGGCGTCGCCCGCGAGCTCGACCGCGACAGCTTCGAGCTGGCGCTCGCGGCGTTCGTGCGCGGCCTCTAGGGTTTCCCCGTGGCTGCCAAGTCGAAGGCGATCGAGCTCGAAGTCGGTGACCAGCTCGTGCGGGTGTCCAACCCGGACAAGCCGTACTTCCCCGCGCGCGGCATCACCAAGGGGCAGGTGGTCGAGTACTACCGCACCGTCGCCCCGGTCCTGCTGTCCGTGCTGCGCGACCGCCCGGTCGTCCTGAAGCGCTACGTCGACGGCGTCGAGGGCGAGGCGTTCTACCAGAAGCGCGTGCCCAAGGGCGCGCCCGAGTACGTCGAGACCGTGCAGGTCCGCTTCCCCTCCGGCCGCCCCGCCGACGAGATCTGCCCGACCTCCGAGGCGGTGGTCGTCTGGGCCGCGAACCTCGGCACGTTCGACTTCCACCCGTGGCCCGTGCGCCGGCCGGACGTCGACCACCCCGACGAGCTGCGCATCGACCTCGACCCGCAACCGGGCACCGGCTTCTCCGACGCCGCCCGCGTGGCCGAGGTGCTGCGCGAGGTCCTGGCCGACGCCGGCCTCACCGGCTACCCGAAGACCTCCGGCGGCCGCGGCATCCACGTGGCCGTGCGCATCCGCCCGGACTGGGACTTCGTCGACGTGCGCCACGCCGTCATCGCCCTGGCCCGCGAGGTGGAGAAGCGGGCGCCGTCCCTCGCGACCTCGGCGTGGTGGAAGGAGGAACGCGGCTCACGGGTCTTCATCGACTTCAACCAGGCCGCGCGCGACCGCACCATCGCCTCGGCCTGGTCGGTGCGCGGAACGGCCCGCGCCACCGTCTCGACGCCGGTCACCTGGGACGAGCTGTCCACTGTGGATCCCGACGACTTCGACGTGCTGACGGTGCCGAAGTACCTGCAGGAGCGCGGGGACCCGCACGCCGCGCTGGATTCCGAGGCGTTCGGGATCGAGACCCTGCTGGAGTGGTACGCGGCGGATCCGCGCGGGGAGATGCCGTATCCGCCGGACTACCCGAAGATGCCGGGCGAGCCCATGCGGGTGCAGCCTTCGCGGGCCCGCAAGCAGGAGTGACCCGCGCGCGTCGGTGGTCGGGCAGGATCGCGGCATGGATCTTTCCGTCCGCGGCGCCGAGTCGTTGCGCGACCGCCTCGGCCTGCGCGGTGACGTGGTGCGGTTCGCCGGGGGCTCGCTGCCCGTCTTCGCCGTCGGCGGCGAGCTGGTGCTGAAGCTGTTCCCGCCGCAGTTCCACGGCGAGGCGCCGGTCGAGGTCGCGGTGATGGAGGCGTTGCACGGCAAGCTGCCCGTGCCGACGCCTCGGCTGCACGCGACGGGGTTGCTCGACGACTGGGCGTACGTGGTGATGTCGCGGTTGCACGGCAGGGAACCCGATGTGCCGGACGTGGAGGTCGCCGCGCGGGTCGGTGAGGTGTTGCGGGTGTTGCACGGCGTCGAGCCCCCCGCGGTGCTCGGGCCCGCGGACTGGACGGCGTTCGTGGCGCAGCGGCGGGCTGCTTGCGTTGAGCAGCAACGCAAGCGTGGGCTGGGTGAGCGGTGGCTGGAGCAGATCCCGGAGTTCCTCGGCGGTGTGGACCTCGGTGCCGAGCCGCCGGTGTTGGTGCACACCGAGGTGATGAGCGCGCACCTGTTGTGGCGGGAGGGGGAGCTGAGCGGGCTGTTCGACTTCGAACCGGCGGTGCGCGGGGCGTTCGAGTACGAGTTCGCGAGCGTCGGCGTCTTCGTGACGAAAGGCGATCGCCGGTGCTGGCAGGCCTTGGTGGAAGCGTATGGGCGGGTTCCTGACGCTCGGCGTGTGATGGCTTACGCGCTGTTGCACGTGTACTCGAACATGCCGTGGTACATGCGTGGGATGCCTGCCGGCGAAACGTTCGACGACCTGGCCGTGCGGTGGTTCGGGGCGTGAGTGAGCCAACTGGCTGGATCGGGACGGATCCAAGCCGCGACCTCGTAGACTGGACAAAACGCGCGAGAGGAGGTCGCCGTGTCACAGCCCTATGTCGTCCGGTACGTCGGCGGTCCTCTCGACGGCCGGGTGGACTCGCTGCCGTCCACGCCGGATGTCCCGAAGCAGACGGTGACGTACGTGCACCTGCACGGCGGGCCCAAGATCGTGCACGTGTACGAGCTGTCGTACACCGTCGAGTACGGGTGCGAATACCGGCTTCGCGTCGTCGAGACCGAAGAGGCCGAAGAGGCCTGAGCGCGCCCCGCGCCGCTTGATGATCTTGCCGGCGACCCGGTGCTCAGAAATGTCAGGGGTGTAGGGCATGCTGGGGCACAGGTGTTCGAACGGTGGGGAGGCAGCGCGATGGCGAAGAAGAGCGGGTTGTCGGCGGAGGACGTCGACAGCCTGCGCTCGCAGTTGAACGAAGGCACTCAGCCGATGGTGTGGTTCACAGCGGCCGCCGTGGGCATGGAGGCGGGCAGGTCGGCGAAGCTGCTCGCGTTCACCGAGCCCGAGGAGGGCGACTTCATCCAGGTCCGGCCCACGGGGTCGAAGGACGAGATGTCGTTCTCCCCGGCCGAGTTGACGCTGGAGAAGCCCCCGCCGCGCAAGAAGCCGGCCACCCCGCCCCCTGCGCCCCCGGAGCCGTCGCGGGAGACTGAGATCATCCACCCCTACGTCCCGGAGGCGCCGGTGAAGACTGCGGCCCCCAAACCGAAGCCCGCCCCGGCGCCGGTCGAGGCGGCGGCGCCGAAGCCCGCCGCGCGCAAGGCCTCCGGCAAGGGCTCCACGCCCGAGGTCACCGTGACACTGGTGACGACGGGTGAGGGCGAGTGGACCGTCGAGGTGTTGCAGGGCAGCCGCAAGGCGGTCCGCCCGACCCCGGTGTCCCCGGCCGCCGTGGCGCAGGCCGCGAAGCTGCTCACGCCCGAGGTGTCCGAGATCGTCGAGGGCGTCCTGAACGCGGCGCGTGCCCAGCAGCTGGCCCGCGTGGAGCAGTTGCGCGCCGAGTTGGAGGCGGCCCAGAAGGCCCTGGACGAGCTGGGCGCGTAGCGGTATCACTCGCTGCGACGCCCCGGTGGTTGTCCGCACGCGTTCGGGTGAGAGGGGTTCCCAGGGCCGGTGCCGGAGCGGACCGTGGTGAGCGCGGAGGTCCCGCGCAGGTCCGGCTTGGAGGACGGGGAGGCCCTGATGGGTACGTGTGGGTGCTGTTCCGGGTGCACGGGGCCCGGCTGCGGCTGCTGTTCGAGCTGCTGACACGAGATTCGGGCGGGGAGCCCTCGCGTTGTGGTCACGCGAGAGGCTCCCTGCGCCATGTCCGCCGGTAAAGCCTCAGCAGACCTGTTGCGGGACAACGGGCCTGACCATCACGGCGGGCAGACGGTGCCGTTCGACGGCACCTTCGCGTCGATCAGGTAGTCCTTCACGGCCGTGGTGGCACAGCCCGAGAGCGTCAGGGCGCCGTGCCCGCTGCCCTGCCACCCGACCAGCACCGCACCCGGCAACCGCTGCGCCGCGTGCTCGGTGCCCGGCGCGGGGGTGGAGACGTCGTTGGCCGTGCTCAGCACCACGATCGGCGGCGCGCTCTTCAGCGCATCGACCTTCTCGGCCTTGGGCGGCGGGAACGGGTTGCAGTGCAGCAGCTGGCGGGCGAACACGGCGCCGAACAGCGCGTGCTTGTCCTGCCAGTCCGCGGCCAGTGCCTTCACCCGGTCCGGCGGGATGCGGGTGGAGGTGTCGTTGCAGCCGATGATCAGGCCCGCGTCGAAGCGTGGAGGGTTCTCGTCGAGGTCGTTCACCACCGGGTCGAGCAGGGCGAACAGGCCGGAGGCGTCGCCGGCGCGGGCCTTCACCACGGCGTCGGCGAGCGCGGGCCAGCGAGTCCGGTCGGCGAGGCCCAGCAGGATCGCGTTCAGCGCGGAGCCCGGGGTCAGGTCGACGTACTCGCCGCGCAGGCGTCCGTTGCGCAGCTGGGTGAGAAGTGCGGAGACGTCCTCACGGGGGTTCGCGAGAGCGCAGCCGCGCGTCTTGCAGTCGCGGGCGAACGCTTCGAACGTCGCTTCGGCCGCCACGGCACGGGACTCGAGCACGCCGACCTGGTCGAGCGTCGGGTCCGGGGCGCCGTCGAGGACGGTGCGGCCGATGCGGTTCGGGTAGCGCTGCGCGTACGTCGTGATGACGCGCGAGCCCTCGCCGAAGCCGAGGGCGTTGAGGCGGTCGGAGCCGAGGGAGTCGCGGAGGCGTTCCAGGTCGGCGGCGGCGCGCCACGAGTCGAACGCGGTCAGCCTGCCCTCCAGGTCGAGCACGCACTCCTGCGACGCCTCACCGGCGGCGACGACGAGGTTCGACTGCTCGGTCTCGGCGGGGTCGTACTCGACGAGCTGTGCGCGCGTGGCCTGCGGAACGCACGACAGGCCGTCCGAACGGCCCGTGCCGCGGCGGTCCATGCCGATGATCGTGTACGTGCTGAGGACCTCCTTCGGCAACGCCGCCGCGAGCCGCGCGGCCTTCAGCGTGCCGGGCTCGCCGCCGGGGTCGTTCACGACGACCAGCGCGCTCTTGCCGGTGCCGACGCGCATCAGCGCGATGCCGAGCGTGCCGCGGCCGGGACGTCCCGGCGGGTCGAGCACGACGGTCATGCGCGAGCACTCGTAGGTCTGGTCGCCCTGGGGCGCGTTGGCGCCGAGGCGGTCCTTCATCTGCTCGTCGCACGCCGACCACGCCAGCGAGTCCTTTTTGAACTCGCCGAGCGGGGGCACTGGCTGCGGCCCGGCGAGCGTGCTCTGGTCGAAGGGCCGGTTCTCGTCGCCCTTCACCGCGATCACCGGCCGGGTCGACGGCCCCGCGCTGCACGCCGTCAGCACGCTCACTGCCAGTAGGGCCAAGGCAGCGCGACGCACAGATGTCCTCACTCTCGTTCACGGTCCGGGTGGTGAGCGTCGCACGCGGAAGGTGAGAACGCGGTGAGTCGATGAGCCAGGATGGAGACCATGGCTCACGCTGACCGGCTTCCCGTCGCCCGGTTCCTGGGCGGCATCCCGCCGACGGCACTCGTGCTGCTGGGGATCGTCAGCGTGCAGGTGGGCGCGGCCGTCGCGAAGCAGCTGTTCGCGACGGCGGGCGCGGTCGGCACGGTGACGTTGCGACTGGTCGTCGCGGCGGTCGTGCTCGTCGCGATCTGGCGGCCGTCGCTGCGGATGGACCGCCGCACGCTGACCGTCGTCCTCACCTACGGCGTGGTGCTCGCGGGGATGAACCTCTGCTTCTACTCCGCGATCGAACGCATCCCGCTCGGCGCGGCCGTCACCATCGAGTTCCTCGGACCGCTCGCGGTGGCGGTCGCGGGGTCGCGGCGCTGGCTCGACGGCCTGTGGGTGCTGCTCGCGGGCGCCGGCGTGGTGCTGCTCACGCGCGTGCAGGGCGGTCTGCTGTGGACGGGTGTGCTGTTCGCGCTGGCCGCGGGCGCGCTGTGGGCGGCGTACATCCTCGTGACGGCCAAGCTCGGCAGCACCACCAGCGACGGCAAGGGCCTCGCGCTCGCGATGGTCGTCGGGGCGGCGGTCGCGCTGCCGTTCGGCGTCACCTCGGCCGGCACGGCGCTGCTCGACCCGGTGGTGCTGGCGGCGGCCGTGGCCGTCGCGCTGATGTCGTCGGTGATCCCGTACTCGCTGGAGCTGGAGGCGTTGCGGCGCATGCCGCCGCGCGTGTTCGGCATCCTGATGTCGCTCGAGCCGGCGGTGGCCGCGGTCGCGGGCCTGCTGCTGCTCGGCGAGCACCTCGCACCGGCGCAGTGGGTCGCCGTCTGCTGCGTCGTGATCGCGTCCGTGGGAGCGACCAGGTCCGCGAGACCCGAGGTCTAACGGGCGCGCAGCTCCCCTTTGAGCACGGAGGCGACGTCGTAGCGGGCCGGGATCTCCAGCTGGTCGTAGCGGCACGACAGCGGCTCGCGGTCCGGGCGCCACCGCGCGAACTGGCCGTTGTGCCGCAGCCGCACCGGCTGCTCGCCCTCGGTCTGGGTGTAGTGGATCTCCAGCACCCGTTCGGGGCGCAACGCCACGTACTCGGCCTGCTTGCCGCGCCACCGGTTGATCTCGCCGGGAATCCGCTGGCCGGGCCGCGGGTCCGCCCACGGGTGCTCCGGCGACTCGGTGATCAGCGGCGCCAGCTCAGCGGCCAGCTCACGGCGTTCGGCCGCCTTGAACGAGCCGCAGACGCCGATGTGGTGCAGCAGGTCGTTCGAGTCGTAGACGCCGAGCAGCAGCGAGCCGACGGCCGTGCCGGGCTCGGTGTCCTTGTGCCAGCGCAGCCCCGCGAGCACCACGTCGGCGGTGCGGGCGTGCTTCACCTTGATCATCGACCGCTTGCCCGGCGTGTACGGGCCGTCCGCCGGCTTGCCCATGACGCCGTCCAGCCCGGCGCCCTCGAACAGCGCGAACCACTGCCTCGCCGTCTCGGCCGACGTCGTCGCCGGGGTGACGTTGAGGCCGGGCAGCGCGAGCAGCGCCTCGCGCCGCGCCACCGTCGGTGACTCCAGCAGCACCTCGGACCCGAGCGCGAGCAGGTCGAACGCGACGAACGTGGCCGGCGTCGACTCCGACAGCATCGTCACCCGCGAGGCCGCCGGGTGGATGCGCTCGGACAGCGCGTCGAAGTCCAGCTCGTCGTTCTTCGCGACCACCAGCTCGCCGTCGACGACGACGCGCTCGGGCAGCACCTCGAGCATCGAGGCGACGACCTCGGGGAAGTAGCGGTTGAGCGGCTTGCCGCTGCGCGACTGCAGGAGGACCTCGTCGCCGGAGCGGAACACCACGCAGCGGAAGCCGTCCCACTTCGGTTCGAACAGCAGGTCGGCGGTGTCCGGTATGCCGTCCACCGCGGTCGCGAGCATCGGCTGCAGCGGAGGCGTGAGCGGGAGGTCCACGCGGACATCCTGCCTCTTCAGCCGGAATCGCGCCGCCGGTACCGCAACAACAACACGTCGTCCTCGCGCAGCACCGACTCGAGCGCCAGGTCGACCGGGGGCACCACCGGGCCGTGGGCGATCCGGGACGCGTCGCCGACCGCCAGCACCGGTGACAGGGTCAGGTTCAGCGCGTCCACGAGCCCCTCGGCCACCATCGTCCCGAACAGCCGGGGACCCCCTTCGAGGTCGATTCGGTGCAGCCCGCGCGCCGCGAGCTCGGCGACGGCCACGTTCAGGTCCACCTCCTGCTCCCCGGCGATGACCACGTCGGCGGGTAGCGGCGGCATCCGCGCGGCCTCGGTGGTGATCACGATCGGCGGCACGGACGTGTCGGTGAACAGCGGCAGGTCCGGCGTCAGCGTCCCGCGCGCCGTCACCACGGCGATCGGCAGCGGCGTGGCCCTCCGCGCGCCCCGGTAGCCCTCAGCCAGCACCGTGCCGGCGCCCACCAGCACCACGTCGGCGAGCTCGCGGCCCAGCAGGTAGATCTTCTTGTCCGCCGGCGAACCGAGCCCCGCCGAGCGCCCGTCGACCGACACCGAGCCGTCGGCGCTCGACACGAAGTTCGCGGTCACCCAGGTCCGGCCCCGCGGGTAGGCGTAGAGCGACTCCAGTGCTGTGTCGGTCATCTCAACGCCCGGTGAGGGCCACAACATCTCCACGAACCCATCCCACCACGCCGATAAGGTGCGGGCATGCGCTTGTCCGACCGGGATCCCCAGATCGGTGCCGACGAACTGGTGGAGAGCCTGGTCCCCCCACCGAGGTTCGACCACGTCAGCTTCGACAGCTACCTCCCCAACCCGGACGAGCCCAGCCAGGCCGCCGCGGTCGAGGCCGGCCGCCTGTTCGCCGCACGCGTCAGCACCCGGCGCAAGAAGTGGTCGCTCTTCGGCGGCAGGGCCGAGGACGAGGGCAAGCTCGGCCTCTACCTCGACGGCGGCTTCGGCGTCGGCAAGACCCACCTGCTCGCCTCGCTCTGGCACGCCGTGCCGGGCCCGAAGGCGTACGGCACGTTCGTCGAGCTGACGAACCTGGTCGGCGTCCTGACGTTCCCCGAGGCGGTCCGGCGCCTGAGCGGCCACAAGCTCCTCGCGATCGACGAGTTCGAGCTCGACGACCCGGGTGACACGATGCTGGTCACGCGCCTGATCAAGGAGCTGGTCGCGGCCGGCGTGCACGTCGCCGCCACGTCCAACACGCTGCCCGACAAGCTCGGCGAGGGCCGGTTCGCCGCCGCCGACTTCCTGCGCGAGATCCAGTCGATGTCGTCGAAGTTCGACGTCGTGCGCGTCGACGGCCCCGACTACCGCCACCGCGGCCTGCCCGACGCCCCGCCGCCGATGTCGGACTCCGAGCTGGTCACGAAGGCCGCGAACACGCAGGGCGGGACCCTCGACGACTTCGACGACCTGTGCGCGGCGCTCGCCCGCATCCACCCGTCGAAGTACGGCCGGCTCGTCGACGGCGTCACCGCGGTGCACCTGAAGAACGTCAAACCCGCACCGGACCAGTCCGTCGCGCTGCGGCTCGTCGCGTTGGGCGACCGGCTCTACGACCGCGACATCCCGGTCGCGGTGTCGGGCCAGCCGCTCTCGGACCTCTTCACCGACGAGATGCTCCGGGGCGGCTACCGGAAGAAGTACCTGCGCGCTGTCAGCCGATTGGTCGCACTGTCCCGGGTTTGACTCCCGCGGCGTTCGAGTATCCACTGGTTACGGGCGGGAATGATGACGTCCCGACGTCTTCCGGAGGCACCCATGCTGAGTGAAGCCGAGCGCCGCTCGCTGAAGGAGATCGAACAGCGGTTGTTGGCGGACGAACCGAGATTGGCCCGCACCATGAACCGCCAGGTGCGGCCCTGGCTGTTCTACTCCCTCCTGCTCGTCTTCGGTGGGCTCACGGTGCTGCTGACGGTGATCGGGGCGTTCGGCGCCGCGTTCCAGTGCCTGCTGGTCACCGCGGCGGCGCTGGTGCTGCACAGGCACCCGATCCGCCTCCGGTAGCCGGAAACTCGCTGGCGCCCGCGCGGCACGTCCCCGACCATCTGCTGCGTGGGTTTTCTGGAAGCGAACGGGCTCGCGTACTCCCTGCCCGACGGCAGGGAGCTGTTCCGCGACGTGTCGTTCAAGGTGGGCGGCGGAACCGTGGTCGCGCTGGTGGGCGCGAACGGCGTCGGCAAGACGACGCTGCAGCGGATCCTGTCGGGTGAGCTCACCCCGAAGCGCGGCAGCGTGCACGTGCAGGGCGGGCTCGCGGTGATGCCGCAGTTCATCGGCTCGGTCCGCGACGACAGCCTCGTGCGCGACCTGCTGCTCTCCGTCGCACCCCCGGCGTTGCGGGCCGCCGCGCGGGAGCTCGACGACTCCGAGCTCGCGCTGATGGACACCGACGACGAGGCCGCCCAGATGCGGTACGCCAACGCCCTCACCGCCTACGGCGAGGCGGGCGGGTACGACGTCGAGGTCCTCTGGGACACCGTCACCGTCGCCGCCCTGGGCCTGCCCTACGACCGGGCCCGGTTCCGCGAGGTCCGCACGCTCTCCGGCGGCGAGCAGAAACGCCTGGTCCTCGAAGCGCTGCTGCGCGGCCACGAGCAGGTCCTGCTGCTCGACGAGCCCGACAACTACCTCGACGTCCCCGGCAAGCGCTGGCTGGAGGACCGCCTCCGCGCGACCGACAAGGCCGTGCTCGTCGTCAGCCACGACCGCGAGCTGCTCGCCGGCGCCGCCACGCACGTCGTCACCGTCGAGGCGCACTCCGCCTGGACGCACGCCGGCTCGTTCTCCACCTGGCACGCCGCCCGCGCGAAACGCATCGAGAAGCTCCTCGAAGAACACCGCCGTTGGAACGAGGAGCACGAGCGCCTTCGTGAGCTCGTGCGCACTCTCCAACAACAGGCCAAGTACTCCGAGGCGATGGCGCCCAAGTACCGCGTGATGGCAGCACGTCTGCAACGGTTCGAGGAGGCCGGTCCTCCTCCGGAGATCCCCTCGGACGAGAAGGTCACCCCTCGGCTGAAGGGCGGCCGTACCGGCGTTCGCGCGATCACGTGCGAGGAGCTGGAACTGACCGGGCTGATGAAGCCGTTCTCGCAGGAGATCTTCTTCGGCGACCGGGTCGCGGTCCTCGGCTCCAACGGCTCCGGCAAGAGCCACTTCCTGCGGCTGCTCGGCGGCGACGAGGTCCGGACCACCGGCGCGTGGAGGCTCGGCGCCCGCGTCGTACCGGGCCTCTTCGCGCAGACGCACGAGCACCCGGAGTGGCTCGGCCGCACGCTCGTGGACATCCTCTGGCACGGCGAGGGCCGGCGGCCCGGCCGCGACCGGGGCGCCGCGATGGCGGTGCTGCAGCGCTACGGCCTGCACCACGCCGGTGACCAGCGCTTCGAGAACCTCTCCGGCGGACAGCAGGCGCGGTTCCAGATCCTGCTGCTGGAGCTGTCCGGGGCGACGTTGCTGCTGCTCGACGAGCCCACCGACAACCTCGACCTCGCGTCGGCGGAGGCGTTGCAGAACGCTCTGAACGACTTCGAGGGGACAGTGGTGGCGGTGACGCACGACCGGTGGTTCGCGAGGTCGTTCGACCGGTTCCTGCACTTCCGGGCGGACGGCCGGGTGTCCGAAGTGGACGAGCCGGTCTGGACCTAGTGGCGCGTCTGCGCCACGCCACTAGCCGAGGTCCCAGCTGACGAACGCGCCGTCGTCCACCGATCCGCCCGCCTTGCGGTAGGTGGCCTGCGCCGCCGCGTCACCCGCGGCGGTGCCGGTCCACATCGCGTAACAGCCCCGTTGCACCGCAAGGGCTTTCAACGCCTCGACGAGCGCCGTGCCGATGCCGCGCCGCAGGAAGGAGTCGTGCACGCCCAGCTCGTAGAGGAACATCTCGGTGCCCTTGTCCGGGTGCGTCGTCTCCACCCCGGACACGAACCCCGCCGGCTGGTCGTCCACGTAGGCGATCAGCAGGTGGCTGTGGTCCTGCGCCAGGAACCGGGCGGTCGCGTCCGGCCGCGGCGGCGCGTCGAACAGGTGCGCGGCGGCGGCCACGTCGTCGGGGGAGGCGGCGCGGCGGATCTTCATGCGGCCAGGCTAGGTCACCTGCGCGGCGGGAGCGGGAAGGCGCGTCAGCGGTGTTCGACGTGCGCGGGCAGCTTCCCGTTCCTGACGAGCCTGGTCAGCTCCTCGTGGTCGGCCTCGGTCCGGTCGGCGTAGTCGAACGCGTACCGGGCGAAGGCGTCGTCGAGGTCCTCGCCGCCGCCGTTCTGGAAGTACCCGGCGAGCAGCCGCGGGTCGAGCGAGCGCGTGTGTGCGCGGGCCAGCAGGGCTCCCGCGAACCGGCCGTAGTCGTCGAGGTCGTCGCGCTTCAGGGCGGTCGGGTCGATGCCGCCCTTGCGGTTGCGGAACTGCCGCACGATGAACGGGCGGCCCTCGATCGTCGTCCAGCCGAGCAGGATGTCGGTCTCGGCCTGGACGAGGCGTGCGCCGTGCACGATGCGCTTGCCGTCGTGCTTGGGGTGCTCGACGTCGAGGAACGGCTTCAGGGCGGACGGGCGCGCTTCCTTCGCCTGCAGGACGAGGGCCTCGGAGCCGTTGCCGTGCAACAGGACGAGGTAGTTGCGCAGGCCGACGCTGCCGGTGCCGACGACGCGGAAGGCGACGTCCGAGACGCCGTAGCGCATGATCAGGTTGCGGCGGGATTCGCGCAGGCTGTCCACGTAGGACGGCAGTGCGCCGATCACCGCGTCGGCGGTCGCGGGGGAGACGTCGGTGAAGGTCGGCGGGTTCGTGACGAAGCGCCACTTCTCGCCGTCGTGCGTTGTCCACTTCGCCGCGAACCGGGCGCTGGTGTTCCTGCGGGACTTCTCGGCGGCCTTGGAGAAGTCGTTCATCAGGTCGTCGGCCTTGACCTTCGACAGCGTGGACTGGTCGCCCAGGGCGCTCCACGAGTCCATGAACGGCATGTCCGCGAGGCGCTTGATCACCGCGCGGTAGGCGCTCACGGCGTCCTCGGCGGCGTCGCGGCAGCCCTTGTCCGACACGCCACCGACGCGGCCGGCCAGCACCAGGGACGCCACGAGCCGCTTGAGGTCCCACTCCCACGGGCCGGGGAGGGTCTCGTCGAAGTCGTTGATGTCCATGACGATCTGGCCCTCGGGCGTGCCGTAGAGGCCGAAGTTCGCCGCGTGTGCATCACCGCACAACTGAGCGTGCAGGCCGGTGACGCACCCGGCGGCGAGGTCGCCCGCCTGCAGCCCGGCCGCGCCGCGGAAGAACGCGAAGGGGTTGGCGAGCATCCGCCCCACCCGCAGCGGGACGAGGTGCTCGAGCCTGCCCTCGTTGCTGGCGCGCACGTACTCCAGAACGGACGGGCGTGCGCCGGCCAGCGACATCGGGCGGTGCGCCTTGAAGTCCACTGAGGACAGCAATGCGCGCCCCTTGGCGTAGACCTCTTCCGGCTCGACCCACCTGCCCAGCGCGGCAGCGGCCTCGGCACGCACCCGTTCACCCATACGAGTCATGATGCACGCGACGGACGGGCGAAGAGGCCCGTCCGTCGCAACTGTGACCTGGTCAGGCCCGAGAATCACCCCAAACCGGGACGAACGACCTCCGCGATGGCCCGGACGCCCAGGTCGATCTCGTCCCTGGTGATCACCAGCGGCGGCGCGACGCGCAACGTCGACGCGTGCGTCTCCTTGCACAGCACCCCACGGGTGGCCAGGGCCTCGGACGCGGCACGGCCGACCGGGCCGCCGGGCGCGATCTCGACGCCCGCCCACAGCCCGCGGCCGCGCACCTCGGCGATGCCGTGGCCGACGAGCTTGCCCAGCTCCGCGTGCAGGTACGCGCCGAGCGAGCGGGAACGCTCCTGGAACTCCCCGGTCGCGAGCAGCCGGACGACGCCGCGGCCCACGGCGCAGGCGAGCGGGTTGCCGCCGAACGTCGACCCGTGCTCACCGGGCTTGAGCACGCCCAGCACCGCGCGCGAGCCGACCACCGCGGACACCGGCAGGATGCCGCCGCCGAGCGCCTTGCCGAGCGTGTAGAGGTCGGCGCGCACGCCCTCGTGGTCGAGCGCGAACAGCTCGCCGGTGCGCCCGAGGCCCGACTGGATCTCGTCGGCGATCATCAGCACGTCGTTCTCGTCGCACAGGCGCCGGATCCCGGCGAGGTAGCCGGCGGGCGGCACGACGACGCCGGCCTCGCCCTGGATCGGCTCGAGCAGCACGGCGGCGGTGCGCGGGGTGATCGCGGACTCGACCTCGTCCAGCGCCCCGTACTTCACGACCTTGAACCCGGGCGTGAACGGGCCGAAGTCGTTGCGCGCGGTCTCATCGGTCGAGAACGACACGATCGTCGTGGTGCGGCCGTGGAAGTTCGACCCGGCGACGATGATCTCGGCGGTGCCCTCCGGCACGCCCTTGACCCGGTAGGCCCACTTGCGCGCGACCTTGATCGCGGACTCGACCGCCTCGGCGCCGGAGTTCATCGCGAGCACCATCTCGGTGCCGGTCAGGGCGGCCAGCTCGCGGCAGAACAGGCCGAACTGGTCGTGGTGGAACGCGCGGCTGGTCAGCGTGACGCGGCCGAGCTGCTCGACGGCGGCGTCCACCAGGGCGGGGTGGCGGTGCCCGAAGTTGAGCGACGAGTAGCCCGACAGGAAGTCCAGGTAGCGGCGGCCCTCGACGTCGGTGACCCACGCCCCCTCGCCGTGCGAGATGACCACCGGCAGCGGGTGGTAGTTGTGGGTGCTCCACTCTTCGTCGAGAGCGACGTAGTCAGCGCTGGCCAGGTTCATGGTTCCCGCGGTGTGGTGGTGGGCGGTGGCGGTCATCCTCCAAGGCTAGGGGCCGGAACAGGCGATTTCAGCCGTCAAGCATTGCGCATGGCCTCAGTTCGTTGCGTAGATTCGCCGACGAGCGGAGATGTCTTGCACAACAGGCAGACGCCGCGGTGGATAGCTACGGTCGGATGATGGTGAAGAAGTCGGTTCGTGACGCCCTGCGACTCGATCGGGTGGACCTCTCCACCCTCGACCCGGCCGGCCGCCCGATCGGCCCCAGGACCAAGAAGGAGGCGGCGGACGACCTCGTCGTCACGGGGGACGAGCTCGAGGCCCTGCAGGAGGCGCTCTACGCGGAGGACTCGCGCGCGGTGCTGCTCGTGCTGCAGGGCATGGACACCTCCGGCAAGGGCGGCGTGGTCAGGCACGTCATGGGCCTGGTCAACCCGCAGGGCGTGCGCATCGCGTCGTTCAAGAAGCCGACCGCCGCCGAGCTGCGGCACCACTACCTCTGGCGCATCCGCAAGGTCCTGCCCGACAAGGGCCACATCGGCGCGTTCGACCGCTCCCACTACGAGGACGTCCTCGTGCCGAAGGTCGAACGTCTGATCAACGCCGCCGAGCTGCGCAAGCGCTACAAGGAGATCAACGCGTTCGAACAGGAGCTCGCGGACTCCGGCATCACGCTGGTCAAGTGCTTCCTGCACATCTCGCCGGAGGTGCAGAAGGAACGGCTGCTCGCCCGCCTCGACGACCCGAAGAAGAACTGGAAGTACAACCCGGCCGACATCGACGTGCGGTCGAAGTGGTCGAAGTACCAGGACGCCTACACGCAGGCGTTGCGGAACTGCCGGGACACGCCCTGGTACGCCGTCCCGGCGGACCGCAAGTGGTACCGGAACTGGGCGATCAGCCGGCTGCTGCTGGAGACCCTGCGCGAGATGAACCCGACGTTCCCGCAGCCCGCCTTCGACCTGGAGGCCGAGAAGGCCCGCCTGGTGAACGACGACCCGCTGCGCTAGCCGCCGTTGCGCTGGACGCAATCTTGATCGTTCCTATTGCCTGGCCGCGACCGTCTGGGCCAGTGTGGAGCCACGCCGCCGAAGAGATCATCCGGAGGTGCGGACGTGGGTGTGGACCGGCGACGTTTTCTCGGAGCCATGGGCGTAGGAGCTGGACTGCTGATGACCGGAGGAACCGCCGAGGCGGCTGCCGCCACGCGGAGAGTCTTTTTCGGTGCCTACACGACGTGGAGCGGGGGCGCCGAGGGCATCGGCGTCGGCACCTACGACACCTCGAACGGCCAGCTGAGGACGACCGGCGTGATCCGCGGTGTGGTCAACCCGTCGTTCGTCGTCGAGTCGCGCGACGGCAGGTTCCTCTACGCCGTCAACGAGACCAGCCGGGGTGAGGTCACCGCGATCGACGCGGCCACGCTGGAGGTCGTCGGCAAGCAGCCGACCGGCGGCGCCGACCCGTGCCACCTGACGCTCGACCCCTCCGGGAAGTTCCTGGTCACGGCCGACTACTCGTCCGGCTCGCTGAGCGTCTTCCCGGTCGGCGCGGACGGCGGCCTCGGCGCGCGGACGCAGAAGGTGCAGCACCAGGGCTCCGGACCGAACAAGGAACGCCAGGAGGGCCCCCACGCGCACCACGTCGTGTTCGACGTGGCGGGCAGGTACGCGGCCGCCGTCGACCTCGGTGCCGACTCGGTGTTCGTCTACTCGCTGACCGGCGGGAAGCTGACCCGGGTCTCCCAGGCCAGGGTCAAGCCGGGTGCCGGGCCGCGGCACATCGCGTTCCACCCGGACGGCAAGACCGCGTACGTGGCGAACGAGCTGGACTCGACCATCGTGACCTGCTCCTACGCGAACGGGACGCTCACGCCGGGCCAGGTGCTCCCCACCGTGCCGTCCGGCAGCCCGACGAACTACCCGGCCGAGGTCCTGGTGTCGGCGGACGGCAAGCACGTCTACCTGTCGAACCGGGGACACGACAGCATCGCGCACTTCGCGGTCTGCGGGTCCGGGCTGTCCCTGGTCGGCCACACGCCCGTCGGCGGCAGGTACCCGCGGCACATCACGTTCGACCCGACCGGGTCGTTCCTCTTCGCCGCCAACCAGAACTCGAACAACGTCACGTCGTTCGCGGTGGACCGGGCGACCGGGAAGCTGACCCCGTCCGGGACCCCGCTGCAGACCCCCATCCCGGTCTGCGTGCTGCCCGCACGACGGGGCTGACGCCCTCCTGACCGACTGTCCACAGTGGTACTCCGCCCGGCGTGCCGGCGACGTGCACGCCAGGCGGCCCACGGCGGGTGCTCGTCGTCACCGCCGGCCAACGGCATATTCGGCTCGGCTTCGGGGCGCGTTCGTGTGATCATGCGCGGGTGAGTTCTCTGAGGGAGGTCACGGCCACCCGGTACGTGACGCCGTTCCGCGAGGGCGGGTCGATGCCGGGTCTGGTCGAGGCCGACGACCTGGGCATGTACGTGGTGAAGTTCCGCGGCGCGGGACAGGGCGTGAAGGTCCTGGTCGCCGAGGTCGTCGTCGGCGAGCTGGCGCGACGGCTGGGCTTCCGCATACCGGAGATCGTCCTCGTGCACCTCGACCCGGAGCTGGCGCGCGCGGAACCCGACCAGGAGGTCCAGGAGCTGCTGCGGGCCAGCGGCGGGCTCAACCTCGGCCTCGACTACCTGCCAGGCTCGTTCGACTTCAACCCGGTCGTGCGCGACCCCGGCGCCGGGCTCGCGACGAAGCTGCTGTGGTTCGACGCCCTGGTGCTCAACGTCGACCGCAGCTGGCGCAACCCGAACATGCTGCTGTGGCACCGCGAGCCGTGGCTCATCGACCACGGCGCCGCGCTGTACTTCCACTACTCGTGGAGCGAGGACCGCCCGGCCACCAGGGACTACCGCTACGACGCCTCCGACCACGCGATGCTGCCGAGCGCCGCCGCGCTGTCCGAAGTGGACTCGGAGATGGCGGGGCGGATCACGCCGGCGCTGCTCGACGAGGTGCTCGCGCTCGTCCCCGATTCCTGGCTCGAAGGCGACCCGGCCGAACTCCGCCGCCGCTACAAGGACTTCTTCACCTACCGCCTCGCTCACCGCGGCTGGGTCGACTCGCTGGAGGCCGCGCGTGCCGCACGTGTTTGAGTACGCGCTGCTGCGGGCCGTCCCGCGGCAGGAGCGCGGCGAGTTCATGAACGTCGGCGTCATCGTCTACTGCGCGCCGCTGGACTTCCTGTGCGCGAAGACCCATGTGGACGGAGACCGGTTGCGCGCGCTCGACCCGCACCTCGACGTGGAGACGCTCGAAAGCAGCCTCGCGCACCTCACCCGCTCGTGCGACGGCAGCCCCGACGCCGGTCCGGTCAGCAGGACCACGGTGGGGCAGCGGTTCCGGTGGCTGACGGCGCCGCGCAGCACCATCGTCCAGACGTCGCCGGCTCACACCGGGTGGACCGACGACCCGTCCGCCGAGGTCACCCGCCTTTTCGAGGCGTTGGTGCTGCCACCCCGGTAGGTTTCCTCGCAACCTGACGGGACGAACGGCGTCCCTAGTTGCAAAGCGGAACTGAAGCGATCGGGGTTGGCGACACATGAGCGCTGGGTATCACCACGGCTACCAGCAGCCGCGGCGGCCCATGCCGCCGCAGCGGCCGATGAGGAAGAAGAGGCGTCCCGGACGCGTCATCCTGGTGCTGCTGCTCGTCCTGGTGCTGGGCACGGTCGGGTTCGCGTTCTACGTGGACTCGACGCTGACCCGGATCAACGCGCTGCCGGACTACGCGGGCCGCCCCGCCGAGACGCCGGGCACCACGTGGCTGCTCGTCGGGTCGGACGCGCGGGAAGGCCTGACGCAGGAGCAGAAGGACGCGCTCGCCACCGGTGACGCCGCGGGCCGGCGCACCGACACCATCATGATGCTGCACCTGCCCGACAACAGCGCCGCCAAGCCGGTGCTGCTGTCGATCCCGCGCGACTCCTACGTCCCGATCCCGCAGAACGGCCGCAACAAGGTCAACGCGGCGTACGCGTTCGGCGGGCCGCAGATGCTCGTGCAGACCGTCGAGGGCGCGACCGGCGTGCGGATCGACCACTACATGGAGATCGGCTTCGGCGGGTTCTCCGACATGGTCGACGCGGTCGGCGGTGTGGACCTCTGCCTCGACCAGCCGATCAAGGACCCGCTCGCCGGCATCGACCTGCCCGCGGGCTGCCAGGAGCTCGACGGGCCGCAGGCGCTCGGCTTCGTCCGGACGCGCGCGTTCGCGACCGCCGACCTGCAGCGCGTGCAGAACCAGCGGCAGTTCCTGTCCGCGTTGTTCACCAAGGTCAAGAGCCCGGCCACGCTGGCGAACCCGTTCCGCGTCATCCCTTTGATGAACGCGGCCTCGGGTGCGGTGTCGGTCAACGAGGACGACCACGTCTGGCACCTCGCGAGCGTCGCGCTCAACATGGGCGACGCCACCAGCGGAACGGTGCCGGTCGGTTCCACGCCGACGGTGCCCGGTGCGGGCTCGGTCGTGCAGTGGAACAAGGAGAAGGCCTCGCAGCTCTTCGACCTGATCAGCAAGGACGAGCCGGTGCCCGCCGAGCTGATCGCCCCTCCGAAGTAGCTACTGCCCGTCGGCCTCGGGTGTGGGCTCCGAGCCGGTCAAACCGGCCTCCTGCGCGATGCTTTCGAGCTCGCGCAGGAGGTCGTCGTAAATAGGCGTGGTCGACATGGGTACAGCCCCCTCGTGCGGATCTTCCCCCGTTCAGGTGACGGGAGCTTACGCCCCTGCAGCCACCCTCCCGGCAGATATGCCTCCTAAACGCTAAATGGTGGCTAAAGCCACCTGCTGACCAGGCGTTGTGTGGGTCGACCACATGTCGATGACGCCTTGTGACGCCTACCGTTTCCGGTCATGTCGAGTGTCACGGGTCACAGCGCGCTGGTCACCGGAGCCGCGAGCGGCATCGGTCTGGCCTGCGCCCGCGCACTGGCCGCCGAAGGTGCCAAAGTCCACCTGGCCGACCGCGACCCCGGCGTCCTCGCCCTCGCCGAGGAGCTCGGCGGTGTCGGGCACGTGCTCGACCTGACCGGTCCGGTCGACGCATTGCCCGGCGAGATCGACATCCTCGTCAACAACGCCGGCGTGCAGCACGTCGCCCCCATCCAGGAGTTCCCCGCCGAGCGCTTCTCGGCGATGGTCGAGCTCATGCTCGGGGCGGCGTTCCGGCTCACCCGGCACGTGCTGCCGCACATGTACGACCGCGGCTGGGGCCGGCTGGTCCACATCTCCAGCGTGCACGGGATGCGCGCGTCCGCCTTCAAGTCCGCCTACGTGGCCGCGAAGCACGGCCTGGAGGGGTTCTCCAAGGTCGCCGCGCTCGAGGGCGCGCCGCACGGCGTCACGTCGAACTGCGTGCAGCCCGGCTACGTGCGGACCCCGTTGGTGGAGAAGCAGATCGCCGACCAGGCGAAGGTGCACGGCATCGCCGCCGAGGACGTGACCTCCCGGATCTTCCTGCAGCGCAGCGCGGTCAAGCGGCTGATCGAGCCCTCCGAGGTGGCGTCGGCCGTGCTGTGGTTGTGCGACAACAGTTTTGTCACCGGTACGTCGTTGGCCGTCGACGGCGGCTGGTCAGCTCAATGAGGAGTTGTCGATGATCAAAAAAGTGGTGGGTGCCTCGCTCATCGGGACAACTGTCGAGTGGTACGACTTCTTCCTCTACGGGTCGGCCGCCGCTCTGGTGTTCAACAAGTTGTTCTTCCCGACCGCGGACCCGCTGACCGGCACGCTGCTCGCGTTCACCACGTACGCGATCGGCTTCCTGGCGCGCCCGCTCGGTGGCCTCGTCTTCGGCCACTACGGGGATCGCCTGGGGCGCAAGAAGCTGCTCGTGCTGTCGCTGCTGCTGATGGGTGGCGCGACGATGCTGATGGGCGTGCTGCCGACGTACGCGTCGGTGGGTGTCCTGGCGCCGTTGCTGCTGACGTTGCTGCGCCTGGTGCAGGGCTTCGCGCTCGGTGGCGAGTGGGGCGGGGCCGTGCTGATCGTGTCGGAGCACGGTGACTCGAAGCGACGCGGGTTCTGGGCGTCGTGGCCGCAGGCGGGCGCGCCGGGCGGCAACCTGCTGGCGACCGGTGTGCTGGCGGTGCTGGCGGCGGTGCAGTCGGACGAGCAGTTCCTCGCGTGGGGCTGGCGGATCCCGTTCCTGCTCTCGGGTCTGCTGGTCGTGATCGGCCTGTGGATCCGCCTGCAGGTGGCCGAGTCCCCGGTCTTCCTGGCCGCGCAGGAGAGGGCGGCCAAGGAGCCCAGGCAGGAGAAGGCGCCGGTCCTCGAGCTGCTGAAGCACAACTGGCGCGAGGTGCTGGTCGCGATGGGCGCCCGGCTCGCCGAGAACGTGTCGTACTACGTGATCACGGCGTTCATCCTCGTGTACGTGACGACCGGGCTCGGGCTGTCGAAGTCGGTGGGCCTCAACGCGGTGCTGATCGGCTCGGCGGTGCACCTGGTGACGATCCCGGTGTGGGGCCACCTGTCCGACCGGTTCGGGCGGAGGTCGATCTACCTCGTCGGCGCGGTGGGCATGGCCGTGTGGGTGTTCGCGTTCTTCGCGATGCTCGACACCAGGAACCCCGGGCTGATCGTCCTGGCGACGACGGTCGGTCTCGTGCTGCACGGCGCGATGTACGGGCCGCAGGCGGCGTTCTTCTCGGAGCTGTTCGGCACGCGGGTGCGCTACTCGGGCGCGTCGATCGGCTACCAACTCGCGTCCATCGCGGCCGGCGCGCTGGCCCCGCTGATCGCGACCGCGCTGCTGAAGGCGTACGGGTCGTCGTTCCCCATCTCGATCTACGTGGTGGCGATGTGCGTGCTGACCGTCGTCGCGGTGCTGGCCGCCCGTGAGACCCGTGGTGCGGACCTGGAGGAACGTGACAGGGTTGGGGTGTGACACGACGGCGTGAGGCCGAACTGGCGGCGTTGTTCGAGACCGCGTCCGAGCTCGCGGGCATGCGAGACCCGGACGCGGTGCTCCGCTCGATCGTGCGCAGGGCCCGGACGCTGCTCGGGACGGACGTCTCGTACCTGTCGATGAACGACCCGGCCGGCACCTACATGCGGGTGACGGACGGGTCGTTCTCGCCGTTGTTCCAGAAGGTGAGGCTCGGGCTCGGCGAGGGCCTGGGCGGGCTGGTCGCGCAGACGGCCCGGCCGTACGCGAGCTCGGACTACTTCGCCGACGCCCGCTTCAACCACACCCGGGCGATCGACTCGGCGGTGCGCGACGAGGGCCTCACGGCGATCCTGGGCGTGCCGCTCAAGCTCGGCTCGAAGGTCATCGGCGTGCTGTACGCGGCGGACCGGACGCCGCGCGAGTTCCCGCCGGAGGAAGTGGCGCTGCTGCAGTCGCTGGCCGACCACGCGGCGATCGCGATCGACACGGCGTCGTTGTTCGCCACGATCCAGTCGCACAACGAGGCCATGAAACGCGCCGAGGAAGCCCACGACCGCCTCACGGACCTGGTGCTGCGCGGTGGTTCCTCGGCGGAGGTGGCGGCGGCCGTGGGGGAGCTGCTCGGCGGGCCGGTCGAGGTGCTGGAGACGGTGCCCACGCCCGCGGTGCGCGCCAACGGGCGGGCCGTGCTGCTCGGCGACGTGTGGGTGTGCGCGGTGCTGGCGGGCTCGGAGCTGCTCGGCGGGATCGCGCTCTCGCGCCGCCCGGACCTCCCGGACGCCGACCGGCGGGTGTTCGAGCGGTCGGCGGCGGTGACCGCGTTGCTGTTGCTGCTGCGGCGCACCGTGGCCGAGGCGGAGAACAAGGTCCGCGGTGAGCTGATCACCGACATCCTCGACGGCCGGGACGCCACCGGTCTGCTCGTGCGGGCGCGCCGGGTCGGCATCGAGCTGAGCGACCCGCACGTGGTGCTGGTGGCGGACGGGAACCTGTCCGGCGCGACGCACTACGCGTCGGTCCACAGAGGACTGGCGGGCTCGCGCGGCCGGGACGTCGTGCTGGCGCTGCCCTCGACGTCCACGGACGTCGCCCGGGACGTGGCCAAGGCGCTGGACGCGACGGTCGGCGCGTGCGGACCGGTCGCGGGACCCCGGGCGATCGCGGCGGCCTACGAGGAGGCGCGGCGGTGCCTGAAGGCGTTGCGGCAGCTGGGCCGGGAGAAGGACGCCGCGACGATGGCCGACCTCGGGTTCGTCGGCGTGCTGCTGGGTGACCGCGCGGACGTGTCCGGGTACGTGCGGTCGGTGCTCGGCCCCGTGCTCGACTACGACTCCGAACGCGGCACGGAACTGGTGCACACGCTGGAGGTCTACTTCCGCTGCGGCGCGAACCTCAGCCGCGCCAAGGCCGAGCTGCACCTCCACGTCAACACGGTCACGCAACGGCTCGACCGCGTCACGTCGCTGCTCGGCGACTGGCAGTCGCCGGACCGCGTGCTGGAGGTGCAGCTCGCCCTGCGGTTGCTCCGCCTCCAGGGCTGACGCCGGCACCGCGGGCGCGCCGGACCCACGTCGTGCGCCGGCGTGGACCCGACGTCTTTCAGCCCGTCCCCGGCTGTCAGGCTCCTCGTGCTCCCCTGATCAGGTCCGCGGCGCGTTCCCCGATCATGAGCACCGTGACCATCGGGTTCACGGTGGGCATCGTGGGGAAGACGGACGCGTCGACGACCCGCAGGCCCTCCAGGCCGATGACCTTGAGGTCACCGTCCACAACGGACCCGATCGCGCACGTCCCGGCAGGGTGGTACACGGTGTGGGCCGCGCGCCGGCCGTACTCGGACAGCTCCTCGTCGCTCGTGACGTCCGGGCCGGGCGCGATCTCCCGCGCGAGCCAGGACTTCAGCGGTTCCCGCGCGGCGATCTCGCGGGCGATCTTGAAGCCGTCGACCAGCGTCTGCTCGTCGTAGCCGTCGGGGTGGGTGAAGTACCCGAAGTCGAGAGCGGGCTTCTCGGCGGGGCCGCTGGATTTCAGCCACAGCTTGCCCTTGCTGTGCGGCCGCGGGACGTTCGGCGTCATGCAGACCCCGTGCTCCACCTTCGGGTAGCCGAGGCGTTCGGTGTTGGTGGTGAACGGGATCTGGTAGAAGTGGAACATCAGGTCCGGCCGCGGGTCGGAGGGGTCACGCCGCAGGAACAGGCCCGCGTCGGAGTCCATCACCGAGTTCTCCGGCAACGGCTTCGTGGTCTCCCAGACGATGACGGACTCCGGGTGGTCGAGCAGGTTCTCGCCGACGCCGGGCAGGTCGTGCTTCGGCTCGATGCCGATGGCGCTGAGGTGCTCCGCGTCGCCGACGCCCGAGAGCATCAGCAGCCGCGGGGTGTCGATGGCGCCCGCGCAGAGCAGGACCTCCCTGTTCGCCTCGACGTAACCCCGGTCGGTGTGCACGCCGATCGCGCGCGTGCCGTCGAACTCGATCTTGCCCGCCCAGGTGTTCGGCAGCAGAGTCAGGTTGCCGCGACTGTCGAGGATCTCGTGCAGGTACGCGGTGGACGCCGAAGACCGCCGGTTGTTCTCCTCCGGGTGGTAGGCGACCGAGAAGAAGCCGACGCCGTCCTCGAAGGGCTTCGCGTTGAAGTCGTCGATCTCCGGGACGCCGGTGGCCTGCCGCGCCGCGGCGACGAAGTCCTCGGCGATGGGGTTCCGGTCCTTCTCGGCGACCGGGATGATGTTGAGCTGGACCTTGGCGTAGTACGGGCCGATCGCGTCCCACGTCCAGCCGTGGCCCCACTCGTCGAAGTCCTGCGGTAACGGGGTGAAGCAGATCAGCGTGTTGTGGCTGGAACACCCGCCGAGCACCTTCGCGCGGCTGTGCCGGATGTGGGAGTTGCCGCGCGGCTGCTCGACCGTCGGGTAGTCGTAGTCGTACTCGGTCCCGAGCAGGTTGATCCAGTTGCGCAGGTCGAGGATCTTCTCGTCGCCGACGTCGGAGGGCCCGCCCTCGATGACGGCGACCGTGACGTCCGGGTCCTCGGTGAGCCTCGCCGCGAGCACGCAGCCCGCCGTGCCGCCGCCGACGATCACGTAGTCGTGAGCGGTCACTTCGAGTCCCTTCGCGCGAACCAGTTCTGGGCTTGCGGCTTGAGGTTCTGGTACACGTGCTTGGGTTCGGTGTACTCGTGCAGACCGGCGATGCCGAGCTCGCGGCCGACACCGGAGCGCTTGAAGCCGCCCCACTCGGCCTGCGGCAGGTACGGGCCGAACTCGTTGATCCAGACCGTGCCGTGGCGGAGTTTCTTCGCGACGCGCTGCGCCTTGTCGAGGTCCTGGCTCCAGACACCGCCCGCGAGGCCGTACTCGGTGTCGTTGCCGAGGCGGACCGCCTCCTGCTCGGTCTCGAACCGTTCGGCGGTGATGATCGGGCCGAACGTCTCGTCCCGGACGAGCCTCATGTCGCTCGTGCAGTCCGCGTAGACCGTGGGGCGGAAGAAGAACCCGTTCTGCAGCTCGGGTTCGCCGGGCCGCTTGCCGCCGGCCTTGAGGGTCGCGCCCTCCTGCCTCGCGACCTCGACGTAGCTCTCGACCTTCGCGCGGTGCTCCTCGGAGACCAGCGGGCCGGACTCGGTGTCGGGGTCGACACCGTTGCCCAGCTTGACGAGGTCGGCTCGACGCGCGACCTCGTCCACGAAGTCGTCGTAGATGCTGCTGTGCACGAGGAGCCTGGTGCCCGACGAACAGACCTGGCCCGCGTGGAAGAACGCCGCCGTGAGCGCGTAGTCGACGGCGGTGTCGAGGTCGGCGTCCGCGAAGACGATGTTCGGGTTCTTGCCGCCGAGCTCGAGCGCGACCTTCTTCACGGTCTTCGCGGCCGAGGCCATGATCCGCCGGCCGGTCGCGAGGCTGCCGGTGAACGAGACCAGGTCGACGTCGGGGTGCTCGCTCAGCGGCGCGCCGACCTCCGGCCCGGTGCCGAGGACGAGGTTCGCGACCCCGTCGGGCACCCCGGCCTCGGCCAGCAGCTCGAACAGCCTGATCGTCGTGAGCGGCGTGATCTCGCTGGGCTTGGCCACCAGCGTGTTGCCCGCGAGCAGGGCCGGCGCGATCTTCCACGACATCTGCAGCAGCGGGTAGTTCCAGGGCGCGATCAGGCCGCAGACGCCGACGGGTTCGTAGTCGACGCGGCTGAGGACGTCGTCGGGGGCGCCCTGCACGATCTTCGGGTGCAGCAGCCCGGCGAGGTTGCCGTAGTAGCGGAACACGGAGACGACGTCGTCCACGTCGATGCGGCTCTCGACCAGCGTCTTGCCGGTGTCGAGCGTCTCGGTGAGGGCGATGTCCTCCTTGTCGCGCTCCAGCAGGTCCGCCACGTGGTGCAGCACCGCCGCGCGGTGCTCGGGGCTCGAGTGGGCCCAGTCGCCGTGGTCGAAGGCGGTCCTGGCCTTCGCGATCGCCTGGATCGCCTGGTCGCGGGTGTGGTCCTCGACCTCGGTGAGAACACTGCGGTCGAAGGGGTTGATGATCTGCCGCACCGGCGACACGGGGCCTCCCTGTTCGTCTGTCCACGAAGGACATGGGGGTGTTGCCGATCGCCGGTGGCGGTAAACCGTGACGACCGTCTCCTACTTCAGGTTCCTGCGCAGCCTCGTGAAGAGGCGCGCGTTGCTCATCGCCACGATGCCGACGACGTCCTCCGGGTTGTCGTCGTCCCGGTACGTCGCGACGAACTTCCTGTCCTGCACGGACCCGTCTTCGACGCGGACGTCCCGCGTCGCTCGCCCGATGAACTGGATTCGCACCCCGTACTGGTCGGACCAGACGTAACCACCGTTGGTGTGCGTGGCCACCGTCTCGCCCGCGAGCAGGTTGCGGGTGGCCACCTGGGCCTGCTCGGTCGCGGACGTCCAGTGCTCGGCGCGGTGTCCCGCGCAGTTCGCGACGTCGCCGACCGCGACGACGTTCCTGACGTTCGTCACGCCACCCGCGTCGCACAGCACGCCGTTGCCGAGGGCGACCGGTCCGCCGGCGAGCCAGTCCGTGGCCGGGCGCGTGCCGATGCCCGCGACGACGACGTCGGCGTCGACTCGACGCCCGTCGGCGAGGTTGATCGCACCGTCGACGTCGACTGAATCAACGTTGACTCCCGTGATCAACGTTGATCCGTGGTCGCTGTGCAGCTGTCCACACGCGGCGCCCATCTCGGCGCCGAGCACCCGCGTGAGCGGCGCGGGCAACGCCTCGACGACGGTGACGTCCTTGCCGAGCGCCCGTGCGCTGGAGGCGATCTCGGCCCCGATGAACCCGGCGCCGATGACACCGATGTGCTGCGCGCCGCCGAACGCGTCGCGCAGCGTGGTGGCGTCGTCGAGAGTGCGCAGGACGTGCGCGTTGGGGACCGTCCGCGGCAGGCCACCGGTCGCGATGACGATGCCGTCGGCGCAGACCGTCGAGTCGTCGCTGAGCGCGATCTCCCGCGTGGACAGCAGCCCGGTCGCCCGCACGCCCAAGCGCCACTCGGCGTCGAGCGCGTCGAGGTCCTCCTTGTCGGCGAGCGGCACTGCCTCCACCTTGCCGAGGAGGAAGTCCTTCGAGAGGGGAGGCCGGTCGTAGGGGAGATGGACCTCATCGCCGATGACGACGATCCGTCCGTCGAACCCCTGCTGGCGCAGTGCCTGCGCCGACCTCAGGCCGGCCAGTGATGCGCCGATGATCGCGATCGTCCTCACGCCACGTCCTCGTTCACCTCGACCCCGACATAGACCTCTCCATCTATAACCGAGACGGGATAGGTCTTCACCGGTCTTTTGGCGGGTGGACACGTCGGCTCGCCCGTGCGGAGGTCGAAGCTCGCGGCGTGCAGCGGGCACTCGACGAAGCACCCCTCCAGCCACCCCTCGCTGAGCGAGGCGTCCTGGTGGGTGCAGGTGTCGTCGATGGCGTAGAGGTCGCCGCCCGCGTTGAAGACGGCGATCGGCACGGGTGGGCCGACGACGCGAACCGCCTCCCCGGGGGGCAGGTCCACGAGAGCGCAGGCGCGGATCATCGTCGGCCTCCGTTGCGTGACACGGCACACGTTCCGAATGACGCAACACAATGTGGGCCTCGGACGACCCGCCGTCAAGAGTCCACCAGGTTGTTTTACCTGTCGATTACTGTTGCGCGATGAGCAACTCCGCCTCGGCAGCTCAGGTGCAGTCCGTGGACAGGGCCATCAGCGTGCTCGAACTCCTCGCCCGGGGCGAGGCGGGCATCACCCAGATCGCCGGTGAGCTGGGCGTGCACAAGTCGACGGTGTCCAGACTCGTCTCCGTGCTGGAGGCGCGCGGCCTGGTGGAGCAGCTCGGCGAAAGGGGCAAGTACGCCATCGGGTTCGGGGTCGTGCGCCTCGCCGGCGCCGCCACCGGCCGCATGGACCTGACCAAGCTCGGCCAGCCCGTCTGCCAGAGCCTCGCGGACTCGTTCGGCGAGACCGTCAACATCGCCGTGCACGACGGCGGCGTCGCCATCAACATCACCCAGGCCCGCGGCTCCGCGGCCGTGTCCGCCGTGAACTGGATCGGCCAGCGCACACCCCTGCACGCCACGTCGTCCGGCAAGGTCCTGCTCGCGCACCTCCCCGAGGACGAACGCCGCCGCCTGGTCTCGCTGCCGCTCGACGCCTACACCGAGAACACCGTCGTGGACGGCTCGAAGCTGCTCGCGGAGCTGGAGGAGGTCGCGGCGAAGGGGTACGCGTCCTGCTTCGAGGAACTGGAGCTGGGGCTGCACGCCGTGGCCGTCCCGGTGCGCGGGCACCGGGGCGAGGTGGTCGCGGCGATGAGCGCGTCCGGGCCCTCGTACCGGTTGTCGCGGCAGCGGGTGGACGAGATCGTGCCGGCGATGTCCACGGCGGCGGCGGACCTCTCGGCGCAGCTCGGCTACTTCGCGGGCTGAGCCCGCCAGGGCAGCGGCCACGCCGGTCCGGGGCTCGCGGTGGTGTCCGGCGAGTCCCCGGTGCGCGAACGGCGGTATTGACAGCGGATCCGCCGAGCCGCAGTTTGTTGCTGATAGCGGAACGAGTTCTGCGATTCGCAACTGCGGCGAAGGGATGTCCTGATGCCTGGTGCAGTTCCGCGCGTGGTGCTGGTGGGAGCGGGGATCGTCGGGTGCGCGCTGGCCGACGAGCTCACCGAACGGGGCTTCACCGACGTCACCGTCCTCGACCAGGCGGCCGGCCCCGCGACCGGCGGGTCCAGCGGTCACGCCCCGGGCCTGGTCTTCCAGACCAACCCGTGCCGCAGCATGACGCAGTTCGCCCGCTACACCGTCGAGAAGTACACCGCGCTCGGCTGCTTCGACCGGATCGGCGGTCTGGAGATCGCCACCTCCGGCGACAGGCTCGCCGACCTGTCCCGCCGCCACGGCTGGGCCACGTCGTGGGGGGTGCGGAGCCGGTTGGTCGACGCCGGCGAGGTCGCCCGGCTGCACCCGTTGCTCGACCGCGACCAGGTGCTCGGCGGGTTCCTGACCCCGGACGACGGCCTCGCGCGGCCCGTGGAGGCCGCCGGGGTCCAGGCGCGGCGCGCCGCCGAGCGCGGCGCACGCTTCGAGTACGGGCAGGAGGTCGTCGCGGTCGAGACCACCGGGGACCGCGTCACCGGTGTGCGCACCGGGACCGACGTCTTCCCGGCCGACGTGGTGGTGTCGTGCGCCGGGATGTGGGGCCCGGTGCTGGGCGAGATGGTCGGGCTGACCGTCCCGCTCGTGCCGATGGCGCACCAGTACGTCTTCACCGGCGAGCTGAACGCCGACGCCGAGGCGTTGGCGAGGCAGCCGATCCTGCGGCACCAGGAAGCCGACCTGTACTTCCGCTCGCACGGCAAGGCGCTGGGCATCGGCGCGTACGGGCACCGGCCCATGCCGATCGCGGCGCGCGACATCACCGGCTCGGAGCTGCCGTTCACCGAGGAGGACTTCGACGCCTCGTGGGAGTCGGCCGTCGAGCTGATCCCGGCGCTGGCCGAGGCCGGCGTGGACCGCGGCTTCAACGGGCTGTTCTCCTTCACCAGCGACGGGATGCCCCTGCTGGGCGAGCATCCGGGGCTGCGGGGCTTCTGGGTCGCCCAGGCGGTGTGGATCACGCACTCCGCGGGCGTCGCGCGGTCGGTGGCCGAGTGGATCGTGGACGGGCAGCCGGAGCTGGACCTGCACGCGAGCGACCTCAACCGGTTCGAGCAGGTGCAGCTCGCGCCGGACTACGTGCTGGAACGCAGCTGCCGGAACTTCGTCGAGGTCTACGACCTGCTGCACCCGTTGCAACCCATGCAGAGCCCGAGGCCTTTGCGCACGAGCCCGTTCCACAGTCGTCAGCAGGAGCTCGGTGCGTTCTTCCTGGAGGCGTCCGGCTGGGAGCGGCCGCACTGGTACGAGGCCAACGCGTCCCTGCCCGAGGTGGCCGAGGTGCCGGACCGCAACGAGTGGGCGAGCCGGTTCTGGTCGCCGATCTGCGGGGCCGAGGCGCTGGTGACGCGCAAGCGGGTCGCCCTGTTCGACATGACGCCGTTGAAGCGGCTGGAGGTCGGTGGACCGGGGGCGCTCGAGTTCCTGCAGCGCATGACGACCAACAACGTCGACCGCAAACCGGGCGCGGTCGTCTACACGCTGCTGCTCGACGAGCAGGGCGGCGTGCGCAGCGACCTCACGATCGCCCGCCTGGGCACGAGCACGTTCCAGGTCGGCGCGAACGGCACCCTCGACCTCGACTGGCTCACCCGGCACGCTCCGGACGACGTCTTCATCAGGGACATCACGGCGGGCACGTGCTGCATCGGCCTGTGGGGACCCCTTGCACGTGACCTCATCAACGACATCCCGCACACCCTCGACGTGCGGAAGGGCTACTTCACCGCGCAGCAGGGGTTCGTCAAGAACGTCCCGGTGACGGCGCTGCGACTGTCCTATGTGGGCGAACTCGGCTGGGAGCTCTACACCACCGCCGATCTCGGCCCGAAGCTGTGGGACACGCTGTGGGAGGCGGGGCAGCGGCACGGCGTGATCGCGGCCGGGCGCGGGGCGTTCACCAGCCTGCGCCTGGAGAAGGGCTACCGGTCGTGGGGCGTGGACGTGACCACCGAGCACGACCCGTTCGAGGCGGGACTCGGCTTCGCGGTGCGCCAGGACAAGGAGTTCCTCGGCAAGGGGTCGCTGCACAACCTCACCTCGACCAAGAAGCTCACCTGCCTCACGATCGACGACCCGTACGAGGTCGTGATGGGCAGCGAACCGGTGTTCCACCAGGGGGAGCCGGTCGGGTACGTCACGAGCGCCGCCTACGGGTACACGACCGGGCTCAACATCGCCTACGCCTGGCTGCCGAGCGAGATCGACGACGAGGTCGAGATCGAGTACTTCGGGCGGAAGGTCACCGCCCGACCCGCTCAGGAGCCGTTGTTCGACCCCGGGATGAAGCGGCTCCGCGCGTGACCCACGACGTCATCGTCATCGGGCTGGGCGGCATGGGCGGTGCCGCCGCGCACCGGCTCGCCCAGCGCGGCAAGCGGGTGCTGGGGCTGGAGCGGTTCACACCGGTGCACGCGCTCGGGTCGAGCCACGGCGGGTCGCGCATCACGCGGCAGGCCTACTTCGAGGACCCCGCGTACGTGCCGTTGCTGCTCAGGGCCCACGAGATGTGGGACCGGACCGAGCGCGACAGCGGCGAGCGGATCTTCCACCGCGTCGGCGGCATCGTCGTCGGCGCCGCGGACTCCGGGGCGATCACCGGCAGCAGGGCCAGCGCCGAGCAGTGGGGCCTGGAGCACGAACTGCTCGACGCGCGCGAGATCCGCCACCGCTTCCCGGCCCTGCACCCCGCCGCGGACGAGATCGCGCTGTACGAGAGGGGCGCGGGACTCGTCGTGCCGGAGAACGCCGTGCGGGCCCACCTGGCGCTCGCGGAACGGGCGGGCGCCGAGCTGCACTTCGAAGAGCAGGTGACGCACTGGGAGACCGGTCGCGTCACGACCACCAGGGCGACCTACGAGGCCGGGCACGTCGTGGTGTGCCCGGGAGCGTGGGCACCGGAGATGCTGGGGGACCTGGGAATCCCGTTCCAGGTCGAACGCGCGGTCCAGTTCTACTTCACGCCCCGCGAGGACCTCCGCGACCACCCGGTCTACATCTGGGACCGCGCGGACGGCACGAACTTCTACGGCTTCCCCGAGCTCGACGGCGCCGTGAAGGTCGCGTTCCACCACGGCGGGCAGCTCTGCACCCCGGAGACCGTCGACCGCACCGTGCACGCCCACGAGGTCGAGGCGATGGCGAACGCCACCAGGGCGCCGATGCCCGGTGTCGCCGGATCGTTCCAGCGCGCCGCGACCTGCCTCTGCACCAACACCCCCGACCTGCACTTCGTGATCGCGCACCACCCGGACCACGAGGGCGTGACGGTGGCGTGCGGCTTCTCCGGGCACGGCTTCAAGTTCGTGCCCGTCGTCGGGGAGATCCTCGCCGACCTCGCGACCGACAGGGCCACGCGGCACCCGATCGCCCTTTTCGACCCTGCTCGCTTGAGAGGCGGAGCATGACCGGCAGCCTGATCTCCACCCTTGAGGGGCGCTACTACACCGATCCCGCGATCTTCGCGCGGGAGCAGGCGCACATCTTCGAGAAGATGTGGTTCTGCGCGGTCAGGTGCGGCGATCTGCCGAACCCCGGCGACTTCCGCACGGTGCAGGTCGGACGGGAGAGTGTGATCGTCGCGCGGGACCGCTCCGGTGGCCTCAACGCGTTCCTCAACGTCTGCCGGCACCGCGGCGCGCGCATCTGCGCCGAGGAGTCCGGCAGCGTCAAAAGGGCGTTCCAATGCCCATACCACGCCTGGACCTACGCGTTGGACGGCAAGCTGATCGCCGCACCCAATCTCACCTCGATGCCGGACGTCGATCGCACAGAGTACGGGCTAGCGAAGGTGCATTTGCGCGAGTGGCTCGGGTACGCCTGGGTGAACCTGGCCGACAGTCCTCCGAGCTTCGAGGACGACGTCCTGAGTGCCGTCACCGAACGTTTGGGGTCGCTCGACGCCATCGACGGCTACGGGATCGACCGGTTGTCCGTGGGCCGGCGGATCACCTACGACGTCCGGGCCAACTGGAAGCTGATCATCGAGAACTTCATGGAGTGCTACCACTGCGCCACGATCCACCCCGAGCTCACCGAGGTGCTGCCGGAGTTCGCCGACGGCTACGCGGCGCAGTACTACGTGGGGCACGGCGCGGAGTTCGGCGACGGGATCAGAGGCTTCACCGTCGACGGTGGTGAGGGCTTCGAGAAGCTCACGGCCCTGGAAGAGGAACGCGACCGGAAGTACTACGCGATCACCGTCAAGCCGCAGGTGTTCATCAACCTCGTACCGGACCACGTGATCCTGCACCGCATGTACCCGCTGGCCGCGGACCGGACGGTCGTCGAGTGCGACTGGCTCTACGCCAAGGAAGTCGTCGACACCGGCCGTGACGTCTCTCGCTCGGTCGAGCTGTTCCACCGGGTGAACGAACAGGACTTCGAAGCCTGCGAGCGATGTCAGCCGGCCATGGCCTCGCGCGCTTATGCACATGGTGGGGTGTTGGTGCCATCGGAGCACCACATCGGCGGTTTCCACGCCTGGCTGGTCGACAAACTGGAATCAGCCGACTAGGGGATCGACTGCTCACCCGTGCACGCGAAAGCTTGCACGGGTGATGGAGCAGACCGATTTCTTGCTCCCCCAAGGGGAGCCCGACCTCCTCCGCCGCATCAGGCTTCTGGCCGAGCGGGCGGAACGGACGGCGCACGACAGGTCCAACTTCGTGGGACCGCCGCCGTCGCAGGAGCACCTGAACATCCTGGCGGAGATCAAGAAGCTGACCGCCGAGATCGCCACGGCCACCGTCAGCTCGACGATGACCGCCGCGCCCGCGAAGACCAGGCGGGCCGAGGCGCTGCCCCGGCCCGCCAGACCCGCGGACGACCTGATCCCGAACAGCTAGACGTCAGCGGCGCTGGCCGCGGACCATCTTCACGAGACCCTTCATCGTCTCCTCCAAGCCGGAGCCGAACGGGTTGTCGTGCACCAGGTACGTCCACGTCGAGCTGGGGCGCTTCACCCCGGCGTCAGCGAGGTCGTAGCCGTCGTCGGTGATCTTGGCTGCCTCGTACCTCTCCCTGGTCAGCTCCCACGACTCCGGCACGATCTTGTTGAACGCCGGGATGGCCTCGCGGTGGAACTCGTCGAGCGGGTTCTGCCGGGCGAGCGCGCGCAGGTGGATGCCCTCGCGCAGGTCCGACAGGAACGTCAGGTGGTGCGTCCACAGGTCGTCGAGGAAGAACAGCGTGATCTTGCGGGCGGCGTCGGCGGCCACCTCGTCGGACACGCCCTCCTTCGCGCCGACCTTCTCGAACGCGGCGTCCGTGCGCAGCACCACGTCGCGGTGCTGGAGCAGGATCTGGCGCTGGTGCTCGATCAGCTTGTTGTAGCGCCAGGTGTTGCGGTGGATCTCCAGGTTCACGCCCTCGGCGACGCGCTGCGCGTGCTCGAAGGTGTGCAGCAGGCCCTTGTCGTGCACGCGTCCGTCCTCGTCCACTTCGGACGGGTCCTGGGCGTCCGGCGCGTACTGGGTGATCAGCTCGTCCTGCATGGACGAGAAGAACACCGAGCCGCCGGGGTCGCCCTGACGTCCGGCGCGGCCGCGCAGCTGGTCGTCCAGGCGGGACGACGAGTGGCGTCCCGTGCCGATCACGTAGAGACCGCCGAGCTCGGCGATCCGGTCGTGGTCCTCGCCCTCGTGGCCGCCCAGGCGGATGTCCGTACCGCGACCGGCCATCTGCGTGGAGACCGTGACGCGGTTGTAGGAGCCCGCGTCGGCGATGATCGACGCTTCCTCGGCGTCGTTCTTCGCGTTGAGCACCACGCACTCGATGCCGGCCGCGCGCAGCTTCGAGGAGATGCGCTCGGACTCGGCGACGTCGAGCGTGCCGACGAGGATCGGGCGGCCCGTGCCGTGGACCGTCTTGATCTCCTCGACGATCGCGTCTTCCTTCTGCTCCAGCGTCGCGTAGAGGCGGAAGTGCTCGTCCTCGCGGATGTTCTCCTTGTTCGGCGGGATCACGAGCACCTCCAGCTCGTAGAACTCCCGCAGCGTCTCGGCGACGGCGACGGCGGTACCGGTCATGCCGCAGCGCGTCGGGTAGCGCGACAGCAGCGCCTGCACCGTCATCGAGTCGAGGATCTCGCCCGACTCGGTCGTCTGCACGTTCTCCTTGGCCTCGACGGCGGCCTGCAGGCCGTCGGGCCACCGCTGCAGCTTCGCGACACGGCCACGCGTGTCGTTGATCAGGTGCACCTTGCCGTCGCGCACGATGTAGTCGACGTCGCGGTGCAGCAGCACCTGCGCGTGCAGCGCCACGTTGACCTTCGACAGCGTGGACGTCACGTGCTCCTGCGAGTACAGGTCGATCTCGCCGAGCGCGCGCTCGACGGCCTCCGACCCGGCACCGGTGAGGAAGACGTTGCGCTCCTCGTCGTCGATCTCGTAGTGCAGGTTCTGCCGCAGCCGCTTCACCAGGTCGGCGATGACCGGGTCGGCCGCCTCCGCGCTGGTGGAGCCGGCGAGCACGAGCGGCACGCGCGCCTCGTCGACGAGCACCGAGTCGGCCTCGTCGATCAGCGCGACCTCCGGCTCGGGCACGATGAGGTCGTCCGGGCTCGTGACGATCCGGTCGCGCAGGACGTCGAAACCGATCTCGCTGACCGGCGCGTACGTGACCTCGCACTGGTAGGCCTCGCGGCGCTCCTCGGCCTTCGAGCTGCCGTTGATCCAGCCGACCGTGACGCCGAGCAGCCGGTACAGCGGCCCCATCCACTCCGCGTCGCGCTGGGCCAGGTAGTCGTTGACGCTGACGACGTGCACGCGCTTGCCCTTGACGGCGAACCCGGCCGCGGCCATGGCACCCGCGAGCGTCTTGCCCTCACCGGTCGCCATCTCGACGACGAGGCCGCTGAGCATGCCCAGCGCGCCCAGCACCTGCACGTCGAACGGCCGCTGCCCGATGGCGCGCTCCGCGGCCTCCCGCGTGAGGGCGACCAGCTCGGTGTCCGTGCTCTCCTCGCGCAGCTTCTTCGCGTGCTCGGTCAGCTCCTCGTCGCTGAACGCCTTGAACGCGTCAGCGTGTTTCTCCACGTCCTCGAGCAAGGCCTGGAACGGGGCGAGGTCGACGGAGCCGGGTTTCTGCGCGAACCTGCGCATCCGCTGCTTCAAGCGCGCCATGAGAGTGGTCACGACGCAGCAACGTACGGCATCGGCTCCAGGTTCCGCAGACCTCTTGACTGTGAAGGCCCGATTTGTCCGTTAGATCGGGCCTTCACAGCCTCTGATCAGGCCCGTTCCGGCTGGTGCGTCTCCGGCAGCTTCAGCACGGAAACCAGCGTGCACAAGCCCATGACCAGCAGGAACGCCGAAACGGACATCGACGTCCCGGTCGCGCCCAGCAAAGCCGTCATCACGAACGGCGTGCCGCCGCTGACCAGGATCGACGCCAGCTGGTAGGCGAGAGAGGCGCCCGAGTACCGCACGTGCGCCTCGAACAGTTCACCCAGGTAGGCGGCGATCGGCCCGTACACGAGAGAGGACGCGATGCCGCCGATCGTGTTCGCGACGAACAGCAACAGCAGCGAGGCCGTGTCCACGAGCAGGAAGTACGGGAACGCCCACACGATCAGTCCGACGGTGCCCGCGATGATCAGCGGGCGACGTCCCAGGCGGTCCGACAGGTGCCCGGCGTAGAGGATCACCGGAATGCTCACCAGCGACGACAGCAGCGACACGACCAGCACGGACTCGCGGCTCAGGCCGAGCGAGGTCGTCGCGTAGGACAGCACGCCCGCGATCGACACGTAGAAGATCGCGTTGGACGCGAACATCAGCCCCGCGCCGAGCAGGATCGGCTTGCGGTGCGTGCGCAGGGCCTCCTTCAGCGGTGCGTGGACCACGGCCGGTGCCTCCGCGCGGCGCTGCTGCAGCTCCTTGAAGACCGGGCTGTCCTCGACCTTCAGCTGGATGAACAGCACCACGGGGAACAGCAGCGCCGACGCCAGGAACGGCACACGCCAGCCCCACGACGCGAACGCCTCGGGCGAGAGAGCCGTCGTGGCGCTGATGAAGGCGACGTTGCCGAGCAGCACGCCGATCGGCACGCCGGCCTGGCCGAACGTGCCCGCGAAGCCGCGCCGGCGCGGCCCCGCCGACTCGGTCAGCAGCAGCACCACGCCACCCCACTGCCCGCCGACCGCGATGCCCTGCAGGAACCGCAGCAGGACCAGCAGCAGCGGAGCGCCGACGCCGATGGTCGCCGTCGTCGGCAGCAGGCCGATGAGGAACGTCGCCGCCGCCATCATCGCGAGGCAGATGACGAGGGCCGGCTTGCGACCCATCCTGTCGCCGACGTGCCCGAAGACCAGGCCGCCGACCGGACGCGCGATGAAGCCCGCCCAGAACGTGCTGAAGCTCAGCAGCAACGCCACGAGCGGCGTCGCCTCGGGGAAGAACAGCTTCGGGAACACCAGTGCCGCGGCGGTCGCGTAGATGAAAAAGTCGTACCACTCGAGAGACGAACCTACGAGCCCGGCTGCCATGAGCCGGCGCAACGTCTTTTGTTCCGCAGGGGCGACGCTGACCACGGATTCTCCTCACCACGTGTCGATGAACGGGCGTTTCTTCCCTTGTGCTCGGGAAGTTGCGGGGGCCAGCGCCGTGGCGATCCAGCGGCGGGTGTCGGCCGGGTCGATCACGTCGTCGATCTCGAAGACCGAGGCGACGTTCAGGGCTTTGCCGTGCTCGTAGGCCATCGCGACCATCTGGTCGTAGCGCTGCTTGCGCTCGTCCGGGTCCTCGATCGCGTCGAGCTCCTTCTTGAAGCCGAGCTTGATGGCGCCTTCGAGCCCCATCGGGCCGAACTCGCCGGTGGGCCACGAGACGGCGAACCGGGGCACCTTGAGGCTTCCGCCCGCCATCGCCTGAGCGCCGAGGCCGTACGCCTTGCGCAGCACGACGAGTCCGAAGGGGACGGTCAGGTTCGCACCCGTCACGACCATGCGGGTGAGGTGGCGGACGGTGGCGGTGCGCTCGGCCTCCGGGCCGACCATGAAGCCCGGCGTGTCGGTGAGCGAGACGACCGGGAGTTCGAAAGCGTCGGCGAGCTGCAGGAAGCGGGCGCACTTGTCGGCGGCGTCGGCGTCGATCGCGCCGCCGAGGACGGCCGGGTCGTTGGCGATCAGGGCGATGGGCCGGCCTTCGACGCGGACCAGGGCGGTGACGATCGCCTTGCCGAAGCCCCGGCGGAGTTCGAGGACCGAGCCGGTGTCGGCGAGGGTGTGGACTAGGGCGCGGATGTCGTAGGCGCGGAGGCGGTTCTCGGGGACGGCGTGGCGGAGCAGGCGCTGGTCGGCGCAGCTCCACGCCTGCCCGCCGGCCGGTGCCTGCTCGCCGATCGGTGCCTGTTCGCTGGCCGTTGCCTGTCCGCCGGTCGGTGCCTGCTCGCCGGCTGGCGGCCCGGAATTGTCGGTGCCGTCTGGGAGAATTGAATCCAGGGGTCCCCCCGAGGGCGCGGACGACGCTCGCGCACTCGGCGAGGGGACGCCTGCGGAAGCCTGGGAGCCGGCGAAAGCCTGGGGACCCGGGGCAGCCTGAAGACTCGGGGAAGCCGGGAGAGCAGCGGAAGCTTGGAAGTACGAGAGGTACTTCTTGGCGACGGCGACAGCCTCCTCCTCCGACGCCACCACGACGTCCACGACGCCGTTGGGCACCTGAACGTCCAAAGGCCCGATCTCCTCGGGCCGGAACACCCCCAGCCCGCCGCCCTCGATCATCGCCGGCCCGCCCATGCCGATGTTCGCGCCCTCGACCGCGATGATCACGTCGCACGTCCCGAGCAGCACCGCGTTGCCCGCGAAGCACCGCCCGGCCACCACCCCGACCAGCGGCACCTGCCCGCTCAGCCGGGCGAACGCGTGGAACGAGCCGCAGTCGAGACCGCTGACCGCGCTGTGGTCGGTGTCGCCCGGCCGTCCGCCACCGCCCTCGGCGAACAGCACCACCGGCAGGTTCTCCTGCTGCGCCAGCACGAACAGCCGGTCCTTCTTCTGATGGTTGCGCATGCCCTGAGTACCGGCGAGCACCGCGTAGTCGTAGGACATCGCCACGACCCGTGAGCCGTTCACGACACCGATACCGGCCACCATGCCGTCAGCGGGCGTGCGTTCGATCAGGTCTTCCAGCGAGCGGCGCCGGCGTTGCGCGGCGATCGCGAGCCCGCCGTACTCGACGAAGTCCGAACAGAGGTCGGCGATGTTCTCCCGCGCGGTCCGGCCACCGCGGGCGTGCCGCTTCGCCGCGGCTTCGGGACGGTCGAAGTCGTGGCGTGCCAGCACCTCGGCCAGATCCGGGCGCACGAACGACGGGTCCACCGCCTCGGCGTCCTCGGCGGACTCGGCGGAACCGGTGGCCAGCACCTGGCCCTCGGACACCGTGTCGCCCACCGACACCAGCACCTCGCCGGACACCCGCACGACGTGCTGCATCTTCATCGCTTCGAGCACCACGGAGTCCGAAGACACCGACACCACCGTGCCCGCCAGCGGCGCCCGCATGCCCGAGACGGGCTCGTCGACCACGAAGTCGGTGGTGGCGCCGACGACGTCACGGGCCAGAAGCCCCCGCAGGAACTCCAGGTTCGTCGAGACGCCCTCGATCCGGAACTCCCGCAACGCCCGCCGCGCCCGGTTCAGCGCCACGTCTAGGTCCTCGCCGTGCACCACGAGCTTCGCGAGCAGCCCGTCGTACCGCGTGCCGGCCCGGTAGCCGACGTACCCGTGCGTGTCGACGCGGACACCCGGCCCGGCGGGCAGGCCGAACGACGACAGCACGCCGCCCGAGGTCTGGTTCACCCGCACCTGCACCGCCGCGCCGCGGTCGTGCGGCGTGAAGTCGACGTCGCCGCCCCACGCGAGCAGCAGCTGGGTGCGCACGAGGTCCACTCCGGACACCATCTCGGTCACCGTGTGCTCGACCTGCAGCCGCGGGTTGGCCTCCATGAAGTAGAACGCGTCCCCGGCGACGAGGAACTCCACGGTGCCGACGCCGGTGTAGCCGACCGCCTCCGCCAGCGCGACGGCCGCCGAGTGCAGGGCCTTGCGCAGCGACGGGTCCAGCAGGGGCGCGGGCGCGATCTCCACGACCTTCTGGTGCCGCAGCTGCAGCGAGCAGTCCCGGTCGCCGATCACGGTCGTGCCGACGAGCTGCACCTCGACGTGCCGGGCGGAGGTCAGCAGCCGTTCGAAGTAGACGTCGCCCACCCCGAACGCCGCCAGCGCCTCCGCCCGGCACGCCTGCACCGCGCTGTCGAGGTCCTCGGGCCGCCACACGGCCCGCATGCCCTTGCCGCCCCCGCCCGCGACGGCCTTGACCATGACCGGGAACTCGCCGGGCGCCGCGTCCAGCACCGGGATCCCCAGCGACGCGGCCAGTTCCCGTGCTCGCCGCTTGTCACCGAGCAGTTCCAGAACGTCAGCGGAGGGTCCGACGAACGCCAGCCCGCGCGCCGAACACGCCTGGGCGAACGAAGCGTTCTCGGACAGGAAACCCCAGCCGGGGTGCACCGCCTGGCACCCCTGCGCGGCGTCGAGGATCTGGTCGGCGTCCAGGTAGGGCGAGTCACCGCGCAGGGCCACGGCCCGGTCCGCGAGGGTCACGTGCAGGGACGAGGCGTCGTCCTCCGCGTACACCGCCACGGTGTGAATTCCCAGGTCAGCTGCCGCGCGCAGCACGCGGACGGCGACCTCACCCCGGTTGGCGACGAGCAGCACGGCAATCCTCCTGAGCGACCGCTTAGTATGTGACGGCGGTCGCATGTTGCCATCTGAAGTCAACGGAAGTCCATACGGAACCGATCGTGGGGTCGAGGCGTCAACGGAACACTTCGCCGCAAACGGGCGATCCAGTTGGCAGACTCCCCGCAAACATGCGAAGGGCATTCAGGAGGCCGCAGTGGTGTTCAAGAGGATGATGCGCGCGTTCGGCGTGGGCGGGCCGACTGTCGACACGGTGCTGACGAACCCCAACGTCCGGCCCGGCGAGGTGCTGTCCGGCGAGGTGCGCATCGCGGGCGGCGACCACGCGGCCGAGATCGACCACGTCACGCTCGCGCTGCTCACCCGCGTCGAGGTCGAGAGCGGCGACAACGAGTACAACACCAACATGGAGTTCCACAAGTTCTCCGTGGGACAGCGGATCATCGCCCAGCCGCACCAGAACCTCTCGCTGCCGTTCCAGGTCCCCGTGCCGTTCGAGTGCCCGCTCAACGTCGTCGGCGGCATGCAGCTGAACGGCATGCAGCTCGGCCTGCGCACCGAGCTCGAGGTCCGCGGCGCCGTCGACCCCGGCGACCTCGACCCGATCTGGGTGCACCCGCTGCCGTCGCAGGACGCCGTGCTCCAGGCGTTCGGGCGGATGGGCTTCCGCTTCACCAAGGCCGACAACGAGCGCGGCCGCATCCACGGCGTGCCGCAGCAGCTGCCGTTCTACCAGGAGATCGAGTTCTATCCGCCGCCGCAGTTCTCCGGCCGCCTCAAGCAGGTCGAGCTGACGTTCGTGACGACGCCGACCGAGCTGCACGTGGTCCTGGAGGCGGACAAGCGCGCCGGCCTGCTCCGCTCGGGCGGTGACGCGTACGGCCGGTTCGCCGTGTCGCACCAGCAGGCCGCCGCCACGGACTGGACCGCGACGATCAACCAGTGGATGGCGCAGGTCTCCGGCAGCCGCTGGTAGTCCGATCAGGGCCGAAAGGCCCAACGCGCTGCTCCTCACGCTGCGGATCAAGGCGTCCGAAGGGATGATTCGGCCGAGATCCGTTCATCAGCGGGAGGAGGCGGTCATGTCCATCGGCGGTGTCATCAGCGCGATCGTCATCGGTCTGGTCCTGGGCCTGCTCGGCAAGCTGCTCGCGCCGGGCAGGCAGAACATCCCGATCTGGCTGACCATCCTGGTCGGCATCGCGGCCGCGTTCGTCGGAACGTGGATCGCGCGGCTGCTGGGCGTGGAGGACACGCGCGGCATCGACTGGATCGAGGTGGTCATCCAGCTCGTGCTCGCCGCGGTCGGTGTGTCCGTGGTGGCCGGCGTGTACGGCCGCAGGTCGGTCAGGTAGCGGGGCGGACCATCCTCAGGACGAGGTCGGCGTACAGCGCGCCGATCTCGTCCGGGGTCCGCTTCCCGCCCGGCTGGTACCAGCGCGCGACGTCGATGCACAGCGACAGCACGGCCAGGGTCGCGCCCTTCACGTCCGGGACGTCGAACACGCCCGCCTCGACACCGTCCTCGAGGTAGGACCGCATCCGCTGCTCGATCTGCCGGCGCAGCTCCGCCACCTTCTCGTGGTGCTCGGGGGAGAGCGCGCTCAGCTCGTACTGCACCACGCGCGCCGTGGTGTGGAACTCCGCGTGCCAGCCCGCGAACGCCGACACGGCGTTCTTCAGCCGTTCCACCGCGTCGCCGCCCTCGATGCCCGCCAGCAGCGCCAGCGACGTCTCGTGGCCCACCAGCGAGATGTTGAAGAGCAGCTCTTCCTTCGAGCGGTAGTGGATGTAGACGGCCGCGGGGGACATCCCCGCGAGCGAGGCGATGTCCCGGGTGGTCGTGGCGTGGTATCCCTTTTCCGCGAACGCGCGGACGGCCGCGATGAGCATCCGGCGGGCGGCTTCCGGGGTGACCTCGCGCCAGATCTCGTCGAGCAGCGCGAACCCGTCCACTCCGGTCGTCGTCATCGGTGCTCCTCGCGTGTTGACAGGTGATGGATCGTACTGCACGCTAAGCGTGCGCTTAGCGCTAAGCAACCGCTTAGTATGGAGGTAAGTCGTGCAGCGGACGCTGTTCAACGAGGATCACGCCGCGTTCCGGGAGTCGGCGAAAGCCTTCGTCGAGCGCACGATCACGCCGAACGTCGAGAAGTTCATCGAGCAGCGCGTGATCGACCGGGACGTGTGGCTGGAGGCCGGGCGTCAGGGCCTGCTGGGCCTGGAGATCCCCGAGGAATACGGCGGCAGCGGGGCGAACGACTACCGCTTCAACACCGTCTTCGCCGAGGAGCTGTGCCGGGTCAACGCCGCGGTCGCGTCGTCGCTCGGCATCCACGGCGACGTCGTGGCGCCCTACCTCGTCGACCTGTGCACCGAGGAGCAGAAGCAGCGCTGGCTGCCCGGCATGTGCACCGGCGAGATCAAGACCGGCATCGCGATGACCGAGCCGTCCGGCGGCTCCGACCTCGCCGCCCTGAAGACCAACGCCGTTCGCGACGGTGACGACTGGATCCTCAACGGCTCCAAGACGTTCATCACCAACGGCTACACCGCCGACCTGATCGTCGTCGCGGCCCGCACCGACCCGTCGAAGGGCTCGCGCGGCATCTCGCTGTTCGCCGTCGAGACCGGCATGCCGGGCTTCGAGCGCGGCCGCAAGCTCGACAAGGTCGGCCAGCACCCGTCCGACACCGCGGAGCTGTTCTTCTCCGACGTGCGCCTGCCCGCCGCGAACCTGATCGGCGAAGAAGGCCAGGGCTTCATCTACATGATGGAACGCCTGCCGCAGGAGCGCATCGGCGCCGCCATCTCGAACCTGGCGCACGCGCAGGGCATCTTCGACGAGACGCTCGAGTACGTGAAGGAGCGCAAGGCCTTCGGCCAGGCGATCGGCAAGTTCCAGCACAACAAGTTCCTGCTCTCCGAGCTGCGCACCAAGCTCGACGTCACGCAGGCGTTCGTCGACACGCTGACGATGCAGCACGTCCGCGGCGAGCTGAGCCCGGTCGAGGCGGCGCAGGCGAAGTACTGGAGCGCCGACATCGAGAACGAGGTCATCGACGCCTGCGTGCAGCTGCACGGCGGCTACGGCTACATGACCGAGTACCGCGTCGCCCGCGCGTGGATGGACGCCCGCGTC
Organism: Lentzea sp. DG1S-22; assembly: GCF_036321065.1. Taxonomy (NCBI): domain Bacteria; kingdom Bacillati; phylum Actinomycetota; class Actinomycetes; order Pseudonocardiales; family Pseudonocardiaceae; genus Lentzea; species Lentzea sp. DG1S-22. The sequence goes on along the minus strand of NZ_CP143276.1, from coordinate 3,893,406 downwards.
ACGAAGATCTGGGCCGGCTCCAACGAGATCATGAAGGAACTCATCGGCCGCGAACTGGGCCTGTAAGGGGAGAACGGCATGCCTGAAGCAGTCATCGTCTCCACCGCCCGATCGCCGATCGGCCGTGCCCGCAAGGGTTCCCTCGCGTCGATCCGGCCCGACGACCTGGCCGCGCAGGTGATCTCGGCGGCGCTGGGCGACCTCCCGGCGTCCGAGATCACCGACCTGCACCTCGGGTGCGCCGAGCCGCAGGACGAGCACGGCCAGAACATCGCGCGCCGCGTCGCCGTGCAGCTCGGGTTCGACACCCTGCCCGGCACGACCGTGAACCGGTTCTGCGCCTCCTCGGTGCAGACCGCCCGCATGGCCTTCCACGCCATCAAGGCGGGCGAGGGGCACGCGTTCATCTCGGCCGGCGTCGAGTGCGTCTCCCGGTACATGCACTCCGGCGTGCCGTCGTCCAACCCGTTGTTCGACGAGGCGCAGCAGCGGACGCTCGACACCGCCGCCTCGAACGCGCCGTGGACCGACCCGCGCCTGGACGGCCGGCTGCCCGACTACTACATCGCGATGGGCCAGACGGCCGAGAACGTCGCGACGCAGCTCGGCATCTCGCGCCACGACCAGGACGAGTTCGGCGTCCGGTCGCAGAACCTCGCCGAGAAGGCCATCGCGGACGGCTTCTTCGCCCGCGAGATCACGCCGGTCACCCTGCCCGACGGCACGGTGGTCTCCGCGGACGACGGCCCGCGCGCCGGCGTGACCTACGAGGCCGTGTCGACGCTGAAGCCCGTCTTCCGGCCCGAGGGCACGGTCACGGCGGGCAACTGCTGTCCCCTGAACGACGGCGCCGCCGCTGTCGTGGTCATGAGCGACGTGCGGGCCCGCGAGCTCGGCCTGACCCCGTTGGCGCGCATCGTGTCCACGGGCGTCTCGGGCCTCTCGCCGGAGATCATGGGACTCGGCCCGGTCGACGCGACGAAGCAGGCCCTGGGCCACGCCGGTCTGTCCATCTCGGACATCGACCTGGTGGAGATCAACGAGGCGTTCGCCGTCCAGGTGCTCGGCAGCCAGCGGCAGCTGGGCATCGACATCGACAGGCTGAACGTGCACGGCGGCGCCATCGCCCTCGGCCACCCGTTCGGCTCGACCGGTGCGCGGATCATGACGACGCTGATCAACGGCATGCGGGCCCGCGACGCCCAGTTCGGCCTCGAGACGATGTGCGTCGGCGGTGGCCAGGGCATGGCGATCATCCTGGAACGACTGAGCTGAAGGGCCTCTGGCGAAGATGGGCATCCTGGACAAGTTCCGCCTGGACGGACGAGTCGCGATCGTCACCGGCGCGTCCTCCGGCCTCGGCGTGGCGTTCGCGAAGGGCCTGGCGGAGGCGGGCGCGGACGTCGTGCTCGCCGCCCGCCGCGCGGACCGGCTGAAGGACACGGCGTCCCTCGTCGAGGCCGCCGGCCGCCGGGCGCTGGTCGTGCAGGCCGACGTCTCGCAGCCCGACGACTGCCGCGAGGTGGCGCGCGCCGCCGCCGAGTTCGGCACCGTCTCGGTCCTCGTGAACAACGCGGGTGTCGCCTCGGCCGTGCCCGCGTCGCGCGAGACGCCGGAGGAGTTCCTCGGCGTCATGGACGTGAACCTCAACGGCGCCTATTGGATGGCCCAGGCCGCCGCCACGGTCATGACGTCCGGCGGCTCGATCATCAACATCTCCAGCGTGCTGGGCCTCGTGACCGGTGGCATCCCGCAGGCCGCGTACTCGGCCTCGAAGGCGGGCTTGCTCGGCCTGACGCGCGACCTGGCGCAGCAGTGGACCGGCCGCAAGGGCATCCGCGTCAACGCGATCTGCCCCGGCTTCTTCGCCTCGGAGATGACCGACCAGTACCCGCCCGGCTACCTGGAGAAGATGCAGGCGTCGCTGCCCGCGGGCCGCGTCGGCGACCCGGAGGAGCTGGCCGCGGCCGTCGTCTTCCTCGCCTCGCCGGCAGGCGGCTACGTCACGGGCGAGACGCTCGTCGTCGACGGCGGCGCCGTCATCGTTTAGTCGCTGGACACGTCGGGGACGATCAGCACGTGATCGCATTGGACCAGGTGCTGGTCGTCGACGTGGAGTCGACGTGCTGGGAGGCCTCGCCGCCGCCGGGCGAGGTGTCGGAGATCATCGAGATCGGCATCTGCCCGGTCGAGGTGGCGTCGGGCAGGCGCGGCGAGCGGCGCAGCATCCTCGTGCGGCCTTCCCGCTCGTCCGTCAGCCGCTTCTGCACCGACCTCACGACCCTGACCGCCGGTCAGGTCGCCGGCGGCGTCTCGTTCGCGGAGGCGTGCGCGTTGCTGCGCAAGGAGTACAGGTCGGACAACAGGGTCTGGGCGTCGTACGGCGACTACGACCGCAAGATGTTCGAACGCCAGTGCGCGGACTTCGGCGTCCGCTACCCGTTCGGGCCGCGGCACGTGAACGTCAAGACGCTCTTCGCCCTGAGCCGCGCGCTGCCTCGCGAGGTCGGCATGGCCGAGGCGGTGCGGCTCACCGGCCGCGAGGTCGACGGCACGCACCACCGCGGCCACGACGACGCGTTCAACATCGCCGGACTGCTGGTCGGCCTGCTCAGAAGGTGATCACGTCGGCGGTGCCAGGGTCCGCGCCGCCGCTCAGCACCGATCGCCACACCTCGGCCAGCCCCTCCGGCCCGCTGTGGTGCGCGATCGCGACCCACTCGCCGGCCTGGGCGGTGAACGCGTGCCACGCCTGCCCGAACCGCTCCGCCAGCCCCTCCGCGCCCCAGTCGGCCGTGCGCTTGCACAGCCGGTCCGGTGCGAAGAAGAACGACGTGCGCGGGTCCTGCGAGGTGGCCTGGTGCGTCAGGCCGATCGAGACGTCCTCCACGAGATCGGCGCCGAGGCGGTCGTGCAGCGCGGAGCGGACGTCCGGCGAGCCGCTGAAGTCCAGGTACACCGACGGTTCGACGTCCACCGGGGCGTCGTAGGGGAGCACGGTGTCGTAGAGGCCGAGGCCGGTGGTGAATTCCACGTTGCGGGGCGAGGTCAGGCCGACGAGCCGGATGCCGCGGGAGCGCAGGCACTGGGCGGTGCCGAAGGCCGTCTTGCTGGACGCCGACGAGATCACGACCGTGCGGGCGCCGTGGAAGTCGTTGTCCGCCAGGTGGTCCGCCAGCAGGAACGACGTGAAGAACAGCGGGCGGTACAGCACCTGCAGGTCCTCGAGCGACGCGTCGCAGGCGGGGTCGGACGACGTCACGAGGTAGCTGTTGTAGACGGCCGGCAGCTCGGCGCGGTGATCGGCCGTGTCCACGAACCCGGACGGGGTCAGCCGGGCCCGGACCGCCAGGTGGCTGGACATCGGCAGGTAGCCGTAGACGCGCGTGCCGGCCGGCAGGGCGTCCACTGTGGACTCGGCGACGTCGGCGAAGCCCCACAGCGGGATCACGCCCTGGCGCGGGCCGCCCGCCGGGAAGAAGCCCCAGTAGCCGATGACGTCGCCGAGCACGCCGTAGGTGACGTTGTCGGCGGTGAGGCCGACCCGGCTGACGCGCAGCAGCACCTCGCAGTCCGACAGGTCGGACGGGGAGGGCGGGCCGTCGTGCAGGAGCTCGGTTTCGGCGAGGTCGCCGCGGTCGACGACGATGGTCCAGCGACTGATCATTGCCCGGGTTCTCCTCGGTCGGGCGGTACGCTCCGGTCGTGACCGTGCCTGAAAGACTGATCGACGCCGCCACCCGCCTGTTCGCGGACAAGGGGTACGAGCGGGTCGCCGTGCAGGAGATCGTGGAACACGCCGGTGTCACCAAGGGCGCGATGTACCACTACTTCGGGTCGAAGGACGACCTGCTGCACGAGATCTACGGGCGGTTGCTGCGCCTGCAGACCGAGCACCTGGAGAAGATCGCCGCGGCGGACGGGCCGGTCACCAAGCGGCTGCGCGAGGCCGCGGTCGACGTCATCGTCACGAGCATCGACGACTTCGACGCCGCGAAGGTGTTCTTCCGCTCGATGAACCACCTCTCGGCCGAGAAGCAGCGTGAGGTGCGGGCCGAACGGCGGCGCTTCCACGAGATGTTCCGCGCGCTGGTCGAGGAGGGGCAGCGGGACGGGACGTTCCGCGCCGACGTGCCCGCCGACGTCGCCACGTACTACTTCTTCGGGTCGTTGCACCAGCTCGGCACGTGGTACCGCCCGGACGGGGACATCCCGCCCGGGCGGCTCGCCGAGCACTACGCGGACCTGCTGATCCACAGCCTCAAGGCCTGATCGTCAGGGGACGATCACGCTGACGATCTCGGCGACGCACGCGGGCTTCTCGCTGCCCTCGATCTCGATGACGACCTTGGTCACGAGCTGCTTGCCCAGCGCGATGTCCGTGACGTCGAGCAGCTCGACCCCGCCGCGCACCCTGGCCCCGACGAGCACCGGCTGCGGGAAGCGGACCTTGTTGCTGCCGTAGTTGACGCCCATCTTGATGTTCTTGACGGTGTAGACGTCGCGCACCAGGTACGGCACCAGTGAGAGTGTCAGGTAGCCGTGCGCGACCGGTCCGCCGAACGGGCCCTGCTTCGCCTTCTCGACGTCGATGTGGATCCACTGGTGGTCCAGCGTCGCGTCGGCGAACAGGTCGACCTGGTCCTGCGTGATCTCGTGCCACTCGCCGAAGCCGAGGTGCTGCCCCTTGGCGGCGACCAGCTCGTCGATGTTCTCGAAAGCGCGCATCTCAGTCCTTCGGTCCGCCGGCGACGTAGATGACCTGGCCGGACACGAACCCGGCACCCTCGCTGACGAGGAACGACGCGGTGTGGGCGATGTCGTCCGGCTGTCCGACGCGCGCGACCGGGATGGCCTGCGCCGCGCCGTTGACGAGGTCCTCGAACGAGATCTTCATGCGCTCGGCGGTCGCCTTCGTCATCTCGGTGGCGATGAAGCCGGGCGCGATCGCGTTGACCGTGACGCCGAACTTGCCGAGCTCGATCGCGAGGGTCTTCGTGAAGCCCTGCAGGCCGGCCTTGGCGGCGGAGTAGTTGGCCTGGCCGCGGTTGCCGAGCGCGCTCGTGCTCGACAGGTTGACGATGCGGCCGAAGCCTTCCTTCGTCTGGTGGGCCTGCACGGCCTTGCTCATCAGGAACGCGCCGCGCAGGTGCACGTCCATGACCGTGTCCCAGTCGCTCGCGGACATCTTGAACAGCAGGTTGTCGCGCAGCACACCGGCGTTGTTGATCAGCACGGTCGGCGCGCCGAGCTCCTCGGCGACCTTCGCGACCGCGGCGTCGACCTGCTCCTCGTCGGCGACGTCGACCTTCAGGCCGATCGCGCGCCCACCGCTCGCGACGATCTTGTCCGCGCCGTCGAGCACGCCCTGCTCGTCGAGGTCGAGCAGCGCGACGGCCAAGCCGTCCGCGGCGAGGCGCTGCGCGATCGCGGCACCGATGCCGCGCGCCGCGCCGGTGACGATCGCAACCCTGTCGGCCACGGGTCCTCCTTCGGTGAGGGGATGGTGAGCTAAGCAAGCGCTTAGTAACGTACCTATCAGTCGCCTTGACGTCCAGCGTCGTCGGGACGACCATACCGACTGGTCGGAATGTGGCAATACGAGGAGGCAGGTGCCCGTGGAACTCACCGGCAAGGTCGCGCTCATCACCGGCGGATCCAACGGCATCGGTGCCGCGTCCGCCCGGCGTCTGGCTTCGCTCGGCGTGCGCGTCGTCGTGGCCGACATCGACGCCGACCAGGGCAAAGCCGTCGCCGACGAGGTCGGCGGCGTGTTCGTGCGGTGCGACGTGACCGTGCCGTCGGACTCGGCCGACGCCGTGGCGCTCGCCGTCCGGGAGTTCGGCGGCCTCGACATCGCCTTCCTGAACGCCGGCATCGGCACGGGCTGCTCGCTGGGCGACGACTTCGACGTCGAGACCTACCGCCGCGCGATGGCCATCAACCTCGACGGCGTCGTCTACGGCGCGCACTACGCGCTGCCCGCCGTCCGCGAGCGCGGCGGCCAGATCATCGCCACGGCGTCGATGGCCGGCCTCATGCCGATGCCCGGCGACCCGGTCTACGGCGCCAACAAGGCCGCCGTGGTCGGCCTGGTCCGCTCGCTCGGCGGCGCCTACCCCGACGTGCGCGTGAACGCCCTGTGCCCCGCGTTCGCCGACACCGGCATCATCACGCCGCTGCGGTCCACGCTGGAGGAGATCGGCATGCCGATCCTGCCCGTGTCGGCCGTCGTGGACACGTTCATGTCCATTGTGGAAGGTTCCGGCACCGGCGAGGCCTGGTTCGTCCAGGCCGGCCGCGAGTCCGAGCCGTTCGGCTTCCGCAACCCGCCCGGCCCGCGCGCCGCGGACGGCTCGCGGATCCAGGCCGCCCAGAAGGACCCCGTTTCGATCGCGCTCAAGGAGAACTGACCGTGCGTGCCATTCAGATCACCGAGTTCGGTGGCCCCGAGGTGTTGCAGCAGGTGGAGCTGCCGGACCCCGTCGCGGGCGAGGGCGAGGTGCTGATCAACGTCTCGCGCGCCGGCCTGAACTACGCGGACACGCACCAGGCGGAGAACTCCTACCTGGCGAAGATGGAGCTGCCGATGGTTCCCGGCGGCGAGGTCGCCGGGGTCACCGCGGACGGCCGCCGGGTCGTCGCCCTGACGAAGAGCTCCGGTGGTTACGCGGAGAAGGCCGTCGCTCCCGCCCTGACCACCTTCGACGTTCCCGACGGCGTCGACGACCTGACGGCGCTGTCGTTGGTCGTCCAGGGCGCCACCGCCTGGTTGTTGCTGCGGAAGTCGACCCACATGGAGCCCGGCGAGTCGGTCGTCGTGCACGCGGCCGCCGGTGGCGTGGGCACGATCGCCGTCCAGCTGGCCAAGCTGTGGGGTGCCGGGCGGGTCATCGCCACGGCTTCTTCCGACGACAAGCGGAAGCTGGCCCTCGACCTCGGGGCGGACGTCGCCGTCGACTCGCGGTCGTCGGACATGACCGCCGCGTTGATCGAGGCGAACGGCGGGCGGCGGGTCGACGTCGTGCTGGACATGACCGGAGGGGCTACCACTGACCAGTCCTTGGTGGCGCTGGCTCCGTTCGGGCGTCTTGCGTTTTACGGCATGGCCTCGCGCGAAAGGCCGAAGCCGGTCGACCTCGGGGCGTTGCTGGTGCACTCCACGACCGTTGCGGGTATGTGGCTGCCGCACGCGCTGAAGGTCCGGGACGCGGAGCACGGAACGCTCGCCCACCGCGCCATGGCGGAGCTGTTCGCCCTGGCGGTGGACGGCAAGTTGAAGGCCGTCGCGGGCGGGGAGTACGGGCTGGGGGAGATCCGGCAGGCTCACGAGGACCTCCGGTCGCGGAAGACGACGGGCAAGCTCCTGCTCGACCCGTCGCGCTGACCGAACACCCCGCCGGCACCAGTCCGGTGAAACGCCGGGAGGGGCGGTCCGCCGAAGCGGCCGCCCCTCCCGGACGTGCGGGTCCTACTCGGAGAGCTCCGCCAGCTGCGCCTTCACCCTGGCCAGCTCGGCTTCCAGCTCCTCCATGCGGGTGCGGTGCTGGTCGCGCGCCGCCTCGAGCACCGTCTCGATGCCCTCGGCGATGTCCTGGTGCAGCTCCTTGGCCGCCTTCGCCACCGCGATGGCCGGGATCACCAGGCCCGACACGACGCGCTGCGTGCCGTGGACCAGGTCCGCCTGCCACTCGCCTTCGGCGGTGCCGGTCACCGTGAGCGTGAGCTCGACGGTGCGGGTCTTCTTCGCCGTGCTCTTCGGGCGGCCGGCCTTCGGCTTCTCAGCCTTGGGGGCTTCGGCCTTCGGGGCCTCCGCCGGCTTCGGAGCCTCGGCCTTCTCGGCCGCGAGGGCCGGCGCCGGAGTCTCCTCCACGACGGTCTCCTCGACTGCCTGCACCTCGGTGAGCGTGTCCGACACGATCAGGTTTCCTCTCTGCGCAACGACGTGACCCCGAGCACAGCGTAGAACACGTGTTCGATCAGACGTGAACGGGGTCAGCGCAGAGCCTAGCCAGTCAGTACGGCGGGAGCTGTACGCGCCACTGCCGTTCCACGTCCAGGACGCCTGGTACGGCCTGCAGGGCCGGGATGGCCCTGACCTCCGCCGTACCGGTCACGACGCCCAGCGCCTCGAGGACCGTGTCGACGACCAGACCGGCCTCCCGCAGGTCGTCGAGGACCCGCGGGAGGGTGTCCTCCGCCACGGAGACCATCACCTGGTCCACCGGAGCGGTCATGGTGCCTGGACTAGTCCGCTGCCGATGTCGGTGGACGGCAGGGGCAGCCGCAGGGTGGTGCCCACGAGGCGTGCCCACAGCTCGTAGCCGCGGGCCCCGGTCTTCTCCGCGATCAGGACGGCCACGCCCGCCGCGTGCGGGGTCGCCATCGACGTGCCGCGCAGGCGGCGGTACTTCTCCGGCAGCTTGAACGACGAGTAGACGTCCACGCCGGGTGCGCACACGTCGATCTGGCCGATCTTGTCCGCCGAGCCCGAGGAGAACGACGCGATCGCGCGGTTCACGTCGATCGCCGCCACCGCGATGATGCTGGGGCAGCGGGCCGGGTGGCCGACCGGTGCGATGCGCGCCGGGCGTGCGGAGGCGTTGCCCGCCGCGGCGATGATCAGCGTGCCCTTGGCCAGCGCGCGCTGGGCGACCGTCTCGTAGATCTGCGAGTACGGCGTGTTCACCGGGACGTCGGCGCCCAGGGACATCGAGACGATGGCGCAGCCGTTCGCGACGGCCCAGTCGATGCCCGCGAGGATGCCGCCGTCGGTGCCGGAGCCCGCGTTCGACAGCACCTTGCCCGCGAAGATCTCGGCCTCGTGCGCGACGCCGTAGCCGGGCGGGGTCGCGGGCTTGCGCGGGCCCGCGGACGTGCCGATGCAGTGCGTGCCGTGGCCGTGGCCGTCCTGCACGTCCTCGCCGGTGATGAACGACTTCGTGGTGATGGCGCGGCCGGTGAAGTCCGGGTGGTTCTTCTCCCAGCCGGTGTCCAGGACCGCGATCCTGATGCCCTTGCCGGTGGCCGTGCTGACGTCCGCGCCGACCGCCTGCAACCCCCAGGTCAGCACGGACTCGTCGGCCACCGCCTCCGGCGCCTCCTCTTCCGCCGGCGCCGCGAACACGTGCACGACGCGTTCCGGCTCGACGATCTGGACCGGGCCGGGGCGCTCGGCGGCGCCGTTCAGCTCGGCCAGCAGGTTCGGGTCCGCGGACACGACCGCGACGCCCAACTCCGGGAAGACCTGGACGGCGTCCGCGTCCAGGTCACCGCTGTTCGGGTCGAACCCGGCGATGGCGCCGAGCTCGGCCAAGCCCTCTTCGACCGCGTCCTCCTGCAGCAGCACGAGGAAACGACCTGTGGTCTCCACTTCCGCGGGTTCGGTCATGACGATTCGCCCCTACTCTCCGTTCAGCCCTCACTAGAGAGTCGTCACATCGGGGCAGTTGTTTCAGGCCATTTGCCGTCTGCGCGCGAAGAATTCACCGATCGGCTCAACGTACTTGGCCGCGATGGGGCCCAGGATGGCCATCAGGAGCACGTACGCGGTCGCGAGCGCGGCCAGTTCCGAGCTCACCTGGCCGGACGCCACGGCCAGGCCGGCGATGACGATGGAGAACTCGCCGCGCGCGACGAGTGCCGCTCCCGCACGCATGCGGCCCATCTTGCCGATGCCCTGGCGCCGCGCCGCCCACCAGCCGGTGAAGACCTTGGTCGCCGTCGTGACGGCGGCCAGCGCCACCGCGATGACGAGGACGGGCGGGATCGAGCGCGGGTCGGTGTTGAGGCCGAACACCACGAAGAACATCGCGGCGAACAGGTCCCGGAGCGGTTCGAGCAGGCGCGTGGCGTTCTCGGCGGTCGAGCCGGAGATCGCGATGCCGAGCAAGAACGCGCCGACCGCCGCCGACACCTGCAGCTGCGAGGCGACGCCCGCCACGAGCAGGGCCGAGCCGAGCAGCTTGAGCAGGAACACCTCGTGGTCGGGACTGTCCACAATGGCCGAGATGAACCGGCCGTACTTCAACGCCACCACCAGGACCACGGTGATGGCGAGCAGCGAGATGCCGACCGAGGTGAGCCCGCCGAGGAAGCTCACGCCCGCGAGCACGGCGGTGAGCACCGGCAGGTACACGGCCATCGCGAGGTCCTCGAACACGAGCACGGACAGCACGACCGGCGTCTCGCGGTTGCCGAGCCGGCCCAGGTCGCCCAGGACCTTCGCGACGATGCCCGACGACGAGATGTAGGTGACGCCCGCCATCGCCAGCGCGCCGACCGGGCCCCAGCCCAGCAGCAGGGCCGCTATCGCGCCCGGCGCCGAGTTGAGCACCAGGTCGAGCACACCGGCCATCCACGACTTCTTCAAGCCGGTCGTGAGCTCCGACGCCGAGTACTCGAGGCCGAGGAGCAGCAGGAGCAGCACGACGCCGATCTCGCTGGCGAGGTGCGTGAACTCCTCGATGCCGTGCAACGGGACCAGCCCGCCGTGCCCGAACGCCAGTCCACCGACCAGGTAGAGCGGGATCGGGGAGATGCCGGCACGCCGGGCCACACGACCCAGCAGGCCGAGGCCGAAGAACACCGCGCCGAGCTGGATCATGGCGATTGTTGTCTCGTGCACTGTGATTAACCGCCGTGGAGGATCTCAGCGGCGGCGTCGAGGCCTTCCGCGGTGCCGACGACGACCGCGAGGTCACCGTTTTCGAAGAGGAAGTCGGGGCCGGGTGAGGGATGCGCGTTGCCCGCGCGCACGACGGCCACGACGGACACACTGGTCCTGGTGCGCAGAGCGGTCTCGCCGAGCGTGCGGTTCGCGAAGGCGGTGACCGGCAGCTGGCGGGTGGTGATGCCCGCGATGTCGCGGGTCTCCTCGCGCAGGTGGGCGACGAGCTGCGGCGCGCCGAGCAGGCCCGCGAGCGTGTTCGCCTCTTCCGGTGAGAGGGGTATCGACGCCGCGCAGGAGTCCGGATCGCTCGCCTTGGAGAGGATGAGCTCGAACCGGCCGTCCCGGTACGTGATCACACCGACGCGCCGGCCGGCACGGATCATGAAGTCCTGACGCGTGCCGATGCCCGGCAGGGGCGTGATCTCTACGTTCACACAGATCATGATACGTGCATGTCCGAAACATCGAGGACGCTGTGCGTGGGCCCCGTGCGCCGGGGCTGGATCGTCCGGGAGCGCGTGCCCGGCCCGGACGTCGACGAGTTCGCCGAGCCCGGTCAGGTGATCGGGGCGCTCGCGAGAGCCCCGCACGGCACGTTGCTCGCCGTGCAGCACCCGCACCGCACGCCCGCCGCGCTCGCCGCCGGCACCGGGCTGCTCGACGCGCTGCCCGCCGCCCGCACCGAGCTCGCGGCGTTGATCCGGCGGGCCTACCGGGAGGTCACCGACGTCGTCGCGCCCTACCGGGTCGACGGGTCGGACGGCACGGCGTGCGGGCTGCTCTGCCTCGTCGACCCGGACGCGATCGAGCACACCGAGGACGTCTACCCGGACGTGGTCGCCGAACGCGGCCGGGTACTGGCGTCGCTGGGCATCGCGACGAGCGCGGCCATGCTGATCCCGGTCACCCCGCACGACCGGCTGACGTCGCTCGTGCTCGGCATGACCGGGGAGCCCGCCGTGTCGCTCGTGGACTCCGGCGGGCGGCGGCACTGGGTGTGGCTCGTCGGACCGGGGGAGGCGCAGGAGGCGTTCCTGCGGGCGGCGGGCGCGCACCCGCTGCTCGTCGCGGACGGCAACCACCGGGTCGCGGCGGCGCGCGAGGCGGGGCTGTCCGGCCTGCTCGCGCTCGTGACGTCCGGGCCGGGGCTGCGGGTCGGGCCGATCCACCGCGCGATCGCCGGGACGGGGCTGGGCGCTTCCGACCTGGTGGCGGCGTGGGAGGGCGTGGGGCTGGCGGTGTCGTCGCTGCCCTACGTCGTGGATCCGGAGCCGGGCGTGGTCGTGGTGCGCTGTCCCGACGAGGTGCTGCGCGTCGAGCTGCCCGCCGGGAAGGGGATCGACCACGCCGTCGTGGAGTCGTTGCTGCTGGGAGCCGCTCTCGGGCTGGACCCGGAGAGCCCGTGCGTGCGGCCGGTCGTCGACCCGTCCGTCGAGGCCGAGGCGGTGCTGCTGATCGCGCCCGTGCCGCTGCGGGAGGTGCTGGAGGGCGGGAAGATGCCGCGCAAGAGCACGCACTTCACCCCCAAGCCGCGCAGCGGGCTCCTGCTGGCCGATCTGTCACCGTAGGGCCCTGCCGGGCGGGTTCGTTCGGCCCTGGTGGGCAGAAGAGGCGCTTCGGAGTCCACCGGCCCTGGTGGCCGTGGGCCTGCTGACGTCTCATGGTGGGGGAACCAGGTTCGCGGTCTCCCCACCTGTGAGGCATCGAAGATGGAACCGGAACGAGGCTTGCTGCGGGTGCGCCGCCACGACGCCGTGGTGGCGCTGACCGGTGAGGTCGACCTGACCACGAGCGACCTGCTCAGGTCGGAGCTCGCCCTCGCCTGCGCCTCGGGGGACGGTGACGTGGTGGTCGACTTCACCGGCCTGACGTTCATCGGCTCGAGTGGCCTGCACGTGCTCATCGAGACCGCCGAGGCGCTGGGCGAGCGGCGGCTGGTGCTGCTCGGCGGCGGCTGGGCCGCCTACGTCGTGAACCTGCTCGGCCTCACGCTGCAGTTCCCGAACATCGTTGTCGGCCAATGACGTCCGGGCCGTCCACTGAGGACGCTGCTAGGGTCGGTCGCATGGCGGTGCGAGCGATCAGGGGAGCCACGCAGATCGACGCGGACTCGCGCGACCTGCTGCTGGAAGCCACGGCCGAGCTGGTGCGGGAGGTCCTCACCCGCAACGCCCTGACCACCGACGACCTGATCAGCGTGGTGCTCACCGCGACACCGGACCTGGTCTCGGAGTTCCCCGCCTACGCCGCGCGCCTGGCGGGCCTGCAGGACGTGCCGCTGCTGTCCGCGACCGAGATCGCCGTCCCCGGCTCCCTGCCCCGCGTGATCCGGCTGCTGGCGCACGTCGAGACCGACGTGCCCCGTTCGTCGGTGAAGCACGTCTACCTGCGTGGCGCGGCGGCGTTGAGGACCGACCTCAACCACTGAAGGCCGTCAGGCGCTGAAGTCCTTGCCGGGCAACCACCCGTTGGGGATGTCCGTGACGCGCCACCGCGGCACGGACACCTCGACCGCCCGGACCGGCGTGGCGAGGAACGGCCCCGCCTCGGGCACCTTCGCCACGAGCGCCTGCCGCACCAGCTCGTCCTCGGCGCCACCGACCACCACGGCCGTACCGCGCGCCTGCAGGAACGGCTCCATCGGCGACCCGGTGGACACGACCAGCGACACCTCGGGGTTCTCCCCGATCGCCTCGAGCGTCCGCCCGCGCTCCTCCAGCACGAGCACGAGCTCGTGCGGCCCCCGTTCGGCGAAGTACACGCCGCTCACCCACGAGCCGTCCGAACCGGCCGTGGCGAGGAACATCGACTTGTGCGCGGCGAGCGTGCGGTGCAGCAACGCCTCGACGGCGCCGCGCTGTTCGGTGGTGGTCACTGGAGCCTCCGTGAGTTCGGTGGTGCGCTCACGTGATCGGTCCCGCCGCAGCGCGGCTGATGCGAATTCCACCGATCGATACCGTTGCGGCGAGCCGCCGACGGCGGGCGATCACCGGCGACGCTGTCGCGCCGGAGTGGCTGTGAGTTGTCCCGCCTGAGGTGTGAGCGTCCGCACCAGGCACAATGTGGGCCGTGGGTGTCTCGGAGGGAGCTGCTGTGGGCCAGGGTCAGTTGCGCGGTGTGGTCGCTCTCGACGGACCGTCCGGCACCGGCAAGTCCACCGTCGCGAAGCGGCTCGCGATGGCGCTGGACGCGCGCTACCTCGACACCGGCTCGATGTACCGGGCGATCACGGTGGCGGTGCTGCGCGCCGGCGTCGACCCGGCTGACGAGGCGAAGGTCGCCGAGGTGGCGGACAACGCGGTGCTGGTCATCGGCACCGACCCCGCCCGGCCGGGCATCACGCTCGACGGCGACGACGTGTCGGTGGAGATCCGCGGCCCCGAGGTGACCCTCGCCGTGTCGCCGGTGTCCGCGGCGCGGCATGTGCGGGAGCTGCTCGTGGCCCAGCAGCGCGCGATCATCGCGGACGCGCTGGACCACGTGGGCGGCATCGTCGTCGAGGGACGCGACATCGGCACCGTCGTGTCGCCGGACGCCCCGCTGAAGGTCTACCTGACGGCGTCGGCCGACGCTCGGGCCGTGCGCAGGACCAAGCAGGACAACGCCGCCGGCCGTGAGTCCACTGTGGACGCGGTGCTGGCGGACGTGCAGCGCCGGGACAGCTACGACTCGTCGCGCGCGGTGTCACCGTTGAAGGCGGCCGAGGACGCGGTGGAGCTCGACAACACCGACCTCGACCTCGCCGGCACCATCGACGCGTTGCTCGAGCTCGTGCACGAGCGCGGGCTGCGGGTGACCGGGTGAGCGTTCCCGAGGGGACACTGCCCTGGCTGTTCGACCTCGGGCGCTGGGTCGGGCGCGTCCCCTACGCCTGGCAGTTCCGGCTGCGGGTGCACGGGCTCGACCGCGTACCCTTGAGCGGCGGCGTGGTCGTCGTCGCCAACCACAGCTCGATGGCCGACGGGCCGATCCTGTTCGGGGTGCTGCCCCGGCGCGTGACGTTCCTGGTCAAGCAGGAGATGTTCCAAGGCGTCGTCGGCTACCTCCTGCGCAAGATCGGGCAGATCCCCGTCAAGCGGCAGGAGGCCGACCGCACCGCGCTGACCAGCGCGTTGTCCGTGCTCAGAGCAGGCGGTGTGATCGGGGTCTTCCCCGAGGGCACGCGCGGCGAGGGCGACGTGGCGAACGCGCAGAACGGCGCGGCGTGGCTGGCCAAGACCTCCGGCGCGGTGGTGCTGCCGATCGCCTGCCGCGGGACCTACCAGGCGAAGGGCTGGCGGCCCGAGGTCGACGTGCTGATCGGTGAGCCGTTCCACCTCCCCGAGGGGAAGGGACGAGCCGCCCTGGGCGTTGCGACCGAACAGGTGCGCGACCGCCTGGCGACACTGGTCGCCGAACTAGACGGACAACGTGCGAGTGAGGGAAGACGATGACGGACCTGGACGGCACCTGGGAGGACGAGGCCGACTGGTCAGCCTTCGACGACCTCGACGGCGAGGGCGGCGAGGAGTCCGCTCCGCCGCAGCCGGTGCTCGCGGTGGTCGGACGGCCGAACGTCGGCAAGTCCACGCTGGTCAACCGCATCATCGGCCGCCGTGAGGCCGTGGTGCAGGACGTGCCGGGCGTGACGCGTGACCGCGTGGCGTACGACGCGCTGTGGAACGGCCGCAAGTTCACCGTGGTCGACACGGGCGGCTGGGAGCCGGACGCGGTCGGGCTGCAGGCCTCCGTGGCCGCCCAGGCCGAGCTCGCGATGGCGACCGCGGACGTGATCCTGCTGGTCGTGGACGGCTCCGTCGGCGCGACGTCGACCGAGGAGGCCGTCGCGAAGGTCCTGCGCCGGTCGAAGAAGCCCGTGATCCTGTGCGCGTCCAAGGTGGACGACGACCGGCTGCTGGCCGACATCGCGTCGCTGTGGTCGCTGGGCCTCGGCGAGCCGTACCCGGTCTCCGGCCTGCACGGCCGCGGCTCCGGTGACCTGCTCGACGTGATCCTCGACAGGCTGCCCGAGACCCCGCGCGACGACTTCGGCGCCCGCAGCGGCGGCCCCCGGCGCGTGGCGCTCGTCGGCAAGCCGAACGTCGGCAAGTCGTCGCTGCTCAACCGCCTGACCGGCGAGAACCGCTCGGTCGTCGACTCGGTCGCCGGCACCACCGTCGACCCGGTCGACTCGCTGGTGGAGCTCGACGGCGAGATCTGGCGCTTCGTCGACACCGCCGGCCTGCGCAAGCGGGTGAAGTTCGAGAGCGGCGCCGAGTACTACGCCTCGCTGCGCACGAAGTCCGCGATCGAGACCGCCGAGGTCGCGATCGTGCTGCTCGACGCCCACGAGCCGCTCGCCGAGCAGGACCTGCGCGTGCTGACGATGGTCGTCGAGTCGGGCCGCGCCTGCGTGCTGGCGTTCAACAAGTGGGACCTCGTCGACGAGGACCGCCGCAACGAGATGATCCGCGAGCTCGAACGCGGCCTGGTGCGCGTCCCGTGGGCCGACAAGGTCAACATCTCGGCCCTGACCGGCCGCGCCGTGCACAAGCTCGCGCCGGCGTTGCGGACGGCGTTGAACTCGTGGGACACCCGGGTCCCGACCGGCCGCCTGAACCAGTGGCTGACCGAGCTCATCGCCGCGACCCCGCCGCCCGTGCGCGGCGGCAAGCAGCCGAAGGTGCTGTTCGCGACCCAGGCCTCGACCCGCCCGCCGACGTTCGTGCTGTTCACGACCGGTTTCCTCGAGGCGTCGTACCGCCGCTTCATCGAGCGCAAGCTGCGCGAGGAGTTCGGCTTCGAGGGCAGCCCGGTCCGCATCTCCGTACGCGTGCGCGAGAAGAAAAAGGCCGGCGCCGGCAAGAAGTAGCTCACCCGTTGATGACCCGACCAGCCGGTTGCCCTTCGTGACGGGGTGCGGTTGGTTGGGTTGGTGGCCGTACGAGTGGCGCTAGCCGACGACGAGGCCCTGCTGCGGCGGGGCCTGAAAGTCCTCCTCGAGGCCGACGGCCGGGTGGAGGTGGTCGGCGAGGCGGCCGACGGCGCCGAACTGGTCGAGGTCGTCTTGACCCACCTGCCGGACGTCGTGCTGGTCGACGTCCAGATGCCCGGCGTCGACGGCCTGGAAGCCGTGCGCCGCCTGCGCACGTGGGCCACCCCACCGGCCATCGCCGTGCTGACCACGTTCGACCTCGACGACTACGTGGCGACCGCCCTGGACCTGGGCGCCCAGGGCTTCCTGCTGAAGGACGCCGAACCCGAGGCCCTCGTCCGCGCCGTGGTGGACCTCGCAGCGGGCGGCGCCGTCCTCGACCCGCGCATCACCGCCCGCCTGCTTCCCCGCCTGAGGGGCTTCCGCGCCAACCGCCGGCTGGACTCGCTGTCCGCACGCGAACGCCAGGTGCTCGAACTGGTCGCCAGCGGCCGCTCGAACCACTCGATCGCCGAGCAGCTCTGCCTGTCCGAGGCGACGGTGAAGAGCTACGTCTCCACCGTCCTCACCAAGCTGGGGGTGGAGAACCGGGTGCAGGCGGCCCTGGTCGCCCACCAGGTCGGTGCGTGGTGAAGGCAGTCCTGCGCGAGGTCCTCACCGTGGGCATCACCACGGGAGTAGTCCTCCTGACCCAGGACCGCCCGTTCCCGTGGTCACTGTGGACAGCCGTCATCGCCTCACTGCTGCTCTCCGTGCGCCTGCGCCGGCCGTGGCTCGCGTCCCTGATCTGCATCCCGGCCGTGGCCGGCGGCCTCGGCTGGGCGCCGGCGCTCGTGGCCCAGTTCCGCCTGGGCCGCAAGGAGAAGTCCCTCCCGCGACAGGTCTCCTGGATGATCGCGATGACCGTCGCCTCGATAGCACCGGTACTCCTGACCGAGTCCATCCCCCCAGGCCCACTGCTCCTGGCCACAGCCTTCGCCTTCGGCCTGGCAGCCGCCCCCACGGTCCTCGGCGCCCTCGTCACCACCCGCAAGGAACTGACCAGGTCCCTGTACGAAACCCGCAGAGCCCGAGCAGCGGAACTGGAGGCTCGAGAAACCTCCGCCCGAGCTGCGGAACGAGCCCGGATAGCCCGCGAGATCCACGACGCAGTAGGCCACCACGCCACCCTGATAGCAGTCGAGTCAGCCGCCCTGGCCGCCACAGCCCCGGACGACACCGTCCGCGAGACCGCGCTGCGCTTGCGTTCCCTCGCAAAGGAATCACTCGCCGAGATGCGAGCCGCCCTGGGCCTGCTGAACTCCGACACCACCTACCCGTCCCTGCAAGAGCTGGTCGACCGGGCCCGCGTGGCAGGCGTGTCCGTGACCCTCTCCGAATCAGGCGACGCACCTCTGTCGCCGGCAGTGTCACGCGCCCTCTTCCGGGTGGTCCAGGAAGCCCTGACCAACGTGACGAAACACGCCCCAGGCGCCTCCGTGACCGTGACCGTGAACCGCAGCTCACCCGTCCTGGTCTCGGTGGTGAACGGGCCGGGGGATTCACCTTCGCCGGGTGACGGCGGAGGCGCGGGCCTGCACGGCCTGTCCGAGCGAGTCCGTCTGGCCGGCGGCACCCTGACCACCTCCTACCGCGCCGACGGCGGCTTCAGCGTCAGCGCTGTCCTACCACCCGGTAAGTCGAAGGTTGACGTACAAGACTCGACTTTCGGCGGTGGCGCCCGCGACACCGCCACCGCATAGTTCAGGGTGTCGGTCGAGGATCGGGGGATCGGTCGGACCGAGGGGCGCAGGGACCCGAGCTTCGGGTCCCTGCCGTATTTCCGCAGCTCACAGCCTGTGGTGGGGGTCGTTTTTGATCTCTGTGCAGGGTGTTGTAGGATTTCCCATGCACGCCGGGGAACCGGGAGTGTGGCCGGGACGTGGCGCAGTTTGGTAGCGCACTTGACTGGGGGTCAAGGGGTCGCAGGTTCAAATCCTGTCGTCCCGATGGTCGAAAAGACCCGCTGACTGAGGCATAAAGCCTGGTCAGCGGGTCTTTTTCATGTCAGCCTGTGATCATGCCTTTGATCTTGCGTCGTCTCACAAAGGTGTGTGAGTGACTAACTGAGTGACAACGATCTAGCTCGCCACCGGAAAGATGTCGTCCATCGTGATGGCGGCGTGCTGCATCACGGGTGCGATTTGGTGGCGGTAGACCGTCTCAGTGACGACCGTGCTGCTGTGGCCGACCAGGCGTGCGATGTCCTCGATCCGCACACCGGCCGCAGAGAGCACCGAGACGAAGCTGTGGCGCATCTCCCGAGGTGTCCAGTCCTTTGCGACGAGCCCGGCCGCCTTCACGACCCTGCGGAACGCCCGGCGGACGTTGTGGGAGTCGAGCGGCGTTCCCACCTCGGACGCGAACACCAGGCCATGTTCCTGCCACCGCTTGCCCGCAAGCTTGCGCCTGGCGTCCTGGTGGATGCGGTGCGCCTTCAGCGCCTCGACACACCGCGTCGGCATTGCGAGCGTCCGCCGGGACTTTCGCGTCTTCGTGTCACCACCTTCCCGCACCGAGCGCCACACGGAGATGGAGGGCAGCACGACCGGGACAGCGTCCGGCTTGCCGAGTTGGTCCACGTGGTCCCACGTCAACGCGCGCAGTTCTTCTGTACGCGCACCGAGGAGCAGGGACAGCACGATGTAGGCGTGCATCGGTGTGCTTTCCGCAGCCTTCAACACCGCTTCCACCTGTTCGAGCGTCAGCGACTTCGACGGCCGGCCGTCTTGTCCGGTGGGCACCTCGCACAGTTGGACGACGTTGCGCTTCACCTTGTCGCGCTTTTGCGCCATGCGCACCGAGCGGTTGAGAATCGAGTGCACCAACCGCAGGGTGCGCGTGGACAGCGTGAGCGAGAGTTCTTCCAACCAGTCGTCCACCTCGTCGGCGGACAACTCGCGGAGGTTGCGCTCACCCAGGCACGGGATGATGTGGCCGTCCGCAAGATAGGTGTAGTTCTTCACCGTCTCCTTGCCGCACTTACGCAAGCCGTACTTGAGAAACGCGTTCACCGCTTCCTTGACTTTGTAGGTGTGTGGCGTGACGGGTAGGCCGTCGTCCAGCGCGCGCTGAATCTCCTTGAGCTTGTCCTTGGCTTCTGTATATGTCTTGCCGCTAGCTCTTTTGGTCTTCCGCTTTCCTCGGGCATCGAACCCGAGGTCTACAGTAGCGATGTACCTCTGGCGTTTCTCATCCCAGTGGATACCGCCGTCACCACGGCTGCGTCGTTTGCGGTCGTCCTGCTCGCTACGCGCTTTCGCCATAGTGCACCTCCGCTTCCTGCTCCAAAAGCGCCACGTAGTCCCGAATGGCCGATGCTGGAACAAGCGTCGCCCTACCCTGTTTCACGAACCTCAGCCGTCCCGCGCGAATCTGCTCGTAGATGACTGAGCGACTCAGAGAGAGAAGCGTCATCGCCTCTGGGATTTTGTAGAGGTATTTGTTCAGCGTGATGATCTCGGCGTTCGTCAAGGTGTGTTCCGTTCTGTGTGGTGGTGCGGTGTGGTCGTCCGGGCGGTGCGTGGTTGGCGGTTCGAGCCGTCCGGACGGGTGGGGGACGTGGGTGTGTGTGCGGGGATCGGCGTTGGAAACCCGGAAACCCGGTTCTTGGGTGCGGCAGGGCTGTGACCTGCGGTGATGTGGGCCGGGTTTAGCGCAGGGCTAAACCCGGCCCAAACCCGGTGCAAACCCGGTGGCGGGTCTAAACCCGGTCCCGGTGAGGCTGGGATGGCCCTGCTAGCCGCGGCTAGATCAGCGTGCCCTGGTCGTCGTCGGCGGGTGTCTGGTCGTGGTCGGCCTGGTCGGGTTCGGGGTTGGTCTCGACCCAGAACACGAGTGAGTTGGCGCTCTTGTCGTGCTTGCTGCGCAAGACGTGTGGGCCGTGCCAGCGTCCGATGTGGCCGGTCAGCAACTTGCCCAGGCTCTTGGAGGAGGGGATGCGGTCGCGGTCGTCGGTGAGGAACGTGCCGTCCCAGCGGTCCACCAGCTGGTCGCCCACCATGTGCGGTTCGGCGCTGTGGCACAGCACCCGTGCCCTGAGTGGGGTGTCGCCGTGCAGTTCGTGCCAGCGGGCGAGGAAGGCGGTCCAGGTGGTGTTCTCGTCGTCGGCCTCGCGCATCTCGTCGAGGTTGTCGAGGAAGCCGTCGATGCCGTGGTGGGCGAGGAATCCGCCGGCCGCGCCTGCCCAGGTGGTGAACTGGCGCATGGTGTGTCCGCTGCGGGGTGCTCCGGCGTTGATCCAGTCCATGACCAGGATGAGCAGGTGCCGCAGCACGGTGACGCGGTTGGCCGGCCTTTTGAGCCACTGGTCCAGGTGCGGGATGCCGAACCCGGTTTGGTCGCGCTGGTCGGGATGCGGGTCGTTGGGGTCCAGGCGCACCAGGGCGGTGCGGGTGGCCATGTCCCCGCCCAGGCGGATGTTGTTGCCGGTGGCCAGCCACAGCCGGTCATTGGTGGCCTCGAACCCGGCGCTGTTGGAGCCGAGGTTGCGGTCGTCCCACTTCGGGCCGGTGAGCAGCTTTGCCAGTACCGCGGAGGAGACCTCGGTTCCCTCGGCGAGGTTGTCCCACAGCATCACCGCGGCGGTGCTGTGCAGGGCGCTGGTGATGGACTTCTGCAACTCGTCCTCGTCGTTGCGCCGCCACACCAGGTGCTTGAGTCCGTAGATGTAGCCGGGGATCTCCGCCAGCAGCGTCTTGCCGCTCGATTGCGTGGTGGCGGAGATCAGTCCGAACGGGGTCAGGCATCCGAGGTAGGGCCGCAGGATGGGCGCGATGAGCAGGCCGATGTGGTTGGCCTTGTCGGCCGGGGCGACGAACGGGAAGTCACGCAGCAGCGTGTTCGTCACGAACTCGAGCGCGTCGCTGACCTCGGCTTGCGATGGCTGTGCCGGGATGGGCGGCATGGCCACGGTGGGCGCGTAGTACAGGCCGGTGGCGGTGTCGTATCCGGCGGTCTGCAACAGGGTTCCGTCCGGGCGCAGCACCGGTGAGGTGACTACACCGACCAGCGGGCGGACGTCGGGCCAGTACCGCGACGACAGCACCGCGGACAGCGCGGCTTTGGTGGGGCTGGCTTCCACCTCCTCCCACTGCTCGGTGTCCTTGTTCTTCTTGCGCCGGTAGACGAACGTGTGGTGTGCGAGCAGCCACGTCAGTGACGGGGCGGTGATCGGGTCGGCCTGCACGGGTAGCGCCCCGGCGTCGACCTGGTGGGCGTGCTCGGCGGCGCTGGCGGCCTTGCCGGAGACGCGCGAGAGGTGCACCAGCTGCCCGCCGCAGACGTAGACGTCGGGCAGCGCGCCCTGCCCGAGTGCGGCGGTGAGAACCCGGATCGTCTCGGCCTCTCCGCCGATCTGAATTGCCGGGCGGTCGGTGGGCACGGCCTGGTCGCCGCTGTCGGTGTCGCTGTCGGGGTTGGTGTCGGCGGTGATGCTCATGCTCGGGTCCTCCTTTCGGCACTGCGAATGGCGGGTGCTGCTGGGGTGGTCATGCGGCGGTTCCCTTGGTGCGTTCTCGGTACGCGGCTTGTCGGCAGGCGTGCGAGCAGTGCCGGGGCCATCGGCCGGTGGCCGGCCGATAGAGCGCGGCTCCGCATCGGCACCGGCGGTCGGTGACGGAAACCCTTCGAGGCGGTTGCGTCACCTCGGGGCGTGACGCTTTCCTCCAGGACGCTTGCGTCACGGTGGCGGCGTGGCCGATGAGTTGAACGCCGATCCACGCCGTGTAGGCGGGCGGGATGGCTTGGGTGAGGGTGGGCCACGGCATCCAGTCGATGCCCATCGCGGCCCGCGCCCGGTCGGTCGGTGCGGGTGACGTTTGCCCCTCGACGGGGTTTCGTCCCGTGTACGAGCCATAGACCGGCACCGCCGGTGCGCCGCGGTCGTGATGGCACGGCGTGCCGAACAGCGGCAGGTTCGACTCGAACAGCCGATGCCGTTGCACGCCCAGCCGCAGCGTCTCACCGCAGATGGTGATGGGGTCCTGCATGGGAGCACCGGGCACGTTTTCGATGACGTAGGCCCCGATCTCGCCCTGCTCAACGGCCTGACGCAGCCGCAGGCGGATCGGATCGAGCAAGTCGGTGTGTAGGTCGCGGCGGGCGGGCGGTGTGGCGCGGGAGAACTTCTGGCACGGCGGGGACGCGGCCACGACGTCGAACCCGGACACGTCGACGGTGAGCGCGTCGGCTTGGACGAACTCGAAGGGGTAGTGCGGCTGGGGTTCGATGTCCACTCCGGTCACGTCGAACCCTGCCGCGTGGTACCCGGCGGAGGCACCGCCCCCACCGCAGAACAGATCGAGCAGCCGGAGACGGCTCATGCGGCACTCCTGATGTCGGGTACGGGCCGGGGCCGGGAGAACCCGGACGTGAGCACGTAGCGGATCTCGGATGCGGGCAGCCCGGCGTGCCGCGCGGCCTCGGCCAACGCGGCCTCCACCGTGGCGCGGTCGATCCACCCGGCCAGTGCCATACCGGCGAGACGAGTGGTGGAGCGGAACAGCTTGCGGTTGCGGCCGGTGTCGGGCTCCATCGCGGCCAGCTCGGCGCACGCCGAGTGCAGGGCGCTGGCGGCGTAGCGGGCCGGGCCGGTCTGCGCGTCGACCACCGGCACGGCCGGGGCGGGCTTGGTGGCGGCCGGGACGGTAGTGGTGCGGTCGTGGCCGGTCCGGGTGAGGGCGTCGGCAAGCCACGTGTCCAGCGGGCGGGGCGTGGTGGTGGTCGAGCTGCGCCGGTACAGACCGGCCTGACTGGTGGAGCCGGGCAGCACGACATAGCCGCCGTAGCACTTGATGTCAATCTGCCAGCCCAGTCCTGTTCGGACGGTGTCGTCTCCGTCGCGGACCTTGCCGTGACTGCCTTTCCACTGACCGGTGGTGCTGTAGATCAGGTGCAGGCCACCGGAGGGGGTATCGGTGGTGAACGTGTCCGTTCCGACCGTGCCACCCGACAAGGCGGCCAGGGTGGCGTAGGTGTCGAGCCCATCGGCCGGCGGCGGCTCACCGGGCGGCCAGTCCAGGCCGTTGAGCGGGTGGCGTGGTGGCGGGCCGGGGCGGGTGTCGAGGTCGACCGCCAGCAGCCCGGACGCCCACAGGTGCACTGCCCAGATGGAGGTGTGCCAGCGCTGTGCCCAGCGTGCGATCACGCCAGGATCGGTGGTGGCTGCCCACACGCCGTGGCACAGCGCCCCGTCACCGCGTGCCAAGCACGGGCAGTCAGTGTGGTCATGGTCGCGGACCTTGGCGCGGCAGTTCCGGCATCCCGGCAGAGGAAGCTTGCTGTCGAGACTGAGCGGCAGGACGTGCCAGCCGCGGTGCACCGCCAGCCACAGCGCGGCATCGGCAGCGGTCGCAACGGTCCGGTTCGTGCTCATGATCGCGAGTCCCTTTCAGCCGTGGTTGTGGGTGTGGTGCTCTCGCGTGCCGCTGGGGGCGCACCGGGCAGGCCCTACTAACCCCGCGCGGGGTAGTGGGGCCTGCCGGTGAACGGGGGCGGCTGGAACGCACCACTAGGGGTGCCGGGTATGGCCGGGTTTGCGGGTTTGGCGTTCCCGGGCCGGGTTTGTCGCCGCGCTAAACCCGGCCCGTGTTTGCCCAGCTCAGGGCATGCCTGCTGGCGCGGGACCGGGTTTACGGGTTTGTTTTCGACTTTGAAGAAGGGTTGTTGTTGGTTAGGCGTGCGCCGCGGTCGACAGCGCGCACGCGGTGCACATGACCTGGTCCGGGCTCATGCGCGTGCCGCAGGTCGGGCAGGTGGCGACGAATCGCAGTGCGGCGCGGATCGGTCGGCCGATCGAGCATGGGCCGGTACGCGGGCGGGTGGCCACGGCTCACCGGGCGTTGTGCGCGGCCATGCAGGCCGGGCACTTGGTGTTGCCCGACAGGCTCGGGAACCAGACGCTGCTGGTCTCCGAGCTGTCGATGGTCTGGCCGCAGGCCGTGGTGACGGTGCCGTTCCACCACGAGCGGGACGCCACGACGTGCATGATCTGGCGTGCCATCTCAACCTCGTTTCTGTCACCGTGAGTGACTGTGTGGGGGGTGTGCGGGTGGGCCGCGTGCGCGGTGCTGCGGGTGCGACGCGGTGGGATGTGCGGGCGGTTCAGGGAAGGACCGGGCAGGGATGCACGAGTGCTGTTTTCGCGGGTTTCGGCCGGTCAATGCGGTGTGTTGTGGATCTTCCCTGGAGGTGATCGGCGCTGGTGAGCCCAGGGAAGGAGGGTCAGGGAAGCTGTCAGGGGAAAATCCCTGACTTTCGGTGCTTCCCTGACTGCTTCCCTGACTGCTTCCCTGTCGTCACCGGTGGTGTGTTCAGGCGTCGTCGTCGGCGAATCCGTCGTCCTCGGCGTCCGCCAGTTGCTCACGCAGGGTGATTGCTTCGGTGAGGTCCTCGGCGCGGATGACGCTGTGGCCGTCGCTTTTGCGGATGGGCACGTCGACGTCGTCGAGCTGTGGGCGCAGCGTCTTGGACGTCCAGTCGCCGTAGTGGCCGGGGTTGAGCTCGGCCAGCCGCGAGAGCGCCACCATCGTGCGGATGTGCTTGTCGGTGCCCATCACGGTGAGCAGGTCGGTGAGCAAGTCCGGCTCGGCCGCCTGCTCCTGGTCGTCGTCGACGGCCGGGGTGGGCTGGCCGCTGCGCAGCTCCAGGGCACGGTTGACGATCGGCGTGACCTGGTCCACTTCGTCGTCTTTGCGCAGGTAGAACGTGCGCAGCAGGCCGGGCTTGGCCATGATGCCGCGCACCATCGCGGTACCGACGTCGCCGGGACCCTCGGCGGTCTTGGGTTCCAGCGACACAGCGGAGATGCCGGCCTTGTAGGAGCCGGTGCCGAGTACGGCGTCGTTGGACTGCTGGTCGCCGATGGCGTAGCAGGCTTTGCAGCTGGTCACGGCCATGATCCGGCGGGGCAGTGACTCCGTGGACGGCTCCGGTGTGGCGAACACGAGCGTGATCGCGTACTTGCGGGCGGCGCTGATCAGCTTCACGGCCGTCTTGACGGCGGTCTCGCCGTGCTCGTCGTCCATGAACAGCGCCTGGCACTCGTCCATCACCATCAGCCGGGGCCGCAGCCGCGCGTCCTTGGCGGCCAGGGCGCGGGTGACGTTGCGCGAGACGCCGTGTTCCTTGAGCGCCTTGCCCCGCACGTCGATCTCGGCGTAGAGGGCTTTGAGCGCGTCCACGCAGTCCTTGACGGTCTCCGGCCCCGAGCCGGTGCGCAGGGTGCGCAACGCCGGTGCGAACGGCTCGTAGTCGACGTTCTCGGCCATGACGAACACGTCCACGTCCACCAGCGGATCGAGGATCGCTCCGGCCACCAGGTCGAGGATGAACGTGGACTTGCCCGAGCCCATCACACCGGCCAGGGCGTAGTTGCACTCGAACAGCCGGGCGGTGACCACGTCACCGCGGATGTTCACGCCGATCGGCACGCCCTTGAAGTAGTCCACCGTGCCCTCGTGCAGCAGCGGCCAGTCCGGCACCGGCCCGGACAGCGCGCCCTGGTTGGCCACCCACAGATCCAGCACGCCGGGCTGATCCTTGGGTTCGGTCGGCCACACCTCGATCGGCTGGCGCACCAGGTTGTGCGCCAGCACGGTCTTCTTGCGCACGATGTCGGCGACCGGGACACCACGGGGCAGTACCAGCCGCATCCGGTAGCCCTTGCCTTCCTCGTAGGGCGGGTCGATCCAGGTCGGGGCGATGGTGGTGCCCCAGCCCTTCTTGAACGCATCCCGCAGCTGGGGCAGGCCCCCGAGGTGACGTAGCGCGTTGAGCACCGCGGACTCGTCCGGGACCAGCTCCCGCGCATCGGCGGGGATGGGTTCGGCGCTCACCGCCCACATCGGCAACGTGCCGGCCGCGCGTCCGGCTGAGATCGACCGGACAGCCCAGGTGCCCGCACCGGTGACGGCCCACGCCCACCAGTAGCCGCCCACCGGCGACAGGTCCGCCACAGTGGTCCAGAACTCGACCATCCCGTGCCACCGGTCGGTCAGCGACCCCGCGCCGACGATGGCTTGAACGGCGGCAATACCGAGCAGCACCACGTGCCCGCCCGCCAGCAGCACGACCACGCCACCGGACCACTTCAAGATCTCGATACGGCGTTCCTTGCCACGCTGCGCCACACCTGCGCGGCGGCGCTCCAAAGAGTCTTCCAACTCGCGCAGCACCGCGAAGTCCTCCGCACCCTTGGCGTTCACGCGCAGGGTGGTGATGGCCTGTTCGAGGTCGAGGTGCTTGCGCCGGTTGCGGCGCTCCGCGCGCCGGATCTTCGCGCCCTCCCAGGCATACCCGGCGTTGCGCACCAGCACGTCCCTGACCGCCTGCGCCCGGTCGCGTGCGGTCACCATGTCATCGTCGGCGTCGGTCTTGGCCAGCGCAGCGGCGGCGGCCTTGGCGGCGGCTTGGGCGGCCAGTCGCCGATCCACCTCCGCCGACTCCTCCGGCGTCAGAACCTGCCCCTGCACCGCCTCATCGGACTCGACCGCGCCGTGACTGAGCGGCAGGGCGGCCGGGGTGGGGTGGTGCGCGGAGAAGTCGTACACCCGCGCACCGGACTCGTTGTCAGGCGTGGTCATGCGGTCACCTCCTGGCGGCCGTCGTCGGGGCCGTCGTCGTGCGTCGCGGCCTGCCAGACGACAGCCGCGTGGGTGGCGCGGATGCGCAGGAACTTGCGCACCGCGTCCTTGCTCGGCGAGGCCGGGAGCCTGCCGGAGTCGATGGCCGCGCGCACGCGCGCGACATAGCCGCCGAACTTGTCCGCGATCTCCGCCGGGACCTCAACAACAGGCGTCGCGGGCGGCGTTTGCCCTCTTCCCGAGGGGTGCACCGTCTTCCCGGCCGCGGTCACATCCGAGGTGGGCAGGGCGGTGAGGTAGGCGGTGATCTCCTCGGCCAGACCGTCGCTGAGTGCGCTGTCGAGTTTGGTGACGGGAAGGCCGGGTACCGCTGTGGGCGTCAGCCGTGGTCGGCCGAAGCCGCCGCGCAGGGTGAACGTGCCAGGCCGGTACAGCAGCGTTGCCGTGCCGTCGGCGGCGACCTCGGCTACGGCCTGGCGGACGGCGGCGCGGCGCACACGGTGAAGGCGCCTGTGTGCGTCGCGCTCCACACGCCGGGTAGCGCGCTCGGCGCGGGTGCGGCGGGCGCGCAGCGGGTTGGCGTGCACCAGCTGGTGCACCACGACACCGCCGACCGACACCAGCGCCATGACGATGCCGTGCCCGACGCCGCCGCCGGGAGTGTCGAGGCCGTGCACGAAGTTCAGCGCCGCGGCAACTGCGGCGAAGACCCACGTGCCGGTGTGCAGCCAGCCGGTTGGCCGGCCTGCGCGGGCGGCCATCGGCACCGCGAACGCGAACACCCACATCGCGCCCTCGGAGAACAGCGGCAGCAGCCAGCCGGGAGCGCCGAAGATCATCTCCCCGTAGACGGCCATCGCCGACCAGGCCAGCACCGCCGGAACGAGAATCACCGGCAGGAACAACAGGTCCAGCGCGTGCGTGCGGGTCCAGCCGGTCAGCTTCGCGAGCGTGGCCGCCCGGTCGGCGCGGGCCTTCTCGGCGGCCTGGCGGCGGATCTCGGCGTCGGCGGCCTTGTCGGCGCGGCGCTGCTCGAACAGCATCCGCTGGTGTTCGCGTGCCTGCTCGGCGGCGGCCACGCGGTCGGCGCGGCGATTGTCGGCCCAGGTGCTCATGCCATTGCCTCCCAACGGATACGGCCCGCACCGCGGCGCGGGTTGAACGAGGTAGTGGAGCGGCGGAAGTGGGTGCGGGTGGATCGGCCGGCCGCGCGCGGCAGGTACAGCAACGCGCACGCCGCGAGCAGGGCGGGCACCGTGTAGGCGGCGGCCTGCACCACGGGGTTGTCGGCGAAACCGGTCACCACGGCCCACTGCACCGCGGCGATACCGCCGGTGAGCATGAGCAGCTTCCACAGCAGCACCGCGACCAGCAGCGCCAGGCCGGAGCCCAGCAGGGCCAGCAACAGCAGGGTGTTCACCGCGCACCCGCCGATCCGGCGGCGGCCTGGTCGCCCTGGCGCAGCGCCAGGGCGTCGTGGGAGTTCTCCCGCGCCAGCTCGCACGCCTCGGCGTACTGCGGGTGCGCGGGGTTGCCGGTGATCGGGGTGAGCAGCCGCACCGACAGGGCGAACCAGTCCGCCACCTCGGCGTTGGACGCGTTCATGGGCGGGGCGCTGGCCTGCCAGGTCGCCAGCAGTTCGCAGATCCTCGGTTCGTGTGCCGCCGTGGCGGCGGGGGTGGTCGAGGGCATGGCACAGGGGTCCTGTCTCGTGAGAGCGGGTGAGGTGGGCACCGCCAGGCGGGCGGGGCGTGGAGGCCAGGGCGGTTCGAACCGCCCGCCTGGCGACATGGCAAAGAGCCCTTTCGGGTTCGAGGTACGTGCGTGGGGGCGTTGCGATGAGCGGGGACGAAACCCCTTCGAGGGGGAAGCGTCACGCGGGGCGGGCTGGCTTGGCCCAGGTGAGCGCGTGCGCGACACTGTGCGGGCCTGTGCTCGGTCCTTGTTGACCGGGTGAGGTGGTGCAACCTGGTCCGGCGGTGCGTGCTTGGCGGTTCGAGCCGCCGGACCAGGGCACAAATGCAGTCGCCCGGCTACTGCCGCACGCCGTCGACGTACGTGCCGCCGTTGGTGTCGCACGGCACCGACTTGCCCTTGGCCTCGTGCCGCTCGTGGTAGGTGCCGAACTGGTTGTCCCAGCTGATCTTGTGGCAGACACTGCACGTCTTCTCGATGAGATCCATGATCAGTCCTTTGTGGTCGATTACTCATCAGGGTCGTTGTCAGGGAACTGAGCGCCGCCGTATCCACGGCAGTCCGTGCAGTCGCAGCACCCGTCATCGCAGGTGCCGGTGCCGTCGCAGGCCGAACAGGCGACCCACATCACCGCACCTCACCGATGCGAGATGCCGACGTCGGGCAGGCGTAGCTGTAGGTGCCGGCGTGCACCCATACCGGCTCACCGAAACCGGGATCGACCTGCACCGTGGGCAGGTCGCACCCGTCCGGGCAGTCCCGGACGGTCTGCGGAAGCGCGCGGACGAACGCGGCGGTCACCGCCCTCACCGGCCCGCGACGGGACGCGGTCCGCGGACCCTGCCCGTCACCGTCGAGGTCGACAGCGCGACACCGAACTCAGGCGAGCCCGTGCTGACGCGGATGTCACCGGAGACCGTGGCCACCGACACCGCCACGCCATTCCGAACCGTGAAAACCGCGACATCACCGAAGACCGTGGAGACCTCCGCGCGTCCGCCCACCTCCAACGCCACATCACCCGACGTCGAGGTCACCCGCGCCGTGATAGCGGCGTCGACCACCACGTCACCGCAGATCGTGCGCGCGATCACCGTCTGCGCCTCACGCACGTGCAGAGCACCGGACATCGTGTCGAAGTCCACTGTGTCCAGTGCCCACTCACCGAAACTGCCGACCTCCAAGCCCGCCGACACCGTCCTGACGGTCACGCTGGAATCGGCAGGCAGCAGCACGTTGACCCGCACCCCACCGTGCACCGCACCATCGGCCGGCACCGCACCACCGACATGCACGTCCCCCGCCGAAACGACGCGGCCGTTGACGATGCTCACACCCACGACGTTGCTGCCGATGCTGACGTTGTGCAGGGTCTGCGTCACGGTCAGCCCACCGCCCGACCGCACCACCGTGGTCGCGCCACCACCCGCCGGGCCGGGCGGCACCGACACGACCAGCCCGCCCGCACCCAACTCCACCGTCGCGCGGCCGATCAACTCGGCGGCGACCTCATCACCGGCGACCATCGGCGACAGCGTCACCCGCGCCTGCTCGACCCCAGCGCCGTGCTGGACGAACACATGCCCGTGCTCGACCTTGATCGACGCCCGTACCGGACCGGACACCTCGAACGACTCAGAACGCATCACAAACACCTCTCACAGACGAGAAAAGGAAGGGAGACAACAACAATCAGGTCGCTACGCCGCCGTCACGGCCACCGCCACACCGAACAGCAGCACCCCGACCATCAGCAGGTCGATGGCTATGCGCACGTCGGTGTACTTGGCCCGCACGATCACCGACGCCCGGCACACATCCACCGCCAGTGCCGTAGCCGATTCCTCGGACTCGAACTGCTCCAGCAGCTCCGAGGGGCGCTCCACCAGACCGGCGAAACGCACGAACCCGAACTCCACGCCTTTCACCCGGCGCGGGCGCACCGCCGACAACAGCAGCAGCACACTGGCCATCATCGGCACCGCCGCGAGCCACAGAAACGCTTGCGCCACAGGCGGAACATCGCCCCTTGCCAGAGCGACCACACCGGCCAGGAACCCGCCGAACAGCGGCAGCATCGACGCTGCTTTCTGGTCAGCGCGCCGCAGCTGGTCCGCCACATCGGTCTGTGCCTGCTCGACACGAGCCACGACCTTGTCGCTGTGCTCACTCATCAGGCAGCCGCCAGCACCGGCGCACCGGCCTTGTTCGACGCGGCCCAGAACGCATCAGCCCGGACCTGCGCACGCTGCCAGCGCTGCCAGGCCAGCCGGGTGCGCTGTTCGGCGTCGAAGTGCCGGCCGGTCAGCTGGCCCAGTGCGGTGCGGTAGTCGGTGCGCTTGGGGTTCTCCTTGACCAGCTGACCGATCGAGGCGACCTGCGTGGCGAGACGGACCATTGCCTTACGGGCCTTGAGGTAACCGGCGCAGGCCTGCTCCTCGGCCAGGCGCAGAGCAGCCAGCGGGGAAGCGATGTAGTTGACCTCGGACATGGAGGATCCTTTACGTTTGCAAATGATCGAAGGAAGCGCCTACCTGCGGAAACAGGCGTCTCCGCAGAAGGTTGTGGACCGTTGAGTCCCGGAGCCCCATCGGCCGGCCGAACCGGGAACGATGAGGAACCGGCACACGAGAACGGGCCTTATGTGCTCTCAAGGGGTCAGCCTCGGCCGTGGATCTCCCGGCATTGGCGTCCAATGCCCCACGCTCGCTCACCACGCAGCACGCTGCGCGGGTCATTGCGGGCTAACGCCAGGCCGTGAGGCCCGAACGTGCTGCCAGGGGTGCGGGTTTCGCTGACCCTGTTCAGTTGTCAAAGAACAAGACCGCGACGGCGGTGTCCGACGTGAAGTCCGGCCCTGCGCGTCAAGCCGTTGAGCTGTGTTGCTGTGCCGGTGTGACCTGTGATCCAGGTCGCTCTGGCGACAGGACAGAAGCTAACAGTTGGTATGTGACCCAGTCAACTGTTAGGTCAAACTGGTCGGAAAGTGGCCTTCTACCTGCGGAAACGCTGATCGGTCGACTGTTATGACCCTGGTAGGCTGCTCGGATCACCTACGACTGGAGGTCAGATGGCAGGCGAAGGCCCACGCGCGGCACGCAAGGAGTCGCTCCGCCAGCAGGTCGCGCGCAACATCCGCAACCAGATAGCTGCTGGCGTCCTTCGTGATGGGCAGGCCTTGCCATCAACGCGCGAGTTGGCGCAGCAGTGGGACGTCAGCGTTTTCACCATCAGTGAGGCGATGCAGGATCTCATTGATGAAGGTGTTGTGATTAGCAAGTCTCGCGCTGGTCGTTTCGTTCATGCCCCTGATCAGATTCGTCACCACGAAGTGCGGACCAATGCGCCTCGTGTGCTGCTGATTGGCGGTTATGCGGGCAGTGGAAAGACGGAGCTTGGGCGTGTCATAGCGCGTGAAACAGGGTGGCCGATGCTCGATAAGGACACTCTTACGCGACCCGTTGTAGAAGCTGCACTGGAGTTGCTTGGCCTGTCTCCTAATGACCGTGAGTCTGAATCGTATCTCTCCGATGTTCGGCCACGTGAATACGAAGCGCTTATTAATGCGATGACGGAAAACGTGCAGTGTGGGAACAGTGCAATCGTTACTGCGCCGTTTATCAAGGAGTTTCGAGACGTTGCCTGGCTGAATCGAATCCAGGCAAGCTGTGACGACATGAAAGCTGTGGTTACGGTGATCTGGGTCTACTGCGATCCATCCACGATGAACACCTACATTCGTCATCGCGGCGCTGCGCGCGATGCTTCAAAGCTGGAGAACTGGAGCAACTATCTGGAGGCTATTGATGTCGACTTTAGGCCGCCGGTGTCGCACGTCGTGATCGACAATAGTGCTTCTGGCATTCCCTTGCAGGAGCAGGCGAGGAAGCTTGTGGCAGACCTCATCGGGAAGGATTGATAGTGCGTGGAGTAATTCTCTACGGTCCACCCGCTGCAGGTAAGGACACGGTTACTCGCGCTCTGCATTCGATCGACCGGCGGTATCAAATCTTCCAGCGGCTGAAAGTTGGCTCTGGTCGGACGGAGAGCTATCGAATGTCCGACCGTCAGCACCTCGATGCGCTTCGTCGGGCAGGCGATGTGATCTGGGAGAACTATAGGTACGATTCTTGTTATGTGATCGACCGTGAGCCTTTGATGTTCGCGCTTCGAGATCACTACCCAGTCGTTCACCTAGGGCAAATTGAGGCCGTCGACGCCCTCATTTCTGCTACTGATGCGAAGTGGCTCTCTGTCTATCTCTGGTGCCCTCGCGACATCGCGCGACGCAGGGTGATTGAAAGGCATACTGGTGATGTGGAGGCTCGGCTAACGGCATGGGATGAGACAAAGCCTCTGCTGAGTGCTGACCTATCGATCGACACTGCCCAGGTGTCCCCAGGTGATGCGGCCAGGCTGATCGACTGCGCGCTACAGGCGCAACGGTCGTGAGACGTCCACACGTCTGGGATGGATTCGCTCAAGCGCGCAGCCGGTGCCAGATCAGGCGCGTCACATGCCCTGCGGTGCAGGTCGGAAGTATGTCCACAGTGGACAATTTGACTGGGTGACTGAGCGACTAGCTGAGCGACAATCACCACGCACAGAGCCGGACGTCTACGGACGTTAGCGCACAAGCGATGCAGGTCAGCGGATCTGTCCATGCTGGACGATCAACGCTGCAAAGTGCCTGGGGGTCAAGGGGTCGCAGGTTCAAATCCTGTCGTCCCGACGGTCGAAGTATGGCGAAAGCCCAGTTCAGGGCCTTGGATCACTACGGTGAGACAAGGCCCTGACTGCGTTTTTAGGGCCGTCATCTCACAATTTCTCACGAACGCTTGTACTGCTTCTCAGCCGAGCAACTCATCCAGTTGGTTCGCGGCTTCTTTCAGGTGCTCGGCGTTGGGGTGGATGTAGACCCGCTTGGTGAAGCTCAGGTCTGCGTGTCCAGCCCAGGCACTGACAATGACGTCGGGGACGCCGGAGGTGGCCAGATAGGTCAGGCAGGCGTGCCGGGCGTCGTACGGCCGGACCTTCCGAACCTTCGCCTGGGCCATCAGCTTGTAGATCGCCCGTCTGAACTTGTCCGTCTTCCATGCCGCACCCAGCTCGTCGACGAGCACAAACCCTGAACGGTCGTAGGCGTCGCCTGCCTTCATCGCCTCGCGCGCTTGGCGGGCTTTGATGGCCTTCAAGGCGGCATGTAGCGGCTTGGGCAGTGGCAACCTGCGCTTGCCCTTCTCGGACTTCGGACCTTTCTCCTCGACTTCGCCATCGACGAGCGTCCTGGTGAGCTCCACAGACAGCGTCTCGGCTTCGAGATCAACGGCTGACCAACGGAGCCCGCACACTTCGGCCGGCCGCATCCCTATCAGCGAAAGCAGGACCGGGGCGTGCAGCCTGTGGTCCCGGATCGCGGCGAGGAACTGTCTCACCTCCGTCTCACTCCAGGGCACTCGCTCAGCTGCAGCCGCTGCTGCCTTCCGGCGTGCCTCGCGGGGAATCTGTGTGTACTGGGCGACGTTGCGCACGACCAACTTCCGTCGCACCGCGACGTTCAGCGCGGCCCTGAAGCGGCCGAGAGTCAGCTGGACCGACCGGACGCCAAGACCGGTGCCAACCTTTCCTCCGCGCTTGCGGCCGGAAGTGAGCATCCAGCTCA
Source organism: Lentzea sp. DG1S-22 (assembly GCF_036321065.1). Lineage (NCBI taxonomy): Bacteria > Bacillati > Actinomycetota > Actinomycetes > Pseudonocardiales > Pseudonocardiaceae > Lentzea > Lentzea sp. DG1S-22. The sequence goes on along the minus strand of NZ_CP143276.1, from coordinate 3,858,841 downwards.
CCAGGCCGTCCACGTCTTCTTCGCTGAGCTGCTGAAGGCGCCGATGGCCGAGCCGTTCCCGCACCGGCAGAAGCGCGTCGGCGTAGTTCGACGCCGTGGCTTTCTCGACATCAATCGTCGCCGACGTCAGCCAGGTGTCGAGCCACTCCGCGACGGTCATCTTGTCCGGCCCGACGAACGTTCCCTCGTCGGTCTGGTGCTTGATCTTCGCGTACTCGGCGCGGGCTTCCTTCCGAGTGTCGTAGGTCTTGGTCAGCTGCTTGCGCTTGCCGTCGGGATCACGCCCGACGTCGATCACGAACCGATACCTGATGGTCCCGTCTTTCAGCTCGATCTTCTTGATCGGATCCCCCATGTTTCCCCTTGGCGATCAGTCCCCCTCGGTCTCGCCCAGACGGGGAAGAATTCCCAGCTCGCGAGCTCGGCGGATGTACCGAGCGACTTGCGTGCGTGAACGGTTCATGACGTTGGCGACTGCCACAGCAGGCGCCCTGTTGCCCCTGGACACGGCTTCCGCGTAGATCAATGCGGCGCGCCGGGCATCGTCATCAGCTTGGGTGCGAGCGCGTTGATCTGCGCTCGGTGCGGCGTCGTTGCGGTCCGTTGGTTGCACAGCGCCAGGCGGGAGCGTGGCGAGCCATTCCTCTCGCGTAGAGGCCGGCACCGTGGCTTCCTCCACTGCCCGCTGCACGAGTTGGTCGATGAGGATCTGCCTCATCACCGACGTCGTGACTGGAGTCTTGGTGCTCGCTTGGACCTTCACTGAGATCGCGACGGGACGAAGGTCAGCCCCGACGAACACCTCGAGGACCACAGCTGCCGGTGGCTTCTCCAACCCGAAGTTGGCCTGGAAGCGGTTTGGTATCGCGGTGTTGGGCCCCGTGGACAGATAGCCGCGGGGAGCCAGTTCGTCGATGGTGACCCAGGCGATCTCGAAGTTCTTCGGCAGGCGAGGCACGGCAGAACGATACGACCTCCCTCATCGTCAGTGATCGGACGACTACAAGCTATACCATCATGGTGGCACAGTCAATGTCTTTGAGTCTATCGTGCATGGCATGGCTATCGGGGGAATGGCTCTGGCGGAGCGATCCGCAGAGCTTCGTGAATGGATCAGGACCGGGAGGGCGCGTCAGCTACGCGTCGTTGCCGGTCTCAGTCAGGCGCTGGTCGCCCAGGACTGTGAGGTCACGGCGTCCACTGTGCACCGCTGGGAAACAGGTGATCGGTTGCCTCGTGGACGCAACATCTTCGCGTACCACAGCCTTCTGGCTCGCCTGGTCGAGCGTGAGCTGCTGGGGGAGCACGATGTCTAGGCGACAGCACAAGAAGCGCCCGACCTTGGCGGAAATCAAAGCAGAGTGGCCGCCGACCGTCGATGTGCCGACAGCTGGAGAGGCATTCGGCCTGAGTCGCAGCTACTCCTACGAACTCGTTGCACGCGGAGAGTTTCCTGCACGAGTGGACAGGTTCGGGAGCCGCTACGTCGCCTACACCGAGTCGATCATTCGCAAGCTGTCGGCAACGGACTGACGCGATGGCCACGTTCGGGGGACCGGCCATGACAGATGAACCGCCGAGCCGGCGCTTGCGAGTGAGAGCGATTCGCGAGGTCGAGATCGTGCAGACGCGGTACGTGTGGAACGACTACTTGCCTGTTGGTGAGGTGTCGTTGTTGGTCGGCAAACCAGGGATCGGGAAGAGCACCGTTGTTGTCGACCTCGCCGCCAAACTGACCACGGGACAGCTGGACGGCGCCTTCAAAGACGAGCCGCACCATGTCCTCTACTCGACCACAGAGGACTCACCGTCCACTCTGAAGGCCCGTTTCGTCGCAGCCGGCGGAGATCCGGACTACCTACACCTGGTCGATGTCGTCTACGGCGAATCGGTCGACGGGACACCGCTGATCGTCAACCTCGACCTGGACGCAGCACGTGAAGCGATCGCGGCATGGCAGCCGGTCTTGCTCGTGCTGGATGCGCTCAACTCGTCCTTGTCCGGACAGCTCAACGACAACTCCGTCGTGCGCCCGCAGTTGGAGAAACTGAAGCTGCTGGCGCACCACACGGGCGCAGCGATTCTGGGAGTTGGGCACTTCCGGAAGGCAACGGCAGGCGTCGATCCAGTCGACGCAATCGGCGGCGCTGGCGCGTACACACAGGTTGTCCGACACGTGTTGGCGTGCGGAGCGGACGAGGACAACTTCGTCCTCTCGGTCATCAAATCTAACATCGTGTCGGTTCCAACTGTCCCGTCGCTTGCGTACGGCACCGAGGCTGTTTCGATCTCCGCTGACGATGGAGGCGAGGCCACCGTCGGCAAGATTCACTGGTTGGGAGAGTCGGCGACATCGGTCGCCGACCTTCTCCTACATCCCGCACACGACGACGGTGACGACCGTGCGGAAGCCGTCGTGTGGCTCACCGAGTACCTCGTCGACTGCGGAGGCGAGGCCGCAGTTGCCGACGTGTTGTCCAACGGGGGCCAGGCCGGTTTCTCCAAGGACACGCTAAAACGTGCGAAGTCAAAGGCCAAGGTTCGCTCGCAGAAAGCCGCCTTCGGTGGCGGTTGGGTGTGGCGGATCAGGCTCGAAGGGAGCGTGAAAGAGTGCGAAGGGTGCGGTGTTGAGAGTGCCGCTCCCTTCGAGCCCTTGGTGCGCGCTTCGGAGGCTGAACACGGCAACCGGCCGCGGTCAGCAAGCTAGAGATCAGGACACCCGAGGGGCGTCCTGACCAAACGACACTGGCCACCGCGCAGCCCACGCGCCATCTACGAAGGCACTTCCGTGCCATCGGCGACGGGCGAGCGCTGCGCGGTGGCTGGCGCAGCAGCAGGGCCAGCCGGGCGCCGTGCGCGAAGTCGATGCCGACCTGGTCGACACGGCGCCGGACTCGACACCGCAAGGTGCAGTACGGACTGCCAACTTCGCGGGTCACGGATCGGCAAGGCTGGGTGCTGTCCAGCCATTCGTTCGACGTTGAGAGCGAGCGGGCTTCGAAGTCCGCCTGTCGTTTCAGGGGGAAACGATGAGCACGGGGAAGCAAGGTGTGCGCCGGCAGCGGCGTGTGCGCGGAGGCGCTGAGACCCGGATCAACATTCGCACTTCGGGCTTGGTGCGGGATGCGCTGGAAGCGCGAGCGGTGGTGGCTGGTTTGTCGGTGCCGCTGTACTTGGTTGAGTGCGGGCTACGTGAACCCGACGGCTGGTCGCTGCGCCAGCAGCGGCACTGGGTAGCCGAGTGGGAGGCCGCTGCGGTGAAGCTATCCCGCTCAGGCAGCGCGCTCAACCAGCTCGCCCGCCAGGCCAACAGCGACCACGTCATCGGCCAGCAGCAGTTGCAGGCGGCGCTGACCTACCACCAGCGGGTCTTGGACGAGCTGTACCGGGTGCTCGGTGCGGTGGACCAGCGCCGAGGGGACGGGCGGTGATCGCCGAGGTCGCGGGCCGCGGCAAGCGCGGTTCCAACACCCTGGGGCTGCTGCGCTACCTGTTCGGCAAGGGCCGCTCCAACGAGCACCGCGACCCGCACGTCGTGGCGGCGTGGGACCCAGAATGGGTACGCGGCGGAGCCTGGGGTGAGGACGCGACCACCGCCCGAGGCCGCGCACGGCTGGCCCAGCAACTGGACGCTCTGATGGTGGGGCACCAAGTGGACCTACCAGACGGGCACGTCTACCACGTGGTTCTGTCCATCCCGCCCACCGACATTGCCATCGCCGGCTACCGACCCCAGCCGGAGGCGAACACCGACGAGTACGGGAAGCACTCCACCCAGGAGCGGTTGCCGGACGAGGTGTGGCGCGAACTGGTCGAGTCCGGCATCGCCGCTCTGGGGCTGGGTGCCGACGCCGACGGACACGGCGGCTGTCGGTGGGTCGCGGTCCACCACGGCCTCTCAACCAAGCGCAACGACCACGTCCACGTCGTGGTCAACGTGGTGCGCGGCGATGGCCAGGTGGCCAACCTGCATCGCGACTTCCTGCGGTGGCGCGACTGGTGCCGCCAGGTCGAGGAGGAGCGCGGCTGGACGCGTACCGCCCCGGCTGGCGAGGGTCGCTCCAAGCGCACCTCGCGCGCCGAACTTGTACGCGCGGACGCCAACGGGCAGCGCACGGAGCGGGACCGGCTGCGCGACCTCGTTACGGCCGTAGCCGCCGAGGCCGTCGACGAGATCGGTTTCGTACTGGGCCTGCGTCGCCGTGGTGTGCTGGTTGTCGCTTACCCCGACACCGGGCCGGTCACCGGTTACAAGGTCGCCTTACGCACCGAGCAGTACGTCGCCGAGCAAATGCGTCCAGCACCCGAGCCGCTGTGGTTCGCGGGGTCGACGCTGCGCCGCGACCTGTCCTTGCCGCGGCTGCGCGCTCGCTGGCCTGATCCCAAACCACTTCCCGCGAGCCGGCAGCAGGTGCTGTGGCGCGATCTCGCTGGCCACCCCGTTGACCCGCAGGACCGCATCGGCGGAACGAGTGAACAGACATTGCGACGGGAACTGGGCCAAGCGCGCGCCGCGGTAGGAGCTGCCACCGGCACCGCAGAAGGCGCAGTTTCGGCGCCGGATCTTGACCAGCGCACCTGGCACCTGCTCGTCGAGCGCTCCGCCGACCTGGTAGCCGTGGTTCGATTTCACGACCCGCGCCAGCTCTTGGCCGAGGTCTACGATCAGCTGACCCGCGCCGCCCAACTTCCTCACATAGCCGCGACAGCCAGCTTCACCGCGTCGTCGAGTGCTAAGCGGTCTCCAGCCTCGGGCATCACCGCTCAGGAGGCACTGCGGCTGTTGAGCGACGCCACCCGTGCTGCCGCCCGTGCCCGCGATGTCACCCCGGTTGTCCTGGCCTTGGTCGTGGTCGCGGTTCTGGGCATCGTCACGGCCCTGCTGGCAATCGCCGAGCGTCACACCATCCGTGAGGCTGCCTGTTATCAGCTGTACGCCGCCATCGCTGTCCTCGAGAAGCATCCAGCCCGCAACGACCTCCCACTCGAGAAGCCACCACTTCTCCGCCAACCCGTCACGGCCACCCCAACCGCTGCTCGACCGGGCCCGGCACCGCTTCCCCGCACCACGCCGGTGCAACCACGCCGGGCCGCCCCGTCCAACTCGACCAGGAGCACAGGGCCTACCCGGTGATAGGACACATCGAGTGGAACGTGAGCAACCGTCCAAGTACGGCTTTCCGAAGCTCGCGACTCTAGAAGGTGAGCACATTTCTCAATTGATGTAAAAACTGCCAAATCCTAACCATGTCGAATCATACAAGTGAAGCGGTCGGCTTCGGGGCGTGCCTCACTCTCGGTATCACAGCTACCCGTTTGGGTGTCAACGGATGCCCTGAACGGACGCTGACCTGCTCCACCCTCTTAGACATACTGAGCGGCTCGCCAGTGCTCTGCGGGCTCGGCGTTCGCGCCGATCGCAGCGTTCGAAGGGGGAAGGGCAGGTGGCGATAGGTGCCGACCGTGCTCGGATCGATCTCGTAAAAACCAAGGCGGAGTCGTGGGCAGATGACCTGATCGACTTCGGCCCCAACAACACACTGCTGTACTACCGCGACAGCAAAACTTGGAGCCTCGACCTGGCCAAGGCCGCTCCTGAATTCACTGCGCAGCTGCTCTCAGGCCGTAAGACCAGGCTTGACACATTGGTGGCTTCCGGTGAGGCACACGCAGCTGCCTGCCAGCGTGCGCGCAACCTGCGCCGCAGGATGCTCACTTTCCAGGAGGAGCAGGGCGTCGATGACGTGGGGAAGTTGGCCCACGGCCTCTTCTTGCTGCAGCCGACGTCGACCAAGGGCACGACGCCGGTCAAGCCCCTGAGGGCGCCTCTTGTCCTCCAACCACTCACGATCACACCCCGCACCGCTGCGGAGACGGACTACGTGCTTGAGCTGGTCGGAGCCCCTGAGGTCAACCCGGTGCTGCTGTACGCGCTCAACCGCCAGCACGGCATCGATCTCGACGTCGAGCAGCTCACCGACGAGCTGAACGCGATGATCGAAGAGAACGATGACCGCTCGACGCATGCGGGACTCGTCTACCGGGCGTTGAGCGACCTCGTGTCCGAGCACGGTCGCACCGCGGAATTCGAGGAGCGGCTGTTCGCCAGTACGTTCAGCTTCGACAAGCTGCCGATGGTGCGAGAGCTGAAGGACTGCGCCGAGCTCTTGGCAGCGCACGACGTCATCGCTGCGACGGCGGGCTACGAACCGGCCAGGCGCCAGCTCCGTGAAACGGCCAGCGGGTACCAACCGATCGAGCCCGACGAGGTCGTCCTCAGGGACGAATTCCTCGTCCTCGATGCGGACTCGTCCCAGCAGCGCGCTGTCAACGCGGTGATGGACGGGCAGCACGTCGTGATCCAAGGACCGCCGGGAACTGGCAAGAGCCAGACGATCGCCAACATCATCACAGCTGCGGCGGCAAGGGGTTGGCGCGTGCTGTTCGTTGCGGAGAAACGAGCCGCGATCGAGGCGGTCACCAACCGCTTGGAGCACGTCGACCTGGGACACCTGGTGTTCGACCTCCACCAGCAGAAGCTCGACAAGCGTCAGGTCGCCCAACAGGTCTCGGAGTCGTTGGACAGGGCAAGCAAAGAGCCACCCGCGGACGTCAACGGTCTGCACGAGCGGTTGACCGAACGACGTGACCACCTCCTGCACCACGACCGCGCACTGCACGCCGCGATCGAGCCGTGGGGCATCAAGGCATTCTCCTTGTACGACGAGCTCCTGGCCCTGCTGGACAGGAGCTCCAATCCGGTGCGGTTCCGCGGTGCCGAGCTGCGCGACCTGCACGGTGACACGGTTCAGCGGGTCGAAGACGACCTCATGAAGTTCATCAACTCGGACGGCCTCCGCTTCCACCGCGGCGAGTCCGCCTGGTCGGAGTCCGAGATCCGCACGCCCGAGCAGGTGCAGAACGTGATCGTCCAGCTCGACGAGCTGCACGCTAAGACGTGGCCGGACGCGCAGGACCGGATGCGGCGCCTCATCGGGCAGGTCGGCTTCCAACGCCCCACGGATCTGCCGGGGTGGGAACAGGTCTTGGAACTGCTGCGCCACGTCGAAAACACGTTGACCCTATTCGAGAAGGACGTGTTCGGTGATGAGCTTGAGGACTACTGCTTCGCCACCGGGGACCGCAGGTGGCGGTCAGCCAACCCGCGACCGCTGAACTGGTGGCAGCGGTACAAGGTTCGCAAGGTGGCCGCGGCGCTCCGCAAGGCCGGAAAGTGCAACCGGCGCACGCTACACGCGGATCTGAGCGCAGCGCTCGCCCAGCGCAACCGGTGGCAGGAGATGGCAGCGGGAGGGGGTGCACCGCAAGAAGTCATCGGCCTCGCTGAGACGCTCGAGGAGATCGCCAAGGCCCGCGACCAACTGGCCGCTGTGGCGATGGGAGCCCAGTTGACCGAACCTGACCAATGGTCGGAAGACGAGGTGACAGCGCACGTCGGGCGGCTGCACGAGGAGCGGAACTTCCTCTTCAAGGTCCCGATGCTGAACGAGTTGACCGATCGACTCGTCGGGATGGGAATGGGGCGTTTCCTGGACGTCCTGGTGGAGCGGAGTGCGGATGCCGAACTTGCGCGCACGATGTTCCGCTATTCGTGGTACAGCTCCTTGCTCGACGAGTACCGGGTGCGCATCCCGCACTTGGGGCAGTTCGCGGGGCTGCACCACTCGCACATAGTCTCCGAGTTCCGGGAGTTCGACACCTCTCACTTCCAGCTCAACGCCCAGCGCGTTCGCCGGCGCGTCGCCGAGAGGCTGCGTGAAGCACGTGACGCGCACCCGGAACAGAACGACGTGGTCCGCGCCGAGGCGAAGCGCAAACGGGGCCACATGCCCCTGCGGAAGCTGGTCGCCAAGGCTCCAGACGTCCTGCTCGCCGCCCGCCCGTGCTGGGCGATGTCCCCGATCGTGGTCAGCAGGCTCCTGCCCGCGCAGCGGCTGTTCGACTTGGTCGTCTTCGACGAGGCAAGCCAGGTGGAACCGCAGGACTCGATGACGTCCATCATGCGCGGCAAGCAGCTCGTCGTCGCGGGGGACGAGCGCCAACTGCCGCCCAGCGCCTGGTTCCGCACAGCTCTCAGCGGCGGCGATTCGGACAACGATGAGGATGACGAGCAGGCCGATACGCCGCAGGTTCGCGATTTCGAGTCCATCCTCGCCTGCCTGAGCGCCTTTATCCCGAACACCCGGATGCTGGAGTGGCACTACCGGAGCCAGGACGAGAGGCTGATCGCATTCTCCAACAAGGCTTTCTACCAGGGAAAGCTCATCACCTTCCCCGGTTGCCAGGCGGTGAGCCCTCTGTCATTGCACCAAGTCGACGGCAGGGTGGCGCCAGGCCGTGACGGATCTGCCGAGGCCGAGGTGGAGAAGGTCGTCGATCTGGTGCTGGCGCACGCCCGCGCCAATCCCGAGGACACCCTCGGTGTCATCACCATGGGTGGCAACCACGCCAAACGCGTCGAGCTCGCTCTTCGACGAGCCAACGCCGCTCACGGCGAGCTGGCTGAGTTCAACGGGCGCATGCAGGGAGCGGGGCGTCGCCTGTTCGTCAAGAGCATCGAACAAGTCCAGGGCGACGAGCGTGACGCGATCATCTTCAGCCTTGGTGCCGCCAAGGCGATCAACGGTCGACTTCACATGACCGCCTTCGGCCCGCTCAACCGGCAAGGGGGAGAACGGCGCCTCAACGTGGCGATCACACGTGCGCGGAAGCGGGTGGACATCGTCGCTTCGTTCTCCCCGCTCGACATGCCCACGACCGGGATCAGCGTCGGAGCGGACCTGTTGCGCCAGTACCTGGAGTTCGCGGACAACGGGGGATCGCTGGGCCTCGTCGGTGCGCAGGGCAAGCAGGAGATGAACGGCTTTGAGCGGAGCATCCATGACGCCTTGGTCGATGCCGGCGTTCCGGTGACGCCGCAGTGGGGTGTGGCCGGTTACCGCATCGACTTCGCGTTGGGGCACAGGGACCAGCACGGCCGGATGGTGCTGGCCGTTGAGGCGGATGGCGACACCTACCACCAGTTGGGCAGCGCTCGTGACCGCGACAGGCTTCGGCAGGAACACCTGGAACGCCTAGGCTGGCGGTTCCACCGCGTGTGGGCGAGTGAGTGGTTCCGCGATCGAGCCACGCAGACCGCGATGATCGTGGAGAGCTGGGAGAAAGCCATGCTCGACGCGGAACGCGACATCGCTCCTTCTCCTGCGACGACCGTGCCCTCTCGGAAGCCGCAACAGGCTGCCGTCGAACGCGGTCCTCGCCCAGGGTTCCTTTCGGAGCCGCGACGATCGAAGATCGACGACTACTCCGACCGCGAGTTGGTCGAGCTGTGCTTGTGGCTGCTCACCGACCGGTTGCAGGTCGATCGCGACACCCGCATCGGCCAAGCCATTGAAGAGATCGGTTTCCGCAAGCGCACGACCAAGATGGAACAGCGCATCGGCAACGCCCTGGTGCGCGCTCAGCAGCTCGTTGACGGACAGGGAGCATGATGTTTCCGCTAGACCCCAAGACTGTGGAGCGGCTCGCCCGGATCGTGGTCGACCAGGGTGGTCCGTACGAGCGCACAGGACGCGAAGTTGAAGCACTCCTCCGCAACGCCGGCTGGATCGACCCGCCTGGCTACGACGGCTCGTCCAAGGTCAGCTGGCTGGTCGACGCCCTGACCGAACGGGAGAACGTGCGAACCGACATCGAGCGGTTTCTGTGCCGACTGTGCGATCCCATCGAGTACGTGGACGGCAAGGCGGAAGCCGATGACGTCCGCCGATCGATCAATGAGGTACTCGAGCTGGAGAGGCTTGAAGTCAGCTACGTCGGCGGTCGGCCGGTGGTCGGAGAGCTGGGCAGCAACGGCACGGCCAAGATCGTGCTCCACGTCGAAGACGTGGAGCAGCGGCTGCGCAAGCTGATCCGTGAGGAGAAGCTGGTCCAGATGTTGGTCTCGCGAGTCAGGGAGAGCCAATTCGCAGAGGCCAGCGGCTCGTACCTCCTCGCGCTCTTCGGCATCGGCAGCTTCGTCGAAGGGTTGCTCTACTCGGTGCTGATCGGCCACTACCCCGAGTTGGTTCGAGAAGGGTTCACCGGTCGGAACGGAAAGATCCGGGCCGACCGCGCAGGTCTCGAACTGCTCCTCGACACAGCTCATGATCGAGGACTGGTCCAGCTCGACGCGAAGGACTTCATGCGTCCCGTGCGGGAGTTCCGCAATTACATCCACCCGCGCAGGCAGTTCGAGACGGACTTCACCCCGGACGCAGACACGGTCGCCATGTGCTGGCCGCCGGTGCAGGCACTGCTGAACGACCTCGACAAGCTGGTGGTCTCCGAGGGCGCGGACGAGGTAACCGTGTAGTCGACGACGTTTGGTTCAGTCGTAGACGTGCCGCCTTCCCAGTGTGGGCAGGCGGCACGTGGACTGCCTTTACCTGGGTCGTCTGGGACTTCGCCAACACTGACAGGAACGAGCGCATCCGCTTGCCTCCCCACAGCCCTGCGGTCCTCGGCGCAGGTCAGCGTGCGGAGTTCGGGCGCCGACGCCGCATGGTCAGTCGAATGAACAGGGAGCGTCGTCATAGGTATCCAAGAACAGGCCAAGTACGCAGGAACATCCCTGTCTCGATTCCTCGATGCGCGCCTGCCGCACCGCGCCTCGGTGCTCGGGTCGTGGACCAAGGCGTTGGCATCTGCAGCCCGGAACGACATCCCAGCACCGCGCCATGGACGAGATAGTGCTGGGTGGGCGCTGGAACTGCGCATCGGTCTCGACTTGGCCAGCACGCCACCACGGTTGCGGGAATTGTCCTATCTCTCGATCGACCGTTGCACGGCGCTGCTCACCGCGGTCGGGTTCGAGCACGCTCCGGTCGGTGCCCTGCCTGCCAACGGTACTGCGGATCCCGTGCTACGCCACTGGAAACGTGCCCGCCGTTCGACGGACTCGGCCGAGGACCAGAGTGCTGCTTTCTTGGACTGCCTGGCCCTCGGCTCCTTCAGACAACCCATGCACAGCTGGGGGACCAGGCGCACAGTGGACGAGCGTCGCTCCCTGTTCGCCAGGATGGTGACCGAAGCGAAGGACTCCGATGGCAATACCGAGCTCCTCGATGCACTGAAGCATTGCTGGACCATTTACCTGGAGCGTGGCCGCCAAGCCCTGCTGGAGTTGGGGGAGCAGGTGGTCGTCGCACCGGAACTGGCGGGCGGGTATGGCGTGGCCGACTTGGTCATCGGACGAACCCTGGTCGATGTGAAGCTTGCTGTTGAGCCCACCGATGAAGACGTAGCTGTGTGGTTGCGGCAGTTACTCGGCTACGTGCTGCTCGACCGGTTCGACACCTTCCACTTGGACGCGATAGCGGTCTACTGTGGCTGGCACGGGGAACTGCTCACCTGGCCGCTGTCCGCTTTGTTGGGCTCTGCCACCTCAGGACCCGCACCGAGTCTCGGACGCCTGCGCGCTGACTTCTACGAGGTCCTACAAGACGAACTGGACAGCTACGCTGCCTGGAGGGAACGTGAGCGCTACTTCTGATCGAGTTGAGGGAGATCCTCCAAGTTCCGGCGTTCAAAGCGCAGGGGTCCACGCCCAAGGCCGCTGCTCCTGACCTCGTAGGCAAGCGGTGCGCAGGGCGGCCTCCTCACGTGCCACGGGGTGTTCTGCTGCGCGTTGGGCGACGTACAGCGCCATGCGCAGTTCGCGGATGTCGCGGAGCAGGTCGAAGCCGGCCCACGTAGTGACGTCGTGGCCGTAGCGGTCGCAGAAGTCTCTGTAGTCCTCTGCGGTGAGCCAGTCGAAGCTGGTGTGCTTGATGGCGGTGCTGACGAGGTCCCACTCGGGTGGGCCGACGGAGCAGCGTTCGAGGTCGAGCAGTACCACTTGGCCGTCGTCGGTGGCTACCACGTTGCCGACCCAGGCGTCGCCGTGCACGACGCAGCGCGGCAGGCCAGGAGGCAGGTTGGCGTAGCGGGCCTGGAGGGATGCCAGGTGTTCGCGGAGCCAGGTCCGGTCCGCTTCGGTGAGCGTCGCGGCCGCGTCGATGCGCTCGGCGAGCCGGACGAACGGGGCCAGGTCGCCGAGGGGGACGTCGGTCGGGACGGGGAGATCGTGGAGTCGGCGGATGGCCGTAGCGACTTCGGCGGGAGTGCCGTGTCGGTGAGGAGGGAGCTCCTCCCAGAAGGTCACGCCCCTGCCCGCCACCTGCACCGGCTGCGCAATGTCCTTCAACGCCCGGACGGCCGGAATCTCGTGCTCGGCGAGCCACTGGGCAATGCGGACCTCACGAGTGGCAGCAGTGAACTGGCCGGGCCGGGCGATGCGAGCCACCACGCCGCCGGGCAGGCGGAACAAAGCGTTCTCGCTGAGCCGAATCAGCTCAGCGTTGGTGTGGTCGAGGCCGACCTCTGCACAGGCAGCGGCTAGCACGGCCGAATGGTCGTCGCTCAACGTGCCACCACCACGGTCGCGATGCGGTGACGCAGGGCCTCCACCGCGGGGATGGTTCGGTGCCGTTGGCCGTAGCGAGCCAGCTCGCGCAGGTCGTCCACGGCGCGGTTGGAGCGGATGGTCCCGGCGGCGTCCAGTGCCGCTGAGCCGATCACCGCAGCTTCGCGCGGGTCACCGGTGGCCATCGTCAGCGAAGCCAGCTTGATCTGCGAAATCGTGCGCGACCTGTTGTAGGCGGCAGTGTGCCCGGCCACGGCCGTGGAAAGCCGGGCGGTGGCTTCGGCAGGGGACCGGCCCTGAACGGCGATGTCGAACAGGGCGTGGCCGGTGTCGCCCGCGTGCTGGGCGGCGTCGTAGTAACGCATCCACGACGGGTCGTTGGCCGGGTTGCTGTGGGTGAAGTGGTCGTCGGCGGTGCCGACGGCGATGAGCGTCTCTCGGACACGGCCCATCTTGGCCAGGGCACGGGCGTGGGCGGTGTGCAGCATGGCCCGCTCGGTCGCCGTGAGCCGGTCGGAGCGGACGAGGGCGTGCTCGGTGAGGGTCAGGCCCTCGTCGGGCTTGCCGATCCAGATGGCCTGCCGAGCCATTGAGGAGAGGATCTTGGCGCGGAGGTGCCAGTCCTCGGCCTCCTCGGCGCATGCCAGGGCGAACTGGAACACACGGCGGGCGTCGTCGTGGGCGTAGGCGTCGAAGGCCATGAAGGCGCAGGTGTGGGCGAGGTATCCGACGGCGCTGTGCAGCGGGCCGTGCAGCTTGGACTGGTAGTTGGCGCCGAGCAGGCCGGCGGAGAAGCGGAGTTGGGCAAGGACGGCTTCACGGGCCAGGCCGCCGCCATAGGTGTGGTCCCACCCGGCGAACACGCGTGCCGCGGTGTGGATCTGCTCGATCTCGGTCTGGCCGACGCGGGCGGGGGCCACGGTGGGCTGGGCACCTTCCAGCAGGGCGGCGACGGGGGCGAGCGCAAGGGAGCCGACGCCGAGGGCGGCGGTGCGCAGAAACTGCTTTCGGTCCACGGTCGCCAGCTTTACCACCGTGCGACGGCGATTGCTAAAGCCCAGTGCGGCGTCGCTGGATGCACCCAGGGTGACGCGCAAGGCCTCTCGGTAGAGGGCGCTCGGCCAGCGGATGTTGCCGCGTTCGAGCTTGCCGATGTAGTTGGCGTCCAGCTCCACCTTGCGTTGGTGGTGGTGCCAGACGTAGGCGTTGACCAGGTCCGCGAGTTCCTGCCGGGACAGGCACTCATCAGACTGGGTGGGCGAGGCGGTGCGTTCCCGCGCATGCCGCAGCTGATCGTTTGCCGTGGACACTGGTCCTGCCTCCCCGAGTGTGACCGGGGCCATCGTGGCACGCATCGTGATCGGACGGGTACTGCTCCTCGGAAGGGGAGGATTGCAACCCTCCCCGGATCCTCCCCTTGACGTCCTCCGTTCCCGGTACCCGCAGCGGTGCTGACAGCGGGCACGGTTTGTGACATGACGGAGATCCCGCTTGAGCAGGGCAGAACGGTGAACGTCACCGGCGTCATTCCGCGCGCCGCGCTGGTGGTTCGGGCCTTCAGCAGTCCCTGCGAGGTCGACGGCGGTCATCCGGTGCTCGCCGTGGCGGCCGAGGTGGGAGCTGAGCACCGGGCGCGCACCGAAACCCAGCGGATCGTCAGCGACCAGTGCAGCGATGACCACGCAGTCGCCACTGCTCTCTGTGCTCTCCACGACCACGACGTAACCCGATCGAGGCTCACCGAGCGGATCGACGTCTGGGCGACCGGACAGTTCGGCGAGTCCAGCGCGCGGCTGCTGCACACCGAGAGCCTTGGGCAGTTGGTCGACCGGCTGGCCGCGCTCTGGGCGTGGTCCCGGTTGTTGGCCGAGGACGATGACCCGGCCGCACGCGATCCGGCGAAGCTGGCGCTGCACCGGTTGGGCGAGCTGTGCATCGGCTACGACGACTTGGTGACCGACCTGCTGAGCGGACGGCGTCGGTTGCCGGTCTACCAGGCGTTCACCGGCCACGACGTGGCCGCGTGAGGCATGGACGGGACACGCGGTGTCGTCGCCGTCGTCGTGGCTGCCGACAGCCCCACCGGTCGTGTTGCAACGGCCATCGACGATCTCACCGCTCATCTCCCGGCCGCTGGCGGGCAGTCCTCCTGCTTGGTCTGCTCAGCCCGGCCGTGGCCGTGCCCTCCGTTCCACGACGCGGCGCACCGGGTGATTGCGGCAGGCGTCCGGCTCGCCGACTTGGTGCCGGTCGACCTCCACTCGCGGCTGTGGCCGCCGGCTGCTTCGCAGCAATCCCGCTGGTTCAACCAGGAAAGCCCCAATGTCTGAACTGCAACTCACCGTTGGCAGCGCTCCGGCTCGCGCCGTGCACGGAGATCAGCATGTGCGGCGTGGACCACCGCCCTAAGCATTCGGTAGCTGATGGCCCCCCTCGACCGCGAACGGTCGGCGCGGCAGTTGGCCGGCGGCCGCCGTCGCCCTGCCGAGGGCCACATGAGCGCGGAGGCGTCGCCCCCGACGCGGCGCGTCCACGCTCCGAGCCGCATGCCATCACTCACCTAAGAGATGACGACCCGCTCATCTGTGAGTCGTCACATCAATTTCCACATCCGCACAACCCTTGGAGCACATGATGACGGCATTGACCCTCGTCTCCCCGGTCGACACCGCGGTGACCGGCGCGGCGAACCTGGACCTCGAGTTCGACTTGGACCTGCGGGTGTCCACCGACGCGCTGCCCGCCGACATCGGCAGGTGCGCGACCGACGACGGGTGTGACCCGACCTGCGCCTCGTCCTGCATCAGCAACGCATGAGTTGAGTCGTCGCGGTCGGGCTGGGCACGGGTTGCCCGGCCCGACCGCCGCACTGGAGGGCCAGATGTCCACTTCGAACACGACCCCGCTCTACCGGAACCAAGGGGTTGGCCTGCTGCGCGCGGCGGCAATCCCGTTGAACGAGGTGCCGTCGTGGTGGCCCGACCTGGTCGACACGGAGATGTGCCGATCGTGGCTGCGTGAAATCTGGTCACGACCGGACTTGGCCGAGGCGATTGGTGCCGCCAGTCCTGGGCTGGCAACGCGGGTTCAAGTTTTGCGCGAAAATCCTGTCGCCACGAGCAAGCAGGTACGGCGCGCCACTCTGGCTACGGTCCGATATTTGCTGCGCGCGGTCAGCCGGCACACGCCGTTCGGGTTGTTCGCAGGCGTGGCGCCGGTTTCGTTGCTCGAAGCGCCGTCCGGCGGCGTGCAGACGCGCTGGGGAAGTGGTCATCGCGTGATCGGGCGCGCTGACACCAGTTGGCTGGCCGACGTGACCGACCAGCTCGAAGCGCGACCCGAGCTGGTCGAGCGTCTGGACGTGGCGTTCACCGATCTCGCCGTCGAACGCGGCCTTCGGTTGGAAGCGCCGCATGGGCCCGGTAAGACCAGCGTTCGCCGCACCCGTGTTGTCGAGGTGGTCCGTGAGGTTGCCTCCATGCCGATCAGCTTCGGCGAACTCGTCACCACGGTGCTCACCGCCTTCCCGCAGGCCGATCCCGTCGTGGTCCACGACACCTTGATCGACCTGGTCCACAAAGGACTACTTGTCACGTGCCTACGCACCCCGATGACGATCACCGATCCACTGGAGCACTTGGTCGGCCGCCTCAGGAGAGCACGAGCTGACACCCTGGCTGAGGCCGCACCCGTGCTGCGTGAGCTCGAAGCAATCCACTCCGAACTCGTTCGGCACAACCAGGTCGGTGCCACACGTGCAGCGCAGGTGTCCACGCGAGCGAAGATCAGCAGCCGCATGAGGACGATCTCCTCAGCCGGACGGGTTCCCTTGGGGCTCGACCTGCGCCTGGACGTCGGAACAGCTCTGCCGGAACAGGTGGTCAACGAGATTGAGCGCGCCGCCGATGTCCTGGTACGGCTGAGCAACCAGCCAACTGGGCAGGCCGTGTGGCGCGAGTACTACATCGCGTTCTGCGCTCGCTACGGGACCGGAACCCTGGTGCCGCTGGCAGACGTAGTCGATCCGGACGCCGGGCTCGGCTTCCCAGCCGGCTACCTCAGCAGCCCGTACCCGATGCCGCCGGACTCGGGATCACCGCGCCAAGAAATGCTTCTGACGTTGGCTTGGAACGCGGTCGTCGACCGCGCCGACGAGGTCGTTCTCACCAACGAGATGATCGACGCGCTCACCGTGGGAGGCAGCTCTGCACAACGCCGCATCCCGCCGCACGTGGAGCTCGCCGCCCGCATCCAGGCCACCGGTCCGGACGCGCTCAAGCACGGCGATTACACGTTCACCGTGGCGCCTGGCCGCTCGGCTGGGACGTTCACCTCCCGATTCACCCACGTGATCGACGGCTTCGAGCTGAGGACGACCTACGCGGCCATGCCAACCGCTGTGGAGGGCGCCCTACCGGTGCAGCTCTCGTTCCGGCCGATTTTCCCCAACGCTGAGAACGTGTCCCGCGTCCCGGCCTACCTGCCGCACGTGCTCCCGCTCGGCGAACACGGCGGGAACGGCCAGTCCGCGGTCGTGAGCCTGGACGACCTCGCCGTGACCGCCACACACCACGGCCTCCACCTGGTCAGCCGGTCGCGGAACGCGGTGGTCGAACCGCAGGTGTTCCACGCGCTGGCGCTGGACAAGCAGGCCCCACCGCTGGCGCGGTTCCTGGCCCACCTGTCTCGTGCGCTGACCGCGGCATGGCACGAGTTCGACTGGGGACCGCACGCGGGCCGGCTGCCGTTTCTGCCCAGGGTGCGTTACCGCCACGCCGTGCTCAGCCCAGCGCGGTGGCGTCTCGGTACAACCGACTTGCCCAGCACCACCGACAACGGCCAGTGGAGGACGGCGCTTGAACACTGGCGTCAACGATTGCGCTGCCCCAGTACGGTGGAGCTGCGTGATGGTGACCGCTCGTTGCGGCTCACCCTGGACGAGCCGGTGCACGCCGAGGTGCTCCGCACCCACCTGGCCGGCCACGGGCACGCGGTCCTGGTCGAAGTCGCCGACCAGACCCTGCTCGACTGGGCGGGCGGTCACGTCCACGAGATCGCTGTGCCACTGGCTTCTACGCGACCACCGACACCTTCTCCGCGCGTCGCCGCCTTGCCGCTCGTGACCAACAGCGATCACGGGCATCTCCCCGGCACGGCGGACTGGCTGTACGCCAAGCTCTACACCCATCCCGACCGAATGAACGAGATCGTCGCCCACCGGTTGCCGCAGCTCTTCGAAACCACCGGACCGGCAGCGCGGGCCTGGTACATCCGCTACCGCAGCCCGCAGGAGAACGACCACCTGCGGCTGCGCCTGCGCACCTCCAGCAGAGAAGAACACCTGCGTGCCGTGGCTGCGGTCGGTGAGTGGGCTCAGCAACTCCGCCACGACGGCTTCGCCTCGCGCCTCGTCCTGGACACCTACCTGCCCGAGACAGGTCGTTATGGGCCGGGCCCGGCAATGGAAGCAGCTGAGGAGGTGTTCATCGCCGACTCGACTGCGGTCTCCAGCCAACTGCGCCAACTGCCTGACACCGTCGTCGCTCCCGCGGTCTTGGCCGCAGTCGGCATGATCGCCACCTCAGACGGTTTCCTCGACAGTCGTGAACAGGCTCTGCGCTGGCTGCTCGACCGTCCTGCGCCGGGCACTGCGGACCGTCACCACACCGCGAGCGTGATCCGCTTGATCTCGGCCGAGGACCTCCGTGAACTGCCGGGTTGGACGGATGAGCTGACGCAGGCGTGGAAGGCCCGAGCTGCTGCCCTTGCTGCCTACCGCAAGCAGCTGCCCGCTGATTCCGACGCCGACGCGGTGCTGGAGTCCTTGTTGCATATGCACCACAACCGGGTTCTCGGCGTTGATCGAGTGAGCGAGGCATCCTGCCGCCGCATGGCTCGCCAAGCTGCCTTGGCTTGGCTTGCCGGAGGTGTTCGGTGATCGCGTTGACCGATACCTCGGTGATGGCCGCGCAGCCGCGCTGGGGACAGGACTTGAGCAGGGGTGCGGCGGGAATCGCCCTGCTGCACCTGGAGAACGGCCGGTGGGACACCGCTCAGCCGTGGCTGCGCATGATGACCGAGCACCCCGTCACCGCTGATCCCGCTGCCTGCGGCTTGTACCGAGGAGTACCAGCCGTCGCCTTCACCCTGCACGCGGCTCGTTGGTCGGTAGGGAGACCAATCTTTCCGACCGCACTGCAAACCCTCGATGAACACATCAGGACCCTCACGCAGCAGCGCCTCACCGTCGCTCACGACCGGATCGATCGTTGCGAGCTCGCCGAGGTCCGCGAGTTCGACCTGATCAGCGGTCTGACCGGGATCGGTGCGTACCTGCTGCACGCCCACGGCGACACCGACCTGCTGCGCCAGGTGTTGACCTACCTGGTTCGGCTGACTGACCCCGTGGTCGTCGACGGCGAGCAGCTGCCTGGCTGGTGGAGCGGAAACGGGCCAGGTGGACACCGAGAAGACCGCTGGCCGGGCGGGCACGGCAACCTGGGCATCGCCCACGGCATCACCGGCCCACTCGCCTTGCTGGCCATCACCGCACGACGCGGCACCGCGGTACCCGGTCAATTCCAGGCGGTGGAGCGGATATGTACTTGGCTCGACGACCTGCGCCAAGGTTCGGTGGACAACCCGTGGTGGCCAGGCATCGTGTTCGGCGCCGAACACCGGGAACGCACCGTTCGCCAGCGCGGTCCACAGCGCCCGTCCTGGTGCTACGGCACACCGGGCATCGCTCGTGCCCAGCAGTTGGCCGCCCTCGTCCTGGAGGACCAGGCTCGCCAACACGCCGCTGAACAGGCCCTCATAAGTTGCGTGAACGACGAACACCAGCTCGCACAGCTGCACGACACCTCGCTGTGCCATGGCTGGGCCGGACTTCTGCACGCTACGTGGCGTGCGGCAGCGGACGCCACCGACGATCGCTTAGCCGCCAGCCTGCCCGCGCTCCGCATCCGCCTGCAGGAACACCTCGACCACCGCGGCTCGCCGACCTCACCCGGCCTGCTGGAAGGCGCCACCGGAGTTCTCCTCGCCGGCCGAGTCAGCACTGCACCAGTCACCCGATGGGATGCCTGCCTGCTGCTCGACGGCTGACACCCGCCGCAACCCGGCGCACGCCGCTACCATCCGCCCGCCCGCACTGAGAAGGAACAGATGAACATCACCACCGACTCCTCACCCGAAGCCCTGCGTGCCGCAATGGTCGACCGCATCAAGGCCGCTGGCCACGCACACACCGCTGCGGTGGAGCAGGCCCTGCGCGAGGTTCCCCGGCACCGTTTCGTGCCCGCCGCGCAGCTCACCGACGCCTACGCGAACCAGGCAGTGATCACCAAGCGCGCCGCCGACGGTGCCGCCCTGAGCTGCGCGTCCGTGCCCACTGTGGTCGCCATGATGCTCGACCAGCTCGATGTCCAGCCCGGCCACCGCATCCTGGAGATCGGCGCCGGCACCGGCTACAACGCCGCACTGCTCGCCACGCTGACCGGCCCGACCGGTCACGTCACCACCGTTGACATCGACCCCGGGGTCACCGCAGGTGCCCGCGCGGGCTTGGACATCACCGGCTTCGCCGACGTTGAGGTGATCACCGCCGACGGCTCCCTCGGGGCACCTAACAACGCACCCTACGACCGGATCATCGTCACCGTCGGCGCGTTCGACATCCCGCCCGCTTGGCGCGAAGAGCTGGCTCCCGGCGGTCGCCTGGTCGTCCCCCTGCGCTGGCGTGGCCAGACCCGCAGCGTCGCCTTCGTCCGCGACGACGACCTGCTGCGATCGGACTCGGTCAAGCTGTGCGGCTTCGTACCCATGATCGGCCAGGACAGCGAGCGCTCCGCCCACCTCGACGCCGATGAGCAGGTCACCCTGTCCTGGGACGCGGATCAGGACATCGACCCCGAACTCCTGCACGGCGTCTTGAGCACGCCGAAGACCGAGGTCTGGTCCGAGGTCACCGTGGGCGGCTCGGAACCGTTCGACGGCGTCTGGCTGCGCATGACCGCCACTGAATCCGCCACCTGCCGCATCGCCGCTGACCAAGCCGCGGTCGACAGCGGCCTCTGCACTCCGGCCATCCCGAGCCGCAGCCCCGCACTCGCCGAAGGTGGTTCTCTGGCCTACTTCACCTACCGCCGCGTGAACCCTGACCAGAACGGCGGTGCCAGCGCTGAACTCGGTGCGATCGGCCACGGTCGAGCTGGGGATCGCCTCGCACTGAGGCTGTGCGATCAGATCCGCGCTTGGGGCGCGGACCGCACCGGCGAGCCGGTCGTGATCGCCCACTCCGCTGAGCATCCCGTAGAAGGCTCGAACGTCATCAAGCGCTGGACCAATCTGACCATCACATTCTGAACCAGCGAATCCCCCTGTGTGCAGATGAGCAGCTTCCGCCTTTGCTGACGGCCCGGTCGGGCGGTGACGATGTCGACCGGGCTGTCAGCATCATCTGCGGTTCCGGGTCAGAACAGCCTGCCTGAGAACTCGCTGCGGCGGGCGGTCGCGCAATGGCGAGCCAGTGGGCACCCCTCGCACATCGGTGCCTGCTTGTGGCAGTGGAGTTGGCCGACCAGTCGCAACGCGGCCATGCGCAACGGTGCCTTGGCATCACCTCCCACCAAGCGGGAGAGGTCGACCCTGCCGTCGGTGAGGCTGTTCGCCCGTTCCGAGCTGGTGTTGAGCACGCGTGATGACACGCGGATGACCGGCTGACTGGTCAACAGGACGTCGTCGCCCGCCAAGAGCTTCAAGAGTGCGGTCTTCCCAGGAGGGAGGGCCAGGACCTCCGGCATGTCCTGGGGGTGCAGCCAGAGCTTCCGGTCGTTCTGCAACTGCCGCAAGCGCGTGATCGTTGCAGCAGCTCCGCGCCTGACTGCCGCCTGTTCAATGAGGTCCACCGCTCGCTTGGTGACCCGCCCCCTCGCGGCCACCTCGCGGAGGCCACGAGCGTATGCGGCCAGTTCAACAGGTGACGGGTCCAGCATCGCCACGACCGCGGCTACGGCCGGGGTCAACTGGTCCCCGGGGAGCACGCACCAGTAGTTCCCGGTACGCCGTTCCTCAGCCCAAGTGGCCAAGTGCTTCGCGAGTGCACGCCACCGGTTCTGCCGCGTTTTGTCGGCGACCGGTACCGGGACCAAGGCAGTGGCTGCGGCCTTGCCCAGCATCGGCGGTACGGCGTTGCCGATCTGCTGGAAGGCGTGGCTGCGGCTGCCGGCGAAGCGGAAGTCGTCCGGGAACGTCTGGATGCGGGCGGCCTCGCGAACGGTGAGGGTGCGGTTCTCCGACGGGTGGATGTACCAGTAGCCGTCTTTCGCGATGTGCGCGGTGATGGAGCGGCTCAGCTCGTCCCAGTCCAAGCGCTTGTACTTGTCGTCGAACGTTTCCGCCGTGTACCTGCGAAGGCTGGGGTCGATGTGGGCGTAGAGCGTCTTGGACGTCATCAAGGCGAAGATCTCGCGGTCGTCATCGCGAACCGGTCGGGTCATGTGGTCCCACACCCTTTCCTCGCCGCTGCCGCGCCTCATCACCGCGGCGAACTCCGACACCTCGCCGGTGGCTGAGTAGGGCAGCTCCCGACCACCGGTGGTGAGGCCGAGTCTGGGTAAGTCGGCGATCGCATCCCGCACGGTTACCGCTTTACCGGGGCTGGGCCACGTGAAGGTGTCGCTGTCGAGGCGCGCGAGCAGGATCAGGCGCTTGCGGTGCTGGGGAACGCCGTACTGCCAGGCGTCGACCAAGCGGAGGTTGGTCCGGTACCCGACGTCCTCCAACATGTCCACGATCCGTCGCACGACGTGGAAGTCGTCGCCCAAGGCCATGTCGGGGACGTTCTCCATGAGCACCGCGCGGGGTTTCACCTTGAGCACGACGTCGACGTACGCCTGCCACAGCTCCTTGCGCTCGTCGAACTCGTCGCGCACACCCGCGTCCACCAGACTGCGGATCTTGCTGCGTCCGGCCCTGCTGAACGGTTGGCACGGTGGCCCACCAGCGATGAGGTCGATGTTGACGCGCTTCAACATCCTGATCAACGCGGCGCGCTTCTTGGGGTCTCCCAGGTCCACGTCGAGCGCGAGACCGGGAAAGTTCGCCCGATGGGTCTGCAGCGCGAACTTGTTGTGGTCGACCGAGGCCGCGACGGTCCACCCGGCGTCGGTCAAGCCGAGGCTCAACCCGCCGCCACCGGAGAACAGGTCGACCGCGAGTCGGTCGCCGCCAGCCACCCGCTCGGCGCACCACTGCTCGAACGTCTCCTCGGTGCACGCGTCCGGGTGCACCGGCAACTGGAGCAGGTCGCTGCGCTCGAGCTTCACCGCGTAGACCGCCACGTCGCCTCCCGTCCACCGAACAGGGACCCGCGTGGGACCTCCACCACCGACGATCTGGTTCTGCTCAAGTTCTTCCATGCCACTTCCCGGGACCGGTCCGCTCGGCCGTCCCGACGCGCGAACGATGAAAAATGGGGATGAAGTCGTCTAGCCGGCGAGTACGTCGGAGGGGGGAGCCCAGCCCACGGCGCGGACGCGGTCCCAGCAGGCGGTTTTCTTCGCCCACTCCGTGACGTTCCCGCCGCTCGGTGGTGAGGTGAGCACTCGCCGCACCGCCTTCGCGACGTCGGGGACAGCTGCGGCGATCGCTTCGGGCAGCCTCTGCTCGCGCCAGAGCCGGTCCAGGTCGAGCCCACCGAGCGTGTGCACGATCAGCGACGTGGTGTGCGCCGCAGTCTGCCCGAGGTAGCCGCCGAAGTTCTGCTTCTGGATGATCGACCTCACCTGGCGGAACAGGATCCCCTTTGCCACCAAGTGGCGGAAGTACACGTCGTCGGGGGCTTCACGCTCGGCCAAGCCTTCGTCCGACGTCCACGTCCGGAAGCACTTCTCGGCGCCCTGGCACACGACCTCCGGCCGGAGCGAGTAGGCGTACTCGTACTTCGCGGCGTCGGTCTTGCCGAACCGCTGCCGCACGGGGTTCTCGCGGTCGAACTTGCGCCGTGCTGCTGCGGTCGTGAACTTGTTCTTCTCGACGTCGTACTGCCCACGTACGCGCTCGTAGTACCACCGGGTCTGCTCGACGTCGACACCGAGAGGGGTCACCCAGATGGTGCGGGACCACCGCTCCAGCCCAACGTGGAAGCGGCTGTTGCCCTCGAAGTCGGCCGGGGTGACGGCGTTCTGCGAGTTCGCGTAGCGGGAGATCTCCGGGACCATGCTGTCCAGCCGGTCGTCGGGGATCAGGGTGATCTTCGCGGGCACGGTGACCTCGGACAGGTCGACACCCTTGCGGGCCGCGTGGTGCAGCGAGGCCGTGGTCTGCCCGCCGTTGACGATCTGCAGTTCGGTCAGGGTCCGCAGCACCAGTCCGTTCGACGTCCGTTCGAGGTCCGCCGCGCGAGCGGTGGCGGAGACGCCGTTGTTGTAGGCCAGGAACCGGCTGGGCTGCTCCTTGATCGTCTCCGCGATCCCCTTGTTGACCTTTCCCCGCGCTTGGAGGTAGGCGCGCACGTTCCGCTGGAGCAGGCGGCTGTGGTGTTCGTCGTACAGGTCGGCGAGCAGCTTCCCGGGCAGCATCGCCATCAGGCAGCGGTACCCGTCGGCCTGCTCCGGCGACTCCAGGCACTGCACCTCGTACCCCATCTTCGCGACGTCGATGAGGATGTCCTCCTGCTGGGCACCTGAGCTGATCAGCTTCTGGAGGCGGCTGATGTCCCACACGTTGACAAGGGTCGGGAGGTCGGCAACGGTGGCCTCCTCCGCTCGGCGCAACCCGGTCCTGCCATCGGTGAAGACGAAGATTTTGATCATCTGGAGCTGAGGCCACGCGCTGTGGATGCGCTCGACCATGTCGTACGCCGGACTCGATCGCTCCAACTGCTCGTGCAGGCCGTTCCGGCAGAACTCCGCGAACGCACCGACGCGGCGGACCAACTGGGTGAGCCGCTCTCGTTTCAACGGCTCGGCGTCCATGCCGTACGCGGACGTGACGAGGTGCAGGATCGTGCCGTCACCCGTGATGTCGTACCCGGCGACCTCGACGCGTCGGTTCTGCCACGGTGCCAACAGGTAGCAGGTCTCCAAGTCGTCCAACGCCCCGTCGTCGATCAGGTGCTCACCGACCACGGTCACGAATGCGTCCCGCGCCATCAGCTCCGGCTCAGCTGCGATGCGGTCGTCCACCCTGCGCCGCAACTCGGCTGCGAAGGCGACGAGTTCACCGTCCGTCACGTCGTTTCCCCAGTTCGGTGTCGTTCGATCACGAGTTCGGACTTGCCGCGCGCTATGCGGGCGAGAGCGGCCAACCTCGGCTGGAGCGGCTCCGGTGGCACGACGGAGGCACCGGGGTGATCTCCACCCCACGCGGTGCGCTGTTCGGGTGGCACCTCGACGAGCACCCTGGCCAGAGCGGTGCCCTCCGCCATGTCCAGGTCGTGGAGCCCAAGCCAGCCACCGCGCGAGAGGTATTGGCCGTCGCACCGCACGTAGAAGCCCTGGCTCATTCGCCAGTCGGCGGGGTCACCCGCCGCAGCGGTGTCGCCGGCCCTCAATGCATCCGGGTGGGGGAGCACGCGAGGACTCGCCACCACCGACAACCCCGCGGCGGTCACCCGCTCCTCCCCGAGGTGCTGCCCAGCCGGGTTGCCCCACAGGAAGGGGTCCTGAGCGGTGACCGCACGTCCGTTGACGTCGATCTCGACCTTCCGCCGCAACAACTCGCCGAACACGACGCCGAGGTCGCAGATGCACCGGTCGAGCACCACACCGACGCGCGCACGTGCCACCTGCGGCCGTGGGGCCCGGAGCAGCACGACCGACCACCGGTCCGACTTCGCCTCGGGCAGCAGTCCCGAGGGCAGCCTGCGCGTGGTGCGGTGCAGCCACCAGGCGTCGGTGTCCGCCGCAGAAGTCAGGACCAGGCACGCCGAGGAGGTGTGGGAGTCCCAGGTGGTGACCTCGTCGTACAGGGCAGCGGCGACACCGAGGGCCGCGGATCCGCGCGACAACTCCTGTCCTTCGCGGAGGGTCGAGAGAAGCGCGTACCCGGCGAAGGCGGCTCCGTCGTGGACCAGGGCGAGCCTGGAACTCGTGCCTGCGCCCGCGGTTCTGATCCGGACGTGACGGGCGCCGGACGACAGCGCGCGGTCCACCAAGGCGATCAGCAGGTGGCCGACAGCGCTGTCCTCGCCCGTGGCGCCGAGCCGCTCCACCAAACCCGACCCCGTGGCGATCTCCGTGCCGAGCCGCAGCCGTTCGCGAACCGGTGTCCGCACGACGCTCAACCTGCGGGGCGAGACCTCCTTCGAGGGAACGGGGTTCGCGCCACCGGCGATGAGTCCCACGTCCGCCAGTTTCCCGACGAGCTTGCTCTTCGCCTTGCTCTCGATCTGCCGTATCCGCTCGCGCGTGACGGAGAAGTGCTCGCCGATCTTCTCCAGGGTGCGGTCGTCACCACCGTCGAAGCCGAACCGCAGCCTGAGTACCTCGGCCTCGCGCTCCTTCAGCTGGGACAGGGCTTTCCGCACGAGTTCGGCGCCGAGCTCGTTGTCGACCACGTAGTCGGGGTTCGAGTGGTGTTCGAACGGAGCGGGGACCAGTTCTGCGAACGAGATCTCCCCGTCCGCGCCCAGAGGTGCGTCCAGGCTGATCATGCCCCTGGACAACCGCAAGCAGTCCACCACCTTCTCCCAGGAGAACCCGGTGCGCTCGGCGATCTCCGCGATCGGAGCGTTCTCCTGATCGAGGAGCAGCCTGTCCCGGACGGCGCGGACCTTGCGGACTTCCTCGTACTTGTGGACCGGCAGCCGGATCGTCGTGCCCTCGTCGGGAACGGCGCGACCCATGTGCTGGTTGATCCAGTTCACCGCGTAGGTGGAGAACTTCAGCCCTCGCGAGCCGTCCCACTTCTCGATCGCCCGCATCAGGCCGAGCAGCCCGTGCTGGTACAGGTCCTCGTAGTCGAGTCCCGCGCCGAGGTGCCTGCTGATGCACGAGCCGACGAGACCGGTGTTGTGCAGCACCATCGCGTCGAACGCTCGGGCCCGCACGTCGTCGTCACGCAGGGTCGAGCGGAAGCCCTTCGGCAGTTCGTCCGACAGGTCTTCGTCGGCTGATCGCATGAGTTGTGCCAGCCCGACCTCCTGATCGGCGGTGAGCAGGTGCTTGGACCGAGCGTTGCTCCGCATCGGGACCGCGAGCAAGGCGCAAGCGCTGTCGACCGCGGACCGGGCGGGTGGAGCCGGCTGCTCCGACACAGCAGGGCGAGGCGTCGGGAACTCGAGAGTCGGGCCCGCCTCCACCCATTCTCCGCCAGGCGCGTCACGGGTTCGGTCGTCGAGAAAGGCCGGCGTCAGCCCGCTCAACGAGGTGGGTCGTCCGACACCGGAGTAGGAGAGGAACAACTCCGAACGTGCCGTCGGACCGAGTACCCGCAGCGCGTTCTCCAACCGGAAGCGGTCCTCGACGTGGTCGAGTCCCGCCAACACGACGTGGTCGAACCGCATGCCTATGGCGCTGACCCAGGTCAGCACCTTCACGCCGGGGTCGGACCACGTGATCTCGGCGTGCTTCGGGACCTTGACGCCCGAGAGGTGCCATTGCGTCTTGCCGTCGAACAGGTCTCCGATCTCGTCTTTGAAGACTTCAACCAGTTCCCGGGTCGGGAGGAGCACACCGATCTGCCGGTCGCGGTGCGCTGCCGCCTGCTCCACGACGAACCGAATTTCCTCGCCGACGTCTTCGTGGTTGACCAGCACCGGTCGTGAGCCTTCGCGTTGAGGCGCGGCCACCGGGAACGACCTGTCTCCGATGTGCGCCAGCAACTCGTGGATCTGAGCGGTACCGCCGTCGACCTCGTGCGAGGTGGTGGCGGTGCCCGCGCCGAAGAGAGCGGTCAGGTCCTCCAGAGTCGTGCCGGAGTCGTCGACCGTCTGCACGGGGTCGACGAGCACCGTCGCCTCGATGCTGAGCAGCCGGAGCACCGTGTAGAAGTCACGTGGCAGTTGCTGCCCTTGGACGACGATGACGTGCCGTCGATCCAGCGGTCGGACATAGCGAGCCCTGAGGTGTTGCTTGAACTCCCAGAAGTCGATGTCGTAGTCGTCCGCCTTCGGCTGCTTGATCCGCAGCACCGTGCGCCACACATTGGCGAAGTACGAGTGGTACGTCATCACGGTGTCGCCGCGGCTCTCGAACGGCATCAGCGTGCGGATGCGGTTCGTCAGCACGCTCGACCGGGTGATGACGTGCAGCTCTTTGCCATGCCTCCGAAGGCGGCGGTAGGCCGCGACGGCCTCGCGTGCCTGGTCGACCGCGGGTGCGGCGACCACCACGGCGTGACTGGGCGCCTCGTGGACCGAGGCGCGTAACGCGGCGCTCACAGGAGGCTCCCCGGGACACCGCCGACGGTCGCGGCCAAGTCCTTGAAGAACCCGAACTCCGGGTCGACCAGCAGACGTCGGTCCAGCAGCCGGTTCGTCGCCTCACAGCTCGTCTCCGGCGTCAGCGAGCACGCGTGGCACGCGGCCAGCGACAACCCGTCGGGCCCCTGGCCGGGGTGGTCCGCGCACACCGGGTCGAACGAGCACCACAGGGCGCTGGTGATGGACATGTCGAGGAGCCTGCCCAACCGGGGGAACTCGCCCATCCTGACCAGGCCGCCCAGTGTGCCCTCCGAGTCACCAGCCGCCGTGTAGATCAGCACGCCGGACATGGGGGGACCGCCGCCGTTCGTCGTCACGTACAGGCGCTCGCGCAACGAAGATGTCGAGTAGCCGGCTTCGAAGGCGGTGTTGCGCAGGAGCAGGTGCGCGAGGGTGTGCAACAGCACGAAACGCGGTGTGGGCTCGGGGAGCCACGTCGCACCTGTCAGCTCGCGCCGTTCAGCCAATCGCCGGCACCGGGTCACCACCGGAGCGGACTTCTCCCATCGGACGAGGGCCTCCTCGTCGAACATGAGGAAGAACCCCTCTCCGAACACCTCGACGGCCGGCAGGAAGTCGGGGTCGTCACTCAGGTTGGACGGCACCTTCTCCTCCATCGCGTAGCGCTCGAAGTGCGTCAGCACCCGAACCTCGCGGAGGCGGTCGACCAGCACGACTTCCGGGATCAGCCGGCTCCAGCCGTTCGTGGTCCCGCCCGCGGGGCGCAACGGTCGATCGGCCCGTCGTGAGATGAACTGGTCTTGGTGGTGGTGCTCCCCTTCCCTCGGGTTGATCAGGGCTGCCCACTCGTCCGGGCGGATGTTCTCAGGTCCGCCGTCGGGTTGTGAGTGGGGTGCGCTCATCTCGTCGGCCAGCGCCGCCTCGACTTCGGCGACGGACAGGCCGTGCTCGTCAGCCATGATCTCGATCATGGCTTTGGTCAGCTTGTAGCCCGGGTTGTTGACGAGGAACTTGAAGTCCTCTCTCTTCCTCAGGACCGCCAACGGCTCGCTGACGGAACTCCAATCCGAGTCGGGCGGGATGTCGATCGCGCTGACCACGTTCGGGAAGTACACGCTCGACGCGCCGCGCTGCATTGCCACCACCTGCTTCGCGCACACCCTCGCGTCTTTCTGGTCCTGCCACGGCTGCCTGCCGGTGCACTTGCTGCCGATGTGCTTCAGCCCGACGCTCGTGGTGAGCCCGTCCAGCGATCTCTCACCGCCGCAGGGCACGCACCGCACGACGAGGGAGTTGAGGCCACCGCCGACCTTGGCCTTGCTCAGGAACTTCAGGTCCGATCGCTGGCACTGGTTCTGGTTGCGGTCGCGGCGATCGGCTGAGTGCGCCCAACGGACCCAGTCGACGTCCGACAGGTGTCCGTCGGCGCACACCGCCACGAACCGCATGGGGATGAGCTGCTTTTCGGCGGGGCAGTGCTCGCACTTCGGAGGGGTGTTGGCGACTTCCCGGGTGTACGACCACCGGCTCATGCGTCGACAGGCCGGGCAGAACAACCACTGCGGGAACCTGTAGTAGGGGATCGGCCTGCCCGGCATGGGAGAGGCCAGGGAGTTCACCCCGAGGTACGAGGCGAGCCTGGGGAAGTCGACGGGCACGCGTTGACGGGGCCACCTGCCCGCGTCCTCCACCACGAAGGACTCGCCGACGAGGTCGATGATCGCTCCGGGGCCGAAGGGGCTGATGACCTGTGAACGTCGAACTTTGCGCACAGTCACTTGCGCGGCCCCCTCACCTGCACGTGGACGTCGACATCGACGCTGCGCATCGAATCGAGCGTCGCCCAACCATCACCCCGCTCGGTGAACCGCTTGAGCAGTTTGGGGCGCTCACGTCCACCTTGGCTGTAGCGCAGCCCGCCGAGGGGCTCCGCGTCGGCCGCCCGCTTCACCCACTTCTCGATCAAGGTGTCCAGGTGGGTCTCGACTCGTTTGAGCTCGGTCGCGTCTGCCCGTTCCACGCGGCTGAGGAACCTCCCGACGAGCGTGGTGAAGCGCTCGTCATCGGGGTCGAACGACGCCGCTTGCTGATCGCCCGACAGACCGAGCGCGTGGCGCACCAGCACGACCAAGTCGGCGTGCAGGGCGCGCAGCCGCGCCGGCACCGAGAACGGCGTTACCGAACTCGGCTCCACCGAGCGGTAGAGGCTCGCGTGGTAGGGGGTGAACGACTCGTAGTGCGAGCGGTCACGCGGCTTGGACGGCGAGTAGACCGTCACCACGAGCCCAGGGCGGTCGGCGCTCCGCCCCACGCGGCTGGTGGCCTGGATGTATTCGGCGGTCGTCTTCGGTTGGCCTACGACGGTCATGATGCCCAGCCGACCGACGTCGACGCCGACGGAAATCATGTTGGTGCTGGCCAAGAAGGCAACGCCACCGGGTGCGTCGTGCGACTTCTTCAGCCGGTCGAGGCGTTTCGGGATCTGCGCGGAGGCCACGTTGCTGGTCAGCTCCACCACGTTGTCGTCGTGGAGCTGTCGCACGTGGTCTTCGGCCCGTGCGATCACCTTCAACCGCGACGGGATGTCGTCGGAGGCCAGGTTGATCGTCTTGCCCAGCTCGCGGAGGCTGTTGTGGTAGACGACGAGGGTGGAGTAGGCATCCTCGGCCACGGACGTCAACTCGACTTCCAGCGGCGCCTGCAACTGCGCCGCGGCGACGTGGATGAGCGCAGTCAGCGGTGTGTGGCCCTGTGGCATGACACCCATGTAGGCGCGACCGGGCGCTGCGAGATTCGTGCTCACGAAGTACGAGTCGGTGGCGTCGAGACCCGCGGGTGGGAACAGCGCGACGGGTCGCCCGAAGACACCCTTGGTCTGCTCGTCGGCCCGGCGGATGGTGGCTGTGGCGGCAACGATCTTCGGCTTGTTCCCCAAGTGCTCCATCAGCACGTCGAAGGCTGCTTCGTAAAGGCCGACGATGGTACCCAGCGGACCGGAGATGAGGTGGAACTCGTCCTGGATGATCAGCGACGGACCGGGGTCGCGGCCCGCCCCGAAGAACACGCCGGTGTTCTCGTTCCACACGGTGCGAGCGAACTTGTCGACCGTGCCGACCAGCATGGTGGGCGGGTTCTGGTAGAGGTCTTCGTCCACCGACGACATCGGAAGTTCTGTGCGGAACGGGCACTTGTCGTTCAAGCACCGCACCCGGAAGGAGTTGTTGGTCGCCGAGATGCCCCACCGCTGCTCGTCGTCCTGGTCGCCGGGGACGATCCGCGTTCCGCACCACGGGCAGGACTCGATCTGGAAACCCTTGTCGCCCGCCGCACCGTCACGCGCCCGCGCGAGCAATCGGCGGGCGTCCACGAAGCTGTTGGGGCTGTTCTCGCCGCCGACCCACAGGCCGATCGACACGGGGCGGCTGCCGAGCCGTCCGTTGGAGCCGCGGCGCACCAGCTCACAGGCGGCGATCATGGTCGCGGCTCGCTGGAACTGCTGGCTGGTGAGCAGGCGCAGGGTGTACCTGGTGATGACCGCGGTGCCCGCTCCGCTGTCCCCCAAGGTCAGTCGCCGGTGGAGGATGGTGAACGCGGCGAGCCCGAGGTACGCCTCGGTCTTGCCGCCGCCTGTGGGGAACCAGATCAGGTCGACCAGGTCCCGATCCTCGCCCTCCTGGACCACGCCCTTCACCGTCATCAGCAGGAAACCGAGTTGGAAGGGACGCCACGCGGGGTTGAGCGAGCCGTAGTCGACCCGCGGGTCCGGCGCTTCCGAGGGGGCGTGCGGCGAGCCGCCGAGGTGCGGCCGGCTGTGCGCCATCTGCATGGCCATCACCCGGTTGGCGAGCGCGAAGGCTTCGAGCGCGTCCCGGTCCTCGCGCAGGAAGTCCAGGCCTGCGAGCATGCGGTCCCTGGCCCGGATCGCACGGTCGCGCAACCGCTCGGCCGCCGGGCGGAGATGCGGGTCGAGGTCCGCCGATGCCGCGTCCCAGGTCTTCCCGATCCAGTCCGAGTACCGGTCGACGAAGCGGGTCAGGGCCGCGAACACGGGCTCCGGAGTGATGGCGATCCCGGCGAGTCCGTTCAAGCGGACGGCGTCCGCCACGTCGGGCAGGTCGAAGGCGACATCAGGCACGACGTGCACCGGGAGGAACGACGTGCCGACCCACTCGGGCCGTTCGCCCGCGGTGTCCCAATGAGCCGCCGTTCCGTGGCCGACGGCGTACACGGGCACATCGCGGTACTGGAGTTCGAGTTCTTCCGCTTCGTCGTCGCTGTGAGCTCGTGCTTGGGTCGGGTAGCGGATGATGGCGCTTTCCGCGACCTGGCAGCGGAGCCCGACTTGGAAGAGGCAGTCCTCCGGAGCCACTGCCCGGCGCTGCTCCTGCACCCTGCGGTTGACCAGGACGACGGTGACGATCACCCCGCCGGGGTGCGGACGCCAAGTGACCTCGGCGCTGGCCGCCTCGCCCCACAGGTTGACCTTCTGGTGAATCCCGGAGGACGGCGGCTCGACCGTCAGCGCGGCACTTCCCACGAGGTCGAGCGGTTCGCGCTGCCACTCGTCCTCGTCCGAGAGGCGGTGGTACCGCGCGGCTCGCACCTCCACGGTGATCGCGGACCGGTTCGCGATCATGAAGCTGATGCCGGCCGAACTCGGCCGGCTCTGCCCCGCGAGGGTGATGGGATCGTCGTCGTCGTCCTCGATGAGGGCACCCGCTTGGTCGTCGACCTCCTCCGCGTCGTCCGCTGGACCGCTCGCGTCGGCGGGAAGCGGGGCGAGCGACATCGGGTACAGCACGGCGGTCAAGTACCGGTGCTGCGGCGCCTTCTCGTAGAGGACTTCGTCGTCCCCGTCGACCGGGCCGACCAGGTGGTCGTGCAGGTACTCGAGCACCCGGTCCCGGTCCGGGAACCCCGTGGTGTGCACCTCCGTCACCCGTTCACTCCCCTTCCGCGCGGCTTGACGACCCACAGGGCGGCCTTGGCCCGGGTCATGCCCACGTACAACTGCGCGCGCGCCGCCTTCTCATCTGCCGTCTCGTCCACTTCCAGCAGGACGTACCGGCTTTCCAATCCCTTGAAATCGGCTACCTGGGCGAACCCGACGCGCCCCCGGCCGGGCCGGCGCATGCGCATCAGGTCCAGCACGTCAATGCGTTCGAGCCATTCCACAGGCAGTTCGACGAAGATCGATGCACTCAACTGGTGTGGTGACAGCAGCACGACCTGCTCCAGAGGCACATCGTGTTCTTCCAGTTCGGTGAGGGCCGCCAACACCGCGGCGACCGCTTTCTCGCGGTCTTCCTCAACCACCACGACCTCGCGGCCGTGGCCCGCCTTGGTCACCCCCAGATCGGCCCCCGTGCGCTCCTGGGTGGCGCGGACGATCTCGATGGTGTTCCGGCAGTTGTCCATCAGCTCGACGAAGGTGGGGCGGTGGGAGTCCAGCCTGACCTTCGCGTCGTCCTCGTAGCGGCCGACCAGCCCGCGTTGGTTGTTGGAGTCGAGGAAGAACGCCCAGCGGCCGTCCGCCAGCCCACCAACCAGCACGGCATCCAGCACGTCGAGGTCCTGCCGGTTGACGACGTCCTGCCCCTCGTCCACCACGACCACGTCGAAGGCGTCCGCGTCGAAAGCCGACACCTGGTCGAACGGGACCGCGGTGATGCCGTCCAAGTCCTGCTGCGAGCGGATGAAGGCCGCGAGGACGTGGCTCCGGCAGGTCAGCAGGACACGTTCGCCGGAGGCCCGGGCTCGCCTGCACATCTCGACCGCCAGCATGGTCTTGCCCGTTCCGGCGCCGCCCTCGAACACCACCCGCGGGTTCCTGCGGTGTAGGTCGAGGGCCTTGTACTGGCTCTTGGTCAGGGCGACGAGTTCCTTCTCGACCAGGTCGTCGAGACGGCGCAGGGACAGCACGCGGTCGAAGTCGGGGCGGAGGACGTTGAGGTAGCGCTCGATGTCATCGGGTGACAGCGGTCCCCGCCCACCGAGCTTGTTCTCCCAGAACGCGCCCAACCGGTCGAGGCACTCCGCCCATCCCTCGGACGCCAGGCGGACCGCGTTGATCACCATTTCCGGAGTCCACTCCACGCTGACCGCGTCGAACTCGCTGTCAGGGAAGACAGCCCCATACCCGAACACCGTGCGTCCGACCAAACCCGTATCGGCCGTCGTTCGGCGGAGGACCTTCTCCAAGGCGAACATGCTGGTCTGCGCTTGGTCGAGAGGGCTTTCCTTGAGCCGGTGCCGATTGCCCTTGAGGTCGCGCGTGTGCCACACGCCCTTCCTCAGCAGGATCTCGCCACCTTTGGCTTCGAGTACGAGCAGGCCGCGTTCCCCGAGCAAGAGGAAGTCGATCTCGCACACCCGCTTGCGATCGTGCTCGGGCAGGTTGGTGCT
Source organism: Lentzea sp. DG1S-22 (assembly GCF_036321065.1). Lineage (NCBI taxonomy): Bacteria > Bacillati > Actinomycetota > Actinomycetes > Pseudonocardiales > Pseudonocardiaceae > Lentzea > Lentzea sp. DG1S-22. Next base: position 3,824,582 of record NZ_CP143276.1, on the reverse strand, counting down.
GTGCATGGCGTATTCCCACCCAGCCACTTCGAGCGCGGCCAGCTGGGAGAAGATCTCCTGCTCGGCCCGGCTGGCACCGGGATGCACCGCATCCGGGATCATGCGCACGGTAACCTGCCTGCTTTGCGACGAATGGGGGAGGCGATCGAAAGTGTGTTCGAGCAGTTCAGTGGAATCTCCCTCTTAAGCCACGTAAGCAGTCGTGCGCTAACGATCCATCGCTCGTTCGGGTGGCATAGTTACACGGCAACACATGTGAGCTTCAGGCACGCGTGCATGTCGAGCCCGTCTTCCGGTGAGAGCACCTTAGTGTGCCTATGAACCCGATTTCTCGGTTTCATGCTGCGCCGTCCGAGTGATGAAACACCCATCGGGCAGCACCTGTGAACAAGCTCGACGCGCTGAAGTCGGCAGTTGCTCGGACGGGGCGGCTGCTCCCAATCGCACCATTGCAGGGCAACCACCTGATACCGCCTCGTCTCGTAATATTCGATATCCGCACAGCCACGTCGACCGTTGTCGAAATGAGCAGGTTGTCGGAGGTCACCGGCAGCATGAGGGCGTGTACAACTACCTCGATCCTGGGCCAGCGCCTCCTGCAACACGCCCGGCCACCGCGAAGGTGATGCGCCGCATGAAGCGGTCCGGCACGCGGCCCGAGCTGGCGTTGCGCAGTGCGCTTCACCGCTTGGGGCTGCGCTTCGTCGTGGATCGCGCCCCGCGCGGGACGAATCGCCGCAGGCGCGTTGACATCCTGCTGCGCGGTGCGCGGATCGCCCTGTTCGTCGATGGGTGCTTCTGGCACTCCTGTCCGGTGCACGGGCAACTCCCGAAAGCCAACCGCACGTGGTGGCGGCTGAAGTTGCGGGGCGTCGTGTTGCGCGACCGCGACACGGACGCCCAGTTGACCGCAGCCGGGTGGTTGGTGGTCAGGGTGTGGGAGCACGAAGACCCTGCGGAGGCGGCAGAGCGCGTACGCGGCCTGGTCGCGCTGCGCACCACAACTGCAAAGGTGGGGAAGGCTGACGTCAGGACTTGAATTCCTGGTGGCGGCTGCGCACCGTCTGCCGCAGTTGGCGGTGCAGCTCACGCTTCTTATCGACGACCTGGCTCGGGGATGGGCGGTGTCATGACTCCTGGTGCGGAGGCCGCGCCCAACCGCCGCCGGATAGCGCGCGGCACCAGCGGCGGTTGATGCACCAGTTCAACTCCCGGCCTGGCGGGCTGACTCAGGGATCTGCCATCGCGGGTAGGCGGGACAGCGCCGACTCGGCCAAGCGGCGGACGCGAGAACGCTGGTACTCGGCTCCGGCGATCAGCTCGCCGTCCGAAGCAGGTGCTGTTGTTGCCGCCGCACCTGCGTCCTCAGCGTTCCCTCAACGGGGGCGATCGGGAAAGGATCAACTCGCCGCCCCTACCGCCCTGCATCGTCAGGCTCATGCCACACCCTGCGGAGGGCATCACGGACATCGCGGGCCGTGTCGGTGCCGCACCCCAACGCCTCCCGTAGCCGTGTGGCGGACGGGTCGGTGGACAGTTGGCCGGCGGCGATCATCCAGCGAGCGCGGTCTACCAGCAGGGCCACTCGGTCGCCGTTGGTCCCGCGCTGTGCGGCTGCGCTGCGGGGCACGTTTTGCCTGTACTCCGGGCTGGTGGGGGTAGGAGTAGGGCCTACCGGTAGGCCGTGATCGAGGTCGACGAACGCTGCCCAGATGATTGGCAGAACCGCCACAGCGCCGACCGCGACGAGTGGGCCGATGGCGTGGGCGAGGAGCTGCATCGGGTCGAACCGTGCCCACGGCACCGACACCCGCGGCAGGTGCGGCCACACGTTCAGGGTCAACGTCACCGCCAGCGCCCCGTACTCGACCACCGCCAGGTGCGGGTGGTGCAGCACACGGCCACGGGTGGCCAGGAACGCCCGCGCCCCGACCACCACCAGCAGCACCGTCGAGATCATCGGCTCCACCGCCCAGGCCCCCCACCACGCGGCGGTGTGTTCGACCATGCCTCGGGTGAGCGTGTGGTGGACGCCGGTGGTGGACCACGCCAGCGCCCCGACCAGTGCCGCCAGCGCCGCGGAGGTGAGCACCAAGCGCACCCGTGATGCCTGCCAGGCCCGCGCGGCCGGGTCTTGGGCGAGGGCGTGCAGGCGGGCGGACTCGGCGGCACGCTTGCGGCTGCGGCGGACCCGGTCGGTGTCCACCAACAGCGGCGCGGCGTCGGCCTGCAACTCCAGCAGGACGTGGGCCTCGTCAACCTCCGCCCGGAGGTCTCGGACCCGCTTGGTGGCCGGTGCGACGGCAGCCGGGACAGGATCGGCCGCGGCGGGGGCGTGGGCGGCGACGTAGTTCTCCAGCTCGGCCACGGCGCGCTCCACGTTGTCGTCGTTCGGCTCGGGAAAGGACGCAGCGGTGTTCATCGCTGCACTCCGCAGTCGCCGCCGGGGCAGTCCACGATGTGCCAGGTGCGACGTACGGTGGCGCTGCGGCCCGACAGCAGGTTGGTAGCGTCCAGCAGTCGCTTGGCGGAGGTCCGGTCCTCCAGGCAGTCCGCCGAGGAACGCCAGCCGTCGTTGGGATGGGCGAAGTTCGGCGGCTCCTTGTAGAACAGGTGCACCCGGCTCATCGAGCACCTCCGCCTCGCTGCGGCGCACAGCGCGGGCATGGCACCGACCGCATGCGGTCGTCGTCCAGCCACACCACGCGGGCGCTGACCGGGTCGGAATCACGGGCGTCGCACTGTCCGCACACCGGTGGCATCGCCGAGCGCCTAGTAGGGGGCGCGCTCGGCGCAGGACGGTTATCTGGACGGTTGAAGGACGGTTTGGGCGCCGTGATGACGCCCCTGCTGGTAGCTGCTGACGCCCCCAGGTGCTTCTGCTGACGCCCCCTACTGGTCAGAGGGGCGTCAGCCTGACGCGTCTCGTCCGGAGTTGTGAACAACTTGGTGGACAACGCGAGGTCGTAGACCTGGGGCCGCGAGTTGGCCTCCGGAATCTTGGCGTTGCGCACGTGCGTGCTGCCCGGCCCGATCAGGCCCAACTCCTCCAACGACCGCAGCGAACGCTGGATGGTCCGTCGGGACAGGCGGGTGTAGCGCATCATCCGCTCGACCGACGGGAACGCGTCGCGGCCGTCGGGACCGGCGTGGTTAGCAAGTGCGATCAGCGTGATCGCCAGCGTCGAGGCGTCCTTCCGGTCGGTGGGGATGGGGGCGTGGTTGAGCGCCCAGTTGATGGCTTCGACGCTCACCAGGCACCGTCCACAGCGCGGGCGCGGTAGAGGAGGCTGGCGACGGTGCCCACCACCGAGTTGTCCTGATTGGACAGCCACTCGATGACCCGCCGGTCGTGCTCGCCCAGTTCGATACCGTCCAACGGCTCCAGGAGAGCGGTGACGCGGTCAGCGTGCCGGCGAACGTGCCACTGGTCGGCCGTCTCGTCCGGCTGCAGGCTGTCGAGGCTCGCAACGTCGTCCACATCGAAGGGCGGACGAAGGCGCCGCGGCGGCCGTCGGAGCGGCGTAGTGGAGTTGAGGAACTGGGTGGTGTTCATCGTGAACAGGACCTCTCGTGCTCGGGTCCCGTCTCACAGGTGTCTCACGGACCTGTTGGACGGGGCCGGACTGGAGGCCCTGACCTGGATTTCCGCCGGACTCGACCAGCCACAACGGACCGGATAGGACCACTGTGGACACCAGTTGTCCCGCTGGGGGTCAAGGGGTCGCAGGTTCAAATCCTGTCGTCCCGACGGTCTGAATCAGCCCGCTGATTCTGGGTGAAAGCCCAGGTCAGCGGGCTTTTTCGTGCGTTCTTTTCGATCTTGAGCTGACTGTCCACAGTGGTATATACTGGCGGGTAACTCGGTGTTTGGGAGGATTTTGGGAGAATCGGTTTGCGCGGGGCGAAATAGGGTCGCGTTGGCTAAAGCGAATGGTGTCCTCCATTCGGGTGTTCTTCTTGGCTGTGATCGGCGTGTGACGGCGTTGTCCCAAGCGCGGCAGGGCCTGTTGATCTCATGGATCGTGCACGCTGCGCCTGGAGCGCGCTGGTCTGTGGCCAGTGTCCGCGCGCGGCGGTCCGGGCGGTGTTCAGAGGACTCATCTGGTTGTGAAGGACCAGGAGTCATTAGTGCTTGACCTACGGTTTGGCTCTATCGAGCTCGTGCAGTCCGGTTGTATCGAGAGTCGGATCCGAAGCCGGTGATCCGCCGGCTGGCCGAGCAGCTCGGGGTGCATCACGAAGCACTGCGCAACTGGATCCGGCAGGACGAGGCCGACCGCGGCGAGCGTGACGACAGGCCCACGACCAGCGAGTCCGACGAGCTGCGCAGACTGCGGCGGGAGAACGCCGAACTCAAGCGCGCCAACGAGATCCTCAAGGCCGCGAGCGCTTTTTTCGCCTCGGAACTCGACCCGACCCGGCGACGGTCGTGAAGTTCGTGTCACAGCTTCGCGGCCGCTTCGGGGTCGAGCCCATCCTCCGGGTCCTCGGTATCGCCTCCTCCACCTACTACGGCTGGGTCCAGCGCCAGGCCAACCCGTCACCGCGGCAGCGTCAGGACGAGGAGCTGGTGGCCGAGATCGTGGACATCCACACCACTTCCGGCGGCACCTACGGCAGCCCGCGGGTGCACGCGACGCTGCGCCGCCGCGGGATCCTGGTGTCGCGCAAGCGGGTCGAGCGGCTGATGCGCGGCCACGAGTTGCAGGGCGCGTTCCTGCGCAAGAAGTGGCGGACACCGTCGACCCGGCGTGATCCACGAGCGGCGCCGGCGCCGGATCTGGTCAACCGGGACTTCACCGCCCCGGCCCCGGACCGGCTGTGGGTCGCCGACGCCACCCGTATCCCCACCGGCGAGGGCGTGTTCTGGCTGGCCGCAGTCCGTGACGCCTTCTCCAACCGGATCGTGGGCTGGAAGACCAGCGACCGCTGCGACACCAGCCTCGTCCTCGGCGCCCTGGAATACGGCATCTGGTCCCGCGACGTACGCGACGGACAGCTGATCCACCACAGCGACCGAGGCTCGACCTACACCTCGATCCGCTTCGCGCAACGCCTGGCGGACAACGGAATCCTGCCGTCGATGGGCTCGGTCGGCGACTCCTACGACAACGCACTGATGGAGAACTTCTTCTCCACACTGAAGATCGAGCTCGTGTACCGAAACTCGTGGCGCACCCGCGACGAGGCCGAGAACGCGATCTTCAGCTACATCGACGCCTGGTACAACACCCAGCGCATCCAGAAAGAGCTCGGCTGGCTCAGCCCCGACGAGTACGAGGCCGCCTGGCACGCCGACCAACTCCAGCCATCTATCATCCCTGCGTCCCCAACCGGAGCCAGGTAACCAATCCTCCAAGTTATCGGGGGAACCTCATCCTGCCAGGTTTTCATGTTCTCTTGGAGTTCGCAGTGCAGCTCCGCAGCACGGATGCTGTCAAGTGTTCTGGTGTCAATTTGCCGATCTGGCAAAGAAGCTTTGCCGCTTCACGGGTTGGTGATCCACTTGTCGTGTGAAAAACACTGTTGACACTATCGCTGAGCGCTTCCGGCTCACGTACTCGCGCGAGAGCATCGACCCGAACTTCGGTGAGCTTTTCAGTGACAACGTGGTGGTCTGGCACAACTACGAAAGTGAAATGTCCGTACCCGGCAGGGAACTGGCAAGCATCATGGTCCGCATGGTGAGTGCGTCTTCCGAGATTCTCCGTGATCACCACGACTCCGTGTGGGCGTTGCAGGTGAGCCCAGACGGCTTCACGCTGGCAGCCACGCTGGAGGGTGAGTTGCCGGACGGCACGCCGGTCCGCATTCCACGCTGCCTCTTGATTGATGTTAAAGATGGCCTGATCGTACGTATCAATGAATTCGGCGACCTTGGTCAGCGTGAGCCTTATGACAATTTCCTGAAAGCCTCAGGGAAATTCCGCACCTAATTTACCGTTGTCAATCAGGGAATGGTGGTGCGGTGACTTTAAATCGTCGCATGGGAGAGAGGGACGATGATGTCGTTGGAGGTCGAGGTCGTGACGACCTCGTCACTGGGGGATCGTACTTACCTGGCTCACGACGGAAGCCTGGCGATCGTGGTGGACCCGCAACGCGATGTCGACCGCGTCGTAGAGCTGGCAGGCCGGCTCGGGGTCAAAATTACGCATGTTGCGGAGACGCATCTGCACAACGACTACGTGTCCGGCGGCCTGGCGCTAGCGAGACTGACGGGCGCGGCGTACGTGGTGGCGGGCGCAGACGACGTCACGTTCGAAAGGCTGTCCGTGACGGACGGTGACGAGATCGTGGTGTCCGATCGCATGCGGTTGTCCGTGTTGGCCACGCCGGGGCACACGTTTCACCACGTGTCGTACGTGCTGCAGAGCGCCGAAGGCCCGTTGGGGGTGTTCACTGGCGGATCGCTGTTGTTCGGTACCACGGGCCGCACGGACCTGCTCGGCAAGCGACACGCGAGCACCCTCACGCGTCAGCAGCATTTGTCTGTGCGTCGGCTGGCCGATCTGCTGCCGGATGGGGCCGAGGTGTGGCCGACGCACGGGTTCGGCAGCTTCTGCTCGGCCATGCAGTCCGATGCGCCATCGTCGACGATCGGTCAGGAGAAGACGGCAAACCCGGCGTTGCGGCTGGAGGCGGACGACTTCGTCAGTCAGATGCTCGCTGGGCTTGACGCCTATCCCGCTTATTACGCGCACATGGGCGCGCGGAACGCTGCGGGGGCCGATCTGATCGACCTGACGCCGACGCGGATCGCGGACCCCGTCGAGCTGCGAGACCGCATCGAGGCTCATGAATGGGTGGTGGACCTGCGCTCGCGCAAGGCTTTCGCGCACCGGCACCTGGTCGGCACGCTGAGCTTCGGGCTGGACGGGCCGATGGCCACCTGGCTCGGCTGGATGGCGCCGGCCGGTGCTCCGGTCGTGTTGCTCGGTGAGTCGGCGGAGCAGGTGGCGCAAGCGCAGCGGGAACTGGCGAGGATCGGGATCGACCGTCCGGCGGCCGCCGCGACCGGCACGCCGGAGCAGTGGGCGAACGACGAGAGCGACCTGGCTGCGCTGCCCGTGGCCACCTTCACCGACTTGGCCGCCGCGCGGGCCGGCTGCCCGCCGCATGGCCTACCGCCAGCCGAAGTGGTGTTAGACGTGCGGCTGGTCGGGGAGTGGCGGCAAGGACATCTCGAAGGCGCGGTGCACGTGCCATTGCCCGAATTGCCGCAGCGAGCGACGGAACTGGCGGCCGGAGTGGTGTGGGTGCATTGCCAGTCCGGTTACCGTGCGTCCATCGCGGCGGGCGTGCTGACTGCGGCCGGGCACCGGACCGTGCTCGTGGACGACGACTTCGGCATCGCGCGAGACAGCGGGCTCACCGTGCTGGTGGAGCGGGAGTGAGATCTCCGCTGTTACAAACGTCAGCCAGCTCCGTCGGCTGACGTTTGTAGCAGTTCTGCGATGGATCGACGCGTGCGCACCAGGTGAGTTTGAGACCGCCCATATCTCCGACTCCTGCAACATTCCGCTGGACCTGCTGCGCGAGCGCTGCGGTGAATCGCGCGCCCGCCCTGATGGGCACGTCCCGCTAATTCGTCAGTTCGGCCGGAGTGCGGTGGCGCGCGAAAGAAAACGGACGGCTGTAGGAGTGCCCGACATGTGCAGACCGGGAACACCGTCCTGCAATCACGGCCCAGGTATGACGTTCGTACCGGTCCTCAGTGCATTGGCCGTCAGGAGCGCATCAGCGTGATAGTCGTACTCATGCTCGTCGCCGCTGTGATCGTTGGACTCACACTGGGTGTGCTGGGCGGAGGCGGGTCGATCTTGACCGTGCCCGTCCTGGTCTACCTCGCCGGGCAGGAACCCAAGCAGGCCATCGCCATCTCGCTGTTCGTCGTAGGCATCACCAGTGCGGTTGGCGTCGTGCCGCACGCACGAGCCGGACGAGTGCGCTGGCGAACAGGGCTGGTGTTCGGAGCTGCGGGCATGGCAGGTGCCTACGGCGGTGGTCGGCTCGCCGACTTGATTCCCGCTACGTGGCTGCTGGTGGCCTTTGCGGTGATGATGGTCGCGAGCGCGATGGCGATGATCCGAGGTCGGCGTCAGAGCGCTCCGGCGAAGCCGCACGGGGAGACCCCGGTCGTTCGGGTCGTTGCCGAAGGTCTCGTGGTCGGCGTGGTAACCGGCCTCGTCGGAGCCGGTGGCGGCTTCCTCGTGGTACCCGCGCTGGTTTTGCTGGGCGGCCTGCCCATGGCGGTCGCCATCGGTACATCGCTCGTTGTGATCGCGATGAAGTCATTCGCGGGGCTTGCCGGCTACTTGGCCACCACGCACGTTGACTGGACACTCACTCTGATGGTCGCCGGCGCAGCGGTGGTAGGCAGCCTGGTCGGTGGGAAGTTGGCAGGCCGCGTCCCGGAAACGCTGCTGCGCAAGGGGTTTGGTTGGTTCGTGCTCCTAATCGGAGGATTCGTGCTCGTGCGGGAGCTTTCGGCGACGATCTGAGTTGTTCCAGAACTGCTTGTGGCGACAGCGAGAGCAACCGCTAGTGGTGCAACAGCACTTGTGTTCCGTGGTGGATCATGTTGTGTGTGGTCGTCGATGTCGCTGCGGCGAAGTCGGGCCGGTTGCGTGATCGGTTCGTCAGGTCGGAGCCGCGTGATCGGGTGCGGGACTACGTGCTCGGTCTGGTCGCGGGGTTGAGCGCAAGAACGGCTGGTCGTCGGCCGAGCGGGCCGGTGAGGTCTCGCCGGACGGGATGCAGCGGTTGTTGCGGCGGGCGGACGGGGACGTCGAGGGCGTCCGGGACGATCCGCGCGACTATGTCGTGGAACATCCAGGTGCTCAGGACGGGTGTTGATCGTCGGTGACACAGGGTTTCTGAAGAGAGCTCTCGTTCAGCGGCTGTGCAGCAGCAGTATTCGGGGACCACCGGTCGCACGCAGAACTGTCAGATGGGCGTGTTCCTGGCCCACGCGTCGGCGCGGGGCACGCGTTGATCGACCGGGAACTCTATCTGCCGGAATCTCGGACCGCGATCCGAGCCTGTGCCGGGCGGCCGGTGTCCCCGGTGAGGTGGAGTTCGCCACCAAACCGCGGAACGCGATGGCAATGACCGAGCGCACGCTCGAGGTGAGGGTGCCTTTCCGCTGGGTGACTGCCGACGAGGCTGACAGGCAGGCCAAGCATTTGCGGTTCTGGCTCGAGCAGCGCGACGTGGCGTAGGTGCTGGCCACGAGGATCAACGACATGCTGTCCACCACCGACTTCGATCAGGATCGCGCCGACGCCCTGATCGCGGGGGTGCCGGCACGGGCCTGGCACAGGTCGTCGGTGGTCGCGGGGCGCATCGTCCGCGCGAGTACGACTGGCGGGTGCCGATCCGCGTTTTGCGGGAATAGGGCCGCGGACACTGGTTGCTGGACCGCCGCAGCATCACCGATCCTGGCGAGATCGCCTACTACGTCCGCTTCGGGCCCCGTCGTTGCACGCTGCCGGACCTGGTCTGGGTCGCCGGCGTCTGCCGGCGCATCGAGGAATGCTTCCAGCAAGCCAAAAACGAGGCCGGGCTTGACCACTACCAGGTCCGTACCTGGCGGGCCTGGCATGCCCTCATCAACCTGTCCATGCTTGCCCATGCCTGGCTCGCCATGACCAGATCCCTTGCCGCAAAAGGGGAACAACCCACAGCAACGAGGGCATGATCGGCTTCACGTTCCCCGAGATCCGCAGCATGCTCGTCGGCCTGGTCCTCCGGCCGACAACCAGCATCGAACAACGTCTGGTCCTGGTCGTGCCGATGCCGACGACGCCAACACCAAGCCCGCAGTTCGGAACCGCCAAGACATCTTCACCGGGCAACGACGATCGACCAGTTCGTCCAGCAAGTCACCCGTACTTTGAGCAGGGGACACACTATGGCGCCGTGGCGAGCTTGTCGTCGACAAGCTCGTGCGGGATCACGGCGAAAGTTGGAACGCCTGCTTGGCTCGCCGGTACAGCCGACGCAACGACACCTTGACCGCACAGATCACACCTGATGGATCGCCCCGACAGCGAATCCAACCTCAACCGCTTTCTCCGCAGCTGCGTGACGAAACTACAAGAACCACCAACACAGCCGGATCGTCGACGCGATCCGGCCGTGAGTGCGTGCTTGACGTGAGGCTCACGTCAAGCGGTGTTGGCGTGGGCGAGGCGTCGCCCCCAGAATCCGAACAGCAGGAGACCGGCCAGGGGAAATGCAGCTGCGGCCAAGAGGGTCGTAGGCAGGCCCGACTCGATGCCGCCGTTGTCGGCGAGGACACCGGTCAGCACGGCCAGGCCCATTCCGGCGCCGAGCTGTTGCAAACCTTGGGTGACGCTGGAAACCGCGCTGAGGTGCTCATGCGGCGCTTGGTGCATGATCACCGCGGTCACAGGGGCGAACGCAGCTCCCGCACCCAGCCCGAGCAGCACCGAGGGCAGCAGTACAACGGCGATCGGAGCGTGCGCCTGCGTGGCAACCACCGCCATCGACGTGATGCCCAGAACGAGGCCGGCGAGTCCCGCGATGCCTATGATTCGTTCGCCCAGCTGCGGGATCATGCGTGGAATCACCTGGTTGGTGACGATCAGCGCCACGGTGTAGGGAACCAGGGAAAGACCGGTCTCCAGCGGCGTGAACCCGAAGACCCGCTGGGTCAGCAGCGTGGTGAAGAACAGGAAGCCGACCTGACCTGCAGGGATGAACAGCATGGACAGCAGTGGTCCAGCGCTGCGCATCGTACTGAAGAGGTCCAGGGGCATCACCGGATGCAGGCGTCCGCGCTCCACCAGGATCAGCGCCAGAGCGGACAACGCGGCTACGACGAACGCGCTGACGACCAGAGGGTTGGACCAGCCGGACTCCGCCGCGGTGGTGAAGGCGTAGACGAGCGCGACCATGGCCGAGGTCGATGCGATGGCGCCCGCGATGTCGAGAGAGGTACGGTGACGCGGCAATTCGGGCAACCAACGCAGTGCGGCGATCATCGTGAACGCGCCGATCGGTGCGTTCACGAACATCACCCACTCCCAGCCCAGGCTCTGGGTGAGCACACCGCCGGCGAGAAGGCCAAGGGCCGCACCACTACCCGAGGCGAGCACGAACAGAGACATGGCTCGCGCCCGTTGCGGTCCTGGCGCGGTGATGTTCATCAAGAACACCATGATGGACGGCGCTGCGAGTGCGGCACCGATGCCCTGCGCCGCCCGCGCCGTCACGAGCATTACGGCCGTGGACGCGAATCCGCCCGCCATCGAGGCGCCTACGAATATCGCCAGACCGATCAGCAAGGCGCGTTTGGGGCCGATCATCGCCCCGACCTTGCCACTGAGCAGGATCAAGCCCCCGAATGACAACGCATAGGCAGTGACCACCCAAGACAGGCCCGCGCTCGTGAATTCGAGTTCCCGGCCGATGTCGGGCAGTGCCACGTTGACGATCGAGGTGTCGACCACCAGCATCAGCTGTGTCAACACCAACACGGCCACAGCTACCATCACTCGACCGCGCGGCACGGCGACTCTCGGTTCAGCCGCTGCGTCCTCGGCCACGGAGGCCGACGCCGTTGAACTACTACCTTTGACCATTCTCCGCTCCAGGGTCCAATCGCGGGCTCGGGTGAAGCGCCCTGGCAAGGTTCGGGGCAGCGGGTTGGTAGTCGCAACAACTGTTGCTGCGGTGGCAAACTGGGGAGATGGACGATATCTCCTCCACAATGGACGCAATCGGACCGAGGCTTCGGCGCCTGCGCAAGCAGCGAGACCTCACGTTGACCGGTCTCGCCAGATCCACCGGCATCTCCGTGAGTACGCTCTCGCGCCTGGAGTCCGGTCAGCGCCGCGCCACGATCGAGTTGCTGCTGCCCCTCGCCCGAGAGCTGCGTGTAGCCATGGACGACTTGATCGGGGCGCCGGAAACAGGTGATCCGCGCCTCCGCAGCAAGCCGATCACCCGTAACGGCATGACGCTTCTGCCCCTCACTCAAAGGGCGGGCAACCTCCAGGCCTACAAGTTGATCATCTACCCGAGAAGGCGTCCGCGGCGGCCGGAAGTGTCCAGCCACGAAGGTTACGAGTGGCTATATGTCCTCAACGGACGTCTGCGTCTCGTGCTTGGCGGCAACGACCTCGTCATGGGACCGGGCGAGGCAGCGGAGTTCGACACCAAGACGCCGCACTGGTTCGGCAACGCCGATGAGCATCCTGTGGAGGTGCTGACCCTCTTCGGTCACCAGGGTGAACGTGTCCATCTGCGTGCCGCTCCGAGCCGTGCCAAGAAGCAGGCGCAGGGCGAGTAGTCACCTGGAGTGCTTGCGACCAGCGGCACCAGATGGTCACCCGATTTGACGAAACGGCAAAATTCTTGGGGTCTTTGCAACGCCGTGGCTAGCTTCGCAGTTGCGTCGGATCACCAACCGGCGAACAGGTCGACCCTATTCCCCTCTGCGGGGCACGCGCATCTGAGAAGGGCATCATGAAGATCTTCCTCACCGGCGCGACCGGTTACATCGGAGGTGTCGTCGGCGAGCGCCTCGTCGCCGAGGGACACGAAGTCCGCGGTCTGCTACGCAATGGAGACCACGCACCCGTTCTGTTGAAAGCCGGGATCACACCCGTCATGGGTGATCTGGATGACGACAACCTCCTCACGGCCGAGGCGGAGCGCGCTGACGCCGTGGTCAACACGGCGAACAGCGACCATCGTGGTGCGGCAGAGGCTTTGCTGCGCGGTCTTCGCGGCTCCGGCAAGCCGTTCGTGCACACCAGCGGAACCAGCATCATCGGTGACGATGCCAAGGGAGACGAACTCTCGTCTGCCGTCTACGACGACACGCGGGAAGTGGTCGCCGACTCCCACCCGATCCGGCAGGCCCGGTTCGCCCTCGACACCGCCGTGGTCGACGCGGCGCGAGACGGCGTCCGCACGGTCGTGCTCTGCAACTCGCTCATCTACGGCAACGGCCGCCCGCCCCGGCCCGACACGGTGCTGATGATTCCGTTGGTCGAGCAGGCACGCGACAGCGGAGTTGTCCGAGTCGTCGGCAAGGGCGTCAACACCTGGTCGAACGTTCACGTCGACGACATGGCGGCGTTGTACTCGATCTCACTGTCCGACTCCACCGCCCGCGGGTTCTACTTCGTCGAGAACGGTGAGGCTTCGATCGCCGAGATCGGCGCCGCCATCGCCGACAGGCTCGGCCTGGGACCGGTCGAGCCATGGCCGTGGGAGAAGGCCGCGGAGGTGTGGGGAGAAGGCCTGGCGCGCTTCGCCCTGGGGTCGAACAGCCGCGTCCGGGCCAGCAGGGCGAGAGAGCTCGGGTGGAAACCTGAGCACACGTCAATGACCGACTGGATCCGGGAGGACATGCGCGTGTGGTGAGCCGCGGAGTCGCGTCCGTGCCAGGTGGCTTGACACGGTCATACCGCAGCCTTGCCAGTGGTCGCGGTCGTCCATGGCTCGTGCGTCAGCCGTCTCGATCTCGACCAGCGTGTGCTTCGCGTCGCGGACGTGCCGTTCGAAGAACGGGCAAGGCTCGTCGAGCTTCTGCCGCAGATGGCCACGCTCACCCCGTGCTCGATGTCGTTCGGCGCCAGCCAGTTCCTGAATCCGCCCGACGGCGTGAGGCGGCTCGCCGCGAGCATGTGCGACCTCGGCATCCTGCCAGAACTGGAGATCTACGACACGGGTCACCTGGAGGCGTGCCTACGGCTGCGACGAGGGCCTGCTGCCGGAGCGTCTCCAGTTCTCGCTCGTCCTCGGCGTGCGCGGCGGGATGGCGGCCACGGCCGACAACCTGCTCACGATGGTGCGCCGGCTGCCCGCGGACGCGATCTGGCAGGTGATCGCGATCGGCCGGAGCACTTTCGAGCTGACGGCGATCGGTCTCGCTCTGGGTGGGAACGCCAGGGCGGGACTGGAGGACACCCTGCACCTGCGTCGTGGTGTCCTCGCCGACGGGAACCTGCCACTGGTCGAGCGAACTGTCGCCCTAGCTGTAGTGACTAATCAGGTTGTTGACGGCGTGTCGGGTTGGACATGGGAGGACCTCCGGGCGGAGTGGATGTGTCTGACGCATCCCATCGGCACACGGAGGTCCTCGCGTGCACAGTAACGCCCGCACCACGATCCATGCCCGCAGGCTGATCGTGACTCGCCGCGCGGCCGGGTGGTCACCGGCGTGCATCGCCGAGCAGCTCGGTATCTCCCGTGCCACGGTGCACAAGTGGCTGGCCCGCTATCGGCGTGAGGGCGAGGCGGGTCTGGCCGATCGCAGTTCGCGTCCGCACCGCAGCCCCGCCCGCACACCGGTCGAGGTCGAAGACCGCATCCTGGCCGTGCGGCGGACGGTGCGACGCGGCCCGGTGCACCTGTCGGGCCTGCTCGGGCTGCCGGCCTCACGATCGGCCGGGTCCTGCGCCGCCGCGGCGAGCCCGCACTGGCCGCGGCCGACCCGATCACCGGCCTGCCGGTGCGGCGCCGTCACAGCGGCATCCGCTACGAACGCCCCCGGCCCGGTGATCTGCTGCACGTCGACGTCAAGAAACTCGGCCGCGTGCCCGAGGGCGGCGGCTGGCGGGTCCACGGCCGCAGCGAAGCGGTGCGCGGCCGGGGCATCGGCTACGACTACCTGCACGTCGCGGTCGACGACCACACCCGCCTGGCCTACGTCGAAGCCCTGCCCGACGAGAAAGACCGCACCTGCGCGGGCTTCCTGCACCGCGCGGTGGCCTGGTTCCGCGACCACGGAGTCACAGTGCTGCGGGTGCTCACCGACAACGCCAAGGTCTATCGCGTCGGCAGCACCTGGCGAGCGGTCTGCGTCGCACTGGGCATCCGCCGCCGCTTCACCAAACCCCGCTGTCCCTGGACCAACGGCAAAGCCGAACGCTTCAACCGCACCCTGCAGACCGAGTTCGCCTACGCCCACGCCTGGACCGGCAACACCCACCGCCTGGCCGCCCTGCCCGGCTGGGTCCACAACTACAACACCCAACGCCCCCACACCGCCCTCGGCGGCCAGCCACCCATCACCCGACTGACCGCCTAGACGTCAACAACGTCACGAGTCAGTACACCTAGCTCACCACCTCGACCTCACGATCGCGGACGCGCATGAGTTCGCGGCGGAACTCGGTGTCACCGGTGCACCGGGCGTCACTTGAGCGGGAGGCGAGGTGAGTCGGCCGCCGCGCCCTCGTCGACGAGACGCTGCAGCACGTCGGCCAGCCAGCCGCGCAGTTGTGGGCCGGTGGCGGCAGCGACCGCGCCAGTGTTCAGCATCCTGCGGGTCACGACAGTTCCGACGATGAAGGACTGGATCGCGTTCGCGGTGTCAACCGCCTGGTGGTCGGAGAACCCCCACGACATCAGCGCCCTGGTCAGCGGTCCGGTCGCTTCCTTCTCGAGGAAGTCGCCCAGTGCCGCCGGGCGGGAAGAGGCCGAGCGCAGCAGGGCCAGCAGTGGGTCGGCGTCGCCTTGCCGCTCCCACCGGTCGACGATCCGATCGGCCAGCCGCTGTCCGAGGCTGTCGATGCTGCCCGGCAACGTCGAATCCAGGTTCAGCCGAGTTTCCATCGCCGCGAGGAACAAGCCCTCCTTGCCACCGAAGTACCGGGTCACCAGATTCGCCGAGAAGCCTGCGGCCTGGGCGATTTGGCTCACGGTTGTCGCCTCGTACCCGTTGCGCGCGAACAGCGGAGCCGCAGCCTTCAGGAGCTGTTCTCGCGTCTCGGCTGCGTTCCGCGGCCGGGACGGCTGCTTGTCCTCCGTGGATTTCGTGGCCACTCCCGAGGTATGTGTATGGTCAGACACAACGGCGTGAGTCTACACACGCGTCCCGTCGCCCGACGCGTGATCGCGCCGATCGTGCGCACGGGGGCCGGCCGCCATCGGCGGTGCGCCGAAAGGCCGCGGATCGAGTTCTCGTCGCCCTGCGTGCCAGTCCTCGTGATATCGCGTGCGCGGGCCTTTGTGCGTCCGGTCGACGTCGGCGGCGCCGAACTTGATCTCGGGAGACGCGACCAGGGCGAACACCGCCGTGAGTGGCATGTGTACAGCGAAACACAAGATGTGTATGGTCGTACACAATCTGGTTCGCCAAGTCGAAAGTCGAGGCACGTCGTCATGACCCACAGGAGCTACGCCATCCGCAACGTGAAGGTGTTCGATGGCGAATCAGTCATCGATGCCTCCACGGTGACCGTGTTGGACGGGGTGATCACCGACATCGGGCACGGTCTGCCGCCGGCGGAGGCGACGGTTGTCGACGGTGCCGGTGGAACGCTCCTGCCGGGTCTCATCGACGCCCACGTCCATCCCGACGACGACGGCCTCGCCCAGGCGGTGAGGTTCGGTGTGACCACCGTCGTGGAGATGGGTGGCGCTCCGCGCAGCCCGGAGGACCGCGCCCGGATCGCCGATGACGACCGGCTGGCCGACATCAGATCGGCGGGGCTCCCGCTCACCGCCGTCTGCGGACACCCGAATGAACTGTTCGTCCCCATGGAGAAGCTCATCGGACCGGACGGCAGTCATCATCCCGAAGCGGCACCCATGCCCGGCCTCGCGAACCCCGACAAGCTCCCCGCGTTCATCGCCCAGCGGGTGCGAGAAGGTTCCGACTTCATCAAACTGCTGGCGGAGGAAGGCACGGTGCTGAACGCGCCCGGCCTGCCGGAGCTCGCCGAGGACGTGTTCGCCGCCGCGGTGCGGGAAGCTCATGGTCACGGCAAGCTCGTCGTCGCCCACGCGCTCACCTACGACGCGACGATGGAGATGCTGCGGGTCGGCGTCGACGGACTGGCCCACCTTTTCCTCGACCGGGCGCCGACCGACGAGATCGTCAACGCCATCGCACGGGCCGGCGTGTTCGTCATCCCCTGCCTGGTGCTGAACCGGTCCATCACGGGCACGAGCGGCGAGGACCTGGCGGCCGACAGCCGCGTCTCGTCACGCATGAGCGAGGAATGGCTGCGAGCGCTGCGCAGCTCCTTCACCACCTACCCCGAAGGGGACTACCGGTTCTCCCGGGAGACGGTGCAAGCGCTTTATAGCTCCGGCGTGCGCATCATCGCCGGAACCGACGCGGCGCGAGCCGAGGAAGAGCACGGCGGACTGGCCCAGGGTGCGAGCCTGCACCACGAGCTGCAGCTCCTCGTCGAGGCAGGCCTGCCGAACGTCGAGGCACTGCGCTCCGCGACGTCCATGCCCGCTCAGGCCTTCGGGCTCGAAGACCGCGGCGTGATCCGGCTGGGGGCCAGGGCCGACCTGCTCCTGGTGGACGGTGACCCCACCGGCTCCATCTCCGACACCCTCGCGACGCGTGCCGTCTGGCGGCGAGGGGCGATGACCACGCCCCTGGCGGCTCTGTGACGCGGCTACCGCACCACCGAAGGGAAACAGACATGACCACCGCACGCAACGTCGTGATCACCGGGGCTGCCGGCGGCATCAGCTCCGAGATCACCAACCGGTTCCTGAGCAACGGTGACACCGTTCTCGCCAGCGATCTGTACCAGGAGACGCTCGACGAGTGGCGTACCCGTTGGGACTCCGACGGCGCGAACCCGTCGCTGCACACCTTCCCCGCCGATGTCTCCGACGAGGCGAGCCTGGCCGACCTGGCGGAAGCCGCGCGGGAACGGCTGGGCACCGTCGACGTCCTGATCAACGCTGCTGGACACTTCCCCCAGACGCCCTTCGAGAAGATCTCGGGTGAGGAATGGCGCCGGGTCGTCGAGGTCAACCTCAGCGGCACCTTCTACACCGTCCAAGCGCTTCTCCCGCTGATCAAGCGGAGCGAGCGCGGGCGCATCATCAACATCGGGTCCGGCGGAATGTTCTTCGGCGTTCCGATGCAGGCGCACTACATCGCCTCGAAGGCCGGCGTCATGGGCCTGACGCGGGTCCTGGCCCGCGAGCTCGGCAACGACTACCCGATCACCGTCAACCTCGTCACCCCCGGGCTCGTCGTGACGCCCGCGGCTGCCGCGGTCCTGCCGGAGCCCTTGCTGGCGATGCAACGCGACATGCGTTCCTTCCACCGCGACGAGGTCCCCGACGACGTCGTCGGCTCGGTCTTCTTCCTCGCATCCGACGACGCCGCTTTCATCACCGGCCAGACGCTCAACGTCGATGGCGGCCTCACCATGTGGTGATGGCGGCCGAACTCTCGATCCTGGAGGGGTCATGCCCAAGCTCTTGATCATCATTGGCAGCACGCGTCCGGGCCGGATCGGGTTGCCGGTGGCCGGCTGGTTCTCGAAGCTGGCGGTCGCGGACGGGCGCTTCGACGTCCAGCTCGCCGACCTCGCCGAGCTCGCGCTCCCGTTCCTCGACGAGCCGGACCATCCCGCGCTGCGCAACTACACGACCCCGCACGCGCTCGACTGGAGCGCGATCGTCGACAGCGCTGATGCCGTCGTGCTCGTCACTGCCGAGTACAACTTCGGTTATCCGGCTCCGCTGAAGAACGCGCTGGACTACCTGTATCACGAATGGCGGAACAAGCCTCTCGGATTTGTCTCCTACGGTGGTGTCGCCGCCGGGACGCGAGCAGTCCAGCAGCTCCAGCAGGTGACCAGCGCTCTGCAGATGGTGACGGTTCGCACCTCGGTTCACATCCCGTTCGTCTTCGACATGTTGGACGCGAACGGGGAGCTCGTGCCCAACGCGCAGATGCACGCGGCGGCGGCTTCGATGTTCGCCGAGCTGGAGGCGCTCAACGTGACGCTGGCGTCGGCGCGAGCGGTCAGCTGATCCCACGAGCCGTCGCTTTCGTTTTCCAAGAATCGGCCATGAGTCCGGAGGTCCTGGGGGTGGCGTCGATCCGCTGGGCGGCGCTCGACGCCGGTGCGGGCGCGTAGAGCCAGTCGAGCTCGTCGTACTCGTCCGCGCGGCGCCGGGCGAACAGCCTGTCGCGCAACGGCCAGCACAGTGGGGTCGTCCGTGTGCCACAGCTCTCCCCAGGGGCGTGCGCTGGCCTGACACCGCGCCGTCCGGGGGATGCGGACTTGCTCGAACTCCCGGTAAGCCCGGCGCAGGTCCACCACGCCGTCGTGGGTGTGGAGTCGGAAGCGGTGGCCGAGCTCGACGGCATCCTCCAAGGCATGGCAGGCGCCTTGGCCGAGGTACTGCAACATGGGGTGGGCGGCGTCGCCGGTCAGCACCAGCGGGCCGTTGACCCAGGTCGTCGCGGGCTCGCGGTCGTACATCGCCCAATGACGCTCGCGGCCGATCCGCGCCACCGCGTCGCGCACCGGCGGGCACGCGCCGGCGAATGCCTCGTCGAGCTCGTCGTGGCCTCCCCACGTCCCCGGCTCCAGCCCTGGCCGATACCGGCGACTGCGGAAGACCGCCACCTGGTTGTAGAGCTCGCCACGGCGGACCGGGTACTGCATGAGGTGGATTCCGGGTCCGACCCACAGCACGACCGACGTGTCGTCGGCGGACTGGCCGGCTCGCTCCCGGGTGACGGTGCCGCGGTAGGCGACGTACTCGCTGCAGACGGCGTCGTCGTCGACGACGTGCCGGCGCAGTGCGGAATGCAGTCCGTCCGCGGCGATGACAGCCGCGGTCTCGTAGCGCGTGCCGTCGGTGCACGTCACCGTCGCGCCGTCGGCATGCAGGTCGACATCGGCGACCATGCGGTTGGTCTCGAGCGTGATCAGGGGGTGTCTGCGGCGTGGGCGAACCGATGTTCTAGCCGCGCCGGCTCGCCCCGGTTCCTGCGGTGACCACCGTGGGCTCGCGTCGGCCAGCTACGTCAGGGCAACGGTGTCCCCTGGAGGTGGCTAGGAGGCTGCAGCCTCGCCGACGTCGTCAAGAGCGTCGAGGCCTGCAAGCATTTTCCAACAAGCAGGCTGCGCTCAAGTGCGTCTGCGTGGCCGCGGCGAAGGATATTCATGCGGTGTCCACATGGTCCGGCGACGTGACGCTGGGAGTTTTGGTCGTGGCAGCTGTCCTGCTGTCGAGCCGTGAATCGCAAGTAGGACACTGATCCGTGGAGCGACCCCCGTACGGGCTGCTCGGTCTCGGTGCTTCGTTCGACCAGCCGGAAAGGATCGCGCGAAAGGCCTGCACAGCAAGCCGCCTGGCACGCTCGTTGCCGATGGTGCCGAGGTGGCCGAGCGAGGCGATCCCGTAGAGCATCCCCCAAACGATCTCGCAGGCTTCGTCGAAGTCGGTCAGCTCCACGTCGTGCTCGCTCGCCCAGGAGGCGAGTAGTTCCTTGAGGATTTCGGTGCCTGGTTGCGCAGCACGCTGGCGTGCGTTCGCATCCACCGTGGTGTCGTTCATGACCTTGTAGAGATGCGGGTGCTCACCGGCGAACCGGACGTACTCGGACGCGAGTCGCAGTATCCGCCGGTCGATGCCGGGCTCCTCGGAGGCGAGCTGTATGTCGTTCCGCAACAGCTGGTAACCACGCGTGACGAGCTCCAGCACGAGCGCGTCCTTGTTGGCGAAGTACTGGTAGACGATGGGCGCGGCGTACTCGATGTCAGTCGCGATTCGCCGGATGGTCAGAGCTGCCACCCCCTCCGACTCGAGGATGCGCAGCGCGGTTTCGATGATCTGTTCACGGGTGCGTGCTCGTTCGAGGGCCCGCCTCGTGCTCGTCGCCATGGTCGTCGCTCGCTTTCAGTGGATTGCTCGAACACTAGACGTTGGTCTTGACAGCAGTCCGAAGCCGTGCATAGTCTAACGGCGTTAGAAGAGCTAACAACGTTAGAAACGAGGCATGAGCAATGATCTACCACATCAATCGAGCCACCCTGAAGGCCACGGCGACCCCCGAACAGATCGAGGAAGCGCTGGAGTCATGGCGCAATCAGGGCCGGTCGAACCCCGCCGTCAAGTCGTTCCTGGTGGGCCGTGACCACGGAGGCGACTTCGAGTACAGCGCGGTTTTCGCTGTCGAGGACCTCGACGGTCTCTTCGCGTACCTGACCCATCCGTCCACCTACGAGACCGACCGCATCGGGCTGCACTTGGCCGAGCGGCTCGACATCTTCGACGTCAGCGACGACGACGACCCCGAGCTGTACTCCAAAATCCAGGAGCTGCACCGACGCCGCAACGAGCACAATCCCGACGTCGCCGCGAAGATCGCCGAGGTGCCGACCTACGTCGGAGCCGGCCTGGACGACTGACCCGGACACGCCCTGGATGCGGTCATCGGCGGTACCGCCGGTGACCGAACAGGAGCACCGCATCAAACGGCGCGAGCACAAGACCGAGTCAGGCCATCAACACGCCACGCGCTGTTCAATTCAGGCCCAGGCCGGCCGCGAGGAAGCCCGGTCCGGCCCGAACACCTCGCGCAGCACCCGGTCACGGTTGCGCCGTGCGACCAGCCGCGACCCACTGCGAAGGTCATCCGCGATCGCGGTGTGAACACACAAGAGGCTCATGACGCCGAACGCGCTTTCTCAAAAACGCAGGTACGCCTGATCGCAGTCCATTCAGGACGTTGTCGATCACGCATCTCCGTGTCCTGTGGGCGAAGCGTGATCGCGTGTTCGTCGTCGCCCTTGTTCACCAGTGCGAGGACCGCCGCGGCGATCGGATCTCACGAGGTTCCCGCTCACATCGAGCTCCAGATCATTCTTCGTCAGTTCACATTCGTAAGCACAAAACGGGTTTCAAGGAGTCACGATGAGCATCACCCCCACCACTGAAATCGTCCTGCCGGGTGTCGTCGAGCCCGCTGGTCTGCTGGTCCAAGTCCGCGATCTACCCGCGCCGGCAGCGGGCCAGGTCGTCCTGCGCATGGAGGCCACGGGCGTCTCGTTCGCTGAACAGCAGATGCGCGTGGGCAAGTACTACGACCAGCCCTCATTCCCCTTCGTGCCCGGATACGACGTGGTCGGCACGGTTGTGGGAACCGGGCCCGGCGTCGACCGCCAACTGCACGGGAAACGGTTCGCCGTGGTCACCAAGATCGGTGGGTGGGCGAGTCGGCTGATCGTCGAGGCTGTGGACCTGGTTCCGGTGCCGGACGGCCTCGACGCCGCCGTGGCCGTGGCTGTGGTGCTCAACGGCGTCACGGCGTGGCAGATGATGTACCGGGCCGCGAAGGTGAAGCGCGGCGACACCATCGTTGTACTGGGTGCGAACGGCGGCGTCGGGTCGACGTTGGTGCAGCTGGCCCGTCATGCTGGCATTGGGGTGATCGGCACGGCTTCAGCACGCCACCACGACGCCGTCCGGGAGCTAGGCGCCATTCCCGTCGACTACCGCGACCCGGCCATGTACAACAAGATCCACGAGCTCGCGCCCGACGGCGTAGATGCAGTGTTCGACCACGTTGGTGGCCCCACGGTGCATGACTCCTGGCGACTGCTGCGCCGTGGTGGTGCGCTGATCAGCTACGGCTCAGCCGCGACGAAGGACGAGCCGGGGAACGCGTCGCTGCCAGTGCTCAAGGTGTTCGGCCGCCTGATGATCTGGAACGCACTGCCCAACGGCAGACGCGCAGGCTTCTACAACTTCTGGGCCGGCAAGCGACTCCGCCCGGCCGTGTTCCGTGCCCGCCTCGCCGAGGACCTCACGCAGGTGCTGCGCTTGGTCGCGGCTGGTGTGCTGACGCCGCACATCGCCGCGCGTTTCCCGTTGGCAGAGGCTTCTGCCGCACTGGCCTTGGCGGAGTCTCGCACTGTGCTGGGCAAGGTCGTCATCATCGCGGAGCAGTGAAGGAACTACGCCGCGACCCCGCGACTCGTCCCGCAAGGCGAGCATCCACCTCGTCGATTCATCAGCAGTTCGCCGACCCACCGGCGCGATCCCGTCGGCCATGTGCCAAAGGAACACCAACTCGGATCAGCCGTTCTCGACGCACCTCAGTGCCCGCATAGCAGGTCCCGAACCTGCTATGCAGCTGTTCCTCCGGAGCTTCTCGTCCAGGGTGCGCCATCACGTCCTGGATGAGCGAGCGCAGCTTGTGACCAGCGCACGTCGATCAGCTGCTCGCTCCAGTTCTTCGTCACGGCATCTCGCTGAGCAATTCGTTCATCTGACTTTCCAGGAGCCCTCATGATCAACCCTGCCTTTGTCCGCCCTGCAGTCGCCGTCCCCTCCGACGAGGTTGACAACCGCGCTGCCTACCTGGGCTTCGCATTCGCCTACGTCTTCGGTCACGGCGCGGCGCTGCTGTCCAAGGCCGACATCGTCATCATGCCTTCGTGGCTGCCAATCACGTTGCTGGCCACCGGCATCCTCGCCGGAGTGACCTTCGCGATGACCGCGTCGCTGCGCGCTCAGCGGGCTGCCTCCGAGGTTCGGCGACGAGCCGAGAAACTCGTCGGCATCGCCTGGGTCACCGGTTTCGCCGCGCTAGCTTTGGCGGTCACCGGCTTGAGCGCCGTGTTCGACATGCCGGAATTGCAGACCGTGCTCTGGCCCGCCGGTTCAGCCATCGTCGTCGGTCTGATCTACATCGCAGAGGGCGCTATTCGCAGCAATGCCCTGCACTACAACCTGGGTACCTCCCTGGCACTAGTCGCCGCCGCAGCTCTGTTCGTTCCCGGAGCAGGCTTCTTCGGTGTGCTCGCCGTGGTGGGCGGCGGAGCATATTTGCTGGCAGCGTTTCTGGAGCGCAGTCGGCTGGCCTTCCTCGCCAGGTGAACTTCTGCCGCACTGGATCACGCCGAGCGCGCGTGGGCGGCGGGACAGGTGGACCTGCTGGTGTGGGTCACCGCCGACTCCAGGGATGCGGTGGTGAGCACTTACGCGTCTCTCGCCCGTGACCTCACCGGGATCGAGGACACCGACCCCGAACTAGGAGCGGCCAGACTGTGGGAGTGGCTAGTGGCTTGTCACCCATCCGCACCTGGACCCATTACCCGGTCAAGGCTGCGTGACAAGCCAATAGCAGACCCCCGTACCCCCGTACCCCCGACCCCAACGTCTCTCCTGCACGAAGGTCGACCGATTTGATGGGCAAGTCCAGCGCACACGACACGGCGATCGGCCTGCTGCGGGCAGCAGTGGACAAGTCCAAGCGCAAGGAGCAGGTGCCGTTCCCGAAGGAGTTTCTGCGCTCGAGCAAGGACAGGCCGCCGCTGGCGCGGATGATCCACGGCGGACGTGGAGGCGAGGTGCGCCTGAAGCTCTACCTGACGATCACGATGATGGCGACCGCCGAACCGTTCGACCTGCAGAAGACGCCATCGCCTTCACGGTGGGGACGGTTGCTGAGCCTGGATGGACCGTCAGTTCCCCGGCGCGTTACCAGCAACCTCAACTGGCTGCGGGACAACAAGTTCATCAGTTTGACCCAACGTCCAGGAACCATTTCGCTGATCACCGTGCTGGACCCGGCAGGAACCGGTGCTCCTTACCGCCTGCCTAGCCAGCATGGGACGCCCTACATCAGCCTTCCGCTCGGGCTGTGGACTCACGGGTGGATCCTTGACCTCTCCGCGACTGCGCTGGCGTTGTTCATGGTGGTGCGTGATGTCCAGTTGGAACACAGCCGCGGCGGAGTCAACGCCGCCTACCTGAGCCAACAAGATCGTGCTGCATACGGCCTGTCCGCCGATACCTGGACCCGCGCGACGAAGGAGCTGCAAAGCCACGGCCTGCTGGACGTCACACGCGTTCCCCAGGGAGGGGACTGGGTCTGTCAAACGAGCGGTGTAACTCAGGTTGAAGGAAACTAGTTGCGTCCGGCGGCCAGTCGGCCGTCGAAGGCGATCTCGAACGCGTTGAGCGCGGGTTTCCAGCGCATGGTCCAGCGTTTGCGTCCGGTGCCGGTCGGGTCCAGGCTCATGATCGCCATGTAGACGCATTTCAGCGCGGCCTGCTCGTTGGGGAAGTGCCCGCGAGCCTTGACCGCGCGACGGATGCGGGCGTTGACGCTCTCGATCGCGTTGGTCGAGCAGATCACCCGCCGGATCTCCGGATCGAAGGCCAGGAACGGCACGAACTCGGCCCAGGCGTTGTCCCACAACCGCACGATCGCCGGATAGCGGGCGCCCCAGGCCTCGGTGAACTCGGCGAACCGCTCGCGGGCCGCGGCCTCGGTCGGCGCGGTGTAGACCGGCTTGAGGGCCTTGGCGATCGGGTCCCAGTGCTGACGGCCGGCGTAGCGGAAACTGTTGCGCAGCAAGTGGACCACGCAGGTCTGGGTGATCGTCTGCGGCCAGACCGTGGTGATCGCGTCCGGCAAGCCGGTCAGCCCGTCGCAGACGACCATGAGCACGTCAGCCACGCCGCGGTTCTTGAGCTCGGTCAGCACGTGCAGCCAATATTTCGCGCCCTCGCCGCCATCGCCGGCCCACAACCCGAGGATGTCACGCCGTCCTTCGCAGGTGACCGCGAGCGCGACGTAGATCGGCCGGTTGGCCACCTGACCGTCCCGGATCTTCACATGGATCGCGTCGATGAAGATCACCGGATACACCGGATCGAGAGGCCGGTTCTGCCACTCGATCATGCCCTCGACAACCTTGTCGGTGATCGTGGAGATCGTCTGCCGTGACACCTCGGCGCCATAGACCTCCGCAAGGTGCGCGGAGATCTCGCCGGTCGTCAAACCCTTGGCGGCCAGCGAGATCACCATCTCGTCCACTCCACCCAGGCGCCTCTGCCGCTTGGCGACGATCTTGGGCTCGAAGCTGGCGTCGCGGTCGCGGGGCACGTCGATCTCGACCGGGCCGACGTCGGTGAGCACGGTCTTGGACCGAGTGCCGTTACGCGAGTTTCCGGTCCCGCGCCCGGCCGGGTCGTGCTTGTCATAGCCGAGGTGATCGGTGATCTCGCCCTCGAGCGCGGACTCCAGCAGCCGCTTGGTCAGTTGCTGCAGCACCCCGCCCTCACCGGTCAGCTTCAGGCCACTGGCCTTGGCACTGCTCAGCAGCTGCGCGACGAGCTGCTCGTCCAGGCCGTCCAGACCGGTTGCGGGCTTTGAGTCCTCAGCGTTCTCCACGCCGGACATCATGTCGGTCATCAGGTGCACTTCCATGATCGGGAGTTACACCGCTCGTTTTACAGTCCCAGGGGACTTCGATCACCAGCGCATGCGCAACCTGTTCCGAGCGAACATGGAAAGGCTGGCGGCACCGCCAGCGTGATGGCCGGAAGGAAGTGTGGCCAGCAGGCTCACTTGATGGGGCGGCGCTGGCACGCGAGATCATGTGTTCGCCGAACGTCAGCGCGAGCAGGCGCCACACGCCGGCAACTCACTTGACACTGCCGCGGCTTGACAGGGCCTCAACGACCATGGCGAGCGGTGCCGATGTCGGCGGCACGGGCGTCGAACCGCCGTCGGTACTCCGACGGCGAGGTGTGGAAGGCCGCGGCGAACCGCTGCCGCAGGGTGACCGTGCTGCCGAAGCCACAGTTGGCGGCGACCTGGTCGATGGGCAGGTCGGTGGACTCCAGCAGCCGGCGGGCCTCGTCGAGGCGCTGACGCCTGACCCACACCGCCGGGGTGACGCCGGTGGAAGCCTGGAACGCCCGGATGAACGTGCGCCGGCTCAGGTGCGCGACGTCGGCCAGGCGTTCGACCGGCAGCGGTTCCGCCAGGTGCCGCAACGCCCACTCGAGCACGGCGGCGATCGGGTCGTTCGCCGCCTGAGCGGGCAGCGGGCGTTCGATGTACTGCGCCTGCCCGCCCTCGCGGTGCGGGGCCACCACGAGGCTGCGCGCGACCCGGTTGGCCGCCGCGGCGCCGAGCCTGCCGCGCACCAGGTGCAGACAGGCGTCGATCGCCGAGGCGGTACCGGCGGAGGTCAGCACGTCGCCGTGGTCGATGTATAGCACGGAGGCGTCCACGCCGACGTCACGGTGGCGTGCGGCGAGCATGTCGACGGCCTGCCAGTGCGTCACCGCGGTACGCCGTGACAGCAGGCCCGCGTCCGCGACGGCGACGGCCCCGAGACACAACCCGGCAATCGTGGCGCCACGGCCGTGAGCCGTCCTCAGGGTCTGCCGCAGCACCTGGCCGGCGGCGCGACCGTCCTCGAACCAGGAGGGAACGACCACGACATCGGCGTCCTCGGCCGCCGACGGCCCCCGCACCTCGCCGATCGGGTAACCCTCGGCCGTGCGGATCGACCCGGCCACGTCGGAGAACAGCACTGTCGTCCAGTCACCCAGCCCCTGCCGCGTGACCTCGTCGAAGACGAGCTGCGGCACGGAGAGGTGGAACATCGTGACGCCGTCGAAGGCATAGACAGCGATGCGCAGGGCGCCGCCAGAGGTTGGCACGATTTCATCGTAACGCTGCACATGTGCCAATGGCGTGCCGAGCGCGGAGTCCGCACACTCGACCTGCCGCCCATCGGGGCGGCGCCCCCACATCGAGGAGTTCGCAGGTCATGACCGCCCCGCGCCGTGCTCTCATCGTCATCGACGTGCAGCAGGAGTACTTCAGCGGCCCGCTGGAGATCCAGTACCCGCCGCACGCCGACTCGCTGCCCCGGATCGCACGGGCCATCGACGCGGCCAGCGCCGCGGGCATCCCCGTCGTCGCGGTCCAGCACACGGCAGGCGAGGACGCACCCGTGTTCAACCCCACCCAGCCGGGCTTCCGGCTGCACCCGGAAGTCGCGAGCCGCCGCACGGACGAGTGGAAGTCGGTCATCAAGCAGTACGGCACCGTGTTCGCCGGCACCGACCTGCTCCAATGGCTGCGGGAACGCGAGATCGACACCATCACCCTCATCGGCTACATGACCAACAACTGCGTGCTCGCCTCCGCGGCCGAAGCCGAGACCCGCGGACTGGCCGCCGAGGTGCTCTCCGACGCCACCGGTGCGATCAACATCGCCAACGAGGCCGGCTTCGCCGACGCCAAGACGGTCCACACCACGCTGATGGCGTTGTTCAACTCGAATTTCGCCGCCGTCACCGACACCGCGACCTGGTCCGACGCCGCCGCCGCCGGACGGCCGTTGCCCAAGTCCGATCTCGGCTCGTCGGCCGTGACGGGTGCGCAGCGCGCCGGACAAGCATGATCTGCGCCGGTCCCCCGCGACGCCTTAAGCGGCGCGACGGACATGGCCGTATCGCCGAAGTGCTCAATCCCGGTGGAGTCTGGTTACTTGGCGCACGCACGCGTGTTCGACGGGTGTTGCGGTCGACATAGGCCTGCGGTGGGAGGAAGATGCAGCTCGACATCGGTGGCCAAGCGGACATGGACCAGCCGGAGCGGACTCCGCTGTGGTCATGGTCAACGTCTCTGCATTCGGCGGGAGGCCGGATCTGAGCAGGCGGAAGTTGTCTCGGTGCGCGTCGTGCAGCAGGCAGGCGTCGCCGACGCGATCGGTGAAGGACTGGATGTAGCTATTGGAGAAGGGGATGCCGAGGTAGGCGAGTCCTGAGCCGATCGGCCAGGTCGGGTCATGGACCCGGCCGTGGTGGTCGATGCACCAAGCATGGGCGGTCACCATGCCGTTCTCGAACACGGCGAAGCCCTCGACGCCGTATTCCGCGTCGGCCACGAGTACGCCGGCCACTCCCGGCCGTGAAGGCTCATCGGGCCGCAGCTCTGCAGAGTTGAACGGCATGGCGGCAATGATGCCGTAGCCGACTGAGCGGACAGCCGTCGTGGCAGGAAGCCGTGCGCTGGAGCGACCCCACAGCCGAAGCCTCCAAGGGTGGGAAGTACGGCTGACAAGTGGAACCGTTGGTGCGAGAGAGTTCGCGATGGAGCCAGGTGAACACTCGCGCGAACCACCCCCCGTGCACGGGGAGGACGGGTGGCTTCGGACTTGTCCGCGGTGACACGGACGAGCCACTCCGCTGCATGGGAGAACAAGGGCATCCTGTCCGCGTTCGGCTTGGCTGGGGGACCTCCCGCGTGCGCGGGGAGAACGCCGCAAAGTATGCGTCGGGTGAACTGGTGGAGGGATCCTTGCGTGCGGCGGGAGAACGCTTGCCGCACCCACGTGGCCGCCACGAAAGCGGGACCAACCCCGCATGAGCGGGGAGGACCTCGGCAACCACGAGCGCGACGCCCTCCCAGTTGGGATCATCCCCGCGTGCGCGGGGAGAACACACGGACGCCCGCCGCGTGCGCTGGCACACGAGCCCGCTCGGCACCCTCCGCTGCGGTGATCACTACCCCAGGATCCCCGATGGAAGCCGTTCGAGAAACTGAGGCCGCGCCGGTAACAGACGCCATCGCGGCCCTGAACCACTTCGCTTGGGTGGCACCGTGGACGTGCTCATCTACGAGCGGCGGAGCAGTTTCCGCACCACGGTGACCGCGACCGCGACGGCCAGCACCCACGGGCCGGCCACGATGACCGGGTCCAGGACCTGGTGTTTGACGTCGGACCGCTTCTGGCCGACGCGGGAGGAGATGCCGTGTCGGGAGAATTCGCTCAGCACTCCCGTCTCGGTGACGGGATTGTCCGGCTGGGTGGTCAGGAATGAGCTCAGGTGGCTCTCCCACGCGTCCACCCGGTCGGCGGCCAGCAGCAGTAGCCAGTGCGCGGCCCGTGCCTCGCTGAACTTCCGGTAGGCGAGCCTGCGGATCATTCCGGACGCCCCTTTGGGCGGGCAGGAGGTGCCGAAGACGGGGGTGAGGAACTTGTGCTCGATCGAGCGTTCCCGCGGCCACTTCTCCGGTTGGCGGTCCGGGAAGTCCCAGTGCGCGCCGGTCCGGTCCTCCTGCCACTGCAGCTTCGGCACCGACGGGCGGTCCTTCGGATCCAGATCCGCGCCCCAGCCGGGGATCCGGGCCCGCAGCTGGTCGGTGGACTCGGGCAGCGGCGGCTTGTCCGACGTGTAGGTCATGGCGGTCGTCTCCTTCAGGCGGCGTTGGGCACGATCAGCGGCTTGATGCAGCCGTCCAACTTGGCCGAGAACATGTGGTAGCCCTCGGCGATGTGCTCCAGCGGGATGCGGTGGGTGACGATGTCGCTGGGCTTGAGGTAGCCGTTGCGGATGTGTTCGAACAGTCGCGGCCACTGCCGCTTGACGTGGCACTGGTTCATCCGCAGCGTCAAGCCCTTGTTCATGGCGTCGCCGAACTTCACCGCGCTGAACATCGGGCCGTAAGCTCCCATCACCGAGATCGTGCCGCCCTTGCGGACCGAGTCGATGGCCCAGTTGAGCGCTACCGGGGAGCCGCCCTGGAGCTTCAGCTTGGCCGCGGTGACGTGCTGGGTGAAGTTGCCGTCCGCCTCCGCGCCCACGGCGTCGATCGCGACGTCCGCGCCGAGATGGCCGGTGATCTTCTTCATGTGCACCACGATGTCGTCGCACTCGGTGAAGTTCACGGTTTCGGCGTGGGCGAACGTGCGGGCCTTGGCCAGCCGGTACTCGAGGTGGTCGACGACGACGACGCGGCCGGCGCCCATCAGCCAGGCCGACTTCGCCGCGAACAGGCCGACCGGCCCGGCGCCGAAGACCACCACCACGTCACCCTCGACGATGTCGCCGAGCTGCGCTCCGAAGTACCCGGTGGCCAGCGCGTCGGTGAGCATGACGGCGTCCTCGTCGTCCATCCACTCCGGAATGACGGTTGGCCCCACGTCGGCGAACGGCACCCGGACGTACTCGGCCTGGCCGCCGTCGTAGCCGCCGCAGGTGTGGGAGTAGCCGTAGATGCCGCCCACGGCCGTGGCGTTGGGATTGACGTTGTGGCAATTGGCGTACAGGCCACGTGCGCAGAACCAGCACGTGCCGCAGAAGATGTTGAACGGCACCATCACGCGGTCGCCGGGCACGAGGTTGCGCACCGAGGGCCCGACCTCCTGGACCACACCGATGAACTCGTGCCCGAACGTCATGCCCACACGGGTGTCGGGCATCATGCCGTGGTAGAGATGCAGGTCGGAGCCGCAGATCGCAGCCATTGTGACCCGCACGATCGCGTCGTTCGGGTGCTCGACGACCGGCGGGGGCTTCTCCTCGACACGGATTTTGTAGGGACCTCGGTAGACCATCGCACGCACGGCGTCTCCTTCGAGCGTCACTTCGTTGGGCACCGACCGATGCGACGGCGGGCCACTCGCCAAACCGGCAGGTACCCGCTGTCTCAGTGCATAACCCGCTGCGCGCAGGCGAACGTCGACCGCGGTCGATGGTGGAGACCTTCCGGAGTGGTTCACTCCGACATGAGTCGGCCCGACCTGCTGACGCGGCGTGTCGAGTGCTGCGGCCGTGTTGCGCGGAGACGATCTCGGTCACTTGGTTCACGCACAGGCGTTCGATGCATGCAGCAGCTGACACATATCTGCCGTGGAGTAAGTTGGGAGGAAATTGGGAGAAGTCAAGGCGTGGCAACAGGATCGAGCTGCGCTCAAGTGCGTCCAACTGCGCCGTCGTGACCTGCCGGTTCGGAGTATTCGCAGGTCAATTTGTGATCCGACCCACCCTGGGGGTCAAGGGGTCGCAGGTTCGAATCCTGTCGTCCCGACGGTCTGAATCAGCCCGCTGATTCTGGGTGAAAGCCCAGGTCAGCGGGCTTTTCGTGTCTTCGGAAGAATCTTCGTTTGATCATCATTTTCATGATCGACAGGTCGATGAAGGAGCCAAGAAGGAGGCGCTGGCTCCTTCGTTTCGACTGACGCCAAATGGGGTCACCACGAACGGGTGAAGTTGCTGAACGACACTGAACAGGCGTCAACCGGCCCGTTCTACCTTCATCCGCGACTAACGGGCCGTGACCGGCAATGGTCGACCGGTGCAGGAGGCGGTCGCGTCGAAGTCGTGAACGTGCTCGAACCTCTCCGTGTCGACCTGTAATGCGGCGTTCCCGCCGCAATGCGGTCCAGAGGGTTCGAACTCGGCCCGGGCACGCTGTGTCCTGTTGCCGCGAAGCCGAAGCGTGAAGAAGTGAGTGCGAATTGCCTGCGGCGTTGAGATGACCTGTGTCGTGAACGCTCCGGGCGAGTGCTGTTGATCCGCCACGATGGCGGTATGACGCAGTACGCCTTCGACGAAACTCGCCGTGCGTTGATGGCCGTCTGGGAGACGGGTGATGGGCAGTTGGCTCGCACGGTCGCGGTGTTGCCGCCGGTGCTGGAGCGGGAAGCGGCGTTGCGGCTCTCGGCCAGTCTGACGACCTTGTCTCGGTGGGCGTGGCGGACCTACACCCATCCGGCGAGCGCCGCCGGGAGTGTGAAGCCGAACACCGAGGGCTGGCGTCGGCAGGGAGAGCGGGACGCGTTCGCCGAGGTGCTCGACCACGTGAGCAGGCCCCATCTGCCCGATGAGCAGGGATCCCTCGTCCAGTCGTACGTGCTGGTCGAGGAAGCTGCCCACCGCGTCGGGCGGGCCCTGCACGCGTTCGGTGATCAAGTGCTCTCGGACGCTGTCGTCGCGGAGGTCCGGGAGGAGTTGGCGGCGTTCGAGCATGCGGAGCTGGGCGACTTCTCAGGCCGTGCGCGGCAAGCGGTGCGGTTGAGTCGTGCGGATGCTTCGCTGCTGCAGGTGAGCGCCGCACACGACTTTCTGCACGCCCATCCACTGTGGTCGAGCAGGCTTTTCGACGAGGTCGACCCGACCGCGGCGGCCGTGGCGGCGGCGCACTGGCTGCAGGTCGCCGCGGGGATCGCCAGCGAGGCCTCGGGTGTCGCCCCTGCGAGCGTGGTGATCGAGGCGGACAACATCGAATCGCTCGCGCTGGAGACCCCGACTCTGGTGCTGCAGCGCCTGGTCGCAGAGGAGAGTCCACGACGTGTCGTTGTCGATCTGGTTGCCGGCGCGATGACCGTCGCGGAGGGCAAGCTGCCGGACCCGGACGAGTTGGTGCGTGCGATCGAAGAGGCAAGGACGAAGGTCGAGCTCTTCGGACCGGGCGATGAGGAGCTACTCGCCGGTGTGATGCCGTGGGTGACGCCGCTCGATCTCGCTCGCCCGGCCAGGATCTTCTGGAGGACCTGCTGGACGGGATTCGCGGGTGCTGGCTGCTTTACCGGGAGTACGCCGACTATGACGACCTCGACGACGAGGAGAGCGGCAACCGGGTCGACGAGGAGTTCTTCGATGCCCTTCGAGAACAGGCCGACGACCAACGCGATCGACTTCTGTAGCGGAACCGGCGACCTCTTAGGTGTGAACTATGGCACCGGGACTGCGCTGACCTGCGAAAACAACACTTCTGCAGGTCGGAGCGGTTCCGTTCAGGTCCATTGAGGACCGTTCCGGCATGTTCAACGCGCGGAGTTGCTCCCAGTCTGCTCCCACTCCGTGCTCCCAAGGGGGCGCCGGCGGTGTCTTGACTGTGGTCGGTCCGCGCGCTCAGCGGCATGAGCGGATGTTCGTAATAACACAAACAAGTACTGCCGCAGTGCTTGCGCGCTCGCTTAGCGCGCGTGGTCAAGAGTTGGTGACGTTGTCAATCCATGCCTGGAGTGCATCGGCTTGGTCGGCTTGGTCGAGTTCGCCCAGTACTGCAACGTGGTCGAGCGCTGTGCGCAGGGTGTTGGGGTGGTCGTCGCCGAGGAGACGGCGGTAGCGGGTCAGGGTGTCTTCGCCGAGTTCGCGTGCGGCTTGGTGGTCGCCTGACGCCGACAGGCGGAGGGCCAGGCGCGTGCTGGTGCTGAGGGTGATGGTGTGATCGGGTTCGTGATGGTGGTGGGCGAGCCAGTGGGCGTGCTGGGCATGGGAGAGCGCTTGGCGGGTTGTCCCGCTGGTGTGCAGGTAGGCGGAGATGCTGTTGAGCAGATCGATGAGGGTGTCGTGATGGGTGGTGAGGAGATCGTGTCGGTCGGGTGCGGTGGTGGTGAGCAGGTGGGGCAGTAGTCGCTGCCATTGCGGCCACACCGACGGGTTGTTCCATGGATCCTCGGGCCGGCCGCGATGCAGTAGCAACGCCGCGGTGAGTGTGGATGAGATGGTGATCTCGTTGGCTGCCAATGACGTAAAGTCCCTGGACTCCGTAGTGCCTCCAACGATGAACCTTTGGAGGCACGTGACGGCATGACCGTCCAGCAACGATGACGGCTACTCCGTAGTCGCGGCAGTCGTCGCGGCGGGGGAGTACTTCCTCGGCTTGTTGCTGGTTCGCACGGCGTAGCCGCTCTCGACCAGCTTCTCCAGCGCGTTGTGTACCGCACCAGAGGATCGGTTCAACGCCTTGCCGATCGCGTTCGGGCTGAACTCGTCCGAGTTGTCGCGCAGGTAGTCCTCGACCAT
The DNA here is from genome assembly GCF_036321065.1 of Lentzea sp. DG1S-22. Classification (NCBI taxonomy): domain Bacteria; kingdom Bacillati; phylum Actinomycetota; class Actinomycetes; order Pseudonocardiales; family Pseudonocardiaceae; genus Lentzea; species Lentzea sp. DG1S-22. Next base: position 3,790,457 of record NZ_CP143276.1, on the reverse strand, counting down.
GCCGCGCAGGGCCCCTGGTGCCAACCGCTGAGGCTTCTCCGACTGCTTCCCCGGATCGACGTCGGTGGGCTGGTCGTCCGTCGTGGTGATGGACCAGCGGTCGGCGGGGCGGGAACCGCCGTCGGCGATCCCGGCGGTGCGGGTGACGAGGCCGTCCTTCTCCCAGTGAGTGAGGATCTTGGGTGCGGTCGACTTGCCGATTCCGGCGGCGGTGGACAGGGCGGTGGCGGTGCTGCCGGGGTTGTCCCGGAGTGCCTGCCACAGCTTCTCCCCGGTCTCCGTGCGCGGCTGCGCCGGGTCGGTCGCCGGATTCGGGACAGCTCGAAGGGTGCGGTTGGTGGACATGACTACCTCGCAGTAGTGACGGTTCAGGTTGGGTGGTCGTGCCCCGGCCGGAGCGGGTGCGGTCCCCGGTGCGCATCCGGTGGTGTGTCGGGCCGCACGACTATGGACGCTTCCTTCAGCGCTTGAAATCATGGTTCGCCGACGACTTCTCGCTGTTCGACAACATCCGCCGCACGTTCACCCACGACGGCGGAGTGTTCGGCCGCTGGCTGGTCAACACGCTGCTGTACGCCGCGGTCAGCTCGGTCGGCGCGGCCTTCCTGGCCACCTTCGCGGGCTACGGCTTCGCCGGTACGCGTTCCGGGGTCGCGGCCTGCTGCTCGGCCTGGTCCTCGGCACGATCATGGTCCCGACCACGGCCCTGGCGATCCCGACCTACCTGCTGTTCAGCGAAGTCGACCTGGTCAACATCGCCGGCGAAGGCGGACGAAGCGCGGGATCTGCGCTGGTAGTCGGTCGTGTTACGACATGTTAGCGATAACATACATTACCGGAACCGAAGATCACCTCGGTTGATCTTGGTGAGCGGACACCACTTGAGTCACCCGCTCAGTCCTGTTAGCGTTAACACACCTGCTGTGACGTGAGTCATCGCGTGGGTACATCCGCTTGGGTGCCGTGTCGTCCGGACGACCGGCCACCGAACACCTGACGGTCGTTCCGCGAAGCCGTCGACCACCCCGCACCGCGACCACCCGATGCCGCCTCGGTGATCGCGCTGCCACACCGGACGACGTTCCCGATCCCGTCCGGCGATGGTCCTTGCCCTCCAACGCAGAAGGGTTCAACCATGGTCCGCAGAAGGAAAGGCCTGCTCGCCGCCTTGGCCTTGGGGACTGCCTCGGTGCTGGCGCCGGTGGGCGGCACCGGCGCGCAGGCCGCATCGGGCTCGTTGCGCTCCGGGAACCACGAGCTGGTCCTGACCACCGGCCCGACGAGCCAGGCGGTGGTGGTGCGGGAGGTGACCAGTGGTGCGTCGGTGCTGGCCGAGCAGCAGCCGATGCAGGTGATCGTCAAGAACGGTGAGACGCCGTCGGAGGTCAACGGGCAGTACACGTCGGTGGTGCTGGAGGTCACGCGGTTGGTCAGCGCCGGTGACGTGCGCAGCCGCAACGGCAGCGTGTTCCGGTTCCGGGACAGCTACGAGGCCGCGCCGGGCGGCGGGTTCAGCGTGGGCCGGACCGTCACCGTGGTCACCGCCGGCGTCGCCGACCAGGGCTTCAACTCCCGCTCCACGATCGGTGCGGCGGCTCCGCGTCCGTTGCAGGACTACCAGTTCCTCGCGCCGGGTGTGATGTACGACCGCAACCGCACCGTGCCGGCGGGGGAGTTGGGCAGCGACCTCAACGACAACTACCTGTACTTCCGCGAGATGCGGATGCCGTTGCCGTTCGTGATGATGCACGACCCGGGCAGCGGCCTGGACGTGAGCCTGGCCCACCAGAACCCGCGTGCGGCTTCGCCGGTGGACGAGGGCAGCGGGGCGTGGTTGGTCAACGGCGGGATCACGCACGCCGCGCTGGGCGCGCAGCGGGTGCCGTCGAGCAAGCTGGCGATCGTCTACCCCGGTGTGGAGGGGGAGAAGAACTACGTCAACCGGGGTGCGGCGTGGGTGCGGCGCAGCAACCCGGTGTCCGCGGGTTACTCCCAGAGCTACCAGTTCCGGTTCCGGGCGCACCGGACGGCGGACTTCGGTGCGGCGGTGCGCGATTCGTGGCGCTACCACTGGGACATGGCCAACCCCGAGATCACCAAGGTGCCGATCGAGCAGGTCTACCGGTCGTCGGTGGACGTGTTGGCTTCGTACCAGGGGAATTGGGGTGGGGCGCCGGGGTTGCCGTTCAGCGTGTGGATGGACGGCACCGTGCGCGAGATCAGTTATCAGATGGGGTTCGTCGGCCGGCAGATCCCGGCGGCCTACCTGATGCTGCGCGACGGCTACCTCAACAACCGCCCGGACCACGTGACGAAGGGGCGGCAGATCCTGGACTTCTGGGTGGCGAACTCGTCGGCGCCGTCGGGTCTGCCAAGGACGTGGTACGACGTGAACCCGCCGGGGTGGCGCGGGTTCTACCCGACCTACCTGCGCATCGCGACCGACGGCATGGAGGGCGTGCTCAAGGCGGCCCGGTTCATGCGTGCCCGTGGGACGCCGGTGGCGTCGTGGGAGTCCTACGCGCGGCGGTTCGGTGACTGGCTGGTCGCGAACCAGAACGCGGATGGGTCCTACTACCGGTCCTACGACCTCGCGGGCACCGCGCCGGACAACCAGGCCAAGTACAACACCCACAACACGATCCCGTTCCTGATGGAGCTGGCCGCCTACACCGGTGACACCCGGTACCGCACAGCGGCGCTGCGCGCGGCGGAGTTCGCGTGGCAGACCGTGCACCTGCCCTCGGCCTACGTGGGCGGCACGCCGGACAACCCCAACGTCACTGACAAGGAGGCCGCGAGCCTGGCGTTGCGGGCGTTCCTGTCGGCCTACGACCACACCCGCGACCAGCGGTGGCTCCAAGCGGCACAGCGGGCCGCGGACTTCGCCGAGACCTGGCAGTTCGCCTGGAACTACTCGGTGGCCTCCAGTCGCCCCGCCTACGCGGAGTACGGAGTGCGGGGTCAGAGCGTCATCGCGACCGGACACTCGGCGATGGATACCCGGCAGTCCGGGATGCTGTTCGACTACTACCGCCTGTACCGGGCCACCACCGAGTCGCTGGCGATGTTGCAGGACACCTACGGCAACAAGGACATCGACGTCCTGAACGGCGACCCGCCCGCCGGTCGGAAGCAGATCCGCAACCGGCACAGCGGCCTCTGCCTGGACGACTACACCGCCGTCACCACGCCGGGCGCCGAGGTCCGGCAGTGGACCTGCAACGGCCTGCCCGTCCAGGACTGGACCCGGACCCCGGTCGATGGCGACTACTACGAGGTCCGCAACGGCCACAGCGGCCTGTGCCTGGACAACAAGGACTTCGCCACCGCCCCCGGTTCGGTGGTCCAGCAGTGGACCTGCAACAACCTGGCCGTCCAGCAGTGGCGCCTGAGCACCACCAACGGCACGACGACGCTGGTCAACCGGCACAGCGGCCTGTGCCTGGACAACTACAACTGGGGCACCGCGCCCGGTTCCGAGGTCCGGCAATGGACTTGCAACGGTCTCGCCGCGCAGGACTGGAGCATCGCCTAGAGCCGCAGTACCGCCGTCACCGATCCGCTGTTCCACACACCCCCGAGGAGTGATTGTGCTGTTCGCTCAACGTCGAGGAACGGTCTGGCGGGCGATGTCGTTCGTCGCCGCCATCGTCGCCGGGCTGATCCTGAGCCCGATCAGCCAGCCACAGGCCGCAGCCGCGCCTGGTCCGTCGTTCACCAACCCGGTCGTGCCGGCGCCCAACAGCGCGGACCCGACGTTGGTGCAGTTCAACGGCAACTACTACTACGTCGCCACCACATGGACCTCCGACATCGTGATGCGCCGGTCGTCCACGATCGCCGGGCTGCGCAGCGCACCGGAGCAGGTGATCTTCCGCTCGGCCGGGAACACGATGTGGGCGCCGCACCTGGAGCAGGTCGGCAACCGCTGGTACGTCTACTTCTCGGTGGAGCAGTGCTGCGCCGCGCGCCGCACCCACGTGCTGGAGAGCGCCGGCAACGACCCGGCCGGCCCCTACACCTACCGGGGCATCCTGAACCTGATGCCCAACGACGGGTGGGCGATCGACGGGGCGCTGCTCAAGCTCAACGGCGCGCTGTACTTCCACTTCTCGGCCTTCCACGCCGACGGGTTGCAGTCGCTCTACATCGCGCCGATGTCCAACCCGTACACCACCTCCGCCTTCGGGACCCGGATCTCCTCGCCCACCCTGGCGTGGGAGCGGCAGGACGGCGCGGTGAACGAGGGGTCGTTCGCGCTGCAGCGGGGTGGCCGGACGTTCCTGACCTACTCGGGCAGCCACTGCAACGGCCCCAACTACAAGCTGGGCATGCTGGAGTACCGCGGCGGCAACCCGCTGGCGGCGGCGTCCTGGTCGAAGTTCCCGAACCCGATCTTCCAGCGCAACGACGCCAACGGAGTGTTCGGTCCCGGCCACCACTCGTTCTTCACCTCGCCGGACGGCACGGAGACCTGGATCGCCTACCACGCCAACTCCTCCGCGACCCAGGGCTGCGGCACCACCCGCACGACCCGCGTGCAGAAGATCTCCTGGAACGCCGACGGCACCCCCAACCTCGGCGTGCCCGTCTCCACCTCCACCGTCCTGGCCGGTCCCTCCGGCGAGGTGGACAACACCAGGCGTGCCCACATCCGCAACCAGCACAGCAACCTGTGCCTGGACGACTACAACTTCGTCACCACGCCGGGTGCGGAGGTGCGGCAGTGGACGTGCAACGACCTGCCGGTCCAGGACTGGTACCTCACCCCGGTCGGCGACGGCTACCACACCGTCGCCAACGGCCACAGCGGTCTGTGCCTGGACAACAAGGACTTCGCGACCGCGCCCGGTTCGGTCGTGCAGCAGTGGACGTGCAACGGCCTGGCGGTCCAGCAGTGGCGGATGACCACCACCAACGGCATGACGACGTTGGTCAACCGGCACAGCGGCCTGTGCCTGGACAACTACAACTTCGGCACCGCCCCCGGTGCCGAGGTGCGCCAGTGGACCTGCACCGGCGCGGCCAACCAGCAGTGGACCGTCGGCTGACGCCCACCTGACCGACGAACACACCCGACCGGTGGCACGGCTCTGCGACCCGCCTGCCCAGGTGCTCCTCACCTCCGACGCGAGGTGAGGAGCACCTGGGCACGTACCGGGCGGGTGCGTCGTCCCGGCACGCTGCTCACCGTCGAGAAACGACTTCGGCGCCGTGCCGGGTGAGGAGGTGGCGCAGCGGACGTGCAGCGGCCTCCTGGTGCAGAACCGGTACCTCTCGGCAGTCGGTGACGGGTACCACCGGGTCGGCGACGGCGGCGGCGATGGCCGCTGTTCGGCGCAGTGGGTGCGGATGCCGTGGAAGCCGGAGTTCACGATTCCGGTTCGCTGCGCCAGGTTGTCGCGGAGTCGTAGCCCGAGGCACGGGCCCGCGGACGCGACGATGTCGCACGTGCACTGCCCCGGAGTCCTCGCCACCGCAGCGATCCGCCCGCACTCGGCCTTTGAACGACAAGGAGAGCCATGAAAGTTCGAGCCATCACACGGTCCGCCGTGGCGTTCGCGACCGGGATCGCCCTCACGGCGGTGCCGTTCGCCGCTCCGGCGAACGGCGCGACCGAAGGACCGTGCGACATCTACGCGGCCGGCGGCACGCCGTGCGTGGCGGCGCACAGCACCACAAGGGCGCTGTACGGCGCGTACAACGGTCCGCTGTACCAGGTCCGGCGCTCGTCGGACAACAGCACGCGCGACGTCGGCCCGCTCACCGCGGGCGGGGTCGCCAACGCCGCCGCGCAGGATTCCTTCTGCGCCGTCACGACTTGCCTCATCACCGTCCTCTACGACCAGTCCGGCCGTGGCAACCACCTCACCCAGGCGCCTCCCGGCGATTTCCTCGGCCCGGCTCCGGGCGGCTACGACAACCTCGCGGTCGCGACCGCCGCGCCGGTGACCGTCGGCGGCCGGAAGGCGTACGGCGTGTACATCTCGCCCGGCACCGGCTACCGCAACAACAGGACCAACGGCATCGCCACCGGCGACCAGCCGGAAGGCATCTACGCCGTCCTCGACGGCACGCACTACAGCGACGGCTGCTGCTTCGACTACGGCAACGCCCAGACCGACGGCAAGGCCGACCGGCAGGGCATCATGGAGACCGTCTACTTCGGCTCCAACAACTGGTGGGGGTCAGGGGACGGCCCAGGACCGTGGGTCATGGCCGACCTGGAGTGGGGGCTGTTCTCCGGCGTGAACCCCCGTTACAACCCGAACCCGACCATCACCCACCGGTTCGTCACGGCGATCGTCAAGGGCGAGCCCGACCACTGGGCCATCCGCAGCGGCAACGCCCAGTCCGGTGGGCTGTCGACCACCTTCGACGGGCCACGCCCCAACGGCTACCACCCGATGCAGAAGGAAGGCGGAATCCTCCTCGGCATCGGTGGTGACAACAGCATCGGTGGTGCAGGCACCTTCTACGAAGGCGTGATGACCTCGGGCTATCCGACCAACGCCACCGAGGACGCCGTGCAGGCCAACATCACCGCCGCCGGCTACGCGGCCGAGTCGGTCGCCCCGGTCAACCGCATCCAGTCCTACAACTTCCCCGACCACTACATCCGCCACGTCGACTTCGACGCGCGCATCGACCCGAACGCCAACCCCGCCCAGGACGCCCAGTTCCGCGTGGTCCCCGGCCTGGCAGGCACAGGAACCGTGTCGTTCCAGTCGGTGAACTACCCCCGGCACTACCTGCGGCACAGCGGTTTCGACTTCGTTCTGGCGGCGGACGACGGCAGCGCGACGTTCAAGGCCGACACCGCTTTCCGCCAGGTCGCGGGTTTGGCCGACCCGTCTTGGTCGTCCTTCCAGTCCTACAACTTCCCCGACCGCTACATCCGCCACCAGGACTACCAACTGCGGCTGCACCAGATTTCCGATGCCACCGGCCGCGCCGACGCGACCTTCAGGCTGACGGGATGACCCCGCACCGCTGAGCCCTCATTCCACGACAGGACCTACACGACCGACAGGACCGACTACACCTTCAGATGGGGCGGGGGTCGCTCGTGACCCCCGCCCCAGTCGGGTGCCGAAGTCGGTCGTGCGGTCTGACCTGCGGTCAGGCTGCGGTGGGCTCCTGCTCGATCAGGTCGCCACTGACCGGTCGGCGACCTGTCGACGTGCGGCCCGGCTGGGAGGGTCCGGCTCGGGGCGGCCGAGCCCGGTACGTTCCTGGTGCCACCCGCCTGGTCGAGCGCCAGAGCACCGCCCCGCCGCGCGTGCGGTGACGCCGCGGGTTGTCGAGCGGTGGGCGACGCCGGGCACCGGATCGCGAGTTGGCAGTGACCTTGCTCTTGACATCCGCGTGGCCTTGCGCAGACACTGAACTGCCGCAGGATGTTAACGTGAACATCGCTTCTGGCAACTCCCGGTATTTACGCGCCACGTACCACCCTGCGCCATGTTTACGTAAACATGGCGCAGGCGGTCGGCACCCCGGCCGTGCTCCTCCAGCGCCACAGCGCTACCCGCCGGTGGCGACCGGCTTATCGGCAAGGCCGCTGCAGCCGGCGCTGCACGCAGACCGTTCCGAGGAGAGACGATGACGTCCCCCCGCTCGAGGATCGCCGCCGCCGTGGCGACCCTGCTGACCACCTTGGCTGCCTCCCTGTTGGTACACCAGCCCACCGCGCACGCGGCAGGTCCTGCGCCGCACTACGTGATGACGGCGTTCACCAACAGCAGCGAGTCGAACATGTACGTGTACGACTCGACGAACGGGACGAACTTCAACCTGGTTCGCTCCAACGCGTACACGCCGCCGTCCGGGCTGATTCGCGACCCGAGCGTCATCCGGCACACCGACGGCTACTACTACATCGTCTACACCACGGGCTGGACCGGTAACACGATCGGCTTCGCCCGCAGCGCGGACTACACGACGTGGACGTTCCTGCGCGACTTGACCGTCGGCCTGAACGGCTCGACCGGCAGCACGTGGGCACCGGAGTGGTTCAAGGACTCCGACGGCAGCGTGCACGTGGTGTTCTCGGCGTCGACCACGGGCACCGCGGGCCAGTTCCGGCCCTACCGGATCACCGCGACCGACAGCTCGCTGTCGGCGTGGACCGCACCGGTGGCGCTGGGGATCCCGGCCAACTACATCGACAGCTTCATCGTCAAGGACGGCGGGACGTACCACAACTTCGTCAAGAACGAGACGACGAAGTACATCGAGCACGCCACCGCCCCGTCGTTGAACGGCCCGTGGCAGTTCGTCGGCACCGGTAACTGGGCCGGCTGGGGCTCGGGCCTCGAAGGGCCGGCGCTCGTGCAGCTGCCCGACGGCCGGTGGCGGATCTACTTCGACCAGTACGGCGCCAAGCGCTACTTCTACGCGGACAGCTCCAACCTGAACACCTTCGGCGCCAAGGTCGAGCTGTCGGAGCTGTCCGGCACGGCGCGGCACTTCACCGTGCTGCGGGAGAACGTCGGTGACAGCACGGCGGTGCCGACCGGCAGGCGTTCGGTGCGTTCGGTCAACTTCCCCGACCGATATGTCAGGCACCGCAACAACGTTGCCTACGTCGAACCTGTCGGCACCGCCACCGATCGCGCCGACGCCACCTTCACCGTCGTCGGCGGGTTGGCCAACGGGAACTGCTACTCGTTCGAGTCGGTCAACTTCCCGGGGCACTACCTGCGTCACAGCAGCATGAAGCTCGTGCTCGCCCGCAACGACGGATTGGCCGTCTTCCGCGGTGACGCGACGTTCTGCGGCCGGGCGGGCCTGGCCGGGGGCGGCTCCACCTCCTTCGAGTCCTACAACTTCCCCGGCCGCTACCTGCGGCACTTCGGCTTCGAGATGCGTCTGGACCTGAGGAGCACGGACACGGTGTTCGCCCGTGACGCCTCGTTCACCCTGACCTCACCGCAAGCCTGACGATCGCAAGCCTGCCGGGTTCGGTGCGCGGACCACGTCACCGCGCACCGTCCACCGGGCAGTGCGGCACACCCATGTCCCCGACCCCAAGCCGTTCGTCGACCACCACACATCCGTTGCCAATGGAGGCAGCCATGTCGACCGCTCGATCCCGGCTCACCGGAGCCGTCCTGCTCATAGCCGCACTCTTGACCACGTTGATCAGCGCGCCCACGGCGTCGGCCGTCATCGGTCCATCCCTCGTCGGCGCCGGGTCCGGTCGCTGCCTGGACGTGGTGGGTAGCAACGCCACTCCCGGCAGCGAGGTGGGGATCTGGGATTGCAACGGGCAGGCGAACCAGGGTTGGGAGTTCACCGCCGCCGGGGAGATGCGGACGTTCGACGGCACGCGTTGCCTGGACGCCTACAACTTCGGCACCGCGCCGGGCACCCGGCTGGTGAGCTGGAACTGCACCGGCGCGGCGAACCAGAAGTTCCGGCGCAACGGCGACGGCACGATCACCGCGACCCAGTCGAACCTGTGCCTGGACGTGCTCGACCACGGCACCGCCAACGGCACTCGGGTCACCCTGTGGACCTGCACCGCCGCGCCCAACCAGCGCTGGTCCACCGGCCGGTCGGCCTACCCCAACCCCGGTTACGTCACCGGTGACATCGGCGTGCACGACCCGACCATCCTCAAGCGCCCCGACGGCAGCTACCTGGTCGCGTACACGGGCGACGGCATCCCGCTGAAGACCTCCACCGACCGGATCGCCTTCCGCAACATCGGTTCCGCGTTCCCCGGCGGCACGCCGTGGGCCAACGCCTACACGAACAACAGCCGCCAACTGTGGGCGCCGGACATCTCCTTCCGCAACGGCCAGTACTACATGTACTACTCGGCCTCGACCTTCGGTTCCATGAACTCGGCGATCTTCCTGGCCACCAGCCCCAACGGCAACCCCGGCACCTGGACCCACCGCGGCCTGGTCGTGTCGTCCCGTCCGGCCGACAACTTCAACGCCATCGACCCGAACCTGGTCGTGGACGACCAGGGCCGGTGGTGGCTGAACTTCGGCTCCTTCTGGTCCGGCATCAAGCTCATCCCGCTCGACCCCGCCACGGGTCTGCGGTCGGGCAGCTCGATGACCTCCATCGCCAGCAGTGGCGCGATCGAGGCGCCGTTCATCGTCAAGCGCGGCGCCTACTACTACCAGTACGTCTCGTTCGACTACTGCTGCCGCGGCGCGCAAAGCACCTATCGCATTATGGTGGGCCGCTCCACCAGCGTCACCGGCCCCTACGTCGACCGCAACGGCCGCGCGATGACCTCCGGCGGCGGCACGGAGATCCTGGCCGGGCACGGCAACATCCACGGCCCCGGCCACCAGGCCGTGCTCGCCGACACCGACGGCGACATCTTGGTCTACCACTACTACGCCGACAACGGCGCCCCGCTGCTGGGCATCAACCGCCTGGTCTACGACGCCGCCGGCTGGCCGTCCGTCGTCTGACCACCGATGGACGTCGAGGAGGATTGACGATCAACCGCAGAGCGGTGCTCGCCGCGGCGGCGAGCACCGCGCTCGGCACAGCAGTCACCCGCGGCGACGCGACCATCGGGGTCAATCCCGGCGTCAACCACGGCACGTGGGAAGGCCGGCAGATCGTACGGATCAACTGACCGCTGAGAACAATGCGGGACGGCATCAGCTGCTGCGGTGACGACAACAACCCGGAGCGTGCCCCGAGGAGCTCTCGGCAACGGACACATGACTCATGCGCGAGGCCAGCGTGTGGAAGGTAGAAGACCTCGCGAATGTCAGCGCTATACGCCTGTGCGTCATCTCGGCCTTCGTCCGAAACGAAAGGTCTTCCATGGACACCATCGCACCCCCTTCCAGCCGGCGGCGCATCCGCCCCCAGGTCGCCACCGCGATCACGGCAGTTGTCGCGATCCTGCTCTCGCTCGTCCAGGCGATCGTGGCCGCGGCCCCGGCCAGCGCGGCATACATCGACACCAACGCCACCTACATCCTGGCCAACCGGCACAGCGGCAAGGTCCTGGAGGTCTTCAACCAGGGCACCGCCAACGGCGCCCCCATCGACCAGTGGTCGCGCAACAACAACGCCTGGCAACAGTGGCAGTTCGTCGACTCCGGCGGCGGCTACTACCGGCTGCGCTCCGTGCACAGCGGAAAGGTCCTCGACATCGCCGCCACCTCCACCGCCGACGGCGCGAACGTCGCGCTGTGGACCGACCACAACGGCACCAACCAACAGTTCCGCGTCAGCGACAGCGAGGGCGGCCACATCCGCCTGATCAACCGCAACAGCGGCAAGGCCCTGGAGGTGTGGGGGTGGTCCACCGCCGACGGCGGCCGCGTCTCCCAGTACACCGACCTGGGCGGCGCGAACCAGCAGTGGCAGCTCATCAGGACCGGCGACCGGCCCCCTTACCCTCGTCCCGGTCTGGTCACCGGTGACACCGGCGTGCACGACCCCACGGTGGTCAAGCGTTCCAACGGCACTTATCTCCTCGCGCACACCGGGGACAACATTCCGCTGAAGACCTCCAACGACCGCACCGACTGGCGCAACGCGGGCTCGGCGTTCCCCGGCGGCGTCCCGTGGGCCCACCCGTACACGAACAACAGCAACCAGATATGGGCCCCCGACCTCACCTACGTCAACGGCCGGTACTACATGTACTACTCGGCCTCCAGCGTCGGGTCCTCGCGCTCAGCGATCTTCCTGGCCACCAGTGCCACCGGCGCCGCGGGATCGTGGAGGCATGAAGGCCTGATCTACGAGTCGCGCACCGGGGAGAACTTCAACGCCATCGACCCGACCCTGACCATCGACACCCAGGGCGGCTGGTGGCTGACCCTCGGCTCCTACTACTCCGGTCTCAAGCAGTTCCGGCTCGACCCGGCGACCGGCAAGCGCGCCGACTCGACCCTCATCAACATCGCCAGCCGGAACGCGCCATTCCCGCAGCTCCCCATTGAGGCGGCCACCCTCGTTCGCCACGGCGGCTACTACTACCTGTTCGTCTCCTTCGACTACTGCTGCCGGGGCGCCGCCAGCGACTACCGGATCATGGTGGGCCGCTCCACCTCGGTCAACGGCCCCTTCACCGACCGCGACGGGGTGTCGATGATGTCCGGCGGTGGCACGGAGATCCTTGCCGGCCAAGGCAACATCCACGGTCCCGGTCACCAGGAGTACCTGGACGACACCGACGGATCAATCCTCTTCTACCACTATTACGCCGACAACGGAAACCCGCTGCTCGGCATCAACAAACTCGACTGGGACCAGAACGGCTGGCCGTACGTGTACTGAGCAATCGAGCCAACGGCGTACCGGCCGGCCGATCGAACGGTCTCTGATCGGCCGGCCGGTAACCGCAGCCAGGAAAGGCGCTGAAATTCGCCTGGGGAAGGCACTGTCCACAAGTGACTGATACGGCATTCGTTGCCGGTATGGCATCCGGGAACCAGGGATGCGAACCGGCACAGGCCCGGACCTGCAGGCATCCCCAGTGGGGCGGTTGCGCGCGGCGGTCAGCGCTCGGGCGTTGACAAGGTGCCGGTCTCGGAGGCTGCCCGGGAGGCGAGCAGCGACAGTGCCAGCAGGCTGGGCCACAGCTGTTCGCCGGGCACCTCGTCGGTGGCCACCAGGGTTCCCTGGGCGTGGGGGATGCGCACGTACTCGGCCTGGCAGGTGCTCGTGAACTCGCGGTGCAGGCAGTTCGACTGGAAGCCGTTGCGGCAGTTGGCGCAGGTGTTGTCCGAGGTCGCGAAGGAACCGACGACGAACTGGCCCGGCTTGACCGAGGCGACCTCGGCGCCGACTTCCTCGACGAAGCCCACGTACTCGTGGCCATCGGGTGCGCCTCGCCGACCGGCTCCAGGCCGCGCCAGGGCCACAGGTCCGAACCGCACACGCAGGTGACAGCCGTGCGGATGATCGCATCGGTCGGGTGGAGGATCTTCGGATCGTCCAGGGTTTCCAAGCGGACATCGCCGGGTGCGTGGATCACTGCTCCGCGCATGGGGAGTCCTTCCGTGGTGAGGCGCAGGGGCGACCACGATGGTCGCGTCGGCGCGAGCGGGACTCTCGTGCCGAGCACGTTTGCGTGGTGCCGGTGTGGTGACGCGCCGGGCCGCCGCAACGGGCGGAAACGGCTGGCTGTCCTACGGCAAATCGGGGCGTGGTAGGAACTTTCGCCCGGGGTGGGGCGAGCACCGCGCGGGATATTGGGTTTCGCCACGTGCACTGTTAGCGTTAACACAGCGCCTTCAGGTGGCGCGACCCGCTGGCGATGCCGTTCACCGGCTGCACGGGTGCCCGGAGGCGTCGACGACGCCGGTCATCGCTCGGAATCCCACTGTCCGGCACGCGGGACGCAGTCCGCACGCCGCAGATTGGAAGTGATCAGGATCAGGACTTCACGCAATGGCCGACTGGCCCTTGGCGGCATGGTGGCCGCCGGTGTGCTCGTGGGTTCGATGGTGATCGGCCTGCCGCAGGCGAGTGCCGCGAACCCGGTCATCCCCGACCGGTTCGTCGCGGACCCCTCCGCGCACGTGTTCAACGGGCGGGTGCACCTCTACCTCACCGACGACCAGACCAACAGCGGCACCTACTGGGACTCGAGGTCCTGGCGGTCGTACTCGTCGTCCAACCTGGTCGACTGGACCGACCACGGTGACGTGTTCTCGGTCTCCGGGTTCTCCTGGGCGAGCCAGTACGCCTGGGCGCCCGGTGCGGCGGAGCGGAACGGGCGCTACTACCTCTACCTCCCCGTGGACCGGACGAAGATCGGTGTGGCGGTGTCGTCGTCGCCGACGGGCCCGTTCTCCGACGCCCGCGGCAACCCGCTCGTCGACCGGGCCCGGGACGTGAACGTCGGCGAGGAGCCCATCGACCCGATGGTCTTCACCGACAGTGACGGTTCGTCCTACATGTACTTCGGCACGCGGACGCCGAAGGTGGTCCGGTTGGGCGCGGACATGGTGTCCACGGCGGGGCCGATCCTCGACGTCCGGGTGACCGGTTCGACGGTGTACGGCGAGGCTCCTCACCTGCACAAGGTCGGCGGCACCTACTACTTCACCTATTCGACTGGCTGGCCGGGCCAGATCCACTACGCCACCGGCACGTCGCCTCTGGGGCCGTTCGCCTACCGCGGTGTGGTCCTGGACTACGTCAACGTCAGCACCAACCACCAGTCGATCGTGCAGTACCAGGGGGAGTGGTACATCGCCTACCACAAGAACGCCCGCACCGGCGGCGGTGACTTCAAGCGGTCGGTCGTGATGGATCGCCTGCACCACAACGCGGACGGCACGATCCGCACGGTGACCCAGACCGCGGGCGGCGTAGGTCCGTTCTCGACCTTCACCGCGCAGCACAGCGGCCTCAGGCTCGACACGTCCGGCTCCTCGGTCCGGCAGGCGACCGCGTCGACCGCGCAGTCGCAGCACTGGCAGCTCCGCGCCAGGGCGGGCGGCTACGTCGAGGTGATCAACCGGGCCACCGGTTCGTGCCTGGACGTGTCGGGCAGCTCGACCGCGGACGGCGCGAGCGTGCTGCAGTACGGCTGCCACGGCGGTGACAACCAGCAGTGGACCGTGCGCCGGTTCGACGCCACCACTGTGTCACTGGTCAACCGCGCCAGTGGCAAGTGCCTCGACGTCCCGTCGTACAGCCCGACCAGCGGGACGCTGCTCGTCCAGTGGACGTGCGGCGGCGGCACGAACCAGCGTTGGCGCCAGGCGCCTGCCTGACGGTTCGCGGCACGAGGAGCCCCGCCGCTCGCGTCACCGCGCGCGGCGGGGTGGCGCCGTGCTGTGGCGGACGACCAGCTGGGTGGGCACCAGGCCCGCGTCGGAGCCGTTGCCCGCATGGCGGATCTGCTGGAGCAGGCGCTGGACGCAGCGCCGCCCCACCTCGGCGAAGTCCTGGTGGACCGTGGTCAGCGGTGGGATGAAGTAGCCGGCGTCGGGGATGTCGTCGAACCCGACCACGCTGATGTCGTCGGGCACGGTGCGACCGTGTTCGTGGAAGGCGCGCAGCACGCCCAGCGCCATCTGGTCGTTGGCGACGAACACGGCGGTGCACCCTGGTCGTTCGGCCAGTCGAAGGCCGGCTTGGTAGCCGGAGGCAGCCGACCAGTCGCCCTGCTCTATGCGCGGAACGCGGCGGCCTGCCTCCTTCAGGGTCGTGCGCCAGGCGTGGGCGCGGCGTTCGGCGGAGAACGACCCGGCCGGACCGGCGACGTGCCAGACCGTGCGGTGCCCCAGGTCCAGCAGGTGGCGGACGGCCTGCCTCGCGCCGTCGTACTGGTCGCTGTCGACCACGGCGTAGTGGTCTCCCGCGTCGGAGTCGACCACGACGAGCTGCACGCCGGGTGGCAGCGTCACCGTGGCGGTGTCCAGCAGGTGCACCTCCATGATCACGACGACCCCGTCCACCGCCAGTTCTTCCAGGCGGGTGAACGCCCCGAGCACGTCGTCCTGGGTCGGCCTCGCGACGGGGATGAGCGTGATCGCGTAGCCCTCCGCGGCGGCGTGGTCGGCGATCGCCTCGACGGTGCGGCTGTTGCCCGTGCTCGACAGCGTGAAGAGCACGACGCCGAGGGTGCGGAACTCGCCCATCCTCAGGGCGCGCGCGGCGCTGTTGGGTCGGTAACCCAGCTCTTTCATCGCGGCGAGCACGCGGTCACGGGTCGAGGGGATCACCCTGGGATGACCGGTGGACACCCGGGACACCGTCTGCGACGAGACGCCGGCCAGTCTCGCCACGTCGCCGATGGACACCCCGCGTTTCGTGCGACCCCGGCGGCCGGAGGAGGCCGGTGGTGTCGTTCCTGACGATTTTTCCGCGGCGCTCATCGCCTACCGCCTTCCTCGACGGGCGCCTGCTACTGACGCGTCGGGTCTTGACGACCGTGTGTCACGGTGACACTATCGGCTCGATGTTCACGTTAACATGGGCCGTCGGCGCTCGCGTCGGCCTGTGGCGGACTCCTTTGTCGATCGCTTGTCCTCCAAAGGGTTGCGAGCGCGTGCCCACGGCCATGTTGACGTAAACATGAAGCGGGTGGCCAAGCGATCGACCACTCGTGGTGCACTCCAAACGTCAGGAGCAGCAGTGGCCCCTCGTCCTGCCCCTCGCTGGCTACGCCGGCCCGATGCGACCGCCAGGGCGCGGCTGGCCTACGGCGCCGACTACAACCCGGAGCAGTGGCCCGCCGAGGTGTGGCACGACGACGTCCGGGCGATGCGGGCGGCCGGGGTGAACATCGTGTCGCTGGGGATCTTCTCGTGGGCGCGGCTCCAGCCAACCCGGGACGCCTGCGACTTCACGTGGCTCGACACCGTCATGGACCTGCTGCACGCGGGCGGCATCGCCGTGGACCTCGCGACGGCGACGGCCTCGCCACCACCGTGGTTGACCACCGAACACCCCGAGGTCCTGCCCGTGGACCGGACCGGCGCGACGGTGTGGCCGGGTGCTCGCCAGCACTGGCGGCCGACCTCGCCCGTCTTCCGCGAGCACGCGCTGCGCCTGGTGCGCGCCCTGGCCGAGCGGTACGCGGACCACCCGGCGCTGGCGGCCTGGCACGTGTCCAACGAGTTGGGCTGCCACAACGTCTACGACTACTCCGACGACGCGTCGCGTGCGTTCCGGACGTGGTTGCGGGCCCGGTACGGCACGCTGGACGAGCTGAACTCCGCCTGGGGCACGGCGTTCTGGTCGCAGCACTACAGCGACTGGGGCCAGGTCCTGCCTCCCCGGCAGGCGGCGGCACACCCGAACCCGACGCAGCAGCTGGACTTCAAACGCTTTTCCTCCGACGCTCTGAAGGACTACCTGCGGGCCGAACGCGACCTCCTGAGGGCTCTCACTCCGGACGTGCCGGTCACGACGAACTTCATGGTCATGCGCGGCATAAAGGGCATGAACTACGCGGACTGGGCGGACGAGGTCGACTTCGTCTCCAACGACCACTACGTGCACCCCGGGCCGCAGGCGCTCGACGAGCTGTCGTTCTCGGCGAACCTGACCGGCAACCTGGCGCCGGGACGCCCCTGGTTCCTGATGGAGCACTCCACCAGCGCCGTCAACTGGCAGCCCGTCAACTTGGCGAAAGGACCGGGCGAGCTGGCCCGCGACTCGCTGACCCACGTGGCCCACGGCGCCGACGCGGTGTGCTTCTTCCAGTGGCGGCAGTCGGTCGCCGGTGCGGAGAAGTACCACTCCGCGATGCTGCCGCACGCCGGGGAGGACAGCGAGGTCTTCCGCTCTGTCAAGGACCTCGGCCGGACCCTGGAGGAGCTCGCTCCTGTCGCGGGCACGGTGCGCCGCCCGGCCCGGGCCGCGATCCTCTTCGACTGGGAGTCCTGGTGGGCGTCCGAGCAGGACTCCCACCCCACCTCGCTCCTGGACTACCGCCAGGAAGCGCTCGACTGGTACTCGGCCTTCCTCGACCTCGGCGTCCGCGTCGACGTGGTGCCCGCGCACACGCCGCTCGACGGGTACGACGTCGTCGTCGCCCCGGTGCTGCACGTGGTCCCGGCGGCGTTGTCCGAGCGCCTGAACACCTACGTCGCGAACGGGGGACACCTCGCGGTGACGTACTTCTCCGGCGTCGTCGACGAGAACGACCACGTCTGGACCGGTGGTCACCCCGGCGCGCTGAGGGAACTGCTGGGCATCCGGATCGAGGAGTTCGGCCCCCTGCCCGACGACCGGCGGGTCGACCTGGACAACGGCACGACCGGCACGATGTGGACCGACCGCGTCGACGTCACCTCGGCCGAGGTGGAGGTCCTCGCCTGGTACAAGACCGGGGACCACGCGGATCGGCCCGCGATCACCAGGCGCGTCACCGCGACCGGGTCGGCCACGTACGTGTCCACCCGCCTCGGGGCCGCGGGTCTGCGTCCGGTGCTGGCGGAGCTGCTGGACGCGGCCGCCATCCGCAGCGAACTCCCGCCGGAGGCCCGTGGCCGGGTCGAGCTGGCCGTCCGCGGTGGCCACGACGCGACCTTCTGGTTCCTGATCAACCGTACCGAGGAGCCTGTCGACGTCCCCGACCTGGACGGCGACATCGTCGTCGGCCCCGACGCCTCCGGGCGGCAGCTCGTCCTGCCACCGCGGGCGGTGGCCGTGCTGCGGCGACACGCCGAATGACCCGTGCGCTCCACGAGAGAGGTCACGTGATGAGAATCCTGCGGCAGGCACCGCACTCACCGGTCCCCGTTTCGGGGCTGTCGACCGACGGCACACCGTTCCTCGAGGCAACCGCGCCGGCTTCGGCGCGGCGAAGCGTGGGCAAGTCTCGCCGCCAGTGATGCCCGCGCAGTCATGTTTACGTGAACATGGCGACGATCGCTCCGGTGGCCCGGCTTTCCGCCTCCAGCTCCGGACCACCACCACGAGAACCGAACAATCCCGATTGGACAGCCCGTGAACACGAAGAAGTGGCTCGCGAGGGCCGTGACCGCGGTGATGGGAGTGGCGCTGTTGACCATCCCCACCGTTCCCGCCGGGGCCGTCAGCCCGACTCCGCGAACGCTCTACCAACTGCCCGCCAACGCGCAGTGCACCAAGGGCCTCGGCAACTGCGCGATCTACTCCAAGTCGGCGGCGCTCCCGAGCGGCCGCCTGGTCGCCGGCTTCGAACGAGCCCTCGTCGGCCCGACTGGCACGGCGGTCGATCAGGTCATCCCCGTGTACAAGAGCGACGACGACGGCACGACCTGGCAGCCACTGGCCGAGGTGCGGGCGCCGGCGTACATGTCGAGCAACCCCGCGCACGCGAAGTACACGAGCAACTGGGGCAGCCCGTTCTTCTACACCCTTCCCCAGAACGTCGGAAACCTGAGCGCCGGCACGTTGCTGCTGGCGACGACCGTGACGGGGGAGGACCACTACTACACCGAGCAGAAGGCAGCCGACCCGAACTGGGTGCCGACCAACGACGGTGACCGCCGCGACATGGCGACCGCCCTGTACTCCAGCACCGACCAGGGCGCGTCCTGGAACTTCCTCAACATCATCACCACGGCAGGTTGGCAGGGCGGCAGCGCCGGCGCCATCGGCCAGCGCATCGCCCGCGCCAACACCTACCGCCAGGTCGACCCCGTCTGGGAGCCGTACCTGATGGTGTACAACAACCAGCTCGTCGCCTACTACTCCGACGAGAACGACTTCACCGGCTACAACCCCTCGACCGGTGTCCTGACCATGCGCGCCGACAACGGCACCGCACCCGACTCCCACGGACAGGTCATCGCCCACCGGACCTGGAACGGCTACACCTCCAGCGGGTGGAGCGCACCCGTGGTGGACGTCGCGGGCCTCACCGAGACCGTTGCCGGTGTCAGCCAGATCGGCGGCGGCCGTCCGGGCATGCCGAACGTGGTGCCGACCACCGACGGTCGGTGGATGATGACGTACGAGTACTTCGGCGGCGGCGACAACGTGCGCTACAAGATCTCGTCGAACCCGCTGGACTTCCGCTCGGTGGGCGGTGCGGCGGGAACCAACATCAGCGCGCTCCCGGTCACCGCCGGTTCCCCCGCGCTCACCACCGGTGGAAGCCCGGTCGTCATCCGGCTGCCCGACGGCCGGCTGATGTTCAACGCATCCGGCAGCGGCGACGTCTGGGTCAACCCCAGCGGCAGCAGCACCGGCCCCTGGACGCGGCAGCGCACCACCATCCAG
Source organism: Lentzea sp. DG1S-22 (assembly GCF_036321065.1). Taxonomy (NCBI): domain Bacteria; kingdom Bacillati; phylum Actinomycetota; class Actinomycetes; order Pseudonocardiales; family Pseudonocardiaceae; genus Lentzea; species Lentzea sp. DG1S-22. The sequence goes on along the minus strand of NZ_CP143276.1, from coordinate 3,770,780 downwards.
GCGGGCTACTTCCGCAACCTCACGTACGTGCCGCGCACCGGCCGAGTGCTGATCCTCTCCGGGGCGGGCACCATCAGCCACGCCGACATCGACTTCGGGCGATCCGCCGGGGCGTACTACAAGCTGGTCAACCGGCAGAGCGGCAAGGTGCTCGACGCGTACGGCGCCGACCTGGCCGACGGCGCCAACCTCGTGCAGTGGGCCGACAACGGCGGCTTCAACCAGCACTGGCACGTCATGGACACCGGTGACGGCTACCGGACGTTGCTCAACCGCAACAGCGGCCGGGCGGTGTCCATCTACGGCGCGAGCACGGCCGACGCGGCGCACGCGGCGCAGTGGGTGCAGAACACCGCGTTCGACCAGTCGTTCCGGCTCGAACCGGTGGGCGCCTACTACAAGATCCGCGCCCGTCACAGCGGCAAGCTGCTGAGCGTCGGTGGTGGATCGACCGCCGACGGCGCACAGGTCATCCAGTGGCCGGACGAGAACCGCCTCGAGCAGCACTGGTCGCTCGTCCAGGTGTTCTGAACGGCAGACCGTCGAAGCGCCAGGGGTAGGCCACCGGGTTCGACCGGCGGCCTACCCCTGGTCACACGGAGCTGCACACCTTCGATGCTCTGCGTCGCGTGAACGCACCACCGCGGACGTGCGACGACCCGCCGAGACAGCAGCGGCGGGCGACCGGCGACGCCCTCATCCCCTCCCCACGACAAATCCGTGAAAGGCCGCCCCATGCCCTCCGGGAGACGACCGCGCCGCACCCTCGCGGTGCTCGTCGTCGCAGCCGCGGTGCTGGCCGGCTGCGGGTCCGCCGACGAGCAGCCGACCGGTGCGGCAGCGGTGCGGGCAGCGCTGGACCAGCCGACCACGCTGACCTTCTGGACGTGGGTGCCCAACATCGAGAAGGCGGTCGACAAGTTCGAGACCGCGCACCCCAAGATCAAGATCGACGTGGTCAACGCAGGTCAGGGGCCGGACCACTACCTCAGGCTCCAGAACACGCTCAACACGGAGGTCGGCGCCCCCGACTTGGCCCAGATCGAGTACTTCGCCCTGCCGCAGTTCGCGACCTCCGGCCAGATCGCCGACCTCACCCCGTACGGGGTGGCGGACCTCGAGGAGCGGTTCACCGCGTCGGCGTGGTCGCAAGTCGTGGTGGACGACAAGATCTACGGCATCCCCCAGGACACCGGGCCGATGGTGATGTTCTACCGGAAGGACATCTTCGACCGGCTGCGCCTGGAGCCACCTGCGACGTGGGACGAGTACCGCAGGACCGCCCAGCGCCTCAAGCGCGATCGACCAGGCACCTACGTCACCTCCTTGGACCCGGTGGACTTCGGCACAGTGGGCGGTCTGATCTGGCAGGCAGGCGGAAGGCCGTTCGCCAACCGGCCGAACAGGTCGATCGGGGTCAACCTCACCGCGGACGCCGGCGTCGACGCGTTCGCCGAGGTGTGGGGAGCGATGCTGGACGACGGCACGGTCGAGCCCGTCACCGAGTGGACGGACGAGTGGTGGACCTCCATGGCGGAGGGCAGGTACGCCACGTGGTTCGCCGGTGCCTGGGGGCTGGCGAACCTGGAGAAGTCGATCCCGCGGACGAGTGGACAGTGGGCGGTCGCCCCGATGCCGCAGTGGAACGCGGCCGAACCGACGGCCGGTGAGCACGGTGGCTCCTCGGTCGCGGTCACGGCCGAGAGCGAGAAGAAGGCCGCCGCGGTCGCTTTCGCCCAGTGGCTCAACTCCGACCCCGAGGGCGCGGCGTCGCTGAACGCCGACGTGCGCCTGTTCCCGGCGACCAAGGCCCTGCTGGACGATCCCGCGTTCCGCGAGCAGCCCGTCGCCTTCTTCGGCGGCCAACCCGCGAACCGGGTTTTCGCCGAGGCGTCGCGGCGAGTGGGCACCGGCTGGCAGTACCTGCCCTACCAGGAGTACGCCAACACGGTCTTCGACAACACCGTCGGGAAGGCGATCACCGGTGAGTCGGACCTGGGGACGGGCTTGAGCCAGTGGCAGGAATCCATCACCCGGTACGGCCATGAGCACGGCTTCACCGTGTCGGGCCGCTGACGGTGTGCCAAGAAGTGGTTCCCCGCCGTCACCCGGACTGGCATCGCTGTCGCGAGTGGACGGTGGAGTCCGGAACGCCACCCGGCTGAATCGATACTCCACACTGGAGGAGGGACGATGACGTCCATCTCGCCGCCGGTCCAGGTTCCGCCGGCACGTTCGGCGCGCCCGACCCGCGGGCCCTCTCGTCGCCTGCGCGTGGATCACCGAGGTTGGGTGTTCGTCGCGCCGTTCCTGCTGGTGTTCGCCTTGGTGTCCTGGCGCCGATCGCCTATGCGATGTGGTTGAGCCTGTTCCGCGAGCAGGTGTTCTTCGGCGGTACGGAGTTCGTGGGACTGGACAACTACGCGGCCGTGCTGGGCGACGCGAAGTTCTGGGAGTCGTTCCTGCGGGTGCTGGTGTTCCTGCTGGTTCAGGTGCCGGTGATGCCGGGGTTGGCGCTGGTGGCGGCGTTGGCCATCGACAGCGCACGGCCGCACGCGGCGGGGCTGTTCCGGATCGTGATCTTGCTACCGTACGCGGTGCCGGGTGTGGTGGCGGCACTGATGTGGGCTTCATCTACGGCGACAACTTCGGCCTGGCCGCGGACCTCAACGCGTGGCTGGGGCGGCGGGTGGCCGAGCCGCTGTCGCGCGACTGGGTCCTCGCCTCGATCGGCAACATCGTGACCTGGGAGTTCGTCGGCCACAACATGCTGATCCCGTACTCGGCGCTCAAGGTCGTGCCGCACGACCCGTACGAGGCCGCGGCGATCGACGGCGCGGGGGGTTGCGCACGGTGGTCAGCGTCAAGCTGCCCGCCATCCGCGGTGCGTTGATGATCGCCACGATCTTCTCGATCATCGGCAGCTTCCAGCTGTTCAACGAGCCCAACATCCTGCGGTCGTTGGCGCCCAACGCGATCAGCACCTACTACACGCCCAACGTGTACGCCCACAACCTCTCCTTCAGCGGCCAGCAGTACAACTGCTCGGCCACCGTCGCGACCGTCATGGGCGTCATCACCGCGATCATCGCCTACGTCGTGCAGCTGCGCGGCTCCCGGAAGGGTGTGAGCACCGTGGTGACGACCCACTCCCCGCTTCGGCCACGCAAGTCCAGGGTGCTGACCGCGGCGATGGCGGTGTACCTGCTGTACACGCTGGTGCCGTTAGCGTGGCTGCTGATCAGCGCCACCAAGACGCAGCAAGACCTGCTGACCACGTCCGGTTTCGAGCCGGGCGGCAACTTCGCGCTGCTGGACAACATCACCGGGACGTTCACCCACGACGGCGGGATCTTCCTGCGGTGGCTGGGCAACACCCATCGAATACGAAGCAATTATGACCACGCCAGTCAGTCTGGCTGCGTGACTACCACTGTCACCTACTCGTGCAGCAGACCCACCCGATCGCGAGCTTTAGTCCTTGTCAACGAGACGCTACGGCCAGGTGTCTCACATGTGCGTCGTTGCACCGGCGACCGGGTCTTTCTGCCCGCGTTGCAGCGCCGCTTCGTCGAGGAGATCGACGCCGTCTCGGCCCGTGCGACCACGGTCGTGGAGCTGCCGACGTCGCACTCCCCGTTCCTGTCCGCCCCGGACGACCTGGCCGCCGCTCAGATCTTGCCGGTTCCCGCGCCCTGGGTTACCAGCGTTTTCACGTTCGCCGGAGTGTCCAGGGTGTAGGCGTAGTAGCCGCGCGGGTCCTCCACGCTGCCGCCCACCACCGGTTTGCCGCTGTTGACGTAGACGTTGTCCCGCTCGACGATGCTGCCCTTCGGGCCCGCGTAGCTGTTCGTCATGGGCTCCTCGACGTTCTCGAAGTAGTTGCCCTCGACCCAGCAGCCGGACTTGTTCTGGCAGGCGACGCCCGTGTCGCTGTTGGCGATGTAGTAGTTGTTGAACACGTGGACCGGGTTGCCGAAGCGGGTGCGCGGGTTGCGTTGCGGCGTCCGGTCGAAGAAGTTGTGGTGGTAGGTCACCTTGAGGTGGCCGGTGTCCTGCGCGGCGTTGCCGTCGTCGTGGCCGAGCAGCATGTTCTTGGTGTGGTGGTGGGTGTGGTTCCACGACACGGTCACGTAGCTGGACCCGCGCTTGATGTCGATCAGGCCGTCCTTGCCGGTGGACAGGTCGTTGTGGTCGATCCAGACGTGGTGGGAGAACATCTGCACGTTGATCGAGTCGTCGCTGGCGTTGCGGAACACCAGGTTGCGGATGATCACGTTGTGCACGGCGTTCGCCGGGGGCGTGGTCACCGAGCTGACCGGCAGGCCGATGTTCAGCCCGCCGCCGGTGATGCCGGAGTTCGCGCCGACGCCGATGACCGTCTTGTCCGAGGAGACGTCGTACATGCCAGCTGCCAACGTGATCATGCCCTGCACGCGGACCACGCGCGGGCCGTCGGCCTTGATGGCGGTGGTGAAGTCGGCCGCCGTGGAGACCGTGACCTCCGGTCCTCCGGCGCCGCCGGTGGTCCCGCTCTGGCCGAGTGCCGTCACCGAGGCGAACCCGATGGGCGCGGCCTCGGCGGCGGACGCGGGCGCGGTGACCACCGGCGTGGCACCGCCGACGAGCACCGCGGCGAGCGCGAGAGCGCTTGTCCTCCTCATGAAGTCCTCCGTTGGACTCGGCCGACGCCCGCGCCCGCGGTGACGAGCGCTGGTACGTCGGCGGCGTGGTCGAGCGAGTAGGCGTAGTAGGTGCGGGGTTCGACGACGGTGCCGAGGGTCTGCGGTGTACCGGAGCCGACGTAGACGTTGCCGCGCTCCACCACGCGGCCCGGTCCGCTCTTGTCGTAGCCGGACAGGACCGGGTGGGCGACGTTCTCGAAGTAGTTGGCCTCGACCAGCACCCCGGCGTCCTCTGTGGACGCGACGCCGTAGAGGGAGTTGCCGCGGTAGTAGTTGTTGTAGACGTGAACGGGCTCGCCGAACCGCACGCGCGGGTGCCGCTGGTCGGTGCGGTCGAAGAAGTTGTGGTGGTAGGTGACGCGCAGCTTGCCGCGGTCGGCGGTGTAGCTGTCGGAGTGGCCCAGCAGCGCGGCCTTGCTGTGGTCGTGGAAGTGGTTCCACGACACCGTGACGTAGTCGGACTGCCGCTTGATGTCGAGCAGGCCGTCGAAGCCGCGCGACAGGTCGCAGTGGTCGATCCACACGTGGTGCGCGGAGTTGGTGACGCTGATGGAGTCGTCCGAGGCGTCGGTGAAGCGCAGGTTGCGGATGATCACGTTGTTGCCGGGACGGGTGGTCGAGCCCAGTTGCAGCCCACCGCCGGTGATCTCGGCGGTGGAGCCGATCCCGAAGATCGTCTTGTTCGCGACGACGGTCAGCATGCCGTCGACCTCGATGCGACCGGACACCGAGATGACGTAGGGCTCCTTGCGCCCGACGTAGTCCCGCAGCGCCTCCGCGGTCGTCACGGTGACGGCTTGGCCGCCCGCGCCGCCGGTGGTCCCGTTCTGGCCCAGCGCGGTCACGCCCGCGAAGCCGTCGGCCACGGCGTCGGCGGCCGGGCCGGCCCACGCGGCGCGCGGCGCGGTGGCGGCGAAGGCGGTCAGCGCCGCGCCCGCGAGCAGCCGCCGTCGGTTGATGGGGCTCATGGTTCTCCTCCGCGTCTGGTCAGATCCGGCCGACGCCGACGCCCGCCGGAACGGTGCCGGGCAGGCTGGCGGCGCTGTCGGGGGTGTAGGCGTAGTAGGTGCGCGGCTCCACCACGGTGCCGAGCGTCTCGGGGATGCCGGAGCGGACGTAGACGTTGCCGCGCTCGACCACGCGCCCCGGCCCGCTCTCGTCGTAGCCGGAGTAGATCGGGTGGGGGACGTCCTCGAAGTAGTTGGCCTCGACCAGGACTCCCGCGTTCTCGGTCGACGCGACGCCGTAGAGGGTGTTGTTGCGGAAGTAGTTGTTGTAGACGTGGACCGGCTCGCCGAAGCGGACCCTCGGGTGCCGTTGCGCGGTGCCGTCGAAGAAGTTGTGGTGGAACGTCACCCGGAGCTTGCCGGTGTCCTGGCCCGCATTGGAGTCGGAGTGGCCCAGCAGCGCGGTCTTGCTGTGGTCGTGGAAGTGGTTCCACGAGACGGTGATGTAGTCGGCGCCGCGAACGATGTCGATCAGCCCGTCGGCGCCGCCGCTGAAGTCGCAGTGGTCGATCCAGACGTGGTGCGAGGACTGCTGGATGCTGATCGCGTCGTCGTCCGCACCGGTGAACCGGAGGTTGCGGATGATCACGTTCTGCCTGCGGTACAGGTCGAGGCCGCCACCGGTGATCTCGGCCGTCGCCCCCTGCCCGATGATCGTCTTGTTCGACCGCACGCCCTGCTTGCTGCTGATCCGCATCACCCCGTCGACCTGGATGACGTACGGCTCGTTGCGGTCGCAGTAGTCCAGGAACGCCTCCGCGTCCCGCACCGTGACGACCGGCCCGCCCGCGCCGCCGGTGGTGCCGTTCTGGCCGAGCGAGTTCACCCCGGCGAAACCGTCGGCGGTGGCGAACGGGACCGCCCACGCGGGCTTGGTGGTCGTGGCCAGCGCGGTCGCGGCGGCGCCCGCGAGGAGCGCCCGCCGGCTGATGCTGCTCATGTGCCCGTCCTCCTCAGACTCGGCCGACACCCGCACCGGCGGGCACGACGGTCGGGACCTCGACGGCCCGGTGCGGTGTGTAGGCGTAGTAGGTGCGCGGCTCGACGACGGACCCGCGCACCTCGATCTCGTGGTTGCACTCGACGAGGACGTTGTCCCTGGCGACCATCCGACCGAGGTCACCGCTGAAGTCGACCCGGCCGGGGTTGTTGACGCTGAAGAAGTAGTTGCCCTCCAGCACCACGCCCGCGTTCATCGCCGACGCGACGCCGTAGCTGTTGTCCCGGTAGTAGTTGTTGTAGACGTGCACCGACTCGCCGAAGCGGACTCGCGGGTTGCGCTGATCGGAACCGTCGAAGTAGTTGTGGTGGTAGGTCACCCTGAGACGCCCTGCGTCCTGCGCCGCGTTGTCGTCGTCGTGCCCGAGCAACAACGTCTTGTCGTGGTCGTGGAACCTGTTCCAGGAAACGGTGATGAAATCGGACCCGCGTTTGATGTCGACGGCTCCGTCATCACCGTCGGAGAAGTCGTTGTGGTCGATCCAGATGTGGTGGCTGAACATCTGCACGTTGATCAGGTCATCGGTGGCGCCGGTGATCGACAGGTTCCGGATGATCACGTTGTGCACCGCGTTCGCGGGCGGCGAGATCACGTCGTCGTCCACCGGGAGCCCGATGTTCAGCCCGCCGCCGACCAGCCGTGCGTCACCGCCGAGACCGGCGATCGTCTTGTCGGAAGCGATGTCGTGCATCCCGTCCCTGGTGCCGGTGGGCAGCACGATAGTGCCGCGGACCTGCACCACCAGCGGTTCAGGTCGAGCGATGTAGTCCAGGAACTGCGCGGTGGTCGTCGCCGTGACCACCGCGCCCCCCGCCCCGCCGGTGGTCCCGCCCTGCCCCAGCGCGGTCACCCCGGCGAACCCGTCGGCGGCGGGCCCGGCCGCCATTGCGGGCGGTGCTCCGACCGCGGCGGCCACCAGGGCCACTACCACCGCGACCCGTGCGAGGGCGCGTTCGTACCCGACGTGCGTCCGCATTTGGTGGTCCTTTCGAGAATGCTGCTGCGCAACGGCGGCGGCGTTGGGAAATCACTTTCCTGATTCGGACCATAGGACTCGTGTTTCGGGCGTGTCAACGTCGCGTCACATATGAGAACCGGTTCACATACGTGGTCTGGAGGATTGCTTTTCAGTGGTGTTCGGATAGTCCTTTCGGACGATTAATTCGAGGTTGTGGAGAATAGTGTCGAATGAATTCGACGGGGGTGGGCGGCGCCGGGTTCACGTCAGGTGTCGAGCAGGCTCGCCCGCAGCGCGTCGTCGCGCAGCAGTTCGGGACCTCGACCCGGTCGGCGAACACCCCGCGGCGCCAGGGGCGTGGCGTACCGGGCCGGACCCGGTGACTGTTTTCCACGCGCTCTGGCGCCCTTGCTGCACAGGCTGTTCGGCATCATCCAGCTCGTCGTCCGGCTACACGACTACAGCGTTCGCGCGACCATCAGCATCCAGATACCGCCCCTGGCATGATCGATGATCCACATCGCGATGGCAGATACGGCGATTCGTTCGACGTCATATTCGACCGGGGAGGTCAGTGTCCGCTTGCTCGACCGAACGTGCGAAGCCTTCCTAGCAGCTGCCGTCCGACTCCCTCAGACCCGTGTTGGCGCCCGCCGTGCGGCTGACGATGTTCGGCACGCAGTTGGCTTGGTCGAGGGTGAAGTTGTAGGGCACGGAGACGGTGGTGGTGGACTTGACCTCGGGACCGGCGGGCTTGTGATCGCTGCTCGGGGCGGACCACGTCACGTTGTCGAAGACGTTGCCGCTGACCTGCCAGTAGCCGGCCTCGGTGGTGTAGAAGGTGCCGAGGACGTCATGGGAGTTCTTGAAGTAGTTGTTGTCCACTTTGGCCTTGGCGCCGGCCCGGGAGTTGATGCCGGACTCGTTGAGGCTCACGTAGTGGTTGTTGTACATGTGGGCGATGCCGCCCCGCAGCAAAGGCGCCCGGGAGTCGATGTTCTCGTAGAGGTTGTGGTGGTAGGTGATGAACCCGTTCGAGCGGTCGCTCTCACTGGACCCGACGAGCCCGCCGCGACCGGAGTTGCGCAGGGTGCTGTAGGACAGGGTCACGTACTGGGTGTTGTTCTTCATGTCGAACAGGCCGTCGAAGCCTTCCGACTCACCGCCCGACGCAAGAAGGTTGACGTGGTCGACCCAGACGTTGCGGACGTTGCTCTCCATCCCGATGGCGTCGCCGCCGTTGGACGTGGGAGAGCCCGACTTCTTGACGTTTCGGACGGTCACGTTCCGGATGATGATGTTGCGGGACTCGCGGATGTGGATGCCCAGCTGGTCGAAGACGGCTCCGCCGCCGACGCCGATGATGGTGACGTTGCTGATCCGCTTGAGCTCGATCACGCCGGCAGCGGTTTCGCAGCTGTTGCCCGAGACCTTGGCGGTGTTGCCGTGGTTGATCGTGCCCGAGACCTCGATGATGATCGGCGTGCTGCTGCTCGCCCGGCTGCACAGGGCCTGGTGGATCTGGGTTCCCGTGGTGGCCCGGACCGTCGCCCCACCCTGGCCGCCGGTGGTGCCGCCGTTCTGGGACGCGTAGCCGGTCGCGGCGCCGGCCGCCGCCGACGCCGGTGACATCGCCAGCACCGCGCTGGTCGAGGTCGTGACGGCCAACGCGGCCACGACTGCGGGGATCCGCCATGCGACTGATCGTTTCATTTCGTCTCCTGCGTCTTCGAAGGTTGGACGGGTGTGGTCGCACTCGCGGCGGTGTGCTCGGTCGGTACTTTCAAGCAGACGACGCCCCTGCCGCACCGGGTTGATCACCGCTGGGCGACGTCGGAGGTCGAACTCGAGGTGGAGGCGGCGGCAATACCGGCGGAAAGCCGGTGATTCGCTTTGTCGCGCGCTTGTCCGTACGCAGATTCTTGCGTCGCCTCCTTGCGAGCAGGACTGTCTGACGGATTCCCAGCGACTTATCGCTGTGGCGGCGTCGCTGGGAACGCTCCCAGCGAGTATTGCGCAACGTTGCACGACTGGCAATAAAATTCACGGTTATGAACACCGCGCGCCTTGATTGCGCGAGCGCGACGTGACTTCCTGGCGACCACCTGGCTGATTCATGGATATGAATAAGGGTTCGCAGGGCATTAACTTGCTGATTCGCCCCTTCGGTGTCGAGGCGATGCTGGGCGTGGTTGCCAGCGAGGAGGTCCGCCCCGCTGTGTGGGCAGGTGATTGCGGGAGAGGTGAGGTGCCCACGAGAAGCTCGGTGACCCGACGCTCGCTCTGCTGGCGGTCATGGAGTAACGGCACCCTGGTCGAGTTCCGGCAACACGGCTGATCCGGCGCCCGGCGTTTCCGACGCCACTGCAGACCAGGTCGCCGAAGCTCAGGCGATCGTGCCGATCGTGTGCGTGCAGCACATGTGGACCTCGCCCGCCGGTAGATGATCCACTGATCGACGAGCTCGCTGCCAAGGCATCGTTACATGCCTTCTTCCGCTCGGCGGTTCGTGAGTTATCGAACTGTCCATGGAGTGGTACGGGTGGGCGATCATTTGGGTGGTATCGACATCTGCGCCGCCGAGACTGCCCTTGAGTCGGAATCCCTGAGTTTTCGCGTTTCGAATCGAATGGGTAGTGCCGTTCGACTCAAGTGATCGAATCTTGACGTGGGTCTTGTTGAAGGGTTGTCGATCACCTCCCTCGCAGGAGCATTTCCGCATCGCATCGATCCTGTACCGCTCGAAAAGGTCGCGGTCGATACCTGTCCGCAATGGGAGGAATGCGGGAGGAAATTGGGAGAGGTCAAGGTATGGCAACAGGATCGAGCTGCGCTCAAGTGCATCCAACTGCGCCGCCGCGATCTGTTGTTTTGCGTTTCTGCAGGTCGGGTTGCTGTCTGGCCCCACCCTGGGGGTCAAGGGGTCGCAGGTTCAAATCCTGTCGTCCCGACGGTCTGGATCAGCCCGCTGGTTCTGGGTGAAGCCCAGGTCAGCGGGGTTTTTCGTGTGCTTGAAACGATCTCCGCTTGATCAACATTCCATGATCTAAAGGCGGATGAAGGAGTGAAGAAGGAGTCACTGGCTCCTGCGTTTTGACTGAGGGCAAATAGGGGTCACCACGAACGGGTGAACTTGCTGAACGGTGCCGAATCGGCGTGACCTGGCCTGATCGCCTTCGAATATGACTCGTGAGCGGTGCGGCACCACCCACATCCAATGATGCGGCCACGAGATCGGGCTCAGCAGCCCCCGCGCCGCCGTCGCGGCGAGGCGAGCAGGTGCTCGCCTCGCCTGGGGCGTTGCTCGCGGACGCGACGCCCCACAGGTGATCACTCGGTTTCCGGCCCCACGATCTGGTCGTAGGCGTACTCGGCGGCAGCACTCGCGGCCAGACCAACCAACGCACCTCCGACAACGCCGCCGACGACACCTACAGGGCCGCCCATTGCCCCTACCGTCGCACCGGTCGCGGCGCTGGCTGCCACGCGAGCCAGCACGCTCGTCGCCACCTTCGCCGCGACCTTCGACCCCACGGCCTTCCCGCCGAAGGAACCTAGCGTTCCGGCCAGGGTTCCTGATGCCGCCTTGCTCGCCGGCTTTCCGTTGCCGACGTCATAGGCGAAGCCCATCCCGGCGCCGACCGCGCCGCCGATGGCTCCCATCCGGGTGAGCCTGGTCGCCTCCCTCGCGAGATTCCGGTCGGGCCTCATCCCCTGCTGGTTCCGGAACTCCCTGTGCTGAGCCTTCAGTTCACCAGGGACCTCGGCGAGCACACCCATGTTCATCATCAGGTGCTTGGCCGGGTCTTTGTAGTCGTCCTTGATGTTCTTCCCGATTCCGGTGGCCGCGTGCCGGTATCCGGCGGTGATCCGCTCCTGCGCAGTGGGCGGACGTGCCGCCGGGGCGGGGAAGGCGTCAGGGTTCCCCATCCGCAGCCTGCCTTGGGCCTGCTTCCGCTCCTGCTGCTCACGCAGAGCCTGCCGAAGCGTCTTCGAACCAGGCGCGGGCGGGGCGCCACCCCGGCCAGCGTGCTCATCGGCCTCGGCTTTCAACGCTCTCTTGCGCTCCCGCTCGGCCGCAGCCCTGGCCGCCTGGTTCTGGCGCATCTTGTGGAGTTTTTCGTTGTTGCCGGCCTGGCTGGCGTCCAGCTTTTGCTGCATGCCTTTGGTGTCTCGCAGTTCGGCTTTCCGCTTGTCTTCGGCTGTCTTGCGGGATTGTGCTTTCTGGCGCATCTTGTGGAGTTTTTCGTTGTTGCCGGCCTGGCTGGCGTCCAGCTTTTGCTGCATGCCTTTGGTGTCTCGCAGTTCGGCTTTCCGCTTGTCTTCGGCTGCCTTGCGGGATTGTGCTTTCTGGCGCATCTTGTGGAGTTTTTCGTTGTTGCCGGCCTGGCTGGCGTCCAGCTTTTGCTGCATGCCTTTGGTGTCTCGCAGTTCGGCTTTCCGCTTGTCCTCGGCTGCCTTGCGGGATTGTGCTTTCTGGCGCATCTTGTGGAGTTTTTCGTTGTTGCCGGCCTGGCTGGCGTCCAGCTTTTGCTGCATGCCTTTGGTGTCTCGCAGTTCGGCTTTCCGCTTGTCCTCGGCTGCCTTGCGGGATTGTGCTTTCTGGCGCATCTTGTGGAGTTTTTCGTTGTTGCCCGCCTGGCTCGCATCCAGCTTTCGCTGATCACCGGCACTCCGCGACGGTTGCTTGGCAGGTGCGCGGTGGTTGCCAATTGTGGCCGTGTTGCGAGGCTCCGCATCCGCCACTCCGGAACCCAGCACCCCGAACGCCGCGGTCAGCACCCCGCCGGACATCGAGTAGAGAAGAATCCTGCGCAGGTCCACCTTCGAGGTTGTCATGACCCGACTGTTGCCCGGCGCGGTGCATTTCCCGTACATCGCCTGTCCATGCGTAACCCGGCAGCGTGCGCTTCATCTTCGCCTCAGCATCCCCGCCCGGCTCGGTGTGCTCCGGCAGGCCGGTACCGACTCTGTCGTCCAGGTGTCAGGTTTGGACGGGGACGCCATCCAGGCCGTGCCGCCGGACGTGAGCCACCACGACCTCGTCACGGTTCCCGCCGAAGTGAAGGCCAAGGCTGTCGCGGTTTCGACCGAGCACAAGGACGCGGTGGTCGTCGTGTGCGACTCCATGTTGTCCACCGGCGGTGAGATCCTCGGCAGTCCGGATATCCAGGAGCGGGCCAAGGAACGCTGGACGCTGATGGCGGGCAACCACAGCGAACCGCTTACTGGCTATGCCGTGATCCTGCCGAAGGACGGCAAGGCCGAGCAGCAGGACAGCGGCTGGGAGAGCACGACGGTCCGGTCCGGTTCGACCGGCCGACCGAGGCCGGCTGGACGCCTACACCGCCAGCGGCGAGCCGCTGCGGTGCCTCCGGCGGTTCTTCGAGATCGCTCCTGTTGACCGGCAGGAGGCGAAGCAGATCAGGGTTCCACCGGTTGTCGGCCTGCTCCTCAAGAGTCGCCGGCTCAGTGGTGAGCCCAGTGCGCTCAGCCTTGGTTCGGCCCGTCGGTTCTTGATGTCTCGGACGGGTTCCCGATCCGGCTCGTCATCGTCGCCACCGTTCACCTCGGGGATGCGGATCAGTCCTACCTGCTCGGTACGCCGGGTGCGTCGCACTCGCCCACGCGCAGGCCGAGTGGTTCTCGGTGACCGGCAGGAGCGCGCGAGCGGCGGCAGCGCCGCGAAGTCCGCGCACAGCATTCCGTCGCTCGGTACGGACGGCAGCTCGTGCCTGCGCTCCGCATCACCGATCCCGATCGCGAACTCGCCCAGCTTCAGGTCTCGTCGTGCACGACGGCGCCCCGAGGCACTCTGGATACACGTCGCGGACGTGTTCGGTGGCGCTACCGGGGCTGGACCTGTCGGCGGCCCTGGTCGACTTCACCCACCCCGCGCGCCCTCACAGGGGGACCCACGCCGGCCCGAGCCCGGTCGACCGGCGCAAGCCCGGTCCCCGGCACCACCTGGTCAGCGACGCCACCGGGATGCCGTGGCCGCGCCCCTGACCGGCGGCCACCACAACGACGTCACCCGGCTCATCCCGCTCATCGACGCCATCCCACTGATCCACGGAGTCGTCGGAAAGCCACGCCGACGGCCCCGGCGGATCTACGCCGACCACGACTACGACCACGACAAGTACCGGCGCCTGGTCCGCGACCGCGGCATCACACCCGTCATCGCCCGACGCGGCGTCGCACACGGATCCGGTCTCGGCACAGTCCGCTGGCTGGCCGGTCGAACGCACCTGCGCCTGGCTCAAAGGCTTGCGACGACTCCGCGTCCGCACCGAACGACGAGACGGCGTCCACCAAGCCATGCTCAGCCTCGCCTGCTCGATCATCTGCCTGCGCGCACTCATTCCGGATTGATCACTGAGTGGCTACCGCGGGTCGACCTGAAGAGTCACCGTCCGGTTCAGAGCGGGGTCCGCGCCCGCGTGCGGGGCGCTCGACTGCTCGGCCGACCGCAGGACGAACGCGGTCGGCGGCTGCTCGCCCGCCACCGCGAGCACCTCGACGGCGGCGGCCGCCCTCGCCACGGCCGTCGCCGATCCGCCGGTCGTAGGACCACCGGGTACCGCCACACCGTGCCCCAGCACCGTCACGCGAACCTCTTTGCCGCGCAGCACCTGTCCCCAGCGTTCCAGTTGCCGCCGCCCTTGTGGGCTCAGCGAGGTGCTGTCGGGCAGGAACATCCCCTGCTGGAACACCACGCGGACACCGGTGCCGGTGGGTTCGACGCGTACGTCCGGGGTCGCCAGCGAGGCCATCAGCGCCGGGTCCGGGGAGACCGGGGTGGTGGACACCTGCTGGGTTGCCGCCGGTGTCGAGGTGCGGGCGTCGGGCGGTTGCTCGTCGTGGGTGGAGGTGATCGGGAGGAGTGCGGCAGCCAGCGCGGCGGTGACGAGCGCCAGCGAGCCGCCGATGAGGGCGACCGGCACCGGGTGGGCACGGCGTCCTCCCCTGGTGATGTCGGAGATCAACCGCGTGCCGGCCAGTGCCGAGGCGTGTTCCGGATCCACGGACAGGACCTCGGCCCACACGGCCGCCGCCTCGGCCAGGTCGCCTCGCTGGGCGTGCACTCTGGCGAGCAGGTCCAGCGTGGCCGGATCACGTCCGAGGCCGTTGAGGATGAGCTTCGCCGCGGCGTGATCACCTACCCGTGCCAGATCCGCGGCTCGTGCCCGGTCGACGTCGCGTGCGTGGGAAACGGCGTTCATCGTTGCCGTCCGTTCATGCTGCGGACGCCACCCGGCGAGCGGTCCTGCCGACCGGCGGGCCACAGCCCGCGCAGCTCCTGGTTGATCACGGGCAGGATGCGCCAGTTGCCCTCGGCGAGCGCCTGGTTCCCTTCGGCGATCAGCGCTCGGGCCCGCACCGGCTGGGACAGCCTCGGCAGGTTGGAGCGGAAGTGCTGGAAGATGGCGATGTCGTAGGTCTCGTCGCGCTTCATCACCGTGGTCGCGAGGTGGACGGCTCGGTTGAGCAGCTCCTCGACGGCGGCGCGGTCTGGATCGGAGCGGAGGTCGGCTGCGCGGCGTTCGACGTCGGCCAGTTCCAGGTGGTCGTCGGCGGCACCCTTGCGGTCGAGCAGTTCCCGGCAGTGCGTGATCTCTTCGTCCAGCTCGTCGAGCAGGGCGCGCAGATCGCACTGCTCCTCGACCTCGTCCAGCACGGCGTGGACGTCCCGCAGACGCTGGTCCGCGGCTGCCGCGCTGCCGTGGTCCGAGGCTGCGGCACGGACCTCGTCGCGTGCCAGCGGCAGCATCTGCTCGCCTTCCAACTGGTCGAGCTTCCGGCGGGCCTGCGCCGGCACGCGGCCGTTCTCCTGCAACGCGGCCAATCGGCCGTGCACCTCGCGCAGCTCGCGTTCCAGCGCGGCGGCGTCGGGCGGACGCACGCGGGAGAGATCGATCTCGGCTTCGAACTGCTCGTCCACCAGCGGCACGTCGGCGACAACGGTGACTCGCCGCGACTCGTCCACCTCGACGGTGATCTCGACCTCGCTGCCGCTCGGCAGGTCGACGCGGACGTCCTTGGGCCGGATCTCGATCAGGCCGATGCGCAGGTTGCGGTCGGCGCGCGTTCGCTCGCCCTCGACGAGCGGAATGCGGATGACCGCGTCGGAGTCGGTGCGGTGCAGGGCGATCGTGGTGTAGAAGGTGCCGGACATCGCGGCCGGCAGGCGGGCTCCCTTGCGCAGGATCGGAGCGAAGGTCCCGTCCGCTTCGGACAGTCCGAGCGAGTTGGTCAGCACCTGCCCGCCGAGCTCGTTGGTCACGTGCGTGATCGACACAACGGGCGGGTTCACCTTGTACCGCATGCCATCGGCATCGATGAGCAGCAAGGCGAACGCCGATGTCGTGCGCTCGTTCAGCTTCACCTCGGTGACGAACGTGCCTTGCGCGTCGAGGCTGACCTGCGGCGTGCGGAACGGCGGTGTGCCGCTTTCGTTGTCCAGCACGACGTGGAACCGCGACCAGTCCTGCTCGGTCGTGCTCTCGAACCTCCCCTGGACCGGGACGATGTCCAGGCTCGTGGTGCGGGGATAGCGGAGGTCGGCGGTGAACTCGCCCGCGATCGCGCGCGCTTTCGGGCGGTCCAGCGGGACGGTGCTCGCGAACACGGCCGCGCCGCGCGCGACCACCGTGCTCGGGTCTTGGCTGTGATCCAGGTCGATGGCGAGGCCCACCGCGGGATCCGCGAGCCGTTCGCGCAGGCCCGGAGCCAACGTCGTCCCGCCGACCAGCAGCAACTTGTCGATGTCACCGGTGCCCAGTCCGGCCGCGGTGAGTGCTTCGCGGCACAGGTTGATCGCGCGGAGGTAGTACGGCTCGGCGACGCGGTCGACTTCGTCGCGGTGCAGCGCGTGGTCGAACACCACCTTGCGGCCGCCGACTTCGAGTTCGACGTCCACCTCGGCGACCTCGTTGCGCGACAACGCTATCTTCGCCCTCTCGGCCGCGTCTTTGAGCAGCGCGAAGTTGCCTCGCCACAACGGGTCGTCCCTGCGCACGTCACGTACGCCCAGACCGGCCTCCACCGCCGGCACGAGCAGCCGTTCCACGATCGCCCAGTCGATCAGCTTGCCGCCGAGGTGCGGGTCGCCCGCGTGGTCGAGCACGCGCAGCTCGCCGTCGTGGGTGCTGACGATCGCGGAGTCGAACGTGCCGCCGCCGAAGTCGAACACCATCCAGTACGCGTCGGTGCTCTCGTTCTGGAAGCCGAAGGCGAACGCCGCCGCCGTCGGTTCCTGGACCAGGGGGCAGTTGCCGAACCCGGCCAGCGCCGCCGCCTCACCGGTCGCGTTGTTCTCGTGCAGGCGGAACGCGGCGGGAACGGTGATGACCGCCGCCGGCGGTGCCTCGCCGAACACGTGCGCGGCGTCGGCCCGCAGCGACTTCAGCACCTCGGCGGACAGTTGTTGCGGTGTCAGGGAAAGCCCCGCCTTCGGAAACTGCCTGGCCGCGCCGGCGAGACCCATCTCCTGCTTGAACTCGATGTGCACGTTGGCGGGGTCGCTTGGAATTCGGTCACGTGCGCTGCGCCCGACGTGCGTGACGCCGGGTTTGGGGATCCACACGGCGGAAGGCGTGTAGTCCCAGCCCTCGTTGTTCTTGACCACCGACACGGTGCCGTCGCGCACGACGGCCATCGCGCTGTTGGTGGTGCCGAGGTCGATGCCGAAGTCGATGGTGTCACGCATCGGTTTCCTCCAGAACGTCACCGGGGTAGCCGACGATGACCTGCCCCATTTGAATGCGTTTGCCTGCCAGGTAGACGGACGGGCGGACGGTCTCCCGCACGATCTCTCGGTGCAGCGACGGATCCGGTTGCATCGTCAGCACCTCCAGCGACAGGCCGGGATGGAAGTTCGTCCCGTCGTGGTCCTGGATCAGCAGGCCCGCCTCGTCCAGCGCGCGCTGGGCCGCCTGCAGGTAGCGGCCGACCCGCTTGGCCTCACGTGAGTCCTCTTCGGCGAGGCGGGACAGTCTGCGTTGCGCGCGCCAGAGGTTCGTGGCGGCGTCGGCGAGGTCCTTCTCGTCCAGTGCCGGGCAGTCCGCATCCTCGACGGCCTGCGCGGTGAGCTGCTCGACCACCGAGGTGAGCGAGACCGGGTCCGGCCAGCGTGGTGCGGCGATCCGGAACTCGCGGTGGAACCGCCTC
This sequence comes from Lentzea sp. DG1S-22, assembly GCF_036321065.1. Taxonomy (NCBI): domain Bacteria; kingdom Bacillati; phylum Actinomycetota; class Actinomycetes; order Pseudonocardiales; family Pseudonocardiaceae; genus Lentzea; species Lentzea sp. DG1S-22. The sequence goes on along the minus strand of NZ_CP143276.1, from coordinate 3,752,957 downwards.
TGCCCGCGCCACTTCGTCCACCTGCTCATCCGCGGTCCTGCCGATCAGCGAACAGCGCGTACACGAACGGGGAGACCAGCAGGAAGGCGACGCCGGACCACAGGAACGGCGCCACCGCGTCCCAGGGTGCCGAGCTGACCGCCCACCAGCCGAGGACGAACGCGCAACCGCCCACGAGGTAGGTCGCCACATCTCCCATCGACGACCGGTACCAGTCCGCGGTGAGGACTCCCATGGGCGCCCAGGAGAACAGGACGGTCGCGACCACCGAGACCCACGTCGGTGCGTCGAGCAGGCCCACCACGCAGGTGGTCGTCGCCGCGACGAAGAGGGCGAAGACCGCCAGGTTCGACGGCCAGCGGGGCGGTAGCAGCGGGGCGGGAGCCGTGGTCAGCCGCACGGGACTTCGCGTCACCCCGTTCTGCCTTCCGCGATCCACCTGCCAGGACTGGACCGGCGTGGCCGCCAGGTTGTCCTCGATGGTCTCCCGGTCGCTCGGCTCGACCACGAACGACAGTGCCAGCTCCATCAGGTCGGCCGCGCGGTGCCGGTCAGCCGCCTTCAGCGCCAGTCCGCAGTTGTTCAGCATCACGGCGACCCTGTTGCGCTGCTTCGCCGACCACCGGTACCGCTCGTGCGGCGCGAGTTCCTCGAGCTGGTCGGCGAGCTCGGGCAGTTCGGCGACCAGGTCGGCCGCCCTGCCGTTCACCCCGTCCGCCAACAACCGGTGGACATCGTCGACCAGCTCGTCGATCCTCCTGGACGTCGGCTCGGCGGCGGTGCGGCGCGCGTCGTCGATCAGCCCGGCGGGCACGTCCCACGTGTCGAGCAGGGCCGCGAGCGCCGGTGTGGTGCCGGCCAGCGCGACCTGTGGCCCGAGCAGCGCCCCTGGCAGGGCGCTCCGCAGACCGTCTACCGTGGACTCCTCCATCCTGCGGTCCGACAGCGTCGTCATCCGGTGCCGCACGTGGTCCCAGAACTCCGGGTGGTCCAGTGCGTCCATCCACGCGTCCGCGGAGTCGACCCAGAGGTCTTCGTCCGTCTCGGCGTCGAGCGCCTTCGCGTGCGCCTCGACCGCGTCGTCGTGCGCCTCGTGGACCTCCGCCGGGCATCCGCAGGCACCCGGTTCGCCCCACCACCAGAACAGCTCGTCCACCAAGCGGTGATCAGGACGTTCCAGCGCGTCGAACGCCGCGCGCACCTCCTGCGCCGAAGGCGGGCGCCGCAACGGCAACCGCCGGTCACCGGGGACCGTGCCGCTTCCGAGCTCGAGTGCGCCGAGCAGCAGATGACGTTGTGCGCGCACTTGCGCCGGCTTGGCGTTCGTGGCGAGCCCGATCACGCGGAACGGGTTGCGCCGGTACAGGTCCGGCCCCGCGATCTCGCGCAGCCGGGTCGCGGCCACGCGACTTCTGTCCTGGCTGGTCGGCATGGGATCACGCTATGGCCGTGGTACCACCCGGCGCCGCCCGCTGACCTCTTCCTGCCAGCTCACCCGGACGGGCAGGGCACGGCGATCACGCTCGCGGCACGATGAAGAGGATCGGGGTGCTCGCCTTCGCCGCGATCACGACGTGCTCCTGGGTAGCGGCGGCCGCGCCGCGCGTCTGGTGTGACCAGCCCCCACAGCGCACTCGTGCGCGAGCGCCTGTCGAGACCGCATCGGCCGTGTCGTCGTATTCGAGTCGGGTCAGTCCAGCCGGCGAGGCACCAGGTGCGGCACCTCGCCGTCGTGAACTCGGTGCGAGACGGGGGAAAGCGCCGAGTCCAGGCTGTGCCGTTCGTGCGGCGCAGCATCCAGCCACCGTGCTCCACGCCCGCGTCGGCGAGCTCTCCGCTCGCGTGAGCGAGCAGGCCCGGTGCGGCGGTGGTCGCCCTGACCCGCCCGTTGTCGTCATCGTTTCCCCACCCTCTCCAGAGGCCGCTTCCTGCCGCGAGGGCTTGATCGTTCATGCACGTACCTACGATCGCCGGATGGGGACCAGCGTGGAACCGGTTCGCCAGGTAGCGGCCACACGGGAGCACTTCTCTAGGATGGGACCCGCGATGGGGACTGATCACGGGTTCGGGGACCTGGTGCCGCGCGGCACCGGGCCTAGAGCGACGGTGTACGCGGGAATCCGCGCCGGCACCGGAGAGGCCGTCGCGCTCAAGGTGTTCCGCGCGAAACTGCCGCGTCGTACCCGCACCGAGGTCGAACGCGAGCTCGCCCGCCTCGCGCCGCTGCGCGCCCAGGCGTCCGTACTGGTCGCGGACGGCCTGGAGGACCTCGGCGACCGCACCGCGCTGCGCATGGAGCTGTGCACCGAGTCGCTGACCGAGGTGGTGGAGCAGGAAGGCCCGCTGCCGGTCGAGGAAGCGATCTCGCTCGGCCGGACGCTTGCCGAAGCGCTCGCGGCAGCACATGAGGCGGGCATCGTGCACGGTGGCGTCACACCGGGCAACGTCCTCTTCCGGCCCTCGGGTGAGTCCGTGCTCGCGGACTTCGGCGTCACGCTGCGCCGGGCGTTCCCCCACGACGGCGGCGACGGCGTCGACTTCCTCGCACCGGAGACCCTGGAACACGGCACCGCCGATGAACGTTCCGACCTCTACGGCTTGGGCGCCGTGCTGTACCTGGCGCTGTCCGGGTGCTCACCGCACCCCGCGCGGCTCGGTGAGCACCCGGACGACCGCAAGCTCCGCGTGCTCGGCTCGGCCGTGCCCCGCCTTGACCGCCCCGACCTGCCGGACGAGCTCGCCGAGATGGTGCGGGCACTGCTCGCGAAGGACCCGGCGATCCGCCCCGGCAGCACGCGGGAGGTGGCGACGTGGCTCGGCAGGTTGTCCGCACCCGCGCGGTCGGTCGCCGAGCTCGACGACTTCGCGGACGTCTCCGGCGCGCCGCCCCGCCCGCCGGTGCCGCACAGCGTGCCCGTGTTCGTGTCCGCACCCGGCACGACCGCGAGGAAGCACCCCGCGTTGCCGGTGATCGGCGGTGCGGCCGGGTTGCTCCTCGTCGTGGCGCTGGGAGTGCTCCTGATGCGCAGCGATCCCGCTGTGCGCGGAGACGCCCCCGCTGCCACCGGGGTGCCGCCGACCCCGGCGAAGGCGGTCCTGCTCCAGCTGGCCGACCCCGTTGACAACGTCGACCACGTCGACCTGCGGTGGGAGAGCGAGGAACAGCTGGAGTTCTTCGTGATGGTCGCGGCGGAGGGCGAGAAGCCCCAGGCCAAGTACGCCCAGCGGAACCGTTCGTTCAAGGTCGAGGTCGACCCGACCCGCAAGTACTGCTTCCTGGTGCAGGGGACCGACGGCCTGCACGTCTACGAGAGCAAGCCCAAAGGGTTGCGCGGCGCCACCTGCAAGCTCTGACGTCACGGCCTCAGCGTTCGCGGGTCGACGGCGGCTCGCAGTCGCGCCGTGAGTCCGCGTGCCCGCAGACCTCGTCGTACGGCGCGCACGGCAGCCCAGGCGTCGTCGCGAGCCTGCGCGCCCGGCTCGGCCCCCGACCACATGGCGAAGTCCACTGTGGCCGCTAGCCTGCGCACGCCGTCCGCCGCGGCCGGCAGGCCCGCGCCTGCCGCTGCCGCCGCCGTCTCCAGCGGGGTCATGCCTGCCGTGAGCGGCACCCGGTGCTCGCGCAACCGGTCGCGTGCCTCCAGCCAGGCGCCGTGCACCGCGGCGGTTCCCGGCCCGCGCCGCCGCCTGCGAGCCCTGACCCACTTCGCTGCCGGCACACCGGCGAGCCACCCGAGCAGGAGGACCACGACGGGGATCACCGTGGCGACGAGGGGGAACGGTGATCCCCGCTCGTCCGGGTCGGCCTGTGCGGCGGGTCCTGGCCCCACCGGCGGGTCCGACGGGTCGGTCGGCAACGTGTCCCTGGCCTTCTGCGTCGCCGCGGTCAGGCCGCTGTCCTCGCCCGCGCCGCGCGTCGCCGCTCCGGCCGGGTCCAGCGGCACCCAGCCGACGCCGGCGACCGCGACCTCGGGCCACGCCAGCACGTCGTCGTTGTGGACGACGTGCTCACCGCCGGACTTGCGCTCCGGTGTGCGGTATCCGACGACGAGACGGGCCGGAATGCCGAGCATCCTGGCCATCAGCACGTACGCGGAGGCGAACTGCTCGCTCGTGCCTTCCTTGGTGTCCAGCAGGAACCGCCGCAGCTGAGGCCAGCTCTGCCCGCCCGAACCGTCCACCCGCCGGTAGTTCTCGCGCAGGAACCGTTCGAGCTGCAACGCCGAGGTGAAGCTCGAACGGACCCCCTTGACCGCCTCGGTGGCGAGCTCGGCGACGCCGGGTGGTGGGGTGCCCACACCGTCCTGGCCGCCCAGCGCGGGGTCGATCGCGAACCCGTCGAGCGAGCCGCCCACCTCCGGCTCCCACCAGCTCAGCCCGTACCCCACGCCCGCCCTCAGCGGACTGGGGGCGAGCAGGCTGCCCTCGGACTCCTCCACCAGGGGATCGGCTCCGCTCACGGCGGCGGGCCACGGCTGGCTCGGCAGCCACCTGGTGCCCGCCTCGCGCAGGCTGATCACCGCGTCCCTGCGCGTCACCGGGACGTCGAGGTCGGGTGGCGGGAGTTCGCTGCCGAGTCTGCGGTACCGGCTGCCCGCGGTCCACGTGACACCGTTGTAGGTGTCGAGCACGACGACCGGCCATCGGTCGGGCAGGCATCTTTCGCATGACGGTCGCACGCTGAACACCGGGGCGTCGGGACGCGCACGCCGGTGGGCGACGTCGTCGAGCGGGTTGGTCATCCGTGCGGACACCGGCACGAGCTGGTCTTGCTTGAGCGAGTAGGAGGGGCCTGGCATCGGCGCGAGCAGACCGACCACCGCCACGACCGCGGTGACGACCAGCGGCGCGGGCAGGAACGACAGCGCCGACTGGTGTTCGTTCGACGGACGGCTCACCACGAACACGCCCGCGGCGACGGCGACGTAGGCGAGCGCGGCCACCACGGCGGCGAGCCCGGTGAGAGCACCGAACACCTGGCTCAGCACGACGACGGCGAAGCTGGGCGTCAGCGCCGGCACCGGCTTCTTCAGCCGCAGCAACACCTCCAGGCCGAACACGCACGCCAGCAGCACGAGCAGGGGCACGAACAGCACCAGCCGCGGGTCGGGCCTGGCGGGCCAGGTCGACTGCAGGGTGAGCTGCCAGGAGTCGGTGACGCCCTCGGTCAGCAGCGCGACCGTCGTGCCGGTGGGCAGCCCGGCGAGCGTCGTCGGGAACAGCAGCACCTCCACGACGGCCAGCAGTCCGGCGAGGGTGACGACGAGAGGGCGCCAGGCGACGAGCGACTGGGACAGCAGTGCGGCGCCACCGGTCACCACCGCGACGACGACGATGACCGGAAGCAGTGCGCTCACACCGAAAACAGGCGCGAAGCACAGTCCGGCCACGGCGGCGGCGAGGACCACCAGCGTCACGGGCAACCGCTCTCTCACGTCCGCACCTCGTTCCACAACCCCACGACACCGGCGGCGTCCGCGGCGGCCAGCACTCGCGCACCCGGCACGTGAGCGGCGCCGCCGTCCGGCGTGAGCGCGAGCAGGAAGATCGAGGAGTACCGGGAACGCAAACCGGACAGCTCGGCCACGTCCGCCGTCCCCGACGTCACCACGGCGAGGAAACCACCCTGGTGCCGGACCGCCGACAACAGCGTCCCGGCCTCGGTGCTCTGCCGCGTCAGGCAGAGCTGGTCGAGCAGCTGCCGTGCGGCGAGCGGCCCGCCCGCGGTGGCGACGTCCGTGCCGCACGACGTCAGCAGCCGCGCGTGGTGCCCGGCGAGCGCGGCGGAGCGCAGCAGCGAGGCGGCGGCGTCCACCGCCTCCTCGAAGGCGAACGGCGGCAGCGCGGAAGCGCGCGTGTCGAGCACGACGGTGAGCCGGGGCTGGTCCGGATCCGCGGACTCCTTGACCATCAACCGGCCGGTGCGCGCGGTCGCCTTCCAGTGGATCTCGCGCATCTCGTCCCCCGGCTGGTACTCGCGCAGCTCACGGAGGTCGAGTGAACCGCGCAGGCGCTCGTTCGACCGGCCCTCGTGGTGGTGCCGCGGGAAACCGCCCGTCCGCGCCAGTGCGGGGTACGAGCGCGGGTGCACCCACAGCGTCACCGTGTCACCGACGGTCAGGCTGTTGCGGGCCATGCCGAACGCGTCCGTGCGGGACAACGTCAGCGGGCCGACGGGCATTCTGCCCCGCACCGGCGTCGGGAGCTGGTAGTCGTACGGCCGGGACGAGCCAGGCGCCAGGCCGTGCACCCGGACGGTGCGGTGGAACCCGCCTGCGGTGTCCACGGCGAGAAACCCGCGCTGCCACTTCGCGGACGTGTTGCGGACCTTCAGCTTTCCCAGTGCCTGCGACCCGCGCTCGACGCGGTCGGGGTAGACGTCCCGCGTCACCTCGACGTCCACCCGGCGGAGCGTCACGAGCACCGCGGCCACCACAGCGACCAGCCCTGCCGCGGCCAGCATGAGGAACAACGGGTAGCGCCCCCAGAACCCGGCCGCGCCCAGCCCCAGTGACACCACCAGCACCGTGGTGCCCCGCACGGTCAGTCGCATGACTAACGGCCCGCGGCGCTCATCGTGGGCGCCGGGGTGGTCGCGAGCACTTCCGCCACGACGTCCGCGGCGGAGCGCTGCTTCAGCTCGGCCTCCGCCGTCAGCACGAGCCGGTGTGCGAGTGCGGGTACCGCGACGTACTTGATGTCGTCCGCTGTGACGAAGGACCGGCCCGCGGTGGCCGCCAGCGCCTGACCCGCGCGCACCAGGGCGATGCTGCCGCGGGGGCTCGCGCCGAACCGCACCGAGGTGTGGATCCGCGTCGCCGCGCAGATGCGGGCCGCGTACTCGCAGATCGCCCCGTCGACGAACAACCCGCGGACCTCGTCGATCGCCTCCACGAGCGAGGCGATCTCGACCACCGGCCGCAACCGGTCGGCGTTCATCCCCGTGCAGTTGTTCATGATGATCGACACCTCGTCGGCGACGTCCGGGTAGCCCACCGACAGGCGCAGCAGGAACCGGTCGAGCTGCGCTTCCGGCAACCGGTAGGTGCCTTCCATCTCGATCGGGTTCTGCGTCGCCACCACCAGGAACGGCGACGGCACCTCGTGCGTGGTCCCGTCGGCGGTGACCCGGCGCTCCGACATCACCTCCAGCATCGCCGACTGCGTCTTCGGCGTGCCGCGGTTGATCTCGTCGGCCACGACGACGTTCGCGAAGACCGCGCCGGGGTGGAAGGTGAACCGCTCTTCCTTCTGGTGGTACACGGTCACGCCGGTGATGTCACCGGGCAGCAGGTCGGGGGTGAACTGGATGCGGCTCCAACTCCCGCCGATGCTGCGCGCGAGGCACCGCGCGAGCGTCGTCTTGCCCAGACCGGGCACGTCCTCGATGAGCAGGTGGCCCTCGGCGAGCAGCGCGACGACCGCCAGGCGCACGACGTCCTGCTTGCCCCTGATCACCATCTGGACGTTGTCGGAGATCGCCGAGAACACCGCTGAGGCACGCATGTGGTTCATTCCGTCCATTCCAGGCGGTTGGATTCGACGCCGCCGGTCGTGACCCACACGGTGTCGCCGGCGACGCTGTAGTAGAAGGCGTTGAACTCGGCGTGACCATCTTCGTCGGTTGTGACGCCGTGGCCTTCGTTTTCGTATGTGGGGGACGTCGAGTGAGGCATCACGGTGTACCTGGTCTCCGACGCGAAGCCGGTCATGACGATGTGCATCCAGTAGCAGCCGGACTGCTTGCACCCGGGTGCTCGAGGCCCCTTGGTGAGCGTGATGTTCTTGACTCGCTGGGGCGGGACCTGGCGTGCCGTCGCGGGTGTTCCCCGGCCGGCGCTGTTCTGCGCGACCACGGTGACCGTGAACGGGTGGTCGGCACCCTGCCAGATGCCCTTGACGACGTAGGAGAACGTCCCGGCACCGACCGTCTCCGTGCCTGAGTGGCCTCCCTCGCTCTGCCACGAGATGTGGTAGGCGGTCACCGGCGCGCCGTTGGCGGGCGCGGCAGCCCACGTCACGGTCGCGTCGACCTGTTTCGTCGTGATCGCGATGGCGAGGTTCGCAGGCATGCCGGGCGGCGTCACCGGGATCGGTGGCGGTGTCTGCGGTGGGGCCGGCGTCCGAGGTGGCGGCTGGGCCTGGTTGGTGCGTGCGGGCGGTGGCACGGGCCTGACGGTGCTCGGCGGCGCCACCGGCGTGTCCGGGGGCTGGGTCGCGGGCCGGTCCGAGGTCGGCTCGGCGGAGGGTGGCACGGGCTGCCTGCGCTCGTCCGGCTTCCCGCCGATGACGGGCACCGGCTGCACCGAGCCGTCCTTGTCCACGACCACGACGTGCTTGCCCTCGGCGCCGTCGACGTACACGCGCGTGTCCTCACCGCGGACGAGCTCGGGCCTGCCCTTTTCCGGTGGGATCGGCGTGGAGTGCTTCTGGCGTCCCTGGTTGTCGTAGGTGCGCACCGAGCTGCTCTTGTGGTCGAGCAGCACGACGGACTCCCCGCTGACCGACGGACCGTCGTACTCACCGGCCGGGAGCGGCACGGTCTGCGCAGGAGGACGGTGCTCGGCGAGCGCGCCCTTGTCGTCGACCCGCGCCTCCACGAGGTGCATGCGGTTCCCGGACGGGTCGAGCACGGCCACCTTGCCGGCGGCGTCCGCGGGAGCGATCCGCGCGTTCGGCGGTGCGTCGACCCCGATCTTGACCGGGGGACCGAGACCCTTCTGCTCGACCACGCTCATCGTGTCCGCGGTGGTGTCCACGAACACGACCCGGCCGCCGCTGACGGTGAGAGCGCCGGAGTGCCCGGCGGGCGCCACGGCGGGGCAGGGGAGGTCGGCCGCGCCGCGTCGCACCGTGCAGATCGCCCCGGAATCCGTGCGGTGCACCCACACCGTGCCGTCGCTGGTCGCCACCGGTGGTCCGACCGGGCCGCCGGCGGAGAGGACCTGCGGCTCCAGACCCATCCGCACGATCTGGCCGCTCTGCCGGAAGACCAGGTAGGCCCCGCCCGCGGTCTGGACTCGCACCGGCCGCTCGCCCTTGACTGGCACGGGCACCGTGGCTTCCACGGACAGCGTCGACTTGCCGAAGATCGTCACGTCGTCCTCGCCGACGACGTAGCCGCGGGTCTCGTCCTGCACGACCTGGCTGCCGGGGGTGAGACCGGGGACCGACACCTGCGTGTCGGGCTGTTTGGTGGCGCCGTCCACGCGGACCACCAGCCCGAGGTCGGAGTTCGCGATCCAGTGCCCCGACGTGATGAACTCGAGGCCGGGCACCTGTTTCGCGGCGCCCGTCAGCGCCAGCGTCACGATCGCGACTACGGCGACGACCAGGCCCACCAGCGGCCAGCGGGAGTGCTTGCGCTCGCTCACGGCACTCAGGGTAACCACGCCGGTACACGAAACATCCGGGATCGGTACATTCACTGCCGTCCGGAGGGCAGCGCGATCTCGAAAATCGCCCCGCCCGTCTCGGACCGGTAGATGCCGAGCGTGCCGCCGTGCGCGTGCACGATCCGCTGCACGAGGTAGAGACCCAGTCCCGTCGACCCGCCGCTGCTGGTGAACCGCTGCAACGCCCGCTGCGCGGCCGCCTGGTCGAGACCCGGCCCCTCGTCGGCGACCACGACCCGGCCGTCGCCGACGCTCACGTGCACGACCGGGGCGGTGCCGGGCAGGTGGCCGTGCTGGATGGCGTTGCCGATCAGGTTCTCGACGGCGCGCCCGATCATGACCGGGTCGGCGTCCACCCTGGTCGGCACGGCCGTGAAGGTGATGCGGGCGCCCTCCGCGGGAACGTCCTCGACCACGGCGGAGACGAACTGGTCGAGCTGTACCGACTGGATGTTCAGCTGCTGCACACCGGCCTCGAACTTGGCGTGCATGAGTTGAGTGCCCACGATCCCGCCCATCCACTTGGACAGGCGCATGATGCGCGGAAGCACCGTGCCCATGCTGTCGGGATTGCGCATCGCCGTGTCCGCGAGCGCCCGCAGTCCGGTGACCGGTCTCCTCAGGTCGTGCGCGATGCCGTTGAGCATCTCCTCGTGCTGGTCCAGTGCGTGCGCCGCGGGTTTGATCGCGAGTCCGGAGAGGAAGTGGCCGGTGCCGCCGAGCGCGGCGACGAGGACCACGCAGCCCAGCGCCACCAACAGCACCCGCCGGTCGCGGCGGTCCTTCTCCTGCTGCGCGTCCGCCTGCGCGACGACGGCACCGACGTACGGCCCGTCCGCGCTGGTGAACGGCTGGGCGTAGGCCCGCACGAGCTTGCCGTCCACCGCGCGCACATAGGCGCTCTGAGGTACGCGCGCACGCACCGCGTCAGCCGCGAGCTCGCTGAGCACGGCGAAATCGACTTCCACGCAGGACGCGCCGCTCAGATAGGGCTCGAACCGGCCGTCACCGGCGGGCAGCACCGCGAACTGCGGGCACTCGACCGTGATCGAGTCGCCGAAGAGGCCGCTCGTGTCGAGCCTGCCATCGGTGAGCTCGAGCTGCCGCGCCACCAGCGGGGGCACTCTTCCCAGGTCGGCGTCGAGCGCCTGCTCACCCTTCTGCGCGTCGAGGTCGAGCATGAGCCATGCGACCAACAGCACCCCCGTGGCGTTCAGCGCAGTGAAGAGCCCGGTGAGCAACCACCTCAGGTCGCGCAGCCGTGCAGCGGCCCCGGTGATCATCACTGGGCCTCCAGCCGGAAACCCACCCCGCGCACGGTGTGGATGAGCTCCGGTTCGAGCAGCTTGCGCCGCAGCCGCTTCACGACCTTGTCGACCACGTTGGACATCGGATCCGTGCTGGTGTCCCAGCAGTGCTCGATCAGTGCGGATCTGGTGACGGTCGTGCCCGCCCGCGAGATCAGGTGCTCGAGCACGGCGAACTCCTTGAGGCTGAGGGCCAGCAGCGCCCCACCCCGGCGCGCCTCGCTGCGCGCGCAGTCGACCTCGAGGTCCGCGTGGCGCAGCACCGACGGACGGGCACGCCCCGCCCGGCGGCACATCGCCCGGACGCGCGCGGTCACCACGGCCATGTCGCACGGCTTGGCCACGTAGTCGTCGCCCCCGTGGTCGAACCCCGCGACCCGGTCGGCGACGCCGTCCAGCTGGGTCAGGAACAGCACGGGTGTGGCCCAGCCCTCGCGGCGACGGCGGTGCACGTACGTGATCGAGTCGCCGTCGGGCAGCAGCCGGTCGAAGACGACGCAGTCGTAGTCGTTGCTCCGCAACGCCCTGTCGGCGCCCGCGATGTCCTCCGCGTCGTCGACGTCGAAGCCGGCGGCCTGCAGCTCGACCACGAGGGCGACACGCGTGTCCTCGTAGTCCTCGACGAGCAGCACGCGCGGAGGAACCCCTCCCACCGGTCGTGTCATCAAATCCTCATGTGGTCACGGAGATGGTTGGCACTGTGACACCGATGATCTTCCACGTGCTCGGCCCACTCGGATCGCACTCCTCCACCGGCGCGGTCGTCGACTTCGGCACCCGCAAGGCGGGAACGGTGCTGGGGGTGCTCCTGCTGCACCCTAACGCCCGGGTGCGCACCGACGAGCTCGTCCGCGCGACGTGGCCGGAACATGCCGTGCCCGCGGCGGCGAAGGCGAACCGGAAGACGTACGTGTACCGGCTCAGGTGCGTGCTGCCGCCGTTCGGCGACGGCAGCCGCGTCGGCGACCCCCTCGCGGTCACCGGAGCGCTGCGGGACGCGGTGGCGGGCAGGTGCGCGGAGGCGGTCGCGGCCCACCAGCTCGGCGTCGACCGGCGGGACGCCCGCGCGCTCCTGGAGAACCTCGTGGACCACCACCTGGTGAACGGGTCGGCCGTCGTGCGGTCCGGTTTCCGGCTCGCCGGGTTCAGCGACACCGGCAGCGCCAAGTGGCCGTTGCCACGCGAGCTGCTCGGCGCGGCACCGGCCGTGACGACCGGTCCCGGGGGCGGGGCCGTCCTCCGGGCAGCCGCCACCACCCACGCCGCGATCACCAGCGCGGCAGCCGAACTCTCGCACGTCGGCGCGCGTCACGGCGTGCGCCTGGAACGACTCGTCGGACGGCACGCGAGTGCGGTCGCCGCCACCTTGCCCGTTGAAGGGGGATCCCTGTGAACACGCTGTCTCTGTTGCGCCCGGACTCGCCGGCCGGTGCCGGCGTGGAAGCGAAGCTGGCCTCCGCCACCGGCGAGGTGATGATCGCGGCCTCGCTGACCGGCCGGTCGATCGTGTTCCGCCGAGTCGACCAGGACAACCTGCGCCGTGGCGTGCGCTACCGGGTCCTGGTGCCAGACCGCGCCCGCACCGCGCACGGCATCTCGGCCAAGCTGGGAGCGCTCGCACTGGCGGGAGCCGAGATCCGGACCATGCCGAAGGTCCCGCTGGACGCGCTGATCGTCGACCGCGCGCTGACCGTGCTGCCCGCCGGTCGCCGCGACTCGGTCGCCGCGTTCGAGCTGGCCAGCGTCGTCACGACCACGGTCGAGCTCTTCGAGCGGGTGTGGCAGGCCGCGGTGCCGCTGACCGCGGCGGTGGCGTCCGCGGGGGAGGTGACCGACCGGGAACGGGAGTTGCTCACGCTGCTGTTCGCGGGCTGCACCGACGAGGCGGCCGCGGCGCGGCTCAACATCTCGGTGCGCACGGTGCGCCGCACGGTGTCCCAGCTGATGGACCGGCTGGGGGCGCGCAGCCGGTTCCAGGCAGGCGCCAAGGCCGCCGACCGCGGCTGGTTGCTCGACCACGCCGGCTGATCCGCTACCTTCGGTCACTGTGCGAGTACTGGTGACCGAAGACCACGACGAGACCCGTCTCGCCGTGGAAACCTCACTGCGCGGCGCGGGTTTCGCCGTCGACATCGCCACCGACCTGCCCGCGGCCGACGAGGCGCTGTTCGTGAACGCCTACGACTGCGTGGTCTTCGACCGCGTCCTGCCGTCCGGCGACGCGTTGCACTACGTGAAGCACCGCCGCCTGGACGGCTGGGACGCCCCCGTGCTGTTCCTGACCGGTATCGACAACCCGGTCGAAGGGCTGCCCTACGGCGACGACTACCTGGTCAAGCCGTTCGCCATGCCGGAGCTGATCGCGCGGGTGCGCAGCCTGTGCCGCCTCACCGCGGTCGCACCGCCGCCGGTGTTGAGGCACGGCGATCTGGAGCTGGACCTCGGCAGGCGCACCGCCACCCGTGCGGGCAGGGCGCTGAGCCTCACGGTCAAGGAGTTCACGGTGCTGGAACGCCTGGTGGCCGCGAGCGGGCACCTGGTGCGCCGCGACGACCTGATCGCGGCCGCCTGGGACCCCGAGGTGCCGCCGACGTCGAACGTGCTGGACTTCGTGATCACCGCACTGCGCCGCAAACTCGGCCCTCCTGCGGTGGTGAAGACCGTGCGCGGTTTCGGCTACCGCTGTTCCTGACTTCCACTGTGGACCGTCCACGCCACGTCCGCGGTTCTCTGGCCGAAGCCGCTCACTCACCTGCCACCACGGTGAGGACTTGCGCTCCCCGGTAGTCGAAGCCCATCGTGGACGGTCATACCGCGGTGAGTTGCCGCAGTGCCGGCGTCACGTGGCGGGCGTAGTCGCGCACCACGGGGTGGACCGCGTAGCGGCCCGGCGACTGTGCCACGACCAGGTGGTGGTCGACCAGGTGCTCCAGGACGCGGCCGGTCTCGCGGTCGCTCAGTCCGCAGTCCCGCTCGGCGGCGACCGCGTGCAGCAGACGGCGCTGGTGGTCGTCCAGCTCGCGGTAGGCCGGCTCGACCAACGTGATCGCGGTGCGGGTGGTCTCCTCCCGGAGACGTGTGACGAACTGCTCCGAGGTCCACTGTGGACGTGTGCGGTAAAGGGCTGTGGCCGCCCGCACCGCGGCGGGCAGACCCCCGGTCCGGCGGACCACCTCCCGCACGACGTCGTCGGCGGACGCCCCGGTGCAGGAGCGGAACAAGGCGGCGGTCTGCGCCGCGGGCAGAGGTGTCAGCGTCACCGGTTCGATCGCGTCCAGGTGAAGCACACGGGTGCGGGCGGTGATCAGGACCATGCAGCCGGCGCTGCCGGGCAGCAGCGGGCGGACCTGGTCGCTGCTCGACGCGTCGTCCAGGACCAGCAGCACACGCCGCCCAGCCAGATGTGCGCGCCAGGCCGCCGCCCGTTCCGCGACAGCCTCCGGGATGTCGCGCACCCCCGTGCTACGCAGCAGCCGCGCCAGCAGCACGTCCGCGCCGAGTGGTTCGCCATCGGGTGCGAGGTCGACGAACAGCTGTCCGTCCGGGAACTCCCCGGCGATCCGATGGGCGACGTGCACCGCGAACGCGGACTTCCCGACACCCGGCATCCCGTCGACCACGACCACCGGCACGGTGGTCGTGGCCGACCGGCTCAGCTCGGTCAGCCTCGCCGTTTCGAGGGAGCGACCGGTGAAGTCGGGCACGTTCCTCGGGAGATCGCACCGGACGCGCAGGGCGGCCGGCTCCGCGAGAGCGTGCCTGTGGGCTTCCACGAGCGCTCGACCAGGGTCGACGCCCAGTTCATCGGCGAGCACGCGCCGCGCGTCGTCGTACGTCGCCAACGCCTCGCTGCGGCGGCCCGCCCGGACGAGGGTCATCACCAACCGCGCCCACGGCCCTTCGCGCAGCGGGTCCGCGGCCGTCAGGTCGCGCAGCAGCGCGATCGCCTCGCGGTGGCGCCGCACGGCGGTCAACGCGTCGGCCAGGGTCTCGCGGACCTCCCAGCGCAGTTCCTCCAACTCCGCCACCACCGGTGCCACGACCTCGTCCGGCAGCTCGGCGAAGGGCGTTCCCCGCCACAGCGCGGCCGCGGCCTCCAGGTGGCGCACCGCGTCAGTCGCGTCTCCTCGCGCCATGGCGGTCCGCCCGTCCGCGGTGCGGCGCCGGAAACACTCGACGTCCACCTCGGCGGGGTCCGCGCACAGCCGGTACGCGCCCGCCCGTGCCTCGATCGTCGGGCCGCGGTCGTGTGCGGGGAGGAGATCGCGGCGGAGCTGCCAGACGTAGCTCTTGATGTTCGACAGCGCCGAGCGCGGCGGCACCCGGTCCGGCCAGATCGCCTCGACCAGCCGGCCGCAGTCCACCCATTCGCCCCTGTTCAGCAGCAGCCTGGCCAGCAGCGCGGCGGGCTTGCGCGCGACCCGCCGCGGCCCGTCCTCACCCGGCACCCGTGTCTCCAGTGGCCCCAGCACGCGCAACAGCACCTTCGCACCTCCGGTCTCCCCTGCCATCACGGTTCGAACTGTCGCAGGGGGACCATGAGGATTTGATGACACAGCGGGTCAGGTCTTGCAGCGCGCCCCGCGGATGGACTTGGGCGCGGTTTCCAGCACGCGCTTGCCATCGGTGGCTTGGACGAGGAAGCAGTACTTGCCCGCGCCGTCCACCGGGACGCGCATCGAGCGGTTGTGGGCCATCAACACCTGTGGGTTCTGGTTCTCCGCCGCCACGACGACGGCGAAGGTGAAGCCGTCCGGGGCTTGCCAGGTCAGGTCGACGTGCGCCCCGCCGTCGACCGGATCGCCGAGCGTGAGCGTGACCGGCGCGGTGGCCGAGCTCGCCGCGACCGAGGTGGTGGACGCCGCCGACCGCGGTGCGGCCGGCTTGCCGTCCACGAGAACCGGCACCATGACGAGAGCCGTGGCGGCGGCAACGACCCCGATGACCACCGTCCGGGCGCGCAGCCGCCCGCGCTGCTCGGGCGTGGGGGCATCGCCCGCCTCGGGTTCCGGCGCAGCATGCTCCGGTGGGACCGGTTCGCTCTGCGGTGCCAGCAGCTCGGTGAGCTGCCGGACCACGACCTCGACCGTCGACGGGCGGTCAGCGGGGTCCTCGGCGAGCAGGCGCCGGACCAGCTTCGCCAGGTCGGCCGGGACGTCCGGCCACGGTGCCCCGTCGTCCGGCGGGGCACCCGTCAGAGCGAGGTGCAGCACACCGCCGATCCCGTACAGGTCGGATCGTTCGTCCATCGTGCCGTCGTGCCGGGTTTCCGGGGCGGTGTACCTGGTCGCGGCCGGCGGGAACGCGCGACGCAGAGACGTGCCGAAGTCCGCCACCACCGGTGCGCCGGACGGGTGGAACAGCACGTTGTGCGGTGTCAGTCCACCGTGGACGACACCGACGCGGTGCGCCGCGGCT
The DNA here is from genome assembly GCF_036321065.1 of Lentzea sp. DG1S-22. Taxonomy (NCBI): domain Bacteria; kingdom Bacillati; phylum Actinomycetota; class Actinomycetes; order Pseudonocardiales; family Pseudonocardiaceae; genus Lentzea; species Lentzea sp. DG1S-22. Next base: position 3,736,837 of record NZ_CP143276.1, on the reverse strand, counting down.
ACGGCCGTGGCGACCGCGTGGCCCACCCTCAGCGCGTCGGCGGGGAGCAGCGCCCCGCTGTCCGCCACCAGTCCCGCCAGCGATGCCGAGCACAGCTCCATCTGCACCGCGGGCTTGCCGTCTCCCAGCCGCACCACGTCGTCGACCGGCAGAATCGGCGCTTCGCCGCACAACGGGGCCAGAGCCTCCTGTTCGCGCCTGAACGAGTCGAGCACATCCTCATCGACTGGCGGATACGCTTTCAGCGCCAGGTACAGGCCGCCGTAGACCGTGGCCGCGGGGCCCGTGCCGATGAGGTCGAAGTCGTCTCCGCTGTTCATCGCGCACCCCACGGCATCGGTGCGCCGACCTCGCGGGCCGCCTTGCGCGACGCCGCCGCGGCCTCGAGCGGCCGACCGGCGTGGGTCAGCACCTCGACCAGGCGCAGCCAGGTGCGTTCCCGTTTCGGGTCCTCCGCGGTGAGCGCCTGGAGCAGCGTCACCGAGCTGGCGGTGTGGTCCAACGCCATCAGCGCGTCCACGAGGTGGTCCAGCGCCGCCCACCGCAACCGCGTCAGCCGGTCCGCCTCGGTCCGGCTGTGGTAGGTGGTCAGCGAGGAGAACGGCGCGCCGCGCCACAGGTCGGCCGCGGCGCGGAAGCAGTGGGCGGCCGATGCCGGGTCAGTGGACAGCAACGCGCGCCCGTCGTGGACCAGCTGTTCGAACACGACGCTGTCGAGTTCGCCCTCGCCGATGTTGAGCCGGTACCTGCCGCCCATGCTTTCGATCCGCGCCGACGTTTCGCCGAAAAGCGGTGTGCGCCGACACAGGTCGTGCACGTACGGCCACAACTCCTTGGCCGGAGATGTGGAGGTCCGGTCGGGCCACACGGTCTCAGCGAGGCTGTCGGCACTCACCCAGGTGTTGGGGCGCAACAACAACGTGGTCAGGACGTGTTCCGACGCCCCGGCCGGTATGTCGGCCTTGCGGCCGTCCAGGTGGACGACTTCGAGCGGCCCCAGTACGCGGAACAGCATTCGGTCACCTCCGTCACCTCTCTGTGGGCGACGGTAGGGAGGAGGTGTCCAGCAGCGATTCATTCCCCTCGCACCCGTTTTGCACCGGCCGGTGTGACCATCTCGTCAGGTATCTACCGAAGCGAGGAGTCATGGAAGAGTCGGGCAACGGCAGCAACCTGAAGCGGGCAGCGCTGTACGGCGTCGCGGGACTGATGACGGCCGCGATCGGCGCGTCGGCGATCAACGTGCTCGCGGCGGAGGACACCAAGCCGGAGCAGCGGCAGGCGGCTCAGTCCGCGCCTCCCGCCACCCCGAAGCCGGCGGAGCCCACACCGCCCCCGGCACCGAAACCGGTCCCCGTTCCGCAGGCGGAGGCACCCGTTCCGCAGGCGGAGGCACCCGTTCCGCAGGCGGAGGCGCCCGCGCCGCAGGCGGAGGCGCCCGCGCCGGTGGCCGCGCGCCCGGCCCCGCAGCCCGCCGCGCCGCGCGTGGTGCAGCCAGTGGTGGCGAAGCCGATGGTGCCGCAACCGGCCGTGGCCGCCGTCAACCCCCAGCCGCTCGCACTGCCGGTCGTCGCAAGCGCCCAAGTGCAGGCGAGCGGGACGGGAAAGGCAGAGGCCGTCGTGCACACGTCGTCCTCGGCTCCCGTTTCCGTCAAGAAGCCCTCGCCTGCGGATGAGGCGTTGAAGAAGGCGAAGTCGGAGGCGACCGAGGCGAAGAAGAAGGTCCAGCACGCCGAGAAGGAGCTGGCCGGGGCGAAGAAGGAGTACGAGAAGAAGAAGGGCGAGATCAAGAAGATCCAGAAGCAGAAGAAGGAGGAGAAGAAGCAGGCGAGCAAGCCCAAGCCGCCGGTCGCGCCCGTGCTGACGGTGAAGACCTCACCCGACATGGAGAAGCGGCTGAAGGTGCACACCAGCAAGCACAAGTCCGGCAAGAAGGTGACCATCACCGTGTCGTCGTCGGCGCACAGCGGGTGAGCGGCATGCCCACGAAACGACTGCCGTTCGACGACTACGGGTCCTCCACAGCGGAGGACGAGTTCGCCGAAGACACCAAGCCGTCCTACAACTCGTACTACGTGGTCCTTCCGGAAGAGGTGTGGCAGTCCGACGTTGACTCCTCGCCTGCCGACATCGAATGCTATGAGGACGCCGAGGACTACGACGACGTCAAGGACTACGAGGACTACGAGGACGAGGTTGTCGTCGGCGTGGACTACGACCACGAGCCGCCGCGGCGAGAGCCCATGAGCAGCGCCAAGGCCGGCAACATCGGCGGGATCTCCGCAGCGCTGGTGGCGGGAGCTGTTCCGGCTGTTGTCGTCGACCTGCTGCCCGCCGCCCTGGTGGGTGGCCTCGCGGCCGGTCTGTTCGGCGGGCTCATGGGTCGTTGCATCGGAATCGAGCTGCAGCAGCGCAGGCAGCGGGGAAGAGAGACCGAGCATCGACTCTGAGGAGGCCGCACCGAAGTCGGAACCTTCCGCGGTACGCCAGGAGCCGCAGGTGTTCGGATTGCGTCTCATCGCACATTGGGATCCGTGTCGCGCTGGCGGCCTACCGGGCGGGGCGCTCTTCCACGGGCCGGATTCACCGCGCCTGTGCCGGGTATGCCGCACGGACGAAGGACGAGCCCGGGAGGAGCGTGCCGTGACGGAACCGGCCGAGAATGAGCAGACGGAGCGTGGTGCCGCCGAGGAGGCGAGCGGGGCACCACTCACCGACACGGAAGTCGAGGTGTCGAAGCGGCCACCAAGCGATCCGCCGGCGAACGACGGCATCGGCTTGGGCGCCGCCGACGTCGAGTGAGTGGCCGGCCGGCCCGACATCCCGGTTACCGGTATCGGGCCGGCCTGACCACGCGAACGACCAGCTGTCCGGGGCGAGTGGCCCGGTGGAGAGCGCAGGTCGGTCAGCGGGTGTGCTCCCGCGCCCAGTCGGCCAAGTGCTTGCGCATCGCACCGACGTGGTCGCCGGTGAGCGCGGAGACCCCGAGGGCGTCCGGATGACACCGGAGCAGCGCCGACACCCAGTCGGCGGGCGCGATGTCGGTCTTGTTCAGCACCAGCTGCTCCGGTACGTCTCCCGCGCCGATCTCGTGCAGGACGCCGTGGACCGTGGTGATCTGGCCCAGGGCGTCGGGAGCCGAGGCGTCCACGACGTGCAGGACCAGGTCGGCCTGCCTGACCTCCTCCAGGGTGGACTCGAAGGCGTCGACGAGCTGGTGCGACAGGTGCCGGATGAAGCCGACCGTGTCGGTGAGGGTGAGCGTCACCTCCTCGTCGCTGATCCGGCGCACGGTTGGATCGAGCGTCGTGAAGAGGACGTCCGCTGAGGCGACGCCGACGCCGGACAGGCGGTTGAGCAGCGCCGACTTGCCGGCGTTGGTGTACCCGATGATCGCCACCGAGGGGACGCGGTTGCGCGCGCGTCGCTCGCGGGTGCGCTGCCGGCGGCGGGTGAGTGCCGCGACCCGTCGACGCAACGCGGTGGCCCGCCGGCGCAGGGTGCGGCGCTGGGTCTCCAGGCGCATCTCGCCGGGGCCGCGCCCACCGATGCCCGCGCCACCGGCGACCCTGGAAAGGGCCTCGCCCTGGCCGCGCAAGCGCGGCAACTGGTAGGCGATCTGGGCCAGCTCGACCTGCAGGCGTCCTTCACTGCTGCGAGCGTGCTGGGCGAAGATGTCCAGGATCAGGGCGGTGCGGTCGAGGACGCGGACACCGGTGCGCTCTTCGAGCGTGTGGGCTTGGCGCCCGGTGAGCTCGCCGTCCGCGATGATGAGGTCGGCGTGCGCCTGCTTCGCGGCGGTGGCGAGCTCACCGGTCTTGCCGGCCCCGACGTAGGTGGCCTTCGCGCGACTGCACGACGGTGTCGACCACGTCCAGGCCGTCCGTGTCCGCCAACCGCCGCAGCTCCGTCGACGACAGCTCCGTGCCGGACGCACCGGCGGTCCGGTCGTTCCGCACCGCCACCAGCACCGCACGTGGAGCTGTCGTCCGCTCCGCTCCCTCTCCCAGCAACCATGCGCCTGCCATCGGCCCTCCTTCGTCAGGAGATCGTCGGCTACCTCCACGCCACTGCCTCATGCGCGACCCGGCGGCCCTGGTTCAAGGCCCCGGCACCGGGTAAAGCTCACCTGAAGTCCGAATCGGGAGGACGGACCAGGACCCGACGCCGGTGCACGGCTGTGAGAGCGGCGGTCAGCCCCATTCGGGACGGCGCCATGACGCCGGAGGTGACGAGAAACCGCCCGGCGAGTGGCACGAGCAAAGGCCGATCTCGCCGCCCGAAGGGCGTTGAGACCCACAACCTGTTCCTTCCCCGGTTGAGCCCGGCATTGGTGGGCATACCTCGCCGGTGAAAGCCTGGCCTGGAACGTCCTATCCGCTCGGCGCCACCTATGACGGCGTCGGCACCAACTTCGCTCTGTTCTCGGAGGTCGCCGACCGCGTCGAACTGTGCCTGTTCGACGACGACGGCACCGAGACGAGGGTTCACCTCTCCGAGGTGAGCGGTTTCGTCCACCACGGATACCTGCACGGCGTCGGGCCCGGTCAGCGGTACGGGTACCGGGTCCACGGGCCGTTCGACCCCGAACGCGGGCCGCGCTGCAACCCCAACAAGCTCCTGATCGACCCGTACGCCAAGGCCATCAGCGACGGCCTGCGGTGGGACGAGTCGGTGTTCGACTACCGGTTCGGTTCGCCGGACGAGCGCAACGACGCGGACTCGGCGGCGTTCGTGCCGAAGTCCGTGGTGGTGAGCCCGTTCTTCGACTGGGCGGACGACAGATCGCCGAATACGCCCTACCACGAGACCGTCGTCTACGAGGCCCACGTCCGCGGACTCACGATCGCCCACCCGGAGATCCCTGAGCGGTTGCGCGGGACCTACGCGGGTCTCGCGCACCCGGTCATGATCGACCACCTGACCCGGCTGGGGGTGACGGCGGTCGAGCTGATGCCGGTGCACCAGTTCATCAATGACCACACCCTGATGGAGAAAGGGCTCGGCAACTACTGGGGTTACAACACGATCGGGTTCTTCGCCCCGCACGACGCCTACGCCTCGCAGGCCGGTTCCCACAACCAGGTGCAGGAGTTCAAGGGCATGGTCCGCGCCCTGCACGACGCGGGCATCGAGGTCATCCTCGACGTCGTCTACAACCACACCGCGGAGGGTAACCACCTCGGGCCGACACTATCGATGCGCGGCATCGACAACGAGGCGTACTACCGGCTGGTCGAGGACGACCCGAAGTTCTACGTGGACTACACGGGCACGGGGAACTCGCTGAACGTCCGCTCGCCGCACACGCTGCAGCTGATCATGGACTCGCTGCGGTACTGGGTCACCGAGATGCACGTCGACGGCTTCCGGTTCGACCTCGCCGCCACCCTGGCCCGCGAGTTCTACGACGTCGACCGGCTGTCGACGTTCTTCGAGGTCGTGCAGCAGGACCCGATCGTCTCGCAGGTGAAGCTGATCGCGGAACCGTGGGACGTCGGTCCCGGTGGCTACCAGGTCGGCAACTTCCCCCGCTCTGGACGGAGTGGAACGGCAAGTACCGCGACACGGTCCGCGACTTCTGGCGCGGTGAGCCCGCGACGATGGGCGAGTTCGCCTCCCGTGTCACAGGCTCCTCGGACCTCTACCAGAACGATGGGCGCCGCCCGTACGCGTCGATCAACTTCGTCACCGCGCACGACGGCTTCACGCTCAACGACCTCGTGTCGTACAACGACAAGCACAACGACGCCAACGGCGAGGACAACCGCGACGGCGAGAGCCACAACCGCTCGTGGAACTGCGGGGCCGAAGGCCCGACCGACGACCCCGCGGTGCTCGAGCTGCGGGCGCGACAGCGGCGCAACCTCATGGCGACCATGCTGCTGTCGCAGGGCGTGCCGATGATCCTGCACGGCGACGAGTTCGCCCGCACGCAGAACGGCAACAACAACGCCTACTGCCAGGACAACGAGGTTTCCTGGGTTGACTGGTCGTTGCTCGACGACAACGCCGAACTCGCCGAGTTCACCTCCGCGGTGATCGCGTTCCGCAAGGCGCACCCGGTGTTCCGGCGCAAGCGCTTCTTCGCGGGCAGGCCCATCCGCAAGGGCGAGGAGCTGCGCGACATCGCATGGTTCACCCCGTCCGGCGAGGAGATGACCGAGCAGAACTGGGAGGACGACTTCGGCAAGTGCATCGTCATCTTCCTCAACGGCGAGGGCATCCCCGACCTCGACGCGCGCGGGATGCAGGTGGTCGACGATTCCTTCCTGATCGCTTTCAACGCGCACCACGAGGACATCGAGGTGACGCTGCCCGACGCCGAGTACGGTCCGGAATGGACTGTCGTGGTCGACACGACGACCGGCCAGGTCGGCGAGAGCGAGAAGCCGGTCGCCGCGACCGGGCAGCTGACCCTGCCGGCGCGGTCGCTGCTCGTTCTGCGACGCGTGAGCTGACACCGCACGAACGCAGCCCTGTGGCGCATCACCTCGCAGGTGCGCGACAGGGCGGTTCGGACGGAAGAACACCTGGCTCGATCGAACGTTTGGCCTCTCAGAAGAGTGGTATCCCGGCCCTGACCTCGGAATCTGTTCAGCAGATGTCGAGTCGTCACTTCGGTGGAACGGTCGAGCAGCGTGCCGCCTCCGGTCCGAACCAGAGACTGGTGCGTCAGCGGCCAGTCAGCTTGACAACGTCCACACGAGACCACTGCCAGTGCTGTCCCGAACCGAAGGGGCGGGACCAACGGACGCGATCCCTCTGTGAGCGAACACAGAGCGGCATCACCCGTTGGTGTGCTGGCGTGGCAACGACCAACCTCAGCGAGGATCGTCATGCTCGACAACAACCCATCAGCGACGATTCCCGCCGAACCGGCGGACGTCCGCAACGGTCGCCTGTTCCTCCCCGCCTACGACCGCTCACGGCTGCGTCCAGCGGTGGTCCACTTCGGCGTCGGCGGGTTCCACCGCGCACATCAGGCGGTGTACTTCGACGAACTGGCCGGGTTGGGGTTCAGTCGCTGGGGCGTCATCGGGGTGGGTATCAGCCATCCGGAGATGGGGGACGTGCTCAGGGCGCAGGACAACCTCTTCACCGTCGTGCAGCGCGGTTCCCGGTCCAGTGCGGCGAGAGTCGTCGGCAGCATGGTCGAGTACCTGCTCCTGGCCGACGGCGCGGACGCGGTGCGGCAACGGTTGATCGACCCCGAGATCCGGCTGGTCACCCTCACGATCACCGCGGACGGCTACCGCGTGCCCGACGACCTGGGCGAGGCGCGCGACTCGGTGTTCTGGTTGCTGGTCGACGCCCTGGACGCACGCCGCCGTGCCCACGACGCGCCGTTCACGGTGCTGTCGTGCGACAACCTGCCGGACGCCGCCGCCGCGACGCGCGACGCGGTGATGACGCTCGCCCGGCGCCGCGATCCCGCTCTCGCGGACTGGATCACCGAGAGGGTCACCTTTCCCGGCAGCATGGTGGACCGGATCACCCCGGTGACGACGCTGGAGGACCGCGAGGAGATCGAGCGCGAGTTCCTGGTCGACGACCGGTGGCCGGTGATCACCGAGCAGTTCAGCCAGTGGGTGGTCGAGGACTCCTTCTGCAACGACCGGCCGCCGCTCGACCGGGTCGGCGTGTCCTTCGTGCCGGACGTGGCGCCCTACAAGCGGATCAAGGGCAGGCTGCTCAACGGCGCACACTGCGCCCTGGGCTACGTGGGTGCCCTGGCGGGTCACTGCAGCACCGACGAGGCGATGGCGGATCCGGTGGTGGCGGGCTTCGTCGAGGAGCTGATGCGCGAGGAGATCGCCCCGCTGCTGCCGGCGGACGTTCCCGGCATGGAGCTGGACGCGTACTGCGGAACCCTGCTCGACCGGTTCCGCAACCCGGCCATCGGTGACCGGCTGTCCCGGTTGTGCCGGCGGGGTTCGACGAAGATGCCGGACTACCTGCTGCCCTCGTTGCACGAGGCACGCGCGCAGGGGCGTCCGCGGGCGCGGCTGACCTTCGCCGTGGCCGCGTGGCTTCGCTACCTGCGCGGCGTGGACCTCGACGGCGAGCCGATCGAGGTGCAGGACGCCCGCGCCGACGAGCTGTGCGCCGCCGCCGAGTGCGGAGGCGACGACCCGTCGGCGCTGCTCGGGTTCACCGACATCTTCGGCGACCTGGCAGAAGACGAGGGCTGCGTCGCCGATCTGCGCCGGTTCCTGACGGCCCTCGACCGGGACGGTGTCCGAGGCTGCGCCGAGTCACTTCGCGACAACCGCTGATCCGCTCTGACGACAGGAGAGACATGTCCGGCTCCACTTCCTCCCACCTCGCGGGGGTCACCACGCTGCTGTTGGACGCCGACGGCACGCTGTTCCCCTCCGAGGAACCGGCGTTCGCCGCGTCGGCCGGGGTCACGAGGGACTTCGCCACCACGTTCGGCCTCACCGGGAACTTCGACCCGGAGCACCTGCGCCGCACCACCACCGGGAAGAACTTCCGCACCACCGGCCAGGACCTCCTCGCCAGCCAGGGTGTGTCCATCGAGCCGGACGAGCTCGAGGCGTGGGTCGAGCGGGAGAAGGTCGAGGTCACCGCGCACCTCGGCCGGGTTCTGGAACCACGGCCGGACGTGCGCGACTGCCTCGCGGCCCTGTCCCGCCGGTATCGGCTGGCCGTGGTGAGCTCCAGCGCGCTGAGCCGCATCTCGGCCTGCATCCGAGCCAGTGGGCTGGACGAGTTCCTCCCGGAGGACGCGCGCTTCAGCGCCGAGGACAGCCTGCCCGTCCCCACCAGCAAACCGGACCCGGCCGTGTACCTGCACGCGCTGCGGCAGCTGGGCATCGGCGCGGAGGAAGCGGTCGCGGTGGAGGACTCGGTCACCGGTGCGGGTTCGGCGGTGGCCGCGGGGATCGCCACGGTGGGCATCGTGCAGTTCGTGCCCGAGGACGAGCGGGCGGACCGCGTCGAGGCTCTGACCCTGGCCGGGGTACCGCGGGTGGTGCAGTCCTGGCAGGGACTCGCGGAGCACCTCCTGGACACCGCGGTGGTGGCGCTGTGAACAGGCGCAACGGGGTTCGCGCGGCGGGCACGACGGCCACGCGGCTCGGTGTGGACACCGCCCCGTTCCGCGACCACGACGTGCCGACGCCCAGAGACGGTGGTGCCGCCGAGCGGCCGCGACCGAAGAAGGGCGGCCGGACGCTGCTGGGCTACCTGCTCGTCCCGCGTCCCGGCGATCTGGTCAAGGGGCTCCTCATGCCCACCACCTTCGCATTGGGTGTGCTGGCGGGCGGCCACTGGGACGGGCAGACGGTGTTGCGGGCGTTGGTGGCGTGGATCGCGCTGGAACTGCTCGTGTACCCGGCGCGCTACCAGTGGAACGACGTCCGCGGTTTCGTCGCCGACCAGCACCACCCCGGCGAGAAGGACCGGGGCCGGTTGCCGGGGCCTCTCGACCGCGCCCGGCAGCACGTGACCGCGAGCTGCGTCGTGGCTCTGGCGAGGCTGGCGGCCGTCGCCTGCCTGGCGCTGGCGCTGCCCGGTCTGCGCCTCGGCGGTCTGCTCCTGACCATCACGGTGGGCGTGTTCGGCATCGCCGTCGTCTACGAGGCGTTGCGCTCGGGCACCGGCCGGACCGGCCAGGTGCCCGCGCCGCTGAGGCCGCGGCTCGTCGCGTTGTGGATCGTCGTGGGCGCCGGGTACGCGCTGCGCGGGATGATCGGGCTGGTGCTCGCCGGGGACCTGGGCGACCGGCCGGGAGCGCTGGTCGCGGCCACCGTGGCGCTGTGGGCGTTCGGCATCTCGTTCGTCACCAGCAGGTGGGCGCTGGAGGCGCTGGCGTTCGCCAGGATCGACGACGGCCGCCTGGTCTGGACCGCTCGCGCGGAACAGGCGCGGGAGCACCTGCTGGGCCTGGTGCGGTGGCTTCCGGCACGGACCGCCGAGCGCGATCCCGCCGACTGGGCCGCGCTGCGCGGCCGGACCTCGCTGACAGCGCCGTGGAACCTGGCGCTGGTCCTGGCGGGTGCGGCGGCAGGGCTGACCGGACCGCTGCTCACCGGGCCCGTGCCGGTCGGCCACGCCGTCCTCGCGGCGGTGCTCGGTGGCATGGCCGCCCTCGCGGCGATCCTCGTCCCGAGGGGACGTGTCGCGGTGGTGCTCGGCGGCGCGGCGGTCCAGTGGACCGCGCTGGTCGCTTCGGCCGTGCCCCGCCCGGCGTTCGCCGTGCTGCCCTGGCTCGCGTTGATGGCCGCCTACCTGGTCTTCAGCGGCAAGCGCCTGAACACGATCGGTACGGGGACCCGGCGCGTCCGCGCCGCGGCGGGCGCCGTGCTCGTCCCCGTCGCCCACGCCGTGGTCGGAGAAGCCACCTGGAGCGCCGTGCGGTCCGGGGGTCCTCGTGCGACCCGCTGAGGAGCTGGACGCACTGCTGTCGGTCGCTCTCGAGGCGGCCGGGGCCGGAGCGCGCACGGCGCTGGAGTGGAGCGGACGCGCGCTGGTGGTGGAGGAGAAGGCGGCCTCGGACGACCTGGTGAGCCAGGCCGACCGCGACACCGAGCACGCCATCCGTGCCGTGCTGGCCCGTCGCCGCCCTGACGACGCCGTGCTCGGGGAGGAGATGGGCGTCACCGCCGGCGGGGGAGGCGTGCGCTGGATCGTCGACCCGATCGACGGGACGACGAACTACCTCTACGGACGGTCCGACTGGGCGGTCAGCGTGGCCGCGGCGAACGAGGCCGATGACGCGCTGCTGGCCGGTGTGGTCGTCGAGCCGGTGCTCGGCAGGACCACGGCGGCCCGGCTCGGCGGTGGCTGCGTCACGAACGGCACGCCGGTCACCGCCCTCGCGCAGCACGACCTGTCACGGGCACTGGTGGAGCTCAACCTCGGGCGCCCGCCCCAGCGCGTGCTGGCAGGCCGGACGATCGACGCCCTGGTGCCGAGGGTGCGTGATGTGCGCCGTGGCGGCAGTGCGGCCGTGGCGCTGGCGCAGGTCGCCACCGGCCGGGCGGACGCCGTGTGGGCGCCCGGCCTGCAGCCCTGGGACTGCGCCGCGGGCGTTCTGCTGGTCCAGGAGGCGGGCGGGACCACCGGTGACCTCACCGGCCCGACGCCGGGCACCTGGCCCGCGAGCGGCGACGTCCTCGCGGCCTCCGGTGCGCTGTGGAAGGCGTTGCACGAGGTGCTGGCCGCCACGTGGACGTCCCTGGAAGCCGCAACCCCCTGACCGGACAGGAAGGAACCACTCATGCGCCACAAGAACTTATCGGTGACCGCTGCGGTCGCCACAGCGGTGGTCCTGCTCGCCGCGTGCGGCGGTGACCCGGCGGGCGGTGCGGGCAACGCGGACCAGGCCACCCTCACCTTCGTCAACGCACAGGACCCCGGCACGTTCGACGAGGTGATCGCCGGTTTCCAGCAGGCCAACCCCGGCATCAAGGTCGAGCAGCAGGTGCTGCCCTTCGACGACCTCAACTCGGCCGTGCAGTCCCGGCTGGGCTCCAAGGACGCCAGCATCGACCTGTTCGACGTCGACGAACCGCGCCTGGCGTCGTTTGCCGCCCGCGGGTTCCTGCTCGACCTCTCCGACCTGCGTCGACAAGCCGGAGACGCCATCGATCCCGAGGTGCTCGACGCGACCAGCTACGACGGCAAGCAGTACGCGATGCCGAGGTGGACCTCCACTCAGCTGCTCTTCTACAACAAGGCCGTGCTCGCCAAGGCCGGAGTCGCCGCGCCCAGCTCCGATCCCGCCGCTCCGGCGACGTGGGAGGACCTCACCGCGGCGGGCAAGAAGGCCCAGTCCGCGGGCGCGGAGTGGGGTCTCGTGTTCGACCAGGTCGATCGCTACTACCAGCTCCAACCACTGCCGGAGTCGCTCGGCGCCGGGCCCGGCCTCTCCGGACCTGGCCTGCTCACCCCCGCCATCACCAACGAGGGCTGGACGAAGGCCGCCGGCTGGTACGCCTCGATCTTCCGCGACGGCGTCGCCCCGCGAGGGGTCGCCGTGGAGCAGACACCCGGCCTGTTCACCGCGGGCGACACCGCCTTCTTCGCCGGTGGCCCGTGGAACGCGGACATCTTCGACAAGGTCGCCGACCTCGACTACGGCATCGCGCCCTTCCCCGTCTTCGCGGGCGGCAAGCCTGCCTCCTCGACGGGCTCGTGGGCGACCGGCGTCAGCCCGTTCTCGAAGAACCAGGCGGCGGCCAAGAAGTTCATCGCGTACATGACCACCGACCCGACGGGCGCGTTGCAGGCGCAGTCCAGGAACATCCCGGTGCAGCGCGAGGCCTACCAGCAGTACCTGAAGCAGCTGCGCGACAAGGGCGGGCGGTCCGTCGATCTGGCGGCCGTCGTGGAGCACGAACTGGCCACCAACGCCGTGTCCCGGCCCGTCACCACCGGCTACGTCGACTTCGAGACCGTGATGAACAAGGTCTTCGCCGACATCCGCAACGGCAGTGAACCGGCGAGGCGCCTCGACGAGGCCGCGCAGGAGCTCGACCGGGTCCTCGCCAAGTACCGGAACAGGTGAGCATGGCGGCCACACGGCGTGGGAGGCGCCGGTTCGGCGACCTTCCGACTGCCCTGGTGTTCCTCGCGCCCGCGATCGTCACCGCCGTGCTGCTGAGGCTCGCGCCGACCGGCAGGGCGCTGTGGGACAGCCTGCACAGCACGCCGCTGGGCGCGGAGCCGGCGACCTGGGTGTGGCTCGACCAGTTCCGCACGTTGTTCACCGATCCCGGCTTCCTCAACTCGCTCTGGGTCACCGTCCTGTTCAACGCCGTCGTCAACCCGCTGCAGATCCTGGTGGCGCTGGCGCTGGCGACGCTGTTCAACGAACGCATCCGCGGCGTGGGACTGATGCGGACGCTGGTGTTCCTCCCGGTGGCCATCCCGCAGAGCGTCTCGGCCGTCATCTGGGCGGTGGCGTTCAGGCCGGACGGACCGTTGAACGGCACGCTGGCCCTGTTCGGCATCGGTGCGCAGCGGTACACGACCTCACCGGTGCAGGCGCTGCCGTCGATCATGCTGGTCGTGTCGTGGATCGGGGTCGGCTACTGGATGATGTTCCTGGTCGCCGGCCTCAAGCAGATCGACCCGGCGCTCTACGACGCCGCGGCGCTGGACGGCGCCGGCCGCTGGAAGCGCTTCCGGTACGTGACCCTCCCGCAACTGCACCGGCAGATCGGTTTCGTGCTCGTCGCCGCGACGGTCTCCAACCTGCTGCTGTTCGCCCCGGTGCAGATCCTGACCGAGGGCGGGCCGGAAGGCAGCACCGATGTGATCATGAACGACATCTTCGAGCGCGCCTACCTCCAGGCCGACGTCGGTGGCGCGGCCGCGGCGACGGTCGTGCTCGTGCTCATCTCACTGATCATCGTGATCGTCCAGTTCCGGTTGCTCGCCAAGGGGGAGGACTGAAATGGCGTCGTCAACCGCGACCGCGGGGCGTGGTGGTTTCCGAGCGTGGTTGGTGCTGCTCGGCGCGTTCACCGCGTTCCTCTTCGTCGTGCCGCTGTGGTGGACGGTGGCGAGCGCGCTGCGCTCGCAGGAGGAGACCTTCCGAGCGCTCTCACCGGTGTCGGTCTGGACGCTCGTCCCGCGCGGTGCCACCGTCGACAACTTCCTCAGGCTGCTGCAGGGCGACTTCGGCAGGGCGATGCTCAACTCCGTCGTGGTCACCGTCGCCACGCTGGTGCTGGGGCTGGCGGTCTGCTCGACGGCCGCCTTCGCGCTCGCCGTGCTCGACTTCCCGGGTCGAACAGCGATCTTCGCGGTCATGGTCGTGTCGTTCCTGATCCCCTTCGACGCCATCGCCATCCCGCTGTGGTCCTCCTTCCAGGACGCGGGACTGCAGAACACCTACCTGGGGCTGGTCCTACCGGGGGTGGGCAACGGGTTCGCCGTCTACCTGCTGAGGGGCTTCTTCCTGGCCGTGCCCAAGGACCTCGTCGACGCGGCGCGGGTCGACGGGCTCAACTGGTGGGGCATCTTCCGCCGCGTCCACCTGCCGCTGTCGAAACCGGCCATGGTCGGCGCCGGCCTCATCCTGTTCGTGTTCCAGTGGCAGGCCTACCTGTGGCCGTTGCTCATCGCACCGGACCCGGCCATGAAGGTGGCGCCGGTCGCGATTGCCCAGCTTTCGGGTGAGCACGGGGTGGACTTCGGCGCCATCTTCGCCGGAGCGGTACTGACCGCGGTGGTTCCGCTGCTCATCGTGCTCTTCTTCCAGCGCTACTTCACCCAGTCGTTGACGACGTCCGGCATCAACGGCTGACACCCGACGCGACTTCGACCACATTTGTCCGCATTCAAACGTGATCGTGGTCACATCTCTTGTCGATGGGTCACCTCGGTGCGTTCTATGGCAGAGGCTTGTGCGCTTCGCGCCGCCCGCCACCCCGCTCCGAGAAGATCAGGTTGCGTTTCGATGAGGATGATCCTGGACACCGACCCCGGCAACGGGGTTCCCGGTGCCGATGTCGACGACTGCTTGGCCATCGGCCTGGCGCTCCGGTCGCCGGAGATCGAACTGGAAGCGATCACGGTCGTGGCGGGCAACGTGTCCGTCGACCAAGGTGTGCGGTCCGCTCTGGAGATCCTGGAGGCCGCGGACGCGCCGCACGTGCCCGTGCACCGGGGTGCAGCGCGGCCGCTGATGCAGGACCCCGCCGCCTGGCGCAGGCGGCTGGACGGCCGCCGCGACGAGGAGTCGGCGCAACGCCACTGGCACGACGTGCGCACGTCCGCCGCCACCTTCGCCGCCGACCCCACCTCCGCGGCCCGCGTGCTGGTGGACCGGGTGAACGAGCGGCCGGGGGAGATCACGGTGCTGGCGATCGGCCCGCTGACCAACATCGCCACCGCCATGACCATCGACCCGGAGTGGTCGCAGAAGATCAAGCAACTCGTCGTGATGGCAGGCGCGTTCGACGTGCGCAACGTGCTGCACGAGCTGAACGCCGCCTACGACCCCGAGGCGACTCACATCGTGATGAACAGCGCCGCGCCGCTGCTCATCGTGCCGCTGGACGTCACCCTCCGGACCTTCATGCGACTCGGTGACGTCGACGTGCTCGACGCCGCGGGCACGCCGCTCGCGTCCTACCTCGGACGGATGGCCCGCCCGTGGATCACGTGGCTGGCGGAGCGCTTCGGGGAGGACGGGTGCGCCCTGCACGACCCGCTCGCGCTCGCGGCGCTGCTGGACCCGAGGGTCATCACCACCCGCACCGCCTACGTCGACGTCGAGTTGCGTGGCAGGCTCACCCGTGGGCGCATGGTGTCGTGGAACGACGAGATGCTGCGCGGCGACCTGGAACTGCCGGCCGTCAGCCCCGTGATGATCGCGGGCCACGTCGACAACGACCTGTTCATGCCGCTGCTGCTGGAACGCCTCACCTCCTGACCGGCGGCCACCCGCCGCTGAATGGACCGCTCATGTCTCTCCTCGGCACCCGCACGCTCGACGAGCACGTCACACGCGTGCCGTCGCCCACCTACGACCGCGGCCGAGTCCGCACGGGGATCGTGCACTTCGGCGTCGGCGGGTTCCACCGCGCCCACCAGGCCGTGTACCTCGACGAGCTGATGCGTCGCGGGCAGGCCCTGGAGTGGGGGATCTGCGGCGTCGGCCTGTTGCCGGGTGACCGGTCGATGCAGGAGGCGCTGGAAGCGCAGGACCACCTGTACACCGTCGTGGTCAAGCACGCCGACGGCACCCGCGAACCTCGGATCATCGGGTCGATCGTGCAGTACCTGTTCGCCCCGGACGATCCTGAGGCGGTCGTGGCGAAGCTCGCGGACCCGGCGACCCGCATCGTCTCGCTGACCATCACCGAAGGCGGGTACAACCTCGACAGCGCCACCGGCCGCTTCGACGACGCGAACGCCTCGGTGCGGGCCGATCTCCAACCGGGCGCCGTGCCGACCACCGTGTTCGGCTTCGTCGTCGAGGCACTGGCCCGCCGCCGCGAGTGCGGTGTGCCGCCGTTCACGGTCCTGTCGTGCGACAACCTGCTCGGCAACGGAGACGTGGCGCGGCGCTCGTTCGCCGCCTTCGCCGCGCTGCGCGATCCAGGCCTCGGCGAGTGGGTGCGGCGGGAGGTCAGCTTCCCCAACTCGATGGTCGACCGGATCACGCCGGTCACCTCACCCGAGGACCGCGAAGAGCTCGCCCGGTGCCACGGCGTCGAGGACCGCTGGCCCGTCGTGTGCGAGCCGTTCACCCAGTGGGTCGTCGAGGACTCCTTCACGGCGGGCAGGCCGCCGCTCGAGGAGGTGGGGGTGCAACTGGTCGCCGACGTCGAGCCCTACGAGCTGATGAAGCTGCGGCTGCTCAACGCGAGCCACCAGGCGCTGTGCTACCTCGGCCGCCTGGCGGGATACCGGTTCGTCCACCAGGTTTGCCGCGACCCGCTGTTCGCGTCGTTCCTGCGGCGGTACATGACCCTCGAGGCGATTCCCACGCTGCGGCCGGTGCCCGGCATCGATGTCGGGCGCTACGTGGACCAGCTGCTGGAGCGGTTCTCGAACGCGGAGGTGAGCGACACCCTCGACAGGTTGTGCGCCGACACGTCCGACCGGATCCCGGTGTTCCTCCTGCCGGTCGCGCGGGAGAACCTCGCCCGCGGCGGAGAGGTCGAGCACGCCGCCGCAGTAGTGGCGGCCTGGGCGCGCTATGCCGAGGGCGTCGACGAACAGGGTGCTCCTGTCGACGTGGTGGACCGCCTCAGCTCGTCGCTGACCGCGGCCGCGAGGCGGTGGCCGGAGGACCCGCTGGCCTTCCTGCGCCGACGTGACCTGTTCGGCGACCTGGCCGACGACTCCCGGTTCACCGCGGCGTACACCTCCGCGCTCACCACGTTGCACGCCGCGGGCGCACGGGGACTGCTCGCCTCCTCATCCTCGTGGCCTCCGGCCGGCGGGCCACCAGCGGGCGTCGGTGGCCAGCGGATAGCCGCGCACGGCCACGGGCACGACCTGCCGGCGGGAACGGCGCACGAGCACCGCCAGCCAGAGCAGCCCGGCCAGTGAGATCAACGCCAGCCCGGTCCAGGTGAACACGGTGAAGAGCTGCACCTGCGTGGGAGTGGGCTGCGGGAGGTAGCCCTCTGCCAGTGCTCGTTGTTGCCACGGCTGGTCGGTCAGCACCAGGGTGATGAGGACGGCGATGGTGTTCATCGAGTCCCACAGCGCGTGCAGCAGCGACACCCCGAGGTAGGCGGCGAGCAGGCGGCCGGTGAGCAGGAAGTGGTCGCGGGTGCTGCGGGAGAACAGCACGGCGCCGAGGATCGCGGTCCACAGGCCGTGGCCGAACGGGGCCAGCAGGCCGCGCAGCAGTTCGGTCGTCACCAGGTCCAGCAGTGACAGGCCGTTCTGGGTGAACAGCGCGGTCATCGCGTACCCGGCCGACTCGAAGGCGGCGAACCCGAACCCGACGCTCGCGCCCAGCACCAGCCCGTCGCGCGACGACTTCTCGTGCAGGTGCCGGGTCAGCAGCGCGAGCGCGCCGAGCTTCACCGCCTCCTCGATCAGGCCGACACCGGCGAACAGCCACGGCGAAGGGTGCAGCAGGTAGCTCTCCAGCAGTGAGGCGCCCAGGACGCCGAGTACGCCGCCGACGGCGAAGGTGCGGAAGACCAGCTCGCCGGTGACCTCGCCGGAGTGCCGGTGCTGGAAGGCCCACGAGACGAAGGTGGCCGGCACCAGGAAGCTGCCGAGCAGCACGATGGTGGGGATCAGGTTGGTGTTGCGCGTGCCGAAGGTGATCACCACGGTGGCCACCCACAGTGCGAGTCCGACCAGGAACATGCGCAACCACGGCCGTGATCGCCTTCCCTTGTGGTGATCAGCTGATCCGGCGATGGCCATGGGGCTCGGTCCTCCTCGGTCTTGACCGGCCGGGGTGCTCGCGACGAGTGCCGGATCGACCGGTGGTCAGTGGTGGTCTTCCCTCCTTCCGCCGGTCCAACCAACGGGTTCGGACGAACTCGGATTGCTGCTGTACAAGGCGGAAAGGCCTTTCCAGCAGGACGCCGGCGCGGGAAATGATCATCCGCGCTGGCGGTGATCACCAGTGTGGTCCTGAGTTCGGCCCGCAGGCCGGCCGTGCCGGCGTCGTGCTGTCACCCCTGCGAGGACCGCGCGAACTGCTGCCGATCGGTGGGAGTGCCTTGGTAGCCGTGCGGCTTGAGCTGCTCTTCGGCGTCCGTCGGGGTGCGGTGCAGCAGACCGTCGTCGCACTCGCCGTACTGGCCGGTCCGTGTCAGCGGTGGCGAGTACGCGTGGATGGTGATGGTCGGGCCCGCACCGGAGTCGCGGCGCATGCGATGGATGAACGTGCCGTCGAAGCAGAACGACTGTCCCGCCTCGACCGCTGTGCCGGACGGTCGTTCGCCCATGCGCAGGTGCTCGTGCCGGATGCGGCCGCGCACGACGTGCACACCGCCGCTGGACCGGTCGTGGTCGTGGAAACCGGTGTCGTGCTCGTCGGCCATCCACGAGATCGCCCACACACCGAGGTGCTCGTTGGTGAACACGTCGGCGTAGGTGCGTTCCGCCGTGGTCTGGTTCAGCTCGTCCTCCCACAGCTCAGGCCGGGCTGCGACGGCTTCGGTGATGGCGGCGAGATCTTCAGGCGACAGGCGGCCTCGCGGTGTCTCGAACGGAAGCTCATCGGACATGCCGGTGGATTGCCTCACTCGAAGCGGATAAACGCCTCGGCTTCCACAAGGCCGAGGTCGGGAACGACCACCAAGCGGTCGGTCTGGCAGCAACGGCGTCGCTTGGACAAGACTTGGTCATCCAGACGGTTTCCGCGCGTGATCGGTCGGATGTCCCGGTGGCTCGACCTGCATGATGTTCACGGTGTCAAGCACGGACACGGTGTTGTCGCGCAGCAACACCGGCACCCACAGGTGCGAGGTCTCCGGATCGACCACATGAGGCCCGAGGACCACCCGCTCAAGACGGCAACGGGGTGCAGGACGTCCGGGTTGAGGTAGAGGACGACCGCACCGCGGTCAGGGCGAGGTGTCAAAGGCATGGCGAGGTCCGTGGGGTCGGAGTCCGCGCCGCACAAGGCATCCGCGGACAAGTCGGTCTCGAATCGCCGGTTGCTCGACGTTGCGTCCCGGATACCCTCGTCAGACCGTTCAATCCCGCTCGATCGGCGGGGCGGCTCGCTGCTCGACCACCACTTCCTCGCGGGGTGTGGACCACGGCTTCATGCCCGTGCCCGGCCAACGCTCGTGCAAGTCCCGGGGCTACGACTCGTAGAGGCTGCTGCCGCTGTGACCGGACGCGAACGCGGTCCGCGTGCTCATCACTCGCCTTCCCTTGAACGGGGTTCCGGCGGCGTGGTGCGGCCGGTGATATCGGCGATGAACCGCTCGGCGGGTGTGTGGAGCTTGACGTTCTCGCGCTGCGACTGCTGGACCAGCAGCCGGAAGGCCTCGTCGGCGGTGATCGTGTGTGCGGCCATGAGAACCGCCTTTGGCCTGGTCGATGACCGCGCGCGTCGTCAACGCGGTGCGCAGCTGCCCGGCGAGCTGGTACGCCCGCAGGTACATGCTGTGGCTGCGCAGGGCCGTTTCCACGGCGGTGGTGCAGAGCGCCAGCAGGGGAGCATCGAGCTCCAGGAAGCCGTGTCCCTGCCTGGAGTAGCCGTTGATCGCGCCGGAGTGCTTGCTGTCCACGACCAGCGGCGCCGACAGGAAGCTCACCATCCCGGCCGAACGGGACTCGGCGCCGAACGCGGGCCACCGTTCCTGCGCTTCCTCGACCGTCGCGCGCGCCAACCGGCCTGTCGCGGCGGCGGCCAAGCACGGGCCGGCGCCTGTGTCGTACCGGACGCCGTCGAGCTGGGTGACGAGGTCGCTCGTGCTCGCGGCGGTGAACGGCCGACCGTTGTCGAGCAGTGTCACGGTCGCCTCGTCCAGGCCCGGTACCGCGCGCACGACCTGTTCGCAGACCTGGTGCATCAGCTTCCGCAGGTCGTCCTCGCGGCGGAGTGCTTCCGAGAGATGCGCCAGCGCTGTGGTCACCTCGTCCAGCACGATCGGCAGCGGCGGGCCGACCTGGTTGGAAGTCGTCACGGTCGTCTCCTCGCCGAGTGACGAGGACTCCGAGACGAGGTGCACGGCGGGACCGTTCCCACCGGCTCCTGGCTGAACCGGATCATCGTGCGACGTCCGGTGTACCCCGTCCATCACAAACGCTGTCCGGGGCGGGTGTCGCTGTTCGGCACGGGAAGACCACAGACCACATGACCCTGGCGCAGACCGGCATTCCCTTGCGGACAGTGACCCGCGCTTTCGGTTTGGGGGCGCAATGGAGGGGAAGCCGGATGCATCGGTGGACGCCTGCCACCGGAGAGGCGATGAATCGGTGCCGAAGGTGTGACGCGAATGAACCACGAGCTGCCGCTGGCCGACGAGCTGGCGGCTGTGTCCGCGCGGATGTCGGGTCTGCTGCTGTCGAGGGAGACGGTCGGCACGGCGTTGAACTTCGTCACGTCGCTGGCGGGAGAAGCGCTTCCCGCCGCGGCCGGGGCCGGCGTGACGCTGCTCGACGAGCACGGTCGCCGGACGACCGCGGCGGCCACCGACCCGGTGGTCGAACACCTCGACGGGCTGCAGTACGACCTGGAGGAGGGTCCGTGCCTGACCGCTTGGGAAGAGCGTCACGTGGTGAAGGTCGACGACATTCCTGTTGACGGCCGGTGGCCGCGCTGGTCGGTGGCTGTCGGAGGGGCGGAGATGCGGTCGGCGTTGAGCGCGCCACTGGTCGCCGGGGGCGACGCGCTGGGAGCGATCAAGGTCTACGGCCGCGAACCGAGCCTCTTCGGGGAACGGGACGAGTACCTGCTCACCATGTTCGCCGCGCAGTCCGCGATCCTGCTGGCCAATGTGCGGTCCTACGACGACGCCAGGAAGCTCAGCGACTCGCTCACCGACGCGATGCGCGGCCGCGACGTCATCAACATGGCCAAGGGGATCGTCATGGCGCGTGAGCACGTCGACGAGGGAACCGCCTTCACCTTGCTGGCGCGCAACGCCCATGAAGAGCGCAAGAGCCTGCGTGACCTGGCCGGTGCGTTCGTGCGCTCTACCACCCGCCGGAACCGCTGACGGCCATGTCTTCTGATCAGCAAGCCTCGCAGCGGGACGAGCAGCGCCGCGCGCTGGCGCTCGCCTTCGGCAGGACCGGCCTGACGCTGGAGCAGTTGTGGATGCGGTACTTCGCCCTCGGCGGAGCGGCTGGACTGGTCGAGGTCGAGGCGTACCTGCACGGCCTGATGCCGTTGCCCGCGCTGCAGGGGGACATGCTGGCGCACGCGATCAACGAGCACCTCGACGAGCCGACCTGGCCGCACCGCGTGCCCTACACGTTCCCGTCGCCGGGCAACCGCCCGCGGACCGGACCGCTGGCGAGCCTGGTGGACCTGCTCGACGGCATGCACCAGGCACCACCGGAGCACCTCCCCGCGGCCGCGGAGCGCGCGGGCAGGGCGCTGGGCCTGCGGATCTCGATCTACCTCGTCGACTACGAACAGCACATGCTGCACCCGCTGCCCGACCCGGACGACCCCGGCCGCGTTCCCCTCGGGGTGGACGCGAGCCTGCCGGGACGAGCCTTCTGCACGGTGCAGACGCTGCCAGGGCACCAGCGGTTGTGGGTGCCGCTGCTCGACGGGGTGGAACGCCTCGGCGTCCTGGAAGTGACCCCGCCAGAGGGAACAGACCTGCACGATCCCGAGCTGCACCTGCGGTGCCGGTGGCTGTCCGCGCTCATCGGTCACCTGGTGACCATCAGCACCCACTACGGCGACGGCTTGGACGCGGTGCGCCTGAGGCGGCAGCGCAGCCCGGCGGCGGACCTGATCTGGCAGTTGCTGCCCCCGCTGACCGCGGCCACCGGGAGCTTCGCCGTCGCCGGGCTGGTGGAACCCTGTTACGAGGTCGGCGGCGACGCCTTCGACTACGCGCTGTCGCCCACGACGGCGTCGCTGGCCATCTTCGACGCCGTCGGGCACACCCTGCGCAGCGGGTTCGTGGCCGCGGCGGCACTGGCCGCCTGCCGCAGCAACCGCCGCGCGGGCCACGGCCTGTTCGAACAGGCCCGCACCATCGACGAGACCGTCAGCGGCCAGATCCCCGACGGCGCGTTCGCCACCGGTGTCCTGGCCGAACTCGACCTCGAGAGCGGTCGGCTGCGCTACCTCAACGCCGGTCACCCACCACCGCTGCTGCTGCGATCCGGCAAGGTCGTCAAACGCCTCACCGGCGGACGACGGCTGCCCTTCGGCCTGGGAACCGGTGAGCTCGCCATCGCCGAGGAAACCCTGCAACCCGGCGACTGGCTCGTCCTGCACACCGACGGCATCACCGAAGCACGCGACACCAGCGGAGAGCAGTTCGGCGACACCAGGCTGACAGACTTCCTCGAACGGGAAGCCGCCGCCGGGCACCCTCCACCGGAGACGGCCCGGCGGTTGGTCAAAGCCGTGCTGGCACACCAGAACGGCGTTCTGCAGGACGACGCCTCCGTCGTGCTGGCGCGCTGGCTCAAGAGCGGCGAACTGACCTTGTGAGCGGCAGGAAACCGCCTTCGCATTCGCCACCGGTATCGACGGCCGGGCGCCGTGGATCCCGCAGGCCGGTCGTCTGACCGGCATCGGCTCCTGACCGACCGCTGACCCAGGTGGCCTGCTCGCAACGAACAAGACTGTCCACAATAGACCGCGGAACGCCAGGCGATTCCGAGTTCACCGGTGTCCTCGCCGATGCGTTCCTCAGCGGATGCCTCCTCCGGGATCATCGGTTCCGTGCGCACTGGGCAGACACGGTGTAAGCAACGCATCGGTGGCTCGGTGCTGGTGGGAGACCTGACGGACAGGTCGTCGGTGGGCTGAACCCGCTCTACCGGGAGCCCACCGCGCTGGATCCGTGGCAGCCCGCCTGGCCGAGATCCCCGCAGTTCCGGCCGTCCTGGGCCTGCCCCAGGACACCGGCCCCACACGCGTCCACCGGCCGACCGAGCGCTCGCTGACGACGCTGAACGACGGCATGCACCTCGCGCACGCCGCCGGCCTGGTCGCGGGCACCCTCGATGTCGGCGTGACGACGCGCGGAACCTGATCGCCGCCTACGCCCGCCAGCACGGCAGTCCGGTGCCGGTGATCGCCAAGGCGCTCATCAACGGCGAGCTCGACCCCGCCGCGATGGCGAAAACCCGCTGAACAGCGCGAGCCGAACGCGTGTCCCGGTGACCGCTCGCAGGGGACGCGGCTTCACCACGCGGTGATCACGATCACCGAAGCCGTGACCGAACCGGCCCAGACGTCCGCACGTCGCTTCGAGGACTTCGCAGGAATATCAAGCGAAGCTTGGGTGGTACTGGGCTGCCGGGTCCGAGGCTTCCCTGGACGCGGTCAGGACCGCGCGAGTGGTCTGGCAGGCTGAGCGGTGTCGTCGAGCAGCCAGCGGCCGCACGGGTCCGGTTAGCGCGGTGCGGGTTCGCGTGACGATCTTGCTCCGCGGCCCGTCCTACAGGTTGGTTCCAGTCGATGCCGGTGGACTGTACGTGCCGGGAAGTACGTCCGTGCAAGTCCGCAGGCATCTGCGTTTGCCGGTCTCGATCGGGCATGCGCACAGGCCGTAGCGCGGCGAAGGCTTGAGACACGGCGAGGTAGGCGAAGCGGACCAGCACACCCGTGATCACGCCGGACGGTGACCGGCACACTCCGATCCTCACTGACTTGCGCGGACGTACTTCTCGGCACGCACAAGGCCGTCACGCTCGCGCAGCACCGGCACTCCCGCGGTCGTCCGGGATGCGGATCACAGCCAGCGACCGACGACAGCTTTCGGGACGGGGTCGCCGAGTTCATGCCGGCACCTTGACGACGAGCGCTCCGGGGTTCACCTCGACCTTCAGCGACCTGGTTGTCCCGCAGACTTCTCCGTCGACCTCGAACGGCTTGGTGCGGCTGCTGCGCAACTCCAAGCGCCGGAACCGGAACCGCTCCACCGCCGGCCCGTCCACCCGGCGGGAACCGATCAGGCGCCCCGCCGTGACCAGCCAACCCCTGGTGCGCACGTCATGCAGCAATGCCAGGTCCAGGAGCCCATCGGCGGGATCTGCCTCCGGCAGGAGGGAAACCCCGCCCTGCAAGGCGCCTATGTTGCCGACGACCGCCCCGAGAACGCGGCGGGTCAGCCAGCGGCCGTCGTCCAACCGGAGGGTCACCCGGCTGGCGCCCGACCTCAGACCCTTGAGAACCGCTGGTACATATGCGGGCCACCCCAGGAGGCGCTTCATCCTGGGCGAGGTGTCGCGGACCATCTCCGCGTCCAGACCGATCCCACCCATGCCGACGAAAGGGCGTCCGTCCAGCAGGCCCATGTCGACGCGGCGGTCCGCCCCGTCGAAAGCCGACGTGACGGCGTCCTCCACCCCACTGCCGATTCCCAGGTTCCGGGCCACGAGGTTCCCCGTGCCGATCGGCACGATTCCCATCGCCACCCCGGTGTGCGCCAGCCCGGCGGCCACCGCGTTCACCGTGCCGTCTCCGCCGCACGCCAAAACCAGCCGCGGGTGGTTGCGCAGGGCGAGTGCCGTCACCCCTGTCCCGGCATCGTCACAGGTGGTCTCGAACCACTGCGGCTCGCACCAGCCGCGGTCCCGGGCGGTACGAGATATCAGGTCCCGCAACCCGGAGTGGTCCACCACCGCGCCCGGATGAACGACCACCGCCACACGAAGCCTGTCACGCCATGGATCCACCCGAACCGCCTTCACGAGGTTGACACCGGACCGGATGCCCTGCGGCAGGCGAACGTACACGCGGACGCGACACGCAAAGTGCTGCGGACAGGCCGGGCCGGTCCACGGTCGTGCCCCGTGTCGCCGGCGCGGGTGCGGCAAGGGCCGGCCTCGCGTTGCTGTGCTCGTCGATCAAGCCATGTCCACCGGAGGAGGAGAGAGATGTCGTGGCCGCAGCACTCCTGGTGCCGGTGACAACTCTGGTCACTTGAATCACGCGCAGGCGTTCGACGCCCCAGCGGTCGGCATGGAACCGTCGTGGGAGGAGGATGGGAATAATCTGAGAGAAGTCAAGGTGTGGCAACAGGATTGAGCTGCGCTCCAGCGCATCCAACTGCACCGTTGCGAACTGGCGGTTCGAGGTTTCCGCAGGTCGATTCGTGATCCGATCCACCCTGGGGTCAAGGGGTCGCAGGCTCAAATCTTGTCGTCCTGATGGGATCAGCCCGCTGGCTCTGGGGGTGTAATCGGCGCGCCGTCCCTCGCCGTCGATGTCTGCTTGCGAAGAACGGTCAGGAGCGAGCCGCACGGAACACGGCTGCCGTACGCTGAGGACACGCGAAAATCGTCTGGCGCGTCGGTCTGCCGGCAGGCCTCGGAACACGGCACAGCGCCATTCGCTCCCGCGGACCAGCCAGAAGTCCCGGTGTTGCGGCGTGCCGAGGACCTCCGGATGGGCCGTGATGGCGGACGCGTAGTCGTTGGTCTGGCCGAACTCGGTCATGGTGAGCCGCATCGGGCGCTTGAGTTCGACGAGCAAGTGCCGGGTACGTTCGCTCTCGGGTAGGTGGCGGGAGAACACCATGTCCACGCGCTCCCGTTTGCGGACGGCAGCACCACCGGGTTCGACGCGAACTCCACGTCGTCGCGTTCGGTGATCCGCGTGCGCACGACGCGGGTCAACCCCGTCTTCGAGAGCGCCAGGCTCCACTCGTCGCCGAAGATCCACGGCTCGTCCACCAGCATTGGGTGGAGCTGATCGACCTCACGGAACACGGTCTTGGTCTCGTCGGCATGCAGCAGACCGTCCGGGAAGTCGGAGCGGTCCGCGATCGTCTGAGCGGCCTGGGCGACCGAGGCAAGCTTGATGCGTTCCAGCAGGTCGAACAGGACTTCCTGTTCATCTTCGCTCAGGTCGCGCACCGCGTTCAGGATCCGGTTCGTGCGCGAAGGCTCCGCGCGGGTGGCTTCCTGGAGCAGCCGCGGGGATAGCTTCTTCTGCCTGACATCCCGGCCGAGGGCCGGGCTGGTCACCACCGCGGCGATGCCGGAGATCTCTCGTTCCACCTCCTCGTTCTCCGATGGCCGGACGATCAGGACTCTGCCCAACGGTCCGTCCACGATCACCCGCTGCAAGCCTTGGTCGTGTCCGGTCCGCTGGCTTCTTCCCGATGACGTCGGTGCGGTGGTTCCGCTCAATGTTTCCACGGTGCTCGCCTGCGCGGGATAATTGAAACTTCAGCGCAAGCGGTAGAGTTGCTCCGGATGCCGAGGACGCAGTCGCGGAGGACAACGATGCCCAAGACCCGATGGCTGGACGACGAGGAGCAGGCGACCTGGCGCAGCTTCCTCATTGCCACCAAGCTCATGATGGACCGGGTCGAGCGCGACCTGAAGCAGCGCTCTGGGCTCTCCTTCGCCTACTACGACGTGTTGTCGAGGCTGTCGGAGGCGCCAGGCCGATCGATGCGAATGGCGGATCTCGCCGCGGCGTGCGTGTTCGATCGCAGCAGGCTGAGCCACACGATCGACCGCCTGGCGCGGGACGGCTGGGTTCGTCGGGAGGACGCGGGTGTCGACGGCAGGGGACAGTGCGCCGTCCTCACCGCGGAGGGGGTCAAGGAGGTGAGGCGTGCCGCGCGGCACCACGTCGAGCAGGTTCGCGAGCTCGTCTTCGACCGCCTCAGCGACGAGCAGCAGCAGTCACTGCGCGAGATCAGCGGACTGCTGGCGACGGGCATGGCCGATGACGCGGCGCTGACCAGGATGGGGTGGCCGGGCAAGTGATTCCCGGGCTCCGGCCGGTGTCGCGGGTGAGGCGCTGACCGGGGCGGTATCCCCCGGCGGCCTCCGCAAGCAGTGCCGCCGCGCCTCAGCGGTCGGCAGGGCGGCTCGTCGAGACGGGTTTCGCGGGATCGGCCGCGCTCGTGACCAGTTTCTCGCTGATCTCGCGCAGGGTCCTGCGCTGGTCGAGGGTGAGGCGGTCGAAGACCAACGGCCGCACCTGCTCGACGTGAGCCGGTGCGGCCCGCCGGACGACGGCCATGCCCTCGTCCGTGAGCTCTGCCGGATGACCCCTTCGGTCGGTCGGACACCGCCCTCTGCGCACCCATCCGTTGCGTGCGAGCCGATCGATCGTGTGGCACAACCTGCCGCGGCCGAAGACCGAGTCGGCGGCCAGGTCCGCCATCCGCATCGGTCGTCCTGGCGCCTCCGACAGCCGGGACAGCACGTCGTAGTGGGCGAACGAGAGATCGGTCTCGCGCTTCGGCTCCCGCTCCAGTCGAGCCTGCAGCAACAGGGAGGTGAGCAGGAAGCTCCGCCATGTTCGCAGCTCCTGCTCGTTCAACACCTGGTCCCTGGCAACGGTTACCTCTATATCGTTGAAATTTCAGCACGCTTTGCCAGGTGCCGCAGAAGCTGAACTTTCAACTTCCCTGGGGATGTCTTCCGTTCCGGGCATGAATCGACGCTGCCGGCTCCGCATGACATCGACGAGGGCGCCCGTCAGCAGGTCCCGCTCCATATCCGGCCAGTAGTCGGATACGCGGATCCGACACCGCCATCCGGGGGGACGACGTGAAGAAGCACGTTGCCGGGGATCGGCCCCTGGTGTCCGTAGTGGATGTCTGAATCACGGGCGCACAGGTGTGGGCGGCAGCGTGGGACAACTCCGCTCTCGTCTACTTGGCTGTCCAGGGCGCTATCGCGGGCATTGTCGCGGCGACGAGCAGTGCACATCAAGGGCTGCTTTCCGCGGCCCGCTATCTGGTGCGGTAGCGGTCACCCGGCGGCATCACCTGGCCCGCGCCGCAGATCGTCGCTGCGGAGCAGTTCGGCACCGCCGGACCGCCGAGGCCGCCGGTGGCGTGACGCACCCGCTGTGGTGGCGGGAGCTGGCGGTTGACCTGCCGGTCCGGTCGCGCTCTGCTCGCCGGAGCGACCTCGCGCAGGTAGTTGAAATTTCAGCACCGGGTGCTACAGTGACCCCATGCTGAAATTTCAACTAAACAGGAGTGGTCTTCGATGGATCGCTTGACGGGCAAGACCGCGATCGTCACCGGCGCGGCAGGCGGCCTGGGGTACGCCGGAGTGCGAGCGATGGCGGCCGAGGGCGCTCGAGTCGTGATGATGGACCTGTCTCCGGCTGTCCACGACCGGGCGGAGGAGCTCGCGGAGGAAGGGTTCGACGTCACCGCGCACGTCGGTGACGTCTCTTCCGAGAGCGACATGGCCGGAGTCGTCGCTCGCGCCAAGGAGACCTACGGGGGACTCCACGTCCTGTGGAACAACGCCGGGCTGGTGAGCGGCGAGTGGATCAACCAGGACACCGACGTGGTCGAGGTCAGCCGTGACTTCCTGATGCGCACCATCGAGGTGAACGCGGTCAGCGTGTTCCTCGGCAGCAAGTACGCCGTTCCCGCGATGGCCGAGACCGGGGGTGGCTCGATCATCAACACCTCGTCGGTCCAGGCCGCGGGCGGAGACCTGGCCCTCGTCGCCTACGGCACGAGCAAAGCGGCGGTGAACTACCTGACGAAGTCGGTGGCCACCTCGTTCGGGCACCTCGGTATCCGGAGCAACGCGCTGGCGCCCGGGCTGATCCCGACACCTGCGGTGAGACAGGCAGCCGCCGGGGCGCACCAGCTCGAGGCCGTGGCGCCACTGCAACTCCTGCTGGACTCCCAGATGCTCAGCAGCATCGGGGAGCAAGCCGATGTCGCCAACACGGTCGTCTTCCTGGCGTCGGACGAGTCGAAGTTCATCACCGGTCAGCTGATCTACGTCGACGGCGGCACGACCGGGCATCTGCCGACGCTGTCCGATCGTCGCAAGCAGGCAAGTGCCTGAGCTCAGCCCATCGGACGACGAACGCCGCGCCGGGCTGTGCTGCGCGGTGTGCCTGACAACTCGTGAGGAAAGGACTTCGATGCGCGTGCGCAAGCTCATGGGCACCCTTCTGACCCTGCTGGTGACGGCCGGCCTGTTGGCCGCGCCGGCCGCCGCCGCGCCGGTGCCGGCCAAGCGGTTCCCCGCGGTGGTGAACCTGCCGAACGGGTTCTCGCCCGAAGGCATCGCCGTTGAGGGGAAGACCGCCTACACCGGTTCGCTGGCCACCGGTGCGATCCGGCGCGTGGACCTGCGAACCGGTGTGACCACGCAGTTCGCCCCGTCGCCCGGCTCCGGCAAGATCTCGGTCGGAATGGACGTCGACCGATTCGGCCGGCTCTGGGTGGCGGGCGGCGGTCACGGAGGCCCGCTTCCCGGCGTCATCAGCAGCTTCCGCCTGTACGACACGAGGTCTGGCGCGAAGCTTGCCGACGTCCCTGTCCCCGAGGCTTCGTTCATCAACGACGTCGAGGTGACCCGCGACGCGGCCTGGTTCACCGACAGCGCAGACCCGGCCGCTCTCGTGCGGGTGCCGATCGGGACCAACGGCAGGATAGGTGTGCCCGAGAAGATCGTGCTGGGTGGGGGGTGGGTGCCCGGCGGACCCATCAACGCCAACGGGATCACGGCGACGCCCGACGGTGAGAACCTGGTCGTCGGCCAGACCGCTGCCGCTGGTGGCGGTGCTGCCCTGTACCTCGTGCCCTCCACCACCGGCGACGTGGCCCTGGCGCGGAAGATCGGTCTCCAGGGTGACCTGGAGTCCGCCGACGGCTTGGTCCTCGTCGGACGGACGCTCTACGTCGTGACGCATGACGGAGTGGTCGAGGTCGAGCTCGCCCGTCAGCTGACCGCCGGGAGGGTCCTGAGCGTCACCGAGGTGCCGGGAGCCGCCTTCGCGAGCACCGGGGCCCTGTTCGGAGGCCGCCTCTACGTGGTCGATGCCAACCTCGGCGAGAACCTCTCCAACATCGGCAATCCGGACGCCACCTTCAAGATCGTGGCGATTCCCGTCCCGTAGAACCATCGGCGCTTTGCCGGAAGGGCTGCGCGAAGCCCTTCTCGAATGTGGCGAGCCTTGTCCCCGCTCTTTCGGCGAGGGCCCTGGGGATGGTCCTGTGACCGGTCCGAGACGGCTCCGATTTTCTCGGCGCCCAGGTTGTGTCCGGAACAGGCCGCCGGGTGCGGAAGGAAAAGCCGGAAGTGATGACGAATCTGATTGTGTTGTTCCTGGAGGAATTCGATGACGTTCAAGGATTTTCCCGCCGATCCCGCTGATCCCGCCTGGGCGGCGAACAGAGCGATCTTCGTCCCGGCTGACGGGGGCCGAACGGTGGTGATCAACGGTGACGTGTTCACCGTGAAGCTCCGTTCCGCGCTCACGACCGGGTCACTGGGTTTCATCGAGGCCGACGTCCCACCTGGCATCGGTGCCAACCCGCACGCGCACCTCGCCGAGGACGAGGCTTTCTACCTGGTTTCCGGTGAGATGGACATCATCAACGGCAACACCGTGCACCGCGCCGGCGCCGGCGACTTCGTCTTCATTCCCCGAGGTACGCGGCACGGTTACATGAACGTCGGCAGCGAGACGGCGAAAATGCTCGTCTTCTTCACGCCGGGTGGCGCGGAGGAGTTCTGGCTGGAGGTGGGAGAGGAGGCAACCGAGGACAACATCGCCGTGTGGTGGACTGAAGAGCAGTTCGAGGCCATAGAGGAAACGCTCGAACGCCACCACATTCGCCTGCTTCCAGGTGACGAGGAAGCTTTCAAGAAGTAATCAGCTCATGGGTGACCATTTGTGTCACCGGGCTGAGTTGCGGATAGAAGCGGCAGCTTGTGCAACACAGCCGCAACTCACGGCTTTCCGCATCTCTGGTTGGCGGTGATGCCGCCGTGACGGCTCGGTGGTTGCGCAGGAAGTGGCATTTCTGCTGCGTCAAGGTCATGAGTCCCACCGCACCTGGAATGGAAGCTGTGATGTACCGCACGGAACCTGATGAGATCCACAGTTTGGGGCTTGGTGACATCCACCACGTGGGACTTGTTGTCATGGATCTCGACCGCGCCCTGTCCACGTACTCGGCGTTGCTTGGTCGCGCCGACACCACAAAGCTCGAATTCCAAACGCCTGACGTGCCTATGCGATGGGGTACGCGTCGGCTCAACCTCCGCGTCGGCTTCATGTCACTTGGCGGAACATTGCTGGAGATCTTGCAGCCGCTGGATGACCAGTCGCCGCACGGAAAATTTCTGGCTGAACGCGGCGAGGGCTTGCACCACCTAGGGTTTTTGGTTACCGATCTCGACGGGCAGAGCGCCCGACTCGCAGGGCTCGGCATGTCGACGCTCGCGGGCACGAACAGGCCGCAAGATCCGCTGCGTTGGGTTTATCTTGATGGTCCGGCTGCCGGCGGAGCGGTAATTGAGATGATGGAGAAGAGTCCGATCTCCGAGCAATTCTGGGCAGATGCCGCGTCCGCGATGATCGCGAAAGAACCGGAGTAAGAGGCATCGCCGGCAGATGATCGAGCAGGCGAGGCCGAGGAAGGCTTCGTGGATCTCGTCGCTGGGCGGCGATGTCATGGTGGTGCAAGCGTCGGCGGTACCGATGGAGCGGCTGAAGCAGCCCAAGTCGCAGAAGAGCTCATCGCCGTCATTTGTGACGACCAAGAAGGTCCTCGGCACCTGCAAGGGCAAGGACTTCATGCAGCTCCGCGAAAAGGCCGTCATCCGGCTCTGCTACAACACCGCCGCAAGCCTGTCCGAAGTCGGCACCCTCAGCCTCGAGGCCTCAGTCAGAACATCGACTGGTAAGGGCGACAAGGATTGTCGCGTCCGGTACGGGCCCAAGACCACGCGAGCGATCAGCCGTTGAAGCCCAACCTGCTTGGAACCGGTTCGAGCCTCGTGCGATCAGGTTGTCCGCCCACCAGTGGCCCCGTCGAAGACGGGGCACTGGTGGGCACGTGGTCGTGGGCGCCTACTCGGTGATCTTGTCTGCGAAGTAGACGGTGGCGGCGCACGCGGGGAAGGCGGCGAGGAGCGCGCTTAGGTCCGCGGCGGCGCGGTTTCCCCGAGCCCCTCGCGGACCTGGACGTGGTGCTGGGTTGCGTCGCGGCCGGGTGGGCGTCGCAGCACCGTCTGCTGACGGCGGTGCTGGAGGCCAACCTGATCGTGGAGACCGATGGGCAGGGCAACCTGCGCATGGGGGTCACGGCGGACGGGCAGCGCCTCGTGGCTGTGTGGTCGGCGCCGGGGCACGTGCCAGGGGAGGTCGTGGCACCGATGCAGACGACGGGGCGTGAGCTGGCCGCGGTACTGGCGGGTGGGGTGCTGGTGATCAACCCCGGTGGGCAGCTCGGCGTGGAGCTGCCGGGTGACGACCTGATCGCCGCGCTGAACGCCTGAGTCGCGTCTCGTTCACCGCTCACGCGGTACAGCCTGGGGACAGGACGTTGCTCGCAGCCCTGCCTTCGGCTCGGATGCACCGGATGGTCGTCCGGCGTCGGCACGGTGGCGGGCGCCCGGGGTGCGAGGCCAGGCGCCCGTGGTGGGTGCGGTCAGCTCTCGGTGGGCTCCAGCAGGATCAGTGGCACCTCGCGGTTGCCCGCTTCGGCGGCACGGGCGCGGAAGTCGGCGAAGAACGGGTAGAGCTCGTCGGTGTAGGCCAGCCAGCTCTCCCGCTCCGCGCCTTCGGCCACCCTGGCGGTCATCAGCCGGCGATCGGGGCCGTCCTGCAGCTGCACCGTCGGGTGCGCCACGAGGTTGTGGAACCAGCCCGGGTTGCGGGCCTGGCCGCCGGCTGCCGCGCCGATGGCGTAGACGCCGTCGCGCTCGATGCGCATCAGGGCGACCTTGCGCAGCTTGCCCGAACGGGCGCCGCGCATGGTCACCACGACCACCGGGCCGCCCCCCATCGTCGCGCCTTCCCGGCCGTCGGTGCGCTCGTACAGCTCGACCTGGTCACGGGTCGTCGCGTCGGCGCTGGGGACGTACTCACCGTCGAGCAGATCCTTCGTCATTTCGAAGAGTTTCCTTTCACGGAAGCGATTTCCGGCGTTGCCGGTTTCAGCCGGTCACCCGGATCACGGTCTTTCCGGTGGTCCGTCCGCTCTCGGCGAGGGCGTGCGCCGTCTTCATGGTCTCGGCGGTCAGGCCGTCCAGCGCGGTGGTGACGATCGGGCGCAGCCGGCCCGCCGCGACGTCGTCCGCCGCCCTGGCGAGGATCCGGCCCTGGCTGGCCACGTCGCCGCCGGCCACGATCTTGCTGAACACCATCTCGCTGTGCAGCGACAGCGACTTCTCCGTGAACGCGCCCAGGTCGAGGGGGCCGGCGAGGTCGGTGTGGGCCAGGTGGCCGAAGGGGCGCAGCACCTCGACGATCGCCGCCAGGTGGCCGCTGGTGCCCGAGGTCGAGAGCACCAGGTCGACGTGGTCGATCCCCGCCGTGCGCAGCTGTCCTGCCAGGTCGCCGCGGTGGTCGACGACCAGGTCGGCGCCCATCGCCGTCGCCCACCGCCGCGACTCGGGCCGCGAGGCCGTGCTGATCACGAAGGCCGGTGTCATGGCCTTGAGCAGTTGCGTGGCCATCGACCCGACGCCACCTGCTCCGCCGATGACGAGCACGCGACTGACGCCGGGCGGCAGGACGTCCTGGTCGCGGAACAGCGATTCCCAGGCCGTGAGGACACCGATGGGCAGCGAGGCGGCGTCGGTGAACGAGAGCCGGTCCGGGATCTCGGCCACCACCCGGTGGTCGACCGCGACGCGCTCGGCCCAGCTGCCGTCGCGGGTGAAGTCGCCGGTGCCCATCACCCGGTCCCCGGCCGCGAACCCGGTGGCCGCGGGCCCGGCCGTGACGACGACCCCGGCGAACTCCCAGCCGAGCACGAGCCGTCCGCCGGGCTCGGCGCTGCGCGTTCGCCGGATCGCGGCTTCGCCCGGGTTGATGCCGATCGCACGGACTTCGACGAGCAGGTCACCGTCACGCAGCCGGGGCTCGGTGACCTCGGTCAGGGTGATGGCGAACGCGTCGAGCTCGTGCGCTTTCTCGTAGGTGAGCGCTTTCACGGCTTCAGTCCTGCCTCAGGGCGTGCAGCGCCGAGAGCGGGCCGCCGATCTGCATCAGGCGGCCGCCGTCGCGCAGCGTCCCGGCGTCGACCGGCGCGAATCCGATGGTGTCGGCGACGGCGTGGAAATCCGCCTTGGCGGCCTCGTCGTCACCGGCGTAGAACAGCAGCTGCCGCCCTTCCGCATGCCGGGGGTCGGCGGCGATGTACTGGGCGTGGAGAGTGTTGAAGGCCTTGATCACGCGTGCGCCCGGCGCACGGTCGGCCACGAACTCGCTCGCCGTCTCCACCCGGAGCTCAGTGAGGTTCGGCCGCATCGACTCGAGGTTGTTGGTGGTGTCGACCAGGATTCGACCGTCCCACTCGGACAGTCCGGCCAGCGCGTCACCGACCTGCGGCCACCTCACGGCGAGGAAGACCATGTCGGCGGCGGCCGCTTCCTCGGTCGTCCCCGCGCTCGCGAGCGGCCCCAGCCGGGTCACGACGTCGAGCAGGGTGTCCGGGCCGCGGCTGTTGCTGAGCGTCACCTCGTGGCCGGCCGCCACGAGGTGACGGGCGATCGCCTGCGCGACCGTCCCGGCGCCGATGGTTCCGAAGTCCATGACCGTCCCTCCAGTCTTCGATGACGTCCGTCATCATTAATTATGATTGTAGGCGTCATCATCGACTGTCAAGCCGGACTCCTCCGTGGACGCCCGGTTTGATGATGGCTATCATCGGAAGCGATCTCGCCAGGAAGGTGGTCGGCGTGCCCCGCATCACGCAAGAGCAGAAGCGGCTCAATCGCGAGAAGATCGTCAACGCCGCCGGCGCGGGATTCCGGCTGCGCGGCATCGACGGCGTCGGCATCGAGGAGCTGATGAAGTCGGCCGGCATGACGCACGGCGGTTTCTACAACCACTTCGCCTCGAAGGACGACCTCGCTCTCGAAGTCCTCCACCAGGGCTTCACCGACTCGCTCGCGGCGCTCGGCGCCATCCGCGAAGCGCATCCCCGCTCGGCGCGCGCGGCCCTGCACGACATGGTCGACGAGTACGTCAACGCCGAGCACCGCGACCATCCCGAGATCGGCTGCGCCTCGGCTGCCTTCGTCACCGACGCCGGCCGCCACGGTGCCGCCGCCCAGGCCGAGTACCGGCGCGGACTCGACGGCTACTTCGCCGCCATCACGGACATGCTGCTCGACCGCGCCCGCCAGTCCGGCACCGAGCTCGGTGCGGCCGAGGCCCGCGAGCGCGCGGTGGCGATGTTCAGCCAGATGGTCGGCGCGCTGGTCCTCTCCCGGGCGGTCGCCGACGCCGCCCCCGACCTGTCGGACGAGGTGCTGGCGGTGAACCGGCGGCGGCTCAAGAAGCTGTGACCGCCCGGCGGGCGATGGGTCCCGCGACGTCTCGGTGAGGCAGGAGTCGACGAGAAGCTTCGCGGCGTCCGGCAGTGAACCGTCACGGCACAGGACCACGACCTGAAGTTGTTGCTCCGCACGCCTCTTCCCGTCTCGTCGGCAAGGCTGCGGGTGGTGGTAGCTGGAGTGGAGAGCGATGCCGTCGGCGATGGCGATCATTCCGAAAGCCGCGCTGATGTAGAGGCTCATACCGAAGGCCTGGGTGGCGATGTTGGCCGCGACGCTGCCTACGAGGACCGTCGTGAGCAAGGCGCGGCTGCGGGTGAGCGGGTTCATGACGAAGAAGTTGGTTGCGTTCGCCGGCGTCGCCGATACCGCGGGCTTCCGAGTGTCAGGTACAGCAGGTCGCACCTCGAGGCCGGTGGTGCTGTCCGCCGCACGACGGCGCGTTCCACATCCGGTCGGAAGTCGTGAACGCCCGCCCAGGTCGCGACGGCACATGTGGACTGCCGAGCCGGTCACACCCACAGGTACGGCGTTGTGACCATCCGACCCTTCGCACGCGGTCGCCCTACCGCGATCCGGTGCCCTCGAGGTAGCGCAGGACCGCGGTGACGCGCCGGTCGGCGCGGTCGTCGGGTGCGAGGTCGAGTTTGGCGAAGATGCTGCGGATGTGCTTGTGCACTCCGCCTTCGGTGACGGTGAGGCGTTCGGCGATGGCGGTGTTGCCGAGGCCTTCGGCCATGAGCGCGAGCACGTCCCGTTCGCGGGGGCTCAGCCTGCTGAGCGCATTGGTGTGCGGGTTGCGGGCCAGCAACTGGCCCACCACGTCGGGGTCCACGGCGGTGCCACCGCTCGCCACGCGGTGCAGGGCGCCCAGGAACTCGTCGACCCGCCCCACCCGCTCCTTCAACAGGTAGCCGAGCCGGTTGGCGCCGCCGGAGAGCAGTTCGGTGGCGA
Organism: Lentzea sp. DG1S-22; assembly: GCF_036321065.1. Taxonomy (NCBI): domain Bacteria; kingdom Bacillati; phylum Actinomycetota; class Actinomycetes; order Pseudonocardiales; family Pseudonocardiaceae; genus Lentzea; species Lentzea sp. DG1S-22. The sequence continues at coordinate 3,700,516 of NZ_CP143276.1, read as the reverse complement.
AGGTCTGCTCGACGTAGGCCGACAGCACGAGCACCGCGAGTCCTGGCCGCCGGCGGCGTGCCTCGACGGCCGCCAGAATTCCCTCGTCGGTGTGGGTGGGTGGCATCCGGACGTCGACGATGGCGACGTCCGGCTCGTGCTCGGCCACCGCGGCCAGGAACGACCCCGGGGTGTCCGCGGTGGCCACCACGTCGAGCGACTCGGCGCGCAGCAGCAACGCCAAACCCTCGCGCAGCAACGGGTCGTCCTCCGCGATCACGATCCGCACGGCAGCTCCACTCGCATCGTCGTCGGCCCACCGGCCGGGCTGTCCAGGGTGAAACGCCCGTCGTAGGCCTCGATCCGCCGGCGGATGCCGGTCAGCCCCGACCCACCGCGCTCGTCCGCGCCACCCCGGCCGTCGTCGGCGATCCGCAGCAGCAACCGGTCGTCCTTCCTGATCACCTCCACCACGGCGCTCGCGGCGCCGCTGTGCTTGGCCACGTTGGACAGGCCCTCGGCCACCACGAAGTACGCGGTGGCCTCGACGGAGGCGGCGCACCGGCCGGGGACGTCCACCACCACCTCGCACGGCACGCCGCAGGTGCTCGCGAGGCCGGCCAGCGCACCGGCGAGCCCGCGGTCGGCCAGCACCGGGGGCAGGATGCCGCGCGCCACGGCCCGCAGCTCGGAGAGCGCCTGTTCGGCGGCGTCCTGGGCCCGGTCCAGCGCGGCGTGGGCCGCGGCGGGATTCCGGTCCACGGCCCGCCGCACGGCACCGAGCAGCACGTTCACCGCTACGAGCCGGTTCTGCGTCCCGTCGTGCAGCGACCGCTCGATGCGGCGCAGCTCGGCGGCGTGCGCGTCGAGAGCCGCGGCACGCGTGGCGGTCAGCTCGGCGATCCTCAGCGAGAGATCGGCCCCCGCGGGAGGCGCCAGCAAGAGCCGGCCCGGCCACTCCTGCACCCGGACGAGCGCCGGTCCGAGCATGGCGATGAAGACGGCGCAGAACACGCCGGACAGCGCCACGACCAACGCACCGGCCAGGTCCGTGACGTCCCAGAAAACGTCCCAGAAGAGGAAGGTGGGAGTGTTGTCCACAGGCGGCAACAGGCGGAAGTAGAACGGGTACGTCACGTTCTGCACCATCGTGGCCGACATCGCGAGCCCGATGAACCCGGCGGCGAGGCCGGCCATGACGTGCAGCGGCAACCAAGCCAGCTCTCGCCGCACGGCGACGTCGCGCAGCGCGGCACGCGCCGAGTGCGGCACGGGAGCGGGCTCGAGCACCGGGAGCCGCGTCCGTTCCCGGTTCGCGACTGACCGCAGCGTGCGGAGGGCTGCGGGGAGCAGGGGAACACCGACACCGAAGAGGCTGAGCAGCGCGACCGAGCCGAGCACCACGAGGGCGGCCGTCGCGAGCAGCGCCGTGCCCAGGCCGCCGAGCAGGCGCACGACGGAATCGAGCGCCGTTCGCAGTCGTTGCCGCACCAGTGCCATGTCACCTCCCGGGCCGGGACCATATCCGAACGGCGCAGCCTCCACCGGCACGCAACGAACCTCTCCGGAACATGGGGCGCCAGGGCTACTCCGACTGTCCAGCAGGCTGGATTGTCCGTCCGGACGAACCTCAAGAGGCTCAGGCGACTCGTCGTGCGCGGGACCGATGTCCGCGCGAATCCCAGGAGTTGTCCTTCTCGTGGAACTTCCCTCCTCCACACCGCGTCGACCCTTCGCGTCGCGGTGTCGCCGCATGGTCACCGTCGCTGCCGCGTCGGCGGTCGCGGCGGGCACTCTCGTGTTCGTCGGCGCTGTCCCGGCTTCCCCCGCGGAGCCGCGCCGCGATGCGTTCCAGCAGGGCATGGACAAGCTCGTGGGTGTCGACCGGCACCCCGGAGCGCTGGGCGCTGTCCGGGACCGGAGCGGCCGGACCCGCCACTACACGGCCGGGGTCGGTGACTCGCGCACCGGCGACGAGGTGCCGGCGAACGGCCCGCTTCGGTCGTGCACGTGGCAGGAACCGTCGTGATCGAGGTGATGCGGGGGTCGGTCGCGGCCTCCGCCGGCACCGAGGTCGTTCTCCCGCCACGGCCGCAGCACGAAGCGTTCGGTCGTCACCTCGAGGTTTGCCAAGTCGACAGCCCGCACCTTGCCCGCCTCCCCACCGCCTCGCGGGCGGTGTGCCGCGGTTTCAGGGAACGAGCACGATCTTGCCGAAGGCGGCACCGGACTCGAGCCTGTCATGCGCGTGCGCCGCGGCCGCGAGTGGGAACGTTCCGTCGACCGGACTGGCGATGGTTTTGCCGGCCACGAGTTCCAGGAGCTTCTCCATGCGTGCGCGGAGCTCCGCACGGCTGATCGAGGAGAGGCTGAGCACGAGCAGGGCCGGGGAGGCCGGGAACCGGCCGAGCAGGGTCGAGCCGAAGTCCGGCGCGGGGAAACCCGCCGCTCCTCCGCACAGCACGTACCGGCCGTTGGGAGCCAGCTTCTCCAGGAAGTGATCGAACTCCGGGCGGCCGACCGGGTCGATGATGATGTCGTATTCCTCGTACGCCTGAGCGACGGCAAGACGGTTCACGACAGTCGGCACCCCCAGCGCTGCCAGCCGTTCACCGCGAGAAGCGGAGCTGGTCACCGCCGTCACGGTGGTGCCGAGGTGGATGCCCAGCAGGACCGCCATGAGCCCGACTCCGCCACCGGCACCACGAACCAGGACCTCGTCCGCTGCGCGCACCCCGGCACGTTCGAGCGACGTCCAAGCGGTCAGCGCGTTGAACCCGAGCGCAACCGCTTCCGCTGCACCGACCTGGTCGGGAAGAGCGACGACAGCCTCGACGTCTGCCGTGACCAGCTCGGCATAGCCACCACCGGTCCTGTCCAGCATCGCGTAGACGCGCCGGCCGACCCACGCGTCGTCGACGTCCTCACCGGTCCCGACGACGACACCGGCCACCTCGATGCCCGGCACGAGGCCCGGGGAGGGGGAACCGCCGAACTCGCCTCGACGCGACATGACGTCGACGTGTCCCACCCCGGCCGCCTCGACTTCGATCAGCACCTCTCCCGGTCGCGGCCGGGGATCGGGGAGATCGGTGAGGACGAGGTCTCCGCGCCTCCGAACGCTTTCAGGACAACGGCCTTCATGATCGGTGTTTCTCCTCGGTAGGGCTGGTCCGAATGGATCGCGACTTCACCGTATGAGGCTTCGGTTGGCACATACCATGCGTGTACGCGCCGAATTCATACGTGATTGTGCCTATGCTTTCCGGCGTGGACGTGTTCAGTGATGTGATCGGCAGCATCCGGGCCGGGCGGCCGGCGTTCTGCCGCACTTCCGGCAGCGGCGCCTGGGGACGGAGCTTCGACGACTTCACCGGCGCCGGCTTCCACGTGCTGCTGCGCGGAGCGTGCTGGCTCCTGCTGCCCGGCCGGACACCGTTGGCGCTCAGTCCGGGCGACGTGGTGCTCCTCCCGCACGGCACCCGGCACGGGTTGAGCGAGCGACCGGATCGGCCACTGGCGGATCTGCCCCGCGAGACAAGCCTCCCCTCGGGAGCCGTCTTGCGGCCGGAAGTGCCGATCGACCCCGCGGTGGCGCACGCGGACATGGTGTGCGGTGCTTATGAGCTGGTACTTCGACCGCTGCACCCGTTCCTGCGGGCGCTGCCGGACGTCGTCCACGTACCTGCGCGGGCAGGACGGCACCCGGCGTTGCGTGCTGCGGTCGACCTCCTGGCCGCCGACGTGGCGGACGCGCTCCCCGGCGCTGACGCGGCGGTGCCCGCGCTCATCGACCTGGTGGTGATCTACACGCTCCGCGCGTGGTTGCAGGACGAGGCCGAACGCGCGGCCGGCACCGCCGGCTGGTGGGCCGCCCTGGCCGATCCCGCGATCGCCGAGGCACTCCAGCACGTGCACCGCGAATTCAGTCGCAAGTGGACAGTGCAGGAGCTCGGTGAGGCGGTCGGCCTCTCCCGGACCGCGTTCACCCGCAGGTTCACCTCCATGGTCGGACAGCCCCCGCTGGTCTACCTGACGAACTGGAGGCTGGGCAGGGCCGCCCAGCTGTTGCGGGAGACCGACGATCCCCTCGCCCTCGTCGCGCGTCAGGTCGGTTACGGGTCCGAGTTCGCCTTCGCCAACGCCTTTCGCAGAGCGTTCGGCGTGTCCCCCGGACGGTTCCGGCGTGTTCCATGATCGAGCCACAAGGCGCGGCGCGGTCCGTTGACGCGGGCGACCCGGTCGCACCGCAGTTCGGCCGGGCGTTCCAGCCGCCCCGCACAGCTGACCGCGTCAGGCCCGGTCCGCCCGGAACGCGGCCGCGAGGGCGTGCAGCAGGTGCCCGTGGCGGTGGCCGATGGCACGCTCCTCGTCGGTCATCCGGCTGCGGGCGTGGTTCAGCGACCAGCCGGCCCGCCGCGACAGCGCCGACCACTCGCGGACGTGCCGGCCCAGGTCGCTGTCCGGGGTGAGGACCACCGGGTCGCCGCGGCGGGCGGCCGTCAGTGCCGCCGCCAGGCCCGGGGTGTCCTCCAGGGACAGCTCCGCGACGATCTCGGTGGCGGTGGCCAGGGGGTTGTCCACCACCTCGGGACGGGTGCGGGTGAACCAGCGCTCGAAGTGCGCGCTCGGCAACGGGGCGGTGAGCTGGTCGAACGTGGGCAGGACGCCGGTGAGCAGGCCCGCCGGCCGCAGCGAGCGGGTGATGGGCTCGTCGTAGCGGTCGTCGTCCTCGTCAGCCGGGCCGGTGTCGAAGCCGGCCTCGCGCATCAGCGGCAGCAGGCGTTCCAGGCCGTCGCCGCCGCTCTCGTCGAGCCAGGTGGGGTTGAAGTGGGCGGCGAGCTCGCCGTCGACGTGGTGGACGAAGCCCGGTGAGGCGTAGTCGTGCCGCGTGACCACGACGGCCTCCGTGCCTCGCGACAGGGCGTCGGCCAGGAACTCCAGCGAGGACGAGGCAGGCTGGGACAGGACGGTCCACCCGCCGAGCGGCAGGGCGGCCGCCACCTCCGGGTAGCCGTAGTCGAAGTCGTGCAACCGCCGCATCTGCGCGGGGGTGCGCGGCTCCAGCGTGTCCATCAGGCCGCCTGCCCGGCGCAGCGCCTCCAGCGGGTCCAGGTCGCGGACGAACACGAGCGTGAAGATCTCGCCGAGGAACGGGCCGGGGCCGGGATCGGCGTCCGCCCAGGACAGGTCGTGCTGGTCCACGTGGTCCCCGGCCCGGTGAGTGACGCTCATCGCTCACCGTGAATTCGAGTCGTGCTGTGGTCAACGCCTAGGGTGCTGCATGTGTCGTAGCGCGGCCTCGCCTGGTTGCACGGGTGCTTCCAGGGGCGCGGTCGCCGCCCAGGACAATTGCTCCCGACCGTTCAGCTCCAGGAGGATTGTTGATCCACAAGTTCTCGGTTCGCTCCGCGGGTGTCGCGGAGCCCGACATCCGCGAGCTCGGCCGATCGTGGGAGCTCGACGACCTAGAGGTGTGGCGCGACTACTACGTCGAGTTCGAGGGTGCGCCCGAGCCCGCCGCGCTGACCGCCGTGGCGCAGGTGCTCGGTGACCAGCTCGACGTCGAGGTCTCGGTGGACCAGCCGCTCGAGCCCGGCGCCGTGCAGGTCGCCTACAAGCGCGGCGTCGTCGACAACGAGAGCGACTCGATCATCACCGTGTGCGCCCTGCTCGGCGTCAAGGCGCGCGCGGGCAAGGTCGCGACCAGCTACAGGTCCGCTTCGCCGCGGCTGCGCGACCTCGTCGTCGCCACCCGGTTCAACGCGACGATCGAAGAGCTGCACGACGAGGAACCGCACTACGACACCCTCGTGCCGCAGGGGCACTACGAGTCGGCCGCGAAGTTCGACCTGCGCGGTCTCGACGACGCGGCGCTCGCCGAGCTCGGCACCGCCGGGGGCCGCAACCTCTCGCTCGCCCAGATGAAGCACGTGCAGCACGTCCAGGTGACGCTCGGCGACGAGTACGTCACCGACGTCCTGCTGGAGGCCCTGGACGCGCGCTGGAGCGACCACTGCGCCCACACGACCTGGAAGTCGCTGGGCAGCCTCCTCGGCAGGCTGGTCCAGGCCGCGAAGGACGTCGACAACCCGAACGTGCTGAGCATGTTCCACGACAACGCGGGCGTCTGGGACTTCTACGAGGGCCACGCCATCGCGATCAAGGCCGAGACGCACAACGGCCCGTCGGCGATCTCCGGCTACTTCGGCCAGCTCACGAAGCTCGGCGGCGTGCTGCGCGACATCCTCGGCACGGGCCTGTCCGCCGACCCGATCGGCAGCTTCGAGTACACGGCGCTCGGCGAGCCCGAGGCGCCCGCGCCGATCAAGGGCCGTCCGGACGCGCGCAGGCTCGCCGGCGAGACGATCCGCGCGATCAAGGAGTACGGCAACACCTTCGGCGTGCCGATGATGTCGTCGCGCATGACGTTCCACCCGGCGTACCGCGCCAAGCCGTTCGCGCTCGGCGGCAGCATCGGCCTGCTGCCGGTGTCGGCGGCCCAGCGCGGCACCCCGAAGCCCGGCGACTTCGTCGTGCTCATCGGCGGCCTGACCGGCAACGAGGGCATCCACGGCGCGTCCGCGAGCTCCGCCGGCGCCACGATGGACACCGCGGCCGTGCAGATCGGCGCGCCGCTGGAGCAGGTCAAGTTCCGCAAGGCGCTGATCGAGCTGCGCGAGGAGGGCTGCCTGAGCGCGCTGACCGACGTCGGTGGCGCGGGCCTGAACAGCGCCGTCGGTGAGATCGGCGAGGCGTGCGGCGTGTGGATCAACACCGCGCTGGTGCCGCTGAAGACCGCGGCGCTGCCGATGTGGCGGATCCTGCTGTCGGAGTCGCAGGAACGGATGCTGCTCGCCGTGCCGCCGGAGCACCAGGAGCGGGCGAAGAAGATCCTCGACAAGCACATGGTGCGCTCGACGGTCATCGGCCGGTTCGCGGACACGGGTCGCTACCACGTGTTCCACGCCCCGGACCTGACCGAGGAGGCCCTCATCGCCTCCGCGCCGGACGCCGTCCCCGCCCACCGGGGCGAGACCGGCTTCGACGTGGCCTACGACCTGCTCGACCTCGAGGTCGAACGGGTCGAGGTCGGCCCGCCGCCGCGCCCGGCTGGCGTTCCCGAGTGGCCGGAGCTCGCGCCCACGCAGCTCGCCGGGCTGCTGGAGGACGTCGTCGCCGACGCCGAGGTGGCCTCGCAGCACCACGCGGACTCGCAGTACGACTCCACGGTCCAGGGCAACACCTGGTACGGCCCGCACTACGGCACCGTGCACTCGGTGCGGACGGCCTACTGGGCGGGCACGCCGGTCGCGGGATCGCCCGCCGCCGCCGTGCTGAACACCGCGTTCAACCCGTGGATGTTCGACGCGGACCCGGTCGCCGCCACGCGCCAGATGTTCTGCTCGGCCATCGCGGGCCAGGTGCTCGCGGGTGTCGAGGTGAAGGACATCTGCATGTGCGACAACTTCTACACCCCGCACCTGTCCCCGCACTGGCGCGAGTGGCTCGTCGGCATGGTCGACGAGCTGGCCGGCCTGGTCCGCCACTTCGGCGTGCCGCTGATCTCGGGCAAGGACTCCTCCGCGGGCTCGGTGCAGACCGACGAGGGCCTGGTCAGCGTTCCGCCCGCGGTGTTCCTGTCCGCTCTCGGCAAGGTCCCGCACACCGACCGGCTGCTGCGCGAGCAGTGGACCACGCCGGGCAACGTGCTCGTGCGCGTCGGCCTGGAGACCCCGTCCCCGGTCGGCACGGTCGCCGCGCGCAAGCTCAGCCTGCCCGCCGGCGCCCTCGACGAGTTCGAGCTCCCCGCCGTCGACAGCTACCTGACCGCGCTCGCCGCGAGCAGGAACCTGCTGCGCAGCGGTGCCCGCATCGGCGCCGGCGGCGTCGCGGCCACGCTCGCCCAGGGCGCGCTGGCCAGCGGCATCGGCGTGAAGCTGGAGTCGGGGACCACCGAGTCGCTCTTCGCCGAGCACCGCGTCGGCGCCGTCGTCGAGGTCGCCCCCGACGACGTCGCCGCCCTGCCCGCCGAGCTCTCGCCGGTCGTCCTCGGCACGCTCGAAGGCACGCTGGAGGGCACCGGGATCGTGCTCGAAGGCATCGACCTGTTCGCCCCGGCCGCGCGCGACGGCTGGCTCAACTCGTTCACGGCGAGGATCGCATGAAGCCGACCGTCAACGTCCTGTACCTGCCCGGCACCAACTGCCAGGAGGAGACCGTCCGAGCGTTCGCCGAGGTGGGTGCGGAGCCGCGGCTGCGGTTCGCGGCCGACCTGCTGGCGGGCGCCGAGCGGCTCGACGACGCCGACATCCTCTGCATCCCCGGGGGGTTCTCGTTCGGCGACCACCTGGGCGGCGGCGCCGTCGCGTCGGTGCTGCTGCGCAGCCACCTCGCGGACCAGTTCGAGGCGTGCCGCACCCGTCCGCTGATCGGCATCTGCAACGGGTTCCAGATCGCGGTGCGCGGCGGCTGCTTCGGCAAGGTGGGCCTGAAGGTCAACAGCGCCGGCACGTTCCGCAACGAGGAGAACCAGCGGCACGTCGTCGACGGCGACAACGACAGCCCGTGGCTCACCGGCCTCGGCGGTCAGACGCTGACCTTCCCGTGCGCGCACGGCGAGGGCCGGTTCGACCCGGGCAGCGAGACCTCCGGCTACCGCGTCGCGCTGCGGTACGAGAAGGACTCGAACCCCGACGGGTCGTTCGAGGACATCGCGGGGGTCACGAGCGCCGACGGGCTCGCGTTCGGGCTCATGGACCACCCCGAGCGGGCGGTCGGCCGCGAGGTGCGCCTGGCGTTCTTCGAGAACGGCGTGCGCGCGGTCAGGTAGTGGTTCCTGGTGCCGGCCCCACCGCGCGAGCGGGGGCCGGCACCATGGCCGCGGCCCGGAGGCCACGGCACATTTGTGATCATGAAATCACTCCTCGTCGCGGCCGTGGTCGCGCTCTCGCCCTTACCGCCGCCACAGCCGGAGCTGCTGCAGGCGGCCATCTCCGACCTGGAGAACCCGGCCGCCACGTCGGCTCAGCTGCGGGTGTCCGGCAGCGCGGGCGAGTGGTACGGCACCGCGGGGGTCGCGGACCGGCGGACGCGGTGCGCGGTCCGGCCGGACGACCGGTTCCGGATCGGCAGCGTCACCAAGGTGTTCGTCGCGACGGTGGCCCTGCAGCTGGTCGCCGAGGGCAGGCTCGACCTGCGGACTCCCGTCCGGCAGCACCTGCCCGCGTTGCCGGAGACGTTGCGGGACGTGGAGGTCGGTCACCTGCTCGACCACACCAGCGGCATCCCGTACGAGGTCGGCTTCCCCGACCTCGGCACGCCGGAGAAGGTGCTCGAGCACCGCTGGGACCGGTACGCGCCCGACCGGCGGCTGAAGATGATCCCCGCCGTCGAGCCGATCTTCACCCCCGGCACGAAGCAGGAGTACCGGGGCATCAACTACGTGCTCGCCGCGATGGTCGTCGAGGAGGTCACCGGCCACGGCTACGGCCACGAGGTCGAGAAGCGCATCGCCCGTCCGCTGGGACTCACCAAGACCTACGTGCCGGGCCGGTACGAGACCAGGATCCGCGGAGCCCACGTCCACGGCTACCTGGACGTGCCGGGCAGGGGGCTGGTCGACGTGAGCGAGTTCAACACCTCGAAGTCCTACGGCGAGGGCGACATGATCTCCACCACCGGCGACCTCACCCGGTTCGCCGAAGGGCTCTTCGGCGGCGAACTGCTGCCTGCGCCGTTGCTGGACAAGATGTTCACGTTGCCGAAGGTGTCCATGGTGGATGGTCGGGAGGCCGCGTACAGCACGGGGCTGCAGACGTTCACGATCAACGGCGTCGAGGTGTGGGGCAAGACGGGGGAGCAGTACGGCTACAACGCGGGCCTGTTCTCGACGCGGGACCAGCAGCGGCGGATCGCGTACTCGTTCACGCCGGTGGCGCGGGACGCCACGCAGCAGCAGATGACCCTGCGGATCGCGAACGCGGCAACCAGCCCCGCGGTTGACCGGCCTTGATCCGGTTGCTCGACGATGGTGCGACCCTCGTAGGCCTTGATCAGCCACACGCTGTGAACACCTACTCACCGTAGTGGCACCTGCGGTCCCCGGTGAGCCGAATCGCCGTGCCGGGCAGCGCGAATTTCCACTGTGGACCGTCGAGAAAGCACTGTTCAACTGTGGGAACACGGTTGCCCGGCTCGATTCACCCGTTGTGCGAACGGGTGGTGATCACCCTCCCCGGTGGATTGCCGCGGTCACTCGGGGTGAGAACGAGTGCGGTGTGGATCGGTGCCTTGGAAAGGCGGCCGCGACACGGCGGATTCTGTCTCGAAGAGGACAATCGACGAAATCGATCGTCAATGGACGAATCAGCACCTGGCTCGAGGATGGGCGGATGATCGGCGCCCGGTCAATGACACGAGCGGACGAAAATCGGACCGAAAACGGCGAAATCCGGACCGTCTGTGGCGGAGACCACTGCGACCTTCTCCGGTGGCGCGCCGGACTCCAGGCGGCGGACCGGCGTTCGTGCGTACGCCGAGTGGCGCCACGGCCATCCGGCGCCACCGCCCGGAGGCCGGTCCGCCCCATCGCGACCGGCGAATGAACTGCGGCGATCACGCTGAGTCGCGGCGTCCGGCACGCGAATTCACCAATAGGACGCAGTGACGGAAAGCGACGCCCGGACGCGCTGCGTCCCGCTGGAACGTCCGAGTATGTCGTTGTCAAGTTGCCGGTGATTAGCCGCCGCGTTTCCGGGGACCGGTTCGGGAAAGGCCGGTTCGCCCGCTCGGTCAGAGCGGCCTTGACCAGCGGGAGCGCGTTCCCGGGCCACAACGGCGGTTCCCCCGGACCGAGCGAACCTCGCCATGGGGGTGTTGCGGTGGTCATGGGACTGAGTAGTCTGCACACACCCCTCAAGATCATCGCTGTTGATCATGCTGATCTTGCAGTGCTATCTTTCCGTCGCCAATTCGGGTGGTCGTGGAGCGTTGTGAAGCGTAAGAACGTGCCGGACACGAATTACAAGACAATTCGTTCCCGGCTCACTGGTGTCGTGGTGGTTCCCAGCATCGTCCTCCTGGCCATGTGGGCGCTGTTCTCGTCCTACACGGTGTTCGAGGGGCTGTACCTCCAGCTGGTCGCCTCCGGTGTGAAGGACGCGTCGATCCCGGCCGTCCAGTCCTTCGCGTCGCTGCAGAAGGAACGCGAGCTCAGCATGACGAGCCTGAGCCGTCCCGGCACGGGCACGACGGCGCTCGCGAAGCAGCAGTCGGAGACCGACGCCGACCTCGCGAAGATGAAGACGGCGTTCAGCGAGCTCGCCTCCCAGGCGCCGCAGGAGGTCGTCGACGGGATCGGCAAGCTCAACGGCCTGCTGGACCAGCTCCCCGACGTGCGGGCGCGCCTCGAGTCGGGCGCCGCGTCCAAGGACGAGGTCTACCGCTACTACAACAGCCTGCTGGACTCCGGCGCCTCGCTGTTCACGACGCAGGCCCGCATCGTGCCGGACGCCGAGACCGTGACGGCCGCGCTGCTCGCGCCCCAGTCGTTCCAGGCCGTCGACTCGATGTCGCGGTCCGGCTCGGTGGCGGCCGCCGCGCTGGCGGCCGGCAGGTTCACGCCCGAGGAGCACCGCGAGTTCTCCCAGCTGGTCGGGTCCTACAGGTCCGCGCTGGCCGGCATGGAGCCGTTCGTGCTGCCCGAGGTGCGCGACCACTACAAGCGGATCGTCGCGAGCCCGCAGTGGCAGCAGCTGGCGACCATGGAGAACCGCCTGCTGCAGATCGCGGAACGGCCCATCGGCAACCAGGTCACGCTGGCCGACTGGGAGAACACGAGCCGGGCGGTGTCCACCGAGCTCACCACCATGGTCGAGGAGCAGTCCAACGGCGCCGTGAACCTCGCCATGGCGAACGGCAAGGCCAAGTTCACCTCGGTGCTGATCGGCAGCCTCGTCGCCCTGATCGCCGTCATCGTCGGCATCCTCGTCGCCGTCCGCGTGTCGAACCGCCTGGTCAACAAGGCGTTGATCGTGCGTCTGACGAGCCTGAAGAGCGACTCGCTCAAGCTCGCCCACGAACGGCTGCCCGACATCGTCGAACGGCTGCGCGACGGCAAGCACGTCGACGTCGCCGCCGAGGTCCCCGCGCTCGACTACGGCAACGACGAGATCGGCCAGGTGGCCGACGCGTTCAACGCCGCGCAGTACACCGCCGTCGCCGCGGCGGTGAAGGAGAGCCAGACGCGTGAGGGCGTGAACCGGGTCTTCCTCGACATCGCGCGCCGCAACCAGGGTCTGGTGCACCGCCAGCTCAAGATCCTCGACAAGCTGGAGCGCGAGGAGGAGAACCCCGACCACCTCGACGCGTTCTTCCAGCTCGACCACCTGGCGACCCGCGCCCGCCGCAACGCCGAGAACCTGATCATCCTGACCGGTGAGCAGCCGGGCCGGCAGTGGCGCAAGCCCGTGCGCATGCTCGACGTCGTGCGCGCCGCCGTCGCGGAGACCGAGCAGTACGCCCGCGTGAAGGTGAACCCGGTGCCCGAGGTGGCGCTGGTCGGCGCCGCGGTCGCGGACATCATCCACCTGATCGCCGAGCTCGTGGACAACGCGACCTCGTTCTCCTCGCCGCGCTCGCAGGTCGAGATCCACAGCAGCGAGGTCCCGCAGGGCCTCGTGATCGAGATCGAGGACCACGGTCTCGGCATCAAGAGCGAGGACCGCGAGCAGCACAACAAGATGCTGGCCGCGCCGCCCGACTTCGAGGCGATGCGCCTGCGCGGCGAGTCCCGCCTGGGCCTGTTCGTCGTCGCGCGCCTCGCCGCGCGCCGCCACGTCCGGGTCGAGCTGCGGGACTGCCCGTCCGGCGGCACGATCGCGCTGGTGCTCATCCCGTCCGAGCTGGTCGTCGGCGAGGCGGGCGTGGTGGAACCGGTCGACACGACCCAGATGCCCAAGCCCTCGTTCCGGCAGCAGGCGCTCCAGCAGGCCGTCGCGCCGGCGGAGACCGTCCCCGCGGTGGAGCCCTCGGTTCCGATGCAGGGCGACCTCGCGAAGGACTCCCGCCCCACCGAGACCTTCCAGCTCAACGAGTTCTGGTCCGGGAGGGCAGTGGGAAACGGCGGGGACCCAGGCCCGGAAGGGGACCTGGACAGCAGCAGCGGTCACATCGAGCTGCCCCGGGAAGACCGCCTGGCCGGTGCGTGGCCGACCGACGACCCGGCGGAAGGTGAGAAGACGACGCGACAGGACACCAGGCCGGAGCTGCCGCGTCGCAGGCGGCAGCAGCACCTCGTGCCCCAGCTGGCCAACGACGACCTCCGGCCGATGCCCGACCTCGCCGAGTTCAACCCCGAGGAACGGGCGGAACGAACCCGCAACGGCATGTCCGCCTTCCAGCGTGGCACGCGTGACGCCCGCCAGGCGGACGACGTCGTGGAACCGTGATTACGACACTGAAAGGGCTATTTCCGTGGACGACCTGACCGGCGGGCACCCCGAGCTCAACTGGCTGCTGGAAGACCTCGTCGCGAGAGTGGTCGGCGCCCGGCACGCGGTGGTGCTCTCCGCGGACGGCCTGCTGCTCGCCCGATCGCCCGAGCTGTCCAAGGACGACTCCGACCACCTCTCGGCGATGGCGTCGGCGTTCCAGAGCCTCGCCAGGGGCACCGGACGGCACTTCGGGGGTGGACAGGTCCGGCAGACCATCGTGGAGATGGAGCGCGCGCACCTGTTCGTCACCGCGGCGGGCCAGGGCGCCTGCCTCGCGGTCGTCGGTGACGAGGACGCGGACATGGGCATGATCGCCTACGAGATGAACATGCTCGTGAAGCGCGTGGGCGCCTACCTGTCGTCGGCGCCCCGAACACTGGCGTCACCGCGGATGCCCAACCCGCTTGGCCTGTCATGAGCCAGCACTCCGGCGACTGGTGGTACGACGAGGCGGCGGGCCCCATGGTCCGCCCCTACGCCATGGTGAGCGGTCGCACGAGACCCAAGCCCGCGGGCGAGGACCTGACCCTCACGACCCAGGTCAGGGCGCTCCGCACGAACTCCGAGCAGGGCACGCTCTCGGTCGAGCACCTGGAGATCATCAAGCTCTGCCGGAAACCGCTCTCCGTCGCGGAGGTCGCCGCCTACCTGCACGCACCGCTCGTGGTCGTGAAGGTGCTGCTGAGCGACCTCATCCAGCGCGGTGACGTCATCACCCGCGACCCGTCCAGAACGGCGGTCCCGGTGGACATGAACCTACTCCAGAAGGTGCTCGATGGTGTCCGTGCAATCTGAGCAGGCGCGGGAGGACCTCTCCGTCCCCTCGTCCGTCAAGATCGTCATCGCCGGTGGGTTCGGCGTCGGCAAGACCACGATGGTCGGCGCCGTCAGCGAGATCACCCCGCTGCGGACCGAGGAGCTGCTCACCGAGGCGGGGGAGGAGATCGACGACCTCGCGGGCGTCGAGGGCAAGAACACGACCACCGTCGCGCTGGACTTCGGCCGCATCACGATCAGCTCCGAGCTCGTGCTGTACCTCTTCGGCACGCCCGGCCAGGACCGCTTCTGGTTCATGTGGGACGAGCTCGCGGTCGGCTCGATCGGCGCGGTCGTCCTCGTCGACACCCGCAGGCTCGAGGCGGGTTTCGGCGCGATCGACTTCTTCGAGCGCAGGAGGATCCCGTTCATCGTGGCGGTGAACTGCTTCGAGGGCAGCCACTCCTACACGGCGCAGGAGATGCGCGTGGCGCTCGACGTCTCGGACAACGTGCCGCTGGTGCTGTGCGACGCCCGCGACCGCGAGTCGTGCAAGAAGGTCCTCGTCAGCGTGATCGAGCACGCGATGAACCGGCTCGACGTCATGGCCTGACCTCCGCGACGGCTGAAGCCCTCGGTGACGTCCACCGAGGGCTTCAGCCGTTTCCGGGGCTACGGCCTGACCTGCTCCAGCCGGCACCGGAACGGCCTGAGCATCGCCGGTGCCTCGACGAGCCGGTAGCCGGGAACCTCCTCGGCGTTCGCGGCGATGCCCGCGAGCGTCTCGGCCACGTACTCCAGGTGGCTGCGGGTGTAGACCCGGCGGGGGATCGCGAGCCGCACCAGCTCGAACGGCGCCGGCGTGACCAGCTCACCGGACGCGTCGATCTCACCCAGGTAGAGCGAACCCAGCTCGGCGCACCGGATCCCGCCCGCGAGGTAGAGCTCCGAGGCGAGCGCGTGGCCGGTGAACCTGCTCGGCGGGATGTGCGGCAGCAGCCTGCCCGCGTTGAGGTACACCGCGTGCACGCCGGCCGGGCGGACGCTGTCGACACCGGCCTGCCGCGCGCACTCCGCCAGGTAGGCGGTGGCCTCCGCCCGCTCGCGCAGGTACAGCGGGTCGGTCACCTCGATCATGCCCTGGGCGCACATGTCCAGGTCGCGTCCGGAGAGCCCGCCGTACGTGCGGAACCCCTCGGTGGCCATCAGCACGAGCTCGCACTGCCTGGCGAGGTCCGCGTCCTGCAGCGCCAGCATCCCTCCGATGTGGACGATGCCGTCCTTCTTCAGGCTGGCCACGCAGCCGTCGGCCAGCCGGAACGCGAGCTTCGCGACGTCGCGCGGGCTGTGGCCGCGGTACTCCTCCTCCCGCTGCGTCACGAGCCAGGCGTTCTCGGCGAACCGGGCGGCGTCGAGGATGAACGGCACGCCGTGCTTGCGGCACAACGCACTCGCGGCCTTGAGGTTCGCCATCGACACCGGCTGCCCGCCGCCGCCGTTGTTGGTGATCGTCATGAGCACCAGGCCGACGTCCTCCGGCCCCGACAGCGTCCGCTCCAGTGCCACGAGGTCGATGTCGCCCTTGAACGGCGCCTCGCTGTCGAGGTCCGCGGCCTCCGGGCAGGGCAGGTCGCGCACGACGCCGCCCGCCAGCTCCACGTTCGCGCGGGTGGTGTCGAAGTGCGTGTTGCCGACCGAGAGCTGCCCCGGCTTCAGCAGCACGCCGAACAGGATCCGTTCCGCGGCACGGCCCTGGTGCACCGGGAAGATGTGCGTGTACCCGGTCAGCTCCTCGGCGACCTCGCGGAACCGGAACCACGACCGGGCTCCCGCGTACGTCTCGTCGCCGCGCATGCCGGCGGCCTGCTGCTCCGCCGACAGCGCGCCGGTGCCCGAGTCGCTCAGCAGGTCGATCGTCACGTCCTCGGCGGTGAGGTTGAACTGGTTGTACCCGCCCTCGGCGTATCGGCGTTCCCGGTACTCGCGGGTGGTGATGGGAATGGGCTCGACGACCTTGATGCGGTACGGCTCCACGTGCTGCCTTTCTAGGCGGACAGTGCTCTGGTGCGGGGTGGCGTCACGGCGTACGCCTCGGAGGACAGGTAGACCGTGACTCCCGGCCGGGGTCTGCCGAGCCGCAGCGAGACGTGGGCGATCAGGCCGACGCCCTCAGCGAGCGGCCGCCGGACGAGGCTCGCCAGCGCCATGAAGAACGGCGAGGGGTCGAAGCCGCACCTCACCATGATCGCCAGCACGCGTTCGCACGCCTCGAGGTCGTCCTGCACGTAGTCCCGCACCGGGATGTAGAGGGAGTAGCCGCTCGGCCGGTCGGTGTCGCCGGACAGGAACGTGTAGCTCGACATCAGCGGGCGGCGGGAGAAGGGACCGTCGCCGCCGCAGGCGATCTCGCAGACGTCGGTCAGCAGCGCCGGGTCCACGTCCGGCACGGCCTGCGCCGCGCGCACCACGTCGGCGATCACGGCGTCTTCGTGCGAGACGTAGGTCTTCACCCGCGCCCGGCTCTCGTCGGTGAGGTCGAGGGCGAAGAAGGAGAACCGGTCGAGGCCGTCGCGCCGCAGGGCGTTCCGGGAGACGGACGGCAGCGCCGCGTCGAGCCCCAGCCGCGCCAACGCCTCGGCCACCAGGGAGGTCGCGCTCCCACGGCCGCGCACGTCCGGGTTGAGGTAGACCTTCACCCCGGGAGCCGCCTCGCGCCCGACGATCAGCGAGTACCAGAACGCGAACTCGCCCTGCGGGTCCTCGGGCAGGAACAGGTCGCGCACCCGGTCGAGCAATCCGAGTCGCACCTGGTGACGTGCCGCCAGCCCGTCGAGGACGTCGAGCGCGGCGCCCAGATTCGCCCGCTTGCCCGGTTGCCCGGCGAGCGGCTCGACGATCATTCGCACGACCGGGTGCTCGTTCCGGGCCAAAGCCACCGAGAATTCGACGGGAGTGTGGTCGTCGGCCACGGAAGAGAGCCAATGGGGGGCTTCGGAGAGGGGCAGCCCGCTACCGGGCCCCAATGCCTCACCCAGCAGTTTTGTCGCGCTTTCGGCTGATTCCGCTAAACCTACGGCGCGCAGGAGGTCGTGTAGTTGTCCAATGGCGAAATCACGCAAAGACGAGGCTGGCGCGCTCAAGATGGGGCACTCCTGATCGGCCGGGAATCAGTCGGGTGCAATCCCTGACGGGGTGGAATCGCAAACTGAATTCTCTCAACCAGCCACATGCCCAGGTCAAGAGCCAAGAGGGTTGCGTGCGACACTCTGTCCTGTGATCAAGGTTGCACCGCTCGGGCTATTGACTTGACTGCTTCCGGTGGTCGACGTGCGCAATTGTGTCTGCGGGTATGAGTGTGCTATGCGCGGACTTCTCCGGTTTCGCAGAGTGAGCGTTGTGCGATAAGGGGCCGTCTGCTATCGAGTTCGTTTGGTGCCCGTTTGTTCCGGAACAAAAGAAAACGGGGGTGTTCGCGGGCGCGAACACCCCCGATCGGGGCTTGGTGCGAATCTGGTCAGGAGCGCGACTTGGCGCACCGCTCCATGCCCGGACAACTGCGGATCATGCGGACCACGGGCGGGGTCTCGATCGTCTCGGGAGGCTCCACGGCCCCTCCCGGCCACTGCACGGAGATCGCGATCGCCGACGCGTTGTTGTCGTAGCTCTTCTCCAGCAACGCGCGGTCGGCGTTCACGACGTTGACGACGTCGTAGATCCCGGACTTCACGTTCGTGAGGTCGAGCCACTGGAAGTCGACGTCGTGCTTGTAGTCGTCGCCGGAACCGACCGAGATCCCGAAGATGACGTCCAGGGCGGACGGGTTGTGGTGCTCGCACATGTGCCCCTTGAGGCGCTGCGCGAGCTTGCCCGCCGGGCTCTCGGGGTCCGACGGCCTGTTCAGGAGGACGTCGCCGACCGTGTACCGGTCGCCGATGCAGAAACCGTTCTTGCGGTCGGTCACGACGATGCCGCCGTCGGGCGTGCGCAGCTGGAAGTACTCGAAGCTGAGCAGGTGCCAGTGCTCGTGCGTGGCGGCGGGCTCGTAGTACGCGCTCGCCGTCGTCTCCCGCCGCGCCTCGGGGAACGAGCCGGCGATCGAACCGTCCACACCGGACTGAACGGCTTGGCGCACGCGCATCGTCGGCGTCGAGGTGCTGGGGCGGTGCGCGTGCAGCAGCAGCGGGCCGTCGCCGACGTTGTCGATCGACGTCGTGAAGCGCAGGCGGACGGCCTTGGCCTGGCCGCCGCGGTGCGTGCACTGGCCGCGCGGCGCCGAGGCGTCCTCGACGAGGCACACGTCCCAGGCGCGGCACGACAGCGGCGAGCCGGAGAAGCCTCCCGGACAGCCGACGGGCGCCTGGCGGAGGTCGGGCAGCAGGGGAGCCGGGTCGGCCTGGACCTGCTGCGAGGAAACGAGGTTGACTGCGGTGATCGTGAGTGCCGCGATCACCGCGCCGATTCTGCCGGCCATGCGGTGTTCTCCTGGTTCGGGGAGCTCCTGGCGTCGCGCAGGAGCGCGTCCGTCACGGTGCGGGAGAGCTCGACGCTCGAGTTCCAGCTCGTGACGTTGGGGTAGACGTGGGCCGTGGTGGCGAGCCTCAGCCGGGTGCCGGGGACCACGACGGCCGGGCGCCGGGTGAGGTAGCCCAGCGGGTACACCGGTTCGACGAACGGCGCCTTGAAGACGCGCACCTCGTCGACGTCGTCCACGGTGAGTCCACCGTGGAGGTTCAGCAGCTGCTCGGTCCAGCGGCGGGCGATGCTGTCGGAGTCCTCGAGGTACAGCGCGGACTCCCGGCCGGTGTAGTGCATGACGTACACCAGGTGCCGGTCGTCGTAGCGCTCCGAACCGGTGAGCGGCGTCATCTCGATCACGCCGTCGAAGTCCGTCCCCGAACGCAGCACCGGCGCCCAGTAGTGACCGGACAGCGGCCTGCGGAGGAAGAAGAGCGCGTTGACCACGCCCTGGTACGGCAGCTCGACCTCGGGCAGCAGCGGGGCGAGGCCCGCGTCGGCGATCGCCCGCAACGACGGCAGCGGCACCGTGGAGACCGCGTGGTCCGCCTCGATCGTCTCGCCGCCGGGCAGTGTGGCGACCACCCGGTCCGGTCCGGCTTCGAGCCGCGCGACCGGCGCCGAGGTGCGGACCTCTCCGCCGTGCGCCTCGATCGAGGCCCTCAGCGCGTCGATCACGCTCCGGTAGCCGCCCGCCGGGTAGCCGCGGACCGACTCGTTGCTCTCGCGGCCCAGGCGCTGCCACAGGTACAGCGCGGGCACGTCGCCGAACGCGGCGCCGAACTTGGCGCCGAACATCGGGGCGAGCAGCACCTCCCAGATCCGGTCGCCGTACAGGCCGCGCAACCAGTCCTCGGTGCGGGTCAGGTCGAGGTCCCTGCCCCTGCCCAGCCTGCGCAGCAGCAACGAGACCACGCCGAACCGCAGCCGGTCCACGAGGCCCAGCGGCGTGAACCGCAGCAGGTCCAGCGCGGAGTTGAACGAGTGGCGGGTGCCGTCGACGACCATGCCCATGCTGGTCGGCCGCCAGTCGACGCTCTCGCGCAGGCCGACCTCGTCCAGCAGCTCCAGCAGCGCCGCGTCGGTCGGCATCACGCAGTGGTAGAACCGTTCCACGGTCCGGCCGCGCGACGTGAAGAACGTGCCGAGACCGCCGAGCTGGTCGCTCGCCTCGAGCAGCGTCACCGCCATGCCCCCGCGGGCGAGCCGGTGCGCCGTGGCGAGACCGCAGATGCCCCCGCCGACCACCACCGCACGTGCGGCCATCAGAGCTTCCGGAACGGAACTGGCGCGAGGCGGTCACGCGTGAGCAGGAGCGTGTACTGCACCAGCGTGCGGCCGAGGCGGAGCTTGCTCGCGCCGGGCTTGCGGTCGTAGCGCAGCCGCATCGGGATCTCGCAGACGACCGGGCCGCAGTGCCGCAGCTTGAGCAGGAGCTCGACCATGCAGGCGAAGCCGCGCTCCTCGACGAGCCGCTCGCCCCAGTGCGTGGTGGCCCGGCGCAGCAGGCTCACCCGGTACGCGCGGAAGCCGCTGGTGAAATCCCGGACCCCGTCGAAGTGCAGCACCCTGCCGAACACGACGCGGGCGCCGCGGGAGAGCAGCCGGCGCCAGCGCGGCGCCGTCGAGTCGTCGCCGCCCTCGACGAACCGGGAGCAGATGACGACGTCCGCGCCGGCGCCGATCTCGGCCAGCAGCGCGGGGAACACGTCGGGGTCGTGCGTGTCGTCGGCGTCCATGACGATCAGGACGTGGTCCGGCTCCGCCTCCGCGAGCGCCGCCCGCAGTCCTGATTGGACGGCCTGGCCGAGGCCGAGGTTCTCCGGGTGGCGCACCAGGCGGACGTCGAGCCCGCGCACGTCGGCCACGCAGTCGCCGGTGCCGTCGGACGAGCCGTCGTCGACGACCCAGACCGTGATCCGGTCGGCGAGGTCGGTGCCGGCGATGCGGCGCAGCAGCGACGGCAGCGCCACGGCCTCGTTGTAGGCGGGCAGGACGACGTGGACGTCGCCACACGTGCGGATCGGCTTCTGCACGATGGCGACCGGTTCACCGGACGAATGCCGGATGCCGTGTTCGTCGACTCTCACTCTGGCGCCCCCTCTTCGGTGGCTCGTGGTTGGTGGCGTGAATTATTGACAGGTCGTGCTAAAGCTTTGAGGCGGCCCTGGGTGAGTTCAGGGCGTGATCCACGTCGAATGCTCACCACCTGCGTTCATGAGAAACACAGAAGAGGGATGTTGATACCCGAAGAGATGATCTCTCAGCATTCATTCACCCTTTCGTGCAGTTTTGTGGCCACAACTCCTTCGATCGGATGATCTTCAATGAGGCGATTCTCGGCGGTTGCCGTTCCCGCAGCACCCCACCCGGAGCGGGAGGCTGAGCAGCGGAGCCCCGCGCAGCGCCCCCTCAAGCCGTCCTCGGTCCGCCGTGACCTGCTCAGCCGGGTGAACGCGGTCGCGGTCCTGCTGGTCCTGGTGGACTGCACGACGCTCGTGGCGGTCGGCGTCCACCGCGACCTCGGCTGGCTCTGGGGCGGCGCGATCGGGGCAGCGGTGCTCACGATCAGGGGTACCTGGCGGCTCTACCGCCGGCGGTTGTGGCTGTCGTGGCTCGAGGACCTGCCGCGCTCCGCGGCGAGCACCACCCTCGCGTTCGCGCTGCTGTCCGGCGCCGGTCTGCTCTGGGGCGCGCCCGCGGCCGACCTGGCGGCGGCGCAGTGGGCGATGATCGCGTTCGCGCTGGTCATCGAGCCGGTGCGGTGGTGCGTGTTCGCGTTCGGCCGGTGGTGCCGCCGGCGGTTCGACCGCTGCGACCGCACGATCATCGTGGGCGCGGGCGAGGTCGGCGTGAACCTCGCGAGGACGATGCTCGAGCACCCGCAGTTCGGCCTGCGGCCCGTCGCGTTCGCCGACTCCGGTCCCGACCCGGACCGGCAGCCGCCCGTGCTGGAGGTCGTCGACGGCGACCTGGCCGACGCGATCGTGCGGCTGCGCGCGGGCACCGTGGTGCTCGCGTTCTCGCACACCCGCGAGTCCCCGCTGGTCGACGCGGCGATCACCGCGCACCGGCTCGGCTGCTCCACGCTCGTCGTGCCCCGGATGTACGAGCTGCACCCCGACGGCCCCGGCATCGAACGGCTGCGCAGCTACCCGCTCATGCGCCTCGGCACCGCCCCGACCAGCAGGCCGACCTGGTGGGTCAAGCGCGCCGCCGACCTGGTGCTGGCGGCGGTCGCGCTGGTCGTGCTCTCGCCGGTGATCGGCCTGTGCGCGCTCGCGGTGCTGGTCGAGAGCGGCCGCCCGCTGTTCTTCCGGCAGGTCCGCGTCGGCATGGACGACCGCACGTTCACCCTCTACAAGATCCGCAGCGTCCGGCAGACCGGCGAGGACGACTCCCAGGTGAAGTGGTCCGTGGTGGGCGACTCGAGGGTCGGTCCCGTCGGCCGGTTCCTGCGCAGGACCTCGCTCGACGAGCTGCCGCAGCTGTGGAACGTGCTCAAGGGCGACATGTGCGTCGTGGGGCCGCGCCCGGAGCGTCCGGGTTTCGTTCGCGAGTTTTCCGCAATTCACGAGCTATATTGGGCTCGCCACCGCGTTCCGACCGGCTTGACGGGACTCGCTCAGGTCCACGGGCTGCGGGGTGACACTTCAATAGCCGACAGGTCTCGCTACGACAACTATTACATCGCGAACTGGTCGTTGTGGCTCGACCTGAGGATTCTACTCATGACGGCGGGTGAGTTGTGTTGTCGGAGAAATCGCTGATACGTCGATTCGCCGCTATCGCCCTCGTACTCCTGTCGAGTGCGTGCACGGTGAGTGCCGCGGAGCCGGATCCGACCATCACCGGGCCGGTGCCCAAGCCGCTCGCGCCCTGCGCGTGGTGGTACGGCATCGGCGACTCGCCGACGCAGTGGGAGATCAAGGCCGCCGCCAAGCACTACGACGTCGTCGTGCTCAACGCGTGGGAGACGGCGGCCATGCGCAAGCTCCACGAGCTCAACCCCGAGGTCAAGGTGCTGGTCTACAAGGACTTCTCCAGCACCCGCAACTACTTCGGCGCGGTCGAGGGCAACCGCGACGCCAAGTACCTGCCCACCGGCGTCGGGTACTTCGCGGCCGAGCAGCGGCAGCCGTCGTGGTTCGCCAAGGACACGCTCGGGCAGCGCATCGAGTGGAAGGGCTACCCGAAGCACTGGCAGATGACGGTGTGGGACCCGGCCTACCAGAAGGCCTGGGCCGACGCGGTCGTGAGCGAGGTGGTCCGCGAGGGCTGGGACGGCGTCCTGGCGGACAACGACTTCAGCTCGCTCAAGTACTACTCGTCCGCGGTGCTCGCGGGCACCCCCGACGCCGCGGGCTCGGACCGGCTGCTGCGCGAAGGGCTCGACGGCATGCTCCAGCTCGCCGGCGACGCGCTCGAGAAGGCGGGGAAGATGCTGGTCCCCAACGTGTCGGAGTCGCAGCTGACACCGGGCAGGTGGTCGGCGCACTCGCGCTACTCCGGCGCGATGGAGGAGAACTTCGGCCTGCGGGGCGACGACGGCACCGGCGAGCTGATCACGTTCCAGGGCAACCAGTTCAAGGAGCAGCGCGCCCAGGCCGCGCTCGGCGAGTCGTGGCTGCTGCTGATCACGCACACGAAGTCCGACAAGGAGGAACGCGTCGGGTACGCCTCCGCCGCGCTCCTCGCGAGCCCCTACACGTGCTGGACGAGGGCCCGGCCCGACTACAAGAACCCGTACTGGTCGCTCTACCAGGACGCACGGCTCGGCCAGGCGGTCGAGACGGCCAACCGCCTGCCCAACGGGGTGTGGAACCGCCGCTACTCGGGTGGCTGGGTGGCCGTGAACCCGACGAAGACCTCCGCGCTGCTCACCCCTCCGCCCGGCCTCGTGACGCTCAAGGGCGAAGCCGTGCCGCTGCAGCTCGACCTGCCCGCCGCCGACGCCGTGGTGCTCGTCAACGGGCCGATCCGGCGATGAGCTTGCCGTAGAGGTCGAGGTGCCGCCGCGCGCAGACCTCGGCGGTGAACCGCTCCCGCGCCCTCGTGGCGAGCAGCGCGCCCGTGCTCGCGGGGTCGGGGTCGGCGAACAGGGCGCGCAGCCGTGCCGCGAGCGCCTCCACGTCACCGGGCCGCGGGCACTGCTCGCCCGGGACGCCGAGCATGTCCGCGACGCCACCGGTGTCGGTCGCCACCACGGGCTTGCCCGCCGCCATGGCCTCCGCGACGACGAGCGGCTGCTGCTCCATCGTGGACGGCAGCACCAGCGCGTCGTGCTCCAGCAGCAGCTCGGGGACGTCGCTGCGGAACCCCAGGAACCGCACGCGGTCGCCGAGGCCGCGCCGGGTCGCCCTGCCCTCGGCCTGCGTCCTCTGCGGACCGTCGCCGACGACCGTCAGCGTCGCGTCCCGCGGCATCGTGGTCTCCAGGGCGTCGAGCAGGTCGAGCAGTCCCTTGCGTTCGACGAGCAGGCCCACGAACACCAGCTTGCGCACGGGGCCGGTGGGCGGGTTCGCGGTACCGACGTCGACGCAGTTGTCGATGTGGGTCATGCGGTGCGGCGGCACGTAGAGCCGTTCGCGCAGGAACCTGCCCATCTCCCTGGCGGGGACGACGGTCCGGTGCACGACACGGGCCACCGCGGCGTCCGCGGCCAGAACGGCCCTGGTGTAGGCCGGGGGAGGGGTGGCGCCGCGGACGTTGCGGAACCACGGCTCGGCCACGTCGTCGGGCACGCCGTGGTAGGTGTGCACGATCTTGGTGCCGGTGGTCGCGAGACCCGCGCTCACCAGCCCCGCCCTGCGGTCCTGGGCGTGCACCACGTCCGGCCGCCACGCCCTTATCGCGGCACGGGCCTGTCTCGCCGCCGCCATGTCGCCCTTGCGCGTCACCAGGGTCTCCTCGAAGAACGGGTCGACGAGGCCCGCGCCGCGCCGGGGCCGCGGACCGAACACCCGCACCTCGGCGGCGTCGGACTCCGCCAGCGCGGCCGCGAGGCGCACCGTCACGTCCACCGGGCCACCGCTGTCCTGGGTGAGCAGGTAGGCGATCCGTGTCATCGTCGTCCTTCCACGAGCTTCTCGGTGAGCGTCACGATGTGGTCGGTCATGCGGTCGCGGTCGAACAGGGTCTCGGCCCTGACCCGGCCGCGCTTTCCCTCCGCGGCGGCGAGCTCGGGGTCCGCGAGCCGCAGCGCAATCGCTTGCGCCAGGGCCTCCACGTCACCGGCGGGAACGACCTCGCCCGCGTCGCCGACGCTCTGCCGCACGCCCTCGACGTCGAACGCGACGACGGAACGCCCGCAGGCCATCGCTTCCAGCGGCACGAGCGCCATGCCCTCGGCGCGGGACGGCAGGACGACCACGTCGGCCTCGGCGTAGAAGCCGGCCACGGCGTCGCTGTGCCCGTACCAGTAGACGTTGTGGTGGCCGGTCGCGCGGAGCTCCGCCGCCATCGGACCGTCGCCGACGATCACGAGCTCGGCGTCCGGGACCCGGGCCAGCACGCGCGGCCAGGCTCGCAGCAGCAGGTCCTGGCCCTTCTGGTGGGCGAGCCTGCCGACGCAGACCGCCGTGGGGGTGTGGTTCTGCTTGACGTGCGGGCTCAGGCGCCGGGTGTCGACGCCGTTGCAGACGACTTCCGCCGGTGCCCTGACGTTCGCGGCACGGCCGACCTCCTCCTCGTCGTCGCTGACGCAGAGCAGGAGGTGGGTCCAGCGGGACGCCCAGGACTCCCAGCGGGCGCAGGCGCGGCTCAGCGCCCCCGTGGCGACGCGGAACGACCAGAGGTGCGGCTGGAAGATCGTCGGGGTGCGGCCGCGCAGCACGAGCCTCGCCAGGCCGGCCTTCGAGCTGTGCAGGTGCACGACGTCGGGGCGGAGCTCGCGCAGCGTCCGGCGCAGTGCGCGGAGTTCGCCCGCGGTCCGCGGTCCGGGGGTGCGCGTCGCCTGCCAGGGGTGCACCGGGATCCCGGCCTCGCGCGCCTCCTCGGGGAGCCGGCCCCGGGGTGGGCAGGCGATGCTGACGTCCCAGCCCCGCCGGTGCTGGGCACGGGCCAGGTCGAGGACCACGGCGGCGACGCCGGCCTCGACCGGCTGCGTCACGTGGACGATCTTCACGCGCGCTCCTTCAGTCCGATGAGGACGCTGCGGGTGGGTGGCAGGGCGATGGCGCAGTAGGTGAGGAGGAGGACCAGGCCGGTGGCGACGACCGCCACGACGCTGTCGTCGTCCGGCAGCACCGTGCTCAGTGCGAGACACGCCGCGGCGCCCCCCGAGACCCCGGCCAGGCCTCGCAGCGGCAGCGGGAACGCGAGGCCGTTGCGGGCCAGGACGAACCACGTCACCGGGACCAGCAGCCACACGACCGCCAGCTGGGTGACCGCCACCGCGGCCACGCCGTGGCGCGTGGTGAAGGCGAGCGCGGTCAGCAGCGCGACGAGGTGGGCGGCTTCCAGGGCGAGGTACTGGCGGGCGTGCCCCGCGGCCCTGATCACCTGGTACCAGACGTGCAGCAGGCCGAGGCCGAGTCCGTAGCCGCACAGCAGGACGAGGAGCGGTGCCGCGTCCGCCCACTGCTCACCGAGGACGACGATCCCATCGGCTGTCAGGGCGACGACGACGTACAGGCCGCCGGTGACCACGAGGGTGGCGGTGGTGAACCGCCCCGCCGTCTCCGCGAGCCGGTCGCTCCGTCCACTGCGGACCAGTTCGGCGCAGAGCGGGAACAGCACGCCGCCCAGCACGACCGCGACCATGATGTACGGCACCCAGGCGATGCGGAACGCGAGCGAGTACCCGCCGACCGCCTCCGGGCCGAGCACGTGGCCGATGGCGAGGTAGTCGACGTTGATCAGCAGCACCGCGATCAGGGCGCCGGGGCCGACGACGGCCAGCCACCTCCCGGCCTCCGCCGCGGACGCCGGGTCCCAGGTGGGCCGGACCCTCGCCCCCGCGACGGCCGCGAGGACCGGCTGGGCGACCGCGGTGCAGAGCAGGCCGATCACGAGCGACGCGGGACCGGTGCCGTTCGCCGCCAGCGTCACCGTGACCACCGCTCCGAGCAGCATGCCGCCCGCGTCGGGGAGCATGCGGCGCCGGAAGTCGAGGTTGCGGTGCATCAACGCCATCTGCACCCCGCCCGCCGCCGTGAACGGCAGGGTGAGCGCGGCCAGCCGCAGCATCCCGGCGGCGTCCGGAGCGCCCAGCACCGCCGCGATCGGGTGCGCGGCGGCGATGATCACCGCGGCGAGCACCGTTCCCGCCGCGACGCTCATCGTGAGCACGGTCCCCGCCGTCGTGAGCGGGTCGCGGGCCGTGCGGCTGACGATGTCGTAGACGCCCATCGCCTGCACGACCTGGCCGATGTTGACCACCGACACCACCAGCGCGACCGCGCCCAGGTCGGCCTCCGCGAGGAACAGGGCGAGCGCGAGGGTCACCACGATCTGGCTGCTCTTGCTCACCAGGTTGACCGCGAAGAGCCACAGCGACCCCCGCACCGCCACGTCCGTCATGCGACGCGCCGCCGCGTGTGCCGCACCGCGAAGACGACCAGCACCACCCAGGCCGCGACTAGCGCCGCCCCGTCCAGCGTGACGCTCGCCCTCGCTCCGAGCAGCGACCTGACCGCCGTGTCGAGGAAGTAGAGGTGCGCGAACGGGACGACGGCCAGCAGCGTCGCCGCCGCGGCCCACCGCCAGTGGCCGTCCCGGCGGTGCCGCCAGCAGAGCACCGCCATCGCCGTCATGGCCGGGACCGCGATCAGGACGTCGCCCGGCTGGTGCACCAGCGCCACCACGATGCCGAGGCAGATGAGCAGGTCCGCGATCCGCGACCCTGCCGCGGTCCGGTCGAGCCTGCGCGCCAGGAACGCGGTGACGGCGAGAACCCCGCACAGCGCCAGCGGTTCCGCGGCGGGAGGCAGCCACCCGGTCGTGCGGAAGAACACCGCCGGCAGGTCGACGCGCTGGGCCGTCACGGAGTCGACCGCGCCGTACCCGGTGCTGCTGGCCCACTCCAGGTTGCGCTTGATGACGTCGAGGAACTCGCCGACGCCGCTCCTGGCGACCAGCAGCACCACGACGGGCACGCTGGCCAGCGCCGCCACGCCGGTGCCCTGCAGGGCGACCCTGCGATCGCCCCTGGCGAACAGGACGAGCGCCAGCGGAAGCCCGAACTGCGGCTTGAGCCAGGCGATCGCGAGGGCCGCGCTCGCCCAGCCGGGGTGGGTGGTGCGCAGCAGGAGCGCACCGGCCGTGGCGACCGCGATCAGCGGGTTGACCTGGCCGATGTACATCTGCGCCTTGCCGACCTGGCTCGTCACCAGCAGTGTGCCGATGACGACGGTGCCCGCGACGAGCGGCAGCTTCGACGTCCGCGCCGCCATCACGGCGAGGACGACCAGCAGGACGAGGCACGCGAGCGCGAACGAGACCGCGCCGACGCGGTAGTCCGGCAGCGCGAACGGCAGGTGCAGGACCAGGTGGTACGGCTGGTAGAGGTTGAAGTTCTGCCGCACCGGCCAGTGGTCGAACATGACCGCCGGGTCGTAGGGGTTGCCGCCGCCGAGGAACTCGCGGATCGGGAAGTACAGCGCGTCGCGGAAGTCCTGCATGCGCTCTTCTGGCAGGTTCGCCTCGGTGGGGAGGGGCACCTCCCAGGACGGCTTGAGCGCGCGGAAGGCGCTGAGAGCCCCGGCCAGCGCGGTCAGGGCCACCAGGACGGCTTGGACGAGACCCGCCCGGTTCGTGGTGGTGATCATTCCGGCAGCACCGCCAGGGCGACCGAGATCGCCGCGACCGCGACGAGCACGGCCAGGGCGATCAGGCCGGTGAGGGCCGCGGTCGTGAGGACCGCCGTCAGCGGGATCGATTCGGACTGGCAGGCCCCCTGGGGGGATTCGCCCCCCACTCCTATCGTCTCAGGCGGGTCTGACAGTTCCGCGGCGTCGCCGGCGTGGTCGGTCGTTCCCGCTGCCGCGCCGGTGCCGGGCTGTGCGTTCGCGGGCGTGGTGGAGGTGGGCTTCGCGTTCGGTGCCGCACCGTCGGCGGACTGGGCGTCGGTTGCCGCACCGCTGGGGGGCTGTGCGGTGGTGCCGGGCTGCGCGCCGGTGCCGGGCTGCGCGCCGGTGCCGGGTTGTGCGGTGGTGCTCGGCTGAATGTCGATGTCGGGCTGCGCAGTGGTGCCGCGCCGCACGTCGGTGCCGGGCTCTGCGGTGGTGCCCGGCTGCATATCGGTGCCTGGCTGCGCGTGGGTGCTGCGCCGCATGTCGGTGCCCGACCGCATGTCGGTGCCCGACTGCACGTCGGTGCTGCGCGGCACGTCGGTACCGGACTGCGCGTCCGCCTCACCGGACCGGGGCTTCGGCTCCTCCGCCCCGCCGGTGCCGAACTTCCCGATCGCGGCCACCCCGGCGCCGAACCCGGCCGTCGCCGCACGCACTCCGGCCCGCGCGGCGACGGTGGTCCGGAGACCCGCCAGCGCCGCCACACCGGCGCGCAGCCTCTCCCCGGCGCTGAAACCCACCGCGGTCTTCGTCGTGATCACGCCAGCACCACCGCCACCAGCACCGCCGACTCGGGCAGCACCGCCAGGGCCGTCGCGAGGTCGTGGCGGCGGCTCCGGTCCCGGGGAGCGACGGCGATCACCGCCGACCCCTCCGCGGGCTCCGAAGCCTTGTCCGGCAACGCTCGCGCGAGTTGCTCGGCCCGGTCCACCAGTTCCGGCGCGACCGGCAGCACCCGCACAGGCCGTGCGGCCGCCACGCAGAGCGCACTGAGCCGCGAGGTCAGGTCCGGGTCGTCGTCGGAAGCCACCACCACCGGGTGGGTGATGCCGGCGGACGACAGGGCGGGGCTCACCGCGTCGGAGCGCAGCCGCCGGAACGCCATCACGGCGGCACCGGCGATCACCGCGGCGACCAGGGCGAGGCCCGTGGCGAGGCGCCAGTCCGGCGTCACCCGCGTCGCCTCGGGGCGCGGGTCGACCAGGCGGAAGCGGGCCGCGGGGGCGAGCAGGTCGGCCTCGATGACGGCCCGCGCGACCGCGGTGACGGCGGCCGAGGCGTGCTCGGCCGAGTCGGCGCGGACCGAGATCCTGGCGACGCCGGAGGCCGGGACCAGCTCCACGGCGATGGCGCCGGCCAGCGCGGCCGGCGTGGTGCCCGCCGCCTCGGCGGCCGCGTCCAGCACGGACGGGCTGCGGACCAGCTGGACGACGGCCGGTGCGGCGAGGGAGGTCACCTCGCCGAACTGGCCGCTGTCCGGTGTGGACGGTGTGGCGAGCAGGGTCAGCCTGCCCTCGGTCACGTCGTCGCGCAGCGCGACGGCCAGCAGCACGGCGGCGCCGACGAGGACGGCGGCCAGCAGGCCCTCCAGCACGGCTCGGTAAGCCTTCATCGTCCCTCCAGGACGGTACGGAGCAGTTCGTCGTAGGACTTCATCAGGGTGTGCGCGTCGGCCGGGCCGTCGTGCGAGGCCGCCACCGAGCGGGCGGCGGGGGAGTGCAGCAGGGCGCGCAGCGCCTTCGCGGTCTGCTCGGGGTTCCGGCGGGGCACGAGGACCCCGCCGCCACCGGCCAGGACCTCCCGCACACCGTCCACATCGGACGCGACGATCGGGCGGCGTGCCGCCAGCGACTCGAGCAGCGCGATCGGCATGCCCTCCCAGTCGCTGGTGAGAACGGTGACGTCCGCCGCCTCGAGCAGGTCGCGGACGTCGGTGCGGGTGCCCAGGAACCGGACGCGCGGCGGGGCGCCCGCCTCCAGCGCCGCCCGCAGGCTGCCGTCCCCGGCCAGCCACAGCTCGGCGTCGCCCGGCACCTGCTCCCACGCGTCGAGCAGCACGTCGTGCCGCTTCTGCGGTTCCAGGCGCGCCGGGCACAGCGCCACCGGCACGTCGGGCGGTGTTCCGATCCGCGCCCGCACGGTCGCGCGGTCGGTGGTCGGCGGCGACGGGAACACGGCGTTCGGGATCACCACGACGGGGCCCAGCCCGGCGTCGCGCAGCCGTCGCGCGGCGGCCTCGGCGACGGTGACGACGACGGTCGAGACGCGGCGCAGGACCCGGACGGCACCGGCCACGTCCGCGTCGGCCACGCCGTGGAACACCGTCACCACGGGCCGGCGCGGCGCCGCGATCCGGGCCACGAGCGACGCGGAGACGTTGTGCGCCACCACGACGTCCGGGGCGAACCGGCGCACAGCGGCACGAGTCGCCCACGCCGCGCGCGCCACACCGAGCGGTGAACGGCGCGCGACGGGCACGTCGAACACCGGCAGCCCGGCCCGGCTCACCTCGTCCGCGCGGAACCCGCCGCCGCTGGCCACCGCCGACTCCCAGCCGACGTCACCGCCCGCGAGCGCCATGCCGGCCACGAGCGCCTCCGCCCCACCGGCACCCATCTCGCTGATCACGTGCAGGACGCGCATCGCCCACTCTCCTCCCGCGCACGGCGTTCGACCGCCACCGCGAGGGCGACGAGCGACCACAGCGGCAGGTAGTACTGCTCGGACAGGAAGATCGAGGCGACCAGCACGGCGATCAGCGCCGCCTGCAGGGCCAGCGCCTCACGGCGGTCCGCCACGACGCGCAACGCCCGTTCGCTCGCGACGAAGCCGACCGCGACGAGCCCGGCCAGCAGCGCGAACCCGGTCACGCCGAGCTCGGCGGCGACCTCGAGGAACAGGTTGTGCGCCACCGGGGTCTGCTCGTCGATCTCCGCGTTGTGGCCCGCCGCCGCGTACCGCTGGCGGAACCCTCCCGGCCCCACGCCGAGGAGCGGGTCGTCGGCGAGCATCCGCGCCGCGGCCTGCCAGCGCAGCATCCTGGTGTCGGCGTTGGTGCCCGCGATGTGGCTCTTCTCCTGCAACGCCCGCGCCAGCTCGGCCTGGGCCGCCGAGGCGAAGACCAGCGCCGCCAGACCCGTGACCGCCGCCGTGACGACCACCGCGCGGACCGGCAGGCCGCGCCGGGCGATCAGCCACAGCAGCGCGCACGCCAGGGCGAGTCCGCCACCGCGGGAGAACGTCGCCGCCGCACCGGCCACCAGCACGGCGCCCAGCAGCAGCAACACGATCCGCGACCGGCCCCCGGTGGGCAGCGCCACCAGCAACGGCAACGCCGCCACGAGGAAGAACGCGAGGTCGTTCGGGTCCTCCAGCGGCCCCGCCGCCCGCGGTTCGCCGCTGACGACGCTGAGCAGCCCCCCGGCCGCCGCCACGACCGCGCCGGCGACCGCCGCGGCGAGCAGCGCGCGGACCGGCACCTCCCGCGCGGCCACGTCGGCCAGCACCACCGTGACCACCAGGAACGGCACCCACCGGACCAGGTACTCCAGCGTGAACGGCTCGGCCAGGTGCACCGCGGAGGTCGCGAGAAGAACCACCGCCAGCAACGCGACCACGAGGTGCAGCGGGTGCGGGGCGGGCAGACGCCGTTGCTGGACCAGCGAGAACACCCACACGCCGATCAGCGCGGCGGGCACGACCTTCGCCGACTGCCCGTGCACCTGCAGCAGGTAGCCCTCCAGCGGCGCCAGGGCCACCGTCGCGCAGGCGAGGACGCGCAGCAGGACCGTCAGCCCCATGCGACCGGGTCCCGTTCACGCAGACCGGCCGCCGCCACGCGCTCGACGTGCTCACCGGTGCCGACGACCTCGAAGTCCTTGCGCAGCAACGACAACACCCAGCCGAGCAGCGCGACCTTCTCGCGTCCGGGGACGGCCATGCCGGGGAAGAACTCCATGCCGGGCGCCTCGGCGCCGGAGAGCACGTCGGTCGGGTGCAGCAGCAGCGACGGGGACACTTTGCGGGCGCGGCACAACCGCAGCGCCGTGCGGAAGTACCCGCGGGCGAGCTTGGGGGAGATCTGGTGCAGCTGCAGCAGGTACGCGCCGTGGACCGGCACCCTGAGCAACGGCATGGTCGTCACCGGCAGCTCGACGATCCCGCCACCCCGCCAGCGGAACGGCGTGTTGGGCGCCTTCACCCTGCCGAACCCGCCGAACAGGTCCTCGCCGCCGTCGGTCGAGCCCGCCGACCGGTTGTGGTACGCGCGGGCGAGCGGCCCGATCCACGTGGGCAGGACGCTGGCGTCGTAGCGGTACCCGCGCCTGCCGAGCACGTCGAGCAGCCGGGGTGTGACGCTGAAACCGGGACCGCGGAACCCGACGGGCTTCGGCGCACCGGCGGCCGTGATCGCCTCCTCGGCGCGCAGGACCTCCTTCTCGACCTCCTCGTCGGTGAAGCGGTGCAGCCACGGCTGGTGCCAGAACGAGTGGTTCGCGACCTCGTGCCCGGCGGCGACGACGCGTGCGACCGCCTCGGCGCCGTCGTCGCGTTCCGCGTCGGCGCCGACGACGAAGACCGTGGTGGTCAACCCGTGCTCACCGAAGACGTCGAGCAGGCGCGGCACCGCGGACGGCAGGAAGCTCGGCCTGGCCTCCCACCGCGGATCGCCGTGCGTCCGCAGGTACGCCCACAGGTTGTCGAGGTCCAGCGAGACGCTGGCGACGGGCTTCACCGCTCACCTCCGGTGGGGACGAGCTCCCGCGCGGGCTTGGCGACGGCGCCGAGCACCAGCACCCCGGACACCACCAGCAGCACGCCCAGCACGACCCACCACTCGCGCCCGGCCGCGATCCGGTCGCCCATCACCGCGAGCCCGGCGGCCGAGGCGATCACGACAGTGGTCGCGTCCATCGAGGCCACCGCGGACGTCGCCGACCCGCGCTGCAACGCCGTCGCGAGGCACGCCTGCCCGACGAACGCGCCGATGACCATCACCCACGTCAGCGGGTGCAGGAGGAGCTCGAGCACCGGCTTGCCGGCGACGTTGCGCGCGGCCACCGCGACCACCGCGAACGCGATGCCGGCGAGCACCGGCGTGGCGGCCTTCCACGTCCGCGCCAGCGGGAGCACCGCGACCGTGACGAGTCCCAGCACGACCAGTGCGGGCACCAGGGGCAGCTCCTCGGCCGTGGACGGCGCCGCGGCCCCCGTCAGCAGCAGCAGACCGCACGCCATCGCCACCAGCACCGCGATCTCGACGCGCCGGATGCGCCAGCCGAGCAGCAGCACCCCGATCACCGTGGCCAGCCCGACCGCGCACGACGAACCGGCCTGCACCAGGTAGAGCGGCAGGTCCTCGCGGGCCAGGAACGCGAACGCGAACCCGCCGACCTGCCCCGCGAACCCCAGCAGGTACAACCGGTCCCCGGCCAGCCGCGCGAGCAGCCCCACGCCCGCGCCGGGACGTTCGTCGGCCCTGCGGGCGGCGATGGTCTGCGCGACTATCCCCAGCCCGTAGAGCACAGTGGACACCGCAAGTGCCAGATGACCGGACACGAAGGACTCTCCGTAGGTTCGGCGGGAACACGCGATGGCGCGCCTTCAAGTGAAGGCCGCACAGTACGACACGCTTGTGCCGCAACACTTTCGAGCGATGTCCCGGACAACACCTTCGGGTGAACAGCGGCGGGATTGGCCGAATGTGCCGAGATCGCTCAGTACCTTCCCGCCGTGCGGGAAACGAACACCGTGACGATCGTCTGCGGCACCAGACCTGAACTGATCAAGCTCGCGCCGCTCGTCGAGCACTTCGGCAGCGCGTGCACCATGATCTACACCGGCCAGCACTACGACCGCTCGATGTACTCGCTCATCCGCCGGGATGTGCCGGAACCGGGCGGTTTCCACGAACTGCGCCTCGGCGGCCTGCGCCGCGGCGAGGGCCTGGGCCGCGCCGTGGCCGCCGTCGACGAGGTGTTCGCCTGCGAACGCCCGTCCGTCGTGATCGTGCAGGGCGACACCACCTCCGCCCTGGCCGGCGCGCTGGCCGCGAACGCCTGCGACGTGCCCCTGGTGCACGTGGAGGCGGGACTGCGCAGCTACGACCGCGCGATGCCCGAGGAGCACAACCGGGTGCTCATCGACCACCTCTCCGACCTGTGCTGCGCGCCCACCTCGCTGAACCGCTCCAACCTCCTCGGCGAGGGGATCGCGCACACCCGGATCGCGGTCACGGGCAACACCGTCGTCGAGGCCCTGGCCCACGCGCTGCCTTCTCCCGACGAGGAGGACGCGGTGCTGGGTGGGCTGGGGCTGAAGCGCGACCGCTACGTGCTGGCCACTGTCCACCGGCCGGAGAACGTGGACGACGCCGCCGCGCTCGAGACCATCCTGCGGTCGCTCGGTGAGCTGCCCCTGCCGGTCGTGCTGCCCCTGCACCCCCGGACCGCCGCCCGCGTCGAGGCTTTCGGTCTCGGCCGGCTGCTGCACGGCCTGCAGGTCGTGCAGCCGCAGCCGTACCGGCCGTTCCTGGCCCTGGCGCACGGGTCCGCGGTGGTCGTGTCCGACTCCGGGGGCATCCAGGAGGAGGTGAGCGTGCTGAAGCGGCCCGTGGTCGTCGTCCGGCGGAGCACGGAACGGCCGGAGATCGAGGGGACGTTCGGCACGCTCGTCCCGCCCGGCCCGCTGGTCGTCAGCGCGGTGCTGGCCTGGCTGGACGACGTGCCGGCGCACCGGGAGGCGTTGCGCCTGATCCCTTCGCCGTACGGGACGGGCTCGCCCTCCGAGCTGATCGCCGCGGCGGTGCGCCGGATGCTGCGCCCGGTCGCCGCAACGGTGCCGGCAGCCGTCTAGACCACCACGTCCGAGGCCGGGCAGTGCTGCGGAAGGAGCTACCGCTTCCGCTGCGGCCGGGGAAACCGGCGGCCGGTCAAGGCGTCGTGCCGTGCTGCGGGCGCATCCGGTGCGCCGCTGTGCGCCGAACGGCCGCAACTCGCCGCCGCCACCAGGCTGATCATCACCAGCCCGAAGCTCACCAGGCCGAGTGCGAGAACGATGCCGCCGTGCAGCACGACGGCGAGCACGAGCCCGATGCGGCGCAGGCCGGGATTTCCGCACACGCACACCACGATCGCCGTTTCGAGCAGGATCGTCCCCCATGTGATCGCGGAGGTGAGAATGCTCCATTCGAGTAACGGCAGGAGGTCGGCGTTGACTCCGAAATACGCGTCCTGCATCACATGGTGCATCGCGCTGCCGTTGCGCCATTCGTGTTCGGCGAGTTTGATCCAGACCGCCTGCCCGTACACGAGTACGACCTGAAGCCGGATCACCAGATGCGTGGTGTACGCGCTGCCGCGCCACCACGCCGGCAACGGTGTCGCGGCCCGTTTCCAATGCCATGTCCGATCATCGGCGAGGCACAGGGGGATGAGCAGGAGTGTGAGGAAACGGGCGACGTTCTCGCCGCCGTTGGGCACGTGCATCACGGCGGCCAGGCTGAACGTGGCGTACCAGTGCGGAATGCACGTCCAGCGAGGCCGATAACCCGATGCGGCGATCAGCAGCACGCCCGTCACGACGAAACGAAGAACGGTCTGAGAACCGGGAGACGAACTCGCGCACCAGAGCGAAAGGGCGCGAAGACCGTCGCACCGCGGCCCTTCCGGGCCATTCGGCACGGCCGGGAACAGGTCGGCGTCCGAGGTGAACACGAGCACCGTCAGCTCGGCCAGCGCGACCAGTGAGCGGGCGAGGCCGAAGGCGCGCGTGCGGTGGTCGAACGCCAGGGCGCGGACTACCGGGGTGCGCACGGGAGGTCCACGACGGCGACGCGGACGACGTGCCGGACAGAGGTCTCCCGGCTGGGTCGCTCGGACGCGAACACGGTGCGCCCGCACGGCTTCTCTGCGCCGAAGTAGCTGTTCAGAGTCAGTTTCGGCGCTGTGGCGATGACGGCGGCGCAGCCGGAGACGGTCGCCGCCGCGCAGTCCCGCCAGTGGCCGGCGGGCAGCTCCCGCACCGCGGCCAGCAGGCGCACCAGGTCGGCGTAGGACCCGCGGTCGAGGCCCGCCAGGTAGTCCCGGTCACCCGCGGTCCGGGTGATCGGGACGAACGTGCCCGCGACCTCGTCGTGGTGGTACCCGACGGTGAACTCCCGTCCCGCCGCATTGGTGAACAGTTGCATTCCCTGCGGCCAGAACAACCGGAAACTCTCCCGATGGGCGGTCACCCGCGGCCCGACGACATCGGCGGGGAGCTGCGCGACCGTGGTCGCCAGGAGAAGCACCCCGAGTGCGGCACCGGTGAAGGCCACGCCTTTCGCCGCACGCGTCCGGGCGTCCATTTCCTCGGACATGGGAACGGTTGTTCCGGCCGGTCAGCACTCGCCGGTCGTGCAAGGCCCGATGACGAGTGCCGTGTCGTTGTTCGAATCGACTGGTTCCACATCGGAAGCGGAACTCGCAATGGTGACGGCGACAAGTGCGGCAGCCGCCAGCAGTGCGCCAAAGAATCCGGCCCGTCTCATCTTTTTCTTTCCCCCTCCTGAGGCGACGAGGAACCTCCCTCCCTCGTCGCTGCGGAGGGGAATATCGCAGCGTTTGCCCAGTTCGTCAACTGGTCACGGGCCGTGTACGGGCGGTTCCGCTGCGTGATTCCACGTCAGGCTGAATCGGTACAGGCGAATCCGCGTATCTTTCCGCCGCTCGGGTCCTCTTAAAGGTGATATCTCATGTTCTCGTCGCGGTGCCACTGGTGTCCCCGCCGGCTCCACCCGTCGTACTCCGGAAGGAAGCGTGCGGCTGAATGGAATATCGGATTCTGGGCCCTCTGGAACTGCGGTCCGCCAGGCGTCCCGTCGCACTCGGGGGAGAACGCCAGCAGAAGCTGCTGGCGCTCCTGCTGCTCGGCACGGGCGAGGTCGTCGGGTTCGACAGGCTGATCGACGAGCTGTGGGACGACCCGCCCCAGACCGCGCGCCGCCAGGTGTGCAACGCGGCCGCCGCGGTGCGCCGCGTCGTCACGCGCGGCGGCGGCCGGCTGACCACCAGCACGCACGGCTACCGCCTCGACCTGCCGGACGGCGCCCTCGACGCCGACGTGTTCCGCTCGCTCGTCGAAGCCGCGGAGACCGCTGCCGCGCAAGGCGTGCCCGAGCAGGCGGTGGCGCTGTTGCAGAAGGGGCTCGACCTGTGGCG
Organism: Lentzea sp. DG1S-22; assembly: GCF_036321065.1. Taxonomy (NCBI): domain Bacteria; kingdom Bacillati; phylum Actinomycetota; class Actinomycetes; order Pseudonocardiales; family Pseudonocardiaceae; genus Lentzea; species Lentzea sp. DG1S-22. The sequence continues at coordinate 3,662,776 of NZ_CP143276.1, read as the reverse complement.
CGGGCCGGTGCTGACCGGACTGGCCTCGCCCTCGATCGACGCGGCCGCCCAGGGCCTGCACGAGCAGCGGCTGCAGGCCGTCGAACGGCTGGCCGGGTTGCGTCTCGAGCTGGGTGAGGTCACCTCGCTGCTCGGCGAGCTGACGGGCCTGGTGGCGGAGCACCCGCTGCGGGAGTCGTTGCGCGCCACCTTGATCCGGGCGCTGGACAGGGCCGGCCGGCGGGCTGACGCGCTGGCGGTGTTCGAGCGGGGGCGGCAGGTGCTCGCCGAGGAACTGGGCACCGATCCCGGTCCGGAGCTGCGCGGGCTGCACGCCGAGCTCCTGCGCGCCGAACCGGTCCCGGCCGCACCCGGCCGGTCCTGCCTGCCGTTCGACATCCCCGACTTCACCGGTCGTGAGTCCGAAGTGGACAGGCTGGTGCGCATGGTCGGCGCGCGGGAGCACGCGGTCGTCACCGTCGAGGGCATGGGCGGCATCGGCAAGACCGCGCTCGCCGTGCACGTCGCGCACCGGCTGGCGGACCGCTTCCCGGACGGGCGCTGCTACGTCGACCTGCGGGGGTTCACCGCGGACACCACGCCGATGACCTCTCCGGCCGCGCTCGAGCTGCTGCTGCGCCAGATCGGCGTGCCGGCGGAGCAGATCCCGGCCGACCCCGCCGCGCGCCGGGACCTCTGGCTGGCCGAGGTCTCCGGGCGCCGGGTGCTGGTGGTGCTCGACAACGCGGCCGACGCGGCCCAGATCCGGCCGCTGCTGCCCGGAGCTCCCGGAACCGTGGCGCTGGTGGTGAGCCGTTGCCACCTCATGGCGCTCGAGGGCGCGGTCCCCGTGTCGCTCGACGTGCTGCCCACCGGCGACGCCATCGCGTTGTTCCGCCGCATCGCCGGGGAGGCGCGCACGGACGCCGAGCCGGAGGCGGTCGCGGACGTGGTCGCGCTGTGCGGCAGGCTGCCGCTGGCGATCAGGATCGCCGCCTCGCGCTTCTGCCGCAGGCCGTGGACCGTCGCCCACCTCGCCGGGCAGCTGCGCGACCGGCAGCGCCGCGCCCGCGCGTTCACCGCCGACGGCCTGAGCGTGGCCGGGGTGCTCGCGCTGTCGTACCACCACCTGGACTCCGACCGGCAGGAGCTGTTCCGGCTGCTGGCGCTGGTCCCCGGCGCCGACCTCGACGCGCACGCCGCGGCGGCGCTCGCGGGCGTGCCCGTGCCCGACGCCCGGGACGTGCTGGAGGAACTGGTCGAGTGCAACCTGCTCCTGCAGCGCAGGCCCGACCGCTACTGCCTGCACGACCTCGTCCGCGACTGCGCCCGCGACCTCGCCGACGCGGCGCACACACCGTCCGAACTGGATAGTGCGCGGCGGCGGCTGTTCGACTACTACCTGCACCTCGCCGACGTGCGGGGCCGCCGCAGCCTGCCGGGCCGCCGCGGCTTCGAGCCGGACCTGGCGCGGGAGCCGGAGCTGCCGCCGTCGCGGTCCGAAGAGGACGACGTCCGCCAGCTGCGCGCCGAGTACAAGAACATGGTCGCGGTGGCCGAGTACGCGAGCGCGCACGGCTGGCACGTCCACGCGTGGCAGCTGCCGTGCCTGCTCCTGCCCTACCTGACGCGGGTGGGCCAGCGCTCCGGTGTGCTCGAACTGTCCCGCAACGCTTTGCGGGCGGCGCAGGCGCTGGGCGACCGGTGCGGCGAGTCGATGGCGCTGACGACGATCGCGTTCGCGCTGCGCGAGGCCGGCCGTCACGGCGAGGTGCTGGAGTTCCTCGACCGCGCCATCGTGATCAGCCGCGAGCTGGGCGACCTGCCCGCGGTCGTGGGAGGTCTGCGCGACCTCGGGGCCGCCAGGGTGCAGGCGGGCATGCTCGGTGACGCGGCCCGCAGCTTCACCGAGGCGGTGGCGCTCGCGCGGTCGATCGGCGACCAGCGCGCCGAGGTGAACTCGACCATCGACCTGGGGTTCGTCGACTGCAACCTCGGCCGCTACGCCGAGGCCGACGCGCGGTTCCGCGAGGCGCTGGCGATGCACCAGCTCGACGGCTACGTGGGCGGCGAGGTCGTCGTGCTGATCAACCTGGGCTGGCTCGCGCAGCTGCGCGGCCGCGACGCCGAGGCGGTCGTCGCGCTGGAACGGGCGGTGCGGCTGAGCCGCGAGATCGGCATGAGCCGGGGCGAGGGGATCTCCCTGGCGTGGCTCGGGGTCACCTACCGCAGGCAGGGCCGGATCGCCGACGCTCTCGCGGTGGGGCGCGAAGCCCTGGAGTCCGCGCGTCGCATGGACCTGCGCGAACCCGAGGGCGACGCGTTGAACGGCCTGGCGGAGACCTGCCTCGCCGCCGGCCGGATCCGCGAGGCCGAGGCGCTGTCGTGGGAGGCCGAGGAACTGGCGATGACCGGTGCGCTGCCGATGGTGCGGGCACGGGCCCACGAGGGTCTCGCGCACGTCGCCGCCCGGCGGGGTGACCACGCCCTGGCGCGCCTGCACTGGGAACGGGCCGTCGAGCTGTACCCGGACGGCGCGGTGGACGCGGAGAACCCGCGCGCCCACCTGGATCGTCCCGGCGCGCTGTGCATGCGGTGCGTCCGCGGCGCGGAGAGCGCGCGGCCGGTGGTCGTGCGCGAGATCGCTTCGGTCGGATGACCAGGCACGACATCCGTGCATCGGTCACCGATGCGGCACGGATGCACGGTACTGGTGCACTGCTCGCGTCAGGTCGAACGGCGAGGAAGTGGTGTTCGAAGATGCTGCAGCCCGCGTTACCCGCAAGGCTGGTGGATCGGCCCGCGCTGACCGCGGCGCTCGACGCGGCGGCCGCCCACGAGGTGGTCGTCGTGAAGGCGGGGCCCGGTTGGGGGAAGACGACCTCGGTGGCCGCGTGGGCGGCGACGCGCCGAGCCTGCTGGCTCGGCGTCGACCGGGCGGACACCTCCCTCGAACGCCTGTCGCGCGGGCTGTTGCGGGCGTTGCGGCAGCGGTTGCCGCACCTGCCCGCCGAACTGGTCACGACCACCGCGCAGGGCGCCGACACCGTCGCCGCGCTGGTCTGCGGCCTGCTGGACGCGCACCTCGACGAGCCCCTCGTGCTGGTGGTGGACGACGCCGGGCTGCTCGGCGGGGACAGCGAGTGCGCGCGGCTGCTCGAGGCGTTGTGCCGCCGCGGCCCTGACCTGCTGCGGCTGGTGCTCGTCACCGGTGACGAGCTCGCGTTCGATCCCGGACCGGCCGCGGAGATCGGCTCGCGGGAGCTCGCCTTCACCGAGCGGGAGATCGCCGCGCTCGTCGACGACGACCCCGCCGAGGTGCTGGCGCGCACCGGCGGCTGGCCCGCGGCGGTCGTGCTGGGCGGCGGCGAACCGGCCGAGCTGGTGTCGGCCGTGCTGGCGGCGGAACCGGAGGAGAACCGGGACCTGCTGCGGGCCATCGCCTGTCTCGGGAGCGCGAGCACGGCGCTGTGCCTGGCGCTCGGGTTCACCGACGTCCGCGACCGGTTGCCCGGGCTGGCTCGCCGCGGGCTGGTCAGCGGACCGGAGTGGAGCGTCCTCGAACCCGTCGCCGAGGTGCTCCGGCGCGACACCGAGGACGAGGAGGTCCGGGTCAAGGCCGCGGTGTTCTGCGAACGCACGGGCGCGCCCGCCGAGGCGTTGCGGCACCTGGTCGCCGTGCGGAGGTGGGACCTGGTGGCGCAGTTGTTGTTGCGCAGGGACGAGCAGATCGTCGCGGGCGGTGACGCCGACGCGGTGCTGGCCGCGCTGGAACAGCTGGAGGTCGACGACTCCCGCCTGCACCTCGTGTGGGGCTTCGCCCTGCAGCACAGGGGTGACTGGCTCGGGGCGCTGCACTCCTACGAGCAGGCGGGCGAGATCGGCGTGCGCCTGTCGTGGCGGATGGGGCAGCTGCACGCGCTCGCCGGGCAGACCGGTGAAGCCGTGGAGTTGTTCGAACGCACGGTGTTCGACGACGTCGCCTCGCTCGACGAGGTGCGGCTGCTGTCGCTGGCCGTGGGCTGGTTCCGCGAGACCGGCCGGCACGACAGGGCGCGTGAGCTGGCGGAGAGGTGCGCGGAGGCGGCGCGCAGGTGCACGGGCCACGCCGCGTTCGCCTGGAGCAGCAGGGCGTTCGGCTTGCTCGCCGGGTTCGACGGCGAGCGGGCACCGTTCGAGATGCACTACGGGCAGGCCGTGGACCGGGCGCGGCGGGCGGGCTGCCGCGTGCTGGAGCTGACGATCCGCTGCGAACGGGCGTCGTTCCTCGTGGAGACCGGTCCGGCGAGGGCGGTGGCCGAGATCGACGAGGTGCTGGTGTTCGGCAGGCAGGCGGGGCTCACCGGGCACGAGCTCGCCTGCCGCGGCGTCCGGGCGCGGGCGAACGTCCGGCTCGGCCGGTTCGACGACGCGCTGAGGGACGCCGGGCAGTGCGCGAAGGACCTCGTGACCAAGGCGGAGGTGCACCGCCGGCGGGGCGAACCCGGTCAGGCGCAGGCATTTCTCGACGAGGCACTGGCGCTGCCCGGCACCGACCCGCTCGTGCCGGCGACGCTCGCGAGGGTCGTGGCGGGCGAGGACGTCCGCCGGGCGCGCGAGCTCGCGGAGCACGCCGTCGCCACCAGCCAGGCCCTGCGGTCGGGGGAGGTGCCCGCGCTGCTCGCCCGGGGCTGGGTCGCCGTGCTGGCGGGCGACCGGGAGACCGCGCGGGCGGACGCCGCCTCGGCCAGGGCGCTCGCGGGACGCCGGGGCGACCGGGCAGGGCTCGCGGACGCGCTGCAGCTGGCGGCGGCGACCTCGGCGGACCGCGAGGCCCTGCTGGCCGAGGCCGTGATGGTGTGGCGGGCGGCGGGGGACCCGGTGGGCGAGGCGGCCGCGGAACTGGCGGCGGCACGGCTGACCGGGGTGGACGTGTCCCGGTGGGAGAACGCCCTGCGGGCTCGGGGAGTGCGCACGGACGTGCGGATGGCCGACGTGCTCGGGACCAGCGCCCCGAGGACCGCGCGGATCGTCGTGCGGACGCTCGGCGGGTTCCAGGTGCTGCGCGACGGCGCCCCCGTGCCGTCCGCGTCGTGGCAGTCGAAGAAGGCGCGCGACCTGCTGAAGATCCTGGCGGCCAACAGGGGACGGCCGGTGCCGCGGCCGCAGCTGGTGGAGCTGCTGTGGCCGGACGACCTGTCGGACCGCACCGCCAACCGGCTCTCCGTTCTGCTGTCGACGTTGCGGGCCGTGCTGTCCGCGCCGGGCCTGCCCGCCGACGCCGAGCCGCTCGTCGCCGACCGCGACACGGTGTCGCTCGACCTGTCCCTCGTGGACCTCGACGTGGCGGAGTTCCTCGACGCGGCGAACGCGGCGCTGGCGGCACACCGGCGGGCGGACCCGGCCGCGTTGTCGTTGCTGACCGACGCGGACGAGCTGCACGTCGGCGAGTTCCTGGCCGAGGAACCCTACGAGCAGTGGGCCGTCCAGGCCCGCGAGGAGGTCCGCGGGCGGTACACGGCCGTGCTGCGGGCGTTGGTGCAGCTGGTGCGCGATCCCGATCAGCAGGTCGGCTACCTGGTCCGGATGCTCGAGCTCGACCCCTACGACGAAAGCGCGCACGTGCGGCTGGTCAAGGCGCTGCGGGCGGCCGGACGGCACGGCGAGGCACGCCGGCGGTACCAGGTCTACCTGGAGCAGATGCGCGAGATCGGTGTCCTGCCGGTCGAGCCTGACCTGTTCGGCGCCAAGGGTTCGGAAGTTCTTCGGGCGGGCTGAGACCGGATCTCCCGGTACCGGGGCCACCTTCGCGGACGAGAGTCCGCCGGGGTGGCCCCACTTGTGTTTTCCCTGGTGGCACCAGGGATAAGAGCACCATCAGGTTTCCCGAAGGGTGCGCTAAGGGCCGGTTCGTAGCTTCGTCGCGTGAAGGAACAAGGGACAAGCAGCTGGCTGGTCCGCCCCCGGCCACGGCCGGAGGCGGCGCTGCGGGTGGTGTGCGTTCCGTACGCGGGCGGTGGCGCGTCGGCCTTCTGGGACTGGGCGGACCTGCTGGGGGAGTCCGTCGAACTGTGGTGCGCGGTGCTGCCGGGCAGGGAACGGCGGTTCGCCGAACCCGCGGTCACCGAGGCCGCGCGGATCTCGGAACCGCTGGCCGAGGCGATCCGGGCCGAGATCGCGGCACCGGTGGTGCTGTTCGGCCACAGCATGGGCGGCCTGATCGCGTTCGACGTCGCCCGCAGGCTCGGCGGCCAGGCCGAGCACCTGGTCGTGTCCGCCGCCAAGGCGCCGCACCTGCCGTTCGGCGGCGAACCGCACCTGCTCGACGACGACGGCCTGCTCGGCTGGATGACCACGCTCGGGGGCGTTCCCGCGGACCTGCTGGCGCACAGGGACGTGCTCGGCCTGCTCCTGCCGACGCTGCGCGCCGACCTCACCGTGTGCGCCGGGTTCCACGGCACCCGTGACGTGCTGGACGTGCCGATCACCGCGTTCTGCGGCACCGACGACCCGCTCGCGAGCGTGGCCGACGTCGGCGCGTGGCGGCATCACACCGCCGCCGGCTTCGACCTCGTGGTCCGGCCCGGCGGCCACTTCTACCTCAAGGACGACCCGGCGGCGGTGACGAGCGTCGTGCGTTCGGTGACCGCCAAGGAAGGTGTGCAGTGACCCAGCAGCGACCAGCGGCCACCCGTGGCCAGCAGCAGATCTGGTTCTCCGACCAGCTCGCGCCGGACGCCACGTTCAACACCGTGCCGGTGCACGTCGAGATCACCGGTGACCTCGACCCGTACGCGCTCGCCACCGCCCTGACCGCCGTGGTCGACCGGCACGAGCCGTTGCGCACCAGCTACCGCCTCGACGGCACCGACCTCGTGCCCGAGGTCGCGCTGGAGGCGCACCTGTCGATCACCACGCACGACCTGCGCGACCTCCCCGCCGCCGCGCGGTCGGAGCGCGCCGAGGCGCTGGTGGCCGGTGAGCTCGCCCGCCGCGTCGACATCTCCGGCGGACTGCCGCTGAGGGTCGTGCTGCTGCGGCTGGAGGACGACCGCCACCGGCTCCTCCTGCTGGTGCACCACATCGCGATCGACGGCGCGTCCGTCGCGGTGGTCCAGGACGAGCTGCCGCGCTGCTACCAGGCCGCCGTCGACGGCGGGGACGTGTCGCTGCCCCGGCCCGCGGTCGCCTACCGCGACATCGCCCCGCTCGCCGGGGACGTCGAGCACTGGCGCACCGAGCTGGCCGACCTGCCGGAACCGCTGGAGCTGCCGGCGATCCGCACCCGCCCGGCCCGGCCCGACTTCGCCGCCGAGGTGCTGCCGCTGGTCGTGCCGGAGGAGCTCGCGGACGCGGTGCGGCGCACGGCGAGCACGCACCGGTCGTCGTCGTTCATGGTGCTGCTCAGCGCGTTCACCGTGCTGCTGCACCGGATCACGGGCTCTTCGGACATCGTGGTCGGCTCGCCGTCCGCCGGTCGCGAGCACGCCGACACCCACGACCTGGTCGGCTACTTCGTCAACATGCTCGCGCTGCGGGTGCGCCCGGGGTGGGACCCGACGTTCGGCGAGGTCATGGACGCCGTGCGCGACACCGTCCTCGACGCGCTCGACCACCGCGACGCGCCGTTCCACGAGGTCTGCGAGGCGCTCGGGCAGACCGGCGACGTGGACCGCCACCCGGTCTTCCAGATCGTCTTCGCCTCCCCGCCACCGCTGGCCGGGCCGCTCGCCGCGGGGGGCTGCGTCTTCACCTTCACCCAGGGCACGAGCGACCAGGGGCTCTACGACCTCGAACTGCAGCTGCCCGACTCCGGCAGCGGCGAGATGCGCGGCTGGGTCAAGTTCCGCACCGCGCTGTACCACCGTGCCGACGTCGTCGACCTGACCGAGCGCTTCGCCACCGTGCTCGGCCAGCTCACGACCGCCCCGCGGGCGCGGCTGTCGAACCTGTCGCTGCTGTCGGGCGACGAGCGCGACCGGATCGTCCGCGACCTCAACGCCACTGCGACGGCGTACCCGGCGGACGCCACCGTGGTCGAGCTGTTCGAGCAGACCGCCGACCGGTACCCCGGCGACGTCGCCGTCGAGTTCGGCGACGTGCGGCTCACCTACGCGGAGCTGGACCAGCGGGCCAACCGCCTCGCCGCGCACCTCGGCACCCTCGGCGTGGCCGGCAGGCCCGTCGGCCTCCTCGCGGACCGGGGCGTGGACTGGGTCGTCGCCGCGATCGCCGTGCTCAAGGCCGGGGGCGCCTACCTGCCGCTCGACCCGGAGTACCCGCTCGACCGCCTGCAGGCGTTGTGCGCCGACGCTTCCGCCACCGCCGTGGTCGCCGACCGCCCGGTGGCCCTGACCGGGGTCGAGCTCGTCGACCTGTCCGCGATGGTGCTCACCTGTCCCGCCGACCGTCCACAGCGGACTCCGGTCGCGGACGACCTCGCCTACGTCATGTACACGTCCGGCTCGACCGGCATGCCGAAGGGCGTCTGCGTCAGCCACCGCAACGTGGTCCGGCTCGTCCGCGACACGAACTACGTCGACTTCGCGCCCGGTGACCGGGTCGCGCAGGCGTCCACGACGACGTTCGACGCGGCGACGTTCGAGATCTGGGGCGCGCTGCTGAACGGCGGCCGGCTCGTCGGGCTGCCCAAGGACGTCGCCCTCGACCCGGCGGCGCTGGGGGAGTGGTTGCGCGCCAACGAGATCGACACGCTCTTCCTCACCACCTCGGTCGCCATGCACGTGGCACGCGAGCTGCCCGGCGCGTTGTCCGGCCTGCGCTACTTCGTGTTCGGCGGGGAGCAGCCCGACGAGCACGCGATCGCGACGCTGATCGCCCACCCCGGCGGCCCCGAGCACGTCGTGAACGGCTACGGCCCGACCGAGACGACGACCTTCGCGTCCAGCCACGCGTGCGACCGCGCGGAGGGTCGCATCCCGTTGGGGCGCGCGCTGAGCAACACCCAGCTCTACGTGCTGGACCAGTACCTCGAACCCGTGCCGCCCATGGCCGTCGGCGAGCTGTGCATCGGCGGGGACGGAGTCGGCCGCGGCTACGTCGGCAACCCCGCCCTGACCGCCGAGAAGTTCCTGCCCGACCACCTCGGCGGCAGGCCGGGGACGCGGCTGTACCGCACCGGAGACCTGGCACGCCTGCTGCCGGACGGCACGTTCGAGTACCTGGGCCGCGCCGACCGGCAGGTGAAGATCCGCGGGTTCCGGATCGAGCCGGGCGAGGTCGAGGCGTGCCTGCACTCATCGGGACTGGTCCGCCAGGCCGTGGTGGTGCCGCGCGAGGACTCCGCCGGTGACGTCGCCCTCGTCGGCTACGTCGTGCTGGAGCGGGCCGGCGAGGAGCAGCTCGACGAGCTGATGCGGCACGTGCGCGACGCGCTGCCCGCCTACCTCGTGCCGTCCGCGCTGGTGCCGCTGGAGGCGTTGCCGTTGACCCGCAACGGGAAACTCGACCTGCGCGCGCTGCCCGACCCGGAGATCGCCGCCGAGGAGCCGGACGAGCCGCGGACGCTCACCGAGGTCGCCGTCGCGAACCTCTGGCGGCAGGTGCTCGGCGCCGAGTCGATCGGCCGCGACACCAACTTCTTCGACCTCGGCGGCCATTCGCTCAAGGCCGCCCGGATCCTGTCGCGCATCGAGGGCGAGCTGGGGGTCCGGCTGCCCATGCGGTCGCTGTTCGACCACCCGACCGTCGCGGGCATCGCGACCGAGGTCGACCGGTTGCGCGACACCACACCCGTATCCGCCGGCGCGATCCGGGCAGGGGCCAGGCCCTCGCTCTCCGTCGCCGACCTGCTCGACCTGTGACCGGAGGGGGACTCGTGCAGGACGTGTTGCGGCGCTTGAGAGCGCTCGATCCCGACAAGCGCGCGGAGGTGTTCGCGCGGCTCGCCGAACGGGGCGAGGAGTTCAACGTCCATCCCGTGTCGTCCGGGCAGCGGAGGCTGTGGCTGCTCGACCAGCTGCACCCCGGCAGCCCCGTCTACAACGTGCCGTACGCCTTCCGGCTGCGCGGACCCGTGGACAGCACGGCGCTGGGGGAGGCGCTGCTCGCTCTCGGGCGGCGGCACGAGGTGCTGCGGACCGTGTTCCTGGACCTCGACGGCGACCCGCGCCAGGTGATCCTGCCGGAGCCGCAGTTCTCGCTCGTCGTGACGCACGCCGACGCCGGCGACCGCGACGCCTTCGCGAAGGCCCGTGCGGCGGAAGCGGCCCGCGAGCCGTTCTCGCTGGCGGACGGGCCGCTGCTGCGGGCCGAGCTGGTGGTGTTCGACGAGACCGACGCCTTGCTGCTGGTGTCGATGCACCACATCGTCTGCGACGGGTGGAGCACGCAGCTGCTGTTCGCCGAGTGGCGCGCCGCCTACGAGGGGCGCGACCTCGGGCCGGAACCGACGCAGTACCTGGACTTCAGCCGCTGGCAGACCGAGTGGCTCGCCGGTCCGGACGGCGCCCGGCTGCTGGACTACTGGACGGGGCAGCTCGCCGGGGTGCCGCCGGTGCTCGAACTGCCGGCGGACCGCCCGCGTCCGGCTGTGATGAAGATGCGCGGCGGCGCGGTCGAGTTCTCCTGGCCCGCCTCGCTGAAGGCGCGGCTCGACGAGTTCTGCCTGGCGGAGCGCGTGACGCCGTTCATGGTGCTGCTGACCGCGTGGAACGTGCTGCTGCACCGCTACTGCGGCGCCGACGACGTCGTGGTCGGCACCAACGTGGGCAACCGGCGTGCCGAGGTCGAGAACGCGATCGGGTTCTTCGTCAACACCGTCGCGCTGCGGACCCGCCTCGACCCCGGGGCGAGCTTCCTGTCGGTGCTGCACCAGGTGCGGGACACGACGCTGGCCGCGCAGCAGCACCAGGAGCTGCCGTTCGAACGGGTCGTCGAGGCGCTCGCGCCACCCCGCAGCACCGCGCACCAGCCGGTCGTCCAGACGGTCGTCGGCATGGAGGACAGCCAGCACGAGATCTTCTCGCTGCCCGGTGTCGTCGTCGAGAAGGTCGCGTCGCACTCGGGAACCGCGAAGTGGGACCTCGAGCTCGGCGTCACCTCGACCGAGGGCGGGATCTCCGGGCTGCTGGAGTTCGACAGCGCGCTGTACGACCCCGCCACCGCGCGGAGGATGCTCGGCCACCTGGAAACGCTGCTCGGCTCGGGTCTCGCCGCCCCGTCGACGCCGATCGGCCGGCTGACGATGATCACCCCGGCGGAGCGGGTGCGGCTGCTGCAGGTGTGGAACCCGCCGGCGACCTGCCGGCTCGACGGTGTGCTGGTGCACGAGCTCACCGAGGCGTCGGCGGACCGCACGCCGGACGCGGTGGCGCTGGTGTTCGAGGACCAGCGGCTCACCTACGGCGAGCTGGACGTGCGGGCGAACCGGCTCGCGCACCTGCTGCGCTCGTCCGGCATCGGCCGCGGTGACCTCGTCGGCATCAGCCTGCCGCGGTCGATCGACCTCGTGGTGGCGCAGCAGGGCGTGCTCAAGTCCGGCGCCGCGTACGTGCCGCTCGACCCGGAGTACCCGGCGGACCGGCTCGCGTACATGGTCGAGGACTCCGGGCTGCGCCTGGTCGTGACGCTGGCGGCGCTCGCCGGGAGGTTCCCCGGTGCCGGCACGCTGCCGCTGGACGAGACCGACCTCTCCGGCCAGCCCTGTGACCGTCCACAGCGGACGATCGAGCCGGACGACCTGGCGTACGTGATCTACACGTCCGGGTCGACCGGCAGGCCCAAGGGCGCCATGCTGCCGCACCGGGGCGTGGTGAACCTCGCCGACGAGCTGGCGCGGATGCTCGGCATCGGGCCGGGCAACCGGATGCTGCAGTTCGCGTCGTTCAGCTTCGACGTGTCGGTCGCCGACATCATGGTGACGCTGCGGTCCGGCGCCACGGTGGTGCTCGCCGCGCAGCACGACCTGCAACCCGGCCCCGACCTCGCGCGCACGATCAACGCGCAGCGCGTCGACTTCGCGTGCCTGCCGCCGACCGTGCTGCGGCTGACCGACCCCGCGCTCGTGCCCGGCCTGCGCACGCTGATGGCGGGCGGCGAGGCCTGCCCGGACGAGGTCGCCGCCGCGTGGGCGCCCGGCCGGCGGTTCATCAACGTCTACGGACCGACCGAGGCCAGCATCTGGATCACCTCGTCCGAGTGCGACGGCACGGAGAGCCCGCTGCCGATCGGGCGGCCGATCACCGGCAACACGGCCTACGTGCTGGACGAGAACCGGGAGCCGCTGCCCGTCGGCGTGCCGGGCGAGCTGTACCTCGGTGGCGTGCAGGTGGCCCGCGGGTACCTGAACCGGCCGGAGCTCACCGCCGAGCGGTTCGTGTCCGACCCGTTCGGGGAAGGCCGCCTGTACCGGACCGGGGACCTGGCGCGGTTCCTGCCGGACGGGCAGGTCGAGTTCCTGCGGCGGATGGACGACCAGATCAAGCTGCGCGGCTACCGGATCGAGCTCGGCGAGATCCAGACCGCGGTGGCGCAGCACCCGTCCGTGCGCGCGGCGGTGGTCATCGCCCGCGAGGACGTGCCGGGGGACGTGCGGCTGGTCGCCTACGCGGTCGCCGCCGAGGGGTGCCGGATCGACGCGGCGCAGCTGCGGGCGTCGTTGCGGCGCGGGCTGCCCGAGTACATGGTGCCGTCGGCGTTCGTGGAGGTGCCGACCATCCCGCGCAACCCCAACGGCAAGCTCGAACGCCGGGCGTTGCCGAAGCCGGAGTCGGTGGCCTCCGAACGGGTGGTGGTGCCCGCCGGCAACCAGACCGAGCGCGCGATCTCCGACGTGTGGCGCGAGGTGCTGCGGACGGACCGGGTCGGCGCGGACGACAACTTCTTCGACCTCGGCGGCAACTCGCTGTTGCTGGTGAAGGCGCGCAGCAGGTTGGCCGAGGTGTTCGCGCGGGAGGTGCCGACGGTCACGTTGTTCACCTACCCGACCGTCCGCGCGCTGGCCGCTCACTTCGACGGCGGCGGTCAGACCGGCACGCGTGCCGCCGGTGGCAGGAAGGCTTTGCTGGCGAGGGGGAAGAAGTCGTGACGGAGTACACGGGGCTGGAGATCGCGGTGGTCGGCATGGCCGGCCGCTTCCCGGGATCGTCCACTGTGGAGGAGTTCTGGCAGAACGTGCTCGCCGGCGAGGTCGGCGTGCGCCGCTTCACCGACGAGGAGCTCGACGCGGCGGGCGTGACCGCGCAGCGACGTGCGGAGCCGGGTTTCGTACCCGTGGGTGGCGCGCTGGACGACATCGAGTTCTTCGACGCCAAGCTGTTCGGCTACAGCCCGCGCGACGCCGCCGTGCTGGACCCGCAGCAACGGGTGTTCCTGGAGTGCGCCTGGCACGCGCTGGAGCACTCCGGGCACCTCGGCGGCGAGGCGGAGGTCGGCGTCTACGCGTCGGCCAGCGTCGACACGTACCTGCTGCGGCACCTGTGGAACAACCCGGCCGTGCCCGGTGGCCTGCAGCCGCTCGACCTGCTGCTGGCCAACGACAAGGACACGCTCGCCAGCCGCGTCGCCTACCACCTCGACCTGACCGGCCCGGCGATCACCGTGCAGACGGCGTGCTCGTCGTCGCTGGTGACGATCCACGTGGCCTGCCAGGCGCTGCTGGGCCGCGACTGCGACATCGCCCTGGCCGGCGGCGTGTCCATCCGGCCGCCCGTGCACGAGGGCTACCAGCACACCGAGGGCGGCATCCTCGCCGCCGACGGCCGGTGCCTGCCGTTCGACGTCAACGCGCACGGCGTGGTCGCGGGCAACGGGGTCGCCGCCGTGGTGCTGCGGCGTCTCGAGGACGCGATGGCCGACGGCGACACGATCCACGCCGTCGTGAAGGGCACCGCGGTCAACAACGACGGCGCCGACAAGGTGGGCTTCACCGCGCCGAGCGTCAACGGGCAGGCACGGGTCATCAGGGCCGCGCACGACCTGTCCGAAGTGGACTCATCGACCATCGGCTACGTCGAGGCGCACGGCACCGCCACGCCGCTGGGCGACCCGATCGAGGTCGCCGCGCTGACGCAGGCGTTCGTGCACCCGCCTTCGGCGTGCGCGCTCGGGTCGGTGAAGGCGCTGATCGGGCACCTGGACGCGGCGGCCGGTGTCGCCGGGTTCGTCAAGGCGGCGCTCGCGGTCGGGCACGGAGTCGTGCCGCCCAGCCCGTACTTCACGGCGCCGAACCCCGAGACCGGGCTGGAGGGCAGCCCGTTCTTCGTCAACCGCGAGGTGCTGCCCTGGCCCGGTGAGGGGCCGCGCAGGGCCGGGGTCAGCGGGTTCGGCATGGGCGGGACGAACGCGCACGCCGTGCTGGAGGAGCCGCCGTCGCCGGAGCCGATGCCGCCCGGCCGGTCGCGGCACCTGCTGGTGTTGTCGGCGGCGAGCGAGCAGGCGTTGGAGCAGAGCAGGAAGAGGCTGGCGGAGCACCTCGCCGCGGGTGGGCACGAGCTGGCGGACGTGTCGCACACGTTGCGCACCGGCCGTCGTGCGTTGCGGCACCGGCTCGCGGTCGTGGCCGGTGACCGCGCCGACCTGACCGCGGCCTGGACCGGCTCGGGCGACCGCAGGGACGTGGTGTTCCTGTTCCCCGGCCAGGGTTCCCAGTACGCGGGCATGGCCTCCCAGCTCGCCGACGAGGAGCCGGTGTTCCGCGCGGCACTCGACGAGTGCGCCGCCCACCTGCCGTTCGACCTCCACGAGGTGCTGGCCGACGCCGAACTGCTGACGCGCACGAAGTACACCCAGCCGGCGCTGTTCGCGGTCGAGTACTCGCTCGCGAAGCTCTGGCAGCACTGGGGTGTGCGGCCGGTCGCGATGCTCGGGCACAGCGTCGGCGAGTACGTGGCGGCGTGCCTGGCCGGGGTGTTCGGGCTGCGGGACGCGCTGGAGCTCGTCGCGGCCCGCGGCGCGCTGATGGACGCGCTGCCCGCCGGCGCCATGCTGTCGGTGCCGCTGGGCGCCGCGGACCTGGACCTGCCGCCGGACGTGTGCCTCGCGGCGAGCAACGCGCCGAACCTGAGCACGGTCGCCGGCACGTTCGAGGCCGTCGGGAGGTTCGAGGAGAGCCTCGCGGTCACCAGCCGCAGGCTGCACACCTCGCACGCCTTCCACTCCTCGATGATCGACCCGGTGCTCGGCGAGTTCGCCGCGCTGGTGAGCCGGGTCGAGCTGCGGGAGCCGCGGATCCCGTTCGTCTCCAACGTGTCCGGCACCTGGATCACGAACGCGGAGGCGACCGACCCCGGCTACTGGGCGCGGCACGCCCGTGCGGCCGTCCGGTTCAGCGAGGGGCTGACGACGATCCTCGCGAACGGCCCGGCGAACCTGCTGGAGGTCGGACCGGGCAACGTCCTGAGCACGCTGGCACGGCAGCACGACCTGACCGGCAGCGCGGCCTACGGGTCGCTGCGGCACCCGCGCGAGGACAGGCACGACCTCGACACCGTGCTGGCCGCGGCGGGCCGGCTGTGGATCGCCGGCGCCGACGTGGACCTCGGCGCGCTGACGGCCGGCGAGCGCCGCCGCCGGGTTCCGCTGCCGGGGTACCCGTTCGAGCGGGCGCGGCACTGGGTCGACCTGCCGGGTACCGCACCGCGCGAGGCCGAGGCCGAGGTCGTCGTCGAGCGAGCGCGCGAGCGGGAGGTGGCCGCGACGGGTGACCTCGCCGTGATCACCGGGATCTGGCAGGAGCTGCTCGGCATCGCGAGCATCGGCCCGGACGACGACTACTTCGAGCTGGGCGGGCATTCGCTGCTGGCGACCCAGATCCTCGCGCGGATCACGGCCGGCCTCGGCGTCGTGCTGCCGGCGGGCGCGATCTTCGAGGCGCCCACGCCGGCGAAGCTCGCCGCCAGGGTCGAGCAGCTGCGGGCGCACGAACCGGAGCAGGACGACGAGTTCGCCCGGCTGCTCGCCGAGATCCGCGACATGTCACCGGAAGAGCTGCGGGCCGAACTGGACCGCGAGCGGGACGCCCAGGAGATCTCCCAGTCATGACAGACCACCTGACCAGCTCACTGACCGAGGAGCAGCGCCAGCTGCTGGCCCTGCGGCTGCGCAACGCCGACCGCTCGCAGCCGGTGTCGTTCACCCAGGAGCAGCTCTGGTTCCTCGACCGCCTCGACCCCGGAAACCCCGCCTACGCGATCCCGTTCGGGCTGAAGCTCACCGGGCCGCTCGACCGCACCGCCCTCGAAGTGGCGGTGGGCCGGGTCGTCGACCGCCATTCCGCGCTGCGCACCACGTTCTTCGAGCGTGATGGCGAGCTGCGGCAACGGGTACGCGACAACGTCTCCATCGCCATCGAGGTCACCGACCTGACGGCGGACCCCGGACGTGCCGGGGAGGTGGCCTTGGAGCACGCCCGGCACGTCTTCGACCTGAGCACGGGCCCGCTGGTGGCGTTCAGGCTCGTGGTGCTCGGCGAGCAGGAGCACCTCCTGCTGGTGACGGCGCACCACATCGTGTTCGACGCCGCCTCGGCCGAGGTCTTCGGCTCCGACCTCGTCGCGTTCTACGGCGGTGAGACGCTGCCCGAGCTGCCCACGACGTTCGGGCGGCACGCGGCGGCCGAGCGGCGCAGGCTGACCGACGAGGTGATGGACGAGCACCTGGCGTACTGGAAGGACAAGCTCGCGGACAGCCCCGCGCGGTCCACGGTGCCGTCCGACCTGCCGCGCCCGGCGATCCAGACCCACAGGGGCGGACGACGTCACTTCGTCGTGCCCGCCGACTTGACCGGGAAGCTCGCCGCACGGGCCCGTGAGCTCGGTGTGTCGCTGAACGCCGTGGTGCTCAGCGGGTTCGCGGCGCTGATCGGCCAGGAACGGGTGCTGCTCGGCATGCCGGTCAGCGGGCGCGGTCGCCCGGAGCTGGAGCCGATGATCGGCTCGCTGGCGAACATGCTGGTGCTGCGGGTCGACCTCGGCGCCGACGCCGACGAGGTCGTCCGGGGCACGCACCGCGCGATCAGCGAGGCCTACGCCCACCAGGACGCGCCCTACGCACGGGTCGTCGAGGCCGTCGACCCGCCGCGCGACCCGAGCCAGAACCCGTTGTTCCAGGCCATGCTCAGCCTCACCGAGGCACCGGCGGCCAAGACGGCCGGCGGGGTCGAGTTCAGCCCGTTCGAGGTCGACAACGGGCTCACCGACTTCGACCTGTTCGTGGTGCTGTCCAGAGTGGACGGCGAGCTGCGCGGCGTCCTCGGCTACAACGCGGATCTCTACCTCGACGAGACCGCCGGTGAGCTGGGCGAGCAGTTCCTGACCGTGCTGAGCGGGCTGGCGGCGGGACAGCCGGTGCGGCGGCGCGACCGGATCTCGATCGCCGCCACGTTCACCGCCGACCCGGTGCGCGAGCCGCTCGACGTCCTGAACGGCGTGCTGCGCCTGCCGGTCGACGTCGAACTGGCTCCCTACGGGCAGATCGTCCAGCACCTGCTCGGCGGCGACGGCGGCAGGCTCGCCGACGTCGTGCTGCTGCGCTGGGAGGACTGGCTGCGCCACGGCGACTCGGTCGAGGCGAGCTGGCAGGACCTCGAAGCCGCGGTCACCGCCTACCGGCAGCGGTCCGCCGCCCCGCTGTTCCTCGTCGTCTGCCCGTCCGGGCAGCCCTTCGGCCACCTCGACGACCGGCTCGCCGTGCTCGCCGACCAGACCGACGGCGTGCACGCGGTGTGGTTCGCGGACTGGGCCAAGGCGCTGCCCGTCAGCGCCACGTTCGACCCGCAGGCCGACAAGCTCGGCCACGTCCCCTACACGCAGGAGACGTTCGCCGCCCTGGCGATCCTGCTGACCCGCAAGCTGCACCCGGACGCACCGCGCCTGCACCTGCTGGACACCGCGCTCGGCGACCCGGCCTCGCTCGCCGGTCGCGCCGCACCCGCCGTCCGGGCCGTCGCGGTCGACACGCCTCCCGTCGCGCCGCGCACCAGGACCGAGGAACGGCTCGCGAAGGTGTGGCGGGAGGTCCTCAAGCTCGACGAGGTCGGCGTCACGCACGACTTCTTCGCGCTGGGCGGGCACTCGCTGCTCGCCACGCAGCTGCTGTCGAAGGTGTTCGCGGAGTTCGGCGTCGACGTGTCGCTGCACGCGCTGTTCACCCACCCGACCGTCGAGGCATTGGCCGAGCTCGTCGACGAGCCGGGGGAGACCGGGCATCCGCTGTCGCCGGTCTCCCGCACCGGCCCGCTGGAGCTGTCGGCCATCCAGCAGCGGATGTGGGCGGCGACCCAGCTCGACACCACCACGACCCGGATGAACACCACGTTCGCCGTCAGGTTGAGGGGCTCGCTGGACGTGCCGGCGTTGCGCGCCGCGGTGGCCCGGGTCGTGCGCAGGCACGAGATCCTGCGCACCACGTTCGCCGAGCGGGACGGCCGGCCGGTCATGGTCGTGCACCCGGACCTGGACTGCTGGCTGCCCGAGGCCGTCGGCTCGCCCGACGAGTTCCTCCTGGAGCACACCAGCCACGTCTACGACCTGGAGAACGGGCCGCTGCTGCGAGTCCGGCTGGTGCGGACCGGCACGGACGAGCACCACCTGCTGCTCGGCATGCACCACATCGTCTGCGACAACACGTCGTGGGGCGTGCTGCTCGCCGAGCTGTCCGCCGGGTACGCGCGGGCAGACCTGCCGGAGCTGGTGGTGCAGTACGCGGACTACGCGGCCTGGCAGCAGGAGCTGCTCACCGGCGAGGCCCTCGAACCGCACGCGAACCACTGGCGCTCCTACCTCGCCGATGCGCCGTCGCAGCTGGAGCTGCCGGCGCAACGTCCCGAGCGCAACGAGACCCGGCGCACCTCGTCCGAGGTCCCGGCCACCGTCGCGCAAGCGTTGAAGGACCTGGCCCGCGCCGAGGGCAGCACGCCGTTCGCCACGCTGCTCGCGGCGTACGCGGTGGTGCTGTACCGGCGCAGCGCGCAGCCGGACGTCGTGCTGAGCGTGCCGCAGCAGGGCAGGCCGCGCCCGGAGGTCGAGCACCTCGTCGGCTGCTTCACCGACCTGCTGCCGATCCGCGTCGACCTGGCGGGGCGCCTCACGTTCCGGCAGGTCCTGCAGCGGGTGCACCGCGCGATGGTCGACGGCTACCAGCACGCCGACGTGCCGTTCTCCAGCGTCGCCCACGTGCTGCCGCGGCAGAGGGGCCGGCACCCGGTCTACCAGTGCGCGTTCAACTACGCGGACCTGCCCGACGAGGCGATGACGTGGCCCGGGCTCGACCTGGAGCCGCTGGAGGTGCCGGTCACGAGCCTCGACTTCGACCTGTTCCTCACGCTGACCACCGAGCACGGCGAGCTGGCCGCGACGCTCGAGTACAGCGCCGACGTCTTCACCCCCTGCGGCGCCGACGAGCTGCTCGGGTCGTTCGTCGCGCAGCTGACCGAGCTGGTCGGCGCGCCGGACACGCCGATCGTCGTCGAGGGCACGGCGAAGTCCACTGTGGACGGCCTGCCGGTGAGCGTCGTGTCGTCGCGCCCGGTCGACGGCGTGTTGCCGGTCCTGTCGTCGTGGGCGGACAAGCTCGGCCTGCCGCTCACCGTGCGCACGACACCGGCCGGCCAGGTCCTGCGCCCGTTGCTGGACCAGGAAGCGGGGCTCGACGGGGTGGAGCGGGAGATCACCGCGCTGCTGCTGCGCTGGGAGGACCTGTTCGAGGGCGGCGTCGCCGCGTTCGAGATCGCGTTCGCCCGGCTGTGCGACGCGATCGGGCGGTGGACCGAGCGCACGGGCGCGGCGCCGGCGGTTCTCGCCACGTCCGAGCGCACGGAGAAGCCGTGGCCCGGTGTCTTCGGGCACGCGGCGGACCGGCTGGCGCGCCGCTTCCCGGCGGTGACGGTCGTCGACCTGCTGACGGCCGAGGGCGACCAGGACGTCGTGCTGGGCACCGCTCTCGCGCGGCTCGTCCACGGCGGTGAGCTGCCGGAGGAGACCGGGGCGGCGGAAGCCCCGCGCACCGGCGAGGAACGCGCTCTCGCCGCCGTGTGGCAGGACGTGCTGAAGCTCGCCGAGGTCGGTGTGCACGACGACTTCTTCGAGCTGGGCGGTGACTCGATGACCGCCATCCAGGTGGTGTGGCTCGCGAACCAGGCGGGGATCAGGCTCACGCCCGCCCAGCTCACGGCCAAGCGCACGATCGCCGCGCTGCTGCGCGTCCCGATGACGCCGGAGCAGCAAGCGCTTGCGGCCGTGTGGTGCGAGGTGCTGAAGCTGGAAGAGGTCGGTCCGCACGACGACTTCTTCGAGCTGGGCGGTGACTCGATGACCGCCATCCAGGTGGTGTGGCTCGCGAACCAGGCGGGCATCAAGTTCACACCCGCCCAGCTGACCGCCCGGCGCACGATCGCCGAGCTGTGCGCCGCGACCGCGCCTCAGCCGGTTGTGGACCAGGGACCGGTCGAGGGCGACTTCCCGGCCACCGGTGCCCAGCGCTGGTTCTTCGAGGCGCTGGCGACGTCGATGGTCGCGCCCGCCCACTTCAACCACCCCTACTACCTCCGGCTGCGCGTGCCGGCCACGCCCGAGCAGCTGGAGCAGGCCACGAACGCGCTGGTCGCCCACCACGACGGGCTGCGGCTGCGGTTCCGCCGCGAGGGGATCGACTGGTACGCCTCGCACGGCCCGGTCGAGGGCGCGATGCCGTTCGTCTCCTTCGACGTCTCGGACGCGGCCGACCGCGAGAAGGCGATCGAGGACCACCTGAACGAGGTGCACCCGACGCTCGACATCGCGGACGGCCCGCTGGCCAAGGTCGTCCACTTCGGACTCGGCGGCCACGAGCCCGACCGCGTGATGGTCATCTGCCACCACCTGGTCACCGACGGTGTCTCGCGCAGCCTCGTCCTGGAGGACTTCCAGAACGCGCTGCGCCAGGTGCTCGCCGGCGAACCCGTCGACCTCGGGCCGAAGACGACGTCGTTCCGGGACTGGGCGCTGAGGATCGACGAGTACGCCCGCGGCCCGCAACCGCTGGGGGAGCTCGAGTACTGGGAGAGCCAGGCGCCCGGCAGCGAGGAGCTGACCCCGGACCTGCCCGGTGTCAACACCTTCGGCGTCATGCTGGACATCCACACGACGATCGACGCCGAGACCACCGCGCGTCTGCGCGAGCTGGCCAAGCGGCACCAGGTCGGTGTCAGCGACCTGCTCGTCTGGGCGTCCGTGCGGATGGCCGCCGAACGCTCCGGCAGTCCCGAGTGGACGATCGCGACCACCGGGCACGGCCGCGAGGCGTTGTTCGACGGCCTCGACCTGTCCCGCACGGTCGGCTGGTTCCAGGTGATGTACCCGATCCGGCTCACGCTGCCGGAGGGCGCCGACACCGAGGCGGTCGTGTCGCTGGCCGAGCAGCTCAAGACGGTGCCCGTGAACGGCATCGGCTACGGCCTGCTCCGCTACAACCACCCCGATCCCGCCGTGCGGCGGCGGCTGGAGAAGCCCGACCCGCAGCTGACCGTCAACTACGCCGGGGCGTTCGGGTTCACCGACCTCTCCAGCGCCGGCGAGCTGTTCGACCTCTGCCAGTCCGAGCTCGGCGTCCTGCAGGACAGGGGAACCGTCTGGCCCGGCCGGATCGACGTCGTCGGATCGCTGGTGGACGACCGGATCCGCATCGAGATGAACTACGGCACCGAGATGTACCTGCCCGAGACCGCGCGCCGGATGCTCGGCCGAATCGAAGAGCTGCTCCGCCGGCTCGTTGACCAGAACAGGACGAGGTAATGCCCAAACCTTCGGGATTCGGCGCGTTCACGATCATGTGGGTAGGACAGCTGCTGTCCGCCCTCGGCACCCGCATGACGAACTTCGCGCTCAGCATCTGGGTGTGGCAGCACACCGGCTCGGCCACGTCGATGGCGCTGATGATGTTCTGCGGCTTCGGCTCGACCGTGCTGTTCAGCCCGGTCGCGGGCAGCCTGATCGACAAGTGGAGCCGCAAGACGTCGATCATCGTCAGCGAGATCGGGTCGATCGCGGTCACGTTCATCCTGCTGGCGCTGTTCCTCACCGACTCGACCCAGCTCTGGCACCTGTACCTCGTCAACGTGCTGACCGGCGCGCTGCTCGCGATCCAGGGACCGGCGTTCGGGGCGACCATCGCGCTCATGTTGGAGCGGGGGAAGTTCCTGCGGGCCAACGCGATGATGTGGTCGGTCAAGAGCTTCCCGGTGATCTTCGCGCCGGCGTTCGCCGCCACCCTGCTCGGCCTCACCGGCATCAAGCTGATCCTGCTCGTCGACGGGCTCACCTACGTGGTCGCGATCATCACGGTGCTCGTCGTGCACATCCCGCGGGTGCCGGGCCAAGACCGCGAGAAGAGCACCTTCTGGCAGGACTGCGTGTTCGGCTTCCGCTACATCGTCGAACGCCCTCCGCTGCTCGCGGTGCAGGTCGTCCTGTTCTCCATCAGCCTCCTGGCGGCCCTCGCGTGGGCGCTGATCGTGCCGCTGGTGCTCGCCCGCACGCTGGGCGACGAGGGAACGCTGGGCCTGGTGCAGAGCATCGGCGCGGTCGGCGGTGTGCTGGGCGGCACGCTGCTCGCGTTCATGAAGCCGCCGCGCCGCAAGATGCTGGTCGTGCTGGGCGCGATCCTCGTGTTCAGCATCGTCGGCCGGATCCTCTACGGCGTGGGTGACGGCCTGATCGCGTGGGCGGCGGCGATGTTCTTCGTCGAGCTGACCATCCCGTTCATCGACGGTCTCGCGCAGACCATCTGGCAGGAGAAGGTCGACCCTGCCGTGCAGGGACGCGTCTTCGCCGCCCGCAACTTCTTCGAGAACCTGTCGGTCCCGATCGGCTTCGCGGCCGCCGGACCGCTGGTCGACAAGGTGCTCGAACCCGCCATGCGAGGCGACACGGCGCTCGCGGACGCGTTCGGCTGGCTGGTCGGCACCGGACCGGGCTCGGGCATCGGGCTGCTGTTCGTGGTCGTCGGTGTGCTCGGCGCCGGCGTGGGTGTCGCGGGCTTCCTCAGCCGCAACGTCCGCGAGGTCGAGACCCTCGTGCCGGACCACGAGCCGGAGCCGGAAGCGAAGCCGCTCGACCGCCAGCCCGCGCTGGCCGACTGAACGACGAAGGGGAGAACACCATGACGCACCGGGTCGTGATCAACGACGAGGAGCAGTACGCGCTCTGGCCCGCCCACAAGGACAACGCGCCGGGCTGGCGCGACGCGGGGGTCAGCGGCACCAAGGAGGAGTGCCTCGCGCACATCGGTCGCGTGTGGACGGACATGCGCCCGCTCAGCCTGAGAGGACGGTCATGACCTTCACCGAGGTGGTGGCGGGCGCGCTGGACGTCGATCCGGCGCACGTCACCGACGACGCGGGGCAGGACACGCTGTCGAGCTGGACCAGCATGCGGCACATCCAGCTGATCGTGACGCTGGAGGAGGCCTACGGGCTGTCGTTCGACTACGAGGAGATCGCCGGCGCCCGGACCGTCCGGGACGTCCGCGACGTGCTGCGGGCCAAGGGGGTCGAGGTCTGATGGACCTGGTGGAGGACCTCGCCGCGGTGCGCCGCCGGTGGCAGGAGATGGCCGGGACCGGGGTGAACCCGGTGATCAGGGCCGGGCTGTTGGCGAGCTACACGATCGACCCGGTGCTGCCCTACCTCGGCACCGCCCTGCACGACGCGGGCCTGCCCGCCTCGTTCACCACCGGGCCGTACAACCAGATCGTGCAGCAGTGCCTCGACGACACGTCGGTGATGGCGGCCGCCAGGCCGGACGTGCTCGTGGTGGCGCCCCGGTTCGAGGAACTGGGCGACGAGCTGCTGACCGTGGTCGACGCCGCGATGGCCGCGGCACGGCGCTGGGGGTCGTTCCTCGTCCTCGTCCTGCCCGCGGTGCCGGAGGAACGGGTGTTCGGGCACCTCGACGACGGACGGGCCGCCGGCACGGCCGCCACGGCGCACGAGGTGCGCGAGACGATCCGGGCGGAGCTCGCGGGCCGGCCGGACGCCTGGGTGGTCGACGCCGAGCAGGCGGTCCGCGCGGCCGGCACGGGCAAGGCCCACCACCCCGCCATGTTCAAGTTCGCCAAGATCCCCTACACCGAACCGGTGTTCGCCGAGCTGGGCGCCGCGCTCGCCGGTGTGCTGCGGGCGGTGCACGGCGTGACGCCGCGGGTCGTCGTGGTGGACCGGGAGTCGGCGGACGCGCTCGGCGAACCGCTGGGGTGGTTGCGCGAGTCCGGCGCCCGCCTGGTGTTCAGGCAGGGGCAGGAGCCGGTCTCCGAGCTGGCGGAGGCGGAGGGCGTGCCGGCCGGGTCCGCGGCGCTCCTGCGGCTCGGTGCCAAGCCCGCCGCCTGGCGCGACGAGCTCGTCCGGTCCGGGCTGCTGGACCGCCTGCCGCCACCGGAGACCGCTCCCCGTCGTGCGCGGCGCGCGGTGCAGAAGACGGTGTCGCTCACCGACTTCGTCGCCGGGCTGAACGTTGAGGTCGACCTCCGGCCCGTGGGACCGGACTCGGCGGCCAAGGTCGTCGAGGTCGTGTCCAGGGCCAAGGACTTCACCCTCGGCACCGGGGAGCTCGACCTGGCGCAGGACCGCGAGGTGTTCGCGGTCCACGTCCGGGACAAGTTCGGCGAGTACGGCATCAGCGGCGCGGTGGGCATCAACGGCGAAGGCGTCGTCGACGTCTTCTCGCTGTCCTGCGTCGTGCTCGGCAAGGGCGTCGAGGACGTCGTGCTCCAGCAGCTGCGCGAGAAGCACGGCGACATCGTCTTCCGCCACCGCCGCACCGCCCACAACCAGATCACCGCCGGGTTCCTCGCGGACGCCGGAGCGAGAATCGAGGAGATCCCGTGACCGTCCACTTCGGAGTCGTGTCGCTCGGGCACGTGCTCGGCGACCCCGTCGACGTGGCGTCCGCCGCCGCCGGCTACACCGCGGACGTCGACCGCGTGCTGGGCTGGGGGTACCGGACGTTCCACCGCGCCGGGGACGGCGTCGGCCTCACCGACCTGGCCGCCGAGGCCGGTGCGAAGGCACTGGGCGACGCGGGCGTGCAGCCGCACGAGGTCGACCTGGTCGTGCTGGCCATGTCCGACCTGTCCGAGCACCTGTACTGGGACGCGGCCGGCGCGACGCAGGCCAAGATCGGCGCCCACCGGTCGGAGAACGTCCTGCTGACCCAGGCGTGCGGCGGGGGAGTGGCGGCGTTCGACATCGTCGCCGGCAAGTTCGCCACCCACCCCGGCTACTCGACGGCGCTGATCATCGGCGCCAACCGCGTCTGCGAGCCGTACTGGAACCGGATGGAGATCAACACCAGCATCTTCTCCGACGGTGCCGCCGCGGCCGTGGTGAAGCGCGACCACCCGCGCAACCGCTGGCTCACCACCGAGATCATCAGCGACGGCCGCTACGCCGACTTCATGATGATGGACGTCGGCGCCGCAGCCCGCCCGTTCGCCGGCCAGCAGGACATCGGCGTGAAGAGCCCGCAGAAGCGGCTCGAGGAGTTCTTCGCGGGCGACATCCGCAAGATGTTCGAGTTCGTCTCGACCATCCGCACCAACAACCACGAGGTGGTGCGCCGCGCCTGCGACCGCGTCGGCACCACGCCCGCGGACCTGCGCAAGCTCCTGCACCTGCACGACAGCGTGCCCGCGATGACGTTGCTCGCCAAGGACCTCGACCACGGTCCCGAGTGGACGAACACCGAGGTGGCCCAGGCGCTCGGCCACGTCGGGTGCGCCGACCAGCTGATGTCGCTCGAGCACTACCTCGCGGCCGGGGAGCTCACCGAGGGCGACGTCGTGGCACTGACCAGCACGGCCAGCGGCATGCACTGGCTCTGCACGCTTCTGGCGATCTAGGGGAGAGACGATGGAGATCAAAGAACTGCTGGCGCGGATCCGCCGGCTGACCGCACCCGGTGCCGAGGCCGACCCGGCCGTGCTCGGCGACCTGGCCGCGCTGACCGACCTCCCGGCGTTGCTGGAGGCAGGCCGGCTGCTCGCCAAGGTACCCGCGGGGCTGCTCGGCACGCTCAAGCCGCTGAAGGTCGCGATCACCGGCACCTTCACCGCGTCCGGCGTGGCGCCGCTGCTGCGGGTCGCGCTGCTGGGCAAGGGGATCGCGCCGGAGATCCACGTGTCCGGCTTCGACCAGCTGGCCGTCGACCTCAGCAGCCCGGACTCGCCGCTCGCGTCGTTCGAGCCGCAGGTGACGCTCTGCCTGCTGCACGACGACTGGTTCGTCCCGGCGGAGTGGGACGACGCGGAGGCGTTCCAGAGCGCCGTTCGCGGCCGTTGGGGCATGTTCGACAACCTCGTCGGCGCCTTCACCGAACGCTCCGGCAGCGCGGTCCTCGTGCACACCGTGCCGCTGTCGCCGGTCGAGATGCGCGGGGTCGTGGCGTTCGACGGCAGGGCGGCGCTGGGCCGCGCGTGGCGCGAGCTGAACAGCGACCTGCTCGGCATGGCGCTGCGCCGCGACCAGGTGCACGCCCTGGACCTGGAGGCGTACCTGGTCGACGCGCCGGCCCGGCTGCGCGACGAGAGGCTCTACCGGTTCGCGAGCGCCGCCTGGACGCCCGAGGTCGAGCAGGTCTACGCGACCGAGGCCGCGCACTTCTGCCGCGCGTTCCTCGGCCTGGCCAAGAAGGTCCTCGTGCTCGACCTGGACAACACGCTGTGGGGCGGCGTCGTCGGCGACGACGGCCCGAGCGGCATCCAGATCGGCTCGATGTACCCCGGCAACGCGTTCCGCGAGATGCAGCGCCGTGCCGTGCAACTGCGCAAGCAGGGTGTGGTTCTCGCGCTGGCCAGCAAGAACGAGGCGGCGATCGTCGACGAGGTCCTGAACGACCACCCGGACCTGGTGATCCGCCCGGCCGACATCGCGGCCCGCGCGGTCAACTGGCAGCCCAAGGACCACAACATCCGCGGGCTCGCGGCCCAGCTCAACCTCGGCCTCGACAGCTTCGTCTTCGCCGACGACAGCACGTTCGAGACCCAGCTCGTCCGCGGCTCGATCCCCGAGGTCACCGTGGTGCACCTCGACGGCGACCCGGCCGACCACGTCACGGCGTTGCAGCGCAACGGTTCCTTCGACGTGCTGACGACCACGGCGACCGACCGCGAGCGCACCGGGCTCTACAAGGCCCGCGCCGAACGCACCGAGTTCGCCGACTCGTTCAGCTCCGTGCAGGACTACCTGCGCAGCCTGGAGATCACCGTGTCGGTGCGGGAGGCCGACGAGTTCAGCCTGCCGCGGCTCGTGCAGCTCGGGCAGCGCACCAACCAGTTCAACATGATCGGCACCTCCCACGCGGAGGCCCGCACGCGGGAGATGGCCGCGTCCGGCGACCACGTCGTGCTGGTCTTCGAGGTCGCGGACCGGTTCGGCGCCGAGGGGATCGTCGGCGGCGTCTGGGTGTCGAAGCACGACGACCACTGGCTCGTCGAGAACTTCGTGATGAGCTGCCGCGTCTTCACCCGCGGCGTCGAGCACACCGTCGTCCAGCACCTCGCCGACCGGGCCCTCTCGGCGGGTGCCGTGCGGCTGGAGGCCGACTTCAGGGCCACCGACCGCAACAGGGCCGCCGCCGCGTTCTACCCCGACGCCGGGTTCGAGCAGGTGTCGGAAGGCCGCTTCACCCTGCCGCTGCTGCCGCGGCCGCAGATCAGTCCCGAGTGGACGACACTCGTCGTGGAAAGGGAGTCCGCCGATGTCTGAGGTTTTCGTCGACGTGGTCGACCTCGTCGGTCAGGTGACGGACCTGCCGGCCGAGGACATCTCGGCCGACGCGCGGTTCGAGGCGCTCGGCAACTGGACGAGCTACGACGCGCTGCGCCTGCTCACCGGCATCGAGCAGAGGTTCGCGGTGCGCCTCGACCTGCAGGAGTACTTCGCCATCAAGGACGTCGGCGGCCTCGTCGCCGCCGTGACGACCGCGCAGGGGAAGTCGGGATGATCCTGCGCATCGACCACGTCGGTGTCGTCACCGGCGACCTCGCCGCCGCCGGGATCGGCCTCGGCCTGATGGACATGGAGAACACCTACGCCGACGACGTGAACGCCTACGGCGTGGCCACCTCGTTCTGGCAGTGCCCCGGCGACACGACCTCGATCGAGCTCGTGGCTCCGGTGCGCCCCGACGCCGCGGTGCACGGGCACCTCGCGCGGCTGGGACCGGGCCTCAACCACGTGGCGTTCGAGGTCGACGACATCGACGCGGACCTGCTGGCGTTGCAGGACCGCGGCGCGGTCCTCGTCGACGAGAAGCCCTGCCAGGGCGGACGGCCCGGCCTGCGGGTGGCGTTCGCCCACCTCGGGCCGGCGACGGGACTGCTGGTCGAGCTCGTGGACTACGGCAACCGCGCCTGAGCCGGCTGGGAGGCCCCCGGCGGCGAATTCGAGGGGTCGTTGCAACACAGGCGATCAACTGGCTTGGGCCAGGAGCTTGGTCAAGCGCTCGGCTGGGGTGTCCCAGCCGAGCGTTTTGCGTGGGCGGCGGTTGAGTTGTGCGGCGACGGCGGCGAGGTCCTCGGCGCTGTGGACGGACAGGTCGCTGCCTTTGGGGAAGTACTGGCGTAGCAGGCCGTTGGTGTTCTCGTTGGAGCCGCGTTGCCAGGGGCTGTGCGGGTCGCAGAAGTAGACGGGCGTGCCGGTGGCGACGCTGAACTCGTGGTGACGGCCCATTTCCGAGCCTTGGTCCCAGGTCAGTGACTGGCGCAGATGTGCGGGCAGGGTGCCGATCGTGGTGATCAGGCCGTCGCGGACGGTCTCGGCGTCATGGCGTGCGGGCAGATGCACGAGCATCACGTAGCGGGTGGCGCGTTCGACCAGGGTGCCGATCGCGGAGGTGCCGCCGCCGCCGATGATCAGATCGCCTTCCCAGTGGCCTGGGACGGCGCGGTCCTCGGCCTCGGCGGGCCGCTCACTGATCATGATCATCGGATGGGTGAACCGGGGCTGGCGCCGCTCCGGTGCGCGGTGAGGCTTGCGGACGGTGCGGCCGGTGCGCAGCGCGCGGGCCAGCTCGCGGCGTAGTTCGCCGCGGCCTTGCAGGTAGAGCGTCTGGTAGATCGTCTCGTGGGTCACGTGCAGCTCCGGCCGGTCGGGATGGTCGCGGCGCAGCCGGCGGCTGATCTGCTCGGGGCTGAACCGGTCGTCCAGCATGCCCTGCACCCGCTCCCGCAACTCGGGGCAGGCCGTGATCTTGCGCGTCTTCGGACGCGGCCGGCGCCGGTCGGCCCGGTCCTGGGCCGCGTGCGGCCGATAGTCACCCGAGCCGGGATGGGCGTTGCGCTTGATCTCCCGGCTGACCGTGGACGGCGGGCGGCCCAGCTCGGCGGCGATCGACCGCACCCCTCGCCCCGCCCGCAGCAGGTCGGCGATCACGATCCGCTCGTCGAGCGACAGGAACCGGCCCGAAAACGGCACAGGCCGGACGGCGGGCGGCTGATCCGCCTTCCGTCCGGCCTGGCTCTTGCGTCCATACCGCCACCGATGCCCGGTCCGCCGGTTGATCCCGACAATCCGGCACGCCTGCGCGGTGCCCACACCCTTCGCCACAAGATCAAGATATTGGCGGCGCTCCGCCACCAACTTCCTACGTCCCTGCGGCGACCGGTCCTCACGGATCTCGAACACTGCAACCCCTGAACAACTCAGGTGTTGCAACGACCCTTAGAACCCAAGGGCGCCGCCTGGGGCCTCTCGCTCTTGCGGCGGGTCAGCACGAGCGGCCCGTCCTCGGTGATCGCGACGGTGTGCTCGGAGTGGGCGGTGCGCGAGCCGTCGGCCGAGCGCAGCGTCCAGCCGTCCTCGTCGTAGATGATCTTGTCCGTCGTCGCCGCGAGCCACGGTTCGATGGCGATGGTCAGGCCGGGCTTGAGCTTCATGCCGTGACGGCGGCGGCCGTTGTTCGACACGTGCGGCGCCTCGTGCATGGTGCGGCCGATGCCGTGGCCGCCGAACTCCAGGTTCGGCGTGTAGCCGAGCCCGGTGCAGACCTCGCCGATCGCCGCCGAGATGTCCCCGATGCGGTTGCCGGGCTGCGCGGCCTCGATGGCGGCCGCCAGCGCGACCTCGGTGGCCCTGACCAGGCGCAGGTCCTCCTCGCGGGGCGTGCCGACGATGACCGTCATGGCCGAGTCGGCCGCCCAGCCGTCGATGAGCACCGCGATGTCCATCGTCAGCACGTCGCCGTCCTGCAGCACGTAGCTCTTCGGCAGGCCGTGCAGCACCGCGTCGTTGACCGCGAGGCACGTGACGTTGCGGAACGGGCCGCGGCCGAACGACGGCGAGTAGTCCCAGTAGCAGGACACCGCGCCGCGCTCCTCGAGCATGTGCCGGGCGTGGTGCTCGAGGTCGAGCAGGTTCACCCCCACGGCGGCCCGGGAGGAGAGCTCGTCGAGCACCTCCGCGATGAACTGGCCGGTGACGTGCATGCGCTCGATCTCGGCGGGGGACTTGAGCTCGATCAACGTGTTCCTCCATCAGCGGGTGCCGGTATAACTATACCGGCTTCGCGGAGACGGCTGAACAACACCACCCAGGAGGGGGACGGGCGTTGCGCTCCCGGGATCGCGCAACCACAGTGCGTGGTCATGAAGCAGGTGCTGCAGCACAGGATCGACTCGACCTTCGCCCACTACGACGTCAACCGCAACGGCGTCATCGAACTGGCGGACGTCTACGCGCTGGCCAACCGGCTGCTGCGGGCGTACGGCGAGCCCGCGTCCTCCGAGCGGGGCCGCGAGCTGGTCGAGGCCTACGACAGGTTCTGGGAGATGCTCGCCGGGCACTGCGACACCGACCGCGACGGCAAGATCGGGCCGGCGGAGTACCGCGAGGCGATGATCGAGGCGTTCGTCGAGGGCGGCCCGATCAACATGGACTTCCTCGAGGTCGTCCATTCGCTGCTCGAGATCATGGACACCAACTCCGACGGCCGGGTCGACGCCTCCGAGTTCGCGGTGCTGCTGAAGGCGCGCGGGCTGTCCGAGCAGGACTGCGGGACGGCGTTCGCGCACCTCGACACCGACGGTGACGGGGCGATCAGCGTGCAGGAGTACATCACGGCCGTGCGGGACTTCTACACGAACCCGGCGGAGGACACCCCCGGCAGCTGGCTGTACCCCAGCGCTCTGCAGCGCACCTGACCTGCGCGGACGGTCCTCGAGGCCGACCGGCCGGGAATCCGCTGTCACATTCTCGCCGGCTGCGCTGTCATGTCTGCAGCAGCCGACGATGAGGGGAACAGCACATGTCCTACCCGGAAGAGGTCTACTCCGGCGACTCGGGCGAGGTCAGCGCCCAGTACCGCCCGGTGACCACCGCGCCGGAGCTCGGCCGCGAGGGCGACGGCATCCACTACCTCGCCACCACCGAGTCCACGCGCGGCGAGTTCGGGCTCTACCGCGTGATGATGCGGCCGAAGGCGCCCGGTCCGAGCACGCACTTCCACCGCACGATCTCGGAGTCGTTCTTCATCCTCGACGGCGTCGTCAGCCTCTTCGACGGCGAGAGGTGGACCGAGGCGGGGAAGGGCGACTTCCTCCACGTGCCTCAGGGCGGGCTGCACGCCTTCCACAACGCCTCCGACGAGCCGGCGGAGATGCTGCTGCTCTTCACGCCCGGCGCGCCGCGCGAGGAGTACTTCGAGAAGCTCGGTGAGGTCGCGAAGGAGGACCTCACCGCGTTCCGCGTCAAGCACGACTCGTACTTCGTCTGACGGGCCGGGGTGCCGGAACGGTCCGGCACCCCCGGGAGGTCACTCCTCGACCGTGATGGCCGAGGCCGGGCACACCGCCGCCGCGTGCCGCACGTCCGCCAGCCGCTCGGCGGGCGGGTTCGCGTCGAGCAGGTCCACCAGGCCGTCGTCGTCGCGCTGGTCGAACACGTCGTCCGCCGCCAGCACGCACTGCCCGGCGCCGACGCACCTGCCCTGGTCCACCACGACCTTCACGCCGACCTCCAGGTGACGGGCAGCTCCGCGACGCCGCCGGTGAGGGTGGCGCGGACCTGCAGCCGGTCGAGCTCCTTGGCCAGGCGCATCCCCGGCAGGCGCTTGGCCAGGGCGGCGAAGACCACGCGCAACTCGGTGCGGGCGAGCGACGCGCCGATGCAGAAGTGCGCGCCGTGGCCGAAACCGAGGTGCGTCCTCTCGGGACGGTCGGGGTCGAACTCCTCGGCGTTGCCGTAGACGTCCGCGTCGCGGTTGGCCGCGTTGATCGAGAGCACGAGCGCGTCCCCGGCGCGGATGGTGACGCCCGCGAGCTCGACGTCCTCCTTCGCGTACCGGAGCAGGCCGAGGTCGCCGGGCGCGCCCAAGCGCATGACCTCCTCGACCACCGCGTCGACGCGGCCGTCCGGGTCGGCGACGAGGGCGTCCCAGCGCGAGCGCTCGGTGAGCAGGAACAGCACGCCGAGGCCGATGCGGTTCACCGTCGTCTCGTGGCCCGCGAACAGCAGCCCGACGCACAGCCGGACCATCTGGACGTAGTCGAACGCCTCGTCCTCGGCCTGCGCGCGCACGAGGTCGGAGATCACGTCCTCCCCGAGCGCCCCGCGCTTCGACTCGACGAGCCCGACCATGTAGTGGAAGAACTCCTCGCGCGCCTTGTGCGCGTCCTCGCCGATCTCCGTGCCCGCCATGCGCTCGGACAGCGACGCGAACTTCTCGTTGTCCTCGTGCGGCACGCCCAGCAGCCGGCAGATCATCGCCACCGGCAGCGGGAACGCGAGTCCGTGGTGCAGGTCGACGACGCCGGTCTTCTCGTGCTCGGCGATCAGCTGGTCGATGCAGTCGTCGACCAGCTCCTCCATGGTGTCGCCCAGCATCCGCATCCGCTTGGCGGAGAACGCGGGCGTCAGCAGGCGCCGCATGCGGGCGTGGTCGGCCTCCTCCGTGGCGTACTCGCCGGTCGGGCCGTCCTGCACGGCGGAGGTCGAGATGCGGGACGCCTTGTCCGGTTCCGGGTGCGACCGGCCGAAGCGCTTGTCGCCCAGCAGCAGGCGGACCTCGTCGTACCGGGTCACCAGCCAGGCGGGATCTCCCGCGGGTGTCGTCACGGGCGCGATCGGCGCCTCGCGCCGCAGCACCTCGTAGAGCGGAGCGAGATCGAGGACGTTCGGCCTCGGCAGCGGCAGCTTCAGGCGCTCTGCGTCAATGCTCATGCACCGACCGTAGCGCTTGTTGGCAGACGCTGCCAATAAATCTTTCCGAGCGGGTGACGTGCTTAAATCGGCCGATGACGGACGTAGCGACCGAAAAGCCGCGCCGGGGCCGGCCGCCGGTGAGCGACGAGCAGCGCCGCCGCCAGCGGCTCGACATCTCGCGCCACGCCGTCCGCCTGTTCGCCGAGCAGGGCGTCGCCGCGACGTCGGGGGAGCAGATCGCCCAGGCCGCGGGCGTGTCCGAACGGACGTTCTGGCGCCACTTCCCGCACAAGGAGAGCTGCGTCGAACCACTGCTCACCGAGATGGTCGACGCCTTCTGCGCCGTGCTGCGCGCCTGGCCGTCCGAACTCGAGCTGATCGACCACCTGCGCGAGGCCTACACCCCGCTGCTCGACGCGGCCACCGACGACGACATCGAGGCGGTCCTCGCCGTCGTGCGCCTGACCCACGGCGAACGCGCGCTGCGGGCCGCGTACCTGATGCTCCGCGAACGGGCGGAGGAGGCGATGGCCGAGGTCCTCGCCGCCCGCATGCGCCTGCCGCAGGACACCATCGAGATCCGCGTGCAGGCCGCGGCCATGAGCGCCGTGCTCAAGGTGGCCACGGACGACGTGGCCAGGGCGGCGGCCGGCGGGGTCACGCGGGCGACGCTGGACGGGCACCGCGACCAGATCGCCGCGGCGCTGCGCGGCCTGTCGCGGATGCTCTGATCAGACCGACAGGGTCGACAGCGCCCAGACGAACACCACGACGATCCCGCGCTGCCGCACCGGGGCTGGGACTCGCTGATCGGCCTCGCCGACGACCTGCTGCCGCAGGGCGCGCGGACCAACCGGGTCAAGCCCGCTCAGCTGGTCGAGTTCGCCACCGGCGCCATCGAGCGCGGCATCACCGCTCGCTGACCGGCAGGTCGTAGCGGCGCCGGATGCTCGTGCCCAGCACGCTCACGTCGGCGCCGTAGACGTGGATCGAGATCGCGACGGAGCTGGAGTTGTTGCACACCTTGTGGATGTCGCCGGGCGGCACGAGGTACGACGCCACGCCCTCCGGCGTCTTGTTGACGCGCAACGGGACCAGGCGATCGCCCTCCAGCCGGTAGGTGGTCTCTTCCTCCTCGCCGACGTACGTGCCGACGACGCACCACGAGACGTGGTCGTGGATGCACGTCTCCTGGCCCGGCAGCCACACCAGGGCGACGACCGAGAAGCTGCCGTCCGGCTCGACGTGCAGGACGTGCTGGCGGTAGGCGGCCGGGTCGGGCTCGCGCTGCGCCGCGCTCAGCAGGAACGGGTCGGTCAGGTGCCCGGCGAGCGTCGCCGACACCCGCGCGGCGACGGTCTCGTCGTCACCGCCGCGCGCGATGGCGGCCCGGAGGGAGCTCACCAGGAGCGTGGCCGTGGGGGAGAGCAGGCTGTGCGTCACGAGCGGGTCCTCCTCGGAGGTCAGCTGATCAACACCGTCCCCGTCAGCACCAGGACGACGATCAGCACGGTCGAGAGCAGGCCCAGCAGCAGCACCGCGGGGCCGGAGCGGATCAGGGAGCGCAGGCGCACCGCGGTGCCGAGCGCGAACATGCCGGCCGCCAGCAGCACGTTGTCCACGAACGTCGCCACCGACAGCACGGTCTCGGGCAGCAGGCCGGTGGCCCGGACCGCCGCCATGGCCAGGAAGCCGAGCACGAACAACGGCACGAGCGGTGGGCGTTGCCCGGTCGCCGGGTACTTGAGGCGCTCGGCGAAGCTCACCGCGGCGAGCATCGGCGCGAGCAGCACGACCCGCGTCAGCTTGACCGCCACCGCGATGGCCAGTGCGCCGGAGACGGGTCCCGCGGCTGCCACGACCTGCGCGACCTCGTGCACGCTGCCGCCCGCCCACACCCCGTACTGCGCCGGTGCCAGGCCGGTGAGCGGGAACAGGGCGGGAAGGCCGAACATCGCGACCGTGCCGAAGAGCGTCACGAGGCCGAGCGCCTTGGCGACGTCCTCCTCGTCCTGCTGCCGCACGCTGTTCATCGCGGCCACGGCCGAGGCGCCGCAGATCGAGAACCCGGTCGCGATGAGCAGCGACAGGCCCTCGCCCACCCCGAGCACCCGCCCGAGCCAGCGCGTCGTCACGAACGTCACCACGACCGCGACGACCGCGAGCGCCAGGACCTCGTAACCGAGTTTCAGCACGTCGTGGAAGACCAGCTTCAGCCCGAGCAGCACGACCCCGAGGCGCAGCAGGCGGCGCCCGGCGAGCTTCACGCCGGGAGCGACCGACGGCGGCAGCGTCACGACGTTGGCGACGACGGCGCCGAGCAGCACCGCGACCGTCAGCGCGCTGATCGAGGGCTGCAGCCAGGACACGACCATCGCGACCGCGACCCCGCCCGCCACCACGGCGAGGCCGGGTAGCACGGAGTCGGTGCGCGGCGTGGTCCTGACGGTCCCCATGACCATGACGATGGCCAGTGGGACCTATCAGCAGTAGATGGCCATTTCTTGGGGGCCCATAAGACGCGCTTATGCCCTGGCCGAAGCGGAGATCAACGCGTCCACCGTCGCGCGCATGATCGGCAGCCGGATCAGGTCCGGCCACGTGTAGAGCGAGGTGAGCCGTTGCGCCGCCGACTCCACGCGGACCGCGGTCAGGCCGGGGTGCTGCAGGAACGACAGCAGCAGCCGGGGCACGAGCGCGACGCCCAGGCCCGCGGTGACGAGGCTCTGGATGGCCAGGTTGTCGTCGGTCGAGCAGGTGATGTCCGGCACGAACCCCGCCGCCCCGCACGCCTGGTGCAACGCGCGCTGGCACCGCACGCAACCGGCGATCCAGCGTTCCTCCGCCGCCTCGGACAGCGACACCCGCTCCCGGCCGGCCAGCCGGTGCCCCGAGGGCACGAGCAGCGCGAGCGGCTCGCGCAGCAGGGGCACGCCCAGCATGCCGTTGACGGTGGCCTCGTCCTGCGGTTCGTCCAGGTAGCTGAAGCTCAGCACCAGGTCGACCTCACCGCGCCGCAGCAGCGCGAACGAGTCCGGCGGCTCCTGCT
This sequence comes from Lentzea sp. DG1S-22, assembly GCF_036321065.1. Classification (NCBI taxonomy): domain Bacteria; kingdom Bacillati; phylum Actinomycetota; class Actinomycetes; order Pseudonocardiales; family Pseudonocardiaceae; genus Lentzea; species Lentzea sp. DG1S-22. The sequence goes on along the minus strand of NZ_CP143276.1, from coordinate 3,626,642 downwards.
CGACCAGCTCCAGCCGCAGGTGGGGGCGTTCCTCGGCCAGGATCGCCGCCGCCGCGGGCACGAGCGAGACGTTGGCGCTCGGGAACGCGCAGATCCGGATGGTGCCGATGTCGTGCGTCGCGATCGCACTGACCTGCTGGTGCGTGGTCGCGAGCCGGTCGAGCAGGTCCGACCCGCGTTCGGCGAGGATCCGCCCGGCCTCGGTGAGGTGCAGGCCCCGGCCGGTGCGCACGAACAGCGGCCCGCCCACCTGCCGTTCCAGGGCGCGCATCTGCTGGCTCACTGCCGGCTGCGAGCAGTGCAGCAGCCGGGCGGCGGCGCTGAACGAGCCGGTCCTGGCGACCGTCGCGAAGACCTCTAGCTGGCGGGTGTCGAACACTCCCGCACTGTAGGGCTCATTTCCCGGTGACGAGCGAGTCGAGCGTCGCGCCGTTGTTCTCGCCGCAGTGCTTGCGGGACGCGTCGAGCGTGACCGGCTTGTCCGCCTCGCCGGGCCGGCCGGCCTGCCCGAAGAGCCGCTGGAGCAGCTCGACCTGTTCGTCGAGGCCCGCGCGGAGGAAGTCGCCGCAGCTCGACTTCACGGTGAGCCGGTCGTCGGCGGGCATGAGGTCGACCGGGCCGAACGCGAACAGCACCGCGAGCACGATCGCGAGCCCGAAGCCGATGACCGCGCCGCTCGTGGAGCTCTTGCGCGGGGCGAGCCAGATCTCCGCCTGCTCCACGAACGGCTCGGCGGGGGAGAGGTCGGTGTCGATCCAGAACTCGAGGCTGTCGCCGCCGGTCAGGTCGAACTGGACGTGACCGGCGGCGAGGATGATCCGCACCATCTCCCCGCGGTCGTACGAGCCCGTCCAGAACGGCTCGGGCCGCACGAGCACCAGCCGATCGGGCAGCAGGAACACGACGTCGCGCTCACCCCTGGCGAGCCGCGCGGTCTGGCCGGGCTGCACGACGGTGCCCGCCAGCCGCGCCATCACCAGGGCGTGCTCGTCCTCGTCGAGGGCCTCGGCGGCCACCGACCACAGATCCGGTTCCACGTCACTGCTATCGCTGCAGGCGGGGACCGGGGTTAGCCGCGGCCGCCGAGGTTCGTCCGTTTGCCGATCAGAAGGTGAGCTTCCAGGAGTCGATGTAGCCGGTGTCGGCCCGTGCCACGTCCTGGACCTGCAGCTTCCACGTGCCGTTCGCGACCTCGCCGGAGGCGTTGACCGTGTAGGTCGTCACCACGTTGTCGGCGGAGTCGTTGCCCGAGCCCTTGAGCCGGAACGCCGTGCCGTCCGGCGCGATCAGGTCGATGACCAGGTCACCGCGGTAGGTGTGCACGATGTTGACGTCGACCTTCAGCGTCGCCGGGGCGTTGCCGGTGATGCCGGAGACCGTGACGGAGCTGGTCACGGCCGCGCCGGCGTCCGGGATGGCCACGTCGTTCGCGTTCTCGAACGAGCCGCCGGAAGGCGTGCCGGTGCCGACCGCGGCCAGCGCGTCGACGCGGCCCTCGCCGAAGAAGTTGTTCTTCGCCGCGGTGCCGCTGCACCGGGTGTCGGAGCAGGTCAGGTCGTCCGCCTGGGTGGCGAGCAGCGTGCGCAGCTGCGCCGGGGTGGCGGTGGGGTCGACCGACCTGAGCAGCGCGGCGACACCCGCGACGTGCGGGGACGCCATCGACGTGCCCGACTTCGTGCCGTAGCGGCCGCCGGGGACCGTGGAGTAGACGCTGTCGCCGGGCGCCGCGATGTGGATCTTGTCGGTGCCGTAGTTGGAGAACGACGACTTGACGTTCGACGAGGTGATCGACGCGACGCTGACGACGCCGGAGACCTCGGTCGGGACGCTCAGGCAGGAGTTGGTGACGGTGCGCGTCGCGGGGGTGGAGTCGTTCGGGCTCGTCGCGTCACGGGACTTGCTCGCGAGGTTGTAGTTCTCGTTGCCGGCGGCGGCGACGTTGAGCACGCCCTTGCCCTCGGCGTAGGCCACCGCGCGCTTCACGCCCTCCAGGATCGCGTCCTGGTCGGCGTTGTCCGGGCAGTTGAACAGCCACGGGTCGGTGTAGTAGCTGTTGTTGGTCACCTCGAAGCCGCGGTCACCGGAGAAGACCATGGCGCAGATGGTGTTCTCGGGGAAGAACAGGCCGGACGGCTTCTCGGCGATGCGCACGCTGGCGATCTTCACGCCCGGCGCCACACCGACCATGCCGCGGCCGTTCCTGGCCGCCGCGATCGTGCCGGCGACGTGCGTGCCGTGGGTGTCCGTGTCACGCCACGAACCCGCACGCGTGTCGAGCTTGCCGTAGGCGCACGACGCGGAGTTGGCGGCGTCGAAGTTCGCCTTGAGGTCGTCGTGCAGGTCGTCGACGCCCGTGTCGAGCACACCGACCGTGACGGCGGCCGAGCCGGTGTTGACCGCCCACGCCTTGTCGGCACCGATCTGGGTCATGTCCGTGCGCAGCGGCTCCGTGGTCGCGGGCGTGGCCTGCGCGGGAGCGGCGGGGATCGGCGGGGTGGCCGCCTCGGCGGGGATGTCGCTGGTGCGCGTGGCACCGACCTTCTGCACACCGGAGACGGCGCGCATCTTCGTGGCGAAGTCCGCCGCGCCCGAGTGCGCGACGATGACGCCGATCGCGTCGTAGGTGGACCAGACCGTGCCGCTGTTGCTCGCGACGGCCGACGCGGCACCGGCGGTGGCACCGGGCGCCGTGATGACCAGGTACGAGCGCGTGCCCGCGAGAGGCGCCGCGGCGGCGGGAGTCGCCGCCGTGAGGACGCCTGCGCCCACGACCGCGGCGATGGCCGCGGTGCGCAGGCGAGAACGTGAACGCAAGAACACTGTTCCTCCAACACTCCCTAGCGGGCGATGCCCGCGCATGCCGCGCGGGTGCAGGGGCCCGTCACGCCGATTAGAGGAGGCCGGACGGCGTTCGGGACGCGCCGGCGCGGAAATGCCCCGTTCGGCTCACTGCGGACGTCGCACGTCAGGCGTGGCGCGTGAGGAGCGCGACGAAGTGCTCGGTGGTGAGGAACTCGGGTGCGACTCATCCGCTGGGCTTGGTGAGTCTGGCGGGCAGCCGTTCGAAGCCGCGCAGGATGCGGGTCGGGCGGCGGCGAGCGCCGGGGAGCGGTGCGAGGTCGGGGAAGCGCTCGAAGATCGTCCGCAGGCCGATCTCGCCCTCCATGCGGGCGAGCTGGGCACCCAGGCAGTAGTGGCGGCCCGCGCCGAACGAGACGTGGTCGCGGGCGTTCGGGCGGCTCACGTCGAAGGCGTGCGGGTCCTCGAAGACCGACGGGTCGCGGTTCGCGCCGGCGAGGACGGTCGTGACGAGCCGGCCGCGGCGGACCCCCACGCCCGCGACCGTCGTGTCGCGTGCGCACATGCGGCCGGTCAGCAGCACGGGCGGGTCGTACCGCAGCACCTCGTCGACGGCGTTGCCCCACAGCTCCGGGCGGGCGCGGAGGGCTTCGAGCTGCTCGGGGTGCCGGGTGAGCAACGAGATCCCGTTGCCCAGCAGGTTCACCGTCGTCTCGAAGCCGGCGGCCAGCACGAGCCCGGCGGTGGCCTTGAGCTCGCGTTCGGTGAGGCCCTCGCCGTCCTCGCGGGCGGCGATCAGGCGGCTCAGCAGGGTGTCGCCGGGGTTCTCGCGCAGGGCGTCGAGGTGCCGCGTGAGCCAGGTGTCGAACGACGTGAGCGTGGACTCGACGTCGCGGAACACCCGCCACGACAGGCCCAGGTCGAGGCTCGGGGCGGCGGCCGCGCCGAGGGCGAGGACCGTCGCGCGTTCCCCCGGTGGCACGCCGAGGATCTCGCTGATCACGGTCACGGGCAGCAGGCCGCAGTACGCCCCGATCAGGTCGACCGGGTTCGCGGGGTCGAGGCCGTCGAGCAGGTCGTCGGCGATCTCCTGGGTGCGGGCGCGCAGCTGTTCGACCGCACGGGCGGTGAACACGCGTGTGACGAGCTTGCGGTAACGGGTGTGCGCGGGCGGTTCGACGGCCAGCAGTGACGGCGGCTGCACGGGGTGCATGACGTCCGTGGCGGACCAGGCCGCCAATTTGCCGAGGACACCAGCGCCGAACCGCGGGCGTGCCGTGACGAACGCGTCGTCCGACAGCACCGCTTTCACCACCTCGTGCCGGGTCGTGGTGTGGCCGACCTTCGTGGCGGCGAGCGGGCCGCGGGCGCGGATCTCGTCGAACAGGCCCGTCAGGTCGGCGCCGGTGGAGGCCTCGACGGTGATGCGGCCCTGCAGGTCGCCGCGGCGGGCGGCCAGCCGCAGCACGGCACGGGGCAGCGCGTGGCCGATGCCCCAGCGCACCGCCGGTTTGACGTGCTCCTCAGCCAGGCTCGTCACGGTTCGCAGCGTGCCCAGCGGGTCGCTCCGAGTCAAGGTTCCGGCCGTCCGCGGCGAGCCGGAAGTGCACTCGGGACGCTGTGCTGCCGGAGGAACCGCCGCACCCGCGGATCAGCACCTGATGACCGGCACCTCCAAGGCGTCCACGACGTCGTTGTCCGCGTCCGTGATCACCCCGGCGACCTCCCCGAACGGCAGCACGGAGAACCGCGAGGCCGTGCCGATCTTCTCCGAACTGGCCAGCACGTAGGTGTCCGCGGCCTGGTGGGCGAGCGCGCGCTTCATCGCGGCCTCGTCCGCGTCACCCGTCGTGAGGCCTGTTTCGGGGTGCACGCCCGTGACGCCGAGGAAGAAGAGGTCCGCGTGCACGCCCCGTGCGGCTTCCACGGCAGCGGCACCGCACGCGACCATCGAGTGCTTGAACAGCCGCCCTCCGATCACGTAGACCTCCACGTTCCCGTGCTCCTCCAACGCGCTCGCGATCGTCGGACTGTGCGTGACGACCGTGGCTTCGAGATCGAGCGGCAACGCGCGCACCACCGCGAGAGTCGTCGTGCCGCCGTCGAGGATCACGGTGCTGCCGGGTTCGACCAACGCCGCTGCCGCTCGTGCGACCCGTTGCTTGCCGTCGACCTCGACGCCCTGGCGCGTGGCGTAGTCGGCGATAGCGGGAGAAACGGGCAGAGCGCCGCCGTACACGCGTTGGCAGAGGCCCGCGGCCGCGAGATCGCGCAGGTCGCGGCGGATCGTGTCCTCGGAGAGGCCGACTTCGGCGGCCAGGTCCTTGGCGACGATCCGGCCGTCGGTGCGCAGTCGTTCGAGCAGCAGGTCACGGCGCTGAGCGGCAAGCATGCACGTTTCTCCTTGTTTTTGCCGAGTCTTGCACATTATGGTCGGGTCATGCTGATTCTGATCGCAGGGCCCTACCGCTCGGGCACCGGGGACGACCCCGCGCTGATGGCGCGCAACCTCGAACGGCTGGAGGAGGCGGCGTGGCCGATCTTCCGCAGCGGCCACGTGCCGATGATCGGCGAATGGGTCGCCCTGCCGGTGCTGCGCGGCGCCGGCGGAACCTCACCGGCCGACCCGGTCGCCTCCGAGATCATGTACCCGACGGCGGAACGGCTGCTCCGGCACTGCGACGCCGTGCTGCGGCTGCCCGGTGAGTCGACGGGCGCGGACGAGGACGTGCGCATCGCCCGTGAGCGCGGTCTGCCGGTGTACGACCGCGTGGAGGACATCCCCGGCTACAGCGCCGCCTAGCCGCGTGCGGCGGCGACGAACTCGCGCATCCGGCCGTGGTCCTTCACGCCCCGGCTCGACTCGATGCCGCTGGACACGTCGACGCCCCACGGCCGCGCGACGCCGATCGCGCCGGCGACGGTCTCCGGCGACAGCCCGCCCGCGAGCACCCAGTGCCCGGTGGGCGGGTTGTCGGCGAGCCGCGCGATGTCCCACTGCTCACCCGACCCCGCCACCGGCGAGTCGATCAGGAGCAGTTCCTCGCCGAACGCCCCGGTGCGCACGTCGGTCTCCGGACCGAGCGCGGTGGCCCTGACGAGCTGGAGCGGGAGGTCCGCCAGCTCGTCGAAGGCTTCCTTCGGGTAGTCGCCGTGCAGCTGCAACGCGCGCACGCCTGTCTTGAGCGCCATCTCACCGGCTTCGGTGGCCGTGATCCCACGCACGACGGCGACCGCCAGCACGTGCGGCGGCACGCCCACGACCAGTTCGCGGGCGAGGCCGACGTCGATGCGGCGGGGGCTGTCGGTGAGCACGAAGCCCACGGCGTCGGCTCCCGCGTCGACTGCCACGGTGACGTCGGACTCGGTGCGCAGACCGCAGAGCTTCACGAACACACCACCGATCCTAGTGAAGTGACGGCCGACGCATGTCGCGCTGCTAACAGTCACACGTCCCGGCCCTGCCCGGTCCTCATAGTGGAAGTACGGGCAACGGAGGCCGTGATGACACATCGAGAAGTCCAGACAGCAACTTCGGTACTGGTGATCGGCAGCGGCGGCGCGGGGTTGCGCGCCGCGATCGGGCTCGCCGAGCGCGGAGTCGACGTCATCGTCGTCGGCAAGCGGCCCAAGGCCGACGCGCACACCGCCCTCGCCGCCGGCGGGATCAACGCGGCGCTGGCGACGATGGACCCCGCCGACACCTGGCAGCAGCACGCCGCGGACACCATCAAGGAGAGCTACCACCTCGCCAACCCGGAGATCGTCCGGGTCGTGGCCGAGCAGGCGCCGCGCGGCATCGAGGACCTCGAACGCTGGGGCATGCCGTTCGCGCGGGAGACCGACGGGCGCATCTCGCAGCGGTTCTTCGGCGCGCACACGTTCCGCCGCACGTCGTTCGCGGGCGACTACACCGGGCTGGAGATCCAGCGCACCCTCGTGAACCGCGCCGCGCAGCTCGGCATCCCCATCCACGACACCTGCTACATCACGCGGATCCTGGTGCGGGACAACGTGGTGTTCGGCGCCTACGGGTTCGACCTCGGCGACGGCACGCGGTACGTGTTCCACGCCGACGCCGTGATCCTCGCCGCGGGCGGGCACACCCGCATCTGGCGCCGCACGTCGAGCCGCCGCGACGAGAACACCGGCGACTCGTTCCGGCTGGCGCTGCTCGCGGGCGGCCGCATCCGCGACCCCGAGCTGGTGCAGTTCCACCCGTCCGGACTGCTCGAACCGGAGAACGCGGCCGGCACGCTCGTCTCGGAAGCGGCGCGCGGTGAGGGCGGCATCCTCACGAACGCCGCGGGCGAGCGGTTCATGGCGCGATACGACCCGCAGCGCATGGAACTGTCCACACGCGACCGAGTGGCGCTCGCCGCGTACACCGAGATCAAGGAGGGCCGCGGCACCCCGAACGGGGGCGTGTGGCTCGACGTGTCGCACCTGCCGCGCGAGCAGATCATGAGCCGCCTGCCGAGGGTGTACCAGACGCTGCTCGAACTGCAGATGAAGGACATCACCCGGGAGGCCGTGGAGATCGCGCCGACCGCGCACTACTCGATGGGCGGCGTGTGGGTGTCGCCGTCCGACCACTCGACGGGCGTCGACGGCCTCTACGCCATCGGCGAGGCGTCCAGCGGCCTGCACGGCGCGAACCGGCTCGGCGGCAACTCGCTCATCGAGCTGCTGGTGTACGGCCGGATCGTCGGTGAGGCCGCGGCCTCGTACTCCGCTTCCCTGGACGCGCAACGACGTTCGCGCGACGCCGTGGACGAGGCGCGGTCCGAGGTCGACGACCTGGTCACCGCGGACGGGCCGGAGAACGTCCGCGCCCTGCAACGGTCGCTGCGCGACACCATGACCGAGCACGCGGGCGTCGTGCGCGACGAAGCCGGTCTGCGCAAGGGACTCGCGGAGCTCGACGAGCTGGAGGAGCGCATCCGCCACGTCGGCGTGCACCCGGACCTGGCCGGTTTCGGGGACCTCGCGCACGCGTTCGACCTGAAGTCGTCGGCGATCTCCGCCCGCGCGACCCTGGAGTGCGCGCTGGAACGGCGCGAGACCCGCGGCTGCCACAACCGGTCGGACTTCCCGGACCTCGACCCCGCGCAGCAGGTGAACCTCGTCTGGTCGGGTCCCGGCCGGGTCGAACGCGAGGAGATCCCACCGGTTCCGGCGGAGATCACGGCGTTGATGAGGGACGTCGACACGGCGGGCAAGCTGGTCGAGTGACGCGGTGAGGGGCCGGAGCTCCCTCACCGCACGGCCGCGGCGCCCTCGGGTGCCCGCGCGCCTGCGGCACGTCGTGGATCATGCCGATCAGCCCGGACAGCGCCCCGCTTTGTGACACCGTGGCACCCGGACGCGAAGGGGGACGTGGGTGCACGACGACAGGTGGCCCGAGTCGGTGGCGGGCTGGGAGCTGTACCGGGAGGACCGGCGCGAGCACTACCGCAAGCGCATGTCCAACGGGCTGACCGTGTTCGCCACGTGGGACGGCGACCGGCGCGGGGGAACGGTCGAGGCCCGCGTCGAGCCGATCGGCATCGGCCGCACGCTCACGGCAGGTCACAGGCAGTTCCGCGGCAGGAACGACCTCCTCGCCGCCGCCCGGCTCGTCGTCGACGTGGCGGCGAACCTGCCGTCGTTGCGCATGGGCCGGGAGACGACAGCCGACCCGGTGCGCGCGGGGGAGGTGGCCGGGAACCCCGAGGCGGTGCCCGGCTCCGGCGACGTGCCCGAGGTCGAGCTGACGTTCACGCTCACCGACGGGCGCTCGATCACGCTGGTCATGACCGAGGAGCAGACCGACGCGATGAGTTCCGCCATCCACTCGGTCGGCAGGCACGTCTGGTCCCGGTACCACGACGAGGAGGACCTCGGAGACGGCGGGGAACCGGCGGAGGAGGCCGAGGTGCCCGGCGTGAGCGAGGTCGACGCGGGCCCGAGCACCGGCCACGAGCTGATGGTGGTGCTGGAGCAGAGGTCCGGCGTCACCCAGGACCACCTGCCGGCGTGCGTGGACCGGTCGGCGGTGGTCGTCATCGGCGAGCCCGCGGTCACCACGTTGCTGGAGCGCTCGGACGAGCTCGCCGACGCCGTCGCGCCGGGCTGGTTCCCCGGCGCGGTCGAACGGCCCGGCGAGGTCTGGGTGGTCCTGCACCGGGCGTTCGCGAGCTGACCGTCACGGCTTGAACGGCAGCAGCTCCTCTTCCACACCGGTCCTGACGACGACGCACGTCGACTCCGGCACCTCCTGCCAGGCCCCGACCAGGTCACCCAGCGGTTCGGACACGACGAGCCGCGAGTCGTCCGCGAAGTCGTGCAGCGCGGGGTTGTCCGGGTACTGGCGGCGCAACGTCGACACGTCGGTGCTGTGGAACAGCGTGCGCGACTTGCCGCGGCTCGAGTACCGGAACGCCCAGGTCGTCGACCCGTCGGTGACCGCGACCGTCATCTGGACCGGGTACTCGACGCCCGCGCGCCGGCCGACCTCCTCGACGAACTCGACCATGCGCGCCACCCCGGCGGGCGGGTCCTGCTCCATCCCGAAGCTGAGCGCCAGGTAGAACATGACCTCCGAGTCGGTCGAGCCCTCGACCAGCGGGAACAGCGCGGGGTCGATCGCCAGCACGAGCTCGCGCCGCACCAGCGGGAACTTCGAGATCAGCCCGTTGTGCATCCACAGCCAGCTGCCGTGGCGGAACGGGTGGCAGTTCGACCGCTGCACCGCGCCGCCCGTCGAGGCCCGCACGTGCGCGAAGACCCGGTCGGCGGTGATCTGCGCGGCCAGTTCGCGCAGGTTGCGGTCGTTCCACGCGGGCTCCGTGCTCAGGAAGAGCCCCGGCGTGCTCGCGCTGCCGTACCAGCCGATGCCGAACCCGTCGCCGTTCACCGCCGTCGCGCCGAGCCGCGCGTGCTTGGACTGCATGACGAGCGAGTTCTCCGGAGCGTAGAGCAGTTCCTCCAACAACACCGGCGAACCGGAATACGCGAGCCACCGGCACATGACGGACCTCCTCGAACCCAGCGCTGCACGGGAACACGTAGTAAACGCGGAACGCGAGGTTTGCGGCGACGCGCCCTCCTCGGGCAGCATGGCCGGGGTGACGGTCCCTCCCGGCTTACGGCCCCCGCCCTACGAACAGCCCCGGGGGAACTTCGAGACGATCGAGGTCCACGCCCCGGTCGTGCCGCCGGCGGAGCCCGCCGCGGAGCCCGAGGAGCGCTCGGACATCGCCGTGATCGGCCCGATCGCCGCTCTCGTGCTCGCCCTCACGATCTGCACGCTGATCCTGGAACACCCCGCCGCGCGTGTCTCCGCGGCCTGTCTGGCCACGGTCGGGCTCGTCGCGGCCGTCGTGCTGATGCTGATGGGCAAGAAGCCGAAGCCGGGACGCCACGTGGCCCGGCACGCGATCGACCCGGAGGCGACGGAGCGGATCCCGCCGGGGTGGAGCGCCACCGACCGGCGCCGCTGAGGCGCCGGCCGGTTCCGGCTCACCTCAGGGTCGCGAGACCCGCCTTCGCGTACTTCTCGTCCAGCTCACCGGTGGGCGCCCCGCCCACGCCGATGCCCGCCACGGACGTGCCGTCGACCGCCACCGGCACGCCGCCGCCCAGGAACAGCGTGCCCGGGATGTCCCGCAACGTCGCGCCCTGGCCCGTGACGCGGCCGGCGAGCTCCGAGGTCGGGGCGTTGAACGAGACGGCGGTGAACGCCTTGCGCCGTGCGGACTCCTCGGTCTGCGGGCCGGCGCCGTCGCCCGCGAGCAGCACGACCAGGTCGCCGCTGCGGTCGACGACGGCCACGGTGACGCGCTGGTTCTCCTTCTCCGCGGCGTCGAGGGTGGCCTGGGCCGCGCGGACGGCCGCGTCGACGGTCAGCACCTTCTCGGTGCGGGTGGTGGTGCGCTGGTCTGCGGCCGCGTAGCCGCCGCCGACGCTCAGCACGACGAGGGTGGCGACGGCGATCTTCTTGAGGTCCATGGCCACCACGATGGTCCCGCCGCGGGCGTACGGCGTGGTGGTGACGGTTGAACTCCGGTTCAACCCATCGGTTGACCCGCGGCGCCTGGGTGCTCGCCTACAGTCGCCGGCGTGTGGCTGCACCGGGCGATGCACGCGGGCTTCTACGTGCTGCTGACGGCGTCGGCGGCGCGGTACGTCGCGTACCACGGCGCCGATCCCGTCGTGCTCGGCCTGGCCGGGGCGCTGGGGCTCGCCTACCCCGCGAGCGTGCGGTGGACGCGGGCGTTGCCGGTCGTGCTCGCCGTGTGGCTGGTGCTGGTGTGGCTCGCGCCGAGCTTCGGCTGGTGCGCCATCCCGTTGTTCTTCCAGTGCCTGCGGCAGCTCCGGCCGCGGGTGGCGCTGCCGATCGCGGCCGTGCTGACAGCGGCGGTGGTGCTGGCCCAGGTCCGGCTGGCGGCGGCGTTCGACTGGTCGCTGGTGCTCGGGCCCGTCGGCGTCGCGGTGCTGACGGCGGCGGTGTTCTTCGACCGCGCACGGCTGTTGCACGAGGCCGGGGTGCTGCAGGAACGCCAGCGGCTCGCCCGCGAGATCCACGACACGCTCGCGCAGGGCTTCTCCAGCATCACCCTGCTGCTGTCGCTCGGCGAGACGACGAAGGCGGCCGAGGTCGCGCGCGAGAACCTGGGCGAGGCGCGGCGGTTCGTGCGCGACCTGGCGCCGATCCACGGGTCGCTGGTCGACGCGCTGCGCCGGCTCTGCGCGCACGTCGAGGTGGACGGCGAGCCCTACCCGCTGACCGTGCAGACCGAGGTGGCGCTGCTCCGGGTCGCCCAGGGCGCCGTGGCCAACGCCTCCGAGCACGCCGCCGCCTCGCGGATCGCGATCACGTTGTCGTACCTGGGAGACGCGGTGACACTGGACGTCGTGGACGACGGACGCGGCTTCGACCCGGCGGCGGTGGGCGCGGCCGGTGGACGGGGTTACGGGCTCGCGTCGATCCGCGGCCGCATCGCCGAGCTGGGGGAACGGTGTCCGTCGAGAGCGCGCAGGGGGAGGGGACCGCCGTGGCCGTGACGGTGCCGACGCCGTGAGGGTGCTGGTGGTGGACGACCACCCGGTGGTCCGGTTCGGACTGGCCGGGCTGCTCTCGCGCGACTTCGAGGTGGTGCAGGCCGCGACCGGCGAGGAGGCCGTGACCCGGGCGTCCGCTGTGGACGTCGTGCTGATGGACCTGCAGCTGGGCAAGGGCATCGACGGCGTGGAGGCGACCCGCCGCATCCGGGCCCTCGCCCCGGCGCCCCAGGTCGTCGTGCTCACGACCTACGACTCCGACGCCGACATCGTCCGCGCGGTCGAGGCGGGCGCGATCGGCTACCTGCTCAAGGACTGCGCGCCGGAGACGCTCGCCGAGGCCGTGCGCACGGCCTCGACCGGCCAGACCGTGCTGTCCCCGGACATCGCGCAACGCCTGCTGCGCCAGGTCCGCGGACCGGCGCCGAAGCTCAGCGGGCGCGAGGTGCAGATCCTCGAGAACCTCGCCCAGGGCCTGTCGAACCGGGAGATCGCCAAGGCGCTGTTCATCAGCGAGGCCACGGTGAAGACGCACCTGGTGCGGATCTTCGCGAAGCTCGGCGTGGAGACGCGGACGGCGGCCGTGCGGACCGCCGTGGAACGCAAGCTCATCCGGATCTAGTCGAGCTCCGGCGGGGTCGTGGCGGTCAGCCGCGGATCCGGCCGGCCTCCCGCCATCGCGAGCATGCCCCGCAACACCCGCAGCAGCGTGCGCAGCCCGCTCGGCTTCCTCCGGTCGATCCCGCTGATCACCTGCTTCAGCACGGACAGCTGGTCGAAGTAGACGCGCTCGGTGACGAGGTTCTCGTCCTCGTCGAAGAGGAAGTACGCGGTCATCCGCGTGCGGTGCTTCCCGCCGGTCGCCGGGATCTTGCCCAGCGGCCCGAGGTGCGTGCCCGTCAGCCAGAACTCGACGATCACGGCGTCGGCGCTGTGCCGGAACGCGATCAGCTCGTGGTTCTGGTCGGGGAACGCCACGCGCGTGTCGGTGTAGTACTGCCGAACGGCCTGTTCGCCGTCGTGGACGACCATCTGCGCGATGAGCTCGTAGTGCGGGTGCGGGAACGTCGACAGCGTGGCGTCCCAGTCGTGCGCCACCTCGTCGTGGAAGTGGTCCAGCACGAGCTTCTCGCGGGCGCGCAGGACTTCCTCGGAGGGCAGCACGAAGCGGGATGACATCAACACTCCTCAGTGGACTTGCCGAACGTGGCCTGTGCAGGGCTCGGGAAGGCATCGATACCCACACTGTGGGTTATCCGAAGGCTAAACCCACACCGTGGGCATCCGCAAGGCACAATGGCCGCGTGACCGAACCCCGCCGAGGCCGCCCCCGCACGCCCCTGCTGTCCCGCGAGTCGATCGTCACCGCGACGCTGCGGGTCATCGACGCGGACGGCGTGGCCGCGGTCGGCATGCGCTCGGTGGCGAGGGCGCTGGGGGTGGACGCGAAGAGCCTCTACAACCACGTCGACGGCAAGGACGGCCTGCTCGACGCCGTCGCCGAGCAGCTGCTGGGCGGCCTGGTCCTGCCGGAGCCCACCGGCGACCCCCGCCACGACCTGCGTGCCATCGCCCGGGCGTTCCGGGACCGCGCGCTCGCCCACCCCGGCGCGGCGCCGCTCGTGCTGACCCGTCAGCTGTCGTCGCTGGAGGGCCTCGCCCCCGTCGACGCGGTGCTGGCGGTGCTGCTGGCCGCGGGGGCGTCCCCGGACGAGGCCGTGCACCTGCTGCGGATGCTGCTCGCCACGTTGATCGGCACGCTGCTGCGCGAGGTGTCGGCGGCTCCGGCGTTCGGGGGTGACGACGGGGCGCGGCACGAGGTCCTGCGGGGCTCGGGGCTGTCGGCGGTGGTCGCGGCGGCGCCGCACCTCGCCGCGTTCGACCGCGAGGCCGAGTTCGAGTACACCGTCGACCTCGCGATCACGGCGGTGCTGGACCGGATCGGCTAGGCCGGGTCCGTTGATCTCCATCCAGCGCGTTGGGCCGAATGGCGGCACACTGGCGCAGCGTGAAGCATCGGCGGTGGCCCGTGGTCGCGGCGGCGGGGCTCGTGGTCGCGGCGCTCGTGTACGTCCTCGCGGTCTGGACGAGGGCCGGTCAGACCATCGAGAACGCGGCCCTGCGCGGTGCCGACCAGGACGACGTGTCCGAGACGGACGCCGCCTGGCAGGCGCTCGGCCAGATCACCGTCTACTCCCTCGCCGCCGCGGTGGCCGCCGTCGCCCTGGTCGGTGTGCTCAGGAAGCGCTGGGACCTCACGATCGCGGCCGTCGGTGTGATCGTCGCGGGCCAGGTCGTCGTGCAGGCGCTCAAGCGGTTCGTCCTGCCGCGGCCCGCGCTCGTCGAGGTCACCGGCGACTACGCGCACAACAGCCTCCCCAGTGGACACACGACCATCGCGATGACGGTGCTGTTCGCGGCGGTCATCGTGGTGCCGTGGAAGTGGCGCGGCGTGATGCTGTTCTTCGTGCTGCCGTGGGCCACGGCGATCGGGCAGTACACGCTGACGGCGAAGTGGCACCGCCTCAGCGACACCCTCGCCGCCGACGGCATCGCGCTCGCCGTCGCCGCGCTCGCCGCCTGGTGGTTGCAGCGCAACGGATCCCTGCGGCCCTATAGCGGGCCGCGCCGGGTCGGGCGGGTCGTGCTCGTGGTGTTCTGGTCCGTCGTCGCCGCCGGCACCCTCGCGACGGGGAGCGTCCTCTGGGGGGTCCCGCTGGCCGGGGAGGGGCTGAACGCCGACGAGTGGGTGATCTACCTCGGTGCCGGGGCGTTCGCGTCGGCGGGGTCCCTGATCGCCGCGCTCACGTACCTGGCGTGCTGGCGCCGGATCGGGTGAACAACCAGTTGATCTCCCGCGCGTCCTGTCCTGTGGAGAGGTTTCCGGAAGAAGGGGGCAGGACGTTGGGTGTCAACCGACGAGCGGTGCTGGCACTGGGCGCCGGAGCGGCGCTGGCCGTGGCCGTGCCGGCTCAGGCGCAGGCCTCGACGGTCACCGGCAGGCTGCGCGAACTCGAGCGGCAGCACAACGCGCGCCTGGGCGTGTTCGCGACGGACACCGGCACCGGCCGCACGGTGCTGCACCGCGCCGACGAGCTCTTCCCGATGTGCTCGACGTTCAAGACCATCGCCGCGGCGGCGATCCTGCGCCGTGACCGCGACGGGTCGTTGCTGCGCAAGGTGATCACCTACACGCGGTCTGATGTGGACAGGTCGGGGTACGGTCCGGTCACCGGGAGGCCGGAGAACCTGGCGAACGGCATGACCGTCGCGGCCCTGTGCGAGGCGACCATCACCCACAGCGACAACTGCGCGGCGAACCTGCTGCTCAGGGAGCTCGGCGGCCCCACGGCGATCACCCGCTTCAGCCGCTCGATCGGCGACCCGGTGACGCGCCTCGACCGCTGGGAGCCGGAGCTCAACTCGGCTGAGCCGGGTCGCGTCACCGACACGACGTCACCGCGCGCCATCGGGCAGAGCTACGCGCGCCTGACGCTGGGTCACGCCCTCAACCCCAACGACTCCGACCAGCTCACGAACTGGCTGCTGGCCAACACGACCGGTGGCAACCGCATCCGCGCCGGCCTGCCGTCGGCGTGGCGCTGGGGCGACAAGACCGGCACCGGCAGCTACGGCACGACCAACGACGCCGGCATCGCGTTCCCGCCCGGCCGCGCGCCGATCGTGATCGCCGTGCTGTCGACGCGCAAGGACGAGCCGACCGGCGGCGCCGACGAACCGCTGCTCGCCGAGACCGCCGAACTCGTGGCGGCGACGCTCGGCTGATCCCGGGACCGGGGAGGGGCCGTGCTCCTCCCCGGTGACCGCATTGCGCAAAGCGGACCTGTCCCGGCCCGTCCCCGCCCGCTACCGTTCGATGCGAATCTCGTTCACGTTCCCAGAGGCGGCGGCGATGCGGCGAGCGGTTCTCCTGGTGGTCCTCTTCCTGTTCTCCCTGCTCGTGGCCCCGGCCAGAGCGGAGTTCGACGGCTCCGAGCTGCGGGTGTCCGGCGGGGTCTTCCGCGACGAGCACGGCCGCGAGGTGGTGCTGCGCGGCTTCAACGTCTCCGGCACGGCCAAGCTCGCCGAACACCGCGGCCTCCCGTTCGCCTCCACGCAGGACGCGCGGAGGTCGGCGCAGGCGATGAAGCAGCTGACCGGCGCCAACGCCGTGCGGTTCCTGCTCACGTGGGCGTGGATCGAACCGCAGCGCGGCCGGATCGACCACACCTACCTCGACGGCGTGACCGCGCAGCTCAGGGCGTTCACCGACCTCGGGATCCGCGTCTACCTCGACTTCCACCAGGACCTCTACTCGCGGCACCTGTTCAACCAGGACAGCTGGTACACCGGCGACGGCGCCCCGGCGTGGGCGGCGAGCGGGTACCCCAAGGAGTCGTGCGGCCTCTGCTTCCACTGGGGCCAGAACATGAAGAACAACAACGCCGTCACCGCCGCCACCTACGACTTCTGGCACAACCGCGACGGCGTTCAGGACTCGTTCGTCGACGCCGCCGGCGAGGCGTTGCGGCACGTCAGGGAGGCGTTGCCCGGCAACGAGTTCAAGCTCGTCGTCGGCGTCGACCCGCTCAACGAGCCCTACGCCGGCAAGTACGACGCCGGGCAGACGTCGCAGACGTGGGAGCGCTACCTGCTGATGCCGTTCTACCAGCGCTTCCGCGCCAAGATGGACGAGGTGGGCTGGGCGGCCAAGCCCGCGTTCGTGGAGCCGCTGGTGTTCTGGAACCAGAACGTGGACTTCTTCGCCGAACCCGGCGGGCTCGCGCTCGTGCCGTCGCTGGGGGAGCGGTTCGTGTTCAACGCGCACTTCTACGACGGCAAGGCCCAGTCGGGCGTCCTGATGCCGGGAAAGGCGGCGGACGGCCAGTACACGCAGGCGTTCGGCACGATCCGCGACCGGGCGAGGGCGCTCGGCACCACCGCGATCGTCTCCGAGTTCGGCCACCCGGTCTCGGGCTTCACCTCCGACAAGACGCCGTCCGTGCTCAAGGCCATCTACCAGGGCCTCGACTCCGCCGCGCCCGGCGCCCGCTGGTGGTCGGCGCCGCGCGGCAGCGTGCTCTCGGGCAGCCAGTGGCACTGGGACACCAACTACGGCCGCCACCGCGAGCTGATGAACGACAACCCGGCCAAGGTCAAGACCGACGGCGACGCCATGAACGACGAGCACTTCTCGGCCGTGAGGCTCGACGCGGCCGGCACCCCCGTGCTCACCGTCGACCGCGCGATCGTCGACCGCGTCTACCCGCGGGCCGTCGCGGGCACCACGCTCGCGTTCACCTACGAGGACCGCGCGTACCAGAGCTGGCAGCAGATCCCGCTGGCGAACGTCCGGTCCGTGGTCGGCTCGGCGCCGTTCGCCGTGCTCGTCTGGGACTCGGACGGCGGCGCCGCGCCGACCGAGCTGCACCTGCCGCAGTCGCTGCGTTCGCCCTTGGTGATCAGCTCCGCGGCGTCGTCGGTCCAGGGTGACAGGCTGCTGCTCCGCGGAGGGTCCGGACGGCAGTTCGCGCTGGTCACGGCCCCCTCCGGTGGCAACGTGGCGGCGGCGGAGGCCGAGCTGGGGCGGTGGTTCACCAGCTGGTGACTTGCCGCTGTTCCGTAAGCTGGTGAAGTGCGAACAAGGCCCACTCTGACCTGGTCGAACCCGGGCCCGTCGCTGCCGCGCACCTCCACCCTGACCGAGGTCGTCCCGATCGTCGAGCGGGGCGGGGTGCTGGTGCTCAGCGGTGCGGGCCTCTCCACGGAGTCCGGCATCCCCGACTACCGCGGTGAGGGCGGGTCCCTGCGCAAGCACACCCCGATGACCTACGAGGAGTTCACCACCAGCGAGGGCGGCCGGCAGCGCTACTGGGCGCGCAGCCACGTCGGCTGGCGCACCATCGCCCGCGCGCACCCGAACGCGGGCCACCACGCCGTCGCGAGGCTCTCGGGCAAGCTCCGCGGCGTCATCACCCAGAACGTCGACGGCCTGCACCAGGCCGCGGGCTCCGCGGACGTCGTGGAGCTGCACGGCGGCCTCGACCGCGTGATCTGCCTCGGCTGCGGGCTGCTCTCGCCGCGCGTCGACCTCGACCGCCGCCTGCGCGAGGCCAACCCGGACTTCCACGCGACCACGGACGAGATCAACCCCGACGGCGACGTCTTCCTGCCCGAGGAGACCGTCCGCGGCTTCCGGGTCGTCCCCTGCGAGGCGTGCGGCGGCGTGCTGAAGCCGGACGTCGTGTTCTTCGGCGAGAACGTGCCCCGCCCCCGCGTCGAGCAGTGCTACTCGCTCGTGGACGGCGCACGGTCGTTGCTCGTCCTCGGATCCTCGCTGACAGTCATGTCCGGGCTGCGGTTCGTGCGCCGCGCCGCCACCGCCGGAATCCCCGTCGTGATCATCAACCGCGGCGAGACGCGAGGCGATGCGCACGCGTCGCTGAGGGTCGACCTGCCGCTCGGGAAATCGCTCTCGGAACTGGCGGAAGTCGTCGTGGGGTGAGGAATGGTGACATTCGCGGTCGACGAAGTGACGCCGGTGCCGCCGCTGCTCGAGGCGCTGCTGGACCACGGGGACGTGGCCCGCCTGGAGACGAAGAGGCTCTCGGAGCTGGACGGCTAGGACTGCTGCGAGCGGAACCTGTCCAGCTCGCGCCGCTCCCGCTTCGTCGGGCGCCCCGCACCCCGGTCGCGGCGGGCGATCGGGATCTCCGGCGGCGGCTTCGGGGTGCGGTCGATGAAGCAGGTGGCCGCGGCCTCCGCGCCGACCCGCTTCCCGATCACGCGGACGACCTCCACGACCTTGGTCCTGTCGCCGACGCGGGCGCGCACCTGGTCGCCGGGCACCACGGTGGTGGAGGGCTTCGCGGGCTTGTCGTTGACGCGCACGTGGCCGCCCCGGCACGCCTGGGCGGCGTCCGGGCGGGTCTTCGTCAGCCTGACCGCCCACAGCCAGCGGTCGATGCGCGTGGACTCCACCCCGCCATCATGACACCCCCGGAGGCACCGACGGGCAGGGGCGGTGCGAACGGGCTAGCGGACGGCCTCGGGCTCCACTGTGGACTTGAGGCCGAGCATCCTCGCCAGGCCGGACAGCTCGAGCACCCGCGCCACCTGCTCGGAGGCGGCGGAGAGCCTCAGCCCGCCCGCCGTGGCCGAGGCGCGGGCGTGGCCGCGCACGAGGGCGCTGATCCCGCTGGAGTCGCAGAAGGTGACCGCGGAGAGGTCCAGCACCACGTAGCGGTGGCCCTGGTCGAGCAGGCGGTCGAGCCGGGAGAGCAGTCGTTCCGCGCCGGAACCGGCGAGTTCGCCGGACACGGCGAGCAGGGTGGAGGCAGGCGACGACTCGGTCACCGTGACTTCGAGCATTTCGCAGTGGTACCCGATCTCGGCCGTCTGCAAACCTCGGCTTGCAAGTTGCTATTCGCCGGTCCTCAGGAATATCTCAGCGGACCTCGTATCCGTTCGGTGAGCACATTTTGGTCGTGGGCAAAAGCTTCGACGTGTTTTTCGTCCGTCTGGAGACTGGCGGTGGGCAGGAACTTGTTGGGGAGAACAGGTTGCCGGCACAGGGGAAACACAGGGGGATACATGAAAAGGCACGTGCGCGACAGTTTCTTCGTCGTGGGCGAGGGTGTTCTGGAAATCGACGACAAAGGTGAGGCGATCACGCGTCAGCCCTCCACGGCGGAGGAGCTGCGCAGGTTCCGGTTCTCACGGCTGGGGCCGAAGGGCCCGCGGACGGACGAGGAGACGCGGACCGCCCTCGCGACCGCGATGACCGCGAACGTCCCGCAGCCCGACTCGGCGGACCCGGTCGTCCCGGCGGGGTTCACCTACCTCGGCCAGTTCGTCGACCACGACCTCACGATGGACCGCACCGAGTCGCAGCTCGGGCAGGACGTGAACCTCGACGAGCTGATGCAGGGCCGGTCGCCGGCGCTCGACCTCGACTCGGTCTACGGCCGGGGCCCGCGCGACAAGGACGACCAGGTCTTCTACGCCCAGGACGGCGTGAAGCTCAAGGTCGGCACCACGACTCCGGTGCCGTTCCCGGACGAGGGCACGAACATCCCGTTCGAGGGCTTCGACCTGCCGCGCCGCGGCGGGACGGCCGGCACGGCGGCGGACCGGCGGCTGCCGCTGATCCCGGACGCCCGCAACGACGAGAACCTCGTGGTGGCGCAGACGCACCTGGCGTTCATCCGCTTCCACAACCGCGTGGTCGACGAGCTCGCTCTCACCGGTCTGTCCGGCGAACGGCTCTTCCGCGCCGCGAAGGAGCTCGTGGTGCGGCACTACCAGTGGATGCTCAGGACCGACCACCTGCCGCGGATCATCGACCCGGCGATCGTGGAGGACGTCTTCACCAACGGGCGCAAGTTCTTCGAGGTGCCCGGAAAGCACTACCGCCGCGACAACTCGCCGACGATGCCGATCGAGTTCTCGGTCGCCTCGTACCGCTTCGGGCACAGCCAGGTCCGCGGCGAGTACGAGTGGAACCGCGTGTTCCGCACCGGCGGCCCGTCCGTGAAGCCGGCGACGTTGTTCCAGCTCTTCACCTTCACCGGGGTGAGCGGCAACTTCGACCCGTCGTCGGCGCTGCCCGGCGACCTCGACGACGTGACGCGGGGCGACATCTTCACGTTGCCCAGCAACTGGATCGCTGACTTCCGCAGGCTCTACGACTTCACCGAGGCAGGCCGGGACGACCTGGCGGCGCCGGCGGAGTTCAGCGGGGGCAACGTCACCAAGCGGATCGACACGCTGCTGGTCGACCCGCTGACGAAGCTGCCGGCCGGCACGTTCGGCGGCCGCGGCACGCAGTTCCGCGAGATCGAGCGCAACCTCGCGTTCCGCAACCTCACCAGGGCCTCGATGATGGAACTGGCCACGGGCCAGCAGATCGCCGAGCTCTTCGGGGTCGCACCGCTGACGGCCGAGCAGATCCTCGTCGGCAACGGCGGCGCCGTCGTCGAAGGCCTGTCCGAGCAGCAGAGGGCGCAGCTCGTCGAGGCGACGCCGCTGTGGTTCTACGTCCTGCGGGAGGCCGAGGTCGGTGGCGGGCTCATGGGCCCGGTCGGCGGACGCCTCACCGCGGAGGTCTTCCACCGCGCGATGGAGGGCAGCCGGATCTCGATCGTGCGCTCGCCGTACTGGCGGCCCACGCTCGGACCGGACTCCAGCACGTTCCGCATGGTCGACCTGCTGCTGTTCGCCTTCGAGGGCAAGGCCGACCTGCTGAACCCGCTGGGCGACCCGATCGCCTGATCCCCTCCGCACGTCCCGTCCGGCCGGGTGGTGGCAGCCGGACAGGAGAGGGAGATCAGATGTCACGTCCAGGAACCACGCGCGGAGAAGGCACGCGGGATCGACTGACTCGACTTGCGCGGGAGTCCGGAGTTCCACTGCTGCGCATCGGACTCGGGGTCGTGTACCTCTGGTTCGGCGCGCTGAAGCTCTTCCCCGGTGGCAGCCCCGCCGAAGACCTCGTCGAACGCACGGTGTCCGCGCTGACGTTCGGGATCGTCGGCGGAGACCTCGCCAGGGTGGGCGCCGCGATCAGCGAGATCGGGATCGCGGTGGTGCTGCTGAGCTTCCGCGTGCCGCGGTGGTGCGCGGTGCTGCTGATCGGCCACGTCGTGCTGGTGTCGACACCGCTGGTGCTGTTCCCCGGCGAGATGTGGGCCGGTCCGCTGCGGGCGTCCTTCGAAGCCCAGTACATCCTGAAGAACCTGGTGACCGTCGCCGCCGCGGTGGTCATCGCCTCATCGCACCCGAGGGTGCGGTGACCGGGAGCCGCTGCGCCGCACAGGCGGGGCGGCTCCCGGCCTTGTAGGTTGCGGCGCATGGGGGAATCACCGGCGCCCATGGCGCATCCTGCTTTCCGCTGGCTGCTCGCGGCACGGGTCACGACCGTCGCCGGCAACGCGATGGCACCGATCGCACTGGCCTTCGCCGTTCTCGACCTCACGTCGTCGGTCACCTCGCTCGGCGTCGTCGTCGCCGCGCGGTCGCTGACCAACGTCGTGTTCCTGCTGTGGGGCGGGGTGGTCGCGGACCGGCTGCCGCGCCAGTTCGTGCTGGCCGGGTCGTGCGCGGTCAGCTTCGCGAGCCAGGCCGCGATCGCGGTGCTCGTCCTGACCGGCACGGCCTCGGTGACGTGGTTCGTCGTGCTCGCGGCGGTGAACGGCATGTCGAGCGCGTTCTCGCTGCCCGCCTCGTCGTCGCTGGTGCCGCAGACGGTGCCGGCCGAGGTCCGGCTGCGGGCGAACGCGCTGCTGCGGCTGGGCGTGCACTCCGCCACCATCGGCGGCGCGTCGCTCGGCGGCCTGCTGATCGCGTTCACCGGACCCGGCTGGGGGCTCGCCGTGGACGCGCTCTCGTTCGCGCTGGCCGGCGTGTTCTTCGCGCTCGTGCGGGTGCCGGCCACCGTCCGGGCCGGGCGCGAGCCGTCGGTGCTGTCCGAGCTGAAGGTCGGCTGGACGGAGTTCGTGTCACGCCAATGGGTGTGGGTCGTCGTCCTGGCCTTCACCTTCGTCAACGCCGCACTGGTCGGCGGGGTGATGGTGCTCGGCCCGGTGCTCGCCGACTCCACGTTCGGGCGCGGGACCTGGGGCCTCGTCCTCGCGGCGCAGACCGCGGGCATGGTGGCGGGCGCCTTCCTGGTCATGCGGATCGAGGTGCGCCGCCGCCTGCTGCTCGGCGTCTCGTGCGTGCCGGTGATGGCGGGCCTGCCGCTGGTCATGGTGCTGCACCCGGAGCCCTGGCTGCTGGTCGTCACCTCCTTCGTCTGCGGGCTGGGCATCGAGCAGTTCGGGGTGGCGTGGGAGACGACGCTGCAACACCACGTGCCGCAGGACCGCCTGGCCCGGGTCTACTCCTACGACATGCTCGGGTCGTTCGTGGCGATCCCGCTGGCCCAGCTCGCGATCGGTCCCGTCTCGCACGCGTTCGGCACCACCGCCGCACTGCTCGGGTGCGTGGCGGTCCACCTGGTCGCGTGCGCGGGGATGCTCGCGTCCCGGTCCGTGTGGACGGTGGTGAACGAGCCCGTTGCCCAGGCGGATCGCCCAGCCGTGCAACGCGGGCGGCGCCGCGCGCGTGCAAGATCATGAACCGGGGTCGTGGGATCACCGGCGTACCGATAGGTTTCGAATGGTGTTGGATTCCACTCGGCTGGGGGAGTGAATGAGACTCAAACGGATCACCGTGCTCGGCACGGCTCTCACGGTGCTCGGCGCGGCCGTCACACCGGCGGCTTCGGCCGCCGGGGACGTGAACGCGCTGGCGGAGCGCCTGCGCCAGGCGATCGTCGCGCAGAACTTCAAGGACGTCGTCGACCTGACGCCGCCGGACCTGTCCGCACCGGCCTCGGCCGCGCGGACGGCCGGTCAGCGGGAGAAGTACGACGCTTCACCGGCGGAGCTGCAGAACCGCGCGCGGTTGCGGCTGGCGCAGGCGGGCAAGCCGCTGCACCAGACGCCGAACATGGACGCGGCGATCATCGAGCTCGACCTGTACGGACGCCCGAAGTCCGTGGCGAACGTGCTGCTCAGCCCGCAGTACCCGAACGGCGTCGTCGTACCGGTGGCGAAGGCGGGCCTGTCCACCGACCAGGTGCGCTACCGCTGGTGGGACGACACCGAATGGGACGTCAACGGCGGCAAGGGCACCCGTGACGTGCTGCCGGGCCGGGAGAACGCGCCGATCGACTTCTCCTCGCCGTACCCGGCGTCGGTGCTGAAGCTGATGGTGGGCTTCGGCGTCCTGCGCCTGGTCGACCAGGGCAAGGTCGACCTCGACGCCGACTACGAGTACAACCCGAACCCGGTGAGCGCGGCCTGCGGCGGGGCCTCGGTCAAGAAGGTCCGGCAGCACTTCGACGAGATGATCACGAAGTCGCAGAACGAGTCCACCTGCGCGCTGATCAAGCTGATCCACGACCGGAACGCCTGGGACGCGGTCAACGCCACGTTCGCCGACCTCGGCATGCCGACCCTCATGGTCACCGGCACCAACCCCGGCAACGGCGCGCGCTGGATCGGCTCGAACATGAGCGGTCTCGACACCGCGAAGCTCCTGCTGCTGGTCAACGGCGGCCCGGACGTCCTGTGGACGACCGGCGCGGGCAAGCAGGTCACCCGCGACGAGCTGTCCCACTCCTCGAGGAAGTTCTTCCAGGCGACGCTCGCGGGCCAGGGCCACAACGAGATGCTCTCCACGCCGAACTGGTGCGGGCGCGACTACCCGGTCCAGGGCATCCCGCAGAAGGTGCCGGCGCGCTGGATCAAGGCGGACGGCACCGTGACCGTCGGCGACGCCGTGTACGACCGCGACGTCCGTCCGTGCAACGACGCCGCCGAGGTGACGTTCGCGCACAAGACCGGCTGGGTCGACACCACGGGCTCCGACGCGGGCATCGTGAAGTCGTTGCGCGGCAAGGGCAACCGCCAGTACGTCGTGGTCGTGTTCTGCAACCTCGGCACCGACTACGTCGACGCGGTGCGCCCGGCGGACCCGCCCGGCGTGTTCCCGGTGCTGTACACGCAGAAGTACGCGCAGCTCGGCAAGGCGATCGACACCATCATGAAGGGCCTGTAGGCCCCGGACGTGGCGCCGCGGTCGTGCAGGCCGCGGCGCCCACCCGCGTCACACGGCCGCGGTGCCGATCAACCCGTTGCGCGTCACCAGACCGGCCAGCTCCGCCTCGCCCAGCCCGTCCGTCCCCTCGGGCCGGCGGGGCAGCACCATGTACCGCGACTCGGCGTTCGCGTCCCAGACCTCGATCTTCGTGGTCCCGGGTAGCGTCAGGCCGAACTGCTCCAGCACCTCCCGCGGGTGGCTCACCACCCTCGAGCGGTAGGCCGGGCTCTTGTACCAGGTGGGCGACGGCCCGAGCAGCGACAGCGGGTAGCAGCTGCAGAGCGTGCAGACGATCACGTTGTGCACGTCCTCGGTGTTCTCGACGACGTGCAGCCGCTGCACCTGCAGCCCGCCGCCCATCGACAGCCCGAGCTCGGGCAGCGCCGCGTTCGCGTCCTGCAGCAGGCGGGCGCGGAAGCCGGCGTCGACCCAGGCCCGCGCCACCACCCGGAAGCCGTTGGCCGGGGAGGCCTTGTGCGTGAACGCCTCCAGCACCTGGTCCAGCTCGGCCGGGTCCAGCAGGCCCTTCTCCTCGAGGACCGCTTCCAGTTCCCGGACGCGCGCGGCGATCGGGGAGTCGTCGTGGTCGTCACTCATCGCTGAGGTAATCCTCCCAAAGGGACAGCGTCACGTTGTGGTCGCCGTGCCCGAAAAGGTCGTGTGCGGAGAACCGCACCAGGTAGACCTGCTGCGGTACCTGAACCCCCTGCGCGCTCAGGTCCGCGAGCGGGTGCACGCCGTCGCCGCCGACGACCGTGCCGACGTGGCCGCGGGCGTAGTGCGGCAGCCGCGTGTGGTGGTCGGGATCCACAGTGGACGTCCGGACGCGGTCGCCGGTGCGGTAGCGCTCAGACAACGCCCTTCTCCTCCAGGAGCGTCCGGATGGCGCGGAACCAGTTCTCGTAGTAGGACGACTCGTGCGACATCGTCCGTTCGACGGCGTCCCGGAACTCGTCCAGGTTGTAGACCTCCCGCCTGATCAGCGCCCGGTTCATGGCCATCACGTGGGCCTCCCAGTCGGCGTGGAAGGGCGGTTCGTCCAGTTCCTCCTGAACCGGGCCGAAGCCGTCCTGGCCGCCGACGTCGTTGATCCTCGGCATCTCACCTCCTGCGCTCGACCAGATTCTGCGCCGCCGCGCGCCAGTTCGGGAAGTGGAAGCCGAACCCGGCCTCGACGAGCCTGCCCGGCGTGACCCGGCGGCTCTTGAGCAGCAGCTCGGTGTCGCTGCGGAGCGCGAACGCCCCGATCCCGGCCATCAGCCTGGTCGCGGGCAGGCCCACCGGGACGCGCCAGGCCCTGCGCAGCTCGCGCATGAAGTCCCGGTGCGGCAACGGGTGCGGTGCCGCCAGGTTGACCGCGCCGGAGATCGGCTCGCTGATCAGCAGGGCGACCGCCCGCACGAAGTCGTCGTCGTGGATCCACGAGACGTACTGGCGCCCACCCGCCACCGGTCCGCCCAGGCCGAGCCGGGCCAGCCACGACAGGTGGTCGAACACGCCGCCGCGGTCCGGGCTCATCACCATCGCGCTGCGCAGCGCGACCTTGCGGGTGGCCGGCGTGTCGGCCTCGTCGAGCTCGGCCTCCCAGCGCTTGGCGATCTCGACGCTGTAGGCCCAGTACCCCGGCACGTCCTCCTCGCGTCCGCCGAGGACCCCCGACCTCTCGTCGTTGGCCGCGTCGAACCGGTGCGCGTAGATCGTCGCCGTGCTCATCTGCAACCACACCCGTGGCGGGTCCTCGGCCCGTGCGATGGCTTCACCGACGACACGTGCCGAGTCCACTCGCGAGCGCATCATCTGCTGGAGGTTCTCGGCGTTGTAGCGGCAGCTCACGCTGCGTCCGGCCAGGTTGACGACGACGTCGGCGCCGTCGATCTCACGGGCCCACGGCCCGAGCGTGCGCCCGTCCCACCGCACGCCGCCGCCGCGGCTGATGACCACCACCTCGTGGCCCGCCGCCCTCAGCGCGCGGCTCAGCACGCCGCCGACCTGCCCGGTGCCACCTGGAATCACGATCTTCATCAGGCCCCCCTTCGCGCCCGAAGCTAGCCGCCGTTCGCTGAGAGCCCGCTCAGCTGGGCGCCGGGACCGGGGTAACGCGGCGGCGGCGGGACCGCGATGTAGGGGTGTGCGCCCCACCCTCCTCGCCGCCACCGCGTTCCTGCTCGCCGCCTGCACCTCGACCCCGCAGGCCGCGCCGACGCGGGCACCGGAGACGCCCACCACCGCCGAGCAGCCCGCCGGCACCGGCCCGAACTGCGCGAACGCCAACTCGTCCGTGGTGGGCAAGGCGCTCGGCCTGAGGCTGCAGGGCCAGCGCGAGAGCGTCGAGAAGGCCGTCACGACCTGCACGTACGTCGGTTCGGGCATGCCGGTCGAGGTGAGGTTCACGACGAACGCGACGGCCGCGACGTTCGCGAAGGGCAGGCCCGAGAAGGCCAAGGCCGTCGAGGGCCTGTTCGACGAGGCCTACGAGACGACGGCAGGCGGCGCGGAGACCGCCCAGCACACCGTGGCCGCACGCAGGGGCAGGACGCAGATCGAGGTGATGTCGCCCGCGGGCGTCGAGCCGTCGAAGAAGCTGATCACCGACCTGTTCGGCCGCGTCTAGACGCGGCTGCGCGCGGGTTCGTCGAAGAACGAGAGCACGCGGCCACCGGGCGCGAGCCACGGCCGCACCAGCTCGTGCGCCCGGTCCGGATCGCGGTGGAACAGCCCGACCCGCACCGCGAACACCAGGTCGAACCGCCGGTCGCCGAGGTTCATGTCCTCGAGCGACGCGATGAGGAACTCCGCCTTGCCCGACGCCACGTAGGCGGCGTTGCGGCGGGTCGCGGCCTCGACCATCTTCGTGGAGCGGTCGATCGCCGTGAGCGTGCCGGTGGACAGCAACCGGCACACCATCGTGGCGGCGACGCCCTGCCCGCAGCCGATCTCCAGCACCCGGTCACCGGGCCGGATCGCGAGTTGGCCGACCACTTCCCGCAGACGCTCGCTCATGGTCCACATGATGCGTCAGGGCGGCGGGCGGGGCCACCACGGCGGGCCCGCGGTCCCGGTCCGGCCGCAGGCCGGCCGGGAAAGCCCCACCACCCGGCCCGGCGGGCGGGACCGGGGCCCCGCCCGGCCCGTGTCACCCCAGTCCGCCGAGGTTCACCATCCAGTTCACGCCGAACCTGTCGACGAGGTCGCCGTACTCGTCGCCCCACATCTGCTTCTCCAGGGGCGTCCCGACCTTCCCGCCCTCCGCGAGGGCGGTGAAGTACTCCCGCAGCTTCTCCTCGTCGCCGGACAGCGACACCGTGATCCGCGAGCCCGCCCGGTACTCCACGCCGGGCGGGGTGTCGGAGGCCATGATCGTGTAGCCGGCCTCGGTCTCCAGCTGGGCGTGCATGATCTGGTCGGCCTGCGGCGTGTCCTGCATGCCGAACTCACCGAACGTGCTCATCTTCAGCTCGCCGCCGAAGACCGACTGGTAGAACTCCATCGCCCGGCGGGCCTGGCCGTCGAAGCTGATGTACGGGTTGAGGCGAGTGGCCACCGGAATCGCTCCTTCGGGGGAGATGGAACCGCATACTCGCAAAGCCTTGGCACGCCTACAACCGGAACCTATTCCGTGACTCCCGGGTCACCCTGTGCGACCTTGCCCGCGTAGACGAGCGTGGCTTCCGGGGTGAGCGGGTGGAACGTTCCGGCGCGCACGTCGCGGTAGGCGCGTTCCAGCGGTGAGCGCTTGAAGAACGACCGTCCACCGAGGACCTCCATCGCGGTGTTCACGACCTCGACGGCCTCCAGGACGGCGTGCCGCTTGGCCAGCATCACGGTGGTGACGGCCTCGGCGCCGGCGGTGTAGTCGTCGCCCAGTTCCTCGATCGAGCCCATCAGCGACCACCACGCGGTGCGCAGCTTGTAGTCCATCAGCCCGATCTGGCGCACCGCGTTCTTCGACGTCGACCGCACGGCCACGTCCCGCGCGCCCGCCGCGATGCCGTAGTAGGTCGCGCCGCACACCGGTGCGAAGTGGACCACCGCGGCGAACAGGGGTGCGCCGAACTCGCCGTACGGGCGGCGGGCCGCGATCTTGTCCGCCGGGATGAACACGTCCTCCAGCACGACGTCGTGGCTGGCCGTGCCGCGCATGCCGAGCGTGTCCCACGTTTCCTCGATGCGCACGCCCTCGGCGCTCAGGGGTGCGCTGAAGTGCAGCACCTCCTCACCGAGCACGGCGCACGTGGCCACGACGTTCGCGCGCGGCGACTGGCTGCAGAACGACTTGCGGCCGGAGACCAGGAACCCGCCGTCCACCGGGGTGGCCGTGGTCGTGGGCCAGAGCCAGTCCGACCCGCCGCTGGTGGCGATGACCAGGCCTTCCGCCGCCACGCGCCGCAGCACGCCCTCCGCGTCCGGCGCGCCCTTGCGCCTGCGGTAGCACTGCATCAGCGTCAGGTACAGGTGCATGGTGACGGCCAGGGCGGTGGCGCCGTCGTGCCGGGCGAGCTCGGCCTGGGCGTAGCAGACCTGGCGCATCGTGGCGCCGAGCCCGCCCAGCTCCTCGGGTACGGCCAACGCCAGGTAGCCCTCCTCGCGCATGGCCTCGTACGCCTCGCTCACGAACGTGGCGTCGCGGTCGTGCTCGGAGGCGTGGCGGGCCGCGATCGCGCCGATGCGGGCGGCCATGTCGGCGAACTCGGCGTCGCCGTCCCTGGTGACGGTCGGGAACGTGCTGGTCACGGGTCGTGTCTCAAGAGTTGTCATAGGACGAACGTAAGAACGCGCGAGGCCCGCGGGTAGTTCTGGAAGTGAACCGGGAGGTGGTAACGAAACCACCTCCGCGGCGGAGACTCCCGTTGTGAGGACCTATGCGCAGTACTGCCCGATCGTCCGCGCCGTGGAGGTGCTGGGCGACCGGTGGACGTTGCTGATCGTGCGGGACATGCTCGTCGGTGCCTCGCGCTTCAACGAGATCTCCCGCGGCCTGCCGGGCCTGTCGAGGGCGCTGCTGTCACGGCGGCTGCGGCAGCTCGTGACCGCCGGCCTGGTGCGGCGCACCGGCGACGGCTACGCGCTCACGCAGGCGGGGGAGGCGCTGCGGCCGCTGGTGTTCAGCCTCGCCGACTGGGGCGCCCGGTACGCGTTCGGCGACCCGCGCGCCGACGAGCTCGACCCCGAGGTGCTGATGTGGTGGATGCACGGCCGCATCGACACCGGGGCGCTGAGCAAGCGCGCGACCGTCGAGATCCGCGTCAACGACCGGCGCCGGACGTTCTGGCTCGTCCTCGAACCCGGTGACGCCTCGGTCTGCTACACCCACCCCGGCCTGGAGGTCGACGCCGTCCTGACGTCCGACATCGCCACGCTCTACCGGATGTGGGAGGGCGAGTTCGCACTGCTCGACGCGGTGCGCGCGGGCACGATCGAGCTGACGGGCTCGCGCTGGGTGGTGCGCGGGCTGCCGCAGTGGCTCAAGCTCAGCCCCGTCGCGGAGCACGTGCGGGCGGCGAAGGTGAACGCCTAGCGCTCTGACCGGGGCGAACGAAAACTTCAACTTTCTGGGTCGCCGTGTCGATCCGGGCCGGTGCCCGTTCGACGCATCAGTGGAAGGACACGACAGCCCAGGAGGAACCCCGACATGACCGCGACCGTCACCACCACCGCCGCCCCCACCCGCGTCCGCGGGTCCGCGTTCGCCCGCCACCTCACGCTCGTGACCCGCGTGGTGACCGGCCTGCTGTTCACCGTGACCGGCCTGAACGGGTTCCTGGACTTCATGCCCGCACCCGATCCCAGCACGATGGCGCCGGCCGGGGTCGCGTTCACGACCGCGCTCCACGCCACCGGCTACATGCTGCAGCTGTCCTCGGGCGTCCAGGTCGTCGCGGGCGCCCTGCTGCTCGCCGGCCGGTTCGTCCCGCTGGCGCTCGCGGTCCTCGCTCCGCTGGTGGTCAACATCCTCCTCATCCACCTCTTCCTGGAACCCGCCGGCACGGGCGTGGCGCTGTTCGTCGTCGCCGCCGAGATCGGCCTCGCGTGGGCTTACCGCGACAAGTTCCGCCCCATGCTGCGGGCCCGCTAGGAGTGGTGACCGCAATCCCCCGGAGGCCATCGGCCGCCGGGGGATTTTTGTTCGCGGGACAGGGTTTTCCGGCCTTCGGATGTCGATTCGGCGCGTGCTCGTTCGACGTAGTCGTGAAGGCGAAGTCCTGCGAAGGGAACGGAAATGTCCACCACCCGCTGCGCCGCCGCCGTCCTGCGAGTGCTGACGCGCGGCCGGGTCGTGCCCGTTCTCGTGACCGTGCTGGACGTCCTGCTCGACACCGGTCACGTCGTCACCGCGATCGCCGTCGGCCTGGCCGAGCTCGCCGCCGCGATCGGCGCGCAGGTCCTACCGGGACACGAAGGCGGCCAGCAGCGCCTGCACCTCGTAGACGTCGACGCCCTTGCCGAACTGCTTGGCGATCGGCACGTCGTGGCTGGAGACCCGGATCTTGAGCTCCGCGTCGAGGTCGAAGTGGCCGGCCGTCTCGACTGAGAACTGGGTGATCGCCTTGTAGGGCACCGAGTGGTACTCGACCTTCTTGCCCGTCACGCCCTGCTTGTCGACCAGGATCAGCCTCCGGTCGGTGAACAGGAACGAGTCGCGCAGCAACTGGTACGCCGCGTGGATCTGCTCCCCGTGCGCCAGCAGGCGGCCGAACTCCTTCGCGGCGTCCCGCGGGTCGAGCTTCGACGCGTTCCCCATCATTCCGCTGAGAAGTCCCATGCCTCCACGTTTACCAGGGTTCGCGGCGGCCGGTCCGCGGGAGACCGAGGCCGACGGAGTACCGGCACCCGCGCGGGCAACGGTCATCCCACCGGCCGCGGCCGGGCGTTGCGCAACCGGATGCCGCTGTGCTCCAGCGGACCCGCCACGACCTCGTCCCAGAACGCCCAGAGGTTCGCGAGCACGCGCAGCTCGATCCCGGCCTCCTCGTGCAGCGCGAACAGGTCGCCGACGCGGTCGGCGGGGCCGAGCGGCGCCACCGGCTCGGTCGCCACCACCGCGAAACCCGCTCCGCCACCGCTCTCGCGGAACGGCCGGAACGGCGCCGCGTCGAACCGGTACGCGTACAGCTCCACGGTCCGCATCCGGTCGAGCCACCCGTACTCGACGGCGTGCACCCTGGTCGTGCCGGCGGTGTCCCACGCCAGCACCCGCGGGCATTGCCGCGGGAACCAGTAGTCGGGGGAGCGCGCGGCGTCCACCGCCCACACGTACTCGCCGGGCTGCCGCGCGGTCGCCGCGAGGTGGGGGACGAAGCGGGTGATCGTCGGATCTTCCGAGAAGTGCAGCACCTGACCTGGTTCCGGCCTCATGTGGTCATACTGGCCCGCATGCGGAGGCTGACGCTCGCTGTTCTGCTGGTCCTCGCCGGCTGCTCCTCCGGCGGAGAGCCGGGCGCGACCGGGTTCACCGCCGTGGACCTCCCGGCGACCCCGGAAGCGTTGGCGGTGCACGGGGACATGCTGGCCATCGGCACGCGCACGCCGGACCACCCGGAGCTCGTCCTGAGGTCCGCCGACGGGACGCTGGCCAACGCCCGGCTCACCCCGGCGACCCCGTACGGCGAGGAAGCGCACTGGTACGGCGTCACCTCCGACGGCACCACGATCACCGGCGTCGGCGGCGAACGCGGTGGCGCGCACGGCAACGTCCGCTGGAGCGCCTGGACCGGCGACGCCCGCGTCATCAACGAGAAACCGCAGGCCTTCAGCACGTTCGGCGGCTACGGCGCCGGAGAGCTGATCGGCCCGGTCCGCACCGCGCGGGGCCCGTTGATCATCGGCACGTGGCAGAGCGCCAAGGCGGGCCTCGACATCGCGGCCTGGACCTACGCCGCCGACACCTGGACCCGGCAGCCCTCCGCCGGCACCGTCCTGGAGAGCTCGCAGGAGCTGCTGCGCTTCCCGCTGTCGGTCACCCCGGACGGCGACGGCGCGCTGGTCGTCGGCTGGCAGATCGCGGAGGGCCAGGTGAGCGCGGCGGTCTGGCGGTTCGACGGCACGACCTGGACCACCGCGACCCTGCCCGGCGGTGACGCCGCGCTGGCCGCCCGCTGCTGGGACGGCACGTGCCACGTCGTGGGCCGCGCCGGGGGCAGGCTCGCCTGGTGGTCGGGCCCGGAGTGGAAGAAGCTCGCGACTCCGGACGTCCCCGTCGGCGACGACCAGACCCTCGCCGCGCCGGTTCCGGTCAACGGCACTCCGACGCTGGTCGTCGACCACGGCGGGGTCAAACTCGTGTCCGGAAAGGATGAACGCCGCGCGGAGGGGCCGTCGGGCGCGGTGGTGGCCGCGGAGAAGGTCGGCGACCAGGTCTTCGTGATCGCGGGCGGCCGTCTGTGGCGCCTCGGTTAGGGTCTCCCGGCCATCCGGCCCCGTCCTGCTGTGACGCGGTTCACGCCGTTCGGTCCAGCCCGCGGTGGGCCGCTCGGGCGTCTGCCCTGCTCCGCGTCGGTCCAGTCACGGTGCCGTTACGAAGCGCTCCACAGCGTGATGTTCCCTTTACGATCACATTGCGCTGCTTGTCCCACGTCTTCCGGTCATTGCATTCACCCGGATGCGTCACATCCATCCGTGGTGAGACAGAACTTCACGCTGAATACAGCGATCCGGACGCACAATGGTCACGCTTGAGCACACAATTCGCGAGAGTCAACTGTTGATGTGGCTGTTCCACCGGCTTTTCCCCTGCGCATGGGTGACTATGGCCCGGTCAGCGGGCCTCCGCCGCAACGGGTGGGGGCGGGCAGCGGTCCGTCACATCGGCGGTTAACCTCTTGCAACTCGTCCACTGCAATCCAGTGAGCCGACGTCGCAACCACCGGGGAGAGGACTGAACACGGGTGGCCGGATTTCTGTTGCGGCGGTTGGTCAACTACGTGGTGCTCGCCCTCGTGGCGACGTTCCTCGCGTTCACGTTGGCCTCCGCCACCTTTGACCCGATCGGGGTGTTGCAACAACGCAACCCACCGCCCCCGGCGGCCTCGATCGAGGCGAAGAAGAGAGACCTCCACCTCGACCAGCCGATCCCACAGCGGTTCGTCACCTGGATGGGCGGGGTCGTCCAGGGCGACTTCGGTCGCACGATCACCGACCGCCCCATCACCGACGAGCTCGGCCGGCGCATCGGCGTGAGCCTGAGGCTGTTCCTGCTCGGCATCACGATCGGCATCCTCTTCGGCGTGCTGCTCGGCGTGGTGAGCGCGATCCGGCAGTACAAGTTCAGCGACTACTTCGCGACCCTGTTCAGCTTCATACTGCTGTCCACGCCGGTGTTCGTGCTGGGCACGCTGCTGAAGATGGGCGCGCAGGGGATCAACGACTCGATCGGCTCGAACGTGCTGATCTTCGTCGGCGAGACGACACCGGGCTTCCAGGGCAACTGGTTCGAGCACCTCGGCGACCGGCTGCAGCACCTCATCATCCCGACGCTCGCGATCGCGCTCGGCCAGATCGCCTACTACAGCCGCTACCAGCGCTCGTCGATGCTCGACGTGCTCGGCAGCGACTTCCTGCGCACCGCCCAGGCCAAAGGCCTGACGCGCCGCAAGGCGTTGTTCAAGCACGGCCTGCGCACCGCGCTCATCCCGATGGCGACCCTGTTCGCGTTCGGGTTCGGCCTGCTCGTCGTCGGTGGCACGTTCACCGAGCGGATCTTCGGCTGGTTCGGCATGGGTGACTGGCTCGTCACCGGCATCTCGGCGCAGGACACGAACATCACCGCCACGGTGACGCTCTTCGTCGCGGTGTGCGTGCTGTTCTCCGGCTGGCTCGCCGACGTGCTGTACGCCGCGCTCGACCCCCGAATCCGCGTGAACTAGGCAAGGTGACGACGACGTGACCGTGATCCTCAACGAGGGCGACTCGGCGGGAACCACCGGCGCCGCCTCCGGCAGCCCCGTCGACGCGGCGCCCGACCCGGGCAAGGCGATGACGCGCGGCAGGCTCGTGCTCATCCGCTTCGCGCGCAACAAGCTGGCGCTGGTCGGCCTGGTGATCATCGTCGGGATGTACCTGATGGCGTTCGTCGGCCCGCTGCTGTCGAAGTGGACCTACGACCAGCAGGACTACTCGGCGTTCCTCGAGCCCCCCTACGCCGACCACATCTTCGGCACCGACAAGATCGGTACCGACATGTTCGCGCTCACCATGCGCGGACTGCAGAAGTCGTTGGTCATCGGCTTGCTCGTGGCGCTGATCTCGACCACCGTCGCGGCGATCGTCGGCGCGGCGGCGGGCTACTTCCTCGGCGTCGCCGACAAGGCGCTCATGTGGGTCGTCGACCTGCTGCTGGTGCTGCCGTCGTTCCTGATCATCGCGATCCTGAGCCCCTGGTTCCGCGGCAAGTCGTGGTTCCTGCTGGTGCTCATGCTCGCGGCGTTCCAATGGATGATCACCGCCCGGATCGTGCGC
This sequence comes from Lentzea sp. DG1S-22, assembly GCF_036321065.1. Lineage (NCBI taxonomy): Bacteria > Bacillati > Actinomycetota > Actinomycetes > Pseudonocardiales > Pseudonocardiaceae > Lentzea > Lentzea sp. DG1S-22. The sequence goes on along the minus strand of NZ_CP143276.1, from coordinate 3,591,698 downwards.
GGCATGACGCTGACGCTGAAGGAGCGCGAGTTCGTCAAGGCGGCCAAGTTCATGGGCCAGCCCGCGCGCAAGATCATCGCCAAGCACATCGTGCCGAACATGGCCTCGCTGCTCATCATCGACGCGACCATCAACGTCGGCTCCGCCGTGCTCGCCGAGACGGGCCTGAGCTACTTCGGGTTCGGCGTCCAGTCGCCCGACGTCTCGCTCGGCACGCTGATCGGCGGCAACGCCGAGTCCGCGACCACCTTCCCGTGGCTGTTCCTGTTCCCGGCGGGCTTCCTCGTCGTGTTCGTGCTGGCGGTGAACTGGGTGGGCGACGGGCTCCGCGACGCGCTCGACCCCACCTCGACGCGCGTGCGCCGCAAGGAGAAGAAGAACACCAAGGAGAAGGCCGCCTGATGACCACCTCGGAGCTCCAGTTCGACACGCCTTCCGACCGTGTCGTCGAGGGACCGGTTCTGCAGGTCGAAGACCTCCACGTGTCCTTCCCCAGCGAGGCCGGCCGGGTCCAGGCCGTGCGGGGCCTGAGCTACTCGGTCTCGCCCGGCGAGGTCCTCGGCATCGTGGGCGAGTCCGGTTCGGGCAAGTCCGTGTCGTCGCTCGCGGTCATGGGCCTGCTGCCGTCCTCGGCGCGCATCACCGGGTCCATCAGGTTCCAGGGCCGCGAGCTCATCGGCCAGAGCGACACCGAGCTGTCGAAGATCCGCGGCCGCCGCATCTCGATGGTGTTCCAGGACCCGCTGTCCGCGCTGACGCCGGTCTACACCGTCGGCGACCAGATCGCCGAGGCGATCCTGGTCCACAAGAAGGGCTCGGTGTCCAAGGCCGCCGCGGCCAAGCGGGCGGTCGAGCTGCTCGACCTCGTCGGCATCCCGAACGCCGCCGAGCGCGCCAAGGCGTTCCCGCACGAGTTCTCGGGCGGCATGCGGCAGCGCGCGGTGATCGCGATGGCGATCGCCAACGACCCGGACCTGATCATCGCCGACGAGCCGACCACCGCGCTCGACGTGACGGTGCAGGCACAGGTGCTGCAGCTGCTCGAGACCGCGCAGGAGGTCACCGGCGCGGGCATCGTGATCATCACCCACGACCTCGGCGTCGTCGCCGGGTTCGCGGACCGGCTGATGGTCATGTACGCGGGCCGCGCCGTCGAGACCGGCCTGGTCGACGACATCTACCAGCAGCCGCGCATGCCCTACACGCTCGGCCTGCTCGGCTCGATCCCGCGCCTCGACGTCAGCGAGAAGCAGGCGCTGGTGCCGATCAAGGGCCAGCCGCCGTCGCTCACGGACCTGCCCCCCGGCTGCCCGTTCGCGCCGCGCTGCCCGATGGTCGTCGACGCCTGCCACACCGCCGAGCCGCCGCTGTTCGACGTGGACGGCTCGGCCGAGCACCGCGCCGCGTGCATCCGCACCAACGAGATCGCCGCGACCGACGCCGAGGGCGCCGAGGCCGCGGTCGAGATCTTCGGCGCCGAGGTGGCGGACGACCCCGAGGTCGCGAAGATCCCGCGCGAGCAGCGCGAGACCGTGCTCGAGCTCGACCAGCTCGTCAAGGAGTACGCCGTCAACAAGGGCGTGGTGTTCAAACGCCGCGTCGGCACGGTGCACGCCGTCGCGGGCATCTCGTTCGACATCCGCGAGGGCGAGACCCTCGGCCTCGTCGGCGAGTCGGGCTGCGGCAAGACCACGACGCTGATGGAGATCCTCAACCTCCAGAAGCCCATGAGCGGCGAGATCTCCGTGCTCGGCACGAAGTCGTCCGAGGTGGACAGCAAGCGCCGCTTCGCGATCCGCCGCGACATGTCGGTGGTGTTCCAGGACCCGATGGCGTCGCTCGACCCGCGCCTGACGATCCACGACTGCATCGCGGAGCCGATGCAGGTCCACGGCTACTCCAAGAGCGAGATCAACCGGCGCGTGCCGGAGCTGATGCGGCTCGTCGGCCTGCGCCCCGAGCAGCTCTCGCGCTACCCCGGCGAGTTCTCCGGCGGTCAGCGCCAGCGCATCGGCATCGCGCGGGCGCTCGCCCTCGAACCGAAGCTCGTCGTGCTCGACGAGCCGGTGTCGGCCCTGGACGTCTCCATCCAGGCGGGTGTCATCAACCTGCTGGAGGAGCTCAAGTCCAAGCTGGGCCTGGCCTACCTGTTCGTGGCGCACGACCTGTCGGTGGTGCGGCACATCGCGGACCGGGTGGCCGTCATGTACCTCGGGAAGATCATCGAGATCGGCGAGGTGGACTCGGTGTTCGAACAGCCGCGCCACCCGTACACGCAGGCGCTGCTGTCGGCGATCCCGATCCCCGATCCCGTGAAGGAACGCCAGCGGGAGCGGATCATCCTCACCGGCGACCTGCCGAGCCCGGCGAACCCGCCGTCCGGCTGCCGGTTCCGCACCCGGTGCTTCCTGCACGCGTCGCTGCCGCCCGAGAAGCAGCGCACGTGCATCGAGGTGGAACCACCGCGCGAGGTCCAGGCCCCCGACCACGAGGCCGCCTGCCACTTCGCCCAAGTCCGTCAGGTCCTCTGATGCATCCGTCGCAGCAGAGGACCTACGAAGGAACAGTGTCCCCGGCAACTGGTGTCCGGGCACGAGGGAGGTTCACGACAGTGAGTCGACGTACCACGGTGGGAGTGTCCGCGCTGGCCGCGGTCGTCCTCACGCTTACCGCGTGTGGGGGGCCCAGCAACAACAACGGCAACTCCGGCCTCAAGGGCGCGGACAACGCGATCGGCCAGGCGGACATCAACCCGCAGGACGCGTCGAAGGTCAAGGACGGCGGCGAGTTCCGCTGGCCGGTCGACCAGTTGCCGGACAACTGGAACTACAACCAGCTCGACGGCACCAACGCCGACGGCCGCCGCATGATCGACACGATGATGCCGAACCTGTGGAAGCAGAAGGCCGACGCGACCTTCGAGATCAACAAGGACTACCTCGAGGACGCGAAGCTCGCCTCCTCCGAGCCGCAGGTCCTCGAGTTCAAGATCAACCCGAAGGCCAAGTGGTCCGACGGCACCGCGCTGTCGTGGCAGGACTTCGAGGCCATGTGGAAGTCGCTGAGCGGCACCGACAAGGCCTTCGAGGTCGCCGGCACCACCGGCTACGAGGACATCGAGAAGGTCGAGAAGGGCGCGACCGACCAAGAGGTCAAGGTCACCTTCAAGAAGAAGTTCGCCGAGTACAAGGGCATGTTCTCACCCCTGTACCCGAAGTCCATGTCCTCGGTCGCCGAGGAGTTCAACAAGGGCTGGGCGGACGCTCCGAAGGTCACCGCGGGTCCGTTCAAGGTCGGCACGATCGACCGCACCGCGAAGCTCGTGACGGTCGTGCAGGACCCCGCCTGGTGGGGTGAGAAGCCCAAGCTGGAGAAGATCACCTTCCGCCAGGTCGACCGCCCCGCGCTCGCGGACGCGCTCGCCAACGGCCAGATCGACTTCTTCGACATCGGCTCGAGCGTCGACAACTTCACGCGCGCCAAGTCCATGCAGGGTGTGACGATCCGCCAGGCGATCACGCCGGACTACTCGCACATCACCTTCAACGGTGCGGAGTCCTCGATCCTCAAGGACCCGAAGCTCCGCGTCGCCCTGATGAAGGGCATCGACACCAAGGTCATCAGCAAGGCCCTGCTCGGCCAGATGCTGAAGGGTGACGCGCAGGTCACCGGCAACCACTTCTTCCTGCTGGGTTCCGCGGGCTACAAGGACAACTCGGCCGTCGCCGCGTTCGACAAGGAAGCCGCGAAGAAGCAGCTCGACGAGCTGGGCTGGAAGCTCGAGGGCGAGACCCGCAAGAAGGACGGCAAGGAGCTGCTGGTCCGGTACGTCATCCCGACGCCGAACCCCATCTCCGACCAGATCGCGAAGCTGACGCAGTCGCAGCTCAAGGAGATCGGCGCCAAGGTCGAGATCCAGGCCGTGCCGTCGACCGACTTCTTCAAGCAGTACGTGAACGTCGGCAACTTCGACATGACCGGCTTCCGCTGGCTGGCCTCGGCCACGCCGGTCTCGGACAGCAAGGGCATCTACTACCTGGACCCGGCCAGCACCAACCAGAACTACGGCCGCATCGGTTCCGAAGAGGTCAACAAGCTGCTCGAGCAGGCCGTCGGCGAGCTCGACGACACCAAGCGCCTCGAGATCGCCAACGAGGCCGACAAGAAGATCTGGGAGCTGGGCCACCAGCTGCCGCTCTACCAGCTGCCCGGCGCGGTCGCGGTGAAGAGCAACGTCGCCAACTTCGGCGCCGTCGCGTACGCGAACCGTCCGTACGACTACATCCACATGGGCTTCACCGAGTGATGTAGCTCCTCCGGCAGTTCCGCAACGGCCCGGCAGGCTTCACGCCTGCCGGGCCGTTCCGCGTCTCGGTTACGATGGCCGGGCGATGACCTCCCAGACCTCCCAGCCCGTTCGCGCACTCCGCCACGGTGCTCTCGCGACCGCTGTCGTGCTGTTCGTGTGCCTCGTGGTCGCCGTGCTCTCGTGGCTGTCCTATTCGGAGGATCGCGCGCTCCTGTCGTCCCTCACCTCCCGCGAGGTCGGCGAGGTCGTGTCCTTTTCGGACGGTGCGGTCGAGGTGCGCTGGCCGTCCGGGACCGCCCGGGTCGCCCACGAGAACGGTGACCGGATCGTCGGGAGGCAGACGCAGGTGGCGTTCGACCCGGCGAACCCCTCCCGCGCGGTGATCCCCGGCGCGGACGTGCTGGTGGAGACCGACAGGGCGCTGGGCGGCGTGACGTTCGCCGTCGCGGTGGTGCTGCTGGTGCTGGTCGCCGGCGCGGTGCGGGTCGTGCTGTCGGCGCGGGCCGCCCGTGCCGCGCCCGTCACCGCGTCGGTGCGGCGGATCCGGCTGCGGTCGGGTCTGATGGTGCGGTCGTGGCTGGAGATCGACGGGCCGGTCGAACGCTGGCTGCCCGTCTACTACGACCCGGTGCTCGTGACGCTGCCGTCGCCGGTGTCGGTGGAGCTGCGCGGCGGCCGGGTCGCCGTGGCCGGCGGGGTGACGCTCTACCCGTCCGGCCGCCCGGTGACGAAGCACCCGCGCGGCCGCCGTCTCGACAACCCCGCCCGGCCCGACCCGGAGACGCGGGCGCCGCGCGGGCTGCTCGCGCAGCTGCGCGTCGACGCCGTGTTCATCGTGCCCGCGCCGTTCGTCGGCCTGTTCTGGGCGTACGTCGACGGCAGCGGGTTCGTCGGCTGGATCACCGCCACGGTGGTCGCCGCCGCGCTGGGGCTGTGGTGGGCGGCGTTCCGGGGTTCCGACCCGTCGTAATGCTTCACCCCTGACGAACGACCTCCTCTCATAGGAGGCCGTTATGACCCACGTCACACTGCGCATCCACGAAGACGGCGCCGACGACGAGCGCATCGAGCAGCTCACCGCCTTCCTGCGGTCGGAGCTCCAGGACTTCGCACCCGTTCCCGGAGCCGCCGGCGAGGCTCCCGAGGGTTCCAAGGCCGTCGACTGGAACGAGCTCGGCACGCTGCTCACCACCGTGTCCCAGTCCACGGTCCTAGCGGCGCTGATCAACGCCGTGTCAGCGTGGCTCGGCCAGCGCCGCGAACGTTCGGTGACCGTCGAGGCCGACGGCGACGCGCTGGAGCTCACCGGCGCGCCCACCGAGGAGGAGCTGGCGCGCCGTTCCGCGTGGCTCGGCCGCCACCTGCACCGCTACGCGCTGATCATCGCGAGCTACGAGTTCGCCGACCCGGGCCTGTCCTCGCTGCGCGCGCCCGCCCACGACGCCGCGCGCCTGGGCGAGGTGCTGGCCGACCCGAACGTGGGCGGCTTCCACGTGCGCACTCTGATCAACTCCACGGCCTCGGAGATCACCGAGGCGGTGGACGACTTCTTCGCCGACCGCGAGCCCGACGACCTCCTGGTCCTGCACTTCTCCGGCCACGGCGTGAAGGACGAGGCCGGAGAGCTGCACTTCGCCACCTCCAGCACCAAGCTCGCCCGCCTGGCGGGCACGGCCGTGGCCGCGGACTTCGTGGCCCGCCGCATGAACCGCTCCCGTTCGCGCCGCATCGTGCTCCTGCTGGACTGCTGCTACTCCGGCGCGTTCGGCCGCGGCATGGTCGCGAGGGCGGGCGGCGCGGTGAGCCTCGAAGAACACTTCGGAGGCCGCGGCCGAGCCGTCATCACCGCCTCGTCGTCCATGGAGTACGCCTTCGAGGGCGCCACCGTCGCCGACACCTCCGAGGGCGAACCGTCCGTGTTCACCGCGGCCCTGGTCGAGGGCCTGGAGTCCGGCGACGCCGACCGCGACAACGACGGCCACGTGGGCCTCGACGAGCTCTACGAGTACGTCTACGACCGCGTCCGCCGCGTGACCCCGCACCAGACCCCGGGCAAGTGGATGCTCGACGTCCGCGGCGACCTGCGCATAGCCCGCCGCGCCCGCCCGGTCTCGGTCCCCGCCGCCCTCCCCGCCGAACTGCAGGACGCCCTCGACCACGCGCTGCCGGGCGTGCGCGCGGGCGCCGTCCCGGAACTGCGGCGGATGCTCTCGGTGGCGCACGAGGGCCGCGTGCTGGCCGCGCGCCTGGCGTTGCGGCGGCTGACGGAGGACGACAGCCGGATGGTGGCGGCCGCCGCGGCCGAGGCACTGGGGGAGAAACCGCGGAAACCCGCGGCGTCCCGCCCCACGCCCGAGAAGCCGAGGCCGGTCGCACCCCCGCCCGTGACGCCCCTGCCCGTCGCGTCGCCACCGCCCTCCCGCACCGGCACACCGGAACCGGTCGCGCCCGCTGCCGGACAGCTCCTCGCCGTGCTGCCGCGCCTCGGTGCGGGCCTCGCCCTGGTGCTGCTGGTCATCGGCCTGGTGGCGGTGTCCGGAGGCGTCCTCGGCAACCTGGGCGACTCCAGCCCGCACACCTTCGTGTTCGCCGCCGTGTGGCCGTGGGCGCTGGTCGCGGCGGTGTTCGCGATGACGTGCCGCGACCACCCGTGGGTATCCGGCGCCGCCCTCGGCCTGCTGACCGGCGTGACCGGACTGCTCAGCGGCACCGAGGCCTTCACGTGGATCGCCTTCGGCCTGGCCGCGGTGGTGCCGGCAGTCGCCGCCGCCCTGCCGTCGTGGCACGGGATCGCCGGAGGCGGGCTGGGTGCGGTCGGCGTCTACGTGGTGGCGGCGTCGGCTTCGGATCTCGTGTCGATCAACGGCGACGCCGTGGACGTGGCCCTCGTCGTGCTGGCGGTGGCTCTGACGTGTCTCGCGGTGTTCCGCCTGTGGCGTGACCGGACGTGGCTGGGAGGTGTCGCGCCGGGGCTCCTGCTCTTGGACGCGGTGCTGATGCTGACGGCCGAGGTGCCGCCGTACGTCACGCACGCGAGCCTGGCGGGGCTGGTGGTGGTTCCGCTGATCGTGGTCCTGACGGCTGGGGTGGCCAGGTTCGCCGCGTGTGCTGCCGTGGCGGCCGGGCTGGTGGTGCGGGCCAACGACTTCGTGTCCGCTTCGGAGCCGACGTTCGTCAGCGTGGCGCACGTGACGTTGCCTTTGGCGGCGGCGGTGATCGCTTACTTCGCGCGTGGCCGCTGAGTGGGGGGTGGTGGCTGGGCTGGGAGCTGTGGTGGGTCGGCGTCGCGTGCGCAGCTCGGGTGGGTGGTGGGCAGGTGTCGCGCGCACGGCTGGCGCTGCGCGCACGGCTGGCGCTGCGCGCACGGCTGGCGCTGCGCGCACGGCTGGCGCTGCGCGCACGGCTGGCGCTGCGCGCACGGTGGACATCGCGTGCACGACCGCCATCACGCGTGGTCGTGCACCCTGGCGCAGCCCCACCCGCGCGACGCCGAGCCGCCCCTGCTCCTACCCCTGCCCCTCGCGCTCCCGCTTCCGCCGCTTCCCCTCGTGCATGGCCACAACCCGAGCCACCGGAATCGTGTGCCCCTCGGCGATCAGGTCCGCGGGCAACCGCTGCGCCCCGGGCATCAGCTCACGCCAAGGATCCCCCTCGAACCGGGACCGGACGGTGAAATCAGCGGGCGTGACGTCCCGCAACGACTCCCAAGGCACCGGAAACGAGATGGGCAGGCCCTCGCGCAACCGCGGGCTGTAGGCAGCGACGACCGTGGCACCCCAGGCACGCGTCGAGTCGAGGAACACCTTCCCGCCCCGCTCGGCACGGATGTAAGCCGTGGTCGCGAGGTCCGGGTCCAGCTTCTCCGCGCGGGCAGCCACGGCACGGGTCGCGGCGGCCACGTCGTCGGGGGAGTGCTCCTCCAGCGGCACGAAGACGTGCACGCCCTTGGCGCCGCTGGTCTTCACCAGGCCCTCCAGCCCGGCGGCCGCCAGAGCCTCCCGGATCAGCAGGGCCGACGACACCACGACGTCGAAGCCGGCGCCCTCGGGCGGGTCCACGTCGAGCACCATGTGGGTCTGGTGGTGGTCGTCGCCGAAGTGGTCGCCGAGGTAGAGCGGCACGTGGTACTCGACGGCGCGCTGGTTCGCGAACCACATCAGGGTCTGCTTGTCGTCGCACACGGCGTAGCGGATCTTGCGGTGCGACGCCTCCGCCCAGACCTCGACGGTCCGCACGTAGCCCGGTGTGTACTTGGGTACGTTCTTCTGCATGAACGGGTCCTGCCCGCGCAGGATCCGCCACACCGACAGCTGCCGGCCGGCGAGCACCGGCACGAACCTGTCGGCGACGAAGTCGAGGTACTCCACCAGGTCGCCCTTGAGCAGGCCGCCGAAGAGCGGCTGGTCGAGCGACGAGAACTTCAGCGGACTAGTGCTCATCGGGAACCTCGAGTTCGTCGCGGGCGGCCCACTCCAGCAGCGGCTCTATCGACCACACGGCGTCGTCGATGCCGGCGTGCAGGTCGCCGAGCTCGGCGAAGCGCTTCGGCACGGTGGCGATCGTGAAGTCGCGCGGGTCGACGTCCGGGATCTCGTCCCAGCGGATCGGCGTCGACACCGTCGCCTCGGGGAAGCCGCGCACCGAGTACGCGCTCGCGATCGTGCGGTCGCGCGTGTTCTGGTTGTAGTCCACGAAGACCAGCGCCGGGTCGCGGTCCTTGCGCCACCACGTGGTTTCCACGTCGTCCGGCGCGCGGCGTTCGACCTCGTGCGCGAACGCCAGCGCCGCCTTGCGCACGTCCTGGAAGCCGAAGTCCGGCTTGATCCGCACGTAGACGTGCAGGCCCTTCGACCCGGACGTCTTCGGGAACCCGACAGCCCCCAGCTCCGCCAGCACCTCCCGCACGACGCCCGCGACCCTGCGCACGCGGTCGAACGTGCACGTGGGTCCGGGGTCGAGGTCGATGCGCCACTCGTCGGGCTTCTCCGTGTCCGCCGCGCGCGAGTTCCACGGGTGGAACTCCACAGTGGACATCTGCACGGCCCAGATCACGTCGGCGAGGTGCGTGACGCGGAGCTCGTCGGCGTGGCGGTTGTAGCGCGGGAAGTGCACGCGCACGGTCCGCACCCACGGCGGAGCGCCGTTCGGGAGCCTCTTCTGGTGCACCTTCTCGCCCGTGACGCCCTCGGGGAAGCGGTGCAGCATGCACGGCCGTTCCCTCAGGGCGCGGACGATGCCGTCGCCGACGGACAGGTAGTAGTGCGCGAGGTCCAGCTTCGTCTCGCCGCGAGCGGGGAAGTAGACGCGGTCGGGGTTGGAGATCCGCACGACGCGGTCCTCCACCTCGAGCTCCACAGCCGGGGACTTGCCCATGCCCCCAACCTAACCGTTGCGCGGCGTTTCCTCAGCGCAAACGACGCTTGCACCGGCCGGACGTGGGTAGTTTGCCGGTGTGGATCTCTTTTCGCGAGCGCTGGGGGCGCTTCTCGGAGCGGTGCGCGACCTCGGCGACGACGACTTCGCCCGCCCGTCCGGCTGCGACGGCTGGCTGGTGCGCGACCTGGTGTGCCACCTCGTGACCGACGCCCAGGACGTGCTGATCACGCTGGTGACGCCCACCGCGGACCCCGTCACGCACGACGAGGTGACGTACTGGAAGGTCGCGCACGAACCCGCCGACGACGACCCGCTGGCCGCGCTGACCGTGCGGCTCGCCGCCGCGTACGGCGAGCCGTGGATGCTGAAGCACCACGTCGACGACGTGGGACAGGCGGCGTTGCGCGCGGCCGGCCTCGCCGACCCGACGCTCAAGGTGAGCACCCAGGACATGGTGCTGTGCACGGCCGGCTACCTGAACGCCTACGTCTGGGAGTGGACGCTGCACCACCTCGACCTGGTCGCGCACCTGCCGCACGTTCCCGGACCGCCCGCCGACGCGCTCGCGAGGTGCCGCGAGGTGCTCGAACGGGTCGCCGGGGCGTTCCCCGCGACGTGGTCCGACGTGGACGTGCTGCTGGTGGGAACGGGACGGCGCCCCGCGACCGCCGCGGAACGCGCCGAACTGGGGGAGCGGCGGATCCCGTACGTGCTCGGCTAGCGCGACGGGCGCCCGGTCAGCTCTCCTGCTCCTCGAGACGCGCCTTCTCCGCGAGGCGGGCCTCCTCGGCCTTGAACTCCTTGTAGGTGGCGCGCTCGCGCACCAGCCAGTCCGGGTTCTCGTCCTTGATCGCGTTGATCTGGTCGGTGGTCAGCGCCTCGGTGATGCCCCCGCGCACGAGGCCCGACGTCGAGATGCCGAGCTTCTGCGCGATGAGCTGCTTGGGGTGCGGGCCGTTGCGGCGCAGGTCCGCCAGCCACTGCGGCGGGTTCGCCTGCAACTCGTTCAGCTCGTCGCGCGACACGACGCCCGCCTGGAACTCCTCGGGCGTCGCCTCGAGGTACACGCCGAGCTTCTTGGCGGCGGTGGCGGGCTTCATGGTCTGCTGCGACTTCATGCGGAAAGGGTAACGGGCTCGTCCGGTAGCCTCAGCACGTGACCGGATCGTTCACGCTCGCGTACGTCCCAGGCGTGACGCCGGGCAAGTGGGCACGGGTCTGGCAGGACCGCCTGCCGGAGACCGAGCTGACCCTCGTCCAGGTGCCCGCCGCCGAGGCCGCGGGCAGGGTGCGGGCGGGCGAGGCCGACGCCGCGCTGCTCAGGCTCCCCGGCGACCGGGAGGACCTGCACGCGATCCCGCTCTACACCGAGACGACCGTCGTCGTGTTCCCGAAGGACCACGAGTTCGCGGCCGCCGACGAACTGTCCCTTGTGGACCTCGCGGAGCACGTGCTGTGGCAGCCGCTCGACGACACGCTCGAGTGGGACGTGGTGCCCGGACAGGCGCCCGTCGAACGGCCGGAGTCCACCGCGGACGCGGTCGAGATCGTCGCGGCGGGCGTGGGGCTGCTGGTCGTGCCGCAGTCGCTGGCGCGCCTGCACCACCGCAAGGACCTGAAGCACGTGCCGCTGACGGACGCGCCGCAGTCCCGCGTCGCGCTGTCGTTCCCGATCCGCGACGAGAACCCCGAGCTGGTCGAGCACATGATCGGCATCGTGCGCGGCCGCACGGTCAACAGCACCCGCGGACCGGCGCCGGAGCCCGCCGGGAAGCGGCAGCAGGCTCCCCGGCAGCCGGCCAAGCAGCAGCGGCGGGGTGCCGCGTCCCAGCCCAAGCAGAAGCAGCAGGCCAAGCGCGCGAAACCCCGCCGGGGCCGCTGAGCCGGCACCACCGGGTCCGCAGCCGCCGGACTACTGGTTCTGGGCGGAGATCTGCTCGCGCAGGCGGTCCTCCTGGGCCTTGAGCTCCGGCGTGAGCGCCTCGCCGAACGCCTCGTCGCCGTGGACCTGGCGGATCTCGACCTCCCCGTTGACGAACGGGGCCTTCTTGAGCCACTCGACGGCGTCCTGCAGGCTCGGCAGCTCCCAGATCCAGAAGCCCGCGATCAGCTCCTTGCTCTCGGTGAACGGCCCGTCGACGACCGTCGTCGCACCCTTGCCGTCGAACGCGACCCGCGCGCCCTTCGAGCTGGGGTAGAGGCCGTCGCCCGCGAGCATCACGCCGGCCTTGACGAGCTCCTCGTTGAAGTCGCCCATCGCGGCGAGCTCCTCGGTCGTCGGCATCACGCCGGCCTCGGTCTCCGGGGTGGCCTTGACGATGACCATGAACCGCATCTCGATCTCCTCTGCCTGGTGCGTCCGGTGCGTTTCTACCCACGCGTCGATCGGCGGCCCGGCTGTTTCGACCGGCGGACCGGATATGTGACCGGCGTCACAGGGTTAGTGTGGAAGGCATGCGCGAAGACGTCGACTGGATCCTCGAGAACTGCCAGGTCTGGGCCATCGTGGGGCTCTCGGACAACCCGTCCCGCGCCGCCCACGGCGTGGCCCGCTTCCTGCAGCAACGCGGCAAGAAGATCGTGCCGGTGCACCCGTCGGCCGAGACCGTGCACGGCGAGCCGGGCTACGCGTCCCTGGCCGAGATCCCGTTCGAGGTCGACGTGGTGGACGTGTTCCGCCGCTCGCAGGACGCGGGCCAGTTCGCCGACGAGGCCGTTTCCATCGGCGCGAAGGCCGTCTGGTTCCAGCTCGGCGTGGTGGACGACGAGGCGTACGAGCGCACCCGCGCCGCGGGGTTGCGCATGGTGATGGACGTTTGTCCCGCGATCGAGTGGCGCTCCCGTTGAACAACTGGCTAACCTGCCCGGGTAGTTCTCGGACACCTGGGGGTTCCGAGGGCCGAATCAGCCTGGGGGGCTTGGTTTCGCATGCTCGTCGACATCACGGCGCTGCGACCCGCGGACTCGCCGCGGACTCGTGGCCACAACGATGACTTCATCCGTTCGCTGGCGTCGTCCGGCGCCCAGCTGCCACCGATAGTGGTGCACCGCTCGACGATGAAGGTCGTCGACGGAACCCACCGCCTGAAGGCCGCCGTCCTGCGCGGCTGCCGCTCCGTCGAGGTCGAGTACGTCGACGGCGCCGTGGAGGACCTGTTCGGGCTCTCCGTGTCGCTGAACCTGGCGACGCTCTCCACCGCCGACCGCGAGGCCGCCGCCCGACGCCTGCTGCGCTCGCACCCGCAGTGGTCGGACCGCGCGATCGCCGCCGTCACCGGCCTGGCAGCCAAGTCGGTCGGCGTCCTGCGCCGGGCCGTCGGTGGCCAGGCCGCCGTCCGGGTGGGCCGGGACGGCAAGTCGCGGCCCGTGAACTCCGCCGCCGGCCGTCGCCTGGCCGGGCGGCTCGTCGCCGAACGGCCCGACGCGTCGTTGCGGGACATCGCCCGTGCGGCCGGGGTGTCACCGGGAACCGTGCGTGACGTCCGGCGACGGCTGAGCGCCGGACTGGACCCCGTGCCGGAGCGGATGCGGGCCGCCGAACGGGCCGAGGCGGTGCTGCCCGCGGGACGGACCGAGGTCCGCGATCCCGGGGCCACCCTGCCGATCCTGCGCCGGGACCCCTCGCTGCGCTTCAACGAGCACGGGCGGCTGGTGCTGCGGTGGCTGGAGGCGCACGCGGTGTCGTCGGGGGAGTGGGCCGCCGTGGTGTCCGGGGTGCCCTCGCACTGCCGGGAGCTGGTGGCGGACATGGCTCGCGGGTGCGCCGAGGCGTGGGTGGAGATGGCGGAGGCGCTGGAGCAGGAAGGACGGCGGACCGCGGTCTAGGTCCCCGGTGGCGTCGCCGTGCAGGCCGATCAACGGCGGTTAGCCCTCGTCGCGTGGGCGAAGGTCGCCGTTCCCGCCTTCCCGGAACGGCGCCAGAGGCTGCCCGAGCGGCCCGAGCCGGCGGCGTAGGCGCGGGCCGGACCTGCGCGCTCTAGGCGAAGAGGATCTCGCTGATCTCACCGGCGACCTCGCGCCCCGCCGCGGGACGCAGGCGGGACAACAACCTGCTGAACGCCGTCAGGTCGATGTGGACGGTGGCGGACCGCACCTGCCGGATGTCGTCCAGCAGCTCGACGACCAGTGAGCAGGCGTGGTCCACGTCGCCCGCCTCGGCGTGGGCCAGGGCGCGGCGCAGGCCGAAGCGGGTCCGGGCGCGCAGGGCCGCGGGTGCGATCAACGGCATCTGGGCGTCGAGGATGGCCGCCGCTTCGGCGTGCCGGCCCAGGTCGTGGAACGACCAGGCGCGGGCGATGGCCACCTGGTCGACGAGGCTGGTTGTGCCGTAGGGCGATTCGCTGACGGTCCGCTGCAGTTCCGCTGCCCGGTCCAGGGCTTCCTGGCAGCGGTCGGCGACTCCGGCGAGGGCGAATCCCTGGGCTTCGCGCTGGGCGGCGACCGCTTTCACCGCGGTGGAACGGGATTTGGCCGCTTTGCGCGCGTAGCGGACGGTGGCGTGGGCGTCGCCCCGGTAGAGGGCGAATTCCGAGGCCCGCACGTAGGCGTAGGCCTCCAGGTCCAGGTCGCCGCCTTTGTGCGCGTAGTGCACGGCGAGTTTCGTGAGTTCCGCCGCCGAGGCGTCGTCGCCGCGTTCCTGTTCCATCCAGCCCGCGTATTCCGCGTACTTCGCCGCCAGCAGCCACAGGCCCCGGCCGAGGGCCGGGTCGTCGGCGGAGCGGGCGAGGGCGCTCAGGGCCTCCACCTGGGGGCGCAGGCTCGCCAGGACCAATTCGGGGCTCAGGCGGTGGCCGAGGGCGCGGTGGTGGTCGAACATCGAGTCGAAGGTCAGCAGGGTGCTGTGGTCGCTCTGGACCGGCCGGGCCGGGGCGTCGGCCAGCTCGATCAGACGGCCGCCGGCTTCGAGGGCCGCGTCGAACAGCTTCGCCATTTCGGGATTCGGGTGAACGTGACCGCGTTCGATCTTGCTGAGGTGTCCCTTGCTGTACGGTACGAGGCCGGTCATCTGGCTCAGCGAGTACCCGCGCTCGTTGCGCAGGCGGCGAACCTCCTGGGCGAACGTGGGCGACAACGGCTTCACCCCCTCCGCCCGGAAGTGTGGGGGCCGTCAAACACCCGAATGCGCAATGTCCATTTTTTGGCCGTTGATTGACGATCAACTGGGAGCAATCGGAGCGGTTGCCGGTGGTTCCATGTGAGTCATGGTGATGACGCGGTCCGACGAGGCGGCTGGTGTGGTGATGGTCTGGCAGCGCTTGGCGACCAACGTGGTCCACCGGTCGCAGTGGTTCGAGGTTCGCTCCGACAGCGTCGTCAGACCCGACGGCGGGCACGGCACGTACACGCACGTGGTGGCGCCGGGATCGGTCACGGTCCTCGCGATCCAGGACGACGACCACGTCGTGCTGACCCGCCAGTGGATCTACACGCACGGCGGCACCGAGTGGCGCCTGCCGGGGGGTGCCGTCGACGAGGCGGACGACGACCCGCTGGCCGCGGCACGGCGCGAACTCGCCGAGGAGACCGGCCTGCGCGCGGCCACCTGGGAGCGGCTCGGGCAGATCCACGGGGCCGACAGCCTCAGCAACCACGTCGACCACATCTTCCTGGCCACGGACCTCACGCAGGGGGAGCCGTCGCTGGAGCCCGGCGAGGCCGACCTGAGGGTGCGGACGATGCCGTTCTGCCACGCCCTCGACCTGGTCCGGCAGGGCATGCTCCCGCACGCCGGCAGCGCGCACGCGCTGCTCGTGATGGCACTGCGCCGCACTGCTCAGAAATAGCGTTTCCAGGGTTTCCTCATTGCGGAGGAAACAGGAAACCCGTTCTCATTCGACTGGCGGAAAGCCACTCTTGGTGCATCGGCGAGAACATCAGCCCGATAAGCCAGTCAGAATGAGGAGGTGAATTTCTCGATGAGAATGATCTGCTCACTCGCCACCGTCGTGAAAGTTGCCACGATCTGCCTTTTAGTGGGATTCATGGCCGGCAGTGTCTTCATCGCGACGGTGCTCTGACTCGACATCGGACTGCGGTTCTCCCTGACCATCGGAGGGAGGTGTCAGCCGTGGAACCGCACTTCTGCACCGAGATGATCTGACCGTCTCCGGCTATCCGCGTGGCGTCCACTGCACGCCGTAGCCGCGGCCCTGACGAGGGTGTGGGAACTGCACGTCGATCTCACCGATCTCGTCCAGCGGCAGCGTTTGCGGCCAAGGCGTCAGGTCATCGGTGTCGCGCGCGAGGGCTTCCTCGACGCGCCACACCGACGCCGGGAGGTCGTCCCGGTCGAAGCGCACGCGCAACCGGAACGACTCGCACATCCGCTCCGGCCAGAACACGTAGGTCGGACGCATGGACTGTCCTCGTGGCACCCGCACCTCGAGTGCGAACTGGTGCGTTTGTCCCGCGTTGAGGGGTCGGGGCAACCGCAGCTTCATCAGGAAACGCCGTGGGGACGGACGTTCGTGGCCGATCAGCTCCACCCCGTGCAAGACCTCCACGTCCAGGTCACCTGGAGCGCCGTCGGGCGTGGGGGCGGGGATCGTGATCGACCACGCGATCTCGTTGACACCATCGGTGTCCGCCACGACGGTCCGGCGCTCGGTGCACGCGGGCGTCGGGCCGTCCAGCTTCAACAGCGCGTCGAACTCCTTGACGTGCCACAGTTCCGACGGCGTCACGTGCGTCGTCGAAGGGGCCGGCTGCAGCGCTACCTCCACCAAGCGCTGCAGCCCGGCATCCATCCTCCTGCGCACCGTGCGCGCCCCGCGGTCCTGTTGCCGCGCAAGCCATTCGATGCGTTCGTTGAGGAACCGGAACTGCGCTTCGTCGTGCAGCCCGAGAGGTGCCAGAACGGCGTTGCGGACCTCGGCCGGAAAACCGCGCACCGCGTTCACGACCCAGTCGCGCAGCCTCGTCCGCACGGCTTCCGCGCCGTCGGTCTCGACGATGCCGCACACCTGGCGCAGCGCCGGGCCGACGTGGAAGTCGACACCGGGGGTCTGCACACCGCGCCCCCGGCACAGGGTGCGCAGTTCTTCCATGAGCTGCTCAGGTGAGACAGGCATCCGTCCTCCGCGCGGAAATGCTTTGCCGGGCATGTCGGGCTTACCTGATCGGACGTTACTCCGGGTGCACCATCCGGGTGAACGCGAATTCCGGCGGCCGAAAGGATTCTCCCAGCCGTCCCGCTGCATGATCACCGCCGAACGACTGATGTCCTGACCAGGTGTTTCGCGGTAATGTGCTGGTCACGGGCGGTGACTTCCTCCGGTCATCGCCATCCCTGCCGATGGAGGTTGTATTCGTGCTGCGCACAATCTTGTCAGTCGTGTCGGCGTTCGCGCTGATCAGCGGCGTTCCCGCCGTGGCGGCCCCGGCTGAGAGCGCTTACCTGCTGCAGTTCCGCGACACCCTGTCCGACGCCCAGCGCCACCAGCTCGAAGGCCTCGGCGTGCGGCTCGGCGCGTTCGTCCAGGACGGCACCTACCTCGCCCGCATGACGACCACCGCTCGTGTCGCCCGGTTGAGCTACGTGCGGGAGGTGAAGCCGTTCCAGGCCCAGCCGCGGATCATGGCCCTGGGCGGGGCGTCGGACTACCTGATCACCCTGGTCGAGCAGGACGAGCGCGACCAGAGGGCCGTCGCCGACAGGGTGAAGTCGCTGGGCGGCAAGGTGAACTCCATCTCCGCCAGCCGCGAGCACCTCATGGCGACGCTCGACGCGGGCCAGGCCGCGGAACTCGCGAAGTTCCCCGCCGTGATCGCGATCGACCCCGTGTCGGCGCCGCAGACCGACATGGCCATCTCGCGGGAGTCCTCCGGCGCCAACTACGTCGAGAGCGTGGGTGGCTACCGGGGCAGGGGCGTGCGGGGCGAGGTGATGGACGGCGGCCTGCGCACCACGCACCAGGAGTTCCGCGCGCGTCCGCCGCTGATGCACACCGGCAACTCCACGAGCACCTCGCACGGCACGTCGACGTACGGGCAGATCTTCGCGTCCGGCGTCTCGTCCGCGCACCGCGGCCTGCTGCCCGAGGCGCAGGGCATCTTCGCGATCTACGGCTCCGGTGACCGCTACGCCCACACCCGGCAGCTCGTCGACCCGGCCGGCCAGTACCGCGCGGTGTTCCAGAGCAACAGCTGGGGCGACGCGCTGACCACGTCGTACAACTCGATCTCGCAGCAGATGGACCGGATCGTGTTCGACCACGACATCCTGATCTGCCAGTCGCAGAGCAACGCGGGCACCCGCAGCTCGCGCCCGCAGGCGTGGGCGAAGAACGTGCTCTCGGTCGGCGGCCACTACCACTACAACACCGCCTCGCGGACCGATGACAGGTGGAACGGCGGAGCGTCGATCGGCCCCGCCGCGGACGGCCGCATCAAGCCGGAGCTGTCGAACTTCTACGACCGCATCGACACGACGACCTCCACCAGCGACACCGCCTACACCACGTCGTTCGGCGGCACCTCCGGCGCCACGCCGATCACCTGCGGCAACGCCGGTCTGCTGTTCCAGATGTGGGCCGACGGCGTGTTCGACGGCGGCCCCGGCAAGGGCCGCGACGTCTTCGCCGCGCGCCCGCACGCCGCGACCGCCAAGGCGCTGCTGATCAACACCGCGGACCAGCACGCGTTCTCCGGCACCACGCACGACCAGACCCGCACGCACCAGGGCTGGGGCACCGCGTCCGTCCGCAACCTCTACGACCGCGCCAAGGCGGGCGGCTGGAAGCTGCCGGTGCTCGTGAACGAGACCGACCTCGTCACCACCGGCCAGACGCGCAAGTACACGGTGACGTCCAACGGCCAGACGCCGCTGCGCGCCACGCTCGCCTACACCGACCCGGCCGGCTCGCCGACCGCGGCCAAGGCGACCGTCAACGACCTGACGCTCAAGGTCACGGCCCCGAACGGCACCGTCTACTGGGGCAACAACGGTCTGCTGGCCGGGAACTGGTCCACGTCCGGCGGCTCCGCGAACACCGTCGACACCGTGGAGAACGTGCTGGTCCAGACGGCCGCGGCGGGCACGTGGACCGTCGAGGTCATCGCGACCGCGGTCAACGTGGACGGTCACGTGGAGACGGCGGCGACGGACGCGGACTACGCGCTCGTCGTGTCGTAGCCGCAGCTCCGTCCACAGGGAACGGTGGCGGCCGAAGCCGCCACCGTTCCCGTCGCACGACAGTCCACGCGCTACTCGAAGCGGTCCGGGTCGCCCGCGCCGTAGCGGATGATCTCGGCCTCGCCGCTCGAGAAGTCCACCACCGTGGTGGGCGTGGTGCCGCACTCCCCGGAGTCGATCACCGCGTCCACCACGTGGTCGAGCCGTTCCTTGATCTCCCAGCCCTGCACGAGCGGCTCCGCCTCGTCCGGCAGCAGCAGCGTCGACGTGAGCAGCGGCTCGCCCATCGCCTCGAGCAGCGCCCGCGTCACGGGGTGGTCGGGGATGCGCGCGCCCACCGTCTTCTTCTTCGGGTGCATCATGCGGCGCGGCACCTCCTTCGTCGCGGGCAGGATGAACGTGTAGTTGCCGGGTGTGGAGGCCTTGACCGCGCGGAACACGGCGTTGTCCACCACCACGAACTGGCCGAGCTGCGCGAAGTTCTCGCACATCAGCGTGAAGTGGTGCTTGTCGTCGAGCTTGCGGATCTCCCGGATGCGGTCGATGCCGTCCTTGTTGCCCAGGCGGCAGCCGAGCGCGTAGCAGGAGTCCGTCGGGTACGCGATCAGGCCGTCCTCCCGCAGGATCCGCACGGCCTGGTCGATGGCGCGCTTCTGCGGGTTGACCGGGTGGACGTCCAGGTACTTGGCCATGCGGGGCAGGATATGCCGATCAAGGTTTGAGCAGCACTTTGACCATGCCGTCGTTCTTCTTCTGGAACGTCTCGTACGCCTTCGGGGCGTCGTCGAGCGGCAGGCGGTGCGTCGCGAAGTCGTCCACGCCCAGCGGGTCGTCGTCGGTGAGCAGGGGCAGGATCTCCGGCACCCAGCGCCACACGTTCGCCTGGCCCATGCGCAGCTGGATCTGCTTGTCGAACATGGTCAGCATCGGCATCGGGTCCGCCATGCCGCCGTAGACGCCCACGATCGAGATCGTGCCGCCGCGGCGCACCATGTCGATCGCGCTGTAGAGGGCCCTGAGGCGGTCGATGCCGGCCTCCTTCATGAACCGCTGCGCCACCGCGTCCGGCAGCAGGCCCGTGAGCTGCTGCGCCATCTTGGCCGCGGGCGCGCCGTGGGCCTCCATGCCGACCGCGTCGATCACGGCGTCGGGTCCGCGGCCCTTCGTGAGGTCGCGGACGACCTCGGTGAGGCGCTTGCCGGCGCCGCGCAGGTCGACGGTCTCGATGCCGCGGGCCTTCGCGCGGGCCAAGCGCTCGGGGACGAGGTCGATGCCGATGACGCGCGCGTCGCGGTGCCGCGCGACCCGGCAGGCCATGTCGCCGATCGGGCCGAGACCGAGGACGGCGACCGTCGACCCGGGGCGGACGTCCGCGTACTCGACCGCCTGCCACGCCGTGGGCAGCACGTCGCTGAGGTAGACGAACCTGTCGTCCGGCGGGCCCTCCGGCACCTTGATCGGCAGCGTGTTGCCGAACGGGACCCGCAGGTACTCCGCCTGCCCGCCGGGGACCTGGCCGTAGAGCTTCGTGTAGCCGAACAGCGCGGCCCCCGAGCCGTGCTCGCGCACCTGCGTCGTCTCGCACTGGCTCTGCAGGCCGTCCGTGCACATCGCGCACGTGTTGCAGGAGACGTTGAACGGGATGACCACCCGGTCGCCGGGCTTGACGTCGGTGACCTGCGGCCCGACCTCCTCGACGATGCCCATCGGCTCGTGCCCGAGGATGTCGCCCTCGGTCAGGAACGGGCCGAGGACCTCGTAGAGGTGCAGGTCCGACCCGCAGATGCCGCTGGACGTGATCTTCACGATGACGTCCTCGGGCTCCTTGAGGATCGGGTCGGGCACGCTGTCGACCCGGACGTCTCGTTTGCCGTGCCAAGTGACTGCCTTCATGCCCAGTGGCTTTCCCCGGCCGTCGGCATTGATAACCTGGGAGGACTTTCTTTCCCCGGTTTTGGAGACCCTCAGCGATGCTCGACCGTGCCGTCGTCGACGCCCTGTTCCCCTCGGACCTGCCCGAGCCGTCCCACTGGGAGGAGCAGTACCCGCCCCGCGGCCTGGGCGACGGCGCGAAGGTCACCCGCCTGGGCCCGTCGCCGACCGGGTTCCTGCACATCGGCGGCCTGTACGTCGGCATGATCGACCGCGACGTCGCGTCCCACTCCGGTGGCTCGTACATCGTGCGCGTCGAGGACACCGACCAGGCGCGTGAGGTCGAGGGTGCCGTCGAGCAGTTCACCAGGGCGTTCGCCTACTTCGGCATCGAGCCCGACGAGGCCGACGCCGTGGGCGCGTACGGCCCGTACCACCAGTCGCAGCGCGAGCAGATCTACCTGACGTACGTGCGCGAGCTGCTCCGCGAGGACAAGGCGTACCTCTGCTTCGCGACGAAGGACGAGCTCGCGGACATCACCGCCCGCCAGCAGGCCACGAAGCTCCCCACCGGCTACTACGGCCGCTGGGCGATCTGGCGCGACAAGACGGCCGAGGACGTCGCCGAGGCGCTCGAGGCGGGCCGTCCGTACGTCGTCCGCTTCCGCTCGCCGGGCAAGGCGGGGGAGCGCACGAAGTTCACCGACGCGATCCGCGGCGAGCTGGAGCACGAGGCCAACCGCAACGACGTCGTCATCCTCAAGGCGTCCGACCAGTCGCCCCGCCTGCCCACGTACCACTTCGCGCACGCCGTCGACGACCACCTGATGCGCGTGAACCTGGTGATCCGCGGCGAGGAGTGGATCTCCTCGGTCCCGACCCACCTGCAGCTCTTCGACGCCCTGGGCTTCGAGCGCGTCGAGTACGCCCACATCGCGCCGCTGATGAAGCAGCAGGGCGGCTCCCGCCGCAAGCTCTCGAAGCGCAAGGACCCCGAGGCCTCCGTCGAGTTCTTCATCGAGGCGGGCTTCCCGGCCGAGGCCGTGCGGTACTACATGCGCGGCCTGGTGAACGCCCGCCTGGCCGAGCTGCCGCTGGCCGAGGCCCTGCAGGCCCCGATCTCGCTCGCCGAGTGCGGCGTGGCCGGCCCCCTGGTCGACCTCGTGAAGCTCGACGACATCTGCGCCGACTACGTGGCCACCCTCTCCGGCGAGGAGATCATCTCCCGCGTCTCGGAGTGGGCGCGGACCTACGACCCGGAGCTCGTGACGGTCCTCGCGACCGAGCGCGACGCCGCCCTCGCCGCCCTGCGGGTGGAGCGGGGCCCGGAGGTCGCGAACCCGCGCAAGGACCTCCGCAAGTGGTCCGACTTCCGCACGGCCTACGGCTTCTTCTTCCCGTCGCTCTTCCCGCTGGTCTCCGACCGCACCGACGAGCGCCTCGGCGGCCTGTCCCCGGAGCTGATCGCCGCTTTCGCCTCCGACTTCGCCGACGGCTACGCCGACCTCGAGGACGGCCAGGAGTGGTTCGGCCAGATCCGCGAACTCGCCACCAAGCACGGCTTCGCGCCGAACCCCAAGGAGTACAAGAAGAACCCGGACGCCTACCCGGGCTCCATCCGCGAGGCCGCACAGCTGATCCGCGTCGCCCTGACGGGCTCGAAGGCCAGCCCGGACCTGCACGCCGTGGCCCGCACCCTCGGCGCCGACGAGGTCCTGCGCCGAGTCCGCGCCCTCGCGGGCTGACCACCTCCTCGACGGCCCCCGGCTCCACACGGAGCCGGGGGCCGTCGTCATCCGCGCGACGTCTTCTCATCGGGCACGCATACTTCCCGCCGGGACAGAGGAAACCCCGGACGACGTCTGCATCGACGAGACCGGGGACGGGCGGATGGTCGTCCGCCGAACCGACGAGCCAGTCCTGACCGAGCCCGTCCGATGACACGGCTTCGACCTGCGGCTGACTCCTCCGCCGGAACAGGAACCGGCCGACGCGAGCCGACCCGCCCGGCCGCACACGTGCCCACTCACACCACCCCGCACCCGCCACCAAAACCGCACACGACCGAACAAGCCCGATAGGGGAACTTCCTCCTGAACGGTTCCGGAACAAAGTCGTGAGAGCGTTCCCATTGACGTGGACGTAACACGCCGTTGAGGATCGGCGGCATGCAATGGAGAAGCACTCTCGCCGCAGTGCTGGGGCTGACGCTCGCCGCCAGCGCGACCTCGGCCGCCGTCGCGCAGGAAGCGCAGCGGCACGGACCGAAGCAGACGGTCATCGGGCAGCCCAAGACCGAGCACGGGTGCGCCCGCATCGAGAAGTCCCTGCCCACGCTGAAGGACTGGCCGAAGGTCGAGAGCCAGCTCAAGGGCGACCGCAAGGACGAGGCCCGCATCAAGGCGATCCTCGAGGACATGACGCTGGCCGAGAAGGTCGGCCAGATGACGCAGCCCGAGATCGCCGCGATCACGGCGGAGGACGTCAAGACCTACGGGTTCGGCTCCGTGCTCAACGGTGGCGGCAGCTTCCCCGGCGGCAACAAGCGCGCCACCCCGCAGGACTGGCTCGCGCTGGCCGACGCCTACTTCGAGGCCTCGAAGCAGTCGCGCACCAAGATCCCCGTCATCTGGGGCATCGACGCGGTGCACGGCAACAACAACGTCTTCGGCTCGACGGTGTTCCCGCACAACATCGGTCTCGGTGCGGCGCACGACCCGTGCCTGGTCCGCGACATCAGCGCCGCGACCGCCGAGCAGATCCGGGCCACGGGCCAGGACTGGGCGTTCGCGCCGACGCTCGCGGTCGTCGAGGACGACCGGTGGGGCCGCACCTACGAGGGCTTCTCCGAGGACCCGCGGATCACCCGCGCCTACGGCTACGAGGCCGTCAAGGGCCTGCAGGACAACGCGAAGAAGCGCATCGGCGAGGACGGCGTGATCGCCACCGCCAAGCACTTCCTCGGTGACGGCGGCACGATCGGTGGCAAGGACCAGGGCGTCAACCCGTCCAGCGAGCAGAAGATGATCAACGTGCACGGCCAGGGCTACTACGGTGCCCTCGCCGCCGGTGCGCAGACGGTGATGATCTCGTTCAACAGCTGGACGAACGACGTCATCAACGAGGGCAAGGTGCACGGCAGCAAGTACGTGCAGACCGGCATCCTCAAGGAGAAGATGGGCTTCGACGGCCTGCTCGTCTCCGACTGGAACGGCATCGGCCAGGTCACCGGCTGCACCAACTCCAGCTGTGCGCAGGCCATCAACGCCGGCATGGACATCATCATGGTGCCGAACGACTGGAAGGCGTTCATCAGCAACACGATCGCCCAGGTCGAGGCCGGCGAGATCCCGATGGCCCGCATCGACGACGCCGTCACCCGCATCCTGCGCGTCAAGCTGCGCGCCGGTGTGTTCGAGGCCCCCAAGCCCTCGCTGCGCGAGCACGCGGGTGAGCAGAAGGCGCTGCTGCACAAGGAACTGGCCCGTGAGGCCGTGCGCGAGTCCGCCGTGCTGCTGAAGAACAACAAGCGCGTGCTGCCGCTGTCCAAGCGCAGCAAGGTCCTCGTGGTCGGCAAGAGCGCCGACAACATCTCGAACCAGACGGGTGGCTGGACGCTGTCCTGGCAGGGCACCGGCAACACCAACGCCGACTTCCCGAACGCCACCAGCATCCTCAAGGGCATCCAGGACACCCTGGGCGCCGCGAACGTCACGTTCGCCGAGACCGCGGACGGGGTCGACCCGGCGCAGTTCGACGCCGTCATCGCCGTCATCGGTGAGACGCCGTACGCGGAGGGCGTGGGCGACCTCGGCAAGCGGTCGTTCGAGGCCGCCCGCCTGCACCCGCAGGACCTCGCCGTGCTCGACAAGGTCTCGGGCAAGGGCAAGCCGGTCATCACCGTCTACGTCGGTGGCCGCGCGCTCTACATGAACAAGGAGCTCAACCGCTCCGACGCGTTCGTGGCCGCCTGGCTGCCGGGCACCGAGGGCCAGGGCATCGCGGACCTGCTGATCAAGGGCCGCCACAACGGCTTCAGCGGCAAGCTGTCCTACTCGTGGCCGGGCGAGGCCTGCCCGGCGCTGCCCGGTGAGCCCGCCAAGAAGCCGCTGTTCCAGCTCGGCTACGGCCTGCGCGACTGGCAGACCGGCAACGTCGGCACGCTCGACGAGACCAGCCCCGGCGCCCTGTGCTCCGGTGGTGGCGGCGGCACGGCGACCGACGACCTGGAGATCTTCAACCGCACGGACATCGCGCCGTACCAGAGCATGATCGGTTCGGCGGAGAACTGGGGCGGCACCGCGGTCGGCCCCGACGGCCAGGCCTCGCACGCCGAGATCAACGTCGTGCAGTCCGACGTCAACGTCCAGCAGGACGCGCTCAAGACGACGTGGACCGGCACCGGCCCCGCCCAGGTGTACCTGCAGAGCCCCGCGCCCAGCGACCTGCGCGGCTACGGCAACGCCAACGCGGCCATCCAGTTCGACGTGATCGTGCACCAGGCCCCGGCCAACCGCACGGTCATCAGCGCGCACTGCGTGTACCCGTGCCTGGCGGAGATCGACGCCACGCAGGCGTTCCGCAACCTGCCGATCGGGCAGAAGGCGACCGTCAAGGTGCCGGTCTCCTGCTTCACCGACAAGGGGCTGGACCTGGAGCTGGTCAACACGCCGTTCCTCGTCTACACGGACGGCGCGTTCCAGGCCTCGTTCGCGAACGTGCGGTGGGTGCCCAAGGCGGGCGCCGACCCGGACGTCGTTCCCTGCACGTAAGGCACCACCGCGACGAGCCCCGCCGGCACCCCGCCGGCGGGGCTCGTTCTCGTCCGGGGCTCCGGCAGGCGCACGCCGGACTTCCGGTGGTGCACGACGGGGTCCCGGTCCTAGTCGGCGACGTCGAGGTCCACGGGCTCGCCCCTGATGGCGGTCACCGCACCGCCCGTCGCAGCGGCGAGCCAGGCCTCGAAACCGTCCGGGTCCTTCGTGAGGACGGTGAAGGTGACGTCATGGCCGTAGTCCGTGTCGGCGACGTGGTACCCGGCCGCGCGCAACGCGTTCTCGAGCTTCCCCGCCTGATCGTGCTCCACGGCGAGAAGGACGCTCTCGTGCCGTTCGCGGGTGAGCGTGCCCAACGAGTCGATGGCCTCCGACACGGCCC
Organism: Lentzea sp. DG1S-22; assembly: GCF_036321065.1. Taxonomy (NCBI): domain Bacteria; kingdom Bacillati; phylum Actinomycetota; class Actinomycetes; order Pseudonocardiales; family Pseudonocardiaceae; genus Lentzea; species Lentzea sp. DG1S-22. The sequence continues at coordinate 3,565,851 of NZ_CP143276.1, read as the reverse complement.
GTCCGTAGGCCCGGACCAGGCCACCGGCGCCCAGCTTGATCCCGCCGTAGTAGCGGGTGACGACGACCGCGGTGTCGACCAGGTCGCGCCGCGTCAGCACCTCCAGCATCGGCACACCGGCGGTCCCGGCGGGTTCGCCGTCGTCGGACGAGCGCTGCGTGTCCGCCGTCCGGAACGCCGTGCAGTTGTGCGTGGCCTGCCAGTGCTCCTTGCGCACGCGGGCGAAGAACTCCGAGGCCTCCGCGTCGGAGGTGACGCGGGCGACGTGGCACAGGAACCGCGACCGCTGGATCTCGATCTCGTGCGTGCCGTCCCGCCTGATCACCTTCACGACTCGATTGTCCGCCGCCTCTCCGCCTCGCCGAACAGGGCGTCCAGCTCGGCGGGCGGCACCTCCTCGAGCTGCTCGTACGTGCAGTCGGCGGGCTCCTTGTCGGGGCGGAACCGCACCAGGCGCGCCGTGTGCCGGAACCGTCCGCCCTGCACGTGCTCGTACCGCACCTCGGCGACCCGGCTCGGTTCCACCAGCACGACCTGAAGCTGCTTGTCGGGGTTCCACCGGCTGTTCATGCCGGGACCCTCGTACGTCGCCCACGTGCTCCACGGGTGCTCGGAGGGGTTGAGCAGCGGTGCGAGCTCCTCGACCAGCTCGCGCCGCCGGGCCGCGGTGAAGCTGCTGGCCACGCCCACGTTGTGCAGCTCGCCGTCGCGGTAGAGCCCGAGCACCAGCGACCCGACCGACTCGCCGTCCTTGTGCAGCCGGTAGCCCGCGACCACGCAGTCGGCCGTCCGCTCGTGCTTCACCTTGAACATCACGCGCTTGTCGGGCTCGTAGACGCCGTCCAGGGCTTTGACCACCACCCCGTCGAACCCGGCGCCCTCGAACCGCGTGAACCAGTCCCGCGCCACGTCCGGGTCCGCCGTGGACGGTGTCAGGTAGAAGCCCGGGACCTCGATGACGGCGTCCTCGAGCATCGTGCGGCGTTCGGCGAGCGGGAGCCCGCTGACGTCGGCGTCGCCCAGGGCCAGCAGGTCGAACGCCACGAAGCTCGCCGGCGTCTCCACCGACAGCTTCCGGACGCGCGAGGCCGCGGGGTGCAGCCGCAGCTGCAGCGTGTCGAACGACAACCCGGACGGCGTGACCAGCACGATCTCGCCGTCGACCACGCACCGCGGCGGCAGCGCCCGCTTGAGCAGCTCGACGACCTCGGGGAAGTAGCGGGTGAGCGGCTTGTCGTTGCGCGAGCCCAGCTCGACCTCGTCACCGTCGCGGAACACGATGCAGCGGAAGCCGTCCCACTTGGGCTCGTAGGCGAGGCCGTCCCCGCACGGCAGCTCGGGCACGGACTTCGCGAGCATCGGCTTCACCGGCGGCATCACGGGCAGGTCCACGGAGGGACCATAAGCTCAGCGCAGGGACACCGCGAGCTTTTCGAGCTCCCGCACGTCCGCGTCCATGCCGTCGTCCTCGGGGATCGCGAGCGCGATGGGCCGCCGCAGGGTCACCGCACCCGTGCGGCGCGCCTCCAGCCCGGCCCGCAGCCGTTCCGACAACGGCAGCTCCTCCGGCGTCTCGGCGACGTACGGGCTGATCCGCACCAGGCCGTCGCGGCACTCGACCACGCGCCGGTAGTAGCGCCGGTGCACGCCCCGCAGCGAGAACGCGTCCCGCCGCGACGGCACGCGGTGCAGGGCGTCCTCGGGGAACGACTCGTGCAGCAGCCTCCACAGTGGAGCCAGGCGGTGGTAGGCGCGCAGGTGGCGCAGCCACAGCCTCGTGGCGGCGATCCGCATCGCGATGATCGGGTAGATGACGCCGACGACGCAGAACAGCACGCCCGGCAGCAGGAACCACACCGCGGTGGTCAGCAGCCAGCGGGGGAGCGGCTCGCCGAAGTAGCGGGAGACGTTCGACGCCACGAAGATCGCGTCGGCGGGCACCAGCAGCGCGAGGCCGGTCGAGGTGATCAGCAGGCCCCGGCGCAGCCTCGGCTCGGCGCCGCGGGCGTAGCGCCGCGACCACACGAACATCGTGGCGAAGCCGTAGAGCAGGAACCCGTTGCCCAGCGCGTAGAACACCGTGATCGCGAGGACGCCGGTCGGCCCGCCGCCGAGCGAGTTCGGCACGCGGGCCGCCGCCACGCGCAGGTCGTCCGGGATCGCAAGCACCGCCCACGTCATCACGCTGATGCACAGCGCCAACGGCACGAGCTGCAGCAACGCCTGGCGCTTCGCCCTCGCGTCGTCGAGCGCGGAGAAGATGAAGAAGCAGATCAGGCCGTACACGCCGATCTGCAGCATCGAGTGCTGGACGAGCTGGCAGACCATCGGGTCGAGGCCGAGGAACCACCGCCCGCTCGCCGCGGCCCGCCCGAACGGGTAGCCGACGGCCCAGCCGGCGACCAGACCCGTCACCGACCGCAGGCGGGGGTCGCGCGGCCGGCGGACCAGCAGGTACAGCGCCACCGCGAGCGCGGAGAACGCGACGATGCCCTGGGTCTCCTTCAGGTACTCCACGTCAGAGCCACCCCAGCCGGTCGGCGAGCGAGGACGACATGCGCCGGGCGGGGCCCTCCGAGGCCCGCGGCGCCACCTTGTCGAGCACCGACGCCCACTCCAGGATGATCGTCGCCACCGTCTCGGCTTCGCGTTCGTGCTCGGAGTCGTAGGAGGTGCGCCGCAACGCCCTGCGCACCGCGTCCGGCGCGAGGTCCGGGTAGAGGCCCGTGAGCAGGTCGTCGTCCTGCTCGTCGCTCGTGTGACCGGCCAGCAGGTGCCCCAGCTCGTGCAGGATGATGTGGTTCTGGTGCGCCTTCGACGTCTCCTGCTGGTACAGGATGTAGTCGGCCTTGGCGGTGGCGATCCACACGCCGTAGGGGCCGGGCACCGGGATCGGGTGCGCGATCAGCCGGATCGGCTTGCCGCGCTGGTCACCGACCCGGCGGCAGAGCTCCGAGACGTCGAGCGGGGGCTGGATGTCGAGTTCGTTCAGCAGGCGGCGGCACCGCCTGCGCAGATCGCGTTCTGCCACGGGTCATCCCTCGCCGCGCTCGGCCTGTTCCTGTCGGTAGACGACGTCGAGCAGCTCCATGACGAGGCGGCGGCGGTCCGGCGACAGCTCGCCCGCCCGCATCGCCATGAGCTGTGCGTCGCTGCCCGAGGTGAGTTCGTTCAGACGCGACTGCTCGTCCTGCAACGACTTCAGCTGCTCGTCGACGCGGTCGGTGACCTCGTCGTCGAAGAAGTAGCTCACGGGCACACCGAAGAAGCCTGCCAGTGCCTGCAGGTGCTTGAACGTCGGGTTGTCCTTCTTGCCCTTGCGCAGCTGCCAGATGTAGCTCTGGGAGATGGTGACGCCGGTGCCGGCGATCGCGGCCGCGACCTGCTCGTTGCTGTACTCCTGGCCGCAGCGGGTGGTGTGGCGTGCGAAGAGGTGGTTGAGCCTGTCCGCCAGGGACCGTTCCCCCGCCATCGCCTGGCCTCCGTCGCGCTTGCCGTGGTCTCCACCCAAGAAAATGAAGACCTGGAATGTGGATTTTCGCCAGTTGAAACTCCGCTCTTGCCCAACATAGACTCCCACCCGTGCCTGTCTCAACTGCGGAGGGTGTCCGCGCGAGTGGGCACGGTCATGGCAGTCCACCCGCTCACCAGGCCGCGGAGGGTTCGGGACATGGCACTGGCTGAACGACAGGAAGCCTTCCACCGGGCCGTGGTCGACGTCGTCTACGAGACCATGGACCAGCTCGCCCGGACGGAGTCGCCCCACGAGGTCTTCGAACTGCGCGAGCGCCTTCGTGACGCGCTGCCGTGGTGGCGGGGACTGCTGCGGGTGCACGAGCCGAACGAGCGGCACCGGTGCAAGTCGTGCCGTGCCTGGTACGGGCGCCACCGGGCGTGGCCGTGCCCGGTGTGGCGGGACGCGGTGCAGGCGCTGCACCAGCTCAACGACATGTACGGCTTCCTGGGCGCGTCCGACCCGGCCTCCTTCACCGGGAGACCGGGCGAACGCGTGGTCGTGACCGGGCCTCAGGCCAGCCGGAACGACTGAGCCGCCGACCCGTCGCAGGTCGCCTGGACCAGCTGCACGCCGTCGGCGCCGCTCGGCGGGGCGGAGAGGCACTTGCCGGAGTGGCGTGCCGTCAGCGTCGAGTGGCCGTCCGCACCCGTGGTGACCCGCCACTGCTGGTTGGCGCCGCCGACGTGGTCCCACAGGTGGACGCCGGCACCGTCCGCGGTGGACACGTCGCTCACGTCGAGCACCTTGGCCGGGCTGTTGCGGTACTCGAGCCGGGAGTAGCCGTCGGTCGTCGCCACCGCGCGGAAGTTCTGCGCCGTGGTGCCGTTGCAGGTGTACTGCTGGACGACCGTGCCGTTGCCGGTGCCCGCCGCCCGCGCGTCGACGCACTTGCCGTTGCCGCGGTTGGTGGCGGTCTTCCACCCGTCCTGCGGCGGCGGGGTGCCGCCGCCCAGCCAGAGCAGGCTGTCGACCAGGAAGTCGTTCTGCGCGGGACTCGCGAACGTCGACGACTTCGGCACGTTGTTGACGTAGTCCATCGCGTTGTGGCCGAAGTTCGCGTAGATCATCTTGAAGTTCCGGTTGGCCCACATGATCGGGTAGTACCCGCTGCGCCACTGCTGGTCCGGGTCGGTGCCGAGCGGGAAGCTCGACGGGTCGACGCTCGCCAGGACCTGGATGTCCGGGTTCGTGCGCAGGTCACGCGACCAGCTGTACCACTCGCTGACCGACGAGGTGAAGCGCTCCGGCAGGCGCAGGGTCGAGGGGTGCGTCCGGTTCTCCACCTTCAGCACCGCGGTGGTCGGTTCCCAGGTGTTGCCGACGAAGTTCCCCTTGCCCAGCAGGGTGTTGTGGTACCAGGACCACTCGTTCGCGTTCTGCGTGAACGCGCTCACGTGGAAGCCGAAGAAGGCGCCGCCCTGCTCCACGTACCGCTGGAACCCGGCGCGTGCGGAGGCTCCGGTGGGCGCGTCGTCGAGGAAGACGACGACCTGCGCCTGGGCCGGGGTGAGGGTGCTCAGGCGGTTCCAGTCCCGTGTCGCCTCGTAGGTGAAGCCGTTCTCCTGACCGGCACGGGTGAGCCACGGGTTCGCCTCGTTCACGAACGCGACGTGCGCCGCGTCGAACGTGCCGTTGTAGAACGCCAGCACCTTGAACGGGGCAGCGTGGGCCGGTGCCGGGACGAGGGCCGCGGCGAGCATCACCAGCGACGCCAACAGTTTTCGAGCCATTCACGCACACCTTCGTCTCGCGGGTTGCGCGCCCGGAGATCAGCGTAGGGAAGGTCTAGACCTGTTGGGGACCGGGACGTTCACAGAATTCTTCCGCGCCACAACATGATTCCGCCGAGCACCACGAGACCGCCCAGCGCGGCGACCACGGCCGAGAGACCGGGGCGCGTCGCGTTCGAGGGAGGTCGTCCGGCGCTCGACGCGACCGGAACGGGTTCCGGGGTGCTCGACCTCGGTGCGGACGGCGTGGGGGACGCGCTCACCGGGGCCCGCGCCGTGGCCGGGGCTCCGGTCGCCGGTGCGGGCTGGGCGACGGGAGCGGGTGCCGCCTGTGCCGCCGGTGCGGCGACCTCCACGTCCGTGCACGAGTAGTAGGTGTCGGGCGTGTCCGTGTTCTGCCAGACCGTGTAGATCAGGTGGCGGCCGGTCCGGTTCTCCGGCAGGCGCACCCGGAACTCGTAGGAGCCGTTCACGAGCGGGGGAGCGGGCACGGTGAGGAACTGCTCCAGGTCCGCCCACCGCAGCGGCCGGGCGGGCGAGTACCCGTCGCGCGTGACGTAGAAGCGGAACGACCCCCGGTGCGGGATCGTCGCCCGGTAGGTGAAGGCGGTGCTCCCGAGCTTCGTCGCGGGCCAGGCGGCCGACGGCACGTCGAGCCCGGCGTACCTCGGCAGGCCCGCGCTGCACAGCTTGCCGTCGGGGACCATCGCCGCGTCACGCCCCCGGACGTCCGCCAGGCGGATGTTGTCCCACTCCTCGGACGGCAACCCCGCCGCGATGGCGCCGCGGCAGGGCGAGGATGATGCTGTGGGCTGACCTGGCGAACACAGGAACGCCCTGCTCGCGGGGTCGGTCGGCGCGCCATGGGCGTGCGCGGGCACCCCGGAGACCAGCATGAGCAGCGTCAGCACGCCCACAAGGCGAAACACGGGCACCGCCCCCTTCCTTCCAGGAGTACGCGTGCCAGACCCGAGTCGTTCACGGAAGATGTACTGACATGTCCTTCGCTGATGAGGTGTCCGCGGCCGCAGCCCGGCTCGGTGGAGTCGCCCGCACCACGCCGCTCGAGGTGAACCAGCGCTTGTCCGAGCGCACCGGCGCGCGGGTGTGGTTCAAGCGCGAGGACCTCCAGGTCGGCCGCTCCTACAAGCTGCGCGGCGCGTTCAACCTGCTCTGCCAGACCGAGCTCGCGTTCGGCGGCGCCGTCTGCGCCTCCGCGGGCAACCACGGCCAGGGCATGGCCTACGCGTGCCGCCGCCTCGGCATCGAGGGCCGCGTGCACGTCCCGCGCACCACCCCGCGCCAGAAGCGCGACCGCATCGCCGCGCTCGGTCAGGGCATGGTCCAGCTGGTCGTCGACGGCGACACCTACGACGACGCGGCGGCCCTCGCCAAGGAGTACGCGCGGACCACGGGCGCGACCCTGGTCCCGGCCTTCGACGACCCGCGCACGGTCGCGGGCCAGGGCACCGTCGGCCTGGAGATCGTCCAGCAGCTCGGCGGCGCCCCCGACGTCGTCGTGGTGCCCGTCGGCGGTGGAGGCCTGCTCTCCGGCGTCGGCACCTGGTTCAGGGAGCGCTTCCCGCGCACCCGCATCATCGGCGTCGAACCGGCCGGCGCCGCGAGCATGATCGCCGCTGTCCACGCGGGCGGCCCCGTGACGCTGCCCGAGGTGGACTCGTTCGTCGACGGCGCCGCGGTCCGCCGCGCGGGCGACGTGACGTTCCCGATGGTGCGCGACAGCGGCGCCGAGCTGCTCACCGTCGCCGAGGGCGCCGTCTGCAGCGAGATGCTCGAGCTGTACCAGATCGACGGCATCATCGCCGAGCCCGCGGGCGCCCTGGCCTCGGCCGCGCTGCTGGAGGAGATCTCCGTCGCGCCCGACTCGACCGTGGTGTGCCTGCTCTCCGGCGGCAACAACGACGTCTCCCGCTACGCCGAGATCGTCGAGCGCTCGATGATCCACCGGGGCCTCAAGCACTGGTTCCTCGTCGAGTTCCCGCAGGAGCCCGGCGCGCTGCGGCGGTTCCTCGACGACGTGCTCGGCAAGGACGACGACATCGTGCGGTTCGAGTACGTCAAGCGCGACAACCGGGAGACCGGCGCCGCGCTGGTGTGCATCGAGCTCGGCCGTCGCGAGGACTACGACCTGCTGTGGGGGCGGATGAAGGAGTCCCCGCTCAGGATCCAGCACGTGGAGCCGGGGTCGACGGCGTACCGCTTCCTGATCTAGGCGGTGTCGACGCGGTGCAGCACCGCGCCGGTCGCGACGTCGACGACCTCGACGAGGTGAGCCGAGCGCTGCACCGCCACCCACGGCAGTTCGTGGTGCTGGATCACGGGTCCCTCGAACTCGACGACCGTGCGCACGTCGTGCTGCCGCCGTGCTCGGACGACCTCGCCCTCCCGGGTCAGCAGCGCCGGTTGTCCCTCGACCTCGGTGAGACCGAGGACGTGCTCGCCGGGCGGAGCGGTGATGACCTGCTCCTCCCACTCCGTCCCCGACACCGTCCAGTCGGTGCCGCGCCGGCGCTCGGCGTGGGAGTAGCCCGGTCCGAAGACCGTCCGGTCGCCGCCGTAGACCTTGACGTGCCAGGGCCAGGAACCGGGCTGGTGAGTCGTTCCGGACGACTGCTTCAGCGTGTTCTTGCCGCCGCGGCGGTGGAGGTTCCACCACTTGCCGGCGCGGCGGAAGTAGACGCCGTAACGCCAGGGCTCGTCCATGTCCAGGTAGAGCGGGGAGAGGTCGCGCTCGGCCTCCGCGTCGACGCTGAAGCTGACCTGGATGCGCAGTTCGCTCGTCGCGGGGTCCTCACCGGGTGCCACGTACACCAGCTCGCCGTTGAACTCGATCAACGCGAGCAGCTCCTCGCGGGACGTGTCGGAGATGTGGATCGCCGCGAGCACCGGTCCGGGCAGCCGGAACTTCGCCGGCGCCAGGCCGCACCGCCACAGCACGAGCTCGTCCGGCCCGTCGCCGCGCGCGACCAGCGAGGGACACGAGCTCGGGAAGACGGGGAACCGCATCGCCGTGCCGCGCACGCCGGAGGTCAGCAGGCGGTGGCAGTCCTCCTCGGAGGGTGGCCGGACGTCGGTCCGCACCCCGGCCGCGGTGACGCGGACCGTGCCGTCATCGTTGTCGGCGACACCGATCATGCACTCGCGCCCCACATGGCGACCGCGTGCGCTGGCCGGCATGAGCTCGACGCTCTCGCCGGTTTGTTCGAGCGCCACGATCGTGGCCAAGCGCACCAGGTCCACTCGTGCCGACGTGCTCACCAGGTCGTCGAACAGCACCGGGATGCGCGGGTACCGCGGCTCGAGCATCCCCGTGCGAATCGTCTTCACCATCGCGTGGAACTGCGGCCCCAGGTCCACTCCGGACAGTGCGTGCAGCTTCATCGTCGTCCCCCAGACGTCGTGAGGGACCGATCTTCTCAGGACAGGGGCGTGCCGGGCACCCCGTTCGCGGAATGCCCGGCACCTGGCGGGACGACTACGGCCTCGTGGGGGACAGACCTTCCACGCGAAGTGGTAGGTCGTCTCGATCGACCCGTCCGTCGAGTCCATCGAGATGAAGCTGGTCAGCTTCTTGTCGGAGGTGCCGGCCATGACCCGCAGCTCCGTGTTGATGTTGAAGTTCCGCTTCTCGCCGCACGGGTGGTAGACGATGGCGGCCACGTCGGTCGTGTCCGTCGCCTGCCAGTCGTCGCTGAACGGGCCGCGGTAGTTGTGCTGCTTGTACTCGGTCTGCGACATGCCCTGGAAGTAGTAGTTCGCGCGTTCCAGGGCCGTGGCGCCGCGTTCGAGGTGCGCGAAGCCGCGGTAGTCGGTCGACGAGATGCCGTAGGTGAAGCCGGACGGCACGTTGACGCGCAGGTTCAGCTGGCAGTTCTTGCGGAAGTCGGTCGGCAGGGCCTGGGGGCCGACCTGCGCCATGAACTCGCTGTAGGTGACGGTGAACGCCTTGTTGTCCGGGCTGACGGCGACGGCGGCGGTTCCGGCCCGGCAGCCCGATCCGTTGATCGTCACGACGTCGATGGTGATGTGGTCCGGCGGCGGGGTGTCGCCGGGGGCGCCGCCGGGCGGGATGATGATCGTCGACATCGCGAGTGCGGCCGCGGCCAGTGTCGTGAGCATGGGGCACCTTTCCGTCTGGGGGTCAACGCTGAACGGGCGGCGGCGATCGGTGCCGGGGTCAGCAGCGCTTCCAGGAGAACTGGTACTTCGTGCTCACGCTGTTGTCGGTGGAATCCATCGTCATGAAGCTGTTCGCCTTCGACGCGGTTCCCGCATTCACGCGCAGTTCCGTGTTGATGTTCAGGTGACGGACCTCACCGCACGGCGCGTAGACGATTTCCGACACCTGCGCGCGGTCGGTGGCCTGCCAGTTGTCGCTCTTCGGGCCGTTGAACGTGTGGGTGCGGCTCGCGCCCTGCGACATGCCCTGGAAGTAGTAGTTGCCTCTTTCCGTCCCTGTGGCGCCCGGCTGCAGGTGGGCGAAACCGCGGTAGTCGGCCTGGGCGATGCCGAACGTGAAGCCCTGCGGGTAGCTCACCCTGATGTTGAGCTGGCAGTTCTTGCGGAAGTCGGTGGGGCCGGAGCCCTGCCCGGCCTGCGCGAGGTACTGGCTGTACGTGACCGTGAACGCCGTGCGGTCGTCCGCGGCCGCGACCGCCGCGGTGCCGGCGGGACAACCGGAACCGTTCACGGTGACGACGTCGATCGTCACGAAGTCGGGGACATCGGGTGCTGCGTGGGCGGCAGGCGCGGTCAGGACCGCGGACAGCGCGAGGGCAGCAGCCGCCACCGTTTTCAGCATGGCCAGCCTTTCTTTTGTGCGGTGCGGTAGCGGCGGCGGAATGCAGACGATAGCGGAAACCGTCCGTGGTGACGGGCCGCCGAATGGGTGACCGAATTGTGTGGTGGTCACGACTCGAATGCACGATGAAATGCACGGCCGGAATTCTCGGACGCGCGGGAACCATGCTGGCCGAAGGCGTGCGGAATCGACCTGACGATTGCCTGACGATCGGGGCCGGCGGGCCCCGGGAAGAACCGCGCGCGGCGGCGCGTTGACACCGGTGACACCGTCCGACCCCGACGAGGAGTGCGCCTGATGGCTCCCGACCAGCTGACCGTCTACTCGACCTCGTGGTGCGGCTACTGCCGCATCCTGAAGAGCTCGCTCGACCGGGAAGGCATCGAGTACGTCGAGATCAACATCGAGGAGACGCCGGGAGCGGCCGACTTCGTGATGAGCGTGAACGGCGGCAACCGCACGGTGCCGACCGTCCACTTCCCGAACGGCGCGGCGCTCACCAACCCGTCGCTGGCGCAGGTCAAGGAACAGCTCGCGGCCTAGGACTCGCGAAGGGACGCGGTCGTCGACTGACCGTCGAGCGTTTCCCGGATGATGTCCGCGTGACCCGCGTGCTGCGCGGTCTCCCGGATCAGGTGCAGCACGACCATGCGGATCGACATGGGCTGCGGGTCCGTGTCCCACGGCGCGGACGGCAGCGGGACGAGCTTGTCGAGCGAGGCGGCGCGCACGGCCTCATCGGTCGCGCGCACCGCCTCGTCGTACGACGCGAGCAGCCCCTCGAAGTCCGTGCCCGTCCAGGTGTACTGGTCGGAGTCCAGCATCCCGGGCGGGGGAGGGGCTGCTCGGTCAGGATGTGGGTCCAGCTGCGCTCACACCGGGTGAGGTGCTTGAGCAACCCACCCAGCGTGAGCTCGCTGGCCGTCGCGCGCTTCACCGCGTCGGACGCGGAGAGCCCCCGCATCGTGATGCGGAAGGTCCGGCGCTGGTCGTTCAGTTCGTGCAGCAGGTCGTTGAGCTCCATGGTCATGCAGTGAAGCTGTGACCGGACCAGGACCGCTCGAGTCCTGGTCCGGCCGACCACTAGCAGTAGAGGTTGCCGCCGGGGGTCACCCCGATGATGCCGGTGATCTGCTGGTACTTCGAGACGCGGCTCTGGACCTGCGCCGGGTTGCGGCCGTCGCACTCCAGGGAACCGTTGATGCTGCGGATGGTCTGGCCGAAGCCGGCGCTGTTGACCATCGCGTCGTGCGGCGTCATCGAACCGGGGCCGCGCTGCGTCATCCAGTACCAGATCGCCGTCCGCCACGCGGTCGTGGAGTTCTGCGCCACCTGGTACGGGTTCTGCAGCAGGTTCAGGCCGAGGTAGTCGCCGGCGGCCTTGTAGTTGAAGTTCCACGACAGCTGGATCGGGCCGCGGCCGTAGTAGGCGTAGGTGCCGGCCGGGCAGCCGTAGGGCTGGCTCTCGTCGCAGAGGTCGTTGTTCTTGTTGATCTCTTCGATGTGCACGAGGCCACCGGTCTCGTGCGACGCGTTCGCGAGGAACGCCGCCACTTCCTGCTTCTTCACCGTGTCGCTACCGGTCGTGCCGAACGCGGGGATGGTGCGCGCCGCGTCGACGAAGCCCTGGTAGGTGTAGAAGGCGTTGCGGCCGGGGAACATCTGGTTGAACTGGGCTTCGCTGACGACGAAGCTGCCGCCGCCACCTCCGCCGCCGCCACCACCGCAGTTGTGCGGCTCCCAGAACCACGTCGAGACCGTCGGGTCGTAACCGGGGTTGTCGTGCTCGGCGATGTAGTAGGAACCGTTGTAGCGCACGATGTTGCCGGTGTAGTACTGCCGTCCGGCGACCCAGTCGGTGGCGCTGGTGCAGGTGCCGCCGCCGCCACCTCCACCACCGCCGTCACAGCTCGTCGGCTCCCAGTACCACGTGGAGACCGTCGGGCTGTAGCCCGGGTTGTCGTGCTCGGCGACGTAGTACCTGCCTTCGAATCTCACGATCGAGCCGGTGGTGTACCACTGACCCTGGACCCAGTCCGTGAAGGTGCAGGCCTGCGCGGACACTTCTGCCTGTGAGGACGCGGTCGGCGCGATGACGGCCAGAGAAGCCGCCATCACCCCTGCCGCGAGAGACGCCAAGATGCGTTTTTTCAGCAAGGTCACCCACTCCTGGAGTCTTGGTGCATCCGAGGAATCGAGGATGTGAACAGTGCCGAGGTTGGCACTATTGGTCCAGACCAGTCAAGGGTCTAGACCTGTTTTGTCGCGTCGGCAGTGCAGCCGCTGTGGATGCGGAACCCGTTGCGGGGACAGAACACGCGCTTCGCTGACGATGTGCGGCGCCGCCGTCGCCGGCTGGACGAGCGTGACCACGCCGATCAGCGCGGCGGCGCGTGTTCCGGCCATGGCGACCACACCTCGGAGCATCCGCGCCCACTGCGTGTTACCGCTCTCACGGTGGCAGGCAGAGGCTCCGAGCACAAGAGGTGGTCTATACCTTTTGGGTGCGTGAGCCGGTTCGTCAGGCGCCGGACCCGTACGGACGCGTGATGATCTCCAGTGCGTGGCCGTCCGGGTCGTTCCAGTAGACGCCGCGGCCACCGTCGTTGTGGTTGATCTGTCCCGGCCGGCTGTGGAAGGGGTCGGCCCAGTGGTCGAGGCCGCGTTCCCGGATGCGTCCGAAGATCTCGTCGAACTCCTCCTCGGACACGAGGAACGCGTAGTGCTGCCCGGTGATGGGGCCCTGGCTGGTCATGTAGTCGAGGGAGACGCCGTTCGCGACCTCGACGACGAGGAACGGGCCGTAGCGCACCGGATCCGGCAGGCCGAGCAGTTCGGTCAGGAAGCGGGCGGAGCGGTTCTGGTCGCTGGCGTGGACGATGGTGTGGTTGAGCTGTGCGGGCATGACACCTGCTTACCGCAGGCGCCTCGCGGTGACCACGATTGACAAAACACGACAGGAACAGGCGGCACCGCGACAAAAACGCGCATCGCAGGCCTCGGACGGTGTCGGCGCGGCGGTGAACGGACGATACTGCCTTTCATGCGGACACTGGTTGTAGTCGGGCTGTTACTAGGGTTGACGGTCCCCGTGCAAGCGGCTCAGGCGGACGAGGACCCCTCGTCCCTGGTGAACCCCTTCGTGGGGACGCAGAACTTCGGCAACACCTTCCCGGGCGCCTCGCTGCCGTTCGGAATGGTCCAGGTCAGCCCTGACACGGGTGGTCAGGGCGGGTACGACTACAAGGCCACATCCCTCTACGGCTTCTCGCAGACCCACCTGTCGGGTGTGGGGTGCGGCGTCATGGGCGAGCTGCCGGTCATGCCCACCGTCGGGTCTGTTGACAACGTTGACATCAACGGTTACAAGTCCGACTTCAGCCATTCGGACGAAGCCGCGCAGCCCGGCTACTACCGCGTCGGGCTGTCCCGCTACGGCGTGAACGCCGAGCTCACGGCGACGCAGCGGACCGGCTGGCAGCGCTACACGTTCCCGGCGTCGGGGGCGGCCAACGTCCTGTTCAACACCGGGCGTTCCAACCAGACGGTGCTCGACTCGGAGATCCACGTCGTCGGCGACAGGACGATCGAGGGCCGGGTGCGCAACGGCCGGTTCTGCGCGGGCAAGGACGAGCACACCGTGTACTTCACGGCCTCGTTCGACCGCCCGTTCGCGTCCTTCGGCTCGTGGCGGGGCAACGTTCCCACGCCGGGGTCGCGGGACGCCGCCGGCACGGGCGGGAACGGCGCGTGGGTGACGTTCGACGCCACCGCCGACCGCGATGTCGTGCTGAAGCTCGGCCTGTCCTACACGGGCATCGAGGGCGCGCGGAAGAACCTCGCGGCCGAGGCGCCGTCCTACGACTTCGACGGCACGGTCGCCGCGGCGAAGGACGTCTGGAAGAAGCAGCTCGACGCCGTGCGGGTGTCCGGCGGACCGCGAGACCGGCAGGTCGCGTTCTACACCGCGCTCTACCACTCGGTGCTGCACCCGAACCTCGCCGGCGACGTCGACGGCAGGTACATGGGCTTCGACGGCAAGGTGCGCACGGCGTCGGGCTACACGCCGTACCAGAACTTCTCGCTGTGGGACACCTACCGGCCGCAGAACCAGTTGCTGCAGATCCTCGAACCCCGTGTCGCGCGTGACGTCGCGCTGTCGGTCGTGGCCAGCGGCCGGGACGGCGGGTGGCTGCCGCGCTGGGCGCTCGCGTCGTCCGAGACGAACATCATGACCGGCGACCCGGTCACGCCGTTCCTCGTCGAGGCCTGGTCGAAGGGGCTGCTGAAGGGGTACGAGGAGGAGACCTACCGGCTCCTGCGCGCGAACGCGACGTCGTTGCCCCCCGCCGAATCCCCGTACAACGGCCGTTCCGGCGTCACCTACTACGCCGACCGCGGGTACATCCCGTCCGGTCTCGAACTGGGCGAGGACTGCGCGCACAAGGGCGGCGACAACGACTGCGTGCACCCGGCCTCCGCGGCCCTCGAGTACTCGGCCGCGGACGCGTCGCTCGCGCTGATGGCCGAGGGGCTCGGCAAGAAGGCGGACGCGCGGATGTTCGCGGACCGCGGCCAGTGGTACCGCAACCTCTGGGACTCCTCGATCGGCCAGTTCCGCCCGCGCACCGCCGCCGGCACCTGGCTGGCGCCGTACAACCCGGTCGACGCCTCGCACCAGTTCCACGAGGGCGGCGCGTACCAGTACCAGTGGCTGGTGCCGCAGGACCCGGCCGGGCTGGTGGCGCTGATGGGCGGCCGCAAGGAGACCGAGAAGCGCCTCGACTCGTTCTTCGCCTACGACAAGCTGCTCGTCGACCCCGCCGGCACCGCGCGGCGTGACTGGATCACCGAGCCGTACGACTACTACGGCAAGCCGACCTACAACCCGAACAACGAACCCGACCTGCTCGCGCCGTACATGTACCTGTGGGCGGGCGCGCCGTCGAAGACCGCGACGGTCGTGCGGGCGGCCATGACGTTGTTCACGACCGGCCCGGACGGCATGACCGGCAACGACGACCTGGGCACGATGTCGGCCTGGTACGTCTTCTCGTCGCTGGGGCTCTACCCGACGTTCAACGGCGCGGACTTCCTCGCCCTGTCGTCACCGCAGTTCGAGTCCGCGACCGTCCGAATCGGACAGCACGGCGCGCAGGGCGGCACGCTGAGCGTGACGGCGAAGGGCGTGTCGGACACCAACCGGTACGTCAAGAGCGTGTCGTTCGGCGGCCGCGACGTCCGCAAGACCTACCTGACGTGGTCGTCGTTGCAGCGCGGCGGCAAGCTGACCCACGAGGTGTCGTCGAAGCCCTCGTCGTGGGGCACGGGGCGCTCGGACGAGCCGCCGTCGCTCAACGACGGCAAGCAGGACTCGCGCCGAGCCCTGTCCGCGTCGCTGCGCAACACCGAGGTCGTGCTGCCGACCTCGGACTCCCCGCAGTCGCTGACGGTGCAGCTCGACGTGCTGGCCCAGTCGCCGGGCGCCACCTCGGTGCGGCCCGCCGTGACGGCACCCGCCGGGTGGGAGGTGAACGGTGCCAAGCCGTTCGTCATCGTGTCGCGGCACCTGCCGTCGCAGAAGACGGTGCCGCTGACGTTCACGGTGCCCGCGGGCGTGGCGCCGGGGTCGTACGAGATCTCCGTGCAGGTCGAGTCGATCTCGCTGAAGGCGGTGGTCGAGGTCAAACCGGCCGCCCTGTGCGCGCTCTCGACGTGCTCGGTGGACGTCACGCCGGAGCTCAACCACGACGGCACGGCCACGGTCGCGGACTCGGCCGCGGGCAACTTCGACGGCGGCGGCTGGAGCTACGACGCCGCCCTGCTGCCCCCGGCCGGCCCCGTGACGTGGGGCGGCATCACCTACCAGGCGCCGGACCCGACCGGCACGGCGCCGAACTTCGTGGAGGCGAGGGGCCAGGGGCTGCTGCTGCCCGCCGGCCGGTACTCGTGGCTGCACGTCGTGGGCTCGTCGCACAACGGACCGGTGTCCGCCGCGTTCACCGTCTGGTACACCGACGGCACCTCGGCCGAGGTCGCCGCGTCGGTGCCGGACTGGGCGGGCGGCGGCCCGGCGGTCCTGGAGATGCCGCACCGCATCAAGGCAGGACAGGGCGTTGACGGGCCACCGGTCCGGCTGTTCGGTCAGTCGCTGAGGCTGGACGCGTCGAAGACGGTCCGCTCGGTGACGCTGCCCGACGACCCGCGGGTGGAGCTGTACGCGCTGACGCTCGCCTGACCCGAGCCGGTCGGGGTGCCCCGCGGATCCACCGTTCCGCGGGCACCTCGACCAGCCGGTGCAGCAGCCAGGCCGCGACCGTCGACGCCGCGAACATCCCGAGCGCCGCGGCGAGCGGGAACGCGCGCACGTCGAAGGCCTTCTCCGCGACCCGGATGACGATCTGGTGGACCATGTAGAACGCGAACGACACGGTCCCGAGCCACACCATCCACCGCGACCGCCACGGCGACCACGCGCCGGTGAGGTCCGCGACCGCCGCGGCCGGGACCAGCAGTGCCAGCGGGACCACCGTGCCGGCGACGTACGGGAACGACGCCGGCAGGTACCAGGACCCGACGTACGCGACGACGAACAGCGCCGTCGCCGGCCACAGCCCCACCCCGATCCACTTCCCCTGCTGCACGACCCGCGCCATCGCCATGCCGAGGACGAACTCGAGGGCGCGCACCGGGGGGAAGACGAAAACGAGCCAGTATTCGACGTGTCCCGGCATCGTCAGCGCGATTGCCGGAATTGCCGTGATCGCGGCCACCATTGCCGACGCGACCAGCCAGGGTGTGCGCATCCGCCACTTGACGAGCAGCGGGAAAGCCGCGTAAAAGGCCAATTCGCACGACAAAGACCACGCGGGTGTGTTCAGGCCGAAGTAGACGCTTTCGCTGGGGAACCACGCCTGCAGCAGCGACAGGTTCGCGAGCGCCGCCGCGGGCGTCGCCGACACCGCGAGCAGGACGACGAGCCAGGTCGCGACGTGGTTGGGGAAGATCTTCGCGGCTCGCCGCCGCCACACCACCGGTGCCGGGGTGCCCGGCCTCGCCGACCAGGTGAGCACGAAACCGGACAGGATGAAGAAGAAGCTCACCCCGGTCGCGCCCTGGCGGAAGGGCACGTCCGGATAGGGCCACAAGCCGGCCGCGTTGATGTGGAACCCGAACACGGCGAACGCGGCGATGAATCTCATGCCGGTCAGCGACGGTAATCGTCCCGCTTGCTCCCCATGATTCTGCACGACGGTGGATTCGCATGGTTCGCGGACGTTGTTACACAATTCTTCGAACGTGTGGAATAGTGTTGTTCCGTGGAACGGCTTCCGAGCGGTGTGCGGTCGCGGGTGTGGGCGGACGGCGACCGGATCGTCAAGCAGGTGGTGGCGGACCAGGCCGCTTTCGAGCGCGAGGTGACGGCGCTGCGACTGGCCGCGCACACGGGTGTGGTGCCGCGCGTCCTGTCCGTGGACCACGCCGAACGGACCGTGGTGCTGGAGAAGCTGCGCTCCGATCCGCCGCGCGAGGACTGGGTGGTCGACTACGCCCGCGGTCTCGCCCGGCTGCACGGCGCCACCGGCCCCGAGCACGCCGGTCTGCTGCCGCGCCAGGTGGTCCCGGACCCGACGCCGTTCCTGCGGTTCGTGCGGGCGATGGAGGTCGAGATCGGCGGAGCCGAGGAGGAACTGGTCTTCGAGGACACCGGGAAGTTCGACCTCCTGCACGGCGACCCGTGCGCCGGCAACGACATGTACTCACCGCAGGGCGCGAGGTTCGTCGACCTCGAAGGCGCCGCGCTGGGCGACGGCCTGACCGAGGTCGTCTACCTCCGCATCGGCTTCCCGACCTGCGCCACGGTCACCGAGGCACCCCGTGAGCTGCGCGAAGCCGCCGAGCAGGCCTACTTCGAGGAGCGCGGGTTCACGGCCCCGCTCGAAGACGCGTGCCTGCGGTGGTTCGTGCAGGGCGACGCCCTGGTGCAGCGCGCCGAACGCGACGGCACCGACCACCTCGCCAGGGTCGTGGACGAGGACTGGTTCTGGTACAGCACAACGGCGCGCGGCCGGCTGATGTACCGCGCGCGGGTGGTCGCGACGTTCACCGAGACGCACCCGCGGATGAGCGCGCTCGCGGCGCGACTGCTCGAACGGATGGGGCAGGTGTGGGAACCGCGGCCGATCGGGACCGTGCGCACACACGTCTCATGACCAGGCGGACAGCTCCAGCCGGGAGCGGAAGGACCGCCGCACCCCGGACACCGGGTCCACGAAGGACAGATCGCGGGCCAGCAGCTGCAGCGGCGACGAGAAGTCGTCGAGCGGCCGGTCCCGCAGCACCGGGTAGAAGTCGTCGTTCACGATCGGCACCCCGAGCCCGGACATGTGCAGCCGCAGCTGGTGGGTGCGTCCGGTCAACGGCTGCAACCGGTAGCGCCCCAACCCGTCGCGGTGCTCCACGAGGGACACGTGCGTCTCGGCGTTCGGCTCGCCGTCGACCTCGAACGCGGTGATGATCCCGCGCTCCTTGACGATCCGCGAGCGCACCACGCGAGGCAGCGACAACGCCGGGTCGTACGGCGCGATGGCCTCGTATTCCTTGTGCACCAAGCGGTCGCGGAACATCGTCTGGTACTTGCCCCGCAGTTCGCGCCGCGCGACGAACAGCACGAGCCCGGCCGTGACGCGGTCCAGGCGGTGCGCGGGGGAGAGGTCCGGCAGGCCGAGCGAGTCGCGCAGCTTCACCAGTGCCGTCTGCATGATGTGCTGCCCGCGCGGGATCGTCGCGAGGAAGTGCGGTTTGTCCGCGACCACGATGTCGTCGTCCCGGTGCACGACCCCGATCTCGAACGGCACCGGTACCTCGGCGGGCAGGTCTCGGTGGAACCAAATGTAGGAGTCGGGCACGAACGGCGCGTCGAGGCCGAGCGGTCCGGAGACGCCCCAGATCCGGTCCTCCGCCAGCATCTCGTCGATGCGCGAGGAGGCCACGCGCGGCAGGCGCTCCACCAGGTGGTCGCGCAGCGACAGCCACGGGCCTTCCGAGGGCAGCTTCAGCCGCGCGGCGTCCAGGCCGTGGCGCTGGGGGAGGGGGGAGGTGGGTTTGCGTCTCATCGCCCGACCAGTCTAATCCGTCGGAGAAACCGAACGACATCGCTCATTAACATTCGCTGTACTGAACAGAAGGCAGCACGAAGACTGGCCGCATGTCGGTCTTCCTCGTCCTCGGCTCGGTCATCTCACTGCAGTTCGGCGCGGCGTTCGCGAACCAGCTCTTCGGCCAGGTCGGCGCACCGGGCGCCACGGCCCTGCGGCTCGGCATCGCGGCGCTGGTGCTGGCGGTGGTGGTACGGCCGAAGTTCCGGCAGGAGACGCTCGTGCTCGGCATGACGATGGCCGGCATGAACGGCACGTTCTACCTCGCCCTCGACCGGATCCCGCTCGGCGTGGCCGTGACGATCGAGTTCCTCGGGCCGCTCGGGCTCGCCGCGGTGCTGAGCAGGCGGGCGCGGGACTTCGTGTGGGTCGGGCTGGCGCTCGTGGGCGTGCTGGTCCTCGGGTGGCGCGAGTACACGGGCTCGGAGCTCGACCTGGTCGGGGTGGCGCTCGCGCTGATCGCGGCCGCGTTCTGGGCCTGCTACGTGCTCGCCGGGCGCGAGGTCGCGACGGCGGGGCTCGGCACCGGCGGGCTGGCGGGCGCGAGTGTGATCGCGGCGGCGCTGACGTTGCCGTACGGGCTGTCGACGGCCGGCACCGCGTTGTTCGAGCCGAAGATGCTGCTGCTCGGCACGCTGGTGGCGCTGCTGGCGTCCGCGGTTCCCTACACCCTGGAGATCAGGGCGCTCAAGACGTTGCAGCCCAGCACGTTCGGCGTCGTGCTCGCCCTCGAACCCGCCGCCGCCGCGCTCGCCGGGGCGTTGCTGCTCGGCCAGCACCTCGGTGTGGTCTCGTTGCTCGGCATCGCGCTCGTGATCACGGCCGGGGTCGGAGCGGCGCTACGGAAAGCGCCAGCGTCTCGCGGAAAGCCCGCACGGCCGGATGCTGACCTCGTCCTGCCCGTGCCGCCGTGAACAGCAGCCGGGACCTCGGTTCCGGCAGCTCGTGCAGGTCGACGGTGATCTCGCGGTCGTACCAGACGAGGTCCGGCAGCAGCGCGACCGCGAGACCCCGCTCCACGAACCGCAGCTTCACCAGCACGTCGGTGGAGGAGAAGCGCACGTCCGGCTCGAAACCGTTGTGGCGGCACCAGTTCACGTTGAAGATCCGCTGCGGGTAGCCCTCGGTCTCCATGATCCACGGGTGGGAGCCGATCTCGGAGACCGGGAGTCCGCGGGGGACGGCCAGCCGGATCGGGTCCCGGGTCAGTTCCCGGTACTCGAGACCGCTGAACCGCGCCTCCGGCTGGTCCGGCCACTCCTCCACGAAGACGAGGTCGAAGTCCCTGGCGTTCAAGGCGGACAGCGCTTCCGCGGGGTCGAGCACCTGGAACTCGATCCGCAGCGACGGGTGCTCGTCCCGCATGCGCGCCAGCGTCGCCGGGATCAGCGCCAGGGCCGCCGTCTGGAACGTCGCGACGCGCAGCGTGCCGGTGATCTCGTGCAGCGAGGCGGCGACCTCCGACTCGGCCTGGTCCAGCCGGGTGAGGACCTCTTCGGTGTGGCGCACCAGGATCTCGGCCTGCGGGGTGAGCTTGACACGACGACCGACGGGCTCCAGGAGCGGCACGCCGACCTCGTTCTCCAGCAACGACAGCTGCTGCGACACCGACGAGGGGCTGTAGTTCAGCGCCTGCGCGACGGCCGCGAGCGTCCCCCTTCGGGAGAGTTCGCGCAGAAGTCGCAGGCGGTGGAGGTCGAACACCGGATCATTATCCGGTACAGTCCGGCTACCGCCCCCTGAGAAACGTGCTGTCCTCAGCACGTCTTGAGGAGGTGTCGGTATGTCCGAACGACTCCGCGTCGTCGCGGGGATCGCACTGGCAGCCGGTCTGCTCGTGCCGGTCTCCCCGGCGCGGGCCCAGGTCGAAACCGGACCGTGGACGAGCTACTCGCCGTCGTTCACCGTCCAGGAACGCGGCTGCGGCACGGTCAGCGACCTGACGTTCCGGCTCACCTGCTCCACCGCGAGCGGTGACCAGCGTGCCGAGCGGCGTTACGCCACCTACACCGGCGGCACGCGCCAGTTCGAGGGCAGCTTCCGGATCACGAGTCTCGGCGGCACCCGCGTCAGTCTCAAGCAGACGTTCCGGGAGGCCCCCACCGCGGGACCGTTCTGGATGCTCGCCGTCGAACGCGGCGGCCGCCTGTACGCCGTGCACGGGGGCGCCACCATCTCCACCGGCGCGACCGTGGGCACGACCGTTCGCGTGAACACCGTGCACAACACGGCCACGGAACACCGCACGTACATCAACGGCTCGCGCGCGCACACCTACGCGAGCTCGGGTACGAGCTTCTACGACAAGTTCGGCGCTTACAGGACGTCCAGCGGCCAAGGACCTGCCACGGTCGTCTGGAGCAACGTGCGGTTCTGGCGCAAGTGATCGGGCGGGTGACCCTGGTGGAACTGCTGTTCCTGGCTGCCTGCGGCCGGGAGCAGCAGGACCCCGTGCTGACGTCCGAGCTGACCTCGCCCGTCGACGTGACGCTGCACTGGCGTCCGGAGCCGGGGGCGGCCGGGCAGGTGGTCGAGTACGCGAACGCGGCGGACGGCGAGTACGCGGTCCTGGAGTTCAGCCCACCGGCGAAGAACTCCTACCGGCACCCGGACCTGATCCCGGAAACCCCGTTCTACTACCGGGTCCGGCCGTACACGGGAACCGCTTCGGCCACCGTGGACGTCGCTCTGCCACCGGGGGACGACGTGCCGGAGGTCGAGGGGCCGGACTGGACGGCGCCGCGCGGGGGCGGCGGGGGCACGCACCCCGTGGCGTCACCCGAGGCGGCGGCGCGCGAGCTCGAGGCGGAGGTGAAGCACGCCAACGGGGTCCTGTTCACCTGGCAGGACAGGGCGTCGGACGAGGACGGGTACCTGATCGAGGTCAGGCCCGCGGGCGCGGCGGACTACCGCGTCGCCGTGCAGCTCGACCCGGACACCACGTCTTACGGGGTGATCACGCTCCCAGACGAGAAAGCCGCGACCTATCGGGTGCGGGCGTTCCGGTTCGGGGCGCCCTCGAACCTGACCCACCAGAGGACGGGGAAGGTCTGAGGGCCTGTCTGCCGCACCACGCGCTCGCGGCGAGGAGCATCGCCGCGAGCGGGTAGGGCCAGGTCGTGCTCTCGGTGACCGCGAGCAGGACGTTGACCGCGGACAGGAGTCCGAAGACGCCGCTCAGCAGCCACCAGATGAGTTGATCTTCGCGCGCGTGGGCCGTCATGGCGGCCGGGTTACCCGTTCTCGTCCTCCTTCACACCCTCTTCTTCCTCTTTTTTCTCCCCGCGGCGGCGCATGAACCCGAAACCGGGGATGCCGAGGATCGCCTGGCGCATGTCGCTCGTGACCTCGAGCAGCTGGTGCACCTCGGGGCCGACGCGGTCGAGGGTGGCGAGGATCGGCAGGATGTCGCTGATCAGGTGCTCGGTCAGCACCGGCAGCTCGTCCACCAGCTTGATCGCGGCCTCGATCTCGTGCGGTGAGAGCTCCTCCACGAACCGCTTCGCGAGCGGCTGGGCCTGCTTGGCGATCGGTTCGTAGATGCCGATGAGCTCGTTGGCAGTGTCCGCGGTCCGGCCGGCCGCCGTGACGACCAGACCGGCGCGCTGGGCGACGTCGCCGGCGCTCGCCGTGATCGCGCGGACCTCGTCGACCGCCTTCTCCGCGTCCGCGACGACGTCCGCCGTGCGGCCGACGAGCTCGTCGGCCCTGCGCACGACGCCGTCGACGGCGTCGATCGTGCCGTTGACCTTGCGGACGAGCTGCTCGACCTCGGTGATGAGACCCAGCAAGCGGGTGGGGACGGCCGCGACGGCCGCTGTCGTGTCGAGGGCGGTGTCGAGCGCCTGCTTGGCAAGTCCCATGCCGGGGATTTCCATGCGTCCACTCTGCCTTAAGCGTTGGTCGGTTCGGGGTAACGCCATTCGGTTTTCAACACTGTCAGACCTCCGGATTACCGTTCCTGATGTCTGCCAGCCGGCTGACCGGGCGAACCGGGAACCATGCGCCGCCCGAACAGGTCAGAGCCGGGGGTTAGCATCCCCGGCGGGCGAGGGAGGGCGCACTATGTCTTGGTGGCACCGGATCAGACGCATTATCTCCGGTGGAGGGCGGGAATCGGCGAGTTTCGTCGCGGCACTGCTGGGTGTCCTGGTGCTCGCGGGCGCCGCGCTCGGTCAGGGCATCTCCCGGACGTCGGTCGCGGTGTCGGACGGGCTCACCTGGCTGGGCGACGACCAGCGGGGTGAGGTCGTGCAGGTCAACCCCGTGTCGGGCAAGCCGCAGACGCGCCTGCAGATCAGCGGCCCCGACTCGCAGCTCGAGATCGCGCAGGAGGACGGGCGGCTCATCGTCCTCGACCGCCGCACCGGCGAGATCACCGTCATCGACCTGGCCACGCTGCTCGCCTCCGGCCGCCGGCAGGCGCCGCCCGGTGCGACGAGCAAGGTGCTGGTGTCGAACGGGATGGTGTTCGTCGTCGACCGCGCCGGCGGCACCGTGCACACCGCCGACCCGCTGACGCTGGCCGACGTCGGCCAGACGTGGGAGGCGGGCCAGCCCCTCGCCGACGCCGTGGTGGACGAGCGGGGCGTGCTGTGGCTGGTCGACCACGGCGGCACGCTGCGCTCGCTCGACTGGTCCTACGACGAGGAGCGGTTCGAGGAGCGCACGCAGCGCCAGGTCGGCGGTGCCGGTCCGCGCACGGTTCTCGTGCCGCACGACCAGGGCGTCACGCTGATCGGCCTCGACGGCGGTGTCGTCGTGCGCGACGGCACGGGGGAGGACGTCGACTCGTCGACCGACCGCTCCGACGCCGAGGTGATCGCCGCCCAGTCCTCGCCGCTCGACCTGGTGCCCGCGTCGGTCCCGGCGTCCTCGGTCGTGGTGCTGGTCGTGGGCCGCGACGTCCTGCGCGTCGACGTCGGCGCGATGGGGTGCCCGAAGCCGGGCAGGCCCGCGGTGTTCCGCGACAAGGTCTACGTGCCCTGCAAGGGGTCCGGCAAGGTCGTCGTCCTCGACCGCGGGGGCCGGCGCGGTGGCGACGACGTGCGGACGTCCGGCGGGTCCGACCCCGAGCTCGTCTTCGACGACGGCCGGCTGTTCGTGAACGTGCCGGGCTCGTCCACGGGCGTGCTGGTCGACCCGGACGGCGCGACGCGCTCGCTGACGATCCGCAGCCCCGAGCTCCCGGTGAAGGACCCGGACCGCTCGCCGCCGCCGTCCGTGCCGCCGCCCCCGCCACCGAACCCGAACGAGCCGACCAAGCCGCCGCGCAACCCCGGCAACGGCAACAACGGCGACAACAACGGCCACGGGCCGACCACGGAGGTCTCCACCCCGCCGACGACGTCGTCGGTGCCGTCCTCCACGGGTGGCACGGCTCCCGCCGCGCCCGCCGGGGTGTCGGTGCGGGAGAAGTCGCGCAGCGCGTCCGCTCTCGTCGTCACGGTGAGCTGGAACGCGGCCACGTCGGCCGATCCGGTCGTGGGCTACACGGTGTCCGGTTCCGGCTCGTTCTCCGGCGGATCGGTGTCGGCGCAGACGGCCGGGACGTCCACGGACCTGTCGGTGCCGTGCGCGGGTTCGACGTTCTGCACGAGCGGCAGGCTCGACGTGACGGTGCGGGCGTCCACGGCGTCGGCCGCGGGTGCCGCGGGCATGGCGGCGTTCACGGTGACGCCGCCGAACAACCCGCCTCCTCCGCCCCCGCCGCCGGTGACGACCACGACGACACCTCCGCCCCCGCCGCCCCCTCCGCCGCCCGTGACGACCACGACCACGCCCCCACCTCCTCCGCCGCCACCGCCGCCGTCGCTGCCGACCGCGGGTGTCACGGTGATCACCGGTGTCAGCAGTGGGCGGACGTTGCCCAGGCGCACGCTGACCTTGACGCCGCCCGCTGACTGGGCGAGCCACAACGGCCGCTGCGAGGTCGTGAACAGGACGTACGGCTACTCCGCCGGCATCCCGTGCAACGCGACGACGGCCGTGATCGACCTGGAGGAGGGCACCAACGCGATCGTGGTGCGCGCCTACGCGGCCACCGGTGCCGGCCAGGTCGACTCGGCGGTGAGGAACGTGTTGTTCACCTACGACGAGTGCCAGGGAAAGCCCGGTTGCATCCCCAGGAGGGAGCCGGCGGGAGCGGGGACCGCGCCGATGGGCGCGGGGGGTCTCGGCCTGCTGGCGTGTGCGTTCCTGCTGCGCATCGGTGTTCGCAGAGAAGAGGAAAAGTGATCGACGCCGGTGAGGTTTCCGCCTTCCGCGACCTGCACACCCGGCTCGGTGACGCGGTCGAGGGCGCCGTGCGCGGCAAGCGCGACGTGGTCGACCTGGTCCTCGTGGCCATGTTCGCGGGCGGCCACGTGCTGCTCGAGGACGTTCCGGGCACGGGCAAGACGACGCTCGCGCGTGCCGTCGCGGGCGCGCTCGGCGGGGTGTCGCGGCGCGTGCAGTTCACGCCGGACCTGCTGCCGTCCGACGTCACGGGCACCTCGGTCTACGACCCGCAGACGGGCCAGATCCGGTTCCGGCCGGGCCCGGTGTTCGCGAACATCGTGCTGGCGGACGAGATCAACCGCGCGGCGGCCAAGACGCAGTCCGCGCTGCTCGAGGTGATGGAGGAGCGCACGGTCACGATCGACGGCGTCGGGCACGCGGTGCCCGACCCGTTCCTCGTCGTGGCCACGCAGAACCCGATCGACCTCGACGGCACGTACCGCCTGCCCGAGGCCCAGCTGGACAGGTTCATGCTGCGCACCTCGATCGGCTACCCGTCGGTCGAGGACGAACTCGACGTGCTGCGCCCCGGCAGCGGCGCCGGCCGGATCGCCGACGTGCACACCGTGTCGTCGCCACGGGAGATCAGCGCGTTCAGCGGCCGCCTGTCGCTGCTGCACGTGGCCGACCCGATCCTGCAGTACATCTCGGGCCTGGGCGCGGGTACGAGGTCCGACGAGCGCCTGCGCCTCGGCGCCTCGACCCGCGGCCTGCGGACCCTGGTCCGCTGCGCCCAGGTGTACGCGGCGTCGAAGGGCCGGCACTTCGTGGTGCCGCAGGACGTCCAGGACATCGCCGACCCGGTGCTGGCCCACCGCCTGGTGCTGACGCGGGAGAGCGTGCTGGCGGGCGTGACGACGTCCGAGGTGCTGGCCGACGTGCTGTCGCGCGTGCCGGTGCCCAAGCCCTCGGCCCAATGAGACCCACCGTGCGCGGCACCGGGACAGCGGTGCTGGGCGTGCTGATGCTGGGCGTCGGCCTGTGGTGGCGCTACGCGGGCATGGCGGCGTTCGGCCTGGCCCTGACGGCCCTGGTCGTCGCGTCGGTGATCTCGGTCCTGGTCGCGTCGCCGCTGTCGGTGTCGCGCACGGTCCGTCCCCGCACCGTTCCGCGCCTGGCCCGCTGCAACGGCCGCCTGGAGCTGTCCGCGGTGGGCCGCTGGCCGGTCGCCCTGGACGCCGTCGACGTGGTGGCGGGGGTCCCGATGTCCGTGGACGTGCCGCTGCTGGAGCCGGGAGCGGTCGAGGCCGTCGACTACGCCATCCCGACCGAGCGCCGAGGTGTGTTCGACGTGGGCCCGCTGACGTTGCGCCGCAGGGGCCTGGCCGGTCTGGCGCAGGCGAGGACGGTGCTGGGCGAGGTCGTGCAGGTGCGCGTCGTCCCGCGCGTGCTCCCGGTCCGCGGCCTGCCGTCCGGCGCACGCCGCGGCCAGGTGGGCGCCGACGAACGGGTGGAACGCGGCGGCACCGACCTGGTGGGCCTGCGCGAGTACGTGCCGGGCGACGACCTCCGCCGACTGCACTGGGCCACCTCGGCCCGCACCGGCACCCTGATGATCCGCGAGGACGCCGACCCGGCCCGCCCGCACCTGGCCGTGCTGCTCGACGACAGCACCACCTCGTACGCCGACCCCCAGCGCTTCGAGGAGGCCGTCGAGGTGGCCGCCTCCCTGATCACCTCGGCCCTGGAACAGGGCCACCCGGTGCGCCTGCTGACGTCCTCCGGCGGCACCGACCTCGAGGAGCGGCAGGACCCGGCCCCGATCCTCTCCGCCCTGGCGGACCTGGAGCTGCGGGACGTCGACGGCCGCCCGGCCGTGCCCGTGCGCGACCTGGACGTGGTGGCCGTGGTCAGCGGAACCTCCGTCCCGGCCCTGGTCCTGGAGGCGGGACGAGCCGCCTACGGCGTCGTGCTCGTGGTGGACGAACAACGCCCGGTGAGCGCGGCGGGGTCGGTGCTGGTGATCAGCGGCGGCCGTGCGGAGGACCTGGTCGACTCGTGGAACGCGGTGGTGGCGCGATGAGGCGCTGGACGGAGCGGTGCGGCGCGCCGGCGACGGCGGTGGCCGCGTGAACAGCTCACTCCTCAAGTACGGCTGGGTGGCCGCCCTCGTCCTGGTCGCCTCCCTCCAGCTGGCCCAGGCCTGGGACGGCGCCACCCTCTACTTCGGACTGGCCGCGCTCGTCGGCTTCGTCGCCCTGCCGCTCAAGAAGCTCGTCCCCGCCGGCCTGGCCGCCCTCGCCGTCATGGTCGTGGCCGTGACCGGCGGCTTCTTCGCCGCCAGAGGCGCCTCCCCGGACCGCGACCCCACGTGGGTCCTGCTGGACACCGTGCCGAGGCTCCTCACGGCCGCGCGTCCCGCCCCGGCGACCCCGGAACTGCTGGTGCCGGGCCTTCTGCTGATCATCGGCGTCTCGACCGGCGCGGTGCTGTCGGTGAGCAAGCGCGGCACGGCGTTGTTCGTGCCGGCGCTCGGAGCGGCCACGCTGTACGTGTCGGCGGCGTTGCTCACCACGGGGCGTGCGGACGAGTACGGACTTGTGGCGCTCACGTTGGTCGTGTTGCTGGCGTTGGGGTGGCTGATCATCGACCGGCGCGGGCCCGTGGTGCCGCCGGCGGTGCCGGCGACGGCGCTCGCGGCCTTGACGTTGGTGGCGTTCGTGTTGCCCAGCAACGGGTTCGAGCCGCGCAAGCTGGTCACGCCGCCGGTCACGGACATCGCGATCTCCAACCCGCTGCCGCAGCTCGCGGCCTGGGCCGCGCGGGGGGAGGCGGAGCTGTTCCGGATGCGCGGGCCCGAGGTGCCGGTGCGGCTGGTGACGCTCAGCCGGTACACGGGGGCCTCGTGGGAGGCGGCGTCGACGTACGGGCCGTTGGGCGTCGTGGACCCGCCGGACCTGCCGACCGGGGGCAGGGTCCAGGACGCGAGCGTCGACCTGCGGATCACCGGGTTGCAGGGGGAGTGGCTGCCCGGTGTCGGGAAGCCGCAGGCCGTGTCGCTGAGCAACGCCATGGTGGACCCGGACACGGGGTCGCTGGTGGTGGCGGACGGGCTCAGGACCGGGATGAGCTACACGGTCCGCGGCGTGGTCGAGACTCCGGCCGACGCCGATCTCGCCGAGGCCCGGGTGCCCGCGGACGCGACGAAGTACACGGCGTTGCCGCGGTTGCCGTTCACGCTGGCGGACTACGCGCGGCAGGCCACGCTGAACGCGCGCACGCCGTACGAGAAGGCCGTTGCGCTGGAACAGGTCGTGCGGCTCAACCGGCGTCCGGACGCGGAGGCGCCGGTCGGGTCGTCGTACGCGCGGCTGGAGACGTTCCTGTTCGGGGCTCCCGGGGAGTCCGGTGCCGGAGCGGGGACGGCGGAGCAGTTCGCGTCGGCCTACGCGGTGCTGGCGCGGGCCGTCGGGTTGCCGACGCGGGTGGTGGTCGGGTTCCAGCCGGTGCCCGAGGAGAACGGTGAACGGATCGTGCGGGCCGCGGACGCCACGGCGTGGCCGGAGGTGTACTTCAGCGGGTGGGGCTGGGTGGCGTTCGATCCCGTGTCCGGCAACGGGAGCGGGCCCAGCGCGGCCTCGAAGCGCGAGGTGCTGAACCGCCTCGCGTCGACGACCGCGAAGCCGACGCCGACGTCGCTGCCGTCGGTGCCGCCGCTGGTGCAGCCGACGGCCGTGCGGGGCGACGCGGTGGCCGCGCCCCCGGCGGACAGCGGTTTCCCGTTCTGGGTGTTCACACCGCTGCTGGTGCTCGTGGCGCTGTACGCGGCACGGACTTCGCGGCGCCTGAGGCTCCGCGCGGCAGGGCCGGTGGGCGCGTGGAACGAGGTGCTCGACGCGCTGCAGCTCGCGGGTCTGAGGCCGAAGCCGAGTCGCACGGTGCCGGACGTCGGCCGCGAGTGGGGCGAGGCGGGTGCCCGGCTGGCGGCGATGGTCGACCAGGCCGCGTTCGCGCCACGACCGGCACCTGCCCAGGACAGCTGGCGGCTGGCGCGGCAGGTCGAGAAGGCGGTGCGGCGCAAGGCTTCCCGGTGGCGCAGGGTGCTGTGGGCGGTCGACCCGCGTCCGCTGTTCCGCCGCTGACCCGGGCAGGTGGCCGCTGTCCGGCCGGAACGATCAGCGGACGACCTGCGCGGGGATGCAGTTCTTCCCGGTCACCTTGAGCAACGCCTCGCACAGCGACGGCGCCACGTCCGACTGGAACGGCCCGATCCACACGAACTGCGTGAACTTCGGGTCGTTCGGGACGATCGCGTCGCAGACGTCGTCCCGCCTGGTCAGCAACGCAGTCTGGCCGCGCAGGACGGGGTTCGCGTTCTCCCGGTACCGCACCCACAACGTCTCGTAGTCCAGCAGCACCTTGACGTCCGCCGCCGGCATGGCGCCCTCCAGCGAGTGCAGGACGAGCACCGACGAGCCGGGGTCGCAGGGCATGTCGGTGTACTCCAGTTGCGGGGGCTCGTTCACCGGTGCGGTGGGGGTGGGGTTCACCGGAGCGGGAGGGGTGAGGTCGCCCCCGATCAGCACGCCGATCCCGATGCCGACGACGAGGGGAAGCGCCGCCCACGCCACGAGTGCACGGCGCTTACTTCCACGGGCGAACATCGGTGGGCCGGCGTAACGAGCGCTTTGCACCGGGGGACCGTACGCCAGCGCGCGCACCCGCAACAACGCGGCCTCGCCGCCGTCAGTTCTTGGTGGCGCAGACCTTCCCGGAGCTGCCACGTTCGCCGCTGTAACCGAAAGCGGCGATCTGGAAGCAACGCCGCGCACCGCCGCCGTCCTCGACCACGTACTTCGTGCCGCCGCCGGTCACCCTCGTCACGGCCGTCGGCTTCGCGCCCGTCACGTCGATCACCACGAACTCGGCCTGGCCGTCGCTCGGATCGCTCCACTCCAGCTCGATCGCCCCGCCCCGGTACTCGGCGCGCTTGAGGACCGGGACGAACCTCGGGTCGGCGTTCGGGGGCGGGCCCGCGTCGACCGACTCCGACGTCGGCACGGGCGGTGTCGTTGTCGTCACAGGAGGTTGCGCCTGCTCCCGGTCGTCGCCACCGCGGTTGAGCAGCATGCCCGCGACCACACCGCCCGTCACCGCGATCACGGCCAGCAGTGCGAGCACGCCGCCGCGCCTGCGCCTGCGGACAGGCCCGGTCATCGGCTCGACCGGGGGCGGCAGGTCGACCGCGGGCAGCACGGCCACCGGTTCCGGACGCGGAGGAGGGGGCGGAACGAGGTCGTGCTGCCGGTAGGTCAGGTCCTCGAGCCGCCCGCGCCACGAGTCGTCGCGCTCGGCTTCCGGTTCGGGTTCCGGTTCCGGTTCCGGGACGAAGCCGCGCGGACCGAAGCCGGGAGCCTCGGTCGGGCCCTCCGGGAAGAACAGCGGGCGTTCACCCAGCATCGCCGTCGCATCGGCGTCCACAGTGGACAGAGTCGTGCCGGAGTTCGCCGCCATCAGCGCGTCCCGCAGCTCCAGCGCCGACCCGAACCGCTCGGCGCGGTCCTTGCGCAGGCAGCGGTCGATGACGGCGACGAGCGGCGCCGGCACGTCGAACCGGGTGAGCGAACGGGGTTCCCCGCTGCCGACCCGGCCGACGTAGGACAACAGCGTGTCCTCGTCCGGGTTGTCCGACGCGAACGGCGGTTTGCCCTCCAGCAACGTGAACAGCGTCGAGCCGAGCGACCAGATGTCGTCGGCGAACGACGGCGTGACGCCTTCCAGCATCTGCGGGGCGGCGTGCCGGTAGCTGACCATCTGCAGCGACGCGGAGTGACCCGCGTCGGCTCCGCGCGCGATGCCGAAGTCGGCCAGCACGTAGGAGGTCGGGAGCACCAGGACGTTCTGCGGCTTGACGTCCCGGTGCAGGATGCCCTGGCCGTGCGCGAACGCCAGCGCGTCCGCCACCGCGATGCCCGCCGCCACCACGTCGGCCACGGGCAACGGGCCCATGGCGCGCAAACGGTCGTGCAGCGAGCCGCGCTCGTAGAACTCCATGACGATGCACGGGCGGCCGTCGGGCAGCGTGCCCGTGTCGAGCACCGTGACGATGTGGGGGTGCTGGCGGCCGAGCTCGACGGTGATGGCGAGCTCGCGGCGGAAGCGGGTCACCGTCGCCGGGTCGGTCACCTGCAGCACCTTGACCGCGACGTCGCGGCCGAGACCGTCCTGGCGGGCGCGGTAGATCGTGCCTTCCCCGCCCTGCGCGATCACGCGGAAACCGCTGTAGCCGGGCAACGCGATCTCGGGCGCCCGCGCGGCGCCCTGCGCGGGCGCCCAGGCCATCAGATCGTCGTCCACCGGCGGATCCTATCCCGGAGCGAAGGGGTCACCGCTGGAAGTTCGCACGGGGAGGACCCGGTGGTCCGGACCGTCCGCGGAGCTAGTCCCCGACCACCTTCACCTGGAATCCCAACGACTGCAGCATTCCGGTGAGCATCACGCGGGTGTTGTCCTCTGCTCGCTCGAGCAGCTCCGACTGCTTCGCGGCCTCCGTCAGCTTCCCCTCGGCCGCGACGTAGAACCGCTGCTGGTCGGGAGGCCCGGCCAGCGCCTGCAGGTCGTTGACGAGTCCGCGTTCCTGGCTGAAGACGTACGACCTGTCGTGGTGCAGGTTCGGCTTGTCCAGCTGGGGCTCCGGCAGCCGCAGCTCGACCGTCTTGCCGTCCGGCGACACCACCAGCCCGTCGTCCTTCAACGACCCCAGGTCCACGTACGCGTTGACCGACCCGGCCGCGACGAACAGCGTGCGCTGACCCGCCAGTGCGGCGGGCACCCACTTCACGTCGTCCTCGATGTCCAGCACGACCTGGAACTCGCCCGCCGCGGCGTGGTACTGGCTCAGGTCCCGCACCGACTTGAGCATCGCGGGCTGGCTGCGGTCGATCGACTCGCCGCCGAACGGCCGGACCAGGCCGAAGACGTACGCCGCCGCGCCGAGGAGAATGAGAACGGCCGCGACCAGAGCTCCACGCATCACCCAGCGCTTGTACACCGCGTTCGGGTACCCGTGAAGTGATGCGCGCACACGGGCCGTATGGGCTAATCGACCCGAGCGGAATCAGTTGCGCGTCCGCGTGGTTGGCTTTGGGCGAGACGAAAGCGATTGTTCAGGAGGCGTTGCGGTGGACCCGGAGAACCTGTACGAGGTGGACTCGGAGGTGCCGGACCTCACGGGTGCGGTGCTGCTGCACCACTTCGAGGGCTTCATGGACGCCGGCGCCGCGGGCCGCCTGCTCGCCGAGCACCTGCTGGAGACCCTGGAGAGCCGCGTCGTGGCGCGGTTCGACGTCGACGGCCTGATCGACTACCGCTCGCGCCGCCCGCTGATGACCTACGCGACCGACCACTGGGAGGACTACGCCGCCCCAGAGCTCGTCGTGCACCTGCTGTTCGACAGCGCGGGGCACCCGTTCCTGCTGCTCACGGGCCCGGAGCCGGACCGCGGCTGGGAGGCGTTCATCCAGGCCGTGAAGTCGTTGGTCGACCGTTGGGGCGTCCGCCTCACCATCGGCTTCCACGGCATCCCGATGGGCGTGCCGCACACCCGCCCGCTGAACGTCATCGGCCACGCCACGCGCCCCGAGCTCGTGTCGGAGTACCAGCCGTTCTTCAACCGCGTGCAGGTGCCGGGCAACGTCTCCGGCCTGCTCGAGTTCCGCCTGGGCCAGGCGGGCCACGACGCCATGGGCTTCGCCGCCCAGGTGCCGCACTACCTCGCCCAGTCGCAGTACCCGACCGCCGCCGTGACGCTGCTGGACGCCGTCGCCCGCGCCTCGGGCCTCGCCCTGCCGATCGGCTCGCTGATCGAGGCCGCCCAGACCGCCGACGCCGAGATCCACCGCCAGGTCGCGGAGTCCGAGGAGGTCGCGCAGGTGGTGGAAGCGCTCGAGCGGCAGTACGACGCGTTCATCCAGACTGTCGGCGACACCGACATCCCCAGCGCGGACGAGCTGGGTGCCGAGTTCGAACGGTTCCTCGCCGAGCAGCAGCGTCCGCCGGACCACCTGTAGGAGATCCGCCATGGCCACCTGGGACGACGTGCGCAGGATCGCCACCTCCATGCCCGACGTGACGGAGGGGGTGCGGGAGGGCGTCGTCGACTGGAGGGTCAGGGAGAAGCTGTTCGTCTGGGAACGGCCGCTGCGGGGGACCGACCTGTCGGCACTGGGCGCGGCGGCCCCCTCCGGGCCGATCCTGGCGGCGCGGGTGCCCGACCTCGGCGCCAAGGAGGCGCTGCTCGCGTCGGACCGGTCGGTCTACTTCACGACGCCGCACTTCCAGGGGTACCCGGCGATCTTCGTGCGGCTGGAGCACATCGGGGTGGGGGAGCTGGAGGAGCTGATCGTGGAGGCGTGGCACGCGCGGGCGCGCAGGCGCTGATGGAGTTCTTCTGCCACCACCGCGACCGGCCGGGCTCGATGCCGTTGCGCGAGAGGCTCGTCGAGCAGCACTGGTCCTACATGGACCGGTTCGAGCTGATCGCCCGAGGCCCGACGTTCACCGGCGGTCTGCTCACCGGCAGCGTCCACGTCGTCGACCTCCCCGACCCTGCCGCCGCACGGGCGTTCGCGTTCGACGAGCCGAACTACCGGGCAGGCGCGTACCGCGACGTGCTGCTGCGCAGGTGGCGCAACGTGCTCGGCCGCACGATGTGGGACTTCCCCGGCGGCCGCGAGGGCGGTGGCCACCTCGTGCTCGGGTTCGGGTCGGGCGAACCGGCCGACCTCGTCCCCGCGCGCCCCGACGAGCTGATCGCGTACGGGCCGTTGCTGTCCGACGACGGCACGGCGTGGCTGGGGACGGCGGCGCTGGTCAGGTCGGCCGACCCGCGGTCCGCGCTGACCGTCGACCGGTACGACGCCGTCGAGGTGCACGAATGGGAGTTCGGCGGCCGGCGTCAGTAGCTGACGAACCGGTAGTGCAGGCCGCTGCTCGACTCCAGCCACTCCCCGACGCGCACCGGCTCGCGGTCCACGGCGGGCGCGCAGGTGTCGCCCTCGAACGTCTCCCGGATCTCGGTCACCTCGACCCGGTCCGCGAACGGCAGCGTGGCCGCGTACACCGCGGACCCGCCGATCACCCACAGGTCGCCGGTGACGTCCGCGAGCGCCTCCCGCAGCGAGGAGAACGTCTCCACGCCCTCCTGGGGCGTGCGCGACAGCACCAGGTTGCGGCGGCCGGGCAGCGGGCGGAAGCGCGGCGGCAGGGACTCCCAGGTGCGGCGTCCCATGAGGACCGCCGCCCCCGCGGTGGTCTCCCGGAAGTGCTTCATGTCCTCGGGGACGTGCCACGGGATGGCGTTGTCGCGACCGATCACGCCGTTCGCGGCCTGCGCCCAGATCAGGCCGATCACACCGCCACCGGGGCCTTGATGCCGGGGTGCGGGTCGTAGCCCTCGATCGTGAAGTCCTCGTAGGTGTAGTCGAACAGCGACGGCGCTGAGGCCAGCCGGAGGGTGGGGAACTCGCGGGCGTCGCGGCTGAGCTGCAGTTCGACCTGTTCGACGTGGTTGTCGTAGATGTGGCAGTCGCCGCCGGTCCAGATGAAGTCGCCGACGCCGAGGCCGGTCTGCGCCGCGATCATGTGCGTGAGCAGCGCGTAGGAGGCGATGTTGAACGGCACGCCGAGGAACAGGTCCGCGCTGCGCTGGTAGAGCTGGCAGGACAGCTTGCCGTCGGCGACGTAGAACTGGAAGAACGCGTGGCAGGGCGGCAGCGCCATCTGCGGGATCTCGCCGACGTTCCAGGCGGAGACGATGATCCGGCGCGAGTCCGGGTTCTCCCGCAGGGTCTTCAGCACCTCGGCGATCTGGTCGACGTGCCCGCCGTCCGGGGTGGGCCACGAGCGCCACTGCACGCCGTAGACGGGGCCGAGCTCGCCCTCCGGGGACGCCCACTCGTCCCAGATGGACACGCCGTGCTCCCGCAGCCAGCGGACGTTGCTGTCGCCGCGCAGGAACCACAGCAGCTCGTACGCGATCGACTTGAAGTGGACCTTCTTCGTCGTGATCAGCGGGAAGCCCGCGGCGAGCGGGTAGCGCAGCTGGTGGCCGAAGATCGACCGCGTGCCGGTGCCGGTGCGGTCCTCCTTGCGCACGCCCTCCTTCAGGACGTGGCGGAGCAGGTCTTCGTACTGCGTGTCGGGCATGCACGCACCCTAACTCCACCATCCCGGTCCGGCTTCAGAACCTCGCCATGTCGGGCTCGAGGCCCAGCTTGAGCATCGAGTACGTCTCCAGCACCCGGCGCGACACCACGGTGTGCTGGGCGGCGACGTGGGCGTCGCGCAGGCACCGTTGCAGGGCGGACGACTCGAACACCGAGCTGCCGCCGCCCGCCGCGAACGCCTTCCGCGTGACGTCGGTCGCCTCACCCGAGGCGAACGAGCAGGCCAGCCGCAGCCGCGCCTTCAGGGCGTCCGGGGTCCGGGTGCCGTTCACGGCGTGCTCCCAGGCGGCGCTCAGGGCCTCGTGCAGGAACGCCGTCGCCGACGACAGTCGCGCCTCGGCCAGCGCGAGCTCGATCTGCACACCGGTCTGCTCGGCGAGCCGGGTGGTCGCGTGCTGAGGGGTCTTCGCGACGGCCAGCGCCTCGATCTCGTCGATCGCGCGGCGGGCGACGCCCAGGCACACGGACGCGACGCCCACGGCCAGGAAGCTGAAGTACGGGAAGACGGTGATCGGGCCCTCGATGCCGGGAGTGCAGCCGATCGGCCACACCGCACGACGTGACGGCAGGAAGGCATCGTCGAGGGAGAACTCGTGCGAACCGGTGGCGCGCAGGCCGGCGGCGTTCCAGGTGTCGTGGATCGTCACGTCCGCTCGGGGGTACACGGCCAGACGCGGGCCGACGGGCATGAGCGTGCCTGCGATGACCCAGTCGGAGTGGGTGACGGCGCTGCCCCAGCCCCAGCGGCCGGTGACGCGGTAGCCGCCGTCGGCCTCGACCGCCCTGCCGAGCGGTGCGGCCGTGCCCGCGATCAGCGCACGCGGGTCGCCGAAGACCTCGTCGGAGGCATCCCGAGGCAGGTACCAGGCCAGTGACGCCGAGACCGCGGTCGTCATCGCGGTCCACCCGGTCGAGGCGTCGGCCCGCGACAGCTCCTGGACCTCCCGGCTCCACTGGGGCAGGCCGAGCTCGGCGCCGCCGTAGCGCTGCGGGGCGATCCGGCGGTGCACGCCGTGGTCGACGAGCGCGGTGAGCACCGGTTCGGTGAGGGCGCGCTGCTGCTCGGCCATCGGCGCCTCGGCGCGGATCAGAGCGTGGAGATCCATGCGGGCGATCTTGCCGAGTGGGTCAGAGCTTGGCGAGCGCCTCGACGAGTGGCTTCAGCTCCGGAGTGGCCGAAGCCTCCTCCAGCGAGGCGGAGAGGACGGCGTCGTGCGTGGGACGGGCCTGTGCGAGCAGCGCGTGGCCCTTGCCGGTGACCTCGGTGTAGATGCCGCGCCGGTCGGTGGGGCAGAGGTAGCGGGCCAGCAGGCCGCGGTCCTCCAGGCGCGTGACCAGGCGCGTCGTGGCCGACTGGCTGAGCACCACGGCGTTGGAGAGCTGGTTCATCCGGAGGTGGAAGCCGTCCTGGCGGTTGAGGACGTCCAGAACGGTGTACTCGCTGACGGAAAGTTCGTGGGCCTTCTGCAGCGCTCTTTCGAGACGGTCCTCGATCCGCGCGTGCAACGCCGCGAGCGTGCGCCACCCCTGTGCGCGCGCCTGGACGGCGTCGTCGTCCAGTGACATAGGTCAATCCCCTCAAATAGACAGCGCGTGCAACTATTGCTTACGCTTGTAATCGTCTTCAGCAAGTCTACCGGGGAGAGATATGGATCTGTCGGGACGCACGGCGCTTGTGACGGGCTCGACCGCCGGCATCGGGTACGCCACGGCGGAGGCGCTGCTCGAGGCGGGTGCCGCCGTCGTCATCACCGGCCGCAGCGCCGACCGCGTCGCCGAGGCGGTCGGCAAGCTGAGCGCGAACGGCGACGTGCGCGGCGTCGCGGCGGACCTCGCGACCGCCGAGGGCGCGGCCGACCTCGTCAGCCAGGTGCCCGACGTCGACGTCCTGGTCAACAACCTGGGGATCTACGGCGCGAAGCCGGTCTTCGAGATCGACGACGCCGAGTGGCAGCGCTACTTCGACACCAACATCATGTCCGGCGTGCGCCTCGCCCGGCACTACACGCCCCGCATGGTCGAGCGCGGCTGGGGCCGGGTGATCTTCGTGAGCAGCGAGTCCTCCGTCTTCACCCCGACCGAGATGGTCCACTACGGCATGACGAAGACCGCGCAGCTCGCCCTCTCGCGCGGCATGGCCCAGGAGGTCAAGGGCACCGGCGTCACCGTCAACTCGGTGCTGCCCGGCCCGACGCTCACCCCCGGCGTCGAGGAGTTCATCCGCGACCGCGTCGGCGAGGGCGGCGAGGCGGAGTTCGTCCGCACCGAACGCCCCACGCTCCTGCTCGGCCGCCTGATCCGCCCCCACGAGGTCGCGAACCTCATCACCTACGTCGCGTCGGACCTGTCGTCCGCGACGACCGGAGCCGCGTTGCGCGTCGACGGCGGCACCGCTCCGACGCTCATCCCGTAACGAGGTAAGGATTTTCTCTTGAACACCGTGAAGCTCAACAACGGCGTCGTCATGCCCCAGCTCGGCTTCGGCGTCTGGCAGGTGCCCGACGCGGAGGCCACCTCGGCCGTCGCGGAAGCGCTGGAGGCCGGCTACCGCAGCATCGACACCGCGGCCGCCTACGGCAACGAGGCCGGCACCGGCCAGGCCATCGCCGAGTCCGGCCTGGCCCGCGACGACGTCTTCGTCACCACCAAGCTCTGGAACTCCGAGCAGGGCTACGACTCGACGCTGCGCGCGTTCGACGACTCGATGCGCAAGCTCGGCCTCGACGTGCTCGACCTGTACCTGATCCACTGGCCGGCCCCGGCCCGCGACCTCTACGCCGACACGTGGAAGGCGTTCGTCGAGCTGCAGGAGCAGGGCCGCATCCGCGCGATCGGCGTCTCCAACTTCCAGCCCGAGCACCTGCGCCGCCTGATCGACGAGACCGGCGTCACCCCGGCGGTGAACCAGATCGAGCTGCACCCGTACCTCCAGCAGGCCGAGCTGCGCGCGTTCAACGCCGAGCACGGCATCCAGACCGAGGCGTGGTCGCCGCTCGGCCAGGGCGGCGAGCTGCTGTCCGACCCGGTCGTACAGAAGATCGCGCTGGCGCACGGCAAGTCCGCCGCCCAGGTCGTGCTGCGGTGGCACCTGCAGATCGGCAACGTCGTGATCCCGAAGTCCGTGACGCCGTCCCGGATCCGGGAGAACATCGACGTGTTCGACTTCGAGCTGCCGGAGGCCGAGATGGAGGCCCTGTCCACGCTGGACCGGGGTGGCCGGATCGGGCCGGACCCGGACGAGCTCAACTAGCCCGGGAGGGCACGAAGCCCGGACCGCTCGATCGCGGTCCGGGCTTCGCCGGCAACGAGCCGCCTCAGGCTCGCATGACTGTGGCGATCGGGATCCGCGCCGCCCGGACGGCCGGGATCAACCCGCCCAGCACGCCCGCGACCAGACCCGCGATCACGCCCGCGACCCCCGCCTCCCAGGGGAAGGCGGTGCCCTGCAGCGACGGGAAGCGGCTGCCGAACATCATCAGGGCCACCTGCAGGCCCGCCGCGCCGGCGCCGATCGCGAGCGTCGCGGTCAGCAGGCCCGTCAGCAGCGTCTCGGCGAGCACGATGCCGGCGAGCAGCATCCGGGACATGCCCACCGCGCGGCGCAGGGCGAACTCCTCGACCCGCTCGCCGACGGTGGCGAGGCCGACGTTCAGGATGCCGGCGACGCCGATCAGCAGCACCAGGAACGCCATGCCGAGGAAGATCAGGCGCATGATCTTCAGCTCGGACTCCATGCGCTCCTTGGAGTTCACGACCTGGAAGTGCATCTGGTCCTGCGGGATGCCGACGCCGGCGAGCTTCGCCTTGAGCAGCCGCTGGAGATCGTCGGAACCCGGCTGCAGGTAGAGCTCGAGGTTGGTGCCGCCGCCGCGCATCCTGTCGACCTCGGTGGTCTCGGCGGCCGCGGGCATCCACGTGCGCAGTTCGTCGAGGCGCATGTAGATGCGCGGCTGGAAGTAGCCGTCCTGCACCACGCCCGTGATCTGCGGCGACACGTGGTGGGTGGCGCCGTCGATCATCATCTCCCCGGGGACGCGGTACTGCCGCAGGCCCTTGGCGGCCTCCTCGTTCAGCACGATCCTCGGGGCCAGGGAGGGCGCGGTGCCGAACTCGAGCCAGTTGCCGGAGACCGGGCGGAAAGGCTTGAACGGGCGGATGTCACCGGTCAGCGCGACCATGCTGACCTCGATCGCCTGGCCGTCCGGCTTCTTCTCCTGCGCCTTCTGCTCGGTGCAGGTGCCGTTCCTGTCGCAGTACACCTGCGGGCCGGAGTAGTCCCCGCCGCGGCCCGCGTACTCGAACGGCATGCCGCCCTCGTTGATCGGCCGCACGCCGGGCTCGCCGATGATCGCCTTCGAGCCGATCATCGCGACCGCGTCGGTGCGGCCCTTCATCATGTCCTCGACGATGCCCGGCGCGCCCTTCTCACCGGGGACGTAGCCCGTGACCGTGCCGTCCTTGCCGGACTGCAGCTCGACGTCGACGAGCATCGCCCGTTCGGCGATCTCGGAGCCCGCCTGCACCGCCACGACCGCGAGGACGCCGAGGAACAGCGAGACCATCGAGAGGAACGTGCGCAGTTTTCGGGCGCGGATGCCCTGCCCGCCGATGACGAGGGCGGACCGCAGCTTGCCGGAGAACATCAGTTGAACCGCCCGTCGCGCAGCTCCAGCACGCGGCCCATCTTGCGCGCGTGGTCGTGGTCGTGCGTCACCAGCACGAGGCCACAGCCCTGCCTGGTCGTGTTGAGCAGCACCTCGACGACGAGGTTGCCGGTCTCGGTGTCGAGCGCGCCCGTGGGCTCGTCGGCGAGGATGATGCGCGGTTGCCGGACGAGTGCCCTGGCGATCGCGACGCGCTGCTGCTCACCGCCGGAGAGCCGGGAGGGCTTGGACTTCGCGAGATGAGCGATGCCGACCTGCTCCAGCGCGTCCATCACCTGCTGCCTGCGCTTGCGCCGCGCCGACCAGCCCTGGCCGTTCACGAGCGCCATCGCGACGTTCTGCGCCGCGGTGAGGTGCTTGAGCAGGAAGAAGCGCTGGAAGACGAACCCGAACTCCGCGCTGCGCAACGCCGCGGCCCTGCGTTCGGGGAGCTTGGTGATGTCGTCGCCGTGCAGGAGGTACCGACCTCCGTCGGCACGGTCGAACAGTCCGATCAGCGACAGCAGGGTCGACT
Source organism: Lentzea sp. DG1S-22 (assembly GCF_036321065.1). Taxonomy (NCBI): domain Bacteria; kingdom Bacillati; phylum Actinomycetota; class Actinomycetes; order Pseudonocardiales; family Pseudonocardiaceae; genus Lentzea; species Lentzea sp. DG1S-22. Next base: position 3,525,001 of record NZ_CP143276.1, on the reverse strand, counting down.
TGCCGGAGCCGGAACGGCCGAGGATCGCCACGCTCTGTCCCGGGTGGACGGTCAGGTCCACCCCCGACAGGATGGTGCGCGGTTCCTCCTGCCCCTTCAGCACTTTCGTGATCCCGTTGAGCTGCAACAGCGGTGCTGGCACCGCGGGCTGGGCGAAGGACTGCGTCATCACGGTCCCGTCGGCTTGCTCTGGTCGCCGCCCTGCTGCCGGCCCTCCGGCAGGTTCGGGCCGGGCACGGCGAGCTCCTCGTCGCCGGTGAGACCCGACTTCACCTCGATCACCTTGCCGTCGGTGAGGCCGAGCACCACGTCGGTGGTGCGGCGCCGGCCGTCGGCACCGAGGACGTCGACCTTGCCCTTGCCCTGCTGGCCCGCGACGGCCTCGACCGGGACGACCAGCGCCTGCGTCGACTTGCCGGTGGTGACCTCGATCGACGCGGTGGCGCCGTTGATCATCTGCACGTCGGCGGGCGCGGTGCACACGATGCGCAGGCCCGTGGAGCCGCTCGGCTGCTGCGGCTGCTCCGGGGTCTTGGGCTGCTGCGGCTGCTGGTCCTTGGAGTCCTTGTCGCCGGGCGTGGCCGGAGGCTTCTCCGGGATGGTGCCCTGCGGCAGCGCGGCGATCGTGCCGAGCACCGTGCACGGGAAGGGTCCGGGCCCGTTCTTGATCTGCGCCGTCACGTCGGTGAGCGCACCGCTGATCTTGTACGCCTGCTGGCCGTCGATGTCGCCGACGAGCGCGTAGCCGACGTGCTTGGCGGACGCGATCGGCATGCCCGCCGTCACCGTCGCCTTGTCGTCGACCAGCCTGCCGCTGAACGTGGACCCCGCCGGGGCCTCGACGTAGTTCGGCGTCTGGCCGCTCCACACCGTCGCGACCCGGATCGGTCTCGTGGGGGTGCCGTTCGGAGCCGGGACGTCGAAGTACCGCACCTGGCCCGCGGCGGGGGCGACCAGCCCGAACGTGGGGTTCATCTCGACCTTGCCCGAGATGCTGAGCTTGGTGGTCAGGTCCTGCCTCGTCGGCTTGACCTTCGTCATCGTCGTGCCCCGCGGCGCCAACTCCGGGTCGGTCTGGTCGGGACCCGACGGACTGCACGCAGCCACGCCCACCGTGACCAGCGCGCACAGCGGCGCGAGAACAATTTTCCGCACGAACGTCCCCCATGTCGTTTCGACCAACCTATGGATAAGGACACCTCACCCTCCGGGGAGGTTGCATCGGACTTTCGGCCGATGTCGCATCGACCTGGTGGCCACGGGTATCCGGGTGTTGACCGGAAGGAGAAAGCTTGTGAATGCGCTTGCCGTGGTAACCGGCGCGTCCAGTGGAATCGGTTACGAACTCGCCAAAGTCTTCGCGGACAACGGCTTCGACGTGGTGGCCGTGGCGGAGGACGAGAGGATCGAGGAGGCCGCCGCGCAGCTGAGGCTGCGCAGCGGCGGTGTGCGGGTCGAACCGGTGCTCGCCGACCTGCGCCTGTTCGAGGGCGTCGAGTCCCTCGTGGCACGGGTGCGCGCGATGGGCCGCTCGGTCGACGCGCTCGCGATCAACGCGGGCGTCGGCGTCGGCGGCGACTTCGTGCGCGACACCGCGCTCGGCGACAACCTGGAGATCGTCGACCTCAACGTCCGCTCCGCGGTGCACCTCGCGCATCGCCTGATCGGCGACATGGTGGACCGCAAGGAGGGCAAGGTGCTCTTCACGTCGTCCATCGCCGCCACCGCGCCCGGCCCGTTCCACTCGGTCTACGCGGCGTCGAAAGCGTTCCTGGCGTCGTTCGCCCAAAGCCTGCGCGAGGAGCTGCGCGACACCGGCGTCAGCGTCACGAGCCTGATGCCCGGCCCGACCGACACCGAGTTCTTCGACCGCGCCGGCATGCAGGACACCAAGATCGCGACGGGGGACAAGGACGACCCGGCGCAGGTCGCGCAGCAGGGGTTCGAGGCGCTGATGAAGGGCGACGACCACGTGGTGGCCGGGGCGCTCAAGAACAAGGTCCAGGCGATCGCGGGCAGGGTCGCCCCGGACCCGGTGAAGGCCAAGATGATGCGTTCGATGACGGAGCCCGGTTCAGCCGACTCCTGACGGGTATTCGCGCCCCATGGACCAACCGAACCCCAGTGAGACCCAGAAGTGCCTGTCCGGCGCCGGCTACCCCGTGGACAAAGGGCGACTGCTCGACGCCGGACGGGGGAACGGGGCCGGCGAGGACGTCCCGGCAGCGCCGGAAAAGCTGCCCGAAAATGACTACAACGGCCCGAACGCCGTCAGTGCGGAGGTCTCGAACGCGTGAACCGGATCCAGCAGGCGTACGGCGAGGGCAGGCCGCTTCCCGGCTACCTGCTCGCCATCGGCACATACACGGCAGTCGTCGGCGCCGTCGCGGCGGTCGGGCGCTTCACCGGCGTCCGGCTTCCCGAGAAGTTCTCACTCGGCGACACCGCGCTCGTGGCCGTGGCGACGCACAAGGCGAGCCGGTTGCTCACCAAGGAGGCGGTGACGAGCCCGCTCAGGGCACCGTTCACCCGCTACGAGGAGCCGGCGGGGCACGCGGAGCTCAAGGAGTCGGTGCGGTCGGACCACCCCGCGCGGCACGCGATCGGCGAGCTGCTGACGTGCCCGTTCTGCGCGGGCGTGTGGATCGCGAGCGGGCTCACCGCCGGCTTGGTGTTCGCGCCGCGGTTCACCCGCCTGGTGTCGACGGCCCTCACCGCCGTGGCGGCCTCGGACACCCTGAACCTCGTCTACGACAAGTTGAAGTCATGACCCGCGGCGACCGCGCCGGCTCCCCTCGTAGGCCTCCCTGCGCACCGTGGCGAGCCAGCGCGGCGCCAGCTCCAGCTCCGGCGGCAGGTTGAGAACCGGGTCGAACGCCACCGGCCGCGCGTCCTCGCGCGGCCGGAGCGTCAGCTCGGCGACCTGGCGCCACCGCGCGTCCTTGCCCGACGCGTGCAGGGTGAACCTCCCCGGCGGCTCCCCCTCGCCGGGAACGGCCATGAACCACAGCAGCTCGCCGCGGTACCGGTAGGGCGCGAGCGTGCCGAGCCGGGCGTCGCGCCAGCGGCGCACGAACTTCGGCAGCATCCGCGTCCGCGCACCCGTGCCGGTGCTCGACAGCAGCAGGTCCCAGTCGCCGGACGGGGTGGGCACGCGCAGGGCGAGGCCGAGCACGTCGGGCTTGCCGGGACCGGTGCCCGCGCCTTTGGACAGTCGCACGACGACCTCGGCACCGCGGGGGAAGGGGTCGGATCCCGTCAGCTCCCCGGTCAGCAGGAGGCCGCGCGGGTGGAAGGCCCGGGCGTGCCGCGCCTTCGCGAGCAGCCGGAAGACAGTCGTCAGCACATCCTCGTATACCCGCGAAACACGCAGGAAAACGTGGTGTTTCAAGGCATTCCGACGGGGGATTCCAGCGTGGTGAGGCTGCTCAGAGCACCGGGCGTGTACACGCCCCAGGACGACACCGCGCTTCTGGTCGAAGCGCTGCACGCGGCGGCGGTTCCACCCGGTGGCCGTGTGCTCGACATCGGAACGGGCACCGGCGCGCTCGCCATCGCGGCGATCCGCGCGGGAGCCGCCGAGGTGACCGGCGTGGACGTCTCCCGGCGGGCGGTGTGGACCGCGCGTGTCAACGCCGCGCTGAACCGGGTTCCGCTGCGCGTCCGGCTCGGCAACGCGCTGGAGGTGATCGGCGACGAGAGCTTCGACCTGGTGCTCTCGAACCCTCCGTACGTGCCCGCGTCGAACCCGTGCGCGGCGCAGGGGCCGGCCAGGGCCTGGGACGCGGGGCTCGACGGACGCCAGCTGCTCAACCCGTTGTGCGCCAGGATGTACGAGCTGCTGAACCCCGGCGGCGTCCTGCTGATGGTCCACTCGGCACTGTGCGGGGTGGAGGCGACGCTCGCGCAGTTGCGCGACTGCGGTCTCAAGGCCGCCGTCGTGCAGCGGCGCCGCGTGCCGTTCGGTCCCGTCATGAACGGCAGGACGAGCTTCCTGGAACAACACGGTCTGATCGAACCCGGTCAGCGGCACGAGGAACTGGTGGTGATCCGAGGTGACCGGCCAGAACGCCCGCAGGGTGACGGTGGTGCCGAACGGGCCGGTGCTCGTTGAGGGCCCCGTCGAGCTGGTGACCGACGACGGCGAGACGCACACCAGCGACCGTTTCGTGGTCGCGGTGTGCGCCTGCCGTCGCAGCAAGCGCTTTCCGTTCTGCGACACCAGCCATCGCAAGCGTGTGCGCACCGATGTCGCGGAGCACCGGGACGACAGCAGCTGATCTCTCGCAAGTGTGGACAAGGTCTGGCCCCGAGAACACCGTGTTCTCGGGGCCAGACCTTTTCGTCAGGTCACTGCAGGCGTCGGTGCAGCGACGTCTCGCCCGCACGCCACGACGACAGGAGGTGGTTCGCGAGGCGTTCCTCCAGCAGTTCCGTGGCCTGGATGCCGAACACCACGTCCGGCTTGAGCTCCGGCTCCTGCTCCAGCAACGAGTCGATGACGTCACGGCGCATGATCTGCTCGTGCACGGCGTCGGCCTCGATGTGCTCGGTGAAGAACTCGATGCAGCGCGGGTCGGCCTCCAGGCGGGTCAGGGCCTGCGCCATCCGGTGCGCACTGGGCGCCGTGGTGATCTCGGCGGCGGCGAAGTGCCCGACCAGGGCGCCCCGCAGCGAGCGGTGCAGCCCGAACAGCGACATCATGTTCACGATCGCGATGGCCGGAGCCGGCACGTCGTCGAGGTAGGACAGGTACTCCGACGACATCCCGGCGCCTTCGAGCAGGTCCGCGTAGAGGCGGGAGTGCATCCGGTCGGCCTTGCCGCCGCCGAACTCGTCGAACTCGACCGCGACCAGCGCCGCCTTCGCCCTGCCGCGCAACCGGGGGATCACCCACGCGTGCGGGTCGGCCTCCTTGTGGTGGTAGACCGACCTGTGCGCGAAGTACTCGCGCATCTCCTCCCAGGTGCCGTTGTCGCGCAGGTGGTGCGACACGCCGGTACCGGGGACGTGCTCGACCAGCAACGCCTCCAGCGCCGCGTCGAGGTCGCTGCCGCCCTCCACCCCGGACCGCAGCGCGCCGAGGAACGCGTGCTCGACCTGCGCTCGCAGCCTGAGCAGGTCCGGGTCCCACTCCCAGTCCGGGTCCACGCCGTCGAAGCCGCCGTAGTGCAGCTCGTAGAGGACGTGCAGCGCGATGGTCAGGTCCTCGCCGAACGGGTCGGCGGCGGCGAAGGGGATCGGCCTGCCGCGTTCGCCGTTCAGGGCGTCGATCACGGCCTCGGACAGTTGCCCGCGGGGCGAGGGAAGTTTCACCTGGGTGTCATACCCGCCGTCCGAGGAGGTCATGCACGAGCCGGAGCTCACCCCGGGCCTCCAACGCCGGCGTCACGTGCTCGACCAGCGCCTCGAGCAACGCGGTCGCGGGCACCCTGCGCTCGCGCCACGGGTCGACCGCCACGCCGTCCAGGCCGTACCGGGAAGCCGTCCAGACGGCCGCCGCGCACACGTCGTCACGCACCGGCGCCGGTTCCCCTCCTCGGGACGCCACCTGGACGAGAGCACGCGACAGGGCCGCGAGCAGCACCGCGTCCTCGACGGTCGGCGCCGCGTCCGCGACCCGGAACTCCACGGTCGGCAGCTTCGGCGACAGCCTGATGAGCCAGAACGACTGGGCCTCGTCCACCAGGGTCCCGCACGCGACCATCCGCGCGACCTGCGCGTCGTAGTCCGCCGCACCGGTGAAGACCGGCGGCACGCCCGAGCCGGGGAAGCGCGACTGCTGCACCATCCGCCAGCTCGCGTAGCCGTTGTCCGGGGAGTTCGCCGACAGCGCGAGCAGCGTGGGCAGCCAGGGGCGGACGTGGTTCAGCACCCGCACGGCCGTCTCCCGGTCCGGGACGCCCACGTGGACGTGGCACCCGCAGGCCTCGTAGTCCTCGACCACGCCCGCGTAGGTGTCGAGGACCCGGCGGAAGCGGGGGTTCTCGCGGCTCACGACCTGCTGCTCCGACGGTTCCGGCGGGGTGCCGCGGGAGAGCAGCGCGAGGCCTTCCTCGTCCGCCGCTTTCGCGAGCGCATCCCGGGCCTGCCGCAACGCGTCACCCAGATCGGTGACAGAGGTGCACGGACCCGTCGCCGCTTCGACCTGCGTGCCGGCCAGCTCGGCGTGGAACTTCGTCAGGTCCGTGTCCTGCACGCGCGCCAACACGGCGCCGGCACGCACCGAGGTGCGTCCGGACGCCGTGTCGACGAGCAGGAACTCTTCCTCGACGCCAACGGTGTCAGCGCACTGCTGCACGCTTGCCAAGCGCCACTCCCAGTCCGATCATGCCGACGCCGAGCACGAAGTGCAGCCAGTCGTCAGCGGTGTTGAGAGGGACGAAGTTGGCGCTGCTCGTCTTGTCGATCACCAGCCCGTACAGCCACAGCACGAGGTAGATCGCACCGCCGCCGATCAGGTACGCCCGCGCGCCCGCGGCCGTGCGCGCCATCAGGAAACCCGCGACACCGAACAGCAGGTGCACGATGTTGTGCAGGATCGACACCATGAAGACGCCGAGCAGCATCGCGCCGGACTCGTGACCCGCGAAGGTCATCCGGTCGTAGCCGGTCGTGATGCCGGGGATGAAGCCCAGCACACCGACCAGGGCGAACACCGCGGCCACCGCTAATGCGGCCTGTTGGACCTTCGTGCGCGTAGCGACATCGACCATCGGACTCACCTCGAAGTTTGGTCGTGAACGTGGTCGACCTGCGGCTACCCACCGGAGGTAGGCGCAAACTCCCACTGGGTATTCGTTCCGGCATGGACGACAAGACGATCCAGGCGCTCGGCAAGCTCAGCGAGGCGCTGGAGACCACCGAACGGGCCCGCGGCCACCTCTACTCGTTCCACCAGCTCACCGGCCACGCCGACCTGATGCTCGACGAGGTGGTCTCGCTGTTGCGCGAGGCGGGCCACCACGAGCACGCCGACCGGGTCCAGCGGGACGTGCTCGGCCGCGACGTGCTGCCGGGCAAGTGGACCTTCGAGGTCGTCGAGCAGTACGAGGACACCTACTACGAGGTGTTCCGCGAGGTCGAGCGCGCCGCGCGCACCGACCTCGCGGGCGGGAAGCGCCACGAGTTCGAGGCGCGGATGAAGCGCGAACGTCAGCGGCTCAGCGCGGCGGCGTACGCGGACAGGGACTCCCGGTCGGGCTGACCCGTCTTCGCGATGAGCGAGGCGACGTGCTTCTCCACCGTGCGCGGCGAGATGTGCAGGCGCGTGCCGATGGCCTTGTTGCCCATCCGGTCGGCCAGCAGCACGAACACCTCGAACTCGCGCACCGTCACACCGTGCCCGCGCAGCTGCCGCGGGACCTGGTCCGTGCCCGTGCGGCGTTGCTGCACGGGCGCTCCGGCCTGCCTGAGCAGGCCGCGGCACGCCGACGCCACGGCGGTGTTGCCGGCCTGGTGGAAGTACTCCTCCGCCGACCGCAGCCACGTCACCGGATCACCCCACCCGGCCGCCTCCGGCGCCACCAGCCGCAGGCCCAGGTGCCGGGCCATCGGGTAGATCGCCGCGGCCTCCTGGGCACACCGGAACGCCTCCGCGGCCTCGGCGTGCCTGCCGTCGCGGCCGAGGAGGACGGCGCGCGCCAGCGAGGTGAACTGCCGGTTCCACCGCATCCCGGCGGCCGAGGCCGCGGTCTGCGCCTCGAAGTCGGACCAGGAGAACCGGCCGTCCAGCACGCCGAGGAGCACGCGCATGCCGTGCGTGCCGGAGAGGTGGAACGTCGTGGGGTTCTGCGACTCCACGTCGAGCGCGCGGTCGAGCTCCGCCGCCGCCAGCCGGTGGTTCTCCTCGAGCAGCGCGCAGAACGCGCGGGCGAGCCCGAAGCAGAGCGAGTGCTCCTGCGCGCCGTTCTTCGCGACGGACTCGAACCTCCCGACGGCGTCGTCGGTCGCCGCGCGGTCACCGCGGTGCGCGGCCAGCGTCGCCTTCGCCATCAGCAGGTAGCGGGTCAGCGCGTGGAAGCGCAGGCGGGTCGTGGTCTGCAGGCACCGGTCGATCTGCTCGGCCGCGACCGCGTAGTCGCCGGTCAGCACGTGCTGCAACGCGAGGATCGCGTCCACGTTGTGCGCCACCGTGATCGCGCCAGCCCGGCAGGCCTCGGCGTGGGTGCGGTCCAGGGAGGCCGTGGTGCCGTGCTGCAACCAGTCGTTGCCCGCCATGCGCACCAGCGCGTAGACGTGCTGGATCGGCATCCGGTGCGCGTCCGCGAGTGACAGCGCCTTGCCGAAGCACGCGTTCGCCTCGTCCAGGTCCTGTTCGCGCGCGATGATGCCGAGCAGTTGCCACGCCTCGCACGCCACCGTCGGCAGTCGCGCGCGGTCCGCCGCCAGCGCCGCCTCCCTGGCGAGCCCCGCCGCGGACGAGATCCGGTCCGGGCTCGGGATGTTCAGCGTCAGGTAGGCCGAGTTCACGTCCAGCTGCGCGGTCAGCTCGTCGGGGGCGTCCGGGCCGAGCAACGTCCGCGCGATGCGCACCTGCTCCACGCCCTCGGTGAACCAGCCCGCGGTGTAGGCCACCCTGGACAGTCGCGTGTGGAGCTTCGCGCGCAGGGAGGCGTCCAGGGCCTGCAGGCCCGCGACGTCCAGCGCGAAGGCCCGTTCGAAGTCACCGGTCTCGGCCAGCGCGGGGAGGAGCGTGTCGAGCACTTCGGCGCGCGCGGTGACGTCGTGCTCCAGCAACTGCTGCGCGCGGTCCAGCAGGGTGACGGCGGAACCCGCCGCGCCACCGGCCAGCGCGCGTCTGCCCGCCTCGGCGAACAGCAGCCCCGCCTGCGTCTGGGCTCCCGCGTCGAACCGCAGCTTCGCGACGAGCGGGCACCAGTCGCCGGGCAGGCCGGGGTGCAGCTCCTCGACCGCGTCGGCCGTGCGTTCCGACAGGTCCGCGCGTTCGGCGGGGGCGAGCTGGGCGAGCAACGCGTCCGCGGTGAGCGGGTGGCGGAACGCGTACCAGTCCGGCGCGGGCTCGTCCGGCGTCACGAGCTGCGCGGCCACGCCCGCGTGCAGGTGGCTGAGCAGCTCGCGGTCGTCCGTGCGGGTGACCTTCTGCACCACGGAGAGCGGGAACCTGTGCCCGAGCACCGCCGCGATGGACAGCACCTCGCGGCCCTGCGGCCCCAGCCTGTCCGTGCGGTGCGCGACGCTGCGCACGAACGCCGCCGGCACCGGCAGCTTCAGCTCTCCCAGCACCTGCCAGCCCTGCGCCCCGGCGACGAGCAGGCCGCCGCTCACCATGCCGTGCAGCAGTTCCTCGACGACGAACGGGTTCCCGGCGCTGTCCGTCCACAGGCGATCGACGAGTTCCGCCGGGACGGCGGCGCCCTCCAGGCAGGCGGCCGTCATCTGCTCGACCTCGTCCTGCGACAACCGGTGCAGTTCCACGAGACCACCGGAGCCGCGCTGCACCATCCGGCGCACGAGCTCCAAGGCGTTGCCGGGTTCGGTGCGGATCGTGGCGAGCAGGAGCACCGGCTGGTCCTCCAGGTTGTCCGCCAGGTACTCGATGACCGCGAGCGTCTCGGCGTCCGCCTCGTGCAGGTCCTCGAGGACGAGCAGGCACGGCGTCTTGCGCGCGACCGACGCCAGCAGCCTGAGCACCGCCTCGGCCAGCACGACGACCGACTCCGTCGTGGACGACGGGTCGTGCCACTCGGGGATCAGCGCGCCCAGCACGGGTTTGTACGGGCCCAGGGCGGAGTCGTCCGGCGGATCTCCGCGGAAGAGGCCGAGAAGTGCCTCCGCGATCGGGCGGAACGGCACCATCGGCCCGATCGTCGTGCCGCGGCCCTTGATCACGCGCATGCCGTCGTCGTAGGCGAGGCCCGCCGCGTACCTCGCGAGCCTGGACTTGCCGATGCCCGCCTCACCGGTGAGGAAGAGAGCACCGCCGCGGGACTCGCGCGTCCGGGAGAGTGCCCCGGTGACGGCCGCGATCTCGCGATCGCGGCCGACCACGTGGGACGCGCGGGTTTGCATGTCTGGACCCTAACGGTCCCGTGACGGTCTCCCTATCGGCTGCCCAGGCGTATTCGGGGGGAATAGGGCTCCTACACGACGCTCACGGTCGTGTCCGAGAGCGCCGGGGTGAGCGCCGTGAACGCACCCATCGCGAGGGTCAGTCCCATCATCGCGCGCGCCCGTGCCCCCGCGGAGGTCTTCGGCGCGAGCTCCATCTCCCCGATCGCGTGTTCGGCCGCCTCGGGCTGGTCGGCCGTGCGGTGCAGGGACTCGTTCATCGGGTGGACTCCTCTTCATCGGGTGGTGCTTGCAACAGCAGGGCTGACGGCACCGGAAAACCTCGGCGCAGCAGGCCGTGGCCGATGCCGGCCAGGCCCGTGAGCAGTCCGGGCGACGGGACACCGCCCGGGGTGGCGCACCGGGCGCCGTGCTCGTCCAGTGCTCCCAGCAGCAGCGCCGTGCGACGGGTCGCGGCGCTGGGGTGGTGTGCGGCCAGTGCCTCGACGACGCCGAGTTCGCCGTGGCAGAGACTCATGTCCCGCAACGGTTCCCTCGACGCCAGCAGACCGGCCAGGCGCTCGTCGTCGCGGGCGAGCGAGACCCCCGCCAGACCCGTGCACCAGCCGGTGTCGGTCGGGTCGAGGGCGTCGCTCTCCAGGAACGTCTGTGCGGCCACATACGCATTCTCGTCGCCGACCGCCGCAGCGTAACGCCGAAGCGCCCATCCGATTCCCGCATGGCCCCGGGCGAAGCCATTCGTCCGGCAAATAGCGCCACGCAGGAGCGACGCGTAGTGGTCCGCGAGTTCCAGCGCCTCGGGCGTGCCCACGGCGAGCATCGCGGCCAGCGAGCCCGCTACACCGTCCACGACGGTCGGAGACTTGTCCTCGCGGGGCATCAGCGACACCGCGCGCGCCAGCAGTGCGGGGTCGAGGCCGAGCAGGGGTGTGAGGCGGGCCAGGCCGTAGCAGATGCCGCCGAGCCCGTGCACCCCGCCGCCCGCGGCCGACACCAGTTCCGGCTCGGCGGCGAAGACCTCCAGCAGAGCGGGCAACGGCCGCACCGCGTCCCTGGCGAAGTCGACGTACCGCGCGGCACCCGTCAGCGCGCCCAGCTCCGCCAGGAACAGCGCCACACCCGTGTACCCGTTCGACAACCCGGCCCCGAGCGGCTGCACCGTCCAGTGCCGGTCGTCGACCAGTTCGAGTCCGAGCCAGTTGACGCGGTCCTCGCCCGTGACCGCGTGGGCGAGGATCTGGTCCGCGATCCCGCACGCCGCCACCAGCAACCGCGCCGGGTCCGGGTCGACCAGGGCGACGTGGCCGGGCACCGGGGCGCCGCTGTGGTGCGACACCGGACGCGACCGCGACGCCAGCAGCGCCCTGATCACCCACTGCTGGTCGTGCCGGTCCACCTCGTTCATCGCGAGGACCTTGCGCGTCACCGCGTGCAGCCCGGGCTCCGGCAGCATCCCCGGCAGCCGGAGCCCGGACGCGGTCCACAGGTCGGTCGAGCCCGGCCTGCAGGTGAAGAGCGGCACGTCACCGCGCCACAGGTCCGAGACCTCGAACGGCACGAGCCGGTCGAGCAGCGGGTCGTCGGCCACCAGCACGGCGAACGCCAGGTCGCGGTCCAGGGCGTCGGCCAGCACGGACGGGTGCGTCGACTCGTCCAGCAACCGCGCGTACTGGCGCGTCGCGCGCGCCACGAACCGCACCTCTTCGTCGGCGCACGCCCTGAGGAGGCGCAGCAGCTCGTCGCGGTGGTCGACTATCGCGTCGTAGCCCGAGCGGAACCCGGCGAGCAGCGAGTCCTGGTAGTCGGCGGGCTCGGCCGGCACACCACCGAGCAGCGGCCTGTTCCTCGCGCCGGTGGAGGCACGGGGCCGCCGGACGAGCCGCATCCGGTCGGTGCCGGCGTCGGCCCAGTCGACGACGTCCAGCGGCGACAGCACGCCGTGGTCACCACCGACGCCGGACACGTCCGCGACCCCGTTGTCGCCCAGCAGCACGTGGGGGAGCAGGGCCGTGCGGTGCACCGACCGCACGAGCGCGAGGACCGCGGGGTCGGTGGCCGGGCTCAGCGTCGGGTGGAACAGCGTCTCCACGTCCACGAGCACCGGCTGGTCGCCGCACGCGATCAGGTTCTCGTAGTGCATGTCCGTGCCGTCGACCGCGTAGAGCAGCGCCAGCAGGGCGCCGAGCCTGCGGTAGAACTCGGCGACCCCGGCGATGTCCGCGCACGGTTCGTGCTCTACGTGCTCGATCCAGCCGTAGCCGTCGCGGGCGAGCAGGCGCGGTGCCCGGAAGGTGATTCCAGTTCGCTTGGAAAGCCAGTCCAGCTGGTCGGTGAACCGCACGTGCAGGCCGATCGGGCGCGGCCGGTAGACGAGCTTGCGCCCGCGGTCGAAGGTCAGGACCGCCACGGTCCGCCCCTGCTGGTGGGCGTCGCCCCGACCGGTCTCGATCGACACGAGCGCACCGGGGTCGTGGCCGTCGAAGAGGGTGCGGACGATCTCCCCGCGGTCGCGCGTGTACCGCGCCGACAGCTCGTGGTGAGCGGAAACGGCCTGCTCGCAGGCCTGTGCGAGCAGCCGCGCCAGGACCGGGTAGCGGCTGAAGAGGCGGGAGAGGTCGAGCGTGCGGGTGAACTCGGTGAACCGCTCGGCGCTCGTCGCGGCGGTCAGGGTGTCGCGGACGGTGTGCAGCTCCAGCACGAGCGTGCGCGTCGCGATGGCCACGAGCCGCCGTCCGAGCTGCTCGGCGAACGCCGCGTCGAACGGCGGCGCCACCTCCGTGCGGGAGGCGTCTATCAGCGGGCGCAACGCGTGGGCGAAGGCCGCTGTCCAGCTCTCGCTGGTGCTGGTCTCGGCCGCTGAGGTCACGAGGGCAACCTCGCACGCGCGGGCGCGGCGGCACATGGGGACCAACCCCCCACATTTGCACCCCGGACGCGAATATGGGGGAGAGCCACCCATGTCCCCCCGCCCGGTTCGTCCGAGACTCGGTGTCCGAGGGAGGGAAAGGGCATGAAGGAGTTCGGGGAACTACTGCGCACGCACCGCATCCGTGCCGGCCTCACGCAGCAGCAACTGGCCGACTTCGCGATGGTGAGCGTGCGGGCGATCCGCGACCTGGAGTGCGGCCGGACGCGCTCGCCGCGCGCGGAGACCGTGCGGCTGCTCGCGGACGGCCTGCGCCTCGACGACCGCAGCCGGGCGGACCTGCAGCAGGCGGGAGGACGCGGTGCCGGCCGGGCGGCGGTGGCGCCGCCGGCACCCGCGGGACCCGCCGGCGTCCTCGTCGGACGTGAGGCGGAGGCGGCGGCCCTGACGGCGCTGCTGACCGACGCGTCCTGCCTGCCGGGCGAGTCGCGCCTGGTCACCATCACCGGCGTCAGCGGCGCCGGCAAGACGAGACTCGCCCTGGAGGTCGCGGGAGACCTGCACTTCCGCCAGGGCTGGTCCGTGGTGTGGCAGCCGTCGTCGGCGACCCCGCCGATCGACGACGACCAGGACACCGTCCTCGTCACCGACCGCCGCCCGGACCAGGGCCTGCTGGACGCCCACCCGCGCCTGCGGGTCGTCGTCACGGCGCTGGCCCCCACCGGCGTGCCCGGGGAACACGTCTTCCCGCTGGGGCCGCTGGCCGACGACGCGGCGGTGCGGCTGCTGCTGCGGCACGTGCACCGGGTGCGCCCCGCCTTCCGGGCCGAACCCGCGAACCAGGCCGCCCTGGTCGGCCTGGTCCACGCGCTGGACGGACTGCCGTCGGCGCTGGAGTTCGCCGCGGGCTGGTTCATGGTCTACTCGCCGCAGCACCTGCTGGAACGGCTGCGCGGCAACCCGCTCGACCCGACCTCGGCCCACCTGCGCGACTCGCTGCGCCGCTCTTTGTCCACTTTGGACGAGGAAGGCCGCGCGCTGCTGGTGCGGATGGCCGAGGGGGACGAGGACCCCGGGCCGGCGCGACTCGTGAGGGAGCTGAGCGTGCGCGGACTGGTGCGCCGCGCGGGACCCCGGTACGAGGTGCTCAACCTGGTGCGGGCCGCGGTGCTGGAACCGGTGGCCGGGCCGCACCTCGGCGGAGGGGTGGCTCTGAGCTGGCCGCTGTAGTCCGCGGGGTGGTGGCACCTCGACCGGTGAGGTGCCGCCTCGAGCCCGCGGCACGCGTCCGCCACCGGCAGGCTCAGAACGCGGCCGTCAGGCACGCGAGCCGGTCACCCGCCGTGCCCGCCTTCCCGTGCTCGGTGCTGGTGTGCGCGGCGTGCACCACGACCGAGTTCGCCTCGCCCTTGCGGAACTCCCACTCCACCGTCGCCGTGCCCGTGGCGGCGCCCTGCGCGTCGGTGGTGAAGTCCAGCCAGATCTCGTTGCGCGCGTTGGCGAACGCCGGGTCGACGCTCGGCGACACCGGGTCCTTCTCGTGCTGGTAGTGCGGGCCCGAGTCGGCGGGCTTGGCGCCGCACGGCTTGGTGTGCACGTGCGAGCCGTACTTCGTGTTCGGCAGCAGGCCGGACACCTCCAGCTCGACCGTCGTCCGTCCGTTCGAGACGGAGGAACCGGTGGAGAGCCGCGCGCCCACCGGGATCCGCGCCACGTCGTAGGTGATGCCCTTCGGCTGGTCCCCGGACGCCACCGGCGCCACCACGTCGGTCTCCGCCACCGGCTTCACGGCCGGAGCCCCGGACGACGCCGGTGCCTCCGACGACGGGGCGGTGGAGGGGGCCTCGGACGGGGCCGAGCAGGCCGCCAGCCCTCCGGTGAGCAGTACGGCACCCACGAGGGTCGCCACAGTCGCGCGCATGTTTCTCCTTGGGTCAACGGCGTCCAGGTTCCCATCCCCTCCACGTCCACGATCGGGTGACTGGTTCAGATCGGCCGGGACACGAGGTCCGCGAACGCGTCCCGATAGGCGGAGCAGAGGTGGTAGTCGCTGTGCGTCTCCACCTTGTCCGGTGAGCCGTCCGTCTCGCCGGCGCGGCGGTCGAGGTCGTTGGGCTGCCAGCCGTGCACGGGGAACCCGAGGTAGTCGGTGCGCCGCCACAGGTTGATCCAGTTGGTGCCCAGCAACGAGTAGAGCCCGCGGTCCTGTGCCGCACCGGGATCGCGGCACCACGGGTCGCACGAGAACATCGCGCCCGCGCGCACCTCCGGTGTGCCGAGGACGGCCGGGCCGAGCAGTTCGGGGAAGATCCGGCCGAAGTACGGCCGCAGCTGCACGCCGTACGTCAGCAGCTGCACGCGCCGCAGGTACCCGTCCGGCAGCGCGTACAGCGCCGCGACGGCCAGCACCGCGCCCAGGCTGTGCGCGGACAGCACCACGCGGTGCCGCGGCGAGGCGTCCAGGAACTCGCGGGCCCGGTCGGCGATCTCCGGCACCGCGCGTTCGGCGTAGCAGGGCGGCGCGAAGGGGTGCGCCGTGCGCGGCAGGAAGCACATCAGGTCCCACAGCAGCCCGAGCGGCCTGCGGTTGGTGAGCATGCCGGCGCCGACGAACGACCCGATCACCGCGATCCCGGCGAGGCCCGTCACCCAGTCGCCCCTGCCCACCACCCACGCGACGCCGGACGACCCGGCCCAGCCCGGCGAGGCGAACGTCAGGTAGCACGTCAGCAGCACCGCGAGCACGCCCAGCGTCGACAGCACGCCGACCACGTTCTCGGCCCGGTGCGTCACCGCGACGACGTGCCGCACCCGCACGACGAGCACCTCGGCCTCGTCGTCGAGCACGGACGGCTTCGCCAGCCGGGACAGCAGGACGAGGGCCTGCACCAGGAGCAGCACCACCAGCGGCACCAGCGCCGCCGCGAACGCCGCGCTGAACCACGAGTAGAACGACGGCACGCGCAGTCCTGTGCCGACCCAGCCGCGGAACGTCAGCACCAGCACCGCCGACAGCATCACCGACGCCGTCAGCGACAAGCCCAGCAGCACACCGGGCCCGGCACCGTGCCAGGCCTGCCACTCGTCACCACGCCGCGGCCTCGCCCGCCACGCCAGTGCCCCGCCGGCCACCGCCGCGCCGGCCCACGCGAGCGGGAACCAGTACGTGGCGGCCATGAACGCCACGAACAGCACGAGCAGGACCAGCGGGCCCTTGGCGTCGTCGCGCCGCCACGACCACGCCGCCAGCACCGACCCGAGCAGCGCCACCGCGACCACCGGCGGCCCCCACGACGTCAGCCACAGCGGCCCGTCGAAGACCGGCTCGACCGCGTGCAGCGCGAACCCGTGCGCCACCAGCACGACGACCGCCGAGATCATCAGCAGCCACGACCACAGGCCGCCCTTCTCGGTCGACGGCACGTCCGGGCAGTCGGTCGCCGTCACCACGACCCGGCCCACCACGACCGCGAGCACACCACCCGCGACCACGCTCAGCACCAGGAAGACCGCGTTCTGCCACACCTGCGTGCTCGTCACCAGCACCACGACGCAGCACCCGGCGGCGATGTGCAGCCGGGTGAGCCGGCGGATCCGCGGGCTGCCCTCCCACATCGACGCCCGGCTGAGCACCACGCCCGGCCGCCGCACCGGCGCGCGGCGCATCGTCGTCATCTCGTACCTGCTGCGCGACAACGAGGTCAGCGCCAGCAACCCGAGCAGCAGCAACACCGGAACGGCGGACGCGGCGAGCACCCGGACGTGCCGCGCGGGATCGCCGAGCACGTCCAGGAACTCCGGCAGGCGCCTGCACGTGGTGCCGGGCAGCGAGCACTGGACCGCGTAGACGTCGATCGCGACCTCGCACACCGCGAGCACCAGCAAGATCGTCAGCCCCAGGCCGAAGAGCCGTGTGCTGGCCGCACCGCGCCCGGCGTTCCACCACACCATCCGCTTCGTGGTCGGCACCGAGTCGTCGGGGAGCCTGCGGGACCAGTAGGCGACGTTCGCGAGCCCGAACGGCAGCAGCAACGCCCACCCGATGCGCCCCAGCACGTTCGCGAGCACCGACGGCACCCCGCTGCCGGGCACACCGGGGCTGCTGCGCGCCATGCCGCCCCACGAGTACGCCTCGCGCCGCACGGTCCGCGGCACCCGCCCGGCGTGGTCGGCGGGCAGTTCGGCGATCTTGTCCGCCTTCGGCCGCCAGAAGCTGCCGAACCGGTCGCCGCGGAACTGCTCGACGGCGTGGTCGGGGAGGGCCAGCATCGCGTCCGGTGGCGTGTTGTTGACCCCGTGGATGCGCAGTTCCAGGACGCGTGGGCTCATCGCGTGCCTCCCCTTTACTCCGGTTGTCGTCGCGGGAACTGCTCCGGTCAGCGGCCGAACGGGTGAAAAAGGTGTATCCGGACGCCTCCGCAAGCCTCTACTTGGCAAGGAGGCCCCACCATGACCGCAACCGCTCACCCGAACGTCGCACACTCCGTAGGACTCGCCGAGTTCCTGGCCACCGCGGGCACGCTCACCCTGGCGCAGCGCAAGCTCATCGTCGACCAGGCGCTGATCATGCTGGAACAGAACTACGCGCACCTGCCGCTGAAAGTCGCCATGCACGCGGTGAACCCCGTGCAAAGACTCAGGGTCCTCAGAGCCAGGCTCGAACGGCAGACCGACGCCACGGCCGAGCCCGAGTGGCAGTTCCACCGCGAGCTGTCGAGCACCTTCCACTCGGTGCGCGACCTGCACACCAACTACCTCCTGCCCGCGCCGTTCGCGGGCAAGATCGCCTTCCTGCCGTTCCAGCTGGAGCGCTGCTTCGCACCCGACGGCACCGAGCAGTACCTCGTCGCCCGCACGGTCGCGGGCTTCACCGGCCTCGAGGCCGGCACCGAGGTGACGCACTGGAACGGCACGCCGATCGCCCGCGCGGTCGCGGTGAACGGCGCGGTCTTCGCGGGCAGCAACGCCGCCGCGAACCTCGCCCGCGGCCTGGAGTCGCTCACGCTGCGCCCCCTGGTGATCCAGCTCCCGCCCGACGAGGACTGGGTGGTCGTCACCTACCGCGGCGCGACCGGTCCCGAGGACGTCCGCGTCGACTGGCAGGTGACGGAGAACCTGCCGCCGATGACCGACGTCGACGCGCTCTCACCCGCCGCGGCCGCGCAGGGCGTGGACCTGGACTCCGACGAGAAGGCACGTGCCAAGAAGTTGTTGCACGCGCCCAAAGTCGTGCAGGCCGAGGCCGCCGGCGGTGCCGTCGCGATGGGCTCGCAGGACGTCGCGACGACGATGCCCGGCGTGTTCCGGGCCCGCCCGGTCACGACGCCGTCCGGCACGTTCGGACACCTGCGGATCTTCACGTTCAGCGTCGACGACCCCGACGCGTTCCTCGCGGAGTTCGTGCGGCTCGCGGCTTTGTTGCCGCAGAACGGACTCATCGTCGACGTGCGCGACAACGGCGGCGGCCACATCTTCGCCGCGGAGTTCTTGTTGCAGACGATGACGCCCCGGCGCATCGAACCGGAACCCGTGCAGTTCCTCAGCACCCCGCTGAACCTGCGCATCTGCCGCCGCCACGCGGACGACCCGACGGGCCGGATCAACCTGGGCCCGTGGTTCCCCTCGCTCGACTCGTCGACCGAGACGGGCCAGGCGTTCTCCTGCTCGCACACCATCACGCCGGTCGAGGGCGCGAACGCCGTGGGCCAGACCTACCACGGTCCGGTCGTGCTGATCACCGACGCGCGCTGCTACTCCGCGACCGACATCTTCGCCGCGGGCTGGGCCGACCACGACCTGGGCCCGATCCTCGGTGTGGACGACAACACCGGTGCCGGCGGCGCGAACGTGTGGACGCACGGACTCCTGGCGACACTGCTGAAGATCCCCGCACCGGCCGACGCCGAGTCGCCGTACAAGCCGTTGCCCAACAAGGCGAACATGCGCGTCTCGATCCGCCGCACCCTGCGCGTCGGCAAGCTCGCAGGCACACCCGTGGAGGACCTCGGCGTGCGCCCGACGCACCAGCACAAGGTGACGCGCGCGGACCTACTGGAGGGCAACGTGGACCTGCTCGCCCGCGCGGGGGAGCTGCTGGCGGAACAGCCCGTGCGCAGGCTGGGGGTGGCGGTCGCGGGAACGACCGTCTCACTGGACACCGTGAACCTCGACCGGGTGGACGTCTACGTCGACGGCCGCCCCGCCACCTCGCTGGACGTGACCGACGGCGCGCACACCGCGACGTTGACCGCGACCGGCGAGGAGGTGCGCGTCGAGGGCTTCGCGGACGGGCAGCTGGTGGCCGCGCGCAAGGTCGCCGGCTGATGGAGCGGGCACTTCCGGTGACTCCATGACCGGAAGCGCCCGCTCTCCACTTCTCCCTAGCGCGTGAAGGTGTACGCGCGGTCCGACGCCACCGCGGCCAGCTGCGCCTCGGTGCCCGGCGTCCAGCTCTGCGCCCAGACGACCTCACCGTTGCGGCGGAAGTTCCACGCGACCGTGATGCCGTGCACCTCGTCCTTGGTGAAGACCGTCACGCCACCGCGGTGGTCACCGGCCTCACCGGTGCACTTGTCGCGCTCGCAGAGCTGCTCCGGCGAGTCCTTGAAGAAGCCCGGAGCGTTGACCTGCATGAACACCGTGCTGCCCTGACCGTGGACGTCGAACGTCGTCCAGTTGGTCATGTACTGCATGTCGTCGAACAGCCCCTCGGCCTCGCCACCCCAGTTGCCGGGCGAGACGTTCCGGGCACCGGCGAAGATCCTCGGGAAGGTCTTCTGCTGGCGGGCGGTGAACCCGGCGGCCTGCTTCTCGAGCTCCGCCTTGGTCTTGTGGACCGGCGTGACGTCCTTCGGCGGCCACACCACGTCCGCCGACGGCGAGGCCGAGGCCGTGCCCGCGAGACCGATCAGGGCGAGGCCCGTCAGGGCAGCCGCCATCACCTTGCGCATGCGCATCGTTGAATCCCCCTGGTGAGTGTTCGCTTGCTGTGGGTGAAGACGCCGCGAGATCACCGGAGGTTGCACGCGAGATCCGCTTTCTACAGCCAGCCGCGCCGCATCGCCTGCACCCCGGCCTGGAACCGCGTCTGCGCCCCGCACCGGTCCATCAGCTGCCGCACCCGCCGCTGCACCGTGCGCGGCGCCAGCCCCAGCTGCCGCGCGATCGACTCGTCGGTCAGCCCGGCCGCGAGCAGCCCGAGCAGGTTCGGGTCGACGTCGGCCGCCGCCGCGTAGATCCCGCCGGGGCTGAACGGGATTCCCTTGTCCCAGTACAGCTCGAACGTCGAGCGCAGCACGTCGAGCAGTGCCGACGGGCGGATCAGCAGCACCTTGTCGACCACGTCGCCGTTCACGACGGGGAGCACGGCGGCGTGCGCGTCGATCACCGCGAGCTTGAACGGCAGCGTCGGCGTGACGCGGGCCCGTTCGCCGGCGGCGACCAGTTCGATGATCTCCACGACACGGCCGGGGATGTCCACTGCGGACCTGTCGTAGACGACCCGCCACCGCACGTCCCGTTCGCGCGTCTCGTCCTCCAGGGCGACGTGCTGGCCGAGCGGCGTCACGTACGGCGGCTGGTCGAGGACGCAGACCTCCTCGCGGGCGCCGCGCAGCAGCGTGTGCCACAGGTCGCGGACCGGGGCCACGCCGGAGATCACCTCGACGAACGCGTTGTCCGCCAGTTCCTCGTCGCGGTTGCGCAGGTAGAGCTCCATCAGCGGGCCGACGTCCGCGCGTGCCCGGCGGTGGGCTTCCTCGCGGGCGGCGATCAGCGCCTCCACCGCGAGGTCCGGCGCGACGGCCTGCCACACGTCCCCCGGCAGGTGCCGGACCAGGCCGAGCTCGCGCATCTCCTGCAGCACCCCGGCGGCGACGCCGATCTCCTCCGTCGTGCGGCTACCCCCTGTGACCAGGAGTTCGTAGACCGCCGACAGCTCCGGCGAGACGCCCAGATGTCCGAACACGGCCATATTGTGCGCCATTCGGCGCAACACCCCTGTCGTGAACACGCCAGTGTCGTTATTCGGACTCCGCTGGACCTGTTTTCGCAGGTGTGACGCGACTTACGGTCCTCCCCACCTCCGCAGCCGGTTCAGAACCCTGACGCCCTCAACGGCACGCGGAAGGTAATGCGTGGAAGGACCTCACGTGAACGGATTGCGACGCACGAGTGTGTGCGCCGCGGCAGTTTCCGCCGCTGTGCTCAGCGTTGTCGCCCCTGTCAGCGCGGCACCGTCCCAGATCCAGTCCCAGCCGGACTCGACGCAGGTCAACCGGCCTTTCGAGCGGTTGATCGTCGGCTACCGGCCGGGCACCGCCGAGGCCTCGTCCGACTCCGCTGCCTCGGACGACGCCCGCAGCAAGGGCAAGTCCGTGCACCGCCGCATGGCGAGTGGCGCGGTCGTCGTGGACCTGGGATCGAAGACCTCGAACGCCGACTCGGTCATCCAGGCGTTCAAGAACGACCCCGATGTCGCCTACGTCGAGCCGGACCTGCTGATGCAGCCGTTCGCCGACCCGAACGACACCGAGTACTCCCGGCAGTGGGACCTCTTCGAGGCGACCGCCGGCATGAACGTCCCCGGCGCGTGGTCCAGCACGACCGGCGCGGGCGTGACCGTCGCGGTCATCGACACCGGCTACGTCGCGCACAGCGACCTGGCGAGCAAGGTCGTCGCGGGCTACGACTTCGTCTCGGACGCGGCGCGCGCCCGTGACAACAACGGCCGCGACGCCAACCCGGCCGACGAGGGCGACTGGGTCGCCCGCGGCGAGTGCGGCACCGACGCGAACGGCAACCCGGTGCCCGCCGCCGACCAGAGCTCGTCCTGGCACGGCACCCACGTGGCCGGCACGATCGCCGCGTCCACGAACAACACCAAGGGCATCGCCGGCATCGCCTACGACGCCAGGATCCAGCCCCTGCGCGTCCTCGCGAAGTGCGGCGGCGCCACCTCGGACATCGCCGACGCGATCACCTGGGCGTCGGGCGGCACGGTGAGCGGCGTCCCCGCCAACGCCACGCCCGCCAAGGTCATCAACATGTCGCTGGGCGGCCAGTCGTCCTGCTCGACGACCTACCAGAACGCGATCAACGGGGCCATCAACCGCGGCAGCACGGTCGTCGTCGCGGCCGGCAACTCGAACATGAACGTCTCGAACTTCACCCCGGCGAACTGCAACGGCGTCATCACCGTCGCGGCCTCCTCGCGCGAGGGCAACAAGGCGTTCTACTCGAACTACGGCACCCGCATCGACATCGCGGCCCCCGGCGGCGAGACCCGCCGCGGCACCGACACCCCCGGCACCATCACCACGCCGGAGAACGGCATCTGGTCGACGCTGAACGCGGGCACCACCGTCCCCGGCGCCGAGAACTACAAGCCGTACCAGGGCACCTCGATGGCGGCCCCGCACATCGCGGGCCTCGCGGCGCTGCTCGTGGCGAAGAAGCCATCCCTGACCCCGGCCCAGGTCAAGGACCTCATCAAGACGAACTCCCGCGCCCTGCCCGGCACCTGCTCGGGCGGTTGCGGCGCCGGCCTCGCCGACGCCACCAAGACCGTGAACGCCCTGGACACCACGCCCCCGCCCAGCGGCGCCCTGGAGAACACCACGGACGTCGCCATCCCGGACCGCGGCACCGCGGTCACCTCGTCCATCACCTCCGCGGTGACGGGCAATGCCGGCAGCACCACCAAGGTCGGCGTGGACATCGTCCACACCTACCGCGGCGACCTGGTGATCGACCTGGTCGCGCCGGACGGCACCGCCTACCGGCTGAAGAACTCGTCCTCTTCGGACAGCGCCGACAACGTGGTGGCGACCTACACGGTCAACGCCTCGTCCGAGGTCGCGGCGGGCACGTGGAAGCTGCGGGTCCAGGACCTGTACTCCGGTGACACCGGGTACATCAACGCCTGGAACCTGACCCTGCGATAGCTCCACGAGTTCGCCGAGGGGCGGCGCCTCCTGTCCTGCACGGGGGAGCGCCGCCCTTTCACATGTCCGTCCGGGGAGCGGGCGGCAGGCGCAGGTGGGGCAGGGCTCGCTGCCACAGCCACCCCGGGGCGAACCCCGCCACCGGGTAACGTCGCAACCATGGCAACCCTGGTGACGTTCCACGCCCATCCCGACGACGAGTGCATCGTGACCGGCGGCGTCATGCGCAAGGCCTTCGAAGAGGGGCACCGCGTGGTGCTGGTGGTGGCCACCAGGGGCGAGGCGGGCGAGATCCCCGACTTCCTCGGGGAGAACGAGGAACTGTGGCAACGCCGTGTCCAGGAAACCCGTGCGGCGGCGGACATCCTCGGCGTGGCGCGAGTGGAGTTCCTGGGCTACCGCGACTCCGGCATGATGGGTGACGCCCTCAACGCCGAACCCGGCTCCTTCTGGACCGCGGACGTGGAGGAGGCAGCCCGGAAACTCGCGAAGATCCTCGAGGAGGAGGACGCGAAGGTCCTCACCACGTACGACAGCTTCGGCGGCTACGGCCACCCCGACCACATCCAGGTCCACCGCGTCGGCATGCGCGCGGCCGAGATCGCCGGCACCCCGAACGTCTACCAGGCGACGGTGCGGGAGTCGGAGTTCCGCGAGGCCTTCCGCCGCTCCGGCATCGCGGAGCCGCCGCCCCTGGAGGAAGGCGCCGTCCCGGAGTCGGAGATCAACGTGGGCGTCGACGTCACCGAGTACCTGGAGTTCAAGCGCAAGGCCATGCGCGCGCACGCCTCGCAGATCACCGAGGACTCGTTCTTCCTGGCGCTGGACGAACCGACGTTCGCCCACGCGTTCGGCACGGAGTGGTTCATCCGCGAGGGCCACGGCCCGGCCACGGCGTTGGACCTCTAGGGAGAGCAGGAAGCGGCGGTGGCCGGAAGGTGGCCACCGCCGCTTCTGGCTCAGCTACTTCACGCGCTGCGGCGGCGGCGCAGGAACAGCAGGGTGCCGGCGCCGGCACCGACGAGGCCCAGACCCGAGAGCAGCAGCCACGTCGGGGACGCACCGGTCGCCGCGAGCGGCGGTTCCGGAGCGCTGCCGCCGGGAGCGGCCGGGGTGGTCGACGGCGTGGCCTCGGCGGAGGTCGAGGGCACCTCCGGAGCCGTGGTGGCCGGCGTCGTGGTCGTCGTCGTGGGCTTGGTCGTCGTGGTGGGCGGCGTCTTCTTCGCGCACGGCTCGACCGTCTTGGTGTCGGTCTTGTTGAAGCCGTCCCAGGCCGTCACGACGATCTTGAACTCGTGCTTGACGCTGGCGTCGAGGTCGTTCTTCTTCCAGTGGAACGACTCCGGGAACTCGGTCGTCTTGAGGAGTTCCTTGCCGTTGTCCGTGAGCGTGACGGTGTTCTTGCCCTTGCTCGCGTACTGGGTGAGGTCGATCGACACCTTGGTGACCTTGGCGTCCTCGTCGCAGCGCGCAGACCAGTTGGGGTTGTGCGCGCTTGCGGGGGTGGCCATCACGATCGTGGCCAGCGCGGCGGTGGCGGTCACCGCGACCGCGCCGAGAACTCTCCGTGCCAACGAATCTCTCCTGCTCTGCATTGATGCGTGGCGGATCGAGCGAACATTCATGTCTGAACCACCCGATCGGGTGAACCGCGTCACGTTAACAACCCAGAGCAGTCGAAAGGTCACCGTCTGACAACGCTACGGTGTCACCACGGAAAGATTCTCATGTTTTCTGTTAGCCCGATCGTGCCCGCTACCAGCCGCATCTGCTCCACTCCGCGGACGTCGGCGTCCAGCAGCCGGGGCGAGCAGATCATCACGGCCAGCACCTGAGCGCGCGACAACGCCACGTTCAACCGGTTGCGCGACAGGAGGAAGTCCAGGCCACGAGGCAGGTCCACGGTGGACGACGACGTCATCGACATGATGACGGCCGGCGCCTCCTGCCCCTGGAACCGGTCCACGGTGCCCACCCGCGTGCCCTCGAACCCCGCCTCGGCCAGCCGGCGGCGGATCACCCGCACCTGCAGGTTGTACGGCGCCACGACCAGGATGTCCGCATCGGTCAGTTCGCGCGTTTTGCCGTTGTCCGTCCATTCCCGACCGACGATCGCGCGGACCGTGTCGACCACGGCGTCGGCCTCCTCGACCGACGACGTGATGTTGTGCCGGTGGTCGACCTCGCGCAGGTAGATCCCGGGTTCGATGCCGGAGATCGACCGGAGGGCGGCGGTCTCGTGCGAATGGAGCAGTCCGGCGTAGGACAGTTCGGACACGGGACGGCACACCGCCGGGTGCATCCGCCGCGTCTCGGCGAGGAAGTAGCCCAGGTGCGGGGGGATGACGTCCGAGTCGCCGAGCAGGTGGCCGAGCGCCGAGGCGTCCGAGCCGGGCGGGTGCACGCCCTGCACGACCTGCGGCAGCTGCTGCGGATCGCCCAGCAGCACGAGGTTGCGCGCTGCCGTCGCCACGGCCACCGCGTCGGCCAGCGCGAACTGGCCCGCCTCGTCGATGATCATCACGTCGAACGGGTTCGCCTTGATCACGGCGTTCGAGAACGTCCAGGCGGTGCCGCCGACGAGATGGCCCTGCGGGTGCTCCTCACGCCACTGGGCCAGCGCGCCGGTGGTCTTCGGCTGGTCCCACGGCAGACCCTCCTCTGGCTTCTTCTCCTTGGGGCGCTTGGCCATCGGGATGTCCGGGTCGACGCTCGACAGCACGTTCTCGACGGCCTTGTGCGACGTCGAGGTGACCGCGACGGTCCTGCCCTGGTCGATCAGGTGCCGCACCAGCTTCGTCGCGAGGTACGTCTTGCCGGCGCCGGGCGGTCCCTGCACGGCCAGCGTCCCGCCGTCGAGCTGGTCAACGGCCTTGATCACGGCCTGCACCACGTCGTCGTGCTGCGGCAGCGGTTGCGCGGGCGGCGTGCGCAGCAGCAGGTCGATGCCGGGGTTGCGGGGGAGCAGCGGCAACAGGCCGACCGCCTGCTCGGCCAGTTCCGCGACGGCCTCGTCCTTCGGCGACGCCGGCACCGGGCTGCCCGGCAGCACCGCGATCGGCATCTCGCCGTGCACGACGGCGTTGCTCTCGGTCAGCACCAGCTCGTACGGGTTGTCGTCGGCCACCACGGCGTTGCGCGTCACGTTGCCGGGGTAGAGCAGCCGGACCTGCTCGCCGGAGCCGAACGGGTGCGGGCGCTCCGGGTCGATCCGCGCGTGCACCTGCCGCTTGTGCGTCCGGACCCGCCCGCTCGGCGGCACCCAGTCCTCGGCCCGCAGCGTGATCGGCACCGCGCAGTTCGAGTCCGTCTCCAGGTCGGAGATCGGCGCGGTGGCCTGCCGGAAGAAGTCGCCCCACGCCGGACTCGCCTCGCGCCGGTGGTAGCCGACCGTCGCCGCGAAGAGGTCGTGCCCTTCCGCCGCCAACGGTTCGGTCAGCGCCGCCATCCGGCGCGCCCGCTCGGCCGCCTTCTCCAGCGCCGCCTCGTCGCGTTCCGGCGGGGCGGCGGTCTCGATCTCGCGCTCCGCCTTGATGCGGTGCAGCAGATCCCGCAGGCCGCGCGTCGGGACCTCGTCGTCCAGCAACGGCCTCAACGCGGGCAGCGTGTACTCCCTCGTGGACACCCGCAACACCCGCCGCGTCAACGCACCCAGGTCGACGCACCGCCGCACCAGCTCGTCCACTTCGGACTCCAGCGTCGCCGACCGCGCGGCCCGGCCGGCCAGGTCGTGCGGCATGAAGTGGTAGACCGTCCCGGACGGCGTGCGCTCGACGAACTCCGCGAACGTCCCCTCCCAGCCCGGCGTGCGGAACGTGTCGCCGTCGACCTCCAGGAACACGTCGTCCTCGGCGGGCTCCGGCAGGTGCGCCAGCGCCTCGGGCGCCACGACCTCGTAGGTGGTCTCGCCGGTGCGTTCCTGCCGCACCTGCAGCCGCGCCTGGGCGGCCAGCGCCGTGAAGCTGGCGGGCGACAACGCGGCCGGCCGTTCCTCGGTCTCCGCAAGCGCGTCGATGGTGTCAATGCCGGCTGAAACCAGCTTCCGCCGCTGGTCGGCGCGCAACCCGGCCACGAGCGAGAGGTCACGCGCCTCCTCGCGACCGGAAGCGCAGTGACGGGCGAACCGGCACCCGGTGCACGCCGCCCGCACCTCACCCCACGACCGGGCGGGCGCGGGACCGGGTTTCGCGAGCCGCGTCCGCAGCCGCCCGAGCAGGGGGGTGAAGTCGGCGACCCGGAACGACGTCCGCCGCCCGTCCACGACCAGGTGCGCCCGCTCGGCCCCCACCGCCTGCGCGGCCGCGACCAGCGACAACACGGCCAGCGGCGTGGCTTCGGGGACTTCGTCGCACGGCTCGTAGCCGTTGGCCGTGCGCACGAGTGTCTGCGCCGAGCAGTGGAAGACACCGTCGAAGAAGACCGCGTTCTCGACCACGTCCGCGCCGGACCGCATGTCCCGCGCCGTCCGGGCGGCGAGCCGGTGCAGCTCGGCGGGGTCGCCGCGCCGTTCGTCACGAGCCAGGTGGCTGCGGTGCTCGCACTCGAGCAGGTCGACGAGATCGGACGGACTGGCGAGCATGGGCAGTGATGCTAGTTAGCCGCACCGGCAGCGGTGGGACCTCACCCCGGCGTGGCAACCCCGGAGTGCTTCCGGGGTTGCCACGCCGGCGGCGCGGGCGCGCGCCCCGCGTTCATCCCCGATACGCGGGGAGCGCGCCCGGTCCCACCTGGAGCGGTGGCCTAGACGTTCGCCTCCACGAGGTGCAGCAGCGCCTCGTGGTGCGTGTTCGGGTAGTCGTGCGGCTTGAACGGACGGGTCTGCGCGCGGACCAGCGCCGCCGCGGCGGCCAGTTCGCCGGTCCGCACCTCGGTGTCGCGGTGCAGGAACGCGAAGTGCGGCTCCCGCACCTCGTCCGGCCACAGCAGCGTGTGCAGGACGAGGACGCCGTGCTGCGGCCGGATCGCGGCCAGTGTTTCCTTGCCCCGCAGTGCGAACTTCACGATGGCCGCGGCCTTGGTGCGCTCCAGCGTCTCGCGCAGCAGCACGTAGGACCGCACGGCCAGGTCGTCGGGCTCCAGGTAGTAGCTGCGGTGCAACGCCACCGGGTCGAGGTCGACCTGCGGTGCGAACTGCTGCACGTCGATCACACCGTCCTCGGGCGCCGGCAGGTCCGCCGGGTCGATCTGCACGATGCGCCCGTCGTCGAGCTCGTAGCCCCGCCCGATGTCGTCCGGCGTGAGCCTCAGCGAGCATTCCCCGCACACCTGCTGGTGCCGCACGCGGCCGCTGTCCTCGCGGTGCACCAGGTGCACCTTGCTGCGGTGCTCGGTCGCCGCCGACACCAGCCGCACCGTCATGGTCGTCATCCCGAACCGGAGTGCTCCCCGCCACACAGTTCTCATGACAAAGGAGTACTCGAACAGGTGTTCAAACAGGCCTTCGACGTGACGAAAGGGCTCGTTCGGGTGCGTCCGACCGGTACCTCGGACGCGTGTTTCCCGACGGAAGTCGCCCGCCGGTCACCACGGGGAGGGCGCGTAGTCCTTCAGGAAGCAGCCGTACAGGTCCTCGCCGGCCTCGCCGCGCACGATCGGGTCGTACACCCGCGCCGCGCCGTCGACCAGGTCCAGCGGGGCGTGGAAGCCCTCCTCGGCCAGCCGCACCTTCATCGGGTGCGGCCGTTCGTCGGTGATCCAGCCGGTGTCGACGGCCGTCATCAGGATCCCGTCGGACTGCAGCATCTCCTCGGCGCTGGTGCGCGTCAACATGTTGAGCGCGGCCTTGGCCATGTTGGTGTGCGGGTGCCCGGAACCCTTGTAGGCGCGGGAGAACTGGCCCTCCATCGCCGACACGTTCACCACGTACTTGCGGCGGTGCGACGACTTCGCCATCGAGGCGCGCAGCCGCGAGATCAGCAGGAACGGCGCCGTCGAGTTGCAGAGCTGCACCTCCAGCAGCTCCACCGGGTCGACCTCGTCGACGTTCTGGATCCACGAGTTCGTCGCCGCCGTGTCCGGCACCAGGCCGCCCGCGTCGATGTCCTTGGACCCCGCCATCAACGCCAGCGTCGTCACCGAGTGGGCCTCGGGAACCGCGGTGCCCGGCAGCGCGAGCTGGCCGTGGCCGCCGAACGAGATCAGCTCCGGACGGCGGGCGTCCCCGGTCAGCGCCTCGTGCTCGGCGTGGGCCAGCGGTGCGTACGCGCCGGGGGAGCGGCGCACGGTCTGGGCGGCGTTGTTGATGAGGACGTCCAGCGGGCCGTTCGAGGCGACCTCGTCCGCCAGCGCCAGCACCTGGGCCGGGTCGCGCAGGTCGATGCCCACGATCTTGAGGCGGTCGATCCAGTCGGCCGCGTCGGGCATCGAGGCGAACCGGCGGGCCGCGTCCTTGGGGAAGCGGGTGGTGATCGTGGTGTGCGCGCCGTCGCGCAGCAGCCGCAGCGCGATGTACATGCCGATCTTCGCCCTGCCGCCGGTCAGCAGCGCGTTGCGGCCGGTCAGGTCGGTGCGGGCGTCGCGCTTGCTGTGGTTGAACGCGGCGCAGGCGGGGCAGAGGTTGTGGTAGAAGGCGTCGACCTCGACGAACCTCGAACGGCACGTGTAGCAGGACCGGGCGCGCAGCAGCGTCCCGGCGGTGGCGCCGGCGGCGTTCGACACCAGGGGGAGGCCCTGCGTCTCGTCGTCGATGCGGTCCGGCGACCCGGTGGCCGTGAGCGCGGTCACAGCGCGGTCGTTGGCCACGATGGCGGCCTTGCGCTCGGACTTCCGGAACTTCTTCGCGGCCTTGAAGATCTTCGCGGTGGCCCGGCGGACGCGCACGGCGTCGTCGTGTTCGGCCGGCAGGTCCTCGACCTGGGCAAGCACGCGCAGGCAGACTTCCAGCTCTGCGGGGTCGATCGAGGTCATGATCAGGCATTTTACGGGGAGTGGGGGGTGGTCCGGTGACCGGGCCCGAGCTGCTGGTGCTGTGGGACGTCGACAACACGCTGATCTCGGCGCGCGGGTTCGGCGGGCTGATGTACAGCCAGGCGTTCCGCGCGGCGTTCGGCCGGGAGCTCACCGGTCCCGTGGACCTCGGCGGACGCACCGAGGTCGACGTCATCGGCGAGGTGCTGCGGCAGCACGGCATCGAGGACACCGAGGAGGCCGCGCGCCTGCTGTCCGACGCGCTGGCGCACTCCTTCGAGACGCGCCGCGCCGATCTCCCCGGCCACGGCGAGGTCCTGCCGGGTGCGCTCCGGGCCCTCGAGCACTTCGCGGACGACCCGCGCGTGCACCAGGGCGTGCTGACCGCCAACCTCAGGAGCGTGGCGCTCATCAAGCTCGAGGAGTTCGGCCTCGCGCACCTCGTCGACTGGGACGTGAGCGCGTTCGGCGACGAGCACGCGGACCGCGCCGAACTGGTGACCTTCGCCCGCGAACGCGCACAGCGCATCCGGCCCTTCACCTCCGACCAGGTCGTCGTCATCGGCGACACCCCGCACGACGTGCACGCGGCCACGAAGGCGGGTGTGCGCCTGGTCGCGGTGGCCACGGGGCGCAACTCGCGGCAGGACCTCCACCGGGCGGGGGCCCAGATCGTGATCGACGACCTGAGCGACCTGGAAGAGCTGATCAGGAGCGTGTGGGCGAGGTGAGACGGGTCTGAACGGCTCTGGCCTCCGGTCGATCACGGCGTTATGGTGCGCGGCATGCCCACAGCAGGCGGCCCGACAGTCAAACGGCTGTCCCAGCCGGACGCCGAGATCAAACCGAAGGCCCTCGGCCTGCCCCGAGGACGCACGGTCATCTCGGTCTTCGGCTCCACGCAGGACATCGAGACGGATCTCGCCGCGAAGTTGTTGCCGGTGCTCAGATCCGTGGTCGTGACCGCGGCGCGCCACGGCGCCGTGTTCGTCACCGAAGGCACCGACAGAGGCGTTGTCCACTTGCTGGGCCTGGCTTTGCGGGCGTGCGAGCAGCAGTGGCCCGTCGTCGTCGGTGTCGCACCGAGCAGCAAGGTGCACGACCTCACCGAGACCTCCACCAACGGTCAGGTCCCGCTGGAACCCCACCACAGCGTCGCCGTGATCGTCCCCGGTTCGGAGTGGACGGACGCGACACCGGTGCTGTTCCGCACGGTCGACGCGGTGCGCCACAAGAAGCCCGTGGTCGCTCTCGTCGCCGGAGGTGAGAACGAGGATGAGGTCGTCGACCACCTCGGCGGGAACAACCCGTTGCTGGTGCTCGCCGGCACCGGCGGTCTCGCGGACCGCATCGCGACCGGTGACCTCAGCGGCGACCTCGCGGTGCTCGTGCGCAGCGGCAGGATCTCCCTCGTCCACGTGGACGAGGGACCCGCCAAGGCCGTCACCGCGCTGGAACGGTTGCTGGGCAAGGAGAAGCCCGTCAAGCCGCCGAAGCTGCTGCCCCGGGTGCGCTACCGGGCACCGCAACCGCGCCCGCTCGTCGACCCCGGCTTCGTCGTGGCGTACCCGGCGCTCGCCGACGCGATCCACGACGCCAACCAGGTCGTCGCGCCCGCCTTCCAGGAGCTCGACGCGCAGGCGGAGGCGGAGCAGAACCGCTACCGCCTCACCGCGGTGCTCGCGATCGCCGGTGGTCTCACGACGACGGTGTTCGCCGCGCTGCAGACGTGGCTCAGGGACACGCCGTGGCCCGGCGTCCTGGTCGTCGCGGGCGGGGCGTTCGCCGCGGCCATCACGATCGTGGCGCGCAAGAGGGAGTCGCTCGACAAGTACCTGACCGCGCGGTCGAGGGCGGAACGGCTGCGGGCGCTGTACTTCGCGCACCTCGCCGCACCCGCGCCGGCGACGGAGGAGGAACGGCGGGACCGGGTGGCGGACCTGGAGGCCGCGGTCAGCGACCGCAAGCACGAGGTGGTCAGGACATGAGCGACAAGCAGCGGCAGGCCCAGTTCGTCGAAGCCTATCTGCGGCACCGGTTCCGAGACCGCCTCGACCACTTCGAACGCAGCCGCAGGCGCTACTCCGCCGCTCGCACGTGGACGGTCGCGCTCGCGGCGGCGCTGTTCATCGCCGCCGCGGCGGCCGCGGCGATCGGCATGGCGGACGGGCCACGCCGGGCGATGTGGGGTTTCGCGGCGACGACGCTCGCCGCGCTCGGCACGGCGATATCGCTCTACGAGGCCACGTTCGGCTTTCGCCGTCTCGCCCGGGAAAGCGCCACCACTTCCGTTGCACTGCAACGGCTCGCTGTGGACGGTCCTACTCCGGACGATGTGGACGACGAACGCCTGGTTGCATTTGTGACCGAAGTGGAGTCGGTCCTGAGGTACGGCAGATAAAATCGAAACGCGGCTGAAAATCGTTTGGAGCGTTCTTGAGAAAGCGCTCCCACGGTTGGCACGCAGCGTGGGTGGTCGATTACGGTAAGCACAAGTTCTGGTGTTTCGGTGATCCCGTTGTCATGATGGCTTCATCCCCCGATGCGGAAGCAGGCACGACATGACTTGGGCGCGTCCCGCGATCGCCGAGCCCGAAACCGGCACCTTTGCCGAGGCCAAGGCCCTGGAGAAGGAGCACAGCACGATCCAGAACAGCAAGGCGGCGCGCACCGTGGCCTGTCACGCCACGGACGCGCTCGACTGCGCTGACCTGCTCGAGATGCTCGGGCTCAGCGCTGAGGAGGGCAAGGCGCGGGTGTAGCCCCGCGACTGGACCCACCACTCGGCGACCAGCAGGTTCACCACGAGCGACAACCAGTTCGCCGTGGTGAAGACCAGGAGCCCGTCGGCTTCCGGCAGCAGCGAGCCGAGCAGCAGTGCCCACAGCCGGCCGGTCACGGCGGCGGTGGTCAGCGCGAACCCGCGGATCATCCAGATGCGGTGAGCGCCGAACTGGCGCCGCCGGGCCGTTCGCAGACCTTGCACGGCGGTGACGAACCAGAGCACCGACAGCACGGTCAGCGGCCCGGACGACGGCAGCCCGACGACGGCGAGCTGGGCGCACACGAGACCGAGCAGCGACGACGGCAGCACGGCCGCGAAGTACACGCGGCCCAGCACCCGGTGCACCTGCGGGTGCCTGCCGCGCAGCTTCAGCCAGAACTGCGGTACACCCGTCAGGACCGCGACCGATCCGGTGAACACGTGCGCGACGAGCAGCCCGTAGTGCAGCGGCCCGCGCAGCGGCGGTCTGGCCTGGTCCACGTCCAGCGTGACGTACGCGCTCGCCGCGAAGATCGTTATCGCCACGCAGACGACCCCCGACACCGCCAACCAGGCGATGTGCCCCCTCGAAGTTTTCATGCCCCAAGCCTGTCAACGGCGTCACTCGAACGCGCTGGTGTCGGCCCCCGAGCGAGCGGTGGGGTGCGCCCTACTGGGATGATGGCGCTCATGCGGACGGTGGAGATCTCCGAAGAGCCGATCAGGCTAGGGCAGTTCCTCAAGCTGGCTCAGCTGGCGGAGGACGGTGGGCACGCGAAAGAGCTCATCGAGGACGGAGAAGTCCACGTCAACGGCTCTGTGGAGCTGCGGCGGGGAGCACAGCTGCGTCACGGTGACGTAGTGGTGGTCGAAGGTGACGAAGTACGCGTTTCCGTTCGGCCGTAACGCATTGCTCCATTCAGCGGTAAGAGCATGCACAATCGCAGTCGATCAGACAAGGGTCTGAAGACCTGACCTGAACGATTACCTCGCGACATGCGTAACCTCTATGTCCCTTTTGGACATCTTGAAACGTCTTGCGTCGCCACGGTTTCCAGTTGGTGAGACGCGCGTCACGTCCGTTGTTCGATCACCGGGGAAACTTTTCTCCAGGGTCTGTAACGCGAACACCGGAACGCGCGAATCACCGGTTGCGAGCTTCGGCTGTCGCGCCTGAATGCGGCGCGGCCGGAGATCGCGAAGATCTGAGAATCAAGGTCCTCGGGGTGACCTGCGTACGTGCACGTCCGAATCGCCGCTGAGCCGGGGAGATCAGAACGATGAGTGAGCAGGTCCGCGCTGCCCGTGACGTCGACGGGCAGCGCTCCACGCTCAATCCGCTGTCGGAACGCAGACAGACCCACCCACCTGTTGCCCGTTGGGAAAGCCGCTACCGCTACGCCGTGATCACCGCCGACGTGCTGACCGTTGCCCTGGTCGTCGTCGCCGTCGGTGCGGTCATGAGCGTGCGCCACACGGCCTTCGGCCCGCTTTCCCTTGCCCTGCTGGACATACTCACAGTAGTCCTCGTCGTCGGCTCCCTCGCGATCAACCGCGTGTGGCAGCCGGCCGTTCTCGGCCAGGGTGCCGAGGAGTTCCGAAGACTCGGCCGGGGGTTGTTCGGTGCCGTCGTGGCGCTCGGTCTCGGAGCGCTCGCCGTCGACATCCCCGGCGCCCGCCTGTGGATCTTCGTCGTGGTACCCGCGATCGCCCTGGTCGCGTTCCCCATGCGCTACCTCCTGCGCCGCCCCCTGCACCGCGGCCGCGGTGAAGGGCGCTTCCTGCTCCCGGTCCTCGCCGCCGGCAACCTCGACACCGTCGAGGACCTGATCCACCGCACCAAGCGCGTCGCCCACCTGGGCTGGCGCGTCGACGCCATCTGCACCATCGACGGCCGCGGCCGCACCGGTACCGACGTCGACGGCGTGCCCGTCGTCGGCCAGCTGCGCGAGCTCGCCGAGCACGTCCGCCGCGGCGGGTACCGCATCGTCGCCGTGACACCCGACGCCTACTGGACACCTCGCCGTCTCCAGCAGCTCGCGTGGGCCCTCGAAGGCACCGGTGCCGAGATGGTCGTCTCGCCCGGTCTCATGGAGGTCGCGGGCCCGCGCCTGCACATGAGCGCCGTGCTCGGCATGCCGCTGCTGCGGGTGAGCGAACCGGCGCTGAGCGGGTTCCGCCGTCTGGTCAAGGAGGTCGTCGACCGCGTCGGAGCGTTCGTGCTGCTGCTCCTGCTGGCACCGCTCATGTTCGCCGTCGCCGCGTTCGTGATGATCGACAGCCGCGGCCCCGTCTTCTACCGCCAGAAGCGGGTCGGCAAGACCGGCGTGCCGTTCACGATCATCAAGTTCCGCACGATGGTCACCAACTCGGATGCGTTGCGCGCCAAGCTCGCCGCTGTCGACGAGGGCAACGGCGTGCTGTTCAAGGTGAAGAAGGACCCGCGCATCACCAAGGTCGGCACGGTCCTGCGCCGTTACTCGATCGACGAGCTGCCCCAGCTGTTCAACGTTCTCGCGGGCAGCATGTCGCTCGTCGGTCCCCGCCCGCCGCTGCCGGAGGAGACCGCGAAGTACTCCTCGGACGTGCGGCGCCGCCTGCTGGTGAAGCCCGGCCTGACCGGCCTCTGGCAGGTGAGCGGACGCAGCGACCTCTCGTGGGAGGAGTCGGTCCGCCTCGACCTGCGCTACGTCGAGGACTGGTCGCTCGCCCTCGACCTCGTGATCATGTGGAAGACCTTCCGCGCCGTCTTCGGCGGCCAGGGGGCTTACTGATGGGGGACCAAGACGTGATCGGCCTTGCTGTCATCGGCGCCGGGTACTGGGGGCCGAACCTCGTCCGCAACGCGCAGGCCACTCCCGAGCTGCACCTGCGCTACCTCTGCGACCTCGACGTGGACAAGGCACGGCGCGTGCTGGGCCAGTACTCGACCGTGCGCGCCACGGCGTCCCTCGACGAGGTCTTCGCCGACCCCGAGGTGCACGCCGTCGCCATCGCGACACCCGCCGCCACGCACCTGCCCGTCGCGCTCGCGGCGCTGGAGGCCGGCAAGCACGTCCTCGTGGAGAAGCCGCTCGCGGCCAACCTCGAGGACGGCCTGAAGCTCGTCGAGACCGCGGAACAGCGCGGCCTCACGCTGATGCTCGACCACACCTTCGCGTACACGTCGTCGGTGCAGCACCTGCGCGAGATCATCCGTGGTGGCGAGCTCGGCGACATCCAGTACATCGACTCGGTGCGCATCAACCTCGGTCTGGTGCAGCCGGACGTGGACGTGCTGTGGGACCTCGCCCCGCACGACCTCTCGATCTTCGAGGCGATCCTGCCCGACGACGTGGTGCCGGTGGAGGTCGCCGCGCACGGTTCGGACCCGATCGGCGCGGGCGTCGCGTGCGTCGGCCACCTCACGGTCCGGCTGTCGAACGGCGCCATCACGCACGTGCACGTGAACTGGCTGTCTCCCACCAAGATCCGCACGATGGTCATCGGCGGCTCGCAGCGCACGGTCGTGTGGGACGACAACAACCCGGCGCAGCGACTGTCCATTTACGACCGCGGCGTCGAGCGCTCCGTGGAGCAGCAGAAGATCTCCTACCGCACCGGCGACATGGTCGCGCCGGCGCTGGTCGAACGCGAGGCGCTGCGCACGATGATGGCCGAGTTCGCCGCGTCCATCACCGAGAAGCGCGCGCCGCTCACCGACGGACGCGCGGGCCTGCGCGTGCTGGCGGTGCTGGAGGCGGCGTCGGAGTCGCTGCGCTCCGGCGGTCTGTTCGTCCCCGTTCACCAAGTCGAAGGCAGGATTTCTCCATGACCGCCCAGAACGAAGCGGGCCAGCCGATCACCGGGCAGCGTGCCCTCGTCACCGGTGGTGCGGGCACGATCGGCTCCTCGGTGGTGGACCAGCTCGTCGAGGCCGGCGCCGCCGAGGTCGTCGTGCTGGACAACTTCGTGCGCGGCCGCCGGGAGAACCTGGCCTCCGCGCTCGAGTCCGGTGTCGTCCGCGTCGTCGAGGGCGACATCAACGACAAGGCACTGGTGCGGGAGCTGACCGAGGGGGTGGACCTCGTCTTCCACCTCGCCGCCATCCGCATCACCCAGTGCGCCGAGGAACCGCGCCTCGCGCTGGAGTGCCTGGTCGACGGCACGTTCACGATCCTGGAGGCCGCCGCGGCCGCCGGGGTGAAGAAGGTCATCGCGTCGTCGTCGGCCTCGGTCTACGGCCTCGCGGAGTCGTTCCCCACCGACGAACGGCACCACCCGTACAACAACGACACCTTCTACGGCGCCGCGAAGGCGTTCAACGAAGGCATGCTGCGCAGCTTCAAGGCCATGTACGACCTCGACTACGTGGCGCTGCGCTACTTCAACGTGTACGGACCGCGGATGGACGTCCACGGCCTGTACACCGAGGTGCTCATCCGCTGGATGGAGCGCATCGTCGAAGGCAAGTCGCCGCTCATCTTCGGCGACGGCGCCCAGACGATGGACTTCGTGCACGTGCACGACATCGCACGCGCCAACATCCTCGCGGCCAAGGCGCCGGTCACGGACGCGGTGTACAACATCGCGTCCTCCGAGGAGACCTCGCTCAAGGAGCTCGCCCTCGCGCTGCTCGCCGCGATGGACTCCGACCTGCCGCTGGAGCACGGCCCCGAGCGCAAGGTGAACGGCGTGACGCGCCGGCTCGCCGACATCAGCCTCGCGGCCCGCGAGCTCGGGTGGAAGCCCGAGATCGAGATGGACGGCGGACTGCGCGACCTCGTCGCGTGGTGGCGTGCCGAGAAGGCCGCTGCCGAGCGGAACGCCTGACGGACCGACCGCGGCCGCGGGCCCGACGCCCGTGGCCGCACCCGCGGAGCCGTGGTCCGAAAGACCCACGGCGCACCCCGCGGAACGAAGTCCACGGCTGGATTCCGCGGAGCCGTGGGCCCGAGCCACGGCCGCACCCTTTCCCACGAACGTTCGTCCGCCAGCGAAGGGCAGTACCAGTGATCCCGGTTATGCGGCCGTTGCTCGGTGAAGAAGAGGCACTCGCCGCCGCCGAGGCCGTCCGGTCCGGCTGGGTGGCGCAGGGCCCCCGAGTCCGCGAGTTCGAAGAGGCCTTCGCCGCGTCCGTCGGCGCCCGGCACGGTGTCGCCGTGTCCTCCTGCACCACCGGCCTGCACCTCGCCGTGCACGTGCTCGGCATCGGGCCCGGCGACGAGGTCGTCGTGCCGTCGCTGTCGTTCATCGCCACCGCCAACTCGGTCCGCTACACGGGCGCGACGCCGGTGTTCGCCGACGTCGAGCCGGGCACCGGCAACCTGAGCGCGTCCACTGTGGAACCCGTGCTCACCGGGCGCACCCGCGCGGTCATGGTCGTGCACCAGGCCGGCGTGCCCGCGGACGTCGACGCGATCAAGGCGCTCTGCGCACCGCGGGGCATCGCGGTGATCGAGGACGCGGCCTGCGCGGCGGGCTCCACGTACAAGGGCGCGCCGGTCGGCACGAACGCGTTGCTCGCCGCCTGGTCGTTCCACCCGCGCAAGCTCCTCACGACCGGTGAGGGCGGCATGGTCACCACCGACGACCCCGAGTGGGCCGTGCGGCTCAAGCGCCTGCGCGAGCACGGCATGAGCGTCTCGGCGGCGGACCGCCACAACGGCGGCAGCGCCGTGATCGAGCAGTACCTGGAGACGGCGTTCAACTACCGGATGACCGACATCCAGGCCGCGGTGGGCCTGGTGCAGCTGTCCAAACTGGACATGATCATCGCCCGTCGCCGTGAGCTGGCCGCCCGCTACCACGAGCTGCTGGCGGACCTCGACCTCGAGACCGTGCGCGACCCGGAGTGCGGGACGACGAACTACCAGTCGTTCTGGGTGTGGCTGCCCGAGGGCGCGCCCGACCGCCAGGAAGTCCTCGCCGGGCTGGCCGAGCGCGGCGTGAGCGCGCGGCGCGGGATCATGGCGTCGCACCTGGAACCCGCCTATTCCGGCCACGGGAGCGTGGAGCTCCCGGTGACGGAGGCCTTCACGGCCAGGACGCTGATCCTCCCGCTGTTCCACGACATGACGAAGTCCGAACAGGACCAGGTCGTGTCAGCGTTGTCGGCCACTCTGCACGCATCCCGTCTGACCGTGCGTGGTTGAAAGTCGGGGATTCAAGCCCCGCCGGAACATTCTTCTGTTGACACGTAACAGTTATAACCAGATCGCCGACGTTCGGAGTAGCAGCCCTGTGCTGTCCAGCGTAGTGCGCGGATCACACACGGTAACTCCGTCCGAGAGGTGAAACCCAATGGTGGCTCAGCAGTCGCGTCTCGTGCGGGTGCTCGTGATCACGGCGTTGATCGCATCGACGATGTTCGTGCTCGGGGTCTTCAACGCCCCCAACGCACACGCTGCTCCGTGTGACTTCCCGGTCACCAACAAGGTCGCGTGCGAGAACACGCAGCCCGGCGCGGACAACTGGCAGGCCCAGTACCGCGACGACACGATCCTCGGGTACACGACGGACATCAGCTACAACATCGGCCAGACCGTCAGCTTCAAGATGCTGACGTCGGCCTCGTCGTACAAGCTCGACATCTACCGGATGGGCTGGTACGGCGGCAAAGGCGCCCGGTACATGGGCACGGTCCAGCGCAACACACCGCAGAACCAACCTCCATGTCTGCGGGACGCGCCGACCGCGCTCATCGACTGCGGCAACTGGGCCGTCTCGCTCACCTGGACCATCCCGGCCACCGCCACCTCGGGCATCTACTACGTGCGCATGACGCGCAACGACACCGGTGCCGAGAACGAGATGGCCTTCGTCGTCCGCGACGACAGCTCCCAGTCGAAGATCTTCTTCCAGACCTCCGACGCGACCTGGGTCGCCTACAACCGCTACGGCGGCAACAGCCTCTACTTCGGTGACGGTCCCGGCCAGGGCGGCAGCTCGTACAAGGTCAGCTACAACCGCCCCTACACCGGCGGCGACGGCGACGAGAACTTCATCTTCAACGCCGAGTACCCGATGCTCAGGTTCCTGGAGCGCAACGGGTACGACATGAGCTACACGACCGACGTCGACTCCGCGCGCCGCGGGCACCTGATCAAGAACCACAAGGTGTTCATGGCCGTCGGCCACGACGAGTACTGGTCGAACGAGCAGTGGAACAACGTGATGGCCGCCCGCGACGCCGGCGTGCACATGGCGTTCCTCACCGGCAACGAGATCTTCTGGAAGACCCGCTACGAGAAGAGCATCGACTCCTCGCAGACGGACTGGCGGACCATCGCCTGCTTCAAGGAGACCAAGGGCACCCAGAACGACGGCCTGAACGATTGGACCGGCACGTGGCGCGACCCGCGGTACAGCCCTCCGCAGGACGGCGGCAGGCCGGAGAACGCGTTGCTCGGCAACATGTTCACCGTCAACGGCCGGCGTGACGACTCGCTGCAGGTGCCGGCCGCGTACGGCAAGATGCGGCTCTGGCGCAACACCGACCTGCAGAACATGACGGCGGGCACCACGTACACCTTCCAGCCCGGCACGCTCGGCTACGAGTGGAACACCGTGTACGACAACGGCTTCCAGCCCGCCGGCGTCGCGCAGATGTCGCGCACGACCGTGCAGCTCGACGGCTACTACGCGCTGAAGAACTACGGCGACGAGTACGGCTCGAGCACCGAGACCCACGCGATCACGTACTACCGCGCACCTTCCGGTGCGCTGGTGTTCGGCGCGGGCACGGTGCAGTGGGCATGGGGCGTGGACGACGAGCACGCGTTCCCGACCAACACCCCGACCTCGGACAAGCGGATCAAGCAGGCGACGGTCAACTTCCTCGCGGACATGGGCGTGCAGCCCTACCAGCTGTGGGCGGCCGACCAGCTCTCCACCTCCGGCGCCATCAGCGACAACGCCGCACCGGGCGTGCAGATCACGACCCTGCCGTCGCAGTCGGTCGTCGGCCAGCCCTACACCTTCGGCGGCACCGTGATCGACGCCGCCGGCCGGGTCGCGGGCGTCGAGGTCTCCACCGACGGCGGCACCCGCTGGCACTACGCGAACTGGCAGGCGGGCCAGACGACGTGGAGCTACACCTACACGCCGTCGCAGTCCGGCACGGCCCAGCTCCGCGTCCGCGCGGTCGACGACTCGCTCAACCTGTCGGCGCCCGTGCCGGCCACCCCGAACGTGACAGCCAAGACCTGCCCGTGCGGCATGTTCTCCGGCACCGAGGTCCCGAAGGTCGCCTCCGCGGACGACAGCTCGCAGCTGGAGCTCGGCGTGAAGTGGCGCGCCGCGAGCAACGGCTACGTCCGCGGCGTCAAGTTCTACAAGGGCACCGGCAACACCGGCACGCACACCGGCTCGCTGTGGTCCGCGAACGGCGACCTGCTCGCGACCGGCACGTTCGCCAACGAGAGTCCGACGGGCTGGCAGACGCTGCTCTTCCCGAAACCCGTGGCGGTGAACGGGAACACGACCTACATCGTGTCCTACTACACCCCGACGGGGCACTTCGCGTACGACACGGGCGGGTTCCACCAGCAGCAGGCGTACATGGAGCCCATCACCGGCCTGAAGTCCGGTGTGGACGGTCCGAACGGCGTCTTCCGCTTCGGCGCCGGCTTCCCGAACCAGACGTTCGACCACACCAACTACTGGGTCGACGTGGTGTGGGCGACGGACCCCGGTCCGGACACCCGCGCGCCGCTGCAGTCCGCGACGTCCCCCGTGGCCAACGCGGGCTCCGTCGCGCTCGACACCGCGGTGTCCGGCACGTTCGACGAGAACGTGGCGCTCAGCTCGGCGCAGGTCACGGTGACCGGCCCGGCCGGTGCCGTCACGGGCACCAAGTCGATCTCCAACGACGCCCGCACGATCACGTTCACGCCCTCGGCGCCCCTGGCGGCGGCCACGGCCTACACCGTCACGATGAGGGCGGCGGACGCGGCCGGGAACCTGTCCACGCAGGCGAACTGGACGTTCACGACAGGCTCGCCGCGCCCGGCGACCTGCCCGTGCACCGTCTGGGACGACTTCGCGGCACCGGCCGTGGCCGACTCCGGTGACACCACCGCGGTCGAGCTCGGCACCAAGGTCCGCTTCGACGGCAAGGGCGACGTGCTCGGCGTCCGCTTCTACAAGGGCACCGGCAACACCGGCACGCACACCGGCTCGCTGTGGACCTCCACGGGTCTGCTGCTCGCGACCGGCACGTTCAGCGGCGAGACCACGTCCGGCTGGCAGAAGCTGATGTTCAGCTCGCCGGTCCAGGTGCAGGCGAACACGACCTACGTCGTGTCCTACAACGCCCCGAACGGCCGGTACTCGGTCACCTCCGGCTACTTCAACGGCCAGGAGGCGAGCTACCAGTCGCTGCACGCGCTGCAGAACGGTGCCGACGGCGGCAACGGCGTCTACAAGTACGGCAGCGGCTTCCCGAACAGCTCCTACAACGCCACGAACTACTGGGTCGACGTCATCTACCGCAACGGGCTCAACGGTGACACCACGCCGCCGACGATCACGAACCGCACGCCGGCCGCGAACGCGACGAACGTGGGCCTGCAGAGCACGCTGACGGCGACGTTCAGCGAGCCGGTCGACCCGGCGTCGGCGCAGATCTGGCTGGAGGACCCGAAGGGCGCCAGGCTGTCCGGCTCGGTGTCGCTGTCCGGCGACCAGAAGACGGTCACGTGGACACCGTCCGGCAAGCTCGTGTCCGGCACGCAGTACAAGGCGCACGTGGGCATCGCGGACGCCAACGGCATCGCGATGCCGAACGCCGCGGAGTGGACCTTCACGACCACGACGACGGCCACCTGCCCGTGCTCGCTGTTCAGCACGGCGACGGTTCCGGCGGTGACCTCGGCCGAGGACAACGGCGCGTACGAGCTGGGCGTGAGGTTCAGCCCGACGCAGTCCGGCCAGATCACCGGTGTCCGCTTCTACAAGGGCGCGGGCAACACCGGCACGCACACCGGCTCGCTGTGGAACGCCACCGGCTCGCGCCTCGCGACCGGCACGTTCACCGGTGAGACCGCGACGGGCTGGCAGACGCTCACGTTCTCGCAGCCGGTGATCGTCAGCGCGGGCCAGGCCTACACGGCCTCGTACACGACCACCACCGGCAACTACGCGGTGAACGCCGGCTACTTCGGCACCGGCCCGGTCAGCTCAGGTCCGCTGTCGGCACCGCAGGAGACGAACGGCGTGTTCGTCCCCGGCTCGGGCTTCCCGACGATGACGTACGGCTCCGGCAACTACTGGGTCGACGTCGTC
This sequence comes from Lentzea sp. DG1S-22, assembly GCF_036321065.1. Classification (NCBI taxonomy): domain Bacteria; kingdom Bacillati; phylum Actinomycetota; class Actinomycetes; order Pseudonocardiales; family Pseudonocardiaceae; genus Lentzea; species Lentzea sp. DG1S-22. Next base: position 3,482,223 of record NZ_CP143276.1, on the reverse strand, counting down.
TACCAGCCCAACGCCGACAACGACGCGCCCGTCCTGCAGTCCCGCACCCCGTTGCCCGGCGCGTCCGAGGTGGCGCTGGACTCGGTCGTCACCGCGTCGTTCGACGAGGCCGTCGACCTGGGCTCCGCGCAGTTCACCGTCACCGACCCCGGTGGCGCGAAGATCGCCGGCACGCTGGCGCTCTCGGAGGACTCGCGGATGGTCACGTTCACCCCGGCCGCCAGGTTCGCGGCGTCCACCGCGTACTCGGTGAGCGTCAAGATCGCCGACACGTTCGGCAACCTGATGCCCAACGCGCAGACGTGGTCCTTCACGTCGGCGACGACGCAGACCTGCCCGTGCTCGCTGTTCAGCGCGGCCACGGTCCCGTCCGTCACCTCCGCCGACGACAACGGCGCCTACGAGCTGGGCGTGAAGTTCACGTCGACCGCCAACGGCCAGATCACCGGCGTGAAGTTCTACAAGGGCGCCGGCAACACCGGCACCCACACCGGGTCGCTCTGGGCCGCGGACGGGCAGCGCCTCGCGACCGGCACGTTCTCGAACGAGACCGAGTCGGGCTGGCAGACGCTGACGTTCTCGCAGCCGGTGTCGATCACGGCCGGGACCGAGTACACGGCCTCGTACACGACCACCACGGGTCACTACGCGGTCAACGCCGGCTACTTCGGCTCGGTGACCTCGCCGCCGCTGGGCGCCACGCCGAACGCCGGTGTGTTCACGGCCGGGTCGGGCTTCCCGGCCACGACCTACAACGGCGGCAACTACTGGGTGGACGTGGTCTTCCAGTGACGAGGCCGCTGCTGCTGATCGGAGCGGGGGACTCGCCCGCGAGGTGCTCGCGGCGGTCCGCCTCCTCCCGGACGTCTGGACCCCGATCGGGGCTCTCGACGACTCCGCCGCCCTGCACGGCACCCTGGTCGACGGGGTGCCCGTGCTGGGCGGGCTCGACAGCCTCGGTGACCACCCGGACGCGGCCGTCGTGGCGTGCATCGCCAACGCGCGGCGGCCGTTGTCCCGCTTGAACCTCGTGGAGAGGCTCGGGCTGCCGGACGAGCGGTGGGCGACCGTCGTGCACCCGGCGGCCGTCACCTCCGGCGCCACCATCGGCGCCGGGACGGTGCTGCTCGCCGGTGTCGTGATCACGACACCGCTGGAGATCGGCCGGCACGTCGTGGCGATGCCGCACGTGCTGATCACCCACGACGACGAGGTGTCGGACGGCGTCACGTTCGCCGGCCACGCCTCGCTCGGCGGGGGAGTGTTCGTGGGGGAGTCCGCGTACCTGGGGCAGGGAGCCCTGGTGCGCGAGGGTGTGAAGATCGGCGCCGGTGCCGTCGTCGGCATGGGAGCCGTTGTCCTGCGGGACGTCCCGGCAGGCCAGACGTGGGCCGGTGTGCCGGCCCGCCCGTTGCGTGGGGAGAGCGCGTGATCGAGATTCCGCTGGTGGACCTGCGTGCCCAGCACGAGCAGGTGGCCGACGAGGTGGCCGACGGCTGGGCAGAGGTGCTCAAGACGACAGCCTTCATCGGTGGCCCCCAGGTCGCCCGGTTCGAGTCGGAATTCGCTGCCTACCAGGAAGTTCCGCACGCCATCGGCGTCGGCAACGGCACCGACGCCATCGAGCTGGCGTTGCGCGCGCTGGGCGTCGGCCACGGCGACGAGGTCGTGCTGCCCGCCAACACCTTCATCGCGACGGCCGAGGCCGTCGCCCGCTGCGGCGCGACGCCCGTGCTCGTGGACTGCGTCGACGACACGCTGCTGATCGACGTCACCCAGGTGTCCTCCGCGGTCACCTCGCGCACCAAGGCGATCGTGCCGGTGCACCTCTACGGCCAGGCCGCCCCGGTCGAGCTGCTGCCGCACGGCCTGCCGGTCGTCGAGGACGCCGCCCAGGCCCAGGGCGCCCGCCGCAACGGCGTCGCCGTCGGCGGTCTCGGCGTCGCCGCCGCCACCTCCTTCTACCCCGGCAAGAACCTCGGCGCGTACGGCGACGGCGGCGCGGTGCTGACGACGTCCGACGCGGTCGCCGAGTCGGTGAAGCTGCTGCGCGAGCACGGTTCGCCGCGCAAGTACGAGCACCCGGTGCTCGGCTTCAACAGCCGCCTCGACACGCTGCAGGCCGTGGTGCTGTCCGCGAAGCTGCGCCGCCTCGAGGGCTGGAACCAGGCCCGCCGCGCCGCCGCGCAGCGCTACACCGAGATGCTCGCCGACGTCCCCGGCGTGCGCACGCCGATCGTGCTGGCCGGCAACCTGCCGGTCTGGCACCTCTACGTCGTGCGCGTCGCCGAGCGCGACCGCGTGCTCTCCGCACTGCACGCGGCCGGTGTCGGCGCGGGGATCCACTACCCGACGCCGCTGCACAGGACCGGCGCCTTCGCCGAGTTGGCGGGCTCGTTCCCGGTGGCGGAGACCTCGGCCGCGGAGATCCTGTCGCTGCCGCTCTTCCCGGAGATCACCGAGGCGCAGCAGACCCGCGTGGTCGAGGCGCTCGCGGAGGCGCTGCGATGAGCGGGGTCCGCGTCCACCCCCACGGCCTCTGCGAATCCGACGACGTGGGCGACGGCACGCGCGTCTGGGCGTTCGCGCACGTGCTGCCCGGCGCCCGCATCGGCCGCGACTGCAACATCTGCGACGGCGCGTTCGTCGAGTCGCGCGCGGTGCTCGGCGACAACGTGACGGTCAAGAACGGGACTCTGGTCTTCGACGGCGTCACGTGCGAGGACGACGTGTTCCTCGGCCCGAACGTGCTCTTCACCAACGACCTCCGCCCCCGCGCGCACGTGAAGAAGACGGGCGACGCGCTGGAGACGACTCTCGTGCGTCGAGGGGCGACTCTCGGTGCTGGTGCTGTGGTGGTGTGCGGCACGGAGATCGGTGAGCACGCGTTCGCCGCCGCCGGTGCGGTCGTGACGAAGTCGGTGCCCGCGCACGCGTTCGTTGCCGGCAACCCGGCGGTCGTGAAGGGCTGGGTCTGCGCGTGCGGCCTGCGGCTCTCCGACGACTTCTCGTGCCCGGAGTGCGGCACCCGGCACGAGCAGACGCCGGACGGCCTGAAAGCCGTCTGAGAGGGTGCTGAGCCGGCTGGCCGGTGTCCCGACGGGGCACCGGCCGGTACAGTGGCGGCATGATCGAGCGAATCGAGTTCCACCCCGCCCGGTGAGGCGCGAATGGCCGGACCTCCTCGAGCAGGGGTCCGAAGAACGCCGGCGGGCGTTGACCGCACTTTTGCGGGAAGTCACCACCGACACGGCGACCTCAGCCGACACCCTGCACGACAGGTGCACGCGACTCGCGTTCTACGACCACGACGTGCGAGCCGTGCTGCGCGAACTGGCCCCAGAGCGCTCGCCGCGCCTGGTGAACGCCGCCAGGTGGCTGCTCACGAGCGAGAACCAGCGCGCGGTCCTCATCGGACTCGCGCTCCTGACCGGTCAGGCCCGCGAAAGCGACATCCCGCTCCTCAGAACCCTCGGACAGCACGAGTTCGCGGCGCCCCAGGCCGTTCGCGCGCTGCTGGCGATCCCCGGCGCGCAGACCGACGCCATCTGGGTAGCCGACCGAGTACCGGGCGTCCGCGGCGAGGCGGGCGGAGCCCTGCGCGGGCACCCGGATCCGGACGTCTGCCGCTGGGCCTGCCGGAACTCGTCGGGGTACATGAGGCACGTGCGCGAAAGGGCGGGCAAACACGACTTGCGCGTGCAGTTGCTCGACCGAGCGCACGTGGACGACGAGTCGTGGGACCGCATGGGCAAACGCTTGTACGACATGTGCCACAACGACCTGTCGTCCGAGTTCGGCTACTACCCGCACGACACGACGGCGTTGAGGCGGTGGGTGGCGCTCGCCTCGACCCGACCGGCCACAGTGGACCGCGCCGTGTTGCTCTGCTCCCTGGCGGAGGAGCTGGTGTCCGGACACGCGGCCGTGGTGGTGCGCGACCTGCGCGACGGTCTCCTGAGCGAGATCAGGAGTGTGCTGTCGCGCTGGAGCAGCGTGCTGGAGGAACAAGCGGCGGACGACGGCCGCGCTGCGTGGGTGCTTCGCGAGAGCCCAGGTCTGCGCATGCCGTCGAAGCGGTTCGCGGTGCGGATCGCGACCCGCGCGCCCGAACCCACCGGTGGAGTGGAAGCCAGGATCCTCCTCGACCGCGAGCCGATCTGCGCGGCGTTGTTCGGGGGAGGCTTCTCCGGGTGGCCGGAGCGGGTCGTCGACGGCGGCCGCCTCCTGGCCACCGACGAGCCGCGGGAGGTGCTCCTCGACGATCACGACGGCACCGACCTGTACGTCACGATCGTGCGAGAGGGCGCGGAGGTGGTGTGGAAGGACTGGCGGTGGACCAGGCACAACGATCGGCTGCCGGGCGAGTTCCGCTTCGACGCCGAGGAGTACGACCGGGAGGTGGCGCTGGCGGAGGCGGACCGCTCCTGGGAGTGGCCCGCCCGCACGGTGGCCCGGCTGGTCGAGCACCGGCTGAGGGCTGATCCCTCGATCCTCGGCCGCTGGGACTGCGGACCTGGCCACTGCCGCAGCTCGCGGGACGTCCACGACGCCGCCGTCCTGGATTTCCGGTATCCGGCCGGCGCGTCGTGGGACGAACCGTCGGTGACGTTCCGGCACGGCATCGACGTCGCCGGCCGCGATCCGGTCGAGGTGGCGGACGACGTCATCGCGATGTTGTGCGCCTCCGACCCGAAGAAGACGGTGGGCATGGTTGGCATCGACAGCGCTGCCACGGCCGAGCGGCTGGGTCTGGTGCACCGCCGCTCGACCGTCACCCACCACTGACTCAGGCCGGCACCCAGGCCCCGAGCTGGTCCAACACGTGCACGGCGCCGTCCAGCTTCAACGGCTCCAGCGAACCCCGCCCGTAGAACACCATCAGGAAGTCGTGGGCCGCCCCCTCAGCCGAGGCGTCGGCCGCGCCGTCCCCGGGCTCGACGACGCGGGCACCGTTCGCGGACATCGAGATCCGCCACGACCCGCCCTCGGTGATGCGGTAGTCGACGACGGCGGGTTCGTGCGGCCACGGGCTGGAGGTCGAGAAGCAGGTCATCAGGAACTCGTCCACGCCGTCGACCGCGATCTCCGCCGGGATGGGTTCAGGCGCACCTGCCGCGAGTTGTGCGTCGTAGGTGTGGGCGGCGATCTCGTGGAGCTGGCGACGGGCCGCGGTGGCGACGGTCAGGGGTGACTGCGAGTCACCCCACCAGCCCCAGCACCCCTGGTCCGGGCCGGCCGCCTCCAGCGCGGTCAGCAACAGCCCGGTGGACTCGGCCATCCACTCCGCCAAGCCTTCTCGCGGTGCCTCCACGGGCGTGCGGGCCGGGGGAGTGTCGGACGGTCCCGCGGCCACGATCGCCGCCCACTTGCGGCGGCCGTCGCCCAGGTGCTGCACGAGGTCGAAGACCGTCCAGCCCGGGCAGGTGGGCACCGGTGCGTCGAGGTCGTCGATCGCCGCGATGAACGCGGTGGTGCGTTCGTCGATCAGGCGGAGCAGGTCCGGGAAGGCCATGGGGGTGTGCACGGGCGCTGTCTACCATCGTGGCCCCACCCCGGCACAGTGATTATCGGTCGGCAGTGATCATCGCTGGGCAGCGATCATCGGCTGGTAGCGCCGGAGGATCAAGCGACGTTGATGCGGTTCCGGCGTGGTCTTCGGTCGGGGTCGACGAAGGCCGGTGGACGGAAGACCGGTCTGCCGCCGGCCATCTCGGGTTCCCAGTCCGAGTGGTGGACCAGGTCGTGGTGCCGTCGGCAGAGCAGGGTGAGGTTGTCCAGGTTGGTCTCACCGCCGTTGGCCCAGTGCCGGAGGTGGTGGGCCTCGCAGTGGCTGGGCGGGCGGGTACAGCCCGGGAAGGTGCAACCCCTGTCCCTCGCCACGAGCACGCGGCGCAGCCCCGCGTTGATGGTCCTGGTCCTGCGACCCACGTCGTGGACCTGGGAGCGGGTTCCCAGCACCATCGGGATGACGGCGCAGTCACAAGCGATCTTGCGGACCTGGTGCATCGGGATCCGCTCGCCGTTGTCGAGCCGGGCGGCGCCGATGCCCGTGCGCAGCTTCTCGTAGTCGAGCGTGACGGTGAGCTGCACGCGCTCGCCGCCACGGAGGTGGTGGCGACTCGCGCGCAGGGCCAGGCCGACGACTTCGCAGAACGCGTCGCCTTCTCGTTCCGGAGCGTGGCGGAGGTCTGAGGGTTCCGGCTTCGCGAGCGGATCGATCAGCGCGTCGAGCTTGGCGCCGGTCTCGGCGTCCACGTCGGCGAAGAGGTGGTATCGGCCGCCCTTCCACTGACGCCGCACCACGTTGCGCGGACGCGTCGGCCCGGGTTCGGCCGGTGCCGGGCCGTCTTGGTCGAGGCGGTAGGCGAGTTCCCTGCAGAACGCCTTGGCCGAGCGGGGTTCGTGGTGCTGTGCGTACTCGACCAGGTGGACCTCGGCCACGGCGGGCAGTTCCGCCATCGCTTCGGCCACGACCTCGACGTGCTCCTCGGACAGCGTGCCCGCCGCCATCGCCGCGGCGGCCAGCGGCAGCACGGGATCCACCCTCGCTCCGCTCGGGGTCACGGTGGGGCACAGAGCCCTGGCCAGGGCGAGGGTGCGGCGCGAGACCTTCGGGCCCCAGTGCAGCACGTGCTTGAAGACCTCGATGAGATCCTTGTGCCCCAACGTTTCGGCGGCGTCCTGCTGGTCGAGCGCACCGACCACCTCCACCACCTGGAACTGCAGCTGCCGCAGCGCGCGGACCTTCCGCTTGAGCTCCTCCAAGAGCTCGAGCGGGGAGGCGAGGCCGAGTGCTGTCATGCGTTCATCGTGGTATGAACACGTGTTCGAAAACCATTCCACGATGGGGTGAAAGTGCAGGTCAGGCCTATGGCGCCGTATGCATCGCCTCTCTCTCGCGGACGCTGTAACCGCCGACTGTTTTCACCCGAACGAGCCGTTCATTGGAGCGGTTTCAACGCATACGGTCCAAGAGCATGACCGCGATCACTTCCACCGCCTACAGCAGGGATCTGGGCGACGAACTGCGCAGGCTGCGCGAGAACTGCACCAGTTTCGGGGGCCGCGCGATGGCCGCCCAGCTGGGGTGGGATCCGAGCAAGGTCTCGAACATCGAGACGGGCAAAGCCCGCGCGTCCGAGATCGACCTGGCCCAGTACCTCGCGACGTGCGGCAAAGACCTCGACTACCTGCTCGACTTCACCAGCCGGTACCGGCACGCGTTCGACCTCTACTTCGCCCAGGTACCGACGAATCTGCGCACGCTGGCCATGGTCGAGGCCATGGCCACGAAGATGTACGTGTACGAGATCCTGGCGATCCCCGGCCTGTTGCAGACGGAGGCGTACGCCCGCGCCATGTTCCTCGAGACCGGCCACGAGTCGCTGGACGACATCGCCGGGTTCGTCGCGCTGCGCATGGAGCGGCAGGCGATCTGGCGGCGGCCGTACCGTCCCGAATGCGTCTTCTTCGTGCACGAACTGGCGCTGCGGATGCGGATCGGAGACGCCAAGATCATGGAGGACCAGTACCTGCGGCTGCTGTTCAACGCCCACATCGTGCGGATCATCCCTGCGAGCGCGGTAGGTCTCGCCCTCCAGTCGATGATCACGCTGTTCGAGTTCGGCAAGGCGTCACCGCTGGCTTACACGGAATCCGACCTGGCCAAGGTGTTCGCGCAGGACACGTCGGCCGTGACGGCCACCAGGAAGCTGATCTCGCGGTTGGATGCGGTCGCGTTGGATGAGGAACAATCTCGGAGTGTGCTGGCGGCCTACGTCAGCGGACTCGGGGAGGACCCACATGACCGACGAGCGGATCTGGCGTAAGAGCAGCTTCAGCGGTGGCACGGGGGACAGCAGTTGCGTCGAGGTCTCCCTCGCCCAGGACGCGTTGGTGCGGGACTCGAAGAACGCGAGCGGTGACGTCCTCGCGTTCTCCGCCACCGCCTGGCACAGCCTGCTCAGCTGGCTGGACTGACCTCGGCCGCCTTCCTGGCGGCGGCCTCCGTCCGGCTATCCGCTGGCATCGGTCAGCGGAGGCCCCGATTCGTGGGGTGACGGGGTGCGCGTGGCGACGTTCGAAGAGATCGCCGACGGGCTTGATCGCGTCTTGAACAAGGCCGATGAGACGAACGCCGCCTTGCTGCGGGCGGGAGGTCTTGCCGACGAGGCGGCGAAGCTGCTGACCGAGGTCATGCGGGGGCGGACCACCTCGAAGACGAGTTCACCCTGGCGGTTCAGGCGTGGTCGGAGGCGGCCAATCGGGTTGCTGAACTGTCAGAGATCATCGCTATGGGGTGTCGACGAGTCGAGTCGTACCGCGAGACCCTTCGGGGTGTCGGCTCCGCGCTGCAACCGGCGCTTCCTGGGCAGTCGGCGCCTCCATCAGCGACCACGGTACCGACCGTGGCGGCACGTACGCCCCTGGAGCCGACGTGGGCCGAACGGCAGAGAGAACAGCTTCCCGCCTACGTCACCAGCGGGTTTTACCGGGACTCCGATGGCAACTCCGACGTGGTTCAAAGCGGCCAGGATGCATGGGGGAGCACCACGCGATCGCTGAACACCTGCGTGCCGAAGGCTTCCCACCAATCGGGCCAGGCAGGGGTCACCACCGGCGAGCACGTGGAGGGCAAGGTGGCATGGCGCCTGCGCAACAGTGGCGACACGCACGTCGACCTGGTCGTCAACTTCCCGATGTGCGCTGGTCCCTACTCCTGCAGGAACCTCCTACCCTTCATCCTGAAACCCGGACAGTCCATGACGGTGCATGATCCGATGAAGACCCGTACGTTCCACGGCAGGAGCACAAGGTGAAGCACGCTCTCGACTTCTGGTACTTCACCGGAACGAGTGATGCGGACGATCCCGTCACCGTGGAGTCGAGCGCCGATCTCGAACGCGTCCTCGGCGAGGTGTTCGCGTACAAGCAGTTCCATCCGACGGTGGTCTGCGTGAAGGACCGTCCCACTCTCGGTGGCCCCCTGAGCCTGCCGGACCACCAGCTCAAGTTCGACCTCGACGTACCTCGCCGTGTTGCCGCGATCCACGCGATGGGCGTGCCCGATTTCTTGCCGGCTGACGATCGGGACAAGGTGAACGCCGAGGGGCACGGCACAGCCGAGGAAACACCCGGAGGCGTGATGCGGGCCTGGGTCACGAAGGGCCCGCGAGCACGGCCTGCAACTGTTCGGCAGGCAGACGGTCACGAAGTCGATCTGTTCGTGGACTTCGACACCCGTACGCGATTCCCCGCTGATGCTGCCATCTCGTGGGAGGAACTGTGCGAGGCGCTCAAGGAGTTGGCCGAAACAGGCATGCGGCCCACATGTGTGGACTGGCAGGAGTCAGACGTCTTCTGAACCACCACCGCCTGGCGCGGCCTGCTCAGCTGGCTGGACTGACCTCGGCCGCCTTCCTGGCGGCGGCCTCCTGCCTGGCGATGCGCAGCAACGCCCCGGACACGCCGATCAGCATGAACGTCATGCCGGTGGCCACGCTGAACGCCAGCTCGTCGAACGTCGCGGCGCCCAGCGCGGACGTCAGCAGCGAGGCGACGAGGCACATGGCGATCCCGCGCACGTTCTCGTCGCGCGAGAGCGCGCGGGCCCGCAGTGCCGCGAAGATGCCGCCCAGGAACAGCAGCACGAAGCCGACCAGGCCGAGGTAGCCGTTCTCGATCATCGTCAGCAGGTACTGGTTGTCGAGGATCGTGTACTTCGAGGGCAGGAACGTGCCGAACCCGCGGCCGAGCCACGGGTGCTTGGCGATCTCCAGCCAGGCGCCGTCGTAGTCCTTGGTGCGGCCCTGGAACGACGGGTCGTCCTCGATGTTGGAGAACATCGAGGTCACCGTGCCGAACAGGCCGGGGACGACGATCGAGGCGCCGCCGAGGAACACCGCGCCGACGCCGAGCAGGGGCAGGCCGCGTTCGCGGGGGAGCAGGACCGCCATCACGACGCCGGTGATGACCAGGCCGAGGATCGCGGTGCGCGAGAGCGACAGGATCGACATCAGCGCGAGCAGCGACAGGGCGAGCCACCAGCGGCCGACGGGTTCGCCGCGGTCCTTGGCCCGGAACACGAAGTGCGCGGCGAACGGCACGCCGAGCACGCAGACCAGGCCGAACTCGATCGGGTGGTTCACCGTGCCGGCGGGGCGGAAGAAGATCGACCGCGACTCGAGCGCCGAGTAGCCGTTGTCCTGCACGCGCAGGCCCGGCAGCGAGATGTACGACGCGAGGTCGAGGCCCAGGCCGAACTGGAACAGGCCGACGAACGCGCTGACCGTCAGGCACGCGACCATGACCCGCAGGGCGCGGCTCAGCCTCTCCCCGGTGCGCACCGCGTCGCACACGAAGACCGCGAGCGCCGCCATCGACACGATCCTGATCAGCGCCGAGTCCGACACCGACAGCTCGTCGGCCGGCAGGTAGCGCCGGGTCGCGAGGGCGTACGTCGACAGGTGCAGCACCACGTAGATCGCGAGGACCGTGCGGACGGCGTTGCGGCCCTTGGCCATCGACAGGTGGTCGACCAGGTGCGCGGCGAACCACAGGACCGCGAGGCACATCGCCACGAACAGCGCGGGCGGCAGCGTGATCGGGACGAACGCGATCGTGAACCGGGCCGGGACGACGAGCAGCGCCACCATGTAGAAGATCAGCAGAGTGGCGCCGTCGGCACGTTGGGCGGTCAGTCTTCTTTCGGCCATGCCGGGTCTGCTGGAGGCTTGGGGGCGGCGATGATGACGGTCTTCTGGTGCGCGTTCGGCACGCCCTGCGGCGCGGGGCGCTGCGGCGGGCCGCCTCGGCCGTTGCCCTGGGGCTGCGGCCGGACCGGGGGCGTCGCGGGCGGCGTGGTGTCCTTCTCGGACGGTGGCGCTGCGCCGGACTCCTTGCCGTCCTTGCCCTCCTCGCGGCGCCGGGCCCGCAGCAGGACCGAGTCGGCGGCGAACGTGGAGGCGATCGTCAGCAGCAGCAACACGACCGTGGCCGCGCCGACGTAGCGGACCTTGCCGCCGATCTTGGCCGACGCGGTCGTCGGCTTCACCAGGATCTGCGCGGTGATGAACGTCTGCTCGGGCGCGCTCAACGCCTTCTGCTGCGCCGCCAGCTCGGCGACGGTCTTCTCGAGCACCTTGGCGACGAGGCCCTCGGCGTCCTGCGCCGAGTCGGCCTCGGTCGAGATGAACAGCAGCGGACCGCCGACGGGACCGGTGTTCGCGGTGTAGACGGCCGTGGAGTCCTTGCCCGCCAGCTCCTCCGCGGTCTTCGGGTCGCCGAGGATCTGCGTGAGGATCTGCGCGGTGGTCGTGAGGCTGCCGTCGAACTGCAGCAGCGGGTTGACCCGCACCACGTCCTCGGGCTTGGTCTTCTCCGAGTACCGGCCGCCGGCCGCGGGGGAGGTGAGGACCAGCACGCCGCTCGACTCGTACCGCGTGGGCACCGTGACGTAGACGTACAGCGCGAGGATGCCCGTGATCAGCACTGCGGGCAGGGCGATGTACCACCGCCGCCGCAGCACTCGTACGGTTCCCCAGAAGTCCATCAAAGTCCCCGATCCGCGGCTCGGTCTTGCGATCGCACTGCTCGTAGGGTATCGCCCACCAGGAAAATCGGGGTGAGCTGCCAACTGTTACAGGCCGTAGCTGTCGGGCGATGGAGGAAGGGAACCCAGGAGGCAGCATGCGCGCAGGACGACTGACCGTGACCGTCGCGGCCATTCTCGTGGTCATCGGCGGAACAACGGCTTACGTCGTCTCGTCGGCCGGTGAGGCGGACAACCCGGCGGGCACCGAGCAGGTGTCGCGGGCCGAGGCCGGCGACCTGTTGTTCGTCGACCTCGCCGGTGGGCAGAACCGGGTCGAGAAGCTCGCCGGCAGCGGTTCCCGCACCCCGACGGAGCTCGTCTGCCAGCGGTTCTACTCCGCGGCCGGCACCAGCGTGTGCCTCAAGCTCTCCGGTCCCGGCCCGTCCTACACCGCCGAGGTGAGCCGCGGCGGCAAGCCGGTGAAGTCGATCCCGCTGCCCGGCATCCCGAGCCGCGCGAAGGTCTCGCACTCCGGCAACGTGGTGTCGTGGACCAGTTTCGTCACGGGCGACTCGTACTCGGTGCCCGGCGGCTTCTCCACCCGCACCGGTTTCCACGACCTGCGCACGGGGGAGACGGCCGAGTCGCTGGAGCACTTCGCCGCCACTGTGGAGGGTGCCCCGCTCACCGCGAGTGACGTCAACTACTGGGGCCTGACGGTGGCTTCCGACGACAGGACCTTCTACGCCACCCTGGCGAGCGGCGGGTTCACCTGGCTGGTCAAAGGTGATCTCGGCACGAGGTCCGTGACGTCGCTGCGCCGCGATGCCGAGTGCCCCTCGCTGTCCCCGGACGGCACCAAGGTCGCGTACAAGAAGCGCATCGGCCGTCTCGGCCCGTGGGACCTCGCGGTGCTCGACCTGGCCTCCGGCACGGAGAAGCGGCTGCCCGGCACCGCAGGCATCGACGACCAGACGACGTGGCTGAGCGGGACCGAGGTCGCGTTCGCCGCCGTGCCGAGGGACGCCAGGCTGCCCGCGGTTCACGTCGCCCCCGCCGACGGCTCGCAGCCCGCGCGGGTGCTGGTCCCGGAAGCCACCTCGCCGTCCCCGGTTACGTAGCGAGCTCGCGGCGGAGCACCTTTTCGAGCTCGTGTCCTGCCGCATCCCAAGAACGTCCCTCCACACTGGACGCGGCCGCACGGGCGACCGCGTCGAAGTCCGGCGTTGTGACCACTTCGGACAAAGCGCGCGCCAATGAGTGCGGGGTGGGCGTCGCGTACCGGACGTGGTCGTTGTCCAGGACTACGCGGTTGAAGTGCGCGTCGTTCACCACGGGGATGCATCCGGCGGCGAGCATCTCGTGCGGCACGAGTGAGACGTTGGTCATCGACAGCGACAGCCCGGCGAAGCAGCGGTTGTAGATGGCGTTGAGGTCGTCGGGCGTGACGAGGCCGTGGTCGACGAACTGGGGCCCGAGCTGCCCGATCTTCTCGCCGTAGACGTGGATCTTCAGGTCGGGGTGCTTCTCGGCGAAGACCTCCAGCGCGAGCACGCCGAGCTCGAACGCCCTGCGCGGTGCCTTGCGCCGCGCGTAGAAGACGATGCCGTCGCGCTTCTCGCCGCCGAGCCGGTACCGGTCGGCGTCGCAGCCGAAGTCGAAGTGGTCGGCCGGCATGCCGTGGTCGTCGAGGACCTTGTCCGCGAGGAACCGCCCGGCGGTGAAGCCGTGCATGCCCATCCGGTACGTGTTCTCCGCCAGCGTGTAGAGGCCGCCCTGCGGGTAGAACCACGGTTCGTAGTCCTGCACGAGGTAGAACCTCTTGCCCTTGCACGGGTCGTTGAACGCCGGGTACGCGGTGATCCACGCCGTCGCGAACACCGCGTGCGCGTCCGCCATCCCGTCCGTCACGTCGTGGATCGGACCGCGGAAGAACGGGAACGCGGCGCGGATGCCGGGTTCGAGGTCCGCGACCGTGTTGCCGAACGTGTCGTACAGGTAGAGCTTGCACGTGTGGCCGAGCGACTCCAGGTGCCGGATGAGCCGGAACAGGGTGGTGTGGCCGCCGGAGCCCTTCGACGGGGGAGTGGTGACCCAGTTGACCGTCAGCCTGCCGTCCGCGGGGATCGGCGGGACGACCACGGGCTTGCGCACCTCGACGTCGGCCCTGCGGACGTCCTCCACGCGCACGGGCAGCTCCTCGCCCTCGGCGCCGAGCCGGCGGGTCGCCGCGGTCAGCAGCCGCACGCCGAGCCGCTTCGGCCCCTGCTCGCGGACGATCTTCGTGACCTGCCTCAGACGTCTCACGCGCCGGCCCTCTTCCGCAGCACCGCAATGATTTCGTGTCGCATCGGGAACACCACGAGCGCGTAGGCGAGGCACGACAGCGCACCGCCGACGAGGATCTGCACCAGTTCGCTGTCGACCACGTTCCGGACCGCGATCACGACCGCGACCATCAGCACGCCGCCGAGGAACGGCCGCAGCAGCCGCGCGCCGAGCGCCCCGGCGCGGATGCCGTAGGACCTGAAGGTGAACAGGTACGCGGGCGTGATGACCAGGACGGCGACCACGACGTGCGCCGCCGCGACCCCGCGGATGCCGTCGAGGTGCGCTCCCAGTGCCAGCAACGGCACGAGCGCGCCCAGCCACACCAGGTGGATGACGAGGATCGCTCGCGACCGCCCGGCGGACGCGAGGAAGTCGTAGCCGAGCTCCAGCGCGACCCGGACCGCACCGAGCAGCACCAGCAGCGCGAGCGCTGCCGCGGCCGGAGCCCAGCGTTCGCCGTAGACGACCCGGACGAGCGGCTCGGCCAGGGCGGCCAGCAGCACGCACGCGGGCACCGTGACGAGCGCCAGGAGGCCCAGTGCGCGCCCGAACGACCGCTGGAACAGGTCCGGGTCCTCGCGGACCTTCGAGAACGCGGCCAGCGAGACGCTGCGGACCGGCGCGGAGAAAGCCGCCACGGGCCAGCTCGCGAGGTTGAAGGCCAGCAGGTAGAAGCCGAGCGGCACGGTGCCGAGCAGCGCGCCGACGACGATGTAGTCGACGTTCATCACGCCGAAGATCAGCAGGCTCGACCCGGCGAGCGGCAGCCCGAACGCCAGCAGCTCCTTCGCCTGCGCGGAGTTCCACCCCGGCCGGAAGCGGTCCTCGGTGAGCCAGAACATGATGACCGCGGCGGAGAGGTTCTGCGCGATCCGCTGCCACGCGAGGCTCCACGCGCCGAAGCCCATGACCGCCAGCACGACCGCGACGGCCGTCCCCATGACGAAGGCGGCCGTGTCGGCGTAGAACTTGTGGTCCTGCCGGAAGTCGCGCTGCATCATCGCGCCCGGCACCGCGGTGGCGCCGGCGATGACGAGCGCGACCGACATGAGCTGGATGACGCCCGTGGCCTCCGGCGCGTCCATGGCGCCCGAGAACCACGGCGCGCCGAGGAAGCAGATCAGCGCCAGCAGCGTGCCGGACGCGAGCGACAGCGTCGTGACGGTCGGCGCCATCTCGTCGACCGGCCCGTTGTGGCGGACCAGGGCGGCGCTCACACCGAGCTCGGACACGCTCAGCACGATGTTGAGCACGACCAGGGCGACCGCGAAGACGCCGAACTGCTCGGGGGCGATCAGGCGGGCCAGCAGGACGCTGATGCCGACGGCGGCGAGGCGTTGCAGGAGCGAGTTGACCGCGCTCCACCGGATCGCCGAGGAGACCTTGTTCTCCAGCTTGCCGGTGTCCTGCTCCGTCGTCACCACTCGCCCCGCCACTTCCACTTTTGCGTCCCGATCCACAGCTTCGCCCTCTTGCAGGCGTGCGGCGCGAGGAAGAGCTGCGTGCGGTTCAGGAAACGCGGGCTGAACCTCTTGCGCCGCAGCAGCGCCCGGTACTCCGGCAGCTCCTCGAGCGCCGGGTAGGTCTCGCGCGCGAAGCCGAGCAGTTCCTCCTCGGTGCCGTCGAGCTGGTCGCGGTCGTGCAGCCGCACCGCGCGCCAGAGCGCGTCTCCCGCGATCGCCCTGTGCGCCAGCGTCCCCAGCCGCGCCGGCAGGCCGGGGTTCTGCTCCAGCACGAGGTCGAACACGTCCCGGCGCTGCTCCAGGTCGGCGAACACCGACTTGAACGTCGTGCGCATCATGGAGTTCTCGTGCACGCGGTAGTACGCGCCGGGCTTGCCGCTGACGTAGCCGATGTCCGACACGGCCGCGATGCGCAGCCACATCTCCAGGTCACCCGCGTGGGGGAGGTCCGGGCGGTAGCCGCCGACCTTCTGCTGGACCTTCGTCCGCACCACGACCTCCGGCGAGGAGATCACGTTGCGGCTGCTGCGGAAGCGGTTCTCGATCCACTCCTCGCCGCGCCACACCTTCGACGTGACCGGGAGCTGCGTCACCCTCGGCAACGCGTTGTGGTCGCTGTAGTACACGACGCGGCCGTAGACCATGCCCACCTCGGGGTTCTGCTCGAAGACCCCGGCCGCGCGCTGCAACGCTCCCGGCGCCAGCAGGTCGTCCGCGGACAGCAGCACCGTGTAGTCGGCGCTCGCCCAGTCCAGCAGCCCCTCGTTGTAGGTGGCGATGTGCCCCTTGTTCACCTCGTGCCGGTACCCCTCGACGCGCTTGTCGGCGGCCATCAGCTCGGCCATCACCTCGGGCGTGTCGTCCGACGACGTGTCGTCGATCACGAGCACGCGCACGTCGACGCCCGGCTGGTCGAGGACGCTGCGGACGCAGGCCGGCAGGAAGTGGGCGTAGTTGTAGCAGGGGATCACGACGTCCACTGTGGGAAGCGTTGGCACAACCTGAGTATCGGTACCGCCGGGCATTCGTTAGCGCCGCAACGTTTCGGGGGCGCCGGGCGATGAAGGGGTGACCGGAGTAAGGGGAGTCATGGCCGACCACGTCATCCTGACGCGCTTCAACCTGCCTTCGAAGGGCGCCGAGAGCTACGTCCGGGCGAAGGAGGGGTGGCTGACCGAGCGCGTCGCCCTGTTCGAGCGCTACTGCCTGCCGTCGGTGCTGGCGCAGACGGACGAACGGACGCGGTGGCTCATCTACTTCGACCCCGAATCACCGCGATGGCTCAAGGACAAGATCGCCTCGCACGGTGACGCGTACACGCCCGTTTACCGCGCGGAGGTCTCGCGGGAAGAGCTGAGGTCGGACATCCGGTCGCTCTTCTCCCGGACGAGCTCCGAGCTCATCACCACGAACCTCGACAACGACGACGGCCTCGCCGTCGACTTCGTCGAACGCCTCTGCGCCGCACCCCGCCCGACGACCACGGCGGCGTACTACCTGGTGAACGGCCTGATCAAGTCGCCGGGCGGCCTCTACCACCGCGTCGACCGGCACAACGCGTTCGTGTCGGTCCGCGAGTCGTGGGACGAGCCGGTGACGTGCTGGGCGCACTGGCACAACCGGATGCACCTGCACTTCCCGGTCGTCGAGCTGGGCGGCGCCCCCGGCTGGCTGCAGGTCGTGCACGGCGGCAACGTCTCGAACCGCACCCGCGGCCGTCTCGTCTCGCCCGCGCCCTACCGCGCCGCCTTCGGCGCGTCGCTGGACGACGTGCCGGAGCCGGGCTCGCTGGCCGTCGCGCAGGACCGGCTCATCGACCAGCCGATCCGGTTCGTGCGCGACTCCGGGCGCGTGGCCGCGAAGAACGCGGCGATGAAGGTGCTGGGCAAGGGCGGCTTCGAGAAGATCAAGCAGAAGCTGGCTGCTCGCGGTTAGTCCCGTAAGCCACGATGAGTGTCACGGTGAGTGCTGCCAGCGCCACCGTGACGCTGGTCCCGAAGCTGGAGTACTGCAGAAGTAGTCCAAACGCGACAGACGAGACGAGACGGCCCAGCGCCTGCCCCGTCTGCACGACGGACAGGCCGCTCGCCCGCAGCGACTCCGGCGCCGTCTCGCTCACCTTGGCCGACAGCACCCCGTCCGTTGCTGCGTAGAACAGCCCGTGCAGCAGCAGTGCGGCGATCGCCACGCCCATCCCGCCCTCGGGGATGAACAGCAGCGCGTACACGCCCAGCAGCAACCCGTGCCCGACGAGGAACATCCGCCACCGGCCGAGCCTGTCCGAGAGCTTCCCGAGCGGCGCGGCGGCCGCGAGGAAGACGACCGCCGTGCCGAGCGGGAGCAGGGGCAGGTAGCCCAGCGAGATGCCGGTGGCCTTCTGCACCAGCACGTAGACGAACGCGTCCGAGATCGTCGCGAGGCCCAGCAGGCCGGCGGAGATCGTGGTGCGCCGGAAACTCCGGTCGGTGAGCAGGTTCAGCCCCGCCTTGAACGACGGCCGCGGCCCTTTCGGCTGCCCGGTCTTGGGCTCCCGCACGAACGAGATCAGCACGATCAACCCGATGACCGCGAACGCCGCCGACACGGCGAAGATCGGCCCCGGCACCATCCCGATCTGCGCGAGCAGCAGGAAGGTGATCAGGGGTCCCAGCAGCGCGCCGAACGTGTCCATGCTCCGGTGCACCCCGAACGCCGCACCCAGCCGGTCCTCGGGCGTGGCGAGCGAGATCATCGCGTCCCTGGGGGCGGTCCGGATGCCCTTGCCCGCGCGGTCGGCGGCCATCAGCGCACCGATGCCGAACGCCGACGCGCCGACCAGCGGGAAGAACACCTTGGTGGCCGCCGACAGCCCGTACCCCGCCGCCGCGACGGCCTTGGGCTTGCGGAACTTGTCCGAGACTCCGCCGCCGACCAGCCGGAGCACCGCCGTGGCACCCGTGTAGATGCCGTCCAGCAGGCCGAACTGCGCGTAGCCCAGCTGGAGCGTGAAGAGCAGGTAGACGGGCAGGAACGCCGTGATCATCTCGGCGGAGACGTCGGTCAGCAGGCTCACCGTGCCGAGGGCGAAGACCGTGCTCGGCAACCGCTTGCGGAAGTCCGCCTTGCCGGGGCGGGAGGAGGCGACGTACATGGGAGACCTACCTGCCCGGGGTGTCGGTGGTGCGAGGAGCGAGGTGCGCCGGCGCGCGGCCGGGACGTGGCTGCGCCATCGCGAAGTCCCGGTTGCCCCGCGGGAGCGGAGTGGCGTCCGCGGCCGCCGTCCGTGTCGCGGCCGCCCCCACGCCGCTCACCACGCCAGCGTCTGGTGCCACACTTCGAGCGACAACAGCGTCCAGATGCGCGGCTGCTCGTTGCGGTCACCCGAGTCGTGGTCGTCGAGCAGCGCACGCACCGCCGCCCGGTCGAAGGTCTTGCCCACGAACGACGTGGGCCCGGTCAGCAGGTCGTAGGCCATGTCCCGCAGGCCGTCGCGGAACCACGCGTCGAGCGGCACCTTGAAGCCCGACTTGGGGCGGTCGACGACGTCGGCCGGCAGGTGCCGGCGCGCCACCTCCTTCACGACCCACTTGGTCGTGCCGCCGCGCACCTTGACATTGCTCGGCAGCGAGAACGCGAGCTCGGCGACGCGGTGGTCCAGGAACGGGGGGCGCAGCTCCAGGGACGCGGCCATCGACATGCGGTCGCCGCGCTCCAGCAGGTTGTCGGCGAGCCAGGTGTGCGAGTCGGCGTAGAGCATGCGCCGCAACGCGTCCCCGCGGCCGTCGACGTAGGGCGCCAGCACCGAACGCGTGGCCGGGCCGCCCAGCAACGCTGCCCGTTCGGACACCGTGAAGGGTGCGAACCAGCCGCGCATGCGTTCGGCGTACGAGGGCTCGGCCAGCGCGCGCAAGGCGATGCCCATGCGCGCCTTCGAAGCCGGCAGCGCCTTCTCCAGGCGCCTCAGGGCGAACGAGGGCGCGGCGCCGGCCAGGCGGGTCGGCAGCGCGAAGCGGTACTTCGGGTAGCCGCCGAACAGCTCGTCGCTGCCCTCTCCGGACAGCACGACCTTGACGTCGCGGCGGGCCAGTTCGGCCAGGCGGAAGACGGCCACGTCGGCCGGTTCGGACAGGGGCGCGTCGCGGTGCCAGGAGAGCTTGGCCCAGCTGTCGCGGAAGTCGTCGGCCGTCACGACCACGTTGTGGTGCACGCTGCCGACGAGGCCCGCGACCTTCTCGGCCCAGTGCAGCTCGTCGACGCGCGGGTCGCCGAAGCCCGCGGAGAACGTGTGCAGCTCCGCGTCACCCCGTTCACGCGCGACCAGGGCCGTGATCAGCGACGAGTCCACGCCGCCGGAGAGGTACGCGCCGACGGGCACGTCCGCGACCAGCGCGTCGCGCACCGACGCCGTGAGGGCCTCCTCGACCAGGCGGACGGCCTCGGCGGGCGTCACCGAGCGGATCTCGGACTCGCGCGGCAGCTCCCAGTACGGCTCGACGCGCACATCGCCCGAGGCGGTCACGACCAGGTGGTGGCCCTGCGGCACCTTCCGGACGCCGCGCACGAGCGTGTACGGCGCGGGCACGCTGCGGTGCGCCAGGTAGTCGTGCAGCGACTCGTGGTCGACCGCGGCGGCGCCTATCGCGGGCAGCAGCGCCTTGATCTCCGACGCGAACGCGAACATCGACGAGTCCGCGTAGTAGTAGAGCGGCAGGATGCCGAGCCGGTCGCGGAACAGGTGCGTCTCACCGGTGGCCGCGTCGTGGATCGCGTACGCGAACTGCCCGCGCAGCCGCGAGACACCGGCGGCGCCGTGCTGTTCGTACAGCGCGAGCAGCACCTCGGTGTCGCCGTTCGTGCGGAACGGGTAGCCGAGCTGGGTCCGCAGCTGCCGGTAGTTCAGGATCTCGCCGTTGAACGCGATCTGCGTCGTGCCGGACGCGCCCGCCATCGGCTGCGGCGACCCGGCCAGGTCGATGATCGAGAGCCGGGTGTGCGCGAGGCCGATCGAGCCGTCGGAGAAGAAACCGCTGTCGTCGGGGCCGCGGTGGTGCAGCCGCTTCGCCATCTCGGCGAGCAGCTGGCGGGAGACGGGCGCGCCGTCGAACCGCCTGATGCCTGCGATGCCGCACATGGTCAGCGGTCCTCCGCGATCTGCATGAGCTCACGGGCGCGGGAGTCCCAGGAGGCGGTCAGCACGGCCGCGCGGCGCTCGGCGGGGGTCTTGAGGCCGCCGTCCTTGAGCGTCAGGCGGACCTGGTCGATGAAGTCGGCCTCGCCGGACGCGATCCGGATGACGTCGGAGTAGCGCTCCACCTCGGGGAAGGCCGTGGACACCACGGCGAGCCCCAGGGCCAGGTACTCCTTCATCTTGATCGGGTTCGCGTGCTTGATCCAGTCGTTGTCGAGCCACGGCATGAGCGCCACGTCGAAGGCCGAGCCGTAGCCGGGGATCTCTTCGTAGGAACGGAAGTCCAGCCAGTGCGCGTTTGGGTACCTGGCGTAGCGCTCCATCGAGCACGTGGCGTCACCGATCAGCACGACGGAGGCCTCGGGGAACTCCTGCGCCACCTTCTCGACCAGGTCGAAGTCGACGAGGTAGTCGTCGAGGCTGCCGAAGAACCCGATGCGCGGTCCCGGGATCGAGGCGATGTCCGCCGGCAGCTCGGCGCGGCGGGTGAAGTGGTCGACGTCCACGCCGTGGTCGAGGAAGTGCGCGCGATTCCCCGTCAACGCGGATTCCTCCTCCTGCAGGGCGCGCGAGACGTAGAGGACGGTGTCCGAATTGGACAGCAGCTGGTTCTCCAGCGCGGCGATCGTGCCCTGGTCGGCCTCGGGGAACGCCGAGTGCCGGTCGGAGCGGTTGAACACCAGGCCCCTGTGCTTCATCGGCTTCACGACGTCCCACGCGGTGGGGATCGTGGCGACGACCACGGGCGTGCCCATCCGCAGGAAGAAGCACACCGCGCGGACCTGCGTGCGCACCAGCACCGAGTTGAGCTTCCGCAGCCACGGCTTGCCGTAGAACGGCAGGGGAGCGGGCGTCATCACGTAGAAGTTCGGCGTCTCGGGGATCGGCTGCCGCACGAGCATCGCGACGCTCTTGGCCTTGCGGAAGATCCGGCGCAGGAACTGCGTGCTCCTGCCGGGCGACGGCATCCGCAGGCCGATGCTGTTGACCAGCAGCACCTTGCGGTGCTTGGCGACGCGGCGCAGCAGCTGGAAGTCCGAGTGCGCCCGGTTGTGGTACCACCAGTCCTGCGCCGAGAAGCACAGGTAGCTCGGCCCTTCGGACGCGACCTCCTCCGGCCAGCGGCGCATTCCGAAAAGACCCTTCAACGCGGTGCGGTGCTTCGGCGAACGCGCGCGAAGTCCTTCGTTCACGATCATCGCGAGCCACAGGAAGAATGCGGCGAACCGCCCGTGCAGCTCGCGGTGCAGGCGCACCTTGTTCGCGGTCAGCATCGACCACAGCCGGGCGTTCGTGGACACCTCGCCACCGATGTGCGTGACCACCGCGCGCGGCTCGAACCAGACACCGCCGGTGCGCAGCATGTACTCGGTCTCCTCCGAATAGAGGAAGTAGCGTTCGTCCAAAAGGCCGTGCTTCTCGATGACCTCGCGCTTGACCAGCCACGCGCAG
Source organism: Lentzea sp. DG1S-22 (assembly GCF_036321065.1). NCBI lineage: Bacteria > Bacillati > Actinomycetota > Actinomycetes > Pseudonocardiales > Pseudonocardiaceae > Lentzea > Lentzea sp. DG1S-22. The sequence continues at coordinate 3,460,274 of NZ_CP143276.1, read as the reverse complement.
CCCGTCGCCCAGTCGGCGGCGTGCGCGCCCTGGTAGGCCTTGTCGTCGGTGACCGTCTCACCCAGACCGATCGCGCCGGCGCGGCGACCGCCGATCACCGCCTCCGCGAAAGCACCCAGGACGCTCGGCTCGCGGCGCAGCGAATGCGACAGCGCGCCGTTCCCGTCGACCAGGCGGGGCACGACGATCGGCTTGTCCGCGGCGCGCAGCGATTCCACGGCTCCGGGGTGCAACCGGATGTCGGCGTTGAGCACGAGGACGTCGTGCCCTTCCGCCGCTTTGATCCCGAGGTTCACACCTGCGGCGTAGCCACCGTTCACCGGGCTGCGCAGGACTTCCACGCCGGGGCGAGTGGCGGCCGCCACAGTGCCGTCGGTGGAAGCGTTGTCGACGACGATCACCCTCACACCGTCGGGCAGCGAGTCCAGGCACCCCGCGATGACCTGTTCGCTCTGGTAAGTGACGATGACCACCGCGACAGGTGACCGCTCCACAACCGCTCCTCGCTTTTCGGGCCTCTGCGCCTACATCGAGCGGTTTGCAACCTCCGTTACGAGAACCGCGGAAGGTGTAACCGTTTCGCCCTCCGGAACGAGAACCAGAGCGTGACGTCATCGCCGCACGTGTTGATCATCGTGCAGAACCTCCCCGTGCCTCTGGACCGCCGGGTGTGGCTGGAGTGCCGTGCCCTGACCGCCGCCGGGTACGAGGTTTCGGTGATCTGCCCGAAGGGTCCGGGTGACCCCGCCTACCAGCTCCTCGACGGAGTGCACCTCCACAAGTACGCTCCGCCGCCCCAGGCCGAGGGCGCGCTGGGCTACGCGTGGGAGTTCCTGTACTGCTGGGTGCGCACGGCGTTGCTGAGCGTGAAGGTCCGCGCCCGCAGGCGGTTCGACGTCATGCAGGCCTGCAACCCGCCGGACACCTACTGGGCGCTCGCGCTGCTCTGGCGGCTCGGTGGCGTGAAGTTCGTCTTCGACCACCACGACCTCAACCCCGAGGTGTTCCTCTCCCGCTTCGGCGAGCCCCGGGGGATCGCGGGCAAGCTGCAGTACCGGATCTTGAAGTGGCTGGAGCGCAGGACGTTCCGCACGGCCGACAGGGTGACGTCGACCAACACCTCGTACCAGAAGATCGCGTGGACGCGCGGCTCCGTGCCGCCCGGGCACACCACCGTCGTGCGCTCCGGTCCCGACACCACCGTGATGCGGCCTGTCGAGGGCGTGGACGAACTGCGACGCGGCGGCAAACACTTGGTGGCGTATCTGGGAATCATGGGACCGCAGGACGGTGTCGACGGCGTCCTCGAGGTCGCGCGGAGAGTGGTTTTCGACCGCGGCCGGACCGACGTCCGCTTCGCGCTGCTGGGCTTCGGCGACTGCCTCGAGGACCTGAAGAAGCAGGCCACGGCCTGGGAGCTCGATCCCTACGTCGAGTTCACGGGACGGGTCGGGCCCGAACAGATCACCCGTTACCTGTCCACGTCGTCGGTCGGACTGGGCCCGGATCCGTTGTCGCCTTTGAACGACGTGTCCACTATGAACAAGACCATGGAGTACATGGCCTACGCGCTGCCGGTCGTCACGTACCGGCTGCAGGAGACCGTGGTGTCCGCCGGCGAGTGCGCCGTGCTGGTCGAGCCGGGTGACGTGGAGGGGTTCACCACGGCGCTGCTCGACCTGCTCGACGACGCGGAACGGCGCGGCCGCCTCGGCTTCGAGGGTCGCCGCCGCTGCGAGGCGGTGCTCGACTGGCGCCCGCAGGCCGAGAACTACGTGGCGGTGTTCGACGGGCTCACCGGCTTCGTCTCGCGCGGCCCGTTCCCCGACGGCAGGCCCGAGCTCGGCGCGGGAACCGACCGGTGGGGCAACAAGATGATCGACGTGAGCGACGACGCCGTGCTCCGCGCGTTCGCCGTGAACCGAACGGGAGAATGATGTTCGTCAGAAGGATCGCTGTCGTCGGCACCGGCTACGTCGGTCTGACCACGGGCGCCTGCCTCGCGTCGCTCGGGCACCGCGTGGTGTGCGCGGACGTCGACGCGGGCAAGGTCGAGCGCCTCTCGCGCGGCGAGGTCGACATCCTCGAACCGCGTCTTGCCGAACTGGTCGCCGAGGGTTTGGCCTCCGGCCGCCTGTCGTTCGTCCTCGGGGCCTCGGCCGCCGTCGCCGACGCCGAGGTCGTCTTCCTCTGCGTGCCCACGCCGATGGGCGTGGGCGGCATCGCGGACCTGCAGGCGGTCGAGTCCGTTGTGGACGAGACGCGCGACCTGCTGCCGTCCGGCTGCGTGATCGTCAACAAGTCCACCGTGCCCGTCGGCACCTCGCTGCGCACCGCGGAGCTGCTGCGCCGCGACGACGTGGCCGTCGTCTCGAACCCCGAGTTCCTGCGCGAGGGCTCGGCCGTGCACGACTTCCTCAACCCGGACCGCATCGTCGTCGGCTGCGACCAGCAGGACGCCGCCGAGCGCGTCGCCGCCCTGTACGCCCGCCTCGGCGCGCCGACGGTGCTGACCGACGCCGCCTCCGCCGAGATGGTCAAGTACGCGGCGAACTGCTTCCTCGCGATGAAGCTCTCGTACGTCAACGCGGTCGCGGAGTTGTGCGAGCGGCTCGGTGCCAACATCACCGACGTCACCGAGGGCATGGGCTACGACAAGCGCATCGGCCAGGCCTTCCTCAACCCCGGCCCCGGCTGGGGCGGTTCCTGCCTGCCCAAGGACACGCACGCCATGCTCCAGGTCGCGGACGCCGCCGACTTCGAGTTCCGCCTCCTGCGCGCCACGATCGACACCAACGAGCGCCAGCGGCAGCGGATGGTCGAGAAGGTGCGCCTGGCCGTCACCGGCAAGCGCGGCGGCTCGCTGTCCCACGTCCGCCTCGGCCTGCTGGGCCTCACGTTCAAGGCGGGCACGGACGACCTGCGCGACTCGCCCGCCCTGGCCGTGGCCGCTCTGCTGAAGCAGGCCGGCGCGGAGCTCGTCGGCTACGACCCGGCCCTGACCGGCGGCACCGACCTCGGCGCGATGTCCGTTGTGGACGATCCGTACCGGGCGGCGAAGGACGTCGACGCCCTCGTCGTGCTGACCGAGTGGCCGGAGTTCCGCTCCCTGGACTGGGCGCGGCTGTCCGAGGCCGTGAAGCAGCCCGTCGTCGTCGACACCCGCAACATCCTGGACCCGGACGTCCTCGGCCGCGCGGGCTTCCGGTGCACCTCGCTCGGCCGCCGGGTGTCCGTTTAGGACTATCGCGCCCGGCGGACAGGTCTGTCCCCGGTAGCGGGGCGTTCGTGAGGTCCGGGTCCGGTAGTGGTGGTCCCGGCTGCCGAACGTCCCGCTGTTCCGCGGTCGCAGACCACGACCCGCGGCTCCTCACCACCGCGGCAGGTCCGGCCCGTGGTGCCTGACGCCGGCGAAGAGGTCCGTCTCCGGCAGGGGAGCGTTCGTCGTGTCGATCGCGCGGGTGTAGGACTCGGTCGAGGACCGCTGCCCCGCCGTCAGCTTCCCGATGAGCGACTGGCTCTCGTAGCAGTACATCGCTTTGCGCTTGAGCTCCGCCACCGACGACGTGTCGATCGTCGTCGTGGCCAGGCTTTCGTGCGCCTCGAGGTACAGCTTGGCCGGAATGCCCGTTTCCTTGGCCGCGAGGTGGGCCACCCGAGCCGCGTGCACGTGGTCGCGGTGCTGGTGCGGGTTGTGGTGGTCGTGCGTGACGACCACCTGCGGCCGGTAGTGCTCGATGAGCGCGGCGACCCGCCCCGCCGCCGTCTCGACGGGGATGGAGCAGAACGCCCCCGGCGGCACCTCCCCGGTCTCCCCGGAGTCGTGGTACCCCAACAGTTCCAGGTCCGTGACGCCCAGCACGTCGCACGCCGCGAACAGCTGCGTCCTGCGCCTGGCCGCCACCGCCTGCGGGTGGTGGTCGAGATCGCCCGGCTTGATCCCGCCGGGCATGTCACCCAGCTCGCCGCTGGTGCACATGACGAGGACGACGCGAACGCCCTGCTGGGCGTAAAGGGCGAGGACGCCTCCCGTCGACCGCGACTCGTCGTCGGGGTGGGCGTGGACGGCCAGCAAGGTTCTCGGTCCATCGAACTGCACGCGGGAAAGCTACCCGGAAACTATTGTGCGGCGCGTGACCGACTTGCCGTCCGGCCTGAAGCCGCTGGAACTCGCCAACCACCTTCGTGGACAGATCACCCGCGGGCACGAGTACGCCCGTTCGCGCAAGCACCGGTTCCGGTGGAAGTCGGTAACTGTCCGACTGACCACTTTGGTGCTTTCGGCGGTGTCGACGATCATCCTCGGACTGCAGAACCTGAACCCCTGGACCGGGACGGCGTTCGCGCTCGTCGCGGTGGTGACGGTGGTGTCCGCCTTGGAGCCGTTCTTCGCCTGGCGGTCTTTGTGGGTGTTGATGGAGGACGCGTCCCACCGGTTCCACCGGCTGGAGGACGATCTCTCGTACTACGTCGCGTCCACGCCCGCGGACGAGGTGGACGCCGAGCGGGTTCGGGAGATGTTCGAGCAGTACCAGGCCATTTGGGACTCGCTGAGCTCTCGGTGGTCGAGGTTGCGGGACAACGGGTGAGGCCGCTCACCGCGGCACCCCCGCGAACGCCACCGCCTCCGTCGCGGGCCGAGGGCCGGCGACGGAGGCGGTGGAGGTAAGCCTGGGGTCGGCCGTCAGGGCGTGGCCGCCGGCTTTCCCTTGCCGTCCGGAGCGTTCGGGTCGTGCACGTAGTTCTCCTGCCACACCGCCCACTTGTGGGCGGTGCCGTTCTGGCTCACGTAGGCCGCGCCCCAGCCCGTGCCGGTGAAGCGGTTGTTGATGGACCTCATGTTGCGGCCGTAGCTGTGGCCGAAGCCCGACTCGAGGCCCAGCTGGTAGCCGCCGCCCTCGAGCAGGTTGCCCTCCACGGTGACGTTGTCGATGTCGTTGCCGTAGGTCTGGATGAACAGCGCGCCGGTGTCGTTGCCGGTGGAGCAGTCGATGCGGTTGTTGCGGAACGCCAGGGTGCGGCCCGCGTTCTTGTCCAGCGGGAAGTCGCGGACGGTGGCGCCGTCGTTGTGGGACTCCCCCTCCGAGCGGAGGCCTCGGACGTAGTTGCCTTCGGCCAGGGCGTTCAGGGAGTGGCCGGTGTTGAAGAAGCAGATGCCGGAGCCCATGCCGCTGATGTAGTTGCGTTGCAGGGTGCCGACTCCCAGGAACGCGCAGGAGCCCGCGATGGTCTTGGCCGGGAGGGCCGAGCCGTCGATGTTCGAGTCGCGGATGGTGACCGGGCCGCCGGTCACCTGGCACGAGTCGCTGCCGCAGGGGCCGTTCGTGGTGATGAGGGGTGCGGTCTCGCCGAGGCGGGTGGGGCGGATGCAGGACTTCTCGACGGTGATGTCGCCCGCGAAGAGGGTGAGGGCCTGTTCGACCCGCTTGCCGGAGATCACGGTGCCCGCGGGCGGGTTGGCGGGGCCCGTGTAGAGGGGCAGGGAGTCGCATTTCAGGCCGTGCGCGGCCAGTCCGGTGTTGGCCTGGGTGAGCTTCCAGCCCGGGGAGCCGGCCGGCGCGGGGGTGCCGGGGTTCGCGGGGGGCTTCACGGGGCCGTTCGTGGCGGAGGCCACCGAGGAGCCGGGGGCCGCCGAGCTGCTGCTCGGGGCGGGGGAACTGCTGGTCGAGGTGGCGCTGGTGCCGTCCGCGACCGGTGCCGGTGGGGCCGCCTCGGTCGGGGAGCAGGCGGCCAGCGCGACGACACCACCGGTCAGCAGCACGGCCATTCTCGGTTTCACGGCTGAATCCACCTCCACGCGCGTTCACGACGGGGGACCGTGAACTCGCCGATTGTGTCGTCGGCCGTTGCGGAATGTGCGCGGAACTCGTGCGACCGAGTTCGTACCGGGGGCCTTGGAACGGTAGGCACACTGCACGTGCCGACGTGCGGAGTCAAGCTGATCCCGTTGCGCCGCAACATCATCTTCCCGTTCGGCGGGAATCGACCGGGACGTGCGGGCAGGCAGATCACGGTTTCACCACCGCGGCATTCGGTTCTTCGATGTGTGAGATCAGCGACCCGTGAACGTCGCGCGGCCGGGACCGTCGGTGAGGAAGCTGTGCACGGCGCGGGGCAGGTCTTCCGTTTCGAACAACGCCGACGCGATCGTCGTGACGTGCGCGTCGGCCTCCGGGACCCCGCCGTTCTCGAAATGCGCGAGGACCTGTTTGGTCGCGGAATGCGCCTTCGTCGGGCCGACGGCGAGCGCCAGCGCGAACTCTTCGGCGGCCAGCGCGAAGCCCTCGTCCGGGAACACGCGGTTGACGACGTTCCAGCGCTCCAGCTCCGCGGCGCCGTAGAGGTCGCCGGTCATGACGAACTCCTTCGCCCGAGCCACCCCCGCGCGGGCCGCCAGGCGCTGCGTGCCGCCCATCGTCGGCGTCAGGCCCACGACCTTCTCGACCAGGCCGAACCGCGCCGACTGTGCGGCCACCAGCAGGTCGCACGCCACCGCCAGCTCGAAAGCCCAGGTCAGGCACAGGGCGTGCGCCGCGAAGACGGTCGGGATCGGCAGTGCGGCGAGGCGCTGGGGGAGCAGCAGCATGCGGTCGAACAGCTGCTGCGCCTCCTCGCGGTACTCCTGCGCGGCGAACAGCGACACGTCGACACCGCCCGACACGACCTTGCCCGTGGCGTTGACCAGCAACGCCCGCGCGTCGCCCAGCTCGTCCAGGGCCTCGTGGAACTCCGCGTCGAGGTCGAGGGCGTAGAGGTTGAGCGGCGGCGCGTCGATCGTGATCACGGCGAGCTCGTCGCGGCGGGTCAGGTGGATCTTCAAAACTGGCTCACAACCAATCGCGGCGCTTGAACATCACGTACAGGAAGTAGGAGAGGCCGAAGATACCCAGCGTGGCGACCCAGAAGCCCCACCTCTGCTCAAAGCCGGGATACGGGACGTTCATGCCGTAGTACCCGGAGATCGCGGTCGGCACGGCGATGATCGCGGCCCAGCTCGTCACCTTCTTCATGATCGAGTTCAGCCGGTTGCCCTGCACGGCCACCTCGGCCTCGCGCAGGTTCGTGACCAGCTCGCGCATCGACTCGGTCAGCTCGGCGATGAACAGCGTGTGGTCCTTGACGTCGAGGTAGTACGGCATCATCACGTCGTCGACGAGCTCGTGCTCGCGGTGCAGCAGCGACCCCAGCACCTCGCGCATCGGCAGCGCGACACGCCGCAGCTGGACCAGAGCGCGCCTCAGCCGCAGCGCCTCGCGGCCCACGTCCGGCTTCCCGTCGTAGATCCGGTCCTCGAGGTCCTCGATCGCGTCGTCGAGCTGCTGCGCGGCGGCGTAGTGGCCGTCGACCAGGTCGTCGAGCAGGCCGTGCAGCAGGAACCCGATGCCCGCGCCCGCCAGCGTCGGCGCGGCGTCCCAGCGGCGCTGCACACCCGCGAGGTCGTAGTCCTCGCTCTCGCGCACCGTCACCAGCGCGTTCCGGGTCACGAAGATGTCGACCTCGCACATCTTGAGCTCGTGCTCCTCGTACCGGACCGCGTAGACGGAGAGGAAGAGGTGGGTGGGGTAGCGGTCGACCTTCGGGCGCTGCCGCTCGGAGAACGCGTCCTCGATGGCGAGCTCGTGCAGCCCCAGCTCGTCGCGCAGCAGAGCCGTCTCGGCCTCCGACGGGGCGCACAGGTCGAACCACACGACGGCGGACGGGTCCCCGAGGTGGTCCGAGACCTCCTCGAACGGGAAGTTCGAGTCGACGAGTTCGCCGTTGCGGTACAACCTTGTCCGACCCATGGGTGATTAGCGTACGTAGATCTACTCAGATGTGAGGTTTCGGCCCGAGTTCCCGCTACCCTCGAACCGGTGAAGGTGGACCAGCCACAGCGCATCGGCGACTACCTGCTCCTGGGCAGGCTCGGCCGTGGTGCCATGGGAACGGTCTACCTGGGACAAGGCAGCGACGGGCGGCAGGTCGCCGTCAAGGTCGCCCGCGCCGAGCTGGCCGACGACCCGCGCTTCCGCGAGCGGTTCCGCCGCGAGGTGCAGATGGCCCGCGCGGTCGGCAGCGCCGGCACGGCGGCGGTCGTGGACGCCGACACGCGCGCGCCGCGGCCGTGGATGGCCACGGAGTACGTGCCCGGCCCGACGCTGCAGGAGGCGATCGAACGCCACGGCCCGCTGCCCGAGCACCACCTGAGACGACTCGCCGAGGGACTGGCCGAGGCGCTCACCGCCATCCACCGCGCGGGCCTCGTCCACCGCGACCTCAAGCCGTCGAACGTCCTGCTGGGCGCGGACGGGCCGCGTGTCATCGACTTCGGCATCTCGCGCGCCATGGAGCACACGGCGCTGACGGAGACCGGCATGGTCTTCGGCACGCCGGGCTTCCTCTCGCCCGAGCAGATCACCGGCCAGGAGGTCGCGTCCCCGAGCGACGTCTTCGCGCTGGGCGCGGTGCTGGTCTACGCCGCGACGGGCAGGGGCCCGTTCGGCGAGGGCCCGACGGCGACGCTGCTCTACAAGGCCGCGCACGGCGAGCCGGACATCGACGGCGTGCCCAAGGCGCTGCGGCCGCTGGTGCAGAAGTGCATGCACCGCGACCCGGCCAAGCGCCCGGAGCCCGCCGAGGTCACCCGGATGCTCGCCCAGGTCGCCACGCCCAAGCCGCCGACCACGAAGATGCCCGCGCCGATGACGCCCGCGGCGGCGACGTTCTCGACGTCGCGGTTCGTGCCGATGGCGTGGGGCGGGCTGAACCTCGCCGTGGCCCTGCTCGCCGCCGCGATCGCCGACCCGGCCGCCCAGGCCAACGGCGCCACGCAGCTGCTCGCGCTGGCCGCGTTCTGCGTGCTCGTCGTGCGCGCGGCGCGGTACTTCAGCGCCGCCGCCCGCCGCAAGGTCGTCATCGAGATCAGCCGCGAGGGCATCGCGACGACGCGCAACGGCAAGTTCCACCAGTACTGGTGGTACGAGCTCGCCCGCGTGCGCGTGGTGCCGCACAAGAAAAGGCCGTGGGTCGTCGTCTGGCTGAAGGACCCGGCGCCACGCCGCTTCTTCGGCGCGCACCACGGCGGTGTGCGCGTGTTCCCGGTCGCCCACGAGCGGACCAGGAGGCGGCGCGAGCGCGACGTCGCCGAGCTGCGCGCCGCCCTGGCCTGGTACCTGCCCCGCTCCTACGACGGCCGCTGATCGGTCCACTCGGAGGTGACGGTGGTCGACTGGAGCACCGTGCCCGCCGGAAGCGCCCTGCCCGCGATGACCTGGCGTTCCTCGTACCCGGTCACCTCGCCCGTCCTCGGGTCGAGGGTGAACGACGCCTTGCTGCCGTCCGCGGTCACCAGGCCGTTGTCGTAGCGGACACCGGGAATCGCGGCGAGCTGGCGGTACAGCACCGCCTTGCGCTCGTTCGTGGTGAACGGCGAGAGCAACGCCGACGACCCGGAGCCGATCGTCTCCGCGGGGTTCTGGCTCAACGGGTTCAGCAGGCTCGTCTCGTGGCACGGCGTCGTCGGGCAGACCGTGCCCCACATGGGCGGCCCCGCGTAGACCTTGCTGAAGTCGTACTCGGCGGCCATCGCGATGCCGGGCACCGGGCGCGTGCGGCCGGTGGGCCTGCGGTGGGTCTGCACGTGCTGGCCCTTGGCGGTCGGCAGCCAGACCTCGACGACGAACTCCGACTGCAGTGCGGTGGTCGTGCCGTTGCCGGTGATCGAGAACGTCTCCCACGTCTCGTACTTGATGTGCTTGTACTTGCCGCGCGGCTGCGACCGTTCCAGCAACGTCGCGGCCTCGGCGAGGTTCGTGGCGGGCGCGGTCGGCATCTCGGCGACGTCCGGGGCGGACCGGTCCGGGCGCAGGAACACCACGAGCCCGGTGATCAGCACGACCGCCACGACCGCCGCCGCGACGCCCGCCCAGTTGCGCGCACGGGGCCGCGGCTTCTCGGTGAAGAGCTGCTCGCGCAGGCGGGCCAGGCGCACGTCGTCGCTGCCCCGCACCGGGTACAGCTCCGCGAGGTCGTCGTCCAGCAGGTCACGCATGGCGGAGCTCCAGTTCCTTCAGCTTGGTGCGCAGCCGGTGCAGGCGGGACCGGGCGGTGGCGGGGTTCATCGCGAGGGCCTGCGCGGCCTCCTGCACGGTCAGGCCGGCGAGCGACACGAGCAGCAGCAGGTCGCGGTCCGAGGTCTGCATCCTGCTCAGCTCGCCCGCGATCAGCCTCAGGTGCGAACGGGCGTCGATGCGGGTCACGACCGTGTGCTCCAGCGACTCGGCGACGCCGAGGTCGACGCCGTAGCGCTCGGCGGTGCGCAGCAGGCGGGTCTCGCGCTTGGCGTGGCCGCGCAACAGGTTCGTGGCGATGCCGTAGAGCCAGCCGACGACGCTGCCCTTCTGCGGGTCGTAGCTCTCCTTGCCGCGCATGGCGGCGAGGAAGGTCTCGCTGACGAGGTCGTCAGCCACGTCGACACCGACCCGCCGCGCCAGATATCGGTGCAGCGGGTGGGCGTGCTCGTCGAACAGCTCCGCGAACATCACGCCCCCAGTTGGCTTCTCGCGGTGTCGGTGTTGCAGTGACCTGAATCACAGTGGACGGGTTTCCGATGATGGTCCCATGACCACCTGGACCGTGACGGCCGCCGATGCCGCGCGTTCGCCGCTCAACCGCGAGTACAACGCCGAGATGATCAGCCGCTACTGGGGCCGGCCGGCGAACGACGCCGAGATCGACGCCTACGAACGCGACGAGCAGGACCACGACGTGCCGGTGTTCCTCGTGGCGTCCCGCGACGGCGACGACGTCGGGTGCCTGGGCATGCGGTTCCTGAGCGGCGACGTCGGTGAGCTGACGCGGATGTTCGTGCGCGAGCCGTTCCGCGGCAGGGGTGTCGCGTCGGCGTTGCTCGCGGCGATGGAGACCGAAGCCCTGCGACGCGGCATCACCGTGCTGCGCCTCGACACCCGCAAGGACCTGGTGGAAGCGCGCACCCTCTACGCGAAGCACGGTTTCGTCGAGATCGAGCGCTACAACGACGCCGAGTACGCCGATCACTGGTTCGAGAAGGCGCTGAAGAGGCTAACGCCCGTTCCGCCGGTCGCGATGTCCTGAGAAGGTCGGGATGACGCGCGCCAGGAGGCATTGAACATGCGGTTGCGTCCACTGGTGACGGCTGCTGCCGTCACCGCGGCACTGGTGGTGGTGACCCCGGCCGAGGCGGCCCCCGCCGGCCGGGTTCTGGGTTACGTCGCCAACAACGGCGGCGGGGTGTCGGTCATCGACACGGCCACCAACGCGGTGTCCGAGACGATCGCGGACAGCGGCGGCAACTCGCCGTACATGGCAGCGGTCGCTTTCGACGGCACCCGCGGCTACGTGACGAACTCCGTGCAGAACACGTTGACGGTCATCGACACGCCGACCAACACGGTCGACAAGGCCGTCCCCGTCGGGTCCCACCCGGCGGGCGTCGTGGTGGCGCCCGGTGGCGGCTTCGCCTACGTCACCAACTACCTCGACGGCACGGTCTCCGTGGTCGACACGGCCACCCTGGCGGTCACCGCGACCGTCGCGGTCGGGTCGAACGCGGACGGCGTCGTCGTCACGAAGGACGGTTCCGCCGTCTACGTCACGCACGACGTCCCCGGACCGGGCAAGGTCTCGGTCATCGACACCACGTCCAACTCCGTCGTCGCCACGATCCCGGTCGGCAACGCGGCGACCGCCATCGCCGCCTCGCCGGACGGCACGCGGATGTACGTGGTGAACAAGGGTTCGGACAGCGTCTCCGCCATCGACGTGGCCACGCGCACCGTCGTCGGCACCGCCGCCGTCGGCTTCACGCCGCACGGCATCGCGTTGACGCCGAACGGAACCCGCGCGTACGTGACGAACAGCGAGTTCGACACGGTCTCCGTCGTGGACCTCACGACGATGACCGAACTGCGGAAGGTCGTCGTCGGCGACCGCCCGATCAGCGTGGCCCTCACGCCGGACGGTGCGTCCGCCTACGTCACGAACTTCAACAGCAACACGGTGTCGATCATCGACACGGCCTCCGACACGGTCACCGGCACCGTCGCCGTCGGCCAGCGCCCGGTGGGCATCGCGATCAACTTCGTGCCGCCCGCCACGTCGAAGCTCGTGTCCGGCACCGCCGCGCTGCAGTTGCGGCTCCTCGGTTTCACGGTCCGCGGTCTCAACGCGACGCTGACCGAGAAGCACACCGGGGCGCCGATCGCCGGTCAGCAGGTCGTCTTCCGCACGGTGAAGGGCAACCCGCTCTGCACCGCGACGACCGGCTCGTCCGGCAAGGCCACCTGCGACGCCCAGGCGTCGCTGCTGATCGGCCTGTCGACGCTGCTGCAAGGCTTCACGGCGTCGTACGCGGGCAGCAACGAGCACGGCGCTGTCTCGTCGCACGGGTACATCAGGTCGCTCTGACGGTAGTGGGGCTGCTTGTCGTCAGGCGGCCATCGGCACGTCGGCACGGAGCGCGTCCACGTAGTCCGCACAGGACTGCTTGGACGCGACTCCGTGGACGACCTGCCAGCCTGCCGGCACCTGCAGCACCGCGGGCCAGATCGAGTACTGGCCCGCCGGGCTGACCAGCACCAGGAACATGGTGTGAGCCTGAGCGAACGGGGAAGTCATGACCTCAGGGTGACCTGCGCCACCTAGGGGCCTGCTATCCCCGCGCTGGAGCGTTCACCCCGGCGCTCGTTTCCCGATCTTGGTCCGGGTGTGATTACGTGGTGCGCGTGACTGTGGAACAGGTAGTGCTCCTGGCCGAGGACGGCTCCGCCATCGGCGTCGAGGACAAGGCAGTGGTGCACCACGCGGACACCCCGCTGCACCTGGCGTTTTCCAGCTACGTGTTCGACTCCGCCGGCAACACGCTGCTGACGCGCCGCGCGTTGCACAAGAAGACGTTCCCCGGTCTGTGGACGAACACCTGCTGCGGCCACCCGCTGCCCGAGGAGGACATGGCGCAGGCCGTGCTCCGCCGCCTGCGCGACGAGCTGGGCCTGCGGTGCTCCGCCCCCGAACTGCTGCTCCCGGCCTTCCGCTACCGCGCGGTCATGGACGGCGTCGTCGAGAACGAGATGTGCCCGGTGTTCCGCGTGCTCTGCGACGACGACGCGGTGCCGAACCCCGACGAGGTCGACTCGGTGGAGCGGGTGCCGTGGACCGAGTTCGCCGCCTCCGTGCTGGACGGCACGCGGGAGATCTCGCCGTGGTCCCGGCTGCAGGTAGCCGAGCTCGTCGAGCTCGGGCCCGATCCGCTGGCGTGGCCCGTGGCGGACCGCGCGGGGCTGCCCGCGGCCGTGCGGCTGGGGTGAGCCGGGTCAGAGCTCGCGGACGCGCGTCACGCGGAACCGGAAGCCGTCCTGCCGGGCCTCCTCGTGGTCGAACTCGACCCGGTCACCCGCCCGCAGCACGCGGAAGCCGTCCGCCTCGATCGCGCTGAAGTGCACCCACGCGTCGCAGCCGTCCGGCAGCTCCGGTGAGGCGACCGCTCCCCAGCCGTCCTCGGGCGAGAAGAACCTGACGGTGCCGAGTGCCATGACGGCATGGTCGCGGACGCACCCCCGCGGCGGCAACCGGGATGGCCGTGCGGCCATCCCGCTCACCACCCGGCGATCAGGGTCACGCCGAGAGTGATCATCACGGCGGCGATCAGGCCGTCGAGGACCCGCCACGCGCGGGGGCGCGCGAACAGCGGGCCGAGCAGCCGGGCGCCGAAACCGAGCGCGACGAACCACGTGATGCTCGCCGTCACCGCGCCGACGCCGAAGAGCCACCGGCCGGCCGCGATGGAGCCGAGCAGCAGCAGCGTGTCGAGGTAGACGTGCGGGTTGAGCCACGTCAGCGCCAGCGCCGTCAGCACGGGTCGTCCACTCGTCTGGGTTCCGGCGTCGAGCGCGGACGGCCGGAACGCCCGCCGTGCCGCCAGAAACCCGTACCCCAGCAGGAAGATCCCGCCGACGACGGCCGCGATCGTGATCGCCTGCGGGAACGCCCGCACGATCGCGCCGAACCCGGCGACGCCCACCGCGACCAGGACCGCGTCCGAGAGGGCGCACACGGCGACGACCCGCGCGACCGCGTGCCGGCGAAGTCCTTGGCGCAGCACGAAAGCGTTCTGCGCGCCGATCGCGACGATCAGGGTCATCATGGTGCCGAAGCCGAGGAACAGGTCTCTCACGCCGTCCACGGTATTGACGTGTTCTTGATGAGGCCAGCTACAGGTTCTTACGTATCATTAGCAGCCGTGATGGATCTCGACCTGGTGCGCACGCTGCTCGCGGTCGTCGACGCGGGCACGTTCGACGCGGCGGCGGCAGCGCTGCACATCACGCCTTCCGCTGTCTCGCAACGCATCAAGGCCCTGGAGCAGCGCACCGGCCGAGTCCTGCTCGTGCGGGCGCGCCCGGTGAGGCTGACCTCGTCCGGCGAGGTGCTGGTCCGCTACGGTCGGCAACTGCTGGCCCTCGACCAGGACCTCGGGGCGGCGCTCGGCGAGGACGCCGTGGTGCGCGTGCCGATCGCGGTCAACGCCGACTCGCTCGCCACGTGGTTCCTGCCCGCCCTGCAACGGGTTCCGCCCGGCCTGAGGATCTCGTTCGACCTCCACCGCGAGGACCAGGACCACACGACCGCGCTCCTGCGGCAGGGCGTGGTGATGGCCGCGGTGACGTCCTCGCGCGAACCCGTGGCGGGCTGCTCGGTGCGCAAGCTCGGCGACATCCGCTACGCGGCCATGGCTTCGAGGTCCTTCCTGGACGGACACCGCGACGGCCCGCTGAAGTCGTGGCTGCCCACCGCCCCGGTCGTGGTGTTCGACCGCAACGACGACCTGCAGGACCGCTTCGTGCGCACCCTAACCCGCGGCCGCGGCGCCTCCGAGCACCGCCACCACGTGCCGTCGTCCGAGGTGTACGTGCGGGCGATCGTGGCGGGCCTCGGCTGGGGGATGGTGCCGCCGCAGCAGCTGCAGGAGGGTCTGCTGGACCTGGCACCGGGACGCACGATCTCCGTGCCGCTGTACTGGCAGCAGTGGAAGCTCGACTCGCCGGCGCTGAACGCGGTGGCGGAGGCCGTGGCCGCCGAGGCGGCGGTCGCGCTCCGCTGAGCCGTGCCGCTCGGGCGACGACGTCGTGCACACTGGCGGTTCCCGTGCGAACCGGAGGACCGAGCCGTGCCCGACCGGCCTGAGATCGTCTGCATCTGCGGCTCCACCCGGTTCGTGGAGGAGATGCGTGCGGCGAACCGCGACCTGACCCTCGCGGGGGTCATCGTCGTCGCGCCGGGTGAGACAGGCGGGGTGGTCACCGACGCGCAGAGGGCCGCTCTCGACGCGCTCCACCTGCGCAAGATCGACCTGGCCGACCGGGTGCTGGTCGTCAACCCCGGCGGGTACGTCGGCGAGTCCACGAGCAGGGAGATCGCCCATGCCCGCTCCGCCGGCAAGCCGGTCTCGTTCACCGACCCCGTCGGACCGGATCGCCGCGTTCCAGCCGATGGCGATGTTCCCGGATGACTACGCTGACCGGATGACCGGCGAACCCATGAACCTCGACGGGAAGACCGCTGTCATCTACGGCGCGGGCACGATCGGCGGCGCGATCGCGCAGGCCTTCATCGAGGCGGGGGCCGAGGTCCACCTGGCCGCGCGCTCCGAACCCGCCCTCAAGGAGAAGGCCGAGCGGCTCGGGGCGGAGTACGCCGTGGTCGACGCCCTGGACGAACGGGCGGTGGACGAGCACGCGGCCATGTTCGAGCGGATCGACATCTCGGTCAACGTCATCTCCGACAACGACGTCCAGGGCACGCCGCTGCACGAGATGAGCGTCGACGACTACCTGAGTCCCGTGGTCACGAACATCCGCTCGAAGTTCCTCACCTCTCGCGCCGCCGCACGGCACATGGTCCGGCAGAAGAGCGGTGTCATCCTGTTCTTCGGCGGCGGCAACGACGGGTCGGTGCACCGGCGCTGGCACCTCGGAGGGCTGGTCACGGCGTTCGACGCGGTCGAGTCCCTGCGCCGGCAGCTCGCGGCGGAGCTGGGGCCGCACGGGGTCCGGGCGGTGACGTTGCAGACCGGTGGCATCCCCGAGTCGATCCCGGCGGAGCTCCGCGACCGGGTGGAACCGGACCTGGTCGGGCAGACGGTGCTCGGACGGGCGGCGACGCTGCGGGACGTGGGCAGGGTCGCGGTGTTCGCCGCCTCGGACTGGGGGCGCACGATCACGGGATCGCAGGTCAACATCACGTGCGGCAGCGTCCTCGCGTAGAGCTGCCGCCAGCCCGGCCGGAAGCTGTCGGGTTCCTGAATCCAGGAACCCCGCGCATCGGCCGGGGCGTTGTCCGAGGTGTGCTGATACCTCGTCTCGCCGCCACCGGCGGTTCGCTGGCCGTCGTCGTGACCGTGGCCATGGTCGGTCTGCTGGACCTGACCGTCGGACCGCTGCGGCGCACGATCAGCGAGTACGCGCTGGGTGACTACCGGCCGGTCTTCGACGTCGCGGTGGTGCTGCTGGCGGCCGGGTCGCTCGCGATCCTCTACGTGCTCGTGCACAAGGGCCTGACGAGGTGGCGGTCGACAGGGGCGATCGCGTTGAGCCTGTGGTCCGTGGGCCTGTTCCTGGTCGTCGTGTTCCCCAAGACGAACTGGGCGATGGGCACCAACGAGGTCAGCGGCAGCATCCACCGCTTCGGCAGCATGCTGGCGTTCGTCAGCCTGCCGATCGCGATCATCGCGCTGGCGAGGCCGTGGCTGAAGGACCACGTGTGGGGGCGACACGCCAGGTGGACGATGGCGTCCGGATTGTTGAGCATCGTCGCGTTCATGCCGCTGCTCTACGCCATTGCGCTAAGCGTGGTCTCGGACGTTCGGTGGTGGCGCGTGTTCCCGTTGGGCTACATCGAGAGGATCTTGCTCATCGCCGAGGTCGGCGCCGTGCTCGTCGTCGGGCTGTGGTCGATCGCGGCCAGTAGGGTTGCGCCATGGCGAGTTGGGGAGACCTCGCGGATTACGTCCGCGCCACGTACGACGTCATCCACGACGACGGTGAGGAGCTGAGGATCCTCTTCACCTTCGGGGACGTGGAGGAGGACGAGGACGACCGCACGCAGGTCGTGATCATCGTCCGAGAAGTGCTCGACAAGATGCACGAGTGGGTGCAGATCGCCTCCCCGTGCGGGCTGGCCTCGCGGGTGGACCTGCGCGCGGTGCTGGAGGAGGTGGGCAACTCCACGGTCGCCTGCGGTCTCGCGATCATGGGCGAGCACGTCGTTGTCCGGCACTCGCTGCCGCTGACCGACCTCGACATCCACGAGTTCACCGACCCGTTGCAGCTGCTCGCCGGAACCGCGGACTCGCTCGAGGAGCAGTTCTGGGGAGGTGACGGGTACTGATGTTCGACCTGACTCCTGCGGCCGACCGGCTGGCCGACGTGGTGCGCAACGTGACCGACGGCGACCTGAAGGCGCCGACCCCCTGTCCCGACTACACGGTCGGGGACCTGCTCGACCACGTGAACGGCCTGGCGGTCGCGTTCACGCTGGCGGCGAGGAAGACCCCGTTGCAGGGCACGGCTTCCGGTGACGCGGCACGGCTGCCGCTCGACTTCCGCGAGTCGATCCCGCGGCGGCTCGGCGAGCTGGCCAGGGCCTGGCAGGTGCCGGCGGCGTGGGAGGGCATGACCGCGGCGGGCGGTGTCGACCTGCCCGGTGAGGTCGCCGCCGCCGTGGCGCTGGACGAGGTGGTGCTGCACGGCTGGGACCTCGCGCGGGCCACCGGTCAGCCGTTCGAGGTCGAGGAAGACCTGCTCGAGGTGGTGCACGGCTTCGTGTCGTCCATCGGCCCGGACGACCGCGACAGCTCGCTCTTCGGGCCCGCGGTCGAGGTGGACTCGAATTCTCCTCTGCTGGACCGTGTCCTGGGCCTCAGTGGGCGCGACCCGAGGTGGAACCTAGGTTAGGCTCTCCTAACGTGAGAGCCATTACGGTGCAGGTTCGGGCAGGGCTGGGCGTGGGACGTCTGGCCGCCGCCATGGAGTCCCTGGTGGAACTGCATCCCGAACTGTGTCGTTCCGGCTTCGCGCACCACGAGGTCGCCGACCCCGCCGCCGCCACCCCCGCCGCCCTCGCGGAGGCGGAGGCGGGGCTCGACCTCCAGACCGGTGTGCTGATGCACGTCGTGTGGCTCGACGCCGGGCCCGTGCGGTCCGGCCGGATCGTGCTGGTGCTGCACGACATCGTGGCCGACCGGCTGCCGCGGGTGCTGCCGTGGCTCGTGCAGGCCTGGAAGCAGCCGGCGCTCGTCAGCTGACCCTGTGGTTCTTGCCAAATAGTGGACAGTTGGTGCGAACGCACCACAGGCGGATTCGCTTTGCCGCAACGTTGGTCCTCGTGGCAGGAGACGACGAGCGGTACCTGGCGGATCGGCTGGACCAGGTGCACAGGGCCATGCGCCAGGGTGATGTCGACGACGTGCTGCGGCAGGTCGGTCATGTGCGCGGCGAAAGCGACCCGCAGACCGCCGACACCCTGATGCGGCTCGCCCTCGACCGCGAGCTCAAGGAGTCGCGCAAGAAGATCCGGCTCTGGATGGCGGTCGCGATCGTCCTGGCGGTGGGCGCCGCGATCACCATCGCCGTGGTCCTGCCGAGGACGAGGCTCGGCACCGTCGTCGACACCGCGACCACGGTGACGCAGACGATGGTGTCGACGGTGCCGGTCCCCGTCGCGACACCGACGGCACCGGGCTCCTCGGTCGTTCCTCCCGTGCCGGCGCCGGACGGGTCGAACTTCACCGTGCTGCACGAGCTGACGGACATCACCATGGGCGGTCCGATCTGCGGCGAGGCCGACGAAGGCAGGCTCGACATCGACGATCTCGCACCCAACCACCGGACCGCGAGCATCTCGACCTGCACCAGGCAGTTCAAGCTCGACCCCGCGGGCGGCAGGTACATCGCCAAGGCTCCTCTGGCGCAGCCCACCGCCGGGGAGTGCGCGACGCAGTCCAAGCGCGGCTCTCAGACGTCATGGGACAACGACGAGGTGAAGGCAGGCGAGTTCGCGGTGTGCGTGACGTCGAAGAAGGGCAACGTCGCCTGGGTCAGAGTTGCCAGGGTGGACGTCCAAGGCCGGATGACTCTCCAGGTCGTCGTGTGGGCGCCGGGGCAGCGCTGACCTTCCGCGCCACGAACACGTGCTCGCGCCCCGGCCTGTCCGGGGCGTCGCGCACGTCCACGACCTCGAACCCGCACGCCACCAGGCTGTCCTCGACCTCGGCGCGCGACCGGAACCGCAGCGTCGAGTCCGAGGCGACCTCCGTGCCGTCCGGGAACCGGTAGGTGTGGCGGAACGAGACGAACGGCAGGTCCACGCCGAGCAGCTCACGCCGTTCCTCCACCCCGTCCACCACCCGGTGCGTGGTCTCCGCCCAGCCCTCCCAGGCCCGGGCCTCGAGCCGCCGCGTCTCGAACACCAGGTGCCCGCCCGGCCGCAGCGCGCCGTGCACGCCTCGCAGCGCCGCTTCCCAGTCGTCGCCCAGGAACACCTGCGCCACGTTCGCCGTCATCGTCGCGAGGTCGGCCCGCAACGGGGGCAGGCCGGTCGCGTCGCCGTGGAGCCACGTGACGCGGGAGTCCTTGGCGCGGGCGAGCTCCAGCGAGGCCAGTGCGGGTTCGACGCCGACGACCGAGAACCCGGCGTCGGCCAGCAGGACGCCGAAACAGCCCGTGCCGCACCCGACGTCGAGCACCGAACGGGCGCCGAGCTCGGCCGCGATCGCGAGGTACGGGTCCAGGTCGTCGCGCGGCCCGTCGAAGGCGTCGTAGAGGCGGGCCAGCCGCGGGTCGGCGAAAAGCGCGTCAGGCATGCCACATCCCGGGTCCGACGACGAAGGGCCTCAGCAACTCGATCACCTCTCGATCCGGTCGTCCGTGCAGCTCCTCTTCCGCGACCCGGCGCGCGATGCCCGCCAGGAAGTCGGCCACCTGCACGCGGGCGTCCTGCCGCGAGTCCGCCAGGGTCAGGCTCCTCAGCCGTGGCGCGGCCTGCTCGAGCTGCCGGATCCGGCCGCCGGTCAGCGACAGCTGCTGGTCGTGCACGATCGACACCGGCCCGCCCCACTGCGCCACGGCCCGCAGGATGGCCGGGAACAACGGGTCGAGCGCCCCGCGCGGGCCCTGGGCGCGCAGCAGGTCGTTGTAGAGCTCCAAGGGCCCGGTCACCGCGCCGAACTCCGCGCGCACCCGCGAGGCCAGGAACCGGCGCTTGTCCACGAGCTGCACGCGGGCCCGCCCGGCCAGCGGGCCGCCGGGGCCGAGGAACCACAGCAGCACCCAGCGGTTCTTCCGCCGCAGCAGGTGGTTCGCCTTGTACTCCCGCGCGGGCGACTTGATCATCTCGCGCAACGACTCCACGCACGCCGAAGCGTCCTCGTGCGAGAACCGCACGGAGGCGTGCGCGAAGACCGCCGTGACCCCGCCGACGAGCTTCTCGCCCTCGGACCCCGACTCGTCGCAGGCGATCTCCATCAGGACATCCGGAACACGGGTCCGCGCGGGCGGAACGGCAGGTGGGCGCCGGCGGGGATCAGGAACGCGTGCTCGCGCCGGATCCGCAGCACGTCGCACCCGCCGTCGGTGATGACGAGGACCGGGCCGGCGGCGGGGAAGTCGTCGGCGCGCTCCAGCAGGTCGATGCCGGGCTGCAGCACCGTGCCACCGCGCCCGCGCACCGCCACCCGGCCCGCGATGTCCTCGACGGGCACGTATCCGGCGTCATAAGCCATCGCGTCACAGAAAACCACGCGTGCGGCGGGCACGTCACGTGCCGCGGCGTAGGACGCGATCGCGCCGAGAGCCTTGCCCAGCAACGTGGGGTCCATCGAACCGGACGTGTCGAGCACGACGCCGAACGTCGGCCGCGCCTCCAGCGACTCCGGCCGCGTCCAGCCGGGACGGGGGATGTCCGGGGTGGACGCTTGCCGCCGTGACGCGCGGGCGTAGGTGCGCCGCTTCTCCGCGGTGGGAACGAACTCCTCGAACCACCGGGCCAGCTGCGCGTCCCACGACAGCGGCGGGTGCTCCAGGGCCCGGACCTCCTCGACCAGCCCGGCGGGCAGCGGTCCGCGCGCCGACGTGTGGTAGCTCAGCCCGGTGAGCAGCGCGCGCCGGTAGAACTCGTCGAGGCCGGTGACGTCGGCCGGTCCGCGCAGGGGTTCGCCGAGCAGGTCGCCCCGGTGGTTCCCGCGCAGCGTCAGCAGCTTCCGGTACCGCCGCAGGTCTGCCGCGATCCGGTCGTACACCGACTCCGCCGACAGGCCGCGCAGGCCGGGGTCGTGCAGCACGCCGGACGGCGCCGCGCCGACACCCATCTCGACCAGCCAGCCGTTGACGACGAAGTCCGCGGCGATGTTCCACAGGTACGGGTCCCGCCCGCCGACGCGGTCGCAGTGGCGCAGCGCGGCGTGCAGCATCTCGTGCGCGAGCACGAACCGCCACTCCTGCTTGCTCAGGTGCGCCAACGGGTTCACGTAGATCTCGGCCGACGCCGCGGACACCGCCGCGATCGAGATGTCCCAGCCCCGTGCCAGCTCCGCGTCCGCGACGACCTCCATCGCCGACGCCAGCGCGCCCAGCAGGGGGTAGTTCGACACGAACCAGCCCAGCGCGAGCTCCCACTCGGACTTCACCGGCCGCGAGTCGGACAGCGACGACCGCGCGCCGCCCGCCACGTCGATCGCGGCCACGGCGGCGTTCGACAACCCGGCGGCGAAGCGCCGCGCCCACTTCTCCGGGTCCGTCGACGCCCCACCGCGCACGCACCGGCCGGGGTCCCAGGAGAACGGACGCGTGCCCACCTTCACCGCGAGCTGGAAGCCGAGCACCTCGTCGCAGTCGAACGTCCCGAAACCCAGGTGCAGCAGGCAGTGCGCGAACACCCAGGCCCACTCGTCCTCGCCCGCCTTCTTCGCCGGGTGGGCGAGCAGCAGGCCGTCCAGCGAGATGTCCGCCCACGGGTGGTCGGACTGCCGGCGCACGTACGTGCCGAGGGCGGCGAACAGCGGATGCGCGCTGATCCGCTTCTCCGCCGCCGCGAACGCCAGCGCGGCGGGGTCGACGTGGGCCTTGCCGCGCTTGCTCATGCGCGTGCCGCGACCAGGCGCGGCAGGTCGCGCGTGACCTCGACGAGGAACCAGGCGGGCAGCACGGGGTTGCCGTCGTCGTCCGCCGCGATCACCATCTGCGCGATCTCCAGCGACAGCTCGGCCAGCTCCAGCAGCAACGCCTTGCCCCGGTGGGCGAGCTGCTTGCCCGCCGCCGGCGCGTGCGCCCTGTCGTGCGGCAGTTCCTTCACCAGCCGGGCGCGGAACGCCTCGCCGAGGAAGTAGAGCAGGTCGCGGTCCTGGGGCGCGGACGGCCAGCGGACGTCCCCGCGCAAGATCGCCTCCAGCCCGTACGCGTGCCGCACGGTCTTCACGTACGCCTTGAACATCGACGCGTGGTTCGCGGTGACCGTGCCGAACGCCAGCACGCCGAGCAGGTCGTCGGAGATGTCCTCGCCGAACGAGTGCAGCGCGTCGGAGAGCATGTGCCAGCCGCGCGGCGTCGAGAAGGTCTCCTCGACCTTCGGCGCCGCGCTCCAGAGGTGGTCGGGGCGCTGGGTGAGGTACTCGAGCACCCACGGGTGGATGTGGTTCTCACGCGCCCACGCCAGCCAGTCGCGCGCCGACGCGGTGAGGTGCACGTGCACCATGCGGTTGACCAGTGCGGACGCCATCGGGCGCGCCAGGGCGTTGTCGACGGCCCGGTTGCCTGCACCGATGACGATCGAGCCCTTCGGCAGCTCGTAGGAGCCGATGCGGCGGTCCAGGATCAGCGAGTAGAACGCCTTCTGCACCTCCGGGCTGCTCGCGTTGAGCTCGTCGAGGAACAGGCAGTACGGGTCGTGGCGGGCGATCGACTCGGGAGGCGCGAACCGCGATCGGCCACCGACCAGCTCCGGAACCCCGATGAGGTCCTCCGGCGCGAGCTGCGTGCCCAGCAGCGTCACGCACTCGAGGCCCAGCTCGGCCGCGAACTTCCGGACGAGCGAGGACTTGCCGATGCCCGGTGCTCCCCAGAGGAAGACCGGTCGGACTACGGCTACGTGCAGCAGCACCTCCGGGAGCTGTGCTGGTGTCACGGTGACTGTGGATCGCATCAGGTGGTCGAGGATGCCTCAACGGGGTCGTCCCGGTCGCCCGAATTTGTTGACAGGAGCGGTGACGGCCCGAACGACCTCACCATGTCCCCGAAGTACGTCGACCTGATGGCCCGCAAGAAGATCTCGTGGGCCAACTGGAACTTCTCCGACGACTTCCGGTCCGGCGCGGTGTTCAAGTCCGGCACGTGCTCGGGCAGCAGCTTCAGCGGAACCGGTGTGCTGGAGCCGGCCGGTGGCTGGGTGCGCGACCGCGTCCGCACCCCGGATGACTTCCCGACCTCCTGACCTCCTGAACGGACGGGGTGGCCGCCGCGGCGGCCACCCCGTCCCCTCACGTCAGGGGCCAGGTGTGCACGGGTTCGTTGGCGTGCATGAGGTCCACGTAGGTCTTCAGCATCGTGCGCAGTGCGTCCGGCCGGTCCAGGTGCGAGTGGTCGTAGTGCCGGTGGAACTCCCGGGCCTGCCAGGTGGCGCCGTTCACGCCGCTGAGGCAGCGCTGCTCGATGACGCCCAGCAGGCGGTCGCGCTCCGCCGAGTCGACGCCCCACCGGATCAGGCCCTCGTGGGCGAGGGGGAGCAGCCGCCGCAGCACCAGCTCGACCACCGGCACCGTGCCGACGCCGGGCCAGTACATCTGCGCGTCCAACCCGTTGCGCGAGGCGGCGTTGAAGTTCTCCTCGGCCGCCTGGAAGCTCATCTGCGACCACAGCGGACGCTCGTCCTCGGCCAGTGCCCGCACCAGCCCGAAGTACAGGGCGGCGTTCGCGAGGGTGTCCACGACGGTCGGTCCCGCGGGCAGCACCCGGTTCTCGACGCGCAGGTGCGGGCGGTCGCGCACGACGTCGTAGACCGGCCGGTTCCAGCGGTAGATGGTCCCGTTGTGCAGCTTCAGCTCGCTCAACGAGGGCGTGTCGCCCTTGTCCAGCACCGCGAGGGGGTCTTCCTCGTCGGTGATGGGCAGCAGCGCGGGGAAGTAGCGGACGTTCTCCTCGAACAGGTCGAAGATCGAGTTGATCCACCGCTCGCCGAACCACACCCGCGGCCGCACGCCCTGCGCCTTGAGCTCGTCCCCGCGCGTGTCCGTGGCCTGCTGGAAGAGCGCGATCCGCGTCTCCCGCCACAGCTCCTTGCCGAGGAAGAACGGCGAGTTCGCGCCCACCGCCACCTGCACGCCCGCGATCGCCTGGGCGGCGTTCCAGTAGGCGGGGAACTGCTCGGGGCTGACCTGCAGGTGCAGCTGCGTGCTCGTGCAGGCGGCCTCGGGGACGATCGAGCTCGACGTGAGGTGCAGGCGCTCGACGCCGTCGATGGCGATCTGGAGGTCCTCGCCCCGCGCGGCCAGGACCTGCTCGTTGAGCAACGCGTAGCGGGGGTTGCCCGACAGCAGGTCGGGCGAGATGTCCTTCGAGCGCAGCGTCGGCAGGATGCCGTTGATCACCATGCGCGCGCCGACCTCGCGCGCCTTCTGCTCGGCGTCGTTGAGGCTGCGGCGCACGGTCTCCTCGAACGCCGTGATGCCCCCGCCCGCGAGCCGGCGCGGAGCCACGTTGATCTCGATGTTCCACTGGCCGAGCTCGGTCACGAAGTCCGGGTCGTCGATGACGTTGAGGGCCTCGTGGTTCTTCATCGCGGGGTCGCCGTGCTCGTCGATGAGGTTGATCTCGATCTCCAGGCCGGTCATCGGCCTCTCGAAGTCGAACCTGGCCTCACGCAGCATCCTGGCGAACACGTCGAGGCACCGCCGCACCTTGGTGCGGTAGCGCGTGCGGTCCTCGCGCGTGAACTCGTGCTTCGCGACGTCCTCGCCCATGGTGGCCTCCCGGCGGTCGGTCGAGGGTTCACCTCACCACTCTGCACCATGGTTGATCAATCCGACACTCGTGTGCGGTGATCCGGAACATTCCGGTCAGGCCGGCACGGTGGTCCGGAGGGGGTTCCGGCACCGTTGCGCGTGGCCGGCGCGACCAAGGGCGATGCGCAGGTCACCGCCCGCGAGCCGTGCCGGTGAGCACGGCGCCGGCCTGGCGCTGACCGCCCTCGCCGGAGCTACGAGCCGGAAGGCACCGCGATCGCCGTGACCAGGACGTCGCCCTGCACGAGCCAGCGGCCGTCGAACCCCGCGACGGGGGTGTCGGCCAGCAGGACGCGCGAGTGGAACGTGCCGTCCGGGCGCAGCGTGATGTCGGCGTCCTCGAAGCCGAGCCACCGGTTCGTGATCGGGAACCACGCCTTGTAGGTGCTCTCCTTGGCGCTGAACAGCAGGCGGTCCCAGCAGATCTTCGGGTCCTGCGCCCTCAGCCCCGGCATGCGCTCCAGCTCGGCCGGGACCGCGATCGCGCCCAGCACGCCGTCCGGCGCGGGAGCGTGCGGCTCGGCGTCGATGCCGATGGCTCGGAAGTCGGTGCTCCTCGCGAGCGCCGCGGCCCGGTAGCCGGTGCAGTGCGTGAGGCTGCCGACGACGCCCGCCGGCCACAGCGGCTCGCGCTTCGGGCCCGGCAGGATCGCGGCGGGCCCGAAGCCGAGTTCGCGCAGGGCTTCGCGGGCGCAGGCGCGGGCGGTGCCGAACTCGTGCCGGCGCTTGGGCACGGCGTTGGCGATCAGCAGCGCCTCCTCGGGGAAGAGCTCGACCGGCTGCTCGTCGTCGTAGCGTTCCACCGCCGCGATGGGCGGGGGCAGGAGCTGTTCCAGCACGGTCACGACTCCCGGAGCACGTCGTGCAGCTTCACGTGCGTGATGCCGCGCGGTTTCCACTCGCGCGGGTAGCCGAGCGAGACCTCGTCGAAGCGCACGCCGTCGTAGTGCGTCGTGCGGGGGATGTGCAGGTGGCCGTAGACCATCTCGACGGCGTTGAACCGCCGGTGCCAGTCCGCGGTCAGCGTCGTGCCGCACCAGAGCGCGAACTCGGGGTAGCGCAGCACGAACGTGGGGTCGCGCACCAGCGGGTAGTGGTTGATCAGCACGGTCGGGCCGTCGATCCGCGCGAGCCTCTCCGCGGTCTCCTCCACCCGCGCCTCGCACCACGCCTCGCGGGACGGGTACGGGTCGGGGTGCAGGAAGTACTCGTCCGTGCACACCACTCCCGCCTCGTGCGCGATGGCGAGGGCGGACTTCACGTCCGTGGCACCCTGTGGCCTGAACGAGTAGTCGTAACCGAGGAACAGTGGACAGACAGTGACCGGCCCGCCCTCGCCGGGGAACGTGACGTACGGGTCTTCCGGCGTGATCACGTCGAGGCTGCGGCAGAGTTCCACGAGCTGCTTGTAGCGCATCTCGCCGCGGGACTGGTTGGCGTCGTCCTTGGTGGTCCAGAGCTCGTGGTTGCCCGGCGACCAGATCACCCGCCCGAACCGCGGGCGCAGCGTGCGGAGCGTCCACTCGATGGAGTCGAACTTCTCGGCCACGTCCCCGGCGATGATCAGCCAGTCGCCTTCCGCGGACGGCGCGATCGCCTCCACGACGTCGCGGTTCT
The DNA here is from genome assembly GCF_036321065.1 of Lentzea sp. DG1S-22. NCBI lineage: Bacteria > Bacillati > Actinomycetota > Actinomycetes > Pseudonocardiales > Pseudonocardiaceae > Lentzea > Lentzea sp. DG1S-22. Next base: position 3,433,594 of record NZ_CP143276.1, on the reverse strand, counting down.
CCTGGTAGGAGACGTGCAGATCGCTGGTCGCCAAGAGCTTCACACCTCGAACGGTAACCGTGGCGTCAACGAACCGATCACCGCGGCCGGACGAGTCGGCTCGAATCACCCGTAAGTGGAATGCGTGACACGACCGGTTATCCGTTCGTCGCAGACAGTGCGCCACTCGTCTCAACAGGGAGAGCCGCGCATCGGCACCGCACGTCCGCTCATCGCCTATCCCGGCCTACCTACTTACCTGTTTCGTAAACGTCTTCTTACTGTGAGTGCAGTCACCTGACGGAAAAGTCCTGGCGGAGGACCACACCATGACCGACTCGCAGCAGTTCGCACGCACACCGGACCCGCGCCTCGCGCGCCAGGTCCCGCCCCGCCAGGTGCCAGGACGCCCCGTCCAGCCCCACCAGGCCCAGGTCCCGGTCCGCTACGGCCAGCCGGTCGACCCGCGCCTCGCCGGCACCCCGTCGTTCCGCCGCACCGTCGGCGCCGAGATCGCCCGCCACGCCCAGCAGGCCTACGCCGTCCCGCCGCGCCGCACCACGGCCGAGGACACCGCCCTGGCCACCCTGCTCCGCTCCCGCCAGCGCGCCGAGTCCGCCCGCCAGGACACGCGGCCCGCCGACGTCGCGCCGCGCACGGAGAGCTGGATGCGCTCCTCCGCGTGGCCCGAGTCGGGCGTCGAGCCCGGCCGCGGTGACGTCATCGAACAGCTCTCGGCCCGCCTCGTGCCGGCGAACCTCTGGGCGGTCGTCGAGCCGCTCATCCCGCCGGCCAAGGTGCGCCGGCAGGGCGGCGGGCGCGGGCGCGTGTCCAACCGGGCCGTGTTCACCGCGATCGTGTTCGTGTTGTCGTCGGGATGTGCGTGGCGGCATCTGCCGGCTTCGTTCGGGGTGACCGTGCCCACGGTGCACCGGCGGTTCCAGGAGTGGACCGACCTGGGGTTGTGGGTTCGGCTGCGGCGGGCCGCGGCCGAGGGCGCGTGCTCCGGGGACGAGCTGGCTTGGATCCGTGCGGTGCTGGACGCCGCTGACCGGCGGGCGGCGAAGGCCGCCAGCTGAGGGGTTGGCTTCGCCGGGGTCGCTCTGCGGAAGGGCGGCCCCGGCGAGTTGTTCCGGTGGGCGGGCCGGCTTTGCGCCGACCGGTGGCTGTTCCGGCGGAGGGGTCACCTTCGCAGTGACGTCACCTCGATACCGCTCGTCAGACGGGTCTGGTTCTCGGCTTCCCGTGCGTCACCTCGGCCCGGTCGTCGACCTCATCGCCACGACAACCGGCCGCCTCCTCGGCTTCCCGTGACTGTCAGACCCCGTGACTAGGTTGGGTCGCGGGGGAGCCGGAACACGAGGGGACCCCTGCGCGAGTCTGCCCTGGCGTCACATCCCGTTGATCCCGGCTTGGTACTTCGGCACCCGGACGGTGATCTTCGTGCCCAGCCCCAGGGCTGTCTCCACCACCAGGCCGTACTCGTCGCCGTACACCCGCCGCAGCCGCTCGTCGATGTTGCCCAGGCCGATGCCCGCGGACTCGTCCACCTGGCCGGCCAGGGTGCGGCGGAGCTTCTCGGGGTCCATGCCGATGCCGTCGTCCTCGATCGTGATGTGGGCTTCGGCGCCGGCGTCGTCCGCGTAGATCTGGATGTGGCCCGGTTCCACCTTGCCCTCCATGCCGTGGCGCACGGCGTTCTCCACGAGGGGTTGCAGGCAGAGGAACGGCACGGTGACCGGGAGGACCTCGGGGGCGACCTGGAGGGTGACCCTCAGGCGTTCGCCGAAGCGGGCTCGTTCGAGGGCCAGGTACTGGTCGATGGAGCGGAGCTCCTCGGCCAGGGTGGTGAAGTCGCCGTGGCGGCGGAACGAGTAGCGGGTGAAGTCCGCGAAGTCGAGGAGGAGGGTGCGGGCGCGTTCCGGGTTGGTGCGGACGTACGAGGCGATGGCGGACAGCGAGTTGTAGATGAAGTGCGGCGAGATCTGGGCTCGCAGGGCTCGCACCTCGGCTTCGACCAGGCGGGTCCGGGAGCGGTCCAGCTCGGCGAGTTCCAGTTGGCCCGCCGCCCAGCGGGCCACCTGGTTCGTGGCGCGGACGAGGCCCGCCGATGCTTCGCGGGAGTAGGCGGCGAGGGTACCCACCACGCGGCCTTCCACGGTCAGAGGGGCCACCACGGCGCAGTTGATCGGGCAGTTCGGCTCGGAGCAGCCTATGTCGAACGCCTGGGTGCGGCCGGTCAGGAAGACGTCCTCCGCCTGCGCCATGGCCTCGTGGGCGTGGTGGTCGGAGACGCCTTCCCACGCCACGACCTCCGTCTCGTCGGTGAGGGCGAGGGCGGGGGTGTCGAGCAGCGTGCGCAGGTGCCGCGCGGACTTCTTCGCCGCGTCGGGGACGAGGCCCGCTCGGAGTGGTGGGGCGGCGGACCAGGCCGTGTGCAGGGTTTCGTAGGTGACGCGTTGTGCTTCGGTCGAGAGCGACTGCCTGTTGCGGGTGCCCCGCCACAGGACGAGCACCGCCGAGCCGCCCACGACCAGGATCGCGGCGGCGGTGAGGAAGTCCGCCATTTCACGCCACCTTCTAGCTTCGCTCTTCGCCCGAGTGGGGGCCGGAGCTGTCGAGCCCGAGGTTCTCGGGCGCGTGGAGCTTGACCATCGTGCGCTGCACCCCGGACGGCACGTGGCGCTGGGTGAGCAGCGAGACGACGTACATGACCGCGAAGCCGAGCGGCGCGGTCCAGGCCGCCGGACGGGAGAGCAGGATCTCGTACCAGGCGTCGCCGGTGCCGGTGAACATCGTGACGAGGCCCGCGGTCAGGGCGGGCAGGCCACCGGCGAGCATGCCGGCGATCGCGCCGACGGTCGTGATGCGCGACGACCAGATCCCCAGCATCAGCAACGGGCACAGGGAGGACGCCGCCACCGCGAACGCCAGGCCGACCATGTCCGCCACGGGCATCCCGGTCGACACGAACGTCATCGCGAGCGGCACGAGGCCCGCCAGCACCGTCGACACGCGGAAACCGCGCACGCCGCCCAGGCGCAGCACGTCCTGGGAGAGCACGCCCGCCAGCGACACGACCAGGCCCGACGACGTCGAGAGGAACGCCGCGAAGGCGCCACCCGCCACCAGGGCACCGAGCAGCTCGCCGCCTACGCCGTCGATCATGCGTGTCGGCAGCACGAGCACCACGGCGTCGGTCTGGCCCGTCATCAGCAGTTCGGGCGTGTAGATGCGGCCGAGCGCGCCGTAGATCGGCGGCATCAGGTAGAAGACGGACAGCAGGCCGAGCACGATCAACGTCGTGCGGCGGGCGGCCGTGCCGTTCGGGTTCGTGTAGAAGCGCACGATCACGTGCGGCAGGCCCATCGTGCCGAGGAACGTCGCGATGATGAGCGAATAGGCCCCGTACAACGGGAAGTCCGCGCCGCTCGACATCGGCAGCGACCACATTTCGTTGGTGTTGTGCGCCATTGTGGTCAGGTGCGGGACGGCGGCGTCCTTGGGGAACACGAACTCCGAGCCCTGCCCGATGCGGTGGTAGCCCTCGGCGAGCAGCACCGTGGCGTTCTCGACGCGTGCTCCGTCGACCTCGCCCGTGCCCTTCACGGCGATCGACCGCTCGGCGTGGACCACCGTCGGGCGCTGGAACGAGACCTCGGTGTCCTGCCGGAACGTCGGGAACTCCGGCTTGGTCAGCGACTGGGCGCCGTGCACCTGCCAGACGACCACCAGGAACACGATCGGCACGGTGATCGCGGTGAGCTTGAACCAGTACTGGAACGCCTGCACGAACGTGATCGACCGCATCCCGCCGGACATCACGTTCGCCGTCACGACGACCGTCACGATCAGCGCGCCCACCCAGTCCGGTGCGCCCGTGACGGTGTTCATGGTCAGACCGGCGCCTTCGAGCTGCGGCAGCAGGTAGAGCCAGCCGATCGCGAGCGCCAGCACCGACGCGACCGCGCGCACGCCCCGCGAGCGGAACCGGGCCTCGGCGAAGTCCGGCAGCGTGTAGGCGCCCGAACGCCGCAACGGCGCCGCGACCATCGTCAGCAGCACCAGGTACCCGGCGGTGTAGCCGACCGGGAACCACAGCATGTCCGGGCCGTACGCGAAGATCAGCCCGGCGATGCCGACGAACGACGCCGCCGAGAGGTACTCGCCGCCGATCGCGGAGGCGTTCCACCACGGTGACACCGTGCGCGACGCGACGTAGAAGTCCGACGTGGTGCGGGAAACGCGCAGGCCGTAGGTGCCGACCAGGATCGCGCCCAGTACGACGACCACCACCGCCACGATGGCGTAGCCACTCGTCATGGACGTTCGACCAGCTCCGCGAACTCGCGCTCACTGCGCTCGGCCTGCCGCACGTAGAACCAGCCGGCCAGCAGCAGCATCGGGAACGTCGCCACGCACAGCAGGAACCACGGCAGCCCGAGGCCGAGGACCCGGAACTTCCCCAGCTCCGGCTCGATCGCGAACAGCAGCGGCAACAGCCCGAGCGCGCCGCACGCCACCAGGCACACCGACAGGCCGAGGCGTCGTTGCGCCCGGATCAGCGTGCGCATGTAGACGGCGCCGAGCTCGCTCTGCTCCTTGATCTCGCGCGTGCCCGAGTACGGGCGGCGCGCGCGGGGCGCCCGCGTGCGCGGACTCGTCACCACCACGCGCTGGGTCGGCTTCGGCACCGGCCGCCGGGGTGGTGGCGCGGTCACGACCCCAGCCCGTTCCTGGGCTGCTGGGCCGCGCCGGTGGAGGCGGTCTGGCCCGCGACGGGGGCCGGGCGGGCGCGGCGGACCAGCAGCTGGCGCAGGTGCCGGGCGTGCCGGCGGCTGACCGGCAGCACCGCGCCGCCGATCGTGACGCTGAGGTGGCCCTCCTCGAGGCGCAGCTCGTCGATGTGGCCGAGCGACACCAGGTGGCTGCGGTGGATGCGGACGAACCCGGCGCTGCGCCAGCGCTCCTCCAGGCCGTTCAACGCCGCGCGCACCAGGCCGCTGCCGGTCGCGGTGTGCAGGCGGGCGTAGTCGCCGTGCGCCTCCACGTACCGGATGTCGGCGAGGCGGATGAACCGGGTGACGCCGCCGAGCTCGACGGGGATGACCTCGTCGCCCATCTCCGGCGGCGTGGAGTTCGCGGGCTGCGCCGGCGCCGGCGCGGTGGCCTCGCCGGACGTCTTCGCGGCGTTCTTCGCGTCCCACACCTCGTGCACGATGCGGTGCACGGACTCGGCGAGCCGTTCGGGACGCACGGGCTTGAGCAGGTAGTCGAGGGCCTTGAGCTCGAACGCCTCGACGGCGGGCTGCTGGTGCGCCGTCACGAACACGACGGGCGGCGGCTGCGCGAACCGGGACAGCACGCGGGCGAGGTCGAGACCGTCGAGCCCCGGCATGCGGATGTCGAGGAACACCGCGTCCAACGGCTGACCGGCGTCCATCGCGCGGTGCAGCACGCGGAGCGCCTTCGTGGCGTCGGTGACCGCCTCGACGTGGGCGATGCGCGGATCGGAGCGCAACAGGTACACGAGGTCTTCCAGGGCCGGTGCCTCGTCGTCGACGGCGAGCACCCGCAACGAGCGTTCGAGGCCGCCACGTCGATCAGGCCCCTCGCAGATGGGGCAGGGCAGACCTGAGGTCATTCGATCGAGTCCAAACTGTGTACGGCCGATCCTCCCGTGCGGCGATCAGACCGTGCTGCGGTCGTCACGCGCCCGGAGAGCCGAGGGCGTCGGATACGCGATCATGCACTGTCACGGAGGGTGACCCGGCTTGGGGGGCTGGTAGCACCGTGTGTGCACTACGTGACCCCTTTCGACCGTGTGAACCCGATCGGCCGCATCATCCGCCAGGTGGACGACGCGCCGGAACCCTCCGATCGGGTGTCAGGACTGCCGGACCGCCCGCGGCTGGGCCGCCAGCGCGTCACCGAGCGTGATCTCCAGCTCGATGAACGACTCCTCGGCACGGCGGGCGGCGACGCTCACGGAGGCGGCGGCGGCCGGGCCGATCAGTCTGCGGGTGGGCGCGCGCAGCGCCCCGATGGCCTCGGACCACTGGTTCGACAGCTTGGCGAGGCCGCTCAGCGTGTCGACGAGCTCGTCGGTGGTGTCCGGCGGCGATGCGATGATCTCCGCCAGCCGGTCGCGCAGGGCGTCCAGTGCCGGGTCCACTTCGTCCTCCAGTCGGCTGCGCCCGGAATTCCCCAGGCAATTCCCCAGTGCGCCTCACCATATCCCGGCCACCGCGTCCCCGTGCAATGGTGTTGCCCCCAACGGCTCCACGCGGTCAATCGATTGCCATTCCGCCTCGGCGATTGCGTCTCAAATGGGGTGCGCTTTTGCGCCGGACCGGAAAAAGCGGCTTTTCAGGTGACTTCCGGTGGGCGGGCGGGTATGACTGGGGGTCGGCCGATCTGGGGGGATGCGGTGAAGTATTTCGTGGTTCAGGACGGCGGCCGGCTTCCGTGCGCTCTCGGCGGGTGGACGGCGACCGGGAACAGCAGCTGGTCGGCACGGGCGAGTGGGTCGCCTCCGCACTTCTCGCCGCGCCCGAACCGGCGTGGACGGTCACGGAGGTCGGGAGCCACGCGTTCTACGACCACGTGTACGAGGCCATGCGTGAGGCGAGGGCCGGACTGCCGTGCGTGGCGGTGATCTCGACGACCTTCCGCGTCGACGAGTTCCTCAACGTGACGGCGGTGATGCGCCGGCGGGACGGGGTGGAGGAGTGGCTCGGCCACCGTCCGGGTCGACGGGGACCGCGAGGAGGCGTTCACCCGCGACCTGGTGTGGGCCCCGTCGGACCTGCCGGCGCGGGTGGCGCGGCGGCCGGGGGTGCGGGTCGAGGAAGTCCTGCCCGGCTTCGAGGTGAACGACGCCTTCACGATGGCCAGGAGGATCCGCCACGAGAGGCAGCGGACCGCCTGGCCGCAGGACGGGCACCGGTACTACGCGTTCTTCCGCGACCGCGCCGCGGCGCTCGACCTCGCCAACCTGGACCACCTGCACCGCACCGGGCGTCTGGGGGACGACGAGTACCACGGAGATGGCGAGTGGCGCTCCACGCGCTGGGCGCTGGAGGACTACGACCGGGGCACGCGCGACGGTGAGTACCTGCCCGTCAGCCCCGACGAGGCCCGGTGGCTGACGGGACTCCTCGACGACCGCTGAACACCGCTCAGAGGCGGCCGACGTCCGTGACGACCACGACCGCCTCGCCGAGCTCGTCCGACGCCGCCAGGTCGACCTCGGCGTTGAAGCCCCAGTCCTTGTCCCCGGCCGGGTCCTCGAAGATCTGCCGGCACACCCAGCGCTCGGGCTCGACGTTGATGATCAGGAACGCCGGGCCGCGCGCGTTCGGGCCCGCGCCGATGTCCGAGTGCTCCTCGAAGTACGGCTCCAGCGCGTCCATCCACTCCTTGGCCGTCCAGCCCGACTCGTGGTCGAGCTCGCCCAGGGAGTACCAGTCGCGCTTGGCGGCCAGCTCGACGCGGCGGAACAGGGCGTTGCGGACGAGCACGCGGAACGCGCGGACGTTGCGGGTCACGGCCGGCGGCAGGTCGACGCGGACCTCCTCGACCGGGGCGTCCGGGTTCGTGAGCTTCTCCCACTCGTCGATCAGCGACGAGTCGACCTGGCGGACCAGCTCGCCGAGCCACGAGATCAGGTCCTGCAGCTCCTCGGTCTTCGCCTCCTCCGGCACCGTCTGCGACAGCGCCTTGTAGGCGTCGGCCAGGTACCGCAGGACGAGGCCCTCGGAGCGTGCGAGGCCGTAGAACGACACGTACTCCGTGAACGTCATCGCGCGCTCGTACATGTCGCGCACGACGGCCTTGGGGGACAGCGAGTAGTCGCCGACCCACGGGTGGCCGCGGCGGTAGGTCAGGAACGCGGCGTCGAGCAGCTCGGCGAGCGGCTTCGGGTACGTGACCTCGTCCAGCAGCTCCATGCGCTGGTCGTACTCGATGCCGTCGGCCTTCATCGCGCCGATCGCCTCGCCGCGGGCCTTGTGCTCCTGCGCGCCCAGGATCTGCCGCGGGTCGTCCAAAGTGGACTCGATCACCGACAGCACGTCCAGCGCGTAGCCGGGCGCCTCGCGGTCGAGCAGCTCGATCGCGGCCAGCGCGAACGGCGAGAGCGGCTGGTTCAGCGCGAAGTTGAACTGCAGGTCGACGGTCAGGCGGAAGTCGTCGCCGTCGCGCTCCACGACCCCCGCCGCGACCAGCGCCCGGTACATCGCGAGCGCGCGGCGGATGTGCCTGAGCTGCTTCGGGCGGTCCTCGTGGTTGTCCTCGAGCAGGTGCCGCATCGCCTGGAACGCGCCGCCGCCGGGGCGGCCGATCACGTTGAGCAGCATGGCGTGCGAGACCTGGAACGACGACGTCAGCGGCTCCGGTTCGGCGCCGACGAGCCGTTCGAACGTCGACTCGCTCCACGACACGAACCCGTCCGGGGCCTTCTTGCGGACGACCTTGCGGCGCTTCTTCGGGTCGTCGCCGGCCTTCGCCAGCGCCTTGATGTTCTCGACCTCGTGCTCGGGCGCCTGCACGACGACCGTGCCGACGGTGTCGTAGCCCGCGCGGCCCGCCCGCCCGGCGATCTGGTGGAACTCGCGGGCCTTGAGGATGCGGGTGCGCTGGCCGTCGTACTTCGACAACGCCGTGAAGACGACCGTGCGGATCGGCACGTTGATGCCGACGCCGAGGGTGTCCGTGCCGCAGATGACCTTGAGCAGGCCCGCCTGGGCGAGCTGTTCGACCAGGCGGCGGTACTTCGGCAGCATGCCGGCGTGGTGCACGCCGATGCCGTGCCGGACCAGCCGCGACAGCGTCTTGCCGAAGCCGGAGGAGAAGCGGAAGTTGCCGATCGTCGAGGCGATCTCCTCCTTCTCCGCCTTCGTGGCGACGTTGACGCTCATCAGCGACTGCGCGCGCTCCAGCGCGGCGGCCTGTGTGAAGTGCACGACGTAGATCGGCGCCTCGCGGCCGTGGAGCAGGTCTTCGATCGTCTCGTGCAACGGCGTGGTGACGTACTGGAAGTTGAGCGGCACCGGCCGGTGCGCCGACCGGACCACCGCCGTCGGCCTGCCGGTGCGCCGCGTCAGGTCCTTCTCGAAGAACGCGACGTCGCCGAGCGTCGCCGACATCAGCAGGAACTGCGCCTGCGGCAGCTCGACGATCGGCACCTGCCAGGCCCAGCCGCGGTCGGGCTCGCTGTAGAAGTGGAACTCGTCCATCACGACCTGGCCGACGTCGGCCTCCGCGCCGTCGCGCAGCGCGATGTTCGCGAGGATCTCCGCGGTGCAGCAGATGATGGGCGCCTGGTCGTTCACCGAGGCGTCGCCGGTCATCATGCCGACGTTCTCCGGCCCGAACACCTCGCACAGCGCGAAGAACTTCTCCGAGACCAGGGCCTTGATCGGCGCGGTGTAGAAGCTGCGCTGGTTGCCCGCCATCGCCACGAGGTGGGCCCCGATGGCCACCAGGCTCTTGCCGGACCCGGTGGGGGTGCTGAGGATGACGTTGGCCCCCGAGACGAGCTCGATGACCGCCTCCTCCTGCGCCGGGTACAGCGCGAGGCCGCGCTCGGTCGCCCAGTGGGAGAAGGCGTCGAACAGTTCGTCTTCGTCGGCGATCGAGATGAGCCGGTCCGTGAGTGCAGTCATCGCAGGTGAACTATAGGTGGTACGCGTACTCGGTGAACTCCCAGTCGGTCACGAACCGCTGGAACCGGGCCACCTCCTCCCACTTGAAGTCCACATAGGACCGCACGAAGTCCTTGCCCAGCACCTCGACCATCGCCGTGTCCTCCTCCAGGTAGGCCAGCGCGTCGGGCAGGGTGGCGGGCAGCGTCGGGGCCTTCGACGGGTCGTAGCCGTAGCCCGCCGACGGCCGCGGCGGCTCGATCCGGTCGCGAATGCCCAGGTAGGTGGCGGCGATGAGGCCGGCGATGCCGAGGTAGGGGTTCGCGCTCGCGTCGCCGAGCCGCAGCTCCAGCCGGGTCGTGTCGCCGCGCTCGGCCGGCACCCGCAGCATCGCGCTGCGGTTGTCGAGGCCCCAGTCGATCAGCCAGGGCGCGAGCGAGTCCGGCCCGAACCGCTTGTACGAGTTGACCGTGGGGTTGAGCAGCGCGGCCAGCGCCGGGGCGTGCTTGAGGATGCCGCCGATCGCCCAGCGCGCCTCCTCCGACAGGCCGCTCGCGGTGCCCGGCGCCTGGAACGCGTTGCGGCCGTCCGCCTCGTGGCAGGACAGGTGCAGGTGGAAGCCGCTGCCGCCGCCGTCGTTGAACGGCTTGGCCATGAACGTCGCCATCCGGCCTTCCCGCCTGGCCAGTTCCTTGACGCTCGTCTTGAACCGGAACGCGCGGTCGGCCGCGTTCATGGCGGGGGAATGAACGAGGTTGATCTCGAACTGCCCGCCCGCGTACTCGTGGTTCCCGCCGGTCGTCTGGAGGCCGGCGCTGCTGAGCGTCCGGAGAGTTCTCAACAGATGACCGTCGGAATCACCCCGGCGGCCGGTCGCGTACACGTTGCCCGGCGCGTCGCAGTAGGGCCGCCACCCGTTCGGGCGATCTTCATCGGGTTCGCAGAGAAAATATTCCAACTCGGGGCCGACCACCGGGTGCAGCCCGGTGGTCTCGAATATTTCCAAGGCCCTGCGCAACACCTGCCGGGGCGATTCGTCCACGGGTCTTTCGTCCGCGGGGCTCACGGCGTCGCCGATGCACCACGCCACCCCCGGCTCCCAGGGGATCGGGAGGAGCGTGTCGAGGTCCGGGACCACGATGACGTCGGGCAGCCCGGCGTCGAGCACACCCCCGTTCTCCGTGGTCTTGCCGCCCGGAGTCGTGCTGTACACGGCCCGGCAGAACGACAGCCCGCGGTGCACAACCGCAGGTAGGTGCTCTACCAGGACGTCACGGCCCCGGTCGGTGCCGAGCAGGTCGGGGAAGACGACGCGCACCACGTCGATCCCGTCCTCGCCGAGTCTTGCCGCGAGTTCCCGTGTCACCTGTTCACCGACCACGTCGAACTACCTTTCCGGCACAGTGTGTCGCTGGCGCGGAGGGGATAACGTCGAGGAGCAAACGCTATCGACCCGTCCGTGGAGCAAAGACCAGTCGGTGCTCCGCACTCATCGTCCACCACGGGGCAACAGTCCGTAACTGGACGGGTGACGACCGTCACGAGATCATGCACGATGTGGGATCGTGATCAAAGCGGTTGCGGACCGACTCGCACCACACCACAGACATAGTTCGGAACCGCAAGTATTGTGCCGGGAACACCTGAGCTCGAGCACGGGAGACTTTAGTTGTCTGGTCACCACACGATTGCCGAGACCGAGAAAGCCGTCCAGGCCAAACTCGGTGCGGTGCCGCTGCATCGCGAGCAGATGGCGGCGGTGTCGAACATCCACCGCGCCGCGACCGCGATCCGGCAGCACCTCGAGAACTCGGTGCTGCGCACCAGCGATCTGACCTGGACCGGCTTCGTCGTGCTCTGGGTCGTGTGGATCTGGGGCGAGATGGAGACGCGCTACGTCGCCGAGGAGGCGGGGATCTCCAAGGGCACCCTGACGGGCGTCGCGAAGACGCTGCAGTCGCGGGGCCTGCTGGAGCGCCTCGGCCACCCGACCGACGGGCGGCTCGCGGTCCTGCGCCTCACCCCCGAGGGTGAGGAGCTGATGGCCGACCTCTTCCCCAAGTTCAACGAGGAAGAGGTCTTCGTCAGCGACCCGCTGGAGTCGTCAGAGGCCCAGTCGCTGGCCGAGATGCTGCGCCGGATGGTGACGCACCTGGAGGCCAACGGCGAGCAGCGGCGGCTGGACCTGCGCGGCGACACGCCGCTGCCGCCCCGGCGGTCCGGGCGGCGGGCCAAGCACGGCTGATCGTCGCGCCGTTCGCGGGCGACTCACCGGGGGTGAGTCGCCCAGTTCGGCGTTGGTCCGGGGCCTGGGTGCGCAGGGGCCTCGGGCTCGGCTGCGGTGACGCAGGGGCGGCGTGCGCGGCGGGATGCGGGTGCGGGACAGCTCGGTCATCGCCGCTGGTGAGAGCCAGGTCCGGCTCGCGGTCAGAGCAGGCTGAGCACCCGCGCGTGCAGCGTGTCGAGGTAGTCCTCGGACTCCGGCTTCATCAGCACGCTGCGCAGCACCCGTGCGCCGTCCGCGTCGGCGGGCACCTCGGGGTGGCGGGCCGCGAACGCCTCCTTCGAGGCGCGCGTCACGCTCAGGAAGACCGGGTCGAGCGGGGCGTTCATGCCGGTCTCCATGACGCGGTGCGAGGCGGCGTCCACCGCTGAGAGGCTCAGCGGGGTGGTGCGCGGGAAGTACGTGACGATGTCCAGCTCGGGTTCCTGGTAGAGCTCCAGCGTGTCGGACTCGCGGATCATCGACGCCCAGCGCACGGCTGCCCGCCGGCCCGCTGCCAGGACCTCGCCCAGGCCGTCGCGGGTCAGGGGGAGCAGGCGCAGGGTCAGCCAGAGGCCCGCCGCGGCGGCGCCCGCCCGGGAGCATTCCAGGCTGATCTCGCCCAGGTGCATCTCGTCGGACGTGAAGTACGTGTACGGAGAATCGTGCAGGTAGAAGCGGCCTACGGAGGAGTCGCGGAACAGGACCGCGCCGCAGCCGTAGGGCTGCAGGCCGTGCTTGTGCGGGTCCACCACCACCGAGTCGCACTCCGCGATGGCCTTCCACGGTTCCGGTGCCAGGTCCGTGCCTGCCAGGAGGGTGAAGAAGCCTCCGTACGCCCCGTCCACGTGCACCCGTGCGTCGTAGCGGCGTGCTACGTCCAACACCAGGTGCACCGGTTCGATGGCACCCAAAGCGGTGGTTCCCGGGGTGACCACGACCGTGCCGACCTTGCCGGTGCGCAGGAGGTCCTCCAGGGCGTCCAGGTCCATGCGGCCGCGGTCGTCCACGGGGACCGGGTGGCCCTCGATGCCGAGGACGCCGCACATGCGTGAGTGCGTGTAGTGCGCCTCGGAGGAGTAGGCGACGCCACGCGCCGGGTGCAGCGAGCGCGCCACGAAGAGGGCTTCGAGGTTCGCGATCGTGCCGCTGGAGGTGAGGTGGCCGAGGTGGCCTTCGTCATAGCCGAACATGGTCGCCAGGGACTCGACGACCTCGCGTTCCATCGCCGCGGTGGCGGGGCCGCCGTCGAGGGCGTGGTTGTTCGGGTTGATCAGCATCGCGGAGAGGTAGCCGACCACCGCCGCGGGGTGCGGGGGCTTGAGCATCTGGCCCGCGTAGCGCGGGTGGAAGAACGGGTAGTTGTCGCGCAGGCGGTCCTGCAGCTCGGCCAGCGCCGAGCCGAAGACGGCCGGGTCGACGTGCAGCGACGAGTGGGGTGTGAAGGCGCCGTGCTCGGCGGTCCACTTCTCGTGGTTGGCCAGCGCCTCGTTGAGCCAGTGCTGAAGGTCCACCGCACACCCCACCCGTTCACGCACACGTCCGAATGTTCGAATTCGGACGTTACGGCAGACCCCAGCGCGAAGACGAGCCGTTGGCTTTCACATCACGTGCCGAGACGTCGGGCCGTGTGCCGCGGCGCGTGACGATGGCGCTCTGACCTCGTCGAAGAGGGATTTCGACGGCAGTGCCGCGTGGGCGGTGCTCCAGGCGGCGGCCGCGCGCGTCGCGGACGTCGACGTCACCCGTGATCCCGTGCTCCAGCACCAAGGGCGCGCCCGCCTCCGAGTGCACCTTCACCCAGTCGGTGCGGCCGCCGGAGCGCGAAGCGTCCACGAGGAAAGCACCTTGCGTGCGCAACGACGAGATGGACGCATCGGCCCAAGTGGACGAAACGGAGGGGAAGACGCGCACGACGTCGTTGTGCGACTGGACCATCATCTCCAGCACGGCCTGGGCGGCCATGAGCGGTGACTCGATGGCGAGGTTGCCGCCCTCGCGGTAGAAGGTGTTCTCGGTCAGCACGGCGTTCGAACCGACCTGCTTGCGCTCGAGGAAGTGGCGCAGGAACGACAGCGCGTCCTCCGGGCGGCCCATCGCCGAGTACATCGCGGAGGCGGCTCCGTAGCTGTAACCGGCCCACGCCTCACGGCGGGAGGTCTAAAGATCGACCGTCTGCGCGATGAGCGCGCGGTGCTCCGGCATGTCCCACGTGAGCTCCCGCAGCGGGTAGAACCACAGCAGGTGCGAGAAGTGGCGGTGCGAGTCCTCCAGCGCCTTGTCCCTGCCGATCCGGACACCGCTCGCGTCCTGCCAGTAGGGCGTCAGGCGGGTCAGCACGTCACGCCGGCGCGGGTTCTCCTCGATCGACAGCAGCGTCTTCACGCCCCAGCGGATCAGCGACAGGTCGTAGGTCGCGTCGACGCTGTTCGCGTACTCCGGCGAGCGCGTCTCCGGCAGGTGGAGCTTGCCGTCGGTGCCCTCGACGAGGAAGCGGGTGTAGTAGTTGACCGCCTTCGTCAGGACGGGGAAGAGGACGTCCCTGACGATCTTGCGGTCCATCGTGTGCCGGTAGCCGAGCCAGACGTTGTGGCAGGCCCACAGGAGGTTGCCCGTGTGGTCGTTCGGCGCGACGCCGGGAACGCCGCAGTAGCGCGGGCCGGAGCGCAGCGCGCGGTCGCCGGGGTGGCAGATCGCGTACGAGTTCCCGTCTCGGTAAGCGGGGTTCACGTTCGACTCGAGGTTGTGCTCGAACCGCTTGAGCGTCGTCGTCACGGCGTCCAGCTCGTGGTGGTTCGAGCCGTTGACCAGCGGGTACGAGATCTGGACGTTGAGGTTCCACCAGACGGCCGTCCAGCTGTTGCCCTGCTCGGGGAACCACGGGCCCCACTCGGAGATGACGGGGGCGTCGGCACGGGTGGCGGCGGCCATCTTGTAGAGCTGCAGCCAGTAGAGGCGGCGGTCGGGCTGTCGCGGTTGCCGATCGGCTACCTGACCTTGACGTTCGCCGAAGTCATCCGACGACTAGCGGCGCTGTGACGACCGCCGCGCTGTTGCCCGCAGATAGTTGTTGCACAGTTCTAGCCACAGCCGAGGTCAGGCAATTAGCGTCAGCACCCATGTCACCTGTTGCCATGCACATGAGCGACGGTCTGCTGAACGCGCCGGTCTCGGTCGCCTTCCTCGTCATCGCGGCACTCGGTGTCGGGTTCGCGTTGGTCAAGGCACGTGCGGACCTCGACGACCGCACGGCGCCGATGGCGGGCCTGGTGGCCACGTTCATCTTCGCCGTCCAGATGATCAACTTCCCGATCCTGCCCGGCGCCTCCGGCCACCTGCTCGGCGGTGCGCTCGCGGCGATCCTGGTCGGCCCGTACGTCGGCGCGCTGTGCGTGACGATCGTGCTCGTGGTGCAGGCCCTGCTGTTCGCGGACGGTGGTCTGACCGCATTGGGGGCCAACGTCACGAACATGGCGCTGATCGGCACGGCGGCCGGGTTCCTCGTCGCCGTGGCGCTGCGGAAGTTCGCCCGGAAGGGCAAGAGCGGTCTCGCGGCCGTCGCCTTCGTCTCGGCGTTCGTCAACACGCTGCTCGCCGCGACGGGCTTCGTCGTCGAGTACGCGATCGGCGGCGCCGGCGGCGTGGAGATCGGCAAGGTCGCGCTGCTGATGTGGGGCCTGCACGCGCTGATCGGCATCGGCGAGGGCCTGATCACCGCGGCCACCGTCACGTCGGTCGCGTCGATCCGCCCCGACCTAGTCTTCCTGCTGAAGGGCACCCGCAAGCCGCTGGAGGTGCGGTCGTGAAGAAGTTCTCCATCGGGTTCGCGTTCGTCTCGCTGCTGATCGCCGGCGTGCTGTCGTACTTCGCGTCCGGCGACCCGGACGGCCTCGACAAGACCGTCGAGGACACCGGCATCGCCGAGCACGCGCGGGAGCACCCGTTCGCCGGCGGCACGTTCGCCGACTACGCGCTCGGCGGCGACGACAGGTTCACCGGTCTCGCGGGCGTGCTCGGCGTGGTCGTCGTGCTGGGCCTCTCGTTCGGCCTGTTCTGGGTGCTGCGCAAGAAGTCCGGCGCACGATGAGCGGTGCCCACGACGTCCTGCACCACGCCGGCGACTCGCCGGTGCACCGCCTCGCGCCCCACGTGAAGGTCCTCGTGGCGTTCGGGGCGGTGCTGGGCGTCGTGGCGACCCCGCGCACGCTGTTCCCGCTGTTCGGCCTCTACCTGCTGGTGATCGTCGCGGTGTGGGGCGTCGCCCGCGTTCCCGCGCTGTGGTTCGTGAAGCGCGCGGTGATCGAGGTGCCGTTCGTGGTGCTCGCGTTCCTGCTGCCGATCTTCGGCACGGACCCGCGCACCGACCTCCTGGGGCTGTCGGTGTCGGTGGAGGGCTCGCTGGCGGGCTGGAACATCCTCGCCAAGGGCACCCTGGGCGTCCTGATCAGCCTGACCCTGGCCGCCACGACGGCGCCGGGGGAGCTGTTGCGCGGCCTGCAGACCTTGCGGGTGCCGGCACCGCTGATCATGATCGCCACGCTGATGCTCCGCTACGGCGAAGTCGTCGTCGGGGAGGCCAGGCGCATGCGCGTCGCCCGCATCTCGCGCGGCGACGACCCGCGGTTCCTGTGGCAGGCGGGCGCGATGGCGCGCTCGGTCGGCACGTTGTTCATCCGGTCCTACGAACGCGGAGAGAGGGTGCACCTGGCGATGGTGTCGCGTGGCTGGACGGGCAGTCCCGGGGGCTCGGTGGCGTTCGCGCCGGAGACCCCCGCCGCTGCCGCGCTGGAGGTCTCCGGGCTCGCCTTCGCCTACCCCGACGGGCACCAGGCGTTGTTCGGCGTCGACCTGCGCGTCGAGCGCGGCGAGCGGGTCGCGGTGCTCGGCCCGAACGGAGCCGGCAAGACCACGCTCGCATTGCACCTCAACGGAGTTCTCTCCGGCGGTGCCGGCACGGTCTCGGTCGCGGGACTCGAGGTGTCGAAGAAGAACCTCCGCGAGGTCCGCCGCCGCGTCGGCCTCGTGTTCCAGGACCCGGACGACCAGCTCTTCAGCCCCACGGTCGCCGAGGACGTGGCCTTCGGCCCGCGCAACTTCGGCATGTCCGATGTGGACGCTCGGGTGCTGGAGGCGTTGCGCGCGGTCGGCATGGAGTCGGTCGCCGGCCGCTCACCGCTGCACCTCTCCGGAGGCCAGCGCCGCCGCGTCGCGCTGGCGTCGGTGCTCGCCTGCTCGCCCGAGCTCCTGGTGCTGGACGAGCCGTCGGCGAACCTCGAACCGGTGGCGCGCAGGGAATTGGCCGAGCTGCTGCTCTCGCTGGCGCCCACCATGCTCGTGGTCACGCACGACCTGCCGTTCGCGCTGCAGGTCTGCCCCCGCAGCGTGCTGATCGACGACGGCGTGGTCGTGGCGGACGGCCCGACGCGCGAGATCCTCGCCGACACCGCGTTGCTCGCCCGCCACCGCCTCGAGCTGCCCTACGGCTTCCGGCTCGACTGAAGCCCGGTCAGCACGATCCGCAGCAGCCCCTCATCGACGCGACCAGCTCCTCGGTCGTGACGTCGGTGATCCGGGGTCGCGACGCGATCCGCGCCTACGCCGACCGCATGCGCGACGCCCGCGTCCGCGGGAAGATCGAGGTCCGGCTGGTCGAAGGTCAAGCAGGACCACTGCACGTTCACCGCCGTCGCGATCCTCCACTTGCGCGACGGCGAGATCGTCCGCTACGACGACTACATGAACCCGCTGCTGCTGACCGAGCTGCTGGGAGCCTGATGGACGTCGCCGCCTGGTGCGCCGCCGAGCTGGGCAGCGCACCGGTCTCGGTGCTGTACGAGCGGGTGTCGATCTCGTCGGTGCACGGGTTGCTGCTGGCCGACGGCCGCTCCGTCTTCGTGAAGGTCCGTCCGGACGACGGCCGGGCGCGTTCCTGCCTCGCCGCGCAGGCGTTCCTGGCGTCGCGCGGATTTCCCTGCCCCCGCCCCGCCACGCCGGTGACGGTGGTGGACGGGCTGGCCGTGCACGCCGAGGAAGCGCTGCCCGGCGGGGAGATGCTGCTCGGTTCCGGCGCCGACGTCGCCCGGCGGTACGCGGTCGTGTTCGCCCGGTCGATGTCGTTGCTGGCCGAGGCGCAGGTCCCACCGCCGGTGCCCGCGCCGCGCTGGGCCCGGTGGGACCACTCGGATCCGGGGCTCTGGCCGGCCGTCGACTTCCTGGACGCGCGCGACCAGAGCGCGGTGCCCGCGTTCGTGGTCGAGCTCGCCACGCGGCTGCGCGCGCGGTTGCTCGCCACCTCGCTGCCGCGCGTCCTCGGGCATGCCGACTTCGAGGCGCAGAACCTGCGGTGGCGCGACGGCGAGGTGTGGGCGGTGCACGACTGGGACAGCCTCGCCTGGCAGCCCGAGGCCGCGCTGGCCGGGGCGGCCGCCGGGGCGTTCGCCAACGCCTCCCCGCCCTCGTTGGCGCCGATCGCCGGCTCTTCGGCGTTCATCGAGGCCTATCAGCAGGCTCGCGGACGGCGGTTCTCCGCCGAGGAGCGGGAGATCGCCTGGGCAGGGAGCCTGTGGACCGCCGTGCACAACGCCCGGTGGGAGGCCCTGCACGGAGATCCGCCGGTGTCGCTGGAGGCGGTGCGGGCGCAGGGGGAGGAACGGCTGCGGCTGGCGAACGCCTGACCGGCCGCCGCGGTGTGGTCCGATGCCCCGTGATCCCGACCGAAGCGGACCTGGCGGACGCGTTGACCTCGGCCGTGCGGCCGTCACGGACCTGCACCGGGACGACCCCGGCCACACGTTCTACTACATCACGCTGACCACGCCCGGCGAGGCGTTCGGACCGGCGCTGTCGGCGTGGTCGCACGAGGCGCTGGCGCGGCGAGCGGACGCCGACGTCGTCCGCTACTCCTACGCCGACTCGCCGTTCTCGATCGTGGGGGAGCAGTACCTGCGGCCGGTCCGCGAGCTGTTCGCCGCCCGGCCGGACGTGGCCGGCATCGCCGACGCCGACGAAGCCTGCGCGGAGTTCGCACTCCGGCTGCGCGCGATGGAGACCGCACTGCGCAGGCTCGACGACGAAGGGCTGTTCGGCGTCGGCGAGGCCCGCGCGGGCGTGCTGGTCCTGGTCGAGGTCGTCCCCGGTGACGAGGAGAACGTCCCCGCGGCGCGCCGGCTCAACCCGCCGGGGCCGGCGCTGGACGCCTGGCTGGGCCCGGCGGCCTAGGCCTCCGCCCGCCGGCGCCGTTCCGCCAGCACCGCCGACAGGTACGGGTGCGGATGCGTGTGCTCCAGCCGGGGCGACCGCACCGCCGTCCCCACGTCGTCCGCCAGCCGCGTCCCCAGGTCCCACCGCGCCTGCTCGCTCAGCTCCCGGTACCGGCTCAGGTACTGCCGCACCGCCAGCACCAGCTCGTCCGGAAGCTGCGACAGGTCCAGCCCGGACGCCCACGGCGCGAGCTGCGGCGGCATCGTGGCGAGCTCGACCTGCTGCTTCGGAACGCGGACGTGGATCACGACCGTGCCGGCGAGGTGGTCGCCGACGCGTTTGCCCTGCGGGGAGAACAGCGACACGAACAGGGCCACGGCGCCGCCCAGGCCGAGGGCCCAGAAGTCGACGAAGAAGCCGCCGAGCGCGCGCACCAGGGCGTGGCGGAAGCGGATGGCACCGCCGTCGTCGCGCACCACGCGCAGGCCCATCACCAGCTTGCCCAGCGAGCGGCCGCGGGTCAGCGACTCGACGGCCGTCGGGTAGCCGACGAGGACCAGCACCGCGAGGGCGAGGGCCATGGCCGTCTGCAGGGCGTCGTCGAAACCGATCGGGACGAGCAGCGAGACGAGCACGAGCAGGCCGAACTGCACGGCCACGTCGAACGCGAACGCGACGGCCCTGCTGGCCAGTTGTGCGACGCGCAGGTCCAGAACTACGGCTTCACCGGTGACGAGGTCCCCCACGCGGATAGTGTGACTCATCGTGGATCTGGACGTGTTCATCGAGCGGCACCGCGCGTCGTGGCAGCGCCTCGAACAGCTCGTGAAGCGGACCGGCCGGCTCAGCGGGGCCGAGGCCGACGAGCTCGTCGAGCTGTACCAGCGCGTCACGACGCACCTGTCGGTGGTGCGCAGCCAGGCCCCGGACCCGGCGACGGTGGAACGGTTGTCGTCGCTGGTCGCGCAGGCCCGGTCGGCGCTCACGGGCACGCACACGCCGGCGTGGCGGGTGTTCACGCGCTTCTTCACGCACCGGCTGCCCGCCGCCATCTACCTCGGCTGGCGCTGGTGGGTCCCGGCCGGACTCGCGTTCTACCTCCTCACGGGCATCATCGCGGCCTGGATCGCGTCCAGCCCCGAGGTGCAGGCGACGATCGCGGCACCGGACGAGCTCCGCGAGATGACCAGGGCCGGGGGCAGCTACGAGTCGTACTACTCCAGCGATCCCGCGGGGTCGTTCGCGGCGAAGGTGTGGACCAACAACGCCTGGATCTCCGCCGCGTGCCTGTTGCTCGGCGTGTTGTTCGCGATCCCGCCGATCTACTTCCTCTTCACCAACGCGGTGAACGTCGCCGTCGGCATCGGGTTGATGTTCGGCGCGGGCCGCGGCGAGCTGTTCCTCGGACTGTTGGCGCCGCACGGGCTGTTGGAGCTCACGGCGGTGTTCGTGGCGGCCGGGATCGGCATGCGGCTGGGCTGGCAGGTGATCGACCCCGGCAGGCGCACCCGCGCCCAGGCCCTCGCCGCGGAGGGCCGTTCGGTCGTGGCGGTGGCGCTCGGGCTCGTGGTGGTGCTGCTCGTGTCCGGTGTGCTGGAAGGGTTCGTGACGCCGTCGGGGCTGCCGACGTGGGCGCGCGTCGGCATCGGGGTCGTGGCCGAGGTGCTGTTCCTGCTCTACGTCTTCGTCATCGGGCGGCGGGCCGCGCAGCAGGGCGAGACCGGCGACGTCGACGCGAGCGAACGCGAGGACGTCGCACCGGTGGCCGTCTAGAGCTTTCCCGCCGCCTTCAGCGAGAGATAGCGATCCGCGAGAGCGCGTGGCAGGTCGTCTGGCAGTGCGTCCACGACGTCGACACCGTGCCGTGCGAGCAAAGCGGTGAGACGGCGTCGTTCGGCCAAAGTGCGTTCCGCAGCAGCAGCCGAGTAAACGGCTTCGAGGTCACCACGGCCCGCCGCCATCGCGTGCACCGCCGGATCGGCCACGGATGCGATGAGCAGGTGGTGCCGCGACGCCAGAGCAGGCAGCAGCGGCAGCAGACCGTGCTCGATCGACGGCTCCAGCGACGTCAGCAGCACCACCAGCGACCGGCGTCCGGCCCGGCGCAGCACCTCGGCGACGGCGGCACGCGCGTCGAACTCCACCAGCTCGGCCTCCAGCGGCGCCATCGCCTGCACCAGGGCCGGCAGCGCCGCCCGCGGCACCGAGGCGCGCACCTTGTGGCTGAACGCGACGAAGTCCACCTGGTCGCGGGAGTGCGAAGCCAAGGCGGACAACAGCAACGCGGCGTCCATCGACGTGTCCAGGCGAGGCAGGCCGCCGAGAGCGCCCTCCACGCGGGCCGCCGACGTGCGGGCGGTGTCGAGTACGATCGTCACCTGGCGGTCGCGCTCCGGGCGCCACGTGCGCACCACGACGTCCGACGACCGTGCGGAGGCGCGCCAGTCGATCGACCGCACGTCGTCACCGATCACGTACGCGCGCAGCGAGTCGAACTCCGTGCCGGCGCCACGGATCAACGAAGCACGGCGGCCGTCCAGTTCGCGCAGGCGTTCCAGCAACGGCGGCAGGTGGCGACGACTGTGGAACGGCGGCAACGCACGCACGGTCCACGGCACGACGTGCGAGCCCTGCCGTGCCGCGACACCCAACGGTCCGAGAGATCGCACGGTCACACGGTCAGCCGTGCGATCGCCACGACGCACGGGCCGTAGCTCGAACGAGTACGTGCGCGATCCACCGGCGGGCACTTCCACCGCGACGCGGTCGGCGACCACACCGGCAGAAGGCGCCCATGCGTCACGAAGAACGCCACGCAGCCGACGTCCGGGGTTGTGCACTGTCAGCTCGACCACGCACAACTCACCGGTGCGCACGGACACCGCCCCGGAGCGCGAGAACGTCAGCCGCCGGACGCCCGCGGCGAGCACCAGGTCGATCGCCACGCACGCCACCAGCACCGCGAACACGACGAGAACCCCTTGCCACGACGGCAAGAGCAGTCCGACGACGAGAACCCCGATGAGCGCGAGCAGACCCGCGCGGCCCGTGAGCGCCACGTCAGCGCGGCACCTGGACCGCGCCGAGCACGCCGTCGAGCACGCCGTCCGCCGTCACGCCCTCCAGTTCGGCCTCCGGGCGCAGCTCCAGCCGGTGCCGCAGGGCAGGCCGAGCCAACGCCTTCACGTCGTCCGGCGTCACGTAGTCACGGCCCGAGAGCCACGCCCACGCGCGCGACGCGGCCAGCAAAGCCGTTGCGCCACGCGGAGAAACGCCCAGACGCACGGCCGGGGACTCACGGGTCGCACGGCACACGTCGACGATGTACGCGACCACTTCGGGAGCCACCGTCAACGCGCGCACGGCCGCCGAACCGGCGTCCAGGTGCGCCGCGCTCGCCACCGGCTGCAACGCCGACAGGTCGCGCGGGTCGAAGCCGGACGCGTGCCGGGTCAGGACGTCGATCTCGTGCTCCCGCGCGGGAACCGGCATCGTCACCTTCAGCAGGAACCGGTCCAGCTGCGCCTCGGGCAGCGGATAGGTGCCCTCGTACTCGACCGGGTTCTGCGTCGCCACGACGATGAACGGCGAGGGCAGCGGCCGCGTCCTGCCGTCGGCGGACACCTGCCGTTCCTCCATCGCCTCCAGCAGCGCGGACTGCGTCTTCGGCGGCGTCCGGTTGATCTCGTCCGCGAGCAGCAGGTTCGTGAAGACCGGACCCTCGCGGAACGAGAACGCCGCGTTGTGCGAGTCGTAGACCAGCGAGCCCGTGAGGTCGCCGGGCATCAGGTCCGGCGTGAACTGCACACGCGTCGTCGAGAGGTCCAACGCGCGCGCAAGAGCACGCACGAGCAACGTCTTCGCGACGCCCGGCACACCCTCCAGCAGCACGTGCCCCTTGCACAGCAACGCGAGGATCAACGACGTCACGGCCGCGTCGTTGCCCACCACGGCCTTGCCGATCTCCGCGCGCAACGCCACCAGCGCCGTGCGGGCTTCCTCGGTGGTGACCACTGCCGTCATCCCTTGCGCACCTCGTTCTCCAGAGCGTCCAGCTCGTCGGCCAGCGCAACCAGCCCCCGGTCGTCCACCGGCCCGTTGTCGTAGAGCAGCGCCCGCACCGAGGTGACGGGGCGCGAAGTCCTGCGGGCGATCTCCTCCGACGGGTCCTCGCCCACCGGCAGCCCCAGCAGCGGCGCCAAGCGGTCCCGTGCCGCCTGCCGCAGCACCTCGGCGGCGTGGCCGGCGGCGTGCGAACGGCGGTACAGCCGCGCCCTGCCCTCCACCGTTTCCGAGGCCCTGACCAGCACCGGGAGCTGCTCGGGCACCACGCGGCCGAGCCTGCGCGCCCGCCACAGCGCGATCAGCACGGCCGCGACGCCGAGCTGCAGGGCGCCGAACTTCCAGCCGTCCGGGACGAGGTCGCCGAACGACTTCTGCTGGGACCTGTCCGCCGCCGAAGGCACGTACCAGACCAGCCGCTCGTGCTGGCCGAGCAACGACAACGCCAGCGCCGCGTTGCCCTCCGAGTCGAGGTCGCGGTTGGTGAAGATGCCGCCGTAGCCGATCGTCGTCACGGTGCCCGTGCGCACCAAAGTCGAGTCGTAGCAGCGTTGTTCGCCTTCGTAGACGAACCCGCCGGTGGTCGCCGCGCCCGCCTTGGCCGCGAGCGGGCAACCGGGCTGCCGCGTCTCGGGCTCCACGCGTCCGACGCCGTTCGCCGGTGCGAGCAGCACCGTGGCGGCGGCGCGGCCGCTGAGGTCCGCGAGCCGCCGCGGGTCGATCAGGTCCGGTTGCGTCACGAACAGCGTCGCGCCCTCCACGGAGGACGCGTTGCCGGTGAGCTCGACGCGCACGCCGTTGCGCTCCAGCAGCGCGGCGACCGCGCGACTGCCCTCCGGCCGGTAGGAGCGCGGGTCGAGCGAGCCGCCCTCACCGGTGCCGCGCAGCAACGCGATGACGACGGCCGCGAACAGGATGACCACGCCGATCAGCAGCGGGCCGCGCGCGGCCGTCCAGATCCGCCGCGAGTCCGGGGACACCGCCGTCATCCGCGCACCTTGCCGTCGACGGAGACCACCTGCCGGTACCCCTCCTCGGTGGCGGGCCTGCCGCCGTACCAGACGTCGTCGAACTGCACCGCGGCGCCGCGCAGGTCGTCCGCGAGCGCCGGGAGCGCCGCGCCCGCCTCGGACGCCACCTCGTCGACGGTGCGGCCCGCCCGCGCGTCGAGCACCCCGCGCTGCTCCAGTTCCCGCACCACGGCGCGGAAGCGTTCGCGCACCGCCTCGGCCAGGTCACCGGCCGCGGCGGCCTTCTCGGCGGCCTCGCGGTGCTCGGCGGCGGTCAGCGCGGCGGAGCCGAACACCTCGCCGCCCGAACGCAGGGCGCGGCCGGTGCGCCCGGTGCGCAGCCTGATCACGACCGCGACGACCACCGCCAGGGCGACGAGGGTCGTGACCGCGGTGAAACCGCTCATGCCGCCCGCCCCGGCGAACAGCTCGCCGAGGCGTTCGAGCACCCAGTCGATGGCCCGTTCCAGCGGGTTCGGGTCGTCGGAGACGTACGCGGGGTCGCTGAGCTCCCGCGCGGCCGCCTCCCTCGCCTCGTCGCGACCGAGATCCACCGGTACGTCAGAGACCGCCATGCCCCGCGGCCCGCTGGAGTTCGATGTCCATGCCCTCGGAGCGCATCCGGCGGTCGACGTAGACCAGCACGGTGACCGCGGAGCTGAACGGCAGCGTGATCGTCGAGGCGATGATCGCGCCGATGGTCGACAGGACCAGCGAGCCCAGGCCGAGCGCCGCCGCGGGGTCGGCGGACAGGCCGGTCGACACCGCGCCCGCGAGGCCGAAGGGGAGGCTGACGATCCAGCTGATCACCCAGCCGATCACGAGGGTGAGCAGCAGGATGCCGAACGTGCGCCACCACGCGCCTTTGACGAGCTTCCTGGAGCGGCCGAACGCCGCGCCGACGCCGCAGCGCTCCAGCACGAGCGCGGGGGTGACGAGGGCGAACATCACCCACAGCCAGACGCCCGGCACGATGCACAGGAGCGCGCCGACGGTGATCACGAGGCTGGAGAGCAGGGTCGCGCCGAGCAGCGGCAGCAGCCGCGGCTTGAACTCCTCCCACGCCTGCCCGAACGACACGGGCTCGCCCAGCACGGCGTGGCCGACGATCACCGTGATGTAGCCGGAGAGGAACACCGTGCCGATCAGCACCAGCAGCGTGCTGAGGAACGCGCCGCCGAGGACGCCGGGGAGCGTGTTCGTGAACTGCTCCAGGATCTGCTCTTCCGTCATGGTGTTCGGGTCGAGCGACACCGCGGCGGTGAGGTCGTCGAGGAACGGCAGCTGCACCAGCAGGCCGATGATCTGCGTGACCGCCGCGACGACCGCGGCCGCGCCGATGATCAGCTTCGGGTAGCGGCGCATCGTCGTGATGGAGCCGTCGATGATCTCGCCGGCGGAGAGCGGGCGCAGCGGGATCACACCGGGCTTGATCGACTGCTGCGGTCCGGGCGGCGGGGCGTTGTAGCCGTACTGCTGGCCGTACTGCGGCTGCTGGCCGTACTGCGGCGGCTGGTTCGGCTGGTTCGATGGCTGGTCGGGCGACGACCAGCCGGGCGTGTCGGACATCGCGGCTAACCCCCGGTTGTGGTGTGAGCGGCATCCTGCCAGACCAGGTCCGGGGCAACCGGCCGACCCGATCACGAAACGAGTTCGGTCCTGGCCTTCTTCGGCGTGGTGGGGCGCATGCCGGCGCCGACGCAGCGCCGGACCACCTGCGGCTGCTCGCGCATCAGCCGCAGACCGCGCCGGATCAGCGTCGGCACGGGTTTGCGGGCCTCGGCCACGTCGCGGGCGAACCGGCGCACGAACGTGACCGGCGGGCTCGGCGCGAGCACGATGGCGTCCCTGAGCACCCCGGCCTCGCGCGCGCCCTCGACCAGGAGGTCGGCGAACAGGCCCTCCGCGATGAACGCGGGCGCGTCGCCGAGAACGATCTTCTGCGTGCCGACCGCGCGGTCCTCGCCGATCGAGTAGACCGGCGCCTCGACCTCACCCGTGGTGGACAGCTCGACGATCGCCCGCAGCGCCTCGTCCGCGTTCCACGACCCGGCCGCGTCCCAGTCGGCGCGCCCGTGCTCGTCGCGGGGCAGCAGCGGGTCGTCACCGTCGCGGTAGAAGTCGTCCAGGCGCAGCACGGGCCAGCCGAGGTGGGCGGCGAGTGTCGACTTGCCTGAGCCGGAGGGTCCGGCGAGCAGCACGGCACGGGGGATGGGCACGGAACGCGATCCTCGCACATGGTCCGGCGGTGCCCCGCGGGTCCGTGCGACCCTCGCCGGACGGAGCCGCCGGACACGGCTTAGGCTCGAACGCATGAGCGAAGGTCTGTTCGACGAGGGCCTCTTCGGCGCCACCGACGAGGAGAAGGCCGAGCGCATCGCGGCCAACGCCCCGCTGGCCGTGCGGATGCGTCCGGCCGCGCTCGACGAGGTCGTCGGTCAGGACCACCTGCTCGGGCCGGGCGCGCCGCTGCGCCGCCTGGTCGAGGGCGCCACACCGGCGTCCGTGATGCTCTACGGCCCTCCCGGCACCGGCAAGACGACCCTCGCGACCCTGGTGTCGAAGGCGACCGGCCGCCGGTTCGTCGCGCTGTCGGCGTTGTCCGCGGGCGTGAAGGAGGTGCGGGCGGTCATCGACGAGGCCCGGCGCCGCCTGGTCCGCTCCGGCGAGTCGACCGTGCTGTTCATCGACGAGGTGCACCGGTTCTCCAAGACGCAGCAGGACGCCCTGCTCGGCGCGGTCGAGGACAGGATCGTGCTGCTGGTCGCGGCCACCACGGAGAACCCGTTCTTCTCGGTCGTGTCGCCGTTGCTGTCGCGCTCCCTCGTGCTGCAGCTCAAGTCGCTGACCGACGACGGGGTGCGGGCGGTGATCCGGCGCGCGGTGTCCGACGAGCGCGGCCTGGGCGGGTCCGTCGTCCTGGAGCCCGACGCCGAGGACCACCTGATCCGCCTGGCCGGTGGTGACGCGCGCCGGTCGCTGACCGCGCTGGAGGCGGCGGCCGACTCGGCGCTCGCGTCCAACGGGGGCGTGGTCACGCTGCCGCTGCTCGAGTCCACGGTGGACAAGGCGGCGGTGCGCTACGACCGCGACGGCGACCAGCACTACGACGTGACGTCGGCGTTCATCAAGTCGATCCGCGGCTCGGACGTCGACGCGGCGCTGCACTACCTCGCCCGCATGATCGAGGCGGGGGAGGACCCGAGGTTCATCGCGCGGCGGCTGGTGATCCACGCCAGCGAGGACGTCGGCATGGCCGACCCGACGGCGCTGCAGACGTGCGTGGCGGCGGCCCAGGCCGTGCAGCTCATCGGTCTGCCCGAGTGCGCCCTGAACCTCGCGCAGGCCACCATCCACCTCGCCACCGCGCCGAAGTCGAACGCCGTGACGACCGCGATCTACGCGGCCATCGAGGACGTCCGCAAGGGCGCCATCGGTTCCGTGCCCGCGCATCTGCGCGATGGCCACTACGCGGGTGCCGCCAAGCTCGGCAACGCCCAGGGCTACCGCTACCCGCACGACGTCCCGGAAGGCGTGCTGACGCAGCAGTACGCGCCGGACGAGCTGGTGGGCCGCGACTACTACGAGCCGACCGGTCGTGGCAACGAGCGCGCTGTGGCGGAACGGCTGCCGCGCCTGCGCAGGGTGATCAGGGGCGAGTGAACCGCTTCGCGCCCTCCGCGTGACCGGGCGTGGAACCCGTGCCGCACGATCCTCGCCTTCCCGGGCACGACCGCGGAAAACGAGGTGATCGCCGCCCGCCGGAGTCGGTAGCTTCGGCGAAGTGACCATCAGAGAAGACTTCCTGACCACCGCCCGCATCGCGCTCGGACTCCTGCGCCACGACCAGGTGGCGGCGAACTGGGACCGGCCGAGCGCCCTGCCGGAGTTCGGCGTCAGCGGTCTCGCCGGTCACCTGGCCTACCAGGCGCTGCCGCTGCCGTCGATGATCGGCGCCCCCGCCGGTGACGAGCCGGTCGTCCCGCTGGCGGAGCACTACGCGCGGGCCGGGTGGACCGACCTGGACGTCGACTCCGACTTCCACACGCGCATCCGGGCGGGCGGCGAGAAGCTGGCGGCCGAGGGGCCCGGTGCCCTGGCCGACCGGGTCGAGGCGGCGCTGCTGGAGCTCGAGACGTCGCTGCCCGGTCAGGAGAACCGGGGCGTCCGCATGCCGCACTGGGGGCCGTGGGCGGTGCCGCTGGACGAGTACCTCGTCAGCAGGCTGATGGAGCTGGTCGTGCACTCCGACGACCTCGCGGTGAGCGTCGGGGTGCAGACGCCGGAGTTCCCCCGCCACGTCCACGAGACCGTCATCGACCTGCTGACGCGCATGGCGCTCGACAAGCACAGCGGGATCGACCTGGTGCGCGCGCTCAGCCGCAAGGAACGCGCGCCGGGGGACATCACCGCGTTCTAGCGGCGGCACTGGACCGGTGGCACACCATCAGCAGCGCGACCTTGCCCGGCAGCACGATCTCGTCGGCCGCCACGAACCCGCCCGCCTCGAACGACCGGATGGCACGCGTGTTGCGCACGTCCGGCTCCAGCACGATCCGCGTGCAGTGCGGGTCGGCCTCGAACAGCGCGTCGGTCAGCCGGGGGAGCAGCGAGCGCACCAGGCCGCGGTCGGTCATCGCCAGCTCGCCGACCGCGAGGTTCAGCCCGAGGTCGTGCGGCCGTGCCCGGTAGCAGCTCCCGACGGCGTGCCGGGCCGCGCGGCAGACCTCGGCGTAGATCACCGGGCGGCCGTGCCAGCTGATCAGCAGCGGGCGGACGTCGTCGCCGTCGAGCTGCGCCCGCAGCTCCGCCTCCCAGCGGGTCAGCGTCCAGGCCTGCCGGCGGAACGCCGCCACGTGCGGTGCGGAGTTCCAGCGGTGGACGAGGTGCAGGTCGTAGCCGTCCGAACACGCCACGCGGGCGTCCCAGGGCATCGACAGCTCCGGGACCGGGGGCGGCCCCGCGGTGATCTGCGTCCGGTAGGAGTCCAGGTGCGTCACCGGCTTCACGGAGCCTCCTGCGCGGGTCGACTCAGGTGTGCCCGACCCCACGCTGCGCGAGGCCGCGGGTCGAGCCCTGTGTGACCGGTATTTCACAGGCAGTGACAGCCGCGCGTCAACGAGTGGTCCGTTCCAATCGGCTCGCGCGGGTCGGCCGAGGTACCGCGGACGCGGTGCGCACCGGCTCCCGGCGACGGCCGGAACCACCCGCCACGCCGGCCTCGTCCGCGAGCGGGTCGACGGCGCGGTGGTCCGTTGAAGATCAACAAATGGTGCCGCCCGGCCGGGTGCCGGGGCAACGCGGTAATCTCACCCCACCAAAGCCCGAATGCCTGTTCACCAGGAGGATCTGTGTCGCCAGGGTGGCTCGCCGCCGGTGCCTTCGTGCTGCTCGTGCTGCTGCTGGCGATTCCGGCTTTCAAGGCGGCACGCTTCTTCGACGAGGCCACGATCGCGATGCGCAAGGCGCACGAGAACACGGACCCGTTGTTCAGTGAGGCCAACACGACGCTCACGCACGTGAACACGCAGCTCGAACGCGTCGACGGCATCACGGCCAACGCGCGCGCTGTCACGGGCAACGTCTCCGCGCTCACCAGCCTGTTCACCGCCACGCTCGGCGGGCCGCTGGTCAAGGCCGCCGCGCTGTCCTACGGCGTGAGCAAGGCCGTCAAGGCCCGCCGCAAGGCCGCCGAGCAGCCGAACAAGCACGCCAAGCGCCGCCTGAAGCGGGGTTCGCGATGAGCCGCCTCTTCTGGTTCGGCCTGGGTGCCGCCGCCGGCCTCTTCGCCGCGAGGAAGGCCGCCGAGGTGACAAAGCAGGCGACTCCCGCCGGCATCGGCGCTAACGTGGGTGAAGGCCTGCGCGAGCTCGCCGGCGCCATCGGCTCCTTCGGGGCCGAGGTGCGCGCGGGAATGGCCGAGCGGGAACAGGAGTTGCAGGACACCGTGGAGCGTCAGACGGGATTCACGCCGGGGCGTCGAGCGCCCGGGGCGAACGGGAAGCACTGACCGTTCGCCTCCGAAGCGCGCCCTGACAACCTCCAGCAACTTCCAAGGACCTTCCCGTGCAGACCCACGAGATCATCAAGCGCTTCCGCGAGCACTTCGAGAACGCCGGGCACAAGTACATCCCCAGCGCCTCGCTGCTGCTCGACGACCCCAACCTGCTGTTCGTCAACGCCGGCATGGTGCCGTTCAAGCCGTACTTCCTCGGTGAGGCCCCGCCGCCCGCCCCGCGGATGACGAGCATCCAGAAGTGCGTGCGCACGCCCGACATCGACGAGGTCGGCAAGACGACGCGCCACCTCACGTTCTTCCAGATGGCCGGCAACTTCTCGCTCGGCGACTACTTCAAGGAAGACGCCATCCGCCTGGCCTGGGAGCTCATCACCAAGTCCCAGGACGAGGGCGGCTACGGCTTCGACCCCGAGCGCATCTGGGTCACCGTCTACGAGACCGACGACGAGGCCATCGAGCTGTGGCAGAAGGTCGCCGGCATGCCGCTCGAGCGCATCCAGCGCCGCGGCGTCGAGGACAACTTCTGGTCGATGGGCGTGCCCGGCCCGTGCGGCCCGTGCTCGGAGATCTACTACGACCGCGGCCCCGCCTACGGCAAGGAGGGCGGCCCGGTCGTCGACGAGGACAGGTACCTGGAGATCTGGAACCTCGTCTTCATGCAGAACATCCGCGGCGAGGGTGGCGCCAAGAAGGACTACCCCGTCCTCGGTGAGCTGCCGTCGAAGAACATCGACACCGGCATGGGCGTCGAGCGCGTCGCCTACCTGCTGCAGGGCGTCGACAACGTCTACGAGACCGACCTGGTCCGCGCCGTCATCAACAGGGCCGAGGAGCTGTCGGGCCGCAAGTACGGCGCCAACGAGGTCGACGACGTCCGCTTCCGCGTCATCGCCGACCACGCCCGCAGCGGTGTGCTGCTGGTGGGCGACGGCGTCACGCCCGGCAACGAGGCCCGCGGCTACGTGCTGCGCCGCCTGCTGCGCCGCATCGTCCGCAGCTCGCGCCTGCTCGGCGTGACCGAGCCGGTGCTGCAGACGTTCGCCGAGGTCGTCCGCGACTCGATGGGCGAGGCCTACCCCGAGCTGGTCAGCGGCTTCGCCCGCATCCAGCAGGTCCTCAAGGCCGAGGAGGACACGTTCCTCCGCACGCTCGACGCCGGCTCGCGGATCTTCGAGAACGCCGCCGCCGAGGTGAAGTCCGACGGCCGCGCCACGCTGCCCGGCGACAAGGCCTTCCAGCTGCACGACACCTACGGCTTCCCGATCGACCTCACGCTGGAGATGGCCTCCGAGGCCGGCCTCTCGGTCGACGAGGACGGCTTCCGCAAGCTGATGGCCGAGCAGCGCGCCCGCGCCAAGGCCGACGCCGCCGGCAAGAAGACCGGCCACGGCGACCAGTCGGTCTACCGCGAGCTGCTGGAGCAGGGCCCGACCGAGTTCACCGGCTACACCGAGCTCGCCTCCGAGGCCACGCTGCGCGGCATCGTGCTCGACGGTGCCAGGGTGAAGTCGGCCAGGGAGGGCGACATCGTCGAGGTCGTCCTCGACCGCACACCGCTCTACGCCGAGTCCGGTGGCCAGGAGTCCGACGCCGGCACGATCGTCACCGGCAACGCCGAGCTCGAGGTGCTCGACGTGCAGAAGGTCGCCCGCAAGCTGTGGGTGCACCAGGTGCGCGTCCGCTCCGGCGAGATCGCCGAGGGCGAGCACGTCGAGGCCCGCGTCGACCCGGAGTGGCGCGTCGGCGCCCGCCAGGGCCACTCGGGCACGCACGTCGTGCACGCCGCCCTGCGCCAGGTGCTCGGCCCGTCGGCCCTGCAGAGCGGCTCGTACAACAAGCCCGGTTACCTGCGCCTCGACTTCGCCTGGACCGGTGGCCTGTCCGCCGAGGCCCGCTCGGAGATCGAAGAGGTCTCGAACCTCGCCGTGCGCAAGGACCTGCCGGTCAGCATCGTCTACACCGACATGGCCGGTGCCCAGGAGATGGGCGCCGTCGCCCTGTTCGGCGAGACGTACGACGAGACCGTGCGCGTCATCGAGATCGGTGGCCCGTGGTCGCGCGAGCTCTGCGGTGGCACCCACGTCGAGCACTCGTCGCAGATCGGCCCGATCACCCTGCTCGGTGAGTCGTCGGTCGGCTCCGGCGTGCGCCGCCTGGAGGCCTACGTCGGCATCGAGGCCATGCGGTTCCTCGCCAAGGAACGCGCCATCGTGCAGAACCTCTCCGACATGCTCAAGGTCGGCTCCGACGGTCTGCCCGAGCGGATCGAGTCCCTGGTCGAGCGCCTGAAGGCCGCCGAGAAGGAGCTCGAGAAGGTCCGCGCCGCCCAGCTGCTCGGCAACGCCGGGTCGCTGGCCGACAAGGCCCTCGACGTACGCGGCCTGTCGCTGGTGGCCCTCGGCCTGGAGGGCGTGACGGGCAACGACCTGCGCACGCTCGGTGGCGAGGTCCGCAACCGCCTGGGCAGCAAGCCCGGTGTCGTGGCCCTGTTCTCGGTCGACGGCGACAAGGTGAGCTTCGTGGTCGCCACGACGGCCGCCGCCCGCGACCTGGGCCTGGCCGCCGGCAAGCTCGTCCCGGTGTTCGGCCCGGCCATCGCCGCCCGCGGTGGCGGCAAGCCCGACCTCGCCCAGGGCGGTGGCACCAACCCCGCCGGTGTCCCCGAGGCCATCACGGCTCTCACCAACGAACTGGACAAGGTGCTTGAGCAGCACTGATTCGCCTGGCGTCGACGATCCGGGCCTCGGACGGAGGCTCGGCGTCGACGTCGGATCGGTTCGAGTGGGAATTTCTCTCAGCGACCCGGGCGCGTTTTTGGCGACTCCGCTGGTTACTCTCCAGCGTGACGAGAAACGCGGCTCGGACCTCACCGAGCTCGTACGTCTCGTGGCCGAGCATGACGTCGTCGAGGTCGTGGTCGGTCTGCCCAGAACGCTGGCAGGACGTCACGGCCCGGCGGCGGAGGCGGCGACCAGGTACGCCACCGCGCTCGCCGAGCGGGTCGCCCCCGTGCCGGTCCGGCTGAGCGACGAGCGGCTGACGACGGTCGTGGTGAGCCGGGTGCTGGCGCAGCGCGGTGTGAAGGGCAAGAAGCAGCGTGCCGTGGTCGACCAGGCTGCCGCTGTTGAGATCCTGCAGTCTTGGCTGGACGCGCGGGCCCGTTCCGTGGCCGCCCGAAAGGACGAAGTGTGAGCGACGACCTCGGGTTGTTCACCGACCCCGACGTGGAAGAGCGACGCCCGGTCCGCAAGCGCGACCGCGAGCGTGACACCGCGCGCGCCAAGGCGAAGAAGCGCAAGAAGACGGTCCTGTGGCTGGTCGTCGCACTGGTCCTCGCCGTCGGCATGGGCGGCGCGTACTACGGCTACCAGGAGCTGCGCGGCATCGGCTCGTTCGAGGACTTCTCGGGTGCCGGCGAGGCCGACGCGATCGTGGAGGTCCAGGACGGCGACCCGGTCAGCAAGATCGCGTCGACCCTGTACGACAACGGCGTCATCGCCTCCGCGCGCGCCTTCACCGAGGCCAGCAAGACCGACGCCCGCGTGACGTCGATCCAGCCCGGCTTCTACCTGATGAAGACGAAGATGTCGGGCCAGGAGGCCGTGGCCCGCATGATCGACCCGAAGACCAGGGTGCCGGCCGTGCAGATCGTCGGCGGCCTGAAGCTCACCGACATCAAGGTGGGCGACAAGACGGTCAAGGGCGTCTACTCCCAGCTCGCTGACGCGAGCTGCACGGAGAAGGACGGCGCGAAGAAGTGCCTGACGTTCGACGAGATCAAGGCCGCCGCCGAGCAGACCGACCCGGTCGCCCTCGGCGTGCCGGACTGGGCGATCTCCGACGTGAAGCGCGCCGACCCGCAGTTCCGCCTCGAAGGCCTGATCATGCGCGGCGTGTACCAGGTCAAGCCCGGCGTGAGCGCGGTCGAGCTGCTCCGCAGCGTCATCGTGTCCTCCGCCCAGAAGCTGCAGGGCGCCGGCATCCCCGGCGGCACCATGAACACCGGCTTCCGGCCGTACGAGGTCCTGGTCATCGCCTCGCTGATCGAGAAGGAAGCGATCGAGAAGGACTTCGGCAAGGTCTCGCGGGTCATCTACAACCGCATCAAGAAGCCGATGCCCCTGCAGTTCGACTCGACCATCAACTACAAGAACAACCAGCCCCACATCCGCACGTCCGACGCGGACCGCAACGCACAGGGGCCGTACAACTCCTACATCAACCAGGGCCTGACGCCCACCCCGATCGGCTCGCCGTCGCAGCAGGCCATCGCCGCCGCCATCAATCCCGAGGCCGGCGAGATGCTGTACTTCGTGAAGTGCCAGAAGGACGGCACCTCCTGCTTCGCGAACACGTTCGAGGAGCACAACGCCAACGACCAGAAGGCCCAGAGGGAGAACGTCTACTGATGCGGCGCAAGGCGGCGGTGATCGGTTCGCCGATCGAGCACTCCCTCTCTCCCGTGCTGCACAACGCCGCTTACGCCGCGCTCGGCCTCGACTGGGAGTACACGCGGCTGGAGTGCGCCGAGGACGCGGTGCCATCGCTCGTGTCCTCGCTGGGGCCGGAGTGGGTCGGGCTGTCGTGCACGATGCCGACGAAGCGCGCGGCTCTGGCCTTCGCCTCGTCGGTGACCTCGCGGGCCTCGGCCGTGGGGGCGGCGAACACGTTGGTGCGCACCGAGTCCGGGTGGCACGCGGACTGCACCGATGTCGACGGTGTCGTAGGGGCCCTGCGGGAGAAGGGTTTCTCCGGCGGGGCTCGCGGCGTGGTGCTCGGGGCGGGCGGGACCGCTACCGCCGCGCTGGCCGGGTTCGCCGAGCTGGGGGTCTCCTCGGTTTCCCTGGTGGTGCGGGATCCATCCCGGGCCGGGGAGGCCGTTCGGACCGCTGAACGGGTGGGCGTGGCGGTGGAGGTCCTGCCGCTGTCCTCAGTGGACGTCGGTTCGCTCGCTGCCGGATGTGACGTGCTGGTGTCGACCGTGCCCGCGGCTGCCACCGAGTCGCTGGCCGGTGACCTGGCGCGGGCGCCGTTCGTGCTGGACGTGATCTACCACCCCTGGCCCACGCCCGTCGCCGATGCGGTCCGGGGTTCCGGCGCCCGGTTGGCGACGGGGCTGGACATGTTGCTGCACCAGGCTTTCGGTCAGGTCGAGCTGTTCACCGGGATGGATGCGCCTCGGGACGTCATGCGGGAGGCGTTGGGAGCCGCGTTGGCGGCTCGCGCGTAGCGCTTTCGGCGCTGGTTGTCGTCGAGGACGAGTACGGCGGGTTCTCGAGTGCGCCGATTGCCGTTCCTGTGCCGGGCGGGTGGTGCGTTCGTTGCATGTGGACGGTTGCGCGGTCTAGGAGCAGTTGACGTCCGACGTCGGCACGCCCGCCACTTTCGCGCGGCTCGCCAGAGCTGTGCAGTGCACCTGGAACAGCGCCCACTTGGTCGGTGGCTCGGTGCCTTCGGGCATGACGATGACGTTGAGCACGGCGATCGCTTTCGCCGTGGTTTCCGGGACTTCCGTGACCAGGCCCAGTTCCTCCTCCTCCTCGGTCAGGCCGGCCAGCAGGGAGTTCATGGCCGTGGTGATGTCCACGGTGCCGATGTGGGTGCGGGTCCTGCGGACCAGGCCGTCGCGGCCGGCGTTGACGAGGTAGACGGTCAGTGCGTGGGCGGAGACGGTGGGGGCCTCGCCGCCGGTCAGGACCGGGGTGGGGCGGATGCCGCACGCCGTGAGCGTCACCAGGGCAAGCGCAAGGTGAAGACCGCGCCGCCCGAGGGGGCGTTGGCCGCTTCGATCGTGCCGCCGTGCAGGCGTGCGTTCTCCCATGCGATCGCCAATCCCAGTCCGCTGCCCTCGGAACGGGAGCGGGCCGTGTCTGCCTTGTAGAAGCGGTCGAAGAGGTGGGGGAGGGCCTCTTCGGAGATGCCGGGGCCGTTGTCGGCCACCTCGACGGCGTCTTCGCGCACCGCCACGCGGACCGGGGTGCCGCCGTGCTTCAGGGCGTTGCCGACGAGGTTGGCGACGATGACGTCGAGGCGGCGGCGGTCGACCCTGCCGATCACGCCCGGTGGGAGGGTGGCCTCGACCGAGCTGGTCCAGCCGCGGGCGGCGAGGGTGTCGCGGACCGCGGTGCCGATGTCCCACTCGTCGAGCTCGAGGACGTTGCGGCCCTCGTCGAAGCGGGAGATCTCCATCAGGTCGTTGACCAGGCGGGTGAGCTTGCGGGTCTCTGCCGAGACCAGGCGGGCGGCCACGGCGGTGTCCGGGGGCAGGGTGTCGGCGTCCTCGTCCAGGACGGCGGTCACGGCGTTCATCGCCGTCAGCGGCGTGCGGAGCTCGTGGGAGACGTCCGCCACGAAGCGGCGGGAGGCGGCCTGGGAGGCTTCCAGCTGCTCGGCGGCGCGGTTGAACGTGCGGGCGAGGTCGGAGAGCTCGTCGGAGCCCCGTTCGTCGACCCTCGTGTCCAGGCGGCCGGCGCCCAGGGCGCGGGCGGCGGCGCCCAGCCTGCGGACCGGGCGCAGGACGCCGCGGGCCGTGAAGAGGGCGAGGCCCAGGGCGACGGGGACCACCAGGCTCACGCCGACCCAGGCGCCGGTGGAGAAGCTGTTGATCGCGGCCCTCGTGACGTCGAGGTCGGTGGCGGCCCACACCTCCACGCCGGTCGCCGTGCCGTCGGCGTGCACGAGCGGCATTCCGACGACCAGGTGCGGGTTCCCGTTGTCGGTGCGACGCTGCCAGAGGATCGTCCTGCTGGTCTTCAGGGCCTCGCGCATCTCCGCCGGGATGAACGACGGGTCGGGGCCGTGGTGGGAGCGCAGGTCCCCGTAGAGCACGACCGCGGAGCCACGCAGGTACTTGGCGAAGTCCTCCAGGTCCTGCTGCGCCGGCGGAACGGTCAGGCGGGGCGCGTAGTCGCGGACGTCCCCCACGAGCGGGTTCATGAAGCCGTCCTGGGCGTCCTCCAGCAGCAACGTGCGGGCGGTCGCGTAGGAGGCGCCCGCCGCTCCCACCGCGCCGAGGACCGTCAGGAGCAGGAACGCGGCCATCAGCCTCGGCTTCAGGCCGCGCAACAACGACCTCATCGCGGGTCGAAGCGGTAACCGAAGCCGCGCACCGTGTGCACGTAGCGGGGCTCGGACGGCACGTCCTCGATCTTGGCGCGCAGCCGCTGGACGCACGCGTCGACCAGGCGGGAGTCGCCGAGGTAGTCGTGCTCCCAGACGGCTTCGAGGATCTGCTGGCGGGTCAGCACCCGGCCGGGGGTGCGGGAGAGCTCGAGGAGCAGCTTCAGCTCGGTCGGCGTGAGCGAGACCTTCACGTCGTCCTTGAGGACCCGCAGCCCTGCCCGATCGATCAGCAGGGAGCCGTGCCGCTCCACCGACGACGGCTCGGGCACGGTCCGGCGCAGCACCGCGCGGATGCGGGCCTCCAGCACGCGCGGCTCGACCGGCTTCACCACGTAGTCGTCCGCGCCCGCCTCCAGGCCCGCGACCACGTCGAAGTCGTCACCGCGCGCGGTCAGCACGATGATCGGCACCTCGGCCTGCGACCGCATCCGTCGGCAGGTCTCGAAGCCGTCGATGCCCGGCAGCATGATGTCGAGGACCACGATGTCGGGACGGGACTCGCGCAGCTTCTCCACGCCTTCCTCGCCCGTCCCCGCCGCACGCACGTCGTGTCCCTGGCGGCGCAGCGCCAGTCCGAGTCCTTCGCGCACACCGGGGTCGTCCTCGACCAGCAAGACCATCGCCACGAGATCCATTATCGGCAGGCAGGAGCGCCCTGGCCGGTTCTGTAGCGGAACCATGACATGGCGTGGACGTTCCCATATCCCGGCGCGCGGAGCCTCGAACGCATGGCCGGAAGCTTGCTGGGATTCCTCTTCACGTACTTCGCGCTGGTGTGGACGTCGTTCGGGCAGAAGGCGGAGAACGCCGCGTTGCCCGAGCTGTCACTTCAACGCTCGTGGGCGTCCAACGTGGACGTGGTGATCATGGTGGCCGCGGTTCTCGTGGTCCTGTTCGCGCGCAGGAAGGCGTTCGCGCCGTTGCTCGTCCTCGGCGGATCGGTGCTGGGTGCTCAGGTCCTGAAGCTGCACTTGCTGGTGCGGCCACCGCTGGACGACGACGCCGTGCTGGTGCACAACAGCTTCCCGAGCGGACACACGGCCGCGGCGGTGGCGTCGGTGGTCGCGGTGACGATGGCGGTGCCCCGGCGGTTCGCGCTGTTCGTGGCGGTGCCGGGGGCTTTCGGCGCGGGGGCGGTGGCGGCGGAGACGGTGTCGCTCGGCTGGCACCGGTTCAGCGACACGCTCGGCGCGGCGCTGCTGGTCTCGGTTCTCGCGTTCCTCGTGCTGCGCAGGTGGACCGCGGGCCTGGTCGTGCCGCCGCTGCTGGCCGTCGGCGGGGTGTGGCTGGTGGTGAGCTACCCGCAGGCCACGCCGTCGGCTCTCGCCGGCGTCGTGACCGCGGGGGTGGTGCTGCACTTCGGATGGGTCGCGGGTGGTCCCGCCCGTCGGGGCGACCGGGACCACCCGCGGCCCGGATCACTCGTCGTGGTCGGTGGCGATCAGTTCGGCGATGGCGTCCAGAGCGGCGTCCGCTCCGTCCCCGTCGGCGCTGAGCACCACCTCGTCACCGTGCATGGCGCCCAGGGTCATCAGACCCAGGACACTCGCCGCGTCAACGGCTTCGCCGTCGTCCTTGCGGATGGTGACCGTCACCGGCTGGTCGGCGGCGGCCTTCGCCAGCAGTGCGGCGGGCCGGGCGTGCAGTCCGACCTTGCTGGCCACGGTTACCCGTCGCTCGGCCATGATGATTCCTCCCGGTAGAGCTTGCTGTGCTTACTGCTGGTCGTCGCGGGTGCGCTTCTCGCGCACGGCGGTGTCACCGGCGCTGCCGACGACGCTCTCGTCGGCCTCCGGGGACTCGTCGTCCTCGCGTCCCGGCGTCTTCAGGTTCCACTTGGTGATGACGAAGCGGAACAGGAAGTAGTAGATCACCGCGTAGACCGCGCCGAGGATGAGCAGCAGCCACGGCTTGGTCGCGATGTTCCAGTTCAGGATGAAGTCGATCGCACCGGCCGAGAACGAGAACCCGTCGTGGGCGCCCAGGGCGTTGGAGATGGCGAGCGACGTACCGGTCAGCACGGCGTGGATCAGGTACAGCGGCCACGCGACGAACATGAACGCGAACTCGAGCGGCTCCGTCACACCGGTGATGAACGCGGTGAGGGCGGCGGAGCCCATGATGCCGCCGATGAGCTTGCGCTGGCTCGGGCGCGCGGTGTGCACGATCGCGAGCGCCGCGGCCGGCAGGGCGAACATCAGGATGGGGAAGAAGCCGGTCTGGAACGTGCCGGCGGTCGGGTCGCCCGCGAGGAAGCGCGGGATGTCACCGGTCTTGTCGTTGTACTCGCCGAACTGGAACCACACGACGTTGTTGACGATGTGGTGCAGACCCAGCGGGATCAGCAGGCGGTTGACGACACCGTAGATGAAGGCACCGATGATCGTGCTGCCGGTGACCCACTCGCCGATGGCGGTCAGGCCCGCGTCGAACCACGGGTAGACCAGGCCGAGCAGGACGCCGATGATCGTCATGACGCCGGCGACGATGATCGGGACGAACCGGCGGCCACCGAAGAACGCCAGGTACGGGGGCAGCTTGATGCGGTGGTACTTCTGCCACAGCAGGGCGGTCAGGATGCCGACGACGATACCGCCGAGGACACCGTAGTTGATCACCTCGGGCTTGGCGGCCGGGTCGGTCGGCTGGTCGAGGACCAGCGGGGACATCGCCTTGAACACGCTCGTCAGCACGACGTAGCCGACGACGCCCGCGAGCGCCGTGGAGCCGTCACCGCGCCGTGCGAAACCGACGGCGATGCCGACGGCGAACAGCAGGGCGAGGTTGCTGAACAGCGCGTCGCCCGCCGCACCGATCACCGAGGCGACGGCGTTCCAGCCCAGGCCGTCCTTGCCCAGCATGTCGGGCTGACCGAAGCGGAGCAGCAGACCTGCCGCGGGCAGCACGGCGATCGGCAGCATGAGGCTGCGACCGAAGCGCTGCAACGTGGCGAGGCCCTTGATCTCACGACCACCGGTTGCGGCGTCCGTGCTCATCGGGTTCCTCCCTTGGCGGAGTTCGGTCCGGAACCCGGGACGGTCCGGTCCAGTTGCATGGTCACCTGGTAGAGATCGCCCCGGTACCAGGAAGTGACGTCTTCGCAGGGCCGCCCCTCGGAGCTGGCGACCCTCCTGAACACGAGGAGCGGGCTGCCCTTGCGGACGTCGAGCGCCTTCGCGGTCTCCGCGTCGGCGGTCTCGGCCCACACGGTCTGCCGCGCGTGGTCGAGCTGGATCCCGTACCGGGTCGCGATGATCTCGTAGATCGACCCGGTCAGATCGCATCGGTCGAGCTCGGGGAGCATGTGCGGGCTGTACCAGCCGGCCTCGAGCGCGAGGGGGGCGCCATCGGCCTTGCGCAGCCGCACGACGCGGTACGCGTACTCGTCGGGTTCGAGGCCCAGCGAGGCCTTGGAACCCGGCGCGGCCTGGCCGCAGCTGAGCACCTCGGTGCTGGGTTCGACCCCGCGCGCCTTCATGTCCGAGGTGAACGAGGCGAGGAAGAGCTGCAGGTCGTAGCGCCGCTTGGCGGTGAACGTCCCGCGTCCCTTGGCCCGGGTGAGCAGGCCGTCGGCGACCAGCTGGCCGACCGCGGCCCGCACGGTGATGCGGGAGACCCCGTACCGCTCCGCCAGGTCCCGCTCCGAGGGGATCGGCGAGCCGGGAGCCAGCTCCTGTTCGGCGAGCCTGCGCAGGATCTCGCGGAGCTGCGCGTGCTTGGGCTTGGGCCCGTCCACGATCTCGTGCACTCGCTCACCTCCTCGCTAGTGGTACTTTCCGGTCTAGACCAGTTGGTGCGGGAGAATGCTCCGCGCACCGAGCGGGTGTCAACCGCTGTTACGGGAACGAGAGGTACGAACGTGGCTGACGAGAAGGCGAAGAAGATCCTCGAGGCGCTGGGCGGCGCCGACAACATCGTCGAGATCGAGCCGTGCATCACCCGGCTGCGGTGTGAGCTGGAGGACGGCTCCGTCGTCGACGAGAAGGCCCTGAAGGCCTTGGGAGCACACGGGGTCATGCGTTCCGGCAACGTCGTCCAGGTCGTCGTCGGCCCCGAGGCGGACACCATCGCGTCGGACATCGAGGACCTCCTGTGAGCCTGCGCGTCGGCAGCCCCGTGGCCGGCCGCGTGGTCGCGCTCTCCGCGGTTCCCGACCCGGTCTTCTCGCAGGCGATGGTCGGTCCCGGCGTCGCGGTCGAACCGCTCCGGTCCAAGGCCGACGTGGTCTCGCCGCTCGACGGCACCGTCGTGACGCTGCACCCGCACGCGTTCGTGGTCGCGGGCGCCGACGGTGCCGCGGTTCTCGTCCACCTGGGCATCGACACCGTGAAGCGCAAGGGCGAGGGCTTCGAGCTCCACGTCGTCAAGGGCGAGGAGGTGCGCGCCGGTCAGCGCATCGTGACGTGGGACCCGGCCGAGGTCGAGGCGGCCGGGTTCGCGCCGATCTGCCCGGTGATCGCGCTGGACGCGTCGGCCGAGGTGCTCGGTGACCTCGCGCTGGACAAGGACGTGGCGGCGAACGACGCCCTGTTCGACTGGTCTCGCTGAAACGACTTCTCCGAGCGCTCTCGCCGCCCGGAGCGCCGCGCTGTCGTGAACGGACCGTTCACGACAGCCCGGGACTTGGTCCCGTACGTGCCGAGCAGGACCGTGGTCGCCATGACCACGGTCCTGCTCTCGTTCGCGCTGGGTTCGCTGTGGACGGTCGCCGCCGCCCTGGACGCGCCACCCTCGTCGTACCTGCTGGCCTGGTTCGGCGTCGTGCTCGCGACGACCGACCTGCGGCACCACCGGTTGCCGGACGCGCTCACCCTCCCGCTGGGCGCCGGGCTGCTGCTCCTGCGGTTCCACGGACTGGGAGCGGCGGCGCTCGCGGCGGTGGTCTTCGGCGGCGCGCACCTCGCCGTCCGGCGCTGGAGACCGGCGCTCATGGGCGGCGGGGACGTCAAGCTCGCCTTCTCGCTCGGCGCCGCGCTCCCGCTGCCGTCGCTCCTACCTGCGGCGATCCTGGCCGGCGCGGTCACGCTCGTGGTCGCGGCCCTGAGACGTGCGCGCGCGGTGCCGCACGGGCCAGGCCTGCTGGCCGCCACCTGGGCGTTGGTGACATTGTGAAAGGATGGTCAACGTGCTGCGCTGGATCACCGCTGGAGAGTCACACGGCCCCGCCCTCGTCGCCGTCCTGGAGGGCATGCCCGCCGGAGTCGAGGTGACCACCGAGGACCTCGTCGCCCAGCTCGAGCGCCGCAGGCTCGGGTTCGGTCGCTCGCCCCGCATGGGCTTCGAGCAGGACGAGGTCCAGATCCTCGGCGGCGTGCGCCACGGCAAGACCCAGGGCGGTCCGGTCGCGGTCACCATCGGCAACTCCGAGTGGCCCAAGTGGCAGACGGTCATGTCCGCCGACCCCGTCGACCCGGGCCTGCTCAAGCCGACCGGTCGCAACGAGGCCCTCACGCGCCCGCGTCCCGGCCACGCCGACCTGCCGGGCATGCAGAAGTTCGGCTTCGACGAGGCCCGGCCCGTCCTCGAACGCGCGTCCGCCCGCGAGACCGCCGCGCGCACGGCCCTCGGCACGGTGGCCCGGCAGTTCCTGCAGCAGCTGCTCGGCGTGCAGGTCCTCAGCCACGTGGTGTCGATCGGCGGGGCCCGCACGCCCGACGACGCGGCGCTGCCCACGCCGGACGACCTGGCCGCGATCGACGACTCGCCGGTGCGCTGCTTCGACCAGCGCGGCACCGACGCGATGGTCGCCGAGGTCGAGGCCGTCAAGGACGCCGGTGACACCGTCGGCGGCGTCATCGAGGTGCTCGCGTACGGCCTGCCGCCGGGCCTCGGCTCGCACGTGCACTGGGACCGCCGCCTCGACGCCCGCCTGGCCGCCGCCCTGATGGGCGTGCAGGCGATGAAGGGCGTGGAGATCGGCGACGGCTTCACCACCGCACAGCGCTGGGGCTCGCAGGCGCACGACGAGATCGACCGGGGCAGCGGCCCCGTCGGCGTCACCCGCCGCTCGAACCGCGCCGGTGGCCTCGAAGGCG
The DNA here is from genome assembly GCF_036321065.1 of Lentzea sp. DG1S-22. NCBI lineage: Bacteria > Bacillati > Actinomycetota > Actinomycetes > Pseudonocardiales > Pseudonocardiaceae > Lentzea > Lentzea sp. DG1S-22. Next base: position 3,390,257 of record NZ_CP143276.1, on the reverse strand, counting down.
GCATCACCAACGGCGAGGTCCTGCGCGCCCGCGTGGCGATGAAGCCGATCTCGACCGTCCCCCGCGCACTGTCCACGGTGGACGTCCGCACCGGCGAGCCCGCCGTCGCGATCCACCAGCGCTCGGACGTCTGCGCCGTTCCGCGCGCCGGCGTCGTGCTGGAGTCCGTGGTGGCGCTCGTGCTCGCCGAGGCCGCGCTGGAGAAGTTCGGTGGCGACTCGCTCGACGAGACGCGCCGCAACGCCCACGCCTACCTCAAGGCGCTGGAAGCCCGCTGGGAGGGCATGTGAGCCCCCGCTGCGTGGTGGTCGGTCCTCCCGGAGCCGGGAAGACCACCGTCAGCGAGCTGCTGGCCGCCCGGCTCGGCGTGCCGTTCCGCGACGTCGACGCGGACATCGTCGCCCTGGCCGGCAAGCCGATCTCGGACATCTTCACCGACGACGGCGAGCCCGCCTTCCGCGCCCTGGAAGAGGACGCGGTCGCCAAGGCCCTCGTCGAGCACGAGGGCGTGCTGGCGCTGGGCGGGGGAGCGGTGCTGTCCGCCACGACCCGTGAGCGCCTGCGGGAGCACACCGTCGTCTTCCTGAACGTGGGCATGGCCGAGGGCGTGCGCCGCACCGGGCTGTCGTCCGCGCGGCCGCTGCTGTCCGGCGTGAACCCGCGCTCCACCTTCAAGGCGCTGCTGGACGCGCGCCTGCCGCTGTACCGCGAGGTCGCGACGGTCGAGGTCCTGACGGACGCGCTCGATCCGCAGCAGGTGACCGACGCGGTGATCGAGGGAGTAGGGGAATGACCGAGCCGCTGACCGTCGAGGTCAACGCCGAGAAGCCGTACCTCGTCGTGATCGGCCGTGGCCTGCTGGGCGAGATCGTCGCGCACCTCGAGGGCACCGCCAAGGTCGCGATCGTGCACCAGCCGACCCTGGCCGCCACGGCCGAGGTGCTGGTCGACGAGCTGAAGGCGACGGGCATCGACGCGCACCGCGTCGAGGTGCCCGACGCCGAGGACGGCAAGGACCTCGCCGTCGCCGGCTTCTGCTGGGACGTGCTCGGCAAGATCGGCCTGTCCCGCAGCGACGTCGTGGTGGGCCTCGGCGGCGGCGCGGTCACCGACCTCGCCGGCTTCGTCGCCTCCACCTGGATGCGCGGCGTGCGCCTGGTCAACATCCCGACCACCATGCTGGGCATGGTCGACGCCGCCGTGGGCGGCAAGACCGGCATCAACACCGACGCGGGCAAGAACCTCGTCGGCACGTTCTACGAGCCCGAGGTCGTCTTCGTCGACCTCGCGACGCTGGAGACGTTGCCGCGCAACGAACTCATCGCCGGCATGGCCGAGGTCGTGAAGGGCGGCTTCATCGCCGACCCGGTCATCCTCGACCTGATCGAGGCCGACCCGCAGGCCGCCCTGGACCCGACCGGCGACGTGCTCGCGGAGCTCGTCCGCCGCAAGATCCAGATCAAGGCCGACGTCGTCTCGAACGACCTGCGCGAGTCGTCGCTGCGCGAGATCCTCAACTACGGCCACACCCTCGGCCACGCCATCGAGCGCCGCGAGCGCTACCGCTGGCGCCACGGCGCCGCCATCAGCGTGGGCTTGGTCTTCGCCGCCGAACTGGCCCGCCTGGCGGGCCGCCTCGACGACGAGACCGCCGACCGCCACAAGCGCGTCCTGGAACTGCTCGGCCTGCCGACGACCTACGACCCGGACGGCCTCCCGCAGCTCATGGAGGGCATGAAGGTCGACAAGAAGAACAAGGCGGGCGTGCTGCGCTTCGTCGTCCTCGACGGCCTCGCCAAGCCCGGCCGCCTGGAAGGCCCCGACCCGGCCCTGATCGCCGCCGCCTACTCGGCCGTCGCCGCCGAGCCGAAGTCCCCCGGCGGGACGGTGCTGCTGTGAAGGTCCTCGTCCTCAACGGCCCGAACCTCGACCGCCTCGGCACCCGCGAGCCGCTCATCTACGGCAGCACCACGCACGCCGACCTCGTCGAGATGTGCGTCGCAGAGGGCAAGGACCTCGGCTTCGACGTCGAGGTCCGCCAGACCGCCCACGAGGGCGAGATGGTGGGGTGGCTGCACGAGGCCGCCGACGCCTCGATCCCGGTCGTGCTGAACGGCGCGGCCTGGACGCACTACTCGATCGCGCTGCGCGACGCGTGCTCGCAGCTCACCGCCCCGCTGGTCGAGGTGCACATCTCGAACATCCACCGGCGCGAGGAGTTCCGGCACCACAGCGTCATCTCGGCGGTGGCGAGCGGCGTCATCGTGGGCCTGGGCGTGGAGGGCTACCTGCTCGCGCTGCGCTGGCTGTCGCTCGAGCAGAAGTAGCGCAAGCCCGCCTCGCGCTCGTCGTGCGCCCGGGCCACCTGTCCGGACGTCGCCCGAGATGTCGTTGCGCGAGCGGGTGCGTGTCACCTGCCGGTCGTGGTGTCCGGGTGGCGCATCCAGAGGTTCGTCTCCTCGTAGAGCCCCTGGTCGCGCTCCCGGTCGACCGCGAGGAGGTCCAGCCCTCCCGGCACGACGTAGCGGCCGGACCGCGGGAACGCCATGCCGGTCCACCCCTCCCACTGCGCCACGGTGCCGGACACGACCATCGACCGGGGCGCGGGTCCGAGGATCGTGGCGCCGAGGCGCTGGTGCGTGCGGATCCACGGGTCGAGGTGCAGGCCGTCGTCGCGGGTCCACTGCTGGAAGTCCGCCATCGACGTCAGCGGGTAGGCCGCCTTGAGCGTCGGCCGGACCGGCACGACCACCCGCGCGAGACCTGCCTGCGCGGCCCGGCCGCGCAGGGCCGTGAGCACCTTCCCGGCCAGCCCGCCCCCGGTGCGGTCGGACCGCACGGTCGCGGCCACCACGCACAGGGTGTCGGGCGAGACGCCGTTCTCGTGCCCGGTGACGGCCGCGACCAGGGCGCCGTCGTACCCGCCGGCCGGCAGCGCCGCCGTCTCACCGTCCCAGCTCAGCGCCACGGCGGTCGCCCGCGCGAGCACGGTGTCGTCGTCATCGAGGAGCAGCACGTCGTAGTCGGGGAAGTACCTCGCCACGGCGTCGCGGTGGTCCCGGGGAACCTGGCCGCGCAGGACGAACGCGGGCCAGCCGTCCCGCAGCGCAGCCTGGGCGTTGCCTTGCAGATCGGGTCGCTCGTCGTTCGTCACGATCTTCATCGGCCGATCGTAGGAGCCGGGCCCTGGGGCAGGTGCTGGATCTGCAGCACTCGCGCGATGCCGTTGGCGACCCGCACCAGAGTGGCCCGGTAATTGCCGAGCTGCGTGTACACCAGCCGATCGTCCTGCGACCAGGCCATGACCGAGTAGCTCCCGGTCACCAGCACGAGCCCGAACTCGTGGTCGTGCACGACACGCGGCGGGTTGGCCACCGGGCTCTTGTTGAGCTGCCACTTCACCCCCTGCATCACCGGCGTGTCCTCGGCGCGAGGGCAGATGGGCACCATGGGCGACTCGGTGGACCTCGTGCAGATGTCGAACGCCTCGTCGATCGCCTCTCTGACGGCTGACTCGGCCAGCTCGAAGCCGCGCTTGCGGATCGGCCCGAGGTCGCGGTACGGCAGCAGGTCGACGTCCGCGGTCGTCAGGTCGCCCTCGTGCCACCGGACCTCGGCGGAGAAGCGCGTCCTGTCCAGGTCGTCGCCGGTGCCGTTGGAGGTGAGGTAGTTCATGGTCATGATCGCGGTACCGCTCACGTAGGCCCGCGTCCCGCGCCACACGACCCGCATGCCGTCGGTCGGGAAGCCGCGGATGGCCCACTTCCCGAAGTGCATGTGCTCGGCGGCGCTGCGCTGCGGGCAGTTCACGGGAATGGGGACGACCTCCCGCGCGCACTGCCGCAGCTTCTCGTCGACCAGCCTGATGATCTTCTTCTCGTCCGCGCCGATGGGACGGACGGTCGCGGCGTCCGGGAACGTGCCGTCGCCGAGGGCGCTGATCGCGTACTGCCCGGCGGCGATCAGCAGCAGCAGGACCAGCGCCCGTGCCGTTCGCACCTTCGTCCGCCCGGCCCGGTCGCGGCGGGCCGGCCCGCGGTGGAGCACGATGTCGCCGCCGACCTCGTGGACCTGCAGCACCGTGCCGCCGTCGTGGACCGCACCAGACGCCTGGTTGCACATGCATTCGATTTCGGCACGTCCACCGCGTCGATCAATTGCCAAAAAACGGACACCACCGGGGGAGCGGGCATGATTCACCACATCGAGTTATGGGTGCCGGACCTCTGCCGCGCCGAGGCGTCGTTCGGGTGGATCTTCACCGCGCTCGGCTGGGCCGAGCACCAGCGCTGGAGCGCGGGGGTCAGCTGGAAGCTCGGCGAGACCTACGTCGTGGTCGAGCGGTCGCCGGCGCTGACCGGTTCCCACGACCGGATGAAAGCCGGCCTGAACCACCTCGCCCTGCACGCGGGCACCCGCGCCGACGTCGACCGGCTGACGCGGGAGTCCGAGGCGCACGGCTGGCGGCTCATGTTCGCGGACCTCCACCCCCACGCGGGCGGACCGGACCACTACGCGGCGTTCCTGGAGAACGAGGACGGCTTCGAAATCGAGCTGGTGGCCGCCTGAGCGTGCGAAGATGCCGCTCGTGCCGAGACCGTTCATCGCCGCGTTCGCCCTGCTCCTGGCCGGATGTGCCACCGCGGGGCCGCAGCCCTCGCCCGTCAGCGCGACGACGCCGTCGGCGGGCGCAGAACGGTTGTCCGACAAGGACCTGCAGGCGCAGTGGTGGACGTGGGCGGCGGCGACGCCGGAGAACCGCAACCCGGTCGTCGACGACACCGGGCAGTGGTGCGCCGAGGCCCAGCCGCGGGACGTCTGGTTCTTCGCCGGGACGTTCGGTGGCGAGGTGAGCCGCAGGTGCGAGGTGCCGGCCGGGCGTCCGCTGGCCGGGCCCGCGGTCAACGCGACCAGCAACTGCACGTCGTTCCTGGCCGTCGCGACGGGCTCGGTGACGCTCGACGGGCAGGTGGTGGAGCTGCGGCGGATCGCGCCGGTCGGGATCAGCTTCCCGGCCGCGAAGGGCAACGTCCTGGGGGTGCGCGAGGGTCGCGTGCAGGCTCAGGCGTGCGGGTTGTGGGCGTGGATCCCGCCGTTGAGCCCGGGGGAGCACGAGCTGCTCGTCGAGGGAGAGGCGGACGGTTTCCGCACGTCGGCGCGCTACCTGCTCACCGTCAGCGCTGGGGACTAGCCGAGTCCTTGCGCGCCAGGAACCCGCCCAGCAGCATCCCGAGCCCCGCCGGCGCCAGCACGAGCAACGCCGTGAACGCCGCCCCGCCCGTGAGCGCCACCCACAGAGCCTCCTGACCGGTCTGGTCGACCAGCAGCGCCGACCCGATCACCCCCAGCGCCCCGGCGAACGGCCCGGCGATCAGCGCGGCGACGAACCACTGCATGCCGCGCCCCTCGAGGTCGCGCAGCGTGTCGACGGCACCCCAGATGACCGCGGCGGCGATCAGCAGCCCGAGGGCGATGGGGCGGACCGACCCGGCCTCGGGACTGCGCACGCCCACGGCCGCCACGCCGGTCTGCACAGCCCCGTGCAGGAGCCCCATCCACAACGCACGGACGAACCAAGGACGCATGCGGACAGCTTAGGACTGGCCGTACGCTGCGGAACATGTCGTCGTACGCCGCACGCCGAAACGCCCTGCGCCGGGAGCTCCAGGCCGCGAACCTGGACGCGCTGCTCGTGACGAACCTCCTGAACGTCCGGTACCTCACCGGGTTCACGGGCTCGAACGCCGCCGTGCTGGTCGACGCGGACGGCGACGACACCACGGTGTTCTGCACCGACGGCCGCTACCTCACCCAGTCGGCGCGGCAGGTGCCGGACCTGGAACGCGTCATCGACCGGCCGTGCGACACCGCGCTCGCGCGCAGGGCGAAGGGCAGGCTCGGGTTCGAGAGCCACGCCGTCACGGTCGACGGGTGCGACGAGCTGACCGCGGCGGCCGGCAGGGCCGAGCTGGTCAAGGCCGGTGGCTTCGTCGAGAAGCTGCGGCTCGTCAAGGACGAGGTCGAGATCGAGGCGCTGCGGATGGCGTGCGCGGCGGCGGACCGGGCGCTGGCGGCGCTGATCGGGCACGGCGGCCTGCGGGCGGGCCGCACCGAACGCGAGGTCGCGCGCGAGCTGGAGAGCCGCATGCTCGACCACGGCGCGGAGGGCCCGTCGTTCTCCTCGATCGTGGCGTTCGGCGCGAACTCCGCGGTGCCGCACCACTCGCCGACGGACGCGACCCTGCACGTGGGCGACTTCATCAAGCTGGACTTCGGCGCGCTCGTCGACGGCTACCACTCGGACATGACGCGCACGCTCGTCCTCGGCAAGCCCGCCGACTGGCAGCGCGACCTGTACGACCTGGTGGCGCGCTCGCAGGCGGCCGGGCGCAACGCGCTCAAGCCGGGCGTGCGGGTCAGCGGAGTCGACCACGCGTCGCGCGAGGTGATCGAGAAGGCCGGGCACGGAGAGGACTTCCTGCACGGCCTCGGCCACGGGGTCGGGCTGGAGATCCACGAGGCACCGGCGTTGTCGAAGGCGGGTGCCGGTACACTTTCGGCCGGTATGGCGGTCACCGTCGAGCCCGGCGTCTACTTGCCGGGGCGGGGCGGGGTCCGCATCGAGGACACCCTCGTGGTCCGCGAGAGCGGGCCGGAGCTCCTCACCCTGACCACGAAAGAACTCGTGGTCGTCTGACACCCCCGTCCTACACAGGAGAAATCCCACCGTGGCCACCACGAACGACCTGAAGAACGGCCTGGTGCTGAACCTCGACGGCCAGCTCTGGACCGTCACCGCGTTCCAGCACGTCAAGCCCGGCAAGGGTGGCGCTTTCGTGCGCACGACCCTCAAGCACGTGCTGACCGGCAAGGTCGTCGACAAGACCTTCAACGCGGGCACCAAGGTCGAGACGGCCACCGTGGACAAGCGCGGCATGACGTTCCTCTACAAGGACGGCGCCGACTTCATCTTCATGGACGGCGACACCTACGACCAGATCCCGGTCCCGGCTGAGACGGTGGGCGACGCCGCCAACTACATGCTGGAGAACCAGGAGGCCGTCGTGGCCGTCCACGAGGGCGTGCCGCTGTTCATCGAGCTCCCGACCTCGGTCGAGCTCGTGATCGAGCACACCGACCCTGGCCTGCAGGGCGACCGCTCCACCGGCGGCACCAAGCCCGCCCGCCTCGAGACCGGCGCCGAGATCCAGGTCCCGCTGTTCGTCACGACGGGCGAGAAGATCAAGGTCGACACCCGCGACGGCCGGTACCTCGGCCGCATCAGCGACAAGTAATGGGCGCACGGAGCAAGGCCCGCAAGCGCGCGGTCGACTTCCTCTACGAAGCCGACCTGCTGGGCACCGACCCGGTGACGCTGCTGGCCTCGCGCGTCGGTTCCCCCGACGTGCCGCCGGTGAACGACTACACGGTGACCCTCGTCGAGGGCGTCACCGCCCACCGCGCGCGCATCGACGACCTGATCTCCGAGCACGCCGAGGGCTGGACCCTGCAGCGCATGCCGGCGGTCGACCGGGCGGTCCTGCGCATCGGCCTGTACGAGCTGCTGTGGGCGGCCGACGTGCCGGACGCGGTGGCCATCGACGAGGCCGTCGAGCTCGCCAAGGGCCTGTCGACGGACGACTCGCCGCGGTTCGTGAACGGCGTGCTCGGCCGGATCGCGGTGATCGCGGACCAGCTGCGCGCTGTTCTGTAGCTCTTCCCGTGGGCGCCACACGCAGCGTGTGGCGCCCACGGTTCAGCTCCGGGCCCAGCCCCGCCGCTCACCTTCGTCGATCAGGTGCAGCGCCGCCTCCCAGAGCTTCGCCGACCCGTCGCCGATCACGGCCTTGCGGGCACGCACGTCGTCCGCGGTCACCCCAGGCGTCCGCCAGGTCCCGCCCTTCGCCATCCAGTTGAGCAGCAACGGCTGCAGCCGGTCCATGGCCTTCGCGAACCGCGCCTCGGGCGTCCGGCGAGCCTCGAACTCGTCCCACAACGTGCGGAGCGCCCGTCCGGCGTCGTCGGGCAAGATCCCGAACAACCTCTCGGCGGCGGCCTCTTCCCGCTCTTGCTGGCTCGCGGCCAGTTCGGTGTCGTAGATCGGCGTGTCCCCCGCGTAGATCTCGATGAGGTCGTGCACGACGACGAGCTTCATCGTGTGGCCGACGTCAATCGGTTCGTCGGCGTACTCCGCGAGCGTCATGACCATCAGCGCGAGGTGCCACGAGTGCTCCGCGTCGTTCTCACGCCTGTCCGCCGCCGCGAGAGGGGACGCGCGCAACACGGTCTTGAGCCGGTCGACCTCGATGAGGAACGTGAGGTGCTCGCGCAGCCGGGAGTCGACACCGGAGGGCAGCGGGTTCTGGCCGGCGAGGAGGCCGGCATCGGAGGTGGTCACGTTGCCGGGACTCTACAGCGACCGGGTCCTCCCGGGTGCCGACGTGCCTGCCGGTCCCGACCGTCACGGGAACGTGACAGGCTGTGTGCCAGGCCATAGGGGGAAGCAGTGATCGCGCAGTTCGAGCAGGAGCGCACTCGTTTGCGCGCCATCGCCCACCGCATGCTGGGCTCGTTCGCCGAAGCGGACGACGCGATGCAGGAAGCCTGGCTCCGGGTCGAGCGCGCGGACACGAGCGGGATCGAGAACCCGGCCGCGTGGCTCACCACCGTCGTCGGCCGTGTGTGCCTGAACATGCTGCGGGACAGGCGCGAGCACGCGTTCGAGATGCCGGACCCCGTGATCGACACGGGGGAGGAGCCCGAGCACCGGGCCGTCGCGAAGGACCAGGTCGGGCTCGCGATGCTGATCGTTCTCGACTCGCTGAAGCCCGACGAGCGGCTCGCGTTCGTGTTGCACGACATGTTCGCGGTGCCGTTCGACGACATCGCGCCGTTGATCGACAAGACGCCGGCCGCGACTCGGCAACTCGCGTCGCGTGCGCGCAAGCGTGTGCAGGGCCGTCCGCAGCCCAACGTCGGTCTGCCGCAGCAGCGGGAGGTCGTGGAGGCGTTCCTCAAGGCGTCGCAGGAAGGCGATCTCGAAGGCCTCGTCTCGGTGCTGCACCCGGACGTCGTGCTCCGCGCCGGCGCGTTGGAGGTCATCGGCGGACGCAACGTCGCCGGGCGTGCCAGCACCTTCCGCAAGTACGCCGTGTCGGCGACCGCGCAGTTCGCGGTCATCGGCGACGAGATCGGCTTCATCTCGCGGGTCGGCGGGGTGCCGTTCTCCGTCATGGCGTTCACCGTCCGCGATGGACGGATCGCCGCCATCCACGTCATCCAGGACGAGGAGCAGCTCGCCGCGCTGGTGCCGTGAGCGGGGCGACTCCCGTCGGAGGTGGGCCGGAGGGGACGCGTTCACGCCGGACGGACGGGTGGCGTACGTGCTTCGACGAGCCGTTCGAGCGGAGCGCGTCGCTGCCCGGCCGCATGCCGCCGGGTGCGTCGCGGGTGGGACGTCGGCGGGTGGAGGCCAGGCCGGTGTCCGATGCGGATCTCGAGGGCCAGCCGACCCGGTTGTCCGAATGTTGACATTCGGACAACCGGGTGTCGGCTGGGGAAGCGAACACCCGGATGGTGTTGGCGGCGTTCAAGCTGCGGAAGAACATGATCGCGGCGATGCCACGCGATCACGGACCGGGAGCACGGCCGCCGCCTCGGGGCACCATCACCCACACCGCCACGGCGCTGAGCGCGGCTGCCAGGCCCGCCACCCCGAACGCCAGGAGCGGCGAAGTCTCCATGAGGACACCCCCGACGGCCGACCCGACCGGCATGCCGAGGACGTTGAGGCTGATCGACACGGCCAGCACGCGCCCCAGCTTCTCCGGGTCGGTGCGACGCTGACGCAGCGTCAGCAGACCTACGTTGACCAGGCCCGACACCAGGCCGACCACGACCAGCCCCGCGGTCAGACCGGCCATGCCGACGCCCGCGACCAGCACCGCGACCGCCGTGGCCGCGGTGCCCGCGATCATCGCCGCGCGCTCCCGGCCCTCACGCAGGACGTGGCCCGCGACCAGCGCGCCCACCACACCGGCGAGCCCGGCGGCTCCCCACAGCAGACCCGCCCGAGCGTTCCCCGCCACGATCGGCACCGCGACCACGAGCACACCCCAGGCCACCTGGTAAAGGCCGTAGGAGACGACCAACGCGCGCAAGACCGGGTGTGTCAGGACGTGGCGAACACCCTCAGCGGTGGAACGCAGCAGAGGCGGGTGTTGCGCAGACCCACGACCTCCGGACGGCACCAGCAGCATCAACGGGCAGGCCAGGCAGTAGAGCCCGGCGACGACCAGCAGGGCGACCTTGCCGCCGGCCAGCGCGAACAGCCCACCGGCGAGCACCGGCCCGGCCACCTCGACCAGGGTGAACAGCCCGGAGTCCAGGGCGTTCGCGCGTTCCGCCGCACGACCCGGCACGAGGCGCGGCAGCAGCGCGCGCACCCCGGCGATGTTCAACGGGCTGGTCAGCGAGTACAGCACCGCCAGCACCACGATCGGCACGACGTCACCGGGCACGAACGCCAGCGCGCCGACCAGCACAGCGCTTGTGACCAGGTCGGCCGTCACCGAGCGCACCGCCCCCGCGCGGTCGAGCAGGGCACCGGCCACCGGGCTCACGACCAGACCGGGCGCCACGGAGGCGAACACCACAACGCCGGTCAGCGCGGCGGATCCCGACAGGGCGAACACGTGCAGGACCAGCACGAACGTGAACATCTGCTCGGCGAGTCGCGAGCACAGCGCCGCACCGAGCAGCGGAGCCACGTGCGGCAGCGCGACGACCTGGCGGTAGTTCACTCCGCGCACCCCCGGCACAAAAGCAGCAGTGGCTCCCCTGACGTCCTCAGGGCGACTTGCAGGACGTCAGGGGAGCCACTGCTCCAGGCGGGAGTTCAGTCTTCCTTGGCGGGACGGGCCTCGGGAGGCAGCACGCCCCAGTCGATGAGCTGCTCGGTCAGCTCGCCCGGCGTCATGTCGTAGATGATCGCGAGCGAACGCAGGTCCTCGGTGCGGATCGAGAGGACCTTGCCGTTGTAGTCACCGCGCTGCGACTGGATGGTCGCGGCGTAGCGGGCCAGCGGGCCGACCTTCTCGACCGGCAGCTGCTGGAGCCGCTCGAGGTTGATCACGATCTTGGTGGCCGGCTCGGCACCCGACGGCACGCGGCCCTCGGGCAGGAGCTCGGCGACGGGAACCCCGTAGAAGTCGGCCAGCTCGGCCAGCTTCTGCACGGTCACCGCGCGGTCACCGCGCTCGTACGAGCCGACGACCACCGCCTTCCAGCGACCGCCGGACTTCTGCTCGACGCCGTGCAGGGACAGACCCTGCTGCTGGCGGATAGCGCGGAGCTTGGCCCCCAGCGCCTTGGCGTAGTCGCCCATGTGGCGGTTCTCCGTTCATTCGCCCCGTCAGCAGTACGGGCGTGCTGCGGGGAGGCTTAGATCGATACGCAGAGTAATGATTACTCGCCGTGGTCGACAGGTCAAGCTGATCTCAAACAGAGACGCGCGCCACGCCTGGCGCACCACTCGGACGGCTGACCGCCCGCAGGTGATACCGTGCAGGTCAGCCTGGTTTTGACCAGGTGTCCGACGTCCTTTAAGGACCCGTCCAGTGAGGCGGGGAAGGAGGTCCAGCCGTGGCGTCACGTCAACGTGGCGCGACGGATCCGGCCGGAGATCGCGAGATCCTCTCGGCCGGTGACGTCGCGCGCACCGTCGCCCGAATGGCCCATCAGATCATCGAGAAGACCGCTCTCGATGCACCCAGCGCACCCGACGTCGTCTTGATGGGTATTCCCAGCCGAGGAGCCCCTCTCGCACGGCGCCTTGCCGCTAAGATCGCCGAATTTTCCGGCCGGACCGTGCTCGAGGGCACGCTCGACATCACGCTCTACCGCGACGACCTGCGCCGGGGGCCCACGCGGCCGCTGGAGGCGACGAAGCTGCCCGAGGGCGGCATCGACGACAAGCTGGTCGTGCTCGTGGACGACGTGCTGTTCTCCGGCCGCACGATCCGCTCCGCGCTCGACGCCCTGCGCGACCACGGCCGGCCCCGTGCCGTCCAGCTGGCCGTGCTCGTCGACCGCGGTCACCGCGAGTTGCCGATCCGCGCGGACTACGTGGGCAAGAACCTGCCGACGTCCAAGACCGAGGACGTCGTCGTGATGCTCGAGGAGTTCGACGGCCGCGACGGAGTGGTGTTGAAGTGAAGCACCTGCTCTCCACCGACGGCCTCGACCGCGACCAGGCGATCGCGATCCTCGACACCGCGGACCGGCTGAAGCAGGCGCTGCTCGGCCGCGAGGTCCGCAAGCTGCCGACGCTGCGCGGCCGCACGGTGATCACGATGTTCTACGAGAACAGCACCCGCACCCGCGTGAGCTTCGAGATCGCCGGCAAGTGGATGTCCGCGGACGTGATCAACGTCAGCAGCTCCGGCTCCAGCGTCAGCAAGGGCGAGTCGCTGCGCGACACCGCGCTGACCCTGCAGGCCGCGGGCGCCGACTGCGTGATCGTGCGGCACCCTGCGTCCGGTGCCGCCCACCGGCTCGCGGGCTGGCTCAAGCACACCAGCACGTCCGTGGTGAACGCGGGCGACGGCATGCACGAGCACCCCACGCAGGCGTTGCTCGACGCCGCCACGCTGCGCGACCGCCTCGGCGGCCTCGACGGCCGCCGGGTCGCGATCGTCGGCGACGTGCTGCACAGCCGCGTCGCCCGGTCGAACGTGCACCTGCTGACGACGCTCGGTGCCGAGGTCACGCTGGTCGCGCCGCCGACCCTGCTGCCCACCGGCGTCGAGAACTGGCCGGTCACCGTCTCCCACGAGATCGACTCGGAGCTCGCGAGCCAGGACGCGGTGATGCTGCTGCGCGTGCAGGCCGAGCGGATGACCGGCGGGTTCTTCCCGAGCTCGCGCGAGTACTCGATCGCGTACGGCCTCAACGAGCGGCGCCTGAAGCTGCTGCCCGAGCACGCCGTCGTGCTGCACCCCGGCCCGATGCTGCGCGGCATGGAGATCGCCTCCGTCGTCGCCGACAGCCCGCGGGCCGCCATCACCGAGCAGGTCCGCAACGGTGTCCACGTGCGCATGGCCGTGCTGTACCACCTGCTTGCCCACGAGGAGGAAACCGCGTGAAACCCTTGTTGCTCAAGGGAGTCAGGCCCTACGGCGAGGGTGAACCGATCGACCTGCTGATCCGCGACGGCGTGATCGCGGAGGGTTCGGACGAGAACGCCGAGATCATCGAGGGCAACGGCGCGGTCCTGCTGCCGGGCTTCGTCGACCTGCACACCCACCTGCGCGAACCCGGCCGCGAGGACACGGAGACCATCGAGACGGGCTCGAGGGCCGCCGCTCTGGGCGGGTACACGGCGGTGTTCGCGATGGCCAACACCGACCCGGTCGCCGACAACGCCGTCATCGTCGAGCACGTCGCCCGCCGCGGCCGGGAGGTCGGCCTGGTCGACGTCCACCCGGTCGGCGCCGTCACGGTCGGCCTCAAGGGCGAGAAGCTCGCCGAGCTCGGCACGATGGCCAAGTCCAAGGCCGACGTCCGCGTCTTCTCCGACGACGGCCACTGCGTGCACGACCCGCTGATCATGCGCCGGGCGCTGGAGTACTCGAAGGCGCTGGGCGCTGTCATCGCCCAGCACGCCGAGGAGCCGAGGCTCACCGTCGGCGCGCAGGCGCACGAGGGCGAGAACGCGTCACGGCTCGGCCTGCAGGGCTGGCCGGCGGCGGCCGAGGAGTCGATCGTCGCCCGCGACTGCATCCTCGCGAAGCAGGTCGACGCGAAGCTGCACGTCTGCCACGTCAGCACCACCGGCACGGCGGACGTCCTGAGGTGGGCCAAGGCCCGCGGCACCAAGGTCAGCGCCGAGGTCACCCCGCACCACCTGATCCTCACCGACGACCGGCTCGCCACCTACGACCCGGTCAACAAGGTCAACCCGCCGCTGCGCACGCAGGCCGACGTCGACGCGCTGCGCCAGGCGCTGGCCGACGGCACGATCGACTGCGTCGCCACGGACCACGCCCCGCACGCCGTGCAGGACAAGGACTGCGAGTGGTCGGCGGCCCGCCCGGGCATGCTCGGCCTGCAGACCGCGCTCGGCATCGTCGTCGAGGCGATGGTGAGGACCGGGCTGCTGGACTGGCGCGGCGTCGCGCGGGTGATGAGCGAGAAGCCCGCCGAGATCGCCGGCCTGACCGACCAGGGCCGCCCGATCGCGGTCGGCGAGCCCGCGAACCTGGTGCTGGTCGACCCGGACGCCTCCTGGACCGTGAACGGCGCGCAGCTCGCGAGCATCGCGGGCAACACCCCCTTCGAGGGCATGGAGCTGCCCGCCGCGGTGACGGCCACCATCTTGCGTGGCCGGGTGACCGCACTCGCGGGGAGGATTGCGCAATGACCCGCGTTCTGCTGTCCCTGGCGGTTTTCCTGCTCTTCGCGCTGTGCGTGTACGGCATGTGGCACGGCTGGAAGCGGCGTCAGCGCGCGCAGGCGGACTTGCCGGCGTTCCCGTCGACACCGCGGCAGCTCGGCACGGCGCGGCTCACGACCACGGGCGTCTACATCGGAACGACGAACGCGGGCAACTGGCAGGACCGCATCCAGGTCGGCGACATCGGCCACCGCGCCGAGGCGACGCTCAGCCTGGTGCCCGAAGGCGTCGCGATCGACCGCGTCGGCGCGACACCGATCTTCATCCCGGCCGCGTCCATCCGCGACGCCCGCACGGACCGGGGCCTCGCCGGGAAGGTCATGTTCAGCGAGGAAGGCTTGTTGGTGGTCCAGTGGGAAAACGATGGCCACCTGTTCGACACTGGTTTCCGCGGTGACGACAAAGACGTTTACGAAGAATGGGTAGCAGCACTCGTGGGAGGCAAGGCGTGACGAACGCGGCATTGGTGCTGGAAGACGGACGTGTCTTCCGCGGTGAGGCGTACGGAGCGACCGGCGTCTCGCTCGGCGAGGTCGTGTTCTCCACGGCCATGACCGGGTACCAGGAAACCCTGACCGACCCCTCCTACCACCGCCAGATCGTGGTGCAGACCGCACCGCAGATCGGCAACACCGGCTGGAACGACGAGGACGACGAGTCGTCCAAGATCTGGGTCGCCGGCTACGTGGTCCGCGACCCCGCGCGCACGCCGTCGAACTGGCGGTCCAGGCGCGGCCTCGACGAGGAGCTCGCGAACCAGGGCGTCGTCGGCATCTCCGGCCTCGACACCCGCACGCTGACCCGCCACATCCGCGAGCAGGGCGCCATGCGCGCCGGGGTGTTCTCCGGCGCGGAGCTCACCGACGACGCGTCGATGGTCGAGCAGGTCAAGGCGTCGGCGCAGATGGTCGGCGCGAACCTCGCGGTCGACGTGACCACGGACAAGCCGTACGTGGTCGAGGCGATCGGCGAGAAGAAGTTCACCGTCGCGGCGCTCGACCTGGGCATCAAGTCGAACACCCCGCGGATGATGGCGGCACGCGGCATCGAGGTGCACGTCCTGCCGCTGACCAGCACCTTCGACGACATCCTGAAGGTCAGCCCCGACGGCCTCTTCCTGTCCAACGGCCCGGGTGACCCGGCCACGCAGGACCACGCCATCGCTCTGACGAAGGAGGCGCTGAGCCGCGAGCTGCCGCTGTTCGGCATCTGCTTCGGCAACCAGATCCTGGGTCGCGCCGTCGGCCGCGGGACCTACAAGATGCGCTACGGCCACCGCGGCATCAACATCCCGGTCATCGACGTGACCACCGGCAAGGTCGCCATCACCTCGCAGAACCACGGGTTCGCGCTGGAGGGCACGCCGGGCGAGGAGTTCTCCTCGGAGTTCGGCCGCGCCGTGCTGTCGCACTACTGCCCGAACGACGGCACCGTCGAGGGCGTCCGGCTGCTCGACGCGCCGGCGTTCTCCGTGCAGTACCACCCCGAGGCCGCGGCCGGACCGCACGACGCCGCGCCCCTGTTCGACGACTTCGTGACCATGATGAACGGCGGCCGCTGACATGCCCAAGAGGACTGATCTCAAGCACATCCTGGTCATCGGCTCCGGCCCGATCGTCATCGGCCAGGCGTGCGAGTTCGACTACTCCGGCACCCAGGCGTGCCGGGTGCTGCGGGAGGAGGGCATCAGGGTCAGCCTGGTGAACTCCAACCCGGCCACGATCATGACCGACCCCGAGTTCGCGGACGCCACCTACATCGAGCCGATCACGGCCGAGTTCGTGGAGAAGGTCATCGCGCAGGAACGCCCCGACGCGATCCTGGCGACGCTGGGCGGCCAGACGGCGCTGAACACCGCGATCGCGCTGCACGAGCGCGGCGTGCTGGAGAAGTACAACGTCGAGCTGATCGGCGCGAACGTCGACGCCATCCAGCGCGGCGAGGACCGGCAGATCTTCAAGGACCTGGTGCGCAAGATCGGCGCCGAGGTGCCGCGTTCGGCCGTGTGCAACACGATGGACGAGGTCCGCAAGACCGTCGCCGAGCTGGGTCTGCCGGTCGTCATCCGGCCGTCGTTCACCATGGGCGGCCTGGGTTCCGGCATGGCCTACACCGAGGAGGAGCTGGAACGCCTCGCGGCCATCGGCCTGGAGGAGTCCCCGGTCACCGAGGTGCTGATCGAGGAGAGCGTGCTCGGGTGGAAGGAGTACGAGCTCGAGCTGATGCGCGACCGCAACGACAACGTCGTCGTCATCTGCTCGATCGAGAACATCGACCCGATGGGCGTGCACACCGGTGACTCGGTGACGGTCGCGCCCGCGATGACGCTGACCGACCGCGAGTACCAGCACATGCGCGACGTCGGCATCCAGGTCATCCGCGAGGTCGGCGTCGACACCGGTGGCTGCAACATCCAGTTCGCGATCCACCCCGAGAACGGCCGCATGGTCGTCATCGAGATGAACCCGCGCGTGTCGCGGTCGTCGGCGCTCGCGTCCAAGGCGACCGGCTTCCCGATCGCCAAGATCGCCGCGAAGCTCGCCATCGGCTACACGCTCGACGAGATCACCAACGACATCACCGGGGAGACCCCGGCGTCGTTCGAGCCGACGCTCGACTACGTGGTCGTGAAGGCGCCGCGGTTCGCGTTCGAGAAGTTCCCCGGCGCGGACCCGACGCTCACGACCACGATGAAGTCGGTCGGCGAGGCCATGTCGATCGGCCGCAACTTCGTCGAGGCGCTCGGCAAGGCGTTGCGGTCGCTCGAGACCAAGTCGGTCGGCTTCTGGACCCAGCCCGACCCCGAGGGCGTGACGCTGGAGTCCACGCTCAAGCAGCTGGAGCGCGGTCACGACGGCCGCCTCTACACGGTCGAGCGCGCGTTGCGGCTCGGTGCGTCCATTGAGGACGTCCACGCTGCCTCGGGCATCGACCGGTGGTTCGTCGAGCAGATCGCGTGGCTGGGCAACCTCCGCCAGGAGCTGCTCGACGCACCGGTGCTCGACGAACCGTTGCTGCGCAAGGCGAAGCGCGCCGGTCTCTCCGACCGGCAGATCTCCGTGCTGCGGCCGGAGCTCGCCGGCGAGGACGGCGTGCGCACGCTGCGGCACCGTCTGGGCGTGCGGCCGGTCTACAAGACCGTCGACACGTGCGCGGCGGAGTTCAAGTCGGAGACGCCGTACCACTACTCCGCCTACGAGCTCGACCCGAACGCGGAGTCGGAGGTCGCGGAGCAGCGGGAGAAGCCGAAGGTGCTGATCCTGGGCTCCGGCCCGAACCGCATCGGCCAGGGCATCGAGTTCGACTACTCCTGCGTGCACGCCGCGATGGCGCTGCGGGCGGCCGGGTACGAGACCGTCATGGTCAACTGCAACCCGGAGACGGTGTCGACGGACTACGACACCTCCGACCGCCTGTACTTCGAGCCGCTGACGTTCGAGGACGTGCTGGAGGTCGTGCACTCCGAGCAGCGCTCCGGCGAGGTCGCCGGCGTGATCGTGCAGCTCGGCGGCCAGACGCCGCTCGGCCTCGCGAAGCGCCTGTCCGACGCCGGCGTGCCCGTCGTCGGCACGACGCCCGAGGCGATCCACCTCGCCGAGGACCGCGGCCAGTTCGGCAAGGTGCTGACCGAAGCCGGGCTGCCCGCGCCGAAGTTCGGCACCGCCACGTCGTTCGACGAGGCCAAGGAGATCGCGGACGAGATCGGCTACCCGGTCCTCGTGCGGCCCTCCTACGTTCTCGGCGGGCGCGGCATGGAGATCGTCTACGACGAGGAGTCGCTGTCGGGCTACATCGCCCGCGCGACCGAGGTGACGCCCGAGCACCCGGTGCTGGTCGACCGGTTCCTCGACGACGCCATCGAGATCGACGTCGACGCGCTGTGCGACGGCGACGAGGTGTTCATCGGCGGCGTGATGGAGCACATCGAGGAGGCCGGCGTGCACTCCGGCGACTCCTCCTGCGCGCTGCCGCCGATCACGCTGGGCGCGTCGGACATCGAGAACGTCCGCCGCTCCACCGAGGCCATCGCCCGCGGCATCGGCGTGAAGGGCCTCCTGAACGTCCAGTACGCGCTCAAGGACGACGTGTTGTACGTCCTGGAGGCAAATCCGCGTGCGTCGCGCACGGTGCCGTTCGTGTCCAAGGCGACGGCCGTGTCGATGGCCAAGGCCGCGTCGCGCGTCATGCTCGGCGCCACGATCGCGGAACTGCGCGAGGAGGGCGTGCTGCCGGCCACCGGCGACGGCGCCCGGCTGCCCGAGCACGCGCCGGTCGCGGTCAAGGAAGCCGTCATGCAGTTCCACCGCTTCCGCACGCCCGAGGGCCACGGCGTCGACTCGCTGCTCGGCCCGGAGATGAAGTCCACGGGCGAGGTCATGGGCATCGACTCGTCGTTCGGCAAGGCGTTCGCGAAGTCGCAGACGGCCTCGTACGGCTCGCTCCCGACCTCCGGCAAGGTGTTCGTGTCGTTCGCGAACCGCGACAAGCGCGCGATGATCTTCCCGGTCAAGCGCCTCGCGGACCTCGGCTTCCAGATCCTCGCGACCTCCGGCACCGCGGAGGTGCTGAAGCGCAACGGGATCCCGTGCACCGAGGTGCGCAAGCACTTCGAGGGCGAGGGCAACGTCGTCGACATGATCCTCAACGGCGAGATCGACATGATCTTCAACACGCCGTACGGCAACAGCGGTCCCCGTGTGGACGGGTACGAGATCCGCACCGCCGCCGTCGCCAAGGACATCCCGTGCGTCACCACGATCCAGGGCGCCGCCGCGGCCGTGCACGGCATCGAGGCGCTCATCCAGGGTGACATCGGCGTCCAGCCGCTGCAGGCCCTCCAGGCCGCGCTGCGGGGTGACGCGTGACGGCGGTGAACTTCGGGGAGAAGCTCGCGAAGGCCGTCGCGGAGCACGGACCCCTGTGCGTCGGCATCGACCCGCACCCGAGCCTGCTGGAGGCGTGGGGCCTCTCGCCGACCGCGGAGGGCCTCGAACGGTTCGCCCTCACGGCCGTGGAGGCGTTCGGCGGCAAGGTGTCGATGGTGAAGCCGCAGGCGGCGTTCTTCGAGGCCTACGGGTCGCGCGGCGTCGCCGTGCTGGAGCGGGTGGTCGCCGGGCTGCGCGACTCGGGCACGCTGGTGCTCGTGGACGCCAAGCGCGGCGACATCGGCTCGACCATGGCCGCCTACGCGCAGGCGTACCTCGCCGACGGCTCACCGCTCGCCGGGGACGCCGTCACGGTCTCGCCGTTCCTCGGCTTCGGATCGCTGCAGCCCGCGCTCGACACGGCGCGGGCGGCGGGCCGGGGCGTGTTCGTCCTCGCCCTCACCTCCAACCCGGAGGGTGCCGAGGTCCAGCGCTCGGTTGCTCCGGACGGGCGAACCGTGGCGCAAACGATCATCGATTTCGCCACGGCTCGGAATTCCGGCATTTCCCCGTGCGGCGATGTCGGTCTCGTCGTAGGTGCCACGATCGGGGAAACGGATGTGGACCTCGCGGGGTTCAACGGACCGATCCTGGCGCCCGGTTTCGGCGCTCAGGGTGGCTCGGTGACCGATCTGAAACGGCTCTTCGGCCCCGACATGCGCAACGTCTTTCCGACTTCTTCACGAGATGTTCTCAAGCACGGGCCCGACGTGTCTTCGCTGGTCAGCGCCGTGCGGAGGGTTCAGGAGAGCCTCTGAGGAGGGGCGCGCCGCAACTTTTGGGGTGTGGCGCGCTCACCTGGGCAAACATGTGTTGGTAGGGTCCACGCCACCGGCTGCCCCGCTGGTCACCGGCCTCATAGCACACCTGGAGTGCGCGACGAGTAGTCGGTGGCGGTGATCAGGCCGCCGGAGGGTGTTGGTACTACTACCACCCGCCGCATCACTCATGACCGCTGAAGATTTACCTGACTGGGTCACGTTGTACTCAGGCAATTGCGGTCGGTACGGTCGCGGCACCGATCCGAAAAGAATCCACACCACGGAGGAAATCGTGGCTCTTCCCCAGCTTACCGAGGAGCAGCGAGCCGCAGCGCTGGAGAAGGCTGCTGCCGCTCGTCGCGCTCGGGCTGAGCTCAAGGAGCGCCTCAAGCGCGGCGGCACGACCCTGACGGACGTGCTCAAGGCCGCCGAGAGCGACGAGGTCCTGGGCAAGATGAAGGTGTCCGCGCTGCTCGAGGCCCTCCCGGGCGTCGGCAAGGTTCGCGCGCAGCAGATCATGGAGCGCCTCGAGATCGCTCCCAGCCGTCGCCTGCGCGGTCTCGGTGACCGCCAGCGCAAGGCCCTGCTCTCCGAGTTCAGCGGAGAGTGATTGGCACCGAGGCGGGGGCGGGTTCCGCCCGTCCCCGCCTCACCGTCTTGTCCGGGCCGTCCGGCGTTGGCAAGTCCAGCGTCCTGGCGGAGCTGCGCAGGCAGCAGCCCGATGTGTACTTTTCCGTCTCGGCGACCACCAGGAAGCCGAGGCCGGGCGAGGTCGACGGGGTGCACTACCACTTCGTGGACCACGAGAAGTTCCAGCAGATGGTCGACGCGGGCGAGTTCCTCGAACACGCCGAGTTCGCCGGAAACCGCTACGGAACACCTCGCAGGCCCGTCGAGGAAGCGCTGGCTTCCGGCCGTCCCGCACTGCTGGAGATCGAACTGCAGGGCGCGCGGCAGGTCCGCGTGGCCATGCCCGAGGCCCAGCTGGTCATGCTGATGCCCCCGTCCTGGGAGCACCTGGTCGGCCGGCTGACCGGGCGGGGCACCGAACACCCGGACGTCGTCGCCCGCCGTCTCGAGATCGCCCGCGAGGAGCTGGCGGCCGAGAAGGAGTTCGACGAGGTCGTCGTGAACGCCGACGTGCAGTCGGCCGCCGCCGACTTGCTATCCTTGATGGTCGGACCACGAATTTCAGGAGTCTGAAAGTGATCACCCACACCGAGCTCGGTCACCTGACCGGTTCCCCGGAGGGCATCACCAACCCGCCGATCGACGACCTGCTGGAGCAGGTGAGCTCGAAGTACGCGTTGGTGATCTACGCCGCGAAGCGTGCCCGCCAGATCAACGACTACTACGCCCAGCTCGGAGAAGGCCTGCTCGAGTACGTCGGCCCGCTCGTCGAGCCGGGTCCGCGCGAGAAGCCCCTCTCGATCGCTCTGCGCGAGATCCACGCGGGTCTCCTCGAGCACACCGAGGGCGAGTGACCTCCGCGTCCAGTGACGCTGATGCCCCCACCAAGCCCAGGATCATCCTGGGCGTTGGCGGGGGCATCGCCGCGTACAAGGCCTGTGAGGTGCTGCGGCGGCTGACGGAGTCCGGTCACTCCGTGCGGGTCGTCCCGACCGAGGGCGCGCTCAAGTTCGTGGGAGCGGCCACGTTCGAGGCGCTGTCGGGCCAGGTCGTGTCCGCCGACCCGTTCGACGACGTGCACGAGGTGCCGCACGTCAAGCTCGGGCAGAACGCCGACCTCGTCGTGGTGGCCCCGGCGACGGCGAACCTCATCGCGAAGGCCGCGCACGGCCTCGCCGACGACCTCCTGACGAACACCCTGCTGACCGCGCGCTGCCCGGTCCTGCTGGTGCCGGCGATGCACACCGAGATGTGGGAGCACCCGGCCACCCAGCACAACGTGGCGCTGCTGCGCTCGCGCGGCGTCGTCGTCGCCGAGCCCGCGTCCGGCCGGCTGACCGGCAAGGACACCGGCAAGGGTCGTCTGCCCGACCCCGCCGAGATCGTGGAGCTGGCCCGGCTCCTGCTCGTGCGGCCGGACGCCCTGAAGCGCTCGCTCGAAGGCCTGCACGTGGCCATCTCCGCCGGCGGCACGCGAGAAGCACTCGATCCTGTGCGGTTCATCGGCAACCGGTCGTCCGGCAAGCAGGGCTACGCGCTCGCGCGGGTGGCCGCGCAGCGCGGTGCACGAGTGACTTTGGTCGCGGGCAACACGGCGGACCTGGCCACACCGGCGGGGGCCGACCTGGTGCGGGTGGGCTCGGCGGTGGAGCTGCGCGACGCCATGCACAAGGTCGCGGCCGACGCGGACGTGGTCGTGATGGCCGCCGCGGTGGCCGACTTCCGGCCGGTGTCGCTCGCCGGCCACAAGATCAAGAAGACCGACGGCGACCCCGACCCGATCGCGCTGACGAAGAACCCCGACATCCTCGTGGAGCTCGTTTCCGCACGTCGCACCGGCCAGCTGATCGTCGGGTTCGCCGCGGAGACCGGCGACGAGACGACGTCGGTGCTCGACTACGGCCGGGCCAAGCTGCGCCGCAAGGGCTGCGACCTGCTGGTGCTGAACGCGGTCGGTGACGGCAAGGCGTTCGAGCAGGAGGACAACGCCGGCTGGCTGCTGTCGCCGGACGGCTCCGAGACGCCTATCCCGCACGGCTCGAAAACGCAAGTGGCGTCCGCGGTGTGGGACGCGGTTACCGCTCGCTCCACCGAGTCTCAGTAGAATTTTCCGAAGTCCAACCCGCAATTAAGGAGTGTCCGTGAGCCAGCACAGCAGCAGGCTGTTCACCAGTGAGTCGGTGACCGAGGGACACCCGGACAAGATCTGCGACGCGATCAGCGACTCGATCCTGGACGCGTTGCTGGCCAAGGACCCGCGCTCCCGCGTTGCGGTGGAGACCCTGGTCACCACCGGTCAGGTCCACGTCGCGGGTGAGGTCACCACCGAGGCGTACGCGGACATCCCCACGATCGTCCGCGAGAAGATCCTGGAGATCGGCTACGACTCGTCGCAGAAGGGCTTCGACGGCAACTCCTGCGGCGTGAACGTCGCCATCGGCGCGCAGTCCCCGGACATCGCGCAGGGCGTCGACACGGCGTTCGAGGAGCGCGTCGAGGGTGCCGCGGACGAGATCGACAAGCAGGGTGCCGGCGACCAGGGCCTGATGTTCGGCTACGCGTGCACCGACACGCCCGAGCTCATGCCGCTGCCGATCGCGCTGGCCCACCGCCTCTCGCGCCGCCTGACCGCGGTCCGCAAGGACGGCACCGTCCCGTACCTGCGCCCCGACGGCAAGACCCAGGTCACCATCGAGTACGCGGGCGACCAGCCCGTGCGCCTCGACACGGTCGTCATCTCCACCCAGCACGCCGACGGCATCGACCTCGAGAAGCTCCTCGGCGTCGACCTGCGCGAGCACGTCGTGGCCCCCGAGATCGCCGAGCTCGGCCTCGACACCGCGAACGTGCGCCTGCTGACCAACCCGACCGGCCGCTTCGTCATCGGCGGCCCGATGGGCGACGCGGGCCTCACCGGCCGCAAGATCATCGTCGACACCTACGGCGGCATGGCCCGCCACGGCGGCGGCGCCTTCTCCGGCAAGGACCCGTCGAAGGTCGACCGCTCCGCCGCCTACGCCATGCGCTGGGTCGCGAAGAACACCGTCGCCGCCGGCCTGGCCACGCGCGTCGAGGTCCAGGTCGCCTACGCCATCGGCAAGGCGGCCCCCGTCGGCCTGTTCGTCGAGACCTTCGGCACCGAGACCGTCGACCCGCAGAAGATCCAGCAGGCCATCACCGAGGTCTTCGACCTCCGGCCCGCCGCGATCATCCGCGACCTCGACCTGCTGCGCCCGATCTACGCCCCGACCGCCGCGTACGGCCACTTCGGCCGCACCGACGTCGACCTCCCCTGGGAGTCGACGGACCGCGCCGAGGCACTGCGCAGCGCCGCCGGCGCCTGATCCGGCTTCCGGACGGCCCGCTTCCCCTCGGGGAGGCGGGCCGTCCGGCGTTCGTAGGGCCTGCGCGCCGCGCCCGCTCGACGTCGAGCTGCCTCGCCTGCGCCTCGCGTCGACCGGCTTCGCGCCCGCTGGTGCCGCCCGGCCACGATGGTCGTCGCCGGCGCGGGCTTCGGCAAGACGACGGCGCTCGCCCAAGCCGTGCGCGCGAACTTCCAGTAGCCGCGCGGCATCGACGCCCGGGTGACGTGCGGGCCCGGTCACGAGGACGCGTGCCGGTTGGCGGCAGCGATCCTGGACGCACTCGGTGCGGAGCGCGGTGCCGAGGTGCGCGCACAGGATGTTCTCGAAGCACTGAGGCACAAGGCACCGCCCGACGTGTGCCTATTCCTCGACGACGTGCACGAGGTGCCCAACGGATCGCCGGGCGCGCAACTGCTCGAAGCCGTCGCACGCGCGTTGCCCGATACGGCGCATCTCGTGTTGTCCGGGCGAACGGTGCCGTGTCTTCCGTTGGCGCGCAGGGAGGCGGCGGGCGAGGTGGTCAGGATCGACACCGCCGACCTCGCCTTCACCGACGCGGAAACGTCCGCGCTCGCCGGCAGGTTCGGGCGCGAGCTCGCCGAGAACCACGGCTGGCCCGCGCTGATCAGGCTGTCGCTCACGGCCGGACCGGGTGCGTCGTGGCGTTACGACGCCGAAGAAGTGTTGAGTCGTCTGCCCCAAGAGACCCGCACGACGTTGGCGGCGCTTGTGGTGTTGGGATCCGCAAGCGACCAGGAGATCACCGCGGTCGCGGGAAGAACGGCCAATGTGGAACAAGTCGTCCGCGAGGTGCCGTTGGCCGACCGGCTCGATGACGGCCGGTATCGGGCACACGACCTGTGGGCGACTCTCGTTTCCACGGATTACCTGCGAGACAAGGCAGTCGACGTGCTCACGACGCGTGGAGATCTGGCGGCGGCCGGACGGGTGGCGTCCGAGGCGTGCGACTGGGACCTGCTGGCGCGGCTCGCGGTGGAGCTGGTGCGCACCACGTTGTCGGTGCTGCCCAGTGCCACGGCTCAGAGGTGGATGGACGCCGTGCCCGCTCAGCACGCCGGGCGGCCGTGTTCCTGTTGCTCGAAGCCGCTTTGACGCACGCGCAGGACTTCGCCGACCCGTCCATCGACCACCTCGTCGACCAGGCCTGCGCGCGGATGCTCGACGACGGCGACCACGAGCTCGCCGCGGTGGCGCTGGGTCAGGCGGTGATCACGGCGCACTCCAGGGGAGAACTGGTCAGGCTGGCAGGTTGCCCAGCAGGCACAACGAATCGATGCGACCACGCCCGTCCTCGGGCTGCTCAAGCACAGCGTCGCCGCCGTGCTCGCCGAGCTGGCCGGTGATCCCGAGAAAGCGCTCGTGCACCTCGCCCAGGCGCCCACCGCTCAGGTGCCCCCGGCGTTGTCGGTGTCCAGGATCAGGTTCCACGTGCCCTGCCTGTCGATGTGCGGGCGGGGACAGGACGCGGCCGAGCTGTCGAGTTCCCGGGGCAGGACGCGGACAGCACGGCGCGCGGTGAGTTCGTGGCGCGTGCGTTGCACACCGTCATCGCCGCGTCGTTCGGTGAGATCACGTCGGAGCTGCGGGAGGAGCAGGACAACCCGCGTGACGCGGTGCCGGCCTGCGCGTCGCGGGCGGCGACGGCGGCGACGAGGACCTGGCTCGAGACCTCCACAAGCGGCACCTGGTGCGGTGGCCGGTCGAGATCGCGCTCGCCGAGCGCCATCTGCGCCGGTTCCTGACGCTGGGTCATGTGCTCAACGAAGAACTGCGAGAGCGTTGGGACGGAACAGATCTCGGGCCGTCGCGTCGGCGGGCGAGAGCGACCGGGCGCGCGTTCCTCCGCGCCAGGCAGGGCGATCCGCGCGCCGAGCTGTCCGAGGAGCACGCCCTGTGCTTCCTCCCGCTGCCGTGGTCGGCGGAGCTGGCGATCCGCTTCGCCGCGAAGGGCAGGACGAGGCTGGGCACGTGGCTGGTGGACCGCGTCGGCCCCGCCCCGGACCTGGCCGACCTGTGCGAGGCCGAGCTGGCCCGGATCCGGGCGCGGCACGTGGACAACCTGGTGGCACTGGGCGAACGCCGGCTCGTCACCGCGGACCCGGCCGAGGCCTGCCGGCTGGCCGAACGGGCGCTCGCGCTGGAGCCGTTCGACCCGCGAGGGCACCGGCTGGCGCTCGCGGCCGCGATGCGCGCACGGAATCCACAAAGGATGGTGGAGGTCCGTGCGCGCGTGCTGGACTCGTTGCGGCAGCTCGGGGTGGGACCCGACCGCGCCACGGAGATCCTGCTGCGGCAGACGGCCGTCAGCAGCTGACCTGCACCTCGGTGGACGCCGTGCAGAAGTCGAACCCGGCCTCGCCGTCCCCCTCGTCACCGGGGCCCAGGTCGCCCGAGAGCAGGTCCATCCCGTCGCCGCCGAGAAGCTTGTCGGTGCCGGGCTCGCCGTGGACGGTGTCGTGGTGCGGACCGCCCTGGGCCTGGTCGTCACCCCAGCCGGAGCAGATCAGGTCGTTGCCCGGGCCGCCGAACAGCTGGTCGTCGCCCCCGAGTCCGACGATGACGTCGTTGCCCCCAACCCGACGATGGTGTCGGGCTCGTTGCTGCCGAGGATGACGTCCGGCAGCGGGGTGCCCGTGATGAACCCCGCGCCGACGATCGTGGGTACGGCGTTGTAGCAGGCCGACAGCGGCGGTCTGTTCCGGAATTCCGGCGGCACCTCGTCGGCTGTGGCGACACCCGCGGTGCACAGGCCGATGGCGAGCGCCGCAGCAGCGATGCGCAGTCTCATGGTTGCTTCCCCTCTTCCGTGTGTTGCCTACGATCGGAAGAGTCGCAACGGAGCGTTGCCCGAACGCTAAGCAGAGCGCGGCTCGCCACTGTGATCTGTGAACGAGGCGCTGGTCATCCGGGGCCGTTGTTCATACGGGGGTCGGTTCCGCGACATGTCGTGGGGCTAGAAACTCGGTTCATGTCGCTCTCTCGTCGTGGGTTCATGGCCGCGGTTGCTGCTGCCGGTGCGGGCACGTTGCTTCCACCGTCGGTGTACGCCGCATTGGCCCGTGAGCCTCGTGCAGGAGGGTTGCGCGCGATCAAGCACGTCGTGCTGCTGATGCAGGAGAACCGTTCGTTCGATCACTACTACGGAACTCTTCGCGGCGTACGCGGGTTCTCCGATCGCAACGCGCTGAGGGGTGTGTTCAACCAGTCGGGCGTGCTGCCGTTCCCGCTGCGTGAGGCGGCTTCCGGACGCGACATCCAGTACATCGGCGACCTGGACCACAGCTGGAACGGCGGGCACTCGGCGTTGCGCGGCGGGTGGAACGACAACTGGGTGCCGGCGAAGACCGCGGCGACGATGGCGTTCTACACCCGCCAGGACATCCCGTTCCACTACGAGCTCGCGGACACCTTCACCCTGTGCGACGCCTACCACTGCTCGGTGCCGTCCTCGACGTCGCCGAACCGGAACTACTGGGTGTCCGGCTACACGGGGTTCGAGCCGTCCGGGGTCAGGGCGACCGGCAACGCGGCCTACAGCGAGGACACCCACGCCGGGTACACCTGGACGACCTACCCGGAACGCCTGGAGGCGGCGGGCCGGTCGTGGCGGGTGTACCAGGAGTGGGACAACTTCCAGGACAACAACCTGGAGTTCTTCGCGCGGTTCAAGGAGATCGCGCGCAAGGTGCTGCCCGCCGGGTTCAAGTCGCTGGACAAGCTGTACGGGACGGGGGACGCCGCGCTGATCGGGTCCATCGACCTGTCCGGGCTCACCGCCGCCGAGAGGTCGTTGTACGCCAGGGGACTGCACCGCGTGCGGCCGGGTGGGCTGGGGGAGGCGTTCCGCGCGGACGTCGAGGCGGGGCGGTTGCCGGCCGTGTCGTACCTCGTGCCGTCGTCCGTCGACTCCGAGCACCCCGGTGCGTCGTCCCCCGCTGCCTCGGCCTCGATCACCTACCAGGTGCTGGACGCGCTGGCGTCGAACCAGGAGGTGTGGGAATCGACGGTCCTGTTCATCACCTATGACGAGAACGACGGCTTCTACGACCACGTGCCGCCGCCGCGGCCGCCGTTGTCCGTCACCGACGAGTACGTGGGCGACAAGCCCTTGGGACTCGGTACGCGTGTACCGATGACCGTCGTCTCGCCGTGGTCCGTAGGCGGTTACGTGTGTTCGCAGGTCTTCGACCACACGTCGATGACGCAGTTCCTCGAGAAGTGGACCGGGGTGCGCTCGGAGGAGATCTCCGCGTGGCGCCGGACCGTGTCCGGGGACCTGACCTCGGCGTTCGACTTCGACCGGAAGCGGACGTGGCCGGAGGTCGGTGAGCCCGCCGCCGTTCCGCCCGCCACTCCGCGCTGGCGTCCGTCGCCGCCTTCGACGCAGAAGATGCCCGAGCAGGAGCCCGGGCGTCGGCGTGCGCGCGCATTGCCTTATCAGCCCGATGCGTCGTTGCGCGGTTCTCGGTTGGAGATGTCGAACACCGGGTCCGCGTCCGTTCACCTGGCGTTGTACCCGTACTCGGGCCAGTTCGCGCTGCCGCAGCACTTCGACGTCACGTCGACCGCGTCCGTGGAGGTCGCGGGGGAGCACGACCTCGTGCTGCTGGGGCCCAACGGTTTCCGCCGTGAGTTCGCCGGGTCGTCGTCTGACCGTGCGCGTGTCTCGTCGTCGGTGCGCGGATACAGCCGTGTGCTGACGTTGACGTTCGAGAACAGCGGATCGACGCGGTTGACGTTCGTGCTGGGGCGGCGTCGTTACGTCGTGAGGCCGGGTCATCGGCACGTGATCCCGTGGCTGACCGCGATGAACTCAGGCTGGTACGACCTGACCGTCACGGTGGAGGAGGAACCGGAGTTCCGCCGGCGCCTGTGCGGTCACATCGAGAACGGTCAGGAGTCGATCTCAGGCTGACGTCTGACCCGTGGAGATCACGGGGGACGAGATCCGGCGGCAGATGGTCGACCACGAGTCGCTGGAACCGAGGGGGACTGCACCACCGAGGAGACCGTGCTGCTCAACCGCGCGCACTTCTCCGTGCTGGACCTCTCGGGCCTGGTGGCGCCCGCGCTGCACATGCGGATCGGCGGCAGCGTCTACCCGGAGGACGGGTTCCACGCGGCGGGCGTGGTGACGCTGAACATCGTCGACCTGCACGTCGGGGGCGGGATCTTCCTCATGCGGGGGTGTCAGGTCACCGACTCCGGCGACGGCCAGCTCGTGCTGCGGCAGGGGCGGTTCCGCTCGCCCGGCGCCGCGCTCGACCTGCGGCACGTGCGCGTCGGCAAGGAGCTGCTGATGCCGTTGGACGGCATCGAGGGCCGGGTGCAGCTCGAAGGCCTGGTCTACGAGGGTTTACCGCGCGACGCCACTGTGGACGAATTGCTGACGCTGCTCTCCACCCGCACGCCCTACTACTCGACGCAGCCGTGGGTGCAGCTCGCCGCGGCGCACTCCGCCGCCGGCCACGAACGCGACGTGCGCCGGATCCGCATCGCCGCGCAACGCGACCTGCACCGCCGCGGCCAGCTCCCCCGGTGGGGCCGCACGTGGCACCTCGTCCGCGGGGTGACCGTCGGGCACGGCTACCGCCCCGGGCTCGCCCTGGTGTGGCTCGCGGGGGTGCTCGCCGTGTCAGTGGGTGTGGTGCTCCTCTCCGATGCCGTGCGGTGCTCGACCGTCGAACAGGTCGGCTACGCCCTCAACGTCGCGACGCCGCTGGTCAAGGTCGACGCGGCGCGCTGCACCGTCGACGCGGCCTCGGGAGCGGGCCGGTTCGTGCTGGCGTCGACGTGGCTGCCGCAGGCCCTGGCGTGGGCGTTCGCGACCCTGTTCGTGGCGGGCTTCACCGGTTTGGTGAGGCGCAACGCGTGACTGTCGGTGGTGTCTGATACACCAGGGGCATGAGCGCGAAGACCGGAGCGAGAAAGGGGAGCGCGTCCCCGCCGAGTCGCTGCCGGTCGCCCGGATCGTGGTGGACGTGCCGCTGGCCCACCTCGACCGGCCCTTCGACTACGCCGTTCCGTCCGAACTGGACGCGACCGCCGTCCCGGGCTGCCGCGTGCGCGTGCGGTTCGCGGGCCAGCTCGTCGACGGCTACCTCCTGGAGCGCGTCGAGACCTCCGAGTACGGCAAGAAACTGGCGTTCCTCGAGAAGGTCGTCTCGCCCGAACCGGTGCTGGCACCGGAGATCGCCGCACTGGCCCGCGCCATCGCCGACCGGTACGCGGGCGGCATGATCGACGTGCTGCGCCTGGCCATCCCGCCGCGCCACGCCCGTGCGGAGGCCGCGCCGTCGGGGGAGGCGCCGCCGCTGCCGCGGGTCCCGGCCTGGGTGGGGGAGCAGGCGGCCCAGGTGGTTCCGGCGGCAGGAGCCGCGGACTCGCCGGAGGCAGCCGGCCCCGCCGTGACCGAGGACGCCGCTGTGGCCGAGGGCTCCGCCGCAGCCGCCGACCCAAACAAGGCAGCCGACTCTGCCGATGGCGCCGACTCCGCCGTGGAGGATGACTCCGCCGTGGGCGGCGATTCCCGTGCGGCTGCTGACGCTGCCGTGACCGCCGACTCCGGTGCGACCCCCGGCCCCACAGCGCCCCCCGGCCCCACAGCGACCCCCGGCCCCACAGCGACCCCCGGCCCCACAGCGCCCCCCGGCCCCACAGCGACCCCCGGCCCCACAGCGACCCCCGGCCCCACAGCGACCCCCGGCCCCACAGCGCCCCCCGGCCCCACAGCGACCCCCGGCCCCACAGCGACCCCCGGCCCCACAGCGACCCCCGGCCCCACAGCGACCCCCGGCCCCACAGCGGCCGGCGGCCCCGCCATGTCCGCCGCGCCCGTCGATCCCATCGCGCTCGCGCCACCCGCCGACCGGACGTCGCCCGCAAACCCGGCGGCGTCCGGAGGCGCGGAGTCGTCCGGCTCGCCCGACGCCGCACCCGCACCCGACGCCGACGCCGACGCCGACGCAGACGCAGACGCGGTGCCCGCCGCGCCGGTCGGCCCCACCGCTGGGCCCGCCGCGCCGGTCGATCCCGCCGCGCACTCCGCGGAACAGCCCGTGCGCTCCCAGCTGCCGCCCGTTCCCGCGGACGCCTGGTCGCGGTACCCCCGCGGCCCCAAGTACCTGGAGGCCCTGCGCGAGGGCCGTCCCGCGCACGCCGTCTGGCAGGCGCTGCCCTCCGAGGACTGGCCCGCCCGCCTCGCCGAGGCGGCGGCCGCCGTCGCGTCGACCGGCCGCGGCGTGGTGATCGTCGTACCCGACCACCGCGACCTCGCGCGGGTCGCCGAGGCGTGCGCCGTGCTGATCGAGGGCGTGGTGACCCTCTCGGCCGACCTCGGGCCGTCCGAGCGGTACAAGCGCTGGCTCGCGGTGCGGCGGGGCGTGGCGCGAGTCGTGGTCGGCACGCGCGCGACGGCCTTCGCGCCGGTCAAGGACCCTGGGCTGCTCGTGGTGTGGGACGACGGTGACGACCTGCACGTCGAGCAGCGGTCGCCGTACCCGAACGTGCGGGACGTGCTGGTGCAGCGTGCGCACATGACGGGGGCCGCGCTGCTGATCGGCGGGTTCGCGCGCACGGCCGAGGCGCAGTTGCTGGTCGAGACCGGCTGGGCGCACGAGATCGTGGCGTCGCGCGAGACGCTGCGTGCTGTGGCGCCGCGTGTGGTGTCCGTGGGCGACAACGAGTGGCAGGACGTCAAAGACCCCGCCGCTCGCACGGCTCGGCTGCCGTCCATCGCGTTCGAAGCGGCCCGGTTCGCCCTGGCCGACTCGCCGGTGCTCATCCAGGTGCCACGGCGCGGGTACGTG
This sequence comes from Lentzea sp. DG1S-22, assembly GCF_036321065.1. Classification (NCBI taxonomy): domain Bacteria; kingdom Bacillati; phylum Actinomycetota; class Actinomycetes; order Pseudonocardiales; family Pseudonocardiaceae; genus Lentzea; species Lentzea sp. DG1S-22. The sequence continues at coordinate 3,358,292 of NZ_CP143276.1, read as the reverse complement.
CCGTCCCTGGCGTGCGGTCAGTGCCGTGGACCGGCCCGATGTCGTCGCTGCGCGGGGCCCCTGGCGTTGCCCGGCGGCACCGAGGACGGCCTGCCGAAGCCCGCGTACTGCCGGTGGTGCGCGGCGACCGAGGCCGGGTTCCGCTGCCCGACGTGCGGCTCGCGCAAGCTGCGTGGGCAGATCATCGGCGCCCGGCGCACGGCCGAGGAGCTCGGGCGCGCGTTCCCCGGTCACCCGGTGCGGACCAGCGGTGCGGACGAGGTGCTGATCAAGGTGCCGGGCAAACCCGCCCTGGTCGTCGCCACGCCCGGCGCCGAACCCGTGGCCGAGGGCGGCTACGGCGCGGTGCTGCTGCTCGACGGCTGGGCGTTGCTCGGCCGCGCCGACCTGCGCGCCTCCGAGGAAGCGCTCCGGCGGTGGATGACGGCGGCAGGCCTCGTGCGTCCCGGCAACGGCCGCGTGGTCGTGATCGCCGACTCGGCCCTGACCCCGGTGCAGGCGCTCGTCCGCTGGGACCCGGTGTGGCACGCCGCCACCGAACTGGCCGCGCGGACCGAACTGGGCTTCCCGCCTGCGGTCCGGATGGCGACCGTCGACGGCACCCCGGACGCGGTGAACGCCCTGCTCGACGAGCTGCGGCTGCCGCCGACCGGCGAGGTCCTCGGCCCGGTGCCGCTGGGCGACGACGAGACCAGGGAACGCGCACTGGTCCGCGTCTCGCGCGCCGAAGGCCGTCAGCTCGCCGCTGTGCTGGCCGAGGCGCAGGCCGTCCGGACGGCGCGCAAGGAGCAGGAGCTGGTGCGGATCAAGCTCGACCCGCTCGAGGTCCTGTAGGCGCTTCAGCCCTCGTAGTGGGAGCGCAGGCCCGCGATGTGCTCGCGGATGTCCTCGTCGGTGAGCTTCTCGTACTCGAGGTACTCGCTCATGTAGGTCATCAGGTCGCCGCGCTCGGCGTGCTGCTCGCTCGCGATCACGTGCGCCGTCGTGCCCGCGATGCCCGCCGGGAACAGCAGGAAGCCGTCGAGGCCCGCCATGGTGTCGAACGAGGCGTTCTTGGCCTCCCAGAGCGCCCAGACGTCCTCCTCGCGCCCGCACTCCGCGAGCAGCAGGGCGGCGAGCACCATCGCGTCGCGCACACCCCAGCCCTCCTGGTGGGCGGCGGTCTCCTCGGCGAGCAGGTGGCGCAGCAGGTCGGCGTCGTCGTCGCGGCGTTCGCGCAGCAGGAGGTGCAGCGCTTCCTCGCGGTCGGCCTCGTCGAGCGGGGTGTTCGTGAAAGTGGTTCGCAACTGGTCAAGATCGATCGACACGTCCGCACCTTAGGCCTTCCTCAAGGGGTGTTGCCATCCGGTCGCAAGGGAGTAGAAGTTTCCGCATGTTGCGAACGGTTGCCGCACTGACGCTCTCCGTCGTACTGGTCGCCCCTGCCACGGCAGGTGCGGCGGAACCACCTCCACGCGTGCCCGAGCAGGTGGGCTGGGGAGGCGCTGTGTCCAGCGTCGACCCCGACGCGTCCCAGATCGGCATCGATGTGCTCCGCCGCGGTGGCAACGCGGTCGACGCCGCCGTGGCCACCGCCGCCGCGCTCGGCGTGACCGACCCGTTCAGCGCCGGGATCGGCGGTGGCGGGTTCTTCGTCCACTACGACGCCCGCACCGGCCGCGTGTCCACATTGGATGGACGCGAGACCGCGCCGCGCTCCGCCACCGACCAGCTCTTCGTGGAGAACGGCCAGCCCCTGCCGTTCGCCGAGGCGATGACCAGCGGCCTGTCCGTCGGCGTCCCCGGCACCCCGAAGACGTGGCAGCAGGCGCTGCGCCGGTGGGGCACGCTCGACCTGCGGGAGGCCATGGCGCCCGCGGAAGCGCTGGCGCGGCGCGGGTTCGTCGTCGACAAGACGTTCAACACCCAGATCACGAGCAACGCCGCCCGCTTCGCCGACTTCACCTCGACCCGCGACCTCTTCCTGCCGGGCGGCCAGCCCCCGGCGATCGGCAGCACGTTCCGCAACCCGCAGCTCGCCGACACCTACCGCGAGCTCGCCCGCACCGAACTCGCGTCGCTGTACGGCGGAGCCGTCGGCCGCGACCTGGTGAAGGCCGTGCGCCAGCCGCCGGTCGTGCCCGGATCGACCCGCAACGTCCGCGCCGGCGACATGCAGCTCTCCGACCTGGCCCGCTACCGGGTCGAACGCCGCGACCCGACGCACACGCGCTACCGCGGCCTCGACGTCTACGGCATGGCGGCGCCGTCGTCCGGCGGCACCACCGTCGGCGAGGCCCTCAACATCCTCGAGTCAACGGACCTGTCGAAGGCCTCCGACGTCGAGTACCTGCACCGCTTCATCGAGTCGACGAAGCTCTCCTTCGCCGACCGCCTGCGCTGGGTCGGCGACCCGGCCTTCTCGCGCGTGCCGACCGAGGGTCTGCTCTCGCAGAAGTTCGCCGACAGCCGCGCGTGCCTGATCAAGCCCGACGCCGTGCTGCCCGCCCCGCAGCCCGCCGCCGACCCCCGCAACCCCAAGGCCTGTGAAGCCACCGCGGGCATCTCCGCGCTGCGCGAGGACGCCGAACGCACGACGCACCTCACCACCGCCGACCGCTGGGGCAACGTCGTCGCCTACACCCTCACCATCGAGGCGGAGGGCGGCAGCGGCATCGTGGTGCCGGGCCGCGGTTTCCTGCTCAACAACGAGCTCACCGACTTCGAGTTCGTCGCCCCCACGCCGGGCGTCCCGCACCCGAACCTCCCCGGCCCCGGCAAGCGCCCGCGCTCGTCCATGGCCCCGACCATCGTCCTCGACCACGGCAAGGTCGTCCTCGCCGTCGGCTCGCCGGGCGGCTCCACCATCATCACCACGGTCACCCAGATCCTGACCGCGCGCCTGGACCGCAAGATGTCCCTGCTCGACGCGGTGGCGGCCCCGCGCGCCTCGCAGCGCAACGCGGCCACCACCCCGGCCGAAGCGGCGTTCCTCGCCGCCTCGGCCACCGCGGGCCTGCAGGCGATCGGGCACAGGTTCAGCCAGAACGCCGAGATCGGCGCCGCGACGGCCGTCGAACGGGCCTCCCACGGCCGCTGGCGCGCCGTGGCCGAACCGACCCGGCGCGGAGGTGGTGCGGCCCGCGTGGTGACGGTGGGCTGAGCTAGGCGTTGGTGCGTCCGTCGATGCGTTCCCTGATGAGGTCGGCGTGGCCGTTGTGCTGCGCGTACTCCTCGATCAGGTGGAGGTAGAGCCACCGCACCGACATCTCGCCCTCCTGCTCGTGCAGGAACACGTCGTCGAGGTCCCGCGCCGCCACCGCGGCGCGGGCCTCGGCCATCTCGGCGACGAGCTCGGCGTACTCGGCCTCGGCGCGGGCCGGGTCCAGGTCGCCGAACGCGAGGTCGGGAACGTCCGGCGCGCGGTGGAGGGGCTCGACGTCCTGCCTCGCCAGCCGGATGCGCCACCACATGCGCTCCACGTCCGCGAGGTGCCGGATCAGGCCCTGCAGCGTCAGGTTCGACGGGGGCGCGGACACCGTGGCGAGCTGCTCGCCGGTGAGGCCCGCGCAGTTGCGCAGGAACATCGCCCGGTGGCGGTCCAGCAGCGCTTCCAGCAACGTGCGCTCGGCGCCGACCAGCGGTTCCTCGGTCAGTTCTACTTCGGGTGCCTTCCAGGTCATGGACCATGCCTAGCGGATGACGCCCTCGCGGACGATCTCTTTACCGCCCGGCGAGACGGCGCCGCCCGGTTCGGAGGTCCGGTGGCCACCGCGTCCGGGGACCCCTTCGACGCCGAGGCCCCGGCGCGGCCGCATCAGCCTGCCGACCCGGCGGTGTCCACCTATCGGCCGAGCGGGGCGGCCGATCTTCCCACCTCGGGCCGATGCGGGGTCGATACCACGAGCTGATGTGCGGTGACCTGCGCGAACGGCACAGTTGACGCCATGACGACAACCACGGTCTCCCATTCCCGAGCAGCCCACTTCGACCTGCACGCGGTGTTCCGGCCCGTGCTGACGGCCCTGCGCCTCACCGGCCACTTCGTCGTGGCGCTGGTGGGCGTGATCTTCCTCGGCAGCGCGTCCGGGCACTGACCGCGCTCCTCGTAGACTGGCCTCCAGTCCACACGAGGAGCACTGCGTGACCGTCCAACCCATCCGCCTGTTCGGCGACCCCGTGCTGCGCACCGCGGCCGCCGAGGTCACCGACTTCGACAAGGAACTGCGCACCCTGGTCAAGGACCTGTGGGACACGATGCAGGACGCGGGCGGAGCCGGCCTCGCCGCGCCCCAGCTCGGTGTGGGGCTGCGCGTGTTCACCTACCACTGCGACGGCTTCGCGGGACACCTCGTCAACCCCACGTGGGACGTGGTCGGCGAGGAGATGCAGGACGGCTCCGAGGGATGTCTGTCCATCCCCGGCATGTCGTGGGACTGCAAGCGCCACCTGCACGTCGTGGCCAAGGGCTGGAACATGCACGGCGAGCCCGTCGAGGTCGAAGGCACCGAGACGCTGGCGCGCTGCATCCAGCACGAGAGCGACCACCTCGACGGCGTGCTCTTCCTCGACCGCCTCGACGCCGAGACGCGCAAGCAGGCCATGCGCGAAATCCGGCAGTCCGAGTGGTTCGACGGTACGGTGCCCACCTTGAAGCAGAGCCCGCACCCACTCTTCGGCAGGTCCAGCTGACCATGCGACTCGTGTTCGCCGGCACGCCCGAGGTCGCACTGCCCTCGTTGCGCGCCTTCATCGACTCCTCCCGCCACGACGTCGTCGCCGTGGTCACCCGTCCCGACGCCCCCTCCGGCCGCGGTCGCAGGCTGGAGCGCTCCCCGGTGGGCGCGCTCGCCGACGAGCACGGCATCGAGGTCCTCACGCCCGCCAAGGCGGGCGATCCCGAGTTCCTGGAGCGCCTGCGCGCGCTGGAACCCGACGTCTGCCCGGTTGTCGCCTACGGCAACCTCCTGCCGCAGCGGACGCTCGACGTCCCGAAGTTCGGCTGGGTCAACCTCCACTTCTCCGTGCTGCCCGCGTGGCGCGGCGCGGCGCCGGTGCAGGCCGCCGTGCGCAACGGCGACGACATCACGGGCGCCTCGACGTTCCGGATCGTCAAGGAGCTCGACGCCGGCCCGGTCTTCGGCGTGGTCACCGAGAAGGTGCGCGACCGCGACACCTCCGGCGACCTGCTGACCCGGCTGTCGATCTCCGGCGCCGACCTGCTGCTGTCCACTGTGGACGGCATCGAGGACGGCACCCTCCGCGCGGTCGAGCAGCCCTCCGACGGCGTGACCTACGCGCCGAAGATCGCCGTCGAGGACGCGCGCCTCGACTTCACGACGCCCGCGACGGCCGTCGACCGCCTGGCGCGTGCCGTGACGCCGGAGCCCGGCGCGTGGGCCGAGTTCCGGGGCGAGCGCCTCAAGCTCGGGCCCGTGACGCCGGTGGACGACGTGACGCTGCCCGCGGGCGAGGTTCTCGTCGAGCGCAAGCGCGTGCTCGTGGGCACCGCGACCACCGCCGTGGCCCTCGGCGAGGTCCAGGCGCAGGGCAAGAAGCGCATGGCCGCGACCGACTGGGCCCGCGGCGTCCGGATCGAAGCAGGGGAGCGCATCTCATGACGTGCTCCCGACCGAGCTTGGCAAGCGTCGCCGTCGAGCGGCCCAGGACAGTGGAGCACAGCGCATGACCGGCCACCCGCGAGGCGCTTCCAAGCCTTCCCGCCCGAGCAGGCCGCACCCGCCGCGCCGGCGCACCGGACCCTCCCGGCCGCCCGTGGAGGACCCGGCACGCCTCGCCGCACTGGAGACGTTGCGCGCCGTGCGCCAACGCGACGCGTACGCGAACCTCGTTCTGCCGCAGCTGCTTCGCGACCGTCGCATCACCGGTCGCGACGCGGCTCTGGCCACCGAGCTCACCTACGGCGCGGCGCGGGCCCAGGGCCTGCTCGACGCCGTCATCGAGGCGTGCTCGGACCGCCCGCTGTCCGAGGTGGACGGCTCGGCGCTCGACGCGTTGCGGCTCGGTGCGTATCAGCTGCTGCGCACGCGCATTCCGTCCCACGCCGCGGTCGCCTCGACCGTCGACCTCGTGCGGGCCGAGCTCGGGTCCGGCATCGCCGGCTTCGTCAACGCCGTCCTGCGCCGGGTCGCCGAGCAGGACGAGGCCGCCTGGGTCGACGAGCTCGCACCCGACCCGGACACCGACCCGGTCGGCAACCTGGCCTTCACGCACGCCCACCCGCGCTGGATCGCGCAGGCGTTCGCGGAGGCCCTCGGCAGCCGCGAGGAGCCGTTGAAGCAGGCTCTCGAGGCCGACGACGCGCGGCCCGCCGTGCACCTCGTGGCACGTCCTGGCGAGGTGAGCGCCGACGAGCTCGCCGCCATCGTGGGCGGCGACGTGGCGCCGTACTCGCCTTACGGCGTGCACCTGGAGGCCGGGGCGGGCGACCCGGGCGATCTCGAGCCCGTCCGGGAACGCCTCGCCAACGTGCAGGACGAGGGCAGCCAGCTCTGCGCGCTGGCCCTCACTCGCGCGCCGCTCGAGGGCACCGATGACCGCTGGCTGGACCTCTGCGCGGGCCCTGGCGGCAAGGCCGCCCTGCTGGCCGCACTGGTGGGCCTCGAAGGCGGCGAGCTGATCGCCGTCGAGAAGGCACCCCACCGCGCCGAGCTCGTCCGCAAGATCACCACCGGCCTGCCGGTCACCGTGGAGGTGGCCGACGGCCGCGAGACCGACTTCCTGGAAGGGGCGTTCGACCGAGTGCTGGTCGACGCGCCCTGCACCGGTCTCGGTGCCCTGCGCCGGCGCCCGGAGGCGCGGTGGAGGCGCCAGCCCGCCGATGTCGGAACGCTCACGAAGCTGCAGCGGGAGCTGCTGACCGAGGCGTTGCGACTGGTGCGGCCCGGCGGCGTCGTGGCTTATGTCGTGTGTTCACCTCATCTCTCCGAAACAGTCGGGGTCGTCACCGACGTCGCCCGCAAGAGCGGGGCCGAGGTGCTGGACACGCGCGAGCTCTTCCCCGGAGTTCCGGACCTCGGGGACGGGCCGCACGTCCAGCTCTGGCCGCACCTGCACGGAACCGATGCGATGTTCTGCTCGGTGCTGCGACGTCCTGCCTGAGCGCTCGGGAACGACGTTAGCGACGGGGTCCGACAGTGCCGGGCCCCGTCGGCTCGTCCTGGGGCGCAACGACTCCGCGATTCACCGGTTCGGGTGACGGACGAGGAAAGGCCGGGCGAGCACGCGCCCGCCCGGCCTCCCGTTGTGAAACCTCAGGACTTCAGCACGTGCAGAGCCGGCGGCTGGTTCGTGTAGGCACCGCCGACGGCGTAGACCCACCGACCGCCGGGACCCCACGCCAGACCCGCCGGGTAGAGCCCCCGCACCTCGTAGGAACGGGACTCGGTCAGAGAACCCGCCGGGAAGAGCCGCACCGACGTGTCGTCGTCGACGCCCGCGGCGAGCGCACCGCTGTCGGCGCTCGTCGAGACCGCCACCGGGTAGGGACCGGTGTTGTAGCTGCCGCGCACGGCGAGCGTGTCGCTCGTGAACGACTGGACGTAGTACGGCGCACCGGACGCGACGTGGACCTGCGTGCCGTCCTTCGAGAACTCGACGTCACGCAGGTTGCTGCCCGCTTCGCGGGTCGAGGCCTGGACGACGAGCCCGTCCCCCTCCTCGCGCAGCAGCTGCACCGTCGTGGGCGAGAGCCCCGGCTGACCCGTCACCAGCACGCCGGGCTTGGCCGGGGACGACGCCAGCTGCTGCGGGCTGTAGTGCCCGGTCACCAGGCCCGTGCGGGCCTCCGCGCCGGTGAACCCGACGCGGCCGATGCCGCCGTCCCACTGGTTGCAGCCGTGGCTGAAGTACAGGCGGTTGCCCGAGATCGCCAGGTCGGACGGGCATACCTCGCCGACCGGGTAGCGGGCGCGTTCGGTCAGCGTCAGCGTGTCCAGTGCGGCCACCGCGCCGTACTGGGACAGCGCGACGAAGACCGTGCCGCCGTCCGGGCTCAGCGCCAGGCCCGTGGCGCCGGGCAGGTTCGACAGCTTGGTGACGACGTTGCCCGACAGGTCCGTGACGGCCACCGCGTGGTCGGTTCTGCTGCTCACGAACACGTGTCCCAACGTCGGGTCCACCACGATGTCCGAGAAGGACGTCAGCGGCAACGGCACCGTGCGCTGCGGCGGTTCCGCCATCGCCGGCAGGGCGGTGGCCGCCACCAGGGCGGCCGAGATCGCGGTGGCGCTGAGCCACCGGTTCCACTTGCGCATCTTGCTCCCCTCAGTGTGCGGGTGATCACCCGCAGTGGGAACGTTATCGGCAGGGTCTGACGAGTTTGACCGCCTAACATCGCAGCGGTGACGACCCGTGGATTGCTCGGATTGGTCGCTTCCGCTTGTGGCGGCGTCGAGTCGTGGTTCCGCACGGAACTCGCCGAACCCGCTGTGCAACGGGGGTGGCGGTTGGCCATCACGCTCACCCCCGCGGTCGTGCCGTGGTTCGAGGAGGCGGGTGAGCTGGAGAAGATCCAGGCGCTCACCGACCTGGAGGTCCGCTGGAACCCGCGGCTGCCGAGCCAGCCCAAGCCCTATCCCACCCCCGACGCGTTCGTCTTCGCCCCCGCCAGCGCGAACTCGGTGACCAAGCTGGCCCTGGGCATCGGCGACAACCAGGCGCTGACGGCGTTGAACGAGGCCATCGGCGTGGAGAGCTGCAAGGTCGTCGTCATGCCCCAGGCCAACGCGGACAAGCGTCGCCACCCGATGTGGGAGACGCACGTCACGACACTCATCGGTGCGGGTGTCGTCGTGGTCTCAGACGTGGCTCCCGGCAGGCTCCTCGACCTTCTGGACACCTAGACTCCAGCGTTGTGGTCCACACGCCGATGATCGCCCCCAGCATCCTGTCCGCCGACTTCGCGCGCCTCGCCGACGAGCTCGCCGCGGTGCCCACCTCGGACTGGATCCACGTCGACGTCATGGACAACCACTTCGTGCCGAACCTGACCCTCGGCCTGCCCGTGGTGAAGTCGCTGCTGAAGGTCACCGACATCCCGATCGACTGCCACCTGATGATCGAGGACCCCGACCGCTGGGCCATCGGGTACGCCGAGGCGGGCGCCTACAACGTGACCGTGCACGTCGAGGCGGCGAACGACCCGGTCGCGCTCGCCAAGAACCTCAAGGCCGCGGGCAGCAGGGCGGGCCTCAGCATCAAGCCGGGCACCCCGCTCGAGCCGTACGTCGAGGTCCTCAAGCACTACGACACGCTGCTCGTCATGTCGGTCGAGCCGGGCTTCGGCGGCCAGAGCTTCATGGCCGACGTGCTGGACAAGGTGCGCCAGGCGCGCCACCTCGTCGACACCGGGCACCTCAAGCTGCTGGTGGAGATCGACGGCGGCATCAACGCCGACACGATCGAGCAGGCCGCGCAGGCCGGGGTGGACTGCTTCGTCGCGGGCTCCGCCGTGTACGACGCCGCCGACCCCGGCAAGGCCGTGGAAGCCCTGCGCGCGCAGGCAGCCGGGGCGAGGTGACACCCGAGGACGCGATGGTTCTCGCCATCGCGGAGAGCGAGCGGGTGAGGGGCACCACCAGCCCCAACCCGCCGGTCGGGTGCGTCATCCTCGACGACGCCGGCAGGGCGGTCGGGTTCGGCGGCACGCGGCCGGCCGGTGGTGCGCACGCCGAGGTCATGGCGCTCAAGGAAGCGGGCACGAAAGCACGGGGCGGCACGGCCGTGGTCACCCTTGAGCCGTGTTCGCACTACGGCCGCACACCGCCGTGCACCGAGGCCCTTCTCGAAGCAGGCATCAAGCACGTCGTCCACGCGGTCAGCGACCCGAACCCGAAGGCGGCGGGCGGAGCGTCCGTGCTCAGGAAAGCCGGCGTCACGGTCGAAAGCGGCGTGATGGAACGCGAAGTCAGCACCGGCCCTCTCAGGGCGTGGCTGCACTACGCGCGCACGGGCCGTCCGCACGTCACGTGGAAGTACGCGGCCTCGCTCGACGGACGGATCGCGGCGCGGGACGGCACGAGCCGGTGGATCAGCTCGGAGACCTCCCGCAAGGAGGTCCACGACCTGCGCGCGAAGCTCGACGCGATCGTCGTCGGCACGAACACCGTCATCAAGGACGACCCGGCGCTCACGGCCAGGGACGCGGGCGGAATGCCGCTGGCCCGCCAGCCGTTGCCCGTGGTCGTGGGCATGAGCGACCTGCCGGGTGGGGCGAAGCTCCGGCACACCGCGCTGCACCTGCGCACGCACGACCCGGACGAGGTGCTGACCGCCCTCGCCGGACGGGGCGTCGTCGAGGTGCTGCTGGAGGGCGGGCCGACGCTGGCCGGTGCGTTCTGGCGGGCCGGCAGGGTCGACCGCGTGCTCGCCTACATCGCTCCGGCGCTGCTCGGGGATGGTCCCGCGGCGGTGCTGGACGCGGGCGTGTCGACCATCACGGATGCTGTCCGGTTGACTGTGGAAGACGTCAGCATGAGCGGACCGGACTTGCGGATCAGCGCGGTTCCGCAAACTTAGGAGGAGCGGTGTTCACCGGGATCGTCGAGGAACTCGGCCAGGTCGTCGCGACGGAGGACCTGGCCGACGCGGCACGGGTCCGCATCGCCGGGCCGATCGTGACCAGCGACGCGAAGCACGGCGACTCCATCGCGGTGAACGGCGTCTGCCTCACCGTCGTGGAGGTCGCGGACGGCACCTTCACCGCGGACGTGATGCGCGAGACCCTCACGCGCAGCAGCCTCGCGAAGGTCGCCCGGGGCGACAAGGTCAACCTGGAGCGCGCGGCCGCGGTCGGCCAGCGCCTCGGCGGCCACATCGTGCAGGGTCACGTCGACGGCACGGGCACCATCCTCGCGCGCGAGAAGGCCGAGCACTGGGAGATCGTCCACATCGGACTCCCGCCGACCCTCGCCCGCTACGTCGTCGAGAAGGGCTCCATCACGGTCGACGGGGTCTCGCTGACGGTCGTGACCGTCAGCGAGGACGAGTTCACCGTGAGCCTCATCCCGACGACCCTCGAACTCACCACGCTCGGGCACCGGCTGCCCGGCGACCTGGTGAACCTGGAGGTCGACGTGCTGGCGAAGTACGTTGAACGACTGGCGATCCCGCACCTGCGGGCCATCGCGGGCGAGGAGGCCCAATGAGCACCGACTTCGCCGAGATCGAGCGCGCGATCTCCGACATCGCCGCCGGACGGCCCGTGGTCGTCGTCGACGACGAGGACCGCGAGAACGAGGGCGACCTCATCTTCGCCGCCGAGAAGGCGACGCCGGAGCTGCTCGCGTTCATGGTCCGCTACACGTCCGGGTACGTCTGCGTGGCGCTGACGGACTCCGACTGCGACCGCCTCGACCTGCCGCCGATGTACCACACGAACCAGGACCAGCGCGGCACCGCGTACACGGTCACGGTGGACGCGCGCGAGGGCGTCAGCACCGGCATCTCGGCCGCGGACCGCGCCCGCACGATCCGGTTGCTGGCCGACCCGACCGCGAAGGCCACCGACTTCAACCGGCCCGGTCACGTCGTCCCGCTCCGTGCCAAGGACGGCGGCGTGCTGCGCAGGCCCGGCCACACCGAGGCCTCCGTCGACCTGGCGCGTCTCGCGGGCCTGGCACCCGCCGGCGTGCTCTGCGAGATCGTGTCGCAGAAGGTCGAGGAGGACATGGCCCGTCGCGAGGAGCTCGAGGTCTTCGCCGCGGACCACGACCTCGCGCTGGTCACGATCGCCGACCTGATCGCGTACCGCCGCCGCGTCGAGACCCAGGTCGTGCGCGCCGCCGAGGCCCGCATCCCGACCGCGCACGGCGTGTTCACCGCGTACGGCTACGACAGCCTGCTCGACGGCATCGAGCACGTCGCGATGGTGTACGGCGAGATCGGCGACGGCGAGGACGTGCTGGTGCGCGTGCACTCCGAGTGCCTCACCGGTGACGTGCTCGGGTCGTTGAGGTGCGACTGCGGTCCGCAGCTCGACGCGGCGCTGGAAGCCGTCGCGGCGCAAGGACGCGGTGTCGTGCTCTACATGCGCGGCCACGAGGGCCGCGGCATCGGCCTGATGCACAAGCTGCAGGCCTACCAGCTGCAGGACGAGGGCGCGGACACCGTGGACGCGAACCTCGTCCAGGGCCTGCCGGCCGACGCGCGCGACTACGGCACGGGCGCGCAGATCCTCGTGGAGCTCGGCATCAAGTCCATGCGGCTGCTGACGAACAACCCGGCCAAGCGCGTCGGCCTGGAGGCCGGATACGGTCTGCGCGTGCTGGACCGGGTGCCGCTGCCGATCTCCCCGAACCCGGAGAACCTGCGGTACCTGCGCACCAAGCGCGACAGGATGGGCCACGAGCTGAACCAGCTGGAGCAGTACGAGGCCGTCGTTTCCGCAACGGAGGACCAGGAATGAGCGGCGAGGGCCGTCCAGAGCAGACGAAGCTCGACGGCAGGGGCCTGAGCGTCGCGATCGCGGCGACGCGCTGGCACACCAAGATCACCGACCAGCTCGTCGAGCGCGCCCTCAAGGCCGCCGAGGACGCGGGCTGCGTCGACACGACCGTCGTGCGCGTGGCGGGGGCGATCGAGCTCCCCGTCGTGGTGCAGGAACTGGCGCGCCACCACGACGCGGTGGTCGCGCTGGGCGTGGTCATCCGCGGTGGCACCCCGCACTTCGAGTACGTGTGCGACTCGGTGACCGACGGGCTCACGCGCGTCGCCCTCGACGAGTCGACGCCCGTGGGCAACGGCGTGCTGACCACCAACACCGAGGAGCAGGCGCTCGCCCGTGCCGGCCTGCCGGACTCGGTGGAGGACAAGGGCTACGAGGCGACCGTCGCCGCGATCGACACCGCACTGGTGCTGCGCGGCCTGCGCCAGCCGTGGACGGAGCGGGGTTTCGAATGATGACCGCGGAACGAATCGTGCTGCGCCCCAAGAAGATCCGCCGCGTCGCGTGGGCGTGCGCGGTCGGTCTCATCGCGGTGTTCACCGTGGTGGGCCTGTTGCTGGGCAACACGCCGACCGGCGTGATCTTCCGGACGTCCGACCAGATCGCCATGATCGTGCTGGGCTTCCTGCTGGCGGGCGGTGTGCTCCTGCTGACGCGTCCGCGCGTCACCGCTGACGCCACGGGGATCGACGTGCGCAACGTGGTGACGTCGCACCACTTCGACTGGAACGACGTGCTGTCGGTCAGCTTCCCGGACGGTGCCGCGTGGGCCCGGCTGGAGTTGCCGGAGGACGAGTACATCTCGGTGATGGCCGTGCAGGCCGTGGACCGCGAGTACGCCGTGTCGTCCGTGCGCGCGTTGCGTGAGCTGCACAAGGCAGCACGCATCTAGGTCCACTGACCGAGGATCGCGCCCGCGAGCGTGAGTCCGACGACGTGATAGCCCGCTCCGATGGCCGCGAAGGTGATCGGTGCGGGCTTCGTCATGTCGTAGGCGCCCGTCACGAACCTGACCGGCGACGCGATGCCGACACCGATCACGAGTCCCAGCAGGAGACCTTCCATGACGGTGTCGGTGTCCGAGGCGGCGCCGATCATCGCGGTGACGAGCGTGAGGATGAAACACGTGGCCAGCGGCACGAGGTAGATGACGGGACTCGTCTTCTCGGGCTTGTTGAGGTCCCAGCCGGACGCCCGTTCCCAGGCCCTGCCGAAGGCGTGGTCGGCGTACCAGACCGTGCCCAGCGCGAAGTAGGCGATCGTGGCCACGACAACGGCCGGCCAGTTCAGGTCGCCTAGCACGGTCAAGCTCATGTGGGGTCTCCCGCGGTGGTCAGGGTGACTTGGCATCGCGGGGTGGTGGTGAGCTGTTACCGGTGGTCCGGGTTTCGGCATTACCGCGACGAATGGACCGCTCGCCCCGAGAACGAGCGGTCCACGTCGTCACGTCACTTCGGCGGTGGCGGGACGTTGCACCGCACGGGCGCCGACTCGTTGCCGGACGCGTCCTTCGCGCTCACCAGGGCGTCGCCCTTGAGCGTGATCTTCCAGTCGATGTCGCCGGTTCCCGGCTTCTGCGTGGGCGTCGCCCCCGGCGCCTGCACCAGCTTGATCTCGGTGCCGCTGGGGAAACCGCCGAACACCGCGGCGCTCGCCGTGTCGCGGACGTAGACCTGCGGGTTCGGGTCGACGGCGTCCGTCGCGCTCAGCAGGTAGAACCCGTCCTCGTTGTCGGCCGGCGGGACGTTGCCGCCGCTGGGGTTGTTCGTCGGCGTGCACGTCACGACCGGTGGCGTGGTGTCCACCCAGTCCTTCGAGACGTCATCGCACACCGCGGTCCCGTTGGCGTGCGTGAAGCAGCCGCGGATCGTGTCGGTGCCGAGCCCCGCGAGCCCTTGCGTTCCGGGATAGGTGAAGTCCGTCAGACCGGTGGCGGCCGTCGTGCCGTTGCCTGCCGCACCGGTGTTCGGGCCCGACAGCACGCCGAACGTGACGCCGGTGCCGGGCACCGGGTCACCGAAGTCGTCGGTCACCGAGGCGGTGACGGTGTGGGTCTGGCCGGGGGTGCCGAGCTCGTTCACCTCGTGCTCGGGCTCCACGTCGATGTGCGCCGCGCACCCGTGCACCTTCACGGCCGGGTTGGGGAACGTGACGGTGTGTCCCTCGGTGTCGCTGTAGACGACGCCCGGGTTCACGGCGAGCGTGCCACCGCCGGCGGCGGGCAGGTGCGTCGCGGTGAACGTCAGCGTGGCGCTCTCCGTGCGCAGTTCGCCGATCGTCCAGGTGAGCTCGTTGCCGTTCTGGGAGACGGTGCCCTTGGAGGCCGCGGCGCCGCTCACCGAGAACGCGGCGCCGACGGTGTCGACGACCTTCACGTTCGTCGCCGCCGGCACGACGATCGACGCGCCGATGTTCGCGAAGATCTGCTGCAGCTGGGCGGAGTCGGGCGCGAAGAAGTAGTGCACGCCGTCGTCGGGGTCGGTCGTCCAGTCCTTGATCTCGGCCTGGAAGTCGGTCACGCGCAGGCCGATGCCGAAGATCTCGGTGCCGGCGGCGCGGGCGGCCGCGGCGGCGGGACTCGCGTCCACACCGGCGGTCGTCTCGCCGTCCGTCATGATGATCATCTTCTTGGCGTTGGACGGCACCGACCCGGCCAGCTGGGCCTGCCCGGTGGAGATGGCGTCGGAGTGGTTGGTGGCGCCCGCCGCCGACAGCGAGTCGATGGCCGATTTCACCGCCGCGGCGTCACCGGTCAGTCCCACGTCGACCGAGGCGCTTCCCGCGAAACTGACCACGCCCACGCGTGAGCCATTTGCGATCACGCCGTTGGCAGAACCGTCGGTCGCCTGGTCGATGATGTCGACGAAAGATTTCGCCGCGGCTTTCAAATCGTCGATCGGCTGGCCCTGCATGCTGCCCGACCGGTCGAGCACGAGCTCGATGTCCGCGGGGTTGCCCTTGATGCCGGTCTCGGCGTTCAGCGTCACCGTGACCGGGACGGTCCCGCCGCACTGGATGTCGGTGGTGCCCACCGTCTTGTCGCCGGTCACGGTGCCGTCCGCAGCCGCGTTCGCCTGGCCGGAGAGCGGAACGGCCATGGCCGCGACCAACGCCGCGGTGGTGACCACGGCTCTTCGCCCGATCTTTCTCACTTCCACTGGAACCCCTCCTTCGGCCCATTCGAAATGGGTCAGAAGAGGCTAAGTCCGGTTAAACCCGATGGCGACGAAGTTCACCCGTGTGCAGCAGTGGAAAACGTTAGCCGGATTTATCCAACTGTGACGAAAGGCCCGCCCGGAATGATCTCCGGACGGGCCTTTTCGCATTGATCAGATATCAGCTGCGGACCATCTTGCGCAGCACGTACTGCATGATGCCGCCGTTGCGGTAGTAGTCCGCCTCACCGGGCGTGTCGATGCGGACGACCGCGTCGAACTCGACCTTCGAGCCGTCCGCCTTGGTGGCGACGACGTGCACCGTCGACGGCGTGGTGCCGTTGTTGAGCTCCGTGACACCGGTGAAGTCGAACGTCTCGGTGCCGTCGAGGCCCAGCGACGACGCGTTGTCGCCCTGCGGGAACTGCAGCGGCAGCACGCCCATGCCGATCAGGTTCGAGCGGTGGATGCGCTCGTAGGACTCGGCGATGACGGCGCGGACGCCGAGCAGCGAGGTGCCCTTGGCCGCCCAGTCGCGCGACGAACCGGAGCCGTACTCCTTGCCCGCCAGCACGACCAGCGGGACGCCGGCCTCCGCGTAGGCGACCGACGCGTCGTAGATCGTCGTCTGCGGGGCGTCGGGCTCCAGGAAGTTGCGGGTGAAGCCGCCCTGGACGTCGTCGAGCAGGAGGTTGCGCAGGCGGATGTTCGCGAACGTGCCGCGGATCATCACCTCGTGGTTGCCGCGGCGGGAGCCGTAGGAGTTGAAGTCCTTGCGCTCCACGCCGTGCTCGGTCAGGTACTTGCCCGCGGGCGAGTCGGCCTTGATCGAACCGGCGGGGGAGATGTGGTCCGTGGTGACCGAGTCGCCCAGCAGCGCGAGGACGCGAGCGCCCGCGATGTCGGTGACCGGCTTCGGCTCCATCTCCATGCCCTCGAAGTACGGGGGCTTGCGCACGTAGGTGGACTCGGCGTCCCACTCGAACGTGTTGCCGGTCGGCGTGGGCAGCGACTGCCAGCGCTCGTCACCGGAGAAGACGTTCGTGTAGCCCTTGGTGAAGCCCTCCGCGGAGATCGAGGTCGAGATGACCTCGGCGATCTCGGCCGGCGACGGCCAGATCTCGGAGAGGTACACCGGCTTGCCCTCGGTGTCCGTGCCGAGCGGCTCGGTGGTGATGTCCTTGTCCATCGAACCGGCCAGCGCGTACGCCACGACGAGCGGCGGCGACGCGAGGTAGTTCATCTTGATGTCCGGGTTGATCCGGCCCTCGAAGTTGCGGTTGCCGGACAGCACCGAGACGACCGCGAGGTCGCCTTCCTGCACGCCCGCCGAGATCTCGTCCTGCAGCGGGCCCGAGTTGCCGATGCAGGTGGTGCAGCCGTAGCCGACCAGGTGGAAGCCGAGCTTCTCCAGGTACGGCATGAGGCCGGCGCGCTCGTAGTAGTCCATGACGACCTTCGAGCCCGGCGCCAGGGTCGTCTTGACCCACGGCTTGCGCTCGAGACCGCGCTCGACGGCCTTCTTCGCGAGAAGGGCCGCACCGAGCATCACGGACGGGTTCGAGGTGTTGGTGCACGACGTGATCGCGGCGATCGCGACGGCGCCGTGGTCCAGCTCGAACTCGTTGCCGTCGACGGTGACCTTGACCGGGTTCGAGACGCGGCCGGTGGCGCCCTCGGCGGCGGTGTGGACCACCTTCGGCTTGCCGGAGCCGTTCTCGGCCTCTCCGACGGCGACCGGGTCGCTGGCCGGGAAGGTCTCGTCGACGGCCTCGTCCACGCCGGAGAGCTCCGGGGAGTCGGTGTGCGCGACGTAGGCACCCAGGGCCTGGCGGAACGCCTCCTTGGCGGAGGTCAGCTCGATGCGGTCCTGCGGGCGCTTCGGGCCGGCGATGGACGGGACGACCGTCGCCAGGTCGAGCTCCAGCGTCTCGGAGTACACGGGCTCGCGGGACGGGTCGTGCCAGAGGCCCTGCTCCTTGGCGTAGGCCTCGACGAGCGCGATCTGCTCTTCCGACCGGCCGGTCAGGCGCAGGTAGTCGATGGTCTCGCCGTCGATCGGGAAGATGCCGACCGTGGAGCCGAACTCCGGCGACATGTTGCCGATGGTGGCGCGGTTCGCGAGCGGCACGGCGCCGACGCCCTCGCCGTAGAACTCGACGAACTTGCCGACGACGCCCTGCTTGCGCAGCATCTCGGTGATCGTCAGCACGAGGTCGGTCGCGGTGGCGCCCGCGGGCAGCTCACCGGAGAGCTTGAAGCCCACGACGCGCGGGATCAGCATGGAGACCGGCTGGCCGAGCATCGCGGCCTCGGCCTCGATGCCGCCGACGCCCCAGCCCAGCACGCCGATGCCGTTGACCATCGTGGTGTGCGAGTCGGTGCCGACCAGCGTGTCCGGGTACGCCTGGCCACCCCGGACCATGACGACGCGGGCCAGGTGCTCGATGTTGACCTGGTGCACGATGCCGGTGCCGGGCGGGACGACCTTGAACTCGTCGAACGCCGTCTGGCCCCAGCGCAGGAACTGGTAGCGCTCGCGGTTGCGCTCGTACTCCAGGTCGACGTTCAGCTCGAACGCGTCCGGGCGGCCGAAGACGTCGGCGATGACCGAGTGGTCGATCACGAGCTCGGCGGGCGCGAGCGGGTTCACCTTCTCGGCGTCGCCGCCGAGCTGGGTGACGGCCTCGCGCATGGTGGCGAGGTCGACGACGCAGGGGACACCGGTGAAGTCCTGCATCACGACGCGCGCGGGCGTGAACTGGATCTCGGTGTCGGGCTCGGCGCTGGGGTCCCAGTTGGCGAGAGCGCGCACGTGGTCGGCGGTGATGTTCGCGCCGTCCTCGGTCCGCAGCAGGTTCTCCAGCAGGATCTTCAGGCTGAACGGCAGACGCTCGGCGCCCTCCACGGCGCTCAGCCGGAACACCTCGTACGAGGCGTCGCCGACGTTGAGCGTGCCGCGGGCGCCGAAGCTGTCCAGGCTGTTGCCTCCATCGCCGGCAGGCGAGGGCGTAGCTGGCTGAGTCACGTGCAACTCCATCTGGTGACAGCGCGGTGGTCAGTTCGGGGTACGGGGAGAGTCTTCCTCACCAGGTCGACCACTGCCCCTCGACCCCAAACAGTACGCTTGTCCTGTAAGCCGGTTCAACCCAGGTTGCCCTAAGTCACGCTCCCTGCGCCGGGCTCACCGACTTCACGCCGTTCGAGAGCGTGCGTGGCTATCTTGGCGAGGTGCTCCTCGATCAAGTCTCCAAGCGGTACGGGCGCGGGCCGTGGGTGCTGCGCGACCTGACGCTGGAGGTGTCCGGCCTGACCGTGCTGACCGGCGCGAACGGCACCGGGAAGTCGACGTTGCTCAAGATCGCAGCGGGCATCCTGAAGCCGACGTCCGGACGGGTCGTGCGGCCGGCTTCGGTCGGCTACGTGCCCGAGCGGTTTCCCTCGGACGTGAGGATGTCCGCTTCGTCCTACCTGGCCCACCTGGAACGGGTGCGCGGGGCTGCCGCCGGTGACGTGCTGGAGCGGCTGGGGTTCGTCGGCTCGATGACGGCGCCGATGTCCGAGCTGTCCAAGGGCAACGCGCAGAAGGTCGCGCTGGCGCAAGCGTTCCTCGCCTCGGAAGTGCTCGTGCTCGACGAGCCGTGGACCGGTCTCGACCCGGCGGCGGCCGACGAGCTGGTGTCGTTGCTGCAGGGGCGGACGGCGCTGGTGTCCGACCACGAGGGCCATCTCGCTTCGGCCACACGGGTCGACCTCTCCGGTGGGCACGTGTTGATCGAGCTGAGCCGGGTGCCGGCGCTCGACGCGTTGGAGGCGTTGGAAGGCGTGCGGTCCGTGCAGGCGCGTGGCTCGTCGGTGCGGGTGGAGGTGGCGCCGGACCGCAGCGACCACGTGCTGGCGGAGGCGTTGCGGCTCGGGTGCTCGGTGCGGAGCGTGCGGTGATCTCCCTGGTGCGGTACCTCGCGGCCGATGTCCTTCGGGGACAACGGTATTTGGCGCCCCTGCTGGTGTTCCTCGGTGTGATGGGGATGTTGTTCGCCAGTGACGCGGGGGAGCCGCTGGAGGCCTACTCGGGGTCGTCGGCGTTGCTGTACCCGGTCGCGGCGTGGATGGCGGTCGTGGTGGCGACGTCCGAGGACGTGGTGCGGCGTGAGATCACCGTGGTGACCGCCGGTGGGTGGTCGCGCGTGCTGACGGCCGCGGCGCTGGTCTCGGTGCTGTTCGCGGTGGCCATGGCGCTGCTCGCGGCGGTGTGGCCGGTCGTGACGAACCCGCACCCGTACACGGCGGCTCAGTTTTTTGTCGGACTCGGCGCGCATACTGGGTGTGCGCTGCTCGGTGTCGGGGTGGGCCTGATGTTCGCCCGCCCGGTGTTCGACTCCATCGGGCGCACCGTGCTGGCGGTGTTCTCGGTGGTGGTGCTGACGTACCCGCTGGGGCGGGTGACCCCGCTCGGGTGGGTGCTGGACGCGTTGGGCCACAACGAGGTGTCGCTGTCCTTGCTGTGGGCCGGTGTCGCCGGTGCCGCGCTGGTGGCGGCGGCGGTGCTGGTCGGGGTGCGGCGGGCCTGATGCGGGTCAACGTGCTCGGGCCGTTGCAGGTGCTGTCCGGTGGCGTGCCCGTCGAGGTGCGCGGCAGGCGGCTGCGCTGGTTGCTGATCCGGCTGGCGGCGCAACCGGGCCAGGTCGTCGCGCCGGACCGGCTGGTCGCCGACCTGTGGCCGGACGAGCCGCCGCTGGACGGTCACGCGGCGTTGCAGTCGCTGGTGTCGCGGCTGCGGCGGACGCTCGGCACCGCGGTGGTCTCGTCGCACGCGTCGGGGTACCGGCTGGAGGCCTCGACCGACGTCGAGGAGTTCTGCCGGACGCGCGACCCGGCGCTGTGGCGCGGTGCGGCGTTCGAGGACGCGCCTTTCGCGGCCGAGGAGGCCGTGCGGCTGGCGTTGCTGCGCGACGACCTCGCCGGGCTGGAGGCCCTGGCGGCGGCGCACTCGTTGCGGGAGGACGTGCAGGCGCGGCTGATGCTGGCGTTGAACGCCGCCGGGAGGCGGTCGGACGCGCTGGCGGTGTTCGCGCGCGTTCGTTCGGCGCTCGCCGAGGAACTGGGCGTGGACCCCGGTGAGGCGCTGGCTGCCGCCCACCTCGCGGTGCTGCGCGAGCGTTCGGTGCGAGGGAACCTGCCGGCGCCGGTGGGCTCGTTCATCGGGCGTGACGCGGACCTGGCCGTGCTGGCGAGGTTGTTGCGCGACAACCGGTTGGTGACGCTGACCGGGTTCGGCGGCGTGGGCAAGACGCGGCTCGCGCTGACGCACGCCGCGACGGAACCGCAGGCGTGGTTCGTCGAGCTGGACTCGGCCGCGGACCCGCTGGCGGCGCTGGACGCCGCCCTGGGGCCGAACCCCCTGGCGGCACCGTTGTTCTCGCGGCTCGGGTCGTCGCTCGTAGTGCTGGACAACTGCGAGCACGTCGTCGACTCCGCGGCGGCTCTGTGTGCTCGCCTGCTGGCGGAGGCGCCGGACGTGCGGGTGCTGGCCACGTCGCGGGAGCCGCTGGGCATTCCCGGCGAGGTCGTGCACCCGGTGGCACCGCTGGACCTCGACCACGCCGTGCGGCTGTTCTCGGCACGGGTCGGCGCGGCGCTGGACCTCGACGTGGTGCGGCGGGTGTGCGCCGCGCTGGACGGCATCCCGCTCGCGCTGGAGCTCGCGGCGGCGCGCGCCCGGTCGTTGTCGCTCGCGCAGCTGGAGTCGCGTGTGGACAGCCGCCTGCGGTTGCTCGACCGCGGCGCGCGAACGGGGCCGGCGCGGCACCGGACGTTGCGGGCGGTGGTCGACTGGAGCTGGGAGCTGCTGGACGACTCCGAGCGGTTGTTGCTGGCACGGCTGGCGGTGTTCGTCGGCGGGGCCGGCGGCTCGGCGGTGCACGAGGTGTGCGGGGCACGCTTGCGCAGGGGTACCCCCTTCTCGGGAACCCCTGCATCTCACCGTACTCAGGACCCCCGACAAGATCAGGAACGTGCGGCCGCCGGTTCTGATGCGGCCCACCGGAGTGCGCGCCACACGCAGACCGTGCTTCCACCAAGCGATCCGGCGCACGACGAGCAGGAAGGCGACCTCTGGGACACCGAGGACCTGCTCGCGGCGCTCGTCGAGAAGTCCTTGGTCGTCCGCACCGGCGAGCGCTACCGGCTGATGGAGACCGTGCGCGAGTACGCCCTGGAGCAGGGTCAAGCCGACCACGCGAAGCACGCCGAGTACTACACGACCCTGGCCGAGCAGAACGAACCGTTGCTGCGGGGGCCACTGCAGCTGGAGGCGCTGCGGGTCTTCGAGGCGGAACGGGCCAACCTCGACGCGGCGATGGCCTGGGCGGTGGCGCACGACCAGGGTGTCGCGCGGCGGATGCTGGCCGCGCGCACCTGGCACTGGCTGGTGATGACGAAGCGGGTGGAGGAGGTTCGCCGCTGGGCGTCGCGGGTTCCCGGCGATCCGCTGGCCGAGGTGCTGGCGGCGCTCGGCACGGTGGAGGTCGTCGGTGCGGTGGAGCGGTTGTGGCGGGAGGACGTGCCGACCGCCCTGTGCGCGTTGATGCTCACCAGCGGTCGGGTGTGGGGGCAGGCGGAGCTCGGCGACCAGCTCGTCCTGCTGGCCGAGCGGCTGGAGCGGTCGGAGGACGCGTGGATGCGGGCGTTCTCGGCGCTGGTGCGCGGGGTGGTGGCCGGGGAGTTCAGCGAGGGGGCGGCTCCGGAGGCGGAGGCGCAGTACCGGCGGGCGTTGGAGGGGTTCCGGGGCGTCGGAGATCGGTGGGCCGTGGTGTTCGGGTTGTCGTGCCTGGTGATGGTGCTGATCAACCGCGGCGCGTTCGCCGAGGGGTTCCGGGCGGTGTCGGAGGCCCGGCGGGTCGTGGAGGAGCTGGGCGAGTCGGAGAACGTCCTCGTGCCCATGTCGGTGCTGGTGCAGGCGGCCCGGTTGAAGATCAGGACCGGGGATCTCGACGGGGCGCGAGCCGACCTCGGGCGGGTGCCGGCCGCGCGGTTCGAGCTCGACCGGGGGCGGATCGCGCAGGCGCACGGCGAGATCGCGTTCTTCGGCGGCGACTTCGAGGAGGCCGTCCGGCTCTACCGGCAGGCGCTGACGACCACGGCGGGCTCGGTGGCCGACCAGTTCAAGGCGACCGTCCACGCCGGACTCGGGCTGGCGCTGACGCGGCTCGGTGACCTCGAGGCGGCGGGGCGGGAGCACGAACGGGCGCTCGACGTCGTCGGGCGGAGCGCGGACGGGCCGGCGCGGGCGTCGGTGCTCGAGTGGTACGCGGACTGGCTGCTCGCCCAGGGCGACCCGCGGAGCGCGGGCAACGCCCTGGACGAGGCGGAACGGCTACGCGGCGGTCCGAGCAGCGACCCGGCGGTGGTGCAGCTGCGTGACCGGGTTCGCGCCGAAGTAGGCGTCGACGGCTGAGCGGCCGATCGCGGCCACGTAGCCGTCGGGGCGCACCAGGACCGGGCCGCCGGGGAAGTCGAGCGTCACGAAGTCGGGGCCGCGCAGCAGGTCGAAGATCCGGCCCTGGTCGGTGATCCCGTCCGGCATGCGGTCGCCCGGCTGCAGGCCCTCGCCGTCGGTGGTGCGGTAGGAGAGCGAGAGCTGCAGGGTCTCGTCACCGCGGCGCTCGAACGGCTGGCCGGACATCATGATCGCGGTCGTCATGCCCAGCAGCCACTCCGCGACGGGCTTGCGCTCGGCCTCGTAGGTGTCGAGCAGCGTCTCCATCGCGAGCTTCCAGCCGAGGTTGTAGGCGTCCTGGATGCCGGTGTTCATGCCCTGCGCACCGGCGGGGGAGTGCACGTGCGCGGCGTCGCCCGCGAGAAACACGCGGCCCACCCGGAACCGGTCGACCATGCGGATGTTGGTGCGGTACAACGATGTCCACGTCGCGTCGTGCACGACGAGATCGTCGCGGCCGGTGCGGTCGCGGATGATCTCGCGGTAGAGCTCCAGCGACGGGTCGCCGTCGCCGCTCGCCTGGAACTGGAAGAGGTCCGTGCCGGGCAACGGGCACAGCGCGAGCCACCGGTCGGCGCCGCCGCCCCACTGGTGCCAGTGGTCGCGGTCGAGGCCGGAGATCCGGAGGTCACCGATGAGCATGCGCTGGTCCTCGTGCGTCTCGCCGACGAACGGGACGCCGAGTTGCTTGCGCACGAACGACTTCCCGCCATCGCACCCGACGAGGTACTTCGCGCGCACGGTCTCCCCGCCGACCACGGCGGTGACTCCGGAGTCGTCCTGGGTGAACGACGTCAGCGGCTTGCCGTACTCGACCGGCTGCGGGAACGCCTCGCGGAGCACCTGCTCGACGCGGAACTGCGGGATGAGCATCGTGCGCGCGTAGGGGCGTTCGACCGTGGGGTGGCGGCCCTCGTGCACGTCCCACTCACGCACGACCTCGCGGCCCTGGTAGGCGCGCATCCTCAGGTCGAGGCGCCCGGACGCCAGCACGGGCTCGATGACGCCCAGGTCGTGGAGGACCTCCATGCTGCGCGGCTGCAGGCCCTTGCCGCGCGAGCCGGCGAACGGCGCGGGCGAGGCGTCGACGATGCGGAACGGCACGCCGCGGCGGTGCAGGTCGAGGGCGAGGGTGAGGCCGGTCGGGCCGGCTCCGGTGATCAGAACGTGGATGTCCATGACGGGGACACTTCGCCCCCGCACTGCCACGGCCCTGCCACCGCGCTGCTGCGGGTGACAGGGCCGTGGGCTGACCTGCGGGAACTTACTTCTTCATCAGCTCGATGAGCGCGTCGACGTCCTTGGGCTCGAAGCCGCGGAACAGCGTCAGCGCCAGCTCGTAGTAGGAGCGGATCGGGCTCACGTACCACTTGCCGTCGACCTCGGTGGCGACGACGCCGACACCGGACTTCATGACGGACCCGGCGACCCGGCCGATGACCTCGACGGCCTCGGCGGGGATCTTCTTGCCGCCCTGCTGCTCCAGCAGCTGCGTGATCTCGTCCGCGCAGAGCTTCTGCGTGCCCTGGCGGGGCACCTCGGCCGCGTAGCAGTCGCCTTCACGCGTGATGGTGACCGTCTCACCCTCGGCCGTGATCGACAGCTTCTTGACCGTGACCTGCTTGCCGCCGGTGACGTCCTTGACGTCGGTCTCCAGGGCCTCCAGCTTGGCGCCGGTCGGCTTCGTCGGGCCGGCCTCCTCGAGCAGCAGCGGGCCCAGGTCGTGCAGCACACCGGCCTCGTCCGGCGGCAGCAGCGTGATGACCTTCTTCAGGTCGCCGTCCAGCGCGGCGTCGACGAGCTGCTTCGCCGCGTCCTCCGCGGAGCCCGCGCCCTCGGCCGCGAAGCCGGACTGCGGCCACTTCTGCTTCTCCTCCTCCAGGATCGCGTTGGCGATTGTGTAGAAGGCGCTCGGGTACCACTTGTCGCCGACCTTGATCGACGCGATGCCGATCGGGGTGCCGCGCTTCTTCACCTCGGCGGTGATGTCGACGGTCTCGGACTTCGACGAGGTCAGGTTGATCTCGTCACCCAGCGCGTCGACGAGCTTGTCGGTGAGCGGGATCTTCGAGGCGTCCGAGGTGATCGTGATCTTGCCCTCGACCAGCTTGTTGATGGTGAGGTGGTCGTTGATCTTCTCGGCCGCGGCCTCGTCGAACTTGATGTTCTCGCTCTTGAACTCGACGCCGGAGAGCTTGTTCGGGTCGGCCTCGGGCTTCAGGATCTCGAGGCGCTTCATCTCCTTGGTCATCGACTCCATGTAGTCCTTCGACAGCGCCGCCTCCGCGGGCGCCAGCGAGGCCATGATGCCGACGACGTCACCGCTGCCGAGCTGCTCGATCAGGTTCTTCGCGGCGATCGCCGGGGTGTCCTGACCGGCGTTCGAGCCGGGGTCGGCCTTCTTGAGCGCGAAGAACGTGACGCCGCCACCGATCAGCAGCAGCACGGCCACGACGGCCGTGACCACCAGGCCGGTGCGCTTCTTCTTCGGCGGCTCACCGCCCATCGGCGCGTAGCCGTAGGGCTGCTGCTCGAAGCCCTGCTGCGGGAAGCCCTGGGGACCCGTCTGCGGGTAGCCCTGCTGCGGGAAACCCTGCGGCCCGGTCTGCGGGTGACCACCCTGCTGCGGGTAGCCGCCCTGCGGGTAGCCACCCTGCTGCGGCTGCTGCTGGTAGCCGCCCTGCTGGGGCTGCTGCCCGTACGGGTTGTTCTGCGGCTGCCACTGGCCGCCACCACCTGGGTAGCTCACGGGTTCCCTCCTGGAGTTCTCACTGCGCTGCGCCTGGTCGAGGTGAGCACCGTGATCGCCCCCACGATCGTCAGTACGGCACCGGCAAGGGTCGTGATCGGACCGGAGATGCTGATCCCGACCAACGCACCCTTGCTATCCCCTTGGACTGCGGCTACTAGGGCCGCGGTTCCGCTGATCGTGCCAAAAAGAAGGGCGACGCACGCGGCGATTCGGGGAAATCGAACCACGTACAGGGCGGCGGCGATCATCGCCAAGGGGGTCAGACCCACCCAGGTCGACGTGACGACACCTCCCGCCACCCCGTCCAACCCGGCCAGATCACGGAGCGAGAGCACCTCGTAACTGTCCCTCGTGGTCGATCCGGATTTCAGCCAGGGCAAGAAGGTCCCGGCGATGGAGGTGACCAAGCCCACTGCCGCGACGGCGGCTCCCACAGCGCTGCGCACCCGGATAGTGTGAACCGATGGCCTCCCAGGCGTGCACAGCGGCACGGGCGCTGGTCGCGTCCGCGCACCGGATCACGGTGCTGACGGGAGCCGGGGTCTCCACGGATTCGGGCATCCCGGACTTCCGCGGGCCCGGCGGCCTGTGGACGCGCGACGCCGACGCCGGGCTCGGGGCGACGCTCGACGCGTACCTGGCGGACCCCGAGCTGCGCAGGCTCACCTGGCGCACCCGGCTCGACAGTCCCGTGTGGACCGCGAAGCCGAACGCGGCGCACAAGGCCCTGGTGGAGCTGGAACGGTCCGGCCGCCTGCGCACGGTGGTCACGCAGAACATCGACGGCCTGCACCAGAAGGCCGGTTCCGATCCGCACCGGGTCCTGGAGCTGCACGGCACGCTGCACGCCACCGTGTGCCTGGACTGCGGTGCCACGGGGCCGATGCGCGAGGCGTTGAGGCGCGTCGCCGAGGGCGAAGCGGAACCGGACTGCCCGCGCTGCCGGGGAATCCTCAAGTCCGCGACGATCTCGTTCGGGCAGGAGCTCGACGCCGAGGTGCTGCGCCGCGCCCGCCTCGCCGCCCTCGACTGCGACGTGTTGCTGGTGGCGGGAACGTCGTTGCAGGTGCAGCCCGCCGCGGGCCTCGTGCCGCTGGCGGCCAAAGCGGGTGCGCAGGTCATCATCTGCAACGCCGAACCGACGCCCTACGACTCCGTGGCGGCCGTTGTGCTGCACGAGTCCGTCAGCGAGGTGCTCCCCGATCTCAGCGCCGTTCCTCCATCCGGGGGAGGCGGCTTCTCGTCCTGGGGAGATCCGAGCACCTGGTCGTAGTGTCGGCTCCATGCGCGTACCGCTGATCACCACGGACTTCCTGGACCGGGCGTCGTTCGCGTTCGCGGCGACCACGGCGACCGTCGACGAGCCGGACCAACCGGCCAAGCCGGTCCCGACGACGACGTACGCGGAGATGGCGACCCGCGTGCGGGCGTGGCAGGCCGGGTTCGACGCGCTGGGCGTGGGCGAGGGCGAACGCGTCGCGGTCGTCAGCCACAACTCCGCGCGGATGCTGGAGCTGCTGCACGCGCTGCCCGGCAGCGGGCGCATCTGCGTGCCGGTGAACTTCCGCCTGCGGCCCGACGAGGTGAAGTACGTCGTCGAGCACAGCGGCGCGTCGGCGTTGTTCGTCGACCCCGAACTGCAGCTGGACGACGTCGTGGCTCGGCACCGGTTCACGCTCGGCGAAGAGTCCGAGGCGCTGCTTCGGTTCGATGTGGAGCCACGGCCGTGGAGCGCGCCCTCGGAGGACGCGACGGCCACGATCAACTACACGTCGGGCACCACCGCGCGGCCCAAGGGCGTGCAGCTGACGCACCGCAACATCTGGCTGAACGCGGTCACGTTCGCCATGCACACCCGTGCGTGGGAGGGCGACGTCTACATGCACGTGCTGCCGATGTTCCACTGCAACGGCTGGGGCATGCCGTTCGGTCTCGCGGGCCTCGGCGTGCCGCAGGTGGTCCTGCGCAAGGTCGACGGCGCCGAGATCCTGCGCCGTGTGCGCGACCACGGCGTCACGCTCATGTGCGGCGCACCGGCCGTGTGGAACTCCGTGCTGGACGCCGCCCAGGAGTGGGAGGGCGAGATCCCCGGCCGTGACCGGGTGCGGATCGTCTGCGCCGGCGCACCGCCGCCCTCGCGCACGATCCAGCGCGTGACCGAGGAGCTCGGGTGGGAGTTCCTGCAGATCTACGGCCTGACCGAGACGGCGCCGCTGCTGACGTTCAACCGCGCCCAGCCGGGCCCCACGGGCGAGGAGAAGGCGAAGAAGCAGTCGCGGGCGGGCGCCCCCGCGCTCGGCGCGCAGCTGCGGATCTCCGACACCGGTGAGGTGCTCGCGCGGTCCAACGTGGTGATGGAGGGCTACTGGGACAACCCGGAGTCCACGGCGGACGCGCTCGAGGACGGCTGGTTCCACACCGGCGACGGCGGCCACTTCGACGACGAGGGCTACCTGACGATCTCGGACCGCAAGAAGGACGTGATCATCACCGGCGGCGAGAACGTCTCGTCGATCGAGGTCGAGGACTGCCTGTTCTCACACCCGGCCGTCGCCGAGGTCGCGGTCATCGGGGTGCCCCACGAGAAGTGGGGTGAAACGATCAAGGCGCTCGTCGTGCTGTCGGGTGAGGCGACCGAGGCGGAGCTGATCGGGCACTGCAAGGAGCGGCTCGCCGGGTACAAGGCGCCGACCTCGATCGAGTTCCGCGACGCGATCCCGCGGACGGCGACCGGCAAGATCCAGAAGTTCAAGCTGCGGGAGCCGTACTGGACCGGCAGGGACCGGCTCGTCAACTAGCCCGACCGGCGACACGCCCGACTCCGATCGTCCCAAAAGGACCACCGACCGTGTTCCACTGTGACACGTGTGGTTGACGGTGCGTGAGTTCCAGATGCGCACAATGGGTCTGATTGGTCTAATTCGGTCGGAGGTGATGCCTTGTGTTGACACGACTCTCCGCCGTGGTGGTGTTGATGACGGCCGTCCTCACGGGGACGGCCGTCGCCGTTCCCCCGCCTCCGCCGAACCCGAGCGACTCGGCGATCTCGGCGTCCCGGGCGGAGGCGGAGGCGAAGGCCGCCCGCGTGGGTGAGCTGACCGGACGGCTCACGCAGGCCGAGTCGCGCCTGCAGGAGCTGCACGACGACGTGTCGTACAAGCGCGAGCTCGCCAACAAGGCCCGTGTCGACCTGGAGACGGCGGTCGCCGAGGCCGAGGCGGCCCGCCGCGAGGCCACGGCCGCGCGCGTGCAGGCCGACGCCGCGTCCAAGGCCGTCGAGGAGAGCCGCCGCGCGCTCGACGAGTTCGCCGCCGCCTCGTACGCCCAGGGCAGCACCGTCGGGTCCTTCTCGGCCTACATCGGGGCGAAGTCGCCGGAGGACCTGCTGGCCCGCGCCCAGCTGCTCGAGGCGGTGTCGGCGTCCAGCCTGAACCGCCTGGACCAGGTGACCCGCGACCAGGGCACGGCCGCGAACCTCGACTCCGCCGCGCGCGCCGCGCTGCAGAAGGCCGAGTCGAAGCAGGCGGCCGCCGACGAGGCCAAGAAGGTCGCCGACCAGGCGCAGCAGGTCGCCGTGGACGCGCATGCCGCCCAGGCGTCGGCCACCGCCGAGTTGCAGGCCGACAGGGACGCCGTCGAGCGGGAGCTCGTCGCGGCGCGGGGTGCGGTCAGCGGCCTCGAAGCGCAACGCCGGCAGTACGACCAGTGGATCGAGGCGAAGAAGCGCGAGGACGAGGAGAACGCCCGCCGCGCCGCGGCCGCGGCCGCCGCCGTACCCCAGGCCGCCCCTCAGGCCCCGCCGCAGCGCCGCCCGGTGGCGGCGGCACCCGCCCCGTCCGGCAACCGCGTGCAGACCGTGATCAACCGGGCGTTGTCCCAGCGCGGTGTCATCTACGCGTGGGGCGGCGGCAACTACAACGGCCCGACGTACGGCGTGCGCGACGGCGGGGTGGCCGACTCGTTCGGCGACTACCGCAAGATCGGCTTCGACTGCTCCGGTCTGATGATGTACGCGTTCGCGGGCGTCGGCGTGTACCTGCCGCACTACAGCGGTTACCAGTACAACTCCGGCCGCAAG
Organism: Lentzea sp. DG1S-22; assembly: GCF_036321065.1. Taxonomy (NCBI): domain Bacteria; kingdom Bacillati; phylum Actinomycetota; class Actinomycetes; order Pseudonocardiales; family Pseudonocardiaceae; genus Lentzea; species Lentzea sp. DG1S-22. Next base: position 3,328,364 of record NZ_CP143276.1, on the reverse strand, counting down.
GTGCCGCTGGCGCAGATGGCGCCGGGGGACATGATCTTCTGGGGGCCCGGCGGCGGCACGCACGTGGCGCTGTACCTGGGCGGCGGGATGATGGTCGAGGCGCCGCACTCCGGTGCGGTCGTGCGGATCTCTCCGGTGCGGTACGGCGGCATCATGCCGTATGCCACTCGCTTGTTGTGATCTCGTCGTGGGTGATGTCACTCCGTGTCGAGCGACGAGCTTGCGGGGAGACCGAGCGCAGTGCGGCGGGCTGGTTTTGCGGCGTGAAGATCGTGGTGTTCGGCGCGTCCGGCATGGTCGGCCGGGGTGCGCTGCGGGAGTGCGTGCTCGACCCCGAGGTCGACTCGGTCGTGACGGTGGGACGGTCGCCGTTGGCGGTCAGCGATCCCAAGCTGCGGCACGTGGTCCACGCGGACTTCGGTGACCTTTCGCCGGTTGCGGACCAGCTTGCCGATGCTGACGCGTACTTCTACTGCATGGGCCGAGTACACGCCCGTGACGCACGACTACGCGCGGGTGAAGGGGCGCACGGAGAACGAGCTGCTGGCGTTGGACCGGCCGGTGTTCGTCGTGCGACCGGGCTTCATCCAGCCATGCCACTGCATCACCTCGCGGACCCGGATCTACCGGTACCTCTGCTCGTGGTCCGCGTGGCTGTTCCCGGTGCTGGAGCGGCTGGCGCCGAAGTACGTCACGACCACCGAACGCCTCGGCCGCGCGATGGTGGCGCTGGCCAAACACGGCGACGAGCAGCGCCTGCTGCGCAGCGACGGGATCAACCGGGTGGCGGGATGACGCTCGAGGAGGCCGTTCGCGAGCACCAGGAGGACCGCTGCGAGGTCACGCACGTCGTCGAGCCGGTGTGCGGCGCGAGCTGTGCGGCGTGCACCGACTCGAAGATCGACCACCTCGTCACGCGGGCTTGAACGCGTCCTCGGTCTTGACCACGCCGGCCGTGCGGCCCGGTGCGGTGTGGTTCTCCCAGTAGAGGTTCGTGTGGACGATGACCTCGTCCGGGGTGGGAGCGCCCCACTCGGACAGGTCCTCGGTCGTGTGCGCGTCGCTCACCAGCAGGGCGTCGTAGCCGCGGACGATGGCGCCGTGCAGCGTCGAGCGGATGCACTCGTCGGTCTGCGCGCCGGACACCACGAGGCTGCCGATCCCCTTGCGCGCCAGCACCTCTTCGAGGTCGGTCGCCTCGAACGAGTCGGCGTACGTCTTGTGCACCACCGGTTCGCCCTCGGCGGGCTTCAGCTCCGGCACGAACTGCCAGCCGTCGGACTCCTTCGGCATGTGCTCGGCGTTGCTGTGCTGCACCCACACCACGTCGACGCCGGCCGCGCGCGCCTTGTCGACGAGCGCGGCGACGTTGGCCACCACCTCGTCGCGGTGGTGGGCGTGGTTCACCACCCCGTTCTGCACGTCGATCACGAGCAACGCGGTGCCGGGGCGGTTCGCCAGAGTCGTCACGCGGCCAGCTTAGGCCGGTTCCGGTGGCGTGCAAGGGCGTTCGGTCGACAGTGGACGGCCGCACGCGTGCGGCTCAGCGCGAACGCAACCGGCGCAGCATGCGGGCGTCCTCGAAGCCGACGTTGCGCGCGGCGGTCTCGACCGTGGCGCCCTGACCGATGAGGTGTTCGGCCCGTTCGACGCGCAACGCTTGCTGGTACTTCAACGGCGTCATACCTGTCGCACGGCCGAACAACCGTGTCACGGTGCGTTCGCTGCATCCCGCGTGTGCGGCCAGTTCCGCGAGCGAGAGCCGGTCCGCGAGCCGTGACTCGATCACGTCCTGAATCCGGTGCACCGTCTCGTTGATGTGCGACCGGTGCCGCAGCAGCACGCTCGCCTGCTGGTCGTCACCGTTCCTGCGCGCGTAAATGACCATCGTGCGTGCGATCGCGGCGGCCGTGGAAGGGCCGTGGCGCACAGCGACCAAGTGCAGCGCGAGGTCGATCCCGCTCGCGATGCCTGCCGACGTCACGACGCGATGGTCTTCGACGAACAAGACATCGCGGACGACCTGTGCGCGCGGGTAGCGTCGTTCGAGCTCCTCTTGCAGTTCGTGATGCGTGGTGCAGCGGCGGCCTTCGAGCAGGCCCGCGCGCCCCAACGCATCCGCCCCGGCGCACACACTCGCGACCGTGCCGCCGGCGTCGTGGTGCGCGCGCAACCACGCCAACGCGCGTTCGGACAGATGCCCCGTGCCCGCGATCTTCGGTGACCGCCACCCCGGCACGAACACCAGGTCGTCCGCGTCGAGAGGGGGCAGCTCGGTCGACGCGCCCAACGGCACGCCCTGATGGCTCGGCACGGTGTCCGCGTCGCCCACGTACGACAGCGCGTAGCCGCCCACGAGGTCGGCGGCGCTGGAGAACACCTGCGCCGGCCCCGCGAGGTCGAGCAGGTGCACTCCGGGCACGAGCAGGAAGACGACTCTGGTCACGATCCGGTCAGCGTAGCGACGTCCGAGATCCGCGCGAACCGGCCCGCCAGCACGTACTCCGTCCGTTCGACGAGCTCCTCCACGCCGAGCACCCTCCCGGTCCGCCAGTGCGGCAGCGGCGTGGTGGCCGTCGCGTCCGTCACGAACGTCATGTCGAACCCGAGGTCGGACCCGACGCGGGTCGTCGTCTCGCAGCACTGCTCGGTCCGGATGCCGCTGACCAGCAGCTCCCGCACCCCGTGCCGCGTCAGGGTCTGCTGGAGGTTCGTCGTGGTGAACGCGTTGTGCGACGTCTTGGTCAGCACCTGCTCGTCGTCGAGCGGTTCGAGGCCGTCGATCAGCCGCACGTGCCCGAGCGCGGGGTCGAACACGTCGCCGGAGCCGGGCTCGGAGTGCAGCACCCACACGACGAGGTCACCGGCGTCGCGGCTCATGTCGACGAGCTGGTTGACCTTGCCCACGATCCCGGGGTTCGACACCTCGGCCCAGTCCGCCCGCCGGCGGAACGACTCCTGCACGTCGATGACGATCAATGCTCGCTTCATGGCCACCAGCCTCGCCGTGCGCGGCGCCGGCCACGAGGCACGACCCGGCCGGGGAGCGGACGGATCCGGTCACGCTCCCGAGATCACAGCGGACGGCGGCCGGCGAACCCCAGATCGGTCCGGTGGTACCAGCCCAGCTCCCGGTCGCCCTCGAGCCAGCACAGCAGCACCGGCACCCCGTCCCTCTCGCTGGGGAAGTCGACCAGCAACGGGGCGAAGCCCTTCAGCTCGGCCCCGGTCCGCTGCACCGACTCCATCAGCTCGTCCAGCCGGGCCTGCGCGGCCTTGAACTCCGGCAGCCCGCCCAGCGAGGACCCGCCCGCGGCCAGTTCGGCGGCGTCGGCGCGCAGACGCACGATCTCGTCGAGCACCGGCAGCAGGCGCGCCAGTTCGGTCCGGGCTTCGGCGAGCGTGAACAGTCCCACGGGGCCAAGGCTGGCACAGTGCAGGGGTGCAGTGGCGACTGGGTGACCTCACCGTGAACCGGATCGGGTTCGGCGCCATGCGCCTGCCGCAGGAGGGGACGGCGTTCGACCCCGCCGCACGGCCGCGCGACCGCGGGCAGGCGATCCGGGTCCTCCGGGAAGCGGTGGAGCTCGGGATCAACCACGTCGACACGGCCGCGTTCTACTTCTCGGCCACGCGGTCGGCCAACGAGCTCATCAACAGCGCGCTGTCGCCGTACCCGGACGACCTGGTCGTCGTCACCAAGGTCGGTCCCGGGAGGACGCCGCAGGGGGAGTGGCTGCCGCTCGCCACGCCGGGGCAGCTCCGCGGCCAGGTCGAGGAGAACCTGCGGCAGCTCGGCCGCGACCACCTCGACGTGGTGAACCTGCGGGTCAGCGGGCTCGACGACGTGAGCGCGCACTTCGAGGCGTTGGCGAAGCTCCGGGAAGCCGGTCTCATCAGGCACCTGGGGTTGTCCAACGTGAAGCCCCACCACCTCGACCAGGCGCAGCGGATCGCGGACGTCGTGTGCGTGCAGAACTCCTACGGGCTGGGGCACCACCCCGAGCAGGACGACTTCCTCGGCGTCTGCGGGGAGCGGGGGATCGCGTTCGTGCCGTTCTTCGCCCTCGCCGGAGCGAACCAGGAGGCCGGCACGTCGGCCGGGGACGACGAGGTCACCGCGATAGCGCGCGACCGGGGCGTCTCGCCCGCGCAGGTCCGGCTCGCGTGGACGCTCGCGAGAGGGCCGCACGTGCTGGTCATCCCCGGCACCGGTGATCCCGGGCACCTGCGGCAGAACGTCGAGGCGGGCGAGCTGCGGCTCACCCCCGGGGAGCTCACCCGCCTCGACGCGGTCCACCTCAACGGGAGCTGATCCGCCGGAACAGCCACGTGGCCCAGGTGAAGGCCACCACCAGCAGTCCGCCCGACCACGCCAGAGCCGGCAGGGCCGAGGTGACGGGCCGGTCGGTGAGCAGGGCGCGCACGGTCTCGACGACCGGGGTGATCGGCTGGTGCTCGCTGACGGCGCGCAACCAGGGCGGCATCGTCGCCACCGGGACGAACGCGCTGCTCAGGTAGGGCAGGAAGAGCATGAAGAACCCGAGCAGGCTCGCCGACTCGACGGACCGGGCGATCACGCCGAAGCCCGCGGCCAGCCAGGACAGCGCCAGCACGTAGACGAGCAGCAGGCCCATCGCGAGCGCCCACGCGCCGGCCGACGCCGTGGGCCGGAAGCCCATCAGCAGGGCCACGAGCACGACCGCGAACGTCGCCAGGGCGTTGCGGGCGACCGAGGCGACCACGTGGCCGGTCAGCACGCTGAAGCCGCTGATCGGCATCGAGCGGAACCGGTCGACGACGCCCTTGTGCATGTCGTCGGCCACCGGCATCGCGGTGGACGTGGCGCCGTAGCCGGTGCACAGCACCACGATGCCGGGCACCACGTAGTCCACATAGGACTGCACGGAGCTGATCGCGCCGCCGAACACGTAGACGAACAGCGCCATCATCAGCACCGGCAGCACCACCGCCATGATCGCGGTGTCGAGGTTGCGGCGGCTCAGCCGGATGCTGCGGCCGACCATCGTCGTCGCCGCGCTCACGCCGCCACCGCCGTCAAGGTCGTGAAGACGTCGTCCAGGGTCGGCCGGTGCGTGGCCACGCGCAGCACGTGGATCCGTGCGGCGAGCAGGTCGTCCAGGACGCGGTGCAGGTGCGCGGCGCTGCCGTCGGACGGCAGGCCCAGGGTGGGGCCGTCGGCGAGCCCGCCGACGACGGACCCGGCCCGCAGGGCCTCCTCCCGGCTCGCGAAGGTCAGGTCGAGCCGGGTGCCGCCGACCGAGTTCTTCAACGCGTCCGCGGTGCCGTCCGCGACGACGCCCCCGTTGTGCAGCACGACGATCCGGTCGGCGAGGCGGTCGGCCTCCTCCAGGTACTGGGTCGTGAGGAAGATCGTCACGCCGTCGCGCACGAGGTCGCCGATCGCGTCCCACGTCGTCGTGCGGCTCACCGGGTCGAGGCCGGTGGTCGGCTCGTCCAGGAACAGCAGCCGCGGCCTCGCCACCAGGCTCATCGCGAGGTCCAGGCGCCGGCGCATGCCGCCGGAGTAGGTGCGCGCCCGCCGGTCCGCGGCGTCCGCCAGGCCGAACCGCTCCAGCAGCTCGGCCGCCCGCGCGCGTGCCGCCGGCCTGGTGAGGCGGCGCAGGCGGGCGATCATGACCAGGTTCTCGCGGCCGGTCTGCTCCTCGTCGACCGCCGCGTACTGGCCGGTCAGGCTGATCACGCCGCGGACGTCCGCGGCCTCCCGCACCACGTCGAACCCGCACACCCGCGCCGAACCGCCGTCGGGCCTGGTCAGCGTGCTCAGGATGCGGATCGTGGTCGTCTTGCCCGCGCCGTTCGGCCCGAGCAGCGCGAGCACGGACCCCTCGGTCACCCCCAGGTCGAGCCCGTCCAGCACCGTCCGGGTGCCGTACCTCTTCGTCAGACCCTCTGTCTCGACGATCATCGAACCCCCTTTATGCGTACCTGATACGCAATATGTGAATTAGCGTATGGCATACGCATCTGTTTGACTAGAGGGCATGAAGAGGGGGCGCAAGCCGACCATCGACGCCGCCGACATCACGCGGGCCGCCATCGCGATCGCGGACGCCGAGGGCCTCGCTGCCGTGTCCATGGCCCGCGTCGCGCAGGAGATGGGCAACGCCACGATGGCGCTCTACCGCCACGTGAAGAGCAAGGACGAGCTGCTCGCCCTCATGTGGGACGAGGCGATGGAGGACCCGCCGCCGCTGCCGGACGGGGAGTGGCGCGCCAAGCTCGGCTTCTGGGCGAAGGCGGTGCTGGCGGCGATCCGCAGGCGTCCGTGGTTCCTGCAGATCCCGATCAGCGGACCGCCCTCCGGGCCGCGCAACCTCGCCTGGTTCGACCGCGCGCTCACCGCCCTCGACGACACGCCGCTCGAGCCGGGGGAGAAGGTCGGCGTGGTCATGGGGCTGTCGACGTTCGTGCAGGGCGAAGCACGCCTGGGCGTCACGCTGGCCAGCGGGTTCGAGCAGGATCCCGGCCAGTTCGGCCACCGGTACGGGCAGCGGCTGCGCCAGATCGTCGACCCCCGCCGGATGCCCGCGCTCGCGGAGGTCATCGCCGCCGGCGTCTTCGACCTCGACGACGTGCAGGACGTCGAGGACCTCGACGCCGACTTCGACTTCGGCCTGCACCTGTTCCTGGAGGGCGTCGCGGCGCACATCGGAGGCCGGGCATGACGTACGCGGTGATCGTCCTGACCGGCGGCAGGGGCGAACGGCTCGGCGGCGTCGACAAGGCCGCGCTGTCCTTCCGGGACGCGACCCTGCTCGACCACGTGCTGTCCGTTGTGGACGACGCGAGCCGGAAGGTCGTCGTGGGGCCGGAGAAGGACCTGCCCGGCGTGGTCTGGGCGCGCGAGGACCCGCCCGGCGGCGGACCGCTCGCCGGGCTGGCCGCAGGGCTCGCGGAGGTCACCGAGGAGTGGGTCGCGGTGCTCGCCGTCGACCAGCCCGGCCTCACGAAGGACACCATCGCCCGGCTGCGGGCGGTGGGGCGCAACGCCGTGCTCAGGGACGACCGCGTCCAGTGGCTGATCGGCTTCTGGAACACCGCGCAGCTGCGCGAGGCCCTCCCCGGCGACCCGCGGAACCTGCCGCTGCGCAAGACTCTCCTGCAGCTCCACCCCGTCGAAGTGCCCGCTTTGCCCGGTGAGGCCCGGGACGTCGACACGCCCGCCGACCTGGACACCCTTCACAGCGGTTGAACAGGCGGGGAGTAAGACTGTTCCACGATCGGTAAACCCTGTTCCGCATGGAGGCCCGCACGTGACCGAGCCCGCCGCCGAGGCAACGCCGAACGCATCGGCGCCCGTCACCCCGGCTCGTGACGCCCAGCTGCTCGAACGCACCGTGTTCGAGGTGAAGCGGGTGATCGTCGGCCAGGACCGGCTCGTCGAGCGGATGCTCGTGGGTCTGCTGGCCAAGGGCCACCTGTTGCTCGAAGGTGTGCCGGGCGTCGCGAAGACGCTCGCCGTCGAGACGTTCGCCCGTGTCGTGGGCGGCTCGTTCTCGCGCGTGCAGTTCACGCCCGACCTGGTGCCCGCCGACATCCTCGGCACCCGCATCTACCGCCAGTCCAGCGAGGCGTTCGACGTCGAGCTCGGCCCCGTCGTCGCGAACTTCGTGCTCGCCGACGAGATCAACCGCGCGCCCGCCAAGGTGCAGTCGGCGATGCTCGAGGTCATGGCCGAGCGGCACGTGTCCATCGGTGGCAGGACCTTCCCGATGCCGAACCCGTTCCTCGTGCTGGCGACGCAGAACCCGATCGAGAACGAGGGCGTGTACCCGCTGCCCGAGGCGCAGCGCGACCGGTTCCTGTTCAAGATCCAGGTCGAGTACCCCACGGCCGAGGAAGAACGCGAGATCGTCTACCGCATGGGCGTCGAGGCGCCCACGCCGAACCAGGTCCTCTCCCCGGAGGAGCTGGTGCGCCTGCAGGGCGTGGCGTCGCGCGTCTTCGTCCACCACGCGCTCGTCGACTACGTGGTGCGCCTCGTGATCGCGACCCGCGCCCCCGCCGAGCACGGCCTCACCGACGTCGCCGGCTGGGTCGCCTACGGTGCCTCGCCGCGCGCGTCGCTCGGCATCATCGCCGCCGCGCGTGGCCTCGCGCTCGTGCGCGGCCGTGACTACGTGCTCCCGCAGGACGTCGTGGACGTCGTTCCGGACGTGCTGCGCCACCGCCTCGTGCTGTCCTACGACGCGCTGGCCGACGGCGTGCCGATCGACCACATCATCACGCGCGTGCTGCAGATCGTGCCGTTGCCGCAGGTGTCGGCCCGTCCGCAGCAACCGCCGGTCCCGGCTGGTAGGCAGTGAGCAGGGAGAAGACCGAGGAGCGCCCCTCGTGGGCGCCGCCCGTGCTGCGCGGTGTCCGCATGGAGGCCGCGCTGCGCATGCTCGAGCTCGACGTCCGGCGCCGCCTGGACGGCCTGCTGCAGGGCAACCACCTCGGTCTCGTCCCGGGACCGGGCACCGAGCCCGGCGAGGCGCGGACCTACCAGCCCGGTGACGACGTGCGCCGGATGGACTGGGCGGTCACCGCGCGCACGACGGTCCCGCACATCCGCGAGACCGTCGCGGACCGCGAGCTCGAGACGTGGCTCGCCATCGACCTGTCGCCGTCGCTCGACTTCGGCACGGCGGCGTGCGAGAAGCGCGACCTGGCCATCGCCGCGACGGCCGCGGTCGCGCACCTGACGCGCGGCGGCGGCAACCGCATCGGCGCCGCGGTCTCGACGGGCGCGGAGAACATCCGCATCCCCGCCCGCGGCGGACTGGCGCACGCGCGCGGCATGATCCGCAAGATCGCCGAGACGCCCCGGGCGCCGGAGGGCACGCGCGGCGACCTGGCGGCGTTGCTGGAGCAGCTGCGCAGGCCTCCACGCCGGCGCGGCCTGATCGTGGTGATCTCCGACTTCCTCGGCGACGTGGAGTGGCAGCGACCGCTGCGGGCCCTGTCCGCACGGCACGACATCGTCGCCATCGAGGTCGTCGACCCGCGTGACGTCGACCTGCCCGAGGTCGGCACCGTCGTGCTGTCCGACCCGGAGAGCGGGCGGCAGCGCGAGGTGACCGCGTCGGCGTTGCTGCGCAAGGAGTTCAACGCCGCGGCCGCCGAGCACCGGGCCGAGGTGGCGGCGGGGCTGCGGCGCGCGGGCGCCGGGCACCTGGTGCTGCGCACCGACTCGGACTGGATCGCGGACACGGTTCGATTCGTGGTGGCGCGCAAGCGCCGCTGGTCCGGGGGTGTCGCATGAGCTTCTCCAACTTCGTCACCCCGTGGTGGTTCCTGCTGCTCGTCGCGGTCGGCCTGCTCGCCGCCGGGTACGTGGTGGTGCAGCGGATGCGCCGCAAGCGCGTGCTGCGGTTCACGAACCTCGAGCTGCTGGAGAAGGTCGCGCCCAAGCGGGAACGCTGGTCGCGGCACGTCCCGGCGGCGTTCCTGCTGGCGGCCCTGGCTTTGCTGACGGTGGCTCTCGCCGGGCCGACCTCCGAGCAACGGGTGCCGCGCAACCGCGCGACGGTCATGCTCGTGGTCGACGTGTCGCTGTCGATGAAGGCGACGGACGTGAAGCCGTCACGTCTGGAGGCCGCGCAGGTGGCCGCCAAGTCGTTCGCCGAAGGTCTCACGCCGGGCATCAACCTCGGCCTGATCTCGTTCGCCGGCTCGGCCACCGTGCTGGTCGCGCCGACCACCGACCGCGCCGCCGTCTCGCAGTCGATCGACGGGCTCAAGCTCGCCCAGTCGACCGCGACCGGTGACGCGCTGGTGGCCGCGATGGCGTCGATCGACTCGTTCGGCAAGGTCGTCGGCGGTGCCGAGGGCCCGCCGCCCGCCCGCATCGTGCTGATGACGGACGGCAAGGAGACCGTCGGCACCCGCAAGGCGTTCGACGCGGCCGAGGACGCGAAGAAGGCCGGGATCCCGATCTCCACGATCTCGTTCGGCACCGAGGAAGGCGTGGTCGACATCGAGGGCCGGCAGCAGTCCGTGCCCGTCGACGACGACTCGATGAAGGAGATCGCGAAGATCTCCGGCGGCGAGTTCTTCAAGGCCGCCTCGGCCGAGGAGCTGCGACGCGTCTACGACACGCTCGGCGAGCAGATCGGCTACGAGAAGAAGCAGGCGGACGCGTCGAAGCCGTGGCTGCTGCTCGGCACCCTCACGGCGATGTGCGCGGCCGCGGCCGCTTTGCTGCTGGGTCAACGCCTGCCGTAGGTGAGCAGCACGACTCCGTTGTCGAACGCCCTGGTGCCCTTGAGCGCCAGGGCGTTCGGCTTGCGGAAGAACGGCGTGCCGGCGCCGATCGCGACAGGGTTGACGTAGAGCCGGATCTCGTCGACCAGGTCGTGCTCGAAGAACGTCTGCAGCAGCTCGTTGCCGCCGACCATGACGTCGCCTTCGAGCGCGCGGATCTCGTCCGGGTCGACCTCGGTGCGCGTCTCGGTGTTCCACTCGGTGAACCGCCTCGTGCGCGAGTAGACGATCTTGCGGGTGTTCCGCCAGATCGGCGCGAAGTCGAGCATCGCCCGCGGCCAGTCGGGGTGGTCCTCGGCGTGCGGCCAGGCGGCGAGCATCAGCTCGTGGTTGCGGCGGCCGTCGATGAACGTGCCGAACCGCGCCAGTTCGGCGTTGATGTGGCTGTGCAGCTCGTCGCTCATGTGGTGCCAGTCGATGTCGTGGTCCGGGCCCTCGAAGAACCCGTCCAGGGAGATCGACGCCATGGTGCTGATCAACCGTGCAGCCTCCGGTACTCCGCCGCCGCACCGGGGTGCAGCGGCACCTTGCCCGTGTCGATGAGACTGCGCACGTCGAGGTACTGGGTGCCGAGCGCCTGCTGCGGCACGAGCTGCGCCGCCTTGCCCACGAGCATCCGCACGACGGCGCCCGCGTAGGCCGCGCTCAGGTCCGGGCGGCACACCAGCAGGTTCGGCGTGCCGATCGTCGGGATGTCGACGGGGGAGCCGTAGACGCCCATGCGCACGTCGACGCGTTCGTAGACCTTGCCGTGCTGCTGGCGCAACCTCGGCAGGAAGCCGTCCAGCGGCAGCAGCCTGATGCCGCTGGCCTTGTCGAGCTCCGGGGTCGGCACGCCGCCGGACCACAGCAGCGCGGCGATCTCGCCCGCCTTCAGCGCGTCCACGGCGTTGCGCAGCGGGTAGTGCTCCTCCCGCACGCCCAGCGCGAGCCGTTCGCCCTGCAGCGCGGCACCGGATCCCGTCGCGCCCAGCGAGACCGGTTTGCCGGCGAGGTCGGCCGGCGTGCGGTACGGGGAGGATTCGAGGACCACGAGCTGCAGGTAGTTCTCGTAGACGCGGCCGAGGGCCACGAGACCGGGTTCCAGGTGCGCGCTGTCGCTCAGCGTCAGGCCGATCTCGGCGGTGCCCTCGCGCAGGTGCTTCAGGTTGTCCGCGCTGCCGCCGGTCTGGATCGGCGTGATGGTGAGCGGGCTCGGGGCGAGGCGCGAGATCAGGGCGGCGAAGTCGTTGTAGAAACCGCCGGGCTCGCCGCCGGCGATCCTGATGGTGCCTTCGGGTTCCGAGGTGCCGCACGCGGTCAGGGCCAGCGTGCCGAGCAGGAGGGTGCGTCGCTTCACAGCAGCGGCTCCTTCGGCAGGTCCACCGTCACGACCAGGCCGTTGTCGGTGTGCAGCTTCAGCTTTCCGTTGTGCGCGGTGACGATCCGCTCCGCGATCGCGAGGCCGAGGCCGGTGCCGCGCTGCGAGTCGTCGCCGCGCCAGAAGCGTTCGGTGGCGTGTTTGATGTCCTTTTTGGACAGGCCTGGTCCGTTGTCCCGCACGGTGAGCGTGGCGCGGTCGCAGACGACGACGACCTCGGTGCCGCCGTACTTGATGGCGTTGTCCAGCACCACGTCCAGCACCTGGGCGAGGTCCGACACCGCGCACCGCACGAGGCCGGGCGCGCGGTCTTCGACGGTGATCGTGACGCCCTTCGCCTGCGCCGCCGCCCGCCACGCGTCGACCCGGTCGTGCGCGACGGCCCGGAGGTCGGCGAGCTCGGGTTCGACGCCGCCCGCGGCGCGTTCGGTGGCGGTGCTCTCGGCCGAGGCGAGGGCGAGCAGGCCGTCGAGCAGCGACTCCAGGCGTTCGACCTCGGTGAGCAGGGAACCGTTGGACGGCAGCATGTCCACGCGCAGCCGCAGTGCCGCCATGGGGTTGCGCAGCTGGTGCGAGGCGTCGGCGATGAGCCGCCGTTGCTGGTCCGCGGCCTCGGCGACGGCGTCGGACATGCGGTTGAACGACTCCGACAACGCCCGCAGCTCGGCCGGCCCTGCGGTGTCGGCGACGTGCGTGCGCCGCTGCCCTTCCGCCACGGCCCGCACGCCGCGGTCGAGCTCCTTCAACGGCCGCAGCAGCCAGCGGGAGACGACGAGCGCGAGCAGTACGCACGCGCAGGCCGCCACCAGGGCGCCGGCGAGCACGAGGGCCCAGCGCCGTGCCACGTCCAGAGCGGCCACGCGCGTGGAGGCACGCAGCACCACGGCGCCCGCGACCTTCGTGCCGATGCCGACGGGCCGCGCGAACAGCACGTCGCCGCCGCTCCACGGCATCACGGTCGGCACGGGCGCGGACGGCTGGTTCCGCAACGCCGCGTCGATCTGCGCCGACACGTCCGCCGCCTTCATGCCCGACTCGACGACCGGTGTGCCGGACGCGTCGACGACCACGATCTCCTCGCCGTAGACCTCGGCGTACCGCTCGGCCTCGGACACCACGACGTCCACGGGCAGCGTGGCGAAGCGGTCCAGGTCGGCGGTGCGGCTGATCACGAACTGCTGGGTGCGTTCCGACGCCGTGCTCATCAGCAACGGGAACGCGAACGCCGTCACCGCCGAGAGCGAGAACAGCAGCAGCACCAACAGAAGCCGTCGCCGCATCTATTCACCGAGCCGGTAGCCGAAACCGCGGATCGTGTGCAGCAGCCCGGGCCGGTCGAGCTTGGCGCGCAACTGCGTGAGGTGCACGTCGAGGGTCCGCGACACCGCCACGAACGCGTTGCCCCACACCTCGTCCATCAGCTGCTGCCGGCTCACCGCCGTGCCGGGCCTGCGCGCCAGTACGGCCAGCACGTCGAACTCCTTGGTGGTCAACGAGATCTCGCGTCCGCCGACCACGACCTGGCGGCTCTGCAGGTCGATCTCCACATCGGACACCCGCACCACGTCGTCCGGTTCCCGCGACCGCGCAGCGCTGCGCCGCGCCACCGCGTCGATGCGCGCCAGCAGCTCGGCCAGCCGCACGGGCTTGACCAGGTAGTCGTCCGCGCCGAGCCGGAGCCCCCGCACCACGGTGCGCTCGTCACCGCGGGCCGTCAGCACGAGCACGGGCACCGGGTCGATCTTGCGGAGCTTGCGCAGCACCTCCAGGCCGTCCTGGTCGGGCAGGCCGAGGTCGAGCAGCACCACGTCGGCGTCGCGGTGGGCGATCAGCGCGTCGGAACCCCGGCGCACGCGGGCAGGCCGGTGGCCGTTCGCCCGCAGTGCTTCCACCAGGGCGTCGGCGACACCGTCGTCGTCTTCGACCAACAGCACCCGCATGGGAGCAGTATCGCCCCCGCCGCCCGTTTCCGGGGCGTGTCGACGCGCCTAAGTGACTGTAAAGAAGCCTCAGAGGCCCAACCGGGCCGCCAGCGCGCTGGCCAGGTGGACGGGCTCGCGGTCGGTGGTGTGGCGGATCTGCGTGCGGCAGCTGAAGCCGTCCGCGATCACCAGGGCGTTCTCGTTGTCCCGCAACGCGGGCAGCAGGTCCTGCTCGGCGCACGCGATCGAGACGTCGTAGTGGCCCTTCTCGAAGCCGAAGTTGCCGGCGAGGCCGCAGCAGCCCTCGACGACCTCCGGCTTCAGCCCCGCCTTCGCCATCGCGGCGCGGTCGGGTTCGAAGCCCAGCTCGGCGTACTGGTGGCAGTGGGTCTGCACCACGGCGTCCCGCGCGCCTTCCAGCGACGGCAGTTTCGGCTCCACGTGCTCGGCGAACGTCCGGGTGGCCCGCGCCAGCGCTCGCACCGCCGGGTCGTCGGACATCTTCGGGGCCTCCACGCGGAGGAACGCGGTGCAGCTCGGTTCCAGGCCGATCACGGGAACGCCCTTGCCCGTCCACGGGTACAGCGCCCTCGCGGTGCGTTCGACGACCCGGCGGGCCTTCGGGAGCTGGCCCGTCGAGTGCCACGTCAGTCCACAGCAGACGTTCGCGGACGGCACCTCGACGCGGTTTCCCAGGTGCGCCAGGACGTTCGCGGCGTCGAGGCCGATGCCCGGCTCGAAGAAGTTCGTGAACGTGTCGGGGAACAGCAGCACCGGGTCGCCCTGGCCGAGCGCGTGCAGCCGGCGGACCAGGCTCGTGGTGGGGCGGGGCAGCTCGCGTTCGGGGGTGAGGCCCGCGAACCGGCCGAGTTTCGCGGTGAACCTGGTGACCAGCCCGTACTTCAGCCACGTCGGCAGCCAGCCCATGGCGTAGTGCGACCGCGGGCGCGGGCGTCGCCTGTAGTGCTCGTGCAGGAACTCGGCCTTGTAGCTCGCCATGTCGACGTCGACCGGGCAGTCGCGCTTGCAGCCCTTGCAGCCCAGGCAGAGGTCCAGCGCCTCGGCCACCTCCGGTGACCGCCAGCCGCCCTTGACCACGTCGCCGTTCAGCATCTCGAACAGCAGGTGCGCGCGGCCTCGCGTGGAGTGCTTCTCCTCGCGGGTGACCCGGTAGCTCGGGCACATCACGCCGCCGCGGGTGTTCAGGCACTTGCCGACGCCGACGCACCGCCGGGTGTCGCTCGCGAACTCCGCGCGGGTCGGGATCTTCGGTGGCGCGACGAGGATGCGCAGGTCGTCGTCGAGTTTCGACGGCTCCACGATCCGGCCGGGGTTGAGCAGGTTCGACGGGTCGAAGGCGTGCTTGAACTCCCGGAACGCCCTGATCGCCTCGGGCGGGTACATGCGGCTGAGCAGCTCGGAGCGCGCCTGGCCGTCGCCGTGCTCGCCGGACAGGCTGCCGCCGTGGCTCACGACGAGGTCCGCGGCGTCCTGGAGGAACTCCCGGTAGCCGTTCGCCAGGTCGAAGTCGATGCGGACGTGGATGCACCCCTCGCCGTAGTGGCCGTAGGTGATGCCGCGGCGTCCGTAGCCGGTCAGCAGCCGGTCGAAGTCGCGCAGGTAGGCGCCGAGGCGTTCCGGTGGCACGGCCGAGTCCTCCCAGCCGGACCAGGCCTCGCTGCCGTCGGCCATGCGGGTGGCGAGCCCGGCTCCGTCCTCGCGGATCCGCCACAGCGCCCGCTGGTGCGCCGGGTCGTGGATGACCATCGAGTTCTTCGTGATCGCGGCGACGCGCTCCGGGTGGTCCTCGACCTCGACGAACAGCCAGCTGCGGCCCTCCGGCAGGTCGGGGCGCGTGCGGACGCTGTGCACCAGGGACTCGTTCAGGCCCTCGATCGCGAGCGCGTCCTCGATCTGGGTGACCTGGTCGGCGGCCTCGTAGGTGTCCGCGAAACCGAGCACGACGAGGATCCGGCGCTCCGGCCGCCGCACGAGCCGGAGCTCCGCGCCGAGCAGCACCACGCACGTCCCCTCGGTGCCGACGAGCTGCTGCGTCAGCGTCGGGGCGTCCAGCGCGTACCCGCTGACGCGGCGGCTGAGCCGGGGGAACCACGCCGGGTCGTGCGACGGGAGGGCGAGCGGCGGGGGACTGGTCGTGTCGAACGTGCGGCCGTCGACGGTCAGCACCCGCAGGTTCGCGACGTTCTCGCTGGTCTTGCCCCATTTCACCGAATGCGCACCGCACGCGTTGTTGCCGATCATCCCGCCGATCGTGCAGCGCGAGTGCGTGGACGGGTCCGGACCGAAGAGGTACTCGCCGGCGCTGGCGTTGATCTTGTCGAGCACGGCGCCCGGCTGCGCGAACGCCCGGTCGCCGCTGATCTCGAACGCGTTCAGGTACCGGCTGAAGTCGATCACCAGGCCGGTGCCGCAGGCGTTGCCGGCGACGGACGTCCCCGCGCCGCGGCTCGTGATCGGCACTCGGTGCTCGGCGGCGATCCCGACGGCCGCGACCACGGCGTTCGTCGTGCGGGGACGGACGACCACGCGGGGCACGTGCCGGTAGTTCGACGCGTCCGCCGAGTACAGCGCCCGGCTGCCCGGGTCGTCGAGGACGTCGCCGTCGACCTCGCGGCGAAGCTGATCGAGAAAGGCCCGCATCACCCGATCATGCCCGCTCGGATGTGACATGGCTCCGCCGATGCCGATCTACCTGTCGGTAGCCGATAGCCTCACCCGGTCAACCAGCGGCGATTGCAGGGAGAGCTAGTGAGTCGGTCCGTTCTGGTCACCGGAGGCAACCGCGGTATCGGTCTCGCCATCGCGCAGGCGTTCGCGGCGCAGGGCGACAAGGTCGCGGTGACGCACCGCGGGTCCGGCGCTCCCGAAGGCCTGCTCGGCGTGAAGTGCGACGTGACGAACTCCGAAGAGATCGATGCCGCCTTCAGCGAGGTCGAGGCCGCGCACGGCCCCGTCGAGGTGCTCGTCTGCAACGCGGGCATCACGCAGGACACGCTGCTGCTGCGCATGAGCGAGGAGCAGTTCACCCAGGTCGTCGACGCGAACCTGACCGGCGCGTTCCGGTTCGCCCAGCGCGCCTCGCGCGGCATGCTGCGCAAGAAGTTCGGCCGCATCGTCTTCATCTCGTCGGTCGTCGGCCTCACCGGTGGCCCCGGCCAGGTCAACTACGCGGCGTCCAAGGCGGGCATGATCGGCATGGCCCGTTCGATCGCGCTGGAGCTCGGCTCGCGCAACATCACCGCGAACGTGGTCTCGCCCGGCTTCATCACCACGGACATGACGAACGAGCTGCCTGAGGCCGTCCGCGAGGCCGCGCTGAAGCAGATCCCCGCCGGTCGCTACGGTGCGGCCGACGAGATCGCGCGGGCCGTCACGTTCCTCGCGGCGAACGAGGCCGGCTACATCAACGGTGCCGTGCTGCCGGTCGACGGCGGCCTCGGCATGGGCCACTGAAGTTTCTCTTCTTCTTTCTGCGAAAGGGTTGGACCAAGTGACCGGACTGCTCGAAGGCAAGCGGCTGCTGATCACCGGTGTGATCACCGACGCGTCGATCGCCTTCCACGTCGCACGCGTCGCCCAGGAACAGGGCGCCGAGGTCGTGCTGACCGGGTTCGGCCGGATGAGCCTCGTGCAGCGCATCGCCCAGCGCCTGCCCAAGCCCGCGCCCGTCGTCGAGCTCGACGTGCAGAACCAGGAGCACCTGGACACGCTGGCCGACCGCGTCCGCGAGCACGTCGACGGCCTCGACGGCGTCGTGCACGCCATCGGCTTCGCCCCGCAGAGCTGCCTCGGCGCGCCGTTCATGGACGCGCCGTGGGAGGACGTCTCGGTCGCGATGCACGTCTCCGCGTACTCCTACAAGGCGCTCGTGCAGGCCGTTCGCCCGTTGCTGTCGCACGGCTCGTCGGTCGTCGGCCTCGACTTCGACGCCCGCCAGGCGTGGCCCGCCTACAACTGGATGGGCGCGGCGAAGGCGGCGTTCGAGTCGATCAACCGCTACATGGCGCGCGACCTCGGCCCGGACGGCATCCGCGTGAACCTGATCTCGGCCGGCCCGGTCCGCACCATGGCCGCGAAGTCCATCCCGGGCTTCGGCGAGTTGGAGAAGATGTGGGGCGAGAAGGCTCCGCTGTCGTGGGACGTCGACGACCCGACGCCGGTCGCGAAGTCGGTCTGCGGCCTGCTGTCCGACTGGTTCCCGGCCACCACGGGCTCGATGGTGTTCGTCGACGGCGGCGTGCACTTCCTCGGTCTCTGAGGTCACATGCGTTCGTCATGTGAGGTGTTCGGGCGTCTGATTGGATGGAGCGGTGAGTTTCGATGCGCTGCTCTGGCTGTCGTTCGGCGGCCCAGAAGGTCCTGAAGACGTCCGTCCCTTCCTGGAGAACGTGGTCCGCGGACGTGGCGTGCCGCCGGAGCGGCTGGACGAGGTCGAGGCCCACTACCAGCACTTCGGCGGCGTGTCGCCGATCAACCGCCTGAACCTCGAGGCGATCGAGGCCGTGCGCGCCACCGGTTTCGAGCTGCCGATCTACTTCGGCAACCGCAACTGGCACCCCATGGTCGAGGACACCGTCGCGCAGATGAAGGCGGACGGTGTTCGCCGCGCGCTCGTGTTCCCGACGAGCGCGTACGGCGGCTATTCCGCGTGCCGCCAGTACGACGAGGACATCGTGCGGGCGCTGCAGGCCGTTCCGGACGGCCCCGAACTGGTGAAGCTGCGCCAGTTCTTCGACCACCCGCTGTTCATCTCCGCCTTCGCCGACGGCGTGCGTGCCGCGGCGGCGTCCCTGCAGGGCGCGTACCGCCTGGTCTTCACCGCGCACTCGGTGCCGGTGTCGGCCGACAAGGCCGCCGGTCCGCCCTCCGAGGGCGGCTTCCGCTACTCGCGCCAGGTCGTCGAGGCGTCCCGCCTGGTCGCCGCCGAGCTGGGCGTCACCGAGTACGACGTGGTGTGGCAGTCGCGGTCCGGCCCGCCGCAGATCCCGTGGCTGGAGCCCGACATCGTCGACCACGTCGACGCCCTGCACGCCAAGGGCGTCACCGGCGTCGTCGTGTGCCCGATCGGGTTCGTGTCCGACCACCTCGAGGTGGTGTGGGACCTCGACACCGAGGCGCGCGACCGTGCCGCGGAGCTGGGCATGGAGTTCGCCCGCGCCGCCACGCCGAACGCGGACCCCCGCTTCGCCGAGCTCGTGGTGGAGCTGGTCGCGGAGCACACGTCCGGGGCTCCGGCGCGGAAGCTCTCCTCGTTCACCTCGGCCGGGTGCACGGTGAACGGGGCTCCTTGCGCGCCGCTGTGCTGCGAGCCGGTGAAGAGGCCCGTGCGGCCCTAGCGTCCCTGCAAGGCGGCGGTCAGCGCCTGCTCGGCGTTGCCGGGCAGGGCGCCGTCGTGGTCGAGGGCGTACCGGATGACCGCGCGGAACTCGTCGCTGAAGCGCGAGTAGTACGGGGTGACCGGGCGCAGCCGGGCGTCCTCGATGGCGTCCAGCAGGGTGCCGGCGTACGGGTGCTGGGTGGCGATCCGGCTGTCCTGGTAGACGATGCCGCGGGTGGCGGCGAGCCCTCCTCGTTCGAAGAGGATCTGCTGGCTGCGGGGGCCGGTGAGGAACTCGATGAGGGCCTGGGCGGCGCGGGGTTTGGTGGACGTGGCCGAGATGGCGAGGTTCTGGCCACCCAGCACGCTCGGTCCCGTCAGCTGCGTCACCTCGAAGTCGATGCGCGGGCGGCCCGCCGACTCGTCCTGGTTGCCCTGCAGGATGCGGTGGGCCACCGGCCAGTTGCGCATGAAGGCGATCTTGCCGTCGCGGAACGCCTGGGTCGTGAGCTGCTCGGTCTGCTCACGGGACTCGGGCAGCACCACCGGCCGCTCACCCCGCAGGCCGTCGGCGAGCCAGCGCAGGGCGCGGCGGGTGCGTTCGGAGTCGATCACGACCTTGCCGGCCTCGTCGACGACGTCGCCCTTCTCCGCCCAGATCAGCTCCAGGGCGTTGACCGTGAGGCCCTCGTAGTCGGCGAGCTGGCCCGCGTAGCCCGCGGTGAGCCGGGTGTCCTGCGAGGCCCGCAGCACGCGGGTGGAGGTCTTGGTGATGTCGTCGAGCTCCAACGGATCTTCCTGCACCAGGTCCTTGCGGTAGAAGAGCAGGCCCGCGTCCGTGTTGAACGGCAACGCCCACAGCACGCCCTGGTAGCGGCAGCTCTCCAGCGGGCGGCGCAGGAACCCGCTGGTGTCCACGGTGGACAGCGGGCGCAGGTAGCCGGAGTGGGCGAACTCGGCGGTCCACGTGACGTCGAGGTTGAACACGTCGACGGCGCCGGTCTTCTCCTTGGCCCTCGCGACCATCTCGCTGCGCTGGCCGTCCGCCTCCACCGGAAGCTCGACGATCTCCGCCGGGTGCTCGGGGTGCTCGGCGTTCCACTGCTTGATCAACGCGCTGCGCTGGCCGCCGTCGCTCTGGTCGCGGCCGCTGAGCACGACGAGCTTGCCCTTCTCCCACTCCGTCGACTCGCGGAACAGCGGCTGCACCCCGTTGGTGAACAGGATCGTCAGCACGATGCCGACGGCCACGCCCATCGCGAGCCACGACCGGTTCGCCCAGACCACGCCGGGCGGGCCCAGTCTCGGCAAGGCCGCCCACGTGCGCCGCAACCACCTCATCCAGCCCCTCCCCACACCCGGCGGAACAGGGCCGCCAGGTCGTCCCCGAGCGTGTCGGCCGTCGAGTCGCGGCACTCGCCGCCCGACGCGTCCGTGATCGCCGTCAGCGCGTGCGTCGCGCAGCTCGCGCCGCCGACGGCGATCACGAACACGCGGATCCCCTTGCGCCGCACCGCGTCCACGACGTCCTGCCGGGTCTGCAGGCTCGTCGTGTCCTCACCGTCGGTCAGCGCGATCACCGCGCCGACGTGGCCCGCGTCGTCGGCGCCGATCCGGTCGAGGCTGTCGACGACCGCCTGGTGCAGCGGTGTGCCCCCGGACGGCCGGACCGTGCTCAGCGCGGCGGCCGCGGCCTCCTTGTCGCGGCGGCCGACCGGGATGAGCGGCCGCACCTCGGTGCCGCTGAACACGGACAGGCCGTAGGTGTCCCTCGGACCCATCTGAGCGAGGGCCTTGGCGACGCCGTCGACCGCCACGGCGAACCGCGTCTCCCCGGTCGGCGTCGGCTCGGTCATCGACCCGGACGCGTCGAGCGTGAGCCAGACGCGGCCGTCCCTCTTGGCCTGCTCGTACCTCTTCTGGAACGAGGCCTGCGCCGCCTCGTCCGGAACGGCCTCGGCGCGGTCGAGCGCCAGACCGGCCCGCACGCCGAGCTCCTCGCGGAACTCGGCGCCCGCCGCCTGCGCAGCCGGACGCAGCCCGGCCGCGTTGAGCGCCGTCATGCCCTCCTGCGTGCCCAGCCAGGCCTGGAACCGCCTCGCCGGCTCGCGGGCGGCGTGGTTCGACACGTCCGCCGCGTCCCACGAGACCAGGTTCACCGGGTAGTCGGCGAGGTAGGTGTCCGCCGGGTACAGGGCCGTGAGGCACGGCTTCCGCGCGCAGCTCGTCCTGTTGTACCGCAGCAGCACCTGCTCGGTCGTGATCATCGCCGCACCCGGTCGCGGCCGGTCGGCCTCCTCGACCCGGCGCTCCACGACGGCGGGGTCGAGCGACTCGTACAGCGCCGTCGTGGCGAGCCTGCCGTCGGTCGCGACCAGCGGGTTCGGCCTGACGACCGGGATGGCCGCCCCGGTCACGGCGGTCAGCGCCTCGCCCCACGTCGCCGGTGTGGCGGGGACGCCGCCCTGCACCTCCTGAGCGGGCACCCCGAGCACGACGGGGGAGAACGCGACAGGCTTGCCCTGCTCGACGTGCACCGCCGACCCGATGCCCCTCGTGCGGCGCACCACCTCGGCCGTCTCCGCGGTCGAGTCGGGCACCCACACGTCCGGGTGCGGCCCGATCTCCCGCAGCGCCTGCGACGACCAGGAGGACCGCAGGGCGACCGCGCCCTGGTCGCCCGCCGCCGAGAAGACGTACAGCCGCGCCGTGCGGCACCCGTGGTTCTCCGCCGCCGTCCGCAGCTCGAACTTCCGCGCCACGTCCCCGAAGGCGGGCGCCGCGTCCTTCGACGTCAGCACGCGCACCTCGGTCGGCTGGGGGCAGCCGAGCAGCAGCACCCGCCCGTAGGCGACCACCGGCGGCCCGGCGAGCGCGATCACGCCCGCCGCGGCCAGCAGCACGGCCGTGAACACCACCCAGCGCAACCGGATGCGCTTGGCCAGCTGGTTCAGCCGGTCGATCGCGGACGCGGACAGCACGAGGAGCGTGGCACCGATGCCGTAGAGCACCCACGACTGCCACGTCGTGAGCGAGCCCGTGGCCGTCTCCGACAGCAGGTGCCCGGCGACCGCGGCCAGCATGAGGGCGCCCGCGTACCGGGGTGCCGTGCTCGACCGGCGCTGGTCGACGTCCTCCATCCCGCGTCCTCCCCACCGGGCACCTTATGCGGCGCCACCGGCAGTTCCGGGGGAGTTGCCGGGTCAGGTGGGACAGCGGGAGGAGAACCACTCGTTCGGGTCAGCGCGGACCCGTGGGATCAGCTCCCGGCGAACGTCAGTGCCGGCCGGCGCCGCTGTCCGCGAGCACGCGCACGGCCTCGTCGACCGCCGCGCACCGCGCCCGCCGCACGGCCTCCGACACCGGGCGCAGCGCCTCGGTGCGGGCCGTGATCGCCGACGCCGACAGCGCCCCGCCGGAGGAGTCGGACCGCGCCACCTGCACGATCGCGTCCACCTCCGCGGCGCGCTGCAGCACCCGCAGGGCACGGGGCGGCATGGCGTCGGGCCAGGGCAGCGCGGAGTTCTCCGCGGCCAGGTCGGCGATCTCCTTGCGCACGTTCGGGCGGTGTTTCGCCACGTCGAGGGCGGCCAGGGCGGCCGTCGCGCCGCGCAGGGCCGCGCCCAGGCCGTGTTCGGCCTCACCGATCGGGATGTGCTCGAGGCCCGTGGAGGACGGCAGGTCGAACACCGTCCAGCGCATCACGCCGTCGGCGACGATCTTCGGCACGAGGCCGATGTGGACCGACGAGACCACGAGCGCCTCGCCGGAGCGCAGCGCGCAGGTCGCGAGCGTCCCCTTGCCGCCGAGGCCCCGGACGTCGCCCGGTACCGGTAGGACCATCCTCGCGGAGGTCGCGCCCGCGCGCCGCAGGGCGGCCAGCAGCAGGGCGGGACCCACCGGGGCCTCGTCGGGACCGGGGAGGTCGAGCGCCGTGGCGGTGCCGTCGTCGTCGGCCACCACCTCGTGCTGCTCGGCCCACGTGTGCAGGGCGTCGAGGACGTCGTCGGCGGCCGCCAGACCGTGCAGCCATCCCGACGTCCACACGACCAGCGTGGCACTTGCACAGGACACCCGACGAGATTACGTGGCCGGGCGCCGGGAGCCCCACCCGGTGTGCCCGATCAGGGGCACCTACTTCGCCGGGCCGATGTGCCGTCGCAGGAGCGCGCGGAACGACGTCAGGTCCTCGTCGGACGCGAACGCCCGGTGCGGCACGGACAGCGACGCCGCGCCCTCGCCGAGGGTGTCCAGCACGAAGCCCTGCCGGGTCTCGGTCCAGCCGGGCAGCTCGTCCCAGACGATCTCCTCGCGGATCGAGCGCCCGACCGCCATCCGGAACGACTGGTCGTCGGCGCTGCCCACCACGGTCCGGCTGATCATCTCGTCCGACGAGAAGCGCCACCACACCGCGACCGGCTCCATGAACCCGATGACCAGCGCGCACACCAGGCCGAAGACCGCCACGACGACCGTGTCCTCGAAGCCGAACAGCAGCACGAGCGAGCTCACCGCGAACACGAGCGCGAACCACGGCGCCCACCTGAACATCGGCACCATCGCGCGCAGGCTGGCACGCCAGTCCGCCGGTGATGGGGCCCACCTGAAATCAACGCTGCTACTCATGTCGCCCCGCATTCTGGCGCACGGCGTCCGGCCGCGCCTGGAGTTGCTCCACATCGACGGGTCCGGATTCGGTGCGTAGCGTCGACCGCGTGACCCAGAACCTGGCCCGCACGGCGGGCGAACTGCGCGCCGCCGGGCACCTGCCGCGCGGCGTCAAGACCGAGATCAGGGAGAACCTCCTCGCGGCCCTGCGCGAGGGGCGCAACCCGTGGCCCGGCATCGTCGGTTTCGACCGCACGGTGCTGCCGCAGCTCGAACGCGCGCTGCTGGCAGGCCACGACGTCGTCCTGCTCGGTGAGCGCGGGCAGGGCAAGACCCGGCTGCTGCGCACCCTGATCTCGTTGCTCGACGAGTGGACCCCCGTCATCGAGGGCTCCGAGCTGGGCGAACACCCGCTCGACCCGATCACTCCGGAGTCGCGGCGGCGTGCCGCCGAGCTCGGCGACGACCTGCCGGTGGTGTGGCGGCACCGCGACGAGCGCTACGCGGAGAAGCTCGCGACGCCCGACACGTCCGTGGGCGACCTGGTCGGCGACGTCGACCCCGTGAAGGTCGCCGAGGGCCGCTCGCTCGGCGACCCGGAGACCATCCACTACGGCATGCTCCCGCGCGCCCACCGCGGCATCATCGCGATCAACGAGCTGCCGGACCTGGCCGAACGCATCCAGGTGGCGCTGCTCAACGTCATGGAGGAGCGCGACATCCAGGTCCGCGGCTACACGCTGCGGCTGCCGCTCGACGTGCTGCTCGTGGCGACCGCGAACCCCGAGGACTACACGAACCGCGGCCGCATCATCACGCCGCTCAAGGACCGCTTCGGCGCCGAGGTGCGCACGCACTACCCGCTGGAGGTCGACACCGAGGTCGACATGGTCCGCCAGGAGGCGGAGCTCGTCGCCGAGGTGGGCGACCACCTGCTGGAGATCATCGCCCGGTTCGTGCGGCACCTGCGCGAGTCGTCGTCGATCGACCAGCGCTCCGGTGTCTCGGCCCGGTTCGCGATCGCGGCGGCGGAAACCGTCGCCGCGTCGGCGCTGCGCCGGTCCGCGCTGATCGGCGAGACGCCCGCCATCGCGCGCCCGGTCGACCTCGAGTCGGTGCCGGACGTGCTGCGCGGCAAGCTCGAGTTCGAGGCGGGGGAGGAGGGCCGCGAGGAAGAGGTGCTCGTGCACCTGCTGCGCCGCTCGATCGCCGACACCGCCCGCGCCCGCCTGGCCGGGCTGAACCTCCGCGCGCTCGCCGAGGCCGTCTCGGACGGCCACCCCGTCGCGACCGGCGACCGCGTGCACGCGGGCGACCTGCTGGCGGCGTTGCCGGAGCTGCCGGTCCTGCACGAGGTGGCGGCCCGTCTGGGCGCGGGCCCGAAGGACCCCGTCGGGCGCATCGCGTCGGCCGTGGAACTGGCCCTCGAGTCGCTCTACCTGACCCGCCACCTGTCGAAGGACAACTCCTCCGACGACGACCGATCGGTGTACGGATGAGATACCGCTACGGACGCTGGGGCGGCGGCGCCGATCCGCTGGCGCCGCCCGTCGACCTCCGCGCGGCCGTGGACGAGCTCGGCCGCGAGGTCATGGAGGGCGCGTCGCCGTCGTCCGCCCTGCGCGAACTGCTGCGCCGCGGCGTCGACGGCACCCGCGGCCTCGACGACCTGACGTCGCGCCTGTGGCAGCGCAGGTCCGCCATCCAGCGCCGGCACCGGCTGGACGGCACGCTGACCGAGGTCGCGCAGCTGCTCGGCAAGGCTCTGGAGGCCGAACGCCGGGCGTTGTTCCCGGACCCGTCCGACGACGCGCGCTTCCGCGAGGCGCAGCTCGACGCCCTGCCACCGGGCACCGCCGCGGCGGTGCAGGAGCTGTCGTCCTACGACTGGCGTTCGCAGGAGGCCCGCGAGGCGTTCCAGCAGATCCGCGACCTGCTCGGCCGCGAGCTGCTGGACCAGCGCTTCCAGGGCATGAAGGAAGCGCTGTCCAACGTGGACTCGCGTGACGTCGAGCGCATCCAGCGCATGCTGCGCGACCTGAACTCGTTGCTGGAGGCGCACGCCGCCGGCTCGCCGGACACGCCGCGCCAGTTCGACGAGTTCATGCGCAAGCACGGCGAGTTCTTCCCCGAAAAGCCCCGCGACGTCGACGAGCTCATCGACGCGCTGGCCGCCCGCTCGGCCGCAGCGCAACGCATGATGAACTCGATGACCGAGGAGCAGCGCGCCGAGCTGTCCGCGTTGTCCCAGCAGGCTTTCGGCGGCATCGGCTCTTCGCTGTCCACTCTGGACTCGCTGCTGCAGCGGTTGCGCCCCGGTGAGGACTGGACGTCGTCCGCGCGCTTCCGCGGCCAGGACCCGCTGGGTCTCGGCGAGGGCGCGCAGGCGATGGCCGACCTCGCCGAGCTCGACGCCCTGGCCGAGCAGCTCTCCCAGTCCTACCCCGGCGCCCGCCTGGAGGACATCGACCTCGAGGCGCTCGAACGGCAGCTGGGCGAGTCGGCCGCGGTCGACGCCCGTCGGCTGGCCGAGCTGGAGAAGGCGCTGCGTTCGCAGAACATCGTGGAGCGCGCCCCCGACGGCTCCTTGAAGCTGACGCCGAAAGCGTTGCGGCGCCTGGGGGAAACGGCCCTGCGCGGTGTCGTGGACCAGCTCCGCTCGTCGCAGGGGTCGCGCGAGACGTCGTCGGCCGGTGCCGCGGGCGAGCTGACCGGGTCGACGCGGCCGTGGCAGTTCGGCGACACCGAGCCGTGGGACGTGCCGCGAACGCTGCGCAACTCCGTGCTGCGCTCCGGCTCGATGTCCCTGGACGTCGTGGACCTCGAGGTGTCCGAGACCGAACACCGGACACGTGCGGCCGTCGCGTTGTGCGTGGACACCTCCTGGTCGATGGTGCAGGACGGGCGTTGGGTGCCGATGAAGCGCACGGCTCTCGCGTTGCACCACCTCGTGCGCACCCGTTTCCGGACGGACGCGTTGCAGCTGGTGACCTTCGGGCGCTACGCCGAGACCGTGGACATCGGTCAGCTGACGGCACTGGAAGGCGTGTGGGAGCAGGGCACGAACCTGCACCACGCACTGCTGCTGGCCGGGCGGCACGTCCGGCGGCATCCGGACGCGCAGCCGGTGGTCCTCGTGGTGACCGACGGCGAGCCGACGGCGCACCTGGAACCGGACGGGGACGCGGAGTTCAACTACCCGCCGCTGCCCCGGACGTTGGCGAAGACGCTGAACGAGGTCGACGCGCTCGCGCGGCTCGGGGCGACGATCTCGGTGTTCAAGCTGGGGGACGACCCCCGGCTGGCGGCGTTCGTCGACATCGTGGCGCGGCGGGGCGGTGGCCGGGTGGTGTCGGCCGACGAGGAGGGGCTCGGAGCCGCTGTGGTCAGCGACTACCTGAGGTCTCGGCGCCGGCGGCGGTGACGGTCCCCGTGCCTCGTGGTCGGCGAGGAGCGGGGAGGCGGGCAGCGGCTTCCGGGCGCCCCGGCGCCGTACCCGCTCTTCCCCGCGTGCCGTCGCGGGGCCGTGTCAGAGGTCGTAGAGCGCGGCCAGGCGGGGCAGCCGGGGGGCCAGCCTGGCGCTGTCCTCGAAGTCGAAGTCCCAGTCCGGGTCGAGCTCCGGGTAGCGGATCCGGAAGGCGTCCTGCGGCAGCTGCATGCCGGTTGCCTTGATGTGGGCGTTCCAGGCGATCGACAGTGCCTCCTGGCACTCGAGATCCTCGCCGGACTCGGCGGCGGCCACGACCGCCGGCAGGTCCGCCAGCGAGTCGGGTGAGGCCAGCGCCGCGTGGTAGGTCTCCTCGCCCTGCGTCAGGAGCCAGCCGCGGAAGTAGTCGAAGCCGTCGTCCGAGCAGCCGCCGTTGATGACGTACGCCGCCGCCCACAACGGGTTCCGGTAGGAGGCGGCGAGCAGGTCCCACAGGACCTGCTGGGTCGCCATGATCTCGGCGGGCGGGCGCTCGGCGAGCAGCGCCACCGCGGCGGCGGCCACCTCGTAGCCGTCGGACGGGTCGGCGACGCTCGCTCTCGCGTCGGCGATGAGCTTCCAGAAGGTGTTCGGGTCCACGGCGAAGAGCTTGGCAGAGGGGTCTGACATTTTCCGGAGCCCGACTTGCGAGCCGTGGCGTTCCAGCGGTGTGGCTCGGAACGTCGCCGGGGAATCAGTGCCACGAGGCGCTCATTCGCTCGCCGCCGGGCCGGGCCGCACCGCTAGGTTGTAATTATGATCAAGACTCTGTTCCGCTCGCTCGAAGCCGTGCACGGAATGATCTACTTCGCCCCCGAGGCGGACTCCCGGTACGCGAGCGCCGGGCTCGACCGGCCCGGTGGGTACTTCGCGTCACGCGCCGCGGCGATGGGCGCGGTCGGGCCCGAGGTCGTGATCGCGACGTTCTACAACTTCAACCCCGACCTCGTGCGGGCGCGCGTCCCGCAGGTGTGGGAGAAGGTCACGCCGCAGCGCGTCCTCGAGCTGCGCTGGGAGGCGGCGGACGAGGCGTTGCGCAAGGTGCTGCCCGACGACCTCGAGGAGATCACCGAGCTGGCCAAGCGCGCCGCCGAGCGGTCGAAGGACATGCCGCACGGGCGCACGCTGTTCGCCGCGCACGCGAGCCTGCCCTGGCCGGACGAGACGCTCCTGCAGCTCTTCCACGCCCAGACGCTGCTGCGCGAGTTCCGCGGCGACGGGCACCTCGCGGCTCTGCTGAGGCACAACATCACCGGCATCGAGGCGTTGGTGCTGCACGCCGCGACGGGCGATTATCCGGCCGATACGTTGCGCAAGACGCGTGCGTGGTCGCAGGAGCAGTGGAACGCCACGGTCGAGGACCTGCAGCACCGGGGGCTCGTCGGCGAGGACCAGCTCCTCACCGACAAGGGACGCGAGCTGCGGCAGGGCATCGAGGACGACACGGACCGCATGGCCGCGCCCGCCTACGACGTCCTGTCCGACCAGGAGAAGCAGCGGTTCGTCGAGCTCGCCGCACCGCTGAGCAAGGCCGTCGTCGACGGTGGTCTGCTGCCCGGCAAGCGCTAGCTACTCCGGCTCGTCGTCGCGGTGCGTCGAGGCGAGCGCCTTCTCCGTCGTCTCGTCCTTGCCCACCCGGTGCTTGTCGGGGTGGGTGAGGGAGAAGTGCGCCTCCTCGCGCATCCGCTCGACCATGTGCGGGTAGTGCAGCTCGAACGCCGGGCGCTCCGAGCGGACGCGCGGCAGTTCCTTGAAGTTGTGCCGCGGCGGGGGCGAGGTCGTCGCCCACTCCAGCGAGTTGCCGTAGCCCCACGGGTCGTCCTGCGGGGCCGGCTCGCCGTAGCGGTACGAGCGGAAGACGTTCCACACGAACGGGAGCACGGACGCGCCGAGGATGAACGAGCCGATCGTGGAGAACGTGTTGAGGAACGTGAAGCCGTCCGACGGCAGGTAGTCGGCGTAGCGGCGCGGCATGCCCTCGTTGCCCAGCCAGTGCTGCACCAGGAACGTGCCGTGGAAGCCGATGAA
This sequence comes from Lentzea sp. DG1S-22, assembly GCF_036321065.1. NCBI lineage: Bacteria > Bacillati > Actinomycetota > Actinomycetes > Pseudonocardiales > Pseudonocardiaceae > Lentzea > Lentzea sp. DG1S-22. The sequence continues at coordinate 3,299,349 of NZ_CP143276.1, read as the reverse complement.
CGTCGTCCAGAAGTGCAGCTTGCCCAGCGGCTCGTCGAGGAACCGGCCGGTCATCTTCGGGAACCAGAAGTAGATGCCCGCGTAGGTGGCGAACACGATCGTGCCGAACAGCACGTAGTGGAAGTGCGCCACCACGAAGTACGTGTCGGACACGTGGAAGTCGAGCGGCGGTGACGCCAGCAGGATGCCGGACAGGCCGCCGAAGAGGAACGTGACGAGGAAGCCGATCGAGAACAGCATCGGCGACTCGAACGTCAGCTGCCCCTTCCACATCGTGCCGATCCAGTTGAAGAACTTGATGCCGGTCGGCACGGCGATCAGGAACGTCATCAGCGCGAAGAACGGCAGCAGCACCGCGCCGGTGGCGTACATGTGGTGCGCCCACACGGCCACGGACAGCATCGCGATCGCCAGCGTCGCGAACACCAGGCCCTTGTAGCCGAACAGCGGCTTGCGGCTGAACACCGGGAAGACCTCCGTCACGATGCCGAAGAACGGCAGGGCGACGATGTAGACCTCGGGGTGGCCGAAGAACCAGAACAGGTGCTGCCAGAGGATCACGCCGCCGTTGGCCGGGTCGAACACGTGCGCCCCGAGGTGCCGGTCCGCCGCCAGGCCCATCAGCGCGGCCGTGAGGATCGGGAACGCCAGCAGGATCAGCACGGACGTCACCAGGATGTTCCAGGTGAAGATGGGCATCCGGAACATCGTCATGCCGGGCGCCCGCAGGCACACGACCGTCGTGATCATGTTGACCGCGCCGAGGATCGTGCCCAGGCCGCCCACCGCGAGGCCCATGATCCACAGGTCCGCGCCGACGCCCGGCGAGTGCACCGCCGACGACAGCGGCGTGTAGGCGAACCAGCCGAAGTCCGCCGCGCCGCCGGGCGTCACGAAGCCCGCGACGGCGATGATGGCGCCGAACAGGTACAGCCAGTACGAGAAGGCGTTGAGGCGGGGGAACGCGACGTCCGGCGAGCCGATCTGCAACGGCAGGACGAAGTTGGCGAACCCGAACAGGATCGGCGTCGCGTAGAGCAGCAGCATCACCGTGCCGTGCATGGTGAACAGCTGGTTGTACTGCTCGTTGGACAGGAACTGCATGCCAGGCCGCGCCAGCTCGCCGCGCATCAGCAGCGCCATCACGCCGCCGATCATGAAGAACACGAACGACGTGGTCAGGTACATGATCCCGATCTGCTTGGGATCCGTCGTCCTGAACAGCGAGAGGAAGTACGAGCCCTTGGGCCGTGCGCGCGCCGCCCCGGGGTGGGGGATTACGGGCGTTGGCTTGATCGTGGTCATCGCGCCTCCTCCGTGCAGGGGACAATCGTCCTCCCGGTCAGACCGCGGGGCAATCCATGACCAGCACCGCGGACGTCACCGGAACGACCGGAGCGCCTGCTCTTATGCCGCTGACCTGAACGTAGTAGGCGCCGGGGGCCAATCCGCCGAATTTGATCGCCATGCTCTCGGATATCGCCGGGCTGCGCGATTCGAGCTGTCTGCCGTTCTCGTCGAGCACCGCGACCTTCAACGCCCGTACGGTCGTGTTCCTCAGCTCGACGGTGACCTCCACGTCCTCGCCGGCCAGCACCAGGTCGGGCACGCTGACCTGCGGTTCCGTGTCGGTGATGGTGCGCGGGACGATCTCCTTGGCCGTCAGGAACGACTCGACGGCGTCCAGTACGGCGGCGTTGTCCTGCAACGACGTGTGCTGCTCCGTCACGCGATGCAGCGTGTTTGACGACAACGCGAGCCCACGCCGTGCGGCGCCGACCATCGGCACGGTCGCGTCGCCGTACAACTCCTCGCCCTCGTACGTCCGGTAGCAGGTGACCTTGCCGTCGGCGATACGCGCCGTCGTCGCCGTGGGTTGCTTACCGCCGAGGATCGCGTACGTGCGGTCGGCGAACGAGTCGGTCAACGCGTCGTGGAACGCCATCGCGTCCGCGACCATCTTCGTGTCCAGCTCGGGCAACGAGGTCTCGGTCGTCTTCACCAGGCCGCCGGGCGTCTCGATGCAGGCGTACTCGGGCAGCAGCTGGTGCAGCGACGGCATCGACCGCGCGAACTCCGTGAGGTCGACCGCCAGCGGCCCGAGGCCCTTGCGCACGCCGTTGACCAGCTGGTCCAGCGCGGCGGCGGCCCCGCGGTAGGGCGTGCCCATCGTGATCAGCTTGTCGGTCCGCTCGGCCATCCCGCACTGCTCGACGCACCACCGCGCCACCAGACCGCCCATCGAGTGGCACACGAAGCTGACCTTGGCGTCCGGGCCGATCCGGTCCAGCGCCTCGTCCACCCGCCGGGCCAGCAGCGCGCCGTTGTAGCGGTTCGACAGCCGCCAGTCGTAGGCGAAGAGAACCAGGTTGCCCTTCTCGACGGTGTAGCCGAGCGAGTTCATCCTGCGCGTCACCCGGTCGTAGCCCTTGAGCGGCGTCCAGATGCCGGGAACGACGTGCAGGTCCGCCATCAGCCCCACGGGCTCGACGCCGTCACCGGGGTGCTCGTCGCCGATGCCGGCCGGGAGCTTCAGCTGCTTCAGGCCGCGGCCCAGCGTCAGGACGGCGCGCAACGCGGCCTTGGGCGACACCTCCCAGACCATGCCGTCGGCGTTGCGGAGCGTGCTGCCGAGAATGCCGGGCAGGACGACGACCAGATCGCTCATCAGGACTCCTCGGCGAGCTTGCGGATGAGGGTGAGCAGTGCGAGGTTCGCAGGCACCAGGTGGGTCAGCTCGCGGATCCACGCGAGACGCTGGTCCGGCACGGGCAACGCCAGCCGTTCGTCACCGGCCCGGGCGCGCGCGACCACCTTGTAGAGCGCGGCCAGCGCGTGCGGCTCCAACGCCGTCACGGCCTGGGTCAGCGCCTGAGGTGACGCGGACGCCGCCAGCTCGCGCAAGACCTCCGTGGCGCGGGCGGGGTCCTCCACGGCGTCCAGCACGCGGTCGAGCACCTCGGCGTCCTGCCCGGCCAGCAGCAGCAACGCGTGCACGGGCCGGTTGTCGCGGACGTTCTTGAGGACTTCCTTGTCCAGCAGCTCGGCCCGCCGCGTGGCGAGCAGCTCGCGGCGGCGGGCGGGGGTGGCGTCGACGAACTCGTCCGCGAGGCTGGCGAGCAGCCACGGCCGGTAGGCGAGCTCGACGCCCTTCTGCCGCGCGGTGGCCCGCCGCGACTGGATGACCTGCGCCTCGATCAGGCTCGTGCCGTACAGCGCCTCCGTCACCGCGACGTCGGCGTCGGCCGACAGCAGCTCGGGGTGGCGCAGCAGGACCGCGCACTCCTCGGCGTACGAGCGCGCGAACACCCAGGCGCGGGCGGTCCGCAGCAGCGTCCGGTCGACCGTCAGCCAGTCCGGGGTCGTGTCCCACGGCCACGGACCCGAGTCGTAGTGGCGGCGCGCGATGTCGTGCACGTCGTGGATCGTCTGCCGGGACTGGCCGACGTGCGCCAGCGCCTGGCAGAGCCACTTCGCCGCCGCCGGATCACCCGCCGACGTGGCCGCCGCCCGCAGCATCAGCAGCGTGGCGAGGTGCGGGCCGGTGAACCGCGCGGTCACCCGCTCCCAGGCCCTCTCGACGGTCTCGGGCTGCCCGAGGCCGGCGCAGAGCGTGTCGAGGGTGAACAGCGCCGCCGCCAGCGTCGAGAGGCGGTCGGCGTTCTCGGGCAGCAGGCAGACCTCGATGGTCTTCTCACCGGTCTCCAGCGCCTCGGCGGGCTTGTCCGCGTCGCGCTGGCGGCGCATCAGGTTGTGCAGGGCCTGGGCGTGGATCCGCTGGCCCTCGGCGAGGGTGGCGGCCTGCCGGGCGGCGGTCAGAGCGGCGTCGGTGCGGCCGACCATGCTGTGGGCGACGCTCAGGCTCAGCGCCGCGTCGGCGAGCTGCGGGCGGAACGCCGCGTGCCTGCCGAGCGTGCCGCTGATCTCCGCGGCCTGCCGGGTCGCGCCGTCGGCGTCGGCCAGCCTGCCGAGCGCCAGGTAGTCGCGGCTCAGCTCGACGAGCCCGCTGACGAGGTCCGCGAGGAACACCGGGTTCGTCTGCGCGAGTGCCCAGAACAGCTCGACGGCCTGCTTCGACCGGTGCATGGCCTCGTACCGCAGCCCGGACTCGCTGCACCGCGCGGCAAGACAAGTCATCGCGCGCGCAAGGGGAGCATCGGACTCAACGGCCGCGACGGCATCACGAGCCGTGGACAGCGCATCTTGCCTACGTCCGAGCATCGCGTACGTATCGCTCAGGTCCACCAACGCGCCGCTGAGGTGTGCCGCGTACGTCCGGTTGTCACCGCCGTGCGTCGTCGTCTTCGCGATGCGTTGCGCCAGCCGTTTGTGCGTCAGGCTTTCCGCCGTCGTCGGGGTCGCCGCCACCAGCTCCCGGTAGCGCACCGCGGCCTCCTCGGCGGGCCCCACGGCCTGCTGGAGCCGTCCCGCCTCGCGGAACCGCCGGCCGAGCTTGTTCAGCACGAACGCCAGGTCCGCCAGGTACATCCGCAGTTCCGGCACCAGCGCGCGGAAGTGGTCGGCCGCCTCCTCCAACGGCGGAATGGCCTCATCGCCACGACCCCAGTGCATCAGCTCGTTCGCCGCCGTCGTAGCCGCGAGAGCGATGTCCGGCAACAACATCCGGTTCGCCACCGCGAGAGCGCGCAGCCCGTCCAACGCCCGTGTGCCCGCATGTCCGCAGTGCCGCCACGCGTACTTCCACAGGTATCCCGGCACGTTCGGCGGCACTCCGGCCTCGATGCGCTGCCGATACAGCTCGATGAGCGCGCATGCGACCTTCTCGGCATCCGGTGCGAAGACCTCGTCCCGGCTCGGCGCGAACGGTGGCCGCAGGTGGTCCGCGAACGTCTGGTGCGTCAGCTTGAAGACCGCCGTGCCCTCCTCGCCGTCCTGCACGACGTGACGGCCCAGCTCGGTGAGCACCGCGGTGATGTCGTCCCGCGTGAAGTCCAGCCCCGCCAACGCCCGTGCGACCGCGATCCACTCCGCTTCGGGGAATCCGGCGCCGTAGCTCCACGTCAGTGCCGTCAGCAGCGCACGTGCCGATGGAACCTTCGAGAGTTCGCGTTCGAACGCCGCGTCCAGCGACAGCTTCAGGTCGGCGCCGCCGTCCGCCAGCACCTGGTCGGTGATCATCCACGCGGTGAGGAACGGCAGCTTCGCCAGCTCGTCCACAGTGGACTGCGCGGCGCCGGCGCCCAGGCGTGCCAGGACGTACTCGCGGACGTCGGTCTCGCTGCCGGTCCGGTCGAGGTCGAGCACCTCGACCGGCGACAGCTCGGTCAGCAGGGGAGCGCCGCCCGCGACCCGCTGGGCCTGGCGCGTCGAGACGATCACGACCGCGCAGGCCGCGAGCTTGGTCAGCAGCGAGGTGGCGATCGAGAACGACTCCCCGCGCGCCTCGTCCAGGCCGTCCACGACGAGCACCGGCGGCGTCGGCAACGCGCTGACGACGCCCACCAGCTCGGCGGCACCCCGCCGCGGCCCCTCCGGCGCGGCGACCAGGCCCGCGGCGACGAGCTGGCGGCTGAGCAGGTCGGCCACGCGGTCGGCGTCCATCGCGCGGGCGTGCACGGCCGCGTCCACCGAGTCGGGACCGGGGTCGGCGTGCCGGAACGGCGGCCCGGTCGTCAGCAGCAGGTCGCGCTCGGCGGGGTTGGACAGGCTGACGACCCGGCCGACGACCGCGGACTTGCCGGTGCCCGGCGACCCGGTGACCACCCGCAGCCCGGGGACCCCGGACCTCACCCAGCTCACGACCCTGTCGACCTCGGCGGTGCGGCCGGTGAACCACGACCGGCCGGACGTCGAGTCGCCACCACGTGCCGCGAGCAAGAGGTGCTTCACCACCGTGTTCGCGGCGTAGAGCGGATTCGGCAGCATCGGCTGTGCCGAGCCGTACTGCATGAAGCGCGGCCGTTGGACGTCGCTGTCCCACGCGTTCAGCAGCGCCATCCCGACCGCGCTGCCGTCGACGAACGCCGTGCGGTCGCTCCACCGCCGTGCGTCCTCATCGGCCGTCGGCCCCGCACGCAGCAGCTTGCGCAACTTCCCGCCGAACAGGCCGTCACGGGCCGTTTCGATGTCGGAGCACGACACGAGCACGCCTGCCCAGTGCACCTGACCCGTCAGCAGCTCGCTCTGGATCTCCGCGATCGTCCGGACGGCCTCGTCGAGCTGCGTGCCGGAGTAGCAGGCGTCGATGATGATGAGCACCTGCCGCGCCCCCGAGGCGGCGCACGACACCGCGAAGTCGTGCAGCGTGATGCCGTCGAGGTTGCCGGTGTTGTCCTTGGCCAGGAGCCGGAGGTTGCTCGCCGCGGGGATCGCGTGCCCGCTCCACAGCGCCACGAGCGCGCCGCCGTCCTGCGGTGCCGTCTGCAGGCCTTTCAGGTGCGCGCGGACCTCGGCCTCGGTCGGGTCGGCCAGCGGGTCGCCGTCGTAGCCCTTGAGCAGGGCGTGCAGCTCCCGCACGTCGCTCACGGCGTGCTGCAGCGGCTGCACCGACTCGTAGGAGCCGACGCCGATGCCGACGAACCTGTTCCTGACCCTTTCCCGCATGCGCCACTACCCCCTGTCCACACGTCGTCCGTGCGAGAGGGGCGTTACTCCGGGTAACTCACATGGACGAGTCCTTCGTGTCCTTGGGCAGCTCCGCGTTCGTGTTCTTCTCCAGGAACCTCAGCAGCTCCACGGGGAACGGCAGCACCAGCGTCGAGTTCTTCTCCGCCGCCACCTCCACGATGGTCTGCAGCAGCCGCAGCTGCAGCGCGCCGGGCGTCTCCTCCATCGTCCCGGCCGCCTCCGAGAGCTTCCTGGACGCCTGCAGCTCGCCGTCCGCGGTGATGATGCGCGCCCGCCGCTCGCGTTCGGCCTCCGCCTGCCGCGACATCGAGCGCTTCATGCTCTCCGGCAGCGCCACGTCCTTGATCTCGACCCGGTCGATGTCGATGCCCCACTCGATCGCGGGAGTGTCGATCATCAGCTCCAGGCCCTGGTTGAGGCGCTCGCGGTTGGACAGCAGGTCGTCGAGCTCGCTCTTGCCGATGATCGACCGCAGCGACGTCTGCGCCACCTGCAACATCGCGAACCGGTAGTCCTCGACGTTGATGACGGCCTTCGCCGGGTCCTGCACCTTGAAGTACACGACGGCGTCGACGCGCACGGTGACGTTGTCGCGCGTGATGCCGTCCTGCGCCGGCACGGGCAGGGTGACGATCTGCATGTTGACCTTCCGGAGCTGGTCCACCCCGGGAACGAGCATCGTCAGCCCAGGCCCGCGCACGGCCTGCTGGAGCTTGCCGAACCGGAACACCAGTCCCTGTTCGAACTGCTTGATCACCCTGGCGCTCGTCGCGAGGCCGATGCCCCCGAGCACGACGATGCCGCCGAGGATCTCGAAGAAGACCATGAGACCCGCCTTTCCCGGCGAATGCCCTTGACCTGCCACGGTACGCCTCGGGTCCGACAATTTTCAGCAGCTCCGGCCCTCTGGCCGGGCCCGGCCGGCGTGGTGGTTCCGACAACCGGGAAGTGCACTCCACTCGGCGGCACGCGTTAATGTCGGAAGCATGCAAACCTGGTCATCGATTCCTGTGCCGCGGGTTCCGGGGGACCCCCGCCCGCTGCGGCTGTTCGACACGGCTACGGGCGAGGTGCGCCCCACGGCTCCAGGAGACACCGCCAGGTTGTACGTCTGCGGCATCACGCCGTACGACGCGACTCACCTCGGCCACGCCGCGACCTACCTCGCGTTCGACCTCGTGCACCGCGTCTGGCTCGACAACGGTCACAACGTGCACTACGTGCAGAACGTCACCGATGTCGACGACCCGCTGCTGGAGCGGGCTCTGCGGGACAAGGACGACTGGGTGGTGCTCGCCATGCGCGAGACGGCCCTGTTCCGCGAGGACATGGAGGCGCTGCGCGTCCTGCCGCCGCAGGACTACGTGGGCATCGTCGAGGCGATCCCGGAGATCGTCGAGGTCGTCGCGAAGCTCGTGGCCGACGGTCACGCCTACCGCGTGGACGACCCCGAGTACCCCGACGTCTACTTCGAGCACAACGCCACCGGGCGGTTCGGCTACGAGTCGAACTACTCGGAGGAGACCATGCTCCGGTTGTTCGCCGAACGCGGCGGTGACCCCGACCGCCCCGGCAAGCGCCACCCGCTCGACGCCCTGCTGTGGCGCATGAAGCGCGACGGCGAACCGTCGTGGCCGTCCGAACTGGGCGAGGGCCGCCCCGGCTGGCACATCGAGTGCAGCGCCATCGCCCACAACCGCCTCGGCACCGGCTTCGACGTGCAGGGCGGCGGCTCCGACCTGATCTACCCGCACCACGAGTACTCGGCCGCGCACGCCGAGGCCCAGACCGGCCAGCACCCGTTCGCGCGCCACTACGTGCACGCGGGCATGATCGGCCTCGACGGCGAGAAGATGTCGAAGTCGCGCGGCAACCTGGTCTTCGTCTCGAAGCTGCGCGCCGAGAAGGTCGACCCGAACGCCATCCGCCTCGCCCTGCTGGCGGGCCACTACCGCGCCGACCGCCCGTGGACCCGGGCCCTGCTCGACGAGGCGCTGACCCGCCTCGCCCGGTGGCGCCGCGCCGCGGAGCTGTCGTCCGGACCGTCCGCTGTGGACACCGTGACGCGGCTGCGCGACCACCTGGGCAACGACCTCGACACGCCGCGCGCCCTGGCGGCCGTCGACGCGTGGGCCGACGAGGCGCTGGCGCACGGCGGTTCGGACAAGCACGGGCCGTCGCAGGTCCGCACGGCTGTGGACGCCTTGCTGGGCGTGGAGCTCTAAGAGGGCTGGTCGGTGGCCGTCGTCTCGGCGGCCACCGAGTGGCCGGTGACGCGGCGGATCAGGCGAGCCTGAACACGTACGTGGCCAGCACGGTGCCGGATGTCGTTCCGGTGGATCCATCCAGGTGATGGTTCGCGGTGATCGTGGTGCTGTCAGGGACGAAGGTCGTCGAGACGGCCTCGAACTTCCAGCCTTCGGCCTCGATGTCGTTCAACGCCTGGGTGTGCTCGCTGTTCTTCCGCGGTAGGTGCGCCTTGTCGAAGAGAGACGTACCTGTGAGGTCGAGCGAGATCTGAAAGAGCTTCAGGCCCTGCTCCTTTGTCGCACGTGCTCGCCCGGCCGGCGACGCGGCGAAGCGTTCGGCCTCCTTTTCGGCCGCGCGGCGTTCGCGAGCGGCTTCCCGCGCTGCGATCTCCTCTGGCGTCTTGCTGAACAGCCCATTCGACTCTCCCCGTTGCCGCAGTGATCCGGTGCCAGCGGGCTTGTCGGCTGATCGCGGACGCCTGTTGCGGGGACCGCGAGCAGACGTGGAACCGCCCCCGAGGCGGAAGCACCGGGGGCGGTTCGTGCAGAGGCGGAGCGATCAGACGTCGAGCGTCCAGTTGTTCAGCGTGCCGGAGTCGAGGAGCGCCGCGTCGCGCACGCGCAGCGTCCAGGTGCCGTTGGCCGCCTCACCCGAGAGGTCGCGGGTGAAGGTCTCGTTGATGTTGTCGGCCGAGCCGCCGGAGCGGTTGTGCAGGTTGTAGACCGAACCGTCGGGCGCGACCAGGTCCACCACGAGGTCGCCCTTGTAGGTGTGCGTGATCGAGACCTTGACCGACGCCGTGGCCGAGGCGTTGCCCGAGCAGCCGGAGACGACGATCGTGCTGTTCACGGTCGACAGGTCGCCGATGGCGACCGGGGTGGAGTTGGTGCGGGCGTCACAGCTGCCGCCGACCGCGTTGACGACCCACGAGAAGGTCGCCGTGCCGGTCTTGCCGGCCGAGTCGGTGACGGTCGCGGTCACCGTGGAGGTGCCCGCCGTGGTCGGGGTGCCGGAGATGGCGCCGGAGGCGTTCGCCGTCAGGCCGGCCGGGAGGCCGCTCACGGACCAGGTGTACGGCGCGGTGCCGCCGGAGGCCGAGAGCTGCAGCGACACCGGCGTGCCGACCGTGGAGGTCTGCGTGCCGGGGTTCGTCACCGACGGGTTGCCCGGCTGCACGCCACCGAAGAGGGTGTAGAGCAGCTTGTTCGGGGAGCCGGTGCCGGGGTTGGTGATCTTGTTGGGGGTCGCCGCGCCGTTCAGGCCCGCCCAGACGGCGGCGGGGCTGTCGGTCGGGTGCGTGGCGAGCCACAGGGCCGCGCCACCCGCGACGTGCGGCGACGCCATCGAGGTGCCGGAGATGTTGTTGGTGGCGGTGTCGCTGGTGTGCCAGGCGGACACGATGTTCTGGCCGGGCGCGAAGATGTCCGTGCAGGTGCCGTAGTTGGAGAACGAGGCGCGCGCGTCGGTGTTGGTCGACGCGTTGACCGTGATCGCCTCGGCCACGCGGGCCGGGGACGACGAGCAGGCGTCGGTGTTCGAGTTGCCGGACGCGACGGCGTAGGTCACGCCGGACGCGACCGAGTTGCGGACGGCGGTGTCCAGGGCGGCCGCGGCGCCGCCACCGAGGGACATGTTCGCCACGGCGGGCTTCACCGCGTTCGCGGTCACCCAGTTGACGCCGTCGACGACGCCCTGGATGGTGCCCGAGCCCTGGCAGTTGAGCACCTTCACCGCGACGACCTTGGCGGCTTTCGCGATGCCGTACTCGGCGCCCGCGACGGTGCCGGCGACGTGCGTGCCGTGGCCGTTGCAGTCGCTGTTGTTGCCGTCACCGGAGGTGTTGGCGCCCCAGGTGGCGCGGCCGCCGAACGTCTGGTGCGTGGTGCGGACACCGGTGTCGACGATGTACGCCGTCACGTTCGAGGCGGTCGTGTCGTACTGGTAGCTGTTGCTCAGCGGCAGGTCGCGCTGGTCGCTGCGGTCGAGACCCCACGACGGCGGGTTCTGCTGGACGTCGAGGAGGCTCACCTCGGCGTCCTGCTCGACGAACGCGACCTTCGGGTCCGCGGCGAGGCGGGCGGCCTGCTTGGCCGTCATCTTCACCGAGAAGCCGTTGAGCGCGTGCTGCCAGATCTTGCCGACCTGGCCGCCGTAGCGTCCCGCGAGCTCCGGAGCGGCGGCCCTCGACGCCGTTCCGGCCTTGAGCGAGACGATGTAGCTGTCCTTCACGACCTTGGCGCGGTCGGCGCCGAGAATCGTCCCCACGTTTTCTTGAGCAGATGCGGCTGGAACCACGGCGGCGGCCAAACACAGGGTGGCGGCGGCCGTGAGTCCCGTACCCAAGACTCTTCGCATTGCAGGGTTCTCCCTCGTGCAGGGAACAGGGTGACCTGCACGCTAGACCTAAACCGCAGGTCAGAGGGATACGCCGTCGAGTGCGAACTGTTGACAGATTTGACGTTCCGTGTCAATCCGAATGGTCGCTCTGAGTCACGGAAATAGACTGAGAGGACGCATTCCGATTCCCTATATCAACTCGAACGCCGAGAGGTCCACCCCTCGATCGGCCCTACCGACCGGTAGGCAGCACGACATAGCGTCGCCCAGACGGAGGAACGAACTGATCGGGCAGTTCGACCGCCTGGGGACGCCTGTCATCCGGTGTCGTGCGAGCTGTGTTGCAGCACAGCTGATCTCCTCATCGCGGTTGCCCGGTCCGGCGTTACACCGGCCCTGCAGAAAAACCGAAGATCAAGGAGAACTGCCTATGAAGCGCATGGCTGTCGCGGCTGTGGCCGTGCTGACGGGTGCACTCGCGGCCACGGCATCCCCTGTCGCCGTCGCCGCGCCGCAACCGTCGGCCGAACTGCTCGCCGCGATGCAGCGCGACCTCGGGCTCGACGCCGGGCAGGCGGTGGAGAGGCTGCGCCGGGAGAGCGCGGCCGCGGCCCTGCAGCGGGTCGTGGAGGGTTTTGCCGGCGAGAGCTTCGGAGGGGCGTGGTTCGACGCGTCCTCCGGCAAGCTCGTCGTGGGCGTGACCGACGCGCGCAAGACCGACCGGCTGCGCCAGCTCGGCGCGGAGCCCCGGACGGTCGCGCACAGGGCGAGCGACCTCGACGCGGCCAAGGCGGAGCTGGACGCCTCGCCGGCCCCCGCCGAGGTCACCGGCTGGTACGTCGACACGAAGGCCAACGCCGTGACGATCACCGTCCGGCGTGGCCAGGCCGAGGCGGCCAAGCCGCTGGTGGAGAAGGCGGGCGCCGTCGCGAAGGTCGTCGAGACCGACGAGGCTCCGCGGCTGTTCAAGGACATCCGCGGTGGTGACGCCTATTACATCAACAACGCCGGGCGGTGCTCGGTCGGCTTCGCGGTGCGGGGCGGGTTCGTGACCGCCGGTCACTGCGGTGCGCAGGGCGACGCCGTGGCGGGTGCCGACCGCACCGCGCTGGGCGCGTTCGAGGGCTCGTCCTTCCCGGGCAACGACTACGGGTGGGTCAGGGCGAACTCCTCGTGGACGCCCACGGCCAAGGTGAACCACTACGGCGGTGCCGACCTCGTCGTGTCCGGCAACACCGAGTCCGCGGTCGGCGCGTCCATCTGCCGTTCCGGCTCGACGACGGGCTGGCACTGCGGCGAGGTCCAGGCCAAGGCCCAGACGGTGAACTACCAGGAGGGCGCCGTCAGCGGCCTCACGCGCACGAACGTGTGCGCGGAGCCCGGTGACTCGGGTGGCTCGTGGGTCAGCGGCACGCAGGCGCAGGGCGTCACCTCGGGTGGCTCCGGCAACTGCACCAGCGGCGGCACGACCTACTTCCAGCCGGTCAACGAGATCCTCTCGGCGTACAACCTGACGCTCGTCACGGGCTGAGGTAGCCGAGACAGGCGAGGGGGAGCTTCCAACGGCGAAAGCTCCCCCTCGTCGCGTCTCGTGGCGATGTCTCCGACGACGGCCGTCAGGACTCCCGCTCCTCCAGCCACTTCTCCCGGTGCGTCCGCCACCGGTCGAGCAGCGCTCCGAGCTCGGAGTGCATGAACCGGAAGAACTCGCGCGTCTCGTCCAGGCGAGCCCCGGCCTCGGTGTCCGCGCCCAGCGCGGCGACCCCCTCGGCGAGCACCTCGTCGATCATCCCCAGCATCTGGTCCTTGCGGAACGTCGACTCGTACCAGACGTTGTCGCGCATCCGGTAGACGTCGCGGCGTGACCCCGGCTCCCGTTCGCGGCTCACGACCTGCACGGTGGTCAGGTAGCGCACCGCGCCCGACACCGCCGCCGGGCTGATCTGCAGCACGTCGGCGATCTCGGCCGCGGTGAGCCGCCCGGAGTCCGTCGTCAGCAGCGCCGCGAGGATCCGAGCCGGCATGCGCGCCATGCCGGTGTCCGCCAGGATTCCGCCGAACCGCTCGACGAACTGGTTCACCGCCTGCTGGTCACGCTGTGTAGCACTCGTCACGGCCGCATCATCCCTTTCGTCAGCCGATCGGGCAAAATTTACGTGCTTCACGAAGTTGTGAAAGAAGTGTAGCTTACCGCCCATGACATCTGCGATATCCGTGTCGGGCCTGGTCAAGACCTTCGGCCCGACGCGTGCACTGGACGACCTCACCTTGGACGTCCAGACCGGTGAGGTGCACGGCTTCCTCGGCCCGAACGGCGCCGGCAAGTCGACGACGATCCGGATCCTCCTCGGCCTGCTGCGTGCCGACTCCGGCACCGCGCGGCTGCTCGGCGGCGACCCGTGGAAGGACACCGCGGCGCTGCACCGCAGGCTCGCCTACGTCCCCGGCGACGTGAACCTCTGGCCCAACCTGACCGGTGGCGAGGTCATCGACCTGCTCGGACGGCTCCGCGGCGGCGTGAACGAGGCCCGCCGCGAGGAGCTCCTGGAGCGCTTCGAGCTGGACCCGCGCAAGAAGGGCCGCACCTACTCCAAGGGCAACCGGCAGAAGGTCGCGCTGGTCGCCGCCCTGGCGAGCGACGTCGAGCTGCTGATCCTCGACGAGCCCACCTCGGGCCTCGACCCGTTGATGGAGGCCGTCTTCCAGGCCTGCATCAACGACGAACGCGCGCGCGGCCGCACGGTGCTGCTCTCCAGCCACATCCTCGCCGAGGTCGAGGCCCTGTGCGACAGGGTGAGCATCATCCGGGGTGGCCACATCGTCGAGACCGGCACGCTCGCCGACCTGCGGCACCTGACCCGCACGTCGATCTCCGCCGAGCTCGCGGGCCCGCCCGACGGCCTCGCGGACCTCACCGGCGTCCACGACCTCGTCACCGAGGGCAACCGCGTCAGGTTCGAGGTCGACTCGGACGAGCTCGACCCCGTGCTCAAGCGGCTCGCGGCGTCGGGCGTGCGCACGCTGACCTCGCAGCCGCCCACGCTCGAGGAGCTGTTCCTGCGCCACTACGAGGACGCGAGATGATCGGCACCTGGCAGCTGGTCCGCCTCGCTCTGCGCCGCGACCGCGTCCTGCTCCCCGTCTGGGTCCTGTTCCTGGTGGGCGTCACCTACTCCACGACGACGGCGCTCGAGGAGCTGTACGGGTCGCAGGAGTCGCGGGCGCTGCTCGGCGTCACCGCCAACGCGAACTCCGCGTTCCTCGCGATGCTCGGCCCGCTGCACGACTGGTCGTCGCTCGGCGGCCTGGTCGTCTGGCGCTGGGGCGTCTTCTCCGGCCTGTTCATCGCCATCATGGCGATGCTGGTCGTCACGCGGCACACGCGCGCAGAAGAAGAAGCGGGCCGCACGGAACTCATCAGTGCCACCGTCGTCGGTCGGCACGCGCCCCTGGCCGCGGCTGTGGTCGTGGCGGGCGGCACGAGCCTGCTGATCGGGCTGCTGCAGGCGCTGGCGCTGATCGGCAAGGACCTCGCCCCGGCGGGCGCGTTCGCGTTCGGCCTCTCCACGGCGAGCGTCGGACTGGTCTTCACCGGTGTCAGCGCCTTCACCGCGCAGCTGCCGGAGAACTCGCGCGTGTCGAACGCGGTCGCGGGCGGGTTCCTCGGCGTCACCTACCTGCTGCGGGCCGCGGGCGACGCGGCGGGGGAGTCGGGACCGCAGTGGCTCACCTGGCTCTCGCCGATCGGCTGGACCGAGCAGGTGCGGTCCTTCGGCGACAACAGGTTCTGGGTGCTGCTGATCCCGCTGGTGGTGTCCGCGGGGCTCGTCGGCGTCTCCGCGTACGTCGTGACGCGCCGCGACGTCGGTCTCGGCCTGTTCGCGGCACGCCTCGGGCCTGCGCGGGGCTCGATCGGCAGCCCGTTCGGGCTGGCCTGGAGGTTGCAGAAGGGGTCGCTCATCGGCTGGTCCACCGCGCTGTTCGGCGTCGGCGTCATCTACGGCAGCGTGGCGCAGGCGGTCGGGCAGATGGTGCAGGACAACCCGGCGCTCGGCCAGATCGTGCAGCGGATCGGCGGTGCCGACGCGATGGTGGACGCGTTCTTCGCGACCGTCACGCAGCTGCTGGGCCTGATCTCGTCGATCTACCTCGTCCAAGCGCTGCTGCGGCTGCGTTCGGAGGAGACGTCGTTCCGCGCGGAGCCGGTCCTCGCCACGCCGGTGCCGCGCTGGCGCTGGGTCGCCTCGCACGCGGTGTTCGCCCTGGTGGGCGGCGCGGTCGTGCTGGCGTCGGCGGGGCTCGGCCTGGGGCTGGTCCACGGCCTGCAGGTCGACGACCTGGGCGCGGTCCTGCCGAGGATGCTGGGCGCGGCGCTGGTCCAGCTGCCCGCGGCCTGGGTCCTCGCCGGCGTGACGCTGCTGCTGTTCGGGGTGTTCCCGCGGCTCACGGGCGTGAGCTGGGCGGTGGTGTCGGTGTCGCTGGTGCTCACGCTGCTGGGGCCGACCCTGGGCCTCGACCAGTGGGTCCTCGACGTCTCGCCGTTCACGCACGTCCCGAAGTACCCGGACACCACCTTCGGGCCGCTCGCGTGGCTCACCGCGGTCGCGGTGCTCCTCCTCGTCGCGGGGTTCGCCGGGTTCCGGCGCCGCGACCTGACAACGTGACGATCGCGGGGATGGTGAGCAGCAGTCCCGCCGGGACCAGGAACCCCAGCAGCGGGTGCGCCTGGTAGAGCGGGACGAACGCCAGCGGGGACGCGGCGGCGCCCATGAAGCGCAGTGACTGCACGACACTGACGCTGCCGCCCCTGTTGGCGCTGTCACCGGTCAGCACCAGCGCGTTGATGCTCACCAGCACGCCCTGGGCGGCCGCGCCGGTCAGGGCCCACGCGAGGACCACCGCCGCGGCCAGGGGCGAGGTGCCGGCCGCCGCGACCAGGCCCGCGCCGAGCGTCGCGCCGACGACGACGGTGGTCGTGGCGCCGAACCGGTCGATCGCCCTGCCGACGTGCCGCGCGGTGAGGAAGCCGACGACGCCGAAGCCGGTCAGCAGCACACCGCGCTGGCCTGCGCCGAGCCCGAAGACGTCGTCGAGCCGGAACGCCACGAGGAACGACAGGCCGCCGAGGCAGCCCCAGCCGATGAACCCGACGAGCGCCGGCCACAACGTGCTCGGCACGAAGGCGCTGCGCAGGCTCGCGTCGCGCTCCGGTTCGGCGTCGGTCCGCGGCACGCCGAGGACCGCCAGCGCCACGGCCACGACCGCGATCACCACGAACGCGAGCCGCCAGTCGATCTCGGCCGCGAGGCCACCGACGAGCGGGGCGGAGGTCTGCCCGGCCGCCTGCATCGCGCCGAAGAGCCCCAGCGCGCGGCCGAGTTTCTCCTTCGGCGTCGAGGCGGCGATCACCGCGAGCAGCACCGGCGTCGTGAACGAGTTCGCCGCTCCCTGCAACGCGCGTGAGGCCAGCAGCACCTCGAAGGTCCAGGAGGAAGCGGCCAAAGCGGACGTGACGGCGTAGGCGACGTACGCGATCCGGACAGTCCGTTGTGGACCCCAGCGTTGCGCGAGCGTGCCGGAAGCCAGCATCAGCACGGCGAACGGCACGAGGTAGAACGTCAGCGTCGAGGCCGCGGAACCGGCCGACCGGCCGAAGCTGCCGCCGATCTCGGGCAGGATCGACGTGGTGACCGCGCCCCCGAACGGTCCGATCAGGGCCCCGGCGTACAGCCCGGCACGTGCCAACCGTCCCACGGACACCTCCGCCGCTCACCCTATTGGGGGCGAGCGGCGGAGAGCGCGCGAAAGTGTTTCGTATCGCTGAGTTCTTCGGGAGCTCAGCGGGGACCGGTCGACGGCCAGCCGGGACCGCGGCCGCGGCGGCGCAGGTAGCGCTCGAACTCCGCCGCGATGTCGTCGCCGGACGCCTCGGTGATCTGCATGGCCGCGTCGCCGCGCTCCTCCAGGGCGCGCACGTAGTTGCGCACGTCCTCGTCCTCGTCGGCCATCTCGGAGACCGTGCGCTCCCACTCCTCGGCCTGCTCCGGCAGCGCGCCGAGCGGGACCTCGATGTCGAGCACCTCCTCCACCCGGTGCAGCAGGGCCAGGGTGGCCTTGGGGGAGGGTGGCTGCGAGACGTAGTGCGGCACCGCGGCCCAGAACGAGATCGCCGGGATGCCCGCCTGCACGCACGCGTCCTGGAACACGCCGACGATGCCGGTCGGGCCCTCGTACTTCGAGTGCTCCAGGCCGAACTTCTCGGCGGCGTCCGCGTCGTAGGCCGTGCCGGTGACCGGGACCGGGCGCGTGTGGGGCGTGTCCATCAGCAGGGCGCCCAGCGTCACCACCGTCGTCACCCCGAGCGCGTCGATGTGCCCGAGCAGCTCGGCGGCGAACTTGCGCCACCTCATGTTCGGCTCGATGCCGTGCACCAGGATCACGTCCACGTCCGACCCGGGAGGCCTGCACACCGACAGCCGCGTCGTCGGCCATTCGACCCTGCGGGTGACGCCGTCCACCATGCGGACCGTCGGGCGGGTCACCTGGAAGTCGTAGTAGTCGTCCGGGTCGATCTCGGCGAGCGGGGTGGCGTCCCAGGTGAGTTGGAGGTGCTCGATCGCGGTGCTGGCGGCGTCGCCGGCGTCGTTCCACCCTTCGAACGCGCAGACCATGATCGGAGCCGTGAGCGGTTTGCGCGGGGTCGAGGGGGTCGGGGATTCCTGGGACGGATCGTTCACGGCGCCAGACTACGGCCTCCCCCGCCCAAGTCATCGTAGGCTTGGCCCATGCGTGATCACGGAGAGTCGCCGTTGCTGGAAGCGCTGGTCAACCGCGTTGTCGTCGCCGACGGCGCCATGGGCACCATGCTCCAGGCCGCGGATCTCTCCCTCGACGACTTCCGCGGCCTGGAGGGCTGCAACGAGATCTTGAACGTCACGAGGCCGGACGTCGTGAAGGCCGTGCACCGCGGCTATCTCGAGGTCGGCGTCGACGCCGTGGAGACCAACACGTTCGGCGCGAACCTCGCGAACCTGGCCGAGTACGACATCGCGGACCAGATCTTCCACCTGTCCGAACGCGGTGCCGCCCTGGCGCGCGAGGTGGCGGACGAGTTCAGCGGGCCGGGGCAGCCGAGGTTCGTGCTCGGGTCGGTCGGTCCCGGCACCAAGCTGCCGACGCTCGGCCACGCGCCCTACGCGACGTTGCGCGACGCCTACGAGGAGCAGTGCAAGGGCCTGCTCGCCGGTGGCGTGGACGCGATCATCGTCGAGACCTCGCAGGACCTGCTGCAGACCAAGGCGTCCGTGATCGGCGCCCGGCGTGCGATGAGCGCGGAGGGCCGCCGGGTCCCGGTCATCGCCCAGGTGACCGTCGAGACGACCGGCACGATGCTGCTCGGCACGGAGATCGGCGCCGCGCTGACCGCCCTGGAACCGCTGGGGATCGACCTCATCGGCCTCAACTGCGCCACCGGCCCCGCCGAGATGAGCGAGCACCTGCGCACGCTCGCCAAGCACGCGCGCATCCCGCTGTCGGTGATGCCGAACGCCGGACTGCCCGAGCTCGGCCCGAACGGCGCGGTCTACCCGCTCTCGCCGGAGGAGCTGGCCCAGGCGCTCGCGGGGTTCGTGCGGGAGTTCGGCACGCGCCTGGTCGGAGGCTGCTGCGGCACGACCGCCGAGCACCTGCGCCAGGTCGCGGAAGCGGTGAAGGGCCTGGGACCCACGCCGCGCCGTCCGCGTCCCGAGCCCGGTGTGTCCTCTTTGTACCAGGCCGTCCCGTTCAAGCAGGACGCCTCGGTGCTGATGATCGGCGAGCGCACCAACGCCAACGGCTCCAAGGCGTTCCGCGAGGCGATGCTCGCGGAGAAGTGGGAGGACTGCGTCGAGATCGCGCGCGACCAGACGCGCGAGGGTGCCCACCTGGTCGACCTCTGCGTCGACTACGTCGGCCGCGACGGCGAGGCGGACATGCGGGCGCTGGCGTCGCGCCTGGCCACGGCGTCGACGTTGCCGATCATGCTCGACTCGACCGAGCCCGCGGTGTTGCAGGCCGGTCTGGAGTGCCTCGGCGGCCGGTCGGTGGTCAACTCGGTCAACTACGAGGACGGCGACGGCCCGGACTCGCGGTTCCAGAAGATCATGCGGCTCGTCTCGGAGCACGGTGCCGCGGTCGTGGCGCTGTGCATCGACGAGGAGGGCCAGGCCCGCACCGCCGAGTGGAAGGTCCGCGTCGCCGTCCGGCTGATCGAGGACCTGACGGAGAACTGGGGCATGCGGGTCGGCGACATCATCGTCGACTGCCTGACCTTCCCGATCTCCACCGGCCAGGAGGAGGTCCGCCGCGACGCGATCGAGACGATCGAGGCGATCCGCGAGCTCAAGCGCCGCTACCCGGACGTGCAGACGACGCTGGGCCTGTCCAACGTCTCCTTCGGGCTCAACCCGGCCGCTCGCCAGGTGCTGAACTCCGTGTTCCTGCACGAGTGCGTGCAGGCGGGCCTCGACACCGCGATCGTGCACGCGTCGAAGATCGTGCCGATGGCGCGCATCCCCGACGAGCAGCGCGCGGTCGCGCTGGACCTCGTGTACGACCGCCGCCGCGAGGGCTACGACCCGCTGCAGAAGCTGATGGAGCTGTTCGAGGGCGTCACGACGAAGTCGAACTCCGCCTCCCGCGCCGAGGAACTGGCCGCGCTGCCGCTGTTCGAACGGCTGGAGCGCCGGATCGTCGACGGCGAGCGCAACGGCCTGGAAGCCGACCTCGACCTCGCCCTCGACGAGCGCCCGGCGTTGCAGATCATCAACGACACGCTGCTCGCGGGCATGAAGACCGTCGGCGAGCTCTTCGGCTCCGGCCAGATGCAGCTGCCGTTCGTGCTGCAGTCCGCGGAGGTCATGAAGACCGCCGTCGCGCACCTCGAACCGCACATGGAACGGTCCGACGACGAGGGCAAGGGCCGGATCGTGCTCGCCACCGTCAAGGGCGACGTCCACGACATCGGCAAGAACCTCGTCGACATCATCCTGTCCAACAACGGCTACGAGGTCGTGAACATCGGCATCAAGCAGCCGATCAACGCGATCCTGGAGGCCGCGCAGGAGCACCGCGCGGACGCGATCGGCATGTCCGGCCTGCTGGTCAAGTCGACGGTGGTCATGAAGGAGAACCTCGAGGAGATGAACTCCCGGGGTGTCGCCGCGCGGTGGCCCGTCCTGCTCGGTGGCGCGGCGCTGACCCGCGCGTACGTCGAGAACGACCTGACCGAGATGTACCTCGGCGACGTCCGCTACGCCCGCGACGCGTTCGAGGGCCTGCGGCTGATGGACGCGGTCATGGCGGCCAAGCGCGGCGAGGCACCCGTGGTCGACGAGGAGGCCCGGGCGAAGGCGGCCGAGCGCAAGGCGCGCCGGGAACGCGCGCTGCGCCTCGCCGCGGCCCGCAAGGCCGCCGTCGAGGAGGAGGCGCGCACCGGCCGTTCCGACGTGGCGGCGGACAACCCGGTCCCGGCACCGCCGTTCTGGGGCAGCCGGGTCGTGAAGGGCATCCCGGTCGCGGACTACTCGGCACTGCTGGACGAGCGGGCGACGTTCATGGGCCAATGGGGCCTCAAGGGCACGCGCGGCGGCAACGGACCGTCCTATGAGGACCTGGTCGAGACCGAGGGCCGCCCGCGCCTGCGGTACTGGATGGAACGCCTTGCCACCGAAGGTGTCCTTGCCCACGCCGCCGTCGTCTACGGCTACTTCCCGTGCGTCTCCGAGGGAGACGACCTGATCATCCTGGAAGAGCCCTCGCCGGACTCGCCGGAGCGCTTCCGGTTCACCTTTCCGCGCCAGAAGAGGGATCGGCGGCTCTGCCTGGCCGACTTCTGGCGTCCGAAG
Source organism: Lentzea sp. DG1S-22 (assembly GCF_036321065.1). Classification (NCBI taxonomy): domain Bacteria; kingdom Bacillati; phylum Actinomycetota; class Actinomycetes; order Pseudonocardiales; family Pseudonocardiaceae; genus Lentzea; species Lentzea sp. DG1S-22. The sequence goes on along the minus strand of NZ_CP143276.1, from coordinate 3,278,290 downwards.
GAGTCCGGTGAGGTGGACGTCATCGCGTTCCACCTCGTGACGATGGGTCAGCCGATCGCCGACTACGCGAACGAGCTGTTCGGCAAGAACGCGTATCGTGACTACCTGGAAGTCCACGGACTGGGGGTCCAGCTCACCGAAGCGCTGGCCGAGCACTGGCACAAGCGCGTCCGCGAGGAGCTCGTGTGGCCGGGTGGCGGATCGGTCGCCGCGGAAGACCCCGCCGACGTCGAGGAGTACTTCAAACTCGGCTACCGCGGTGCGCGGTACTCGTTCGGCTACGGCGCCTGCCCCGACATGGAGGACCGCCGGCGCGTCGTCGAGCTGCTCGACCCGGCGCGCATCGGGGTCTCGCTGTCCGAGGAACTCCAGCTCCACCCGGAACAGTCCACCGACGCCTTCGTGGCGCACCACCCGGAGGCGAAGTACTTCAATGTCTGACCCGCAAGCGGTCCTGTGGGACATGGACGGCACGCTGCTGGACTCCGAGAAGCTGTGGGACATCCCGCTCTACGAGTACGCGGAGAAGCTGGGCGGCGTGCTGTCGCCGGAGACCCGCGAACGGATGGTCGGCAGCAACGTCCCCACCACCATGCGCCTGCTGTTCGCCGACGTCGGCATCGAGCCGACCGACGCCGACATGGCCGACGGCGCCGCGTGGATCTCCCGCCGCACCGAGGAGGTCTTCCGCGCCGGCCTGCCGTGGCGGCCGGGCGCCCAGGAGGCGTTGAAGGCCGTGCGCGCGTCCGGCGTGCCGATGGCGCTGGTGACGTCCACCGAGCGCTCGCTGACCGAGGTCGCGCTGGACACGATCGGCCGCGACCTGTTCGACGTGACGGTGTGCGGCGACGAGGTGGACGGCCTGAACAAGCCGCTGCCCGAGCCGTACCTGAAGGCCGCGCGGCTGCTGGACGTCGATCCGGCGCGGTGCGTGGCGGTCGAGGACTCGCCCACGGGCGTCGCGGCGGCGGTGGCGGCCGGGTGCACCGTGCTGGTGGTGCCGTGCGACGTCGAGGTGCCGGCGGGGGAGAGGCGGGTCTTCCGCGACTCCCTCACCGGCGTCGACCTCGACGTGCTGCGCGCGCTCTAGATGTAGTGACTAATCAGGTTGTTGACGGCGTGTCGGGTTGGACATGGGAGGACCTCCGGGCGGAGTGGATGTGTCTGACGCATCCCATCGGCACACGGAGGTCCTCGCGTGCACAGTAACGCCCGCACCACGATCCATGCCCGCAGACTGATCGTGACTCGCCGCGCGGCCGGGTGGTTACCGGCGTGCATCGCCGAGCAGCTCGGTATCACGGGCGTGGGTCGAGCGGGGTGAACACACCGAGGCGGCTCTCGACCGCCTCGGCCGCGGCCAGGCACAGGTCCTCCCGGAACGCGCGCCCGATGACCTGCACGCCGGACGGCAGCCCGTCGCTGACGCCGGTCGGCACGGCGACGGCGGGAACACCGACGAAGCTGGTCACCGCGCACAGGCGCAGGGCGCGGGCGACCCGTTCGCGTCCCGCTTCGTCGCGCGACTCCAGGCCCGGCTCGACGGGCGGCTCGGTGAACACAGGTCCGAGCAGCAGCGGGTGCTCGTCGAGGAACTCCGCCCAGGAACGGCGGATGCCGAGCCACGTCCCCATGAGCTTCGTGAACCCCGCGGCGTCCACCGGCGGGGTCTTGTCCATGGCCATTTGGATGTAGCGGTCCCCGCCCTCGCCGAGCAGCGTTCGCACCACCGGCCAGGTCGGCGCGAACTCGGTCACGGTCATCCGGCCGTACGCCTCCAGCGCGTCGGCCAGCTGCGGCACGTCCGCCACCTCCCGCACGTCGTACCCGGCGTCGCGCAGGGCGTCGGCCGCCGCGGCGATAGCGCGAACGACGTCCGGGTGGACGCCCTGACCTCCGGGATCGGTGACGACGGCGACCTTGACCGGTCCGCGCAGCGGCTCGCCGTACAGGGGAACCGGCACGGCACGGGGATCGCGCGGGTCGGTCCCGGCCAGTGCCTCGCAGGCCAGCCGCAGGTCGGCGACCGTGCGCGCCAGCGGACCGTCGGTGACGAACAGCTGCGAGGCCGGTCCCGGGTCGTCCGCGCCGAGGACACGGTGGTCGGAGGGGAACCGTCCGGTGGTCGGCTTCAGCGCTGCCACCCCGCAGAACGCGGCCGGGATGCGGACCGAACCGCCGGAGTCGTTGCCGAGACCGAGCGCCGCCATGCCGGTGGCGACGGCGACCCCGTCTCCGCCGCTGGTACCACCGGGGGTGCGGCTGGGATCCCACGGGTTGACGGTGTCGCCGAACAGCTCGCTGCGGGTGTGCATGCCGGCCAGCACCAGGGTTGGCATGTTGCTGTGGCCGATCGGGATCGCGCCGGCCGCGCGGAGCCGGGCGACCGGGGGCGCGTCGGCCGCCGCCACCAAGTCGCGGAACCGCGGCAACCCGAGCGTGGTCGGCACCCCTTCCACGGCGGTGGACTCCTTGACCGTGAACGGCACTCCGGCAAGCGGCCCGAGCGCCTGCCCCGCCGCTCGCTGCCGGTCCGTGAGCTCCGCGGCCTCGCGCGCACGCTCGGCCATCAGCTGCGTGACAGCGTTGACCCGCGGGTTGACCTCGGCGATGCGGTCGAGGTGGCTCTCGACGAGCTCGGCGGCGGAGATCTCGCCGCTCCGGACCGCTTCCGCCTGGGCTGCGGCCGTCTTCGCCCACAAGGCGTCCTGCCTGATCATCACGTTCTCCATCCGGTAAGATCGATACAACCGTATCGGAAAAGAGGAGAGCATGCCCAAGCAGGTGGACTACGACAGCCGGCGCCGCCAGATCGCCGAAGCCGTCTGCCGCCTCGCCGACGAACACGGGCCCGAGGGGGTGAGCATGCGTGACGTCGCCGCTCGCGCCGAGGTCTCGCTCGGTGCCGTTCAGCGCTGTTTCCGCACCAAGGAGGAGATGCTGCTGTTCGCCGTCGAGCACGTCGGCGAGCGCGTGCGAGCACGTCTGACCGCGGACTCCTCCCTGGGGCAGGCGATCGACGAGATCGCGCTGCTGCGTGACGAACACCGGGCCGAGGCGCGGATCTGGCTGGCGTTCGTCGCCCAAGCCGCCATCAAGGAGCCACTCGCCCGTCCCCTCAGGAACAGCTACGCGGCATTGCACGACCTGCTCGTCCGCCTGGCCACCGGCAGCGGCCTGGCCGATCCGCCTGCCGCGGCTCGCGCGCTGCTGGCCATCGCGGACGGCCTCACCGCCCACGTGGTCATCGGTCACCTCACCGCGCAGGAAGCGGCGGAGGTCCTGAACACGCACGTGGCCGGGCTGTGGAAATAGGATCTGCGGTGTGCAGCGGCCACGCCGGGACATCAGACACCGACCTGTGGACCGACGCGACCTGGATCGTGGACTCCGCCCGGGTCGGATGCGGCCGCTCCTGCGAGACCACCAGACGTTCCGAACTGGCCAGCTGGCCGGCTACTGCTCGTCGCATTCACGGTTCTCCTGGGGCCTGCGCCTGGTCTGCATCCCGGCCGGCCTGCCGATCATCTGGGCGCTCGCGAACCCGAGGATCGACGAACGCCAGGTGCTGATGGCGGTCCTGGACCATGATCCGTCCGTGCTGGCCGACCGACCCGGTCTACTGGTCATCGCGGACAAGGGCTACGTCTCCCGGGAGCTCGACACGTTCCTGGTCGAACGCGGGGTCCGGCTACTGCGCCCCAACTACCGCAACCGCACCCCACGCCCGGCCGAACACCTGCTCAAACCCGTCCGCCAGCTCATCGAATCGGTCAACCACACCCTCAAAGGCCAGCTCGACCTCGAGCTGCACGGCGGCCGCACCATCGACGGCGTCACCGCCCACATCGCCCAACGCATCCTCGCCCTGACCACCGCGATCTGGCACAACCGCGCCACCGGTCAGCCCATTACCCGATCCCTGATCGCCTACGACCACTGATCAGTCAGGACTTACCCGTCTAGCGGTGTGGCGCCGCGGCGGGGGTCTTCGCCCGGCGCGTGGCCGGGTCGACCAGCAGGCCGAACACCACGCCGATGCCGACGTAGAGCGTGGCGAGCTGGGCGAGCGAGCTGAGGCGGAACTGCCACAGCACGGCAACCGGCACGTCCGCGGGGATCGTGTCCGGTGACGCGGGGAACGCGAGCAGCACCACCGCGACGGCCGCGGTGACCGCGAGCAGCACGGCGGTCGTGCGGACCGGCTGCGACTGCTCGCGCAGCCGGCCGGCCAGCAGGCTCGCGCCCCACACGATCAGCAGGCCCGCGACCACCACACCGAGGTAGAGCGCGGTGCGGTGGTTCACCGTCTCCGGGTCGCCCACGGCGGGCGGGTTGGCCGGGTACTTGAGCCACGGCAGCAGCGCCACGGCGCCGAACACCGCGGCGCCGAACGTGAAGCTGCGCGTGAACGGCGTGCCGGCGGCGAACCAGCGCTTCGACAGCGCGTAGGCCGTGGCGAACACCAGGCCCACCGCGACGCCGACGATCACCACGCCGAGCATGCCGCCCACGACCTGCGTGCCGCGACTGACCAGCTCCTCACCGCCGTGGGAGTGGCCGTCACCGGAGGGTTCCCGCGCCGCCTCGACCGCGAGCGCGGCGCGGATCGGGATCTCGGTGACCAGGAGCTGCACGAGCGCGGAGGCGACGCCGGCGACGGCGCCGGCCGCGACCCCGCGCAGCGCAAGGGACCTGTACGTCGTCATCTGCTTGATCAGCGGATCAGTGGCACGGGACGCCGAGGGCGTGGCGGCCGTCGTGGAAGAACTCGTGCAGCAGCTCCGAGCTCGCGCCGAGCGCGAGGCCGTTCTCCTGCAGGACCAGGTAGGTGACGACCAGGCCGAGCAGTGAGACGGCGAAGGCCCACTTGGGCACGCGGACGGCGGACAGGCTTGCTGCGGGGCTCGTCATGACGGGCTCCTCCATACCTCGTGGAAGGTCAACTCTCCTTGCGGCGCCGCAGCCGGTCTCCTGACTCCCGGATCAACGCTGCCCCCGCGTCTTCCCAGCCCCTCGCGGGACCAGTGACGTGCTCGGCGGGGATCGCTTCCCGGTCACAGTGGCGAGGACCGCGCCGGATTCACACCGGCTTCCCGTCACTGCGGCGCGTGCACCGTAAGTTCACCGGCCCGTCAGGCACAACCGGCCATAAGAGTTGTTGCGTCCCTCACTTCACGAGCGGACAGTCGCCGCACTTCCCACCTGCGGCGACGCGGTAGTAGAGGCAGCAGCTCCTGCGCACGAACCCGACTTCGCCGGGAAAGCTCAGGAATTTCCCGGCCTGTTCGAAAGGCGGGGCGCTCATGAGCAGTTCGCCCCGTTCTTCCGCTTCCTCCGCCGTGAGCATCCGTGCGCGCACAACCATTTTCAGCGCACCCGCGATGTTCGACATCGCGTTGCCCCACAACAACCCTCGCGCCACCGGTGTGACCGACTGAATCGCCTCGACCACGGGTTCCAGCGCCTCGGCGGCGGGCGGGCCGAGCCGCGGCTCGTCGATGCGGACGCTCAGGCCGTTGACCGGGTGGTGCTGCCACCACAGGTTCTCCGGCCGGACGTCGATCGGGAGGTTCGCGGCCGTGAGCGGGCTGAGCAGCCGAGCGGTGTAGCTGAGGAAGAACAGGCTCGCCGCGACGCGGGGTTCTTCCGCCCGGTACCGGACAGCGATGGCGTCGATGGTGTTCTTCAGCGCCGGGCCGTCCAGGAGCGCCGTTCCCGGCGACCAGGAGTCGTCCGGACGACCCACGTCGAGCGCGAAGAACGGGTTGATCCCGCGCACCCGGCGCAGCGCTGCGAGGACCTCCGCGAATTCCGACACGGGAATTCACGCTACCGGGTGTTCATGCAGGACAGATCACGTCCACGGCCTGGGACAGACGCGACCGCGGTGCGGACCGGGGTCCGGGGGATGGGAGGATGTGGAGCCGTGAAGACCTTCGATTCCCTGTTCGCAGAGCTGACCGGACGAGCCGCCACCAAGCCGGAGGGATCCGGCACCGTCGCAGCGCTCGAGGCCGGCGTCCATGCGCAGGGCAAGAAGGTCCTGGAGGAGGCGGGCGAGGTCTGGATCGCCGCCGAGTACGAGTCCGACGAGAAGCTCGCCGAAGAGATCTCGCAGCTGCTGTACCGCCTCCAGGTGCTGATGCTGGGCCGCGGCCTGACCCTCGAAGACGTCTACAAGTACCTCTGACGGAGACCCCCACATGCTGCGCGTAGCAGTCCCGAACAAGGGTGCGCTCGCCGAACGCGCCTCCGCCATGCTCACCGAGGCCGGCTACCGGCAGCGGCACGAGCCGCGCGACCTGACCGTGCTCGACCCCAACAACGAGGTCGAGTTCTTCTTCCTGCGCCCCAAGGACATCGCGATCTACGTGGCGTCCGGTGACCTGGACCTCGGCATCACCGGCCGCGACCTGGCCGCCGACTCGGGCGCCGACGACAACGGCTCCTCCGTCGAGGAGCTGCTGGCGCTGGGCTTCGGTGCCTCGACGTTCCGCTACGCGGGCCCTCGCGGCACCGACTGGAAGGTCTCCGACCTCGAGGGCAAGCGCCTCGCCACCGCCTACCCGAGGCTCGTGGGCCGCGACCTCGAGGCCCGCGGCATCACCGCGCAGGTCATCCGCCTCGACGGCGCCGTCGAGATCTCGATCCAGCTCGGCGTGGCCGACCTGATCGCCGACGTGGTGGGCTCCGGCCGCACGCTGCGCCAGCACGACCTGGTGCCGTTCGGCGAGCCGATCTGCGAGTCCGAGGCGGTCCTGATCCACCGCAACGGCACGGAGCTGACCGCCGCCAAGAAGCAGCTGACGGCCCGCCTGCAGGGCGTCGTGTTCGCGCAGCAGTACCTGATGCTCGACTACGACTGCCCGCGCTCGCTCCTCGACGACGCCATCGCCCTCACCCCGGGCCTGGAGTCGCCGACGGTCGCCCCTCTCGCGAACCCGGAGTGGGCCGCCGTGCGCGCGATGGTGTCGCGCAAGGAGGCGAACAAGGTGATGGACGAGCTGGCCGCCATCGGCGCCAAGGCCGTGCTGGCCTCGGACATCAGGTTCTGCCGCCTGTGATCACGGAGCACGCCCTGCTGGACGTGCTGCCGGGTTCCGAGGCCGAGTTCGAGTGGGCGTTCGGCGAGGCGCGGGAGCTGATCTCCGCCTCGCCGGGCTTCCGCGGCCTGGAACTGCTGCGGTGCCTGGAGGCGCCGTCGCGCTACCTGCTGCTCGTGCGCTGGAACACGTTGGAGGACCACACGGTCGGCTTCCGGCAGGGGCCCTCCTACGAGCGGTGGTCTTCGTTGCTGCACCGCTTCTACTCGCCGTTCCCGGTGGTGTCCCACTTCGAGAGCGCCCTGAGCACCTCGTCGTCCGTGGTCTGATCGAAGTTCTCGTACCAGCTGCTGACGGCCCGGAAGTGCCTCGGGACGAGGACGGCGACGGTTCTCGTCGTGAAGCTCCGCAGCGACTCCCCGGCCGCGACGGGAACGGCCAGGGTGGTGCTGCGCGGGCGGTGGTGCGCGATCCACCCGAGCGCCGCCTTGGCCGTGACGCCGGTGGCCAGGCCGTCGTCCACGACGATGACGTCGCGATCCCTGATGACCAGCGGCTTCGTGCCCCGGTAGAGGGCGGTGCGCCTCCGGGCTTCCGCGCGTTCCTCGTCGCAGATCCCGCCCAGCTGCTCCTCGGTGAGGTTCAGGGCCCGGAGCACTGCTCTGTCGTAGATCGGTTCGCTGTCGGCCGTCACCGCGCCCACGCCGTACTCGGGGTGACCGGGAGCGCCGATCTTCCTCGCCACGACCACGTCGAGTTCGGCGTGCAGGTGCTCGGCCACCTCCTTGGCGACCGGGACGCCGCCTCTGGGCAGGCCGAGGACCAGCGGGTCGTGCCACGAGCGGTCCGCGAGTCGCGCTGCCAGGGCGCGGCCCGCTTCCTGCCGGTTCGCGAACCTCTTCACAGTCCCGTTGACGCTACGCCCCTCCGAGGCCGGTCGGACAGGTCGATGACATCGGTGGTCGTGGAGCCCGAGCCCGCGCGGGTGGCGACGAGGGCGAACCGGAACAGCATCGAGGCACGTCCCGGTGCCGGCCGCAGTGCGCGGAACCTGACCCAGCTGTGTCGACCGCGGGTCTTCGTGGCGGCGGTGGGGCTGCGATTCCTGTCGTGGCCTGTGTCAGCCTTCGCGGACGAACAGCGCCTGCGCCGTCGTCCCCACCGGCCCCTCCACGTCGTGCACCACGCTGGTCGCGAGCCCGACCCCGTCCTGCCCGATGGTGGTCCGCGCGTCCAGGCCGATCCACTCGCCGACAGGCGAGCGGTGCAGGTGCACCGTCAGGTCGGTGTTGATGGCGTACCACTTGCGGATGTCCAGACGGGACGAGACGCCGCTGGCCGAGTCCACCACGGAGAACAGGCGCTCCAGCGGAGACGGCTCCGAGCCCTCGACGACGGCCACGCGTGGGCGGGCCCACACCTGCGCGTCGCCCGGCGTGAAGATGCCGCCGGACAGGGAAAGCCACTCGACGGCGGCCAGGTAGCCGCCGGACCAGTGGTCCGGGATCTCCATCGGCACGGCCGACGTGGGCGGCGCGAGCGGCGGCGGTGCGCCGGCGGCGACGGCGGTGGTGTCCGCGCCGACGATGCGCCACGCGCGCGCCGTCAGCACCGCGCGGCCCTCGAAGGACAGCGAAGCCGCCAGCAGCTCCACCGAGCGGCCCGGGCGTTCGACCGAGGTGGCGACCGTCAGGTCGGCGACCGGGACGGGGCCGAGCACCTCGAACGTCACGCGGGCCAGGGCGGACGACGGGGTGCCCAGGCCTTGCAGGGCGCGGACCAGCAGGGCCGAGGGCGGGCCGAGGTGCTGGCTGTCCGGGCCCCACGGGCCCACCGTGTGCTGCGTGGAGCGGAACGTGCCGTCGCCCAGCGGCTCGTAGAAGGCGGCCATCAGTCGCGGTCCCGGAGGGCCTCGGCGTCGTCGGGCTCCGGCCAGCCGGGGTAGGGCGGCGGGGTGCCGTCGAAGGCCGGGCAGAACGCCTTGTGGTCGCAGTAGTCGCACAGGCGGCTGGGGTTGGGGCGGAAGTCACCGGTCGGGGCGGCGCGCATGATGGCCTGCCAGATCGCCTCGAGGGTGCGTTCGAAGCGGGCCAGTTCCGACTCGTCCGGCGTGTAGGCGAGGGCCTGGCGGTCGGCGAGGTACATCAGGCGCAGCTGGCGGGGGACGACGCCGCGCAGCTTCCACAGCACGAGGGCGTAGAACTTCATCTGGAACAACGCCTTCGCCTCGCCGATCTCGCGGGGCGCGGCACCCGTCTTGTAGTCGACGACGCGGATCTCCCCCGTCGGGGCCACGTCCACGCGGTCGATGTAGCCGCGCAGCAGCACGCCGGAGGACAGCTCGGACTCCACGAGCAGCTCGCGGGACTCCGGTTCGAGGCGCCGGGGGTCCTCCAGGCCGAAGTAGCCGTCGAGCAGCTTCGTGGCCGACGCGAGCCACTCCGCTTCCTCGGCGCCGCCCGGCTCCTCGAACAGCGTGGCGAACTCCGGGCGTTCGCCCTTCACGCGCTCCCACGCCGGGGCGATCATCGCCCGCGCGCGGTCCGGCACGCGGTCGGCGGCGGGCAGGGCGAACAGGTCTTCCAGCACCGCGTGTACCACCGTGCCGCGCACCTGAGCCTTCGTCGGCCTCTCCGGCAGCCGGTCGACCGCGCGGAACCGGTAGAGCAGCGGGCACTGCTTGAAGTCCCCTGCCCGGGAAGGCGAGAGCGCGGGCCTGCGCAACGTGGTGCTCATGCTTCGCACCCTAGGACAGGGGTCTGACAATCCCGTTCCCGCCACCTGGCCGCGCACCAGACCGCGAGATCACACCGGTGGCTCTACAGTGCTCCCGTGGCCGCGCGGACCAGCGAACGAGAGGGCGGCCTGCTGCTGTTCCGGGTGGCGGGCATCCCGGTGCTCCTCGCGCCGTCGTGGTGGATCGGCTCGGCGATCATCGTCGCCTTCTACGCCCCGCTGGTCGACGACATCGCCCCCGGCACACCGGCGGGGACCGGCCTGCTCGTCGCCGCGCTCTTCGCCGTGTTCCTCGGTCTGAGCGTCCTCGCGCACGAGCTCGGCCACTGCGTCGCCGCCCTGCGGCTCGGCCTGCCGGTGCGAAGACTGCGCCTGTACCTGCTCGGCGGGCTGTCCGAGATCATGCGCACCCCCGGCAGACCCAGCCACGAGGGGCTGGTCGCCGGCGCGGGACCGGCGGTGTCGGTGGCGCTGGCGGTGGTCTTCGGCGTCGGCGGCTTCGCGATGACGCCCGGTGGCGTGCTGTGGCTGCTCGTGGTGCAGGTCGCCGGGGCGAACCTGGTGGTCGCCATCTTCAACCTCCTGCCCGGCCTGCCGCTGGACGGCGGGCGGATCGTCCGGGCGGGAGTGTGGGCCGCCACAGGTGAACGCGCGGCGGGCACCCGTGTCGCCGTGTTCGGTGGTTTCGCCGTGGCCGTCGCACTGGTGGCGTGGGCGCTCTACGGAGTCACGGCGGGCGCGGAAGACCGATGGCTGCGCTTCGGTGTGTGCGTGCTCACGGCGTGGGTCGTCGTCGCGGGCGCGAGAAGTGAGCTGGCCAGCGAACGGCGCCGTACCTGGCCCGTCGGCGTGACCCTCGAGGACCTGATCCTCCCCGTGCTCCAGCTCCCCGCCGAGAGCCCCGTCGCGGACGCGCTGAGCACCTCGGCCGGCCGGGGCGTGGTGCTGGTGCGCGCGGACGGCGTCGCGGCGGGGCTGCTCGACGCCGTGGCGGCCGAGAAGCTCGCCGCGGCAAGCCCTTTCGCCCCCGCGGAGCAAGCCGCCGAGCCGATCAGGCCGGAGACGGTGCTGCTCGCCGACGAGCCAGGCGAGGAGATCGTGGAACGCGTCCGGGGCACCGCCGCGTGGCAGTTCCTCGTCGTCGACCTGGAGGGGCGCCCGGCGGGCGTGCTGCGCAGGGAGGACCTGCGTGCGGCCATTGAGAAGGGCGTTTGACACCATTGCGCGGTGATTAGCGCAAGTGGACCGTTCCAGCCGGGTGACCGGGTTCAGCTGACCGACCCCAAGGGACGGCACTACACGGTCGTCCTGGAGCCCGGCAAGGAGTACCACACCCACCGCGGCGCCATCCCGCACGACTCGCTCATCGGCCAGCCCGAGGGCTCGGTCGTCGCGTCGGTGGGCGGCACGAACTTCCTGGCGCTGCGCCCGCTGCTGCCGGACTACGTGCTGTCGATGCCGCGCGGCGCGCAGGTGATCTACCCGAAGGACGCCGCGCAGATCGTCATGTACGGCGACATCTTCCCGGGCGCCCGCGTCCTGGAGGCGGGCGCCGGCTCCGGCGCGCTGTCGTGCTCGCTGCTGCGCGCGGTGGGGGAGAAGGGCAGCGTCCAGTCCTACGAGGTGCGCGACGACCACGCGGTCCACGCCATCCGCAACGTGGAGACGTTCTTCGGCGAGCGCCCCGGCAACTGGTCGATCACCGTCGACGACGTCAAGAACCACCGGGGCGAGGTCGACCGGGTCATCCTCGACATGCTCTCGCCGTGGGAGGTGCTGCCCACGATCGCGGAGAACCTCATCCCCGGCGGCGTCCTGGTCGTGTACGTCGCCACCACCACGCAGCTGTCCGTGGTCACGGAGGCGTTGCGCGAGCAGACCTGCTGGACGGAGCCGCACGCGTGGGAGACGCTCGTCCGCCCGTGGCACGTCGTCGGCCTCGCCGTGCGCCCCGAGCACCGGATGATCGCGCACACCGCCTTCCTGCTGACCGCGCGCAAGCTCGCGCCCGGCGTGACGGCACCCAAGCCGCAGCGCCGCCCCAGCAAGGGCTGACGCCTGTCCGGTTCCGGACGAGGATCCGGGGGATCTGTCCCGCGCGAGGTGGTGAACGCCGTCGTCGCACCGGCCGCGAGCGTGCTCGCGGCTCCGGCGGCCGAGGCCGCGGGGTGTTCGGCGACGTACGAGCCGTTCAGCAGCGTCCACGAGGCCGGCCGGGCGCGTCCGGGTGCACGTCGTCCATCCAGCGTGTGCCCCGACCGGACGCCGGTCGCCTTCTGCCGCGAGTCGCACCAGGCGATCGGCGCGTCCACGCAGGTCCCGTGGAGCCGGCATGAACGACGAGGGCCCCGCACTCCACCGGAGTGCGGGGCCCTCGTGCGTCAGGTCAGTTGCCCTCGATCTTGTCGATGCCGCAGACCTTCCAGTCGCCGCCTTCCTTGGTCAGCTTGTAGATGATGCTGCCCGAGGTGGTCTTGCCGGGGTTGGCGGGATCGACGAGCCCGGTGAGCTTCTGCGTGAACGTGCCGGTGCTGCCCGACGTCCTGACCTCCGTCACGGTGGCCGTGGCGGTCGTCTGCGGTTGGCCGGACTGCGCCTTCAGCTTCGGGAACTCCGCCGTGCACACGAGGTCCTTGACGTCGTTCGGGCTGCTGCTGCCCGCGCGGACGCCCTTCAGGACGATCTCGGTGAACTCCTCGGCGACGTCCTTGGCCGCCGAGTCGCCGCCGCTCGACGAGCTCTTGGAGGACGGCGCGGTCGGCTTGCCGCTGCCGTTCGCCGGGTCCTGGGAGGCCGCGGTGGGCGCGGCGCTCGTGCTGCTGTCGTCGGGCTTGTCGGTGAAGTAGAAGAACCCCGCGATGCCGCCGCCGACGAGCACCAGCACACCGACGAGAACGCCGATGACCAGGCCGGTGTTGCTCTTCTTCGGGGGCGGGGGACCGCCGAACCCGCCGGGCTGGCCGTAGGGCTGCTGGCCGTAGGGGCCGGGCTGTCCGTACGGGCCGGGCTGGCCCTGCTGCGGGAAACCGCCGCTGTGCGGTCCCTGCTGGCCGAACGGGTTCTGCTGGGGCTGGCCGTAGGGCCCGGGCTGGCCGGGCTGCGCAGCGGGACCGGGCTGGCCGTAGCCCGGCTGCGGCTGCTGGCCGTAACCGGGTTGCTGCGGCGGCTGCTGCCCGTAGGGCCCTGGCTGCTGGGGCGGGTAGGTCATGGAGCTTCCCCCGGAGGTGGTGTGGGACCCGGCGGTGACTTCTCACCTGGTCGTCGGGATCTTGATGTCCTTGGTGAGCGAGCAGAACTTCCAGTCGCCCGAGATCTTCCTGAACTTCACCTCGGTGTCGGCGCTGGAGCTCTGGCCGGCGACGTTCGTGGAGATGGTGACCTTGACGGTGGCCTCGTTCCCGTTCACCGTCGCGTCCTTGACCTTCGCCTGGGGCTTGAACTGCTTGGCGAGCTCCTCGGCCTGCTTGCGCTGCTCGGGGGAGAGGCTCTCGAGCTTCTTCTCGGCCTCCTTGGCCTCGTCGAGCACCTCCTGGCAGGCCATCGACTTGGCCTTGGCGGTGTTCCCGGAGAGGCCGGCCGCGTAGTACTCCTCCGCGACCTTCTTGACCTCGGCGGCCTCGTCGGAACCGCCGCTGTCGGAGTTGCCGGGGTCCGACGAGCCGCTGGAGCTGGTGGAGCTGCCGGAGTCGTTGCCGCTGAACACGACGGCGGCCGTGATGCCACCACCGACGAGCACGAGGACGCCCAGGACGACGCCGATGATCACACCGGTGTTGCTCTTCTTCGGGGGCGGGGGACCGCCGAACCCGCCGGGCTGGCCGTAGGGCTGCTGGCCGTAGGGGCCGGGCTGTCCGTACGGACCGGGCTGGCCCTGCTGCGGGAAGCCGCCGCTGTGCGGTCCCTGCTGGCCGAACGGGTCCTGCTGGGGCTGGCCGTACGGCTGCCCGTAGCCGGGCGGCGGCTGCTGGCCGTACCCGGGCTGCTGGCCGTGACCCGGCTGCTGCGGCGGCTGCTGCCCGTACGGCCCACCGGGCGGCGGCTGCTGCCCGTAGGGCCCGGGCTGCTGCGGCGGGTAGGTCATCGAAACTCCCCCGAATCGGATGAGGTGATCTTTCCTCGACATTGTCGTACTTCACCGGGCGGTCCGCGGCCGATTGACGCCTATCGGCACGCGCGAGTGGTCATGCACACGCCCTGCAGTCGCGCTCCGGTCACGCGAAGGTCGTGGCTGATAACGATTGCGGCAACTCCAGCGGGAATCGAGCGCGATGCTCTGCGCTGTCGGTGTGGTCCGCCGTACGCGTGGGTGGAACCACCCGGTTGGCCGCACGCCCACCGGTGGCACCGGCGGTCCGCTCGCGCGGGTCCTCGGACGGACCCGAACGGAGCGGGTTGCGGTGCGTGACCGCCGAACGGATCAACGGCTGGTCCACCTGGTGGGATGGCGGAGGATCGCCGCCCGTCGCCGGGCCGTGAGCCGCACCAGGCGTGCCCGCGGTCGTCCGAGGGTGGTCGCGGAGCGTGGGGGCCGGGTGCCCGCACAGGTGCTCCCATGACCCTCTCCTCGGACTTATGCGCAGGTAGGCTGGCGTGTCGCAGTGCGAAACGCCGGTGGTGGTCTCCGGGACGCACCGTAGCGGGTGGGCGGGTGGGCCGGACACCGAGATGGAGCAGTTGACCTCTCCCGGAGGTGCGGTCGTTGCGTCACACGAGCGAAGATGATGTTGTGTGTACCCCATTTTGTCGGTGATCGCCGGTACCGTAATCGGTACGAACACGGGAGGAGGGTGCCGACATGCAGCACGGTCATCCCGGCAGCCAACCCGATGAGGGTGGCGAGCTGAACCAGGGCAACAATTCCGCTGAGCTGACTGCGCAGATCAGGTTCCTCGAGGACGAGATCGCGTCGTTGCGTCGCAAGCTGACCGAGTCGCCGCGGCACACGCGGTTGCTGGAGCAGCGCTTGGCTGAGGCGACAGAGCGCGTCAGCCAGCTGACCGAGCGAAACACGAAGCTCATAGACACCCTCCGAGAAGCACGAAGCCAGCTGCTCGCGCTCCGCGAGGAGGTCGACCGGCTGGCGCAGCCGCCCAGCGGGTACGGCGTCTTCATGGCGCGGTACGACGACGGGACGGTGGACGTCTTCACCTCCGGCCGCCGGATGCGGGTCGCCGTGTCCCCGGCGGTCGAGCCGGAGAAGATCGCCTACGGCCAGTCGGTGCGCCTGAACGAGGCGCTGACGGTGGTCGAGGCCGGCGGGTTCGAGCGTTCCGGTGAGGTCTGCGCACTGCGGGAGGTGCTCACCGACGACGGTGAGGACACGATCGCGCGTGCGCTGGTCGTCGGCCACGCGGACGAGGAGAGGGTGGTCTGGCTCGCCCAGCCGCTGCTCGACTCGCCGCTCAAGCCCGGCGACTCGCTGCTGGTCGACTCGAAGGCGGGCTTCGCCTACGAACGGGTCCCCAAGGCCGAGGTCGAGGACCTCGTGCTCGAGGAGGTCCCGGACATCGACTACAACGACATCGGTGGCCTCTCCCGGCAGATCGAGCAGATCCGCGACGCCGTGGAGCTGCCGTTCCTGCACGCCGACCTGTTCCGCGAGTACGAGCTGCGCCCGCCCAAGGGCGTGCTGCTCTACGGCCCTCCCGGCTGCGGCAAGACGCTCATCGCCAAGGCGGTGGCGAACTCCCTGGCCAAGAAGGTGCGGGAGATCCGCGGCGAGACCGACAAGCAGGCCAAGTCCTACTTCCTCAACATCAAGGGCCCCGAGCTGCTCAACAAGTTCGTCGGTGAGACCGAGCGGCACATCCGCCTGATCTTCCAGCGGGCTCGGGAGAAGGCGTCCGACGGTACCCCGGTGATCGTGTTCTTCGACGAGATGGACTCGATCTTCCGCACCCGTGGTTCGGGTGTGTCGTCCGACGTCGAGACGACGATCGTGCCCCAGCTCCTCGCCGAGATCGACGGCGTCGAGGGCCTGGAGAACGTCATCGTCATCGGCGCCTCGAACCGCGAGGACATGATCGACCCGGCGATCCTCCGCCCGGGCCGGCTCGACGTGAAGATCAAGATCGAGCGGCCCGACGCCGAGGGCGCGAAGGACATCTTCAACAAGTACCTGACTCCGAACCTCCCGCTGCACGCCGACGACCTCGCCGAGTTCGGCGGGGACCCGAAGGCCTGCATCGAGGGCATGGTGCAGCACACCGTGGAGCGCATGTACGAGGAGTCCGAGGACAACCGGTTCCTGGAGGTCACCTACGCCAACGGTGACAAGGAGGTCCTGTACTTCCGGGACTTCAACTCCGGCGCCATGATCCAGAACATCGTCGACAGGGCCAAGAAGGCGGCGATCAAGTCGCTGCTCGACACCAAGCAGCCCGGACTCTCCGTCCGGCACCTGCAGGCGGCCATCCTCGACGAGTTCGCCGAGAACGAGGACCTGCCGAACACGACGAACCCGGACGACTGGGCTCGCATCTCGGGCAAGAAGGGCGAGCGGATCGTCTACATCCGCACGCTCGTCACCGGGAAGAACCAGGACGCCGGCCGCGCGATCGACACGGCCACGAACACCGGCACGTACCTGTAGCACGAGCTCGGACGGAACCGCCCCGGTCGCTTCTCGCGGCCGGGGCGGTTTCACGCTGTCACGCGCCCGCGGACGTGGAGCGCCGCGATCAGCAGCGCCATCACGACCCAGCTGTGCAGCCGCCGTGTACGCGAACCGCGCCGACCCGGCGTTGCCGGTGCACCAAACGCGTCGGCTCGCGGTGGACGTTGAACCCGGGGCACCCGGCGTCGTGGCTGACGCTCGCGGCACTGCTCGTGGTCGCGCTGCTAGCGGACCAGTCCTGACTCGTAGGCCGCGATCACCAGCTGGGCGCGGTCGCGGGCGTGCAGCTTCGCCAGCAGGTTCCCGATGTGCGTCTTCACCGTCCCGGTGCTGACGTGCAGCTCGGCCATGATCTCCGCGTTGGACAACCCGCGGGCGATCAGCAGCAGGACCTCCTTCTCCCGCTCGGTCACCCGCTCCAGACCGCGCACCACCGGCGAGGCGGGCTGCCGGACGAACTCCGAGATCAGGCGGCGCGTCACCGACGGCGACAGCAGCGACTCGCCGGACGCCACCACGTGGACCGCCCTCAGGAGCTCGGCGGGCGGGGTGTCCTTGAGCAGGAAACCCGAGGCGCCGGCGCGCAACGCGCCGAAGACGTACTCGTCGAGGTCGAACGTCGTCAGCACGAGCACGCGCGGTCCGTCGATCAGCCCGGTGGCCTCGATGCCGTCCATCTCCGGCATGCGGATGTCCATCAGCACGACGTCGGGCCGCAGGGAGGCCGCCAGCGCGACGGCCTCGGCGCCGGTGCCCGCCTCGCCGACGACGGTCAGACCCGGGGCGTTGTCGACGAGGAGGCGGAAGCTGGCGCGCAGCAACGCCTGGTCGTCGGCGATCAGCACGCGCGTCATCGGTGCGGCAGCTCCGCGACGACCCGGAAACCGCCGTCCCCGCCCGGTCCGGCGCTGAACGTGCCGCCGTAGACGGCGACGCGTTCGCGCATGCCGATCAACCCGTGTCCCACTCCGAGCTCCTTCACACCGGGACCGTCGTCCGCCACCTCGACGCGCACCGTTCCGGGTGTCACGTCGACCAGGACCCTGCACGACGCGGGTGCCGCGTGCTTCACGACGTTCGTCAGCGCCTCCTGCACGATCCGGTACGCGGACAGCCCGACGCCTTCGGGCACGGCGGAGTCGCCCCGCACCTCCAACGAGACGCGCACGCCCGCGAGCGACGCGCGGTCGGCCAGGTCGGCGAGGCCGCCGAGGCCGGGGGAGGGGGCGAGGTCGGCGTCGGAGCGCAGGACGCCGAGCAGGCCTCGCATCTCGTTCAGGGCGGCGCGGCTCGTCTGCGAGATCACCTCCAGCGCCTGGTAGGCGTGCTCGGGTGAGCGCACGTGTGCGGCGTTGCCCGCCTGCACGGCGATCAGGGAGAGGTTGTGCGCCACGACGTCGTGCAGCTCGCGGGCGATGCGCAGGCGTTCGTCGGACAGCGCCTGCTCGGCCTGCTGCGCGGTTTCCCGTGCGAAGTAGGACCGCCGCATCCGGGTCGTGTAGCCGATGACCCAGACGGCGCTCATCGCCGCGAGGACGACCAGCACGTTCTCGGGCTCGCCGCCGGAGACACCGGAGATCGCGACGACTGCGAACGCGAGGCAGGCGAGCGACCACGTCCGGGAACGGTCGACGGCCACGGTGTAGAGCGCGAAGCACACGGCTCCGACCGGGGCGCCGAGCGCCTCCGCCGGCAGCACCTGGCCGACCACCACCGCCGCCGTGGCGACCGTGCTGACCACCAGGCAGGTCACGGGCCAGATCCGGCGGACGGTGACCGGCAGCGCGACGAGGAGGGCGCCGGGGACCACCAGCCACCACGGCTTGTCCTGGTGCTCCACCATCGCGTAGCCCACGAGGACGCCGATCACCACCGCGGCGGTGAGGTCGACCAGGTAGAGGTGCAGTCGTGCGATCACGGCCACGACGTTAACGAGCGTGCGCCCGGACCGCCTCGGACCACGGTCCGATACCGCGGTTCGGCCCTCGGTCCGATCCCTCCGCACGGCGAACGGCCCACTCTCTTCCGCATGATCGAGGTGCGGAACCTGACGAAGAGATACGGCGGCGCGACGGCCGTCGACGACCTGTCGTTCACCGTCCGGCCGGGACTGGTGACGGGCTTCCTCGGCCCGAACGGCGCCGGCAAGTCCACGACGATGCGGATGATCCTCGGCCTCGACCGGCCCACGGGCGGTGAGGCGCTGGTCGGCGGCAGGCGGTACGCGGACCTCGGCCAGCCGTTGCGGCACGTCGGCGCGCTGCTCGACCCGGCAGCCGTGCACCACGGCCGCAAGGCGCTCGACCACCTGCGCTGGATCGCCGCGAGCAACGCGATCCCGCAGCGGCGCGCGGTCGAGCTGCTGGAGCAGGTGGGTCTCGGAGGCGTGCGGCACAAGAGGATCCGGGCGCTCTCGCTCGGCATGAAGCAACGGCTCGGCGTCGCGGCGGCGTTGCTCGGCGACCCGCGGGTGCTGATGTTCGACGAGCCCGTCAACGGCCTCGACCCCGAGGGCGTGCGGTGGATCCGCGACCTCATGCGGAGCCTCGCGAACGAGGGCAGGACGGTCTTCGTCTCCAGCCACCTGATGAGCGAGATGGCGCTGACCGCCGACCACGTCGTGATCGTCGCAAGAGGACAGCTGGTCACGGAGACGCCGATGGAGGCGTTGACGCGCAACGGGTCCCTGGAGGACGCCTACCTCGAACTCACCTCCGGGAGGGGACTGTGAAGAACGCGCTCGCCGCGGAGTGGCTGAAGCTCCGGAGCGTCCGGGCTCCCCGCGGCATCCTGCTGGCCATCGGCCTGATCCTCCTGTTCGGCGCGTCGATCTCCTTTTTGATCGTGCGGGACTACGACACGTCTTCAGCCGCCGAACAGGCGAAGTTCGCCTCCGCCGACTCCAGCGTGGTGATCACGCCGGTCGTGCAGTTCCTCGTCGCCGCTCTCGGCGCTCTCGTCGCGACCTCGGACCCGCGGCTCACCGCGCTGACCGCCGTGCCGAACCGGAAGCGCCTGCTGGTGGCCAAAACCGCGCTCGTCGCCGCGACGTCCGCGGTGCTGGGAGCCGTGGCGCTGGCGGTGAGCACCGGCGTCAGCCGGTTGATCGCGGGGGACCGGCCGCCGCCGATCGCGCCCTGGGACACCGTGGGCGACGTGCTGCCGTGGGCGGGTGCCGCGGTGCTGTCGATCCTGGTGACGGGCCTGACCGGGCTGGGGATCGGCCTCGCGGTGAGGTCCACGGCCGTGACTGTTGTGGTCGTGGGCGTGCTGCTGTGGGGCCTGCCGGCCATCACGCCCATGCTGCCCGGCCCCTGGAACGTCGACGCGTCCGCCGTGATGGTGCCGTACCTGGTGTGGGAGGTGGCCGGGGTCGTCGACGACGCCCCGCTGGGCCCGCTCGCCGCCACCGCTGTTTTGGTGCTTTACGCACTGGTCACGCTCAGTGCCGGAACTGTGACTCTGCTGCGACGGGACGCTTGACTCCTCTTGGGGCCGGCTTTATGGTCGTCTGTACCTTTAATCGGTAAGGAAACTTACCTAACTAATCCGCCGCCGAAGTCCGAGAGGAGACGCTGAATGGCTTGGCAGAAGTCCGTGGTGGCGCTCGCCGCGGCAGTAGTGCTTCCGTTGACCGGAGTGATGGCGGGCAGTTCCGTTGCCGCCGCACCCGCGGGTGACGTCTCCGCCGCCGCGCTGCCGCCGGGCTCGCCCGCGGCGGTCAACGGCCAGCTCAAGGTGTGCGGCGTCAAGCTGTGCAACAAGAACGGCAAGCAGATCCAGCTGCGCGGCATGAGCACGCACGGCATCCAGTGGTACTCCCAGTGCGTCAAGACCGCGTCGCTGGACGCGCTCGCGAACGACTGGAAGGCGGACATCCTCCGCATCTCGATGTACATCCAGGAGGGCGGCTACGAGTCGAACCCCCGGAAGTTCACCGACATGGTGCACGGCTACATCGAGGAGGCCACCAAGCGCGGCCTGTACGCGCTGGTCGACTGGCACCAGCTCTCGCCGGGCGACCCGAACCACAACACCGAGCGCGCGAAGACGTTCTTCAAGGAGATCGCCCAGCGCCACAAGGACAAGACGAACATCATCTACGACATCGCGAACGAGCCGAACGGCGTCACCTGGTCGCGGGTGAAGTCCTACGCGGAGGCGGTCATCCCGACGATCCGCGCGGCGGACCCGGACAGCCTCGTGCTCGTGGGCACGCACGGCTGGTCGACGTTCGGCCTGTCCGACGGCAAGGACATCAACGAGGTCAGCCGCAACAAGGTCAACGCCTCGAACCTGATGTACACGTTCCACTTCTACGCGAAGGACCACCGCGACTCGTACCTCAACGCGCTGCGCACGGTCTCGAGCCAGGTGCCGGTCTTCGTCACCGAGTTCGGTTCGCAGGAGGCCTCCGGTGACGGTCCCAACGACTTCACCATGGCGAACAAGTTCATCGCGTTCATGAAGGAGGCCAAGATCTCCTGGACGAACTGGAACTTCTCCGACGACCACCGCACGGGCGCGGTGTTCAGGAGCGGCACGTGCTCCGGCAGCAGCTTCGCCGGTGAGGGTCCGCTCAAGGACGCCGGCAAGTGGGTGCGCAACCACATCCGCACGGCCGACGACTTCTGATCCCTCCCGGTTCGGCCGACCCCGGCGGGTCACGTGAGCGGCGGTCCTGCGGGGCCGCCGTTTACCGTTGGGGGCATGGCACAACTCGCACTCGGTCTGGCGTCGCTCGGTCGTCCCGCCTACATCAACCTCGGCCGTGAGGACGCGTTGCCGCGCGTCCGCGACGTCGACTCGATGCGCGCGCAGTGCCACCGCGTCCTCGACACCGCCTACGAGCTGGGCATCCGCTGGGTCGACGCGGCCCGCTCCTACGGGTTGTCCGAGGACTTCCTGTCGTCCTGGCTGCCCGGCCACGACGACGTGGCGGTCTCCAGCAAGTGGGGCTACGCCTACACCGCGGACTGGCGGCCCGACGCCGAGGTGCACGAGGTCAAGGAGCACTCCCTGGCCCGGTTCACCCGGCAGTGGCAGGAGACCTCCGCGCTGCTGCCGCGCGTCGACCTCTACCAGGTGCACTCGCTGACGGCCGACAGCCCGCTGTTCGAGGACGCCCGGTTGCGCGACGCGATGGCCGGGATCGGCGTCCCGCTGGGGTTCTCGACGTCCGGGCCCGGGCAGGCCGACACGATCCGCAAGGCGCTCGACCTCGGCGTCTTCCAGTCCGTCCAGTCCACCTGGAACCTGCTGGAGACCTCGGCGGGCGACGCGCTGCAGGAGGCGCACGACGCCGGGCTGCGCGTGATCGTCAAGGAGGGCCTGGCCAACGGGCGGCTCGTCGTGGACCCGCCGCCGGCGGTGGCGGCACAGGCGGAGGCGCTCGGCGTCGGCCCGGACGCGGTCGCGCTCGCCGCCGTCGCCCGCCAGCCGTGGGCGGACGTCGTGCTGTCCGGCGCGGCGAGCCCGGAGCAGCTGCGGTCCAATGTGGAGGCGCTGCGCGTCGAGGTGGACCTGCCGGAGCTGTCCGAACCCGCCGAGCGGTACTGGAAAACCCGTTCCGGGCTCGCCTGGAACTAGTTACGGTGGCGCCGTGAGCGCCGCGCCCGTCGAGGCTTTCGACCCCCCGTACTACGCCGTTGTCTTCACCACCGTCCGCACCGACGACCAGACCGGCTACCGCGAGACCAACGCGCGCATGGAGGAACTGGTGCGGGAGGTCCCCGGCTACCTCGGGATGGACCACGCCCAGAACCCCGGCGGGCTCGGCATCACGGTCGCGTACTTCCGCGACGCCGACGCCCTCACGCGGTGGCGGACGGACCTGGAGCACCGGGCGGCGCAGAAGCGCGGCCGTGCCGACTGGTACGAGAGCTACACCCTGCACGTGGCCAAGGTCGAGCGCAGCTCCGGCTTCAAGCGCTCCGAACGGCCCTAACCCCGGCGCCGCAACCACTCCCGGCCGATCGCGCGGCCGTCCGGGACGAGCGGCCAGTCCGGGTCCTCGATCCTGCCGCGCAGCTCGGCGGCGTCCATCCACCCGCCCCAGGCGACCTCCTCGGGCTGGTGGGTGAACGGGCCGTCGGTGTGCGTTTCGTAGACCCACGCGTGGTAGCGCGTCAGCTCGTCGACGTAGGTCGTCCGGAACAGCGGCGTCAGCGGTGCCTGCACGCCGAGCTCCTCGCGCAGTTCGCGGACCGCCGCGGTGTCCGGCGTCTCGCCCGCGTCGATCACGCCGCCCGCCGAGAAGTCGTACAGGCCGGGGTAGATGTCCTTGGTGTCCGTGCGGCGGTGGACGTAGACCCGTTCGCCGTCGCAGGAGAACACCACGGTCAGGACGCAGCCGTGCCAGAGGTTCTCCGCCCTCATCCGCTCGCGCGTCACCTCGCCGATGACGTTGGCGTCCTCGTCGTAGAGGTTGATCATCCCCGTGTCCTCCTGTGGTCGTACGCGAGCTTGCTACCCCAGTCCGACGCCCGCTGATCGCCCCCCTTCCTACCTTCGTGACCATCGGACGTCACCGAGGAGGATTCGTGTCCACTTCCCTGCGGCTCGGCGTCGCCGAGTTCCGCGCCCGGCCGGGCCGCGCGCTGCTGCCCGGCGTCGCGCTCGTCGTCGGCGTGGCCTGCCTGCTGGCCGCCCTGGTGCTGAGCGACGCGCTCAGCCGGTCGGTCGACGAGGGCGCGCCTCTCACACCGTCCTCCGTCGGGCACGTCGTGGAGGTCAAGCCGCACCAGTACGACAGCGACACCCCCGCGGTGAACCAGGCGGAGCTCGACGACGCGTTGCTGGGCAAGCTCTCCGCGGTCGGCAGGGCGGTGCCGGTGCAGGTGGCGCAGGCGGACCTGCTCGACGCGAACGGCCGCGCGGGGCAGCACCGGGCCGAGGTGCACGTCCAGCAGCCGGACCTGGTGCGCTGGCCGCTGGCCGAGGGGAGGCAGCCGGCCGCCGGCGGCGAGATCGCCGTCGACAAGATCACCGCGTACGAGCGCGGTCTCCGGCCCGGTGACGCGATCTCGCTCGCGGCCGCCGACGGCAGGCCGTTCGAGGTCACCGTCAGCGGTGTCCTGAAGAGGGGCGCGGTCGACTCGCGGCCCGTCCTGGTCGCCGGTCCCGATCTCGCGCGCAAGCTCGACCCGCGGCCGCACACCAAGCAGGTCTGGGTGATCGGTGGAGCCCGTGACGCCGTCAAGGCCGCGGCGGGCGCCTCCTACGTCGTGTGGAACCCGGACCCGGACGCCGACAGGGTCGGTGACGACCTGAAGTTCGTCCTCCTGCCGTTCAGCATTCTTGCGCTGGCGACCGCTGTGTTCGTTGCGGCGGCCACGTTCCGTGCGGTCTATGCGCAGCGTCAGCGGCAAACGGCGTTGCTGAGGTGCATCGGGGCGCAGCGCGGGCCGTTGGTGCGCAGGAGCTTGTTCGAGGCGCTGGTGACGGGTGCGGTCGCGGGGATCGGTGGCGCGCTGCTCGGCGGGCCGATGGCGTGGACCCTCGCGAGGACGTTCGACGTCACGGGCATCTCCGTGCTGTTCGGGGCGGTCGAGCTCAGCCCCGACCTGCTGCCGTCGCTCGGGTACGTGGTCCTCGGCGTCGCCGTCGCCGCGGTGCTCTCGGTCGTCGCCGCCGTTCGTCCCGCGATCAACGCCGCGCGTGTGTCGCCTCTCGCCGCGTTGCGGGACGCCGACAACGAGGTGCCGAAGGGCTCCGTGCGTCGTCTTCGGCTCGTGTTCGGTCTTCTGTTCACCGGTGGCGCCGCGGTCCTCGCGCTGGCGGCCATCGCGGCCAAGGGCACCGCGGTGGCGCCCCTCGCCGTCACCTTCTCCGCGATCGCCGCGGTGACGGGCCTGTTCTGGATCCTCGGCCCGGTCACGGTGCCGTTCATCGCGCGGCTGTTCGGCAAGATCGGCGGCACGCACTGGAAGCTCGCCGGCGCCGAGGTGCGCAGGATGCCGCAGCGGTCGGCGTCGGTGGCGCTGCCGT
The DNA here is from genome assembly GCF_036321065.1 of Lentzea sp. DG1S-22. Classification (NCBI taxonomy): domain Bacteria; kingdom Bacillati; phylum Actinomycetota; class Actinomycetes; order Pseudonocardiales; family Pseudonocardiaceae; genus Lentzea; species Lentzea sp. DG1S-22. Next base: position 3,253,903 of record NZ_CP143276.1, on the reverse strand, counting down.
TGCTGCTGGCCAGTTCGATGGTGACGTTCTTCCTGGTCCTGCTCGGCACCGCGCAGGAGATGACCTACACGTTCGCCAACGAGGAACGCCCGGACGCCACCGTCGTCGACGCGGGGGAGCGGCCGCTGCCGCCGATCCCCGCGCAGGACGGCGTGGCCGCGAGCGTCGTGCTGCACCGGGCCGAGACCGGCGCCGGCGCCGACCCGGAGCAGTTCAAGGCCTGGCTCGAGGCGCAGAACGTCCCCGGTGCCGAGCGGTTCGCCTCCGGGACGGCGATCGTGCCGCAGCACTGGGAGGACCGGCCGTTCGTCGAGGCCGGTGGCAAGCGGTACGAGGTCGTCGGAACGGTGCCCGGCACGCTCACCGGCTACACGCCGGTCCTCGGCGGCCTGACCTCGGGACCGGCCGAGAAGGTGCTCGTCGCCCTGGAGCCGGGGACGGACCCGGCGCGGTTCCGGGCCGGGCTGCAGGCGGCGCTGCCGGACAACCCGACGGTCATCGTGCAGACCGACGCCGACGAACGCGCGGAAGCCGACCGGTACATGCACCTCGGCACCGTGCTGATGATGGTGCTGCTCGGGCTGAGCGTCGCGGTGGCCGTGACCGGCATCGGCACGGCGCTCACGATCTCCGTCCAGGAACGCCGCAAGGAGCTCGCCCTCAGGCGCGCCTTGGGCGTCACCCGCGGCGGGCTGCAGGGCGGCGTCATCGCCGAGGCGGTCATGCTCGCCCTCGTCGGGGTCGTCGGCGGTGGCGCGCTCGGGTTCGGGTACGCGGTGATCGCGATCCTGTCCATCGGGATCCCGCTGGTGCTGCCGGCCGTCTCGGTGGTGTTGCCGCTGGTCATCGGCGCGGTGGCGGTCGTCGTCCTCGCCGTGCTGGCCGCTTTCGGGCCTTCTCGCGGCGCTTCGCGGATTCGTCCTGCAGCAGGATTGGCGTCCGGGTGAATAGGCTGGGGGGAGTTTCACCGTGAAGCTCCCCTCACGCTGTTGTCCGGGGTCAGGTCATAAGGTGTGGCGTATGCGGCGGATCATGGGAACCGAGGTCGAGTACGGCATCGCGGTGCCGGGAGACGCGACCGCGAACCCGGTGCTCACTTCGACACAGGTGGTGCTCGCGTACGCGGCGGCGGCGGACATACCGCGCGCCAGGCGTGCGCGCTGGGACTACGAGGTGGAGTCGCCGCTGCGCGACGCCCGCGGGTTCGACCTGGGCAGCCCCGGCGGGCACCCCGCCGACTCCGACGTCGAGGACCTGGGCGCGGCGAACGTCATCCTCACCAACGGCGCGCGGCTCTACGTCGACCACGCGCACCCCGAGTACTCGGCGCCCGAGGTCACCAACGCGCGTGACGCGGTGATCTGGGACAAGGCGGGGGAGCGGGTGATGGAGGAGGCGGCGCTCAAGGCCGCCACCGTGCCCGGCCAGCCCCGCCTGCAGCTCTACAAGAACAACGTCGACGGCAAGGGCGCGTCCTACGGCACGCACGAGAACTACCTGATGCAGCGCTCGACGCCGTTCACGGCCGTCATCGCGGGCCTCACGCCGTTCTTCGCGTCGCGCCAGGTCGTGACCGGGTCCGGGCGGGTGGGCATCGGGCAGTCCGGCGAGGAGGCCGGCTTCCAGCTGTCACAGCGCTCCGACTACATCGAGGTCGAGGTCGGCCTCGAGACGACGCTCAAGCGCGGCATCATCAACACCCGCGACGAGCCGCACGCGGACGCGGACAAGTACCGCCGCCTGCACGTCATCATCGGCGACGCGAACCTCGCCGAGTACTCCACGTACCTCAAGGTCGGCACGACCTCGCTGGTGCTCGACATGATCGAGGCGGGCCAGCGGTTCGACGACCTGCGCATGGTCGACCCGGTGCGCGCCGTGCACCAGATCAGCCACGACCCGACGCTGAAGACCAAGGTCGAGATGACCGGCGGGCGCAAGTTCACCGGCCTCGACGTGCAGTTCGCCTACCACGAGCGCGCCCTGGCGTTCGTCGAGAAGGAGGGCGTCGGCGACCGCGAGGTCCTGCGCGTCTGGGGCGAGGTCCTGAACGACCTGGCCAAGGACCCGTCGCTGTGCGCCGACCGGCTCGACTGGGTCGCCAAGCTGCGGCTGCTCGAGGGCTACCGCCAGCGCGACGGCCTCGCCTGGGGCTCCGCGCGGCTCAACCTCGTCGACCTGCAGTACTCCGACGTCCGCCTGGACAAGGGCCTCTACAACCGCCTGGTCGCGCGCGGCTCGATGAAGCGGCTGGTCAGCGAGGAGGAGGTCATCGCGGCCATCACCACGCCGCCCGAGGACACGCGGGCGTACTTCCGCGGTCGCTGCCTGGAGCGCTACCCGACCTCGGTCGCGGCCGCGTCGTGGGACTCGGTGATCTTCGACCTCGGTCGGGAATCACTCGTGCGGATTCCGACGCTCGAACCGCTCCGAGGCACGAAAGCCCACGTCGGAGCGCTGCTGGAAGCCTCCGACACCGCCGAGCAGCTGGTGGACGCGCTGACTCGCGGGTGATCGTCTACCCGAGTGGCTCACAATTTTTGTCGGTGCCGCTGGGTAGTGTTCTTGTCAGGCGAGTCAGTGGGAGGCCGAGATGTCCCAGGAACAGAAGCAGCGCCAGGGCGGTGGCGACGGCGACGAGGGTGCCGACGGCGCCGCCGGAGCCGGTCAGGAACGCCGCGAGAAGCTCGGCGAGGACGTGGACGCGATCCTCGACGAGATCGACGACGTGCTCGAGGAGAACGCGGAGGACTTCGTCCGCGCATACGTGCAGAAGGGTGGTCAGTAGGCCTTTGGGGGGCCTGTTGACCACTTCGGGACGGGAGAACAACCAACACATGGACAACAGCTCGACCGGGCGTCACCCGGCCGCGGCGCTGCCGACGGCGTACCTCACGCCGGGCTCGTCGTCGTTCACGGACTTCCTGCGGGCCCAGGCACCCGACATGCTGCCCAGTGCCCGGAAGCTCCCGGAGGGGACCGTCCAGGCCCCGCACGGGACGACGATCGTCGCGGCCACCTACAAGGGTGGTGTCGTGATCGCCGGTGACCGGCGGGCCACGATGGGCAACGTCATCGCCCAGCGCGACATGAAGAAGGTCTTCGTGACCGACGACCACTCGGCCGTCGGCATCGCGGGCACCGCGGGCATCGCGATCGAGATCGTGCGGCTGTACACGGTGGAGCTGCGGCACTACGAGAAGATCGAGGGCGTGCCGCTGTCGCTCGACGGCAAGGCGAACCGCCTCTCGGCGATGATCAGGGGCAACCTCGACGCGGCCATGGCCGGCCTCGCCGTGGTGCCCCTGTTCGCCGGGTACGACACCTCCGCCGCCGACCCGGACCGCGCGGGCCGCATCGTGTCCTACGACGTCACCGGCGGCCGCTACGAGGAGTCGCACGGCTACCAGGCCGTCGGCTCGGGCTCGCTGTTCGCGAAGTCGGCGCTCAAGAAGCTCTACGACCCGGACGCGGACGCCGACGGCGCGATCCGCTCGGTCGTCGAAGCGCTCTACGACGCGGCCGACGACGACTCGGCCACGGGTGGCCCGGACCCGGTCCGCCGCCTCTACCCGATCGTGATCACGATCAACGGCGTCGACGGTGCCGTCGAGGTACCGGAGTCGCAGGTCCAGACGGTCGCCGACGCGGTCGTCGAAGGCCGCCGGTCCCGCCCCGCAGGCTGAGTCCCCCACAGGTCCGACGTCAGGAGCACCACCCATGACGATGCCGCTGTACGCATCGGCAGAGCAGGTGATGCGCGATCGCTCCGAGTACGCCCGCAAGGGCATCGCGAGGGGTCGCAGCGTCATCGTGCTGAAGTACGCGGACGGCATTCTGTTCGTCGCGGAGAACCCCTCCAGCACGCTGCACAAGGTCTCGGAGATCTACGACCGCATCGGCTTCGCCGCGGTCGGCCGCTACAGCGAGTTCGAGAACCTGAGGCAGGCCGGCATCCGGTTCGCCGACGTCCGCGGGTACCAGAACGACCCGCGCGACGTCACCTCCCGTTCGCTGGCGAACGTCTACGCCACGACCCTGGGCACCTACTTCACCGAGCAGATCAAGCCCTTCGAGGTGGAGATCTGCGTGGCCGAGGTCGGGGACACGGCCGAGTCGGACACGCTGTACCGGCTGACCTACGACGGGTCCATCGTGGACGAGCCCCAGTACATCGTGATGGGTGGCACCGTCGATGCCGCCAACACGGCGCTGAAGGAGGCCTTCGCCGACGGGTTGTCGTTGGCCGAGGCTGTTCCTGTTGCCGTGAAGGCGTTGTCGGCCGGGTCCCCGTCCACCGGGAACGGGTCCGCTGAGCTGCTTCCGGCCGCCAAGCTGGAGGTCGCCGTGCTGGAGCGGGCCCGGCCTCGGCGGGCTTTCCGGCGGATCGCCGGGGCGGCGCTGGATGCCCTCATGCCCGCGCCCGTCAAGGACGGGAAGGCCGTGGAGGACGTCGAGCTGCCCGGGGACGAGTCCTCGAAGTAGGCGTCGAGCTCTGGTGCTGGGCCCCTGGCTTCGGCCGGGGGCCCTTTGCACGTCTTGGGTTTGCGCGGGCGTGTCGGGTCGGGTGAGTCGTCCCCTTGTGGTTCTCGCTGCCGCCGGCACCGTCAGACGTCTGTCTTGTCCGGCACGGGTTGTGACCGGTGGCGCAGCAGGCTCGACTCGCAGTGGTCGAGCCAGCGCAGCTCGGCCTCGGCCTGGAAGATCATCGCGTCGAGCACGAGCAGCCACGGCAGACCGGCGGACCGGGTCTTGAGCCTCGTGCACTCCTGCAGCGTGCGCGTGGTGGCGGTGCGCTGCGTCATCACGACCTCGGTGACGTCGACGCCCGGCGTGGTGATGGCGAGCGCGAGCTTGATCGCCACCTCGTCGCGGGGGCGGTCGCTGCGCCGCACGGGCGTGGCGAACCACTTCTCCAGCTCGTCGCGGCCGTGCGGGGTGAGCTCGTAGGGGCGCTGGCCCTGGTTCTGGGGCAGCGCGGCGACCAGGTCGTCGCGCTCCAGGCGCGACAACGTCGTGTAGACCTGCCCGATGTTCAACGGCCACGTGCCGCCGGTGGCCGCGTCGAACGCCGCCCGCAGCTGGTAGCCGTACATGGGTCCGCGCTCGAGCAGCGCCAGCAGACCGTGTTTGACCGACATGCACGCCGAGTTTGCCTACCGGGTATGTACCTGGCAAACGGTGAAGCGGAAAGAGGCGTGCGGGCGGCTCCGGCTTCAGGAAACCTGGACGGTGCCGGAGACGTCCGGCGTGCAGTCGGACTGGGGGAACGACGTGGTGGACGCCGCACGGGGGCGAGCCGGGGAGGTGCGCCTGCTGGGAGCACCGGGCCGCTCCAGGGGTACGCCGGGGCTGCCCGTGGAGATCAGGAGCTACGAGCAGGAGGACGAGGTCCCGTGGCTGCGGTGTCGCGTGCTCGGGTTCCTCGCGACCAGCTACCACGACGACGTGTGGCAGGTCAGGCACCGCACCGACCTGGAGCTGGTCGCGGTCGTCGGGGACGTGGTGGCCGGGATCCTGGACGTCTCGGTACCCGGAGCCGAGGCGACCGTCGACACGGTGGTGGTGCACCCGGACCACCAGGGCCGGGGGATCGCCACGGCGCTGCTGGAGGAGGCGGTGCCGCGGCTGGAGCGGTGCGGGGTGCGGACGCTCGACGCCTGGCCGCGGGAGGACCGTCCCGCGCTGAAGTGGTACGCGCGCAACGGTTTCAGGGAAGAGCAGCACCACCTGCACGTGCACGCGACCGCCGAGGAGCTCGGCACGGTGCTCGTCGCGAAGCACGGCCTGGTCCCGGCCGGGGCGTTCCTGCACGCGCGGATCGAACGGGAAACCGAGATGCGCCAACGTTTCGAGCGCGTCCACGTGTGCCGCAGGGTGGTGCGCGAGCTCAGACCGTGATGCCGGTGAGCCGGGGGATCGTCGCGGTGCGTCCGGCCAGCAGCATGACCAGCGCCTCGATCGGGCCGCTGATCTCGGCGCCCTCGCCTGCGGACCAGTCGGCGTCGGTGGCGACGAGGCGGTGACCCGCGAAGCGCTTGCGGGCGTGGAACGGGAAGCCCATGCGCCACAGGTCGTCCGCCGCGCCGACGGCGGCGTCGACCGGCATGTGGCGTTCGATGCCCAGCGGCAGGGCGATGTCCTGCGCGTGGACCATGGAGTCCATCAGCGCGTTCTTGAGCGTCTGGCCGGGTGCCAGCTTGCGGTTGCCGACGATGCCGCGCAGCTCCGCGACGAGCTCGCCGGTCGGTCTGCGCGCCTCGGCGCGCGAGGTCTGGTCGACCATGCGGTTGAAGCTGCCGCGCGCCTTGGCGAACGCGACCAGGACCGCGCCGATCCCCACGCGCGGGCCCAGCGACAGGTGCGCCGCGACCTCGCGCACCGTCCAGCCCTCGCACAGCGACGGGTAGGACCACTCCACCTCGGTCAGGCCGGCGAGGAGCTCGGCGGTCGCCGCGCGTTCGGCGTCGACCACCTGCCACATCCGAGCCTCGTCCATCGCGGTTCTCCTCTTGATTTAGTTCGATGGACTGACTACTTTAATCAGAAAATCTGACCAAAAACAAGGGGGCACTTCGAGTGAACATCGGTCTGCTGCTCTTCATCCCGAACCGCGAGGTGGAGAACCGCGTCCTGGCCGCCGTCACGGCGGCGGGGTTCGAGATCACCCAGGCCCAGGCCCGTGTGCTCATGCGGGTCGGCCCGGACGGGACGCGCCTCACCGAGCTCGCGGAAGCCGCCCAGGTGACCAAGCAGACCGCCGGGTTCCTCGTGGACCAGCTGGAGAAGGCGGGCTACGTCGAACGCGTGCCCGACCCCACCGACGGCCGCGCGCGGCTCGTGCGCGTGACCGACAAGGCGAAGGAAGCCGTCCCCGTCGCGGACGCGGAGATCGCCAGGATCGAGGCGGAATGGGAACAGCACATCGGCAAGCGCCGCATGACCCAGCTGCGCGAGGCCCTGGACATGCTCGGCGAGATCACCGACCCGTACCGCTGACCCGCGTGGTGCCGATCGGCTTCCGGCCGACCGCGATCACCACGGCGGCGCTCTACCGGGTCGTCTCGGCCGGCGAGCCGGTCTTCGTGAAGGTCCTGCGCAGACCCGTGATCCGCGAAGACCTGGCGGACCTGGTCGGCGACTTCCCGCGGCGCGACGAGGCGGACTTCCTGCTGTCGGACTTCGTCTGCCACCGGGGTTCCGCCGCCCGCGGGTGGTGCGGGTGGACGAACCTCGGCGACCGGATCGGGCTGTGGCTCGAGGACGCGCGCCGCGCCCGGACGGGCGTTGCGGTTGTTGTACGAGGGAAGGCGCGTGCGGGACGCGTTCCTGCGGCCGGACTGCCCGCCGTTCGCCGCGCGGGTGCCGGAGCCGGTGCGACGGCTGGAGGCGTTGCCGCAGGCGAGCGGGCACAACGACGCGTGCCCGCAGAACCTGCCGGTGCCGGCCGGCGAGCCCGAGTCGTTCGTGGTGATCGACGTGGGGTACCAGTGCCCGAACCCGATCGGCGACGACCTCCCTCCGGTGCACGAGGCCGTCATCGACGCCCACCTCGAAGGGCCTCGGCTCGAAAACCGCGCTGTGGCACGGGAAGAGGTCGTGCCGGGGTGCGACGGCATGCCGGCGGTGCGCGGCGCGTTCCACTCGGAACCCGAACTGGCCGGGGGCCTCCTGGAACGCGCCGCGGCGCTCTAGGAAGCCAGCAGCTCCGACACCCGCGTGCGGACCTCCGGCGAGTCGAGCCCGCGCACCACCACGGTGGTGCGGCGGCGCAGCACGTCGTCCACCTCGGACGCCCACTCGGTGCGGCGGGCGTGCTCGACCTGCGCCCAGATGTCCGGGCCGTCCGGGTGCACGCGCTCCAGCAGCGCCGGGTTCTCCAGACCGAGGGCGACGACCTCGTGCGACGTCGTGCCGTAGTGGGTGGCGAGGTGGCGGACCACGTCGTCGGGCAGCGCGTCGAAGGCGTGGTTCAGCACCGAGCCGACGGTCTCGGGCGACGCCGAACCGGGCAGCGCCACGTCGTCCAGCGGGCCGTCGAAGGTGCGGCCGAGCTCGGAGTTCACGCGCGCGAGGACGGTGGCGCCGATCTTGCGGAACGTCGTCCACTTGCCGCCGGCCACGCTGATCATGCCGCCGGAGCCCGCGGTGATCACCGTTTCGCGCTTGGCGTGCGAGGTGTCGCCGGGGCCGCCGGGCAGGACCCGCAGGCCCGCGAACGTGTACGCGATGCGGGAGCGGTCCAGGCCGGTGACCGCGGTGCCCGCCTCGTCGAGGATCTGGTCGACGTCGGCGTCCGTGCAGGCGACCGCGGCCGGGTCGCCGTCGTAGGCCTCGTCGGTGGTGCCGAGCAGGAGGTGGCCCTCCCACGGGATCGCGAACGACACGCGCACGTCGTCGACCGGGATCGTCAGCGCGGCCTTCCACTCCGACGTCTGCCTCAGCACCAGGTGCGAGCCCTTGGACAGGCGGATCGACGGGTCGGCGGCGGGGTCCTCCATGCGCCGCAGCACGTCCAGCCACGGGCCGGTCGCGTTCACGACGACCTTCGCGTCCACTCCGAACTCGCCGAGCGAGTCGCGCAGGTCGACACCGGTGACCTTCGAGCCGGTCTTGCGCAGGCCCACGACCGAGATGTGGTTGAGCAGCACGGCACCGGCCTCGGCGGCGGCCCGCGCGGCGGTGATCGCCACGCGGCTGTCGTTCATCTGGTGGTCGTAGTACATCGCGGCACCGCGCAGACCGTCGGCGCGCAGGTCGGGCACCCACTCCTGCGCCCTGCGCGCCGACAGCACCTTCCCCATGCCGTCGCCGAAGCCCGACAGCGCGGAGTACAGCGTGACGCCCGCACCCAGCACGAACCGGCTGTGCGGGCCGCCCTTGTAGACCGGGACGAGGAACGGCAGCGGCCGCACCAGGTGCGGGGCGAGGCGGTCGCCCAGCGCACGCCGTTCCTTGTGGTTCTCGTGGACCATCGGCACGGCCGACGGGCCCATCGCGAGGTAGCGCAGGCCACCGTGCACGAGCTTCGAGGACGCGGACGACGTGGCGCCCGCGAAGTCGCCGCTCTCCACCAGGGCGACGCGCAGACCGGAGCGGGCCGCGGCCCACGTGGTCGCGATGCCCAGGATGCCGCCGCCGATCACGACGACGTCGAACTTGCCGTGCTGCAGTTCTTCGCGGGCGCGTGTCCGCTGTGCTGAGTCAGTCATCGTCCTCGTCCATCCAGCCGACGGTCCGCTCGACCGCCTTCTTCCACTTCCGGTAGCCCTTGGCGCGGGCGGCCGGTTCCATCGACGGCTCCCATTCGGCCGCCTTGTGCCAGTTGGCCTTCAACTCGTCGGTGCCGGTCCAGTAGCCGACCGCGAGTCCTGCCGCGTACGCCGCGCCGAGGCACGTCGTCTCGGCCACGATCGGGCGCACCACCGGCACGTCCAGCACGTCCGACAGGAACTGCATGAGCAGGTTGTTCGCGGTCATGCCGCCGTCGACGCGCAACGTCTTGAGGTCCACGCCGGAGTCGGCGTTCATCGCGTCCACGACCTCACGCGTCTGCCACGCCGACGCCTCCAGCACGGCCCGTGCGAGGTGCCCGCGCGAGATGTAGCCCGTCAGACCCGCGATGACCCCACGGGCGTCCGACCGCCAGTGCGGTGCGAACAGTCCGGAGAAGGCGGGCACGAAGTACGCGCCGCCGTTGTCGTCGACCGTGCGCGCGAGCGTCTCGATCTCCGCCGCCGAACCGATGAGGCCGATCTTGTCGCGGAACCACTGCACCAGCGCGCCGGTCACCGCGACCGCGCCCTCCAGCGCGTACGCGGCCGGTTCGTCACCGATCTGGTAACCGACCGTGGTGAGCAGGCCGTTCCGGCTGAGCACAGGCTTGGCGCCCGTGTTGACGAGCAGGAACGCGCCCGTGCCGTAGGTGCACTTGCCCTCGCCGGGGGAGAAGCAGGTCTGGCCGAACAGCGCGGCCTGCTGGTCGCCGAGCGCCGACGCGACCGGGACGCCCTCGTAGGTGCCGTAGACCTCGGAGGAGGACCGGATCTCGGGGAGCACGGCTCGCGGCACGTCCATCGCCTCGACGAGCTCGGGGTCCCAGTCGAGGGTCTCGAGGTTCATCAGCATGGTGCGCGACGCGTTCGTCACGTCGGTGACGTGGCGGCCGGTGAGGTTCCAGATCAGCCAGGTGTCCATCGTGCCGAACAGGACCTCGCCGTTCTCGGCGCGGGCGCGCAGGCCGTCGACGTTGTCGAGCAGCCAGCGCAGCTTCGGGCCGGAGAAGTAGGTGGCGAGCGGCAGGCCGGAGCGCTCGCGGAACCGGTCCTGGTCGCCGAGCTGCCTGGTCAGCGAGTCCGTGCGCGTGTCCTGCCAGACGATCGCGTTGTGCACGGGCTCGCCGGTCGCCTTGTCCCACACGACCGTGGTCTCGCGCTGGTTCGTGATGCCGAACGCGGCTATGTCGGCGTACGTGAGCGATGCGTGCGCAAGGGCGTCGCGCACCACGGCCTGCACGTTCGTCCAGATCTCGGTCGCGTCGTGCTCCACCCAGCCGGGCCGCGGGAAGATCTGCCGGTGCTCGCGCTGGGCGACCGACACGATCCCGCCGGACCGGTCGAACACGATGCACCGGGACGACGTCGTGCCCTGGTCGATCGCCGCGATGTACGCCACGTGCACACTCCTCTGTGTGAACCATTCGACAATGTCGAACGCTTCCACAGTACTACCAGGAGAGGCCGCCCAGCTCCCTGGAAACGCTGCGAGCTGCCTCACGTACGTAGGAGACGAGCTCGAGGCGCGGTGGCTGATCAGGCGATTCGCACAGCCGCTCGACCGGTCCCGACACGCCGATCGCGCCGACGACCACCCCTCGCCGGTCGCGGATCGGCGCCGCGACGGACGCCTCGCCCTCAACGAGCTCGTGCAGGTCGTAGGCCCAGTCGCGGTCGCGGACGACGTTCACCGCCGTCCGCAGCTCCTCGTGGTCCAACGTGTGCCGGGTGAACCGCTGCAGGTCGCCGTCGGGCCATTCGCCGAACGCGACCAGCGCCTTGCCGAGCGCGGTGGCGTGCCACGGCAGCAGCGAGCCGGTGTCGAGCGTCTGCCGGCTGTTGTCCGGCCGGAACACGTGGTGCACGACCAGCACGTGCCTGCCGTGCATCACGCCGATGCGCACCGCCTCGCGCGCACGCATGGCCAGCGTGTCCGACCAGTTCAGCGCTTTGGCGCGCAGCTCGTTGCCGTCGAGGTAGCTCGTGCCGATGTGGAACAGCGCGGCACCCAGGCGGTACTTGCCGCCCTCGACCTCCTGCTCGACGAACCCGACCTCCTGCAACGTCCGCAGGATGCCGTGCACCGTCGGTTTCGCGAGGTCCAGGGCGCGGGCGATCTCGCCGACGCCCAGCTGGTGCGCGCCGCCGCGGGCGAGCAGCTTGAGGACCTCGGCCGCGCGCTGGATCGACTGGATGGGTCCGGGCACGCACCCCACTCTAGCTGCGATCGTTCGACAATGTCGAACACTAGGGTCGATAAATGCCCAGCGCCGCCGCCCGCGACCGGAACCGGAAGTGGTTGCCCCGCTCGCGCACCTCGCCGTCCGTCGCGATCGAGATGGGCGGGCCGTGCACCTCGACGTTCAACGAGGCCACCTCGAAGTGCTTGTACATGCGCGAGTGCTCCAGCGCCCCGAACAGGGCGCCCAGGAAGAACCTCGTCCGCGAGTACCTCCGGTCCGCCCGGACGAAGCGCACGTCGAGCAGCCCGTCGTCCAGCCGCGGGCGCATCGTGGGCGCGAAGCCCTTCGGCCGGTACGGCCCGTTGCCGACGAACAGCAGCCAGACGAGGTGCTTGTCGCCGTCGATGGTGATGTCGAGCGGCTTGGCCCGCTGCAGCACGCGGAACAGCGCCATGCCCGCCGCCGGCCACTTGCCCCAGCGCTTCTCGAGCTTCTCGCGGATCCGCACCATGTCCGGGTAGCCGCCCAGCGAGGCCGTGTTCACGAACCACTGGCCGTTGACCTGCGCCAGGTCCACCCGCACGCCCACGCCGTCGGCCACCGCCTGCGCCGTGTCGTGCAGGCCGGTGATGCCCACGTCGCGCGCGAAGTGGTTGAGCGTGCCGGAGGGGATGAGCACCATCGGCAGGTCGCGTTCGGCGGCGATGGAGGCCACGGCGGCCACCGTGCCGTCGCCGCCGGCCACGCCCAGCGCCTTCGCGTCCGGGAGCGAGTCGAGCTCCTCGATCGTGACGACCTGCGCCTTCGGCCACTCCTCGACGATCTGCGGCGTCGGGTCGGGGCCGATCCCCGAGTGAGGGTTGACCACCACGACCAGGCCGTCGCCGTCCTGCAGCGACGTCAGGTCGGCGTGCTCGTAGGCCGACGCCGGCTCGTTCATCCCGAGCGGCCACCAGCGGCGCGTCAGGAACGCCGCGCCGACGCCGACCGCCGCGCCGGCCACGACGTCGGTCGGCCAATGCACGCCGGTGTGGACACGTGAATAGGCCACGGCGGCCGCGATCGGAGCGACCACGGCGCCTGCTTGGGGCGATTCCAGGGCCACCGCCGTGGCGAAAGCGGCCGCCGACGCGGAGTGCCCGGAAGGAAAGGACGACGACGTCGGCCGTTTGGACAGGCGGCGTTCGAGCGAGATCAGGTCGGCGGCGGGTCTGCGGCGCGGGAAAAGCGACTTCCCGACCAGGTTCGCGCTGGCGGAAGCACCGGCGATGGCCGCGAGACCGCGGAACGCGCCACGCCGGAACGGCCCTTTGCCCGTGGCCAGGATCGCCGCGATGACGAACCACAGCAGGCTGTGGTTCGCGGCTTTGGAAAGCCTCTTCATACCCCTGTCGAGCCTGCTCGGAGGCAGTCCGGCGGAGGAGCTCATGAGCTTCTTGTCGAGAGCGCTGACCCGTTTCCACACCCTGTTGACACTAAACCGCAACCGGCGCGCCGCCCGAACGGATCACCCTGCTCCGCCTGAGAGTCGCCTACTGTTGACGTATGCAGCGGCGGATCTTCGGCATTGAGACAGAGTTCGGGGTGACCTGCACCTTCCACGGGCAGCGTCGTCTGTCCCCGGACGAGGTCGCGCGGTACTTGTTCCGCCGGGTCGTGTCCTGGGGGCGTTCTTCCAACGTCTTCCTGCGCAACGGCTCCCGGCTCTACCTCGACGTCGGCTCGCACCCCGAGTACGCCACGGCCGAGTGCGACGACCTGGCCCAGCTCGTCACGCACGACAAGGCGGGGGAGCGGATCCTCGAGGACCTGCTCGTCGACGCCGAGCGCAGGCTCGCCGACGAGGGCATCGGCGGCGACATCTTCCTGTTCAAGAACAACACCGACTCGGCGGGCAACTCCTACGGCTGCCACGAGAACTACCTGGTCGCACGGGCCGGCGAGTTCTCGCGCATCGCGGACGTGCTGCTGCCGTTCCTGGTCACCCGCCAGCTCATCTGCGGCGCCGGCAAGGTGCTGCAGACCCCGCGCGGCGCCGTGTACTGCCTCTCGCAGCGGGCCGAGCACATCTGGGAGGGCGTGTCGTCCGCGACGACCAGGTCCCGCCCGATCATCAACACCCGCGACGAGCCGCACGCCGACGCCGAGCGCTACCGGCGGCTGCACGTCATCGTCGGCGACTCGAACATGTCCGAGGTGACGACGCTGCTCAAGGTGGGCAGCGCGAACCTCGTGCTGGAGATGATCGAGCAGGGCGTCCAGTTCCGCGACTTCTCGCTCGACAACCCGATCCGCGCGATCCGCGAGATCTCCCACGACCTGACGGGCCGCCGCACGGTGCGCCTGGCGGGCGGCAAGGAGGCCTCCGCGCTCGACATCCAGCGCGAGTACTACGAGAAGGCCGTCGAGCACTGCGCCAAGCGCTCCCCGGACCCGATGGCCGAGCGCGTCCTCGAACTGTGGGGCCGGACCCTGGACGCCGTCGAGTCGCAGGACCTCACCAAGATCGACCGCGAGATCGACTGGGCCATCAAGAACCGCCTGATGGAGCGGTACATGGCCAAGCACGGCATGGACCTGTCGAACCCGCGCATCGCCCAGCTCGACCTCGCCTACCACGACATCCGCCGCGGCCGGGGCATCTTCGACCTGCTGCAGCGCAAGGGCCAGGTCGAGCGGGTGACCGACGACGGCGAGATCGAGGCCGCCAAGGACACCCCGCCGCAGACGACGCGGGCCAAGCTGCGCGGTGACTTCATCGCCGCCGCGCAGGCCGCCGGCCGTGACTTCACTGTCGACTGGGTGCACCTCAAGCTGAACGACCAGGCGCAGCGGACGGTGCTGTGCAAGGACCCGTTCCGGGCGGTGGACGAGCGGGTGGAACGGCTGATCTCGTCGCTTTAGGACGGTTTCGGACAGGCAGAGGCGAGGGGCGCGCTCCGGTGTGGAGCGCGCCCCTCGCATTGTTCGGATGTAGTGGGCTGAGGGATGCGCGGTAGGGACTCCGGCACCGCTGATTCGGATCGACCGGTAATCGTGGTTTGAGGACCATGTGAGACGGCCGGTTCACGGAAATCCCCGCCGTCACCAATTGAGTCGCGTCGGCGGATCGATCGGATGTCTCTCCGGGAGAACTGATGCGCGCGGCTCGTCGGCGGTTTCGTGCGCTTTCCGCGCCGCGCCGGGACACGAGCCGTTGGCCGGCTGGGCGGACGGCCGTCGCCGCCGGGGAGTGGCCTTCGGCCGCGGAGTGGACCACTTCCGCCACAGGTGCGGCCGCGTCGGTGCACGAGCGGGGACAGACCGTGATCACTCTGTCCATATGCGGCAAAACGGGCACGTTGAAGCCCGAACGGGCATCGCGGCCGCTGTGGCGGATCGCGCAGGTCGCCGGCCGGGAACCGCAGGCGCGACAAGATCGACGATGGACCTCGTCGACCCCGATTCGCGCCGCAGCGCCCGCCGGCGGGGGACAAGGCGTCGTGTGCGGCCTTCGGACGCCTGGCGGGCATACCCCCGTGGCATCACTTACCGCGTACTCGGCCACCTGCGCGAGGCCGACCTGGAATTCACGACCCCGGCACGCGAAAGATCCGATCGATCGCATTGCGGTGGACGGATAGGAGCAGTGCGTCTCACCCGGTGACCCGTCCCGGACAGTGATCGGGCCTCGCCGCGGCGGCGACGGCGGTTGACATCCCGGGTGGCACCGCGCGATTCTCCGGGCCGATCGGGTGGGAGGTTCTCGGGTGAAGCCGGAAAGCAGTGCCCCGCTGGAAAACCACGTCTCATCCGGCTCGCCGCAGCACGTGTGAAGAAATCGTTTCCTGCTGTTGCCGCCGGTTACCCAGGACGGGAAAAGAAGCGTGGGCACACCTCTGAGCGAGAATTCCGCGCAGTGGGACCGTTCCCCCGGACCGCCCCTCCCGCTGCGCGGGCGTGAGGACGAGACCCGGAAGCTGGAGCGGCTCGTCCTCGGAGTGCAGACCGGGCAGGCGCGCCTGCTGGTCGTGTCGTCCCCCGCGGGCACGGGGGTCACCAGGCTGGTCGCCGAGGGCGCCTCCCTGGCCACCCTGCGCGGCTTCTCGGTGCTCGACCTGTCACCGGGCGCCTTCCCCGCCCGGGAACCGGGGACCGGCCACCCGCACGTCGCCGGCGTGAGCGCGCTCGCCGCACAGCTCGAGCCGCGCGTGGTCCAGCGGCTCCGGCAGGGCCCGGTGCTGGTCACGCTCGACGACGCCCACCGCACGCCGACGTCGGTGCTCGCCGCCGTGAGCACGGTGATGGCCGAGCTCAGGGAACTGCCCGTGGGCTGGCTGATCACCCTGCACGGCGACCAGTTCGCGAACGCCGTCCTCCAGGACATGGCGACCGTCGTGCCGTGTGACTGGATCGAGCCGCTCGCGCCGTTGTCCGACGATGCGGCGCTGCTGATGGCGGCCGACCTCCTGGGCGCGGCACCGGACCCGGACGTCGCCTCGTTCGTCGGCAGCGCCGGCGCGACGCCGTCCGCGGTGACCGGCGTGGTGATGGAGCTGCTGGCGGAGAACCACGTCCAGGTCGTCGCCGACGTGGCCCGGCTGACCGCGGGCCCGTTGCGGTGCGGCACCGCCGCCGCCGTCTCGCCTCAGCCCGCCGAGCAGCTGCCCGCGTCGTTCCGGCGGAGGATCGCCGGACGGCTGGCCGTCCTCTCGCCCGAGGCGCAGGACGTGCTCCAGGTCGCGGCGGTGCTGGGCAACGGCTTCGCCCCGGACGACCTCGCCGAGATGCTGGGCAAGTCCGCGGCCGTGCTGCTGCGGCCCCTCAGGGAGGCGCTGGCGGCCGGGTTCCTGGCCGCGGACGGTGCCGAGTTCGTCTTCCACCGCGAACCGGTGTGGCGGGCGGTGCTCGGGTCCGTGCCGGCGCCGATGCGGTCGGCGCTGCACCGGCAGGTGGTCGCGATGCTGCTCGGCCGCGAACGCCAGGACGTCGTGCGGATCGCCGTGCACCTGGTGCACTGCGCGCGCACCGGGGACGCGCGGGCCGTCGCGACCGTCGACGAGGCCGCGCGGATCCTGCTGCCGTCCTCGCCCGAGGCCGCCGCGGCACTCGCGACCAGCGGCCTGCGGATCACCGAGCCGGGGGAGCCCGGCCGGAGGGCGCTCGGCGTCACCGCGGCCGCCGCCCTGGTCAGGACGGGCAGGCTCAGCGAGGCGGTGGAGCTCGCACGGGAGTTCCCGCAGCCCGGCGATCCCGGCCACGTGTTGCGCACGTGGCAGGCCAACGCGCAAATACCGTGCGGTGACGCCCACGAGCTGTCGCCGGAGCTGGTGCTGCTCACCACCCTGTCGCTGCACGACCTCGACGCGGCGGCCTGCATGGCCGACCAGGTGCTGGAGCGGTGGGAGCACCACAGCTCCGACGTGCTGGAGGGCGCGCTCACCGTGCGGGCGATGGCGAGCTGGCGCGAGGGTCGGCTGGACTCGGCCGTCGACGCGGCAAGGGCGGCGGTCCTCGTGCGCGGCGAGCCGGCCGGGATCGGGCAGGGCGATCCGCTGTGGACGAAGGCGTGGATCCTCACCCGGCTCGGCAGGCTGGACGAGGCGCTCGACGCGGTGGACCAGGCGTGCGTCACGGCGCAGGCGCACGGCACCGGCGTGACGAGCTCGGTCCCGTTCACGCTGCGGGCCGCGATCTTGCTGGCCCGGGGGACGTGACCGCCGCCGAGGCCGCCGCGGTCGCCGGTCTCGCCGCCTCCGACCAGGCCGGGATGCCGGTGTTCCAGCCCCGGCTCGGCGCGGTCCTCGTGCTCTGCGCGCTCCGGCGGGGTGACCTGGTCGCCGCCACGGACGGCCTGCGGAGGCTGGAGGAGTCCGTCCCCGCCGGGCACGCCCACCCGTGCGCGGTGGAGCTGCGGCTGATCGCGGGGCAGGTGGTGCTGGCCGGCGACGGCCCGGCGGCCGCGATCGCCGAGATCCGCGCCACGGCGGAGGACCCCGCCCTGCGCACCCGGCTGCTGCTGGAAGCGCCCACCGCGACCGCGTGGTGCGTGCGCACCGCCATCGCCGCCGGCGACCCGGCCCTCGCCGAGCTGCTCGCGAGCGCCGCCGAGGACCTCGCCGCCGCCAACCCGGGCCACGGGTCCGTGGCCGCGGCAGCAGTGCACGGCCGTGCGCTGCTGAAGCAGGACGTCGCCGCGCTCACGGAACTCGAAGCGGGTTGCTCCGACCCGTGGACGAAGGCCTCTCTCGCGGAGGACATCGGCTCCATGCACCTCGAAACCGACCGGCGGCAGGCCGTCGTCGCCCTCCACCGCGCGCTGTCCGGGTACGACGGGGTCGAGGCCGAACTGGACTCCGCCCGCGTGCGCCGCACCCTGGGGCGGCTCGGCGTCCGGCGGCGCCGTCCCGCACCGGGGAGGCGGGACGACCACGAGCGCGAACCCCGGCCCCGCACCGGGTGGGGCAGCCTCACCGGCGCCGAGCAGGAGGTCGCGCGGCTCGTCGCGGACGGGCTGACCAACCGCCAGGTGGCCAGGGAGCTGTTCGTCTCCCCGCACACCGTCGGGTTCCACCTGCGGCAGATCTACCGCAAGCTCGCCATCGGCTCGCGGGTGGACCTCGCGAGGATCGCGCCGTGACCGCCGATCGGAGGGTGGGAGGCAGGCCGCCGCCTGGACGAGAGTGACCCCATGAGGATCATCGCGGCGACGCTCGCCGCCTTCCTGGCTCTTCCCGGGGTCGCGTCCGCGGACCCCTACTGGGAGCTGAAACCGACCGGAACGGACGCGCGCCTGCGCGGGCTGTCCGCCGTGTCCGGTCAGGTCGCGTGGGTCAGCGGCTCGAAGGGCACCGTCCTGCGCACGACGAACGGGGGCCGGACCTGGGACTCGGTCGGCCCTCCCGGCGCCGAGGCGCTCGAGTTCCGCGACGTCGAGGCCTTCGACGCGCGCACCGCCGTGGCGCTGTCGATCGGCGAAGGCGAGTCGTCGCGGGTCTACCGCACGTCCGACGGCGGCAGGACGTGGCAGGAGTCGTTCCGCAACACCGACCCGAAGGCGTTCTACGACTGCATGGCGTTCTTCGACCGGTTCCGCGGACTGGCGCTCAGTGACCCCGTCGACGGCAAGTTCCGAGTGCTGCGCACGTGGGACGGCGGCCGGTCGTGGCACGTCGACGACACGAAGGGCATGCCGGACGCGCTGCCGGGCGAGTTCGCGTTCGCGGCGTCCGGGCAGTGCGTGACGACCAGCGGCAACCACGCGTGGATCGCGACCGGCGGCGGCGCGAGGGCACGGGTGCTCGAGTCGCGGGACGGCGGCCGGTCGTGGAAGGCGTCGGACGTGCCGCTGCCCTCGGGTGCGGCGGCCGGGGTGTTCGCCGTGGCGTTCAAGACGCCGTGGCGCGGGGTGGCCATCGGCGGCGACTACCTCAAGCCCACCGACCCGACGCCGGCGTTCGCCACGAACGACGGCCGGGGCTGGACGGCGGGGGCCACCGCGCCGGTCGGGTACCGGTCCGGCATCGCCTACCGCGGCTCCGGCCTGGTCGCGGTCGGACCGTCCGGTACCGACACCAGCAGGGACGGCAGGACGTGGAAGGTCGCGGACACGGGCAGCTTCGACACCGTGGACTGCGTTGGCCGCACCTGCTGGGCCGCCGGCGAAAAGGGACGTGTCGGCCGCGCGTAGCCGGGGTAGTCGTAGCGGGTGTTCGAAGGATTCTCGTTGCGGCACATCGATGTCGGCGAGGCTGTGCTGCGAGTGAGGACCGGTGGGGCAGGGCCACCGGTCCTCCTCCTCCACGGCCATCCCCGGACGCACACGACGTGGCACCGCGTCGCGCCGTTGCTCGCCACGGACCACACGGTCGTGTGTCCGGACCTGCGCGGCTACGGCGAGTCCAGCAAACCCGGCGACTACTCGAAGCGCGCGATGGCCCGCGACTTCGTGGCCCTCATGGACGAGCTCGGCCACGAGACGTTCGCCGTCGCCGGGCACGACAGGGGCGCGGCCGCGGCGATCCGGCTCGCCCTCGACCACCCGCGCCGGGTCACGCACCTCGCCGTGCTCGACGGGCTGCCGATCGGCGCCCACCTCGCGCGGGCGGACGACCGGTTCGCGCAGGCCTGGTACCACTGGTTCTTCCTGGCGCGGCAGGAGCTCGCCGCCTCGATGATCAACGAGAACCCCGACCTGTTCTACGGGGGGCGCTACGGCGACACGCCGCTCGCGATGGGCGTCGAGAACTGGGCCGACTTCCAGCGGGCCGTCCACGACCCCGAGACCGTCCTCGCCATGTGCGGCGACTACCGCGCCGGGCTGGAGGTCGACCGCCACCACGACGACGAGGACTTCGCGGCCGGCCGGAGGATCACCTGCCCGGTGCTGGCCCTCTGGTCGGCCAAGGACGACCTCGGCGACCTCTACGGCGACCTGGCGGCGATCTGGGCCGAATGGGCGGACGACGTGCAGGTCCGAGCCCTCGACTGCGGGCACCACATGGCCGAGGAAGCACCCGTCGAACTGGTCCGCGAACTCCGCACCCTGATCTGAACGGACCGTTCACCACAGGTGGTGATGAGGTTTCGGCGCGCGCACGCGTTAGGGTTTGTCCGTGGCCATCGCACGTGCCGAACGCCTTGTCAACCTGGTGCTGTGCCTGCTGTCGACCCGTCAGTACCTGACAGCGGAGCGCATCCGCGCCATCGTCCCCGGCTATCACGAAGCGCCGACGGACGAGGCGTTCTTCCGCATGTTCGAGCGGGACAAGTCCGAGCTGCGCGATCTCGGCGTGCCGCTCGAGACCGGACGCCAGACCAACGCCGAGGGCGCGGAGGACGGGTACCGCATCGCGCGCCGCGACTACGAGCTCGGAGACATCGACCTCGAACCCGATGAAGCCGCCGCGGTCGCCCTGGCCGCCCGGCTGTGGGACTCGCCGCAGCTCACGGGTGCCGTGCACGGTGCGTTGATCAAGCTCCGCGCCGCCGGCGTCGACGTCGACCAGGACACCCCCGCGGCCGTCGAGCCCAAGGTGCGCGCGAGCGAGCCGGCGTTCCCGCCGCTGCTGCAGGCCGTGCAGGCGGGACAGGCCGTGGCGTTCGACTACCGCAAGCCGCCACCGGGCGGGCAGAAGGAGCGCACGGTCGAGCCGTGGGGCGTGGTCGCGTGGCGCGGCAAGTGGTACCTGGTCGGCTGGGACCGCGAACGCAACGACACGCGCTGCTTCCGCCTCTCCCGGGTCGTGGGGACCGTGCGGACCGTCGGCAAACCCGGCGCGTTCACCGTGCCCGAGGGCACCGACCTGATGAGCCTCATCGCGCGCACGGAGGCCGATCCGCACCACACGGCGCCGGCCAGGATCTGGGTGGCCAAGAACCGGGCGCAGGGGGTGCGGCGGCACGCGAAGGTCGTCGAGGAACGCGACGGCGGCGACGTGGTGGAGATCGACCTGAAGTTCCCCGACTCGGCGGCCAAGTGGCTCGCCGGGTTCGGACCCGACGTCGTCGTGCTGGAGCCCGAGGTCTTGGCCAAGTCGGTCCGCGACCGCCTGCAGGGCGCACTGGAAGGAGCGCGGTGACCGCGTCGAACGAACGGCTGCCGCGCCTGCTCGCACTCGTTCCGTACCTGCTCAACCGGCCCGCCATCACGGTCAAGGAGGCGGCGGCCGACTTCGGCATCACGCCCAAGCAGCTGCGCAAGGACCTGGAGCTGCTGTGGATGTGCGGCCTGCCCGGCTACGGGCCCGGTGACCTGATCGACCTGTCGTTCGAGGGCGAGACGATCACCGTGTCGTTCGACGCTGGCCTCGACCGGCCGCTGCGGCTGACCGCGGCCGAGGCGGCGTCGCTGCTGGTGGCGCTGCGGGCGCTGGCGGACACGCCCGGCGTGGTCGACACGGACGCGGTGCAGCGGGCGCTCGCGAAGATCGAGGCCGCGGTCGGCAAGGCCCAGCCCGCCGGCATGGTCGTCGGGCTCGGGGCGTTCGAGCGCGGGGAGACCGCGGAGATCCGTGCCGCAGTCCAGGACGCCGTGAAGCGTGAACGGGCCGTGCGCATCCGTTACTACTCGCAGTCGCACGACGCGATGAGCGACCGTGTGGTCGACCCGATGCGTCTGCTGCTCGTCGAGGGGCGCGGCTACCTCGAAGGATGGTGCCGCTCGGCGCTCGGCGTGCGGTTGTTCCGGCTCGACCGCATCGACGCCGTGGAGGTGCTCGACGAGCCCTCCGCGCCCCCGCCGCACGCCCAGCTGACCGATACATCGGAGGGGTTGTTCCAGCCGCGGGACGATCAGAAGATCGCTGTCCTCCTCCTCGAACCGGACGCGCACTGGGTCGCCGAGTACTACCCCGTGGACCACGCGGCGGAGCTCTCGGACGGCCGCACGCGTGTCCTCATGCGCTACGACGACCCGTCCTGGATGGTGCGCCTGCTCCTCGGGCTGGGCGGTGACGTGCACGTCGAACAGCCGTCGGAGCTCGCCGCCGAGGTGCGCCGCCAGGCGCAGGAGGCGTTGCGCCGGGCAGATCACCTGCTGTCCACCTAAGCCGTATAACGTGTGTTCGTGCCGTCTACACCGACCCTGGCGCCGATCGCGCTCGGCCTCGTCGTCCTCGTGGCGATCGGGGTTCGAGTCCTCCGATCCTTGCGTCGACTCGCCCGCGCCCGCACTCTGGTGGGGGACGGGGTCGGAAACGGCGTCGGCCTGCTGAAGGCGCGGTCCGCAGCGCTGAAGGTGGCCCTCGCCGAACGGCGGCCCAAGGAACAGGCCCGCACCAGGGCGAACCCCGCGTACGATCGTCGTGGCGGGGGAGACAGGAGGATCACCAATGGGTAACCTCGGACCCACCGAGCTGATCATCATCGCTGTGGTGATCATTCTGCTGTTCGGTGCGAAGAAGCTTCCTGACATGGCCCGGTCGCTCGGCAAGTCGGCGAAGATCTTCAAGGCCGAGACCAAGGGCCTGCGCGACTCCGACCCGGACGACGCGCCCGCCCAGCAGCAGCCCGTGCAGCAGCCGGTCCAGCAGCTCCCCCCGGCCCAGCCGCAGGTGCAGCAGCAGCCGCAGGTCGCTCCCCCGATCGAGCAGACCGCGCAGAACAAGGCCACCAACAACTGACCTCCCGGGTCCCGTGACTTGTAAGGACGGTCAGCGAGGTGGCGAGTCCGTTCCGGTGGTTCGCTGAACGCCGGGAACGCGGCAGGCGCCGTCGGGGCAACGCCGACGGCACGATGTCGCTCAAAGAGCACCTTTACGAGCTGAGGTACCGGCTCGGCCTGGCGATGCTCGTCATCGCCGTCGGTGCGATCTTCGGCTTCATCTGGTTCCAGGTGCGGCTCGGCCCGATCCCGTCGCTGGGCGACATCCTGACGGGGCCGTACTGCCAGCCCGACCTGGAGAAGTACCGCGCGAAGATCACCAACAACGGTGGGTGCGCGCTGCTGCAGACCGAGCCGTTCGAGATCTTCCTCGTGCAGCTGCAGGTCGGCACCGCGGCGGGAGCCGTGCTGCTCAGCCCGTTGTGGCTGTACCAGATCTGGGCCTTCATCACGCCCGGTCTGTACCAGAAGGAACGCAAGTTCGCCCGCGTGTTCGTCAGCGCCGGCGCGCTGCTGTTCATCGCCGGCGCGGTGCTCGCGTACCTGGTGGTGCCCGAGGGCCTGAAGGTGCTGCTGGGCTTCGGTGGCGACAACTGGGTCACGGCGCTCACCGGCAGCAAGTACATCAACTTCGTCATCACGATGTTGTTCATCTTCGGCGTCAGCTTCCTGATCCCGCTGGTCGTGGTGATGCTCAACCGCGCGGGCGTGCTGTCCTACGAGCGGCTGGCGAGGTGGCGGCGCGGCCTCATGATGGGCCTGTTCGTGTTCGCCGCGGTCGCGACGCCGGGCACCGACCCGATCTCGATGGTCGTGCTCGCCCTCGCGCTGGTGCTGCTGTTCGAGATGGCGATCCAGATCGCCCGCGTCCACGACAGGCGCAAGGCCAAGCTGCGCGCGGCCGAGGGCTGGGACGCCCTCGACGACGACGAGGCGGCGCCGTTCCACTACGTGCCCTCCGACGCCGAGGGCAACGACCCCGGTGAGAAGGCCGTCACTTCGGAGCAGCCGAAGCGCGTGAACTACGACGACGCCACGTGACGCGGGCGGCTCTGCTGGTCTGCCCGGCGTCGGGCAAGGGGCGGGCGGCCCGGATGGCCGGGTCGACCGCCGCCGCGCTGCGCCCGCACGTCTCGTCGTTGACGCAGCTCGTGGCGCACGACGCCGTGGGTACGCTGGCGATGGCCCGCGAGGCCGTCGCCGACGGTGTCGACCTGCTCGTCGTGCTCGGCGGTGACGGAGCAGCCCACCTGGGCGTCCAGGCGTGCGCGGGCACGCCGACCGCTCTGGGCATCGTCCCGGCGGGCACCGGCAACGACCTGGCGAACGCCATCGGGTCGCGGACCGTCGAGGACGTCGTCCACGGCACCCGCAAGACCCTCGACCTGGGGCGGCTGTCGACGGGGCAGTGGTTCGCGACGGTGCTGTGCGCCGGGTTCGACTCCGCGGTGAACGAGCGGGCGAACGCGATGCGCTGGCCCGCCGGCCCTCGCCGCTACGACCTCGCGATCCTCGCCGAGCTGGCGTCGCTGAGGTCGGCGCCGCTGGTGGTGACGACCGAGTCGGAGACGTTCTCGCTGGACGCGACGCTCGTGGCGGTCGGCAACACGCCGAACTACGGCGGTGGCATCCCCGTGTGCCCCGGCGCCGACGCGAACGACGGGCTGTTCGACGTGACGGTCGTGGAACGCGCGAGCCGCGCGATGCTGATGCGGATGCTGCCGACGTTGCGCACGGGCAAGCACACCGAGCACCCGGCCGTGCGGACGTTCCGCGCGCGCGAGGTCTCGCTGGCCGGGGGCAACGGCTGGGTCGCCTACGCCGACGGTGAGCGCCAGGAGGCGCTGCCCGTGGCGATTCGGACGGTTCCCGGCGCCCTCACCGTCGTGGGTCGCTAAGTTATAGGGCTGATCGTCCGCATCTGTTCTTTCGGTAGGGATTCATGGAGACGCTGGAGTTTCAGTCCGAGGCGCGTCAGCTGCTGCAGCTGATGATCCACTCGATCTACTCGAACAAGGACACGTTCCTGCGCGAGCTGGTGTCGAACGCCTCCGACGCGCTGGACAAGCTGCGGCTGGAGTCGTTCCGCGACAAGGACATGAAGGTCGACGTCGACGACCTGCACATCGTGATCGAGACCGACCCCGC
The DNA here is from genome assembly GCF_036321065.1 of Lentzea sp. DG1S-22. NCBI lineage: Bacteria > Bacillati > Actinomycetota > Actinomycetes > Pseudonocardiales > Pseudonocardiaceae > Lentzea > Lentzea sp. DG1S-22. The sequence goes on along the minus strand of NZ_CP143276.1, from coordinate 3,229,214 downwards.
CGAGCGCACCCTCACCGTGCGCGACAACGGCATCGGCATGACGCGCGAGGACGTCGTGCGCCTGATCGGCACGATCGCCAAGTCCGGCACCGCGGAGTTCCTGAAGCAGCTCAAGGAACAGCAGTCCTCGACGTCCGACCTGATCGGCCAGTTCGGCATCGGCTTCTACTCGTCGTTCATGGTGGCCGACAAGGTCACCCTCGTGACGAAGTACCCGCACGCCGAGAAGGGCGTCCGCTGGGAGTCGACCGGCGAGGCCACGTACACGATCGAGGACGTCGACGACGCCCCGCAGGGCACCTCGGTGACGCTGCACCTCAAGCCGTCCGACGACGAGGACCGCCTGCCCGACTACACCGAGCCGTCGAAGATCCGCGAGATCGTCAAGCGCTACTCGGACTTCATCACCTGGCCGGTCCGCCTGGGCGGCGACGAGATCAACTCGCGCAAGGCCCTCTGGGCCCGTCCGGCCTCCGAGGTGACGGAGGAGGAGTACGCGGAGTTCTACCGCCACATCAGCCACGACTGGAACGCGCCGCTCGAGACCATCCGCATGCAGGCGGAGGGCACCTTCGAGTACCAGGCCCTGCTGTTCCTGCCCTCGCAGGCCCCGATGGACCTCTTCATGCGCGACGCCAAGCGGGGCGTCCAGCTCTACGTGAAGCGCGTCTTCATCATGGAGGACTGCGCCGAGCTGATGCCGGAGTACCTCCGCTTCGTCAAGGGCGTCGTCGACGCGGCGGACCTCTCGCTGAACGTCTCGCGCGAGATCCTGCAGCAGGACCGCCAGATCCAGCTGATGCGCCGCCGCCTGGTGAAGAAGGTCCTCTCGTCGATCAAGTCGCTCATGGGCTCCCGCCCCGACGACTACCGGAAGTTCTGGGGCGAGGTCGGCGCGGCCCTGAAGGAGGGCCTGCTCTCCGACCACGACAACCGCGACGCGATCCTCGAGATCTGCTCCTTCGCCTCCACGAACTCCGAGGACACGCCCACCACGCTGGCCGAGTACGTGGGGCGCATGAAGGACGGCCAGGAGCACATCTACTACATGACCGGCGACTCGCGCGTCGCCGTCGAGAAGTCCCCGCACATGGAAGCCCTGCGCGCCAAGGGCTTCGAGGTCCTCATCCTCACCGACCCGATCGACGAGATGTGGGTCGACTCCGTCCCGTCCTTCGACGGCAAGACCCTCCAGTCCGTCGCCAAGGGCCAGGTGGACCTCGAGACCGACGAGGAGAAGTCCGCGAACGAGGCCAAGGCCACCGAGTTCGCCGACCTCCTCACGTGGCTGAAGGAGCAGCTCGCGGACGACGTGAAGGAGGTCCGCCTCTCGTCCCGCCTGACCACCTCGCCCGCCTGCGTGGTCGGCGACGCCCACGACATCACTCCGACCCTGGAGAAGATGTACAAGGCGATGGGCCAGGAGCTGCCGAAGATCAAGCGGATCCTCGAGCTGAACCCGTCCCACCCGCTGGTCGAGGGCCTGCACGGAGCGTTCGCAGCCGGCGAACGCGACGGCCTCGCCGACACCGCCGAGCTCCTCTACGGCCTCGCCCTGCTGGCCGAGGGCGGCGAGCTGGCCGACCCGTCCCGCTTCGTGAAGCTCGTGGCCGACAGGGTGCAGCGCACCTTCTAGCGGCCGGGACCTTCCCGTCGCAGGCGTGGCGGGTGGCGATGCGAACGCAGCCACCCGCCACGTCCGGCGCCTACGGGGTGGCGTCAGGCGGGCGGAGTACCGCCTGCTCGGCTGGGCCGTGCCGAGCGGAGCACCGCCTGCTGGGGTGTGGCGGTGCCGAGCGGAACGGCGTCGGACGGGTGGCGGCCGGGAGGCCCCGAGTGCTGCGGCGCCGGGCAGGCTCGCGCAGGGGTCCCCTCTGATTCCGGGTCCCCCGCGACCCAACGTACTCGCGGGGTCTGACAGTCCTCGCCGGTCCGGAACGACGCGAGCCACCGTCGACAACCACGATGGCGAAGCCGAGGCGAACCGCATTGCCAACAGGGCGAAGCCGAAGACATCCCAGTTGCCAGGGGTGTCAAGCGGCTGCGGCGGTGTGGTGTGCCCAGGCGGTGTGTTCGTTGTAGGTGGTGCGGGTTTTGAGGCAGCCGTGCAGGATGCCGACCAGGCGGTTGGCGAGCTGGCGCAAGGCGGCGTTGTGGCTGCCGCCTCGGGCGCGTTGCTGCTGGTAGTAGGCGCGGGCGCCGGGGCTGACCCGCATGGCGACGAAGGCCTGGGCGATCAGGGCGTCGAGCAGCCGGTCGTTATGGACGTGCCGGGCCGCGATGGTGCGTTTCTTGCCGGAGGCGATGGTGATCGGGCTGGTGCCGGCGTAGTTCTTGCGCGCCTTGGCGCTGGCGTAGCGAGTGGGGTCGTCTCCGAACTCGGCGAGCACCCGAGCGCCGAGAACGCGTCCCATCCCGGGTTGGGACAGGATGATCTCAGCGTCCGGGTGCCGGCCAAAATGGGCCTCGACCTCGCGCTGCAGGCCGGTGATCTGCTCGGCCAGCGTGGCCAGGATCGCGATCGTGGCGCGGGTCGCCGCCGCATAGGCGGCCGTCACCACCGGCGGCTGTCCGAGGTGTTCGGCGCGCAGCGCGGCCTGGATCTCGGCGGCCCTGGTGTCGACGTCCCGACGCCGGGCCCGCGCCAACGAGCCGCGGATCTGGTTGAACGACAACCTCTTCGCGGTGTCCGGATCGGCTGCCCGGCCCAGCAGCTCCAGCGTGTCCGGCGCGTCCAGATCGGTGAACGCCGCAAGCGCAGCGGGGAAGTACTCGCGCAACGAATGCCGCAACCGCAGCGTGTGACGGGTCCGATCCCAGATCAACGTCTTGTGCACCCGCGCCACGACCTTGATGCCCTCGGCCTCGGCCGAATCACCCGCGACCGGACGCAACTGGTGCGCGTCGGTGCGGACCATGTCCGCCAGCACATGCGCGTCCCCCGCATCGCTTTTCGCGCCCGACACCTGATACCGGTCCCGAAACCGCGCCACCGACAACGGATTCACCGCGAACACCGCATACCCAGCGGCGACCAGCGCGGCCACCCACGGACCCCGGTCGGTCTCGATCCCGACCCGCACCTGCACATCCCCCACATCGGCATCACCCGAGTGCTCGGCGATCAACGCGTGCAACCGCGCCATCCCCGCCACCCCCTCGGGCAACCGGGCCTTCGCCAGCCTGCGTCCGCCAGCGTCCATCACCTCGACATCGTGATGATCCTCAGCCCAGTCATCACCCACCAGCAGCAGCATCTCACCCTCCCGACTCACACCTCATCAGCAGCAACGGGAGAACCATCAGCGACCTAATGAACAGTGCTCACACCAGCCGGTGGGCACGACATCCCAGCAGCGATCCCGTTCTCCCGGCACCGGCGAGGGCACGATCTTCGGCAAGGACTCACAGTCCAGGCGAGCCGAGTGCTCACCCACCAGCGCTACCAGAACCGAGCCTGCCAGACGACCGGCTCAGCACTCATTAGGCGAGCCACCAGGCCACCGAGCGGGATGGCGGGCTGAGCCGTCTGAGCCACACGGCTCTGAACAGCGGTGATGGCGCAGCCCGATCGCAATCGTCGCGCAGCGGCAATGAAGCGAGCACGCGCAATGCGGGACCCGAGGCGACCACCGCCTCAAGGTGACTCCGCTGCGAAGGCGACTACTCGCCAGGGTGACATCACCGCTCAAGGTGACCATCCCGCCGGAACAGCAACCACCCGCCCCGACCCGACCCGCGCCAGCCCGCGAAACACCCCACAACTTCCTCGATATCTTCAGTGCAGCCTGAAGTTAATCAATCTCAACGGCAATTGTCGGTGCGATGTGAAAGCCTGAAGGGGTGTCACGTGCTTCGCGGTCCCCGGCCGAGGCCTACGCCGACTCCCGGCGTCGCGCTCAGCGGCCCAAGCTGACCGACTTCGGCTCCGTCATCTCGTTCGAGCTGGACCCGTTCCAGCGCCAGGCCTGCGAGGCCCTGGAGGACGGTCACGGAGTGCTCGTCTGCGCCCCCACCGGCGCCGGCAAGACGGTGGTGGGTGAGTTCGCCGTGCACCTCGCGCTGAGCGAGGGGCGCAAGTGCTTCTACACCACGCCCATCAAGGCGTTGAGCAACCAGAAGTTCGCCGACCTCACCGCCAGGTACGGGCCGGAGAACATCGGTCTGCTCACCGGCGACACGAGCGTGAACGGCGGTGCGCCGGTCGTGGTGATGACGACCGAGGTGCTGCGGAACATGCTCTACTCGGGTTCGTCCACTCTGGACGGTCTCGCGTACGTCGTGATGGACGAGGTGCACTACCTGGCGGACAGGTTCCGCGGCCCCGTGTGGGAAGAGGTGATCCTGCACCTGCCCGAGCACGTCCAGGTGGTCGGTCTGTCCGCGACGGTCAGCAACGCCGAGGAGTTCGGCGAGTGGCTGGTCGAGGTGCGCGGCGACACCACGGTCGTGGTCGACGAGCACCGGCCCGTGCCGCTGTGGCAGCACATGATGGTCGGCAACCAGATGCTGGACCTGTTCGAGGGCGACGAGACGCACGCGCGGATCAACGCCCAGGTCCTGCGCAAGACCGAGGAGCTGACCCGGTACCACGTGCCGTTCAGCCGCGGGCGCAACCGGGGTGGCGGCGGGGGCCGGCCGCCGCGCAACACCGGGTACAAGCCGCCGTCGCGCACCGACATGATCCAGCGGCTCGACGCCGCGAGCCTGCTGCCCGCGATCGTGTTCGTGTTCAGCCGCGCGGGCTGTGACGCGGCGGTCGCGCAGACGGCGCGGGCCGGGTTGCGGCTCAACACGCCGGAGGAGACCGAGCAGGTCCGCCGGATCATCGACGAGAAGACGCGCGACCTGCCCGAGGCCGACCTGATGGTCCTCGGGTTCTGGGAGTGGCGGGAGGCGCTCGAACGCGGCATCGCGTCGCACCACGCCGGGTTGCTGCCCGCGTTCAAGGAAACCGTCGAGGAGCTGTTCGTCCGCGGTCTCGTGAAGGTCGTGTTCGCGACCGAGACGCTCGCGCTGGGCATCAACATGCCGGCGCGCACGGTCGTGCTCGAAAAGCTCGTGAAGTACAACGGCGAGGCGCACGTCGACCTCACGCCCGGCGAGTACACGCAGCTCACGGGCCGTGCGGGGCGGCGTGGCATCGACGTCGAGGGGCACGCGGTCGTCGTCTGGCAGCCGGGGATCGACCCGAAGTCGGTCGGTGGTCTCGCTTCCACGCGCACGTACCCGCTGCGGTCGTCGTTCCGGCCCGGCTACAACATGGCCGTCAACCTCGTGCTCCAGCTCGGGGCGGCGTCCGCGCGCGAGATCCTGGAGCAGTCGTTCGCCCAGTTCCAGGCGGACCGGTCGGTCGTCGGCCTCGCGCGCCGCATCGAGCGCAACAAGGAGGCGCTCGAGGGCTACTCCGAGTCCATGACGTGCCACCTCGGCGACTTTGCGGAGTACGCGTCGCTGCGCCGGCGCATCGCGGACCGGGAGAAGCAGCTCGCGAAGCAGAACACGAACGCGCGCCGCATCGAGACGGCCAAGTCGCTCGAACGGCTGCGCAAGGGCGACGTGATCGCGGTGCCGTCCGGCCGCCGCAGCGGTCTCGCCGTCGTGATCGACCCCGGTCTCGAGCCGATGGGGGAGGCGAAACCCCTCGTCGTCACGGAGGACCGCTGGTCGGGGCGCCTCACGTCGGCGGACTTCCCGTCGCCGGTCGAGGTGCTCGGCCACGTCCGGCTGCCCCGGCAGGTCGACGTCCGCTCGCCCAAGTCGCGCCGCGACCTGGCGTCGACGATCCGCAACACCGGCATCACCGTGCCCTCGCGCGGCCGCAAGCGGACCACGGCGGACGACGACCCCGAGCTCGCGACGCTGCGCCGCGCCCTGCGCTCGCACCCGTGCCACGGCTGCGACCAGCGCGAGGACCACGCGCGCTGGGGCGAGCGGTTCCACCGGCTGAAGGCCGAGACCGAGCAGCTGGAGCGCAAGGTCGCGGCGACGACGCACTCGCTCGCGCGCCAGTTCGACCGCATCCGCGCGTTGCTGCGCGAGCGCGGCTACCTGAGCGAGTCGGAGGAGGTCACGGCCGACGGCAAGCGCCTGACCAGGCTCTACAGCGAGTCCGACCTGCTGGCGGCCGAGTGCATCCGCCACGGGGTGTGGAAGGGCCTCAAGCCGGAGGAGCTCGCCGCCGTCGTGTCGTCGCTGGTCTACGAGGCGCGCCGGGACGGTCCCGTCGAGGCGCGCCTGCCGCAGGGCCCGGTGGCCGACGCGATGCTCAAGACGGTGCGGCTGTGGGCGGAGATCGAGGACGACGAGCGCCGCCTCAGGTTGGAGCGCATCACGCGGCAGCCGGACGCGGGCTTCGCGTGGCCGGTGTTCCGCTGGGCGCGCGGCGAGTCGCTCGAGAAGGTGCTCAGCGCCGCCGAGGCGGGTGGCAACGAGCTCGGCGCGGGCGACTTCGTCCGCTGGTGCCGGCAGGTGATCGACCTCCTGGACCAGATCCGCGACGTGGTCGGCCGGCAGGACCCGGTGGGCGCGGCGGCGGCGAAGGCCGTCGACGCGCTGCGCCGCGGAGTCGTGGCGATGATGTGACGCGGCCTGACGAAGGTTTTGCGAGTCGGAGTAAAGACTGACGTCAACGGTGTGATTGGATTTCGCCGCAACGTCGTACACACGGAGGTCGACAGATGAGCAGCCCGTACGGACCGTCCGGAGGGAACGATCCGCAGCAGCCCTGGGGCCAGCCGCAGCAGCCGCAGCAGCCCTACGGTGGCGGTTTCCCTCCCGGCACCCCGTCTGGCGGCTTCCCGGCTCAGAACCCCTACGGCCAGCCGCAGCAGCCCCAGCCGGGCCAGCAGCAGCCGTACCCGGGTTTCGACCCGTCGCAGCAGCAGACGCAGCAGTACGGCGTGCCCGGCCAGCAGCCGCAGTCGAACCCGTACGGCACCCCGCAGCAGGACCCGTACGGCCAGCAGCCGCAGCAGTACGGCATGCCGGGCCAGCAGCCCAACCCGTACGGCCAGCAGCCGGGCTACGGCCCGCCGATGCCGCCGAAGAAGAAGTCCAGCGCGGCCATCTGGGTCGCCGCGGTGGTCGTCGTCCTGCTCGTCGGCGCCGTGCTGTTCACCGGCTTCGTGTCGCCGGCCTTCTTCAAGAAGAAGATCTTCGACAACACCGCCGTCCAGAACGGCATCGTCCAGATCCTGAAGGACGAGTACAAGATCTCCGACGTGGGAGCCGCGACGTGCGGCGGTGAGAACGAGGTCAAGCCCAACACCTCGTTCGAGTGCAAGGTCCAGGTCGGCGGCAAGGACAAGAAGGTCAAGATCGTCGTCAAGACCGAGGACGGCGAGTACGAGGTCGGCCAGCCCACCGGCTGATCGCGGCCGTGCCGGAAGGCGCCCCTTCGCGCAAGCGGAGGGGCGCCTTCCGCGTCCGGGGAAACTGAGGTGCGTTCGCCGTCGCGCTGGGCGACGATCGCGGGCGTGACGGAGATCCGCGTTCTCAGCGACGAATCGCAGTACCGCGCCCACAACACGCTCTTCCGCCGTGCGATGCACTGGGCCCCACCCACCGACGAGCAGTGGAAGGTCACGCTGCCCTCCTACGAGCCCGGCAGGGTGCACGCGGCGTTCGAGGGCGACGAGATGATCGGGACGACGCAGTCCTACGGCGGCTCGATGGTGGTGCCCGGTGGCGCCGTCGTACCGCACTCGGCCGTCTCACGTGTGGGTGTCCGTGCCGACTACACGCGCCGTGGCGTGCTGAGCGCTCTGATGCGCGAACAACTCTCCACGCTCCCGGACCCCGTGGCGACGCTGCGCGCGTCCGAGGGCCGCATCTACGGCCGCTTCGGCTACGGCCTGGCGGGCCGGGTGCGGTTCCTGCGCGTGGACACCCGCCGGGCCGTGATCCCGGGCGGGCCGACCGGCCGGGTGCGCATGGTGGACCCCGACACCGCCGACAAGCTCCTGCCGGAGCTGCACACCGCGTTCGGCCTCGGCAGGCCGGGCCAGATCTCGCGCTGGCCGGGGTGGTGGGCCAAGGCGCTCGACCGCGGGTCCGACGGCGACAACACCGTGACCGTGGTCCACAGTGGACCGGACGGCGACGACGGCTACGTGTCCTACAAGGCCTCCTCCGACAAGGACTTCAAGCACGCGCTGCAGGTCGTGGACTTCGCGTGGGCCGGCACCGACGCGTGGCGCGACCTGTGGATCTACCTGACGCGCCTCGACCTGGTCGACACCGTCGAGGTCGACGCGGCGCTCGACGACCCGCTCACCTGGCTCTTCGAGGACCCGCGCGTCGTGCACACCAAGGACGTCTTCGACCAGGTCTGGCTGCGCCTGGTGGACGTCCCGCGCATGCTTGCCGCCCGCACCTACGGCGCCGCCGAGCCCGTCGTCCTCGAGGTCCACGACAAGCTCCTGCCCGCCAACACCGGCTGCTACCGCGTCTCGGCCGACGGCGCCGAACGCGTCGAGGCACGGCCGGACATCACGATCCCGGTCGACCTGCTCGGCGCGGTCTACTTCGGCGACACGAGGTTCTCGGACCTGGCCGCGGTCAGGCGGATCGAGGGCGCGCGGTTCGGTGACGCGGACGCGTTGTTCGCGAGCCCCGTCGCACCGCTGTGTTCGACGTTCTTCTAGAGCCGCACGGGCGGCGCGGGTCCGGAGCGGTGGCCGTCCCGGACCCGTCCGTCAGGCGCGCCGCTCCATCGCGTTCACCAGCCGCGGCACCGAGCTGCCCAGGCCCCAGCGCTGCGTCAGCTCACGCAGCCGCTCCGGGTCGGCGGGCACGCGCGGCACCTCGTCGGAGCGGTCCAGCACGACGGGGGCGTCCAGCGCGGTGCGGACGACCACCGGTGCCGCGGCCAGGTACTCCTCGGCCGCGATGAGCGAGTTGCGGGCCTTGGTGGTGAGCTTGCGGTCCATCGGGTCGGTGACGGCCGCGAGCACGGCGTCGAGGGAGCCGAACTCCGTGATGAGCTTGGCGGCCGTCTTCTCGCCGATGCCCGCGACGCCCGGCAGGCCGTCGGAGGGGTCGCCGCGCAGCACGGCCATGTCGGCGTACGCGGAACCCGCGTTCTCGACGGGCAGCGAGTACTTGGCGGCCAGTTCCTCGGGGCCGAGGACCTCGACCTTGTTCCAGCCGCGGCCGACGTAGAGGACGTGCACGGGAGTCGGTTCCGCGCGCACGACCTGGAACATGTCGCGGTCGCCCGTGACCACCTCGACGGGGGACTTCTTCTCGCGGTGGGCCAGCGCGCCGATCACGTCGTCGGCCTCGTAGCCCGCCGCCTCGCCGGTGCAGATGCCGGCGGCGTCGAGGACGTCGAGGATGATCGGGATCTGCGGCGTCAGCGTGTCCGGGACCTCCTCCGACCCGTCGGTCGCGCCCTCGGCGACGCGGTGCGCCTTGTAGGACGGCAGCGCCTTCACCCGGAACTCGGGGCGCCAGTCGGCGTCGAGGCAGGCGACCAGGCGGGCCGCGCCGCGGTCGGTGATGACGCGCGCGATCGTGTCGACGAACCCGCGCACGGCGTTCACCGGCGTGCCGTCGGGCGCGGTCATCGAGTCCGGCAGCGCGTAGTACGACCGGAAGTAGAGGCTCGCGGAGTCGAGCAGCACCAGGGGAGAGCTCACGGGTGGACAAGCTACTAGGCTTTCCGGCATGGCAACGATCACCGGGCCCATCGACGTGTCCGCGCTGCGTGCGCGGCTCGACCGCGCTTGCGCCGCCGCCGAGCAGGCGGGCGTCGACGCCCTGCTCATCTCGCCCGGCTCGGACCTGCGGTACCTGATCGGTGCCGGGGGCGACTCGTTCGAGCGCCTCACCTGCCTCGCGCTGCCCGTGGGCGGCACGCCGAGGCTGGTCGTGCCGAAGCTGGAGCAGCCCGGCTACGCGGCCATCCCGACCGACGAGCTGGGCGTCGAGGTCGTCACGTGGGTCGACGGCGAGGACCCGTACGCGCTGGTCAAGGCCGCGCTGAAGGGCACGCGCGTCGCCGTGGCGGACATGATGCCCGCCCTGCACACCATCAAGCTCGGCAACGCCATCGGTGGCGAGCAGTCCCTGGCCGGCCCGATCATCCGCGAGCTGCGCATGCGCAAGGACGCCGCGGAGATCGCCGCCCTGCGCAAGGCGGGCGCCGCCATCGACCGCGTCCACGCGCGCATGGGCGAGTTCCTCCGCGTCGGCCGCACCGAGCGCGAGGTGGCCGAGGACATCGCCGCCGCCATCGTCGAGGAAGGCCACACCGTCGCCGACTTCGTGATCGTCGGCTCCGGCCCGAACGGCGCGTCCCCGCACCACCGCGACTCCGACCGCGTCGTCGAGGCGGGCGAGGTCGTCGTCATCGACATCGGCGGCCCGGTCGCCGAGGGCTACAACTCCGACTCGACCCGCACCTACGTGATGGGCGAGCCCGCGTACGACGACGTCCGCGAGACCTACGCGGTGCTGCAGGCCGCGCAGAAGGCCGCCGTCGAAGCCGTCCGCCCCGGCGTGACGTGCGAGGAGATCGACGCGGTCGCGCGCGAGGTCATCGCGGACGCGGGCTTCGGCGAGTACTTCGTCCACCGCACCGGCCACGGCATCGGCCTGGACGTGCACGAGGAGCCCTACATCGTCAGCGGCAACTCCCTGCCGCTGGAAGCGGGCATGGCCTTCAGCGTCGAGCCCGGCATCTACCTGCCCGGCCGCTGGGGCGCGCGCATCGAGGACATCGTGGTCGCCACCGCGGACGGCGTCGAGTCCTTCAACAACCGACCTCACGACCTGGTGGTGCTTTGACCCTCGAGCAGATCGACAGGGCAATACTGAAGGAGCTCGCCTCGGACGGCAGGTGCAGCTTCACCGACCTGGCCGAACGCGTGGGCCTGTCCGTCTCGGCGGTGCACCAGCGGGTGAAGCGCCTGGAACAGCGAGGCATCGTCAAGGGCTACGCCGCCCGCCTCGACGGCGCGGAGGTCGGCCTGCCGATGTCCGCGTTCATCTCGCTGTTCCCGATCAACCCGTCGGAGCCCGACGACTACCCGAAGCGCCTGGAGCACCTCCCGGAGATCGAGGCCTGCTACTCCGTGGCGGGCGACGCCTCCTACGTCCTGCGGGTCCGCGTCGCGTCGCCGGTCGCGCTGGAGGAGCTGCTGCAGAAGATCCGGGAGTCGGCCAACGTCTCCACGCGCACCACGGTCGTGCTGTCGACGCCTTACGAGGACCGGCCGCCCGCGGTGTGAGCGCGGGCCGCACGAGCTGCCGAGGTGGGCCGGGCGTGCTGCGGTGGGGAGAACCCGCCGCAGCACCCGAGCTCAGCCGACCCGCCCGTCGGCCAGCACCAGCACCCGATCAGCCACCTCGTGCACGGCCTCGTGATGGGTGGCGATCAACACCGCGGCCCCCTCGTCGGCCACCCGCCGCAACACCGACACCGCCGCCACCGCGCTGACGGCGTCCAGGTGCGCGGTCGGCTCATCGGCGAGCAGGGCGGCCGGGCGGGCCACCACGGCCCGGGCCAGAGCGGCCCTCTGCTGCTGCCCGAACGAAACCTGCGAGGGGAACCGCCCGCCCGAAGCGGAGATCCCCAGCTCCTCCAGCAACGGCGAGACCCCGTCGACGGGCAACCCGGCCAGCCGCAACGGCAGAGCGACGTTCTCCTCCAGCGTCAACTCCGACGCCAGCCCCAGGGCCTGCGGCAGAACGGCGCAGTCGGACCAGGGAGCCGGACCGGGTGACACCGACCCGCGATCCGGGACGTCGAACCCGCACAACAACGACAGCAACGCGGTCTTCCCCGACCCGGACGGCCCGCTCAGCGTCACCAGCTCACCGGCGGCCACGGCCAGGTCCACCCCGCGCAGCACCGAGACCCCGCCGAAGCTCCGGTGCACCCCCGAAGCCCGGATCACGACGCGGCCAGCGGGATGCACAGGTCCGCCAGCGAGACCAGCCGGGGATCGTGCGACGCCACGACCGCGGGCACCGGCAGCGACGCCAGCGTCTCCAGCACGAGGTCGGCGGACCGGACGTCCAGTTGCGACGTCGGCTCGTCCGCCACCACGACGGACGCCCCCTGCGCCAAAGCGCACCCGAAGGCCAGCCGTTGCTGCTGCCCGCCGGACAGCGCGCCGATGCGCCAGGTCGCGGACCCGCCCAGCCCGAGGCGGTCGAGCAGCGACAGGTCGCCGGCGCCGGCCGCGCGCAGGTTGTCGCCGACGGTCAGGTGCGTGATCAGGTTGTCCGGCGGGTTCTGGAACACGACCGCGATCTCCCTGCGCCGCAACGCGCGCAGGTCCGACCACGACAGGGCGGAGGTGGGCACGCCGCGCACGTAGACCTCCCCGGCGGACGGTCGTTCCACGAGGGACAGCACGCGCAGCAGGGTCGACTTGCCGGAGCCGGAAGGGCCGGACAGCACGGTGAGGCCGGGCGCGATGGACAGCGACATGTCCGAGACGGCGCGCACGGAACCGTAGGACACCTCTACTCCACAAGCACGGATCACCTGAGCAGCTCTCCCATCCGCGCGGTTCGCACACCGCGCAACGCAAGCCATGCCGCCACGAGGACCACCACGGCACCGCAGCTCACCATGACACCCAGCAGCGGCAGCGGGTTCGGGAGCACCGGGGCCGGGTTGAGCCAGGGGGCGGGATCCAGGCGCGGTACGGCCGCCCCGGTGCTCGTGAACGACGCCAGCAGGCCGACGGCCAGTGCCGGCAACGCGAGCGCGCCCACCTCCAGCAGGTGGCTCCACCACAGCACCGCCGGGCGCATGCCCATGCGGGCCGAGAGGGCGCCGGAGACGGCGTTCTGGCGGCGGCGCACCTCGACGGCCAGCAGCAGGGCCACGGCGGCGACCACGGCCAGCACGACGCCGATCGCGGCCACGAAGCCGAACGTCCACTCCACGGTCAGGAACGGCAGGCCGTCGAGCACGCGGGCACGGTCGGCGACGTTCGTGTAGTGGATGCCCTGCGCCCGCAGCGCGGAGGTCAGGTCGGCCAACGGCAGTGCCGACCACAGGTGCCACGAGCCGACCTGGTCGACGGCGGGCACCGAGTCGCGCGCGACGACGTAGCCGCGCGTGCCGAGCTTCGGGAACGACGGCAGCGACGCCACGGGCTTGAGCAGCGGCAGACCCGGGATCTGGATCTCCTGGTCCGGCGAGCGACCGATGCGCACCGCGGGTGCGATGTCGCCGGTGCGCTTCAGGTCCGAGATGAGCGCACGGACCGAAGCGGCGTCGTCCAGGACGGCCGCGTCGGTGAACGTCGCCGGGTCCACGACCAGTGCGCCGGTGCTCACGCCGACGAGAGTTGTGTTGCCGCGCAACGACGACGGCAGCTCGACGCGTCCGAGGGCAACGTCCTGCGACACCTGCGCGGTGCTGTTGGCGCCGACGAACACGCCCGACTTGGAGGCGAGCGCCGACTGCTGCGCGCCCGCCACCGCGCTGCCGACGGCGATCGTGCCGACCGCCAGCACGCCCACGAGCAGCACGCCGGTCACGGGTCCGACGGCCGCGGCCAGCCGGCGCACCGCGAACTGCGCGGCCGGGACCTGCCACCACTGCACGCGGTGCGACCAGCCGAGCGACCACCGCAGCAGCCTGGTCGAGAGCAGTGCCGCCGCCAGCACCACGAGCAGCGGGAACGCCAGCGCGGCCACGTCCACGCGCGGCAGCGAGCCCGCCTTCGGCGACGTGCCGAGCCCGTTGTCCGACAACCGGAACCAAGCGAGCACGGCGAGGGACGCCACGAGCAGCTCCCACGGCACCAGGCCGAACCGCCGCGCCCGCGCCCGCCGCTGGAACGTCCGATGCGCCCGCCACGACGCCACGAGCACCGTCACCGCCAGGCTCAGCACCACCACGCCCAGCACGAGACCCAGCGCCACCCACAGCGTTCCGGGAGCCAGCACGACGCCCGGCGCGTACAGGGGCAGCAGCAGCCGCGCGGCCACCAGCCCCAGCACGCCGCCCAGCACCAGCGGCAGACCGAGCTCCAGCACACCGCGGAAGCCCAGCGCCAGCGGGCTCGCCCCGCGCACCCACAGCAGCCGCAGCTCCGAGTGCCGCCGCTGCGCCCACTGCACGGTCACGGTGCCGACGCCCGCGAGGCCGACCAGCACGCTGATGACCACCAACGGCAGCAGCGCCGACGAGACGTTGCGCTCGGACGTCCGCGCCGCCGCGATCGCGCCGGACAGCAGGTCGGTCCGCGTCAACGGCAGTCCGAGCGCCGCCAGCCGCGCGTTGCCCCGATCCCGCAGGGATTCGGCCTCGGTGAGCGTCGAGAGCCGCTCGGAGGCGAAGCGCAGCGTCACCGTGGCGTTCGACGCGAACTCCGGTGGCAGCAGCGCGAGGTCGGACGGGCTGGACACCCAGATCACCGACGTGCTGGCGCCGTCACCGCCCAGCGGGTTCGGCACCGCGGTCTTCGCCTCGGAGCACCACCACCCGTCCACGGGCTGCGCCAGGTCGGCGTAGACGGCGGTCACCACGAGCGGGGACCCGGTCAGCCGGTCGCCGACGCGCACCTTCGCGGACGTGGCGATCGTCTGCGGCACCCACAGACCCGTGCCGCCGCCCTGCAGGACGGTGAGGTGCGCCTGCGCGTCCGGCCGGTAGCCGAACCGGCCGTAGGTCGCGATGCCGCCGAAGTCCGGCCTGCCGATCCGCGAGTAGGCGCCGCCGAGGTCGCTGCGGGCGGCCATCGAGACGGCCTGCGACAGCGGCAGGCCCTCGCCGTCGAGGCCGGGGTGCACGGTGTGCGGGCAGATGCGGTCCTGCTGGTAGGCGAGCGCGGCGCTGCCCGAGGCGGACGAGTGCAGCGCGGCGGCGGCCACCACGAAGCCCAGCAGCAACGTCGTCACGATGCTCACGACGAGGGTGAGCGGACTCGACAGCGCTGCCCTGGGCGCGGCTCTCCACGGCAACTGCACGAGCGCACGCTAATCGGCGTTCGTCGTTTTGGGGAGGCTCGGGAGGTAACGGAACGGCCCGGCGCGCAGCAGGGGAGTCCGGACCGGGCGTTGTCACGCGCCCGAGCCCGGTGGCTAGAGCGCGAACCCCTCCGGGAACGGATCGGTCGGGTCGAGCAGGTACTGGCCCATGCCCGTGATCCACGCGCGTCCGGCCACGGTGGGCACGACGGCCGTCCGGTCCCCGAGAGGGACCTCTTCCAGCAGACGGCCGATGAACCTGGTGCCGATGAACGACTCGTTGACGAAGTCCGTCCCGATCCCCAGCTCTCCGCGGGCGTGCAGCTGGGCCATCCGGGCGCAGGTGCCCGTGCCGCAAGGGGAGCGGTCGAACCAGCCGGGGTGGATCGCCATCGCGTTGCGCGAGTGGGCGCCGTCCTCGCCGGGCGCGGTGAACTGGACGTGCTTGCAGCCGCTGATCGCCGGGTCCACGGGGTGCACCGGGCGGTTCACCGCGTTGATCCGGTCCATGATGGACAGTCCGGCGGCCAGGATCCTGTCCTTCTCCGCCCTGTCGAACGGGATGCCCAGGTCCGCGAGCGGCACGATCGCGTAGAAGTTGCCGCCGTAGGCCATGTCGTAGCGGACCTCGCCGAGCCCCGGCACGTCCACGACCGCGTCCAGCTCGTGCGCGTACGCCGGGACGTTGCGGATCGTCACGAGCTTCGTGCGGGTGTCGTAGTCGGCGAGCACCAGTCCCGCCGGGGTGTCGAGGCGGACGGTGGTGACGGGTTCGGTCACCTCGACCATGCCGGTCTCGACCAGCACCGTCGCCACGCCGATCGTGCCGTGCCCGCACATCGGCAGCAGACCGGACACCTCGATGAACAGCACACCCCAGTCGGCGTCCTGACGGGTCGGCGGCTGCAGGATCGCGCCGCTCATGGCCGCGTGGCCGCGCGGCTCGTCGACGAGGAGCCTGCGGATGTGGTCGTGGTCCTCGATGAAGTTCAGGCGCTTCTCGGCCATCGTCGCGCCGGGGACCACGCCGACACCACCGGTGACGACCCGCGTCGGCATGCCCTCGGTGTGGGAGTCGACGGCGCTGAAGTACTTCGCGAACCTCATGACGTCGCCAGCGCCATGTCGGCGTCGACCTGCGCGAGCTGCTCGGCGCTCAGCGGGCCGCGCGGGGGACGGCACGGACCGCCGTAGCGGCCGACGTAGTCCATGGAACGCTTGATGGCCTGGACGAACTCGGTGCGCGAGTCCCAGCGGAACGCCGGCACGAGCTTCTCGTACAGCGCGCGTGCCTTGTCCAGCTCGCCGTCGCGCGCCAGGGTGAACAGCTCGACGCTCTCGGCGGGGAACACGTTGGGGTAGCCCGCGAACCAGCCGGTCGCGCCCATCAGCAGGCTCTCCAGCACGACGTCGTCCGCGCCCGCCACGACCGTGAGGTGCGGGGCGGCCGCGCGGATCTCCAGCACGCGCCGGACGTCGCCGGAGAACTCCTTGACCGCCACGACGTTCTCGATCTGGCCGAGCTCGGCGAGCAGGTCCGGGGTCAGGTCCACCTTGGTGTCGATCGGGTTGTTGTAGACCATGATCGGCAGCCCTGCCTTCGCGACCTCGCGGAAGTGGTGCACCACCTCGCCGCGGTTGGCCCGGTACATGGTGGGCGGCAGGCACAGCACGCCGTCCGCGCCGTCCTCGGCCGCGAGCTCGGCCCAGTGGCGGGCCTGGTGCGCGCCGACGCCGTGCACGCCGATGACCGCGATGCCCTTGCCCTTCACCGCGGCGATGGCGGTCTGCGCGACCGCACGGCGTTCGGCGTCGGTCAGCGACGAGTACTCGCCCAGGGAGCCGTTCGGGCCGACGCCGCGGCAGCCGTTCTCGACGACCCACCGGCAGTGCTCGGCGAACCTGTCCAGGTCGGGGCGCAGCCCCGCCGGGGCGTTCCGGTCCTCGGCGTAGGGCAGCGCGGTGGCGACGATGACGCCGTCGAGGCGTTCGGTCATGACTTCTCCTCCGGGAGGTCGGCGAGTTCGCCTAGGGGGATCGGGACCGCGATCACGCGGCGCTGGCCGTCGAACGGGACGCCGGTCAGCTCGGCGGCGTTGCGGGCGCAGATGCGGCCCTGGCAGCGGCCGAGCGCGACGCGGCTGGACAGCTTCAGCTCGCGCATGCTCGCGGCGTCGGTGAGGTCGGCGAGGCGGACCTTCTCGCAGCGGCACACGGTGGTGTCCTGGTCGAGCCACGTCCGCCAGCCGGGCCGGACCTCGTGCGCCCTGGCCAGTGCCGCGGCGAACAGGCGGCCTCTGCGCACGGCCTCCAGCGCCTTGCCCGGTGGCGTGAGGCCGGCCGCGGCGGCCCCGGCGACGACACCCTCCGCCTCGGCCAGGTCGGCGCCGCCGATGCCGGTGACCTCGCCGGCGGCGTAGACGTCCTCGACCGACGTCCGCTGGTGCTCGTCGACCTCCAGGAAGTCGTCGGTGCGCCTTGCTCGCGGCACCAGGTCGGTGCGGGGCAGGAAGCCGTAGCCGGTGCAGACCAGGTCGGCCTGCACGGTGCGGTGGCTGACCGGGTGCCAGGCGCTGTCGAGCTTCGCGACGGTGACGTTCGGGCCGCGCTTGGCGATCACCGCCGTGCGGGTTTCCAGGCGCGGCAACACCTTCCGGTAGCGCGCGAGCTCGCCGACCTTGTGCCGGTTGGCGGCGACGGCCTTCGCCTCGCGCAGCCACCGGGCGGGCGAGGAGGCCTCGTAGACGCCGACGAGCGTGGCGCCCAGGTCCTGCAACGCGGTCGCGACGGGCAGCAGGAACGGGCCGGTGCCCGCGACGACCACGCGTTCGGCCAGCGTCACGCCCTGCTTCGCCAGCGCCTGGGCGGCACCCGCGGTGATCACCCCGGGGCCGTCCCAGCCGGGGAACGGCAGCGGGCGGTCGTAGGCGCCGGTCGCGATGACGAGCTTGTCGAACGCCAGCCGCCGCGGACCGCGCAGGTGCAGCGTGTGGTCCTCGACCAGCCACGCCTCGGTGTTCTTGAGGTGCGTCACGCCGCTGTGCGCGAACCCGGCCCGCCCGCGCAGGTACTGGCCGCCCGCCTCGGGTTCCGAGTCGACCATCGTGACCTCGGCGCCCGCGTCGGCGGCGGTCCTCGCGGCGGCCATGCCGGCCGGTCCGGCCCCCACCACGACGACCCTCACGGCGTCGTCCTGATCACGTCGCCGTCGCGCAGCGGGTGGCGGCACGCGCGGACCTCGGGCACGCCGTTGATCTCCGCGACACACCCGAAGCAGACCCCGATGCCGCAGAAGAACCTGCCGGGCAACAACTCCGCGACGTGGGCGACCTCGCGCTGCAGTCCGTTGAACGTCACCTTCACACCATCACCTCCGGGCGGTCGACGCGGAACGGGCGGGGATCGACGAGCGGCTCCTCGCCGGTGAGCAGCTGGGCGAGCAGTCGTCCGGTGGCCGGGGCGAGGCCGACGCCCGCGCCCTCGTGACCGGTGGCGTGCCAGAGACCGGGCGTGCGCGGGTCCTCGCCGATGATCGGCAGGTGGTCCGGCGCGTAGGGGCGGAAGCCGCCGTACGCGCGCATGACCGGGACCTCCGCCAGCATCGGGAACATCGCGATCGCCCTCCGTGCCAACGCCGTGAGCACTTCGGTCTCGATCGTGTCGTCGAAGCCCTTGCGCTGGCGGCTGGAGCCGATGAGCACCGTGCCGGCCGGCGTCGACTCGACGACGCCGGACGTCTGCAGGTCGGCGTCACCGCTCGCGACCGCGCCGACGTAGTCCGCGTCGTAGACCTTGTGCCGGATCCTGCCGGGGATCGGCGTGGTGACGAGCACGACGCCGCGCCGGGGCAGCACGTTGACGCCGAAGCTCCGCGCCCACGGCCCGGTGGCGTTCACGACCGCGCCGCAGCTGATCACGCCGTCCGCCGTCGTGACGCTACGTCCGTCCGTTGTGGACACCTCCGTGCGTCTGACCTCGATGCCGCGCAACAGGGTCCGGGTAGCCTTGACGGGGTTGAGCTGGGCGTCCTCGAGGTAGTGGACGGCGGCGGTGACGGCGGGGTTGAGGTGCGGCTCGTGGGCCAGCGCCTCCTCGGGCGTGATCTCGCAGGCGTCCACGCTCGTGGCCCGCTGCCGCGCGGCGAACGCCCGCAGGTGACCGGCGGACTCGGGGGTCGTGGCGACGACGAGGCCGCCCTTCTCCTCCCACTCGGCGTCACCGGCCAGCTCCGGCCACAGCTCGCGGCTCTTCCTGGCGAGGTCGAGCTCCGGCCCCGGCTCCTTGTCGCTGACCAGGACGTTGCCCTCACCCGCCGAGCTGGTGCCCGACGCCGGCCCGTGGCGGTCGACGACGAGCACACCGAGCCCGCGCGCCTTCAACGCCTGCGCGCACGCGGCTCCGATGATGCCCGCGCCCATGACCACGACGTCCGGGTGCATCGCCACCTCCGTTCATTAGAATGAACGTTAGTGCTTCGGATACTCGAGCACCAGTACCGAGCTGACCTCACCGCCAACGGTCTCGTAGAGGTGCGGGACCGAGCCGGGGAAGCACACGTAGTCACCCGGCCCCAGCTCGTACGGCCCCTCGACCGGCCCTACCCTCAGCTGACCGCTCGTGACCAGCACGTGCTCCCTGCCGGGATGACCTTCGCTGGTCTGCGTGGCGCCGGGTCGCACCCGCTGGTCGTAGATCTCCAGCACGGTGTCCCCGACGTCCATCCGCCGCATCAGCCGCAGGTCGACGGCGTTGCTGCTGAGCACCTCCACGTCCCGCGCCCGCACCAGCACCACGTCCGGCACCGTCCGCTCCGTCACGAGCTCCGACACCGGCACGTCCAAAGCGTTCGACAAACTGAACACGGTCTCGATCGTCGGATTGCCCGAACCGCTCTCCAGCTGCGACAGCGTGCCCTTGGCGATGGACGACCGCCGCGCGAGCTCCGACAGGGACAACCCGCGCTGCTCCCGGAACGCCCTGATGTTGGCGCCGAGAACCTGACCCGCACTCATAGCCGCTGATCGTTGCATAGGCTTGCGGCCATGACTGCGTACACGGAGGCGGAGGGCCGAACCCTCCGCACGGCCGTTTTCGGTGCGATGGTGCTCGTGTCCACCGCGGACCCGGGCTCGGTCGACGAGGAGAGCCAGGCGGGCGTCAGGGCCATCACGCTGCTCCCGGACGACCTGCGCGCCATCATCGCCGCCGCCCCGCCCGCCCTGCCGAAGGGCACGGCGTCCGATGTGGAGGCGGGCGTCCTGGCCGCCCTGCGCGACTCGGTGGCGATCATCAACGCCCACGAGCCGCGCGACGTGCCGATCTTCCGCGCGGCCGTGGCGCAGATGTGCCGGTCGGTGGCGGGGGCGGACGGCGAGGTGGCCGCGGCCGAGCGGCAGATGGTGACGCGGGTCGTCGAGGCCCTCGCCTGACGCAGTCGGCGCTCCCAGGCCTCGCCGCGTCCGCCGACCGGCGAGGCCTGCGGCACCGTCGCCGCGGACGAGTCAGACGTAGACCTTGTACTCGTCGATCATCCTGCGCAACGTGTCGGCGATCGAGGCGTCGAGCCACCCCACGGCGAGCATGTCCTCCAGCGGTTCTATGGCGGTCTTCGCCGTGCGCGCACGGTTGGTCGGTGGCAGCTCGTTCATGCCGGTGCGCAGCTCGGCCAGGGCGGCGTCGGCTTCGCCGTTGAACGCCAGCGTCTCCGCGTGGTCCAGGCGGCTCCACGGCGTGGGGTCGGACCCGACGACGAACTCGGCCAGTGCTTTGAGCTTCGCGAAGTCCCTGACAGCCTCGGCGCGCGTCCTCTCGTCGTCGGCGAGCTGGACGTTCAGCCGGCGCAGGTTGGCGAGCGGGTAGAGGTTGTGCTTGTCGAGCCGCGCGGCCTCCTGGTAGGAGTCCCGCGCCTTGCGCAGGTTTTCGAGGTCGCTGCCTGCCCTGCGCGCGCGGCGCCGGTGAACGCCGCCGAGGATGGAGTGCGCCTCCGCGTCCTTGGGGTCGAGCTCGACCGCACGTTGCAGGGAGTTCGCGGCGCCGTCGAACTCCCTGGCGCGGCTCTGGACCACTCCGAGTCTGCGCCACCACTCCGCGACGTCGGGCTGGTGGTGGGCGGCCTGGCGGAGGTGGTCGATGGCCTCGTCGGTGCGGCCCGCGTCGCTGAGCGCGATGCCGAGCTGCCCGTGCGCGTCCGCACGGCTGCGGTTCACCGCCACCACTCGCTTGAGGAGATCGATTCGCAGGCCGGGTTCGTCGGTGTCCATCGCGGCGGCGAACAGGTCGTCGCCGCGTTCGAGCCGCAGCTGCCGCAGTTCCTCGTCCCGCGCTTCCAGTTCGGCACGGGAGATGCTCAACACGGTGTTGCCGTGGCGGACCGGGCTGTCCGTGTTCTTCGTGCGCAGGCCGTTGAGGATCATGTTCACGATCTTCTGCCGTGCCTCGATGAGCTGGCCGTACGCGTTGCTGTACTGCACCACGCGGTTGGCCGCGACGTTGAACCGCACGTCGTGCTCCACGTCCTGGCTGACGAGCACGGTGACGTGGTCGCGCAGTGCCCAGCGGACGCCGAGCTCCAGGTACACGTTGGGGTTGGCGCCGGTCAGGTCCGCGATGTAGACAGGGGCTTCGAGCGCCTCCTGGAACATCGTGTGGTGGATGGGGCCGGAAGCCTCGCGGTCCTTCTCGATCTGCACCACGAACTTGACGCCCAGCTCGGTGGTGAGCGCCTCGGCGATTGGTTCGTAGAGGTCGTTCTTGATCGCCTTGATGTCCCTCCAATTCGCGTGCTCGCCGAGGCTGGTGCCCGGCATCGCAACGAAGATCGTCATCGGCTCGTCGGCCGTCATCAGGGGTCCTCCGGGGATCAGGCCGTGCCGGGACGCGACGCCAGCCAAGCTGTGTGTTCGTTGCTGATCACGGCCTCCACCTCGGCGACGAAGGCGGGCCACTCCTCCTCGTCGACGGAGAGCAGCCGCTGGTGGATGTCCGCGAGCTCGTTCGCCGCGGTGGAGTAGGCGACCTTCAGGTTCTCCCACTGCCGCAGTCCTATCCACGCCGCGCCGCCCGCGACCGCCGCCGCCATCACGCCGGACAGGTCGACGTCCCAGGCGCCGACGATGCGCAGGACGGCGAACAGGATCGCGATGAACTCACCGGCGAACAGCAGGATGCGCGCCGTGGTCGCCCGCCTTTCGTTCGCGGCGGCCTTGCCCCGGTACCAGTCCAGTTGCTGCCACACCCGGTTCTCGCGGTAGATCTCCCTGCGCTCGGCGAACGGCCTGGCACGCACCTCGGTCATCATCCGGTCGCCGGCCGGGTTGGCGCTGGTGAGCAACAGGGTGCCGCGGTGCTGGGCCGCGACCGAGGAAATCGCGGAGTCGAGTGCCCTGCGGGGGTTCGGCGTGGTGGCGGGCAGCGGGTCCCCGCCGACGGCGTAGCGCCAGGCCAGGGACTTCACCCGCTCGGCGACGGCGCGACCCGCGTTCCACTTCAGCTCGGGGTGCATGAACCACAGCAAGAACTCGCCGAACAACGCGATGAGGAAGCCGGCGAGCGCCACCCACGCCCACACGTCGACACCACCGCCGATCTTCCACTTGAACGCGCCACCCACCGCCGCGACCACGGCACCGATCAGCCGGATCCGGCTGAGCAGCAACGTGGCGCGCTGCCCGGCCCGGGAGGCCGCGTCGGCATCGTGGTAGAAGCCCGGCAGGTGCTCGTCGTTCATCCACGTCCTTCTCTCGTGCTTCGACAACGCTGATCGTGCGCGGTCAAACGTGTGTTACCACGCCGCCCTCCGCGCGGTCCCCGGTTCCGGGGTGATCGGGGTGTGTTCACCCGTACAGCGCAGGATTTCGCTGAGCGGTGACCGCGCCGTTCTCAGCAAACGGAGCGCATGATGGGGAGATGCTGGAGGTACTGCGGAGGCAGCTGAGCGAAGGAATCTTCGAGAAGGTCGTGGGACCGGACCGCGCCGACCACGCGCGGCGGATCCACGAGGCGCCCGGACCGCGCCTGTTCGCCGACGACAGACCGATCAGGCACGTCCACGCCGACCACGCCATGTTCATCGGGGGGCTGCGGGCGTTGCTGCTGCAGTCGCTGCACCCGCTCGCGATGGCCGCGGTCGCGCAGCACTCCGATTACCGCACCGATCCGTGGGGCCGCTTGCAGCGCACGAGCCTGTTCCTCGCCACAACGACGTTCGGCAGGGTCGAGGACGCGGAGAAGGCCGTCGCCCGGCTCGCGCGCGTGCACCGGCACATCCACGGCACCGCGCCGGACGGGCGGGAGTACCGGGCAGACGACCCGCACCTGCTGGCCTGGGTGCACGTGGCCGAGGTCGACAGCTTCCTGCGCTGCCACCGGCGCTACGGCGCCGAGCCGCTCGACGACTACGACGGCTACGTCGCCGACATGGCCGTCGTCGCGGAGGCCATGGGCATCCCGGACCCGCCGCGCACGACCGCCGAGCTCGAGAAGAGGCTCCAGTCCTACCGGGGCGAGCTCGAGGGCACGCCCGAGGCGCGGGAGGCGGCGCGGTTCCTGCTGTTCAAGGCCCCGCTGCCGCTGCTGGCACGTGGTCCGTACGGGATCCTGACGGCCACGGCGGTGGCGAGCCTGCCGGTGTGGGCGCGGATCCCGTTGCGGCTGCCCTACCTGCCGATCTCGGAAGCCACCGGTGTGCGGTTCGCGGGCCACGCGCTGATGCGCGGCATGCGGTGGGTCACGAGCTGAGGAAATCCATCACCACAGGGGTGGCCTCGGCGCGGAACTCCTCGAAGTAGCCGTGCCGCGCGCCCTCGACGAGGTGCATCCGGGCGCCCGGGATGCGTTCGGTGATCAGCGGGGCGTTCGCGGTCGGGTTGAAGACGTCCTCGCTGCCGTGCACGACGAGGGTCGGCGCGGTGATGGACGGCAGGACGTCCCACGCGTCGTGCTCGGCGCTGGCGAAGAGGTGCCGCTTGCGCGCGTACGGCGGCATCCAGGGGTCGCCGAGCGTGTTGAACGGGCCGCGGTAGGCGGGCGTGTACATCAGCTCCTCCAACGCCCTGCGCGCCTTCATCGGGTCGGCCTGGGCGAGGGACTTGCGCACCTCGGCGCTGCGCTCGATGCCGTGCGCGCCGCCGGGGGAGGTGCAGCCGAGCACCAGCCGGTCGACGTACGAGCCGTGTTCGGCCGCGATCCACTGCGCGATCCGGCCGCCCATCGACGTGCCGTAGACGTGCGCGGTCCCGATGCCCGCGTCGTCGAGGATCGCGATGCAGTCCGAGGCGAACAACCGCGTGCTGTAGGGGACGTCGGGCTTGTCGCTGGAGCCGGTCCCGCGGTGGTCGGTGACGATCGTCGTGAACCGCTCGGAGAAGTCCGGCAGGACCTGGGACCACCACTTCGAGGAGTTCGCCTGCCCCGCGATGAGCAGCAGCGCGGGCCCGGAGCCCTCGACCGAGTAGGAGAGCCTGGTTCCGTCGGCGGCACGAGCGCGGGGCACGGCGAGAAGTCTAGATCCTTGACTTCGCGATAGATGGTCTAGTCCAATTCGGGGTAGGACCCCCTGCCGGCCGCCACGCGTGAGGGATGGAGCAGCCATGCTGTTGTTCGCTCGAATATCCGCGGTGGCCGCACTGGTGCTCGGCACCGTGGTCGTGAGCCTCGCCCCTGCCAGCGCCGCCGGTGTCACGGCGACGTTCTCCAAGCAGTCCTGGAGCACCGGCTACACCGCGACGGTGACGATCAAGAACGAGACCAGCGCGGCCGTCAGCTCCTGGAAGGTCGAGTTCGACTACCCGGCCTCGACCTCCGTCGGTGCCTACTGGGACTCGCTGCTCACCAGGAGCGGCACCCGCAACACGTTCGTCAACCGCGAGTACAACGGCTCGATCGCCCCCGGCGCGAGCGTCTCGTTCGGCTTCAACGCCGCCGGCACCGCCGACCCGGCGAACTGCACGGTCAACGGCGCCGCCTGCACCGGGGGCACCGGGCCTACAACCAGTACGACGACGAGCACGACCACCACCACTACGACCACCACTACGACGACCACCACGACCACGACCACGACCGGTCAGCCGCCCACGGGACAGCTGCCGCGCAAGGTGCTCGTCGGCTACCTGCACGCGAGCTTCGCCAACGGCTCCGGCTACATCCGCATGAAGGACGTGCCGGACGAGTGGGACGTCATCAACCTGTCGTTCGCCGAGTCCACCAGCGCGACGAGCGGGGAGCTGCGGTTCACCCAGTGCCCGGTGGCGGAGTGCCCGAACGTCGAGTCCGAGGCCGAGTTCATCGCCGGCATCCGCGCCCAGCAGCAGAAGGGCAAGAAGGTCAACATCTCCATCGGCGGCCAGAACGGCCAGGTGCGGCTGGAGACGACGGCGGCGCGCGACGCGTTCGTGCGCTCGGCGTCGGCGATCATCGACAAGTACGGCCTGAACGGGCTCGACGTCGACTTCGAGGGCCACTCGCTGTCTCTCGACGCCGGTGACACCGACTTCAAGAACCCGACCACGCCCGTGGTCGTGAACCTGATCTCGGCGCTGCGCTCGCTGAAGGCGCGCTACGGGGCCGGCTTCGTGCTCACGATGGCGCCGGAGACGTTCTTCGTGCAGGTCGGCTACCAGTTCTACGGCGGTGCGGGCGGCGGTGACTCGCGCACGGGCGCCTACCTGCCGGTGATCGAGGCCATGCGCAACGACCTGACGTTGCTGCACGTGCAGGACTACAACTCCGGACCCGTGATGGGGCTGGACAACCAGTACCACAACATGGGTGGCGCGGACTTCCACGTCGCGATGACCGACATGGTGCTCGCCGGGTTCCCCGTGCGAGGTGACGCGACGAAGTTCTTCGCGCCGTTGCGCCAGGAACAGGTCGCGTTCGGCCTGCCCGCCGCGATGTACGCGGGCAACGGGTTCACGTCCGTCGCGGACGTGCAGACCGCGCTGGACTGCCTCACCAAGGGCACGCGGTGCGGCAGCTACAAGCCGAAGGGCGTGTACCCGAACCTGCGCGGCCTCATGACGTGGTCGATCAACTGGGACAAGTACAACAACTACGAGTTCTCCAAGGCCCACCGGGCTTATCTGCCCCGCTAGCGGCTGTCGGGGGCGGCCCGCGGGCCGCCCCCGCACCCCGTCAGGCGAGCGTGGACCAGAACTGCAGCTCGTAGGCCTGCAGCAGGCGGCCGTAGCGCCACGCGTGCTTCGGCTGCCAGCCGGAGTCCAGCGCCGCCTGGATCGCCGCCACCGCGCGCTCTTCCAGCTGCGGCGCGGGAGTCGCGAAGAAGTCCACGAACCCGCAGGCCTCGTCGCCGAAGCCGTAGTGCTCGCGCAGCCCCTTCGCCATCCGCGCGCAGTACCCGCCCCACGCCGTGAAGTTCGCGAGGATCGCGAGGACCACGTCCGTCGGCTCGCCGTTGAGCGCCATCCACGCCTGGTACGCCGGGTAGGCCTGGCAGCCGGGGAACGGCTCGTAGGCGTGGAAGTCCTGGGCGGACATGCCGGCGGCCTCGGCCAACGGCGGCAGCATCGGCAGCACGAGCTCCTCGCCACCGGCGAGCAGCGTGAAGAACGCCCGCGCGTTCGGCTCCTCCGCCTTCGACGCGAGCGCCAGGAATGTTCGCCAGTCCGACGACACGATGTGGTTCTCTTCCGCGGCGAAGGTCTGGATCACGGCACGCGGAGCCTGCCCGGTCTCGATCAGCTTCACCACGAGGTTGTCGTGGTCACCGGGGTGCAGCTCCGTGCGGATGCGCGTGACCAGCTCTTTTGCGTTCATGGTCGAGATTCTCGCGCACCCGGGAAATCGTTCGCCAGAGCGGCGGTCGATCGGGGAGCATCTTCGCCCGTGGCTGAACACACCTACCGAGTACTCGTCCGCGGCCGCTTCGCCGACCTCACCGACGACCAGCGCACGACCCTGCGCGAGCGCTTGCGGGGCTTCGACTTCCTGCGCGACGCGGGCTTCAGCGAAGAGGGTGCGCTGTCCTACGACGAGAAGCTCGACTTCTTCAGCTACCGCGTGGTGCTGACGGCGTCGGAGAAGCCGGACGAGGCCGGGCTGCGCCGCGCGTCCACGGCGCTCGACGAGCTGGGCGTGGACTTCCGGGGCCTGAAGGCCAAGGTCACCGACATGGACGAGATGAAGATCAACCGCCCGAAGCGGCTCGGCTGAACCGGAACGGGCCCGCGCTCCGGGGAGCGCGGGCCCGTCCTGCTCGGCGGTGCTAGGGGTTCGGGTAGTGCGCGAGGTAGGCCTCGGTCGAGCCCGCCGTCGCCGTGCCACCCGCGTTGTTGATGATCCGCTGGATGGTTCCCTTGCCGCCCAGCGACACGGTCACCATGCTGTGGAACTTCACGCCGGGGGTGTTCGGCACCTCGAAAGCCCGGTCGGCCACCACCGACGGGTTGGCGTTCATGAAGGCGTAGCTGCCCAGGCCCCACGCCTCGTGCGTCGTGACGTTGTTGGAGACCTTGTACGCCGCATAGCCGCGCGTCGAGCCGTTCATCCACGCCGCCTGGTTGGGCACCTCGTACGGCATCTCGTTCTGGTAGAAGTACGTCCGGCCGCCCTGGCCGTTCCAGATGGTCTGGTACTTCTGGTAGTGCTCGACGAACAGGCCGTACATCGTCACGTTGTCGCCGTTGACGACCAGTCCGGTGTCGGCGGTGTTGAGGTCCCAGCCGACGCCGTAGGAGTGGTCACCGCGCCACAGCCACAGGTGGTCGCCGATCACGTTGTGGCTGTTGACGACCAGCGAGGTCGTGGCCCGCCCGACGGCCGAGCCGCCGATGCGCACGTACACGTCGTGCAGCGAGGACGGGTTGGCCGAGTGGCTGGCGTTGCTGCCCGGCGCGCCCATCTGCACCAGCAGCGGCGAGTTGGTCGGCGCCGCGTCGACCAGCAGGCCGGCGATCTTCACACCGTCCACATCGGCCACGTCGATCGCCATGTTCCCGTTGGTGGGCATGACGGTCGCGAGCCCGAGGCCCATCACCACGGTGTCGGGACGGGTGACGCGGATCGGCTCGGACACCTGGTGGATGCCCGGCGTCAGCAGCAGGTGCCTGCCGGCCGCGAGCTGCTGGTTCATCGTCGCCGCCGAGGTGCCCGGCTTCGCGATGAAGAACTGCGACAGCGGGATGTTCGTGCCCTGCTGGTTGCCGGACGCCCACGTGGTGCCGCTCGTGTTGGAGCGCAGTGCCGGGACGAACACGTTGTAGTTCCCGCTGCCGTCTACGTTGAGGAACGGCTTCTCCCGCACGAGAGGGGTCTGCGCCACGTTCGTGTACGGCGGCTCCGGGAACGAGGTCTGCGGCGCGTTGCGGGCACCGACGAACACCATGTTCCAGTTCTCCCCGGTCCACGACCCCCACTCGGTGTTGCGCGACAGCCACTGCTGCTGCGAACCGGAGCGGACCTGGCCCGTGACCACCGAGTCGGCGAGGAAACCGCCGCTGGACCAGCCGTTGTCGTCGAGCTGCACGTTGCCGTAGGTCTTGGTGCGGCGCATCGCGGAAGCCTGCGAGACGGCCCACGTGTTGGTGCCGCCCGGCGGCCGGATCGCGAGGTTCTCCGCGCCGCGCCAGAAGTTGTGCGTCGCGTTGCCCTGGAACCAGTCGGCCTCGACGTGCACCTGGCCGTTGATCGTCACGCCGTCGGGCAGCAGGCCCAGGCCGAGGACCTGGGTGAAGAAGCCGATGTTGACGTCGACGTCGTAGTTGCCGGGCTTGAACATGATCGCGTACCGGCGCGCGTCGTACTGGCCCTGCTCCTGCTGGCGGAAGACGTCGTCCAGCCGCGCCTGGATGGTCGACGCCGGCATCGACGGGTCGAAGACCAGCACGTTCGGGCCGAAGTCCGGCTGACCGGGGTTCGGGTTGCCCGGGGAGAGGCGGAACAGCTGCGCGTTGGTCCCGTTGCAGGTGTACTGGACCAGCTGCACGTCGCCGGTCGACGCGCCGGGCACGTCGAGGCACTTGCCGCTGTGGCGGCTCACGAACCGGTAGGTGTCGGTCCCGACCTGTTCGGGGCGCCACTGCTGGTTGTTCGCGCTGAAGTTCTGCCACATGTGGATCGCCGCGTTGTCCGCGGTGGACACGTTCGAGACGTCCCAGACCGCGCCTTCACCAACGGTGTGGTACCCGCCGCTCGTGGCGGTGAACTTCCAGGTCTGGCCCGAGCAGCCTTGTTGGCGGAGCTGTGCGCCGTTGGCCGTTCCCAGCGACTCCACGCACTTTCCGCTGCCGACGTTCGTCACTTGATAAGCGGTTCCGGGCACCACGTCGGCCTGGGCCGCGACCGTCCACACGGGAACGGTCGCCGCTGCTGCCAACGCTGCCACCAGCAGGGGGGTTCTCACGGGTCACAGGGTGCGGTCGGTTTGTCGCAACCGTCAACGAACCTAACCGTTTCCGGTTCCGTTCCGGTATTGACAAATCATTTTGTCAAATGGGACCGTGCCGGGTGTGGAGCTGTCACCGTTGCGCCGGTCGTTGCTCGAGCTGCTGAGGTCTCCCGCCTCGGCGACCCAGCTGGCGGCGGCCCTCGACCTGCCGCGGCAACGGGTCAACTACCACGTGCGAGCCCTGGAGCAGGCAGGGCTCGTCGAGCTCGTCGAAGAGCGGCAGCGGCGCGGCTGCGTCGAGCGGGTCCTGCGCGCCAAACCGGGCCGCGAGGTCGCCGCCGGCGTCCAGGACCAGTTCGCCGCGACGCACCTGGTGTCCGTGGCCTCCGGGACGGCCCGCGAGGTCGACCGGATGGCCGGCGCCGCCGCCGACGCGGGAAAACGCTTGCTCACGTTCACGGTGGAGACGACGGTCCGCTTCGGCGCGCCCGGCGACGTCCACGAGTTCACCGGCGACCTGGCCGAAGCGGTGCGGCAGATCGCCCTGAAGTACGACACCGACAGCGGCCGCCCCTACCGGGTGGTCGCGCTGGGACACCCCGGAGTGGCAGATGAGTGACGAAGGCGTCCGGATCGAGATCACCGTGGCCGCGCCGGTCGACGAGGTGTGGCAGTCGTTCCGGGACAGGGAGAAGCTGCGCCACTGGCACGGCTGGGACCTCCCGGAGCTCGACGCCGAGATCGACCACATCTACTTCACCGACGCCGAGGAGGACGGCACCACGCTGGTCGTCCACGGCCACGACACGTTCGCCCTGACCTCCGTCCCCGAGGGCACCCGCGTCGTGCTGACGCGCGCTCCCAAGGGCACCTCACCCGAGTGGGACGACTACTACGACGACATCACCGAGGGCTGGATCACGTTCTTGCACCAGCTGAAGTTCGCGCACGAGTACCACCCCGGCGAGAAGCGGCGCACGCTGTTCTGGCCGTCCGAGGTCGATCTCGGGGTGAGCGGGAAGCCGTTCTTCGAGTCGGCGAACCAGCGCGGGGTCGTGGTGGAGGAGTTCGGGCCCGGGCTGGTGGTGAGCAGCGCCAAGATGACGGTGGTGACGACGTACGGGTTCTCCGACGAGGAGCTGGAAGCCGTGCGTCAGAAGGGACCGGCCGAGGTCGCCGACCCGAAGTAGCGGGTCAGGAACTCGTTGCGGAACACACCCTTCGGGTCGTGCTCGCGCAGCAGCGCCCGGAAGGCGTCCCACTGCGGGTAGCGGGCCGCCAGCAGCGGCGCCGGCACGGTGAACAGCTTGCCCCAGTGCGGCCGGGGCGCGATCGCCTCCTCCAGCCGCGGCAGCAGGGCGAGCACGGCCTGGGTGTTCGGCACCCAGGTGAAGTGGATCGCGAGGCTGTCGCGCTCGTGGGCAGGGCTCAGCCACTGCGGTTCGGCGTCGATCGTGCGGATCTCGCAGGTCTGCACGAGCGGTGAGATCACCGTCGACATCTCCGCCAGCGCGCGCAGGGCAGTCACCGCGCGGGTGCGGGGGACGAAGTACTCGGTCTGCAGCTCGTCGCCGACGGACGGGGTGAACTCGGCGCGGAAGTGGGGGAGGCGCTCGTGCCACGGGCCCGGGACGCCGCCCTGCAGCGTGCAGTGGACGGGGTGCTGGCCGGGGACCGGGTGGGCGGGCTCGGCGGCCGGGTGGCCCGGGAACGGGAACTCCTCGTCGCCCACGCGGTGCTTCACCCACAGCGTCGCGCCGCCCTGCCAGTCGACGAACGCGCTCACGCTGTACGCGCCGCCGAAGATCTGCTCGAGCCGCACGAGCAGCGTCGTCCAGGCGACGTCCTCGTAGACGGTCTGCGCGACCCGGAACGACGGCACCACGTCCAGGGTGACGGTCGTGACGACGCCGAGGCCGCCCAGCGACACGGGTGCGCCGGCGGAGGTGAGCTCGACGACCGAGCCGTCGCCGCGCAGGACCTCGACGGACCGGACGGCGCCGGCCAGCGAGCGGGAGCCCGAGCCGTGGGTGGCCGTGGCGATCGCGCCGGCCACCGTGATGTGCGGCAGCGACGGCAACGTGTGCAGGGCGAGACCGGCGGCTTCCAGGCGCACGGCCAGCGTGGCGAGCGTCATGCCGGCGCTCACCCGGACCGTCCGGCCCGACACCTCGAAGACCTCGGGCATCGCCGACAGCGACACCAGCGTGCCGGTCGTGTCGGCGATCGTGTTGAACGAGTGGCCCGAGCCGACGACGTGCACGGCCGAAGAGCCGCGCACGACCGCGCGCAGCTCTTCGGCCGATGCCGGGGCCACGGCCTGCGCCGAGGTGAACGTGATGTTGCCCGCCCAGTTGGTCTTCATGCGGACACGGTAAGCGCCGACGCCAGCAATCGTCGGGTGTACTCCTCGCGCGGCGCGGCGAACACCGACGTGCCCTCCTCCACGACGACGCCCCGGTGCAGCACCGCGACGCGGTCGGCGAGGTGCTGCACGACGGCCAGGTCGTGGCTGATGAACAGGCACGCGAACCGCAGGTCGCGTTGCAGCGACAGCACCAGCTCCAGCATCCGTGCCTGCACGGTCACGTCCAGCGCGGACGTCGGTTCGTCGGCGATCAGCAGATCCGGGTCCAGCGCGATGGACCGGGCGATGCCGACCCGCTGCCGCTGACCACCGGACAGCTCGTGCGGGTACCGGTCGCGCAACGTCGCGGACAGCTGCACGGCGTCGAGCAGCGCGTCGACCTTCGCCTCCAGTTCCCTGCCGCGCAACGAGGTGTGCAGCAGCAACGGCTGCGCGATCGACCGGGCGATCGTGGCGCGCGGGTTCAGCGACGACAGCGGGTCCTGGAACACCAGCCCGACCCGGCCGCGGTCGGCCTTGCGCAGCGACGCGACCTCCCTGCCCGCCACGGTGATCCGCCCGGTGTACCGGGTGAGCCCGGTGATCGCCCCGGCCAGGGACGACTTGCCCGAGCCGGACTCGCCGACCAGGCCGAGCGTCTGGCCGCGCCCGATCTCGAACGACACGTCCGACACAGCGCGGAACCTGCCGTAGGTGACGGAGACGCCGTCGAGTCGCAGCACCGGTTCCCCGGCGGCCCGCGCGGGCAGCTCGCGGGTGTCCAGGCGCAGCACCGAGTCGAGCAACGTCCGGGTGTAGGGCTCCCGCGGAGTCGCGAAGACCTCCTTCACCGGACCCGTCTCCACGACCTTCCCGCCGTTCATCACGACGACCCGGTCCGCCAGCTCCGAGACCACGCCCATGTCGTGCGTGATCAGCAGGATCGCCACCCCGAGCCGGTCGCGCAGGTCCCGCAGCAGGCGCAGGACCTCCGCCTGCACCGTCACGTCCAGCGCCGTGGTCGGCTCGTCGGCGATCAGCAGCGACGGCTCGTTCGCCACCGCCATCGCGATCACCACGCGCTGCAGCTGGCCGCCGGACATCTCGTGCGGGTACGCCTTGAACCGCTCCTCGGGCAGGCCGACGAGCCGCAGCAGCTCGAGCGCCCTGGCCTTCGCCGCGGCCCTCGGGACCGCGCGGTGCACCCGCACGGCCTCGACGATCTGGCTGCCGATCGTGAAGACGGGGTTGAGGGCGCTCATGGGTTCCTGGAACACCATGCCGACCTCGTTGCCCCGCACCTCGCGCAGCGCGGCGGGGGACAGCGAGTACAGGTCGCGCCCGCCGAGCAGTGCCCGGCCGGACACCGACGCCGTCGGCGGGAGCAGCCCGAGCAACGACATCGCCGTGACGGTCTTGCCCGAGCCCGACTCGCCGACCACGGCGAGGACCTCCCCGGCGGTCAGCGAGAACGAGACCTCGCTGACCGCCGGGGAGCCCGAGCCGAAGCCCACCGAGAGGTCCTCGACGGACAGCAGTGCGCTCACCTGGAGATACCCACCTGGAGGTAGTTCGGGTAGGCGGGGAAGTCGGCGATGAAGAAGTTGCCGACCTTGGAGCCGTGGATGAACGAGTTGCGGGTGTAGATCAGCGGCACGACCGGCGAGTCCTGCATGATCCTCCTGTCGATCGCCGCCCACTTCTTCCCGGCCTCGGCGGCGTCCACGGTGGACTGCGCCTCCTCGATCAGCCTGTCGACCTCGGGGTTCGAGTACCGCGAGGTGTTGTAGCCGCCCTTGCCGATCTCCGAGGAGGCGAAGAGCGGCTGGATGTTCGCGTTGGCGCTCGGGAAGTCCGGCTGCCACGACGACAGGGTGAGGTCGTAGTTCGGGTTCTCCGAGAGGTTCGTCTCGGTCTCGTACGCGTCCGCCTCCAGCGACCGGATGGTCACCTTGATGTTCGCGCGGGCCAGCGCCGCCTGGACGGCCTCGGCCTTCTCGGTCTGGTTGTTCGACTTGTTGAGCACCAGCGTGAGGTTCTCGACGCCGTCCGGGAAACCGGCCTCGGCGAGCAGCGCCTTGGCCTTCTCCGGGTCGCCTTCCGGCTCGGTCTGGTACAGGTCGAACTGCTCGCGGCCCTCGATGCCCTGGGTGATGAGCGTGGAGGCGGTGTCGCCGGCGAGCTGGGCGGTGCCGGCCGACGCGATCTGGTACGCGGACTTGTTCACCGCGTACTGGAACGCCTGGCGCACCTTGAGGTTGTTCAGCGGCGCCTTCTGCGTGTTGAGCGCGAGGTAGGCGACCGCGCCCGACTTCGAGGTCACGACGCGCGACTTCGCCGACGGGTTGGCCTGCAGCTGCGCGAGCTGGGCGGGGGAGACGAACGAGGAGCCGAAGGCGAACCTGTCGTCACCGGAGTCGGCGGCGAGGCGCTGCGAGACGACCGAGGCGTCCTGGCCGAGCTGGAAGACCACCTCGTCGGGCAGGCCGCCGCGGACCTGGTCCTTCGCGGGGTCCCAGTTCGGGTTGCGGATCAGCTTGACCTCGACGCCCTTGGTGTACGTGCCGACCTGGTAGGGGCCGGAGGCGACGGCGCGCTCGTGGTAGTCGGCCTCGGCGCCCTTGCCCTTCGGCACCGGCGCGAACGCGGGCGTGGAGGCGATCCACGGCCAGTCGCCGTACGGGCGGGTCAGCTTGAACGTGATCGTCCTCGGGTCCGGGGTCTCGATCGAGTCGAGCTCCCTGCCCTCGAACGGGCCCTTGTAGTCACCGCCGCCGAGCAGGTCCTTGTGGTAGCCGAGGCCGCCGCCGAACGCCGGGGCGAAGGACCGCTCGACGCCCCACTTCACGTCCGCGGACGTGATGGGCGTGCCGTCGCTGAACTTCAGGCCGTCCTGCAGCACGAACGTCCACGTCTTGCCGCCGTCGGGCGTCTTGCCCGTGTCGGCGAGGTCGGGCACGACCTTCGCGGGCTGGCCGACGGCGTTCTGCCAGCCGGTCAGCCTGCGGTGCACCAGGCCGAGCGACGTGATCGCGAGGCTCTGCGACTTGGCGGGGTCGAGGTTGAGCGTGCGCGACTCGGACAGGATCCGGAGCGTGCCGCCCTTCTCGGGCTTGGCGCCGGCGTCACCGGGGGCTTTCGGGTCGTTCGCGCCGCACGCCGACGCCCCCAGGGCGCCGATCAGCACGATCGCCAGGAGTTTCTTGCTGGACAACGACTTTCTCCCCTCAGGTGAGCCGTGCTCGTGGATCGAGCAGGCCGTAGGACAGGTCGACGACGGCGTTGGCGACGACTACGAGAAACCCCGCGAACAAGGTGCAGCCGAGCAGCGTGGCGAGGTCGCGGCCGTGGACCGCCTCGATCAGCAGGCCGCCGAGACCGGGCAGGCTGAAGACGCGTTCGGTGATCACCGCGCCGCCGAGCAGGGAGCCGAACTCGATGCCGGTGAGCGTCACGACGGGCAGCAGCACGTTGCGCAGGGCGTGCTTCCCGACGACGGTCCGCTCCGGCACGCCCTTGGCGCGGGCGGTGCGGATGAAGTCCTCGCTCATCGTCTCGAGCATCTGCGAACGGGTCAGCTTCACGTAGTGGGCGCCGTGCGCGAACGCGAGCACGCACCACGGCAGCACCAGTCCCCACGCCCAGCGCACCGGGTCCTCGGTGAAGGCGGTGTAGTTGCCGACGGGCACCACGTTGAGCTGGAAGCCGAGCACGAGGATGCCGAGCAGGCCCACCAGGTACACCGGCGCGGACACGCCGATCACGGACCCGGCCAGCGCCGCCCGGTCGAACCAGGTGTCCTTGCGCAGCGCGGCGTGCACGCCGATCGCCACGCCCAGGCCGACCCACAGCACGGCGGCGCCGACCGCGAGCGAGAACGTCACCGGCAGCCGGTCGCCGATCAGCTCCAGCACGTCGGCGTTCTGCCGGAACGAGTAGCCGAAGCACGGCGCGGAGCAGTGGATCGCGGTCACACCGGTGCCGAACGTCCGCCCGGCGAAGATGCCGCCGAGGAACGTGAGGAACTGCCGCCACCACGGTTCGTCGAAGCCCATGAACTCCCGCGCCAGAGCGAGGTTCTCCGGGGTGCACGGTTTGCCGCACGCGAGCAGCGCGGGGTCCGAGGGCACCAGGTAGAACACGACGAACGTGCAGAAGGCCACGATCAGCAGCACGAGCACCATGCCGCCGAGGCGCGTCAGCGCGAACTTGAGGTTCTTCACCGGTTGCCGCCCCACCTCGGGTCGAGCGCGTCGCGCAGCCCGTCGCCCAGCGCGTTGAACCCCCACGTGACGGCGAAGAGCGCCAGGCCGGGGAAGATCAGGTACATCGGGTCGACGCCGACCCAGTCGATCGCGGCGCTGATCGACCGGCCCCAGCTCGGCGTGGGCGGCAGCACGCCGACGCCCAGGAACGACAGCGCGGCCTCCAGCCCGATCTTGCCCGGCACCGACAACGTTGCCATGACCAGCACCGGACCCCAGAGGTTCGGCAGCAGCTCGGTGCGGAACACCTGCCACGGCGACGCGCCGAGCACCCGCGCGGCCTTCACGAAGTTCCGCTCCTTGAGCGTGAGCACCTGGGCCCGCACGATCCGCGCGGTCGACGGCCAGCCGAAGAACCCGATCACCACGACCAGCAGCAGCACCCGCGGGAACTCCGCCGGCACCACCGCGCCGAGCGCGATCATGAACACCAGGTACGGGAAGCCGAGGAACACGTCGGCGCTCCAGGTGATGACCCGGTCGACCCAGCCCCCGAGGTAGCCCGCGGCGGCGCCGACCAGCACGCCGAGCCCGATCGACACCAGCGTCGCCGCGAGCCCGATCAGGAACGAGGTCCGCGCGCCGTGCACGACGATCGCGAACAGGTCGCGGCCGGTCAGGGGCTCGACGCCGAACCAGTGGTCACCGCTGACACCGCCGAGCGGCCCGGCGGGGAGGCCGGTGTTCACGTCCAGCGCGGACGAGTCGTAGGTGTAGGGGTCGTGGCCCTCGAGGGCGGTGAGGACGTCCGCGAAGATCGCGACCAGGGCGATCACCGCGACGGTGACCGTGCCGGCGAGCGCCCAGCGGTCGCGGGCGAGCACGGCGCGGATCGCGGCGGGCACGGACCGCGCGACGGGAGTGGACAACTGCGGACCTGCTTCTCGACGTGGTGATCTCTCGGGCGGCACAGTAAGCCGACCTTGTGATCACGTCTGCTCGTTCCAGAACATGAGAATCTGTATTCTCCATTGCTTCAGTGTTGACCAAACTCAGTTGCACGGCGTGGGACGCTGAACCGTCGTGGGAACCGAAGACGACGTACAAGCGCTCCGGCGGATGTCCGGCCTGGTCACACCGATGGCTCTGCGGGTGGCGGTCACCCTCGGGCTGCCGGACCGCCTGCGGGACCGGCCCGCCACCGCCCACGACCTCGCGCCCGGCCTCGGGGTGGACCCGCTCGCCCTCGACCTGCTCCTGGCGCACCTGGCGTTCCTCGACGTGGTCGAACGAACGGACGCCGGGTACCGCACGACCGGCTTCGGCGCCCTGCTCGGCGCGGAAGCGGGCAACGGCCTGAACAACCTGCTGCACCACGACACCGCCGCCGGGCGCGCCGACCTGGCGTTCGCCGACCTGCTCCACAGCGTGCGCACCGGGGAACCCGCCTACCCGGTGCGCTACGGCAGGGACTTCTGGACCGACCTCGCCGAACAGCCGCACCTGCGGGAGGCGTTCGACCGGCAGATGACCGACCGGATGTGCAACTGGGTCTCCGGGGTGGTCGCGGGGGTCGACTGGAGCCGCTTCGCCACGCTCGTCGACGTCGGCGGAGGGCGCGGCAGCCTGCTCGCCGCGGTGCTGGAGGCGAACCCCGGGACCCGCGGCCACCTGGTCGACCTGGAGGACAGCGCGGCGGGCGCGCGGGAGCTGTTGCGCGAGCGCGGTCTCGGCGACCGGGCCGAGGTGACGGGCGGCAGCTTCTTCGACCCGCTGCCGCCCGGTGGTGACGCCTACCTGCTCGTCGACGTCCTGCACAACTGGGACGACGAGCAGGCGCACCGGATCCTGGCGCGCTGCGCCGAAGCCGCGCCGGCCGGTGCGCGTGTCCTGGTCGTCGAGTCCCCGGGCGGGAGCACGGAGTTCGACCTGGTGATGCTCGTGCACTTCGGCGGGCGCGACCGCGGTTCCGACGACCTCGCGGAACTGGCCTCGGCCCACGGACTCGTGCTGGAGTCCGTGAGCCCGGTGGCCGGAGGGCGCAGCGTGCTGGAGTTCCGCGTCACTCGCTGAGCGCGGCGATCCGCTCCTGCGCTTCGGCGAGGTCGTCCGCGGTGGGAGCGTCGTCCTGGGTGAGCGCGCGGCGCCAGTACCCGGCGAACTCGATGTCGGTCTTGGGCACACCGAGACCGACGAAGTGCCTGCGCAGCGCCCGGACGGCGGACGCCTCGCCGCCGAGCCACACCCACACCGGCTGCACGACCTCTGCCGCCGTCACCACCGAGACCAGGTCCTCTCCGGCACTGCGGTGCACCCACCGCACGTCGGGGATGT
The DNA here is from genome assembly GCF_036321065.1 of Lentzea sp. DG1S-22. NCBI lineage: Bacteria > Bacillati > Actinomycetota > Actinomycetes > Pseudonocardiales > Pseudonocardiaceae > Lentzea > Lentzea sp. DG1S-22. The sequence continues at coordinate 3,191,041 of NZ_CP143276.1, read as the reverse complement.
CCTGTTCCTCCAGCGGATCCGCGATCTCGACGAACACGAGCCGCCGCTGCCCGGCAGGCAGCAGCTCCAGCAGCGAGCCGATCGCGGGCAGTGCCGTCTCGTCGCCCGCGAACACCAGGAGGTCCGCGGTGCCGAGCGGGCGGGCGTAGTCCGGTGACGGGCCGAACCGGCCGAGGACGTCGCCCACCCGAGCGCGTGCGGCCCACCTCGACGCGGGCCCGCTGTCGCCGTGCAGCACGAAGTCGACGGTCAGCACCCCGCCGGTCAGCGAGCGGGCGGTGAAGCTGCGCATCCACGGCCGTTCGTCGTCGGGCAGCGCGAGGTAGGCCTGGTACCAGGTGCCGGCGTCGGGGGAGTCCGACACGTGTGCGGTTCCGCCGGGCTTGGGGAACAACAGCTTCAGCTGCTGGTCCGGCCACGTGCCGATCTCGTCGAGACCCGGTCCGCTGAACGTCAGGCGGGCCATGCGCGGGGTGAGGCGCTCGACCGAGGTCACCGTCAGCAGGCTCACGACAGGTACTCCTTCAGGTGCCGGGCGGTCAGGGTGTCCGAAGTGGACACGAGGTCGCCGGGGGTGCCGGAGAAGACGACCTGACCGCCGTCGTGGCCGGCGCCGGGGCCCATGTCGACGATCCAGTCGGCGTGGGCCATGACGGCGAGGTGGTGCTCGATCACGATCACCGTGCCGCCGGCGTCGATCAGCTGGTCCAGCAGGCCGAGCAGCTGGTCGACGTCCGCGAGGTGCAGTCCGGACGTCGGCTCGTCGAGCACGTACGTGGACGCCTTCTCGGCCATGTGGATGGCGAGCTTCAGCCGCTGCCGTTCGCCGCCGGACAACGTGGTGAGCGGCTGGCCGAGCGAGAGGTACGACAGGCCGACGTCGTGCAGGCGGCTCAGCACCGCGTGCGCCTGCCCGGACGGGAAGAAGTCACGGGCCTCGGCGACGGACATGCCGAGCACGTCGCTGATGTTCTTGCCCCGCAACGTGTAGCTCAGCACCTCGGGGGTGAAGCGCTTGCCCTCGCACTTCTCGCACACCGTCGCGACGCCCGCCATCATCGCGAGGTCGGTGTAGACGAGGCCGATGCCCTTGCAGTTCTCGCAGGCGCCTTCGGAGTTCGCGCTGAACAGCGCGGCCTTCACGCCGTTGGCCTTGGCGAACGCGGTCCGGACGGGGTCGAGCAGACCCGTGTAGGTGGCGGGGTTCGACCGGCGGGAGCCGCGGATCGGCGACTGGTCGACCGTGACGACGTCCTGGCGTCCCCGCAGCGATCCGTGGATCAGCGACGACTTGCCGGAGCCCGCGACGCCGGTGACGACGGTCAGCACGCCGAGCGGGAGGTCGACCGAGACGTCCTTGAGGTTGTTGGTGCGGGCGCCGCTGATCGTCAGGAAGCCCCGGGGGGAGCGGAACTCCGGCCGGAGCTTGGCGCGGTGGTCGAGGTGGCGGCCGGTGAGCGTGCCGGACGCGCGCAGGCCGGCCACGTCCCCGGAGTAGCAGAGGTGACCGCCGTGCACGCCCGCGCCGGGGCCGAGGTCGACGACGTGGTCGGCGATCTGGATGGTCTCCGGCTTGTGTTCGACGACCAGCACGGTGTTGCCCTTGTCCCGCAGGCGCAGCAGCAGGTCGTTCATCCGCCGGATGTCGTGCGGGTGCAGGCCGACGGTCGGCTCGTCGAACACGTAGGTGATGTCGGTGAGGGAAGAACCCAGGTGCCGCACCATCTTCACGCGCTGCGACTCGCCGCCGGACAGCGTGCCGGACTCGCGGTCGAGCGAGAGGTAGCCGAGGCCGATCTCGACCAGCGAGTCGAGCGTGCCCCGCAGCGTCGCGAGCAGCGGTGCGACGGACGGGTCGTCGATCTCGTGCACGAACCGCGCGAGGTCGCTGATCTGCATCGCGCAGCAGTCCGCGATGTTCAGGCCGCGGATCCTCGAGTCCAGGGCGGCCCGGTTGAGGCGGGCGCCCCCGCAGTCCGGGCAGGTGGCGAACGTGACGGCCCGGTCGACGAACGCCCGGACGTGCGGCTGCATCGACTCGCGGTCCTTGGACAGGACGGTCCGCTGCAGCTTGGTGATCAGGCCGTCGTAGGTGACGGTGCTGCCGCCGATGTTCAGCTTCGTGGTCGGCTTGTGGAGGAAGTCGTGCAACTGCTGCTCGGTGAAGGTGTTGATCGGCTGGTCGGCCGGGTACAGGCCGGAGTTGGCGAGCACCTGCCAGTACCACGTGCCGACGCCGTGGTTCGGGGCGTCGATCGCGCCGTCGTTCAGGGACTTCGTCCTGTCGACGATCGCGTCCACGTCGACGGTGGTGACCTTGCCCAGGCCCTCGCACGCCGGGCACATGCCCTCGGGCAGGTTGAAGCTGAACGCGCCGGACGTGCCGACGTGGGGCTCGCCCAGGCGGCTGAACACGATCCGGAGCATCGTGTGGGCGTCGGTGGCGGTGCCGACGGTGGAGCGGGAGTTCGCGCCCATCCGCTCCTGGTCCACGATGATCGCGGCGCTCAGGTTGTGCAGCGCGTCCACGTCCGGGCGGCCGATCGACGGCATGAACGACTGCAGGAACGCGGTGTAGGTCTCGTTGATCATGCGCTGCGACTCGGCCGCGATCGTGCCGAAGACCAGCGAGGACTTGCCGGAGCCGGACACGCCGGTGAAGACGGTCAGGCGCCGCTTGGGGACGTCGAGCGACACGTCCGCGAGGTTGTTCTCCCTCGCCCCGCGGACCTGGATCACGTCGTGGCTGTCCGCGACAGCGTTCACAGCTGCTTCCCCCAATGATTCTTTATGGCGTAAAGTATCGGCCAACGAGGTTACTTTACGCTGTAAGGAGTCGCAACCGTGGTCGTCTACGCAGGTCAGGGCGACCCGCGCCGCTCCATCGAACTGCTGTGGCGGCCTTCGGTGGCGGAGAAGCGCCCCGGTCCCAAGCCCGGGCTGAGCGTCGACTCGATCGTCGACGCGGGCATCGCCGTCGCCGACGAGCAGGGCATGGCGTTCTCGATGCGCGCGGTGGGGGAGCGGCTCGGGCGCACGGCGATGGCGCTCTACACGTACGTGCCGGGCAAGAACGAGCTCGTCGACCTGATGTACGACCGCGCGATGGCCGAGCTGCCCACCTCCTACCCGGTCGCCGACGGCTGGCGCCCGGCCGTCACGCGGTGGGCGGAGGACATGTGGGAGTTCTACGGCCGCCACCCGTGGGTGCTGCAGGTGTCGCAGGCCCGGCCGGTGCTCGGCCCGCACGAGTTCGCCGTGGTGGAGTCGCTGGCCGCGATCCTCGTGACCACCGGGCTGCCCGGCCGCCGGCTGCGCGGCATCGTCGGGGCCGTCAACCACTTCGTGCGCGGCGTCGCCCAGTCCGTCGCCGAGGCGCGGGCGGCCGGGGGCGAGACCGGCGAGGGCGACGAGGAGTGGTGGTACGCGCGGTCGGCCGTGCTGATGGAGGTCGAGCCGGACCTCGCGAAGAAGTTCCCGATGCTGCACCTGCTGGAGAACGACCGCGACCCCGTCGACCCCGAGCTGCCGTACCTGGAGAACGACGCCGTGGAGAACTTCCGCAGCGGGCTGGAGGTCCTCCTCGACGGCATCGAAAGCGCTGTAGCGAAACCGTGACACGGCGCGGACGCTCACCGCACATGGACTCGATGAGATCAGGCGCATGGCGATCGTCAGAGTGCTTGTGGCCGTCGCGTGCGCGATGGTGCTGACCGCGCCGGCGACCGCGGCCACCACCCCGCACGACGAGTACCGCCCCGCGACCATGATGATGCGGTACGACGTGGAAGGCCTCACCGCGGCCGTGCACGCGCCACGCACCCTTGTCGGCGTGCGGCCGTTGGTCTTCCTCCCGCGCGGGTCCGAGGTCCACGCGCTGGAGCTCGCGAGCTGGGGGTCCGTGGTGGTGCTGGTGGACGACCGGTTCGCGCTGGGCGGGCACCGCGACCTCTGGCGCGCGCTCGGCACGGGGACGGGGCCGCTGGCGGAGCGGTTCGCCGGGTTCGCCGGCCACTTCTCCGTGGCAGAGCCGTGACACAGCGCTCGGGACTCCGAAAACCTGCCTCGCCCGGTGAGCGGGACCCGGTCGTCGGCCGGGGCCGTCCGGCCGTCGACGTCGTGACGCATCAACCGATCGGTTAACCCTCGAAGAGACTTTGGGGGGACGTGTTCCCCTTCCGCCACTGCCAGTCTGGTGGCGGAAGGGGGAAATTCCATGCTCAAGACCACCGCGCTGCTCACCGCGGCGCTCGTAGTGCTGACCGCGTCACCCGCCACCGCGCACGCGAACGGCGACTGGTCCGGTTGGCAGAAGGACCTCAACGGGTCGCGGCACCAGGCCGCGGAATGGCGGATCAACGCGGGCAACGCCGGCAAGCTCAAGCTGAAGTGGGCTTTCGCGTATCCCCAGGGCGAGTACAACGCCGTCCGCAGCCAGCCCGCCGTCGTCGGCGACACGATCTACTTCGGCGGCCCCGACGGGAAGTTCTACGCCCGCGACGCGCGCAACGGGCGGGCGAAGTGGGAGTTCGCGCTCCCGCCCGCCACCCGGTACGCGTTCAACTCCGACGGCCCGGCGGTGGCCGACGGCAAGGTGTTCTTCGGCGACAGCGCGAGCCGGTTCTTCGCGCTCGACCAGCGCACCGGCCGCCTGAGGTGGCAGGTGCAGCTGGACGACGGCATCGCCTCGATCACCACCAGCTCGCCGATCGTCCACAACGGACTCGTGTACGTGGGCACGTCCAGCAGCGAGAACATGCTGCCGAACACCCACGACTGCTGCACGTTCCGCGGCCACATCGACGCCTACGACATCGACACCGGAGCCCTGGTCTGGCGCCACTACACGGTGCCGGAACCGGTCGAGGTCGGCACCTGGCCCAACGGCGCCAAGCGGTTCGAGCCGTCGGGCGTCGGAGTCTGGAGCTCGCCGGTGATCGACCGCGGGACCGGCACGCTCTACGTCGGCACGGGCCAGAACTACACCGGCAAGGGCGGCGAGTTCGACTCGCTGCTCGCGCTCGACGCCCGCACCGGCGCGGTGAGGTGGACCAACCAGGTCACCGACGCCGACACCTGGCGCGACGCCTGCAACCAGCCCGACGCCGAGGGCTACTGCCCGGGCCTGAAGGACGGCACCAACCTCGACTACGACATCGGCGCCACGCCGAACCTGTTCACCGCCGACGGCCGCCGGCTCGTCGGCGTCGGCCAGAAGTCCGGGGTGTACCACGTGTTCGACGCCGCGACGGGCCAGGTCGTGTGGCGTCGCCAGCTCGGCGTGCCGCTGCCCAGCGGCGGCATCTCGGGCATCCAGTGGGGCTCGAGCTACGACGGCAAGCGGCTCTACATCGCGACCTACTACGCCGAGCCCGGCACGCTGTTCGCGGTGGACCCCGCCACCGGCAAGGTGCTGTGGGAGACCCCGGCACCCGCCGACGGCTGCTCCACGGGCGGAGCGGCCGGACAGCCCGGCTGCTACCGGGCGCACGGCCTGCCGGTGTCGAGCTCACCCGGGGTGGTGTGGCTGGGCGCGCTCGACGGCAAGCTCCGCGCGTACGACTCGAAGACCGGGCAGGTCGTCTGGGCCCACGACACCGTTCAAGACGTCCGCGGCGTCAACGGGCTGACCGGGCGCGGCGGCGTGCTCGCCGGACCCGGTGCGGGAGCGGTGGTCTCGGACGGCATGGTCTACGTGCAGTCCGGCTACAGCTCCGGCTTCGTCAACCCGCACGGGCACGTGCTACTCGCCTTCGGCCTGTAGCCGCAGGAGCTTCGCGCGCACCAGGTCGGCCGGGAGGCCGGCCTGGCTGCGCAGGTCGATCGCCCTGCGCCACGCCCGGCGTGCCTGCCCGGCGTCTCCGGCGGCCGCGTGGGCGTCGCCGAGCCGGTCGCAGGCCGCGGCCTCGAGCGGCAGGTCGCCGCCGCGCCGGAACAGCGCGCAGGACCTCGCGTACGCCTCGGCGGCCTTGCCGTGCTCGCCCAGGCCGAGGTACGCGGTGCCGAGGTTGTCCCACGTCTCGCCCTCGCCGATGACGTGCTCCATCGCCTGCCACATCGGCATCACGCGCTCGGCGTACTCGACGGCCCGGCGGTGGGCGCCGATCTTGATGTGGCCCCACGCCAGCCCGGTGAGCGCGTTGGCCTGGCCGTAGAGGTCGCCGCACCGCTCGTACAGCGCGAGCCCGCGCCGCGTGTGCTCGATCGCCTCGGCGATCCGGTCGTCCGGGCAGAGCATCGCGATGTTCAGCAACGCCGCCGCCTGGCCCGCCGGGTTGCCGTCGTAGACGTCGAACGCCCGCCGCAGCGCCGCCGTCGCCTCGTCGAGCCGGTCGAGGCGCCCGAACGCGCGGCCGAGGTTGATCAGCGTGCGGCCCAGGCCGTCGGTGTCGTCGAGCCGTTCCAGCGCGGCGACGGCGAGCTGCTGCGAGGTCAGCAGGTCCCGGTGGTGCCATTGCCGGTCGAGGACGTCCGCGAGCGCCCAGCCGATCAGCCACGTCTGCTCCGGCGTGCCGTGCGCCATCGCCGCCATCAGCGCGGGGTGCTCGGTCACCAGCCACGCCAGGGCCTCCTCGCGGGAGCCGAACGTCGTCACCACGACGCCCTCGGCCGGTCGCGGGGTGTCCGGGCGGTGGCGGGTCGGGGTGAACGCGACGCCGGCCTCGACGCCCGTCAGCGCGAGGTGGTCGAGCAACCGGTGCAGCGCCTCCTCCCGCTCGCCCTCCAGCGCCAGTTCGGCGGCGTAGTCGCGCAGCAGGTCGTGGCAGGTGAACCGGCCGGGGTCCGGCTCGTCGAGCAGGTTCGCCGTGACCAGTTCGCGCAGCAGGGCCTCGGTCCGCGCGACGGGCAGCCCGGCGAGCGACGCGGCGCCGGCGAGACCGATGTCGGAGCCCGGCATGAGCCCGAGCAGCCGGAACAACCGCAGCGCGCCCGCGCTCAACGCCTTGCAGGAGTGGGAGAACACCGACCTCAGGTCCGCGGTGACGTCATCGTCGTCGGCGAACGCGTCGAGGTCGGCCAGTTCATCGGCCAGTGCCGCGAGCGGGAACTCCGGCTGCGTCGCGGCCCGCGCCCCGGCCACCGCGAGGGCGAGCGGCAGGCGGGCGCAGCGGCGGACCACCGTGTCGACCGCCTCCGGCTCGGCCCGCGCGCGGTCGTGGCCGATCCGGGCGGCCAGCAGCTCGCGGGCGTCGTCGGGCGGCAGCAGCCCGAGCGGCAACGCCTTGGCGTGCGCGGGTTTCAGCTCGGTGCGGCTGGTGATCACCACGTGCGAGTGCGGCGTGCGCGGCAGCAGCGGCTCGACCTGGGCGGCGTCGGTGGCGTTGTCCAGCAGCACGAGCACCCGCTTGTCCGCGAGCGCGTCCCGCAGCAGCGCCGACTGCCCGGCGAGGTCGTGCGGCACCTTGGCCCGCGGCACGTCGAGCGCCGCCAGCAACCGCAGCAGCGCGTCGCCGGGGCTCACCGCCGCCCCGCTCGGCCCGAAGCCGTGCAGGTTGACGTAGAGCTGCCCGTCGGGGAACCGCTCCGCCGCCCGGTGCGCCCAGTGCACGGCGAGCGAGGTCTTGCCCACCCCGCCGGTACCGGTGATCACCACGACGCCGTTGGGGGCCTGGTCGAGCTCCGCGAGCTCGACGGCCCTGCCGGTGAACGGCTTGGGCGCGGCGGGCAGCTGGCGCGGTGCCGAGGCGGCCTGCAGGCGCCGGTGCAGGGAGGTGAGGTGCCGTGACGGCTCGGCGCCGAGCTCCGCGGCCAGCCGGGCGCGCACGACCTCGAAGTGGCGCAACGCCTCCGCCGCGCGACCGCTGCCGTGCAACGCCTCGATCAGCTGCGCGGCGATCCGTTCGTCGAGCGGGCGTCCGGCGGCGAGGACCCGCAGCTCCGGCACGAGAGCCGCGTGCTCGCCCTGGGCCAGCCGTGCGTCGGCGTGGTCGAGGCGGGCGGCGAGCAGCTCGCCGGAGAAGCCGGCCCGGAGCTGCCTCGCCCACGGCGTGTCGACAGTGGACAGGAGGTCGGCCTCGGCGAGCCGCACCGCGTCCGCCGTCCTGCCCGACCGCACCAGGTGCCGGAACAGGTGCAGGTCGACCTCCAGCGGGTCGACGCGCAGCACGTACCCGGCGCCTTCGCGTTCGACCAGGCCCGGCAGCGTCTGCCGCAGCCGGGTCAGCCACGTCCGCATCATCGCGCGGGCACGCGGTGGTGGCTCCTCGCCCAGGACCCGCTCGACCAGGTCGTCGGCGGAGACCACCCGGCCCGCGTCGACCAGCAGGACCCCGAGCAGTGCGCCCACGCGGGTCGGACCGAACTCGGTCGTGGTGCCGCCCACCCGCGCCGAGACCCCGCCGAAGACCGTGAAGCGCACGGTGATCACCGTAGTCGCTTCCGCTTGCCCGCTCACAAGAGAAACGCCTCTCGCAGTTCGCGGACCATCAGCTCAGGCACCTCCAACGCGGCGAAATGCCCGCCCCGCGGCATTTCCGTCCACCGCGCGATGGTGTGGTTGCGTTCGGCCATCCGCCGGATCGGCACCCCCACGTCGTGCGGGAACACCGCGACCGACGTCGGCGTCACCGAGTGCGGTTCCGGCTCTCCCCACGTCTCGTCCCCCTCCTGGTAGTAGCGCGCCGACGAGCCGGCGGTCCTCGTGAACCAGAAGATCGAGGCGTTCGTCAGCAGCGCGTCGAGGGGTACCCCGATCTCCGGGTCGCTCCACGTCCGGAACGCCCACTCGATCCACTCGAGCTGGGCCACCGGCGAGTCCGTGAGCGCGTAGGCCACCGACTGCGGTCGTGTGCTCTGCATCGACACGTACCCGAACTGCTCGAACTCGTACCTGTAGGCCTTCTCCACGGACCGCCGCTCCGCCTCGACCTCCATGTCGGCCGTCTCGGCCGTGACGCCCGCGGAGAAGATCTGGTTGACGTGGATCGCGCGCACCTCGTCCCGCATCCCGAGCCGGCGGGTCAGCATGGCGCCGTAGTCGTAGCCGTGGGCGACGTACCGGTCGTAACCCAGGCGGCGCATGAGTTCCGCGACCACGTCCGCGACGCGTGGGATCGTCCAGCCGAGCTCCCTCGTCGGTCCGGAGAACCCGAAGCCCGGCACCGAAGGGACCACGAGGTGGAAGTCGCGGCTCAGCGGCTCGATCATCGCCTCGAACGCGAAGCAGGTCGTCGGCCAGCCGTGGGTGAGCAGCAGCGGTTCGGCGTCCTTCCTGGCGCTGCGGACGTGCAGGAAGTGCAGCGGGACGCCGTCGACCTCGGTGACGAACTGCGGGATCTCGTTGAGCCGCCGCTCCTGCTCGCGCCAGTCGAAGTTCCGCCACCGCCGGACGAGCTCCTGCAGGTGCTCCTGCGGGGTGCCCTGGGCCCAGCCCGCGCCGGCGACGGGGTCGGGCCAGCGGGTCTGGTCGAGGCGGCGGTGCAGGTCGTCGACGTCGGACTGGGGGATGGCGATCTCGAACGGCTTCATGCTCGTGACGCTATGAGGACTGTAGGACAGATATGGTCCTACAGTGTCCTCGGCTCGTTTGCTCAAGTTGCTCGGTCTGCTGCAGTCGCGCCGTGAGTGGTCCGGTGCGGAACTCGCCGAACGGCTGGGTGTCACCACTCGCACCGTGCGGCGTGACGTCGAGAAGCTGCGCGCGCTCGACTACCCGGTGCACGCGTCGATGGGCACGTCCGGCGGTGGATACCGCCTCGGCTCGGGCGCGCAGTTGCCGCCGTTGCTGCTCGACGACGACGAGGCGGTGGCCGTGGCGGTCGGGCTGCGTACCGCGAGCGGCATCGAGAACATCGGCGAGACGGCCGTGCGGGCGTTGCTGAAGGTCGAGCAGGTGCTGCCCTCGGCGTTGCGGCACCGGGTGGCGGCGCTGGAGATCGCGACCGTGCCGCACACCGGCTCCGGGCCCGTGGTCGAGTCCGGGCTGCTCACGCTCGTGGGCACGGCCTGCCGCGACCGGCAGCGGCTCCGGTTCGGCTACGTCGGGCACTCGGGTGAGGAGTCCCTGCGCGAGGTCGAGCCCCACCGGCTCGTGACGTGGGGCAGGCGGTGGTACCTGGTCGCGTGGGACGTGCTCCGGGACGACTGGCGGACCTTTCGACTCGATCGGATGAACGTGCGCACGCCGTTCGGCGCCCGGTTCACGCCCCGTGAGATCCCCGGCGGTGACGCGGGGGCGTTCGTGGCGGCCCGTGTCGCCGATCGGTGGCCCGTGCAGGGCGTCGTGCGACTCGGTGTGCCCGCCTCTCAGGCGGTGGAGTGGCGCAGCTACGGCGAGGTTTCGGCTGTGGACGAAAACTCGTGCCACGTGCGCGTCGGCGGCGAGACGATGGACGACGTGGTGTTCATGCTCGCGAGCATCACGGTCGAGTTCGAGGTCGTCTCCCCGCCGGAACTCTCCGCCGCGCTGCTGCGGGCAGCGGACAGGTTCCGCCGGGCGGCGAAGTTCTAGAGGAATTCTCAGGGTCCTGACAGCAGACTCCCAGCCGCGCACGGCTCAGTGGAGGTCAGGGAGGTCCGCCATGCTGATCGATCGCACCATGCCGCTGGGCACCATGCCGCTGGGCACCATGCCATTGGGCACCGCGCTCACCGTGACCCACGCGACGGACCGCGGTCCGCGCACGCACAACGCCGACGCCTTCGCCGTCGGCCGCCGCACGTTCGTCGTCGCCGACGGGGTGGGCGACTCGACCGCGGCCGCCGAAGCCGCGTGGGCCGCCGCCCGCGCCGCCGCCCTGCCCACCGACCCGGTCGCCGCGGTCCTCGCCGCCCGCGACGCCCTGCAGGTCCACACCGGGGACGCGGTGGTCGTGGTCGCCACGGCCCGCCCCGGCGGGGGCTTCGACGTGGCCTGGGCCGGCGACGCCCGCGCGTACGCGTCCGACGGCGAGGACCTCGTGCAGCTCACCACGGACCACACGGTCGCCGAGTACTTCCGTGAGCGCGGCATCAAGGCCGAACGCCGCATGGAGCACGTCGTGACGAATACCGTCCGCCACGCCACACCCGAGAACATCGGCCGTGCGTTCACCCGCGCGCCGCGGCTCGTGCTGGTGTCCGACGGCGTCTACGGACCGTTGGGGCACAACGGCATCGAGGCCATCATGTCCGGCAACGCGTCGGCGGAACGCCTGGTGCGCGCGGCCCTGTACGCACGCGGCACCGACAACGCGACGGCGCTCGTCGTCAGCTGACCTTCTTGCCGCGCTTCTTCTTGCTCGCCTCGACACTGCGCTGCAACGCGTCCATGAGGTCCACGATCCCGGTCGCCTCGGCCGGCTCGTCCTCGACCTTGATCTTACTGCCCTTCTGCTTCGCCTTGATCAGCTCGGTGACGCGTTCGGTGTAGGTGTCGCGGTAGTCCTTGGGACGCCAGTCGTCGGCCATGGACTCCACCAGCGACACCGCCATGTCGAGTTCCTTGCCGCGCGGCGCCCGGCCCTCCGGCACGACGTCCAGCACGTCCTTCGGCTTGCGGATCTCGTCGGCGAAGAACAGCGTGTGCACGGCGAGGATGCCCTTGTCCTCCGTGAGCGCGGTGAGGTACTGCTTGCCGCGCATGACGAACATGGCGATGCCCGCCCGGTTCGTCTTCTTCATCGCCTGCGCGAGGAGGAGGTACGGGCGGGAGAACTCGGGTTTGGTCGGGCCCAGCCAGTAGGTCTTCTGGAAGTGCACCGGGTCGATCTCGTCGATGTCGACGAACGCCTCGATGTCCAGGGTCCGGCTGCGGCCAGGGGCGATCTCGTCCAGTTCCTCGGGTTCCACCACGACGAACTCGCCGGTGTCCACCTCGTGACCCTTGACGATCTTGTCGTACGGGACTTCCCGGCCTGTGCGTTCGTTGACCCGCTTGTAGCGGATGCGGTCGGAGGTGCCGCGTTGGAACTGGTTGAAGTGCACGGTGTGGTCCTCGGTGGCGCTGTACAGCTCCACCGGGATGGTGACCAGTCCAAAGCTGATGGACCCGCTCCAGATCGCTCGTGCCATTGTCGGGAGATACCCGCGATCCGGTGAGGTAAACGTTTGTGGACGGGGTGGCCGGCGCCTGGGTCCGGCGGAGTCGCCTTGTGTCCGAAGTCAAGACACAATCGCCGTCGTGGTCGCGTCATCACCACTGCTCGAAGCCATCTGGCTCGATCGGGTCGGCTTCGCCGTTACGCGCGGGTGCTGCCTTGTCCGGTGAGCGCGCGGCCTGGTTGTTACGGTCGCGGAGTGAGAGTCGTTGTGCTGTCGGACACCCACGCGCCCCGGTTCTGGAAGCGGTGCCCACCTGCCGTGGCGCAGCACCTGCGGTCGGCTGAGCTGATCCTGCACGCCGGGGACGTCTGCGTTGCGCCCGTGCTGGAGGAGTTGGAGCAGTACGCGCCGGTGGTCGCGGTGTGCGGCAACAACGACGGGCCCGACGTGGTGGCCTGGGGTGCGCCCGAGACCGTCGAGGGGGAGATCGCGGGGTTGCCGTTCGCGATGGTCCACGACAGCGGGCAGAAGGCTGGGCGGATGGCGCGGATGCGGCGCAGGTTTCCCGGGGCGCGGCTGGTCGTGTTCGGACACTCGCACATCCCGTGGGACGAGGAGGAGGACGGCGCGCGGGTGTTCAACCCCGGGTCGCCGACCGACAAGCGCCGTCAGCCGCAGGGCACGCTCGGGCTGCTCGACGTCGAGGACGGGGTGCTGCTCGACGCGCGGATCGTGCCCGTCACCTGAGCCCAGGAGGCGAGGATCGGGCCCAGCACCTCGTACACGGCCGGGTCGAAGCCCATGCCGGTGTGCGTGCTGTACACCTCGACGCAGTCCGCGCACGGGTCCTGGCACAGCTGCCACGGCACCACGCCGTCCCTGCGCGAGAAGATCGAGATCGCGGGCACCCGCAGGGGTTCGGTGAGGTCCTTGATGTGCTCGTCGAAGCACGGGCCGCTCAGGCAGTCGTCGTTCAGCAGGCCGGGGACGCCCGCCGAGGCCAGGCGGGTCAGGAACCGGGCGACGCGCATGACGCTCGGGTGCGCGCCCATCGGGTCCAGGACCGGGCTGCCCATCATCACCAGTCCGCAGACGAGGTCAGGCCGCCGGGCGGCGGCCAGGCGCGCGATGCCGCCGCCGCGGCTCTGGCCGAGCAGCACCACCGGACGACCGGTGCGCTCGGCGTGCTCTTCGGTGCTGTGCAGGAGTTTCGCCAGCAGGTCGGCGGTGCAGCCGACGGTGAGGCCCACGCCCGCGTTCGTCGGTGCGTAGCCGCGGGCACGCAGCCACGAGGCGGCCGGCAGCAGGCTCGTGGCGCCTGCCCCGAAGCCGGGGACGAGCACCACGCCCAGGCCGCCGCCCTGGTCGGGATCGGTCTCGCGCCACACGGGGTGCCGCATCAGCCGCGGCACGTCCCAGAGTGAACGAAGGACGCTTTCCCGTGCAGCGGAACGCAATCCGTCGAACATGCCTCTGGTTTGCCAGACGGTCGGCGGCTAAACACGCCTCACCGGGACGAAACCCGTCTCCGCCCGTTCGAAGGCGGCACCGTGCGGTTGGCCGAACAAGGGCTCCAGCTCGCCGTCGAGCCGGAGCAGTTCGCGCAACGGCATGAGCTCGGCGTTGCGCGAGTCGTCCGCGTACTCCTGCGACTCGTCGCCCGCGAACACCCGCCAGCCGCTGTCCTGCTCGCGCTCGGCGTGCTCCCGGTACAGCCACCGCACCGGTTCGCCGTCCTGCGCCACCCGTGCCGAGACGATCGCCATCTTCGCGAGGTCGCCGAACCAGAGCCGTTCGAACCGCCGCTGCCGCACGACGATCTCCGGCGCGCCGAGCTCCACCCTGACCCGCAGCAGCGTGCCGTCCGCGGCGAGGTCGCGGTACACGGGGAACGCCCCGTCGCCCCAGGTCGTGAACCAGCCGGTCATCGGCGCGCCGCCCACCTCGACCGTGCCCGACCCGGCCGGGCTGGACCGCATCCGGCGCAGCACCCGGAAGTGGTCGTCGTGCGGCCGGAGGTCGAGCGCGAACTCCAGACCGCCGTCCCGGAGCGCCTCGAGCTCCTCGTGGCGGGCCCGCACCTCCTCGGAGGAGAGGTCGGTCCAGCGCCGCTCGTCGTCCGCTGTGGACGGTGGCACCGAGACGCGGGCCGCCACCTCGTCGGCGTCACGGCCCCAGAACGCGAGGTCGAAGAGCCCGTCGGCGGGGGCGTCGGTGCGCCAGGCCGTCAACGCCGTGGCGTCGGCGAAGAGCAGGCGGGCCTCGTCGACCAGCACGTAGCCGCACTCGACCGACTGGGCCACGACGCCCTCCGCGCAGGCCACCCACACCGAGTGCCACCTGCCCCGGTCCGGGCCGTCCGGGTCCATCCGCTCGCCCAGCACCCGCAGCGGTCCTCCTGGCACGCCGCGCACCGCCACCGCCCACGCGCCGTGGAACGGCACCTCGGCGCCGGGCTGGTCGTCGAGCAGGGCCCGCACGCGGGCCAGGTGCGGCATGCGCCCGACCCGGCGGACCGACGCGTCGAACCCGGTGCGGGCCACGGCCGAGACCAGGAGCTCGCCGTCGGCGGGCAGGTCGAAGCCGTAGCGGCCCTTGACCGCCGCCAGGTCCACCGCCCGCACGGCCTCGGCGGCCTGGGGACCGACGACCTCGAAGTCCGCGGCGGCGTTCGCCCGCTCGACGACGTGCTGCGGCGCGTGGCCCTCCTCCACCAGCGGCGGCCGATCGCCCGACCAGGTCCTGAGCAGCCCGAAGTCGATCAGCAGCAGGTCGCCCGACGGGAATGACGCGGTTCCCAGCAGTTCCGGCATGCCGTCATCGTCGCACCGAAACGCTCCTCAGCGACGCGTGCCCCGGCCGCCACCCGGTCGAGACGGCCACGTACCGGGCGGTCCTGCCGGTTCCGTAGGACCTGCCGTCGAGGCTGTAGGTGACGGTGTGCGGCGGCGGCGTGCCGTCCGTCCACTTCAGACTCACGCTGCCGATCGGCTGGACGGACCCGAGATCGACGACCATGCGGCCGTCACGGCCGGGCTTCCACGCCGTGTCCTGCTCACCGTCGACCGCGTTCGCCGGGGCGCTCATCCCCGGCGGCAGCACGGAGTGGGGGAACGTGACGCGCCCGAGCGCGAGGTCGTCGAACGGGAACGGCTTCGCCTGCGGGACGGTCACCGTGCGCTCGGAGGGTCCTCCGAGGACGACCGGCAGCCGGAACCCGTCCCGGTGGACCAGCGTGAACCTCGCCGGGCCACCGCTGAACGTGACGCGCCTGCCGTCGTGCACGACGGCCTTGACGCCCGGCGGCATGTCCTGCGCGGTGAACCACGGGGTCTCGACCCTCGCCGTGGCGGCGGGCAGGGTGAGGGCGTAGTCCGTGCCCGTCCGCGTCGTGGTCTGGGTGCCCCGGTACAGCCGGGAGCCGTGCAGGCGGACGGTTCCGGTGACGTCCGCGTCCGAGAGGTTGAACAGGCAGAGGAACCCGTCGGCGGTGCTCGCCCGGACGTTCGCGGGGCACACCGGGGCGGGCTCCGCCGCGATCGAGCGGAGGTCGGCCTTCACGTACCCCTCGACGATCCCGGACGGCACGGTGATCGAGTCGCCCTGGACCGTGAACGGGTCGGCCGAGCGCGCCACGAACCCCGCCCTGCCGTCCACGTCGAGCCAGCCGGTGGTGCTGAGGTCCGGCCTCGGGTACTCGGCCACCGTCGTCCACGCGGCACCGTCCGGGGACGTCTGGACGCGGTAGGCGACCGCGGCCGCCGTCTCCCACCGCAGGCGCACCCGCTGCACGGTCCTGGCGGTGCCGAGGTCGACGGAGAGCCAGCTGTCGGCGCGGCCGCGTTCGGCACGGGCGACGGCCCAGCGCGTGCCCGGATCGCCGTCCACCGCCTTGGAGGGCTCGTAGCCGGGGTCCGCGGACGACGCCGTCGCCGTGCCCCTGGCCTGGTCCACCTCGAACTCGAAGAGGGAGTAGCCGTAGGTGGCGTGGGGCGTCACGCCGAGCATCCGGACGTGGCGTGCCGTCGTCGCGGGGAACGACAGCTCGTCGACGCGGAACCCTTCACGCGCCTTCACCGTCACGCGGCCGGCGGCCCCGGTGTACGTCCGCGAGCCGGTGAGTCCGGGCATCCCGGCCATGGCGAGGTTGTGCACGTCCACGCGGCCGGGCCGGGGCAGCGCGCACACGACCGTGCCGGTCGGGAGCGTGGCGGTGCCGGCGAACCCGCCCGCGAACCGCAGCAGGCTCGCCGTGGCGTCGATACCGTCGCGCACCCGTTGGTAGGCAACGGTGTTGCGCCCCGTCACGGTCTCGCGGGGAAGCAGCATCGGGGTGGAGCCGCTGATCTTGAACAGCCAGTCGTCGTGCGCGGGCTGCCAGGCGAGCTTCGTGAACCCCGGCTTCGTCACCGTGCCCGCCCACGCGGCCGCCGACTGGTGGGTCAGCAGACCGGGGTCGGAGCCGTGGTCGATCGTGATCGACGCGCGGGCGAAGAAGTCCTCCTCGGACACCGGTTCCGCGGGCGGTCGCAGTTCGTGCAGCAGGTAGCTGATGGCGAGTTCGGCGCGTGCCTCCGGTTCGTACTTCGCCTCACCGGAGAACTTCGCGAGCCGGTGGACCGGCGGGTGGGCCTGGTAGGCGAGCAGCCGCGACGCGAGCGCGGCTTCGGCGCGGGCGGCCATCGGGTCGGCCAGCACGGTGGAGCGGAAGGCGAGCGGGATGACGTCACGGCCGTAGAGGTGCTCCCGGTCGTTGACCATCGGCATCAACGGCTCGCCGGCGTCGCTCATCGTGGCGAGGATGGTGCGCCACAACAGCTCCCCGTTCGGCTGCTTCGTCAGCACCTCGGGCAGCGGCCTGCCCGCCAGCAGGAAGTGCACGGCGTTGCGGCCGGAGGTGCGCCAGAGCTCCTCCTGGTAGTGCGGGCCGAACGAGCCGTGGTTCTCGACGATGAACGTGTCGTGCAGGTTCGTGGCGGTGTTGGCCGAGACCGCCCCGCCGTCCACTGTGGAAGGATTGGCGAGGTCGGCGGCGGGCAGCCCCGCCTCGTTGCGGCTCCACCGGCCGAACGCCTCCCGCCAGCCAGGGCCGTCGCCGTGCCAGGCCAGGCCGGGCGCGAGGGCCTGGGCGTAGACGCCCATCTCCTCCAGCTTGGTGTCGCCGCGGTGGCCGCCGACGAGGCCGTTGGGCGTCCAGCTGCCCGAGCGCGGGTCGTCGGCCGTGCCGAGCGACGTCGTGTAGTCGGCCTGGCCGCGTGCGATGGCCTCGACGTTCGCCCGGGTCGCCGCGTCGAGGTCGGGCCACAGCAGCCGGGCCGCGAGCACGAAGTAGGACTGGAAGGTGGTGTCCCAGAACAGGGTCTTGCCCCACTCGGCGCCACCGGCGAGCACGTTGCTCGCCGCGAAGTGCTTGATCGTGGCGAGGGTGTGCTCGCGCAGCACTTCCTTCTCGATGCCCGCGAGCGCGGCGTCGTAGGTGCCCCGCGTCAGCAGCACGGCGTTGCCGAGCACGACGGCGAACCCGAAGTCCGTGCGCCGGTAGCGCTTCGCCGTGCTGTCGTACTGGGTCTCCGCCCACCTCGTGTGCCGGAGCAGCACCTCGTGGTAGGTGTCCTTGACCTGCGCGCCTTGCGCGAGCGCGATGCCCGGTGTGAGCGTCAGCAGCCCCGAGGCGGCCAGGAACGTTCTGCGGTTGATCAGCATGTCAGGGCGGCCTCCACCCAGTCGGCGTGGTCGAAGTTGCGGCCGTCGCCGCCGTCGGTGACGCGCAGGCCGAGCATCCGCACGCCGGTGACGTCGACGTCGACCGGCAGTGCCGCACCCTTCCCGCGCACGATCCCGCTGTCGTACAGCGGCTTTCCGTCGTCGCCCGTGAGCTGGAAGACGACCGAACCCGGTTCGGTGGTCTCGTCGTCGAGGCCGATCTTCGCGGTGAAGCGCTCGCAGGCACGGCCGAGGTAGACCGAGACCTCGGACGGCGCGTGCACTCCGATGCCCTTGGCGTAGGTGACCCCGCCGACGGACAACGGGCCGCCGTCACCGCCGGAGTTCTCGCCGTTGGACCTGTCGCGTTCGACCGGGCCCCAGCCGTTGGTCTCGCTCGTGAACGGCAGGTCGCTGACCTGCGCGCCGTTGCGGGGTGGCGGCGGCGGGACGAACGCCTTGACGGCCTGCTCGACGTGGACCTCCCCGAACGTGGCGACGACCGGCAGGTCGACCGCGCCGGTCCGCGTGCCGGCCCGCAGCTGCCACCGGCCGCTGATCGACTCACCCGGTGCCATCCGGCCGCGCCGCACGACCGGGCCGGTGACCGACCACCCCTCGGGCGCGGTGGCGGTCAGCCGGACGTCGCGGATCTCCTGGTCGCCGTTGGTGAACGTGCCCGACACCTCGATCGACGAGCCGGGCGGGGTGTCGGTGGTGCCGGCGGGGGAGACGGTGAGCGTGGTCTTCGGGACCTGGCGGATCGGCTGGTCGCACGTCCGCAGGCCGGGCTGATAGCGGCAGAGGACGGCCGCGAAGCCGCCGTGGCGCCGAGCCGGGACGGACAGGGTGTCGCCGCCGCGCAGGACCTGCGTGTCGCGAACGACGTCGGCCCTGGTGGCGGGGTCGCGGACGGTCTCGACGAGCCACTGGCCGCCGCCGAGGAAGCCGAGCGGTGCCTGGAGCGTGCGGTCCTCGGCGGTGATGCCGCCGACGAACCAGCGGTCGCCGTGGCGGCGGGCGACGACGGCGTGCGTGTCGGGGTCGCCGTCGAGCAGGTGGGTCTCGTCCCAGGCGGTCGGGAGCTGGTTGAGGTAGCGCAACGCCTGCGGGTGCCGTTCGTAGGCCTCGGGCTTGTCCGCGAAGTGCGTCCAGCCCGACTCGTAGACGACCGGCAGCGCGACCTCGTGCGCGATCGACGCCTCCTTCGTGCCGACTTCCAGCGACACGGGCGTGTAGTCCATGGAGCCGGCGACGTTGCGGGTGAAGAACTGCACGGGGTTGTTGGCGGCGGGTGGATAGTTCTCGGCGCCGCGCACGGCCTCCATCGTGAGCACGTGCGGCCAGGTGCGGGCGAGGCCGTGCGGGATGGTGGAACCGTGGAAGTTGACCATCAGCTTCAGGTCGGCCGTCTTCTGCAGCACCGCGTCGTACCAGCGGTAGCGGTCCTGCGAGTCGGACTCCATGAAGTCGAGCTTCACGCCCTTGGCGCCCCACTGCTTGATCCTGGGCAGCACGGTGTCGCGTTCCTGCGGCGTGTCGAGGTCGCTCCAGCGCAGCCACAGCAGGATCTCGACGCCCTGGGCGCGGGCGTGGCGGATCAGCTCCGGCACCCACGCGGAGCTCCAGCCCTCGTCGACCAGCGCGTACTCCCAGCCGTTGCGGGCGGCGAAGTCGACGTACTGCTTCTGCCGCGCGAAGTCGCTCGGGCTGGAGTGCTCGCTCAGCCACGACCACGCGACCTTGCCCGGCTCGATCCACGTCTGGTCGGCGAGCTTCGACGGGGTGGCGAGGTCGTCGACGAGCGTGGAGGTGCTGACGGTCTTCAGGTCGCCGACGATCGCGGTGCGCCACGGCGTCGTGCCGGTCGAGTCGACCCGGTCGTCGGCGAGCACGACCTGGAAGCCGTCGCCCTGCTTGCGCAGCCTGCTGCCCGCGTACCTGCCGTCCACATCGGACTCGGTGAGCAGTGCGAAGTCCTGGCCGTTCTGGAACAGCGACGGGTAGCCGAAGTCGCCGGTGGCCTCACCGGCCGTGGTGCGCACGCGGTTGGCCTCGTACCAGGCGTTGTAGGGTAGCAGCCACGCCTTCGACCCGGCCGGCAGCGAGAAGCTCGACGCCTCCCCGGTGACGGTCGCGGCGGCCGGCAGCACGTACCGGTAGGCGACGCCGTCCGGTGCGGCGCGGACGACGAGGTCGAAACCGCCGGAGGTCGTGCGGAAGCCGAGGCGGGTCTCGGTCATCCTGGTCGTGCGCTGCGCCCGCTTGCCGTGCGGCATCGAGTAGCGCTCGATGACAACGCGGTCAGTGCGGCCGGTGAACGTCAGCCCGGAGGTGAGGTCGGCTGTCGTCGTCGTGAGCCCGACGCGGGCGGGCTGGAGCACCGTCCGGCCCTGCCTGCGCACGGCCAGTGTCAGATTTCCGCTGTTCAGGGCTATTTCTGCGGTGACCTGGCCCGGTCCGGTGACGGTCCAGGAGGTCGGTGCGGCGTGGGCGGGGACGGCGGGCAACAGCAGGGCGAGCACGAGGACGAGCAGTCGTGACATCGTTGTCAGCTCCCAGGGTGAGACCGCTGCCATGGTGTGGCGGTCCCACTTTCCCGGTCAAGGGGCTGATGATTATCAGTCCTGGAGCGGACAGGGTTTTCACAGCACGACGATCTCGATCTCCTTGCCGAGCTTCGCGCCGCCGAGCAGGTCGAGGTCGTCGCCGCTCCAGAAGCGGCCCGGGTCGTACCAGTTGGGCCTGCGCCGGGGCAGCAGCCCCATCTCCTCGTAGGTCACGGCCACGATCTCCGCGCAGAACGCGCTCTCGATGCTCGCGTCGTTCCCGGGCCGCAACGGGACCCGCCCGCGCAGCCAGCGCGACGCGAGCCTGGCGGTCGACGGGAACGGCGTGCCGTCCAGGCGCGCGACCGTCCGCAGCGCCGCATCCTCCATCTCCCGCGTCACCTCGTGGTCGAGCTGCCGCAGCCACGCCCGCTGCCCGTACTTGTCGTGCCACGTCACCACGGCGTCGCGCAGGTCGTGCAGCTGCGCCCCGCGCTGGTGCGTGCCGCTCCACATGTCCTCGAGCGACTTGCCGAGCTCGGCGTGCCACATCAACGGCGGCAGGTCGTCCAGCACGATCGCCATGCCGACGTGGTTCACCGGGCTGTTCGTCATCGCCTGGATCGCGCGGTCGGCCGCACTGCGCCCGCGGAACACCCACACGTCCCCGGTGCGGGTCATCTCCACGGCTTGGTCCAGTGTTGTCGCCATGGGCCAGTAGCCTAGGCACATGAAGCTGTGGAAGGTGATCGGTCTGGCGGCGTTCGCGGGTGTCGCGGCGAGCGGCGTGGTCGCGGCCCGCAACCAGCGCCGCCGCGCCGCCTACACCCCGGAGCAGATCAGGGAGCGCCTGCACCAACGGCTGGCCGAGGCGAACCGCCCGGAATGATCCGGTAGGCCACAAAGGACGCCACGGCCAGGAGCGCGGCCGCCACCAGTGAGGTTCCCCGCACCGCCTCGGTGAAGGTGCCGGCGCGCGCCCACGCCGACAGCACGGTCCCGAGCACGGCGATGCCCAGTGCCGCACCGAGCTCGTAGGCCGTCTCCGACACCGCCGACGCCGCGCCGGCCTTGTCCGCGGGCACGGCGGACACCACGGCGTCGGTGGTGAGCGTGAGCGCGAGCCCCACGCCGGCGCCGAGGAGCACGAGCGCCACCGCGATCGGGCCGTAGCTCGACCAGAAGCCGACGATCGTCAGTCCTCCCGCGCCGACCAGCAGGCCGAGGGCGATCGCCCGGCCACGCCCGAGCAGCCGCACCACCGGCCCGATCGCCACGACGACGAGCACCCCGGCGAGACCGAGCGGCAGTTCCCGCAACCCCGCCTCGAGCGGCGAGTAGCCCAGCACGTTCTGGAAGTACTGCGACAGGAAGAACACCAGCCCGGTCAGTGCGAAGATCGCGATCACGCCGGCGCCCACGGCACCGCTGAACGCGGGTGTGCGGAACAGCCCCACGTCGATCATGGGGTGCTCGGACGCCTGCTGCCGCCGCACGAACAGCCACAGCCCCGCCACGCCCAGCAGCCCGGCCACCAGCGCCGTCCACGTGGGACCGGCCAGCGCGACCTCCTTCACCGCGTACACCAGCGGCACCACGCCGACAGCGGACAGCGCCGCGGACACGAGGTCGAAGGGGCCGGGGTCGGGATCCCGCGACTCGGGCAGCCACCACGCGCCGAACACGACCAGCGCCGCCATCACCGGCAGGTTGACGATGAACACCGAGCCCCACCAGAAGTGCTCCAGCAGCGCCCCGCCGATCAGCGGGCCGAGGGCGGCACCGGCCGTCGCGGTCGCCGCCCAGACCGCCACCGCCTTCGTGCGCTCGGCGGGGTCGGTGAACAGGTTGCGGATGATCGACAGCGTCGACGGCATGATCGTCGCGCCGGCGACGCCGAGCAGGGCGCGGGCCACGACCAGCCACTCCGCGACGGGGCGAACGCCGCCGGCAGCGATGCGACCCCGAAGCCGAACGCACCTGTGAGCAGCAGCTTCTTGCGGCCGATCCGGTCGCCGAGCGTGCCCATCGTGATGAGCAGGCCGCCCAGCACGAACGAGTAGACGTCGCCGATCCACAGCACCTGCGCGTCCGTCGGCGCCAGGTCCTGGCGCAGCGCGGGCAGCGCGAGAGCCAGCACCGTGCCGTCCACGGCGATCAACAGCAACGCGAGCGCGAGCACGCCCAGCGCGGCCCACCTCCGCACGACAACCCCCTTGTGCCGACCATCCGGTCTGCAGATTAACGTACCGTCTAGACGGTTGGTTCGGCGAACGCTAGGTTGACCGGATGCCCGGAGAGCAGCGCAACGCACCCCGCACCCGCCGAGAGGTGCTCGCGGCCGCCGCGCGCGCGTTGATCGCGCAAGGCCCGAACGTCAGCCTCGACGCCGTGGCGAAGGAGGCGGGCGTCTCCAAGGGCGGCCTGCTGCACCACTTCCGGTCCAAGCAGGCGTTGATCGTCGGCCTGATCGAGGAGTGGTTCGACCACTACGACGCGACGGTGGAGAGCCTGCTCGAACCGGAGGACGTGCCGGGCCGGTGGACCCGTGCGCACATCAGGGCGACCTTCGCGCCGTACGACGACCTCTGGTCGCACCCGTCCGTCGTGACGGCCTTGCTGGGCGTTCCGGAACTGCAGCAGCGCCTCGACGTCGCGGCGGACCGCTGGCGCCGGCAAACCGATTCAGACGGCCTGCACCCGCACCGCGCGGACCTCATTTCCCGTGCACTCGACGGGGTGACTTTGGCTGATCTTCTGTGGCGCGGCCAGGAGACGGACGAAGAACGCGAACACACCCGTGACCTGCTGCTCAAGCTCACGGAACAAACTGGACCGCTCGTCTGAGTTTGTCCGCTGAACGTTGTCAACCCCGGAGAAACCCGACACCGGACAACGATTCCTGCGTACCGTCGGAAGTGGTTGCACTCCGGGGGGAAGCAAATGCCGATCGTGCTGTCCGAAACCGTGGCGAAGGGCCGCGGTCTGACGATTCTGTTCGAGTTGGAAGACCTGGCGCGCACCAGGTTCGCGCCGGCCCCGCTGCCGATGTACGAGCTCGTCTTCACGGTCCACGGCGGTGACTGGGACCGCCTGCTGCTGCCGAGGATCCGCCCGCTGGTCGAACTGGTCAGGCCCGGCCGGTTCATCCCCGACTTCCTGGGCTCCGCGCGTCCCGACTTCGACGAGG
The DNA here is from genome assembly GCF_036321065.1 of Lentzea sp. DG1S-22. NCBI lineage: Bacteria > Bacillati > Actinomycetota > Actinomycetes > Pseudonocardiales > Pseudonocardiaceae > Lentzea > Lentzea sp. DG1S-22. The sequence goes on along the minus strand of NZ_CP143276.1, from coordinate 3,167,638 downwards.
CCGTGCGGCAGGTGCTCGACGTGCCCTGCGCGAGGGTGCGCGACCAGGTCGCGAGCGTGGGCACGACCTCGCCGTGGCTGAGATCGCTCGCGTCCGGCACGCAGACCTCCCGCCGCGACCTGCGCTCGGCGCTGACCACCGGCTTCCGCGACCTGCTCGGGCCGCACTGGTCGCAGACGCGCCAGGCGTTCGACGCCGAGGTGCGCCTGAGGTCGTCGCAGGCGGTGTCGCGCGGACTCGGAGAGCTGCTCGGCCACCTGCACCCGTCGATCTCGTGGACCTCACCCGCCCTGCACGTCGAGCTCGGCTGGGACACCGAGATCTCCCTGCGCGGCACCGGAATGCTGATCGTGCCGGTGCTGAACGGGCTGACCCGCCCGGCGGTGTCGATGTTCACCGAACCCCAGCCGCTGCTCTTCTACCCGATCACCGCACCGCAGCCGAGCGGCGCCAGCCTCGAACCGGCCCTCGGCCGCACCCGCACCCTCGTGCTGCGGGCGCTCACATCCGAACGCACCACCACCGAGCTGGCGAGGCACGTGGGCATCAGCCTGCCCACGGCGTCGCAACACGCCACCGCCCTGCGCACCGCCGGCTTCGTCTCGACCCACCGCAACGGCAGGTCGGTCCGCCACCGCCTGACCCGGCGCGGCTGGGAACTGCTGAACTGACCAGGGAGGCCAGCATGACCGCGATGCCGCGGTACCGCACCGACCCGAGCCCGCCCGCACTGGCCACCCGCCTGCGCGCCCTGCGCACCGCAGGGGTTCCCGTGGCCTGCCGCGTCTACGGGGGCCTGTCCGCTCCCGGCGCGACCTCGGCCCTGCACGCCCGGATCACCCACGCCCAGGCCCGCGCGTTCGTCGCGGGGGAGTCGGCGGCCGTCCCGCGCTTCGAACCGCCGCCGTCCGCCCGGCAGCGCCTGCTGACGGCCGCGAGCTGGGGCCGGCTCGACGGCGCCGGCCCGGACATGACGACGTTCCCGGTGGACCTCGCCTCCGAACTGTGGTGGCGCGTGCACGAACGCGCCCGCGGCCCGCTGCGCGTCCCCGAACGGCGCCTGGCCTGCGACCTGTTGCTGCGCCTCGGCTACCCGCAGCAGGCGGCGTCCGTGATCGGCCTGGCGGTGATCGACCCGCGTCGGCACGTGTTCTCGCCCGGCCTCGCGGTGGAGGAGCTCGCCGTCCTGCGCTGCCACCTGCCGTCCTCCGCCGTCGAGGCGATGGCCCTGCGCGGCGCGCGGTCCGGCCTGCCCGCCGAGGTGCGCCGCGACCTGGCCCTGTTCGTGGTCTTCCGCAACGCCGCCCGCGGAGCCGACTCCACCTCGATGCGGGCCGCCGCCGCGCTGGCGACGAAAGCATCGTCCGAACTGCCGCAGAACGGCTTCGCGGCCGCCCTGCAGCGCGCCCGGCTGCACCGGGCGATCGCCGCGGTTCCGTTCGTGCGGCGCGACATCAGCGAGACGCACAGGCTGCTCGGGCGCGCCTTGGAGTCGCTGCGCACGACCACGCCGGGTTCCGCCGAGGTCGACGGCCTGGCGTGGGCGGACGAGGCCTACGCCCTGCACTGCTTCCTCGTGCGAACCCACCTCGCCGTGGGGCTCGGCCAGCGCGCGATCGGCTACGCGGCCGAACTCGCCGAACTCAGCCCCGGCGACGACCGGACGTGGGCGTTGCAGGGCGACGCCTTCGCCGCGTGCGGGCAGCTCGAGGCGGCCCTGGAGGCTTACGGCAAGGGCGTCGCGCTGGGCGGCTGGGGTGCCGCCCGAGCCGCCTACCTGCGCGGTTTCGTGCTCGAACGGCTCGGCCGGGTAGCCGAGGCCGCCGAGGACTACGTCCTGTCGCAACGCATCGACCCGACCTCGTCCGTCGTGCCCGGACCGGAGATCCCGGCGGACGCCGGTCGTGATCGGCGGTCCCGGGGACGCGCCGACCTCGTGGGCGTCCGCCGGAGGTGAGGTGCGGGCCTCAGCGGGCGTCGGCGGTCACCAGGAGCCGCAGGTTCGCCGCGAGCCACGTCGGTGCGGACGGGGACTCGGCGAACGCGGTGACGGTGGCCGCCGCCGTGCGCAGACCCGCGGCGTGCAGGTGTGCGCCCACTTCCCGCACGCGGGCCAGCAGGCTGCCCGTCAGGTGGTCGAGGCCCCGGTGTGACGCCTCGGCCAGGACGGTCAGCGCACTGTCCACGGCGGCGCTCAGCGGATCGGCCGTCGCCGAGCCCGGCGGCAGCGGCTGCGGGGTCGTGCCCGTCGCCACGTCCAGCACGACCACGCCCGCCTCGGTCCGCACGGCCAGCGGGTCGACCACCAGCGTGCCGCGGTGCCGCCGGACGCTGCCGGTGATCATCGTCGGGCCGGCGCGCAGTGCCGCCGCCAACGCGTCCAGCGAGTGCGGTGCGGTGGCCCGGTGCGTTGCTTCGAGCAGGCACGTCGCACCGGTGGGGCCGTGGAGCGTGGCGGTGAGGCGTTGCGCGGCCGGGTCGTAGGCCAGGCCGGACACCTCCGTGACGCGGACCGCGCGGACCAGTTCCGCCTCGACCCTCGCGCGGACCTGGCGCGGTGGCAGGCCGGCCAGGTGCGCGGCCGTCGCCTCGTAGTCGTCGACCACCAGGGCCTGCGGGAGGTCGTTCCACGCCGTGCCGACCGGCGTGAGGGAGGTCTTGGCCACGCGGCTCGTCTTCAGCGCCACCGCCCGGCTCGCGCTGCGCGTCGCCGACTCGGACACGACGTTCGACGCCGCCAGCCGCTGACCGGTGCGCAGGGCCGTGTCGCGCTGCACCAGCACCACGTCACCCGAGGCGAAGTAGACGTCCATCGCGGACTCCGAGCGCATCCGGGCGCCCAGCGCCGTGAGGCGGACGCGGCGCAGCGGCGTCTCCGCCGGTTCGTCCGGGCCGAGCACCTCGGCCCGCGGACCGGCGGCGGTGGTGCGGGCGTGCAGCTCGGTCAGCAGGGCCGCGAAGCGTTCCGCCTCGTAGTCGGCACTGCGCCCGCGGTAGGCCGTCAGCTGCGCGAGCAGGTCGGTGATCACGGCGGCCGGCCAGTGCAGCCGTTGCGCGGTCAGGTCGCGGTGCAGGCGCTGCCACGCCACGTCCAGCACCTCGCTCGCGTTCGTGGCGCCGTCCAGCAGCAGCTGGTCGAGCAGGTCGGTGACGGCGGTGAGGTCCGTCGCGGTGGTGGGAGATCCGCCCACGTCGACGGTGTCGGTGCCCTGGGCGTCGGCTTCCCGGAACGCCCACACGGCCAGTGCCAGCGCCTCGTCGCGGTTGACCGCGTCGGTGTGGACGTAGGAGAGGTCTCCGGGCACGAGGAACGTGACCGTGCACGTCGGCAGTTCCGCCTGCGCCGTCTGGTCTTCCGCGGTCGGGCGGCGCAGCTTGGCGCGGTAGCCCGCCTGGTGCGCCCGGCGGGCCCGGCGCAGCGTGCGTTCGCCCATCAACGCAACCAGGTCGTCGTCCGTCACCACGCCCGGCGACCACAGCTCGGTGGGCGCGGTGGCCTCCTGCGTGCGCTGGTAGGCGAGGACCACGGCGATGCGGTGCCGGCAGACGCCCGTGGCGCCACAGCTGCACCGGGCGGCGTCGAGGGCGGTGTTCGGCGGCAGCGTCGTCGTGGTGCCGTCGGGGAACTTGCCCTGGACGGTACCGGCCGGATCGGTGTCGAGCGCCGGGACGACGCCCGCGTCCAGCTCCTTGGCGGCGCGTTTCACGAGGCCGCGGTTGGCGAGGGCCGCCAGCGAGTCCGGGGTGAGGGCCAGCAGGTCGGGTCGGGTCACCTGAGCTTCTCCGCAACGAACTCCGCGAGCTCTCCGGGGGTCATCGCGCCCACGTGGGCGCCGACGTTCGCGAGGCGCTGGCCCAGCACCCGGTCGTAGTCCGGGTTCGCCTCCTCGTCGAGCGCTGCCAGGCAGAGCACGTGGGTGCCCTGCTCGCACAGGCCCTTGACGGTGCGCACCAGCTGCGCGTCGTCGCCGCCCTCGTAGAAGTCGCTGATGATGGCGACGATCGACCGGCGGGGGTTGTCGACGAGCCCGGCTCCGTAGGTCACCGCCCTGGAGATGTCCGTGCCGCCACCGAGCTGCACCTTCATCAGCAGCTCGACCGGGTCGGTCACGTCGGACGTCAGGTCGACGACGTTGGTGTCGAACGCGACGAGGTGCGTCTTGAGGCCCGGCAGGCCCCACAGGCAGGCCGCCGTGACCGCCGAGTGGATCACCGAGCTCGTCATCGAGCCCGACTGGTCGACCAGCAGCACGACCTGCCACTGCTCCAGGTTCCTCTTGGTGCGCGAGACGAACTTCGCGTGCTCGATGGAGAGCCTGCGCTCCTCCGGCTGGTAGCGCTGGAGGTTCGCCCTGATCGTCGACCGGAAGTCGAAGTTGCGGGAGTTGCGGTGGATGCTCGGCCGCCGCGACCTCGTGCCGCTGAACGCCGTGCGCACCTCGGTCTTCAGCTTCTCCATCAGCTGCCGGACCACCGCCTCGACGATCTTGCGCGCCATCGCGAGGACGGCCGGGTTCATCAGGTGCTTGGTCCGCAGCACCGCGCGCAGCAGCGCCGGGTTCGGCTCGATCCGTTGCAGCACTTCGGGATCCGTGACCACGTCGGTGATCTCGTAGCGCTCGACGGCGTCGCGCTCCAGCCGTTCGATCGTCTCCCGCGGGAAGAGGGTGTGCACCTCGTCCAGCCAGTCGACGGTCTGCAGCACCGAGTCCTCGCTGCCGCCCTTGCGCACGCCGCGTTCGGCCAGCTCGGGATCGCGGCCGTAGAGCCACTGCAGCGCGGCGTCCCGGCGCGCCGCCTCCGCCTGCAGCCCTCCGGTGCAGCGCGAGGCGGGCTCGCCGAGGATCAGCCGCCAGCGTTCCAGGTCCGTCATGCCAGGCCGCCCTTCACCAACAACGCGTCCACGCGCTTCTCCACCGCCATCGCCTCCGCCACGAGCACCGGATCGGCGGTGAGGCGGGTGACGTCTCTCGCGTTGCCCCGGACACCGCGGTGCGCGAGGACCGTCGCCGCGATGGTTTCCCTTTCCCTGGGCGGGAAGTAGCTGAACGCGAACCGCAACGCGGGCAGCGCCACCAGGAACTCGTCCTCGGTCATCGCGCTGACCAGTTCGTCGAGGACCCCGACCAGGTCGGGGCTCGCGAGCACCTCCTCGCGCGCGACCGCGAACAGCCCCGCGAGCCAGTCGCCGAGCGCCTCGACGCCGCGGATCTTGCGCACGTCCGGCTGCGTGCCCAGCGCCCAGGCGAGGCCGAGCGCCGCACCCCTCAGGTCCGGTGGTGCCTGCACGTCGTTGCTCACGCGCGTCGCCACGCCCGTGACGTCCGCCGGGTCCAGCGACAGCGCGGACCCGGCGTGCAGCACCGCGTCCCTGGTCGCCGCCATCGCCTTGAGCCGCTGCGGATCCGCCGGCGCCGGGCCGCCGTGCAGGCCCTCGACCAGCCACAGCACCCGCGCGGTGCCGGCGTCGATCACCGAGCCCAGCAGGGCGTCCTTCCTCGTGCCGAACAGCCTGTCGTGCCGCCACAGCCCCAGCACGCCGCCGAGCACCTGGCCCAGCGCCGCCAGGTCGCCGGTCTCCCGCACGCCCTCGTCGAGCGAGGCCTTGACCTTGCCGGACAACGTCGAGATGCCGCACAGCACGGCGTCGAACAGGATCGAGGCCAGGTCGTCGAGCCGCGCGTCCCGCGACCGGCGTTCCAGCGCCACCCCGGCCGCCTCCTCCAGCGTGGCACCGTTCTCGGCCGCTTCGATCAGCGCCGCCAGCCGTTCCTCGACCGGCCGCAGCGTCCACTGCTCGTCCAGTTGCGGCTGGGCGCCCTCGGACGGGCCGCTCGTGCGTTCGAAGCCGGGGATCCGCAGCACTCTCAGCCGGTGCAGGATCCTGCTGCGCTCCAGCGCCGCCGCTTCGGTGAGGTCGAGCGCGATCTTGCCCTCGTGGTCGAGCCCGTGCGTGCTCAGCAGTTCCTGCACCGCGTGGACCAGGGGAGGGGCGGGTGTGCTCGGGTGCAGCCGCCCGGCCTTGTCGCCCCGCAGCGCGCCGAGCATCTCGACCAGAGCCGGGTGCGCGCCGGGCTGCAGCGTGCCGCGCCGCGTCCACGGTGGCGGCTGCGTCAGGTCCTCGGAGATCAACGCGCTGGTCAGGCCGTCGAGGACGTCCGTGCGCGCCAGGTTCCGGTGTCCGCGCAACCGCGCCAGCGCACCGGCCTGGGTGTGGGCCGCGATGAGGTCCGCGGTCGACACCGGCTGCTGCCGCTTGCGCAGCCTCGTGGCCACGGACTCGACGAGCCAGTCCGCCGCCCGTCGTGCCCCGGTCTCCCACACCTGCTGGTAGTAGCCGGGGGACGGCATGCCCGACTGGTAGCCGGTGAACGCGTCCAGCCGTGCGTGCGAATACGGCACGAGATAGCTCGCACCTCTCTCACGCTCGGGCACGTCCGGCCATTCCGTGCTGCCGTCGAGCTTCGCCTTGAGCGCCGCGGTGTGGAATCCACCGGTGACCACGACGACGGGTCTGTCGCCCGCGTCGCGCACCGCCGCCCGCACCCAGCGCGCCATGTACTCCTCGCGCGCCGAGTCGCCCTCGTCCGCCGTCGCCGTGCCGCGCAGCAGGTCGAAGTACTCGGCCATGCCCTCCGGCTCGTCCTGGGACTCGAAGAGGTGGTCCCAGAGCACGTCGACGTTGTCGACGGAGAACTCCGCGCACAACCTCTCGACGACCTCGGTGTAGCGCAGCTCGGCGTCGGCGTACCTGTTGCTCACGTCCCGGAACGCCTCGTGCCACGCGGGCAGGTCGATGAACCTGACCTCCGCGCCGCAGCGGCGGCCCTCGGTGATCGCCACCCACTCCGGCGAGTAGTCGCAGAACGGCGACCACGACGCGTGCTGGTCGGAGTAGCTGAACAGCGCGACGGGCAGCTCGTGCCCCAGCAGCAGCTCGTCGATGCGCTCGTTGAAGTCGGCGGGACCCTCGATGAGCACGTACGCGGGCTGCTGCTCGGCGATGGTGGCGGCGACCAGCCGGGCACAGGCGGGGCTGTGGTGCCGGACGCCGACGAACACGGCCCCCATCAGCCGGGCAGCAGGTGACGGGCGCGGTGCAGCTCCTGCCACTGCTCGCCCTTGCGCCGCGACGCGTGCTGCTCCAGGTACCGCCGCAGCCGCGCCAGGTCCTCCGCGTTGTCCTTCGCCGCCGTGCCCGCCAGGCACTCCACGACGTCCGCGGCCGAACCGACCTCGCCGCGCAGGAACCAGCCCCGCAGGCCGACGGCGTGCGCCACCGACACCGCCTCGGCCGTGCTCATGACGGTGGTCAGCCGGTCGGTGCCCTCGCGCAGGTCGCGGAACGTCCGCACCAGCACTTCGAGGACGTCCCGCTTCGGCGCGAGCTCCACGCCGGACTTCGCCAGCAGCTTCGCCGCCTCCTGCTCGACGAGCGCGAGCTCGGTGTCGAAGTCGGCGATCGGGAACACCGTCTCGAAGTTGAAGCGCCGCTTGAGCGCCGCGCTCATGTCGTTCACGCCGCGGTCCCTCGTGTTCGCCGTGGCGATCACGTTGAACCCGTCCTGCGCGAACACCATGCCGTCCGGGCCGTTCAGCTCGCCGATCGCCATCACGCGGTCGGACAGCATCGACAACATGCAGTCCTGGACCTCCAGCGGGCAGCGCGTGATCTCCTCGAACCGCACGATCTTGCCCTCGGCCATGCCCCGCAGCATCGGCGCCGGCACGAGCGAACGCGGCGACGGGCCCTCCGAGACCAGCAGCGCGTAGTTCCACGAGTACTTGATCTGGTCCTCGGTGGTGGCCGCGCCGCCCTGGATGGTCAGCGTCGACTCGCCGCAGACCGCCGCCGCGATCATCTCGGACAGCAACGACTTCGCCGTGCCCGGCTCACCGACGAGCATCAGGCCGCGGCTCGTCGCGAGCGTGACCAGCGCCCTGTCCACGAGGGACGGATCGCCCACGAACTTCTTGCTGATGCCCCGGCTCTCGTCGCCCACGACGAACCGGCGCGCGGCGTCGAGGCTGAGCGCCCAGCCCGGAGGCCTGGGCGCGGTGTCGGTGTCGCGCAGCCGCGCGAGCTCGTCGGCGAAGCGCACCTCGGCGGGTGGGCGCTGCATCGTCTGGGTGCTGGTCATGACTGCAGGGACTCCAGTTCGGAGAGGAGCTCGGAGAGCGTGATCGGGTCGATCGGGTGGGTGGTGGGAGCGTCCGCGGGCGCGGACCACGTGCCGTGACCGCTGGGGGAGAACCACATGTCGCCGAACCCGACCTCGGGGAAGACGTCCACGGCGCCCACCGCGATGCCGGGATCGAGCGAGGCGACGAGCGCACCGCCGGCGGGGAACGGCCGGGTGATCCAGCACTCGACGCCCGCGTCCTGCGGTGCGCCGCGCACCCAGCCCTTCTTGGTCAGGCCGAGGATCTTGCCGATCGGGTACGGGGTGCCGCAGTACTTCTTCAGCCGGGGCAGCGGGTCCTCGCCCGGCTGAAGGAGGTGGACCGGGCGGCCCGTCTGCGGGAACGGCTGGAGGATCTCGTAGTCGGCGAAGATCTCGCCCCACGCCGCCGCCGTCTCCCGGAGGTCGACCGGGTGCGCCACGCGCACGACCGCGTCCTCGGGCAGCGTGAACGCGTCGTCCTCGGCGTTGGCGAGCGTGCGGTCTTCGGCCAGGCGGAACGACTCGCCCTCGTCGGTGATCCAGACCAGCCGGCGGACCACGTGCCACAGCAGCGGATGTGCCACGAGAACCGTGTGGAACTCCTCGGCGCTCCACGTGCGCTGGTCGACCATGGCGCGTTCGAGCCGCTGGATCTGGTCGGACGCGATGGTGCGCACGTCCTTCTTCAGCGCCATGAACCTCTTGTGCTCCAACGGCGCCTTGTCCTGGTCGTCCTTCGCGCCGGGCTTGGGGAGGTCCTTGCGGCGCTTGCCGTCGGGGTCGAGGACGTACGGCTTGAGCTGCTCGTCGAAGCCGACCGTGAACTGGCGGGAGCCGTAGTCGATGACGAGCGTCGCGGCGTCGTCGAGGCCCAGACGTGGCACCAGCCGGTCCGACAGCTGGTCGCGCGAGAGCCCGAGCTCGGCAGCGATCTGGGCGACCTTCTCCTGCGCCTTGGTCTTGAGGCCCTTGAAGGGCACCTTCTCCGCGATGCTGTTGAGGTGCGACAGGGCGACCTCGGTGCCGATGTCGGCGAGCACGTCGAGCCCGGCGACCGCCCTGGCGTGCTGGCTCTGCCCCGGCCAGACGCGGATCAGCGGCGACAGCGCGCGCACCGTCGAGTCGTCGCCGAACCAGCCGAGCGCGCTCAGCGCCCAGCTCTCCTTCGACGGCGCACCGGCCTGCTCCCACGCCTGGAAGACCGCCCACGCGAACGCCGCCAGCGAGTGCCTGTCGAGCGCCTCGCGCACGATCGGCAGCCCCGCGTAGAGCTCACCCGGCTTGGACAGCGCGGCCGTCATCAGCAGGTGCGCGGCGGCCGCGGCGGGCAGCGCGTGCCTGCGGTCGCTCAGCAGGACCTGCGGCAGCAACCGGGTGTCCGCCCACAGGCCGATGGCCGGCAGCTTCGCGGGCAGCACGTCGACCGGGTCGACCGACAGCACGAGGTCGATCGCGGCCTCGGCCCCGCACTCCCGCGCGATCGCCGCCACGTCGACACCGACGTTGTTGTGCAGGTGCCGCAAGGCCGCCTCGGCGTTGCGGCGGGGAACCCCGGTCTTGCCCGCCGCCGCGGGGATCAGCAGCCGGGCGGCCTGCTCGCGGTGCCGGGCCAGCCACTCGACGCCCCAGCGGCGCGGCTGCTTGGTGCGCGCGAACCAGTCGGCCATCTGCGCCGCCACCTCGACGGTCGCGAACGGCAGCAGCACCACGCCCGTCCCCGCCGGAGCCGACTGCACGTGCCGAAGCAACGCGCGCACGGCATCCAGACCGAACCGCGCGGCGATGTTCCTGCCCCACTCCTCGACGCCGTAGCTGTAGCGCGGCTCCCAGTCCGCGAGCAGGTGCCGCACCGCGTCGTCGGGGGCGAGGAGGAACAGGTCGTTGTCGTAGTAGCCGATCCGGCCGGCCTCGTAGTCCTTGAGCAGCCGGCGCCAGTCCTGGTGCCCATCCCGCCAGGCCGCGCCCGCCTCCAGCCACTCCTCGCGCTCGCCGGGCAACCAGTTGACACCCGGCGCCGGCACCGGGAGGTCCGTGAGCACCACGGGCTTCACCGGCTTCTTGCGGTTCAGCCACGGCGGCGAGGCCAGCAACGGCGGCAACTGCTCCGGGCTCGCGTCCGGCACGATCACCAGCCCGGACTCGGCGAGCACCGCCGCGACCTCGTCCGACACGGAGACCTGCGGGTTGGACAGCAGATGCGCGTGCAACAGCTGACGCGCGCTCTCACTCGCCGACACCCGCTCGGACAGCAACCGCGCCGCCCGCGACGGGAACGCCGCCATCGCCGCCACGACGGCGGGCTGCACGTACTTCTCGTCCACGCGGTCGAGCAGGATGGTGAACGCCTCGTCGGTCGGCAACGCCGCGAGAACGTTCAACGCCTGCTTGCGCCCGCCGGTCCGCTGGTGGTGGCTGTCGGAGTCGAGCTCTTCGGCGAGCAACGGCGCGATGTCCGGCCCCAGCACGTACACGGCTGTGTAGAGCACGAACGCCGACGTCGTGAGCGCCTCGTCGGCCTTGCGGAAGTCCTCGACCGACCGCGCGCTGCTCGGCAGCATCCACCACCGGCTCTGCGTGAAGTTCTGCCGGCAGGTCTCGTCGAACCAGTCCGCCCGCTCGGGCAGCAGGAACGACCGGACCTCGACCCCGATGCCCGACCCGCCGAGCTCCTCCAACGCACTCTCGGCAGCCGCACGCTCCTCGGGGCTCGCCACGGCGATCGCGTACCGGACGGCCGTCAGCATCAGGCCCTCCGGGTCGCCGATCGACGTGCGGAAGCTCTTGACGCGCTGCAGGCAGACGCCGGTCCAGTTGCCGCGCTTCCGGTGCCACTGGTCGGAGTACGTGAGGCCCATGAGCTCGACCACCGCCGTGGTCGCGAACGCGAGGCCGTGGTCGGCGATCCAGGCGTGCACCGCCGGGACGCCCTGCTCCGTGACCGCCGCGATCGCCGCCGCGCCGATAGGCGTCGGCCTGCCGTCGAGGTGGGCGCGGGCGGCGCCCACCAGCTCGGGATCCGAGCCCTCGGCCTGGAAGGCGGTCTCGAGGGCTTCCGCCTTCTCGGTGATCCGGCGGCGGGCCTGGTCGGCCTTCGCGGGGTCGAGGGTGAAGTCCGGGGCCGGCTCGAAGCCGCGCTGGCGCACGGCGTCGCGGGCCCAGGCCTTGGGGATCACCCAGGTGTCCTCGTCGAGGACCGGGGCGGGCGCGGGAGCGACGGGGGTGGGGGCGCCGGGAGTGGGGGCGGCGGCAGGCTGGGTGGTGGCCACGGCGGCGAGCTGCTGGCTGCTGGACGTGGCGGCCTTCTGCCCGGCGAGGTGAGCTGCGGCGGGCTGCTCGGTGGTACCTGGCTGTGGGGTCGCGGTGCCGGTGGCGGTGGCCTGCCGGTCGGCGAACTCGGCGGACTGCCGGTCGGCGGGTTCGGTGACGCCGGGCTGCCGGTCAGTGGGCTCGGCGGTGGCGGACTGCCGGTCGGCCGGCTCGGCGACGCCCGACTGCCGTAAGTCCGTTGCTGGTGCGGCGGTTTCGGCGTCGGGTCCCTGCGTGGCACCGGGTCCCGCGACGGCAGACCCCTGGCCGGCGGCGGACGTCGCCGCCGCCGGCTCGGCGGTGCCCTCCGGCTGGTAGCCCTTCTTCTCCTTCTCCGCCACCAGCTTCGCGACGTGCGCGGTGGCCGCCTCGACCGAGGCCAGTTCCTTCGTCTTGACCTGGCCGGCAGTGCCCAGCCGTCCGAACCGGACGGTCACCGCCGCGCCGTCCTGCTCGATCTCCCAGAACTTCGCGGAGCCGTCCGCGACGAGTTCCCACCTGCGCACTGCTGTACCTCCTGCTGGGGCCACACAAGGGAGTTGGTCTGGAACGGACGCTACCCAGGGGGTCTGACAATTTCGTGCGGCCGCCGGGCGGCGCAGCTCAGACCTCCTGGGTTCGCGGCGTCACGAGTGCAGCGACTCCAGTTCGGACACGAGCTCCGAGGCCGTGATCGAGTCCACGAGGAGGGTGGTCCGCGCGTCGTGCTGGGACGACCGGTAGCCCTGGCCGTTGGCGGAGAACCACAGCTCGGTGAACTTGACCTCGGGGAAGATGTCGATCGCGCCCGCCGCGATGCCGGGGTCCAGCGAGGCGACCAGGGCGCCGCCGGAGGGCAGCGGGCGGGTCATCCAGCACTCGACGCCGCCGTCCTGCGGTTCGCCGCGGTTCCAGCCCTTCTTGGTGAGGCTGAGGAGCTTGCCGACCGGGAGCATGACCTCGAGGTACTTCTTCAGGTGCGGCAGGAGGTCCTCGCCCTGCGGCACGACGTGCAGCGGGCGGCCCAGCTGTGGGAACGGCTGGAGGATCTCGTAGTCCGCGAACACCTCGCCCCAGGCCTCCAGCTCGGCCCGGATGTCCACCGGGTGCGCCACGCGGACGGTGGCGGACTCGGGCAGGATGAACTCGTCGTCGTTCGCGTCGGCGAGCGTGCGGTCTTCCGCCAGGCGGAAGGAGGCGCCCTCGTTCGTGATCCACACGAGCCGGCGGACGATGTGCCAGAGCAGCGGGTGGCCCGCGAGCACCGTGTGGAACTCCTCGGCCGTCCAGGTGCGCTGGTCGACCATGGCGCGTTCGAGGCGGTGGATCTGGTCGGACGCGATGGTGCGCACGTCCTTCTTCAACGCCATGAACCTCTTGTGCTCCAACGGTGCCAGGTCCTGGTCGTCCTTGGCGCCGGGCTTGGGGAGGTCCTTGCGGCGCTTGCCGTCCGGGTCGAGCACGAACGGCTTGAGCTGCTCGTCGAAGCCGACGGTGAACTTCCGTTCGCCGTAGTCGATCACCAGGCTCGCCGCGTCGTCGAGACCGAGGCGGGGGACCAGGCGGTCGGCCAGCTGGTCGCGCGAGAGGCCGAGTTCGGCGGCGATCTGGGCGACCTTCTCCTGCGCCTTCGTCTTGAGGCCCTTGAACTTCACCTTCTCGGCGATGCTGTTGAGGTGCGACAGCGCGACCTCCGAGCCGATGTCCGCGAGGACGTCCAGGGCCGACACCGCCCTGGCGTGCTGGCTCTCGCCGGGCCACACGCGGATCAGCGGCGACAGCGCGCGGACCGTCGAGTCGTCGCCGAACCAGCCGAGCGCGTTGAGGGCCCAGCTCTCCTTCGACGGCGCGCCGATTTCCTGCCAGCGCTGGAAGACCGCCCACGCGAACGCCGCCAGCGAAGCCCGGTCGAGCGACTCGCGGACCAGCGTCAGGCCGGCGTAGACGTCGCCCGGCTTCGACAGCGCGGCGGTCATCAGCAGGTGCTTCGCCGCCTCCGCCGAGAGGGCGTGCCTGCGGCCGGCGAGCAGGACCTGCGGCAGCAGGCGGGTGTCCGCCCAGTCGCCGACGGCGGGCAGCCTGGCGGGGAGGACCTCGACGGGGTCGATGGCGAGGAACGTCCGCAGCGCCGCGGCCGCCTCGGGGGTCGGGGCGAGCGCGGGCACGTCGACCCCGAGACCGTGCAGGTGCCGCAGGGCGGCCTCCGCGTTGCGCCGCGGAGCGCCGGGCTTGCCCAGCGCGGCCGGGATGAGCAGGCGTGCGGCCGTCTCGCGGTGCCGGCCGAGCCACGCCAGCGCGACCTTGCGCACCTGCTTGAGCCGGACGAGCCAGTCCGCCATCAACGCGGCCACCTCAGGCGTGGCGAACGGCAGCAGGATCGCCGCGGCGTTCGAGCTGGAGTCGACGATGCGCAGCAGCAACGGCAGCGCGTCGAACCCGAACCGCGCGGCCAGCATCTTGCCCGTCGACTCGAAGCTCCAGCCCAGTTGTCTGGCGTCCCAGCCCGCGAACAGCGGCCGCGCCACCTCCTCGGGCGCGAGCGCGAGCAGGTACCGCATGCGCCACCCGATCCGGCCCGCCCGGTGCTCCTCCAGGAGTTCCTGCCACGTCTGGCGGATGCCCCAGTGCCCGGGCTGCAACCAGTCCTCCCGCTCGCCCGGCTCCCACACGAGCGACGACGGGGGTAGGGGCAGGCCCGGCACGACCACGGCCTTCACCGGCGGCTTGCGGTGGACCCACGGCGGCGTGACCAGCAGCGGCGGCAGCGCCTCGGCGGGAGCCTCCGGCACCTCGGCGGTCTCGACCTCGACGAAGCCCTCGGGTGTCTCCAGGTGCGGGTACGTCTTGAGGTGCACGCTGAGCAGCTGCCGCAGCTCGGGGTTGTCACCGGCGCGTTCGCCGAGCAACCTCGCCGCCCGCGCCGGGAACGCCGCCATCATGCTCAGCAGCGTCGGACGCACGTACTTGGCGTCGAGCCGGTCGAGCGCCACGGTGAACGCCTCGTCCGTGGGGATCGCGGCGAGCACCTTGAGCACCTGCTTGCGGCGGTCCGCGAGCTGGTAGTTGTGGTCGAGCGCTGCTGCGAGCAACGGCACGATGGACGGTCCCAGCACGTAGAGCGCCGTGTGCAGGAGCGAGCTGTTGTTGGGCAGCGAGGACCCCGCCACCTGGAACTCCTCGAACGTGCTGGCGCTGCACGGGAGCATCCACCAGCGCATGCGCGAGTTCGGCGTCCCGCTGACGTCCTTGAACCAGCCGGGCCGGCCCGGCATCAGGAACGCCCGCAGCAGCTTCACGTTGGTGTCTTGCAGCGCGTCCAGCTCCGTCAGCGCGGTTTCCGCCGCGGCGCGCTCGGCGTCGTCGGCCACGGCCAGCGCGTAGCGGACGGCCTTGAGCATCTTGCCCTCGACGTTGTCGAGGATGATGTGGAGGTAACCGCCGCGGCTCACCAGGATCCGGTCGCCGTACCTGCGGTCCTGCGGGAACCACTCCGGTGCGCACTGCAGCCTGGTGAACTCGATCGTGGCCTCCGTCGCGAACACCACGCCGTGGTCGGCGATCCAGGCGTGCACGGACTGCTCGCCGCACTCGGTGATCGCCGCGACCGCCGCCGCACCGACGGGGCTCGTCCGGCCGGCGAGGTGCTCGCGCGCCGCCCGCACCAGGTCCGGGTCGGACGACGGCTCGGACAGGACGGCCTCGACGGTGGTGCCGAGCTCGGCCGCTCGGCGCCGGGCCTCCTCGGCCGAGGCTTCGTCGACGGAGAACTCCGGGGCGGGGTGGAAGCCGCGCTGCCGGATGACGTCGCGCAGCCAGGCCTTGGGCATGACCCAGGTGTCTTCGTCGACGGGAGTGGGCGCGGGTTTCGTGGTGGGGGAGGCAGAGGCCGAGATGGCAGCGGAAGTAGCCGGAGAGGTCGTGGCCGTGGAGGTCGCGAGGGAGGAAGTTTCGGAGGAGGCCGCGGGAGCGGAGGGTGCGGCCGGGGAGGTGGCTGGAAGGGCAGTGGCGGGGGGCGGGGCGGAGGCCACCGTCTGCGGGTCGCCGGCTGCGGTCGCCGTCGCAGCGGCGGTGGAGGCAGCGGCTGAACCGGTGGAGGCCGCCTCCGAGCCGTTGGTGACGGGGCGGTAGCCCTTCTTCTCCTTCTCCGCCACCAGCTTCGCCACGTGCGCCCGCGCGGCCTCGGCGGAGGCGAGGTCCTTGGTCTTGGTCTGGCCGTGGGTGTCGAGCCGTCCGAAGCGGACGGTCACCGCGACGCCGTCCTGCTCGATCTCCCAGAACTTCGCCGAGCCGCCCGAGACGAGCTCCCACCTGCGCACTGACTGCTCCCTGCTTCGGTACTGACGTTGTTGATCGTGCTTGCCGGTCTGACGCGCTCCGGGCGTCAGCCGTTCCCGCGTCACGCGTGCAGTGACTCGAGTTCGGAGAGGAGTTCGGAGGCGGTCACCGGGTCCACTTCGAACGTGGCCGGTCCGCCGTCACGCGGGGCGACCCAGGCACCACGGCCGGTGGCGGAGAACCACAGGGAGCTGAACGCGATCTCGGGGAAGACGTCCACGGCGCCCACCGCGATGCCGGGGTCGAGGCAGGCGACCAGGGCGCCACCGGCGGGCAGCGGGCGGGTCATCCAGCACTCCACGCCGGCGTCCTGCGGTTCGCCCCGGACCCAGCCGCGCTGGGTGAGGCCGAGGAGCCTGCCGACGGGGGCTTTGCGGCCCACGTACTCCTGCAGCTGCGGGACGAGGTCCTCGCCCGGCGCGAAGGCGTGGACCGGGCGGCCGAGCTGGGGGAAGGACTGCAGGATCTCGTAGTCCGCGAACACCTGGCCCCAGGCGGTCAGTTCGCCGGTCAGGCCGACCGGGTGGGCGACGCGGACGGTGGCGGACTCCGGCAACGTGAACTCGTCGTCGTTCGCGTCGGCGAGCGTCAGGTCTTCGGCCAGGCGGAAGGACCTGCCCGCGTCGGTGATCCACACCAGGCGGCGGACCACGTGCCTGAGCAGGGGGTGGGACGCCAGCACCTCGTGGAACTCCGCGGCGGTCCAGGTGCGCTGGGTGATCATCGCTGCTTCCAGCCGGTGGATCTGGTCGGACGCGATGGTGCGGACGGCCTTCTTCAGGTCAGCGAAGCGCTTGTGCTCCGCTGGTGCCAGGACCGGGTCGTCCTTGGCGCCGGGCTTGGGGAGGTCTTTGCGGCGCTTGCCGTCCGGGTCGAGGACGTACGGCTTGAGCTGCTCGTCGAAGCCCACGGTGAACCGGCGGGGGCCGTAGTCGACCACCAGGGTGGCGGCGTCGTCGAGGCCGAGGCGGGGGACCAGGCGGTCCGACAGCTGGTCGCGGGACAGGCCCAGGGTCGCGGCGATCGCGGCGACCTTCTCCTGCGCACGCGCCTTGAGGGCCTTGAACTTCACGCGTTCCGCGATGCCGTTGAGGTGGGTGAGCGCGGTCCCGGTGCCGATCTGGGCGAGCACGTCGAGGCCCGTCACCGCCTTGGCGTGCGCGTTCTCACCCGGCCAGGCGCGGATGAGCGGCGCGAGGCGGCGCACGGTCTCGTCGTCGCCGAACCGGCCGAGGGCCGTCAGCGCCCAGCCGTCGCCGGCCGGGGCTCCCACGGACTGCCAGCGCTCGAAGACCGCCCAGGCGAACTCCGCGAGCGAGGCCGGGTCGCACGCCCGCGCGGCGACCGGCAGGCCCGCGTAGACGGTGTCCGGTCTGGACAACGCGGCGGTCGTGAGGAGGTTCGTCGCGGCTCGGGCCGGCAACGCGGTGGCCCGGTCCTCGAGCAGCACCTGGGGCAGCAGGCGCGTGTCGGCCCAATTGCCGATCTCCGGCAGCTTCGCGGGCAGCACGTCGAGCGGGTCGACCTCGACCAGCGTGCGGACCGCGGCGCCCGCCTTCTCGCTGACGGAGTTCGCGACGGCGACGACGTCGACACCGAGCTCCAGGTGCAGGTGGCGCAGTGCGGCTTCGGCGTTGTGGCGCTCGGGACCGGCCACGCCCAGCGCCGCGGGCAGCAGGAGGCGGGCGGCGGTCTCGCGGTGGCGCTCCAGCCAGGACAGCGCGGTCGAGCGGGCCGCCTTGAGGCGCGCCAGCCAGTCCGCCATCAACGCCGCCACCTCGGCCGTGGCGTACGGGAGGAGGACGAAGCCGGACCCGTGCGGGCTGCTCGCGGCCAGGTGCAGCAGCGGCGCGACGGCGTCCAGCCCGAACCGCGCGCTGACGCGCCTGCCCCAGCGCTCGCCGTCCCAGCTGTCGTCCGGCACCCACTTCGCGATCACCGACCGCGCGAGGTCCTCGGGTCCTGCCTCGAACAGGCCGTGGCCGCAGGGGCGGCCGGTGGAGCTGATCCACTCGGCCAGGTTCGCCCAGTACTCGGGCGTGTCGGTCCCGTTGTGGTACGACGGGAGCGCCAGCCACTCCTCGCGCTCGCCCGGCAGCCAGCACTCGCCCGGCGCCGGCACGGGCAGGCCCTCCAGCACGACCGGCTCGGGCCGGGGGCGGCTGCGCGTCCACGGCGGGTCGGCCAGGACGCCGGGCAACGCGGAGACCGGCGCTTCCGGAACGCGCCGGGAGTTCGCCTCGGCGACCAGTGCCGCCGCTTCCGACGGCACCACCAGGTCGGGGTGCGTCTCCAGGTGCGCCCGGAGCAGCGACAGCGCCTGCGGCTCGGCAGCGCGGGCGGCCAGCAGCCGGGCCGCCCGCCGCGGGAACGCCTCCATCGCGGACAGCAGCGGAGGCAGCACGTACTTCTCCCGCGCGCGGTCCAGCAGGAGCGTGAACGCCTCGTCCGTCGGCAGGGCGGCGAGCACCTCCAGCCCGGACCTGCGGCGGTCGGCGTCGAGCCCCGCCTCGTCGACCTCCTCGGCGAGGAACGGCGCGATCGCGGGCCCCAGCACGTGCAGCGCGGTGTGCAGGGCGACCGGCGACCAGGTCACCCCGCGGTGCTCGAGGCGGGCGAACTGGTCCAGCGTGCTCACCGCGCACAGGGTGAGCCAGTTCTCCCCCGGGCGGGCGAGTGGGCCTTCGCCTCCTCGAACCAGTCGTGCCTGGAAGGTGCGAGGAAGGCGCGGGCCATCTGGCCGGCCCGGGTGGTGCCGACCTCCTCCAGCGCCTCGACGGCGGCGGCGTGGGTCTCGGCGTCCGCGACGGCGAGGGCCGATCGGACCAGGACCAGGTTCGCGGCGTCCACGTGGTCGAGGTACACGCGGTGGTCGGGGAACGGCTGCAGGTAGGCCTTCTGGACCCAGCTGCCCAGGTCGGGCCGCGCGCGGCCGAAGAACATGGTGGTGCGGTGTGCGACCGCCGCGGCCGCGAACGGCAGACCGTGTTCCGCGATCAACCAGTGGACCGTCGCCTTGTGCAGGGAAGCCGCGCTCGCGAGCGCCGCCGCACCGAGCGGGCTCGGTCTGCCCCCGAGCTGATCGCGCAAGGCCTGCGCGAGGCCGCGATCGGTCCTCGGGTCCTCCAGCACCTCGGCGATCACCGAGTGGTCCGAGGCCACCCAGTCGCGCAACTCCCGCGCACGACGGGAATCGAGCTTGAACTTCGGCAACGGCTCGAGGCCGCGGCGGCGCACCACGTCCCTCAGCCAGGCCGCGGGCATCACCCACGTGTCCTCGTCGCGAGCAGTCCCGGCGGGAGGGGCCTCGGAGGCGGCGACGGGGCGGTAGCCCTTCTTCTCCTTCTCCGCCACCAGTTTCGCGACGTGCGCCTCGGCGGCGGCCTCGGACGCCAGCTCCTTGACCTGGGTCTGGCCTGCCGCCCCCAGCCGTCCGAACCGGACGGTGGCCACGGCACCGGTCAGGCCGACCTCCCAGAACTTGGCCGAGCCAGCGGCGACGAGCTCCCACCTGCGCACTGCGAAACCCCCTGAGTCCGGTCCGGAGCTGATGTCCACGGACGGTACCCAGGGGGTCCGACAGTTTTAGTCGATCAAGCGAAACCGCAGGTCACAGTTTCCACCACAGCGCGGTGTCCGGCGGGAGGAGCAGCTGCCCGTCGCGCACCCCGTAGTACGACGACGCCAGCAGCACCGACCCCGGGTCCGGCAGCTCGACGACCGAGCCCGACAGGTTCACCGCGCACGCGACGCCGTCCCGCTCGAACCACAGCACGTCCGCCGGACCGTCGACCCACGTGATGTCCACGCCCGTGGCCGGGTTCTCGCGGCGCACGCGCAAAGCGTTGCGGTAGAAGGACAACATCGAGTCCTGGTCGCTCGACTGCGTCTCCACGCTGAGCTTCGCCCAGTCCGCGGGCTGCGGCAGCCACGACCCGCCCGTGCCGAACCCGAGCGACGGCCCGGTAGCGGTCCACGGCAGCGGCACGCGGCAGCCGTCGCGACCGCGCTCGGTGTGCCCGGACCGCTCCCACATCGGGTCCTGCAGCACCTCGTCCGGCAGGTCCAGCACCTCGGGCAGCCCGAGTTCCTCGCCCTGGTACAGGTACACCGAGCCCGGCAGCGCCAGCATCAACGCCAGCGCGGCGCGCGCACGCCGCACACCGGTCTCGCCGCCGCCGTAGCGCGTCACGTGCCGTTGCACGTCGTGGTTCGACAGCACCCAGGTGGTCGGCGCTCCGGCGGGGGCCACCGCCGCGAGCGACGAGTCGATGACCGACCGCAACGCCCCGAACTCCCACTCCGCCGTGAGGTAGTGGAAGTTGAACGCCTGGTGCATCTCGTCGGGACGCAGGTACATGGCCGTCCGTTCGGCAGAAGGCGTCCACGCCTCCGCCACGAGCACACGCTGCCCCTCGTACGAGTCGACGATTTCGCGCCACTCGCGGTGGATCTCGTGCACACCGTCCTGGTCGAAGAACGGCAGCGGCTCGGTGCCCAGCAGCTTGAGCTGGTCGGCGTGACCGATGTCGGGCAGCCCCGGCGCCTTGACCATCCCGTGCGCCACGTCCACCCGGAACCCGTCGACGCCCAGGTCGAGCCAGAACCGCAGCACGTCGCGGAACTCCGCGCGCACCTCCGGGAGCTCCCAGTTGAGGTCGGGCTGCTCCGGCGCGAACAGGTGCAGGTACCAGGACCCGTCCTCCACCCGCGTCCAGGCGGGCCCGCCGAAGACCGACTCCCAGTCGTTCGGCGGCTGGTCGCCGGCACCCTCCCGGAAGATGTAGCGCTCGCGGTTGCGGCCGGCCAACGCCTCCTGGAACCAGACGTGCTGGTCGGAGCTGTGGTTCGGCACGATGTCGACGATCACGCGGATGCCGAGCGAGTGCGCGTCGTCGACCAACGCGCGCACGTCGTCCAGGTCGCCGAACTGGGGGTCCACGGCGCGGTAGTCCGCGACGTCGTAGCCGCCGTCCGCCATCGGCGACGCGTAGAACGGGGTGATCCAGACCGCGTCGACGCCCAGGTCGCGCAGGTGGGGCAGGCGCGAGCGGATGCCGGGCAGGTCACCGACGCCGTCGCCGTTCGAGTCGGCGAAGCTGCGCACGTAGACCTGGTAGATGACGGCGTGTCGCCACCAGTCCTGGGACATGTCCATGCCTTCCGATGGGGTGTGTCAGCGGTCCAGGAAAGACGTTGCAAAAGTTTTCCGCAAGTCCGCTTGAAGATTCCTGGAGCAGACCACCTTAGCTTGCAAACTTTTGCAGGGGTCGAAATTGCGTTGCGCCGCCTGCACACCATCCGTCAGAGTGATCGCAACGAACCGGAGGAAGGAGCCAGCCGTGATGCAACAGATGCGCCATCAGCACGACTGGTGCTCCTCGGCATGAGGTGAACTCATGTCCCGGGGAGCCGTCCCGTCGCCATCGCGACGAGGCGGCTTTTTTGATGCCCGTTGGTCCAATTGGCACGGACACCGCGCTCTGAACGCGGAGATCGAGGTTCGAACCCTCGACGGGCAGCCGTGACCGAAGCCGAAGCAGTCGAGGCGCCAGGTTGTGGTCCTGGTCGAAGCCGGTGCGAGTCCGGTCGGTCACTCCAGCGCGCGGGATCCGGCGATCACCTGGGCCTCATGAGCCCGGGGTGCCTGGTTCGACACCAGGACGCGCGACCGGCAACGGCAGGAAGGCGTCGTGCAGGGCACCGTTGGTGGCCGGCACGACGTCCTCCTCCACCACCGCCACCCGGCCGCCCGCCTCCTCCACGAGCACCGGCAGGCACACCAGGTCGAACTCGTCCAGCCCGGCGCCCGCCGCGACGACGGCGTCCACCTCGCCGCTGATCAGGCTCAGCACCGGGACTCCGCTGTCGACGACGACGCACTGCGGCAGCACGGGTTTCTTCTTGCCGTGCAGGCACACACGCGCACCGTTCACTTCGTCCCTTGTGGATACTCGGGCGATCTCTTCTCGTTCACCGCGGAAGATCCGGCATCCGATCCCCCGGCCGGCGGCCATCGTGACGCTCAGCGAGGGAAGGGCGGAGACGACCGGTGCTCCTTCCAGCGCCAGGTCCACCGAGTACTCCGGCCGCCCGGCCACGAAGCCCGCCGTGCCGCTGATCGGGTCGACCAGCCACCGGCGGCCCGAGGTACCCGCGCTCGGGACGTTCCTCTCCCGCAACGGCGTCCTCGGGCACCGCCTCCGCGAGCAACCGCCGCACCAGGTCCTCCACCGCGAGGCCGGCCGAGGTGACCTCGCTGCCGTCTGCCCTGCGCCACAACCGGAAACGGCGCCCGGCGAACTCCCGCTCCGCCACGTGGACGCCGAGGTCCTGCTGGCGCTGTCCCCTTCCCGCGGCCGGACGCCGGACTTCCTCAGCCCGCGCCCGCTGACGCCGTTCACCCGGATCGAGGATGAATTCGCCGCACTGCGCGAGATCTCCACGCGAGCGGGGTGTTCGGCGCGCTGGAGACCTGCTGGGAGGTCGCGTCGGCCGGCCACTGGGACCGGGTGCGCGCGGTGCTGGAAGCCGACATCGCCCACCGCGGCCGTGAGATGGCCCGGCACGGACTCGCCACGATGCTCGGCGGCCTCTCCGAGCGGATCAGCTTCCCGGGCCCCGCCGCGCTGGCCGCGGTGCTCGGCCGGGTGCGCGCGGACCTGCTGACCGCGCTGGCGTGACCGCACTCGTCCACTGGCCTCGCATCGCCACGGCCGCAGCGTCGTGTACGCGAGGACGGAACTCGGCCTCGTCTCCCACTCCGTGGAACGGGGAAGCGATGCCGCGCGCCGTCCGTTGGCAAGGACATGAGCTTCGCTGAGGACTGGCAGACCTGGAAGACGGAACGGGAGAAGAGCCTGGCCGACCCGTACGGGTGGCTCGCGCTGGTCTCTCTCGACTGGCTGGAGACGACTCCACGCGCCTATGACGGCCTACCGGGCGAGTGGTGGCAAGACGACGACGCTGCCTACTGGCGCCACGAGGACGAGACCCAGCGCTTCGAGCTCGTCCAGAGCGGTGCCGGCACCCGCGTCGAGGCAGGCGACGTGGAGATCGAGATCGCCCGCCGCGGCGGGTACCTGATCCGCGTCCACGACCCCAAGGCCGAGGTGCTCGGGAACTTCAGGGGCGTGCCCGCCTACGAGCCGCAGGAGAAGTGGGTGCTGGAGGGCGAGTACGAGCCGTTCGACACCCCCGTCCCGACGACGGTCGGCGCCGTGGTCGAGGGCCTCAGCCACGTCTACGAGGCGCCGGGTCGTGTGCGGTTCAGCTACAACGGCGCCGACCACACACTTACGGCCTTCAACGGCCACAACGGTGGATTGAGCATCCTGTTCACCGACGGGACCAGCGGCGTCACCACGTACGCGACGAACCGGCAGATCGCCGCCACGCCGCGCGACGGCAAGGTGGTGCTCGACTTCAACCGCGCGACGAACCTGCCGTGCGCGTTCACCGACTTCGCCACCTGCCCGCTGCCGCCCGCGGGCAACCACCTGCCGTTCAGCGTCGAGGCGGGGGAGAAGACGCCCTACGAGCGCGCCTAGAAGAACTCGTCGAGCAAGCGGTACCACTCCAGCAGTCCGGGGCGGGGGGTGAGGCCGTAGGCGCGGTCGAACGCGCCTACGGCCTCTTCGCCCACTTCCCGGTGCGCCAGCGCGATGTCGCGGTGCCGGTCGGACACGCCGAGCCGCCCCACGTCGATCAGCACGGTAGAACCGTCCGGGCGCAGCAGCACGTTCGGCGGGCAGAAGTCGCCGTGCGCGACCACGAGGTCCTCTTCGCGGGGCGCCGTGCCGGCCAGCCGCTCCAGCAACTCCTCCGGCGTGCTGCCGAGGTTGTCGTCGTCGAAGTCGTCCGGGTCCACCAGGCCTGCCTCGACGTTGCGCCGCGCCTGCTCCAGCAGCACGGGGACCCGTGCGTCGTAGGGGCAGGAGTCCACCGGGAGCGAGTGCAGCGACCGCAGCACCTCGCCCAGGACGGTCGCCGCGAGCACCGGGTCCGCGGTGGCCAGCGACGGTGCGCCGACGTCGGCCAGCACCAGCCAGCCGTCGGCGAACGCCCTGATCTCCGGCACCTCGCGGTGCCGGCCCAGCCACAGCAGCCGGTCGCGTTCGTCCACCCCGGCGCGCTTGACGTAGCTGGAGCCCACCCGCCAGACGTCGCCGGACAGCCCTTCGTGCTCGTCGGACCACACCGCGTCCGGACCGACCGCGCGCAAGACCTCGTCGGGGATGTCCACGTGGTCATCCTGCCCGGAGGTCACTCGCAGGCGATGCCGTCCTTGTCGTTGTCCAGGCCGTAGATGTCCGAGCCGATGACGCGGATCGGGCCTGACACGTACGCGGGCCCGTTGCCGCTGCCGCCGGCGCAGTCCACGTCGGACGCGATCGGCACGCAACCGCTGTAGTTCGGGTCGCACGAGGGCTTGGGCGCGGGCTGCGGCGCCGGCTGGGGCTGCGGCTGAGGCTTCGGCTGGGGTTGCGGCTGGGGCTGGGGTTGCGGCTTCGGCTGGGCGACCGCGGCGGGAGTGGTGGTCGTCGTGGTCGTGGTCGTAGTTGTGGTGGTCGTCGTGGTCGTCGTGGTGGTGGTGCTGGACGGCACGGTGGTGGTCGTGGTCGCAGTCGGTGAGATGGTCGTCGTGAGAGTGGCCGCGCTGCCCCTGTCGGGCGAACCGCCGACCACCGCCCCGATGACGCCGATCGCGAAGAAGAACGCGAGCAGGCCGGCGGCGGTGATCGCCACCGGCGCCACCCACCTGCGCCGCGCCGCCACGGGGACGACGGCGCCCTGGGGCACCTGCCGCGGCATCCGCAGGAAGATCTGCAGCAACCCGTTGCCGCCGAGCTGGACGAACGCGGCACTGCCCGTCGACCCGCCCCCGGACTCCACGTGCATCAGCACGGGCGCGTACCGCCGCGACATCAGGGCGGTCAGCTCGCCGACGCGCTGCCCGTCGAGCCGCACCTCGATCCCGCGCTGCCCCCGGTGCTTCCCGGCGGCGATCGTGCACCACGTCAGGTGGACGGCCACGTGCCGCGTGACGCCGTCCGGAACGGCGTACCGCGCCAGGACGTCCTGGTGGTGCTGTTCGCCGGTGACGGTCACCGTCACCTCGCCGGGGACCATCACCAGACCGGCGGCCGAGTTCTCGATCACTGTCGCAACTCCCTCGGAGGTGGGTGGGTACGCCTGACCATCGAGGACTTGCACGAGGTGTTACCGACAGTGCTGCAAGGTTGTGCCGAAAGAGTGAAAAGCAGTCGAAGACCGTCACGGATGGTGGGCGATCACCGATGTAAGGGAGTTCCGCCGGAGTCAGGCGCTGGCGCGGCGGACCAGCGACGTCGGCAGCAGCAGCGACGGCGGCAGCCCGGCCTCACCGGCGAGCTCCGCGAGCAGCCGCCACGTCATCGTGCGGCCCAGCTCCTCGACGTCCTGCCGGATCGTCGTGAGCGGCGGCGTGGCGGTCGCGGCGAACACCGAGTCGTCGAACCCGACCACCGCGACGTCCTCGGGAATGCGCTTGCCCTGCGCGTGCAGCACCTGCAGCGCGCCGAGCGCCATGATGTCCGCGGCCACGAACACCGCGTCGAGGTCCGGTGCCTTGCGCAGCAGGCGTTCCATCGCCCGTGCACCGCTCTCGGGCGTGAAGTCGCCGTGCGCCACCAGGTTCGAGGACAGCCTGGCCTCGCTCAGGCCGCGCTTGAAGCCGCTCAGGCGGTCCGCTCCCACGGCCATGTCCTTCGGCCCGGCGACGGTGGCGATCCGCTTGCGCCCCAACGACGCCAGGTGCCGCGCGGCCTCCAGGGCGCCGGTGAAGTTGTCGGCGTCGACGAACGGGACGGTCGTGCCGAGCGGCCGTCCACCGGAGACCACCGGCAGGCCGATCTCGGCGAGCATCGGCACCAGCGGGTCCTCGCCGTGCAGGCTGACCAGCAACGCCCCGTCGACGTGGCCGCTGCTCAGGTACGTCACCAGGTCGCTCGTGTCGGTCGGCTGGCTCATCATCAGCAGCAGCTGCATGTGCCGGCCGGCCAGTTCGGAGTGGACGCCGCGCAGGACACCGGCGAAGAACGGGTCGGCCAGCACGCGGCCGGTCGGTTCGGAGACCACGAGGGCGATCGCGTTCGCGCGGTTGCCGGCGAGGGCCCGTGCCGCCTGGTTGGGGGAGTAGCCCAGCTGCGCGATGGCGGCGTGGACGGCCTCGCGGGCCTTCGCGCTGACGTACTGCTCGTCGTTGATCACGCGCGAGACGGTCGACTTCGACACCCCGGCGACCCTCGCGACCTCTTCGATCCGGGGGCCGGGACGTCGCTTCGCCGTCTCGGTCATGCGGTCATCTTAGGCTGCCTGGCCGGTCCATGATCTGCTCAGGTCCATCTTCGTCCTCCCTCTGCACTCCGGGTGGGAGACAAGTTTCGAAGATCGTCCGCACAAATTCCGCACAGCGCCGGCGAGTTCTGGCACCATGCCCTGCGAGGAGGGTCAGTGCGGTATCGGCTTCTTGGGCCGCTGCAGATCTGGCGTGGGGGCGAGGAACTGCGGCTGGGTGGACCCCGGCAACGGGCACTGCTGGCAGCGCTGGCACTGCACGCGGGTGAGACGGTCAGTTTTGAACACCTGAGCGACGCGGTGTGGGAATCCCCGCCCGCCGCTCCCGAATCGAACATCCGCACGTACGTCGCGGCGTTGCGCAAACTCGTGCCGGACGACCTCGTCACCGTTCCCGGCGGCTACCGGCTCGTGGTGCCGTCCGAGGAGGTCGACGTCGGCGTCTTCACCCGGCTCTGCGCGGCGGGTGACGAGGCGTTGAAGCAGGGGGACCACCGGACGGCGGTCACGAGGTACGAGGAGGCCTTGGCGCTGTGGCGGGGCCCGGCGCTCGACGGCCTCACGGTCGGGCCGCGCCTGGAGGCCGAGCTCGCGCTGCTGCTGGAACGGCGGCTCACCGTCGCCGAGCAGCACGCGCGCCTGGCGATCGAGCTGGGGCAGGGCGAACGGCTGATCGCGGAACTGCGCCGCTTGACGAAGCAGTTCCCCTTGCGGGAACAGCTGTGGTTGCAGCTCATGCACGCGCTGCAGCGGGCGAACCGGCCCGCCGAGGCGTTGCAGGCGTTCGAGGACGTGCGGGTGCTGCTCGCCCACGAGCTCGGCACCGATCCCGGCAGCGACCTGCGGGAGCTGCACGCCCGGCTGCTGCGCGGCGACCAGCCCCGGCCCGCCCTGAACACGCTGCCGCGCGACGTCGCGGACTTCACCGGCCGCACCGCCGAGATCGACAGGCTGACCAGGGCGGTCACCGGTCGGTCGGCGGTCGTGATCTCCGCGATCGACGGCATGCCGGGCGTCGGCAAGACGACGCTCGCCGTCCACCTGGCACACCGCCTGGAGTACCCGGACGGTCAGCTGTTCATCGACCTGCACGCGCACACCGCCGGTCGTGCGCCCGTGGAACCGACCGACGCTCTCGACGTGCTGTTGCGCGCGCTCGGCCTCGAAGAGATCCCGGTGGGCCTGGACGAGCGGGCCGCGCTCTGGCGCGCGGAGCTGTCCCGCCTCAGGTTGCTGGTGGTGCTCGACAACGCGGCGAGCGCCGACCAGGTGCGGCCGCTGCTGCCGGGTGTGCCGGGCTCGCTCGTGCTGGTCACGTCGCGGACGCGGCTGGTCGAGCTGGAGGGCACCTCCACGCTCACGCTGGACGTGCTGTCCGAGGCGGAGGCGTTGCAGCTCTTCGCCACGATCGTCGGCGACGAACGCGGCACGGACCCCGCTGCCCGCGAGGTGGTCGAGCTGTGCGGCAGGCTGCCGCTGGCCGTGCGCCTGGCGGCCGGCCGGTTGCGCTCCCGTCCTACCTGGACCACCGCGCACCTCGCGACGCGGTTGCGCGAGGGACGATTATCCGAACTCGACGCGGTCTTCGCGTTGTCGTTCGGCCAGCTGCCCGCGGGGCACCAGCGGCTCTTCGCACTGCTGGGCCTGCACCACGGCACGGACTTCGACGTCCACCAGGCCGCGGCGCTGGGCGAGCTCGACCTGCTGGAGTGCGACGGGATGCTCGAGGACCTGGTCGACGTGCACCTGCTGGAGGCGACGACGCTCGGCCGCTACCGGATGCACGACCTGCTGCGGCAGTACGCGCAGTCCAAGGTGGACGGTTCGCGCGAACCGCTGACCAGGCTGCTCGACCACTTCCTCGACACCTCGAACCAGGCGACGCGGCTGATGTCGCCCGCCGCCCGCCGGTACGAGGTCGACACCACCTACCGGCCGCGGGCGCGGCTGGTGCTGCGCGACTACGACCACGCGGTCGAGTGGCTGGAGACCGAACGGCAGACGCTCGTCGCCGCCGTGGCCCTGTCGCTCGACGGCGACTGGCGCACACACACGTGGCAGCTCGCGCGCGCGTTGACGTTCTTCTGCATGGTTCGTGGCCATACGCGTGACTGGGCGACGATCAACGAGCTGGCGCTGGAAGCCGCGAAGGACGAGCCGGCCGCGCTCGCGATCACCACGAAGAACTACGCGATGGTGTTCTGGCAGACCGCGCAGTACCCCAGGGCGATCCACTACAACGAGCGCGCGATCGAGATGCTCCGCGAGCTGGGCGACCTGCAGGGCGTGGCGGGCACGCTGAACAACCTCTCACTGGTCTACCGCACCCTCGGCCGGCACGCCGAGGCCGCCGACCTGCTCGAACAGGCGATCACGGTGGCGCGCGAGCTCGGCGACCGGCACCTCGAGTCGCAGGCGATGAGCAACGTCAGCAACATCTACAGCGCTCTCGGCCGCTACGACGAGGCGCTGCAGGCGTGCACGTCCGCGCTGGCGTTGATGCGCGAGATGGGCAGCCGCCGCGACGAAGCGGACACGCAGAGCGCGCTGGGCATGATCCTGCACGCCATGGGCAGGCACGACGAGGCGCTGGAGGCGCTGGAGTCGGCGCTGGCGGCCGTGCGCGCGATCGGTGACGTGACGACCGAGACGGTGGTGCTGAACTACCTCGGCGAGGTGCTGACGGCCGCCGGGCGGCCGCAGGAGGCCATGGCGCCCTTGCGGGAGGCGCTCGACCTCGCGGAACGGATCGACGACCGCCGGGAGGCCGCCAACGCGCACAAGCACCTGGCGAAGGCGGTGGCGGACCCCTTCGAGGCCGCCCGGCACCAGGAGGAGGCCGACGAGCGGTTCGCGGCGCTGGGAGCCGGGTGACCGCGGCCCCGGCTTCCCGCCGGGGACCACCGCGCCGCGCGGCAGCCCGTCCCGCAGCAACGGCAACAACCCCGGGTGCTTGCGCGCGGCCCGTAGACGACCTCGTCACCCAGGCCGCACCACGCCGCCGCGACCGCCTGCCCGTCGACCCACAGGTACCCCTCGACGTAGACGCCGTCCCGGTGCCTGGCCGCCTCGCTGAAGGCGTCGCTGAACGTGACCTGCGGCTGCAGCCGCGTGCGGGCGCAACTGTGGCGGGTGCGTTTCACGCGCGCTGACCTTCCCATGCCGACCAGACCGTTGCCGTTCGTGGCGGACCTGCCTGATGACGGCCGGAAGCGACATCATCCGGCGGCGAGTGCGTCGGCACGCTGCCGGGCGAGGTGGTCCTCCGCCCCGGCCATCAGGGCGTCGAGGTGGTCGCGCGTGGTGAGCAAGGCCGAAACCTGCGCGTCGATCCGCTCACGCTCACGTCGCATCACTTCCAGCGTCTGCACGGTGATGTCATCCGAGGGGGTGTCGACGCACGGCAGCAACGCGGCGATCGTCTCGCTCGACAGACCGGCGTCGAACAGCCGACGAAGCATGTGCACGCGGTCCACCGCGTCGTCCGGATAGAGCCGATGCGCTCCCGTCGTCCGGACGGAGGTCAGCAGGCCGCGCTGCTCGTAGTAC
Source organism: Lentzea sp. DG1S-22 (assembly GCF_036321065.1). NCBI lineage: Bacteria > Bacillati > Actinomycetota > Actinomycetes > Pseudonocardiales > Pseudonocardiaceae > Lentzea > Lentzea sp. DG1S-22. The sequence goes on along the minus strand of NZ_CP143276.1, from coordinate 3,137,966 downwards.
CGGAGCGAGCGGATGCTGACGCCCGTGCGGGCCGACAGCTCGCCGATGCGCATCCGCTGGTCTTCTCCGCCCACTGTAACCTCCCCCACTTCTCATTGAACCTGACATCCGTGTCAGATTTTACCCTGCGATCGGAACCACGGCAGAAAAGGACACCATCGTGGACATCGCGGGATCGGTCGCATTGGTCACCGGGGCCAATCGCGGCCTCGGCCGGGAATTCGTCGAACAACTGAGGGAGCGGGGCGCCAAGAAGGTGTACGCCGCCGCGCGCGACACCAGCACCATCACGACGCCGGGCGTCGTGCCCGTGGCGCTGGACGTGCTCGACCCGGACAGCGTCGAGCGGGTCGCCCGGCAGGCGGGGGATGTGACCCTGCTCGTCAACAACGCCGGGATCGCGACCGGCCAGAACCTCATCCGCGGCGACCTGGCGCAGGTCCGCCGGGAGATGGAGGTCAACTTCTTCGGCACGCTGACGGTCACCCGCGCCTTCGCCGACATCCTCGGCGGCAACGGTGGCGGGGCCATCGTCAACGTCCTGTCGGTGCTGTCCTGGTTCTCCTGGGACGGGGCCACGTCGTACTCGGCCGCGAAGGCGGCGGAGTGGAGCCTGACCGCCGGCACGCGCGTCGAACTCGCCGGGCAGGGCACGCAGGTGCTGGGCGTGCACCTCGGCTCCGCCGCCACCGACATGACGGCCGACTACGACGGGCCCAAGCTCGAGCCGAGCGAGGTCATCGGGGCCGCGCTCGACGGCCTGGCGGACGGCGCCGTCGAGGTCCTCGTGGACGAGTGGAGCCGGACCGCGAAAGCCGGCCTCGCCCAGGACCCGGCGGAGTTCTACGCCGCCGCCGCGCGCCCGATCCGGAAGCGCACGGCCGGGTAACCGGCCCGGACCCGGCGACCGGCCCGGCCGGTCACGGCGCCGGGTGGCATCGGCTTCGGGCGCGGCCACCCCGGAACCTGACCCGCACCTACACCGAGCTGGGCGGCGGCTCGCGCACGGTGACGCTGCCCGAGACGCGGTCGATCGCGAGCAGGCGCGAACGCCGAAAGCCCCGGCGGTCCGTGCGGACCGCCGGGACTTTCACTCACGCACGAGGCTCAGCCGACGACCGTCGCCCTCAGCTCGACCGCGTAGAAGCCGAACTCGAATACGGTGCAGGGCAGGGAGAAACCATCCCGCTCCTGCTCCGGGCCGGGCACGAACCGGATCTCCTCGATGTGGGCGTCGTTGCGCAGGTCGACATCGCCCACCCCGGCGAGGGTCACGTCGATCAGGTTCGACGCGTGCGCCGGCGGGCGCAAGCCGGAGAACTCCATGCGCCCACTCCGAGTCGTCGACGAGCGTGCGGAACGGCGCTTCGAGCCCGGCGAGCGCCGCCGTGAGCTCTTGCACGCGTTTCATGGTGCGCTGTCCGGGTGGGTTCCGCCGTCCGAAGTGGACTCGGGCGCTACGAGATCGTGATGGGGATGCTCATCCGCAGGGGTCCCGCCACACCGGTGATGACGCCGTTCTCGGCCTTCGGTCCGGCCTGCAGCCTCGCGCGGAACGTGATCGACTCTCCGGGTGCGAGGGTCTGCCCGCCCTCGCACGTCACGGTGCCCGTGCCCGCCGGACACCCGATCACCCCGGCCTGGACGTTGCCCGGTCCCACGGTCTTGATCTTCTCCGGCATGGTCAGCGTCAGCGCCGGCACGGTGGTGGGTGCCGAGCCGTTGTTGGTGATCTTGATGTCCATGTCGTCGGCCGGACCCTTGGTGGTCATGGCGATGCCGCTCGGTGCGCTGCTCGCGAGCTGGACGCCGCCGGGGCCCGCGGCCGTCGTCGTGGTGGTGACCGCCGCCTGGCCGGTGTTCGCGTTCGGCTGGGCGCCCTGGGTGGGCGCGGGACCGGCGGAGCCGGCCGTGGGGGCGCTGCCCGCGTTCTGGGGGGAGCCGGGCTGGTTGGCCGCGGTGGTGCCGGCCGTGGTGGTGATCGCCGGCGCGGCGCCGGGGGTGGAGTTGCCGGGGGTCTCCGAGGTGACGACGCCCGAGGCGGCGACGACCACGACCGCGGCGGCCGAGGCGGCGACGCCGAGCCACGAGGACGCCGTGAGGGTGACCGCGGCGCCCTTGGTCGCGGTCGCGGCGGCGGCCAGGTACCCGGCGGTGCCCGTGCCGAGGACGATCGGGGCGACCATGCCCCGCAGCGCGCCGTTGACGTCGGACAGCTCGCTGGCGAGCTTGCGGCACTCGGCGCAGGTGTCCATGTGCTCGTCGATGTGGACGGCGTCGCGGCCCTTCAGGCCTCCGCGCGTCCAGGCGCCCAGCTTCGTGACCGTCGGGCGGCACTGCTCCGACGGCTCCTGGTTGACGTGCGCCTGCAGGAACGCCTTGCGCAGGCCTTCGCGCGCACGGAACGCCATCGCGGAGACACCGTTCGGAGTCAAGCCCAGCAGCGGTGCGATCTCGCCGGGCGTCTGGCCCTCGATCGCGGTGTGCCACAGGACCGTCTGCCACCGCTCGGGCAGCGCCGCGAACGCCGTGGCCGCCAGCGTCTGGTCCAGGTCCTCGACGGCCTTGTCGCGGAACGGCACGCTCGTCACCTTGGTGGCGCCGGGAACCTCTTCCACGTCACCGGCCAGTTCGAGCCGCTTCTCCTTGCGGGTGCGGTCGTAGGCGGCGTGCCTCACGGCCGTCAGCAGGTACGGCCGGAACGCCGTGCCCGGACCGCCGCCGGACCGCAACGCCGCGAGCACCTTCGCGAACGCGTCCGACACGAGGTCGTCGGCGTCCGCCGGGGACGTGGACAACTGCATCGCCAGGAGGTTCGCGGAGCGCACGTGGCGTTCGTAGAGCTTGCCGTAGGCCTCGACCTGGCCGTCTCTGACGGCGTCGATCAGGTCGGAGTCCGACGGCGGTCGTCCGCGCTGCCCGATCAAAGAAAGCCGCCTTACCGCGTTGCTCAGCACTGATGTGCGGACCCTATCGACATGACTCAACGCGAACAATCCACGCATCCGAACCTGATGTAATAAAAGAGGTTTTCGGACTGGTCCAAGTCTCGACCAACACAGGCCGTAAGACCCTGGCGGTCGCCCGTTCTCCTCTTCGCGACCGAGTTCCTGACCCGGCCGGTTCCGGTGTGCGCCGCGCGTGACGAGGGCGGTCGCCGCGGTGGTCACCCGGTCTGTATTCGTCCACAGAGGACTCCCCTCGAACTGGTCGGACCCCGTCCGCCGCACGACCCGTTCGAACTCGACGCGCCCTGACGGTCAGGGGTGGCCGCGCCACAGCCGCCACGCGCGCGGGCTCGCCGGCTCGTGGTGGCTGTTGGCCTCCCCGAACCGCAGCCGCACGCGCGCCCCGCCCAGCCGGCCCTTCTCCAGGTGGATCGTGCCGCCCGTGGCCTCGGCGGCCGCACGGGCGATGTCGAGTCCCAGCCCGGTCGACCCGCCTCCGCTGCTGCCGCGGTGCAACGCGGAGGACGGGTCGGCGACACCGGTGCCGCCGTCCTCGACGACCAGCGTCACCCAGCCCGCGTGGCGCACCACCGACACCCCGACCGGAGCGGCCGGGGGAGTGTGCCGGAAGACGTTTTCCAGCAGCGCGTCGACGACGGCGCCCAGCGCGTCGGGTGACAACGCCACCCGGCACGGCTCGCCGACGTCGACCTCGCACACCCGGCCCTGGTCGGCGGCGTGCGCGGACCAGAACCCCATCCGCGCCTCGACCACCGACGCCACGTCGCACGTGCCGGGCGACTCGCCCTCGGCGGGCTGGAGCGCCTGGATGATCCGGTCGACGTCGTGGCCCAGGGTGCTGACCGCGCTGCGGATCCGGTCGGCCACGGGACCCGGCCCGATCGCGTCGGCGTCCAGCCGCAGGGCCGCCAGCGGGGTCCGCAGCCGGTGCGAGACGTCCGCGATCATCTCCCGCTCCTTCGCGAGCAGCTGGGCCGTGCGCGACGAGGCCTCGTCGATCGAGGCGGCCAGCTCCTCCAGTTCGCGAGGCCCGCGCAGCCGCACCCGCCGCCCCACCGACGAGGACAGCTCCCGCAACGCGGCCAGCACCGGCGTGAAGGGCCGGTGTCCCAGCCACACCGCCGGTCCCAGGGCGGCCAGGGCGATTCCGGCGATCAGGAACACCGCGCCGAACGGGAACGGAACGGCAGCGGGGACAACGGAGACGACAGCTCCCGACACGGACGCGGCCGGCGCACCACCGCCCGCGCCGAGCCGTGTCCCGGAGGCGAGCACGACCGACAACCGGCCCTCCGCGCCGGCCCGCGTGCGTGCGATCGTCCCCCGCACGGCGTCGGCGTCAGAGGACACCGCGAGCACACCGGCGACCACCGCCACGTCCTGGCGGTCAGCCGCGGCGGCGGACGAAGAGGCGTTCGAGTGCGCCAGGAACCCGGCGGTGGCGAGGAAAACCGCTGTCACCAGCCCCGCGGCGAGCAGCAGGGCACGGGTGATGACCGATCTCATTCCGGCGCCGCCAGCTTGAACCCCACTCCTCGGACGGTGTGCAGATAACGCGGATGCGCGGCCGTCTCGCCGAGCTTGCGGCGCAGCCACGACGCGTGGACGTCTATCGTCTTGTCGTCGCCGACGTACGGGTTGCCCCACACGGCCTGGAACAGCTCCCGCCGCGAGATCACGCGCCCCGGCCGTTGCGCGAGGTAGGTCAGCAGGTCGAACTCCCGCCTGCTCAACGCGATCGCGGCACCGCCGAGCGTGGCGGAGCGCTGGGCGAGGTCGATGCGGAGGTCGCCGAGGGAGACGATGTCCGCCGACGCGGGCGCGGCACCACCCGTGCGGCGCAGCAGCGCGTTGATCCGCGCGGCCAGGTGCTCGGACGAGAACGGCTTCACGATGTAGTCGTCCGCGCCCGCGTTGAGCGTGCTGACGACCGACGCCTCGGCGCCCCGCGCGGTGGCCACGATGACCGGCACGTTGCTCACCCCGCGCAGCATCCGCAGGGCCGAGACGCCGTCCAGGTCCGGCAGCCCCAGGTCGAGGATCACGAGGTCCAGCTCCGCCGTGCCCGCCTCGCGCAGCGCGGCCACGGCGGTGCCGACGGCCTGCACGACGTGCCCGAGGTCGGTCAGCGCGTGCACGAGCGCAGCCTGGACCACCGGGTCGTCCTCGACCACCAGCACCTTCGACATACACGCAGCGTAAGCAGCGGACCCGCCGATGGGGAGGGGTGTTGCGAGCTTATCGCGATCGTGTTTCGTCCTTAAATCTCACTTAGGGCGGGCGGTCCTACCGTCTGCAGTCACACCGAACCGGGGGAGCTGGCGTGGCAGAAGTCGTTCTGACGGGGCTGGGCAAGGCCTACGGTGACGGCACCCGTGCGGTCACCGACCTCAACCTGGAGATCCGCGACGGTGAGTTCCTGGTGCTCGTCGGCCCGTCGGGGTGCGGCAAGACGACGGCGCTGCGGATGATCGCCGGGCTCGAGCAGATCACCGAGGGCACCATCCACATCGGCGAGCAGCTCGTCAACGACGTGCCGTCGCGTGACCGCGACGTGGCCATGGTGTTCCAGTCGTACGCGCTCTACCCGCACCTGAACGTGTACGACAACATCGCGTTCGGCCTGACGCTGCGCAAGCTCCCCAAGTCCGAGATCGACCACCGCGTCCGCGAGGTCGCCGAGGTCCTCGAGCTGACCGAGCACCTCGACCGCAAGCCGCGCAACCTCTCCGGCGGCCAGCGGCAGCGCGTCGCGATGGGCAGGGCGATCGTGCGCGCCCCGCAGGCGTTCCTGATGGACGAGCCGCTGTCCAACCTGGACGCCAAGCTGCGCGTGCAGATGCGGGCGCAGATCGCGCGGATCCAGCGCGAGATCGGTGTGACGACCGTGTACGTCACGCACGACCAGACCGAGGCCATGACGCTCGGCGACCGCGTGGCCGTGATGCGGCGCGGGGTGCTGCAGCAGGTCGGGCCGCCCCAGGAGCTCTACGACCGCCCGGTCAACCTGTTCGTCGCGGGTTTCATCGGCTCGCCCGGCATGAACCTCGTGTCCGCGCGGCTCGACGAGAACGACGGCCGGTACTGGGTGTCCCTCGACTCCGACGCCCTGCTGCTGCCGGAGTCCGTTCTCCGGCGACGCCCGAGGCTCAGGCAGTACGTCGGCCGCGAGGTGGTGGTCGGCATCCGCCCGGAGGACATGGAGGACACCGCCCTCGCCGACGCCCGCGAAGGCGAGATCCTGCACTCCGTCGCCGACCTCGTCGAGGCCATGGGCTCCGACGTCCTCGTGCACTTCCCGGTCGACGTCCCGCCCGTCGTCACCGACGACACCCGCGAGCTCGCGAGGGACGCGGGCACCGACGACCTGCCCAGGACCGCCAAGGGCACCGTCCTCGTCGGCCGGTTCAGCCCGCGCACCCGCATCTACGAAGGACAACCCGTCGCCGCCTGGGTGGACACCTCCCGGCTGCACTTCTTCGACCCGGTCACCGGGTCCTCGATCTGGAAGTAGAGGAGAGCTTCGATGAGGAAGCACTGGATCGCGCTTCTCGCGCTCACCGCCGCCGCGTGCTCCGGTGGTGCCGCGGGCACCGGTGAGGACCTGAAGGGGCAGGCGGTCGAGGTCGTCGGCCCCTGGACCGGGGACGAGCAGAAGAACTTCGAGCAGGTGCTGCAGGCGTTCAGCTCGAAGACGGGCGCGGAGGTGAGGTACACACCCGCCGGTGACGAGCTCCCGACAGTGCTGCAGACGAGGATCTCGGGCGGCACACCACCGAACGTCGCGCTGATCGCCCAGCCCGGCCTCGTCGCCCAGTTCGCGAAGGCCGGCGCCCTCAAACCCGTGAACGCCGACGTCGAGAAGGCCGTCACGGACCACAACGCGGCGGTGTGGAAGCAGCTCGGCAGCGTCGACGGCAAGCTCTACGGCCTCACCTTCAAGGCGGCCAACAAGTCCGCGTTCTGGTACAGCGAGAAGGCCTTCCGGCAGGTCGGCGCCACCCCGCCGGCGACGTGGGACGACCTGGTCGAGACCAGCAGGGCGATCTCCGAGACCGGCCTCGCCGCGGTGTCGGTGGGCGGTGCGGACGGCTGGACGCTCACCGACTGGTTCGAGAACGTCTACCTGCGCACCGCGGGTCCGGAGAACTACGACAAGCTCGCCAGGCACGAGATCCCGTGGACCGACCCCTCGGTGCGCAAGGCGCTGGAGGAGCTGGCGAAGCTCTGGGGCGACCCGACGCTGATCGCGAGCGGCGCGCTGCAGACCGAGTTCCCGAAGTCCGTGATCAACGTCTTCGGCGAGCAGCCCACGGCCGCGATGGTCTTCGAGGCGGACTTCGTCGCGAGCATCATCACCACCAACACCGGGGCGAAAGTCGGCCAGGACGCCAAGTTCTTCCCGTTCCCCTCGGTCGCGGGCAGCGAGGACGCCGTCGTCGCCGGCGGTGACATGGCCGTGCAGTTCAAGGACGACAGGGTGACCACCGAGCTGATGGAGTTCCTCGCCTCGCCGGAGTCGGGCAAGGTGTGGGCGGGGCTCGGCGGGTTCCTCTCGCCCAACAGGGACATCCCGGAGAGCGCCTACCCCGACGAGGTCACCCAGGACCTCGCGAAGCGCATCGTCGACGCGGGCGACAACGTCCGGTTCGACATGTCCGACCTCGCACCGGCCGCGTTCGGCGGCACGAAGGGCGCGGGGGAGTGGAAGGACCTGCAGGACTTCCTGGCCGACCCGAAGAACGTCGACGGGACCATGCAGCGCCTCGAAGCCAACGCGGCCAAGGCCTACGGCGAATGAGGCTTCGCGTGGACGCCGCGCCGGGGCGCTCGCCCCGGCAGGCGATCCCGTTCCTGGTCCCCGCGCTGGTGGTGCTCGCGGCGCTCGTGCTGTACCCGCTGGTGTTCTCGTTGGTCCGCAGCTTCTTCGACGCCTCGGGCGACGAGTTCGTCGGCCTGCGCAACTACGTCGACACGTTCACCGACCCGCGGACGCTGACCGCGTTCCGCAACAACGTGCTCTGGGTGGTCGTCGCCCCCGCGGCGGTGACCGGCATCGGCCTGGTCCTCGCCGTGCTCACCGAACGCATCAGGTGGGCCACCGCGTTCCGGCTCGTGCTGTTCATGCCGATGGCGATCTCGCTGTTCGCCTCCGGCATCGTCTTCCGCCTCGTCTACGAGGAGGCGCCGAACCAGGGCGTCGTCAACGCGGTGCTGGTCGGCGTGCACGACGTCTTCAGCCCGGCCTCCCGGTACCCCGGCGCCCGGCCGCGCGACGGTCACGTCGCGACGGAAGCGGGCTTCACCGCCCTCCGCCCGTCGAAGGCCGGCGAGACGGTCTCGTTGCCGCTCATCGGGTTCTCGCCGCAGGACGTGCCCCCGCAGGCCGTCCCGGCGTCGCAACCCACGGCCGGCACCGGCGAGCTGCGCGGCGTCGTGTGGCTCGACGTGTCGGTCGGCGGCAACGCCGGCAAGGTCGACCCGGTCGAGCGCGGCCTGCCGGGCATCGCCGTGGAGGCCGTGCGGGACGGGCAGGTCGTCGCCCGCACCACCACCGGTGACGACGGCAGGTTCACGTTCCCCGACCTGGGACCCGCCGACGTCACCGTCCGGCTGCCACCGGAGAACTTCGCGCTGCCGTTCCGCGGCCTGACCTGGCTGGGGTCGTCGTTCATCACCCCGGTGATCATCTCGTCGTGGATCTGGATCATGACGGGCTTCGCGATCACGTTCATCGCCGCGGGCCTCTCGGCGATCCCTCGCGACGCGCTGGAGGCCGCCAGGGTCGACGGCGCGACCGAGTGGCAGGTGTTCCGCCGCGTCACCATCCCGCTGCTCTCGCCGGTGCTGCTGGTGGTGTTCGTGACGCTCGTGATCAACGTGCTGAAGATCTTCGAGCTGGTGTTCGTCATCGCGCCGGGTTCGGTGCAGTCCGAGGCGAACGTGCTGGCGCTGCAGATGTGGCAGGTGTCGTTCGGCACGGGTGGCGACCAGGGGGCGGGCAGCGCGCTCGCGGTGGTCCTGTTCCTGCTCGTGGCCCCGGCCATGCTGTTCAACATCCGCCGATTCCGACGGGAGCGGTCATGACCCCGGTGGCCGACGAGGTCCGCATCGACGTGCCGGTGTCCGGCACGCCCAGACGCGGTGTGCTGACGAGGCTGGGCTCGAAGCTGGGCAACGGTTTCGTGCAGCTCCTGCTGGCCCTCATCGCGCTGTTCTGGCTGGTGCCGGTGTTCGGCCTGCTGATCGCGTCGTTGCGCGACGAGTCGGCCAACACCGCGAGCGGCTGGTGGACCGTGTTCACCAAGCCCGCGGAGCTGACGCTGTCGAACTACGCCGAGCTCGTGGCGAACAAGGCGGTGTGGCAGTCGTTCCTGAACACCTTCTACATCGCCGTCCCCGCCACGGTCCTGGTCGTGGTGATGGCGTCGCTGGCGTCGTACGCGTTGTCGTGGATCGAGTTCCCCGGCCGCGAGACCCTGACGGTGGTCGTGGTCGGCCTGCTGGTCATGCCGATCCAGGTCGCGCTGATCCCGGTGGCGAAGCTGTTCGGCGCGTTGGGCCTGTTCGGCACGATCACCGGCGTGGTGCTGTTCCACGTCGCGTTCGGCCTGCCGTTCGCCATCTTCCTGCTGCGCAACTTCTTCACCGGAATCCCGCGCGACCTGATCGAGGCCGCGCGGATGGACGGCGCCACGGAGTGGGTGATCTTCAAGCGCGTCGTGCTGCCGGTGGCCAAGCCGGCGATCGCCTCGCTGACGATCTTCCAGTTCCTGTGGGTGTGGAACGACATGCTGGTGGCTCTGGTGTTCGCGGACCAGGACTCGGCACCGATCACGGTTGCCCTGCGGGCTCAGTTGAGGCAGTTCGGGACGAACATCGATCTGCTGGCCACCGGGGCCTTCCTGTCGATGGTCGTGCCGTTGGGGGTGTTCCTGTTGTTCCAGAAGTACTTCGTGCAGGGGGTGCTGGCGGGGTCGACGAAGTGACGGCCGTCAGGTGGCCGGCCGGACGGCGCATCCGTGGACGACGGTTTTTCCTGTCCTGCCTGCCGCCATCAATGCACTTCGTCAGTGCGTCAACGCCGCCACCAGCTCCGCCGCCGTCCGCCGCACCGAGGGGGTGTCGTACCGGTCGCACTCCGCCAGCGCCCGCACCCGCAGCTCCCTGGCCTGCCCCGGCTCCCCGGCGGCGTCGGCCAGCTCGGCCAGCCGGGCCATGATCTCCACCCGGTGGTCCGACAGCCGGGCCTCGGCCAGCGCCGCCCGCAGTTGCGCGCGGGCTTCGGCGAACCGGCCCGCGTCCATCAGCACCAGGCCGCGGTTGTGCTGCACGCGCGCGGTGCCGGCGGTGTTGGAGTGCCGGCGGAACAACGACTCGGCCTCGTCGAGCAGGTCCAGTGCGGCCGGCACCTCGCCCGAGGCGGCCGCGGTCGTCGCCAGGCGGATGAGCATCATCGACAGCAGTTCGTCGTCGCCGCCTGCCTTGCGGTGCTGGTCGACGCTGCGCTGCTGCACCTCGACGGCCTCGGCGAGGTGGCCCGCTGTGTGCAGCATCAGGCCCAGCAGGGACAGGGCCAGGTTCTCGCCTATCTGGTAGCCGGCTCGCTCGAACAGCTCGACGGAGCGGCGGCCGAGGCGCACCGCCTCCTCCGCTTCGCCCACGCGGCGGTGGATCGCCGAGCCGTAGTAGCAGGTCCAGGCCTCGGTGATGGTGTCGTCGGCCGCAAGAGCGGCTTTCTCGTGCACGGCCAGTGCCTCGTGGGGGCGGCCGCACAACGCGTAGAGCGCCCATGAGAGGTAGTTGAGCTGTTCGGCGGCGTCCTTGGCGTTGCCGAGCATCTGGGCGGCGTTCGCGCCCGCGGTGAAGACGTCGCGCCACAGGTCGCCGACGCCGTGCATGTCCGAGTACCAGTGCATCGCCTGTGCCAGCGCGAGAACGCGGTCGTGCTCGCCCGCCTCGACGGCCCACCGCAGTGCCTCGCGCCAGTTCTCCCGCTCCAGTTCGAGCCAGCGGGAGGCGGACTCCCTGTGGTGCACGGGACCGGACGGCGTGGCCTCCCGGTCGTGGTCGAAGAAGCGGGCGGCGCCGGTGGCGACGTCCAGCAGCCAGTGCCGCAGACGCGTGCGCACGTCCGCCACGACGGCCGGGTCCTCGTCGAGTTCGAGCCGCTCCAGCGCGAACACCTGCAGCAGGTCGTGGCGCGTGTACCGGCCGGGCGTCTCGCTGATGCCCAGCAACGACGCGTCGGCCAGCTCCTCCAGCGCCTCCTCGGCGTCGTCGGTCAGGACGGACGCCAGGGCCGCGTCGGCGCCGGGGCTCGGCACGAGGGCGAGCCTGCGGAACAACGCGGCGGCGCCGGGACCGAGCTGGTGGTAGGAGATCTCGAACGCCGCCCGCACCTGCAGGTCGCCCGCCCGCAGCACGGACAGGCGCCTGCCCTCGTCCTCCAGCTGCCCGGCGAGGTGGCTGATCGTCCACCGCGGCCTGCTGGTGAGGCGGTTGCCCGCGATCAGCAACGCGAGCGGCATGCCGCCGCACAGCTCGGCGACGCGCTCGGCGGCCTCGGGCTCGGCCGCCACGCGCTCGGCGCCCGTCACGACGCCGAGCAGCTCGACGGAGTGGTGCGGGGGCAGCAGCTCCAGCGCGAGGCGGTGCCGGGCGTCGAGGCCGGTCAGCACGCGGCGGCTGGTCAGCAGGACGAGCGTGCCGGGACTCGACGCGAGCAACGGCCGCACCTGCGCCTCGTTCGCCGCGTTGTCGAGCACCAGCAGCACGGTCCGGTCGCGCAGCTGCGAGCGGTACAGCGACAGCTTGTCGTCCGGGTCGGACGGGATCTGGCGCTCCTCCACGCCGAACGACCGCAGCAGCCGGTGCGCGGCGCGGTCCGGTGTCAGCGGCTCGGTGTCGGTGCCGCGCAGGTCGAGGAACACGCAGCCGTCCGCGAACCGCGCGCCCAGCCGGTGGCCCGCGTCGACGGCGAGCGCGGTCTTGCCGGAGCCGGGAGCGCCGTGGACCACCGCGATCTGCAGCCGTGACGACGACGAGGCGTCGGCCGCGAACCCCTCCAGGAGCAGCCGTTCGGACTCGCGGCCGGTCAGCTCGAGCAGCACCGGCGGCAGCGAGGAGGACGTCGCGGTGAACGGCGTCCCGGGCCGGTCCTGCGCCGCCACGACCCGGCTCGCGCGGGCGAGCGCCGTGAACTCCGCCGCCTCCTCGTCGCGCAGCCCGAGCCCGTCGAGGAGCAGCTGGACGGTGCGGAACTGCGGGCTGAGCGTGCGGCCCCGCTCCATGTCGCTGATCGCCCGTGTGCTCAGGCCGGTGCGTTCCGCCAGTTCTTCCTGCGTCAGCGGAACTCGCGATCGGTAGAAGCGGAGAAAATCACCGAACGCCGTCGTGCTCGCCATGCGCCCCCTTCCTCTCCAGCGCACCCGTGCCTACCACCAGACGTCCGAGTCGTCACGTCGTTGCTGGCGGGAGTGTTTCTTCCGGTGGATCTGCCGGTTGTTCAGCAAGGTGGACAACCGTCTTCGCGGATAATTTCGAATAGGTGTCCACCGTTTCACCAACGCGGAATACCGATGCGGTTCCGCTCGGAACCATTCCCCGGCTCTCCGGTGTGCTCTGGCTCGCCGCGCTGGTCTGGCTGCTGTTCGCCTGGTCGGGTCACCACCCGATCGACCTGGACGTCTACCGGCTCGGCGGCCTCGCCTGGCTGGAGGGCCGCCCGCTCTACGACGGCTTCACCGGTCCGCCGCTCGACCCCCGGCTGCCCTTCACCTACCCGCCGATCGCGGCGGTGCTGTTCAGCGGTCTGGGCTTCGTGCCGGAGGGCCTGCTCGCCCCGCTGGTGGTGGCCGCGGGCTTCGTCCTGCTGACGGTGGTGTGCCTCGCGGTGACGGCCGAGGTCCAGCCGCGCCTCACCTGGGCGGTGGGCCCGCCTGCGGCGATCGGCGCACTGGCGCTGGACCCCGTCTGGACGACGTTCGGCTACGGCCAGATCAACCTGTTCCTGCTGGCGCTGGTCGTGGTCGACGTGCTGCTCGTCACCGACCGCCGCTGGCGCGGTGTGCTGATCGGTGTCGCGGCGGCGATCAAGCTGACACCCGCGATCTTCGTGCTCTACTTCCTGGTGAAGCGCGACCGGAGGGCCGCGATCACGTCGGTCACCACGTTCGCCGGCCTCGCGGTGGTGGGGTTCCTGGCCGCACCGGCGGACTCGCTGCGGTACTGGCTGCACGCGCTGCCGAACCCCGGCCGCATCGGCGACATGTCGCTGTCCACCAACCAGTCGATCCGCGGGCTGCTGCGGGGTCTCGGCCTCGCACCCGGCCCGGAAACGCTGCTGTGGGCCGCACTGGCCGCCGCCGTGGTCGCCGCCGCGGTGGTCGTGGCCCGGCGGACGCGCGACGACCTCGTCGCGTTGTTCGTCATCGCGGCCGCCGGACTGCTGGCCTCACCGGTGTCCTGGCTGCACCACTGGGTGTGGTGCGTGCCGGTCCTGCTGTTCCTCGCGCTGCGGGGCAACGCCTGGCCCGCGTTCGCCGCGGTGTTCCTGGTGTTCGTGACGCGACTGCACGAGTTCGACACCTACGTGTGGGTCGCGCTCGCGGTGCCCGCGGTGCTCCTCGCTCCACAACGGACCAGGGCGGCACCGGCCGGCTCGGCCGAGACCTCCGGCCGAACTGCCTGAAAGCGGCCGGAGCGCTCGCCGTACGGTGGTCCGTGTGATCGAGCAGCGTGTGCTGAGGTTCGCGCCGTGGGTGCTGTGCCTGTCCCTGGGCGTCTACGCCTGGACGCTCGGCCACCCCGCGGACTGGGGCATGATCGACCTCAGGGTCTACTGGAGCCTCGCGCCGAACGTGCTGAGCGACCGGCTCTACACGACCACCATGCCGTTCACGGCCGACTTCCCGCTGCCCTTCACGTATCCGCCGTTCGCGGCGGCGGTGTTCCTCCCCGTGTCGGCGTTGCCCTGGGTCGCCGCCGCGGTCTTCTGGCAGGTGCTGTCGCTGGTCTGCCTGTGGTGGCTGGTGCGGACGTCGCTGAGGTTGCTGGCGGCCGGGGCGGAGGAGAACTGGGACGGCACCTGGCGCCGCCGCGCCCTGCTGTGGACCGCGGTCGCGCTGTGGTTCGAGCCGGTGCGCAAGACCCTCGACTTCGGACAGATCAACCTCGTCCTGGTGGCCGGGGTGTTCGCGGCGATGGTGGCGGTCCGGCAGAGCGTGGCGGGGTTCGGCGTCGGTCTCGGCGCCGGGATGAAGCTCACGCCGGCGATCTCGGGCCTGTACTTCCTGGCCACGCGGAGGTGGAGGGCCGCGGCGTGGTCGGTGGCGGGCTTCCTGGCCACCGTCGCGCTCGGCTTCCTGGTCTCCGCCGGTGACTCCCGGCGCTACTGGTTCGAGCTGCTCGGTGCGGCCGACCGGGTCGGGCCGGTGGGCTCGGTGATCAACCAGTCGTTGCGCGGCGCGCTGTCCCGCACGCTCGGGTACGACGTGGGGATGTCGTGGCCGTGGCTGCTCGCGGTGGCGGTGTCGGCCGCGCTGACGTGGCCTGCGCTGCGTGCGGCCGTGCGCGCCGGGGACACGTTGTCCGCTGTGGTCACCGTGCAGCTGTTCGGGCTCCTGGTCTCGCCGATCTCCTGGAGCCACCACTGGCTGTGGGTGATCCCGCTGGTGCCGTGGCTGGTCCACGCGCACCGCGGCCGGGTGCTCGCAGGTGCGTGGGTAGTCGCCGTCTGCTCGGACGTGATCACGTTCCTGATCGACCGGCAGCCGTCCATCTGGGAGATCCCCAGACCTTGGCCGCTCGCGGCGCTCGGCTGGGTTTACCCGGCGCTCGCGCTGATCACCCTGGCGCTGACGCCGAAGCTGCTGCAGACGACCCGGAAAGCAGAACGTGTTGCGACCTGAGCACTTCGCACGGCTGGAACAGCGGTTGCTCGCCGTCGCGCCCTGGCTCCTGGTGGTGTCCGCCCTCGTGCGCACCCGGGTCATGGTCACCGGCTTCGGCAACGACTCGATCGATCTGCGCGTCTACTGGTCGCTCGCCCCGCACGTGCTGGAAGGCGACCTGTACCGGGTGTTCTCGCCGCACTCGCCCGCGGACTTCCCGCTGCCGTTCACCTACCCGCCGTTCGGCGCGCTGGTGTTCCTGCCGATGACGTGGCTGTTCTGGGGTGCCGCCCAGTGGGGTTTCCGCGTGCTCACGGTGGTGTGCCTGTACTGGGTGGTGCGGGTGGCGCTGCGGCTGGTCGCGGGGCAGGGGTGGATGGCCGACGCGAAGGTGTGGCGGCAGCGGGCGCTGCTGTGGACCGCGGTGCTGCTGTGGATGATGCCGGTCTTCCACACCTTCGAGTTCGGTCAGATCAACCTGCTGCTGGCGGGAGTCGTGCTGGCCGCGCTGGTGGCGCGGGACCACGGGGTCGCGGGCACCGGGATCGGCCTCACGGCGGGCGTGAAGCTCGTGCCCGCGATCTCCGGCCTGTACTTCCTCGCCACCGGCAGGTGGAAGGCCGCGGTGTGGTCGGTGGCCGCGTTCGCGGTGAGCGTCGGCCTCGGGTTCGCGGTGAACTTCGAGCAGGCGCACCAGTACTGGTTCGTGCTGTTCGGCGACCCGGACCGGGTGGGCCCGGTCGCCACCGCGCACAACCAGTCGTTGCGCGGGGCGCTGTCGCGCAGCCTCGGGTACGACGTCGGCATGTCGTGGCCGTGGATCGTCGCCGCCGTGGTCTCCGCGGTGATCGCCCTGGTGGCGCTGACCGCGGCGGTGCGGGCGGGGGACGTGCTGATCGGTGTGCTGTCGGTGCAGTTCCTCGGGCTGCTGCTCTCACCGATCTCCTGGGACCACCACTGGGTGTGGGTGGCGCCGCTGCTGATCTGGTCGGTGCACGAGAAGGTCGCGCTGTGGGCCCGCACCACCCTGCTGACGCTCTGGGTCCCGGTGATGTTCCTGGACGTGATCGCGTTCCAACTGGACCGGCAGCCGACGATCTGGACGGTCAGCCGGCCCGGCTGGCTGTCGCTGCTCGGCTGGGCCTACCCGGCGTTCGCGCTGGTCACGCTCGTGGTGGTCGCGTGGTCGAAGACCGTCCGCCACACCTCACGACCCGCCGCGAGCCCGGTCGCGGCGAGGTCCACCCCGATGAACACCGGCTCCTGACACGCGGTGCGCACCTACAGCTCCATCTCCTCGTGCCACTCGGCGAACGGGTCGGCGAAGTCGAGCTCGGTGATCAGCGCCAGCTCCTCGTCGGTCACGAGTGCCGACCGCAGCGCCGCCTCGATCCGGGCGGCGTCGGCGGAGCGGGTGATCACCACGAACTCCTGGTTGCGGTCGCCGTAGTACGGGTCCCACAGCAGCGAGGCCGCCGCACGCCGGTCCGCGTCGGCCTCCGACCAGTCGTCGGTCGCCGCGAGCCAGGGGCCGAGGTTGCCCACGCGCAGCCCGGCGCCCGCCGACTCGAGCCACAGCGCCGCGTCGGGCTGGCTCGCCACCCACGCCCGGCCGCGCACGCGCACCACGCCGTCGAGGAGCACGTCGATGGAGTCGTGCAGCCGCATCGGGTGGAACGGGCGCCGCTCGGTGAAGTGGACGACCGCCACACCGTGCGCCGGTTCGAGAGATGGCTGTCCGTGGAGCAGGGGAGCGAAGCCGTCGTCGATCTCGCCGCGCCGCGACTCCGCCGGGATCGCCGCGAGCAGCGCGGTGACGTCCAAGCCGTCGGCGGTCCGCCGCGGGGCGTGCGGGGTGAGCCGGTCGAGCACCGCGGCGAGCACCGGGTCGCACGAGCCGGTCAGCACCAGCGCGTCCGCGAACTCCGCCTGCCCGACCACGACCTGCGCGACCGTCCGCTCGTCGCCCTCGGCCGCGCGCATGCCCCGGTCCGCGAGGGAGTCACCGCCGGTCGCGTCGTCGAGCCACGTCGCCGTGTCGACGACTGTGACGACGGCCTCGACCTCGACGTCCGTCTCGCCCAGCGCGAAGCACACGGCCTCCGGTTCGAGCACCGGGTCGAGGTGCACTACCACGCGCCCGTCCAGCTCCTCGAGCAACGGGACGAGGTCCAGCCGGAGGGTGCACGACACGCACCCGTGTGCGAGTTCGAGCACAGTGAGCCGGCCGTCCACCCAGCGCCGCACGACCCCGTCGGCCAGGCCGCTCAGGTCGTGCCTGACCAGCACCGACTCCGGTGAAGCCCGCCACAGTTCGTCGGCCACGTCGTGGTGGGTGAACCCAGCTACCAATACGACCCGCGCTGCCATGCCCCGCACAGTACATGACAACGATTATCGTTTCTGAATCGCGGGTGGCGCCAGGCATGACATGATCGAACGATGCAGGTCGAGTTCTGGGCTGACGTCATCTGCCCGTGGTGCTACATCGGCAAGGCGCGCTTCGAGAAGGCGCTGGCCGAGTTCGAGCACCGCGCCGAGATCACCGTGGTGCACCGCGCGTTCGAGCTGGACCCCGGCAGGGAGGGCGTGGAGTCCGTCCAGGACGTGCTCGCCGCCAAGTTCGGCCCGCGCGCCGCCGAGATGGAGGAGTCCGTCGCCCAGCTCGCACGCGACGAGGGCCTCGGCTACCGGCTGGACCGCGAGGTGGGCAACACGTTCGACGTGCACCGCCTGCTGCACCTCGCGGGGGAACGCGGAATCGGGCAGCAGGTCCTCGACGCCGTGCTGCGCGCCAACTTCGCCGAAGCGCGCTCGCTCTTCACCCCCGAGTCGCTGTCGGAGATCGCCACCGGGGCCGGGCTCGACCCCGCCGACGTCAAGGCGGTCCTGTCCGACCCCGCCGCCCACGCCGACGAGGTGCGCGCCGACGAGCAGCGCGCCCGCGACCTGGGCGTCACCGGTGTCCCGTTCGTCGTCGTGGCCGGGCGTCTCGCCGTGGCCGGTGCCCAGCCGGCCGAGGTGTTCGGGCGTGCCCTGACCCAGGCCTGGGAGGTGTGAGGTGGAAGAAACGCCGTTGAAGGTGGACGTGGAACAGCTGCCGTCCGCCGTCGTGCTGCGCGCCGAGGGGGAGGTCGACTCCTACACGGCGGACCAGTTGCGCGAAAAGCTCGCCGAAGCGTTCGGCGCGAAGCTGCCGGTGGTGCTCGACGTGAGCGAGGTCGAGTTCTTCGCGTCCGCCGGGCTCTCGGTGCTCGTGGAGTACCACCTGCTCGGTGAGGACCGGGGCATCCCGTTGCGGCTGGTCTCCCCGCGGGGCAGCGTTCTGCGGGCGTTGCGGGCGACCACGCTCAACGAGACGCTGGAGCTGTACCTCAGCCTCGACGAGGCGCTGCGGGGCAGGTAGGGATTGCCCGGTGATGGAGGGAAACCCTTGGCCGACAAGCTGACCCTCGACCTGCACCCGGTCTTCCGCAGCGACCAGGACATCGCCCGGGCCGTGCGCAACGCCCTGTTCCGCGCGGCCGGTCAGGGCGTGCCGCTGCTGGAGATCGTCACGGGCAAGGGGTCCGGCAAGCTCAGGAGCCGCGTCCTGGCGATGCTCGGGCAACCGCACGTGAAGAAGCTGTACCGGCGGGCCGAGGTCGCGCCGGGCAACGACGGGATGGTGCTGGTGCACCTGAAGTAGCGCTCAGCGCGTGCGCCGCATCACGCGGTCGACGCACTCATGCGGAGAGTGTTCTGTCCGGCACCAGGGCCAGCATCCGTTGTGCGCGTGGGAAGTCGCGCAGCTGCTCGGACAGCAGCGTGAGCGCCGGCTCGAGCACCTGCGGCGGAACTCCGCGCGCGCCGAGCACATCACTCGTCCAGGAGAGGAAGGCGCGGAACAGAGCGTCGTCGTCCACGTACAGCGCGGTGGCGAGGAACTCGACGATGTGCGCGAGGTCCTCGGCCGTGTGGTGCTTCTGCTCGTCGCTGTAGGACAGCATGGCGGGCACCCGGTCTTCGAGGCCGCGGTACACCGAGCGCACGAGATCACGCGCGTTCCGCGTCACGAGCGTGTACTCCTGGTCGGCGAGGTGCGGCAGGTCGTCGATCGGCTGGTGCGGCGCCGTCGGCTTCGGCAGCTTCTGCGACAGCAGCATGTCCGCGGCGGAGCGGGCGTCGGCGGCCCACGCGTTGGCGCCGAACCGCCGCGCGTACTCGCCGTCCGGGCCGAACGCGGCCCCTCCCACCATCACCGGCACGCCCGCCGCCTGGCAGGCCGTCATCGTGGCGTGCGCCGAGGGCAGCCGGGTGGCGATCGAACTGGACAGCGCCACCACGTCCGGGCCCGTGCGGTGCAGGTGCGTGATCAGGTGCGGCGTGGGCACCTGCGCGCCGAGGTAGTCGACCGCGAAACCGCGCAGCGCCAGCACTTCCGCCAGCAACCGCGCGGGCAGCGCGTGCCACTCGCCGTCCACGCACGCCACCGTCACGCGGCCGTTCACCGGCTCGACCCGCGGCCTCGTGATCGACAACGCGGTGACCGCGCGGTCGTTGATCGCGGTGATCGCGTGCTCCTGCGCCACGCTGATCCGGTTCGCGGCCCACTCACCGCCGACCCGGTGCTGCACACCGCCGACCACGTCGAGCAGCGCGGCCTCGTGGCCCAGTTCGGCGGCGGCCTCGAGCACCACGTCGGTCGCGCGGTGCTCGTCCCCGTCCAGCGCGGCTTCCCACAGCGCGTCGACAGCCTTCACGAAGACCTCCTCCGAGGCGCGGTGATCGCGAGAACGGCCATGTCGTCGTGGATGCCGCTGCCGACCCATTGGGCCGCGAGCATGTGCACGTGCTCGACGAGCGCCTCGGCCGGCATGCCACCGCAGGCCTCCAGCGCGCGGCGCAGGCGGTCCTCGCCGAACTCCTCGTCGCCCAGCGGGCCGCCGACCGCCTCGGTGATGCCGTCGGTGTAGAGCAGGCACGAGTCGCCGGGCGCCAGCACGACCTCGTCGGTCGTCGTGGCGATCTTCTCCAGGATGCCGACGAGCGTGCCCCTGGTGTTCGCCACCTCGACGGTGCCCCCGGCTCGCACGATCAACGCCGGCAGGTGCCCGCCCGAGGTCAGCTTCACGTGCAGGCCCTCGTCGACGGGGCGGACGGTGCTGACGACCGTGGTGATGAAGCGCGACCGGTCCGTCGTGAGCAGCGCCTGGTTGAGGGCGTCGAGCATCCGGTCGTGGTCGGTGACCACCTGCAGCAGCGCGTGCAGCGCCGTGCGGACCCTGCCGGTCTGCACCGCCGCGTCGAGCCCCTTGCCGCAGACGTCGCCGAGCACGACGAACAGCTCGTCGCCGGGCAGCTGGTGGACGTCGTAGAAGTCGCCGCCGACGCGTTCGGTCGCGCCGGACGCGCGGTAGCGGCCGGCGAGGTCGACGTGCTCGTGGCGCCGCAGGGTGGGCGGCAGCAGGTCGCGGGTCAGCCGCTCGGTGATCTCGGCCTGCTGCGTGAACAGGCTGGCCGCGGAGATCGCGACTCCCGCGCGGGACGCGAACAGGCGCACGAACGCCTCCTCGTCCTCGGTGAACTGCTTGTCCCGCCGGATGAGGATCAGCGCACCGGCCGGGACGCCGTGACCGGGCAGCGGCGTCACGACGATGGACACCACGTCCCTGGCCAGCCAGGCCGGCGCCACGGCCGGGTCGATCCAGCGGGACGGCACGGGCGGGAAGCCGCGCAGCGCCTCGCTGAGGCCCACGACCTCCTCGACGTCGACGTGCTTCAGGTCGTAGGTCGGCGCCTCGCCGCGGCGGCAGCGCGTGACGGGGTGGCCGTGGTCCGACTGCGGCGCGATCACCAGCGCCTCGTCCGCCAGGTGCTCGGCCGCGAGCTCGGCGACGACGGTCATGCACCGCTCGGGGTTGAGCGACGTCATCAGGGCGCTCGACATGCGCGTCAGCAACTGCGCGCGCTCGCGTTCCAGCCGGAGGTCGGTCTCGTCGAGCAGCCACCACGTGACGGTGCCGTCCGCGTGGTCGACCCGGTGCGCGGCGTAGCTGCGTTCGGCGATGTCCACGGACTCGCCGTGGCGCCACCGCGTGGGGGAGACCTGCTGGGGGAGGAGCGTCTTGGCTGCGTGGTTCATGCCGTGCACTGCACCGGCGGCGTCAACCACAAGCGCGGGGCACGGCGAATGCAACCAGCTCGAAACCGTGACCACCTCCGAATCATCTCATCCGAACCGGATCAAGAACAACGTTTGAGCCCCTGGATCGGGGGTACAGCGTCCTTTGAGGACGATCACAGCGCCACCTGTCCGGTGATTCCGAGCACGGTGTTCCCGCCGACCCAGATCCGGCCCTCCACCTGGTCGAGGTGCAGGCGCCCGCGCCGGCCGAGTGCGGTGCCCTGGGCCGCCACGTACCGCTGCCGGGCGATTCCCGCCGGGATGAGCCACTGGGCGATGGCGGCGTTGAGGCTACCGGTGACCGGGTCCTCCTCGAAGCGTTCGCCCTCGTTGACGAAGGCCCTGACCTCGAACGCCGCCTCTCCGCCCGCGCGGTGCGGCCCGACCACGCCGATGCCGGTGAACGCACCGAAAAGGGCGTAATCGGGTCGCACGGCCAGCACCGCCTCGGCGGAGTGGAGCAGCACCGCCACCCATCCGGGCCCGTTGTCGGCCCACTGCGCACCGGCGATCTCACCCGGCGCGATGGCGAGTGCCGCCGCCAGGGCTTCCAGGTCGTCGACCGGACCGCTGCGCACCAGGGGCGGAGCGGCGAACGCCAGCCGCGGGCCGTCGCGGCGCACCTCCACCAACCCGGCCCCGCACTCCTGCACCAGCAGGCCGGGATCGCGCGGTGTGTTGCCCGCTTCGAGCCACGCGCGGGCCGAGCCGAGTGTCGGGTGGCCCGCGAACGGCAGTTCGCGGCTGATGGTGAAGATCCTCACCCGGTAGTCGGCGGCGGGATCGGTCGGCGGCAGGAGGAACGTCGTCTCCGCGAGGTTCGTCCAGTTCGCGAAGGCCTGCATCTGCTCCGTGGTCAGGCCCTCCGCGTCGTGCACGACCGCGAGCGCGTTGCCTTTGGTGAGCTCGTCGGTGAACACGTCGATTTGGCTGAACGTCCGCATTCAGCGACGTTAACCGAAATCGGGCAACGTCATCGCGGAGTGCTCCGGACGGCTGGCCTCAGCAGGCATGGTGGTCCGTGCGCGCAAGGCGGCGTTGCGCGCGGCGAGTGCTTCCGCGGTGCCAGGGAACAGTTCGGCGTTGCCCTTCTCGACCAGCCCCTGGTTCGCCTCGACGAACGGGCGCGTGGAGCGTTCGTAGGCCTCGAACGCCCGCTCGGGAGCCGAGGTGAGGTGACCGGCGAGCACGTAGGCGCCGACCAGTGCGAGGCTCGATCCCTGCCCGGTGAGGAACGACGGCGCGTACGCGGCGTCCCCGACCAGCGCGACCCGCCCGGACGACCACCGCGGCATGCGGATCTGGCTGACCGTGTCGAAGAACAGGTCGTCGGCGGCACGCAGGGACTCGACCAGGCGCGGGACCTCCCAGCCGTCGCCGGCGAAGACCGACGCCACCAGGTCGCGCTGGGCCTCGGGGTCGCGGAACGCCCCGAACGGTGCCTCGTCGCGGGCGAAGCTGAGGAAGCCGTGCACGTTCTCGCCACTGCCCACCGCGTAGAGCGCGGCGGCGCGACCGGGTTCGTTCCACAGCAGGGCCTCGTGGTCGAGCCCGAGGTGGTTGGGCATCGTGAAGCCCGCGAAGCAGTAGCCGAGGTAGCGGTGGAACTGCTCCTCCGGTCCGAACGTCAACGCGCGCACGGCCGAATGCAGGCCGTCGGCGCCGATGACGTGGTCGTAGGTGCGTTGGAGGCCGCTGCGGAACGTCACGTCCACACCGCCGGGCCCGTCACTCATCGCGACGACGGTGTCGTCGAAGAGGTACTCCACGTCGTCGCGCGTGGTCTCGTGGAGGATCTCGGCGAGGTCGCCGCGGCGGACCTCCAGGTCGCTGCCGTCGCCCCCGATCAGCACCTCCGGCCGCAGCGAGGCGGCCTCGCGGCCGTCGGCGTCGAGGAACGTGATCCGCCGCGTGTCGACGTGGGCTTCCCGCAGGCGGGGGAGCAGCCCCATGCGCTCGACGACGGCCAGCGCGGTGCCGCGGATGTCGATGGGGTAGCCACCGCCGCGCAGGGTGTGGGACTTCTCCACGACGGTGACTTCGACGCCCCGCCGCCGCAGCCAGAACGCGAGTGCGGGCCCGGCGATGCTGGCGCCGGAGATCAGGACGGTGCTCATGGTCCCTCCAGATAACTAACTTAGGTATCCTTTTTCGGATCGCGATGATCGCTACGGTTCACTGCGACCGAGGCAAGAATATACCTAAGTTAGGTAAGTGAGATGAGCGAGGGCCTGGACCCCGCGGCGCTGCTACCGCACCTCATGCAGCTGGGCACCGTGCTGAACCGCAGCCAGCTGGTCGAGCGGGCGATGGAGCAGGTCGGTGTAGGCCTGGAACGGCCCGGCCTGACCGTGCTCATCACCCTGCGCATGGCCGGTCAGCCCCTGAGGGTGGGGGAGATCGCCGCGCGGATGCAGGTCGTCGGCCCGCACGTCACGCGGCTCCTGCACGACCTCGAACGCGCCGGCCTCGTCCAGCGCGTCACCGATCCGACCGACCAGCGCGCCCGCCTGATCGAGCTGACCGGCTCCGGGTCCGCCGCGGCCGGCCGTTACCTGGAGGCGGTGCTCGGCTGGTTCACGGGCGCCATCGCCGACTGGCCGGAGGAGGACCAGCAGACGTTCGGGCGGCTGCTCGGCCGGTTCGTGGACGACCTCCAGGCGCGGGTCGCCGACCTCGGCTGACCGGACCGGGCCCGTCGCGCGGGAACCCTGCACGCCCGGGGCCGGGAGCGATCTCTCCGTAGTCCTCCAGCGGTGGCGGGGGCAATGGTGCCGCGCAACGTCCGCGCGCCGGGCGAGGTGTAGCCCGCACACGTGGTGCTGCCCGTTCGCCGGCTCCTAACCTCGGAAGCCATGTCCTGCCTGCAATGACGGAGGCGAACACATGCGCCCGAGGAACGTGGTCCTGGCTTTGGCGGCCGCCACCGGCCTGGCCGCCGCATCCCTGTCGATCTCGCTGGCGGCCGTCCCGCCACCGCAGTCCGGCTCGCTCACCAAGTACGACGTCACCGGTACCTACGTCAGCGGGTTGTCGTCCGGCGGCTTCATGGCGAACCAGCTCCACGTCGCGTATTCGAGCGTCTTCCAGGGCGCGGGCATCTTCTCCGCCGGTGCCTACGACTGCGCGCAGAACGACCTCAACACCGCCCTGCTCGCGTGCATGGACACCTTCCAGGCCCGCAAGACGCCGGCGGAGCTGGAGCAGCTGACCCGCACGCGCGCCTCGGCCGGGTCCGTCGACCCACCGCAGAACCTGGCGGGCGATCCCGTGTGGCTCTTCCACGGCAGTGCCGACGACACGGTCGACCGGGCGGTGAACGACGATCTCGCCACCTACTACCGCGACTTCGGGGCGCGGGTCGTGTACGACAACGCCACCGCGGCGGGCCACGCGTGGATCAGCCCGATCGGCCCGAACGCCTGCGGCACCACGACTTCGCCGTACGTCAACAGGTGCGGCACCACCGACCCGGTGAAGGAGATGCTCACGCACCTCTTCGGTCAGGTGAACCCTGCCGCTTCGGCGCTGTCCGGCAGACTGGTCCGGTTCGACCAGAACACCCACGCGCCCGGCGGCGACGCGGCGGCGATCAGCATGGGCCGCGAGGGCTTCGCGTACGTGCCGAGGTCGTGCGAAACGGGGCCCTGCAAGCTGATGGTGACCCTGCACGGGTGCTACCAGTACTTCGGGCTGATCGGCAACGCGTTGCTGGACAAGGCTTATCTCAACGAGTACGCCGACACCAACAACATGATCGTGCTCTACCCGCAGGCCACCACGATGACCGGGAACCCGCGCGGCTGCTGGGACTGGTGGGGCTACCAGTCCGCGCGGTACCCGCTCAAGACCGGCCCGCAGATGACGGCCGTGGTGAACATGGTGAGGGCGCTGTCCGGCGGCACTCCCACCACGCCGCCCTCGACCACGACCACCACTCCGCCGACCTCGCAGTGCGTCACCGCGAGCAACTACGCCCACACCGTCGCGGGCCGCGCCTACGCCAACCTGGGGCAGACCTACGCGCTGGGCTCGAACCAGCCGCTGGGGTTGTGGAACACCTTCACCACCAGCGCGATCCGGCAGACCTCGCCGAACCACTGGGTGAAGTGCTGATCGGCGCGTGAGCTCCGGGGGGTGGCGGTGCGCACCGCCACCCCCGGCGGTCGGCTCAGCAGTGGTCGAACGCGTAGCCGGAATCGTCCGGCCCGACCAGGTAGCGGTCGCGCAACGTCGTCGTGGCCGGGGTGTCCGGGTCGTCGCAGACGTCCTCGAACGTGCCGCGCAGGTCATCGGTGTACTCGATGTCCATCACGTGCGAGCCGTACACGTCGGAATAGGACGAGCACTCCTCCCAGCGGTGGCACTCCTCGGAGACCGCGAAGTCGAACCCGACCTCGGTGCGTCCGCGCGAGGCCTGCTCGGCGGAGTTCTTCTGGCCGATCGCGAGGTTCTTGCCGTGCGCGCGGTCGGCGAGCAGCTTCGCGTAGGCGAGGTTGTTGTTCACGCTCAGCTTGCCGCGGGAGCGCAGGTAGGAGTCGAGGTTGTCGACCTCGACCGCCTTGAAGCCCTTGGCCGCGCACCGGTCGATCGTGGCGCCGATGATCGAGGCGAGCTCCGTGCGCTTCGCGGCCGTCGAGGTGTCGAACAGGAGCTCGTCCGGCCAGTTCGGGTCGGTGATCGGCCTGCCGGAGGAGTCCTTGAGCACCAGGTGGCCGCGCTGGTTCAGCCAGACGTCGCGGTCACCGGGCTGGGACTGGAACCCGTTGACGTAGCAGATGCTGTAGATGCCCGGTGCGGGCGACGCGGTGCTGTCGCGCGTCACCAGGTTCACGCCGCCCGGCGGGGTGTAGGCGGAGCCGAGCTGGTAGTCGAGCACCGCGCCGACCGGGGGGAGTTCGACCGCAGCCGCCTGGCTCGCGGGCGTCAGCGGTCCGGCGGCGCACGCCGCGGCGGCGACCGCCGCGAGCGCGGTCCGGGTGAGGGCGCGCGCAGGGGATGTCATAAGCGCCAGACTCCTTCATCGCTCACAAGTGGTTGAGTGCGGGCGACCCTAGCCACGGAGCCCCCGGATGGGCCAGAAAGCGATCTCAATCGGTCACAGCCCTTGCGTCTTCGAGCCGTGCGGGACCGATCGCGAGCGGCCCGCCTCCCTGCCACCACGAGGTCGCTGAAGGTCGTGGCGAACGCGCTCGACACCGCTTCCGGCCTCTGCCCGGGCACACGACCGACCTCGTCGTCACCGGTGGCGCTCGACGGGCGTCGTCGCCTGATCGGGGACCCGGCCAATCTGGTCGGCGGCCTGCTCCGAACCAGGGGTGTGAAGGCAACACGATCCATCCTCATCGGCCTGGTGTCGGTGGCCGCGGCGCTGGCGGCGGGACACCTCGTCGCGGGACTCGTGAGCCCGCTGGCCTCGCCGTTCCTGGCGGTAGGCAACACCGCGATCGACCTGACACCGCACCCGGTCAAGGACTTCGCGATCCGCACGTTCGGCGAGAACGACAAGGTGGTCCTGCTCGCGGGCATGGCCGTCGTGCTCGTCGCGCTCGGTGTGGTGGCGGGGCTGCTGTCGCGGCGCAGCCCGTGGCCCGGCACCGCCCTCGCCGGCGCGCTCGGGCTGCTGGGGATCGCCGCCGTGCTGGCCAGGCCCACCTCGACCACGTGGGCGGTGCTGGCACCGCTGGCGAGCCTCGTCGTCGGTGTCGCCGCGTTCCGCTGGCTGTGGGCCCAGGCGCCCGCTGCCGCGCCGGCGCAGGACAGGCGGCGTTTCCTGATCTCCACGGCGGCGATCGCGGCCGGCGCCGGTGTCGCGGCGGCCGGCGGCCAGTTCCTCGCCGGACGGGTGGACGTCGAGGCGTCCCGGCGCGGCATCACGCTGCGGCCGGGGCAGAAGGCGCCGGAGATCCCGTTCGGCGCCGACTTCGCGCGCGAGGGCACCCCGCCGTTCCTGACGCCGAACGAGAAGTTCTACCGCGTGGACACCGCGCTCAGCATTCCCCGCCTGCGTGCGGAGGACTGGCGGATGCGGGTGCACGGCATGGTGGACAACGAGATGGTGCTCACCTACGACGACCTGCTGCGGCGGCCGTTGGTGGAGAAGACCATCACGCTCGTGTGCGTGTCCAACGAGGTGGGTGGTCCGTACATCTCGACGTCGAACTTCATCGGGGTCGACCTGGCGGAGCTGTTGCGCGAGGCGGGGGTGCGGCCCGGTGCCGACCAGCTCGCGAGCCGCAGCGTGGACGGCTGGACGTGCGGCACGCCGGTGGCGTCGATCATGGCGCCCGGCTCGAACGCGTTGCTGGCCGTCGGGATGAACGGTGAGCCGTTGCCGCTGGAGCGCGGTTTCCCGGTCCGGATGGTGGTTCCCGGTCTCTACGGGTACGTCTCCGCGACGAAGTGGCTGGTGGACATGGAACTCACCACCTTCGACGCGTTCGACCCGTACTGGGCGGAGCGCGGCTGGGCGAAGAGGGCACCGGTCAAGGTGATGTCCAGGATCGACCGGCCGAAGTCCTTCGAACGGGTGCCGGTGGGCAGGTTCGTCGTCGCGGGCATCGCGTGGGCCCAGCACCTGGGCGTCGACAAGGTCGAGGTGAGGGTCGACGGCGGGGCGTGGCAGCAGGCGACGCTCGCCACCGAAGTCAACGTCGACACGTGGCGCATGTGGCGCATCGAGCTGAACCTGCCGGAGGGCAACCACACCGTGGAATGCCGTGCCACCGACCGCAACGGCTACACGCAGACCAACGAGCGCGCCGCGCCGATTCCGGACGGTGCCACCGGCTGGCACTCGATGGTGTTCACGTCCGTGGCCGGCTGACCGGTCACCGCCGCCTGGTCGCAGGAAGTCGTCGTCGAGCAGGGTCGAGTCCGGTCCGGCTTGCAGATCCACAGTGGACTGCGATTTCAGGCGGAACGTCACCGCAGTCACGCGCGATTCGCGAATCCGTTGGTAACAGAAGGATAACCACACCCATCCGTCCTCGGAGCGGTGGCGAATCACGAGCAACAGAAGTTCCACTCACCCCTTGGAGATGTCCTGTCATGAACAAGACCGTCCGCAACACCGTCCTGGCCCTCGGCGCCGCCTCGCTCGCCCTGTTCGGCGCGGCGTGCGGCTCGGGCGACATGGCCAGCAGCAGCTCCACGACCACCACGACGACCTCGATGGCACCGTCGTCGTCGGCGATGGCGGACCCGGCCGCGAACCTCGTCGGCCCGGGTTGTGCCGACTACGCCAAGCAGGTGCCGTCCGGTGCCGGTTCCGTCTCGGGCATGGCCGCCGACCCGGTCGCGGTCGCGGCGAGCAACAACCCGCTGCTCACGACGCTGGTGAGCGCGGTGTCGGGCAAGCTCAACCCGAAGGTGAACCTGGTCTCGACGCTCAACGGCGCGGAGTTCACGGTGTTCGCGCCGGTCGACTCGGCGTTCGCGAAGATCGACGCCGCGACGATCGAGAAGCTCAAGACCGACGACGCGCTGCTGACCAAGATCCTGACCTACCACGTGGTCCCCGGCCAGATCGCGCCGGACAAGATCGCGGGTGAGCAGAAGACCGTGCAGACCGGCACCGTCAAGGTCAGCGGCTCCGGCAACGCGATCAAGGTCAACGACGCCAACGTGATCTGCGGTGGCGTGAAGACCGCCAACGCCACGGTGTACCTGATCGACTCGGTCCTGCTGCCCGCCTGACATCTCCAGGGCACGGGATCGCGGCTCCGGGAACCGCGTCACCACGCGGTTCCCGGAGTTCCTCATGTCCGGCCGTCAGTCTGTCCCAGATGGACGGTCACGATACCGTCGAACGCGAAGATGGCGCGGTTGGCGGGTTCGCGGATGACCGCCACGATCACGGCGTCCTGGTTCAGCGGACGCACCGCCCTCGTGATCAGGAACGCGTCCAGGTCGTCCGGGACCGCGATGATGACGCGGTCGGCGAGGTCGGCGGTGGCGTCGTCGAGCGAGCACGTGTCACGCCCGTCCCCGACGACCGCGTCGGCGCCGTTGGCCCAGGCTTCCGCCGCGGCGACGCAGTCGAGGTCCAGCACGGTCATCCGCGCGTCCGGTTGCACGGCCAGCGCCGCGTTCACGGCGTGACGCCCGGTGTCGCCGTATCCGATGACGAGGATGTGATCGGTCATTCCCGGGATTCGGTGCGGCACCCCCGCCGGATTGCGTCCGGTTCAGTGGAGGTCGACCGTGACGACGGGCGCACTCGTCGGCCCCGGTGATCCCCCCGCGGGTTCGACGGTCAGCACCACTTCGCCGGCCCCGCCCACGCCGCCGGCGAGCAGCGACACCACCTCGCCCGTCGCACGCGCCGTCCCCGCCGATCGCGGGCCGTGCTCGTCGACCAGCCACAGCTGGTAGACGCGGTCGCCGGGCAGCGGGCGCAGGCCGTCCGCCAGGAACAGCACCTCGTCGCGGCTGCGCGACAGCGCCACCGTGCCCGCCCGGTCTCCCGCGGCGACGAGCCGCAGGTCCGGCGCCGCCAGCAGGTCACCGACCGGGGTGTGCGGGGAAGCGGCCACCGGCGTGACCACCGAACCGGTCAGCGCGCCGTGCACCCCCGCCACCGCCGCGGCGGTCAGGCAGGCGGCCGCGAAGAGCGCACCCGCCCGCAGGAAGCCTTGGCGCCGGGACGACACGGTCACGGTCTCGGAGCCGGTCGGAACCTGCCGCACGAGCCGGAACGCCTCGAGGACCCTCGTCCGCAGGTCCGCCGGGGTGACGTGGTCGACGGCGCCGCCGAGCACGGCCGCGGCCGCCACCAGTCCGGCCGACTCGTCCGCACAGGCCCGGCACCGGCCCAGGTGCTCCTCGAACTCGGCGCGCTCGGCGTCGGGCAGCGCGCCGAGCGCGTGGACACCGGTCAGCAGGTGCGGGTTCGTCGCACGCGTCGGTCCCGGTTTCACGCTCGTACTTCGAAGCCGTCCGATGACCGGATTGGCGTGGACCGGATCGATCCCGAGATCACCGCCGCGGTGGCGCGGACGACGGCGGTGCCGGCGGCACCGGGGACGCCGGTGAGGGCCGGGCGGGAGCCGGGGACGTGGCCGCCTCGGCAGGAGGCGCCGTCTCCTTCATCTGCCCGTCGCCGCGCCGGTACCGCTCCTCGACCTCGGGCAACGGCCTCTCCGGCAGGTCGGCGTGCACCTTCGTCATGGCGTCGAACCACGTCCCGGCGGGCACGGTGCCGCCGTAGATGTTGCCCTCGGGGCACAGGCGGGGCGCACCGTCGCCGATGCAGATGCCCTGGGGCGAGGTGCTGTCGTTGAACACCTGCACGGCGGCGGCGTAGTCCGGCGTGGCCCCCATGTAGGCCGCGGACTTGTACTCCTCCGTCGTGCCGGTCTTGCCCATCATCGGGCGCTTCCAGCCGGCCTTGCCCGCCGCGGACGCCGCCGTGCCCTGGCCCTTGCTGTCCTCGCTGAGACCGACGGCCAGTGCGTTGGCGAGGGGTTCGGGCACCGCCTGCTCGCACGGCGGCTTGATCAGCTCGACGGGCTTGCCGTTGCGGTCCAGCACCTTCTTGATCGGAGTCGGCTTGCACCACGTGCCGCCGCTCATGATCGTCGCGGCCACGTTCGCCAGCTCCAGCGTGCTCGACGGAGCCGGGCCCAGGGTGAAGGACGCGTTGCCGTTGCCCGCGTAGAACTGCGCCTGGTTGACGCGGAGGTCCTTGGGACCCTTGGGGTCCGGCGGCACGCCGGCGATGTTGGTCGCCATGGTCTTGCGCATGCCGAGCTTGGACGCCATGTCCACCACCGCGTCGAGGCCGGTCTTCTCCTCGAGGATCACGAACGCGGTGTTGGGCGAGGTCGCAAGCGCTTGGCGCAGCGGCATCTGCGGCGGGTAGCGGTCGTTGTGGTTGGACAGGCAGTACCAGTAGGTGTTCGGCTCACCCGTGGGCGGGCAGGACGTGGCGCCGCCCTTGAACACCTTCGACGTGTAGGAGTTGGGGGAGGGGATCACCGTGTCGATGCCGATCCCCTTCTCCAACGCCGCCGCCGCGGTGAAGACCTTGTACACCGAGCCGGTGCCGAACTTGTTCTCCACGCCGCTCGGCAGGTCGAACTGCGTCTCGAACTCCTCCTTCTTGAGCCCGTAGTCGCGGTTGGCCACCAGCGCCACGACCTCGTGCGCGTCCTTGCCGGGACGCACGATGGCCATCGTGTTCGCGACACCCGGCGTGTTCTTCGGTGCCTGCGCCTCGACCGCGGCCTTGGCGTGTTCGGTGATCTTGGGGTCCAGCGTGGTCTCGATCCGGTACCCGCCGATCTTCAGCTCCTCCAGGTTGAAGCCGGCCTCGGTCAGGTACTCGACGAGGAACGAGCAGAAGAACCCGTACGACGGCCCGGCGCCGACGCAGCCGGTCTGCAGCGTGCGCACCGGCTCCTGCAGCCCGAGCGGGGACGCCTTGTGCCGGTCCGCGTCCTCCTTGGACACCTTCCCGTCCGTCGCCATCGCGTCGATCACGAGGTTGCGGCGCTCGATCGCCTTGTCGGGCCGCGCCTCCGGGTCGAGGGCGGTCGGGCTGTTCACCATGCCCGCGAGCGTGGCCGCCTGGGGGACCGTCAGCTTGTCCGGGGTCGTGTCGAAGTACGCCTGGGCCGCGGCGGCGACACCGAAGATCGTCGACCCGAACGGCACGAGGTCGAGGTAGCGGGCCAGGATCTCGTCCTTGCTCAGCGCCGTCTCCAGACCCACGGCGATGCGGGCCTCGCGCAGCTTGCGGGTGAGGCTCTGCTCCTGGGCCGCGCGCTGCGCGTTCTTGTCCGTGCGCGCGAGCACGTGCACTAGGTAGTTCTTCACGTACTGCTGCGTCAGGGTCGACGCGCCCTGCTCCACCGACCCGCTCGCGTTGTTGCGGGCGGCGGCGCGCAGGGTGGCGAACCAGTCGACACCGTGGTGCTCGTAGAACCGGCGGTCCTCGATCGCGAACAGGGCGTCCTTCATGTGCGGCGAGATCTTGTCCGGCGGCGTGCGCACCCGGTACTGGTCGTACAGGTACGCGATCGGCGTGCCGTCCTTGTCGGTCACCGTCGTCATCAACGGTGGTTCCGTGTTCAGGATCTGGGCCAAAGTGGACTTGACCTGATCGCTGATGTTGTTCGACAGCGCGCCCAGCGTCGCGGTGGCGGGGAAGAGGAGGCCGGCGACCAGCGCTCCGGCGAGCAGGCAGAGGCCCGCGAGCTTCCCCGCGCAGCGCGCGATCCTCCAGCGGTTCACGACCACACTCCCCTCGCCGACGGTGGTCTCCGGCGGTTACCCGGCGAATGCGCGGTCAGGCGCCCGGTTCGAATGAACCGGAGCCGGTGAAATGGTCACCCGCTGTGCGGAAGAAGCATTCCAGTCACTCGCTCGTGTCAACCGGACCGTGTCCGGTTTTTCCGTTCCCGGCACGGGTAGCTGCCCATCAGGACATTCACGCACCGGGGAGGAATCCAATGCCTTCGCTAGGAAGTGCCGGATCTCGCGTCGTTCGCGCCGCCGCGATCGCGACGATCGTGAGCATGCTGATCCCTGCGCCCGTGCGGGCGGCGGAAGGCTCCGACGACCACTCCGCCGGTTCGCAGATCGCGAAGCACGAGGGTACGAGCGAGATGCTGCTGTCGCCACCGGAACTCGGGGTGGGCCGGGTGGACGGCATCGACGTCAGCAGCCACCAGGGTGCCGTCGACTGGGGACACTGGTGGCGCTCGGGCAAGCGGTTCGCCTACGTCAAGGCGACCGAGGGGACCACCTACCGCAACCCCAACTTCACCCAGCAGTACAACGGGTCCGCTGCCGTCGGCATGATCAGGGGCTCCTACCACTTCGCCCTGCCGAACCGGTCCGACGGCGCGACGCAGGCCCGGTTCTTCGTGGCGAACGGAGGCGGGTGGTCGAAGGACGGCAGGACGCTGCCGGGGACGCTCGACATCGAGTACAACCCCTACGGCGGCGACACCTGCTACGGCCTGAGCCACGGCGCGATGGTGAACTGGATCCGCAGCTTCAGCGACACCTACCACGCGCTCACCGGGCGCTGGCCGGTGATCTACACGTCGGCCCAGTGGTGGGACAGGTGCACCGGCCGCACCGGCGACTTCAGCTCCACCAACCCGTTGTGGCTCGCGAGGTACGCGGCGACGGTCGGCCCGATGCCGTACCGCTGGCCGTTCCACACGATCTGGCAGTTCACCTCGTCGCCGATCGACCAGAACGTCTTCAACGGGGGCGCGGACCGTCTCGCCGCCCTGGCGACGGGATGACCCCATGTCCGCCCCGGTGCGCAGGTCCGAGCTGATCCTGCTGGTCTTCCTCGGCGTCGTGTTCGCGGTCTCGTCGACCGTCGTGGTGGCGTCCGTGGCGCACATCAGGAACATCGGCCTGACCGTCGAGGGCATCGAGGACGGCGCGGTGCTGCGGGCCTCGGCGTTCCGCGGCATCAGCATCGGGACGGACGACGAGGACAGCCTGGACCGGGTGGAGGTCTTCGTGGACGACGCCGTGGTGACCCCGCGCCGCGACGGGGAGAGGTTGCTGCTCGACGGGTTCGTGCCGACCGAGGGCAGGCACCTGCTGACCGCCCGCGTCCGCAGCGCCACGGCGTTGGTCGTGGACGCTGTGGTGGACCACGAGTTCACAATCGACAACACGGCGCCTTCTCTTGCCGTGCAGCACATACGATCCGGCGGACCACGCGCACCAGTCATCATCAGGGGCACCGCCGCCGGCGCCGAGCTCGTGCGGATCGGCCACACCCGCGCCCACGTCGACAACGGCGTCTTCACGGCCGTGGTCGCGTCGGCGCCCGCGACGATCTTCGTGGAAGCACGCGACGCGGCGGGCAACTCGGCAGGACGGCACGTGGTGGTGCCGGTGCCCCGTCCCGCCGTGCGCGCGGAGCACGTGACGGTGGAGGACTGGGCGTCCCCATCGGCGCGGGAACGCGTGCTCGCGATGGCGCGCCGGGGCGAGATCGACGCCGTCCGGCTCGACGTCAAGGACGAGACCGGGCAGGTGGCCCATTCGTCCCGGGTCCCCCTGGCCCAGCAGATCGGCGCGGTGAACAGCAGGTACGACCCGCGCGCCGCCGTCGACGAGCTGCACCGCGCCGGGGTCCGCGCGGTCGCGAGGATCGTCGCGTTCCACGACCCCGTGCTCGCTCGGGCGTCCGCGCGGTCCGGCATGCGCGACCACCTCGGGGACACCGCGCTGACGCTCACCAACTCCGCTCATCCCGAGGTGCGCGGCTACGTCGTGGCACTGGCGCGCGAGGCCGCGTCGCTCGGCTTCGACGACGTCCTGCTCGACCACTTCGGCAGTGAGTCCGATGTGGACTTCCTCGCCGAGGTCCGGGACGCCGTGCGCGCGGCGGGAGCGTGCTTCGGCGTCGTCGCGGCGGACGGCGCGGACGTTCCGGCCGACTTCGTCGTCCCCGCCGGGCGATGACGCTTCGCGACCACCCGTCACCCGATGTGGTCGAACCCGGTTCCGGCCGCGTGCGCGGTGCGGACGCGGGGGTACCAGTCGGTGAACCGATCGGCTGAAGTCCCAGGAGGACGGTATGAAAACCAGGACCACCGCACTGGCCGCGTTGATCGCAGCGATTCCGCTGGTGCTCGCGCCGGCGGCGGCGAACGCCATCGCGTGCTACGGCAACTTCAGCGACACCGTCGGCAAGCTGACGGAGATCACGCGCGAGGAGTTCATGTCCCGCGTGTGCCAGGCACAGCTCCAGCCCGGCACAGACCGCCGCGACGTGCGGGAGCTGACCGACGTCGTGCTCCCGGAGGCGGTGTCCGGCCTCGGGAGCATGGAGATGATCTACGAGCGCGCCAAACCCGTCGTCGACGACGTCGTCGAGAAGTGCTACTCACCGGCCGACCACTGCAACCCGGACGCCGTCGGGAAGGCGGTGCGGTGCATGAAGGAGGAGCTGCCCGACATGGCCATGAACGCGCTGGGCCCGGACGCGCTGGCCAGCAGCTGCGAGGGCCTCGAGGCGGCGGCGGCCACGGACCCGCAGGCGTTGCGCCAGCGTGCGCGCAACGCGGCCGAGTCCTACATCGCCTACCTCCGCCAGAACTGACCTCCAGCACGGACCGAGGCGCGCCGGGGCCACCCGGCGCGCCTACGCGTTTTTCTGCTCACGGGTGACCACGGCCTGCGCCGTCTCGGCCGCGTGGTGCATCGCCTCGGCGAACAACGCCATGCGCCCCAACGACTCCACCTGTTCCGAGAGAGCCTCCTCCTCGGACGCCGGATCCAGTTCCGCGTCGGCGATGGCGCCCACGATCGACGCGGTCGCCGCCGCCATCCGCCGCGCCAGGGACGTGAGGGCGAGCAGGACGTTCTGCGCCTGCTCGGAGCTGATCGGGACGGGGTGCCCGTCGCTGCCCGAGATCCGTCCCAGGTGGGCGTCCCAGGTCCAGGCGGCGGAGCACAACGCGTCGACGAACGGTTGCCAGACGACATCGCCGGCAGAGGAATCGTTCACGCACTACCTCCAGGTGAGATGACCCGCGTGTACCCACCCGATCGCGTTTTGCGCCTCCCTCCGTCGAAGAGAGCCGGTCGAGTTACCCGTGACCGGACGTTGATGACGGTCCGTGAGGAATTCACTAGAGCGGGTGCTTGCGCGTTCAAGAATGTCTGACAGTCCTCCTCACGGGTACTGCCACCTCGACACCTACCGACGAACGTTCAGGAAAGGACACCGGTCATGGCCATGGACGACTTCCTGGACGACGGTCACAGGACCTTCGGCACGCAGATGTTCGGGTACGACCGCCGCGAGGTCGACGAGGAGTACGCCCGGCTGGAGCGCCAGCTCGAACTGGCCTGCGCCGATCGCGACGCGGCGCTCGAAACGGCCGAGGAGCTCACCCGTCACCTCGAGGAGGCCCGCACGGAGCTCGCGGAGTACCGCGCGATCCACGCGGGACACGACAAGGACAACGCCGTCTCCGGGTGCATCCGGTACCTGCTGCACGTCGCCAGGCGCAAGGCGGACGAGATCGAGGCTGAGGCCAGGACGCGGGCCGAGGAGGCCGAGCAGCGCGCCGAGGAGGCCGCCGGCCGCCAGGCCCGCCTGCTGGACGAGGCCGAGCAGGAGACCCAGCGGCGGCTGGCCGAGGCGGGCCAGCGCGCGCGGGAGATCGTCGGCGAGGCGCTGGAACGGTCCCGCGTCCTGCTGTCCGACCTCGGCGAACGGCAGCGCCTGCTGGAGCAGTGGTACGCCGAGATCGCCTCCGTGCAGGAGATGCCATTGCCGAGGAGCCCGGAGCCCGCGGCCGTGGAGGCGGCGCCCACCACACCGAGCGTGACGCGATGACCGCCCTCGCCCACGGGTCCGCGCTCACGACCGCGACCTGCGTGCTCGTGGACGTCCGCGACTGCGGCGTCACCGGGGTCCGCTGGGCCGCCGCGTGCGCGGAGGCCCTGGGCATCGGCCTGGTCGTGCAAGCCGCCGGGAACGACCCCGCCCACGCCGAGGTCGCGGCGCTGGTGGCCGAACGGCCCGGCCTGCCCGTCCACGTCGAACGCCACGACTGCTCCCCGCCCGCCCGCTGGGAGGGCGCGCTGGTGGTCATCTCCCGGCAGCAGGCTCTGGCCATGCCCCCGATCGCCGGTGGCGACTGCCGCGACGTCGTCGTGGTGAGGGGGAACCCCGCCGCCATCGCGGGCCGGTTCGGCGTCGTGACCGCCGTCCTCGACAGCGTCGGCGGCGAGGGCGTGCTGCAGCGGGCTACGACCTTGTGCCGCGCACGGGGAGCGACGCGCCTGCGCGTGCTGCCCCGGCCGTGCCCGAAGCCGGGCGACTTGCTCGACGCCGCCGCGGACCTCGTCCACGCCGCGTGCCCGGACGTGATCGTCGAGCTGGTGCACGTGCCCAGGTCCGTGGCCGAGGAGACGCGGCTGTTCCCGAGCGACCTGCTCGTGGTGTCCGGCCGGGAACGCGGGCCGGGAGAGGGCCTGCAACCGGCGGCGAGGGCGGCGCTGCACCACGCGCCCTGCCCCGTGCTGTTCAGCTGTTCGTGACCGGGGGAGTGCCTCATGACCGTCGGAAGAATCGTCGTGTACGTCTTCGCCGCGGCACTCGCCGGGGTGACGATCGGACTGCTGAAGACCTGGCCGCAGCCGGAGATGACGTCGCAGGAGCAGGTGCGCGTGCCTGTTCCGGCGGCCACGATCTCGGTGAGGACGGTGCCCCCGCCTTCCTCCTCCGTTCCTCCGTCGTCGTCCGCCCCGGCACCGCCGCCGGCGCTCGTCGCCCAGACCGTGCCCCGTCCGGGGCCGGAGCTCCCGCCCGGGGTCGCGGTGCGCGAGGAGGGCGAGGGCTGGTGGCGGACCATCGCGGGCACCACGGCCCAGTTCGGCAGGGGAACCGTCCACACGTACTCCGTCGAGGTCGAGCAGGGCGCCGTGCTGCCGAGTGAGCACCAGGCCTTCGCCGCGGCGGTCGACTCCGCGCTCGCCGACCCGCGCGGGTGGACGGCGACGGGCGGCGTCGCCTTCCGCCGGGTGGACGTCGCCGAACCGGACGTGCGGATCAGGCTCACGGCGACCCGGACCGCCCGTGCCACCTGCGGGTTCGAGCTGCCCTACGACACCTCCTGCTACATCGACGGCGTCATCTACGTGAGCGCGCCCCGGTGGTTCCGCGGCGCCGAGTCGTTCGAGGGCGACCTGGAGGGCTACCGGCGCTACCTCATCAACCACGAGATGGGCCACTTCCTGGGCCATGGCCACGAGTTCTGCCCCGCCGACGGCGCACCCGCGCCCGTGATGATGCAGCAGACCTTTTCCGTCTCCAACGACGAGCTGGCGCGGGTCACCGCCAGGACGCCGCAGGGCCTGACCGTTCCCCGCGACGGCAGGACGTGCACCGCGAACCCGTGGCCACACCCGGAGGTGACCAGGTGAAGATCGCGATGATCTCGTTGCACGGCAACCCGTTGACCGCGCTGCGCGACCCCGACGCCGCCGGCCGGCGCCTGCACGTGGCGAAGCTGTCCGAGCAGCTGCACCGGCTGGGGCACGAGCTGTCGATCTACACCCGCCGGACCGACCCGCGCCTGCCGGAACGCGTCCGGCTCGCCGACGGGTTCGAGGTGGTGCACGTCCCGGCCGGCCCGGCGGAGACCCTCGACCAGGACGGCGTCGTGCCGCACACCGGGGAGTTCGCGAAGTTCCTGAAC
The DNA here is from genome assembly GCF_036321065.1 of Lentzea sp. DG1S-22. Lineage (NCBI taxonomy): Bacteria > Bacillati > Actinomycetota > Actinomycetes > Pseudonocardiales > Pseudonocardiaceae > Lentzea > Lentzea sp. DG1S-22. The sequence continues at coordinate 3,099,739 of NZ_CP143276.1, read as the reverse complement.
ACCCAGTGGGCCGCCGGCCCGCCGGACCTCATCCACGCCCACCACTGGACCTCCGGCCTCGCGGCCGTGCTCAGCGCGCGCCGCACCGCGATCCCGATCGTGCAGAGCTTCCACGGGCTCGGGGGAGGGGACTCCGCCGACATCGAGCGGCTGGTCGCCCGCGGCGCCACCGGGGTGGTCGCGACGTCCGCCCAGGAGGCGGGCGAGCTGGTCCGGCTCGGCGTGCGGCGGTCCAGGATCTCGACCGTGCCGTGGGGGGTGGACACGTCCGTCTTCACGCCGGGCGGACCGGCCACCGCGCGCACCGGGAGACTGCGCGTCCTCGTCACCGCGGACCTCTCCCCGGACGACGGCGTCGACGACCTGATCATCGCCCTCACCGCGGTGGGCCACACCGAGCTCGTGGTCGCCGGTGGTCCTCCGCGGCGCTTCCTCAAGGGCAACGCCGAGTACGAGCGCCTGTGCGAGCTGATGGCCCGGAACGCCGTCGCGGACAGGGTCAGCATCATCGGCCGGGTACCGCACTCGGAGATGCCCTCGCTGATCCGCTCCGCGGACGTGGTGGCGTGCCCGCGGCGGCGTCCGTCGTTCGGGGTCGTCGCGCTCGAGGCGATGGCGTGCGGGGTGCCCGTGGTGGCGTCGGCGACCGGTGGCCTCGCCGAGTCCGTCGTGCACCAGGTGACCGGGCTGCTCGTCCCGCCGCACAACCCCACGCTGCTGGCGCGGGCCCTGAGGGCGCTCCTGGGCGACGAGGTGCGGCGCCAGGCGCTCGGAGCGGCGGGCCAGGACCGCGTCACCATCCGGTACGGGTGGGACCGCGTCGGCCTGGACGCGGTCCGCGCGTACGAGCACGCGACCGGACCCGAGGTGATCACCGCTCAGCGCGGGCCCGCCCAGGTCTACGCCCGCCTGCGCCGGCCGCTCGTGCGCGACGAACCGGCGGGGTGACGCCCAGGCCTCACCCCGGTCGCGCGGCGTTCCCGGCCGCCCATCGCGCCGCCTCACCCCCTGTCGCGGCGCGGGTGGCGTGTTCGTAGACCGCGAGCGCCTCTCCCGCGAGCCGCCGCCGCGAGTACCGGCCCAGGACGCGGTCGCGGGCGGCCATGCCGAACTGCTCCCTGCGCGTCTCGTCGGACAGCAGGGCCTTCACCGACCGCGCCAGCCGCCGCACGTCCCGCGGCGCGACCAGCACCCCCGTCACACCGGGCAGCACGACATCGCTCAGGGCACCCACCGCCGTGGCCACCACCGGCACCCCGCACGCCATCGCCTCCAGCGCCGCCATGCCGTACCTCTCGGCGAGCGGCGCGCACACCGCGACGTCGGCCGACCTCAGCACCGCCGGCCGGTCCCCGCGCCGCACCGCGCTCGTGTCCACCAGCTCCACGTTGTCCACAGTGGACAACGCCGCGCCGATCGCCGCCGAGCTGCCGGGGTCCAGCTCCCCGGTGAGCAGGACGCGCATCCGCCCGTCGTGGACCTCGACCGGCCCCTCGGGCGTGAAGAAACCGGGGTCCACGCCGCTGGGCACCACCGACACGTGCGCCCGCCGCACCCCGGACTGCCACAGCTCCGCCGCCTCCGCCGAGCTCGTCGCGACGATCCGCGCGGCCCGCCGCGCGATGAGGCCCTCGGCCGTCGCCCGCAGCCCGGCCCCGGCGCCACCCAGGCCGTGGAAGGAGTGCACCACCGGGATGCGCAGGCGGTGCGCCCCGATCACCGAGACCAGTCCGGAAGTCCAGTGGTGCGCGTGCACCACGTCGGGCGGACGCCTCCGCCACCGCCCGGCGACGAACTCGGCGAAGTCACCGAGGTGAGCCGCGAGCTCGTCGTCCCCGAGCGCGCGTTCCGGTCCCACCGGAACGTGCACGACCTGGTACCCCTCGGGGCTGCTGACCGTTTCACGCGACGTGGCGTCCTCTCGTCGCGTATAGACGACCACGTCGTGCATCGACGCGCTCAACGCCGCGCACAGCTCTGCCACGTGCGCGGCCCGCCCCGCGCTTTCGGAGAGCGGACTTGCCTGCGCGGACAACATCGCTATTCGCATTCGTCCGATCGCATCCTCGGTCTCCAGCGCGATTCCGAGCTGCCGGCTCAACTCAACGAGGTCCGGTGGTGAATGCGTCCGACCGTATTGGGTGCCGGTGCCGCCGACAAACGCAGGTGTGCCGTTCCCCTCGTCCCGCTTCGCGGCGGGTCTGCGCCCGTTCGAGAGCCGATGTCGACCCGCCGAGGACGGGGGCGAGGAGAACGCCGCTTTTGGCCAGTTGTGCCGGAGTGACGTGAAGACGCTGCTCAGAAGGGGTCGATCGAGGGCGGTCGGGCTGGTTCTCTCCTCGTGACGCCGCTGGTCGGGCACCGCTGTGACCAGGACTAGCAGTTCTCGGAGCCGGATGCGGACGTGGTGCGATCGGGATCTTCACTCCAAAGCAGGGTGCGCGCCGGGCGTTCGTCATATACCTCCAGCTCATGCGCCGACAACGACCAAACATGAGTGTCTCAGCATCACTCGAAAGTGTGGTTCAAGCGTTGTGCGCGCCGTCGCGAAGCCGTTTCCGATTTTGTTCGAACCAGCTGTCTCGATACGGTCCCCTCGGACTTGCCGCCGGTATCTGCCGGCGAGGCAATCCGTTCCCAGATTCAATGAAGGAGATCTCTGTGCTGAAGAAGGCAGGGGCGGCCGTCGCTATCGCGGGCGCCTTCCTCGGTTTTGGTACCACCGCGCTGGCCGATGCCCCTGAGCTGGACATCACCGACCAGGTCGGCCTCGTCGACCTGAACGACTCCGAGGTGCTCAGCGACATCAACGCCTGCTTCATCGACGTCAACGTCATCGCGGTGCCGGTGCTGTCCGACAACGACAGCGGCCTCTGCGCCAACCCCGACGACAAGTGACGTGAGGCGGGGAACGGAGCCAGGCAGGGGTGCCGGCGCCGTTCCCCGCTTTTCGCACGCGCAGATCACCACCTGGTTCCCGAGGAGAGAACGTCATGCTGAAGAAGGCTTTTGCCGCGGCCGCCGTCGGCGCGGGTTTCCTGATGATGGGCACGCCCGCGTTCGCGACGCAGGGTGACGCGATGGACGACCTGAAGGACCTCGCGTCGAAGTACGAGCACAACCACCAGGTCGGCCTCATCAACATGGAGGACTCCGAGCTCCTCAGTGACATCAACATCTGCCACATCGATGTGAACGTCATCGCGGTGCCGATCCTCTCCAACAACGACAGCGGCCCGTGCACCAACCCGGACATCGAGGTCGAGGCCTCCTACGAGGACGACTCGGACCGCTGACCGCAGGACCTCCACCCCCGGCCCGTGGTGGTGGTCCGGACACGCCGGCGCACCCCGAGGTCGCCAGCGCCAGGGCGGGATGGCGATCGCGTCCGTCGTGTCTTGCTCGACCGCGCAGCGCCCCGTCGGTTCTGGCGGGGCGCTGCGCGGCGTTGCGGGTCAGCCGACCAGCCGCCACGCCTGGTCCACATAGGACGTCGGTCGAACTGGATGAGCCGGGCCTCGTCGTTGCCCCCGCGGACCACCAGGCACCTGCCGCTGCTGACGTTGCGCAGCGAGAACCAGCCGGGGTAGCCGTAGAACTGCCGGTACCGGTCGGCCGATGCCGTCATTTCGAGCGTCACCGGACCAGCCCTTTCCGATGACGGCGCCGCGAGTCCGCGTCGGCGGGACGGGCGTCCCCGATCGCGGCGAGCGCTGCTCCGAGAATCGCGATCAGTGCTTTGACGTTCGCACGCTGCATTGCGCAGGCTGTGGCTGCGCTGTGACGCAGCGCAGGTCAGGCGTCGAGCCGCACCAACACGCGCAGCGTCGTGCCCTGGTCGGAGGTGTGCACGCGCACCAGGTCGGCCAGGTCGTGGACCATGAGCAGACCCCGGCCGCCGATCTGGTCGGGAGGAGCCGGACGACGACCGGCGAGCGGATCCGCGAAGCGCCCCTCGTCCCGCACCTCGCAGACGAGGTGGCCGGATTCCCGCCAGAGGCGCGACCGGCAGGCCCCACCGCCGTGCAGGACACCGTTCGTGACCAGCTCGGTGACGATCAGCTCGACTTCGGCCACGCGGTCGTCGGTCAGGCCGAGGCTCCGGGCGAAGGCGGCCGCGCGTCGCCGGGCGGGGGACACGTCGTCCAGCACGGCGACGAAGAACTCCTCCGCGCTGCCGTCCGCGCGATCGCCGAGGGGCAGGTTGTAGCGGTTCACCACGGCGTCCGGCGCGTACTCGGCGCTGGTGCGGCGGCGGTCCGGCTCCCACAGCAGCGGGTGGGTGGCGCGGGCGTCGGCGATGACCTCGTCGGACAGGCGCGCGGTGTCGTAGGGGCAGGCGATGGTGACGTCACGGCCGGCGAACGCCAGGTTGATCAACGCCTCGTGCTGCGCGCAGGCGGGGTACTCGACCTCGGTGCGGCCGGGCCAGATCGGCTCGCCGATGATGCGCACGTGCCCTTCGGGGTGGGCGTCGGCGAACCGGCGCAGCACGCCGGCGATGATCCGCCCGGGGTTGCGGCCCGCGTCCCGCATGTCGATCAGCGTGACGTCGTCCGCCTGGTCGCCGAGCGCGGTGCGCAGGAGGTCGAGCCGTGGTCCCGGCACCGCCACGGCCACGGGCTGGCCCGCGGCGAGCCCGTCGGTGACGAACGGCACGAGTGCGGCGAGGTACTCCCGGTCGGTCGCGTAGAACACCGCGGGGTGGATGAAGGCCCCGGTGGCCGGGGCGGTCTGCGGAGCGGTCATGAGGTCAGTTCCACCCGCACGTCCGACAGGTCGAGCGCCCGGACGATCCGGACGGCGCCGGGCCACCTCGTGTGCAGCGCCAGGGTCGCTCCGCTGCGGCGTGCCTGCGCGGAGAGCCGGAGCAGGCCGTTGTGGTCGAGGAACGTCAGCCCGGTCGCGTCGACGACCAGCTCGCCGTCCACCGGACGCGGGTCGGCGCGCTCGAGGGCTTCGGCGAACGCCTCGCGGGAGGTGCTGTCCACCTCGCCGCCCAGAGCGGCGGCGCATCCGGCGCGGTCGGTCCCGTGCAGGCGGAACCGGACGTCGCCCGCGTTGGTGTTCGGGTGCATGCAGGCGACCTGCTCGATCGCTCCGCCGGTGAGCCGGCGGCTGTCGTAGGCGCACATCGCGGAGAACGGGTGGGCGGCGATGTACCGGTCGATGAGGTGCTCGTACGTCGCGAACGCGGCCCGCTGCTGCGGGCTTTCGACGAGCGCAGTGCAGTCCGCCGCGACCCTCAGCCCGGTGAAGCCGTCCGCGAGGGCCTTCTCCGTCGCGGCCGCGTACACGAGCACCTGGGCGGCGGGGTCGACCACCGAGCCGACCGGGTAGACGTCGTCCAGGGAGACGACCTCGGCGGTCCCGTCGCGCAGGGCGGTCCCGAGCGCGCTGACGCCGATCAGCTCGTCGCGCAGCCGCTCGGCGTTCCCGGTGCCGATGTAGCGCACCGCCTGGCCCAGCTCGAGCCCTTCGGCGAGGAACTCCACGGCGTGGTCGCGGAACTGGGTGCGGTCGTCAAAGCTCCAGCACACGTGGTCGTGGAGACCGAAGCCCCGCACGTTCTCCACCATTCCGGATCTCCGCATCCCCTCCAGGATAGCCCCAGGGGGACGGGATGCAGAAGCGCGGACCCACCGCAGGGGTCCCGGTCATCCCCGGACCGAGTCCACCAGGGCCGTCACGGCCGGGTGCCACTCGCGACCGGCCGGACCGCTGAGGACCAGCCTGCGCACCACGCGTTCCCGCAGGGGCACCATGACCAGGCCGGCGGGCAGCATCGACGCCACCAGGCCCGGAACGAGCGACACGCCGACGCCCGAGCGGACCATGGCGAGCAGCGTGCCCAGCTCGCGCACCCGGTGCCGCGGGGCGAACGGGTGGCCCGCGTGCGCCTGCCGCACGTGCCGTTCGCAGCCCCCGCGCGAGAGCAGGAACGGGTCGTCGGCCAGCTCCTCGACGCCGATCCGGGGCTGACCCGCCAGCGGGTGGTCGCCGCGCAGGAGGGCGTGGAAGGCGTCCTCGCCGATCTGCGAGCCCCGGCCGGTCGGCGGGTCGACCAGGACCGCCGCCTCGACCGTGCCGCCGGCGAGCCACTCCGCCACCTCGTCGTCCTCGCCCTCGAACACCCTGACGTCGACCAGGGGGAACTCCGCCCGCCACCGCGTCAGCAGGTCCGGCAGCAGGCCCTGGCAGACGGTCGGCGGTGCCGCGAGCCGGATCGTCCCCCGAGCACCGACGCGGCGCCGTTCGGCGAGGTCGGTGATCGCGGCCGACGCGCTCACGGCGGCACGGGCGTGGGCGAGGAGCTCCTCCCCGAACGAGGTGGGTGTGCTCCGTCCGCGCCGGGAGAGCACGGGGTGGCCCAGCGAGCGCTCCAGCGACGCGACGGCGTGCGAGACGGCCGACTGCGTGATGCCGAGCGCGTCCGCGGCCGCACCGAACCCGCCTTCGTCGACCACCGCGAGGAACGCCCTGAGCTGGGCGAAGTTCAACGTCATGAGTGTCTCTCATGCTCCTTCGATCAACACTTGTTGGACTCATGATGCCTCGCCCGTGATGCTCGCGCCGTGGGGTCTACGGGAAAGTTCGTGCTGCTGTCCGCGATCTGGGGCAGCAGCTTCGCCTTGATCGAGGTGGCGGTGGACGCGGGCGTGCCGCCGGTGCAGGTGGCACTGGCCCGCTGCCTGTTCGGCGCTCTGGCGCTGGGTGCGATCTGCGTGGCGCAGAGGGCGGCTGTGCCGCGTGACCCGCGGACCTGGGGGCACGCCGCGGTGGTCGCGGCCTTGCTCAACTCCGTGCCGTTCACGCTGCTCGCCTTCGGGGAGTCCCGGGTGGACTCCGTGCTGGCGGGCGTGCTGAACGCGACCACGCCGCTGACGACGCTGGCGTTCGCGCTCCTGGTCGTGCCGGGGGAGCAGGTCACGAGGACGCGGCTCGCGGGGCTGCTGCTCGGGTTCTGCGGGGTGCTGGTGCTGCTCGGGGTGTGGCGCGGCCTGGACGGCGACGTGCTGGCCGGCGGCCTGGCCTGCCTCGGCGCCACCACCTGCTACGGAGCCGGGTTCGCCTACACCCGGCGCTTCCTGTCCGGCGTGCCCCACCGGGCGAGCGCCCTGTCCGCCGTGCAGATCACCTGCGCCACCGTGCAGCTGGGCCTGGCCGCACCTCTGCTGTCGGGACCGCCGTCCTGGCCGGGGACGTCCGCCGCGCTCGCGCTGCTGGTGCTGGGCGCGGTCGGCACGGGCTACGCGTACGTGCTCAACCTCGACCTGATCCGGGAGGCCGGCCCCACGGTCGCGGCCACGGTCACCTACGTGACGCCGCTGTGGTCCACCGCGCTCGGCTACTTCCTGCTGGCCGAGCCGGTGGGGTGGCACACCCTGGCCGGAGGGGGCGTGGTCGTCGGCGCGATCCTGCTCGCCCGGCGGCCCGTCAGAGACCGCTCGGGAACGTCTCCGGTTCCAGGGCGTCGGCCCGGCGCCCGTGCAGGGGACTGAGCGCACGGGTCCCGTCGAACCAGAGGAACGCGTCGTACCGGCCTCCGAGCCTGGTGGGCAGGTAGTTGCGCACGCGGTCGTGCGCGGGGTCGTAGACGACACCGATGGCGCGGTGGGGGAGCTCGGTGGTGAGCAGGCCGGGCCGGTCGTCGCGGGGGAAGACCAGCAAAGCCTGCTCGGGCGCGGTGTCGTGCAGCACGTGCTCCAGCGAGCCGGGTCGCGCGGCCGGCACGGGCATCTCGCGCACCGGGGCGCCCCAGGAACTCCCCGCGACGACCGTGCCGTGGTGGCTGCCGAACCCGATCAGCGCGACCCGGTCCTCGCCGTGGCGTTCCCGGGCGAGCCGGCCGAGGGTGACGGTGCCGGACGCCGCCATGCTCGTGGCACGGGAGTCGCCGACGTGGGTGTTGTGCGCCCACACCACGGCCCGCGAATCGGCGCCGTGGTGGGAGAGCAGCCGGTTCAGGGTGTCGTCCATGTGGTGCTCGCGGATGTTCCAGGACTCCGGTCCGCCGGCCATCATCGCCCGGTAGTAGCGCTCGGCCCCGGCCACGACCTCCGCGTTCTGCCACGCCCCGAACGCCGAGGCGTCCCGGGCGCGGTCACGCAGGCGGGCCAGCAGGTCGACCACCTCGTTCTCGCAGCTGACCGGGACGAACCGCGTGGCCAGCGCGTAGTCCCGCACGCTCTCGCCGTAGGGCTCGAAGCACCGGTAGGCGGCCAGCGCCGCCGGCACCTCCTCGGGGTCGTGCTCGCGCAGGTGCGCCACGACCTCGCGCAGCGACTCCCACAGCGAGTACACGTCCAAGCCGTGGAAGCCCACCTGTCCGTCCACAGCGGCGTTGTGCGCGCGCAGCCAGCGGGTGAAGTCGAGGACCTCCTCGTTGGCCCACATCCACGTCGGCCACCGGTCGAACGCCAGCAGCGCGGCGCGGGGGTCCTCCGCCGACCGGCGCACCGACCGGTCCACCCTGGCGCAGTCGGGCCAATCTCCCTCCACGGCCACGAAGGAGAAGCCCTTCTCGGTGATCAGCCGCCGGGTGAGGGCGGCGCGCCACCGGTAGAACTCGTGGGTGCCGTGACTGGCTTCGCCGATCATGACCACACGCGCGTCCCCGACGCGGTCGACGAGTTCGTCGAAGTCGCCGGGACCGGTCAGCGGCGAGCAGAGTGCCGCGACGTCGTCCCCGAAGCGGTGCCTCATCGGCCTCGGCTACCCGCCAGGGCACCCGCCTAGACTGGCGGTCGTGGAGAAGCCCCGGTGGACCGCCGACGACCTCCCCGACCTGACCGGCCGCACCGTCGTGGTGACCGGCGCGGCCAGCGGGGTGGGCCGCGGCACGGCCGCCGCGTTCGCCGCGGCGGGAGCCCGCACGGTGCTCGCGGTGCGCGACGTCGCCGCCGGTGAACGGGCGGCGGCCGCGATGTCCGGGGCCACCGAGGTGCGCGAGCTGGACCTGGCGAACCTCGCGTCGGTGCGCGCGTTCGCCGACGGCTGGCGGGGCGAGATCGACGTCCTGGTCAACAACGCCGGCGTGGCGATGACCCCGCACGGTCACACGGCCGACGGGTTCGAGCTGCAGTTCGGCACCAACCACCTCGGCCACTTCGCGCTGACCAACCTGCTGCTCCCGTCGATCACCGACCGCGTGGTGACCGTGGCGTCCGGCGCGCACAAGGCGGGCGTGCTCGACCTCGACGACCTCGACTTCGCCCGTGCCGGCTACAGCCCGGTGAAGGCCTACGGCCGGTCGAAGCTCGCGAACCTGCTGTTCACCCTGGAACTGGACCGCCGCTGCCGCGAGGCCGGGTCGTCCGTGCGCGCGTTGTCCTCGCACCCCGGCTACACGGCGAGCAACCTGGGCACCAAGGGCCGCAACCGGCACCTGGTCAAGATCGTGCACATCGCCGGGCGCCACCTCGCGCAGACCGAGCAGCAGGGCGCGCTGCCGTCGCTGTACGCGGCGACCCAGGACCTGCCGGGCGCGAGCTACGTCGGCCCGGACGGGCGGTTCGAGCTGCACGGCCACCCGGCGCTGGTCGGGCGGTCGGCCGCGGCCAGCGACCCGGTGGTGGCGCGGCGGCTGTGGGAGACGTCGGAACGGCTGACCGGAGTGACCTTCCCGCTGACCGCGAAGCCCTGACCACGGCGTTCGCTTCAGCTCCGCGACTCCCCGCGGCCCTTGCGGTAGCTGGAGAAGAGCGCGACACCGCTGGCGAGGGCGACCAGTCCGAAAGCGGCGCTGATGAAGAGGCTCAGGCCGAAGGCCTGGGTGACGACGTTGGCCGCGAGGCTGCCGGCCAGGACCACGGCGAGCAGGACGCGGTTGCGGGCGGGCGTGGAGTTCGGTGCGTTGTTCATGGGAATGACCGTAGTTTCGACCCGCCGGTGGGGCCGATACCGCAGACTTCCCTGAATCAGGTGGAGCCTGCTCCACCTCGGTCGTGCTGTCCGGTCTCGGAACGCCAGTCGCGCGTGGCCACCACGCCCACCACGACGGTCAGCGCCTCGGCGAGCACACCGACGGACCAGGCCACCCGGAACCAAGGCCCGCTCGCGAACGAGGCGACGTGGATCGTCGAAAGTGCCGGAACGACCACGAAGGCCAAGATGATCGGCAGGTCGAACCTGACCATCCCCTTCGCCAGACCCGTGCGGCTCGACGCCTCCACCCTGACGAACTCTTCCCAGCGCAGAGCCCGGCTCCACGACACGTGGTGTCTGATGTCCGGCGCCAGCTCGCTCTTGATGTACTTCCCGATCGTCGCGATCGCGAAGTGGTGGTCGAAGTAGAGGACGCCGAAGACGCAGGTCAGTATCGGCAGCAGGAGCAGCACCGGCCGTCGCGCGGCATCCGCGAAGGCGATGGTCCCGATCGCCGCGGTGGCCACGAGGCTCAGGTTGAGCAGGCCGTGCTGAGCGGAGGAGCGCCCGGCGATCTCGGCTCTGAGCGCGTTGAACTCGGCGATCGCCACGTCGAGGCGCTCGGACGGCCCCACCTCGCTGGCTTCCACCGCTCCCGCCCTTCCCCGGCCGGTCCCGCACACCCCGGACAGCGTTCCGGTTCGTGCTTCCCCCAGGCAGCGGGCAACCCGGTGAAGTCGAAGGCGAGCTCTCTGCGACTTCCGCTGTGACCGGCACGACTCCGGCCGCGCCGGTGGCGGTTTTTGTCGGTGTCGTCCGGACACTGCAAGGGTGAGCACCTCGACACCGCTGCTGAGCCCGACCCGGATCTACGTGGAGCCCGCCGCCGCGCTGCTGCCGCGGGGCCGCGAGGTGCTCGACAGGTTCCCCGACGCCGACCGGGTCGAGGTCGACAGCCACTGGCGCATCCCCGAGCTGCACGGCGACGAGGCCAACGCCCAGCGGTGGGTGCGGATCAAGCGCGAAGCACTCGTCCTCGGCGTGAAGAAGTCCCTGAGCGCGCGGCCCAACGGCCGCTCGGCGCACTTCATCGCCCCGTCCACCGCCAACGGGTGCGCGATGGCCTGCGCCTACTGCTACGTGCCGCGGCGCAAGGGCTACTCGAACCCGATCACGGTGTTCGCGAACATCGAGCAGATCACCGGTTACCTGGCCCGCCACGCCGCCCGGCAGGGCCCGATGACCGAGCCCGGCCAGATCGACGACCGGGCGTGGGTCTACGACATCGGCGAGAACTCCGACTGCTCGGTGGACGCGCTGGTCAGCGACAACGTGCGGGACCTGGTGCGGCTGTTCCGCGACCTGCCCACCGCCAAGGCGTCGTTCGCGACCAAGTACGTCAACCGCGACCTGCTGGACTGGGACCCGCGGGGCCGCACCCGCGTCCGGTTCTCGCTGATGCCCGAACGCACCGCGAAGCTGCTCGACATCCGCACGACCCCCGTCGCCGAGCGCCTCGCCGCCCTCGACGACTTCCGCGCCGCCGGCTACGAGGTGCACGTGAACCTCAGCCCGGTCGTCGTCCACGACGGCTGGCTAGACGACTGGCGCGTCCTGCTGGAGTCGCTCGGCGATGCGACCTCGTCCGCCACCCGCGACCAGCTGGCCGCCGAGGTCATCATGCTCACCCACAACCGGCCGTTGCACGAGGTCAACCAGCGCTGGCACCCGAGGGCCGAGGACCTGCTGTGGCGGCCGGACCTCCAGGAGGTCAAGCGCAGCGAGGGCGGCGGCGTCAACGTCCGCTACCGGCGGGGCCTCAAGAGGGAGCTCCTCGACTCCTTCCTCGCCCTCGTCGCCGAACACGCCCCCTACCTGCGCGTCCGGTACGCCTTCTGAACCGCGGTCAGTGCGAGATCAGCGCCGCCCACTCGTCCTCGTCGAACGTGCCGGACAGCGTGTAGGGCCGCTGTGGCGTGACCGGCGCTCGCCGGGCGCCCAGGCCGCCGATGTCGAACGGGCGGTCACGGGTGTGCTGCACGCGGACCTCCGCGGTGACGGGGAGGTAGGGGTACGTGTCGTGCAGCCCGCGCAACGCCCCGAGCACGCGGTCCGCGACCGCGTGCGTCGCCTGGGGTGACGTGCCCGGCAGCACGAGCACGAACTCGTCACCGTTGAGCCTGGCGGCGCGGTCGCCGGGACGCAGGTGGACGCGGAGCACGTCGGCGATGTTGTTCTCCGTGTGCACCGCCGCGCTCGGACCGTGGACGTCGACGAAGTCGCTCAGCCCCGGCACGCGGATCACCACGAGCCCCAGCCGCACGGTGTCCGCCAGCTGCCTGCCCAGCCACGCGTTGACCGAGTCCACGGTGTGCAGGCCGGTCCACGGGTCGAGCGCGTCCCGCATCTCCTCGCCGGCGCGCGACGCCGAGAGCTCGGTCGCGTCCCGGGCGGCCACGAGTCGTGACGTCAGGTGCCGCAGCGCCGCTTCCGCGCGGCGTTCCACCTCGCCGGCGGGAGGCTCCGTGATGCCGTTCAGCACCGAGTCGAAGCGCCTGCGCACGTCCGGCGGTATCCGGTCACCGAGCGCGTCGCGCAGCCGGACCGCCTCCGCGTACGCCTCCTCCCGCCGGAACGCCCACCTGCCCTGGAACACCCTGCTCGCCTCGAGGGTGCTGCCACCCGGATCCAGCTCCTCGAGGTCGGTCGCCACGACGGAGGCGCCGAAGGTCGGCGTGAGCACGACCACCGACCACTCCCGGGCCAGCTCCTCCCCGGAGCGCAGCAGGACGGGCGTGACACCGGCCGGCAGGTCGGGCCGCACGTCGGAGACCATGCCGACGACCGTCACCGACGCCAGCGCCCCGATCCGGCGGTACACCTCCGCTTCCCGCAGGAAGTAGGGCAGCCGCTGGAACAGCGCGAGGACGATCGCGGGCTCGGCCCGGTCACCCGCCAGCGCCGCCCGTTCCACGGCGTGCGACGCGACGACCAGCGTCCTCTTCGACAGCAGGCCCGCCCGCACCTCGGTGTTCGGGAATGCCACTGATGAGCTCCTGTTCGCCTGCCCGCACGACGATCTCGAAACTAGAACCTCCGATCGACGCGACCAACTGCACGAACGGGTGACAGGCAAGGGCTTGACCGCCCTCCACGTGATCGGCGGCATCGCCGGAGCAGGCGGCCTCTACGGTGATGCCGTGGCCGACACCCGACAACGCCTGATCGACGGCGCGATCGAGACCATCCGCACGCACGGCCTGACCGGCACCACGGCGCGGAGCATCGCGGCCACCGCCGGGGTCAACCAGGCGCTGGTCTTCTACCACTTCGGCACCGTCCACGACCTGCTCCAGGCCGCGTGCCTCGCCGCCACGCGGGCGAGGGTCGAGCTGTTCGCCGAACGCCTCGAGCACGTCACCGACCTGCGTCAGCTCCTCGCGCTCGGCCGCGCGCTGCACGACGAGGAGCGTGCCGAGGGCAACGTCATGGTGCTCGCCCAGCTGCTGGCCGGCGCGCAGGCCGATCCCGTGCTCGCCGAGGCCACCGCCGCGTCTCTGCGGTTGTGGATCAGTCCGATCGAAGGTGCCCTGACGAGGCTGCTGGCCGGCTCGCCGGTGTCCGAGCTGGTCGACACGCCTGGTCTCGCACGTGCGGTGAGCGCCGGGTTCATCGGGCTGGAGCTGTACGAGGGCGTCGACCCGGACGGGGCGAAGGCGGCGCTGGACTCCCTCGACCGGCTGGCGGTGCTCGTCGAGGTGGTGGACGACCTCGGACCCGTCGCGGTCCGCGCCCTGCGCGCCAAGCTGCGCAAGACGGCCAAGAACCGCAGGTAGAAGAGATGTTTGAGCAACTGCTCAAATGCGGCTACCCTCGTGTTTGAGCAACTGCTCAAATCCGAGGGGGTGCCGTGGCGAGGCGACGAACGCTCTACGTGGAGACGGTGATCCGGGCCGACCTGGACGAGGTGTGGCGGTTCACCCGGCAACCGCGCCCGCACCAGCGGTGGGACCTCCGGTTCACCACGATCGACTACCTGCCGAAGGCGCACCCGGACGCCGAGCAGCACTTCCGGTACGCGGTCCGGGTCCTGCCCGGCCTGGAGGTGGACGGGACCGGCGTCAGCGTCGGCGAGCGCACCAGGCCCGACGGGTCGCGGACGTCCGCGCTGCGCTTCCGCTCGGCGCACCCGCTGTCGCTGATCCGCTCCGGGGCGGGCTACTGGCGGTACGTGCCGACCGGCGCGGGCGTCCGGTTCCTCACCGGCTACGACTACCGGCCCGGCTGGGGACGGCTGGGCGCGTTGGCGGACCGCCCGTTCCGCCTGCTGATGGGGTGGGGGACGGCCTGGTCGTTCGACCGGCTCCGGCTGTGGCTCGAGCGCGGCACACCGCCCGAGGTCTCGCTTCGCCGCGCGCTGCTGGACGCGGGAACCAGGGTCGTCGTCTGCGCCGTCGCCTGGCGGACCGGTCCGGCCGCCCTCGCCGCCGCGCTCACGGCGGGGGCTCTGCTGGCTCCGCCGCTGCCGTCCACGCCCGCTGCCAGGAGGTGCCGGCGCACCCCGCCGGACCGCCGTTCGTCGACGGCGCCGTCGACCCTGTCCACTTTGGAGCAACCATGACGTCGATCTTCCAGCGCGCCCTCGGCGACGACTTCGGCCGCCTGCACCCGCAGTTGCGACGCCGGTTCCGCTTCGACGGCATCGGCTGCGTCGGCACCGGCACGATGGAGCGGGTGTGGCACGGCCGCGGGTTCACCCGCCCGTTCCTGTGGCTCGGGGCCCGGCGGCACATCCTCCTCCCGGGCCACGGCAGCGACATCCCGTTCACCATCGAGAACTACGCCTACCGCGACTCGCTGGGCCGGGAGACGGTGAGCTTCGTCCGCACCTTCGCCTTCGAACGGCCCCGGCGCTGGGACGCCACGATGATCTACAGCCCCGAACGCGGCTGCGTCGTCGACTACCTGGGTACCCACCAGCACGTCGCCGTCGACCTGCACCTGTCCGTCGACGACCGCGGCGGGCTGCTGATCCGCAGCGGTGAACAGCGCTTCCACGAGGGCCCGCTGCACTTCCGCGTCCCGCGCCTGGTCACCGGCACCGCCGAGGTCCGCGAGTCCTACGACGAGGAGGCGGGCCGGTTCCGCATCGACGTCGAGGTCACCAACCACCGGTTCGGGCCGCTCTTCGGCTACCACGGCACCTTCACCTGCTCCTACCCCGAGGGCGGGCACGTGCCGAGCGCGGTCAGGCCGGTGCGGGAGCAGGCGAGGGCGTGATGTCCGCGCGCGACTGAGGGCGGATTTCGCCTCGGGCGCCGTGGACTCCTGCCAGGATGGCTGGGTGAAGTCTCCTCTCCCGGTCCGAGTCCTGTGCCCCGTCGTGGCGGCGATGGCTCTCACCTCGTTGCTCGTCGTGTCCGCGAACGGGTCTCCGCTCACCGGTTCCGGCGGCACGGCGCTCTCGGCCGCCGCGGACAGGTCGCTCCTGCCGCGGCCGACCGCCACGGACACGACCTCGCGGCCGAGGCTGGGAACACCGTGGTTCGCCGACCGCGTGGGCGGGGCGACCCAGGTGATCTCGGTGGTCGGCGCTGGTGGCTCCGACGCCACGGTGACGACGTGGCAGAAGTCCGGGAGCGACTGGGCGCGGGTGTCGGGCGGGATCTCGGCGAAGGTGGGCCCGCCGGGCATCTCGAGCTCCTACGGGGAGTCGTCGTCCGCGACGCCGGCCGGGGTCTTCGGGATCACCGGTGCGTTCGGCAGGCAGGCCGATCCCGGTTCGGGCGTGCCGTACTTCCGGGTCGACGGCTCGGACTGGTGGGTCAGCGACGTCGGCAGTCCGCTCTACAACACGCATCAGCGGTGTGCCCGCGGAACGTGCCCGTTCGACGAGAGCCGGTCGGAGAACCTCGCCGACCAGGGCGCCGTGTACGACTACGCCCTGGTGATGGGGGTGAACGGGCAACGCGTGCCCGGCGGGGGGAGTGCGTTCTTCGTGCACGTCACCAACGGCGCCGCGACCGCCGGCTGCGTGGCGGTCGCGGCGAGCGCGCTGGTGTCGATCATGCGCTGGGTCCGTCCCGGCGCGGTGATCGCGCTGACGCCCCGCTGACCCGCGGGACCGGTGTCAGCGGGCGGGCGGCGCGGCGATCGGGGGCGGCGGGATCACCGCCGAGGGGGCCGGAGGCCGCCCGGCGGCCAGCGGAGTGCTGCTCACGTCGGGAACCCGGGTCCGCCCGTCGCCGCGCCGGTACCGCTCCTCGACCTCGGGCAACGGCCTCTCCGGCAGGCCGGCGTGCACCTTCGTCATGGTGTCGAACCAGGTCGCGGCCGGGAGCGTGCCGCCGTAGATGTTGCCTTCGGGGCACAGGCGGGGCGCGCCGTCGCCGATGCAGATGCCCTGGGGTGAGGTGCTGTCGTTGAACACCTGGACGGCGCCCGCGTAGTCGGGCGTGGCGCCGACGTAGGCCGCGGACTTGTACTCCTCCGTCGTGCCGGTCTTGCCCATCATCGGACGCGTCCACCCGGCCTTGCGCGCGGCGGCGGAGGAGCTGCCCGCGCCCTTGCTGTCCTCGCTCAGACCGGCGGCGAGCGCACGGGCGACCGGTTCGGGCACCGCCTGTTCACACGGGCGGTGAGCCAGCTGGACCGGCCTGCCGCGGCGGTCGAGGACCCGGCGCACCGGGGTCGGCTCGCACCAGGTGCCGCCGCTCATGATCGTCGCGGCTACGTTCGCCAGCTCCAGCGTGCTCGACGGCGCGGGTCCCAGGGTGAAGGAGGCGTTGGACGAGTAGTACTGCGCCTGGGAGATCCGCAGGTCCTTGTTGCCGTGCAGGCTGGGCGGCACGCCGGCGATGTTGGTGGCCATGGTCTTGCGCATGCCGAGCTTGGACGCCATGTCCACCACCGCGTCGAGGCCGGTCTTCTCCTCGAGGATCACGAACGCGGTGTTGGGCGAGGTCGCAAGCGCTTGGCGCAGCGGCATCTGCGGTGGATAGCGGTCGTTGTGGTTCGACAGGCAGTACCAGCGCGTGTTCGGCTCCCCGGTGGAGGGGCAGGAGGCGGCCCCGCCCTTGAACACCTTCGACGTGTAGGTGCGGGGGGAGGGGATCACCGTGTCGATGCCGATCCCCTTCTGCAGCGCCGCAGCGGCGGTGAAGATCTTGTAGACCGAGCCCGTGCCGAACTTGTTCTCCACGCCGCTCGGCAGGTCGAACTGCGTCTGGAACTCCTCCTTCTTGAGCCCGTAGTCGCGGTTGGCCACCAACGCGACGACCTCGTGCCTGTCCTTGCCGGGCCGGACCACGGCCATGGTGTTCGCGACGCCGGGGGTGTTCTTGGGGACCTGCGCCTCGACGGCCTGCTTGGCGTGCGCGGTGATCTGCGGGTCCAGCGTGGTCTCGATCCGGTAGCCGCCGGTCTTGAGCTCCTCCAGGCCGAAACCGGCCTCGGTCAGGTACCCGACGAGGAACGAGCAGAAGAACCCGTGCGACGGCCCGGCGCCGACGCAGCCCGTCTGCAGTGGACGGACGGGCTTGGCCAGACCGAGCGGTGCGAACCGGTGGCGAGCCGCGTCGGCCTCGGACAGCTTCCCCTGCGCCGCCATGGCGTCGATCACGAGGTTGCGGCGCTCGAACGTCTTGTCCGGCCGTTTCTCCGGGTCGAGGGCCGTCGGGCTGTTCACCATGCCCGCGAGCATCGCGGCCTGCGGAACGGTCAGCCTGTCCGGTGTCGTGCCGAAGTAGGCCTGGGCGGCGGCGGTGACGCCGAAGATCGTCGACCCGAACGGCACGAGGTCGAGGTAGCGGGCCAGGATCTCGTCCTTGGACAGCGCGGTCTCCAGGCCGACGGCGATGCGGGCCTCGCGCAGCTTGCGGGTGATGCTCTGCTCCTGGGCAGCGCGCTGGGCGCTTTTGTCCGTGCGGGCCAGCACGTGCACGAGGTAGTTCTTCACATACTGCTGTGTCAGGGTCGACGCGCCCTGTTGCACCGACCCGCTGGCGTTGTTGTGCGCCGCCGCACGCGCGGACGCGATCCAGTCGACGCCGTGGTGGTCGAAGAAGCGGTGGTCCTCGATCGCGAGCAACGCGTCCTTCATGTGCGGTGAGATCTTCTCCGGTGGTGTTCGCACCCGGTACTGGTCGTAGAGGTGGGCGATCGGTGTGCCG
This sequence comes from Lentzea sp. DG1S-22, assembly GCF_036321065.1. Taxonomy (NCBI): domain Bacteria; kingdom Bacillati; phylum Actinomycetota; class Actinomycetes; order Pseudonocardiales; family Pseudonocardiaceae; genus Lentzea; species Lentzea sp. DG1S-22. The sequence continues at coordinate 3,081,701 of NZ_CP143276.1, read as the reverse complement.
TTCCTGTCGGTCACGGTCGTCATCAGCGGCGGGTCGGTGCTCAGCATCTGCGCCAGCGTGGCGTCCACCTGATCGCTGAGCTCGTTGGACAGCGCTCCCATCGTCGCCGTGACCGGAAAGAGCATCCCCGCGAGCAGCACACCGGCGAGCACGCACAGTCCGGCCAGCTCGGCGAGGCGGGGTGCGATCTTCGTGCGATCCAAGGACGGACTCCCTCAGTCGTTTCAGCTCCGGGCGGTTACCCGGAGCATCACCAGTCAGGCGCCCGCTTCGAATGAATCGATCATCGGGAACTGTTCACGCAGCGTGCTTTCCGAGCATTCCCTCACCCGTTGGAGGATCCACTGTGGACCGAAGTGGTGACGCGGGCCAGGACCCGCATGGCGTCGCGTTCCCGGTCGGCGAGGTCGCGCAGGACCGCGGAGGCACGGGCCAGGTGCCCGTGGTCGCCGGTGTCGCCCGCGGCCGCGACGTGTCCGGAGACCTCCGTCCACAGGGGAGCGATCTCGGCGTAGAGCCGGTGCCCGAGGCGGACGTCGTCGTCATCGGTGATCGTGGCGGCCTCGGCGAGGAAGTCGCGGTAGAGGTTGCGGAACAACGAACCACCCGTGCCGCCGTGCTCCATCAGGCCGGCGGCCAGCGGGAGGTCGCGCGACGGGTCGGCGGCCCGGTCGAGCCACCGCGTCACCTGCTCGGCCGCCTTGGCGATGCCGCGGTGGCCGAGGTTGGCGATGGGTGGGGTGAGGAACGTGCGGGCGTTGCGGGAGATCGCCCGCCGGACGGCTTCGCCCAGGTCGGGTCGTTCGGCGGCGGGCTCGACCGTGAAGGACAGGTTGCGGGCGGTCATCGGCCCCCGCTCGGCGCGGGCCCGGTGCAGGCTCGTCAGCGTGGTCTTCACGGCGCCGCCCTGCTGGGCGGTGTCGATCAGGTGGGCGTGCGTGTCGTCGTAGCCGTACATCGCCACGAAGTGACCGCCGAAGTGGACCTTCGTCGTGAAGTGGTCGAGGTGGTAGCAGTCGAGCTGGAGGCCGACCGGGCGGCCCGCGCCGAGCGCGCTGGTGACGTTCTCCCAGGCCTTCCGCGGCGACGCCGTCTCCCGGACGTGCAGCGCCACCCCCAGGTGTGCGGTCGCGGTCCGGGTCAGCTCGGCCGGTTTGACGCGTCCGCCGAGGAACGGGAAGTCCATGTTCCTGCCGTCCCAGTAGACGAAGCCGAGCCCTTCGCCGAGCCCGAACAGCATCGGCTCGGACAGCTCGACGCCGTCGTGGCGCAGCAGAGCGCCGAGGGTGGTGGTCTCGCAGTGCACGCCGGCGGGGAACGAGAGGTTCTCGATGATCATGGAACTCCTGCGCCTCGCGGACTCCGGATGGCCATCGGCAGCCTGGACCCTCCCACGGTGTGAGGGTCAACTGCTCGCGAGCGCCACCGCCTCCGGCCGCCGGGGCCACCCCGATGCCGCAACCGTGGCGGGTTGACCGTTCGGCGTGCGGTCAAACCTCCTCGGCGTGTGGTGAACGACGCGGGAACCGCCTTTCGTGCTGAAACGGCGTTCCGCTCCCGCGTTTCGTAAAATCGGCGAGAAGTACTGCTGCGAAACTCCAGGTGAGGTGTTCAGTGACATCGAGCGAGACGGCGTCGACGGCCAGCGTTCAGACCAGCGACCACGACGGCGTGCTCGTCGCCGTGGTCAAGGGCGAGCTCGACATGATCAGTGTCGACCAGGTCGGGACGGCCCTGTTCGACCACCTCGCCAAGGGGCCGGAGGGCCTCGTGGTGGAGCTCGCCGTGGACTTCATGGGCTCCTCGGCGTTGTCCGTGTTGCTGAAGCTGCATGCGCAGGCCCAGAGCGACGGTGTCGGGTTCGCGATCGTGGCGACGCAGGCCGCGGCGGCCCGCCCCCTGATGGCCAGCGCCCTGAGCCAGGTGCTGCCGATGGCGGAGTCGGTGGACGAGGCCGTGAAGATGGCGGGCAAGCAGCCGCAGGCGGCTGACCAGCCCGGTCAGTGACCGGGTCGGCCGGCCGTGCCGTCACGTGGTGCAGACCGCCTGGTCGAGCGTGACGGCCGAGGGTGCGCCCGCCGGACCGTTCGCGGTGAAGCCGAGCGACACGGCCGCTCCCGCACCCCGTGACCGGCTGTGCGACGGCGCGGTCACGGTGACCGCGGCGCCGGACTGGCTGTAGGTGCCGTTCCAGCCGTTGGAGATCGTGGCACCGCCGGGCAGGGTGAACGCGATCTTCCGCGGGTTCGCCGCGCTCGCCGCCGTGCTGGTGACGGTCAGCGAGCCCTGGAAGCCGCCCTGCCACGACTTGTCGAGCTTCCAGGCCGCCTTGCACGCGCCCGTACCGCCACCGGTGGTCGTGGTCGTCGTCGTGCCGGGACCGCCGCTGGTGGGCGGGATCAGGTACGGCTGCGGGATGCTCTGCTTCGCCCGGTTCACCGTGGTCCAGTCGTCGCCGACGATGCCGCCGGTGTCACCGGAGCCGGGGTTCCACGACCAGTACGTGAACGGGATGCCGTCGACTCCGGTCCCCGTGCAGGCCATGAGGTTCTCGAGCCACACCTCGTCGACCGGGTTGGCGAGCGTCGTGCCGAACTCGCCCATCATCAGCGGCGCGGTGTTCTGCCGGTGCAGGTAGCCCCAGTACCTGTCCCAGATCGCCGGCATGTCGGCGGGGTAGCCGGGCGCGCTGAACCACGGCTGGTCGTAGACCGAGGTGGCGTACTCGTGCGGCTGGACCACAGGCCGTGGAAGGTCTTGTTGCCGGTCTCCATCCCGAACCAGTCGATGCCGGTCAGCCGCACCGGCGTGTTCGTGCTGTCCAGGATCTTGTTCCCGCTGGTGTGCAGGTGCCCGTGCCGCCCGCCGCGGCCACCGCCGCCGACTGGGCCGCCGTCCCCGTGACGACCATCCCGCTCGCGGCCACCACAGCCGCGACCAGCGCGCCGAAACCCCGTACCGCCGCTTCATCCGCTCTCCTCACACCCCGCCCGGATTCTGGGAGCGCTCCCGGAATCCGGGCGGTGCTCGCGGCGGTCAACACGGCTTCCGCATCGACGCTCGATTCGACTCGAAGCGTCACCCGGCGATCTTCTCGGCCTCCTCCACGGCCGCGTTCCACGCGTCGTCGGGGCGCTTGCCCTGCTCGACGGACTGCAGCGCCGGGCCGAACACGTTCTCCTGGATCTGACCGTCGGCGGGACCCTTGTGCTGCGCCGCCTTGACCTTCTGCACCTGCGCGGCGAACAGCGCGCCCGCCTTCACGTTGTCGAAGTAGGTGTTCACGTGCTCCAGCAACGCCCTGTTCTCGAGCGCGTCGACCTGGCTGGGGAACGTGCCCCTCGCCTGGAAAGCCTTGATCTGCTGCTCCGGCGCGGTCAGCCACGCGGCGAGCTCGGCGGCCTTCCCGGCGTTCTTGCTCTGCTTCGGCACGGTCAGGTACGAGCCGCCCCAGTTGCCGCCGCCGTTGGGGAACACGTCGGTGACGGCCCACTTGCCGGCGTTCTCCGGCCCCGCCTGGGTTTCGATGACGCCGAGCATCCACGACGGACACGTCTTCGTGGCGAACCGGCCGAGCTTGAAGCCCGTGTTCCACTCGCTGCTGAAGGCGACCAGCTTCGCCGACTGTCCCTTCGCCACAGCGCTCGTGACGGCGTTCCAGTCGTTGCGGATGTCCGGGTTGGACTCGACGACGAGGTTGTCGCCCTTGTCGAAGTAACCGACGTCGTGCTGGTTGTGCATGGCGTTGAAGATCTGCGCCGCGCTGTCGAACCAGGCGATGCCGGGAACCTTCGAGACGAAGCGGTCACCCGCCGCGAAGTAGCTGCCCCACGTGGCGAACAGCGCCTTCACGCCCTCGGGGTCGGACGGCAGGCCGGCCTGCGCGAAGAGGTCCTTGCGGTAGCACATCGCCAGCGGGCCGATGTCCGTACCGTACCCGATCAGCCTGCCGTTCCTGGTGGTGGCCGCATCGGCCTTCCACTTCAGCCACCGGTCCGGTGTCGTCTCCCGCGGCCCGATCTCCAGCAGGTCGTTGAACTGGTCGGCCTTGGCCATGACCTGGCTCAGGTACCCCTCCTCGACCGCCTCGACGTCCGCGAGCCCAGACCCCGCGCCCAGCTTGGTGAAGAGGTTCTGGTGGTGCGGGGCACCCTGGCCCGTCTTGCGCTGGGTGATCTTGACATCCGGGTGGGCTGCTTCGTACTCCTTGAACAACTCCTCGTAACCGAACTCGTTGAACGTGGCGACGGTCAGCTCGGTTCTGCCGTCGGCGGTCCGGTTCGCGGCTCCCCCCGCGCCGCACGAAGCGACGGTGGCGGAAGCGACGACACAGACCACCGCGCTGATCCAGCGGCGGGGACGCACGTCGAAACTCCTCAAGCGGCGGCGGACCTGGGAGCGTTCCCAGGAATTTGGGAGTCTGAGGTTGTGACGACGAGGTGTCAAGCGCTTCACAACTCCGAGTCGTCCCCGGTCACGTCCGTGAACATCCGGCCGGTTCCGTTTGGGTGCAGTTGTTGCCGCAAAAGCGAAGTCGCTTCGCGTTCGCGGGGCCCACATGTGCCGGTCCGCGTGTGATCGGCCGCGCCGGACGATGTCGATGAGCCGCTCGGTCTTGGGAACGCTCCCAGGTGGAATGGCGGGTCGATGCCGCAAACACGCAGGGATCTCGCGCCGGCGCGGCAGCGGTTCCGGCCGTCGTGGTACCCGGCGCACCCCGCGCTGCTCCTTCAAGAGCATGCCTCTGCGGGAGGTGACCACATGGCGGAAAAAAGGCTCTCCGTTCATCCAGGTCGTCGGCGGCAGCCGGCTGGACCTGCCTCGCGGCCTGGCGCTCGTCGGACGCGGCGAGGAGGCGGATCTCCGGCTCCCCCGCCCGAGGTCAGCGCTCAGCACGCCTGGCTCCGGCGGGACGGCCGCACCACCTGGGTCAACGACGCGAACTCCACGAACGGCACGTGGCTCAACGGCACGAGGCTGGTCGCGGGCAGGGACCAGGAGCCGCACCACGGCGACCGCCTGGAGTTCGGCCCGGTCGCGGCGGTCTTCCGCGACCCGGTGGAAGGGGCGCACCGTCCCCCGACGCAGGTCCAGCGGCGTCCGGGCGTCTCCTACGGCAACGTGTCCGCGGGAACGTTCAACCACGCGGGCCGCGACGTCAACAACTCCTACGACCAGCGCCAGCACCACCGGTACGAGTTCACGACCCCCCGAAGGTCAGGCGATCACCGAGCTCGCCACCGGCTGGGGCGCGGGCAGGGTCCTGATGGTCCTGGGGCAGCTGACCGCCCTGGCCGACTTCTGCCTCTGGGCCTTCGTGATCTTCCGCTTCATCACGTCCATCTCCACCGGCATGTCCCCCCGGCGGCGGAGTTCACGCCACCCGAGCTCCCCGGCCCGCCGGTCCTCGGCGGCGTTCCGCTCGGCGTGGTCGGCTTCGGGCTGTTCGTCCTCGGGGCGGTTGTGAGCGCCGTCGGCCTGGTGGTGTCCAAGTCCGCGCGCGAGCGCAGAAAGCGGTGAGTCCGATGAACGGTGGAGTGCACTTCCACGGCAACGTCACGGCAGGCACGATGAACAACGCCGCCCAAGGCGACATCAACAACAAGTACGGCCGGCAACACTTCTCCAGCGGACTCGACGTGCAGCAGGTGTCCCAGCTCGTGCGCGCGCTCCGCGACGAGCTCGACTCGGCCCCGCTCACCGACCGCGCCAGGAACGCGGCTCACGACGCGCTGGACGAGGTCGACCGCGGCGTCGTGGAGGGTGGCGAACGCCGCAGCGTCGCCGGCAGGGTCCTCCCGGTGAAGGAGGTGCTCGGCAACGCGGGCGGCGGTCGGCCTCAGCCTGTGATCGCGGAGCGCGGTCAGCGCTTGCGCAGCACGTGGAACGGGACGAGCTGGTCGACCAGGTACAGCTTGTCCCGGCGGCCGTCGGCGTACCCGATCTCGTAGTCGACCACGCCGAGCCAGTCGCCCTCGACGCCGGGGAAGCGCCCGTGCAGCCGGCCGTGCGCCTCGCCGGTCAGGTCGAGCCCGCTCGCGATGACGCGCCTCGCGGCACCGGGTGGCCGGGCGAACAGCCTGTCGAGGCGAACGCCCACGCCGGTGACGACGGGCCTGCGGCCGTGGACGTCGTCGCCCTCCCAGGTCGTGAATGGACTGTCAAGCACCGTCGCCGCCGGCCGCTGTCAGGGCTCGTTGTGCGCGGAGCTCGAAGTAGCGCTCGTCGGACAGCTCGGCGCTGTCGGGGGGCGGCGTCGTGACGGCCAGCCGCCAGGAGGCGTTGTCGGTGGCGCAGGCCAGGCAGCTGATGCGCACCTCACCGTCCCGCACGACCGCCCGGAACCGCGAGTGGCCGAGCGTGTGCCGGCCGAGCTTGCACCTCGCCGGCAGGAGGGCCACCGGACGCCCGGCCGAGTCGTACCTGTGCGTGAGTTCGCCGTCCATTCGGGACGGTTCGAGAAGCTGCCGATCCATGACGCGAGAACCTATCACCGCAGTCGTACATGTGTTCGATTGGACGCGTGCGGCGTTCCGCCGTCCATCCGGTCGGGTGGATCGTGACGTGCGCCTCGCGATCTAGATGCAAATGATTGTCATGAGCTAGCGTCTCCGGGTCGCCACCCTCCCGACGTCAGGAAGCCTCATGCACCACCGCGCGCCTTTGACCGCCGCCGGACTGGCCGCCGCCTCGGTCCTCCTCGCCGGATGTTTCGCCTCCAGCGCGGGAGGACCGGGTCCGTCCGGGCAGACCAGGATCAAGCTGGCCATGATGCAACCGCCGCGGTCGGGGCTGTCGCCGTTCAGCGACGACGCCTTCAAGCTGTCGCGCTGGTCCGCCGCGGAGACGCTGGTGACGTTGGACGCCAACGGCGACGCCCGTCCCGGACTGGCCACCGGGTGGCGGCGCACCTCGGACACGGCGTGGGAGTTCACCGTCCGGCCGGGCGTGGGCTTCCACGACGGCAGCACCCTGACCGCCGCGGCCGCCGCGAACACCCTCACCAGGGCGACGAAGGCCGTGCCGAAGCCGCGCATCCTCGACGGCGTCGCGCTGACCGCGGCGGTGGAGGGGGACAAGCTCGTCGTCACGACCGGCACGCCGGATCCGCTGCTGCCGCAACGCTTGTCGTCGCCGCAGCTGTCCATCCTGGCCGAAAGCGCGTACGCGGCGGACGGCAAGGTCAACCCGGTCGGCACCGGCAGCGGGCCGTTCCGGCTGGTGAACGTCGGCGGGACCACGAGCGCGACCCTCGACCGCTTCGACGGTTACTGGGGTGAGAAGGCGAAGGCGGCGGGCATCGACGTGTCCTTCGTCCCGGACGGCACCGCGCGGGCCGCGGCGATCCGCGGCGGGGAGGCGCACATCGCCGAAGCGGTGCCGGTCTCGCAGGCGGCGCTGCTCGACCCGCCGACCATCAGCGAGGTGCCGATGCCGCGCACCAACACGTTGTACCTCAACACGAAGACAGGACCCTTCGCCGATCCGGCGGTGCGGGCCGCGGTGCGCGAGACGATCAACCGCGACCAGCTGATCAGCGGCGTCTACGAGAACCGCGCCGACGCCGCCAAGGGACTGCTCGGACCCGCGCTGCCGTGGACCGTGCAGGCCCGCAAGGAGCTCACCGGGCGCGTGCCCGCAGGCCGGGCGCACGGCGCGACGATCACGCTGGCGACGTTCACCGACCGCGCCGAGCTCCCCGAAGTCGCCTCGATCCTCCAGCAGCAGCTCGAGGACGCGGGCTTCGAGGTGAACCAGGTCGTGCGCGAGTACGCCCACATCGAGCAGGACATGCTCGCCGGCAGGTTCGACGCGTTCGTCCTGTCCCGCGCGACCGTGCTCGACTCGGGCGACCCCGTCGCCTACCTGAAGTCGGACTTCACCTGCGCCGGCTCCTTCAACATCGCCCAGCTGTGCGACGAGAACGTCGACCGGGCGGTGCGCGAGGCCGAGGCGGCGGAGGCCGGTGACCGGCGTCGCGCGGCGATCATGGAAGCGGAGGCGGCCGTCCTGCGCACCGACGCGGCCATCCCGATGCTGCACGAGCGCGTGATCCAGGGCGACGCCACCTCCGTCGAGGGCTCCGTCAAGGACCCGCGCGAACGGGCGCTCGTCACGTCGGCCACGCACGTGAAGTGATGGCGGAGTCGCCGCGCGGGCGTGCGGGGGCCGTGGTCTCCCGGATCGGCGCGCTCGCCCTGATCACCGCGGTGGTCGGACTCCTGCCGTGGCTGTCCGGGCGCGATCCGGCGCTGTCGGTGCTGCGGGCGCGCTCGGCCGAGCAGGAGCCGACACCGGAGGCACTGGAGGCGGTGCGCCGGCAGCTCGGTCTCGACGCCGGCCCCGTCGAGGTGCTCGGCCGCTGGGCGGCCGGACTGCTGCGCGGAGACCTCGGCCGCTCGTGGACCAGCGGCGCCGAGGTGCTGCCCGCCGTGCTGTCCGGGCTCGGCGTCTCCCTGACGCTGATGGGCGCGGCGATCGTCGTGGCACTGCTGGTGACCACGGCGTTGTGCGTGCCGGGTCTGCTGCGCGGTGCTCGCGGCGACGCCACCGGGGCGACCGGTGGCGCGGGAGCGGCGCTCGCCGCGTTGCCCGAGTTCCTCCTCGCGGCCGTGCTGCTGGTGGTCCTGTCGGTGTGGCTCGGCTGGTTCCCGCCGTACGGCTGGCAAGGCCCGCAACACCTCGTGCTGCCCGCGCTCGCGCTGGGCATCCCGGCGGGAGCGGTGCTGGGCACGCTGTTCGCCGACGCGCTTCCCGCCGTCTTCCGCGAACCCTGGGTCGACGTGTGGCGCTCCTGGGGTTGTGGCCGATCCGTTCTCGTCCGAGGCGCCCTGTGGCGGGCGTTGCCACCGCTGCTGCCCCAGGCCGGTCTGGTGGTCGTCGGGCTGACCGGTGGCGCCGTGGCGGTGGAGGCGGTCTTCGCCGTGCCCGGCATCGGCAGGACGGCGCTGGGAGCGGCGCGGGCGCAGGACGTGCCGATGCTGCAGGCGTGCGTGCTCGCGCTCGTGTTGCTGGGCCTCGCGGCCGGTGCCGTCGTCGGGCTGGTCCGCCGGCGCATGCTGGGCCCGGCGCTGCGCGACGCCTCCCTGTCGCTGCCCGCGATCGTCCACTGGAGACCGAACCGGTGGCACGCAGCGGTTCCCGCGACGAGCGCGGCGCTGACGGCGGTGGTGATCGGCTGGGGCCTGCTGCGCGACCCGTTGCGGATCGACACGGCGGCCCGGCTGGCGTCCCCGAGCCGGGCGCACCCGCTGGGCACGGACGGACTCGGGCGGGACGTCCTGGCACGCATCGCGCACGGTGCGCCGGCGACGATCGGCGTGGCGGTGGCGGTGTGCGCGTGCTCCTGCATCGCTGCTCTCGCCATCGGTTTCCTCCCCGGTGTCGCGCGGGGCGCGGCGGAGGCGGCGAACGCGATGCCGCCGGTGATCGCGGGCATCCTCGTGGCGGCGGTGCTGGGCCCCGGCACGGTCGGCGCCTCGCTGGCCGTCGCACTGGTCTCGTGGCCCGCCCTGGCCGCGCACGCCGGCGCGCTCGTGGAACAAACACGTGCCTCGACCCACATCACGGCCCACCGCGCACTCGGTGCCACACCGACGTGGATCGAGCTCCGCCACGTCCTGCCCGCCGTCGCCGGCCCGGTCGCCCGCAACGCCGTCCTCCGCCTGCCCGGGATTGCCCTGGCGCTGGCGTCGCTGGGTTTCCTCGGCCTGGGCACCCAGCCTCCCGCACCGGAGTGGGGCCTGATGCTGGCCGAGTCGCTGCCCTACGTCGAACGGGCACCGCTGGCCGCGTTGAGCCCCGCGCTCATGCTCCTGCTCGTCGCCGTGGCCACGATGTCGTTGTCCGCCTTGCTCTCGTCCCGAGGGTGGCGAGTGCCCGGCCGGCCGCGTGGTAGCCGCCCATCCCGTGCACTCCCGCTCCCGGCGGCGTAGCGGCGGAGCAGAGGTACACGCCCGGCACACCGGTGTCGTACGGGTGCGGGGTGAGGCGCGGCCGGAACACGAGCTGGAACGGGTCGTTGGCCCCGGTCAGGATGTTGCCGCCGACGTAGTTCGCGTTGTCCCGCTCCAACTCGGCCGGGTCCTTCGCCGAGTGCGCCACGATCCGCTCGCCGAACCCCGGGGCGAAGCGCTCGATCTGGCCGATGATCGCCGTGGTGGCGTCCCCGGCGTGTCCACGGGGCACGTGCGCGTAGGCCCAGACGGGGTGCACATCGCCCGCGGAGCGGCTGGGATCGGCCAGGTACTGCTGTCCCACCAGCACGAACGGCGCCGCCGGCATCGTGCCCCGGTGGACCTCGCGAGCGGTGCGGAGCACCTCGTCCGGACCTCCGCCGAGGTGCACGGTTCCCGCCGCGCCGCAGTCGGCGTTGCTCCACGGCACCCCGCCGCGCACGGCGAAGTCGACCTTGAACGCCGCCGGCCCGTGACGCCAGCGGCCGTAGGCCCGGCGCACCCGCGGCGGAAGCCGGTCGCCGAGGATCCGCACCGCTGCCGAAGGAGCGGTGTCGAGCAGGACGACATCGGCGTCCGGGAGGTCCGAAGAGGACTCGACCCTCGTCCCCGTCACCGTCTTGCCGCCGAGGTCCAGCAGCAACGCGGTCAACGCGTCGGTGATCGCCTGCGATCCGCCTTCGGCGACCGGCCACCCGAACCGGTGCCCCGCCGCGATCAGCACGGCCGCGACCGAGGACGTCATCGGCGCGTGCAGGTCGTGCATCACGTGCGCGGCGACGCCGAGGAACAGGCTCTGCGTCGCCGGCGAACGCCACCACCGGCGCATCAGCGCGGCCGGCGGTGCCGCGCGCAACCCGAAGCGGGCCAGGTGCACCGGGTGGGACGGCCACCGCAGCAGTGACCCCAGCAGATCGTCCGCGCTGCTCTCGACGTGCGCGGCGAGAGGACCGAAGGCCTTCAGCCACCGCTCACCGTCTTCTCCCGGGAGTCCCGCCGCCGTCTCCTCGGCGGTCCCGCGCATCACCGCGGCCGTGCCGTCGTCCAGCGGGTGGGCGAGCACCACCTCGGGATGCCGCCACCGCAGCCCGTACCGCTCCAGGCCGAGGGTCCGCAGGAACGGCGAGAGCACGGCGGTCGGGTGTGCGGCCGAGCACTCGTCGTGCAGCGTTCCCGCCACCAGCTTCTCCGTGGTCCTGGCACCACCGCCGAGCCGGTCGGAGGCTTCGAGGACCGTCACCTCGACGCCGTGCTGCGCCAGGCGCACCGCTCCAGCCAGCCCGTTGGGACCGGAACCCACCACGACCGCCTTCACCACCGCGCTCATCCCCGGCTGTTCTCGGGGGAGCGCCGTGCGGCGTCGACGGCCGGATCGGAGAAGACGTCCCGCAGCCTGGCGCGGTCCTGCACCACGAGGAATCCACAGAGGACGGTGTAGAGCGCCGCCATGTACTTGACGAACGGGTAGTCGAACGCGAAGTCCATCAGCGTGATGTTCAGCCCCACCGCGAACAGCGCGCAAGCACCGATGAACGTCGTGCGGCGGAACAGCAGCATGAGCGCGGGGACCAGTTCGAACAGGCCGGTGACCCGGCCGTAGAAGGGCGAGTAGCCGTAGAACAGCCAGACCAGCGAGGTGCCGTCCACGGCCGACTTCGAGAGGTCGTCCCAGTCGCCGTAGTAGTACTGGCCGCCGGCCAGCTTGACGCACCCGTAGAAGGCGAAGACCAGTGCCATCAGCAGCCTGATCACGAGGACCACCTTCGACGGCGCCTTGCTCCAGATCATCGCTCCGCTCCACTGTTCCGGCCGCGCTGCCCGTCAGCCCGGCGTCGGTTCCCATCGTCGGTGCGCAGTCCCGGGCACCGCGTCCTGCGCCGGGTCCGTTCGGCGGGCCGCGCGGACGACGCCGTGTCCTCCTCGAGGAGGACGTCGTCGGGCTCGGAGGAGGACCCCGGCACGCGGCGGAGTTCTCTACCCTGCGGGTGGGAACCCGACGGGGTGTGATGCGCGAGGGACCCGCGTGCGCGGGCCGGACCTGGAGTGGACGTGCGGCGGGTGATGGGGTGGCTGCGGGCGCGGCCGCTGGTGTTCGACCTGGCACTGGTCGCGTACTTCCTGTGGCCGTCCCTGCCGGTCGGCCTCGTGACCCGGTCCCCGTGGTGGCTGCAGGTGCCGGTGGTCGTCGGCCTGGTCGGACCGCTGCTGATCCGCCGTCAGCGGCCCGGCACCGCGGTGGCGGTCGTCCTCGCGACCATCGTGCTCGAGTTCCTGACGTCGCCGTGGGGCACGTTCGTGCCGGTCGTGAACCTCACCCTGGCCCCGGTCCTGTACTCGGTGGCCGTCTACGGCAGGCGGCGCCAGGTGTGGCTCGCGCTCGCCGGCAGCGCGGTCGTCGTGTCCTGGTGGGCGGTGCGGTCGCTCGACGCCAGGGAGGGGCAGTGGCGGGAGTTCGTGGTCGCCGTCGGCTTCGTGGTGTCGCTGCTGCTCGCGTGCTGGCTGCTGGGGGAGTTCGTCTCCGCTCGCCGTGCGTACCTGCTCGCCGTGGAGGACCGCGCGGTGCGGGCCGAACGGGAGAAGGAGGCACTGGCGCGCGCCGCGGTGGCCGAGGAGCGCACGCGGATCGCCCGCGAGATGCACGACGTCGTCGCGCACGCGGTGAGCACGATGGTGATGCAGGCGGAAGGCGCCCGCATGTCGCTCACGAGTGGCGGTGACCAGGTGGAGCAGGCGTTGCGCGACATCAGCCGGGGCGGTCGCGACGCGATGGGGGAGCTGCGGCGCATGCTGCACCTGCTGCGCCGGGAACCGACCGGCACCGCGCCGCAGCCCACCGGCGCCGATCTCCGCGCCCTCGTGGACGGTGTGCGGGCCGCCGGGCTGACCGCCGAGCTCGACGAGCGCGGCGGGGCGGACGACCTGCCGGCAGGGCTGGTGGTGCAGGTCGTGCGGATCGTGCAGGAGGCGCTGACCAACGTCCTCAAGCACGCCGTCCCTCCCGCCTCGGCCCGGGTGGTGGTGGACTGGGGCACGGCGGCCGACCGCCGGGAGGTGCGGCTGAGCGTGCGCAACACCGCCGCCTCGGACGCGCGCGGACCGCTGGCCGACCTGTCCTCCGGCGGGCACGGTCTGGCGGGTGTGCGGGAACGCGTGGCCATGTACGGCGGAACGGTGAGCGCGGAGCGCACCGCGGACGGAGGGTTCGCGGTCGAGGCCGTGCTGCCGGTCGGCGGCGGGGAAGGGACGGACTGGACGTGACCCGGGCACGAGTGCTGATCTGCGACGACCAGGAGTTGATGCGCAGCGCGTTGCGCATGATCGTGAGCAGCCAGCCGGACCTCGAGCTCATCGGCGAGGCCGCGGACGGCGCTCAGGCGGTGCGGCTCGCCACCGAGCACCGCCCCGACCTGGTGCTGATGGACGTCCGGATGCCGGTGCTCGACGGCGTGGAGGCGACCCGGCGGGTCTGCGAGGCGAGCCCGGGCACCAGGGTTCTGGTGATCACCACGTTCGACCTCGACGAGTACGTGGACCAGGCCCTGCGCCACGGTGCCAGCGGGTTCCTGCTCAAGGACGCCACGAGCGAGGAGATGCTCGTCGCCATCCGCGCCGTCCTGCGCGGGGACGCGGCGATGGCGCCGGCGGTCGTGCGCCGGCTGGTCGAACGGCACCTCGCCACCCCCGCGGCGCCACCACCGGACCCGCGCCTGGAGCGCCTCACCGACCGGGAGCGCGAGGTGTTCGCCCTGCTGGCCAAGGGGGCGGGCAACGCCGAGATCGCGGCACAGCTCTTCCTCGGCGAGACGACGGTGAAGACGCACGTCAGCAGAGTGCTGTCCAAACTGGACCTGCGTGACCGCGTCCACGCCGTCGTCCACGCCTATGAGACGGGGTTCGTGCGCCCTGGCGGGTGAACGGTCAGGCCTTCGGGTCGGACGGCTTGCCCGCGAGCTGGCCCGCGGTGGCCTCCGCGCTGAGGCCTTCGGTCACGTTCCGCCGGCGGCGCGCGTTCTGCAACGCCACGGTCTCCTCGACCGGGTCCGGCGACCACGTGCTACCCGCGACCGGATGACCGGCCGAACCGAGCTTGTTCATCTTCTTCGGCACCGACGCACCCTGATACGCCAACGCGATCGGATGCCCGTGCTCGTCCACCGGGCCCAGCGGCTGGTGGACCTCGATGAACTCACCATGCGGCAAACGCTTGATGATGCCCGTCTCCACACCGTGCTCGAGCACCTCACGGTCACCACGCTGCAGGCCGATGCAGATCCGGTAGGAGATGAAATACGCCACCGGCGGCAGCACCAGCATGCCGATACGGCCCATCCACGTCGTCAAGTTCAACGAGATGTCGAACTGATAGGCGAAAATGTCGTTCGCACCCATCAGCAACAACACCATGAAGTACGTGATCGCCATCCACCCCAGCGACGTGCGCACCGGCACATCACGCGGACGCTGCAACAGGTTGTGATGCGCGTAGTCCTTGGTCATCCTGCGCTCGATCCACGGATACGCCGCCGCGATACCGGTCAGCAACGGCAACCCCAGGATGAACGGCAAAAACGGCGCCGGAATCGTGTAGTTGCCCAGGTAGAACTCCCACGCCGGCCAGATCCGCACCAGACCGTCGGTCCAGCCCATGTACCAGTCCGGCTGCGAACCCGCCGACACCTGCGCGGGGTTGTACGGGCCGATGTTCCAGATCGGGTTGATCTGGAACACCCCACCCATGACCGCGATCACACCCACCACGATCGCGAAGAACCCGCCACCCTTGGCCGCGAACACCGGCATGATCCGCACACCGACCACGTTGGTCTCCTTGCGGCCCACCCCCGGGAACTGCGTGTGCTTCTGATACCACACCAACGCCAGATGCGCCGCGATCAACCCCAGGATGATCGCCGGAATGATCAGGATGTGCGCGGTGTAGAGCATCGGAATGATGTCGGTGCCCGGGAACTCCCCGCCGAACATCAACCAGTTCAACCACGTACCGATCACCGGGAACGAGATCAGCAACGCCGCCATCACCCGCAGACCCGTACCCGACAACAGGTCATCGGGCAGCGAGTAACCCAGGAAACCCTCGATCGCGCCCAGCATGAACAACACGATGCCGATGACCCAGTTGATCTCACGCGGCTTGCGGAACGCACCGGTGAAGAAGATCCGGAACATGTGCACCACGATCGCCGCCATGAACAGCAACGCCGCCCAGTGGTGCACCTGACGCACGAACAACCCACCACGGGTCTCGAACGAGATGTCCAGCGTGGACGCGAACGCCCGCGACATCTCGATCCCACGCAAGTTCTCGAACGCACCGTTGTAGGTGACCTCCGTCATCGACGGATCGAAGAACAGAGCGAGATACGTACCCGACAACAACAACACGATGAAGCTGTACAACGCGATCTCACCGAGCAGAAACGACCAGTGCGTCGGAAAGACCTTGTTCAACTGCTTGCGCAACCCCGAGGCCGCGTGCAAGCGCTCGTCGGCAGCGTTGGCCGCCGCCCCTGCGACGCGTCCGGCCGTCTTGGCCGGCTTCGTCGGCGTGGTGATGGCACTCATGACTTCCGCTCCCAGAACGCCGGACCCACAGCCTCGACGTGGACGCCGCGGGCAACGAACCAACCGTTCTCCGGTCTCACCATAGGCACGGGCACGGCGCATTGCTCAACGGTGTGACGAAGCCAGGTGAGGGACGCTGAGAGTCGTCGCCCATCGCGGGGAACCGTTCTCAGCGGGCGGAGTCCCGTGCCGCTGTGCGAGGGTGGGGAGATGGCTGTGTCCATCGCGCTGTTCACCCGCGACCTGCGGGTGCACGACAACCCCGTGCTCGTCGGGGCCGCGGCCGACGCGGACCACGTGATTCCGTTGTACGTGCTCGACGAACGCCTCGTGGCCACGGGTTTCGCGAACCCGAACCGCGCGGCGTTCCTCGCCGACAGCTTGCACGACCTGCACGCGAGCCTGCAAGCGAGGGGAGCGGCGCTCGTCGTCCGTCGTGGTGCGCCGGAGTCCGTGGTGTCGGAGTTGCTGCGGCAGCACGAAGTGACGCGCGTCCACGTCGCCGCCGATGCGAGTGCTTTCGCGCACGGCCGTGAGCAACGACTGCGCGATGTGGTGGGAGATAGGCTCGTCGTGCACCACGACGTCCACCGCGCCGTGGCATCGTCCGCGCTGCAAAGCGATCCCGCTCACCACGACGGGGTGTTCACGCCGTACTTCCAGAAGTGGAGCCGGATTCCACCACGACCGCCCCTTCCCGCGCCGACGGGTCTGCGGCTGCCTCCGCTGGACGTGGGCGCGCTGCCGGCGGCGGAGGAGTTCTGCGCGGGAGAACCGGCAGAAAGGCTTCCGGCAGGCGGGGAAACCGCCGGGCGCGAGCGGTTGCGGTCCTGGCTGGACGAGGGGGTGAACGGCTTCGCGGAGCAAGCTGCCGGCCTGCTGACGCGGACCACCTCCCGGCTGTCGCCGTACCTGCACTTCGGGTGCCTGTCCGGGGCCGAGGTGCGGTGCGCGACGGGCGACACCACGGAGGACGCCCGCAAGTTCGCCCGGCAGCTGGCGTGGCGCGACTTCTACGACCAGGTGCTGGCCGCCCGCCCGGAGGTGGCGTGGGAGGACTACCGCGGGCAGGGGGACCGGTGGCGTGACGCGCCGGACGAGCTGCTCGCGTGGCAGGAGGGCCGGACGGGGTACCCGGTCGTCGACGCCGCTCAGCGCCAGCTCGTCGCCGAAGGCTGGTTGTCCAACCGGGCACGGCTGCTGGCCGCGAGCTTCCTGTGCAAGACCCTGTACCTCGACTGGCGGCCGGGAGCGCGGTTCTTCCTGCGGCACCTCGTCGACGGCGACCTGGCCGCCAACCAGCTCAACTGGCAGTGGATGGCCGGGACGGGCACCGACACCCGGCCCGACCGCGTCATGGACCCGTTGTGGCAGGCGGAGAACCACGATCCCGACGGCGACTACGTGCGCCGGTACGTGCCGGAGCTGGGGTCCGTCGCGGGACCGGCGGTGCACCGGCCGTGGGACCTCGATCCGGTTGCGCGCGGAGGACTCGGCTATCCCGCGCCGATCGTGGACCTGCAAGAGGCCCACGCCCGGTTCTCCGGCGCCAGGAGGGAACTCAGGTCCCGGCGCGGCTGAGCACGAGCTGGACCGCCTCCGCCAGGTCGCCGGGCCTGCGCACGAACGAGGGCGCCGCGATGCCCGCCCACCCCGGTCCGGCCACGGCGAGCAGGGCCTCGGAACCGGTGCGGAGCTCCCGCAACGGCACGAGCGACGCCAGCTCGGCGCTGTGGGCCCAGATCACCACCACGGCCGGCCGCAGCCGTTCCACGGCATCGCACAGGGCCTCCGGCGGCACACGGGCACCCAGGTTGCGCCACCAGGAACCCGCTTCGGACAACGCCGCCCCCAGGGCCTCCAACGCGAGCACGTGCTGCTCCTCCGGCGCGCAGGACAGCAGCGCGGCGAGGACTCCGGGCTTGTCGGGACGCGGCACGGCGCGGAAGGTGCTCAGGATGCTGGAGCTGGCCAGGTGCTCGACCTCCACACCCCGGCCCGAGTCCGTCACCACCGCCCCGAGCTCCGCCAGGCACGGCACGAAGACCGAGTCCCACGACGGCACGACACCGTGCTCGGTGACGAGCTTCGCGGCGAGGTCCGACATGAGCGGCTCGTCCAGCCGCCGTGCCGCGTTCAGGAAGCCCTTCCTCGCGGTGCTCGCCACGTCCTCGCTCAGCGTGGCGGGCGTCGTCCGCGGCGCGGGAACCTGCCGTGCCAGTTCGGCCGCCGCGGCCGGTGCCACGCCCTGCCCGGTCAGCGCGATCATGCGGCGCAGCACGGCCACGTCGTCCTCGTCGTAGCGGCGGTGCCCACCGCCGGTGCGCGCGGAGGGACCGAGACCGTAGCGCTGGTCCCACGTCTTCAGGGTGCTCGGCGACACCCCGATCATGGCCGCGACCGCGCGCGGCGGGTACATCACGACTGGCGCAGGCGGCGGGAGAGCATGGCCCGCAGCTCGCTCTCGCCGAGCCCGCCCCAGATGCCGAAGGTCTCCTGCACCTCCAGGGCGTGGGCACGGCACTTCTCCATCACGGGGCAGCGGTGGCAGATCGCCTTGGCCGCGGCCTCGCGCTTCTCCCGGGCGGCGCCGCGTTCGTTCGGGGTGTGGAAGAAGTAGGCGCTGTCCATGCCACGGCAGAGACCGGACAGCTGCCAGTCCCACGCTTCGGTGACCGGTTGAGGCAGGCGGGACAGTTCAGGCATGGCACACATCCTCGGCTGGGCAACCTGGTGACCTGTCGATACTAGAATCGACTCAGAATCGACGCAATCCGAGGCGGCTGTCATGCGGGCCGCTCCGCCACGATGGGGACGAGCGAGAGGGGACCGGTGTGCTGCCGACCGCTGATGGGCGAACCGCGGTGACCTGGCGAGTCGTCCTCGTCGTGCTGGCGGTGGGGCAGGTCGTGAGCCCGGTCCTCGTGACCGCGCTCGGCGGCGGGGAGTTCACGACCTCGGACCGCGCCGGCGAACCGGCGATCGTCCCCGCCGGGTACGCCTTCTCGATCTGGGGCCTCGTCGAGGCGTTGTGCCTGGCCTACGCGGTCTGGGCGCTGGTCACGCGGACACCGGGGCAGCAGGTGCGCGACCGGCTGGCGCGGCCGCTGTCCGTGGTCTTCGCCGGGTTCACGCTGTGGCTCGTCGCCGCCGAGGTGGAACCGGTCTGGTCGACCGTGGCCGTGTTCGTGGTGATGGTGACCGCGCTGCTCAAGGCGTTGTCCACCGCATTGCGCCACGCCGCCGACATCGCGCGGTGGCACCGGGCGCCGCGCGTGCTGCTGTGGTCGATGCTGGGCGTCTACACCGGCTGGAGCAGCGTGGCGATCTGGGTCAACCTCACCACCGCCCTCGCCGAGAGCGGGGCTCCTGTCGACGGCCCCGTCGGCGTGGCGTGGGCCCTCGTCGCCGTGGTGGTCGCCGCGGCCCAGGCCGGGCAGCCGGTGCCGGCCGTGATCGCGGCCGTGGCGTCGGTGTGCGTCGGGGCGGCGACGGCGTTGTTCCGGCTGCGCCGCCCCGCGCTCAGCTGAGGTTGCCCTGGAGCACGCTGGTCCCGTGCTCCTGCTGCCCCAGTCGCTGGGCGGACACGTCCACCACCCGGTAGGTCCGCAGGTCGACGCCTTCGGGCAACGGCATGTCGGCCTGGCCGCCCGTGAGCACGCCCAGCAGGATCATCGTGGCGGCACCGTCGTGGAGCCGCACCTGGTACAGGCCGTCCGGTGCCGGCATCCCGTCGACGGACACCCGCAGCACCGTGCGACCGGGGGTGCGCACGACCCCGCGCGGTGCCCCGGGCGCCGTCCGGAGCGCCGGCGAGCTTCGCCAGATCTGCCCGAGCCACAACCTGTTCGGCAGCCGCGGGAGTCGTGGAGACGCGGTCCACCACGATCGCACCGGAGGCGCCTACGACCGCGGCCACGGCGGCCACCACGAGCAACGCACGCCACCGGCGCGGCGGGGCCGCCGTCCCCGTCTCGGCGGCGATGCGGTTCCACACGGCTCCCGGTGGAGCCGGCAGGTCCCTCTCCGCACGGGTCTCGCGGCCGACGACCACCACCGCCGCGGCCGCGGGATCGAGCGTCAGGTCGGTGCGCCCCTTGAAGAAGTTCCCCCACGCCTTGCGCGAGGCCGACGCGGGCACCGGGGAGGCGGCGGTGGTGTGGCCACGGCCACACCACCGGCCACAGCCATGCCGAAGGCCAGTGCGGCGGCGATCATGCGGTTGCGCATCGAACGCACTCCTCATCCGTCGAGCGGAACTGGTCGTGAGGGGTACGACCGGCACCGCCTCCGCGGATGCACCTCGCTCGGGGAGTTTGGTGTGACGCAAGGAACCCGAACCTGAACGGTGTCCGGTGCGAACCACAGAGGGAAACGGAGGTCTGCCTGTGAACACCCAACGCCACGAAGGCCCCGTGCTGATCACCTCGGCCGCGCCGTCGTACCAGGACCAGCTCGCCGCACGCCGCCGCAGGTACGCCACGATGATGAGCCTGCGCATCCCGTGCATCGTGCTGGCCGTGCTGTTCGCCGAGATCTGGTGGCTCGCACTCGTGTTCATCCTGCTGTCGGTACCGCTGCCGTGGATGGCCGTGCTCATCGCCAACGACCGGCCACCGCGCAAGGCGGAGGACGTCCAGCGCCTGCGGCCCTCGCGCCGGGCGATCCTGCCGGCCCGCACGGGGAAGGAGCCGCGGTGAACGGCCGCACCGTCGTCGTCGGCTACGGAGACGCCGCGCTGGACGTGCTGCGGCACCTCCCGCTGAACTCGCGGCCGTCCGCAGTCGTGGTGCTCGACGTGGACGAGGTCGCGCTGACCGGCGCCCTTGCCAACGGCGCCGAGGTCCTCCGCGGTGACGGGCGGGACCTCTGCGCGCTGCAGCGGGCGGGAACGCCGTTCGCCGCACGCGTGGTCGTCGCCGTCGGGGACGACCGGGACGGCCTGCTCGTCACCGCGGCCGCGCGCAGCCTCAACCGCACCGCGATCATCACCGTCGCGGTGCGCGAGCCGGCCAACCAGGAGCTGTTCACCAGGCTGGGCGCGGACGACGTGTTCGTGCATGCCCGGTCAGCCTGACAATCGGCGGTAGAGCGCCGCGAACGGCTCCGCCACGGTGTCGATGTCGAACCGCTCGTGCACCGTCCGCTGCCCGGCCGCCGCGACCGGGGCGGTGGCGGCGCCGAGACCGACGACGTGCGCGAGCCCCTCGCCCGGCGACCGGGCGGTCGACGTGTCGACCAGGAACCCGTTGCGCCCCTGGTCGACGTAGCACGACAGGCCGCCGCGCCGCGGTCCCACCGCGAGCAGCCCGGCTTCCATGGCTTCGAGCACCGCGATGCCGAACTCCTCCTTCACGCTGGAGCAGGCGTACACGTGCGGCGCCCCGGAAGGCGGTGGGGCGGCCGCCAGCTCGTGCTGCAACCGCCGGACGTCGTCGTTGGACCAGGCGGGCAGCACGGCGAGCCGCCCTCGTGTCGAGGGCGTCGACCGGGCCAGCGCGAGGACCTCGTCGAGCACCGCCTGCTCGTCCGGCGTCCTGTCGGTGGACGAACCGCCGATGACCACCAGCGCTGTCCGGCGCTGCAGGCCCGCTTCCAGCCACGCCCGCACCAGCAGGGGTTGCTGCTTCATCGGGTGCAGCCGCCCCACGTTGAGCAGCACGGGCAGGCCGCGCGCACCCGCGTCCAGACGAGGTAGCGCCGACGGGACGAACAGCTCCTCCACCAGCGACCGCTCCGCCGGCGCGGGACCCGGCGTGATGCCCTCCTCGAGTGCCATCAGCGTTCCGGGGGTGAGCTGGGGGAAGTGCGCCAGCACCTCGTCCTGCCTGCCACCGATGGTGATCACCTGGTCCGCCCGCCGCCACGGCGCCTGCACGACGAGTCAGGCGGTCGCGCCGAAGAGGTCCGCGAGCCGGTCCAGCGACCGCTTCATCGACGCTGTGTTGCGCCGCGGGACGGGGGAGAGGTCGAACAGCAGGGGAAGCCGGGCGGTCGACCAGTCGAACGTCTCGGTGACCTCGGTGACGTCCTCGCCGAGCGGGGCGAGCCGCCAGCGCCAGCGGTGACCGTTGAAGTGCCGCCACGCGATCAGCCGGTTCTCCTCGAACTCGACCACCGTGTTCTCGATCCGGTACGGCAGGCCGATCTACATGTCCATGCCGAACGCGGACCCGGGCTCCAGCCGGCCCGGCGCGCCGGGCAGCGGCGCGCGGACGGAGCCGGACCCGTCGATCAGCGGGTGCATCGACGGGTCGGTCAGCAGGTCGAAGATCTTCGCGGCGGGCGCGTGCACGGTGGCGGTGACGGAGACGCTTCTCCGGGGCACCTTTCCAGTCGAACACCGGCGGCCCGGGCGTGCACGACGACCGGGCTCGCCGGCGTCGCCGGTCGTCTTCCGGGGCGCGTGTGCCGCAATTTTTCACCCCATAGCAGGATGTGTTCGCGGAGCTCGGAGATAGTGCCTGCTAGGCCGCTGAACGAGGCCTAAAGCCGAATGGCCGAGCATCACTCCAAAGTGTGAGAAAGATGAGGCTTTCGGCTTTCTTGCCGCCCTTCGGTTTGATCACCCCCCGATTGTTTGGGTACGGTTCCGCCGGACTTGCGGACGACGTTGGTCGCCGACGCAATCTGTTGCGGAGAATCGAGCAAGGAGAATTCTGTGCTGAAGAAGGCAGGGGCGGCCGTCGCTATCGCGGGCGCCTTCCTCGGTTTTGGTACCCCCGCGCTGGCCGATGCCCCTGAGCTGGACATCACCGACCAGCTCGGCCTCGTCGACCTGAACGACTCCGAGGTGGTCAGCGACATCAACGCCTGCTTCATCGACGTCAACGTCATCGCGGTGCCGGTGCTGTCCGACAACGACAGCGGCCTCTGCGCCAACCCCGACGACAAGTGACGCGCGACGGCGCCCGCGTTGCGGTGCGCCGTCCTGTGACCGGGGAACGGGGCCTCGGCGGACACCGGCGCTCCGTTCCTCCTTCGTAGCACGTGTAATTTCAACGGCTGGTTCGTGAGGAGAGATCACTATGCTGAAGAAGGCATTCGCCGTCGCCGCTATCGGTGCGGGTTTCATGATGATGGGTACGCCCGCGTTCGCGTCGCAGAGCGATTGGGATGACATGGCGGCCTACGTGGCCGAGTACGACCACACCCACCAGGTGGGCCTCGTCAACCTGGACGACTCGGAGCTGCTCAGCGACATCAACGTCTGCCACGTGGACGTGAACGTCATCGCGGTTCCGATCCTCTCCAACAACGACAGCGGCGCGTGCGCGAACCCGGACATCGAGGTTCACGAGCACCACCACCACGACCACCACGGCCACGGCCACCACGGCCACCACGGCCACGACAAGGGCTGATCCGCGGCACACCGCGCGTCGCTGCCGACTCACCGGCACCTACCGGTTGGTCACTTCGGGGCCGGTACGGCCCGAGGACGGTGGCGGCGCGCGGTGGCTCAGGCCCTCTCGCGAAGCGCCCGGCTGCACCTTGCAGCCGGGCGCTTCAGCATGTTCGCCCCACACGGGGGCGCCGCGGTGTTCCGCGCCGGGTACGAGGCCCCACCTGGACTCGGCCGGAACACCGCGGCGGATCGGGGGCCGCGGTCAGAACTGACCGGGGCGCTCGACGTCACCGCGCCAGGCGCCGGTCTCGGCACCACCGCGGTTCTCGATGAAGTCCTTGAACCGGTCGAGGTCGCCCTGGACGCGCCGGTCGAGCACTCCGAGCTTGTCGGCGACGTTCTCGACGAACCCCTCCGGGTCGATGTCCATCTGCACCGTGACGCGGGTGTGGTCCTCGTCGAGCCGGTGCACCGTCACGACACCGGCGTGGTCGGGACCGGAGTCCGAGCGCCAGGCGACCCGCTCGTCCGGATGCTGTTCGGTGATCGTGGCGTCGAACTCGCGCTTCACGCCGGCGATGCTCACGGTCCAGTGGGTGTGCGTGTCGTCCAGCTGCCGGATCTCGTCGACGCCCTCCATGAACCGCGGGAACTCGGCGAACTGGGTCCACTGGTTGTAGACGCTCGTCACGTCGGCGTGGACGTCGACGGACTTCGTGATCGTGCTCATGACGTGAACTCCTGACTGTTGGACAACTGGGAATCGTGGTCGCGGAGATCGCCCGGTCAGCGGCGCAGCCCGGACACGCCGCACAGCGCCGCCCAGCACAGGGCGAAGACCGCGACCTTCCGGCGTGCCGTGCGATCCGGGAGGGTGAGGCCGAACACCGCGGCGTCGGCGAGGTCCGCCGCCACCCGCGTCATGACCGCTGCCCGCAGCACCCCGCCGGGCTTGGCGAGCGCCATGGCCGTGCCGATGGCGACATCCCGCGCGCCGATCGCGGCCACCAGCGTCCGCACCGGCGCGGGCACCTCGTCTCGCGAGGTGGTCAGGCCCGTCGGCTTCGCCAGCACCCGCGGCGAGACGACCAGTGCCGCGCTGTAGACGGCGGTCGCCGCGCCCAGCGCCCGTGTCGCCACCACGCTGCGGCTCTTCTCGGACATGGCTGCTCCCTCCGCGATCCTCACCGGTAGAGCGGTACCCAAAAAATCGACTCAAAAACGATCCGCAGAGTTCGGATGCGATCGATGCACCCGAGCGTGTGAGTGCGAGGTCCTGCCGGCCCGGTGATCGCGCGGCTTCAGGTGCCTTCGGGGCCGTGTGCAATTCCGTGGAGATCGCGTCAAGGCACGACGATGATGGTCCAGTGATCCTCCTGTTCCCCTCCGACGTGCTGCGGTCCGCCCGCGTGGACGACCACTTCGCGGCCGAGGCCGCCGCCGCTCGTGCCGCGGGCCTCGAGGTCTCGTACGTCGACCACGACGCGATGACACGGCCCGGCGGTGCCGAGCAGGCCGTCAGGCGGGTGTCCGGATCGGGCGACGCGCTGTACCGCGGCTGGATGGTCGGCAGCGCCCGCTACGCGGAGTTCGACGCCGCGTTGCGCCGACGTGGCGTCATGCTGCGCACGGGAGAGGCGCACTACCGCAAGGCACACGAACTGCCGGGGTGGTACGAGGCGCTGGCGGCGGTCACGCCGTTGTCCGTGTGGACCACCGGGCACGACAGGGCGGAGTTCGACCGCGCGTGCGCTGAGCTGGGCGCCGGCCCCGCGGTGGTGCGGGACCACACCAAGTCGATGAAGCACCACTGGGACGAGGCGATGTTCATCCCCGACGTCGCCGACCGGGACGGTGCCTGGGCGGTGGCCCGCCGTTTCCGGGAGCTGCGCGGTGACGACCTGCAGGGCGGGTTCGTCCTGCGGCGGTTCGAGCGGTTCGTGTCGGCCGAGGTCAGGACCTGGTGGGTGGACGGCGTCTGCCGGTTGACCGGTCCGCACCCGGACGCCCCCGGCGGGGAGTTCGACGCGGAGGTCGATCTCACCGCGGTCGAACCGCTGGTCGCCGGCCTGCGCCTCCCGTTCGTCACCGTGGACCTGGCCCTGCGCGACGACGGGGTGTGGCGGGTCGTCGAGCTGGGGGACGGGCAGGTCAGCGACCGGCCCCGTTCCCTGCGCGCCGAGACGTTCGTCGGTGCGCTGATCTGAGGGTTGCGCCGCGGCGGGGTCCACTGTGGACGTGGTCCGCGCCGGGTCCGTAACGGCGGCTCCCGTCCCACCGATCAGTCGACGACGGTTCCTGCACGGGAGGTCGTATGCGCCGATCGTCCTCACCTCCGCCCCGCTGGCTGCGCCGCGCGTTCGCGTTCACGCCAGTCGTGCTCGCGACGGCCGGTGCCGGAGCTGTCCTCTCGGCCCACCTGGGGTGGATCAGCGTCGCGGCCGCGGCGGTCTGCTCCTTCACGGCGGGAGTGGGGGTGTGGCTGGTGCGCGCGGAACTGCGAGCCGACCGGCACGCGACACCTCCGATGGCCGCCAGGTACCGCGTCCTCGCCGGGTTGCTCGACAACGCCGCCGACCGCGAGGTGCGCATCGACCCCGCGCGCCGGTACTCGATCCTGCTGCGGGACCAGCGCCTCGAGAACGGGTCGCTCAGGCGCGCGCTGCTGCGGTTCGACCAGCGCGAGCTCGAGCGCGCCGGACACGGCGGGGTCGGCACACCCCTGGTCTTCGACCACTTCCTGCTCGACTCCACCCGGCCGCTGGTGCGGCACCGCCTCGGCGCGGTCACGATCACCCGCGGCCCGAACGGGCGCGCTCGCATCGCCGGCATCCCCGAACCGCGGCAGGACCGGCGGGCCGCTGCCGAGACCGCACGGCTGCTGGCCACCACGGCGGCCGACATCCCGCCGGTCGCGGACCTCGACGTCCTGATAGCCCAGATCCGGGCCGGCTTCGCACTCGCGCCGTAGCACGCCTACGACTCCACCCCGGACGTTCGCGCGAAGCGGTGGATGAAGAGATCTTCATCTTGTCCTCATGCGCGATCCGGTGGGCTGGGGCAGGCTCGGCCGCATGCTGCCGTCCGCCCGCACCGGCACGGTCCTCGTGGCCGTGCTCAGCGTGGTGTGCGCGTTCGCGGCCGTGCTGCTCGTGCTGACGGTGGTGCGGCCTGTACCGCCCGACGTGCGTGCGCCCGAGGTCCGGATCGGACGGTCGGTCCCGTCCGCCCCCACCTCCACCGCGGTGCCCGCACCCACGCCCGCCCCCGGTTCGGTGCTGCCACCGCCCCCACCCGTCGATGACGACGACGGCGAGGACGACTGACGTGCCCGCACGCGTGAAGATCATGTGCTGGCTCCTCGGCCTCATGGCGCTCGTCCTCGCGACCGTCGTGGTCGTGGTGTGGCGCTTCCTGCTCGTGGACGTCGACGACCGCGTCAACCGCGCCCTCGAGCAGGAGACCAACGAGTTCAGCACCTACGCCGAGAACCACACCGGTGACGCCGGTGCCGTGGCCGACGCCCACATGCGCCTGCAGTACCCCGACCAGCACGAGCTCCACGTCGCCGTGCTGCCGGGCCGCGTGCTGGTCCAGCGCTCCGAGGTCACCTACGAGCTGGAGAAGGACCGCGCGGCGCTCAGCGGCATCACCTCGGCGGCGGAACCCTGGGGCGTCGTCGCCACCCCCGCCGGCCCGTTCCGCTGGGCGAAGGTGCACACGGTGGCGCCGGCGGAGATGTGGTTCGTCACCGGCTACTTCGAAGACGGCGTGCACGCGCCGGTGCACTCCACGGTGCGCGTGCTGGTGCTCGTCTCGCTGGCGGGCCTGCTGATCGCCGCGCTGATCGCGTGGTTCGTCGCGGGCGCGATCCTCGCTCCGGTCCGCGTGGTCCGCCAGGCCGCCGCCGAGATCACCGAGGCCGACCTCACGCGCCGCATCCCGGTCTCCGGCAACGACGACGTGGCCGCGCTCGCCCAGCAGTTCAACTCGATGCTCGACCGGCTCGACCGCTCGTTCCGGCTGCAGCGCCAGTTCCTCGACGACGCCTCCCACGAGCTCCGCACGCCCATCACGATCGTGCGCGGCCACCTGGAACTGCTCGGCGACTCGCCGCAGGAGCGCGCGGAGGTGGTGCGGCTGTGCACCGACGAGCTCGACCGCATGGCCCGGCTCGTCGAGGACCTCCTGCTGCTGGTCAAGTCCGAACGGCCGGACTTCCTGCGGCCCGTCGCCGTGAGCCTGCCCGAGCTGACCAGTGACATCGACGCGAAGCTCCGCGCGCTCGGCGACCGCCGCTGGGTGCTCGAGTCGATCGCGGAGGGGGAGGCCGTGCTGGACCCGCAACGCGTGACCCAGGCGGTGCTCCAGCTGGCGTCGAACGCCGTGCGCCACACCGGTTCCGGTGGCACCATCCGCTTCGGGTCCGGTGTGGACGGCGTGGTTTCCTTCTGGGTGGCCGACTCCGGCCCCGGTGTGAGCGACGAGTCGATGCTGTTCTCCCGCTCCACCGGTCTGGGGCTGCCCATCGTGAAGGCCATCGCCGAGGCGCACGGGGGAGCGGTGCGGGTGCGTTCGGTGGCGGGGCAGGGAGCGACGTTCGTGGTGGAGGTGCCTCGATGACCGGCCGGATCCTGATCGTGGAGGACGAGGCGCGCATCGCCTCGTTCGTCGAGAAAGGCCTGCGTGCCAACGGCTTCACCACTTCCGTGGTCGCCTCGGGGGCGGACGCGCTGTCGTGGGCCGCCTCCTTCGACCTGGTGGTGCTCGACCTGGGGCTGCCGGACCTCGACGGGTTCTCGGTCCTGCGCTCCCTGCGCGAGCAGGGCGTGGCCACCCCGGTGATCATCCTGACCGCCCGCGACTCGGTGCACGACACCGTGGCGGGGCTGTCCGGTGGCGCCGACGACTACATGACCAAGCCGTTCCGCTTCGAGGAACTGCTGGCCCGCGTCCGGCTCCGGCTGCGCCCGCCCGGCGTGCCCGAGGCCACCGTGCTGACCGCCGGGACGTTGTCGCTGGACCTGCGCACCCGCCAGGCGGTGCTGCCGTCCGGGTCGGTGGACCTCACGGCCCGCGAGTTCGCTTTGCTGGAACTGTTCCTGCGGCATCCGGGGCAGGTGCTGGTGCGCGAGCAGATCCTGTCGCACGTCTGGGGCTACGACTTCGACCCGGGGTCCAACGTGGTCGACGTCTACGTGAGGTCCCTGCGGCGCAAGATCGGCGTCGACCGCGTGGAAACCGTGCGGGGCATGGGCTACCGCCTCGTCTAGATGAGAACTCCTTCATCCGGGCCTCACCCGTGGATCAGCCTGCGCGCGCAGGATCGTCCTCGTGATGCTGACGATGGTGGTCTTCGCGGTGGCGGTGGTGCTGTGGGTGTGCACCCCGCTGGACGACACGCTGGTCGCCCTCGCCGCCGTGGTGGTCTTGCTGCTGTTCGGCGTCCTGCCCGCCTCGGCGCTGGAGGTGCTGGGCGGGCCGACGACGTGGCTGCTGATCGCCGCCTTCGTGCTCGCCCGCGGGGTGTCGGACTCCGGCCTGCCCGCCCGGCTCGCGACCTCGCTGATGGGCCGGGCGCGATCGGTGCGCGGGCTCGTGCACCTGACCGCTTTCGCCTTGCTCCTCACGGCTTTCTTCGTGCCGTCGACCTCGGGCCGCGCCGCCCTGACCCTGCCCGTGCACCGGGAGCTGAGGGTGAACGCGCGGGTGTCGCGGGCGCTCGGGGTGCTGTTCCCGTCGGTGATCCTGCTGACGGCGGTGGCGACGCTGGTGGGCGCGGGAGCGCACCTCATCACCAGTGCGCTGCTGGAGGAGGCGACGGGGGAGGGGATCGGCTTCGGGCAGTGGCTGCTGCTCGGGCTGCCGCTCGCGGTCGTCAGCGCGCACGTCACGGCCGAGGTGGTGCTGTGGCTGTTCACGGCACGGGCTGACCGCAGGCAGCCCCTCGTCGCAGACCCGCCCACCGTCGAGCTCGCGGCGCCGGCCGGGACGCTGCGCACGGCGGTGCCCGCCAAGGCCCTCACCAGCGCCGAGACCACGTCCCTCGGCATCCTCGCGGCCGTCTCGATCGCCTGGGTCACCGAGCCGTGGCACCACGTCCCGCCCGAGGTCGTCGCGCTCGCCGGTGCCGTCGCCATCACCAGCCCGCGCCTCGGCACCACCACGCTCAAGGCGGCGCTGGCCGACATCCCGTGGTCGCTGCTGCTGTTCATGGCCGCCACCACGGTGCTCGGCACCGCCCTCGTCCGCTCCGGCGCCGCCGAGTCCGTCGCCGGGCTCATCAGCCCGGACCACCTGCTGCCGACCGTGATCGCGGTGAGCCTCCTCGCGCACCTCGTCGTGCAGTCCCGCTCGGCGCGGTCGTCGGTGCTGATCCCGATCGTCATCCCGCTCGCCGTGGCCGCCGGGATGAACCCCGCCGCCCTCGCGTTCGCCTCCACCGCGGCCGCGGGCTTCTGCCACACCTTCTCGTCGTCGGCGAAACCCGTCGCGCTCTTCGCCCACACCTACCGGCCCCGCCACCTGCTCAAGCTCTCGCTCGTCCTCGCCCCGGTCACCGGTGCGCTCGTCCTGGCCTGCTCCGTCCACCTCTGGCCACACCTCGGCCTCCCACTGAAATGAGGTCACCCATGCGTTTCCTGGTCGCTCCCAGCGGGTTCAAGGAGTCACTCGACGCGTGCGCCGTCGCCGACGCGATCGCGCGGGGCATCTACCGCGTCGTCCCCGGCGCCGTCGTGGACAAGACGCCGCTCGTCGACGGCGGGGAGGGCTCGGCCGCGGCGCTCGCCGAAGCCACGAACGGCACCCTCGTGCCGGTCGCCGTCACCGGTCCGGTCGGGGAGGAGGTCCTGTCGCACTTCGCGCTCCTCGGCGGGCCGGGCCCCCGCACGGCCGTGGTCGAGATGGCCGCGGCGGCGGGGCTGCGGCTCGTCCCGCGCGGGCACCGCGACCCGGCCACGACCACCACGTACGGCGTCGGCGAGCTCATCCGCGCCGCCCTGGACCTCGGCGTCGACCAGGTGCTGGTCGGGTGCGGGGACTCCGGCACGTCCGACGGCGGCGCGGGCGCGTTGCAGGCACTGGGCGCCCGCATCACCGACGCGCGAGGCCGGGAGATCGGACGCGGGGGAGCGGCACTGGCCGGCGCCACCGCCCTCGACCTGTCCGAAGTGGACCCGAGACTCGACAAGGTGGAGATCACCGTGGCCTGCAACCAGCACAACGTCCTGTGCGGCGACCGCGGCGTGGCGCGCGTGTTCGGGCCGCAGAAGGGGGCGACCCCCGCCCAGGTCGAGCTGCTCAGCGACGCCCTCGACACGTGGGCGGACCTGCTCGGCCCCGGCGTGCGCACCATGCCCGGCGGCGGCGCGTCCGGCGGGCTCGGCGCGGGCCTGCACGCACTCGGCGCCACGCTGCTCCCGCGCTTCGAGGTCGTCCTGGAGCACTCCGACCTCGACGCCCGCCTGCCGCACGCCGACCTGGTGATCACCGCGGAGGGGGCGATCGACGGCCAGACGCCGCACGGCAAGGTGCCCGCGGAGGTGGCGCGCCGGGCCAAGAAGCACGGGAAGCCCGTCATCGCGCTCGCCGGGACCATCGGGGAGAACGCCCGCGTCAACCACGACGCTGGCATCGACGCCTACGCCAGCATCATCGCCGCGCCGGTCACCCTGGACACCGCGATGGCCGCGACCGCCGAGCTCCTCACCGACGCGACGGAACGCACGTTGCGGCTGCTCCTGGTCGGCGCGGCGCTCGCCTGATCGTGCGGCGGCCGGCGTGCCTCGACCCCACGGTCCAATCGAGACGTCGACACCGTTTCCGCCTTTCGCGGGTTGACGGGTTTCCTCGCGCCGCGCTGTCCCGGACAAATAAAAATTATCGTCTGGACGCATTTCTCCGAAACGAGCACTCTGGCTGTCCGTACCCCGGGCGCGCCGCCCCGCCTCCCGTCACGGAACAGTCGAGGAGCACGAGATGGGTCGCACTGCCACCCTCAGCCTGGCCGCGGTCGCGGCCCTGGCGGCGGGCCTCGTCGTGAGCGCGCCGATCGCCGCGGCCGCACCCGACCAGCTGGCCGGCACCCTCGGCGCGAGGCTCGGACCCGCGAGCGCAGGGTCCTATGTGGACGAAAGCGGGCGGCTCGTCGTCACGGTGACCGGCACGACCGCGGCGAGGACCGCGATCGCGGCCGGAGCGCGTGCGCGGGTCGTGAAGCACAGCGCCGCGGCACTCGGCGCCAGCGCCGGTGTGCTGGACCGCACAGCACGGATTCCGGGCACCTCTGGGGAGTCGACCCGGTCACCAACCGGGTCGTGGTGTCCGCCGACGCGACCGTCACCGGCCCGGCGCTCGCCCGGCTGAAGACCGTGGTCGACGGCCTCGGCGACACCGCGCGGCTGGAGCACGTCGGCGGCGCGTTCCGACCGGCGATCACGGGTGGCGACGCCATCCTCGGTGGCGGCGTGCGGTGTTCGCTCGGCTTCAACGTGAAGACGCCCGGCACCGGCACCGCCTACCTGCTGACCGCCGGCCACTGCGGCAACGCCACGTCCACCTGGAGCACGTCCGGTGGCCAGGTCGTCGCGTCGCGGGTCGGGACCAGCTTCCCCGGCAACGACTACGCGCTGTTCCGCTGCACCGCCGACGTCAGCAGGCCCGGCGAGGTCGACCTCCACAACGGCACCAGGCGCGACATCGCCCGCGCCGGCGACCCCGTGGTCGGTCAGACCGTCGGCCGCAGCGGCAGCACGACCGGGTTCCACCGCGGCAAGGTCACCGGCCTGGACGTCACCGTGAACTACGTCGACGGCACGACGGTCACCGGCATGATCGGCACGACGGTCTGCGTCCAGGGCGGCGACAGCGGCGGGCCCCTGTTCGCCGACACCACCGCGCTCGGCCTGACCTCGGGTGGGAGCGGTGACTGCACGAGTGGCGGGCGGTCGTTCCACCAGCCCGTCACGGAAGCCCTCCGGGCCTACGGAGTGGCCGTCTACTGACCACCTGACCGTCCACAGAGGAACCCCACCGCTGAGGAGCATTCCATGACAGTGAACCGTCGCCGGCTGCTGCTCGGCAGCGCGGCCCTGCTGGCGGGCACCGCGGGCACGGCCGTCCCCGCCGCCGCGGCGCCGGCCGGGTTCCCGGACTACCGGTACCGCCGGCTCGCCCTGGTCAAGAGCAAGCTCCGCTACAACCCCACCGGCGAGCTGATCTTCCCGACCATCCGGGGCACCAAGGACCGGATCGCGGGCGCACGGGCCGCCTACTACCTCTACTACGCGCCGCACGACGCCCCCGGCGGCATCTGCCTGGCCTACGCGAACACCCTGGACGAGGAGTTCACCGAGTACCCGGGGAACCCGATCATCTCCCGGAGCTGGCCGGGTGAGTACAGCGTGTCGCACGTGTCGTCGCCGCACGCGATGTGGAACGACGACGTCAAGCGCATGTACCTGTACTTCCACGGCGAGAACACGGTGACCCGCCTGGCCAGCTCCGCCGACGGCATCAACTTCACCTACGAGAAGGAGGTGCTGTCCACGCGGCTGCAGCCCGAGGGGACCACGGAGACGTCCTACGCCAGGGTGTTCCGGCACGACCTGCCCTCGCGCGGTGCCCGGTACGTGATGGTGTTCATGGTCAACAACCGGACGAACCACCGCGACATCGGCTGGGGCTGGTCGGCGAACGCCCGCGACTGGACGTTCTCGCAGACCCCGCTGATCCGGCACCAGGACGTCGGCGCGGTCAACGTCGGCGGACCCCACCTGCTCTTCCGCAACAACAGCGTCTACGTCGTCTACAACACCGACATCGGCAGCGGCGGCAACATCCTCATCACCGAGGTCGGCCGCGACTTCTCGCTGCGCAGGCACCTGGGCGTCTTCCACGACTCCCTGTCCGGGGCGCCGGACAACGGCAGGTCGGCCGCGCCGTCGTTCGGCACGTACCAGGGCCACGAGTACATGATCTACGAGGCGGGGGACCGGCTGGCGGGCAACATCGCCATCGCCCGGGCCGTCTGACCCCGTCCGCTGCACCGCCGACGCTTCGAGAAGTGGGTCGTGACCGGAAGGTCCTCGGACACCACTCGTCGAAGAAGCCCTGACCACGTCGGCGTTCCGTTCGCCCTGTTCGACTCGAAACGGCCGTCGAACCGAAGAAACCGTTGCGTCGCCGCGACTTCCTGCTCCACAGTGCGATCCATGAGAATCGCGGCGACCGCACTGGTCCTCGTGCTCACGGGCGGCTTCCCGAGCCCCGCACGGGCGGCCGCCTGGGAGGACGTGATCGGTCCGAGCTCCTTCGGCGGTTACGGGGCGCTGGAGTCGGAGTGGAACTACCGCTACCCGTGGGGTTCCGACCACAACGGCACCGCCCGCATGTACGCGAGCGCCACCGACCACAACCACGTGTCGCTGTCCGGCGGTGTGCTCACGCTGAAGGCGACGCGGATCTCGTGGAACGAGGGCAACAGCAGCGCCGACCCGCACCTGCCGATCCGCTACCACTCCGGCGCGATCCACGCCAAGGAACACGTCGTGGTCAACGACCAGTTCCCGAACTGGGAGGTCGAGGGCGAGTTCCAGGCGCCCTCCGCACGGGGCACCTGGCCCGCCTTCTGGCTCACCGGCGTGAACAGCTGGCCGCCCGAGAGCGACGTCCTGGAGTTCAAGGGGGACAGCAGGAACTGGTTCAACACGTTCCGGACGTCGAGCGACGTGTCGAGCTCGGTCGTCGGTGTCTCCTCGCCCGGCTCCTGGCACACCTACCGGGCGTGGATCACCAAGGTGAACGCCACCGACGTCGACATCCACTACTACCTCGACGGCAGGTGGATCGCGAAGCACACGGGGAGGAACTTCGCAGGCAAGCCGCTGTGGCTGATCATCAACCTGCAGATGGAGGGCTCGTCGGGCAGTCCCGGCCCCACCGCGGAGACGGTCTACCGCGCACGCAACGTCTACATCGGACGGACAAGGGCGTAGTCCTCGGGCGCGCCACCGGGCAGCCGCTGATGCCTTCAGTGGAGCCATGATCGGCCGACGTGGGCCACGACGCCCTCCGGCAGCGGAGTGTTCTCGTCCTCGACGAGGCGCTCGCACAGGCGTGCGACGTCGCGGAGGCCGGGACCCGTGCCGCTGATCTCGCACCCCTGCGGGTGCCACCGGGCGAACCACCCCTCGGCGGCGCGCATCGAGACGTAAGGGCCGGCCACGACAGCCGTCATCGTGCGGTCGATCGCTTCCAGCAGGCCGGCGGAACCCGTGTCGCAGGCGTCGCACCCGCAGTCAGGGTGGGACGCCACGACGTTGCCCGGCTCGGCGACCGCGATGTCCAGCGCGGGCAGCGGTGCACCGCCTGCCTGGCGGACGTCGTGTTCGAGCAGGAACAGCGGCAGCGTTCCGGGACGTCGTGAAGCGAGCCGGGCACCGCGCCCCGAAGTGTGGTTCTCGCTCGTCGGGTACGACGGCACCGGGGCGATCACCGCGTCGGCCCGCGCGACGAGCGTGTCGGCCCAGGCGCGGGACCGGAGGTGCACGACGCGGTAGCGGTCCGGATCGGTGAGCCGCGAGTACTCCTCCTCGCGAGGGCTCTCGCCGGCGGGCCTGGGAGCGGGCCAGGAACGCGGCTCCCTCGTTCGGTAGCGCGCGGCGACCTCAGCCAGAACCTCGTCCACGGTGGCCACTCGCGCAGTGTAGGCAACCGCCCGGACCGCCGCGATCTCCCGGCACCGCGGGCCGCGGCTCGAACCACCCCTCGGGGTTGCACCTCAAGCCGCTTGAGATCCCATAGTGGTCGACATGGACATGAACGAGCTGTACGCCATCGGAGACGTGGCACGGCGGACCGGCCTGAGCGTCAGCGCCGTCCGGTACTACGCGGAAGCCGGTGTCGTCACGCCCGCCGCGACCACCGCGGCGGGCCACCGCCTCTACGACGTGTCCGCCATCGCCCGCCTCGAACTCGTCAGGACGCTGCGGGAGCTCGACGCGGGCCTCGACGAGATCAAGCAGGTGCTGGCCGGCGAGGCGACGCTGCGCGAACTGGCCACGACGCACATGGCCCTGCTGGCGCAGCAGGAGTCACGGCTGCGCAGCCGTCGCGCGGTCCTGTCGGCCATCCTGCGCCAGGACTCCACAGCCGAGCAGGTCACGTTGATGCACAAGCTGGTGGGCATGTCGGACGAGGAGCGCGACCGGCTGATCGACGACTTCTGGACCGAGGTCACCACCGGCTGGGAGGCGCCGGAGCGCATGGTCGAGTGGTGGCGGGCCGCGCGCCCGGAGCTCCCCGACCACCCGAGCGCCGCCCAGCTGGAGGCGTGGATCGAGCTGGCCGAACTGGTCAGCGACAGCGAGGTCCGCCACGCCCTGCGCCGCGAGCTGCGCGAGGTGTGCACCACCGGCGCCGGTCCGATGATGTCCTCCTCGCCGATGCTGGACGCCTTCGAGGAGGCCACGCCCATCGGTCAGGCCGCGATCGACGCGGCACGCGAGCAGGTGCCGCCGGACTCGCCGCGGGGGCGGGAGATCGCCGACCAGTGGATCGGCTGGCTGACCGGCGTGTTCGCCACGCCGGACGAACCGGGGATCCCGGACACGCCGGAGTTCCGGCTCCAGACGGCCGACCACATGCTGGCGGGCGCCGAATGGGACTCCGCGCCCCCGAACCCGGAAAGCCCGTTCGACCGGTACATGGAGCTGGTCACCGCCGTGAACGGCACCGCGCAGGAGCAGTTCCCGTTCGTGTGGTTGTCCGAGGCACTGCGCGCCTCGGCGGCAGAGCCTCGCTGAGGGTCGAGGGCTCGTCCCGCACGACCCCGGCCGGCTCACGACCGCGCCGGGTCGCGAGGTAGCGTGAAGGCCGCGGTCGTGCCACCGCCGCCCGCGGCGAACCGCTGTGCCGTTCGACGACGCCGTGCACGATCGGGAGTCCAGCCCGTGCCCACCGAGGACGTGATCGTCGTCGTGCCGACCCCGTCGACCCGCGCGTCCCGGAACGGCCTGAGCGGGTGACGCTGCTGGCGCGCCTGCGCAGCGAGACCCGCGCCGCTCACCGCGCCCTGGAAGACGATCTCGGGTTCCTGCCGGGCACGATCACGCCGTCGCGCTACGAGTCGGTGCTGTCGGCGTTCCTCGGCTTCCACGAACCGCTGGAGGAAGCCCTGACGGCTTCCATCACGGCGCACGCGCTGCCGTGGGAGCTGTCGGCGGGCGCGGGGCGGCTCACCGCGGACCTCCGCGCGCTCGGCTGGAGCCCGGAGCGCGTCGCCTCGCTGCCGCGGTCGTCCGCTCCGGACGTGCGCGCGCTCCCCGCCCTGATCGGCGCGCTCTACGTCGTCGAGGGCGCGAAACTCGGCGGCCGGGTGATCACCCGGTGGGTCCGCGACGAACTGGGCCCGGCACCGGTGTCGTTCTTCGTCGCGGACGGTGACGCCCGGCGCGGGTTCCGGCGGTTCGGCGTGATGGCGGAGGCCGTCCTGCCCGCTCAGGACGTCACAGCGGCGTGCGAGGCGGCGAACCGCTGCTTCGCCCGGTTCCAGGACTGGCTGGCCGTCTCGCGGGACGTCGACGACCCGCAGGCGCCCGTTTCGTGGAAAGCACGTCGCTGATCGAAGGCGTGGTCGCCGCCGTCACGAGCGGACGGGTCGCGCGCCCCTGGTCGCGGACTGGTCGTCCCAGCCGTCCGGGTGCCGGGGCCTGCCGAACAGGTACCCCTGCGCGTAGGCGCACCCCTCGCGGCGCAACCACTCCGCCTGCTCGGGTGTCTCGACCCCTTCGGCGATCGCGCGGGCTCCGAGCACGTCCGCCAGGTCGATGACGCACCGCAGGACCCCCGCTGTCCGCCCCGTCTCGCCGAGCGCGGCGACGAACGACTTGTCGATCTTCACGAAGTCGAACGGGTAGCGCTGCAGGTAGCTCAGCGACGAGTAGCCCGTGCCGAAGTCGTCCAGCGCCACGCGGATCCCGCTGTCGCGCACCGCCATGAGCCCCTGCATGGCGGCGTCGTCCGCCCACACGGACTCCGTCACCTCCAGGGTCAGGTTCTCCGGTGGCATCCCGGTCGCGCGCAGCGCGTGGAGCAGCGACGTCTCGAAGCCGGCGGACGACAGCTGCCGCGTCGAGACGTTCACCGTGACGCCGAGAGCCCGGCCCTCGCTCGACCACCGCGCCCCCTGCGCGCAGGCCGCTTCGAGCACCTGGGCGCCGAGCGGGACGATCAGCCCCGTCTCCTCGGCGAGCCCGATGAACTCGTCCGGCCTCACCAGACCCCGGCCGGGGCGCCGCCAGCGGACCAGCGCCTCCGCCCCGGTGACGCGCGAGGTGGCCAGTTCGATGATCGGCTGGTAGTGCACGACCATCTGGCCGCCGTGCACGGCGGCGCGCAGGTCCGCCTTGTCGCGTTGCCTGGCCTGCACACGGGCGCCGATCTCGTCGTGGAACAGCTTCGCCCGTGCACCTCCTTCCTGCTTGGCGATGTACATCGCGGCATCGGCGTCGCGCAGCAGTTCCGCCGCGGTGGTTCCGGGTGTGGAGACGGCCACCCCGACGCTCGCGCGCATCTCCCGCTCCGGTCCCGTGGTGAGCGCCCTCAGCACACGGCCGGCCAGCTGGGCGGACCCGTCCGCGCCGGACCGCGGTGCCAGCACGGCGAACTCGTCCCCTCCGAGCCGCGCCGCGGTCGCCCCTGGCGGGATCGCCGGAGCCGTCCGCCGGGCGAACTCCCTCAGGTACTCGTCGCCGGCGTGGTGCCCGTCGGCGTCGTTGACCTCCTTGAACTGGTCCAGGTCGATGACGAGCAGGCCGACGGGCTCACCCGTGCCCAGCGCTTCCTCGAGCAGGTGCAGGAAATGCGGCCGGCTGGCCAGCCCCGTGAGATCGTCCTGTTCCGCGCGAACGCGGAGAGCGTCCTCCTGGCGGCGCCGTTCGCTGACGTCGACGGCGACCACCAGCGTCAGTTCCGGCCGCGATTCCTGCGGCACCTTCGCGGTGTGCACCTCGAGCACCGCGCCGTCGGCGTTCAGTTCGAAAGGTCTTGTGCCACCACCGCATTTTTCGCATAGCACCACGTTGTTCCCGTGAATGCACAAAGGCTGGCACAAACCGTTTCGCCGGCCGAACATCGAGTGAGCCCGTGCGTTGCTCAACAGCGTGGTGCCGGCGTCATCGACGAGGAGCATGCCGACGGGACTGGCGTCGATCACGGCGTGGACTGCCTGACGTGCGTCCCGCTCGTGCCGGACCGCGCGCACGGTGGCGTGCAGGGCGGCGGATCCGATGACGAGACCGAGGAGCGGCATCAGCCTCGGCACCAGCCCGTCGAAGGCGACGCTTCCCGCGCGGACGGCGGCCACCACCAGGACGCCCTGACCGGCGAGGTAGCCGGCCAGAGCCGGAACCGCCTTGACCAGAGCCCTGCTGCTCCCGCCACCGAGCGCTCTCCTGGTCACCACCCCGAACAGGAACGCGACGGCGGGCTGGGGCGCCGGGAGGACGAGCACCGACCCGGCGAGCACCGCCGCTTCCACGACCGCGATCACCCACCGGTCGCGATCGGGCCACCGCCACGACACCAGCACCACGAGCAGCAGCACGACCAGCACCGCTTTGGCGGCGAATGCGGTGTCCGCGAACAACAACTGCGTTGCGAGCCCGATACCGCCCAGCCACGCGAAAACGTTCGTCAGCACCCTCACGTTGCGCAAAACGCGGCCGGAGGAAGGTTCGGCCACGTGCCCGCCGACTCGTTCGCGGGAGTCCCCGGTCAACTCGCCCCAATTCGCATCATCCGAGTCCGGCGCGTGCTGCCACCGGCCACACCGATCAGAACATCTTCGTACCAGGCGAAGGGAACTCAACCGCCGTTCGGGCGTCCTCGGCCGGCGGTCGACCTGGATTCGACCGCGTGATCACGGACGGCGAATGGGGAAGTGCGTCCGGTCGGCGTTCTGGCGCGAGTGCAATCCGCCGGAGATTGCCCGCGGCTATCATCTGCGACTGTGCCGAAGTCCAACCCCGATCTGACAGGTGCGCTGCTCGAGCGGCGTTATCGGTTGGACACGGTGATCGAGCCCCGCGCGACGTCCACCGTGTACCGGGGTGTGGACGTCCGGCTCGACCGGGCCATCGCCGTCGAGGTCTTGGACACGACGCTGCCGCCGGATCCGGCGTTCGTCGCGGAGTTCGAGCGCGGCGCGCGTTCCGCCGCACGGCTGCGGCACCCCGCCGTGGTGGCCGTCCACGACCAGTGCGTCGACGGTGACCACGTCTTCCTGGTCACGGAGTTCGTGGACGGCGGCACCCTCCGCGGCCTCCTGGCGGACCGCGGGAAGCTCGCCCCCGCCGTCGCGTTGAGCGTGGTGGGCCCGGTGCTGTCGGCGCTGGGCGCCGCTCACCACGCGGGACTGGTGCACGGCGACGTCAGGCCGGAGAACGTGCTCATCGGCAAGGGTGGCAAGGTGCAGCTCGCCGGCTTCGGCACCCTCCGCCCGAGGGCGGCTGCACCTGCCGGTGGCGACAGGGCCTACGCGTCCCCGGAGAGGGTCGGCGGAGGCGTCCGCGACGCGCGGGGCGAC
The DNA here is from genome assembly GCF_036321065.1 of Lentzea sp. DG1S-22. Taxonomy (NCBI): domain Bacteria; kingdom Bacillati; phylum Actinomycetota; class Actinomycetes; order Pseudonocardiales; family Pseudonocardiaceae; genus Lentzea; species Lentzea sp. DG1S-22. The sequence continues at coordinate 3,042,226 of NZ_CP143276.1, read as the reverse complement.
GTCTACTCGGTCGGGATCGTGCTCTACGAGATGCTCACGGGAGGGGTGCCCGGCCGCGGTGCGGTGGGCGTGCCGCACCCGGTCCCGGCGGTGCCGTCCATCGCGGGGGTTCCGCTCGCACTGGACAACCTGGTGCGCAGGGCGACCCGGTCGGATCCGGCGTTGCGCCCGGCGGACGCCGCGGTGTTCCTGGCGGAGCTCGAACGAGTGGGGGCCGAGCTCGGTCTGCAGCCCCAGCCGGTCCCCGAGCCCGGCACGCCACCGGAGCAGGACCGCACGATCGTGATGCGCCCGGTGCCGGCGGTCCCCCGCGAGAACACCGCGTCGGCAGCCGAGCGGACCACACCGGTGCGCAAGCCCCCGCGGGCACCCAGGCCGCGGTCGAAGAAGGTCGACCCCGTCGAGGAGAAGCGCCGCCGGCACCGCCGCGCCGCGCTCTGGACCGGTGCGGTGGTGGTGCCGGTGCTGGTCGCCGGTTCGTTGTGGTGGTGGCTGGGCGCGGGGAGCCGCACCTCCGTGCCACTGGTCAGCGGTCAGAGCGAGGCGAACGCGATGGCGCAGGTGCGGGACGCGTCGCTGAGCGCCCAGGTCGTCCGGGTGCCGAGCAACGACGTGCCGAACGGCAACGTGCTGCGCACCGAACCCGGCAACGGAACCGAGCTGGAGAAGGGTTCCTCGATCACGGTCTACGTCTCGCGGGGCCGCCCGGTGGTGCCGTTCGTCAACGCGGGCGCCGACGTCGAGCCGGTGACGAAGGAGATCGGCGACGCCGGGTTGAAGGTGGTCACGGACGAGGCCAAGAACGTCTTCAGCGAGACCGTCCCGTCCGGCAAGGTGATCGGACTCGAACCGCGCCCCGGCACGCCGCTGCAGATCGGCGCCCCCGTGACACTGGTGCTGAGCAAGGGACCGGCGCCGAAGAAGCCCGTGCCGAACGTGGCGGGCATGACCAAGGACGAGGCGCTCGCCGAACTGGGGCGCAACGGGCTCCAGGGCGTCGAGGCGCCCGCCGAGTTCTCCCCGGCGGTCGAACCGGGCCGCGTCATCAGGACCGACCCGGCGCCCGGCACGATGCTCGGCCCGGACCAGACCACGGTGTCGCTGGTGGTCGCCACCGCGGTCACCGTGCCCGAGGTGCGCGGCAAACCCGTCAAGGACGCCAGGGCGGAACTGCAGGCGCTCGGTCTGCAGGTCACCGTCGCCTCGCCGAACGGTGAGGACGTGGTCTGCGCCGCCCAGTCGGTCGAACCGGGACAGCGCGTGCCACCCGCGACCATGATCACCATCACGGGCGCCTGAGGTCCGTCCGCCAGACCCATTCGCGCTTCCGATGGCTGAAGCGCTCCTTCCGTGACCCCGCTTGATCCCTCCACCTCCGGTTGTCAACTCGTCGATGCTCGTGGTCGTGCTGCTGCTGGCGGCCTGCGGCACGCCCGCGACCGGCCAGGAACCCAAGCCACCCGAGAGCGCTCTCGTCGGCGTCACCATGCCGACGACGACGTCGCAGCGCTGGCTCAGCGACGGCGAGAACATCAAGCGGGACCTCGAATCCCGGGGCTACCGCGTCGACCTGCAGTACGCGCAGAACGACGTGCCCAGCCAGGCGAAGCAGGTCGAGAGCCAGATCGCGGCCGGCGCGAAACTCCTGATCATCGCCTCGGTGGACGGCTCGGCCCTCACCGCCCAGCTGAGGATGGCCGCGGAGGCCGGCATCCCGGTGATCGCCTACGACCAGCTCCTCCGCGGCAGCCCCGACGGCGCCGCCGGGCCGTTCAACGTCGAGCTGTTCGCCGGCTCCGCCGACGACAACAACGCGGCGTTCTTCTTCAACGGAGCCATGTCCGTCCTCAAGCCGTACATCGAAGACGGCAAGTTGGTAGTGCGCAGCGGACAGACGGACTACCAGGCCGTCACAACCCTCCGCTGGGACGGCGAGACCGCCCGCAAACGCATGGAGGAGATCGTCACCGCGTCGTACCGGCGCGCGAAGGTGGACGGCGTGCTGTCGCCCTACGACGGCATCTCCCTCGGAATCCTCGCCGCGCTGAAGAACAAGGGTTACGGCCCCGCTTCCCGGTCGTGACCGGACAGGACGTCGAGCTCGGTTCGGTGAAGTCCATCATCGCCAACGAGCAGTACTCGACCATCTACAAGGACACCTGCGAACTGGCGAAGGTCACGGCGTCGATGGCGGAAGCCGTGCTGAAGGGCCGGACACCGCTGCAGCTCAATAACCTCAACGACTACGACAACGGCGTCAAGGTCGTGCCGGCGTTCCTCCTGAACCCCGTGAGCGTCGACAAGGCCAACTACCACAGGGTTCTCGTGGAGTCCGGCTACTACACCGACGACCAGCTCCGCTGGCCGGACGGCGATCGGGAACGCCTATCGCTGGAGACATCCGTTGCGTCTCTTGCTGTCCGAGGCCGGCAAGGGTGCGGACGCAGCCGTTGCACGGCCGAGCTGGAGCCGGCTACTCGTCTTCGTCGTCGGGTAGCTCACCGGCGAACCACACGCGCATCCGGTACTGCTCGAAGCCGCCCTGCCGTGCGTTGAGGAGGTCTTCCTGGCTCATGGCAAGCGCTCGGTCGCGTCCTCGGTGAGCGACCTCGAACCCGTAAACGCCCGGCCCTGTGGGCAGCTCGGCGCCGAGCGCCTCCCCGGTGGGAGAGCCGAGCACCAGGAGCCCGCTGGGACATTCGAGCTCGAAGACCTGCGGCGCCGACCAGCCCGGCTCGTCGGCCGATGCGGGTCGCCCGGACCACATTTCGAGTCGTGCCGACACGGGCAAGAGGTCCTGGGCGCAGTTGATGACCAGCTCGTAACCGGTCGAGGCCACTACGGCTGTCTGCGCTCGCGCGATCGCCTCGTCCAGACCCGCACCGGCGTCGTTGTCCTGGTCCCGCAGGGTGATCAGCCGATAGCTGGCGACGGCGACCAGCTCATGATGACCGAGCGGTTCTGCCACGATGCTTGTGCGCTCACGGCGCGCGTCGGTCACAACGACCGGGCTTCGGCCCGGTTCTCCACCAGCCAGGCCGCGACCTTCTGCAGCTTCATGTTGGTCGACTGGGACGCCTCCACCAGCATCCGGAAAGCGGAGGCGTCGTCGATGTCGTGGCGCTCCATGAGGATGCCCTTGGCGGTGGCGATGACGTCGCGGCTCTCGACGGCGATCGACAGGTTCGCCTCGCGTTGCGCGCCGACCAGCGCGATGGCGGCATGGGTGGCGAAGAGCAGGCCGTCCTGCTCGGTGCGGTCGTCGAAGGCGTCGATCCGGTCCGAGTAGAGGTTCAACGCGCCCAGCGTCTTGTCGGTCACGAACAAGCGGTAGGACAGCAGGGAGTGGATGCCGTTCTCCGCCGCAGCCGGGCCGAAGGACGGCCATCGGGCTTCGTGGCCGACGTCGCCGACGCGGAAGGTCACGTGTTCGGTGATCGCGTCGATGCACGGTCCCTCGTGCAACTCGTACTGGAGCTGGTCGATGATCTCGACGGTGGGAGAGGTCGGCTCGACGGTGCGGATCTTCCCGTGCTCCAGCAGGGAGATCCCGGCGTACGTGGCTGCCGGGACGTAGTCGACGGCGGCTTTGACGATCGCCCGCAGAGTCGTGTCGACGTCGGGTTCCGCTTGCAGCGTTCTTGCGATGTCGCCGAGCGTTCTTGCGAGTTCGTTGAGGCCGCCATCAGCCGCGCTCATGATGTCCTCCAGCACCAGAGTTCGAAGCAAATCGCTTATACCCGTTCAAGGCGTCGCGTAAACCTGAATTGGCGGCAGGCGAGCGGTCCGCTCGCGACGTCCACAGATCACTCCATCGTGCGACTGCGGCTGTTGCTGTTCACACACGGTCGCCCTGCGCGTTTCCAGGCTCAGTCCGTGCCGCTTTACGAGTGGTGAACAGCTCCGGCGCACCGACCTGGCTGTTACCGAGTGCTGCCTCGGCGAGGAAACCGATCGTCCGAGCCGATGACGTCGCGCTGCCAAGATCTACCATCGGCAGCCGCACCAACGGGTTCCGAACGGAAGAGGCGCGACCGCACATGATCTCAGACCGGGACGACCTTCCGGCCGGCACGACCTCGCCGGACGCCCCCACGATCGTCTCCGCCGGGGGAGAGCCGGACGGGGCGACCTGGGCGCGAGTGGCCATCGGCGCGATCAACCGCCGGGACCACGCGAACGCGATCGTCGCCGTGCGGATGGCGCTGCGGGACGAGGCTTCACGGCTGGCCGCGGTGGACTTGCTCACCTCGATCCTGGTGCACGGCCTGCCGATGGGAGGACTCAAGCCCGACGCGCGCGTTCCGATCGGGATGATGGTGCTGCGCGAGGAACACCACTGCGCGAAGGCGGTCGAGCACGCCGCGAACCTCGTCACCGCCGTGGTCAACAGCGACGTCGGCCTCGCCGCGCCCGTGCTCGAAGCGCTCGCGGGCGACCACGGCTTCGACATCCTCGTCGTCCTGGCGCGGGAGGCGGCGGCACGTCTCGAGCACTTCGTGGGCGTCGATGGCGATACGGCCGACGCCTACTACCTCGTGACCGGAGGCGGACAGGCCTGATCCTCTCGTGCACGAATCGCGAAAGAGTTTTCAGAATTGACGCTGTGAGCCGGAATTGAAGACCAACATTCCACACGAGCGCTCGCGTGTGAGGTTTTGGATGTAATCGAACAACCAGCTTCTGCCCCGGCCGTGTGCCACCCTGAGTGGCGGGGAGGTACTGGGGGATGTGGTTTTTCCGATTGCTCGGACCGTTTCAGGTGGAATGCGGTGGTGCCGAGATCACCGTGGGCACACCGCAAATGCGCAAGGTTCTCGCGTTGCTCGTGTGGAACGCGAACGAGGTCGTGCCGGTCGGCCGGATGTTCGACGAGCTGTGGGGTGAAGCGCCACCGGCGTCGGCGAAGGTGCAGCTGCAAGGCATCATCTCGCGGCTGCGGCGGCTCCTCGGCGCGGGGAGGATCGCGACAGCGGCGACCGGGTACGTGTTGCGCGCCGAGGCGGTGGAGCTCGACGTCGAGCTGGTGCGGCAGGGCCTGGCGGCCGGGCGTGAGCTGATCGCGGGCGGTGACGTGGCGTTGGGGGCCGCGCGGCTGCGCGAGGCGCTCGGGCGCTGGCGTGGTCCCGCCGACCCGCACTTCGGCGAGCCGATCGCCGCACAGCTGGACGAGCTGCGGATGACGGTGCTCGAGGAACGCGTCGACGCCGACCTCCTGCTCGGCAGCACCGCCGACCTGATCGGCGAGCTGACCGCCGCCGTGGCCGAGCACCCGCTGCGCGAACGGTTGCGCGCCCAGCTGATGACCGCGCTGGCGCGGCGCGGCCGGGTGTCCGAGGCGCTCGACGTGTTCCTCGCGTTCCGCCGCACCTTGGTGGACGAGCTGGGCGTCGAGCCGTCGGCGCGGCTGTGCGCGCTGCACGGCCGCATCCTCCGCGGCGAACCGGGTGTGCAGCCCACGTTTCCGCTGCCGCGTAGGGCACGTCCGCCGCGCCGGTTGCCCCCGGCGCTGCCCGACTTCGTCGGTCGCGGGGAGTGGCTCGCCGAGCTGGCGGACGTGCTCACCGCGCCGCGCCGGGTTTGCCCGCCACTCGTCGCCGTCTCGGGCGCCGCGGGGCTGGGCAAGACGTCGTTCGCCGTGCAGCTCGCTCATCGGGTGCGTGAGCGGTTCCCGGACGGCCAGCTCTTCGCGACGTTGCGGGGCGACGACACGACGGCGGCGCTGCACCAGTTCCTGCGTGCCCTCGGGACACCTGCCGACCTCGTGCCGGTCTCCGAGGACGAGTGCTCGGCGCTGCTGCGCGACCTGCTGGCCGGCCGGGAGGTGCTGCTGGTCGTCGACAACGCCGTCGACGCACGCCAGGTGCGGCCGTTCGTGCCGGCCGAACCCGGTTGCGCGGTGCTGGTGACGAGCAGGCGGACGCTCGGCGAGCTGGAGGGCGCGCGGCTGGTGCGGATGGGACTGCTCGACGCCCGCGAGGCGGCGGAACTGCTGACCGGGATCGTCGGAGTGCCCCCGGGCGACGCCCTGTTGGCGCGCTGCGGAGGGTTGCCGCTGGCGTTGCGGATCGCGGGAGCGCTGTTGCTCGACCATCCGCAGTGGACGGGTGAGGACCTGGCCGCCTGGCTCGCGGAGGAACGCGCGGTGGGGACCGGCTGAGGCGTGCCACCCGCACTTCGGCCACTGTGGACGGTGCGGTACCTGGGCGCGCTGACTCGGCGGCGGCGATCGAGCAGGACCTGCCTGCTCGATCGCCGGGAACGGTGACGCCCCACCGCGTCACCGGTCAGGGGCAGACCCGCAACGAGGTGATCCGGTTGCGGAACTCGGGCAGCATGTTCGCCCCTCCACCGGGTCCGCCGGCCGCCATCAGGGCCGTGTAGTTGGCCCCGTCGTAGTGGCACCACCGCTGGCTGGTGCGGTTGTACATGCTCTCGGCGTTGTTGTTGAGCCCACTGGGGCCGGGAGCCGCACCGAGGTCGGCGTCACCGACGCGGAAGATGCCGATCGCACCGGTGCCGTTGAGACCCGTCCAGATGCACAGCCGGGCCGCGGGACAGTCGCTGTAGGCGGTGGCCGACACGTCGCCGCCCGGCTCGGTGATCTCCGGGACGGAGGACGCGCTCGCGGGCGTCGACATCAGCGACGCCGCGAACGCGGCGCCGGCCAGGGCCGTCAAAGTCTTGCGGATCAAGAGAATTCCCCCTTCTCAGGAAGAGGCGGTCTCGCCTCCGGGACCGAGACTGGGCAATCGCGCTAACAATCCGCTAACCGCGGCTGACCACCGCGCCGCCACAGCCGGGAAGCCGGCCACCGTCACACCGCGGCACGGTCTTGCACCGGACGACGACGCAGACCCGGACGGGTCAGCGCGTCCGGCACAGGGGCGACGTCGACCGCGCCGAGGTCCGTGCCGGGTGGCACGACCTCGTCGATCCGGTCCAGGACCTCGTCGGTGAGCGTGGTGCCGGCACCGGCGAGCAGGTCGTCGAGGTGGTCCGCGGTGCGCGGGCCGATGATCGCCGAGGTGACACCGGGATGGCTCACCACGAACGCGAGTGCGAGGTGCGTGAGCGACAGGCCCGCCTCCTCGGCGATCGGGACGAGCCGCTCGACCGCGGCGTGCTTGCGCTCGTCGGTCATGTGCCGGGGCAGCCAGTGCAGGGTGCCGGCCGAGACCGGTTCGCCGCCGGGCCGGAAGCGGCCGGTGAGCAGGCCCGCGGCCAGCGGGCTCCAGGTCAGCACGCCCAGCCCGTACTGCTCGCAGGTGGGCAGGACGTCGCGTTCGACGCCGCGGTTGAGGATCGAGTAGTGCGGTTGCTCGGTCCGGTAACGGGCGAGCCCGCGGCGTTCGGCGAGCCACTGCGCCTCGACGATCTGCGCGGCCGGGAGGCCGGAGGTGCCGATCGCGCGCACCTTGCCGGACCGCAGCAGGTCGGTCAGGGCGGACAGGGTCTCCTCCGCGTCGGTGCGGTGGTCGACGTGGTGCACCTGGTAGAGGTCGAGGTGGTCGACGCCCAGGCGGCGCAGCGAGTCCTCGACCGCGGTCATGGCCCAGCGGCGCGAGTTGCCCTGGCGGTTGGGGTCGGAACCCATGGGCCCGTTGAACTTCGTGGCCAGCACCACGTCGTCGCGACGACCCCGCAACGCCTTGCCGACGATCCGCTCGGTCTCGCCGTCGCCGCCGTAGACGTCCGCGGTGTCGATGAAGTTGATGCCCGCGTCGAGTGCCCGGTGGATGATGCGGACGCAGTCGTCGGGGTCGGGGTTGCCGTGGGGGCCGAACTTCATGGTGCCCAGGCAGAACGGGCTGACCTGGATGCCGGTGCGTCCCAAGGTGCGCATACGCACGAGAAGGCCTTTCGTCGGAGGTGGTCGTTCGGCTCGTTGTGGCGGCTACGCTCCCAGCAGTAGGTGCCGGGGAACGTCCGCTTCTGCCGGATGGTCCCTCCGCGCAGCGCTGCTGCCCCAGCGCGCAACACCGATGTCGCCGGCGTCGGTGAGCGGCCAAGCTGACCGCATGAGCAGGTTGAGCCCCGAGCAGATCGCACAGCACGCCCGTGCCGCCGGGTTCGAAGGCCAGGGCCTCACGATCGCGATCGCCGTCGCCCTCGCCGAGTCCAACGGGGACGCACGAGCGCACAACGCCAGGCCACCGGACGACTCCTACGGCCTGTGGCAGATCAACATGCTGGGCGCGCTGGGGCCCGAGCGGCGCAGGCAGTACGGGCTCGACTCGAACCGCGAGCTGTTCGACCCGCGCGTCAACGCCAAGGTGGCGAACGCGTTGTCCGACGACGGCAAGTCGTGGACGCCCTGGTCGACCTACACCAACGGCGCCTACCGCAAGTACCTCGACGTCGCCCGCAAAGCGGCACGGGACGCCGGGACGCCGTCGCGGCCCGGCGGTGGTGGGGGAGGGGGACGTGGCGGGTTCGCGGTGGACCCGGCCGCGCTCGACCGCTACGTCAAGCAGGGCAGGGACATCGCGGACGACCTGGCGTCGATCGGCACCAGGCACGTGCGGCAGGTGCGGGAGATCGCCGACGGCAGTTTCGGGCGGATCGGCAAGGAGACCGGCTTCGCCTCGGCGCTCGAGGCGTTCGGAGCCGCGCTGCACCGGCAGGTGAACGGCGTCGGCCGCAACGCCGACCGCCTGGCGCGCTCGACCGGGCGCATGGCGCACAGCTACCGCGCTCAGGACGACGCGGTCGCCGACGGCTTCAAGCGGGGCTGACGTGGACACCCGAGCGGTCGCGCGCGAGTTCGCCGGCAGGATGATCGGGCACCGCAACGCGTTGGCGGGCAAGGCCGACGACGCGCTGCGCGTGCAGTTCGCGTTGCACCGGGCGGGCAACGCGCTGGACGACCAGCAGGACGCCGTGCGCAAGGCCACCGGGAACGCGCTCGGCCACTGGGAGGGTGCGAACTCGGAGCAGTTCGAACGGCGCTCCGACCGGCTCGTCCGGCAGATCCGGATGACCGCGTCCGTCAGCGCCCAGGCCGAGAAGGTGGTGGCCGGGGCGAGCAGCGCGCTGGTCACCGGGCACACGGCCGCCCAGCGCCTGGTCGACGAGTACGTCACCAAGGCCGCCGCGCTGCTCGACGCGGGGGTCGCGAGCGGATCGCAGGCCGCGCTGATGAAGGCCGTCGCCGCCGCGGCGGACCTGGAGCCGCGCTACACGCGGGAGTCCGTGCGCAACGTGCGGCAGGTCAAGGCCGAGCTCGACGAGGCCAAGCGGCAGCTGAAGGCACTCGAGAAGGAGATCGAGACCGACGGGATCGCCGATCCTCGCGCCGCACGGCGCGGCGGGGGCGTCACCAAGCCGTCCGGTGCGAAGGCCGGCAAGATCGTGTCCGCCGCCCGCGGTGAGATCGGCACGCGGGAGAGCCCGCCCGGCAGCAACCGGAACCCGTACGGGCCGACGACCTTCTGGTGCTCGTCGTTCGCCACGGCGATGTGGCGCAGGGCCGGTGTGGACATCCCGGTCCTGCCCTTCACCGGCGACGTCTACCGCTGGGGGCAGCGCCACGGGAAGGCGTACGGCAACGGCAACCTGAAGGACAACGTGCGGCCGGGCGACGTGCTGTTGTTCGGCACCGGCCCGCAGAGCCCCTCCACGAGCAAGCACATCGGCATCGTGGAGAAGGTTGACGGCGACACCGTCACGCTGATCGAGGGCAACTCCGGAGACCAGGTGCGCCGCAACACCCACCAGCTCAGCGGCACGAAGTTCTACGGAGGAGTGCACCCGTGATCACCGGACACGCGCACCACGCCACCGGCATCGCGATCGAGGTCGGTGTGGGCGGCGGGATGCGCGCCATCACGCTGACCGAGCGGTCGATGCGCCTGGGGCGTGCCGCACTGGCGGACGAGATCCTCACCCTGGTGCGGCTCGCGACCGCGCGGGCTGGCGAAAGGGCTCGGCACACGCTCGGCGAGGAGCACCTGGAGACGCTCGGCCTCCGCGTCGACACCGAGCTCACCGAGGAGATCGAGTCCACCACACCGGAGAGCTGGATGGTCCGATGACGCACGAGCCGCGGTCGCTCGAAGAGGAACTGGCCGAGGACGAACAACGCGAACCGCTCGGCCTGCGCGCCGCGCTGGACGCGATCACCCGCTCCGCCCGGGAGGACGACGTGGTGGTGACGGTCGACCTGCACGGCAAGCTCGTCGGGCTCGAGCTCGGCCCGCGCGCGATGGAGCTGAGGCCCGTCGCGCTGGCCGCCTGCCTGCAGCGGCTCACCGCCTGCGCCGCCGAGGCCGCGCTGGCCGCGGGCGCCGAGGTGCTCGCGGCCGTGCTGGACGAGCCGGTGGTGCTCCCGGTGTCCTAAGAGGACTCCTCCACCAGGTCGGTGAGGCGCCGGGTGATCCAGGCCAGGTCGGCGGGGACCACCCGGACCCACTGCTCGCCGCGGACGTCCTCGGTCGTGACGACGTAGCGGCCCGCGGTCGTGTCGGACCAGGCGAGCACCGGCGAACGGCCCCGAGCACCGTTCACGGCCAGCTGTCCCGCACCGAGCCTGCCCGACTCCGCGATGGTGATCAGCGGACGCATCGCGCTGCCCCGCACGCCCGCGTCGGCCAACGCCCGTTCCAAACCGCTGTAGCCGCTCTCCGCGTACCCCCGCAGCGCCGCCGAGCAGGCCGCCCGCGGCAGCCGCACCTGGTCACCCGGCCCTGCCGGGCGGTCGCCGAGCACCTTCACCACCGCGCGCACCAGGCCGTCCCCCGCGAAGGGTTCGAGCGCGAGCTCCTCGGTGTTGAGCACGGCGAGCACGCCGCGGCTGCCCCGCACCGCGGCGAGCACCCGCCAGGGCTGCTCGCCGAACACCAGCGCGTCGACGGACGTCGTGTGGTGGCGCAGCATCCCGAGCAGCTCCTCGAGTTCGGGATCGACCTCGTCGTCGCGGATCAGCCCGGCGCTCGCCAGCGAGGCGAACACCTCGGTGCCCAGCTGGTCCCGGTCGGCCTCGGTGGCGCCGTGCGACGGCACGTCGAGGGCCAGGGGCGGGTCACCGAAGCCGAGGTCCTCCCACACCAGGTCGAACTCCAGGTGGGACAGGACGACCACGCCGGTCGCCGGTGAACGCCGTGCCATCGGAACTCCCGTGGTTAATCTTGTCCGCGTGCACCAGGACGCGGAGGTCGCTAGCGGGGTGCTGGTCGTGCGCGCGTCCGGTGCCGCGGCGGCCAGGGCCGCCCTGACCGGCTCGCCGTCCACGCCCCAGTCGGTCCAGTTGCTGATGCGGTGCCCGGTCCACCGCTCCGTGCCCGAGAACACCCACGTGTTCGGCGACTGCTCGCTGCACGTGCTGCCCGTCGGCACGATCGTGCTGACCGTGCCCGAGGCCAAGCTGTCGACCGGGTTCACCGACCTGCGCCGGCTGATGTTCCAGCCCGTCCAGGTCGGCGAAGGCCTGCGCACCGCGTTCTCCAGCGCGGTCGGGCACGTGCTCGCCGCCCGGGACGTCCTGGACCCGGTCGGCGTGGCGCACCACCTCGTCGGGCTGGCGGAGATGGTGCTGCGCAGCGCGTTGCGCGACGAGCTGGAGCGCGCCGACATCGCCACCGGGCACCGGCGCGCCGCGCTCGAGCACATCCGCGCGCACCTCGCCGACCCGTCGCTGACGCCGGGCGAGGTGGCGAGGGCGCTGAACATCTCCCTGCGCCGCCTGTACCAGGTGTTCGAGGGCGAGCCGAACGTCGCCGAACGGATCAAGATGCTGCGCATCGACCGCGCGAAGGCGTTGCTGGCCGACCCGGCGAAGGCCGACCGCGGCGTCGGCGAGATCTCCCGCGACTGCGGGTTCGTCAGTGCGACGCACTTCTCCCGTGCCTTCCGCGCGCTGGTGGGGCAGCCGCCGACGGAGTACCGCCGCCACGCCCTGCCGAGGTGAACTCCACGCCGTTGACGAACCGCCCGGCGATGCCGGCCAGCTCCAGCCACCCGCGTCCGGTGGGGGAGTGCAGGGTGAACACGGCGATCCTCGGGCGGGCGGGATCGGGCACGACGATCTGCAGCTGCGCCCCGACACCGGTCGCCGGGACCCGCTCGACGATCACCGCCGGGTAGCCGTTCGCGGTCTCGGCGCTGGTGAGGTCGGTGATGCCGGGGCCACCTGCGTCGGCGAGGTGGAAGCACAGCTCCCGCGCGGCCTCCGGTGTCAGCACGCGTTCGACCGCGACCAGACCCGCCACCAGGACCGCGGGGTCGGCGTCGTGGTGCTCGACGACCGCCACGACACCGGCGTCGTGCCGCTGGGCCAGTTCGGCGGCCTGCGCGGCCGCGATCTCCAGGCCGGGGTCGCGCGCCCGGTCGGGCCCGCGCAACCGCTGCAGGAGGGACAACAACTCGGCGGACGTCGCCTCGGCCGAGCTCGTGGACACCGGGATGACGCCCCGTACCGGCGTGAGTCTCACCGCTCACCGAGTGCCGAGACGAAGGCGGCCGCTCCGCCGCCGGGTGTGCTGGAGGTGCGTGGTGACGTGAACAGCATCCCGGCGAGTTCACTGCCCAACGCCGAGTAGGAGTTCAACGCGCGCACGACACCGCCGAACAGCTCCTCGCGGCTCGGCACGTCTCCGGCCGCTTCGACGCCGCCCGTGACGAGGCGGCGCAACCGCTCCGCGACCCGCCGTGCGGCGCTGTGGTGGTCGGCTTCGAGGTCCCGTGCGGCCGCCAGCACGCCGTCCAGCTCGCGGCGCAGCCCCTCCAGCCGTCCCGAGGCGGCCTCGTGCGCCGGACCGCCGCGGAAGGACGCGAGGACCACGTCGTTGTCCGCATCGTCGATCGCACGCCGCAGCTCGCGCGCGCGTCTGTCGAGATCTTCCGCCCTGCGCTGGTTCGCCAGCACCGTCCCCGCCCACTCGTCCAGCACGTCGGCGGCCGCACCCAGGGTGCGCCGCGCGGTCTCCAGGTCGTCGCGCATCCCGGCCAGTCGCGCCGCGAACGCCTCGGCCGCGGCCCCTTCCCACCCGGCCGGTGGTGCCGGGGCCTCGACCGCGTGCCGGCACCGCTCACCCGCCGAGGCGACGGCTCCCGCGTCGCCCGGCACCGGGTCGAAGCCGAGGCCGCGGTACTCAGTCATGGCGCAGCTCGTCGGCGTCGCGGTAGGCCGCCCCGGCCGACCGGAGCTCGGTGGCGGTGTCCGCGAGAGCGGTGCGGAGCGCGGCCATCCTGTCCTCCCACGACCGCATCAGCTCGTCCACGGCCTCGGTGACGCCCGGTCCCAGGTCGCCGCCTGATCCGAGTCCGAGCGCCCCTACCACCTCGGTCACCGCGTCGCCCGCGTCGTCCAGCCGCCGCGCCGTCACGTGGACGGCGGCGACGTCGACGACGTACCCGTCGTTCATCCGCCCAGCACGGGCGGCGCACCCGGCGGGATGTCGTCCAGGAAGTCCATCGGCTCCGCGTACCGGTTGGTGTGCTGCCGGTCCTCGTCGCCGTTGGCCCCGGCCGCCGGCGGCATCATGCCGTAGCCACCCGCCCCGGGCACGGCCGCGGAACCGCGGCCGCCCAGGCCCGCCACGGCGCCGCTCCCGGCCTGGCGGCCCAGCACCCCGGTGGCGCCGCCCGGCACCCCGGGTCCGGTACCGGCCGGTGATCCCGACGCGAACCCTCCCGGCATCCCCGTCGTCGTGCCGTGCACGCCGCCGGCCGGTGCGCCGAACGCCGTCGTGCCGTGCGGAACCCCGGTGCCGTGCGGAACCCCGGTGCCGTGCGGAGCCCCGGTGGGGCCGAACGCGGCGACCGTCGTGCTGTCGTCGTTCGCCGGCGGGCGGATGTCCGGCACCGGCACCGGCTCCGGTGGCCGCGGCGTCACCACCGGCGTGGGCTCGGGCGGCAAGGTGACGGGCGGTGGGGTGACGGGCGGCGAGACGGGTGCCGGTGGCCGCGCGACCTCCGGTGCCGTGTCGAACATCGGCAGAGTGCTGCGGGTGTTCCTGCTCTCGCTCTCGTAGACCTGCATGACGGCCACCGCTTCCGCCTTGGCGTTGCGCGCCTCGGTCTTGGACGGCATGTGGTCGTCGATCAGCTGGTCGAGCAGGTTCGCGCCCTGCGGGCCGTCGACGACCTTGACGTCGTAGCCCTCCCGGAAGTGCCGCTCGGCCCAGTAGTGCACGGGCTCCGGCATCCGCCGCTTCGTCTCCTGCAGCACCGTGGTGTAGGTCTCGAGCCCGCGCGCCACACGTTCGGAGGAGTCGCCGACCGTCTCGCCCCACGACGTCAGCGCCGAGGCCGCCTGGGCCGCCAGCTCCGCCGACGGCCCGCGCCAGGACGACGTGAGCTTGTCGACGATGTTCTGCACCGACCGGGACGTGTCGCGCAGCCGGGGTGCCAGCTCCTGCCACTGCGCGCTGCGCACGGACATCCCCGGCACGTCAGCCGCGTGCACCATGTCCCACATCTGCTGGTGCGTGTACGCCTCCCAGCGGATGGTCCCGGAGTCGAACGCGTCCTCGAGCAGGTTCCTGCGACGCTGCGCCCGAAGCCGCTTCTCGCGCCGGATCTGCCGCGCGGACGGCTTGTGCTCCTCGGAGTAGTAGCCCCTGTCCCGCCTGCTCATGGCTGCCTCTTGAACGTCGCGGCGGCGTTCTCGTCCACGGCCACGTGCGTCTTCTTCACGGTCTCCAGCGCGTCGATCACCAGGTCGAGCTGCCGCACGTACGACGTCAACGCGGCCCGGACACCACCTTCGGCGTCCCTGGCCCGCAACCCGAACGCCTTGCGCATCTGCACCGCGACCGGCCCCTTGCCGTCCGGCAGCGGCGTGGCCAGCACGGCGCTGCCCGCCAGGTGGCCCGCCAGTTCGTCGCGGCGCTGGTGCAGCAGCCGGATCGCCCGGTCGAAGTCGCCGGGGTCGATCTCGATGCTGTCCGCGCCCGTCGTGGGAATGCCCACCAGGCCGATACCGGACACCGGCCCGACGACCTCCAGGACCCCCTCGTCCCGGAGCGATTTCCTCAAGCGCTCGGCCTCGTCCACGCTGTCCACCCTGACCACGGGCGCACACTCCCCTTGTTCGTGTTTCGACGGCTCAGCGGAACATACTGACCGCGCGTGGTCGCGAGATCCAGTCCCCGATGCACGGATCGGCACGAACGTTGCGCCCCTGGGCAAGGGCAGGCCCAATGGCTACCGAGGTGGAACTGCCGCATGCGAGTCCGATCGACCGCCCACGGCGGCGGTGCTTCGCGGCAGGTCAGACGTGCGAGTCGGCGGCCAGCGCCTGCTCGACGTCCGGGTACAGCCCCAGCACCCGGTCGACGCCGGTCATCCCGAGCGGGCGCAGCACGGTCTTGTGCGCTGCCGCGACCCGCAGCTGAACGCCCTTCGCGACCGTCTCGCGCCGCAGTTCCAGCAGCGCGTTGAGACCGGCGGAACCGAAGAACTCGACCTCTGCCAGGTCGACCACGAGCGAATGGGGTGGTGTCGCCGCGGCGAGGGCGGTCTGCAGCTCGGCGCGCAGCGCGGGGGCCGTGACCTGGTCCAGCTCGCCGGCGATGTGCAGGACGACCGAAAGACCGTGCATTTCCTGCTGCACGAGCAGCGGTGAAAGTGAACTGTCCAGCATGGCGGCACTCTCCTGGCCCTGATGAAGTGGCTCTCGGGAAGAGGGCAGCTGGCGTTTCAACCGCTCACGTATGCAGCATACAGTCCTGCACCGGTGAATGCGCCGTCAGAGGTTCGTAACAACTTGCGAACCGGTCATACGGCAGGATTTTGCTCATGTCGGTACTCAGAGTCATGGCCGGGTCACTCGCTCTGCTCGCCGCGCTGGCGGCGTGCGGGGGCGCTCCGGCGGGTGCGCCGCAACCGGCCCCCACCACACCGCAGACCACCTCCCGCACGAGCGCCGCCGCGCCGGCGAGCAGCACTCCCGCGGTGCCCGACCAGCTGAAGTTCACCGCCAAGACCGTTGACGGCAAAGAGCTGAACGGCGCGGACCTGGCAGGGAAACCGGTCGTCCTGTGGTTCTGGGCGCCGTGGTGCCCGAAGTGCCAGCGCGAGGCACCCGGCATGGCCGCCGCCGCGGAGGAACACGCCGGCAAGGTCACGTTCCTGGGCGTCGCCGCGCTCGACAAGGTCCCGGCGATGCAGCAGTTCGTGCAGAAGTACGGCTTGCAGTCGTTCCAGCACGTCGCGGACGAGGACAGCGCGGTGTGGAAGCGCTTCGGCGTGACCGCCCAGCCCGCCTACGCCTTCGTCGGCGCGGACGGCAAGGTCGACGTCGTGACGAGCCAACTGTCCGAAGAGGACCTGAAGCAGCGGCTGAGCACGATCGCATGACGCAGACGCTGCTGGTGGCCGTGGTGGCCGGGATGGTCGCCACGGTCAACCCGTGCGGGTTCGCGATGCTGCCCGCCTACCTGGCGCTGGTCGTGACCGGCGCGAGCGAGCAGTCCCGCGCCCGGTTGCTGACCAGGGCCGTGGTCTCCAGCACGATGATGACCCTCGGGTTCGTCACCGTCTTCGGCCTGTTCGGCCTGGCGTTCTCCGTGGTCGCCTCGTCGGTGCAGCGCTACCTGCCGTTCGTGACGGTGGCGATCGGCCTGGCGCTCGTCGTGGTGGGAGCACTCCTGCTGATGGGCCGGGAGATCACGCTGCTGATCCCGAAACCGAGCAGGGGAGCGCCGAACCGGCACGTGGGCTCGATGTTCGGCTACGGCGTGGCGTACGCGATCGCGTCGCTGTCGTGCACCATCGGCCCGTTCCTGGCCGTCGCCGGCTCGACGCTGCGCGGCGGCGACCTGCTGGAGGGCGTCACGGCGTTCCTCGCCTACGCGCTGGGCATGGGTCTGGTGGTGACGGTCCTCGCGATCGGCACCGCGCTGGCCAGCGACGTGATGACCCGGCGGGCCCGCTCCCTGCTGCCGCACGCGTCCCGGCTCGGCGGCGCGCTCCTGGTGCTCGTCGGCCTGTACGTGGCGTACTACGGCGTCTACGAGCTGCGGCTGTTCTTCGGCGACGCGGACCCGTCCGACCCGGTGGTCGACGCGGCGGGACGGCTCCAGGGGCTGCTGGTGGAGTGGTTCACCGCGATCGGGCCGGTGCCGTTCGTCGTCGTGCTGGTGCTGCTCGTGGTGGGCGGGGTGCTGCTGGTCCGGCGGCGCGTGCGGACTCGGTGATCAGCGGTGCCCTGGACCGGGGCGCTGACGGCTGAGCTGGAAATGCCGATGGGGCCGCCTCCGGGAAGATGTCCCGGAAACGGCCCCATCGCGTCCATCAGGCCTGCTCGGTCCACCACTTCTGACCGGCCTCGCCGAGCGTGGAGATCGGGTCGTAGTAGGGGTAGCGGCGGTCGAGCGCCTCCGGGTCCTCGAGCTCGATCCCGGTCCGGTAGTTCTTGGTCCAGTAGGAGATCCCGAGCTCCCGGTCGTACTCCGCGAGCTGGTGCACCCACCGCTTCCCGACGTACGGCACGTCGCACACGATGCGAGGAGTCGCATACCCGGGCAGGTAGCCCATGATCGCGTGCTGCAGCTCCTGCGCCTCCCACACCGCCACCCGCCAGTGCTCGGCGTTGGGGATCATGTCGCACATGTAGAAGTAGTACGGCAGGATGTTCGCTTCCCCCTGCAGCGCGAAGCAGAGGTCCAGCAGGTCGTCGGAGGTGGCGTTGACGCCCTTCATCAGGACGCCCTGGTTGCGCACGTCCCGCACGCCCACCTCAAGCGCGGTACGAGCGGCCTCGGCGACGAGAGGCGTCACGGACTGGGCGTGGTTCACGTGCGTGTGGATCGCGAGGTTCACGCCACGGCGTGAGGCGGTGCGGGCCACGCGCTCCAGGCCCTCGACGACGCGGGGCTGCAGCCAGTGTTGCGGCAAACCGGCCAGGGCCTTGGTGGCCAGGCGGACGTCGCGGACCGTCTCGATGTCGAGCAGGCGCATCAGGAACGACTCGAGCTGCGGCCACGGGACGTTGGCCACGTCGCCGCCGGAGACCACGACGTCGCGGACGCCCGGGGTCTTCTTCAGGTACTCGATCATCTGGTCCTGGCGGTCGACCGGCTTGAGCGAGAGCTTGTGCTTGTCGATCAACGGCGTGGAGTTGCCGACCAGGTCCATGCGGGTGCAGTGGCCGCAGTACTGGGGACAGGTCGACACCATCTCGGCGAGGACCTTGGTGGGGTAGCGGTGGGTCAGGCCTTCGACGACCCACATCTCCGCCTCGTGCAGCGAGTCGCGCTGGGAGTGCGGGTGCGACGGCCAGCTCGGGTCGCGGTCGGAGGCGACCGGGAGCATGTAGCGGCGCACCGGGTCGTTCAGGAACGCCTCGGTGAAGGCGTCGGGGTTCAGGTCCGCGTCGACCGCCATCGTGTTGAACATCTGCGGCGGGATCAGCATCGACATCGTGGCGAACGCCGACTGGTCCGCGGCGAGGTCGTCGTAGAACTTCTCGGTCAGCAGGTCGCCCGCGACCTTGCGGAGCTGCTTCACGTTCTTCACGCAGTTCACGCGCTGCCACTGGGCGTCGCGCCACTGCGCTTCGGTCACGTGTGACCAGCCGGGGAAGCGTCGCCAGTCCGGTTCGACCAGCTCACGGCGGACATACGTGTACGGCTGGCGGTCCAGCCGCTCCAGCGCCGTGGGGGCGTCGTGCAGCGCGGTCATCCGTACTCCTCAGCGTCGAGGTCGCGTAAAGATATCCTGTCACACCGCCAGCTTGCCGTAAATATTTCAGATCAAGGCCTGGTGGAGGTGGGGTCGGGAGCAATCGGCGGCTCTCGTGCGTTCATCAGGCATGCCCCTTCTCGCGCTGCTGCTGCTCGGCTTCTTCGCCGAGGTCGCGGTCATGGTCGCCGTCGGCAACGCCATCGGCGGGCTCTGGATGATCGCTCTGCTCCTGCTCGGCACCCTCGTCGGTCTGTCGCTGGTGCGCCGGCAGGGCGCGCAGACGCTGGCCGCCTTCCGCGAGTCGGTGTTCCAGCGCCAGCAGCCGCACCAGGAGATGGCCGACGGCGTGCTCATCGCGGCGGCCGGTGCGTTGATCATGGTGCCGGGCTTCATCAGCGACGTGGTGGCGTTGTTCCTGCTGTTCCCGCCCACGCGCAAGCTCGTGAGCAGGCGGGTCGCGCGCAAGGCGGAGGCGGCGGCGCTCAAGTTCGAGCACGAACGCCGCTTCGGAGCCGGTCAGGTCGTCGAGGGCGAGGTGCTCGACGTCGACGCCGGCCCGGTGGTCATCACGGAGCGGCGCGAGCTGACGTGATCCGGGCGTACGACCCGTCCGACCTGGACTCGCTCTACGACATCTGCCTCGACACGGGCGATGGTGGCCAGGGTGCGCGGCACCTGTTCGACGACCCGCGCCTGCTGGGGCACGCCTACGTCGGGCCGTACGTGGCGTTCGAGCCTGATCTGGCGTTCGTGGCGGAGGACGACCTCGGCGTCTGCGGGTACGCGCTGGCGACGGCGGACACGGAGGCGTTCGAAGACCGCTGCGACCGCGACTGGTGGCCTGACCTGCGCGTTCGCTATCCGCTGAGGCCGAACGCGAACCGGGTCGTGCAGCTGGTCCACCGGCCGGCGCGGGTCGATCCGATCATGGTGCGCGCCTACCCGGCGCACATGCACGCGAACTTGCTGCCGCGTGCGCAGGGCCGGGGGCTCGGTGGCGCGCTCGTTCGGAGCGTCCTCGAACGCCTGGAGAAGGGCGTGCATGTGCACGTGCGGCACTACAACATACACGCGATCGGCTTCTGGGAGCACCTCGGTTTCCGCGTGATCGACTCCGCGGACGAGCTCGTGCTCGGCCTGCGCCTCTAGGGCCCTAGCCGAGCAGGTCCTTCATCAGCAGGTCCCAGTCGAAGACCTCCTGCCCGGCGGGCACGGCGGCGTAGGTGGACTTCAGGAACCGGCGCAGCTCCTCGGCCGACAGGTGGAAGACCGCGTGCGAGTCCTCGGTGAGCAGTTCCAGCACGAGCACGTCGCCGTCGGCGGGACGCAGCCGCACGTCGCCGAGACCGGCGGGCGACAGCAGGCCCTCGGAGAGCAGCGCGCGCCCGACCAGCCAGACCGACTCCTGGTCCTTCGTGTGAAAACGCAGGGTCACGGCATGCGGATCGTCCGACCGGTACTGGAGGTCGACGTCCATGGGCTCGGCCGAGCCGTCCGGCCGGATGAACTCGACGACGGTGGCGGTGCCGAGCCTGGTCTCGTTGAACATCGCCGTTCCTCCTCCGCGGTGAGGGTGCCTCACCCGACACGGGCGCCGTCGGGGATCGGTTCAAAGCTTCCCCAAAGTTCTCTTTGGGTACTGAAGTCGCATGACCGTCTACGGCATCCACGCATCCCACGAGCAGATACACCCCACCGACCTGCTCACCGCCGTGCGCAGGGCCGAGGAGGCCGGGTTCGGAGCCGCGATGTGCTCCGACCACTTCTCGCCGTGGAGCGCGCGCCAGGGCCAGTCCGGGTACGCCTGGTCCTGGCTCGGCGCGGCGCTGCAGGCCACGAACCTCCCGTTCGGCGTGGTCACGGCACCGGGCCAGCGCTACCACCCGGCGATCACCGCCCAGGCGATCGGCACGCTCGCCGCGATGAACCCCGGCCGGTTCTGGGCCGCGCTCGGCACCGGCGAGGCGAGCAACGAGCACATCACCGGTGACGGCTGGCCCCGCAAGGACATCCGCACGGCACGCCTGCGCGAGTGCGTCGACGTCATCCGCGCGCTGCTGTCCGGCGAGGAGGTCAGCCACGACGGCCTGGTCACGGTCGACCGCGCCAAGCTCTGGACGTTGCCCGACGAGGTGCCGCTGCTGATCGGTGCCGCGGTGAGCCCGGAGACCGCGCGGTGGTGCGCCTCGTGGGCGGACGGCCTGATCACCGTCAACGCGTCCCCGGAGCGGCTGCGCACCGTGGCCGACGCCTACCGCGACGCCGGCGGCAGGGGCAAGCTCCACCTCCAGGTGCACCTGAGCTGGGCCGAGAACGACGACGCCGCGTCCGCCATCGCGCACGACCAGTGGCGCAGCAACATCTTCCGCCCGCCGGTCTGCTGGGACCTCGAGCTGGCCGAGCACTTCGACGTCGTCTCCGAGAAGGTCACGCCCGAGCAGGTCGCGGAGGTCGTCAACATCTCTGCGGACCTGAAGTGGCACGCCGAGCAGCTGCAGACGTACGCCTCGCTCGGGTTCGAGGAGATCTACCTGCACCACGTCGGCCAGGACCTGCTGCCGTTCGTGGACGCGTTCGGCGAGCACGTGCTGCCGGAGGTGACGCGGTGATCCGCACCTCGGACGTCTGGTGGAAGAACGCCGTCCTCTACTGCCTCGACGTGGAGACCTTCTCCGACGAGGGTTTCCGCGGCGCCACGGAACGCCTTGACCACCTGCACGCCTTGGGCGTCACGTGTGTGTGGCTGATGCCGTTCTACCCAACGGCGGAACGCGACGACGGCTACGACATCACCGACTTCTACAACGTCGACCCGCGGCTGGGCTCGCTCGGCGACTTCGTCGAGTTCGTGCGCGCCTGCCGCGACCGGGGCCTGCGCGTGATCGCCGACCTGGTCGTCAACCACACGTCCGACCAGCACCCGTGGTTCCACGACCCGTCCAAACGGGACTGGTACGTCTGGGAGGACGAGCCGCAGGAGGACGGTCCGCAGGGCGTCACGTTCCCCGACAAGGAGAACAGCCTCTGGGAGTACTCGGAGGAGGTCGGGAAGTACTACCTGCACCGCTTCTACAAGCACCAGCCCGACCTGAACGTCGCGAACCCCGAGGTGCGCGACGAGATCGCCAGGATCATGGGCTTCTGGATGGAGCTGGGCCTGAGCGGCTTCCGCGTGGACGCCGTGCCGTTCCTGCTGGAGCACAACGACGCGAAAGACGCCCTCGAGCTGCCCGACCCGCACGACTACCTCACCGACCTGCGCGCGTTCCTCAACCGCCGCAACGGCGAGGGCGTGCTGCTGGGCGAGGTGAACCTGCCGTACAAGGACACGATGCCGTTCTACGGCCAGGGCGTCGGCGACGAGCTGACGATGTGCTTCGACTTCGTGGGCATGCAGGCGATGTACCTCGCGCTCGCCCGCGGGTCGTGCGGACCGCTGACCAAGGCCCTGCAGGAACGGCCGAAGCCGCCGCGCGACGGCCACTGGGCGACGTTCGTCCGCAACCACGACGAGCTGACGCTGGACAAGCTGCCCGTCGACGAACGCCAGGAGGTCTTCGACGCGTTCGGCCCCGACCCGAAGATGCAGCTCTACGGCCGTGGGCTGCGGCGGAGGCTGCCCGGCATGCTCGACGGCGACCAGCGCCGCATCCGGATGGTCTACAGCCTGCTGTTCACGCTGCCGGGCACGCCCGTGCTGTTCTACGGCGAGGAGATCGGGCTGGAGGAGGACCTGTCGCTGGAGGGCAGGCTGGCGGTGCGCGTGCCGATGGACTGGGAGGAGGCGGGACGCCAGCGCCACGACGAGGACTCGCTGCTGAACTGGATGCGGCGGCTCGTCGAGTGCTACCGCGAGTGCCCCGAGCTGGCGTGGGGCGAGGTCCAGGTGCTCGACGTGGGTGACCCGACCGTGTTCGCCCATCGCGCGGACTGCGACGGCGAGGCGGTGATCGCCGTGCACAACTTCGCGGACCAGGAGATCACGGTGCGGGTGCCCGCCGAGGGCGTGCTCACGAACGTGATGACGGGGGAGACCGTCAAGCCGGCGAAGACCGGTGCCAAGGTGGACCTCGCGCCCTACGACTGCCGCTGGTACCGCGTGAACACCGAGTGATACTTGCGCAATCTTGACGGCTCACGTGAAGATATCTTCGAGACAGCGTCGTCGACCGAAGGATTTTCGCGTGAGCGCGTACGGACTGCACCGCGTCCTGGAGCCTGCCGGTGTTCTGCCGCAGCAGGCGTGGCGGCTCGACGCGAACCCCGTACCCGCCGCCGACGAGGTGATCGTCGCTGTCGAGCGCCTCAACCTGGACGCGGCCTCCTTCCGGCAGCTCAGGGAGGAGCACGGCAGCGGCGCGAAGGTGCGTCAGGCCGTGCTCGACATCGTCGCCGAGCGCGGCAAGATGCAGAACCCCGTCACCGGATCGGGCGGCATGCTGCTCGGCACCGTGCTCGAGGTGGGCCCGCGGTCGCCGCTCGGGCTGCGGGCGGGCGACCGGATCGCGACGCTGGTGAGCCTCACGCTCACGCCGTTGAGGATCAACGACGGGCTGCAGGACTGGGACGGCGAGGACGAGCAGGTGCCGTGCCGGGGGACCGCGGTGCTGTTCGGGCGGTCGATCGCGGCCGTGCTGCCGGACGACATGCCCCACGAGCTGGCGCTGTCCGTGCTCGACGTGTGCGGTGCACCGGCACTGACCGACCGCGTGGTGCGCAAGCACCCCGGTGGGTCCGTGCTGGTGCTCGGCGGTGGCGGTAAGTCCGGGTCGCTCTCTCTTGCGGCGGCACGTCAGGCCGGTGCGCAACGTCTCGTCGCCCTCGTGCCGACCGAACGCGAGGCCGAGCAGGTCCGCAAGTCCGGTCTCGCGGACGAGGTCGTGATCGCGGACGCGCGCAACCCGGTCGCCGTCGCCGAGGCCGTGGGCAAGCAGGTCGACGTCACGGTCGTGTGCGTGGACGTGCCCGGATGCGAGCACGGCGCCATCCTCGCGACCGCGGACGGCGGCACGGTGATCTTCTTCTCGATGGCGACCTCGTTCAGCGCCGCCGCTCTGGGAGCGGAGGGTCTCGCGGCGGACGTGGAGATGATCGTCGGCAACGGCTACGTGCCCGGTCACGCCGAGTTCGCGTTGGACCTGGTCCGGACGCAGGCGGGTGTGCGGGCGCTGTTCGAGCAACGGCAGACTGCGTGACGTGAGTACGCAACTTCTGGTCGGCGGCCGCATCTACGCACCGGATGCGACGGCCATGGCCATCACGGACGGCGTCGTCGTGTGGATCGGACAGGACTCGGTCGGGCGCGCGCTGCACCCGGACGCCGAGGTCATCGAGCTGAACGGCGCGTTCGTCGCGCCCGCGTTCGTCGACGCGCACGTGCACGCCACGTCCGCCGGCCTGCTGCTGACCGGCCTCGACCTGACCAAGACGTCCTCTGTGGACGAACTGCTCGACGCGGTCCGCGCCGCCGAGGGGCCCCTCGTGTGGGGGCACGGCTGGGACGAGACGCGCTGGCCGGACAACCGCCCGCCCACGCGCGCCGAGATCGACGAGGCCGCGCGGGGCAAGACCGTGTACCTGTCGCGCATCGACGTGCACTCGGCGCTGGTCTCCTCGAACCTGATCACCGACGAGGCCCGGAACGCCGACGGCTACTCGTCCGACGGCCCTCTCTCCCGCGCTGCCCACCACCACGTGCGCGGCACGGCCAAGGCAGCCATCACGTCCGAACAGCGCCAAGCGGCGCAACGCGCGTTCCTCGACCACGCCGCGTCGAAGGGCATCGCGTCGGTGCACGAGTGCGCCGGCCCGGACATCTCCGGCGAGGACGACCTGCGCGAGCTCCTCGCCCACGGCGGGGGACCGGAGGTCGTGGCCTACTGGGGTGGCCACGACCTGCCGGGAGTCGCGGTGCGCGGCCTCGCCGGAGACCACTTCGTCGACGGCGCGCTGGGCTCGCGCACGGCGGCGCTGACCGAGCCCTACGCCGACGCGGACACGTCCGGCGCGCTCTACCTCGACGCCCGGCAGATCGCCGACCACCTGGTCAAATGCGCCGAGCTCGGGGTGCAGGCCGGGTTCCACGTCATCGGCGACGCCGCCATGGCGGCGGTGGTCGAGGGCTTCGAGATCGCCGAGAAGGCGCTCGGCACCCCGGAGCTGGCCTCCGCCCGCCACCGCCTCGAACACGTCGAGATGGTCTCCCGCGAGCAGGCGGAGAAGCTGGCCCGGTGGGGCGTCATCGCCTCCGTGCAGCCGCTCTTCGACGCCGAGTGGGGCGGCCCGACCGGCATGTACGCCCAGCGGCTCGGCGCCGAGCGCGGAGTGGGGCTCAACCCCTTTTCGCGTCTCGCGGCCGCGGGCGTCGTGCTCGCGTTCGGCTCGGACACCCCGGTGACGGCCATCGACCCGTGGGCTGCCGTGCGCGCCGCGGTGCACCACAAGACCGAGGGCTTCGGCGTGTCGCCGCGTGCCGCGTTCACCGCGCACACCCGCGGCGGCTGGCGTGCGGCGGGCGTGGACGACGGCCTGACCGGCACGCTGCAGCCCGGCGCTCCCGCGACGTACGCCGTGTGGGAGACCGGCGACCTCGTCGTGGCCGGCTCGGACGCACGGGTGCAGCGCTGGTCGACCGACCCGCGCTCGGGTGTGCCGGGACTGCCCGACCTGACCGGCCCGGCGCCCGTCTGCGTGCGGACCGTGCTGAACGGCCGGACTATCTACGAGCGGGAGGCCCGATGAAGATCTTCATCTCGTGGAGCAAACCGGAGACAAAGAAGTTCGCGCTGTTCCTCAGCGAGTGGCTTCAGCTGGTGATCCAATCGGTGAAACCGTGGATGTCCGAGCGTGATGTCGCCAAGGGCACCCGCAGCATGTCGGAACTGGGCAAAGAACTGGAGGGAACCCAGTTCGGCATCGTCGTGCTGACTGCGGCAAACCAGGACTCGCCGTGGATCAACTTCGAGGCGGGCGCGATCTCCAAGAGCACTGGCGAAGCGCGAGTGGTGCCGCTGTTGCTCGATCTCCGCAAAGCTGACGTCGTGGGACCGCTGGCCCAGTTCCAAGCTGTGGACGCAACTGACCAAGATGATGTGTTCCAACTCGTCAAGGCGATCAATGACGGCTTTCCGGAGCCGCTGCCTGAGCACAGGCTTCGCCGCTACTTCGAGCACGAATGGCCGAACCTGAGCGTGAAGGTGGCTGACTTCCGGAAGACGGAACCGGCCGAGCCGGAGCGTCGCGACGAGCGGGATGTGCTGGACGAGATCTTGGTCGCGGTTCGTGAGCTGCAACGCGAGAGCCACGCCGCCGATCGCTACAGCAGTAAGCAGAACGTGCACATCGAGAGCGGCCCTGTGCACCTCTACCTGGACCGGCAACAGGGTGCCGATATCAAAATGCCGGACGCAGAATCAGAAGGGAAGTGACTCATGGCGTTGCTCGACCTCGATCCGAACGTGGTCGCCACCGCGCGGGAACTCGCCGCGCGGGCGGCCGAACCGGTGGTGTCGCTCGCGAAGGCGCACACCACGGTCGCCGTCGAGCGCGCCACACTCCGCCTGGCCGGCATCACCGGCGCGGACTCCACCCACCGCGCCGGTGACGTGCCGTGGGTCAACCGCGTGATCGACACGGTCCGCGAGCAGTGCGGGCTGGAGCACGGCGTGGTGCTGCCGGCGTTCCACGCCCTCAGGGAGCACAACCTCGGCAGCCTCACGGAGCTCGCCGAGGCGACGGCGGCGGGCCAGGTCCAGTTCAAGATCCCCACGGGCAAGGACCTGACCGCGGCCAGGAAGGCGTCGACGTCCGCTGTCGCCAAGGGGCTCAAGACGGTGGACCGCAACAAGGTCCAGCGCGACAAGCTCGTGGCGAAGCTCGGCGACCCCGCGCAGCGCCCGTGGATCTACCTGATCGTCGCGACCGGCGACATCGACGAGGACGTCGTCCAGGCGCAGAACGCGGCCCGCGCGGGCGCCGACGTCATCGCGGTGATCCGCTCGACGGGGCAGTCGCTGCTCGACTACGTGCCGGAAGGCGCCACGCACCACGGGTTCGCCGGCACGTACGCCACGCAGGAGAACTTCCGGATCATGCGGGCGGCGCTCGACGACGTGTCGAAGGAGGTCGGCCGGTACGTGCGGCTGACCAACTACGCGTCCGGGCTCTGCATGCCCGAGATCGCCGTCCTGGCCGGGCTCCAGCGGCTCGACATGATGTTGAACGACTCGATGTACGGCATCCTGTTCCGCGACATCAACCCGATCCGCACGTTCGTCGACCAGCGCTTCTCCCGCCAGGTCCACGCCCGCGCTGGCATCATCATCAACACCGGCGAGGACAACTACCTCACCACCGCGGACGCAGTCGACGCCGCCCACACCGTCACCGTGAGCCAGCTCCTCAACGAGCACTTCGCCCACGAGGCGGGACTGCCCGACCACCTGCTGGGCCTCGGGCACGCGTTCGAGATCAACCCGAAGGTGCCCGACTCGTTCCGGCTGGAGCTCGCCCACGCCCTGCTGGCGCGCGAGCTCTTCCCGGACGCGCCGCTCAAGTGGATGCCGCCGACCAAGCACATGACCGGCGACGTGTTCAACGGCTACCTGCTGGACGGGTTCTTCAACCTCGCGGGTGTCCTCACCGGGCAGTCCATCCTGCTCGTCGGCATGATGACCGAGGCGGTCGTGACGCCGTTCCTCTCCGACCGCGACCTCGCGCTGCAGAACGTGCGGTACGTGCTGAACGCGGCGGGCAGCCTGGCCGAGGACTTCCGGCCCGCGCCGGACGGGCTCATCGTCAAGCGCGCGCACCAGGTCCTCGGCGAGGCCGTCGACCTGCTCGAGCGGATCGTCGACGACGGGCTGCTCAACGCGATCGCGGACGGCACGTTCGGCCTGATGAAGCGGCCCGCGGACAAGGGCAAGGGCGCGGACGGCGTCGTCGAGAAGGCCGACGCGTACTTCAACCCCGCGAGCGAGATGCTGGAGGCGGCGCAGTGACCGATCCCAAGAGGTACGTGCGGCCGTACGGCGACACCACCGGCGACGGCATGGTCCAGACGTCGTTCACGCTGCCGATCCCCTTCGGCCCGAAGGCGGACGGCGCGGCGCAGCAGCTCGCGAACAAGATGGGCATGGACCCCGCGATGGTGGTCCACTCCAGCCCCATCGGCGACGACTTCACGTTCTTCGTCGTCTACGGCTCGGTGAAGCACCTCGTGGACCTGGACGAGGTGAAGGTCGTCGAGCGCGAGTACCCGTTGCTCAGCCCGGCCGAGGTCAACTCGACGCTCAAGAAGGTGTTGCGGCGCAAGCTCGTCGTCGTCGGCGGCTGCATCGGCACGGACGCGCACACCGTCGGCATCGACGCGATCCTCAACATCAAGGGCTTCGCGGGCGAGAAGGGCCTGGAGTACTACCGCGAGCTGAAGGTCGTGAACCTCGGCGCGCAGGTGAGCGTTCCGGAGCTGGTGCGCAGCGCCCGCGCGGAGAAGGCCGACGCCGTGCTGGTCTCCCAGGTCGTGACCCAGCGGGACGCGCACATCCTGAACACGCAGGAGATGTCCGCGGCGTTCCGCGAGGCGATGGGGGACAGGCGGCCGCTGCTCGTCGCCGGCGGACCCCGGTTCGACCCGCTGATGGCGGGCGAGCTCGGGGTTGATCGAGTTTTCTCCCGGGGTACCACGCCGGGTGAGGTCGCGAGCTACCTGGTGCACGCGATGCAGGCTAAGAAGGGGGTCGCCGCGTGAGCGGGGCTTTGGTCGAAGGTTTCTCGGTGACTCACCGCCGGTACGTGCCGCACTCCCACGCCCACTACGGGGGCAACCTCGTCGACGGCGCCTACGGGCTCGGCATGTTCGGCGACGTCGCCACGGAGATGCTCATCCACACCGACTCGGACGAAGGGCTGTTCGCGGGGTACAGCTCCGTCGAGTTCACGGCGCCGATCCAGGCGGGCGACGTCGTGGAGGCGACGGCGACGCTGGTGCGCATCGGGAAGCGGTCGCGCGAGATCGAGTTCGAGGCCCGCGTGGTGTGCCGTTCGGCACCCGAACGCGGACCTTCGGCGGCCGGCGTGCTGGCTGAACCGATCGTCGTGACGCGCGCGCGTGGCACCGTCGTGGCGCCGAAGGCCGCGGAATGACGACACCGGCGCGCCCCGAGCCGGTGGGAGCGGACCAGACCGATGTGAGGTGAATCGACCGCAACCTTCGCCGCCTTCCTCCGTTGGTCAATACAGAAGTAGCTACATGCGGGGAGGAAGCGGCGTGGTGAAGATCGATCACCAGGGGGAAACACCTCCGTACGAGCAGGTCCGGGTGCACTACGCACACGCGATCTCGAACCGGGAGCTGCCGGTGGGAGCGAAGCTGCCCACGGTGCGCGCCCTGGCCAAGGACCTGGGCCTGGCGGTCAACACGGTGGCGCGCGCCTACCGCGAGCTGGAGGAAGCGGGCCTCGTGGAGACACGGGGCCGCGCCGGCACCGTGGTCAGCGCGAACGGCGACAGCAACCGGGAACGGGTCCGCGCGGCGGCGGCCCAGTACGCGGCGATGTCCGTCGAAGTGGGCCTCACCCGCCAGGAGGCGCTGGAGATCGTCCGCGCCGCCCTGCACGTCTGAGGCGTCACCCACCCGAGTGCAGTGCGCCACCACCCTGCACCTGGGACTCCGACCCGGCCGCGTACCGCACCCCGTGTGCGGCGCGGGTCCGGGGCGAGCGTGGTGCGCGGTCAGCCCGGTTGCTCCGGCCGGGTGATCATCGTCGGTGGGCTGCTCACTGAGCGTCAGCCAGGCGGATGTTCAGCTGTACCCGCCACGTCGTCTTCCTGCGCTGGGTTCTCGGGTCGGTGAGGAACGCTTCGTAGCGGCAGCCGAAGCGGTCGCCGGCCGGGTCGTCCCACCTGTCCAGCCCGTGGCCGTTGTCGTCGGCCCAGTCGAGGAGGAGCTTGTTCGCCCGGCGGGCGTGGTTGACGTAGGTGAGGGTGGCGTAGCTCCCTGCCGGAAGCGCGGCCTCGCCTTGGTGCGGCTCGACGACGACTCCGACCTCCATGTCCATGTCGCCGTTCATGTCGATGACGTTGAGGCGGTGGAAGGTCGGGCCCGCTTCGGTGAGGCCTCGCTCGTGCAGCTCGGCCATGAGCTTGTCGCGAACGGCGAGCATGCCCCGGAACGGGGTGATGACGCGCAGGCCGACGTAGTGGATCTCGGGCTGGGACACGATCTTCGGGCCGTCGATGATCTCCACGGTCGGCACGCTGACAGGCGGTGCCGGGGCGTGCCGAAAGCGCGACACCGCGGCGGTCGGCGCCTGGTCGTGGCGTGCGGACCGGCCGGGTGCCGTCTGCTGGGCGGCAGCGCGCCCGCCTCCCAGGTGGCTGTGCGAACGTCGCCGAACTCTGCGGGCAGCTGAGCGACTGGCACACCGCCTCGCAGGTGGCTGTAAACGTCGCCGAACTCTGCGGACGACTGAGCGACTGGCACACCGCCTCGCTGCAAGACAACCGAGCTCCCGGTGCCGGCCGGAGACCATCCCCGAAGCAGCCGAGCGACGGCCGCGGGAGAGGCCCCGCCCACCCAGGGGGCTGACCACCAACCTCCACCCCAACATAGCGCCCGAACGCGCGTGTCAACCCACCGTTGGGCGATCTGTGGACAACTCCGGGTAGGTCTCCCCGCCCCCACCGACGCACCCCCGGCGACCAGCGCGTTCATCACCCGTTCGCGCTCTTCTCAGGCTCGCATCCGGAGCTAGGCTGCCCCGTGGACCGCGAGTAACTGACTCGTCAGTCAATCTAGGAGTGCGAGATGGGGCGGACCGTCCGAGACGGCCTGCGGCTCACCACCGAACAGGAACAGTTCGTCGCGCTCGCGAGGGAGTTCGCGGCCGAGGAGATCCGTCCGCGCGCCCGCGCCGTCGACGAGGCGGACACCGAGTCGCCGCTCGACGTCTGGGACAGGGCGTCGAAGCTCGGGCTGACGAGTTTCATGATCGGTGAGAGGTTCGGCGGGGGTGGCGTCACCGACCTGCTCACCCAGGTGCTGGTCCAGCAGGAGCTCTGCCACGGCGACATCGGCATCGGCAACCTGATCACGTCCAACGGTTTCTTCAGCGCGCCGGTCGAGAACCTGGGCACGCCCGAACAGCAGGAGCGGTTCCTCACTCCGCTGGGGACTGGGCAACCACCGCTCACGGCCGTCGCGGTCACCGAGCCGGGCAGCGGTTCGGATGCCGCGAGCATCCGGACGTCCGCGCGGAGGCAGGGCGACGAGTACGTCCTCAACGGACAGAAGACCTGGATCTCCAACGCCCCGTACGCCGAGATGTTCGTCATCTTCGCCACGGTCGACCCGGCGAAGCGTGCGCGTGGGGTGACCGCGTTCGTGGTGCCGCGGGACGCGCCCGGTCTCTCGGTCGGACCGCCGTTCAGGAAGATGGGGCAGCGGGCGATCGTGAACGCGGAGGTGTTCCTCGACGACGTGCGCGTGCCCGTCGGGAACCGGCTCGGCGAGGAGGGGCAGGGGTTCGCCGGGCTGATGCGGACGTTCGACGCCTCGCGCATCCTCATCGGCGCCGCCACGACCGGCCTCGCCCGCGCGGCGCTCGACTTCGCGAGCGGCTATGCGCGGGAACGCGAGCAGTTCGGGGTGCCGATCATCCGGCACCAGGCGGTGGCGTTCCGGCTCGCGGACATGGCGACGCGCGTCGACACCTCGCACCTGCTGGCCGTGCGGGCGGCGACGTTGTACGACGAGGGGCACGACGTGGCGCAGGAGTCGGCGATGGCGAAGCTCGTCGGTTCCGAGAACGCCATGTGGTGCACACATGCGGCCGTGCAGACGTTGGGCGGCAACGGTTATAGCCGCGAGTACCCTGTCGAGCGCTGGATGCGCGACGCCAAGCTCGAGGAGATCGAGGAAGGCACCTCGGACATCCAGCGGCTCATCATCTCCCGCGGCCTCGGTGCCAGATGATCTTCTCCGATCCCGCGTCCGTCGCCGTGGTCGGTGCCAGCGACGACCCCGCCAAGTGGGGGCACTGGCTCGCTCGCGGCGCTCTCGTCGGTCATGACCGACGCGCTGTGCACCTCGTGAACCGGGGTGGGGGTGCCGTGCTGGGCCGGCCCACGGTGCGGTCGCTCTCCGAACTGGACGAGGCTCCCGAACTCGTCGTGCTCGCCGTGCCCGCGGCTCACGTGCCGGCGGTGGTGGACGAGGCGTTGGCCGTGGGGGTGCGCGGGTTCGTCGGCATCCCCTCGGGGATCGACGACCGGGTGATCGGCCGGATCCGCGAGTCCGGGGCGCGGCTGCTCGGGCCGAACTGCCTGGGGGTGTTCGACGCGGCGACGTCGCTGCACCTCGCGTGGGGTGAGTTCCAGGCCGGTTCGCTGGGCGTGGTGTCGCAGAGCGGGCAGGTGGGGCTGGAGATCGCCGGGTTCGCGGCGGCGTCGGGGATCGGGATCTCGCGGTTCGTGTCGGTCGGCAACCAGGCCGACGTGACGGCGACGGAGGCGTTGCTGGACCTGGTGTCCCACGACCTGACCACTGTCGTGGGCGTGTACCTGGAGAGTTTCGGTCCGGGGATCGTGGCGGCGATGTCGGCGCTGCGAGCGGCGGGCAAACCGGTGGTGCTGCTGACGGTCGGGTCGTCGATCGCGGCTCGGGAAGCGGCTTTGACGCACACGGGTGCGTTGACGTCCTCTTTGGACGTTGTCGACGCGGCCTGCCGGCGTGCCTGTGCGCGCAGGGTTTCCACGCCGGCCGCTCTGGTCGACCTGGCGGCGGTGCTCACGTCCGGGGTGCCGCGCGGGGTGAGGGTCGGGGTCATCTCGGACTCGGGTGGGCAGGGGGCGATCGCGGCGGACCTCGCGGTGACGGCCGGACTGGTGGTGCCGACGCTGACCGCGGTGGACGGGCTGCCGGAGGGAGCGTCGCGGCGCAACCCGATCGACCTCGCGGGGGCGGGGGAACGGGATCTGGTGAACTACGCCCGTGCCGTGGAAGTGTTGGTGCGCGGGGGAGAAGTCGACTCGGTCGTGTTGTCCGGGTACTTCGGCAGCTACGGAGAGGACACGCCCTCGCTGGCCTCGGCCGAAGTGGGGGTCGCTGAACGGATTTGTGCGCTGGCAAGGGAAACCGGCGTGCCGGTCGTGGTGCACAGCATGCGGGAGGGGTCCGCGGCGGTGCGGGCGCTCAGGGCCGGCGGGGTGCCGGTGCAGCACACGATCGAGCGGGTGGTGGCTGCGCTCGGTGACGCAGCGCGGTTCGGCGTGCTTGATCAACGGTCCGTTCGTGCGGCCAGCGGCCCGGAACTGTCGGTGCCGGCGGGAAGAATGGAAGCGGGGGGATCCCCTGGAGGGGACGCCTGCGTGAGCCTGCCCGGGGCGGCGGCGCCCCGCCGGGCCGGACGTCAGGCCGAGCGAGGCGTTCGTGAGGCCGGGCGGGTCACAGGTCGGGTGGAGTGGGCCGCGAGTGAGGCCGACCAAGCCGTACATCAAGCCGAGCGAGTCGCTCGAAAAGCTGACCAAGCCGTACAACAAGCGGAGCAAGCCACTCGAAAAGCCGACCAGGCCGTACCCTACCGGCCAGGCTACCTCGCGGCCCGCGACCTGCTGAGCTTCGTCGACTTCCCCAGAGCCCACGCCGTCACCACAGCGGCCGACATCGAGGCGTCCGAGCTCCGGCCACCGTTCGCGCTCAAAGCCGACTGGCTCGCCCACAAGAGCGAGCACGGCGGAGTGGAACTCGACCTCACCGACCCTGTCCCGGCCTTCGAAAGGATGCGGGCACGGCTGGGCCCGGGCACGTACGTCCTGGAAGAGATGGACAACAGGAGAAACACCGTCGAACTCATCATCGGCGCACGAAGAGACCACTCGTTCGGCCCGGTCGTGCTGGTGGGCGTGGGCGGCATCCACGCCGAACTGGTCAGGGACACCACCGTCGAGCTCGCACCCGTCACTCCCGCCACGGCACGGGAGATGCTCGAACGCCTCACCTCGGCGCCGCTGCTGTCAGGCAGGCGCGGTGAGCCGGAAGCAGATGTGGCCCAGCTGGCTGACGTGATCGCCACAATGTCGGAGACGCTCGCAGCGAGACCGGACCTGGAAGAGATCGAGCTGAACCCCGTGCGGGTGGGCCCGGGCCGGGTGATCGCGGTCGACGCGCTGGTCATCCCCGCCCGTGTCCCCGAACCGCAGCAGGACGTGCTGCTCCGATTGCGTGATTGCGCGGCTCGATAGGTTCTCCTGCAGTGACGTGAGGAGGCCCGGATGTGGGCTGTGGTGGCACTGCTGGCGTCGCTGGTACCTCCTCCCGGGCCGGTGGCGGTCGAGGTGACGAGCGTCGCGGGCACGGGGTGCCCGGCCGGCACGACGACGGTGGCGATGTCCGAGGACAACCAGGCCTTCACGATCACCTACAGCGACTTCCTGGTGCAGGGCAACGGCAGCGAGGCCAAGAAGAGCTGCACGATCGAGCTGGGGCTCCACCACGCGGCGGGCTACACGTACGGCATCGCGGCGACCGACTACCGGGGGTTCGCGCACCTCACGGACAAAGCGCGCGGCGTGGTGCGGAACAGCTACCGGTTCGCGGGGTTCCCGACGCGGCACAGCAGCCGCGAGTTCCAGGCGATGAGCGACAACTGGCACGTCACGGACACGCCGAGCGGGATCGCGCACGGGCCGTGCAAGGACCGCAAGCCGTTGGCCGTCGAGACCGAGCTGAAGGTCACCGGCAGGGGTCCGGGCAGCTTCCTGACGATGGACTCGACGGACTCCAGCGTGAGCAGCACGTTCCGGCTCTCGTGGAAGAAGTGCGCGGAATAGCGAGCGCGCTGCGGGCGTTGTCTGCTACAGTCCGCTTGTAACGGCAGTGCGCGACCAGTCGCACGTAAGCTCCGACCAGCTGCTGGACCTTCTCCGGTTCGCAGTGGACAGCCCCCGGTTTCGGCGAAGCCGGTGGACACACACCTCAGATGCGGCTGCATCTGCGAGCGCTCTCCTCCCGCGTCAGAAGGTGCGGAGTCGATGAAGCGCGACTTCACCCTCCTGAAAGGACAGACCCGATGCACCTCGGTGTACTCGACATTCGCAACAACAAGGCATTTCTCGTTGACGGACCGCAGGTTCCGCAGAGCCTCGTCCGGCAGCACGACCTGCGCCGCGGCGACCGGATCAGCGGTGAGGCCGGGAACGACAGGCTCGTCAGCGTCGACACGGTCAACGGGCTCAAGCCGCACCGCCGGCCGAGGTTCGAGGACCTGACCCCGCTCTACCCCAACGAAAGGCTGCGGCTCGAGCACGACGCGGACGAGCTGACCAGCCGGACGGTCGACCTGGTCATGCCGGTCGGCAAGGGGCAGAGGGCGCTGATCGCCGCGCCGCCCAAAACAGGCAAGACCGTTGTGCTGCAACAGATCGCGCAGGCGATCGCGAAGAACCACCCGGACGTCCACCTCATCGTCGCGCTCGTCGGCGAACGGCCGGAAGAGGTCACCGACATGCGCACGACGATCCCGGGCGAGATGTTCACCTCCACCTTCGACGAGCACCCCGGCGAGCACATCCGGGTCGCCGAGCTCGCGGTGGAGCGCGCGAAGAGGCTCGTCGAGGACGGGCAGGACGTCGTCGTCCTGCTCGACTCGCTGACGAGGCTGGGGCGGGCCTACAACCTCGCGCAACCGAACGGCGGGCGCATCCTCAGCGGTGGCATCGACGCCAGGGCGCTGACGCCGCCCAAGCAGTTCCTCGGCGCCGCGCGCAACATCGAGAACGGCGGCAGCCTCACGATCTTCGCCACCGCGCTCGTCGAGACGGGGTCGCTGGCCGACACCGCGATCTTCGAGGAGCTCAAGAGCACCGGCAACGCCGAGCTGAAGCTCGACCGCAAGGCCGCGCAGCGCCGGGTCTACCCCGCGGTGGACCTGCACCAGTCCAGCACGCGCAAGGCGGAGCTGCTGGTGTCGCGGCAGGAGCTCGCCATCACGGACGCGATCCGCCGTGCCGTGGCCGAGCGCGACGTCGACGTGCTCCTCGACGGGCTGCGCAAGACGCAGAGCAACGCGGAGTTCCTCCTCCAGATGGCGAGGTGAGCACGGCATACGCTGTGCCGCATGACTTATCTCGAGGTCACGTGGAACGACCCGGCCACCGGGGCACGTGGCTACCTCGTCATCGACCGGCTCGTGCGCGGGGTCAGCAGCGGCGGTCTGCGGATGCGCGCGGGGTGCACGCTCGACGAGGTGCGCGGTCTCGCTGAGGGGATGACCGCCAAGGAAGCCCTCAACTACGACCCCGAGGCGCGCTACGTCCCGCTCGGCGGCGCCAAGGGCGGCATCGACTTCGACCCCTACGACGCCAGGGCGACCGAAGTCCTCACGGCCTACCTGTTCGCCATGTCGCCGTACATCGAACGGTTCTGGACCATGGGGGAGGACCTCGGGCTCAGGCAGTCCACGATCGACGAAGCCATCGGGAAGATCGGGCTGCGGTCGTCCATCCAGGCGGTCTACCCGCTGCTCGACGACGAACACGAAGCACGCCAACGGCTTGCGGACGCCTTCGGCGTCACCGTCGACGGCGTCGGCCTGGACGAGCTCGTCGGTGGCTACGGAGTGGCGCAAGCAGCTCTCCAAGGCGTCCAACACCTCCGGATCGAGAACCCCACGGCCTTCGTGCAGGGCTTCGGTTCGATGGGCGGCGCCACGGCCCGCTACCTCGCCCGCGCGGGCGTCAGGGTCGTCGGGCTCGCCGACATCCACGGCGTGGTGTCCAATCCGGACGGACTCGACGTGGAAACCCTCCTGCTGTCCCGGGATGCGCACGGCGGCATCGACCGGGCGCAGCTCAGGCCGGAGGACCGGGAACTCGACGGCGACCGGTGGCTGAGCGTCGAGGCGGACGTCCTCGTCCCCGCCGCCACCAGCTACGCGATCCACGAGGACAACGCCCACGCCGTCCAGGCGAAGCTCCTCGTCGAGGCCGCCAACATGCCGGTCACGGCCGAGGCGGAGGCCAGGATCAGCGCGCTGGTCATCCCGGACGTCGTCGCCAACTCCGCCACGAACTCCTGGTGGTGGTGGACGCTCTTCGGCGACATCGAGCCCACCGCGGAGTCGGCGTTCGCGAAGATCGGCACGACCATGCGCCGGCTCGTCGCCCGGGTCCTCGACGACGAAGCGTCACCGCGCGAGGCGGCGAGACGGATTGCGGCAGAGGCGATCGAGGAGGTCGAACGGCGGTTCTGAGTACACTCGCGCCATGCCTGGCCTGCAGCGCACAGTCACGGTCGCGGCCCCTCCCGAGCGGGTCTGGGCGGTGCTCACCGACGTCGAGCGCTGGCCCGAGCGCATCCCCACGGTCGAGTCGTTGCGGAAGCTCGACGACGGGCCGCTGGCCGTCGGGTCACGGGCCAGCATCAAGCAGCCGAAGCTGGCCGAGGCGGTGCTGACGGTCACCGAACTGACCGACGGCCGGTCCTTCACCTGGGAGTCGAGGTCGAGCGGCGTCACGGTCACGGCGGGGCACGTCGTCGAACCGCACCCCGGCGGCAGCCGCCTCACCCTCGCGCTGACCCTCGGCGGGCTGATGTCCGGGCTCGGCTGGCTGATGACGAGGTCGACGATCACGCGGTACGTCGAGACCGAGGCCGCCTCGATCAAGGAAGTCGCGGAGACCGCCTAGGGCAGCGGCCCGAGCAGCCACGCGCCCGGCCCGTCCGGGTCCTCCGAGAAGTAGTACCCCCGCCACGCCGCCAGCAGGTCTTCGGTGCCGATGAGACCGTCGCCGTCGTGGTCCAGCCGGGCGTGCACGGCGCGTGCGTCGGCCTCGGAGACGTCCATCATCGCCTGCGACCAGCGGACGTGCTCCTCCAGGCCGATCCGGCCGTCACCGTCGTGGTCGGCGACGGCCAGCAGCGCGTCGAGGTAGGGCACGTAGACGTCGTCGAACGCCTCGGGGCGGCCCAGCAGGCCGCGGACGAACGCCGACTTGTACTCGGCCAGGCTGATCTGCCCGTCGTCGTTCACGTCGGTCATGGCGACCAGGTGCTCCCACACACCCAGCAGCTGCTCGTGCAGCCGCTTGGCGCGCTCGTCGCCGGCGTCCAGGTCGAACGCCGACGTCAGCCTCGTGCACGCCAGCTCGAAGTCCGAGCGCTGCACGTGGCCGTCCTGGTCCGTGTCGTAGGTGGAGAACCTGTGGCTCAGCCTGCGGTCCAGGAACGGCGTGATCTTCATGTCTCCTGTTTACCCTTCACCGCTTCTTGCGACGCGCGGGGGCGCCCACGTAGTCGGCGAGGTGCTCGCCGGTCAGCGTGGAGCGGTCGGCGACGAGATCGGCGGGTGTGCCCTCGAACACCACCTTGCCACCGTCGTGACCTGCGCCGGGACCGAGGTCGATGATCCAGTCGGCGTGGGCCATCACGGCCTGGTGGTGCTCGATCACGATCACCGACTTGCCCGCCTCGACCAGGCGGTCGAGCAGCCCGAGCAGCTGCTGGACGTCGGCGAGGTGCAGACCCGTCGTCGGCTCGTCCAGGACGTAGACGCCACCCTTGTCCGCCATGTGCGTGGCCAGCTTCAGGCGCTGCCGCTCACCGCCGGACAGCGTGGTCAGGGGCTGGCCGAGCGACAGGTAGCCCAGGCCGACGTCGTCGAGCCGTTGCAGGATCGCGTGGGCCGCGGGCGTGCGGGCGTCACCCGAGCCGAAGAACTCGACGGCCTCGGCGACGGGCATCGCGAGCACCTCGGAGATGTCGCGGCCGCCGAACTTGAACTCCAGCACGGCCTGGTCGAACCGCTTGCCCTCGCAGACGTCGCACGGGGACTCGATCGTCGCCATGATGCCGAGGTCGGTGAACACCACGCCGGCGCCGTTGCAGTTCGGGCAGGCACCCTCGGAGTTCGCGCTGAACAGCGCGGGCTTCACGCCGTTGGCCTTGGCGAACGCCTTGCGGATCGGCTCCAGCAGGCCGGTGTAGGTGGCCGGGTTCGAGCGCCGCGACCCCTTGATCGGCGTCTGGTCGACCACGATCGCGCCCGAGTCGCGCGGCATCGACCGGTGGATCAGCGACGACTTGCCCGAGCCCGCGACGCCGGTGACCACGGTCAGCACGCCGAGCGGGATGTCGACGTCCACGTCGCGCAGGTTGTTCGCCGACGCCCCGCGGATCTGCAGGACACCGGTCCGCTCCCGCACCGACGGCTTCAGCGACGCCCGGTCGTCCAGGTGGCGCCCGGTCACCGTGCCGCTGGACCGCAGCCCCTCCAGCGTCCCCTCGAAGCAGATCGTGCCGCCGCCCCGGCCCGCACCCGGACCGAGGTCGACGATGTGGTCCGCGATCGCGATCGTCTCCGGCTTGTGCTCGACGACCAGGACCGTGTTCCCCTTGTCCCGCAACCGGAGCAGAAGGTTGTTCATGCGCTGGATGTCGTGCGGGTGCAGGCCGATCGTCGGCTCGTCGAACACGTACGTCACGTCGGTCAGCGCCGACCCGAGGTGCCGGACCATCTTGACGCGCTGCGCCTCACCGCCGGACAGCGTGCCCGCGGGCCGGTTCAGCGACAGGTAGCCGAGACCGATCTCGACGAACGAGTCGAGCGTGTGCGCGAGCTTGTCGATCAACGGGGCGACGGAGGAGTCCTCCACCCCGCGGATCCACTCCGCCAGGTCGGTGATCTGCATGTCGCACAGGTCCGCGATGGACTGGCCCCTGACCTTCGACGACCGCGCCGCCTCGGTCAGGCGGGTGCCGGCGCACTCCGGGCACGTCCCGAACGTCGCCGCGCGGTCCACGAACGCGCGGATGTGCGGTTGCAGCGCCTCGCGGTCCTTCGACAGCATCGACTTCTGCAGCTTCGGGATCAGGCCCTCGTAGGTCAGGTTGATGCCGTTGACCTTGATCTTGACCGGGTCCCTGTACAGGAAGTCGTGCAGCTC
Organism: Lentzea sp. DG1S-22; assembly: GCF_036321065.1. Lineage (NCBI taxonomy): Bacteria > Bacillati > Actinomycetota > Actinomycetes > Pseudonocardiales > Pseudonocardiaceae > Lentzea > Lentzea sp. DG1S-22. Next base: position 3,002,656 of record NZ_CP143276.1, on the reverse strand, counting down.
CTTCTTCGTGTACTTGCGGATCGGCTTGGCCGGGTCGATGAACCCGGACTGCGTGAACGTCTGCACCGTCCACTGGTTGTCGACGTTGTAGCCGGGCACCTTGATCGCGCCCTCGAGGATCGACTTCGTCTCGTCGTAGACCTCGGTCAGGTCGATGTCGGAGACCTGGCCGCGGCCCTCGCAGCGCGGGCACATGCCGCCGGTGATGGAGAACTCGCGCCGCTCCTTGACCTTCTGGCCGCCCTTCTCGATCGTCACGGCACCCGCGCCGGAGATCGAGGCGACGTTGAACGAGAACGCCTGCGGACCGCCGATGTGCGGGGTGCCGAGGCGGCTGAACAGGATGCGCAGCATCGCGTTGACGTCGGTCGCGGTGCCGACGGTCGAGCGCGGGTCGGCGCCCATCCGCTGCTGGTCGACCAGGATCGCCGTGGTGATGCCCTCCAGCAGGTACACCTCGGGACGCGGCAGCGTCGGCATGAAGCCCTGGACGAACGCGCTGTAGGTCTCGTTGATCAGCCGCTGCGACTCCGCGGCGATCGTGCCGAACACCAGCGAGCTCTTGCCGGACCCGGAGACACCGGTGAAGACGGTCAGACGGCGCTTCGGGATCTCGACGTCGACGTCGCGCAGGTTGTTCACGCGTGCGCCCTGCACGCGGATCAGGTCGTGGGTGTCGGCATCGTGCGGCGTCGGTGCTGTCCTGGTCATGGCGCAGAACCTAGCCCGCGCACCCCGCTCCTGCCTTCTTGATTCCTGATCGGATGTGGACGGATGCGGTAGTGGTAGGCGGACACCTCGCGGAAGCCCGTCCGTTCGTAGAGCCGGAACGCCGTGGCGTTCCCCCGCTGCGTCTGCAGGTACATGTGGTTCGCCTCCTGCGTGGCCGCCCACGTGGCCAGGGCGGCGAGCACGGACCGCGCGGCGCCTCGGCCCCGTGCGTGCCGCAGCGTCGCCATGCCGAACACGCCTGCCCACCCCTCTTCGGCCACCGCACGGCCCACGGCCACCACCTGGCCGTCGACCTGCGCGTACGCGTACGCGCTCGGGTGTTCGACCCGGCTGAGCAGGTCGCGTTCGGCGCCGACGTCCCGCGTGGTCACCGAGTGCCACGCCGCCAGCCACGCGTCGGTCGGCCGGGTGACGACCTCGCCGGCGTCGGAGTGGGCCTGGCGCAGCACCTCGGCGGTCGAGGCGATCTGCAGGGACATGTCCCGGCCCCGCTCGTAGCCCCGGTCGCCCAGCCTCGCGTCCAGGTCGGCCGCGCACACGCCCGGCGTGATCTGGATCCGCACCGGCGCCCCGCGTTCGGCGCAGAACTCCTCCGCGAGCGCCACCCGGTCCTCCCGGTCGTGGGGCAGCGCGGCGCTCACCCACCAGGCGTCGCCGGGGGAGTGCCGCAGCCACCAGCCGCCCGCCTCCTCGACGTGCGCGGCCGGCTGGGCCCGTGCCGCGTGCTCCTGCAGCGTCTTGAGCAGCACGTCAGTCCAACGACCCCAGCAGCCAGTTGCCGGCCTCGGCCGGGTCCTCCGAGAAGTAGAACTCCCGGATCGCCTCCAGCAGCGCCTTGGTGGCCAGCAACCCGTCCTCGTCGGACAGCAGGTCGTGGATCCCGCGCGCGTCGTGCTCGGAGAGGTTCATCAGCGCGCCGGTCCACCGGACGTGCTCCTCGAGGGTCAGCCTGCCGTCGCCGTCGGAGTCCGCGATCGCCATCACCGCGTCGAGGAACGGCACGTAGTGCTCGTCGAACGACGTGGGCGCCTCCAGCAGCCCGTTCGCGAACGCCGTCTTGTACTCCTCGACGCTGATCCGCCCGTCGCCGTCGGTGTCGGCGACCGACGAGAGCAGCTCCCACAACCCGGCCAGCTGCGCGTGGAACCGGACGGCTTTCGGGGCGTCGGCCGCCAGCCCGAACGCCTCCGTGGTGCGCTCACCCGCCTGTGTGAAGTCCTCGCGCTCGACGAAACCGTCGCCGTCGGTGTCGTACGTGCGAAACCGGCGGGCCAGCTTGCGCTCCAGGAAGGCGGTGATCTCCATGAGGTCCTTCTACCTCATTTGTCAGCGGCGGCCCAGCCCGGAGAGCCCGGCGGCGACGACCACCATGCCGACCACGCCGAGCAGCGCGGCCAGAGCGCCGGCCACCGGTTTCGACACCGGCTGCACGTGCGCGATCGGACGGGGAGGCGCCGGTTCGGCGGGCGGCGTGGGCCGTGCCGGCTCGGAGGACGGCGGCGCGGCCACCGAGTCGATCCGCACGACGGTGCTCTCGCTGATCGCGGTACCCGCTCCCGCGCCGGACACCGTCAGCCGGGAGTTCACCGGCGCGGTGACCAGGCACGTGTAGGTGATGCGCTGACGCGGTTGCAGCACCGGGAACACCCGGCGGCACGCGGCGGGCTCGCCCTCGACGCGGACGTCGGTGATCGGCAGGTCCGACAGGTTCGTGATGGTGATGGTGACCGTGACGACCTCACCGTCCCGAGCGCGGTCCTTCGACCACAGCGCGCTGATCGTCAGCCGCGGGTAGATGACCTCGACCTGCGTCGACGCCGTCGCCTCGACCTTGCCGCCGATCTTGTCCGACGCCGTGACGGTGGCGGTCAGCACGCCGCTCTCGTCGCCCGCGGGCGCCGTGCAGTCGACGGCGGAGATCGCGCCGGGGTCGAGCTGGCCCTGCATGGGCTCGCACCCCGACGTCGCGCGGGCGCTGAGGCCGTAGAGCGGGGTGTCGCCGGTGTTCGTGACGGTCGTCGTGAACTTCACGGCCTGGCCCGGCAGGGCGGTCATCGACTCGGTCGCGGCGATCGCGCGCAACGCCGGGTGCAGCACGTCGACCGCCGACGCCTTCTGCACCGCGAGCGGGTCACCCGCGAGGCTGCTCCCGGTCACCGCGACGGTGGCCTGGTAGTCGTCGTCCGCCGCCGTGGACGAGCAGGTGCGGGTCACCGTGGCGCGCGAGTCGACCGTACCGACCTGGTGGCCGCACACCGACACCCCGGCCGCGGGCGCGTCACCGGTGTTGGTGATCGTCGCGGTCTGCGTGACGGTGGTCCCGGGGTGCGCCGCGGGCTGCTCGGGCGTCACCTCCAGCGCGAGCTCGGGCAGCGGGAACGACCAGGCGACGTTCTGCACCAGGAACGCGTCGTCGGCTCTCCGGAACTCCAGTTCGGCGCTCTTGCTGCCGGGTTTGAGGACGTTGTCGCCGAGGGTGAACGTGCGCGCGTCGACGCTCATGTTGTTGAGGTGCGGTGCGCCCTGTGCGGACGACATGAACGCGTTGCTCCCGCCGATGGAGGTGCCGTTGACCAGCAGCTGGTCGCCGTCCGTGGCCCAGTCGCCCTCGTAGGCGGTCACCCCCACCCGGATCGCCCCTCCGGCGGGGTGCGTGGGTGCGATCGGGGTGGTCAGCACCGGCTTCTTCGTGGGGAGCCGGACGTGGCCGCCGTGCACCGCGACGTGGCGCCGGGCCGGTGCCGCCGCGGTGGGGCCTTCGAACTTCCACACGACCGTCAGCGACCAGCCGCCGAAGCAGTCGAACCCCTGCGGTGCCCAGACGTTGCCCACGGTCACGGTGCCGCTGGTCAGCGCGCGGGTGACGTCGGCTTCGGCGCTGTAGAAGGCGTTGTCGGTGTGCGAGAGGTCCTCGGGGGAGTCCTGGACGAACCGGCCGGGGCTGACCGGCGTGCCGTTGAGGACGACCGGGTCGCGCGGCGAGCCGGGAGGTGCGACCGCGTCGCGGCAGGTGGCGCTGCCCGCCCAGCCGAGCTTCGCGTGGGCGACGGTGGCGCCGGCCGGGATCGCCAGCTGGGCCCGGGAGGAGGTGAACGTCGCCGGGTCGTCGTCGACGTCGGTCCAGGACATGCGGTGGCTGTTGTTCAGCGCCGACGGGCCGTGGCCCTTGCGGTCCAGCGCGTCCGCGCAGGACTTCGGCGGGTACTTCGGGTGGGGCCCGGCCTGCTCGGGCGTCGGACAGCTCAGGACGGAGTTGCCGATGACCGTGACGTCCCCGTACACCGCCGCGTCGAACTGCGTGCGCCACACCTCGTCCGCGGCCACCGGCGGGCCGGGTGCCAGCAGGGGGACCAGCAGCACGACGGCGATGAGGATCGGTGCACGCATGCCACGCCTTCCGGTCGGGATCGGCCACAGGTTGGCACGCTCCGCCCCGGTTGTCACCGAGCGTTGATCATGATGTCCTCACTCTCCGTCGAGGACGGACAGCCTCGGTTCTCCTGTTCGTGTCAACGGCTTCGGCGTCCGGGTTCCGATGTGGACGGACCGTGCTCATGATCAACGCCCGTTGCTCCCGTTGGGCGCACAACAGTGCCGGGAAGCGTGGTGTTGGTGGTCAAACGGCGTCCGCTGTGGGGTGATTGATGCCATGTGGACCGGGCTGGTAGTCGTTCTCGCGTCGGTGGTCGTCACGGCGGCAGCGCTCCTGCTCTTCGGGCGTTCACGGACCCACGAGCAGGCCGACGACCGGGACGGGGACTCGCGCGGCTTCCTCGGCGCGGTGATCAGCGGCCTGTTCATCGTCGCGCTGGCCTTCTACATGGTGATCGTCTGGGAGGCGGGCGGTACCGCCGAGGGCAACGCGTCCAGGGAGGCCGCCGCCGTCGCCGACGTCTACTGGCAGACGGCCGCCATGCCGCAACCCCAGCGCGACCACATCCGCTCGCTGCTGACCGAGTACCCGAAGCTGGTGGCCTACCGGGAGTGGCCGAAGCTCCAGGTGGGCGAGTCGGACGGCAAGACCACCGAGACGCTCCACGCGCTGCACGCCGAGATCCTCGGCCTGCCCTCCACCCCGGAGGAGGTGAAGAGCGCGCGGGAACGCTCCCTCGAACGGATGCGGGAGATCACCGACCTGCGGCGCGACCGGCTCGACTCGGCGAGGGGCCTCGACAACACCGGCAGCATCATGCTGGTCGGGACGATCGTCGGAGCCGTCGCGATGGTCATCTACCCGATCCTGATCGGATTCACCGCGCGCAAGCGGCACTTCCTGCAGATGGGCCTCGCCTCGGCCGTGCTGGCGATCGTGTGCGTGTTGTGCGTGGGCATGACACAGCCGTTCGACGGATGGTTCCGGGTGCAACCGGAGGCGTTCACGAGCCTGATGGAGGAGCTGGCGGGCATACCTTCCGAGCAGAGCCGGTAGCCGTGAAGACCATGCCGCTGCCCCGTGCCGGTGAGCGGCACGGGGCAGCGGGCTGATCAGTAGTTGCGGCTGGGCATGATCACCCAGAGCACGATGTAGACGACGAACTGCGGTCCGGGCAGAAGGCAGGACAGCAGGAACAGAAGGCGCACGGTGCTCGCCTTCATCCCCCAGCGCTGGGCGAGCCCCGCGCAGACACCCGCGATCATCCGGTTGGTCCTGGGCCTGCTCAAAGCAACTGTCGTGGTCATGCACCCAGGATGCCCAGGATCAGCGGTTTGTTGCATCGGGACCAACCCTGATTTGACCCGGATGAGCCACGTCACCCGATACCGGGGCTCCTGACCGCAACAGCAGGGGCCCGCGAAGCGTCAGCCGACGGACACGGTGGTGAGCTGGTCGACGAACCTCAGGCACGTGGTGCGCATCGTGTCGACCGTCATGGCCTTCGACCCGGCCAGCACCTGCAGGGCGAGGCCGTCGAGCATGCTCACCATCATGTTCGCCAGCTCGACCGGGTCTCCGGGCGCCGCGATCTCGCCGGAGGCCTGGCCGTCGCGGAAGATCCCCGCCACGATGTCGCGCCATTCGCCGTAGAAGCGCTCGTTGAGCTCCTGCAGCTCGGGGCTGCGGATGGCCTCGACCCACAGTTCGGCCCAGACCTTCCACGCCTCGACGGTCTCGGCGCCCTCGGGGAGGTACGACTCGACCACCATGCGCAGGCGGGACAGCGGGGGCTCGTCGGACTCGAGGATCCAGCGGCGGCGCTTGACCGAGAGCTCGAAGCAGTGCTCGAACGCGGCGTCGGTGAGCTCGCGCTTGGTCTCGAAGTAGTAGTGGACCGTGCCACCGGAGACGCCCGCGTCCCTGGCGACGTCGGACACCCGGAGGTGGCGGAAGCCCTCGGCCGCGATCACCTTGCAGGTGGACGCGAGGATCTGCGCCTTGCGTTCGGCTTCCACGCTTGGACGGGGCATCCGTCACCTCCTGATTTACGCGGAACCTTACCGAAACTTCCGGCGGAGCTTGCGCTTGTCCGCCTTTCCGGCTTTCGCCGACGGCAGTTCCGGGACGACCGCGACGCCCGCGGCCGGTGGAACTCGCCCAAATTCTGCGGCCGCCGTCCCCAATGCCGTCGGCGTCGACATCCGGTCCGCCGGTGATCCGAAACCGGTGCTCGACCTCGTCGAGTGCCATGTCAGGCCCCCGAAAGCCGCCGTGTGCCGGACGCCGGGAAGCGCGACGACGAAGCCGTCGAGAAGTCGCGGGCAAACGTTGTCAGAAGTCCTGCCGGTCACGATGACGTCTTTGCCGCGATCGTTCAAGTGCGGGTGCCATCGTTGTCGAAATAGTCCGTGCGGCCGGTGTTGAACCAGCCATCCGCCATTTCGCTCAACGGCGGTTCACCCCAATAGTCGTCCACGGCCAATGGGTCACGTACCCGAATGTCGCCCTCCCGGATCTCGACCACGGCGAACGGGGTGGCTTGCCGATCGTGCTCCGTGGACGCCGTTCCGGCACGGGATCGACGGAGGCCACACGTCCCGTCCACCTCCGGCCTCGTAGGCTGGCCGGGTGGTCGCACCCCCCGTCGCGCCGGAATCGCCGCACTCGCCCGCCCGCCGGCGGAAGGTGAGCTTTCCGCTGCTCACAAGCATGGCTCTCGCCGTCGCGGGCGGAGTGCTCGTCTACCTCAGCTTCCCGCCGCGCCCCCTGTGGTTCCTGGCGCCGGTCGGCTTCGCGGTGCTCGCGCACGTGATCTACGGCAAGCGTGCGCGCGCAGGCTTCGGATACGGGCTGTTGTTCGGGCTCGGGTTCATGGTGCCGTTGCTGCAGTGGACCGGCGAGTTCGTCGGGCTGGTCGCCTCGCTGCCGCTGTCGCTGGCGTGCGCGCTGATGATCTCGCTCGGCACGACGGCGATGGCGCTCGTCTCGCGGGTGCCCGGCTGGCCGTTGTGGGCGGCGTGCCTGTGGGTGGCGGACGAGGCGTTGCGCGGGGTGTTCCCGTTCGGCGGCTTCACCTGGGGCAAGATCGCGTTCGGGCAGCCGGAGGGCTGGTTCCTGCCCCTCGCGTCGCTGGGCGGGGCGCCGCTCGTGACGTTCGCGGTGGTGCTGTCCGGCTTCGGGCTGTTCTGGCTCGTGAGGAACTGGAAGCTCGGCCTGCCGCTGGTCGCGGTGCCGGTGGTGGCGGGGCTGGTGGTGCCCGTCGGCGTGGACCCGTCCGCCGGGACCGTCACGGTCGCCGCGATCCAGGGCAACGTGCCGCGCGCCGGGCTCGACTTCAACGCCCAGCGCCGGGCGGTGCTCGACAACCACGCCAAGCGGACGACGCAGCTCGCGGCCGATATCGCCGCGGGCAGGGCCGAGCAGCCCGACGTCGTGATCTGGCCGGAGAACTCCTCCGACATCGACCCGTTCCGCAACGCCGACGCCGCCGCGGTGATCGACGCGGCCGCCAAGGCGATCAAGGCGCCGGTCGCGGTCGGTGCCGTGGTGCTCGACCGCACCGACGGGCTGCCGCGCAACCAGGTCGTGCTCTGGGACCCCGAGAAGGGGCCGACGGACACCTACACCAAGCGCAAGCTGCAGCCCTTCGGCGAGACGATGCCCATGCGGTCGTTCTTCCGGCTGTTCGCGTCCGAGGTCGACCGGGCGGGCGTCTTCCAGCCCGGCACGGACCCGGAGGGTTTCGTCATGGGACCCGCGAAGGTCGCGATCGACACGTGTTACGAAGTGGCGTTCGACTCAGTGGTCCGCGACTCCGTGACGGCCGGCGCGACGATCATCGCGATCCCGACGAACAACGCCACGTTCGGGTACACGGAGATGACCTACCAGCAGCTTTCCATGTCCAGGGTCCGCGCCGTCGAGCACGGCAGGGCGGTCGTGGTGGCCGCCACCTCGGGCGTCAGCGCTATCGTCGAACCCGACGGTTCCGTCACTCGGAAGACGGGGCTGTTCGAGCCGGACGCCTTGGTCGCGACACTGCCGCTGAGGTCACAGACTACGCTGGCGACTCGGCTAGGAGCCTGGCCCGAGTGGGTGATCACCGCTGCGGGCCTTGTGGCGTTGGCGCTGGGCTTCACACGACGACGGAAGGACTCGAATGGCGCAGCAGCCTGACCAGGAACTCGGGCAGGTGCTGGTGGTGATCCCGACCTACAACGAGCGGGACAACATCGGAAAGATCGTCAAGAGGCTGCACACGGCACTGCCCGACGTGCACGTGCTGGTGGTCGACGACGGCAGCCCCGATGGCACCGGGCAGCTCGCCGACGAGATGGCGGCCGCGGACGACCGGGTCCACGTGATGCACCGCACCGAGAAGGCCGGTCTGGGCGCCGCGTACGTCGCGGGCTTCCAGTGGGCGCTGGAGCGGGACTACGGCGTCGTGTGCGAGATGGACGCCGACGGGTCGCATGCCCCCGAACAGCTGCACCGGCTGCTCGACGCCCTGCCCCAGGCCGACCTGGTGCTCGGCTCGCGCTGGGTGCCGGGTGGCGAGGTCGTGAACTGGCCGGCGCAGCGCAAGCTGCTCTCGCTGGGCGGCTCGCTGTACTCGCGGCTCGCCCTGGGCGCGAACATCCGCGACATGACGGGCGGCTACCGGGCGTTCCGCGCGGACACCCTGCGCAAGCTCAACCTCGCCTCGGTCGCCTCCGCGGGCTACTGCTTCCAGATCGACCTGCTGTGGCGGACGCTCGAGCTGGGCTTCCGGGTCCGCGAGGTGCCGATCACGTTCCAGGAGCGCGAGTTCGGCGAGTCGAAGATGAGCGGCAACATCGTGCGCGAGGCGCTGATCCGCGTGACGAAATGGGGCCTGCGGCGGCGCGGCAACCAGGTCAAGGACCTGTTCAGCGGCAAGAGGAAGTAGCGCGGCGCGGGTGTCCGGCGGCGGGGAGGCCGGCCGCCGGACACCGCCGAGCGCGCCAAGCCGTGCTGGGGATCGTGCGAGCTTCGCCGCGACGGTGAACGGGTACCTGCGTCGCATGACGCTCGTATCCGACCGGCACCCGGTCCGCGCATTCGCCCTGGTCGCCGGGGCGGTGCTGGTCACCGCCGTGGTGGGCTCGCTGTTCTCCGTCTCCGCCGGCTCGACCTACACGGCGCTGGAGCAGCCGTCCTGGGCGCCGCCCGCGTGGCTGTTCGGACCGGTCTGGACGACGCTCTACGTGATGATCGCCGTCTCGGGCTGGCTCGCCTGGCGGTCCGGTGCCACCCGCGGCGAGCTGGCGTTGTTCGGCGGGCAGCTCGTGCTCAACGCGGCGTGGACGCCGTTGTTCTTCGGTCTCGGCTGGTTCTGGGTGGCGTTCGCCGAGATCGTCGTCCTGTGGCTCGCGATCGCCGCGCTGGTCGTGGCGTTCCGGCGGCGGAACAGGGCCGCCGCTCTGCTCCTCGTGCCCTACCTGGGCTGGGTGAGCTTCGCGGCGGCGCTGAACCTGTCGATCGCCCTGCTCAACTGACCCCGTTCAGTTGACGGGGGACTTGCTGCGGGCGCGTTCGACCGCGGTGGTCACCACGCCGAGCAGGAGCATCCCGGCGCCGAGGCCCAGGTGCAGCCAGTTGTCGGCGGTGTTGACCGGCAGGAAGTTCGAGTCGGTGTGCTCGCCGATCGCCGAGCCGTAGACCCACAGGAACACGTAGAGGCCGCCACCGACCATCAGGAACGCGCGGGCGGCCTGGGCCCTCTTCGCGGCGAGCAGGCCGAGCACGCCGAACAGCAGGTGCACGAGGTTGTGCAGCACGGACACGGCGAAGATGCCGAGCAGGAGGGCACCGGAGTGGCCGGCGAACGCCAGCTCGTCGTAGCGCGAGGTGATCCCGGGGACGAACCCGAGCACCCCGACGAGCAGGAACGCCGCGCCGACCGCTGCGGAGGCCTTTTGAACTGGTCGCATGCGAGGTGGCTACCCGGCGGTGGCCGGAATGAACTCCCGCACCACCTCCATCCCGGTGATCGCGGACGCACCGGGACGGCTGAGCCGGAGCCGGTGAAGTGCTCCTCCACGCCGCGATTTGTCGTCGGCAACATCGCCCGAGGCCGGAGCCGCGTTTCCGTGGAAGTCCGCGAGAAATGGCTGGCGCCGCTGCGAGTGAACGCGCATGATGATCCGCATGCGCCGTTATCGCAGCTATCCGCCCAGCTCAGGCTCTCCGTCGTGACGCCGTAAGGCCTCGCCGACGTCGAGAGCCGCCCACCCGTGCACAGCGGGTCGGGCGGCTTTTTCGTGCGCTCGAAGAATGAACGAGCAATGGTGGAGAAGGGGCTGTGGAGCCCCGCCCGTCTGTAAAACGGGAGCCCTCGCGCAGAGTCGGTTCGACTCCGACCTCCACCACCAGCCGTTGCGCCACCGGGGTGAACCCCGGCAACGACCCCCTCGCTCCCCGCGACCTCAACAGCGGAGGAAAGGGGAACCATGTCCATCGACATCCAGCAGCCCCGGCCGCTCGGCCTGGTCGGGAGCCGTGTCCAGGTCGCGGGTACCGCGGGCGGGGCGTTCGAGGCGCAGTTCGGCTACCGGATCCACGAAGGCCACGACGAGGTCGTGGGCGGCTTCACGGCAGGCGACGGGGGCGGCGGCCACGGCCAGTTCCGGATCGAGGTCGACGTCTCGGGCGCGTCGTTCGCGCTCGACCGGCTCTTCGTCGAGGTGTTCTGGCAGTCGCCCAAGGACGGCGCGGAGCTCGACAAGGTCATCGTGCCGGTCGTGTACGGGCCGCGGATCGTGCCCGGCTACCGCGTCTACCAGGAGTACGAGGTCAAACCCGGCGACACGCTGTGGGGGATCGCCACCCACTTCTACGGCGCCGGCAACCTCTACACGCGGCTGGTGCGGGCCAACCCGCACGTCATCACGGATCCCGACACCATCACCCCGGGGAGCGTGATCCGCGTCCCGCTGTCCTGACGCCGTGGCGGGGCGGCCCGCGGTCGTGGTCGCCCCGATGCGGCGGTGAGTTGGGACACGGGCTCAAGTGAAGCTGTGCCGAGGACCTGGCGCCTTGTTGATTTCATACAAAGCACGCTGCTCAACTCGTTCCGCTCCAGCGGTTTTGTTACCGGGTAGTAGACGAGAGTGTGTACATCGATTGGGCGGCGACTGCCGCTGAGGTTGTCTGTCCGCGAGGAGAGAAGTCGTTGTTCAGTCGTGTAGCGATCGTCAACCGCGGGGAAGCCGCAATGCGGCTGATCCACGCCGTCCGTGAACTCGCCGCCGAGTCAGGGGAACGGATCGAGACCGTCGCCCTGTACACCGATGTCGACAAGTCGGCGCCCTTCGTGAGGGAAGCCGACCTCGCCTACAACCTCGGCTTGGCGGCCGACCGCCCGTACCTGAACCTCCAGGTGCTGGAGAAGGCCCTCGTCGAGACGAAGGCCGACGCCGCGTGGGTCGGCTGGGGCTTCGTCGCCGAGATCCCCGAGTTCGCCGAGCTGTGCGAGAAGGTCGGGGTCACCTTCGTCGGGCCGTCCGCCGAGGCCATGCGCAAGCTCGGTGACAAGATCGGCTCGAAGCTGATCGCCGAGGAGGTCGGCGTTCCCGTCGCGCCGTGGAGCCGTGGCGCCGTCGAGAACCTCGAGCGCGCGCTCGAGGTGGCCGAGGAGGTCACCTACCCGCTGATGCTGAAGGCGACCGCCGGTGGTGGTGGCCGCGGCATCCGCAAGATCACCTCCCCCGAGGAGATGGAGGAGAACTTCGAGCGCACCAGCCTGGAGGCCGAACGCGCGTTCGGCTCCGGCGTGATGTTCCTGGAGCGCCTCGTCACCGGCGCCCGGCACGTCGAGGTGCAGGTCATCGCCGACGGCCAGGGCACGGCGTGGGCGCTCGGCGTCCGCGACTGCTCGGTGCAGCGGCGCAACCAGAAGATCATCGAGGAGTCGGCCTCCTGCGTGCTGGAGCAGCACCAGGTCGACGAGCTGAAGGCCTCGGCCGAGCGGCTCGCGAACGCGGTGGGCTACCGCGGCGCGTGCACCGTCGAGTTCCTCTACCACCCCGGTGAGAAGCTCTTCGCGTTCCTCGAGGTCAACACCCGCCTGCAGGTCGAGCACCCGATCACCGAGATCACCACGGGGTTCGACCTCGTCAAGGCGCAGCTGCACGTCGCCGGTGGCGGCAAGCTCGAAGGCGCCAAGCCCGTCGAGCAGGGCCACGCCGTCGAGGCACGCCTGAACGCCGAGGACCCGGACCGCGACTTCGCGCCGTGCCCCGGCACGATCGTTCGTCTGGAGCTGCCCGCGGGCCCCGGCATCCGCGTCGACACCGGTGTCGCCGAGGGCTCGCAGATCCCCGCCGACTTCGACTCGATGATCGCCAAGATCATCGCGTACGGCCGCGACCGCGACGAGGCGCTCGGCAAGCTGCGCCGCGCGATGGCCGAGACCACGGTCATCATCGAGGGCGGCACGACCAACAAGAGCTTCGTGCTCGACCTGCTCGACGAGCCCGCCGTGATCGACGGCTCCGCCGACACCTCGTGGATCGACCGCGTCCGCGCCGACGGCGGCCTGGTCTCGCACCGCCACTCCGCGATCGCGCTGGCCGCGGCCGGCATCGAGGTCTACGAGGACGAGGAGCAGATCAACCGCTCCGAGCTGCTGGCGTCCGCCCGCGGCGGCCAGCCGCGCACGAACCACGAGGGCGCGCGCAAGCTGGAGTTCGTGCTGCGCGGCCAGCCCTACGTCGTGAACGTCGCCCGCGTCGGTCCCGCGAAGTACCGCGTCGGCGTGTGCGCGGCGGACTCCGACACCGTGCTGACCGGTGACGTCGACGTCGAGCGCTTCGACCACCACGTCGGCCAGATCACCGTCAACGGCACGCGGTTCCGCGTCGTCACCGGCACGCACGGCCCGGTCCACCAGGTCGAGGTCGACGGCGTCACGCACCGCGTCACCCGCGACGAGGGCGGCGTCCTGCGCTCGCCCATGCCGGCGCTGGTCGTCGCCACGCCGCTCGCGGTCGGTGCCGAGGTCGAGGCCGGTGCCCCGGTCCTGGTGCTCGAGGCGATGAAGATGGAGACGGTGCTGCGCGCGCCGTTCCGCGCCCGCCTGAAGGAGCTCAACGTCGTCGTCGGCACGCAGGTGCCCGCCGGTGGCGCGTTGCTGAAGCTCGAGGAGGTCGAGGACTCCTCCGGCGCCGCCGACGTGGCGAAGTCCGAGTCGTCGGTCGAGCTGGAGCTGCCGGCCCCGCGCACGGACGTCCGTCCCGAGGAGCTCGCCGCACGCGGTCAGGACGACCTGCGGGCGTTGCTGCTGGGCTTCGACACCACGGCCGCGGACACCGACCGCGTGCTGACCGACTACCTGCGCGCGCGGAAGGACCTGAAGGAACGGCCGCTCGTCGCGGAGGCGCAGCTGCTCGGCATCTTCGCCGACCTGTGCGACCTCTCGCGCAACCGTCCCGCGGGCGAGGAGAGCAAGCCCGAGAACCACATCCACTCCCCGCGCGAGCACTTCCACACCTACCTGAAGACGCTCGACGCGGACCGCGCGGCGCTGCCGGAGAGCTTCCGCGCCAAGCTGACGAACGTGATGGGCCACTACGGCATCACCGAGCTGGACCGCACGCCGCAGCTGGAGCAGGCGGTCTTCCGCATCTTCGTGGCGCAGCGTCGCGGTGTGTTCGACGCGGCCGTCGCGACGGCCCTGCTGCGCCTGTGGGTCGAGGAGGCGCCGCCGGTCGAGTCCGAGCGGGTGCGCGTCGGCCTGGTGCTGGAGCGCATCGTCGCCGCGACGCAGGTCCGCTACCCGGCGGTCGCCGACCTCGCCCGCAGCGTCGTGTTCACGTGGTTCGCGCAGCCGCTGGTGCGCCGCAACCGCGCCCGCGTGCACAGCGAGGTCCGCAAGCACCTGATCCACCTCGACGCGCACCCGCGGGCCGCCGACCGCGAGGAGCGGATCGTCGCCATGGTCGCGTCGGCCGAACCGCTGGTGCGCCTGCTCGGCCAGCGCATCGGCAAGCCCGGCGCCGACAACACCCCGCTGCTCGAGGTGCTGGCCCGCCGCTACTACACCAAGAAGGCGCTGGAGAACCCGCGCGTCAGCGGTTCGTTCTTCATCGCGGAGAACGAACCGGAGCAGACCCGGCTCATCACGACCGCGGTGGAGTTCCCGTCGCTGACCGACGCCATCGGTGACGTCGTCAAGCACGGTGAGGGCAGCGCCGTCGTCGCCGACCTCTACGTGAACTGGGCCGACGGTCCGTCCGACCAGGACGAGATGGCCGCCGGGCTCGGTGCGGCACTGGCCGCGCACCAGCTGCCGCCGACGATCACCCGCATCACCACCACGGTCGCGGGCCGCCGCGGCGAGTCGATGCACCACCACTTCACGTTCCGCCCGTCGTCCGGCGGGTTCGCGGAGGAGAGGCTGGTGCGCGGGCTCCACCCGCGCATCGCCGAACGCATGCAGCTCGAACGCCTGCGCGAGTTCGACCTCACCCGCCTGTCCTCGGTGGACGAGGACGTGTACCTGTTCCGCGCGGTGGCCAAGGCGAACAAGTCCGACGAGCGCCTCGTCGCGCTCGGCCAGGTCCGCGACCTGACGCCGCTGCGCGACGACGAGGGCCGGATCGTCGCCCTGCCCGCCGCGGAGGACGTGCTGGCCACGTGCCTCGACGGCATCCGCCGCGCCCGTGCGCAGTCCGGTGGCCGCACCCGTCTCGCGACGAACCGCGTGGTGCTCTACGCGTGGCCGCCCACCGACCTGTCGTCGAAGGACCTGGACGCGATCGGCCAGCGCGTGCTGCCGACGACCACGGGCCTCGACCTCGAGGAGGTGCTGTTCCTGGCGCGCCGCAAGGACCCCGTGTCCGGCGAGCTCAGCGACGTCGGCGTGCGGATCGCCCAGGACGCCGGCTCGGGCGTGCGGTTCTCGTTCGTGCAGCCGCCGACCACCCCGATCCAGCCGCTCGACGACTACCGGCAGAACGTCCTGCGCGCCCAGTCGCGCGGCACGATCTACCCGTACGAGCTGGTCGACATGCTCGTCGGCGACGGCGGCTCGTTCGTCGAGCACGACCTCGTCGACGGCGCGCTGGTGCCGGTCGACCGCCCGCGCGGTGGCAACAAGGCCGGCATCGTCGTCGGTGTGGTGACCACGCCGACGCCCGCGTACCCCGAGGGCATGAAGCGCGTGGTGCTGCTGGGCGACCCGACCAAGTCGCTGGGCGCGCTGGCCGAGCCCGAGTGCTCGCGGGTGATCCACGCCCTGGACCTGGCGTCGGAGCTCTCCGTTCCGCTGGAGTGGTTCTCCCTGTCGTCCGGCGCGAAGATCTCGATGAGCTCCGGTGTCGAGAACATGGACTGGGTGGCCGCGGCGCTCAAGCGGATCGTCGAGTTCACGCAGGACGGCGGCGAGATCAACGTCGTCGTCAACGGCATCAACGTCGGCGCCCAGCCGTACTGGAACGCCGAGGCCACGATGCTCATGCACACCAAGGGCATCCTGGTCATGACGCCGGACTCGGCGATGGTGCTGACCGGCAAGCAGGCGCTCGACTTCTCCGGCGGCGTCTCGGCCGAGGACAACTACGGCATCGGCGGCTACGACCGCGTCATGGGCCCGAACGGCCAGGCGCAGTACTGGGCCCCGGACCTGCGGTCGGCGTTCGACGTGCTGCTGGCGCACTACGAGCACAGCTACATCGCCCCCGGTGAGGCCGGTCCGCGCCGCGTCGCCACGTCGGACCCCGTGTCCCGGGACGTCTCGTCGTACCCGCACGTCGTCGGCGACAGCCCGTTCACCACGGTCGGCGAGATCTTCTCGACCGAGGCGAACCCGGACCGCAAGAAGCCGTTCGACATCCGCACGGTGATGCGCGCCCTGTCCGACCAGGACCACGACGTGCTGGAGCGCTGGGCGGGCATGGCCGACGCCGACACCGCCGTCGTGCAGGACGTGCACCTCGGCGGCATCCCGGTGACGCTGCTGGGCATCGAGTCGCGTGGCGTGGCCCGCACCGGCTTCCCGCCCACCGACGGCCCGGACACCTACACCGCCGGCACGTTGTTCCCGAAGTCGTCGAAGAAGGCGGCCCGCGCGATCAACGCGGCCTCGGGCAACCGCCCGCTGGTGGTGCTCGCGAACCTGTCCGGCTTCGACGGCTCACCGGAGTCGATGCGGGAGCTGCAGCTCGAGTACGGCGCCGAGATCGGCCGCGCGATCGTCAACTTCCGCGGCCCGATCGTCTTCACCGTGATCTCGCGCTACCACGGCGGCGCGTTCGTGGTCTTCTCGAAGGCCCTGAACCCGTCCATGACCGTGCTCGCGGTCGAGGGCTCCTTCGCCTCGGTCATCGGCGGCGCACCCGCCGCGGCCGTGGTGTTCGCCCGCGAGGTCGACGGCCGCACGGCCAACGACCCGCGCGTGAAGAAGCTGGAGTCCGCCGTGGCCGAGGCATCCGGTGCCGAGCGCGCCGCGCTGACCGCCGAGCTGTCGTCCACGCGGCAGTCGGTGCGGACGGAGAAGCTCAACGAGATGGCCGCCGAGTTCGACCGCGTGCACAGCGTGCAGCGCGCGGTGGAGGTCGGCGCGGTCGACGCGATCATCACGGCGGCGGAGCTGCGGCCGGCGATCATCAAGGCGATCGAGGACGGTCTCACGAGGTAGGCCCGCTCAGGATCAGGCCCGGTCGTCTTCGGATGGCCGGGCCTTTTCTTCCCTGCGACGGCGATCCGCGGATCGTGGCGCTCCCGGTGAACACCACGACCGACGCCGAAAGCGTGACGTGGCTGGAGGGCAGGGGCTGGACCCGGTGCGGGCGCCGGGAAAGCCGAAGCGGTGGTGGCACCGCTGATCACTCGTTGGCGATGCCGAACGGGATGTGCACGCACGGCACTGTCTGGGTGAGATGGCCGCGCTGGTCGTCGAAGAAGATGTGCGGCCTCAACACGTCGAGGATCGGGGCTTTCTCGAGTCCTCCCAGGAAGAACGCGTCGTTCACCGTCAGTCCCCAGGCCTTGAGGCTGTTGATCGCGCGCTCGTGCGCGGGCGCGGAGCGGGCGGTCACCACCGACACGCGGATCCGGGACTCGGCCTGGCGCTGGACGCGGTTCACGCCGGCCAGGAAGTCGCGCAGCGGGCCGGGGTCGAGCGGGGTGACGACGTTCGTGGCCTCGTGCCGCTGGAAGTGGTCGAGGCCGCCGCTTTGGTAGATGCGCTCGGAGGCGTCGTCGGCCAGGACGCCGTCGAAGTCGAACGCGATGCGCAGCGCGGGATCATCGTCGTCCTGGAACGAGGACTTGAGGACCTGGCCCGCGGGCATGCCGGCCAGCGTCGCTTTCCGGACGTCGTTCTCGTTGGCGGACAGGAACAGCGACATGTTCAGCGCCGGCATGAACTCGTGCGGCGCGCGGCCCTCGGTGAAGATCGCGCGGGTGATCGTGAGGCCGTGGTGGGCCGCCGACCGCAGGATGCGCAGGCCGGTGTCGGGGGAGTTGCGCGACAGCACGATGACCTCGACGAGCGGTCCCGACGCGTTGAGCCGCAGCAGTCTGCGCAGGAACGGGAACGCGACGCCCGGCGCGAACGGGTCGTCCAGGTGCGCCTCCTGGTAGGCGCGGTAGGCCTGCTCGCCCTCGGCGTGGAAGACGGCGTCGGAGGAGGACAGGTCGAACAGGGCGCTCGACGCGACGCCTACGACCAGCAGGTTCTCCAGGCTGGGAGCCACAGCACGGGATCGTAGCGGCCACGCGGGAGCGTTTCTGGTACGATCGTACCAATGTACTGGGTGGTGCTGGTGGCCTCCGGCGTGCTGGAGGCGGTGTGGGCGACGGCGCTCGCGGCGTCGCGCGGGTTCCGCAGGCCTTGGCCGGTGGTGGTGTTCGCCGTGTCGATGACGCTGAGCGTCGTCGGTCTCGCGTGGGCGATGCGGGGGATCCCGGTCGGCACGGCGTACGCGGTGTGGGTCGGCGTGGGGGCCGTGCTCACGGTGCTCGTCGCGGTGCTGCGCGGTGAGGAGAAGCTCGGGGTGGCGCGGGCGCTGCTGCTGGTCGCGCTGATCGGCTGCGTCGCGGGCCTGAAGGTGGTGAGCTGATGCACTGGGCCGTGTTGCTGGCGAGCGCCGTGCTCGAAGCCGTGTGGGCGACGGCGCTGTCCCAGGGGGCCTACGTGCTCTTCGTGGTGGCCGCCACGCTGAGCATGGTCGGGCTTTCCGTGGGCATGAAACGGATTCCGGTCGGCACCGCGTACGCCGTGTGGGTCGGCGTCGGTGCGGCCCTGACGGTGACGTGGGCGATGATCACCGGTGAGGAACCGGTCTCCGCGTGGAAGATCGTGTTCCTCGCCGGGATCATCGGCTGCGTCATCGGTCTGAAGTTCCTGAAGTCAGGCGTTGATCGTCCACCGCTGGTTGGCGGTGCCGGCGCAGTCCCAGAGCTGGAGCCTGGTGCCGTCGGCGGAGCTGTTCCCGGTGGCGTCGAGACACCTTCCTGACGCCGCGTTGCGCAGCTGGCCGTTCGACTCGAAGGTCCACTGCTGGTTGCCCGCACCCGTGCAGTCCCACAGCTGCGTCACGGAGCCGTTGGCGGTACCGGACGCGTCGAGGCACTTGCCCAGGGCGCGCAGGGTGTTGCCGTTGCGCGTCCACTGCTGCGCGTTGGTGCGGTTGCACGTGTAGAGCTGCACCGCGCTGCCGTTGGCGGAGCTCGCCGCGGCCACGTCCACGCACTTGCCGCCGAAACCGGTGATGGTGCCGCCGGTGGGCTGCTGGGTGCCGCCGCCGGCGGTCTCCCAGATGGCGTTGAGCAGGCTGGTGCTGCCGGTGGTGTCCTGGGACAGTTCCCAGTTCATGATGCCGCCCGCGTTGGCCAGCGCCCACTGGGTCTTGCGCCGGATCGTCGGCAGGCCGTTGTAGGAGTTGCCGTTGTAGGTGTCGCGGTTGGCGTTGGCCGGGTCCTGCGCGACGAGGTCGCGGTAGGAGATGTAGGTCGGCCGGCTGTAGAACGGCACGCCGAGGACCGCCTTGCTCGCGGGCAGCCCCCGGTTCTTCCAGAAGTTGACCGACGCGATCGACCAGTCGTAGTTCGCGTGCGGGCTGCCGCCGTCGTAGGCCATGATGTTCAGCCAGTCGACGATGCCGAACACCGCGGGCTGCACGCCGTTCGCCGTGCCGCCCTCGGAGATGACGGCCGCGGTCAGCAGCTTGCCCCGGCTGTGCAGCTGGTCGCCGAGCTGGCGCATCAGCAGCGTGTAGTTGTCGCCCTCGACGCCCGGGTCCGGGTACTCCCAGTCCATGTCGACGCCGTCGAGGTTGTACTGGTTGACGAGGTTGATCAACGCGTTGACGAACGTCGTGCGGCCGTTGGCGCTGGCCGCGAGGATCTCGAAGTTGTCGTCGTTGCCGTCGTTCCAGCCGCCGACGGCGATCGAGACCTTGACGCCGTTCTGGTGGCCGAGGCTCACCAGTTGCTGCAGCTTGGCGGGGTCCGGCACTCCTTGGAGCGTGCCGTTGGCGTTCGGCAGCACGAACGAGTAGTTGATGTGCGTCAGCTTGTTGTAGGGGAGCGTGCTGACGTTGCCGGACCACGACGGCATGTAGCCGACGCTTTTGAACCCGGCGGGGTAGGCGGCCTGCGCGGCAGGCGCCATGACGGTCAGGGTCGCCGCGGCGGCGGCCAGCGCGAGGCCGGCGGCACCGAGGCGGGAGCGGAGTGAACGCATTGCAGGGGTGGCCTTCCACTTCGTCGAGCGCCCACCGCGGACGTTAGTGGTCTAGACCGGTTGCCGGAAGATCGACTCGGGACCGGAACTCGTTCCGGTCGGACCTGCGAGACGTCACCGCAGGTAGGAGGCCCCGTTCACATCCATGATCGTGCCGCTGGCCCAGACCGCGTGCTCGGTGGCGAGCCACGCGACGGCCGCGGCGACCTCCTCGGGCTCGGCGACGCGCCCGAACGGGCTCTGCGCGCGGATCTCGTCGCCCGCCGGGCTGTCGAGCAGGTCGGTGACCATCTCGGTGCGCACGAACCCCGGCGCGACGCCCGCGACCGCGATGCCCTTCGGGGCGAGGGACTGGGCCAGCGACTGGGTCATCGCGTGCAGACCGGCCTTGGCCGCGCCGTACGCCGGGGCGTCCGGTTCGCCGCGGAAGGCGCCCCGGGAGCCGACGTTGATGATGCGACCACCGGGCTGCATGTGCCGCACGGCGTGCCAGGCGAGATCGGCCGGTCCGTACAGGTTGAGCTCGACCGTGCGGCGCCAGGCCTGCTGCCACTCCTCGAAGCTCGTGGTGCCGATGGGGTGGTGGAAGTAGATGCCCGCGTTGTTGACCAGGACGTCGAGACCGCCGAGCTTCTCGACGGTCTCGGCCACGACCTGCCCCGCCTGGTCAGCGCCCAGGTCGCCCTGGACGGTGACGTGGCCGTCTCCGTCCAGCGCTGCCGCCACCGCCCGCGCCTCGTCCGCGCCGGAGCGGTAGTGGACGGCGACGCGGTGGCCACCGCTCGCGAGCGCGTGGGCGATGGCGGCGCCGATGCCGCGGGAGGCTCCGGTGACGAGTGCGCGTCGGGTCATGGGGAGATCATGCCTGACTGTTGATCAGCCACTTGCCGTTCTGCTGCACGAACGTGAACGTGTGCGTCTCGGTCAGGACGACGTTCTGGCCCTGCAGGTACTGCAGCGTCGCCGTGACGGCGTTGGGACCCTGCGGCACGAAGTTCGAGAGCTGCACCGAGGTGTAATTGCGCCAGAACGACTGGTAGCCCTCCCAGGTCAGCCCGCGTCCCGCCTTGAACGAGTCGGTGAGCAACGTCCAGCCCGTCGGCAGGTCGCCGGGCAGCAACGCGTAGTAGGAGGTGAGCGCCTCCTGGGCGTTGGCCGGTCCGGCGGGCGGCTGCGGGGGCTGGCTCGGGGTGTTTTGCGGCGGGGGCGTCTGCGAGCCGGCCGGTGGCGTCTGGCTGGTCTCCGCGGGCGGCTGCGACTGCGACTGGGTCTCCCCGGTCGTCGGCTGGGCCTGCGTTCCCGTCGACTGCGGGCCGCTCGTCGGAGCCTGGGCGTTCTGGCCGCCGTCGCCCTTGGGCCACAACAGGAACGAGCCGACGCCGACCGCGATCACCAGCAGGACGATCGCGATGGGGACGAGCGGGAACCTGCGGCGGTTCTCGTCCTCGGCGGGAGGCGCGGGCGGGGGCGTCTCGGCGGCCGCGGCGCTCGGCACGGCCGCCTGGACGACGGTGGGCTTCGGCTCGGGTTCGGGCGCGGGCTGCGGTGCCGCCTGCGGCTCGGGTTCCGGTGCCGGCAATGGCTCGGGTTCCGGTACCGCTTCGGGCTCCGGCTCCGGCTCCGGCTCGGGGGTCGCCTGGGGAGTCGCCTCGGCGGCCTCGGGCTTGGGGGCCGTCAGTCCGGCCGCCTCGCTCGCCGCCGCACCCGCGACCAGCCCGGCCGCCGCGGCACCGGCATCCTGCTTCGCCTTCCCCTCGGGCTGGGCCTCGACCGGCAGCTGCACGGTCGACGGGATGACCACCGTCGCCTCGGAGGCCTGCGGCGTCTCGTTGACGACCGCGGCCAGCAGGTGGACGGCCTCCTGCATGGTCGGCCGGCGCTCGGGTTCGTTGGCCATCAGCCGGAACAGCACGGGCGCGAGCAGCGGACCGGCGTTGGCGGGCGGCATGATCGCGCCGCCGGCGACGCGGTGCAGCATCGCGAGGTGGTTGTCCGCGGTGCCGAAGGGCGGGTTGCCCTCGACGGCGTTGTAGAGCGTCGCGCCGAGCGAGAAGACGTCGGAGGCCAGACCGGTGTCCTCGCCGCGGGCGACCTCGGGGGAGAAGAACGCGGGTGTGCCGACGGTGCCGGTCGCGGTGGCCGTGGCGTCCTCGCCGGTGGCGCGCGAGATGCCGAAGTCCGTGATCTTGACCTCCTGGTCGCCGATCAGGACGTTGCCGGGCTTCACGTCGCGGTGCTGGATGCCGTGGCGGTGCGCGGCGGCCAGCGCGGCGGCGGTGTAGCAGCCGATGCGGGCCACCTCGCGCGGCGGCAGGGTGCCCTGCTCGGCGATGACGGCGGCGAGGCTGCGCGACGGCAGGTACTCCATGATCAGCCAGGGGCGCCCGTCGTCCTCCACGACGTCGTAGACGCGGATGGCGTTCGGGTGCTCCAGTCGTGCCGCCAGCCGGGCCTCGCGCATCGCCCTGACCTTCGCGCGCTCGACCCTGGCGTCGTCGACACCGTCCAGCGCGAGCAGTTCCTTCGCCGCGACCACGCGCTGGAGTTGCTCGTCATAGGCCTGCCAGACGACTCCCATCGCGCCCTGGCCGATCTTCTTCTTCAGCTGGTAGCGGCTACCGATGAGCCTGCTGCTCTCCTCCACGCGGGTGCTCCCGTCCCCTCTGATCACTCACAAGTGTGACGGTTGCCGCGTTCGCCGTTGACCATAACCCCATATGGGGGTACTAATGGGGTTATGCCAAAAATCAACGTGTACCTCCCCGATGACCTGGCGGAATCCGTGAAGGACATGAACATCCCCGTGTCGGCGATCTGCCAACGGGCACTCGAAGGTTCGGTCAAGCGGATCACCGCGATCCGCGCACTCACGTTCGAGGATCTCGCAAGCGACAGACCCCCGCAGTTCACCGAGCGGGCGTGGAAGGCGCTCGAGAACGCCGCCGGGAGCGCGCGGGGCTCGAAGATCGGCACGGCGCACCTGCTGGCCGGCATGGTCTCCGAAGGCGCGAACCTCGCCCTGGAAGTGCTCCGGGCGCTCGACATCGACCCCGGCTCGCTGTCGTCCGCTCCCGCGAGCACCGGTGACGGGCCGGGGTTCGCCGACGACGCGGCGTCCGCGCTGGAGCTCGCGGTCGTCGAGTCGATCGCGCTGGGGCACAACTACGTGGGCTGCGAGCACCTGCTGCTCGGCATCGTCGCCGAACCGGACGGCGGGGGCGGCGAGGAGCTGCGGCGGCTGGGCGTGGACATCAAGAGCGCGCGCCGGGCGGTGCAGACGGCGCTCGCGGGCATCGCGCACCTGCAGAAGCAGCGCAAGGCGGCACCGGACCCGGCCCAGGTCCTGGAGATGATCATGACTCGGCTGGCTCGGCTGGAGCGGCACGCGGGTATCGGCTGACGAGCTCGGCGCCGATGCGCGCCAGGTGCTCCTCGACCTCGGGCGACTCGACCGTGACCAGGCCGCCCCAGCCCGCGACGTTGCGCGCGATGTCCAGCGGGCGTGGCGCCGTCAGCTCGACCTTCGCGTGCTCGCCCCGTTCTTCGACGACGGTGCAGTGGCGGCCGTGCTGGTGCCGGAAGATCTCCAGGAACCGCGTGGGTACCAGCACGACCGCCGTCGTCTCCGACCGCTTGCGCTCCACGGTGGTGACCACCTCGTCCCAGGCGCCCGCCAGGTCGAAGCCGGCGGGCCGGGACGCGGGGGTGCCGGTGAGGGAGGCGCCGAGAACCCGGTCGAGCCGGAACGTGCGCTGCCCGTCGTCCGTGCCGGCGACGAAGTACCAGGTGCCGTCCTTGTCGACGAGCCCCCACGGGTCGACCACGCGGCCTCGGGGTGCCTCGCCCCGCTTGCGGTAGGTCAGCCGGACCCGCACCTGCCGCACCACGGCCTCCTGCAGCACCGCCACCAGGTCCGGCCGGTCCTTCGCGTCCTCGCCCCACGCCGCCGTGTCCACGACCGTCGCCCCGGCAGCGGCTTGGGCGTCGGCGCGGAAGGTCCGCGGCAACGCCCGCACGAGCTTGCGCAGAGCCGACCTGATCTCCGGTGCGACGGACGTCGCGGGCCCGGCGACCAGGAACAACGCCCGCGCCTCCGCCGAGGTGAGCCCGCTGAGGTCCGTGCGGGCACCTCCGACCAGCGACCAGCCGCCGCCCCGTCCGCGTTGGGGGTACACGGGTACCCCCGCCGCGGACAGCGCCTCCAGGTCGCGGCGCGCGGTGGCGCGGGAGACCTCCAGCTCCTCGGCGAGTTCGGCGGCGGTCACCCGGCCGCGGGCCTGCATCAGCAGAAGGGTGGCGACGAGACGGTCTGCGCGCATGTCTCCAGATTCCCGCGGAAAGTGCTCAGTGGATGAGCACTTTACGGCCGAAGCTCACCGGCAACGGACCGAAACTCCCTGGAGGCAGTTGTGTTGCGAGGAATGTCGACCGTGTCCTACTTCGCCGACGACCTGGCCGAGGCCCGCGACTGGTACGCGGAGTTCCTCGGGGTCGACGCGTACTTCGAGCGGAGCACCCCCGACGGCGTGCTGGGCTACGTCGAGTTCCGGATCGGCGACTACCAGGCCGAGCTCGGCATCGTGAACCGGAAGTTCGCGGTGACGCCCTCGGACGCCCCCGGCGGGCAGATCCTGTACTGGGCGGTCGACGACCTGGAGGCGACGCTGGAGCGGCTCCGCGAGCTCGGGGCGAAGCCGCACGACGAGCCGCGCGTGCGGGGCGAGGGGTTCGTGACGGCGTCGGTGGTCGACCCGTTCGGCAACGTCCTCGGCGTCATGACCAACGTCCACTACCTGGCCATCGCGGAACGGAACCGCCGCTGACACCGCTCTGCCTATCCTTCACGGGTGACGACTCGGCTCGCCATCACCGGACACCGCGGCCTCTCCTCCGAACTGGAGGAGGAGGTCGGCCGGATGATCCGCGCCGTCGTCGCACGCGACGGCTCGGACACCGCGGTGGTGGGCGTGTCGTGCCTTGCCGACGGCGCGGACGCGGTGTTCGCGCAGGCCGTGCTGGACGCCGGGGGTGAGCTCGTCGCCGTGCTGCCGGCCACGCGCTACCGCGAGGCGCTGCCGGAGGGGTACCGGCCCGTGTACGACGGCCTGCTCGCGCGTGCGGGCCGGGTCGTCCAGCTCCCGCACGTCACACCGGACCCGGAGGCCTACAGGGAGGCGGGCCGGCGGATGGTCGACGAGTCCGACTCGCTGCTCGCGGTGTGGGACGGCCGGCCGGGACGCGGCCCCGGCGGCACGGCCGACGTGGTGGCCTACGCGCGGTCGCGCGGTGTGCCGGTCACGGTTCTGTGGCCGCAGGGCGCCGTTCGCTGAACCTGCGGCCCGGCAGCACCTCCGGCGGGGCGGCCGGTCAGGACAGCTTGGCGACGAGCTCCGCGCGGCTGCGGACGCCGAACTTCGCGAACAGCGACTTGAGGTGGTCCTGCACGGTGTACGGCGAGATGGTGAGGCGTGCCGCGATCTCCGACGTCGGCTGCCCGGCCAGCACCTCGTGGCAGACGTCCTGCTCGCGGCTGGTCACGCCGTGCGCCTTGAGCAGCAGCCCCAGCAGGTCCGCGCCGGACGCCCGGCTGATCGTCACGGCCGCGTCGAAGTCGTCGTCGCCCACGAGCCTGCTCGCCTCCAGCAGGACCCAGCCGCCGTGGGCGTCGCGGACCCGCGCCTTGAACGTGCCCGAGCGCGCTCCCGCGGCCGCCGCCCGCAGCATCACCGCGAACCGGCCCGGCGCGACCTCCTCCAGCTCGTCGCGCCACTGCGCCGTGGAGGCGGTCGACGCGCGGATCGTCCCGTCACCGGTGACGACGACGATGGCGGGCGTCCCCGTCCGCCGGGCCGCCGTCCGTGCCGCGACCCGGGTGGCGGCGCCGAGAGCGGGAGCCACGGAGACCATGAACTCCAGTTCGCGCTCGCTGAAGTCGCCGGTGCGCACCATTCCCGCGCCACCCCAGCACGTCTCGTCGGCGCGGAACAACGCCCGCAGTTCGTGCCGTAGGCCCAGCGGCCGCCAGACCTCGTTGAGCCGGGTCGACCGCTGGTCCTCGAGCCTTGCCACCGTGTCGCCGCGCTGGGCCAGTGCCGCGAACGTGTGCGGTTCGCCGGGCGTGTACTCGCACGTCGCGAGCACGGGTTCGTACTGCTGCGGGATGCGGTTGGCGCCGCTCGTCATGGTGCTGAACGCTCCGGAGTCCGGGTCCATCGACGCCCAGCAGGTGAGTTCGCACGGGACGACGTGGTCCACCAGCGCGATGGCCGCCGCGTGCAGTTCCGCGACGTTGAGCCCCGCGCTCGCCAGTGCCGTGACGTCGCGTCGCGCGCCCTGCGCCCGACCCTCCCACATGCTTCGCAGTATGCGCCCGGGCCGGCCCCGGCGGGGATCCCAGTTTTCCGGGATGCAGCCGCTCCCGCCACGAGCGGACCCTTCCGGGCATGCTGACAACAGCCGGCGAGGGCGAAGAGCTGTCCGTGCCCGACGCGAAGATCACCGTCCGCATCTCCGGCAAGGACACCGGTGGTGCCTGCGAACTGTTCGAGGTGGACGCACCGCGCGACGAGGCCGCGCCACCGCACCGGACTCCGTGGCCGAAGGTGTACTACGTGCTGCACGGGCGCATGGCCGTGTTCCTCGAGGGAGAGCTGCACGACCTGTCACCGGGTGACGCCATCGCCATCCCGCCCGACGCCCTGCACACCTTCACCGTGCACACGCCGTCCGTGCAGTTCCTGGCGTTCGCCGTGGGGGAGCGGATGGGCGCGTTCTTCCGCGACCTGTCGTCGAACGGCCTGGAGGCGCTGTCGCGGCACGGGGTGTCGCAGTGAGCGTCGTCGCCCAGGTCGCCGCCGGGATCGCCGCCCTGGTCCACGTGGTCGTGTGGATCTGCGAGGCGTTCCCGATCGGGCGGGTGCACCGGTCGATGTTCGGCCAGCCCGCCTCGGACGTGCCGGCGATCCGGCTGTGGGCGTTCGGGGTGGGGTTCTACAACCTGTTCCTGGCCGGCGGTCTGGTCGTGGGGCTTTTCGCGTTGCACGGCGGGCAGGAGCTCGTGGGTCGTACGCTGATCTTCTACGTGTCGTGGTTCACGCTGCTGGGCAGCGTGGTGCTGGCCGTGGCCGACCAGCCGGAGCTGAGCCGTCCCCGCAACCAGGCGTGGGGAGGCGTTGCGGCGGAAGGGGTTCCGCCGCTGGTGGTGCTGGTCTTCGCTTGAGAGACCTCTGGGGAGTGGCGTGAAGAAGGTCCGACTGCCGGACGGCGCGGTGATCACGGGCCGCGGCCTGCGCGACGGCAAGATCGTGGAACCGCACCCGCGGTACGGGGTGTACCTGCAGCCCAAGCCGGTTGACGTGCCGTGGGAGCACGACTGGATCGACTGGCCGGACTTCCGGCTGCCGCGCGACCACGAGGCCGCGATCAGGCTGATCCGCTCGCTGCACGCCCGTGCCCTGGCGGGCGAGGAGGTCGAGGTGGCGTGCAGCGGGGGCGTGGGACGCACCGGGACGGTGATCTCGTGCCTCGCCGTGCTCGCCGGGGTGCCCGCCGACGAGGCCGTGGCGTGGACGCGCGCGAACTACCACCGACGCGCCGTCGAGACGCCGTGGCAGAAGCGCTGGGTCAGGCGTTTCCCGGTCTAGTGGCGCGTCGCGGAACGTCGGTGGCGCGATCCGTGCTCAGCGCGCCGTCTGAGTGCGGACCCACCGCCACGTTCTGCGCCGCACCGCTAGTAGGGCTTTGCCAGGTGCGGTGTTGGAAGTGTCGCGGGGGTGATCTTTTGGCGGGTGGGGCCGGAGAAGATGGCCGTGATTCGCCCGGCAATCGAAAACTTCGCCGCGGAGATGTTCGACGGGTTCGCTCGGCGTGATCAGCGGGGCAAGGGCGAGTTGTATCTGCCTGGGCTGTTGCTGGACGGCAAGCGCAAGTCGATGCAGCCCACGGCCGAGCGCTTGCATGTTGACCATCAGGAGTTACAGCAGTTCGTCACGACCTCGACCTGGGATCACATGGAGGTCCGGCGTCGTTTGGCGGTGTGGGCGGCGGAGTTCGTCGATCCGGACGCATTGGCCATCGACGACACCGGTTTCCCGAGGACGGCACGTCGTCGCCGGGTGTGGCGCGGATGTGTTGCGGAGGGGTGGGCAAGCGCGGCAACTGCCAGATCGAGGTGAGGGTGCACGCCGTCACCGACTGGGCCTCGGCCGCGGTGGACTGGCGGTTGTTCCTGCCCGAGTCTTGGCGCCATCCCGCCCTCACCCATCGTGCAGGACCGCGCCGAACGCCACCACTGCACCAGGCGGATCGACAGCCTGCACAACGAGTTCGAGCTGCGCGCGGATGAACCCGAGGGCGTCCGCGATCGGGGACGACAGGAACGTTCACACGGAACTGATCCCCGCACACGATCGCGCTGGTCGCGCACCGGAAACCAGCCGCCGGTCACCAACCTCACCGCGACGACCCCGAACCACCACAACCCGGCCGTGAGATCGAACCCCAGCCCGGTGACCAGTGACCGGACAGTGCACTCCGCTCACGAAGAGTAGGTCGCGGTGACGACTCGCCAATGATGTCCGTCACTCTGTGGAGCGAGTTCGAGCGGTCGGGTGAACTTCGCCAGCGCTGGCCGGCATCCGGCGACCGCGGTGCGACGCTGCGACTTGCCGACCAGGCCGAGGAGGTGTTCGAGGTGATGGCACCCGAGCCGCAGCAGTCCCAAGAGCCTGACGCGTCCCACGCTCGACACAGACCTGAGGTATATAACACGACATCAGGTCATGCGGGCGGCGTAGTGCAAGCCGGCGCAATTCACGGCGATGTGCACCTGCACGCGGCACCTTCTCCGCTGGCGCAGGTGGTACCGCGGCAACTGCCCGCCGCGCCGGGGCTGTTCGCTGGGCGGGAAGCAGACCTGATCGAGCTGGACCATGCTTTGATCACCGCCGCCCCGAGTGGAGCGGGTACCGCCTTACCTGGACCGATCCGCACCGAACTACCCGTCGCAGGTGCGACCGTGATGGTCTCGGCGATCGGCGGAGCGGGAGGAATCGGCAAGACCTGGTTGGCGTTGGCCTGGGCGCACCGCAACCTGCACCGCTTCCCCGACGGGCAGTTGTTCGTGGATTTGCGGGGGTTCAGCGCGGCTAGCGACCCGGTGGCCCCGGCGGCGGCGGTGCGCGGGTTCCTCGACGCCCTCGGTGTAGATCCCGGACGCATTCCACCGGACCTGGACACGCAGGCGGCGTTGTACCGGACCCTGGTCGCGGGCAGGCGGATGCTGATCGTGCTGGACAACGCAGCGACCGCCGATCAGGTCGTTCCGCTGCTGCCTGGCAGTCCCACCTGCACCGTGCTGGTCACTGGCCGCCACCGGCTCGCCTCCCTGATCGACCGGTACGGCGCCCGCCACCTCACCCTGGGCGTCCTCACCCCGGACGAGGCACACGCCCTGCTGGCCGCGCGCGTCGGCAGCGACCGCATCGTCGCCGAATCCGACGCCGTCGAGGATCTGATCGAATTGTGCCGGGGCTACCCGCTGGCACTGTCGATCACTGCCCGCAACGCTGTTACCCGCCCCGCCACTTCCCTTGCTGAGACCGCCGCCGAACTGCGCCAACTGGGACTTGAGACACTCGACCACGACACCGACCCCGCAGCGAGCCTGCCCAAGGTGCTGTCCTGGTCCCTACGCCAACTCACTGACACGCAGCGCGCCGTGTTCGGGTTGCTGGGCATCGCTCCCGGCACCGACACCACCCTGCCAGCCGTGGTCTCCCTTACCGGTCTGTCTCCGGCCCGTGCACGGAAGGCCCTCTCCGCTTTGGAAGAAGCATCTCTCACTGAACGACAGTCACATGGCCGGTACGCGATGCACGACCTGGTCCGTGACTACGCCGCCACCACTGCCCACAACCTGCCCGACAACGTACGAGAGACAGCCCTGGTACGGGTGGTGGACTTCTATCTGCACACTGCCCGCACCGCCGACCGCCTCCTCGCTCCTCACCGCCAGCCCGTACGGCCCGACCCACCCGCGCCCGACGTCCACCCGCACCCGCTGCCCGACGCCGCAGCCGCGACGGCCTGGCTGGAGGCCGAACACGCCACCCTCCTCGCCGCCCAAAGCACCGCAATCGCCTTGGGACGCCACCACATCGTCTGGCACCTTGCCTGGACGTTGGAGACTTTCTTCCGCCGACGGGGGCACCTGCGCGATGCGCTCGCCTCGTGGCGGATGGCGCTGGACGCCGCCGAACACCTGTCCGATCCCACCATCCGCAGTCGCACTCACCGGTTCCTCGGCAATGTCTGCTCGCTGCTGGGACTGCACGAGGAGGCATCCGGACACCTCAACCGCGCCCTCGACCAAGCCGTGCGCCACTGTGATCTCACCGAACAAGCACACACCCACCAGATGCTTGCACTCGCCTGGGAACGACGAGGGGACGACCGGCAGGCTCTCGACCACGCCCGACATGCCCTCGCTCTCCATCGCACCCTCGGCCATCCGGTGCGGGAAGCCATCGCGCTCAACGCGGTGGGCTGGTACGCCGCGCGCCTGGGCGACTTCGACACCGCCCGCGACCACTGCGGCGCCGCCCTTGCGTTGCTGCGACACCAACATGACCTCGAAGTCGAGGCGTCCGTCCTGGACAGCCTGGGGTTCATCGCTCACCGCACCGGCGACCACCACCAGGCCCTTGATCACTACCAGCAGGCCCTCACC
The DNA here is from genome assembly GCF_036321065.1 of Lentzea sp. DG1S-22. Lineage (NCBI taxonomy): Bacteria > Bacillati > Actinomycetota > Actinomycetes > Pseudonocardiales > Pseudonocardiaceae > Lentzea > Lentzea sp. DG1S-22. The sequence goes on along the minus strand of NZ_CP143276.1, from coordinate 2,972,110 downwards.
CTGTTCCGCACTCTCGGCAACACCTACTTGATCGCAAACACCCTCGACAACCTCGGCCACCCCCACGCCGCCCTGGGGCACGAGCAGGTCCGCGCGGTCTGGCGGGAGGCACTGGAGCTGTACCGGGAACAAAGCCGCGTCACCGACGCCCAACGCGTCCAACGGCAACTCGACGAACTGAACGAGACCGATCGGGGCGGTCGAGACTAACTGGCCCTGACACCATCGTCAGACGTGTCGGCAGCAGATGATGCAGGTGGCGAGGCCGAGGAGGACTTCGTGGATGTCGTCGCGGCGTTCCCAACGGATGCGCAGCCGTTTCATGCCGTGGTACCAGGCTGATCGTGCGCTCCACGACCTACCTGACCGTGCCCAGGTCGGAGCCGAGAACTGCGGGACCTGGTGCGGCTGGCCAAGATCCGCTGGCGCATCGAGCACGGCCACCGCGAACTCGAAGACGGCCTCGGCCTGGACCACTTCAAAGCCGTTCCTGGCTCGGCCGGCACCGCCACGTCACCCTCGCCACCGTCGCCCAGGCCATCTGCACCCAGCTCCGCCGCACCCCAAAGCCCCTGCGCAGGCCTGACCCTCTACGCGGTTCTGCGCGAACTCCAGGCCTTACTCGCGGTCTGGACAGGCATCTGCCACACCTGCCGACAACCCGTCCAGACCCGAACACCCCACAACAACAACTCAGGTCAGCAGCGCCTGACAAAGCACCACTAGGAGTCGAGCTCGACCACCGAACGCTTGTGCACCAGCTCGACCACCTCGGGCGGCACCGAGTCGCCGGCTTCCAGGAGCCGGGGCAGCAGGTCCGCCTCGGTCGTCACGGCGCGGAAGAACAGCTCGACCGTCACGTCGTGGCCGGGCCGGTGCACCACGGTGATCTCGTCACCCGGCCCGACGAGGCCCGGCTCCAGCACGCGGAAGTAGGCGCCGGGGCGCGCGACCTGCGTGAACCGCTTCACCCAGCCGCGCTGCCCGAGGAACTCGGCGAACGTGCGGCACGGGATGCGCGGCGCGGTGACCTCCAGCAGCGCCGTGCCGATCCGCCAGCGCTCGCCGACCAGCGCCGTCGTGTGGTCGATGCCCTGCGTGGTGATGTTCTCGCCGAACTGGCCGTTGCCGAGCTCGACGCCGAGCTCGGACGCCCACCAGTCGAGGTCCTCGCGCGCGTAGCCGTACACGGCCTGGTAGTCGCCGCCGTGCACCGACCGGTCACCGATCGAGTCGCCAGCGACACCGCTGCCGGCCGTCCCCCTGGGACCGGGCGCGGTGACCTCCAGCGGGCCGTCGACCGGGTGCTTGCCGATTCCGGTCGCCCCCGTGCGGGCGTAGTCGACGGGCACCGTCTTGCGGGCGATGTTCAGCGAGAGCACGACAGACATGGTCCGCACCCTATTGCCCGACCGCGCGGGCGGCGATCGAATTGACGTAGTCCTCGTACTTCCCGACCTTGTAGGTGATCAGGTCCATGCACTCCTGCAGCTGCACCATCTGCTGCCGCACGCGCTCCTGGTGCTCCTTGAGGATGTCGAGCCGCTGCGGCTCGTTGCCGTCGCCCTGGCGGACGAGCTCGGTGTAGCGGCGGATCTCCGGCACCGGCATCCCGGACATGCGCAGCATGATGCACATGCGCAGCCAGTCCACGTCCTGCTGCGTGTAGACCCTGCGGCCACCCGGTCCTCTGTGGACCTGGTGCGCGAGGATGCCTTCCTTCTCGTAGAACCGCAGCGCGTGCACGCTCAGCCCGGTGCGTTCGGCGACCTGTCCGATGCTCAAGCCCATGCGTCCGAGCATAGGTTCTTGACCTGGAGACGACTCTAGTTCCTAGGTTGCCCTGCATGACTATGCGTTATCGCGTGCTCGGGGGAACCGGCATCGAGGTCAGCCACCACTGCCTCGGCGCCATGATGTTCGGCTCGGTCGCCAACAACGACCACGAGGAGGGCGTGCGGATCATCCACCGGGCCCTCGACGAGGGCATCAACTTCGTCGACACCGCCGACATGTACTCGGTGGGCGACTCCGAGGTGATCGTCGGCAAGGCGGTGAAGGGCCGGCGCGACGACGTCGTGCTCGCCACCAAGTTCCACTTCCCGCTGGGGGAGGGCCGCAACCGCGGCGGCAACTCGCGCAGGTACGTCGTGCGCGCCGTCGAGGACAGCCTCCGCCGCCTCGGCACCGACTGGATCGACGTCTACCAGGTGCACCGGCCCGATCCGAGGACCGACGTCGAGGAAACCCTGTCCGTGCTCACGGACCTGGTGCGGCAGGGCAAGATCCGTGCGTTCGGCTCGTCGACGTTCGGGGCGGAGGAGCTCGTCGAGGCCGACCGGGTGGCGCGCGACCGCGGGCTGATGCGGTTCCGGACCGAGCAGCCGCCCTACTCGCTGCTGGCGCGCGGGGTGGAGCGGTCGGTGCTGCCGACGGCGCGGCGGCTCGGGATGGGTGTGCTGGTGTGGAGTCCGCTGGCCAGCGGGTTCCTGTCCGGGAAGCACCGGCGCGGCGGGGTGGCCGAGGCGTTCCGGGCGACGCTCACCCCGGAGCGGTTCGACGAGTCGCTGCCCGGCAACACGGCGAAGTTCGACGCGGTGGAGCAGTTCGCGGAGCTCGCCGGCGAGATGGGGGTGTCGCTGCCGGCGCTGGCCGTCGCGTTCGTGACGACGCACCCGGCCGTGACCTCGGCGATCACCGGTCCGCGCACGATGGAGCACCTGGAGTCGTTGCTGGAGGGCGCCTCGCTGGTGCTGACCGACGACGTGCTGGACCGCGTCGACGAGATCGTGCCGCCCGGCGTCGACACCTACGACGTGAGCGGGGGCTGGAAGCCCGCGTCGCTGGTGGACGTCCACCAGCGACGCAGGCCGCTCGATCAGCGCTGACTCACCACCGCTGGGTGCTCAGACCGGTGCCCAGGTAGATCTGGTCGTAGGAGTTGCCGTCGTTGTCGTCGGTGTAGACGACGGTGATGCGGCCCCACGGGTCGACGCCCACGGCCGGCTCGTCCTGCCTGCCGGTGGAGTTGGAGACCGTGAGCTGCCGCTCCGGCCGTCCGGTCGTGGTGCCGTCGGGGTTGTAGACGCTCGTGTGCACGTCCTGCGCCTCCGCCGTGGTCACCGCGACGCCGAGCTGGTCGTCGATGCCGATCTGCGGGTCGGCGCCGGTGGTCTGGGCGACGGCACCGCGTGAGGTCCCGGCCGCCGTGAACGACTGGACGCGGACGCCGGACTGCTCCCAGGCGACGGCGAAGTCGCCGTTGAAGCCGGCCGCCACGGCGGGGCGTTTCCCCTGCCCCGTCGTGGTCTGCGCCTGCTTGACGCCACCGGCCGGGGTGACGATCTTGCGGGCGACGTTCGCGTCCGCCTCCCACACGATCACTGCGTTGCCCGCCGCGCCCATCGCGACCTGCGGCTTGGCGTGGGTGCCACCGGCGTTGTTGACCTGCGCCTCGTAGGACTTGGAGCTGATCGACGCGAACATGCTCACGCGGGTGGTGGATGCGTTCGTGCCCTGCTTGTCCTCCCACGTGACCGCGAAGCCCGCGCTGTCCGGGTCCGCCGCGACGCTCGGGAAGTACTGCTGGCCGTCGGCGTTCGCGTTGGCCGTGCCGGAACCGGACACGGTGCCGCTCGCGCTGACGGAGCGGACGGCGATGTTGTAGTAGCCGTTGCCGTCCGGGTCCTCGGACCAGACGACGACGGCGCTGCCGTCCTCGCGCACCGACACGTCCGGCTGCCAGTGCCGCCACGTGCCGGTGCCGCCGGTGCTCAGCTTCTTCTCGTAGACCGACGCGCCCTCCTTGTAGAGGCGGATCCAGACGTCGGAGTGGACGGGGTCCTCCGGGGCGGTGGTGTCGCGGTCGTCCTCCCACACGACGGCCGTGTAGCCGTTGCGGGAGGAGGAGACGGACGCGTTGTCCTGGTCGCCGGTCGAGTCGCTGTTGACCGTCGACCACGTCATCGGGGTGGGGGCGAGCAGCAGGCTCGCGATCAGCAGTGTCTTCACGGCGCCTGCAATCCGGGGTTGTTCGACTCGACGACGTAGCTGCCGACGGTCTTGACCGGGTAGTCGCGGACGGTGACCTTGTCGACGGCGCGGAAGTCCACCCGCATCTCCGCTGAGGTCGTGCGGGTCTTCACGTACCCGCGCAGGTTCTTGAAGTACTTGACGTGCGGGTTCAGCGTCGGGTTGAGGCTGTTGTCGGCCGCGTTGCCGTCACCGCCGGACGTGACCGACGTGGTGACGAGCTCGGTGCCGATGATCCGGTTCTGGGTGCCGTAGTTCTGCATGAGGTTCGCGGCCCAGCTGCGGTGCACGTCGCCCGTGAGCACGACGGTGCCCTTGTTGCCGTTGGTGTCCCACGCGTTCTGGATGCGGGTGCGGTTGGCGGTGTAGCCGTCCCAGGCGTCCATGCTCTTCGAGCCGTCCGCCGCGGCGAGCCGTTGCGCGAAGAACACCTGCTGGCCGAGGAAGTCCCACGTGCCGAGCTTCTGCCGCAGGCCGTCGATCAGCCACGTCTCCTGCGACGTGCCGGTGAGCGTGCGCGCGGGGTCGTCGGCGGCCGGGCAGACCTTCGTGCCGTCACCGCAGGCCTGGTCGTTGCGGTACTGGCGGGTGTCGAGCATGTGGAACGTGGCGAGGCTGCCCCAGCGGACCCTGCGGTGCAGCAGCATGTTCTCGGCCGTGGGCGCCTGGGCGCTGCGCAGCGGCATGTGCTCGTAGTACGCCTTGTAGGCGGCCGCGCGGCGGGCCTTGAAGTCACCGGCGGGGTTGGTGTCGTTGCGGATCAGGTTCGCGTAGTTGTTCTCGACCTCGTGGTCGTCCCAGACGACCAGCCAGGGCGCCGCGGCGTGCGCGGCCTGCAGGTCCGGGTCGGTCTTGTACTGGGCGTGGCGGACGCGGTAGTTCGCCAGCGTGCTGATCTCCGCGGAGGGCGCGAACTGCCGGACCTTCGTGGTGGTGGCGCCGCCTTCGTAGATGTAGTCGCCGAGGTGCAGGACCAGGTCGGGGTGCTCCTCGGCCATGCGGCGGTAGGCCGTGAAGTAGCCCTCCTCGTAGTGCGAGCACGACGCGAAGAGCATCGTCAGCTCGGGCTGGGTCCCCACGGCCGGTGCGGTGAGGGTGCGGCCGACGGGCGAGATGTGACCGCCGGTGCGGAAGCGGTACCAGTACTCGCGGCCTGGTTCCAGGCCGGTGAGGGTGACGTGGACGGCGTGCCCGCCCGCCTGGGTGGTGGTGAAGGTGCCGGTGCGGGCGATGGCGGTGAAGCGCTCGTCGGTGGCGACCTGCCACTCGACGGCGGTGTTGGTGTTGGGCATGCCGCCGAGACCGTCGGCGTTCAGGGGGTTCGGGGCGAGGCGGGTCCAGATCACGAACCCGTCGGCCGCCGGTTCGCCGGACGCGACGCCCAGGGTGAACGGGTAGCCGATCGCGTTGGCCAGTGCGGGAAGCAGAACTCCGGCGCTCGCTCCCGCGAGCCCGCCCACGATGAAGGTACGTCTCCGTAACGTGGTCATGACCCGCACAGTTACCGGACGCGGGTAAAGGCCCGCCTAATTGCGTGTGGCTGCAGGGTGGTTTCCCACCAGGCGAAAGCCGCGTGCTCGTCGGTGTGCACGTCGAACGCGTCGGCGAGCAGCTCGGCCGCGCTCAGCGGGAGGCCCGTGTCGCGGACGGCGCGGTGCAGCAGGGCCACGTGGTCGCGGGACCAGGCGTCGACGCCCAGGCCGGGTAATCGTTCCGCCCGGCAGCACGGCTGGGCGCACACCACGACGTCGAACCACTCGTCGTCGTGGTCGTTGAACGCGACCGTGACGCCGAAGCGGTCGGGGCGCAGGGCGGTGACGGTGCTGTGCCGCGTCTCGAAGCGCAGGTCGTGGGGAAGCGCGGCGAGCCGTCGCGCGGCGTGGCGGTCCGGGCCGGTGATGGGCACGGGGTCGTGGTGGGTGCCGTGGTCCAGCACGACCACCTGCCACGCGTTGTGCGTGAGCCGGAGCGCGGCGGCCAGGCCGGCGATCCCGGTGCCGACGACGAGCGCGGTGCGCGCGAAAGCTGTGAGATCTGTGGCCATGCCAGCCCCTTCCCCCTAGGATCGAGGCTAGCGAATGTTCAGAAATTTCTGAAGACAGGGTGGCTGTGACGGGCGAGACAGGGCGCAGGCACGCGGCGGAGCACCTGGCGTTGACGCTGAGCGGTGCGGGGATGCAGCGGATGGCGGCGCGGGTGCTGGCGGCGTTCCTGTTCACCGACGAACCGTCGCTGACCGCGGGGGACCTGGCCGAGGAGCTCGGGGCGAGCGCGGGATCGGTGTCCGGCGCGATCAAGATGGTGCTGCAGATGGGGCTGGTCGAGCGGGCGCCCGCGCCCGGCAGCCGACGTGAGCACTACCGCATGCGCGACCGGGCGTGGACGACGTTGTACGGCAGGCAGCACGCCCCGATCGACGACATCCTCGCCGCCGTCTCGGCCGGAGTGCGGTCCGTCGGGCCGGGGCCCGCCCGCGAACGGCTGGAGTACATGCGGGACTTCTACGAGTTCCTGCTCGGCGAGGTGCCCTCGATCATCGAGCGGTTCGAGCAGCGCCGTGGAGGATCCCGGCCATGACGAGGTCGAGCAGCCGCTTCGCCTGATCGGCGTCCTGGTTCTGGGCGACCGCGACCAGCAGCGTCATCACGTCCAGCGGCTGCGCGGTGGCGCCCAGCGGGGCCAGCAGCCGCGTGATCGCCTCGGTCAGCTTGGCGCGGCTGTGCTCGAACGGGTTGACGCCCAGGGCGATCACGGCCTGCAGCGCGTCCTTGAGGTCGCGCTTGGTCGTGATGTAGGCGATGAAGCGGTTCATCCACTCCCGCAGCGCCGCCTCGGGGTCGTTGCTCTCCAGCAGCTCGGGGGCCGCGTCGCAGAGCTTCTCCAGCTCCGTGCGGTAGACGGCCTCGATCAGCGCTTCTCGGGTGGGGAAGTGCCGGTAGAGCGTGCCGATGCCGACGCCGGCCTGCTTGGCGATGGCGCCCAGCGTCGTGTCCCCGCCGTGGGTGAAGGCGTCCAGTGCCACCTCGAGCAGCAGTCCCCGGTTGCGGACGGCGTCAGCGCGCACTTCATCACTCCTGTGGTCACTTGCCAAACGGAGGTTCCTCCGTTTACGGTGGAACCCGAACCGGAGGAACCTCCGTTTCAGTGTACGACACAGGCAGGGGAATCGGATGAGTGAGCGCATCACCACCCCGTTCGGCTTCGAGAGCACCGCTCTCGAGGTCGTCGAGGGGGTCGACCTCTCCGGCCGTCGCGCCGTGGTCACGGGTGGGGCGTCGGGCATCGGCGTCGAGACCGTGCGGGCGCTGGCCGCCGCGGGGGCCGAGGTCACCATCGCGGCGCGCGACGTCGACGCGGGCCACCGGGTGGCCGCGTCCCTGGCGAGGTCCACCGGGAACAGCGCCATCTCGGTCGCCAAGCTCGACCTGGCGTCCCAGGCGTCGGTGAAGGCCTTCGCCCGCAACTGGGACGGCCCGCTGCACCTGCTGATCAACAACGCGGGTGTGATGGCCACGCCGCTGACCCGCACGCCGGAGGGCTGGGAGCTCCAGTTCGCCACGAACCACCTCGGCCACTTCACCCTCACCCACGGCCTCTTCAACTCCCTGCGAGCCGAAGGCGCCCGGGTCGTGAACGTCAGCTCCTCGGCCCACCTCATGAGCGACGTCGTCTTCGACGACCTCCACTACGCCCGCCGCGAGTACGACCGCTGGCAGGCCTACGGCCAGTCGAAGACCGCGAACATCCTCTTCGGCGTGGAGGCAGGCCGCCGCTGGGCCGGCGAGGGCGTCACGATGAACGCCCTGATGCCCGGCAGCATCGCCACGAACCTCCAGCGCCACCTGACCACGGAGGAACTCCAGGACCGCATCCGCCGCAGCGGCGCCACGGCCACCCGCCGCGTGAAAACGCCGGAACAGGGCGCCGCCACCACCCTGGTGGTCGCCACCTCGCCCCTGCTGGACGGCATCTCCGGCCGGTACTTCGAGGACTGCGCCGAGGCGGCGCCCGTCACGGGCGACTCGCACCTTCGCGGTGTGGCTCCCTACGCGCAGGATCCGGAGTCGGCTGCCCGGTTGTGGGAGGTGTCGGAGGAAACCCTGTGGTCGCTGAAGGCGGCCTGAGGCCCGCGGGGCGTGGCGCCGCTGGACGCCGCGCCCACGCCTGGGGGGAGGCGGTGTCTGTCGCGGGCGGCTCGCACCTCTGCGGTGGGTCCCTACGCGCAGGATCCGGAGTCGGCTGCCCGGTTGCGGGAGGTGTCCGAGGAAACCCTCTGGTGGCGGCCTGAGGCCGCAGGGGCGGTGCCATCGGACGCCACGCACAGGCTGGGGGAAGGGCGACCGCTGACCGGCCGTGCGGGAGGGCAGCTTCGCTGTCCGGCGTGGAGGTGCGCTGCCCGACTCCATGCCGGGAAGCGGTGCCGCAGGCCTCCGTTGGGGTTGATGGTGGGGACCTTGCGGTCCTGTGCCGCGTCGGCTGGCTCCGTCCCACGGCTCGGAGGAGTCCGCTCGCGGGTGGCGAGGCAGGATTGCCGCCGCCTCCATGCCGTCATGGCCTGCCTTCGGCGTCCAGCAACCACCACCGGCCTCCCCGCCTGCAAGCTCACGCGCTAGAGGTCTGGACCATTTCGTGCTTCAATGACACAGGGTCGCCGCCTGTAAGCGAAAGGTGAGCGAATGTCTGCCCGTACGTTCTCCAGGGCGCTGACAGCCCTGCTTCTGCTCCTGAGCACCCTCATCCCCGCCCAGGCACAGGCCCAGACCGAACCGCAGCCCCGGGCAGCCGACACCTGCACCCTCAAACCGCGTCCCGCGGGCAAAGTCCTCCACGGCTACTGGGAGAACTGGGACGGCGCGGCGAACGGCGTGCACCCGCCGTTCGGCTGGACCCCGATCACCGACGCCCGCATCCAGCAGCACGGCTACAACGTGATCAACGCTGCCTTCCCGGTCATCCGCTCCGACGGCACCGTGCTGTGGGAGGACGGCATGGACGCGGGCGTCAAGGTCGCCACCCCGGCCGAGATGTGCGCGGCGAAGGCCGCCGGGGCCACCGTCCTGCTGTCGATCGGGGGCGCCACCGCGGGCATCGACCTGAGCTCGACGGCCGTGGCGAACCGGTTCATCGCGACCGTGGTGCCGATCCTCAAGAAGTACAACTTCGACGGGATCGACATCGACATCGAGACCGGGCTGGTGGGCAGCGGCAACATCAACCAGCTGTCGGCGTCTCAGGCGAACCTCGTCCGCATCATCGACGGGGTGCTGGCCGCGATGCCGGCGGGGTTCGGGCTCACCATGGCACCGGAGACCGCGTACGTGACGGGTGGCAGCGTCGTGTACGGCTCGATCTGGGGCGCCTACCTGCCGATCATCAAGAAGTACGCGGACAACGGGCGTCTGTGGTGGCTGAACATGCAGTACTACAACGGGTCCATGTACGGGTGTTCCGGTGACAGCTACCAGGCCGGGACGGTGCAGGGGTTCGTGGCGCAGACGCAGTGCCTCGACAAGGGGCTGGTCGTGCAGGGCACCACGATCAAGGTGCCCTACGACAAGCAGGTTCCCGGGTTGCCCGCCCAGCCGGGGGCCGGTGGCGGGTACATGAGCCCTTCGCTGGTGGGGCAGGCGTGGAACAGCTTCGGTGGCCGGCTCAAGGGGTTGATGACCTGGTCGGTCAACTGGGACGGTTCGAGGGGCTGGACGTTCGGTGACAACGTGAAGTCGTTGCAGGGGCGGTAGGAACGCAGAAGGAGCCATCGGACGGCTGCCCCTCGTCGGCACGTGCCGAGAGGCCGTCAGCCGCGCGTCCGCCACTCCGGTTCGCGAGCAGGTTCTCAGAGCACGATGGTGTTCCGGCCCGCGGCGATCCGCCACTCCCCGTCCTCTTCGGACAGGACGTGGAGCGGCGAGCCCTCGTTCTGGCCGGACAGCGGTGTGCCGTCGGGGCGGATCGGGCGCTGGCGGATCTTCACGGCCGCCACGTCCGGGCGGATGAACAGCACGTGCGCCACCTCGTAGGTGGCGGTCGCCTCCTTCGTCGCGCCGGGCAGGACCCGGCGGGCGAAGGAGGCGATCTCGTCACGGCCGGTGAGCCGCTTGCCGTGGGCGGTGGTCCAGATCGCGTCGGGGCGGAAGAGGTCGATGAACTCCTCCGCGAGCTCGTTCTGCCGGGAGTGCTCGACGGTGGCGACGAGCTTCTCGATGCCGGAGATGTCGGTCATGGTCGAGATGGTGGTGTCTCGACCTGGCTGGAGGTCAAGCCCGGCCGCGGACACCGCGGCCGGGCCGGCGGGAGTCAGCGGGGCGCGACCCGCGACTCGTACGGCGCGGGCTTGTACCGGGGGTCGAAGAAGCAGCCCGTGCCGTACTCCCGGTCGTGGTCGGCGCAGGAGGCGGCGATCAGGAACGGGTTGGAGCGCAGGCCGCGTTTCTCCCAGGTGGCGAGGGACTGCATGGCCGCGGCGTACTCGGAGTCGCTCAACGAGCTGTGCGTCGCCTCGGTCGTGAAGGTCTGCACGAGGTTGTACCAGCGGCCCGCCTTCCGCACGGTGTCGCGGTAGGCCGACTCGTGCTCGACGAACGCCGTCGGGTCGCCGATCGCGTGCAGGGACAGGACCGGGATGTCGATCTTGCCCGTGAGGTCGCTGTCGTACGCCAGTTCGGCGCGGGCCGCGGGGTCGGCGGCGAAGCGTTCGACGCCCGCGTTCAGGGCTTGGTCGTCGTGCGAACCCTTGTAGACCACGCCCGCGTTGCTCCACGGGTTCCGGTCGCCCAGTCGGTTGTGGACGATGTCGCGGAACGTGAACGTCGCGAAGTTCAGGTGCGAGTTCAGGGTCTCCTCGGGGATCTTGGTGACGGCGAGGATGTCGGTGAGCTTCTGCTGCTGCTCGGGGGTGCGGCTGCCCGCCATACCCAGGCAGTCCTCGATGCGGCCGCGCAGACCGGCGGACGTCATCGTCGAGCCGGGCCGCAGGCCCTGCCAGAGCGGGTACTGCACCTCGGACGGGCGCGGGTGGTTGCCGCAGTGGTACTGGTAGACCACGCGCAGGTCGACGCGGTAGTCGTAGCCGCGCGAGCCGCCCGCCATCACGCCGTTGGTGAGCAGCGCCGCGTCGTAGCCCCGGTAGAGCTCGACGGTCTTGGCCGCGACGTTGCCGCCCCACGACTGCCCGTGCAGGAACACCTTGTGCGGCTTGAGCATCCCGCTGACCATGCGGCGCAGGTTGTCCGTGTCCTCCGCCGCCATCCGCGTGCCGTAGCCGCCACGCCGGTAGGACGTGCCGGCCCAGGCATATCCCTCCTTGACCATGACGGCCCAGCGGTTCAGGTCGTCGCGGGTGCGCTCGGGCGTGGGGGCGCCGAGGTCGGGGCCGCCGTGCGAGTGCACGACCAGCGCCTTGTTCCACTTCTTCGGCACGGCGATCGTGTAGTACGCGCCGTTGGCGTCCCGGCCCTCGTAGCAGGTGGTGCCGGCGGGGACGTTCTCCGGGCACGGTGCGGTCGGGGGCAGGTGCACCGGCGACGTGAGACTCGCGGTGAGTGCGAATGCCAGCAGGACGTTCATGGCGGGAATCGTCAGCCCGCCGCGAAGAGTGGTCCAGCTCACTCGCCCGAACTTGGGATTTCCCTGACGTTACGATCAGGGGCGTGCGGTACCCACCTGAGCCCTGGCACATGAGGGGATCCGCTGTGATCTCCGTGTTCCGCGTACCGCGCGACGAGGTGCCGCAGGAGCACCTGCCGCGCGGCGCGAGACCGATCACACTGGCGGGCAGTGCCTTCGTCGCCGTCGCGTTCGTGTCGTACGAACCGGGCAGCGTGCTCACCTACGAAGAGCTGCTCGTGGCGGTGCCGGTCCTGGACCGCGGGGCGGTGGCCGTGTCCGTGCCGCAGATCTGGGTCGACAGCGAGGCGTCGCGGCGGGGCGGCCGCGAGCTGTGGGCCATCCCGAAGCAGCTCGCCCGTTTCGGCGCGGGCTCGTCGATCGCGGCGGTCGCGGTCAAGAGCCTTCTGCCGCTGCCGGGCAGGTGGCGGTTCGCGGGTCCGATCGCCCAGCACCTCGACGGCAGGGACGTGCGCGCCCGAGCCGTCATGTCCGGCCGTTACCGCCTGGTCAAGGCCGCGTGGCTGGTGCCGGCCGGCGGGCCGCTGGGCTACCTGACCGGACGCACACCGGTGGTGAGCGTCGCGATGGACGACATGAGGCTGACGTTCGGTCAGGGCTCGTAGCGGACGCTGTTCAGCACGTGCCGCGCCCAGGCGTGGTCGGCCGGGTCGTCGTGAAGGCACGTCACGAGCAGCAGTTCGCCGAACCGCGCGACGTGGCCGTAGAACTCGCGCCGGTTCGTGGTGAGCCACAGCCCGTGCCGCAGCTCGACGCCGTCCCGCACCAGGAACTGCTGGTCGGCGGGCACGGTCGGCGCGTTCTCCAGCGCCATCGCGAGGAACCGGTCGGCGGGCATGCCCTGCAGCTTGCGGGTGTCGACGAACACCGCGCTGCCGGGTGCGGCGAACCGCAGGCCGTCCGGGAGCAGGTGCGGTGTCAGCCCGGCGGTGCGCTCGACGCTCCACGGGCCGCGCACCTTCTGCCGGATCGAGATCGGCAGGGCGACCGGGACGGCGCTGAGCACCCGGTCGCGGTCCCAGGTCGTGCCGAGCAACGGGTGCTCGACGAGCTCGGGCGGCGTGCCGGGTTCGACGACCTCCGCGACGACCTCGGCGCCGTGCAGGTCGTCCCACGGCTTGATGGCGTGCGCGAACGTGCCCGTCAGCCGCAGCGACGGGTCGCCCCACGCCTCTGCGGCGCGCCGGGCGGCCGCGGCGGTGACCCGAATCCACGCGTCGAACCACAGCTCCAGGTCACCGGTCAGCTCGACGGGGAGCGCGCACCGGACGTACGCCTGCTCGCCCAGCAGCACGTTGCCGTCCGCGAGGCGTTCGGCTCCCGCCGCGCCGGCGGGCAGGCCGAGGTCCAGGTCCAGGGCGCCCGACTCGTCGACCTCCGCGCCGCAGCACGCGCAGGCCGTCATCCGATGTACCGCACGCTGTTGAGCACGTGCTGTGCCCACGCGCTGTCTGCCGGATAGCGGTACACGCAGCGCACGGAGATCATCGTGCCGGGACGGACGACGTGCCCGTGGAAGACCTGTTCCTCGTGGCCGTCGATGACCTCGCTGAGCCAGAACGCGTGCCGCAGCTCCGGGCCGTCGTGGGAGACCGAGTGCTCGGCGGTCGCGGGGTAGCCGTCGAGGACCGCGCCGAGGAAGTCGCTGACGCTGCCGCCGGTGAGGTCGGCGTAGACGTCGAGCGCCACGCGGCGGCCGGGGCTCGTGAACCTGACCGTGCGGCCCTCGACCGCGCACCGCATGCCCTCGGAGCGTTCGACGGACCAGACCTCGCCGAGCGTCTCGCGCACGGGAACGGGCAGCGGGTGCCGGATGCGGCACAGCACCTCGTCGCGGTCCCATTCCCTGTCCAGCAACGGGTGCGAGGTGAAGTAGGGGAGCTCGTCGGTGTTGAGCACGGCCGCCTCGACCGGCACGCCGAAGACGTCCCACGGCTTGATGACGTTCGCGAACCTGCCGGCGACGCGCAGGTTCGCGTACTGCTCGTCGTTGTCCCACACGGCGTGCGCGTACATCGCGTCGACTTTGCTGATCTGCGTCCACGCGCCGAACACGAGCTCCGTTCCGCCGGTCAGCCGAACCGGGAGCAGACAACGGATGTAGGAGTCACCGTCCGGTCCGACGAGCAGTCCGCCCGTCGGCGCGCCCAGCTGCCCGCCGGGTACGCCGATCAGTTGCTCCGGACGGTTCAGCCGGTAGTCGATGCGGTCGGTGGACGTGATCTCGGCTCCGCAGCATCCGCATTGGACGGTCATGCGCGCATGTTAGAGCTCCTCGTCCGAGAGCAAACGGGAACGCACCAAGAAGCGCACTCCCAGTGGTGCCTCCAGGGAGAAACCGCTCCCACGGCCCTTCACGACGTCGATCGTCAGGTGCGTGTGGCTCCAGTGCTCGAACTGCGCCGCGGACATCCAGACGGGAACCGTGAAGGCCTCCGCGGGCGGGTCGGGGTCCACGTCGAGGTCGCCGAGGTGCACGTCCGACGAGCCGGTGCGGAACTCCCCGAGCGGGTAGCACATCGGGGCGGAGCCGTCGCAGCACCCGCCGGACTGGTGGAACATCAGCTCGCCGTGGTCAGCCCGGAGGCGGCGCAGGAGAGCCGCCGCCTCCGGGGTCAGGGCCACGCGGGGCATCAGAAGAAGCCCTGGGCGTTCTGCGAGTAGCTGACGAGCAGGTTCTTGGTCTGCTGGTAGTGGTCGAGCATCACGCGGTGGTTCTCGCGGCCGATGCCGGACTGCTTGTAACCGCCGAACGCCGCGTGCGCCGGGTAGGTGTGGTAGTTGTTCACCCACACGCGGCCCGCCTGGATGTCGCGGCCGGCGCGGTAGGCCACCGAGCCGTCGCGCGACCACACGCCGGCGCCCAGGCCGTAGAGCGTGTCGTTGGCGATCTTCACGGCGTCGTCGTAGTCGGAGAACCGCGCGACGGAGACGACCGGGCCGAAGATCTCCTCCTGGAAGATCCGCATCTTGTTGTCGCCCTCGAACACCGTCGGCGTCACGTAGTAGCCGCCGGACAGCTCGCCGCCGAGGTCGGCGCGCTCGCCGCCGGTCAGCACGCGGGCGCCCTCCTGCCTGCCGATGTCGATGTACGACAGGATCTTCTCCAACTGGTCGTTGGACGCCTGCGCGCCGATCATCGTCTCGGTGTCGAGGGGGTTGCCCTGCTTGACGGCCTTGGTGCGCTCGACGGCGTCACCGAGGAACTGGTCGTAGATGTCGCTCTGGATCAACGCCCGCGACGGGCACGTGCAGACCTCGCCCTGGTTGAGCGCGAACATCGTGAAGCCCTCGAGAGCCTTGTCGTAGAAGGCGTCCCGTTGCGCGGCCACGTCGTTGAAGAACACGTTCGGCGACTTGCCGCCGAGCTCCAGCGTGACCGGGATGATGTTCTCGCTGGCGTACTGCATGATCAGCCGTCCGGTGGTCGTCTCGCCGGTGAACGCCACCTTCGCCACGCGGCGCGAGGACGCGAGCGGCTTGCCCGCCTCGACGCCGAAGCCGTTGACGACGTTGAGCACGCCCGGCGGGATCAGGTCGGCGATCAGCTCCATCAGCACGTGGATCGACGCCGGGGTCTGCTCGGCGGGTTTGAGCACCACCGCGTTGCCCGCAGCCAGGGCGGGGGCGAGCTTCCACGTCGCCATGAGCAGCGGGAAGTTCCACGGGATGATCTGCCCGACGACGCCCAGCGGCTCCTGGAAGTGGTAGGCGACCAGGTCCTCGTCGATCTGCGAGATGCCGCCCTCCTGGGCGCGGATCACGCCCGCGAAGTAGCGGAAGTGGTCCACCGCGAGCGGCAGGTCCGCGGCCAGCGTCTCGCGGACCGGCTTGCCGTTCTCCCACGTCTCGGCGACCGCGAGCTTCTCGAGGTTCTCCTCGATGCGGTCGGCGATCCTGTTGAGGACGTTCGCGCGCTCGGCTGGTGAGGTCCTGCCCCACGCGCGGGCGGCGCCGTGGGCCGCGTCGAGCGCGCGGTCGACGTCCTCGGCGGTGCCCCGGGCGATCTCGGTGAACTCCTCACCGGTGACCGGGGTGGGGTTGGCGAAGTACTCGCCCTTGGCGGGCGGTACGTACTCGCCTCCGATGAAGTGGTCGTACTGGTCGCGGTACGTGACCACGCTGTCCGGTTGTCCCGGAGCCGCGTACTTCGCCATGGGCGTTCCTCCCGCGTCGTTGCGAACAGGCGGCGAACGTAGAACCGGCAACGTTTCACCCGCGTTGCATCCGATCGGAGCAACGAGGTGCTTGCGGGTGCGGCAACACGGCCTGCATCCTTGACTGATGCACCCAGCTGAGCTGGGGGACGCCCGCCCGGTGATCTTCGAGTCGTGGCGGCGGTCCCTCGCCGCGCGCGTCGACCCGGACCGGCACGAGGCGCCGGTCGTCTACGCGCCCGACGAGATCGCGGACCTGCGGGGAGCGCACCCGCTCGCGCACGCCATCCCGCTGCTGCGCGGCACCCTGTCGGTGGACGACACGATCATGATAGTCACCGACGCGCGCGGGCACATCCTGTGGTGCGAGGGCGACAACCGGATCCGCCACCGGGCCGACCGGGTCCGCCTCACCGAGGGCTCGCACTGGAGCGAGGACGTCATCGGCACGAACGCGATGGGCACCGCTCTCGCGACCGGCCGTCCGGTCACCGTCCACTCGCGTGAACACCTCGTGCGCACCTACCACGGCTGGACGTGCGCCGCGAGCCCGATCCACGACCCGCACACCGGCGTCCTGCTCGGCGTCGTCGACATCAGCGGGCCGCTGGAGACCATGCACCCGGCCGTCGCGCGGCTCGTGTCCGCGGCCGCCCAGCTCGCCACGCACCACCTGCGGCAGTTCGCCCCGCGCCGGCACGTGCTGACGCTGGAGTTCCTCGGCGGGTTGCACGCCGACCTGGACGGCAGGCCGCTCGCGCTCACGCTGCGCAACGCCGAGGTGCTGACCGCCCTCGCCCTGCACCCCAGGGGGCTGACGGCCGAGCAGCTCGCGTTGTGGCTCTACGGCGAGCGGGGGAACCCGACCACGGTCCGCGCGGAGCTGCACAGGCTGCGCGCGCAGCTCGGTGGTGTCCTGCTGACGAGGCCGTACCGGCTCGACGCGGTGGTGCGAGGCGACTTCCTGGACGTGCGGACGGCACTGCGGTCCGGCGACGCGGGCGAGGCGACCCGGCACTACAGCGGTGATCTGCTGCCGCGCTCGGACGCCCCGGTGGTCCGCGAGGAACGGGCCGACCTGGCCGCCGCGGTGCGCAAGGGCGTGCTGGAGCGAGGCGACCTCGACGCGCTGCTGGCGTTCGCGGACAGCGGGGAGGACGCGGAGGTGCTCGAACGCCTGCGGGTGTTGCTGCCCGTCACCGACCCCCGTCACGCTCTTGTGTCCTCGCGCCTGAGAAGGGCGCTGGAATAGGCTTTCCCGCAAGGGGAGGGCAAGTGAAGCAGTGCATCAACTGCATGACCAAGTTGCCGCGCAAAGAGGTCACCGAGGTCGCGTGGTGTGCCTTGTGCGCGCCGTGCCTGCGGGTCGTGGCGGACCAGATGAAGGTGCTGCACGACAGGCCCGGTGGTGCGCCCGTGCAGATCCAGCAGTGCGGCTGGTGCGGTGTCGCGCGGTCCTGCGGTACCGGGGCGCGCACGCGGTGCCTGGTGTGCCTGGACGACAGGTCGGTGCCGGACCCGGCGGTGCAGGAGATCGCGCACCGGCTGGAGCT
The DNA here is from genome assembly GCF_036321065.1 of Lentzea sp. DG1S-22. Classification (NCBI taxonomy): domain Bacteria; kingdom Bacillati; phylum Actinomycetota; class Actinomycetes; order Pseudonocardiales; family Pseudonocardiaceae; genus Lentzea; species Lentzea sp. DG1S-22. The sequence continues at coordinate 2,954,742 of NZ_CP143276.1, read as the reverse complement.
CGACGGCACCTGGCGGGAGAACTCGGAGCTCATCGCCGCGACGACCGTCAAGGTCCGGCTCGCCAGGTACGCCCGGCCCGGCTGGACCGTGCTCGCGACCGACGTGCACGGGCTGCCGTGGACGGGCTTCCGCTGGCTCATGAAGTCGCACGGCACGTGGGGCCGCAACGACGAGACGGGCGAAGTGCAGCAGCTCAAGCGTGCGCGCGGGGAGGAGACACTGCTCTACCTCGTGCGGTACGGCAAGGTGCTGAAGTTCGGGCGCGGCAGCGAGGACGGGGTGGGCGCGCACGTCTCGCAGGGCGCCGTGCCGGTTCTCGTGCTGGCCGCGCCGGGCGAGCAGGTCGCCGTCGCGAGGGACCGGCTCAAGCGCGAGCACCGCGGCGAGATGGTGTCGCCGCGGACGCCGGTCGACCTCTTCGCCGTGCTTCCCGGCGGCGAGGACGTCACCGATCGGTTCTCGCGGAGTTGATCGGTGCCCGGCCGGGTAGTCCTGCACCGTGGAGGAAGTCGTCGTGGTGGGACAGATCGCGCGGGACCTGGTCCTCGTCGTCGACGAGGTGCCGGACGCCGGGGGCACCGCGCCCGTGCGGGAGCGCCGGGAGATGCTCGGCGGCAAGGGCGCGAACATCGCCGTCAGCCTGGCGCAGCTGGGCGCGCCGGTCGCGCTCGTGGGCGTGGTCGGTGACGACGACGTCGGCGAGCGGCTGATCGCGCGGGCCGCCGCGGACGGGATCGCGACCGGAGCCGTGGTGCGCCGGCCGGACCAGGAGACCGGCCTGATCGTCGACGTCGTGGCGGACGGCTGGCGCTACCTGGAGCACCTCCCGGACGCCCTGCTGGTGCGCGAGGAAGACCTGCCGGTCGACCTGATCGAGGGCGCGGCCGCCGTGGTCGTGCAGCTGCAGCAACCGCCCGAGGTCGCGCTGAAGGCCGCGCGGGCGGCGCGGGGCCGGGTCGTGCTCGACGGCGCGCCCGAACGGCTGCGAGCCGAACTGCTGGAGTGCGCCGACGTCGTGCGCGCCGACCACCGGGAGGCCGAGCTGCTCACCGGCCGGACGATCGGGACGGCGGACGACGCGGTGAGCGCGGCTCGCGAGCTGATGCCCAAGGAGCTCGTCGCGTTCGCCGTGGACGACGTGGGCAACGTGTTCGTCTGGGACGGGGGAGAGCTGGTGGTGCCCCTGGGCGACGTCGAGGTCGTCGACACGACCGGCGGCGGCGACGCGTTCGTGGCGGCGCTGACGTTCGCGCTCACGCGGGGAGACGGTCCCGAGGACGCGGCCCGGCTGGCCGTGGAGGCGTCCGGGGCCACCGTGACGCACCCCGGCGGACGGCCGAACCTCACCGGACGCTGATCAGTCGCGTTATCGTTGTCGGCGTCCGATGAGGGGAGGGGTCCGCGTGCGAGTGCTCGCCGTGGTGCTGTTGTTGCTGCTCTCTGCCACGCCCGCGCACGCCGCCGCGGGCACGTACCTGCGGCTCGGGCACTTCTCGATGGACCAGGCCCGCGTCGACGCCTCACTCGACGGTGTCGAGCTCGGCACCCTCGACTACGCCGACCTCTACGACTACCGCCGGGTCGAACCGGGCGAGCACGTCGTCGAATTCCGCGCGGCCGGCTCCGATCCCGGCAGCCCGGTGCTGCGGTCGGTGCTCGTGCAGGCCGGGACGGGCAAGGCGTACACGGTCGTCGACATCGCGTCGTCGATGAAGGTGCTGGAGGACGACGTCAGCCTGCCGCCGAACGGGCAGGCGCGGCTGCGCGTGATCAACGCGGGCGATGCCGAGATGGACCTCCTGCGCGGCAGCGTGTTCGTGCACCGGGGTGTGCAGCCGACCTCGACCACCGGCTACGTCGTGATGCTGCCCGGCTCGGACGCCCTGCAGGTGCTCCCGCGCGGCAAGGACTCGACGAGGCTGGAGGCGACGCTGGAGAGCGGCGCCGTCTACTCGTTGCTGGTCAGCGCCCGGCGCATCGAGCTGCGCACGGACGCCGAGGGCGCGGAGGTCGTGCCCGGCGGCGGCCAGGAGACCGGCTTCGGAGGCATGGCGGGCGGCTGGGACTGGGTGACGGCGCTGGTCATCGCGCTCATCGTGGGCATCGCGATGCACTCGGCGCGCGGCAGGCTGTTCCGGTTCGGCTGATGGCCAGGGGCAAGCTCCTCATGGGGGCGGCGGTGCTGGTCACGCTGATCTACGTGGTCAAAGGGCCCGGCGGGGACGAGGTGCCGGAGCCCGTCACGGTCCGGATCCCGTCGATCGGCGTCGAGACGTCCCTCGAAGCGCTGGACGTCGACTCCTCCGGGGCGCTGCAGCCGCCGACGCGCGCGGACAGGGCCGGGTGGTACGCCAAGGGCGTCGCGCCGGGGGACGCCGGGCCCGCGATGATCTCCGGCCACATCGACTCGAAGACCGGACCCGGCGTGTTCTTCCGGCTGCCCGAGCTCGAGCCCGGCGCCGAGGTGCTGGTCGAACGCGAGGACGGCAGCAAGCTGACGTTCGTCGTGAACAACTCCTACTCGACGCAGAAGACGGCGTTCCCGACGGCCGTGGTCTACGGGCCGACGCCGTTGTCCGAACTGCGGCTCGTGACGTGCGGAGGCGAGTTCGACCGGGTCGCCGGCAGCTACCGCGACAACGTCATCGTGGAAGCGGTGCTGAAAGCCTGACCGTCTCGTCCGCCCACCGCGCGAGCAACGTGGCGTCGTGCGAGATCGCCAGCACCCCGGCGCCGGACTCCCGCTGGTAGGCGCGGATCACGCCGACCAGCGCGGCCGTCGTGGAGGCGTCCAGCATCGTCGTCATCTCGTCGCAGATCAGGTAGCGCGGCTTCAGCGCCAGCGCGCGGGCCAGGCAGGCGCGTTGCAACTGGCCGTCGCTGACCTCGTGCGGGCGGCGGTCCAGCAGGTCGCCGGTGAGCATGACCAGGTCGGCGAGCTCGGTGACGTCCCCGCCCCGCAACGGCTCCGCGATCGCCTGGCGCAGGGTGAAGCGCGGGTCGACCGAGAGCCGGGGCTGCTGGAACAGCACGCCGATCTTCGTGCGCTGGGTCGCCTTGAACCGGAAGCCGGTGACCGTCTCGCCGTCTATCTCCACGGTGCCCGAGAAGGGCTTGTGCAGCAACGCGAGCACTCGCGCCACAGTGGACTTGCCCGAACCGCTCGGGCCGGCGAGGCCGGTCGTCCGTCCCGGCTGGACGGTCAGGCTGACGTCGGTGACCACCGGGTCGCGGTAGCCGGCGGTGATGCCGGTGCCGGTCAGCACGGGCGGTGGCACGCGACGGCGTGCGGGTCGTCGGTGAGCACGGGGCGGTCCTCGCAGACGGCGGTGGCCTGCTCGCAGCGCGGGGCGAACGCGCAGCCCGCCGGCAGGTCGGTGAGCAGGGGCGGCTGGCCGGGAACGGGCAGGAAGTCCCGGTCGGGCAACGCGTTGGCGAGCCCGCGGGCGTAGGGGTGCCGGGAGTTGTCCAGCACCGCGTGGGCCGGGCCGACCTCGACGATCCGGCCCGCGTACATCACCGCGATCCGGTCGGCGACCCTGTGCGCCGCGGCGAGGTCGTGCGTGATCAGCAGGACGGAGTGCCCCTCGCCGACGAGCCTGCGGAACTCGTCGAGCAACCCGTCGACGAGGTCGCGGTCGAGCCCGGTGGTCGGTTCGTCCGCGATCAGCAGCGGCGGGTTGCCCACGAGCGCCAGGGCGTTCGCCACGCGCTGCGCCATGCCGCCGGACAGCTCGTGCGGGTAGCGGTCGAGGTGCTCGGGCAGCAGACCGGCGCGTTCGGCGGCCTTGCGCGCGTCGCCGCCGAGGACGCGGGCGGCTTCCTCGAGCTGCGAGCGGGCCGTGCGGACGGGCGTGAGGTGGCTCGCGGGGCTCTGCGGGATCAGCCCGATCCGCCGGCCGCGGATCGTGGTCGCGAGTTCGCGGTCGCTCGCCGCGAGCAGGTCGACGTCACCGAGCCGCGCGCTGCCGCTGGTCTCGGCGTTGCCGGGCAGGAACCCGAGCAGCGCCGACGCCAGCACCGTCTTGCCGCAGCCGCTCTCCCCGACCAGTGCCACGCACTCGCCGGGCCTGATCCGCAACGACACGTCGTTCACGGCCTCGACGGTCGCGCCCTTGAGCGCGAACCGCACCGACACCCGGTCGATCTCCAGGTTCACCACGTCAGCTCCGTGCGCCGCTTGGGGTTCAGCCGGTCCCGCCACACGCCGCTCGCCCCGGACACCGCGAGCGTCGTGATGATCAGCAGCAGGCCGGGCGCGAGCGACATCCACCAGCCGCCGGTCAGCAGCGACCGCTGGGCGTCGTTGATCATGTTGCCGATGCTGGCCGCGTGCGGCGGCAGGCCGAGGCCGAGGAACGACAGCGCCGTCTCGTGCCACACCGCGTGCGGCACCATCAGCGTCGTCGCGAGCAGGACCTGCGGTGCCACGTTCGGCAGCAGGTGCCGCGTGAGCACCTGCAGCCGCGAGGCTCCGCCGACGACCGCCGCGTCGATGAACGGCCGAGACCGCAGCGACAGCACCTCCGAGCGCACGATCCTCGCCGCGGTGAGCCAGTGGGTCAGGGCGATCGAGATGATCACGGCGGTGAGGCTCGGCCGCAGGACCGCGACGATCACGATGCCCAGCAGCAGGTGCGGCACCGAGGCGATCGCGTCGACCACGCGCATCAGGACCCGGTCGAACCAGCCGCCGACGGCACCGGCGAGCGCGCCGACCGCCGTGCCGACGACCGCGGAGATCACCGCGGCCACCAGCCCGACCGTCAGCGAGACCCTGAGCGCGTACACGCAACGCAGCAGCACGTCGCGGCCGAGCTCGTCGGTGCCGAACAGGTGCGCGGCGGACGGCGGCCGGTTGGCGACCGCGAGGTCGACGTACTGCTCGTTGAGCTCCACGACCAGCGGGACGACCAGGACGGTCAGCGCGACGAGCACGAGGATCACCGCCGAGGGCAGCAGCCGCCACTTCGGGGAGCGCGGCGGGCTCGCGGCGGTCAGGCGGCTGCGCGGGGCGGGACGCCAGGTCAGGTCAGCCATCGAGCGCCACCCTCGGGTCGGCGAGCGAGTACAGGACGTCGGCCAGCAGGTTGCCCAGCAGCACCACGCCCGTCGCCATCACGGTCAGCGCGCCCAGCAGCGCGAAGTCGACGTTCAGCGCCGCCTCGACGGTCGCCCGAGCGATGCCGGGCCACGAGAACACCGTCTCCACCAGCAACGCCCCCGTGATCAGCTCGGGCAGCCGGGCGCCGAGCAGCGTCAGGAACGGCAGCAGCGAGGTGCGCAGCGCGTGCCCCGACACCACCAGGTGGTCAGGGAGACCGCGAGCGCGAGCACCGATCACGTGGTCCTGCGTGAACGACTCGAGGAGGTTCTGCCGCACGAACAGCACGAACCACGGCGCCTGCGAGATCGCCAGCACCGCCACCGGCAGCACCATGTGGACCGCGACCCCGCCGGCGGACACCGGTTCGGACCCGGACGTCACGCCACCACCGGGCAGCCACCGCAGCTGCAGCGCGAACACGTACAGCACCGCGAGCCCCACCCAGAACACCGGCGCCGCCTCCAGGGCGTAGCAGCCGCCCGTGATCAGCCGGTCGAGCCACGAGCCCTGCCGCCACGCCGCGAACGTGCCCAGCAGCAGCCCGAGCAGCAGGGCCAGCGCGAAGCCGACCGACACGAGCAGCACCGTCCACCCGAGACGGTCGCCGATGACCTCGGACACGGGCTGCTGCAACGACAGCGAGTCGCCGAGGTCGCCCGTGACGGCGTGCCGCAGCCAGGCCCAGTACTGCGCGACGACCGGTTCGTCGACGCCCCAGTTCTCCCGCAGCTGGGCCACGCGTTCGGGCGAGGCGCCGATGATCCGCACGCCGAAGTAGCGCTCGACCGGGTCGAACGGGGAGGCCTTGGCCAGCACGAACAGCGCGAAGCTGACCACGAGCAGCACGGGGACCGCGAAGGCCAGCCGCCGCAGTGCCAGCCGGCCGATGGACCTGGTCACGACTTCGGCGTCCAGCGCTCGAGGTTCCACCACACCGCGTGCACGAGGCCGTGGTCGTGCGGCTCGACCTGGGTCTCCTGGCCGTTCCACCGGTCGCGGATGACGTACGTGTGGTCGAGGAACACCAGGAACGCCCAGGCCGGGTCGGCGGAGTAGGCCTTCTGGAACTCGTCGTAGGCCTTTTTGCGGGCCGCGGGGTCGAGGCTGCGGCGGGCGGTGTCCAGGGCGGTGTCCACAGTGGAGTTGCGGTACAGCGTCATGTTGACGTAGCCGTCCTGGCCCGCGTACTTGCTGTGCAGCAACGTGTACGCGGCCGTGTCCGGGTCGTACGGGTCACCGCCGCCCCACACCGACGCCGCTTCCTTGCGGCGCTGAAGCATGACGTCGAACGTCGTCGCCTCGACGGGCGCGTCGATGCCGAGCTTCGCGATGTCGGAGGCCGTGGCGAGCGCCAGCTCCTTGCGCAGCACGTCCGCGGCGGGGTAGAGCACGGGCAGCTTCGCGGGCTGGCCGTCCTTGGCGCGCTTGCCGTCCGCGCCCTTGCGCCAGCCCGCCTCGTCGAGCAGCTCCTCCGCCTCCGCCACGTCGTACGGGAACGCGGAACCCTCGTCGTACCAGTCCGTCAGGTACGGGGAGATCGGCGTGGACGCGGGTTTGCCGGAGCCCGCCAGCACCGCGTCGATCATGGCCTGGCGGTTGATGCCGAGGTTGATCGCCCGCCGGACCTGCGGGGAGGAGGTGAACGGCAGCTCGGACGGGATGCCGAGGCCGCGGTAGTCCGCCGACGGGTTCCGCACGACCTTGTACCCGGACCGGTCGCGGTAGGTCTGCGCGAGCTTCGGGGGCAGCACCGTGCCGTCGAACTCGCCGGCGGCCATGCGGGTCGCGCGGGCGTTGTCGTCGGCCACGAAGACGACGGTGACGGTCTTGATCGCCGGTGCGCCGCCCCAGTACTTCTCGTTGGCCTTCAACACCATCCGGTCGCCCTTGCGCCACTCGGCGACGGTGTACGGGCCGCTGCCGACCGGGGCGGTGTTGAACGGCGCGCTGTTGATGTCGGTGCCGGAGAGCTTCGCGGCGGGCACGATGCCGAGCGTGAGCTGCTGGGCGAACGGCGCGTAGGCGTACGACAGCGTGAACTCGACCGTGCTGTCGTCGGTCGCCACCACGTCGGCCAGCGCGTCGAAGCGCGTGGCGATCGTGGAGTTCACCTTCTTGTCCAGCACGGACTTGTAGGTGAACACGACGTCCTGCGCGGTCACGGGCGTGCCGTCGGAGAACGTGACGTCCTTGCGCAGCTTCGCCGTCCACGACAGGCCGTCCGCCGACGCCTTCGGGAGCTCCGCGGCCAGCGCGGGCCTCAGCGCCAGCGAGGCGTCGCGCGCGACGAGGCCGTCGAAGATCTTCGCGGCGCCGTCCGGGGCGTAGCCGAGCACGGGGTTGAGGTTTTCGGGTTCGCTGCCCGCGCCGATGACGATCGACGTCGCCGGTGCGGTGGTGGAGCCGTCGGGTGACGTGCACCCCGCCAGCAGAACGAGGGCCAGCAGAGCCGCGCGCCGCATCCAGTTCCTCCCCAGTTGGCCGTGTTGCCTGGTGCAGCTAACAGCAATGATGTTGCAATAGGCAAGATCTGGCATCAGTGCGCTCGAGCAGAACTCATGCCAGCATCGAGTCATGACCAACGGAGTGCACAGCCACGAGCACAGCCACGGTGACACGACTCACTCGCATCCCCACGGGGAGCACACGCACGAGCACGTCGAACACGAGCACACCCACACGCACGGCGGCGAGACGCACTCACACACGCACGTGCACGACGCCGGACACGTCGAGGAGCACGAGCACTCGCACTAATGCGACTCGCGAGCGACGTCGCTGCCGCTGGAGCCGACCAGGAAGTCGAGGTCGGCTCCGGTGTCGGCGCCCAGGACGTGGTCCACGTACAGGCGTTCCCAGCCGCGCTTCGGTGACGCGAACGCCCTGGCCATCGCCTCGCTCGGGGTGCGCCGCGCGAAGTCCGGCGCCTCCACGTCGATCCGCCGGTTCGCCACGTCGAGCACGATGACGTCTCCCGTCCGGACCAGTCCGAGCGGCCCGCCCGCCGCCGCCTCCGGCGCCACGTGGAGGACGACCGTGCCGTAGGCCGTGCCGCTCATGCGCCCGTCGCAGATCCGCACCATGTCCCGCACGCCCTGCTCCAGCAGCTTCTTCGGCAGCGGCATGTTCGACACCTCGGGCATGCCCGGGTAGCCGCGCGGGCCGCAGCCCCGCAGCACCAGCACGGAGTCCGCGTCCACGTCGAGGTCCGGGTCGTCGACGCGGGCGTGGAAGTCCTCGATGCTGTCGAACACCACGGCCCTGCCGCGGTGCTGCAACAGGTGCGCCGACGCGGCCGCCGGTTTGATCAGAGCTCCTGATGGCGCCAAGTTGCCTCTCAGCACCGCGATCCCGCCCTCGGCGATGATCGGCTCCGCGCGGCTCCTGATCACCTGCGGGTCCCAGATCGGCGCGTCGCCGAGGTGCTCGACGAGCGGCCGGCCCGTGACCGTGAGCGCCGCGGGGTCGAGCAGGTCGCGCACCTCCCGCAGCACGGCCGGGAGCCCGCCCGCGCGGTGGAAGTCCTCCATCAGGAACCGGCCCGCCGGCTGGAGGTCCACGAGGAGCGGCACGCCCGAGCCGACGCGGTCGAAGTCGTCGAGCGTGAGATCGATGCCGAGGCGCCCGGCGATGGCGAGCAGGTGCACCACGGCGTTCGTGGACCCGCCGATCGCGGCCAGCGCCACGATCGCGTTGTGGAAGCTGGCTTTCGTGAGGAACGTGCTGGGCCTGCGGTCCTGCTCGACCAGTTCGACGACGAGGCGTCCGGTGGCGTGCGAGGCCTCGAGGAGCCTGCTGTCCGCCGCCGGGGTGCCCGCGACACCGGGAACGACGGTGCCCAGCGCTTCCGCGACCAGTGCCATCGTCGACGCCGTGCCCATCGTGTTGCAGTGGCCGCGGCTGCGGATCATCGCCGACTCCGAGCGCGCGAACTGCTCCTGCGACAGCGTGCCCGCGCGCACCTCCTCGGACAGCCGCCAGACGTCCGTGCCGCACCCGAGCGGGACGCCGCGGAACGTGCCGGTCAGCATCGGCCCGCCGGGAACGACGACCGCCGGGAGGTCGACGGACGCGGCGGCCATCAGCAGCGCCGGGATCGTCTTGTCGCACCCGCCGAGCAGCACCACGCCGTCGACCGGGTTGGCGCGCAGCATCTCCTCGGCGGCCATCGCGGCCATGTTGCGCCACAGCATCGCGGTGGGGCGCACGTTGGTCTCGCCGAGTGACACCACGGGCAGGTCGAGCGGGATGCCGCCGGCCTCGTACACGCCGTGGGAGACGGACTTCGCGACCTCGTCCAGGTGCGCGTTGCACGGGGTGAGGTCGGAGGCGGTGTTGGCGATCGCGATCTGCGGCCGGCGGAACGCGTCGTCCGGGGTGCCGCGGCGCATCCAGGCGCGGTGGATGTAGGCGTTGCGGTCTTCCCCGGCGTACCAGTGCTCGCTGCGAAGTCCCACTGCGCCTCCTCGCGGTCCCTCCCGACCATAACGGGGGAGGAAGGGCTCAGGCACCACCGTCGCGCAGCGAGTGGACCATGCTCCGCAGCGCCCGGAACGCCGCCGACCGCTCGGCTTCCGCCATCCCGGACAGCATCCGCACCTCGACGGCCCGGACCGCCGCGGACGCCTTGTCGAGCTTCCGCCGGCCGCGGGGCGTGAGCCGGGTGGGGAGGACCTTGCCGACGGGCGCCTCCGCGGGCCTGGTCACGTCGCCGTCCCGCTCCAGGGCCTGCAGCAGCACGTTCATCGACTGCCGCGTCACGAACGCGCGCCGCGCCAGTTCGGAGTTGGACAGGCCCGGCCGCTGGGCCAGCAGTTCGAGGCAGGAGTAGTGCGTCACGGTCATCCCGAGCGGCCGCAGCACCTTCTCCATCTCCGCCCGCAGGACGCTCGACGCCTCCTTGAGCAGGTACCCGAGCGACGTGTCCAGGTCGACACCGGCGTCGTCTTGACTCATGTCAGGATTCTGACATAGCTTCTCCTGTGTCAGAAAACTGACACACATGGAGGAGACACCATGCCCGTCACCGGTCCCGACTTCCTCTCGCTGCAGGCGCGCGACCTCGACGCCTCGCGGGCGTTCTACGAGCACTACCTGGGTCTCGTCCGCTCGCCGGCCGGACCTCCGCACGCGGTGGTCTTCGAGACGAAGCCGATCGCGTTCGCCCTGCGCGACGTCGTCCCCGGCACGGACCTCGCCTCGGCCTCCCGGCCCGGGATCGGCGCCGCGATCTGGCTGCACGCCACGGACGTCCAGGAAATCCACGACGCTCTGGCCGCCGACGGCCACGCCATCGTCTCGGCGCCGGTCGACGGCCCCTTCGGCCGGACGTTCACCTTCGCCGACCCCGACGGCTACCACGTCACGCTGCACGACCGCGCCTGATCGGCGCGCGGCTACATCGGCAGGTCGGGCGGGAGCTGCAGCGCGATGGTGATCAGCGAGTGCACGCGGTTCGCGATCACCGCCAGCAGGCCGTGCATCTCCGGGGACGCCGCGTCGGCCGCCTCCTGGAGCGTGCGCAGGTCCGTGTCGATCTGCCCGAGCACCGCCGCGGTGTCGGCGGGACCGGCGGCGAACGCGCGGGCGATGTCCTCCAGGGGTAGCCCGTGGACCTCCAGGCGCTGGACGAGGTGGATGCGGTCCACGTCGTCGGCGCGGTAGAGGCGGTAGTTGCTCGCGGTCCGCTGAGCGGGGCTGATCAGGCCCAGCGTCGTGTAGTAGTCGACCGTGCGGATGCTCACGCCGGCGCGGGCGGCGAGCTCTCCGATCTTCAGCAACGATTCGGACAAAGCGGTCACCTCCCTCAGTCAACCGTACAGTCCTACGTGTTACTGTCGAAGTATGCCTGAAGGAGCCGGTGCGGACGGCTGCAGTGCGTGCGCGGGTGCTCTTTTCTGATCGCATCCGGCTTGCTCCCATCGTGGTTCTCACGGTGGCCACGGGATTTTCGCCGCGCAGGAGTTCGCCTGCACGGCGGTCTGCCGCGGCCGTCTGCGGCAGCTGACCGGAGACGGCTCGAGTCCCTGCCGTCCGCGCGGTCGCCGACCAAGACCGGAAAGGACCCGTTGATGGAGTGGATGACGAGCCCGGAGCTGTGGGTCGCCTTCGCGACGCTGCTGCTGCTCGAAATCGTTCTGGGCATCGACAACGTCATCTTCATCTCGATCCTGGCCGGGCGCCTGCCGGAGGAGCAGCGGCGCAAGGCCCAGGTCGTGGGCCTCTCGCTGGCCCTGGTGACGCGCCTGGTCCTGCTCGCGTCGCTGGCGTGGGTGATCGGCCTGACGGCCCCGCTGTTCACGATCTGGGGCCAGGAGATATCGGGACGTGACCTGATCCTGCTGCTGGGCGGGCTGTTCCTGCTCGGCAAGGCCACCTTCGAGATCCACGAGCAGCTCGAGGGCGCCGACCACGCGAAGGAGCGCAAGGTCGTCTCGTTCGCCGGCGTGATCGCCCAGATCCTGGTGCTCGACATCGTCTTCTCGCTCGACTCGGTCATCACCGCGGTCGGCATGGTCGACGAGCTCGGCATCATGATCGCGGCCGTCGTCGTCGCGATGGTGGTGATGCTGTTCTCCGCCAAGGCCATCTCGGAGTTCGTGAACCGCCACCCGACGGTCAAGATGCTCGCCCTGTCGTTCCTGCTGCTGATCGGCGGCAGCCTCATCGCCGAGGGCTTCGACCAGCACATCCCGAAGGGGTACGTGTACGGGCCGATCGCGTTCTCGGTGTTCGTGGAGTTCCTGAACCTGCGCATGCGCGCACGGCGCAACTCCAAGCCCGTGGAGCTGCACGGGGCATACGTGAAGAACGATTGACGTTTGCGCGCCTTCCACCGGGGTAACCGCGCTCTGCGTCAAACAGTCGGCGCTGTTGCCCCGGTGAGCGGAGGGTGGTGGCGACGTGATGGCGCAAGTGCTCGACTACGCGCTGAGGGTCACGCGGGAACTCGGACTGAGCGGCGAGTCCTCCTGCATCGATCGGGAGAAGCCCCTGCGCGTGTACATCGCCGTGGACGGCAGCCTCCCCGACCACCCCGGCAGTGACGTCGCCCTGCTGTGGACCGAGGGACACGGGTGGGCGATCGCCGTCGAGGACGGTGCCGAACTGGTCGTGGTGGCCCATCTCGCCGGAGCGGTGGAGCCGCCACCGCGGACGGTGGCCCGGTGGGTGAGGCGCCAGTTCTCCACAAGCCGCTCGCCCGTCTCCGTGACCCGCACCGGACACGTGGCCTGACAGACGAAAAGATCCGCCCCCATCCCGTGACACGGGGGTGGGGGCGGATCTCCTTCCGCCGGTTCGGCTAGACGGTGACCGGCTCCTGCCGGTCCTCCTTCTCGATCTCGTCGAGCGCCGTGCCCTCGACGTCGAGCTCCGGCAACCACCGCAGCCACTTCGGCAGCCACCAGGCGCGCTCACCGATCAGGGCCAGCGCGGCCGGCACGAGCACCATGCGAACCACGAACGCGTCCACGAAGATGCCCACCGCCAGGGCGAAGGCGATCGACTTCACGGTCGGCTCGCCCGCCGGGACGAAGCCAGCGAACACCGAGAACATGATCAGCGCCGCGGCCACGACGACCGGGGCCGCCTGGCGGAAGCCCGTGGTGATGGCCTCGATCGGCTTGGCGCCGCGGTGGTGCGCCTCGTGCATCCGGGACACCAGGAAGATCTGGTAGTCCATGGCGAGCCCGAACAGGATGCCGATCACGAGGATCGGCGTGAGGCTGATCAGCGGGCCGGTGCCGTCGAGGTTGACCGCGTCGGCGAGCCAGCCCCACTGGAACACCGCGACCGTCGCGCCGAGCGAGGAGCCGATGGTGAGCAGGAAGCCGAGCACACCGACGACCGGCACCAGCAGCGAGCGGAACACGAGGACCAGCAGCACGAGCGCGAGGCCCACGACGACCGCGAGGTAGATCGGCAGCGCGCGGTCCAGGGACGTGGCCACGTCGACGCTCACCGCGGTGGCGCCGGTGACGTAGGCCTTGCCGCCGTCGAGGTCGGACAGTTCGGCGCGCAGGCCGGCGACGAGCCGCTCGGTCTCCGTGCTGTCCGGGCCGGACTTCGGGATGACCGTGACCATCGCGGACCCGCCGTCCTGGCTCGGCTGCGGGGGCGTCACGAGAGCGACGTCGGACAGCTTCGAGATCGGCTCGGCCGCCTTGCCGGCGATGGCGGCGGCGCCGTCACCCTCGACCAGGACGATGATCGGGCCGTTGAAGCCCTCGCCGAAGCCCTTCGCGAGGATCTGGTCGGCGCGCTCCTGCGTGGAGCCGGCCGGCGCCTTCTGGATCAGCGTGGTGTCCATGGACGCCACGGGGATCGAGACGATGCCGAGCGCCACGACCGAGAGCAGCAGCGCGACGAGGCGGTTGCGGGTGATCGCACCGGCCCAGCCGGTGATGACGCCGCGGTCCCTGGGCTCGGTGCTCTCGGCGCCGCGCTCCTTGCGGGTCAGCACGCGGCGACCGAGCAGGCTCAGCACCGCGGGGACCAGCGTGATGGCGATCAGCACGGCGACGACGATCGTGGCCGCGGCCGAGACGCCCATCTGCGTGAGGAACGGGATGCCCGCGATCGCGAGGCCCACCAGCGCGATCACGACGGTCAGACCGGCGGTGACGACGGCCGAACCGGCGGTGCCCACCGCGGTCGCGACGGCGTGGCCGACGTCCGAGCCGCGGCGCAGCTCCTGGCGGAAGCGGTTGATGATGAACAACGCGTAGTCGATGCCGACCGCGAGGCCCAGCATCGAGGCGAGGATCGGCGTGGTCGACTGCAGGTCCATGAACCCGGTAGCGATCGTGATGCCGAGCGTGCCGATGCCGACGCCGATGCCCGCGCTCAGCAGGTTCATGCCCGCGGTCACGAGCGAGCCGTAGGTCAGCGCGAGCACGACGAGCGCCAGCACGACACCGATGGCCTCGGCCGGGCCTCCGACGTGCGGCGTCTCCTGCATCGCGGTGCCGCCGACCTCGACGGTCAACCCGGCCGCGCGGGCCTTGTCGACGGCCTTGAGCAGGTCGGCGCGCTGCGCGTCGGTGACCTCGCCGGGCTTCACGTCGTAGGTGACGGTGCTGTAGCCGACGTCGAGGTCCTTGTTGACGCTCGGCGCGGCCGGGTCGAGCGGGTTCGTCGCCGACCGCACGCCCTGCAGCGCGGACTCGTCCGCCACCAGGTCGGTGATCGTCTTGACGTGCTGCGGCAGCTTCTGCCCGGCGGGGGCCTGCAGGACGACCCGCGCCGACGCGCTCTCGCCCGTGCCGAACTTCTCCTGGATCCGCTCGAGCGCGGTCGTCGACTCCTGGCCGGGGATGGACATCGAGTTGGACGTCTCGCCGCCGAGCGTGAAGGCCCCCACCCCGGAGCCGATCAGCACGAGGAGCCAGATCAGGACGACCGGAAGGCGGTGCCGGTGCGCACCCCTACCCAGTCTGTAGAGCAGTTTCGCCATGGTGGTCAGGCCTCCCGGTGCCCGAGTGCGTCATAACAGGTAGCGAGGATCAAGGGGCGCCACAGCGTCTTGTCACCCTCCTGGTTGGCCAGGAGGGTGAGCACCGCCATGGCGCTGAGCGCGCCGACGATCCGGATGGCGCGCGGCAGTTCGGTGGCCGGGTCGATGACGAACATCTCGTTGAGGAGCAGCTCGTCCTGCGCCTGCTGGGGGTCCTCACCGGGCGCCGTCATCGACCGGAACAGCAGCGAGACCATGCCCGGCCGGTCGAGCGCGTAGTCGGTCAGCAGCTCGACCGACCGGCGCTCGCGAGCGGGTCCCGCCGGCAGGTCCGAGACCAGCTCGAGGACGTGCCGGCAGATCACGCGGCTCTGCTCCCACGCCGCTTCGAAGAGAGCTTCCTTGCTCGGGAAGTGGTGCAGCAGGCCGGCCTTGGACAGGCCGACGGCGTCGGCGAGGGCCTTCACGGAGGTCTGCTCGAAGCCGTGCCGCGCGAAGAGCGCGGCGGCGGCGTCGAGGATCCTCTCGTCGACCCCGGTCCTGGGCTGTCGTGGCATGCCCTCGACTTTACGGCGTTCACCGACCGATTCGGTAGGTAAACCGACCGAAGTGGTCGGTGGCGTTCGTCACCATAACGGGTGAGTGATGCCCGCTGCGTGGTGACTGACCGTGCCAGCGGGGTGGGCGTGGTGAGCGCGGCTGCGAGAATGGCCGGATGTTCGTCTTCGACGCGGAGCTGTGGCTCTGGGACGCCCGCCGCATGGACACCTGGACGTTCGTGACGCTGCCCGAGGACGTCTCGGACCAGATCCGCGACATCGCCACGCCGGGTGCCGGGTTCGGCTCGGTCAAGGTGCGGGTGGGCGTCGGCGCCAGCACCTGGTCCACGTCGGTGTTCCCGGACAAGCGGTCGGGGTGCTACGTGCTGCCGATCAAGGCGGCCGTGCGCAAGAAGAACGGCATCAGCCCCGGGGACGTCGTCGAGGTGACGGTCGAGGTCGTCTAGCGGGTCCAGTCGATGTCGGCGTAGATGGCGGCGTGGTCGCTCGCGGCGTGCACCTCGTCGGTCAGGGTTTCGTAGACCTCCCAGCGGTTTCGCGTCCGCGGGCCGCGCCACACGCCCTTGCGGAACACGCCGCCGCCCACCGCTTTCGCGAACAGGGGACGGGTGAGCAGGACGTAGTCGATCTTGCCGCGTTCGTTCACGCCCCGGTACGTGCCGCGGCGGTGGTCCCAGTCGAAGTCGTCGTGCTCGCTGATGTCGCGCAGGCCCGTGCGCTGGAAGAGCGGGCGCAGCGCCTCGCTGTCCGCGGTGTCGTTGAGGTCGCCGACGACGGCGATGTGCTCGTGGCCCTCGTCGCGCAGGCGGTTCACGATGCGGGCGATGCGGACGGCCTGGCGGAAGCGGCGGCGGGCGCCGATCGGGTCGCCGGGGGCGCCGTACCCCTTGGACTTCAGGTGGTTCACCAGCACGACGACCTCGGGACCCGCGGGCGTGCGGACGTGGTACTCGGCGCAGTCGCGGGAGAAGACCACGCCCGAGTTGTCCCGCGCGTACACGTGCGTGCGGATCGTGATGACCTGGTGGGCGTCACGCGTCAGCAGGCCGACGTTGATGCCGCGTTCGTCGTTGCCGTCGATCAGGTGGACCTCCTCGTAGGGGGTCCAGCCGACGCTCTTGAGCATCGAGGCGGAGAACATGTGCAGCAGCTCGCGCGACTCGGCCTCGACCACACCGAGGACGTGGGCGCCGACGTCGCGCATCACCTGCGCGGTGTGGCGGGTGGCGAGCTCGCTGATCGGTTCGGTGGTGAGCTCGACCCAGCCGACCCAGGACTCGCGACCGCTTGCCACCACTGACGTTTCGCCGGTGCGGTGGCGCGCGAGGAAACGGCCGCGGATGCGCCGCAGGACCGCGTACCGGCTCCTGTCACCTCGCAGCAGCTGCAGGGTCGCCAGGTGTTCCTTGAGCTCTTCCTTGACTTCGGGCGTGTAGGTCTCGGCGGCGATGAGTTCGTTGAATCGGGCGTGGGCGGCCAGAACCGGGGCCGCGTGCTCGGTCGCGTTGCGGCCCATCACCTTGGGGCGCTCGAACATGTTCTCCACGTTGAACGACCCGATGCGGGTGGTGCTCACGGTTTCAGGGTTGCAGGTGGAGGAACGGAGACGCCCTGGTCCGCTCGGGTGATCTTTGGTTGTGCCGGTGGTGGAGGGCCCGGCCTGACGGAGACCCGCGAGGCCGAGCCGCTGCACGAGGCCCAACGACGCACCTCGGCCGCGCGGGCCCCGGCGGCCACGGTGGACGCACCCGGCAGCGGACCTGGACGCGGCTCAGCCGGCGGCCGCTCTCCACCAGCTCGCCGGTGAACGAGTCGAGCACCCGCGCGAAGTCGCGGTGGTCCGGCTCGTCCCAGTCGCGCAGCTGGTCGAGCAGCCAGCACCGCCACGCCCGGACGAGCCGGGTGAACACGTCGGAGCCCAGGTCGGTGAAGCGGTAGCCGTCGTCGCCGAACGCCAGGTGCCCGGACCGCACGAGCGCCCGCGCGGTCGGTTCGAAGATGCCGCCGGGCACCCCGGTCAGCTCGGCGATCTCGGCGAGCGTGGCCACCCCGTCGTCCGCCGACGCCTCGTAGACGCGGCCGAGCAGCCACGCCTGTTCCAGCGGCAGGTCGACGCCGGACCGCCGCGGCACGGCCGGGCCGGGGTCGTCCTCGGACTTCACGACCACCGCGGAGACCAGCTTGCGCAGCTCGTCGCAGGAGTTCGACGGCGGTGGGGCGAAGCTCTCGCCCACCCCGCTGTTGCCGGACGCGGCGGCGCGGGAGGTGTCGCGCAGCTGCACCTGCGGCAGGAAGAACGCGACAGCCAGCGCGACGAGCCCGATCGGGGCGGCGAGGAGGAACATCGTGTGCACGGTCTCGGCGTACCCGGCGACGACCGGCGCCTTCACGGCGTCCGGCAGAGCGTGTACCGCGGCCGGGCCGGCGATCGCGCGCGGGTCGACGCCCGGCGGGGCCACGAGGTGGTGCGGCAGCTGGTTCGCGTAGATCGCGACGCCGAACGAGCTGCCCATCGTGCGCAGGAAGCTGATGCCGGACGTGGCGACGCCGAGGTCGGTGTGGTTCGTGGTGCTCTGCACGACGATCACGCGCACCTGCATCACCAGGCCGATGCCCGCGCCGAGCACCACCATGAACGCGCCCATCACCCAGTAGCTGGTCGACGCGTCCAGCAGGGACAGCAGGAACAACCCGATCGTGAGCCCGGCCGAGCCGAGCAGCGGGAAGACCCGGTACCTGCCCGTGCGGCTGATCGTGCTGCCGGTCGGCAGCGCCGTCGCCATCAGGCCGGCGATGAGCGGCAGCATCCACAGCCCGGACGCCGTGGCCGACTCGCCGCGCACGTACTGCAGGTAGATCGGCAGGTAGGTGGTGCCGCCGAGCATCGCGAAGCCGACGACGAAGCTCAGGACGCCGACACCGTGAACACCCTGCTGCGGAACAACCTCATCGGCAGCATCGGCTCGGCCGCGCGCTGCTCGACGAACACGAACGCGACCAGCAGCACCACCGACCCGGCCGCCATCCACAGGATCGTCGGCGACGTCCACGGGTACTCGGTGCCGCCCCAGCTCGTGACCAGCGTCAGCCCGGTCGCCGCGAGGGAGATCAGCGCGATGCCCGCGTAGTCGATCCTCGGCCTGCCCGCGGTCCTGGTCGCGGGCAGCGCGGCGATCGCGACCGCCACGACGGCGACGCCTAGGGCGGATGTTGACGTAGAACGCCCACCGCCAGCCCAGGTGGTCGACGAACAGCCCGCCGAGCAACGGCCCGGCCACCGTCGCGATGGAGGAACACGGGTGGGGGCCGGGGCGTTCGGCGCGAACAGGTCGTCGGTCCGCAGGCGGTCTAGGCTCGGACGGACCAGCTCGAGGAGGCCCTCTTGATCTTCATCACCGCCAAGTTCCGCGTTCTGCCGGAGCACGCCGAGGCCTGGCCGGACCTCAGCAGGAGCTTCACCGAGGCCACCCGCGCCGAGCCCGGCTGCCTGTGGTTCGACTGGTCGCGCAGCCTCGACGACCCCGACGAGTACGTGCTGGTCGAGGCGTTCCGCGACGGCGACGCCGGTGGCGCGCACGTGCGGTCGGAGCACTTCAGGACCGCCCAGGAGGAACTGCCGCGGTACCTCGCCGAGACGCCGCGCATCGTGAGCCAGGTCGTCGAGCAGGACGACTGGTCGGAGCTCGGCGAGATGCGGGTTGCGCCACGCGGGTGAGCCCGGCCCGGATCGTGTGGCGCACGGGAGTTCCCCCGCTGAGGATGGCCGGATGGACGCCTTCGTGGAGTTGTCCGCCGAGCTGACCGGGTTCTCGGTGGAGGAGCTGAGGTCGACCGGACTGGTCGAGCAGTACCGCGCGCTGGCCGACGGCGCGTCCGAGGCCGAGGTCATCCAGCTCTGGTACACCGGGGTCTGGCGTGGGGCGGTCCCGGCCGAACGCGCCTACGCCGAAGGCCTGGCGTGGAAGGCCCTCGGGGTCGCGCCGCCGGGCACGGCGGGGCCCGGTTTCGGCAGCTGGGAGCGCAGACCGCGAAGAAGCGCCCGGTGAGGGCCGTGGTCGTCGGCGCGGGGTTCGCCGGCTCGCTCGTCGCCAAGGTGCTGGGGGACAACGGGTTCCGCGTGCTCGTCCTGGAGGCGGGCGCGGAACCGAACGACGACGCGGTCAGCCGCTTCCGCACGGCGCTCGTCAAGTCGCCGCTCACGCCCTACCGCACGACCGCCGCCGCCCCGTCCAGCGACTACCTGGTCACCACCGGCCCGCACTCGCTCGCGAGCCCCTACCTGCGCATGAACGGTGGCACGGGCACCCTCTGGATCGGCATCACACCCCGGATGCGTCCCGACGACTTCCGCACCGGCGACCTCGGCCGGGGCCGCAACTGGCCGCTGTCCTACGCGGACCTGGAACCGCACTACCGCGCGGCGGAGTGGGAGATCGGCATCGCGGCCGACGCGGACGAGCAGCGGCAGCACGTTCCCGTCGCCGACGGCTACCGCTACCCGATGCACGCGCTGCCCCGCACGTTCCTCGACCACGCCATAGCGTCCGTTGTGGACGGACGGCGGATCGACGGCCACGAGCTCCTGGTCGTGGGCACACCTCAGGCGCGCAACGGTGTCCCGGTCGACGGCTACCGTCCGGACGGACGGCTCTGCGCGGGTTTCGCGAGCTGCGTGCCGGTCTGCCCGGAGGGCGCCAAGTACACACCCCACCGCACGCAGAAGCGGTGGTCCGCCACCGTCGAGCTGCGCACCCGCTGCGTGGTGAACCGCCTGCACGCCGACGAGTCCGGCCGCATCACCGAGGTCGCCTACCAGCGCTACGAGGACGACACCTCCGGCAGGCACACGCGGCACATGGTGCAAGCGGACGTCGTGGTCCTCGCCGCGCACGCCGTCGAGAACGCCAAGCTGCTGCTCATGTCCGGGCTCGCGAACAGCAGCGGGCAGGTGGGTCGCAACCTCATGGGGCACCCGGTACTGCTGACGTGGGGGCTGATGCCCCACCCGATCGGCCCGTTCCGCGGCCCGGGCTCGACGACCGGCATCGAGACCTTCCGGTCGGGCCCCGAGCGCCGCGCACGGGCGCCGTTCCGCATCGAGATCGGCAACTGGGGCTGGGGCTGGTCGGCGGGCAGCCCCGGCTCGGACACCGCCGAGCTCGTCGCCGCCGGTCTGCGCGGGACCGAGTTGAGGAAGGCGGTCGCGGAGCGGGTCGGCAGGCAGTTCACGCTGCAGATCGAGGTCGAGCAGGAGGCGGACCCCGCCAACCGCGTCACCCTCGCGGACGAGCGCGACGCCCTGGGCAACCCGCGCCCGTCCGTCCACTACGCACTGTCGGACTACGTCAAGGACGGCCTGCTCGCCGCGAGGAGGGTGTCGGAGCAGCTGTTCGAGATGCTGGGCGCGGAGGACTTCACGGCGTACGAACCGGGCGACGGGCACTACTTCGAACACGACGGTCGGCCGCTCCGCTACTGGGGCGCCGGGCACAGCGGCGGTACGCACGTGATGGGCACGTCACCGCGCGACTCCGTCGTGGACGAGTGGCAGCGCTGCTGGGACCACCCGAACCTGTACGCGGTCGGGTGCGGGAGCATGCCTTCGCTCGGCACGTCGAACCCGTCGCTCACGATGGCGGCGCTGGCTCTGCGCACCGCCGGGCACCTCGTGTCGGGCAGGCGCTGAAGGAGTTCCGCGCGAAGATGTCGAAAGCTCCGTGACGTCGATCGACGCAGGGGTGGCGGCGGACGTCGCCGCCAGTCGACATCGAGGAGAGACCATGCGGTTCATGCTCACGCACCGAGTCATGGAGGACGACCCGGCCTCCTGGGAGCCGAACAGCGAGCTCGTCGAGCGGATGAACGCGTTCGTCGGGAAGCTCGGCGCGAACGGCGTCCTGCTCGGCGCCGAGGGGGTGCACAGGACCGGGGCGGTGGTGCGCAGGCGCGGTGCGGCGGTCAGGGCGACGGACGGGCCGTTCGCCGAGGCCAAGGAGGTCGTCGGCGGCTTCCTGCTGATCGCCGCGAAGGACCTCGCGGAGGCCACGGCCGTCGCCGAGGAGTACATCACCTGCTTCGCGGGCGTCGAGGAGATGTCGGTCGAGGTCCGGCAGGTCGCCGAGGCCGAGGACGTCGAGCCCTACCAGGCCAGGTAGTCCCGGGCAGGGCCGCACGTCCCCTCCACGGCGACGTGCGGCCCCATCGGGGAGGAACTCGGTGGGCGAGAACGGCAGGCAGCCGGGCGATCCCGAACCGGGGGTGCGGCCGTGATCAGCGCGATGAACGCACCCGTTCCGCCGCACCGGATGGGGCTCGACGGCGCCGCTCACGACGCCGCCGTCGCCCTGCACGAACGTGCTCTCGCGTGGTGCGGACTTCTAGTTCGCCGCTCCGCCGGCCGCGAGCCTCATCAGGTCGGAGTCGAGGTCGATCGTCAGCTCGGTGCCGCCCGCGCTGCCGAACTCGTGCTGGTAGCTGCCCCAGGACTCCTCGCGCACGGTCTTCTCGAACCCGGCGGCCATGAGCGCCACGAGTTCGAGGGCCGCGCGGTCGATGCGCTTGTTCAGGCCGTTGTCCTGCCAGTCCTCGGTGGAGGCGAAGAGCGACGTCGGCACGACGACGGTCCGCAGGTAGGCGAACAGGCCGCGCATCTGGTCGTCGACCACGAGCGCGTGCCGGGCGGTGCCGGCGGTCGCGGCGAGCACGACCGGCTTCGCGATCAGCAGGTCGTTGTCGAGGAGCTGGAAGAACGAGGTGAACAACCCGCTGGCGCCCGCCTTGTAGACCGGCGTGCTCGCGACGACGCCGTCCGCGTGCTGCAGGGCGGAGATCGCCTTCTGCAGCTTCGGCCCGACGTGGTTCGACACCAGGGCGTTCGCGATCTCGGAGGCGAGCTCGCGCAGCTCGACGACGCTCGTGGCGACGGTCTGCCCGCGCTTGCCGGCGAGGGCGGTGACCCGCCCGGCGACGCGGTCGGCGAGCAGGCGGGTGGACGACGGGTCGCTGGTACCCGCGGAGACGACCACCAGCTGGAAGTTCTGGCTCATTGCTCCTCGTTCTGGCTGAGCTTGCCGGTGATGGCGGCGAGCTGGTCGAGTTCTTCCGGCGTCAGCACGCTCAGGGCGCGCGTGACGCTGCGTGCGTGCGGCCGGCCGATCGCCCGCTGGGTGTCCCGGCCGGCCGGGGTGAGCGACAGGCGCACACCCCGGCGGTCGCCGGGGTCGGGGCAGCGCCGCACCAGACCCCGCTCGACCAGGCGGTCGACCATGCGGGACAGGGCCGGCTGGCTCAGCAGCACGTGCCGGTTCAGCTCACTCATCCTGAGCGGACCGTCGCACTTGGACAGCTGGTACAGCACGTCGTACTCCCGCATGGTCAACTCGCCCCAGACGTCCTCCGCGTTGAACTGCTTCATCAACACGGCGTACGCCCGCATCAGCGACTCCCACGCCTCGTTGGCACGGGTCACCGTTCGTCCTGGTACGGCGAGCCACCCGTGACGTTGTCACCCCGGTTGGCGTTCGGCCTGGGCTGACGCGCGGGCTTGTCGCCGTACTTCTCCTTCAGGCGACCGGCGTGCGTCGGCGGCTTGGCGGTCTCCGGGTCCTGGCGCGACTCCATCTCCTTGCGCAGCACCGGGACGACCTCCTCGCCGAGCAGGTCGAGCTGGTTCAGCACGGTCTTGAGCGGCAGGCCCGCGTGGTCCATCAGGAACATCTGGCGCTGGTAGTCGCCGAAGTGCTCGCGGAAGGTCAGCGTCTTGTCGATGACCTCCTGCGGGCTGCCGACCGACAGCGGCGTCTGCTCCATGAAGTCCTCCATCCGCGGCCCGTGGCCGTAGACGGGGGCCTCGTTGAAGTACGGGCGGAACTCGGTGATCGCGTCCTGCGACCGCTTGGCGATGTACGCCTGGCCGCCGAGGCCGACGATGGCCTGCTTCTCCGTGCCGTGGCCGTAGTGCGCGTACCGCTGGCGGTAGAACTTGATCAACCGCATGTAGTGCTCTTTCGGCCAGAAGATGTTGTTCGCGAAGAAGCCGTCGCCGTAGTAGGCGGCCTGCTCCGCGATCTCCGGCGTGCGGATCGACCCGTGCCACACGAACGGCGGCAGGTCGTCGAGCGGCCGCGGCGTGGAGGTGAAGCCCTGCAGCGGGGTGCGGAACTTGCCCTCCCAGTCCACGACGTCCTCGCGCCACAACCGGTGCAGCAGGTTGTAGTTCTCGAGCGCGAGCGGCAGGCTCTGCCGGATGTCCTGGCCGAACCACGGGTAGACCGGCGCGGTGTTGCCGCGGCCCAGCATCAGGTCCATGCGGCCCTTCGCCAGGTGCTGCAGCATCGCGTACTCCTCCGCGATGCGCACCGGGTCGTTGGTGGTGATCAGCGTCGTCGCGGTGCTGACGATCAGCTTGCGGGTCTTCGCCGCGATGTGGCTCAGCAACGTCGTGGGCGCGGACGAGAAGAAGGGCGGGTTGTGGTGCTCGCCGATGGCGAACACGTCGAGACCGACCTCCTCGGCCTTCTCCGCGATCTGCACGATCGCGTCGATGCGCTCGGCCTCGCTGGGGGTCTCGCCGCTCACCGGGTCCCTGGTGATGTCGCTCACCGAGAAGATTCCGAACTGCACGGTCCCCGCCTCCTTCGTCCTTCGAGATTAATGCGTTTGCATCTACCTTAACGCCTGGGCGCCCGATCCATTCCCGATACCCTGATCACATGTCGCTGGCCGTGGGGGACGCCGGCTTCGGCTACGGCCCGGTTCCCCTCTTCGCAGGTCTGTCGTTCAGCGTGGCACCCGGTGAGGCCGTCGCCGTCGTGGGCGCGAACGGCGCCGGCAAGTCGACGCTGCTGCGGTGCCTGGCCGGGGCCGAGGTGCTCGACTCCGGGAGCGTGCTGATCGGCGGCGCGGCCCTGGACGAGTCGTCAGCCGCGTTCCGGACCGCCGTCGCGTCCCTGCTCGACGACGCCGACCACTTCCCGGACCTGTCCGTCGTCGAGCACCTGCGGCTGCTGGCCTCGCTGCACTCCTCGCCCTTCGACGTGCTGGCGCTGCTGGAGGAGGTCGGTCTGGCCGCGGTGGCCGACCAGCTGCCGCCTGCGCTCTCGTCGGGACAGCGGCACCGGCTCGGCCTGGCCTCCTGCTTCGTCCGACCGCGGTCGGTGCTGGTGCTCGACGAACCGGAGCAGCGCCTCGACGCGTCCGGTCGCGCCTGGTTGCGCTCCCGGCTGCTGGCCGAGAAGGCCGCCGGGGTGGCGGTGGTCTTCGCGTCGCACGACCAGGAGCTGGTGGAGGCGGTGGCGTGCCGGACCGTGGTGCTGTGACGGCGGTCCGGCGCCGGTTGCGAGCGCCGGTGCCGTGGCGTGTCAGGGTCGTCCGCGCCTACCCGCTGCTGGTCAACGTCTCGATCACCGGCCTCGTCGGAGCCGGGTGGGCTTCCGCCGGCCTCTCCGGGGCGGGGCGGCCGGGAAGCGCGTGGGCCGCGCTCTGGTTGTCGGTGCTGGCCGCTGCCGTGCTGCTGAAGGTGCTGCTCGCGGTCGGGCCGGTGTTCGCCGGAGCCGACCGGCTGTTCTGGGTGTTCAGCTCTCCGGTGCCGCGCGGGGAACTGCTGCGGCCCCGGTTGGCCTGGCTGCTCGCGGGCGGCGCCGCGGCAGGCGCCGTGTGGCCCGCGGTGGTGTCCGGCGTGGTGGGTACCGTCCTCCCGCCGTTCGTCGCCGTGGGGATCGGGGCTGCCGCCGGGGTGGCGGTGGTGGCTGTCGCCGTGGTGCTGCAGCGCGTGCGGGTTCGTCCGCAGAGGTGGTTGAGCGTGCTGGCCGGCGTCGCGGTGCCGGCGTTGTTCGTGTCACCGGACTGGGACGTCCGGGAGCCCGCGTCCGGCGTGGTCGCGGTCGCGTGGGCGGTGGCGGTCACCTTCGCGGGCGTCGCTCTCGAGTCGGTGCGCCACCTGCGGCGGTCCGATCTCGCGGCGGGCGCGGCCCTCGCCGGGGTCGCGCGGGTCTCGGTGAGCTGGTTCGACCTCGCCCTGCTCGGCGCGATCCTCGCCGAACGCCGTGCGCGCGCCCTCGGCCGCGTGAAGTCCGCGCGGTTGCGGGGTTCTCGTCTCGTGGTGCTGGTCTGGAGTGACGTCCTGCGCCTGCGCCGCAGCCCGAACGCCCTGCTGGTCTGGGCGGCCCTGCTCCCCGTCCCCGCACTCGTGGCACTGGGCGGCGAGGTCGAGGTCGTCGCGGGCGTCCACCTCGTCGCCGCGTTCCTCGCCACCGACCGGCTCGCCGCGGGCCTGAAGTCCGTGTGCCGCTCACCCGCGCTGCGCCGCGCCCTGGGCCTGCCGGACCGGACGCTGCGCCTGGCGCACCTCGCGTTCCCCGCGGCCGGTGCCGTGCTGTGGTGCGCGGTGACGACCGCGATCACCCCGCACGTGACCGTGCTCAACGGAGTCGTCTCGGCGGTGGGCGCGGTCGCGGCCGCATATCGGATCGCTACGCGGCCGCCGGTCGACTACGGTGCCGCGATCGTGAGCGTCGGGTTCTACGGGCCGGCACCGCTGGGGCTGGTCGTGCAGCTGAGTCGTGGCCCGGCGCTGCTGGCCGTGCTCGCGGTGGCGCAGACGGCGTTGTGAGGCAAGGGGGACGGAACGTGCACGCGGGGGAGTTCGAGCTGCACCTGACGGGCTCGGAGTGGCAGGTCGAGGAACTGGCGGCGTTCGCGCGGGCGCACCAGGTCAAGTTCAGCCACATCGAGCTGCACGGGGGCAAGGTGTGGTCGCAGCCGATGCTGACCATCGGTGCCCGGGGCACCATCGACGAGGTGCGCGCGATCGCCCGGGAGTGGCGTGCGCGGATGCACGAGGCGGACCTGTTCGTGGTGCGGGTGAAGGTCGAAGCGGCGCCGTGGAACGAGGGCGTGCCGCAGACCGACGAGGAGGCCGACGCCGCCCTGTACTTCGAGCACCACGTGAAGCTGCGACTGCCGGAGGGCGACTGGTACCCGGAGCTGTACCGGTCCGCCGCACCGCACGAGGCCCACATCTCGCGGAACGCGCGGCGGACGCGAGCGGACGGGTCCGAGGAACGGTTCGTCACGCAGCGGTGCTTCGGCGTCGGGCGCGTCACCGCCAAGCGCCGGCTGGACGCACTCCTCGCCGCCCTCCGCGCCTTCGAGGTGGTGGAGGTGGAGGAGGAGTACGTGGTCGACGACGACGCGTTGCACATCGACGACGGTTGGATCAGCGGGCCGGGCAACTGGCACCGCGACCGCGACGAGAGGATGCGGCGCGCACCCGCCGGTCAGGAGGGGTTCCCGTCGACGTACCAGCCGCTCGCGGTGGAACCGGGGCAGCAGATCCGTCAGCGCGCCGTGTTCGACCCGGCGTTGAAGCACTTCAGCAACGCCTTCCGCGGCGGCGACCCGAAGTTCGCCGACCCCTCGGACGGCGCGCGGTGGCTCGCCGCCCGCCGCCGGGCGATGGCGGAGGTCCTGCGGATCGTCGGGACCTCCCGGTGGTCGGCGAACCTCGTGCTGCGCGGCAGCGTGCTGATGCGCGAGTGGTTCGGCGCCGCCGCACGGGAACCGGGTGACCTCGACTTCGTGGTGACGCCCCGCGACATCGGGTTCGGGAGCCCGCGGGCCGACGAGCTCGTCGACGACCTCAGGGCCGCGGTGGGCCCGTCGGTCGTCGAGTCCATCTGGACCTACGAGCGCGTCC
Organism: Lentzea sp. DG1S-22; assembly: GCF_036321065.1. Lineage (NCBI taxonomy): Bacteria > Bacillati > Actinomycetota > Actinomycetes > Pseudonocardiales > Pseudonocardiaceae > Lentzea > Lentzea sp. DG1S-22. The sequence continues at coordinate 2,927,922 of NZ_CP143276.1, read as the reverse complement.
CCGGCCTGCGCGTCGTCTTCCCGTTCGAGGCCGAGGGGCTGCCGGACGGCGCGGTGCAGGTCGACCTCGTGTTCGAGGAGGACCTGCCGATCGCGCCGGAGCCCGTGCGGATCGCCGGCACCACCCTGCTCGCGGCGAGCAGGGAGCTGTCGCTCGCGTGGAAGGTGCAGTGGCTCGCGACCGACATGTGGCCGCAGGCCAAGGACCTCTACGACGCCGCGCTCCTCGCCGGCCACACCACCGTCGACACCGCCGTGGTGCGGGAGTTGATCAGGCCGGAGTGGGGGCACGACACGAACGGGTTCGGGCCGGAGTCGGTGGCGCGCCTCGGTGACGTCGACTGGGAGAACGCGCCGTCCGAGCTGCCGGTCACCAAGGCCGACGAACCCGCTCTGCTGCGGCGGATCGCGGCAGCGCTGCGTTAGGCGAGCAGGGAGGCGACCCGTTGCGCGGTGGCCACGGTGGACTGCGGGTTCTGGCCCGTCACGAGCTTGCCGTCCACGACCACCGTGCTCGACCACGGCTCACCCGTGCGCAGCCGCGCGCCCAGCTCCGCCAGCCGCCCGGCGACCGAGTAGGGGACGTCCAGGCCGCCCTGGCGCTCCTCCTCGTCGCTGAACACCGCCATCTCCTTGCCGGCGAAGACGAACGTGCCGTCCTCGCGGACCGCGCTCAGCAGCCCGGCCGGTCCGTGGCACAGCGCCGCGACGAGCTTGCCGTCGTCGTGGAACTCCGCGAGCAGGCCGCCGAGCGTCGCGTCGGACGCCAGGTCCGCCATCGGGCCGTGGCCGCCGGGCAGGTAGACCGCGTCGAAGTCGGCGGCCCGCACCGACGACAGCGACGCCGGGGCGCGCAGGTCCTCCAGCGAGGCGACGGCCTCGTCGAACGTGCCGTCGAGGCTCGCCTTGTCCACGGTCGGCACGACACCACCCGGCGTCGCCAGCGTGACCTCGACGCCCGCCTCGCGCAGCACGCGAACCGACTCGACGACCTCCTCGGCCCAGAACCCCGTGGGGTGGCTCGTGCCGTCCGCCAGGGTGAGGGAGTCGGCGGAGGACACGACCATCAGTAGCTTCTTCATGCGTCCAGGACATCACAGATCCGCAGAACCCGCCGACGGAGCTATAAGGTGCCTTATGGCTCACGGCTTGACGGACCTAGACCTGCTCGCGACGTTCCTGGAAATCCACCGCAGCAGCTCCCTCACCGCCGCGGCCGCCCGGCGCGGGCTCACCCAGCCCGCCGTGAGCGGCCAGCTCGCCAGGCTGGAGAAGCACCTGGGTCAGACGTTGTTCGTCCGGGGAAGCCGTGGCGTCACGCCCACGCCCCGCGCCGACGAGCTCGCACGGCGGGTGGGGCAGCACGTCGACCAGCTCAGGGCGGCGCTGGATCCCGAACCGGTGCTCGACGGCACCGTGCGCATCGGGGGAGCGGCGGAGTTCCTGACCGTCCGCGGCCTGCCCGCGCTCGCCCCGCTGACCCGGCGCGGACTCCGGTTCGACGTCGTGTTCGGCCTGGCAGGGGACCTGCTCGCCTCGCTGCGGGCCGGGCAGCTCGACGTCGTGCTGTCCTCGGTGCGGCCGCCGGCCGGGTTCACCGCGACCCCGCTCACCGACGAGGAGTTCCTGCTGGTCGGCCCGCCGCTGCTGGCCAGGACCGTCGATCCGGGCCTGCTCGCGCGGGACCCGGCGCGCGCCCTCGAGCACCTGCCGCTCGTCGCCTACTCCGACGAGCTGCCGATCATCCGCCGCTACTGGCGCAGCGAGTTCGGCAGGCGCCCGCGCGCCACGGCCGCGATGACGGTGCCGGACCTGCGCGGGGTGCTGGCGGCGGTGATCGCCGGCGCCGGGGTCTCCGCCCTGCCGCGCTACCTCGCCGAACCCGCGCTGGCCGCCGGTTCGGTCGAGCAGCTGCACCACCCGGAGGTGCCACCGCTCAACACCCTCTACGTCGTCACCCGCGGAGCGACTACCCAGGCCGTCGACGCCGTCGTGGACCACCTGCGCTCGCGCGACTGGGGCGTCCTCTGACGGTCCACAGTGGTCAGACGCTGCGGAGCACCGAGACGACGACGCCGAGGACCACGGCCCTGTCGCCGTCGATCACGGGGTAGGCCGCGTTGCGCGGCTCGAGGTACACGTGACCGCCGCGGCGCTGGTACACCTTGACCGTCGCCTCCTCCTCGATCATCGCGGCGACGATCTGCCCGTTGTAGGCCTCGTGCGTCTGGCGCACCACCACGGTGTCGCCGTCGCAGATCGCCGCGTCGATCATCGAGTCACCGCGCACCCGCAGCGCGAACACGTTGCCGCCGCGCCCGACCAGCCCGCGCGGCAGGTGCAGCACCTCGTCCACGTGCTCGACGGCGGAGATCGGGGCACCGGCGGCGATGTCGCCGACGACCGGCACCGAGATCGAGTCACCCGCTCCCCGCCCCGGCACGACCGGCGCCCCGCTGAGGAACACCCGCACGTCCATCGGCCGCGTCACGGAACCGCCGCGCTTGAGGAAACCCTTGTCCTCCAACGCCGCCAGGTGCTTCGACACGCTGGACGACGACTTCAGCCCGACCGCCTCGCCGATCTCGCGGGTGCTGGGGGAGTAGCCGTGCTCGACGACCCAGTCGCGGATGGCGACCAGGATCTTCTGCTGGCGCTCCGGCAGCACCGTCGTGTCGAGCTCAAGATCGTCGTAGGCGGTCATCGGGCGATAGTAGTGATCGGGTGGCGCGACACGATCGGGCGGCTGCCGGTCCGCGAACGCCGCCGCCCCGGCGTGGTCTGATCAGCTGCCCCACCATGTGGCGGTGAGCACACGCCGGGAACGCTCCTGGGTCCCGCGGCCAGGTGGGGATGTGCGAAGCGACGTGGCGCCGGTGGCGCTGAAACCCGAGACGAGGCCGCCCGCGGTGCTGGACGAGGCCGCACTGCTGGCGCTGTACGAGACGACGGCCGAGCGGCTGCACCGCTACGTGGCCAGGCGCGCCGGTGCCGACACCGCGCAGGACGTGGTCTCCGAGGCGTTCCTCGTGCTGTGGGACCAGCGGGCCGGGCAGGTCTACGAAGCCGATGCCGTGCGCGCGTGGCTCTACGGCGTGGCGACGAACCTGTTGCGCGGCCACGTGGGCGCCGAGGAACGCAAGCTGCGGGCGTGGAGCAAGGAGCACGCCGCCCGCACCGACGAGGCCGACATCGGTGACCGGGCGAGCGTGGCGGCGGACGCCGAGGTGCTCGCGCACTTCGACGACTTCACCGAGATGATCATCGACCCGGACGACGGGGGCCACATCGGCCGCCGGGAGACCGTCGCCGCAGACCTGCCGCGAGACCGGGGCGGCGTGGAGAAGGGCACCGTCCGCCGTGACCACCGAGGTCGTCAGCTCCCAGGGCGCCCGATAACCCGCAACCTTGAGGTTGCACATCCGCAGAGAGATGTGCAACTCTAGGGTTGCACTTATTCGCGGACCTGGGAGTTTGTCGTGAGCGTGGACCGGATCGAACGCGAGACCCTGATCGAAGCGCCGCTGGAGCGGGTCTGGCGGCTGGTGACCGAACCGGGGTTCTGGGTGGCCTCCGAGCCGTCGGGCGCGGCGGTCGAGGGCGAGACGACGTTGTGCAGGAACGAGCGGTACGGCGACTACCCGGTGCGGGTGGAGACGGTGACGCCGCGGACCTACGTGTCCTACCGGTGGGCGAGCGCGTTCGAGGGGCAGGACCTGCGCGAGGACAACACGACGCTGGTCGAGTTCACCCTCACGCCCGAGGGCGCCACGACCCGGCTGAAGGTCGTCGAGAGCGGGTTCGCCTCGCTCGCGGGCTCGTCCGAGCTGCGCGCGAAGGCCCACCGGGACAACACGGGTGGCTGGGGTGAGGTGCTCGACGCGTTCGCGAAGCGGGCCGAGAGCTGATGGCGGGGACGTGGGCGGCGCATCCCACGATCGGCGGGATCCGCCACCGATGTCCTGAGCCACGCCGTTAGGTTTGGCGTGTGCCCAACTCAGCCGACCGAGGTCGCCGCACCCGTGAACAACTGATCGACGCCTCCGCCCGGCTCGTGGGCGAGGTCGGCTGGGGCGCGGTGACCACGCGGCTGGTCGCGGAACGGGCGGGCGTCAACCCCGCGCTCGTGCACTACCACTTCGCGTCGGTGCAGGAGCTGCTGTCGACGGCCGCGCTGCGGTTCGCCTCGAAGGTGCTGGAGGAGTCCGCGGACGCGCTGCGCGAGGTGGAGCCGGCCGAGGGCGTCGAGCGGATCTTCGAGGACCTGACCCGCTTCACCGGCACCGACCCGGAGTCGTTGCTGCTGGCCGAGGCGTTCCTGGCGGCGCACCGGCTGCCCGAGCTGCGGTCCGGCCTGTCGGCGCTGGTCGCGGACTTCCGGGGGCGGGTCGCGGACTGGCTGCGGGCGGCTGGTGTTCGTGACGCCGATGAGGTGGCCTTGTTGTTGGCCGCGGCCATCGACGGGTTGGTGCTGCACCGCGCGCTGGACTCCTCGGTCGACTTCCGCGCGGTCGCGGGCCCGTTCCGGCGTCTCGTCGAGGGCTGACGGGCGCGGTTCGCCCCGGCTCGGCGAACGCGGTGGATTCATGGGCCAGCCCGTGCTTGCGGCGCCGAATTCACCCGCGGGAAGCACGCGTCCTGCTAAATTGGGCATATGCCTAAGTCGAACGCCCAGCGGGCGCTGGTGGTCGGAGCGGGAATCGCCGGGCTCACGTCCGCGTGGTGGCTGGAACGCGCGGGCTGGGACGTCCTGGTGGTCGAGCGGGCGCCGTCGTTCCGCACGGGTGGCTACATGATCGATTTCTTCGGTCCCGGCCACGAGGTGGCGCGGCGCATGGGCCTGCTGCCGGCCCTGGAGGAGCGGCGCGCGCCGATCTCGTCGGTGACGAGCGTCGACGCGGCCGGCCGGCGGCGCGGCGAGATCTCGGCGTCCGCCTACGAGGCGGTCGCGACCGGGGTGATCAGCCTGCTGCGCGGTGATCTCGCGTCGGTGGTCCGCGACGGCCTGCGGTCACCGATCCGTTACGGCACAACGGTTTCCTCGGTCGACGACGGGCAGGTGACGTTCTCGGACGGGTCGTGCGCCTCGTTCGGCCTCGTCGTGGGCGCGGACGGCGTGCACTCGCGGGTCCGGGAACTCGTCTTCGGGCCTTCGCCCGTGCGCTACCTGGGGCACCACGCGGCGGCGTTCTCGGTCCGGGACCCTTCGCTGAGCGAGCGGATCGGCTACCGGTACCAGATGCTGACCGTCCCGCACCGCATGGTCGGCTGCTACGCCGTGCGGGACGGGTCGATGGCCGCCCTGATGCTGTTCCGGTCCCCGTCCGCCGCTCTGCCCGCCGACCCGGTGGCGACGTTGCGCTCGCGGTTCGGAGACCTGGGCTGGGTCACGCCGTCGTTGCTCTCCGCCGTGCCGGAGGACGTCTACTACGACACGGTGTCCCAGGTGGACATGCCTGTCTGGCACCGCGGCAAGGTCGTCCTCGTCGGCGATGCCTGCGGGGCCGTCTCGTTGTTCGCGGGCCACGGCGCCTCGCTGGCGATGGCCGGCGCGTCCGTTCTGGCGGAGGAACTCTCCTTCGGCTTCGACGGCGCGTTCTCGCGCTACCAGGCCCGCATGAAGCCCGCCGTGGAGCACACCCAGGAGTTCGGGAGGCGTTTCATCGGCTGGATGGCGCCGTCGTCGGAGTGGCGGATCTCGGTGCGCGACTGGGCTTTCCGCCTCTCCGGCCTTCCCGTGGTGCGCTCCCTCATCCGCGGTTCGGTCGTGCCGGACGTCGAGGTGCGTCAGCGCGCGTCGTAGGCCTCGCGGTTCACCAGCACCTCGGCGAACACGTGCCGCGTGACGAGGCCGTCCGTTCGAGATCCCGGAGCGTCTCCGTGAGGACCTTGCCGCTGATGCCGTCGAGCTCCGCTTCGAGGTCCCCGAACCGCCCGCCGCCCGGCACCGGGGAGGCCGAGGCAACGAAACGGCATGTCTGCGATCCCCCGAGCGCGGGTAACGAGAGACTGTGCGCGTGACAGGGGAACGCAGGTGGGTGGACAAGGGTGAGGCCATCGGGCACGGCGTGAGCTGGCTCGCGCGGTGGAGTCTGCGGACGGCGCTGGCCGTGCTCGGCCTCTGGATGGTGCTCTGGCTGGTCGGGAAGCTCTGGGTGGTCGTCATGCCCGTGCTGATCGCCCTGCTGATCACGACGGTGCTGTGGCCACCGGCCCGGTGGCTCATGTCCAAGGGGCTCAACTCGGCGCTGGCGGCGACGATCGTGCTGCTCCTCGGGCTCGGGGTGCTCGGCGGTGTCATCGCGGCCATCTCGTCGTCGATCGCGTCCGGGGTGCCGGAGATCGCCCAGAGCGCGCAGAAGGCCATCACGCAGCTGCAGGACTGGGTGGGCGGGCCGCCGTTCAACCTGCGGGGCAGTGATCTGGACCGGTTGATCGCCCAGGGCGTCGACCAGATCAAGGAGAGCATCGGGTCGATCGCGGGCGGGCTGCTGACCGGGGCGGGCGCGGTGACGTCCGGGCTGGTCACCGGTGTGGTGGCGCTGCTGCTGGCGTTCTTCTTCGTCAAGGACGGCATGCGCTTCACGCCGTGGCTGCGCGGTGTCATCGGCGAACGGGCCGGCGGTCACGTCACGACGGTGCTGGAGCGGATCTGGGTGACGCTCGGCAGCTTCATCCGCAGCCAGGCGGTCGTGTCGCTGATCGACGCCATCTTCATCGGGCTCGGGCTGATCATCCTGGGGGTGCCGCTCGCGATCCCGCTGGCGGCGCTGACGTTCCTCGGCGGGTTCGTGCCGATCGTGGGTGCGTTCATCGCCGGAGCGCTGGCCGTGCTGGTCGCGCTCGTCAGCAACGGGCTGACCACGGCGCTCATCATGCTGGTGATCGTCATCGTGGTGCAGCAGGTCGAGGGCAACGTGCTGCAACCCATCCTGCAGTCGCGCAGCCTGCGCCTGCACGCGGCGGTCGTGCTGCTCGTCGTCACGGCAGGCACCAGCCTCTACGGCATCGCGGGCGCGTTCTTCTCCGTGCCGGTCGCCGCGGCGGTGGCGGTCGTCATCCGCTACCTGGGCGAGGTCATCGAGTCGAGGTCCGTAATGGATACGTCACAACCCGGCGGGGATGAACCAGCCGAGACCGAACGTTCTCCTGAGTGAACACCGAGCAGAGGAGTACCACCGTGACGGAGAAGGCTGTTCTCGCGGGCGGCTGTTTCTGGGGCATGCAGGACCTGTTCCGCCGCCACCCCGGCGTCGTCTCCACCCGCGTCGGCTACACCGGGGACCCCAGCACGCCGAACGCCACGTACCGCCGCCACGGCAACCACGCCGAGGCCATCGAGGTCGTGTTCGACCCCGAGCAGCTGAGCTACCGGCAGGTCCTGGAGTTCTTCTTCCAGATCCACGACCCGTCGACCCGCAACCGCCAGGGCAACGACATCGGCGCCAGCTACCGCTCGGCGATCTTCTACACCGACGACGCCCAGAAGGAGGTCGCGGAGGAGGTCATCGCCGCGGTCGACGCCTCCGGCAAGTGGCCGGGCAAGGTCGTCACCGAGGTCACCCAGGAGTCGGACTTCTGGGAGGCCGAGCCCGAGCACCAGGACTACCTGGAGCGCTTCCCGAACGGCTACACGTGCCACTACGTGCGGCCGGAGTGGCAGCTCGGCGAGCGTTGATCGAGATCGTCGCGCTGCACGTCTCACCCGTGCACGCCTACGAGGGCCGTCCGTCGGACGGCCCTCGTCCCGATCCCGGACCGGTCTCGCGCGACCTCGTCGAGGTCCGCGCCCGGCTCGGCGTCGTGGGTGACCGGTACTTCGGCCACCCCGCGCACCGCAACGCCGCCGTCACCCTGATCGCGGCCGAGCCGCTCGCCGCGTGGCCCGTGGACCCGTTGGTGGCACGCCGGAACATCGTGGTGCGCGGGTTCGACGTGGACGCGCTGCCGCGCGGCACCGTGTTCAGCCTCGACAGCGGGGACGGGCCGGTGCGGTTCGAGGTGCACCGGCCCGCGAACCCCTGCGCCTGGATGGACCGGGTGATCGCGCCCGGTGCCTTCAAGGCGTTGCGCGGCAAGGGAGGAATCCGCACGGTGCCGCTGGACGACGGGGTGCTGCGCGTCGGAGGAGCGGAGTTGGCCATAGTGGGCGCATGACGTGGTCGCGCCGCAAACCGACGATCATCATCGCAGTGAGCCTCGCCCTGGTGCTGGTCGCCGCGGCTTCCCTGTGGAACGTCAGCAGCGCCCGCACCTTCCAGTTCTTCGGTGACCTGGTCCACCGCGTCGAGACCGGCGAGAAGCTCGTGGCCCTCACCTTCGACGACGGCCCCGACCCCGTCGGCACCCAGCAGGTCCTCGACGTCCTGGAGGCGGAGGACGTCCACGCCACCTTCTTCCTCGTCGGCCGCGACCTCGAGGAGCACCCCGACCTGGGCAGGAAGATCGCGCGGGCGGGGCACGAGATCGGCAACCACACCTACCACCACCGGCGGATGGTCGGTGTCCTGCCCGGCACGGTGGCACGGGAGGTCGAGGACACCGACGCCCGGATCCGCGGGACCGGCTACAGCGGTGACATCCACTTCCGGCCGCCCAACGGCAAGAAGCTGTTCGCGTTGCCGCACTACCTCCGGCAGCACGGCCGCACGACGGTCATGTGGGACGTCGAGCCGGACTCCGAGGGCGTGCACACCGCCGGGCAGATCGCGGAGCGGACCCTGCGGGAGACCCGGCCGGGTTCGATCGTCCTGCTGCACCCCATGTACCCGGCGCGGGAGCAGACCCGGCAGGCGCTGAAGCCGATCATCACGGGGCTGAAGGGGCGCGGCTACCGGTTCGTCACCGCGTCCGCGCTCCTGGGCAGGCGTCAGACCAGGTCGGCCAGGTCCACGCGGCGCAGGAACTCGCCGCGCACCCGGTCCGCGACGGCGTTCACGACCTCGGCGCCGTCGGACGAGGGGTCGACGTGCACGCGGAACGGCCGGGAGGCGCTGTCCACCACGGACACGATCGCGTCCGCCACGGCCCCGGCGTCCGCCCACGGGGGCTCCAGTTCGGCGAGCCGTGCGCCGACCTGGTCCACCAGGCCGGGGTAGAGCTCCTCGTACTCCGCGGCGCGCGAGGTGTCGGCGGGGGTGCCGCTGCGCGCGAAGTGGTTGGTGCCGCGGGTGAAGGCGCCCGGCACGACGATCGTGGTCTCGATGCCGAACCTCAGCAGCTCGGCGCGGTAGGAGACGGCGACCGCGTCCATCGCCGCCTTGGCCGCGAAGTACGGCGCCAGGTACGGGGGAGTGCCGCCGCGGGTCGAGCTGGAGCCGACCCAGACGACGTGACCCGACCGCCGCGCCCGCAGGTGGGGCAGCGCTGCGCGGTTCACGCGCTGCGTGCCCAGGACGTTCACGTCGTACAGGGCCGCGTACTGCTCCGGTGTGAAGGCCTCGGCGGGACCGGTGACCATGTGGCCCGCGTTGTGCACCACGACGTCGAGGTGGCCCTGCTCGGCGATGATCGTCGCGATCGCGGCGTCCGCGGACTCCTGCGACTGCACGTCGAGCTCGACGGCGTGCACCGCGGCGTCGTTCTCCGCGGCGAACGCGGCGAGCTCCTCGACGGCGCGGGCGTTGCGGCCGGTGGTCGCGCGCATGCCCGCGTAGACCGTGTGGCCCGCGAGGCCGAGCCTGCGGACCGCCAGGGCGCCGAAGCCGCTGGACGCTCCCGTGACGACGGTGACCTCGCCCATCAGATGATGCCCCCGTTCGCACGAATGGTCTGGCCGTTGACCCACCGGCCGGGACCGGCCAGGAAGGAGATGACCTCGGCGATGTCGCCGGCCTCGCCGAGGCGCTCCAGCGGCGCCTGCTTCGCGAGGGTGTCGACGGTCGCCTGGTCCTTGCCGTTCAGGAACAGCTCGGTGGCCGTGGGGCCGGGGGCGACGGTGTTGACGGTGATGTCACGGCCACGCAGCTCGCGGGCGAGCACCAGCGTCAGCGCCTCGACGCCGCCCTTCGACATCGCGTAGGCGCCGTACTGCGGGAACCGCAGGCCCACCACCGAAGACGAGATGGTGATGATCGCGCCGCCGTCGCGCACGCGGCGGGCGACCTGCTGCGACACGATGAACGTGCCACGCGCGTTGGTGCGCATGATGCGGTCGAAGGTGTCGAGGTCCATGTCCGCGACCGTGCCCAACGGCATGATGCCGGCGGAGTTCACGACGACGTCGACGCCGCCGAAGGTCTCCTCGGCCAGGTCGAACGCGGCGGCGACGGCGGTCTCGTCGCCCACGTCGGCCTGCGTGGCGACCGCTTGACCGCCGTTCGCCCTGATCTGCTCGACGGCCTCGTCGGCCGCCGTCTTGTTGCCGGCGTACACGACGACGACGGCGGTTCCGCCGGTGGCGAGACGTTCGGCGGCAGCCCGCCCGATGCCCCTCGATCCTCCGGTGACGATCGCAACGCGAGTCATGGCAAAGCTCCCAGCTGCTGTTTCCATTGATACGCCAACGAACGTAGCACTGATATCGAATCAGTGCTATCGCTGATGTGTTATCGTCGATACGTGGACACGAGGGAGCGTCTGGTGCGGGCCGCGGCCGACCTGCTGGTCGAGGGCGGCAAGGAGGCGGTCAGCACGCGCGCGGTCGCCGCGGCCGCCGGTGTGCAGGCGCCGACGCTGTACCGGCTGTTCGGGGACAAGGACGGGCTGCTCGACGCCGTCGCGGCGCACGGGTTCGCCGGGTACCTCTCGTCCAAGCAGGCGATGGGGGCGACGGAGGACCCGGTCGGCGACCTGCGCCGGGGCTGGGACCTGCACATCGGGTTCGGCCTGGCGCGGCCCGCGTTCTACCTGCTGATGTACGGCGAACCGCGCAAGCGGGAGGCGCGGCTGGAGGCGGACGCGATGCTCCGCGGGATCATCAGCCGCATCGCGGCGGCGGGCCGGTTGACGGTGCCCGTCGAGCAGGCGGCGCAGTTCGTGCACGCCGCGGGCCTGGGCGTGGTGCTGGCGCTGATCGCGACGCCCGAGGAGGACCGCGACCTGGGGCTGATCGGGTTCACGCGCGAGAACGTGATCAGGGCGATCACCGCGGACGCCTCACCGGACGAGCCGACGGACATCCCGAGCAGGGCGATCGCGCTGAGGGTGGCGCTGGAGGAGGACCCACCGCCGGTGCTGTCCCCGGCGGAACGGGCCCTCCTGGCCGAGTGGCTCGACCGCGTCGCGAGGTAGCGCGTCAGGCGTTCGGGTCGAACGGGATCCCGGCGGGCTTCGCGATGCTCAGGTTGTGGTTGAACGCGCCGTCCTTGATCGCGAGGGACGCGCTGCCGAAGTTCGCGCTCACGAGCTTGTCGCGCACCCCGGCCGGGAAGCGGTCCCAGCTGACCAGGTCGGGGTACTGGTAGACGCCGTAGTGGTTCTCCGCCACCTCACCCGCCCCCGCGAGGCGGAAGCAGTGCGTGCTGGCGCCGTCCTTGTGGTAGATGATCTTCGGGTGGGTGCCTTCCCACTGCACGTTCGCACGTGGGTGCACCTTGTACTTGCCGTGCTCCGACGTCGAGACGTACTGGGCCACGTCGTTCTGCACCCAGACGACCACGTGCTCGATGTCGTGGCGGTGGCCGCAGCAGTCCCACAGGGGCACGGCCTGGTCCTTCTCGAAGTACAGGTCGTACAGGTAGGCGCACCAGCCGTTGTTGCACTTGGAGCGGCTGTAGGAGTTGGTGTTGTCCAGGTCGGACTGGTCGTGGCAGTCGCCGTTCAGCGCGCCCGAGTTCTTCAGGCCGGGCGCGATGTCACCGGTCGGCGAGATCGCCGGGGTGGGGTAGCACCCGTCGCCGTCGTAGTCGAACGCCGGCTGCCACTTGCCGTCCGACGCCTCGAAGTTGGCGGGGATGGCGCGGGGCGGGTCCGCCAGCGCGACGCCGGGGAACAGGGCGGTGATCAGCAGGGCGCCGGCGAGCGCGGGCAGGATCTTCTTCCTCAACAGGAGCCTCCGGTGGGCAGGGGAGCGGAGAGGCTTGCGAGGCAGAAGGTGGTACATGAACGGCGTTCACGTCTAGGTGGTTCGCCGAATCTTTGCCGTCCGGGAATTTCACACCCCGGCGCGGAATCGGTCACGTGCGCTTTTCCGCCGCGGCGACGGGGTCGGTCCACCAACGTTCACCTGGCAGCGGTGATGCCCCCGCCCTGACCGCGCGGCACGGGGCGGCGGAACCCGGCCAGGTTGGCGACGGCCGAGACCGTGCCGATGGATGCGCCCCTTCCTCGCGGTTGCTCGAGCCGAACGGCGTGCTCTCCCCAATCGGACGCCGGTGGACTTCCTTCAGGGGTTGAGTGCCAGGCGCTCGCTCACCTCGCCGCCGCACCCGACGTGTGGCTCACGACCAGCGACGACATCGCCGCCCACTGCTTGAGGCACAGCTAACAGAGACCCGGTAGTGCATGCTCATACATCCTCGTGCATAATTCTCAACGTGTCCAAGGTGCTCACTTCACTTCCGGCCGGCGAACGCGTCGGCATCGCCTTCTCCGGTGGTCTCGACACTTCCGTCGCGGTCGCGTGGATGCGTGAGAAGGGCGCTGTGCCCTGCACGTACACCGCGGACATCGGGCAGTACGACGAGCCCGAGATCGACACCGTGCCCGGTCGCGCCGGTACGTACGGTGCCGAGATCGCCCGCCTCGTCGACTGCCGCTCGGCGCTCGTCGAGGAGGGCCTCGCGGCCCTGGCCTGCGGTGCGTTCCACATCCGCTCCGGTGGCCGTGCCTACTTCAACACGACGCCGCTCGGGCGCGCGGTCACGGGCACGATGCTCGTGCGCGCCATGCTCGACGACGACGTGCAGATCTGGGGCGACGGCTCCACCTACAAGGGCAACGACATCGAGCGGTTCTACCGCTACGGCCTGCTCGCGAACCCGTCGCTGCGGATCTACAAGCCGTGGCTCGACGCGGCGTTCGTGACCGAGCTCGGTGGCCGCAAGGAGATGTCCGAGTGGCTGCTCGAGCGCGGCCTGCCCTACCGGTCGAGCGTCGAGAAGGCGTACTCGACGGACGCGAACATCTGGGGCGCCACGCACGAGGCCAAGTCGCTCGAGCTGCTCAACGAGGGCATCGAGATCGTCGAGCCGATCATGGGCGTCAAGTTCTGGGACCCGTCGGTCGAGATCGCGACCGAGGACGTCACCATCGGCTTCGACCAGGGTCGTCCGGTCACGATCAACGGCAAGGAGTTCGGCGACGCCGTCGACCTCGTGCTGGAGGCGAACGCCATCGGCGGCCGCCACGGTCTCGGCATGTCCGACCAGATCGAGAACCGCATCATCGAGGCGAAGAGCCGCGGCATCTACGAGGCGCCCGGCATGGCGTTGCTCTACATCGCCTACGACCGCCTCGTGAACGCGATCCACAACGAGGACACCGTCGCGGCGTACCACAACGAGGGCCGCAAGCTCGGCCGCCTGCTCTACGAGGGCCGCTGGCTCGACCCGCAGTCGCTGATGCTGCGCGAGTCGCTGCAGCGCTGGGTCGGCTCCGCCGTCACCGGCGAGGTCACGCTGCGGCTGCGCCGGGGCGACGACTACTCGATCCTCGACACGTCCGGCCCGGCGTTCAGCTACCACCCGGACAAGCTGTCGATGGAGCGCACCGAGGACTCGGCGTTCGGCCCGGTCGACCGCATCGGCCAGCTGACCATGCGCAACCTCGACATCGCGGACTCGCGCGCCAAGCTGGAGCTGTTCGCGGGCCTCGGCATGGTGGGCACCCGGCAGTCGGCGCTCATCTCGGCGCAGCCCGAACCGACCCAGCTGATCGGCGACGTGCCGGACGGCGGCGCGGAGGCCATCGCCTCGCGCGGTGAGGTCTCCGAGGCCGACGAGCTGCTCGACGCGGCGGCCATGGAGTTCGGCACGGACTGATCCCCGGAGGGAGCGGGGTGGGCGACGCGATCGCCCACCCGCTCCCGTCACGTCTGCGGCCACATCGAGTAGATGAGGTTCTCCGCGTCGGAGCACACGACCTGGGGCATGAGCCCCTCGGTGACCTGGTTGCACGACATCGGCCCGATCTCGACCGGCGGCAGCCCGGTCCTGGGGTCGGAGCGTTCGGCGTAGTAGTCGAACAGCACCGCCCCGGCCTGGTCGCAGTTCAGCCTCCCCTGCGGGGTCTCCACCACGACGGCCAGCATCGGCTTGCCGAGCGCGCCGGTGAACGGCCGGTCGCAGAACTGCGACGGCAGGCCCTCGTACTGGTCCGGCTGCACGCCGGGCAGCGGGTTGGCGGCGGCCCTGGTCGTCGTTTCCCGCGTCGTCGTCTCCTGAGTGGTGGTCTCCGGAGCGGTCGTCCCGGTGCCCGTGGACGACGTGGGGTCCGCGGCGGAGCCGGACCCGGTGACCTCCTCCGGCGTGCAGCCCGCCACCAGGACGGTGAGGAGCACGGGTGTGATCAAGAACCTCATGCCTGCATGAATCTGCGCGGAGCCCGCCGCCGTTACCCCGCCGCCCTCCCGGCTCGTGCCGGTCGGCGGCTCGGTGCAGCTCCAGGCGCGCCTGGCAGGACGCCGGCGAACCACGTCATCACCGCCGTCGGGGCGTGTGCGCGATGTCGTCCACTGCGGGGGTGACGGGGCGGCTGTCCACTCATCCGCCCCGTGCCGGAGGCGTTTTCTCACCCGCGATAGGCGTCGCACGCCAGCGTGATCAGATCGGTGAGGTGCTGCGGCGGCTGGTCCTTCCACCACGCCAGCCACACCGCGATCGGCGGCGCGTCCACCACGGCCCGGTAGGCCACGCCCGGTCGCGGGTTGAGGCTCGCCGTCGCCTCGGACGTCATGCCGACGGCCTGCCCCGCCGCGATCAGCGTCAGCCACTCGTCGACGCCGCCGGTGTTGCGCACGACGGCCGGTGCCCCGCCCGGCTGCCACAGGTCCAGGGTGGTCGTGCCGGTGCGGTCGTCCACGGCCAGCGAGTACCGGGCCAGGTCCGCCAGCTTGAGCGAACGCTTGCGCGCCAACGGGTTGTCCGTCGCGACCACGCCGTAGCGCCGTTCGGTGCCGAGCAGCGCCGTCTCGAACCGCGGGTCGTCGAGGGCCTTGCGCACCACGGCGACGTCGGCGGTGCCTTCCGCGAGCCCCGCGGTCGGGGAGTTCGACTGGACGAACACCAGCGGCAGCCCGGGGTGCTCGGCGGCCCAGGCCTTCTGCACGCGCCGGGTGTGCTTGCCGAGTGCCGCCCAGGCGTAGCCGATCCGCAGCTCCGTCAGCGACCGGGACGCGATCCGGTGCAGGTGCGCGACCTCGTCCAGCACCCGGCGGGCGCCCGCGAGGACCTTCGCGCCGACCGCGGTCAGGGCGACGTGCCGCGTGGTCCGCTGCAGCAGCCGCACTCCCAGCGACGCCTCCAGGGCGGCGACCGACCGCGACACCGACGCCTGCGTGAGGCCGAGTTCCCGTGCGGCGTCGGTGAACGTGCCCGCGTCGGCCACCGCCACGAACGCCCGGACGTGCCGCAGATCCATGCGTCCAGCGTATAGGTCGCACGGCTCATGCATTTCCCGTATCGGTCTTCGATCCGCAGGCTGGACGACATGAGGAACTTCAGCGGGTTCGCGACGATGACCGCGAGTGCGGCCAGCAACCAGCTCGGCGCCGCCGTGGGCGCCCACGCGTTCGCCGCCATCGGCCCGGCCGGGGTGGTGGCGGTGCGCCAGTTCGTGGCGGCCGCGGTGCTGCTCCCGGTGGCCCGCCCGGACGTCCGGAACTTCACCAGGGCGCAGTGGTGGCCGACGATCGCGCTCGGCCTGGTGTTCGCGACGATGAACCTGAGCCTGTACGTGGCGATCGACCGCATCGGCCTCGGTCTCGCCGTCACGCTGGAGGTGCTCGGGCCGCTCGGCGTCGCCCTGGCCGGGTCGCGCACGCGCCGCGACTTCCTGTTCGTGCTGATCGCGGCCGCCGGCGTGTACGTGCTGGTGCTGCCCGGCCCGAGCAGCGACTACCTCGGCGTCGGGCTCGGCCTGCTCGCGGCGGGGTGCTGGGCGTCCTACATCCTGCTCAACCGCCTGGTCGGCGCGCGGTTGCCGGGTCTGCAGGCGCCCGCGGTGGCGACCGCGATGTCGGCGGCGCTGTACGTCCCGGTGGTCGTCCTGCTGGTGGTGCACGGGAAGCTGACAGGGCTCTCGGTGCTGTACGCGATCGGCGCCGGCGTGTTCTGCAGCGTCGTGCCGTACGCCGTCGACCTGATCGCGCTGCGGAAGGTGCCCGCGCGGTTGTTCGGACTGGCGATGAGCGTGCACCCGGTGCTGGCGGCCCTCGCCGGTCTGGTGGTGCTGGGGGAGACCCTCGAGGTGCACCACTGGGCCGGGATCTTGCTCGTCGTCACCGCCAACGCACTCGCGGTGACTTGCTCGAAGTGGTCTGGATCACCTACCGTCGATCCTGAAATGTGAATCCAATTCACTTCGGCGGGGTGGTCATGCGGACGAAAGTCTTGACGGTGGTCGTCGCACTCGTCGGTGCGGCGCTGGTCAGCGGGCCGTTCGCGTGGGCGGAACCCGAGCCGTACCTGGTGGGCCGCGGCATCTCCGACGTCACCGGCCCGGCCGCCGAGAACGGCATGATGGGCTACTCCAAGTTCGACCAGAAGACGACGGGCATCCACCAGCGGCTGCGGTCGCGGGCCTACGTCGTGGTCGACCGGACGACGAACAAGCGCGTCGCGTACGTCAACGCCGACCTCGCGATGATCTTCCGCGCGGTCCAGGAGGGCGTGCTCGCCAAGCTCCAGGCCAGGTACGGCAACACCTACACCCGCGAGAACCTGCTGCTGTCCGCCACGCACACGCACAGCGGTCCCGGCGGCCAGTCGCACAACCTCGCCTACAACCTCTCGATCCTCGGCCTGCAGCCGCAGGCTCTCGCGGCGGTCGTGGACGGCATCACCGAGTCGGTCGTCGAGGCGCACGAGGACGTGAAGCCCGGCTCGATCAGCCTCGGCTTCGGAGAGCTCACCGACGCGTCGGTCAACCGGTCGCGCGTGGCGTTCGACCGCAACCCGGACAAGGGCTTCTTCCCGCGCGGCATCGACCCGCAGCTGACCGTGCTGAGGTTCCGGCAGTCCGGTGACGACGTCGGCGCGATCAGCTGGTTCGCCACGCACAACACGTCGATCACCAACGCCAACACCCTGATCAGCCCGGACAACAAGGGCTACGCGGCGTACCAGTGGGAGCACGACGACGAAGGCGTGCGGTACCTGGACGACGCCGCGGGCTTCGTGGCGGCGTTCCCGAACACCAACGCCGGTGACATGTCGCCGAACCTCAACCTCAAGCCCGGCTCCGGCCCGACCGAGAACGAGTTCGAGAACGCCCGGATCATCGGTGAGCGCCAGAACCGCAAGGCGCAGGAGGTCTACAACGGACCGCAAGCCGCGGTAACCGGTGGCGTCGACCACCGGATGCGGTTCGTGGACATGTCGGCCGTGCGGGTCGAGGGCCGCTACACCGACACCGGCCAGCCCGGCACCACCTGCTCCGGCGTCGTCGGCGCGTCCACGATCGCGGGCAGCATCGAGGACGGCCCGGCGATCCCCGGTTTCTCCGAGGGCATGCAGTCGCCGTGGAAGAAGCTCTTCGAGCCGTTGCAGATGGAGGTCCCGCAGTGGCTGCGGGACTGCCAGTTCCCCAAGGCTTCGCTGGTGCCGACGGGCTTGATCGGCGCCACCCCGGACGTCGTGCCGCTGCAGATCGTCCGCATCGGACAGCTGCACCTCGTCGCCGTGCCCGGTGAGGTCACGATCACCGCGGGCCTGCGCATCCGCAAGGCGGTGGCCGCCGAAGCCGGTGTTCCGGTGCGCAACGTGCTGATCCAGGGCTACGCCAACGACTACAGCCAGTACGTCACCACGCCCGAGGAGTACGACTCGCAGCAGTACGAGGGCGGCTCGACGTTGTTCGGCCGCAACACCACGCCCGCGTACCAGCAGGAGTTCGCGAAGCTCGCGGCGTCGATGAGGGCCGGCACCGCCCTGCCCGCCGGGCCGAACCCGGGCAAGCCGCCGTTCACCGAGATCAACCTGCAGACCGGTGTCGTGCTCGACGACAAGCCCGCCGACAAGAGGTACGGCGACGTGCTGACCGCGCCGAAGGCCTCGTACCGGCGCGGTGAGACCGTCACGTCGGTGTTCGTCACCGGGCACCCGAAGAACAACCTGCACCGCAACCACACCTTCCTGGAGGTGCAGCGGCAGGTGGACGGCCGGTGGGTGCGCGTCGCCGACGACGGTGACTGGTCGACGCGCTACCGGTGGGAACGGGTCGGCATCGCCTTCTCGAACGCCACGATCACCTGGCAGATCCCGGCGGACACCCCGGCCGGCACGTACCGGATCGTGCACCACGGTGACGAGAAGTCCGGGTGGACCGGCAGGATCACCGGCTTCACCGGCGCCACGGCGGGCTTCACCGTCGGCTGAGGCTCTTCCCGGACGGCCCCTGCCCTCTCGCGGGCAGGGGCCGTCGCTGTTCCCGGTGCCGATGAGGCGCTGATTACATTGTGCACGATTTAATCGTGCACTAGCTTTATGGCATCACCCCGGAACGCCAGGAGGAAGCCATGAAGCGCCCAGTTCTCGAACCCGCCGCCGCCGAGTTCGCCGCCGCCACCGCCCAGCGGCCGTTCCTCTTCGAGCTCGACCCGGCCGAGGGCCGCAAGGCCGTCGACGAGGTCCAGTCGGGCGAGATCGCGGCGCCCGAGGTCGACGAGCAGTGGGTCGAGCTCGACGGCTTCAGGGTCCGCGTCGTCAAGCCCGCCGGCACCACCGGTGACCTGCCGGTCATCCTCTACATCCACGGCGCCGGCTGGGTCTTCGGCAACGCCCGCACCCACGACCGCCTGGTCCGCGAGCTCGCCGCCGGTGCCGGTGCCGCGGTCGTCTTCCCGGACTACTCGCTCTCGCCCGAGGCCCGCTACCCGGTCGCGATCAACCAGAACTACGCGACCGCGCGGTGGATCCGGGACTCCGGCGCCTCCTACGGCCTCGACGCGACCCGCGTGGCGGTCGCCGGCGACTCGGTCGGCGGCAACATGGCGGCCGCGCTGACGTTGCAGGCCAAGGAACGCGGTGACGTCGACCTGGTGGCCCAGGTGCTCTTCTACCCGGTGACCGACGCGTCCTTCGACACCGACTCGTACCTGCAGTTCGCCGAGGGCTACTTCCTGCGCCGCGACGGCATGCAGTGGTTCTGGGACCAGTACACGACGAACCCGGTCGAGCGCGCCGAGATCACCGCTTCCCCGCTGCGCGCCACGCCCGACCAGCTCGCCGGTCTGCCGCAGGCGCTCGTGATCACCGCCGAGGCCGACGTCCTGCGCGACGAGGGCGAGGCCTACGCCGACAAGCTGCGCGAGGCGGGCGTGCCCGTCACCGCCGTCCGGTACGCGGGCGCGATCCACGACTTCGTGATGCTGAACGCCCTGCGCGGCACGCACGCCGCCGAGGCCGCGATCAACCAGGCCGTCGCCTTCCTGCGCGAGGCGCTGAAGAAGTAGGCACCGCAGGCGTTCCGCGGCCCCGCTCCCTGGTGGAGCGGGGCCGAACGGCGTTCAGAGGAGCAGTTGGACGAGCACCGCCGCGGTCGCGGCGAGGAGCACCAGCTCGGCCAGGGCGAGCACGAGCGGGGTGCGGCGTGCGGCCGAGGGCGGCGCGGCCGAGAGCTGGATGGTCGCCATGACCTGGATCGTGGCGGGGAGCTGGATCGCCGCCGGCACGTGGACGACGGGCGGGAGCTGGATGGTCGCCCGGACCGGCACGCCGGCGACGGGCGGCCAGCCGGTGGGCACCGGGATCGGTCCCGTCGGGAACGGGCTCGCTCCCGCGGACGGCCTCTGCGCCGGGAACGGCACGGACTGCGGCGGCGGCACGGCCGCCGCCGGTGCCTGGACCGGCGCGGGCACCCCGTAGTTGATCATACTGCGGTCCACCGGAGGCCACGGCTTCGCGGCCTCGCCACCGGTGGCGGTCCCCCGGACCCCTGAGCCATCACGACCACCCCTTCAACTGCGCCAGCTGCACGCACCACGCCGACACCTCGACCAGCAGGAGCACGAGCCCGGCCACGAAGCACCACTGCAGCTTGCGGAGCTTCTTCTCGATGGCGTCGAGCCACCGTTCGAAGTCGGCCGCGAGGTGCCGCCGCATCGAGTCGAGGTCGTGCCCGAGGTCGACGGCGCCGAGCAGGCGGGACGCGCTCGACAGGAACGTCCACCGCCAGACCGGTGCGCAGATCACCAGTGCCAGCGCGAGGACGCCGGTCATCGCGGTGATCGCGACGACCGTGGCCGTGCCCCGGCGCGGGCTCTGCAGGGCGGTGCCGACGAACGAGGAACTCACGAGAGCGGCTCCCGCGGTCAGGAGGGTGACGCGGGAGCGCAGGTCGTCGAGCGCGCCCTGCTGGTAGCTCAGGGCCCGCAGCGACTCCGAGAACACCAGCTCGAGCCGTTCGTCCGGCTCCACCCGCCCAGCATCCGCCGGAAGGTCCAGCGCGGCGTGCTCCGTTCGCGTGGAGTCAGATCCGCGAGGTGCGGGTCACGGCGAACGGGGTGCCCTGCTGGCACGTCGTCACAGCGCCGGGGTCGGGCCTGCCGGACACCTCGACGACGGCGCCGTTCACCGCGATCGCGGGATCCGCGCCGAGCAGCAGGTACTGCTCGCCGGGTGTGCTGAGGAGCGTGCAGCCCGGCTCGACGCCGGCGGACACCGTGCCCCGCACCGTCTTCAGGGTCGGGTCGAGCGCCCGCGACGGCGTGGGCAGCGGCGGCGGGGCCTGCGTGGGCGTCACCGACGACGGGGGCAGCGGTGCGGGGGCGCTCGGCGTGCTCGTGGGTGTGTCGGACGTGCTCGACGCGGGGCTCCGCAGGGGAGCCTGTTCGGTGGCACCGCACGAAGCAAGCACCAGGCACAGCAGCACAGCCGCCAACCCGCGCATCTCACGTCACCTCCGATGGACCACCGCGACGGCGCACGGCGCGTGGTGCAGCACAGCGTGGCTGACCGATCCCAGGATCGCACGGCTCACCGCGCCGCGGCCGTGGCTGCCCACCGCGACGAGAGCCGCGCCCTCGGCCGCGCGCAGCAACGCGCGGGCGGGAGCGTCGAACGCGACCTCGCGCGCCACGTGCACGCCGGGCCACCGCGCGGCGTGGGGCGCGAGCCGTTCGTCGAGGAGCCTGGCGAGGTCGGCGCGGACGTGGCCGACGTCCGGCTCGGGCAGCTCGGCCCAGCCGGCGTCGTTGAACGCGTGGATCGCCAGCACCTCGCGGCCGTGGCGGGAGGCGAAGTCGAAGGCGAACGCGAGGGCGCCCGCCGAGGTCTCGGAGCCGTCGACGCCGACGACCACGCGGCCCTCCAGCGGGCCGGAACGGGTCACGACCACCGGACGCCCGCAGGCCGACACCAGCTCGAGGGCGGTGGACCCGAGGAACATCTCGCGGATGCCGGTGCGGCCGGAGGAGCCGAGCACGAGCAGCTCGCCGGGTTCGTCGGCGAGGACGTCGACCGGACGGCCGAGGCGGACGTGCGCGGAGACGTCGAGTCCCGGCCAGTTCCGCCTCACCTCGGCGGCGAGCTCGGCGAGGTGGTCCTCGGCGGCCTTCGACATCGTCTCCTCGGAGACGAACTCCGGCACGGGGATCGTCATCGGCGTGAACACCGGCTCCGGCAGAGGAGCCCGCACGGCCTGGACCACCTGCAACGCCGCACCGCGCCGGGAAGCCTCCTCGGCACCCCAGAGCACCGCCCGCCGCGACAGGTCGGAACCGTCGAAGCCGACCACGACCGTGGACATGGAAACCACCTCCGGCTGGGGCATACCCGGCCGGAGGTGGCGCCAAAAGTGAGCTAGCCGATGACGAACTGCGAACCCGGCTCGACGGTGATGTCGCCGTCCCGCGAGTTCGTGATCGTCACGTTCGTCAGGCGTGCCGACCCGCGGGCCTGGGCCATCGCGAGGATGCCCGAGCCGTTGGTGGACCTGTCGATGCGCACGTTGGTGATCCGCACGTCCGGCATGCCGCTGCCGCCGCCCTTGAACTGGATCCCGTCGTAGGTCGAGTCGAGGATCTCGGTGTCGCGGATGACGACGCCGGGGATCGGCAGGTTCTGGGAGAACAGCGTGATGGCGCCGAACTCCTGCGCCTCACCCCAGAACGCGCCACCCGTGCGGTGCAGGGCGTTGTTGGCGAGCAGCGTCGTCCCGCCGAACGGCAGCGGGTCGTGGTCGGTCGCCAGCATGATGCCCGGGTAGTTCGCCGTGTCGGAGATGATGTTGTTCTCGGCGCGGTTGTCCGACCCGCCGTAGATGGCGATCCCGTTGGCACGCCAGGGGAGCGCGATCGTGTTGTTGAGGAAGGCGTTGCCGCTGCCGACGTCGGTGTTCTGGTCCTTCACGTACTTCGACGCCCACACGGCCAGCGCGTCGTCGCCCGTGGTGCGGAACGACGAGTTGAACACCGTGGAGTTGCGGGTGCCGTTGGTGAAGTTGATGCCGTCGGCGTAGGTGTCGCGGATGCGCATGCCGCTGAACAGCAGGCCGTCGCCGGGGTTCCAGCGGTCGGGCAGGTTGGCGTAGTCGCGGCCGACCCAGACACCGACGTTGGCGTGCTCGATCCACACGTTGGTGACCTTGGTGTTCTTGCCGAACCGGCCGTTGAGGCCGACGCCGCCCTCGGCGCCCCCGTCACCGCCGCGGATCCGGCCGGAGCCGAAGATCGCGATGTCGGAGATCTGCGTGTTGTCGTCGACGTCGAACCCGAAGTTGCCCTCGTGCGGGTGGTTGATCGTGTCCGCGTCCTGCGGCTGGATCAGCGAGAACAGCTGCGAGCGCCACATGCCGGCGCCGCGGATCGTGACGTTGCGGATGCCGACCTGGTTGTCGCCACCGCTGTTGAACACGGTCAGGATCTTCTTCTCCTGGCGGAAGCGGCCCTCCGGGATCCAGACGCAGGGGATCTCCCCGTTCTGGTCGGCCGTCACGGCGCGCTGCAACGCGTCCGTGTCGTCGGTCTGGTCGTTCGCCGTGGCACCGTACTGCGTGATCGAGACGCATTCCGACGGTTTCTGCGCCGCGGGTGCCACCTGCTCCAGGTCGACCAGGTCGATCACGTAGAACTGCGCGGTGTCCCCGGAGTCGCGCTGCAGCTTGAACCTCGTCCCCGCGGGGTAGGAGTTCGCGAGCAGCGCCTGGGACTCGTCGAACAGCCTGCGGGCGTCGCCGCCGGGGCGGTTCGTGAGGCCCTCGGGGTCGTCGGTCGTGCCGTAGAGCCAGCTGTGCCGCGACGAGAGGGTCAGCTTCTGCACGAACTGGTCGTTCGCGTACAGGCTGATCGTCGCTTCCTGGCCACCGCCGGCGGGGGCGTCCGGGATCGAGTTGCGCACGACGATCGAGTTGGTGCCGACCGTCGAGGTGATCTCCACGAACTGGCCCTGCGCGTCGAGGCGCACCGACCTGCGGCCCGAGGACTCGGAGCCGAAGTTGGTGTGCCCGAACGTGCGCTTGGCGTCGGCCTCCAGCAGCGTGCCCTGGTAGCGGCCCGCCTCGGCCTCGTACGTGGTGAACGGCACCGAGGCGCCGCGTCCGACCACAATGGACTGCGTGGCGGTGTTGTTGTTCTCGTTGGTCTCCGCCACGACGTTGGTGGCGTCCGCCGTCGCGGTGGCCGTGGCGCCGCCGTTCGTGGCGGTCCAGGGGCCAATGTTGACCGTCACGGTCTGACCGGCGTTGATCGCCCCCGTGGTGGCGTTCACCGTGCTACCGCCGATGGACACGCGGGTCACCGATGCGCCCGCCGCGGACGTGCCGCGGTTGTTGACCTGCACGGCGAACGTCACCTGCTGCCCGGCCGCCGGGGACGACGGGTTCGGCGTGACGCCGGTGACCCGCAGGTCCGGCCCCGGTGCCTGGCCGACGACCAGGGGCGAGCCGGAGGTGAAGGTGTTGTTGCCCTCGTTGGTCTCGGAGACCTGGCCCGCCGGGTCGACGGTGGCCGCGGCCGCGTAGGAGCCGGCACCCCGTCGGCCGGCGTCGACCGTGACGCTCGCCGTCGCCGCGGGAGCGAGCCCGCCGACCTGCGCGGTGCCCACGACGGTGCCGCCGAGCGTGACGTTCAGCGTCGTCGCGCCGGAGGCCGCGGTGCCGCCGTTGCGCACGGTGGCGGTGAGCCTGATCGCGTCGGCCTCGCTCGGGCTCTGCGGGGTCCACGTCAGGTTCGTGACGGTCAGGTCGGGAGCCGGTGCGGCGGAGCCGAACACCTGGAGCTCGGCGACCTGGCCGCCGGGCGCGCCGGTGTTCGAGTGGAACTGCAGCCGCACGTCCGACGCACGGCCGGTGACCGGGATGGTCACGGTGTTGCCGGTGGCCGGGTCGAACCGGTGGTCGGCACGTGCTTTCAGCGTCGTGAACGCCGTGGCGCCCGCCGCACGGCCCAGCACCTCGAAGTTCTGCGTGCGCGCACCCCAGGCGCTGCCGGGGTTGAGCTTCACGACGACCGAGGTGATGTCGGCGTTCGAGCCCAGCTTCGCGGTCAGGTGACCGGGGAAGCCGCCTGACTCCCAGTACGTGCCGGTGTTGCCGTCGACGGCGTTGGCGGCCACGAAGTCGTGCACGTGACCGGACTCCTCGACCGGCTTGCCCCTGGCGAGGTCGTCACCGGGCGGCGGTTCGGCGGAACCGGACTCGCCGTGCACCTCGAACTCGCTGAGCTGCCCGGCGGGCCAGGCGGTGTTGGCGGTGATCGTGACGCGCACGTAACGCGCGCTGGTGGCGGGGAAGTCCAGCGTCACCGTGTTGTTCGAGCCGGGGGAGAAGACCTGGCTGCGCGCACCCACGAGGTCGCTGAACTGCGAGCCGTTCTGGCTGCCCTGCACGACGAGGTCCTGCGTGCGCTGCTCCCAGCCGGAGGGCAGGCGCAGCACGACCTTGCTGACGTCCTCCGCGGCGCCCAGGTCGGCCTGCAGCCACTGCGGGAACACGCCGTTCGTGCTCTCCCAGTAGCTGCCCTGGTTGCCGTCACCGGCGTTGCCCGCGCCGTACGGGCCGTTGGTGCTGCTCGCGGTCAGGGTCGCGGACAGCCGGGCAACCGCTGCTCCTGCCGCGGGTGTCAGTCCGAACAGTGCGAGAGCGCTGACGACCGCAGCACTCACAGCACGCTTCATGAGCGTGGATTTCATGTGGTTTTCCTTCGCGGCAGGGGTGTCAGATGATGTTGATCTTGAAGGTGGACGTCGTGTTCCTGATGTCCTGGAAGTTGTCGCGGAACCTCAGGCCGGTGAAGGTGACCTCGCCGACGGCGGGTCCCTGGTTCGGTTCCGGCATCTCGTTGGCCCACAGGCCGAAACCGGACTTGGCGTCGAACGCGTCACCGCTCTTGCGCGCACCCGAGATGCTCACGCCGGACAGCACGGTGTCCTGGAAGACGTTCTCGGCCGCGCCGTTGTACTTGGTCTGGAACATGATCCCGCTGTAGGTCGGGTCGATGATCTCGACGTCGTTCACCCGGATCCCCGTGTACTTCTTGGAGGCGGAGAACATCCAGATCGCGCCGAACGTCTGCGCGCCCCAGAAGTGGCCGCCGGAGCGGACCAGGGTGAGGCCGCTGAACGTGGTCGGCTCGGGCCCGAAGTCCTCCATCGGGTAACCGAAGTCGAGCGAGCTGATCGTCACGGCGGAGTAGGTGAGCGTGTCCGCCACGTAGATGTTGCGGAACGTGTTGAGCTTGCCGCCGTAGACCGCGAGACCGGCCGCGCGCCAGGGGGTGAGCACGGACAGGTTCTCGAAGACGTTGTCCTGCTGACCGGTTCCTCCGTTGTCGGTCGCGGCGAACAGCGCGAACGCGTCGTCACCGGTCGAGCGGGCCTCGATGTTCGCGATCCGGTTGCCCGACGAGCCGTTGGTCATGTTCAGGCCGTCCGCGTACATGTCGCGGATGCGGCTGTCCCTGATGACGTTGTTGTCGACGTTGTTGCCCCAGAACAGGCACATCATGTGCTCGACCCAGATGTTCTCGATGGTCGTGTTCCGCACTCCGGCGACGTCGAACACCTTGCCCGGCCCGTTGATGCGCGCGGTGTAGTTGCCGAAGACGGCGAACCCGCTGAACGTCGAGCCGCTCGCGGACGACTGCGCGGAGAAGCCGATGTCGGTGTTCTCCTGCGTCGGCGGGGCCTGGAACCGGGTGAACCAGGGACCGGCGCCGACCACGCGGACCGCCTTGCCGTAGACCTGGAACTTCTGCGCCGTCTGGTACGTGCCCGCGGGCAGGTAGACGCCGACGAGGTTCCCCGTGGTGTCCATCCGGACGCGGTCGAGCGCGTTCTGCACGTCCTGGTGGGTGAACCCGGCGGGCACGGCGTAGCGCGCGGCGTCGGGGTTCCGGGCGGCCGTCACCTGTTCGAAGTTCACGAAGTCGATCGCGTAGTTCGTGGTGTTGGCGGCGTCCTTCTGCAGCTTGACCTTCGTGCCCGCCGGGAACGTCCGGTCGAGCATCAGGTTCGCTTCGTCGTAGATGTGGCGCGGCCCGCCCGCTCCCGGCGAGTTGCCCGGCTCGGCCTCGTTGCCGTAGAGCCACATGTACTTCGACGTCAGGTCGATGGCCTTGTGGAGCTGGCCGTTGACGTAGACGTTGAGGGTCGAGGTGATGCCGCCGCCACCGGAGCTGTCCGGGATGGAGAAGCGGGTGACGAGCGTGTTGGTGGGACCGGACGTCGTGAACTCGACCGACTGGCCGGTGGAGTTGAGCGTGACGGCACGGCGGCCGGACGCCTCACCGGCGAGGTCGCCGATCGTGCGGTTCGGGCCGAGCACCTGCGCACCGCCGCCGACGGTGGCGTCCTCGGCCTCGACGTGCTGCCACGGGACGCTCGCGCCGCGGCCGATGAACAGCGACTGCTCGCCGGTGTTGTTGCCCTGCTTGGCCGGGACCTCGTTGCCGTCGTTCGCGATCACCGTGCGGACGGTGTACCGGCCGTTGGCGGCGGGCCACGTGCCGAGGTCGACCGCGGCGGTGGTCGCACCCGCGCCGATCGTGCCGTTGTGGCTGCCCGTCAGCGTGCGGACGGTCTGGCCGCTGCTGTTGACGATCGTGACCGTGATGCCGTGGGCACCGGCCGCGGACGCGATGGTGCCCTGGTTCTTCAGGGCGACGCTGAACGTGGTGTTCTGGCCGTGGGCCGGGTTGCTCGGCGACCAGGACGGCACGGCCACCAGGTCGGAGCTCGGGACCGCCGTCACGACGAGCCGGTCGGGGTGGACGCGGGCGTTGTCGGTCTCGTTCTGCTCCGCCACCTTCTTGGTCTCGTCGACCTTGGCGGTGTACTCGTAGGACCCTTCCGGACGTGCGGAGATCGTGGTGCTGACGTTCGCCTGCGCGCCGGCGGCGAGCGCGCCGACCCCAGCGGTGCCGACGGCGGTGGTGCCGAGGAAGAACGTCACGTCGGTGGCGCCGCTGGCCGCCGATCCCGCGTTGCGGACGGTGGCGTTCAGCGTGATCCGGTCGGTCTCGACGGGGCTCGCCGGCGTGAACGACGTGGCGGTGACGGTGAGGTCGGGGTTCGGGGCAGGGGTGCCGAACACCAGGAACTCCGCCACCTGGGCGCCGGGAGCGCCGGTGTTGGACGTGAACCGCAGCTGGACGTCGGCGACCCGGCCGCCGCCGGTGATGGTGATGGTGTTGCCGGTCGCCGGGTCGAAGCGGTGGTCGCGGCCGGCGACGAGGCTCGTGAAGCCGGTGGCGTTCTGCTCGCGGCCGAGGACCTCGACGTGCTGCGTGCGCGCACCCCACGCCGAGTCGGGGTTGAGCTTGATCGCGACGGAGCCGACGTCCGCGTTCGATCCCAGCCGGACGGTCAGCGTGCCGGGGAACCCGCCGGACTCCCAGTAGGTCTGCACGTTGCCGTCGTTGGCGTTGGCGGCGACGAAGCCGTGCACGTTGTTGTTCGCCGTGACGGGCTTGCCCTGCGCCAGGTTCGTGCCCGTGGCGCCCTCGCGCGTCGCGGAGCCGCTGGCGGGGGACTGGTTCCCGGCCGCGTCCTTCGCGACCACGTGGTAGGTCACGCGCAGGCCGTCGGGCTGGGTGTCGGTGTAGGTCGTGCCGGTGACCGTCGTGCGCAGGGTGCCGTTGGCGTAGACGTCGTAGCCGGTGACGCCGACGTTGTCCGTGCTGGCGTTCCAGGTCAGCCGGATCTGCCCGGCCTGCGGCTGGGTCAGGACGAGGTTCGCCGGGGCGGTGGGGGCCTGTGCGTCACCGCCGGTCGGCCCGTGGACCTCGAACTCGCTCAGCTGTCCGGCGGGCCAGCCGGTGTTGCCGGTGATCCGCAGCCGGACGTACCGCGTGGTGGCCGCGGTGAACTCGACCGCGATCGTGTTGTTCGAGGCCGGGGTGAACTCGTAGCCCTTGCTCGCCACCAGGTCCGTGAAGTTCGTGCCGTCCGTGCCACCCTGCACGGCGAAGGTCTGGGTGCGGGCTCCCCAGTTCGCCGTCGGCAGCTTCAGCACGACCCGGTCGGCCTTGACCGCGGAACCCAGGTCGGCCTGGATCCACTGCGGGAAGGCGTTGTTCGCGCTCTCCCAGTAGGTGCCCTGGTTGCCGTCCCCGACGTTGGCGGCGCCGTAGTCCTGGGTGCTGCTGCTCGCGGTGAAGGTGGCGGCGAGCCGCGCGCCGACGGCGGCTTCGCGGACCTCCAGCTTCGCCGTCGTCTTCGTGGCCCGGACGTGCCGCACGAGAGTGGGGTCGACCTGGAAGGTCACCCTGCCGTCGCGGAAGGTGTGCGGTTGTTCGGCGACCAGCGTCGACCAGCCCCTGCCGTCGAGGCTCGTCTGCACGGCGAAGGTCTCGGTGCCGTTCTTCGGGGAGGAGAGCGTGACGCGGTCGATGCGGGTCTGCTTGCTGAGGTCCAGGCTGACCGGTGCCGCCTGTGCCGCGGGGGAGATCGTCAGGGTGGCCGCGGCGGTGATCGTTGCTACCAGCGGGGCTAGCAGGGAGCGAGCGCGTGTCGTCGGTGACATGGCGTGCTTGGCCCTTCTCGGTGGGGACGCGAGGGGGTGTGGCGCGCCTCACCGTAGAAGTGACCAGCAGATTACCGCAATATCTCGACGTGATTGCGCAAATTTACGACAAAAGCTCTGAACAGGAAAGACGGGTGCTGCTCTCCGTGTACGAGCAGTGTTGCAGCGTGCATGAGGTCGATCACCAGCGGCTGGACTCAGGGTGTCGTGGGAGGTTCGGACCCGAATCGCCCTCCAAAATTGATTCGATCTTGACGGGTCCGCTTGCGGCGGTTTGCTCAGCGCTTGCTCGGGTTGCGTAAGCCTTGCGCAAGTGGCGGAGCTCGGCGAAGAACGTCCGGTTCGGTTCAGCCGACCCGCTCAGCCGGCGTTGAACGCCTTGGCGACGGTCAGCGTGTCCTCGTACAGGTGCATGCGAACGATCCGGCCGCCCTCGACCCCCAGGTGCATGGCCACCGGTGTGGTGAACTCCTCGCCGCTGGCCACGGCGGTGTGCGTGAAGACCGCCAGCAGCACCACGTCACCACCGTCGACGATGACCCGCTCCAGCACGACCTTGCTCTTGCCGTGCGCGAAGTGCGGCCACATGGTGGTGAAGTACGGCGCGACCTCCTCGCGGCGGGTGCGGCGTCCGGTCCAGGGCAGTGCGTCACTGCCGGGGACGTGCCAGTCGATCTCCTCGGAGAACAGCTCCTGGATTCCGTCGGGGTCTTGCCTGCCGAGGCGCTCCAGGAACTTCTCGGCCACGGTTCGCGAGGTCTGCGTCTCTGTTGCCATCGTCCTTGTCCTTCATGTTGTTGTTGTGTCGCAACCGTTGTCCTGGCGACGGCGGTCTTGTCCGGTGAGGCTCCTCAATTCCTTGATGTAACCATTCTTGTTACATCGACGTGCGCCCGATGCGACCCCCTGCATCGGGGAGCGGGACGGCCGGGATCAGGCGGCTTGCAAGACGTCCCGCAGCACGTCCTCCAGCGTGGTCTTGGCCAGCACCTTGCGCAGGGCGGCCTCCACGTCGTCGTACACGGCGGTCAACGCCGGTCCGATGCCGTGGCCCACCACGCACTCGTGGTCCGGTGTCGAGCGGTGCAGAGCGAAGACCGGTCCCGGTTCGATCGCCTGGTAGACGTCGAGCAGGGTGATCGCCGCCAGGTCCCGCGTGAGCATCCAGCCGGCCCCCGCTCCCCGCCGCGAATCGGCCAGGCCCGCCTTGCTCAGCGTGGCCAGCAGGCGACGGATCACCACGGGGTTGGTGTTGACGCTCGTCGCGATCTGCTCGGAGGTGGCGACCTCGTTGCCGCGCCGCTGATACAGCCCGATCCACGTCAGGGCGTGCGCAGCGATGGTCAGCCGGCTGTTGGCGCTCACGTCAGGCCCTCTTCCTCTCGCCGCCGCCCCTAGTCGTAACCGTAATAGTTACAACCACAGGTGGCAAGTTCGGGCACTCGCAAGTCCCGGACCACCTGCCAGAGCTGAGGACCAATGCCACGCGGTAGCGGGTCGAGGACGTGCTGGGAAGGCCCGCGCGCTCGTTCGCCTCGTGGGCTCGCGAGCACGCGGGCGCGTTCGTCAGCGGAGCAGGTACGCGTCGACGATCGTCTGCTCCACGGTCTGGCCGCTGCCGGACGCCTTGGCGCGCAACGACACCGACTTCGCGTCCCTCGGGTGGGCGAGCAGCACGCGCCCGGCCGTCATCTGCGTGCGGCGCCACGTCGTCCCGCCGTCGTAGGAGACCTCGACGGACGTGATGCGGACCGAGTCCACCTGGGACTGCGTGGACAGCGGCACCGACAACATCTGGCCCGCCTTCCCGTAGCCCTCGTCGTCCAGCTGCGGCGTGAAGCGGATCACCGACAACGGCAGCGCGGTCTGCTTCGAGGTGGTGTCGCTGCGGAACGTCCAGACGCCGGACACCTCGGTGCTCAAGGCGGTGTCGCGGGTCGCGGACGTCTCCACGCGGTAGGTCGCGGAGCCCGGTTCGACGTCGAGCACCGCCCAGCCCGCCTCGGCCGTCTCGGCGGCCTTGACGCCGTCGCGGTACACCGTGGTCTTCGCCTCGGACACGGGGCTGTAGCCCTCGTTGCCCGTGCTGTCGCCGTACAGCGGCACGGTGATCCGGACGAAGTCGCCGGTGCGGAACGAGTGCGGCATGCCCCGCGTCGGTGGCAGCGCCGGGCCGAACACCGCTCGGTGGAAGGGTTCCACGTACGACCTGCCCGGCCGGTAGTGCCGCAGCGGTGTGACGAGACCACCGATGTAGCCGGTCTCGTCGAACAGGGTGAACCGGCGCGACCAGTCGCCGCCCTCGCCGCCGTAGTACTCGGTGCGCGGGCCGGGCGTGAAGTTGTCGAGTGAGCCGTAGGTCCAGTCGGCGCGGCCCTCCGGCGAGGAGGTGTGGCCGATGCTCGCGGTCTGACCGGGCCCGAGCGGTGGCATGTCGACCCTGACGGACGCGAGGTCCTTCTTCGCGACCGTCTTCGTCAGCCCGTTGGGCGCGGATCCCTTGCGGTACCAGGCGAGTCCGTAGAAGTCGGTGCCCGCGGTCCAGAACGTCGCGATCTTGCCGGTGACCTCGTCCGAGTCGGGGCCGAGGCTCGCGACGCCGAGGTGGTCGATCGCGCCGCCCACCGAGAAGTCGCCGATGGTGTAGCTCGTGCCGTTGACGACCCGTTCGAAACCGGTCTGCAGCAACGACAGCTGGGCGGCGACCGGGAGCGTCACCTTGATCGGCTTGGCCTGCCGGGCGTCGAGCGTGATCGTCGTCGCGCCGGTGACGGTGAGGTTCGGGTAGTTGATGGCGTCGTGCGTGTAGCCGCTGCCCGACGACAGGACGCTGCCGGACAGGACGTAGCGGCCCTTGGCCAGGCGTGCCACCCCCGTCGCGCTGTTCGGCCACACGCGGGCGCCGGTGTCGACGTTGACGAGGAACGCGAAGGTCGACGACGCCGGGGCGCCGGAGCGTTCGACGCCGGCGACCGCGACGTCGTAGCTCTCGACCTCCAGGTCGGCGACGACGGCCGTCCGCACCCCGCTCGCCACGACCGCGCCGCCGAACACGCCGCCGGCCGGTTGCTTCGCGAGGTCCGCGGTGACCGTGGCCTTCGCGGTGCCGCCCGCCGGGACCGTGAGCGTGGCGGGGGAGACGCTGAACAGCGCGCCGGTCGTCTCGGTGGTGAGGTCGAGCGTGACGGGCTCGGAGCCCGCGTTCGAATACGTGATCTCCTTCGACAGCACGGGTTCACCGGTGTGCGGCCACTGGTGCGAGCCGAAGCTGATGCCGGTCGGGCTCGCCGTCACGTTCTGCTCGACCAGCTTGGCGACGTCGACGCGCCCGGAGCCCTGCTCGAACGGCGTCAGCTCCGCGGTCGGCGTGGTGCCGCCGGTCAGCCGCGCCTTGAGCGCGGCGCCGCCGAGCCCGGGGTGCTGCTGGCGCAGGAGAGCCGCCGCGCCCGCCACGTGCGGCGTCGCCATCGAGGTGCCGTCGAGCGAGGTGTAGCCGTCGGCGACCGGCGCGCCGATCCTGCCGTCCGAGTGCAGGGCGGCGACGATGCCGACGCCCGGCGCGGTGAGGTCGGGCTTGAGCGTGCCCGCCTGCGTCGGGCCGCGGCTCGAGAACTCGGCGACGCGGTCCTGGTCGTCGACCGCGCCGACGGTCAGGGCCGCGTCGGCGGTGCCGGGAGAGCCGACGGTCTTCGCGTTCGGGCCGCTGTTGCCGGCCGCCACGACGAACAGCGTGCCCTTCTCGGCGCTGAGGCGGTTGACGGCTTCCTCGAGGGGCTCGACGGCGGGCGTGTCGAAGCCGCCGAGGCTCATGTTGACGACCTGGGCACCCTGCTCGACCGCCCACTCCATGCCGGCGATGATGCCGCTGTCCTGGCCGGAACCGTTGTCGCCCAGCACCTTCACGTCGAGGATGCGCGCACCCGGCGCCACCCCGTGGTACTTGCCGCCGCTCTTCGCACCGGTGCCCGCGATGATCGACGCCACGTGCGTGCCGTGGCCGTGGTGGTCGCCGTTGTCGGGTGAGCTGGTGAAGTTCCGCTCGCCGATCTCGCGGTCTGCGAGGTCGGGGTGGGTGTTGTCGACGCCGGTGTCGAGGACGGCGACCGTGGTGCCCGTGCCGGTCAGGCCCGCGGCGTAGGCGGCGGGGGCGTTGATCTGGGCGACGCTGCGGTCCAGGGTCGCCTGACGCCGGGCGTCGAGCCAGATCCTCTCGATGCCGCCCAGCGCTCGGCCGGCCCGTTCCAGCGCTCCCGCCTCCGGCCGCGACCCTTCTTGTAGGAATGTTGACATTCCGACAAGAGGCGTCCGGGCCGCGTCGAACGCGACGCCGTTGATGCTCGGCAGCTGCAGCCCGGTGCTCAGGGTGCGCGGGGCGCCGTCGGGGTAGGTGACGATCACGGGCAGCGCGCCGCCGTACGTGGCGAGCTCGGTGACGTCGAAAAGCCGTTCGTCGAGGCGTCCGCTCGCGATCAGGGGAATGGCGTCCCGCGGCACCACGTACTCGTGGCCCTGCGCCGTGTAGGTCGAGAACACGACCCGTTCGCGGCCCGGTGCCGGCCTGACGGCCCGCTGTCCGGTGAGGACCTGGTCACCGGTGATCAGCGTGACGGTCGGCGCGGACGCCGCACCGTGCGGAGCGGCCGTGGGTGGAGCGGCTCGGTGCGGAACCGCTGGGGCGGGAGCGGCTTGCGCCTGGGCGGCGGTGAGCAGGGCACCGGTCAGGACGACGACTCCGAGTAGGCGCACCCGGTCCTCCGTGGGTCTGTGAGAGCGATCCCACGGACCGTAGTGAGGTGCTCACTCGGGTGACAAGGTCTACACCAATTTTCGGCACGCTTTAATCTTTGCGCCATGACGGGGCTGCGGGAACGCAAGAAGGCCGCCACCAGGGAGGCGCTGGGGGACGCGGCCTGGAGCCTGTGCGTGCGGCACGGCCTCGACCGGGTGACGGTGGACCAGATCGCGCGGGCGGCCGGGGTGTCGCTGCGGACGTTCTTCAACTACTTCTCCTCCAAGGAGGAAGCGGTCGTCGCCGGCGACACGGCCACCGCGCTCGCGTTCGTCGAGGAGTTCGCCGCCCGCCCACCCGGCGAACCGGTGCTGGTCGCGCTGCGGGAGGCCCTGCACTCGATCTACCCGCAGCACGTCGACCTCGAACGGCTCCGCCAGCTGCGCGAGCTGCGCCGCCACCCGTCGCTGCTGCCGCACGTGTTCGCCGCCTACTCGGCCCGCGAACAGGCCCTCACGGCGGCGATCGCCGAGCGTTGCGGCGTCGATCCGTCCGTGGACCCCTATCCGGCCGTGACGGCGTCGACGATCCTCGCGTCGATGCGCGCCGTGGTGCAGTGGTGGCTCGACACGCCCCAGGCTTCGGAGCGCTACACGGCGGCCGAGCTGGTCGGCCGGATGATCGACCAGCTCGGCACCGGGTTCACCAGGTGACCGGCAGCCTGTGCACGCCGTAGATCGACATGTCGGTGCGCAACGGCACCTCGTGTGCAGGCACGGCGAGTTCCAGCGACGGCAGCCTGCGCAGCAGCTCGGTGAAGCCCACCGCCATCTCGACGCGCGCGAGCTGCTGGCCGAGGCACTGGTGGATGCCGTGCCCGAACGCCACGTGGTGCCCGCGCGGCCGGTCGAGCAGGAGCGCGTGCGGGTCGTCGTACTGGCGCTCGTCGCGGTTGACCGCGGGCACCGACACCACGACCGTCTCCCCGGCCCGCACGGTGACGCCGCCGATCTCGACGTCCTCCCTGGCGTGGCGTGAGACGCCCGCGCTGATGATCGACAGGTAGCGCAGCAGCTCCTCGACCGCGTTCTCGACCAGCCCGGGGTCCGCGCGCAGCTTCTCGAGCTCCGCGGGGTGCTCCAGCAACGCGAACGTGCCGAGCGCCAGCATGTTCGCCGTCGTCTCGTGGCCCGCGATCAGCAGCAGGTTCGCGATGCCGACGAGCTCGTCCGCGGTGAGGTCGGTGTCGCGCACGAGCCCCGACAGCAGGTCGTCACCGGGGTCGCGCTGCTTCTCCTCGACGAGCTGGCGCATGAACAGGCGCATCTCGGTCGCGTTCTTGATCTGCTCGTCGACGGTGGTGTTCAGGCTGAGCAGCTTCGACGTGCGGCGCTGGAACTCGTCGCGGTCGCCGTAGTCGACGCCCAGCAGCTCGCAGATCACCAGTGACGGCACGGGCAGCGCGAAGTCGTGCACCAGATCGGCCGGTGGCCCCTTCTCGACCATCGCGTCGAGACAGCCGGTGACGATCTCGTGCACCCGCGGCGTGAGGTCGCGCATCCGGCGCACGGTGAACTGCCCGGTCAGCAGCCGCCGGAAGCGCGTGTGCTCGGGCGCGTCCATAAAGATGAACGACCCGGCCCGCCGCTCCGGCGGGAACATCTCGGCGTGCAGCTCGGGCGAGATCAGGGCCTTCGCACGAGGGCTGTTGATCCGGTCCGAGCTCATCTGCGGCGCGGCCAGCACGGCCCGCGCCTCGTCGTGCCCGGTCACGAGCCAGACGGAGTCCCCGTTGTGCTCGACGCGGTGGATCCCTCCGCGCCCGCTCAGCTCGGTGAGTCCCGTGGCCGGGTCGAACGGGCACCCTGCGCGCTTGTCGGTGAGTTCGGCGGGCAACTGCGGGCGGAGGAGCTGTGCCGCGTTGCGCTGCCGCTCGGCCGTGGTCATGGCCTCTCCCTGTCTGACCCGGTGTGATCGGGCCGTGGCTCGGCGTCACCTCCACGCTACTCAAACTTGCGCGTCGTGCAAGATTTTGCGGTGTCTTTGGCCGGGAGAGAGGAAATGGGAGCCGCGCTTGCCCCGGGCTGTGAACCGGCACCGGCTCGCTCGCGGTCGTGAGCCGGTTTCAGACGGCGAACACCTGCGAGTCGTCCGCGAAAGCCTTGAACTCCAGCGCGTTGCCCGCCGGGTCCAGCAGGAACATCGTCCACTGCTCGCCGGCCTCGCCCTTGAACCGCACGTACGGCTCGATCACGAACTTCGTGCCCGCCTCGGTGAGCCGCGCGGCGAGCGCCTGGAACTCGTCGACCTCCAGCACCAGCCCGAAGTGGGGGACCGGCACGTCGTGGCCGTCGACGGGGTTGCTGACGCGCTCGGTCTTCGGCGCCAGGTGGGTGACGAACTGGTGGCCGTGCAGGTTCCAGTCGATCCACGTGTCGGAGCTGCGGCCCTGCTCCAGGCCGAGCGTCTCGCCGTAGAAGCGGCGGGCGGCGGCGAGGTCGTCGACGGGCATGGCGAGGTGGAAGCGGGGGATGTTCGGCATGTAGGAATGTTAACATTCCTACAATCGACGGGATTGTGCGGTTGTTAACATTCGGACATGGGTAAGGACGACAAGCCGCTCACCCTCGCGCCCGCCCGTCGCCGGGGCCTGGGCAACGAGGTCGCGGACACGATCCGGTCGACGATCTTCACCGGCATGTTCCGGCCCGGTGACCCGTTGCGCGAGGTCGAGTTGTCGAAGGCGCTGCAGGTCAGCCGGGGTCCCGTGCGGGACGCGCTGCAGTTGCTCGAGCGCGAGGGGATCGTGCGCAGCGAGTGGCACCGGGGCGCCACGGTGACGGTGTTGTCGGACGAGGACGTGGCCGAGCTGAACAGCTTGCGCGGTGCCTTGGAGGAGTTGGCCGTGCGCCGCGTGGTCGAGCACGCCAGCGACTCGGCCCTCGTCGCGATCGCCATGGCCGCGAAGGCGATGGAGCGGGCCGAGGACCCCTACGGGATGGTGCGCTGCGACATCCAGTTCCACGACGCGGTGTACGTGGCGGCCAAGCACTCGCGGTTGCTGGAGGCCTGGTACGGGATCCGCTCGCAGGTGTTCCTGTTCCTGATCATGCGCATCAACTCGAGCACGGCCGGCTACCTCGACCACGTGCGGCTGGAGCACGACATGCTGGTGGCGGCGTTGCGGGCGCGGAACGTCGAGGCGGCGGTGGAGCTGTTCGCGGTGCACCGCAAGCACGCCTTCGACGTGCTCGCCTCCGAGGCGTGAGCCGCGGTCCACATCGGACGCGAACCGGAGGCGGAAGCTAGAGCCACCCGTGCTCGACGGCCCGCTGGAAGGCCTCGGACCGGTTGGCCACGCCGAGCTTCGCCACCGCGGCCGACAGGTGGTTGCGCACGGTCCCGGCGGACAGCGAGGTGCGGGAGGCGATCTGCGCCACCGGCGTCCCGAACTCGCTGAGCCGCAACACCTCCAGCTCCCGCTGCGTCAGCGGGCAGGGAGGGGCGGCCAGCGCGTCGGCGGCCAGCGCCGGGTCCACCCAGCGCCCGCCCGAGTGCACGCGGCGGATCACGTCGGCGAGCGTGCCGCCGGGGGACCCCTTGGGCAGGAAGCCACGAGCGCCGGCGTGCAGGGCCTGCTGCAGGTGCGGTGGCCGGCCGCGGCCGGTGAGGATCACGACCGCGCACGAGGGCAGCACCCGCCCCAGCTCCTCGGTGACCTCCAGGCCGTCCAGGAAGGGCATCTGCAGGTCCACCACGGCCACGTCCGGCCGGTGGGCCCGCGCGGCCTCGACAGCGGCCCTGCCGTCACCGGCGCGGGCCACCACCCCGAGGTCCGGTTCCAGGTCCAGCAGGGCCGCGAGGGCGTCGCGGATCAGCTCCTCGTCGTCGGCCAGCAGCACCCTGATCACGCGGGCACCACGACCTGCAGCGTGAAGACGTCGCCGGACTTCTCGGCGGACACCCGGCCGCCCACGGCCGCGAGGCGTTCGCGGATGCCCCGCAGGCCGTTGCCCTCCAGAGAAGGCTTCTCGGTGCCGTCGTTCGTCACGGTCATCCGCACCTCCTCGTCGGCCACAGCGACGTCGATCATGCACCACGTGGCGTGGCTGTGGCGCAGCACGTTGGTGCACGCCTCGCGCAACGCCAGCGCGAGTTGCGTGGCCGGCTCGCCGTGCACGTCGGCGTCCGCGACCGTGCAGCGGATGCCCGCCTCCGTCAGGACGTTGCGCACTGCCTCCAACTGCTCCGGCAGGTTCACGGCGCGATAGCCGTGCACGGCGTCACGCACCTCCTCCAGGGCCGTGGACGCCAGTCGTTGCGCCTCGAACGCCTCCGCGGCCGAGCGCTCGGGGTCGGTCGCGGCCAGGCGCCCGGCCAGTTCGGACTTCAGGGCGATGACGGTCAGGCGGTGGCCCAGCAGGTCGTGCACGTCGCGGGCGAACCGCAGGCGTTCCTCGCTCACGGCGAGCTCGGCCTGCGCCTCGCGGCCGGCGCGGGCCTCGCCGAGCAGTCCGGCGAACCACATCGGCAGGCCGCCCATCGCGATGATCGTCGCGCCGACGGAGGCCGCGATCATCTGGTACGCCGTGTGGTCGCGGCTGACGAAGAAGCCGACGACCCCGGCCAGCACGACGGAGCCGACCGCGGCGAGCCACCGCCAGGGACCGGTCAGCAGCAACGGCGCGAAGCCGGCCGCCGCGCCGCCGATCCACGCCCACGTGTGCAGCTCGTCGGAGCCGACCGGCGCGACCAGCGGGACCGTCGCGAGGGTCGCGGCCACGAGCACCCGCAGCGGACCGCCGCGCAGCGTCACCGCGTACGCGACGGCCAGCACCAGCAGACCCAGCACGCCGAGCCAGCGCGTCCCGGACGGCTCGCGCAGCACCGCGACCAGCGGCACGGCGAGCGACGCCACCCACAGCAGGTGCAGGGTGCCGCGCAGAGCGGTGTGCGGAAGATCGGTCATCGCCATCAGACTAGAACCACACCATCAGGATCGTGACCGCGATGACCAGGTCGAACACGCCGCAGAACTCCGACCACCAGCGCGGCACGACCGCGTTGCGCACGTGGTGGACGAGGTCCCAGACGGCGTGCGCGCCCCAGCCGGACGCGATCAGCAGGACCCCGGCCGGGGGCGACACCAGGACCACCGCGGCGGCGAGCACCGCGTAGAGGCCGAACACCCCGAGCTGCACTCCCGGCGCCCGCCGGCCCCAGAACAGGTACACGGCCTGGCACAGCAGCAGCGTCCACACGGGAGGCACGAGCGGCGACTGCCAGAAGTCGAACGTCACCGCGAGCGCGACCACGGTGGGCCAGCGCGAGCCCAGCGCCTTGACCACCGGGTTCGCACTGGGCGTCCCGTGCACGTCGTGTCGGTGCCTGACCAGCACGAACGCCATCGCGGGCAGCATCAGCAGATGCCCGCCCACCTCGACGGCGTGACCGTCGAGCAGCCCGAACCAGTACGGCACGAGCACCACCAGGTACGGCACGAACATCGCCGCGCACATCTCGGCGATCCGGCCGTGACCCCGGTACGACATCCACAACGCCATCGGCACCGACATCGCCACCGCCATCCACAGGGCGGCGAGCTCGACGCGCTCCGGCGTCCACAGCGGCCCGAGCAGGGCCATCCCGACGAGCATCGCCACGAGCATCTCGGCTCCGTGGCGCACCAGCGGCCGAACCGCGGGAGAGACCGTTGTTGTCATGCACCGAGCATCGGGAAGATCGGGGACAAGCCCCATCCGCGCGATGTCATGACCTGCCTGTGCGAAACGCACAGAAGATCTATGCGTCGATCTCGGCCCAGATGGTCTTCCCGCCGGTGAACTCGCGCGTGCCCCAGCACCGGGAGATCTGGGCGATCAGGATCAACCCGCGTCCCCGGGAGTCGCCGAGCCTGGACTGGCCGAGCTGAGGCAGTTCGGCGGGTGTGTGGTCGTCGACCTCGACCCGCACGAAGTCAGTGTGGCGTTGCACACGCACGACCCGAGGTCCCTGCGCGTGTTCATAGGCGTTGCTGGCCAGTTCAGTGCACACCAGCAGGACGTCGAGCCGGGTGTCTTCCGACAGGTCCTGCAAGAGCGCCCCCACCCACGCGCGCACGGCGGCGAGGTCGGGCGTTCCCTCCGGCAGGGTGTGCACGGTCCTCGCGGAGATGCTCAGCACCTCTGGGGTGTCCATATCCATCCCACCTCGTTCGGCTGAGGCCCTCCTGGCTGCTCAAGATGGCCGTCAGAGTGCGAAATACCACTGTGCGTGCTACCCCAAACGTGTGGACGGGTATGGCTTGGACCTCGCGCTGGTCGCGCTGCTGGTGTTGCTCAACGCCGCCTTCGCGGGCAGCGAGATGGCGTTCGTGTCGCTGCGGGAGGGCCAGCTGCGCTCCCTGGAGAGGGAGGGGCACCGCAGGCTGGTCAAACTGGCACGAGACCCGAACCGGTACTTCGCGACCGTGCAGATCGGCATCACCCTCTCGGGCTTCCTGGCATCGGCCACGGCGGCGGTCTCGCTCGCGGCGCCGGTGGTGCCCCTGCTGAGCTTCCTGGGAGGCGCCGCCAACGGAGTCGCGATCGCGCTCGTGACCGTCGTGCTGACGTTCGTCACGCTGGTCTTCGGGGAGCTGGCGCCCAAGCGCCTCGCGATGCAGTACGCGGTGCGCTGGGCGAAGATCGTCGCACGCGTGCTCGACCTGCTCTCGACGATCTCGCGGCCGGCGGTGTGGCTGCTGAGCAGGTCGACCGACCTGGTGGTGCGCGTCTTCGGCGGTGACCCGAACCGCGACGAGGAGCAGATGTCGGCGGAGGAACTGCGCGATCTCGTTGAGGTGCAACAACACCTGAACCCCGAGCAGCGCACGATCATGACCGGTGCGCTGGAGATCCACGAGCGGCGCCTGCGCGAGGTCCTCGTGCCCCGGAGGCAGGTGACCGTTCTCGACGCAGGTTTGGACACGGCGGTGGCGCGGGAAATCTTGGCGAAGTCCGGACATTCACGGGCACCGGTGACCAAGGACGGTCACCTGGACGACGTGGTCGGCGTGGCCAACCTGCGCGACCTGCTCGACGACGAGGTGGCCCTCGCGGACGTGGCGAGGGCGCCGATGGTGCTCCCGGACTCGGTGCGCGTCACGGACGCGTTGCGGCGCATGAAGGCCGAGCACGAGCAGATGGCGCTCGTGGTCGACGAACACGGCGCCGTCGACGGCATCGTGACGCTGGAGGACCTGCTGGAGGAGATCGTCGGTGAGATCTACGACGAGACCGACTCCGACGTGGTGGCGGTGAAGGCCGAACCCGACGGATCGATCGAGCTGCTGGGCACGTTCCCGGTCCACGACCTGGTGGACGTCGGCGTCGAGCTGCGGGACCCGCCCGCGGGCCCCTATTCGACGGTCGCGGGCCTCGTGCTGGTGCTCCTCGGCCGCATCCCCGAAGAACCGGGCGACGTGGTGGAGGTGTCCGGCTGGTCGATCGAGGTGCTGGAGGTCGAACACCACGCGATCACCCAGGTGCGGTTGAAGCACCGGAAGCGAGATGAGGGAGAGGTCACAGCGGAAACCGCGGAATGAGACGGGCCTCTGAACCGTTACACACCAGTGGAGCCACTTCGGCTCCCACTCCTGCCAACGGAAACGGGGGGATTTGTCATGCCTGCAGATCTGAAGAACCGCGCATCCGGGCAGCAGGACGGCGACTCGGTCGGCCAGTACCTGCGCGATGTCGGCCGCACGCCGCTGCTCACCGCCTCGGAAGAGGTCGAGCTGTCCCGGCGCATCGAGGCCGGTGTCTACGCGGCCCAGCTGCTGGAGAGCGGGGACACCGGAAATCGCGAACCGCGGCTGCTGCGCCGCGTCGTGGCCGAGGGCGAGCGCGCCAAGGACCACATGATCCGCGCGAACCTGCGCCTGGTCGTGTCGGTCGCGAAGAAGCACTCGTTCCGCGGCCTGCCGTTCGGCGACGTGGTCCAGGAGGGCAACCTCGGCCTGATCCGCGCGGTCGAGAAGTTCGACTACGCCAAGGGCTACAAGTTCTCGACCTACGCCATGTGGTGGATCCGCCAGGCGATCGAGCGCGGTCTCGCCGAGCAGACCCGCACCGTCCGCCTGCCGGTGCACGTGGTCGAAGAGGTCAACAAGCTCAAGAAGATCGGGCAGAAGCTGTCCGCGTCGCTCGGCCGCGAGGCGACGGCCGAGGAGATCGCCGCCGAGGCCAAGTGCTCACCGCAGCGCGTGCAGGACATGCGCGACGCGGCCCGCACGTGCGTGTCGCTGGAGACGCCGGTCGGCGGCGAGGGCGACTCGGTGCTGGGCGACCTGATCCAGGACACCGACGGGGTGTCGGCGCCGGACCTGGTGGAGCAGCAGGAGTTCACCGAGGGCGTGCGGTCCCTGTTGGACGTCCTCCCCGAACGGCAGGGCCGGATCATGCGCCTGCGCTACGGCCTGGAGGACGGGCGTGCCCGCACCCTGCAGGAGGTCGCCGAGGAGCTCGGCCTCACCCGTGAGCGCATCCGCCAGCTCGAGAAGCAGTCGCTCGCCCAGCTCAAGCAGTCGGGTGACCGGGACGATCTTTTCGCACTGGCCGGCTGACAACACGACGAAAGTCGCTTGTTCCCGGGCTTGTCGCAACTAAAGACTCATCACGTCCGACAACGGACTAACGCTGTTTCGCAACCGCGTGTGAACGCATCTTGGGCCGTCGAGGGCCGGCCCGCGTTCACACGCGGTTCCCTGCGAATGAGGAGCAGTGATGAGACGACGCACCCTGCGCACGCTCGGGGTGGCGGCTATCGCCGTCGCCGGCACCGTGCTGGCGCTCCCCCAGGCAGTCGCCGCACAGCCGGAGGGGCCGATCGTCGCGGAAAGCGCGCCGAACGCGGTCCAGGACAGCTACATCGTCGTGCTGAAGGACAACGCCGTCGCGCGCTCGGAGGTCAGCGGCCGCGCCGACGACCTGGCCGCGCGTTACGGCGGCAAGAAGGGCTTCACCTACAAGGCCGCGTTCAAGGGCTTCTCGGCCACGATGTCGAAGCAGCAGGCCAAGCGCCTCGCCGCGGACCCGTCGGTGGCCTACGTGGAGCAGGACCGGACCGTGCAGGTGCTCGCGGACCAGCTGAACCCGCCGTCGTGGGGCCTGGACCGCGTCGACCAGGCGGACCTGCCGCTCGACAGCAGGTACAGCTACAGCACCGGTGCCTCCAACGTGACCGCCTACGTGATCGACACGGGCATCAACTACGACCACGCCGACTTCGGCGGCCGGGCGACGTTCGGGTTCGACGCGTTCACCGACGGCCGCAACGGCAAGGACTGCCAGGGCCACGGCACGCACGTCGCGGGCACCGTCGGCGGTTCGACCTACGGCGTGGCGAAGCAGGTCAAGCTCAAGGCCGTCCGCGTGCTCAACTGCTCCGGCGGCGGCTCCGTCTCGACCGAGGCGGCGGGTGTCGACTGGGTCACCGCGAACGCCGTCCTGCCGGCCGTCGCGAACATGAGCCTCTACACCGGCGTGGCGAACGAGCCGAGCCGCGTGCTCGACGACGCCGTGCGCGCGTCGATCGCCCGTGGCATCACGTACGTCGTGGCGGCGGGCAACTTCAACGACGACTCCTGCAAGTACTCGCCGCAGCGGGTCACCGAGACGATCAACGTCATGGCGACGGCCCGCACCGACGCCCGCGCGTCGTTCTCCTCCTACGGCACCTGCAGCGACCTGTTCGCGCCCGGCCAGGACATCGTCTCCGCGTCCTACAGCAACAACACCGGTTCGGCCACGATGAGCGGCACGTCGATGGCGTCCCCGCACGTGGCGGGCGCGGCGGCGCTGTACCTCGCGGACAACCCGGCCAAGACCCCGGCGGAGGTGCAGGCGGCGATCATCGCCCAGGCCACCCCGAACAAGGTCACCAACCCCGGTGCCAACTCGGCGAACCGCCTGCTGCGCACCGGCACCGGCGGCGTTCCCGGCGTCTCCGTGACCAACCCGGGCAACCAGAGCACCGCGCTCGGCGGCACGGCGAACCTCACCCTGTCCGCGTCCGGCGGCACCGCGCCGTACACGTGGTCGGCGACCGGTCTGCCGACCGGCCTGTCGATCGGGTCGTCGTCCGGTGTGGTCTCGGGCACCGCGACGGTCGCGGGCACCTACAACGTGACCGTCACGGCCACCGCGTCGGCGGGCGGCTCGGGCAGCACGTCGTTCACGTGGGCGGTCGGCTCGGCCACCTGCGCCCCGCAGACCAACGGCACCGACGTCGCGATCCGCGACAACACCACGGTGACGTCGACGGTCGTGTTCAGCGGCTGCACCGGCACGGCGTCGGCGAGCAGCTCGGTCGAGGTGCACATCAAGCACACCTACAAGGGTGACCTCGTCGTCGACCTGGTCGCGCCGGACGGTTCGGTCTACAACCTGCACAACCGCGCGGGTGGCAGCGCCGACAACATCGACCAGACCTACACGGTCAACCTGTCGTCGGAGACGCGCAACGGCACGTGGACGCTCCGGGTCCGCGACGCCGCCACCGCCGACGTCGGCAGCATCGACACCTGGACGCTGACGCTCTAAAGGCTCCGCAGCGTCTCGGTGAAGTAGTGCAACGCGAGCTCCGCGTCCCGTGACTTCTCGTGCGGGGCGCGGAGCTCCGCCGCGAAGCCCGCGATGTCGTCCACGGCCCAGCGCAGCGCGTAGAAGCCGGTTCCCCCGCCGAGGAACCACAGATCGCGTTCCGGCGGCGCCAGTCCGACGGTGTCCCAGTCGACCAGGCACAGCCCCGCGGGCGTCCGGATCACGTTGCACGCGTGGGGTTCCCCGTGCGTGACCACCCGCTCGCCGGGCAGCTCCGCGGCGAGCCGGTCCAGTTCGGCCAGTGCGGCGCGGAGGGCGTCGGCGTGCGCCACGAACACCTCCCGCGCCTGCCGCGAGAACCACTCGCCGGGCTCGTCGAGCAACGCCGCCAGCGCGACCGTGCCCGGCACCTCGACCGGCGCGACCGGGGTGCTCTCCGGCGGCTCGCAGCGGTGCAGCGCGGTCAGCAGCTCGGCGACAC
Organism: Lentzea sp. DG1S-22; assembly: GCF_036321065.1. Taxonomy (NCBI): domain Bacteria; kingdom Bacillati; phylum Actinomycetota; class Actinomycetes; order Pseudonocardiales; family Pseudonocardiaceae; genus Lentzea; species Lentzea sp. DG1S-22. Next base: position 2,883,072 of record NZ_CP143276.1, on the reverse strand, counting down.
CCTCGTGGACCGGATCGCCGAAGTTCCCCGCTTTGCCCGCCCGGTAGGGGAAAACGCTCAGCGCGTACCGGTCGTTGAGCAGGACCACGGTGTCGCCGTCGTCCGATCGCACCGGTGCCACCACGAACGGCAGCTGCTCGCCCAGGGCCGCCGCGGTGTCCATCGCCCGCCGCAGCCGCGACAGCGGCTTGGTCGTCAGGTCCGAGACCGAGGTGAACCACCGGTCGTAGACGGTCCAGTGGTGGTCGCCGAAGCCGACGGGGGCGTGGACCGGTTTGCCGGTGATGCCGAACCGGGCGAGTCCGTCGCGCAGCTCGTGCTCGGGCAGTCCAGCCGGAAGATCCTCCACGACCCGTGAAGCTACCGGTCCGGGTGCGAGGATGTCGGCGTGAACGTGCCCGCCGTCCTGCGCACCCTGGCCCGCCTGAGCGCCGCCGAGCAGCCGCGGAAGCTCCAGCTCGACCTCAGCAAGGCGGCCGGCCTGCTGTGGCTGGGCGACCACGAGCCGTCGTGGCGGGCGATCACGCTCGTGCAGGAGGGCCCGCACTGGACGCCGGTGCCGTGGACAGCGCCGAAGCGGTCGCGGCAGGAAATCGCGCACCTGGCGGCGTTCGACGCGCTGCACCAGGAGGACCGGTTGCTGCGGCTGGGCTGGGCGTTCCTCGCGGGGCCCGCGGAGATCGGCGGGCAGCGGCGGCGGGTCTGCCTGCCGCTCGTGTCCCGGCCGGTGCGGCTGCACCACGGCATCGGGCTGGGCTACGCCTACCACGTCGCCGGTGACGCCGGGGTGTTCCCGCTGATCGACGACTGGGCGAAGAGCGCGGAGCGGGAGGCCGCGCTCGCGCCGACCGGGGAGTGGATCGCGGAGACGCTGCGCCTGGCCGGCTTCGAGAACGTGCCGGTCGTGCACGACGACCCCAAGGAGCTGATTTCCGGCAACGAGCTCGTCGTCGCGATGGGTGCCGGGCTGCACGCGGGCGAGCCGGTCGTGAAGACCGAGCACGGCACGGCGCTCTACGACTGGTCGGTCAAGCGCGGCATCGACGACACGGCGTTCGCGGCCCTCTACGGCGCCGGTGCCACGACGGCGGACCACGACGAGCCGATCAGTTCGGCGTTGCCCCTGTCGCACAGCCAGATGCGCGCCGTCGAGCACGCCCGGCGCGCCCGGATCACGGTCGTCGGCGGGCCTCCCGGTGCCGGCAAGACCCACACGCTAGCCGCGCTGGCGCTCGACGCCGTGGCGGCGGGCAGGTCCGTGCTCCTCGCCAGCCGCACGCGCAACGCCGCCGACGTGCTCGGGGCCGCGCTGCGCCGGGCGGGCGGCCCGGTGCCGGTGCTGTTCGGCGACTCCGAGCTGCGGCAGGAGATGGCGCGCGAGCTCAGCGACGGGCTGACCGCCGAGAGCGACCCCGGACGCCTCGCCGGGCTCGACGGTGCCCGGCGCGCGGCGGCCGCGGCGGTCGCCCGGGTCGAACGCGCGGTCGGCGGTGCGCTCGCGGACGAGGAGCTGGCGACGCTGGCGAAGAAGCACCAGGCGCTGATGCCGGCACATCGGTCCGTGGCGCCCGCCGCGTTCGAAGCCGGCGTGGACTTCACTGTGCTGCGCGGACTTCTGCGGCCGCGCACAGGATTCCTCAGTGGACCGCGCACGGGCTGGGCGCTGAGGAAGGCGCGGCGGCTGGCGGGGGCGGGAGACGCGTCGCCGGAAGACCTGTCCGCGGCGGTCGACGCGGCCGAGCAGACCGCGGCGGCCGTCCGGATCGGCGCCGGTGGCGGCACGGCGTTCGGTGAGCTCCGGCCGTTGCTGGCCGAGCAGGACGCGCTGAGCCGGACGGCCACGGCCGAGTGGCTCGGGGAGTACTCCGTGAGCCGCAGGGGACCGGGCGCGCGCCGGGCCGTCGCGGCGCTGGCGAAGGCGCTGCGGTCGGGACGCGCGGCCCGGCGCCGCGGCCTCGCCGAGATCGACAGCGCGGACCTGGTGGCGGCACTGCCGCTGTGGGTCGGCACGCTCTCCGACGTCGAGGACATCCTGCCGCCGGTGCCGGGCATGTTCGACCTGGTGGTCATCGACGAGGCGAGCCACGCCGACCAGCCGCTCGCCGCTCCGGCGCTGCTGCGCGGCCGGTCCGCGGTCATCGGCGGCGATCCCCGGCAGCTGCGGCACGTGTCGTTCGTGAGCGACCAGGCCGTGCGGGCGGCCTTGGACGCCGAGGGCACGCAGGACCTGCGCGACCGGCTCGACGTGCCGAAGGTGAGCCTGTTCGACGCGGGCGCGGCGACCGCGGGCGTGCACTGGCTCGACGAGCACCACCGCTGCGCGCCGCACCTCATCGGGTTCGCGGCGGCGAGGTTCTACGACGGCAGGATCGCGCTGCTGACCACGCACCCGTCCATCGCCGACGTCGACTGCATCGACACCGAACGCGTCCTCGGTGAACGCACGGCGAAGGGCGTCAACTCCACCGAGGTGGACGCCGTCCTGGCCCACGTCCGCAAACGGGTCGCGGCGGGGGTGCGGTCGATCGGCGTCGTGACGCCGTTCCGCGCCCAGGCCGACGCGCTGGAAGCCGCGTTGCTGCGGGAGCTGTCGCTGGACGAGATCACGACCGGTGGTGTGCGCGTCGGCACCGTGCACGGCGTGCAGGGCAGCGAGTTCGACGAGGTCGTGATCAGCCTGGCCGCCGACGGGAAGCCGGGCGGCTGGCGGTTCGTGAACGACCGCAACCTGCTCGCCGTCCTCACGACCCGCGCGCGCCGCAAGGTGCACGTGATCACCTCGGCGCCCGAACCGCCCGGCCTGATCGGCGAGTACCTGCGGCACGCGGACATCGCGCCGACCGAGACCGCCGGGACCGAGCCCGGCGACGACTGGACCGCGAGCCTCGCGAGGGAGCTGCGGACCGCCGGGCTGACCGTGCGGACCGGCTACCCGGTGGGGCGGTGGCGGGTGGACCTCGTGGTGGGGGAGAAGGACGACGCCGTCGCGGTCGAGACGCGCCCGCACCCCGAGGGCGCCGCGGCGCACCTGGCCCGGTGGCGCGCGCTCGGCCACGCCGGATGGCGGGTGCACGACGCGTTCGGCAGCCGGTTCGCGGGCGATCCCGCACGGGCGGCGGTGGAGCTGGCCCAGGAACTGAACCGCGACTCGGCGCGGAGGTGACGCGCCCGCGTCGCGGGGACGCGGGCGCACCGGACCCTCTCTACCTCCGCGTGGGCTCGAACAGCGGCTCGGCGGACGCGGCCGAGGGCAGGAACGGGTTCGGGTTCGCCGGGCAGACGGTTCCGGCAGCCGGCAACGTCCCGTTCAGCAGGTAGGCGTTCGTGTGGTCGGTGGCGCACTTGCTGACCCCGTACGCCGTGTGTCCCCAGCCCGCGTAAGCCAGCAAACGGCTTCCGGCGAGCTGGCGGTTCGCCGCCTGCGCGCCGCGGAAGTCCGTGATGCCGTCGAAGTGGTTGCCCACCACGAGGACCGGCGCGGACGTGCGGGTGCGCCACGGCCCGGTGTAGCGGTCCGGGTTGGTGGGCCAGTTCGCGCACGCCGCGTTGCCCCACCACCACGCCGGGCCGAACTCCGAACCCGTTGCGGCGTAACGGGAAACCGCCTGGTAGGCGCCGAACGAGCGCGGGAACTCGATGTCCGCGCACACGTTGCCGTTGTAGGAGTCGAAACCGTTCGGGTAGTCCGGTTCCGCGGTGACCGACAGGCCGAGCGAGGCGTCCGAGAGCTGGTCGAAGAACGCGGCCGCGTCCGGCCAGTCGCTCGGCGAGTACATGGCGCCGATCGCGGCGTTGATCACCGCGTCGTAGGTGAACACCTGGCCGCCGAGCTCGATCGGCTTGGCGCGCACCGAGGCCAGCAACGCGTCCCAGCGCTTCTCCGACTGCGGACCGAAGGCGCACCGCGCCTCGTCGCAGGTGCGCAGGAACTCGCGGAACTCCTCCTTCGTGGCGATCCGGTCCGACTCGACCTGGCGGCCGCTCGACCACAGCTCGGGGTCCAGCACACCGTCGATCACGAGCGCGCGGATGTTGCGCGGGAACAGGTTCGCGTAGGTGGCGCCCAGGAACGAGCCGTACGAGAACCCCAAGTAGCTGATCTTGGCGTCACCGACGGCGCGGCGCAGCAGGTCCATGTCCCGTGCCACGTCGGCGGTGCTCATGTGCCGTGCGATTTCCTGGTCGTCGCGGCACTCGGGGCCGAGCGAGCGGTACCGGTCGAAGAACGGCCGCTCCTGCTCCGCCCGGTACGGGAAGCCGGGGATGCCCTCGAAGAACTTCCCGAGGTCCTCCTCGCTCGCGAAGCAGTGCAGCGGGTCGGACCTGCCGACGCCGCGCGGGTCGAACTCGACGATGTCGAACCGGCCCTGCAGGTTGGCCGACAGCGTGTCGCCGGCACCGAGCGCGAAGTTCACGCCTGACCCGCCGGGACCGCCGGGGTTCAGGAACAGCGACCCGATCCGGCGGGCACCGTCGGTCGCGGGCTTGCGCGCCAGGGCCACCGAGGTGGTGGCGCCGCGCGGGTCGTCGTAGTCCAGCGGCACCTCGACGGAGGCGCACTCGAAACCGGGGTGTTCGGGTCCGCAGGCCGTCCACGCGATCTTCGGGACGGCGGGACCCGGTGTGGCCTGCACCGCGGGCGCGCCGGTGATCATGAGCGCGGCCGCGGCGGCCAGGACGGTGGAACGCATCGACAAGCTCCCCTCTTGTCCGCGGAAGCGCTCTTCCTACCGGCTCCCGGCCGGTGCCGTCGACCGCCGAACGTCGTGTTCGGACCCCGTGCCGAGGAACGGGTTGGGGTTGGCGGGGCACACGGTCCCGGCGGCGGGCAGCGCACCGGAGAGCAGGTACTCGTGGAGGTGGTCGGCCGCGCACCGGCTGCGCCGGTAGGCGATGTGGCCCCAGCCCGCGTACTCCAGCAACCGGCTGTTCGGCAGCAGCCGCGCGACGGCCAGGGCGCCGCGCAGGTCGGTGGAGCCGTCGAAGCGGGTGCCCACCACCAGGACCGGTGCCGACGTGCGGGCACGCCACGGTCCGGTGTAGCGGTCGGGACTCGTGGGCCAGTCCGCGCACGCGCTGGTGCTCCACCACCAGTACGGGCCGAACTCAGACCCGGCCTCGGCGTAGCGGGAGATCGCCCGGTACGCCTCGAACGTGCGCGGGTACTCGGTGTCCGCGCACATGGTGCCGAGGTTGGCGTCGAAGAAGTTGTCGTACGGCCCAGGCGCCTCGAACGCCCCGGGTGGCGATGAGGCAGCCGCGGCCGCGTCCGACAGCTGGTCCAGCACCGCCGCGACGTCCGTCCACGCCTCCGAGGCGAACCCGGCGAACAGCGCCTGCTCGACCACCCGGTCGTAGGTCCACGTCTGCCCGCCCAGCACGATCGGCCGGGCCCGCACCGAGGTGAGCAGGGCCTGCCACCGCTTCTCCGAGTCCGGGCCGAACGCGCACGCGGCCTCGTCGCAGAGCCGGAAGAACTCGTCGAGCACCTCGGCGGTGGCCCTGCGGTCCGAGGAGATCTGCCGGCCGCCGGACCAGAGCACGGGGTCGAGCACGCCGTCGATCGCGAGCGCGCGGATGTTGCGGGGGAACATGTTCGCGTAGGTCGTGCCGATGTACGAGCCGTACGAGGTGCCGAAGTAGGTCAGCTCGCGGTCGCCTAGGGCCTGGCGCAGCAGGTCGAGGTCGCGCACGACGTCGGCGGTGCTCATGTGCCGGGCGATCGGCTGGTCGCAGCGGGACGCGAGCGAGCGGTAGCGGTTGAAGAACGGCCGCTCCTGCGCCCGTTCGTAGGGGAAGATCGGGCCACGCGCCAGGAACTCGGCGCGGTCCTGTTCGGAGGCGAAGCAGCGCAACGGGTTCGACCGGCCGACGCCGCGCGGGTCGAACCCGACGACGTCGAACCGCCCCCGCACTCCGGCCGACATGCGCTCGCCCCACGCCCAGACGTAGTCGATCCCCGATGCGCCGGGACCGCCGGGGTTGAACACCAGCGACCCGACGCGGTGCGCTCGGTCCGTCGCCGGCTTCCTGGTCAGCGCGACCGAGGTCTTCGGGCCGTCCGGGTCGTCGTGGTCGAGCGGCACGTCGAGGACGGCGCACTCGAAACCGGGCCGTTCGGGCGCGCACGCACCCCAGGCGAGCGGCGGGGGAGCGGCGTGAGCCACCGGGACGAGCGGGACCACGAGCGCCGCCACGGCGCCGAGCACGAAGAGACGCATGCGGCGTTCATAACGGCCCTCAGTCCGGCCGTCGATGCTTTTGGCGAACTCCCAGGTGATCGGCGATCTGGTCGTGGATGGGCGTGCCCATCACGACCGGGTTCGCGGGGGGCGCCTGCGGTGGTGTGCCAGGTGCGTCCTGGGTTTCCGGCATGCGAGGAGCGTAGGGATGGTCAACGACCCCTCGAGCACACCGATCGAGGAATCACACGAGACGTACCCCAAGAGGTGAAAGCGGCCGCCCCGATCTCTACCCAGCGTTGGGGTCCGGACCTGCTATAAGACCCCTGTGGGTGCCCTCGATGGGGTTAACCCGAAGTGCGCAGCAACATGGAATCTCATCGGACGGACACGGTGTTTGCGCGATCTCGCGACGATGCTGAACGATCGGGTTCAACGGCGGACGAACGTGGAGCGTGCTCATGGTCAGCGGCAAGCCCGGCGTCGCCAAGCGGCAGCTCATCCTGCTCACGGGCAGGGCGCACCCGGAGCTCGCGGAGGCGGTCGCCAAGGACCTGGGCGTGGCCATCACCCCGCAGGCCGCCTACGACTTCGCGAACGGCGAGATCTTCGTCCGCTTCGAGGAGAGCGTGCGCGGCGCGGACGCGTTCGTCATGCAGAGCCACAGCGCGCCCGTCAACGACTGGCTGGTGGAGCAGCTGCTGATGGTCGACGCGCTCAAGCGGGCCTCGGCCAAGCGCATCACCGCGGTCGTGCCGTCGTACCCGTACGCGCGCCAGGACCGCAAGTACACCGGTCGCGAGCCCGTCTCGGCGCGGCTCGTCGCGGACATGTTCAAGACGGCGGGCGCGGACCGGATCATGACGGTCGACCTGCACACCGCGCAGGCCCAGGGCTTCTTCGACGGACCGGTCGACCACCTGCACGCGATGTGGCTGCTCTGCGACCACGTCGGCGCCCGCTACCGGGGCGAGCACCTCACGATCGTCTCCCCGGACGCCGGCCGCACGAGGCTCGCCGAGAAGTGGGCGGACCTGCTCGGCGGCTGCCCGATCGCGTTCATCCACAAGACGCGCGACCCGTTGCGCCCCAACGAGGTCGTGGCCAACCGAGTCGTCGGCGACGTGGAGGGCCGCACGTGCGTCGTGGTCGACGACATGATCGACACGGCGATGACGAGCACGACGGCCGCGCGCCAGCTGCTGGAGCAGGGCGCGAAGGACGTCGTCCTCGTCGCCACGCACGGCGTGCTGTCCGGCGAGGCGTACGAGCGGCTCACGGAGAGCAAGGCGCGCGAGGTGATCCTCACCGACACGTTGCCGATCCCGCACGACAAGCGCTTCCCGGGGCTGACGGTGCTGAGCATCGCGCCGTTGATCGCGCGGGCGATCCAGGAGGTCTTCGAGGACGGCTCGGTGACGAGCCTGTTCGACGGCAACGCCTAGCACGGTGGCGCGTCCCGTGCTGCCATGAGGCATGGGCGACATGCGAGTGGAAAGATCCGCGAAGCGGGTCCGCGCGTACTTCGGTGGCGAGCTGGTCGCGGACACGACCGAGCCGCGGCTGGTCTGGGAGGTCCCGCACCACCCGGCCTACTACCTGCCCCTGTCCTCGGTGCGCGTCGAGCTGGAGCCGACGGGGGAGACCAAGGGCGACGGCGTGGTCCACGACGTCGTCACGCGGGGCGGCACGGCCGAAGGCGCCGCGCTGACCCGTCCGGACTCGCCGGAGCTGCGGGACCTCGTGCGGGTCGAGTTCGCGGCCATGGACGAGTGGCTCGAGGAGGACGAGCCGATCTACGTCCACCCGCGCGACCCGTACAAGCGGGTCGACGTCCTGAGCAGCTCGCGGCACGTGCGGGTGGCGCTGGACGGCGTGACGCTGGCGGCGTCGGGGCAGCCGCGGATCCTGTTCGAGACGAGCCTCCCGCCGCGCTACTACCTGCCGTTGAGCGACGTCCGGTTCGATCTGCTGAGGCCGTCGGGCACGCGGACGCGGTGCCCGTACAAGGGAACGGCTTCCTACTGGTCGGTGCTAGTGAACGGCGTGCTGCACGAGGACCTCGTGTGGATCTACCGGGAGCCGCTGCCCGAGAGCCAGAAAATCGCTGGAACGGCCTGCTTCTTCAGTGAGAAGGTCGACCTCTTCCTCGACGGCGTGCTCCAGGAGCGGCCGAACACGCCCTGGTCGTAGCTGCCGGCAGAGAGTCCTAGTTCACACACTGCAAACTTGCAGTGACTGCAAAAAGATCCGTACGCTGACCCCGTGAACCAGCCGGGGGAGAGCCTGCGCGACCGCAAGAAGCGCCAGACGCGCACCGCGCTCGAGCGCGCGACCGTGCGGCTCGCCGCCGAGCGTGGCTACGACAACGTGACCGTGGAGGAGATCGCCGCCGAGGCCGACGTCTCGGTGCGCACGTTCTTCAACTACTTCGCGAGCAAGGACGAGGCGCTCATCGGCGCGGACCCCGAGGTGGGCCCGCGCATGGCCGAGCGCATCCTCGCCTTCCCCGGCGACGTGACGCCGTTCGACGCGTACCGGCGCTCGGTCCTCGCGGAGATCACCGACGAGCTGAACAACGCCCGCGACCTGTGGCTGCTGCGCAAGGACGTCGTGATGCAGCGGCCGGACCTGCTGGTCAGGGCGTTCGCGAGCAGCGCGGAGTCCGAACAGCTGCTCGCGAGCGCGGTGGCGGCGCGAGCGGGGCTGCCCGAGTCCCACCTGTACCCGCGCCTGCTGGTCTCCGCCGGCAGCGCCGCGTTCCGCTGTGCCGTGACCCGCTGGGCCGCGGACGACAGCCTCGCGCTCGGTGACGTCGTCGGCGAGGCCCTCGACCTGTTCGGCGCCGGACTGGCTCACGTACCGCCGCACCACCACGAAGGGGGAACCTCATGACCACCGACGCAGAAGTGACACCAGTGCACGGCAGACGCGAAGTCGTCCAGGCCATGTGGGGCCTGATGATGGGCATGTTCGTCTCGATCCTCGCCAGCACCATCGTGTCGAACGCGCTGCCGCGCATCGTCGCCGAGCTCAAGGGCTCGCAGTCGATCTTCGCGTGGATCGTGACGGCCGAGCTGCTCGCGATGACCGCGACCGTGCCGCTGTGGGGCAAGCTCGCCGACCTCTACAGCCGCAAGCTGCTGATCCAGGCGTCGCTCAGCCTGTTCGTCGTCGGCTCGCTGATCGCGGGCTTCTCGCAGAACGTCGAGATGCTCATCGTCAGCCGCGTCGTGCAGGGCCTCGGCGCCGGTGGCGTCACGGCGCTCGCGACCATCGTGATGGCCGCGATGATCCCGCCGCGCGAGCTCGGCAAGTACTCCGGCATGTTCGGCGCGGTGTTCGGCGTCGGCACCGTCGCGGGCCCGCTGATCGGCGGCCTGCTCGTCGACACCTCGTGGCTCGGCTGGCGCTGGTGCTTCTTCATCGGCATCCCGTTCACCCTCGCCGCGATCTACATGCTCCAGCGCACCCTGAACCTGCCGGTCGTGCGCAAGGAGGAGACGAAGATCGACTACCTGGGCGCGTTCCTGATCGTGTCCGGCGTCTCGACGCTGCTGATCTGGTCCTCGCTCGCCGGCCAGAAGTTCGAGTGGGCGTCCGGCTGGACCGCCGGCCTGGTCTCGCTCGGGGTGCTGCTGCTCGTCGCCGCCGTGCGCGTCGAGGCCACCGCCCACGACCCGATCGTGCCGCTGTCGATCTTCCGCAACCGCACCGTCTCGCTGACCACCGTCGCCAGCGCCCTCGTCGGCGTCGCGATGTTCGGTGGCACGGTGTTCCTCTCGCAGTACTTCCAGCTCTCGCTCGGCAAGACCCCGACGCAGGCGGGCCTGCTGGGCCTGCCGCTGATCTTCGGTCTGCTGATCTCGTCCACAGTGGCCGGTCAGCTGATCACGAAGTTCGGCAGGTGGAAGGCCTTCCTGGTCTCCGGCGCCGTGGTCATGGTCGGCGGCATGCTGCTGCTGTCCACGATCACCGCCAAGACGTCGGTGTTCATGGTGTCCGTGCACATGTTCGTGCTCGGCGTCGGCGTCGGCATGCTGATGCAGAACCTCGTCCTGGCCGCCCAGAACGACGTCCCGGCCCGCGACCTGGGCGCCACCACGTCGACCCTGACGTTCTTCCGCTCGCTGGGCGGCGCGATCGGCGTCTCGGCGCTGGGCGCCGTGCTCGCCAACAAGGTCTCGTCGCTGACCGAGGAGAAGTTCGGCGCGATCCCCGGCGCCGAGGCGTCCGCCCACGCGGTGCCGGACCTCTCGGTCCTGCCGCCCGAGGTCAAGGCCGTGATCGCCGAGATCTACGCGACGGCGACGGCGGAGATCTTCCTGGTGGGCGTGCCGTTCGCGGTGCTGGCGCTGCTGGCGGTGCTGTTCATCAAGGAGAAGCCGCTCAAGGAGACGAGCGGTGACGACCGGCTGGCGGCGGAGATGGCCGCCGGTCACTGACCGGGTGTGCAAGCGGCCCTCGACCTCCGCGGTCGGGGGCCGCTCCGCCTTTCGGGTCCGTCGCGATCACCAAGGGGACCAGGTGATCGCCGTCCAGGGCCACGGCCACGACTCCGCCGGTGCGCCGATCACCGGCCTAGAACGGGAAGTGGCCGTGCTCGCTCGCCACGGTCACCCAGCGCGTCGCCGAGAACGCCTCGACGCCCCACCGGCCGCCGAACCTGCCGTAGCCGCTGGCCTTCACGCCACCGAACGGCGCCTGCGGCTCGTCGTCCACTGTCTGGTTGCCGACGTGCACGATCCCGGTGCGGATGCGCCGCGCGAGAGAGAGCCCGCGCCGTGTGTCTTCGGTGATGATGCCCGCTGTCAGCCCGTGCTCGGTGTCGTTCGCGATGGCCACGGCCTCGTCGTCGCCGTCGACCGGAACGACGACGACGGCCGGTCCGAAGATCTCCTCCCGGAAGATGCGCATCTGCGGTGTCACCTCGTCCAGCACGGTCGCGCCACCACCACCACCACCACCGGCGCGGACGCGAGCACCCTTCTCGACCGCGTCGGCGACCAGGGCGGCGACGCGCTCGGCGGACCGCGGGTTGATCACCGGGCCGATGACCGTGCCGGGGTCGGCGGGGTCGCCGTGCGGGAGCGACCCCACCTTGGCGGCGAGCTTCGCGGTGAACTCCTCGGCCACCGACCGGTGCACCAGGACGCGGTCGGTCGACATGCAGATCTGGCCCGCGTTGTGGAAGGCGCCGAACGTGGCCGCGTTCACGGCGTGGGCGAGGTCGGCGTCGTCGAGCACCAGCAGCGAGTTCTTGCCGCCGAGCTCCAGCAAGGCGGGCTTGAGGTGTTGTGCCGCAAGCGTTCCGACGATCCGGCCCACCTCCGTGGACCCGGTGAAGTTCACGGCCCGCACCCGCGGGTCGGTGATCAGGGCCTCGGCGACGGCGGCCGCGTCGGCGGGCGCGTTCGTCACGACGTTGAGCACGCCCGCCGGCAGCCCGGCCTCGTGCAGCACGCCGGCGATCAGCAGCCCGGCCGCGATCGGCGCGTCCTCGCTCGGCTTGAGCACCACGGTGTTCCCGGCGGCGATCGGCGCGGCGACGGCCCGCGTGCTGAGGATGACCGGCGCGTTCCACGGCGCGAACGCCGCCACCACGCCCAGCGGTTCCCGGACCGCCAGCGACAGCTGACCGGGCGTCTCCGTCGTCAGCACCTCGCCGACGGGCTGGGTGACCGCCGCGGCCGCCTCGCGCAGGACGTTGGCGGCGAGCGCCACGTTGAACCCCGCCCACCCGGCGACACCGCCGACCTCGGCGGCCATCAGCGCGACGATGTCGGGCGTCCTCTCCTCCAGCAGGTCCGCGGCCTTCAGCAGGACCGCGCGGCGCGTGGACGGCGTGGTGGCCGCCCACTCCGCGGAGGCCTTCTCGGCCGCGTCGACGGCCCGCGTGACGTCGGCCGGTGAGGCGGCGGCGACCACGGCGTGGACCTCGCCGGTGAAGGGGTTGAGGTCGTCGGTGGTGCGGCCGTCCAGCGCCGGAACGCTGTCGCCGCCGATCAGGAGCTGGTGCTCTTCGCGTGCCACGACCGGAGATTCAAGCGGCAGGCGGTGGGTCATCCAAGCCCGGCTTCCGGTGGGTGGAAACTCGGCTCCAACGTCCGCGCGATGCCCCGCGCCGCCACCTGCAGGGCCGCGACCAGCCGCACCCGGACGTTGCGCAGGTCCGGCACCACGATCCCGAGCGCCGCGACGACGTGCCCCTGCACCTCGACGGGCACCGCCACGCTGCACGCCCCGAGCGTCATCTCCTCGAACGTCTGCGCGTACCCGTCCCGCCGGATGCGGTGCAGCTGCGCCCGCATCCGCGCCGGCTCCGTGACCGTGTAGGCCGTGAGGCGCGTCAGCCCGTGCTCCAGCACCTCGTCCTGGACCTCCGCGGGCGCGTGCGCGAGCAGCACCTTGCCGACCCCGGTCGAGTGCAGCGGCAACCGGCTGCCGGTCGAGCTCACGATCGGCACCGACGCGTGCCCCGACACCCGGTCGAGGTAGAGCACCTCGGTGCCCTCCCGCACGGCCAGGTGCACCACGGCCCGCGTCGCCGCGTGGAGGTCGTGCAGGAACGGCTCCGCGACCCGGCTCAGGTCGACCTCGCCCGCCGCGAGGAGGCCGAGCCGCCAGATCCGCCGCCCGATGACGTATTCACCTGACTCCAGCCGCCGCACCGCGCCCCACTCGGCGAGCTCGGCCAGCAACCGGTGCGTGGTGCTGACCGGCAACCCGCTGCGCCGCGCGATGCCGCTCAGGGTCTGGCGGCGGTGGCCGGCGTCGAACGTGCCGAGCAGTGACAGCAGCTTGGAGGAGACGGTGGCGGCCACCCGCAGATTCTGCACGCTCCACGCCGGACCGGCCGCCCCCGTGATCGGGCGGGTGGCCGCGACACCGGGGGAAGGGGCTGCGTGCCCCGCACCAGGCGCTCGCCTTCGCCGAGCTGCGCGGGCAGGGGGAAAGTCGTTTCGGCCGCGCGGACGCTGCCGTCGACACTGGGCGCATGACGTACCTCGGTGAGGGCTGGGACAGCACCGCCGTCCTGGTCGGCGGGCGGTGGGTGGAACGGCGGCCGCGCCGCCCGGAGATCGGGCCGCAGCTCCTGCGCGAGGCGGTCGTGATGCCGTGGCTCGCGCCCCTGCTGCCGTTGCCCGTCCCGGTTCCGGTGGTCGTGTCGGAGGACCCGGTGGTGGTGCGCCACGACCTGGTGCCGGGCGGGGAGGTGGCGTCGCCCGGCGCCGTGCAGGGCAGACAGCTCGGGGAGTTCCTGCGGGCGCTGCACGCGGCACCCGTCGCCGAGGCCGTGCGGCGGGGCGTCGGCCCCAGGCCGCTCCCCGTGGAGCGGTTCCGCGCCGAGGTCGACGTGCCCGGCGGCGAGGAGCTGCTGGCGAAGCTCGACGGCCTGCCCGCGGACACGGTCGTGCACGGCGACCTGGGGCCCGAGCACGTGCTGGGCCGCGGCGGCGTGCTGACGGGCGTGATCGACTTCGGCGACCTGCACATCGGTGACGCGGCGATCGACCTGGCGTGGGCGCTGCACTGCACGCCGCCCGAGTTCGCGGCCGCGTTCGCCGAGACCTACGGCGTGACCGCGGAGCTGCGCGAGCGTGCGTTGACCTGGCACCGGCTGGGGCCGTGGCACGAGGTGCTGCACGGCAACGCCACCGGTGATCGCGAGCTGGCGGAGGTTGGGCTGGCTGGAGTACTGCAACGGCTCGGAGACGGGGTATCCCCGCACTAACAGCGACTTGTCAGGAGGACGAGATGCCCTGGGTTCGCCGGCACCGCCGCAGCGCCCCGTACAGCTGGTTCCGCACGACCACGGTCCGCAGCCACTACCGCAGGCCGGCCGGCAGCACGTGGATCTTGATCGTCATCGCGATCGCCCTGATCCTGCTGCTCATCGCCCTGTTCTGAGGGTAACCTCGCGGACATGGGACAGTTGGGTGAGTTGTTCCCCGGCCGCAAGCTCCGCAGCGAGGCGACGGACGCGGGCACGGGTGAGGACTACGAGGAGACCGGTCCGCTCGACCTGACTTCGGGCGCGGTCCGCTTGAGGCCGCGCCCGAAGCCCGTTCCGGCACCCGAGAGCGACGAGTGATCACCGGCACTATCCTTGGCCGGTGCTCGCCGGCCTGCTCTTCCTCATCCCCGCCTCGTTCTTCCTAGTCGGGGTGGCGCGCGACCGCCGACGCCTGAGCAACGCGGTCTGGCTCGGCATCGCGCTGCTGATGCTGCTGCTGTGGCTCGCGGGTGCCGGGCAGGACAACCCGGCGGTGAGCCTGCCGTTGCTGCTCGGCTTCGTCCTGGCGGTCCTCGGCCTGTTGCTGCTCCCGCTCGCGTTGCTGGCCAACGGCGTCGTGATGCTGCGCCGTGAGGGCCGATCGCTGGGCAACCTGCTGTCGTTGCTCGCGGGCCTCGCCCTGATCGGCGAGATGCTCTACTTCTTCTGGGGGATCTCCCAGCCCAACGACTGGATCCGCGGCTCCGCCATCGGGTTGTTCCTGGTGTCGGCGTACATCGCGTTCCTGTTCGTGAGCCTGCTGCTGTACTCCGTGATCTACGGCCGGACGGGCCGCCGCCACGGCTTCGACGGCATCGTCGTCCTCGGCGCCGGCCTGGTCGGGTCCCGGGTGCCGCCCCTGCTCGCGAACCGGCTGGACCGCGCGTTGCGGCTGTACCGGCGCGACCGCGAGGCGGGGCGGTCACCCGTGATCGTGGTGTCGGGCGGGCAGGGCGCGGACGAGGACGTGTCCGAGGCCTTCGCCATGCGCGAGTACCTGCTCGAGCGCGAGGTGCCCGCCGACGACGTGGTGCTGGAGGACCGGGCGACCACGACCGAGGAGAACCTCCGCTACAGCAAGGCGTTGCTCGCCGAGCGGGGTCTCAACGGCCGGGTCGTCGCGGTCACGAACAACTACCACGTGTTCCGCACCGCGGTGCTCTCCCGCAACCAGGGCCTGCGGCTGCAGGTCATCGGCGCGCCCACGGCCTGGTACTTCGTGCCGAGCGCGTTCCTGCGGGAGTTCGTGGCGCTGCTGGTGCGCAACCCCGTCGTGCACGCGCTGGCGTGCGCCGTGCTGATGGCGGGCGGCCTCGCGCTGACGCAGATCGGCTGACCGGGACCGGTCAGCCGAGGAGCGCCTTCCTCTCGGCGGTCTCCTCCTGCTGCCCGCCACCATCAGGCGCGCGTGAACCGCATGACCCAGTTCGTCTCCCAGGTCTCCCCGCCGTCGTACGAGAACGCCTGCTGCCAGACGGGCTCCGACCCCGCTGTCCAGTCGAACCGCAGCCTCACCGGATGCCCACCGACCACGTCGTCCCCGAGGAACACCCCGCGCTCCCCGGCGAACCACCCCTCCAGCGGCGGGTCCAGCCGGCCGGGAGCGCGGGTGGAAGCCCACCAGATGCGCCACACGTCGTGAGCCGGGTCGTACTGGCGCAGCGTCATGCCCTCCCAGCCGTCGGCGAAGAAGCCGTCGATGATCGCGGCGCCGCCGAGCAGCGGTCTCGCCTCGGCCGTCGCGTCGAACTCGACCCACTCGGTGCCGCGGCCAGGGATGTCGGCGATCTTGCGGTTGGCCACGTGCCACCGGCCGTGGAGGAAGTCGAAATCGTTCTCGCTCATGGAAACGGACGCTAAACCGATTCACTGACACGGAATGACAGTGATCGAGTATTGACCTAAAGGTCTGGACCATTTTACGGTTCCCGGCAGTGGCCGCCGCCCTAGCCAGGAGGTCCTTTCCCTTGCGACTGCTCGCCAGAGTGGTTCCGGTGCTAGCCCTGCTAGCCGGGACCGTGATAGCTGTGACCACCGCGCCGACCGCAGCCGCAGCCCACGAGGACTGCCGGCCGGACGGGCTGTACAAGACGCCGGGTGTCGAGTCGCCGTACTGCACGGTCTACGACACCGCCGGGCGCGAGACCATGGGGGACAAGTCCCGGAGGGTCATCGGGTACTTCACGAGCTGGCGCACCGGCAAGAACGGTCAGCCGGGGTACCTCGCGAAGGACATCCCCTGGAACAAGGTCACGCACCTCAACTACGCGTTCGCGCACATCGACGCGCAGAACAAGATCTCGGTCGGCGCGAACAGCCCGGCCAACTCGTCGATCGGCATGGAGTGGCCGGGTGTCGCGGGCTCCGAGATGGACCCGTCGCTGCCCTACAAGGGGCACTTCAACCAGCTGACGAAGTTCAAGAAGCAGCACCCGGACGTCAAGACGCTGATCTCGGTCGGCGGCTGGGCGGAGACCGGCGGTTTCTTCAACGCCGACGGCACCCGCACCGCCTCGGGCGGCTTCTACAAGCTCGGCCAGAGCCAGGCGGCGATCGACACGTTCGCGGACAGCGTCGTGGCCTTCCTGCGCCAGTACGGCTTCAACGGCGCTGACATCGACTACGAGTACGCGACGTCGAACAACCACGCCGGCAACCCCGACGACTTCTGGATCTCCAACGCCAACCGCGGCACGCTGTGGGCCGGCTACCAGGCGATCATGAAGACCCTGCGCGAGAAGCTCGACCGCGCCGGTGCCGCCGACGGCAAGCACTACCTGCTGACCGCCGCCGTGCCCGCCTCGGGCTGGCTGCTGCGCGGCCAGGAGGCGTACCAGGTCGTCAAGTACCTCGACTACCTCAACGTCATGAGCTACGACCTGCACGGCTCGTGGAACCACTTCGTCGGCCCGAACGCCGCTCTCTACGACGACGGCAAGGACGGCGAGCTCTCGGCCGGTGGCGTCTACACGGCCCCGCAGTACGAGGGCATGGGTTACCTCAACACCGACTGGGCGTACCACTACTACCGCGGCGCCATGCAGGCCGGACGCATCAACATCGGCGTGCCGTTCTACTCGCGCGGCTGGCAGGGCGTCACCGGTGGCACGAACGGGTTGTGGGGCAAGGCGGCGTTGCCGAACCAGTCGCAGTGCCCGCCCGGCACCGGGTCCGCGGTCGGCTCGACCACGCCGTGCGGCAACGGCGCGTCCGGCATCGACAACATCTGGCACGACGTCACCGCCGGTGGCGCCGAGGTCCCGTCCGGCGTGAACCCGTTGTGGCACACCAAGAACCTCGAAGCCAAGATCGCCGGCTCGTACGGTCCGCAGTACGGTCTCGACCCGGTCAACGACCCGACCGACCGCCTCACCGGCACCTACACGCCGCACTACGACTCGACGCTGAAGTCGCCGTGGCTGTGGAACAACGACAAGAAGGTGTTCCTCTCCACCGAGACCGAGCAGTCGATCGCGGAGAAGGCGAAGTACGTGCGGGACAAGGGTCTCGGCGGCATCATGATCTGGGAGCTCGCCGGTGACTACCGGTTCGACTCCGCCAAGAACGAGTACTTCATCGGTGACACCCTGCTGTCGACCATCAACACCGGCCTGAACGGCGCCGCGCCCTACGGCGCGCTGAAGGCCACCACGCAGCAGACGCAGTCGCTGGCCGTGGACGTCGACATCCACGGCTACGCGCTGGGCGACAACAACTACCCGATCACGCCGAAGATCAAGTTCACCAACCGGTCGAACGTCACGATCCCCGGCGGCACGAAGATCTCGTTCGACTACGGCACCAGTGCCCCCGGCAGCATGGCCGACCAGTCCGGCTTCGGGTTGAAGGTCGTCTCGAAGGGACACACCGGGCCGAACGTCGGCGGCCTGAAGGGCGACTTCCAGAAGGTGGAGCTCGCGCTGCCGTCGTGGCAGTCGCTCGCACCGGGCGCGTCGATCGAGCTGACCGTCAGCTACCAGCTGCCGATCTCGACGCCGTCGAACTTCGTGTTCACGTTCGGCGGCCAGTCGTACGCGATCTCGGCGGACTACCCGCGCATCGGTGGCGGTACCCCGCCGACCTCCACGACCACGTCCACCACGACGACGACCACGACCACCACCACGACCACCACCACGACCACGAACCCGCCGGTCTGCTCGCTGCCGGCGTGGGACAGGGCGAAGGTCTACAACGGAGGCAACGAGGTGTCGCACAAGGGCCGCAAGTGGCGGGCCCAGTGGTGGACGCAGGGCGAGGAGCCCGGCACCACCGGTGAGTGGGGCGTCTGGCGCGACCAGGGCGCCTGCTAGTCCCCGAACGTCAGCGACCTGTCAGGCGCGGGCCCTAGGCTGTCGAACGTGACCGCCCAAGACCCGCGCCTGCAGGAGTTGGTCCTGCTCCGCAAGGTCCGCGACCGGATCGACCGCGAGTACCGCCAGCCGCTCGACGTGGCGGCACTCGCGCGCGGCGTCCACCTGTCGGCGGGCCACCTCTCGCGCGCGTTCCGCGCCGCGTTCGGCGAGTCGCCGTACAGCTACCTCATGACCCGCCGCATCGAGCGGGCCATGACGCTGCTGCGCCGCGGCGACATGTCCGTCACCGACGTCTGCTTCGAGGTCGGCTGCACCTCGCTCGGCACGTTCAGCACGAGGTTCTCCGAACTCGTGGGCATGTCACCCAGCCAGTACCGCAAGGTCGCCGCGACCGACGGCCAGGGCATCCCGAACTGCCTGGCCAAGGCCGTGATGCGGCCGATCAGGAATCGAGAAGCGGCCGCTGGGCCCGCGGATTAGGTTGACCGCCATGTCAGTCATCATCGCCTCGGCGTTCCTGCCGGCAGACGACCCCGAGAAGTCCCTCGGCTTCTTCCGCGACGCCCTCGGCTTCGAGGTCCGCCAGGACGTCGGCCAGGGCACCATGCGCTGGATCACCGTCGGTCCGCCCGGCCAGCCCGAGACCGGCATCGTCCTGCACCCGCCCGCCGCCGACCCCGGCGTGAGCGACGAGGAGCGCCGCACGATCGCCGTCCTCATGGCCAAGGGCGTCTACACGGCCATCTCGCTCGCCTCGAAGGACCTGCAGGGCACGTTCGACCGCGCGCGGGCGTGGGTCGAGTCGTCCGGTGCCGGCGAGGTGCTGCAGGAGCCCGAGGACCAGCCGTGGGGCGTGCGCGACTGCTCGTTCCGCGACCCGGCCGGGAACCTGGTCCGCATCAACCAGCTGTGATCGTCGTGCCGGGCTCGGCGTAGGACACCTCGCCCGAGTACCGCGACGAGGCACGGGTGACCGCTTCCCGCGGGGTCAGGAAGCGGCCCACGTGCGTGACGACCAAGCGGCCCGCACCGGCTTCGGATGCCGTCTGACCCGCGTGTTCCGGCGTGTGGTGGGCCATGTCCGCGGTCTGTTCCGCGCTTTCGCTCTCACACAGCAGCACGTCGGTGCCGCGCGCCAGCTCGACGAGGCTCGCGCAGGGCGCGGTGTCGCCGGAGTAGGTGAGCGACCTGCCGCCCGCCTCGACGCGCAGGCCGAACGCCGGGATGCCGTGCTCGACGGCGGCCGTCGTGAGGGTGGCCGAGCCGACGGTGACCTGGTGGCCGTCGTGCAGTTCGGTGATCGCGAACGCCGACTCGACCGGGCTGCGCTCCGGCCCGTTGGTGAGGAACGCGGCGAGGCGGTCCGCGATGCCGGGCGGCCCGTACAGCGGCACCGGGTCGCGCTCGACGTCCGCGAACAACAGGGCGTAGTAGGCGGTGAGCAGGTCCGCGCTGTGGTCGGCGTGCAGGTGCGAGATCCAGATCGCGTCGAGGTCCTGCAGGCGCGTGTGCCGTTGCAGCGGGCCGAGCGTGCCGGTGCCCGCGTCCACCCACAGGCGCGTGCTGCCGTGCGACACGAGGTAGCCGGAGCAGGGGTTGTCCACGCTCGGGTAGGGCGTCGCGCAGCCGAGCACCGTCACGCTGAGGTCCATCCGCAGAGCGTAGATCAACGGGCTCCGGCGGCAGGTACGTTGAGCCCGTGGAAGAGCCCGACTGGAACGAGTGGCGGCGGCCCGGACCGACGCCCGCGCAACGACGGCGTGACATCGGCATCGCCGTGATCGTGCTGCTGTGCGCGATCGAGGTCACGACGCTGGTCAACAGCATGGGCGCCTTCACCTTCAGGAACCCGCCGAGCCTCGCCGTGCAGCTCGTGTGGATGGTCGCGCTGTCCGTGCCGCTGGTGGTGCGCCGCCGGTACCCGCTCGCGGTGATGGTCGTGGTGTCCGTGATCTTCATCGCGGCGCAGATGAACCGCGTCGGCGACAACCTGGTGCCGTCCGCGATCCTCTTCCTCGCGATCTTCACCGTCGGCGCGTGGGAGAGGAACCGCGTCGTGGCGCGGTGGTCGCGCGTCGGCGTCATCGTCTCGATGTTCCTGTGGCTGGGGTTCAACCTGGTCCGCGCGCTGCTCGGGCCGAGGGGCGACTTCGAGAACGCGGCGGGGCCGATCGACCCCGTGCTCGCGTCCGTCCTCTACGGACTCGAGTTCAACGTCTTCTTCTTCCTGTTCGCCTACGTCGTCGGCGAGATGGCGTGGCTGGGAGCCCGCCGCCTGGCCCAGTTGGAGTTCCAGCAGGAGGAGCTGCGGCGTTCGCAGGAGCAGAACACCCAGGGCGCCATCGCGGCCGAACGCATGCGCATCGCCCGCGACCTCCACGACGTCGTGGCGCACCACGTGTCCGTGATGGGCATCCAGGCAGGCGCCGCCCGCCGCGTCCTGGACTCCGACCCGGCCCTGGCCCGCGACGCGCTGCAGACCGTCGAGCAGACAGCCCGGACCGCGATCAGCGAGCTGCGCGGCCTGCTCGGCGTTCTGCGCGCCGACGCCGAATCCGACCTGAAGGCCGCTCCGGGACTCGACGACCTGCCGGAGCTGCTCGAGAACGCCCGCGCAACCGGCCTCAACGTCTCGCACGGGGTGTACGGAGCACCTCGGGACGTACCGCCCGGTGTCGCCTTGTCGGCGTATCGGGTCGTGCAGGAAGCGCTGACGAACGTGGTGAAGCACGCCGACGCCAAGCACGTCGACGTCCGGATGCGGTTCCTCGACAGCGCCCTGGAACTGGAGATCACCGACGACGGCCGCGGCCGTTCCGCCCCGTCCGGACCGGGCTTCGGGCTCGTCGGCATGCGCGAACGTCTGGCCGTGCACGGCGGTTCGCTGGAAGCAGGACCACGGCGTGACGCGGGCTATCTGGTCCGTGCGTCGCTGCCGACGGTTGCGGAGGAGAAGGCGTGAGCTTGCGAGTCGTGCTGGCCGACGACCAGGACCTGGTCCGAGCCGGCTTCCGGGTCATCCTCGGCACCGAGCCCGGCATCGAGGTGGTCGGCGAGGCGGGCGACGGCGCCCAGGCCGTCGAGCTGGTCGCGGAGCTGAAGCCGGACGTCGTGCTGATGGACGTCCAGATGCCGCGCATGGACGGCCTGGAGGCCACCCGCCGGATCCTTTCCGCGGATCACGGCACCCGCGTGGTCATCCTGACGACGTTCGACCGCGAGGACTACCTCTTCGAGGCGCTGCAGGCGGGCGCGAGCGGCTTCCTGCTCAAGAACGCCTCACCGGAGGACCTGGTGGAGTCCGTCCGCGTCGTCGCCCGCGGAGACGCCCTCCTGTCACCCGAGGTGACGCGCCGGGTCATCGCGCGCTTCAGCACCTCCGCGCGGGAGCGCACCCGTCCGCCGGAGCTCACCGACCGCGAGTTCGAGGTGCTGGTGGAGCTCGCGAAGGGCGCCTCGAACGCCGAGATCGCCGCCACGCTGTTCCTGGGGGAGACCACGGTGAAGACGCACGTATCGCGCGTGCTGACCAAGCTGGGCCTGCGCGACCGCACCCACGCCGTCGTGTTCGCCTACGAGCGCGGGATCGTGACGCCGGGCGGCTGAGGCTCGTACGCAGACTGACGTACGCGGGATCCCTGCGTGAGCGGATGATGCGGGCGCTCGTGGTGGCGAGAGTGGGACGCGACACCACGAGAGAAGGAGCGCACCGCGATGACTTCCACCCGCAAGCTCAGTGGCCGGCCCCGCAAGGCGGTGCTGCTCGTGCACGTCCTGTCGGCGGCGGCGTGGCTCGGCATCGACCTCGCGTTCGGGATCCTCGTCGTGGTCGCGCTGTCCACGGCGGACACTGCGGTGGCGGGCATCGCAGTCGGGGCCGTGGACCTCTTCGCGATCTGGCCGATGTTCGGGGCCAGCGCCGTGTGCATGATCTCCGGCGTCGTTCTCGGTCTGGGCAGCAAGTACGGGCTCGTGCGGTACTGGTGGGTCGCTCTCAAGCTGTTCCTGAACGTCGGCATGTCGCTGCTGATCGCCTTCGCGCTGCGGCCGGGCGTGGCGGAGGCGGCGCGGATCGGCGAGCGGATGCTGGCGGGCGACCCGTCCGCGGTGCTGCCGTCCGGCCTGGCGCACCCGGTCGTGGTGGCGCCGACGCTGCTGCTGTTCGCCTACTTCCTGTCGGTGTTCAAGCCCTGGGGCCGGATCCGCTCGGCCGCGCGACCGGAGCGCCGTGATCTGGTCGGGGCGGTCTAGCGGCTCGAACACCTGCCTCCGCCATACCGCTGGCAGTGGGCACTTCGAGGGCTCGGACCGTCGAAGACCGCGCCGACGTCCTCCCGGGGCACCTCGTCCGACGGCGCGATCCGGATCACCCGGCCACCCTAGAGCTGCTGCGTGAGGTTCACGGGGTTTCCGTCGGGGTCGAACACGTGCGCGACCCGGCGCCCCCACGGCATGTCGTTCGCCGGTCCCCGCACCCGCCCGCCCGCGGGTTCGACCAGCGGCAGCACCGCGTCGACGTCCGCCACGGCGATGTCCAGCGCGATCCGCGGCGTCGCCGAGAGGTCGGCGTCCTCCGCGACGAGGCCGAGCTCGGACTCGTCGATCCGCAGGGCCTTGTAGAACACCTCGCCCTGCTCCGGGTACCGGAAGACCTCGGTCGCGCCGAAGACCTGCTCGTAGAACGCCTGCACGGCCGGCAGGTCCGGGGTGATGATGATGGGCTGGATCCCCATTAACGCCTCCTAGTCGTCCACGGTGGTACGGGACGGCCGTCCGGAACTCATCGGTGCGCCGAACAACGGCAGCAACCCGTCGACGTTCAGGTACGTCGTCGTCCCCGTCACCAACCCGCCCCGCACGTCGAGGAACACCAGCCCGAACGGCTGCTCCATCCCCGGCCGCATCTGCCAGTAGGCGGGCGACCCGTTCGCTTCGACGGGTACGAGCCAAGCACCGTCGCACGAGGCGTTCGGATCGCTCAACGCCAGGGAGATCGCCTCACGCCCGCGCAGCCACCAGCTGAACGGCGGCATCGACATCGTGGCGTCCTCGTGCAGCAACGCGACCAACGTCTGCACGTCGTGCCGCTCGAACGCCTCGCAGTACCGGCTGAGCAGCGACTTCTGCACAGGATCCGCCGGGTCCAGCGGCTCCCCGGGGTCGACGTCGCGCAGAGACGCCCGAGCCCGCTGCAACGCGCTGTTGACCGCGGCGACGGAGATGTCCAGCAGGGCGGCGACCTCGGCGGCCTGCCAGGCCAGCACGTCACGCAGGATCAGCACCGCGCGCTGCCGGGCCGGCAGGTGCTGCAGGGCCGCCACGAAAGCCAGCCGCACGGTCTCGCGGCGGATCGCCAGGTCCTCGGGCAGCACCACCGCGTCCGGCACCGGCTGCACGAAGAGGCGTTCGGGCAGGGGAGCGCCGATCTCCCCGCCCGACGGCCCGAGGTCAACGGCCAGAGCACGCCGCTGAGCCGACCGTTGCATGTCGATGCAGATGTTCGTGGCGATGCGGTAGAGCCACGTGCGCAGCGACGCGCGTGACGGGTCGTAGCTGTCGTACGCCTTCCATGCGCGCACGAGTGTTTCCTGCACGGCGTCCTCGGCCTCGAAGCCCGAGCCGAGCATGCGGTAGCAGTAGCCGGTCAGCTCGATCCGGAACGGCTCCAGCGCGTCGATCACGCACCGACCCTACGCGGACCGATGAGTCCGGGCCGGACGATCCGTACACACGACCATGACGCAGGACATCCGGGCCGCGGTGGCGGCCGAACGACGTGAGCAGGCCGAGCTCCTCAGCGGCCTGACCGAGGACCAGTGGAACGCCCCCAGCCTCTGCGAGGGCTGGGCCGTCAAGCACGTCGTCGCCCACACGACGCTGCCGTACCGCTCGCCGGGCAGGCGCGTGCTGTGGGAGCTGCTCAAGTCGGCGGGCCGCTTCAACCACGCCTCCGACCGCATGGCCCGCCAGGACGCGGCGGCACTGTCCACGGACGACCTGCTGCGAACGCTGAAGGCCAACGTCGACCACCCGTGGACGCCGCCCGGCGGAGGCGCGGTGGGCGCGCTGTCGCACGACGTGATCCACGGGCTGGACATCACGGTGGCGCTCGGCCTGGACCGCAAGGTGCCCCCCGAGCGGTTGCGGATGGTCCTCGACGGCATGAAACCCGCCAACGTCAAGTACTTCGGCGCGGACCTGCGGGACAAGCGGCTGGAGGCCACGGACCTGGAGTGGGCGTTCGGGCAGGGGCGGCCGGTCAGGGACGAGGCGCAGAACCTGTTGCTGCTGGTGTGCGGGCGGCGGCTGCCGGGTCAGCGGTAGCCGGGGCACAGGACGTCGGGGGTGACCGGGCCGGGCGTCGGTCCGGTGCACCCGCCGCTCGCTGGTGCGAAAGCGCCTTCGTGGCAGATGCCCTCCTCGCGCACGAGCGGGCCCCACAACGCCGGGAGTCGCTTCGGAGCGTCCCGCGGCTCAGCCCGTCCCGCTGACCTCTTCCCGCACCCGCGAGGTCGCCTCGATCGTCGACGCGAGGAACCTCGCCACCACCCCGCGCTCGTCCGGGCTCATGCCCGACCAGGCCGAGGAGTACTCCCGCGCCAGCGGCTGGAAGAACGTGGCCGCCAGCGCCGTCGCCGTGTCGAGCACCCGCAGCTCGACGCGGCGGCGGTCGCCGGGATCGCGGTCGCGGACGACGTGGCCCGCCCTTTCCAGGCGGTCGAGGACGGACGTCGTGGCCGAGGCGCTGAGGTTCAGCGCCCTCGCCAGCGTGCCGGGTGTCATCGGAGTGGTCATGATGAGGTTCAGCGCTGTCATGTCGGTGGGGTGCAGCTCGTGAGCGGCGCTGAAGATCTCGAGGAACCGGTTCGACTCCATCACCAGCGCGCGCAACATCATGCTCAGGTCGTAGTCGGTTGCATCGCTCACGGGGACAGCTTACTGTTTCGGCCATCGAAACGTTCGACGATCGAAGGAACATCTGATGCGAGTCCTCGCCGGCGTCCTGCTCGTGGTCTGGCTGGCCCTGGGCGGCTTCACCGGCCCGTACGCGGGCAAGTTGTCGGAGGTGGCGGAGAACGACAGCAGTGCGTTCCTGCCCAACTCCGCCGAGTCCACCCAGGTCGCCGAGCTGCAGAAGAAGTTCCAGCGCGAGGAGGCCATCCCGGCGATCGTCGTGGTGGAACGCTCCGGCGGGCTGACCGAGGACGACAGGAAGTACCTCGCCGAGCAGGCCGAGGGCTTCCAGGCGTCACCGGTGATCCCGGCGCCCAACGACAACGAGGCCGCGCAGCTCGTCGTGCTGCTCGATCCGGCCAAGGAGGTCAAGGACTCGGTCTCCCAGCTCCGCGACGGCGCGCGGGGTGCGCCCGAGGGGCTGACGGTGCTGGTCACCGGGCCGGCGGCGCAGGTCGCGGACCTCGTGGAGGCCTTCGGCGGGATCGACGGCTTGCTGCTGGTCGTCGCGGCCGCGGTGGTCGCGCTCATCCTGCTGGTCGTCTACCGCAGTCCCATCCTGCCGGTCGTGGTGCTGGTGTCGGCGGTGTTCGCGCTGGGGCTGGCCAGTTTCGTCGTCTACCTGCTCGCCAAGAACGAGGTGCTGGCGCTGAACGGCCAGAGCCAGGGCATCCTGTCGATCCTGGTGGTCGGCGCCGCGACGGACTACGCCCTGCTGCTGGTGTCGAGGTTCCGCGAGGAGCTGCGCGACAGCGAGGACAGGGTCGCGGCCATCAGGGCGGCGTGGCGCGGCACGATCGAGCCCATCGCCGCGTCCGCCGGCACCGTGATCCTCGGCGTGCTGTGCCTGCTGTTCAGCGACCTCGACTCGAACAAGGGCCTCGGACCGGTGGCGGCCATCGGCATCGGTGCCGCGCTGATCACGACCATGACGTTCCTGCCCGCGGTGCTGGCGCTGCTCGGACGGGCCGCCTTCTGGCCGTTCGCGCCGAAGTTCGGCTCCGAGCACCCCGAGACGAGCGGGCTCTGGGGGCGCACGGCGAACTTCGTGCGCGGCAAGCCCCGGGCGATCTGGGTCGTCTCGACGCTCGTGCTGCTCGTCGGCGCGGCGTTCCTGCCGCAGCTCAAGGCGTCCGGCACGGCGCAGTCCGACGTGTTCCTGACCGAGGTCGAGTCCGTCGCGGGCCAGGAGGTGCTGTCGCGGCACTTCCCCGGCGGCACCGGGTCGCCGACGATCATCATCGCGCGGGAGGCGGAGGCCGCCGAGGTCCTCCGGAAGTCCAAGGTGGACGGTGTCGCCGAGGTCCGGCCGGCCGGGACCGCCGACGGGCTCGTCAGCATCCAGGCCACGCTCGCGGACGCGCCCGACTCCGACGCGGCGGTCGCGACCGTGCAACGGATCCGCGACGCCGTGCACGGGACGGGCGAGGCGAAGGTCGGCGGGCCGACGGCGACGCTGCTCGACACCAGGACGACGTCCGAGCACGACCGGACGCTGATCATCCCCATCGTGCTCGTGGTGATCTTCCTGATCCTCGCCGTGCTGCTCCGGTCGCTGCTGGCGCCGTTGCTGCTGATCGCGACGGTGGTGCTGTCGTTCGCGGCGACCATGGGCGTGTCGGCGCTGGTGTTCAACCACGTCCTCGACTTCCCGGGCTCGGACCCGGTGGTGCCGCTGTTCGGGTTCGTGTTCCTGGTGGCGCTGGGCATCGACTACAACATCTTCCTGATGACCCGCGTCCGCGAGGAGACCCGGCGGCTCGGCACGGTCGAGGGGACGATCAGGGGCCTCAGCCTCACCGGCGGCGTGATCACGTCGGCCGGTGTGGTGCTCGCGGCGACGTTCGCGGCGCTGGCCGTGCTGCCGATCCTGTTCCTGACGCAGATCGCGTTCATCGTGGCGTTCGGCGTGCTTCTGGACACGCTGCTGGTGCGGTCGTTGCTCGTGCCGGCGCTGTCGGTGGACATCGGTGGCCGGATCTGGTGGCCCTCGAAGCTCAGGTGAGCCAGGATTGGCGGTCATGACCTACACGGCCCGTCAGCTCAACCGCGCCACCCTCGACCGGCAGATGCTGCTCAGGCGTGAACCCGTGGACGTGCTGACGGCCGTGGACCGGGTCGTGGCGATCCAGGCGCAGGAACCCGCGTCGCCGTACATCGCGCTGTGGAACCGGGTCGAGGACTTCGACCCGGCGGGCCTGGACGAGGCGTTCACGAGCGGGGCGGTCCGCAAGGCGTCGCTGATGCGGATCACCCTGCACGCCGTCACCGCCGCCGACCACGAGGTGTTCCACCACGCGATGCTGCCCGCGCTGCGCGCCTCCCGGCTGTACGACAAGCGCTTCAAGGGCATGGACATCACGATCGAGCAGGCCGACGCGCTGCTCGGGCACCTGCTGGAGTTCGCGAGGACCCCGCGGCAGAAGGCCGAGATCGAGGAACTGCTGCACTCCCACGTCGGCGACGTCGGCGAACCGGGCGTCTGGTGGGCGCTGCGGACCTACGGGGGCCTCGTCCACGCGCCGACGGGCGGGCCGTGGTCGTTCGGCTTGCGGCCCGCCTACCGGTCCGTGACGACGCGGGCGCGCGAACGGCTGGAGTGCGTGGCCGAGATGCTGCGCCGCTACCTCACCGGCTTCGGACCGGCGACCGTGCCCGACATGAACCAGTTCACCATGCTGCCCCGCACGACGATCCGCGAAGCGCTGGCACTGCTCGACCTCACCGAGTCCGGTGGCCACTACGACGTTCCCGACCGGACGGTCCCGGACGAGGACACCCCGGCACCGCCCAGGCTGATGGCGATGTGGGACAGCACGCTGCTCGCCTACGCCGACCGGACCCGGATGATCCCGGAGCCCTACCGGAAAGTGGTCATCCGCAACAACGGCGACACCTTGCCCACCCTCCTCGTCGACGGCCGGGTCGCCGGCGTCTGGCGTCCCACCGAGGACGGTGGGATCGAAGCGACCTCGTTCCACGCGCTCAGCGACGACGACTGGACCGGCCTCGCCGAAGAGGCCGCAGCGCTGAAGAAACTCCTCGGGGACAGGGAACCTCAGGTCTACCGCCGCTACGCACGGTGGTGGAACGGCCTTCCGGCCCACGACGTTCGTGTTGTGTGAAAACGTCAAGATCCACAAAGGACGCCCGCTGAGTCCTCCCACGGCGCCTCGGCCGCCGCGGTGCAGGCTACGAGCAGTCCGTAGCCAGCCGCGTCGCGGAGTTTCTTCGGCAAGCACCTGCGCGTCCGTGCGGTGACCGGCCGCGTGGCCGGGTTCACGCCGACGGCGCGGGCCGCACCCCGGGAACGACGTTCGCCACGTCCGCTTCCCCCGGAGCGGAGGCGAGCCGCGCGGCCATCGTGCCGCCCTCGGGGGTCCCGGCGGGCGACGGGATCTTGCCCAGCAGGTAGCCGGCGTGGCTCACGGCGAGCAGCACGAGGAACGCGCTGGAGAACGCGGGCAGCCCGGCGATGCCCGCCGGGTTGTCGACGGCCCTGAGCGCCGCGACGGCCTGCGCCACGTACGTCAGCACCAGCAGGACCGTGATGACGAGGTTCTGGAACTTCGCGAGGTCGACCGACCTGCCCGCCGACCCGCCCTCCTCGACGGTCAGCACCTCCCAGAACCGACCGGTCTCGTGACCCATCGGGTGGGCCGCGACCGAGTCCGGCCTGCTGCTGCTCTTCACGACCTTCATGGCGCCCGCGACGACGCCGGAGCCGAGCGAGATGCCGAGCAGCACGAGGACCTGCTCGGGGATCTGGAACCCGGCCACGTCGACCTGCCCGGCCGCGAACCGCCTGAACGCCATGCCGCTGACCAGCGAGAGCAGCACGATCGTCCACATCATCACCTGCAGGCGCGACAGGCTGTAGCGGCCGCGACCGTCCCGGAGCACGTTCTGCGCGCCGAGACCGCGGGGGACCACCACCGCGAGCAGCACGATGACGAGTGCGGACACGGCCCAAGCCCAGAACGTGGTCGCCATGGCGACCTCCTCGTCACGCCGATCGGACGCTGTGGTCGGTAAGTCGTCCGGAACTGACCAGGCGTTATCACGTTCGGCAACGATTCGGGGTTCCCGGCCGGTACGTCGTCTCGCCCGCGCCGTCGACCGCCACCAGGCCGGTCTCACACATCGTGACCGCGATGGGCCCTATCGGATGAGACCGGCGTCTCTCCGGCCTCAAGAACGCGTAAAGGCCGGGCCCGCCCCCGTAAGGACGTTGTCAGGCACCCCCTGATCAGGCCTTTCGTGGTGCACGCTGCCGAGCGTCCTCAAGAACACCAAGACGTGGAAGGAGCGGCGTCATGGCCGACCTGGCCTACGCGTTGCTGCTGATCGAGAGTTTCGTCGTGCTGGGCCTGACGGTGCGTGGACTGGAGAGGTTGTGAGCACGGGACTCGTCGCGAACGCCGCCGGCGGCGTGATCGCGCTCGTGCTGCTCGTCTACCTGGTCGTCGCACTCGTCAGGCCGGAGAAGTTCTGATGTCACCTCTCGCCGCCGGCCTCCTGCAGGTCGGCATCCTCTTCGCGGCCCTCGCGGTCGCGTACCGGCCCCTCGGCGACCACATGGCCCGCGTGTACACCGCGAAAGGCCACTTAGGACTCGAACGAGCCGTCTACCGGTTCGCGCGGATCGACCCCGAGGCCGAGCAGAAGTGGAGCACCTACGCGTACGGCGTGCTCGGCTTCTCGTTCGTCGGCATCGTGTTCCTCTACGTGCTCCAGCGGCTGCAGTCGTTGCTGCCGTTCGACTTCGACCGCGGCAACGTCGGCCCCGGCATGGCGTTCAACACGGCGATCAGCTTCGTGGCCAACACCAACTGGCAGTCGTACGTGCCGGAGGTCGTGCTGGGCCACGCGGTCCAGATGATCGGCCTGACCGTGCAGAACTTCGTGTCCGCGGCGGTCGGCCTGGCCGTCGCCGTCGCGCTGGTGCGCGGATTCGTGCGGCAGCAGACGGACCGGCTCGGCAACTTCTGGGTCGACCTGACCCGCGGCACCGTCAGGATCCTGCTGCCCATCGCGTTCATCGGCGCCATCGTGCTGATCGCGCTCGGCGTGACGATGAGCCTCAAGTCCGGGGTGGACGTCGACGGCCGGGTGGTGGCGAACGCACCGGTCGCCGGCCAGGAGGCCATCAAGGAGCTCGGCACCAACGGCGGCGGCGTGCTCAACGCCAACTCGGCGCACCCGTTCGAGAACCCGAACGAGTGGTCCAACCTCGTCGAGGTCTTCCTGATCCTCGTCATCCCGGTCGCGCTCACCCGCACGTTCGGCCGGCTCGCCGGCAACGCGAAGCAGGGCTACGTCCTGCTCGGCGTCATGGGTGTCATCTGGTCCGCGATGCTCGCGGTGATCTGGGCCGCCGAGGCGAACGGCGTCAGGCCGCTGGAGGGCAAGGAGCTCCGGTTCGGCATCCCCGGCAGCGCGATCTTCGCCGACGCCACCACGGGCACGTCGACCGGCGCGGTCAACTCGCTGCACGACAGCTACACCGGGCTCGGTGGCGGTGCGGCGATGCTGAACATGCTGTTCGGCGAGATGACGCCCGGCGGTGTCGGCACCGGTCTCTACAGCATCCTCGTCATGGCGATCATCGCGATGTTCCTCGCCGGGCTGATGGTCGGCCGCACGCCCGAGTACCTCGGCAAGAAGCTGGGGCGCAGGGAGGTCACGGCCGCCGCGGTCTCGATCCTCGCGATGCCGACCGTGCTGCTGGTCGGCGCCGGCATCGCCGCTGTTCTGCCGAGTACGCCGGCCGCGCTGAACAACCCGGGAGAGCACGGTCTGTCGGAGATCCTCTACGCCTACGCGTCGGCTTCCAACAACAACGGAAGCGCGTTCGGGGGCATCACCGCGACCAGCGACTGGTTCCAGTCCTCGCTCGGTCTGTGCATGCTCTTCGGCCGCTTCGTCCCGATGATCGCGGTGCTGGCGCTCGCCGGATCTCTCGCGGCGCAGAGGAAGGTGCCGGTCACGGCGGGCACGCTGCCCACCACCGGCCCGCTCTTCGCGACGCTGCTGACCGGCGCGATCGTCCTGGTGGCCGCGCTGACGTTCGTTCCCGCTCTCGCCCTCGGTCCCCTCGCGGAGGCACTGCTGTGACCGCCACGCTCCGGAAACCGGCCCCGCGGCAGGACAAGCCCCCTGCCAAGCCGGGCATCGCCGCCGCACTCCCGGAGGCGGTGCGCAAGCTCCACCCGCGCCACCAGCTGCGCAGCCCCGTCATGTTCGTCGTCTGGGTGGGATCGGCGCTGGTCACCATGTTCGCGGTGACCGAGCCGAGCGTGTTCACGATCGCCGTCGCGGCCTGGCTGTGGTTCACCGTGCTGTTCGCGAACCTCGCCGAGGCCGTCGCGGAGGGACGCGGCAAGGCGCAGGCGGACTCGTTGCGCAAGACCAAGGAGGACACCGTCGCCCGGCTCGTCAGCGGCGACGTCGTGCCCGGCACCGAGCTGGAGGTCGGTGACCTCGTGGTCGTCGAGGCCGGCGAGGTGATCCCCGGTGACGGCGACGTCGTCGAGGGCATCGCGACCGTCGACGAGTCGGCGATCACCGGCGAGTCCGCGCCCGTCATCCGCGAGTCCGGAGGCGACCGGTGCGCCGTCACGGGTGGCACGACGGTGCTGTCCGACCGGATCGTCGTGAGGATCACGACCAGGCCCGGCGAGTCCTTCGTGGACCGGATGATCGCGTTGGTGGAAGGCGCCGAACGGCAGAAGACGCCGAACGAGATCGCGCTGACGATCCTGCTGTCGACGCTGACGATCATCTTCCTGCTGGCCGTCGTGGCGCTGCAGCCGTTCGCGGTCTACTCCGGCGGCGAGCAGTCGGTGGTCGTGCTCACCGCGCTGCTGGTCTGCCTCATCCCGACGACGATCGGCGCGCTGCTGTCCGCGATCGGCATCGCCGGCATGGACCGGCTGGTGCAGCGCAACGTGCTCGCCACCTCCGGCAAGGCCGTCGAGGCGGCCGGCGACATCGACACGCTGCTGCTCGACAAGACCGGAACGATCACGTGGGGCAACCGGCGCGCGACCGGGTTCATCCCGGTCGGCACGACCTCCCACGAGACGCTGGTGGCGGCGGCACGGCTCGCGAGCCTCGCCGACGACACCCCCGAGGGCCGCAGCATCCTCGAACTCGCGGGCGGTGAGCCCGCGGATGAGCACGAGAAGACCGGCGAGTTCGTGCCGTTCACCGCGCAGACCCGCATGTCCGGCATCGACCTCGACGGCCGGGTGGTCCGCAAGGGCGCCGCGTCCGCGTTCGAGCTGACCGACCAGGCCCGCGAGGTCGTGGACGGGATCAGCGCGCAGGGCGGCACCCCGCTCGTCGTGGCGGAGAACGGTCGCGTCCTCGGCGTCATCCGGCTGTCCGACGTGGTGAAGCCCGGCATGAAGGAACGCTTCGCCGAGCTGCGCGCGATGGGCATCCGGACGGTCATGGTCACCGGCGACAACCCGTTGACCGCTCAGGCCATCGCCGCGGAAGCGGGGGTGGACGACTTCCTCGCGGAAGCCAAGCCCGAGGACAAGATGGCCCTGATCCGCAAGGAGCAGGAGGGCGGGCGGCTCGTCGCGATGACCGGCGACGGCACGAACGACGCGCCCGCGCTGGCCCAGTCCGACGTCGGCGTCGCGATGAACACCGGCACGTCCGCCGCGAAGGAGGCCGGCAACATGGTTGACCTCGACTCGGACCCGACCAAGCTCATCGAGATCGTGGAGATCGGCAAGCAGCTGCTGATCACCCGCGGCGCGCTGACGACGTTCTCCGTGGCCAACGACCTGGCGAAGTACTTCGCGATCCTGCCGGCCATGTTCGCGGCGATCTACCCGGCGCTCGGCCGGCTCGACGTCATGCACCTCGCGACGCCGCAGTCCGCGATCCTGTCGGCGGTGATCTTCAACGCGCTGGTGATCGTGGCGCTGATCCCGCTGGCGCTCAAGGGGGTGCGGTACCGGCCGTCCAGCGCCTCCGCGCTGCTGCGGCGCAACCTGCTGATCTACGGCCTGGGCGGCGTCGTGACGCCGTTCGCCGGGATCTGGCTGATCGACCAGTTCGTGCGACTCATCCCCGGGATCGGCTGAACCGATGGACAACTTCCTCAAGCAGTCGTGGGCGGGCCTGCGGATCCTGCTCGCCCTCACAGTGCTCCTCGGCGTGCTCTACCCGTTGGCGGTGTGGGGCGTCTCGCGGCTCCCCGGCCTGCACGCCCGCGCCGAGGCGCAGAACACCGACCTCGTGGCCGTGGTGCGCGAAGGGGACCGGTACTTCGTGCCGAGGCCGTCCGCCGCGACGCCGCCCGCGTCCGGTGGCTCCAACAAGAGCGAGATCAACGAGGACTACACGGTGGTCGTCGCGGAGCGCAGGACGCAGGTCGCGCGCCGCGAAGGCGTGCCGGAGAGCCAGGTCCCGCAGGACGCCGTGACGGCCTCCGCGTCCGGTCTCGACCCGCACATCAGCCCGGAGTACGCGGCGTTGCAGGTGCCCCGCGTGGCGCGCGCGTCCGGGCTGCCGGTGGAGCAGGTCCGTGAGCTGGTCGGAGCCCACACCCGCGGCACCTTCACCACCACCGTCAACGTGACAGCGCTGAACCGCGCCCTCGACAGCGCCACCGCGGAACAGGCACGTCGACGGCCGCCGGGGTGAGCTGAGGACCTGCCTCGCCGTCGTGGTCCCACTGCCCCCTCACGAGGAGGAACGATGACGTCCGTGCTGGTGGTCGACGAACCGCAGATCGTCCGCGCGTTGAGGATCAACCTCAGCGCACGGGGTTACGACGTGATGACGGCCTACGACGGCAAGTCCGCGCTGGGCGTGGCGGTCGAGGGCAAACCGGACGTGGTCGTGCTCGACCTCGGCCTGCCCGACCTCGACGGCGTGGACGTCATCGCGGGCCTGCGCGGCTGGTCCACGATCCCGATCATCGTGCTGTCCGCGCGCACCGACTCGTCGGCCAAGGTCGAGGCCCTGGACGCGGGCGCCGACGACTACGTGACCAAGCCGTTCGGCATGGACGAGCTGCTGGCACGGCTGCGCGCCGCCGTGCGCCGCGGCCTCGCCCGCGAGGCGGAGGACCCGGTCGTCGAGACGTCGTCGTTCGTCGTGGACCTCGCGGTGAAGAAGGTCCGCCGCGGGGGCCGCGAGGTGCACCTGACGCCGACCGAGTGGGGCCTGGTGGAGGTCCTGGCGCGCAACCCGGGCCGGCTCGTCTCCCAGAAGCAGCTGCTGCAGGAGGTGTGGGGGCCGATGCACGTCAACGAGTCGCAGTACCTGCGCGTCTACTTCGCCCAGCTGCGGCGCAAGCTCGAGGACGACCCGGCGCACCCGCGGCACCTGATCACGGAGCCGGGGATGGGGTACCGGTTCGAGCTGTGAGCCCGGCCGGCCCGCTGCGCGACGCCGGGCCGTCCGGTGCTCGCCGACCGCGCGGCGGTGCGGATCCGGGGGCCAGCCCTACTGTCCCCCCTCCCCGGAGTCGTTAGCGTGGAGGAACTTCGGGGGAGAGGTGGAGCAGTGGGGGATGTGGCACGCCGGGACCTGTTGTCCTGGATCGGGAAGGGCGCGCTCGGGGCGGCCGTGCTGGGAGCGGTGGGGCACCCGGCGGAGGCGTCGAGCGGCGTCACGGTGCTGCGAGGGGCCACGCTCGTCGACGGCACCGGGCGGCCACCCGTGCGCGACGCGACCATCGTGCTGGCCGGCGACCGGATCCTGGCCGCCGGCCGGCACCGGGACGTCCCGCGCGGCGCCCGGGTGGTCGACCTCGCCGGGAAGTACGTGATCCCGGGCTTGTGGGACCTGCACACGCACGCGACGTACTTCGAGAACACCCTCGCGCCGTTGCACGTGGTCCAAGGCGTAACGGGCGTCCGCGAGATGTTCGGCCTGCCCGAGACGCACGACACCCGTCGCCGCATCGAGTCCGGCGAGATCCTCGGTCCGCGCATGGTCGTCGCCAGCGCGATCGTCGACGGTCCCGGCTCCATCTGGCCCGGCTCGGACGTCGTGCGCACCCCGGACGAGGCCCGCGCCGCCGTGCGCCGCGCCAAGGACGGGGGAGCGGACTTCGTGAAGGTCTACTCGTTCCTGTCCCCGGAGTGCCACGCCGCCATCGCCGACGAGGCACGCCGGGTGCGGATCCCGTTCGCGGGCCACGTTCCCGCACGGGTCCCGGTGCAGGACGCCTTGGAGCAGCACACGCACGAACACCTCTACAACCTGTTCACGTCCACTTCGGACAACGCCGACACCCTCTACGCCGAGCTGCGCGCGAGGCCCGACGACCAAGCCGATCCGAACTGGTGGGGCCGCCACGCGGGCCGCGTGGAACGCGCCGCCGTCGCCACGCACTCGCCCGCGCGGGCCCGGGAGCTGTTCGCCGCCATGGCCCGGCAGGGCACCTGGCAGTCGCCGACGCTCTTCGTGGAACGCAACATGTCCCGTTCACCCGAGAGCATCACCAGCGACCCGGTGGCGCTCGAACGGATGCGGTACATCCCGGCCGATCTGCGCGCGCAGTGGCAGGCGATCATGTCCGGCCGCCCGCCCCGCACCCCGGACGAGGTGGCCGAACTGCGGAAGTTCGGCGACGCGCGGATGCGGCTGCTCGGGCAGATGCACGAGGCCGGCGTCGGTGTCGTCGCGGGCACCGACGCGGGGTTCGCCTACGTCTTCCCGGGCTTCTCGCTGCACGACGAACTGGCGCTGCTCGTCCAGGCGGGCCTGTCGCCGATGGCGGCGCTCCGGGCGGCGACCAGCGAGGCCGCCCGGTGCCTCGGACGGAGCCACGAGACCGGCACCGTGACGCCCGGAAAGCAGGCCGACCTGGTCGTGCTGGACGCGAACCCGTTGCAGGACATCACTAACACGAGCCGCGTCCACGCCGTCGTCACCCGTGGCCGCTACCTCGGACCGGCCGGCAGGGCGCGGGTGCTGCGCGAGATCGAGGCGGCGGCACAGGAACCCGTCGACGCTCCGCGGACACCGATGGGCTGCTGCGAGCACTGATGTGGCGCCCGCCACCGCGGTCGTCAGGATCGCGTCAAGGCGGAGCCCGCGCGTGTCAGGGTCCCGTCCGGGGCCTGTCCGCGACCCGCCACCAGGCGTGTGCTGGACGCATGACACTCGCGGAGTTGTTGCCCAGCATCGGATGTTCCACCCAACCGGTCCTGGAGGACGGTCTCTGGCCGGACGGCACCAGGGTCGCGGGCGGGGACCTGCTCATCGGTGGACTGCCCGTCACGCAGCTCGCGGCGCGGTTCGGCACGCCGTGCCAGGTCCTCGACGAACGCACGGTCCGCGGCAGGGCCGGGGCGTTCCGCGAGACCCTGCCCGAGGCGGAGGTGGTGTTCGCGGGCAAGTCGTTGCCCTGCCCCGAGGTCTACCGGTGGGTGGCGGACGAGGGCCTGTCGCTCGACGTGTCCTCCGCCGGCGAGCTCGCCCTGGCCAGGGCGGCGGGCTTCCCGGCGGAGCGGATCGTCCTGCACGGCAACGTGAAGTCGTCCGAGGACCTCAAGGCCGCCCTGCAGTACGGCGTCTCGCGGATCGTCGTCGACTCGTTCGACGAGATCGCCCAGCTCGGTGCGTTGGCGACACACGGCCAGAAGGTCATGGTCCGCGTGACGCCCGGCGTCGACGCGCACACGCACACCAAGATCGCGACAGGCGTGGAGGACCAGAAGTTCGGCTTCTCCCTGGCTTCCGGCGCCGCCCTGGAGGCGGTGCTGCGGGTCGTCGAGCAGCCGTCGCTGGAGCTCGTGGGCCTGCACTGCCACATCGGGTCGCAGGTGCGGCGCGTCGCGAGCTACGAGGAGGCCGTGCGGCGCATGGTCGGCCTGATCGCCTCCTGCGGCACCAGGATCTCCCAGCTCGACCTGGGTGGCGGCTTCTGCGCGCCGTACCGGCCGGGGGAGTCGGCGTTCGACCTCTTCGGCTTCGCCCAGCGGGTGCGCGGGACCCTGAACTACGAGTGCGCGCTGCACCGCGTCCCGGTGCCCCGGCTGCTGGTCGAGCCGGGCCGGTCGATCGTGGCGAACGCCGGCGTCACGCTCTACCGGGTGTGCGCGGTCAAGCGCGGCGCCACGCGCACGTTCGTCGCCGTGGACGGCGGCATGAGCGACAACCCGCGTCCCGCCCTCTACGGAGCCCGGTACGCCGTTCGGCTGATCGGGCGGGGCGGGAAACCGAGCCCCGTGACGGTCGTGGGCAGGCACTGCGAGGCCGGCGACGTGCTCGCCGAGGACGTGCCGCTGCCCGGCGACGTCCACGCCGGAGACCTGCTGGCCGTGCCCGTCACGGGCGCCTACCACCACGCGCTGGCCTCGAACTACAACCAGGTGTGCCGTCCGCCGGTCGTCGCCGTCGCGGGCGGGGTGGCGCGGCCGGTCGTGCGCCGCGAGACCGAGGAGGACCTGCTGCGCCGGTACGTTTGATCAATCAGCGGCGCGGCCGGATGTCTGTTCTCGCACTCGCGCAGG
The DNA here is from genome assembly GCF_036321065.1 of Lentzea sp. DG1S-22. Lineage (NCBI taxonomy): Bacteria > Bacillati > Actinomycetota > Actinomycetes > Pseudonocardiales > Pseudonocardiaceae > Lentzea > Lentzea sp. DG1S-22. Next base: position 2,845,349 of record NZ_CP143276.1, on the reverse strand, counting down.
CGTACGGCCCGATCGGCGTCGCCACGCACCAGGCGCTCGCGCACTGCCTCGGCGCCGAGGCGGCGGTCGGCCGCGCCCACGCCGTCGACGCGCTGCTCCTGCTCGCGTCCCGCGACGAGTTCGACGGCAGGGCGCCGGGTGAGGTGGTCGGCCGCCTGCTGGACCGCGGTGAGATCGCGCTCAACCGGGTGGTCCCGGCCCTGCGCGACGTCGCCGCCCGCAAGGGCTCCGGCAAGACCGTCGTGCAGGCGAGGAGGCTGGCCGCCGCGCTCAGCTGGCGAAGACGGGGTAGTGGTCGGACAGGTCGTTGTAGGTGTACTTGCGCCCCCACGACCAGATCGACCACTCAGGACTCTTCACGCGCCGGGTCTCGTTGCGCAGCAAGGGACCCTGCACCGTCAGCACGTAGTCGAGCTGCTCGGACGCGTACTCCGGCCCGTACTGGTCGCGGCAGACGCTGTTGTCCGCGCAGTCCCACGAGAACGGGTGCCCGCCCATCTCGGGGGTCCGCGCGCCCAGGTCCGCGACCATGCGCGGGAACTCGGCGCTCGCCCCGACCACGTTCAGGTCGCCGGCCACGTAGACGGGCTCGGACGCGGGGATGTTCCGCGCCGTGAGGAACGCCCTGATCTCGGCGCGCTGCTTCGCCCGGTAGCCGCCCGGCGCACTCGTGCACGCCGAGTCCTCGGCCTGCATGTGCGTGCCGATCACGTGCAGCGGCCCGGACGGCGCCTCGACCCGCACGTAGGCGAACCCCTTGTTCGACAACCAGTCCGCGCCGCAGCCGTCGCGGTAGACGTGCTGGATCCGCGTGCTGATCGGCCACCGGCTCAGCACGGCGACCCCGCCGTCCTCCGGCGTCGCGTCGCTGTACCGGCCGCTCGTGACGTCCCACCCGGCGCGGCTGCGGCCGAGCACCGGCGTCTGGTGGGGGTAGGTGTCGCGCAGGTTCGCGAGGAGCCGGTCGGACGCGGTGTTGTCGAAGGCCTCGTTGAGCACCACGACGTCCTGGCCGTCCAGCACGCCGGTGCTGTCGACGAGGTCGGCCCGCTGGACCTGGCCCCAGTTCGGGTAGAGGTTCCGCGACAGCATGAACACGTTGTAGGTGGCGATCCTCGGGGCGGCCGGGGCCGCGACCGCGGGGGCGGCGGAGATCGTGAGCACGACGGCGGCGGCGAGCGTGATCAGGCGCATGGACCCGATGGTGGAGGACGTGAAAGTCTTTCACAACCGACCGGGGTGTCGTATCGATCAAGCGCGGATGAACGTCTTGATCTCCTCGATCGGCGTGCGCGCGAGGGCGGACCCGACCCCGCAGGCCACCGCGCCCGCCTCCAGCCAGGCGGGGACATCCGCCGGTGCCACCCCGCCCGTGGGCACCAACGGCGCGTAGGGCAACACGGCCAGCACGTCCTCGACCCATCGCGGCGTCGGCGCCGGGAACACCTTCACCGCGTCCGCCCCGGCCTCCAGTGCCTGGACGACCTCGGACACCGACCCGGCTCCGGGCAGCACCGCCGCCCCGTACCGGTGTCCGGCCCGGATCACCGACGCGTCCAGGTTCGGGGCGACCAGGAACTGCGCCCCGGCTCGAACGGCAGCCACCGCGGAAGCCTCGTCCAGCACCGAGCCCGCGCCGATGACAGCCGAGGGGTGGTCCGCCCGCAGCACCCGGATCGCCTCCAGGGCACCGGGGTTCGTCAACGGGAGCTCGAGGGACGTCAGGCCGGCCTCCAGCAGGGGAGTGGCCGCCTGGACGGCGGAGGCGGTGTCGGCGGTGCGGATGATCGCGATGATGCCCTGCCGCACGACCGCCTGGGTGATCTCGTAGCGGTAGCTCACGCCCGCCACGTTATTGCACCTGATCGGTGCCGTGTCAGCGGCTGTCAGCCGGTGCCAGCGAGGTGTGCGCCCGGTGCCAGCGGCCGGGCGGAGGGTAGGTCGTGCCGGCCCACCACCGGGCGGCACGACCCACCAGGAGAGAACACCCATGCAGGTCACGATCATCGGCGCCGGTCTCGGCGGCCTCACGCTCGCCCGCGTGCTGCACGTCCACGGCATCCCGTCCGCCGTCTACGAGGCGGACGAGTCGCCGGCGGCGCGGTCGCAGGGCGGGATGCTCGACATCCACGACTACAACGGCCAGAAGGCCGTCGAGGCCGCCGGTCTGGTGGACGAGTTCCGCGCGCTCGTCCTGGAGGGCCGCCAGGCCCTGCGCGTGCTCGACCCCGACGGCTCGGTGCTGTTCGAGAAGGGCGACGACGGCACCGGCGGACGTCCCGAGGTGCAGCGCGCCGACCTGCGCCGGATGCTCCTCGACTCGCTGCCCGCGGGCACCGTCCGCTGGGGTCGCAAGGTGGTCGGCGTCCAGGGCAGGACGGTGACCTTCGCGAACGGCACCACCGTCGAGGCGGAGCTGCTGGTCGGCGCGGACGGCGCGTGGTCGCGCGTCCGGTCCGTCCTGACCGACGCCAAGCCGCAGTACACCGGCGTGTCGTTCATCGAGACGTACCTCCACGACGCCGACACCCGGCACCCGGAGGTGGCGAAGGCGGTCGGCGGCGGCTCGATGTTCGTGCCCTCCCAGGGAAAGGGCATCTTCGCGCACCGCGAGAGCGGAGGCACCCTGCACGCCTACGTGGAGTTCACGAGGCCGCTGGAGTGGTTCGACGACCTCGGCGGGATCGCCGCCGAGTTCGAGGGCTGGGCACCCGAGCTGACCGCGCTGATCACCGAGTCCGACACCGAGCCGGTGTTCCGCCCGCACCACGCCCTGCCGTCCGGACACCGCTGGGACCGCGTGCCGGGCGTGACCCTCCTCGGCGACGCCGCGCACCTGCAGGCCCCGAACGGCGAAGGCGCCAACCTCGCCCTGCTCGACGGCGCCGACCTCGCCCTCGCGCTCGCCGAGCACCCCGGCGACGTCGAGGCCGCGCTGTCGTCGTACGAGGAGACGATGTTCGTGCGCGCCGCCGAGACCGCCGCGGGCTCCGAGGAGATGGTCCAGAGCCTGTTCGGCGACGAGCCGCCGCAGAAGCTCCTCGACCTGCTCATCGACGCCTGACCACCAGGGCGAACAGGACCGCCACGCCGGTCCACGCGGCGGTCCGCCGGGCAGGACGGTGGGGGGTGGCGTCGGTGACGAACAGCGCCATCAGCACGAGACCCGTTGCGGCCACGACGATGCCGAGCACTGTTTGCTCATGAGGCATACGCTCATGCGCATGACGCAAGAAGATGGCGACCTGGACGGCCTCGTGCGCAAACGCATCCGCGCGCTGCGGGTGGCGCAGGGCTGGTCCCTCGACGAGCTGGCCGGTAGAGCCCGGCTGAGCCCGTCGTCGCTCAGCCGCATCGAGAACGGCCAGCGCCGCCTCGCCCTGGACCAGCTGGTGGTTCTGGCGCGTGCCCTCGACACCTCGCTAGACCAGCTGGTCGAGACCGACACCGACGACGTGATCGTCAGCCCGGTGCTCGACGGCGCGCACGGCACGATGCGGTGGCCGATCAAGGCCGAGCCGGGGATGACGGTGATGCGCCAGCGCGTGACCTCGCCACCACCGGACAACCCCGCTTCGCTGCGCGCCCACTCCGGGCGGGAGTGGCTGGTGGTGCTGTCCGGGGTGGCGGTGTTGCTGCTCGGGAACCGGCGGATCCGGGTGGAGACCAACCAGGCGGCCGAGTTCCCCACGATGCTGCCGCACGCGATCGGGACGGCCGGGGGGCCCTGCGAGATCCTCGGGATCTTCGACCGGGAGGCTCGGCGGGGGCACAACGCGGATCGGAAGGGCTGATCGGGAGGCCGGTGAGGTCGCCAGGAGTGGTCGACCTTGCGCGCGGGGCAGCGGCCCGGGCGACCTTCTTGCCGGATGCGCAAGTAGTCGTGCACCTGACGCATGGCCGACCTAAGTTGAGGGCATGAACGACCACGGACACGGGCATGGCCACGGGCATGGCCACGGGCACAGCCACGGGCACAGCCACGCCGACATCATCGACCAGGCCGAAATCCTCGACCTCGACGCCGAACTGCTCGCCACCCACACCGCCGACATCATCGACTGGCTCCCCACCACCTCGCCGCGCCACGTGGTCGACCTGGGCGCCGGCACGGGCGCGGGCACCTTCGCCCTGCTCGCCCGCTTCCCCGAGGCCCACGTCACCGCCGTCGACTCCTCGCTGGAACACCTCCAGCGCCTCCGCGTCAAGGCAGGCGAGCGAGGTCTGGCCGACCGGGTCCACACCGTCCTGGCCGACCTGGACACCGACGTGCCGGACCTCGGCACCCCGGACCTCGTCTGGGCCTCCGCCTCCCTGCACCACCTGAAGGACCCGGCACACACCCTCCGCCGGCTGCACGACGTGCTGGCGGCCGGCGGTCTGCTCGCCGTCGTCGAACTGGCCGGCATGCCGCGGTTCTTCCCCGAGCAGGCCCCGGACGCCCCCGACGAACGCCTGCCCCACCGCGGCGCAGACTGGGGCCCGGTGCTCACCGAGGCCGGATTCGTGCGGGAAGGCGAACGCACCATCACCGTCCACGTCGAACGGTCGCCGGAGGTGGAGCGCTACGCGCAGATCGTCCTCGGCAGGCAGCTGCCGCCGGAAGAGGTCGCCAAAGCCTTGAGCCGCGACGACCTCGCCCTGCGCACCGAACGCACTGTGTGGGCGGCGAGGCGGAGGTCCCCCTAGGATCCGGCGGGTGATGTTCGGATCGCGGGCCGAGTTCGCCCTGGAGTTCCACGTCGAACGGGACCCGGGTCTGCTGTGCGTCGACATCTTCGTCGGCGGCGTGCACGTGAACTCGTGGGACAACGCGTTCTACCCGCCGTTGCTGGTCAAGAAGATCAAGGACGAGCTCGGCCGCCTCGCGGACGGGGCGAGCGGCTACCAGTTCCTGGAGTGGGGCGAGTGCACCGACGAGGTGCTGGTGTTCGCCGAGGCCGCCGGCGACCGGGTCCACCTCGACTGCCGGGTGCACGACGGGCCGCGGGTGGCCGTGGACCTGAGCCGGACGGCCCTCGTCGAGACGTTGCGGCGGAGCCTGGAGATCGCCGAACGCGAGTGGGCCGCAAGGCTTGCCGCCATCAAGGTGCGCAACTAGCGGCAAGCTCCGACCGGTGCCGATTTCACCCCATCGAGCCCCTTGTTGCTCTTCGAGCAAGCCCTAACGTCGAGCCATGGCCACGAGCACACCGTCCACTGCGTACAGCAGGGACCTAGGCGACGAACTGCGCAAGGTGCGCGAAACCAGCACCGGTCTGACGGGCGCGGCCCTCGCCGTCCGCCTGGGCTGGGACCCCAGCAAGGTCTCGACGCTGGAGAACGGCAAGTACCGCCCCAGCGAGATCGATCTGGTGCAGTACCTGTCGATGCTGGGCAAGGACATCGACTTCTTCGAGGACTTCAAGCGCCGCTACCGCAACGCCTTCGAGGAGTACATCGTCCAGGTGCCGGACAACCTGCGGACGCTCGCGATGGCCGAGTCGACGGCCACGACGATCACCAGCTACGACGCGAACGCCGTGCCGGGTCTTGTGCAGACACCGGAGTACGCCGACGGCCTCTACCGGCTGACCGGGTTCGTGCCCGAGGAACGGATCCCGACCGTCGTGCAGTTCCGGATGGACCGCCAGGCGATCCTGAGGCGGCATGATCGGCCAAAGTGCCTGTTCTACGTGCACGAGCAGGCGTTGCGGATGAAGGTCGGCGGCCACGCGGTCATGGAGGACCAGTACGCCAAGCTGCTTTTCAGCTCGCACGTGGTCCGGATCGTGCCCGCGGACGTTCCCGTGGCCTGGACGAGCTGCGTGCTGTGGGAGTACGAGAAGGCGATGCCGGTGGCGTTCACCTCGACCGACCTGGCCAAGGTGTTTGTACAGGATCCGGGCGTGATCGCCCGCACCCGGTTGCTGTTCGACCGTTTGGCCGAGATCGCCTTGGATGCGGAACAATCGCGGAGCAAGCTGGCGGAGTACGTCGGCCGACCGCGAGAGGATTTCGATGACCCAGGACAGCTCATGGCGTAAGAGCAGCTACAGCGGTGGCACCGAAGACGACAACTGCGTCGAGGTGTCGCTGTCCGGTGACGCTCTCGTCCGTGACTCGAAGAACCCTTCCGGAGGCGTCCTGACCTTCAGTTTCGCCGCCTGGAAAAATTTCCTCGAAACTCGTTGAACCGCGACCCGTCCCCCTACGTGTTCCCGCCGTCGAACGGGATCGAGGGGACAGGGCCATGGCTGACGAGAAGACGGTGTTGATCGGCCGCTGCGGCCCGACGGTGAAGCTGCCCAAGCAGGGCAGCCGGGTCGTGCCGCTGCGCCAGGCGGCGCCGCTGCGCGTGGACGTGGCGGGTGGTGGCCCGGTGGGGCTCGCGTTCGCCTGCACCGTGAAGTCGCTGCTGGGCGACGGCGTCTCGATCCGCGTCCACGACCGCCGCTGGACGCGCCGGGGCGACCGCGTGGTGTGGAAGGGCGCGGCCGAGGGCAACAACCGCCGCGAGCAGGTCGTGACGCTGCAGAGCAACGTCTGGGCCGCCCTCCCGCAGGCCGTGCGGCAGCGCCTCTTCGCGCCCGGCAAGTTCTCGGAGATGTGGCCGCTCGGCCCGGACTCCCCGGCGTCCAAGGGGCGTCCCCGCAACATCAAGATCCGCTGGATCGAGGACTGCCTGCTCGACATGGCGCAGGACGTCTACGGCATCGAGGTCGTCCCCGAGGCCTACACCGCGCCGGCGAAGTTCGACGGCCTGCACGTCCTCGCCATCGCCGACGGCGCGCGTTCCGCGACCCGCGACGCGTTCTCGGCGCAGTTCGGCACCCCGAGCCGCGAACTGTTCTCAGTGGACGGTTCCCCGCTCGACGAGCGCGTCCTCGGCATCCGCGTCACCGCCAAGTCGCCCGACGAGCACACCGTCCCGCTCACCGTGGCGCAGAACAGGTTCCTGTTCAACTCGCTCGGCGGGGGCTTCATCAACATGCGCCTGACCGCCGAGGAGGCGTCCGAGATCGTCGCGCTCGGCGAGAGCGGCCCCGTCGCGTGCATCGGCAAGTTCGGCTGCACCATGCGGCCCTCCGCGAACGGCCGCTTCGTCTGCGACCGCCACCGCGCGGTCTTCAAGCCGTCCGTCGACAAGCTCTCCTACCTGTGGCCGCGGATCCTCGACGGCCTGCGCTTCTTCGGCGTGGGCGCGGCGGACGTCGTGGGCATCACGTCGTTCACGCTCGGCATGCAGCAGATGTCGAAGTTCACCGCCCAGCTGGCCCCGTCCACCTTCGGCTTCCTGCTCGGCGACGCCGCGAACTCGCTGCACTTCTGGCCCGGCCGCGGCCTCAACACGGGCCTGAAGAGCGCCCTGTCGCTGGCCGTGAACCTGCAGAAGCGCTGGCGCGGCAAGGCCTTCCGCGCCGCCGACTTCGCGCAGTACGAGGGCGTCATGCAGCAGCTGCAGTACCGCGAGAAGTCGCGCGCCTGGACCACCATGCTCATGCCCGACTCCGAGGGCACCCCGCGCGGCATCGAGGACCGCATCCGCGAGGGCCTGCAGGGCCCGTACGACCGCGCGGCCCTGGCGCGGACGATGTACGAGCGGGTGCTGGACATCAAGAAGCGCCTCGGTGACCGGATGGGCCCGCTGGCGACCGACGAGTGGTACTACGGGCGGGTGAACGCGCTCGACACGCGGACGCTGAAGGTCATGGTGGAGTCCGGCGCGTGGATCACCCGCGAGATCGGGGGCGAGGAGGTCGAGGTGCCCTCGGCCGAGACGGCGGCGCCGACCGCGGGTGCCGAGCCCGTTCGCCGCGGCCTTTCCCTGGTGTCGTAGACGATTCGTTGCCATTTCGCGGACAATTCCAGTCCGGCGGGAAAGATCGTGCGCGGCGAGTGGCTTTCGGCTACTTTGTGACCTCGTCGTGATTCCCTGCAGGGACAGAGTTGATGAATCTCGCCTGGCTCCTTGTGCCCATTGCTGTCGCACTGGCGGTCGTCGTTGTCGTCGTGCTGCTCCGCAGGAAGAGCGCGCGCCGCGAGGGGGACTGGTGGGATTCCGGTCGCCCGGCGGCCGATGCCGGGAAAAGCGACGCCGGAGCGGTGAGCGCTCCGACGGAGGACGATTTCCCGACGCTCGAGCTGCCGCCGGTCGTGGGGTACGGGACCTCGGCCCCTCCTGGCTACGACCAGGGCGCACCACCGAGCCCGGTCAACGTCGACGAGCCGCTCATGGGTCACGGGCAGCCCATGGCGGGCAGCGCATATGGTGCCGATCCGGGCTACGAGCCGGATAGCTGCGACGTGCCTCCGATGAACCGCCCCGAGACCGCTGCTCAGGCCCTTCGCCCGATCTCCGCCGAGGCGCCCGGCTGGCCGAGGTTCGTGGTGCCGTTCGGCGACGACCGCGACCCGCTCCCGCGCAGCGGCCTGTTCGTCCGCCGCAACAACGCGTTCGGCACGAAGGCGATCGCCGGCATCGCCGACCTGGTCGACCAGGGGGTGCTGATCGACCAGACCCAGGTCCGGTTCGACGATTTCGTGGCCTCGAACCTCTCCGGGATTCCGTCACCGCCGCCGGGGGAGGCGCTGGCCGTGAGCCACGGGATCGCAGTGGCGGAAAAGGACTTCCGCGCGAAGCCCGACACCACCCACTTCGTCGAGCTCGCGCTGCGCGCCGGTGACATTCCGCGCCGAGCGCCGCGAGAAAGCGCGCCGGTGAACTTCGTGTTCGTCGTCGACACGAGCGCTTCCATGGAAGGCTCGAAGCTCCGCACGGTGAAAACAGCGATTCGCGAGCTTCACACCCAGCTCCGCGAAACCGACGTCCTGGGAATCGTCACGTTCGACACGCGCGTCCGCACGGTGCTGAAGGCCACCCCGAAAGCGGAGATCCCACCGGGTCTGCTCGAAGACGTCGTCACGGGACTGGAGGCCGACGGCGGCACGGACATCAACATGGGCGTGCTCTTCGGCCTCGACGAGATCACCCGGCACTCCGGCGGCCGCCCTGACCTCGTCAACTGCCTGTACCTGTTCTCCGACGGCGACCCGACCTCCGGTGAGCGCGACTGGATCAGCATCCGCCGCACGGTCGCCGACCGGGTCCGCGGCGACATCACCCTGTCCTGCTTCGGGTTCGGCGAGGACGCCCGCCTGCGCGAGCTGGAAGCGCTGGCGGGCGTCACCGGCGGCTTCTGCACGCTGGTGACCGATCCCGACGACGTGCGCCTGCACCTCACCGAGGACCTGACCCGGCGCGAACACCTGGCCGCCATCAACGTGCAGCTGCGGCTCCGGCTCGACGAGTCCGTGACCGCGTGGCACCTCTACGGGCACGACCTGGTCACCGACCCGGCCACCCGCGCCCGCGTCGAACGGGAGGTGGCCACCGCGAAACACCGCGCGAAGGACGACTTCGGCGTCGAGTCGCTGCCCGACCTCGTCACCGGCGACGAGGGCATCCGGATCTTCGCGCCCGATCTCGCGGAAGGCGAGACGTACTGGGTGGTCCTCGAGGTCGAGGCCCCGGCGGGCACGACGGACTTCGGCCGGGCGACCGTGCAGTACGTCGACGTGGTCGCCCGTGACACCCGCCGTCACGAGCTCAAGCTCACCGGCGGGGGCATCGCCCCGGAGACGGTCTTCGCGCACGTGGTGGGCCTGCACACCAGCGAGGTCGTGTTCCACGCGCTCGAAGACCTCTACCAGGACGACCGGGAGGCGGCCCGCCAGAGGCTGGCGGACCACGTCGAGACGTTGCGCGCGGCCCACACCGTCAGCCCGTCGCCGCAGTTCCACTCGGACCAGGTGACGGTCCGGAAGCTGACGAGCCTCGTGCACAACGTCGGCCTGGTCCAGGCGTGGTCGGACCGGGGAGAGGGCGCGTTCACGATCTTCACCCTCAACCGGGTGGGCCGCGGCAGGTCAGGCTTCGCGCGCAGGAAGTTCGACTAGCACCGGGTTCGCCACGTCCGCGTTGCCCACCACGACCGAGGCGCGGTCAGCCGGCCCGACACGACGCTGCTCGCCAGGATGCACACGCCCAGCACCACTACGAGTTCGAGACCGGGCATGCGCCAGAAGATAGGCGGCTCACGCGCGCAGCGCGTCATCCAGTTCGGCCAGCAGCCGGGCCTTGGGTCGCGCTCCCACGATCTGGCGGATCGGCACGCCGTCGCGGAACAGCAGCATCGTCGGCAGCGACATGACCTGGTGGTCACGGGCGCTGGCGGTGTTCTCGTCGGCGTTGATCTTGAGCACGGTCAGGTCGTCGCGCTCGCGGTCGATCTCGTCGAGCACGGGGGAGAGCATGTGGCACGGCCCGCACCACTGCGCCCAGAACTCGACGAGCACGGTGCCGGTCCGCGTCTTCTCCGCGAACGTGGCGTCGGTCAGCTGCACTGGAACTCCTCAGGTTCGGGCACGAGGCACGGGTCCTGGAAGGCGAGACCGGCCAGCAGGAACTCCCGGACGGCCGTGAGCCGCTCCAGGCAGGCGTCCACCTCGGCGAGCTTGCGCCGGTAGACCTCCCGCGAGTCAGGGCACGAGTCACCGGACTCGTGCCCGGCACGGAGGCACGCCACGAACGGTCGCGTGTCCTCCAGGGACATCCCGACCGCCTGCAACGACTGGATCTCCCGCACCAGCCGCAGGTCGTGCTCGCCGTACTCGCGGTAGCCGTTGGACGTGCGCCGCGCCTCGAGGAGCCCCTGGGACTCGTAGAAGCGCAGCGCACGGGTGGTGGTGCCGGCTCGCTTGGCCAGTTCGCCGATCCTCATGGACCGAACGCTAAACCTTGACGCTCACGTCAAGGCAACCGTTTCAGTCCGCGGACGGTCCCGTGACCCGCTGCCGCCGGACGACCCAGCGATCCGGCGCGATGCCGGTGCCGCCGTGCTCGGGGTGCAGCAGGTAGACGGGCGCGGGGTTGCGGAAGGCAGCCAGTTCGGTGCCGGTGGGCCACCACCGGCAGGTGTCCGGATCGGCGACCAGGACGTGCGGGTTGCGTCCGCCGGTGCCCGAGATGAGGTGGAGGCCTTCGGCGGGCACCCACCGCCCGGCGTTGTCGTGGGGTGGGGTGTCGAGTGCGGAGAAGGGGATGACGATCAGGTCGCCCTGGGCCTGCAGGCCGTCGACGACGGGGACGGTGGTCTGCCGCTCGAGGTGGTCGAGCGTGTCGACGCTGGTGCGGCCGACGAGTTCAGCGAGGTTCATGGTGTGTTTTACGTGCGTCGTAGGAGTTGGAGGTACTGGTCTTTGCGCAGGCCGTAGGTCTCGGCCGCGGCCTGGACCGGGTCGCGCACCCACGGGCCCACTTGGAGTCCGTAGCGCCGTCGGGTGCCGTCGCGCTCGACGGAGCCGTTGACGACGAGCAAGATCCTGGTGCGGGGCCACAGGTCGTAGAGCTCCAGGTCGAAGCCCGGGTTGCCCGGATCCGGTGCTCTGGCGGCCAGTGGTGGGTCCGCTTCGGCGATGTAGCGCTCCCAGCCGAGGCTGTCGGCCGCGGCCATGCGCAGGTCGGCGTCGGGTTCGGTCAGGATGCGGACCACGTCCGGTTCCTCGACCACCCAGCGCGGCACGGTCCTGCCGTGCCACGCGTAGGCGCCGGTGCCGTCCGCGAACGTGATGGCCGGTCCGCTTTTGTTGTGCAACAACGAGTTCGCGTCGGTGTGCACGTCGGTCGGCCGGTCTGACATCACGCACAGGCCTTCTCGGGGCCACCACCAGCCGGTGGACCTCGTGATGGTCGCCCAGGCGTCGAGGAGCGGGCCCCTCAGCTGCCGGCGCGCGTCGAACTCCGCGAGCCAGTCGGCGTCGTGCTGGCCGGACCAGCCGATGCCCGGTGACCACGGCATCGTCGAGTTCACCGCCGGCACAATGGATTCGCGGACGATCCGGCGGAGTCCTTCCCCCGTGGCCCGCCACTCGCCTTTCCACTCACCTCTGCGCCACAGCGGGCGGCGCAGGCCGGAGAGGAGCGCGGCGATCTTGGCCTCGGTGGTCTGCCAGTCGCCGGGAAAGCGGAAGGGGCCCGCGGCGGGCAGCACCGCCGTGGCTTTCGCGGGGGAGCGGACCCACGCGAACTCCGGCGGTGGCCTGCCGATGGCCGCGTAGAGCCTGGCCACGGCGTCTTCGGCGGCCGGACGATCGGCGGGAGCGGTGCTCAGCGCGTGGGCGAGCCAGTCTTCGTGGAGCGGGAGACCTTCTGGGGAGCGGGCCTCGAGCCCGCTCGGTGCGCTCACAGCGCGAGGGCGCGCACGCCCTTTCGAGTCGACATGGGGAAGATCGTGACAGGTGGTGGTGGGATCCGGCAAGCCCGTAAAGCCCGCGCCTCGTTCTCGGCGCCTGCTCGAAAAATTCCCGAACCGCCGAGCTTTCCCACCCTGTGGCCGTCCCGACTGAACGGACCCGGATGGCGGGGCGCCTTGCTCCGGTTCGCGGCTAGCGCGATGTGCTGTGGCCGCGGGAGCACTTCCGCGACGTCCGCCCGGACAGATACCGCCCGTTCACACGATTGCCGCCTCGGTACTTCGGTGCGGCCAGTTCGGCGAGCAGGTCGTGCTGCCACTGCTGCGGGTCGTCGTGGTTGTTGTTGAGCAGGGCCTCGCACGGCGGGTGCTCCTCCTGCTCGAGGACGAGGCTGCCCGGCTCGGCTACCGGCGCCTGTACCTGACGACCGGTCCGCGTCAGCCGGAGGCGCGCGGGTTGTACCTGGCGGCGGGCTGCACGCCGTTGTTCGACGTGGCGGTCCCGCCGGCCGGACCGCTGCCGTTCGAGAAACGAGTTGCCGAGGCCGTGGGGACGGTGTTGCATGCGTAGCTGACCTCCGGGGAGTTGATCGATGTCCGAGATCGCCACCGATGTGGCTCTCGTGCGGGAACTGGTCCGCACGCAGTTCCCGCACTGGCGGGGTTTGCCGATCCGGGAGGTCGCGCACGGCGGCACCAGCAACGCGCTCTACCGCCTGGGTGACGAGCTCGCGGTGCGGTTGCCCCGCCGCGAGTGGTCGTCCGGCGATGCCGCCCATGAAGCTCAGGTCGTGCCCGTGGTCGCGCCTTCCCTGCCGGTCGCCGTGCCGGAGCCGCTGGAGCTGGGCTCGCCGACGGAGTCCTACCCCCACCAGTGGTCCGTGGTGCGGTGGGTCGACGGCGTGATGGCTCCCGCCGAGGCGGTCGATGAGGACGTCGCGATCCGGCTGGCCGAGCTGGTCCGCGCGCTGCAGTCGGTCGACGCCGGTGACAGGCCGTGGAAGACCGGCCGTGGCCGGGTGAGCGGGATCGAGGACGACGCGGCGGTCCGGTCGTGCATCGCCGAGATCGGCGGGAACCCGCGGCTCACGGCGATCTGGGAGGAGTCGCTGACCGCGCCCCGGTGGGAGCGGCCGGGGCGGTGGCTGCACGCCGACCTGCACGAGGGCAACCTGCTGTTCACCGGCGGCTCGCTGACCGGTGTGATCGACTGGGGGAGCGCGGGGGTCGGTGACCCGGCGGCGGACCTCATGACGGCCTGGCTCTACCTCGACTCCTGCGGGCGCAAGCTCTTCCAGCGCGAACTCGCCGAGTTCGACGACGCGGACTGGGCACGGGCGCGGGGGTGGGCGTTGCACCTCGCCGTGCTCGCGCTGCCGTACTACCGCGAGACCAACAGGTTCCTGGCGGGCATCGCGAGCCGCACCCTCGACCAGCTCTGCCCGGGCTGGGACGACTGATGCGGATCGACGTGTCCGTTGTGGACGGACTGGTCGGGTCCCGGTTCCCCCGCTGAAAGGGGTTCGCCCTCGGGGTGGTGCCGAAGCTCGCACCGCACCTCCCGGTCGCCCTGCCCGAACCGCTGGAGCTGGGCGAGGCCACGACGACCACCCGTACCGGTGGTCGGTGGTGCGGTGGCTGGCCGGCGACATCTCCACGATCGGCACCGGCGACGAGCCGTGGACCACCTACCGGGGCCGCCACGACATCTCCACCGGCGACGCGGGCGACCTCACGCCCTCGGCCGGCTACTGGCGGAACGCCCCCGGTGACGTGCCCGTCTCCCGGATGAAGAACTTCGTGAAGTTCGTGGCCTCGCCGAACCCCAGCCGGTGCCCGATCGCGGCCGAGGACAGGTCGGTGTGCACCAGCAGCCGCTTGGCCTCCAGCGCCACCCGCGCGTCGATCAACGCCTTCGCCGACTGCCCGGTCGCGGCGAGGCAGATGCGGTTGAGGCTGCGCGGCGAGTAGCCGATCCGCGCCGCGTACTCGGCGGCGTTGCGGGTCGTGGCGAACGAGCGCTCCAGCTCGTGCTGGAAGCGTTCGAACCGCGGGTCCAGCCGCGCGGGGTGGTCGCCGGTCGGCAGCCGGGCGACGCGGAGCAGGAAGGCGCCCAGCAACACGCGGAGCAGGTCCACCGGCTCGTTGGTCAGCAGGTTGCGGCGGTACTCCTGGCGGAGGTCCTGCGCGGCACGGGTGAAGACGGCCATCTCCGCCCGCGGCACCGAACGCCGCACCGGGCCGAAGGCGGCGGGTGCCGACGCCGGGAACGCGGGGGTGAAGAGCACCACGGACGCCTCCAGCTCACCGCTGGGCAGGCGCAGCACGCGACCGGGGCTGACGTGCAGCAGCGTGCCGGGGGAGCAGGGGTGGTCCACGAAATCGACCATGGTGCGGCCGGTGCCCGACGTGACCAGGAACAGCTGGTGGAAGTCGGTGCGGTGCACCTTGGTCAGGGTGTCGGCGGTGAGCCTGCGGCGGAGTGCGGCCAGGTCGAGCGCTTCGAGGCCCAGCTTGCCGCGGTCGGGGTTGCTGAAGCCGAACTGCGCGACCTGTCCACTTTTGACCATGGTGAGGCACGATCCTACCTCGGTGCGGAGCGACCGCTGGGCCACTGTGGAGCCATGAACAACAAGGAACTCGTGCTCAAGGCCACCGGCGAACTCTTCGGCGACAGGGACCCGTCCGCGGTGGACCGCTGGGTGTCCCCGGACTACCGCCAGCACAGCTCGCTCGTCGCGGACGGGCCGGAGGCGTTGCGGGGCCTCGTGTCGACCCTGCCGGACGGCTTCCGCTACGAACTGGCGCGCGTGGTCGCCGACGGCGACCTCGTGGCGCTGCACGGCGTCTACCACGGCTTCGGGCCGCAGTCGCTGGTCGCGTTCGACCTGTTCCGCGTGCAGGACGGCAAGCTCGCCGAACACTGGGACGCGCTCACGCCCGTCGTCGAGGAGACCGCGAGCGGACGGTCCCAGATGGACGGTCCCGCGCGGCCCACCGGCGAGGACACCGAACGCAGCCGCGCCCTGGTGGAGGAGTTCGCGCAGCGGATCCTCCAGGACGCCGACTACTCGGCGCTGACCGACTACATCTCGACCGAGACCTACCTGCAGCACAACCCCGAGGCCGCCGACGGGCTCGACGGGTTCGGCGCCGCCGCGGCGAAGTGGGCCGAGCAGGGCAGGAACCTCGTCTACAAGACCGTCCACCGCGTCGTCGCCGAGGGCGATCTCGTGCTGCTGCAGTCGGAGGGCGAGTTCGGCGAGCCGGTCGCCTACTGGGACCTGTTCCGCGTGCGGGACGGCAAGATCGTCGAGCACTGGGACGTCATCACGCCGGTCCCCGCGGCGCTGCCGCACCCCAACGGGCTGTTCTGACGTGCTCGTCACCCTGCCGGACGGTGCCGGCTCGGCGAACCTGTCGCCAAGCCGGCTCGGGCAGCAGTGCAGTTATGCCGAGTCGTGGAGAATATGGATCCCGGGATTGATGTGTTGATGTGTCAATTGTGTCCACGTGCGACTGTTGAGGCACTTCGTCTTGCGTCTGTTTTGCCGCGACGAACCTCTTCATGCGAACGCCGAAGTCGTCACCTCCGCGAGACGAATCCCGCGAGTGCGGAGGGCAGCTGGGTCCGGCGGCGCACGCCGAGCTTGCGGTAGATGCTCGTGAGGTGGAACTCGACCGTGCGCCGGGAGACGCTCAGCTTGCGCGCGATCTCGTCGTTGGAGTTCCCTTCGAGCACCAGCCCGGCCACTCGGTGCTCGTGCGGCGTCAGCGCGAGCGCGTTGGCTCGAGGACCGGGTGGCACGACCTTCGTCGGTTCGGCCGGCTGCGGGATCCGGGCCCGTGCGGTGCGGGCGGAGCCCGGGTCGGCGGGCTTTTCTTCCGTCTCCACGGCGACGCCGCACTGCTCGCCGAGCTTCTTCGCCTCCGCGAGGTGTTGCCGGGCGGTGTTGTGCTGTCCTTTCTCCCCCAGCGTGCCGGCGAGTTCCAGCAGCACCTGTGCGTGCAGCATCCGCGCGGACGACGGCCGCAGCACCGACTCCGCCTCGGTGAGCCACGGAGCACCGGCGGCGCCGCCGGTCACGATGCCCATCGTCAGCAGCGCACGGCCGATCACGCTCGGCGCACCCCACTTCCGCGCCAGTTCCACCTCCCGCAACGCCAGGTTGAGGGCGGGATCCTGCTGCCCCAGCCGGAGGTGCGCCAGCGCCGCGTACGACCGCCAGGGGCGCAGCGCCGGGCTGGGCCGGCCCCACGCCTCGAACCGCTCACCGCACTCGAGCTGGTCGGCGAGCGCTCCCTCGGTGTCGCCGAGTTCCATGCGCAACGCGCCCCTGGAGTGCAGCAGTGCGGTGTGGTGCCAGGTGGACGGCAATGCCCTGAACCTGCCGAACGGCCGGAGCGCGTCCTCCGCCGCCTTGACGTCGCCGAGGGCCAGTTGGGCGCGAACCTGGGCGTCGACGGCGTAGACCTGTCCGAAGTGGTCCGGGGGGAGTGCCGCTGTTCGCGCCGCGGACAACGCGAGCTCCGCGTCCGCGACCGCCTCCGCGAAGGACCCGCGGTGGTAGTGCGCCCGCGACCGGAGGGTGTGGCCGAGCAGGACGATCAACGACAACCCTTCTCGGTGGGCCTCGAGCAGGATCTCGTCGCAGTACCGCATCACCAGCTCCGCCTCGTCGGCGCGCAGCAGGGAGTTGAGCACCCCGACCATTCGCTGCGGGTAGTGCAGGATGGCGGGCGCTCCGCCGGACAGCGCCACGAGCGCCGCCTTCCGGCACAGCGGCAGGTCGATGCCGCGGTTGCTGGCGTCCTCGGCGATCAGTCCCGCCAGCCTGCGGCCGTGCTCGTCACCGCGGCGCCACTCCTGCTCGTCGAACCGGCGGAAATCCACCTGACCGGTTGTCGGGGCCCGGGAAGGCACGGTGATCCGCTCCAGCAGGCGCAGCATGTCGACGACCGCGGGGATCTTCGACTCGATCTCGGTCTTGGTCCGGCGCAGCACCTCGCTCGCACTGTCGTAGGCGCCGTCGAAGTAGAGGACCTGGGCGAGGCGGCAGGCGACCGCGAGGACCTCCTCCGGATCGTCCAGCCCGGTCATCCCCTCCTCCAGGTGCACCACGGCCATCCGCGGGTCGAAGTAGACCTCGGCGAGGCCGAGCCGCACCAGCAGGTCCTTCCTCTGCGAGGTGGACAGTTCCTCGTCGAGAGCTCTGCTGAGGAGCTTCGCGCCGGTGCGGGGATCGCCCGCGATCGTCGCGGTGTCGGCAGCGGTGCGCAGGGCTGCCACCGCCCAGGCGCCCAACCGGGAGAACGTTCGCAGGACGTGGTGTGCCACGACAGGAGCGGGCGCCCGCGTGTGGTGCAGGTGTCGCGCGGCCTTGGCGTGCAACTCCTCGCGTTCCTGGTAGGAGACCGCGCTGTCGATCGCCCTCTTGATCACCGGGTGGGAGAACGCGAGTTCGCCGGTCGGTGCGAGCAGCCCCATCCCCTCCAGCTGCCGCACCAGGTCGGAGGCCGCGCCGTTGCTCACGCCCATGACAGCGGTCAGGAGGTCCAGGTCGTCCGGCTCCACGACGGCGATCGCCTTGGCGACCTCGACGAGTTGGCGTGACTGGCGGTTGAGCCGAGCGAGCATCGATCGGCCGAGCTCTTCGGGGTCGAGGCCGGGCAGGGCGGCCGCGGCCTCTTCGTCCGGAGGGGTCGACCGTTCCCGCATCTGGCGCAGGATGTGACTCGTCACCATGGGACAGCCGCTGGTGGCCTGGAGAACGGCTTCGACGAAACTCCCGTCCGGTGCGCGTCCGAGCACCTGCTCGGTGAGCTGCACGACGTCCTGCGCCGTGAAGACCGCGAGCCTCATGGACTGGGAGTAGAGCTCCAGCTCCGCGATCAGCAGGGGATCGGCCGGACGGATCCCGGGCGTGCGGCTCAGCAGGATCACGACCGGGAGCCTGGCGATGCGGTGGAGCAGGTAGTTCAGCCAGCGCAACGACGGCACGTCCGCCCACTGCACGTCGTCGACGACCAGGCAGAGCGGTGCGCGTTGTGCGAGACGGGCCGTGAAGCGGTAGACGTCCCGGACCGCCCGCTGGACGTGGACGTCCTCCAGGTCGTGCACTTCAGCGGTGAAGTGCCCGGCGATGGCGCCGTGCCCGTGCGGTGCCCCCTCACCGCCCTGGCCCGCGGACAGCTCCTCGCGCAGGTGCTCGAAGAGCTGCTGGACGACGGAGAAGGGCATCTCCCGCTCCATGGGCGAGGCTTTCGCCCGGCAGACCACGAACCCGCGAGCCTGGGCGAGGTCGCACGCCGCGTCCAGCAGCGTCGTCTTGCCGATGCCGGTCGCGCCTTCGATCAGGAGCGTGGCGGGGGTCGCGTGCTTCGTCGCCTCGAGAGCATCGACAATCCGTTTCAACTCCGGACCTCTGCCGACGAGAGTGGTCCGGCTGCCGGTATTCCGGTGGTGCTGCGAGTCGGGGACCATTCTGCGCGCTCCGTGGTTGTCGGCTAGGCCATTCGGGTATTACGTGACTCACACCTTGGTCATATAGGGCGTCCTGTTAATTTCACGGTGGGAGTACCCGTTTGGTCAAGTTGATGACCTCTCGTGGGGGTAGGACTTTTCCGAGGATGAATCCGCAGTTCACGAGGGTGCGAACCCGCGCGGGGGTTCGACAACGCCGTAGCCGGGTATCCGTTACGCCGAGATTTGTCACACGTTCAACTTGAAGTTCCGGCCCTGCCGGAAACGCGGTGTGCTCACTCCCGGGGCTTTGGCGATCTTCGAGTGAGTGAAATCACGCCGTCGGACGATCTTCACGACGGCGGAAACGCCGTGCGCACATTGATGCCGCTGACGTGGAAGATTCACCGCATCGGTCTCGGGCGAGGCGCCGGTGAGCCGACGTCCCGATGCGGACGGCTCTCGGCACGTGGTGTTCGCCGGATGGCGGTGGAGGCTGACGGCCGCCCTGGTGAGCGGTCCGCCGGGTGCCGGAAACGCGGCGGGGTCGTGCACGAGATCCCGCCGTCACCGCGGCGTGGTGCGGGTCTTCCCGGGAGCGATCATCGCGTCGCCCCTTGGCGTGAGAGCGCTCCAGCGGCTCCTGTGGTCTTCCGGGGTCGGCCTCGCGTGCTCAGGTCAGCGGCAGGCCGGACACCGGCAGCAGCCGCGCGTAGGCCTCGACGTAGTCCTCGGCCGCGATCGGGACGCGCAGGACGTCGTTGGTGATGCCGAACGCCTCGACGACGTCCTCGGCGTGCGGCAGGAGGTGCTCGTCGAGCCGTGCGATGAGCGACGGGATCTCCCGCACCTGAGCGGGGGACAGGGTGCCGTCGCACAGGTGCCAGGCCGCGTCCCTGTCCAGCTCGGACACGGCGAACCGCAGGAACAGCGACGTGAGCACCGCTGCGCTCCGCGGCAGGCCCGCCCGCCGGACCACGACGTCGAACTCCTCGAGAGCCCGCCGGACGCCGTGCAGCCTGCCCAGCTCGGCGGCGAGCAGCCCGGCGCGGTTGGCCCGGTCGAACGGGTCGTCACCGTCCCTGCGAGCCGCACGGGCCTGTTCGTGCACCACGCGTTCGCGGTGCCGGAACAACCGCAGCAGGAACCGCGGGTCGTCGAGCGATCCCGTGCCGGGCCGGTCGCCGGGCGGGGTGTAGCCGCGGCCGAGCAGCATCTCGTTCGCGGCGTCCAGCACGACCACCTGGTTGTCGCCCTCGGCGGTGACCGAACCCTGTATCAGCGACACGTAGGACGAGATCCGGTTGTGCGTGAACATCCCCCGCGAGCCGCACCGCTCGATGCAGGTCGTCACCACGTCCTGCGCTGTCCAGGTGACGAGCGCCTTGGTGATCGCCAGCGCCCGCTTCGTCCCGGCCGAGTCGAGCGAGGTGTCCCGCACGCGCCTGCGGGTGTCGTTCAGCAGCACGGTGACGGCGCAGGTCCTGGCCAGCGCGTCGAGCAGCTGGGTCTGGTGCGTGCGGAAGGCCGTCACCGGCACGGAGCGGCCCCCGGACACGGTGACGTGCCGGCTGTTGCCGTGTCGCACCGCGATGAACAGGCTCGCGCGGGCGGCTGCCGCGGTGGCGGACGACAGGCAGAGCTTGCCCGTCTGAACACGGGTCATCGACCGGGTGAACCTGCGGCGCAGGGACTTCGCCGCAGCCGTGCGGTTTCGGTCCGGTCCGATCACCGGGTCCGCGCCGTCGAGCAGCAATGCGCGGGGAACGCGCAGACCGCGGAACGTGGTGACGGCGTTGTCGAGTGCCAGACCGGGCTTGTCGCCCAGCGGCTGGACGTCGACGCCGTGACAGGGCCCGTTCTCGTCGCGGATGCGCACCACGAAGGGAAAGACGCCCTCGTCCGTCCCGTCGATCTCCAGCCGTGCCAGCACGACGGCGATCTTCGGCACGCCGTCCAGACCGGTGTTGGGCATGAACTTGCGTGCCTCATGGCTCGGTGTGGTGAGCACGAACTCGTCGGTGGAACGGTCGTACACCGCACGCGTGCGCATCTCGGCGACGTTGTTGCCGTAACCCAGCTCGGTTGCCAGGAAGACGCCGACCGAGTCCATCCGCGCCAGCTCGTCGGCCACCGCGGCGAGTTCGGGACGGTCGTCGCCGAGTTCCAGGACGGCGCCGAGGCAGAGGTTGTAGTGGATGGTGAGCACCGACACCAGCGTCGGGTCCAGCACGCCTGCCCACTCGTGCAGCACGAGGAAGCGGTCCAGGTCCTCGGTGACGAACTCGCGAGCCGGCCCCAGCTCGGCGTTGACGTGCCGCAGCCGCCGGTAGACCAGCGCGGCGTTCTCCGCGGGAGAGCGGCCCTCGACGTGGTCGAAAAGCTCGGCGGAGAACAGCTTGGCGACCCTGTCGTGGTCGTCGGCCGCGCCGTACCGCAGCAGGTCGCGCAGTTCGGCGGCCTGGTCGGCGGCGAGCCGTGCGGGCGCCTCGGACCGGGTTTCGTGCAGGACCACTCCGTCTGCTCCTCGGTGTGCGTGGTCGGACATCAAGGTGCGCCGATCACCAGCGCGGCGTTCTGGCCACCGAACCCGAACGAGGTGCTCATGGCGACGTCGATCGACTGCTGCCGCGGCACCCTGGCGAGATCCAGGTCGATCTCCGGGTCGACGTGCTCGAGGTTGGCCGTGGGAGGGACGAGCCCGTGCTCGATGCTGAGCGAGGCGTAGATGGCCTCGGCCGCGCCGGCGGCCGCCAGCAGGTGGCCGGTCACGCCCTTGGTGGAGCAGACGGAGACCTCGTCGCCGAGCACCGAGCGCACCGCCTTCGCCTCCGCCTGGTCGTTCAGCTTCGTCGACGTGCCGTGCGCGTTGAGGTGGTCCACATCGGCGCCGGTGAGGCCCGCGTCGGCGAGTGCCGCCCGGATCGCCGCCTGTGCGCCCACCCCGTCCGGGTGCGGGCTGGTGACGTGGTGGGCGTCGGCGGAAGCGCCGTAGCCGAGCACACGGCCGCGGATGGGCGCACGCCGGGCGCGGGCGTCGTTTTCCCGTTCCAGCACCACGACCGCCGCGCCCTCGGCCGCGGCGAACCCGTCGCGGTCGCGGTCGAACGGGCGAGACGCGCGGAGGGGGTCCGCCGAGCGCTTGGTCAGCGCGCCCATCCTGGCGAAGGCCGCCAGGATGAGCGGTACGAGCGAAGCGTCGGCCGCGCCGGCGATCGCGATGTCGCACGCGTCGGCCTGCAGCAGCTGCCGGGCCGTCCCGATCGCGGTGGCCCCGGAGGCGCAGGCGGTCGACACGGTCAGGTTGGGGCCGGTCGCCCGCAGGTGGATGGCGAGCTGCCCGCTGATCATGTTCACCAGGGACATCGGCATGGTCAGCGGTGAGGTCGCGGCAGGACCCCGCTGCAGGAGCGCGACGTGTTGTGCGGTCAGGGTTTCCACGCCACCGACCGACACGCCCATGACGATGGCCACGCGACTGCCGTCCCACTCGTCGCTCCGCAGTCCCGCGTCGCCGACCGCCTCGGTCGCGGCCACGAGACCGAGCTGGCTGTAGCGGTCGAGGCGCCGGGCGTCGTGACCGAGCAGCGCCGGCGCGTCGAAGTCCTGCACGGGACAGATGACCTGGGTGCCGAGCACACCGAGGTCGGGACCGAGCACCGCGGTGGGCTCGCCCGCGCTGACGCGCTTCCAGTTGTCGTCGACGCCGGTGCCGGCCGAGGTCACCACGCCCCGCCCGGTGATCACCACGTCGGGGCGTGCGGTCATGCCGCGACCTTGGTGTTCATCAGCGCGGCGACATCGGCGATCGTGGTCACCGAGGAGAGTTCGTCGTCGGAGAGGTGGGTGTTGTAGCGCTCGCCGACGACGACGCCGAACTCGACCACGTCGAGGGAGTCGGTCAGCACCTCTTCGAGCGCGGTGTCTTCGTTGATCACGTCCGCCGGAACGGCGAACTTGGTGGTGAGGATCTCGACGAGGGTGTCGTACACGGTGGACAAGGCGGTTCCTCTGGTAGCCGTCGGGGGTTGCACATCGGGGGATGGGATGTTTGCGACCACCGTGCGTCACGACAGGCTCACGCAGGCTGCGGAAAACCGCAGCACCTGGTCGCGCTCCGCAGCGGTGCCGACGAGGTCATCCGTGTCGGGAAGAGCGGGTTACCGGGAGTTCGCGTCGATGACGGACTGCGGTCGCGTGGGGAGTTCTGCGGAGTTCCACAGCAGATTTCCGCTTCGCGGTGCCTACCGTCGCCGAAGTCCTACCGGTGGAGGGCCGGTCCGGTGCCGGGCCTCCGAGCGGTGCGAAGTCGTCGATGCCGCGTGTGCGGGTGACAGGAGCGGGTATGCCAGCGGATCACGGCCTTGCCGCGGTGCTGTGCGGGATCGGCACGTGGTTGCCGCCGAGGGTGGTGACCAACGACGATCTCGCCCAACGGCTCGAGACGACCGACGAGTGGATCCGGTCCCGGACGGGGATCAGGGAACGCCGCGTGATCGATCCCGGCATGTCCACCTCGACGCTCGCGGTGGAGGCCGGAGCCCGTGCGCTCAAGTCCTCCGGGTCGACGGACGTGGACCTCGTCATCGTGGCCACGACGACCCCGGACCACCCCTGCCCGTCCACGGCACCCGAGGTCGCCCATCGCCTCGGGCTGACCGGCGTGCCGGCGTTCGACCTCAACGCCGTGTGCGCGGGTTTCGTGTACGCGCTCGCAACCGCCGCGGGGCACATCGCCGCCGGGAGCGCCACGCGCGTCCTGGTGATCGGCGCGGACACGTTCACCACGGTGTTGAACCCGGAGGACCGCACGACTGTCGCGATCTTCGGTGACGGTGCGGGTGCGGTGGTCCTCCGCGCGGGGACGGCTGACGAGCCGGGTGCGCTCGGCCCGTTCGACCTGGGCGCGGACGGCTCCCTCTCGGACCTGCTGATCGTGCCGGCGGGCGGCTCGCAACAGCGCGGTTCCGGGTTGCCCCTCGACCCCGCCGACGTCCACTTCCAGATGGACGGCCAGCCGGTGTTCCGCAACGCCGTCACCAGGATGAGCGAGTCGGCCGGCAAGGTTCTCCGGCGGGCGGGCTGGCGCATCGAGGACGTGGACAGGTTCGCCTGTCATCAGGCGAACGCGCGCATCCTCTCGGCCGTCGCCCGCAACCTCGAGGTGGAGGAGGACCGCCTGGTCGTGAACGTCGACCGGGTCGGCAACACCGTGGCCGCCTCCATCCCGCTGGTGCTCGCCGACGCTGCGGCGGCCGGTGACATCGTCCCCGGCCACCGCGTCCTCGTCACGTCCTTCGGTGCGGGCCTCGGCTGGGGTTCCACCGTGCTGACCTGGCCGGAGCTGGAGATCGGCTGACCTCGGCGACCGCGGTTCCGGCGCACGGCAACGCTTTCACGACGACAATCAGGAGAACACCCATGAACGCCGACAACACGCTGGACCGGCTGACGACGCTGCTCGTGACGCACTTCGGCGCATCCGCGCAACGCGTGAGCGGCACGGCGACCTTCGAGGAGCTGGACTTCGACTCGCTCGCACTGGTGGAGCTCGCGATGGTGGCGCAGAAGGAGTTCGGCGTCGAGGTGGACGAGCAGGAGATCACTCCCGACCAGTCCGTCCAGGACGTCGCGGAGCTGATCGACGCGAGGACGGTCGCCGCCTGATGTCGCGGTCGAGCACGGAGTTCCACGCGGCGGTGACCGGACTGGGTCTGGTCACCCCCGCCGGAGTCGGCGTCGAGCACGCTTGGCGCACCGTCCTCGCGGCGGAGCCGGCCGCAGCCGCTGATCCGGCGCTGGAGGGCATGCGTGTCGACTTCTCCTGCCGGGTACCGGGTTTCGACGCCGACGAGCAACTCGGCAGGCGGACGGCCTGGCGACTGGACCGGTCCACGCAGCTCGCGATCGTCGCACTGCGCGAAGCGTTGCACGACTCCGGTCTCGATCCGTCCGTTTGGGACGGAGCGCGGGTGGCGGTGGTGCTGGGCAACGCGCTCGGCGGCGTGCAGACCTACGAGCTGCAGCAAAGGGAGTTCGACTCCGCCGGTGCCGGTGCCGTTTCACCGTTGCTGGTGCCGATGTGCGCGCCCAACATGACGGCGGGCCACCTCGCCATGGAGTGCGGTGCCGGTGGCCCGAACCTCGTCACCGCCACCGCCTGCGCTTCCGGCACCACGGCGATCGGCACCGCGCGCGAACTCTTGCGCAGCGACCGGTGCGATGTGGTGATCACCGGTGGAACGGAGGCGCCCCTCGGACGCACGATGATCGCCGGCTTCGACAGGATGGGCGCGTTGTCCCGTCGCACCGAGAACCCGCGGGCGGCCTCGCGGCCGTTCGACGTGGACCGCGACGGCTTCGTCGCGGCGGAGGGAGCCGCGGTCCTGGTGCTGGAGCGGGACACCGACGCCCGCGCCCGCGGCGCTCGGGTGCACGGGATGATCAGCGGTTACGGTGCGTCCGCGGACGCACATCACGCGACGGCGCCGGATCCGTCCGGTGCCGCCGTGGAACGGGCTGTGCGGTCAGCACTGCAGGACGCCGGACTGTCCGCGGCGGACATCGACCACGTCAACGCCCACGGCACCTCCACCAAGGTCAACGACGTCACCGAGAGCCGGGCGATCCGGCGGGTCTTCGACGACCACGTCGCCGTCACCTCGACCAAGGGCGTCATGGGGCATGCGCTGGGCGCCGCGGGCGCGATCGAAGCCGTGTGCTCGGTTCTGGCGTTGCGCGACGGCGTCGTCCCACCGACCGCGAACCTCGACTCGCTCGACCCGGAGGTCGAGGTCGACGTCGTGGCCAAGGCTCCGAGGAGTGGAACGTTCCGCGCCGCTGTCAGCAACTCGTTCGGCTTCGGTGGCCAGAACGCCGTTCTGGTGGTCACGCCGGCATGACCGCACGCCTGATCTCCTCCCCGGCGGTCCTGCTCGACCTCGTCGGAGAGACGCTCGGCACCAGCGGGTGGTTCCCCGTCGCACAGTCCACTGTGGACGGCTTCGCCCAGGTGACCCACGACCACCAGTGGATCCACCAGTCGGGCCCTGCAGCCGACGCCGGTCCCTTCGGAGGGCCTGTCGCGCACGGCTTTCTCACGCTGTCGTTGCTCATCCCCATGCTCGACGGGATCTTCCGCGTGGACGGGGTGTCCGCGGTGGTCAACAAAGGCGTCGACAGGCTGCGCTTCACCACGCCGGTCCCCGCGGGCGGACGAATCCGCGCCACGGCCGCGCTGGCCTCGGCACGGTCTCGGCCGCGGAACTTCACCGAGACCGTTCTGTCAGTGAGGGTCGACGTCGAGGG
Organism: Lentzea sp. DG1S-22; assembly: GCF_036321065.1. Taxonomy (NCBI): domain Bacteria; kingdom Bacillati; phylum Actinomycetota; class Actinomycetes; order Pseudonocardiales; family Pseudonocardiaceae; genus Lentzea; species Lentzea sp. DG1S-22. The sequence continues at coordinate 2,819,345 of NZ_CP143276.1, read as the reverse complement.
CAAGCCGAAACCTGCGTACACGGTGGACGTGCTGATGCTGTACCAGGGGGTTGCGACAGCAGCGGAACGGTGATCGCCGAGCGGGAGGCGCCGTGGAACGAGTCGTTCGTTCGGCGCCCGGGATGTCCGCGAGCTCCTGGAATGTCTCGCGCCTGCTCTTCAGCGTTGTTGGAAGGACATGGCGGTTGCGATGAACTCGACCGGTTCTCCAGGTCGCTGAGTTCGAACCGAGTCTGCGTTCAGCCCGCCAACTGGGTCGCCAGGCCATTCGCACCGCCGCGGTCGCCGCGAGCCTCGAGCGTGGCTCGCGGCTGTTCCCCGCTACCGCAGGAATTTTTCAACCGCCCGATCTCGGGCGAAACCGCGACAATGCGCCGACTGGTGCCTCGCTTTGAAGGCACTGCGGAACGTCGAAGGATTACTCCATTCGAGGAGGTCAGCCAGTTGTGGGTGAGAGGTCCGCGAGCACGCTGTCGATTCCTGGGGTCGCTGCGCACAGTCGCGAGGCGCAGTCAATCGCCAACTGATGGTACTCGCTCGTGAAATCCGCGATCGCGTCGGAGACCAAGAACGGTTGGATGTTGTTGGCGTAGGCGTCCATTGCGGTGGCGAGGCACCCCACGTGCGCGTACACGCCGCAGATGATCAGCTGGTCGCGCCCCTGCTCCGTCAGTTCCCGCAGCAGTGTCGACTGGTGGAAGGCGCTGTACCGCCACTTCGTGAGCACCCGATCGTTCTCCGCCGGGCTCAGTTCGGAGACGATCGCGGCGTCTTCGGGGCCGCTGGTCATGCCCGGACCCCAGATGTCCTTGAGCAGCCCTCGCTGCTCTTCGGTCATCCGGCCCGGTTGGGCGGTGTACCACACCGGAATGCCGAGCTCGGCGCACCGCCGGCGCAACCGGACCACGTTCTCGAGCAGGTGGGTCCTCGGTGGTTGATCCTCCGGGAAGAAGTTGACGAAGAAGTTCTGCATGTCGTGGATGAGCAGTGCTGCGCGATCTGCCGAAAGGCGCCAGCCGACGACGTCCGGGGGGAGTTCGGCTCGTTTGGGCATGAAGTACGGAGATATGGTGGGGATCGACACAGCACCTCACTCTTAATAGTTCGCGGGGGTCTTACTCGCCCTTGTGTCGGCTGTCTTCCGCATAAAAACTCGGCTTCCTCATTGTACATGTCATCCGAGATGTATACCGTGCTTATGGTGCGCAACCGGAAAGGGCGGAAGCCATGGAAGCGAGCTACGCAACGGCTGTCGACGGATTGCTGTCCTCAGGCCGGCAACCATTCGCGCTTCTGCATCGTCCGGCTCAGGGGAATTTTGTCGAGCTGTTGAGACTCTCGTCACAAGAGGGCCAATTGCTCGAGAACGTCGTGTTGCCGCGGGGGAAGGACGTCTTTGTCGTAATCCCGTACCGGCAGCTGTCCGAGTTCGGTCTGCCGTGCAATGACGATGGCGTGCCGCTGTTTGTTTTTCGGGTCGAGGAGCGGCTGCGGGCGCATCTGGACCAGGCCTTGCTCGCGCTGCCCCGCGACCCGGTCGAGGTGGACAGAGCTGGTTTCGACCTCGACGACCGGGAGTACGCCGAAATCGTCCGCAGGGTGCTGGCCGAGCAGATCGGCCGGGGCGAGGGCTCGAACTTCGTCGTGAAACGCACTTTCACCGCCGATCTCGCCGACTACTCCCTCCGGACCGCGCTGTCCATCTTCTCCCATCTGCTCACCGCGGAACAGGGGGCGTACTGGACCTTCCTCGTGCACACCGGCGAGCGCACGTTCGTCGGCGCCAGCCCCGAGCTGCACCTGAGGTCGTCCGCCGGCACTGCCGTCATGAATCCCATCAGCGGGACGTACCGGCATCCTCCGGAAGGTCCGGACCTGCCTGGGCTGCTCGAGTTCCTGGCTGACGGCAAGGAGATCGACGAGCTGAACATGGTCTTGGACGAAGAGCTGAAGATGATGGCGGCGATGTGTCGGCTGGGCGGCCAGGTGAGCGGCCCGCGGCTGCGGGAGATGACCCGGCTCGCGCACACCGAGTACCTGGTGTCCGGACGAACCGAACTGAGTCCCAAGGAGCAGTTGCGCGCGACCATGTTCGCTCCCACGGTCGTGGGCAGCCCGTTGCGGAGCGCCTTCGAGGTCATCGCCGAACATGAGACCGAGGGGCGTGGCTACTACTCGGGTGTGGTCGCCCTGGTCGAGACCGGTCCGGCGGGGGAGGCGGCCGTCGATTCCGCGATCTTCATCCGCTCCGCCGAGATCGACGGTGCCGGACGGCTGAGCGCCGGTGTGGGCGCCACGCTGGTGCGGCACTCCGATCCGGATGCCGAGGTCGCTGAGACCCGCGCGAAGATCTCCGGCCTGCTGGGTGCGCTGGGTGTCGTCGAACCGGGAAGGGGGAGCGCGCCGTCCCCGGCCCCACCACGACTGTCGGGGCAGCCTGCGGTCGTCCACGCGTTGTCGCAGCGATCCCAGCGTCTTTCGGCCTTCTGGCAGCGTCCTCCGGAGTCGCGGCAGAGGGTGAACCCGTTGCTGGCTGGACGGCGGGCGCTGGTCGTGGATGCCGAAGACGGTTTCACCGCGATGCTGGGCGTTCAGCTGTCGGCGCTGGGCCTGGAACCGGTGGTGCACCGGCACAGTGACGCCGTCGACGTGGAGGACTTCGACCTCGTTGTCCTCGGCCCAGGTCCGGGCGATCCGCTCGACCACGAGTGTTCCAGGATGGCCGCCCTGCGCGCCTTGACCGGAAACGCGTTGAGCACCGGCACGCCGATGCTGTCGGTGTGCTTGAGCCACCAGATCCTTTCGGCACTGCTGGGTCTGCGGGTGGTGCGCAGGGAGGTTCCCCACCAGGGTGAACAGCGGGAGATCACGCTGTTCGGCACCCGGCGCACGGTCGGCTTCTACAACACGTTCAGCGCGGTGTCCACCGCCGACCTGCTACGACATCCACTGCTGGACGGGCCGGTGGAGATCATCCGCGACCATGACACCGGTGAAGTGCATGCGCTGCGCGGCAGGACTTTCGCTTCCTTGCAGTTCCACCCTGAATCCGTGCTGTCCCTTGACGGTGTGGAGATCCTCGACGAGGTGACGTCGTCGTTGTTCGCACCGCCGGTTCCGGCCCGTTGCTCAGTCGGTGGCCGCGGCCTGGCCGGCTGAGTCACCGAAGGTGAGTGCTTGCCCGAGTGTCGTTCCCGTACCCGGGTAGGCCAGTCCGAACGGGCTCGCCGCGGCGTTGCCCGCCGCGTAGAGCCCAGGGATCACCGAACCGTCCACATGCACCACTCGGCCGTGCTCGTCGGTCCTCGGTCCGCCCTTGGTGCCGCCGAGGCCGGCGTGCACCATGACGGCGAAGTACGGCGGCTCGCTCAACGGCCGGAGGGTGGGTTCCCCACCCGCGCGGTCGTACTCCCCTCGACCACGGCCGAAATCGGGATCCGAACCGGCCTCCGCGTTCCTGTTGAACCGGTCGACCGCGTCGACGAACGTAACCGGGTGCACGCCCATGAGCTTCGCGAGTTCGGCGGTCGTGTCCGCCCGCAGCAACCACTCGGGTTCCGGATCGCCGGGACGCACCGAGCCGATCGGATGGCGTTCGCGCACCGCGGCGTCGAAGACCATCCAGGACGGATCGGCGTCGAAACGGAAGTCCTCCGCGGAGAAAGCGTGCATGGCCCGGCCGACGTCGTTGTAGTTCTGCGCCTCGTTGGTGAACCGGCGTCCGCGCTGGTCGACCATGATCACCCCTGGACGGGCGCGCTCGGCGAACAGCATCCGGTACACCGGTTCTCCGTCGATTTCGTCGCCCGGAACACGAAGGGACGGGCACCACCACGCCTCGGACATGGCGCCCAGCGCCGCTCCCGCGGCCATCGCCAGCCGCAGCCCGTCACCTCGCGAACCCGGTGCGCCGATCAGGCCGCGCACCGGTGCTCGCAGGAACGTCTTCAGCAGTGCGGAGTTCCGCTCGAAGCCACCGGTCGCCAGCACGACCCGAGCCCGGTGGCGTTCGCCGTCGATGACGACACCGTCCGGTGACCAGTCGGTCACCCTGGTCGAGATCCGCACCTCGACACCGGCGTCGAGCACCGCGCTCAGCAGCGCACCCACCATCGCCTGTCCGCCCACCAGCGTTCCGGTGCGCAACCGCTCGGCCACCAACTCCGGCGTGGCCGCGCCGGAGGTCATCTCCGTGACGGTCAACGGCGGCCGCCACGGCGATGAGGGACGCATGAGGGCGGAAACCGATGCGGGCACCGTGAGCGGCAACGGTTCCAGCGACCGCACCCCGGATCCCATACCGCCCGGACGCTCGCGGTGGCAGTCGGGGTAGGGCAACGGCTGCCACCGCAACGTGGTGGTGTCCTCGAGCCTGCGCGCCACCTGGGGTGCCTTGACGAGATAGCTCTCGAGCAGCGCGGGCGCGGTGTCTCCGGCGGAGAGGGACCCGAGGTACAGACGAGCCTGCTCGATGCTGTCCACGGTCGATCCACCGACGTGGTTTCCCGGCACCCACACCGCGCCGCTCGACAGCGCCGTCGTGCCGCCGATCGTCGACGTCGCCTCGACGAGCGTCACCTCGGCTCCGGCTGCTCGCGCGGCCAGCGCGGCAGCGAGTCCGGCGGCACCGGAGCCGAGCACCACGACCTTGACCATGCCGCTACTCGGGGATGCCGCCCCGGGTGATCAGCGGCACCTCGATCCCCAGCGCCCGCATCTGCTCGCACGGGTTCATGAACTCCCGCAACTCGATGATCTTGCCGTCACGCAGCTTGAACGAGTGGATGAAGTGGTTGCGGTAGATCCCCGGCGGGTAGTCGGGGAACAGGATCTGGCCCTCCCCGTCGCACTCGACCCAGAAGTGGTTCGGGTCCTGGGTCTCGAAGACCTCGATGTTGGACCACTTCCAGTCCGGGAAGCACTCCAGTGACCACGCGGCCATCTCGGCGAGCTTCTCGCGGCCGCGGACAGCAGCCGGTCGCCCGGTGTCGGTCGTCCACAAACCTCCGTGGGCGTCCTCGGCGTACAAGCGGTGCCGCTCCAACCGGGGCGGTCCTTCGGTCACGCGGAGGTACTCCTCCACGACGGCCCGGTTGCTGCGACGCAGTTCAGCATCGTCCACAAAGCTGTTACCCGTACTGGTCTTCTCCGACACGGTTCCTCCTTGACGGGACAAGGACATCATTGATCGTCACAAGCCGATCCGCAACAGCCGCGACCACGTTCGCTGGAAGCGGTCGGGCACACTCACTACTGTCGCAACCATGTACCGCTACGTGATCATGGATGTGTTCACCGGCACTCCGCTCGAAGGGAATCCGGTCGCCGTCCTTCTGGCGGCCTCGGGGTTGTCGTCGGCGCAGATGCAGGCGATCGCCGTGGAAACCCACCTCTCGGAAACCACGTTCGTGCTCCCCGCAGAGGGAACCGGGGACGTGCGGGTCCGCATCTTCACCCCGACGTGCGAGCTCCCCTTCGCCGGGCATCCGACCCTGGGAACCGCGATCGCGCTGGCACACCAGTCGGACCGCAGCTCCCTCGTCATGGAGACGCTCGTGGGCAACGTCGACTTCACCTTCGAACGCGGCTCCGGCGGATCGATCTCGGCGAGCATGGCACAGCCGATCCCGGTCTGGGAGCCGTACGAACACGCTGAGGTCCTCGCGGAGGGCCTGGGCGTGCGCCCGGCAGAACCGACGGTGTTCGCCTACCGCAACGGCCCCCGGCACGTCTTGTTCCCCGTGCGCGACATCGAGCAGCTCTCCAGCCTCAAGCCGGACCTGCGGGTACTCGCGACCCTGCCCGACATGAGCGCCTTCTGCTTCGCCGGTGAGGGAACGCAGTGGCGGGCAAGGATGTTCTCCCCGGCCTACGGGGTCACCGAAGACGCGGCAACCGGCTCGGCCGCGGGCCCGCTCGCGGTGCACCTGGCCAGGACCGGCAGGATCGCCTACGGCGACCGCATCGAGATCCGTCAGGGCGTCGAGATGGGACGTCCGTCGACGATGGTGGCAACGGCGTGGGGTTCCGGCGAGCGCCCGGAGCGGATCGTGGTCAGCGGGACCGCGGTGCCCGTCGCCCAAGGCGACTTCTTGCTCGAAGGCGCCGAGCTCGCCTCGTGAGACCGCGAGGCGACATGGGCATCGTGACGTGCGATTCCGCGTGTGAAGTCTGGTGCGGGCCCGCCGTCGCACACTGCTGAACCTGGCCTGGATCGCCGTGACCAGATCCTGTGCCGCAAAGGAGAAGAACTCACGGCGATCAGGGCATGATCGACTTCACCTGGCCCGAGCTCCGCCGCCTGCCTGCCAAGCTGGCCTCGGTCACTGCAAACGACGAGGCCACCTGCTCGCACAAGTGCCGTCGCCGCACCAAGTCTCATCCGCGTCCGGAAATCCGCAGGTGCGCCGGACCTGTGGATCCACCGCAAAGCACTGCGGAAACCCGCAGTCACACCAAGCGCACCGTTCCTAGGCTCAGCAGGAGGACCAGCCGAGTGGAACAGGACTGACGAGATGCTCGAGGAGCCGGTCGGCAGGCCCTGGCGTGACCTCCCCGTCACGCCGGCCGCTTCCTGCTCGCCAACCTGGAAGTCCGCGCCCGAAGGCCACGACTCCGTTGGAGGAGATCGCCGCGGGTCGTCCGGGGCCCACCTGGCCCACCGGTCCGTCGCGCGGCTCCGGACACCGCGACCGGGGACCGCTGGTCGTGCTGACCACCGGCCGGGCCGGCAACCCCCGGCTGGAAAACGCCTTCCCCCGTTTCCACCCCTTCCGGCCGCTCCCACCCGCGCTCGACAACAGCGCAGCCCTGCTCGAATTCCGCACAACCGCCCAGGAAATCCGCGCCACCGTCGGCACGGCGGTGCAGCAGGCGCTGTCCGACGCGGATCTGCACGACGCCGATCGCATCCAGGTCGTGTGCACCGCACGACTGCGCCCGGAAACCGTCAGGTACACCGTGCTCCCCGCGCTGCCTGAAGCCGCGCGTGACCACCTTGTGGCGTTCGGAGACACCACAGGGCACCTCGGTGCGGGTGACACGATCGCCAACCTCGACGACCTCCTCCGCCTCGACATGCTGACCACGGGCGGCTGTGCGCTGCTCGTCGGCCTCGGCGCGGGCTTCACCGCGACCGCGCTCGTCGTCGAGCGCTGCTGACCCGGTTCACGACCTACGACGAAAGCGACCACCGCAACCGGGGACCCTCGTCAGTCGCCGGGTTCCGCCGCAGCAGGTGGTCATCACGATCGGAGCACGTCCTTGCGGATTCTCTTCACCGTCGCCAATTCACCGTCCCACATCCGGGCGCTGGTGCCGGTCATCAGGGCCGCCGAGGCCGCGGGGCACACGGTCGCGATCGCCACCGCCGCGACCTCCGCCGAGGACATCGCCGCCTACGGGATCGACCACCTGCCGGCGGGTCTCGACATCCTGGAGCTCGTGGCGCGGACGCTGGAGGAATCCGGCACGACGTTCGCGGACCTCTCGGCGATGGAGAGGACGGTGGACTTCTTCATCGGCCCTCCGGCCGAGGCGATGGCCGAGGACGTCATCGGCTCGGGGTGGAACCCCGACGTCATCGTCCGCAGCACGCTCGAGTTCGGCGGCGTGCTCGCCGCGGAGGTGCTCGGCGTGCCGCACGCCTCCGTCGCGATCGGTGGCGCGGTCAACGTGATCTCGCCGCCTTCCACGCTCGCGCCGCTGATGGCCCCGCTGCGGGCCTCGTTCGGTCTGCCGCCGGATCCCGCCGGGGAGGCGAGCTTCCGCCACCTGCACGCTTGCCTGATGCCCGAGACCTACGACCCGGCAGAGGCCGCCGTGCCCCGCTCCAGGTTCTACCGGCACGAGAACCCCGGCAGGCGGGGCGACGCCCTACCGCCTGTCCTGGCGGGGTTGCCCACCGACGAGCCGTGGGTGTTCGCGAGCTTGGGCACGCTGGCCACGTTCGCGTCAGACGGGCCCTCTCTGCTCAAATCCGTTGTCACGGCCGTGACGCAGCTGGACTGCGTCGCGGTGATCAGCACAGGGCGCGGCGTCGCACACGAGGCGTTCGGCTCCCTGCCGTCCACTGTGGTCCTGGTGGAGTCGGTTCCCCAGCCGCTCCTGCTGGAGTGCTGCGACCTCTTCATCACCCACGCCGGTCACAACAGCGTCCGCGAAGCGATGCGAGGGGGCGTCCCGCTCGTCTGCACGCCCCTGTTCTCGGAACAGCCGTACAACGCGCGCAGGTGCGCGGAAGCCGGTGTCGGCGAGCAGTTGCGCACGGAGACCATGACGGCCGACGACGTCCTGGCCGCCTGCCGGAAGGTCCTGGAAGACCCGCGCTACCGGAACAACGCCAGGCGGATCCGCCGCGACATGCTCGCCCTGCCGCCGCTCGAGACGTTCGTCGCCGACCTCCAGTCGTTGGTGGAAAGCGGAAGCGGGCGTTCGACCGGTCACTAGTGCCGGCGACACTGACGATCTGGCGCGACCCCGGCCCAGCCGCGGGTCGCGCACTCGTCGAAGCACCCCCGTACCGTTCCGCGCTCGCTACGTCGCGTCGGAGCCGGCAGTGGCGAGCGGCCCGAAGGACTCGTGCCAGAACGTGGTCCGGTCGAACGGATAGGCGGACAACGGAACGCGCCGCGGGCGCTGCGCTTCCGGCCACAGGTCGGCCCACTCGACGCGCTCGCCGGCGAGCCAGCGAGCAGCGACCTCCAGGTCCGGCTCCGGCACGTGGCACTCAGCGGTGGTCAGGTCCGCGGGGTCGGACGTGGTGTGCAGCACCAACGGGTGCGACTCGCCGCGCACGAATGCGCGAGCCGCGACCGCGAACTCACCCGCATCCCCGGCGAGGATGACGACCCGCTGTGCCAGCTGAGCACGTCCCGTCTGGAGGGTCCACACGGCGGCGGTGAAATCCGGCGGCGCGAGCCCCGGTCCGCCCGCCGGGTCCTGCCTGCCGTGGGGCAGCAGGTCGGCCAGCTCGGTCAGCAAACGGTGCAGACTGCGCTCGGTGCGCGCGCTCACCGGCACCGGCCAGCGGCCGGCCCGCTGCCAGCCGGAGCTGTCGAGCTCGGGCGCTTCCTCGAGCACGATGTGGGCGTTGGCCCCACCGACTCCCAGTGCGGTGATGCCGGCCCTGCGGGCCGGGCCCTCAGGCCAGGGAACCGCTCGTGCCGCGATGTCCACCGGACCGCGGTCCGCGGGGATGTCGGGATGCGGCGCCGTGAAACCGGCGGTGAGGGGAATCGTGCGGTACCGCAGCACCTGCACGGCCTTGGCCAGGCTCGCCGCCCCCGCCGCGCCTTCGAGGTGACCGATGTTGCCCTTCACCGAACCCATCCACAGCTTGCCGTCGGGCCCGGCGGCGGTCGGTCGTCCCCCTTGCGACCGCAGCAGCTCGACCACGGCCTGCACCTCGATGGGATCGCCCTTGCCGGTGCCTGCGGCGTGCGACTCCATGTACCCCAGCGCGGAAGGGGGCAGATCCGCCTGCGCCAGTGCGCGGCTCATCAGCTCCACCTGGGACTCGGCGTCGGAGCGGGTCAGCGTGCCACGCCGGCCGTCGTGGTTCAGCGCGCTTCCCCTGATGACCGCGAGCACCGGGTCGCCGTCGGCCACCGCGTCCTCCAGGCGTTTGAGGACGAAGCAGAACACCCCTTCACCGCGGATGTAGCCGTCGGCGTCCGCGCTGAAGCAACGGGCCTGCCCTGTCGGCGAGAGAGCGCCGAACCGGTGCATCACGGCCTGCATGTGGCCGTGCAGGTAGATGTTCGGGCTCCCGGCGATCGCCATGTCGAGTTCACCCGCGCGAAGCCCCGACACCGCTTGGGCCACCGCCGTCAGACCGCCCGCGCAGGCGGTGTCCAGCGTGATGCTGGGACCGCGCAGGTCGAACTGGTGCGAGATCCGCGCCGAGGCGAAGGTCAGCAGGAGCCCGATCGCGCTGTAGCGGTCGACGAGGTGCAGGTCCGCGGCGCGGTCGCGCATGTCGGAGCTCGTGGTGGAGACGAACACCCCGACGTCGCGCCCCGCGAGCGAGTCGGGTGCCAGGCCGGCGCTCTCCAGGGCGTGCCAGGTGGCTTCGAGCATCAAGCGCTGCTGGGGGTCCATCCAGACGGCCATCCGCGGCGTGATCTGGAACAGTCCCGGCTCGAAGTCGCCCACGTCCGGCAGCAGGGACACGACCGGGTCCGGCGTGCCGCCCAAGTCGGCGCGGTAGTCGTGCAACCGGCCGGGAATCGCGGGGGACGAGGTGCACCTGCCCTCGGCGAGCAGGCGCCAGAACGCGTCGGCGTCCTCCGCACCGGGCACCCGCGCGGCCATGCCGATGATGGCGACGGGCGCTGCTTTGCCGGCGCTCACCGCGCACCTCCCGTGGCGGCGGAGAGCAGGTTCGCCGCGGCGGGGATCTGCCGCAACATCCTCACCAGCACCTGGCTGGCGCCCGGCTGGTGGAAGGACACGTCCTGGAAGTTCTCGACCACCCACGTCACGGACTGGTGCCAGCGCACAGGGCTGTGCACGTGCCGGACCAGGGAACCGGCGATGTCCGCCGCACTGTGCGGACGCGCGGTCAGGTTGGACACGACCGGAATGGCGGGCTCCTCGAAGGAGAACCGCTCCAGCCGCGCCCCGAAGTCAGCCGCGGCCTCCCGCATGTGACTGCTGTGGAACGCGCCGGTGATCGCCAGTCGCCGCACATCCGCGGCACCGAGATCGCGCATCCGCTGTTCCGCCGCCGCGAGAGCGCTCTCAGGACCCGCCAGGACCGTCTGCGTCGGCGAGTTGAAGTTGACGGCCTCGACGCCCCGCAACCGCGGATCGCCCAGCGCTTCGCACACGGTCTCCTCGGCCAGCCCCTGCACGGCCGTCATCGCGCCGACAGCGGCCTGGGAAGTGATCTCGGCGCGCAGCCGCACCAGCTCGAGCCCTTCGAGGAAGCCGAACACCCCCGCTGCTTCCAGGGCGTTGTACTCACCGAGGCTGTGCCCCAGCGCGACATCGGGGCTCAGCCCGTCCTCGCGGGCGGCTCGCAGGGCCAGGGCGCTGACCACGTAGGTGGCGGGCTGGGTGTAGCGGGTCTGGGCGAGCCGCTCCTCGTCGGCGCAGAGTTCACGCAGGTCGTAGCCGAGGGTCGCCGAGGCGGCTCCGGTCAGGGCGGGGAATCGCGCGAAGAGCTCGACCCCCATGTTCTGACGCTGCACACCCTGTCCTGGGAACAGGAAAACAACAGTCATCGAGCTTCCCTCGTCTGGATGGTCTCGGTGGTGAGTGCGATGGAGGTGTTGATGCCGCTGAAACCGAAGCTGTTGGTGAGCGCTACAGGCCGGTCGAGCCGGCTGGAGGTGCGCCCCGCCAAACGCCCACCCACGTCAGGCATGGGACTGCTGGTGTTCGGGTTGCCGTGCACCCGGCCGTGACGCAGCTGCACCACGGTGGCGATGAGCTCGACCAATCCCGCCGCGGTGAGTGCGTGGCCGAGGAAAGCCTTGGTGGAGTTGACGAGTGGCCCCGCGCCGACGCCGAAGACCTGCGCGATGGCGCGGGCCTCGCACTCGTCTCCGACCCGTGAACCAGTGGCGTGCGCGCTGAGATAACCGACATCGGCGGGTTCGATCCCGGCGGCGAGCATCGCGGCGCGCATGGCTTCGGCCTGCCCGGCCGAGTCGGGGGCAGCGCCGTGCCGGGCGTCGAGCCGCTGCCCGGCACCCAGCAGCACCGCCAGTGGTTCCTGTGCCGTCTGCCCGGCGAGTTCCAGCACGACCGCCGCCGCAGCCGGTCCCGGGACGAAACCCTCCCGGTGGTCGTCGAACGGCCGGCACACCGGCTCGGGGCCGGGGTGGAGTGCGCCGCTGGTGCTCAGCGCACGCCTTTCGGTCGACGACAGCTCCCCTGCGGGGGCGACCACCATGCACCGCTGCGCATCGCCCGCGCGCAGCAGGCGCATCGCCTGGATGACCGCCACCGCTCCGCTGGCCGACGCGGCGCCCACGGTCCACCCCTCGGCACGCAGGTCGAGCAGTTCGCTCACCACGCCGACGGCGTCGGTGTCCTGGTAGGCCACGGCGTGAGTGGGACGCACCCGCCGGGTGCCTTGCACCTCGTCCAGCACCGTGCGCGCCTGGTAGTCCATGGCCAGGTTGTTGCCCGCCACGATCAGCGCGCACCCGGCGAGTTCGGACGCCGCCAGCCCGGCCTCGCGGGCACAGCGCACGGCGACCACAGCCGCCGTCTTGGCCGGATCGGCGCTGCTCCTCGCGGCGCGGCGCACCCGCGCCGCGTCCTCCGCACCCAGGTGGTGGACATCCGGATCGTCGAGAAGACCCACCCAATCGCGTTGCACCGGAGGTGGGTCGCCGTCGGACAGCAGTACGTCCGCGAGCTGGTCGAGGCTGCTGAGCGAAGGGGTGAGCACGGTGGCGGCCCGCACCGCGACCGCAGCCCGGCCCGCGGACGCGGTCATGACGTCGTGGTCCGCAGCAAGCCGTAACCCTCTTCGGTCAGTGAGACGACATCGGGCAGTTCGCGGGAGGTCATGTGGGGCTCCAGCTCCCTTTCCATCGCCGCGTCCGATCCCGCGAGGCACTTGCCCATCAGCTCGAGTTTGAGCAGTTCGAGGCTGGCACGCGGCGAACGCGCGATCATCAGGGCCAGGTTGCGGGCCGTGGCCGGCACCTCGTCGTGCGCGACCACCTGCACGCCGCAGCCGCGCTGCTTGAGCTCGATGCCGCGATAGCCGCGTGCGGTCAGCAACATCTCGGTGCCCAGCGCCTCCCCGATTTTGGCGGGGACGACGTAGGTCGCTCCGACGTACGGTGCGACGCCGTACTGCATGAAGTTGGCCGCGTAGTACGACCGTTCGCTCAGCACGGCGACATCGGCGTAGAGCCCGAGCACGAGTCCGCCGCCCAGCGCGTGGCCCTGCATCTCGGCGACCACCGGTAGCGGACACGTCGCGAAGACCCTGGCGAACCGCCGGTACTCCGGCAGCGGCAGACCGTCGGCGATGCCGACCAGCGTCTCCCTGGTCGCTCCCGCGCAGAACACGGAAGGCATGCCGGCCGCGATGACCACACGGGTGTCCGGGTGGTCGGTCGCCGCTTCGACCGCTTGGAAGAGGTGGTCGAGCCACTCTCTGCGGAACGTGTTGCCGTTTTCGGCATCGGCGAAGCGCACCGTGGCGATCGGCGCTTCGAACTCCACGGAGATCGGTCCGAACACCTGCCCGGGAACCGCGTTGGCGTTGCTCACAACAATCCCTCCGTCACCAATGCCTTGATCCGCTGGGAGACCTTCGGGTCGTTCAGGCGTGCGCCGAACACCCGTTCCGCCATCAACCCGTACTGGTTGTCGGCCGGGAAAAGGGCCTGATGCGCCTGCTTGAGGTCCGCGAGGGTGTCACGATCCGAGCGGCGCAACGAGAGCAGCACCTTGCGCATCGCCGCCCGCGGGTCGTCGCTCACGATGTCGACGAGTCCGATCCGCTCGGACTCGGCGGCGGTGAGCTGATCCGCGAGCATCGCCAGCCGGAGCGACCGGTGCTCTCCCACGCGCCGGGCGATCCACGGCATGATGATGGTGGGCAGCATGCCGAAGAAGACCTCGGTGAGCTGAAGGGTCACTTCGGGCGAGGCGATCACGACGTCGCAGGCCGCGGCCAGACCGACCCCACCGCCGCTGGCCCAGCCCTGCATGACGGCGACGGTGGGCACCGGACCCGAGCTCATCCGGGTGAGAAGGTGCCACAGACCGGTGGTCAGCCCCTTGAACTCGGCCTCGCCGAGTTCGGTGATGTGCGCACCCGCGGAGAAGACCGGGCCGTCGGAGAGGAGTACGACGGCGCGGCACCCCGGGTCGGCCTCGGCCTGGTCGAGCGCGGCGTGCAACTGGGCGATCAACGCCGGCGTGAGCGCGTTGCGGGACTCGACGTCGTTGAGCTCCAGCACGAGGTGACCCGGCTTGGGGACCACTCGCAAACCGTCGGATGTCATGTCATGTCCTTGTCGCACCACAGGTACTCCCGGTGGTGATCCTTGATCGAACCGAGCATCAGCAACGGCCCTGTGGTGTGCGCGGCCGTGGTGACGAGGTCTCCGACGCCGCGAAGGCAGTCATCGGCGTCCGGTGTGCCCGGCAGGGTGCGGCGAGCGACGTCGAGCACGGCGTCGTAGCGTTCGACGCTGATCTTCGTGCGCGCGGACAGCGCGGCGTCGAGCTGTGCCGCCGCCGGCGCGCGTTCGGTGTCCGCGGAAGCGGTGAGACCGATGAACTCGGACGAACACCCGCCTCCGTAGGAGTAGACACCGAGCTCGTGACCGGTCGTCGTCGAATGGTGGCGCAACGAGCTCGCCAGGGCCATCAGGGTGCAGCCGGAGTAGATGTTGCCGACCTCGGCCGGGACTTCCAGCGAGGCGCTGACCCGCTTCTTGAAGTCCAGGTCGATCTCGGCGGCGCCCATCCCGGACAGTCGCCGTGCCGCGGTGCGGTGCGCTCCGCGCACCATTCCCGGGAACGGCGTGTGCATCGCCAGCGCGTCGAACGACGCGCCGAAGTCGGACGCGGTGTGCTCGGCGTAGTTCTTGTACGAGCCGATGAGGCAGTCGATGTACGACATGATGGACAGGTCGACGTTGATCACGTCGACGTCGACCGCCGGCCGGCGGAAGTCGGTGTTGTCGAAGCTCCACAGGCCGTAGCGGTCCGCGTGCCACCGGGCGAGGCGTGGTTCGCCGAGCAGGACCGCGATCGCCCCGGCGCCCTGGCTGGGTTCCGCGTAACTGCCCTGGACGGGAATCGGCGCGTCACCGGCGATGACCAGCGCCCTGCCGCGACGCGGCGAGACGGCGAGCGAAGCGGCCGCCATCTGGAAAGCGGCGGCACCGCCGTGACAGGCCTGCTTGACCTCGAACACCCGGCACGTCTTCGGCAGGTCCAGGAAAGCAAGGGCGAACGCCGCGGCGGACTTCGCGAGGTCCACACCGCTCTCGGTCGCCACGACCACCGTCTCGATGGTCGCCCTGCCCTCCGCGCCGAGGCGGTCGAGCACCGGCCGAGCGGCGTTGACCGCCATCGTGACGATGTCCTCGCACGGCAGCGCAACGCTCTTGCGCCGCATCAACAGGTTCGCAAGCCTCGCCGGTTCCAGGCCGCGAGCCTGGAACAGCTCGTCGACCTCGACGTGGGCGGTGCCGAAGTAGGCGCCGATGTCCTCGATGCCGACCGCGGTCATGCCGGCACCGCCTCGAGGATCAGTTCGGTCAGCTCGCCGAGGTTCGCGGCGTCACCGAACCGGTGCAGTGCCGCGTCGATGCCCAACGCTTCGACGGTGCCGACCACGACGTCCATCCGATCCATCGAGTCGGCACCGAGCGACCTCATGCTGGCGCTCGGGACGACCGAGGCGGGGTCGAGGTCCGGCAGCACCGCGAGCAGCTGCTCCTTCAGCACGGCGAAGACCTCCTCGCGACCAGTTCGGCTTCCCACTCGGTCACCCCGTGACGACGGGCTTGAGGGCAGCCGCCAGCCGACGGACGCTGTCGTTGTCGTAGATGGTGTCGACCGTGATGACGCTGTCGAACTTGGTGCGCAACATGCTGACGAACTCGACGGCGAGGATCGAGTCCACGCCGACGTCGGCGAACGACTGGTCCAGCGCGATGTCCCCGGGCGAGAGCATCAGCAGCTCGGCGAGCACGTCGATGATCGCGTTCTCGGTTTCGGTGTTCGTCTCGGCAAGGCGGTCGCTCATGTCGATCTCCACTTTTCGTCGGTGTTGGTGGTCAGCGGGAAGCCGGCCTCGGTCCGTCCTGCAGCAGTCGCACAGGTACGGCCCGGTAGCCGGTGAAGGTGTTGGACCTGGTCGTGGTCGGTTGTCCGGAGAGGACGACGCGAAGCCGGTTCTCCACGAAGAACTCCAGCAGCGCGGTCAGCTGCGACTTGGCGACGACGGCGCCCAGGCAGTGGTGCGGGCCGAAACCGAAGGCCATGCTCGTGCCTTCCCTGCGCAGCGGGTCGAACACGTCCGGATCGCGGTAGCAGCGCGGATCGCGCAGGACCGCGCCGAGCACCACCCGCACGGTGTCGCCCCGGCGGATGAGCCGTCCACCCAGCTCCACGTCACGACCCGCGGTCCTGCCGATCGTGGTGGTCGGTGCGGTCCAGCGCAGCGCCTCGTCGACGAAGCCGGACACCAGCTCAGGCGCGGCCGCGAGACGCGAGAGCCAGGACGGCTCCCGGGCGAGCAGCACGGCCAGCCCCGTGAAGGCCAGGCGAGGTGCGACAGTGCCCCCGACGACGACACCGATCAGGTTGGAGAGCACGTCCTTGCGCGAGATCCGGCCGACGCGTTCGGCCCGGTGCAGGTGACCGATCAGGTTGTTCTGCCCGGCGTCGCGGTGTCCCACCATCAGATCGCTGAAGAGGCCCGCCGCCTTGGCCAGGGCCTGGCGTGCCGACTCCCGGTCGGTACCGGTGAAGGCCTCCGAGCCGGTGTCACCGAGGATGCCCGCGACCTGGTCGCCGATCTCCGACATCTGCGGCTCGTCCAGCCCCAGGAGATCGGCCATGGACGCCAACGCGAGCGGCCAGGCGATCTCGGCGTTGAAGTCGAACGCCGCGGTGTCGATCCGGGGCCGCACCAGGCGTTCGAGCGCTTCGGTCAGAGCCGCGGTCCGGGTCTCGACGCGCCGTTTGGTGAACAGGTCCTTCATGGCGGAACGCACGACGCTTCGATGTTCGCCATCCGTGGCGATCAGGATGCTGCCGCGCAACGGGTCCGGGTTGGCGGGCCCGTTCCACGGGAAGACACCCTGACCGGAGAGGAAGACGTCGTCGTCGCCCAGGACGACCTTCGCCTCCTCGGCGCGGAAGACGCCCCAGAACTCGTCGCCGACGGCGGCGGACGCGAGCCTGTGCACAGCCGCGGCTTCGCGGAACCGGGTCAGCACGGCGTGCGGCTGTCCGTTCGAGAAGAGTTCGGCGGAACCGAAGTCCGGGGCTCCGGCAGCACATTCGGTGCAGCACGAAAACGCTCTCGCGGAAAGGTTCGCATCCTGCTGCGAAAGCATGGTCCCTCCAGGTGGCGCTCGTCGCCGAGCGCTCGGCGAGTCGATCGAACCGGCTTCACCGCTCTGCCGGGCACGGCGAAAGGCGATGCGGGTGAAGTCTCAGGTCCAGGATTGGCGAACAGCCGTCCTCGGTGGTCTCCGAGGCTCCGGGTGTCGTCACTGCGGCATGTTGTCGTGGCTGTGACGAGGCTGCCGGGCGCGCATCAGCGGACGGATGACCTTGATGATCGCGTCGCGGGTCTCCGCGGGGGTGATCATGGCGTCGACCGCCTGGCGGGAGGTCGCCAGTGCCGGTGAGAGCGCCTCCGCGCGGTAGTTGTCGAGCAGTTCCTGGCGCCTGCCCGGATCCGCCGCGAGCTCGCGGCGGAACACGATCTCCACCGCGCCTTCCGCGCCCATCACCCCGATCTCCGCCGTCGGCCAGGCGAACACGCGGTCGGCGCCGAGCTGTTTGGAGTTCATCACGATGTACGCCCCGCCGTACGCCTTGCGGAGGATCACGGTCACCCGGGGCACCGTGGCCTCCGAGAAGGCGTACAACAGCTTGGCTCCGCGGCGGATGACGCCGTCGGTTTCCTGCGACCGCCCCGGCATGAACCCCGGTGTGTCGACCAGGGTGACCAGCGGGAGGCCGAAGGCGTCGCACATCCGCACGAACCGCGCGCCCTTCTCCGCCGCCTGCGTGTTGAGCGTGCCGGCCAACGTGTTCGGCTGGTTGGCCACCACCCCCACGGGCATTCCGTCGAGGCACGCGAAACCGATGACGATGTTCGGGGCGTAGTGCGGCTGCAGTTCGAGGAAGCTGTCCGCGTCGACCAGTCCGCGGACGACCTGCCGCACGTCGTAGGTCTTGCGCTGCTCCGCGGGGACCTCGGGAACCAGCTCCGGGTCGCGTGCCAGGTGCAGCGGCAGTTCGTCCCAGCAAGAGCTGGGCAGGTAGGAAAGCACCTTGCGGACCAACGGGAACGCGTCCTCGGGACGTTCGGTCACGAGGTGCGCGAGACCTGACATCGCCGAGTGCACGTGGGCGCCGCCGAGCTCCTCGGCGGTGACCTCCTCACTCGTCACGCTGCGCACCACTTTCGGACCGGTGAGGAACATGTAGGCCCGGCGGTCCATCACGATCAGGTCGGTCAGCGCGGGGGAGTAGGCCGCACCACCGGCGCAAGCGCCGAGGATCACGCTGATCTGGGGAACGCGGCCGGACAGGGCCACGTTGCGGCGGAAGATCGACGCGTACCCGTCCAGAGCGGAGACGCCCTCCTGGATGCGCGCACCGCCGGAGTCCAGCACGCCCACCACGGGACACCGGGCCCGTTGCGCCTGGTCGAGCACTTGGGCGATCTTCTGCGCGTGCGTGGCCCCGAGAGTGCCCCCGAGCACGGAGACGTCCTGGGCGAACACGGCCGCGGGCCGCGCGTCGATCTCGGCGGTGCCGGTGATCACGGCGTCACCGGCGGGCCGCTTGGCCTGCATGCCGAAGGCGGTGCACTGGTGGGTCGCCTCGGCGCCGAACTCCAGCAGGCTGCCCGGATCCACGAGCGCGCCCAGCGCGTCGCGGGCGCCGAGCTTGACCGGCGTCGGCACGTCGGTCGTGTTCGTCGTCGTTGTCAAGGAATTCCTGTTCCTGTCAGCTCTCGAGGTCGGACCGGCGGCGGATCGGACAGGAGCGACAGGCCTTCCTGGGTCTGTGCGCAGTCCGATGACGGACGGGAACGCGTGCGACATCGCGGGCGGGGGGCCTCGTGCGAAGCCACGCGTTCGATCCTTTTCTTGTCGGGCATGGAGATCGGGGCAGGCCGGTCAGCGGTGTGGCGTTTCCGTCCGGGTCTTCTCCCGCCGCGGTGGGATCACGGGTGCGCTGAGCGGCAGGGGCAAGAACGACAGTGCGGTGGAGGAAGCGATTCGGCACTGTGGAGAACCGCAGTCGTCTGGCGGCGAACCGGTGGAGCAGAATCTGTGTCAGGAAGCAAGGTTGCGGAAAGGTTTCATCCTTTCGGTCCAATGAAAGCGGTCCAGTAGAAGGTCCATTTAGGACCTTGTCGCGTCGTTTGATTTCCAACGAGAACTGACTTGGCTGGTGAGGCATGAACGACTGACCTCACGAGCGAGGATTGCGGATTTCCGCAGTCCGGCTCGGCTCAGCTCTGACCTAGTCTCGTGAGGTCCCGCCGACGTGGAGGGCGCCGGTGCCGTCGTGTGCCGCCCTGCGCATCAGTCGAGGCGCTGGTGCAGTCGAGCAACGGGAGAACGCATGGCAGCGGATCACCGCCTTGCCGCACGCCCGGACCTCGCGGCGGTGGCGCGCACTCTCGAGGTGCCCGGAGAACGTGTCGTCATGAACGTCGACCGCGTGGGCAACACCGTCGCCGCCTCCATCCCTCTCGTCCTCGCCGACGCGGCCGCGGCAGGAGACGTCCTCCCCGGCCACCGCGTCCTCATCACCTCTTTCGGCGCGGGTCTCGGCTGGGGCTCCACTGTGATCACCTGGCCGGGCATCGACCTCGGCTGACCCGGCCGCGAACTCATTCCGCTCACATCCCGGAGGACCACACCATGAGCAACAACGACACTTTGAACCGGTTGACCACGCTGCTCGTCTCGCACTTCGGCGCGTCCGAGCAGCGGGTCAGCGGCACGGTCACCTTCGAGGAGCTTGACTTCGACTCGCTCGCGCTGGTGGAGCTCGCGATGGTGGCGCAGAAGGAGTTCGGCGTCGAGGTGGACGAGCAGGAGATCACTCCCGACCAGTCCGTCCAGGACGTCGCGGAGCTGATCGACGCCAGGACTGTCGCCGCCTGATGTCGTGGCCGGGTGCGGGTTTCGCAGTGGCGGTGACCGGACTCGGCACGAGATCTGTTGCGCGGCGGACGCTGCGACGTGGTGATCACCGGAGGCGCGGAGGCCGCGATCGGTCGACGATGATCACGGGGTTCGCCAGGATGGGCGCGCTGTCCCGCCGCGCCTCGGACCCGAACGCCGCGCCGAGGCCTTTCGACGCCGGTCGTGACGGTTTCGTGGCGGCTGAGGGAGCCGCGGTCCTCGTGCTGGAGCGCGTCGCCGACGCAAGGGCAGGAGGTGCCCGCGTGCACGGGATGATCAGCGGGTACGGCGCGTCGGCGGACGCCCATCACGCGACGACTCCCGACCCGTCCGGTGACGCGGTGGAGCGGCGGTCCGCTCGGCGCTGGACGACGCGGGCCTGACGGCGGCGGACGTCGACCACGTCAACGCGCACGGCACGTCGACGAAGATCAACGACGCCACCGAGACGAGGCTGATCCAGCGCGTGTTCGGCGACCGAGTGGCTATGACCTCCACCAAGGGTGTAATGGGACACGCTTTGGGTGCTGCCGGGGCGATCGAGGCCATGTGCACGGTTCTGGCGCTGCGAGGGCGTCGTCCCGCCGACGGCGAACTTCGAAACGCTCGACCCGGAGATCGGGCTCGACGTCGTGGCGAAGGCTCCTCGACTCGCGTCGCACAGGGTGGCGGTCAGCAACTCGTTCGGGTTCGGTGGTCAAAACGCGGTTCTCGTCGTGACCGCACCATGATGTCGCGGGCTGTGTTGTTGCTCCACTGAGCTGACGAATCGCATGGGGAAAAAGCGCGGACTGCGGTTGTGGCCCGCACGAATTTGGAGAGACAGGAATTCTGTCGAATGTGGCGAAATCGACTTCGCGGCGCGACGATTAGCCGCCGACGCGGTGCAGGCGGCATCGACCGCAGCCGCTGCGGCCCGGCCCGGCTCGTGATGTCGACTTCCCTCCGGCGCGGCGTCATGCCACCGGACCTTCCCTGCCGCCGACGGCCGATCGCACTCAGAACGCGTTGAACCAGCCCATCACCGACGCGACCATGAAGGCGAGCGTCAGCAGGGTCACGATCACGATCGCCACCAGCGTCACGATCGGAGCCTTGCGCGACGGCATCGGTTGCGGATGGGACAGGCCGGACGTCTGGCCGGAGTCGGGCGGGGTGTCGCCCGGTGCGACGCCGCCGCCTCGCTCCAGGCCCGGCGTACGGGCGGGATCCGGGTCGGGCGGCGTGTCCCGGGGAGCACCGCCACCCTTCAGCCCGGCGTTGCGGTTGGGATCCGAATGTGCGGGATTTGCGGTCATGCTCTCCGAGTACCCCGCTGTACCAGCGCGAACCGCCGCCGGAACAGCGCAAGCGGTGATCTTCGCCGAACGGTCCACACCGGGACTCCGCGGTCGTCGCTCGACCGGGTGAACGGAGCCGGTCCAGCGGGGAGCCGGGTTCAGCGACCCTGCCGGGGACCACCGCGGTTCTGGATGCCTTCGACGACCGCGCAGTCGGCTCGTGGTGGCCGGTGCCGTCGCACTGGGCGACTTCGCCCCCAGGCCGTGTCGAAAAGCGCAGAGGACATTGCCGCAGCGCATTTCCGGTATTCGACTTGTTCGACTGTCGAACGCCTTGACCGCAGTTGCGGGCGCTGTTACGACTGAGTCGCGGAATCCGAATTGTTTGAGTCTTGAATGAGATGAACTCCCTGGAGACGTGATGACGGCAGGTCGAGACCATTCGGAGGACAAATCGCCGCTCGTGCACCGGCGCACGCTGCTGGCCGCGGGCGCCGCACTGCCGGTGCTCGCGACGGCGACACCGGCTTCCGCGGCGACATCGGTGGTCGTCGAACCGTCGAACGTGCAGCAGACGATCCTCGGCTTCGGCGGGATGAACCACACCGTCTGGATCAACGACCTGACCGCCGCCCAGCGCGACACCGCCTTCGGCAACGGCGCGGGGCAGCTCGGCTTCACCGTGCTGCGCATCCCCGTGCACGAGGACCGGGCCAACTGGAGTCGCGAGGTGGCCACGGCGCGGCGTGCGGTCGAGCTCGGGGCCAAGGTCATCGCCTCGCCGTGGAACCCGCCGGCGTCGATGACCGAGACCTTCTCCGGGGGAAAGAGGCTGCGTTACGCCTCATACGGCGCCTATGCGCAGCACCTCAACGACTTCGTCGCCTTCATGGCGGGCAACGGGGTGAACCTGTACGGCATCTCGGTCCAGAACGAGCCGGACTACGCGCATGAGTGGACGGCGTGGACGTCCAGCGAGATCGTGCGGTTCCTGCGCGAGAACGCGGGGGCGATCAACACGAGGGTCATCGCCCCCGAGTCGTTCCAGTACCGCAAGAACCTCTCCGACCCCATCCTCAACGACCCCGCCGCGCTGGCGAACGTGGACATCATCGGCGCGCACCTCTACGGCACCCAGCCCGCGGACTTCCCCTACCCGCTCTTCCGGCAGAAGGGTGCCGGCAAGGAGCTGTGGATGACGGAGGTCTACCACCCCAACAGCAGCGACTCCGCCGATCTGTGGCCGCAGGCCCTCGACGTGGGCGAGCACATCCACCGGGCGTTGGTGGACGGCCGGTTCCAGACCTACGTGTGGTGGTACATCCGCCGCTCCTACGGCCCCATGCGCGAGGACGGGCAGATCAGCAAGCGCGGGGCCAACATGGCGCACTTCGCGAGGTGGGTGCGCCCCGGCTACTCGCGGATCACCGCGACCGCGAACCCGCAGGCGAACGTCTACATCTCGGCGTTCAAGAGCGGGGCCAGGATCGTGATCGTGGCCATCAACAAGAACACGTCGCCGGTGGACCACGTGTTCACCATCCGCGACACCGGTTCGGCGACAGCCTCGACCTGGTTGACGAACGCCGGCGCGAACCTCGCCCACTACAACAACTTCACGATCTCCGGCGGGACGTTCAACGCTCAGCTGCCGGCTCGCAGCATCAGGACGTTCGTCCTGAACTGATCGCTCACAGGCCGGTCACGTGCGAGATCAGCAGCAGGCAACCCAGGGCGACGAACGAGAGCGCCGCTGAGACCGCGAGGGCCTGCCAACGGCTGCGCGAGATCAGCAACGGCAACACCACCGCGAGTGCGCAGGCGGTGATCCCTGTGTCGCGGTAGCCGAGCACGAACAGGTGCCACAAGCCTTCCATGCCGAACACCGCGCCCAGGGCTCCCGCGCCTGTCCAGTGCCGCCAACCCCGGTCTTGCCGCCACCAGCTGCCGGCTGTCCCGAAGAGAGGCCCCGCGACGAAAGCCAGTGCCAGCCACACCGACGGGGCGTAGAGGTCGCCCATGCCGTCGCGGAAGAGCTCGGCGTACCCGTAGTAGCCGGCAACAGCGCCGACCTGGGTCAGCGTGCCGGCGAGGATCGGTCGTCGCGACCGGGCGCCGGCGATGAACGCCGCGACGACCCAGATGGCGCCGGAGTTGGCGAGGGAGTTGAAGCTGCCGGGGAGAACGCCTTGTCCGAGGTTGGTCAGCACGCCGAGCAGCAGCCCGGCGGGAAAACTGAAGATCATGTGATCAGGGTTCCTGTGACCGTCCAATCGCGACATCGGCATTTCGGCCGATTTTCGGGAGACTTTGCGCCTGGCCGGACGCCGCGGAGCGATCAGGCGGTGAGGGCTTCGTACCGAGGACGGGATTCGGTTCGCAGCATCTCGGCGACGAGGAACGCGAGCTCGAGCGACTGCTGGGTGTTCAGGCGTGGGTCGCAGGCGGTTTCGTAGCGGCCGGCGAGGTCGGCGTCGGAGATTTCCTGGGCGCCGCCGAGGCACTCGGTGACGTCCTCACCGGTGAGTTCGATGTGGATGCCGCCGGGATGCGTGCCGAGGCGGCGGTGCACCTCGAAGAAGCCCTGGACCTCGTCGACGATGCGGTCGAAGTGCCGGGTCTTGTAGCCGGTGGACGACTCGTGGGTGTTGCCGTGCATCGGGTCGCACTGCCAGATGACCTTGTGGCCGCTGGCCTCGACCTTCTCCACGATGGCGGGCAGCACGTCGCGCACCTTCTGGTTGCCCATGCGCGAGATGAGCGTCAGACGGCCCGGTTCGTTGCGGGGGTCGAGGCGCTCGACGTACTCGACGGCCATCTCCGGCGACGTCGACGGCCCGATCTTCAGACCGATCGGGTTCGCCAGCATCTCGGCGAAGGCGATGTGCGCGCCGTCGAGCTGGCGGGTGCGCTCACCGATCCACACGAAGTGCGCCGACAGGTCGTAGAGGCGGGGCTCGTCGCCGGTGGTGTCCAGGCGCAGCAGCGCGCGCTCGTAGTCCAGCAGCAGCGCCTCGTGCGAGGCGAAGATCTCCGTGCCGTGCAGCGACTGGTCGTACATGTCACAGGCAGCCATGAATTTCAGGCTGCGGTCGATCTCGCCGGCCAGGGCCTCGTAGCGCTCGCCCGCGGGCGAGGTGCGCACGAAGTCGCGGTTCCAGTCGTGCACCCGGTGCAGGTCCGCCAGACCCGCGCCGGTCAGCGCCCGCAGCAGGTTCATGGCCGCACCCGCGTTGGCGTAGGCGCGGATCATGCGACCCGGGTCCGGAACACGGGCCTCGGGCGTGGCCACCAGGGAGTTGATGATGTCGCCGCGGTAGGACGGCAGCCCCAGCGCGTCGATGTTCGACGAACGCGGCTTGGCGTACTGGCCGGCGATGCGGCCGACCTTCACCACGGGCAGGCTCGCGCCGTAGGTCAGCACCACGGCCATCTGCAGCAGGGTCCGGATGTTCGCGCGGATGTGCGGCTCGGTGTTGTCGGCGAACGTCTCCGCGCAGTCACCGCCCTGCAGCAGAAACGCCTCACCGTTCGCGACCTGCGCCAGTTGCGTGTGCAGCCGGTCGATCTCGGCGGGCACGGTGATCGGCGGCACGCTCTCGAGCACGGTCCGCACACGACGCACCTGTTCGGCGTCAGGCCATTCGGGCTGCTGAGCAGCCGGACGCGACAGGGCGTCCGTCAGCTTCCGCAGCAGTGGCCCAGGCAGAGGTGGAAGTTCTGGCAACGCGTCCACCGGCACGTCCACGGTCCAGTTCACAGGGCGAGGCTACGACAGCGCGTTGAGCACGTCGTCCTTCGTTCCGCAGGGCTGAACACCGATCCGCCGCCGGTTCCGCCCAGCAGAACGCGATCCTTCTCCTGTTGTCAGGCGCGGTCTACCGTCTGCGTGCCGAGCGTCGCGCGAAGGAGCGGACCGTGAGCGAAGCCGAGTGGGGCGCACGGCGGGACGACTTCGTGATCTCGGGCCTCGAGGCCCGAGATCATCGGTGAACCGCCGCCCGAGGTGCGGAGCGAGGTCATCGATCGGGCCGACCGGCACGCGTGAACCCTGACCTCCCTGGCACCGCTGGCATTCCTCGCCACCGCGACCGAGCCGGGGACTGTGCGGCGCGTCACCACGCGGGATCCGCTCGGCTCGTCCTGGTTCTCGACGACCGCACGCTGGTGCCGGCCGAGAGGCCCGGCACCCAACTGGTCTGCGCTCTGCGTCACGCTCGCGCGACTGGAGTGAGGATGTCCATTCATCTTCCGGTGAGAAAGCCTCGACGTCACCACCGCCGGCAGGGCTGGGCGTGTCCTCGAGGTCTTCACCCGAAGGCGTCCGGCTCCCGCCGTCGGCACTGCGGACTTCCGCAGTGGGGCCGATGCGGAACTGGTTAGCCTGGATGTGCGCCAGCCGAAGGTGACGCACGTCCGAGCATCTGCCGGGGGCGGACGGCTCGTACGTGGTGATCTCAGCCGTTCTGTCGCCTACCAGGTGAAACGCTGTACGCGTCGATGATGCCGAAGATCGGTCGCGACGGATGTTTTTGTCGTTGCGGTTTTCCGTGATGTGCGGGCGGTCGATCTGCTCCAGGATCGAGATGTCGGCGCAAAGAGAATTCACCGCATCCAGGCGAACAGCTCCTTCTGCGCAACGGACATCAATGCAGAATCGGCTTCACCAGGCGACGGACCGAGTTTGCCGGGAGAACACCGCGGAACGGTGGCGTGCAGGCGTCAGAGTCGACGAGAACAGATTGGCAACGGTGCACAATGATCGCTGAGCCGGATGTGGTGCGGGAATCGGCGTTGGCCGGCAGGGTCGTGCTCTGGGAGGAGTCGGCGCGGGACGGGGCGCAGGGCAAGACCTTGATGAGCCCCGAATTCCGGGTGCGGCTGGCGCGCGAGCAGGGGGCGATGTTCGGTGAGGACGGTCCTCGGCACGTCGTGTTCGCCGCAGGTTTCCCGGCGGTGTGCAAGGAGGAGTTCGAGGCCGTGCGCCGGGTCGCGGTGGAGGCCGAGGGAACGGTGAGTCCCGCGGCGGTCTGCCGGGGGACGGCCGCGGACGTACGACAGGCGATCGCTTCCGTGCACGGCATCGCGCATGCGCGGGTCATGCTCGTGGTCCCGGCGTCGGAGGCCATGGCGGAGGTCATGACGCACCGGCGGGCCGCCGAGGCCGTGCGCGCCGGTGCCGCCCTGGTGAGCGACTCGCTGGGTGCCGGGGTCGCGGTGGACGTGTGCCTGGCCGACGCGTCTCGTGCCGATCACGGTCTGCTCGCGGACGCCGCGCGTGAGCTGACGGCCGCGGGAGCGGGGGTGGTGTTCCTCGCGGACACCGTGGGAGACCAGTTGCCCGCCGAGTCGGGCGCGATGTTCGCGGCCGCGCGCTCCGAAGGCGTGGTGCTCGCTTCGCACGCGCACAACGACCTCGGCCTGGGGCTGGCCAACACACTCGAAGCCTTGAGCAGTGGTGCGCGGGTGGTGTCCTCCTCGTGGCTGGGCGTTGCCGAGCGCTCCGGTCTGGTGGCGACCGAGCAGGTGCTGTTCCTGCTGGCCTACCGCGCCGACCGGACCAAGGTGCTGCTCGGCGAGGACGCCGACGCGTGGAGCACGCCCCCGGACCTGACCCGGCTGCCCCGCCTGGCCCAGGCCGTGGCCGAGGAGATCGGTGTCCCGCTGGGGGTGACCACCCCGGTGGTGGGCACCGGTGTCGGCACGATCTCCACCGGCACCCCGTTCGTGCACCCGGAGCTGTTCCAGCCCTTCGCCCCGGAGCAGCTGGGCATCACGCCGAGCGTCGTGCTCACCCATCTGGCCAGCGCCCGTGTCGTCACCGCTGTCGCCGGCCGCCTCGGCCACGAGCTCGACGCCGCCGGCGCGCGCACGGCGATGGCCTGGGTCAAGTCCCGCGCCTACCAGCAGGGCCACGCGGTGGTGGACGACCAGGCGTTCGCCCACTACCTCGACGGGCTGCGCGCCGGAGCGGGACAGCGGTGATCGTCGACCTCGAAGACGTGCGAGACGCGCTGGGCAGGGGGGAGGCGGTGGTGCTGCCGAACCCCGCCCCGCTGACGCACGTCGTCACCGCCACCACCCCGGCCGCGGTCAACGCCGCCAAGGGCCGTCCGGTCGACCAGGCCGTCGCGGTGTGGGCGCACAGCCCCGACGTCCTCACCGAGATCATCTCGGCGACGACGCTCGAGCCGGCGGCGGCCGCCCTGGCCCACCGGCTGCTCGGCGACGAGCACGTCACCCTGCTCGTACCGACGTCGCCCGGCGTCCCCGGCTGGCTGGCGCCCGCCACCAGGGACGCCTGGACGCTGCTGTTCGGCGCTCGCTGGACGCCGGTGCGCCCGGTGCTGGACCCGTTCCCGCTGCTCTACGTGAGCAGCGCGAACCGCACCGGCCACCCGCCGGTGGCCTCGGCCGCCGACGCCCTCGCGATGTTCCCGCCCGGCACGCCCGTGCTGGACCTCGCGGACAGCAGCCGGTCCGAGCCCGTCCGGCGAGCCACCACGACGCTGCGCCTGCACCCCGGCGGCAGCCTCGACCTGCACCGCCGCGGTGCTCAGGACCACCCTCACCGCGACGCCGCCGCCTACCTGCGGCACCTGCGTTCCCGTTACGCCGAGCCTTGATCGGATCCCTGTGGCGTTCAACGGTGAACCCCCTGGTACCGCGAGAAAGCACCGCCTTCGCGCACCGTCGCCGCCAGTTGAAGGAACTCAGTCACACATGATCACGCCCGACCACGCCGCTGCCGCCGCACAGGATGGGATCGCCGTCATCGGCCTGTCCTGCCGCCTTCCCCGGGCGGAGAACCCGGACGCCTTCTGGAGACTGCTCGTCGCGGGTGCAAGCGCCGTCACCGAGACCCCTGCCACGCGGTGGGACGCGAACGCCCTGTACGACGCCGACCTGTCGCGGCCCGGCCGGGCGAACTCACGCTGGGGCGGCTACCTCGACGAGGTCGACCGGTTCGACGCGGCGTTCTTCGGCATCTCCCCGCGCGAAGCCGCGGACATGGACCCGCAGCAGCGGCTCGCGCTGGAGCTGGCCTGGGAAGCACTGGAGAACGCCGGCGTGGTTCCGGCTGCGCTGCGCGAGCACGCCGTCGGTGTGTTCATGGGCGCCTTCGGATCCGACTACGCCACGCTCGCGCAGCGCGAGGGGATCGAGGAAATCGGGCACCACACGGTCACCGGTCTCAGCCGCGCCCTCATCGCCAACCGCATCTCCTACACCCTCGGGCTGCGGGGCCCCAGCTTCACCGTCGACTCCGCCCAGTCGTCCGCGCTCGTCGCGGTGCACCTCGCCGCCCAGAGCATCCGCACCGGTGAGTGCGAGGTCGCGCTGGCCGGTGGCGTGCACCTGAACCTCGCACCGGAGAGCACTGCCGGTGCCGCCAAGTTCGGTGGTCTTTCCCCGGACGGGCGCTGCCACACCTTCGACGCCAGGGCGAACGGGTACGTGCGCGGCGAGGGCGGCGGCGTGGTCGTCCTCAAGCCGCTCGCGAAGGCGCTGGCCGACCAGGACGACATCCTCTGCGTGATCCGCGGCAGCGCGGTCAACAACGACGGCGCGAGCGACGGTCTCACCACCCCGGACGCCACCGCGCAGGCGGAGGTCCTGCGCGCGGCCTACCGCGCCGCGGACGTCGACCCGCGGCAGGTGCGGTACGTAGAGCTGCACGGCACCGGCACCAGGGTGGGCGACCCGGTCGAGGCCTCGGCGCTGGGCCGGGTGCTCGGTGCCGGCCGCGCTCCGGCCGACGCGCTGCGCGTGGGCTCGGTCAAGACCAACATCGGCCACCTCGAAGGGGCGGCCGGTATCGCGGGGCTGCTCAAGACGGTGCTCTCGATCAGCAGGGGACAGCTCCCGCCCAGCCTCAACTTCACCGAGCCGAACCCGGACATCGCGTTCGACGAGCTGGGCATCAGGGTCCAGACCGAGACCGAGGACTGGAGCGCCGAGCCCCGGCTGGCCGGCGTCAGCTCCTTCGGCGTGGGCGGGGCGAACTGCCACGTCGTCCTCTCCGGACCGCCTCGGTCCGGAAAGGACGGAGAGACCAGCTCGGACCACACCGAGGCGACCCTGCCGTTCGTGCTGAGCGCGAAGACGCCCGAGGCGCTGCGCGCCCAGGCCCGGAACCTGCGCGGCCGGGACCTCGACCGCGCCGGCCTCGCTCAGGCGCTGCTCACCCGGCGCACGCTCTTCGACCACCGCGCCGTCGTGCTCGCCGCCACCGCCGATGAGCTCGATGCCGGTCTCGCCGGGATCGAACAGGGTGTTCCCGGCGCGGGCGTCGTCCTGGGCCGCAGCGAGAAGTCCGACGCCGGTCCCGTTTTCGTCTTCCCCGGGCAGGCGCAGTGGGCGGGGATGAGCCGCGACCTCCTCGACGTCTCCGAGGTGTTCGCAGACTCCGTCGCCGCCTGCGAGAAGGCGCTGGCACCGCACGTGGACTGGTCCCTGACCGAGGTCCTGCGCACCGGCGACGGCCTCAACCGCGTCGACGTGGTGCAGCCCGCGTCCTGGGCCGTGATGGTGTCGCTGGCCCGGCTGTGGGCATCGGCGGGCGTTCGGCCCGCCGCCGTGCTGGGGCACTCCCAGGGCGAGATCGCCGCCGCGGTGGTCTCCGGGAAGCTCGATCTCGACGACGCCGCGACCGTCGTCGCCCTGCGCAGCAAGATCATCGCCGCCGAGCTGGCCGGTCACGGCGCGATGGCGTCGGTCGACATGCCCGCCGACGAGGTCCGTTCACGCCTGGCCGGCCATCCCGGCGTCGAGGTCGCGGTGGTCAACAGCGCTCGCTCGACCGTCGTCTCCGGAGACCAGGACGCGGTCGAGGCCCTGGTGGCGCAGTGGAAGCAGGAGGGCCTGCGGGCGCGGCGGATCGCCGTGGACTACGCCTCGCACAGCCCGCACGTCGACTCCGTCCGCGAGCAGGTCGTCGAGGCTCTCGCCGGGATCCGCCCGCGGCAGGGCAGCACCCCGTTCTTCTCCACCGCGGACTGCGCCTGGACGGACCGCCTGGACGCCGCGTACCGGGCGCACAACCTGCGAGCGCCCGTCCGCTTCGGTGAGGCCACCGAAGCGCTGCTGGCCGAGGGCTTCCGCCACTTCGTCGAAGTCAGCTCGCACCCCGTGCTCGTCGGCGCCGTCGGGGACACGGTGACCGCCGCGGACGTCGACGACGCGGTCGTCGTCGGCTCGCTCCGGCGCGACGAGGGCGACTTCCGCCGCTTCCTCACTTCGGCCGCGGAGGCGTTCACAGGCGGGATGGACGTCGACTGGTCGACCGCGGTCCCCTCGACGCGCACGCGGGTGCGTGCCGCCGACCTGCCGACCTACCCCTTCCAGCGGCAGCGGTTCTGGATCGGCGACGAGGAGGAGGCACCGGTCGACACGGGACCGGTGCTGCACGGGATCGACCTCGGTGACGCCGACCTCCAGCGGATGGCCGGGGTGGGAATCGCACCACTGTCCACAGCGGACGCCGTCGCGGCGTTCGGCGGTGCGTTGCGCTCGACCGAGCCGGTGCTGGCGCCCGTCCGCCTGGACCTCCGGTCCGTCACCGGACAGCCCGTGCCGCTGCCGGCCGACCTCGTCCGCACGCCGGTCGTGACCGAGCCCGCCGCGGCGGAACCGGAGCCCTCCGCGGACTTCGGTGAACTGACCGGCGACGAGCTCCGGGCAGAGCTGACCCGGCTGGTGCTCACCAGCGCCGCGGCCGCGCTGGGCCACGCCCGGCTGCGCGACGACCAGGTCGGACAGCCGTTCTCCGCGCTGGGAATGGACTCGCTGACCGCACTGGAACTGCGCAACCGCCTCCGCGAGGCGACCGGCCTGCGCCTGTCGCCGACCCTGCTGTTCGACCGGCCCAGCCCACTGGACGTGATCGACCACGTCGTGGAAGAACTTTCGATCGAGAAGGACACCACTGTGACCCACGTGATCCAGCCGACCGAACCCGATCCCGAACCCGAAGAGGCCGGGGACGACCCGGTCGTGATCGTCGGCATGGCGGCCCGCTTCCCCGGCGGGGTCAGCTCACCGCAGGAGCTGTGGGACCTGGTCGCCACCGGTACCGACGCGATCACGGCGTTCCCCGACAACCGCGGCTGGGACCTCGACACCCTCTTCCACGACGATCCCGCCCACCGCGGCACCAGCTACGCCCGTGAAGGTGGGTTCCTGCACGACGCCGCCGACTTCGACGCCTCGTTCTTCGGCATCGCGCCCCGCGAGGCGCTGGCCACCGACCCGCAGCAGCGGCTGCTGCTGGAGACGTCGTGGGAGGCACTGGAGAACGCCGGCATCGATCCGCTGTCGCTGAAGGGATCCCGCACCGGCGTCTACGCCGGCGTGATGTTCCACGACTACTCCACCCGCGTCGGCGACGTCCGCGACATCCCGGACGGCATGGAGGGGATGCTGACCGTCGGCAGCCACGGCAGCGTCGCGTCCGGCCGCATCTCCTACGTCTTCGGGCTGCAGGGGCCCACGATGTCGGTCGACACCGCGTGTTCGTCCTCCCTGGTGGCCCTGCACCTGGCCACGCAGGCGCTGCGCACCGGCGAGTGCTCGATGGCGCTGGTCGGCGGTGTGGCGGTGATGTCCACCCCGGTCACCTTCGTCGAGTTCAGCCGCCAGCGCGCACTCGCCGCCGACGGGCGCTGCCGGTCGTTCTCCGCGGACGCGAGCGGGACCAGCTGGGCCGAAGGCGCGGGCATGCTCGTGGTGGAGCGGCTCTCCGACGCACGGCGCAACGGGCACCGGGTGCTCGCGGTGGTCCGCGGCAGCGCGGTCAACTCCGACGGCGCCTCCAACGGCCTCACCGCGCCGAGCGGCTCCGCTCAGCGCCGGCTCATCGAGCAAGCCCTGGCCGACGCGCGGCTGACCGCGTCCGACGTCGACGTCGTCGAGGCGCACGGCACAGGAACGCCCCTGGGCGACCCGATCGAGGCACAGGCCGTGCTCCGCACCTACGGCCAGAACCGCGACCGGCCGCTGTGGCTTGGTTCGCTGAAGTCCAACACCGGCCACACCCAGGCCGCCGCGGGCGTCGGCGGGATCATCAAAATGATCATGGCGATGCGGCACGGTGTCCTGCCGAAGACCCTCCACGTGAGCAAGCCTTCGCCGCACGCGGACTGGACTGCCGGATCGGTCGAGCTGCTGACCGAGGCGCGGCCGTGGCCGGAAGGGACCCGTCGAGCCGCGGTGTCGTCGTTCGGCATCAGTGGCACGAACGCGCACGTCATCCTCGAAAGCCCGGCAGAAGCGGCCGTCCCGGCGACTGAGCCGCGAGCAGGGGCGATCACGCCGTGGGTGCTCAGCGCCAGGACCCCGGCGGCGCTGCGGGCGCAGGCGGCCAAGCTGGCGGACTTCCTCGACCGGGAGCCCGGCCACGACGACCGCGCGGTCGCGGCGGCCCTCATGAGGCGGTCGCGCTTCGACCAGCGTGCCGTCGTCCTCGGTGGCGATCGTGACTCGCTGCTGGCGGGCCTCACCGCCGCCGCACACGGCGACGACGCGCCGAACCTGGTGGTCGCGGCCGAGAAGCAGGCGGGCAGGACCGCCTTCCTGTTCGCCGGTCAGGGCAGCCAGCGCGCCGGCATGGGACGGGAGCTGTACGAGGCGTACCCGCCCTTCGCGGCCGCGTTCGACGAAGCGGCCGAGGTGCTCGACCCGCTGCTCGGCGTCAGCCTGCGCGACCTGGTCTTCACCGGTGACAGCCTGGACCGGACCGAGCACGCGCAGCCCGCGCTGTTCGCGCTCGAGGTCTCGCTGTTCCGCCTGCTGGAGGCGTGGGGAGTGCGACCGGACCGCGTGGCCGGGCACTCCATCGGCGAGATCGCCGCGGCCCACGTGGCCGGCGTCATGTCGTTGCGCGACGCCGCGACGCTCGTCGCCGCTCGCGGCAGGCTGATGGGCGAACTGCCCGAAGGCGGCGTCATGGTGGCCGTGGAGGCGGCCGCCGCCGAGGTGACCGACCTGCTCGCCGGTCGCGAGCACGAGGTGGGGATCGCCGCGGTCAACGGGCCCGGGGCCACCGTCCTGTCCGGTGCCGCCGCCGGAGTGCAGGCGATCACCGAGCAGCTGCGGTCGCGCGGCCACCGCACGAAGGCCCTGCGGGTCAGCCACGCGTTCCACTCGCCCCTGATGGGGCCGATGCTGGAGCAGTTCCGGGACGTCGTGTCCCGCATCGAGTTCTCGGCGCCGAGCATCCCGATGGTGTCGACGCTGACCGGCCAGGACGCCGGGGCGGGCGACTTCACCACCGCGGAGTACTGGGTCCGCCACGTGCGCGAGTCGGTGAGGTTCGAGGACGCCGTGCGCGTGCTCGAAGCCGGTGGCGTCAAGACCTTCGTGGAGCTGGGCCCCGACAGCGTGCTCTCGGCGTCGGCGTCGGCGAGCCTGTCCCCGTCGGCCGTGTCGCTGCCGCTGCTGCGCAAGGACCGCGTGGAGACACGAGCACTGCTGGACACCGTCGCCAAGCTGTTCGTCCGCGGTACCTCCGTCGACTGGTCGGCGGTCCTGGGCGAGGTCACGCTGCCGCACGTCGAGCTGCCCACCTACGCCTTCCAGCGGCAGCGTTTCTGGCTCGACACCCCGCGTGCCACCCGAGGCGTCACGGGTACCGGCCTCGACGCGGTCGGGCACCCGTTGCTGACCGCCTCGATGTCCCTGGCCGGCAGCGACACCACTGTCCTCATCGGACAGTTGTCCACCGCGCGTCCCGCCTGGGCCGGTGGCCACCGCGTCGGTGGTGCCGCGGTGGTGCCCGGCACGGCCCTGCTGGAGATGGCCGCCAAGGCCGGTGGGCAGGTCGGCTGCCCGCGGGTGGCGGAACTGCTCTTCCGGTCCGCGGTGGTGCTCCCGGCTGAAGGCACCCTGGACGTCCAGGTGGAGGTGTCCGCGCCGCAGGGTGACGGCAGCCGTGCCCTCACACTGCACTCGCGCACCTCGGCCGACGCGCCGTGGACCGCGCACGCCACCGGCCGCCTCATTCCGGGCATGCCCGGTTCGGGGGAGAACCTGACCGAGTGGCCGCCCGCGAACGCGGAGCCGGTCGGCCTCGACGGGCTCTACTCCCGCCTCGCCGAGGACGGCTTGGACTACGGACCCGACTTCCAGGGCGTCCGCAGGGCCTGGCGTCGCGGCGACGACGTCTTCGCCGAGGTGACCCTGCCCGCGGCGGTGCGGGACGAAGCCGGCGACTACCTGGTCCACCCCGCGCTGCTGGACTCGGCGTTGCACCCGCTGGCGGCGGACGTGCTGCGCCTGCCGTTCTCCTGGGCGGGGGTGGAGGTGCACGGACCCGGTGCCTCGTCGCTGCGGGTTCGCCTGCGGAGCGAGGGGCAGGACTCGTTCGGCATCACCGCTTGGGACAACGTGGGCATGCCGGTCCTCTCCGCCGACGAGCTCGTCGCGCGGCCGGTGGTACGTGAGCAGTTGCAGGTGATCGGTGCCGCACAAGCGCAGGAGACCCTGTTCCGCATCGACTGGAAGGCGCCGGAGAAGCTGTCCGGGCCACGAGGGACCGGGCACCTCACGCTGACCGTCGACAACGGTGACCCTGCGATGCCACTGCCGCGACGGGTCCGGACCGCGCTGGACGCGGCACTGGCTTCCGTGCGCGGCTGGCTGGAGCGGGACCACGAGCCCGGTGCCCGGCTGGCCGTGCTCACCCGGGGTGCGGTGGACGGCGACCCGGTCGCGGCGGCGGTGTGGGGTCTGGTGCGCTCCGCGCAGACCGAGCACCCCGGCAGGCTGCAGCTGATCGACCTCGACGGCAGCGCCGCGTCGGACAAGGCCTGGCGGGACCTGGTCGGCACGGACGAGCCGCAGCTCGCTGTGCGCGGCGGACAGGTCCGCGTGCCGAGGCTCGCCGGTGCCGGACCCGCCGGGCCGTCCACCCCCGAGTGGCGTGGTGGTTCGTTGCTCGTGACCGGTGCGGGCGGAGTCGTCGGCTCCGCGTTGACCCGGCACGCCGTGCGCGAGCACGGGGTTCGGGACGTGGTCCTGCTGAGCCGCCGAGGAGCAGACGCACCCGGCATGGCCCGGCTGTCCGCGGAACTCCGTGAGCTCGGGGCCTCCGTCACCGTGGAGGCCTGCGACGCGGCAGATCGCGAGCAGCTGGCCGGGGTCCTCGCGCGGATCCCGTCGGATCGGCCGCTGGCCGGCGTGATCCACGCCGCCGGAACCTCGCGGGACGCGACGATCCAGTCGCTGACCGCGGAGGCGCTGGAGGCCGTTCTGCCGGCCAAGGTGGACGCCGTGACGCACCTCGACGAGCTCACGAGGGACGCGGGCCTCACCTGGTTCGTCGTCTGCTCCTCCGCTGCCGCCTGGTGGGGCACGGCCGGCCAGGCCAACTACGCCGCCGCCAACGCCTGCATCGACGCCATCGCACGGCGCAGGCACAACGCCGGGCAGCACGCGCTGTCGCTGGCGTGGGGACTGTGGGCCGAGCGCAGCGAGTTGTCCGGTCACCTCGACGAGGCGGACCTGCGCCGGCTCGCCCGGCTCGGGCTCAAGGCTCTGTCCACAGAGGACGCGCTGGCCACGTTCGACGTCGCGTTGCGCTCGAAGGAGCCGATGCTCGCCCCGATCGGGCTGGACACCCGTCAGCTCGTCGACAGCGAGTCGGCGCCGCTGACCCCGCTGCTGCGCGAGCACGTGAAGTCGCGTCCGGCGGTGGAATCGGCGCCCGTGCCGTCCATCAGGGGCGAACTGGCGGGCAAGGACGAAGGTGCCCAGGAGGCCTTCCTGCGCGACCTGGTCTGCAAGCTGGTGTCCCAGGTGCTCGGCTTTGCGAGCGCGGGCGAGGTGGAGCCCGACCGCGGCTTCTTCGAAATCGGGTTCGACTCGCTCACGGTGCTGGAGCTGCGCAACCGCGTCGAGAAGGCGACGGGGCAGTCGGTGCCGCCCACGGCGATCTTCGACCACTCCACGCCGGGTGCCCTCGCGAAGTACCTGCGGATCCACCTCGGCGGCGCACAGGAAGCGGAGCGATCGCACGAGGTGGGGAGGCCTTCGCTGGCCGGGACGACGGTGCTGCTGACCGGTGCGACGGGCGGTCTCGGGCGGCTCTTCGCCAGGGAGCTCGCCGAGGCCGGAGCGAACCTGGTCCTGACCGGACGCGACCAGGCCGCGCTCGACGAACTGGCGGACTCCATCGGCGCACCTTCTCTGGCGCTGGTGGCCGACGTCACCGACGGCACGGCGTTGACCCGCGCCGTCGAGCGGGCGGAGCAGGAGTTCGGCTCGGTCGACGTGCTGATCAACAACGCCGGTGTCAGCGGTCCGGCCGGCCCCCTGTGGGAGGTGGACGAGGACCACTGGTGGCAGGCGATGGAGGTGAACGTGCGCGGGACCATGCGCGCCTGCCGGGCGGCGTTGCCGGGCATGGTGGAGCGCGGACGCGGACGAGTGATCAACATCGTGAGCTCGGCCGGAAAGCACCGCTGGCCCAACGTCTCCGGCTACTCGGTGTCCAAGGCCGCCGCCATCAAGCTCGGTGAGAACCTCGCGCTGGAGCTGGCGGGCACCGGGGTGTCGGTGCTCAACTACCACCCCGGACTGGTCGACCTCGGCCTGACCCGCAGGCAGCTGGAGGCCGGGAAGACCGGCGACCGCCACATCGACGGGGTGGGTGCGTGGATGGCCGACCAGCGCGACAGCGGCCGGTTCACCACGCCCGAGGACTCCTCGGAGATGCTCGTGCGGCTGGTGGCCGGTGAGGCGGACGCGTTGTCCGGCAGCTACCTCACCCCGGAGGACGAGCTGGGCCGCCTGCTCGGCGGCTGATCGAGTGCCCGGACCGCGCCACCGCGCGGTCCGGGCCTCTCCTCGAGCTCAACCGGTGCGGCAGAGGCTCGGCGCCGACGACGGTTCGACTTCACAGCAACAAGATCGGAAAAGGGAGATCATGGCGAACGTCGCTGAAGGCGGCCGCTGGTTGAGGAAGTTCCGCGCCACGTCCGAAGAAGCTCCGCAACTGGTGTGCTTCCCGTACGCGGGCGGCTCCGCCGGATGGTTCACCAGGCTCCGCATGGACCTCGCCGGCGAGGTCCAGCTGTCCGCGGTCCAGTACCCGGGGCGGCTGGACCGCCTCCGCGACCAACCGATCGACGACCTGCACGTGCTGGCGGACGAGGTGTTCGCGGTGCTGGACAAGAGCCGGCCGCTGGCGCTCTTCGGGCACAGCATGGGCGCCGTGGTGGCGTTCGAGGTGGCGCGACGGCTGCAGGCCGCCTCCGTCCCCGTCTCACACTTCTTCGCGTCCGGCCGGGCGGCACCGCACCTGCAGCGCAACGCGGGTGTGCACCTCATGTCCGACGACGACATGGTCACGGTGATCGAGTCGCTGGGTGGCGTCGAACCGGGCGTGCTGAGCAACGCTGACCTCCGCGCGATGGTGCTGCCCGTCGTGCGCAACGACTACCGGGCGATCGAGACCTACACGTGCGAACCCTCCGCGTCGATCACCGCGCCGATCACCGTTCTGGCCGGCACCGACGACCCGATCGTGCCACTGCAGGACGCGAGCGACTGGGCGCGTCACACCACCGGGTCTTTCGCCGTGGAGAAGCTTCCCGGGGGGCACTTCTTCCCGGTGAACCACTGGGGGACCATCGCGGACCTCGTGCGACGCGAGCTCTGCGGCGGACAACACGGCGAAGACGCAGCCGCAGGAGCCTGACCGGTGTGTTCCTGTCCACAAGGGACAGGTCCTGCGTGGACGGTGTGACGTACAGGTCGAGTTCGTCGTGGCACGTCTCGGACACCGCGGGGGAGCGCAGTGCCCGATGTGCCATCCCGCGGAGGCGTCACCTCCGCGGGACGAAGCCCGCCAGCGCGGAGGACAGCT
The DNA here is from genome assembly GCF_036321065.1 of Lentzea sp. DG1S-22. Lineage (NCBI taxonomy): Bacteria > Bacillati > Actinomycetota > Actinomycetes > Pseudonocardiales > Pseudonocardiaceae > Lentzea > Lentzea sp. DG1S-22. The sequence continues at coordinate 2,781,318 of NZ_CP143276.1, read as the reverse complement.
GGGTCCGGCGGCGTACGCCGAGCTTGCGGTAGATGTTCGTGAGGTGGAACTCGACGGTGCGTCGCGAGACGCTGAGCTTGTGCGCGATCTCGTCGTTCGAGTTGCCTTCGACCACCAAGGTGGCGACGCGGTACTCGTGCGGCGTCAGCGCGAGCACGCTGAGCCGGGGGGCGGGTGGCGCGACGTTCGTCGGTTCGGCGGGGCGCGGGACCGGTGTGCGCGGTGTGCCGGCGGAGGTCAGGCCGGCGAGCCGCTCTCCCGGCTCCACGACGACGCCGCACTGCTCGCCGAGCTTCCTCGCCTCCTCGAAGTGTTGCCGGGCGGCGTCGTGCTGCCCTTTCTCCCACCGTGTCGCAGCGAGTTCCAGCAGTACCTGTGCGTGCAGCATCCGCGCGGGTGACCGGCGCAGCACCGAGTCGGCCTCGGTCAGCCACGGGGTGGCGGCGGCGTCGCCGGTCACGATGCCCACGGTCAGCAGCGCACGGCCGATCACGCTCGGCGCACCCCACTCCCGTGCCAGCTTCAGCTCCTCCAGCGCCAGGTCGAGAGCGGGCCTCGGTTGTCCGAGCCGGAGGTGCGCCAGCGCCGCGTAGGACCGCCAGGGGCGCAGCGTCGGGCTGGGCCGGCCCCACGCCTGGAACCGCTCGCCGCACTCGAGCTGGTCGGCTAGCGCTCCCCCGGTGTCGCCGAGCTCCATGCGCACCGCGCCCCTGGCGTGCAGGAGCACCGTGTGGTGCCAGGTGTGCGGCAACTCCCTGGTCCTGTGGAACGGGATGAGCGCGTTCTCCGCCGCGTCGACGTCGCCCAGCGCCAGCTGAGCGCGAACCTGGGCGTCGATGGCGTAGACCTGTCCGAAGTGGTCCTCGGGTAGTTTCGCCGTCTTCGCCGCGGACAACGCGAGCTCCGCGTCCGCGACCGCCTCCGTGAAGGACCCGCGGTGGTGGTGCGCCCGCGACCGGAGGATGTGGCCGAGCATCGCGATCAACGTCAGCCCCTCCCGACGGGCCTCCTCCAGGATCTCGTCGCAGTACCGCATCACGAGATCCACCTCGTCGGCGCGGAGGAGGGAGTTCAGCACTCCGACCATCAGCTGCGGCTGTTGCAGGATGTCGGTCGCACCACCGGACAGCGCCGCGAGCGCCGCCTTCCGGCAGGTCGGCAGGTCGACGCCCCGGCTGCTCGCGTCGTCGGCGACCAGACCCGCGAGCGCGCGGCCGCGCGCGTCACCGCGGCGCCACTCCCGCTCGTCGAACTGGCGGAAGTCCACCTGCCAGGCTTCCGGGTCCCGGGACGGCACGGTGATCCTTTCCAGCAGGCGCAACATGTCGACGGCCGTCGGGATTTCCGGACCGATCTCGGCGATGGTCCGGCGCAGCACCTCGCTCGCGTCGTCGTACGCACCGTCGAAGTAGAAGATCTGGGAGAGTCGGCAGGCGACCGTCAGAACCGTCTCCGGGTCGTCCAGCCCTGTCATCCCCTCCTGGAGGTGCACCACGGCCATCCGCGGGTCGAAGTAGACCTCGGCGAGACCGAGCTGCAGCAGCAGCCCTCTCCTCTCGGCGGCGGAGAGGTTCTCGGCGAGGGCCCTGGTGAGGAGCTTCGCACCGAAGCGGGCATCGCCCTCGGCGATCACGGTGTTGGCGGCGGCGCGCAGCGCTTCCACCGCCCAGACGCCCAACCGGGTGGGCGTTTGCAGGACGTGGCGTGCCAGCAGGAGAGAGGGGGCTCGCGTGTGGTGCAGGAACCGCGCCGCCTTGGCGTGCATCTCCTCGCGTTCCCAGTAGCCGACCGCGCTCTCGATCGTGTTCTTGATCACCGAGTGCGTGAACGTCAGCTTGCCCTCCGGTGTGAGCACTCCCATCCCTTCCAGCTGCCGCACCCGATCGGCGACCTCCTCGGCGCCGGCGCCCATGACAGCGTTCAGCAGGTCCAGGTCGTCGGGTTCCACGACCGCGATCACCTTGGCGATCTCGACGAGGTCGGGTGCCTGGCGGTTGAGCCGCGCGAGCATCGAGTGGCCGAGCTTCTCGGCTTCGGGGCGGAGCAGGTTGCTCACGGCGTCCTCGTCCGGCGGTACCGATTTTTCCCGCATCAGACCCAGGATGTGACGCGTCACCGTGGGACAGCCGCCGGTGGCGTCGAGGAAGGACTGGGTGAACTTCTCGTCCGGTGTGCGGCCGAGCACCTGCTCGGTGAGCTGCACGAGCTGCTGGGCGGAGAAGACCTCGACCCTCATGCGCTCGGCGTAGAGCTCCAGCTCCGCGATCAGCAGTGGATCGGTCGGCCGGAGACCGGGCGTGCGGGTCAGCAGGATCGCGACCGGGAATCTGACGATGCGGTGGACGAGGTAGTTCAGCCAGCGCAACGACTGCACGTCCGTCCACTGCACGTCGTCGATGATCAGGCAGAGCGGTGCGCACTGTGCGAACTCGGCCACGAAGCGGTAGATGTCCTGGATCGCCCGCTGGACTTGGAACTCCTCCAAGTCTTCCGCCTCGGCGGTGAGGTGCCCGGCGATCAGGTCGTACCCGTGCGGTGCGGCTTCGGCGTGCCGGCAGGGAGGCGCTTCCTCGCGCAGGTGGCCGAAGAGCTGCTGGACGACGGCGAAGGGCGTTTCCGACTCCATCGGCGATGGTTTCGCCCGGCACACCACGAACCCGCGTTCGTGGGCGAGATCGCACGCCGCGTCCAGGAGGGCGGTCTTGCCGACGCCGGGCGTGCCCTCCACCAGGATCGTGACAGGTATCGCGCCCTTCGCTGATTCGAGAGCATCGACGATCCGTTTCAACTCCGCACCGCGACCAACGAGATCGGCACTGCTGCCCGGATGTTGGTATGCCTGGGCGACCATTTGTGCGCTCCGTAGTTGTAACTAAGCCATTCGGGTGGTTGTGTCTCAACTCGGCTTATCGGGCTCCTATCGATTCCACGTTACGGATACCCGTCGGGTCAAGTTCTTCACCCGGTTGCGGCAAAAAGACTTGTTGTCGGTGAATCTGCAGGTGAGAACAACTCAGGTCCGCTCAGGACGCCGACAACGTCGTACCTGGGCGCGAGTGACGTCGAGATTTGTCACACCCCGCCGCAAAATATCCAGATCGGGCGAAAACCGGGCATGCAGTCGCACGGGTCCGTACCAACTATGTCGCACGGGCCCGTACAAACGTCGCCGCACGGGTCCGCGCAAACAGGATCGAACGGGGCCGTACAAACGGTGCTCCAATTTGTGATCCAAGAGCGACGGTTCGCATCGTCGGCCGGGTCGGCCGATAGGTCGCGGCATCAGGTGATCGGCGAGTGGGATCACCGATGTGGCGGGTATGTGCTGCGGACAACCGTAGTGTCTTGTTCGGCGATCGGCGATCTACGTCACTCTTCCGTGGCGGGTGAGCTGTCTGTCCGCCTTCCGGTGAGGGTGGCGCGGTGCCGTTGCCGCTGGTGAGCATCCACGGCCTTGGAGTGATCGTCGCGGACAGCGGAGTCCGCCGAGCGGACTGCGGACTTCCGCAGTCCGCTCGGCGCTGAGCTGTTTAGCCTCGTTGGCGTCCCAGCCGGAGGGTGATCGGACCTTCGGAGAACCGCCGGCGGACGACTCCCGGTGTCCCCGGCTGTTCCGCCGGGCGGTGTCGTCCAGCGGGTGCGGTGGGAGGTCGCGGGTCGCTCCGCCCTCACCATTTCGTCGCACCGGATTGAAATGTCGTTCGCGGCGATGATGCCGCAGTGCGGTCGCGCGGAGGCGGGAACCCGAGGTCGTCGAGGATTTCGGCGACGTGCGGGCTTCGGGATCGGGCCGGTCGATGCGGAGAAATTCATCGAAGCGACCAGAAGAGTTCCTCCAGCGCGACGAACATCGAGGCCGACCGGCAGGGCAGGCCGAATCCTCCGGCGCCCTGAACGGTGACATGCGGACGTCGGAGACGGCGAGAACAGATTGGCGACGACGGACAGTGATCACTGATTTTCCGGCAGGCGCGTTCCGGTCGTCGGGACTTCCGCCGGTGTTCTCGCCTGAACCGGCAGCAGCCTGCGGTGAGAGTACTCGGCGCAGACGGCGAGAAGGGGGCCGATCCGCCAGCCGGAACGCGTACTCGTGGTGGCACGCGCGCCGCTGACATTCTGGCGGCCGAGCGATCCTCCGGCCTCACCCGAAGCCGGCCCCGTCCCCTCCCCGGTGCCCTGAAACCGTTCTCCCGCTCCACCAAAAGGATCTCATCGTGTCTTCTTCGTCGTCTTCCGAGCCGGTCTTCCTGTTCCCAGGACAGGGCGGGTACCTGCCCGGTGGCCTTTCGCGTGTGTGCGCCGACCGTTCACTGCCGGCTGTCGTCGGTCAGGTGGACGCGATCTCGCTGCGGTACGGCGGCCCCACGATCTCCACGCTGCTGGAGAGCGCGGACGCGCCGACCCTGGACATGCTGCTGGCCAGTGACGTCCCCGCTCTGAGCCTGGCCATCTTCGCCACCGAACTGGCGGTCCTGGACCTGGCCCGCGAGCTCGCCGGCGTCACACCGGGTCTCGTGATCGGCCACAGCTTCGGCGAGTTCGCCGCGCTGACCGCCGCGGGAGCGCTCGGCCTGGCGGACGGGGTCCGGCTCGTGATCGCGCGTGACCGCGCGCTGCGCGCTTCGCCCGACGCCGAGGGGGGAATGGTCGCGCTGCGCGTCGGACGGCAGCGGGCGAACGCCGTCGTCGGCTCTCTGGCTGACCGCGGCCTGGCGGTCGCGGCCCACAACGGGTACGACCAGGTCGTGGTCTCGGGCCCGCACGAGTCGTTGGACCGGCTGACGGCCCTGGCCGGCCTGCTCGGCATCGAGGCGACGCGCCTGCGTGTCCCGTACCCGTTCCACAACCGGCTGCTGGCGGCGGCGAACCGGTTGTTCGAGGCGGAGGTGGCCGAGGTCCGGGTGCGGGCTCCGCGGGTGCCGATGTACTCGCCGGTGCTGGGCCGTTACGTCGAGACCGAGCAGGACAGCCGGGAGATCCTGACCAGCCACCTCGAACGAGAGGTCGGGTTCATGCCGGCCCTGGTGTCGGTGCGGGGTGACGGGTACACCCACTTCCTCGAGTGCGGTGCGCGCGCCGCCCTGACCGACCTCGTGAGCGCGTGCCTGCCCGGCGTGCAGACCGCGGCACCGTTGCGGCAGCGCCGGACCCTCGACGAACTGCGCGGCGCGTTCGCCACGTCCTCCAGCTCCGAGGCCGGGTCGAACGGATCGTCGGTGGCGCAGACCGGGTCGAACGGATCGTCGATTGCGACCACCGGGTCGAACGGGGCGCCGGTCGCGAGCGCCCGAGCTGACGCGGCGCCGGTCGAGCCTGCCCGATTGGGCACGCAGCAGGTCGCCGTTCCCACCGCTGCCGTCCCCGCGACAGCACCCGCGCCCGCTGAACCCGCGCCGTCCGCGGGCGCGGACGTGCCGGGCCTGGTGGACGAGCTGCGCACCCTCTACGCCTCCGCCGTCGGCTATCCGGAGGAGGTGTTCGAGGCTGACATCGAACTCGAGGCGGACCTGGGCATCGACTCCATCCGGCAGACCGAGCTGCTCCAGCGCGCCCGCCAGAAGTACGACCTCCCCGAGGCCGACATCCGGATCACCGACTACACCACCCTGGAGTCGATCGCCGAGCTGCTCACCCAGCTCGGGGCTGGCCGGGTGAAGGCGTGAACAGTCCACGCACCGGTGCTTTCGCCGACCGGATCTGCCTGGTGACGGGAGGCTCCAAGGGGCAGGGCCGGGCCATCGCGCGCGAGCTGGCCCGAGGTGGCGGCCATGTGATCGTGAACTGGTTCCACGACATCGACGCCGCGCGGCAGACCGTGGCGGACATCCTCGCGGAAGGCGGTTCCGCGGAGCACCTGCGGGCGAGCGTGGCCAAGCAGGACGCGGTCGAGGAGATGTTCGCCGACGTCGCGCGTCGGCACGGGCGGCTCGACGTGCTCGTCAACAACGCCGCGCGCGGGGTGTTCGAACCCGGTCACGTGCTGACCGACCGCGACTGGGAAAGGGCGATCGACACCAACGTGCACGGCCCGCGCCGTTGCTGCCGTGCCGCCTTCCCGCTCATGAAGGACCGCGGCGGCGCGATCGTGAACCTCGGTTCGATCGGCACCAGCGTCGTCATCGACAACTACAGCTGCGTGGCGGTGTGCAAGGGTGCCCTCGAGCAGCTGACGAAGTACCTGGCCGTGGAGTTCGGGCCGCACGGCATCCGGGTGAACATGGCGTCCGCGGGAATGCTCGTCAGCAAGACCGTTGAGTTGTTCCCCCGCAGCGAAGAGGTCCTGGAGGCGACGGTCGCGGGCACCCCGCTCGGCCGCCTGGGCACGGTCGAGGAGCACGCGAAGCTCGTCGCCTTCCTCGCCTCGCCGGAAGCGTCGTGGATCACGGGGGAGAACGTCGTCAACGACGGCGGGATCCGGCTGGGCGGTGCGCTGATCCGCGCCGGCGGCACGTGGGGCGACGCCCCGCGGCCCGTCGCGGACGTCGTCGAACCCGGCACGCCGGAAGCGCCGGTTCAGGAAGCGCCCGCCCACACCTCGGGCAGTGCGCCCGCCCGCACCTCCGACCGGGCGGCGGAACGCACTCCCGGTCCCGCGGAGGACGACGGTGCCATCGCCGTCGTCGGGATGGGGCTGGTCGTTCCCGGCGCGGAGTCGCCCGAGCAGTTCTGGGAACTGCTGCGCGCCGGCGAGCCCGCGTTCAGCGAACCGGGGGACCGCTACCCGCTCGACACCTTCTGGGCCGCCGATCCGGGCGACCGCGACCGCACGTATGCGCGCACCGCGGGATTCGTCCGGATGGGACGGCACGAGGGCGTCGCTCCCGGCGCCAGCCTCTCGTCGTCCTGGCTGCGCCATGCTCTGGGGCAGGCGTTGCCGGACGGGCCGTCGTCCCGCTCCTCGCTGTTCATCGGCGCCTGCTCCGACGGCGATCAGCACTTCGAGCAGGCGATGGTGGTCGAGGGGTACGCCCGCATGCTGGCCGAGGCTTGGCCGACGCCCGCGGGCCCGGACGCGGAACGGCTGCGCTCCCTGCTGCGGGAGCGGTACCGGCTGGCCGCGGGCAGTCCCGAGAACCACCTGCCGGACGGGGTCGTCCGCAACGCGGTGCGCGGCCTGCTGCCGGACACCACGCCCGTGACGATCGTGGACACCGCGTGCTCCTCGTCGCTCTACGCCATCGACCTGGGCGTGGCCGCTCTCCAGGAAGGCAGCACCGACCTGGCGCTGTGCGGGGGCTACTTCATGGTCACCCCGCGGTTCAACGTGCTGTTCGGCAAGCTCGGCGGCCTCAGCCGCCGGGGAGCGGTCAACGCGTTCGACGGCTCCGCGGACGGCACGCTCTTCTCCGACGGTGCGGCGGTCGTGGCACTGCGACGGCTGGGTGACGCGCGCCGCGACGGCCAGCAGGTGCTCGGTGTGCTGGCGGGGTTCGGTGCCGCGGCCGACGGCCGGGGCAAGGCCATCGCCGCCCCCAACCGCCGCGGGCAGGAACTGGCGATCGCCCGCGCCGGGTACGGGCAGGAGCGCGCCCCGGTCTGGGTGGTCGGGCACGGTACCGGCACCAGGGCGGGCGACGAGGTCGAGCTGACCGCGCTGAACCGGTCGGCGGACGGCCGGGAGGTGTTGTGCACCAGCAACAAGTCGCTGATCGGGCACACGGGGTGGGCTGCGGGCGCGGTGTCGGTGATCCACGCGCTGCTTGCCCTGCGCCACGGTGTGATCCCCGCCCAGCGGCCACAACCCGGTGCGGCGGCGACCGCGGAGCACGTCACCGTCCCCACGCAGGACACGCCGCTGCCCGCCGGACCACGCCTGGTCGGCGTCTCCGGGTTCGGGTTCGGCGGGACCAACGGGCACCTGCTGCTGCGTGACGAGCCCGGTCCGGGTGAGCCCGTGCCCGCCTCGCGGCCGGCGGCGAAGGACGAGCGCATCGTCCTGGTCGCGTGGAGCGCTCACCTGCCGGGCGCGCCGACCGCGGCCGACGTCGCGGCGCGCCTGAGCGAGGGGCGTGCACCCGCTGACAACGCCGGTTTCCCGATGCCCTACCCGGCGCCGGAGTGGAAGGTGAGCAGGCTGCCCGCCGCGGTGTCGGACGCCATCGACCGCACCCAGCTGATGGCGCTGGACGTGGCCGAGCGCTTCCTGGCCGAACACGGGCAGCTGTGGGAGGGCCGCGAGGAGACCACCGGCGTCATCGCCGCGCACTACGGACCGACCCTGTCGTGGTACCAGTCGGCGCTGCGCTGCTACGCCGACGACCTGCTCGCCGTGGCGCCGGGAGAGCTCGACGCGGGCGAGTTCACGCAGGCCGCGCAAGCCGTCGGTCGCGCGGTGAGGGCAGGAACCCCCGAGTCCACCCCGGACACCCAGCCCGGTCTGATGGGCAACGTCATCGCTTCGCGCATCGCCAACCGCTACAACCTCAACGGTGCGGTGCAGCTCGCCGACGCCGGGCCGGACGCGACCGCGCACGCGGTCCAGACGGCGGTGCGGCACCTCCGTGGCGGAGCGCTGGACCTGGCGCTCGTGCTCAGCCTCAACGGCAACAGCACCGATGAACTGCGCACCCTGCTCGGTCGCGGTCCTCTCGGCGAAGGCGCCTTCCTGTTCGCCCTGGCGCGGGAGAGCACCGCGGCGGCCGCCGGGTGGCCCGTGCTCTGCCAGGTCTCGGTCGCCACCGGCGGCGCCGGAGCCCGAGTCCCACGGCCGCTGGACTACCTCGGCGCCAACGGCGCGTGCGACCTCATCGGCGAGCTCGCCCGGCTGGGGGAGAAGCCACAGGTGATCACTGCCGGCACTTCGGCGCCCGGGATCGTGCTGACACCGCACCGGCCCACCCGGTCGGCGCCGCGCAACGAGCGCTACGTCTGCACCTACGTCGAGGAACCCGCTTCCGACGCCGAGTGGACCACCGCTCCCGGGCCGGACTGGCTCGTCGTCGTGCAGCCCGGCTGCGAGGAGTCGGTGCCCGCACAGGTGCGCGGCTCCGGTGCCCACGTCCACGTGCTGGACGAGACCGCGCCGGTCGAAGCCCAGTTCCCCGACGCCGCGACGGGCGCGGGCCGGTTCAGCCACGTCCGCCTCTTCGCCTCCACCGGTGGGTCGGCGCCCGGCGAGGCCGTTCCGGAGGGGACCCTCCGCGCGCACGAAGCGCTGTTCCTCGCGGCGAAGTCCTGCCGCGACCGGATCGACGCCGGTGGCTCGCTCGGCGTGCACCTCGTCGACGAGCTGCGCAGCGGCGTCCCGCACTCCTCCGCCGGTCTGTTCACCGGCATCGTCAGCAGTCTCGCCTGGGACCTCCGCGGGGCGCGGCTGGCCGTGGTGATCAGCTCGGAGACCGGTGGCTGGGACACCCTGAACCGGGAACTGGCCGGCTACCGCGGCTACCCGGCGGTGGTCCACCACGACGGTGTGCGGCTGCGCACCAAGCTGGTGCCCGCTCCGCTCGACCTGACCTCGAACGTGTCGCCGCTGCGGCCGGGTTCGGTGGTCGTGGTCACCGGTGGCGCGCGGGGGATCACGGCGGCCTGCGCCAAGGAGCTCGCCTCCCGGACGCCGTTGCGGTTGTGGCTGCTGGGCTCCTCGCGACTGCAGGACGTGCCGGAGAACTTGCTGTACGCGGGCGACGAGCAACTCCCGGGCCTGCGGGCGGAGTTCCTCAAGTCCGAACGCGCCCGTACCCCCGGTGCCTCGGTGCGCGAGGTCATGGCCCGGTTCGACCGCCTGCTCAACGCCCGTGAGTCGCAGCGGAACCTGCGGGAACTGCGCGCGCTCTGCGGCGAGGACGCGGTCGACTACCTGAGCTGCGACCTCACCGACGCCGAGGCAGTCCGCTCGGCCGTCGAGACGATCCGGCAGGTCACCCCGGAGGTCGACCTGCTCGTGCACGGGGCCGGCCTGCACAACGGCGGCGACATCTCCCGGCTGACGGTCGACGGGCTGCGGCACATCCGCGGGGTCAAGGTCGACGGGTACCGCAACCTCAAGGCGGCGTTCGGCACCGCCCAGCCCGCCCAGTGGTGCAACTTCGGCTCGGTGGCGGGCCTCGTGGGCCTGCCCGGCGAGACCGACTACGCGCCCGGCAACGACTTCCTGCACGGCGCGGCCCGCCAGGCGGCGCTGGTGCGCGGCGCGGACGAGCGCACGCTGATCTGGCCCATCTGGGCGGAGATCGGCATGGGCGGGTCGGAACTGATGCAGGGCAACAACGAACGAGCGGGGATCATGGCTCCGCTCGCCCCGTCCGAGGGCGTGCGGCACCTGGCCGCCGAGCTGAGCACGCCGTCGGTGGCCCAGCCGCTGGTGGCGTTCCTCAACGCGAAGGAACGCGCGACGTTCGGCGAGCAGTTCCCCGGCTTCGTGCACCCGGTGCCGGAACGCACCCGGTGGATGCTCGGCACCCCGCACCGCATCACGCGCGGCACCACCCAGTGGCTGCTGGACCTCGGCGAGCGCACCGCGGGTTTCCTGGTCGACCACACGGTGAACGGCAAACCGACCATGCACGGCACCGGTCTGGCCACCATCGCGGCCGAAGCGGCGACCGCGGTGGTGCCCGGCCTGCCCGTCCGCACCCTGGAGAACCTGCGGTTCTCGGCGTTCGTCGCGCCGAAGGCCGGGCCGGGCAACCCCTACCGGGTGACGGCGCGGCCGGACGGCCCTGACCGCGTGCACGTCCGGATCACCAGCGACGTGGTGGACCGGCGTGGCCGGGTGCTGCGCGCGGACCGCCAGCACTTCGCATGCGACGTGGTGCTGGGTGCCCTCCCGGTTCCCCCGCTCGCCAGGAACGTCGTCACCGACCGGCCGTCGGAGGACCCCTACTACCGCGATGACAGCGCCGTCGTCCTGCGCGGGGTCTACCAGGCGAGCACCGACGGCAGGGAAGGCCCGGACGGCACCAGTTCCCGCTGGGTGCTGGTCCCGCCCGCGACCGAAGCCGACCACGCGCTCCTGGAGAACCCGCCGGTTCCCACGGTGATGCTGGACGCACTGGCCCGGACCCGGTTGCTGCGCACCGACGGCAACGGCGTCCACCTGGTCGCGGTACCCCGCTTCATCGACCGCATCGAGTTCTTCACGACGGGCAGCGACGCGGCGGTGAGCAAGTCCAACCCGGACGGCATCCTGCTCATCCACGTCGACGACGCGAACGTCGAGGAGGCGGTGAACGCGGACGGCCGGGTCCTCATCCGCATCTCCGGTTGCGAGACGTTCGACGTCGGCGACACCAGCTGAGCGGGACGGCCCCGATCACCGCGATCGGGGCCGTCACGGCACCCGGCCCGAACCGGGTGCCCGGCTCCCACCGGCCCGGCGACTGAGGTCGTCGCGCCGGTGGGCTCCGCGCTCGTCATCACCGCCCGGCCGCATCCGCTGCGGCCGGCTCCTGGAGCTGGCTGGGAGATCCCGTGACATGCAGGCGGCCTGACCGAAAACTGTGAGGTAGCAATGACGCGTTTGAACGTTGGCAACCCCGGCAACGACGTAGCCGTCGTGGGTCTGGGCATGAGGCTGGCCGGTGGCATCAGCGAACCGGCGGACTTCTGGGCCGGTTTGATCGCGGCACGCAGTGAGGTCGGGGACCTTCCCCAAGATCGGTGGTCGTCGTACCCGGCACACGGCCCCGCGGCCGCCGCCGCGGTGAACAGGGCCGTCAGCCGCGCCGCCTACCTGGAGGACGCCGCGAACTTCGACGCCGAGTTCTTCGGCGTCACACCCAGAGAAGCGGTCCTGATGGACCCGCAACAGCGCCTCGTGCTGGAAGTGGTGTGGGAAGCGCTCGAACACGCCGGAATCCCGCCTCTCTCGCTCGCCGGCAGCAACTCCGCCGTGCTGATCGGCGTCGGCGGCGGTGAGTACGGGCAGATGCTGCTGAACGACCCCGAGCGGATCGGTCCGTGGAGCAGCATCGGCGGGGCCTACTGCGCCGTCGCGAACCGGGTTTCGTACTTCCTCGACCTGCGCGGTCCCAGCCTGGCGCTGGACTCCGCGTGCTCGTCCTCGCTCGCGGCGATCCACTTCGGACGGCAGGCGCTGCTCTCCGGGGAGTGCGACGTCGTGATCGCGGGCGGGGTGAACCTGATCGCCGCACCCGCGCAGACCCTGTCGCTGGGGGCGTCGGGAGCGTTGTCGGCCGACGGCAGGAGCAAGCCGTTCTCAGCTTCGGCCAACGGGTACGGGCGGGGCGAGGGTGCCGGTGTCGTGGTGCTCAAGAGGCTGGATCACGCCCGGCGCGACGGCAACAACGTCCTGGCCGTCGTCCGCGCGAGCGCGGTCCGGCAGGACGGCCGCACCAACGGGATCATGGCGCCCAACGGCGACGCACAGCAGGAGATGCTCCGATCCATGTACGCCGGGGCCGGCATCGATCCGTCCGCTGTGGACTACCTGGAAGCGCACGGCACCGGTACCCCTCTCGGTGATCCGACGGAGGCGGCCGCGGCCGCGGCCGTCCTCGGTGCCGGCCGGGCGCCGGACTCGCCCCTGCTCATCGGATCGGTGAAGGGCAACGTGGGGCACCTCGAGGCAGGCGCCGGGGTGGTCGGGATCATCAAGACGGTGCTGGCCATGCGTGCCGGTGTCCTGCCGCCCACGGTGGGGGCGCGGGACGGTGTCAACCCCGCGGTCGAGGCGGAGCGGTCGGTCAAGGTGGTGACCGAGCCGACCGCCTGGCCCGAGGTCGCCGGAAAGCAGAAACTGGCCGGGGTGTCCAGTTTCGGCTACGGGGGCACCATCGCGCACGTCTGCCTGGCCGAGGGCGACCCGCTGGAACCGCACGTGGAGCGGGACGCCACCGGCGCCCCGTCCCTGCTCGTCCTGTCCGCCGCCACCCAGGAGGCGCTCGCGCCGACGGCGTCCAGGCTCGCGGACGCGCTGGAGACGGGGGAGCAGGACGTCAACGCGGTGGCGGCCACGCTGGCGCTGCACAGGTCGCACCTGCCGTGGCGGACCGCCGTGGTCGCCGCCGATCGCGCCGAGGCGGTCGACCGCCTCCGGGCGTGGTCCGCGACGGAGAAGGCTCCGGGGGTGGTGCACGGCCGGGCGACCGAGCCGGCCGCCGGACCGGTGTTCGTCTTCTCCGGGCACGGTTCCCAGTGGGCGGGCATGGGACACGAGCTGCTCCGCTCGAGCAAGCCGTTCGCGGCCCTGTGCGAGCGGCTCGACCCGGTCTTCCGCGAGGAGGCCGGGTACTCGCTGATCACCGAGATCGACGAAGGGGACTGCACGCGGACGGACCGCATCCAGGCGACGTTGTTCGCCATGCACCTGGGCCTGGCCGAGGTGTGGCGGTCCTGGGGCGTCGAACCGGTGGCGGCACTCGGTCACTCGATGGGCGAGATCGCCGCGGCGGTGACCGCGGGCGTGTGGAGCGCGGAAGACGCCGCCCGGTTCGCCTGCCGCCGCGCGGCCTTGCTCGAGACCGTGGCGGGACGCGGTGCCATGGTCCTGCTCGACGTGCCGTTCGACGAGCTGGAGGAACGCCTCGCGGGCAAGCCCGGCCTGACAGCGGCGATCGAACCGGCCCGCGGCTGGTCCGTGCTGGCGGGCGACGTGGCCGCGGTGGAGGAGTACGCGACCGTGCTGGCCGGCGAGGGCCGCGTGGTCCGCCGAGTGGCCTCCGACGTCGCTTTCCACAGCTCGCACATGGACGAGCTCGTCGACGACCTCGGCGCCGCCGTGCACGGGCTGTCGATCGGCCCGGCGTCGTTGCGGCTGTACGGCACGATCCTGGACGACCCGCGTTCCGACGCACCACGGGATGCCGCCTACTGGCAGCAGAACCTCAGGCGCCCCGTGCGGTTCGCGGCGGGCGTGGAAGCCGCGGTCCAAGATGGACACCGCCACTTCCTGGAGATCGCACCGCACCCCGTCGTCGTCCACAACATCGCCCAGATCGCGGAGTCGCTGTCGGTCCCGGCGGTCACCGCGGCGCACTCGCTGCGTCGCGCGCGGCCGGCGCTTCCGGAGCTCACCGAACAGCTGGGCAGGCTGCACAGCGCCGGAGTCCGCGTCGACTGGCGAGCCCGCTGGCCCCGGTCGGCAGCGGTCGCGCTGCCGCGCACGGCGTGGCAGCACAGCCGGTACTGGCTTCCCGAGGCTCCCGTGGACCGGGGGACGGGAGGTCACGACCCGGCGTCCTTCACCCTGCTCGGTTCCCGGCTGGCGGCTGCCACCGTGCCGCCTTCGGCCGTGTGGCAGACGACCCTGTCGCCCGAGAACAGGCCGTACGACGCTCCGCACACCGTGCACGGCGTGGACATCGTTCCCGCTGCCGTGCTGTTGTGCACGCTCGCCGACGCGATCACCGGTGACGCGGACAAGCCGCGCCACCTCCGCGACATCGTCCTGCGCACACCTCTGCCTGCCGAGCAGAACCGCGCCGTCCAGGTCGTCCGCCAAGACGGCAGGGCGGTGCTCTCCTCCCGCCTGCAGGAGGCGTCCGAAGAGACGTCCTGGACCACGCACACCTCCGCTCGCGGTGGCGGTGAGGGCACGGCGCGTGCGGACTCGGTCGAGGTGGTCGGAGACCCGGTGCTGCCGATGCTCCCCGCCGGCGCCGACGAGGTGCTCGAGCTGCTCCGGCCGCTGGGGGTGTCGGGGCTGGCCTTCGACTGGCAGGTGGACCACCTGCGGCACGACGACGACGTGGTGCACGCGACCGTGTCGACGCCCGGCCGTGCGTCCCACTGGGCGGTGGTCCTCGACGCCGCGACCACGCTGTCCTCGCTTCCGCTGGCCCGGCAGGGCATCTACCGCATGCCCGCTTCCATCGAGTCGGTCGAGTGGACCGGTCCCGCTCCGTCCTCGGTCCACCTGGTCGCACGTCTGCGCAGCGGCACCACCGACACCATCGACCTGGACCTGCAAGGGACCGACGGGCAGTCCTCCGCCAGGGTCACCGGCCTCCGGTTCGGCGTTCTCGACGCGGACCAGACGTTGATCGCCGACCCGAGGACGTTCCTGCACGGGCTTTCCTGGCAGCCGCTGGAGGTCCCGGCCGTCGAGACGCCCGCGGCCGCGGTCACCCTGGTCTCGCCCGAACCCTCGGTCACCGCGGAACGGCTCGCGGAGCACCTGGTGCGGGCCGGTCTGCTGTGCTCGCTCGTCAAAGCCGCACAGGACATCTCCCTGCCCACGGGCGACGGGCCGCATCACGTGGTGTACCTGGCCCCCTACTCCGGACCGGGACACGAGTACGACGCCACCGTCCGCCACCTGACCGATCTCGCCGACGTGACCCGCTCCGCGGCCGGGGCCGACCGTCCGGGGACCAGGTTGTGGGTCCTCACCCAGGAAGCCCTGGCCTGCGACACCCCCTCCGGTCTCACGCACCGGCCCCTGTGGGGAGCCGCACGGGTGATCGCCTCCGAACACCCGGAGCTGCGCGGTGGCGTGCTCGACCTGGAGGAAGGTGACGACGACGCCGCGTTCGAGCTGGTGGCGCGAGTCCTCAACGACCCGCCTGCCGAGGACTGGCTGGTCGTCCGGAACGGTGAACTGCTCGCCGGTCGCGTCGTCCCCCGCCCGGACCGCGGCCAGACCCCGCCGGTGCCCCTGCGACCCGACGCCACCTACGTGGTGACCGGCGGGCTGGGAGCACTCGGGCTGGAGGCGGCGCGGCACCTCTCCTCCCGGGGCGCCCGCAGGCTGGTCCTGACCAGCCGGCGCGGACTGCCTCCGCGGTCCACGTGGAAGGAGCAGCACGACGACGCGACCCGGCGCGCCATCGGCGTCGTCGAGGAGCTCGAGAGCCAGGGGGTGAACGTCCTCCCGCTCGCCCTCGACGTGACCGACGCCGACGCCGCACGGGCGATGCTGACACCCGACTTCCTGCGCATGCCGCCCATCCGAGGCGTGGTCCACACGGCCGGAGCCGTGCACGGCCGCCTGGTGGACGACCTGGACGAGGAGTCGATCCGGGAAACGCTGCACGCCAAGGTGCTGGGTGCGCTGGTGCTGCACGAGCTCTTCCCGCCGGGAAGCATCGACGAGATGGTGCTGTTCTCCTCCACCGCACCGCTGGTCGTGCTGCCCGGCTGCACCGCCTACGCCGCGGCCAACTCGTTCCTGGACGGCCTGGCCGCACACCGCCGGCACCGAGGAGGCAACACCACCTCGATCGCCTGGACGGTCTGGCGCGACACCGGCATGGGCAAGCTCAGCGCCGACGGACTGCAGAGCATGGAGGCCCAAGGCTTCGGCGACATCACCCCGTCCGAGGCGCTGCGCGTCTGGAACTGCCTGCACACCACGGATGACGGCTACGCGCTCGTGGTCAGGCCGACCACGCCGCCGCCGGGAGGACGCCGCGCGCTGTTCGAACACGTCCGCGATCCCCAGAACGGCGAGTCGCGCGAGGGGGCGGCGGCGGAGTCGATCACCCTCCTGCGCGATCTGCCCGAGGACGAGGTGTTCGACGCGGCGATGGCCGTGATCCGGAGCGTGGTGGCGGCCGAGACCGGTGTGCCGGAGAACCGGATCGAACCCGAACGGCCGTTCTCGGACATCGGCCTGGACTCGGTCATGGGCATCGCCATCCGGGGCAAGCTGCAGCAGGGCACCGGAGTCGAGCTGCCCGCAGGCATCCTCTGGACGCATCCCACACCGGCGGCCCTGAGTCGCTACCTCGCCACGGCAGCGGCGCGTTGAGCTCGTGACCGCGAGAGAATGATCAAGCTGGTGGCGTCGGACAGGAGTCGGGTGGGCCAAGTCCGGCAGTGAGGAGAAGCCGCCTGCGGCACGACGGAGTGGTCGTGCCGCAGGCCCGGTGGACCGGGTCTCCAGCCGGAGTCCGAGGCCTTGCAGTCCGGTCACGTGTGAGATCAGCAGCGGACAGTCCACTCGCGACAGTGCCGTTTCGGCCGGTTCTCGAGTGGCTCCGCACTTCGTCGGGTGCGCTGGAACCGCTGGCCGGTGGTCGCTCACAGCCGGGCAGTTCGGTCCTGACGTGGCGGCAGCCCCGTCGGCAGTGGCCCCAGCCGTCGACGCGCCTGAGGTGGACTCACCCGCGGCCCAGTGTCCGAAGTGGACTGATTCCGGTCGGCCGATGTGATCACAACAGCGGCGGATCCGTGCTGTGGACAACCGCAGTGTCCGGAGTGGCGATCTGCGCGGTTCTCCCGCGGCGGGTGGGCTGTCCTTCAGCCTCGGTGCGGGACCTGCGATGCCGTAACCGCGGGTGAACGTGGATCGTCCTGGTGACGGTGACCGCGTGCGCCCCGGCTCGGCAATCGGACTGCGGGCTTCCACAGCCCGGTAGCCGCACAGCTGGATAGCGTCGTTTGCATCCGGTCGGAAGGTCATAGCACCGATCCAGGAGCGGTCGGCGCCTGCCGGCGGTGAGGTTCTTCCGTCACCGTTACCGACACCGTGCCGCTCGAGCGAGGAAGGTTCTGAAACTTGCCGAATGCGAGTTCTTCACCTTGGGAGTGGTCGGAGTGGCAATGGCGATCCGCGGTCGGTGAGGTGGAGGCCGGTGTCCGGCTGGCCCCGGAGAACTGGCCGCAGAACGCGAGCGTGGCCGTCGCGATCTCGGTCGACGTCGACAACGAGACGCTGCCCCTCTCCCGCGGCGAGACGGGGCCCGGGCTCCTGTCGCAAGGCCAGTACGGTGCGCGTGTCGGCCTGCCGCGCGTTCTGGAGGCACTTCGCCGGCATTCCGCACCCGCGACGTTCTTCTACCCGGTCGTCTCCACCATGCTCGACCCCGCGGGGCTCGCCGCGGTACGAGCTGACGGGCACGAGATCGGGTTGCACGGCTGGATTCACGAGAAGTGCGGTGAGCTGACCGCGGACCAGGAGCGGGAGCTCGCTCTGCGCAGCGCGGACGCGCTGGAGGCCGCCACCGGTGTCCGGCCGGTCGGTCTGCGCACTCCGTACTGGGACTTCACGGTGCACACGCTGCCGGTCATCAGGGAGCTCGGGCTCGAGTACGACTCGTCCCTGATGGCCGACGACCAGCCCTACGAGCTCGTGCACCGGGGTGAGGCGACCGGGGTGACCGAGGTCCCGGTGTCCTGGATCCGGGACGACGCCCCCTACTTCCCCGACGACGCCCTGGGAAAGCAGGTCCTGGCGCCGCGTGAAGTGCTGCGCGTCTGGCAGGACGAGTTCGACGCGGCCTACGCCGAAGGTGGCCTGTTCACCCTCGCGCTCCACCCGCACATCATCGGGCACCGATCACGCGTCAAGGTGCTCGACGGGCTGCTGGCGCACATCGCCTCCCACACCGGCGTCTGGTGGGCCACCCACGCCGAGATCGCGCGACACGCGGCGGTGCACCGGACATCTCCGGCGAAGTGATGACCGTCCCGACCCCTGTCCCGAACCGAGAGGACCGAGCACCGTGCCGATGATCGAAGAGGTTCACGAGGACGAGACCGTCCGCCTGGTCGACGTCTACACCCGAGCCTTCCACGACGACCCCGTGTTCTCCTGGATCTTCCCCGACCCCGAACGCCGCGCGGAGTGCAACCGGCGGTTCTTCACGGTGGTCGTGGAGTCGACGTTCGCCGGTGGCGGCCTCGCCCTCCAGGTCGAGGACTTCGGCGCCGTCTCGCTGTTCTACCCGCCGTCCGTCCTGCCCAGCGCGGAGGAGCACGCCGAACTCATCGGCCGGCTGGAGGAACGGCTGGGCGACCAGGCCGAGCGGGCGGTGGCGTTCATGAACCTGCTCAACGACAACCACCCGCGAAACGTACCGCCGCACCTCTACGGCACGTTTCTCTCGACAGTGCCGGAGCGGCAGGGGGAGGGTCTCGGGACCAAGCTGAAGAAGGCCCAGTTCGCCCTCGCCGACGGTGCGGACGCCGGCGTGTACGGCGAAGCCAGCTGCCTTCGCAACCTGGCGCTGTACGAGCGGCTCGGGCAGGTGCGGCTGGGCGAGGCGATCACCTTGCGGGGCGGTCCGTCGCTGTACCCGATCTGGCGGCCGCGGGCGAGTGAACGCGCCGGGAGGTCCTGAGGACGCCGAGCGTTCGGACGGGCCGGCGGCGGAACCCGAGGAGGGCACATGAGCCGGTGGGGTGTCACCATTCCTTTGCCCGGGATGCCTCTCGCGCTGCACCGGAGGATCGTCGAGGAGCTCCCGGACCTCGGGTACACCGATGTCTGGACCTCCGAGAAGGCGGGCACCGACGCCTTCACGCCGTTGGTGCTGGCCTCCCAGTGGGCTGAGCGGCTGCGGCTGGGCACCGCGGTGGCGTCCGTGTACACCCGCGGTCCGGCGCTCCTGGCGATGAACGCGGCCACCGTCGCGGGGCTGGCCCCCGGCCGGTTCGTCCTGGGCATCGGCGCGTCGTCGAAGGTGATCGTGCAGGAGTGGAACGCCGCGGAGTTCACCACCCCTCTCCGCAGGGTCCGGGACACGCTGCTGTTCCTGCGGTCCGCGTTGGGCGGCGAGAAGGTGACCGAGACGTACGAGACGTTCTCGGTCAGCGGTTTCCGCCTGGAGAACCCGGTCGATCCGGTGCCGCCGATCGCGTTGGCCGCCCTGCGACCGGAGATGCTGCGGTTGGCCGCGAAGGAGGCCGACGGTGCGATAACCAACTGGCTCGCTCCCGGTGACGTGCGCCGGATACGGGAGGAGATCGGTCACGGAATCGAGCTGTCCGCACGAATCTTCGTCTGTCCCACCACCGACAGGGCGCTGGCGCGCCGGCTCGGCCGGCGGCTCGTCGCGAGCTACCTGACCGTTCCGGCCTACGCCGCGTTCCAGGACTGGCTCGGCCGCGGTGAGGCGCTCGGGCCGATGCACGACGCCTGGAGCCGCGGTGACAGGCGCGAGGCGCTGGAGCTGATCCCCGACGACGTGGTCGACGACCTCGTCGTGCACGGAGCGCCGGAGGTCTGCCGCGATCGGATCCAGTCCTATGTGGACAGCGGCCTGTCGACGCCGATCATCGCCTTGGTCCCGACCGGGGACGATCCTGTCGGCCACGTCAGGAGCCTGGGACCGGCTTAGCGCCGCGCCGGCACGAGGTGGTCGCCGGGCGAGCAGGCCGGTTCAGCGCACCGGCTTCTGGTCGCGGGGAAACCGCGGTCCAGGCGTCCTTCCCCTGCCGGGGTCGCCTGACCCGCTCCTGCCCGTCGGCCGGGTACCTCGCCAGCACTCGGCGCCGTGCCGGACTCAGGAAGGTGCCGTGGGCGCCGCTCCCGTGCGCGACCGGTTGATACCGGTGGGGAGGCGCGGGGTGTAGTGCTCGGTGAGCTGGACCTGTTCCGCGGGGGTCAGTTCGAGGTCGAGGGCGGCGACGGCGTCGGTGAGGTGGTGCGGCCTGGTCACCCCCAGGATCGGCGCGGTGATGCCGGGCTGCCGCGCCACCCACGCCAGGGCCACCCGGGCGCGAGTGACCCCGCGGGCCTCCGCGACCGCGGCGACGGCGTCGATGATCGCCTTGTCGGCCGTCGCCGTCGCGTCGTAGAGGCGCCGGGCGGACTCGTCGACACGGCTGCGCGTGGTCTCGGTGTCCGAGGCCCGCGTGAGCCGTCCTCGGGCGAGTGGGCTCCAGGGGATGACACCGACGCCCTGGTGGCGGCAGAAGGGCAGCATCTCCCGTTCCTCCTCGCGCTGCAGGAGGTTGTACTGGTTCTGCATGGACACGAACCTCGTCCAGCCGTGGAGGTCCGCCGCGTGCTGCATCTCGGCGAACTGCCAGGCGGACATCGAGCAGGCGCCGAGGTAGCGCGCCTTGCCGGCGCGCACCACGTCGTGCAGCGCGGACATCGTCTCCTCGACGGTGACGTCCGGGTCGAACCGGTGCACCTGGTAGAGGTCGACGTAGTCGGTGCCGAGACGGCGCAGGCTCTCGTCGACCTGGGTGAGGATCGCGGTGCGGGACAGGCCACCGCCCTTGGGGCCCTGGCTCATGTTGCCGAACACCTTGGTCGCGATGACCACGTCGTCGCGCCGGGTGAACTCGCGCACCAGCTTCCCGGTGATCTCCTCGCTGGCGCCGTGCGAGTACACGTTCGCGGTGTCGAACGTGGTGATGCCGGACTCGACCGCGTGCCGGAACAACGGCCGCGCGTCGTCGATCCCCACCGCCCACGGGTGGGTGCCGCCGTCGGGATCACCGAAACCCATGCAGCCCAGCACGATTCCCGACACGGTGAGACCGCTCTTGCCCATTCTCACAGATCGCACGGTGCGCCATTTCCCGGAAGTCCGCTCAGCCACGCCGCCACCACGTGTCCGGCCGCGGGCAGCATGGTCAGGTGGTCGCCGGACGCGGTGGCCGCCTCGTGGGGAAGCTCCCAGCTCGCGCCTGCGATCTCGGCTCCGACGTGCAGCACCGGAACGTCGGGCGGGGAGGGCGTCCAGTCGTCGAGCAGGCGCAGGTACGCGCCGGTGGCGGTGAGCCGGGTCAGGCCGACCTCGTCGATGCCGAGCGCCTCCTCCCGTTGCACCGAGCCGGCGAGGGCGGTGGAGGCCTTGTCGCGGATGAAGTCCGGTGACGGCCACGAGGAGTCGAGGAGCACCACACCGCGCAGACCGGCCGAGGGGTCGTTCGCGAGCCGCTCGGCGAGCAGGTGCGCGATCCAGCCGCCGGACGAGTAGCCGCACAGCACGTAGGGCTTCTCTCCCACGATCGAGGCGAGTACGGCGATGTGCGCGGCTGCCAGGGCGTCCGCGTCCGCGGGGAGTGGCTGCCCCTCCGCGAAACCGGGGTGGGCGACGCCGTGCACGTCCGCGACGCCGGCGAAGGCCCGGGCGAACTCGGTGAACTTCGTCGGGGTGGTCATGGGCAGCACCGACGAGAAGCACACGACCGCAACCCGGCCGGGCCCGCTCGCGAGCGGAACCACTTCTCCCACGACCGGATCGCTCGCCGTGAACACCGGACGCGCGAGCGACGCGGCACGGATCATGTCCGCGGCGGCACGCGGTTCCTCCCTGCAGACCAGGCGGTAGAGCTGTTCGAAGCCGGTGGGCAGGGTGTTCGCCGCCGCTGCCCCGAGGTGCCGCGCCAACGCCGCCGGGGTGGGGTGGTCGAACACGACGCCGCCGGGCAGGGACAGGCCGGTCTCGGAGGCGAGTTCGTTGCGGAACCGGACGGACAACGCGGAGTCGAAACCGTAGTCGCGAAATGTCCTGTGCGGGTCGATGAGTTCCGCGCCGCCGAGAAGGCGTGACGCGCACTCGCGCACGACCCGGAGGAGATCCTCCGCGGCCGCGCCCTGCCGGGGGGCCGCGGTGCGCGAGGCGACCAGCTCCGCGAGCTTGCCGCGGCGGATCTTGCCGGACGGCGTCAACGGGATCGCGTCGACGGTGACCAGTTCCAGCGGCAGCTTGTAGTCCGCCACACCGGCTTCCCCCAGGGCCGCCACGGCGTCGTCGAGGGTGAGGTGGGGGTCGTCCGTGATCAGGCACGGGTACTCGCCGAGCCGCTCGTCGGGCACGCCCACGACCGCGACGCGGGCGCGGTGCGCCAGGAGGTCCTCGATCTCGCGGGCGACGACCTTGCGGCCGCCGACGTTGATCAGGTCGCCCGTCCTGCCCAGGTGCACCACCCGTCCGTCGTCGTCGAGCCGGGCGAGGTCGCCGGTGCGCAGCCAGCCGTCGCCGGTGAAGGACGCGCGGGTCAGCTCCGGGTCGGCCAGGTAGCCGAGGAACGTCGTCGCGCTGCGGAACTGCAGCTCACCGTTCCGCACGCGGACCTCGGCACCGGGAAGGGGGTGGCCCACGGTGGACGACGCCGCCTCGTCGGGGTCGTCCGGCCGGGTGGACGTGCCGGCGCCGATCTCCGACATGCCCCACGTCACGAGCACGGGAGCGTTCACCGCCGCACGGAGATCCCTGACCAGCCGGGCCGGCACGGGTGCGCCGGAGGTCCGGACGGTGCGCAGCGCGGGCAGCGTCCGCCGGCCGAGCCGGGAGAGCACGTCGTGCAGCTGCGCCGGCACAGCGCAGAGAGCCGTGACCGCTGCTTTGTCCGCCAGTGCGAGGAAGTCGTCGGCGTCCCAGCCGGGCAGCAGGGCGACCACCGCACCGCCGAACAGACCTTGGTGAACCGAGTGCAGGCCGAACAGGTGGGAGAACGGGCTCGCGCTGACCACGACGTCGTCGCGGGTCAGGGGACTGGTCGAGGCCAGCGCGGCGGCGTTGGAGAGCAGCCCGTCGTGGCTGTGCAGGCAGATCTTCGGCCGGGTCGAGGTGGTGCCCGACGACGGCAGCGCCACGAACGGCATGGACGGTTCGACCGCGACGGGGCGCGGCACACCGCCCGCTCCCTCGGCACGGATCCGCGTCCACTCGTCCCGGTCGACGACCGCCACGGGCCGGGCGAGACCGAGCAGCGCGTCGACGTCGGCCGGGCCGTGAGCGAGGTGCAGGGGCAGCAGGACGGCCCCCAGCCGGGCGAGAGCGACGTGGAGGGTGAGGAACTCCCAGCTGTTGGGCAGCCTTGCCGCGACCACGTCGCCGGGCTCCACACCGCGGTCCTGGAGCCCTTTCGCGACGGCGTCCGCGTCGGACCGCCACCGCGCCCAGGTCCACGAGCGGTCGCCGTCGGTCACGGCGACCGAAGAGGGGCTTGCGGCGGCCGCCGCGGCGAACAAGGCGGGGAAGGTGAGCCCCTGCCTTTCTCCTGCGGACGGTATCGGTGCCCGGGCGACCGCGGTGGTGTTCATCGTCCACTCCGTTCGAGTCGTGTGCTCGCGAGCGTCACGTGCTGGTCTACATTGGACACTGCGGTCGGTTCGTCGATCCGCGCGACCGGACCGGACGCCGCCACCGGAGTACGGCGAGTTCCGTGAGGGCTGCCGCCGCGGCAGCCTCAGACCCGGCCGGTGACGAACCGGTCGGGCACGTCCGCGGCGGTGCGGACGTCCACGTCCAGCCCGCGGTCCTCGTCGATCGGCGGGATCTCCCGCGCCAGCGCGTCGACGAGTTCCGCGCACTGGTGTGCACGAGCGCCGTGGGGACGCAGGTGTGCGGCTTGGCGCAGGCCCACCGCCAGGCTGCCGTGCAGGATCCTCAGGTTGTGCGCCTGCTCCAGAGCGGTGAGAGCAGCCTGAGTGCCGAACGGCACGATGTCCTGGTTGTGCAGGTTCGTCGGAAGGCTCTGGACACTGGCGGGCACGCACGCCCGGCGCATGGCCGCGACGATCGCCGTGGTGGCGATCTGCACGCCCTGGACGCCGTGCTGCCGGCCCGGCCGGGTCGTGAGCATCGGCGGGAGCCCGCTGCTGCGCACGGGATCGACCAGCAGGTCGAGCTGCCGTTCGGCGAGGTTGCCCATCTGGGTGGCGGTCATCGCGAGCACGTCTCCCGCGAACGCGACCGGCTGCCCGAAGAAGTTTTCGAGCATGTCGGTCGTGAGCACCTCGCCGGTGTCCAGGACCGTCTTCTCCGCTGCCTGAGTCAAGACGCCTCCGCTGTGCCGGGTGGCGTGGATCGGCACCCATCGCCTTGTGTACCAGGGACTTCAGGAAGCGGAAGGGCGTGTTCCCGCGCCGTTCCGCTCACCGGAACGACCGCCCTCGGGGACGTTCCGGCACATGGAACGCCTCTGGTGGCGGAGTTTCCACCCGCCGCACGTTCCGGCGGGCAGCGACAAGGCCGCGAGCGGCAAGGGGCACGGGTGTTCCGGAGCAACAGCCGCGGCAGTCGGCAGGGCAGGAGGACGTCCCTGCCGGCTGGGTCGTCACGTGCTGCGACCGCGGACCCTCGAAGGCGGCGGCGAACCGGTCGTCACCGTCCTCGGCCACCGCGGAGGCCTGCCCTGCGGCGTGGCGTCCGGCGTCGCGGTGATCATGAGCGCCCCTCGATTCCGGAGGCGACCGATCAGTCCATTCGGGTCGTCGATATATGGCGATCGCATGTTGATCCAAGTGGAATACGCCGGTTAGGGTCGCCGCGTTCATGGATTTCTCGAAATCCCGGTCATCGGAGGTTCGGATGACGTCTGCGCGCGTTTCCACGGTGAGCACGACGTTGGTGGACGGGACGTGCTCCTCGGAAAAGACCCAGGGCGCGGTCGAGAAGGCGGTGCTGATCATCCGCTATCTGGGGGCAAAGGGCGGGGTCTGCGCACTCGCCGACATCGCGCGGGACCTGCAGCTCGCCAAGACGACCGCGCACCGGCTGTTGCGCACCCTGGAGGCGGAGCAGGCCGTCCGGCGGACCGCCAACGGGTACGAACTGGGCGACCTGCGACTCACGGCCGGGCTGACCAGCGATGACCACGCCCTGCTGCGGCGGCACGCGCTGAAGGGCATGCTGCGCCTGTACGAGCTGACGCACCTGCTCGTGCAGCTGATGGTCGTCGAGGACAACGAGGTCCGCTGCGTGGAGCAGTTCGAGCCTCCTGGTGCCGGCCTGCTGTCCCGACCGGTCGACTTCGACCGGTCGTGGTCCGCGCTGGAGACCGCCGCCGGTAAGGCGGTGCTGACGCTGAAGGCGCATCGAGCCTCCACCGGCCGGCCCGCCTCCCGGGTCGCGCACGACGACGGAGTCACCCACCGGGGGCTGCGCACCTCCGCCGTGCCGGTCGTCGCGGACGGTCCCCTCTTCGCCGCGGTGTCGGTGAGCGGGCCGCAGGCGTTCGTCGCGCGGGGGGAAGTCCAGACCGCGTTGGCGCACGTGGGGCGCTTGTACGAACCGTTGTGCGCCGGTCTGGCGAGCTGAGCCGGTCGGTGTTCAGCCGAGGTCGTGCAGCACGGCGCAGACGATCCTGGTGAGGTGCTCGACCAGGGGGTCGACGGGATCGGTCATCCCCCTGGTCACCCATTCGGTCACCACCTGGGAGATCCCGGCGACGAGCGCCAGCGACACCCGTTGGAACAGCACCCGGTCGTGCTGAGGACCGACGACCTCGCGGATCAGGCGGCCGAGGAACTCCGCCTGCCTGCGCAGGGACTCCCGGCGCAGTGACTCGAGGCGCGGCGCGTCGATGTAGATGATCCGCGCCCGCTGCGGGTGTTCCGACAGCATGGTGGCCAGCGCCTTCATCATCGGGAAGACGAGTTCGCGCGGACCGGACGGGTTTCGCGGCGAGGCCGCGACCATGCCGTCGAGCAGCCATCTGTTCTGTTCGGTGTGCACCTGGAAGACCAGGTCGCCGCGATCGGTGAAGTGCTCGTAGAAGTAGCGCTTCGACACCTGCGCCCGAATGCACACGTCCGCGACCGTGACATCGTCGTACGCACGCGCCGAGAACAGTTCCACCGCGGCCTCGACCAGCCGTTCCCGTCGCTGAGCGGACCGTTCGAGGCGGGACAGGCCGCCGTAGGAGTCTCCTCGTGGCTTCATCGGCGGGGTGCCCGGTGTCCTTCCGGCTCGAAGTGGTCCTCGTGTCCAGTTGCCTATCACCGGCAGCGGATCTGCGCCACCGGCGTTCCGGACAGCGGAGCTGTGCGCTCGTTGTCGTCGTACCGCGTCGCCGATCGGGAACGACAGCGTTCTGGTTTGCCGCTGCGATGTCACTTCTGGACCACCCAAACGGGTGAATCTTCTAGTCGATTGGAACGGCCATAATGCCTGGAACAGGCAATTCAATCAAGAACGTTCACGTTCCGGACTATTGCGGA
This sequence comes from Lentzea sp. DG1S-22, assembly GCF_036321065.1. NCBI lineage: Bacteria > Bacillati > Actinomycetota > Actinomycetes > Pseudonocardiales > Pseudonocardiaceae > Lentzea > Lentzea sp. DG1S-22. The sequence goes on along the minus strand of NZ_CP143276.1, from coordinate 2,754,782 downwards.
CCCCCTGCGCCCCGGACATACTGCGGGGAACTGACAACTGAACGTGACGTCAGCAGTGGCGTTCCCCGCTCTGTGGTGGTTCGGGTGGGACGGGAGGTGACAGCGGGCAAGGGCAGGTGAAGCCGGCGGTCCCGTTCTTCCGACGACCGGTCCGGTGGCCGTCGACTGCGAGGGGTCGAATTCGGTGGTCCGGCGTCGCGACATGAACGGGTGGTTTCGTGGGCAACGGGGTGGAACTCCGGCATCTGCGCTATTTCGCCGCGGTGGCCGAAACGTGCCACTTCGGTCAGGCCGCGAAACGGCTCAACATGGCCCAGCCCGCGCTGTCGAACGCCATCCGGCAGTTGGAGGACGAGCTCGGCGTCTGCCTCCTGGTCCGCACCACGCGGCGGGTGGTGCTCACCGAGGCCGGCAAGTTCTTCCTCGACGAGGCACTGCACACGCTGGACCGCGTCGACGCGGGGATCCACGGTGCCAGGCTGCTGAACGAGGGGCAGTCGGGGCTCGTGCGCATCGGGCTCACCTGCTCGGTCACCTTCGCGCACATGCCGTTCCTGATCCAGTCGATCCGCAGGGAGCTGCCCGGCCTCGAGTTCGAGGTGCACTCGGACCTCTCGACCGAGGAGCAGTGCGTCAGGCTCCGGGAGGAGACGCTCGACCTCGGGGTCGTGCACCCGCCGGTTCCCGACGGCGTGGAACTGATCCCGATCTGCGAGGAGCCCCTGATCGTCGTTCTCCCGCTCGACCACCCGCTCGCGGAGAAGGAGTCGCTCGGCATCGCGGACCTGCGGGACGAGTCCTTCATCACCGGGGTGAAGCCGGAGTCGGGCATCGCCAACGCGGTGATGAAGATGTGCCTGAACGCCGATTTCAGCCTGAAGAAGAAGCACGTGGTCTCGAACATGCCGACTCTTCTCGCGCTGGTCGCCTCCGGCCTCGGGATCGGCGTGGTGCCGGACGGCGCCCGCTCGGTTCCCGTTCCGGGCGTCACGTTCCGCCCGCTCAGCAACGCGCCGATGGTTCCGGTGGCGCTCGCGTGGCTCAGCTCGAAGCAGTCCCCGGTGCTCGCCGGCGTGGTGAAGACGTTCGAGAGCCTCCTGTCGAAGGCGTAGCCGCGGACGCGAGCCACGCCGTCCCGAGCGCGACCAGGCGCACGTCGCATCAGTGAGAAGAATCCGTTTCGATTCGAAAGATGTTTTCAGGAGGCATGCGCACTTGAATGAGAGCGCTAACATTTCCCCTGCTTGCGCCGTGGGCCCGGAGATGTACATACTGTCATCGGATGGAAACTGAACGTGACGATGAAGTGGTGCGCAACACGGTGGTGGCGGTTCGCCGCTTCGAATGCGCTCTTCGATTCCGGTCATGAGGAACGGCAATCGAAGAGCCTGGATGTCGTGGCCGGATGATTGAGGTGCTTCATGGCGAACAGGGTGGAACTCCGGCACCTCAGGTACTTCGCCGCAGTTGCCGAAACCTGTCATTTCGGTCAGGCCGCCGAAAAGCTGAACATGGCCCAGCCGGCCCTGTCGCACGCCATTCGGCAGTTGGAGGACGAGCTCGGTGTGTGCCTTTTGGCGCGGACGACGCGAAGGGTGGAGCTCACCGAGGCGGGCAGGTTCTTCCTCGACGAGGCTTTGAACACGCTGAGCCGGATCGATGCCGGGGTCAGCAGCGTTCGGCTTCTGGGAGAAGGCCAGTCGGGGCTCCTGCGGATCGCTCTCACGGGATCGGTCGCCTTGACGCACATGCCGTGCATCGTCCAGGCGCTCCGCAAGCAGCTGCCCGGCCTCGAGTTCGAGGTGCACTCGGACCTCTCGACCGAGGAGCAGTGCGTCAGGCTCCGGGAGGAGACGCTCGACCTCGGGGTCGTGCACCCGCCGGTGCACTGCGACGACGTGGAGCTGCTCCCCCTCCGCGACGAGCGGTTGGTCGTCGTCCTCCCCGTCGACCACCCGCTCGCGGGGAGAAGGTCGCTGCGCGTGGTGGACCTCCGCGACGAAGCCTTCATCACCGAGGTGAAATCGGAGGCGGGCATCGCCAAGGCGGTGCTGCAGATGTGCCTCAAGGCCGGCTTCAACCCGAAGCGCAAGCACGTGGTGTCGAACATGCCGACGCTCCTCGCGCTGGTCGCGGCCGGTCTCGGGATCGGTGTCGTACCGGAGTCCGCCCGTTCCATCCCCTTGCCGGGCATCACGGTCCGGTCCCTCGAGGACGCGTCGACCGTGGGGATCGCCCTGGCGTGGCTCAAGTCGCAGCGCTCGCCCCTGATGACCAACGTGCTGAAGGTGTTTGGCGCGAGCATTGCCCAGCGCGAGCAAACTGATGATGACACGCGGGCGGTCGGCTAGCAGAGGTGTCGCCCTCGGCTGTTCGTCGTGAGGTGTCCTCGATGACCTGTGCTGCGGACAACCGCGGAGCCCATGCGAACCGCGGGAGTTCCAGCGGTTCTGCCGCCGGGAGGACATAGCCGCTCACCACCGGTGACAGCGATGTCCCGGCATCCTCACCGCAAGGCGATCACTCGGATGAACGAGTCTCGCCCGCGGCCACCGCGCCCAGGGCTCGCGGGTGGGTCGACCTGTGGACACGCGGCAGCGCTGCGGACATCCGCAGGCGCACTGCTGACCAACTCGCGAGTCCGCGCCACGTGGAGCGCCGGCGGTTCGGCTCACCATTCACCGGCGACTGGCCGTGACTGTCTCTTGTGGACATTGCTGCCTCGTCGGCGGCATCGTTCCGACAGTTGGAATGCTCGTTTGTACGGCGGCTCCACCGCTACATACTTGCGGCGCAAATCGTTGCGAGGACAGGTCGAGGTTGCCTCCCCAGGCGGGAAAGCAGGCCGGCGAACGGTGGCGGATTCCGCTGGTGCGCTCACAGAGCAGGTCGGCGCGCCGGTCTCACCGCCGACAGGTCGACTTCTTCCGGTGACCGGCGCGACCACTTCGGATGGGCCGCTGACCTGCCCGACGCGGCTGATGACGAGCTCCACACCCACTTCGGCTGAACTAGGGGCGATGACACGATGAGCCCGATCGATTCCGCGACCACCACCCTCGATCTCTCGGCCCCCGTGGAGTTGACCCACCTGGAGGCCGCGGCCCGGCCGATGCGAATCGCGTTGTCCGCACAGGTCGTGGCGGACGTCGAGCGCGGGAGGCGCTTCGTCGAGGCGACGCTGGAACAGTGCGAACGCCCGGTCTACGGCGCCACCACGGGATTCGGCCCCCTGGTCGTCTTCGACGGCCGGGAAAGCAGCACCGCGCAGTGCGAGAACGTGCTGCAGCACCTCACCGTCGGACAGGGGCCTGACCTGCCGGTCCCCGTCGCCCGCGCGGCGGTGCTCGTGCGCGCCCGGTCCCTGGCCCGCGGCCTGTCCGGCGCGTCCCTGTCCACAGTGGACGCATTGGTCCGGATGCTCGACACCGGCTTCGCCCCCGCCATACCGACCTGGGGCTCGGTCGGAGCCAGCGGAGACCTCGTCCCCCTGGCGCACGCCGTCCAGAGCCTGCGCGGACACGGGTACGCCTACTTCGACGGCGATCGGATGCCCGCCGGCGACGCCCTGCGCGCGGCGGGCCTGGCCCCGCTCGAGCTGGACGGCCGGGACGCGTTGGCACTGGTCAACGGGACGTCGGTGACGACAGCGGCCGCCGGTCTCGCCGTGCTGTCGGCGCAACGTTCCCTCAAGGTCGCTGCCGCGCTGACGGCGGCACTGGCCGACCTGCTCGGTGCGACGCCCGCGTTCCTGGCGCCGTCCCTGCTCGAGGCGTTCGGTCATCCCGAGGCCGCGGCGGTCGGCCGTGAGCTGTCGTGGTGGCTCGGGGGAACGACGCCGGTGACGGGGAGGCCGCTGCAGGAGCCCTACAGCATCCGGTGCGTGCCGCAGCTGCTCGGCGCCGCCCGGTCGGCGGCCGGGTGGTCGGCCCGGACCGTCGCCGACGACCTCCGCGGGGTCAGCGACAACCCGCTGTTCTTCCCGGACGAAGACCTCGTCGCGCACGGGGAACTTCTTCGGCCAGCCCGCCGCCTTCGCCGCCGACCTGCTGTCCTCGGCGGTGACCCAGGTCGGCAACCTCGCCGAGCGGCAGGTCGACCTGCTGGTGGACCCCGGCCGCAACGGCGGGCGGCCCCCGATGCTCGCGGCCGAGCCGGGCAAGCAGCACGCCATCCAGGGCTTGCAGGTGCTGGCGACGTCGGTCGTCGTGGCGATGCGCCGGGCGTGCACGCCCGCGGCGATGCAGAGCATTCCCACCAACCTGCACAACCAGGACGTCGTCCCCTTCGGCACCCAAGCCGCGCTGACCGCCTACGAGCAGGCTCGTCTCCTGCGGCTGCTGCACGGCTGCCTCGGCGTCGCGGTGCGCCAAGCCGCCCACATCGGCGACCGCGAACCGACCGCGCCGCACTGTGCCGACCTCATCGCGGCGCTGGCCGAGCGGGTGGCGCCGATCACCCACGACCGTCCGCTCGACGAGGACATCCGCGCGGCCGCCGATGTGCTGGACGAGCACGTCGCGGAGGTGCTGTCGTGATCGCTCCGCCGCTGCCCAGGCTCACCGTCCCGTTACCGCAGGACCCGCTCGCCCCGTGTGGCTGGCACCCCGGTGAACCCGACGGGGCCGTCGGCCCGCCGTTCGACAGCGAGGCGGAGATCGCCTGGTACCGCTGGTTGCTGGGCCACCACGGCGCCTTCTGCGTGTGGCGGCTGCTCTCGGCCGCTCTCGGCCGCGGTGACCTAGACGAGGCCGCCGTCCTGCACGACACCTACTCGGCACTGCTGCTCTACTCGGGCAGCTGCCGCCCCGAGGTCTACCACTCGGTCATCCGGCCCCGGATGGCGGCGCGGCACCCGGCGATGAGCGGGACGTGGGCGCGCGACCACCGCCACGCCGCCGCGCTGCTCGCCGGAGCGCGACCCGCCCCCGGTTCGGCGCTGAAGGAGGCGGTGAAGTTCAACCGCCTCGTGCACATGACGGTCGCCGCCCGGCTCGTGCCGGTCGGCGGGTCGCTGCTGCGCGATGCCGGGCGGGACGCCCACCAGGCGCCCACCGAGGACGAGCAGGCGCTGCTCGACGACTTCTTCCTCGTCGACCGGGCCCCGGTCTGCGCGCACGTCTTCACCGCGGCGCTGCGGGCGCGGGTGGCGGCGCTGCTGGCGGACCTGGCGGAGCGGCCGGTGCACGCGATCTACGACCGCGACGCGGTGAACCACTTCCAGACCGACCTGCCGGTGTACATCGGCCGCCTCGTCCCGATCGCCGAGGCGGCTCTCGCGGATGGAGCCAACGCATGACGACAACAGCGGAACAGCCCGACAAGGCGGTGCTGCTCACCCCGCAGGTGCTCGAGTACGTCCGGGGTCAGCTCCCGCCGTTCACCGACGTCCAGCGCGAACTGATCGACGCCACGCTCGCCCTCGGCCAGGTGGCCGAGATGCAGGTACCTCCGGAACAGGGGGCGCTGCTCACGCTGCTGGCCCGGCTGACCGGCGCCCGCGTGGCCGTCGAGGTGGGCACGTTCACCGGGTACTCGACGCTCGCGCTGGCCGAGGGTGTGGGTCCGGCCGGCCGGGTGATCACCTGTGACGTGACCGACCGCTGGGCCGGGATCGCCACCGCCGCCTGGAACCGGGCCGGTGTCGCCGAGCGGGTGGAGCAGCGGTTCGGGCCCGCCGCCGACACCCTGCGGGGCCTTCCGGAAGAGCCGTTCGTCGACCTGGCCTTCCTCGACGCCGACAAGGTCGGCTACCGCACCTACTGGGAAGAGCTCGTGCCCCGGCTGCGCCCCAACGGCCTGATCGTGGCCGACAACGTGCTCTACGCCGGCGAGGCCGCTTCACCCGACGCCGAGGGCAACGCCCGCGCCATCCGCGAGTTCAACGAACACGTCCGCAACGACGACCGCGTCGAGTCGGTCCTGCTGACCGTCGCGGACGGGCTCACCCTGGCCCGCAAGAAGGGCCCGGGGGAGCGGTGAGGGCCGGACGGGAAGCCGCTGAAGTGCCGGTGCGGCCGTGACGGCGGCCTGGGAGGTGCCCGCCGACGCGCACCTCGGCGACTACGTCCTGCGGCCGGGCGCCCCGGACGACGACCGGGTCGCGGTGGTGGACCGCTCCCGGGGTGGGCGTGTCGAATGGACGTACGGGCGGCTGCGCGCGGCCGTCGCCGGGCTCGCGGCCTGGTTGCGCGGGTCGGGGGTCGGCGACGACGACACCGTGCTGGTGCTGACCGAGAACAGCGCCGAGTTCGTGGTCGCCTACCACGGGATCCTCGCGGCCGGCGCGGTGGTGCTCGCGCTCGACCCGCGGGACACCGCCGAGCGGTGGCGCGCCGCGATCGACGGCACCGGGGCGAAGGCACTGATCGCGGAGACGGCCCTCGGACCGCCGGAGGTGTCGCTGCCGACCGTCTGCGTCGGCGCTCTCACGTCGAACGGCACTCCGTGGGACGAGGCGGTGGCCACGCCACCGTTGCCGCTGTCTCCGCGCGGGGGTGACCGGACGGCGGTGCTGATGAGCTCCAGCGGCACGCTGGGCACACCGCAGCTCGTGGCGGTGTCGCACCGCAACCTGACCGCCAACCTCGGGCAGATCGCCCACCTGCACCGGGTGCGCGGCGACGACGTCGTCCTGTCGGTGCCGCCGCTGCGGCACGTCTACGGGATGCAGATGGCGATGAACCCGGCGCTGCGGGCGGGCGCCACCCTGGTCATCGGCGCGACCCCGTTCTCGGCCGCCGACTTCACCCGCGACGTCACCGAGGACGGCGTGTCGCTGGCGTACCTGGTGCCCAGCGTGGTGACCGAGCTCGGCGCGGCCGGGGAGCCGCTGCCGTCGCTGCGACTGGTCGTCTCGGGTGGCGCGCCGCTGCCCTCGGTGGACGCCGACCGCTGCGCCGCGGTCCTGGGCGTCCCGGTGGTGCAGGGGTTCGGGATGACCGAGGCGGGGTGCGTGAGCTTCAGCCCGGACGGAGTCCGGGTTCCGCCCGGCTCCACCGGCGTGCTCGTCCCGGGCACCGAGGTGCGGTTCACCGGCGGCGCGGACGCGGAGTCGGGCGAGTTGTGGCTGCGCGGACCGCAGATCGCCCGCGGGGCGGCGGACGCGGACGGCTGGCTGCGCACCGGCGACCTGGTGAGCCGCGACGCGCACGGCTTCCTGCGGATCACCGGCCGGGCGAAGGCGCTGATCAAGTACAAGGGGCACCAGGTGTCCCCGGTCGAGCTGGAGGAAGTGGTCACGAGCCACCCCGCGGTGGCCGAGGCCTGCGTCGCGGGCGTGCCCGACCTGGTCGCGGGGGAGATCCCGAAGGCCTACGTCGTGCTGGACGAGCCGGTGCCCCTCGCGGAGATCACGGCCTACGTCGCGGACCGCGTCTCTCCGCACAAACGGGTGCGGGCCATCGAGCGGGTGCGGGAGATCCCGCGCTCCTCGACCGGCAAGCGGATGCGGCCCCCGGCGCTGCGGGTGCTGGTCACCGGCGGCGGACGTGGGCTGGGACGGACGTTCGCGGAGGCGCTGGCCGCCGCCGGGCTGTCCGTCGCCGTCGCCGGCCGCCACCGGGACGCCCTGGCGGAGACCGTCGACGGAATCCGGCGAGCCGGTGGAACCGCGACCTGGGTGCGCCTCGACGTGACGGACGAGGATTCGGTGACCCGCGGGGTCGAGCAGGTCGTGGCCGAGCTGGGTGGCGTCGACGTGCTGGTGAACAACGCGGGTGTCGGTGGCCCGATCGGTCCCTTGTGGACCGTGGACGAGGCGGAATGGCTGCGGGCCTTCGAGGTCGGGCTCTTCGGAGCGGTGCGGGTGACGCGGGCGGTGCTGCCCTCGCTCACCGGACGCGTGGTGAACGTGGTGAGCCGGGCGGGTGTGGTCGGCTGGCCGCACGCCAGCGCCTATGCCGCCACCAAAGCGGGGTTGATCTCGGTGACCGCGAGCCTGGCCGGCGAGCTGGCCGACTCCGCGCGGGTGGCGGTGGCGTTCGACCCGGGCCTGGTCGACGCCGGGATGACCCGGTCCCACCTGGACCGCGGCCGGACGGGGAACCGCTGGGAGGACGACATCCTGGCGTGGACGGTGAAGGCCCGGCTGTCCGGGCGTTTCACCGCCGCCGAGGACTCGGCGGCCGCGCTGGTCTCCGTCGTCACGGGCGCGGCGGACCACGCGGCGGGCGGGTGCGTCCGGACGGAGGACGTGCTGCCACGACTGCGGCTGCTGCCGTCCGTCGAACCGGGGGAGCCGGAATCGATCAGATCGGGCCGACGAGAGGTGTCCTCATGAAGGCTGCAATCCTGCACGGAAAGCACGAGTTGACCGTGGAAGCAGTCCCGGACGCGGTGCTCCAGGCACCCGGCGACGCGGTCGTCCGCGTTGTCGTCGCCGGGATCTGCGGCACGGATCTGCACGGCTACAACGGGCTTCCCGGTCCGGTCACCGGGCCTCGCTGCGGGCACGAGTTCGTCGGCGTGGTCGAGGACGTAGGCACCGAGGTCTCCACGCTCCGCCCCGGGATGATGGTCGTCGCGCCGTTCAACTTCGCCGACGGGACCTGCGCCGCATGTCAGGCCGGTCTGCCCAGCGCCTGCGCCGCGGGCGGCATGTTCGGTGTGGACGGTGACGGCGCACAGGCCGAAGCGGTCCGCGTCCCCTTCGCCGACGCCAACCTCGTGGCGGTGCCGGTGGACGAGAACGACGAACGGCTGTCCTCGCTCCTCGCCCTCACCGACACGATGGCGACCGGCTTGCACGCCGTCCGGACGGGCCGGGTCGCGCCGGGCTCGTCGGTCGCCGTCCTCGGTGACGGTCCGGTCGGGATGTGCGCCGCGCTCGCGGCCCGGGAGGCGGGCGCCGACAGGATCATCCTCGTGGGCAGGCACGAGGCGCGGTTGGGCAAGGGCCGAGAGTTCGGCGCGACCGACACCTTCCTGGCCCGAGGACCCGAAAGCGCTGCCGAGTCCATCGATTTCGTCCGCGCAGCCACACAAGGGCGTGGCGCCGATGTGGTGGTGGAGTGCGGTGGCGGTCCCCAGACCCAGAACACGGCTTTCGCTGTGTGCCGGACCGGCGGCACCGTCTGCGTGATGGGCAGCCCGCCGATCGGCGACGTGACGCCGGTGTTCTTCCGCGGCATCACCCTCGCCGGCGGGCTCACACCGGCCCGCGCCTACCTCCCCGATCTCGTCGAACGGGTACTGGCCGGCACGCTCGCCCCCGGTTCCATCTTCGAGAAGGAGGTGGCACTGGACGACATCGTGTCCGGCTACGAGGTGATGGCCGCGCGCACGGCCACCAAGGTGCTCGTGCGGCCCTAACGCGCCGAAAGCTGCCTTTGCCAAGCGCAGTCAGGTTTTCGACAATCGCAGGAAGCGAGAAGCCAGATGCCGACAAGGACCTACCGAGCCCGAATCCGCTCACGTGTGGTCGTGCCGCTCATCCTGTCCGCCACCGTGATCGCCGCCCTCAGCCCGGCCGTCACCGCCGCACCGGCCCACCACCCGCAGGGTGCGTTCGAGTCGATCGCCAGCCCGAAGGAAAGGGCGAACAGGGCGGTCGTCCTCGGTTTCTACACCGCGCTGAACCGCGGGGACCTCGGCCACCTCGACAGGGTGGTGCGCCCCGACCTCGTCCAGCACTACCCCGCGATCGCCGACGGCCGGGACGCGTTCCGCGCGTACCACGCGGGCCTGCGGAGCCAGAACCCCGGCCTCAAGTTCACCGTGAAGCGGACCATCGCCCAGAACGACCTGGTCGTGGTGCACAGCCACTTCGTCGGGAAGGCCGGCGACGCGGGTGTCGCCAAGATCAACCTCTTCCGCCTGGACCGGGGCAGGATCGCCGAGCACTGGGAGGTCAACGAGGCCGTCCGGCCGGCGGGCACCGGCAACGACATGTTCTCCACGCTCAGCTCGCCGAAGATCTCCAAGTCGCTGCCGTTCGCCACGGACGCCGAGAGCGCGCACGTGGCTCGAGCCGCCTTCGCCGAGATCGTCAACCAGCCCGATGACGAGCTCCGCCTCGAGGCGCTCGACCGCTACATCGGGGACAACACCTACTACCAGCACTTCCCGGACGTCCCGAACGGAACCGGAGCGCTGCAGCAGTTCATCCACGACGCGTTCGCCGCGCGGCCGGACTACCGCGCCAACGTGAAGACCGTCGTCGCGGAGGGAGACCTGGTCGCCGTCTTCGTCCACCTGGAGAACCTCTTCGACATGGACAACGGCGTCGGCGCCGACCTGTACCGCGTCCGAGACGGAAAACTGCTGGAGCACTGGGTGGTCATCGAGCCCACTCCGCCGACGTCGGCCAACCCCAACACGATGTACTGATCCGAGGGACGCGGGCGGGAAAGGCGGCTCTATGCAGGACGAAATCGCAATCCGGCCCGCGTCCTCGTCGTCATCGGGCCGCAGCTGGCCCACGACTCCACTGGTTGTGCTCGCGATCGCCCTCGCGGCGGTCGTGGCCTGGCAGATCCGGGACTGGTCGTCCTATTTGGACGTGAGGCCGCGGCCGCTGTCCCACCTCCCGGCCGGTGCCGGGCACCACGCCGGAACAGGTGGGTCTCTCACCCCGCCCCCGGCCATCGTGGCGAGCGCCGTCCCCAACTTCGCCGGCATCACGATGCTCGCCGCGCACGTGACGATGGCGAGCGTGGTGCTGGCCGCCGCCACCACCCGGCGGTGGGCGGCGGCGAGGCGGATCACCGCTGTGCTGGTCTTCGCGGCGACGTCGGCCGTCCTCAGCGCCTCGATGACGATCCCCCTGGCGGGGCTCACCGTCGGCAACGCGATCTCACGCGGCAACACGATGTCCGCGGCGACCACCGTCTTGCAGTACTCGTTCGTGCTCTCCCTGCTGGCCGCGGTCGCCATGCACCCGCGGTTCGCTCCCCGACTCCCTGAAGGTGATCGACGTGCTGAACAGAAGAGATGCGATCAAACTCGGTTCCGTCGTCGGCGCGGCCCTGGTCTTCCCGACGAAGCAGCTGGCGTCCGCGTTCTCTGACGACCCGCCGGGGGTGCCGCCCTTCTCGCTGCCGTTGTCGATCCCCCCGGTGCTGAAGCCCACGCGGAGCACGGCGGACGCCGACTTCTACGACATGCGGATCGCGGAGACCGAGCTCGAGGTCCTCCCCGGTATCCGGACCAAGACCCTGACCTTCAACGGGAGCTTCCCCGGTCCGACCCTCCGCGCCCGGCGTGGTCGCGCCGTGGTGGTCAGGCAGTTCAACGGCCTGTCCGGCCCTGCGACCGTCCACCTGCACGGCGCTGACGTCCCGGCGTCGAGCGACGGGCATCCGATGGACCCGATCGCACCCGGCCAGTCCAGGGAGTACCGGTATCCGAACGACCAGCGGGCCGCGACGCTCTGGTACCACGACCACACGCACCACTTCGAAGGCGAACGGGTCTACCGCGGCCTTTCCGGCGCGTACCTGCTGTCGGATCCCGTGGACGAGCTGCTTCCGCTGCCCACTGGCGAATTCGACGTTCCCCTGATGCTCCGGGACGCCAAGTTCGACAGCGGGGGCCAGCTCGTCTTCGTGCCGGACGACTTCCTGAACCGGCCGACGGTGCTCGTCAACGGACGGCCGCAGCCCTACTTCGAGGTCAAGCGGAAGCTGTACCGCCTCAGGCTGATCAACGGCTCGAACCTCGAGATGTTCAAGTTCCGGCTCTCCACCGGAGCGCCGTTCCTGCAGATCGCGTCCGACGGCGGTTTCCTGCGCGTGCCCGCGGTGCGGCAGGAGATCGACGTCTGGCCGGCGGAGCGTGCCGAGGTCCTGGTGGACTTCCGGTCGGTTCCGCCGGGCACCGCCATCGCGCTGGAGAACGCGGCGGCCCTGTCCGAGAACAAGCGCGACATCCTGCAGTTCCGGGTCGGCGACGGGGGTTCGTGGGCCAAGCCGGAGATCGCCATCCCCAGCTGGTCCCGCGGGCGGGTCCCGCTGGTGCGGGGACAGATCCCGGGATGGCCGGCGAACAACGTGCTGCGAGGCCGGGTCACGAAAACCCGGCGGTTCGTCCTGCGCCTCGATCTCGCGAAGGGCCAGTTCGTCATCAACGACCAGGGGTTCGACCCGGACCGCGTGGACGCGACGATCGAGCACGGCTCGACCGAGATCTGGGAGATCGTGAACGACGACGCCGCTCTCGGCATCCAGCACACGCTGCACCTGCACCTCGTGCAGTTCAGGGTCCTCGACCGCAACGGCAAGCCCGAGCCGGCCCACGACTCCTACCCGAAGGACACCGTCCGCCTGTTCCCCGGCGACGTGGTCCGCATCCAGGCGACGTTCGACTCCCACCTCGGCCGGTACCCCTTCCACTGCCACTTCCTCGACCACGCGACCCACTCGATGATGGGCCAGTTCGAAGTCGTGCCGAAGCGATGAGGGGGCCGGGCGTGGGTGGTGACCGCGAAGCCGGTCACCACCCACGCCCGCAGACCTCTGTGGAACACACCGACGGCCGGACAAACCGAGACCGGGCGTGGAAGCTCAGTCCGACTCGTCCGGACGGTTGCGTCCAAGGGACTCGTGCGCGGAGATGAACTCACTCGCGCACTGGGCGACCGCGCACCCGATCTCGCCCGCCAGCAACACGGCGGCGATGATCTCGGCGAGCTTGGCCACCTTGCCGGTGCCGGCGCAGCCGACCATGCCCAGCGTCGCCTGGAAGGCCGGGAGGCCTGTCCCGCCACCGACCGTTCCCACGATGAGCGTGGGCAGCGTCAGGGAGATCTCCAGGTCGCCGTTGCTCGTCACGCGGGAGTCCACGATTCCCTTGGCGCACTCGCCCAGGTAGGCCATGTCCTGCCCGAAAGCCTGGAACAGGCCGGCCATGCCGTTGGCGACGTGGATGTTGAGCGAGGAGCTGCCGTGCAGCGCGAGCGTGCTCCGGTAGGCCTGGACGTACCGGTCCAGCCGCAGCACGTCCGTCCGCCCCTGAGAGGCCACGACGTCCGCCGGGAGAACCGCCCGGGCGGTCACCGCCTTGCCCTTGAGGCGTGCCGGGATGGGCTTCTTGTCCTCCGGGTACGGCAGGAACTCCTCCAACTCGATGCCGCTGTGCCGGACGATGTGCTCCGAAACCGCGGCTATCGCTTTGCTCGCCATGTTGCTGCCCATCGCGTCACCGGTGGTGAACTCCACTGAAACCAGCACGGTGGAGCCGACGTGCTCGTAGTGGAACCGTTGCGCACGCAGATGACCGCTGGTGCTCTCCGCCACGGCGAGAAGCACCTGTTCCTGGGTTCGGCACCACATCACGAGGTCCTGCGCTTCGCGGAGGCTGTTCACGCGGTAGTGGATGCCCCGCAGGAAGCGGTCGGCCGTCACGACGACTTCGCAGCCTCCCGACGCCTTGAGCATCTTCGCACCGCGGCTGTACGAGGCCACCAGGGTGCCCTCCAGCGTTGCCATGGGCACCACGAACTCGCCCACGGCGTGTTGTCCGTTCACCAGCACGGGACCGCAAAGCCCGAGGGGGACCGGTACGGCGCCGACGAAGTTCTCGACGTTGCCCGCGACGTCGCTCTCGGTGAGAGTCGTCTCCAACGCCGTGATCAGCTTCTTGTCGTCGGAAAGCAGTTCCGCCAGCAGGTTCCGCCGCTGACGCTCGCTGGTGCGCGAGATGTGCATCTTCACATGCCGTTCTGCCGAGTGGTGGGAGAGGCGCTCTGTCGAAGTCGTGGAACCACCCCGGCCTTGTGCTCCGCGAGGCGGCCCCACCTGTCGCGCCGGTTCTGCGAGGACGTTTCCCGAGTCCCGCGCCTCAGGAGTGGAGGAGGTCGCCGACCGCGCCGCTTCCTTGCGACACCGGGGTTTCGCCCGCGCTTTCGACGATGTCGGTGATGGTGCGAAGCGCGTCGTACTCCGCGTACTCCGCTTGCAGCCGTTGCGCGGCGGCGCGGTAGCTGTCGTCACCCAGCACCTTGCTCACCGCCGCACCGATGTCGGAGGCGCGCGGCCTGCCTGTCGCGAGGTTGATGGCCGCGCCGGTCCACGCGGCGTGCGCACTGGAGTCCTTCTTCTCCTCGGTCTCGCCCGCCAGGACGAGGGGCACACCACGGCTGAGGGCCATCTGCATCCCGCCGAACCCGCCGTTGCTGACGAACACGTCGACATGCGGGAGCAGCTGCGTGTACGGGATGTACTCCGCGGCACGCACGTTGTCCGGAAGGGCTCCGAGGTCGCTCACCGGCCGGCCGCCGGTCGTGGCGATCACGAGGCAGTCCTGGCCGGCCAGGGCCTCGATCGTGGGCAGCATCAGCTCGGAGTAGTCGTCATTGCTGACGGTGCCCTGCGAGACGAGAACCACCTTTTCGGCGTTGAGCACGTCATCCCACCACTGCGGCAGCGGCACGTCCTGGTGGTCCGCCTCCCACGGCACGCCCACGAAGCGAACCGAGTCGGGGAGGTCGCTGCGCGGGTACTCCAGGGAGGGGATGCACAGGTGCAGGCATTCGTCGGGCACCACGACCTGGGCGTCGAAGTAGGAGGGCAGCGTGCCGGTGCCGCCGCAGTCGCGGACCAGCTGCTCCGCGAGGCGTTGCGCGGCGGAGAACGCCTCGCGCACCTCCGCGTTGAGCCGGGCGTTGCGCTCCCGTCCGGCCGGTGACGCGTCGGGCAGCAGCCCCATGCCGAAAGGCGCCGTGTCCACGCTGTACAGGGGAAGCACCGTGACGCCGAGGCCGAGTACCCGCGCGGGCCGGATGCCCGGTGCGCCCAGTTGGATCGGCCACAGCCCGTTGAAGTACATCTCGTGCAGCACGACCGTGGGCGTGTCCGGTTGCCGGGCGAGAACTTCCTGGACGGCCTCGTGCTGCTCCCGCATGGGCTTGGCCAGCACCTCGGTGAGGTAGACGGCGATCTGCTCGACCCCCGGTGCGGCGGCGACGAGTTCCGGGACGGTTTGGTACACGTTCGGGCCGTCGTAGTCGGCGTGCCCCTTGAGCGGGTGGAAGGTGGCACCCGTGCTGAGGACCGCGTCGCGCAGGTTGGTGCCGGTGACGAAGGTGACGTCGTGACCCCGGGCCACCAGGTGGGCGGCGATGGGGCGCAGCGGGTTCACGTGTCCGGGAAAGGGAATCGCTGCCATGACCACGCGCGTCATGCGTTGACCTCCAGAAGAGAATCTCGAAGAGAAGATCGGTCACCAGAACAGGACCAGCGACGTGGGAAGTGGGTGTCCGCGAAGGACACGACAGTGCCGGGGAGGTGATGTGCGCGGACCTGGACGCGCAGGCGTGACGACCCGCGGGTCACCGGCTCGGTCGGAGGAACCCGGATCGCCGGCCTGCTCAAGCAGGGACGATCGCGGGTGCGTCGCCGCGGGCAGCTCGCACGAGTTTCATCAGCACGGATCTGACGCTGCACTCGAGGTAGGTGTGGTGCCCCTCGGCTCCGAGCGTCAGCAGGGAGTCCAGGAACGCGACCGGGCGCACGAGGTGACATGCCAGCACTTCGCGGACATCCGCCGGACGCACGACCCGCCGCCCCAGCACAGGGGAGTGGACCGGGATGCTCGGTGCGGCACAGGTGACCGTGTCCACCACGGCGGAGAACCGGGCTGCGGCCTCGTCGAGCAGCGCGTTGTGGAACGGATAGGACACGTGCAGCCGGGTCGTCTCGATGCCCGCCGCCGCGGCGAGGTGTTCCAGGCGTTGCAGCGGTTCCGCCGGGCCGGAGACGACGACCTGCTCGGTGCTGTTGTCGACGGCGAGCACGGTCCGCCGATCGGCGAGCCCGGTGAGCAGCTCGTCGACGTGTCGTCTGTCGGTGCGCAGCGCGACCATGCCGCCGCCCGGCAGACCTGCTCCGCGCAGTGCCTCGTCGCGCGCGATGATCAGCCGGACCGCGTCTTCGAGCGAAACACATCCGGAGGCCACGAGAGCGGCGAACTCGCCGAGGCTGTGGCCCACCAGAACGGCGGGCGACAGGCCGCAGCAACGGGTGTAGAAGTCGTACAGGCAGATCTCGGTCGCGAAGATCGCCAGGTGGAGCCTGCCGGGGTTGTCCTCGACCAGGCTTTCCAGCGTCGGCGCTGTGCGGTCGGTGAGCAACTCGGCCACCTCGGGTCCGCCCGCGGCCCTGGACGCTGCGGTGATCCGCTCCAGCACGGCGGGCAGTCCCGCGAAGTCGTCCGCGAACTCGTGCAGGCCACCCGGGAGATAACCGCCGTGGCCGGCGAAGAGGAAAACCGGGTCGGCGCTTTGCGTGTTCACAAAACTCCCTCGTCGGTGTGCTGTGCCCGAAATATCGCGGCCCCGCCGGTGGTCAACAAGGCGCCATTCCGCCCTGTGGAACGGCGTGGTCGTCCGTCCTGCGCGCCGGTGATCTGTCCACGGCGGGAGATCAGACTCTTCGGTGAGCAGGCCTCGTCACGTCCGTGCTCCCGCTCGACCGGTGCAAAGCGCCGCGGTGCCCGAAGCAAGCGGGAGTGTGGAATTCACCCTCTGCGAACAGTGGCTGAACTGCGAATTTATTCTCGCTGTCCGCACACCGGTGCACTCACCCGATCGGGTAACGGCGGGGCCCTCGGTCTGTCGCGGTGATTGCGGAAAACCGCACTGCGGCGCTCTGGATGGTTGCGGAGTTCCGCAGGTTCGCCCCAACCGGGATTCCATACCGTCGAGCACCGGTCCTCCGCAGATCGCGTCGAGGAGGTGGTGAGGGGTGGTGGCGGTGTTGTCGATCAGCACGTCGTGCACGGGTTCGCAGGCTGGGGGTGACAGCCGCCAAGTGGACGGGGACGCTGTGACCGGCAAGGCCGCCGCGGCGAAGGTGCTCGCCGTTCTGGAGGCTTTCAGCCTCTGCCAGGGCGAGGTCGGCGTCGCCGAGTTGGCGCGGAAGGCGGGGCTGCCGAAGTCGACGACGCATCGGATGCTGGGGTTCCTCTGCGATGAGGGCTTCGTCAAGACCGCTGCCGGGCGCTACGAGTTGACGGTCAAGGTCGCGAGGCTGTCGTCTTCCGGCACGGACGTCGACCCCGGGCTCTACGACCGCGTCCTGCCGTATCTGACGGACCTCCACGAGACGGTCAAGCACCCGGTTCTGCTGGTCGTCCGTGCGGGAGGCGTCGCGCGGGTCGTCAAGCGGGTGTGCGGCAGCCGGACCGCGGGGTTCGCGACCCACCTCGGCGACACGCTGCCGCTGCACTGCACGGCCGCGGGCAAGCTGCTGCTGGCGCACGCGGGGACCCGGGCGGAACAAGATCTCGAGCTGCACCGCTACACCGACCTCACCATCACCGACAGGGGGCAGCTCCAGCGGGAACTGGTCTCGGCGCGGGCCAGCGGCATCGCGGCGGACGTCAACGAGTGGCGGCTCGGGGTGACGAGCCTGGCGGTCGCGCTGCGGGGCTGGGGAGCCGCGCCCGCCGTGATCACGGTGGTCGGTCCCTCCGTCAGGGTCGACATGCGAGCAGTGGCTCCGCAACTGCGACGGCTCGCGCACCACGCCGCGCTGGGTCTGCGGGATTCACCGCTTCGATCCGTCGCGACGTGACGGTGCCGCACGACGTCGACGTGCCCGGTCTCACAACGCGTTCATCGGTGCGGTCGGCCCGCCGCGAGGCTTTCCTGCGGCGCGTCGTCGATCGGGTAGTCGGTGTACCCGGTCGCGCCGCCCGTGTAGAACGTCGCCTGGTCGGGGGAGGCTTCCGGGCGATCGGCCTGCCAGCGTCGGGGCAGATCGGGGTTGGCGATCGCGGCGCGTCCGACGGCGACCGCGTCCGCCTGTCCGGTGTCGACGAGATCGGCGGCGGTCTTCCGGTCGGTGACCGCGGAGAACCCGGTGTTGACGATCATGGGTGAGCCGGAAATGCGCCGGAGGTCTTGGACCAAGGCGCTGCCGGCCTCAGCGTGGATCATGCTCACGTATGCCAGAGAGCACTGGCGGAGACCGTCGAAGAGCGCGGCGTAGGTGGCTGACACGTCCTGTTCGTCGAGCTCCAGGGCGCCTTGGACGTTGGCGCCGGGCGAGACGCGAATGCCGACGCGGTCCGCGCCGATCGCATCGGCGACGGCCTCGGCGACCTCGACGACGAACCGCGCCCGGCGGTGCGGCGTCCCTCCGTACCCGTCGGTGCGGTGGTTCGAGGCGGGGGCGAGGAACTGCTGGAGGAGGTACCCGTTCGCGGCGTGGAGCTCGATGCCGTCGAAACCTGCGCGGCGTGCGCGCCTGGCCGCCTCGACGTGAGCCTGGACGAGCTGCGCGATGTCCTGGGAAGTCGCGGCGGTCGTGCCTTGCGCGGAGTGGTGGCCGTGGTGGTCCTCGAAGGGGATCGCGGAGGGTGCGAGCACGGTGCCGGTGCCCGTGACCTCGGGGTTGGTGACCCGGCCGGCGTGCATGAGCTGGGCGAAGATCGGTGTCCCGTGTGCGTGCACCGCGGCGGTGACGGCGGCCCACCCGTGTTCTTGCTCGTCGTCGACGAGTCCCGGCTGGTTCGGGTAGCCGCGTCCCTCCCGACTGGGGTAGACGCCTTCGGTGACGACGAGGCCGAACCCGGCCCGCTGCGCGTAGTACTCGGCCATGAGCGGCGTCGGTGTGCCGTTCGCGGCTGCACGGCGGCGTGTCATCGGGGACAGTACGAGCCTGTTCTCGAGCTTCACGGCTCCGAGGCCGAGGGGCTGCCACAGTCGCGAGGTGGTCGGAGTGCTCATGTCATGCCGCCTTCCGTCGCAGGGCGACGATCGTGTCGGTGACCTCCGCGCGCTGTCCGCCCGGGCCGGTGGCCAGGCGGCTGCGGTTGTCGAGGATCTCGGCGTCCCACGCCGGGCCGAGGGCCAGTGCGCCCGCGACCTGCTCGGGGGTCGGGTGGGCGTGTGAAGTGGGGTTCCAGGACCACGGGGCGTTGGAGCCGTGGTCGACGATGACCAGCGCTCCGCCGGGCTCGACCGTCCCGGCTGCCCGCCGCCAGATGTCGTCGCGGCCCGGGGCGTAGAAGAAACTCCCGAAGACCAGGTCGAAGGGCCCGTCCGGGAGCGGCTGCGTGGCGGCGTCCCGGCGGATCGTCCGCACCCGGTCCGAGACTCCGTGTTCTGCGGCTTGGGCGGCGATTCTGTCGAGCGCTGTTTGCGCCACGTCGAGTGCCGTCACGGTCCATCCGCGGCGTGCGAGCCAGAGCGCATCCCCACCGTGCCCGGCGCCGAGCTCCAAGGCCGTGCCCGCGCCGGTGAAGAGCTTGGTGATCGTCTCGACCGTCGCCTCGTTGGGGGAGGTGCCCCACGTGGGGTCGAGTGTGCGGTAGTGCTGCTCCCAGAACTCCGCGTCGTACCTCGTCATTGGCTGTACTCGTCCTCTCGTGCTCCGGCAGCGGCGCCGCCTCGTTCCCAGGTTCGGAGTCGCACGGCAAAACCGCAAACTTTCTTGCGGTTTTCGCAAGCGGCCGGCTCCTTGAGCGGTCGCTGCCGCGAACAGCAACTAGACTTGCGAAACGTGCAAACGTCACCGAAGCCCGCCGATCAGCCGAAAGAGCTCGTCGAGAGCATGCTCGGAGCCGTGGGGCCACGGCTGCGCGATCTGCGGCAGCGACGGCAGCTGAAGCTGTCCGACGTCGCGAAGGCGACGGGGCTTTCGACCAGCACGCTCTCGCGGCTCGAGTCCGGCCACCGCCGTCCCACCCTGGACGTGCTGATCCCCCTGGCCCAGGTCTACCGGGTCGCCCTGGACGACGTCGTCGGCGCGCCACCCACGGGGGACCCTCGCATCCACCTGAAGCCGATCCGGCGGCACGGGCGGGTGTACCTGCCGCTGACCCGGTCCGGTGCCCCCGTGCAGGCGTTCAAGGTCGTCCTCCCGCCCCGCCGGGACGGAAAACCCCCGAAGCAGTCGACCCACGGCGGGTACGAGTGGCTCTACGTGCTGAGCGGCTCGGTCGACCTCGTCGTCGGGACGCAGGTCACGACCCTCGTCGAAGGCGACGCCGCCGAGTTCGACACACGGCAGCCGCACAGCATCACCGGCAGCGGCGACACCGCGTCCGAGATCCTGACGCTGTTCAGCCCTCAGGGAGAGCAGATCCACATCCGCGACGCCTGACGATCCACCGCGGCGTGCACTTGCGCGCCCTGCAACGGTCCTGCGCAGAGACACCCACGCACCGAGCCCGACGATCGACGAGCCCTTCCCCGGACACCGCCACCCGCCAGTTCCGGCATCAGCGAAGTGCTCGAGCCGATGCACGACGCGGGCGAAGTCCTCTGTGGACATGATTCTGCCGGATCCGGTCATCGCACCGGCTCCGATCTGCAGGCCACGTCGCTGTTCCGTTCGGCGGAACGGCCGGTTGTGCCAAACGACCGCCGTTCGGCAGATTTCGCATGTCGGCATCGAATTGCCCGGCGGATGATCCGGGGTGTTCCGCCCCTGAATCCGGAAGTCCTTTCCTCTCTTCGAATTCGTCGAGTTTCGAGGTGCTCACGTGTCGAGGAGTGCGGTCGTCACGGGACTGGGCGCGTGGCTGCCCCCGAGGTGGTGACGAACGCCGACCTGTGCTCGCGGCTGCGAAGGCGACCACGCCACCTCCTCGGAAGTGCGGGACCGGGCCCAGCGCTGTCGCGGTGCCCATGCCTTCCCCGCCCTGCCGGTCAGCGACGGCGCGCCTCTCCGTTGACCGGCGAGCACGCCGCGGAGAGGCAACTCGCCGTCTTCCGGGAGCGCACAGCGCGGCTCTGAAAAGATTGGAGCGCAAGGAGTTCGAGACGTTCTGCGGCGGCAGGCCCACTCATCCGAGGAAACTCCGCGTGCGCCAGAGCGTGCGGCTGCTCCCCGTTCTGCCTGGAGGTTCTGGTTCAGAGCACGATTTCCCAGCCATGGCAACGGTTTCCGTGCCATGCGGAATAACGGGCTCGATCCCGCCGCCGCGTTCCGGTGCGCGGGACGGTTCGTTGACCGGTTCATGATCCACTTCCAGAGTGGATCACGTGGGGAAGTGTCTGCGACCCATCGAGAGCTGAGGAACCACGTGATGTCTTCCGACTTGGAACTTTCCGCCACCGCGGTCGAGAAGTGGCTCGTGGAACGCCTTTCGGAGCTCACCGGCACACCTGCTCAGTTCGTCGACGTGGACGAGCGGATCAACCGCTACCTCCGCGACTCGGTGCACATGGTCCGCCTGCTGACCGATCTCGGGACCGAACTGGGCAGGACGCTGCGGCCCACGATGATGTGGGAGAACCCCACCGTCAGGTCACTCGCCCAGGCGGTGAGCGCCTCCGCGCGGCAGGAGGAGCCGAGCCCGGCTCCCGCCCCGGCCACGCGCGGCGCCCGCTCCGACGACCCCATCGCCGTCGTCGGCATGTCCTGCCGGTTCCCGGGCGCAGGTGATGTCGACGCGTACTGGTCGCTGCTGTCGAACGGGGTGGACGCCATCAGCGGCGTGCCGGCGCGGCGTTGGCATGCCGGCGCGGCTCAGGTCGAGGCCTCTGCGGTGGACGACCGCGCCGACAGCTGGCGTGGTGGTTTTCTGGACCAGGTCGATGGTTTCGACCCGCAGTTCTTCGGCATCTCACCGCGTGAAGCGGCCGAGATGGATCCGCAGCAGCGGCTGGCGATGGAGCTGTCGTGGGAGGCGCTCGACGACGCGGGCATAGCGCCCCACAGCCTCCGGGACACCCGGACCGGCGTCTTCTTCGGCGCCATGTGGCACGACTACGCCCAGTTGGCCGCGGGTGACTTCGCGGGGACCACGCAGCACACCGCGACGGGTCAGGACCTCAGCATCATCCCCGCCAGGATCTCCTACTTCCTGGGGCTGCGCGGACCCGCCATCACGCTGAACACCGCCTGTTCGTCCGCGCTGGTCGCCATCCACCAGGCACGGCAGAGCCTCCTGCTCGGCGAGTCGTCGCTCGCCCTCGTCGGCGGGGTCAACCTGATCCTCGCGCTGGACAGCATGGTCGCGATGGACCGGTTCGGCGCGATGGCGCCGGACGGGCGGTGCAAGGCGTTCGACAGCAGGGCGAACGGGTACGTGCGGGGTGAGGGCGGCGGTGTGGTGGTGCTCAAACCGTTGTCCCGCGCACTGGCCGACGGCAATCCCGTCTACTGCGTCATCCGGGGCAGCGCGATCAACAACGACGGCTTCAGCAACGGCATGACCGCACCCAGTCCGGCCGCTCAGGTGGAGGTCCTGCGAGACGCCTACGCCAACGCCGGCATCGACCCCGCGCACGTCGACTACGTCGAGGCGCACGGCACCGGGACGATGCTCGGCGACCCGATCGAGGCGGGAGCGCTGGGCGCGGTGCTCGGGGCGGGCCGCCCGGCCGACCGCCCGCTGGTGCTCGGCTCGGCGAAGACCAACATCGGCCACCTCGAGGCGGCCGCGGGGATGGCGGGCTTCATCAAGACCGTTCTGGCGCTGTGCCACCGTTCCATCCCGCCGAGCCTGCACTTCGAGACCCCGAACCCGCACATCGACTTCGACGGCCTGCGGCTGCGGGTCGCTGCGCGGCGCACGCCGTGGCCACGGCGCGACCGTCCCGGGCTCGCCGGGGTGAGCGCCTTCGGTTTCGGCGGCACCAACTGCCACGTGGTCCTGCAGGAAGCGGGCACGGGCGGGTCGCACCTGGTGCCGTTGTCGGCCCGGGACGAGGACGGGCTTCGTGCTGCGGCGGCAGAGCTCCTCGAGGCGTGCGGGCGACCCGGTGCGACGATGCCGGCGCTGCGTTCCGGTGCCGTGGCCCGGGGAGTCGGGGAGGGGCAGCGGCTGGCGGTCACCGCGGAGGACCCCGCCGATCTGGCGAGGCGGCTCACCGCGCACCTCGACGGCCGCCCCCTGCCCGGCACGGCGACGGGCCTCGTGGAAGCGGATCGCGCCAACCCGGTGTTCCTCTTCGCCGGTCAGGGATCGCAGTGGCTCGGCATGGCGAGGGACCTGGTGCTCGAACCGGCCTTCCTGGCCGCTTTGCGGCGCTGCGACCGCGCGATGCGCTCCCACCTCGACGTGTCGGTCCTGGACGTGGTGCTCGCGGACGACCCGGCCTGGCTCGAGGACCTGCGGCTGGTGCAGCCGGCGATCTTCGCCGTGCAGGTCGCCCTCGCCGCTCTGTGGCGCTCCTGGGGAGTGCACCCCGGTGCCGTCGTGGGGCAGAGCCTGGGTGAGATCGCGGCAGCCCACGTGGCGGGGTGCCTGAGCCTGGAGGACGCGGTGCGGATCGTCTGCGTCCGCAGCAGGATCGTGCACGGCGCCGCGTCCGGCTCGGGCGCGATGGCCGTGGTCGAGCTGCCGGCCGAGGAGGCTCGCCGGGTGATCGCGAGCCGCGCGGACGAGATCTCGATCGCCGTCAGCAGCGGTCCGAACTCGACGGTGATCTCCGGAGCGGCTGACGCCGTGCGGGACCTCTCGTCCGAGCTCGCGCGGTCGGGGATCACGCTGCGGCCGATCCAGGTGGACTACGCGTCGCACTCCCCGCAGATGGATCCGCTGCTGCCCGAGCTGCGATCGGCGCTGAGCGGCGTGCGTCCCCATCGCGGTGTCATCCCCTTCTACTCCACGGTTGTCGGCCAGGACGTGGCCGGTGACGAGCTGGACGCCGAGTACTGGTGCGACAACCTGCGCGAGCCGGTCCTCTTCGCGGAGGTGGTGCGGCTGCTCGTCGCCGAGGGGCGGCGCGACTTCATCGACGTCAACCCGCACCCGCTCCTCGTGCACGACGTGACCGAGTGCCTGGCGGAGGCCGGCCGCGAAGGTCACGTGCTGCCGTCCTCCCGGCGCGCTGAGCCGAGCCGCCCGGTGCTGCTCGACTCCCTCGGCCGCCTGTACTGCCTGGGGCAGGACGTGAACTGGGCCCGTGTGCACGCCAGGACCGGCCGGGAGCCGGCGGAACGCCCGCACGCGCTGGACGGCCAGGAACGGGAGCCGGTGGTGCTGCCGCTGTCCGCGCACACCCCGGCCGCGCTCGCCGACGCAGCCACCGCACTCGCCGACGTCGTGCGGACCGCCGCGGATCTCGCGGACATCGGTTACACGGCCGCCCGTCGCTCTCCGCACGCGCGACGCCTGGCCGTCGTGGGTGCTTCGCGGACCGAACTGGCCGATGCGCTCGAAGGAGCCGCGGAACGGCCGTTGGCCCCGACGTGGAAGAAGCCGTCCGTCGTGTTCGTCTTCCCCGGGCACGGTGCCGCCTGGCCGGGGATGGGCCTGGACCTCGCCGCGACGGAGCCGGTGTTCAGGGACGCACTCGAGGACTGCGACGCGGCCATCCGGCGGATCAGCGGGTTCTCCGTCCTCGAGTACCTGCGGCGGGGGAACGGGGAAGCGGACATCCCGTTGATCGAGGAGGTGCAGCCCGCCCTGTTCGCGATGGAGGTCGCGCTGACGGCCCTGTGGAGGTCCTGGGGCGTCGAACCGGACGCGGTCGTGGGGCAGAGCATGGGGGAGATCGCCGCGGCACACGCCGCCGGCGCGCTGTCCCTCGAGGACGCCGCACTCGTGATCTGCCGCCGGAGCGCACTTCTGGCGTCGATCCGCGGGCAGGGCGCGATGGCGCTGGTCGAGCTCGGCCTCGAGGAGGCGCGGACGCTCATCAGCCGGTGGGACGGCCAGGTCGAGGTCGCGGCGAGCAACAGTCCGTCCTCGACGCTGCTGGCCGGGAGTCCCGAGGCGGTCGAAGAGGTGCTGGGCGAGCTCGAGCGCACGAACGTGTTCGGGCGGCGCATGGTCGTCGACGTGGCCGGGCACAGCCAGCAGGTGGAGCCGCTGCTCGGCGAACTGCGCGCCGAGCTGCGCGGGGTCTGGCCCGCCGCGACCTCGGTGCCGTTCTGCTCCAGCGTGACCGGCGCGATGAGCGCGGGCGAGGAGCTGGGGACGTCGTACTGGCTGCGGAACCTGCGCGAACCGGTGATGCTCGGGCCGGCCGTCGCCCTGCTCGCCGAGCAGGGACACCAGGTGTTCCTGGAGATCAGCCCGCACTCCGTGCTCGGCCCGGCGATCGACGCGACGCTGCACTCGGTCGGCGCGACGGCCACCACGATCGCCAAGGCGCACAGGAAGCGGGGTGAGCGGACGGGCCTGCTGGAAGCCGTCGCGGCGCTGTACACGGCGGGGTGCGAGGTCGACTGGGACCGGGTGCAGCCCGCCGGTGGCCGCACGGTTCCGCTGCCCGCCTATCCCTGGCAGCGCGAACCGTACTGGCTCGACCGCGTTCGTGGCGCTCGACGCGACAGGACGAGCGCGATCGACGACGGTGCGCGGTCTGAGCCGGAAGAAGTCGTCCCGCAGGAGGCCGCGGGGAGCATCGACGACGGTGCGGCCTTCGAAGACCGGCTGGCGAACCGGGTGGCCTGGGTGCTGCGCCTGCGGCAGGACGAGGTCCGGCGGGACGTCCAGCTGAGCAAGCTGGGCATGACCTCCTTGATGGCAATGGAACTCCGCAACCTGGTTCTGCGCGATCTGGCCGTGGAGATCCCGGTCTCACGAGTGCTGCGGGCGGACGGGGTGTCCGCACTCGCGGCCGAGGTGCAGACGTCGGTCGGTGCCGGCCAGGCGGCTCCCGGCGCCGCGACGGTCGTGGGATCGATGGACTGGATGGAGCTGTGAACGCGATGACCTCACTGGTGGAACTGCTGGGGCGGGGCGTGCAGCTGACGCCCGCCGGGGACCGGCTGCGGCTGCGGGCCGCTGCGGGAACCCTCGACCCCGCCGAGCGGGATGCGGTGAGGGAGCACAAGTCCGAGCTCCTGGACCTGCTCGGCGGGCGCTCGGCCTGTCGGCTGACCGGTGTGCAGGACCGCATCTGGTTCCTCGACAGGCTCGACCCGACGGGAGTGGCGTACACGTTCACCGTCACCTACCGGATCGAGGGACCGGTCGACGCGTCGGCGCTCGCCGCCGCACTGGAGACCGTCTGGCACCGCCACCCCGGTCTGCGGGCGACCTTCGAAGAGATTGGGGGAGTGCCGGTCCAGTTCATCGAGCCGGAGTCGAACCCCGTGCTGAGGACCGCCGATCTCCTCGACGCCACTGACGAGGAGATCGACCGGGAGCTGCGAGCTGCCCTGATCGCGCCGTTCGACCTCGCTCGTGGCCCGTTGATGCGTTCGGTGCTCGTGCGCACCGGGGAACGGGAGCACGTGTGGGGGCTGACCCTGCACCACCTGGTCGCCGACGGGTGGACCACCGGGCTCGTCGTGCGGGAGATCTCCGAGATCCTCAACGGCGAGAGCGGTGCGGTCGAGGGCTTGGACTACACCGACTACGCCGAGTGGGAGCGCACACACGCCGACAGTCCCGCCTCAGCCGGGAACCTGGACCACTGGGTGGGGGCGTTGTCGGGAAGCACTCCGCTGGAACTGCCGCTGGACCACCCGCGCCCGCCCCGGCGCGGCCACGCCGGCGCGCGGGTCGACTTCGTCCTGCGACCGGAGCTGACCGCCCGGCTCACGGAGTTCGGCAGGGAGGAAGCGGCAACCCGGTTCGCCACGCTGCTCGCCGTGTACCTCGTGCTGCTGTGGCACTCCACCGAGCGCGAGGACATCTCGATCGGCACGCCGTACGCCAACCGGCTGGACCCCGGGTTCGAGCGTACCGCCGGGTGCTTCGTCAGCACCCTGGTGCTGCGCGTCGGTCTGTCCTCCGAGCTGAGTTTCCGCGAGCTGGTGCGCAGGACCGCCGCAGTGTGCGCCGACGCCTGGGACCACCAGAACTACTCGTACGAGAAGCTGGTGAGCGAGGTGGCCGGAAACCGGGACCTCAGCCGCAGCCCGCTGTTCCAGGCGTTCTTCGCCTTCCAGGACGCGTTCCACCCGCTGAGGCTGCCCGGCGCCACAGCCGAGCTGCGCCCGTTCGACACCGGCAGCGTCCAGTTCGACCTCGAACTGCACTTCCACCCCGACATCGACGAACGGGAACTGCTGGGGAGCTTCTACTACGACACGGCACTGTTCGAGCGGTCGACGATCGAGGCCATGGCCCGTCGCTGGCAGCACCTCGCCGCGTCGCTGATCGGCTCCCCGGACCTGCCGATCGGTGACGTCTCCCTGATGACCGAGCTGGAGCGCCGGAACCTCCGCCGGCGCAACAGCACCGCGTCGAACCACGCACGGGACACGACGGTCGACCGGCTCGTGGCGGCGTGGGCCGAGGTCGACCCCGAGCGCGTCGCCGTCCTCTGCGACGGCCGTGAGCTCAGCTACGCGGAGCTCGACCGCGCGGTGTCGGCGTTGGCCTGCCGCATCGACGCCGCGGGAGGCCGTGGCCGGCGACTCGGGATCTTCCTGGACCGCGGCCCCGAGATGGTGGTGGCGGTGCTGGCGGCGCTCCGCGCGGGCGCGGTCTTCGTCCCGCTGGCCACCGATCTGCCCGAGGAGCGGATGGCCTGGATCGTCGAGGACACCGGCATGTCCCTGGCGGTCACGCGGTCGGACGTCGCCGTCCGCCTGCCCGAACGGGTCCGGCCGCTGCCGGTCGACGGGTCACCGGGCGCGACGCCGGGCGGGCCGCTCGAACCACCCGCCTCCGGCAGTCCCGCCTACGTGCTGCACACGTCCGGGTCGACGGGCCGGCCCAAGGGTGTCGAGGTGCGGCACGACAACCTGCTGAACCTGCTGCACGCGATGGCGGTGAAGCCGGGGATCCGGCAGGACGACGTGTTCCTCGCGGTGACCAGCCTGTCGTTCGACATCTCGCTGCTGGAGCTGCTGCTCCCGCTGGTCACCGGTGCGGCGGTCGTCGTCGCCACCGCGGAGGAGGCGACGGACCCGGCTCGCCTGGCCGATCTGCTGGACACCAGCGGTGCCACCATCATGCAGGCGACGCCCTCCACGTGGCGGATGCTGTTCGACTCCGGCTGGAAGGGCCTGTCCCGGCTCACCGCGCTGTGCGGCGGGGAGGCCATGAGCCGCGACCTGGCCGACCAGCTCCTGGCCGGGTGCAAGGAAGTGTGGAACCTCTACGGTCCCACCGAGACGACGATCTGGTCCGCCCGCTGGAAGGTCGACGCGTCCGATCCCGTGCGCATCGGAGAGCCGATCGAGAACACCCGGTTCTACGTCGTCAACGGACGCGGCCTGCTCGTGCCACCCGGAGTGCCGGGCGAGCTGTGCATCGCGGGTGAGGGCGTCGCGAACGGCTACCTGAACCGGCCGGAGGAGACCGAGCGGCGATTCGTGGACCTGGCGGAGGTGCCCGAGCGCGTCTACCGCACCGGTGACCTGGTCCGCGAGTTGGCGGACGGCACCCTGACCTTCCTGGGACGGACGGACCAGCAGCTCAAGGTGCGCGGTCACCGCGTCGAGGCCGCCGAGGTCGAACACGCGCTGCGCCAGCACCCCGCCGTCGTCGACGCCGCGGTCACCCTGACAGCGGACGGGGTGCTCGTCGCCCACCTGGCCGCGCACGACGGCGACACCGTCTCCGCGGAACAGCTCAGAGAACTGCTCGCTCCTGTCCTCCCGGCTTACATGGTGCCGCAGCGCTTCGTAGTGCACACGGCGCTTCCGATGACTCCCAACGGAAAGATCGACCGCACGGCGCTTTCGTCGATGGTGCCGGAGTCGGCTCCGGCCGCCACCGCGTACGAACCGCCCGTCGGCGAGACCGAGACGGTCGTCGCGGAGATCTACGGCGACCTCCTCGGCCGGACCGGGATCGGCAGGCACGACGGCTTCTTCGAACTCGGCGGGCACTCCCTGCTGGCCACCAGGGCGCTGTTCCAGGTCGAGGAGCGCTTCGGCGTGCGGGTGGAGCTGCAGAACCTCTTCGCGCACCCCACGGTGTCGGCGCTCGCCGCACGGATCGACGACGACCTCACCCGCGGTGCCGGGGACGACCTCGCCATCAGCGCCGCGCTCGACCAGCTCGAGTCGATGTCGGACGAGGAAGTCGCCCGCCTGCTCGACGACCTCAACTGACGAACCAGCGAACCAGGAGACAGTGTGAACACGACCGACCGGCTCCAGCAGCTGTCCGACACCAAGCGGCTGGCGCTGTTGCGGCTGCTGGAGAACAAGAACATCGGGAACGACCGGCTGCTCACCCTGGAGGGGTCGAACGTCAAGGTGCTGCGGGAGGGCGCCCCGATCCTGTTCCTCTACCCGGCCACGGACGGCAGCGTGAGCTACATGAACAACTACCTGCCGCACATCCCCGAGGCCTGGGGCGTGTACGCCTTGCAGACCCCCGGCATGGATGGTGAGCAGTCGCCCTACCGCACGGTCGAGGAGCTGGCCGCCCACGGCATCCGCCAGATGCGCCGCGTCCAGCCGGAGGGCCCTTACTACGTCGCGGGGAACTGCATGGGCGGACTGCCCGCGTACGAGACGGCCCGCCAGCTCCACGAACAGGGCGAGCGGACCGGCCTCGTCCTGCACCTGATGCCGAACTTCAACCGCCCCTGGAAGGAGCTGCCGGTCGACAGCGCCTCGTTGCAGCAGCGGGCGATCATGGACTACGTCTACATCATCGAACGCCTGCTGGCCGTGCGGATCGACCTGCCGTGGGACGAGTTGAACGAGCTCGACGAAGGAGCACAGGTCGAGTTCGTCGTCCGCTACGTCGACGAGCACGACCTGCTGTCCGGAATGGACCTCGACGTCTTCCGCAACCGGATGGCCATCTACAAGGCGAACCTCTCGGCGATGCTCACCTACGACCCCCCGACCGGCTTCGACGGCAGCATCACGATCCTCGCCGTCGGCGAGGCCAGCCGGCAGGAGACCGCGATCCACGCGATGTCGCCCTACGCCGCACCCCTGCGGTCGATCCACCGCGACCAGATCAACACCATCTTCGTGGACGCCGACGGCGGCGCGCTGTTCGACGGCGCCGAGCCGGACATCGGCAAGATCGGCCGCGAACTGCGCGAGATCGTCTCCGCGGCGGGCGAAGGCACCCTGGCGTGACCGCCGAGGGACAGGACCGGTATCCGCACCTGTTCTCCCCGCTGGAGGTGGGCGGCGCGCGTTTGAAGAACCGGATCGTGTTCCCGGCGATCATGAACAACTACGCGCGTCGGGGACTGGTGACCGACCGCACGGTCACCTTCTACGCCGAGCGCGCCGCCGGTGGTGCGGCGATGGTGGTCTCCGAGGCGCTGTTCGTCCACCCGAGCTCGGTACCCCCGCAGACGGGTCTCGCGGCGTACGAACCCGCCAACGCCGCGGGGTTCGAGCGCCTCGCGGCCGCGGTCGAGGAACACGACTGCCGGATGGTCGGTCAGCTCCTGCACTCGGGCAGGCAGCAGGTGCGGGGTCCGGTGTCGGACAGCTCGATCGGGGTGTCGCCCCTGCCGGACCCGTACAGCTGGACGGTTCCGCACGTGATGTCCACGTCGGAGGTCCGGATGATCGCCGAGTCGTTCGTGGCTTCCGCCGCTGTCCTGCAGCGTGCGGGGTTCTCCGGCGTCGAGGTGCACGCGGCGCACGGTCACCTGATCACGCAGTTCCTGTCGCCGTGGTCGAACACCAGGCAGGACGAGTACGGCGGCGACCTGGACGGGCGGACCAGGTTCCTGCGCGAGGTCCTGGCCGGCATCCGATCGGTGTGCGGGCCGGATTTCCTGCTGGGTTTGAAGATGCCGGGCGACGAACTGGTGGAGGGAGGCATCACCGCGGAGGAGTCGGCCCGCATCGCGAACCGGGTGAGCCGGGAGACTCCGCCTGACTACCTCGCGTTCGGCCAGGGCAACTCCTCGCTCAGCTTCGGCGACCACGTGCCCGACATGCACTACCCGCCCGGCCCGTACCTCGGGATCCAGCGCGACCTCAGGGCGGCGGTGACCCTCCCGGTCCTGGCGTTCGGCCGCGTCACCTCCGCTGCCGAAGCCGAAGCCGTCGTCCGGGACGGCATCGGTGACCTGGTCGGCCTGGGACGCCTCCTGGTGGCCGATCCCGGCTTCCCGGCCAAGGTGCGGGCGGGCCGCGAGCGGGAGGTGCGGCCGTGCCTCTACTGCAACGTGTGCTGGGGAGAGGTCACCAGTGGCCGCACGATCGCCTGCGTGGTCAACCCCGACCTCGGCACCGGTGGTGAAGCCGCTCGCCGGGTCCGCGGGGCGTCCAGGAAGCGCGAGGTCACCGTGGTCGGCGCCGGGGTGGCGGGCCTTCAGGCCGCCGCGGCGGCGGCCGAGCACGGGCACCGGGTGACCTTGCTGGCCGGACCGCACCTCGGGGGCAAGGCGAGGGTGGAGTCGCTGTTGCCGGGACGCGCTGACATCGCGGCCACCCTGGAGCACCAGCGGTGGCTGGTGGAGCGCAACGGCGTGCGCGTCGAGCAGAGTGCGCGCGTGACGGCGGAGATGGTCCTCGCGACCGGTCCCGACATCGTCGTCATCGCCACCGGGGCGCGGATGATGCGACCGCCCACCCTGGACGCCCACAGCGAGGAGGGCGTCAGCGTGCGGGACTACCTGCTCCGCGACGACAGCGGAGCGGACGACGGCACAGCGGTGCTGTTCGACTTCGACCACTCGGCCGGGACCTACGCGGTCGCCGACCTCCTGGTGCGGCGCTACCGCGACGTGGTGCTCATGACGCCCAGGACGTCCCTGGGCGACGCGGTGCCGTACGTGAGCCGCCTGGGCGTCCACCGGAGACTGCACGAGGCGGGCGTGCGCATCGAGTTGTCGACCGAACCGCTGCTGTACAAGGACCACGTGCTGCGCTGCGCGAACGTCTTCACCGGGCGGCTCACCGAGATCGAGGACGTGGCCCTGTTCACCTGGTCGACCCCCCGCCAGCCGGTCGACGAGCTGTCGGGTCCGCTGTCGGCGAGCGGAGTGCCCGTCCACGTCATCGGGGACGCGTACGCGCCGGGAACCATGCTCACGTCGATCCGGGAGGCCGAGATGCTCGGCAGGCGGCTGTGAGGGCGCCTCAGCGGCCGTTCCCCTGAGCTTCCGGTTCACCCAGTCAATCCGTGGAGATGAGATGCTGAACAGCAGCACGGGCCGTTGCCCCGTGCAGGGGCGATTCGATCCGCTGGCTCCCGGCTACATCGCCGACCCGTACCCGGCGCTCGCCACCCTGCGCGAGGAAGCCCCGGTCTTCTACGAGCCGCAGCTCGACATGTGGCCGGTCACCCGGCACGAGGACGTCAAGCGGATCCTCACCGATCACGAGAGCTTCTCCGGTGCGATCACCCAGACCCCCTTCTACCCGCTCGCGGAGGAGGCGAAGGAGATCCTCGACGCCGGGTTCCACGCGACCCCGACCGTCTCCAACTGCGACCCGCCCAAGCACACCAGGGTCCGAGCCTTCAACGTCAAGGCTTTCTCCGCCAGGAGGGTCGCAGGGCTCGAACCGGTCATCCGCGCCTACACCACCGAACTGCTCGACGGTGTCGCCTCGAGGTCGCGGTTCGACCTGGTGCGGGAGTTGACGGCACCACTGCCCGCCAAGATCGTGTTCAGCCTGATCGGCTTCCCCGAGTCGGACTCGGAAGCGCTCAAGGCGCTCGCCCTCAACCGCATGGCCTTCACCTGGGGGCGGTCCACGAAGGACGAACAGGTCAGGATCGCGGGAAGGATGGTCGAGTACTGGCGGTACTGCACGGACTTCGTCGCCGCGCGCAAGGAGGACCTGCGGGACGACTTCACCAGCGACCTGCTCCGCTCACACCTCGCGGATCCCGCCGCGCTGTCGGTCGAGGAGATCGTCAACGTCATCCACGCGGTGAGCTTCGCCGGCCACGAGACCACGACCAACGCGTCGTCGAGCACGCTGCAGCGGCTGCTCACGCACCGGGAGCAGTGGGAGGAGATCTGCGCCGACCCCGCGCTGATCCCGAACGCGGTCGAGGAGGGGCTGCGCTTCGACCCGAGCCTGCACACCTGGCGCAAGATCACCACCAGGGAGGTCGACATCGGCGGGGTCACCGTCCCGGCGGGGGCCAAGCTGCTGCTCCTCATCGGTTCCGCGAACCACGACCCGGCACGGTTCCCCGACCCGGACCAGTTCGACGTCCACCGGTCCAACTCCCAGCAGCACCTCACCTTCGGCAGGGGAATCCACGCCTGCTTCGGCGCTCCGCTGGCCCGGCTGGAGATGCGGGTCATGCTGGAGGAACTCACGGCACGCCTGCCCCACCTCCGGCTCGCGGCCGATGAAGTCGTGCGGTACCACGAAAACGCGTGTTTCCGCGGCCCCGTGCAGCTGTGGGTGGACAACCCTTCCCCCGCCTGAGCCACCACCACGCACGCGACCGGGTCCTTCTGCCAGGCAACCGGAACCAGCCCGATCAAGGAGAACTGCACTGAAGTACTGGGAGCGTCACGTCGCGTCGCCGGCCGATCCTCTTCGCGTGGCCGCCACGCTCGCGGCGACATCGGCCGAGGACAACGTGCTCTACGAGAACCAAGGGTCGATCTGCTGGGGTGAGGGCGCCTACGCGACCGTGACCACGCGGGCGGACGAACCGCTGTCGGTGGTCGCCACCCGGCTCGCGGAGGTCGACGTCGAGGACTGGCGCGCTTACGGCTGGGCCACCTTCGAGCTGTCCTACGCGTTGTACGGACTGGACGACGCGCCGGCGGCCGACACGGTCACCTTGATGATCCCGCGGCGTGAAGTGCGCTTCGAGAACGGCACCGTCCTCCTGCGCGCGCTCACCGCGGCGGACCTGGACGCGCTGGAGTCGCGGCTCGCGGATGCCGTGCTGAGCGGCGGGATCGAGCCGGCGGAGGCGCGTGTCGAGGTCGATGTCGACGGCCACGACGCGGAGGGC
Organism: Lentzea sp. DG1S-22; assembly: GCF_036321065.1. Taxonomy (NCBI): domain Bacteria; kingdom Bacillati; phylum Actinomycetota; class Actinomycetes; order Pseudonocardiales; family Pseudonocardiaceae; genus Lentzea; species Lentzea sp. DG1S-22. Next base: position 2,721,113 of record NZ_CP143276.1, on the reverse strand, counting down.
TACCGGGCCGCGGTCGCGGCGGGCATCGCGGAGATCCGCTCCGGCGCGCTGGACAAGGTGATCCTCTCCCGTGTGGTGCCGGTGCCCGAAGACATCGACATGCCCACGACGTACCTCACCGGCAGGCTTGCCAACAGCCCGGCGAGGTCGTTCCTCCTGCGCCTGCGGGGCTGGGAGGCGCTCGGGTTCAGCCCGGAGATCGTGATCAGCGTGAGCTCCGGGGGTGAGGTGGTCACGCAGCCGCTGGCCGGCACGCGCGCCTTCCTCGGCGATCACGAAGCCGACCAGGTACGGCGTGACGAGCTCTACCGCGATGCCAAGGAGGTGTTCGAACACGCGATCTCGGTGCGCCTGGCGGTGACCGAACTGTCGACCGTGTGCACGCCGTCGACCGTCCGCGTCGAGGAGTTCATGAGCGTGAAGGAACGCGGCAGCGTGCAGCACCTCGCCTCCCAGCTCTCGGGTTCACTCGCACCGGACCGCACCGGCTGGGACGCGTTCGCCGCTCTCTTCCCGGCGGTCACGGCCTCCGGCATCCCCAAGGCACCCGCCTGCGAGCTGATCCGGCGCGCCGAGACGCAGCCGCGCGGCCTCTACAGCGGCGCCGTGCTGACCGTCGAACCGGACGGCGCCATCGACGCGGCTCTCATCCTCCGCAGCGTGTTCCGCCGCCACGGCGACATCTGGCTGCGGGCGGGCGCGGGCATCGTCGCCCAGTCCACTCCGGAACGGGAGCTGGAGGAGACCCGGGAGAAGCTGCGCAGCGTGTCGCGCTTCCTCGTGCCCACGCGGTAGGTCGCTTTGCCGGACTGATCGGCGGGGCCGGGAACGGCCCCGCCTGGTCGTTCAGGCCCCTTCCCCAGCCGGGGAGACTACGTTCCGCACCGTGGAACTCAGCGATCTGGGTCACACCTGGTTTGGTTTAGATTCCCTGCTGTCGTTCAGGAAAGCCAGCGGGGGACTTCACCAGGAGTGACCATGAGCGTTCAAGAGCAGTTGCGCGGCGGCGCACCGGATCTCGACGACTTCCCCACGCTGTGCAGCGTCCCGCTGCGTCCGGACTGGTTCGACGACGAGGAAGAAAACCCGGCAGCGGGCGTCGTCCGGGGCACGGACTGATCGGCAGGAAATCGTCTGTGTCGCAGTTGGACCGTGACCGCACCTCCGGGAATTGTCGGCGGACGACTCGTGGAGTGGTGCACGCGGCTGTTCTGTGAACTATCGAGAGGCATCCCGTGAACATCGCACTCGTGACCTCCAGCGCCTTTCCCGGCAGCGACTGGTCGGATCGCGACACCCCCGTCCTGCGAGCTTGCCTGGAGGAACAGGGCTGCACGACGCAGATCCTCGCCTGGGACGACTCCGACGGTGTCGACTGGACCGCGTTCGACGTGGTCGCCGTGCAGTCCCCGTGGAGCATGTGGCTCAAGCTGGCGCAGTTCCGGGACTGGGTGGACTCCCTGCACCGGCAGGGCGTGCGGCTGGCGAACCCGCACGCCGTCATCGTGAGCGGTATGAGCAAGGAATACCTCCCCGAGGTCGAGCAGCACGGTGCCAGGACGATCCCGACCACGGTGGTCCGGCCGGGGGAGCGAATCGGTGCTGTGGCGGCGGAAGCGCTCGCGAACGCCGAACGTGAGTTCGGAGAGGCCGCCGTCGTCGTCAAGCCCGTCTCGTCGGGAGGCACGCTCGGCGCCGCCAGGGTCACCGAGGAGCAGGACCTGGTCGACAGGCTCGCGGCCTTCGAGGAAGCCGGCGTGACCGCGTGCGTCCAGCCCTACGTCTCCACGATCGATTCGCTGGGGGAAAGCGGGATCATCATGATCGACGGTGAGGTCTCCCACGCGATCACCAAGGACGCCATCCTCGCGCCGGGCCGCGTCGGAACGCAGTTCCACCCGAACGCCCGTGCCGGCCACGTCGAACACGGCGACGACCTCACCGACATCCACACCGCGTACGACGCCTACCTGAAGACCGTTCCGGTCCACCCGGTGTCGGTACGGCTCGACTTCCTGCGCCACCCCGTCACCGGCAGGCTGCTGCTCCTGGAGATCGAATCGGTGGCACCTGTGAAGTTCTTCCACCTCCACCCGGAGGCGGCGGCGCGCTACGCCCGGTCCTTGATCGCCGTGGCGGCCGGGAGCGACCTGATCCGGTCTTGATCTGGTGATGACCTCGCGCGGCCGGCTTCCAGGTCGGCCGGGGCACGACAGACCTTCGTTCACGACACCGACACCACAACGGAACTCCTCCGTTGTTCCCGCGTGTTTTCAGGTTGGCGTCGAGCTGATCTCATCGTACTCGTCAAGAAGAGAGCGAACATGTGCAATTCGCTGATTTCCGCCGATCATGAGAAAGATGGCAGTGCACTGGAGGTCGTCGCGTCACCCGCACCGCGGAAGCCCTCCACGCCAACGAGTGCTGCGGCCACGACGGAAGAATCTTCCTGGCACGTCAAGGCTTCGCAGCCGGTCAACTACGAAGTCCGTCTGTGCCAGGGCGTTTTCGACCCGAACCGCACAGATCTGCTCCACGCGGGCAGCCCGGACGGACACCGGACACGCCGCCGGTTCGTCGTCGTCGACGAAACCGTCGACAGGCTGTACGGAACAGCCATGAGACAGTACTTCGAGCACCACGGCGTCACTTGCGAGATCATGGTGGTCCAGGCGGGCGAGGTGCGCAAGGAGATCGACGTCGTACTGCGTTTCGTGGAGCGGCTCGACGCCTTCGGAATCGATCGCAGGCGCGAGCCGGTCATCGTGGTGGGCGGCGGTGTCGTGATGGACATCGTGGGACTCGCCGCCAGCCTCTACCGGCGCGGAACGCCGTTCATCAGGGTGCCGACGACCCTGGTCGGTCTGGTCGACGCCGGGGTCGGCGTGAAGACCGGGGTGAACTTCAACGGTCACAAGAACCAGCTGGGCACGTATTCGGCAGCGACGCTCACCCTGCTCGACCGCGGCTTCCTCGCGACGCTGAGCCGCCGGCACATCAGCAACGGGCTCGCCGAGATCCTGAAGGTCGGCCTGATCAAGGACGAAGCACTCTTCGACCTCCTCGAGCGGCACGGCCGGCTGGTCCTGGACGAGAACTTCCAGGGACGGTCGCCGGAGGGGGCCGACGCCGCCACCGCCATCCTCGAAGCCGCGATCACCGGCATGCTGGAAGAGCTCGAGCCGAACCTGTGGGAAGAAACGCTGGAACGCAGCATGGACTACGGGCACACCTTCAGCCCCGCGGTCGAGATGCTCGGCCTTCCCACGATGCTGCACGGCGAAGCGGTGTGCCTCGACATGGCACTGAGCACCGTCCTCGCCCACCGGCGCGGACTCGTGAGCGAGGACGAGTGCCGACGGGTGTTCGCGGTGATGTCCGATCTCGAACTGCCCACCTGGAGCCCGTTGCACACGCCGGAGGTCCTCGGGCACGCGCTGCACGCGACAGTCCGGCGGCGCGACGGGCAGCAACGACTGCCGCTGCCCGTCGGCATCGGGAACACCGTCTTCGTCAACGACGTCTCGGACGAGGAACTGGTCGCGGCCATCGAACTCCAGCGGGACATGGCCGCGGGCAGTTCGGCGGAGGTTGCGTGAGGCCCGGCGGGGCGAGGCCTACCACAAGGTTTGGCCTCCCTCGATCGCGAGGTTGTGGCCGGTCATGTAGTCGGAGACCTCGCTGGCCAGGTAGACGGCGGCGCCCTGCAGGTCGCTGACCTCACCCAGCCGTCCGGCCGGGATGTTCGACACCCACTCGTCCACCAGGGGCGCCAGCGCCTCGGACTCCTCGATCAAGGCGGTCCTGATGATTCCCGGCGAAATGCAGTTCACCCGGATCCCGCGGTCGGCCCACTCGGCGGCCAACGTCCGGGTCAGGCTGACCACCGCCCCCTTGGAAACGTTGTACGAGACCTGCTTCTGCGGATGAGGCACGATCATCGACGCCATCGAGGCGGTGTTGATGATTTTTCCGTAGCCGTGCGGGAACATCGCCTTCGCTTCGTGCTGGCAGGCGATGAACACTCCCCTCAAGTTGAGGTTGTGCACCATGTCCCACTCTTCGAGCGTTGTTTCCTCGGCGGCGGAGTTGAGGTTGATGCCGGCATTGTTCACCGCGATGTCGAGTCGGCCGAACTGCTCCACCGTCGTGCGCACGAAGCTTTCGACGGAACTTTCGTCGGCGGCGTCGGCCTGGATCGAGATCGCTTTCACGCCCTTTTCCAGCAATTCGCCGGCGACCTCCTCCGCGCGTTCCGCGCTGAGGTCGACGACCGCCACCTGGGCGCCCGCTTCGCCCAGGGCGTGCGCGAACGCGCGTCCGATGCCCTGTCCCGCCCCGGTCACGAGAGCCGTTCTGCCGGTGAGCCGGAACCGGTCCAAGATTGAACGGGTCGCGGCAGGAGACTGGGCGTCGCCGGAAATTTCGTCCATGTCTGCACTCGTTTCTGGGCCGATGGGAAACTAGTCGCTCGACACTATACAGATCCTGGCCGCGTTGCGGCAGAATTAATTCGAGGAGTGTCATGGACCTACCGTTCGACCAGAGCCGCATGGACGCGCTGATGGAAAAGGCCGGCGCCGATGTGGTGATCGCGACGACCCGTTTCTCCATCCAGCACCTGCTCGGCGGATACCGGTACTTCTTCTTCGCCAACCTCGACGCGATCGGCGTGTCCCGATATCTTCCGGCGCTCGTGTACGTCAAGGGCTCGCCGGAGAATTCGTTCTACATCGGGTGCGGCAACGAGGAGTGGGGAACCTCCGTTTTCCCGCTGTGGGTCCCCGATGTCCGCAACCGGTCGTGGTCGAGCGTGGACACCGCGAACTCGATCGTCGGCGGGCTGCGGGAGCGCGGCCTGGACAACGCGGTCATCGCGGTGGAGAAGGCCTTCCTGCCGTTCGACGCGGCCGAGGTGCTGCGCGCCGCGCTGCCGGGGGCGGCGCTGGTGGAAGCTCATCCGGTCCTCGAAGCCATCCGGGCGATCAAAACCCCCGAAGAGCTCGAGCTGGTGCGAACCGCCTCCGTGGGGATCATCGACTCCATGGCGGCCACCTTCGCCGCCTCGCGGCCCGGCGACACCAAGATCGACATAGTCGAGCGGTTCCGTCGCGAGCAGACCGATCGGGGACTGGTGTTCGACTACTGCCTGGTGTCGTGCGGCAGCGAGTTCAACCGCGCGCCGTCGTCGAGGGTGTGGCGGGAAGGAGAAGCGCTCTCGCTCGACTCCGGCGGGATGTACCAGGGGTACATCGGCGACCTGGCCCGCATGGCGGTGGCGGGTGAGCCCACCGGCTTGATGAACGACCTGCTCGCCGAAGTCGAGTCGGTGCAGCAGGGCGTGCGTGCCGCGGTGACGCCCGGCCGGCGCGGCGGAGACGTCTTCGACCTGGCCGACAAGGCGCTGGCCGCGTGTCCTCACGCGGACGAGATGTTCTTCGTCGCCCACGGCATGGGTCTCATCACGCACGAGGTCCCCCGGCTGACCGGTACCGGTCCGGTGCCCTACCCCGCGGACCACGCGGAAGCCCCGCTCGAGGTGGGCATGGTGCTGTCCCTGGAGACGACGCTGTCCAACCCCGAGGTCGGCATCGTCAAGCTGGAAGACACCCTGATCGTCACGGAGGACGGGTGGGAAGCACCCGGAGACGAGGCGCGCGGGTGGAACCGGCCGCTGTCAGGCGGCGGCAGGTGAGCTTGCGATCCCGCATGGCCGGCGGCGATCCGCTGCTCGGCCTGATCCTCAAGGTCCCCGCCCACTCCGCGGTGGAACTGGCCGGGCACCTGGGTTTCGACTTCGTGCTGCTCGACACCGAGCACGCGGCCGCCGAGACCGTCGAGGTGGAGCACCACGTCAGGGCGGGCGAGGCCGCCGGCATCCCGGTGCTGGTGCGTCTCGCCGGGAACGATCCCGCCGCCGCGCTGCACGCACTCGACGCCGGCGCGGCCGGAATCGTCGTGCCCCACGTGTCGGACGCCGCGGACGCCGAAGCCGCGGTCCGCGCCGCCCACTACCCGCCCCGGGGAATTCGCAGCCTCGCGGTGAGCACCCGGGCGGGACGGCACGGCACCCGCACCCTGGAAGAGCACCTGGCCGAGGCCGCTCGCGAGACGGTGGTCGTGGTCCAGGCCGAGGACCGGGACTCCGTCCGGAACTGCGACGCGATCGCCGCGACCGACGGCGTCGACGCCGTGTGGATCGGCCCGACCGACCTGTCGCTTTCCCTGGGCGTGCCGGGGAACTTCGGCCATGCGGACTACCGAGCGGCCGTCGACCGGGTGGTCGAGGCGGTGGTGTCGGCGCCGCAGTGCGCGTTGTGCGCCCTGGTGGATCATCCCGGCAAGGTCGGCGAGTGGCGAGAACGCGGCGCCAGCGTCCTCCTCTTCAACTTCAACACCGTGGTGGTGGAGGGTTTGCGCGCCATCGTGAGCAGCGTGCGCCAGTAGCGGACGAAGTGGATGCGTCCGGTCCCGGCAGACGAGGCCGCCTTCCCGACTTCCGGGAAGGCGGCCTCGTGCCACGAGGGAACTGGGCTGAACCGCCGGCGCCTTCGGCCTGAAGTCCACTGTGGACGGGTCGTTCGCACTCGACGGGTTCGCGGAGGACGGACCGGTAGTCGAGCCGTCGTCCGCGCCCTGCCAAGCGCTCGGTTGGTGCGGATCGACTCCGACCACGCGGAGACGCCCGCTGATCGTGGTGAACGGGCGGTGTCTGTCCGGGTGGACGTCGCGGAAGTGCTCCCGCGGCCATAGCACATCGCGCTAGCCGCGAACCGGAGTAAGGCGCCCCGCCATCCGGATCCATTCGTCAGGTTACGTACGTGAGAAAGTTTCAGCACCCTCTCGACGCCGCCTCGGGTTTGTGCGTACGGTGAGCGCGTTGTCACCGTACCGGTCAGTAGGAACCCTAGCTGAATTCCTTTCTCCCCACCCCTGCCGGGTGAGGAAGTGAGCGCAGTGAACATGCTGTCGGATCGTGAACGGGTGCTGTGCCTGAGTCCCTTCGGCACGCCCAACCCGGCCCTCGTGGTCGCCGCCGAACGAGCGGGCGGGCTCGGTGTGCTCGACCTCGGGCCCCAGGCTGCCGCCGACCTCGACCGCGTCTGTGCGCGGCACCCGCACGCGTTCGGCGTCAGGCTGCACGGACCGCTGGCAGTGCCGCTGCCCGAGGCCGTCGACACGGTGGTGGTTGATCTCGCCCGGCACCGGCCCGAGCGCGCTGAGCTGGGTGAACGCCGCGTCCTGGTGGTGGTCACCTCGGTGGCGGAGGCCGTTGCGGCGACCGAGTACGGGGCCACCGGACTGATCGCCAAGGGTGCCGAGTCCGGCGGCCGAGCGGGTGGTTCTCCTGCGTTCGTGCTGCTCCAGCAGGTGCTCGCGCTGACCGATCTGCCGGTCTGGGCGGCCGGGTCGATCGGCCCCGACACGGCTGCCGCGGCCGTCGCCGGCGGTGCTCGCGGAGTGGTGCTGGAAGGGCAGCTCGCGCTCGTCGCGGAAGCTCGAAAACACATTTCCGGCGAATTTGTCAACGCGATCCGGATGATGGACGGCGCCGACACCGTCGTGATCGACGGGGTGCGGGTGCATGTTCGTCAAAACGCGCTCGAAATCGGCCAAGAAGGTTGCTTGGCCGATTTCTACCGTAGCTCGTACGGCACCGTCGGTGGTGTCGTGGGCGCGATTGTGCGCGGGATTCGCGAGAATCTCACCCTGGCGGGTGAGCGCCGCCCGATCCGGCCCGCCGGACCGTTCTGCGACCGCGTCCCCGGCCTGCGCTACCCGATCGCACAGGGCCCGATGACCCGCGTCAGCGACCAACCGGCGTTCGCCGCCGCCGTCGCCGAAGGCGGTGCGCTGCCGTTCCTCGCGCTCGCCTTGATGGAGGGTCCGGCCGTCCGCACGCTGCTGGAGGACACCGCCGCGAGGCTCGGCGACCGGCCGTGGGGCGTCGGCCTGCTCGGCTTCGCGCCGCCGGAACTGCGGGCGCGGCAGATGGAGGCCGTGCTGGCGGTGCGGCCGAAGTACGCGATCGTCGCCGGCGGCACGCCCACGCAGGCCCGTGAACTGGAGGACGCCGGCATCGAGGCGTTCCTGCACGTGCCGTCCCCCGCCCTGCTGCGGCGGTTCCTCGACGAGGGCGCGCGCAAGTTCGTCTTCGAGGGCTCGGAGTGCGGCGGGCACACCGGTCCGCGGTCCGGCTTCACCCTGTGGCAGCAGCAGATCGACGTGCTGCGCGGCCGGGAGGCCGACGTCGTCGCGTTGTTCGCCGGTGGGATCCACGACGCCCGCTCGGCCGCGATGATCTCCGCCATGACCGCGCCGATCGCGGCACGGGGTGCGGCCGTGGGCGTCCTGGTCGGCACGGCCTACCTGTTCACCGAGGAAGCCGTCACGCACGGCGCGATCCAGCCGGTCTTCCAGCAGGTCGCGCTGGAGTGCGAGGACACCGCGCTGCTGGAGACCTCGCCCGGCCACGCGGTCCGCTGCGCGCAGACGTCCTATGTGGACACCTTCGAACGCGCGCGGGCCGAGGTGTCGGGCCTGTCGAAGCAGGAGAGCTGGGAGCGGCTCGAACAGCTCAACCTCGGCCGACTGCGCCTCGCGAGCCGCGGCCTCGTCCGAGACGACGACGGGCTCCGGCAGGCCGGCGAGGACGAGCAGCGCCGCGAGGGCATGTTCATGATCGGCCAGGTCGCGACGCTGCGGTCCGAGCGCACCACGATCGCCCGGCTGCACGAGGACATCGTCTCCGGCGTGCTCCCCGGGACGGACGAGGAGCCGACCGGCTCGGCGCCGCTGGACGTCGCCATCGTCGGCATGGCCGCGATCATGCCGGGCGCCCGCGACGTCGCCGAGTTCTGGGCGAACGTCCTGGCGGGCACCGATTCCATCACCGAGGTCCCGCCGGAGCGCTGGTCGCCCGAACGCTACGGGAGCCCGTTCACCAAAGGCGGTTTCCTGCCGCGCACGGCGTTCGACCCGCTCGCCTACGGCATCCCGCCCGCCTCGCTGACGTCCATCGAACCCGCGCAGCTGCTGGCGCTGGAGGTGTCGGCCAAGGCGCTCGAGGACGCGGGCTACGCCACCCGCGTGTTCGACCGCGAGCGCACGTCGGTGATCTTCGGCGCCGAGGCCGGAGCCGACCTCGCGAACGCCTACACCGTGCGCACCGCGTTGCCCGCGCTGGGGATCCGCGGCCTGGACGACCACCTGCCCGCGCTCACCGAGGACTCGTTCCCCGGCGTGCTCGGCAACGTGATCGCGGGCCGCGTCGCGAACCGCCTCGACCTCGGTGGCGCGAACTACACCGTCGACGCCGCCTGCGCGTCCAGCCTCGCCGCGCTCGACGTGGCGTGCAAGGAACTCGTCGGCGGCACCAGCGACATGGTCCTGTGCGGCGCGGTGGACCTGCACAACAGCGCGCACGACTACCAGATGTTCGCCTCCGTGAAGGCGTTGTCCGCCCGTGGCCGCTGCGCCACGTTCGACTCGGCGGCCGACGGCATCGCGCTGGGGGAGGGCGTGGCCGCGGTCGTGCTGAAGCGCCTCGCCGACGCCGAACGCGACGGCGACCGGATCTACGCCGTGGTCAAGGGCATCGGCGCGTCCAGCGACGGCCGGTCGATGGGCCTCACCGCACCCCGTCCCGAAGGCCAGCAACGGGCCCTGCGCCGCGCCTACGCCTCCGCCGGGGTGCCGGTCACCGAGGTCGGCCTGGTCGAGGCGCACGGCACCGGGACCGTGGTGGGCGACCGCACCGAGCTCAGGTCGCTGACGGAGATGTTCGCGGGCGTCGAGCCCGGCACGTGCACGATCGGCTCGGTCAAGTCGCAGATCGGCCACACCAAGTGCGCTGCCGGGCTCGCGGGCGTGATCAAGGCGGCTCTGGCCGTGCACACCGGAGTCCGGCCCGGCACGCTGCACGTCAAGCAGCCCAACGCCTTCTGGGACGCGGCGACCAGTCCGTTCGCGTTCGGCCACCGCACGTGGGCGAGCAGCAACCGGGTCGCGGGCGTCAGCGCGTTCGGCTTCGGCGGCACGAACTTCCACACCGTCCTGGCCGGCTACACCGGTGCCGACGAGCCGTGGCACGGCCTGACCGCGTGGCCCGCCGAGCTGTTCCTGGTCCGCGGCTCCGATCCCGCCGCGGCACAACGGGAAGCCGCTCGCCTCTCGGCTCTGGTCGACGACCGCACCCCGTTGCGTTCGCTGGCGGCGGCGTGCGGCTCGGGCACGGTGCAGGCGGCGTTCGTGGTCAGCGATCACGCGTCGCTCCGCCGCGCTTTGTCCGACGTCGAGGCCTGGCGCGCGTCGGACGTGGTGTCGTTGCGCACGGGGGAGCGGCCGAAGATCGCGTTCCTGTACCCCGGCCAGGGCAGCCAGCGGCCGGGCATGCTGCTCGACCTCGTCACGGCCTTCCCGCGGCTGCAGGACTTCCTCGACGCGCGCTACGAGCGGGTCATGTACCCGCCGGGCGCGCTGACCGCCGAGGACGTCGCCCGCCAGCGCGCCGAGATCACCGACACCCGCAACGCCCAGCCGGCGCTCGGCATCGCCGGGCTCATGGTCACCGCGCTGCTGGACTCCGTCGGCGTGCGCCCGGACCTGGCCGGTGGCCACAGCTACGGCGAGCTGGTCGCGCTGTCGGCCGCGGGCGCGTTCGACGCCTCCGAACTGCTGGAGCTCAGCGCCGCCCGCGCCGAGGCGATGCTGGAGGCCGTGGGGGAGGACCCCGGCACGATGGCGGCGGTGTCCGCCCCGCTCGACGAGGTCGAGGCCCTGCTGCCCGCGGACGTCGTGGTGGCCAACCACAACGCGCCCGCGCAGGTCGTGATCTCCGGTACCACGCAGGCTGTGCGTCGTGCGGCCGAGGTGATGGCGGGCGCCGGGTTCGTCGTGAAGGACATCCCCGTCGCCGCCGCGTTCCACAGCCCGCTGATGGCCGGCGCCCGCGACCGCTTCGCCGCCCGTCTCCGACGCGTGTCCTGGGGCTCCCTGAGGTTCCCGGTGTGGTCGAACGTGTCCGCCGCGCCGCACGTGGACGTGCTCGACGGACTGTCCGCCCAGCTCTGCGGGCGCGTGCGCTTCGTCGAGCAGATCGAGTCGATGTACGCCGCGGGCGCGCGGATCTTCGTCGAGGCGGGCCCCGGCGGCGTGCTCGGCTCGCTGGTCGCCAAGACCCTCGGCGACCGCCCGCACACCGCCCTGCGCTGCGACGGCCACGTGACCTTCCTGCGCACGCTGGCGGCACTGGCGGTCGCCGGTGTCGAGGTGGACACCGCACCGCTGTTCGAGGACAGGGCCGAACCGGCGACGACCGTGCCGCGACGGGCGTCCTGGTACGTGGATGGAGGACTCGTGCGCGACGCGAACGGCGACGCACTGCCCGGTGGTCTCCGACCGGCGACCGAGATGCCCGTGGTGGGGGTCGGGCCGGGGGTGGGGCGTGACGAGATCGTCGAGAAGTTCCTGGACGGGATGCGGGACGCGGTCAGCGCTCAGCGGGACGTGCTGCTGAGCTACCTCGGCACCGCGCCCGCTTCCGTGCCGGGGAACGTACCGGCGGTGCGGCAGGTGGTCGAGGCGGTGCCCGACGGCGTCGTCGCTCCGGCCGGGACTGTCTCGCAGGCCGGTGCCGCGCCGCGGGAGGACGTGGCGACGGTCGTGCTGCGGACGATCAGCACGCGCACGGGTTATCCGGTGGAGATGCTGCAGCCGGGGCTGGACCTGGAAGCGGACCTGTCGATCGACTCGATCAAGCGGACCGAGATCGTCGGCGAGCTGGTGGCCGAGCTGGGTGCGACCGGCGCGGTGGACGAGCTGGCGCAGCTCAAGACCATCGACGGGATCGTCGCGTGGTTCGGCGAGACCTCCGGTGAAGAGACCACCTCGCCACGGGCGCTCACCGCACAAGCCGCAACCCCTGACTCTCCGCCCCCCGCGCAGCCCCCAGGACGCCTGGTCCGGCTCGTTCCCCGGGTGGTCCCCGTCGACCCGGCCGCCCCCACCGACCTCACCGGCACCGCCGTCCTGATCATCGACGACAACGGCATCGGGCTCGAGCTCGCCGACCTCCTCGAACGCCACACCGCCCGCCCCCGCGTCGAACCGGCCTTCCCGGCGGACCTGCGGGGCGTCGACGTCGTGGTGAGGCTCGGCGCGCGGCTGCCGGAGGCTTTCAGCGAGGTCAAGGCCTGCGTGACGAACGGCGTGAACCTGCTCGTCGTCACCACGGGCGGCGGCACGTTCGGCTTCGACCACCAGCCCGACGAACTGCCGGCCGACATCGGCCTGCACGGGCTGGTGCGCACCGCCGCGCTCGAGTACCCGGACCTCGTCGTGCGCTCGGTCGACGTCAACCCCAAGGAGAGCCACCGCGACATCGCCACCGCGCTGCTCGCCGAAATCGGGCCCGGCCCGGCGGTCGTCGGGTACCACGCCGGGAGGCGCCAGGTCGTCGAGGCGGTCGAACAGGACCTCGAGGCGAAGCCCCTCGGCCTCGACGCCGACAGCGTGGTGCTGCTGACCGGCGGTGCCCGCGGCATCACCGCCCTCGCGGCGCAGGCACTCACCGAACGCACCGGGTGCCACGTCGAGCTCCTCGGCCGGACCCCGATCGCGCCCGAGGACCACCGGCTCAGCCACGCCACCACCGAGGCCGAGCTCGTCAAGGCCCTGTTCGAGCAAGGGGAGAGGGACGACGTCCCGGCCAAGGCGCGCAGGGTCCTGGCCGAACGCGAGGTCCGCACCACCCTTGAACGCCTCAGGACCACCGCGTCGAGCGTCCGGTACCACGAGTGCGACGTGACCGACGCCGACGCCGTGGCCAGGGTCGTCGACGACGTCAAGGCCCGGTTCGGCCGCCTCGACGGCGTGGTCCACGGCGCCGGGGTGCTCGACGACAAGCTGATCGAGGACAAGACCCAGGAGTCGTTCGACCGCGTCTGGGCCACGAAGGTCAACGGCGCCAAGGCGTTCGAAGACGGCTTCCTCGTGTTGTTCGGCAGCGTCAGCGGCGTGTTCGGCAACCGCGGTCAGGCCGACTACTCGGCCGCGAACGACGCCCTCGACCGGATGGCGCGGTTCTGGGGTGCGCAGCGCCGGGTCGTCGCCGTCGACTGGGGTCCCTGGGCCGGTGCGGGCATGGCCGTCGGGCTGGCCGGGGAGTACGTGTGCCGCGGCATCCCGCTGATCGAGCCCGAGCGGGGTGTGGACGCGCTGCTGAACGAGATCGCCGGCGGTGAGGACGTGCAGGTGGTTTACCGATGGGAGGCGTAGCGATCGTCGGGATCGGCGCCGTCTTCCCCGGCGCCCCCGACGCGGCGACGTTCTGGCGCAACATCGCGGGTGGCGTCGACGCCGTCGGGCAGATCCCGCCGGGGCGCTGGGACCCGGCCACCTACTACGACCGGGGCGGCACCGGCGGCGACCGGTTCTACTGCCGCAGGGGCGGGTTCGTCGACGACCTCGCGGAGTTCGACCCGACGCGGTTCGGCATCATGCCGTCCACTGTGGACGGAGCAGAGCCGGACCAGCTGCTCGCCCTCGCCACGGCCGCGGAGGCCATCGCGGACGCCGGTGGGGAGGCGGCGCTGCCCGCACGCGACCGCGTCGGCGTGGTCGTCGGGCGCGGCGGCTACCTCACGCCCGGCTGTGCACGGCTCGACCAGCGGGTGCGGCTCGCCGACGAGGTCGTGTCGGTGGTCGGGGACCTCTTCCCGAACCTGGCGGGCGCGGAGCTCGACGCGGTCCGCCGGGCCATCCGCGACCGCATGGGGCCGGAGCAGCCGGAGTCGTCGATCGGTCTCGTGCCGAACCTCGCGGCGTCGCGGATCGCCAACCGCTTCGACCTCCAGGGCACCGCGTACACGGTCGACGCCGCGTGCGCGTCCGGGCTGGTCGCCGTCGAGCACGCCGTCCGCGCACTCCAGGAGGGCCGCGCGGACGCCATGCTGGCCGGCGCCGTCCACGTCTGCCACCACCCGACGCTGTGGAGCGTCTTCACCCAGCTCCGCGCGCTCAGCCCGACCGAGCGCATCCGGCCGTTCGACGAGAGCGCGGACGGCACGCTGCTGTCCGAGGGCGTGGGCATGGTCGTGCTCAAGCGGCTGGAGGACGTCGGCGACGAACGCGTCTACGCGGTGATCCGCGGCATCGGCACCGCGAGCGACGGCCGCGCGACGAGCATGATGACGCCCAACCCCGAGGGCCAGCTCCTCACGGTGCGACGGGCGTGGGCCGACGCGGGCCTCGACCCCCGCGAGAACCCGCCGGGGCTGATCGAGGCCCACGGCACCGCCACGCCCGCCGGGGACGCCGCCGAGCTGCGGACGATGATCAACGCGTTCGGCGGGCACGGCGACGAGATCGGCATCGGCACGGTCAAGTCGATGATCGGCCACGCCATGCCCGCCGCCGGCATGGCCGGGCTGATCAAGGCCGCGCTCGCCCTGCACCACAACACCCTGCCGCCGACCCTGCACGTCGACAACCCGCACCCCGCGTTGCGGGACACCAGGTTCACGCCGGTCCGGGAGGCCCGCGAGTGGGCCGGGCGGCACCGCGCGGTCGTCAACGCCTTCGGGTTCGGCGGCATCAACGCGCACGCCGTCCTGGACGGCCACACGATCGCGAAGCCCCGCAAGCCGGTCATGACCTTCGCCGCCGACACCGCCGAGGCGCTGGCCGAAGCGCTCAGGGACCGGCGCACCTCCCACGCCGACAGGGCGTTCCGGCTCACCGTCGGCAACCCGGACGAGCGCAAGCTCGAGCTCGCCGAACGCGTCCTGGCACAGGGCAAGGCGTGGCCCGGCAGGCACGACATCTGGTTCTCGCCCGAGCCGCTGCTGACGAGCACCGACCAGGTCGCGTTCCTGTTCCCCGGCTTCGAGCGCGAGTTCACCGGCGAGGTCGTCGACCACGCCGTCGGGCTCCTCCGGGACGGCAGGCGCGAAGCCCGCGAGCTGATGGCGCTCGGCATCACCCCCGGCGCGCTCGCCGGGCACAGCATGGGCGAGTGGACCGCGATGGTCGTCGGCGGCATCTACCCGACGATCGACGAGTTCGTCGCCGCGCTCGGACCCGGCGCGGTCGCGGTCGTCGACATCGCCTACGCCGCACTGGGCTGCTCCGCGGACGTCGCCGAGCGGCACCTCGCCGACGGCGTCACGCTCAGCCACGACAACTGCCCGCACCAGTCGGTGATCTGCGGACCGCTCGACCGGCTCGAAGAAGTCCTCGCCACCCTCAAGGCCCACGGCGTCATGGCGCAGCTGATGCCGTTCCGCACCGGCTTCCACACCCCGGCCCTGGCCCCGTACCTCGGGCGCGCCGGGGAGATGCTCGACAGCCTGCCGGTCCGCACCCCGGACATCCCGGTGTGGTCGGCGAACTCCCTCGAACCGATGGCCGCCGCGGAGGTGCGCGACCTGGTCCTGCGGCACCTCGTCGAGCCGGTCCGCTTCCGCCCGCTGCTGGAGAAGCTGCATGGCGGTGGATTCCGCGCGTTCGTCCAGATCGGACAGGGCAGCCTGCCGGGCTTCGTCGGCGACACGCTGCACGACAGGCCGCACCTCGCCGTGAACGCCGACATCGCACCGGAAGCGCTGTGGGCGTTCGGGCTCAAGCGCGGCACCGCGCACAGGGTCAAGCTGCGGCTCGGAACGCCGAAGATCCACCTCGACCCGCTCGGCACCGAACCCGTTGCCGTGGCCGACGACAGCCCGATGTCCGCGGCCGTGAACAAGCTCCTCGCCCACACCACCGCCGTCGCCCGCGAGGTCGTCAGCGCGCTCAGGCCGAACGAGGCCGGCTTCACCCGCGAGTTCTCGCTGCGGACCATGCCCGAGCTCGTGGACCACTCGGTGTTCCCGCAGGCGCCCGGCTGGCCCGACCTCGCCGACGGGTTCCCGATCGTGCCCGCGACCGGGCTGCTCGAGGTCTTCGCCGACGCCGCCCGCCGGCTCACCGGCGGCACCGTGCACGGCTTCGCGCGGGTCAGGGCCAAGCGCTGGCTCACGGCGCTGCCCGCGACGACGGTGAAGATCTCGGCCGGGGTGGAAGGACCCGGCCGCGTGCTGGTGAAGGTCGGCGACTACGCCGAAGGTGTCGTGCTGACCGCACCGCGGACACCCCAGCCGGTCGGCAGGCGACTCGAAGGCGTCCGCGACGCCCCGGTGACGGCCGCCGAGCTGTACCGGGACAACTGGATGTTCCACGGTCCGGCGTTCGCGGGGGTCAAGGAGATCGAGTGCCTGGCGGACAACGGGATCTCGGGGGTGCTGACGCCGTTGCCCGCTCCCGGTGCGCTGCTCGACAGCGCCGGGCAGCTGATCGGCCACTGGATGCAGGTCTGCCGCACCGAGGACCAGACCGTGCTGCCGACCGGCATCGAGCAGGTCGTCTTCCACGGCCCGGCGCCGGCCGGCGACGTCCACTGCACCGCGTGGATCCGCGAGGTCACCGCCCAGACGATGACCGCCGACGCCGAGCTGCGGGTGGACGGGGAGCTGTGGTGCCGCATCACCGGCTGGACCACCCGCCGGTTCACCACCGACGACCGGATCTGGCAGGTCAAGCTCCGGCCCGGCACCGAGATGCTGTCCACACGGGACGGTGAGTGGCTGCGGGTCGCCGAGAACTGGTCCGACAGCGCGACGCGCGACCTGATCATGCGCCGCTACCTGAACTCCGCCGAACGGCTGCACTACGGCGGACTGGACGTGCCGGCCCAGCGCGACTGGCTGCTGCGCGTCATCGCGTTGAAAGACGCCGTGCGCGCCTGGCTCTGGGACCGCGGGGCCGGGCCGGTCTACCCGGCGGAGCTGACCGTCGGCGCGGACACGCGGGTCCGCGGGGCCTTCGCCGTCCCGCACACCGACGTGACATCCGAACCAGGGCGAGCCGCCGCCCGAGTGCGAACGGAGAAGTGATGGACGAGGTGCTGCAGCAGGTCGCCAAGCTGATCACCGAGGTGGTCGGGCCGGACTTCCTGCTGGGCGTGGAGATCACCCGCGACACCACGTTCAGCGACGACCTGGGCCTGGAGTCGATCGAGTTCGTGGCGCTGGCGGACAAGCTCCACGCCCACTACGGCGTCGACCTCGTGGCGTTCCTGGCGGACATGGACATCGACGAGATCATGGCGATGTCCGTCGGCCGCCTCGTCGACCACATCACGGCCCGTGTCTGACGTCCACGCCCGAGGGCTGCGCTTCCACGTGCAACGGCTCGGGCCCCAGGACGCGCCGACCGTGGTGTTCGTCCACGGCCTGGTGATGGACAACCTGTCGAGCTTCTACTACACGCTCGCCGCTCCGCTGGCCCGGGCCGGGTTCGGCACCGTGCTGTTCGACCTGCGCGGGCACGGCTTGTCCGAGCGGCCGCCGTCCGGGTACACGCCGGAGGAGAGCGCGCTGGACCTCGTGGCCGTGCTCGACGGGATCGGCGTGACCGAGCCGGTCTTCCTGCTGGGCAACAGCTACGGCGGCGTCGTCGCGATGCACGCGGCGGTCCGGGCGCCCGAACGCGTCGGCGGCGTCGTGCTCGTCGAGTCGGCGGCCGGGGGAGTGGTCGGCGACGCGTGGTTCGAGGACATCACGAACACGCTGACCGTCGCGGCGCTGGGCCTGGAGTTCGACCGCACGCAGGACCAGCTGATGGCGCTGGGGCAGCGCAAGATCGCGAAGCTCGCCGTGAACGCCGATGCCCTGCTCAACGGCACCACGCTGATCGACGACCTCGGCTGCGGCGCGAAGCTCGACCTCACGCGGGTGCGGTGCCCGGTGCTCGGCGTCTACGGCGCCGAGTCCGAGCTGGTCGGCGCCGCTGCGGAGCTGTGCGAGCGGATCCCGTCGGCCCGGCTGCACGTCGTGCCCGGCCTGGGGCACACGGTGCTGCGCGAGGCCACCGCCGAGCTGCTCGACGTGCTGCTGGACTGGTTGCCGTCATGAGCCGGTTCCTCTTCGTGGTGCCGCCGCTGACCGGCCACGTCAACCCGACCGCCTCGGTGGGCGGTGAGCTGCTCGCACGCGGGCACGAGGTCGCGTGGGTCGGGCACCCCGGCACGCTCGCGCCGTTGCTCCCGGACGGGGCGAGGACCTTCCCGGCCATCGACGACGTCCTGGAAGCCGGCATCCGCGCGAAACGGGAGCGCTGGCTCGCGTTGCGCGGGATGGCGGTGCTCAAGTTCTTCTGGGAGGAGTTCCTGATCCCGCTGGGGCACTCGATGGTGCCCGGCGTGGAGACGGCGGTGCGCGCGTTCCGGCCGGACGTCGTCGTGGCTGACCAGCAGGCGTTGGCCGGGCCGGTGGTGGCGAGGGGCGCCGGGCTGCCGTGGGCGACGTCGGCGAGCACGTCCGCCGAGCTGGTCAACCCGCTCAGGACGATGCCGAAGGTCGACGCCTGGGTGCGGGGCCTGCTGCACGGCTTCGCGGGCGGGGACGTCCGCTTCTCCGAGGAGCTGGTGCTGGTCTACAGCTCGAAGGCGTTGGTGGCGGGGGAGTTCGGCGACGAGGTGGCGTTCGTCGGTCCCGCCCTGGCGCACCGGGTCGAACGGGTGGGCTTCCCGTGGGAACGGCTGGCCGGTGGACGGCGGTTCCTGATCTCGCTGGGAACGCTGAACGGGCCCGCCGGCGAGCGCTTCGTGGACCAGGCGCTGGACGCTGTCGCGGGACTGGACCTGCAGGCCGTGGTGGTCGCGCCGCCGAGGCCCGCCCCGGAGAACGTCCTCGTGGTCCCGTCCGTCCCGCAGCTCGCCCTCCTGCCGCACCTCGACGCGGTCGTCACCCACGGCGGCCACAACACGGTCTGCGAAGCGCTCGCCCACGGGCTCCCGCTCGTCGTGGCCCCGATCCGCGACGACCAGCCGACCGTCGCCGCCCAGGTCGTCGCGGCCGGAGCGGGCGTCCGGCTGACCTACTCGCGGGCACGGGCGGCGGACATCCGCAGCGCACTGCGGTCCGTGCTGGACGAGCCGGAGTACGCGGCCGCCGCCGGGTCGGTGCGCGAATCGTTCCTGGCGGCGGGCGGCGCGGCGGCCGCGGCCGACCGACTCGAGAAGGTGGTGGCCGGGTGATCCTCAGCGTGGTGGTGGTGCTGGTCGTCCTGCTGGACGTGGTGCGCCTGCGAGCCCGCGCGTCCAAGCTGCGGGTGCTCTCCCGGGGAGCGGGCGAGCACACCCTGCTCACCGCCACCGGGGTGCACCCGGAGGGCTCGTGGGCGACCGACGACGACCTGGTCGACCTCGTGCCCCGCGACCTGCCGGTGGTCGCGGCGCTCGACCTGCTCGGCGCCGTCGACCCCGGCAGGTACCGCGAGGACCGGTGGGCGCGCGGGATCAGTGCGTCGCAGGCCGTGCTGGTGCGTGAGAAGTACCGGGAGGACGTGAACCCCGACGACCCGACGGAGTTCGTCGCGTACGTGCGGCGGGTCAAGGACCACGTGCACGCGGAGGTCGACATCGCGGTCGCGCCGGGGCTGGAGGCCGGGCCGTACGACCTCGGCTGCCGCGCGGCGACGTTGCGGCAGATCGGCAAGAGGCCGTCGCTGTGGATCGCGGGCTCGGTCATCGGCTACGCGGCCGTGCTCGGCGCCCTGGTCACCGACTGGCGGTGGGGTCTCGTCGCGCTGGCCGCCTACTCGGCGCACCCCCTCCTGGTGTTCGCCGGCACGCCGCTGCGGCCACGCGACCTGTGGGTGCCGCGGGTCCTGCGCACGCCCTACCTGTGGTTCAAGACGGCGGGCGGCAGGAAGTCCACGGCGGAGAAGCGGCAGGCCGCGCACCTCGAGCAGGCCGCGCCCTGGTACGAGCAGAACCGCGACCGGAACTTCCACGAGTCGCGGCGCGAGAACTGCCCCTCGTGCGGCGGCACCGAGCTGCGCCGCTGGGTGACCGCGCACGATCTGGTGCAGCGCAAGCCCGGCACGTTCACCATGGACCGCTGTGTCCGATGTGGACACGTCTGGCAGAACCCGCGGCTGACCGAGGAGGGCCTGGGCTTCTACTACCGCGACTTCTACGACGGCCTCGGCGAGACGTCGGCGGAGGCGGTGTTCTCCGGCAAGACCGAGCCGTACTACGGCCGGGCGCGCATGGTGGAGCCGTTCGTGCGACCCGGGCGGTGGCTCGACGTCGGCTCCGGGCACGCGCACTTCTGCCTGGGGGCCAAGGAGGTGCTGCCCGGCACGAGCTTCGACGGGCTCGACCAGGGCGCGGCCATCGAGGACGCGGCCCGCCTCGGCCGGATCGAGAACGCCTACCGCGGCAGCTTCAAGGACTTCGCGGGCGAGCTCAAAGGCCGCTACGACGTGATCAGCATGCACCACTACCTGGAGCACGTGCGCGATCCGTGGGAGGAGCTCGACATCGCGGCGGACGTGCTGCCCGACGGCGGCTACCTGCTGATCGAGCTGCCGGACCCGGAATGGCGGCTGGGCAGGCTCTTCGGGCAGTACTGGATGCCGTGGTTCCAGCCGCAGCACCAGCACATGATGCCGATCGGCAACCTCGAGAAGACGCTCGCCGAACGAGGACTGACCACTGTGGCCACCGAGCGCAAGGAAGCCCACCTCTGCAACGACTTCACGCTCGCGTTGCTGCTGTGGCTCGGCGACAGGGCACCGCGCACGCCGGCGCCGTGGCGTCCGGAGGCGGTGCGGCTGCGCCGGACCCGCAGCTTCCTGGTGTGGACGTTCGGCATCCCGGCGTTCTTCGCCGCGATGCTGCTGGACCAGACGGTGAACCGGTTCCTGGCCCACCGCACCGGCAACGGCAACGCCTACCGGCTGCTCGCGCGGAAGACCCCGCGGGTATGACGGACCTCGCGGACAGGCCCGAACTGGCGCCGGAGCTCAGGCTGGTGCCGCACGCGTTCCGGCGCACGTTCGGCAGGCCCGCCCGGGGCGTCTGGTACGCACCGGGGGTGCTGAACCTGCTCGGCGGCGCGGTGAAGGTGCCCGCCAAGTGGGGTGCGATCGTGGCGGGGGACGGGCGGGACGACGGCCTGCTCGAGCTCGTGTCGGTGAACCGGCCGGTCGAACGCGCCCTGCTGCCGTCCGGCGACGTCCCGGCGTGGGCTGCGGGGGTGGACGCCACCGGCGGCGCCACGCTGATGTGCAGCGTGGACCTGCCGCAGGGGAGTGGACTGTCCGCCGCCGAGGCCCTGAGGACCGCGGTGGGGCTGGCACTGCGCGACCTCGCGGGCGCGCCGTTCGAAGAACCCCGCGCGGCAGCGCTCGACCTGCCGGGGCAACGGCTGCTCGTCGTCGACACCAGGATCAGGCGCGGGGAACCCCAGCGGGAACGGCCGTTCACCGCGGACCTCGGCGACCTGGGCGCCGCTCTGACGGCGTACCACCGGGCCCAGGACCCGGACCCGGAGCAGGACGCCGTGGTGCGGACCGCTCTCCTGGCCGGCGCGCGAGGGGCGAGCACGCTGATCGACCCGCCGGGCAGGCCCGCTGTCGCACTCGTCGACGCGGACCTGGTCCCGGCGGTCAAGAAGGCGATCACGGAGGCGGTGGAGGTCCCTCCCCGCTACCTCACGATCGTTCCCGGTCCCTTCAACACAGCGGCTTCACGGTGAACTCGGCGCGGCGCAGGTTCTTGGAGTTCGGGCCCACCAGCAGGACGAACTCGCCGGGCTCGACCACCCGGTTGCCCGCCGCGTCGACGATCGTGCACGCGGCCACGGGGAGCTCCAGGTCCACCTTCACCGTCTGACCGGGCTCGACGTCGACCTGCTTGAACGTCTTCAGCTCCTTGTCCGCCCAGCTCACCGACGTGACGGCGTCGCTGACGTAGACCTGCACGGTCTCCCGCGACGGCCGTGACCCGGTGTTCGTGAGCTCGATGCACGCCTTGACGGTCTCGTCCGGGCGCAGCACCGCCGTCTCCACCAGCAGATCGCCGTACTCGACCGTCGTGTACGACAGGCCCTCGCCGAACGCGAACGCCGGCTCCTGCGTCAGGTCGGCGTAGCGCGTGCCGTGCTGGCCGCGGATCTGGTTGTAGTACGTCGGCTGCTGGCCGGCGTGCGCGGCGAACGAGATCGGCAGGCGGCCGCTGGGCTCGACCAGCCCGTGCAGCACCTCGGCGATCGCGCGGCCGCCCTGCATGCCGGGGTTCGCGACCCACAGCAGCGCCGCGGCGTTGCGCGCCGACGCGGGCAGGACCAGCGGCTTCGACGCGAGCAGCACCACGACGAGCGGCGTGCCGGTCTCGGCGAGCGCGTCGAGCAGCGCGATCTGGCCCCCGATCAGGTCCAGCGTGGCGGTGGAGCGGCCTTCGCCGACCAGTTCGATCTGGTCGCCGACGACGGCCACGACGTAGTCCGCGTCCCGCGCGGCCGCGACGGCCTCGGCGATCAGCGCGGCGTCGGGCGCGCAGGGCCGCACGACCTTCGGGCGCGGCTGCCCGTCCGGGAACGTGTCGCCCTCGGGGTCCGGCTCCAGCGTGAGGATGTCGGCGCCGCGCGCGTAGGTGACCTCCTGCGACGACAGCTCGCGCAGGCCGTCCAGGACGGTCGTGATCATCTCGCGCGGGTGGCCGTTCGGCAGCCAGTCGGCCTGGCCGGACGAGCCCGCCCAGTCGCCGAGCTGGGTCTGCGCGTCGTCGGCGAGGGGGCCGACCACCGCGATCTTGCCCTTCGACTTCGCGAACGGCAGCACGCCGTCGTTGCGCAGCAGCACCAGCGAACGCCGTGCGACCTGCAGGTTCAGCGCCACGTGGTCGTCGTGGTTGATCATCGTGCGCTGGCGTTCGGCGTCGGGCCTGCGCGGGTTCTCGAACAGGCCGAGGTCGAACTTCAGCGTCAGGATGCGGGTGACGGCGCGGTCGAGGTCGGACTCGGCCAGCAGGCCCTCCTCGACGGCCTGCAGCGCGCCCTCGAAGAACCGCGGCGTCGTCATGATCATGTCGTTGCCGGCCTTCACGGCAGCCGCGGCGGCGTGCATGTAGTCGGGCTGCAGCTTCTGCTCCCAGACCATGCGGCCGACGTTGTCCCAGTCGGTGATCAGGGTGCCCTGGTACCCCCACTCACCGCGCAGCACCTCGTCGAGCAGCCACGAGTTGACGGTGATCGGCACGCCGTCGGTGGACTGGTAGCCGAGCATGAACGTGGCGCAACCCTCGCGGGCGACCCGCTCGAACGGCGGCAGGAACCACGACCGCAGCTTGCGCCGCGACAGGTCCGCCTCGCTCGCGTCCCGGCCGCCCTGGGTCTCGGAGTACCCGGCGAAGTGCTTGGCGGTCGCGAGGATCGCCGTCTCGTCGGCGAGGCCGTCGCCCTGGTAGCCGCGGACCATGGCGGCCGCGAGCTCGCCGATCAGCACCGGGTCCTCGCCGAACGTCTCGTCCACGCGGCCCCAGCGCAGGTCGCGGGCGATGCACAGCACCGGTGAGAACGTCCAGTGCACGCCGGTCGCGGCGGCCTCGACGGCGGTGACGCGGGCGACCTGCTCGACGAGCCCGGGGTCCCAGCTCGCCGCCATGCCGAGCTGCGTCGGGAAGATCGTGGCGCCCTCGTAGAACGAGTGGCCGTGGATGCAGTCCTCGGCGATCAGCAGCGGGATGCGCAGCCGCGTCCGGGTGGTGAGGTCCTGGGCGCGCAGCACCCGCTCGGGCGAGGTGTGCAGGATCGAGCCGACGTGCTTGCGCAGCACGTGGTCGTCCAGGTCCTCCCTCGAGTCCAGCTGCATCATCTGGCCGACCTTCTCGGCCAGTGTCATGCGGCCGAGCAGGTCCGCGACCCGCTCCGCGGTCGGCAGCGTGGCGTCGAGGTAGGGCACGTCGTCGCGATCCATGTGGTCTCCGAGAGGGCTCGTGCGGCGGCAGCGTCTATGGGAGCGCTCTCACAGTTGATACCTGAAACCGGTTCCGGGCGAAACCGGTTTTTTGATTTCCGGTACAAACGAATCGTTCCAGCAACACGAACGCGACAAACCGGCTACTCCGCGGAGCAGCCGGTTCCGGTGTGTCGTGCGGGTGTGACGCGCTGTCGCGGCCGGGCGTGGCGAGATCTCGACGTGCTAACGAGCGGCCGGCGTTCCGGCAGGTGAGATGGCGAACCACTTGCCGTCGACGCCGTGGCCCACCGCGTCGCCCGCCTGCTCGTCGTCGACGTGCCGGTACACCGGTTTGCCGCCGATCGTGACCTGCTCCGTGCCGTCCGGCCGCCGCACGGTGCCGAGGAGCTTCCGGTCGAGCGAGGGGGCGTCGAACTGGCCGCCCTTCGCGAGCAGCGGCACCCACACGAGCGTGCACTCGGGTTCGAGGCAGGTCGGCTTGGGCGGGTCGGTGCCGTCGTCGGTGGTGAAGTAGAGCGTGTAGCGCTGGCGGTCGGCGACGACGGGACCCACCGCCGGCGACTGCTCCACCCGCAGCGTCGCGATGTCGCCCGGCAGCACGACCGCCGGGCCCGCGACGGGTCCGGCCGCGGCCTCCGGCGCCTCCGGCGAGGCGGTCTCCTGCGGGGGTTCGGCCGAACAGGCGCCGAGGCAGGCGAGGAGCAGGGCGAAGACGGCGATGCGGCTCACGCCCGGGCTTACGGATGGCGGCCGGGGGACGGTTCAGCGCGAGCCTCACCACAGGAAGACGAACCGCAGGAAGTGCACAGCCAGGAACCCGGCGGGGACGAGCAGCGCGGCCTTGGCGAACACCGCGAGCACCGCCCGGTTGCTGCGCGGCCCGAGTGCCCGCTTGCGCGTCCCGACCGACGCCAGCGCCCTCTGCACCGCCCGGCCGATGTGGAACACCGGCGGGCCGATGTCGTTCTTCTCGCCGGGAAACGGTCCCACGCCTTCCACGTGCGGGTTCCAGTCCTGGCCGAACACGACGACCGCTGACGTCCACTGCCCGGTCACGACGCCGCGCAGCCGAGCTTGCCCACGACCAGCCACGGCCAGGCGGCCGACCATGCCTGCCGGGTCTCGCGGTCGAGGTTCGCCTGGTCGCGCTCGACGGCCGCCGGCAGGTCGCGGACGAAGCGGCGGGCCAGGTCGAACTCGCCGTCCTCGGTGGCGCTCGTGGCCAGCGAGATCGAGGCGCGGGTCCGGCTGGACGCGGCCCCGTTGCCGGTGAACCAGCGGGCGGCCTCGGCGGTGTCCCGCGCCGAGCCGCGGTCGAGGGCGGCGAGGAAGGCCGAGTGGTGCACGGGCGCGTCCCGGAAGCCGTCGCGCACGCGGAGCTCGGTGCTCGCGGTGATCGTCAGCACCAGGGCGACGTAGACGGTGACGACGGCGACCGCGGTGACGAGGCGGGTCACCGGGCGGAGCCGGGAGTCTCGACCATGCCCGAACCGTACGAGCGGCTCGGGGCGGCCACGGGCGCTTCCGCGGCCGGACACCCTCACGGCCGAGTGATCGCCGCCAGCACCAGCGCCCGGATCTCCGCGGCGATCTCGTCCACGTCGAGCGGTGGCTCGTGCGCCTGCCACTCGCGCAGCAGCCCCGTGATGGCCCCGACCAGTGCGATCGCGGTCAGCCGGTACGACCGGCGCGGTGCCATCCCCGCGTCCGCGGCGCGCAGGGCCTCCGACTCGATGAACTCCGCCCACGTCGTCACCCAGCGGACGTGCTGCTGCTCGATCTCGGCGGTCACGCCCACGGCTTCGACGTAGTTCAGGCGCGGCGCGCGCGGATCGGCCGTCACGCTGCGCACGAACGCGTCCAGCAGCGTCGAGACCCGGACGGCCACGTCGTCGGTCTCCAGCTCGGCGAGCGCCGTGCGGACCCGCTCGAACGCGGTGGCGTTGATCAGGTCGTGCAGCTCGCGCAGCAGGTCCTCCTTCGAGGCGAACTCCTCGTAGAAGTTGCGCGTGGAGACGCCGGCCTCGGCGCAGAGCCCGGTGATCCGGGTGGCCGCGAAGCCCGTGCCGGTGAAGAGCGCGAGTCCCGCCTGGAGCAGCTTCGCCCGGCGCTCGGCCTTGCGCTGCTCGGGTGAGATGCCGCCGTAGGCACGGGCCACCGGTGGTGCTCCCATCTGGTAACTAGGGTTGTCAGATTACGTCGGCGCAACCTGCCGCGCATGTCACGCGTCTGGACCTTTGCGCAAGGGTCAGCTGCCCGTCGCGCTGGGGATGAGGGCGGGGCAGCCTCCGGTCGAATAACCGGAGTTGTACTCGAAATGCCACTGCTCGTTTTCGTAACGGCGGCACCAGCCGAGGGTGCCGCCGTTCTTCTCGACCCATTTCGCGGATTCGATCGGCTGGATGTCGACCGCGAATCCGATCACGTGCATCGAGCGGTCCGGCGGGTTCAGCACGTACCTCGACGCGAGTTCTTCGGTGCCGAACTTCTCCACAGCCTCGTCGAACTCGGCCCGCTGCTGTCCGCGGCTGCGCTTGCCGTCGTTCAGGCAGAGCTGAACGCCCTGTTCAGAGGCCTTGGAACGCAGCGCGAGCCACGCCTGCAGCACCTCGGGGCGAAGGCCTTCCGGGGCCTCGTCGTAGTACCGCGCGTCGATCGGGCAGGGCGGTCCTCCCGGCGGTCCGGGCACTTCCTCGATTATCGCGAGCGGCTTTCCGGCGTGCCGGTCGAACGCGAGCGTCAGCCTGCCCAGGTAACCCAGCGCGCCGCCGGTGGAAACCACGAGTGTGACGATCAGGAGAACGCCGGACACGACGCGTCTGGAGGTCTTGGACATGATTCGAATAATACGTCGGACGGCGGCGGTGTCTGTCAGCAACCCGTAACAGTCCTTCGGCAGCTGTGTACCGGCGAATGTGGCGAGCGACACATCCGTTCGGACCAGCCTGGTTTTCACCGGGGTGCGCAGATGTGATCAGTGAACGATTTCTGGCCCCTTTCGCCGCCGCCGATCCGGGTGGCAACATCTGCGGCGGCCGAGAACCGGCCCGTTTTCATGAGGTCTCAGGAGGACCGCTTTCATGTCCGGCCGCATTTGTGCGTTCGTCGCTCTGCTCGTTTCGCTGTTCGCCTTCGCCGGCACGGCGCAGGCCGCTCCGTCCGCCCCACCCGCACAGCGGGGCACGGCGCTGATCCTGTCCGCGCAGTACTCGGACTTCGACGGCAACGCCGTCAAGGCAACCGTCCTGACCTGCGGACGAGGTGACCAGCACCCGCGCGGGGCCCTCGCCTGCGCGACGCTGGCGTCCGCCGGTGCCGACCTGCAGGTCATGCAGGCCGACGGGAGGGCGTGCACGTTCCACTACGCCCCCGTCGAGGTGAGGATGTTCGGTTTCTGGCGAGGTGCGCCCGTGAACGAGGTGCACACCTACCCGAACTCGTGCGTCATGCTGGCGCACACCGGTGCCCTCTTCGATTTCTAGGGATCGGACACGGCACCAAAAAAATGTGGAGCGGGGCGCGGCAGGGGCGCTCCGCTCCACATTTTCTCGCATTCGGGATCAGTGCTCCGTCGAATGGCGGGCGGCCCGCCCGGTGTGCGAGGGTTGGATCATGGCCGCCGCTCCGCGCTTCCCGCTGCTCCACTGGACGACCATCACCCCCGCGTTCGGCGTGCTCCTGCTCGTCCTGACGTGGGGGCGCGAACTCGGGGGCGTGCTCGTCGCGCTCGTCGCCGTGGTCCTCGCCGCGACCGTGCTCGCGGCCGTGCACCACGCGGAGGTCGTCGCGCTGAGGGTGGGGGAGCCGTTCGGGTCGCTGGTCCTCGCGGTCGCGGTGACGGTCATCGAGGTGGCCCTGATCGTCACGCTGATGGTGTCCGGCGGGCCGGAGGCGTCGTCCCTCGCGCGGGACACGGTGTTCGCCGCGGTCATGATCACCACGAACGGCATCATCGGCATCGCGTTGCTGCTCGGCGCGCTGAAGCACCACACGATCCTGTTCAACGCGGAGGGCAGCGGCGGCGCGCTCGCCACGGTGATGACGCTCGCCACGCTCACGCTCGTGCTGCCGACGTTCACGACGAGCACGCCCGGCCCGGAGTTCTCCGGACCGCAGCTCGCGTTCGCCGCGTTCGCGTCCCTCGGCCTGTACGCGATGTTCGTGTTCACCCAGACCGTCCGGCACCGCGACTTCTTCCTGCCCGTCGACGAGGCGGGCGTGATCGAGGCCGACGAGCACGCCGAAGCGCCGAGCGGCAAGGCCGCGCTCACCTCGCTCGGCCTCCTGCTCGTCGCGCTGGTCGCGGTGGTCGGCCTCGCGAAGATCGAGTCGCCCGCGATCGAGGCGGGCGTGCGCGCCGCCGGCTTCCCCCAGTCGTTCGTCGGCGTCGTCATCGCCCTGCTGGTCCTGCTGCCGGAGACCATCGCCGCCGCCCGCGCCGCCCTGCGCGACCGCATCCAGACCAGCATCAACCTCGGCTACGGCTCGGCCATCGCGAGCATCGGCCTCACCATCCCGACGATCGCGCTGGCGACGATCTGGCTGGACGGCCCGCTCCTGCTCGGCCTCGGCTCGACGCAGATGATCCTGCTGCTGCTCACGGTCCTCGTCAGCGTGCTGACCGTGGTGCCCGGCCGCGCGACCCGCCTGCAGGGCGGTGTGCACCTGGTCCTGCTGGCGGCGTTCCTGTTCCTGGCCGTGAACCCGTAACGAGATCCGGACTTGTTGATGGATCCGTTGTGCCCAGCTCCTGCGTTCGACCGCAATGCGTCGCAGGGCACTTGCGTCATCAGCTGGAGTGGGAGTGCTGTCGGAACTGGTCGGCAGGTCCACAGTGGACGCCCGGCTGATCAGGCCCGATGACGCCGCCTGCGCAGGCGCGAGGCTCGGCCGTTCGGACGTGGTGAGCTGACGGGCAAGGCCTGGGCGAGCGTGTTGCACGGCTGGACGCGGCCCCGCAAGACGGTGCAGGTGTTGGCGTTGCGGGCGCGGGTCGTGTTGCGGTTCGCCGAAGGCGGCCCGAACAGCGAGATCTCTCCACAGCGCCGCGTGACGCCGCTGCGGGATCACGTTGCCGTTGCTGCGGTTCTCCGCAGGTTCCGGTTGCTTCTCCTGACGCAGGGTGGTTCTCGCCACGGCCCACCCGTTGTGCGAGCACCTGTTGCTGTAGGAGGAATGGCCTTGTCCACTCTGCATGGCACGATCGTCGAGATCCTCACCACCAAGTTCGCCGTTCCGGCGGACGCGATCACCGAGGACACCGTGCTCGAAGAGGTGCTGACCGACTCTCTCGACGTGGTCGAGTTCGGCGTGGTCATCGGAGAGCGCTACAACACTGTCCTCTCTGATGAAGAGATCACGTCGGTCGTCACGATCGCCGATCTCGCCGCGTTGATGAGTCGCAAGGTCGCCGCATGAGCATGCGCTGTGCTGCTGTGATCACCGGCCGGGGGATGGTGGGGCCGGCGGGCGTAGGCGTTGACGAGACCTGAAAGGCGTCGGCGCGCGCAAGCCAACGGCAGTGCCCGGTCACGACGCGGCGTCTTGAGCCGCTCCAGCCACCGGGCCTCATGGCCGCGGACGAGCCGGTCCAGGAATGCGGGCCTGCATCGCCGATGCCCTGTCTCAGCAGTATTGGTTCTCCCTGGCACATCATTATGAGAGGGCAAGTGCAATGCTCCCGACCGCGCTAGATGACCACACCGTCGCAGCACTACGATCAGCGCTCTTCTCCGCCGACCTGGAAAACCCGGCTCGTGCCGCGATCGTTTCCGCACGACGGAAGGTGGAGCCGACAAGCTCGCATCAGGACCGGGCCAGGGCAGCTTATGAGCAGTTGCGAGTTGTAGTCGCCGAACTCGGCGCATCGAGCCGGATCGCGATGGATCCGGCCGTGGTGCGGAGTTTGTTCGAGTGGTCGGCTGTTGTCACGCCGGACCTGTTCGCCGTGTTGAGTGGCCATTTTGTCCTGACCGCTGGCGCAATTCAGCGATTGGGCACCGCTTCTTCCGAGCAGAGAAGTGCGCTGGCCCGACTTGACGACGCGGAGTACGTTGGCGTGTTCCTGCTCACGGAACTGGGCTACGGCAGCAACGTGTTGGAGATGAAGACCGAAGCCAGATGGGACCCGCTGCTGAGGCAGTTCACATTGCACACGCCGGATCCTGCGGCTGTGAAGTTCATGCCCAACGTGGCCGATGGCGATGTGCCCAAAGTCGCGATCGTGGCGGCTCGTCTGATCGTGGAGGGCCGGGACGAAGGCGTCTTCCCCTTCTTGTTCTCGCTGCGCGACCATTCGGGAACCGTTCCGGGTGTCGAGACCCACCGGTTGCCGGAAAAAGGTTTCTGTCCGATGGACAACGCCGCCACGCGTTTCGACGGCGCTGTGGTGCCAGAAGGCGGCTGGCTGTCCGGGGGTATCGCATCGTTCGACCAGTCCGGCAGGTTCCACAGTTCGGTGCCATCGCGGCGGAAGCGCTTCCACCACACCATCGGGCAGTTGCAGACCGGGCGCGTGGCCTTGGCCACCGGAACGGTCGCCGCTGCCCGCGCGGCTCTGTCGCTCACGGCTCGCTACGCGACCAAGCGCCGAACCGCCGGCGGCAAGTGGATGCTCGACCGGGACAACGTCCGCCTGCCGCTCACCGCAGCCGTCGCGAGGGTGTACGCCGCTTCTGCGCTGGGCAACGCGGCCTGGGCAGCGATCGAACCGGGGGAGAACACCTCACCCGACGGGGCCAGCTCCCTCTTGGCGATGCTGGCCAAACCGATGTTGACGTGGACGGCCCTGGATGTCCTCCAGGAATGCCGGGAACGCATGGGCGCACAGGGCATGTTCCGCGCCAACATGATCGTCGACTACATCGGGATCACTCAAGGCGCCATCACCGCGGAAGGGGACAACCAGGTCCTCCAGGTCGCCGCCGGTCTGACCCTGGCCGCCAATCGGGCGGCCCTGCTCCCTCGGCCGGCCGGTCGGGTTCCGGCCTGGCAACGACTGCTGGACCTGCGCGCCCGTGTCCTGGCCGAGAGGCAAGGCTCTCGAGGCGGGCAGCAGGCGATGGAAATCGCAGAAGCGAGTGCAGCCGCGTGGGCGGCTCATGAATTGCGCTCGACCTGCCAGGACCGTGCTGGTGCTCAAAGCTTGCTGGAGCATGTCGCCGAGCTGTACGGAACCGGAGAAGTGCTGCGGACCGCGTCTTGGCACATCGTTCACGGGACTGTCGAGCCTGCAGAGGTACGGGAGCTGGAGGGCCGCCACGCGCAACTCATCGAGGAACTGGCACCGCACCTCCACCAACTCATCGAGGCGTTCGGTGTCACTGCGGACCTGACCCCTTCGGCCTTCGCGACCGAGAACTACTTGACCGCATCTCTGCCGGAGAGTTGGACGTCATAGCTCGATGTCATCGAGTCATGATGATCGTGTCATCAAATGCCGAGATGCGCCGGACGAACGCACGAGACCGAGCGCCTGCATCCAGTGACTTACATCCAGGCCGGGTGGCCGCTCAAGAACTTGAACTGGGCGGCCACACTGTCCGCGAGGGATCGTTCGTGTTCGCCGCCCCCTCGGTTGCGCACCGGCTGCCGGAGCGTTACGGACAGCCTGACGAATTCCGGCCAGGCCGGTTCGGCAGAGGGATCTGTCAAACGAACGGCTCTGTCCATGATTGCGTGATCAAGGATGACCTCGACGCGGCTGCGTGGTCAGTTGATGAGAAGGATTCTCTTGCGTAGCAGACTGATGCTGGCTTTGCCGTAGGTTTGTCGCTTGAGTAGCTTGATCTTCGTGTTCACGCCTTCGGCGGGCCCGTTGCTGTAGGGCACGGTCAGGCCCGCGATCGCCGCATTCAGGTCTTTGTCCAGTCCGTTGAGGTAGGACTCGAAGCCGGGCAGCGTGTTCGCGCGGGTGGTGGCGATCCAGTCGGGAAGGTCCTGGCCGCGGCGGCCGGTGAGGATGGCGGCGAACTCGCGCACTTGAGCGGCCAGGGTGGTCATCTCGGGGCAGGCGGCGATCAGGTCGTCGAAATGACGTCGGGTATGGTCGAGCAGGTCCGCGGGGCGGCTCAGGAGCCAGGAGACCAGGTGTCGTGGTGCGGGTGCGACGCACTCGGGATCGCCCGGCGCTGGTTGACGTAGCGCACGAGCAGGTTCGCGCTGCCGGTGTAGCCGTGCTCGCGGATCTCGGCCGGGATCCGGGTGACCGGGACCTTCTCGGCCAGGCGCTGCCGGACGAGGTCGCGGTGCGAGTCGACCAGGCAGGCGCCGTAGCGCGGCGGTCGCAACAGGTCCTCCGCGCGCTTCGCGCGGGCGTAGCGCTTGACCGTGTGCAACACCCAGCCCAGCCGCCGCGCGCACTCCAGCAGCCCGGCACCCTGGGCGAGCAGGTCGTGCACGGCGGTGAACCGCTCCCGCGTGCGCGCCGCCACCGCCGAGTCCGCCGGGCTGGGTGTGGTGTTCCAGCAGGGGGAGCGGGCGACGACGGTCTTCTCCGCCGCGGTGGCCAGGTTGTGCCACAGATTCCACCGGTCGCTGGCCTGCGCCGCGTGCGGGGCGGCTTGGCGGATCGCCTCGGCGTAGGCGGCCGAGCCGTCCCGGCAGACCACCTCCACCCCGGGATGTTCACGCAACCACGCCGCGGGGGTGGCGGCCTTGCGGTCCGGCAGCACGTCGACGCGGCGATGGGTGACCGCGTCGATCAGCACGGTCGCGTACTTGCGGCCACGCGATCGCGAAGTCGTCGACACCGAGCACCGTCACCGTCCCGACCTCGGATCGGGCAGCGCGTGCACCTGTCCCAGCAGCGTTCCCCGGTTCGCCACGAGCCCGAGCTTGGCCGCCAGGCGCGATCCGGCTCGGCCGGCCAGCGCCAGCCCGATCTGTTCCGACACGCTGCGGCACAACGAGGTCCGGCGAGCGTGCCGGGCGGTCAGGTCGCCGACTTGCTCAGCGAACGTCGCGGCCGGACAACTGGTCTTGTCGCAGAAGAACCGACGCACGCGTAATCGCAGCACCACCGGCTGACCAGCCACAGCGACATCGGCCAGCCCACGGTCACAACGACTGTGGACCCGGCGGGAGCGGCTGCCGCAGGACGGGCGGACACCGTCCTGCGCCTTGGCGCGCGCCCAGATCAGCACGCCTGATGCGGTCTGCTCGATCCGCTCGGCCACCACACCCGCCAGGTGCGCAGGAGCACGTCCAACCACTGACGATCACACACCAAACATGATCACAAACCGTCGCCGCACACCTGATCCCGGGCACAGTCAGTTGATCACGCAATCATGGACAGAGCCGTTCGTTTGACAGACCCGCGGCCGCACAACCCGCAAGCTGCTGCGCAGCCTGTTCCCAGGCGGACTCATCAATGACACAGATACGTCGCATGACGTGCAGCGATGACTTTTCGAGCGGCACAGGGCTGCGCGTCAGGGCGCCGGGACCTTCTCGATGTACTCGAACACTGAGCCATCAGGGTGTCGTGCGATCAGCCGGTTGCCGTTGGGAGTCGGCGACGGACCGTCTAGGATCGTGCCTCCGGTGTCCTGCAGCGCGGCGATCACCTGCTCCATCTCAGCGACGACGAGCGTCGCGACGCGGTCGCGGTATGGCGCGGTGTTACCGCTGAGCAGAAGGAACGACCCGACGCCGGCGAGCTGGACCTCACCGAACTCGAACCGCTTCGCCTCGGACACACCTGCCAGCCGAAAGTACAACGGCAACGCCGCGTCGAGATCGTCGACGAACACCCTCACGATCACCTCGGTGATGTTGGACATTTGCCCTCCTTCACCACGCCACGGGCAGCGCGTGCAGACCATGGGTGGCATTGGACGTGCGGACCGGGACGTGTTCGAGAGGTACTGCCAGGCGCAGCGCCGGAAACCGGCGCAGCAGCGCGGGATAGGCGATCTGCATCTCCAGTCTCGCCATCGGGGCGGCGATGCAGCGGTGAACACCGTAGCCGAAAGCCAGTTGCCCCGCCTTGGGGTCCCTGGTGACGTCGAACCGGTACGGGTCGTCGAACCGGACGGGATCACGGTTGACCATGGGGATCGACACGGCCACCGCGTCTCCCTCCTTGATGAGCCGATCTCCGATCATGACATCGGTCGTGGCGGTGCGGACGGCGCCGTGGTTCGCGATCGACGTGTACCGCAGCAGTTCCTCCACAGCGGAGGGCACCACCGATGGTTCGTCCCGCACCATCGCGAGCTGTGCGGGGTGTTGGAGCAGCGCGAGCGTGCCGAGGGAGAGCATCATCGCCGTGGTTTCGTGGCCGGCGATCAACAGCAGGTTGCCGATGCCGACCAGTTCCTCGTCCGTGACATCGTTGCCGTGGTTGCGGATCAGCCTACCCAGCACGTCGTCGGTCGGGTTCCGGCGCCGGTCCACGACGATGCGGCGCATGTACCCGCGCAGGGCATCACGGGCTTCCAAGGTGTCTTCCGGGCGGGCCATGAGGTCGGTCATGACGAGGGTGTGCCCGGCGAAGTCGAAGTCGTCTTCGTACGGGACACCGAGCATCTCGCAGATCACCTTGGATGGCATGGGCAGCGCGAACGTCTCGACGAGGTCCGCGGGCGGGCCGGCCGCCTCGGTCGCGTCGAGGCATTCCTCGACGATCGCCTCGATGCGCGGCCGCAGCCGGTGCATGGCTCCCGCGGTGAACTCACCGGCCACCATGCCGCGCAGCCTGGTGTGGTCGGGCGGGTCGTACTCGAGGAACGTGCCGGGCTGCCGATCCTGCAACTCCTCGGCGAGAGTCCGCTCCCCCGGCTTCGGCAGCGCCGTGCCCGGTGTCGTGAGGTTGCTGCTGAACCTCGGGTCGGCCAGCACCTGCCGCGCTTCGTCGTACCCGGTCACCAGCCACACCAGAACCCCGCTCGTGAGCGGCAGCCGCACGACCGGCTGCCCCGCTGCGGCCTCGCGAAGCTCGCTCGCCGGGTTGCACGGGTACGCCGGCTCTCGCCGGTAGGGCAACGGCGGTTCCGTTCGGGTCGCGGTCACGGCGAACCCGCTTCCTCACCGGTGGAATCCTCGGCGGGGCTCGGATGACACTCCCAGCTGCAAGACCGGTGGCCCAACTGGTGCGACACGACCATGCCCAGGTTGGCCGCAGTGTGATAGCGCAGGTCGACGCAGAACTCGCACGGGACGGGCAGGGTCAACTCCACGCCCTGGTCACGCGCCCGTTCGCGGTAGTCGAAGATGCCACAGCGCCGGACCTCGAGCCGGTACGTGCCGTCGTTTTCGGTCAGCGTCTCGTCCGAATCGTAGACGTCCAGCATCTTGGCCAGCGAGCCGAGGACGCTGCGTTCCTGGTCGATCCGCTCGGGGAGCCGCTTCTTGGTGGCGTCGGTGTTCATCCGCGCCACGTGCGCCGTCCACTCCGGAAGCCGCTCGCGTCCCATGTACTTCTCGATGGCCGCCTGGGTGCGGAAGTAGACCCCGAGCACGAACTCGTACTTCTCCCGGTCAGTCATCTCGGGCATTTCAGCACTCCTCGCGACTCGAGCGTTTCCTTGACCACGTGGCTCATCGACGCCGGCAGCCGGCTCCACGCCCCTGTGTCCCCGAGATCGAGCACCCGGGAAAGCTTCCAGCCGAGGTCTCCGCTCAACGTCGTCAACGGCGACAGCACCTCGACCGGACGCACTGTGAGGTGGTGGCACGGGAAGAGATGAGCGATCCGGCGGGCTGTTCGGTCCGCCCACCCGCTGTCGGGGAGCACGTCGGTGGTGACCAGACAGACGATCTCGTCCTCGTGGATGACCAACATGTAGTTGAGGATCGTCGTGTCCGACAGGCCGTCCGCCCACAGAACGGACTCGAGGTCCTCCTGATGCACCGCACCGCTGGAGAAGGCCAGCACGTCCGACTGCCTCCCCGAGGTCCGCATGACGGGGAGCGCCAGTCCACACGTGCACGGCCGGCCGTCGATCTCGATCAGGTCGCCCGTCCGGTAGCGCAACAGCGGTCGGCTGAGCAGATCGAGCGTGGTGACCACCAGCTCCCCGCTGTCGGCCGAGCCGTCGACGAGCCGAACACCCTGCTCGTCCAGCAGTTCGAAAACATAGCTCTGCGACTGCAGGTGCAGCTGGCCCCGCTCACAAACCACCCCGGTCGTCCCCGTCTCCGACGAGCCAAAACTGCCGACCATCGCCTGCGCCCCCGTCAGATGGCTCAGATGCCGCAAAGACGCAGGGCCGGTCTGCTCGGCGATGAGCAGCAGGCGGTCGAACCGCGGCACAGGGAGGCCCTGGCGGACAGCGAACTGGATCATCGCGAGCAGCCGCGACGGGGCACCGACGAAGACGTTGACGGACAGTTCGCCGATCAGCCGCAGCACGGTCGAGTAGTCGCCGTCGATGTAGTCGACCGACGGCCGCAGTGACGTGATGCCGAGGTACTCGAACACCTTCTCGAACTGGTACGGAGCCGGCGCGAGGGGACCGATGATCAAGATCAGCGCGATGTCGTCCGGCGACAGCAGCCTGGCCCACATCTCACCGATGTTCAGGGTGTTGACGATGAGATCGTCGTCAGCCTTCGGCGCCGCCGAGGCCGGGCCGGTGGTGCCGGATGTCTCGTAGTAGTGCAGGAAGTCGCTGAGCGGCACGGTGAAGGCGGCGTGGCTGCGCGCGCTCAGGTCGCTCTTGGACAACAGCGGCAGTTCGCCGAGCACGTCACCGAGAGGCCGCGTTCCGATGACATCATTGGCGAGCAACGCCGGTACCGACTCCGCGTATAGTTCCGCGCGCGAAGCGGCAACGAGGATCTCCCTCAGTTTCACCGAACGCAGATCGTCCAGATCATGCCGCCCCGTGAAAGCATCGGCGATGAGTGCCTGATGACGTTGAAATCTCCGGGCGGCCGCTGAACGGCGTCTCTCGTCCCGCATGAGCAACATGTGAGTCTCCTTGCCCGATCACGAAGCGGCAGACCTACATGAACGACCGCCGAAGCCATCTCTGTCGATCCACAAAGGACTGATGCCGGCCGGGCTGCCTGGCGCAGGTCGTCTGTGGATGCTTCACGGCACCTGTTTCGGCTATATACTTAGGTATCTGCTGGCGTTCTGTGCACCTTGCGTTCCATCGTGCGGAACGGCGGGACGTTGTCGGTCATCAGTCACGTCGGCTCCCCTTCGTGGTCGGTCGGACCACCGCCAGACTTCCTGGCCGACCAACTCGCCCCAATCCCGCGATCCTCGACGTGCTGCGGACAGGACCTGGGAAGTGGGCGGTCGACACCGACGAGGTACGCGCCCGGGAGGTGACCGGACCTGCGGGCGAGGCCGGAACCTCGGACGGCGCCGTGCTGCGGGTCCGCCGGCTTCGATGAGACGGGGCGTGCACGCGGACGGTGCCGGTCGGGGTCCAAGCTCATGATCGCCATGTAGACGCATTTCAGCGCGGCCTGCTCGTTCGGGAAGTGCCCGCGGGCTTTCACGGCGCGGCGGATGCGGGCGTTGACACTCTCGATCGCGTTGGTCGAGCAGATCACCCGCCGGATCTCCGGATCGAATGCCAGGAACGGCACGAACTCGGCCCCGGCGTTGTCCCACAACCGCACGATCGCCGGATAGCGGGCGCCCCAGGTCTCAGCGAACTCGCCGAACCGTTCGCGCGGCGGCCTCGGTCGGCGCGGTGTAAACCGGCTTGAGTGCCTTGGCGATCGCGGCCCAGTGTTGACGGCCCGCGTAGCGGAAACTGTTGCGCAGCAGGTGCACCACGCAAGTCTGGGCGATCGTCTGCGGCCAGACGGTGGTGATCGCGTCGGGCAGGCCGGTCGGCCCGACGCAGACGACCATGAGCACGTCGGCCACGCCGCGGTTCTCGAGCTCGGTAAGCACATGCAGCCAGTACTTGGCGCCCTCGCCGCCGTCGCCGGACCACAACCGGAGGATGTCGCGGCGGCCCTGGCAGGTGACCGCGAGCGCGACGTAGATCGGCCGGTTGGCCACCTGACCATCACGGATCTTGACGTGAATCGCGTCAATGAAGATCACCGGATACACCGCGTCCAACGGCCGGTTCTGTCACTCGACCGTACCCTCGATCACCTTGTCCGTGATCGTGGAAATCGCCTGCCGCGACACCTCGGCGCTCTGGACTTCGGCCAGGTGCGCGGAGATTTCGCCGGTCGTGAGTCCCCTGGCAGCCAACGAGATCACCATCTCGTCCACACCACCCAAGCGCCTCTGCCGCTTCACGACGATCTTGGGTTCGAAGCTGGCGTCGTGGTCCCGCGGCACGTCGATCTCGACCGGGCCGACATCGGTGAGCACGGTCTTGGAGCGGCCCCGTTACGCGAGCTACCGGTCCCGCGGCCGACCGGGTCGTGCTTGTCATAGCCGAGGTGATCGGTGATCTCGCCTTCGAGCGCGGACTCCAACAGCCGCTTGGTCAGCTGTTTCAACACCCCGCCCTCACCGGTCAGCCTCAGCCCGCTCGCCTTGGCACTGCTCAGCAGCTGAGCGACGAGCTGCTCGTCCAAGCCGTCCAGGCCGGTCGCGGGCTTCGAGTCCTCGGCGTTCTCCACGCCGGACATCATGTCGGTCATCAGGTGTACTTCCATGATCAGGAGTTACACCGATCGTTTTACAGTCCCCGCGGTCGGCAACACACGATGAGATCGCCCCAGTCCGAAACAGATGAGCTACCAGCTGCTGGCGTCAGCGACCACGGGTGATCAAGCAGGTGGTGGTGAGTCCCGCCCCGGTGCTGACGTGCAGGTGGTGCTCGTCTGTTCGTGGACCTCGATGCTCGGCCAGATTGGCCAGCATGTCGCCTGAACCGAGGTGCCCGGTCGCGTATCCCGTCTGGACAACTCGATCGGCCAGACCAGCGGGCAGCCCGGTGCGGGCCAGGTGGCTCACCAACGTCTTGCCGAGCCGGGGGAGCAGCACGGAACTGATGTCGTGCCAGTCCAGCCCGGCATCCTCCAGCGCCTGCTCGGCGGCGTCGCGCACGTTGGCGGCGAACGCGTGCAACGCCTGCCTGCTGGGTGCGTTGGTGGTGTGGACGGCAACCGGTTCGAAGGGATCGGAGGTGGGGAAGTGCAGTTCCATGCCGGCGTCGCCGGTCGTCGTGATGGATTCGATCACGTGCGGCCCAGAACCTCTGGTCAGCACGACGGCGGTGGCGCCGTCGCCGAGCGGCGGCACCGAAAGCCACCTGTCGTAGGGCAGGCTGCTGAAGTTGTCCGCTGTGGTCACGAGTGCGGCGGCTGCGCGAGGCTCAGCGAGCAGATGAGCGATCGCGGTCTGCATCGCAGCCGCACCACCGTTCGACATCTGTCGTATGCCGATCGCGGCGCAGCGGCGCGCGCCCAGCTCCCGCGCGACACGATGCGGTGGAGTCCACGTCTGCGGGCCCTGATCGAACACCCAGGCATGCACCAGCAGCGCTATTTCCGCTGCCGTCACCCCCGCGTGCTCCAATGCGCGTTGTGCGGCGAGCCGGGCCATTCGGGGTGGTGCGATGTCTGCCACGGGGAGCTGGCCGATGAGCTCGCCTTCGGAATCCGCCGCCGTCACCGAGCCTGCGGCCTGCGCTTCGGATGCCGAGTAGACCTTCTCGGGAAGCCACAGGGCGGTTCCAGCGATCGTGATCGCTCCTGCGACCCTCACCGCGCTGCGCCGGCCAGCAGGACGGGTACGCGCTCAGGAACCCGCGGACCGATGCCCCCGACCCAGACCCATTCCTCGAACGGCAGCTCGAGCCGCAGGTCGGGGAACCGGCTGAACAGCCCGCGCAAAGCCGCGACCGTCTCGATGCGCGCGAGGTGACCACCGGGACAGCGGTGCACTCCGCCGCCGAAGGAAAGATGTCCCTGCCGACACCCGGCGTCCACTGTGCGGTTCGCGGCTGGGATCAGCACCAGGACCGCATCGCCTGGTGCGACGGAGTGGCCGGCGAGATCCATCGGTTCGGTGGCGAACCGCCAGCTGGTGAAGGGGATGGGCGGTTGTTCGCGAAGCAGGGACTCGATCAAGGAGTCAGCGTCGCCGTGCAGCAGTTCGGTACGCGCGTGGCTGTCGGCCCGGACCAGTGCGACGCCACGGGAGATGAGTGCGATCACCGGATCGGCAGCCGCGATGGTCAGCAGCGCGAGGTTCGACATGGTCTCCCGCTTGCGCAGCCTGCCGTCCCGCTGGGCGATGAGCAGATCTCCCAGCAGATCGTCGCGGCCTTCCTTCGACGCACCCTCGTCCAGTGCGCCGTTCAACGCCTGGACGAGCAAGGGATACGCCTCCACCATGTCCGGATCTTCCGGGTGCTGAGGCCCGAACAGCTTGCTGCCATGAGTGACGATGGCTCGTGCGAAGTCCGCCCGCACCCCGAAGAGTTGTCCGATCACGTCCGTGACGAGGGGAACCGCGAAGTCCTCGATCAGGTCAACCGTGTCGTTGCGCGCGATCGTGTCGAGGCGGTGGTGCACGAAAGCCTCGACCATCGGCTGTGCGGTGGCCAGGGCAGAAGCGGACAGCCGCCTGCCGATGACGCGCCGGATGCGCACGTGGTCATCGCCGTCGAGGTTCATGATCGTGCGACCCCCTACGGAAGCGAAGTCGTCCGGAACGCGGCGAGAGCCGATGGGCTGGCCGTACCGCGCCACTCGCATCGGGTCCTTCACCAGCCGAGGGTCGCGCAGGGTGCGTTCGGCGAGCTCGCGTTCGGTGATCAGCCACGCCGGCACCTCGCCCGGGAGCGAGATGCGGTGTACGGGGCCGCTGTCGGCGAGCTCGTCGAAGACCGCTGGATGAGGAGAGGTGGTGTAGTCGCTCGTGTGCAGCGGACAACGCACAGCTTGCGTCGTCATCGGGCGGACTCCTCGTCCTGCTCCGCGATCGCGGCTGCGAGTTCGCCGATGGTGCGCACCGTGACCAGCCGGTCGTCCGCCAGTTCGAAGCCCAGCTCACCTTCGACGTAGATCAGACCGCGCAGCATCGCGAGAGAGCTCATGTTCGGCATCCCGACGAGTTCGACATCTTCACCGAGGTCGGTGTCGTCGCGTTCGACCTCCAGAGCGTGCATCAACGCGCTGCGGACCAGTTCCAGGTAGTCGGTTTCGGTGCGAGCCGTGTCGGCCATGGTTGAACTCCTTCGCAGGAAAGACTGGTTCCGCCCTGAGCGGACCGTCAGGATCCGGTCAGCTGGCGGAACAGCCGCGAGGTGAGCCTGCGTTGCCACTTGCCGCTGGTCGTGCGCGGCAACGTGTTGCGCGGCACCGCGTACACGTCCACCGAGCCGAGGTCCAGACGCGCTGACACAAGTCCTCGAACCTTGTCGCCCAGCTCGGCGCCAGCTGCTGGATCGGTCATCTCGAGAACCACGACGACGCGTTCTTGATCGGTGTCGGCGAACGCGACGCAGCGACCGAGTTCCGGTGGCAGCAGTGTGCGCGCGACGTCTTCGACATCCTCGGCGTAGAAGTTGCGGCCCGCCACGATGATCATGTCCTTGCGCCTGCCGGTCACGTAGAGCTCACCGGCGATCCGCACGCCCAGGTCACCGGTCTGCAGCCAGCCGTCGCGGAACGCCGTCGCCGTCGCGTCGGGGTCGTCCCAGTAGCCGGTCATCAGCGAGGGCCCGCGCAGCGCGATCTCGCCCACGGAGCCGTCCGCGACCTCCGTCCCGTCGTCGTCGAG
The DNA here is from genome assembly GCF_036321065.1 of Lentzea sp. DG1S-22. Lineage (NCBI taxonomy): Bacteria > Bacillati > Actinomycetota > Actinomycetes > Pseudonocardiales > Pseudonocardiaceae > Lentzea > Lentzea sp. DG1S-22. Next base: position 2,679,643 of record NZ_CP143276.1, on the reverse strand, counting down.
CAACCTCAGCTCCATACCGGGCACGGGCCGGCCGACCGATACGAGTCCGATCCCGTCCGGGGAGCCGTCCGGCACGCGAACGGCCGCTCGCCGATCTCCGAGCGATTCACGGTCGAGCCACAACGTCCGAGCGGGTGCACCCGGCTGCGGGCAGGCCACCGACAACGTCGCCTCGGCCATGCCGTACACGGGGAACAGCACGCCGGGGGAGAGGCGAGCGGGTGCCAAAGCGGCCGAGAAACGAGCAACAGTACTCGGTTTCACGGGTTCGCCACCGTTGAGCGCCAGCCGCCACCTGCTCAGGTCGAGGCCGTCGAGCAGCCCGTCGTCGTAGGCCGTGGCGATGCGGTCGTAGGCGAAGTTGGGGCCGCCGAACGCAGTGGCACCGGTGGCACTCATGTGCTCGATGACCTGGCGCGGCCTGCGGATGAAGTGCCACGGCGAGAACAGGTGCAGCTCATAACCCGACCACAGTCCGAAAAGGATCGTGATGAGACCGAAGTCGTGGAACACGGGTACCCAGGACACGAATATGTCTCCCGCGGCGACGCTGCTCGCGGCCGCGGTCGACGCGAAACAGGCGAGCACGGCCGAATGGGACAGCACGACCCCCTTCGGCCGGGAGGTGCTGCCTGACGTGAACTGGACGACAGCGGGCGACTCCGGCCGCGCGGCAGACACGATTCTCGGCTTCGGTGTGCAGTCGCTGACACGCACCACACGCAACCCTGGATGGCGCGCGGCGAGGTGTTCGGCCACATCGACCTGGCTGTCCGTGACGACGACGTGGGTCAGCAGGCCTGCCACGGGACCGAGCGCGGCGGCGATGGTCTCGGGGGCGGTCGGCATCGGCGGCACCGGCAGCACGGTGATCGCTCCGCCGGCGGCCCAGACACCGAACACGGCAGGCAGAAAACCCGGCTCGGTACCGGACAGGACTCCGACGACGGAGCCCTCCCCGACACCTGCCCGCAGGAGTTCATCGGCCACACCCCATGACAGCGCGGGCACATCCGCATGGCACAGCTGTTCACCAGTACCGGGAAACCGGACGAGCACGCCACCGTGCTCGTCGTCGAGGTGGTCGATCAGTTCGGCGAGGGTGGACGCGGCAGCACGGCCGTCAGTGGGCATGCGGGGGTTCCTGATCTGCGCGATGTTCGGAAGGTGGTGGTCCGGGCGGTGGCATCCCCGGCGTTCTGTTCAGCTGCGCAACCGGACGGGGACGCAGCCTGGTCCCCGAGGCCCGAAACCACCTCGCCAGATCAGCTCGGTGCTGGGGATCTGCAACTGGATGGAGGGGAACGCGCGGAAGAGGGCGGGCAGTGCCGTCGCGGCCAACCGTCGTGCGAGCGACTGACCGGGGCAGCGGTGCCTGCCGTCGCCGAACGCGAGGTTCCTCTCGGGCCGCCGCTCCGCTGGAGCGCGTTCACCTGGAGCCGCGGGAGCGGTGGAAGAGCGAGCTGGTGCAACGAGCTCGCTGTTCGCCGTGGCGATGAGGACCATCACGGCGTCGCCCGCGCGAACCTGCTGTCCGGCGATCTCCATCGTCTCCGTGGCGAAGCGCCAGCTCGTGAACGGAATGGGAGGCTGCTGGTAGAGCAGGTCCTCGACGACCGCCATCGGGTCGCCGCTGAGCATCGCTTCACGCATGAGCGGGTCGTCGTGCAGCGCGACCACCGAGTGAGCCAGCATCTTCACCGGGCCGCCGGTCGCCGCGATCATCACCATGGCCAGGTTGGACGCGGCTTCCCGCCTGCTCACGAGCCCGTCGCGCACCGCATTCGCGAGACCTCCCAAGAGGTCGTCCGCACCCGCCACAGCGGAACCCTCCGCGACAGCCCGCGCCGCGGCACCGGTGACCTGCCGGTACGCGTCGATCATCGCCGGTGTGGTCGGGTCGTCCGGACCGAACAACAACGCCCCACCGGTCATGATGATCTCGTTGAGCTCCGGGCGGACGCCGATGACCCGGCCGATGACGTCGTTGACGAGAGGTACGGCGAAGTCCGCGACGAGATCGGCGGTCTCCTTGGCGGCGAGGGCGTCGACGTGGTGCCGGACTGTCTCGGTCAGCACGGTCTGCTTGCGGGCGACAGCGCTGTCGACGAGGTACCTGGTGATCACCCGCCGGATCCGCGCGTGGTCGGCTCCGTCGAGGTTCATCAGCTGACGCCCGCTCACCGCGGTGAAGTCCTCCGGCACGCGCCGGCGGCCGACGGCCTGCCCGTGGCGCGCGACCCTCATCGGATCCTTCGCCAGCCTCGGATCGCGCAGCGCGGCCTCCGCCTCGGCGCGCCGCGTCACGAGCCAGGCAGGAGCCTCACCGGGGAGCACGACGTGGTGGATGGGACCGCGCGCGGCCAGTTCGGCGAAGATCGAGGGGGCTGCCGCGCACTGGTAATCCTCCGAGTCGAGGGGCCGGAACGAGGTTTCCGCCGGCGTGACCGAGGTGCTGGAGGAGTGAGCAGGGCAACTGGGGGTAGACATGGGGTTGCCTCTCGCGACAGGAGCGTGGGGCTCGCGCAGCCTCTACTTCCGGGCGAACGTAGGTCGGCTCCTCCCCCGGCGACAACAGCGTGTTCCGCAGGGTGGACCATCGATTGCATTTCCTGTGGCAAAGGACTTGAAGGATGGTATTGGTGTCCTTTCGCGTGCGGTGCAGGGTGAACGACCACTTCCGGATCGCACCGATTCACTGTGCGCAGGCACACCACGCTGGTGAGCGTGCGGCGAGAACTGGGGAACGCAGTGTTTCGGCGTACGGCCGCTGTCGGCGATGGGACTGATCGACGCACCGCTGAGCTCGGCGACGCGAATCATCCCGCCGCGGTGCGGCTTCTACGAGGTGTCGGCGGCGGTGGGAGAGCTCACCGCTCGGTACGCGCACTGCGCGGACAGCTTCATCCTCATCAAGTACCACCGGTCGACGGGCACCACAGGTACTTCGTGTGTGTCGCCGTGGTGGCAGGTTCCGTTCTTCCCGGGACGGACAACACAAGGTCGTCAATGCCTACTACGTCACTACCCCGCCGAACCTGACCGGCCCACCCCACGACCGCAGGTGTTCGCTCGGTCAGCCGCGCGTCTGATCGACAAGCCCCCTGATCATCGAGTAGTAGCGGAACCGGAGCCCTGAGCCCTTCGTCCGTGCGAGTTCCCGGACTCGACGTACCGCGAACTGGTGGGTGAGCGCCGCGCGGAACGTCGGTTCGGCCACTCGCAGCGGGGTCTGTCAAACGAACGGCTCTGGCTCGTGGTCGGTGGCGACGTCGAGTAGCTGTTCGTCATCGAGGACGTGTCGGAGGACAGCGGCATGGTGGTGGTCACGGCCCGCACTCGGGATGTGGCCGTGCCGTGTCCGGTCTGCGGGCTGCGACGGCGAAGGTGCACGGGTATCACCAGCGGACGGCGAAGGACGTGCCGGTCGACGGCCGCCAGGTCGTTGTCCGCCTGCGCGTACGGCGGCTGGTCTGCCCGGCTCGCAACTGCCCGCGGCAGACGTTCCGGGAATGAAATGTCGGACTGCTGGAACGCCATCAGCGCCGCACAGTGGCTCGTCCGGCAGATCTCCTGTATGGCGCAAGAGTTAGGTGGCCGGGCGGCGGCCAGCCTGCTCGCTGTGCCCATGTCCCGCAGCACCGCGCTGCGCCGTCTGCGACGCCGGCCGTTGCCCCGGTTGACGATTCCGCGGGTAATCGGCGTAAACGACTTCGCCCTGCGCCGCCGCCAGCGCTACGCCATGATCATCATCGATGCCGAGACCGTCCGGCGTGTCGCGGTCCTGCCCGGTCGCGACGCGGCCACCCTGGAGTCGTGGCTGCGCGCACACCCCGCCGTCGAGGTCGTGTGCCGGGACGGCTCGGCCACCTACGCCGAAGCCGTCCGCCGAGCCCTGCCCGACGCGGTGCAGATCGGCGACCGATGGCACCTGTGGCGCAATCTGTGTGACAAGGTCCTGCTCGAGGTCCACGCGCACACCGGATGCTGGGTCACCGTCAACCCACCCCGCCCCGGCGGCGTTTACGAGCAGACCACCCGCGAACGCTGCAACAAGATCCACGATCTACTTGGTCACAGGTCGTTCTGCTCGGCTGCGCCCGCCGCCTCGGCGTGGCTCTGAACACGGTCAAACGCTACGCCCGCATGCCCGAACCACAGGTCCTGCGCACAGCCCCTGCTACCGCCCCACTTTGATCGACCCCTACCGCGACCACCTGCGCGTCCTCGTTCCAACAGGAGGAAAGCCCGGTTGTACAACGGTTTCACCGCCGCCATATTGGTGGCGATGATTCTCGAGCGCACAGACCAAGCCCGCTTCCGCCACTGCGAACGATGCGGCCGACTACTCACGCAAGTGCCGTTGCCAGGAGCGAGATGACCAAGCCGATGCGGTGGACCAAGTCATCGACCTGATCCACCGCGGGCGAGCAACAGGAGCAATGCTGGCACTGTGGCCTGTCGCCAACGGTACGGTCAGCTGGCGACGACCCGGACCGAGGTCCCGCTGGAACGGAGCTGATCGGCGAACCGGGCTGACCATTGGTCGCGGTAGGTGCCCAGTGCGACCTCGGCGAGGCGCAGCCGCTGAACGTCCGACGTGCCCGCCGGCGCGTAGATGTGGTTGGCGTCGCGGAAAAGCCGCTCGATGTGGCGAGCCGGATCGAGGCCGTACGCGGCGTGGATCTCCATGGCCGTGCGTGCACTGTCCAATGAAGACTCGACATTGATCAGCTTCGCGCTGATCAGGTCCGGGTCGCATGGCATGCCCCGGTCGAGCATGTGTGCCGCGTGGTAAGCCGTGAGGCGGGCAGTCATCAGCTGGGATTGCATCTGCCCGAGCTTTTGCTTGACGGTGGGAACCTCGCTCAGCGGGGCGCCGTAGCGGCGGTGTTCCATCGTGAACTGCACCGTCCGCTCGACGATCGCCTGGTGGATCCCCAGTGAGACGGCTGTCAGGTTGGGGCGGCCGTACAGGGTGCTCGACGAATACGCGACCGCAAGGCCGTCGCCCTCGACACCGAGCAGGTTCTCCGCCGGCACGCGGCAGTTCTGGAAGATCAGCTCGCCGAAACTGAAGCCGTGCAGGCCCATCGCCGGTTCGTACCGGCCGAGCGAAAGACCGGGTGCGGTGGACTCCACGAGGAAGGCGGACAGCCCTTTCGAACCCGGGCCTGTTCTGACGACAACTCCGTGCAGGTCACCGACATGACTGTTCCCGACGAACACTTTCCGGCCGTTCAGGACGTATTCGTCTCCGACGCGTTCGGCGGTTGCGGTCATGCCGAGAACGTGTCCACCGGACTCCGGTTCCGTCACGGCGATGGTCGGCATGCAACGACCGTCGCTCACGGCTGGCAGCCAACGCCGCTTCTGCTGCTCGTCGCCGAAGTGCACGATCTTGGCGACGCCGAGTTGGGATGCCTGAACCATGGCGCCCATGGCGCCGCTGACGCGTGACAACTCCTCGATGATGATCGTCTTGGCCAGGTGGCCCATGCCCATGCCGCCGTACTCGGGATCGACCGTGACGGCGAGCCAGCCCTGTCGAGCGATCAACCGGGACAACTCGTGGTGGATCGAACGGGATGCTTCCATGTCGGCCACGCGAGGTGCGACCTCGGCATCTGCGAACTTCCGAACCCTGCTGCGAAGCGTCTCGTGCTCAGGCGTGGTGAAATAGCTGGTCAGCTGCGCTGCGGAATTCACTTGACATCCTCTGAAATTGGGCATGTGCCACCGTTTTGCCTTGCTTGTGGAGCAAACAGGTTCGCTGCGGATGGCTTCCGTGCTGGAAGGCGGTGGGCCGATCTCGGCGTTGTGTGCAGCGCTGGGATGAACGGGTTACTTGTCGTCGCGGCGGACGGATCCTATCCACTGGTGAATCCCCGTGTTGCCTTCGGTCAGCGATTGATTCAGTGTCGGAAGAATGTTCGATCGAACAAGGGTGAGTATCCTTTCGGCGGCGCGATGGCAGCTGCGACCAGCGGGTATGATGTACGTTATACAGATGTCAGGTCGGCGTGAAACTGCCGTTCCGGCTGTCGGAACGTTGCCGATTTCCAGTTTCGGCGACGCTTGTCGCCCGACCCGCTGTGCGCAACCATCGTGATTTGGAGAGCTGCGTTGGTTGTGTTTTTCGCGCGGCGGAGGAGTGTGGTTGAGATGGGGTGGTACGGCCGGAATCGGTTTCCGATGACGTGCTGGAGTCGCAGTCAGGCCGGCTCGCACAGCTCCTCTGAACTGTTCGGCGTTGATGCGACCACCCCCATCGAGTTGCCGCATTGCCGGTATGACGTTCTGCCGCTGCGCCAGTCGACGGGTTGAGCGACCCGACGCGCAGGCATCCCGGTGTTGTGACCCGGCGGCCCCGGGTGAGTTCGGATTGTGTCTGCGCGACAGAAAGTTGGAGGCTGCTCGTGCGGCATCCATCGTGAGTGCCAGTTCCGCGGCTCGACACGCTCGTCGCCATAGGCCACCCAAGGCGTCGTGTGAAGCCTTCAAGCCGTTCGGGCTATTGCCGCGTTGCGACGTTCGGCCCTAAGTTGCGGTAACGCCGGTTACCACAAAGGGGTCCACCGATGCAGCTCCGAGCCGTGCTCACCGCCGTTCTCCTGTTGTTCGCCCTGGTCACGCCTGCTGCGGCGGCGGCTCCTGGTGAGCTCCTCAGCAGCCGGGAGGTGGCGTGGCACCCGGAGCCCCTTCGGCTGCTGCCCGCGCCGGTGAAGGCCTACGACATCCGGTACAGCTCGACGTCCGCGACCGGCACGAGCACCGTCGTGTCCGGCATGGTGCTCGTCTCGCCGTTGCCGTGGAACAACGGCCCGCGCCCGATCGTGGCGTACGCGATGGGCACGCAGGGGCTGGGCGACCAGTGCGCGCCCTCGCGGCAGTTGCAGAACGGCACCGAGGTCGAGATCGCCTTCCTCTCCCGGGCCATGCTCCACGGCTGGGCTGTCGCCGTGACCGACTACGAAGGCCTGGGCACGCCGGGAGACCACACCTACGCGGTCGCCCGGTCGGAGGGACGCACCCTGCTCGACGTGGCGCGGGCGGCGAGCGGCATCCCCGGCCTGTCCGCGGACGCGCCGGTCGGCGTGTTCGGCTACTCGCAGGGCGGGCAGGCCGCGTCGGCCGCCGCCGAGCAGTGGAAGTCCTACGCGCCTTCGCTGAACGTCGTCGGTGTCGCCGCCGGTGGCGTGCCGGCCGACCTCAACGCGGTCGCGAAGTCCAACGACGGCAACGCCGGGTCCGGACTCGTGTTCGCGGCGGCCGCGGGCTATGCCGCCGCCTACCCCGAACTGCCTCTCTCGTCCGTGCTGAACGCCCGCGGTCAGCAGGTGATCGACAAGATCCGCGAGTCGTGCGTCGCCGAAATCGCTGTGGTGGCACCGTTCACGCGCCTCAACTCGCTGACGACCACGCCGGACGTGATCCTGGACCCGTTGTGGCAGCGGAGGTTGAACGAGAACGCGCTCGGCGCGGTCAAGCCCGCGGCACCCGTGTACCTCTACCACGGCACGCTCGACGAGCTGATCCCGTTCAGCGTCGGGCAGAAGCTGCGTTCGCAGTGGTGCTCGCTCGGCGCCGACGTGCAGTGGACGCCGCTGCCGCTGCTCGGGCACGTCGCCGCGGTCAGCGCCTGGGGCACGAACGCGGTGGACTGGCTCGGCGAGCGGTTCGCCGGGCGGGCCACGCGTCCTGACTGCTGATCACCGCGGCCGCGGGGGAGCGTCGTCAGGGGAGGCCAGGCGGCGGGAACCGCTTGCGGAACGTGAACCCCTCCGGAGTCGGCCCCGCCTCCTTCACCAGCGCGAGCTTGGCGAGCCCCTCCTCCGTCGTCGGCCGGTGGCCCGCGGGAACCCACCACATCACGTCGAACGCGCTGTCCGGCTCGAACCACCGCGCGCTGCGCTTCACGGCATCGAGGTGCACACCGCCGAAGGTGAACGCCCACAACGACTCGACCGACTCCCAGACGCTGAGGTTGTACGCCTCGCGCATCGGGTCGAGGCCGAGCCGGACCAGATCGGACATCACCGCCTCGGGACTGGGCCGCCACACGAAGCCGGGCGCCTCGCGCGCCAGGCCGTCGATCACGTCGATCCGGCTCGCGAAGCCGCGCATCCGCCAGTGGTCGAACGGCCACCGCCCGGTCGAGATGTTCGCCTGCGCCAGCTGAAATCCCCCCATGCGTCCACTCTGACATGATCGGGCGCATGAGGTGTGTGGTGCTGGACGACTACCAGGGCGTGGCTCTCGCGAACGCCGACTGGTCCGGGCTCGACGTGAGGGTCCTGCGCGAGCACCTGGACGACCCGGCCCCCGAGCTCGCGGACGCCGAGTGCGTCGTGGTCATGCGCGAGCGGACGCCGTTCACCGCGGAACTGTTCGCCCGCCTGCCGGAGCTCCGGCTGCTCGTCACGAGCGGCATGCGCAACGCCTCGATCGACCTGGCGGCGGCGCAGGAGCACGGCGTCACCGTCTGCGGCACCGGGAGCCTCAAGACCCCGCCGACCGAGCTGACGTGGGCGTTGATCCTCGGCCTCGCCCGGCACCTGGTCGCCGAGAACGCGGCCTTCCACCAAGGCGGGCCGTGGCAGAGCACCGTCGGCGTCGACCTGGCCGGCCGCACCCTCGGCCTGCTCGGCTTCGGCCACCTCGGCCGGGCGGTCGCCCGGGTCGGCAGGGCGTTCGGCATGGACGTCGTGGCGTGGAGCCCGAACCTGACCGCCGAACGGGTGGAACCGGAGGGCGTCCGGCTCGCGCCCGGCCTGCACGACCTGCTGGCGCAGAGCGACTTCGCGTCCGTCCACCTGGTGCTGGGCGACCGGACCCGCGGCCTGGTCGACGCGGCCGCGCTGGCGTGCATGAAGCCGTCGGCGTTCCTGGTGAACACCTCCCGTGCGCCCATCGTGGACGCGGCGGCGCTGCTGGAGGCGTTGCGGGAGAACAAGATCGCCGGCGCGGGCCTCGACGTGTTCGAGGTCGAGCCGCTGCCGCTGACCGACGAGCTGCGCACGCTGCCCAACGTCCTCGCCACCCCGCACCTCGGCTACGTCACCGAGTCGAACTACCGCACGTACTTCCGGGAGGCGGTCGAGGACATCCGCGCGTTCGCCGAGGGCCGCCCGGTTCGCCGGCTCGCGTAACAGGAGCGGCCTCCCGGCGATGGACCGGTCAGGAGGCCCGCTGTGGACGCTGAGCTGGTGGTGGTCACGGGTGCGACCGGACGGCAGGGCGGTTCGGTCGCGCGGCACCTGCTCGCCGCGGGCAGGCGGGTGCGGGCGCTGACCCGCGACCCCTCCTCGCCCGCGGCCCGGCGGCTCGCCTCGGCCGGCGCCGAGGTGGTGCGCGCGGACATGGCGTCCTCCGAGTCGCTGCGGGCCGCGTTCGTCGGCGCCCACGGCGTGTTCAGCGTCCAGAACCCGATGACCAGCGGCTTGAACGAGGAGGTCCTGCAGGGACGCGCGGTCGGCGACGCCGCGGCCACGGCGGGGGTGCGGCACGTCGTGTACGCCTCGGCCGGGCCGGGACTGCCGGGCACGGGGGTGCGCCAGTGGGAGAACAAGCTCGTCGTGCGCGCACACCTGCGGTCGCTCGGCCTGCCGCTGACCGTCCTGCGGCCGATGGCGTTCATGGAACTGATGACCGACAAGGACTTCTACCCGCCGGTGTCGATGTGGCACCTGATGCCCCGGCTGATCGGCGCCGACCGGCCGCTGCTGTGGTTCTCGGCCGACGACGTGGGTGCCGTGGCGGCCCGCGCGTTCGCCGAACCGGACCGCTTCATCGGCACGGACCTGCCGTTGTGCGCCGACGTGCGGAGCATCGACGAGTGCCGCGCGCTTTGGCGGGAGATCCGCGGGCGACCGCCGCGGCGCTTCCCGATGCCGGAGTGGCTGTTCCACCGCGTCGCGGGCGACGACCTGACCCGCATGTGGCGCTGGCTGAGGACGCACCCGGTGCCGTTCGACGTCGCCGCCACGAGGGCGGTCGTGCCGTCCGCGCGGACCGTGCGCGAGTGGCTGGTGCAGCGAACCTACCCGTAGTAAGTTCGCCCGCATGACCCCGGACGCCACCGCGCACATCGACGTCGCCGCCTCACCGCAACGAGTGTTCGACCTGGTCAGCGACCTGCGAGGCCTGAGCGGCGTCGCCGAGGAGTACGCGGGCGGCAGGTGGCTGGGTGGCTCCGGCCCGTCGGTCGGAGCACGGTTCCGCGGCGTGAACCGGCGCGGCTGGCGCGTGTGGCCGACGACCTCCACGGTGACCGACTGCTCCGCGACCCGGTTCGCGTTCGAGGTGAGGTCCCTGGGGCTCGCGGTGTCGCGCTGGCAGTACGACATCGAGCCGATCGCGGGCGGCTGCCGGGTGACGGAGTCGACCTGGGACCGCCGGCCGGGGTGGTACGTGCCGATCACACGGTTGGCCACCGGGGTGAGGGACCGGGCGGTGACGAACCAGCGGAACATCGAGGCGACGCTGGAGCGGTTGAAGAGGGTCGCGGAGTCGGCCTGACCGCGTCGCCGCGGGGGAGCGGCGTCGAGCGAAGCGGTGACCGCGCGTCATGAAACCTCTGTGCCTCAAAGGAACCCGCCTGCACAAGCCGGTCTCGTGAACGTCCACGAACCTTAAACCGATTTAAAACCCTTTGCCCCCAGCCGAATTTTGAACCCGCCCCGTGACCTCCCCGTAGTCATCGGTACAACACCGATCCACCCCGAGGAGACACAGAATGGGCGCTCGACACCGCAAGCCCGCCATGATCGGCGCGGGTGCCGTGCTCGCGGTCGCCGCTGTCGCCGGTGGCATCTTCGCCTTCAGCGGCACCAACTCGAACGCGGCCGAGGACTGCGGCGGACTGGACCAGGCGCTGCGGAACAACCTCACCTTCATCGCCGGTCAGCAGGCCAACCCCGACGCCCAGTCGGACGCCCGCATCGCGAACCGCCAGGCGGTCGTGAACCTCATCAACCAGCGGCGTGCGGCCGCCGGCTGTGGTGGCAACGTCCAGGCGCAGCCCGAGAAGGGCCAGGCCGCCACGTCCGGTGAGGACTGCGGCGGGCTCGACAAGGCGTTGCAGAACAACCTGAACTTCATCGCGGGCCAGAAGGCGAACCCGGACGCGCAGTCGCAGGCGCGCATCGCGAACCGGCAGGCCGTGGTCGACCTCATCCAGCAGCGGCGCAAGGCGGCGGGCTGCGCGGGTGACGGTGGCACCGGCAACGCCAACCAGGGCAACAACAACACGGGCAACGGCAACGCCGGCAACGGCAACCAGGCGACGGCCCAGCCCGCTCCCCAGCAGCCGGAGGCCGGCCAGGGCAACGGTGGCGCGTCCGGGCAGCAGGTCTGCGCCGGCTCGACCGTCACGCTGTCCGGCGAGGGCGGCGCGCCCGCCGCGTCGAGCGGTGAGTTCCCGATCGGCACGACGCTCAAGGTGACGAACCTGGACAACAACAAGTCCACCACCGTGAAGGTCGCGTCGGTGTCCGGCAGCTGCGCGCTGCTGAACAACGCCGCCTTCGAACAGGTGCGAGAGCCCGGCAAGTTCCTGATCCGCCGGGCGCTGATCGAGAAGATCGGCTGACAGTCCACATCGGACTACCGGCGCAGGACGGCTGTTCCCCGGGGCGCAGGGGGAGCAGTCGTCCTGCGCGTTCGGCGATTCCGCGCGATTGAGGAATACCGACCGGTATTCGATCTCCCTGTGGTCAGGACCGCGGTCGGGGTGAGACCTTGAAACGGTCCCGAACCCCGATCGCGGAGAACGCCACGTGACCGAGAAAGCCGCGGTACCGTCCATCTTCCGGAACACGGCGTTCCTGCGCCTGTGGACCGGCACGACCGCGTCGGGCCTCGCGATGTGGGCCCTGCCGTTCGTCCTGGGCCTCGCGGTGCTCGAACGCTCGATCACGGCCGTGGAGCTCGGCGTCGTCCTCGCGACCAGAACGGTGGGCTTCCTCGCCGCGGTGCCCGTCGCCGGTGTCCTCGCCGACCGGCACTCCCGGCGCGGAGTCGTCTTCTGGTCCTGCCTCACGGCCGGGCTCACCACCCCCGTGATCGCCCTGGGGATGGGCCACTCCCTGCTGCTGATGGCCACGGCGGCGACCGTCGTCGGCGCGGGTCAGGGCGCCTGCCGCCCGGCGTTCCAGGCGCTCGTCGCCGAGGTGGTGCCGGAGTCCGGACGCCAGCAGGCCAACGCCGCCACCACCTTCGCCATCAGGGTCACCACGCTGGTCGCCCCCGGCCTCACCGCTCTCGCCGCCCTGCTCGTCGACGCCCGCGCCCTGCTCGCGGTGACCGCGGTCCTGTGGCTGGGCGCCGCACTCGTACCTCCGAAGGGGAGCACAGCGACCAAGGCCCGTGCCCAGCACCGGAGCTTCGCGAAAGGCTTCGTCACCGACTTCGCCGACGGCCTCGGGGAGGCACGCCGCCACCCGTGGATGCTCGGCGGCCTGGCCGCGCTGACGGTGATGATCGCCACCGGCTACTCCGCGACGGCCGTCGTCCTGCCGCTGGTCAGCAGGGACCGCTACGGCACCGAGGCGGTGCTGGCCGCCGCCACGACCGCGTACACCGTGGGCGCGCTCGTGGGCGCGGTGCTGATCGCCCGCTGGCGGCCGCGGGCGGCGGGCTGGGTCGCGCTGGCCGGGCTCGCCTGCTACGGCCTCATCCCGCTGGGCCTGCTGCTGCCGGTGCACCCGCTCGCGCTGATCGGCGTCTACGTCGTGGCGGGCGTCGGCATCGAGCTGTTCAACGTCCCCTGGTTCACCGCGATCCAGCGCGAGGTCGAGCCCACCAGGCTGGCCCGCGTCTCGTCGCTCGACTTCCTGCTGTCGTACGGGCTGGCACCCGCCGGCCTCGCGCTCATCGCGCCCGCGATCGAGGAGTTCGGCGTGAGCGCGGTGCTCGGAGTCTGCGCGGTGCTCTGCTTCGCCGTTCCCGCGGCCGCCGCGCTGATCCCGTCGTCGCGCGGCTTCCGCGCTAGGACCACGACCAGCTGAACCCGCGCACACCGGGCCGCACGTTCAACGCCACGTCCAGCAGCGTGCGCCCGGGAGCCACCTCGGACCCGTCCGCGAGCTGGACGACGGAAGCGGGAGGGGCACCCTGGAACGTCACCTCGAGCACGTACTCCCGCGTCGGCAGGCGGAACTTGCGCTCGTAGTTCGTCGCGGGAGGACAGGGCGCCTGGTTCACGAGCTCGTGCTCGATCACGACGCTCTCACCCTTGCGCAGCGGCCGTTCGAACAGCAGCTCCGCGACCAGCAGCCCCTCGGCGGGCTCTTGGACGACCCGTCCGACCGTGCAGTTCTTCAGGGCCTTGACCAGCGGCGACGGGCGGTCGTGGTCGTCGGCGTGCAGGATCACGACCCACCGGTCGGGCCCGTTCATCGACGCTGACAGCACCTGCCGGGAGCGGAACACCCGTTCGGTGCGGTCCGCCCCGATCGTCACGAAGTCCTGCTGGCTCACGCGCAGCAGCTGGTCGTCCCACTGCGTGTCCAGGTCGTGCAGGGCGTGCTCGACGGGTGCGGGGACCGGCCAGAACGCGGACACCGGCGCCGGTGCCCTGCGCAGCCGGCGGCCACGCGGGTGCGGGGGACCGAGCAGCTCCGACAGGTGGCCGGGAGGCACCCGCAGGATGTGCTCGAGGTGGACGACGGCCTGCAGCGACTTCTGCCGCTCGGGCCGGCTGCGGCCGGTCTGCCAGCAGCTCAGCGTCGCCATCGAGACGGAGACGCCGTTCTGCGAGAGGTGCTCGCGCAGGCGCTCCAGACCGAGACCGCGATTGGTGATCGCCGTCCTGAGCGCCTCCGCGAACTCGTCCACGCAGATCACGCTAATGCATTCACACGCCCCGCTGAAGTGGCTGGTGGGGCCGGTAGGTCACGCGGCCGTCGACCACCACCATGTCGACCTCGACGGGAACTCCGGCGTGGTCACCCATCGGTGCCAGCACCAGCGGTGCCGCGCCCGTGCCCCGGTGGACCACCAACGTCGTGCCCAGCCGGGTCGCGATCAGGTGGCCGAGCAGGTCGCGCGCGTTTCCCGCACCGGCGTTCTCGTTCGCGTCGGCGTGCATCCTCCAGTTGGCGTTCTCGACGAGCGCACCGGTCAGGTGTCCTGTGTGGACCGGCCTGGACGCGGTGAAGTCCGCGGTCGCCTGGCTCACCGCCGCGGTCGTGGCGGCGTGGTTCAGCACCTGTGCGCGCAGGGCCGCCGGGTCCTGCCGCACCACTTCGCCGACCGCCGCGTACAGGCCGTCCGAGGTGACGGGCGGGGGAGCGGGCCGGTTGAGCACGTCGAACGCCAGGTGCCGCAGGTGCCGCCGCGTGCTGCTGACGTGTTCCTCGTACTGGCTGAGCCGGCTCGGCGGGGCAGCCTCCGCCACCTCGTGCCGTTCGGAACTTCCGGATTCGACCGGCGCGGCCTGGTTGTCCGCGTCGACGCGCGGTGGCAACGGGTCGGCGAGCACGAGGGACGCCGGCTGACCTGGGCTGAACCGCACCAGCGGTTCCTCGGTCACGTGCTTGTTGACGATCGTGTCGAAGATCTTCCGGTCGAAGTCGGTGACCGGGTCCCAGTACAGGTGTGCTCCGTGCTGGACCCCCACGTTGCGGTTGACCAGCAGGAAGACCATGCCCTCGTAGTCTTCCTCGCGGAGCCGGTTGCCCTCCGTGTCGTACATGCCGTACATGTCGGCGTCACCGGTCACCCAGACGAGGTCGCCTCGCGAGTTCGCCCCGTGGACGACACCGTCGATGACCTTGAACTTGCCCTCCTGCTCGTACTTCTCCATCGTGCCGATCAGTTCGGCGAACTCGGCGGCGCGTTCGTTGAAGCGCCTGGCGACCTTGTCCCGCATCGCCGGGTCGACGCCGGAGAGATCCGGGTTGGGGTCCGGCTGGAAGAACCCGACGAGCCCGACGTGCTCCGCGTCGGCACCGAGCAGCACGTCGGCCTGGTTGATGGTCTTCGCCTTGATGTCCTTGGGTTTCGGCATCGCGCCGTCGTGGAGCCAGCGAACGGAGTCCGGGTTCGTGGGACGGACGTCCAGCACGATGTTGAAGCGGTCGACGAAGTTCTGGAACCGCTCCTGGTTGACCTTCGGGATGCCGAACTCCTGTTCGAGCCGGTCCGGGGTGAGTGACGCGGCGTCCTCCGGAACCCGCCACCGCACGGAGTCCCGCAGGTCTGCCGGACGTGGCGCGGCGGACGTCTTGGCGTCGATCTCGTCGAAGAGGTCCTCGACGAACGGCCTGCCGAGGCCCGGTTCCGGCAACTGCGGCGCGGCGACCGGCTGACCCGAGGTCGTCCGCTCACCCGCGCCACCGGCACGGCTGGCGTCGGTTGCGTCCTGGTCCGCCGGTGGAGCGGCGAGCGCGCTGCCGACCGCCGCGGCGTCGACCTCGGCCTTCTGCTCCGGCCACGCGGCCGGGTCCCACTCGGCCAAGGCGATGCCGTGGGTCTCCGCGAACGCCTCGATCCGCGCCCGCACGGCCGGATCGAGCCCAGCGCGCGGAACCGACACCTCCGCCACGTCGCGACCGAACACGACATCGCCGTACACGTGCGTCTCCAGCAGCAGGTTCCGCTGCGGGATCATTCCTTCCAACCCCAGGGCGTTCTGCACGATGCCGTTGACGTACTCCGTGTGGTTCTGCTCGAACATGTCGTGCATCAGGTCCACGATGTTGCTGCGTGCAGGACCCCTCGTGCCAAAGGTGTAGTACGACCGCTGGCGCACGTGCGGTTCGAGCAGCAGGTGGGTGTCGCCGTAGCCGGCCGTTCCTTCGAAGCCCTTCGTCCGGTCGTAGTTCACGTTCACCGCGCCGAACACCGCGGCCTCGTGCGGACCGAAGCCGCGCCTGCCCGACTCGGCGTCGTCCTTCTCCCGGCGCCACCGCGTGTAGTTGTCACCACGAGCGACGTTGACCTCGTTGGACAGCGTCCAGAAGGCGAAGTCCGGGTCCTCGGCGAGCAACCCCTCCAGGTAGCGGACCTGCCGCGGCGTCCTGGCCGCGTCGAGCTCGCTGGCCGTCAGGACGGTCTTGGCGTGGTAGTGCGCGGCCCGCAGTGCTTTGAACTCCGGGCTCGGCCGGAACGAGTCCTCCGTCTGAGC
Source organism: Lentzea sp. DG1S-22 (assembly GCF_036321065.1). Classification (NCBI taxonomy): domain Bacteria; kingdom Bacillati; phylum Actinomycetota; class Actinomycetes; order Pseudonocardiales; family Pseudonocardiaceae; genus Lentzea; species Lentzea sp. DG1S-22. The sequence continues at coordinate 2,663,511 of NZ_CP143276.1, read as the reverse complement.
CTTCTGCAGCAGTTCGTCCGCCAGCCGGTCGGCCTCGGCACGATGCGCGTCCACGTTGCTCTTCTTCGACCGCAGCGCTTCGAGCGCGGCCGGGTCGACGACGCGCAGGCCGATCTCCGCGGCCGGCAGGTAGCGCGCGTCGGGCTGGGTGAGCGCCGCCGCTCCCTGGTCGGTGCCGAAAACGGTCTCGCCCTTCAGCGAGATGGTGATCGGCGCGGTCGCGAACCACTCCTCGGCCTTTGCAAGCACCTGTTCCGCGGCGGCGAGGTCCGGCACCGAGAGCTTCTCGACGAGGTTCTGCTTGACCGACTCCCGGCGTGCCGCTGCCGCGGCGAGCGCTTGGTCGCCCTCGGACCGGCCGGTCCGGATGTCGCGCAGGTGTTCGTACTGGCGCTGGGTCAGCGACCCTGCCTGAGCGGAGCCCGGCGGCGGTACCGAGGTGGAGGTCGCGGACGAGGCCAGCCCGTCCCTGCCCGCCGCGAGGTCGGCCGCCGTGAACGGCAGCGCGGCCGGTGGGGTCCAGGGTCCCGCCGCCGGTGCGGTGACATCGGCCGCGGGCACCTCCGCGGCAGCCGTCGCCGGGGTGGGTGCCAGCACGGCTCGCAGGTCGTCGAGGCGTTGGGCCGCGGTTTTGGTGAGGACCAGGTCCTTGTTGTTCCACTCGCGTGCTTCCGGCTCGCCCCGTCCGGGACCGCTGAAGAAGTGCTGCAAAGCGGCGGTCTTGCGGAGTTCGACGACGTCGAGGAAGTAGCTCGGCGCGATCTCGCCGGGCAGCGCCTCCAGCTCGAACGACCCGTTGGCGTTCCGGTCCGGCCGGAGCCTCCCCGCCTGGATCTCGGACATCGTGTACGAGAGCATCTCCGCCTCGTAGCGCCTGCGCAGGAGGTCGAAGGTCGTCTGGGCGTCCAGACCGGCCCGCTGGGCGAGGCTCTCGACCCTGGCGGCCACGGCGGGCAGCTCGACGTCTCCCCGCATGAACGAGGTGAGCGGGTCGTCGGAGACCAGCGCACCGGCCAGGCGGACGGCCTCCGGGGACATCGACGAGGACGACGCGTCGCCGTCCCAGTGGAGCCGGTCGGCCTGCGACTCGATGATCTTGCGTGCGAACACCGGTTTCAACAGCGGGTCGTTGAACGCCTCCGCCATGTCCCTGGCCACGTTGTCCACGACGGACGCCAGCGCGACGGCGTCGTTCCTCGTCGCGGCCTCGGGACCCTGCGCGGTCACCGCGGTGATCTTGGGCAGGATCCGGCCGATCCCGGGGAACGACCGCGGAGCAGGCCGTCCGAGGACCTCCAGCACCCGCTGCGTGTGCTCGCGCGTGCTCTGGCCCTGGCGGATCTTGGCGCCGGGATCGGTCATGGCCAGGTCGACCAGCGGCATTCGTCGCGCCCAGTCGAGGACGTCCGCCGGGCGGCCCTGCTTCGGGCGGGCTCCGTCGCCCGCGGCGGCCGTGGTGATCTCGCGCTGCTGTTCGGCCGCGCCGTCGTGGCGGCTCGCGGTGGTGGTGTCGGGAGCCGGCGTTTCCGGTGGTGTCCAGTTCGTCGTCGACCACACGGGAGGGCCGGACCCGGTCGGTGGCTCGGGAGGGGTGGGCCCCGTCGGCGGGTGCGCCGGTCCACCCGGCGCCGCGGGCTGGACGTTCGCGGGGCCCGTGATCACCGTGGTCTGGAGCGGAAGTGCCGCCTCGGCGTTGCTGCGGGCGGCCCATGCGGCGAATTCGGACTGCGTGAGCATGTCGAAGTGCTTCTTCTTCGGGTCGCCGACGAGGTAGACCTCCACACCCTCGTGGCGGACCGCCTGCACGGACAGCGCGTGCGCGGTGAACCGCCCCTCCAGTGCGACGGGCAGCACGCCGGCATGGTGCACCCGCGACCAGAACCTGTCGTCCACGATGTCCGCGAGCGGCTTGGTCCTGCCTGACGGAGTGGGATCCGCGAGGACCTGTTCGGCGAGCAACCGGTAGTCCTCGTTCACACCGATGCCCCGCCGGCCCGGCCGGTCGACTCCCAACGGCAGCGACAGGACCGCGCTGGCCGCCCATGCTCCGCGGATGGCCTTGCGGCTGAGCACCGGGATGGAGTCGACGCCCTCGCTCGGGTCGGAGACGGCGGCGAGCTTCTGCATCACCCGCCCCCAGTCGTCGCTCATGGCGGCCCAGTCCGGTGCGTCGGTGCTCGACTGCTGCTCCAGCCGGTCGAACGTCTCGCGTGCCTCGGCGATCCGGTCCCGCACGAGCTGTTCGACGGTGCGCCCGCCGGGGCGGTCCTTGCGCGCCAGCAGCTCGGGGCTGTTCTCCAGGGCGCTCAGCAGTGCCCACTCCGCGCTGTCCGCGACCGCGCGACCCGCGTGCACCTGTGCGATGACCGTGGGCAACACACTCCGCAGTCCTGTGTGGACCGCGGCCGACTCGCAGGTGTTCAGGAACCGCTGCTCGTCCAGTCCCTTGCCGGCGAACAGCGCGTCGGCGAGGTGGGGTGAATCGAGCAGCGCCGTGAAGGGCGGGTGCGCCAGCAGCCCGGCCCGCGCGTGCGGTGCGAGGTTGAGCGTCCCCAGCACGGCCAGCCGGCGGGGCAGCGGGTCCGCCGCGTTGTGCGGCAGATCCGACAGCGGCACACGGCCGGCCTCGACGTCGGCCGCGATTTCGTCCAGAACGTGCTCAAGCGTCGCCGGCGGCAACGGCCGCGCGGTCTGCCAGTCGTGGACGTGACCGAGGTTCAGCTTCGTGATGTCGCCGACGCGGCGATGCCGCACGGGTACGGCGCTCGTGGTCACGAGCAGGTCGGTGACCAGGTCACGAACCCGCCCGGCGTGCTCCGGGCTCAACGAGCCCGAGGCCGACAGGATCCGGTTCACCGGGCCCTGCACACCGGGGGAGGACAGCACGTCCGCGACGTGGTTCTCCACCGATCCCAGGGCGCTGAGGTCGTCGAACGTCGACGTGGCATGCCGTGCGTCGAGTCCCATCGCCGCGATCTGCTCGGTGAGCTCGTGCCGCGTGGGGTTGTCGTGCTGCCCTCGTGCTGTCGTGCCGTGGGCCGGCTCCGTGTCGGCTGCTACGTCAGCTGTGACGTCAGCTGTGACGTCGGCGGCAGCTGTGACGTCAGCTGGCACGTCGGCGGGAGTCGTGACCGGCGTCGCCGCATCGTTCGGGACGAGGGGACTCCGTGACCGGACGTGCACGTCCGGGGTCGTTTCCGCACGAGCGGTGGCGGCAGCGGTCACGTCGGCGTTCGGGATGTTCGCGGCCCGCAGCGACGCTTGCGACGACCCGGTGTCGATCTGGGCCTCGCTCTCGGTCGTCACCCACTCGAGCCCCGACCAGCTGTTCTTGACCTTCGGGTCGAACAGGGCGCTGTAGTCCCGCTTGTCGACGAGGGGCACCGGCTCCGGCAGGTAGTTCGTCTCGACCCGCAGGCCGTGGTTCTCCGGCTGCATCGTGAACTGGCCGATGAGGCCGGTCGTCGGCGTGAGACCACCGTCCACCAGGACGTTCGGCCCGGAGATGTCCGGCGCCTGCTTCTTGAGCGCCTTGCTGAAAGCCTCCTGCGACATGCCGTAGCTCTGCAGGCCTTCGAACTTCTTCGGGATGACGTCGGTGAGGGCGTGGATGAAGTCGTTGCCCGGCGGCGCGACGATGAAGTTGTTGTTCAGCTCGCCCTTGTCGTACTGGATCTCGGCGGCCGTGCTGAGAGCGGCGCCCGGCGCGACGTCCTCCAGTCCTGCCAACGCGTTGTCGACGCTGTGCTGGTCCCGCAGTCGCGGCGCCATCAGCGGCACGTCCGTCGGCTGCATCTTGAGGTCGCCGACCTCGATCAGCGACACCGCGCCGGGGCGGATGTCGACGTCGACGTACACACCGCCGCGCTTGGCCAGCACCGCGTACCGCGCGATGTCGGACTGGAGGTTGTACGCCTTGGCATTCGGGTCCTTGGCGGCGGAGTAGACGTCGTCGATCGTCGTCCGGGTGTCCGTGCGGCTCTGCACGTCGGTCGAGAGGTCGTGCACCAGGGAGTCGATGTCGGGCTGGATGTCGATGCCCGCGTCCGCGAGTTGCTGCTTGACCTCAGGGGCCCAACCGGCCGACGAAGCGTCGGTCCAGAGCGTCGCCTTCCAGTTCTGGCCGGGACTGGTCGAGTTCTCGTTGTTCTCGCGAACCTTCGCGGCCCACCGCAGCAGGGTCTGCACGGCGGCCTCGTTCGGTGTGGTGCCGAACCAGGCGAAGTGCAGCTCCTTCGGAACCTCGACGGCACCCTCGTCGCCCCGCGCGGCAACGGCGTCGTCGTAGTGCTGCTGCACTTCGGCCTGCTTGTCCGATCCCCGCAGGCGGTTGATCAGGATGCGGGCCTTGCCGGGCTTGCCCTCGGCGACCGCCTGGGCGACGTGGTCCTTCAGGACGTCGACATCCACAGTGGACGGATCGGCCTGGGCGTGCAGCAAGCCGACCCACGGGTCGGACGAGGTGAGCGTCACGGCCGCGGCAGGAGCCGTGAACGGCACCGACGCCTGCGACTCCCTCCTGAACATCCCCGGAACGTCGACGGTGAACAGCTTCTTGATGGACTCGCGCCTGCTCTTGGTGGACTCGCGCCTGCTCTTGACGGACTCCCGCCTGTGTCCCTCGGGAGCAGGCCGCGCCTGGAACTGCTGGGCGGCCTGGTGCGTGCGGGGCAGCGGCCAGGAGGCCGAGCGGAGCCGGGTGGAGGGTGTCACCGCGGCCGGTTCCGGCGACGACGGAGGGACGGCACCGGTGCCGGGAGCGGCGTTCGGGCCGGGTGCGGGAACGCCGTGCGGTGCAGCGCCGGACGAGGGCGTGGTCACCGCGGGCGGCGGCACGGTGGCGGGGCCGGGCGGGTTGATCGTGGTGTCGGGCACCATGACCTGGCTGTTGGCGGTGCGTTCGATCAGCCAGAGGTGGCGGGGCCGGATGCCGGGGTCGGGCAGGTGCGCGGCGTTGTCCATGAGACCGCCGTCGTTGTCGTGGACGCCGGAGTTCGTCTCGTGTTGTTGCAGGACTCGGGTGGTGTCCTTGTATTCGTCGGGAACGCCGAGGTAGTGCAGGGTTTCGTGGGCCAGGACCTCGGGGCTGGTGTCGGGGTTCCAGTGGTCCTGGTTGACCTTCGGGTCGTTCGGGTCGACCTTGACGGTGGTGTGGGCGTCGGCCTTGTTGTCGGTGAACTCCAGGTTGAGGTGGAACTGGTCGCCGCTGGGCAGGCGGAAGCCCTGGTTGAGCAGGGTGTTGACGCCGTTGGTGGCGTTGTCCCTGATCTGCGCGAGCTGGTCGGCAGTGACCTTGCCGGTGGGTTCGAGGTGGACCTTGACGGTGTATTCCTGCACGAACTTGCCGGGGCTGGTCTCGATGCGCCGCAGGTCGTAGTTGATGAGGCCCTTGTAGGCCTTGATCTTCGACGGCGTGCTGTCCGTGCGCACATCACGGACGTCGAGGTCGACGGTGCGGACGTCGGTGTCGTTGCGGCGATGGGCCCAGGTGCTGCGGTCGGCCGGGTTGTCCGGGTTGGACCAGTCCGCGGTCCTGGCGGGGTCGTGGCGCCAGGACTCGTCGCTCAGGACGTCCTTGCCCCGGTGCGACTCCGGCGTCGGCGGCGTCATCGCCGGCGGCGCGCCACCGCCGCGGACCTTCTTCGGCGCCTTGGTGGTTTCCGGAGCAGGACTGGGCGAGTTGGTCTCCGCGCCGCTACGGCTGCTCTCCGCCACGGACGACTCCGCGGGCAGCGAGGGCAGCGGCTGCTGGCTCACGTCCGCTGCGGTGCTGGTGGTGTCGCGGGGTGGGGTGTTGGTGGTCGCGTCGGCGGGTGGGGTGTTGGTGGTCGCGTCGGCGGGTGGGGTGTTGGTGGTCGCGTCGGCGGGTGGCGTGTTCGTGGTCGCGTTGCCGGCTGGGGTGTTGGTGGCTGCGTCGCGGGCAGGCGTGCTCGTAGTCGCGTCGGCAGGTGGCGCGTTCGTGGTCGCGTCGCGGGCAGGCGTGTTCGTGGTCGCGTCGCCGGGTGTCACGGGCGGGGCCGGCGGTGCGGGCGGCGGGGTCGCGGGCGGTGGGGTCGCGTTGTAGAGGTCGACCTGGCGGTCTGCCTCCGCCTTCGCGTCCCACCACTTCTTCTGCTCGGCGTCCGCGGCCCTGCGGGCGTCGTCGAGCTTGGTCTCCGCGTCCTTGATCTTGTTCTCGGCCGCGGCCCGCTCCTCGGTGAGCGCCTGGTGGGCCTTCTCCGCGTCCGTGCGGGCCGTTTCGGCGTCGGCGACGGCCTTCTGCTGCGCCTGGAGCTCCGCGCGGGCGTCGACGGCGGTCTTGCGTTGCACGTCGAGCTGCGTGTGGGCGTCGGTGAGCTGCTGCTGGGCGTTGGTCAACGCGGTGTGCGCGGCGTCGGCCTCCTGCCCGAGCCGGTCCAGCTCGGCCTTCGGCGCTCCGCCGATCTGGGCGTCGTCCAGGGCGTCCTTGGTCGCGAGCGCGTCCTGGCTGAGCGACGAGATCCGCGGCGTCAGGTCCTGGATCGCCGCGCGGGTCCGCGCGACGTCCGCCACGGCGGTGTCGAACGCCGTCTGCCGCGTCCGGAGCTCGGCCTCGGCGTTGACGTGGTTCTCGATCGCCGTGTTCAGCTTCGTCGCGGCGTCACCCAGCGGCTGGTCGGTCCTCGCCAGCACGGCGGCCGCGGAGTTGATGACCTCCTGGGCCTCGTGCCGGGCCTCGTCGACCTTCTTCTCCGCCTCGCGCCAGTCGTCGGCCGTCTTCTTGACCTCGGTCTGGGCGTCCTTCAACGAGTCGCTGAAGGTCTGGTTCAGCATCGTCTCGACCTCGGTGGCGGGCATGCGCACGCCGGCCGAGCCGGGCACCGTCAGGTCGACGACGCCGGTCTTGCCGCCGATCGTCGCGACCACGCGGTACTCGACGTCGAACTGCACGAGACCGGTGCGCGACGGGTCCTTGGGCTTGACGCTGCCGCCCTGGGCCTGCGCCGGGCCGCCGGAGACCGCGGACGAGTCCTCGTTGGCGTGCTTCAGCTCGACGCCGCCGGTGCCGACGTTGACGGTGTCCCTCGGGTCGCCCTGCTTGACCGCCGCGCTGCCCTGGGCGAGGCCCACGGCCACGTCGGAGGTGTCGGCGACCTTGGCCTCGCTGGAGACGTCGGTCGTCTTCGTGGTCAGCGGGGTCTCGATCTTGACGCCGTCGCTGAGCGAGCCCAGCTGCGGGTTCACGAGCTTCGCGTAGACCTTGACGTCGGCGTCCTGGCCGAACGTCAGCGCCGCCTCCTTGAGACCCGGCACGTCGAGCGGGCCGGACAGCATCGCGGGCAGGTGCGGCTGCAGGTTCTCCGGGCTGAGCGTCGAGAGCAGGCTGTTGAGCGAGCCCGTGCCCTTGCCGGTGAGGCCCTTGCCCGCGCCGGCCTCCGTCATCGCTTTCACGGCGGCGTTGCGCAGGTCGCCCGCGCCGCGCAGGTTCTCCACCGACGCGGTCGCCGACAGCTGGGTGGCCCGGCTGTCCTGCTGGAAGGCGTAGGTCGCCTCCGGCGTGCCGAACTCGCTGCCGCGCCTGCTCGCCGCCGACATGTAGGGCTGCGGGGTGCCGCGACCGGTCGTCGGCTCCGAGACCTTCTGGTTGTCCGCGTGCGTGCGGACGACCATGTCCTGCTCGGCGCTGCGGACCTTCGCGACCTCCTTGTCGCCCTTCTCCACGACGAGCTCGAACTCGACCGGCACGTTGTAGCGCGCCGCCGGACCGCTCGCCGTGCGGTTGTGGCCGAACGCCGTGCTGGTCGAGGCCGTCACCGAGCTGCTCTGGGCGGAGCCGACGTTCGCGATCACGCTGAGACCCGCGGTGCCGGAGACGTTCGGGTTCGCGCTCCCCGGCGAGGCGAGGCCCGGTGCCCGCAGGCCGAGGCCCCAGCCGGTGCCGCGGCCCTTGCCGTCGCTCTCCTTGCGGGAACCGCCGTCGTTGTGGGACATGTCGACGCCGTCGTTGACGACCTGGTCGAACTTCGGCTCGCCCGTCTTCGCCCGCAGCGTGACCTGGTAGGAGTCCTTGCCGAACGTGCCGGGCTGGTGGACCAGCAGCGGCACGCCGCCGTCCAGAGCGCTGTCGATCATCGCCTTGACGCTCGACGGCGAGTTGAGGTCGACGATGCGCTGCAGGTTGCTCATCGAGTCCTTGAGCACGGAGTCCGGGATCAGCGCGTCGCTGCCGAACTTCTTGGTGTTCGTGGACAGCTTCGTCGTGAGCTCGTTGACCGCCGCCGAGAGGTCCGGGACCTTCTCCACGTTGGACAGCCCGAGCGCGCCGGGCTCGCCCGGTGCCACCGTCGACGGTGGGGCCATCTTCGGGAAGTCGGGCTTGGGGACGTTCGGCGCCACCCTCGGCAGCACGCCCATCTCCCGTGCGACGTCCTCGGAGACCCGCACGAAGACCGACTTCGGCAGGTTCACCTTCACGCCCTCGGCGTTCGGCGTGCCGCCGTGCACGAAGTTCTCGGCGCGGCTCTCCCCGACGATCGTGAACTCGGCGTCGACCTGGACCAGCACGGTCCGGGCGTCGTCCGGTGTGGTCCGGCCGCGGTCGACGTTGCCGCCGATCTCGTTCGACGTGGTCTTGTTGTCCGACCACGGCGTCCACTTGCCGGTGACCGCGACACCGCCGGACCCGCTGGGGTTCGACGGCTGGCCGGCGGGCGGCGGGGTGACGTTGGGACGCACCGGGACGTTGATGCCGGCGACGAGGTCGACCGACCGGCTGGTCGTGGACGACCCACCGGCCTTGTAACCACCGCTGACCGAGTTGTCGGTGCCGGTGGCGTCCGAGATGGACACCAGCTTCGCCCCACCGAGCTTGACCGACATGCCGATCGCACCGGAGCGGTCCGCGACGCGGCGGTCGTACTTGAGGCCCTGCTCCTGCACGCCGGTCTCGATGAGCCGCTGCAGGTTCGCCTTGATGTTCTCCGGGGCGAACATCTTGTCGATCTGCGCCCGTGACGCCGTGCCCGGCGTGGTGAGCGCCGAGTCGCCCTTGGCCGCGCGGTTGAGCGCGTCGATCGCCTGGTCCCGCAGCTCCGTCGTGTTGGCGACGGCCTCCACGTGGAGGAACTCCGGCGACTTCGGGCGGGCCTGTGCCGGGTTCAGCAGGTCCTTGACGGTCGGGGAGTTCTCGAGCGGCGTGGCCGACGGGTCACCCGGCTTGAAACCGTCACCGGGGTCGTCCTTGAGCGTCGAGGAGTCCGACACCCACAGGTTGACCTTGCCGTCGATCTTGTCCAGGCCGGCGCCGGTCTTGGCGACGGTCTTCACGTCCGGTGCGTGCCGGCCGGGCGCGCCGGGCACGACGGTGCGGACCCACGTCCGGGGCCGCGTGAACGTGGTGATCTCCACCTCGAACTCCACGTCGCCCTGGAACACCTGCGCGTCCGGGCTGCCGGGGTTCGACGAGGTGGCGCTCACGGCCGGTCCGGCCGAGGTCTTGTCCGTCCACGAGTGGCTGTAGGACACACCGGCCTGCGGCATCGGGGTCAGCGAGGCGACGCCGGTCTTCACCGGGATGTTCGCCCTGCCGGTGATGCCACCGGTCCAGCCCTTGGTGGTGCTGGTGTTCGCGTCGAGCTTCGGACCGCTCGTGGTGGAGTCGCTGACCGGGCGCCCCTCGGCCTTGCCGAGGTGCTTCGGGTTGGTCAGCTTCGCCTTGACCGTGACGTTGACGTACGTGTTCGTCGTCTTGCCGGAGTTCTTCAGCTGCACCTGGACGCCCGGACCGAGCAGGCTGTCCATGTTCGCCTTCAGCGCGGCCGGGGACAGGTTCGCGTCCAGCTTGCGCTGGTTCGCGAGCTGGACGGCCACGTCACCGAAACCCTGGCCCTTGCCGGAGCGGGGGTTCGCGTCCGGGTTGGTCCACTTCGGCAGGAACTTCTCGAACCCGGGCAGCTCGCGCAGCTTCGTCTCGACCTGGTGCTGCACCTGCGTCGCGGGCACGAACTCGCCCACCTTGGCGTTGCCGGCGGCGAGCGTGTCGGCGACGTAGGGCGGCAGGAACCTGGTGTCCGCGGTCGCCGGGTCGGTCGTGGAGTTGCGGGTCCCGACCGGAGTCGGCAGGCCCACCGCACCGGCCTCGCCCACACCCATGCGCATGTGGGTCGTGATCTCCATGGTCACGGGCTTGCCCGCGGGTCCCTGGACCTCGACCTCGGCGGTGACCTCGTACAGGCCGGTCTCGGCCTTGACCCCGATGCCGGACTTGCGGCTGGAGCTCGTCCCGGCGTTGACGCCCTCCGCGGTGCGCGCGGAGTACCCGCCGGTCGCGCCGACGGTGCCGCCGACCTTGCCAGGGACACCGATGTTGCCCCCGAAGCCCGCGGTGACGTCGAACCCGGTCTTGCTGGACGCGGACACACTGCTGCCCCAGGAGAAGGTGTCCTTGAGGTCCAGCGCCGCGTCGGCGTGCGTGCCGACGAGCTTCGCGTCCTTGAGCGTCGCCTTCATCTGCACCGCGGCGCCCTTGCTGGCGTGCGGGCTGATCAGGTCCGGCGAGGTGACGAAGCCGCCGAGCATCGCGGGCAGGTTGTTGCGGATGGAGGTCGGGCTCAGGAAGTTCTGCAGGGCCTCGCGGCCCGGCGAACCGATCTTGGTGATCGACGGGTGCAGGTTCTCCGCGACGTCGTTGAACAGCTTCCCGGAGTCCTTGACCACCACGGCTTCCGGCACGGCGTTCTCGGCCTTGAGGCCCCACGCCGCGTCGGGCGGCGTGACCGCCGCGGAGGACTTGCCGGAGTCGACGATCGTGGTGAGGTCCGTCGGGACCTGCAGCGTCACGTCGGGACCGGTGCTGAGCGTCGAGAACAGCGAGGGGTTGCCCGACGCGTCGTACAGCGTGATCTCGTACGAGACCGGCACGGTGATCTTCTTGGACCCGGAGTCCGATCCCTTGATCGCACGCTGCTCGGTGATGGAGGTGCTGGTGGCCTGCGACACCGCGGGCGTCGCGAGCGCGGCCTTGCCACCCAGCGAGCCGTACGGGCCCATCGCCACGCCGGCCGTCACCGCACCGCCGACGTCGTTGGACGTCGAGATGCTGTTCGTCGTCGTGGACGCGGCGGCGGCCTGGTAGTTCTTGTCGACCTTCGTGTTCGCGGCGTCGGTGGTGCTGCTCCCGTCCGCGTGCATCTCGGCGCGGACGTTCGCCTCGAACCAGGCGTTGCCGATCTTCACCTGGAAGTTGCGTCCATCGCCGAGGAACGTCTCGAAGTCGTTCTCGATCGCGTTCTTGATGCGGGCGGCGTCGTCGGGCCGCAGCCCGTTGATCTCCCGCACGACCGCGTCCGCGCCGCGCACGTCGGTCGGCACGATCGAGCCGAGCGCCTTGTTGTCCTGGAAGAAGCTCGGCAGGTTCGTGTCCGGGAGCTGGCCGACCGGCTGCGGCGCCATCGTCGTCATCGGGATGACGGGGTTGGGCGTCGGCTTGGGCGGCGCGGGACGGGTCTCCGGTTCCGGCGCGGGACGGGTGTCCGCGTCCTCGTTCTGACGCGTCTCCTGCAGCTCGTTGGTGAAGTCGAGGAAAGCCTCGAGGTGGGCGGTGTTGTGCCCACCCGCCTGCGCGTCCCGGATCTGCTGGTCGACGTGGCTCCGCACGGCCGCGAGGTCGGCGTCGCCGAACTGCCGCCAGGCGGGCGCGTTCACGTCGGCCGGCAGCTGCAGCGCGTGCGTGGTGAGAGCCGCGTCGCGGTTGTTCGTGAGCTGGTCGACCCGCTGCTGGTAGTACTCGACCTGGCGGTCCGCGGCCGCCCGCCGGTTCGCCTGCTCGTCGAGCATCGCCTGGGTCTTGAGGCGGTCGGGCACGATGTCCGAGGCGTTCCACCGGTCGCGGGCCGTCTTCATCTCGTCGAGGCGCTGCTCGGCGATCCGCGTGCGCTGGTCGTGGACCGCGGGCGGGCCCGCCTGCCGGGAGACCTCGATCATGTGCTCGATCGCCGCCGAGCGTGCGGCGTCACGGCCGTACGTCTGCTGCAGGTTCCGCAGCGCCGCGGTGTCCAGGCCGTACAGCGACGCCTCGAACGACCGCTGCGGTGTGCCCTCGTGGACGGGACCGAAGCCACCGGGGACGACGAGGTCCATGTCCGGGCCCGCGGACCGGGACGACGGGTCCTGCATGAACGGTCCCGGCTCGGCCGCCGGGGCGACCTGCTCTTGCCGTGCTCCGGCCGGCGGGGCGGTGTCGTGGTCCGGCGCGTCGGTGTCCGAGTCGGTGGACGTGCTGTCGTCGGAGTGGATCGATGCCGAGTCGTCCACGTCGGCCGTCGGCGTTTCGGGTCGAGACGGGACCGGCGTCTCGTGTCGGGACGGCGACGGCGTTTCCATCATCCGGATTTCCCGGATCTGGTCGTAGAGGCGGTCGAGTTCCGGAGTCGGGAGGCCGCCGATGCGCGCGTCGCGGATGAGGTCGGTGACGCGGTTTTCGATGATTTCGGCGTCGACCGGTGTCACCGTCTGCCACTCGGGTGCGGTGGTGTCGGTGGGCAGGGTGAGCGCGTAGGTGGTCAGGGCGTCGGTGCGGTCGTACTGCAGCCGCATGAGTTCCTGGTCGAGCCCGCGGGCGTGGTCGATGAGGCGTTGCTGTTCTGCCCAGCGTTGCGCCTGGTCCGTGCGCATGAGTTCGGTTTTGAACACGTCCGGCAGGGCGTCGGTGGTTCGCCTGAGGTCCCGGACGTCTTCGCGGGTCTGGCGGATTTCGTTCTGCAGGTCCCGCAGGTGCTGCTGCAGGCCGCCTTGCTTGTGGGCGATTTCCTGGTAGCGGGCCATCTGCTCGATCTCGAACGAGCGGTCCGGGTGGGTGCTGTGCTGCTCGGCCAGTTCGGCGAGTTCGGCCTGCGACTTCCCGTACAGCGACGCCCGGAACGCGGCGTGCTCGTGCCGCGGGGTCAGCACGCGGCTGTCCGGCCGCGCATCGACGTCCGACTGCGCGTCGGCGTCGGACCGTGCGTCAGCGTCGGACTGTGCGTCGACATCCGACTGCGTGTCGAAACCGGGAGTGCTGTAGATGCTTGCGGTGTCCCGCTGCGTGCGGTGCTCTTCGAGAGCGCGGGCGAGTTGGCGTGCGTTGAATTCGCGAGTCCTGGCCTCGAGATCGCGCAGGCGCTCCGCACGCGCGTCGATCTCGGCGTTGAGCTGCTCCAGGCGCTGCATTGCTGCCTGCAGCTTCGCGTACTTCTCCGCGGCCTTGTCGAAGCGGTTGCTGTAGTCGGGATCGTTCGTGAGCGCAAGGTTGCGTTCTGCCTGCTGCACCAGGGTTTCGGCTTGGGCGATCTTCTGGTCGAAGTCGACGGAGGTGTCGACCTCCTGGCCGAGCATCTGGTTCAGGAAGCCCTGGAAACCCGTGTTCGTCGCTTTGCCGGCGCGGTAGTTCTGCAACGCCTCCCTGGCGTCGTCCACCTGGGAGGTCAGTCCGTCCAGACCACGCGTCGAAGCGTGGTTGAGCACGGTGCGGACGTCGGCCTCGTTGCGCACCCGCTCCTGCAGCTTCTTCAGGTCCGAGGCGTCGAACCCGGCGTTCTCGGCCGCCGTGATCTGCGCGGTCAGCTGGTCGTCGAGGCGGGGCAGCACGTCCGCCGGGAGGTGCTCCAGCTTGTCCGCGTTCGGTCCCGCGACGAACTTGTCGATGAGGTGGGTCGTGCCGAGCCCCGGGCCCTGGGCGGCCAGGGTCTCGATCTGGCTGTTGGTGCTGTCGAGGAGGTCGGTGAGGGTTTTGACCTGCGCGTCGATCTGCGCCCGCTTAGCGTCGTGCTGCGGGTTCCTCCACAGGCTGGACCTGCGGCGGGGTGCCTGGGACCTGACCTCGGCGATGCGGTTCTCGAGGGTCGAGGCGCGTTCGCGCAGGGCGTTCACGAACGCCTGCGGGCCGCCGGGGTGCGCGGCCGCGCGCTTGACGAGCTGGACCTTCTGCGCGGCCTGGTAGAGGCCCTCGTCCTGGCGGCCCTTGTAGAGGTCGGCGATGGTCTGGTTGACCTCCGCCGAGGACTTGCCCGCGAGCCACGCCTCCATGCCGGCGCGGACTTCCTGGACCGACGGGGCACCGAGCGCGCCGAAGGTGCCGTTCTGCGAGCTGATCTGCACCTGCGTCGCGCCGTCCGGGCCGTGGACGGTCTGCACGCCGTTGTCGTCGACGACGAGCTGCACGTCCAACGCCTGCGCGATCGAGTCCGGCAGGTGCGAGCCGACGTGGGAGTCGGCCCACGACGGCGTTTCCAGCGCTTTCGCCACCAGGTCGGCAGGCGACGGCAACGCGCCGTTCGCGTTCAGCTGCTGGGTCAGGTGGTTGATCACCTCGACGTTGCCGGGGTTCGTGCCGGCGGCCTTGGGGCCGGCGTTCACGACGTCCCAGCGCCTCGACGACCCGTTCGCCAGGTCGTCGGCGAGGTTCGCCCGCCACTGCTGGGTCTTGGCGTCGGGGGTGAGACCGGGGGTGTTCGGTTCCAGGTCGGGGTGGAACTTCGCCAGCGCGTCCGGGCTGACCTGGTTCGCCACCCAGGTCGCCAGGGCGGGCGGGGTCAGGCCGGGGTGGTTGTGGTTCTGCGGGTTCTGCCGGACGTCGTTCAGCACGGTGTCCACAGTGGACCGCACGTCGTTGGAGCCGACCAGCGGGGACGCGTTCGGGACCGGCGCGTTCTGGAACGCCGCACTGCGCAGCACCGACTCGACCAGACCGACGCGGTCCAGGTTCGGCAGGTGCGTCTGGTTCGGACGGACGGCAACATCGATGTCGCTGTTCGAGTCGGAATCCGAGTCGAAGAACCTGCCGGGCATGGTCGCCGGCCTGGTCGGGAGGTCGGCGTCGGGGCTCGGGTCCGAGTCGACGCCGTCGGTGCCGGGCGTGGACACCGGGCCGTCGTTCGTCGGTGGCTTGGGCGTCCAGCCCGCGGGCGGCGGCACGGTGGCGGGGCCGGGCGGGTCGATGGTGGTGTCGGGCACCATGACCTGGCTGTTGGCGGTGCGTTCGATCAGCCAGAGGTGGCGGGGCCGGATGCCGGGGTCCGGCAGGTGGGCGCTGGAGCCCATCAGACCGTCGTCGTTCTGGTGAACGCCGGAGTTCGTCTCGTGCTGCTGCAGAACTCGGGTCGTGTCCTTGTACTCGTCGGGAACGCCGAGGTAGTGCAGGGTTTCGTGGGCCAGCACCTCGGGGCTGGTGTCGGGGTTCCAGTGGTCCTGGTCGACGTTGGGGTTCTTCGGGTCGACCTTGACCGTGGTGTGGGCGTCGGCCTTGTTGTCGGTGAACTCCAGGTTGACGTGGAACTGGTCGCCGCTGGGCAGCCGGAAGCCCTGGTTGAGCAGGGTGTTGACGCCGTTGCTGGCGTTGTCCCTGATCTGCGCGAGCTCGTCCGGCGTGGTCTTGCCGGTGGGTTCCAGGTGCACCTTGACGGTGTATTCCTGCACGAACTTGCCGGGGCTGGTCTCGATGCGCCGCAGGTCGTAGTTGATGAGGCCCTTGTAGGCCTTGATCTTCGACGGCGTGCTGTCCGTGCGCACATCGCGCACGTCGAGATCGACCGTGCGGACATCGGTGTCGTTGCGGCGGTCGACCCACGTGCTGCGGTCGGCCGGGTTGTCCGGGTTCGACCAGTCCGCGGTCTTCGCCGGGTCGTGCCGCCACGACTCGTCGCTCAGGACGTCCTTGCCCCGGTGCGACTCCGGCGTCGGCGGCGTCATCGCCGGCGGCGATGACGCCGGCGGCGCACCGACCTTCGGCACGTCCTTGCGAGTGCCGTCCGGCTTCGTGTTCGAGCTCGGAGCAGGCGGTGCCGGGGGAGCGGGAGGCGGCGGGACCGACGCGGGGGGAGCGGGCGAGGTCGCCGGCGCGTCCCTGGTGGGCGTCGGGCGGTTGTCGCCGTCGGTGTTCTGGGGCGAGTTCTGGTTGGGGGCGTTGGTGTTCGAGGCCGTGTCGGTGTCGGTGCTCGACTTCCCGTCGGTGTTCGTGTCGGGGGTGCCGGTCGACGAGGACGGAGGCGCGCCGCGAGTGCCGCCCTTCGCGTCGTCGTCGCGAGAACCGCTGCCCTTGCCGTTGTCCGCGGTGTCCGGCGTCGGCTTGGGCCTGCCCTCCCCGACGGCGTCCTTCAGCACCTCGTAGGCGGTCGTGAAGTTGGACGCGATGGAGCTGTTCCTGTGCGGGCGGTCCTGCTGGAACGTGTCAGGGTTCTGCTCGAGGATCTTGTAAGACCCGTGCTCGGAGAACTCGTCGAACGCTTCCTTGCGGAACGCGTCGCCGAGCGGGTGCCGGAACGGGATCTCGTGGGTCTCGATGTTGTTCCTGAAGTCCTGGCGGGAGTTCCGGCGGCCGCTGCCGTCCAGGAAGCTCTCGTAGAGGCCTTGGAACCTCGACCCCGGCAGCGCCGCGGCGTTGATCGTCTTGTTGATGTCGTTGCGGTTCGTCGCCTCGTGGATGGCGAACGCCTGCACGCGGGGAGGCGGAGCGTCGGGCGTGGCGTTCTGGTTCAGGTGCTGCTGCAACTGGTACTGCGCGGACACGAGCGACAGCCCGCCCTGCGTGTAGTCGATCAGCAGCACGTTCTTGCCGGGTGGCAGGTCACCCAGGAACTCGTCGAAGTGCTGGTCGAGCATGTCCTGCTGCTGGTCGGTCAGCGGCTCGGTCTTGGGCTTGCCGTCGGGGCCGTTGTAGGCGGGGATGAGGATCGAGTTCGGGTCCGAGGGCAACGGCCGGAAGTTCGACAGCGGGATGGACACCGCGTCGTGGCCCTGGTTCTGCAACGCGGCGACCACGGCGGCGGGACTGCGGCCCAGACCGACGTAGGAGAACTGGTCCGGCGGGTACTTGCCCGTGATGTCCGTGGCGAGGTCGTTCACCGCGTCGAGCACGTGCTGCTGCTCTTGGATGTCTTGCTCCGCAGCGATGCCCATCATTTCGCTGTGGAAGTCGGCGGCGTTGTCGATGCCGTAGATCTCGGGCTTGCGGTTGCCGCCGCCCAGGTTCGCGTCGTAGAGCAGGGGGTGGATCGCCGATTCGACGGTGGTCCCCTTCGGAACCCTGATCCCGTTGTCCGCCAGCCACTGCTTGACCATGTACGGCGTCAGGCCGACCGTGGTGTTCTCGTCGACCCTGATGCCGACGAACTCCGACGGCTTGTTGGGCCCGAACGCGAGCCCGCCGTTCTCGTCCTGCTGCCAGCCGGAGTCGTTCGTCGGGTCTTCGGCGCGGTAGCTGTCCACCCGCTGCTGGGTCGTCTGGAAGTCGACGGCGTCCTCGTACACCGACTCGCTGTCGCTGTTGGTGTCGCTGTCGGTGTTGTTGCCGGACCGCGGGCCCTGGTTGTTCGCCGGGTTCCGCGAGGGCGGGACGGCCGGCGGCACCGCGACCAGGTTCGGGTCGGCGGTGGTGTTCGGCGCCGGGGTGGGGGTGGCCGAGGGGGAACCGGGAGGCGGCGGCGCCGGACGCGTCTTGACGGCCGAGTCGCCGGGGTTCGGCGTGTTGCCGGGGTTGGGCGTGGTGGGGGGCACGTTCGTCGCTGGGGTGGGCGACGGCGTGGTGGTGTTCGGAGTGTTGACCGGCGGGGTGTTCGCCGCCGGGGCCGGCGTGTTCACCGGCGGAGTGTTGGTGTTCGGCGTGTTCGCCGGCGGGACGGTCGCCGCCGGAGCGGGCGTCGGCGTGGTGACCGGCGGGACGTTCGCGGGCGGCGGGGCGACGGGCGGAGCCGGGCGCGTCTGGGCAGGCGTGTCCGGGGTGGGCTTCGTCTGGGCCGGGGGCGCGGTGGTCTCGGGACGGGGGTTCGCCTGGGGTTCCGGCTTCGGCTGGGCAGGCGGGACCGAGGTCTCCGGCCTGGGTGGCGGGGTGCTCGCCGCCGGGGCGTTGGTCTCCGGCCGCGAGGACGGCGTGGTGGCCGGCGGCACGTTCGTCGCCGGGTTCGGCGACGTGGCGGCCGGAGGCGTGTTCGCCGGTGGCGCGGTGACGTTCGGCGCCGGGGACGGTGCGTTGACCGGCGGCACCGTGGCGGGCGGCACGGTGGTGGGAGGTGCCGGGCGCGTCTGGGCCGGGGGTGTGTCGGAGCGTGGCGTCTGTGCGGGCGGAGGGGTGTCCGTGCGCGGAGGCGGGGTGTTGGTGTTCGGCGTGTTCGCGGGCGGCACGTTCGTCGCCGGGGCCGGCGACGGCGCGTTGGCGGGCGGGACGGTGGCCGGGGGCACGGTGGTGGGAGGTGCCGGGCGCGTCTGGGCCGGGGGTGTGTCGGAGCGTGGCGTCTGCGCGGGCGGAGGGGTGTCCGTGCGCGAAGGTGGCACGTTCGTGTTCGGCGTCGGCGTCGGCGTGGCCACCGGTGGCGTCGACACCGGCGGCGGCGTGCCGGGGCGCGACTGCGGAGGTGCGGTCGCGGCGGGCGTCTGGGCCGGGGGTGCGGTGTTCGGTGAAGAGACCGGTGGCGTCGAGACGGGTGGCGGCGTGCCGGGGCGCGACTGCGGGGGCGCGGTCGGAGCAGAGGCGGCCGGGGGCACGTTCGTGTTCGGCTGCGGGGTGAGCGGGGTCGGCTTCGGGGCCGGGGGCGGCGTCGAGGGCGACGTGCCGGGGGCCTTCGTGATGGTGTTGTCGGGCGTCGGAGCCTTGGGCGCGTCGAACACGCCCTTCGCGCCGCCGGGACCGAACTTGTTGCCGCCGCGCTCGCCGCCGGTCGCACCGGGGGTCGCGCCCGGCGCCATGGGCGGGGCCATGCCGGGGCTCGCCGCGGGCGGGGGCGTCACGGCCGGAGCGGCGCCACCGCGCGGGCCCGCGCTCTGGGGCGGGGTCGCGACGGCGCTCTGCGAACCGGGCGTCGTCGGGGTCGTGCTGCCGGGCACAGCACCGGGAACGCCGCCGGGCTTGGGCGCACCCGAACCCGCGGAGGTCCCGCCGGGCGTGCCGCCGGGGGTGGTGGGCGAACCAGGCGTACCGGGCGTGCCGGGGATCGTCGGCTTCGGGGCCGGCGGGGGAGTCGAGGTGGAGCTCGGGGGCGCCTTCGTGATGGTGCTGTCGGGCGTTCCGGGCTTGGGCGCGTCGAAGACGCCCTTGCCGGGACCCGTGCCGAACTTGCTGCCGCCGCGCTCGCCGCCGGTCGCACCGGGGGTCGCGCCGGGCGCCATGGGCGGGGCCATCCCCGGCGACATGGCGGGCGGCGTCGCGCCGCGCGGGGGCACGGCGCCCTGCGGGCCGGGCGGGGTCGCGCTGGGCTTGGTGCCGGCGACCTGACCGGGCGTGGAACCCGGCGTGGCGCCGGGGGTGGCACCGGAGCCGGGCACGGTCGGAACGCCGCCGACCTTGCCGCCGCCACCGGGCGCGCCGCCGCCCTTCGAACCGGGGGTGCCGGGAGCACCGGGCGTGCCACCGACGACCGGCGGCGCACCGGCCGCAGGACCACCCGGCGCCTTGCCGAGGCTCGGTGTGAACGAGGCGGCGCCGCCCTTGGGGCCCTGGGTCGGGTTGACCTTGCCGCCGGCCGGAGCGGGGCCGAGGCTGGGCGTGAAGCCCGCGCCGCCGCCCTTGGGACCCTGCGTGGGGTTGACCTTGCCGCCACTCGCCGGAGCGGGGCCGAGGCTGGGCGTGAAACCGGCACCGCCCTTGGGACCCTGCGTCGGCGAGACCTTGCCACCGCCGGCCGGAGCCGGGCCGAGGCTGGGGGTGAAGCCCGCTCCGCCCTTCGGACCCTGGGTGGGGCTGACCTTGCCGCCGCCACCTTGCGGGTTCAGGGTGGAGCCGGGGTTGGCGCCGCCGCCCTTGGGTCCCTGGACGTCCCCGACCTTGCCGCCGCCCGGAGCGGGGCCGAGGCTGGGCGTGAAGCCCGCGCCGCCGCCCTTGGGGCCTTGGGCGGGGTTGACCTTGCCGCCGCCGCCCTGCGTGTTCAGGTTCGAGCCGGGGTTGGCCCCGCCGCCCTTGATCGCGTCGGGACCGGTCGCCTTCGGGCCGCCCTGCGCGTTCAGGCCCGGCGTGAAGTTCCCGCCGCCCTTCACGGCCTGCGGCCCGGTGTGCTTCGGACCGCCCTGGGCGTTGAGGCCCGGGGTGAAGTTCCCGCCTCCCTTGATCGACTCCGGACCGGTGACCTTGCCGCCCGACGTGTTCAGGCCGGGAGGCGGTGCGGTGGCGCCGGGTGGCGGCTTCGCGTTGGTGCTCGGGTCGATCGAGCGGAAGTTGGAGCCCTGGCTGGTGTCCGTCGTGGTCGACGTCTGGTGCGTGGCCTTCAGACCGGACTGGACGTCGGTGAACGCCTTGGCGCCCCTGTCCGCCTGCGCGATCGCGTTGTCGTTGGACGCGTTGAGGGCGGGCACCGCGAACAGGCCGATGGGGCCGAGCGCGTTACCGCTGAAGTTCAGGCCGCGCAGGCCGCTCGAGATGCTCGCCAGCCGGGACCCGAGGTCGCCCGCCTTGTTCTGCAACCCCTGCATCGAGGAGTCGCTCATGGAGTAGCCGCTGTTGCCGGTGGGACCACCGCCCGTGCCGGTGCTGGTCGGTGGCGCCGAAGGGGGTGGGTTCGCCGCCGGATTCGCCGCCGGGTTCGGCGACGGGTTGGGATTGACGTTCCCCTTGGCCATGAGCGGTGCTTCTCCAGTGCTGCGTCAGAACGAGGCGGGATCTCGGATCCCGGCTGTTGGCTGGACTTACTCTGTCGGCCGGACGGAACGCTGGAACGTCGGCTGCAGCGGTTCCGCCGCCGCACCGCCGGCCTGGGCCTCCACCTCGAAGGCGGCGGCCGGGCGCAACGGCTCGTCCGCCATGAGCGGGTTGACACTCTCGTAGGCGGCGGGCTCAGCCTCGATGCGCGAGGCGTAGTAGGCCTCACGCGGCTGCGACGGCTCGAGAGCGTCGTACGCGTGCGACATCTGCGTGCGCGCGAGCGGCTCGTAGCCCGTGGCCTGCTGCAACGGCTCGGACGGCGTGTCCGCGCTCGTGTAGACCTCACGCGCCTGCATCGGCTGCACGGCCTCGTGCATCGAACCGCCCGAGGTCATGCTGACGCCGGACACCATCGTCGAGTCCGAAGCCACGCCGCGGGAGAACGCCACGGGCGCCTCCACGGCCTCCGCGCGCTGGAACGCCATCGGGGCCTGGACCGCTTCGGCGCGCTGGAACGCCATGGGCGCCTGAACGGCCTCGGCACGCTGCATGGGCTGCAACGGCTGAGCCGCTTCCGTGCGGTGCACTGCCTGCATCGGCTCGACGGCGTGCATCGCCTCGACGCGCTGCATGGGCTGCAACGGCTGCATCGGCTCGGCCCGGTGGAACGGCTGCAGCGGCTCCGCCTGCACCGCCTCGGCCCGGTGGAACGGCTGCAGCGGCTCCGCCTGCACGGCCCGCACGGCGTGGGCGGGCTGCAACGGCTCCGCCTGCATCGCCTCGACGCGCTGCATGGGCTGCAGCGGCTGCATCGGCTCGGCGCGGTGGAACGGCTGGAGCGGCTCTGCCTGCACCGCCCGCACGGCGTGCGTCGGCTGCAGGTGCTCTGCCTCCTGCATCGCCATCCGGGCCTGCGCCGGCTCGGCGTCGGCGAGGCGTGCCGAGGTGTGCAGCGTCGCCGTGGCGGTGCCGGTCCCGCCCGCGGGGGTCTCACCGGCAGTGGCACTCGGAGCCGTGCCGCCACCGCCGCCACCGCCGCCGCCCTGGTTGTTCTTGACCGCCTCGTCGATCTTGTCGTTGACGCCGTCCTGGGCCTTGTAGCCCTCGTAGACGATCTCGGCGGCGTCGGCGGAGTTCTCGAACCGCTCCCAGCCCTTGCTGATCTTCGCCATGATCTCGTCGAGGTCGCCGATGCGCTTCAACTGGCGGCCGAGTGCGGCGACGACGCGGGCCACGCGCGCGGCGATGTTCACGCCCAGCGCGACGGCCTTGCCGACCGCGAAGCCGATGAAGATCGGGATCGAGGCGCCGAAGGTCGGGATCATCGCGGCGGCGGCGAGGATCGCGCCACCGATCAGCGAACCGATCAGCTGGGCGATCAGGTCGCGGACGATGTCGCGCAGCACGGTGACGAGCATGCCCATGATCGCGACGATCTTGGCCTTGCTCTCGACGGCGCTGGCGAGCTCGTCGAGCTCCTGGTACATGCCGTCCATGGACGTCTTGAAGCGCTCGGACGACTGACCGGTCCAGCCGTCGAACGTCGCGAGACCGTTCTTGTGGTCCTCGGCGAGCACCCTGAGCTCGGCCGCGCGGGCCTTGTTGGCCTCGACGTTGGCCTGGATCTCCTCCGGGTTGCCCATCAGCTGGTTCAGGGCGTCGCGCAGGAACGACACGTGCTCGATCAGCCAGCCGACACCGGCGCCGATGATGCTGCCGAGCGGGTCGATCGCGAGCATCACCGTGGCGGAGGCCGCGCCGATGGCGTTGAACGTGATGTCCAGGGCCTTCTCGGTCTCGCTCTCGGCGTCCTTGCTGATGCCGTCGATCAGGCTGCCGTAGGCCTCGATGAACAGCGAGCCCTTGAGCTTGTTCTCCTCGGTGATCTTCATCCCGGGAGGAGACGAAATGGGAGTTTCCGGCGCGGTCATCGCTGTTCCTTACCAGGGCTGGTTGTCGTCGTCATCGTCGTCGTCCGCGCGGGGCCTGCCGCGGACGGGCGGCGGCTGGGGAGCCGCAGCGGGCCGGGACGCCGGCGGTGCCGCAGGGGCCGGTTCCGGGTCGTCGTCGATCTCGTCGTAGGTGTCGCCGGTCTCCTCGGCGTCCTCGTCGTCCGGGATGGAGTCCGAGACCATCTGGTAGGCCTCGGTGCCCTCGCCGAGCGGCTTGAACAGCTCCAGGACCTGCAGCGCGGCCTGCTTCTGGGCCTGCCGCGCCGTCTCCAGGATCGCCGCCGTGAGCCGGGCGGCGCCCAGCTCGACCGCGCGGTGCCCGAGCTGCAGGTTCTGCAGGCCGCCGTTCGGACCCACCGTGACGGTCACCGAGCCGTCCTTCGACGTCACGGTGGCGGAGGCCGCCGCGAAGTTCTCCGTGAGGTCCTCCGACTTCTTCTTCAGGTCGGCCAGCTTGGCCTCGTACTCTTCGACCCACTGGGTGGGGTTCGCGGGGTTCACACGGTCCTCCGGCGGCGGCGGTTCGACTGAGACGCGTCAGATCACGCGAGCACAGCGTTGATACGGGTGGCGATGCGGTCGTTGTCGGTCGGTGAGAGGCTCAGCCAGCCGTCCGAGTTGACCATCAGGTAACGGCCCTGGTGGGTGTCGAACCAGTTGATGACGACACCGGACCGCTCCCGGCCGAGGGTGACGCCGAACTGGCCACCCGCGACGCGGTTCGAGGCGAGCTCGTCGAACTGCTTGGCGTCCTGGGCGGACAGACCGGCCTGCCGCAGCGCCTCCTGGTCGTCCACCCCGCCCTCGCCGAACAGGTCGTCCGCTGGCTCGGCCCCTTCGGCCTCCTGCAGCGCCACGGCTTCCTGCAGCGACTGGACCCGCACGTTGACCGCCGTGCCCGGTCCGGGCACGGCGTCGGGCAGGACCTTGACGATCTCGCGGGCGATGCCGGTCTCCCGGATCCCGAGCAGCCCCACCCGGTCGTCGTCGATGATCGCGAGCGCGGCGCGCTCGCCGTTCGAGACGGCGAGCGCCCGCACCGTGCGGTCGAGTCCGGCCACGGCGTCCACGGACACCTTGTGGTCGTCGAGCAGCCGCAGATGACCTTCGAGGCGCTCGTTGTCGACGAGACCGCGCGAGCGCAGCTCCTCGAGCGTCCTCTCGGCCAGCACACGGCGTTCCTGCTCCGTCGCGCCCTCGCTGGGCACGTCCAGCGGGTAGGGCACGCTGCCGAGGTCCAGCGAGTGCCACAGGACGTCGAACTCGCGCGGCGTGAGCAGGAACTCAGGCGTGATCACGCGGGCTCGGCCCCCTTCGGCTTCTTGACCTTCGCGGCACCGATCACCGACGGGGGCAGGTTCTCACCGGGGACCTCGAACAGGTCGCCGCCCATGATGTAGCTGGCGGAGCGGTGTTCCTTGTCCTCCTCGCCCCTGCCGCCGGCGCCCGGAGCGCCACCCATGGGCGCGCCCGCGCCCATGCCGGCACCGGCCGCCGTGGCGCCACCGGGGCCCATGCCCATCGGCATGCCGCCGCGGGCCGCGTTCTGGACACCCGCCGCGCCACCGGACTGCATCGCGCCACCGGCACCCGCGGTACCACCCGCGCCACCGCCGAACGCACCGCCACCGCCGGCACCACCACCCGCGCCCATCTGCGGGGTGTACGGCATCGGGCCGCCCTTCATGCCGCCGCCACCGCCGGCACCACCGCCACCGCCCGCACCGCCACCGGCGCCGCCGGGACCGTTGTAGCCGGGCGCGGTCGGCGTGTAGGCCGCGGGACCCTTGGGGTTCTGCGGCGTGTAGCCGGGGTTCTGCGGGGTGTAGTTCGGGTTCGCGACGTCCCTGCCGACGACCGGGGCCTTGGGGATGTTCTGGTTCTGGCCGCCGCCGGACCTGCCGGTGCCGGTGCCGCCGAGCTGCGGCGTGTAGCCCGGCGCGGTCGGGGTGTAGCTGCTGCCGCCACCACCGCCACCGCTGCCGCTCGTGTACGTGCTGCCGGAGTTGCCGCCCAGCTGCGGGGTGTAGCCCGGCGCAGTCGGCGTGTACGCCGCCGCGGTGTTGGTGCTCGTGCTGCCGGGGTTGTAGCCGGGCATCTGCGGCGTGTGGTTCGCGCCACCACCGGCGCCACCGCCACCGCTGCCGGCGCTTCCGGCACCGGTGTAGCCGGGCGCGGTGGGCGTGTAGGCCGCCGCGGCGGGCTGGGTCCCGGTCGTGGTGCCCGTGCCGGTACCCGCACCGGCGCCCGCACCCGCGCCCGCTCCGGTGCCGGTACCGGAACCCGTGGGGGAGGGCGGAGCGGCCACGGCGGCTCCGCTCTGCGCGTGCGTCGCCATGAGGGCGTCCGCGCTGCCGTTGAGCGTGGGCACACCTCCCATGCGCTGCATCGCCATCACCGGCTGCTCAACCTGGCCGGTGTTCGGGTTGAACGGCGGCTTGAAGGTCGGGGTCGTCGAGTCGATCTGGCGGGAGTTGGTCTCCATGTCCGTCATCACGGCGACGGCGTGCTCGTGCGCCGCGCGCGAGGCGTGGTTGGCCTGCGCGATGTCCGCGGAGGCCAGCACGAACGCGGGAGTGCCCGGCTGCGAGAGCGCGGCCGCGGCCTTGTTCCAGTCGAACTGGATCGGCTGGGGCATCTGCGCGCGGGCGTTCTCCATGACGCGGCCCTGGTCCGCGACCTTGATACCGACCTCGACCGCTGTGCGGGCGGTCTCGTCGACCCACTCCCCGAGCTTCTTCATCGCGGCTCGGGCGGCCTCGGCGGCGTCACCGGTCCACTTGGACTCCGACGCGGCGATGACCGAGTTGATGGTGCGCGACGCCTCGGTCAGCTCGTTGCCGTACTTGCCCCAGTCGGAGCTGATCTGGCCGGCTTGACCGGGGTCGTTGTTGTTGTGCACCGCGGCGTAAAGCTCTTGGTGCGAACGGGACGCCCAGTTCTGCGGGTCCGTGAGGACCGGGACGTTCTCGATGTCGCTCGGGTCGGTCTCGGGGGGCATGACCGGCTCGCCTCTCACGTCGTTGGATCAGCTGGCCACAAGATCAGCTGTTACCCATGTGCTTCTTCAGTTCGGCCTGCTGGTCCTCGTCGAGGCGGGTGAAGTTCTCGATCGCCTCGACGATCGAGTTCTTCGTCTGCTCGAGAACGGTGCGGTACGCGGTCATGACGCTGACGAACGAGTACTGCTCGCCCTCGGCGCGGTGGGTGAACTTGTCGCGCATCTTGTCGCCGACCGGGTTCGCTCCGAGCGGAGCCGGCCGGGCGATGCTGCTGGTCGCGCGTTCGATCCAGGAGTCGACCTGGTCGATCTGGGCCTGGAACTGCTTGCGGAGCTCCTCGCCCGCTGCCGGGTCGAGCTGAACCTGACCCGAGGAGACGGTCTCGCCGAGCGGGACAGCCTCTTTGTCACCGACGATGTACATGCGGGCAGTATCGGGGGTCTTTTCGCGCATCGCGCGCTTTGCCGCAGGTGAATCACCAATTGAGACCCCGGACCGCAAAGCGTTGCGGTGGAGGGAAACGGGCCACCTCCAGGTGAACGTACCGTAACAGGCCTGGTGGTTTGCGCAGGTTGTGGGAGCGCTCTCGACCTGTTGCCCGTTCGGGCATCCGATCCCTGTTCGCTTCACTGGAACGGCCCTTGACTACGGC
Source organism: Lentzea sp. DG1S-22 (assembly GCF_036321065.1). NCBI lineage: Bacteria > Bacillati > Actinomycetota > Actinomycetes > Pseudonocardiales > Pseudonocardiaceae > Lentzea > Lentzea sp. DG1S-22. The sequence continues at coordinate 2,637,351 of NZ_CP143276.1, read as the reverse complement.
TCTTGTGACTCAAATCACAGCAGGTGAAATCTGGAATTTAGGGCTGTCTTGAGGTTGGTCGTGCACAGGTTCGTCCATCACCGGATCGAATGAATCTGTCCACGGGCGAACGAACGCGGGCGCACCCCCGGAGAGCACGTCCGCATTGCCCGATTCGATCAGTTCCCTCCAGCCGGTCACGCCAGCACGGAGTCGATCCGCGTGGCGATCCGGTCGTTGTCGGTGGGGGAGAGGCTGAGCCACCCGTCGGAGCGGACCATGAGGTAGCGGCCCTGGTGGGTGTCGAACCAGTTGATGACCACGTCGGCGCGGTGCCGGCCGTGCGTCACGCCGAACTGGCCGCCCGCCACGCGGTTCGCCGCGAGCTCGTCCAGCTGGCGCGCGTCCTGGGCGGACAACCCGGCCCTGAGCAGTGCCTGGCGGTCGTCGAGCTCGTCGTCCGCGGCACCCCACGGGTCCTCGGACTCCTCCTCCTGCTCGGCCTCCTGCAGCGCCACTGCCTGCTGCAACGTCTCCAGCCGCACCGACAGCGCGCTGCCGGGACCTGCGACGCCGTCGGGCAGGACCCGCACGATCTCGCGGGCCAGCGCGGTGGGCCTGATCTCGGACAGGCCGACGCCGTCGCCGTCGATCACGGCGAGCACGCCCTGGTCGCCGTTGGAGGCGGCCAGCGCCCGCACGGTCCGGTCGAGCCCGGCGACGGCGTCCACGGACACGTCGTGGTCGCCGAGCAGGCGCAGCAGGTCCTCGAGTCGCAGGTCATCGGCGAGCCCGCGGCTCCGCAGGTCCGCGATCGTCCTGTCCCGCAACGCTTTGAGCTCGCTCTCCGTAGCTCCTTCGCTGGGCACGTCGAGCGGGTACGGCATCCTGCCGAGCCGCAGCGTCTGCCACAGCACCTCGAACTCGCGGGTCGACAGCAAGTACTGGGGCGTGATCACGAGTGCTCGGCACCTTTCTGCTCTACCTGCTTTGCGCGCAGTATCGGGCAGGAATGGGGCGGACGTTCGTCATTGTGGGATTGCGTACCCGGTTGAGACGGAATGTTCACAGTCCGTCGTGCTGCCCGCAATCGGCCCGCTTTCGTGTCATTTGGCCTGGAAGGACCGTGCAGCGACCTGGATCGGGGAGCATTCTCGAGTTGCGCCGCGTGTCGGTGTGTGGGTGCCGTTCGCGAGGCCCGGTCGGGCACTCCGGGCAGTTTTACGTGACGCAACTCACATACTTTTGGGGGGATGGGCGGGTGACGCGAGCCGTCACCGGAGGCGCGGTCGTCGACTTGTCATTCCATTGCACTCGATATCTTCAGTGTTGACCAAAACCAACACTCGGCGATGCGGACCCGTGAATGTGAAGATCGAACGGTGACAGCCTCCGCATGGGCGCCTCTGCGCCGCAGAGCGTTCCGCGCGCTGTGGCTCGCCCAGTTCGCCTCGAACATCGGCACCTGGGCGCAGACGGTCGGCGCCCAGTGGCTCATGGGTGACCTCGGGGGCAGCGCCCTGCAGGTCGCGCTCGTCCAGACCGCCACGACGCTGCCGGTGTTCCTGCTGGTGGTGCCGTCCGGAGCGCTCGGCGACATCCTGGACCGCCGGCACGTGCTGATCACCGGTCAGGCGCTGATGCTCGCGGGCGCGGGCGGCCTGGTGCTCCTCGCGGGCACGGACAGGGCGACGCCCGCGAGCCTGCTCGGGCTGCTCGCCCTGATGGCGGTCGGTCAGGCGCTGTCGATGCCGTCGTTCCAGGCGATCCAGCCGGAGCTGGTGTCGCGCGAGGAGATCCCCCAGGCCGCGCTGCTCAACGGCGTCAACATGAACGTCGGCCGCGCCATCGGTCCCGCGCTCGGCGGCCTGCTGATCGCGCTGGCGGGCTCGGAGGCGACGTTCGCGTTCAACACGGTCTCGTTCCTCGGCGTGCTGGTCGTGCTGGCGCGGTGGAAGAGGCCGTCGGACCACCGCCCGCTCGGCACCGAGCACATCACGACCGCGATGCGGACGGGCGCGCGGTACGTGGCGAGCTCGCCGCTGTTCCGGCGCGTGCTCGCGAGGCTCACGCTGTTCATCGTGTTCGGCAGCGGCCTGTGGGCCCTGCTGCCGGCGATCGCCCGCGGTCCGCTCCGGCTCGACGCCGGCGGGTACGGCGTGCTGCTCGGCAGCGTCGGCGCGGGCGCGATCGGCGGCGCGTTCGTGGTGCCGAAGCTGTTGCAGCGCATGAGCAAGAACCGGATGGTGCTGCTCGCGACATGCGTCTACGCGGCTTCGACGAGCACCGCCGTGCTGACCGGCAGCCTCGCGCTGGTGATCGTGGCGATGCTGCTGACGGGTGCCTGCTGGATCGCCACGCTCTCGACGTTCAACGCCACGGCGCAGGTGCTGCTGCCGGCCTGGACCCGCGCCCGCGCACTGGCCTACTACCAGCTGATCCTGATGGGCGGGCAGGCGCTCGGCGCCGTGGTGTGGGGCGTGATCGCGGACGCTTACAGCTTGAAGGTCGCGATGATCGCGCCGGCGGTGGCGATGGTCGTGCTCGCCCTCGCGGCGTCGAAGTGGCTGCCGCTCAACGACAGGCCGCTCGACGTCAGCCCGGCGACCTACTGGGAGGAGCCGCCGGAGATCACCGACAGCGGGGCGGGGCCGGTGCTGGTCACCGTCGAGTGGCCGGTGGCGCCGGAGAACGAGGACGCGTTCATCGACGCCATGCAGCGCGTCGGCAGGGCACGCCGCCGCACCGGCGCCACGATGTGGGGCCTCTTCCGCGACACCGAGCAGCCCGAGACGTTCCTGGAGACCTTCACCGTGGCGACGTGGCAGGAGCACCTGCGCCAGCACGTGGAGCGCGGCACGGTCGTGGACCAGAGCAACCAGGAGGCCGCGCGGGAGCTGGCCAAGGGACCCGCGCGGGTGCGGCACCTGCTGTTCGCCGAGCCGAAGAAACCCGAGTAGGCCCGGCGGGCGTCCCATAGCAGCGGGCTATGAGCGGAAGGGATGCTCGCGGAACGGTGGGCGGTGTGACGCTCTAGGGCACCTCGAACCCTGCGGAGGAACCCGATGAGATCGTTCGCCCTGGTCCTGGCGTTCTTGGGTGGCCTGCTCGCTCCCGCGTCGGCACACGCCGCTCCCGCCCAGGCCGGCTCGCCGGACGGCCCGCTGTTGCCGCCGGAGATCGCCCGGAACCTGCACCACGACACCCCCGAGCCGGCGATCCACGCCGCCGTCGCCGACCACCCGGCCGAGCTGCGCGCGTTGACGGCGGTGCTGGACAACTACACCAGCGCCGACGACGACGCGGTGCACGCCGGCATGCTCCTGCTCTACCACGGCCACAGCGATCCGGAGTTCCTCGCGGCCGTGCGGGCCGACACCGAGGTCCTGCGGGCGTTGCGCCGGTTCGTCCTGGCACACCTGCACCTCTTCGGCACCGGCCGCCAGTACCTGGTGCACAACGCGACCCGTGAGCTGGGCAGGTTCTTGCGGCACACCGACATCGCGCTCACCGCCCGTCCGCTGCTCGTGGACCTGGCCCGCCGCGGTGACGTCGTCGGGCGCCTCGCGCCGCTGTGGGTGGGCGTCGCCGAGATGGTCGACTGGTACGACAAGGCGAACTGCCGCCGCTACGGCACCTGCGACTTCCGCGCGAAGATCGACCGCCGCGTCCTCACCGTCCGCCACACCTGCAGCGCCACGCTCGAGATCCGCGCCCAGCAGCTCACCCCCGCCCAGCTGCGCCGGACGTGCGCGTCGCTCGCCGGGCAGGACGCCGTCTTCCACCGCGTGGTGCGCGATCCCGGTCCCGTCGCCGGGGACGGCAACACCTCGCTCGAAGTCGTCGTCTTCGACACCGGCGACGACTACCGCACGTACGCCGGTGTGCTGTTCGGCATCTCCACCAACAACGGGGGCATGTACCTCGAGGGCGACCCGGCGATGAACCAGGCGCGGTTCATCGCGCACGAGGCGGACTGGCTGCCGTCGTTCGCGATCTGGAACCTCAACCACGAGTACACCCACTACCTCGACGGCCGGTACGACCTGCACGGCGACTTCGAGGAGGACATGACCACGCCGACGGTGTGGTGGATCGAGGGCTTCGCGGAGCACCTCTCGTACAGCTACCGGGGTGAGGTCTACGCCGATGCGCTGGCTGAGGCGAAGAAGAAGACGTACGCGTTGAGCGCGCTCTTCGACACCACTTACGACCACGACGCCACGCGGGTCTACAACTGGGGGTACCTGGCGGTCCGGTACCTGCTGGAGAGGCACCCGGAGGACGTCGTGGCCGTGCTGGCGGACTACCGCACGGGGAACTGGGCCGGGGCCAGGGACCACCTGACGCGGGTGGTCGGGACCCGGTACGACGCGGACTGGTACGGCTGGCTCGGCACGCTGGGCTGACGGAGCTCAGCCGGATGCCGTGAGGGCCGCTCCGCGTTCCTGCCACCAGGGCCGGAACACCGGGCTGGCCAGGGCCTGCTCGGCGTAGGCCCCCAGCACCTCGGCGAACACGCGGCTGGCCTGGTTGCAGGTCAGCCGCTCGCGCCGCCACGCGAACACCAGGCGCATCCGCATCGGCGCCCCCGCCAGCGGCCGCACGACCACGCCGGGTCCTCCCTGCGAGGTCGGCTCGACCAGCTGCACGGCCTTGCCCGCCGCGATCAGCTGCCGGCCCGCCCCGCTCGGCATCTCGAACCGGATCCGCGGCACGAAGCCCACCGCGCGGCACGCCGCCCTCAGCGCGGTCAGCGACCCGTCCTCGGCGCCCGGCGGGCCGACCCACGACTCCCCGGCGAGGTCGGCGAGTTCCACCTCCGGCCGGTCGGCGAGCCGATGACCGGCGGGGAGGGCGATGAACACCGGCACCCACGGCACGACGACCCGCTGCGCCACCCCGCGCGGCAGGCCCAGGTCGCCCTCCTCGTCGACCGCGATCACGGCCGCGTCGAGGTGGCCGTTCGCCAGCGCCAGCGCGAGTCCCGTCGAGGACGGGTCGACCACGAGCGTGATGTCGTCGAGCACCTGCTCCAGGCGCGTGTACAGCGGGCCGACGCATTCCATGTGCACCGAGCCGAGGCGGGAGGGTCCGTCCCGCTGGACCATGTCGGAACCGAACGCGTCCAGCTCGACGAGCAGCAGCCGGGCGCGTTGCAGCATCTGGGCGCCCAGGGCGGTGGGTTCGGCGCCCGCGCGGCCGCGTTCGAAGAGCTTGCCGCCGACCAGGCGTTCCACGCGTTGCAGCAGGGTGGTGAGCGAGGGCTGGGAGATGCCGAGCTGCGTGGCGGCGCGCGAGAGGCTGCCCGCGTCGCCGATGGCGCAGACGGCCCGCAGGTGCCGGATCTCCAGTTCCATAGCCTGAGGCTATCCCCGATCGGGAGTGGCGAGACCGCTGCGGGAGGAGGGAGGGTGGCAGGCAGGACCGCTCTGAGAGGACGCGAATTGGCTCGGACACGCCGCGACATGGCGAAACTGGTGGACGCGGACGGGTTCCGCACCTACATCCGCGACGGCTGGGGCGAGTGGGACAGCTCGGTCGACCTGCCCGCGGGCACGGCCGAGGCGGCGCGGGCGCACCGCGCCAGGCTCGCCCAAGCCCTGCCGGGCAAGCGGATCGCGCTGGCCGCGGGGCGTGCGCACGTCCGGTCCAACGACACGTTCCACGAGTTCCGCGCCGACAGCGACTTCGTGTGGCTCACCGGCTGCCAGGTCGAAGGCGCCGTGCTGGTGCTGTGCGACGACGACGCCACCCTGTTCGTGCCGGTGCCGTCCGAGGCGCACAGCGTCGACTTCTTCGGTGACGCCGACCGCAGCCCGTTCTGGATCGGCGCTGCGGCGGGCCCGAAGGAGTGGGGCGAGGCGCTCGGCGTCACGGCCCGTCCGCTCGAGGACCTGGCGAACGCCCTGCGCGGCCGCCACCCCGAGACGCTCGCCGCCAAGGGGGTCGACCCGCTGCTCGACGCGCTGACCGGTTCGCACAGCGACGAGCTGCGCACCGTTCTCGCGGAGCTGCGCCGCATCAAGGACGACTGGGAGGTCGAGCAGCTCCGCCAGGCCGTCGACGCGAGCGTCAAGGGCTTCGCCGACGTCGCCGTGGAGCTCGGCCAGGCCGTGCGCGGCGGGGGAGAGCGGTGGCTGCAGGGCACGTTCGACCGCCGCGCCCGCACCGAGGGCAAGGGTCCCGGCTACACCTCGATCGTCGCCGCCGGGCCGCACGCCCCGGTGCTGCACTGGACGCGCTGCGACGGCCGCGTGAACGACGCCGACCTGCTGCTGCTCGACGCCGGCGTGGAGATGAACTCCCTCTACACCGCCGACGTCACCAGGACGTTCCCGGTGAGCGGTGAGTTCAGCGAGCCGCAGCGCCAGGTCTACGACCTCGTGCACAGGTCGCACGTGGCGGCGCTCGCCGAGGTCCGGCCGGGTAACGACTACAGCGCCTTCCACCACACCGCCATGCGCGTGCTCGCCGAGGGCCTGCACGACTGGGGGCTGCTGCCGGTCAGCGTCGACAAGGCGCTCGACCCGTCCGGTCAGCACCACCGCCGCTACATCGTCTGCGGCACCGGGCACTTCCTGGGCCTCGACGTGCACGACTGCGCCGACGCCCGGCAGGAGACCTACCAGCAGGGCGTCCTCGAGCGCGGCATGGCGCTGACCGTCGAGCCGGGCCTGTACTTCCACCCCAACGACGAGACGCTGCCGCCGGAGCTGCGGGGCATCGGCGTGCGCATCGAGGACGACCTCGTGGTCACCTCGACCGGCGCGGACGTCCTCTCGGACGCGTTGCCGATCGAGGCGGACGACGTGGCCGCCTGGGTGCGCAAGCAGCGTTCCTAAGTGGACGGGCTGGAGCGGGCCCACGCGAACGTGAGTTCCACGGCCCGCTTCCAGTTCGCGTACTCGGCCTCGCGGTACCGCGCGTCCATCACCGGGTTCCACCGCGCCGCCAGGTGCCAGTTGCGGCGCAGTCCCTCGAGGTCCGGCCAGTACCCGGCGGCGAGGCCGGCGGCGTAGGCGGCGCCCAGCGACACCGTCTCCGCGACCAGCGGCCGCTGCACCGGGATGTCCAGCACGTCCGCGATGAACTGCATCAGCAGGTGGTCGGCCGTCATGCCGCCGTCCACCTTCAGCACCGGCGTCGGCGCCCCGAGGTCGGCGTTCATGGCGTCCACGACCTCGCGCGTCTGCCAGCCGGTCGCCTCCAGCACGGCTCGCGCCAGGTGGCCCTTGTTGATGTAGGACGTGAGCCCGACGACGAGCCCGCGCGCCTGCGCGAGCCAGTGCGGCGCGAACAGGCCCGAGAACGCCGGCACGATGTAGCAGCCACCGTTGTCCTTCACCGTGCGCGCCAGCGTCTCGATCTCCGGCGCGGAGTGGATCAGCCCGAGGTTGTCGCGGAACCACTGCACGAGCGACCCGGCGACGGCGATCGAGCCCTCCAGCGCGTACGCCGGTTCCCCGCCGATCTGGTAGCCGATCGTGGTCAGCAGGCCGTGCTTCGACCGCACGAGCTCGTCGCCGGTGTTCATCAGCAGGAAGCCGCCGGTGCCGTACGTGCCCTTGATCGAGCCCTTCTCGAAGCACGTCTGCCCGAACAGCGCAGCGTGCTGGTCGCCCAGCGCCGCCGTGATCGAGATGCCCGGCACCACCCGCGTCGTGACACCGCTGATCTCGGTCGACGGGCGGATCTCCGGCAGCACCACCGAAGGCACACCGAAGAACTCCAGCAGCATCGGATCCCATTGCCGCGTCGACAGGTTCATCAGCATCGTCCGCGACGCGTTGGTCACGTCGGTGACGTGCAGGCCGCCGTTGACGCCGCCGGTGAGGTTCCAGATCAGCCAGGTGTCCATGGTGCCGAACAGGACGTCGCCGCGTTCGGCCCTGGCGCGCAGCCCGGCGGTGTTGTCGAGCATCCAGCGCAGCGACGGCGCCGAGAAGTACGTCGCGAGCGGCAGGCCGCAGCGGTCGCGGACCTCCTCGATGCCGGGCTGCTTCCCCAGTGACGCGACGAGTTCCTCGGTGCGGATGTCCTCCCACACGATCGCGCGGCCGACCGGGACGCCGGTGTGGCGGTCCCACAGCACGAACGTCTCGCGCTGGTTCGTGATGCCCATCGCGACGACCTGCTCGGCGCCGATCCCCGCCTGCCGCAACGCCTGCGGCACGATCCGGTCGACGTTGCGCCAGATCTCCACCGCGTCCTGCTCGACCCAGCCGGGCCGCGGGTGGTACTGGCGGTGCTCGCGCTGCGCGACCGCGACCAGGCGGGCGTTCTGGTCGAAGACGATGCAGCGCGTCGACGTCGTCCCCTGGTCGATCGCCATTACGAACCGTTGCACGGCGAGCCCCTCAGTTCTCGTCGACAAGCGAAGTGGTGACGGAGTCCGCAGCCTGCACGACCTGGCGCACCAGCGTCTGCCGCGGCCTCCCGGCGGAGTCGCACAGGCGGTCGACCGCGCCGGAGATGCCGATCGCGCCGACGACCAGGCCACCGGGGATGCGGATGGGCGCGGCGATGCTGGCCTCACCGGGCATGTACTCCTCCGCCTCACCCGCCCAGCCCTGCGCGCGCACCTCGGTCAGCACCCGCTCCAGCATCTGCGCGCGCGTGATCGTCCTGCGCGTCAGCGACGTGAGCTCCCGCCGGCGTGCGGCCGCCGACAGGTCGGGGTCGTAGGCGAGCAGCACCTTGCCGAGCGCGGTGGCGTGCAACGGCAGCATCGCGCCGATGCCCAGGGTCTGCACGGAGTCATCGGGCCGGAACACGTGGTGCACGACGAGCACGGCGCCGTCGTGGTGCATGCCGATCCTGACCTCCTGGCCGCTGCGCGCGGCCAGCGTGTCGGCCCAGTTGATCGATCGAGAACGCAGTTCGTTCGCGTCCAGGTAGGACGTTCCGAGGTGCAGCAGCGCCGCGCCGAGGCGGTAGCGGCCCGTCGCCTGGTCCTGCTCGACGAACTCGACCCGTTGCAGCGTCCGGAGAATCCCGTGCGCGGTGCCGCGGGCGAGACCGAGCGAGTCCGCTATTTCCGTGAGACCGTGGTGGCCCGAGCCACGCGCCAGGAGCCGCAGCACGGCTGCGGCTCGTTCGATCGACTGGATGGGTCCCGGCACGCGAAGAACGTAATTGAGACGACCCGTGTCGGCAATGTCGAACAGCTGGGGCGGCCGTCACCCCTGGACGCGAGCCTGAAACGCCTTGTCTGCGCGCAGCGTGACCGGTTGGTCACGCTTTCGGGGGTCACAGGTGTCGACATTGTCGAAACGTGCCCGTTGAGCAGGCGTGACGCGGCTCATTACGTTCCGCGTCAATCACCACGGGGTGATCAGCCGTTCAAGGACGAATGGGAGGCCAGCGTGGGTCTCGGGACAGTGTTCCTCAGCGAGTTGCTCGGCACGGGCATCTTGTTGTTGCTGGGTGCGGGCGTGGTGGCCAACGTGCTGCTCGCGAAGTCGAAGGGGTTCGACGGCGGCTGGCTGTTGATCAACTTCGGTTGGGGTCTCGGTGTCTTCGCCGGTGTCTACATCGCGTACAAGTCGGGGGCGCACCTCAACCCCGCCGTGACGATCGGCATCCTCACCAGTGGCGCGGACGAGTTCGCCCCCGGCGTGCCGGTGAGCGTGACCTCGACCCTCGTCTACTTCGCCGGTGAGTTCCTCGGCGCGTTCCTCGGTGCCGTGCTCGCGTGGCTCGCCTACAAGCCGCACTTCGACGAGACGCCCGACGAGGGCCTCAAGCTCGCGGTCTTCTCCACCGGCCCGGCGATCCGCAGCTACACCTGGAACCTGGTGTGCGAGGTCATCGGCACGTTCGTCCTGGTCTTCGTGGTCCTCGCCCTCGGCAAGACCCCGACCCAGCTCGGCCCGCTGGCCGTCGCGATGCTCGTCGTCGGCATCGGCGCCTCCCTCGGCGGCCCCACCGGCTACGCGATCAACCCGGCCCGCGACCTCGGCCCGCGCATCGCGCACGCCCTCCTCCCGCTGTCCTACCGGGGCACCGACGGCGAGGCCGTCGGCAAGAAGGACTCCGACTGGGGCTACTCCTGGGTGCCCGTCGTCGGCCCGGTCATCGGTGGCGCGCTCGCCGGTGTCGTCGCCTCGCTCGCGTTCTGACCTGACCATCCCGAAAGGACAGCTTCGATGACGCAGTACGTTCTCGCCGTCGACCAGGGCACCACCAGCACGCGGGCGATCATCTTCGACCACAGCGGCTCCATCGTCTCCGTGGGCCAGAAGGAGCACGAGCAGATCTTCCCGAGAGCCGGCTGGGTCGAGCACAACCCGGTGGAGATCTCGGAGAACACCCGGTTCGTGATCGGCCAGGCGCTCGCCAAGGCCGACCTCAACACCGGCGACCTCGCCGCCGTCGGCATCACGAACCAGCGCGAGACGGCCGTGGTGTGGGACAAGAACACCGGTGAGCCCGTCTACAACGCCATCGTCTGGCAGGACACCCGCACCCAGGCGATCGTCGACGAGCTCGGGGCGCTCGGCGGTGGCGCCGACCGCTACAAGGCCAAGGTCGGCCTGCCGCTCGCGACCTACTTCTCCGGCCCCAAGATCCGCTGGATCCTCGACAACGTCGAAGGCGCCCGGGAGCGCGCCGAGGCAGGCGACCTGCTGTTCGGCAACACCGACACGTGGACGCTGTGGAACCTCACCGGCGGCCCCAACGGCGGTGTGCACGCCACGGACGTCACCAACGCGTCGCGGACCATGCTGATGGACCTCGACACGCTGCAGTGGGACGCCGAGATCGCGGGCGAGATGGGCATCCCGGTGTCCATGCTCCCCGAGATCCGCTCGTCCTCGGAGGTCTACGGCACCGGCGGCCCCGGCGGCGTCCTGAAGGGCGTGCCGATCGCGGGCATCCTCGGCGACCAGCAGGCGGCGACGTTCGGCCAGGCCTGCTACGAGCCCGGCACCGCGAAGAACACCTACGGCACCGGCAACTTCATGCTGCTGAACACCGGTACCGAGAAGGTCGCCTCGAAGAACGGCCTGCTCACCACCGTCTGCTACAAGATCGGTGACGAGGCGCCCGTCTACGCGCTCGAAGGCTCCATCGCCGTCACGGGCTCGCTCGTGCAGTGGCTGCGCGACAACCTCGGCATCATCGGCTCCGCGCCGGAGATCGAGACGCTCGCGCGGACGGTCGAGGACAACGGCGGCGCGTACTTCGTGCCCGCGTTCTCCGGTCTGTTCGCCCCGTACTGGCGTTCCGACGCCCGTGGCGCCGTCGTCGGCCTGACCCGGTTCGTCAACAAGGGCCACCTGGCGCGGGCCGTGCTGGAGGCGACGGCGTTCCAGACCCGCGAGGTGCTGGACGCGATGAACGCCGACTCCGGTGTGCCGCTGACCGAGCTGAAGGTCGACGGCGGCATGGTCGCGAACGAGCTGCTGATGCAGTTCCAGGCGGACGTGCTGGACGTGCCGGTCGTGCGCCCGGTCGTCGCCGAGACCACCGCCCTGGGTGCCGCGTACGCCGCCGGTCTGGCCGTCGGCTACTGGTCGTCCCTGGACGAGCTCCGCGCGAACTGGGCCGAGGACAAGCGCTGGACGCCGGAGCTCGACGCCGACGAGCGCGAGCGCGAGTACCGCAACTGGAAGAAGGCCGTCACCAAGTCGTTCGACTGGGTCGACTCCGACGTCCGCTGATTTCCCCTGAGGAGCTGAAGAAGTTGTTCGCAAGGCTGGATCCGGCTCGGCGTGCCCGGTCCCTGGAGGCCCTGGGCACCACGGAGTTCGACGTGCTCGTCGTCGGCGGTGGCGTGGTCGGCGCGGGCGCCGCCCTCGACGCGGCCTCCCGCGGGCTGTCCGTCGCACTGGTCGAGGCCGACGACTGGGCGGCGGGCACGTCGAGCCGGTCCAGCAAGCTCGTCCACGGCGGGCTGCGGTACCTGGAGCAGCTGGAGTTCAAGCTGGTCCGGGAAGCTCTGAAGGAACGCGGGTTGCTGCTGCGCCGGCTCGCACCGCACCTGGTGCGGCCGGTGCCGTTCCTCTTCCCGCTGAAGAAGCAGTGGGAACGCGCCTACGTCGGCGCGGGCGTGCTGCTGTACGACTCGATCGGCGGCGCCGGTGCCGTGCCGATGCACCGGCACCTGTCCCGCCGCAAGATGGCCGGCATCGGCCCCTCCCTGGACGCCGACGCGTTCGCGGGCGCGATCCGCTACTACGACGCGCAGGTGGACGACGCCCGCCTCGTGTCGGCGCTGGTCCGCACGGCCGCCCAGCACGGCGCGACCGTCGTCTCACGGGCACGGGTCACGTCGTTGCTGCGCGTGGACGGCCGGGTCGCCGGTGCCTCGGTGCGCGACGAGCTCTCCGGCGTCACGCACGTCGTGCGCGCCCGCCGCGTGATCAGCGCGACCGGCGTGTGGACCGACTCGCTCAACGCCATGTCGCCCGGCACACCGCCGTTCGAGGTGCGGATGTCCAAGGGCGTGCACGTGCTGGTGGAGCGCTCGAAGATCCAGCTCGACGGCGGCCTGATCACGCAGACCGAGAAGTCGGTGCTGTTCGTGATCCCGTGGGGCGCACACTGGATCATCGGCACCACGGACACGCCGTACTCCGGTGCGCCGGAAGACGTCGCGGCCACCGCCGAGGACGTCTCGTACATCCTCGACCACGTCAACGCCGTGCTGCGGTCGCCGTTGTCGGTGGACGACGTCGTCGGCACCTACGCGGGGCTGCGGCCGTTGCTCGCCGGGGCGTCCAGCGACACGTCGAAGCTGTCGCGCGAGCACGCCGTCGCCGAGCCCGAGCCGGGGTTCTTCGTGATCGCGGGCGGCAAGTACACGACCTACCGCGTGATGGCCGCGGACGTGGTCGACGCCGCTGTCTCCGGCCTGGGGCGCGCGGTGGCGCCCTCCCTGACCGCCCGGCTGCCGTTGTGCGGCGCGGTCGGTTTCCACGAGCTGTGGGCGGACCGGGCTCGAGTCGCTGCGGAGTCCGGCCTGCCCACGTCCACTGTGGAGCGCCTGCTGCGCCGCTACGGCTCGGCCGTGTCCGACGTGCTGGCGCTCATCGCCCGGGACCCGTCACTGGCCTCGCCGGTCGCGGGCCACCTGGCGGCGGAGATCGTGTACGCCGTGACGCACGAGGGCGCGCTGGGCCTGGAGGACGTCCTGGCCCGCCGCACGCGGATCGCCATGGAGCACCTCGACTTCGGTGCCTCCGTGGCCGGTGAGGTCGCCGACCTGATCGCCGGTCCGCTCGGGTGGTCCCCGGTCGAACGCGACGCCGCCGTCGAGGCCTACCGGGCCGGCTCGGAGCTCGCGGCGAGCTGAGGTGGACGGCGCGGAGCTGCTCGGGAGGTAGCCTTCCGAGCAGCTCCCGCCGATGGGGGACACCGGGCAGGTAGCAGGGGTGCACCTGGCCCGGTTCTCCCCGGCGGCGCCGAGTTCAGGCCGGGTGCCGTGCCGCGGGCGGACCAGGACGGTCCGGTGCTGCCGCCGCGACCGGTGCGCCGGTCTTCGCCACGACCTCCTCGACCGTGACACCGGGGGCGAGCTCGACGAGCGCGAACGCGCCGTCCGCGACGTCGAGCACGGCCAGGTCGGTGATGACGCGCGAGACGACGCCACGTCCGGTCAGCGGCAACGTGCAGGTGGCGACCAGCTTCGGGTCGCCGCCGCGGGCGGTGTGCTCCATGAGGACGATGACCCGGCGGGCGCCGCTCACGAGGTCCATCGCGCCGCCCATGCCCTTGACCATCGCGCCGGGCACCATCCAGTTGGCGAGGTCCCCGTGCGCGGAGACCTGCATGCCGCCGAGGACCGCGGTGTCGATGTGGCCGCCGCGGATCATCGCGAAGCTGGTGGGGGAGTCGAAGAACGACGCCCCCGGCAGCACGCTGACGGTCTGCTTGCCGGCGTTGATCAGGTCCGGGTCGACCTCGTCGTCGTAGGGGAACGGGCCGACGCCGAGGATGCCGTTCTCCGCGTGCAGCGTCACGGTCGAGTCCGCGGGCAGGTGGTCCGGGATCAGCGTGGGCAGGCCGATGCCCAGGTTGACGTACTCGCCGTCGCGCAGCTCGAGCGCGGCGCGGGCGGCCATGTCGTCGCGGGTCCAGGCCATGTCAGTTCGCCTCCCGGCGGGCTCGGGTCGTGCGCTTCTCGATGTCCTTGCGGGCGGCCTGCTCGGGGGTCAGGGCGACGACGCTCTGCACGAACACGCCGGGCAGGTGCACCTGGTCGGGGTGGATCTCGCCGGCCTCGACGACGCGTTCGGCCTCGACGACGGTGAACCGGCCCGCCATCGCGGCGGCCGGGTTGAAGTTGCGGGCGGCGGCGTGGAAGACGCAGTTGCCCGCCCGGTCGGCGACGGCGGCCCGGATGAGCGCCGCGTCGGTGACGATCGACTCCTCCAGCACCATCTGCTTGCCGTGGAAGGTGCGGACCTCCTTGGGCGGTGAGGAGAGCGCGACGGTGCCGTCGGGGTGGTGGCGCCACGGCAGGCCGCCCTCGGACACCAGCGTGCCGACGCCGGTGGGCGTGTAGAAGGCGCCGATGCCGGAACCGCCCGCCCGCAGCCGTTCGGCGAGCGTCCCCTGTGGAGTGAGCTCGACGGTCAGCTCGCCGGCGAGGTACTGCCGGGCGAACTCCTTGTTCTCACCCACGTACGACGCGATGACGCGGCTGATGCGGCGGTGTTCGAGCAGCAGGCCGAGACCGGCGCCGTCGACGCCGCAGTTGTTGGAGACGATCGTCAGGTCGTCGGCGCCCTGGTCCAGCAACGCCTCGATGAGAAACCACGGGATGCCCGCGAGCCCGAACCCGCCGACCGCGACGCTGGAACCGGACCGGATGCCCGCCACGGCCTCGGCCGGTCCGCCGACCACCTTGTCCAGGCTCATGAGCGGTTCTCCTCCGTGAGGTGGTCGACGAGCGCGGCCGTGACGGCGCCCGGCTGTTCGGCGTTGGCGAGGTGCGCGGCTCCCGGCACGACGAGGAGCTGTCCGTTCCGGACGGACGTGGCGATCTCCCGCAGGTGGTCCGGTGGCGTCGCCGGGTCGTCGGCCCCCGCGATCGCGAGGGTGGGCGCGGTGATCCCGCGCAGGCCCGCGCGCTGGTCCATGCCGGCGATCGCCTCGCAGCAACTGGCGTACCCCTCGGCGGGGGTGGCCGCCACCATCGCCTCCCACGGCGCACGGTCCCGGTACGCCGGGGTGAACCAGCGCTGGACGACGGACTCCGCCACCGCCCGCGTGCCCTCCGCGCGGACGAGGGCGGCGCGGTCGGTCCAGGTCGACGCGGGCCCGAGGCAGGCGCTCGTGCACAGGACCGCGAGCCGGTCGACGCGCTCGGAGTCGCGGGCGGCCACGCGCAGCGCCGTCATGCCCCCGAGCGACAGCCCGACCAGGTGCGCCTTCGGCACGCCGAGCCGGTCGAGCAGCCCGACGAGGTCGTCGGCCAGGTCGTCGAGGGTGCAGGCGCCGGGGACGACGGGGGAGCGGCCGTGACCGCGGGTGTCGTAGCGGACGACGCGGAAGTGCTCCTCGAGCGCGGGAACGGTGGCGTCCCACATCTCCAGCGCCGACCCGAGCGACCCGGACAGCACGACGACAGGACCGTCCCGCCTCCCGCTGACGACGTGGTGGACCTCGACGCCCATCAGCGCACCGCCTCGAAGACGGCGGCCAGGCCCTGGCCGCCGCCGATGCACATCGTCTCCAGGCCGTAGCGGCTGCCGCGGCGGCGCATCTCGTGCGCGAGCGTCGCGAGGATCCGCGCGCCGGTCGCGCCGACCGGGTGGCCGAGCGAGATGCCGGACCCGTTGGGGTTGAGCCGGTCGTCGGCCGGGTCGAGCTCCCACTCGCGCAGCACGGCGAGCACCTGCGCGGCGAACGCCTCGTTGAGCTCGATGACGTCGACGTCGTCGAGGGTGAGCCCGGCGCGGCCGAGCGCGGCGGCCGAGGCGGACACCGGCCCGATGCCCATGACCTCCGGCCCGACGCCGGTGACGGCCCAGGACCTCAGCGCGAGCAACGGCCGCAGCCCGCGCTTCTCGGCCTCGTCGCGGGTGGTGACGACGCACAGCGCCGCGCCGTCGTTCTGGCCGCTCGCGTTGCCCGCGGTGACGGTGGACTCCGGGTCCAGCCTCAGCCGCACGGGCCTGAGCGCGGCCAGGTCTTCCAGGGTCGTGTCCGGTCGCGGGTGCTCGTCCCTGCCGACCGTGAGATCGGGCTTGCCGCGGCGCCCCGGGACGGTCACCGGCACGAGCTCGTCGGCGAACAGCCCGGCCTCGTCGGCCGCGCCCCACCGCTGCTGCGACCGCACCGCCAGCTCGTCCTGCTCCTCGCGCGAGATGCCGTACTCGCGGCGGAGGTTCTCGGCCGTCTCGAGCATGCCGCCGGGCACCGGGTGGAACCTGCCGCCGGCGGTCTCCCTGGCCCGGTCGAGGCGGTCGACGAGCTGCACGCCGCCGCTGCGGACGCCCGTGCGCAGCCCGAGCGCGTAGTGCTCGACCTGCGACATCGACTCGGCACCGCCTGCCACGACGACCCGCGCCGCACCGGTCGCGACCTGTCCTGCCGCGTAGAGCACGGCCTGCAACCCGGAGCCGCAGCGCCGGTCGACCTGGATGCCGGGCACGCCCGTGCCGAGTCCCGCGTCCAGCGCCGCGACCCGGCCGATCGCCGGCGACTCGCCGCTCGCGTAGCTCTGCCCGATCACGACGTCGTCGACATCGCCCTCTCCCAGCCCCGTGCGCCGCACCAGTTCGGTGAGCACGGCCGTGGCCAGGTCGGCGGCGCTGAGCGAGGACAGGGCCCCGCCGAACCGCCCGACCGGTGTGCGGACGGGTTCGCAGATCACGACGTCGGTCATGGTCTCGACGCTAGGCCCCTGCGGCGATATTCAGAAATACTCATTTCGTGCCCGGTGAGACTCTGGGAATATCAATCGCGTGGAACTGCGTCACCTGCGCTACTTCGTCGCTGTCGCCGAGGAACGGCACTTCGGGCGCGCCGCCGAACGCCTGAACATGGCCCAGCCACCGCTGTCGCAGCAGATCCAGCAGCTGGAGGCCGAGCTCGGGGTGGCGCTCCTGCACCGCACGACCCGCAAGGTGGAGCTGACCGGCGCCGGCGCGGTGTACCTCGAACGGGCCCGAGCCGTGCTCACCGCCGTGGACGACGCGGCCGCCGAAGCCCAGCGCGTGGCCAAGGGACTGCAGGGCCGCCTCGTCGTCGGCTGCGTCGGCTCCGCCACCTACAGCCTGCTGCCCGCCTTCGCCCGGGCCCTGCGCGAGGAGCTGCCGGCCGTCGACTTCACGTTCCGCGGCGAGATGCTCGCCCCGGACCAGCTCGACTCCCTGCTCGGCCGCCGCATCGACCTCGCCCTGCTGCGCCCGCCCGTCGAGCACTCCGCGCTGAGGGTGACCACGGTCCGCCGCGACCAGCTGATCGTCGCGCTGCCCGAAGGCCACCCGCTGGCCCGCCGCAAGCGCTTGGGCGTCGAGGACCTGCGCGACCAGGACCTGATCGTGCACGCCTCCCGCGGACGGTCCGTCATGCACGGCATCGTCACGGACCTGTGCCGCTCGGCGGGTTTCGAGGCACGCATCCGGCACGAGGTCGCGGAGACCTCGACGCTGGTCACTTTCGTGGCGTCGGGGCTGGGGGTGGCGGTGGTCCCGCGGCCCGTGGCGGAGCTCGGTGTGCCGGGGACGACCTACCGGCCGCTGGCCGGGAACCAGGGCGTCGACCTGGTGGCCGCTGTGCGCGCTGACGACGACTCACCGGTGCTCGCCAGGGCGCTCGGGCTGCTGGAACGGGTGACACGGCGCTGAACCGCGGCGCCGGGAGCCCCGGCGCCGCACACGTCACCTGCGCCAGAACAGGTGGTGCGTCACCCCGCTCGAGCTCGGCACGACGTCCACGTGGAACCGGTCGAGCAGCTCGTCCGGCGACTTCCACAACGGCACGCCGTGCCCGAGCTCGACCGGCGACACCGCGACGTGCAGCGTGTCGATCAGGTCGGCGTCGAGGAACGAGCGGATGGTCGTGGCGCCGCCGCCGATCCGCACGTCCTTGCCCCGCGCGGCTTCCTTGGCCTGGCGCAGGACGTCGGCCGGGTCGCCGGCGACGAAGTGGAAGGTCGTGTCGGAGAGGGTGAACGACGGCCGCACGTGGTGGGTCAGGACGAAGACCGGCGTGTGGAACGGCGGTTCGTCGCCCCACCAGCCCTGCCAGTCGTGGTTCTCCCACGGGCCGCGGTGCGGGCTGAACTTGTGGGCGCCCATGATCTCCGCGCCGATGTTGTTCGCGAAGTCGCGGGTCAGGTAGTCGTCGAGGCCGCGGGTGCCGCCGGGGTCGGTGCGGTTGGGCCAGCTCGCCGTGGCGCCCGCCCACGCGAACATGGCGCCCGGGTCGGCGTGGCCGAACGGCCTGTCGAGCGTCTGGTCCTCTCCCGCGCCGAACCCGTCCCGCGACACGACGAAGTTCTGCACCTTCACCAGCTGGGTCATGGAGCTTCCTTTCCGTTCCTGGTCGGCAGGTTGACCGCGGTGGCCGCACGAACTCATCGGTCCCGGCCGCAAGAGCATGCCCCCGCGGTCGCCCCGCTGCGCGCGGCCGGGCGTGAGAGCGCGCTGACCAGCCGCTTCGACGACTCGGGGGAGCAACCTGAACGGTTTCGGCGCGCGTTGGCAAAGACGGGGTGCAAGGGCGAAGCGAAACCCGAGGAGCTTCATGTCGTCAGACGCGGAACTGATCGGCAGATCACTGCGCGGAGACACCGACGCCTTCGTGGAGGTGATCAGCCGCCACGAGACCGCGATCGGGAACTACCTCGCGCGCAGAGTGGGTCGGCAGGCCGCCGAGGACGTGCTCGGCGACGTCTGGGTGGCGGCCTACGAGTCCCGTGCGACCTACGACCGGTCATTTCCCGAAGCCAGGCCTTGGCTCTACGGAGTCGCGCTCAACAGGGTGCGGCGGCATTGGCGGTCGGAGCCGGCCGAGGAGCCGTCGGCGGACCTCACCCGCGTGGTGAGCGACTGGGACCCGTGGCCGGCGGTCGATGCCCGCGTGGACGCGCAGGCGTTGCTGCGCACGGCACTGGACCGGCTCAAACCGGAGGAACGGGAGGTGCTCGGCCTGGTCGCCTGGGAGGACCTGACGGTCGCGGAGGCGGGCCGGGTGCTCGACATCCCGGCCGGCACGGCGCGCCGGCTGCTGCACCAGGCGCGCAAGGCGTTGCGAGAGGCCCCCGAGGTGGCCGCGCTGCTGCAAGTCCCGACAACGTGAGAAGACACCCCCATGGATGAGATGGACCTGATGAAGAAGCTGCGTGATGTCCCGTCCCCCGACGCCGAGGCCTACGACCGTGCTCGCACGGCACTGCGGGCGGCGATGGCGGAACCCGGGAGCACCGTCGTGCGACCCCGGCGGTGGAGGTCCTGGACCGGGGTGAGCGCCGCCGCCGTGGGCGCGGCCGCCGTCGCGGTGGTCGTCGTGATGGCGACGACGAGCGGCACCACCCCGGCCGGGCCGTCCGACGCTGGCCGGTCCGAGGCCGCGCCGCAGGCGGTGGTCGAGTCGCCGCTGGTGAAGCTCGCCTCCGAGGTCAAGGCGGGGGAACGCTGCCGGGCGACGCGTCGCTGATCGTCGGCACGAAGCCCGCGCCCGACGGCACGCCGTACGTCTACTACACCGTCTACAGCGACCGCGGCCAGATCTTCAAGGGCGACTCGCCGAAGACGCTGGCGAGCTCGGTGGCCAAGAACGACGACCAGGCCATGCCGTTCGACGCCAAGGTGATGGCGGCGGCCCGCCTGGCCGCCGAAGGCGACGTGGAGAAGGCCAGGACCGCGATGGTCACCCCCGCCGGCAACGCCCTGGGACTCGGCCTGAGCCCCGCCGAGGCGGACAAGGCGTGGGCGGACGCCCAGGCCGAGATGGCGGAGGAGTTCCGCAAGCTCGGCAAGCAGGTCCCCGCCCCGCGGCCGCGTCCGACGGGCAAGGAGCTCGAGAACCGCATCAACAACCACCTGTGGAGCAACAGCACGTACGCGCTGTTCGTCGGTGCCGCCAACGCCGACGTCCGCGCCGGAGTGCTGAAGCTGCTCGCCACGATCAAGGAGGTGACCGTCGCCGAGGCCGAGGCCGGCGGCAAGCGCGTGCTGAACCTCAGCGCGAGCCCCGACATCCTGGGCGGTGACGCCTCGACGGTGCTCACCCTCGACTTCGACAACGGTCTGCCCATCAGCAACGAGATCTTCCCGGCGAAGGACTCGAAGACCCCGTCGAAGCACGCGATCGTCACCTACAAGTCGTCCCGCGTGACCCTCGCCGACGTGGCGGCGGGCAAGATCTGACGATCGCGCGGCACCGCGGGAGGGCCGGGAACACGCCGGTCCTCCCGCGGCCGTGGGTGGGTGTGGCACACCCTCCCGGGAGGACGCCGGCGGCCCTAGCGTCGAGAGCATGAACGACGAACGGGTGATCGCGGACCTGCACGAGCGCTGGGTGTTCGGCTGGGACCGCCGCGAAGGGGACGAGCCCTTCGACTTCCGGCGGGTCTTCGGCGAGTTCTACGACTTCGGCGCCCCGGACGTCCGCCTCTACGACGATTTCGACCCCGAGCACCGCGTGGCGACGTCGGCCGCCGCGTACGGCGAGATCTGGACCCCGGCCTTCCAGGGGATGACCTCCGCCCACCACGCGGTCGACGACGGCCCGCACGTCCTCGTCTCCGGTGACCTCGCGGCGTCCACCCTGCGGTTCGCGGCGCGGATCGCCACCCCCGACGGCGTGACGGACATCCGCACTACGACCTCGCTGGTCTGGCGCCGCACGCCGGACGGGTGGCGGATCGTGCGTGAGCACAACTCGACGCAGACCCTGCCCGCCGGGGAGCTCGACGGGCTGTTCGGCGAGGACTCCGAGCCGGTGCCGGCGGCAGGCAGGGCCGGGTAGGCGCTCCGCGCCCGGCGCGGTCGTGCAGACGTGTGGCCGGTGCGGCCGGCGCCTAGGGTGACCTGTGTGGACGTTGTCGTGGTCGGGGCGGGAATCGCCGGACTCTCGTGCGCACGCGCGCTGGCGGACGGTGGCGCGCGGGTGCGGGTCGTCGAACGCGGCCGGGTCGTGGGCGGGCGGATGGCCGGCAAGCGGGTCGGCGGCCGGTACGCGGACATCGGTGCTGCCTACTTCGTCGTCGACGACCCGGATTTCGCCGGGCAGGTCGAGTCCTGGCGGGCACGGGACCTCGCCCGGCCCTGGACCGACACGCTCAAGGTCTTCCCGGAGGGCCGGGACACGCGGGGACCGGTCCGGTGGGCCGCTCCGGGTGGGCTGCGCGGCCTGGCGGTCGACCTCGCCCGCGGACTCGACGTCCGGCTGTCCACGCGGGTCGACTCCGTGCCGGAGGACGCGGACGTGGTGGTGCTCGCCATGCCGGGCTCACAGGCCCTGCGGTTGTCCCCGCCGCCCGCGGTCGCCTCGGCCGCGTCCCGCCAGACCTGGCGGCCGGTGATCGCCGCCGTCCTGACCTACCCGGACCGCTCGTGGGCGTCCCTGCCCGGGGCGTTCGTCAACGACCACCCCGTCCTGGCCACCGTCTGCGACGACGGTGACCGCCGCGGCGACGGCGCCCCGGTCCTGGTCGCCCACTCCACCGCAGGACTGGCCGCCGCGCACCTGGACGACCCCGATGCCGCCGGTCCGGTGCTGGCGGAGGCCGTCGGCGAGCTGCTCGGACTCAGCGCCCCACCGCGGATCGAGGTGCACCGCTGGACCTACGCCCAGCCCGAGGCCGGTGACGCGTCGCCGTACGCGACCGACGGCCGGGTGTGGCTCTGCGGTGACGCGTTCGGCCGTCCGCGCGTGCAGACCGCCTGGCTCTCCGGACGAGCCGTGGCCCGCGCGCTGCTCGGCTGAGCCGCGGCGCCGCGACGGCAACCCCTGCACCGGCCGGAATCCCGCGTCGAGCGGCCCCGTGGCGCGGGAGGCCATCGCCGTTCCGGCGCAGTGACGGGCGTCCTCCCGGAGGAGAGGCCGCGGCGGGGTGTGACACAAGCGGACAGGAATCGCCCCGGTACTCTCCGTGAGAGCGGTTCCATGGTCCACTGCCCTTCGGCCACGGGTCGGTCCCGGGGCCGGGAGAGGTGCCCGGAATGAGCCCCCGGCGGTGGATCGGTCGTGTCCTTCTGAGCGTGGTGACGGTGTGCGGCGTGCTCTCCGGTGCCTCACCGGCGACCGCCGCCACGCCGCCGTCGCTGCGGTTCGCGAACCCGGACAGCCAGGCGCTGTACGGCACCGCGTACACGGCGGCGCTGGACAACCTCTTGCGGCGCAACACCTTGGCCTACGACCCGCGCTACAACAGGAGCGGCCTGCAGGACCCGGCCGTCGGCTTCGTCCGCGCGGGCGGCGGCTACCAGCAGCCGTGGACGCGCGACGCGTCGATCAACAGCTGGAACGCGGCCAGCCAGCTGTCCCCGGCCCTGGCGGAGAACACGCTCTGGGCCGTGGTCGACAGGGACTCCGCCGGGGCCCTGCGGGTGCAGCAGGACGACCAGCAGTGGGACCAGGTCGTCTGGCTCACCGCCGCGTGGCACCACTACCTCGTCACCGGCGACCGCGAGTTCCTCGGCAACGCCTACGACACCGCCAGGAACACCCTGTCGATCCGCGAGAACGCCGGCAGCGCCGGCTTCAACGCCACCTACGGGCTGTTCACCGGCGCGTCGTTCTTCAACGACGGCATCGCGGGCTATCCCGCACCGCCGGCCGACGCGACCGAGTCGGTCAGCACCGGCAGCATGCCGTGGCCGGGCATCGCGAGCGGGATGTACCTGAGCACCAACGAGGTCTACTACGCCGCCTACGTCAACGCGGCGAACATGGCCGAACGGCTGGGGCGGGCGCGGGAGGCCGCCGGCCACCGCTCGAAGGCCGCCGCGCTCAAGGCCGCGATCAACCGGCACTTCTGGAACCCGGCCACGGGCCTGTACGACTACCAGTTGCTCGCCGACGGCACGCGCGGCGCCTACCAGGAGGGCACCGGCCTCGCGTTCGCGATCCTCTTCGGCGTCGCGAACCCGGACCGGGCGCGGTCGATCGTCGCGAACGCCCGCGGGATGAAGTGGGGCATGCCCGACACGTTCCCGCACTGGGACCGCTACTCCGAGGCCCGGCCCGGCAGGCACAACGCGATCGTCTGGCCGCTCGTGCAGGGCCTGTGGGCCAAGGCGCTGGCACGCCAGGGCGACCAGGCGAAGTTCGCGGCGGAAACCGCGCGTCTCGCGAAGCTCGCGAACAACAACAGCGGGTTCTGGGAGATCTACAACGGCACCACGGGTGTCGTGGACGGCGGTTACCAGCGGCTGGGCGACACGGTGAAGTTCCACTGGGGTTCGGAACCCGACCAGACCTGGTCCGCCACGGCGTTCCTCGACATGGTCCACACCGGACTGTTCGGCCTGAGGTACGGCGACGCGGGCCTGACGTTCGCGCCCACCCTGCCCGCCGGCTGGGGTGACGTCACCCTGCGGAACCTGCGCTACCGCGACGCCGACCTGACGATCTCCTTGCGCGGAGCGGGCACGACGATCCGCTCGGTCACGGTCGACGGCCGCCCGTCACGCCCCGAGATCCCCGCGACCCTGACCGGCGCGCACACCGTCGAGATCACGCTGGCGGGTGCGACCGGCGGCGACCGCGACGGCGACGGCCTGGCCGACGCGCGGGACCGCTGCCCCGACACGGCGGGCACGGTCTCGGGCTGTCCGGCACCGGCCCACCTGGAGGCCGAGGACGCGCTGAACACCGGCGGCGTCAAGACGAACGTCAACCACACCGGCTACTCCGGCCGCGCTTTCGTCGACGGGCTCTGGGCGCAGGGCGCCTCGTCGGCGTTCACGGTGCACCGCGCGTCGGCCGGACAGGGCACCGGCGCCGTCACGGTGAGGTACGCGAACGCCCACAACGACGCGCGCACGATGACGTTGTCGGTCAACGGGAGCGTCGTGCGCCAGGTGAGCTTCCCGAAGGTCTCCGACAGCTGGGACGCCTGGGGCACGGTGACGTTCGACGGCGTTCCGGTGAACGGCCGCGACGCGGTGGTGGCGTTCTCCTACGAGCAGGGCGACACCGGCGCCGTCAACTTCGACCGGCTCTCCTACAGCGGGTCGTGACCGCGGGACCGGCTCGGGTCCGGAACCCGAGCCGGAACCCGGGGTCCTACTGCGCGGTCGGCATCGGGTGGCCTTCCGACGCCTGCACGACGACGATGCCCTGACCCTGCAGCGCGAGCTGGTAGGCCTCACCCGAGCCGCGGCCGATGACCGCGCCGAGCTTGGCCGTCTTGCGGATCGACGACTGCAGCGAGGTCGACCACAGCACGGCCGACTGCATGTCGACGTACGTCGGCACGTCCACGTTCAGCACGACCGGCGTGCCGTAGGCGGTCACGGCCAGCGCCCCGGTGCCCGTGAACGTGGTGTTGAACAGGCCGCCGCTGAGCATCGACGCGCCCTCGGTGCGGTTGATGTCCCACCGGAGCGAGCTGTCGAAGGCGAGCACGTTCTTGCCGTTGACGGTGACGCTCTCGTCCTCCAGGTGGAGCACGAAGATCTCGTCGGCGTCCTGGGCGAGGAACACGTCACCGCTGCCCGAGACCTTCATCAGCGACATGCCCTCGCCGGTGAACGCCTTCTTGAACAGCTTGCCGATGCCACCGGCGCCCTCGTAGGCGAAGTCGACGTCGCCCTGGTAGGCGATCATCGACCCCTGCTTGGCGAAGAAGAAGCCGCCGCTGCCGGTCAGGTCCACCTTGAGCATGCGTTCGTTCTGCAGTTGGAAGCTTCCGGGCTCGACGGCCCGCTCCTCGTGGTTGAACAGTGAGCTGCGCATGCGCAGATCATGCCTTAGCCGCTGCGTGGACGATTCCGCGCGCCATCGTTGCGAACACGAGGTCGTGCAAGGGTTTCTGCGTCCACCAGTACAGCTGGCCGAGCAGTCCGTCCGCGGTGAACGTGATCTTCTGCCGGTAGCGCGTCCGGCCGCCGTCGCTGTCGACGCGCATGTCGAGCAGCGTGTGGCCGGGCATCTTCATGTCCGCCCGCAACACCAGCCGCCTCGCCGCGTCGTCGCGGTGCACGACGGTCCAGAAGTCGACGACGTCGCCTTCTCCGACCCGGGGTGCGCGGCCGCGGTAGAGCCCGATGCCGCCGGCGAGGTGGTCGATCGCGCCGCGGACCGTCCACACGAGAGGGATGGTGTGCCAGCCGTTCTTGCCGCCCAACGTGGTCACCGTGCGCCACACGTCCTCCGGTGACGCGTCGGTGAGCACGGTCCGCTCCTCGGTGAACACCTCGCCGCCGGACTTCTCCGGCTCGGGCGCCGTCGCGGCGCGGATGGCGTTGTCGACGCTCGTGACGCCGCCGGGCGGCGGGGGCAGCACGTCGGTGACGGGCGGGCCGTCGGCCGCGAGGTCGTGGTCCAGGGAGGCGAACAGCGGTTCCGCGACCGCGGCCGGTGTGGGCGTCACCAGTCCGGCGACCTGCGCGGCGAGCTTGTGCGACCACACCGGCGCGGGCACCGGCAGCCGGACGGGGAGCCCGAGCACGCGTGCGCACCGCTGCACCAGTTCGAGGTAGCTGAGCTGTTCGGGGCCGGGCACGTCGAACGTGCCGTCGACCGGCTCGGGCAGGTCGGCGGCGGCGAGGAGGTAGTGCACGACGTCGGCGACGGCGACCGGCCTGCTGGTGTTGTGCATCCACGACGGCACCGGCACCCACGGGCTGAGCTTCGCGGACGACCGCAGCAGCTCGAAGCTCGCTGAGCCGTCGCCGATGACCATCGACGCCCGCAGCACGAGTGCGGGCACCCCTCCGGCGGCCACGACGTCGCCGACCTCGGCCCGCGAGGCGAGGTGCGGGGACGGGGAGGTGGAGTCGGGCCGCGGGCCGCCGACGTAGACGACCTGCCGCACGCCCGCGTCCTCCGCCGCGGCCGCCAGCACGAGAGCGGCCCCGCGGTCGACGTCGGCGAAGTCCGCCCGGTCGAGCGAGTGCACGAGGAAGTACACGAGCTCGTTGCCCGCCAACGACTCCCGCACCGCATGGGGGTCCGTGGCATCACCGACGTGCACCATGACCCGGGTGGGGAACCGCGTCGCCTGCGCGCTGTCGCGCACGAGCACGGCGACGTCGTGGCCGGCCGCGAGGAGCTCCGGCACGAGGCGCGACCCGAGGTGCCCGGTCGCGCCCATCACGAGGCATCTCAACGGATTCCTGTTCGGTTCTGCAGCGCGCCGACCTTGATGCCGTAGAGGAAGAAGACCGCCATGAAGACCTCGATCCGCTGCTCGGACGACAGCCCGTCGAGGTCGACCGCGATCTCCGAGTCCCGCACGTCGGCGTTCTCCGCGAGCCGCTGGTTGAAGATCGCCCGCGCGACGTCCTGGCTGCGCTCGTCGACGTCCGCGTGGAACAGCCGGCGCAGGTCGCAGTCGTGCGGCAGCGGGTGGCGGACCAGCTCGGCCGGGTAGCGGGCGTTCATGACGCGCGCGGCCGTGTTGAGCGCGTGGGCGACGAGCGCCGGTCCCTTGTCGAAGTGCTCGACCATGGCGACCAGTTCCTCGAGGGTGGCGACGTCCTCCTCGATGCTGACCGGTGTGCTGATGTCGAGGTCGACCCGTTCCATCGCCATCGCGACGTTCTCGAGCACCTGGACGGGGTCGACGAGGAGCTGGTCGCCGAGGTGGGCGCTCGCCCGGTGGTGGTGTGGATCCAGTAACTCCCGCGTCTCCCGGTCGAGCGGCGCGCGGAGCAAGTCGTCGTTCTCGGTCGTCACGGGCTCGAAATGCCCACTTTGGAGTGAGTGCAATCGTCCGTCCACGAACGGATGACGTTCGGTGCGGCGCGCGGGTGGTCACCGAAGTGCGCGCTCCGGCCGGAACCGGACTCGTTTCACCGCTTTGAGCAGCAGGAACGTGATGGACCCGCGGGTTGCCGTTCGGCTGCGACGACCCGTCGTCCCCCGTTCGGGCGGGGCCTGTGGGTACCGTGGGCCGATGTCGAGTGGAGTGATCATCACCGGGGCGTCGCGGGGCATCGGCCGCGCGACGGCCGTGGCCTTCGCCGAGCGGGGCCACCGCGTCGCCGTGCACTACAGCAGCCGCCGCGACGACGCGGAGGACACCCTCGCCCGGCTCGCCGGCGACGGCCACGTGCTGATCGGCGGCGACCTGGCCTCACCGGAGGCCGCCCGCTCACTGGTCGCCGAGGCGGTGGCCGCCCTCGGCGAGGTCGACGTGCTGGTCAACAACGCCGCCGTGGCACCGAGCGCCGCCAACCTGCACCGCCTCGGCGACAGCACGTGGGAGGAGTGGACCGGCGCGTGGCGGTCCATGTTCGACGTGAACCTCCTCGGTGCCGCCAACGTCACGTGGGCGGTGGCCCGGCACCTGATCGACCGCGGCGCGCCGGGCAGCATCGTCAACGTCGGCTCCCGCGGCGCGTTCCGCGGCGAACCCGACCACCCGGCCTACGGGGCGAGCAAGGCGGCGCTGCACGCGTTCGGGCAGTCGGCCGCGATCGCCCTCGCCCCGCACGGCATCGCGGTGACGTCGGTGGCACCGGGGTTCGTCGCCACCGAACGCCAGACCTCGAAGCTCGCCGGGGACGACGGTGACGCGGTGCGCGACCAGAGCCCGTTCGGGCGGGTCGGCACGCCGGAGGAGATCGCCTCCGCGATCGTGCACCTGGCTTCGCCGCAGGCCGCGTGGTCGTCCGGGGCGGTCCTGGACCTGAACGGAGCCTCCCACCTGCGCACGTGACGTGGCGCGCCGCCGACGCAGGTGGGGCGCGAACGCCGGGGACGTCAGGCGCCGGTGATCAGGCGACGACGGCGGTGACCTCGGCCTCGACCAGGATGCCGGGCTCGAACAGGACCTCGACGCCGATCAGCGCGGCGGGCGGGGTCGCGGTGATGCCCAGCTCCTCCGTCGCCTGCTCGACGCCCGCGACGAACGCGTCGTACATCTCGCGCTTCCAGCCCGCCGCGTACCAGGTCACGCGGACGACGTCGTCGAACGTCGCCCCGGCGGCCGCGAGCGCCTTGGCCACGTTCCGGTAGACCTGCACCACCTGCCCGGTCAGGTCGCCGGGGGCGACCAGCTCGCCGTTCTCGTTCCAGGAGACCTGCCCCGCCACGTGGACCTGCCTGCTGCCGGTGGCCACGGCCACGTGGTGGTAGAGCGGCACCTGGACGTGACCGTCGGGGTTGATCAGGGAAACCGTCATCACTCACTCCTCAATGACTTCACGCTTGAAGTAATTCCACTATGCGCTCACTTCAAGCGTGAAGTCAAGCCGGTCCCGGTAGGGTGTCCGTGTGGCAGCAGTGGACCCCGCATCCGACCCAGGCGCTCCGGAGGAGCCGCGCTGGCTCGACGCCGCCGAGAAGGAGGCGTGGACCGGGCTCATCTCGCTCGCGCTGCTGATGCCGGGCCGTCTCGAGGCGCCGCTGCACCAGGAGCACGGCCTGACGCTCTTCGAGTACATGACGCTGAGCCAGATCTCGGAGGCGCCGGGCCGGGCGATCCGCATGAGCGAGCTGGCGTACCTGACCAACGGCTCGCTGTCCCGGCTGTCGAACGTCGTCAAGCGCCTCGAGCAGCGCGGCTGGGTGACGCGCTCACCCGACCCGGCGGACGGCCGCTACACGCTCGCCTCGCTGACGGACGACGGCTACGAGCTCGTCGTGGCCGCGGCGCCGGTGCACCTGCGCGCGGTGCGGGAACACGTGCTGGACCCGTTGAACAAGTCTGATCGGCAGGCGTTGGCGCGCATCGCCGCGAAACTGCGCACGCGTCCGTCGGACTACGGCCGCGAGGCGCATTGACCGTCTACTGAGGACCGCCTCCGCCGAGCGCGCCGAGGACCGTGGAGACCTGGAGGTGGGTGCGCGCCGCGGCGTCGTCGCCCTCGCCGAGCTCGGGTGCCCCGGCCGGGAGCTGGTGCACGACGTCCAGAACCGCCAGGTAGAGGCGCAGGCACCAGGACGGTGACGCCGCCGTGATCGCGCCGGCGGCGTGCAGGCGGGAGAACAGCAGCTCCGCCCGCTCCACCACCTCGTCGCCGAGGAACGAATGTCCGTTGTGGACTCGGCTGACGGCGTCGACCGCCAGGCGGTGGCTGAACTTGATCCCGATGACCAGCTCGGTGACGCGGTGCAGGGCCACGAGCGGGGGAGCGGTCTCGACCTTCGCCTCGTCCAGCGCGTGCAGGTACTGCTCGTTCAGCTGCGCGAACAGGGCGTCCAGCAGGGCTTTGCGGCACGCGAAGCGGCGGTGCACCGTCGCGCGCGCGAGCCCGGCCTCGTCGGCGATCCGTTCCAGCGACGCGGTCGGGTCGTCGGCCAGCACGACCTTGGCGGCCTCGAGGATGCGGGTCACGTTGCGCTCGGCGTCCGCGCGGACGGGGCGGGGCGGGGTGGACGCGCTCATCTGACCTCCAGGGTGACGACCAAGAGTAACGATCAGCGTAAATGCGACATCAAAGTCTCACTTGTTGACAGAAGTGAGACTCTTATGTTGCATTTGTGGTGTCACCCTTCCGACCGCAGGAGTTGTTCACCATGGATCTGAAGCTCGCCGGCAAGCGCGTTCTCGTCACGGGCGCCAGCAAGGGCATCGGCTTGGCGATCGTGCAGGCGTTCCTCGAGGAGGGCGCGCACGTCACGGCCGTCTCGCGGCGCACCACGCCCGAACTGGAGGCGACCGGCGCGAGCTTCGCGGCGGCCGACCTCTCCACCCCCGACGGGCCGCAGCACGTGGTCGACGCCGTGCTGGCCACCGGTCAGGGCCTCGACGTGCTGGTCAACAACGCGGGCGGCGGCACGCTGCCGGCGGGGTCGCTCGGCAACGTCCTCGACGGCGGCGACGAGATCTGGCGGGACGTGTTCGAGATGAACCTGCACTCCGCGGTGCGCGTCACCAGGGCCGCGCTCCCGGCGCTGCTGGAGGCGAAGGGCGCTGTCGTCAACATCGGCTCCGACACCGCCCGCCGCATCGGCGCGCCCGGCGCCACCCCGCTGCCCTACGCGGCGGCCAAGGCGGCGCTGAACCTGTTCACCAGGGCACTCGCCGAGCGCGTCGGGCCGGAGGGCGTGCGGGTCAACGCCGTCTCGCCGTCGCTCACCCGCACCTTCAGCATCGCGGGGGACGGCGGCTACCTCTCCCGGGTGGCGGGCGCTTTCGGCGTCGAGCACGCCACGCTGCTGTCCGGGTTGCCGAAGGAGCTGGGCATGCTGACCGGCCGGATGATCGAGCCGGAGGAGATCGCGCGCGCGGTGCTGCTGCTGGCGTCGCCGACGATGCCGAGCGTCATCGGCTCGACGTGGGCGGTCGACGCGGGCTCCACCAAGGTGGCCTGACCTGCGGCGGCGAGGCGTTCACCCGGACAGCGCCGGGCCACGGGGCGGTGCGGTCCGCGTTCGCGCCGCCCCGGCCGGACGTGCGCGACCACGTCCGGCCGGGGCGGCGGTCACGGTGTGCGCAGCCGATCGGCCGCCCACACGGCGTACTGCGACTTCGACGCCGGCGCACCCGGTTCGGTGGTGTTGCCGTAGACCAGGACGCTCTGCGCACTGGTCCTGCCGCCGGGGCGGAACTGGACGAGCGACACCCAGGTGTCACCGAGCACCTTCCTGAACCCGGTGGCCGCGGGCAGCACCTCGAACGACTTGAGCACGCCCACGACGCCGGAACCGCCGTCGGCCGGGATCGCCCCCGGTCCGTCGCCGAGGGAGGCGACCTGGCCGATGGACGCGTCGAGCGCGGCCCCGGTGCCGAGCAGCGCCGCCTTGGCCGCGCGCAGGGTCGCGACCCCGGCGGCGGGGTCGGCCAGTCCTGCCGGGACGGTGCCCGGCTCGCCGACGTGCCGGAACAGCGTCTTGTCGCCGATACCGGTGATGTTCAGGATGCTCCACAGGTAGAAGAGCACGTAGCCCTTGCTGCCGCTGTCGGCGCGGCGGTCCCAGGCGGTCAGCACCCGGACGGCGTCCCGCAGGTCCGGCTGTGCCGCGGCGGCCGCCAGGAGGTCGTCGAGGACGACGTCCGCGAGCGTGGCGCGTTTGCTGAACTTCAGGCCGAGCAGTTCCTCCGGGGTGATCCTGTCCTGGGCCTTCAGCCACGTCCGGGAGGTGATCGGCCGGAAGTCGTCGACCTGGTGCACGCCGGGGGCGATGCCCGGCGGCCAGTTCTCCGGCGGCAGCGGCGGCTCGGTGTAGAACCACGGGGTCTCGTTGCAGTTCTGCACCCACCCGGAGGCGGGGTTGACCACCCTGGGCATCCGCGACGCCGGGTGCACCCTGTCCCACAACCACTTCGGGTCGTCCCCGGGAAGCCGGCGCTGACTGTCGGCGTAGTCGTGCAGCACCGGGGGAGTGCCGCAGTAGAGCGCGCCGATCGAGCCGCGCGCGTCGGCCGCGATCATGTTGAAGAGCGGGAGCGGCATCCTGTCGTGGATTTTGAACAGCTCCTGCACGCTCCTGGCGTGCGAGAGGCGCCACCAGCCTTCGAGGGCGGAGGTGGCGGGGTGGTGCAGCACGCCGGCGACGCGGACGGCGACGTCGGTGCCGTCGGGCGCGGTGACGACCGGGCCGTGGACGCTGGTCCGCTGCAGGACCGTGACGGGCGCCGCGCCCTTGACCTCGACGCGGTGCTCGACGACCTCCAGCTCGTGCTGCCGTCCGTCGTGGACGTACCGGGTGCCGGAGAGCCCCAGGTCGTAGACCGTCATGTTCGGGACGGGGTTGACGGTGTGCCCCCAGCCGACGGCCGGGCTGTAGCCCATGTTCTGCCAGGGCAGCCCGAGCAGCGCGGCGCCGTGGAAGTCGCGGCCGGGGTGGTGGGTGCGCATCTCGAAGAACCGCTGGTAGCCGCGCCACACCAGGTGGGGGTTGATGACCAGCACCGCGTGCCCGGTGGAGGACCGGCGGCCGGAGACGGCCCACCCGTTCGAGCCCACCGAGTTCGTGAACTGCTCCGGCGGGAACGCGAGGCCCTTGCCGTCCATCGTCGTGAACCGCGTGAAGACCCGCACCATGTGCCCGATGACGTCCCTCGGGGTGACTGGCAGGACCTCGCGGCGGTCGCCGCCGAGCGCGGTGTTCTCGGCGCACGCCGCGTTGAAGCCGTCGCAGAAGGCCCTGATCCTGGCGAGTGTCTGCGGTTTCTGGGCTCGCAGCCAGACGTCCGTCCTGGTCTTGAGCCCCAATCGGACGGTGAACGTGTCGTCGGCGAGGTAGTCCGGTCCCCAGAGCGCGGCGGCCGCTCCGCGGGCACGTCCGTAGACGTCCAGGACCTCGCGGGCGTTGGCCCTGGCCTGGGCGTAGCCGACGCCGCAGGTGACGCCGAACTCGTCCTTCGCCGTGATGGTGGGGACGGCCCACTCGTCCCAGGTGATCCCCACCCGCCCGCTTCCGCGCCGCACCTGCCACTGCTGCCCGGCGAAGGCCGAGCCACCCACCGCGGAGGCCGCGCGACACCGGCCGCCCCTGCGACGGCGCGCAGCACGGCCCTGCGGGAGAACGCCTTGTCGTCGGTCATCGCTCACCGTCCTTCTGCTGGTCGGTCGGGGCGGGGGTGATGCGGCGGCGGAACACGAGGACGAGCAGGAGCAGGACGGCGAGGACGACGCCCGCGAGGTTGACCAGCGGCCACGGTTCGCCGGGGTTCACCTGGCCGCTCAGCACGGAGAAGTCCCACAGGCCGTGGGCGGCCATCGCCGCCACCAGGGCTCCGGTGCTGCGGAGGACCAGGTAGAACACGAGGCCGGTGGCGCTCGTGAGCACGACCTGGACCAGCGCCTTCGGGCCGCTGGTGACGATGTTGGTGCCGTGCGCCGCCCCGAACAGCAGCGTGGTCCACAGGCCGACCCGGAACTCGCTGTACCCGTTGCGGCGGAAGGCCACGACGCCGATCCCGCGGAACAGCAACTCCTCGCCGAAGCCGACCATGAGCGTCGCGACCAGCAGGAGAAGCGCGAACGCGGGGCCGTGCGAGGCGAGTCCCGGGTAGTTGGTGATCACCACGACCGTGACGAGGAGCGCCACCGGCACGACGACCAGCCAGCGCCGCACCGGCCTGTCGCTGACGAACACCTCCTGCCAGGCGCCGAGCCGGGCCGCCACGCCGAGCGTGAAGGCGATCGCGAGGCCGACCGGGACGACGACCACGCGAACCAGGTAGTCGATCGACGTCGGCGCGGCGTAGGCGATGTCCTGCCCAGCCGCCAGCAACGCGCTGACGCCCTGCACGACGGCCAGGTAGACCGCGACCACCACGAGGAACTGCCAGGTCCTCAGGCGGCGCGGGGGCCGGGGTTCCGAGGCGGCGACCCGTGTTCGCACGAGGTCACCGTTCGATGTGGACATGAGCGGAGCTTCCTTTCGCCACGGCCGTCCGGCCGGACGGCGGCACGTCCGCCGACGCACTAGTACAACGTACTAGCACAATGTGCTAACGGCAACCTGGACCCTCGCCCGAGGTAGGATCCGTCGCGCCCCGTGGTCGACTTCTCGCCATCGGCACCAGCACCGGAAGGAGTCCGAGGAGAGCGATGGGCGCTTCGCGGCGGCAGCAGATCGTGGACGCGGCACGAGCGATCCTGGCCGAGGACCCGGAATCGACCCTCGCGGTCCGGGCGGTCGCTGAACGGGCGGGCATCGGCGCGAGCACCCTGCGCCACTACTTCCCGACGCAGCAGGCGTTGCACGAGGCGATCTTCGCGACCGCCCTCGACGACCTCCCGCCGGACCTGCGGATCCACGACACCTCCGTGCCCGCCGCGACCAGGCTCCGCGAGTGCCTGGTGCAGCTGCTGCCGCCGCCCCAGCCGATGAGCAGGGCCGCCGCCGACCGCATGCTGACGGTCCTGAGCACGACGTTCGGGTCCGGCAGCACCGCCGAGGCGCGCAACACGTGGGGCGCCTACACGGTCAGGACGCTCGACGCGATCGCCGGCTGGCTCGGCGTTCTCGCGGACCAGGGCGCCATTCCCGGCGACGGCCTGCGCCAACGGGCCCGCTTCCTGCTCACCGTCGTGGAAGGCTTGGCGCTCTCGCGGATCGTGCCCGTCGCGCGGCCGAGCGGCGATGAGGAGCAGGGTGTCCTCGACGACGCGCTGTCCGTCGTCTTCCGGGACGCGCCTTCCGCGGGCGAGTAGCGAGGCCGTTCGCCGACGAGGTGCGGGTCACCGGCCGGTCGGCGGCTTGCGTGAGCTCGCCGACGATGTTCTGGGCGGTGGTCAGCTTCGGCGTGATGTGGGCGTTGATGTCGGATCGTCGGAACTCACCACGGACACCTGGCCTCGGACGTCCATCCCGGCCTCGAAGATGCCTTGGATGATGTCGTTGTGAGGATGTCCGCAGTGGCGAACACAGCCGTCGTGTCCGGGCGTGTCGAGCCAGCGCCTTGCATGTCCGCAACACCATGGCCGACGGCCCCCAGCGTAGACGGCCCCCGCGCCGCTCGACGCCGTCCTCGACGAGGGCACCATCGCGAGGATGCGGGAGATCGGGATGGTGTCGGTGACGGCGCTCCGCGACGCGGGCGTCCGGGTGCTGGCCGGGACGGACGCGAACTCGGCGCCCGGAGCACCGTTCGCCCCGGAGCACGGCGAGTCGCTGCACCACGAGCTCGCACTGCTCGTCGTCGCCGGACTGACCCCGCTCGAGGCACTGGCGGGTGCCACGTCGTTGCCCGCGCAGGTCTTCGGCCTCGACGACCGCGGCGTGATCGCGGAGGGGAAGTGCGCGGACCTGGTCCTCGTCGACGGCGACCCGACGACCGATGTCGCCGCCACGCGGAACGTCAAAGGCGTCTGGATCGCCGGAGAGCGCGTCCAGCTCTGGTCGCACGTTGACGAATCAGCGGTCGAGCCCAGTGTCCCGCGAGCCGCAACCGATGTTTTCAGCCGGTCGACCGGGGGTAGAGGTCTTGCATGACCACGACTCGCTGTCACGCCCGGGACGTCGAGGTGACGCTGCGCTCCAAGACGATGGTGCTCGACTTCACCGGGGAGTGCGACGGTGAGGCGATCCGGTTGGTCGCCGAGCTGCCGGACGCGGGAGGCCCCGAGGACGGCGGGACCGTCGTGCTGGAGCAGGGCACCGCGACCGTCACCCAGCCGGGCGGTGAGGTCCACCTGGAGGCACGGGAACCGGTGTCCTGGGACGGGGAACCGGTCGACGTCGACTTCGTGCTGCCGGAGAGTCCGGAGTCGACGGTGCTCGCGGTGCGCGGGCTGGCC
The DNA here is from genome assembly GCF_036321065.1 of Lentzea sp. DG1S-22. Taxonomy (NCBI): domain Bacteria; kingdom Bacillati; phylum Actinomycetota; class Actinomycetes; order Pseudonocardiales; family Pseudonocardiaceae; genus Lentzea; species Lentzea sp. DG1S-22. Next base: position 2,602,093 of record NZ_CP143276.1, on the reverse strand, counting down.
GTCGCGCTGGGACCCGACAACGGCTGACGCGCTAACCGGTGCTGCGCAGCAGCGGCCGCATGAGGTCGTGGATCTGCGCTGAGGGCTCCAGTCCCAGTTCCGCGCGCAGCAAGGCCCGGTAGTTCTGGTACTGCCGCACGGCCTGGGCGGGGTTGCCGTCCGCGAGGTGCAGCTCGACGAGCGTGCGGTGAGCGCTTTCCCGCAGCGGGTCGGTCTGGACGGCGGCCAGCGCCGCCTGGTGTGCGTGGTGGTGGTCGCCGTGCGACCGGAACCTCTCGCTCAGCACCTCCAGCGCGCGCAGCCGTGCCTCTCCCCACCAGTCCCGTTCGGTCTGCACCCACGGCTGGTCCCACCCGGGCAGCAGGTCGGCCTTCAGCACGGCGACCGCCCCGGGGGTCGCGCCCGGTTCGGCGGTGAGGGCGCAGGCGTGGCGGAAGTCGACGTCGACCCCGGTGGCCAGGGTCAGCGCGTCGTCCACCGCCGTGACCAGCGGAATGGGTTTTCCCAGCCGCCACAGCGACGACCGCAGGCACGCCGCCGCACGCCGAGCGGTGGCCTCCGGCCAGAGCAGGGCGGCGGCGATGCCCCTCGGCACGGGACCCTCGCGCAGCGCGAGCAGGGCCAGGAGTCTCTGCGCGCCGGGCACGACGTGGACCGGCGCCGGGCCGAACGCCAGCCGGAACCCGTCGAGCAGCTGGATGTGCGGCCGGGGATCAGGGGCACGGGTCAGCTCTGTCATGTCGCCGGACCACTCCTCTCTCGCTTTCAGGGTCGCCGGGTGCCCGGAGGTTGCGGTGTCACACACCGCCGGACCAAATTGCTCCTTCCTGACCAGCAGCGGTGACGCGGCCGTGCCGTGCGGGTGTCGGCGCGGAGCCGTGCGCGTCACGAGTGCCGCCTAGCTTTCGCCGTGGAGTCACACCCCACGGGAGGCGAGATGTTTCTGCACACCAGCAGGTTGCAGTTCGAAGCGAAGCCCGACCGTCCCGACGCGCACTACGCCCGCAAGCTCCAGGAGCTGATCGGCGGCGCGTACGGCGAGATGACGGTGACGATGCAGTACCTCTTCCAGGGCTGGAACTGCCGGATGGAGGGCAAGTACAAGGACCTGATCATGGACGTGGCGACCGAGGAGATCGGCCACGTCGAGATGCTCGCCACGATGGTCGCGCGCCTGCTGGAGAACGCTCCGGCGGAGGCGACCGACGAGGCGGTGAAGGACCCGGTCATGGCGGCGGTGCTCGGCGGGATGGACCCGCAGCAGGCCATCGTGAGCGGCGGCGGGCCCACGCTGTCCGATTCCAACGGCGTGCCGTGGAACGGTCGCTACATCGTCGCGAGCGGCAACCTCATGGCCGACTTCCGCGCGAACGTCGCCGCGGAGGCGCAGGGCCGGCTGCAGACCGCGCGGCTCTACAACATGACCGACGACAGCGGCGTGCGGGACATGCTCAAGTTCAACCTCGCCCGCGACACCGCCCACCAGAACATGTGGCTCGCCGCGATCGAGGAGCTGCAGGAGGACGGCCTCGAGGGCCCGATCTCGCCGAGCGCGCTGTTCGACGAGGAGCACGCCGAGCACGCGGGCACGATCTGGCACAACTCCGACGGCGCGCTGGGCGCCGAGGGCGGCTGGGCCTCGGGCACCGCGCCCGACGGCGCGCACGAGTTCTCCTACGTGATGAACCCGGAGCCCCTGGGCGGCCCCGCGTCCGCGCCCAAGCCGGACCCGCTGCTCTACGCGACCAGCCCGGCCAACCTCGGGCTGATCGAGAAGGCCATCCGCAAGCTCACCTGAGGAGGACCACCCGATGGTCGGCATCACGGTGCCAGCTCGCATCCGATCGGCCGCCGTCGTCATGGGACCCGCCTTCGTCGTCGCGGTCGCCTACGTCGACCCCGGCAACTTCGCGACGAACATGGCGGGCGGCGCGACGCACGGATACCTGTTGTTGTGGGTGATCGTCAGCGCCAGCGCGCTGGCGATGTTCATCCAGTACCAGTCGGCGAAGCTGGGCATCGTGACCGGCCGCAACCTGCCGGAGCTGTGCCGCGAGCACTACCCGCGGCCCGTCACCAAGGCGTTGTGGGTGCAGGCGGAGCTGGTGGCCATGGCCACCGACCTGGCGGAGTTCGTCGGAGCGGCGGTGGCGCTGAACCTGCTGTTCGGCGTGCCGCTGCTGCCGGCGGCCCTGATCACCGCGGTGGTGTCGTTCGGCATCCTCGCGCTGGCGCCGCTGCGCAGGCGGAGGTTCGAGTCCGTGATCATCGGACTGCTCGCCGTCGTGCTCGGCGGGTTCCTCTACCAGACCCTGCACCTCGGCCCGCTGACCGGTGCCGCCGCCGGTCTGGTGCCGGGGTTCGCCGGGGTGGACAGCGTGCTGCTCGCCACCGGCATGCTCGGTGCCACCGTCATGCCGCACGTGATCTACCTGCACTCGGCGCTCACCCAGCGCCACCACAGCCCGTCGCCCGACCGGCAGCGCGGTGCGTTGAGGGCCAGCCGCACCGACATCGTGGTGGCGCTGGGCATCGCCGGGATGGTGAACGTCAGCATGCTCGTCGTGGCGGCCGGCGCGTTCCACCAGGCCGGTGCGCCGCGCGAGTCGCTGGAGGACATGCACTCCGGCCTCGGCCAGCTGCTCGGCCCCGGTGCGGCGCTGGCGTTCGCGCTGGCACTGCTCGCGTCCGGGCTCGCGGCGTCGAGCGTGGGCACCTACTCCGGTCAGGTGATCATGGAGGGGTACCTGCGCCGGCGGATCCCGCTGTGGCTGCGCCGTGCGGTGACCATGGCACCGGCGCTCGCCGTGCTGTCGTTCGGCGTCGACCCCACGAAAGCGCTGGTGCTGAGCCAGGTCGTCCTGTCGTTCGGCATCCCGTTCGCGTTGGTCCCCCTGGTGCTGCTGACCAGGCGCAAGGACGTCATGGGCGCCGCCGCCAACCGCAGGGGCGTCACGGCGGCCGGCGCGGCGGCGGCTCTCGTGATCTCCGCGCTGAACCTCTTCCTGCTCGTGAGGACGGTGACGGGATGAGGTACGTGGACCGGGCGGCCCTCGTGCTGGGCCTGGGGATCGGCGGGTTCATCAACGGCATCGTGATCCACCAGCTGCTCGGCTGGCGCCACGTGCTGTCGGGGTGGTACCCGCTCGACGACGTCCACCTGGTGATGGTCGGTGACGGCCTGTTCCACCTGCTCTGCCTGCTGCTGGTGCTCTGGGGCACCGCCCTGCTCAACCAGCGGCAGCCGTTGCCGAACCCCGTGCTGGCGGGCGGGATCGTCACCGGCTGGGGCGTGTTCACCCTCGTCGAGGGCGTCGTCGACCACCTCATGCCGGGTATCCACCACGTCCGGCACGGGCGTGGCGAGCTGCTCTACGACATCGCATTCCTCGTGGTGGGAGCCGTGCTCGTCGTGGCGGGCGTCCTGATGAGCAGGCGGTCACAGCCGGCCGTGCGCGAGCGCGCCTGACTTCGGGACGGGTCGCAGGGGTATTCGCTCTGCTTCCGGGTACGCGGGAGCAGAGCCGTTCTCCGGAAAGGAACACCTCATGCGCAGTCGTGTCCGAGCAGCGGGCCACGCCGTCCACCCGATCCTCATCGTGTTTCCGCTCGGCCTGCTGACCACGGCGGTCGGCTTCGACGTGCTGCACCTGCTGACCGACCGGGCGAGCTTCGCGTTCACGGCGGCCCACCTCATCGCCGCCGGCGTGCTCCTGGGCCTCGTCACCTCGGCGACCGGGTGGCTGGACTGGTTCCTCGTCGTCCCGCGCGGCACGCGCGCCCGCCGCGTCGGCCTGCTGCACGGCCTCGTGAACGCCGGTGTGCTCCTGGTGTTCGCGATCAGCTGGTTGCTGCGCCTGGCCGAGGCGGACTGGACGCCGACGTGGCCCGCGATCATCGCCGGCTGGGCAGGCCTGCTCGCGGGCGGGCTCGGCGGCTGGCTGGGCGGTGAGCTGGTCGAGAGGCTCGGCATCAGCGTGGAGGAGGAGGCGCACCCCGACGCGCCGAGCTCGCTGGCGCCGTCACGACGATGAGCCGAGCCGTTCGCCGTAGCGCCGGGCCAGCCGGACGATCGCCGTCGACGCGGGAGCGACCACGACGTCGAGCACCCGGCTGACCGGCGTGAACGCGGCGAGTCGCGCGATCGCCCACCAGCGCGGCACGGCGAGGGTGCGGGACGTCCGCGCGGTCAGGCACTTCTCGACCGCGCGGGCGACGCGTTCCGGATCGGAGCCCGCCGACAGGCGGTGCGGTGCCTCCCGCTCGCTCGGCCTGCCGTCGATGTCGCGCGTGAGCCACTCCGTGGAGATCGGACCGGGGCAGACGGCGTGCACCCGGACCCCGCGCGGCACCTCCCGGCGCAGCCCCACGGCCAGTCCCAGGACGCCCGCCTTGGTGGCCGAGTAGAGCGACAACGGCGGTATCGGTGCCCACGCGCCGATGGACGACATCATCACCACGTCCCCGCCGCGGTTCCCGAACAGCGGCAGCACGAGCCGGGTCATCTCGGCGACCGCGGTGAAGTTGACCTCCACGAGGCTGCGCACCTGCTCGCCGCTCAGGGCGGCGAGCTTGTCGACGCGGCCTTGCCCGGCGTTGTTCACCAACGCGTCGATGCGGCCGAAGCGTTCCACCACGGCGTTCACGAGCAGCTCGCGATCGGCCGGATCGGTGACGTCACACCGGATTCCCCACGCTCCGGGCAGCTCGGCGAGGGCCGCGTCGAGCCGGTCCTGGTCACGGCCGCAGATCGCGACCCGCGCCCCACCGCGGACGAGCCGCCGCGCGGTGACGCGCCCGATGCCGGCTGAACCTCCGGTGACGAGAACGACTTTGTCTTGCACGGATCGCATGATGTTCACCTCGCGCGCAATAGCGTGATGTAGAGAGTCAGTCCGGGACCGAACGCCATCGCCACCACGGGATCACCCGGCCGCGTCGCACCGCCGCGGAGCAGTTCGTCGAGGACCATCAACACCGTTGCCGATGAACAGTTCCCGTGCTCGCGCAGCACGTGCCGCGACGGTTCGAGCGCTTCCGGCGCCAGGCCGAGCTCGTGCTCGACGGTGTCGAGGATGCGCGGGCCACCGGGGTGCACGGCCCAGCCCCGCACGTCGGGCACGGTGAGACCGTGGTCGTCCAGCAGGCGTTCGACGGCTCGCTTCACGTGTTTGCCGAGCACCTCGGGCACGTGCGGGGACAGCGTCATCCGGAAGCCGTGGTCGGTGACGGCCCACGTCATGTGGTCCGCCGTGGCCGGATCGGTGACCGCGCCGGTGGCGACGACCTCCAGCCCGGACTCCTGCGGTCGCAGCACCACCGCCGTGGCCGCGTCACCGAACAGCGCGTGCGACACGATCTGACCCATGTCCGCGGTGGACGGCTGGACGTGCAGGGAGGTCAGCTCCACGCACAGCAGCACGGCCGGGCGGTGGTGAGCGGTCACGTAGTCGGTGACGGCCGCCATCGCGGGCAGGGCCGCGTAACAGCCCATGTGGCCGACCATCAGCCGTTGCGCGTCATCGGCCAGTTCCAGCGACGACGCCAGCTGCACGTCGAGTCCCGGCGCGGTGTAACCGGTGCACGACACGACGGTCAGCTGACCGATGTCGGCGGGGTCGAGGTCGGCGGACGCGAGAGCGGCGGAGACGGCCTCGTGCCCCAACGGCCGCGCGTACTCGTTGTAGAGCCGCATCCGCTCACCGGTCGTGGACTCGGACAGGTCGAGGTCCAGCGGGCTGACGACGGCGTGCCGGCGCCGCACGCCCACCGCCGCGAAGATCCGCTCCGCGGCTCTGCTGCCTCCCAGCAGCGGACGGAAGTGCTCGTCCCACAGGGTGTTCTGCTCGACCGCCCGGGGCAGTGCGGTGGCGATCGCGGCGATGTGCGCGGTCACCAGCGCGCCTCGTCGGGGTTCTCGCCCAGGGCACTGGCGCCGAGCCAGTCCGCGCACACGTCCGACGTGGCCGGTTGCAGCGCGCCGCACCGGGCGTCGCGGTAGAGCCGTTCCAGCGGATGGCCCCGGCGGGTCGCCGAGGCGCCCGCCGCCTCCAGCACCGAGAACGCGACCTGGGCGGCCGTGTCCCCGGCGATCAGCTTCGCCCGCCACACCCAGCGGTTCGTCTCGGGGCTGCCGGGGTCGTCGGTGACGAGCGCGGCGGCCTTCCTGACGACGAGCTCCGCCGCGGCCACCTGCACGTCGGCGCGCCCGAGGCGAGCGCGGACCATCGGAAGCGTGTGCAGCCCGCGTTCACGCAGGTGCTCCGCTCCGTGCCGCAGCACGGCCTGAGCGACACCGACGTAGACGGCGGCGTAGGAGGCGACGAGCCACTGGGGCATCACCTGCGCCAGCAGCAGCGCGGCGCCCTCGATCCCGCCGACGAGGGCGTCCTCGCCGACCTCGACGCCCAGGTGCAGGTCGTGGCTGGCCGTGGCGCGCATGCCGAGCGAGTCCCAGACCGGCCGCACCTCCACGCCGGGACCGGCCGGAACGAGGAAGTACGAGATCCGCGGCTCGTCGGAGTGCCTGTCCCTGGCGGCGACGAGGTACGCGTCCGCGTGGCCCGCGCCCGAGACGAACGTCTTGGCGCCGTCGATGCGGAAACCGGAACCCGTCCGCTCGTAGGAGGTGCGCACCTGCGACAGCCGGGAGCCGATGCCGGGCTCGCTCATCGCCACCGCGTACAGGGCGCCCTCCGCCGCGGCCTTGAGGACGCGGTCGCGGAAGGCGAAGAAGCTCTCCGTGCCGCCGAACTGGCGCACCAGCTCGTCCGGTGTGGAAGCGAGCGCGCCCGTGACGGAGGCGTGCATGTTGAAGATCAGCGCGGTCGCACCCGCCCCGCTGCCGAGCCGCATCGCCACGTCGGTGTACTCGGCGAACGTCGCACCGGCGCCACCCAGGTGCGGCGGTGCCATCAGGCCGAGCAGTCCGGCCTCGCGCAGGTCGTCGAAGTCCTCCTCGGGGAAGGCGCCGGCGGCGTCGTAGCGCGCCGCCCGGCCGGACATGCGTTCGGCCAGCGAGTGGAGGTCCAAGGCTCATCCCTTCTTGCGGCCGGCACCCTGGAAGAGCACGGCCGTGGTCGCGGTCGGGACCATGCGGACGGGACGCCCGCGGCGCACCGGCCACGTGAGCAGGTCGAGCAGTGACGGGCGAATACCCCGCAACGCCAGCCGTACACCGTGGCGGGCACATTCGCGGACGAGGGCGGCGCGGTCGACGAGCAACGCGGGATCGTGCACGCCGCGCGGCGCGAGACCGACGCGCTCCGCGAGGCCGATCGCGACCAGGCGGCACACCGCGGTGTCCGCCAGCGTGTCGAGCACCAGCAGACCACCGGGGCGCAGGATCCGGCACGCCTCCGCGACCGCACCCGCGAGGTCGTGCACGTGCTCGAGGATCTCGCCCGCGACCACGACGTCCGCGCACTCGTCGGGCAACGGCACGGCGAGCACGTCCCCCAGCACGGGCTCGATGCCGCGTGCCTGGCGCAGGCTGGCCTCCGACAGGTCCACGCCGATGTGCCGGTACCCGTGCAGGTGTGGTGCGAGCAGGCCCGCGCCGCAGCCGAGGTCGACGAGGACCGCCCCGGGCCGTGGCGCGGGGACGAGCCGGGCACGTGCGGCGGCGAGCCAGTGCAGCATGACGAACGGGCCGCGCGGGTGCCACCACTGCGCGGCGAGCCGTTCGTACAGCTCGGGGTCGTTGGGTTCGAGCTCGTTCTGCGGCTTCGCCGGCAGCTGGCAGAGTGGAGATCCGTGGGTCGTACAGGAGCTCTTGCGCGTTCGTGTCATCCGATGCCCGCTCTCGCCGTCACCGCGGTCGCGGCGGCGCTGGCCGTGACGACCGGGAGGTCGCCGGGAGGGGTGGCCGCGGTGGCCGCGGCGGTGTTCGCGGGCCAGCTGTCCGTGGGGTGGCTCAACGACCTGCTGGACGCGGACAGGGACGCGAGCGTCGGCCGTGCCGACAAGCCGGTGGCGGTGGGCACCGTGTCGCGGGAGCTGGTCGCGACCGCCACGGTCATCGCGGCGCTGGCGGCGGTTCTGCTGTCGTTGCTGTCCGGGGTGGACGCCGCGCTCGTGCACGTCGTGACGCTGTGCTCGGCCTGGGCGTACGACTTCGGGGTGAAGGCGACGGCGTTCTCCGTCGTGCCGTACGCGGTCTCGTTCGGCCTGCTGCCCGCGTTCGTCACGCTCGGCGGTCCGGACGGCCGGTGGGCCCCTGCGTGGCTCCTCGTCGCCGGCGCCGTGCTGGGCAGCGCCGCGCACTTCGCCAACGTCATCCCCGACCTGGAGGACGACGCCGCGACCGGTGTGCGCGGTCTGCCGCACCGCATCGGCGGGGCCGCCAGCGCGGGAGTGGCGGCCGCGCTGGCGGTGATCACCGGAGTGGTCCTCGCCCTCGGCCCGCCGGGTCCCGTCACGACGGCGGGACTGGTGGCGGTGCCGTTGTCGGTGGTGATCCTCCTGGTCGGCAGGGTGCGAGGCCGGCGGGCGGGGTCGCGGGCCAACTTCAACGCGCTGCTCGTGGTCGCCGTCGTCGACGTCGTCCTGCTGATCATCACCGGGGGAACCGAGCTCTAGCCGTCGGCACCGGTGGTGCGTGCGGGCGCCGCCGCTGAGCCCGGCCGGCAGGTGCGACCACGGCGCTGACCGCCGGTGCGGCCTTCCTGGCCGCGGCTCGGGTCTGGGACATGACCATTCCAACGGGGGAGCGGGGACGGGCTTCGGTCGTGCCCGGCTACCCGTGCCCCCGCGCCGCAAACAGATGTCACAACCCGGTTGTTCCGCATCGCCCGGGGTATCCACGGCCCTCATGCTCCGAGAAAGGGCCGGATACATGAACACAGCAGGCAAAGCGCTCCTGGCGGCGGGGGTGGCGACCGCCGTCGCGGTGGTGAGGCGGCGGCGCGGCGGCTCGGACGACCAGGGCTCCGGGCAGTGGCTGGCCGTGACGGTGTACCGCGCTCCGGAGGAGGTGCAGGCCTCGCTCCCCGAGGACCTGACCCGGTGGCGTGACCAGTTCGAGCTGCGCATCCAGCCGGCGACCGGCGACAAGGGCACCGAGCTGCGGGTGAAGCCGACCGGTGACGTCTCCCGCCACGACCTCAGGCTCGCGCTGCGCCGGGCGAAGTCGGTGCTGGAGGCCGGTGAGGTGGTGCGGCCCGACACCGCGCCCACGCATCCGGGGCCGCTGGGCAAGGCGTTGCGGCTCGTGACGAACCAGGCGGGAGGAGGTGGCCGGCTGTGAAGGCGCTGTGCTGGGAGGGGATCAACGACGTCCGCGTGCAGGACGTGCCCGACCCCGAGTTGCTGGGCGACCAGGACATGATCCTCAAGGTGCGGCTGAGCACCGTGTGCGGCTCGGACCTGCACCTGCTCACCGGGCACATCCCGTTCATGCAGGCGGGGGACGTGATCGGCCACGAGTTCATGGGCGAGGTCGTCGAGGTCGGGTCCGGTGTGACCCGGCACCGGCCCGGTGACCGCGTGGTGGTGTGCTCGTTCATCGCGTGCGGCCGGTGCTGGTACTGCCGCAACGAGCTGTACTCGTTGTGCGACAACACCAACACCAACCCGGCGATCACCCAGCACCTGTGGGGGTCCGATCCGGGGGGCATCTTCGGCTACTCCCACGCCATGGGCGGCTTCCGGGGCAGCCACGCGGAGTACGTGCGCGTGCCGTTCGCCGACCACACCGCCATCCCGATCCCCGACGCCGTGGACGACATGAGCGCGCTGTTCACGTCGGACTCGGCGGCGACCGGGTGGATGGGCGCCGACCTCGGCGGGGTCAAGCAGGGCGACGTCGTGGCCGTGTGGGGCGCGGGCGCGGTGGGGCAGATGGCGGCCCGCGCCGCCCAGCTGCTCGGCGCCGAACGGGTCCTGATCATCGACCGCTTCGACTACCGCCTGCGACAGGCCGAAACGATGTTCGGGGTGGAGACGGTCAACTACGCGGAGACCTCCGTCGGCGACGCGTTGCTCGACGCCACCGGTGGCCGTGGACCGGACGTCTGCATCGAGGCCGTCGGCTGCGAGGCGCACTCGACCGGTCCGCAGTACGTCTACGACCAGGTGAAGAGCAAGCTGAAGCTGGAGATGGACCGCCCGATCGCGGTGCGGGAGGCGATCTACAACTGCCGCAAGGGCGGCTCGGTGTTCGTCCTGGGCGTCTTCACCGGCATCGTCGACAAGTTCCCGCTGGGAGCGATGATGAACAAGGGCCTGACGGTCCGCGGCGCGCAGCAGCACGGCCAGCGCTACATCCCGATGCTGCTGGACCGGATCGCCTCCGGCGAGCTCGTCACCGACCACCTCGCGACGCACGTCATGCCGTTGAGCGAAGGCGCCCGCGGCTACGAGCTGTTCAAGAAGAAGGAAGACGACTGCGTCCGTTCGGTCTTCCGCCTGTGATCGACGTTCACGGCGGGAATGCCGGGGTAGCCGACCGGCATGAGCGTTGAGAACCCGGGACCGGGCTCGCTGCACTTCGTCGGCAACGCCACGACGGTGCTGCGGCTCGGACCCTTCACCCTGCTGACCGATCCCAACTTCCTCCACAGAGGACAGTGGACGCACATCGGCCAGGGCGTGGTGTCCAGGCGGCTCACCGATCCCGCGATCGAGATCGCCGACCTGCCCGAACTGGACGCCGTCGTGCTCTCGCACCTGCACGGCGACCACTTCGACCGGGTGGCGAGCAGGGAGCTCCGGCGCGACCTGCCCGTGCTCACCACCCCGCACGCGGCGAAACGCCTGGTGCGGCGCGGCTTCCGCGAAGCCGCGCCGCTGCGCACCTGGGAGACCGTGACGCTGTCGCGCGGGTCGGCCAGGCTGACGGTCACCTCGCTGCCGGGCCGGCACGCGCTGGGGCCGCTGGGCCGCCTGCTGCCCCCGGTGATGGGCACGATGCTCGAGTACCGGGAGGCGCCGGGCGTCCTCCCGTTCCGGATCTACCTCAGCGGCGACACCCTCGTGCACCCCGAACTGGGCCGGATCCGCGAGCGCTTCGACGGCATCGACCTCGCGGTGGTGCACCTCGGCGGCACCAAGGTGCTCGGCGTGCTGCTCACCATGGACGGCAAGCAGGGCGCGGATCTCCTGGAGCTGCTCGCCCCGCGCACCACGGTTCCGGTGCACTACGAGGAGTACGGGGTGATGAAGTCGCCGCTGTCGGACTTCACCTCGGAGGTCGCGCGGCGGCGGGCGGGGTTCGACGTGCGGGTGGTGGAACGCGGGGACACCTTCGTGCTGCCGAGGTGACCACCTCGGCCGGCGCCGCGTTCAAGGCTCCGGTGGCCTCGTGGCACCGCCCCCAGGCAGCAGGCCGCCAGCGCGGGAAGGACTCCGCGCTGGCGGGTGAATCACCAGGATGGTCCTGCGGCCGGTCAGCCGTGCGCCGACCGGGTGAGCTGTCCGTCGGTGGGCCTGCTCAGGCTCCCGAGCGGCTCTGGCCGGGCGGCGACGGCGGCGAGGTCGCCGGGTACCGGGTGCTCCCGCGGTACCTCGAACGGCGCGTCGTCGGACATGCTGCTGGGTAGCCGCGGTCGGCGCGCCCAAACGCCGCTACCCCGACCGGTCGTTCGGCGGTTACCGGCAGGCCTCGCTACAGGGCGAACCGGCCGCTGCGCCACTGCCAGTGCCGCCCGGCCCGCAGGTGGTCGACGACCGCGCGCTGGAGCACCGTGCGGCGCGGCAGGTCGTCGAGCGGGGTGGTCAGGGTGCGGAAGACGAACCGCCGCACCTCGACGTCGGCGTCGATGCCCTCCGGCACCTCGTAGGGCTCCAGTTCGAACCTCCGCTGGAACCGGATGATGTTGGAGTCTTCCGGAAGGTACTCGCGCAGCTGCGGGTCGAGCAGCCACGAGCCGCAGGAGAACGCCGTGTAGCGCTCCTCGGGGAAGTGGCGCGGGAAGAACGCGCGTGCCTCGTCGAGCGACGCGTCGACCGCCTCCGGGGTGAGCGGTCCCGAGTCGGGCACGTGCAGGCCGAGGGCCGTGTCGCCGCGCTGGTGCTGCAGCCGGCCGAGCTCGTGGACGCCCCCGCGCACGTGCAGGGTGAGCCAGCTCTGCATGACCGGCCAGCCCTCGCCGCGCATCCGGCGGTCGACCGCGAGGTTGCGGCCCAGGTCCGCCAGCGTCGCCCACGAGACGGCGTCGTCGATGCCGTGGTCGCGGTGGTACTCCCTGACGACGTCGACCAGGGCGAGGTAGGCGTACACGTACAGGTGCCGCCAGGCGAGGCCCCGGTCCCGCGGCAGTTCCGGTCCCGGTGGCAGCCAGCCGGCGCCACCGAGGTCGGCGCGCACCAGCGCGATCGAGCGGTCCAGCAGCCACCGCAGCTCGTCGGTCCACAGTGGAGAGTCGGCGTCCGGCCAGCCGGCCATGATCTCGGCGGCGTCGTCCGGCGGCACCGCGAGCCGGTCCAGGAGAGCCGGTGCGTCCGCCTTGGCGGGCAGCGGGGCGGACGGCCGGTCACCGGCGAGCCGGTGCACGCGTTCGACGTCCGCGACCGGAACTCCGAGCCGTGCCGCGGTGTTCTCGAGATCCACGACGACGACCCTACCGGCCGCGCGGTCGCCCGGGAGGCGTGAGCGTGCGGCCGGCGGGGGAGGTCACCCCTCGAGCATGCCGGGCCCGAAGACCTCGTACCTGATGTCGTCGGAGTGCATCCCGCGGCGGAGGAGCCCGGCCCGCACGTCACGCATGAAAGCGATGGGACCGCACAGGTACGCGACGGCGTCGGCGGGCAGTGGGATCGCTTCCACGTCGACCCGGCCGGCCTGCCCGCCGACGTCACCGTTCTCGTACCAGGTCAGCCGGTCCGGTCCGGCCAGGCGCGCGTACTCCTCGCGGTGGGCGTGGCGGTCGGCGGAGAGCTCGGCGTGCACGGCGACGACCTCGCGCGACGGCTGCGTCGTGGCGAGGTGGTCGAGCATCGACACCATCGGGGTGATGCCGATGCCCGCGCTGACCAGCACCACGGGACGGTCTCCCGCGGCGAGCACGACCTCGCCCGCCGGAGGGCCGAGCAGGAGCGTGTCGTCGGTCCGCTCGTGGTCGTGCAGGAAGCTCGACACCGCGCCGTCCGGCGTGCCGTCCGCGCCGCGCACCCGACGGACGGTGATGCGCAGCGCGCCGCGGCCGGGCGCCTGCGACAGCGAGTACTGGCGCGGCTGCCGGTGGCCGTCCGGCAGGTCGACCGCCACGGACACGTACTGGCCGGGCTCGAACACCGGAACGGGGCCGCCGTCGTCGGGCACGAGGGTGAACGACACCGTGTCGACGGCTTCCTCGTCGCACTTGGCGACGCGCCACGGCCTCCACGGGGTGTCCGGGGTGACGCCCGCGGCCTGGAACAGCCGGGCCTCGGCGGCGATCAGCGTCACCGCGAACAGCCAGTAGACCTCGTCCCAGGCGGCGGCGACCTCGGGCGTCACCGCGTCACCGAGGACGGTGGCGACGGCGCCGATGAGGTGCTTGCCGACGATGGGGTACTGGTCGGGGCGCACGCCGAGCGAGACGTGCTTGTGGGCGGTGCGCTCGGCGATCGGGCCGAACGGCGTCCCGTCGAGCAGGTGCCGGGCGTACGCGACCACCGCGGAGGCGAGCGCGAGCTGCTGCTTGCCGCTGGCCTGGTTGCCCTGGTTGAACAGGTTCAGCAGCTCGGGGTGCGCGGCGAACATCGACGGGTAGAACTCGGCGGTGATCTCGGCGGCGTGGTCGCGGACGACGGGCAGGGTCGCCCGCACCACGGCGGCCGAAGCAGCGGACAGCACAGGTAGCTCCTCGGGATCGGCGGGAACCGGACGTGTGGCCCGTGTTCCTGACACCTGCTGAGCCTGCGCGATCACCCGCCGCGGGTGCAGTTGGGAAGGTCGCTGCCCGGCCGGGACCTTCGTCCCGGGACCCGCACGGAAATCCACTGTGGACAGTCAGTGGAGCAGTGCGCGGGTCTGACCGGCGATCTCGACGTCCTCACGGGCTTCGAGCACCCACACCCCCACGCCCGAGCCGTCCCCGCTGATCCGGGCGTCCCGCGGGTCCTCGGCGTTGAGCCGGGTGTCGAGGTCGACGCCCAGGAACCCCAGGCCCGCGGCGGTGTCGGCGCGCAGCTCGGCGTCGTGCTCGCCGACACCGCCGGTGAACACCAGCAGGTCGAGCCCGCCCAGCGAGGCGGTCATGGCGGCGATGCCCTGCCGCAGCCGGTGCACGTACACCCGCAACGCCAGGAGCGCGCGCTCGTCGCCCTTCCCCGCGGCGTCGCGGACGTCGCGCAGATCACCGCCGACCTCGGACAGCCCCGCCAGTCCGGCGTGGTGCTCCAGGCCGTCCTCCAGGTCGTCCAGCGCCAGTCCGGCGCGTTGCAGCCACACCAGCAGACCGGGGTCGACGTCACCGCTGCGGGTGGCCATCACGAGTCCCGCCAGCGGGGTGAAGCCCATCGTCGTGTCGACCGACCGCCCGTTCGCCACGGCGGCGAGCGAGGCGCCGGAACCCAGGTGGCAGTTCACCACCCGGGCACCGGGCGTGCCCGCCAGCTCGGCGGCCCGCCGGGACGCGTAGGCGTGCGACAGGCCGTGGAACCCGTACCGGCGCAGGTCCCACCTGCGCCGCCAGGCCGCGGGGACGGCGTAGGTCGTCGCGGCCGCGGACATCGTGGTGTGGAAGGCCGTGTCGAAGCACGCGACGTGCGGAACACCGGGCAGCAGCCGCCGAGCCGCGTCGATGCCGGCGAGCGCGCGCGGCTGGTGCAACGGCGCCAGCCCGGTGAGCTCTTCGATCCCGGACCGCACGTCGTCGTCGACCACCGTGGCCCCGGTGAACTCGGGACCACCGTGCACGACGCGGTGCCCGACCGCGTCCACGGCGGGCGCGTCCTGCAGGAAGTCCTCCAGCGGGCCGGTTTCGTCCCCTCCGGACCAGCGTTCGAGGGTGGTCTCGGCGAGGACCTCGTCGTCGCCGCCGAGCACACGCAGCTTCAAGCTGGAAGAACCGGCGTTCACCACGAGAACGTTCATCGCCACGCCCAGTCGCGCACCTCGGGCATGTCCTCGCCGTGCTCGCGGATCCACGTGTGGTGGCGGTTGCGCTGGTCCTGCATCAGCTGCCGCAGGCGGGCCGCCTTGGGGCCGAGCCCGGGAACGCGGTCGATGACGTCGATGACGAGCCGGTACCGGTCCATGTCGTTGAGCACGAGCATGTCGAACGGCGTGGTGGTGGTGCCTTCCTCCTTGTAGCCGCGGACGTGCAGGTTGTGGTGGTTGGTGCGGCGGTAGGTCAGGCGGTGGATGAGCCAGGGGTAGCCGTGGTAGGCGAAGATCACCGGCCGGTCCGCGGTGAACAGCGCGTCGAACTCGCGGTCGGGCATGCCGTGCGGGTGTTCGGTGTCGGGTTGCAGTCGCATCAGGTCCACGACGTTGACCACGCGAACCCGCAACGACGGCAGGTGCTCGCGCAGCAACGACACCGCCGCCAGCACCTCGACGGTGGGGGCGTCGCCGGCACACGCGAGCACGACGTCGGGTTCTTCGGTGCCGTCGTCGCTGCTCGCCCACTCCCAGATGCCCGCGCCGCGGGCGCAGTGCAGCTCGGCCTCGTCGATCGGGAGCCAGTCGGGGGTGTCGTTCTTGCCGGCCACGATGACGTTGACGTGGTCCTTGCTGCGCAGGCAGTGGTCCGCGACCGAGAGCAGGGTGTTGGTGTCCGGTGGCAGGTAGACGCGGACGACCTCGGCCTTCTTGTTCATGACGTGGTCGATGAAGCCGGGGTCCTGGTGGGAGAAGCCGTTGTGGTCCTGGCGCCACACGTGCGAGCTGAGCAGGTAGTTCAGCGACGCGACGGGCCGGCGCCACTCCAGTTTCCTGTGCGTCTTGAGCCATTTGGCGTGCTGGTTGAACATGGAGTCGACGATGTGGATGAACGCCTCGTAGCAGTTGAACAGGCCGTGCCGGCCGGTGAGCAGGTAGCCCTCCAGCATGCCCTGGCACAGGTGCTCGGACAGCACCTCGACGACGCGGCCGTCGTGGACGAGGTGCTCGTCGACGGGCAGCGTCTCGGCCTGCCACTGCTTGCCGGTCACGTCGTAGACGGCGTCGAGCCGGTTTGAGGCGGTCTCGTCCGGGCCGAAGATGCGGAACGAGCGCGCGTCGGCGTTGAGCTCGACGACGTCGCGCAGCATCCGGCCGAGCACGCGGGTCGGTTCGGAGTGCGTGGTGCCGTGTTCGACGACCTCGGCGGCGTGCGCGCGGATGCCGGGCGTTTTCAGCTCGCGCAACAACAAGCCGCCGTTGGCGTGCGGCGTGGCACCCATCCTGCGGGCGCCGTCCGGAACCAGGGCCGCGAGCTCGGGCCGCGGGGTGCCCTTCTCGTCGAACAGCTCGTCCGGCCGGTAGCTGCGCAGCCACGCCTCCAGCTGGCCCAGGTGTTCGGGGTTGTCCCGCACTCCGGCCAACGGGACCTGGTGCGCACGCCACGTGTTCTCGACCGGCTTGCCGTCCACTTCGGACGGACCGGTCCAGCCCTTGGGGCTGCGCAGCACGATCATGGGCCAGCGCGGCCGGTCCTCGGACCCCTTGACGCGGTGGATCTCGTCGACCACCTGGTCGAGCACCTCGGCCATCCGCGCGTGCATCGCCTTGGGTTCGTCGCCTTCGACGTAGTACGGCGTGTAGCCGTAGCCGCGCAGCAACGCGTCCAGCTCGTCGTGCGGGATGCGGGCGAGCAGGCTCGGGTTGGCGATCTTGTAGCCGTTGAGGTGCAGGATCGGCAGCACCGCCCCGTCACGCCGGGGGTGCAGGAACTTGCCGGCGTGCCAGCTCGTCGCGAGCGGCCCGGTCTCGGCCTCGCCGTCACCGACGACGCACGCGACGATCAGGTCGGGGTTGTCGAACGCGGCGCCGAACGCGTGCGCGAGGGAGTAGCCCAGTTCGCCGCCCTCGTGGATCGAGCCGGGCACCTCGGGCGCCACGTGGCTCGGCACGCCGCCGGGGAAGGAGAACTGGCGGAACAGCTTGCGCATGCCGTCTTCGTCACGCGGCACGTCCGGGTAGGTCTCGCTGTAGGTGCCCTCCAGCCAGGTGTTGGCCAGCAGCGCGGGACCGCCGTGACCAGGACCGGTCACGAACATCATGTCCAGGTCGCGGTCGCGGATGACGCGGTTGAGGTGGGCGTAGAGGAAGTTCAACCCCGGCGTGGTGCCCCAGTGGCCCAGCAGACGGGGCTTGATGTGCTCCGGTGTCAGCGGTTCGGTCAGCAACGGGTTGTCCAGCAGGTAGATCTGGCCGGCCGACAGGTAGTTGGCGGCTCGCCAGTACGCGTCGACGAGCTCCAGGTCGGCGTTCGGCATCTCGTGCTCCTCACTGGGTTTCGTTGCCTCCCACGCTGCCGTCGCGGAGGACCACCGGACAGGGCATGCGGTCCACGCGGACGAGGACCGAAGTCCCTGGGTTCCCGGTGGGCGGTCGTGCACACCTCGATCAACTTCCGGTGTGCACCGGGAGGCGGGGACGGTCATGTGGTCTGGAAGGCTTCCAGGACGGGGTGGTGCATCACGAGAACGGGACACGGCGCGTGGTGCAGTGCGGACGATCGCCTCGTGGGGCTGGGAGCGGACCAGGACGGCGGCGCGGCACGCGGCCGTCACCCGCTCCGCCCCCGACCGGTGCGGTGACGTGGCGGTGCCCTGCGCCGACGGCCTTCGGCGTGCCGGGCCCGCGGTGCTTCGGGCCGTCCGTCCGCGGCAGAGCGGGAAGCGGGCTCGGCGACGGGACCGGAGTCCCGACGTCAGCAGGGCGCGTGCTCGTCAGTGCCCACCAGCAGCTCCGCGACGGGGCGGCGCGGCGTCGCCGGGACCGGGGTGCTGAACCCCACCCGCAGCACGGTCTGCGGCACCAGCATGCCGCCGAGCGCGCGCCTCAGGTTCTCGCGGACCTGCCGCACCTCGACCGGCTGGGACAGGAACGACGCCGACAGGCCGCGCGTGGTCGCCGTGAGCAGGACGCGCTGCATGGCCTGCCCTGCCTGCAGTTCGCCGAGCGGGCCGTCGTAGAACGAGCAGAGGACCACCACGAGGGGGTCGGACTCGTAGTCCTTGCCGGGGTGACGTTCGGGGCCCTGGAAGTCGCGGAAGGCCCACTCGTCCTGCATCGCGGGCCGCACCCCCGCCGAGGCGGGCGGCACGCCGTCGGTGGCGCCGGGGCGGTGGCCGGTGAACGCCGCGAGCTCGGCCTGCACGCCCTCGTCGCCGAGCTGGATCTCGTGCGCCTGCCGGACGAACCGCTTGAGCTGCGCCCGGTCCTGCGGCGTCGAGATGACGTGCAGCCACGAGCGCTCCAGCTCGGCCGCCCTGACCAGGGCGTGCCGCTGCCGAGGGTCGACCGGCGCCTCGAGGAACGGGGTGCGGTTGGTGCGCCGGCGGGGAACGGCGTCGAGCAGGGCGCGGTTCTCGGCGTTGATCTTGATCGAGCCGCCGCGCCGGACCACCGCGAGCGCGCCCGGCGCGTCGTGACCGGGCAGCATCGACACCAGCGGGCGCACGCCCCGGGCCTCCAGCGCGAGGCGCAGGTTGAACAGCGCCGCGCCGCACGAGAGCCGCAGTTCGCGGTCCTCTCGGTCGGTCGCCGCCAGCCTGCGGCCGTGGTCCGGGTACAGCTCGATGCGGTCCCGCTTCACCTGGAACCGCCAGGGCTGGGTGTTGTGCACGGACGGCGCGAGCGACGCCGCCGCGAGCGACGCCGCCGCGAGCACGCCCTCGACCTGTTCGGGCCCGAGCCCCAGCGCCGCCGTCACCTGAGCCATGTCCTTCACCCCGTCGTGTGGCCTGGTCCCGCGTCGTACCGCTCCACTGTCCGCGAGGCCACCGGCCGGTTCCACTGTCGAAGGTCCCGACCTGACCGGGACCGCTCGCTGACGACACCGGCGTGGTCGCCGGTGTCGTCAGCGAGTTCGGGGTGCGATCGCAGTCGTGACGGACCTCCACATCACCTCTGAGGAGCCGCACCGCGCGCACGCCTGGACCTCACGGCTTGCGCACCACCACGCGGAAGCTCTTCAGCTCCGGGTCGGACGGGTCGGGCAGGGTCATCCCCGCGTCGAGGCCGCTGCGGACGTAGTCCACGACCTCCTGGGTGATCACCTCGCCGGGCAGGACCGCGGGAGCGCCGGGCGGGTAGGGCGTGACCACCTCGGCGCTGATCCGGCCGACGGCCTGCTCCGCGCCCACCTGCTCGACCTCGGCGAAGAACGCGTCCCGCGGCAGCATCGCCGTCTCCAGCTGCAGCTCGTCCGGTGACGGCAGGTCCACCTGCGGCGGTGCGGGCAGGTCGGCCTTGACCAGCGCCGAGAGCGCTTCGAGCAGGATGGCGGCGGTGCGGTGGTCGTCGGCGTGGGTGAAGTGGGCGACGACGCGGCGGTGGTCGGAGAGGCCGAGCGTGACGCGCTGGTGCTCGCGCAGCCAGTCGGTGGCCTGGTAGCCGCTGATGCCGAGGCCGGACACGTCGATGGTCATCTTGAGCGGGTCGAGCGCGTGCGCCAGTCCCTTCCCGATGAACTCGGCCTCGCCCATCACGCGCAGGCCGGGCAGGTCGTTGATGGAGTCACGGGTGGCGTGGGCGAGTGCGAGCGCCGCCGTGAGCAGTTCTTCGCCGTGCTGGACCATGTGCCGCCGCCAGCCGTCGAGGGTGGCGTAGACGATGGACGTGGGGCTCGTGGTGGCCAGCAGGTCCTCCCGCGCCTTGAGCACGTTCGGGTCGACCAGGTCGCCCTGCAGGTGGAACACGGAGCTCTGCTCCACCGCGGCACCGGACTTGTGCACGCTGGTGACGACCACGTCGGCACCGGCGTCCATGCCCCACTGCGGCAGGTCGGGGTGGAACGGCAGGTGCGCGCCCCAGGCCTCGTCCACGATCAGCGGCTTGCCGAAGGAGTGGCATACCTCGGCGATCGCCGCGATG
Source organism: Lentzea sp. DG1S-22 (assembly GCF_036321065.1). NCBI lineage: Bacteria > Bacillati > Actinomycetota > Actinomycetes > Pseudonocardiales > Pseudonocardiaceae > Lentzea > Lentzea sp. DG1S-22. The sequence goes on along the minus strand of NZ_CP143276.1, from coordinate 2,582,142 downwards.
TCACCGCAGGTGCCGTAGTCGTTGGGCGTCACGAGCAGCATGCCCTTGGCCTCGGGTTCGGCCTCGAACAGCTCCCGCACGTCCTCGGGGCCCGGCGGGTGGGACAGGTGGCGCTCGGCGTCCCAGTGCGGCGACAGCCACACCGGCGAGACGCCGCTGAGGATGAGCGCGGAGATGACGGACTTGTGGGCGTGGCGGGGCACGATGATCTTCTCGTGCGGCCCCGCCACCGACAGCATCGCGCTCTTGACCGACAACGAGCTGCCGCAGGTCGAGAAGAACGCCTGGTCGGCGTCCACGGCCTCGGCCATCAGCTGCTGGGCGTGCTCGACCACGCCCTGGCTGCTGGTCCGGTCGTCCAGGCCGTTCACCGGGATCACGTCCGCCGCGAAGACGTCCTCGCCGAGGACGTCGAGCACGCGCGGGTCGGCTCCACGTCCCTGGCGGTGGCCGGGTGGGGTGAACGGCGTGTAGCCGCGTTCGCGGTAAGCCTGCAACGCTTCCAGCACTGGTGCCCTGTTCTGGTCCATAGTGGAGGTGTACCGCGACGCGGCGTTTGAACCGCTGAAGATCAGGTGAGCAGCTGACCGCCGGTCACACCCAGGACCTCCCCGGTGATGTAGCTCGACTCCTGCGAGGCGAAGAAGACGTAGGCCGGTGCCAGCTCGGCGGGCTGCGCGGCGCGGCCCATCGGGGTCTGCGCGCCGAAGTCGTCGACCTTCTCGGCGGGCATCGTCGCGGGGATCAGCGGCGTCCACACCGGGCCGGGTGCGACGGAGTTGACCCGGATGCCCTTCTCGATCAGGTCGGCCGAGAGCGCCTTGGTGAAGTTGACGATCGCGGCCTTGGTGGCCGCGTAGTCCATCAGCGAGGGAGAGGGCATGAACGCCTGGATCGACGAGGTGGTGATGATCGCCGATCCCGGCCGCATCAGCGGCACCGCGGCCTTGCACAGCCAGAACATCGCGTAGATGTTGGTCTTGAAGACGCGGTCCAGCTGCTCGGTGTCGATGCCGAGCAGCCCTTCGCTCTGCGTCATCTGGTAGGCCGCGTTGCTGACGAGGACGTCGATCCGCCCGAACTCCTCGCGCGCCCGCTCGACCAGGTCGCGGCACGCGTCCTCGCTGCGCAGGTCGCCCGGCGCCAGCACGGCCTGCCGCCCGGCGTCGCGCACGAGCTCGGCGGTGCGCTCGGCGTCCTCCTGCTCCTCCTCAAGGTAGGACAGCAGCACGTCCGCGCCCTCCCTGGCGAACGCGAGCGCCGTCGCCCGGCCGATGCCCGAGTCCCCGCCGGTGATCACGGCCTTGGTGTCGGTGAGCCGGCCGCTGCCCCGGTAGGTCTTCTCCCCGTGGTCGGGCTCCGGCCCCATCTGCCGGCCGGTGCCGGGGTGGGCCTGCTCCTGCCCCTCCTGGGCATCGGGACGCGGGTACTGCTCCCGCGGGTCCTGCCGGGTGTACTGGTCTGCGGACATCTGCTGCCACCTCGCGACGATCGGCTTTCGGAACCGCAGGTGTTCCCGCCGAGAACGCGTTCAACCGCACGGACCACGGGATCACACGCCGTTCCCGAGCGAATCCGCCCGGCCGCGGCACCCCTGTTCCCGGCGTGGTGGTCGCCATTTCCTCCACTGTGGACTGGTCCGCGTCGGGGAGGAGACGGTCGTTCACCCGGCGGAACTACCGCCGGCGCCGAAGCGGCAGGACAGCCCACACGACCTTGCCACCGCCGAAGGACGGGGTGCTGCCCCAGGCGAGGCACGTCCGGTCGACGAGGTCCAGTCCGCCCCACCACGGTCCGGCGCGGCGGGCCGGGGGTTCGGGGTTGTCGTCGCGGACGGCGAGGGACAGGCCGCCGGCGCGCAGCTCGACGCGCAGCGAGGGCTCGGAACCGGAGTACCGGACCGCGTTCTCGACGAGCTCGCTCACCACGAGCACCGCGTCGTCGGCCACGGCGGGCAGCTCCCACTCCTCGCAGGCGGAGCGGACCGCGTCCCGGGCCATCAGCGGCGCGACCAGCGACCGCGGCAGGCTCAGGAGGCGATGGCGCCGCAGGGGAGGTCCTTCGGCGCGCTCCAGGGCAGCGGCCATGTCGGTCGTCGTCGCCACGTGCCGCGTCACGCCGCTGCGCCTGAGGTCGCGCTGGTGCCGTGCCGTCTCGGCGAGGAGCACCAGCGGCACGTCCGGCCAGTCCGAGATCTTCGTCCAGACCGTGGCGAAGACGGACAGCATGGCGTGGCTCGCCGACTCGAAGTCCGGACCGAGGCGGACGACGATCGCGACCGGCACCCCGGTCGCCTGCTCGAGCAGCCCGTCGCGCAGCTCGGCGTAGGTGGACAGGTCCAGCCGCCCCACCGGGGTCGCCACCACCACGCCCGCGAGGTCCGCCGTCCGCACGCTGATGTCCGTCACGCGCCCGCGTCCCGCCGCAGACCCGATCTCAGCGGGTGCGCTTCTTCTTCCTGCACGTCGTACCGCACGGCGATCAGCTCACGCCCGCGCCGGCGGGGAGTGCGACGCCTTCGTCCGGCAGGCGCTTTCTCCGGGCCGCCGTTGTGAGCGTCGAGCAGCGCGTCCGGCGTCCAGCCGTTCTCGGGGGAGGTCAGCGACCACGGAGGTGGACAGCGACCCGGAGCGGGCGAGGATGGTCGACAGGGCGGAGGAACCACGCGCCGGGATGTGCGGCACGACCATCATCGCTGCGGGCAGTCCGGAGACGGGAGCGCGCAACGCCTCCACTGCGTCGGCGGAGGCTCCGGCGACAAGGTCTCGTGGCACTGATGGTGCTCCTCTGCCTCGTGTCGTCGGGACGGGGTACCCCGCGGTCCCGAAGCGACACTTCGGGGCCGTTGCTCCGTTCGGCCCCGCCGCGGGTTTCCGGGTCGACGGCAGGGCCGGACGGTAATACGGTCGTACCACCTGCCTTCACCGCCAGGTCGGGTTCAGCAGGCAGCTCGGCTGATGCGGCGCCACCTCACAAGGGATGCCGTATGACTGAAGAAGCTTTTGAGCACGATGAATTCGCGTCGGTGCGTGTCGCCACGATCGACGCGGCCGTGGTGGTCCGGATAGCCGGTGAGGTCGACGCCTTCACGGAGGCGGCGGTCCGCGCCCCTCTCTTCGAGGCCCTCGACGCCACGCCACCGGTGGTGGTGGTCGACCTGGAGGAGGTCTCCTTCATCGGGTCCACCGGCCTGCGTGTGCTCGTGGAGGCCTGCGAGCAGGCGAGACGGGACGGCGTCGACCTGCGCGTGGTCGTGAACACGCGCCCGCTCCAGCGGCTGCTGGAGGTCAGCGGGCTCGACGGGCACCTCCCGGTGGCCGGGTCCCTGCACGACGCGCTCGTGAGTGCGGGAAGCGCCGCGAAAGCCGGCTGATGACCGGACTGCGGAGCGAACAGCGGTTGAGGTGCAGTGCCGAGGAGCGCGAGGGGTGCGCGGTGATCCGCCCCGAAGGCGTCCTCGGGCACTCGACCTACGGCGTGCTGCGGGACTTCATGCTGAAGTGCGCCGTCGAGCAACCCCGGGCGCTGGTCGTCGACCTCAGCGCTGTGAAGATCGCGACGAACAGCGTCCTGAACGTGTTCACGACGGTGTGGCTGCGCATCAGCGACTGGCCGGCGCTCCCGGTGCTGGTGGCCACCGGAGCCGCGTACGTCGACCTGTTCCGGCGCGCACCCGCGCGGCGCTACGTCGGGGTGTTCGGCGAGGTGGGGGAGGCGCTGGCGAACGTCGACCGGCCGCAGCCGCGCCGGCGCGCGCACCGGACCCTGCCGCACGACCTGGGCAGTCCCCGCGCCGCCCGCCGGTTCGTCGCGGGGACCTGCGCGGAGTGGGAACTGCCGGACCGGCTGACGCAGGACGCGGTGCACGTGGCGTCGGAACTCGTGCAGAACACCGTGGAGCACGCCGGTTCCGAGGCCCGGCTGCGGCTGGAGCTGCGCCGCGGCCGGCTCACCGTGGCGGTGGGCGACGACGACCCGGCTCCGGCCGTGCTCGTCGACCCCGCGAGCGACGCCCGCAACGCGGGCAGGGGTGTGCACATCGTCGCCCAGCTCGCGAAGACCTGGGGGTGCGTGGTCGACGCGGCCGGGGGCCGCAAGACGGTGTGGGCGGTGCTCGGCCGCCGGTAGCCGTGGTGGCCGGCTCGACGTGCACCGGTCCCGGACTCACAGCTGCACGTGTCCTTGTTCGAGCAGCACCCCGTCGGCGGCTTGCTCGATGCGCTCCGCGGACCGCCCGGCAGAACCCGAAGCGCCTCGGCACCGATGACCACTGCGTGGTAGTGCGGCTTCCAGGTCCGCCAGCGCGTTTCAGCGCGGTCCGCGCGGGAAGTTCGGGTGCGGAGCGCCGAGGAGCTGATGCGCGCGTGGTGGACGACGACCTGCACGAACTGGCCGAGGCCTTCGGGGTGTCGACCTCCTACCGCGGCGCCGGTCAGGAGCGGCTGCCGGTGGACCGGCCGGTGGTGCGGGCGGTACTGGAGCAGTTCGGGCTCGACACCTCGAGTGCCGCGGCGGTCCGCGGTGAGCTGGCGGAGGTCCGGCGGCGGCGCTGCGCGGGCGTTCTGCCGGAGACCGTCGTGCTGAGCGGCCGGCAGGCCGTGGACCTGCCGCGCGCCGGGGTCGTGCACTGCGAGGGAGGCCAGGAGATCCCGGTGAGCGGCCGGGCGCGCGCCGACCGGCTCCCGTTCGGAGTGCACCGCCTGGAGACGGAGGACCAGCGGGTGCTGCTGCTCGTGACCCCGCGCGGGGTGCCGACGCCGTTGCCCGCCTGGGGGTGGACGGTCCAGCTGCACGCGCTGCGCTCGGGGAGGTCCTGGGGCATGGGCGACTTCGGCGACCTGAGCTCGTTCGTCGGCTGGTGCGGTGAGCTCGGTGCGGGCGCGGTGCTGCTGAACCCGGTGCACGCCGTCACCCCCGTCTCGCCCGTCGAGCGGTCCCCGCACTCGCCGTCGAGCAGGCAGTTCCTGAACCCCCTCTACCTGCGGGTGGAGGACACCGCCGCGTACCGCCACGCCCCGGCGGAGATCCGCGAGGTCGTGGACGAGCTCCGGCCGTCCGGCGGCGAGCTGGTGGACCACGACGAGACGTGGCAGGCCAAGCTTGCGGCCCTGGAGCTGTTGTGGTCGCACGCTTCGCCACCGGACGAGCCGCCGCGTCCCGAGCTGGCGCGGTTCGCGACGTTCTGCGCGCTGGCCGAGCGGCACGGTGCGGATTGGCGGCGCTGGCCTGCCCGGCTGCGGCACCCCGATTCGCCCGCGGTGGCGGAGCAGGCCGCGCGGCTCGCTCCCCGCGTCGCGTTCCACGCGTGGCTGCAGCGGTTGTGCGCCGAGCAGGTCGCGAAGGCCAGGGACTCTGCCGACCTCGCCGTCGGCCTGATCGGCGATCTCGCCGCGGGGGTGGCGCCGTCGGGCGCGGACGCGTGGGCGTCGCAGGACGTGCTGGCGCTCGGGACGACGATCGGTGCCCCTCCCGGGGAGGACTGGGGAGTGCCGCCGTGGCGTCCCGACCGGCTCGCCGCCGCGGGGTTCGCCCCGTTCCGCGACGTCCTGCGCGGCGTCCTGCGGCACGCCGACGGCATCAGGGTCGGCCACGTCGCCGGGCTCTGGCGGCAGTGGTGGATTCCCCGGGGTGAACCGCCGCAGCGGGGCACCTACGTCCGCTACGACGCCGAGGCGATGCTCGGCGTGCTCGCGCTGGAGGCCCACCGGGCGGGCGCGGTGGTCGTGGGGGAGGACCCGGGGGAGGTGGAGCCGGAGGTGACGCGGGCGCTGCACGACCGGGGGATGCTCAGTTCCGCGGCGCTGTGGTCCCGGCGGGGGTGCCGGCCCCTTCCGCCCGACCGCTGGCCCGCGCAGGCGGTGGCGACCCTGTCGGCGCACGACCTCCCGACCGCGACCGGCTTCCTGCGCGCCGAGCACGTGCGGGTGCGCGCGGAGCTCGGGCTGCTGGAGCTGCCCGCCGGTCAGGAGCGGGCACGGGCACGGCTCGACCGGGACGAGCTCGTCGACCTCCTTCTCGCCGAGGGTCTCGTCGACGAGGACGCCGGCGAGCAGGAGGTGGTGGTGGCGATGCACGAGCTGCTGGCGCGCACGCCGTGCCGGCTGCTGCTGGTGGCACCGGAGGACCTGCTGGGAGAGGCGCGCCAGGCCGGCTTCCCCGGCTCCGCCGGGGAGTACCCGAACTGGCGCATCCCGCTGCCCGTGCCCCTGGAGGAGCTGCGCGACGCCCCGGTCGTGCGGGTCGCCGTGCAGCCGTTGCGGCGCGCTCGCCCGCCGCTGGGATGACGCTCCCGCCGTTACCGGGCGGGATCCGGTGACACGGCGGTGGTGACCCGCGAGGTGGCACCGGCTCGTTCGTACGCGCGCAGGACCTCCTGCGCGACGTGGTTCCAGGAGTAGCGGGCGCAGACCCGGTCGCGGCCCGCGATCGCGCACTCCTGGCGCAGCGTGTCGTCCATCAGGAGCCTGTGCAGCGCCCGCGCCTGCCTCTCGGTGTCGTCCGGCGGGACGAGCAGGCCGGTGATGCCGTCGACGACGATGTCCGTGAACTCGCCGGTCGCGGTGGCGACCACCGGGACACCGCACGCCATGGCCTCGACCGCGATCCCGCCCGACGGCTCACCCGCGGGCGCGCACACGACCGCGTCGGCGGAGCGGAGCAGGGCGGGCATCGACTCGTGCGGCACCTTGCCGACGAAGGTCGTCCGGGAGGCGACGCCGAACTTCTCCGCCCGTGCCCGCAGCTCGGCGGCCTCGCGCTCGCCGTCGGGGAGCCCGGTGATCAGCAGCTCCGCGCAGTCCACTCGCGACAGTGCGACGAGGACGCCGTCGATGCCGCGCGCGGCCGGTGGCGGACTCGCGACGACCACGCGGTACATCCAGTCGCGCCGGGCCCGCGGACCCTCCGGGGTGAACTTGTCGACGTCGACACCGCTGCCGATGATGGAGATCTTCTTCCGGTCGACGCCCTTCCTGGCGAGGGCGAACGCCTCGTCCGAGCCGGCCGCGACGACGTGCGCCGCTTCCCTGCCGACCAGCAGTTCGATCTTGCCGCGCTCGGCGGAACCTCCGTCGGTCGCGCGGTGCCTCCCCGGCTTCGCCAGCGAGTGGAACGTCTGGACGACGGGGGCCCCGGCCCGCCTCGCGCCCAGCACGCTCACCAGGCCCGACATCCACCCGTGCCCGTGCACCACGTCCGGCGGCGTCACACCCCACTCCCGGGTGAGGGACGAGGTGAAGTCGCCCAGGTGCGCCAGGACCTCGGCGTCCGCGAGCCTCTCCGCAGGCCCGGCGGGCACCTGCACCACGTCGAAACCGCGATCGGTGCGCACCCGGTCGGGCAGCTCCGGATCGGCCCGGCGGCTGTAGACGACAACCTCGTGACCGCGCCCGGCCAACGCCGCCGAGAGACCGGCGACCTGGGCGCCGAGCGGATCCACGCCTAGGCCCAGCGGGTTCGAGCGGACGGACACCATTGCGATCTTCACTGAGCGCTCCCACAGTCGAATGCGGCGAGCTGCGTTCTCAACTCGGAGTCACCGAGCGCTGACGGTCGGCGACTCCGGCGGATACCCCGGCCGGCCCGGCGGAAACACCGGTGTGGACGGTCGTCCTACCGGGTGTTCGCCTGGGCCTGTGCCGAGGTCCACGTTCGCGACAGCCGGGCCTGAGGCGGCCCCTGGGGCACAGCCGACCGACCGGTGTGCGGGGTCGCCATGACGGGTGTTCGCCTAGTCCCGCCCGCGTGCCGGCGTCTGCTGGTACACACCGTGCCGCAGAGGCGTGTTGCCGTCGGGCGAATGCGCGGGTGAGACGGGTGAACCACCGGCCGCGCCGCTGACCGGCGGGGCGTTGCGCTGGTCGCCCGGCGCGGGCTCGGCACCGCCCGCGAGTTCCTCCAATCGTGCCGTGATCACCTGCAGCACCGGGGCGCGGTTGCCGTGCTCGCGCTCGTGGTCCCGCACGCGTTCGAGCTCCTCCTCGGTGAGCGACCGGATGCGGTGCTTCAGGTCGCCCAGCGGGAGCTGGTCGTAATCCGTCAAAGGGAGTTGTTCAGCCACGTCGGTCGGCTACCCGGCGCCGGGGGCGGCAAACGGGGGTACCGGCTCGGGGACGCGGACCTCCGGTGTTCTGAGGGGAAGATCAGGTGGAGGTCAGGGTCGAACCCTGATGGCAGGCGTTCCCGCCGCGGGCAGGCTGGAAGTCGTCAAGGGGAAACCGCAGTCCGAGGAGAGTCATGAGCGAACCCAAGCCCGAGTCCACCCGCACCACCGTCGACTCGGTGGTCGACGCCGTGCGCGGGCTGGTCAGCGAGGGCATCAACCGTCGAGTCGTCGTGCGGGACAGCAAGGACGACGTCGTGCTCGAGGTGCCGGTGGCTCTCGGTGTCGTCGCCGCGCTGGCCGCTCCGGTCGCCACGACCATCGGCGCCGGCGTCGCCCTGGTGGGCAAGTGCGACATCAAGCTCGAGGACCGCCGCCGTCCCGGCGCGCAGCCGGCCACGACGGCCGGGGCCGACCAGGTGTAGTCCGCGCAGGTGTGGTCCGCGCAGGTGTGGTCCGCGCAGGCTGCGGTCAGGGGTTCCGCAGGGGGAGCCAGGCAGGCGCCGTCACCAGTGGTGACGGCGCCTGCCGCCGTGTTGGGCCTGAGGCGGGGAGGACCGGCGCACGCACGCCGCTTCGCGCGCACGCCGCTTCGCGCATGCCGCGCTTCGCGCATGCCGCGCGTGCCGCGCTTCGCGCACAACAGTGGGCGCGCCACGCACGTTGCTGGTGCGCCTACGCTGTCCCCGAAATCGGAACCAACGAGTTCTGGTCGTGCCGAGCCCTGTTGTCTAAGGTGTCCGCCATGGTGCGACCACGACGGGCGACGGCGCCTGTCGTCGGACTCTCGGTCCTGCTCGTGTTGTCCATCGTCGCCTGGATCGGTGGAGACGCCGTCATCGACCGCCTCACCGCCACCCGCTGCACCAACCCGGCCACCGTCCAGGTCACCGCCGCCCCCGCGGTCGCGCCGGCGCTGACCGAGGCGGCCTCGAAGCTCGACGTGAGCGGCGACTGCTACCGCGTCGTGGTCGAGGCCCAGGCGGCGCGCGAGACGATGGCCCGGCTCGTCGACGGGAGCGGGGCGCCGTCGGTGTGGGTGCCCGAGTCGACGATGTGGTTGCGGCAGGCGCGGGACTCCGGGGCCTGGCGGGTGCCCGAGGCCGGGGTGTCGGTGGCGCTGTCGCCCGTGGTGCTCGCGGTGAGGGATCCGGCCAAGGGCAGGAGCTGGCGGGAGCTGATCGGGCCCGGCGCCAAGGCGGTCGCGGGCATCGCGGATCCCGCCAAGGACCCGGCGAGCCTGTCGGCCTTGCTGGCGGTGCGCGGGTTCGCGTCGAACGAGAAGGATCCGGCGGCGGCCGCGGTCGCGGCGATCCGGCCCGTGTCGGCGGACTACTCCGAACGCGCCGACGACCTGTTCGGCCGGCCGCTCGACGTGTTCCCCACGTCCGAGCAGGCCCTCGAGAGGCACAACTCCACGCCGGGCGCGGCGAGGCTGACGGCGGTCGCCGCGGAGAACCCCGTGCCACCGCTGGACTTCCCGTACGTCGTGCTGCCCGACGCGGGGCAGGAGCAGCGGCAAGGGGCGGAGAAGTTCCTGAACCACCTGCGGTCGGGGACGGAGCTGCGGAAGTTCGGGCTGCGCGCGCCGGACGACGGGGCCGCCGGACTGGACCAGAACTTCGTCGACGAGACGCTGCGGCTGTGGAGCGGGCTGACGCTGACCGCGCGGGTGCTGGCCGTGCTGGACGTGTCCGGGTCGATGAACCAGCTCGTGCCGCGGACCGGGACCACGCGGATGGCGCTCGCCGTCGCCGCCGCGGAGCGCGGGCTGGGGTTGTTCAAGCCCGCCACGCAGATCGGCCTGTGGAAGTTCTCCACGAAGCTCGACGGCGACAAGGACTACAAGCAGGTCCTCCCGTTCGCGTCGGTCAAGGAGCACGTCGCGAACGGCCAGGCCGTCGCCGCCGTGCGGGCGACGCGGGCGACGGCGAACGGGGCGACAGGCCTCTACGACACCACCCTCGCCGCGTACCAGGAGGCCAGGAGGAACTGGGAGCTCGGCCGCATCAACATCCTCGTGATCATGACCGACGGCCGCAACGAGGACCCCGACTCGATCAGCCAGAGGCAGCTGCTCGACGAGCTCGGCAAGCTGCAGGACAAGCGCCGGCCGCTGCCCGTCATCGCGATCGGCATGGGGCCGGACGTGGACGTCGAGGAGCTGACCCGCATCGCCGACGCGACCGGCGGTCACGCGTTCACGACCGTCGACCCCGCCGGCATCAGCGACATCTTCGCGCAGGCGCTCAGCACGATGCTGTGCCAACCGCCCACGTGCCGTCCACAGTAGACACCGGCACCGGAGCCGCTAGTACGGGTCGTACGGCCCTTCGTGGCCGAACAGGCGCGCGACCGGGCGCAAGCGCAGCCGCAGCAGGATCTTGATGCCCACGTTGCGCAGGAACCACGGCATCTCGGCGAGCACACGCCCGCGGTCGGTCCAGCCCGGTTGCGACAAACGGAAGCGCGCGAGGGAGCCCGCACGGTCCACGTAGACGTACCGGTTGCCGCACAACACCTTCACCAGGATGCCGAGGGTGACCCCGATGGACGAGAACGCGTCGTGCACCAGGATCTCGCCGCCCGGCACCAGGTTCTCCGACCACAGCATGTCGTCGGTGTAGGTCCAGTAGTCGTGCTTGCCGTCGATGTACAGCAGGTCGATGCGCTCGTCCCAGCGCTTGCGCAGTTCGGTGCTGTACGACGCTTCGAGCCGCACGACGTCCGTCAGGCCCGCGCGGGCGACGTTCTTCTCGAAGCGGACGCGCGTGGGCGTGCCGCCGAAGAGCTTGCCCTCGACGAACGGGTCGACCGCGACCACCGTCGCGCCGACCGAGCGGGCCGCGATGCCGAGCACGGTGGTGGATCTGCCCTGGTGGCTGCCGATCTCCACGATCCGGGCGCCGGGGCCGAGCCGCAGCGCGGCCTGCCACAGCATGGTGGCCTGGTCCACCGTCAGCCACCCTGGGACCTGGTCGCCCAGCTCCCACGCCTGCTCGAACGCCGTCGAAGAAGTCATCGCCCACCTGCCTGAGTGCGCCCCAGCACGGTCGTGGTGGCCCAAGATAGCGACAGTCGCCCGCGAGCACTACCCGGTGGTAACTTCCTGCGCCATCGAGAGACTGAAGATCGCACGCCGAAATCCGACGACGTGGGTGCTCATCGCACTCACGGTGTTGTCGTTCGCGCAACGCTTCGGAACGGCCACGTTCGACACCAAGCTCGACCTGGCCGTGAACCCGGTCGGCTTCCTCGGCAGGGCGCTGCACCTGTGGAACCCGGCCGCGACGGCGGGTGAGCTGCAGAACCAGGCGTACGGCTACTTCTTCCCGATGGGGCCGTTCTTCGCGGCCGGCCAGATCCTCGGCGTCCCGGCCTGGATCACCCAGCGGCTGTGGTGCGCGCTCCTGCTCTGCCTGGCGTTCTACGGGGTGCTGAGACTGGCCCGCGCGCTCGGCATCGGCCACGAGCCGACGAGGTACGCCGGCGCGCTCGCCTATGCGCTGGCACCGCGGGTGCTGACCGAGATCGGGCCGCTGTCGGCCGAGATGCTGCCCGCCGTGATGCTGCCGTGGGTGCTGCTGCCGCTGGTGCTGGCCGACCGGATCGGCTCACCGCGCCGCGCGGCCGCCCTGTCCGCGCTGGCGGTGCTGGGGATGGGCGGCATCAACGGCGCGATGGTCGTGATGGCGCTGGTGCTCCCCGGCATCTGGCTGCTGACCCGGCGGTGGAACCGGCAGCACGTGAGGCTGGTGCTGTGGTGGGCGGGCTGCGTCCTCGCGGTCGCGCTGTGGTGGATCGTGCCGCTGCTGCTGCTCGGGCGGTACAGCCTGCCCTTCCTCGACTACATCGAGTCGGCGGCGAACACCACCGCGCCCATGTCGCTGTTCCAGGTGCTGCGCGGCACGAACCAGTGGGTCGCCTACGTGCTCCAGGGCGAACCGTGGTGGCCCAACGGGTTCATCCTCGTCGACAACCCGGTGCTGATGGCCGGCACGGCGCTGGTGGCGTTGATCGGCGTCGTGGGTCTGGCCAGGCTCGGGCTGCCGGAACGCCGGTTCCTCGTGCTCGGCACGCTCGCCGGGCTCACGCTGCTCACCGTCGGCTACGTCGGGTCGCTCGACTCGCCGCTCGCCGAGGTCGTCCGCGGGCTGCTGGACGGTCCGCTCGCGCCGCTGCGCAACGTGCACAAGTTCGAGCCCGTGCTGCGGCTGTGCCTGGTCCTCGGGTTCGTCCACGGGCTGCACCTGTCGCGGCCGACCGGGCTGCGCGCCGCTCCCGAGCACCGGCGGCGCCGGGTCCGCACGGGTGTGGCCCTGCTGCTGATCGCCGTCGTCGCGGCGCCCGCGTGGCTGCTGACCCTGCGACCCGGCCTCGGGTGGTCGGACGTGCCCGGTCACTGGCGCGAGGCGGCGTCGTGGCTCGCGGAGAAGGACGGCCGGGCGCGGACGTTGCTGCTGCCCGCCACCGGGTTCGGCCAGTACACGTGGGGCCGGACGGTCGACGAGCCGATGCAGTCGCTCGCGGAGGCCCCGTGGGCCGTGCGCAACCAGGTGCCGCTGGGGTCCGAGGGCAACACGCGGTACATGGACGCCGTCTACGACGCGCTCGCCGACGGGCGCGGGTCGGCGGGACTGGCCGATTTCCTGGCGCGGGGCGGGTACCGGTTCCTGCTGCTGCGCAACGACATCGCGCGCGAACAGACGAGCGCGCCGCCGCTCGCGGTGCTGCGCCAGGCGTTGCGGGGCTCGCCCGGCATCGAACGCGTCGCGGAGTTCGGGCCCGAGGTGCGGATGCGCGACCAGCGGCTCGTCAGCTCGGTGGACGCGTCCGCGACGGGCAGGTCGCTCGAGGTCTTCGAGGTGAAGCGGCCGGTCCCGGTCGTCACGGCGGTCAACGCGGCCGACGTGCCGACCGTGAGCGGCGGGCCGGAGTCGTTGCTGCCGCTGCTCTCGCAGGGCCTCGTGAAGGCCGACCAGCCCGTGGTCCTCGCCGGTGACGCGACGGAGCGGTCCGACCAGGTGCTGGTCACGGACGGCCTGCGGCGCAAGGAGCGCAACGTCGGCAGGGTGTCGGACAACCTCAGCCAGACGATGTCCGCGGACGAGGCCTCGAGACAGGGCCGCGTCGCGCTGGACGTGTCGCCGTTCCAGGACGTCGAGCACCAGACCGTGGCCGAGTACCGGGGGATCCGGGCCGTCCGGGCGTCCACGTCGACCGCCTACGCCGACGCCGCGGGGGCGATCGACCCGGCCAACTCGCCGTTCGCCGCGGTGGACGGCGACGGCGGGTCCGCCTGGCACTCGTCGAGCTTCACCGGTCCTGTCGGGCAGTGGCTGCAGATCGACCTCGACACCCCGCGCGCGGTCGGCGAGGTGACCCTGGACCTCGTCGACGACCTGCGCGTCGGGTGGGCGGTCACCCGGATCAGGATCACCACGGACACCGGCCGGAGCGACCACGTCGTCCCACCCGGTGGCGGCCGGCACGCCTACGCCGTCAGCCCCGGTCTCACCGGCAGCGTGCGGGTGACGGTCCTCGGCGTCGCCGCCGACCGCCAGGACGGCAACGTCGGCATCAAGGAGCTGAGCGTCGCGGGCATGACGGCGCAGCGGGCGTTGCGCGTGCCGCGCGACCGGGAGGCGGCCAGGCAGGGCTTCTCGTTCACCCGCGGCAGCCAGTCGCGCCCCGCCTGCTACCGCACCGACGACGCGGTGCGCTGCGACTCGTCGCTGTCGCGGTTCGGCGAGGAGGTCACCGGGCTCACGCGGCTGTTCCGCACCTCCGCCGACGGGAAGTTCGCGGTGAACGCCACCGTGGTGCCCGCAGCCGGTGCGAAGAACCCGGTGTCGCCCGAGGGCGTGGCGGTGACGGGCTCGTCCTCGGTCGCGGGCGACGTCGCGGCGAGCGCGCTGTCCGCTGTGGACGGTGACCCCGGGACGTCGTGGGTGCCGGACGTGACGGACCTGCGGCCGACGCTCACCTTGGCGTGGCAGGGGAAGCGCTCGGTCTCGGAGTTCTGGATCGAGACCGTCCGCGGCGCGAAGAGGCCCGTGGAGCTCGAGGTGCGCACCGATGCCGGGACCGAGGTGGCGCGGGTCGGCGAGAACGGTCTCGTCACGATCAGGGCGGCGGACACCCAGAAGCTCGAACTCGTCGTGCGGGAGGCGGGCGGAACCGGTCCCGCCGAGATCGGCGAGCTCCGCGTGCCCGCGCTCGACGGCGTGCTGAAGCCCGTGCCCGCGACGACGCCGTTCACGGTGCCGTGCGGCCGCGGGCCGGTCATCGACGTCGACGGCAAGAAGATCAACAGCTCGGTCAGCGGCGTGTTCGGCGACGTCCTGGCCAACCGGCCGCTGAAGGCGGTGCTGTGCGACGACGACCTGGCGACCGCCCTCGAGCTGCCCGCCGGTGACCACGTGCTGACCACGTCGCGCTCCGAGTCGTTCGTGGTGCAGGACGTGTCCCTGACGCACCTCGAACTCGCGAAACCCGCTGCCACGCACCGAGAAGTCACCATCGGCACCTGGGACGCCACCGAACGCGAGGTCACGGTCGCGCCGGGGGCGGAGGCGCTGCTCGTGGTGCCCGAGAACGTCAACGACGGCTGGACCGCGACCCTGGACGGGCAGGTGCTGGAGAAGGTCAGGGTCGACGGCTGGCAGCAGGCGTACGTCCTGCCCGAGGGCGACGGCGGCGTGGTCGCACTGGAGTTCGGCCCGGACGCGCGGTACCGCACCGGCCTGCTGGCCGGCGCGATCGGCGTGCTCGCGGTCCTCGTGCTCGCCGCGCTCCCGGTGCGGCGGCGGGTCGAGTTCGTGGCGCCGTCACCGAGCCGGTGGCCGGTCGTCGCGATGCTGGTGCTGCTGGCCGTGCTCGGCGGGATGCTGCCGATCGTCGCGGTGATCGCCTGCCTGCTCGCGCGCGAGTTCTGGCCCGCCGCGCCGAAGGTGATCGCGTTCAGCGGCGTGGCGCTGGGCTCCGGTGTCGCGGTGCTCGGCCGGATCCTCGGTCACGGGCAGGAGTGGGCCTACGTCCCGCCGGCCCAGGCCGCGCTGCTGGTGGCCGTCTCGGCGGTGGTGGCGGCCTCGTTCCGCCCGTTCGGCCCGCGGCACGGGCCGGGCACCGAGGAGGAAGCCGAACGCACGGCGCCCGTGGACGTCGTCGCGGACTGATCAGGCGGTCCTGGAGCCGCGCGCCTCGATGACGGTGCCCGCCACCACCAGGCCCGCGGTGGCGAGCAGCGCACCGGTCACGACCTGGCCGACGGACCCGTTGAGCCACACCGTGATCAGCGCGACCTCGGCGGCGACCGCGATCCACACGGCGACGGTCGAACGCCGGTCCCCGCTCGCGATGCGGGAGAACAGCAGCAGCTGCACCAGCGCTAGGCACGACCCGACGAGCGCGAACTGCCACAACGGGATCGAGTCGCCGTGGTAGTTCGAGCCGCCGATCAGCGACACGCCCAGCGGCCCGAACAGGGCGCAGCCCGCCACCACGAACGCGTCGAGGCCCGCGCACACCGCCAGTGCCTTCGGCAGCATGCGGCGGCGGTCGTCCGCGACGGCCATGCGCGGCAGCACGAGCACGCCCACCGCCTGCGGCAGCCAGTACGCGATCTTCGTGACGACCGCGCCCACGGCGTAGCCGCCCGCCTGGCCGGCGAGCTGGTGCCGCGCCAGGACGAGGTCGAGGTTGACGAGCAGGACCAGTGCCAGCATCGCCTGCGACGCGTGCAGGACGTCCGGCCCACCGGCGGGCCTGGCCGGCCGGGGGCCGCCGCACAGCCGCCACCCCGTCAGCACGACCAGGAACGAGCCGATCGCCGTGCCCGCCAGCACCGAGGTCGACGAGGGGGAGAGCCAGAGGCCGGTCACGCCGCCGCCCACCTTGCCGAGCCCCTCCAGCGACACGAGCAACGCGAGCGCGCCGAACCGGTGCGTCCCCTGCAGCAGGCCGTGCAGGACGCCCAGGACCGTGAGCGGCGCCAGGGACAGCGCCAGCCACACGACCGGCCACGGGCCGTCCAGGTGCAGCAGGCGGGCGAGCAGCGGCACGAGCGCGAGCGTCAGCACGGTCATCCCCGCGCTCACGGCCAGGCCCAGCCCGAAGAGGGGCCGGGGGCCGAGGCTCGTCACCCGCAGGGCCGCGACGGTCTGCAGGCTCATGGCCGGCACCACGCCGATCACCACGAGCGCGAGCAGGGCGCTGAGCTCGCCGAAGACCGCGGGGGCGAGCGCACGCGCGGCCGCGATGGTCAGCACGTAGCTCGCCGCGTTGGCGCCCAGCAGAGCGCCGGTGATGAGCAGGGCGTCCAGGCGGGTCGTCGTCGTTGCCGGAGCGGACACGCGGGATCCTTCCGGTGGCAGGTCTGCCGCGGTGGGCGGGGCCGAACCCCGTGGTCCGAACTTCGGCGCCGGCCCTACCCGCGAGTACTACCGGCCGGTAGTTTCGGCGACTGTAGCCCCGGCGGGCCCGGAGGGGGAGCAAGTGCGGCCGAACGGACCGAAGCTCTACGCCACGTGCGCCGCGCTGGCCCTCGCGGCTCTCGCGCCCGTGCTGTGGCCGGGTCACGTCCTCGTCTACGACATGGTGTTCACGCCGGAACAGCCGCTCAACGCGGCGGCGTTCGGGCTCGGGGACGCCCTGCCGCGGGCGGTGCCGGTCGACGCCGTGGTGGCGTTGCTGACCCAGGTCGTCCCCGGCCAGGTGGTGCAGAAGATCGCGCTGCTCGCGATCGTCTTCGCCGGTGCGCTGGGCGCGGGGCTGCTGGTGCCGACGGACCGGACGGGCGCACGGATCGTCGCGGCCGTGGCGTACTCGTGGAACGCCTACGTGGCCGAGCGGCTCTTCATCGGCCACTGGACGTTGCTGCTGGGGTACGCGGCGCTGCCGTGGGTCGCCATGGCGGGTCTGAGGATGCGCGCCGGCGAACCGCGCGCGTGGACCCGGCTCGTGCTCGCCTGCCTGCCGGCGGTGCTCTCCGCGCCGGGCGGGATCCTGGCGCTGGGCACGGCTCTGGCCACCGCCGGCCGCCGCGGGGTGGGGAAGGTCCTCGCCATCGGTGTCGTGCTGAACGCGCCGTGGTGGGTGCCCTCGTTGCTGCACAACGGACTCTCCGACCCGGCGGGTGTCGAGGCGTTCAGCGCGCGGGGGAGAACTGGGGCGGTCCGGTGCTGAGCGTGCTGGGCCTGGGCGGGATCTGGAACGCGGAGGTCGTCCCGGACAGCCGTGCCAACCCGGTGCTGCCCGTCGTCACGGTGCTGCTCCTCGGCGCCGCCGTCCTCGGGCTGCGGGAGCTGGCGAAGCGCATGCCCGTGTGGCCGCTGGCGGGGCTGGGGGCGCTCGGGGTGGTGCTGGCCCTGGTCGCGGTGCTGCCGGGCGGTGTGGCGGCGCTGGAGGCGCTGATCGAGCACGTGCCGGGCGCGGGGTTGTTGCGCGACAGCCAGAAGTGGGTGGCGTGGCTCGCCCTGCCGTTCGCCCTCGGGCTCGCGGTCGCGGTCGAACGGCTGCGCGCGCGGATGCTGGTGGCGGTGCTGCTGCTCGGCCTGCTGCCCGACCTCGCCTGGGGCGGGTTCGGGCGGCTGGAACCGGTGCACTACCCGGCGGACTGGGCGGCGGTGCGGGAGAAGCTCGCCGGCCGGCCCGGCGACGTGGCCGTGTACCCGCTGTCGGCGTTCCGGCGGTTCGACTGGAACGACCGGCGCACCCAGCTCGATCCCGCCCCGCGCTTCCTGCCCGGCACCACGGTCGTGGACGACTCGCTGTCCGTCGGCGGCCGGGTCGTGGCGGGGGAGGACCCGCGGGCGGCGCGGCTGCGACGCGGCGACCTGAGCGGCATCGGCTGGGTGCTGGTCGAGCGCGGGACGCCGGGCCGGGTGGACGAGAACCTCCTGGCACGCCTGGAAAAGGTCCACGACGGTCCCGACCTGGCGCTCTACCGCGTTCCCGGAGCAGTGCCCGCTGAACCGAACGGCCCACCCGTTGCGCCCGTTGTGCTCGCCTGGGTCGCGGCTGGGTCACTGATCGGCGCAAGCCTGTTGTGGAGATGGTTACCGGTCGGTAGATTCGCGGCACCCCGACGTGAGGAGTAGACGTGGAACTGGTTTCGGTCCTGGTCGCGATCGTCGCCGGAGCCGCGCTCGCCGGTGGGGTCGGCGTGCTCGTGGTCGAGCAGAACAAGCCCGACAAGGTGATCGAGCAGCGGCTCGACGAGGGCGTGCAGGCCCAGGAGCCCGAGGTCCTCGACTACGGCTCCCGCTGACCGGGTGACCGTGGCCTTCTCCGGGGACCCGGCGGCGTCCTGGAGCATCCTGCTGGAGGCGGACCTCCGCGAGGCGCCGGATCCCGCGGCGGTCTCCGCGCGGATGTGCCGTGCCGCCGAGGAGTTCCCGAACCTCGGCCCGGCCGCGGTCGTGCGGCGTCCGTCCGATTGGGACGGTGTGCGCGCGGAGTTCGCCGACGGCCGCTACCGCGAGGGCGGTCCGCTGGTGCGGGTCGCGCTCGCCGGCCACTCGCTGATGATCGCGGCTCACCACGGTGCCGTCGACGGCCTCGGACTGCTCGCGCTGCTGGGTCTCGCGCTCGGCCGGCCCGTGCGCAGCTCCGCCACCGGTGTGGCGTCGAGGAGCCCCGACCGGCCCTACCTGCTGAGCGCGCTCGACCGCGTGCGTGAAGCAGTGTGGACGCCCCCCACGCGCATCCAGCCGTCGTTGCGCGGCAACGAGATCGGCGACCACCTGGTCTCCCGTGCGCTGCCCGCCGTGAAGCTCGGCAGCGCCAGGCTCACGTCCGCCGCGCTCGACGCGACGCGGAGGTGGAACACCGCCCGCGGCGTCCCGCACGGCCGCGTCGTCGCCGCGATCGGCGCCTCCTGGCGCGGTGGCGCGGATCCGCGTCCGGAGGCCGACAGCGCGCTGCTGAGGCTGCGCCTGCCCGCCGGGGCGACCGAGGAGGACGTGCGCGCCCTGCTCGCGGCAGCGGCGCCCGAGGTCGGGTTCCCCAGCGCGCACAACCCCTTGGCGCAGTGGGGGATGAGGGTGCTGGCCTCCCGGCTCGGCAGCACGTTCCTCGCGTCGAACCTCGGTGTCGTCGAAGCCGGCGTCGCCGGCCTGCGCTTCTTCCCCGCGGCGAGCGGCCGGTCCGGCGTCGCGTTCGGCGTGGTGACGACAGGGGAGGTCACCACGGCCACGGTGCGCGTGCGACGCCGCGACTTCGACGCTGCCGCCGCCGCGGGACTGCTGGACCTGTTGTGCGAGGCGGTTCTCGGCGACCAAAAGGTCCAGCGCTAGCGCGGTGCGGGGACGTTCTTCCCTTACCGAGAGAGTGCGCGCGGACTGCGCTACACCCTCCCAATCGGGTGCGCGAGTCTCCCGTTCACCCGCGGTGCGCGTTCCTCAGCGCCCACGAGGGTCGGCACCGGCGCGCAGGGCGCCGTGCAGGACGGTCTCGAACGCGCCGAGGCTTTCCTCCCAGCTGAACTGCCGGGCGCGCCGCCGCCCGGCAGCGCCCATCGCCTTGCGCAACGGCCGATCGCGCAGCAGCGTGTCCGCGTGCCGCACGAACTCGTCGAAGTCGTCGGCCAGCAATCCGGTCTCGTGCTCCACGATCGCCTCGGCGACACCGCCCGCCGACCGGTAGGCGATGGTCGGCACGCCGTGCGCGGCGGCCTCCATGATCACGATGCCCCAGCCCTCCTTGACCGACGGGCACAGGTGCACCCACGCCCCGGCGAGGATCTCGTGCTTGGTCTGCTCGTCGACCCAGCCGTGCAGGACGACGCTGTCCTGCACACCGCGATCGATCGCGTGCTGCTGCAGCACTTCCTTCCACGGGCCTTCGCCGACCAGTTCGAGGCGCAGGTCAGGCCACTTCGGACGGAGCTGCGCGACCAGGTCGATCGCGTGCTCCAGGCGCTTGTGCGGTACCAGTCGCGACACCGCGACGAGCACCGGCGCCTCCGTGCGGCGCGCGGTCACCGCGGGCGGTGCGTCGAGGCCGTTCGGAACGACGGCGGTGCGCCGCAGCTCGACGCCCAGCTGCCCGAGCTCGTCCCGCGTCACGTTGGACACGGTGACGTAGCGGCACCTGCGGTACAGCCGCGGAGCGAGCCACGACTCGATCCACCAGCCGATCCTGCCGAGGAACGGGCCCAGAGCGCTGTGCCACTGCTCGCGGTGCACGTGGTGCACCAGCACGAGGACGGGGCAGCGCGCGACCAGGCGGCTGAAGAAGGGCATTCCGTTCTGCACGTCCACGATGACGTCCGCGTCGGAGCGCAGGATCGCCAGCAGGGCGTGCAGGTAGACCGTGAACTTGTTGCCGCGCCTGCGGAAGCGCACTCCCGCCACCCAGTCGCCGGACGGGGCGCGGTCGTGGCCCGCGCACTGGATCGAGACGCGGTAGCCGAGCCGGACGAGCCCCTCGGCGATGCGCTCGACGTAGCGTTCGGAACCGCCGCCCTCGGGGTGTCTGGTGTCGCGCCAATTCACCAGCAGAATGCTCGGCCGGTAATGCGGAGCACGCGACATCTGCCTCTCCCGGTGCTAGGTTACTGTCAAGTAGCCATGGTAGACGGAATGCGGGGGATGGCAATGGTCGAGATCGGTTCAGTTTCGGCCCGGAAAAAGTTGCGGAAGCCAACTTTCGAGCGCTCTGTTCAGCTTTTTCGCGCATTTTTGAAAGAACAGTCCGACCCCGACCACTTCTACCGGATCCTCGCGGACGACTCGGTCGCCCAGGTCTCGTCGTACGTGTCCCTGGGCGGTGCGGTGGTGCTCGACGTCGGCGGCGGTCCCGGCTACTTCGCCGAGGCGTTCCGCGGAGCCGGCGCCCGGTACGTGGGGCTCGACCCGGACGTGGGCGAGCTGTCCGCGCGCGGCGAACCCGACCCCGGCATGATCCGCGCGAGCGGCACGGCGCTGCCGTTCCGGGACGGCTCGGTGGACGTCTGCTACTCGTCCAACGTCCTCGAGCACGTGGACGACCCGTGGCTCATGCTGGCCGAGATGGTGCGCGTGACCAGGCCCGGAGGCACGATCTTCGTGTCCTACACGCCCTGGTTCTCACCCTGGGGCGGCCACGAGACGGCGCCGTGGCACTTCCTCGGCGGGCACTACGCGCGCCGCCGCTACGAGCGCCGCAACGGCAAGCCGCCGAAGAACGCCTTCGGCACGTCGCTGTTCCCGGTGAGCGTCGGGGCGGTCCGGCGGTGGGCTCACCGCCAGACCGTCGCCGACGTGGTGGAGACGTTCCCCCGGTACCACCCGTGGTGGGCGAAGTGGATCACCCGCGTGCCGGGGGTCCGGGAGATCGCCTCCTGGAACTTCGTGGTCGTGCTCAGGCGACGACGTGCCTAGCCCGCCGCCCGAACATCCCGAGCGCAATTCCCGCGAGCAGCATCACCAGGCCGGCGGAAAGCAGGACGACCGGGCCGGTGGTGCTGATCAGGGTCAATTTGTCACGCGCTTCCGAGGCGCGCGCCACCGATTCGTCGACAGTTTTCTCGTTGAAGGTCAAAGTGGCGTCGAGCAGCACCGTTCCTTCTTTTCCGTCCGGTCCGGCGAGCACCTGGCGCTGTTGTTCCGAACCCTTGACGATGATGCCGCTGACCGGCTCCACCCACATGGTGCGGGTGTTCTGGTAGCGGCGCTCCGCCTTGACCGAGGCCTCGGTGCTGCCGACCAGCGTGCCGGGCAC
Organism: Lentzea sp. DG1S-22; assembly: GCF_036321065.1. NCBI lineage: Bacteria > Bacillati > Actinomycetota > Actinomycetes > Pseudonocardiales > Pseudonocardiaceae > Lentzea > Lentzea sp. DG1S-22. Next base: position 2,560,337 of record NZ_CP143276.1, on the reverse strand, counting down.
CTCCTGGTCGCGGAACTTGGTCGACGGGATCTTCTGCACGAACTTGTAGACCTCGAGGCCGGCGAGCGTCTCGGTGCCCTCGTACCGCGCGGTCGACGCCTTGCGCAGGGTGGTGTCGAAGTACTCGTAGTCCTGCGGCTGGGTGTTGAAGGGGAACTTGTAGTTGAGCCCCTCCTGGTGCACCGCCCTGTCGTCCTTGGACGGACCGTCCTCGCTGTCGGTCACGTACTGCTGGCTGCACTGCTGCAGCGCCATGTTCGTCCGCCGGTCGAGGCACACCCGGTGTTCCATCGCGGAGACGAGCTTGTTCTCGGAGTCGGTGACGACCAGGCCCTGGTCCCACACCATCACGTCGCCGCCGACCTTGGCCTCGGGCAGCGTCAGGTTGCTCTCGACCTTGCGGGTGGCCGTCAGCTGGGCGTCCTTGACGACGAGCTCCTGGGGGTAGAAGACCTTCGCCGCGCCTTCCGCCACGGATTCCGTCTTCTGGTCGAGCGGCACGACCGCGAGCTCGGGGTACACGTACAAGCGCAGGACTGCTGCAAGTGCCAGAGAGAAGATCCCCAGTCCTACCAGCACGAGGCTCGCAATGCGTCGCACTCGTCCTCCTTCCAGGTGTGAGAGGGACGTCACAGTGGCGAGGAAACTACCGGACAGTAACCTCTGCGCAACCCTTCGACCGGGGTGACCCAGGTCATCTTGATCGGTCCGCGTGGAGAAAGCAGCTACTCGGCCGTCGAACCGCAGAGCCGTTCGGCGGAACCCCTGCAGGCCAACGGGTAGCGGCTGAACGACCCAGCTCCTTACCCATCGGCGACGAGGCCGGAGGAAGAGACACGTGGCAGAAACCCCTGTGTGCTATCCCGGAGCAGTTGAGCAGGCCCGGCTGCTCGCCCGCGGTGCGACGACCGCAGCAGAACTCCTCGCGACGGCGGAACGCCGCCTCGACTCGTCGAAGCACGTTTTCACAGATGTCGATTTGACGACCGCCCGGCGCAGTGCGCAGGACGCCGATCGGCGGTTGGCCGAGGGCGAGCGCGGAGTTCTCCTCGGACTGCCTCTGGCGGTGGAGGATTCCCTGCCCCGTTCGGTTTTCGACGCACTGGCGGCGACCGGAGCCGTCGTGATCGGACGGACGTCGTCGCTCGAGAGGCACCGCAACCCGATGATCGGCCTCGCCGCCACGGCACTGGACCCGAGGGTGTCGGGCACCGCCGTCGCCGTCGCCACCGGGGTGGTGTCCGCGGCGCTGGCCCGCCGCGCACCCGGAGCCGGGCAGGTGCCCGCCGGAGGGGTGGGCCTGGTCGGCTTCCAGACCTCCGGCGGGTCCGGCGTGGTGGCGAGGAGCGTGGCCGACGTGGCGCACGTCGTGGGCGGGATCGGCTGGACCGCCGCTCCCGCCGACCGTCCACTGAGGATCGGCGTGTCCCTGCGCGGACTGTCGGTGACCACGCGCACCCGCGCGCCCATGCGCAGGGTGGTCGAGGACGTCGCCGCGCTGTTGTCCCTGCACGTCGGCGAGGTGGTGGACCACGACCCGCACCTCGCGGGCGAGTCCCGGCTGCTCCTCGCGCCGCACCTGGCGGCAGGACCCCGCGAGCTGGCGCTGCTCGACCGGTGGGTGCCCCGGCCGTTCAAGGGTGTCTGCCGGTCGATGAGGGCGGCGGAGCGGGTGATGCTGAACCACATGTTCGCTGGCGTCGACGTGCTCGTGACGCCGGGGCACACCGGTCCGCCCGAGGCGGTGCCGCTGCCCGGCGGCGTGCTGGTGCGCACCGGCGCCACCACGCCGTTCTCCCCGCTCTGGCGGGTCAGCGGCTATCCGGCCGTGTCCGTGCACGCGGGCTCGGACGCCGACGGCAACCCGCTGCCGGTCACCCTGATCGCGGTGCCCGGTGCGGAGGGCGAGCTGCTCGGCGTCGCCCGGATCATCGAGGAGGAACGCGGAGCTCATCGCAGGCCGTAGTCGACGTTGGAGGACGACACCACGTTCTCGAGGTCGAGCGCGTCGTCGGGGTCGCTGGAGGTGGTGACGCCGTAGGTGATCGCGGCCGCCAGGCACGCACCGATCACCAGCGCCAGCGATCCGGCGGCGACACCGCGTCGCCGCAGGGCGAGCAGGACCAGCCCGGCCACCAGCAGGACGGCGCCTCCGGCCCACAGGACCGCCGGCAGAACGGTGATCATGAACAGCCGGGGCAGGTTCTCCTTGACCTGGTCGACGTTCGCGGTGACCGAGGCGTTGGTCAGCCGCAGCTCTCCGGCGAACACGGGCGTTCCGGCGCCTTCGGCCTGCTCGTCGGTGCGCAGCTCCTGCCGGATGTCCTCCCGGACGGACAGCACCGCCCCTGTCCTCGGCTCGACGAGCAACGTCCGGGTCACGCCGTAGTACTGGGTGACGTCGACGGACGGTTCCGGGCTGCCGACCAGGTACCCCGGCACCGCGAGCCGGTCGAGCGCGGTCGGCGGGACGGTGTGCTGGAACCGGTAGACGTCGAGCCCCTGCAACAGCTGCTCGCCGGCGAAGTGGATGTCGACAGGGCGCTTGAGAACCGTGTCGTACCAACGGTGGTCGCGCTGCTCGGTGTCGAACGGGAACACGAAGCTGAGGCCGGGCTGCAGCAGCTGCCTGTCCTGCGCGGTGATCCGCTTGCCCTGCTCGGTCTCGTAGAACTCGCCGTGGCAGGGCGCGACGGCCTCGCCGGTGCGGCGGTCGAGGCAGATCCTGCGCACCTCGGCGCTGAGGACCAGCTTCTCGGCGTCCTCCTTGACGATCGTCGCCCGCTTCCACACGGTGACGTCGCCGTTCTTCTTGACCTCGGGCGCGGCGAGGTCGCCCTCGACGTGGGTGGTCGCGGTGAGGCGGAGGTTGTGGCGGACTTCGGGCGCTTTGCCGGGCGGGTGGACGACGGCCGTGACTCCTTCGCCCTCGGAGACGGAGACCGTGTCGATGTCGTGCCGCAGCTTGGCCAGCAGGGGATAGGCGTGCAGCTGCAGCACCAGTCCGGCGGCCACGGCGATGGCACCGAGCCCGAGCAGGGTGACGACGACTGCGGTTCGCACTGGTCCTCACAGGTGTTCGGTCGGCAGGGAGGGTGGTCGTGAGGCGCGATTTCCGGTAACCGTTCGTTCTGTTCTACTCGTCTGGTGACCTAGATCACAAGGGCATACCTGAATCCCATTCGGGTTATCGCACCGCAGCGGCTGGGTCACGGTCACCGCTCGGTTGGGTCAAGGCATCGCGATCCCGTGGCCAGCGGCGCGGAGCCCAGCATGATCGGCGTGTCAGTCCTGGTCAGGTCGACGGACCCAGGGGACTTGTGGGAGTGCGCAGATGGGTGGCCGCGGCCTTCTCGGTCGCGGTCGTGGTGGGAGCAACGGGCTGGCCCGGCGGCCCCGGCGGTGCCCGAGTGGCGCCTGGCCCCGACCCCGCAGACCGCGCCGACGAGCATCCTCCGGGACGTGGCCGCGGTCGACGCTGGAAGCGCTTGGGCGGTCGGCCTGGAGGGGTACGACCCCGACCGCCAGTACACGACCGGTGATCCGGTCGTGCTGCGGTGGGACGGAAGTGCGTGGTCGCGCACGTCGCTCCCGGCGGTGCCGGGCCGGGTGTCGTTCCAGCGCGTGGCGGCGTCGTCCGCGGACGACGTGTGGGTGAAGGGCGCGCCGATCCTGCCGCACGGCAACATCACCCTGCTGTGGCGCTACGACGGCACGACGTGGACCGAGGTCCGTACCCGCAGGGCGCCACCGCGAGCACGCTGACCATCCGTGACATGTCCGTTGTGGACGGACGCGCCTGGCTGGTCGGGTACCGCGGCAACGCGCCGGTGTTCCACGAGTGGACGGGCTCCTCCTGACAGGAGCACGTACCGCCCGCGGAGTGCGTCCGCGGCGGGGGCTTCGTGAACTTCTGCACTCTCAACGCCGTCAAGGCGTTCGCCCCCGATGACGTCTGGGCGGTGGGCAACGGCATGTGGAGCGGCTACCGGGGTCCGCTGCTGTTCCACTGGGACGGCACGGCTTGGCGGGTCGTCGAGGCCGGTCTGAACGGGCGGCCGTTCAGCCTCCAGGGGATCGACGGACTGTCCTCGCAGGACATCTGGGCGGTCGGCGACGGCGGCGGTACGGGTCCCGGCTACTTGGTGGTGAAGCGGGACGGCGCCGGCTGGCAGCTCGTCGGCGGGCCGAACGTCTCGGCCACGCCCGGCATCGCGGTGAGCGCGGACGGTACCCCGTGGGTTGTCGGCAAGTTCCCGATGGCGAGCTTCAGCTCCCACGGCCCGGCGGGCTGGAGCACCACCGCGGCTCCTGCCCCGCCCGGCTCGTCCGGCACCGTCTACAACGCCGTCACCGCCGTTCCCGGCACGAACCGCGTGATCGCGGTGGGCTCGGCGGACCTGCCCGGCACCAGCCCGCTCCGGCTGCAGGCGGTGGTCGCCGAGTACTCGACGCGGTGAGGTGGTGCCTGCGGCCGCCCGTTTCCGGGCAGCCGCAGGCGGATCGGGCTCCTGTGATATCAAGTGCGCTCCAGCCCAAGGGCTCACAGGGGGAGCAGCTCATGTCGGACAGTTTCCTGGTGGCCGCGCGCATCCCCCTGTCGCGCGAGGGGTTCGAGGCGTGGCTGCGCACCCCGGTCGAGGACCTGGGAGTGATCTCCAACCCCGGCGCGATGTTCGACGGGTGGTTCTGGAACGGTCGCGACCGGGAGCCCGACTGGGACTCGGCGGGCGTGGGGACGACGCCGGGGCGGTACTTCTCGGAGCGCGTCGACGACTCCTGCGGCGGGAACGAGGAGTGCGGCGTCGTCCTGCACCGCGACGGCGCCCTGGAGGTGTACCTCTTCCACCTCGGCTATTCCGCGTGGAGCATCCACACCGCCCTGCTCGTGCTCGCCGCGGCCGGGCGGTTCCAGGCCGAGGACGCCGAGGGCGTGGTGCTGTTCTGGGCGGAGACGGGCGCCACCCTCCTGCCTGCGGACTCGCGCGGCTGGCTCTCGGTGCTGTCGGTCGGCGGGGACGGGGCGCGGTTCGTCGCCTCGCGCGACCTCACCGAGGTGGTCGCCGGCCTGCGGCCGGCAGAGAGCCGGTTCTTCGAGCTGGTCGAGCGGCTGGCCGGGGAGTCCGAGGAGTTCGACTGGGAGTCCGGTGAGGAGTTCCGCACCGAGACGCCGCGTGAGCCCGCCTTCACCGACCCCGCGGTGCTCGCGCGCTGACGCGGGACCTCAGCCGCGGGTGAGCGACGCGAGCACGATGTGTTGTGCCGCACGGACCGTGGCGGCCAGCGCGGCCGGGTCGCGAGCGACGCGTTCGGTGCCGGAACGCATCGCGCCCGACAGCAGCTCCACGGTGAGCTCCACGTCGTCGACGCCGTGGAACTCACCGGCGTCGAGGCCGTCCCGGACGACGTTGCGCACCTCGACGACGAGAGCGGTGAACGGGTTCTCCGCTCCGGCCGGGAGATCGGCGACCAGCGGGCTCGAGTTCGGGAGGAACAGCGGGCCCATGGCCTGGTCGGTGGACGCCGACAGGACCACCTCGACGATCTCCCGCAGCCGGTCCGCTGCCGGCTCCGCGGTGCGTCCGGCGATCGACGTCACCCGTTGCACCAGCGGACGGCTGACCCGGCGGGCGAGCTCCAGCACCAGCGTTCGCTTGTCGCGGGCGTAGTTGTAGAGGGTGTTGCGCGCGAGCCCGGCCCGCGCCGCGATGTGGCCGAGGGTGATCGAGTCGTAGTCGCGTTCGAGCAGCAGGTGCCGCAACGCCTCGGTGAGGTCGGCCCACACCATCTCGTGGTGTTCCTCGATGGAGGCGGCTTTGATCCGCGGCATCTGGTCGTTCTCCTTGTTCGCCTACCCCTCAGAGGGTACGAGGTTCCGCGGCTGGTTCTCCTGGCGGACCGCGGTCAGCCCGACGCGGCGCGGACGTGCGCGTAGATCCTCGCGGTGTCACCGTCGATCCGCACGGCGTGACCGGTGATGGCGTGGTGCGTCGCCTTGAACGGCGCGAAGCGCGCGCGGAGTACTCCGACGTACGCGCTCAACGGGCTCGATGAGCCCGGTCGCGTCACCAGGCCTCGGCCGCGACGGCGGCCCACCCGTTCCCGGGCAGGCCACCGTCCGGTCCGAACGTCAGGCGCACACGTTCGAAGTGCTGTTGTTCAGCGTGAGGTTGCGGAACGTCGTGTTCGTGCCGCAAGGACTCTCCCGCACCGCCGAGTTCGTCACCGTCAGGTTCTGGACGGTGATGTCCCGGTTGTTCGGGAACTCCGACCGCGCGGCGAGCCGGATCTCGCCGCCGCCGCTCACCGTCCCGCTCTGCGCCGCGAGCACCACGTTGGTGCAGTTCTCGATCAGCACGGCGTTGTTGCCGGTGTTGGCGAGGTCGATCCGGTCGATGGTGAGGCCACCGCTCTCCGACACGCAGAACACGCCGCGGCCACCACCGCGCGCCCGGACCGTGCCCACCCGGATGTTCGTCGGGTAGGAGGTGCCGATGCGGCCGTTGCGGTTGGCGGTGCGGAACGCGGCGTAGCCGGTGCCCGCGCCCGCGTTCTCCGCGTCGACCGTGCCGACGGAGGCGTTGATGGTGTCGTTGAGCAACAGCCCGGACTCACCCACGTTGCGGGCGGTGACGGTGCCGATCGTCAGGCCGTCCACGCCGTAGGTCTCCACGGCGTGGCTGCTCGCGCCGGACGCGTACACGGTGTCGATCCTGATGTTGCGGCTGCGCACGCCGGTGTTGCCGCGGTTGTCGATGCGCACGCCGAGGCCGCCGGACAGGCGCAGGTCGATCTGGCCGAGCACGACGTTGTCGACGTTGCGCAGGAAGATCCCGTACAGCGGGCGGCCGGTGACGCTGAGGTGGCGCACCTCGACGTCGCGGGTGCCCCGGGAGTAGATCGGTGCCTGGTCACCGGTGCCCGAACCGGTGACGTTGATCGTCCCGCAGACGTCGATGCCGGTGTAGCTGGGCAACGAGATCCGGGAGCCGGCGCTGATCGATCCGCTGCCGCGCACCAGGACCCACTGCTTCGACGTGCGTCCCGAGGTGAGGCTGTCGAGGGCGGCCTGGACCGCGGCCCGCATGTCGGTGCCGGTGTAGACGGTCCGGCTGCCGTTGCGGGAGGTCCAGGTGCCGCCGTTCAGCACCGCCTCGGCGTTGAACGTCCGGTCGCCGCACGCCAGGACCTGCGGCTGGGCGGTGGCGGCGGGGGCGAGCCCGCCGAGCACCGCCGCCGCGGCCACGACGGCGCCGACGCGCCATCCGGTGGGAACCATGAGAACTCCTTTCTCGGGGGCGGCGGCGGTTCGAGACGTCAGGCGGGCTCACCCGAGGGGGCGGGGAGCTGGACGCCGAGCGGGACCGGTGTGCCGAAGTTCGGTGTGCCGTCGGCGTTCCAGGTGAACTTCTGCGCCCGGGTCGAGCGCTCCATGCCGCAGCCGGCCGAAGCGCTGGTGTTGCCGTGGTAGACGATCCAGTCCTCGGTGCCGTCGGGGGACTTGAAGAACCCGTTGTGGCCCGGCCCGAAGACGCCGTGCTCGTCGTTGCGCTGGAACACCGGGTTCGGCGACTTGGTCCAGTGCGCGCGGTTGAGCGGGTCGGTGCCGGTGAGGGTGAGCAGCCCGAGCTTGTAGTCGGGGCCCCAGCAGGCGCTGGCCGAGTACACGATCATGGTGCGGCCGCCCCGGTACAACGGCTCCGCGCCCTCGTTGACCGCCGCGGTCTGCCGCTCCCACGCCAGCGTGGGCTGGGAGATCGTGCGGCGCGCGCCGCTGATCGTGTACGGGGTGGACATCGGGGTGATGGTCAGGCTTTGCGTTCCGTCCATCGCGCTGCCCATCAGGTACAGCTTCCCGTTGTGCTGCAAGATGCTCGGGTCCAGCTCCCAGGTGTTCCCGAGGTCGGCCTTGAACGCGTACGGGCCCATCGGGTCGGAGCCCGCGCTCTCCAGCACGTGCAGGCGCTGGGTGGGGTTGTAGTCCGGCACGTTCTGCCCGGCCACGTAGTAGAGGTACCAGCGGCCGTTCAGCAGGTGGAACTCCGGTGCCCACATGTTGCAGCACCCGTTGGGCCGCCCGGACAGCGAGAACACCACGGTGTCCGCCGCGCTCGACAGACCGGCCAGCGTGCGGGACCGGCGCATCGTGATCGTCGAGTTCCACGTCGTGGTGGCCAGGTAGTAGTAGCCGTTGTGGAACTGCAGCCACGGGTCGGGGCCGCTGCCCTTGACCGGGTTCGTGAAGTTGCCCGGGGCGCCGATCTTCACGAGCCGCCACTGCTGGTTCGTGCCGCCGGTGTCGGGCCACTGGATCAGCTGGGCGGCGTTGGCTGACGAGAAGTCGAGGACGTCGACGGCCTTGCCGCTCGCCCGGCTGATCAGGCGGACGTGCCCGTCGGCGGAGTCGGCCAGCCGGAACTGCTGGCCGGTGCGGCCGGCGTCGGTGGTCTGCACGAGCCCTGCCCGGTCCGCGGTCGACGGGAAGTCGAGGACCTTGCCGCTGTGCCTCGACTTCACCCGGTAGAAGCCGCCGCCGGAGTCGACGAACTGCCACTGCTGCCAGACCCCGTCGTTCCGCGTGTACTGCGAGATCCGGGAACCGTCCGCAGTGGACAGCTCGTAGACGTCCAGCGCCTTGCCGCTGTTGCGGTTGACCAACGCGTAGGAGGCGTTGGTGTCGACGACGGCGGCGGACGCCACGGGAGGCACCGCGGCGGTCATACCGCCCAGCAGCGCGACCAGGACGGTGGCGCTGCGCCATCGGCTGGTGGTGGAGGTCAAGGTCTTCTCCTCATCGCAGGTACGGCCAGCCCGCTGAGTCGAAGGCCAGCAGGTTGATGCCGAGCCGCGACGCACCGGAGTCGGTGTAGTGGTGGTAGACGAGGACGTCGCTGTCGACGTCGCCGAAGACGTCCTGGTGTCCCGGACCGTGGACGCTGCCCTGCCCGGCGAGGACCTCCGTGCCGCCGCCGGACGTCAGCGCGGTGCCGCCGCGGTCGACGTACGGACCGGTGACGCTGCTGGAACGGCCCGCCATCACCCGGTACGTGCTGGACGCGCCGCGGCAGCAGTAGTCGAACGAGACGAACAGGTAGTAGTAGGCGCCGCGCTTGACGATGGTCGGCGCCTCGACCGGGCCGCCGTTCCTGCCGGCGAGCGGGCGGACCACCGAGTCGGACCGCAGACCCGTGGCCGGGTTCAGCGCGACCATCTTGACGCCGGACCAGAACGAGCCGAAGCTCAGCCACCAGCGACCCTGGTCGTCCACGACGAGGTCGGGGTCGATGGCGTTGAAGTCGTCGGACGTCCGCGACTCGACGACCAGCCCGCGGTGGGTCCACGTGCCGGAGTCACCGCTCGGACTGGTGGCGAGGAAGATCGCCGACCGGTTCGAGCCGAACGTCGAGGCCGAGTAGTAGAGCCAGTACCGGCCGTCGCGGTAGGTCAGGTCCGGCGCCCAGAGGTTGCGGTCGCCGCCTGTGTACGGGGTGGTCCACGACGCGCCACCGGGGAACGCCGATCCCGCGTTGCGGAAGGCGATCCGGTCGGTGGACGTCTTGAGCGCGACGCCGTGGCCGGTGTGCGCCACGAGGTAGCCCCCGCCGGGGCGCTTGACCGCGCTCGGGTCGTGGACGCTGATGTCGCCGGTCACGCGGCCGGGCAGGGGGTACGCGGCCGCGGGCGGTGCCGTCGTGACGGCGGCGGTCAGGACCACCGTCACGACCAGTGCGGTTCTCCTCAGGACGGCCATGAGACACCTCGATCTCCTGGACGGGGTTGTCGCGGCGGCGGGGTGTCGCGGTCACTCCAGGACGAACGTGGCGTCCGTTCTGCCCTGGGCGTCGGTCGCGGTCTGCAGGGTGAGCAGGCCGGACGTGGTGCGGAGGTAGCGGCCCGGGAAGTTCACCGACTCGAACGACACCGCCGAGCCCGCCGCGAGTCCCGCGCGCTGGGAGAAGCTGGCGTCGTTGCGGAACAACGCGCTGCCGTCGCCGCGCTCCACCCACAGCTCGTTGTTGCGGTGCCGCAGGTAGTAGCCGGGGAAGTTCGTCGACTCGAGCGACACCGAGCCGGAGCCTGCCAGCCCCGTGACGAGCTTGAACTGCGAGTCGGCCAGCGGGGCCACGTTCGCCTCGACGCGGGCGCGGTACTCCCAGTGGCGCACGAACCGGTCGGGGGCGGCGTAGGACCGCAGCCGCACCGGGGTGGCGCCGTCGGGGACCGGGATGCCGAAGTCCGGTGTCCCGTCGGCCCGGTAGTAGACCTTCTGCACGCGGGTGCGGCGGTTCGGGTCGTTGAGCGGGTCGCCGCTGATGTCCCGGTAGTTGCGGTCGTGGTAGACCATGACGTCGCTCGCGCCGTCCTCGGACACCGTGAACGAGTTGTGTCCCGGCCCGTACTGGCCCGTCGCCTCGTTGGTGGCGAACACCGGGTTGGGGCTCTTGCTCCACGACGCCGGGTTGAGCAGGTCGGCGGACGCCGACGCGGTCAGCAGGCCGAGGCAGTAGTTCGCGTCGGTGGCGCTGGCCGAGTAGGTGAGGAAGATCCTCCCGTTGCGCTGCAGCACGGACGGCCCCTCCGCCACCTTGTACCCGCGGGTCTCCCACGCGAGCGTCGGCACCGTCAGCCGCGTCACCGCGCCGGTGATCGTCCACGGGCTCGTGCCCATGCGGGCGAGGTAGAGGTTGGAGTTCGTGGAGATGCCCGGTTCCTGCTGTGCCCAGGTCAGGTACCGCACACCGTTGTGGACGAACGTGGACGCGTCCAGCGAGAAGGTGTCCCACGGTGTCGTGATGCGGCCTCGCTCGGTCCAGGACCCGGTCAGAGGGTTGGCGCTCGAGCTCTCCAGCACGTACATCCGGATGCGCCAGATGTCGTCGCTGCGGCCCGCGGCGAAGTAGACGTACCACTTCCCGTTGATGAAGTGGATCTCCGGCGCCCAGATGTGCGCGGCCATCTCACCGCTGGAGTGCTTGCGCCAGATCACCGTCTCCGCCGCCGAGGCGAGACCCTGGATCGTGCTCGCGCGGCGCAGCACGATCCGGTCGTACTCCGGGACGGTCGCGGTGAAGTAGTAGAAGCCGTCGGTGTGCTTGAAGACGTGCGGGTCGGCGCGGCGTTCCGCGATCGGGTTGGTGTAGCGCACGGCGGGCGCCGCACCCGCCTGCGGCACGGGCATCCCGGCCACGCAGGTCACGGTGGCGAGAACCAGCACCGCCAGGCGGAGGAGAACCGTCTTCATCGACTGTCCTTTCAGGCCAGTGGCGCGGTGACGGCGAAGGACGCGTCACCGGCGAACGCCGAGTCGGAGGTGCGCCAGTCGACGCGCAGTTCGTAGTCGCGGTGGCGCAGGTAGCGGCCGGGGTGGGAGTACGACTCGAACGACGTGCTGCCGCCGCCCGCCAGCCCTGCCCTGCCGCAGAACGTGGCGTCGCGGGCGAACACCGCGTCTCCGGTGTTGACGTCCAGCCGGACCCGGAAGTCGTAGTGCCGCAGGTAGCGGTCCGGGAAGTTCACCGACCGCAGCGAGTGGCAGTTCGTGTTGGCCAGCCCGGGCACGACGGTGAACGTCGCGTCCTGGCGGGCAGGGAGCGTGCTGGACGAGCTCACCGGCTCGACGTAGCCGAGGTTGTCGCGGTGCCGGACGTAGCGGTCGGGAACGTTGACCGAGCGCAACGACCGGGCGCCCGTCGCCACCGCCGTGCCGTCACCGGAGTCCTCCCGCAGCACCGTGAAATGCCGTGCGACGCCGGACAACCCGGTGAGCTCCACCTTGGCGCCGAAGCTCGTGAGGTTCGTGCTGTCGGCGTAGAAGTACCGCCGCTGGCCGTACTGGTCGAAGTAGATCCGCCAGCGACCGTCCGGGAGCCGCACGAGCGCGGGTCCTTCGAGACCGGAGCCCCAGCCCGCCCAGTTGCCGGTGCCGACGAACGTCCACGGCCCGTTCAGCGACGTGGCGGTGGCGTGCTCGATGTACTTCGTCGTCTCGTTCTTGAGGAAGTTGTGGTACGTCCCGCCCACCTTCACCAGGAAGCTGTCGATGTAGTTGGCCGGGATGCCGAGCGCGACCGGGCTGCTCCACGCCGACAGGTCGCCGTTGGTCGCGGTGATCCGGTAGGGCCGGAACTGCCCCGCCGTCCCGGCCGTGGACGCGGAGAAGACCACGTGCACGCTGCCGTCGGAGTCCTTGAACCACTCCGGTGCCCACGTGCTGCCGGTGGACCCGTTGAGTCCGACCCGGACGTTGCGCAGGAACGTCCACGTCACGTAGTCCGCGCTGCGCGCGAAACCGATCGTGTCGCCGGTCCAGTTCGTCGTGTAGACGATGTAGTAGTAGCCGTCGGTGTGCCTGATGACGCTGGGATCGCGGATCAGGCCCGACGGCGGGGTGTAGGCGTTCGCCCTGACCTGGGTGAAGCTCGCCGCGTTCGCCGAGTCGTAGACGTACATGTTCGACTCGCTGCTGTTCGTGAACGCGGTCATCAGGTAGTGCGGTACCGGCCCGGCGGCCGGCGCCGCGGGAGCGGTGACGACGGCCGCCGTCGTGGTCAGGGCAGCAGCGACAGCGACCACCAGGCGTTTCCTGGACGAACGGGCAGCGCGCGGCAGGGGGATGCGCATGAACCGGCTCCTAGCACCATTGAGAGGCTCCGGAAGGTGAACGCTAACACTATGAACTAAGCCTGTTCCGCAACGCAATGGTGAGAATCCGTTGAAGATCGAGTTAGCGATAACAAGCAGTGTGTTTCGACGATGTTCGACGACGGTTCGACGATTCGCGCGGAGGGAGGTCGTCAGTCCAAGCGCGCCGACACGGGCACCGCTCGCGGGCCAAGAGAAGGCCGACAGCCGTTGCCCACGCCACGCTGTTCTCCACCGCGATCGACCCGGTTCCACCTCTGCACGGGGAACGCGGTCCGGGCCGGGCCGGCGCGGCTGACGCGTCGGCCCGGCCCGGACGGGTGGCGGCGGGGTCAGAGGACGATGGGCTTGCCGCCGAGGGTGACGACGAGCCTGCCGTCGGAGGCGAACGACCAGCCGAGGGCTCCGGAGTAGCCGGAGCACCGCGAGCCGTTGGTGCCGCTCCAGAACTGGTTGGTGGAGTCGGCGTTGCCGACGACCTTGTCGTTGCTCCCGCTGCCGCTGCGGCAGGAGGTGTTGGAGCGGAACACGGAGCTGCCCGCGTCGAAGGTGTAGTTGCGCTCGCCGTTGTCGATGCTGAGGTTGCTCGACACCGTCATGGAGCCGGGGTTGCGGTTGTAGGTGAAGCCGTGCTTGCCGTTGTCGTAGGCGATCGTGCGCCGGACCGTGTGGTTGACGCCGATGTCCTCGCCGCCGAGCTTGAAGCCGTTGCGGTCACCGTTGCCGGCCTGGCCGCCGTTGCTCAGGGTGCCGTTCTCGTAGGCCAGCGAGTCCTCGATGGTGACGGCGCCGATCGGGCCGGTGTCCGACTTGGTGTAGAGGTCCCAGCCGTCGTCGATGTTGTTGTGCGCCACGGCGTAGCGGAACACGTTGCCGGGCCCGGAGGTCAGCTTGGCGGCGAACCCGTCGGCGTCCTCGCCGTCGGAGTCGGCGTTGTCGTGCGACTCCGCGCTCAGGACGAGGTTGTGGGACGGCCACTGGTCTTCGGGAGTCGTGGAGAGCATGCGGGACAGCTGCAGGCCGGTGTCGCGGTTGAACCGGGTGATCGTGCGCTCGAAGATGTTGTGGCTGCCGCCGACGAAGATGCCGTTGTCCCCGGCACGTTCCACGACGACGCCGAACACGTGCCAGTACGAGCCGTTCACGACCAGGCCCCGGTTGGCCGGGTCCTCGGCCTGCGCGGAGAAGTTCAGCACCGGCGTCTCGCCCTGGTAGGCCGCCAGCTTCTTGCGGGCGCCCGCCGTCCCGCTGTTGGTGGGCGGGATCGTCACCGTCTGCGAGAAGCTGTAGGTGCCGCCGCGCAGGAAGATCGTGCCGCCCGCGGCGACGCGGGGGAGTGCTGCCGTCAGCGTGGTCGGGTCGGAGATCGTGCCCGAGGCGCTGTCGCGACCCGTCGGCGACACGTACAGGGCGTCGGCCGGGGGCGTGCTGGTCGTGGTGGTCGTCGGACCGGTGGTCGTCGTGGTGGTGGTCGTGGTGGTGCTGGTCGGTCCACCCGCCGGGGTGAGCGTCCACTGCTTGGTGGCGGCGCCGTCGCAGGAGTTGGTCTGCGCCAACGCACCCGCTGCTGTCGAGTTGTCCTTGACGTTCACGCACTTGCCGCCGTTGGCGTTGACGAGGCGGTGGCCGGTGCCGTTCGGCGTCAGCGCCCACACCTGGCTCGTCGCACCGCTGCACGTCTCGAGCTGGACCGGCTTGCCCGCGCTGGTCGACGCGTCGCGCACGCCGACGCACAGGCCGCCCGCGGTAATCCGGACACCGCCGCTCACGTCGGTCAGGACCCACTCCTGACCGGCGCACGCCTGCTGCCGCAGCTGCGTCCCGCTCGCCGGGCTCGCCCCCGCGTCGAGGCACAGGCCGCTGCCGGCGTTCTTCAGGACGTAGGTGCCCGCCGCGTTCGCGGTCGCCGCCGCGCCGGGCCACGCCGCGAGCGCGGTGACCAGCGCGACGACGGCACCGCCCGACACCAGCCCGGCGCGGACGCGTCGTTGTCGCGCCGGGTGCGCGGGCTGTTGCGAAATGCCCATGGAGACTCCACTCAACGTTGAGAAAGGTTGCCCGGTCGGATGCGCGGCGGGTTCCGTCGGATGCTAAGAGCGTTCTCGGCGCCGGGTCAACGGTGGAATTCCGCGAGTGTAGTCGATTGCCTAAGTCGAACGAATCGAATGGCCAGGTCACCGGCCATCGAATCGATCAACGCCGTGAGGCGGAGAATATCCGCTGGTCACACTCGTGAACGAAACGAGCTATTCCTGGGTTCACCACCATGAACTCCTCCGGCATCCCGGTGTAGTGCATTGCGTTTTTCTCGCGGCTGCCGTTAGCGTGCAGGTGAGCGCTCACGGATCACGTCAAACCCTGTCTTCCGACGAGTAGATCCACGGAGAATTCCCATGCGCCTAAAATCTCTGGTCGTCTGCGCCGTCCTTTTCCCGGGCGCACTGGCCGCGGTGTCGTCCTCGACCGCGGCGGCCGCGCCGGTCCGGTACGAGGCGGAGACCTCGCCCGCGGTCTGCTCGGGGGCGATCGACTCGAACTGGGCCGGCTTCACCGGCAGCGGGTTCTGCAACGGCACCAACTCCACGAGCGGCCACGCCCAGTTCCAGGTGACCGCCGCGGCGGCGGGCACGGCGACGCTGGGCATCCGGTTCGCCAACGGCACCACCACCGCGCGACCCGCTGACGTCGTCGTGAACGGGACCACCGCGCAGACCGCGTCGTTCGAGGGCACCGGCGCGTGGTCGACCTGGGTCACCAAGACGCTGAGCGTCCAGGTCGCCGCGGGCACCAACACGATCCGGCTGAACCCGACCACCTCGGGCGGCCTCGCGAACATCGACCACCTCGACTTCGAGGCCGGTGGCACCACGCCTCCGCCGCCGGGAGGTCCCGTCGGCTGGGCTTCGCAGGCGGGCGGCACCACCGGCGGTGCGGGAGGCACCACGGTCACCGTAAGCACGTTCGCCGACTTCAAGGCCCAAGCGCAGTCCTCGGGCGCGAAGACGATCCTCGTGAACGGGTCGCTGAGCGGCTCCGGCACCGTGGAGATCGCTCCGCACAAGACCATCCGCGGCGTCGGCGCCGGCTCGGGCATCTCCGGGACCACCCTGAACATCGAGGACGCCAAGCCCGCCAACGTGATCATCCAGAACATGAACATCCGCGGCGTGCGCGGCAACGACGCGATCCAGATCGAGAACGCCTCGCACGTCTGGATCGACCACAACACGATGTCGAGCACGATCGAGAACGACCCCGATCACTACGACGGCATGCTCGACATCACGCACGGCGCCGACTACATCACCGTGTCGTGGAACGTCGTCCGCAACCACTGGAAGACCTCGCTGGTCGGCCACTCCGACGGCAACGGCGGCGAGGACCGCGGCCACCTGCGCGTGACCTACCACCACAACTGGTTCGACCGGACCTTCGAACGCAGCCCGCGGGTGCGCTTCGGCGAGACCGTCCACGTCTTCAACAACTACTACTCGAACATCGACAACAACGCCGACTCCTACGCCATCGCGTCGGTGATGGACGCGGGCCTCCTCGTCGAGGGCAACGTGTTCGAGAACGTGCGGCAGGCGTGCTGGTCCAAGAGCGGCTACGCGGACTCCGGCCCCGGCCGCCTGGTCGCGCGCGACAACTCGCTCACCGGCTCCGGGCCGTGCGAGGCCGACGGCACCGTCGCCGCCATCCCGTACCGCTACACGGCGGACGCCTCCGGCACGGTCAAGGCCTCCGTCACGGCCGGCGCCGGCGCCGGCCGGATCTGAGGGAGCCCGCGTCGAGCCGCCTGATCACCTGCCGCACGCTGTTCGCGGGCACGGCCCGGACTCCTGCCGCTCGCACGAGGTGATCGGCCACTCCGGCGGCGCGTCGAGGTGCGCGGAACCGCGCACCTCGACGCGCCGGGGTCGGCAGGATCCGGGCTTCGTCACACGCGCATCGAGTTGAGGGTGAGGTACGTGGTCAGTTCCGGCTCCATCTCGGCCACCGCCAGGGCCGGTGGTTCCAGTCCGCGCAACAGCCCGAGGAGGTTCTCGCCCCGCAGGCCGTAGCTGAACAGCTCGCACGCGTTGAAGCCGGCCGCCCAGTGCGTGACCTCCTCGTCGGCCATCCACCGCGCCTGCTCGGGCACCGTGAGGTCGAGCCACCGGCCGACCCTGCCGTCGAACGACAGCGGCAGGAACTCCGCGATGTCCTGCGCGTCGGCCGGATCGCGGCGCAGCCCGGCCCGGACCGCCGCGCGGTGCCGCGGGTAGTCGCGGATCAGGCGGATCTTGACGGCGTCCGGCGCGTCGGCCGCGGCCGCGGCGGGATCCTTCGCCGCGGCCATCGCCGCTCGCAGCGCCCGGCAGTCGTCCCACTCGCGCACCTCGTCGTCCGAGGCGACCAGCCGGAGCTTCTCGTCCGGGTGCAGGTCGTTCCACAGGTCGTCCTGCTCGGCCCTGCCCAGGCCGACGAACCTCTGCACCCAGTCGACGAGCGCTTGGTGCACCGACCGGTCCCGTACGCCGTGCGGCTTCATCAGGTCCAAGGTCGGCGGGAGGTTGCGCCGCACGTCGATGCGGCACGAGAACACCAGCAGGTAGCTCCAGCCGGCCCTCGCGGCGCGTCCGAACACGCCGGCGCACGTGTGCGGGCCCTGCGGCGGGCAGCCCCCGGGGTTCGCGCACAGCCTCAGGGTGTCCGGCGTCTCCGCGGACCCGACGACGATCGCCGGTCCCGGGTACCGGTTGAGCGCGGTGATCGCCCGCCGTTCGTGCTCCTTGAACGGCGTGTACCGGTAGTTGGGCACCGACTTGCCGGACATCGCGAAGTGCATCGGGATCCTGGGGTTGTCGGGCTGCAGCAACGCCAGGAGGTTGACGATCGTCATCGACGTCCCCTCGTCGACGAAGAAGTGCACCGTCAGCCCGTTCGGCACCACCACCGTCTCCGGTCCGTCGTACGACCCGTGCCCGATCAGAACGCCTGCCACCATCACGGTCCTCCACCCGTCGCCTACTGGAGGTGATCGTCGACGCCGGGAGATGCGTGACAGGCGGACACGAACGGCTCAGCGCGACACCGAATGAGGGTGGCGCGATGTCGGCCTGGGGGGTCTGCACGTGCGGTGGAGGGACGGCCGCGGCGGCGACGGGCGAGGGCCGTCACGGTCGATCCGGTGCGAATGGAACATCAAGTTTGAGCCGATGTGCCATCCCGTACGTATCCCCGGTCATGCGCCGCATGAACGAGGAGGACGAATGACGCACCGCGTGACCGACAGGCGGAAGTTCCGCCTGATCGCTTCGTTGTCGGCGGTGGCCGTTGTCGCTGCCGGCACCGCCACCGTGGCGCTCGCCGCCAAGAACGGTGAGCCCGCGCCGGTGAGTGCGTTCGTGCCCATTGAGCAGGTGAGCAAGAACGTCGTGGAGCCGAAGGTCGGCAAGAACGGCGCCTCCGGCGTCTTCAGGGTCGACTGCGGCACCAACGAGAACGGCAAGTTCAGCGCTGACAACCCGGTCGCCCAGCCGGGCCTGAAGCACGGCGCCCAGCACGTCCACGACTTCGTGGGCAACCTGTCGATCAGCGCCGAGTCCACGGACGAGAGCCTGGTCGACTCGGAGACGACCTGCCGCAACGGCGACCGCTCGTCCTACTTCTGGCCGGTCGTGCGCATCAACCCCAAGGCCAACCCGCAGTCGGTCGGCTCCAACCCGGACAAGATCAAGGACAACGGGCCTGGCGAGGTCGCGTGCCCCGGTGTCGCGGACCGGCTTCCCGCTGTGCCGCAACGGGTGCGGGACGAGGTCGTCAAGAACCTCCAGCAGCTCGCCCAGCAGCTCAGGGAAGCCAACGACCGGGTGTCGAAGGCGCAGAACCCCGCCGACCCGAACTTCGTCAACAACACCGTCCTGGGTCCGTTGCGCGCCAAGCGGGCCGCCACGCTCGACCGCATCGCGACCGCGATGAGCCGGGCCGGGCGCAAGCCGAACCTGACCCCGCTCGCCGACTGCGACCTGCGCTGGGGCCACGGCAACCACGGTGGCGGCGGCCACGGCACCCACTCGAAGCCGCGCAAGTTCGCCGGTGAGGGCGTTCTCCAGCAGCAGCCCGAGCAGACCGCCGAGAGCAACGCCGACCAGAAGAACGGCAACGAGCAGAACACCGCGGGGCAGAACGGCGCCGAGCAGGACGCCGCGACCCCGACGATCAAGTGCCCGTCGGTGCGCGAAGCACTTCCCGGTGTGCCGGACCAGGCCCTCGACGAGGTGGACGGCAACCTGGACCAGCTGGACAAGCAGATCGCCGAGGCCAACCAGCGCCTGGTGACCACCAAGGGCCAGGGCGGACCGAACTTCATCGACAACGCGATCCTCGGGCCGCTGAAGGACAAGCGCGTCGCGACGATCGACCGGATCGCCATCGCGATCGGCCGCAACGCCGAGAAGCCGCAGGGCCTGGACAAGCTCGCCAAGTGCGGCCTCAACGAGGGTGACGAGGGCGGCGAGAACAACAACGGCGGCAACAACGGCAACGGGAACAACGGCGGCAACAACAACGGCGGCAACAACGGTGGTGCCACCACCACGACGGTCGCCCCGCCGCCCCTGGCCGCGCCCACCGGCAAGAACCTGGAGCTCGTCGGCAACAACGGCAAGATCGTCCGGCCGGCCGAGGTGAAGATCGAGTACCGCGGCAACGCGACCAGCAAGGTCACGGCCATGCCGAAGTTCCTCAAGATGGTCACCGGTGACGCCAAGCCGACGAGCCGCGGCCCCGCCAACGCCCGCGCCACGTGGACCTGCAGCGGGTTCGAGGACCGGCTGTCCGACAAGTACGTGATCTGCCCGAACGGCAGCAAGGTCATGCGCGTGCACGACTTCGCCGGCTGCTGGGACGGTCAGAACGCGGACAGCGCCAACCACCGCGACCACGTCCGGTTCGCCGACAAGCAGACCGGTGCCTGCCCGCAGGGCTTCAAGGCCATCCCGCAGCTGCGGATCAGCATCTCCTACAACATCTCGCGCGACATCCAGCAGAAGGGGCAGTACCAGCTCGACGCGTTCCCGGAGGAGGAGCACAACCCGTTCTCCGACCACAACGACTTCGCGAACGTCAACTCCGACCAGACGATGGCGAAGATCGTGAAGTGCGTGAACGACGGGCGCAGGTGCTCCTGACCGTCGCCTGATCCACCCCTGGGTGGGGCCTCGCCGGGCTTGTGTTCCGGCGGGGTCCCACCCTTTGCGTGCGCGCCGGAGCGTGTTCCCGGTGTTGTGACGGTGTGGACACGGTGTTGTCATCTCCACGAGATCCGAAACTTTCTCGTGTTGTCCTAGCCTCGCCACGTCCTCCTCCGACCGAGTCAGGAGTTCTGCGATGCGAGTGGCCAGGTGGGCGGTAGCCGCGGTGGGCCTGTTGATCGCGAGCACGGTGCCGCAGGCGGTGGCGGCACCGCCGGCGAGCGGCACGTTCTCGGTGCTGAGCTACAACATCGCCGGGTTGCCGGAGGGGCTGTCCAGCGGCAACCCGAGGGTGAACACGCCGATCATCGGCCAGCGGATCCGGCCCTACGACGTCGTGCAGGTGCAGGAGGACTTCAACTACCACGCGTCCCTCTACACCAACAACACCCACCCGCACCGCACGCCCACCAGTGGCGGGGTTCCGTTCGGCGACGGTCTCAACACCCTGTCCGACCACGCGTACTCGGACTTCACCCGCGACCGGTGGGACCGTTGCAACGGCACGGACTGCCTGACCCCCAAGGGGTTCACGTGGTCGCGGATCCGCCTGGCGGAGGGCGTGTTCGTCGACTTCTACAACGTGCACTCGAACGCCGGCAGCACCGAGGCCGACCTCGCCGCCCGCCGCGACAACATCAGCGAGCTCTCCCGGTTCGTCACCGCCCACTCGGCGGGCAACGCCGTCGTCATCGCGGGGGACACGAACACCCGCTACACCCGCGCCGGTGACAACATCCGCGAACTCGTGTCCGCCAACGGCCTCACCGACGCCTGGGTGCAGGAGGAACGCGGTGGCACGCCGCCCGCGGCGGGCGATCCCGCGCTGGTGTGCGACGACCGGAACGTCACCGACGCGTGCGAGGTGGTCGACAAGATCCTCTTCCGCGGCAACAGGTACATCACCCTCGAACTCACCCGCTACGCCAACGAGAACGCGGCCTTCCGCACCGCCGACGACAAGATGCTGTCCGACCACTACCCGATCGCGGCCGGCTTCCGGTGGACGCTCAACCCCGCGCTCTCGCTCAGCGACACCTTCGGCGGCCCGCACGGAACGGCTTTCACCGACGTGCCCTCGGTTCCGCCGGCGCACCGCGTCACGAAGCTCGGTCTCCGCTCCGGCTCGCGCGTGGACCAGGTGGGTCTCACGTTCGCCGACGGCTCGGCGTTCAGCCACGGCGGCAGCGGTGGAACGCTCCAGGAGCTGGCGTTGGCCGAAGGGGAGCACCTCAAGTCGGTCACCCTCCACTCCGGACAGCGCGACGGGCGTACGAGGATCTTCCGCGCCGCCTTCACCACGAGCGCCGGTCGCACCGTGGCGGGCGGTGGTACGACGTCGACCTCGGCCACCTACACCGCGCCGGACGGCTGGCAGATCGCCGGTTTCCACGGCCGGGCGGGCAATGAGGTCGACTCGCTCGGGGTGGTCTTCACGCGGGTCGGCTGACCGCCGGACAGCCGTCGTGGTCACCACACGCGGACCATGACCGCCAGATAGGCGGACGAGTCGAGGGTCGCGAGGTTCGCGCTCCGCACCCGCAGCCACGCGAGTCGTCCTTCGGAGGTGACGAAGCAGTACTGCAGCCCGGCCGCCGCGGGGATGACAGGCGTTTCCTGCGCTGTGGCAACGGTTTCGATGCACCGGGCTTGAGCGTCCTTCTCCTGGCCGCGGTCCTCGAAGAGCCCGTTCCCGCTGGCCTGCAGCAGGTTGATCCCGGTCAGGTACAGGTCGGTCGCGCGGGTGTTGCCGTCGGTGCGCTGGACCACCGGCCCGTCGGCGTCGACGTCCGCACCGGCCTTGCGCGCCAGCCGCACCTCCCTGGCGCGGGACCCGCCGGCGGGCTGCTCGGCAGGGGAGCTGGTCACGACCGGACGTGGCGGGCTCGCCGCGGCGTCCCGGGTCGTGGTCACCGGCGGCGTGGTGGTCTCGCCGCTGCCGGTGAGCTTCCAGACCGCGAACCCGGCGACGAGCGTCAGCACCACCCCGATGACCACGCCGAAGGCGGGCAGGCTGATTGTCGTCGTGCGCGAGTTCCCCACGTGCGCGTTGCCGTGGACGTGCCCGGCCTGGAAGACGGTTCCGGGCCCGCCCGCGCGCGGTTGTGGATCTGCGCCTGTTCGTCCCGCGGATCCGGTCCGGTCACGTCCCGCCCTCGTTCGGTCGTCGCTGAACGAAGTCGGCACGATCGCGAGGTGCGCTACAGAGCAGGTCCGGCGCTCGACTCAGTTCCGGAAGCCGTGAGGACGTCGTGGGTGCTGAGCGTGATCCGGTACCCGAACACCAGCAGCCCGTGGAGCAGGAACAGCCACAGCCCGAGCGCCGCGACCCCGCCGGGGACCGCCAGGCCGCCGTACGGGATCGCCCAGTCGACGGGGATCGCGAGGAACACCGCGAAACCGTGCAGGAAGCCGGTGAGCACCGCGCCGAGACCGACGCCCGCCGCCAGGACCGTCCTGACCGGCAGGGCGACCGGCCCGACGAACGCGAACACCAGGGCCACCGTCGCGCAGATCGGGACCATGTCGAGGTGGAACGACAGCACTACACCCAGCACGCTGGACCAGCCACCGGCCTCGTAGAGCGGACCGACCACCGACGCGAACGCCAGGGGGAGCGCGACCAGCAGGGGCGCGAGGAGGAGCACCGGGAGGAACGCGATCCGCCCCGCCCACCCGGTCCACTTGGTCACGTGCTCACCGGCTGCCTGCACGAGCGCCCGGCGCAGTCCCTCGCCGTAGAGGGAGGCGGGGAAGAGCGACGCGGCGAGCAGCGGCCAGGACGCGGTCGTGGCCGCCTCCGCCAGCCCGACGAGGACGCCGGTGGGGTCGTGCGCCGCGGGCAGCGCGCCGCCGAGCGCCCGCGCGCCGTCGACCACGAGGTCCTGGCCGAACAGCAGCGCCACCCCGCGCAGGGCGAGCAGCAGCAGCGGCACCAGGCCGAGCGCGGAGAAGAACGTCAGTCCGGCCGCCCACAGCAGGAGGTCGCGCCCGCGCAGCGCGCTCGAGGTGGCCGCCGCCACGGCGCGGAGTACATGCATGATCGGGAAGTACCCGAACCTGCGCCGGGTCACCCCTGCGCCTACGGTGGTGTGGTGACCGGTGAGAACCCCGTCGCCGGCTGGTCCCGGCTCCACGGTGAGGACGTGTCCGGCAGCAGGCTCGTCGTCGGCTGGCTCAGGCTCGTGCACTCGCTCGCCCGGCCGCTGGACCGCGTGCACCCGGACGTGCTGTCGGCGGCGGGGGTGGTGGTCGCGGCGGGCGCGGTCGCCGTCGCCGGTGCGGGTGGGCGCTGGGCGCTGCTGGCGCTGGTGCTGGTGGTGGCCACCGGCCTGCTCGACGGCCTGGACGGTGCGGTCGCCCTGCGCACCGGGCGGGTGCGGCCGCTGGGTGCCGTGGTGGACGCGGTCGCGGACCGGCTGGCGGACCTGTCCCTGGTGCTGGTGTTGCTGGTGCTCGGCGCCGAGGCGTGGTGGTGCGCCGCCATCGGTGCTTCGGTGCTGCTGCACGAGTACGCGCGGGCCAAGGCCCAGGCCGTCGGCATGGCGTCGGCGGGCGTGATCACGGTGGCGGAACGTCCGATCAGGGTGATCGTGGTCGCGATCGCCTGCGCGGGAACGGGTCTGGCGCCCGGCGGCACCCCGGTCACCGGCTGGAGCTGGGCCGCCGTGTCCGCTCTCGTGTGGGCCGGGTGCGCCGTCGCCGGGTTCGGCCAGCTCGCGGCCGGCATCCGGCGGGAGCTCGCCGACCGGCCGTGGACGGGGCCGTTCGCGTCAGGCCGGCCCGACCAGGCCGGCGACGATCCCCGCTGACATCGCCACGAGCGGCAGCCCGCCGCCGGGGTGCGCCGAGCCGCCGACGAGGAACAGGCCGGGCACGGGGGAGCGGTTGGCGGGCCTGAGCAGGGCCGCGCGGGGCCCGTTGGACGACGAGCCGTAGATCGAGCCGCCCACCGAACCCGTGTCGCGAGCCCAGTCCGCCGGTGTGCGGATCTCCCTCCAGCGCACCCGGTCCCGCACGTCCAGCCCCCGGTCGGCCATCACCGCCAGGACGCGGTCGGCGTAGGAGTCGGCCAGTCCCGGTGCCGTCCAGTCGACGTCGCCCTGTCGTGGTGCGTTGACCAGCACGAACCACGCCTCGTCGCCCGGAGGCGCGATGGCCGGGTCGTCCGGCGCGCACACGTAGACCGTCGGGTCCGGCACCGGCCGCGGGTGGCGTCCGAAGATGGAGTCGAACTCGTCGTCGTAGTCGGCGGGGAACAGCACGCGGTGGTGCGCGGGGTCCGGCGTCCTGCCCCGCAACGCGAGCAGGAGCACGAACCCGGACAGCGACGGCTGGGTCTTGCGCAGAGTCCGGCGTGGACGGCGCGAACGCCGGTCGGTGAGCAGCTCGCCGTAGAGGTGTTCGGCGTCCACATCGGACACCACGACGTCGGCGGCGTGCCGTTCGCCGTCCCGCAGGCGCACCCCGGTGACCCCGCCGCTGCCGGACTCGACGGCCGTGACCGCCGCGCCGAAGCGGAAGCGCACGCCCAGCTCGGCGCAGCGGTCGAACAGGGCGTCGCCGAGCCGGCGCAGCCCGCCGCGCACGTACCAGCCGCCGAAGCGCTGCTCGATGAACGGGACCACCGTCATCAGCGCGGGCGTGCGGCGCGGGTCGGAACCGCTGTAGGTGGCGTAGCGGTCGAGGAGCATGCGCAGCCGCGGGTCGGTCAGCCTTCGTTCCCCCACGCCGCGCATCGTGCGCCACGGCGCGATCGCCATCAGGTCGCGCACGCTCGCCGAGCGGCGCACCAGGTCCCGCACCCCGCCCAGCGGGTTCTGCAGCACCGGTTCGCCGACGAGGTCCCACAACCGGTCGGCGTCGGCGAGCACCGCACGCCACTGCCGGGCGGCTTCGGGGCCGATCGCGTCGCTCAGCGCGGCCTCCACGTCCTCCTCGGCGTGCGGCATGTCGAGCTCGGAGCCGTCCGGGAAGCGGTACCGGCAGGTCGGCTCCACCGGCACGATCTCCACGACGTCGTCGAGCGGCGCGCCCGTGGCCGCGAACAGGTCGCGGTAGACGTGGGGCAGCGTCAGCAACGATGGCCCGGTGTCGAAGGTGAACCCGTCGCGCCGCACCGTCCCCAGCTTGCCGCCGTGGCTCGCGGCCTGTTCGAACACGGTCACCTCGTGCCCGGACGTCGCGAGGCGCGCGGCCGCCGCCAAGCCCCCCATGCCGGCGCCGATCACCGCTACCCGTGCCATCTCAGCTGCTCTCCCGCAACGATCGACCCTTCCACCGCAACCGTCCCGCCCGCCGGGCCCGCCACGACCGCGCGACGAGCGACAGCAGCACGCCCACCGACACCGGGTGGGCCAGGGCGTCGGGCCACACGCGTGCGCCGGTGTGCCGTGCCGTCACGACCCTCGTGACCACCCCGGCCGCGTAGCCGACGGCACCGGCCCGCGATCCCGCGAGAGCGGCGACCGGCGGCAGGACGTAGAGCCACGCCAGGACGAGCGACAGCGCCACCGCCCCCGCCGGGCTGCCGGTGGCCGACCACAGCGACTTCTCGTACCCGTCCCGGACCTCGGCCCAGTCCTCGTACATCCGGCAGACCGCCACCGTGCTGCCGTCGACGACCACACCGCGGCCACCGCTGCGCTTGACCGCCCGCATCAGCGCGATGTCGTCGAGCACCGCCGTGGCGATGCCCTCGAAGCCTCCGCTGCGGTGGTACGCGGCGGTGTCCACGACCAGGAACTGCCCGTTCGCCGCCGACAGCGACGGCCGGGGCGAGCGCTCCGCCAGCCGCAACGGCAGGAAGACCAGCCACGACCACTGCAGCAACGGCTGGACGAGGCGCGCTCCGGCGCCGTCCGCGAGCTGACGCGGGAACGGGGACACCACGTCGAGGTCGTTCTCGCGCAACAGCGCGACAGCGGAGGCGATCGCGTGGGGCGCGAGCACGACATCGGCGTCGACGAACACCAGCACCCGACCGCGTGCCAGGCCGGCGAGCTGGGCGCAGGCGTGGGGCTTGCCCGGCATCCCGTCCGGTGGCGCGCTTCCCGTGACGACGCGCAGCCGTTCGTCACCACCCGCGGCCCGGCGCACCTCGTCGGCGGTGCCGTCGGCCGAGCCGTCGTCCAGCACGATGATCTCCAGGTGGGGAACACCGCGCTGGGCCAGCAGCGACTCGACGGTCGGCGCGATCCGGTGCGCCTCGTCGCGCGCGGGTACCAAGACCGACACCGCCTCGCGGCACTGCGGCGGATCCGCGGCCGGGACCCTCATCAACCGCGCGTTCACCAGCGCGTGTGCCGCTGCCACAACAGAACCGACGGCGGCACCGCGCACCGCCGCACCGAGGAACCGCTTCACCGATGAGCCCGCCACAGCGACACGGCGAAGGGCACCGCCACCAGTCCCATGAGCAGACCGGCGACCAGGGACACCACCGGACGGCCGAAGAAGGCCGCGTGGGCCCACACCGACGAACCGTAGGTCCACAGGTACAGCACGGGCGCCGGTCCCACCCGCAGGTCCAGTTCCCTCGTGACGCGCGGCCGGCCGACGCCGCGGTGCAGCGCCGTCATCATCAGCACGGAGACGAGCAGCCAGCCGGCGTAGTTCGTGAGGGGGATGCCGTCCACACCGGGCAGTGCCGGGCTGGGGTCGGCCCACTCCCAGTGGCCCGCGTCGACCATCTGCGGGTCGAGGAACACGTCCCACGACGCCAGCGCCCACGCGCCGATCCCGACGACCAACCAGGACGGGGCGGCCACCCGCGCCCGGCCCGCGAGCGCGCGGCCGACGAGCAACGCGGGCCAGCTCATCATCACCCAGGCCAGGGCCACGACCACCGGAACCCCGGCGACCTCCAGGCCCAGCGTGCCCGTGTAGCGGTAGTCGCCGAACGGGAAGCCCGTGTGCACGCCGATCGTCTCGGCCAGCAGGCCACCGCCTCCGGCGACCGCCACCAGCAGCACCGCCGCGCGCGGGCCGAAGCGGGCCAGCGCGTCGCAGACCGACGCCACCGCGAAGGCGCTCACCGACGCCACCGTCGTGAAGAGCCGCTCGTCCGGCTCGGTCCTGGAGTAGACGATCTGCGCCAGCACGACGAGCGCACCGCAGATCCACGCCACCGCCGCGAGTACGCGCACCCCACCGCCGGGCCTGCGGACGGCGACGCCCGGAGCACCGAGGTTCACGCCGGCCTCCGCCGGCGGGCCGCGGCGCGCAGCAGGGGCACGCGACCTTCGAGGGGCACCGACCAGAGGTCCGTTCCGGTCACGCCCCACCGGCCGAGAAGCCGGTTCGCCGCGGCGAACCCGGTCGTGGCCGCGCGTTCCATCAACGCCACGGGCAGGTCGATGCGCACCAGATCGCCCGCCAGCACGAGGAAGTCGTCCGGCGTGCCGACCCGGGGCCTGTCCTCGTAGCCACCGGCGGGGAACAGCGGGCAGTCCGACCGCCACTCGTGCCGCTCGTCGACCGCGGTGGCGCCCCTGGTCTCCGGGTAGACCTCGGTCAGCTGGTCCCACAGCCGCTTCTTCGCCTCGTCCTCGTCCACATCGGACGGAATGGCGTAGCCGTGCAGCTCCACGACCGAGCCGCCGGTGCGTGCCGCCCAGGCCCGCGCCTCGTGCTCGTAGTTGTCGAGCACGCTCACGTTGTCGAGCAGGTCGTAGCCGCTCGTGCCGATGAAGCCGGGACGGTCGACCGGGCGGTCCAGCCAGTACCGCGACACCAGGAACGGGGGAGCCGTGCGCAGCCCGTCCACCTTCGCCCGCCAGCCCGCGTCGCCCAGACCGGGGGAGGACCGCACGATCGCGCGCAGTCCGTTCACGTCGGCGGCCAGCACCACGGCGTCGGCGTCGAGCACGCCGTCCTCCGTGGTCACGGCGAAGCGCCTGTTCCCACCGCGTACGACCGAATGCACGTCCACGCCGGTGCGGACGTCGGCGCCCAGCTCGGTGAGGCGGTGCCCCAGCGGGTCCCACAGGCCGTGCGGGAACGGGTCCGCGGCGACGTCGAAGAGCAGCCCTTCGTTCGAGCCGAGGAAGTAGATGTGGAACATCACCGCGAGCTCGGCGGCCGACATGTCGCGCGGGTGCGCGAAGAAGCTGCGCGAGAACACCTCGAACGCGAGCGCGTGCGCCGCTTCCGGGAACCGCACGCGTTCGAGGTACTCGGCCGCGTTGAGACCGTCGAGCTCGTCGTAGACCCCGGGAACCGACACGTCCAGCAGCTTCAGGGCCGCCTCGGGGTTCATCTCCGGGAGGTCGCGCCAGCGGAACGTCGGGCTGCGCCGCAGGAACGCCAGCACGTTCCAGGGCGCCGTCGTCGGAATGCCGGCGAACGAGTCGCGGGCACCCCGCGCGTGCCACAACGGGTAGTCCGGCATCGCGGTGAGCGCACGGCCGTCCGGGTCGACCCGCCTCAGCAGGGACCGCAGGTTGTAGTACTGCCGGAAGAACGCGTGGAAGCCGCGGGTCATCGTGACGTCGCTGCCGTCCGCGAGCTGCGTCTGCCACCCGCCGACGCGGCCACCGAGGTAGGTCTCGCGCTCGTACAGCACGACCCGGGCACCGCGTTCCGCGAGGAGCGTGGCCGCCGACAGCCCGGCGATGCCGCCGCCCACGACCGCGACGACCGGCACGTCGCCGTCCAGCCGCGGCCGTCCCGCGGGCGCGGGGATCCGCACCGCCTTGCGATCCTTCATCGGTGCTCCCTGTCCGGCCCGCGGCCGTCCGACGCCCGGATGCCCAGGGCGTGCTCCACCGCCGCGACGGCCACGCGGCCGGCTCGCGCCCGGTGCGCCGGACATCTGCTTCGAGGTGACGAGATCGGCGCCGGAGGTGCTCCGGCGCCGATCTCGTGGTGGTTCTTCACGCCTGCCTCGACCGTATGGGCAGTCGGCCCGCCCTGCACGACGAGAGCGGCGAGAACTCAGGCCTCGCGGCTCTGGTCGACGGCGACCACGTCCAGGACCTCGTCGAACGATCCGTACACCCGGTCCGGAACGGAGTGCAGCGCGTGCACGGTGTCCTCGTCGGCGTTGTTGCGGGAAGCGTGGTCGACGAGCTGCCCCTTGTCGGCGGGGTAGGTCACGTCGCCCAGCACCGTGCGCAGCCGGTCGATGGTGGTCGTGTCGCTCATCGCTCTCCTCCAGCTCGGTTCTCGACGCCACCGGCTACCCGTGCGCCCCGCACGGCTAACGCCCGAGCGCCCCGGCTGAGGGGAAGGTCTCCTGCGGTCGTGCAGGACGCGCCTCGAACACCTGCCGGATGACGCCGATCCACCAGAAGAGGGTCAGCGCGACCACCGTCGGGTTCTTGAGGAACAGCAGCACGGCGAGGTAGGTCTGCCTCGCCGATTCCGGCAGCAGGCCGGACACCACGTGCTCGGCGAGGACCTCGAACACGGCGAACGCCGCGCTCAGGAAGGCGACCTGCCACAGCAGGCTGCGCCAGTGCCGCCGCACGAAGGCCCGCGCGGCGCCCCAGCGCAACGTCCGGCCGGCCATCGCGATGCGCCACACGAGCACCACCAGGGCGAGACGTGCCGCCAGCACCACGAACTCCGAGGCCGTCGCGAGTGCGGGGTCGATCTCCCCCGTCCAGTTCACGACCACCAGCCGCTGGACCGAGGCCACCGCGGACAACGCCACCACCGGTGCCAGGTGGCGGGTGTAGCAGTGCCAGGTCCACCTCGGCACCTCGAGCGCCAGCTTCAACTCGCTCATGATCCCCCAATGCTTCAGTCCGCTCAACAATTTAGTTCAGCATACTGAAATGTTTGCTGGGGTAAAGTGGCGGGTGTGGGAGATCGAGACGCCGGACGCGCACTGAGCACCGCCGTGGTGGCGTTCCACGAGGCGGTCGGCGCCAGCCTCGGGGTCACGGCGGTCGACCAGCGTGCGCTCGCGGTGATCGCCGGGGCGGGATCGGTGTCGGCGGGAGAGCTGGCCAAGGAGATCGGTCTGACGCCGGGAGCCGTCACGGGGGTGGTCGACCGGCTCGTGCGGGCGGGGCTCGCCTCCCGGATGCCCGACCCGGAGGACCGCCGCCGGTTGGTGATCACCGCCGTCCCCGGCGCGTTCGGGGACGCCTTCGCGGGCCTGGGCAAGGCGATGGCCGAGCTGGCCGAGCGCTACTCGCCCGCCGAGCAGGCCGTGATCGCCGACTGGGTGGCGAACACGATCGAGGTGCTGCGTGAGCAGACGCGCATCCTCAACGCGAAGGCGCCGCGACGGTAGTGGACGCGGTCAGGTGTGGAGATTGTCCGTTATCGGCAGTTATGCGTGACTGAGCGCAGCCACGAGCTTTCGCGGTAGCCCGAAGTCACGACCGGTCGTGCCCGATTTCGGTGCGGTGTCCGTGTCGGAGCAACATCCGTGGGATCCTGGACGTCTCCTGATCCGGAGAGCGCAGGTCGTGTTCATGCCTTCGCGGAGGCGCCTGGTGAAGACCGTTGACGAAGACTCGAAGTCGCTGGTGCTCGACTCGCCCGTCGAGCCGACCATCGCGATGGCCGAGCTGCGCGGTCAGCTCACCTCCGCCCTCGCGGACCTGGGCGGGGACCACGTCTACGACGTCCTCCTGGTCGTGACCGAGCTGGTGTGCAACGTCCTCGACCACGCGTCGGGCTTCGGCCGCCTCCGCGTCCTGAGGCACGCGACCCGGTGCGAGGTCACGGTCGAGGTCGACGACGGGTCGCCGGTCCTGCCGGTGCGCGGGCGGTCGCGGCTGGGGGACCTGCGGGGGCGGGGGATCGTGGTCGTCGACAACCTCGCCCGCGAGTGGGGCACCCGGTCGGCCGCCGGGGGCAAGACCGTGTTCGCCGTGGTGAGGTGCCCGGAGGACGGGACCGCGCGGTGCGGCTAGCGGTCGAGCAGCGGTGATGTCACGGCCTCCGGTCCTGCCGCTCGCGGTGACGAGACCGCCTCCGGCACGCTGCCGAACAGGGGAGCGTGCCGTCCAGCTCGGTGAGCGTCAGCGGCAGGCGAACGGGGTCCGCCGCTGCGCCGCGTGGTCGTCGGTCTCGACGAGGACCGCGAGGCCGGGGAACTCCAGCGCGGGGTTGGGCATCGCGGGCGGATGACCACGACGGGGTGGTCGCCGGCGCGTCTCGGGGCCGTGACGGTCTTCGGCTCCCTAGGTCGCCGCCGCGCACGGGATGACGGCCCACACGGCCTTCCCGGCGTTGCGCTGAGCCACGCCCCACTGCTTGGCCAGCCGGTTCACGATCACCAGGCCGCGGCCGCGCACCGAGTCGGGCCGCGACGGCTGCAGCTGCGGAGGAACAGGTGAGGCGTCCTCGGCGACGATGCTGACGGTGCAGGGCTCGTCGGACCTGTGGAGCTTCAGCCGTGCCGGCAGCCGCGCGTGGTCGAAGATGTTGGACGCGAGCTCGGTGATCACGAGCAGCACGTCGAGAACGTCGTCCTCGCGCACGTTCGAGAGGATCGACTGAGCCCATCGCCGGATTTTCGCCGTGTCGGGTGCGGTGCTCGCCAGCTCCATGACGTGCCACCCGCCGGCGGAGTTCGCGTCTGCCAAGGCGTGGCCTCCCCGTTCGTCTGGCTTCACGCAGATGGGTTACCTCCGGTGAACAGTGTGAAAACCGGTGACCTGGCTCGCACCGCGGAACTGCCGGTCGTCAGGGCAGCTGCACACCGACGACGCACGTGTCGTCGTCCGTGTCGGACTCGCTCAGGGCGAGCAGGTGGTCGAGGAGGTCGTCGAGGTCGGCCCGCGGCTCCCGCACGGCCTCGCAGAGGTGCTGCAGGCACTCGTCCAGCGGCACGTCCCTGCGTTCGACCAGGCCATCGGTGTAGAGCAGCAGCGTGTCGCCCCTTTCGAGCACGATCTCGCCCTCCGCGTACGACGCCTCGGACATCGCGCCGAGCATCATGCCCGGCAGGAACGGCAGCAGGTCGCCGTGCCCGTCCCTGATCAGCACCGGCGGCAGGTGGCCGGCGCGGGCCCAGCGCAGCACGCGGGTGTTCGGGTCGTAGAGGCCGCAGATCGCGGTGGCGAAGATGGTGTCGGCGAGGTGGTGAGCCACCAGGTTCAGCCACGTCAGCAGCTGGGCCGGGCCCGCGCCCGTGGCGGCCAGGCCGCGCAGCGCGTTGCGCAGCACGACCATGCCGGTGGCGCCCTTGATGCCGTGGCCGGTGATGTCGCCGACCGACACCAGGATCTGCTTGGACGGGAGCACCGCCGCGTCGTACCAGTCGCCGCCGACCAGCTCCTCCTGCGCCGCCGGCCGGTACCGCACGCCGACGCGGAGCCCGAACGCGTCGAGCGTCGGGTGCGTCGGCGGCATGATGACCTGCTGGAGCTGCAGCGTGAGCTTGTTGTGCTCGGCGGCCTCCTGCGCGGTGATCGCCAGCTGGTCCTGCGTGGCCGACAGCGCGACCTCGGTCCAGTGCTGGGCGGAGACGTCCTGGTAGGCGCCGCGGACGGCGAGCAGCGTGCCGTGCGAGTCCAGGACGGGTTCGGCGATCACGCGGACGTGCCGGGTGACACCGTCGGGTCGTTGCAGGCGGAAGGCCGCCGAGCCGCTGCGGTGGTCGTGCAGGACGGTCTGCACGAAGCCGTTGAGCGCGAGCACGTCGTCCGGGTGGGCGTGCGCCGCGATCTGGGCCAGCGGCACCGGGTCGGCGGCGGACTCGCGGCCGAAGAGCGCGTGCAGCTGGCTGTTCCACACGATCGCGCCCGTGTGCTGGTCCTCCTCGAAGCCGCCGACGCGGCCGAGGCGCTGGGCGTGCTGCAGCAGGTTCGCGAGGCGCGCGGTCTCGTCCTGCACCCGCCACACCACGAGCACCAGCACGCCGTGCCGGGTGATGCTCACCCCGGCGGTCACCGGCAGCGACACCTCGTCGATCAGCGCGGCCAGGTCCATGTGCTCGGTGCGGAACGGCTCACCGGTGGCGTGCACGTGCTCGACCTTGTCGAACAGGCCGCCCCCGGCCGCGGCCAGCGGGTAGGCCTCCAGCAGGGTCTTGCCCGCCACCGCGGCCCGCGGCCTGCCCGCCAGGTCGACGAACCGGCCGTTGACGTGGTGGACGCGGAAGTCGGTGATGGTGCCGTCCGGTGACAGCTCCGGGCCGAGCACGAGCGCCGGGTCGAGCAGTCCGTCGGCGAGGTCCACCAGCTCGGACGGGGCCGGCGCGCCGTGGTCGGCGAGACGGGCCGTCGCCGTGGTGTCGAGGGTGGCCGCGCACAGCTCCGCCAGGGCCTCCACCTGCTTGTGCACGCTCAGCGGCTGCGGCGGCAGGGTCGAGGGCCAGCAGATCTCCAGCACCCCGGTGATCCGGCCACCGGTGCCCGCGGGCACGGTGACCCGGCCGGGCAGGTCGGCGCCGATCGACGGCAGGCCGGAGTCGTGCAGGTCGGCGATCCACACGGCCTCGCGCCCGATCAGCGCACGGCGGGCCGGCGTCGGCACTCCCGGCGGGACGTACCGCCAGCGGCTCGCCTCACCGGGCGTGAACCCGGCGTGGCCCGCGAGGGTGAGCGACGCGTCCGAGCCCGCCAGCCAGATCGCCACGGCGCTCGCGCCCAGCGGGGCCAGGGCGTGGGCGAACAGCGACTGCGCCGCCGACTGCGTGTCGTCCGCGTGCAGCGCCCCGCTCTCCGCCGTGCGCAGGCGGACCGCCGCGGTGGCGTCCGGCCGGCCGTCCGGCAGCGGGGGAGCGGTCAGCTCGTCGCCGGAGACCTCGTTGACGATCTCCACGGCGAGCTGGAGCTGCGTGGTGTTCGCGCGTTCCGCGAGCAACGCGAGCTGTTCGGCGGCCTGCACCGGACCGCAGCGCAGGCGCTCGACGAGCACGCCCTTGGCGAGCTCGACCAGGGCCCGGCCGTCCGCGGTGGCCCTGGCCTCCTCGATCTCGTCGCGCAGCCGGGCGACGGTGCCCGCGAGCCGGCCGACGCCCACCTCGTCGCCGGTCACCTGGTGCGCATCCACCGGTGCACGCACGCGAGGAGGTTCTCGGCGTCGACCGGCTTGGTGACGTAGTCGTTGGCGCCCGAGGCGATGCTCTTGTCGCGGTCACCCGGCATCGCCTTCGCCGTGACGGCGATGATCGGGAGGTTCGCGTGCTCCGGCATGGCGCGGATGGCGGCCGTGGCGGTGTACCCGTCCATCTCCGGCATCATCACGTCCATCAGGATCAGGTCGATCTCGGGGTGGCCGACCAGCGCCTCGATCCCCTCCCTGCCGTTCTCGGCGTGCAGGACCCGCATGTCGTGCAGCTCCAGGATGCTGCTGAGGGCGAAGAGGTTGCGCGCGTCGTCGTCGACGATCAGCACCGTCCGGCCGGCCAGCTGACCGTTCACCCGGTGCGTGGCCGCCGGTGCCGGCTGCTCGGGACGCACGAGCGGCAGGACGTCTTCCGGCGCGTCCGCGTTGAGGTGCAGCGCGATCCGCTCCCGCAGTTCGTCCAAACTGGACAGCAGCTCCAGCGGCCGCGTGCTGCTGCGGCTCTGCAGCTGCTGCTCGTACTGCGGAGCCAGCCTGCGGTTGTTGTGCGCCAGCACGGGAATCGTGCGGGTGGCGGTGTCGCCGTCGAGCGCCTCCAGGAACCGCAGCGCGGCCCCGTCCGGCATGTCGAGCTCCAGGACGACGCAGTGGCACGGCTCGGTCGCGAGCGCGGCGGCGGCCTCCTCGCGGCCGACCGCGGTGACCACCTCCACGGGACCGCGCGGGTCGTTGCTCGCGGACAGGTCGGTCACGGCGCTCTGCGCGACCAGCGACAGCAGCCCCTGCGGCCGTTCCTCGACGACCAGCAGCCGCCGCTTGTGGGTCACGGCAGGAGCGGGCTCCTCCACCACGGCGGGAGCGGCCGCCTCGACCGCGGCCGGCACGGGTTCGGCGAAGTCGGTGCTGTGCACCGGGAGGTAGAGCGTGAAGGTGCTGCCCTTGCCGAGCGTGCTCTCCGCGGTGATCGACCCGCCGAGCAGGTAGGCGATCTCGCGGCTGATCGACAGGCCGAGTCCGGTGCCGCCGTACTTGCGGCTCGTGGTGCCGTCGGCCTGCTGGAACGCGCCGAAGATGGACTCGAGCTGGTGCTCGGCGATGCCGATGCCGGTGTCGCTGACCCGGAACATGATCGCCTGGCCGTGGGCGCGCACGGCGGGGGAAGCTCGCCGGGGTCGGCGACCTCGATGCGCAGCTCCACCCCGCCGGTCTCGGTGAACTTGACCGCGTTGGAGAGCAGGTTGCGCAGCACCTGCTGCAGGCGCGTGTCGTCGGTGACGAGCTCCGGCGGCGTGCCCGGCGACGTGGTCAGCTGGAAGCTCAGGCCCTTCTGGGACGTGAGCGGGCGGAACGTCACCTCGACGTAGTCCAGCAGCTGCCGCAGGGAGACGCGTTCGGGCGTGATGTCCATCTTGCCCGCCTCGATCTTCGACAGGTCGAGGATGTCGTTGATCAGGCCCAGCAGGTCCGAGCCCGCGGAGTGGATGATGCCCGCGTACTCCACCTGCTTCGGCGTGAGGTTGCGGCTCGGGTTCTGCGCGAGCAGCTGGGCGAGGATGAGCAGGCTGTTGAGCGGGGTGCGCAGCT
The DNA here is from genome assembly GCF_036321065.1 of Lentzea sp. DG1S-22. Lineage (NCBI taxonomy): Bacteria > Bacillati > Actinomycetota > Actinomycetes > Pseudonocardiales > Pseudonocardiaceae > Lentzea > Lentzea sp. DG1S-22. The sequence continues at coordinate 2,524,896 of NZ_CP143276.1, read as the reverse complement.
CGTGGCTCATGTTGGCCAGGAACTCCGACTTGTACTTCGACGCGAGCGCCAGCTCCCGCGCACGGGTCTCCAGCTCCTGGCGGGCCTGCTCGATCTCGAGGTTCTTCGCCTCGATGTCGCGGTTCTGGGTGGCGAGCAGCGCCGCCTTCTCCTCCAGCTCGGCGTTGGAGCGTTGCAGCTCCTCCTGGCGCACCTGCAGCTCGCCCGACCGGGACTGCAGCTCACCCGCGAGGCGCTGCGACTCGACGAGCAGCTCGTCGGTGCGGGCGTTGGCGACGATCGTGTTGACGTTGACGCCGATGGTCTCCATCAACTGGTCGAGGAAGTCGCGGTGGATGGCGGTGAAGTGGTGCACCGACGCCAGTTCGATGACGCCGAGGACCTGTTCCTCCACCACGATCGGCAGGACGACGAGGTTCACCGGTGCCGTGCGGCCGAGGCCGGAGGAGATGGCGACGTAGTCCGCCGGCACCTCGTCGACGGCGATGGTGCGGCGGCTGCGCGCCGCCTGGCCGACGAGCGACTGGCCGAACCGGAACTGGGTCGGCCTGGAGCCGTCGTCGGGGTGGCCGTAGGAGCTGATCAGGCGCAGCTCCTGGCGGTCCTCGGTGTCGTCGGCGAGGTAGAAGGCGCCGAACTGCGCCGACACCAGCGGGGTCAGCTCGTCCATGATCAGCTCGGCGACCACGGCCAGGTCCCGGCGGCCCTGCATCAGGCCGGAGATCCGGGCCAGGTTGGACTTCAGCCAGTCCTGGTCCTGGTTCGCCTTGGTGGAGTCGCGCAGCGACCCGACCATCGAGTTGATGTTGTCCTTGAGCTCGGCGACCTCGCCGGAGGCCTCGACGGTGATCGACCGGGTCAGGTCGCCCTCGGCGACCGCGCTGGTCACCTCGGCGATCGCGCGCACCTGCCGGGTCAGGTTCCCGGCGAGCTCGTTGACGTTCTCCGTCAGGCGCTTCCACGTGCCGGACACGCCCTCGACCTCGGCCTGGCCGCCCAGGCGGCCCTCGCTGCCGACCTCGCGCGCCACGCGCGTCACCTCGGCCGCGAAGCTCGACAGCTGGTCGACCATCGTGTTGATCGTGGTCTTGAGCTCGAGGATCTCGCCGCGCGCGTCGACGTCGATCTTCTTCGTCAGGTCGCCCTGCGCGACGGCGGTGGTGACCTGGGCGATGTTGCGGACCTGGTTGGTCAGGTTGTTCGCCATGAAGTTGACGTTGTCGGTCAGGTCCTTCCACGTGCCCGCCACGTTCGGCACGCGCGCCTGACCGCCGAGCATGCCCTCCGTGCCGACCTCGCGGGCCACGCGGGTGACCTCGTCCGCGAACGCCGAGAGCGTGTCGACCATCGTGTTGATGACGCCCGCGAGCGCCGCGACCTCGCCCTTGGCCTCGACGGTGATCTTCTGGGACAGGTCGCCGCGGGCGACCGCAGTCGCGACCTGCGCGATCGAGCGCACCTGGTTGGTCAGGTTGGACGCCATGACGTTCACGTTGTCCGTCAGGTGCTTCCACGTGCCGGAGACGCCGCGCACGGTCGCCTGGCCGCCCAGGTTGCCCTCGGTGCCGACCTCGCGCGACACGCGGGTGACCTCGTCGGCGAAGCCGGACAGCTGGTCGACCATCGTGTTGATGGTCTCCTTGAGCTCCAGGATCTCGCCGCGCGCGTCGACGCGGATCTTCTGGCTCAGGTCACCGCGGGCGACGGCCGTCGTCACCTGGGCGATCGAGCGCACCTGCGCGGTGAGGTTGTCCGCCATGACGTTGACGGACTCGGTGAGGTCCTTCCACGTGCCCGAGACGCCCTTGACGTCCGCCTGGCCGCCGAGGCGGCCGTCCGTGCCGACCTCGCGGGAGACTCGGGTGACCTCGTCGGCGAACGAGGAGAGCTGGTCGACCATCGTGTTGATGGTGTTCTTCAGTTCGAGGATCTCGCCTCGGGCGTTGACCGTGATCTTCTGGCTGAGGTCACCCCTGGCGACCGCCGTGGCGACCTGGGCGATGGACCGGACCTGGGCGGTCAGGTTGCCCGCCATGAAGTTCACCGAGTCGGTGAGGTCGCGCCAGGTGCCGGACACGCCCTTCACGTCCGCCTGGCCGCCCAGCGCGCCCTCAGTGCCGACCTCGCGGGAGACTCGGGTGACCTCGTCGGCGAACGAGGAGAGCTGGTCGACCATCGTGTTGATGGTGTTCTTGAGCTCGAGGATCTCACCGCGCGCGGTGACGGTGATCTTCTGGCTCAGGTCGCCCTGCGCGACCGCCGTGGTCACCTGGGCGATGTTGCGGACCTGGTCGGTCAGGTTGCCCGCCATGAAGTTCACGGAGTTCGTGAGGTCGAGCCACACGCCGCCGACGCCGGGCACCTCGGCCTGGCCGCCGAGCCGCCCCTCGCTGCCGACCTCCCGGGCGACGCGGGTCACCTCGTCCGCGAACGACGACAGCTGGTCGACCATCGTGTTCACGGTGTTCTTCAGTTCCAGGATCTCGCCGCGCGCGTCGACGTCGATCTTCTGGCTGAGGTCGCCGCGGGCGACGGCCGTGGCGACCTGCGCGATGTCGCGGACCTGGCTGGTCAGGTTGCCCGCCATCGCGTTCACCGAGTCGGTGAGGTCCTTCCACGTGCCGGACACGCCCGGCACCTCGGCCTGGCCGCCCAGCCGCCCGTCCGTGCCGACCTCGCGCGCGACGCGGGTGACCTCGGAGGTGAACAGCGAGAGCTGGTCGACCATGCCGTTGAAGACCGTGGCGATCTCGCCGAGCAACCCGTCGGAGTCGTCGGGCAGGCGGATGCCGAAGTCGCCGTCGCGCACCGCCGTGAGACCGGCGAGCAACTGCCGCAGCTCCGGCAGGTCGGTTGCCCGTCTGGCGACGTCCTGACCAGCCGATGCCTCGGCAGGCGCACTCGTGCCACTCATTTCCAGCGTCCTCCACTGCACGGCGGGAACCACGTGGAGGTGGACGCCTGTTTGCTCAAGCTCACCTCAGCGAACTCGAACGACCTTACTCGAACCGGGACCGCGCTCCGACGTGAGCGCGGTCCCGGCGGTTCGGCGTGCCGGCGAACTCGATCAGCCGGGGATGTTCTTCGGGTCCCGCTCGCGCGGGTAGGTGTTCCGCTCGCCGATCGTGCCGTCCTGCTTGCGGATGATGTGCTCGACACCGCGCTCGACGGCCATCTCGCGGCCCCTGGCGGTCGCCTCGGCCTTCGTGTCGTGCGTGCTGGAGGCCTGCGTGTTGCCCTCGACCTTGTTCTTCCAGGTTCCGTTCTCCTGGTACGTCTCGACGTCGCCCTTCATCACGGCCTCCTTCGTCGTGGTGGTGGTCGGAGGGGTTCCCAGCTCCGGCCTTTTCGACACCGCCGGATGACGAACGCCTGCTTTCCGTTGGGGCGCAACGTGATCGCGTTCCGGTCCGGCCGTCGCCGCCGTGCCGCCACCTTTCTCGTCAAGATCACCCGAGCGGGCGACGGGAGACCGCCGGGGCGGGGCCGGGGCACATGCCTTGCGGCGCCGGGAATCCGGTGCGGGGTGAGATGCGGATCGGCGTCGCCACCGTGTTCACGCCGTAGCGGCTGGAAGGCCCCGCGGTGCTCGATGTCGCCCGCCGCGGTCCCGCTCCCGGTCTCGCGGCAGACCAGGCGTGCCGGGTCTTCGACCGCTGCTACCGCGCCGACCGCTCGCGCCACCGCGCGGACGGCGCCGACGCCGGGCTTCCGCCCCGGCCTGCCCTCGTCCGATCAGGGGTGAGGACCACGCCGCCGTTCAGGTGAAGCCCGGAAGTCCTGGAGCCCCAACGTTTTGCCGGGCGGAACGGCGGGTAGCCGCGACCGGCGCCGGGGGGACCGGCGTCCGCTCCCGGCGGCGGCGAACGAAGGCGGCGATCATGACGTTGCGGCACCCCTGCGCTCCGACGACCCGTCCCGTCCGGGCATGACCCGGTGGCCGGTCGTCGGGCTGCTGGCCCTGCTCGTGGCGGGGTGCGGAGGTCTCGGCCCGAGCGCCGCGGACCGTCCCGACACCCTGGTGACGACGGGCTTCGGGTTGCCGGACGAGCACGCCACCGCACGCGTGGACGTGTTCCGGCAGCGGCGTCCGGAGGTCGACCTCCGGATCAACGAGGGAGCGTTCGACGAACAGCAGTTCCTCTCGGCGGTGGCGGCGGGTGACCCACCGGACCTGGTCTACGCCGACCGGCGCAAGCTCGGCGGCTACGCGGCCAGGGGGGCGGTGCAGGACCTGGGACCGTGCCTGCGGCGGCAGGGTGTCGACCTGGCGCGGTACCGCGCCGCGGCGGTCCGGCAGGTCACCTACGAGAACGTGGTCTACGGCGTTCCCGACTTCTTCACCGTCCGCGTGCTCGTGCTGAACAACCCGGTGCTGCGCGAGGCGGGGATCGACCCGGCCTCGGTGTCCACATCGGACTGGACGGCGCTCGCGCGGCTGGCGGAGAAGCTCGCACGGGTCCAGGACGGCCGCATCGAACGAATCGGCTTCGACCCCCGCATGCCGGAGTTCCTGGCGTTGTGGAGCAAGGCCAACGGAGCCGACCTCGTCTCGGACGGACCGCACCTCGACGACCCGCGCGTCGTCGAGGCCGTCCGCTACACCGCGGACCTGGTCCGGGCACAGGGCGGCTGGGCGGCGTTCCGGGCGTTCCGGGACACCTTCGACTCCTTCGGCGCGAGCAACGAGCTCGTCACCGGACAGGTCGCCGCGATGGCCATCGACTCCTGGTACGTCAACACCCTGGCCGCGAACTCGCCCCAGGTCGACGTCACCGTCGCCCCCTTCACCGACCGGCAGGGCGCCGTCCTCACCGAGGCGGGTGGTCAGGCGTGGGCCATCCCGCAGGGAGCCCGCCACCCCGAACTGGCTTGCGAGTTCATCGCGACGATGACCGCGGCGGACACCTGGGTCACCGCCGCGAAAGCACGCCGTGACGCCCTCGCGAAAAAGGGAAAGCCTTACAGCGGAACGTTCACCGCCAACCGCGTCGCCGACGAGAAGATCTTCGCCGAGGTGTACGACCCGCGCGGCATCCCCGTGCTCGAACAGGGCGTGCGGGTGTTGCAATCCGTGCAGGACAGGTCCTTCGCGCTGCCGCCGAGTCCCGCCGCCAGCGACCTCGTGCGGTCCTGGGAGTCCGCGGTCGCCAGGGCGCTGCTCGGCGGGCAGTCCCCGCAGGAGGCGATGCGGCAGGCGCAGCGCGAGGCGGACCGCGCGATCACCCGCGTGGGAGGCCGGTGATGGTGAGCACGCGCGAGGCCCGGGCCGGCTGGCTGTTCGTGCTGCCGTGGGTGGCCGGTTTCCTGCTGCTGACAGCGGGCCCGATGCTCTACAGCCTGTACCTGTCGTTCACGCACTACGACCTGCTGAAGCCGCCGCGGTTCGCGGGCCTGGAGAACTACCGGGAGATCCTCCTCGACGGCCGTGCGGCGACCGCGTTGTGGAACACCGTCTTCTACACGGTGCTGCACGTGCCGGCGCAGATCGTCCTGGCGCTGGGACTGGCGTCGTTGCTGCGCCGCGCGGGACGGTCGGCCGGCCTGTTCCGCACGGTCCTCTTCCTGCCCACGATGACCCCGCCGGTCGCGCTCGCCGCGCTGTTCCTGCTGCTGCTCAACGGTCAGAACGGTGCGGTGAACGCCGTGCTGGGCTGGTTCGGGTTCAACGGCCCGCAGTGGACGACCGACCCGGCGTGGATCAAGCCGGGACTGGTGCTGATGAGCCTGTGGACCGTCGGCAGCACCGCGGTGCTGTACCTGGCCGCGCTGACCAGGGTGCCGGCGGAGCGCTACGAGGCGGCCCGGCTGGACGGCGCCTCCGCGTGGCGGCAGTTCTGGCACGTCACGCTGCCCGGCATCAGCGGCACCGTGTACTTCACGCTGGTCGTGAACACCATCGCCTCGCTGCAGGTGTTCACGGAGGCGTACACGATGTTCTTCGGCGCCAGGCCGTCCACGCCCGCGGAGGGCGACGCGGCGCTGTTCTACGTGATCTACCTGTTCCAGGAGGCGTTCGGCTCGCTGCGGATGGGGTACGCCTCGGCGCTGGCGTGGGTGCTGTTCCTGGTCATCGCCGTCATCACGGTGGTCCAGGTGCGATTGTCCCGCGGCTACGTGCACTACGAGGACAGGTCATGATCCGCCGCGTGCCCGTGGTGGCGGCGCTGCTCGCGATCGGCCTGCTGTTCGCCTACCCGTTCTGGTGGCTGGTGAGCGCGTCGCTGAAGGACCGCTCGCGCGTCTTCGACAACGCCCTGCTGCCGTCACCGGCCGACTTCGCCAACTACGCCGAGGTGTGGCGCGCCGTCCCGCTGCTCGCGTGGGTGGGCAACAGCGTGGCCGTCGGGATCGCCGCCGCGGTCGCCGCCACGGTGTCGAGCGCGGTCGTGGCCTTCGGGTTCGCCCGCTTCCGGTTCCGCGGCCGCGACGCCCTGTTCGGGCTCGTGCTCGCCACGATGATGCTGCCGGGGGCCGTCACGATGGTGCCGGTGTACCTGGAGTGGCACGCCGTGGGCCTCGCGACCACGCAGGTGCCGCTGTGGGCGGGCAACCTCTTCGGCTCGGCGTTCTACGTGTTCCTGCTGCGCCAGTTCTTCCTCGGCCTGCCCGCCGAGGTGTTCGACGCGGCGCGCGTGGACGGGGCGGGCCCGTGGCGGCAGTTCCGCTCGATCGCGCTGCCGCTCGCGCGGCCGGGGCTGGTGGTGGTGCTCGTGTTCGAGCTCAAGGCCGCGTGGACGGACCTGATCAGGCCGTTGATCTACCTGCGCGAGCCCGAGCTCTACACGCTGCCGCGCGGGCTCAAGGCGGTGCTCGACAGGTTCGGGCAGGGTGGCGAGGCGCAGTGGGAGCTCGTGATGGCGGCGAGCGTGGTCGCCACCGTGCCGATGGTCCTGCTGTTCCTGGTGGCCCAGCGGTACTTCGTGCGCGGGGTGGTGACCCAGCGCGTCGAGGAGTAGGCGGTCAGCGCTCCGCGCCCGGCAACTTCCCGGTCGACGTGAGCTGCTCGGCGATGTCGCGCAGCTTGAGGTTGGTGTGCTGGCTCGCGCGGACCAGCACGGCGAACGCCTGGTCGGCGCTCAGCTTGTGGCGCTCCATCAGGATGCCCTTGGCCTGGCCGATCAGGTCCCGGGTCTCCACCGCCGCCGAGAGCTGCCTGCGCTCCTGGGCGGCGGCGAGCGCGATCGCCGCGTGCCCCGCGAACAGGCTGCCGACGTGCCGCGACTCGTCGTCGAAGGCGTTCGGCTCGCCCGCGTACAGGTTGAGCGCGCCCAGGTCCTCGCCCTGCACGTACAGCTGGAACGACAGCATGCTGCCGACCTCGAGCTCCGCCACTTTGCGTCCGAACGCGGGCCACCGCTCGTCGTGGACGACGTCGGGCACGGAGACGATCTGCTCGTCGAACAGCGCGGTCAGGCACGGTCCCTGGGCGGTGTCGAACTGGGCCTGGTCCACGGCGCAGGGGAGTTCCCCGGTCGTGGCGACGGTGCGGATCTCCTTCTTCCCGACCACGGTCATGATGCCGGCGTGCCCGGCGCCGGGGATGGTCCCGACCGCGGTGTGCACGATCGCGTCCATGGTGTCCTGCTCGCCCTGCTGTCCCCGGAGCGCCAGCGCGATCTCGGTCAAGTGGGTGGCCAGGTCCCCGCCGCTGCCGGCGGGCGCGGCCTCGGCGGACAGCGGACCTGCGGTGATCTCGACCATTGCGGAGGAGTACCCAGGACCGGCGCCCAGTAGTCCGGGACGCCTGGACCGGGGCACGAGGGCGTGAGGCCACCCTCGTCCAACCGCGTGTTGACCAGCGGCCCGCTGGGTACCTGTGCGGCAGGTCAGGCCTCAGGAGGAACCTTCATGCCCAGTCGCGCCCTCGTCATCCCGTTCGGTCTGCTGGTCACGTCGGCCGTGGTGGACGTGGTGCACCTGCTCACCGGCCAGGAACGCTTCTCCTCCGCCGCCGGGCACCTGATCGCGGCCGGACTGCTGCTCGGCGTGGTCACCGCCGCGATCGGCTGGCTGGAGCGGATCTTCGGCGCGCCGCTCGACGCACGGGAGCGGCGCGCGTTTCTGCGCCACGGCCTCGTCACCGCGGGCGTTCTCGTCCTGTTCGCCGCCAGCTGGTCGCTGCGGCTCGGCGTCGAGGGCTGGCAACCGGCGTGGCCGGCGCTCGCCCTCTCGTGGGCCGGGGTGTTCGTGGCGGCGTTCGGCGGAGCGCTCGGCGGCAGGCCGGTCGAGGAGGACGTCCAGCCGGACACCGCCGGGGCGTTGCGCACCGCCTGAGCCGTCACCGGCCGGCCAGTGCCGCGGCCGCGGCGAGCGCGGCCGCCGTGGCGCACAGGACACCGGCGGCTCCGGTGCTGACCGCGACGGCGCCGACCGCGCTCGGCAGGACGACCTGGCCGAGGCGGTTGCCCGTCAGGCGCAGGGACATCGCCCGGCCGCGCAGACCCGGTGGCGTCGAGTGGGCGAGCCACGCCATGGTGAGCGGCTGCCCGACGCCCAGGCCGAGACCGAGGAAGACCACGAGGCAGGCCATCGCGGCGGCGGGCAGCGGCAGGGCGAGCGCGGCCATCGACACCGCCGACAGGGCGGCGGTGCCCACCATCAGGCGCCGGCGGCCCAGGAGCGCGACGAGCTTGCCGAGGAAGAACCGCGACACCATGGACGCGACGGCGCGCAGGGTCAGCAGCAGGCCGACGAAACCCGCCGTGAGACCGCGGTCGGCGCCGAGTGCGGGCAGGTAGACCAGCGTGATGTCGACGGCGGCGATCACGATGCAGCTCACGAGCAACGCCTGAGGCAGCCCCGGCAGCCGGACCAGCGTCCGCATCCCGCCGTCCTCCCGCTCCCGCGCCCCGGCCGCCCCGGCGGGCAGGCGCAGGAACAGGGCGCTCAGCGTCAGCACCAGCCCGATGCCGGTCGAGGCGGCGAACAGGGCGCCGGTGTGGGGGACCGCCTGCCCGCCCCCGGCCAGCACGATCAGGCCGGGGCCGAGCGCCTGCCCGAGGGAGGCGGCGAAGGTGTAGTGGCCGAACGCCGTGTCGAACCGGTCCGGCGGGGCCGCGTTGGCGACGGCCGCCTGTTGCCCCACGACGCAGAGCAGGTGCCCGGTGCCGAGCACGACGATCCCGGCCGCCAGCCCGGCCGGTGCCGACCCGGCCAGGAGCAGCACCGCGGCGGAGACCGTCATCAGCAGCGCCCCCGCGATCATGACCCGCCGTTCGCCGAACCGGTCGGTCGCCTGCCCCGACGGCACCGCCAGCAGTAGGGGGACCACCGCGAACGACGCGGCCAGCGCGCCCAGCCAGCCGCCGGGGACGTCCAGCTCGATCGCCCGGTACGTGACGGCCGGACGCAGGACGAACGTGATGGCTTGGGCGAGAACCGAGTGGACCAGCAGCAGGACGAGCACGCGGCGTCCGGGACCGCCGGTCACCGCGGGTCCGGCTGGGCCAGGCGCCACGCCGCCTTGGCGCCGAGACTGGTCTCGATGTGCGCTCGCATCACGTCGGCCGCGGTCTCGCCGTCGCCTTCGAGCACCGCCTGGAACAGCAGGGCGTGCTCGTTCGCCTTGGCGGCGCGTTCCTCGTCGCTCCGCTCGACCCGCAGGCCGTGCCGGCGGTAGCGGTCGCTGGTGTCCCACAGACCGTCGAGCACGCCGGTCAGCATCGTGTTGTGCGAGGCGCGGTAGATCGCCGCGTGGAACCGCCGGTGCGCCATGAGGTGCGCCGTGGTCGGGTCGCCGGGCAGTGGTTCGAGGTCCTCCAGGGCGGCGCGCATCTCGGCGATGTCCTGCCTCGTGCGCCGTTCCGCTGCCAGCGAGGCGGCCATGGGGTCCAGCGAGCGGCGCACCTCCAGCAGGTCGCGCGCTTCCTCGGCGGTGAGCGCGGTGACGCGGGCGTCCCGGTGGGCGTCGAGCTCGACCAGTCCCTGCTGCCGCAGCCTGCGCAGGGCCTCGCGCAGGGGAGTGGTGCTGATGCCGATCTGCTGGGCGAGCAGCGCCTGGTTGAGGACGGAGCCGGGTTCGAGGGCGCCGGAGAGGATCAGTTCGCGCACGTGGGCGTACGCGAAGTCGCTCTTGGTCGTGTGCGGCTCAGCCGGTTGCGTCATGCGAACCTCCCAATGCCGCGGAGGTTATAACCTGACGCCTCGATCGAGGGCTCGCTGTGGCGTTGCTCTCTGAATATGCAGGCGGAGGCAGGCAGACGAGCTTATAACCTGCCTCCGCCGGTGCTCACTGGATCCCGTGCTGCTGCAGCCAGAGCTCCAGCACGCCGAGGTGCCACAGCTCGTTCCCGCCGGCCTTGGTCTCGTGGCCGTTGGGGTTCGCGAGCAGTTCGTCGACGTAGTCGCGCCGCAGCACCCCGCGCTGCCGTGCGGCCGGGGAGCTCATGGTCGAACGCAGCAGGTCGAGCACCTCGCCGTCGAGCCGGGTCAGGGCCGGAACGGGGAAGTAGCCCTTCTTCCGGTCCACCACCTCGTGCGGCAGCAGGTCGCGCCCGATGTCCTTGAGCAGGCCCTTGCCGTTCTGGTCGGCCTTGAGCTCCGGCGGGCACGCGGCGACGAGCTCCACCAGGTCCTGGTCGAGGAACGGCACGCGGGCCTCGACGCCCCACGCCATCGCCATGTTGTCGACCCGCTTGACCGGGTCGTCGGGCATCAGCAGGTGCGTGTCGGTGCGCAGGACGGCGTCCAGCGCCGTGTCGGCGCCCGACTCCGCGAGGTGCTCGGCGGCGAGCTCACCGCTGACGTCGCGGCTCGTGAGCCACTGCGGTTCCAGGACGTGCGCGAGCTCGTGGTGCTCGAGGTCGTGGAACGCGTCGCGCAGCACCTCGGCGGCCTCACCGCGGGCCGCGTCCGCCGCCGGCTGGTGGTAGCGGTACCCGGCGAACACCTCGTCGGCGCCCTGACCGCACTGCACGACCTTGACGTGCTTCGAGACCTCCCGGCACACCAGGTGGAACGCGGTGACGTCGTGGCTGCCCATCGGCTCGCTCATCGACCCCACGGCGTCCGAGACCGCCAAGGCGATCTCCTCGTCACCGATGCGGATCTGGTGGTGGTCGGTGCCGAACTTCTGCGCGATGGCGTCGGAGTAGACGAACTCGTCGCCCTCCACGTCGCCGCGGCTCGTGAACCCGATGCTGAAGGTGCTGGGCCGGTGCCCCTCGTCCGACAGCAGGGCGACCAGCAGGCTCGAGTCGAGGCCGCCGGACAGCAGCACGCCGACCTCCACGTCCGACACCGTGCGGCGGCGGACCGCGACCTGCAACGCCTCGCGCACCGCCTGCCGCCAGTCCTGCGCCGTCCAGTCCGCGTGCTCCGGTCGCCGCGTGTACGAGGGCTGCCAGTAGACGCGGTCGCGCGGCTGCTGACCGGGCTCGAACACGCGGATCGTGGCGGGAGGGAGCTTGCGCACTCCCTTCAGGACGGTGCGCGGCGCGGGCACGATGGAGTGCCAGGTGAGGTAGTGGTGCAGACCGGCCCTGTCGAGCTCGGTGTCGACACCGCCACCCGCGAGCAGCGCCGGCAGGGTGGAGGCGAACCGCGTCCGCCCGCGCACCTCGGCGACGTAGAGGGGCTTGATGCCGAGCCGGTCGCGGACCAGCAGCACGCGGTCGCGGCGCCGGTCGACCAAGGCGATCGCGAACATGCCGACGAGGTGGTCGACGAACCCCTCGCCCCAGTGGTCGTACGCCTTGAGGATCACCTCGGTGTCGCTCGTGGACCGGAAGCGGTAGCGGCCGGACAGCTCCTCGCGGAGCTGCTCGTAGTTGTAGATGCACCCGTTGAACGCCACCGCGAGCCCGAGCTCGTCGTCGACCATCGGCTGCGCGCCGGCGTCGGACAGGTCGATGATCGACAGTCTTCTGTGCCCGAGCGCCACCCGGCCCTCCGACCAGTGGCCCGCTCCGTCCGGCCCGCGCGAGTACATGGTCCGCGTCATGCGCTCGACCGCGTCGAGGTCCGGCCGGTCCCGACCATGGACGATCTCACCGGCGATTCCGCACATGGAGTTCTCCTCGGGGTGTTCGGCTGTCAAGATGTCCTCCGAATACCCCGAATGCCGATGTTCACGTCCCGGCTGTGGCCGGGCTCGCGTGTGAGCAAACCCACGACCGTTTAGCCCGTTCGCAGGTTGACGCGAGCAGGCCGGTGGCCCGGCAATGGACCCCATGGATCTCTCGGCCGCCGACCTCGACCAGGCGACCATCCCGCAGCTCGCGCGCCGGATGGCGGACGGTGGACTCACCGCGGCCGGTCTGACCCGCGCCTACCTGCGCCGCGTGGTCGAACTCGACCCCCGCCTGCGAGCCGTGGTCGCGGTCGACCCCACGGCGGAGAGCCAGGCCGAGGAGAGCGACCGCAGGCGCGCGCTCGGGCAGTCGCGCGGCCTGATGGACGGCATCCCCGTGCTGCTCAAGGACAACATCGACACCCGCGGCCTGGCGACCACCGCCGGGTCACGGGCGCTGCGCGTGCCTCCGGACGCCGACGCCGAAGTGGTGACGCGTCTGCGTGCGGCGGGCGCGGTCGTGCTCGGCAAGACGAACATGACGGAGTGGGGCAACTTCCGCTCGCCGTGGGCCAGCTCCGGCTGGTCGGCGGTGGGCGGCCAGACCGCGAACCCGCACGTGCTCGACCGCACCCCGTGCGGCTCGTCGTCCGGCTCGGCCGTCGCCGTCGCGGCGTCGCTGGCGCAGGTGGCGGTCGGCACCGAGACGAACGGCTCGATCGTGTCCCCGGCGGGCCACGCGGGGATCGTGGGGTTCAAACCGACGCCGGGCCGGGTGAGCAACGCGGGCATCGTGCCGATCACGGCTCTGCGGGACACCGCGGGCCCGATGGCACGGCACGTCGTGGACGCCGCGATCCTCATGGCGGCCATGGAGGGCACCGGCCCCTCGTTCACCCCCGGCACGCTGCGCGGCGCGAGGATCGGTGTGTGGCGCAGGACCGGGTTCGACCCCGACGTCGACCGCGTCGTGGCGTCCACCGTGGAACTCCTGCGGGACCTCGGCGCCACCACGGTCGACGTCGACCTGCCGTACCAGGACGAGATCCAGGCCGCCGACCGCCCGGCCATGGTCGCCGAGTTCCGCCACGACCTGGAGCGGTACCTGCGCACCCGCACCGGTGCGCCGCGCACGATGCGCGAGCTGGTCGAGTTCAACGAGGCGGATCCGGTCGAGCTGTCGCTGTTCGGCCAGGAGCTGTTGCACGACGCCGAGAAGGCGCGGCCGCTGACCGACCCGGTCTATCGCCACCAGCGCCGCACCGCGACCGGCCTGGCACGCCGCTGCCTCGACGAGACCCTGGCGGCGCACCGCCTGGACCTCGTCATGGCGCCCAGCAACGGGCCCGCGTGGCTCGCGCGCGGCGCCGACCCGTCCGGACCTCGCACGGCCCTGCCCGCGGCGGTGGCGGGCTACCCGAACGTCAGCGTCCCCGCGGGCTTCGCCGGGCCGTTGCCGCTCGGCGTGTCCTTCCTCGGCGGGCGGGGAGCGGACGAGGCGGTGCTGCGCTTCGCGGCCGCCTTCGAGGACGCGGCGCGGGCCCGCCGCACGCCCGCCTACCTGCCCGGGGTCTCCTGACCGGCGTCCGACGCGTGCAGGCACATGCCGGCCAGCAGGACCACCGCACCGCCGAAGCTCAGCGTGAACGTGTCCGTGGCCATGCCCACCACGACGCCGAGCACGCCGAGGAGGTCCACGGCCCACCGGACGGCCCGCTGGTTCGGCTGCCACCGGGGGACGTCGTCACGGTGCTGCGGCCGGGCCGTCGGGGGAAGGACAGGAGCCTGCCTGAGCGGGGTCATCGATGCCCTTTCGACACGCGGGGAGTCGGTGCAACGCGCGGATACCCCGTCCGGGCGGTTTCATGCACGCTCGAACATCCACGCCAGGCCGCTGATCTCCAGGACGTGCCGCACGGCCGGGCTGGGCGAGGTCAGCCGGAGCGACCCCGTCATCTCGACGGCCCTGGCACGGCCCCGGACCAGCGCGCTGATCCCGCTCGAGTCGCAGAAGGTCACGCCGGAGACGTCGACGACCAGGTGGTGGCGGCCCGCCTCGATCAGCCGGTCGAGCTTCGCGAGCAGCACCTCCGAGCCCGCCACGTCCAGAGCACCGGTCAGCTGCACCTCGGTCTGCGCCGCCGAGGTACCCACGACCTGAATCCGCAACACGGTGCACCTGCCTCCACAGCCGACGCGGAGGCGGTGAATACCCGCTGTCCGCCGGAACATGGCGTGGCGCAACACTTTCCCGTGATCAGGTTGACGGCCTCGGCGGCGGGTACACCGAGCGGTCGCCCGACGCCTGGAAGGCGTCCTCCGTGAAGTCGATCGGCGGCTCGTCCTCGAACGCCCGGGACCTGCCGGTGCGCCGCTGTCCCGCCGCGACCACCTCGTCGGAGTCCTGCTCGGCGATGTCAGCGGGGGACAGGTCGGCGCCGCGGATCCGCACCTTCGAGACCTCCGCGGCGACCTGGTCCAGCCGCGCACCTCTGGCGTGGAGGTCCGCCCACCACGCCTGCGGCTGCTGACGCGCTGTCGTGGGGGAACGTCGTCCGCCGCCTCCCGTGCCCGGAGCGCCCGGCTGCGCCCAGTGCTCCTCCTTCGCCGCCTTCCACAGCGCTGATGAAGCCTCACCCCGCTGTGCGGTTCCGCCGCGTTCGGCCCTGTGGACAACTCGGATCACGTACGTTCTCGATCGGCAGCACCTCGAGCGGGGTCGCCGTTGCGGAGGAAGAGGGAGTTCCGGGTCGTGGTGAGGCTGGACCGTCTGGTCAACGTGCTGGGTGGGTACGGGGTCCGGTTGTGCTGCTGCCCGGTGCCGCGGTCGGCCGAGCTGCGCGGCGTGGTGCTGCGGGACGTGACGGACGGCCGGCCCGAGGTCGGTGACGTCTACCTCGCGGTCGGCGCCGAGTCGGTGGCCGAGGCGGTCCACGCGGCGGTGTCGGCCCGTGCGGTCGTGGTGCTCGTCCGGGGTGGCGAGGAACTGCTGGCGGACGCCGTCGCGACGGGGGAAGCCGAGGGGATCGCCGTGGCGCTGGCGGATCCCGCGCTGTCGTGGAGCCAGCTGGCGGGCGTCGTCTACGGCCTCGTGCTGGAGGGCAGGGAGACCGAGTCCGGGCGTGGCCCCACCGACCTCTTCGCGCTGGCCGACAGCCTCGCCGCCGCGACCGGGGGCGCGGTGACCATCGAGGACCGGGTGTCGCGCGTGCTGGCGTACTCGGGCCCGCAGCAGGAGGCCGACGCGGCACGGCTGGAGACCATCCTGGGCCGCCGGGTGCCCGCGTGGGTCCGGGAGCTGTTCGACGCGGCGGGCGTGCCCGCGCACCTGCTGGCGTCCGACGAACCGCTCTTCGTGCCCGGCGACCCCGTGCGCGGCCTGACCGGGCGGATGGTCGTCGCCGTCCGCGTCGGCCGCGAGCTGCTGGGAACCGTGTGGGTCACGTGCCCGGAGCCGTTGCGGGGTGATCGGCGCACCGCCCTGACCGACGGCGCCCGGATCGTGGCGCTGCACCTGCTGCGGTCGCGCGCCAGCGCAGATCTGGAACGCCAGGTCGAGTCGGAGTGGGTGATCCGGTTGCTGGAGGGCACGGCGGACGCCGCGACGGTGATCAGCCAGCTCGGGTTGCCGCCGGGACCCGCCAGGGTCGTCGCGGTCCGCGCGCACGTCGGCGACGAACGGCACGCGGCCGTGCTGCTGGCCTTCGAACAGGCGACCACCGGTTTCGGCTGGTCGCGGCCGGGGCGCAGCGCCCTGTCCGGCAACACCGTCTACACGATCCTGCCCGGCGACGGGGTCGCCGCGGCGCGGACCTGGCTGGCGGCGCTCGAAGCCGCGCTGCCGGGGCACGTCCTGACGTCGGCGGGGATCAGCGCCGCCGCCGGGCCGGCCGACCTGCCCGCCGCCCGCCAGGAGGCCGACGAGTGCCTGGCGCTGCACGAGGGGCGCTCCGACGACGCGCCCGCCTACGACGAGTCGTGGGACGAGATCCTGCTGCAACGCCTGCGCACCGCGGCGCGCGTCGGCAGGGCGTCGGCCCGCGGACCGGTGGCGGACCTGCGCCGGCACGACGCCGAGCACGGCACCGGCTACGTCGCGACCCTGCGGGCCTGGCTGGAGGCGCAGGGCGACCTGGCCGAGGCGGGGGAGCGGCTGGGCGTGCACGGCAACACCGTGCGCAACCGGCTCCGCAAGATGGCCGAGGTGACCAGCCTCGACCTGGACGACGCCGCGAAACGGGTCGCGATGACCATCGACCTCGCGGCGACGGTGTCGGATCCCTACAACCGCTGAGCCGAAATTGTAGGAACAGGACAACCGGTACGCCTCGTCATCCACGCACTCTGGAGTCGCAACCCAGCGATGACAGGAGGCAGGGATGGACGGCGTCGAGCGCCTTGACGGCGGTCCGCGCTCAGCGGTCGTGGTCGGTGCGGGGGTCGTGGGGCTGTCCACGGCGTGGTTCCTGCAGGAGCGCGGGGTCGAGGTGACGGTCGTCGACCGGACCGGGGTCGCCGCCGGCGCGTCCTGGGGCAACGCCGGCTGGATCGCACCGGGGCTCGCGATCCCGCTGAACGAGCCGGCCGTGCTGCGTTACGGCCTGCGGTCGGTGTTCGACCCGGCCGCGCCGCTGCACCTCCCGCTGACCGCCGACCCGGGGCTCTGGTCGTTCCTCGCGCGCTTCGCCGCCCACTGCCGGTGGTCGTCGTGGACGAGGGTGGCGAAGGCGAACCTGCCGCTCAACGAGGAGAGCCTCGAGGCCTACGACGTGCTCACCGCGAACGGCGTCGAAGCGCCCACCACCGACGCGCCGATCACCGCGGTCTTCACCTCGGCGGCGCAGGCGCAGGGCTTGGTGCACGAGCTGGAACGCCTCGCGGCGGCCGGGCAACCGGTCGACCACACGCGACTGTCCACAACGGACCTGCGCGACCAGGTTCCGCTCGCGTCCTCCGCACTCGCGGTGGGTGTGCGCATCGACGGGCAGCGGTTCGTCGCTCCCGGCGAGTTCGTCCGGGCGCTGGGCCGCGCCGTCGCCGCCCGCGGCGCCGCGATCCGCACCTTCGAGGTCGCGGACGTCCGCGAGGACGGCGCCGGGGTGGTCGTGACGGGGCAGGACGGCGAGGCGGTCTCCGCCGACGTGGCCGTGGTGGCCACCGGTGCCTGGCTGTCGCGGCTCGCCGCCCGAGCCGGGGTTCGCACGCCGGTCCGCGCCGGACGCGGCTACTCGTTCACCGTGCCGGTGGAGAAGCCGGTGCGAGGTCCGGTCTACCTGCCGGAGGTGCGGGTCGCCTGCACGCCCTACCGGGGTGGTCTCCGGGTCGCGGGCACGATGGAGTTCCGCGACCCGGACGCGCCGCTGGACGAGGCGCGGGTGGACGCGATCATCGCCTCCGCCCGGCCGTTGCTCGACGGCGTGCGGTGGGAGGAGCGCACGGACGTCTGGGTGGGTCCGCGTCCGGTCACCCCGGACGGTCGCGCGCTCATCGGTGCGACGCGGGTGCCGGGGGTGTACGTCGCCGGCGGGCACGGGATGTGGGGCCTGGCCCAGGGACCCGTCACCGGGCGCCTGCTGGCGGAGCAGGTCACCACCGGCAAGCAGCCCGCCGCGCTGCGCGAGTTCGACCCGCTGAGGTGACCGCCGCGTGGACCTGACCGACGCGCCGCTGACCGACGACGAGCGGGCCGAGCTCGCGCGGCTGCGCAAGGAGAACGACTTCCTCCGCGTCCAACGCGACATCCTCCTGCGCGTCGCGAGCGACTACGCCCACGACTTCGAAGCGGTGCTGCGCCGCAACGACCCCTGACCCCTTTCCGGTCCGTGCGGGCCGTGAGCCGATCCGCCGGCTCGCACGGACATCCCGCCGTCAGGGCGGAGCCCTCCCCAGTCCGCCCTGACGGCACCTTCCGCCACGGAGGCATCATGACCAGCACGACCCCGCGCGTGTGGCTGTCGCCGCAGGCGCACCACCGGCTCCGCGACGAGCTCGCGGCCCTTCTCGCGTCTCCCCGCACCAGCGAGGAGAACGACGACCACGGCTTCACCTCGCGCCGCGACCGGGAGGTCCGCATCCGCCAGATCAACGACCTCCTCACCCACGCGATCGTCGGCGAGGACCCGCCGGACGACGGCGTCGCCGAACCCGGCATGGTGCTCACCGTCCGCTTCGACGACACCGGCGAGACGGAGACGTTCCTGCTCGGCACCCGCGGCGCGGAGCACGGGACGATCGAGGTCTGCTCGCCGGACTCCCCGCTGGGAGCGGCCCTGAACGGTGCCCGGCAGGGGGAGCGGCGCACGTACCGGACTCCGAGCGGCGCCGCGGTCGTCGTCAGCCTGATCGGCGCCGTGCCCTACGGCAGGGCCCACGAGGTGCGTCGTGCTCAGTGACCGCGAACGCGAGACGTTGTGCGAGATCGAACGCACCCTCTCCGACGAGGACCCGGGGCTCGCCCGGACCCTGGGAAGCGCACAGCGGCCCGCCGCGCGGCGCGTCCGCACGGCGATCATGGTCGTTTCGGCGGCGCTCACCCTGGTCGCGCTGGCGACCGGGCACCTGACCGGTGCGATCGCCTGTGCGCTGGTGGCAGGGTGGGCGTGGGCCGCCCGGCAACACCTGACCGGCACCAAGGCTCCGGGCCACCGGATGTAGGCAGGTCTTGCCGACGCGGAACCACGGCACGTGAGACCAGAGTGGGTGCCACCTGGACCCACGACCGGAGGGCCGCAGGTGAGCGAAGAACCGCCGAAGAACCGCCGACCAACCGGGGACGAGCCGGGCGGTCCGGCGGGCCACCGCCACGGCTCCACCGCGATCTTCGAGCAGGGTGTCGAGGTGCGCAGCGGTGACGCGCTGGTGCTCCGCGGAACCACGCCGCCAGCATGGACCGCCGCATCCCGGGACTGACCCTCGACGCCAAGTGGTTGCAGCGCAACGACATCGCGGTGTACGTGGGCGACCCCGGCCGCCCCTCGACCACGCGCTGCCCGGTCCGCCGCACCGGGTCAGCTCGGCCCGCCCGGGGGTGCCGCTGATCGACCCGACCGACCTGGCGGCGGGCTGCGCCGAGGAGGAACGCCACACGTTCCCGTTCGTGGCCGCGCCATCGCGGTTGGGGGCGGCGAGCGGTGCGACAGCATGGCGATCTCCGCCGGTGCGTTCCGAGCGGTCAGCTCTCCGGCAGGAGCCCGCGCACGAAGGCGGCCTGCCCGGCGTGCTGCAGGTCGTCCTCGATGACGCTGACCAGGCGCACGACGCGGGTGACCGGCGGGTCCCACGACTCGTCGACCACCTCGGACATGGCCTCCGGCTCCACCCCGCGCAGGTACTCGCGCGTGCGGGCGTACACGGCCCGGTGGTAGCCGAGCAGCAGCTCGGACGACGCGACCACGGCGGCGACCTGCTCGTCGTCGTGGCCGTAGCCGGTGTCCTCGGGCGGCAGCGGCAGGCCGAACCTGTCCGCCCAGCCGTCGGCGGTCCAGACCTGGCCGGTGCCCGCCAGGTCGGCGACGTGGTCGTCCTGGACGCGGGTCAGGTGCCAGACGAGCCAGGCGATCGAGTTCGCGGAACCGCCCACGCGGTGCGCGAGCTGATCGGTGGACAGTCCTTCGAGGACTCGTCCCACCGCCTGCTGAACCCGGTCGAAGCCGTCGAGCACCACGTCCGCCGCGCTGATCTCACCCATGATCCCGTCTACCCGCGGCGGCGTGGTCCTGCACCTGCCGCAGGCCGGCGGATCAGGCCCCGGCGCCGTGCCAGTCGAGGCACAGGACCATCGCGTCGTCCTCGGCGATCCGGTCGCTGCGGTGCCCGGAGAGCTGCTGGAGGATCTCCCTCGGCACCTGGGCGGCGGGCAGCAGCCGGGTCACGCTGATCGCCCGCGCCAGCGCGCGTTCGCCGTAGCGCTCGCCGGCGGGGGAGGCCACGTCGTGGACGCCGTCGCTGACGAAGATCAGGCGGTCGCCCGGGCGGACCTGGAACTCCTGCGGCGCGTACTGCGTGTCCTCGAACATGCCGAGGGGCAGCTGGTCTTCGAACGAGATGCACTCGACGGCGCCGTCGCGCAGGCGCCACACGCTGGGCGAGCCCGCGTCGATCACCTCGACGCGCCCGGTCTTCAGCTCGAACTGCAGCAGCAGGACGGCGACGTGCAGCCGGCCCGCGTGCTGGCCGTAGATCGCCTGGTCGGCCAGCGCCGCCTGGTCGGCGAGGGAAACCCCGGCACGGCGGGCGTTGCGCAGCGCGTTGACGGCGAGGTTCGTGAGCAGGGCGGCGTCGATGCCCTCGCCCATGCCGTTCGTGACGGCCAGCGTGAGGTGCTCGGCGGAGGCCGACCAGTCGAAGTTGTCGCCGTAGATGGCGTAGGCGGGTTCCAGCTGCCCGCCGAGGTCGTACTCGGGACGCCGGCAGGACCTGCCCGGCAGCAGCTGCCACTGCATCTCCGCCGCGAGCGTCAGACGCGCCGCACGCCGCGCCTGGAGGTACAGGTCGGTGTCGCGTTCCGCCACGACGATCTCGTGGCCGAGGGTCTGCGCGATCCTGGTCAGCTCCGCCACGTCGCCCGGTTCCGGCACGTCCGGCAGGTCGAGCGCGAGCACGCCGAGCCGGTCGCCGCGGACGGTCACCGGCAGGTGGACCGTCACCGCGGTGCCGCCGCGGTGCTCGACGAACGCCTGCTGGGCGCCGAAGGCCTGGCCGGGCGTGCTGCCGTTCACCGGGATCGGCCTGCTCGTGTACGGCAGCTCGGCGACCGGCTGCAGCATGGTCAGCGCGTAGTCGGCGAGCAGGAGCTGCACCTCGTCCGCCTGGTACAGCTGTGTCAGGTGGACGCGCGCGACGTCGAGGAGCGCGTGCGGTGCCGCGGCTCTGAGAGCCTCCTCGACGACGAGGTATCTGTTCACCGCTTGTGCGGTCACGGTGTGTTCCTGCTTTCTCTGTGCGGGTGCCGGTCAAGCATCGCGGACGTGGCCGAACATGACACGGGACCACGTGGATGCGACAGTGGACACGTGAACCGGATCCGGCAACACGCCACTGTTGACGACGTGCTCCAGGTTCTCACCCAGGTCGTCGAGCAGATCGAGGTCATGTGGGAGCGGAGCAAGGACGCCTCGCCCGCTCCGCTGTCGGTGTCCCAGCTGCGCGTGATGTTCGTGCTCGAGAACTCCGAGGGTGCGAACCTGCGGGCCCTCGGTGAGGCGCTCGACGCCGCGCCGTCGTCGGTGAGCAGGCTCTGCGACCGGCTGCAGGCGGTCGGCTTCCTCGAACGCGGGCTGAGCACGACCAGCCGGCGCGAGGTCGTGCTGGCGCTGAGCGACCGCGGGCGCGCCTACCTGCAGGAACTGCGCGACCGGCGGCGCGAGCACCTCCGCGACGTCGTGGACGCGCTGCCGCCGTCCGCCCGGTCCACGCTGGTCTCCGGCCTGCGCCGGCTGCGGGACGCGGCGTCGTCGGTGCACCCGCTCGACGACGAGCAGGACACGACGGGCACGCAGACCGCCTGACCTCGCGCACGACACGCCGTCACCCGCCGTGCCAGGACGGTGCCCGCAACGCGACCTCCACTGCTAACGTTTGTCGTGCGACAATAGTTTAGTGACGAGCACGATGAGCGGCGGGGGCTCGAGTGGCGACAGGGGAGCCTGCCGGGCGGACTCGCCGGATCGAGTCGGAGGAGGATCTGCTGAGGGCCCGGCACGCGGTGCGTGAGGCCGCCGTCCTGGCGGGCTTCGACCTCATCGCCCAGACGAGGGTCGTGACCGCGGCGAGCGAGCTGGTCCGCAACGCCTACGTCCACGGCGGCGGGGGCGCCATGACCATCACCCACCTCGTGGCGGCGGGCGGCCGCCGCGGACTCCGGCTGCGGGTCACCGACCACGGTCCCGGCATCGGCGACGTCGACGCGGCGCTCGTCGACGGCTTCAGCACCGGGGTGGGACCCGGCCACGGACTCGGGGGAGCGCGCAGACTGGTCGACGAGTTCACCATCGACACGGTGGTGGACGAGGGCACCACCGTCACCGTCGTGGGGTGGGCCTCGTGACCGCACCCGCCGCGAGCCGGTCGCGACCCGGCCGCCCCGCGGATTCGGAGACATCCGCCGTGCCGCCCCACCCCGGCGCCCGGCACCTGCTACGGAGTTCGATCTGATGACAGCTGAGGGACCCATCACCTCCGTCACGGCCGATGCGGTTCGCGCCCTGCGAGCACAGGTCCGCTCGTTGTGCGACGAGCACGACGTCTCCGTGGAACTCCGCGCCCGGCTGGTGCTCAGCACGACGCTCCTCGCCCGGGACGGCCTCGTGGCCGAGCCCTTCACCGCGCACGGTCAGCTCGACGGACCGGTCCTCGTCGTGACCGTGCCGCTGGCGGCGCCTCTGGACCGCACCCGTCCGCTGAACCTCCCCCTGCTCCCCGAACCCGTGGACGCACCCGCCGCCGTGTGGCGCGTGCCGGCGTGGACGGGGTCGCGCGGCGACAGCGGGCCGGACCCGGCGGACGACCAGAGCGCGACCGAGGCCGAGCTGAGCGCCCTCGTGGCGCGCACGGACGCCCTGGAGCGCGAACACCTGCAGCTCAAGCACGAGCTCGCCGAGACCAACAGCGGTGTCGTGGCGATGTACGTCGAGCTGGAGAACCGGGACGAGCAGCTCCGCACCGCGCACGCGGTGATCTTCCGCGAGCTGGAGGACGCCCTGCGCCCGCCACCTCCCACCGTCGAAGGCGTCGAGCTCGGAGTGCACTACAGGCCTGCGGACAGGGACGCGCCCACCGGCGGCGACCTCTACGACTGGTTCGTCCTCGCGGACGGCACCCTGCAGATCACGATCGTCGACGCCGTGGGCCACGGGGTCACCTGCACCCGCAACGCCCTCAACGTCACGCACACCATCCGCACCCTCACGCTCGACGGCTACCCGCTCGAAGACCTGGTCCGCCGCGCCGCCGAGATCAACGAGACGCTCATGGCCACCGTGCTGGTCGCCCGGCTCGACCCGCGCACCGGTGCGCTGCGCCTGGCGGGCGGCGGCCACCCGCCGGCCCTGCTGGTCTCCGCGACGGGGGAGTCGGCCTACCTGCAGGCCAAGGGGCGGGGCGTGGGCTTCCCCGACCCCGGCAGCCACGAGATCCACAGCACCACGCTCTCGCCCGGCGACCTGCTGCTGCTCTACACCGACGGCCTCGTCGAGAGCCGCGGTGACGTCGACGAGGGCGAGATCCGCCTCGCCGACACCGCCAAGGCCCGGTCACGGCAGCCCGTCGGCACGTCGCTCTCCGCCATCGTCGAGGACATGCACGACGTCGTGCTCTACACCGACGACACCGTCCTGCTCGGTCTTCGCTTCCAGGGGCCCTCGTAGCGAGAACGGGTTCGTGCCGACTGCCGCCGCCGTTGTCGACGAGCTGGTCCCCAAGTCCGTCGGGAGCACGCGGGCGCGCTCGACGGGCCCGCACTGCTGCCGTTCGGACCCGGCGGTGGACCGCTCAGGTCCGCAGGTCCACTCCCCGCGGCTCGCGGACCAGCGACACCGCGACGAACGACACCACCGACAGCACCATGATGTAGACGCCGACCGCCACGGCCGTGCCCGTCGACTGCACCAGCGCCTGCGCGATCGTCGGGGCGAACGCACCGCCGAGGATCGCGCCCAGCGCGTAGCCGATGGACACACCCGAGTACCGGACCTGCGTCGGGAACATCTCGGCGTACATGGCGGACATCGGCCCGTAGGACAGGCCGAGGCCGAACGACAGCACGACGACCGCCAGCACGAACAGCAGCAGGTCGGCGGTCTGCATGAGCAGGAACATGGGGATCATCCACACGAACAGCGCGGCGTACCCGATCTGGAACGTGCGCACGCGGCCGATCCGGTCGGACAGGCCGCCGGCCCAGAGGGTGAACACGAGCCAGCCGACGGCGCCCGCGACCGTGGCGGCCAGCACGGACGGGCGGGACAGGCCCAGTTTCGTGCCGTAGCCGATGAAGTACGCGATGAGCAGGTAACCGGCGGCGTTGTTCGCCACGAAGATCAGCGCGGTGAGCACGACGTTACGGGTGTGCTCGCGCAGCAGGTCGCGCAGCGGCGCCGACGAGTGCGCCCTGCGCGCCAGCATCTCCTGGAAGACCGGGCTCTCCTCGACGATCCGGCGGATGACGTACCCGCCGGCGATCAGGACGACCGAGAACAGGAACGGGACGCGCCAGCCCCAGGACAGGAACTGCTGCTCGGTGGTGAGCGTCGTCGTGAGCCACAACATGCCGGTGGCGAGGACGAGTCCGATGGGGACACCGATCTGCGGGTAGGCGCCGAACAGCCCGCGTTTGCCGGTGGGGGCGTGTTCGACGGCCATCAGCGCCGCACCGCCCCACTCGCCGCCCGCGGAGAAACCCTGCACGATCCGCAGCAGCACCAGCAGGACCGGCGCCGTGACGCCGATGCTCGCGTACGTGGGCAGCAGACCGATCAGCGTGGTCGCGAGGCCCATCATCAGCAACGTGAGCACGAGCATCCTCTTGCGCCCCAGCCGGTCGCCAAATCGCCCGGCGACGATCGCGCCGAGCGGGCGGAACAGGAAGCTGATGCCGATGGTGGCGAGCGAGACCAGCTGGGCGAGCCCGGACGACTCCGCGCTCGCCGGCGCGAAGAACAGCGGCGCGAACACCAGGCTCGCGGCCTGCGCGTAGATGAAGAAGTCGTACCACTCGACGGTGGTGCCGGCGAGGGTGCTCGCCAGGACCCGGCGTTCCTCCCGCGTCCTGGCGGACCTCGGGGCGTGGACGGTGTCGCGGGCTGGTTCGGACATCGGAACCTCTCCGTTTCGACGATCGCCGTGGACCGCGTCGGCTCGGCGGTGGTGGCGCTCGCCGGCGCCGACCGCTCGATCATCGCGCAGCCGGGCCTGCCGGGTCATCGGATCGCCGAACCGGGACGCTTCACCCCGTTGTGGGCCACGACGGCATCCCGCGGACTGCTCCGTTCGGGAGATTCGCGTCGCCCGGCGTAACGGCCCGCTCGCTCACGGAGACATCAGCCTTGGTGTCCGCGCGAGGTGGAGGTCCGCCGATGAAGATCGACCTGTTCAACGAGATCCAGAACCCCGGCTCCGCCTCCGAGCAGTTCCGCTTCCGGCAGGCCCTCGACCAGGCCCGCCTCGCCGACGAGCTCGGGTACGGCTGCTGGTGGCAGGTCGAGCACCACGGCGCGGGCGAGTTCAGCCTGTCCTCCGCTCCCGAACTGATGCTCGCCGCTCTGTCGCAGCAGACGTCCCGCATCCGCCTCGGTCACGCCGCCGTGCTCGCCCCCGGCCGCTTCAACCACCCGATCCGCGTCGCCGAACGCGCCGCCACCCTCGACCACCTGAGCGGTGGCCGCGTCGAGCTCGGCCTCACCCGCTCCACCATCCCCGAGTGGAACCTGTTCGGCATCGAGCCCGCCGACGCCCGCGCCCAGACCGCCGAGGCGTTCGAGATGGTGCCGAAGATGTGGACCACCGACCGGTTCTCCCACTCCGGCGAGCACTACGACATCTCCGACGTCTCGATCATCCCCAAGCCGCTGCAGACCCCGCACCCGCCGCTGTGGCAGGCCGCCGCCTCCCCGACGTCCTTCGAGGAGGCCGGCCGCCGCGGCGTCGGCGTGCTCGGCACCACGATCTGGGAGTCGATCGACCGGGTCGCCCGCATGATCGACCTCTACCGCGCGGCCGCGGCGGAGTGCACCTCGCCGGTCGGGTCGTTCGTCAACAACCAGGTCGCCTACTTCACGTTCGTGCACTGCGCCGAGACCGACGAGCAGGCGATGCGCAACGGGGCGGCAGCCGCCGCGGCCTGGTACACGGTGACGGCGCTGCGGTTCTTCAACGCCGCCGCCGAGTTCGCCGCGACCATGCAGCGCCACCAGGACATCCTCGCGGCCGGCGACGGCGGCCTGACCGGGGAGTTCCTGCGCGCCGAGGTGGACGCCGCCCCCACCGGGGCGCAGCTCGTGATCGGCCGGATCATCCAGGGCGAGGACGTGCCGGAGGACGAGCTGTTCGAGGTGCTCTCGGCCCAGCAGTCGCTGATCGTCGGCAGCCCCGAGACGTGCCGCGAGAAGCTGCGCGCCTACGCGGACCTCGGGATCGACCGGTTGATGTGCCTGCAGCAGATCGGCCCGATCGGGGCGGACGAGGTGATGACGAGCATCAGGCTGATCGGAGAGCTGATCCCGGAGTTCGACCGGTCCTGACGGCCGCTAGATCGACCTGAGCACGCGGACGCGGTCGGCGACGGCCCGCTTGGCCACGCCGGAGTCGAAGGCGATCGAGTCGAACTCGTGCGGTGCGCCGGGGTGCAGGTGGAACTCGACCGGGACCCCGGCACGGCTGAGCTTCGCCGCGTAGGCCAGGTCCTCGTCGCGGAAGACGTCGAGCTGGCCGACCTCGACGTAGGCGGGCGGCAGGTCCGTCGCGTCCTCCAGCCGGGCGGGTGCGGCGGTGGCCGGGACGTCGGGTCCGCCGGCGGCGTCACCGAGCAGCGCGGGCCACGCGGTGAGGTTGTCGTCGTAGGACCACAACGCGTAGGGCGCCACGTGCGGGTCGACCTCGGTGGTGCGGTCGTCCAGCATCGGCATGACGAGGACCTGCCGGGCGATGGCCGGGCCGCCGCGGTCGCGGGCGAGGATCGCCAGCGCCGCAGCCATCCCGCCTCCGGCGCTGTCGCCCATCACCCCGATCCGCGCGGGGTCGACGCCCAGCTCGGCGGCGTGGTCGTGCAGCCACCGCAGTGCCGTGTAGGCGTCCTCGAGCGGGGTGGGGAAGGGGTGTTCGGGCGCGCGGCGGTACTCGACGGAGAGCATCGGCACGCCGCTCGCGGACACGTACCGCGAGACGGGCCCGTCGAACAGGTCGATGTGGCCGAAGATGTAGCCGCCGCCGTGGAAGAACAGCACCGCCGAACCGGGCGCCGCGCCTTCCTTGGCGTACCAGCGCATCGTGATGTGCGCGCCGTCGTCCGCGGTGGCGTGGTGGTCGGTGGTGGTCACGTCGGCCGGGATCGGCTGGGCCGTCCCGGCGGCGCCGATGATCGGCTCCCACAGGGCCCGGCGCGCCTCGACGTCGCCCACGGCCGGTGGGGTGGCTTCCGCCATCGCGCCGGCCATCGGGGCCAGCGCGGTGGCGATCTCGGGGTCCAGCCCGAGTGGCATGGTGTGCTCCTTCTCGGGTGGAGTGGTCAGGAAACGAGGAAGACGACCTTGCCGGCGACTTCGCCCGACGCCGCCTGCGCGTGGATCTCGGGCAGGTCGGTCAGCGGCACGCGCCAGGCCACGTCGACGCGCAGGTCACCGGAGTCGACCAGCGCCACGAGCTTCGCGAGCTGCTCGGCGTCGCTGCGGACGTAGAGGTTGACGCCGCGCACGTCGCGGTCCTCGTCGGTCGGCGCGGGCATCCAGATCGTCGTGTTGACGACGGCTCCGCCGGGGCGGACCACCGCGGGCAGCTGCGCCAGGACCTCCGGGGCGACCGGGGCGAGGTTCAGCACGAGGTCGACCTGCTCGGTCACCGCCGAGAGCACGTCCACCGCGGTGTGGTCGACGACCTCGTCGGCACCGGCGGTGCGCACGGACTCGGCGCTGCGCGGGCTCGCCGTGGCGATGACGTGCGCGCCGGCCTGCTTGGCCAGCTGGACGGCGTGACCGCCGACCGGCCCGCCCGCGCCGTTGACCAGCACGCGCTGCCCGGCCCGCAGCCGACCGTGGTCGAAGAGCGCCTGGTAGGCGGTGAGGCCCACCACCGGCAGCGCGGCGGCGTCGGCCAGCGGGATCTTCCGGGGCGCCGGGGACAGGGCGGCGGCCGGGGCGATCACGTACTCGGCCGCCGCGCCGGGCTTGGTCATCGGCAGGAAGCCGATCACCTCGTCGCCGACCGCGAGGCCCTCGACGCCCTCGCCGAGCACGTCGACCGTGCCGGCGACGTCGAGGCCGGGGGTGTGCGGCAGGCCGACCGGGATCGGTCCTTGCATGACGCCCAGGCGGATGTTGCCCTCGACCGGGTTGAACGTCGTGCCCGCGACGCGGACCAGGACCTCACCGGCCGCGGGGACGGGCCGCTCCACGTCCTCGTACCGCAGGACCTCGGGGCCGCCGAACTCGTGGAAGCGCACTGCCTTCATGACTGCTCTCCTCGCTGCTTGCTTCGAAGTTGAAGCATCTGGATCTGAGATTAGACCTGCTTCGAATTCGAAGCAAAGTGACGTGCGGCACGTCGTGGGAGGTGGGTCAGCGGGGAGGGCCGAGCACGACGTTGCCGGAGATCTCGGCGGCTTCGGCGAGCAGCGACAGCGGGATCTCGAACCCGTCGGGACGCGGCGTGCGCAGGTCGCGGCCGGCGTGGCGGAACATCTTCTCCAGTCCGCCGGGAGTGGAGATGAGCAGCAGGTCGGCCCTCTCGGAGGTGATCCGGTAGCTGTGCGGGACGCGACGGGGGAGGAAGACGATGCCGCCTTCGCGCAGTTCGTGCTCCTCGTCGCCCGCCCACACCAGCGCGGAGCCGGACAGCAGGAGGAAGACCTCGTCCTCGTTGTGGTGCAGGTGCCACGGCGGCGCTTCGCCGAAGCCGGCGTCGAAGCGGCCGACCGTCAACTGCCCGCCGGTCGCCTCGGCGTCGAGCAGGACGCTGACCACGCTCCCGCCGATCCACTCGAGTCGTTGCTGGTCCTCGCGCTGGGCGAGGTGGGGAATGCTCAAGATCGTCCTCGGGCCGGTGGGGACGGTGCTTTCGTCCCCCTGCCCGCAAACCCTGGTATGCGTCGCCGTCCGGTGGCCACGGCCTCGCGGTGCCCACCTGTGTCCAACCCTGCCCAGCTCGGCCCTGCTCCTTCGAATTCGAAGCAGTAAACTGCGGCCATGGCCGACTCACCGCCGTCGCTCGACCCCGTTCAGCTCGGCGCCTACTTCGCCCTCGTCGAGGTGGCGAGCCTGCTGCGCCACGCCGTCGAGCAGCAGCTCAAGGAAGCCGGCGACCTGAGCTACGTGCAGTTCCAGCTGCTGGCGCGGCTCGGGGACTCGCCGACGGGCAGCCACCGCATGACCGACCTGGCCGACGGTGTCGTCTACAGCCGCAGCGGCCTGACCTACCAGGTCGGCCTGCTGGAGAAGGCGGGGCTGGTCGAACGGGCGCCGTCCGCCGACGACGAGCGGAGCGTCACGGTCACCATCACCGAAGCCGGGCGCACGCTGCTCGCCGCGGTGCTGCCGGGGCACGTCGAGGTCGTCAGCGGCCTGCTCTTCGAACCGCTCTCCCGCGACGACGTCGAGGCGCTGGCCGGGCTGCTGGCGCCGGTGCGCGACCACATGCGGTCCGCGCCGCCGCGGTCGGCGGCGCCCCGCCGCCGCAAGGGCTGACGTCACCGGGTCAGGAGGTGCTCGACGAGCCGCTCCCTGGCCAGGGCGAGGTGGCGCCGGTAGGTGCCGTAGGGCACGCCCAGCCGTCGCGCGGTCGCCCTGTGGGTGCCGGACGCCGCGAGGTAGGTGGCGGTGACGGCGTCGTGCGCCTTGACCCCGGCGGGATCGGTCCGCAACGCCTCGACGGCCGTCGTGATGGCGGCACGCAGGTCCGAGACGGGATCGGCCGAGTCGGGTGGCACGAGGTGCGACCGCAGCAGGGCGCTGGTCTCGAACTCGCGCGGAACACGCCACGTGCGCAGCGCTTCGAGCACCCCGTCTTCGAAAGCGTTGCGCGGCAACGGATCGCGTGCTGTCGCGGTGTGACGCACCGCGACAACGGCACGCAGGTCCTCGTGGCGGCCGGGGTCCCGCCAGCGCAGGTCGGCGTCGAGAGTGGCCCGCACCGCATCGTGGGGTACCAGCCCATCCGGGGCGGCCTCGACGTAGGGCTGCCGGCGCAACCACGAGAACACCGTCGCGGCGTCGTCGTCGCCCAGCACCACGCGTAGCACCGACTCGCGCGTGACGCGGGCCAGCGCGAGGACGTCGAGCCCCCGCCGGTGAACGGGGCTCGGCACCTCGCCCACCAGCCGGTCGACCAGCGTCGTGAGCACGTCACCGGTGGGTTCCCAGCTCGCGGTGGACGCGGCGAGGGCGAGGACGAGCGGGTTGCCGCCCGCGAAGGCGAGCACGGCGCCGCGCCGGTGCGGGGCGAGCCCCCGTGCCGCGAGCAGGGCGTCGGACGCGGCGGCGTCGAGCGGACGCACCACCAGCGCGGTGAAGAGGCGTGCCCATCCCGGATCCAGCGTCCACTCCGGATCGGGAGCCGTCCTGCCCGCGAGCACCACGACACCGCCCTCCGCGAGCCGGGGCAGGACCGTGGCGCGCAGCCGCGGTTCGAGCTGCCGGCACCGCTCGACGCCGTCGACCAACAGCACCGCGCCGGCCTGCACGCACGCGAGCGCTGCGGCCTCCTCGACACGGCGCTGATCGTCATCCGCCCGTGCGTCCACGTGCACCACTTCGCGCCCGGCGAGCCGCGCCTGCCGTGCGAAGTGGTGCAGCAGCACGGACTTCCCGATGCCGCCGGGCCCGTGCAGGTGCGCCACGCGCGAGCCGCCGGCCAGCACCCGGTCGAGCACCGCCACCTCGGCATCCCTGCCCACCAGGTCCGAGTTCCGGAGCGAGGCTGTGATCGGCACCGCCCCAGGATCGCCTCGGCGCGAGCGGTCAGCCTGGGCCGGGTTGTCCCACCCTGACGACCGGGGGGCCGGTGGAGGCGCGGACGACCTCGCGCAGCCGGCCCGCGTCGGGCGACCCCGGCGCGGCGGTGAGCACCACAGCCTGGAGGTTGTCGCCGGGCACCTCCAGCATCGTGCCGTCGAGCGCGATGTCCCCCACGCCCGGATGCCGGAACACGGCACGAGTGTCGTACGAGCCCACGGTTCGCGGCGCACGCCACAGCGCGTCGAACGACCGGCTCGTGGTCCGCAGCTCGTCGACGAGCTCGGCCAGCGGCTCGTCGGCGGGATAGCGCAGGACCGCGTCGCGCAACCGGGAGGCGAGCGCCACCCGGAAGATCCTCGCCTGGTCGTCGTCGCGGCTGATCCCGCCGTGGACGTCGGAGAACGTGCGCCAGGCGATGTTCCAGTCCCGCGGCCGCCGGTTCGACGCGCCGGCCCCCAGTGCCGACCACGCGCTGTTGACGGCGACGACGTTCCACGCCGCGTCCGTCAGGAACACCGGGGTGTCGGCGAACCGTTCGAGGAGCCGCACGGCCGAGACCCCGGCCTCCCCCGGCACGCGCCCGTCCGCCGCGGCGTACCCGGCCAGCGCGCACAGCCGCTCGTACTCCACCGGTCCCAGCCGCAGGGCACGGGCGATCGCGTTCACCACGGCGGCCGACGGGTGCCGGCGCCCCTGCTCCAGCCGCCGCACGTGGTCGGCCGACACCCCGGCCAGCTCGGCGAGCTCCTCCCGCCGCACACCGCGGGCCCGCCTGCGCCCCGGCGGCAGTCCGATCGCGGCGGGATCCGTGGTCTCGCGCAACCGGCGCACCTCCGCGCCGAGATCCTGCAACGCCATGACGCCAGTGTCCCTTATGGAGCGGATGCGGCGTCTCGACCGTCTCTCGCGAACGCGATCGCCTGCGTCAGCCGAGCTCCTTCAGGACGGCGTCGAGCAGGTGGGGCTTGAGCTTCTCCGGGCCGTACCAGGTGGTGCCGATCTCCTTCGCCTTGACCGTTCTCGCCTGGCCGACCAGGACCCGGTAGTGGGCCCAGACGGTCTTGGCGTCCACGTTGGGGGTGCCGGCGGAGGGCTTGGTGGAGATGAGCGGAGCGATCAGGACGGCGCTCTCGCCGTCGGCGGTCAAACCGGTCTTCAAGACGACGATCTTCTTGCCCCTGTGGCTTCTGACGAGCCCGGCCCGCAACGACGGCACTGGTTCCCCCTCCGGCGTGATGCAACCGTGACCGTAGACAGGAGCCGAGGCGTTCGGGAGGCCTGATCGGACCAACTGCCGCCTTGGTCCGGGTCACACCTTCAGGTGAAGTGGGCCCGCCACCGCGAACCGACGCGCCTCATCGGCCGAACCTCCGGGTGCGCGGATCCGCCAGATGCGGTTCAGCCGGTTCGGGACGGCGCCACGCATGCGTCCCTGTGCGTCCGTCGAAAAACCGAGCGGACGCACAGGGACGCGGTTCAGCCGGCAGCGCAGGCCGTTCCGTTGAGCGCGAACGCCGAGGCAGCCGCCGTGTTGCCCGTGTGCGTGCCCTGGAAGCCGATCTCGACCGCTCCTCCTGGCGCTATCGCGGCGTTGTGGCCGGTGTCGCGGGCCGTGACCTGCCCGGTGGCGGGGGAGTAGGTGGCGTTCCAGCCCGAGGTGATGGTCTGGCCGGCGGGCAGGGTGAAGGCGAGCGACCAGCCGTTGACGGGAGTGCTGCCGGTGTTGGTGATCGTGAGGCTTTCCACCAGGCCGTTGTTCCACGCGGTGACCTTCGCCCTGACCGAGCACGGTCCCGGGGCCGGGCCGGGGGAGCCGGTGATGCCGAAGAACTCCAGTGCGACGGCGGCCATCCCGGACGACGGCAGGGTGTGCCCCGCGCCCTGGACGCTGTAGACCTCGACATCGGCGCCGTAGCGGCTGCGGTTCCAGCCGGGGCGCGGGGTGTCGGTGGACGTCGGCGTCTGGCCGACGCCGAACACGTCAGTCCACTGCTCCATCGACTCCTGCAGCAAGGAGTACGGCACCAACGTGTCGGCGGTGCCATGCCACAGCTGCACCTTCGGGCGCGGGCCGGTGAAGCCGGGGTTGACCCGCCGCACGGAGTCGCCCCACTGCTGCGGCGTGCGGTTCATGCTCCCGCCCGTGCACCGGCTGCGGCCCGGCGGGTAGTCGGCGGCGTTCGCGAAGCAGTCGAACGGCACGCCCATGAACGCCGCGCCCGCCTTGAAGACGTCCGGGTACAGGGCGAGCATGTGGTTGGTCATCATGCCGCCTGAGGACGACCCGGTGGCGAACACGCGGCTCGCGTCACCGCCGTAGCGCTGCACGACGTGGTTGACCATCGAGACGATCGAGACGGGGTCGCTACCGCCACCGCGCCTCTTCGCCGCCTCCGACCACGTGTCGAAGCACTTGCCGAACCCCGCCTCCTGCTGGGCGCTCGGGTAGATCACGACGAACCCGAGCCGGTCGGCGAGCGAGGCGAACTCGCTGCTCGAGTGGAAGCCGGGTCCGGAGCCGCCGCAGCCGTGCATGGCGACCACGACCGCGGGCTTCGCGGGGCGGGCGTCCGGCACGTAGACGTGCATGCGCATGCCGCCGGGGTTGTCGCCGAAACCGGTCACCTCGGTCAGCGCCGCCGCGGAAGCCTGCGGCGCGACCAGCGCGCAGGCGAGCAGGGCGCTGCCGAGGAGTGCTTTCCAGGTGGTGCCACGTGTCGTCATCGTCGACCTCCGGTCAGGGTTCCGGATCTCCGAGCGGCCCGAAGGTATTCAGATCCCTGACGGACGTCAATTTTTTGACGAACATCATGCTGCGCCGTTCGACGAACGTCAGGAGGCGAACCCGGCGCCCGACCTGCTCAGAGGTCGAGCACGAGACGTGTCGAACGCGACCGGGACACGCAGATCATCATCACGTCACCGGACTCCTGGTCCTCCGGCGTGAGAACCGAGTCGCGGTGGTCCGGGACGCCGTCCAGCACGACCGTCTCGCAGGTGCCGCACGTGCCCTCCCGGCAGGACGACAGCACCGGCACGCCCTCCGCCTCGACCACGTCGAGCACGGACCTCCCGGCGGGGACGCGCAGGACCGTGCCCGTCTGCGCCAGTTCGACCTCGAACTCCTCCGAAGAGCCCTGTGCCGCAACGATCTTCGGTGAGAACCGCTCGACGTGGAGGGAACCGCGGGGCCAATCCGCGCAGCGCTGCTCGACCGCACGCAGCAGCGCTTCCGGCCCGCAGCAGTACACCGCGGTGCCCGGCGAGGGCTGCCCCAGCACCGCGTCGAGGTCCAGCAGCCCGCACTCGTCCTGGGGGTGGATCTCGACGCCGGCCAGCCGTTCCAGTTCCGCGCGGAACGCCATGGACGACCGCGTCCTGCCGCCGTAGACCAGCCGCCAGTCCTGCCCGGCCGCCCGCGCCCACGCGATCATCGGCAGGATCGGGGTGATCCCGATGCCGCCCGCGATGAACAGGTAGCGCTTCGCCTCGACGAGCTCGAAGTGGTTGCGCGGCTCGCTCACCTCGACGTGCTGCCCTACGGCGAGCACGTCGTGCACGTGCCGTGATCCGCCGCGCCCCCCGGCTTCGCGCAGCACCGCCACCTTCCAGGCCGAGGTGTCCGCCGGGTCACCGCACAGCGAGTACTGGCGCACCGGACCCCCGGCCGGCACCAGGTCCACGTGCGCGCCGGGAGTCCAGGCGGGCAGCGGGCCGCCGTCCGGGCGCCGCAGCGTGAGCAGCACGACGCCGTCGGCGACTCGGTCCTTCTTGTCCAGCACCAGTTTCACGACGTGTGTCCCACCGGGTGTCCGAGCAGCCACTCCCACAGTTCGACCGGGTCCTCGAACTCGCGCTCGGCGGCGCAGTGGCACACCGCGTGGAGCCGGTCGGTGCCCGGCACCCAGTGGATGCGGAACACCCGGTTGCCCGCGCTCACGACCGGCCGCACAGCCGGCCCAGCATCCGGCGCGCGGCGAGCCCGCCGGTGTCGATGTTGATCGACAGCTCCTGGTAGCCCTCGGGTTCGTTCGCGATCACCTTCTCCAGGACGTTCAACGCCACGACGTCCTGCAGCACGACGGTGCGGTTGCTGTCGGCCAGGAACGCGGAGACCTCCTCGTCGCCGAGGGCGAAGTCCCGCGCCACGGCCCAGAAGTCGTGCGTCGAGGTCTCGGTCTCCGGTGTGATCGCGTAGACGACCTCGACGTGGAACGCGTCGGGGTCGGTGCCGTCGGCGCGGGGCACCGACCCGACCGGTGCGATGCGGCTGTGCAGCTTGTACAGGCACGGCGGCGTGTACTCGATGTCCTGCCAGCGGGCGATCCTGCCCTGCAGGCCGGTCGACTTGGCGTAGAACGGCGGGCACTCCGCGTCGTCCATGTGGCGCGACACGTAGACGATCCCGGCGTCCTCGTCGACCTCCGTCGTGATGGGGGTGGACGCGACCTCCGGTGTCCCGATGTAACCACCGTGCAGGTACGTCTCGTGCGAGAGGTCCAGCAGGTTGTCGACGAGCAGCTCGTACCTGGCGTTCAACGGTTCCATGCCGCTGACGGTCGTGTAGCCGGGGTCGACGAGCCACGGTGCGCGCGGAATCCTCGCGGTGTCGGCCTTCGCGGGGTCGCCGATGAACACCCAGACGAACGAGTCCTGCTCCACCACCGGGTACGGCAGCAGCCGCGCGGTGCGGGGGACGCGGGTCTGCCCCGGCACGGCGACGCACCTGCCGCCGGCGTCGTAGGTGAAACCGTGGTAGCCGCAGACCACCTGGTCGTCGACCAGCCGGGAAGGTGCCTGGGACAAGGGGAACCGGCGGTGGACGCACCGGTCGGGCATGGCCGTCACGACGCCGTCGCGGGTGCGCCAGAACAGGACCGGCTCACCGCAGACGGTGCGGGAGAACAGCTCGTGGGTGATCTCGGAGCCGTAGGCGGCGACGTACCACTGGTCACGCGGGAACCAGCTCATCGGCACTCCTCCTCGTGGTGGGAGCCACAGGGTGGCGGAGACCGGGGCCCGAGCCGTAGCACCGTTTCCGGAAAATGGAAGCTTTGCCGGATCACGTGGCGAGAGCGCGGGAGATCGCCTGGGCACAGGTGCGGACGAGACCGGCGAGCGCGTGCGCCGTGGTGCTGCCGTACCGCACCACCAGGGACACCGCGGCGACGACCTCACCGCTGCCGTCGCGGATCGGCGCGCCGACGGACAGCGCGTCCATCGTGACCTGGCGGTCGCTCACCGAGAAACCGTTCGAGCGCACGGCCGCGAGCATGCTGCGCAGCCGCACCGGATCGGTGACGGTCTTGTCGGTGTGGTGGTCGATCGGTCCGTTCAGGACCTCCTCCTGCACCTCGGGTGAGGCGTGCGCGAGCAGCACCAGGCCGACGCCGGTGGAGGTGAGGGCGAACCGGCCGCCGACGCGGGTGAGCACCGGCACCGCGCCGAACCCGGCGATCCGTTCGACGAAGACGACCTCCGTGCCCTCCCTGACGGCGAGCTGCACGTTCTCCCTGGTGATCTGGCAGAGGTCCTCCAGGTACGGCAGCGCGGTCTCGCGCAGGCCCGGGCCGCGGGGCGCGAGCGAGCCGAGCTCCCACAACCGCAGGCCGACCTGGTAGAGCCCGTCGTCGTCGCGTTCCACGGCACCCCACGCGCACAGCTCCTGCAGCAGCCGGTGCGCGGTCGACAGCGGCATGTCCGCGCGGCGGGCCAGGTCGCTCAGCGTCAGCGCGCGGTGCTCGGCGTCGAACGCGTCGAGCAGCTGCAGGGCGCGGCCGATCACCGGGCCCGTGGGACCCTTCGGACGGCCGCGGCGCTGCGTGCTCATCGCGTCATCTTCCACCGCGGTCCACGGCAGCGGCCAGGATGGACGGTCCCGCGTGCGCCGGGGACGGACCCTGCTGTCGGCGGAGGCGCATTCCGAGGACCTCCGATC
This sequence comes from Lentzea sp. DG1S-22, assembly GCF_036321065.1. Lineage (NCBI taxonomy): Bacteria > Bacillati > Actinomycetota > Actinomycetes > Pseudonocardiales > Pseudonocardiaceae > Lentzea > Lentzea sp. DG1S-22. The sequence continues at coordinate 2,488,289 of NZ_CP143276.1, read as the reverse complement.
GAGGAGCGCGGATGAACCCGGTGTGGCACCGGCTCGCACGCGGCCAGGTCTCGCGGGAGCACCACCTGATCGCGGTGGTTTTCACCCTGTGGCGCGGCGGAGCGGGCAACTCGATCGAGGCCTTCTCGGTCTCCGCGGACGGCCGGAAGTCCCGCACCGCCCTGGGCACCTCCGCCCCCTCGACGTGCTCCGCCGCGCTGACCGTGAAGGGAGGGTTCCGCGCGGTCGTCGAGGTGGCCGACGCGGGGACCTCGCCCGTCGGGGACCAGGTCCTCGACCGGACCCTCCCCGGCGGTCAGCGGGTGCGGGGCGCCGCGGGGGTGCGGGTGACCCGGACCGGCTCCGCCGTCCGCGTGGCCGAGCCGCCCGAACCGGGCGGCTCCACCACCTCCGACCTCGTCGGCGGCGGAGACCCGCCCGGCATCGTGCCGATCACCCGCACCCCCGCCTGACCGCACCTGCGCCCGCTCCCGTCAGTTGGCGACCAGCCGCCAGCGGTTGTCCGCCGAGCCGTTGTCGGAGTCCTGCACCACCTGAGCTCCCGCGGCGGTGGACCCGTTGAGGATCCCGAGGAACTTGCCGCTGTGGGCGTTGCGGAGCTTGTGGGTGCCGTCGCCGTTGGAGATCAACGTCCACCTGTGGTCGGCTGTGCCGTTGTCCGACCACTGGAGCGCTCGCGCGTTGTCGGCGGTGGACATGTTCTCGATGCCCAGCACCTTGCCGCTGTGGACGTTGCGCAGCCGCACGTCCGCCCCGTCGGTGATCAGCTGCCAGTTGTGGTCGGCCGTGCCGCTGTCGTGCCACTGCACGGCGAGTCCACCGTCCACCGTGGACATGTTCTGGACGCCGAGCACGAGGCCGGTGCCGGCGTTGACCAGCCGGTGGCTCGTCGCGCCGCCACCGCCGGTGTTCCAGTAGACGGTGTAGTTGAAGCCGTGCGCGTCGTGGAACGGCCCGAGGTTGACCTGCGCCCCGTTCGCCCTCGCGGTGAACGCCAGGGACGACGAGCTGGTGCGGGTGACGGAGTTGACGTCGAGGGAAGGCGGCGCGGACAGCGCGGTGCTGCCGTAGTTGCCGGCCAGCACGGCCGGGCCGTAGGTGACCGCGACGACGTTCGGGTTGTCGTTGGCGGGCTGGACGATCACGCGCATCGGCAGCCGCAGCGCCACCACGTCGCCGGACGCCCACGACCTCGTGAGGGTGGCGTACGTGCCGGGCGTGGTGGCGACGTTCTGGGCGACGCCGTTGACGCTGACGGTCGCGCCCGCCGTCCAGGCCGGGATGCGCAGCCGCATGGTCCACGACCCGCCCGCGTTGCCGGTGACGGTGAGCGTCGTCGTGTCGCTCGCCGGGTAGCTCGTGCTCTGGGTGACCGTGATGCCGCGCGACGACCACGTGAGCACCGACGGCGTGTAGAGGTTCACCGTGAGCGTGGTGCCGTTGTGGAAGTAGACGGAGTCGGCGAGCTTGGTGTTGGTCTCGATCCCGGTGCCCTGGCAGCACCAGAACGTGGTGTAGTCGGTGCTCCAGTTCCCGCCGCCCCACGCCGGTCCGGTGTTGCCGCGCCGGTGGCCGGGGTTCAGGCCGGTGAAGTAGCAGATGTGGCCGTGCGGGTCCGCCGGGTTCTGCTGGCCGATCAGGTGGTTGAGCAGGGTGCGTTCGTAGTAGTCGAAGTACGCGGCCCGGCCGGGGTCGAGCAGCCACAGCTCGCGGGTCAGCTTGAGCATGTTGTAGCTGTTGCACGCCTCGCACGTGTCGGTGTTGAGGTAGGCGGCGATGGCGTTGGGGGAGCGGAAGTGCTCGGCCTGGCTGTTGCCGCCGATCACGTAGGTGTGCGCGCCGACGGTGATGTTCCACGCGTTGACGGCGATGTCGCGGTAACGCGTCGTCCCGGTCGCCTTGTACTCGCGGGCCGCGCCGATCCACTTCGGCACCTGCGTGTTCGCGTGCAGGCCCGCCAGCCTGTCCTGGTTGGCGGCCAGCGGGTCGAACACCGCGGCGTGGTCGAACCGCTGCGCCGCCGCCATCCAGCGCGCGTCGCCCGTCTGCTGGTACAGGTCGGCGAGCACGGCGTTCATCCCGCCGAACTCGGTGCCCAGCACCCTCTGCATCGTGCTGTAGGACAGCCGGGCCGTGCGCCAGTCCACCCACCCGGCGAACCGCAGCAGGACGTCGCGCGCCTGCGTGTTGCCGATGTACCGCCAGACGTCCAGCAACCCGGCGAGGGTCTTGTGCAGCGAGTAGTACGAAACGGCCTTGGGGGACCCGGCCTCCATCGCGTCGAGGTCCGACTCCGGGAAACCCGACAGGTACCCGGTGTTGAACCCGGCCGCGGAGTTGTTCGCCTGGCACTTGGCCAGTTCGGCGACCACGTAGTTCGCCCTGTCCCTGCACGTCGTGTCGCCCAGCACCGCCCACGCCTGCGCCCAGGCCGTCAGGAAGTGGCCCTGGCTGTGGGTGCGGAACGGGAAGTTCGGCGCCTCCCAACCCCCCAGGGCCGCCGCGCCGCCCGTGGACAGCCGGTGGTTGGCGCGGAAGTTGTAGAGCAGCCGATCGGGGTTGATGAAACGCAGGTAGGACAGCGTCCTGTTCTGGTTGTCGAGCCACCTGCCCGCCGTGAGCCGCACCTCGGAGAGGTCGAACGGAAAAGCCGACACGCCCAGGTCGCCCCGGACCGGAGGCGTTGTGGCCGCCTGTGCCGATCCTGCCGCCGGTAAAGGCACGGCGGTGGCGACGGCGGCCACGCCGGCGGCGTTCAGGAACCTGCGTCGACTCAACGGTGAGGACATGGGAACGCTCCAGTTGCTCGGCTGACGGCACCGGCGGCGGACGGCTCTGCGAGCGAACCTAGCCATGATGCAGTCTCTCAGTCAACGCCTGTTGTTAGCGCTAACGTAGATCGACGAGGCGTTCGACCATGCCTGATCAGCCATCGACACGGCGTTCTCCATGCGCGCGATCGATGTCAGCCGCACAATTCTGTTAGCGCTCACACTTCGAGTGGAGATCGACACGAGTGGCCTGGCCGGGCGACCGCGGTTCGGTGTTCGGCAAGTGGGGAAATGGCGGGAAAAGCGCGAGGAGTGCGGTCGAGGGCAAATTGAGCCCACTTCCGCGAGGCTAAAAGTTTTAGCGAGTTTCGAGATGTTTCCCCACTCGAACAGTCCGTGGTCGGAGAATTTTCGAAACTTCCGGAAATGGCCTGACCGTCTTTCGGCGCACTGTCGGCGCTGCTAGTGTCGGAATCGTCGCCCCTTACCTCGCCGGTCATTTAGCGCCGTCCGCTGCCGTACCACTCTCGATGAGGAGGGAGTACCGCACATGGTTCAGGCCACAGCCCGACCGAGCCGCGCCCGCGGCCGTCTCGCAGCAGGGGTCCGCGGTGCCTGCATCGCGCTGGTGATGGCACTGACCCCCGGCGTCGCCGCCGCCGACGTGGGGATCACCGCCACCTGCTCGAGCCAGACCGGCAACAACGGCGGCTACTACTACTCGTTCTGGACCGACGGCGGCGGCCGGGTCTGCATGGAGTTCGGCAGCGGCGGCAACTACAGCACGTCGTGGAGCAACGTCGGCAACTTCGTCGGCGGCAAGGGCTGGAGCAACGGTTCGCGGCGAACCGTGAACTATTCCGGCAGCTTCAACCCGTCCGGCAACGCCTACCTCACCCTCTACGGGTGGACGTCGAACCCGCTCGTCGAGTACTACATCGTCGACAACTGGGGCAACTACCGGCCCACCGGCAACTACAGGGGCACGGTGACGACCGACGGCGGCACGTACGACATCTACGAGACGATGCGCTACAACGCGCCTTCCGTCGAAGGCGACAACAAGACCTTCCCGCAGTTCTGGAGCGTCCGGCAGCAGAGGCGGACCGGCGGGTCCATCACCACCGGCAACCACTTCGACGCGTGGAGCCGCGCCAACATGCGGCTCGGCAACTTCAGCTACTACATGATCATGGCGACGGAGGGGTACCGCAGCAGTGGCAACTCCAACATCACCGTGAGGTGAGCGTCCCGTCACCTCGCGACGGGAACCGCCGTCCCCCACCGCACGACCTGCGGTGAGGGACGGCGGCACCTACTCGAACACCCCGTAGCCCGCGACGGCGTGCGCCCGGACCCCGTCGAGGTCGAGCTCCACGCCGATGCCCGGGGCGTCGGGGAGCGTGATGTAGCCGTCCTTCACGATCGAGCCGCTCCCGTCGGGAGCGTGGACGTAGCTGTCCCACACCTCCCGCTCCTCCAGGGCGTGCCACTCCTGGACGAAGAAGTTGGGGATCGCCCCGCACTGGTGCGAGGTGGCCATCGTCCCCGGCGGCGTCGACACCAGGTGTGGTGCGAACGGGATGTAGTGCATCTCCGCGAGGTAGCTCCCTCGGATCCGCGTCGGCCGCACGGGCCGGAGAGTTCGATGAGACCTCGATCCGAGCCTAGTGGTCAGACGATCGTCTTGGGCGCCTTCAACTCGGTCCACTTCCACCAGGGGTAGTGGTACTCGCCCTGCTCGACCTGGAAGCGCTTACCGCAGCCGAGGCACTCGCAGACGCGGTCGGGAACCCACTGCCGGTCGTTGGGCACCGTCCCGACGACCAGGACGTGCCGCTGGGCCTCCTCCTTCTCGACGTCGTAGAACTGGTGCGAACGGTAAGCGGCGCAGAGACAGCGGCCCTGGGCGAAGAGCCTGATCCGGTCGAGCGCGTGGGCGAGGTTGGCGTTGTTCGACACGAACACGCCGCCGAGGTCCGCGTCCGCCGCCGCCTTCTCGATGGCGGGCAACGCCCGCGACACCGGTGCCAGGACCGCGGGGTCGCGGGTCCGGAAGACCGTCCACACCGCGGAGAGGACGCGTTTCCCGTCGCCGGAGAGGAAGTCCTCGACGAGCGGGGACGAGCCGGTGCCGGTCACCCCTGCGCCGCAGCGGATCCGCCGGCCGCGAGCAGCTCGCGGTACCGGGCGACGTGGTGGTCCGCGGGAGTCGGCGACACCACCGGCTCGGGGAGGTCGTCCGGGTCTTCGGCGCCGATCGGCACACCCGCGGCCCGGCACCGCCCCACCACGCCGGAGTAGCCGTCGTCCGCCCACTCGCCGTACTCGCCGCTCAGCGCCTCGCTGAGGGTGCCACCGCGCAGGAGGTGGAACTGGCCCTCGTTGTCCAGGCTGACCACGGGCGCCCCGGAGAGCGGGAGGTCGTCCGGCCCGCGCCAGTAGCCGAACGCCCGGCCCTCGTCCTCGTCCTCGGCGACCCACGTGATCAGCGCGGCCGTCTCCGCGATCGCCCGAGTGTTGGCGGCGACGTCCGGGTCGGCGAGGTCCGCGGCGGTCAGGTAGCTCGTGTCCAGCGCGGCCGGCCGCTCGTCCTCGGCGAGCAGCCGCAGGCCTTCCGACCACGGGTTCGGCTCGTCCGCGTCCTGGCGGCGGCGCCAGACGGCGAGGTCCTCGGGAATCATCGGCATGCCTCTCGGTGGTGCTTCGCGGTGGTGATCGCCGCGCAGGAGTCTCGCACGTGACCTCTCACCGAGGCCGGATCGCCGCTCGTCGCACCGCCTCCGGTGTGGACGAGCTCGGGAACGCCCTGGCGCTCGGTCTTCCTCGGTACAGCCGGTCGTGCGGAGGCAGGTGCACGTCCCGCTCCACCCGGCACACGATCAGTTCTCTGTGGACCCGGATGCGTTTTGCGGTGAAGGGCAGGGGTAGTCGCCAGGTGTCCCTCCCGCTTCGGCGGGAAGGCGTTCACCGGTCGAGCAGCGCGCCGGCGCAGTGTTGCGAGCAGGGCGGTGAGGCGTGGAAGAAGCGATTTCGGTGTCCGGTCCGACGGTCGGCGTGGAGGAGGAGTTCCTCCTCGTGGACCCGGTGACCGGTGTGGCGGTGAACCGGGCGGACGAGGTCGTCGCCGTCGCGCGGCAGGTGTTCGGGCTCGACCTGGACCACGAGCTGACCGGCACCCAGGTCGAGGTCAAGACCTCGGTCTGCCGCGACGCGGACCAGGTGCGCCGCGAGCTGCTGGACCTGCGGCGGACGGTCGCGCTGGCCGCGCGGGAGGCCGGTTGCCGGGCGGTCGCGGTGGGTGCGCCGCCGCTCGGGGACACGACGGGGACGATCACGGACGACGTGCGGTACCGGCGCATCGCGCGGGAGTTCGGGGTGCTCGCGGGCCAGCAGCTGATCTGCGGGTGCCACGTGCACGTCGCGGTGCCCGACCGGGAGACCGCGGTGCAGGTCTGCAACCACGTGCGGCCCTGGTTGCCGGTGCTGGGCGCGGTCACCGCGAACTCGCCCTTCTCCGGCGGCGCGGACACCGGGTTCGCGAGCTGGCGGTCGATGGTGTGGTCGCGGTGGCCGGTTTCGGGACCGCCGCCGGTGTTCGCCTCGTGGCAGCACTACGAGTCCCTCTGCGACATGATGCTCAGCGCCGGCACGGCCCTGGACCCGTCGATGGTCTACTGGGACGTGCGGCCTTCCGCGCGGTGGCCGACGGTGGAGGTGCGGGTCGCGGACGTCGCCGCCGGCATCGACGACGTGGTGCTGCTCGCGGCGCTGGTCCGCGCTCTCGTGACCCAGGCCGTGGCGGACGTCCGCCGCGGCGTGCCGCCCGTCCCCGTTCCCGCCGAGACGTTGCGCCAGGCCTGCTGGCGGGCGGCCAGGGACGGCCTCGCGGGCGGGGCGCTCGACGTGCTGTCCGGCCGGCTGGTTCCGCTGCGCCGGCAGCTGGACGACCTGGTCTCGCGGCTGACGCCCGTGCTGGAGGCAAACGGTGACCTGCCTTCGGTGCGGAGGGGGTTGCGCGTGCTGGACCGCGACGGCTGCGGTGCCGACCGCCAGCGCCGGGCGCACCGCGACGGCGGTGTCGAAGCGTTGCTGGGACTGGTCGAGGTCGGCGAGGCGCGGAGCCGTTCACCTCGCGGCGTCGTCGAGGTGAAGTCGTTCGCCGAGGTGGACCTGTCGAACTGCGACGAGCTGGAACGGCGTTGTGCGCGGGCGGTGGCCGCGGGCGCCGAGGAGGTCGTGCTGAACCTCTCGGGGGTCACGTTCTTCGGGTCGTCCGGCATCACCGCGCTCGCCCGGATCCGCGCGCTCGGGCTCGAGCGCCGCGTGCCGATCAGCGTCGTGGCCAGCGAGGCGGTGGCACGCGTGCTGCGCGCCACCGCCATGGTCACCCTGCTGCCGCTGCACGTGCCGCCGGAGAGGCCTCTTCCGACGGCGGGATGACGGTCGCGGGGCTCACCGCGGGACGAGCACCACCCCGCTGCGCGGCCGGGCCGGGATGCGGCTCAGCGAGATGGTGAGGTCCTGGTCCGGCACCTCGTAGTCCTGGTGCGCCAGGCGGGTGCACAGCTCGGCGAGCACGGCCACGGTGAACGGCTCGCCGGGGCAGCGGTGCCCGGTGTGCGGATCGCCGGCACCCTGCGGGACGAGGTCCCACTGCCCGATCTCGCGGCCGAGGAACCGGTGCGGGTCGAACCGGTAGGGGTCCGTCCACAGGTGACTGTCGTGGTTCTGCCCGTAGAGGTCCAGCAGCACCAGAGAACCCGCCGGGACCTGCTCGCCCCGCCAGGTCAGGTCCTCGGCGGCACGGCCACCGACGAAGGGTGCGAACGGGTAGAAGCGGCGGAGCTCGTGCGCGAACGCGACAGCGAAGTCACCGCCTGCTTTCAGCGGTTCGCGGTGCTGCGGCCAGCGGTGCAGGGCGTGTCCGGCGTACGCGACGAACCAGCACACCGCCACGGTCGGCCGGATGAAGTTGAGCAGCTCCACGGCGGCCGTGTGCGGGTCCAGCGGTTCGCCGTCGGCGTCGCGGTGCCCCGCGACGACTTCGAGAGCCGAGCCGTGCTGCGCGTCGAACTCGTTGTGCCGCACCTGGTCCACCAGCGCGCCGAGCCACGCCTCGCGCCGCTTGCGCGCCTGCCGCGCGCGCCAGTGCCGCGGTCCGGCCGTGGCGAAACCGTCCACCATCGCGACCAGGTCCGCCGCGAGGTCGCCCACGTCGTGCGTCGCGACCGGGAGGCCCGCCCAGCGGCGCACACCCGCGGTCAGCGCCCGGCTCGCCTCGTCGAAGAGCACGACCGGGCGGCCCGCACGCCATCCCACGACGGTGTCCTCCCAGGCGGCCGCGACGCTGCTGACCAGTGCGGCGGTCGAGTCCCGCGTGACCGCCGACTGGAAGAGGGCTTTGCGCCGGCGGTGAGCGTCACCGTCGAGGGTGTGGACCGCACCGTGCCCGAACAAGGTGCTCAGCACGGGGCTCGGAATCGCACCGGAGCGCAGCACGTGCTTCTCGTCGTAGAAGAACCGGGCCGCTTCCGGCCCGCACAACGCCAGGGCCGGTTTGCCCATAACCCGTGTCCGCACCACGTCGCTGCCGGCGGCGCGCCGCAGTCCCGGCAGCCAGGCGTAACCGTCGAGCAGGGCGGGCAACGACTGGTCCCAGCGACGTCCTCGCATCTCCATGGGCAGCCTGTGCCCGCGTCGCCGCGCCTCAAACGCGGATCGGAGCGAAATCCGGCGGCGGGTGTGCGCGGCGTCCGGGCCACCGCGCGACACCCGCCCCGGCTCCGGCCGGGCTCAGACCGGCTCGTCGGGGGTGCGCGCCGTGCTGGCGACCGAGCCGCCCGGTTCGTCGGCGAGCTGCCCGCGTCCCGCGGCCTCCGCCAGCACCTCCTCGTCCAGCGGTTCCGGTGCGACGGGCACGTCGGGCTGCTCCTCGGCGAGACGGTCGTCCAGCGGACGGGCGTGGGCCTGCTCGTACGGCGTCATGCCGTACTTGTCGACGCCGCTCCACCGCTCGGGCGGGTCCATGCCCGCCTCGAGCGGGTCGAGCCGGAGGCGGTCCTCGTCGAGGTCCTCCGCGCTGTTCAGGGCGGCGGGGTCCGTTTCGACGGCGTCGGGGGCGCCGGTGTCGTGCGGTGGCGCGTAGGACGCCAGGTCGTCTCCCGGGTTCGAGTCATGTGTTGCCATGACGGCCGTGTACCCGGCGGGCGCGCGGCCAATCGATCTCTTTCGTGAGCCCGCTCGCAACCGGCGTCCCCACGTTTCCGGCGGCTCCCGCCGCGGTAGTTCCAGCGGGACGAAGGGAGGCCTGCCATGCCGGACCGCCGGCGGGACGTGCGCGAGCGGTGGGACCGGGTCGGCGGGCGCGAGTTCCGCAGCCTGCGGGCGGGACGGCGGCACGGCGACGCGCCGGACGTCGTCCTCGTGCCCGGCCTCGGGGCGCTGGGCTACCTGGTCGACACCCTCGACGCCTGCGGCGGCAGGACCACGGCGCACCTGCTCGACGTGCCGGGCTTCGGGCACCGGGCGGCGCGGGTGTGCCCGGCCGGGATCGACGCCGTCGCCGGGGCGGTGCGCGGCTGGATCGACGAGGTGCCGAGCGCTCCGGTGGTCCTCGTCGGGCACTCGACGGGTGCCCAGGCGGCGTTGCACGTCGCCGCGGCACGGCCGGACCTCGTGCGGTCACTGGTGCTGCTCGGACCGACCTTCCCACCGGAACAACGCGGCGTGAAAAAGCTGGTCCGCGCGTTCGTGCGCAACTTCCTGCACGAGTCGCCCGCACTGGTGCCCGCGACGGTGCCCGACTACCTGCGCGGCGGACCGGCGGAGATCACGCGCTTCATCCGGTCGGCGCAGCACGACGCGCCGGAGGACGTCATCGAGGAGGTCCGCTGCCCGGTGCTGCTGGCACGCGGCGAGCACGACGCGTTCGCCCCCCAGCCCTGGGTCGACCGCCTCGCCGCCGCGGCACGGGACGCGCGGTCGGAGGTCGTCGGCGGTGCGCACACCTTCCCGTTCCGCAGGGGAGAGGCGACCGCGCGGCTCATCCTGGGCTAACGACGCTCGGCGATCAGCCGTGCCTCCTCGACCAGCGCGGCGCGGACAGCAGCGGCCGCGGCGGTGAGGCTCCCGATCCACGCGAGGCTCATCGAGCGCCCCGCCCACCCCGGGTCGTCCACCTCCACGCAGACGACCCCGTCGGGCAGCGCGGAGGCGGCGAGACCGGGGATCGTCGTGATCCCGAGTCCGGCGGCGACGAACCCGAACCGGGCCGACCAGTCACCGAGCTCGGCCACCACCCGCGGCCGCGGCACCGTGGGCCAAGCGCCGAACTGCGGTTCCCCGCGTGCTCCTCTACCGACGACCCACCCCTCTCCGGCGAGCTCCGCCACGGGCACCCTCCGCGCACCGGCGAGCCGGTGCCGGCGTCCCACCGCGAGCAGCAACGCGCCGGAGAGCAGCGGTTGCACCTCGACGCCCGTGAGGTCCCAGTCCGGCAGGTCCTCCCCGGAGGCGAGGATCGCCAGGTCCACCCGCCCGGCCCGCAACCGCCGGATCTGCACCGGCGTCGACGACTCCAGGAACTCGACCTCGACCGACGGGTGGTCGGCGCGCACGCGGGCGATCGCGCGGGGCACCAGGCGCAGGGCCGTGGTCGGGAACCCGCCCAGCGCGATCCGGCCGCCGAGCGGTGCCGGGAGGTCTTCGAGCTCGCGGTGGGCGACCTCGTACTGGTCGAGGATCACCGCCGCGCGCACCGCCAGCCGGCTGCCCGCCGCCGTCGGCTCGACCCCGCGAGGTCCCCGGTCGAACAGCCGCGTGCCGGTGGCGGCTTCGAGCGCGGCGATCTGCTTGGACAACGCCGACTGCGTGAACCCGAGGCGCTCGGAGGCCGCGGTGAGCGAACCGGTCTCCACCACGGCCCGCAGCGCGCGCAGCAGTTGGGGGTGGACGTCGAGCATCAGCTCAGTATGCCAGAGCGGAATACCTGCGTTGATCGACTTTCTCTGGTGGCATGCCGATCCGGCGCCCAGACTCGGGTCATGAGCAAAGTCTGGTTCGTCACCGGAACGTCGACCGGCTTCGGTCGCCTGTGGACGGAGGCCGCGCTGGAACGGGGTGACCGCGTGGTCGCCACCGCCCGCGATCCCGAGAAGCTGCGGGACCTGGAGGAACGCTTCCCCGGCACCGTGCTGGCGCTGGAACTCGACGTCACCGACCGGGAGGGCGTCTTCGCGGCGGTCGACCGCGCGGCCGAGCACTTCGGACGCATCGACGTCGTCGTCAACAACGCGGGCTACGGCCACTTCGGCATGGTCGAGGAACTCTCGGAACGTGAGCTGCGCCAGCAGATGGAGACCAACTTCTTCGGCGCGGTGTGGGTCACGCAGGCGGTGCTGCCCGTCCTGCGGCGCCAGGGCGGCGGGCACCTGCTGCAGGTGACCAGCGAGGGCGGCGTGCGCGCCTACCCCGGCATCGGTGCCTACCACGCCTCGAAGTGGGCGCTCGAAGGCCTTTCCGAAGCGCTGTGGCAGGAGGTCGAGGGGTTCGGCGTCCACGTCACCTGCGTCGAGCCCGGACCGTACGCGACCGACTGGCTCGACCGGGGATCGCGCCGCAGCGCCGAGTCGCCGGACTACGCGCGCGCCCGTGCCGGGAACGCCGTGGAGTTCGAGATCGGTGAGGCCGCCGCGACGGCACCGGCGGTCCTCGCCCTGGTCGACGCGGAGCACCCGCCCAGAAGGCTGCTCCTCGGACGTCTGTTCCCCGTGATCGAGGAGCTGTACCAGGAACGCCTGCGGACCTGGCGCGAGTGGCAACCGGTGTCGCTCGCCGCGTTCGGCACACCGGGGGAGAACCGCACCTGACCCGCCGCGACGGCGTGCGCGGCCCGTCCGTCGAAATCGGACGAGCCCGAAGGATTGACCTCCTGCGACAACGGGCATCCCGGTGCGCGCGACCCGACGGCCGGTACCACCGAGGCCGGAGAAGGGGCGCAGGTCTGCTCGCGAAGAAGCGGATCCACCACCTCGCTCGGAACAGGAAGTCGACACTTTGCAGATCCAGCACATCACGCGCTCGGGTGCGGACAGCGGCCGCACCGACGGCCGCGCTCAGGTGCCTGTTCGCCCGCAGCCGCTGTCCGCTCTGCCGGCGCAGGGACTCTTCAGCCATCCGCACGTGGACACCGGATCCGGGTCCGGTCCGGTGGCCGGCGCGGCCCAGCCCACCTACACCGGCCTCTTCCTGGAGGCGTCCGGTCCACAGAGGACCGGGTGAAGGTCGCCGAGCCCGACTCGCCGGCGCTCGCGAGGAAGCTCAGCCGAAACGACGGAAGCCCCGCGAATGCGGGGCTTCCGTCGTTCTCGCTCGGGAGCGAGTGCTACTTGAAGGCGTCCTTGACCTTCTCCACCGCTTCCTTCAGCTGGCCCTTGGCCTGCTCCGCCTTGCCCTCGGAGCGCAGACCCTCGTCGTGGGTGACGTCGCCGACGCCTTCCTTCACCTTGCCCGTGAACTGGTCGCTCTTGGCCTCGAACTTGTCATCGGCGCCCATGATGTCCTCTCCCTGTCATCCGAACGTCATGCGTTTGCGTCGTGACGGGGATGCCCTTGACGTTTCAAACCAAAACGTGAGCTGAAGCGCTGCGGCGGCAACGTGTCCGGAGGTCCGCAGGCCGGCGGACGCGATCGAGAACCGCCGTGGGACGGTCTGCCGGGCCGTCAGCGCCGCCGATGTGCCGTTGCGGGGAACTTCGTGGGCTTCCGGACGTTGAACCAGGTGAGTCCTGCCAACCTCAACGCTCCGCCCACCTGCACCTCTTCCAGAACCGTACAGTGCTACGTGTTACTGTAGGAGCATGCCTGATGATGCCGACGTGGACGGCTGTAGTAGTGGGCCGGGGCGAACCCGGCTCGAAGTGGTGAGCACGCCGTGTTGATCTTTTCCGGCCTGCTGGCGATCGTGGCGCTGACCGCCGCCACGGGATATTTCGTCGCCCAGGAGTTCGCCTACATGGCGGTCGACCGGGGCCGGTTGCAGCAGATGTCCGAAGCGGGGGACGAGGCCGCCGAACGGGCGCTGCGCGTGACGCAGAAGCTGTCGTTCATGCTCTCCGGTGCCCAGTTCGGCATCACCGTCACCGCCCTGCTGGTCGGGTACGTCGCCGAGCCCCTGCTGGGCACGGGGCTCGCGAACCTGCTGGGCCTGCCCGAGTCGTTCGGCGTGCCGCTGGCGATGGCCGTGGCGCTGATCTTCGCGACCGTCGTGCAGATGGTGCTGGGCGAGCTGTTGCCGAAGAACCTCGCCATCGCGAAGCCCGAGGCCCTGGCGAAGTGGCTGAGCTCGTCGACGCTGGTCTACCTCAAGATCGCCGGCCCGGTCATCCGCCTGTTCGACGCGGCGGCCACCAGGCTGCTGCGCTCGATCGGCATCGAACCGGTGGAGGAGCTGCCCCAGGGCGCCACGCCGGAGGACCTCAAGCAGATCGTCGGCGACGCGGGGGAGCAGGGTCACCTGGACCCCGAGCTCGCCCAGCTGCTCGACCGCGGCCTCGACTTCCGCGAGCTGGCGGCCGAGCAGGCGATGACGCCCAGGGTGAACGTGCACTCGGTGCGCGCGGACGAGCCCGCCTCCCGCGTGGTGGAGCTGCTCGACACCGGCCACTCGCGCTTCCCCGTGGTCGGCGACGACCTGGACGACATCCGCGGCGTCGTGGGCCTGGCCGAGGTCCTCACCCTCACTCCCGAGCAGCGGCCCACCACCCCCATCGGCGCCGTCGCGGCGCCGGCGCTCGTCGTTCCCGCGACGCTGCCGCTGCCGGCCGTCCTGGAGAGGCTGCGCACCGAGCGCCGCCAGCTCGCCTGCGTGCTCGACGAGTTCGGCGGCTTCGCCGGGATCATCTCGCTGGAGGACCTCGCGGAGGAGCTCGTCGGGGAGATCCACGACGAGGACGACCTGGACGAGGACATCATCGAGCGCCTCGACGACGCCCGGTGGCGCGTGCCCGGCCGCATGCGGCTGGACGAGGTCGAGGACACGACCGGGATCGCGTTGCCGGAAGACGACGCGTACGACACCGTGTCGGGTCTGGTGCTGCACCAGCTCGGCCGCACCGCCGAGGTGGGCGACGAGGTCGACGTGGACGGGGTGACGGTGCTGGTCACCGCTGTGGCGCGCAACGTGCCGGACACGGTCGTCCTGACGACACGGGTTCGGGAGGAGGTCCGATGAGCATCGGGATGTCACTCGCGATCTCGTTCGTCCTGCTGGCGCTCAACGCCTTCTTCGTCGCCGCCGAGTTCGCGCTGATCGCGGCGAAGCGGCACCGGCTGGAGCAGGAGGCCGAGTCGTCCCGCGCGGCGCGGGCCGCCGTGGCGGGGGTGCGCGAGCTGTCGCTGATGCTCGCGGGCGCCCAGCTCGGCATCACGCTGTGCACGCTGGGCCTCGGCGCGCTGGCCAAACCCGCCGTCGCCGACCTGGTCGACCCGCTGCTGACCGCGGTCGGCCTGCCGGACGCCGTCGCCTACGGCATCGCGTTCACGATCAGCCTGGTGCTGGTGGTGTTCCTGCACATGGTCGTCGGCGAGATGGCGCCGAAGTCGTGGGCGATCTCGGACCCCGAGCGGTCCGCGCTGATGCTGGCGCTGCCGTTCCGCGCGTTCGCCCACTCGGTCCGCTGGGTCCTCAGTGGACTCAACAACACGACGAACGCCCTGCTGCGCCTGATGAAGGTCGAGCCGCAGGACGAGCTGGCGCAGGCGCACCGGCCGGAGGACCTGCGCCTGCTGGTGCGGCAGTCGGGCGAGCACGGGCTGATCCCGGAGAACCAGCAGCGGCTGCTGACGCGCATGCTGCAGGTGCAGAAGACGACGCTGCGCGAGGTCATGGTGCCGGTGCTGGAGGCTTCGACCGTCACCGAGACCACGACGGCCCGCGAGATCGAGCGCCGCAGCCTCGCCTGTGGACGGTCGCGGTTCCCCGTGACCGACCGGCACGGCCGCTACGTCGGCCTGGTGCACATCCGCGAGGCCATGCGCGCGACGGCGCGGGGCGAGGACCCGGACGCCCGCACGTTGATGGGCCCGGTCCTCACCCTGGAGGCCGGGATGCCGGTCGCCGCGGCCGTCACCGCGATGAAGGCCGACCGCGCCCAGCTCGCCCTGGTGTCCGGCGACGAGCGCATCGTCGGCCTCGCGGCGCTGGAAGACCTGCTCGAAGAGCTCATCGGCGACTTCGACGACGAGACCGACGCACCGCGCGTTGCGGTGCGCCAGAACTGATCCACTCCCAGTCCCGCAGGAGGAGACTTGTTCAAGCGGATGCTCAGCGCGTTCGGCGTCGGCGGACCGTCCGTCGACACGGTGCTGGACTCGCCACACGCCGCCCCTGGCCAGCTGGTCACCGGGCAGGTGCGCATCCAGGGCGGCAGCGCGGACGCCGAGATCGGCCAGGTCGTGCTGTCACTGGTCACCCGGGTCGAGGTGGAGCACGGCGACCACGAGTTCGGTGGCGTCTCCGAGTTCTTCCGCACGGTCGTGCAGCAGGGCGTGCGGGTGCCGGCCGGTCAGCTGGTCGCGATCCCGTTCCAGCTGCCGCTCCCGTGGGAGACGCCGATCACCGCGGTCGGCGGCGGCCAGCTGCCGGGCATGACCGTCGGTGTGCGCACGGAGCTGGTCATCGCGGGCGCGCCGGACAAGGGCGACCTGGACCCGATCCAGGTGCACCCGCTGCCGTCGCAGGACGCGGTGCTCAACGCCTTCGGTCAGCTCGGCTTCTCGTTCCGCAGCGCCGACGTCGAGGCGGGCCGTCTGCACGGCGTGCCGCAGGAGCTCGGTTTCTACCAGGAGATCGAGTTCTTCCCGCCCGCGCAGTTCGCGGGCTCGGTCAGCCAGGTCGAGCTGACCTTCGTGGCGAACCCGCACGAGCTGTACGTGATCCTGGAGGCCGACAAGCGCGGCGGGATGTTCTCGTCGGGTGGTGACGCGTTCGGGCACTTCCGGGCCTCGCACCAGGAGGCGCAGGGCACCGACTGGGCCTCGGCCGTCAACGGCTGGCTGGCCCAGGTCGCGCAGCGCGGCCACGCCAACCCCGCGTTCGGGGGCAACCCGGCGTTCGGAGGCCAGCCGGGGTACGGCCACCAGCCCGGATATGGCGGTCACCACGGATACGACCAGCACGGCCACCACGGCCACCGCAGCGGCCCCGGCATCGGTGGCGTGGTCGCCGCGGGCGCGGCAGGGGTCGTCGGTGGCATGGTGCTCGGAGAGGTCGTGGACGAGGTGTTCGACGAGGGCGAGGACTTCGCCTTCGGCGAGGAGTGAGCTGAGCAACCGCGGTTCCGGCGCTCCTCGCGGGCGCCGGATCCGGCGGCGGACGGAGCACGACGGACGAGGAGGTTCGTGATGGCGCTGGCAGACCGCGAAAAGCGCGAGCTCGAGGAGATCGAGCAGCGCTTGTTCGAAGAGGATCCCGAGTTCGCCGCGAAACTGACCAAGCCGTCGGTCTTCGTGTTCCTCTCCCGCAGGACCCTGCTCCTGGCCTGCGTGGTGGCCGCGTTCCTCTGCGGCCTGCTGGTCGTGATCGCCGGGGTGACGTGGGCGTCCGTGCCGGTGGTCGTGCTCGGCGCCGTCGTGTGCGCGAGCGTCTTCGCGGGCCTGGTGGTCTGGGTGTGGCGTGGGCAGCGCAACGCCGGGGGTCTGTCCCGCGGATCTCGTTCGCGGTAGGCGCGGCCTGGTCGCCGCGGCGGCCAGGCCGAACCCGGTACACCGCTTGCCGTCCGGTGCGATCCTGGTGGCGGACGGCGGAACGGGGAGGGCTGGTTGGCGAAGCGGCGGTACGCGGCGAGGGGCGTGCCCGGCGGGTACCGGACCTGGGACGGCAAGGTGCGGCGGTGGTGGGGCGACCACTACGAGCTGTGCCCCGACGACCTGCTCGCCGAGCTGAACGGCGCCGCCGATCCCGCGCGGATCACCGCCCTGCTCAAGCGCTACCGGGCGCTCCGGCGCTGAAGCGGGCATTCCGGTCGAACGCCGCCTCCGGCTGACACGACGCGATCAACGGGGCCGACCGCGACGTCAGGGGTGGGGTCCGGGCCGGAAGCCCGTCCAGCGCAGGTCGGCCGGCAGGTGGCCCATGTCGTTGTAGAGCAGCAACGCCGCAGGGGTGCCCGTGCGGTGCTGGACCACGGTGAGAGCGGTGTTGCCGCAGCTCATGGCCAGCCAGCGGTCCGGTGGCGCGTCCAGGGCGTGCCGCACCAGCCACGCCACTTGGTAGGCGTGGGTCACCAGGACCTCGTGGGTCTCGGACGGCGCGGGGTGGGCGAACCGGTCGACCAAGGCCTCGGCCAGGCGGGCGCCGGCGGCGGCCTCCGCGGCGTCGTAGCCGTCGAAGAAGCCGGCCCACGCGGGTGGCGGGTTCTCCGGGACGTGCGGCACGTGGTCCACCAGTTCCGCCGCCTCGGTCACGGGGACGCCCGGCAGGTGCTCGCCCAGGATTTCGGCCGTCCGCGCGGCGCGGGGGAGCGGGGAGTGCCACACCGCGTCGATCGTCAGCCGGGCGAGGCGGTCGCCCAGCAGGTGCGCCTGGCGCGCGCCGGTCGTGGTGAGCTCGCCGAACGGGTCCGCCGCGCCGTGCCGCACCAGGTACAGGTGGCGAGTCGCCAACACCGTCTCCGCTCAGTCGAGTGGCCAGAACATCCCGATGATAATGACATCTGGAACCGTGTACCCCTGACTGGCGCCGCTGCGGACGGGTGAACTGCTGCCCGATCGTCGTGCACCGCGCACCGGATCGTTTGACCATGTCCGAGTTGGTTGTAGCAATACAGAAATCGCGCGGGGGCGCATCCCGGTCGGGGTCGACGCGGAGGAGGCGGGAGTCGATGCACCGGCTCGACGACGTGCAGGCCAGGGAACTGACGCTGGCCGCGGTGGGAGCGGTCAACAGGCGGGATCATCCGTGGTCCGCCGACGCCGTCCGGTGTCTGGCGGCGGAAGAGCGGACGAAGGTCGTCGCGATCGACACGTGTGCGGCGATCCTGCTGCGCGGAGTTCCCCGCGGCTCGCTCGGCGCCGGCACGCGGATCGAGGTGGACGGTCCGGCGGCGCGGGGAGAGGAAGCCCGCGTGCGGGCTTCCGAGGTGCTGAGCGGGCTCGCGGCCGGTGACGACGGACGGGTCGCGCTCGTGCTGGGAGTGCTGGGAGAGGAAGAGCAGTTCGACGTCCTGCTGGCGCTGGTGCGCGCCGCGGCGGCGTGGATCGACGCGTACGTGGGCATCGACGGCGACACGGTCGACGCTTACTACGCGATCTCGAAGGCGGAGATGAGCTGACGACACCCTGTGGTTCTGGGCGAGTCCGCGGGGCAACCCCTCGCGCGTGCCCGCCCTGTCGCCGTGCTGGACGCGTGGCGACCCGGACGGCGCGGTGGTCGTGTTCACGCACGGGACCCTGGACGACCACCACAGCTTCGACCCGCTGGTTCCGTTCTTCGTGGAAGCCGGGTACCGCACGGTCACGTGGGACCCGCCCGGCCACGGCAGCAGCGAGGACGGCGAGCACTTCGACCTGACGAAGGCCTCCCGCGACCTGCCGGGGTTGCTCGACGAGGCGGCTGTGCTGATCGGGCACTCCCTGGGCGGCTACATCAGCGAGGAAGCGGCGATCGAGGCACCGCACCGGGCTCGACGCGCTGGTCGTGATCGGTGCCACCAGCCTCACCCTGAAGCCCTCGCTGCTGCCGATGATCGCGTTGCGGTTGTCCGTGCCCCTGCTGCGGCTCGCGCCGAAGCGGTGGGTGCGGCGGCGCGCCGCCGGTCACAGCACCTGTTCCGAAGGAGCACGCGGTCATCTCGACCGAACGGCGCGGCGCGTCAGCGACGGCACGCTGGTGCATGCCCGGGGATCCTTCGTCGACGCCATCCGGCACATCGACCCGCGCCGGCGGCTGCGGGTGCCGACGCTGGTCTGCCACGGCGAGCACGACCTCTCCGGCATCATCGCGTCCGCGGCGCCGGAGTGGGCGCGGCGGCACCCGCTGGTCCGGCACCATGTCGTCCCCGGTGCCGGGCACCTCGCGCACCGCGACAACCCCGGCGCCACGGCCCGTGTCGTGCTGGACTTCCTGCGCGACTTCAGGTGAACACGAAAGTGCCCGCGTCCGTTGTGCAGAGTCGCCGCGCCGCCCATACGGTCGTCACAGGAGGTCGGCGATGCGAAGCCAGTACGAGTACCTGGCGGTGCTGGGCGTGTGCGTGCTCATCACGGTGCCGCTGGAGTGGATGGGGCGCGGTGTGTACCGGCGCGTCCCGGACCTGGCGCGTGCCATCGCGCCGGTGCTGCTCGTGCTCGCGGTCTGGGACGTCGTCGCGATCCTGCGCGGGCACTGGCACTTCCACCCCGAGGCCACGACCGGCGTGCTGGTCGGTGGGGTGCTGCCGGTCGAGGAAATCCTGTTCTTCGTGGTGATCCCGTTGTGCGCGGTGCTGACGTACGAGGCCGTGCGCGGCCATTCGGAACGTTGGTCGCGCAATGGTTGAGGAGTACTCGCTCGCCGCCACGGCGGCGGTCGTGGTGGTGCTGCTGCTCGAGTTCTGCCTGTTGCGCACCGGTTTGTTCAAGCGGCCCGCCTACTGGGTCACGATGGCGATCGTGCTCGGCTTCCAGGTCCCGGTGGACGGATGGCTGACGAAGCTCGACGCGCCGGTCGTGCTCTACGCGGACTGGGCGATCACCGGGGTGCGGGTGCCGTGGGACATCCCGGTGGAGGACTTCCTCTACGGGTTCGCGATGGTCACCGCCGTGTTGTTGTTGTGGGAACGGGGAAGGCTGGCACGTGAACAAGCTTGAGGTACCGGGGAAGTTCGACCGCGCCGCCCGCGGCTACGACTTCCTCGTCGGGCTCAACCCCGGCTACCACCAGGCGCTGCGCCGCTCGGCGATGGCGCTCGGCCTGAAGCCCGGCATGCGGGTGCTCGACCTGGGGTGCGGCACGGGCGCCTCCACGGCGGCCCTGGTCGCCGCCGCGCCGGGCGTGGAGATCGTCGCCGTGGACGCGTCGGAGGGCATGCTCGAGCGGGCGCGGCAGAAGCGCTGGCCCAGGACGGTCAGGTTCGTGCACAGCCGTGCCGAGGACGTCGACGAGGGCCGGTTCGACGCGGTCTTCGCCGCCTACCTCGTGCGCAACCTGCCCGACCCGGACCCGGTGCTGCGGAAGATCGGCTCGATGCTGAAGCCCGGCGGAACGCTGGTGCTGCACGAGTACTCGGTGCGCGACTCGCTGCTCGGCACGGCGGTGTGGACGGCGCTGTGCGGGTTCATCGTCCCCGCGGGCTGGCTCGCCACCGGGGACCGCTCGCTCTACACCTACCTGTGGCGCAGCGCGATGGACTTCGACGGCGCGTCCGCGCTGCGCGATCGATTGCGGCGCAACGGCTTCAACGGCGTGCGCAGCGCACCGCTGCCCGGCTTGCAGCTCGGTGTGGTGCACACCTTCCGCGGGCACGTGCCGGAACAGGAGCAGCGGTGAGGGATCGCAGGGCGGTGCGGATCCCGGCGCCGGCCGGGCGTGCGCAGTTCGGCGGGGACGCGCCCGTGGTCGCCGTGGTGGGGGGTGGCATCGCCGGGCTCTCCGCCGCGACGCTGCTCGCCGAACGCGGCGCTCGGGTGGTGCTGTGCGAGCGGGAGAAGTACCTCGGCGGGCGCGTCGGCGGCTGGAGCACCCGGCTCGCCGACGGCAGCGAGGTCACCATGACCCGCGGCTTCCACGCCTTCTTCCGGCAGTACTACAACCTGCGGGCGTTGCTGCGGCGCGTCGACCCGGCGGGCCGGGCCCTGGTCGGCATGCCGGACTACCCGCTGCAGCACGCCTCCGGCCACCGGGACGGCTTCGCGAACCTGCCGACGACCGTGCCGTGGAACGCGCTCGCCTTCCTGCGCAGCAGTCCCACGTTCCGGTGGCGCGACCTGCCCGGCATCAACGCGCGGGCCGCGCTCTCGCTGCTCGACGTGTCCGTGCCGAGGGTGTACGAGGAGCTCGACGGCATCGACGCCGCCACGTACCTGGAGCGGATCCGCTTTCCCGAGGCTGCGCACGCCCTCGCCTTCGAGGTGTTCTCCCGCAGCTTCTTCGCGCACCCGACCAGGATGTCGGCCGCCGAGCTCGCGGTGATGTTCCACATCTACTTCCTCGGCTCGGCCGAGGGGCTGCTGTTCGACGTGGCCGCCGACCCGTTCCCGCACGGGCTGTGGGAACCGCTGCGGCGCCACCTCACGTCGCTGGGCACCACGGTGTGCACGGGCGTCGAGGTCCGCTCGGTGCTGCCGGGCGAGCAGAAGCGCTTCTCCGTCACCATCGGAGGCGGTGCGATCGAGGCGGACGCCGTCGTGCTCGCCGCCGACGTCCCCGGTCTGCGGGGTCTCGTCGGCGGCTCGCCCTCGCTCGGCGACGCCGCGTGGCGCGAGAAGATCGGCGAACTCCGCACCGCGCCGCGGTTCCTCGTGTCGCGGTACTGGCTGGACTCCCCGGTCGACCCCGACCGGCCCGGCTTCCTCGGCACCGGCGGCCACGACCTGCTCGACAACATCAGCGTGCTCAACCACTACGAGCACGAGGCACGGGCCTGGGCCGCCCGGACCGGCGGGGCCGTCGTGGAGCTGCACGGTTACGCGCTGCCGTCCGACGTGGACGAGCAGTCCGCGCGGGCCCGGCTGTGGCACCAGCTCACCGAGGTCTACCCGGAGACCAAGCAGGCGGGGATCGTGGACGAACGGCACGAGCTGCGCGAGGACTGCCCGCTGTTCCCGGCCGGTGGGTACGCGGGCAGGCCGGGGGTGACCACACCGGACGACTACGTGGTGGTCGCGGGCGACCTCGTGCGCGTCGACCTGCCGGTCGCGCTCATGGAACGCGCCGCCACCACGGGGTTCGCCGCCGCGAACCACCTGCTGAGCCGCTGGGGCGTCGCCGGCACCGACCTGTGGAGCGTGCCGACCGAGGGCCGGGTGCCGTTGCTGCGCTCGGCGGCCCGTCGCTGGAGGACGCTGTGATCGTCGTCGTGGGAGCCGGTCTCGCCGGGCTGAACGCCGCCCTGGAGCTGACCGCGGCGGGCTTCGAGGTCACCGTGCTGGAGGCTTCGGACGAGGTGGGCGGACGCGTGCGGACCGACGTCGAGGACGGCGTGCGGTTCGACCGGGGCTTCCAGATCCTGCTGCCCGGCTACCCCGAGCTGGAGCGGCTGGAGCTGGGCCCGTTCCCGCTGCGGCACTTCCGGCCGGGCGCGTTCGTGCACGACAACGGCAGGCACGACCTGCTCGCCGACCCGCGCAGCGGACCCGCCGCGTGGGACGGGTTCCTGCGCCAGCACGTCCTGAGCGCGCGGGACGTGGCCGCGGTGGCGCGCTTCTCGGTGCCGGACGCCTTCGGCCCGGTCCGGCCGCTGTTCGGCGCGCCCGACCGCACGACCTGGGAGGGGTTGCGGGAGCTGGGGGTCTCCGACCGCGGGGTCGAGGCGGTGTTCCGCCCGTTCCTGTCCGGGGTGTTCCTGGAACGGGAGCTGACGACGTCGTCGCGGTTCTTCCACCTGGTCTGGCGCAGCTTCGCCCGTGGCGGCGCGGCGGTGCCCGCCCTGGGGATGGGGGAGCTGCCCAAGGCGATGGCGGAACGCCTGCCGAGGGGCGTGGTGCAGCTGGAGACCGCGGTGCGGGCCGTGCACGACAACGGCGTGGACCTCGAGGACGGTGGAAGGGTCACCGCGGACGCCGTGGTGGTCGCGACGGACGGCACGACCGCGGCGCACCTGCTGCCCGGCCTCGTCGACCCGCTCTGGAACGGCGTCACGACGTGGTACTTCCGCCCGCCGCGCTCCCCGCTGCGGGACGGCTGCCTGGTCGTCGACGCCGGGGGCGGTCCGGTCGTGAACACCGCCGTGATGTCGGAGGTGTCGCGCCCGTACTCGCCGCACGCCCCGCTGGTGCAGGCTTCCGTGGTCGGCGAGGCCGGTGAGCAGGACGTCCGCCGGCACCTGGCCCGGCTGTACGGCACGGACACCAGCCGGTGGGAGGTGCTGCGGCGCTACGACATCCCTCGGGCGATCCCGGCCATGACCGCGCCGCGCAGGCTGAAGCAGTCCGTGCGCGCGGGCGATCGGCGGTACGTGTGCGGTGACCACCGCGACACCAGCTCGATCCAGGGGGCGCTGCACTCGGGACGGCGGGCGGCCCGCGTCGTGCTCGCCGACCTGCGCGGTGCGCGGTGACGCTGCTGCTCTTCGGCGACCAGTTCGGGCCGCACTTCCACACGACGCACGACGAGATCCTGCTGGTCGAGTCGGCCACCGCGCTGCGCCGAAAGCCGTACCACCGGCAGAAGCTGCACCTCGTGCTGTCCGGCATGCGCCACCTCGCCGCCGAGTTCCCCGGCCGCGTCACGCTGGTCCGCGCGGAGACCTACGGCGAGGCGATCCGGAAGGTCGAAGGCCCTGCCACCGCCTACCAGCCCGGTTCGCACGCCGCCCGGCGGATGCTGACCGAGCTCGGCGTCGAGTGCTGCCCACGCCCGGGTTCGCGTTGTCCCGCGCGGAGTTCACCGCCTGGGCCGGCACACGCCGGCGGTTCCTGATGGAGGAGTTCTACCGCTACCAGCGCACCGCTTCGACGTGCTGATGGAGGGCGGGTCCCCGGTCGGGGGCCGGTGGAACTTCGACGCCGAGAACCGCGAACCGCCGCCGAAGCAGAGCGCGCTCGGCGTCGCGACCCCGTGGTGGCCGGAGGAGGACGAGATCGACGCCGGGGTGCGCGCCGACCTCGACGCGATGGACCTGCCCGCAGTGGGCGAGGACGGCCCGCGGCGCTTCGCGATCACCCGCGCGGAAGCGCTGCGGGCGCTGGAGGTCTTCGTCCGGGACCGCCTGCCGCACTTCGGCCCGCACGAGGACGCGGTGCTGACGCGCGACTGGACGATGGCGCACTCGTTGCTCTCCGTGCCGCTCAACCACGGGCTCCTGCACCCCCTCGAAGTCGTCCACGCGGCGGAGGACGCCTACCGCGGCGGCCACGCGCCGCTGGCGAGCGTCGAGGGCTTCGTCCGGCAGGTGCTCGGCTGGCGCGAGTACGTGTGGCAGCTGTACTGGCACCTCGGCGAG
This sequence comes from Lentzea sp. DG1S-22, assembly GCF_036321065.1. Lineage (NCBI taxonomy): Bacteria > Bacillati > Actinomycetota > Actinomycetes > Pseudonocardiales > Pseudonocardiaceae > Lentzea > Lentzea sp. DG1S-22. The sequence goes on along the minus strand of NZ_CP143276.1, from coordinate 2,464,378 downwards.
GACTACCGGCGGCGCAACGGCTTCCACGCCACGGCCGAGCTGCCGCGGTGGTGGAGCGAGCTGCGGCCGGGGGAGTGCGGGCGGCCTGCCTGCGCACCGCCCTGGAGGGTGTCCGCGGCCACGGCTGGGTGCACCACGTCCAACGGCTGATGGTGCTGGGGAACCACGCTCTGCAACGGGGCTACGACCCGGCCGCGCTCAACGACTGGTTCGTCACGTCCTTCGTGGACGGCTTCCCGTGGGTCATGCCGGTGAACGTGATCGGCATGAGCCAGCACGCGGACGGCGGCACGATCGCGACCAAGCCGTACCTCAGCGGCGGTGCCTACCTCAACCGCATGACCGACCACTGCCGGACCTGCTGGTTCGACCCCAGGCGGCGCACGGGAGACCGCGCCTGCCCGTTCACCGCGGGCTACTGGGCGTGGCTCGACCCGCACGAGGAACAGGTCGCCGGGAACCACCGGATGGCTCGCGCCGTGCGAGGTCTGCGGCGGCTCCCCGACGTGGACGAGGTGCGCGTGCAGGAGCGCGACCGCGAGGTGTTCTAACCGCGCACGCGGTCCAGGACCAGCTCGACCGCCTCGCGCAGGCTCCGGGGCCGGTGCACGAACGACGGCAGCGGCACGCCCTCCCAGCCGGAGCCGGCCACCGCGACCACCGGGTCCGACCCGGTGCCGAGCCGCTCCAGCGGCACGCGCCGCGCCAGGTCGGGCCGGTGCGCCCACACCAGCACGACGGTGGGCCGCAGACGGGTCACCGCGTCGCGCAACGCCTCGGCGGGAACGCGGGCGCCCAGGTTGCCCCACAGGCAGCCCTCTTCGGACAGCGCCGCGCCCAACGCCTCCAGGGGCAGCCAGTGCTGCTCCTCGGGCGCGCACGACAGCAGGGCGGCGAGCACACCGGGACTGCTCGTGCGGGGGATGGCGCGCAGGGCGTGCAGCACGCTTCCGCTGGCGAGGTGCTCGACCTCCACGCCCAGCCCCGTGCGGACGACCTGGTCGCCCAGTTCCACCAGGGCCGGGACGAACACGTCCTCCCACGCCGACACGACGCCGTGGCCGGTGATGAGCTTCGAGGCGAGGTCGGCCATCATCGGCTCGTCGAGCCGGTTCGCGGCGGCGAGGAACCCCCGCTGGGCCACCACCGCTTCCTCAGGGGTGATCGGCGTGCGCGGGCCGTCGGACGGCGCGACCGGCTCCTGGCGTGCCAGCACGGCGGCGGCGGCCGCCGACACGCCCTGCGCGGTCAGGACGACCATCCTGCGCAGCACCTCGACATCCGCGTCCTCGTAGCGGCGGTGGCCGCCGTCCGTGCGGATGGAGGGGCCCAGCCCGTAGCGCTGGTCCCAGGTTCTCAGCGTGGTGGGGGCGATGCCCAGCATCCCCGCCACCGCGCGCGGCGTGTACGTCACGTCCTGCGCGCGCGTTTCGCGAGCATCGCCCTCAACTCACCCTCACCCGGTCCGCCCCCGATGCCGGAGGTCTTGTGCACTTCCAGCGCGTGCGAGCGACATTTTTCCATGACCGGGCAGCGTCGGCAGATGGCCTTCGCCACGGCCTCCCGCTGATCGCGCACGAAACGAAGCAAGTCAGCCCGTCAGTCGGGGAACCGCCCTGTCCGGCGCAGTGCGTACCGGCGTTCGGCGTAGGCGAGGTCGTCGCGCCACAGCCGGGCGGCCGCCCACCTCATGACCGGCCGCAGCGCGCCCGCCGCCGGCCTGGCCAGCGCGAACCCCGGCCGTTCCGAATGCGCGATGGTCGCCTCCACCACGGCGGTGCGGCCCTCGCGGATCGGGGTCGCGTGGGTCTCGACCACGCTGCCCCGGCCCTCGCCCTCGACGATGTGCATCACGATCGTGCGCGGCTCCGGGCAGGTGAACGCGGCGATGACGGGCACCCCGACCCGTCCGGCGAGCCGGAACGTGACCTCCACCAGGAACCGGTCCTCCGTCTCGGTGGGGGTCTCCAGGACGTGCAGGTTCGCGAACGAGTAGGGGTGGAACCACGCGCCGTGCCAGGGGTCGAGCCGGTTCGCCACCACGTCCTCGGGGTCGCACCGGCCGATCAGCGTGGCCACCGCGTCGATCGACCCGGCCGGCGGACGCTCCGGCAGCACGGGAGCGTCCAAGGGGTCCTCGCCGCCCACCTTGTCCAGGCGCACCCACACCAGCACGCCGTCGTCGTGAGCCGGGAACGGCGTCCACGCGCCGAACCGCGTGCCGTCGAGCGCGAGCCCGTGCCAGCGGCAGATCAGCTTGCCCTCGGCCACCGCGCCGTCGCACAGGGGTGCCCCGAGGTGCGGGCACGAGCCCGAACCCGCCATGAGCACGCCGTGCGGCCCGCGCCAGAGCACGACCTCCTGACCCGCGATCGTGCGTCCGCAGGGCTTGCCCTTCACGACGTCGCTGCTCGCGCCCGCGACGAACCAGTTGCCGGACGGGCGCGCGGTGGCGCGCTTGAGCGCCGCCTCGATGAGCGCAGGCTTCGCGTCCTGCCACGTCGGCCTCTGCTCGCGCCACGGAGGGCTCGAGTAGATCCGCAGCGGAATCCGGTCGCGGATCGACTTCTTCTCAGGCGGCACGGGCGAACACCGCCCTGGCCAGAGCGGGCAGGGCGACGGCGAGCCGCCTGCCGTGGGAGACGACGACGCGGCGCGACAGCACGTCGCAGTCCGCGTCCTCGACGAGGTCGAGGATCCGCCCGTAGAGCCGGTAGGCGGTGAGCACGCACGGCCGGGAGCGCGGTGCGAGCATGCCGATGCCCGGCCACGCCTGCTCGTAGATCCGCCGGGCCCGCCGCACCTGGTCGCGCAGCGCGGCCCTGACCTGCCGGTCCGCCTTGCCGGACGCGCGGGCGTGCAGCAGGCGCTCGCGGTCCACGCCGAACTCCGCGAGCTCGTCGGCGGGCAGGTAGACGCGGTTGCGGTCGAGGTCCTCGCCGACGTCGCGGATGAAGTTCGTGAGCTGGAAGGCGACGCCCAGGGCCGCCGCGGCGGGCTCGGCCTCCTCCCTGGACGTGCTGGTCCCGAGCACGGGGAGCACCTGCAGGCCGATGACCGCGGCGGATCCGTGCACGTACCGTTCGAGGTCGCCGAACGTGGGGTAGTCGGTGACGGTGAGATCCATCCGCATCGACGCCATGAAGTCGTGGAAGTGCTGGACGGGGATGTCGTAGCGGTGCACGGTGTCGATCAACGCCGACAGCACCGGGTCGTCTCCCGCCCGGCCTTCGAACGCGTCCCGGAGGCGGACCTCGATCGCGCCCAGGGCCTGCGCCTTCTCGTCAGGTCCACTGTGGACGTCGTCGACCACGTCGTCCACCCAGCGGGCGAACCCGTACAGGGCGTGCACGGCGGGGCGTTGCTCCGCGCTGAGCAACCTCGTTGCCAGGTAATAGGTACGGCCGTGCAGCGCGTTGAGCTCACGGCAGCGCCTGTACGCGTCGCGCAACGCCGGTGCGGTGATGCCCGCGGCGTCCAGTTCGCGTTCAGCCGACATCAAGCGGTCCTTTCGCGGAGAAGGTGCCTCCAAGCTAAGTCCCCGAGTTGTGCTCCGCACAACGGCACGGCTCATCATGCAGATCGTCCGGCGCGCTGCTTAGCTCAGTTCACCGAACGCCCGACTACTCCCAGAGGGAACGCCGATGTCGCTGCTGACCAGCGTGGACGCCCGCCCGTCGCAGGTGGACGACTTCCGCGTCCTCCTCGACGAGGCGCTGCACGAGTTCCTGCGCGCGAGGCAAGACCTGGCGCCGGAGCTCTCCGCTGAGCTGCGCGGACTCGTTCTGGCCGGTGGCAAGAGGATCCGCCCGACGTTCGCGTGGTGGGGCTGGCGCGCGGCAGGAGGGTCGCCACCGGCTGACGCCGTCGTGCGGGCGATGGTGGCGCTGGAGCTGCTGCAGTGCTGCGCGCTCGTGCACGACGACGTGATGGACCGTTCGGCGACCAGGCGCGGCAGGCCGTCCGTGCACGAGTCGTTCGCCGCGCAGCACCGGCGTGAGCGGTGGGCCGCGAGCGCGCGCCAGTACGGCGACTCGGCGGCGATCCTGGCCGGTGACCTCGCCCTGGCCTGGGCGGACGACGCCCTGGTCACGGCGGGTCTGCCCAGCGACGTGCTGAGCCGCGCCTGGGGCCCGTGGCAGGCCATGCGGACCGAGATGATCATGGGTCAGCACCTGGACCTGCTGGCCGTCGCCCGCCGCGAGGAGTCGCTCGAGGCCGCGGTGCGCGTGGCGGCGTTGAAGACCGCGGCGTACACCGTCGAACGCCCGCTGCACCTCGGGGCGGCCCTCGCGGGCGCGGGCGCGGACGTCGTCGACTGCCTGCGCGCGTACGGCCACGACATCGGTGTGGCCTTCCAGCTCCGCGACGACCTGATGGGGGTCTTCGGCGACGCCTCGGTCACCGGCAAGCCGGTGGGCGAGGACCTGCGGGAGGGCAAGCGGACGCCGTTGATGGCCATCGCGTTCTCCCGCGCGCAGGACATGCCCGCGGCGCAACGGCTGCTTCGCCGGTGCCTGGAGAGCAGCAGCGTGAGCGACCGGACCGTCGACGAGGTCCGCGCGCTGCTCGTGGAGCTGGGCGCGGTGGCCGCCGTGGAGGAGCACATCGAGAAGCTGGCGGCCTCCGGGCTGGCGGCGCTGGACCGTGCTGTCATCGACGACGAGGCGCGCCGCGAACTGGTGCGCCTCGCCAACCGGGCCGTCCAGCGGACGACCTGAGCGAGAGGAACGCAGTGGTTCAGGTGGTGAAAGGCCGCACCGACCGGGTGGTCGTGGTCGGCGCGGGCCTGTCGGGACTGTCGGCGGCGCTGCACCTGCGCGGCGCGGGCCACGAGGTGACCGTCCTCGAACGGCACCCGCATCCGGGCGGTCTCGCGGGCCGTCTCGACGTCGACGGGCATCGGATCGACACGGGTCCGACCGTGCTGACCATGCCGGAGCTGCTGGACGACGCGTTCGCCGCCGTCGGGCAGAAGCACGAGGACCACCTCGAGCTCCTGCCGCTGCACCCGGCGTACCGCGCGACGTTCGCCGACGGCAGCGCACTCGACGTGCACACCGACGCCGGTCGCATGGAGCAGGCGGTCCGCGACTTCGCGGGCGACCGGGAGGCGCAGGGGTACCGCGAGCTGCGGGCGTGGCTGACGGAGCTCTACGAGGTGGAGAAGGACAGGTTCATCGGCGCGAGCTTCGACTCGCCGCTGGACCTCGTCGGCCGCGACCTCGTGCGGCTCACCCGGCTCGGCGGGTTCGGCTCGCTGGACAAGGCGGTCGGGCGGTTCCTGAAGGACGAACGGCTCCGGCGCGTCTTCACGTTCCAGGCGCTCTACGCGGGCGTCGCACCGAAGGACGCCCTCGCCGCCTACGCCGTCATCGCCTACATGGACACCATCGCGGGCGTGTGGTTCCCGCGCGGCGGTATGCGCGCCATGCCGCAGGCGTTGGCCGACGCCGCCGCGCTGGCCGGCGTGACGTTCCACTACGGGGTGGAGGTCGAGCAGCTCGAACGCTCCGGCCCCCGCGTCACGGCGGTGCGCACGGCCGATTCGCGCATCCCCTGCGACGCCGTGGTCCTCGCCACCGGGCCCGCTCAGAGCTCGCGGCTGCTGCGCGGCGAACCACGCCGTGTGCTGCCGTTGCGGTGGTCGCCGTCCGCGGTGGTCGTGCACCTGAGCGCCCGGCGGGTGGTGGACGACCTCGCTCACCACACGATCTCGTTCGGCGACAAGTGGAACAGCACGTTCGACGAGATCGTCCGGCAGGGCAAGCTGATGAGCGATCCGTCACTGCTGCTCACCACGCCGTCGCTGACCGACCCCGCGCTCGCCCCCGAGGGCAGGCACCTGCAGTACCTGCTGGCGCCGTGCCCGAACCTCGACGCCGCGCCGCTGCGCTGGGACGCGATGGCGCAGCGGTACGCCGAGCAGATCATGGAGGAGATGGCCGCGCGCAAGCTGCTCGTCGACGCCGAGCCGCTCGCCGTGGTGACGCCGGACGACTGGGCGCGGGACGGCCAGGCCGCCGGCACGCCCTTCTCGGCCGCGCACACCTTCGCCCAGACCGGGCCGTTCCGGCCGACCAACCTGCCGTTCCGGCGGGGCAACGTCGTGCTGGCGGGGAGCGGGACGACGCCGGGCGTGGGCATTCCACCGGTGCTGATCTCCGGCCGGCTGGCCGCGGAGAGGCTGCGGCGGCCGGGGGAGTAGAACGGTTGCACGCCGGGATGCGGGCACGGTCTGTGGCCGCATCCCCGTCGGCGAGCGTTCGGGCTGTGAGCTGTGGCCTCGCAGCCGTCACGGGTGCAAGCCGGGACCCGCTTCCGCGCTGGGAGCGATCGGGGTGGGGCTGAGGGCGGTGTCGTCCTCGCCCTCCTCCAGCAACGTGGCGGCCGGCCCGACGATGCGCACGTCCGGGGTGCCGATCGCCTCCTCGTCCTTGTCGGTGTAGTCGAAGCGGGACAGTACGCTGCGCATGGCCTCGATGCGGGCGCGCTTCTTGTCGTTGCTCTTGACCACGGTCCACGGTGCGATCTCGGTGTCCGTGGCGCGCAGCATCGCGACCTTCGCCTCGGTGTAGTCGTCCCAGCGGTCGAGCGACTTGATGTCGTTGGGGCTGAGCTTCCACTGCCGCACCGGGTCGATCTGCCGGATGACGAACCGGGTGCGCTGCTCGTTGCGGGACACGGAGAACCACAGCTTCACCAGCAGGATGCCGTCATCGACGAGCATGCGCTCGAACTCCGGCACCTGCCGCATGAAGCGGTCGTACTCCTCCTGCGTGCAGTAGCCCATGACGTGCTCGACGCCGGCGCGGTTGTACCAGGAGCGGTCGAACAGCACGATCTCGCCCGCGGTGGGCAGCTCGCGGACGTAGCGCTGGAAGTACCACTCGCCGCGCTCCCGCTCGCTGGGCTTGCCCAGGGCGACGGTGCGGGCGCCGCGGGGGTCGAGGTGCTCGGTGAACCGCTTGATCGTGCCGCCCTTGCCGGCCGCGTCCCTGCCCTCGAACAGGACCACGAGCCGCTGGCCGGTCTCGGTGACCCAGTACTGCAGCTTCAGCAGCTCGATCTGCAGCAGCCGCTTCTGCCGCTCGTACTCCGGACGGCCCATCCGCTCGGTGAACGGGTAGTTCTCCTGCCACGTCAGCACTTCGCTGCCGTCGGCGCGGCGCAGGACCGGTTCGTCGGCGTCGGGGAACTCGGCGGTGTAGCCCTCGACGGACAGGTCCGCGGATTCGAGAGTCAGGTCTGTCACGAAAACGTACATACCCGACGTACGGAAGTGGAAAACCGCCGGACAGGGGCGTGTACCGCCGCTCGGCGGCCGAGCCGGGGGCTGTGCGGGGGCGGGGAGACGCCGGTGGCCTTGGCGGTGGAGGTGGGTGCGGGGCCGGTGCCGATTGCGTGGGCGGTGGGTCAGGACGACCCCGGCGGTGTTCATGGCCGTGGTGCTGTCGGTGGTCTTCGCGGCGGAGGTGGGCGCGGGGCCAGGGCCGATCGCGTGGGCGGCGGGTCAGGACGACCCCGGCGGCGAGTGCGGGACCTTCGGCGTGCCCCTGGGCCGGGACGGGCCGCGGGGCAGCGCAGCGGCCTCGCGGTCGCACGTCACCGGGCCGCCCGCCAACCCGCCGCACCGCCTGGGCGCCGGGCGCGCGCCGAAGACCTTCGTCCTCGGCGCGCGCCACGACCACCCTGACCCCGGAGGTCCCGGCGGGCGGCTGTCCCGCTAGCGAGCCCCGATGAACGAGCGGTACCAGTGGTAGCTGGCGCGCGGGGTGCGTTCCTGCGTGGCGTAGTCGACGTGGACCAGGCCGAACCGGTGCTTGTAGCCGTGCGCCCACTCGAAGTTGTCGAGCAGCGACCAGCAGAAGTACCCGCGCAGGTCCACGCCCGCCTCCGCGGCCGCCCCGGCGGCCGCGATGTGGTCGCGCAGGAAGGAGATGCGGTCGTCGTCCTGGAAGCCCTCCACGTCCGGGTAGACGCATCCGTTCTCCGTGACGTACACGGGCGGCAGGCCGGGATGCCTCCGCTTGAGGTCCGTCAGCGCCGTGGTGAGGCCGACGGGCTCCACCGGCCAGCCCATGCCCGTGCGCGGCACGTCCGGGAGCCGGGTCGTGTCGACGCCGATGTCGTGGGCGGTGCGCTTGGCCGGGTCCGGCTCCCGGTGCGGCGCGTCGGCCACGTGCAGCCGGTAGTAGTAGTTGAGGCCCACGTAGTCGAGCGGTTCGCCGATGATCGCCAGGTCGCCCTCCCGCCGGAACGAGAAGTCGGTGATGTCGCCGAACACCGACTGCGACTCCTCCGGGTACGCCCCGCCGAACAGCGGGTCGGTGAACTGCCTGCGCAGCAGGACGTCCTGGCGGGTCGCGGCGGCGACGTCGGCGGGGGAGTCCGTCACCGGCACGGCCGGGGACTGGTTGAGCACGATGCCGAACTCCTGCTCGGCCCGTCCGTTCGCCCGCATCGCCCCGACGGCGAGGCCGTGGCCCAGCAGCAGGTGGTGCACCGCCGCCAGCGCCCCGTGGCCCTCCCGTGCGCCGGGAGCGTGCCGGCCCTCGGCGTAGCCGACGATCGAGGAGCAGTACGGCTCGTTCAGCGTGGTCCACTTGCGGACCACGTCGCCGAGCGAGTCGTGCACGAGAGCGGCGTAGTCGGCGAACCGGTGCGCGGTGTCGCGGCTGCGCCACCCGCCCTCGTCCTCCAGCGCCTGCGGCAGGTCCCAGTGGTACAGGGTGAGGAACGGCTCGATCCCCCTGCCCAGCAACCCCTCCACGAGGCGGCGGTAGAAGTCGAGGCCGCGCTGTTCGAGGCGTCCCCTGCCCTCCGGCAGGATCCGCGACCACGAGACGGAGAACCGGTACGCGTCGACGCCCAGGTCGCTGAGCAGGCGCAGGTCCTCCTCCCAGCGGTGGTAGTGGTCCGCCGCCACGTCACCGGTGTCCCCGTTCGCGACCGCCCCGGGAACCGCCGCGAAGGTGTCCCAGATGGACGGGCCGCGGCCGTCGAGGCGGGCCGCGCCTTCGATCTGATAGGCCGAGGTCGCCACACCCCAGCGGAAGCCGGCCGGAAAACTCACAACAGTCTCCTCTGCGAGGGGTCAGCCCTTGACGGCGCCCGACATGATGCCGCCGACGATCTGGCGGCCGAACAACAGGAACACGGCCAGCACGGGCACCGTGCCGATGGTCGCGGCGGTGAGCACGAGCGTGTAGTCGGTGGTGTACCCACTGGCCAAAGTGGACAGAGCGGTCTGCACGGTCGGGTTCTCCGGCGTGAGCACCACCAGCGGCCAGAAGAAGTCGTTCCACGCCTGCATGAACGTGAACAGGCCCAGCACCGCGGCCGCCGGGCGGGCCGCGGGCAGCGCGACGTGCCAGAACAGCCGCAGCGAGTGGCAGCCGTCCATCCGGCCCGCCTCCAGCAGCTCGTCCGGGATCGCGCGCTCGAAGTACTGGCGCATGAAGAACACGCCGAACGCCGTCACGAGCCCCGGCACGATCACCGCGTGGATCTCGCCGGCCCACCCGAACTCGGCCATCATCATGTAGAGCGGGATGATGCCGAGCTCGGTCGGGATGGCCTGGGTGCCGATGACGAGCAGCAGCAGGACATTGCGGCCGCGGAACTTCAGCTTGGCGAACGCGAATCCCGCGAGCGTCGAGAACAGCACCACCGAGATGGTCACCGTGCCCGACACGAAGATCGAGTTCATCAGCGCCAGCGCGAAGTCCGTGGTGTCGAAGACCCGCGCGATGTTGGCGAAGAGGTTGCCGCCCGGCACCAGCACCGGCGGCACGCTGTCGATCGCGTCCGGTGTCTGCGAGGACACCACGAACGACCAGTACACGGGGAAGGCCGACCCGGCGAGGATCGCGATCAGGGCGGCGTAGGTCCACGGACCGGCCACCCGCCTCGCGAGCCTGCGCGCCCTCGTCGAGGGGCCGGCCGGGGGCGCCGGCGCGGGGCGTTCCAGCACTGCGGTCATGGGGTCACTCCGTCCGGATCCGCTTGGTCACCAGGTAGCCGAACCCGGCGACGACGACGGTGGCGATGGCGAGCACGACCGCGATCGACGAGCTGTAGCCGAAGTCGTACTTCGTGAAGCCCTGCTCGTATAGGTACAGCGCCGCGGTCTGGAACTGCCGGTCGGAACCGCCGGTCGCGGCCGCGGCGCCGGGGTTGAACAGCAGCGGCTCGGCGAGCAGCCGCATGTTGCCGGTGGTCGCGATGATCGTCGTGAAGATGATCTGCGGCCGCAGCAACGGGACCGTGATGCGCCAGAACTGCTGGCGGCCGTTCGCGCCGTCCAGGGTGGCCGCCTCGTACAGCGACGGCGAGATCGCCTGCATGGAGGCCAGGAAGATCAGCGCGTGGTAGCCCGTCCAGCGCCACACCACCATCACGGCGATCGCGATGTGCGAGGTGGCGGTGCCCGCCTGCCAGTCGATCTGCCCGGCGCCGAACAGGCCGAGCAGCCAGTTGAACAGACCGAAGTCCCGGCCGAACAGCTGCGCGAAGATGATCGTCACCGCCGCCACCGAGGTGATGTTCGGCAGGATCACGCCCATCCGGAACAGCGTGCGGGTGCGGACCTTGCGGTTCAGCAGCTGCGCGATGACCAGCGCGAACAGGATCTGCGGAACCGTCGTGAGCAGCCACAGGCTCAGCGTGTTGCCCATGGCGTTCCAGAAGTACGGGTCCGCCATGAGCGCCGCGTAGTTGTCGAACCACACGAAGGTCGCCGCGTCGGACTCGAGCAGGTTGCGGTCCTGCAGCGAGACCCAGATCGTGTAGAGCAGGGGGAACAGCCCGAAGACACCGAAGATCAGGAAGTACGGCGCCACGTACCCGTACGGCGCGAACTTCGTGTCCCAGCGGTGCCTGCGGACCGTCTTGTCGATCACAGCCATGTCAGCGGATCACTTCTGCACGTCGCCGACGAACTGGCGCCACGAGTCCTCGCCGTTCTGCTTGCCCTGCTCGACGCGCTGCATCGCGTTGCCGATGGCGGTCTGGATGTCGCCGGCCTTCGGGCCCTGGTACTGCGGGTTCAGCTTCTTCGCCGCGTCGGTGAACAGCTTGCCGATGGGGGCGTCGTTGAAGTACGGGTTCTTGTAGTCGACGATCGACGGGTCCTCGTACAGCTTCGGCGTCGACGGCAGCAGCCCGGCGCTCTTGAAGACCTTGGCCTGCTGCTCGGGCGCGGTCAGCCACGCCGCCAGCTCCACGGCCTTGTCGATGTTCTTGCCCGACTTGGGCACGGTCAGGTAGGAGCCGCCCCAGTTGCCGCCACCGCCGGGAACCGCGGTGACGTCCCACTTGCCCGCGGCCTCGGGACCGGCCTGGTCCTTGATCTTCGCCATCTGCCACGCGGGGCACGTCACGGTCGCGAACTGGCCCTGCTTGAAGCCGGTGTTCCACACGGGCGTCGAGAACAGCAGCTTCGCGGACAGCCCCGAGTTCACCCCGTCGACGACGAGGTCCCAGGCGTCCTTGATCTCCTTGTTGTCGCCCACGACGATCTTGTCGGTCTTGTCGTAGTAGCCGACGGACGCCTGGCCGACGATCGCGTTGAGGACGGTCGGACCGCCGTCGAACCACTTGACGCCCTCCGGCGCCTTCTCCTGGAACTTCTTGCCCGCGGCCATGAAGTCCTGCCAGGTCGGCCACAGCGCGGCGACCTGGTCTCGGTCGGCGGGCAGCCCGGCGTTCTGCAGCAGGTCGCGGCGGTAGCAGATGGCGAGGCCGCCGACGTCGGTGCCGTAGCCGATCTGCTTGCCGTCCTTGCTCAGCGATCCCTCCCACTTCCACGGCAGCCAGCGGTCCTTGAGCTGGTCACCGCCCTTGGTGTTGAGGTCCACGAACTTGTCCGGCGTCGCCTTGAACTGGTTGACGTAGCCGGTGTCGACCGCCTCGATGTCCGCCGTGCCGCTGCTGGTCGCGAGGTGCGCGGCGAGGTTCTTGTGGTGGTCCGAGTAGGACGCGGTCCTGTCGCTGATCTCGATGTCGGGGTGGGCGGCCTGGTACTCCTTCAGCAGTTCGGCGTACCCGAAGTTGCCGAACAGGCCGATCGTGAGCTTGGTCTTGCCACCGGACGCGGTGCCGCTGCCACACCCGCTGAGCACCAGGGCGGTCGCCATCACGGCGCAGCCGAGGGCGAGGGATTTGGGGCGCATGTTCCAGGCCTCCGTCGATTTTTGGGCGCGTTGAAGCTGGAGAGGTGGTTCTTTTCGAACAGGTGAACCGGCGTGGATCGGAAATCGCCGGCCGAAGATGTGTGGCGACTATGACAACGGGGTTACGCGCCATGAGTCAAGTAACAGATTCATAAACTCCGCTCGCGGCGCAGCTGTTTGACGAGCGGAAGTGCTGCTCGTAGGGTCTATGTAACCGCTTACGGTGAAACGGAGGCCCGATGGCGACCGGGCGTGAGATCGCCCAGCTCTGCGGGGTGTCCGTGGCGACGGTGTCGCGCGTCTTCAACCAGCCGGGAACGGTCAACGAGGAAACGCGCGAACGAGTGCTGCGGGTCGCGAAAGAGCTGGACTACCGGCCGAACGAGTCCGCCCGCGCGTTGTCGACCAAGCAGTCGACGATGATCGGCCTCGTCTGGGACACCGACCACCGCAGGCCCGGCTGGCGGCACCCGTACCTGCAGGACCTCCTGATCGGCCTGAAGTCCGCGCTGAGCGCCCACGGCTACCACCTGCTGATGCTCGCGACGAGCGGCGACGCCCGCGAGGTCGGCGCCTCCCTGGCCGACCCCGTCGGTTACGTGAACATGACGCGGCGCCACCACCTCGGCGGCCTGGTGCTGATCGACAGCGGCTCCGACGCCAAGGCCTTCGAGGCGTTCGCCCAGTCCGGTGTTCCGTGCGTGGCGCTGGACGTCGCGGTCGAAGGGCCCCGGGCGACGTACGTGACGTCGGACAACGAGGGCGGCGCCTGGTCGGCGGTCCGGCACCTGGTGTCGCTGGGGCACTCGCGGATCGCCACGATCACCGGACCTGAGGGGAACCAGCCCTCACGGGCCCGTGTTTCGGGCTACCGCAGGGCTTTGCGGGAGGCGGGGATCGCGTCGCGCGACGACTACGTCGTGGCCGGGGACTTCTACCGGGCCAGCGGAACCGCCGCGATGCAACGGCTTCTGGCGTTGGACGAGCCGCCCACGGCGGTGTTCGCGGCGAGCGACGAGATGGCGGTGGGGGCGCTGCTCGCCGCCCGTGCCGCCGGGCTGGTGGTGCCACGCGACCTGGCGCTGGTGGGGTTCGACGACATCGAGGTCGCGTCGGTGGTGGAGCCGGCGTTGACGACGGTGTCGCAGGACAAGCCGGGGTTCGGGGTGGCGGCGGCCAAGGCGATCATGGCGATGATCACGGGGGCGGAGAAGGAGGGGCCCCTCGTGCTGCCGACGACGTTGGTGGTGCGGGAGTCCTGCGGAGGCTGAACGCCCGGTTGCGCGGAGTGCGGCAGGTCGTGGTTCGCCGCCGGCTTCGCGGAGGACCTCCGACCGGGTCCGCCGCCGGTGGGGAGACCCGCCCTCAGTCCTCTGTGGACGTCGCCGCCGCGATCAGCGCGATCAGCTGCCGCCGGAAGTGCTCGTAGTCGTCCACGGCGCCGAGCAGCGTGTCCGACTCGCGCTCCTCGCGGCGGGCGGCGGCCAGGGCGCGGCGGCCCGCCGGCGTGATCTTCACCGACGTCCGCCTGCGGTCCTTCTGGTCCTGGCTGCGCACCACGTGGCCGCCGCGGTCGAGGTGCTCGATCGTGCGGCTCATGGTCTGGTCGGTGACCCTGCAGAGCAGGGCCAGCTCGCGCTGCGAACGCGGGCCGTCGGCCAGGTGGTGCAGGGTGATCATGCCCGCGTGGGTGAGGCCGCGACCCGCCAGGAAGTCCTCGAAGCGCTTCTCGACGACGCGGGCCGCGACCGACAGGAGCCTGCCGGTCGGCCAGGAGGCGACGTCCGCGCCCACCTGGTCCGGGCGGTGCGCCACCGCCAGCTCGTCTCCCTCGGCCACGGCCCCATCATCCCAGACCCGCCCGATCACCCCACGTCGGTCCCGAACGGCATGCCGGTCACCGGTCCCTCGCCCGCCAGTGCCGCGGCGATGGCGGCGGCGGCCGGGGGGTAGGCGAGTTCGCCGAGGCCGCCGAGCGGGGCGTTCGACTGCACGATGGTCACGTCGATCTCGGGTGTTTGCCCGATTCGCGCCCACGCGTAGTCACCGAACGACGACTGCGCGACGTGTCCGTCCCGGACCGTGATCTGCGCACCGAGCACAGTGGACAGAGCGTCGACCACGCAGCCCTCGACCTGCGCGCGGACGCCGGACGGGTGCAGCGCCACGCCGACGTCGACGGCCGCGTGCACGCGCAGCACCCGGCGCGCGGACGGGTCCGCCACCGCGATCACCGCGATCGCCGAGCCGTACTCCTCCAGGCACGCGACACCGCGGTGGGTGCCCCGTGCGGGCGGCCTGGTCCAGCGGGCCCGTTCGGCCGCGGTGTCGAGCAGGTGGTGCAGGCGCGAGCCCGCCGGGAGCAACGAGCGGCGCAGCGCCACCTGGTCGAGGCCGGACCGGGCGCCGATCTCGCTGAGGAAGTTCTCCTCGGCGTAGACGAACTGGCCCGCGTACACGGCCCGCCAGAACCCGGTGCGCAGCGGCGCCGGCCGGACGGTGACGGTGACGTCACCGGGCACGCCGTACGGGAAGTGGTCGCCGCTGGCCTTGATCAACGCCGGGTTGCTGAAGAACGGCAGCACGGTCAGGCCCCACGTCGCGACCTCGTGCGCGCGCCGCACGGGCACGCCGCCCGCGCCGATCTCGGCCGACAGGCGGTGCACCGACATCGGCCGGTACGAGTCGTGCCGCATGTCGTCGGCACGCGTCCACAACACCTGCACGGGAGCGCCGACGCGACGCGAGCAGGCCACGGCCTCCAGCACCGGGTCCGGCTCGATGCGACGACCGAACGCGCCGCCTGAGGTCGTCGTCTCCACCCGTACGGCCGTGGCGGGCAGACCGAGTTGGCGGGCGAGCTGGGTGCGGAGACCGCCGGGGTCCTGCGTGGGCGCCCAGATGGCCACGCCATCCGGACGGACGTGCGCCGTGGCGTTCATCGGCTCCATCGGCGCGTGCGCGAGCAACGGCATCTCGTACACGCGCTCGAAGCCGGTGACCGGGCTCTGCGCGGGCAACGCCGCCCGCAGGTCCGCGAGCCACGTGCGGCTGTCCGCGGTGGGGGTGCCGCCACCCCACGTGATCTTCAGGGCGTCCCTGCCCCGCAACGCCTGGTGGGTCGACCTCGCGATCACCGCGACACCGCCCTGACCGTCGGCGGGCGCTGTGAGCGTCAGGACGTCGACCACTCCCGGCAGGCCGCGGGCCGCGGTGTCGTCCACGGACTGCGGCGTCGCGCCGATCCACGGCGGACGGGCCACGACCGCGACCAGGGAGCCGGCGGGACGGGAGTCGATGCCGTACCGGGTGCGGCCGGTGACGATGTCGCGGGCGTCCACCCGCCCGTCCCGGGTCTTGCCCAGCAGCCGCCACCTCTCCGGCGGCGTGAGCTCGACGGGCACGGTGGCGGGGTCGAGCGCGGCCGCCGCGGGGACGAGCGCCCGGTAGGCGAGCCTGCCCCGGCGTGGGTGGCGCACGGCGCCGTCGCGAGCGGTGCACTCGGCCACCGGCACGCCCCAGCGCTGCGCGGCGGCCGTGACGAGCAGGCAGCGCGCGGTCGCCGCGGCGGTGCGGATCGGTGTGGCGAGCTGCCGCACGGACGTCGAGTTCGCCACCGCCTGCGAGCCGTACCGCTCCGTGTCGCCGGCGGCCTGCTCCAGCGCGACGTCGCGGACGCCGACCGCCAGTTCCTCGGCGACCATCAGGGCCACCACGGTGCGCACGCCCTGACCGGTGTCCGGGCGGGGCACGGTCGCGGTGATCCGGCCCGAGTCGTCCAGTCGCACGAACACGTTCGGCACCAGCCCGCCGGAGGAGGCGAGCGCGGGGATCGGCACCGCCACGACCAGCGCGCCGACTCCCGCGCCGCGCAACAACGTCCGCCTGCTGATCACCGTTGCTCCCTCATGATCCGGCTCGCGCGGCGCACGGCGTCGCGGATGCGCGGGTAGGTGCCGCAGCGGCAGACGTTGTCGCGCAACGCCTCCTCGATCGCGGCGTCGTCGGGGTCGGGGTCGCGGGCGAGCAGCGCCGCCGCGGCCATCACCTGGCCGGGCTGGCAGTAGCCGCACTGCGCCACGTCGAGCTCCCGCCACGCCCGCTGCACCGGGTGGTCGCCGTCGCGCGACAACCCCTCGACGGTGGTGATCCTCGTGCGCACGCTCTCGGCCGTCGTCTTCACGCACGGCCGCGCCGCCTCACCGTCCACATGGGACGTACAGGCACCGCACAGGCCGACACCGCACCCGTACTTGACGCCCGTCAGTCCCAGCTCGTCGCGCAACACCCACAGCAGGGGAGTCTCGCCGTCGACGTCGACCTCGCGTCGTTCACCGTTGACGCGCAACGTGTATCGGGCCACCTGGGGTCCTCCTGATTTGCTCAGTGCGCTGAACGTAGCACGGCGGGGAAGGGTTTGTTCAGCGTGCTGAACGTCTGCATAATGCTCAGCGTGCTGAACGAAACGCGGGCCGGCCGCGACGTGCTGGTGTGGGGTGTGGTGGCGAGTGCGCTGCTCACCGGCTTGGTGTGGCTGCTCGGACAGCGGTTGCACGGCATCGCCCTGCTGCCCGACCAGGGCGCGTCCTGGTACTACTGGAAGCTGCCCGATCCGACCTTCTGGACCAGGGCGTCCGCCTGGGTGGGCTACGCGGCGCACCAACTGGTGTCCTGGGGCCTGATCTACTACGCCCAGACGCGGATCCGCCGGTACACGTCGGGGTTGCACCGCATCAACTACATCGCCCTCGCGGCGAACAGCGGGTTCATCGCCCTGCACGCCCTGCAGACGCAGCTGTTCTACGACGGCCTCGCGCAGGACGTCTCGATCTTCAGCTCGCAGGGTTCGGTCGTCCTGCTGCTCGTGTGGGTCCTGCTGATGGAGAGCCGCCGCCGCGGGCTCGTCCTCACCTGGTCCGCGCCGATCTCCGCGCAGGTGGTCTCGTTCGCGCGCCGCTACCACGGCTACCTGTTCAGCTGGGCCGCGATCTACACGTTCTGGTACCACCCCATGGAGTCGTCCAGCGGACACCTCATCGGCTTCTTCTACATGTTCCTGTTGCTGGTGCAGAGCAGCCTGATGTTCACCCGTGCGCACACCAACCGCTGGTGGACGATGACGCTGGAACTGATGGTCGCCCTGCACGGCACGCTTGTCGCGGTGATGAACTCCGGCCCGAACGGCATCTGGCCGATGTTCCTGTTCGGGTTCGTGGCGATCTTCGTGCTCACCCAGATGCACGGCGTGGGGCTCAGCACGACGGCTCGGTGGTGGATCGGCGGCACGTTCGTCGTGGCGGCCCTCGCGGTCTACTCGTGGCGCGGCTTCGGCAAGATCGACGAGGTGGTGCGCATCCCGGCGATCGAGTACCTGCTGGTGGCCGTGCTCGCCCTGCTGATGTGGGCGGGCATCCGGCTCACCGCCCTGGTCCGGAGGTGACCTGGCCGCGCGGGACGGCGGCCGCCGCGTGCCTCGGCGTGCCGCTCGTCCTCCTCGTCGCCGGGTGGGGTCCGCTCACCGCGGGACATCCCGCACAGCCGGTGCTGCTCGGCGTGGTCGCCGTCGTGGGCACAGCCGTCGTGCTGTGGAAGCGCACACCGCCGTGGCCGGCGGTGGCGCTCACCGTCGTCCTCGTCGCACCGTTGGTGTACCTCCAGCCGTTCGCGGCCACGGGCGACACCGACAACGCGACGGTGTTGCGCCCGGACGGGCCGGTGCGCGCCGGACTCGTGTTCCACCCCGGAGCCCGGGTGGACTACCGCGCCTACGTTCCGCTGCTCCGGCGTGTTGCGGCTCAGGGGTTCCTCGTGGTGGTGGTGAAAGAACCGCTGAACTTCGCCCTGCTGGGCGGCGACACGGCCTCCCTGCGCGCCGAGCACCCCGAGGTGCCGGTCTGGGCGGTCGGCGGGCACTCGCTGGGAGGCGTCGCCGCCGGACGGGACGTCGTCGCCGACAGCTCGGTGCGCGGACTCGTGCTCTGGGCGTCCTACCCGGTCGACGACCTCTCCGGCCGCACCGGGCTCAGGGCGTGGTCGATCCACGGCGACCGGGACGGGTTCACGACCCCGCAGGACGTCGCCGAGTCGCGGGAGCTGTTGCCGGCGGACACGCGGTTCGAACCCGTCCCCGGTGCCGTGCACGCCTTCTTCGGCGACTACGGCGACCAGCCGGGCGATGGCGTGCCCACGACCTCGCGCGCCGAGGCGCAGGAGCGGATCGTCGCGCACACCGCCGCGGCTCTCGGGGAACTGGCTACTCCAGACCCCTGATCGTGGCCATGGAGGTGATGCCCGAGATCTCCAGCAGAGGGCCGAGCAGCGGGGTCGCGATGATCTCCAGCCGTTCGGCCTCGGTGAACAGCACGCTCATCCCGGCGCTGTCGACGTAGGTCACGCCGGTGAGGTCGACCACGAGCGGTCCCTCGACGTCCGCGAGGGCGCTCGCGAACGCTCCGGTGTTGCTCAGGTCGATCTCACCCTTCGCCGTGATGAGGGACCTGCCCTGCGAGTCCTCGGATCTGGTCAGCGTCAACGGCGTCGTCATGCGGAATCATCACCTGCATCGTCACAGTGGTACCGGTGGGGTCGGGGAGGATGGCGACTTCGTCCATCATCTTCTCCATGATCGCTGTCCCGCGGCCGCGTCGCTCCGCCGGATCGGCGCTCGGAGTCTTCCAGGTGCCGGTGTCCGCGACGGTCACGAGCAACTGGTGGTCGCCCGCCGTCTCGAGCCGCAGCCGGACACCTCGGCGCACCACGTCCCGGTAGGCGTGCTCGATGGCGTTCGTGGACGCCTCGCCGACGGCGAGCAGCACGCGCTGGGCGAGC
Organism: Lentzea sp. DG1S-22; assembly: GCF_036321065.1. Taxonomy (NCBI): domain Bacteria; kingdom Bacillati; phylum Actinomycetota; class Actinomycetes; order Pseudonocardiales; family Pseudonocardiaceae; genus Lentzea; species Lentzea sp. DG1S-22. Next base: position 2,445,374 of record NZ_CP143276.1, on the reverse strand, counting down.
GAGGTGGAGAAGCCGCACTGGTCCAGCCAGGCGCGCAGCGTGTTCCGCGCGCCGTGGAGCTCGCCGGCCTCGGCGGGGAAGACCACCTCCAGGGGCGCGGGGTGCCGGTACAGCAGCAGGGCCACGTCGTCGTCGTAGCCGCCTTCCGGAGCGAGGTCCTCCATGATCTGACCGGCGAGGTCCTCCAGCCCGTTCGCGCGACCCTTCTGCACGGCGTGGGCGGCCTTCTCGATGCCCTCGGTCAACGAGCTCGTGCGGCGTTCCACCAGGCCGTCGGTGTAGGTGAGCAGGGTGGAGCGCGGCGGCAGGACGCACTGCGCCTCCGTGCGCGGCAAGTCCAGCTTGACCGCGAGCGGGATCGACCGGCCCTCCTCCAGCAGCTGCGTGGTGCCGTCGGCCAGCGCCAGGATCGCGGGCGGGTGCCCGGCGCTCGAGTACACGAGGCGGCCGGTGGCGGGGTCGAGGACGCCGCAGAACACCGTGGTGCACAGCGCACCGGGGACACCGGCGGCGAACTGGTCGAGCGCCGTGAGCGCGCGGGCGGGACCGATCTCCTGCAGCAGCAGGGCGCGGCAGGCACTGCGCAGCTGGCCCATCACCGCCGCGGCGGACAGGCCGCGGCCCACGCAGTCGCCGACGACGATGCCGATCCTGCCGTCGCGCAGCGGGAACGTGTCGTACCAGTCGCCGCCGACCTCCAGGCGCGCGGCCGGCTCGTAGCGCACGGCGAACCCTCCCGGCAGGCGCGAGGGGCCGAGGATCGCTCGCTGCAGCGCGAGGGCCGTCTCCCGCTGCTGGTCGATCTGCCGCGCGCGGGCCAGCCCCTGGGTGAGGTGACCGGCGAGCAACGCCAGCAGCAGCTCGTCCTGCTCGGTGAAGTGGTGCCGCGCGTCGAGACGCAGCCAGAGCACCATCGGGCCGTCGGGGTGCTCGACCGTGACGGCGATGGCTCCGTCGTCCAGCAACACGGGGATCAGCGCGCCGTTGCGGCTCAGCGCGGTGAGCGCCGCACGCCGGTCCTCCGGCAGCTCCTCCCAGACCAGGCGGGAGGTGGCACCGCTGACCCGGGGTGCGGAGTGCCGGTCGAAGACGACGGCCAGCACGTGCTCGGCCCGCCAGAGCCTCTCCATCTGCTCCAGCGCGGCGGTGAGGGCGTCGGCGGCGCTGGTCGCGCGGGACAGCCTCATGTTCATCTCGGCGAGCGCGATCTCGCGCCGGCGGGCGTGGTGCTCGGCGGTGACGTCGCGGAACGTCCCCACCGTCATCGTCCGGCCGCTGTCCGGGTCGCGGGCGGGGTTCATCATGGCGTTGATCCACAGCCGCCGGCCGTCCCGGTGGGTGACCGGGACCGTGAGGCCGTGGTGGTCATGTCCGGACCGCGCCTCGAAGGCGTCGGTGAACTGCTTGCACTCTTCTGGTTCGGTCTCCGCGTCGGGCCACCACGGGTGCGGCGCGGGGTAGGGCAGGCCTTCGGGCCCGTAGCCGAGGATCTCGGTGAACGCGGAGTTGATCTCGACCACCGTGCCCTCGTCGTCGCAGACGAAGAAGGCCTCCTGCAACGAGTCGATCAGGGCGTCGCGCCAGCGGGCGTGCCGCCCGCGCAGCCGGGCCAGGTCCACGTTCGCCCGCACGCGGGCCAGCAGGTCGGCCGCGGCGAACGGCTTGACCAGGTAGTCGTCCGCGCCGGCCCGCAGTCCCTCGCCGGACGCCTCCTGCCCGGCGCGCGCCGACAGCAGCAGCACCGGCACGGCCATGGTGCGCGGATCGGCGCGCAGGGCGGCGACCAGCGACAGGCCGTCCATGCGCGGCATCATCACGTCGCTGACGACGAGGTCCGGCGGCTGGGCGCGCACGGCCTCCAGCGCCGCGACACCGTCGTTGACCGTGCGCACCTCGTAACCCGCCCTCAGCAGCAGCCGGGTCAGGTACTCCCGCATGTCCGCGTTGTCGTCGGCGACCAGGACCGTGGCGAGCGCCTCCGGCGCGCCGCCCGCGGAGGTGCTGCGCGGCAGCTCGTCGGGGGCCTGGCCGGGATCCGGCAGCCAGCGCAGGGCCTCCTGCACGTACGGGGCCGCGATGTCGGTGACCGTCGGCGGCACCGGCTCCTGGGAGATCGCGTCCGCGGGCAGGTGGTCCGTGCCGAACGGCAGCTCGATCGTGAAGCGGGTGCCCACACCCTCCGTGCTCTCGGCGCGGATGGTGCCTCCGTGCAGGCCGACGAGCTCCTGCACGAGCGCGAGACCGATGCCGCTGCCCTCCTTGGACCGCGACCAGGAGTGCTCGATGCGGTGGAAGCGCTCGAACAGCCGGGGCATCTCGTGCTCGGGCACCCCGACCCCGGTGTCGCTGACCGTCACGACCGCCCCGCCCGCGCCGGCCCGCACGGAGACGCCGACGGCACCGTCCACGGTGAACTTGAGCGCGTTGCTCAGCAGGTTGAGGACGACCTTCTCCCACAGCCCGAGGTCGACGTGCACCGGTGCCGGCAGTGGAGCGCAGTCGATCTCGAACGCCAGCCCCGCCTTCTCGACCGCCGAGCGGAAGACGCTCGCCAGCTCGGCGGTCACCGCCGGGAGGTCGACCGGCTGGAAGCTCGCCTGCATGCGGCCCGCCTCGAGGCGGGAGAAGTCGAGCAGGGTGTTGACCAGCTTGCCGAGCCGCAACCCGTTGCGGTGAATGACCTCCAACTCCCCGGCCGCTTGAGGGTCCTGCAGGGGCAGCCGGTCGCGCAGCTCCTGCACCGGGCCCATGATGAGCGTCAGGGGCGTGCGGAACTCATGGCTGATGTTGGAGAAGAACGCGGTCTTCGCCCGGTCGAGTTCGGCGAGCTCCTCGGCACGGCGTTGCTGGGCGCGGAAGTCCCTCGCGCCCGCGACACCGGCGGCGAGGTGGCCCGCGACCAGCTCCACGAAGCCGCGGTAGCCGTCGTCGAGCGGGCGGTGCCGGTTCAGGCCCGCGACCAGGAACCCGTGCGGTGTGCGGCCGGGACGCTGCAGGGGGGCGACCAGCGCCTGGGCGGGCGGCCTCGGCCACGGCCCGGCGGGGAGACCGGCCGTCGCGCCCAGTTCGACCACGGTGGACTCGCCGCGCCGGGCGGCTCCCACCGGCCACACCGGTTCCCCGTCGCGGATGACGGCGGGCGCCGCGGGGTGCTCCGGCTCGACCCCGGTGGACCCGGCCAGCCGCGCGTGGCCGTCGTCGAAGAGGTAGGTCAGGGTGAACGGCAGGTCGTACCGGTTGCGGTCGAGCTGGTCGCAGGCGGACGCCAGCACCTCCCGCTCGTCGCGGGCGACGCTGGGGTTGGAGCCGAGGTCCCGCAGGGTCGCCATCCGGCGCTCGCCGATGACGCGCTCGGTCTCCTCGCTGACGACGCACAACATCCCGGCCACCGCGCCGCTCTCGTCGCGCAGGGGGCTGTAGGAGAAGGTGTGGTACGTCTCCTCGGTGTAGCCGGACCGCTCCAGGAACAGCAGCAGCGCCTCGTCCCAGGTGGCCCTGCCGGTGGTGAGCACGCTGTCCACCCTCGGACCGATGTCGTCCCAGATCTCCGCCCACACCTCCGCCGCCGGCCTGCCGAGCGCCCACGGGTACTTGCGGCCCAGCGTGTTGAGCCGGTAGGCGTTGTTGCAGAAGAACGTCAGCTCCGGTCCCCACGCCATCCACATGGAGAACCGGGACGACAGCAGGATGCTCACGGCCGTCTGCAGGCTCTGCGGCCACTCGTCCGGCGGTCCGACGGGCGTCGCGGCCCAGTCCACCGCGGCCAGGCCGCGGCCGATCTCCCCGCTTCCGGCGAACACGCCGGCGGGTCCGGGCTCGTCCTGTCTGTGCCCGATGCCGTCAGAGCTCGTCACCGACCGTTCCCTCCACCGGACTCGACAGGTGTTGACCCGTCCAGGGTGCCCGGTATCCACGGCGGTTGCACGACCAGTGGTGAGCGGCGTGCGTCACGGCACCGCTCACCACCGGGTGGTGTGGACGGTGCTACTCGGTGCCCTCGAAGACGACGGCGGTGTCAGTGCGGGCGGGCTGCCCCCAGACGAAGTCGCGCGCCGAGGGGTCTTGGGTGAGGTAGTGGCGGAACCACGACGTCATGACCCGCTTCGCGGCGGCGAGCTGGGCGGCGCGGGTGATGGAACCGTTGTCGCAGAACAGGCCGGAGGAATCCATGAACCCGCAGTGGAAGCCGCCGGTGATGGTGCGCAGCTGCTTCGACGGCGGCTTGGCGGTGAACATCGGCCGCTGGTGGTCCGCGACCGGCGTGATGGTGTCCTGCGACCCCGCGAGGAACTGGGCCGGTGCCGCCAGGGTCGCCGCGGCGGCCTTGGCCGACGGGGTCGTCTCGGCGGCGGCGTAGGTGGAGACGGTCCTGACCTTCGGGTTGCGGGCGGCCGCGAGGACGGCGGCCCCTCCGCCCATCGAGTGACCGGACACGCCCAGCGCCGCGGTGCTGTTGTGGTCGCGGAACCGCGACCCGCTGGTGGTGTCCTGGGCGACGAGCCAGGTCAGGCCGGTGTTGAGGTCGTCGGCGAACGCGCTGTGGCTCGGGCTCAACCCGCCCTGGGTGGTCGGCACCACCACGACGAAGCCCCACGACGCGAGGTGGTTGCCGGTGCTCGTGTACTTGGAGGTGGCCTGGAAGAAGCCGTGGCCGAACGCGATCGCGGGGAACCGTCCCGCCGCGACCGGCTGGTCCGCGCCGGCGGCGGTGGCGGGGTAGTGGACGCGGGCGGGCACGGACCGGCCGCCCGCCACGGCGGTGACATCGCTGTACGCCACCGGGTACGAGCCGGGGAGCCCGTAGTCCGGCGGCGCGGCTAACGCGGTCGGGGCGGCCACGACCGAGCTGGTGGCGGGAGAGGTCCCGGTCCTGTCCGTCGGCCTCGCCCACGCCGCTCCGCCGGACACCGGCGACCACGAGGAGGTGTTCGGTGTCCGGCCCCGGTTCTCCCAGTGCCACAACAGGTCCGTTGTGGACGCTTCGGTGCTGCTGCGGGCGCTCCCGCTCGCGAGCCCGGAGGGCACCGCGCTGTCCGAACGGCAGTGCGAGGACCTGGCCGCCCGCCGCCGCAGGAGGCCGGGCGTCGCGGGGGAGCTGCGGCGGGTGCTGGAGCTGTCCGAGCGGTTCGGGGAGTCCATGCCGGTCGTGGCCCGCTCGCTCGGCCTCAGCCCGCGCACGCTGCGCCGCAGGCTGACCGAGTGCGGGACGAGCTACCAGGCCGTGCTCGACGAGGTGCGGGCCGAGCGCGCCGTCGTGCTGCTCACCGGGGCCGGCGCGTCGGTCGACCAGGTGGCCACCCGGCTGGGGTTCGCCGAGGCCGCGAGCTTCATCCACGCCTTCCGGCGATGGTACGGCACGACACCGGGCAACTACCTGCGGGAGCGCCACCCGGTCCGGTGACGGGAGCGTCGCGGATCACATCACCCGATCAGGTTTGAAGACACCCCGGCGGGGTATTCACGCCTGCATCGTGAGGGCGTTCGGCGATGGAGGCACCGCAGCCATGGACCGTGAGATGAGCATCGAGACCGACATCCACTTCGACATCGACTTCGACGATTCGGCGGCTCGCCGCATCGCGCGTTACGTCCACGACGTCGTCGCGGGCCTGGGGCTGCGCGGTGACAGCTCGTTCGTCGAGGTCGACCCGCGCCCCGCCGCCTACGTGGCGCTCGACGGGCGCATGCCCGACTTCCCCGACCACGACGTGGCGCTGCTGTGGAAGGAGGGGACCGGCTGGTCGGCCGCGGTCGAGGACCGCATCGGGCAGCTGGTCGAGGTGGCTCGCCTGGGTGGTGACCCGATGCCGATGCCCGCCGTCGTGGCCCGCTGGGTCGCCGGCCTCCTGCAGACCGAGTTCGCCCACGAGCCGAGCAACCGCGACTTCGGCGCGTTCGTGCCGGCGCCGCGCGGTGCCGTTCTCTCCTGAGCCGTCTCTCCCGAGCCCCGGCGCACGTTCAGGACCGCCGCGCCGGGGTAGCCGTTCGCCATGAACACCGAACGTCATTACGACGAAGCGACGAGCAAGGCACCGCTGGACGAGTCGACGGAGAGCGACGACACCATTCCCGGACGCAGCGGCTCCGGCTCCGTCCACCCCGAACCGAACCCGACGGGCAACGTCGGGCTCTCCGACTACTCCGTGTCCGACGACCCGGACCAGGGCTGACGTGTCACCCGGCGGAACGCAGGTCGAAGCGTTCCGCCGCCCACGAAGCCAGCCGGGGCCGCAGCGCCAGGTAGACGTCCGGGTCGAGACCCATGCCGGTGTGCGTGCTGTGCACCTCGACCCACTCGGCGGACGGGTCGAGGGAGAGTTCCCACGGCACGATGCCGTCCGACTTGGAATAGATCGACACCGCGGGCAGGTCGTCGGGCAGCGGTGCGGTGATCGAGGCGACGTTGTCCTCGAAACACGTGCCGTTGAGGCACTCCGCGTTCATCAGACCCGGTACGCCGATGGAAGCGAGCTGGGCGAGCGCGCGAGCCGCGAGCAGCACGTGCGGATGCGCGCCCATCGGGTCGAGCAGCGGGCTGCCCAGCATCACGAGGCCGCGGACCAGGTCCGGCCTGCGCGCCGCGGCCAGCCTGGCGAGTCCGCCACCCCGGCTCTGCCCCAGCAGCACGACCGGTCCGCCGGTCTCCTCCGCGTGCTCCTCCAGCCGCTGTTCGACGCGGTCGACCAGTTCGGAGGTGCAGCCGACGTTGAACCCGACGCCGGCGCCCGCCGGCACGTAGCCCCTGTCCCGCAACCACGTCGTGGCGAAGGTGAGGCTGAACTCGCCCGCGCCGAAGCCGGGCACCAGCACGACGCCGAGACCCGCGCCCTCGTGCGGATCGGCTTCGCGCCACACCCGGTGCCGCAGCAGGCGGGGGATCGTGAGTGCCGCGACGGCGACGTGCTCCCGCGCCAGGGACCGCAGCTGTCCGGTCGTGCTCGTCATGTGTTCACTCCTGTGTTCCGGCGTGCAGTGGGAGTTCGCCGGGCGGGGCGTGGCCAAACAGCCGGCTCGCTCACGTTTGCCGGAACAAGAACGAATTTCGGCGCTCTGCGTCGTTTGCGCCGCCGCTGTCCGGGTAGCTCGATGGCCAGCACACGACAACGAGCTGAGGAGTCAGCCGTGACGGAAAACCAGATGGGTGGAGTGCGCACGGCGGCCAAGGAGGAGGGCTCCGAGGTCGCGCAGCACGCCAAGGAAGCTGCTGGTCAGGTCGGATCCACCGTCCGCGACCAGGCAGCGCACGTGACCCGCGAGACCAAGGACCAGGCCCGCCACGTCGTCCACGACGTGCGGCAACGTGTTGCCGCGGAGGCGGAACAGCAGGCGACGCGGGTGTCGAAGCAGCTCGGGCGCATCGCCGACGAGCTGGGTGAGATGGCGGGCAGCGCGCCGCCCGACTCGATGTCGGCGGGAGCGATCCAGAGCGCGGCCGACACGAGCAGGCAGGCCGCCCGCTTCCTCGACGAACGGGGTGCGCAGGGGCTGCTCGACTCGGCGCGCGACTACGCCCGGCGCAAGCCCGGCACGTTCCTGCTGGGTGCGGCCGTGGCGGGTTTCCTGATCGGTCGCGTCGCCAAGAGCGCGTCCGGTGGGAGCACGTCCGGCGGGAGCCCGGAACCGCAGCGTCCGCAGGGCGGCGTGGTTCCCGTGGCCTCGGAACGCACTGATGTGCCAATGGGCTACGGCGCACCTTTGACGCCGAGCGCGGCATCCGCCGTGCCCCCGGCTGCGCCCGCTGTTCCTCCGGCGGGGCCCGCCGTGCCCCCGGCGCCCGCTGTTCCCCCGGCGGGGGTGCCGCATGTCGAGCCCTGAGATGCCGCCGTCGCGAGTGGACACCACCGGCGAGTCTCTCGGTGATCTCCTCAACGAGCTGACCGGTGACCTGTCCAAGCTGATGCGCCAGGAGCTGGAGCTCGCCAAGGCCGAGCTCCGCGAGGAGGCGTCCAAGGCGGGCAAGGCGACGGGAATGCTCGCCGCCGCGGGGTTCGCGGGCTACCTGACGACCGTGCTGCTGAGCTTCGCGCTGGTGTTCGCGCTCGGCGCGGTCATGCCGCTGGGCTGGGCCGCGCTGATCGTCGCCGCGCTGTGGGGCATCGCCGGAGCGGTCCTCTACACCTCCGGCCGCGCCAAGCTGCGCACCGTCAACCCGAAGCCGGAACGCACCGTCGCAACGTTGAAGGAGGACGCGGAATGGGCGAAACACCCGACCAAATAAGGCGTGAGATCGAAGTGACCCGTGCGGAGCTGCGGGCCGACGCCAACCGCCTGGTCGACCACACGAGTCCGAAGGCCATCGCCCAGCGGCGCGTCCGAGGGGTGCGGCGCGGGCTGGTCTCGGTGAAGGAGCGAGTGATGGGAACCGCCACGCAGGTCACGTCGGCCGTGCGGGAACAGGGTCAGGACGCCGGCACCGCCGTGGCCGAACGGGCCGGACAGGCGGCGAACGCCGTGACCGAACGGGCCGAGCAGGCGGCGAACGCCGTGCAGCAGACACCGCAGCGCATCGCCCAGCAGACGCAGGGCAGCCCCCTGGCGGCCGGCCTGATCGCGTTCGGCGGCGGCCTGCTGCTCGCGGCGCTGCTGCCCCGCACCGACGCGGAACAGCAGGCGGTGCAACAGCTCTCCGACAGCTTCTCGGACGTGCTGGAGCCGGCGAAGGAAGCGGTGGCGGAGTCGGCGCAGAGCCTCAAGGAGGACTTGCAGTCCTCGGTGAGCGACGCGGCCGGCGAGGTGAAGCAGGTCGCCGCCGACGCGGCCCAGACCACGGCCGCGCACACGAAGGAGGCCGCGCAGGACGTCGGCGGCCACGCGCGCGAGTCCGGACAGCGGATCTCCGGGCAGTGACACCGGTTCGGGCCGCCCGCGTTGCGCGGGCGGCCCGGACCCCTTCGAGGACAAGAGGGAGGAAGCGATGACCGAACCCGAGCACGACCACGTCGAACGCGGTGCGGCGGAGGAGCGGAGCGGTGCCCCGCTGACGCCGACCGAAGAGGAGGCGTCGAAGCGACCGCCGAGCCAGGGGGACTCCGGTCCCGGCGCCGGCCTGGACGGCGGCGGCCGCTACGGCGAGGACGGCTGACGTGCCCGTTCCGGTGCAGGACCTCAAGAGGCTGCTCGGGTCGACCCGCCCGGACGCCGCGCTGGTGCTCGTCGAGGGCGACTACGTGGTGGCCGGAGGCGAGGACCTGGACGGTGACGCCCTGCGCGGGGCGCTGACCGTGGTGACCAAGGACGACCTGGTCGAACGCGTCGGCGCGGGCCCGGTGTCCGACCGCGCCCTCGAGGAGGCGGCCGCGGCGCTGAGCTCCGCGGTGGACAACCTGGGAGGGTGACGCGATGCCCGCGACGCCGTCGGTGGCCGCGTCGAGCAGCTGGCGCGACGACGAGGGCACGCGCATGCCGTCGGGTGACGTCCACGCGTGGTGGCCGGGCCAGAACCAGACGCTGTGCGGGGTGCCGCTGAGCCGCGCGCGGCTCGCCCGCTTCCCCGGAGTGCTGTGGATCGACGCGGTGTGGGTGGCCGAGACGGACGCCGACGCCCCCGTGATGGGGCTGTGCCGCCGCTGCACCGCGGCGACCCGTCCGAAAAAGGACCGCCCCTCGCGTTTGGCGCGCCGGAGGCCCGGGTAGCCGGTGCCGCGTCAAGCAGCCGGCGCGCCCCCTCCCCGACTGTCCCAAGGCGGCCATCCCATGCACAGCGCACTCGACAGGGCCATCTGCGACGCACTCGCCCTCATCCGGACCACGCCCGGTGCGGACCTCGTCGACCAGGCCGAGCAGGCGCGCAAGTGCCTGGCCCGAGCGGTCACGGACGCACCGGACGCGCCCCGGCAGGCGCTGACGCACATCGCGGCGGCCGACGAACACCTCGAATACGGCGAGCTGATGGAGGCACGCACGCTGCTCACGGCGGCGCGCGGCTTCCTGCCCGGTCGCCGGGCCGTGGTCGCCGCGCGCGCCTGAGGACACTCCCCGCACCGAGCGGGGGTGGCCCTACCGCTGGTCCATGCCTCCCTCGTCGTGGGGTTCCGACTCGTCAGGGCCCCGGTGCGGTCCACCGGGGTTCTCGTCGGCGAACGTCGGGCGGGTGTGCTCGCCGCCGATGTCCGCGTCCTCCAGCTCGCTCTCCGCGGTCACTCGATCGGGCTCGGGCGCGGTCATCGCCACTCCTCCTGCCAGTCGTGGTGGGTGTCGAAGGCCTCGGCCAGCAGGCGCAGCGCGGCCTCGTCCTCGGTGCGCTCGACCTCGGTGCGCAGCAGCGCGACCTTCTCGCCGAACGGCACCGGGTGTCGTTCCTCCGCCGCCTGGATCGGACCGGGCAGCAGGAGCAGGCCGGCGCCGTCGTCGGACCGCGTGATGCGCAGCCTGCCCCTGCCCTCGGCCTCGTCGAGCAGGGGCAGTTCGCCGTCGGCCAGGCGCCGCTCGTCCTCGTCCAGGCGGTCGAGGACGAAGCGCCGGAGTTCGTCGTTGTCCATGGCACGGGATAGCCGCTGCGCGGCGGCCTAGTCCGGCGGTTCGCTCTCGTCCTCGGTCGTCTCCTGCGGGATCTCCGGCTCCGGGGTCTCGAGGTCGTCGAGGCTCGGCGTTCCCGGGGAATGAGGTGCTTCGGGGTTCACGGGATCGGTCATGCCGCGCGGTTACCCGCACGGCACGACCTCAAGCCCACCGTCACCTACGCGGGGACGGTCCACCTCTGGTTGGCCCCGCCCGTGCACGACCAGATCTGCAGCTTCGCGCCGTCGGCCGTGTTGTGGCCGATGACGTCGAGGCACTTGTTGGAGCCGACGTTCACCAACGTGCCGTTGGTGGCGGTCCACCTCTGGTTCGGTCCGCCGAAGCAGTCCCACAGCTGGACCGCGGTGCCGTCCGCCGTGCCGTTGCCGGTGACGTCGAGGCACTTGCCCAGGCCGCGCACCGTGCCGTCGGAGGCCAGCGTCCACGTCTGGTTCGGGCCGCTGAAGCAGGTCCACAGCTGCGGCAGGGTGCCGTTGGCGGTGGAGCCGCCGGTGACGTCGAGGCACTTGCCGCCCAGGCCGGTGATGGCGCCGGTGCGCCCGGCCGGTGGGGTGCCGGGGTCGAGCGTGCCGGGCCACGTGAAGGTCGCCATGGCTCCGGCGGGGAGGGTGTAGCCGAACGTCTGGCCGCCGTAGGAGACGCGGAAGTCCTGCTGGCCGCCCGAGTTCAGCGCGACGAGCACGATCCGGCCGTCCGGGTTGCGGAACGCGACGTTCTGGACGCCGCCCTCGCCGTAGCCCGTCGAGTCGACGCGGACCGCGCCGGGCTGCACGAACTTCGACAGGTGGCCCAGCACGTAGTACTCGGCGTTGTAGGTGACGTTGCTGCCGCTGGTCGTGACGACGCCTGTGCAGTTGGTGCAGCTGCCGATCACGGGGCCGTTGTTCTGGTCCAGCGCCATGTTCCAGGTCGTCACCGTGCGCGCGTGGTTGCGGGTCGCGCCGATGGCGAGGTTGATGCCCTGCCAGCGCAACGTGTCGCGGAACGTCGCCGCGTCGTTGGCCGACTTCGTGCCGGAGCACTCGGTGAAGAAGATGTCCTTGCCCGGCTGGTTGTTCTTCACCACCGACTGGCCGCTCGGGTTGCCGCCGTAGCAGTGCCACGCGGAGCCGATCACGTTGCCGCCGGCGCCGCTGTTCACGGTCTGCGGGTAGGTCGTGTCGTCCCAGTTGTGGTCGTAGCCGAGGACCTTTGCCTGCTCGCCGGCCGCACGCAGCTTCGGCACCAGCGTGTTGATGACGTTGACCTGCTGCTGTGCCGACATCCTCATGCCGGGATAGCCCGGCGGTTCGAAGTTCGGCTCGTTCTGCACGCTCAGGTAGTCGATCGGGATGCCCGCGGCCCTGTACGCCTGCGCGAACTTGACCAGGTAGTCGGCGTAGACACCGATCCGGCCGTCGTTGAGGGATCCCTGGATGAGGCTGTTGTTGTTCTTCATCCACGCGGGCGCGCTCCACGGCGTCGCCATCACGGCGAGCTGCGGGTTGATCTGCTTGGCCTGCTGCAGCAGCGGCAGGATGTACGGCCGGTCGTGGTCGATCGAGAACCGCGAGAGAGACGGGTCCGCCGCGCCGTCGTTGTAGGTGTAGAAGCTGCGCGAGAAGTCGGTCGCGCCGACCGGCTGCCGGATGAAGCTCATGCCGATGCCGGTGTTCCGGTCGAACAGGTTGCTCATGATCTCGTTGCGGCGCGGGGAGTTGAAGACGTTCCACGCCGCCGCGTCGGTGAACGACGCACCGAAGCCCACCATCGACTGGTAGGTGGTGTTCGGGTTCACGGTGATTGTCGACCCGGAGCCGCCCGAGCCGAACGCCACGTCCGCCTGCCGGGTCAGCTGGGCGGACCGGTCACCGGTCGTGAGCCACACGCTCGCGTTGGTCGCGGCGGTGGCGGCGGGGGAGACCAGGGTGCTTCCCGCCGTCACCGCGACTGCCGCCAGTGCGATGCCGCGCCACCGTTGTGTCATCTTCGACATAAGCGCTCCTTGCAGGGGTTTGGGCGCCCGACAGCGGATTTTTCAGTTGTAGAGGCGGAAATCGGCGATGCTCCACCAGTTGGCCGCGCTCCCGGTGGACGTGATGCGCAGGTAGCGCGCGGTGGTGCGGCGGACGTCGATCGTGGTCAGCTGGCCGGTGCCTTCGCCGGACGCGATCGAGCGCCAGGACGTGCCGTCGTCGCTGACCGAGAGCTCCCAGTCGCGGGCGTAGTCGCCGAGGTTGCCGCCGGAGTCGACCGCCACGCGCCGGAAGTCCCTGCGACGTCCCAGGTCGACCTGCAGGAACTGGCCGGGGGCCTGGGCGGCGCCGTTGGACCAGCGGGTCGAGACGTCGTCGTCGATGGCCGCCGCGCCGTCGGGCGACGCGGTGGCACCCGTCAGCGGCACCTGGTCGAGCCTGCTCCGGTGCTGGGTGGTCCAGGTGAACGTCGCCAGCGCACCGCCGGGCAGGGTGTACTCGAAGGTCCGGTCACCGAGGTCCACCGCGAACGAGCGCGGGTCGTCGTGCTGGTTGTGCACCACCAGGGCCGTGGAGCCGTCCGGGTTGCGGAACGCGGCGTCCATGATCTGCCCGTTCCAGCCGGTGGTGCCGAACGACGTGCTCCCGATCCGCCGCGCACCCGGCTTCACGAACTTCGACAGGTGCCCGATCGTGTAGTACTCGGCGTCGGTGACGACCGAGCCGTCCGGCTGCACGGTGACGAGACCGGTGCACGTGCCGCAGCCGCCGAGGTGCGGGCCGCCGGTGCTGTCGAGGGCGATGTTCCAGTTCACCGCGCTGCGCGCCCAGTTGCGGGTGGTGCCGAGGACGACGTTGCGGGCGTGCCAGCGCAGCGTGTCGCTGAAGACCTTGGCCGGCGGGTCGTTGGCGCCCCTGGACCCCGAGCACTCGGTGAACCAGATCCCCTTGTCCGGGAACGCGGTGTGCAACGCGGCCTGCGCGCTCGGATCGCCGTAGTAGCAGTGGTACGCCGTGCCCGCGACCCACTTCGCGGCCTTGCTGCGCAGCACCTGGTAGGGGTAGTCGGCCTCCGCCGTGCCGTCGTTGGGGTGCGTGGCCCAGTTGTGGTCGAAGCCGAGGATCTTGGTGCGCGGGCTCGCCTGCGCGAGCTTCGGGCCGAGCGCCTCGATCACCCGCACCTGCTGCGCGACCGGCATGTCGGTGCCGGGGTAGGCGTCGGGTTTGCGGTTCTGCGGCTCGTTCTGCACCGACAGGAAGTCGACCGGCACACCGGCCCTCGCGTACGCCTGGACGAACTTCACGAGGTAACGCGCGTACGCGTCGTAGATCCCCGGGTCGTCTTTGAGCTGACCGCCGACGAGCGAGTTGTTGGTCTTCATCCACGCCGGCGGGCTCCACGGCGTGGCCATGACCTTCAGCCTCGGGTTGAGCCGCTTCGCCTCGCGCAGCAACGGGAGGATCTTCGCCTCGTCGTGCCGGATGCTGAAGTGCCGCAACGCGAAGTCGGTCTGCCCGGCAGGCACGTCGTCGTAGGTGTAGTGCTCCTTCGCCGCCGTGAAGTCGGACGAGCCGACGGGCTGGCGCAGGAAGCTGACGCCGATGCCGGTCTTCGGGTCGAACAGCTTGCGCATCGTGTCGGCCCTGGTGGCGGGCGGGAGGTTCGCGAGCAGTTCCGCCGACGAGTCGGTGATGGACGCGCCGAAGCCGTCGACCTCCTGGTAGCGGCGACCGGGGTCGACCACGATCGTCGGGTGCGCTGACCGCTGCTTGCCGAACGTGACGCGTGGGCGTTCGTGCATCAGTTCCGCCCGGTCCGGCGTGGTGACCCACACCCGCACCCGGGCCGAGCCGGGTGCGCTCGAAGCGGGCTCAGCGGCCGGCACAGCCGTCAGGGCGGCTACCAGAGCCACGATCGCAGTAGTTCTCATCGCCGTCCTTCGGCCTTGTAACGGTGTTCGTCACTGTGAAACGTCTGTGTTTCAGGATGAAACACCCGGTCGTGGCGAGCGTCAATGGTCTGGTGGAGTTCCGGTACAGTGACCTGGTGGAACGCAAGATCGAGAACGTGAAACAACGCGCGAGCCTGCGGGACATCGCGGCGGAGACCGGTGTCTCGATCGCGACCGTCTCCCGCGTGTTGAACGACCACGTGAACGTGGCCCAGCGGACCCGTGACCTGGTGTTGCAGGCCGTGGAGCGGCGCGCGGTGGCCTCACAGCGGACTCGTACCGTTTACGTCCGGTGTCCGTACGTGCTGACGGACTACTTCGGGTTGCTCGTGTCCTCGGTCGCCGAAGGGTTGAAGCTGCACGGGCTGCGGCTGGTGCTGGACGCCGGGGAGTCCGGGCAGGGATCCTCCGTCCTGCGGTCGTTGCCCGAGACCGGTGACGTGGACGCGGCGATCTTGATCCTGCCTCCCGAGGACGGGGAGGAGCTGCTCGCGCTGTCCCGGGCCGGGTTCCCGTTCGTGGTGCTGGATCCGCGGGTGCCGCCGTTGCCGGACATCGCCTCGGTGTCCGCTGCGCACTTCGCCGGGGCTCGGGCTGTGGCGGACCACCTGATCTCGCTGGGGCACCGGGACATCGCTGTGATCGCCGGGCCGGAGGAGTGGCTGGCGGGGGACGCCCGGCTGGCCGGGCACCGGGCGGCGCTGGCCCAGGCCGGGGTGCTGCTGCGGGCTGATCGGTTGCGGCACGTGGAGCCGACCACCGCGCATGGCCGTCGTGCCGCCGCCGAGTTGTTGCAGGGCTCGCCCCGGCCCTCGGCCATCGTCTGCTTCAACGACAAGGTGGCGGTGGGGACTTTGCAGGCTGCTCGGGAGCTGGGGCTTCGGGTGCCTGCCGATCTGTCGGTCGCCGGGTTCGACGACATCGATCTGGCCGAGGCGACCTCGCCGCCGTTGACCACCGTTCGGCAGCCGTTGGAGGAGATGGGGCGGATCGCTGTGGCCCAGTTGATCCGGATGGTGGAGGGACAGGCGTTGGAGGCGTTGCACATCGAGCTGGCCACCGGGTTGGTGGTTCGGGGGTCCACGGCTGCGGTTGCGTAGCGTTCCCCTGTGTGCGGGTTCCTGTCGCGCAGGTGCGTGCGGCAGGCCTTGCTGAAAGCCGGAAGCGGCTCGGCTCAGCCTTCGGCCTCGCGCCAAGCCAAGCCAAGCCTGCTCGCCTTCGGCCTCGCGGCTAGGGGCGCAGGGTCGTGGACTCGCCCTCCCGCAGGGTGATCCGCCGTCGCCAGGTGCCGAAGCGCACCTCGGTCTCCGTGCCGCCCACGCTTCGGACGGTCGCGCTGGTGACCTCGCCGTCCTTCCACGCCATGTCCACCGAGAAGCCGCCGCGTGCGCCGATGCCGGTGGCCGAGCCCGTCTTCCACGCCGAAGGCAGCGCGGGGAGCAGCTCGATCACGCCGGGGCGGGAGTACAGCAGCATTTCCAGCATGGCGGCGGGGGCGCCGAGGTTCGCGTCGATCTGGAAGGTCGAACTGTCGCCGAAGCTGTACATGTCGAAGAAGTTCGGGGCTGTGCCGTTCGCGTTGTCGATCGACGGGCGGATGACCTTCTGGATGAGTTCGTAGGAGCGGTCGGCGTCTTTCAGGCGGGCCCAGCAGGCCGCTCGCCAGGCGAGGCCCCAGCCGAAGCTCTCCATGCCCCGGCTGATCAGGTGCTGCCGCACGCCGTCGAGCAGGGTGGTGGGGGAGTCGTCGTGGTTGATGCGGTCGCCCGGGAAGAAGCCGACCAGCGCGGAGAGGTGGCGGTGGGTGGTCTCGCCCAGGTCGTCGGGGGACATCCACTCCTGCAGCATTCCGGTTTTCGGGCTCACCTCCGGGAGGTGCAGGCGGTCTCGCAGGGCTGCGATCTTGCGGCCGTAGGGCTGGTCTCGGCGCAGGACGTCGGTGGCGGTGCGGTACTTGCCGAAGAGGTGGTGCACGAGCTCTTGCGTGTAGGTGATGCCGCGGGTGTCCTGCGGGCCGTGTTCCGGTGACCAGTCGTGGTCGTCGACCAGGCCCTGCGGGGTTTCGACGAGGCGGGCCTCCCAGAACTCGCAGGCACCCTTGAGCAGTGGGTAGATCTTGGCCAGGTAGTCGCGGTCGAGGGTGTACTCGTAGTGCTCGTAGAGCGACATGCACAGCCAGGCGTTGCCGCCGGGGTGCCACCACCAGCCGCTGCCGCCGTGGATGTTGGTGGAGAAGGCGACCGCCCAGCCCGCCACGCGGTTGCCGGTGTTGCGGAACCTGTTGCGGGGGTCCTGGAACACCGACCGGGTGGTGCCGGTCCACGCCGGGAGCTGGGCGGTGCAGTAGTTCGCGAGGGCTTCGAACGTGTCGGGCAGGGCGGCTCGGTCGGCCAGCCAGTAGTTCATCTGGATGTTGATGTCGGTGTGGTGGTCGCCGTGCCAGGCGGGGTCGTTGTCCGACAGCCACAGGCCCTGCAGGGTGATCGGCAGGGTGTCGCGTGAGCCGGTGATGGCCAGGTAGCGGCCGAACTGGAGGTAGCTCGCCTCCAGTTCGGGGTCCGGGGTGGTGCCGGCCGCCCTCGCCCGCAGGCGGGTCCACGTGTCCATCTCGCGCTGGGCGTCGGTGGAACGGCCGAGGTCGAGCTCTTGGCGGTCGTACCGCTCGCGGTAGTCGGCCACGTGCGTGCGGACCAGGTCGTCGGGGGTGGCTCGGACGGCCGCCTTCCGCAGGGCGGTCCGGGCCGGATCGACCCGCGGGTCGAGGAAGCCGGCCGCGGCGTCCGGGACGTAGTTGGTGCCGCCGGAGAACAGGACGACGAGGTCCGAGCAGCCGGTGAAGGTCAGCTTCGTGCCGTCGACCGCGACTGTCCCGTCCGGACTGAACGCGGTGACGACGCCGCTGTACGCGAGCCCGTTCGCGAACGAGCCGGTGAAGACGGCGGCGGTGTGCGTGGTGTCGCCGGCGGTCGGTTCGCCGTGCGCGCCCGTCAGGGTGACGGTGCCGGACTGGTCCGGGCCGGTGAGGCGGACGACCACCACGTCGTCCGGGTGGCTCGAGAACATCTCGCGGCGGTACCGCTTGCCGCCGTGCGCGTACTCCGTGGTGACCAGGCCGTTGCCGAGGTCCAGCTCGCGGCGGTAGCCGGTGGCGCCGGCGTGGGACGGCATCTCGACGTAGAGCCTGGCGAGCAGCGAGAACGTGCCGAAGTGCGGGGAGTCGTAGGGGAGCTGGCCGTCGGCGTCGGGGGTGTCGTTGAGGCCACCGGTCCAGAGGGTGACGTCGGTCAGGTACAGGAAGTCCTTCTCGACGCCACCGCCGACCAGGGCGCCGAGACGGCCGTTGCCGATCGGCAGGCCCTGCTCGATGATCTTCGCCTCGTCGGCGGGAGTCGGGTACCAGAGCGTGGCCGGGGTGGGGTTGAGGGGGTCGCTCGTCGGTCGTTCGGGGGCGGGGTGCGCGGTGAACGCGGGCAGGACCATGGCGCCCAGTCCTAACGCACGGGCTGTCCCGTCCCGGTCAAAGTCGTCCGAGTGGTGGCTGCCGGGGTGGAACCGGGTCAGGGCACCACGAGCACCGGCCAGTGCCCCGTCTTGACCAGCCGGGTGGCGACCGACCCGGCGAACCGGTGTCCCGCCTGCCGCGACGCCCCGACGACCACCATGTCCGCCTGGCACTGGTCCGCCGAGTCGCGCAGCACCGTGAACGGGTCGCCGAACGCCTTCACGAACGTCACCGGCACGTCCAGTTCCTCGGCGGCGCGACGGGTCTGGTCGCTGAGCTCGGCGTGCAGCCGGGCCGTGGCCTCGTGCTCGAACACCGACGCCACGGCCGGGCTGAACGCCGCCAGGGACGAGTGGCACGCCACGAAGGCGACGACCAGCCGGGCTCCCTGGCGGCGGGCCAGGCCGAAGGCGGCGGCCGCGGCGCGCATCGCCGTGTCCGAGCCGTCGACGCCGACCATGATGGTCCGCGACGACGGCAGGGGAGCGGGACCGAACTCGTCCACCGCGGACTGGAAGGCGTTGTTCGGGCCGGCGCTCATGGTTCCTCCTCGGTCATCGCGCGACCGCTGAGTCTGCTTCCTTCTCCTCGAGGTCGATCGTCGTGCGCAACGTGATCGGCTTGAGGAGCAGTGCCGCGACGATGCCGACCACGCCGACCGCGGCGGAGATCAGGAAGATGTGGGCCGTCGCGTCGCCGTAGACGGTGTGCACGACCGTCTGGACCTGGGGTGGCAGCGCCTGCAGGTTCAGGGCGCTGGTGCTGCCGGTCGACTGGCCCGCCGGCACGTGCAGCGCGGCGGAGAGGTCGGCGGTGACGCGGTTGGCGAGGACGGCGCCGAGCACCGAGACGCCGATCGTGCCGCCGAGCGAGCGGAAGAACGTGACGGTCGCGCTCGCGGCGCCCAGTTCGCTCAGCGGCACGCTGTTCTGCACGGCCAGCACGAGGTTCTGCATCGTCATGCCGACACCGACACCCACGACGGCCATCGCGGCACCGACGATCCACAGCGCGGTGGCGTGGTCGACGAAGCCCAGGCCCAGGAAGCCGAGCACCAGGATGATCGTGCCCGCGACGATGTACGGCTTGATCCTGCCGGTGCGGCTGATCATGCGGCCGGAGACCGTGGACGACACCAGCACGCCCGCCATCATCGGAATGGTCAGCAGGCCAGCCTCGGTCGGGGAGTAGCCTCGGCCGATCTGGAAGTACTGGCCGAGGAACACCGCGCCGCCGAACATGGCCATGCCGACCGCGAGGCTCGCGATGATCGCCAGGGCGGGGGTGCGGCGGGCGACGATGTGCAGCGGGACGACGGGTTCCCCGACCCGCAGCTCCACGGCGACCGCGACGCCGAGCAGCGCGACACCGGCGCCGACCATGGCCGCGGTCTGCCACGACAGCCAGTCGAACGAGTTGCCGACGAACGAGACCCAGATCAGCAGCACGCTCACGCCGGCGGCGATCAGGACGGCGCCGAGGTAGTCGATCTTGACGTTCTCGCGGCGCACGGTCTCCAGCTTCAGGGTGGCCTGCAGCACGCCGAACGCCAGCGCGGCGATCGGCACGGCGACCCAGAAGCACCAGCGCCAGCCGAGCCACGACACGTCGACGATCAGGCCGCCCAGCAGCGGGCCGCCGACCGTCGCGACGGCCATGACCGCGCCGAGGTAGCCGTTGTAGCGGCCCCGCTCGCGCGGCGGGATGATCGCGGCGATCACGACCTGCACCAGCGCCTGCAGGCCGCCGACGCCGAGGCCCTGGAACGCGCGGGCGGCGATCAGCTGCCCGGTGTCCTGGGCGAAGCCGCTGAGCAGCGAGCCGATCACGAAGATCACGATCGCGGCCTGCACCAGCGTCTTCTTGTTGAACAGGTCGGCGAGCCTGCCCCAGATCGGGGTCGTGGCCGTCGCCGTGAGCAGGGTGGCGGTGACCACCCAGGTGTACTGCGTCTGCGTGCCGTTCAGCGAGCCGATGATCCGCGGCAGCGCGGTGGAGACCACCGTGGAGCTGACCATGGCCACGAACAGCGCGAGCAGCAGTCCGGACAGCGACTCAAGCACCTGCCGGTGCCCCATCGCCCGAGTCTCGATCGTCACGTCCGCCCCTTCGTCGCCCTAATTCTTGCGCGGTGTGCAAATTTGCGCAATGAGCAACTTACACCCGCTACGCTGATCCGCATGGAGAGCCCCACCACGCTGCGCGAGCAGAAGAAGGCGGTGACCAGACGGGCGCTGGCCGGCGCGGCCCTGCGGCTCGCGGTGGAACGCGGGCTCGACGGGGTGACGGTCGAGGACATCGCGGACGAGGCAGGGGTGTCCCGCAGGACGTTCTCCAACTACTTCGCGAGCAAGGAGGACGCGGTGCTGGACGCGGACCGCGAACGGCTCAGGGCGCTGATCTCGCTCGTCGAGGCGCGTCCGGCGGACGAGGAGGCGTGGCAGGCCCTGCGCGCGTCCACGGCCGAGCTGTACCGCGTCCGGCCGCTCCCGGACGTCGAGTGGATGGCCCAGCTGCGGCTGTTGCGCCGGCACCCGTCACTGCTCGCGCGCCAGGCAGGCGGTCAGGTGGCGCTGGAACGCGACCTGACCGCCGCACTGGTCCCGCGCGAGCCGGACGAGGAGGTCGCCCGGCTGATGGCGGCGACGTTCCTCACCACGATCCGCACCGGCATCGGGCTGTGGCTCGAAGGGGCGGGGGAGCAGCAGCTGCCCGGCCTGGTGGACCGCCTGCTGAGCCGGGTGCGGGTTCAGGGCACGTAGACCTGCCCGGTCTGCCGGCCCTCGATCGAACGGACGTACGCCCGCGCGACGTCGGCCAGCGGCACCGGCTTCATGCCGGGGAAGTAGTCGCCGTAGACGTCGAGCGCCTCGGTGAACACGGTCGGGCTCACGGCGTTGATCCGCTGCGGCGCGATCTCGATGGCGGCCGCCCGCACGAACGCCTCGACGGCGCCGTTGGCCAGCGAGGCGGCGGCGCCCGTGACGACCGGTTCGCGGGCGAGCACGCCGGTGATCAGCGTGAACGACTCGGTGACGTGCGCGAGCCCTTCCCTCACGAGCGCGACCTGGGACAGCACCTTCCCGGTCACCCCGGCCTGGTAGTCCGCGACCGACAGGTCGCGCAACGGCTTGAACGGCACGTGCCCGGCGGCCGACGCGACGGCGTCCACCTGCCCCGCGGTCCGGTAGAGCTCGGCGACCTGCGCCGGGTCGGTGACGTCGAACCGCAGATCGCCTCCGGTGCGCGAGACGGTCACGACGTCGTGCTTGCGTTCGGTGAGCGCCTGGTGGACGGCGGTGCCGAGCAGGCCGGTGGCTCCTACGAGCAAAATCCTCATGCCGTCGACGCTAGGTCCGCTCGAAGCGCCTGTGAAATGCCGTTCGTGCAGCACTTATGATCGGTGGTCATGAATGTGGAGCTGCGTCACCTGCGGGCGCTCGCCGCGATCGGCGACCACCGGTCGATCACCGCGGCCGCGCGGGCGCTGCACGTCACGCAGCCCGCGCTCTCCCGGACGCTGGAGCAACTGGAACGGCGCCTCGGCGTGCGGCTCGTCGACCGCACCACCCGGCACGTCGCCCTGACCGACGCCGGGCACCGGCTGTGGGAGCACAGCCACCGCATCCTCACCTCGCTCGACTCGGCGCTGGCGCAGGTCGTCCAGCCGCAGCCGATCAGGCTGACGTTCGCGTGGGCCGCGCTCGGCCGGTTCACGATCCCGTTCCTGCGGGAGTGGCGCGCGGAGCACCCGGACGTCCTCGTGCGCATCCGGCAGGCCGACGACCCCGAGGCGGCTTTGCGGCGCGGCGCGGCCGACGTGGCCGTCCTGCGCACCGAACCCGCCGACACGGGCCTCGGCCACGTGACGCTGGTCGAGGAACCGCGGATCGCGGCGGTCGCGGACGACCACCCGCTCGCGTCCCGGGAAGCCCTCGTCCTGGACGACCTGGTGGGCGAATGCGTCGCGGTGTGCGAGACGGCGGCGACCACCAGCGCCGACCTCTGGCCCGCCGGGGCACGGCCGCGGACGGTGGACGTGCCCGGCGTGGTCGAGTGGCTGACGTCCATCGCGACCGGCACGACGGTCGGCGTCACGGCGGCGGGCACCCGTCACCACCACCCGCAGCCCGGCATCACCTACCTGCCGCTGACCGACGCCGACCCCGTCTCGGTGCACCTGGCGTGGCCGGCCGGGGCGGCGCACCCGTCGACGGAGGCGTTCGTGGCGCTGGCACAACGGCACGTGCGGACGTCCCAGCCCTGACGGGTCAGCGGTCCGGCCGCCACAACCGCAGCTGCAGCATCGCCGCGAACCGCGCGTTCGGGTCGCCCAGGTCGATCCCCCCGACCTCCGACAACCGCCGCAGCCGGTACCGGAACGTGTTGGGGTGCACGAACACGGCGGCGGACGCGGCCGCCACGTCCCCGAACGCGTCCAGCCACGCGGAGAGCGTCTCGACCAGGTACGCGTTGTGCTTGCGGTCGTACGCGATCAGCCGCGCGACGGGCCCGGTCAGCGCGTCCCCGCGTTCGGCGATCAGGTCCGACAGCTCCAGCAACAACCCCTCGCTGTGCACATCGGACACCCGCGCGACCGGACGTGAGGCACGGCCGGCCCGCAGCACCCGCAGCACCAGGTCGGCGCCGGCCCGCGAGCGCGACAGCGTCAGGCCGTCCGACACCTCGCCCACGCCGACGAGCACCTGGTTGCCGATGCGGGTGCGGAAGTCGGCCGCGATCCGCAACGCCCGGTCCTCGGACTCGGCGGGCAGGATCGCGTAGGCGACGTCACCGATCAACGCGGCCGCCGCGCGCGGGTGCACGGCCGTGAGGTGCATGGCGAACGCGTCGGCGACCTGCTGGCGTTCGGCGAGGAGACGGGCGTGGGCGGCCGGGTCGTCGCCGTGCGAGTGGGCCAAGGCCAACGCGAGCACCACGCACGCCTGGTCGGCGAGTCCGAGACGCCGGACCGCCTCCGCCGCGCCCGGACCGCCCTCCACCGCCGTCGACACCAGGTCCGCGCGCAGCCGCCGTTCGACGTCCGCGCCCGCCCGCTGGCGCATCATGTGCAGCGCCACGAGCTTGGCCGCGTCGCGGAAGGCCGCGGAGCTGTCGGGCGAGAGCGGGGAGCGCACGGCGGCCCAGATCGAGCCGAGGAACTCGTCGCCCGCGCGAACGGCCACGGCGACACGCGGCAGGCAGAACGTGCCGTCGTCGGCGGGCAGGCCCTCGACGGTGACGGGCTCGTCGCTGCGGTAGAGCTGCTGGAACACCCCGCGCGCCTCCAGCAGCTGGGAGAAGCGCGCCGGCACCTGCCTGCCCAGGATCGTCTCGACGCGCGACGCGTCCGCCTCGTCCTGGCGGCCGGAGAACGCGAGGACGCGCGAGCTGCGGTCCTCGATCGTCACCGGGGCGCTGATCAACGACGCCACGGCGTTGGCCAGCGCGAACAGGTCCCCGGCCGGCACGCCGCCGAGGGTCTCGGACGGGTCGACCTCGCCCTCGGCGAGCAGCGAGCGCAGCATCGCCGCGAGCTGGTTCCACGACGCGCCCGGCGCGAGGCCGAGCAGCGCCACCCCGGACCGGTCGACGGCCGCGGCGACCTCGTCGGTCACCACGACCGGGCCGCGCACGACGAGCGCCGCCGCGTCCTGCTCGCCCAGCAGGTCGAGCAGCCCGGCCGGCTCGCGCACGCCGACGCCCAGCACCAGCGCGGACGGCGGCAGCGCCTGGTCGTCGTCCGGGTCGTGGATCACGACGCCGCCGATGTCCGAGGACCGGCCGGGGTCGCCGCGCACGAGGTCGATCAGCGTGGTGCCCAGGTCGTCCAGCACGCGGGTGAGGCCTGTTCGCGGGCTCATGTCCACCACCCTGCCCACCGTCTACAGAGGAATCCATTAAGTGCTCAACGACCGGAGTCTACTGACCCACCAGCGCGTTCAGGCTGGTCAGATGTCCTTCAGCGGCTCCGGGTGTGCCCGAGCGTTCGCGCAAATCGGGAGCAGTGTGGGAGCACGAGTGACGAACACGTTCGCGATGCCCAGGCCGTCGAAAAGCCGTTGCCGGCCCGGATCCACGCCAGGGCCGACGGGCTGGGGCAGACGCGGAGCAGCAGCGGGACGCGTGCCCGAGCGGCGAACGACCGCACGGCCTCGGCCAGCTCGCACAGGGTGCGCTCGGTCTCCTCGGCCGGACAGTCGTCGAAGCGCATCAGCACCACCGCACATCCCGACCGCGCGGACCCGGGGGTGCTCGCGGGGTCGAGCAGCTCCTGGAACACTTGCCCGAACGGCGCGAGCACCGGACGCAGGCCGAGACCGAGGTCGCGGCACCACGCGGTGAGGGGCTCCGCCATCGCGTCGGGGGTGCCAGCGGGTCGGGGGTGAAGGTCGCGGCGACGGCGAGCACGGCGCCGTCCGCCGTCGACGACTCAGCTGCGGGTGCGAAGGACTCCAGCACCTCGACCCGGCCGGCGCTCACCCGACCGAGTCCGGCCACCGCCGCGGCGGCGACCGCTTCGACGGCGAGCCCGTCGACGACCCCGCGGACCGTCGGTGAGAACCCGGTGTCCATCCTCGGGGGCCGCAGGACGAGCCCGCCGAGGCCGGGGTGCTCGCTGATCGTCGTGCGCAGCGGCTCTTCGCAGCGGCGCTTGGCGTCCACGTAGTGCTGCCAGGTCTGCGCGCCCGGACACGCCGCACGTCCGCAGCGTCCTGCGCGGACAGACCCGCCAAGGCATGAGGACCGTGAGCGCGCCCTGCGCCACCTCCGCGCCGAACCCGCTCCTGGACGCGTAGTCCGCGTCCAGGGGCAACCGTTGAGATCGCCGCTCGTTTCAGCGAATCGGCCGAGATCGTCTGGAACGACATGCACTGCGAACACCGAGGACTCCGTTTCGACGCGCCCGCGAACGGGCGGAGCAGAATTGGAGGCCGCGCTGATGACACAGCAGCAAAGCCAGAAGCTTGCATTCCAACCGTCGGGTCAGCCGGAAGAATCGCAAATGGCGAATCCTGGAATGTGGCGCATATCTACCGAACAGCGACACGAGTGAATTCAGCTCCGACCGGCAACGTCCAGCTGCTTCGTCGCCAGCGCGAAGAGCTGGTCGAGGTAGGCGTTCCCGGTGGGTTCCGTCAGCGGCCACCAGACGAAGTCGTCGTGCGTGTTGTCGACCCGCGGCCGGGCGTCGTGCTCGGCGTGGGCGAGGAAGGTGACGTTGACGGTGTGGGTGGAGGAGTCGCCGTGCGCTGAGGCCTCGAAGACGGTGGAGAAGGTCCCCAGCACACCACGCAGGGTCAAGCTCAGCCCGGACTCCTGCTCGGCCGTGCGCACCGCGGCCTCGGCGAGCTGCTCGCCCTTGCGCATGCGGCCGCCCTGCAACCACAGGGAACCCGCCTGGGGTTCCTGGGTGCGCCGGGTGAGCAACGCCTCGCCGGCGCGGACGACGAGCGTGTCGACGCAGACGACGGGCATCCGTTCCAGGATCTCGCGGTAGAGCTCCTCCGGCACCCAGGCGTTGCCCCCGGCGCCGCGGCCGTCGCGCCAGTCGAGCACGGGTGCTGCGGGCAGTGCATCCGACTGCACGGGGTTGAGCGGTCCAGGCATCGTCCTCCGCCTTCCGGTGATCGCCTCCCCGGTGGAAGGTATGGACCTGGTGCGGATCGGACCACCTCCCGTCCCGTTCGGCGGAACGAACTCCGCTCCGCCGGCCCGGCCTGAACTCCGTTCCGCGCATTGGAACGGGCTCTGAATGATCGGTGCCAAATGTCCCACACTCCCTTCAGTCGACAAGCGGCTGCCGATCGGGAACTCCCATCGGCAGCTGCGGAGAAAAATACGACAGCCCGATCTCACGAATGGAAACCCCCATGACCCAGCAGGAATTCTGGCGCGGTAAACGAGTGCTGGTCACCGGTGGCTGCTCGTTCATCGGATCGCACCTGGTGGAGCACCTCGTCGGTGCCGGTGCCAGGGTGCGCGTGGCCGACGACCTCAGTTCGGGACGCCTGGAGAACCTCAGCGCCGTTCCGGAGTCCGCCTGGGAGTTCGTGGAGGGCGACCTCTGTGACCCGCGGCTCGCCGCCGAGGTGGTGCGCGGTGTCGACGTCGTCTTCCACCTCGCCGCGATCCACGGCGGCAGGGGGTTCATCGAGCTGCACCAGGCCGCGTGCTCGCGCAACTTCGTCCTGGACGGCGTGGTCTCGCAGGCGGCGGTCGACGCGGGAGTGGAGAACTTCGTCTTCGCCTCTTCCGGCTGCGTCTACCCGGTCGACCTCCAGGCCGACGTGAACGAGGAGGTGCGGCTCACCGAACCCCAGGTGGGGCCGCCCTTCCACGCGGACGGGATCTACGGCTGGGCCAAGCTGATGACGGAGCAGCGGCTCGCCGCGCTCCACAGCGAGCTCGGGTTCCCGTCGGTGTCGTGCCGCCTGTTCACGGTCTACGGCGAGCGCTGCCCGGAAAGTCACGCCCTGACCGCCATGGTGGGCCGGGCGTTCATCCAGCAGAAGCCCTTCGAGGTCTGGGGCGACGGGACCCAGATCCGCAACTGGACCTACGTCACGGACATCGTGCGCGGTCTGGTCCTCGCCGGAGAACGTGTCCACGACGGCAGCGCGATCAACCTCGGCACCGAGGAGCCGATCCAGGTCAGGGAAGCGGCCAGGATGATCCTCGAGTTCACCGGCCAGGCCGACACGGAGATCAAGCCGCTGCCGGACAAGCCGACCGGCCCCTACAACCGGGTCGCGTCCGCGGCCATGGCGCTCGAACGGCTCGGCTGGACGCCCGAGGTGCCGTTCCACACCGGCCTCAAGAGGCTCACCGAGTGGTACTTCGAGTCGCGGCAGGCGGAGCGGATGACGACGGACGAGTTCGCCGAGCGGCTGACCACGAGGTAGAGATGACCGACGCACCGCGGTTGACACCAGGACCGGAGATCACCGCCGGGGAACGCCGGCGCACGGCGTGGTCCAACTGGAGCGGGGCGGTCCGCGGCATCGCGGACCGCCTCCTCGCTCCCGACACCGCGGACCGGCTGCGCGAGGTCGTGCTCGACGACACCGCACGCGCACGCGGCATCAGCGTGGTGGGGTCGGGGCACTCGTATGCCAACCTCGTCGCACCGACCGGCCGGACGCTGCTCGACCTGCGCCACCACCGCGGTGTCGTCGCCGTCGACCCGGCGGCCATGACGGTCACGGTGAAGGCGGGCACGACGATGCGCGAGCTGAACCGGGAGCTCGCCGCGGCGGGCTTCGCGCTGCCGAACCAGAGCGCGATCGACGAGCAGACCGTCGCCGGCGTCGTGGCCACGGCCACCCACGGGAGCAGTCCCCGGCACGGCACGCTCTCCAGCCACGTCGTGGCGGCGCGGATCCTCACCGCGGACGGCCGGGTGCGCACGATCACGCAGGACGACCCGGAGCTCGACGGCGTCCGCGTGCACCTGGGGTGCCTCGGCGTGGTCCTGGACCTCACCTTCGCCGTCGTGCCCGGCCACCGGCTGCGCAAGGTCGTCCGGCGCCGCCCGCTGGCGGAGGTGCTGGCGAACCTCGACGAGTTCCGCGGAGTCCGCTTCGGCGGCTTCTGGTGGTACCCGCACACCTCGCAGGCGATCGTCTGGGAGGCCGCGCCGACGGACGAGCCACCGACCTCGCCACCGGGACCGCCCGGTGCGCTGCTTTCGTTGCTGTACAACAACTCCTGGCCGCCGCGGGTGGCGGGCGCCGCGCACTACGCGGCCGCCGTGGCCGCCGGACGGGGCGGTGCGCAGGTCATGCGCTGCGACGACGCACTCCTGCACCACCTCCCGCCGCCCGTGCAGGGCACCGAGTACAGCGTCCCGTTCGACCGGGCGGCCGACGCGATCCGCGCCCTGGCACGAGAAGTGCGCCGAGGAGGGTTGCGCGTCTGCGCACCGGTGGACGTCCGCTTCACCGCCGCGGACACCGCCTGGCTCAGCCCGAGCAGGCAGGCACTCACCTGCCACATCGGCGTGACGCACCCCGTGTCGGTGCGAGACCCCGAGGGGTGGGTCGCACCGCTTCGCGCCGTGGACTCGGTGCTGTGGGACTTCGGCGGCCGCCCGCACTGGGCCAAGGTCCACTTCCGCACTGGCCGGGAGCTGGCCGGGCGCTACCCGGAGTGGGACCGGTTCCAGGACCTGCGCAGGGCCTGGGACCCGGACGGCGTCTTCCTCGCAGGGCACCTCCGAGAGCTCTTCGAACGCTGACCCCTCTCGAGAGGCGGACGCTCATGGCGATCAAGTTCGACCACCACACCTGGTCCTACTCCAGCTTCGGCAGTTGGGTCCCCGCGTACCCGTCGGACGAGACCGTCAAGCGACTGGCGCGGATCGGCTTCGGCGGCGTCGAGATCGGTGCCGCCGCACCGCACGCCTGTCCGCCGTACCTGAGCCCGGCCAGGCGGCGCGAGGTGCGCAGCCTGCTCGACGACCACGGCATCGAGGTCTCGGGCATCGGCCGGCGCCCACCGGGGGACCCGGTTGCAACCCGAACACTCCCGTGGCCGAGGAACGCGAAGCGACCGTGGAGCACTACCGGGCGATCGACGAACTGTGCGCGGAGCGGGGCGCCGGAGCGGTGGTCTACCTGCCCGGCTGGGTCGTCTTCGGCACCCGGCGGCGGAAGGCCTGGGCGTGGTCGCGCGAATGCCTGGCCCGGGTCGCCGACAACGCGGCGCAGTACGGCCTCACGGTGCTGGTCGAGCCGCTCGCGGAGAACTCGAACCTGTGCGAGAGCGGCGAGGACGCCATGGAGCTGATGGAGGACATCACGCGGCCGAACGTGAAGGTGATGTTCGACTGCGGCCACGTCCGCTACCGGCGGGAGTCGCTCACCGATCAGGTCCACCTGATGGGCGCGGACCTGCACCGGATCCACAGCGCCGACACCAGGGGAACGCAGACGCGGTTGCCCACCGGTCTCGGGGACGAGGACCGGGAGGGCCTGGTCGACGCCCCGCTCGACACGGGTTTCGACGGCCACCTCACGGCCGAGACGGGGTTCACCGCCGCGGGATCGACCCCGACCACGACGCGCGGACCGGGCTCGCGTTCCTCAAACCGCCGGTGGCACGCAAGTGCGCCGAACGCGCCGCCGCGTCCACGGCGACGACCCTCGCACCCTGAACCGCGGCCCGGCAACCCGAACGGAAGGTAACGGCACGATGGAGACAGTCGCTCTGCACACCAGGCTCAAGCCGGGCAAGGAAGCCGCCTACGAGGCCGCGCACGCCCGGATTCCCGACGACCTCGACGCGGCGCTGCGCGCGGCGGGGGTGCGGTCGTGGCGGATCTGGCGCAGCGGTCTCGACCTGTTCCACGTCGTCGAGGTGGACGACTACGCGGCCATGATGGAACAGATGCACGGGCACCCGGCGGACGTCCCGTGGCAGAAGAGGATGGACGAGTTCCTCGACGCCCCGCTCGACTACGACTCGGGCCGCTCGGACGCGAAGTTCGTGTGGGAGCTGCCGTGATCGACCGCCTCGGCCTCGGCGGGTCCGCACTGGGGAACCTGTACCGCCCCGTGTCCGATCTGGACGCCCGTGCCACCGTCGACGCCGCGTGGCAGGCCGGCGTCCGGTACTTCGACACCGCTCCGCACTACGGCCTCGGCCTGTCGGAACGGCGGCTCGGTGCGGCGCTCGCGGACCGGCCCCGGTCGGAGTTCGTCATCTCGACCAAGGTCGGCAGGCTGCTGGAGCCCTGCGACAGCGGCGGCGACGACCTGGCCGAGGGCTTCGCCGTGCCCGCGACCCACCGCCGGGTGTGGGACTTCAGCGCGCACGGGGTGCGCCGTTCGCTGGAGGCTTCGCTGGCCCGGCTCGGCCTGGACCGGGTCGACCTCGTCTACGTCCACGACCCGGACGACCACGGCGAGCAGGTCCTGCGCGAGGCGTTGCCGGCCCTGGCGGAGCTGAAGGCGCAGGGCGTGATCCGCGGGATCGGCGTGGGCGTGAACCGGTGGGAGGTGGCGGAGCGGTTCGTGCTGGGGCATCCCCTGGACCACGTCATGCTGGCCGGCCGGTACACGGTGCTCGAACACGCCGCGACCGCGGACTTCCTCTCGCTGTGCGCGGAACGGGACGTCTCCGTCGTGGCGGCCGGTGTCTTCAACTCCGGGCTGCTGGCCCGCCACGAGGTCCCGGCCGACGCCACGCACGACTACACGACGGCACCGGCCGCGCTGGTCGAGCGCGCCCGCAGGATCGCCGGGATCTGCCGGCGGCACGGTGTCCCGCTTCCGCGGGCGGCGCTGCACTTCCCGTTCGGGCACCCGGCGGTGCGGGCGGTCGTGGTCGGTGCCCGGTCGGCGGCGGAGGTCACCGAGAACATCGCGATGGCCGCCGGCGAGGTGCCCGCCCGTGTCTGGTCCGACCTGCGCGCCGAGGACCTGCTCTCCCCGACCGTTCCCGTGCCGCTGCCGAAGGGCTTCGAGAAGGCGGCCGGCTGATGTTCCTTCGATCTTCATGTGGGGTGTGGTGCTGTTTGAGCGCCAAGGAAATTCCACGGGCTGGCGGCTGCCGCAGGAGCCGACGACGGCGGGTGCGGTGTACCGGGCGGTGCAGGACGAGCTGCGCCCGGACGTGCGGCCGCAGCTGAACCCGGCGACGTTCATCACCACCGGGATGGAACCGGAAGCCGAACGGCTGATGACCGACTTCCTGTACCACAACACCGTCGACGGCGTGCAGCCGTTGCACACGGCCGACTTGGCGCAGCGGTGCGTCGCGGCGCTCGCCGACCTGTGGCACGCTCCCGACCCGGACAGCGCGGTGGGCACGTCGACCGGCGGTTCCAGCGAGGCCTGCATGCTCGCCGGGCTCGCGATGCTGATGCTGTGGCGCTCCCGCGCCGGCAGTTCCCGCGGTCGGCCCAACCTGGTCATGAGCACCGCCGTGCACGTGTGCTGGGCCAAGTTCTGCGCCTGCTGGGACGTCGAGGCGAGGCAGATCCCGGTGCGGGAAGGCGCTTCCGGCATCGCCCCGCACACCGCGGCCGAGATGTGCGACGACAACACCATCGGCGTGGTGACGTGCTCGGCACCACCTTCGACGGCTTCTACGAACCGGTGCGGCAGGTGTGCGCCGCGCTGGACCGGCGGTGCGCCCGCGACGGCGTGGACGTGCCGGTGCACGTCGACGCGGCCTCCGGCGGGATGGTGGCACCGTTCCCGGACCCCGCGCTGGCCTGGGACTTCCGGCTGCCCAGGGTGAGCTCGATCAACATGGTGCTCCTGCCACAGGTGAGCTGCCCGACGACCGCAACCGAAGATCACCTCCTTCAGGTTCAGCGGCATCGGCTTGTCGGCGACCAGGTCCACGGCACCGTCCGAGCACTCGATGAGGTCGGAGACGAGTTCGCGACCGCGCCTGTAGCAACCCCAGAACTCGGCAAGCTCGTCGGTGAAGACTTGGCGCTCGTTGCTCAGCCTCGTCCGCGAGGTGAGGGACTGAGTCAGCTTGGGGCGTGTCCGCCCGGCGCTGGACCAGTCCACGACTGCCACCGTCCAATGTGGATGGGTGATGCTGTCCTTCGAGGACCTTCTGGCGAGGCGGACCATGCTGATGGGGCCGCCTTCGGAAGATGTCCCGAAAATGGCCCCATCGTGACCTGTCAGGTCTGGTCGGACCACCACTTCTGGCCGGCCTCACCGAGCGTGGAGATCGGGTCGTAGTACGGGTACCGGCGGTCCAACGCCTCGGGGTCCTCGAGCTCGATCCGGTCCGGTGGGAAATGCCCAGCTCACGGCCGTACTCGGCAAGCTGGTGCACTCACCGCTTGCCCACGTACGGCACGTCGCACACGATCCGTGGCGTCGCGTACCCAGGCAGGTTGCCCATGATCGCGTGCTGAAGTTCTTGGGCTTCCCAGACGGGCACCCTCCGATGTTCTGCGTTGGGGACCATGTCGCACATGTCTCGCGGCTGTGGGAGCACGATCCGGGAGCAGAACCATGCGGTGAACTTGCCAGTACGTACCTGAACGAATTCGAACGGAGCCGCACTGACCTGCAAGAGTTGCATTTCCGCAGGTCAGTGCAGCGATCATGCCACAGGAATCCACTCCGTCTTCACCGTGACCGCGTCCAGCGCGTCCGGCAGCGGCGTCACCCCCAGCCCGGGTCCTGTCGGGACGGTCAGATGGCCGTCGTCGAGCACGAACGGCTCGGTGACGTCCATCGAGTAGTAGCGGTCCGACGCCGAGGTGTCGCCGGGCAGGGTGCAGCCGGGCAACGCCGCGAGCGCCACGTTCGCGGCCCGGCCGATGCCCGTCTCGAGCATCCCGCCGCACCACACCGCGATGTTGTTCGCGGCGCAGACGTCGTGGATGCGCCGCGCCTCCAGGTACCCGCCGACCCTGCCGGGCTTGACGTTGACGACCTGGCAGGCGCCGAGCCGGATCGCGTCGGCGGCCGAGGACGCCGAGGTGATCGACTCGTCCAGGCAGATCGGCGTCTTCACCACCTTCGCGAGCTCCGCGTGGGCGAGCAGCTCCTCCTCGTCCAGCGGCTGCTCGATCAGCAGCAGGTCGAACGGGTCGAGCTTCGCGAGGTGCCGCGCGTCGCCGAGCGCGTAGGCGGTGTTCGCGTCGACCTGCAGCAGCACGTCGTCGCCGAACCGCTCGCGCACGGCCCGCACCGGTTCGACGTCCCAGCCCGGCTCGATCTTGAGCTTGATCCGGACGTAGCCCTCGTCGAGGTACCCGCCGACCGCGCTCAGCAGTTCGGGGATCGAGTCCATGATCCCGACCGACACGCCGCACGGCACGCGGTCGCGGACGGCGCCCAGCTCGCGGCCGAACGACACCCCCCGCTCCCGCAGCTCGGCGTCGAGCACGGCCATCTCCAGCGCGGCCTTGGCCATCCGGTGCCCGTGGTACTTCTTCAGGCGCGGCGCCACCGAGATGCCGTCGACGGGACCTGTCAGCGCGGGCACCAGGAACCGCCGCAGGACGTCGGCGCAGCCCTCCAGGTACTCCGAGGAGTACACCGGCTCGGACATGGCGACGCACTCGCCCCAGCCCTCCCCGGAGTCCGTGACGGCGCGCAGCAGCAACAGCTGCCGCACGGTCTGCGTGCCGAACGAGGTGCGGAACGGCGACCTCAGCGGCATCTCGACCCAGCGGATCTCCACCCCGTCCAGCTTCACGAACCACTCCTCTCCACGACGTACCAGCCCGACCTGTCGAACCCGGTGACGCGGGCGCCGGCGGCGAGCAGGCCACCGAGCACCTCCCGCACGGCGTAACGCCACTCGGTCGCCGCGGCCGGGTTCGTGGCCCGCAGCGCCTCCACGTCCGGCGGCACGGCGACGAGCACCGTGTCCGCGGAGCACCCGCCCCGCACCGGCAGGCCGTCCTCGGAGATCCCGAGCCCGACCACCCCCGACGCGCTGACGGCGTGCGGCTGCCCGGCGCACGCGGCGACGACCTCGGGGGAGGCGATCTTCCAGCTGACCAGCAGCCGGTCCGTCTCGCCGCCGCCGTTGACGTCGTCGTCCATGTGGCCGTAGAAGTCGGGCAGGTACTCGGTCGCGCGGGCGGCGAGCTTGCCCAGGTTGAAGTGGGCGTTGCGGCGCACGAGCGGGTCGAACGTCCAGGTGATCTCGCTCAGCCCGCGTTCGAGCGCCCACGTCCGCTGGTCGAGCTTGAGGGCGTAGCCGACGTTGCGGCCGCGCATGCCCGCCGCCACCCCGGCGATGTGGCTGTGCAGCGCGCCCGCCGCCGGGGGTGAGCAGAAGCCGATGCAGGCACCCACCAGGTCGTCGCCGTCGAACGCGCCCGCGACGTAGCTGCCCGCCTTGGTCATGGCGCGCAGCAGCTCCGCGGTGACCGGGGGAGCGCCGCCCGGACCGGTCGGCCGCCAGATCGACTCGTACAGCCGCTGCGTGGCGAGGAGCTCCGCGTGGTCCGCGAGCTGCCGGACCACGACGTTCCGGGTCACCAGGGTCATGTCAGCTCCCTCACGAGCGCCGCGAGCAGCTCGGTGCGCGGACCGATCTCCGACACCAGCACGTGCTCGCTCTCAGCATGCGCTCCTCCGCCGACGGCGCCGAGCCCGTCGAGCGTCGGAACGCCCACGCCCGCCGTGAAGTTGCCGTCCGAGGCACCCCCGACCGAGGCCTGCGTGAGACCCGGCAGCAACCCCGACGCCAGGTCGAACAACGCGCCGGACGCCGACAGCTCGAGCGGTGGGCGGTTCGGGCCTCCCGCCACCTCCACCTTCGCGCCGTCGAGCACCGGCCGCAGCGCCTGGAAGTCCTCGTCGACGCGGAGCTGTTCGGCGGTGGTCCGCACGCGCACGTCGACCATGAACCTCGCCCGCGCGGGAACGGTGTTCGTCGTCGTGCCGGCGGAGACGACGGTCGGCACGACGGTCGTCCCGGTGGCCGGATCGGCCAGCCGGGTGACCGCGAGGACCTGGTGCGCGGCCTCGACCGTGGCGTTCACGCCGCGCTCGGGTTCGAGCCCGGCGTGCGCGGCCCGCCCGTGCAGGGTCACCTCGTACATCGAGGTGCCCTTGCGCTCGGTCTTGAGCGCGCCGCCGTCCGCCGAGGCTTCGCAGACGAGGACGGCCGCGTGCTCCACGGCCTCGGTCTCGATCAGCCCGCGCGACGACGGCGAGCCGATCTCCTCGTCACCGGTGATCAGCACCGTGACGCCGTCGGGGGACCCGAGCGAGGCGATGGCGTGGAAGATCATCACGACGCCGGTCTTCATGTCGAAGCAGCCGGGCCCGCGCAGCACGCCGTCCCGTACGCCGAACGGGATGCGGTCCAGCGTCCCGATGGGCCACACGGTGTCGTGGTGGCCGAGCAGCAGCACCTTGCGCGGCCCGGTGCCCAGCCGCCAGCGCAGGTGCGTGCGGCCGTCGAGCACGATCCGCTCGGGCGGCGAGCCGAGCAGCGCGGAGCCCACCTCGGCGGTGACCTCCGCGCTGCGGGCGACCGCGGCCAGGTCGGTGGACGGCGACTCGCAGGTCACGAGCCGCTCGATGTCGTTCAACAGGTTCATCAGGAGACCTTCGGCGTCGCGCGGACACCCATGTGCACGTACTGCTCCCCGGTGGGCAGCGAGTTCCTGCTCAGCACACCCGCGGCCGCCTCGGCGACCTCGTCGCCGACCGTGACGGCCACCGCGGCACCGGGCACGCCGTGCTCGGCCACCAGTCGCGGCAGGTTCTCCTGCAGCCAGTCGCTGATCTCGTTGAGCTGGGACATCCGCGCCTCATCCACGTCGACGTGACTCCGGTCACCGGCAACGCTAGGGTCGGCGCCCCCGCGCACGCCTCGTCCCGGCCGACGAATCCGGCCTCCGCGATCTGTCGGCGCGGACGAAGCCGGTCGCGGGTGGAGCCTGCTCCACCTCCGGCCGGGCAGTCTGCGTGATCGTTCCGCGCGGTCGGCGAAATTACGTTCTTGCCTCAGGAAGTCGTTGCTGAGCAAGGAGAACGTGATGAGGGCAGACGCGCTGTCGCTGCAGGCGGTGCGGAAGGTGTACGGCTCGGGTGCGGGAGCGGTCACGGCGTTGGACGAGGTGACCGTCGGCATCCGGCGGGGCACCTTCACCGCGGTGATGGGCCCGTCCGGCTCGGGCAAGAGCACCTTCCTGCACTGCGCGTCGGGCATGGACCGGCCGACGTCCGGGCGCGTGCTGCTCGGCGACACCGACCTCGGTGGCCTGAAGGAGGCCGCGCTGACCGCCGTGCGCCGCGACCGGATCGGGTTCGTGTTCCAGGCCTACAACCTGCTGCCGTCGCTGACCGTGGAGCAGAACGTCACCCTGCCGCTGCGCCTCGCCGGCCGGGCCGCCGACCGGCGGTGGCTGCGCGAGGTGGTCGGCAGGGTCGGTCTCGACGGACGGCTCGACCGCCTGCCCTCCGAGCTGTCCGGCGGTCAGCAGCAGCGCGTCGCGATCGCCCGCGCCCTGGTGGCGAGGCCCGAGGTGGTGCTCGCCGACGAACCGACCGGTGCCCTGGACTCGCGCACCGCGCACCAGGTCCTGACGCTGCTGCGGTCCGTTGTGGACGACATGGGCCAGACGGTCCTGATGGTCACGCACGACCCGGTCGCCGCTTCTGCCGCGCACAGCGTGCTGTTCCTGGCCGACGGACGGCTGGCGGGCGAGCTCACCGGGCCGACGCCGGAGCGCGTGGCCGAGCGGATGACGCACCTGGGGGAGTGGTGAGCGTGCTGCACCTGACGCAGCCGGGCGGAGTGCTCGGCGTCGAGTTGCCGGTCTGCGCGGCGGTCCTCGTGGGGCGGCTCGTGGGAGGTGCGAAGTCGTGCTGACTCTCGCCTGGCAGACCGTCAAGGCCCGCACCGGCGGGTTCGCCGGGGCCTTCGTCGCGATCCTCTGCGGCACCGCGCTCGTCGCGGCCTGCGGGATCCTCATGGAGTCCGGCCTGCGCGGCGGCGTCCCGACGCAGCGCTACGCCGCCGCCGACGTGGTCGTCACCGGTGACCGGATCGTCCGGCCGCCCGGCGCCGACGTCCTGGCGTTCGAACACGCCGCCGAGCAGCCGGGCATCCCGGCCGCCCTCGCGGCGAAGATCGCCGCGGTGCCGGGCGTCGAGGCAGCGGTGCCGCAGCGGACTTTCCAGGCCGTGGTGGTCGGGCCGGACGGGCAGCCGCTCGCGGGCAAGCCGTCCTTCGGCCACAACTGGGACTCCGCCGTGCTGGCGCCGTTCACGCTGAAGGAGGGGAACGCGCCCCGGGGCGACGAGGTCGTCCTCGACTCGGCGCTCGCCGCCGAGGCGGGGGTCGCGGTGGGGGACGAGGTGCGGGTGATGACCCGTTCGGCGCCCGTGACCCACCGCGTCGCCGGCATCGCCGAGGCACCCGGCCGTGCCCGTCAGGCGGCGATGTTCTTCGGCGAGGCGAAGGCGGCCGAGCTCGCCGGGCGTGCGGACCAGGTGAGCGCCATCGGGGTGCTCGGCGCGAACGCGGACCGGGTCGAGGAGGCGCTGAAGGGCCAGCGCGTCACGGTGTCGGAGGGCGCCGACCGCAGCGCGGCCGAGTTCGACGACGTCAGCCGGACCAAGTCGATCCTCGCAATCCTGGCCGGCTCGTTCGGCGGGTACGCGGTCCTGGTCGCGATCTTCGTGGTCGCCAGCACCCTGGCGTTGACCGTCGAGCAGCGCCGCCGCGAGTTCGCCCTGCTGCGGGCCGTCGGCGCGACGCCGCGGCAGATCCGCAGGCTCATCGGCGTGGAGACGACGGTGGTGTCCGTGGTCGCCGGTGTGGCCGGCAGCCTGCTGGGCATCTTCGTCAGCCAGGGGTTGCGCGCCGCGTTCGCGAGGATCGGCGTGGTGCCGGACGACTTCGCGCTCTCGATCAGCCCGATCCCGCTGGTCGCGGCACTGCTGATCGGGGTCGGCGCGGCACGTCTCGCCGCCTGGAGCGCCGCGCGCAGGCCGTCGTCGATCAACCCGGTCGAGGCGCTGGGCGAGGCCGCGGTGCAGAAGCGCGACGCCGGGAGGATGAGGCTCGCGATCGGCTGGGCGCTGGTCGGTCTCGGGCTCGGCGCGACGACGCTGCCGTTGTTCCTGCGCGGCCAGCTCGGCGCCGCGATGTCGGTGATGGCGGCGCTCGTGCTGATCATCGGCCTGGCGCTCACCGGCCCGCGCGTCATCGGGGCGGCGGTGCGGGTGATCGCCCCGGTGCTCGCGAGGTCGTCCGGCGTGAGCGGCTACCTGGCGGCGGCGAACGTGCTGAAGAACTCCCGGCGCCTCGCCGCGGCGGTGACGCCGTTGATGCTCGCGATCGGCTTCGCGGTGGTGAACTACTACAGCCAGACCACGTTCACCGCCGCCGTCGGCCAGGAGACCACCAGGTCGATCACCGCGGGCCACGTGGTCACCGGTGTCGCGGGAGTGCCGGCCGAAGTCGCGGACGCGTCACGGCGGCTCCCCGGTGTCACCGCCACC
Organism: Lentzea sp. DG1S-22; assembly: GCF_036321065.1. Classification (NCBI taxonomy): domain Bacteria; kingdom Bacillati; phylum Actinomycetota; class Actinomycetes; order Pseudonocardiales; family Pseudonocardiaceae; genus Lentzea; species Lentzea sp. DG1S-22. The sequence goes on along the minus strand of NZ_CP143276.1, from coordinate 2,407,486 downwards.
TCGCTGGTGCGCACGCAGGTGATCACCGCGAACAGGACCGGTGAGACCGTCGAGGTGCAGAGCCGCCCGGCCAACGGCCTCGACCGGACGGCGGGCGGGCTGGTCGACCTCGGCGTCGTCTCCGGCAGCCTCGACGACCTCGCCGAGGGCACCGTGGCGCTGAGCGACTCGCACGCCTCCTGGGAGGACAAGAAGATCGGCGACACCGTCGAGTTCTGGTTCGCCGACGGCAGCCCGGCGAGGCTGCGGGTGGTCGCGACCTACGACCACGACCTGGCGTTCGGCGACTACGTGCTCTCGGCCGCCGACGCCCGTGCCCACACCACCGCGGGCATGGACAGCGCCGTCCTGGTGCGGGCCGCCGACACGACGGCCCTGCAGGGCCTGACCGGCCGTTATCCCGGCCTGCGGGTGACGGACCGGGTGGCGGCGCAGGACCGCGACGCCGAGCGCACCCAGTTCCTGCTGAACCTCGTCGCCGTCGGCGTGATCCTCGGCTACGTGGCGATCTCGGTGTCGAACACGCTCGTGATGTCCACGGCGGCCCGCCGCCGCGAGTTCGCCCTGCTGCGGCTCGTCGGCACCGGACGGCGGCAGGTGGTGCGGATGATGCGGACCGAGGCCCTGCTCACGGTCGGACTGGCCGCCGTGCTCGGCTCGCTGGTGGCGGCGGTCCCGCTGGCCGTGCTGGCGGTCGGCCTCACCGGCACCCCGCTGCCCTCCGGCCCGATCGCCGTCTACCTGGGCGCGCTCGCCGGTGCCGCGGTGCTCGGCGTGGTGTCGATCGCGATCTCGACGCGGTTGTCGTTGCGCGCCAAGCCGATCGACGCCATCGGCATCAGGGAGTAGGAACACGGGGAAGGGCCACCTGGACGTCCAGGTGGCCCTTCCCCGTCGTGTCGTCAGCCGACCGGCCGTGACGGTCACGATGTGGCCACCGCCGCGCTGCAGGCTGTTCCGCGGTCCCGCCGAGTACCGGCCGCAGATCATCTGCACCGGGCCGCGGGCCAGCTTCTTCGTCATCTCACCGCCGAAGTCGGGAGTGGTGTGGGTGCTGACGCCGTCGGTGACCGCGTCCCGCGCCGACTTGGTCGCGATGGTCCACGCGGTCCGCAGGTTCTTGACCTTGGTGGTCAGCCACCCGACCGGCGCGTTCTTCTCGTGGGCCCAGTAGTGCAGCACGTTGTAGAGCGGCGACGGCCGGGAGCGCGATGGTCGAGAGGGTGGCGGCGATGATGGCCCGGCGGATCATGGTCTTTACCTTCCGTTCGCGGAATGCGTTGGTAGGCAAGACTGTTCGAACGGCTGCGAGAAGGCATGAGGGATGGACCCTCAACCCCAACGGGGAGAAGTTGGGTGTATCAGGCCGTCCCCCACGCGACTCCGTCAGAGAACCTGCTGGATGGGGCTGGGCTGCTGACCGAGGTGGACCGGCATCGAGTGCAGCCCGTAGACGATCGAGAGCTTGCGGAACGCCAGGTCGCCCGGCTCGACCGCGAGCCGCATCTCCGGGAACCGCTTGGCGAGCGCCGGGTAGGCGATCCGCAGCTCCATCTTGGCGAGCTCGGCCCCGATGCAGCGGTGCGCGCCGTAGCCGAACGCGAGGTGCTGACCCGCGGCCCGCTCCGGGAGGATCTGCTCGGGGGTCGCGTAGACGCTCGGGTCGCGGTTCGCCTGCGACAGCGAGCACGCCACGATGTCGCCCGCCCTGACCTTCGTCCCGGCGATCTCGATGTCGCGCCGGGCGATCCGCAGGAACGCCACCGACACGACGCTGAGGTGTCGCAGCAGCTCGTCGACCAGCCCGTTCACGGCCTTGTCGTCACCGAGCGCCTGCTCCCACAGCACCGGGTTGCGCAGCATCGCGAGCGTGCCGAGCGAGATCATGCTGGCGGTCGTTTCGAAGCCACCGGTCAGCAGCCCGTCCGCCAGACCGGCCAGCTCGTCGTCGTCCAACTCGTCGCCGTGCTTGCGCACGAGCTCACCGAGCAGCCCGTCGGTCGGTGCGAGCCGCTGCGCCCGCACGAGCTCGCGGAAGTACACGATGGACTCGGACACCGCGGACAACGACGTCGTGGCCGCCCCGCCGAGGTCGAAGCGCGAGACGCTGCGCCGCTGGAACTCCTCGCGCTCGCTCGCGGGCACGCCCAGCAGCTCGCAGATCGTGAGCGCCGGCACCGTCATCGCGAAGTGCTCGACGAGGTCGACCGCGCCGTCCTTCATGGACATCAGGTCGAGCTGGTCCGCGACGATCTGCTCGATCCGCGGCACGAGCCGCGACAGCCGCCGCATGGTGAACTCCGGCGTCAGCACCCTGCGCAGCCGCGTGTGCTCCGGCGGGTCGCTGAACCCGAGCCCGCCCGGCGCCTCGTCCGAGAACAGCCCGAGCTCCCGCAGGTGGCCGAAGTCGTTGCTGAACGCCTCGGAGTCGACGAGCACCTGCTTGGACGCCTCGTACCCCGTCACCAGCCACACCGTCACGGGCAGCGGCAGCCGCGTCAGCGGAGCGGTGGCCTGCATCCGCGCCATCTCGGGCACCGGGTCCAGCCCGGTGCGCCGCAGGGGTGCCAGCACGCGCGACGGCACGAACCAGGACGACTCGAGGTCGAACCCGGTCTTGCTCAGGTGGGCGAGGAACCGCTTCCCCATCCACTCGGTCACGCGCGACCGCACGTCGGTCGCTGACTGCAGAACTTCCCACATGACGCGGCTGTCCCTTCGGCGGAAAAAGGGGTTTAGGACCAGGTCAACCCCATCGGAACGGACAATAACGACGTCGCCGCTCGCGCGTCGTCATACCCTGGCCTAACGCGCCGTCATACTTTGGTCCAGGCGTCGCCGGGCCGCTGCGGAGGGCGTTCGGTCCGGGACGGAGCGTCAGCACCACGACGAATCGCGCTGCTCAGACTGCCGCGGGCGTGAGATCGAACGGTACAAGGTCGTGGCGGCCGTGTGTCTCGCTTCCGCCGTCGTGTTGCTGAACCTGGCGTGGGGTGAGTTCGGCCGCGAGGTCGCCGGACGACCCCGCGGTGGTGTCGCTGCGGGGCGAGGCGCGGAGCGTCCTGTCGACGTTCGACGGGAAGCGCCGCGTCCTCGCCACCGCCTGCGTCAGTGGCAGTGCCCCTGCCTGCCGAGCGTCCGCACCGGCGTGACGCCGGGCCGCGTCCACTGGGGAACGGGCCGGCTGTCCTCGTCCCAGCTGGACCGCCCGTCCGCGTTCGTCCGCCAGAACCAGCCGGCCTGCCGCGCCTCCGGCCAGCCCTCGGGGTGCCGCTCCCACTGCTCGCCCCGCCCGCGCGCGGTGATGTCGAGCAGCGCCAGCGACCCGTTGACGCGCTCGCACCCGCGCCCGGTCGTCGAGTAGGTGAGGAACGTGCGGTCGCCGTCGCGCAGGTAGCTGGTCAGGTACCCCATCTCCCCGCCGACGGGCTCGTCCAGGCCCCGCACCGAGTACCACGGTTGCGTGTAGCCCATGAACTCCACGAACGGCGCCACCTCCTCCCACGCACCGGTCGTCAGCACGGCGAACGAAACACCACGCGCGTGGAGGTAGGCGGCGTCCTGGAAGTGCCACGGCACGTGCGTGCACCCCTCGCACTGTCCCTGGTGTGGCGCGCCATCCCACCACATGTGCTTGTAGACGACGAGTTCCTCGCGCCCCTCGAACAACTCGACGAACGGCACAGCCCCCTGCGCTCCGACGACCTCGACCTTCCCGTCGAACTCGACCATCGGCAGCTTCCGGCGTTCGGCCGCGATCGCGTCGCCCTCGCGCGTGTGGGCCTTCTCGCGGACCAGGAGCTCGTCGCGGGCCTTCTGCCAGGTGGCGAGGTCGGCGACGGGCGGGAGTCCGGTCATGGCTGTTCCTCCGTGGTGTGGTCGGTCCCTGCACACCCAGGTCGAAGCCGTCACGGGTTTTTCGACATCGCCGCCGACGCGCGTTCGGTCACCGGCCAGGCCGCTTCGAGGTCCCTCGGTCGGGCGGCCGGCGGATCGTCGCCGAGGTGCGGCTCCCACTGACCGCCGGTCCGCGGGAGGACCGGCTGGTCCCGCCGGGCCAGCCAGAGCCGCAGTTCGGCGGAGATCGGGACGGCGCCCGTCGCCGGGCGCCACGAGGAAGTCGCCCTGCGCCGCGTACGTTCCGTGGGCCAGCAGGGGAGGCATGAAGTGGTCGCTGTTGCCGTACGAGTGGCGCTCGTGGTCGGGTCTGTCAACCCGTGTCAGGGGGACGGTCAGCGCGGCACCGCACGCCATGCACTCGAACACCACCATCGATCAACCCCCAGGCCATCATCCGAGGGCTGTCCACCGCGATTCCTCACAGATCGAGCCGAGGACCCCCGCCACCGGCCCCGCAGCCACCGGTCGCGACTGGCCACCACGATCGCGCCCGAGCACGTCCTCCAACTCGTCGCACTGAGGCGACCCCGCTCGCCGCGAATCCCTCTCTTGAATCGAGATTTCCGAGCAAGAAAGTCCGGTTCCACTGATCAGGAGCGGATCACGTCGCCGCTACCAGCGCGTTCGTGGCGCTGGTTACCCTGGTGGGCATGGGTGCCGACGACCCGAACGCGATTGGCCACCGACTGCGGCAGCTCCGCAACGCGCGGCGAAAGTCGCTGGCTGTCGTCGCTGGTCGGGCAGGTATCTCGATCTCGTACCTCTCGCGACTGGAGTCCGGCGAACGGGCGCTGGATCGTCGGTCGCTCATCGTGGCCCTGGCGGACGCGCTCGAAGTCGCGCCAAGCGAGATCACGGGAGCCGCGACGGTTGGTCATCTCGAAGAGGGACCGGTCGCTGGGCCCGGTCCGACTCGCGCTGCTGTCTGTGAGCATGGGTGAGCCTGACGGTTCGGTTGTGCCGATCGATGTCCTGAAGGTGCGGGTATCCGCTGTGCTGGAAGCACAACGGCAGTGCGACTACGTGACCGTTGGTGCCGCGCTGCCCGAGTTGATCCGCGATCTGCACACATCGCTGAACGCCGGTCGCGATGTCGAGAAGCTGTTGCAACTCTTGGCTTTGACCCATGTTCAAGGCACTCAAGCGTGGTTGACGGACATCGGCGCGAACCTCGACCTCGGTTGGCAAGCGGCGTTGCTGGCCAAGAACTCGGCAGAACGGCTGGACAACCCGCTGTCCCACGCCGTGAGTGCGTTCGGCACGTCCTTCGGCCTGATGGGCGCTGGAGCGTTCGAACTGGCGTCCAAGGCGCTTGCGGTGCCGAGTCTCGCCACGTCGACCCCTGAAGCGATGCAGGCGGCAGGAATGCTCGCCCTCACGTCGTCGCTCGTGTCCGCCGCCCGAGGTGATCAGTCGGCACGGATCGCGGCTCTGGACCACGCGGCGGATCTCGCGGAGCACACCGGAGAAGGAAACGCCCTGTGGTTCGGATTCGGCCCGAGCAACGTCGGCGTGTGGCGGATGTCGATCGCACTGGAATCCGGCGACTGTGCCGAAGCCGCTCGAATCGCGGCGACCGTCAACCCCGAAGCGCTTCCGTCCCCCACGAGGAAATCGGCTTACTGGCGCGAATATGGTCGGGCGTTGGCACGTCTTCCCCGCCGGCAGGATGACGCCGTGATGGCTCTCCGTCGCGCGGAGCTGATCTCTCCCGCACGAATTCGCCGGCACCCGTTCATGCGATCGGTGCTGGCCGAATTGCTCGTGAAGGCGAAGCGTGACGCGGTTGGTCGTGAGCTTCGCGGCATGGCGTATCGCGCCGGATTGCCCGTGTAGCCCGTTCGAGCGACTTTGCCTGTGTGGCAAAAGATCATCTGCCTGCGTTCTTACGGTTCATCTCGATCAAGGTGAACCTGCGCGGGAGGTGGGCAGTGGCGTTGCGTCCGTTCCAGTGGTTGCCGCATCGGTCCGCGCGTTACGCAATCCCAGTCGAATTGAAGCCTGGCGATCAAGGCAAAACGTTGTGCGGGTTGGAGATCGCCACTCCGCGTCTTCCGCCGCCGCGTTTCCCTGATGGCTGTTGGCCGGAATGCCCTGCGTGTGATGACCGGTGGCCAGAGCACGAGGGCATTCCGCCCCGTCGCGCTCGCGTACCGCGACTGTCGTGAACTCTCCGATGGCGGTCCTGTACGTGATCGGCCTGGTGGTCGTGATCGCGGTAGTGGCCGCGGCCAGCGACCCCCACTGACTCGGCACCTCCCCGGCAGGTGGGCGCGGCGGGGAGGTGCCCTGCCTGCGTGGACACGCCCTGACCAGCAGCGTTGCTCACCAGTGCCGGATGGCAGGTTTTGGCTTGCCCACGCCGTTCTCGCCGATCAGCCCGATGCGCCGCCGAAGCCGTGCACCAGGTCGTCGGCGACCAGTGCCGCCTCAGCCACGGGCGACCTCCAGCAGCCTGCCGCCGTCGAGGCGCAGCCGGCGGTCGATCCTCACCTCGTTCAGGAACCGCTCGTCGTGGCTCACCACCACCAACGCGCCCCGGTACGCGTTCAGCGCGCTCTCCAGCTGTCCGGCGCTGACGAGGTCGAGGTTGTTCGTCGGTTCGTCGAGCAACAGCAGCTGTGGCGCGGGTTCGGCGAACAGGACGCACGCCAGCGTCGCCCGCAGCCGCTCACCACCGGACAGCACGCCGACCGGCAGGTGCGCCCGTGCACCCCGGAACAGGAAGCGCGCCAACAGGTTCATCCGGTCCGCGGGAGGCATCGCCGGGGCGAAGTCCGCCAGGCTCTCGGCCACCGTGCGGGAGTCGTCGAGCAGGTCGAGCCGCTGCGACAGGTACGCGATGCGGCCGTCGGCCCGCTTCACCTCACCGCTGTCCGGGGTGAGCGACCCGTGGACCAGCCGCAGCAGGGTCGACTTGCCGGCGCCGTTCGGGGCGGCCAGCGCGATGCGCTCCGGACCGCGGATCGCGAGGTCGAGGTCCGCGAACAGGTCGCGCACCCGCAGACCGGTGCCGAGGAAGAGCGTGCGACCGGCGGGAACGGCGGTCCGCGGTAGCTCCAGGCTGATCTTCTGCTCGTCCTTCAACGCCCGTTCGGCCTGGTCGAGCTTCGAGCGGGCCGCACCGAGCCGGGCGGCGTGCGTGCCGTCCGCCCTGGCCGCCGAGACCTCCGCGTTGCGCTTCATGGTGCCCGCGAAGATCTTCGGCAGTCCGGCGTTCGAGAGGTTGCGCTGCGCGGTGGACGCCCGGCGCGCGGCACGTTCGCGGGCCTGCTGCATCTCCCGCTTCTCACGCTTGACCTCCTGCTCGGCGCTGCGGACGTTCTTCTCGGCCACTTCGCGCTCGGCCGCGACCGCCTCCTCGTAGGCGCTGAAGTTGCCGCCGTGGAAGCGGACCTCGCCGCCGTCGAGCTCGGCGATCCGGTCCACCCGGTCGAGCAGCGCGCGGTCGTGGCTCACCACGAGCAGGCACCCGCGCCAGTCGTCGAGCACGTCGTGGAGCCGGTGCCGGGCGTCGAGGTCGAGGTTGTTGGTCGGCTCGTCGAGCAGCAGCACGTCCGGCTGCTTCAGCAACTGCGCCGCGAGCCCCAGCGAGACGACCTGCCCGCCGCTCAGCGTGCCGAGCACGCGGTCGAGGGCCAGGTCGCCGAGGCCGAACCGGTCGAGCTGGGCGCGCGTGCGCTCCTCCAGGTCCCAGTCGTTGCCGATGGTGGTGAAGTGCTCCTCGGCGACGTCACCGGACTCGACCGCGCGGATCGCGCTCAGGACGTCCGCGACGCCGAGCACCTGCGCGACGGTCAGCCCGGCGGTGAGCGGCAGGTCCTGGGGCAGGTAGCCGAGCACGCCGGTCACGGACACGCTGCCCGCGGACGGCGTCAGCGCTCCGGCGACGAGCTTGAGCAGCGTCGACTTGCCGGCGCCGTTCGGGGCGACGAGACCGGTCCGGCCGCCGGGCACCGAGACGGACAGGCCGTCGAACACGGGGGTGTCGTCCGGCCAGGAGAACGACAGGGACGACACGACGATGAAAGCGTCGGACATGGGTGTGAGACCTCGGGATGTGCCGCGCGCGGAACCACCGCGCGTGAGGGAAAAGGGGACGACGAAACGGCCACCGCGAGGGATGGCCTGTCACATCCAGGGCTCACCCTGAGATGTCGTCTTCACCCACCAGCACGTCGAGCTCCTCGTCGAGGCGGTTGATCTCATCTCCACGCTAGCAGCCGTTCGCAAGTGGATGGTGCGGTCGTGGTTCACTCGGCTGTGTGACAACGGTTCTGGAGCTGCTGCGGGAGCGCCGGCGGCAGCGGAGCACCCCCGGTCGGCGCACCGACGACGCCCGTCTCGTCCTGCTGGTGGAAGGCGGGAGCTCGCGAGGCGTCTACTCCAGCGGGATGACCGTCGCGATCGAACGGCTCGGCCTGCTGCCGCTGTTCGACGCCGTGTACGGCAGTTCCGCGGGCTCGCTCAACGCCGCCTGGCTGCTGTGCGGGCGGGCGGACAGCAGCAAGCACGCGTGGTGGGACCCGGCCGTGATGCGCACGACCATCAACCCGCGGCGCGCGTTCACCCGGCGGCCGGTCGTCGACACCCACCACCTCGTGCACACGATCTACACGCAGGTCCACCCGATGGGCTTCCAGGAGGTCGTCGACAACCCCGTCGAGTTCCACCCGATGACCACGGACGGGCTCACCGGCGAGCCGGCCGACCTGCACGGGTACGTCCGCGACACCGCGAGCCTGCAGACCGCGCTGCGGGCGTCGACCGCCATGCCGTTCCTCGCGGGCGACCCGGTGGTGATCGACGGCCGCCCGTACGTCGACGCCGGGCTGAGCGAGACGATCCCGGTCGGCACGGCGGTCGCGCAGGGCGCCACCCACGTCGTGGCGCTGCGCACCCGCCGCGAGGACGAGTTCCTGGGCGTGCCGCCGTCGCGGGGCGAGCGCCTGGTGCTGTCGCGCTGGTTCGCCCGGCACGCGCCCGGGGTCGTCTCGAACTGGTTGCGCCGCGAGGAGATCCGGGCGAAGGACGAGGAGATGCTCGCGTCGCACCCCGCGTGCCTGCAGATCCGGCCGCCGCTGGGCAGCGCCGTGATCGGCCGCACCGAACGGCGTCCGCACGTCATGCAGCAGGCCCTCGACGTCGGCGTGGCGGCCGCGATGAGCCACCTCGGCAACGGGCACCTGTGACGGCGTGCTCGCCGCGGCCGACCGGCTAGCTTGTGCGCGTGGACTTCGACGAGTACCGGAAGTACGACGCGACCGGCCTGGCCCGGCTCGTCGCGGACAGGCAGGTGTCCGCGGCCGAACTGCTGGAGGTGGCGCGCAAGCGTGCCGCCGAGGTGAACCCGAGGCTCAACGCGATCGTCCGGGACGTGCCCGCCGATCCGTCCGACGACCTCACCGGCCCGTTCGCGGGCGTGCCGTTCCTGATCAAGGACCTCGGCCAGGACTACGCGGGCCTGCCGACGTCGAACGGCTCGCGGTCGCTCGCGAACAAGAAGGTCACCGAGCACTCGACCGTGGTGCAGCGGTGGCTCGACGCCGGCCTGGTGATCTTCGGCAAGACGAACCTGCCGGAGTTCGGCGCGAAGGCGATCAGCGAGTCGGAGGTCTGGGGTCCCGCGCGCAACCCGTGGGACCTCGACCGGACACCCGGTGGCTCGTCGGGCGGGTCGGCGGCCGCGGTCGCCGCCGGGATCGTGCCGTGCGCCGGCGCGAACGACGGCGGCGGCTCGACGCGGATCCCTGCGGCGTGCTGCGGGCTCGTCGGGCTCAAGCCGGGGCGCGGCCTCACGCCGTTCGGCCCCGAGACCGCCGAGATGATGCACGGCGCGGCGGTGCAGGGCGTCGTGTCGCGGACCGTGCGCGACACGGCCGCGATGCTCGACGTGATCTGCGGAGGGGAGCTCGCCGGTCCGTACTCGGTCGCGCTGCCGGAGTCGTCGTTCGCCTCGTGCGTCGGGCAGGAACCCGGAAAGCTGCGGATCGGCGTGCGGGTGCCGTCGGCGATCAACCCCGCTCCGCACCCGGAGGCGGTCGCGGCCGTCGCCTCGGCGGTCCGCGTGCTCACCGACCTCGGGCACCACGTCGAGGAACTGCCGGAGGCACCGTTCGACGACGCCGTGCTGGCCAAGGACTTCCTGCTGACGTGGTTCGTGAACCTCGCCTGGAAGGTGGCCGACGCCAAGCGGCTGACCGGGGCGCCGGACGCGGCGTTCGAACGCGACACGCTGCTCATGGCCGCATTGGGACGGGCCACGAGCAGCGTCGACTACGTGGACGCCGTGCAGCGGCGGCACGCGCACACCCGCCGCCTCAGCACGTTCTTCGAGTCCTACGACCTGCTGCTGACGCCCACGCTGGCGACCCCGCCGCCGAAGGTCGGCCAGTTCGACCTGCCGGTGTCGCTGCGACGGGCCACGGACGCGGTGCTCAAGACCGGCACCGCCCGGTTCCTGCGGCACACGGGCCTGGTCGACGACATGATCAGGGACAACCTCGGCTGGGTGCCGTACACGCAGCTCGCGAACATCACCGGCCGGCCGGCGCTGTCGCTGCCGCTGCACTGGACGGCCGACAGGCTGCCGCTCGGCGTGCAGTTCGTGGCTCCGCTGGCGGGGGAGTCGCTGCTGATCAAGCTGGCGGCCCAGCTGGAGCAGGCGGCGCCGTGGGCGGCGCGCTTCCCGGTCATGAGCTGAGGAAGCGCAGCAGCTCCGCGGTGACGAACTCCGGGTTCTCCTCGACGAGCCAGTGGCCCGCCTTCGGCACGTCGACCGCCCGCACGACGTTCGTCATCCGCGGCGCCGCGGTGCCCTGGACCGCCTGGGCCTGGCCTTCCGCGGCCATCACCAGGGTCGGCACCTCCACCGGCCGGGCGGCCTCGGTGTCGCGGACGTCCTGCTCCAGGGCGCGGTAGAGCTTGAAACCGTTGGCCAGGTTCTTGCCGTAGGTCCGCGCGTACTCGTCGATGTCGGCGTCGGTGAACGGGGACTTCGCCGACGTGCCACCGAAAGCGCTGCCCTGGTGGGAGACCTGCGGGTAGAAGGCCTTCAGGTAGTCGCGGACCTCGTCGTCGACCAGCGTCTCGGGGATCCCGGGCTGCGAGTGGAACGCGATGTGCCAGCTCAGCGAGCGGTAGGTGCGCGCGTCGATCGCGGGGCCCGGCAGCGGCAGGTCGAGGTAGCCGAGCCGGGCGGTGTCCCGCGGGAACTGGCTGGCGTACTGGAACGCGACGGCGGCGCCCAGGTCGTGGCCGATGATCGAGGCGTTGCGCAGCCCCAGCTCCTCGGTCAGCGCGTGCACGTACCGCGCGAGCGTGGCCTTGTCGAAGCTCGTCGGTGTGCCGGTGCTGTCGCCGAGGCCGGGCAGGTCGACGGCGTAGACGGTGTGGCGTTCGGCGAGGTCCGGCATCACCGGCCACCAGCCGTACCAGGTCTGCGGCCAGCCGTGCAGCAGCACGACCGGGGTACCGCTGCCGCCCGTGACGTAGTGCAGGCGGACGCCGCCGACGTCGGCGAACTCGTGCCGGAAGGTCTTCCCAAAAGCCGGGTCGTTCCGGGTGACGGCGGCGTGCGCCGGTGCGGGGTGCGGAGCGGCCGAGCAGGCGGTGAGCAGGAGCAGGAGAGCGACTGCGAGGCGTTTCATGGCCTCAGCCTGCGGTGGACTTGCTGTTCTCGGCACGAAAACTTGCTGATGTGGCAAGCTGCGGGTCGTGAACGCCGAGACCGAACAGGTGCTGGACGGGGTGGGTGTGCGGCTGCGGACGCTGCGGCGGCACCGCGGCATCACGCTCGCCGACCTCGCGACGACCACCGGGATCTCCGAGAGCACCCTGTCCCGGCTGGAGAGCGGGCAGCGGCGCGCCACCCTCGAGCTGCTGCTCCCGCTGTCGCGGGTGTACGACGTGCCGCTGGACGACCTCGTCGGCGCTCCGCGCACCGGGGACCCGCGCATCCACCTCAAGCCGATCCACAGGTTCGGCATGACGTTCGTCCCGCTGTCGCGGCGGCCGGGCGGGGTGCAGTCGTTCAAGATGCTGATCCCCGCCGTGTCGCGGCCGCTCGAGCCGACGTTGCAGACGCACGACGGCTTCGAGTGGCTCTACGTCCTCAACGGACGGTTGCGGCTGGTGCTCGACGACCTCGACCTGACGTTGCCGCCCGGTGAGGCCGCCGAGTTCGACACCGCGAAGCCGCACTGGCTGGGCAGCGCGGACGGCGGTGCGGTCGAACTGCTGATCCTGTTCGACCCCCAGGGGGTGCGCACGCACGTCCACGCCGACCGCGTCACCTCCGGGTGAAGCGCGCGCGGTCGCCACCGCGCCGGCCAGCGTGACGAGCGCGACGACCACCCCGCAGCCGACCGCCATCGGGACCGCGCCGATGGCGAGGCCCGATCTGCGTCCCGCTTCAGGCCTTCTACATCGCCGTAACCTGATCGGAGGACCGGCCGGGCTGGACCACACCGCGCGCGACCCCCAGCTCGACCAGGTCCTGCGGCCGCAGCCGCAGCTCGTCGGCCGTGCGCCGGGCCTGCGCGGGATCCCGTTTCAGGATCCCGGTCGCGAGCTCCGGTGAGATCACCGCGAAGTAGCTGTCCGGCGTCACCCACATCCGGTCCGGCGCGGCGAACGCCAGCGCGCCACCCGATCCGCCCTCGCCGACCAGCAGCGTCGTGACCGGCACGCGCGCGGACGCGATGGCCGTGAAGAGGTCGGCGATCGCGGCACCCACGCCCGCCTTCTCGGCCGCCTCGTCGTTGGCCGCACCGGGCGTGTCCACGAGCGTCAGCACCGGCACACCGAGCCGGTCGGCGAGCCGGACCAGGCGCGCCGCCGTGCGGAACCCCGCCGGTCGCGTCGCCGTGCCGTCCTGCGCCGCGTACGCGAACGTCTCCCCGTCGCGGTGGCCGAATCCGCAGAACACCCCGGGGTCGACGCCGCCGGCGCGGTCGCCGCTGATCGGCTCGTGCCACTCGAAGTAGGACCCGAGGTAGGCCTTGGCGCGCGGACGGCCGAGCGTCCGGGCGCGCACCACCGCGTCCCATCCCGTCGTCGGCAGCAGGGCCTCGCCCAACGCCACCGGTGGGGGAGCGGCGGCGCGGGCGGACGTGGTGAGCAGCCGCAGCCACCGCTCCAGGCGGTCGCGCAGCTCCTCCCGCGGCACGAGCTGGTCGACCGACCCGGCCGCGAACTGCTGCGCCACCGTGTAACCGGGCGGCCGCACCCGCGAGCCGGCGAACCCCACCTGGGCACCGCGCAGCCCCAGCACGACGTCCGCGCCCGCCCCGAGCGTCGCCCAGCCGCCGCCGGTCGTGGGGTCGCGCAGCACGGCGACGTGCGCGAGCCCGGCCTCGCGGGTCAGGGTGATCTGGCGGGCGATCCTGGACAGCTGCAGCAGCGCGAGCGTGCCCTCCTGCATGCGGCTGCCACCGGTCGCGACCAGCGACACCACCGGCAGCCGCCGTTCGCGGGCGTGCGTGAAGGCCCGCTCGATCCTGGCGCCGGTCCGGGTGCCCAGCGAGCCGCCGAGGAACCCGAACTCGAACGCCACGACCACGGCGGTGACGCCACCGATGCCGGCGACCCCGCAGACGACCGACTCGCTCTCCCCGGTCGACTCGGCCGCACGGGCCAGCTGGTCGCCGTACCCCGGCCACCCGAGCGGTCCGTCCACCCCGGACCGCACCGGCTCGTCCGGCAGCTCGGTGAACGACGACGTCACGTCGCCGATCACCTCGCGGGCGGTCTCACGTCCCGAGGGCACGTTTCATCACCTTGCCCATGTCGTTGCGCGGCAACGACTCCACGAACCGAACCACGCGGGGGCGCTTGTGCGGGGTGAGCAACCGGGCCACGTGGCCGGAGAGCTCGTCGGCGGGCGGTGCCGCGCCCGCGGGCACGACCCAGGCGACGATCCGTTCACCCAGGTCGTCGTCGGGCTCACCGGTCACCGCCACCTCCTTCACCGACGGGTGCTCCAGCAGCGCGTTCTCGATCTCGCCCGCGCCGATCTTGTAGCCGCCGCTCTTGATGATGTCCGTGGCCTTGCGCCCGACGATGCGGAAGTAGCCGTCGGGGTCGCGCGTGCCGACGTCGCCGGTGCGGAACCAGCCGTCCGCGAACGCCTCCGCGGTGGCGTCGGGCCGGTTCAGGTACTCGGTGAAGAGGTTCGGGCCGCGCACCTGGATCTCGCCGATCGCGCCGGCGTCGTCCAGGGTCTGCCCGGCGTCGTCGACGAGCCGCACCCGCACGCCCGGCAGCGGCACCCCGACCGCTCCCGGCCGGCGGTCGCCGTCGGCGCGCACGCTGGTGTTCATCAACGTCTCGGTCATGCCGTAGCGCTCGACGACCCGCTGCCCGGTCGCCGCGGCGATCCGCTCGTGGTCGCGCACCGGCAGCGCCGCCGAGCCCGACACCAGCAGGCGCGCCCCGGCCAGGGCCCCGCCGAGCGCGGGGTTGCCGCCGACCTCCTCGGCGATGCGGTGGTACATCGTCGGGACGCCGAACATCATCGTGCCGTCGCCGTCGAGCGCCCTCGTGAGCTGCTCGGTGGAGAACTTGCCGAGGTGGTGCAGCGTCCCCCCGCGTCGCAACGGCCCGAGCACGCCGAGGATCAGGCCGTGCACGTGGAACAGCGGCAGCGCGTGCACCAGCACGTCGTCCGCGGTCCACTGCCACGCCTCCGCGACGGCGTCCAAAGTGGACACGATGGCGCGGCGCGGCAGCACGACACCCTTGGGGGAGCCGGTGGTGCCCGAGGTGTAGACGATCAGGGCCGGAGCCTCGTCACCGGGATCGGCGAACGTCTCCGAGGAGTCGCCGTCGAGCGTGATGTCCCGCCGCGGCACGGAGCTCAGGCCCTCGGGCAGGGTGACGCCGGGTGCCGCGAGCACGGACGCTGGTGCGCTGTCCGCGACGATGTGCGCGAGCTCCCGTTCGCCGACCTTCGGGTTGAGCGGCACGGCCGGCACCCCGGCGAGCAGGGCCGCGACGACCGCGACGCACGTTTCGATCGTGGGGGTCGCCCAGACCGCCACGCGGGGGAGCCCGGACAGCTGCTGCGCGAGGGCTCCCGCGCGGGCCGCGAGCTCGGAGTGGGTCAGGGCGCGGTCGCCGAAGCGGAGGGCGACGCGGTCGGACTGCGAGGCGAACATCAACTCACCAGATTCCCGGGACGACGAGGGCGAGCCACACCAGCGGCGGCGCCGCCGCGACCATGATCCCGCCGTAGACCATCAGCTGCTTGAAGAACTTGTCGCGGTCGACGTCCTGCGCACCGGCCAGCACGAGAGCGCCGTTGGTGGAGAACGGACTCACGTCGACCACCGTCGCCGACACCGCCAGCGCCGCGATCAGGCCGATCGCGCTGACCTCGCCCTGGAGCAGGAACGGCACCGCCAGCGGGATGAGCGCGCCCATGATGCCGACCGACGAGGCGAACGCGGAGACGATCGCGCCGATGTAGCAGATCAGCAGCGCCGCGAGCAGGGGAGCGCCGACGCCCGCGACCGAGTCGCCCGCCCACTTGATCGTGCCCATCGTCTGCAGCACGGCGACGTAGGTCAGGATGCCGCAGATCAGCAGCACGGTCGGCCAGGTGATCTGGGTGATCGCCTCCTTCGAGGTCTCCGGCCACACCACGCTCAGCAGGACGGCGACGGTGATCGCGGCGAGGCCGACGTCGAGGTCGAAGACCAGGGCGGCGACCACGAGCGCGGCCAGGCCGAGGAGGGTGGCGATCCGGGGCGCCGTCAGGGTGGTGCTCTCGTCGTCGCTCGGCCCGTCACCGCTGCTCCCGCCGCCGGTGCGGGCCGGCACGGGAGCGTCGAGGGGTTGGCGGGCGAGCTTCATGCCGCCGCACACCACGAACACCACGACCGCGATCAGCAGGTTCACCACCAGGCTCGCCAGGAACAGCACGACCGGGCTGCCCGGCAGGCCCTCCTTGTCGACGATGCCGTTGACGATCGTGCCGTAGATGCTGATGGGGGAGAACCCGCCGGCCTGAGCGCCGTGCACGACCATCACGCCCATCAGCAGCGGGCTGATCCGGTACCTGGCCGCGAAGCCCATCGCGATCGGCGCCACGATGGCGACCGCCGCCGGGCTCACCGCGCCGATCGCGGTCAGCACGCCGGTGATCGCGAACATCACCCACGGCATCAACGCGATGCGCCCGCCGACGAGCCGGATCGCCCTGTGCACCAACCAGTCCGTGGTGCCGTTCGCGCGGGCGATCGCGAACAGGAACGTGACCCCGACCAGCACGACGAACAGCGAACCGGGGAAGCCCTTGAAGATGTCGTCGGTCTTCATGTCCGCCACCAGCGTGCCGACCCCGAAGGCGGCGGCGAAGGCGAGCGCACCCATGTTGATCGACCTGGTCGTGGCGATGACGAACACCACGACCAGCACGAGGATCGAGATCAGTTCGGCGGACATGCGGGGGCTCCCGTCGTTGGGACTGTCCGATTCGGCACAGTGGCCAAGTGGCTGAGCCACTTTCCGCCCACCGTCCACCGGCTGTCAAGAGGTGGCCTAGTGGCTGAGCCACTTGACCGGTTATCCTGGGGCGATGTCCGAGGCACTGCGGCCCATGGTCAAATCGCGCCTGTACGAGCAGGTGCTCGAGCGCCTGCGGGCGTACGTGGGCGAGGCCGGCCTCAAGGCGGGGGACAGGCTTCCCGCCGAACGGGACCTGGCCGCGAGCCTCGGCGTCAGCCGCGCGTCGGTCAAGCAGGCGATCGTGGTGCTGGAGGTCCAGGGCCTGGTCGAGGCCCGCCACGGCGGCGGCACCTACCTGGTGCGCGACACCCTCGACGTCGAACCGGTCGAGCAGCTCGTCGAACGCCGCAAGCGACTCCCCGAGGTGCTGGAGGCCCGCGAGGCCCTGGAGACCAAGCTCGCCGAACTGGCCGCCGAACGCCGCACCGAAGCCGAGCTGGAGACCATCCGGCTCGCCCTCGACTTCATGCGCGACGAGATCGCCGACGGCGCGAGCGGCGTGGAGGGCGACCGCCGCTTCCACGCCGCCGTCACCGCCGCCGCGCACAGCTCGCTGCTGGCCGACTTCATGAAGACGATCGCCCGGCAGATCACCGAGAGCCGCACCGAGTCGCTGCGCCAGCCGGGGCGCCCGTCCCGGTCGCTGGCGCAGCACACGGCGATCTACGAGGCCATCGCCGCGGGTGACGGGAAGAAGGCCGCGGCGGCGATGCGCAGGCACGTGCGCACCGTGGCGAAGGTGCGGCTGCTGACGTGGGTGCCCGAGGACTGAGCCGCCGGTGCCGCGCCGGACGTGCCGCTCACACGACACCCCGGCGCGGCACCCGCACCCGTCAGCGGAGCCGGATCACCACCTTCTGCTGCGCCGGCTTCCCGGCCGCCTTCACCGTGCGGGAAGTCCCGTCAGCCTCGTGCACCACGACCGTCCAGTCCCGCTTGGACACCTTGCCCGGGAACCAGCCCCGAGCCGGGTGCACGGTGACCGTGTCGCCGTCCTGCACGATCCGCGTCCGCGACGACAGCTTCCGCCCACCGTCCTCGTACAGCGTGAACTCGCCCTTGGCGCCGGCCGTCACGTGCACGGTCAGCTCGTCGGCCGGGTTCTTCACGTCGTTGGCCACGTCCGAGGTGCGCTCCACCAGCATCCCGCCCGAGCGCAGGAACACCGGCATGGTGTCCCAGCCCGCGCTGACGGTCGCCCACGAGTTGCCCTGGTAGACGCGGCCGGTGAAGTAGTCGGTCCACTGGCCGGGCGGGAACCACACGCGCGTCTCGCCCACGTCACCGGGCGTGGTGATCGGAGCGACCAGCACGTCGGAGCCGAGCATGAACTGGCTGTCCACGGTGGAGTACGCCTCCGGGCTGCCGGGGTGCTCGAGCCAGGCGGGACGCACCATCGGCACACCGGTGCGGTTCGCCTCCTCGGCCAGCGTGTAGATGTACGGCACGAGGCGTTCGCGCAGGTTCAGGAACTTCGTCGCCGACGCCTGCGCGGCCGGGCCGTACTGCCACGGCAGCCGGTCGCCGTGGTTGCTGTGCAGGCGCGTGATCGGCTGGAACGCACCGAGCTGCACCCACCGCGCGTACATGTCGTCCGGCATCTTGGTGGTGTAGCGGACCTGCCCGTTGTCGAGGTAGGTCTCCGACCCGCGCAGGCCCGTGGTGTCGTTGTGGCCGCCGATGTCGTGGCTGATGTTCGACATGCCCGTCGCCACGCCCTCGGCCGAGGTGTAGGCGATGGTGCCCTTCAGCACGCCCCACGTCGACGACGTGTCACCCGTGAAGTGCAGGGTGGTGCGCTTCTCCGCCCACGGACCGGTCTGCAGCGGACCGGCGCCGCTGTACCCGCCCGCCTGCAGGGAACCGAAACCGCGCGAGAACGCGAACGCGCCGATCTTCGCGTACTGCTCGTTGATCCACGTGTCCGGCGTGACGCCGCGCAACGACGAGCCCGAGCCGTCGCAGCACCAGTCGAGCCACCAGAAGTCGGTCGGCATCTTGCGGTGCAGCTCGAGGTAGGCCCGCAGCTGGTCCGGGTCGCCCCAGTCGAACACGTAGCAGTTCGCGCAGCTGCCCTTGGCGAGCTTGCCCTTCGCCGTGGCCTGGGCCTGGGCGAAGTCCGGGTCGTCGCCCTGGATGCTCGGGTGGATGTTCAGCGTGCTGTGCAGCCCCTCGCCGTGCGCCCAGTCGAGGAAGCCCTGCGGGTCGGGGAACTTCGAGGAGTCCATCCGCCAGCCGTTCCACAGGTTGTGCGCCTTGTAGTCGGTGTCGACCACGAGGACGTCCAGGGGAACGCCGTGCTGGCGGAACGCGGGCAGGATGCGGTCGCGGAAGTCGGCCGCGGTCCTGTCGATGTACTCGGAGTACCAGACGCCGTAGGCCCAGCGCGGCAACAGCTTCGACCCGCCGGTCAGCGCCGCCAGGTCGCCGAGCGCCGCCTTGTAGTTCTGGCCGTAGCCGAACAGGTAGCCGTCCTGGTACGGCTGCGCACCCCGGTCCGCGCGCGGGGTTCCGCTGCGCAGGGCGGAGATCGTGTCGTCCAGCAGGTACCAGCCGTCGCGGTGCATCAGGCCCGGGTAGAGCTTCGGGTCACCGTTGGTGCCGGTGTAACCGTCGAGCGAACGGCGGTAGCCGCCCAGCGCGACGTGCTGCGCCGTGCTGTTGAGACCGACGCTGTCGAGGTTGACGTGGCAGCCGGCGTCCGGGCACGTGAGGCTGAGGTCCGAGGTGCCCGCGGGCAACGCCACCTGAGCGGTCGCCGTGGCCCAGGTCGCCCAGTTCGCCGTGGTGGGCAACGTGACCGCTTGGCCGTTGAGGTACACGGTCCGGGGCTCGTGCTTGCCGTCGCCGCCGGCACCGTTGGCGTAGCGCAGCACGACCGGGTGGGTGCCCGCGGCCGGGACGCCGGTGACGCGCTGGGTCAGGGTCGTGCCGCCGCGCAGTTCGGCGACGAAGCCGGTGCCCGCGAAGCCCGCGTGCTCGTCCGCGATGCCCGCCGGACCGCTGATCCGGCCGTTCTCCGCCTCGCAGGTGGTGCCGAAGCGGCAGTCGTCCACCGCCCGTTCGGCCGGGTAGGCCTGGCCGGCGGTGAGCAGGGCGAGGCTGTCAACGTTGACATTGCCCGAGTCGCCCGACCGCCGGGTCAGCGAGACGCGGTGCTCGCCGGCGGTCAGGTCGACCTCGAACTCCGCCTGCCGCCAGTCTCGCCAGTCCGCCGTCCGCGGCAGCGTGACCTGCCGGGCCGCCTGCCCGTCGACGCTGAGCCCGAGCGTGCGGTCCTCGTGCCGGCCGTCGCCGCCCTGGCCGTTCGCGTACTTCACGACGACCCGGTGCCTGCCGGCGGTGGCCGCGCGGACGGTGGCCGTGACCGAGTTGTTGGCGTAGGAGAAGCCCGCGACGAACCCGTAGCCGGTGTGACCGGGGTGGTCGGCGGCCACGAGCATGCCCTCGCGCTGCTGGTCCTCGGCCTCGCAGAGCTGACCGGTGGCACAGACCACCCGCCGCCACGGGGACGCGGTCGTGCCGGCCGTCTTGATCTCCAGGTTGTCCGCGCGGAACGGGCCGGAGCCCACGCGGTAGCGCACCGTCATGGCCGACGTGGTGATGACCAGCCAGCCGTTCTCGGTGCGCGAGGTGTAGGGGGTACGGGGGAAGGTGCGGTTTACAACGTTGTAAGTGGCCTGGTCCTCAAACCTGCGGTCGCCGGCGAACTCGCTGCGCACGAGGGTGGGGGAGAGGATCTGGAACCGGGCCTGACCCGAGGTGACCGTGCCGGTGGGCTGGGCGGTCGCCGGAGCGGGGAGGGCCAGTGTCACCAGAGCTAGTAGGGGGATGACGGTCGTGCGTTTCCGCATGGTGCTCCTCGTCTGACGCCGTCGGCTTCCGAGGTGTTCAAGTAGCTGAACCTTCCTCACCTTGGCCTGACCGTGTGGAGCGATCAAGACTCCACTTGGCCCACATCGGCCACCTGCGAACGGATCACCGGTTTGCCCGCTGCCCGTACGGGCACCACGTCGGTGACGACAGGAGGGGTGGATGTACTCCGACGACCTGGTGCGACCCTGGTGGGACGCCCTGCAGGTGCAAGATCCGCTGTTCGACGTGCACACGCACCTGGGCACGAACGACCCGAGCGGGTTCTCGGCCACCGCGGCCCAGCTGCGGGAAGCCCTGGCCGGTGTGGACGCGCGCGCGGCCGTGTTCCCCCTGACCGAGCCGGACGGCTACCGCGAAGCCAACGACGCGGTCCTCGCCGAAGCGCGGTCCGACGAGGTGCTGGTCGCGTTCTGCCGGGTCACGCCCGACGACGCAGGTGAGGCCCGCCGCTGCGTGGAGGCCGGGGCGGCGGGCATCAAGCTCCACCCGGCGAGCGACGAGTTCGCCCTGGGCGACGACCGGCTGGAGGAGGTTTTCGGCCTCGCGCACGAGCTGCGCCTGCCGGTGCTGCTCCACGCGGGACCGGAGATCGACCCGTACGGGGTCACCCTGCCGGACGTGCTGGACCGGTTCCCCGGAGCGCGGTTCGTGCTGGCGCACGCCGGGCTGACGGACCTGGCGTGGCTGGCCGGGAACCCGAAGCCCAACCTGTTCTTCGACACGTCCTGGTGGAGCGCCACCGACGTGGTGACGGTGCTCGGCACGATCCCTCCCGGTCAGGTGCTCCTCGGCAGCGACGTCCCGTACTCGACGCCGACCTGGGGCGCGCACGCCACGGCGCGCTGCGCCCAGTACGCCGGCCTCGCACCGGACCAGGTCGCGAGCGTCATGGGCGGCCAGGCCCGCCGACTGGTGGACCGGGCCGACCCCGCCGACCTCGGGCCCGCTCCGGGACGTGTGCCGCCGCTCGACCCGTTGCTGGAACGGCTCTTCGTCTACCTCTGCGCGGGCGTGGAGGCCACCAAGCGCGGCGAGTCGCCGGGACAGACGCTCGACCTCGCCCGCCACTGCTGCCACGTCCCGCCCGGCCACCCGCACAAGGCCGTCTTCGAGTCCGTGTGGGAGTTGCTGGACCGCTACGAGAAGCACGCTCCCCAGATGGAGACGGGCAACGAGTACGCGGCCGGGTGGGACCTGATCGCCACCGCGGCCGTCGTCGCCCGCACCCCGGGGACGCCGCTGCCCCTCACCTGACGTGCGGCCGGTGCGGCGGCGGTCCACCGGGCGTGGCCGCCGCACCGGCCGCGTTGACGGGAGCGCTCAGCGCTTGAGCGTGAAGGTGAAGTCGCCGGAGACCTTGCCGCTCAACCGGACCGCCGACACCACCTTCCCGTCGGCGACGAGACGCCCGACCTCGGCGCGGGACAGACCGCACCCCTGCGCGATCAGCCGGACGGGGCGCACCGGGATCCGCGCCTCGAACCGCACCGCCACGTCCACCACCTCCTGGTCGAGGTCGGAGCCGGCGGTGTCGAGGCGCCAGGCGCCGTCCCAGTCGAGCGAGACGCGGTTGCGGTGCTGCAGGAGCGGGTCCCGCAGCAGTTCGGCGGTCAGGCCGGGGTCGTTGTCGTGCAGGCGGTTCAGCAGCTCGGGACGCACCGAGCGGACGTGCGTCCGCTCGAAGATCGTGAGCTTGACCGTGTCCCCGCAACCGGTGCAGAGCACGAGCAGCCAGGCGTCGAGGACCTTGTGGTTGGCGTTGACGCGGAACTTGCCGCTCGCCCGGAAGCGGTCGGCCTCGCACACGTGGCAACGGCGGCGGACGAGCGGAAGGCAGGTGGGCACGACGGCCCAGGTGTTGAGCACAGGAGTACACCGTTCGGTGAGAAATCCGCAGCAAGGGGAGCGCGCTGCTCAGAGAGCGGCGCGCAACGAAGACCAGCGCTCGGGAAGACTCAAGAGGTGTACAACGGCACGTCCCTGCCTCGGCGACTCAGTCGGCCAGGAAGGTAGCGGCTCGCGGTGGTGGCGCTCCATCCATTTTCGGCAGGGGTGCGGGCCCGAGCACGGTCTCCAGCTGCTCCCACCGCGTCACGAGGTCCGCGAGCATCAGCATCATCACGTCGGGGAACGCGTACAGGAAGCTCTGGTAGCGGTAGTGGTCGAGGTAGAACACCACCACGTCGTCGCTCAGGGCCGTCGCCGACGTGGTGCGGGCGTTGAAGAACATGTCGTAGTGGCCGAGCAGCCCTCCACGACCCAGGACCTCGCGTTCGTAGATGCCGCCGAAGTCGACCTCGACCGCGCCCCGCGCGACCAGGAACACCCCGTGCGCGGGCTCGTCCTCGTGGAAGAGCGCATCGCCCGCTGTGTACGGGATCTCGTCGAACATCGACGCGAGCGTCTCCAGTTCGGAGTCGGCGAGCGAGGTGAACAGCCGCACGCCGTGGGGGTCGGCGCTCTGCCGCAGGCACGTCACCCGCTCGGTCAGCTCGTGCTCGGTGAGGTGGTTCATCCTCATCCGCACGAACCGCAGCATCCTGTCCGTGCCGCGCGACTGGGCGCGTGACCTCCCGGCGCTCGGCGGGGTGTAGAGCGCCGCGTCGCCGCTGATCCGCGCGGCTTCCCGGAGACCGGACTCGTAGGCGCTGTGCACGCAGCCCCAGTGGTACGGGTTCGTGCCCTCGCCGGCGAAGAACAGCCCGTCACCGACCGGTTCCGCCAGAGCGGCGATGTCCTTGGACGACGAGCCGACGCCGATGCACGTGTACGAGCCCCGCGCGAACGGATCCGCGGACCACCTGGTGCGCGAGATCTGGTGCGGCGCCGGGACGTCGGCGCCGAAGAGGTCCTCGACGACGGACTTGGCGTAGGACGACACGTCCTCTGTGGACCAGGTCTCGGCCTCCCGGCCGAGGGAGGCGCCGAGCAGCATCACCAGGACCGGCTTGCCGTGCGACTTCCACATGCTGATGACGACGGTGGGGTAGCGGTCCGTGTCCCGGCAGAGGTAGCCGAAGACGTACTGTTCGGTGGGCCAGAACGGTTCGGCGTAGTGCAGCGCGATCTTGTTGAGCGTGCCGAACCCGAGCCGGGCGATCGCGGTCCGCTTGGCCTCGGGCAGCGGCGGCACGAACTCCACCGCGCCCGCCTTCAGCACGCCGAGCGGCACCGTGACGAGCACCTTCTCCGCCTCGAACACACCGCGGTCCGTCGTCACCCTGCCGTTCTCGACCCGGGTCACGACGTGCCCGAGCCGGATGTCGAGGTCGCGCGCCAGAGCGTCCACAACGGACTGGTAGCCGTGGTGCAGCGTGCTGTCGCCGTAGCCGTAGACGAGGTAGCCGTCCTCCCAGTGCTTCAGCGAGAGCTTGTCCGGGTCCTCCGCCGCGTCCTCGCGCAAGATCACGTTGAGGTGGTAGCGCACGGCCTGTTCGTCCTCCGCGCACAGGTCGCGCCCGGCGAGGACCTGCCGCACCGCCTCGCCCAGCGGCACGTCCGGGTGGTCCTCCGCGCGGGCGACGGCCGCGCGGTGCTCCAGTTGGTGCAGCACCTCGTCGGCGAGTTCGAGGGTGCGGCTCTTGTAGCGGTGGTTCACCGCACGCCGGTCCGCGCCGAACAGGTCGAGGCTGTCGAATCCGCCCGTGTAGGCGCTGTCCCCGCCCACGTAGCTGTGCGGGATGCCCAGCTCCTCGACGAGTTCGGTGATCGGGTTGCCGTCCGTGCCGTGGATCCAGTGCGCGCCGAGGTCGACCCCGTGCTCGTCGGTCCAGATCCGGCCGCCGACCCGGTCCCGCGCCTCCAGCACGGTGACCGCGTGGCCCCGTTCGCGCAGCGCACGCGCCGCCGCCAGACCGGCGATCCCCGCACCCACCACCACGACGCCGGGTCTGGCGTCCTCACCTTCGGATACCTCGGGCATCGTTCGATTGTGGGGCGGCCACGCGTGTTCGGACATTCCCGGATCGTGTGGTCTCGCTGGGCAGTCCGCGTCGTCCGCGACGTCCGCGAGAGTTCGGGATCTCGGTGCCAAGCCCTCACCTGCTGCGCTCCCCGAGGGAACCGGGACTACCAGGTAGTGACTTGATCTAACAAGCACAGGTATAACTTGTTCTCATGTTGTCGGAGTGAGGAAGATCACATGACTCACACAATGACGTGTGACAACGGTTTGAAGGGTCCTTCACGACGTTCGTTCATTGCTGGAACAAGTTCTATTCTTGGCGTGGCTGCCCTCGGGGGCGTCGCGCCGGTGGCCCAGGCCGCGGCCTCGATCGGTGACGCTGCCGTCGTTCCCGCTCTCGTGATCGGCACCGGCTACGGTGGTTCCGTGACGGCCCTGCGCCTCGCCCAGGCCGGAGTCGACGTCCACATGGTCGAGATGGGCATGGCGTGGGACACCCCCGGCGCGGACGGCAAGGTCTTCGCCAACACCACCACACCCGACCAGCGCTCGTTCTGGTTGCGCACCAGGACGAAACAGCCGCTGAGCAACTTCCTCGGCTTCCCGATCGACAAGACGATCCCGAAGTACACGGGGATCCTCGACGCGGAGGAGTTCGCCGGCATCACCGTCTACCAGGGACGCGGTGTCGGCGGCGGCTCGCTCGTCAACGGCGGCATGGCCGTGACGCCCAGGCGGGAGAACTTCGCCGACGTCCTGCCGACCGTGAACCCGGACGAGATGTACGGCACCTACTACCCGCGCGCCAACGCCGAGCTGGGGGTCGGGCTGATCCGGCCGGAGTGGTTCGACACGACCAAGGCCTACCAGTACGCGCGGGTCGGCAGGAAGCACGCGCAGCGGTCGAACTTCCCGTACGTCTTCGTGCCCACCGTGTACGACTGGAACTACATGGAGCAGGAGGCCGCCGGGACGGTCCCGAAGTCCGCTCTCATCGGCGAGATCCTCTACGGCAACAACCACGGCAAGAAGTCGTTGCAGAAGTCGTACATCCCCAAGATCAGGGCGACCGGTCGCGTCACCATCTCGCCGCTGCACAGGGTCGTCGACGTCAGGCCCGCCACGGGCGGCTACCGGGTCACCGTCGAGCAGCTCGACACCACCGGCGACCCGATCGCGGTCAAGGAGGTGACCGCGGCGAAGGTGTTCTTCGCGGCGGGCAGCGTCGGCACGAGCAAGCTGCTGGTGAAGCTGAAGGCCACGGGCGCGCTGCCGAACCTGAACGGCGAGGTCGGCAGGGGCTGGGGCGACAACGGCAACGTCATGTGCGGCCGCGCCAACCACATGTGGGACCCGACCGGCGAGCTGCAGTCGTCGATCCCGACGCTGGGCATCGACAACTGGGCGGCGGGCGGCGCCTTCGCCGAGGTGGCGCCGCTGCCGACCGGGATCGAGACCTACGCGTCGTTCTACCTGTCCATCACGAGGACCCCGCACCGCGCCCGGTTCACCTGGAACGCCGCCGCGGGCAAGGTCGACCTCGACTGGCAGACGGCGTGGAAGGGCGTCTCGATCAACGCCGCCAAGACCATCTTCGACAGGATCAACTCGAAGGAGGGGACGATCTACCGGACCGACCTCTTCGGCGTCTACAAGATCTGGGGCGACCACCTCACGTACCACCCGCTCGGCGGCGCCGTGCTGAACAGGGCGACCGACAACCACGGGCGCCTGCACGGGTACCGGGGTCTGTACGTCGTGGACGGAGCGCTCATCCCCGGCTGCACCGTCGTGAACCCGTTCGTCACGATCACGGCGCTGGCCGAGAGGAACATCGAGAGGATCATCGCCACCGACTTCTGACGCCCGGTCCTGTCCGGACGGTCAGAGCTCCGGGAGCACGCACAGCGCGTCGAGGCCGAACACCCGGTTCAGCCGGCCGAACACGAGCCAGGCCCCGATGCTCATCGTGAGCTCCACGACCTCCACCTGGGTGTAGTGCCGGGTCATGCGCGACCAGAACTCGTCGTCGAGACCGTGGTGGTCCAGTGCGTACCGTTCGGCGTACTCCGCGGCCAGTCTCGCCCGGTCGTCGAAGGCGTCGGTGGTGCGCCACCGGGCCACCGCGTCGACGAAGCCGTCCTCGACCTTCACGCCGTCGCGCTCGGTCCGCCAGTCGAGGCAGAACAGGCAGCCGTTGATCTGCGCGATCCGCAGCCGCGCCGCCTCGAACTCGCGCAGGCCCAGCGTGGTGTGCTGGTACACGGCGAGGGAGAGGTTCGCGGCGGCGACGCCGATGCCGGGCACCAGCTCACCCCACACGTACCCGATCGGGTCCTTGCCCTCGGGGATGTCGATGTTCACGGCTTGCCCCTTCCGAGCTTGCCCGCGACGGGCCGCAACGGGACGTCGAGCGCGTCGTAGAGCCCGGGTTCCTGCTCGGCCAGCCAGTCGACGGCGTTGACGATGCGGCCGACCGCCGTGGCGTTGCCGCCCGCCGACCGGTTCTCGCCCTCGTCCACGGCCTCGACCGAGACCTCGATGCGCGGCCGGCCCTCGATGATCACCTTGTGCGCACCGTCACCGGACGGGGGCATCGGCCAGTCCGGCGCGCAGGAAGCGTGGATGCGCGTCACGTGCTCGATGACGATCAACGGCTCACCGCCGACGATCCCCTGGACCTCGAACCGGATCGCGCCCTGCGTGCCCGCCTCGAACTCGCCCATGCACCGCGTCGTCACGGTCCCGTCGAGCGCGCGCCGGTCGACGGTCTCGCGGATCTCGTCGACCTCCGCGCCCAGGGCCCTCGCCATCAGCCGGATCTGCCCGCCCCACACCATGGTCGGCACGCCCGGCATGAGCATCGGCGCCTGGTAGTCGAGAGGCTGCCCGAACCCGATCAGCCACCGCACCGCGTCGGGCTGGTCGTAGGTGGAGTAGTCGAAGATCTCCTGGCACCGCACCGCGTCGACGGTGTGCCCGAGCCCGCTGACCATCAGCGGCAGCACGTCGTTGCCCCAGCCGGGGTCCACGCCGGAGACGAACAGCGACCCGCCGCCCTCCGCGATCGCCGCTAGAACCGGTTCTCGCAACTCGGGTGGCGCGCTGCGGTGGTCGTACAACGCGTACAGCGACGGCGTGACGACGACGGCGCCCGCCCTGATGGCCTTCGTGATGTCGGCGAGTGCGTCGTCGGGCCTGATGTCACCCGACGCCGCGTAGACGACGGCGCGCGGTCCGGTGGCCAGCACCGCGTCGACGTCGGTGGTGGCCGCGACTCCGAGCTCGTGGTCCAGCCCCGCGAGATCGCCCGCGTCCCGGCCCTGCTTCTCGGGGTTGTGGACGACCACGGCCGTCAGCTCCAGCCCCGGATGGGCCTCGACGGCCCGGATCGCGGCACGCCCGACGTTTCCCGTACCCCACACCACTGTGGCGATCATGCGGGTAGACTAACTAGAACACGTTTCAGTTTACAAGAGTCCATCAGACGTAAAGGCGCTGCGGTCAGTCCGGCAGCAGCGGCACCGAGATCCCCGGATCGCGCCCGATCGACGTCGCCCGCGTCACCGACCGGGACCCGAACCGGTCCCGCACGTGGTCCAGTGCCGCGTCCAGCGCCGCCGGTTTCCGCTCCTCGAACGGCAGCGCCATCTGCACCGGCGTCTCGTCCTCCAGGTTCGTCAGCGACACGCCCAGCAACGTGATGCCGCGGCTGGAGATCAACGGCATCGCGGCGTCGAGCAACTGCCGGGCTGCTGCCAGCAGCACCTCGGTCTCCGTCGTCGGGTACCTCACGGTGTGCGACCGGGTCGCGCGGTCGAAGTCGCCGAAGCGCAGGCGCAGCACCACGGTCCGGCACGCGCGGCGGGCGGTGCGCAGGCGCCGCGCGATGCCGTCGACCAGCGACGCGAGGATGGCGTCGAGGTCCTCCCGCGTCCGTTCCCGCCGGCCGAGCGCCCGTTGCGCGCCGATGGACCGGCGGCGCCGTCCTGTCTGGACCGGCCGCGGGTCCCTGTTGTGCGCCAACGCGTGCAGGTGCCGGCCCGCGGCCCGGCCGAGCAGCGACACCAGCGCCTTCTCGTCGAACCCGGCGACCTCGCCGACCGTCCGGATGCCGAGGCCGCGCAGCTTGGCGGCCGTCACCTCGCCCACGCCCCACAGCCGTTCGACCGGCAGCGGGTGCAGGAAGTCGAGCTCGTGGCCGGCGGGCACGACCAGCAGGCCGTCCGGCTTCGCGACGCCGCTCGCGACCTTGGCGAGGAACTTCGTCCGCGCCACCCCTACCGTGATCGGCAGGCCGACCCGCTCCAGCACGGCCGCCCGCAGGCGTGCGGCGATCACCTCCGGCGGGCCCGCGATCCGGTGCAGGCCGCCGACGTCGAGGAACGCCTCGTCGATCGACAGGCCCTCGACCAGCGGCGTCGTGTCGCGAAACACCTCGAAGACCGCCTTGCTCGCGGCGGAGTAGACCGGCATCCGCGGTGGCACGACGATCGCGTGCGGGCACAGCCGCCGCGCCCGCGCGCCGCCCATCGCGGTGCGGACGCCGAACGCCTTGGCCTCGTAGCTCGCGGCCAGGACCACCCCGCCGCCCACGATCACCGGACGACCGCGCAGGCCCGGGTCGTCCCGTTGCTCGACCGACGCGTAGAACGCGTCGAGGTCGGCGTGCAGGATCGGGCTGCTCACGAACACATGTTCGCATCCGTCACCCGATCAGAACAGCGTGGTCACCTGATCGCGCGGGCGATCGGCCAGGCGCCGGGCGCGGTGTTGGACAGAACCGTCGCGGTCGTGCCGGTGTGCGGGTCGTGGGTGGACTTGAACGACTGCCCGGCGTCGTACCCGGCGAGGAGCACGGTGTCACCGGTCCGGTGCAGCCAGAAGCCGAGGCCGTAGCGCAACGACTCCTCGGGAACGTCGTGGCGCGGCCGCACGGCCTCGTCCGCGTAGCCGCTCGCGAACAGCGCACGCCAGAACTTCGTCATGTCGCCCGCGGTGGTGTAGATGCCGCCGTCGCCGTTCGCGAGCACGGGCAGGTGGAAGACGTTGGTCCGGTCGACGCCGTCGAGGTAGCCCACCGCCGCGTCGCCCGGCAGCTCGTCCGACCGGAGGAACCCGGTCCTGGTCAGGCCGAACGGGTCGAGCACCCGGTCGCGGACGAGGTCGTGGTAGCCCCGGCCGGAGGCCCGTTCGGCGAGCAGCGCGAGGACCACGTAGCCGCCGTTGCAGTAGCCGAAGCGCTCACCGGCGCCGAACTTCGCGGGGTGCCCGTCGAGCAGCGGCAGGAACGCCTCGGTGGTCGTGAGCCGGTGCACGTCGCTGATGACGTAGTCGTCGGCCTCCCAGTCGCCCTCCTCGTCGAGGTAGTCGCCGATGCCGGACGTGTGCGTGAGCAGGTGCTCGACCGTGACGTCGCCGGCGATCAGCGGGAGGTCGTCGCCGAGCAGCGACCGGGCCGTCGTGCCGAGGGTGAGCGCGCCTTCCCGGACCAGCGACAGCACCGTGAGGGCGGTGAACCCCTTGCCGCCGCTGGCGATGCCGAACCGGGTGTCGACCGTGGTGGGCACGCGGTGGGCGCGGTGGGCGAACCCGTACGCCTTCTCGAACTCGACCTCGCCCGCGCGGTCGATCCGCACCACGCCGGAGAAGCCGGTGTCCCCGGCGATCCTGTCGATGTCCTCGTGCGCCATTGGCGCAGGCTAGACCCGGCGGGCGGGCGCGCCGAAACGGATTTCCGCCCGGCCGGCCGCGGGGCCGGGCAACCGATCCCGCGGGCATCCCGTTTCGGGCAGTGTCGGGTCAGCCGGCACTCGGGAAGGGACCACCCGGTCTTGTCGCACGCCACGCTCCAGCGCACCGCCGAGGTGCGGACCGGCGCACCACCGCCGCGGCGGTGGCCGTTCGCGCCGGCCGTCACCGCGCTGCTGGCCCAGATGGCGATCGCCATGGTCACGACGGCGGTGCAGCAGACCCCGACCGCCGACGAACCCGTCCACGTCGGTGCCGCGGCCGTCTACCTCGAGCAGCACAGCCTGCGCTACAACCCCGAGCACCCGCCGCTGGGCAAGCTCGTCATGGCGACCGGGCTCGCGTTCGCCGGCCTGCGGCTCGACCTGGGCTTCTCCGGCGACCAGACCGAGCTCGGCCGGCACGTGCTCTACGGGCAGGGCAACGACCCGGGGGAGGTGCTGCTGCCGGCCAGGCTGCCGATGATCGTGCTGATGCTGCTGTTCGGGCTGGTCGTCTTCCGGTTCGCCGCGGACATCTCGACCAGGACCGGCGGCCTGCTCGCGTTGGCGCTGCACGCGTTCTCCCCGGGCGTCATCGCGCACGGCTCCCTGGCCACGCTGGACGTCCCGGTGACCGGCTTCCTGCTGACGTCGGCCTGGCTGCTGTGGAGGGCACGCGACGACCCGGCGCTCCACCTGCCGCTCGCCGGGCTCGCGCTCGGCGCCGCCGTGGCGACGAAGATGAACGCGTTGGCCGCCGTTGCGGTGCTGCTCGTCCTCGCGGTCTGGCGGCACCGCGCCAGGGCCACCTGGCTCGTGGTGGTCGCGCTCGCGGTCGTGTGGGCGACCTACCTCGCCGTGGATCCGTTGCTGCGCTGGGAAAGCCCGCCGGACCTGCCGTCCGCGCCGGTCGGCTGGCTACCGCTGCCCGAGCCGTACCTCGACGGGCTGCGCGCGCAGGCCGGGTTCGGGAACCGGGTGTGGGGCGGCTACCTGTTCGGCACCCACTACGACGGCTCGCACTGGTACTACCTGCCGGCCGCGTTGCTGGTGAAGACACCGGTCGGCGCGCTGCTCCTGTGGTGCGCCGGGGTCGTGGCGCTGCTCGAGGAGAAGCGCGAGGCCGCCCTGCACCTGCTGGCCCCCGCGGCGGTGTTGCTGGTCGTCGCCATGAGCGGGAACCGCGACCTCGGTGTGCGGTACGCGATCGCCGCGCCGGTCTTCCTCGCCGTGGCGGCCGCCGTGGTCGCGCACCGGCGCTGGGCCGTGCTCGCGGCCGCGCTGGTCGCCGTCAGTTCCCTGTGGACGTTCCCGTACTACCTGCCGTACTCCAACGAGGTGTTCGGCGGTCCGTCGAAGACCCACCTGCACCTGCACGACTCGAACGTCGACTGGGGCCAGGACCTGGGCAGGCTCGCGGAGCGGCTGAAGCGCTACCCGGGCGAGCGGTTGTGGCTCGTGTACAAGGGCGCCGGCGTGCCCGAGCACTACGGCGTCCACGCCGCCGACCCGCGCGAGGCCGAGCCCGGCGACGTGCACGGGCTGCTCGTCGTGTCGAACACCGCCATCGCCCAAGCGGGCGACCGCCTCCGCGCGTTGCTCGGCACCAGCGCGCCGATCGACTCGGTCGGGCACTCCATCACGATCTTCCGCAGGCCCTGACCGCGAGAAAGTTCCGTACCCCTACGGATGCGGACCCTGATTGTTCCGCACCGGGACTCCTCCGACAGTGATCGCAGCGAACGGCCGCCGTCCCTGCCCTGAGGTGGGCGTTCCCGAGATCCCGAGAGGAACTGACGTGACGAGAACACCACGGTCCTGGGGCCTGCTGGCCCTGGTCGCGGCCACGGTGCTGACGCCGGTCAGCACCGCGCAGGCCGCGCCCCGCAACGCCCCTGCCGCCACTTATCTGGGGGACACCGTCCCACGAGCCTCGGCGACGCCTCACCCCTGTTCGCGGGCGGGCAGAACGCCACCGTGAGCGAGTTCCCCGGCATCGTCGCGGGCATCCGCGCCGGCGGCACCCGCCCGGAGGGCCAGACCTGCTCCGGCACGGTCGTCGCACCGCGCAAGATCCTCATCGCGGCCCACTGCGCGGATGCCCAGGGGGAGAAGAAGTTCGTCTACGGGCTCGACGACCTCGCGGACCACGACGGCGGCGCCGGCAGCGGGTTCGCCGTCGGCGTCGTCAGCTACAAGAAGCACCCGAAGTACGTCAACTTCGACCAGGGGTACGACGTCGCCGTCGTGACCGTCGACCGCGACATCGCGCTCAAGGGCGGTGCCGCGTACCCGGCGTTCGCCACCTCGGCGGACGCGGGCGGTGCCGCGCCGGGCGCGACGGGCGTCGGGTTCGGCTACGGCAAGAAGGACTTCAACGACACCTCGCAGGACGTCACCCTCGACAAGGCGAGCCTGCCGATCGTCAACGGCGACAGCACCTGCCAGGGCGTCGGCGCGGGCTTCAAGTCCGCCACCATGATCTGCGCCGGCTACTCCGACGGCCGCACCACCATCCTGCCCGGCGACAGCGGCGGTCCGCTCGTGGTCGGCGGCAAGATCTACGGCGTCGCGTCCTGGAGCCGGTCGGACTTCAAGTGGTACTCGATCTACGGCCGCCTCGACAACGAGATGGGCGACTGGGTGAAGACCGAGGTCGGCTCGCAGCCCCCGGTCGGTGACTTCGGCCTGTCCGTCGCGCCGGGCAGCGGTGCGGTGGCGGCCGGCAGGACGGTGTCCGCCGGCATCACCACCACCGCCGGGTCCGGTGGCGCGGAGAACGCCACCCTCTCGGCGAGCGGCCTGCCCAGCGGGGTGAAGGCGGTCTTCCAGCCGGCGTCGGTGACCACCGGCGACTCGGCCAAGGTCACCTTCGACGCGAGCACGACCGCGCCGAACGGCACCTACGAGATCACCGTCACCGGCACGACGCCGAGCGGCAAGACCGCGTCCGGCAGGTACTCGCTGACCGTCACGGGCGGCGGCGACCCGCAGCCCGGCGACTTCACGCTCGCGGCCTCGCCGGGCAGCGTGAAGGCGGCCAAGGGGAAGTACGTCTCCACCACCATCTCCTCGACCGGTGGCGGTCAGACGATCACCCTCTCGGCGAGCGGCGTGCCCAGCGGTGTGAAGGCGGCGTTCCAGCCGGCGTCGATCGGCGCGGGCAGCTCGGCCAAGCTCACGCTGGACGTCTCGGCCACCGCGACCGCCGGCACGTCGAGCATCACGGTCACCGGCACCGACGCGGGAGGCACGACCGCCACCACCACGGTGTCGCTGACGGTCGAGGGCACCGAACCGCCCACCGGTGAGGTCACCGTGACCGCGACGCCGTCGTCCGCCACCGTCCGGCAGGGCCTGCTCGGCCAGACGCTGGTGAAGGCCTCCGGCGGCACCGGGAACCTGGCGCTGACCGCCTCCGGTGTGCCCGCGGGCGCCCAGCTGTCGTTCAACCCGGCCACGATCGGCCAGAACGGCAGCAGCAACGTCTGGATCTTCACGAACTTCTCCACCCCGCCCGGCACCTACCCGATCACGATCAGGGCCACCTCGGCCGACGGGAAGACCGGCACCACGACGTTCACGCTGACCGTCACCCGGTAGGGCGAAGACGTGCGGGGGGTGGCCGCGGAAGCGACCACACCCCGCACGCGTGTTCCGGCTACACCGTCAGGGTCCAGGTGTCGATGGTGCCGGTGTCGTAGGTGTAGACGTCCTTCACCTGCAGCTTCCAGGTGCCGTTGCGCGCTTCCGAGGACAGGTCGACGGTGTAGGTCTCGTGGACCCCCGCCGAGGACGAGGCGCCGCCCGCCTTCTTGAGCACGTAGGACCTGCTGGAAGGGCTGACCAGGTCGATGGCCAGATCACCCGTGTAGGTGTGGTTGATGTCGACCTTGACCGTCGCCGAGGCCGTGGCGTTGCCGGTGCAGCCCGAGATGGTCACCGACGACGAAACCGCGGTTCCGTTGTCCGGGATGGCCACGTCGTCGCCGTTCGTGCCGGGACCGCACTGCGGGTCGGGACCGCCGCCGACGAAACCGCTGTGCAGCAGCTTGTTCGGCGAACCGGTGCCCGGGTTGGTGACCTTGCCGTCGGTCGCGTTGCCCACCACCGCGTCGCGCAGGGCCTGCGGGCTCGCGGACGGGTTGGCCGACAGGTACAACGCCGCGACACCCGCGACGTGCGGGGTGGCCATGGACGTGCCCGACATGCTCGTGGCACCGCCGTTCAGCCCCAGCGAGGTGATGTTGTCACCGGGGGCGAAGATGTCCGTGCACGAGCCGTAGTTCGAGAACGAGGCACGCGCGTCGTTGGACGAGGTCGCGTTGACCGTGATGAGGGACGCGATCTTGGCGGGGCCGGTGGAGCAGGCGCTGGTCGAGCTGTTGCCCGACGCGACCGCCATCTGCACGCCGGAGGCGATCATGCCGGCGATGGCGTCGTTGCCGATGTCCGCGGTGTCGAAGGTCCAGGAAGCGTTGACCACGGCGGGTTTGCGGGCGTTCGCCGTGATCCACTCGATGGCCTTGACGCCGGCCGAGTCCGGACCGTTGGCCGTGCAGTTCGTGCCGAGCATGCGGACCGAGACGAGCTTGGCCTTCTTGGCCACGCCGTAGGTCTTCGAGCCGACCGTCCCGGCCACGTGGGTGCCGTGGCCGGAGCAGTCCTGGCCGTTCTGGCCGTCCTCGATGAAGTCGGCGCCGACGGACGCGCGGCCCTCGAAGTCGGCGATCCCCGTCTTGATGCCGGTGTCGGTGACGTAGACCGTGACGTTCGACGCGCCACCGCCGGGGTAGGTGAACTTCCTGTCCAGCGGCAGCGAGGCCTGGTCGATCCGGTCCAGGCCCCACGTCGGGTCGGTCTGCACGTCGAGCGCCTTCGCGGTGCCGTCCTGGTACACGGCCTTGACGGCCGGGTCGGCCGCCAGCCTCCGCGCCGCGGCCTCGGTCAGGTTCGTGACCTGGAAACCGCGCAGGGCGTGGGAGAACACGGCGTCGAGTGTGCCGCCGTACTTCCGGGTGAGGGCCTGGGACGACGCCTGGACGGCGGCGCCGGGCTCGAGGGACACGATGAAGCTGCCGCCGGCCGCGGGGCTTTTGGCCCGGACGAAGTCCGCCTCAGCCGCCTGAGCCGGGGTGACGAGCAGGGCGGAGGTGACGGCGAGAACGGCGAGCCCGCAGGTGGTGCGGTGCATGGGAGGTCCTTCCGGGCGTCGTCAGAACGTCAGGGTCCAGGCGTCGATGTTTCCGGCGTCGTAGGCCCACACGTCGGTGACCCGCAGCTTCCAGGTGCCGTTGCGGTCCTCGGCGGAGGCGTCGACGGTGAACGTCTCGTGCACGCCGCCGGTCGAGGTGGTGCCGCCGGCCTTCTTGAGGCTGTGGGCCGCACCGGACGGACCGACCAGGTCGATGGCCAGGTCGGCGGTGTACGGGTGGTTGATGTCGACCTTGACGCTCGTGGTCGCCGAGGCCTTGCCCGTGCAGCCGGTGACGTTCACCGACGAGGTCACCGCGGTGCCGTTGTCCGGGATGGCCACGTCGTCGCCGTTCGTGACGGCGGCGCACGGTTCGGGGTCGGGACCCCCGCCGCCGAGGTAGCTGATGTTGAGCAGCTTGTTCGGCGAACCCTGCGGATCGGTGATCTTGCCGGTCGTCGCGTTGTTCACCAGTGCGTCGCGAACCTGGGCAGGGGTGGCGGACGGGTTCGCGGACAGGTGCAGCGCGGCGGCGCCGACGACGTGCGGGGTGGCCATCGAGGTGCCGCCCATCGACGTGGTGCCACCGCCGTTGCGGGTCGACGTGATGTTCGAGCCGGGGCCGAAGAGGTCGACGCACGAGCCCCAGTTCGACGCCTGGCCGCCGGTGTAGATCGAGCGCCTGTCGGCCGAGTCGCTGGCGGCGACCGTGATGCCCTCCGGCAGGCGGGCGGGGGAGGTGTTGCAGGCGTTGCCGTTGTTGTTCCCGGCGGCCAGGCCGAACGTGACACCGGTCGCGATGGCGCGCTTCACCGCGCTGTCCACAGTGGAGTCCGCGCCACCGCCGAGGCTCATGTTCGCCACGGCGGGCTTCCGCGCGTTCTGGGCGACCCAGTCGATGCCCTTGATGATCTGCGAGTACTGCCCGTTGCCGGAGCAGTCGAGCACGCGGACCCCGACCAGGCCGACCTTCTTCGCGACGCCGTACGTCTTCGACCCGACGGTGCCGGCGACGTGCGTGCCGTGGCCCTGGCAGTCCGAGGCGTCCGGGTCGTTGTCGATGAAGTCGTAGCCGTCCTTGGCCCGGCCCTCGAACTCCGGGTGCGCCTTGTGGATGCCGGTGTCGAGGATGTACGCGGTCACGTTCGACGCGGTGTTCGGGTAGGTGAAGCGCTGGTCGAGCGGCAGGTTCGCCTGGTCGATCCGGTCGAGGCCCCAGGTCGGGCCGGTCTGGGTCTCGGACATCCGCGCCCAGCCGTCCTGCTGGACGTAGGCGACGGACGGGTCGGTGGCGAGCCGCCTCGCCGCCGCCTCGTCCATCTTCACCGCGAAGCCGCGCACCGACGCGACGTAGGTGTTGGTGACCTTGGCGCCGTGCTTGCGGGCGAGGTCGAACGCCTTCGCGTTGGTGGCCGGTGCGTCCGTGGCGCCGTCCTTGAACACCACGACGTAGCTGCCCGCGACGGGGTCGGCGGTCCTCTGGACCGAGCCCGTCTGAGCGGACACGGGACTGGTCATCGCCGCCGCGACGGCCAGGCCGACGCCGGCGGCCGCCAGTGCGCGCGTTGTGCGGTCGAGTCGCATCTCGGGTTCTCCGTTCTGGCCGCCGCTGCAGGGATGGGCGGCACGTGCGGATCACCATCGAGCGGCGCCGGAGCGCGAACAATCCGGACATCGCTACGTAGGGATACCCGACTTTCACCTAACATCGGTGCGGATGAGCCGGACACCGAGGTCCAGGGCGCGCCGTGGCGACCCCACCGGACTGATGAGAACCAGCTCGCCGGTGCTGGTGGGGCGAGGTGACCAGCTCGGCGCGCTGCGCGCCGCCGTGCCGAACCACCCCGCGGTGATCATGGTCGAGGGTGAGGCGGGCGTCGGGAAGTCACGGCTGGTGCGCGAGCTCCTCGACTCGGACCTGGGGCCGATCTCCGTCCTGATGGGCCACTGCCAGCCGGTGGGCGAGCCGTTCCCGTACGGGGCGGTGCTGGAGGCGTTGCGCGACTGCACGGAACGCCTGGCGCGCAACCACTCGCGGCTCAGCCCGGTGTCCGGTGTGCTCGGTGTGCTGCTGCCGGAGCTCGCCGGGTACCTGCCCGCGCCACCACCTCCGACCGGCGACCCGCGCGCCGAGCGCCACCGGCTGTTCCGGGCGATGCGGGAGCTGATCGGCGTGCTCGGCCCGGTGCTGCTCGTCGTCGAGGACCTGCACTGGGCGGACGACGGTTCGCGGCAGCTGCTGCGGTTCCTGATGGGCGATCCGCCGGCGAACCTGTCCATCGTGGTCACGTACCGGCGCGAGGACGTGCCGGGTGGCGTGCCGCTGGGTTCGGCGTACCGGCCGCCGACCGGCATCACCAGCGCGTTGCTCGAACTGGTGCCGCTCGACGTCGTCGAGGTGCGGGCGCTGACCTCGGCCATCCTCGACGGCGAGCCCGTGTCCGCGGAGTTCGCCGCCAAGCTGCACGAACGCACGGCGGGCATCCCGTTCGTGGTCGAGGAGACCCTGCGCGCGCTGCGGAACCCGGCCGGTGCGGTGCACGCGGACGGCGCCACGGCCCGCCGGTTGCTCGACAACGTCGACGTGCCGGTGCTGTTGCGCGACGCGATGGCCGAGCGCCTGGCCGCGTTGCCCGCCACCGCCACCCGGCTCGTCCAGGCCGCCGCCGTGCTGGGCGCCCCCGCGTCCGCCGAGTTGCTGGCCGCGGTGGCTGAGACCTCCGAGAGCCGTGAAGCGCTGACGCACGCGTTGACGGGTCACGTCCTGCACGAGGTCGACGCACGGCGGTACGGCTTCCGGCACGCTCTCGCGCAGCAGGCCGTCTACGACACGTTGAGCGGTCCCGACCGGCAGGCGCTGCACCACCGCGCCGTCGAGGTGCTCGACCAGGTGGAGCCCCGTCCGCTGGTCCAGCTCGCCGAGCACAGCGAACGCGCCGGGAGCACGTCCGCATGGCTGCGTTACGGCGAGGCGGCCGCGGACAGGGCCGTGGAGATCGGTGACGCGGGCACCGCCACCGCCTTGCTGCAACGCCTGCTGCTCGACCCGGCCGTGCCCGCGGCCGACGTCGACCGGCTCGCGATCAAGCTCGGGCAGATCGCCCACCAGGGCCTCGACCAGCTCGACCCGGCCGAGGCGCTCGAGCGCCTGCTGTCCGACCGGCGGCTGTCGACGGCCGCGCGCGGGCAGGTGCGCTTCTACCGCGGCGTGCTGCTGATCCGGCAGGCGGGCGGTGTGGAGGAGGCCCGGTCCGAGCTCGAACGGGCCGTCGCCGACCTGGCGGAACGGCCGGACCTCGCCGCGCGGGGCGCCGCCGTGCTGGGGCTGTCCTACCTCGGCGACGCCCCGATGAGCGAAGTGCGGCCGTGGCTCGACCACGTCGACCGTGCGCGCAAGGAGTTCGACGACCCCGAGCTGAAGATGTCCCTGTACGCCAACGTGGTCGGCTCGCGGATGCACACCGGTGACCCGGAAGTGCTGCCCGGTTTGGAGTTCCTGCCCGCCGGCACGCCCGGTGAGCTGCGCCAGCTCGCCCGTGCCCACTGCAACCTCGCCGATGCCCTGACCACCACCGGCCACTTCGGCCTGTGCGCGGACCTGCTGCGCGACGGCCTGCGGTTCGCCTCGGAGTGCGGGGCCCCGTTCGTCGCGAGCACCGCGCACGCCACGCGGGCCCGCCTCGACTGGCTGACCGGGGGCTGGGACGGCCTCGCCGAACGGGCCGCGGGCCTGCTCGACGAGTACCGCGACCTCTTCCCGCTGGCCAGCGAGCTGAGCCTGGTCCTGGGCTGTCTCGCGACGGCGCGCGGTGAGTGGTCGGAGGCCACGAGCTACCTCACCGAGACCGGCGCGTTCGCCCCCGAGGAGTCGATCGCGCCGGTGGCCATCGCGGGCTGCGCCGCGCTGGCGAGGACCATGCTGGCCCAGGACGAGGTCACCCGCGCCTGCGTCGACGTCGACCGCGGCCTCGCCATCGTCCGCGCGAAGGGCGTCTGGGTGTGGGCGACCGAGCTCGGCCCGATCGCCGTGGCGACGTTCCTCGCGGCCGGCCGGGAGACCGACGCCGAGGCGTTGATCGCGGAGATCGCCACCGGCATCGAGGGCCGCGACGCGCCGATGGCGTTCGCCGCGCTCGCCTGGTGCCGGGGCCTGCTCGCCGAAGCACGCGGTCGGCTCGACGACGCCGTGTCGCTGCACCGCGAGGCGGCCGGCCGCTACGCGGCGCTGCCCGCGCCCTACTTCGCCGCGCTGGTCGCCGAGCGCGAGGCGGGCTGCCTGCTGCCGTCCGACCAGGAGAAGGCCGCCGAGGCCCTGTCCGCCCTGGTCGACACCTTCGACGCCCTCGGCGCCACCCGCGACGCCGCGCGGTGCCGGCACCGGCTGCGCGGCATCGGTGGCGGCAAGCCGTCGCGGCGGAGGCGGCGCGGCTACGGCAACGAGCTGTCGCCGCGCGAGCAGGAGGTGGCGCGGCTGCTGGCCG
The DNA here is from genome assembly GCF_036321065.1 of Lentzea sp. DG1S-22. Classification (NCBI taxonomy): domain Bacteria; kingdom Bacillati; phylum Actinomycetota; class Actinomycetes; order Pseudonocardiales; family Pseudonocardiaceae; genus Lentzea; species Lentzea sp. DG1S-22. Next base: position 2,367,889 of record NZ_CP143276.1, on the reverse strand, counting down.
CGGGGCACACGAACCGGAAGATCGCCGACGTGCTGTTCCTGTTGCCCCGGACCGTGGAGCAGCACGCCGCGCGGGTGCTGCGGAAGCTCGGGGTGTCGTCGCGGGTGGAGCTGCGGGCCGAGGATTTCGCCTGAGGCCTGTGTCGAAGTCCATGTCCGCGATAGCCGGGCCTGAGGGGCCCAGAGGCACGGTCGACCGACCCACGTACAACACCGGTATGCGGGTCGATCGGCCGCACCGCCAGGAACCACCTCAGGCGCGACTCTCATCGAACGGGACTCCGACACAGGCCCTGGCGGCACACGGCCGGCGGCTCAGATCAGCGCGCGGATGGCGCGTTCGAACCTGATCACGTGCTCGGCGGAGAGCTCGGACGCCTTCTCGGCGTCCCCTTCGACGATGGCGGTGAGCAGCGGCACGTGCTCGTCGACGTGGCCCGCCATCCCGGACAGCCGCGGCAGGAACACGCACCAGATGCGGGTGGCCAGGTTGTCGTAGGAGACCAGGGTGTCTTCCAGGAACGGGTTGTGCACGCACCGGTAGACGGCGCGGTGGACGCCCACGTCGGCGCGCAGGAGCTCGGTGTTGTCGCCACGGGGCGTCGCCGTGTCGAGCCGCGAGCGCAAGTCGGTGAGGAAGGCCCTGTCCTCGGCCGTGGCGCGCTCGGCCGCGGCTGCCGCGGCGAGGGGTTCCAGCGTCCTGCGCACCTCGGAGATGTGCGAGAGGTCGGAGATGTTCACGTCGGTGGCGAACGTGCCGCGGCGCGGGAAGGCGACGACGAGCCGTTCCTGCTCGAGCCTCTTCAAGGCCTCGCGGATCGGGGTGCGGCCGACGCCGAGCTCGGTGCGCAGCCTCTCCTCGTTGATGGGCTCGCCCGGCCTGATCTCCAGCATCACCAGGCGGTCGCGCAGGACGGCGTACGCCTGCTCCGTCAGGGTTGCCGAGGCGGGCTCGTCGTTGACCCGTGCGTTCATGTGTCCTACGGTAACGCACAAACTGATATACCAGTGTTCGACCACGCTGGAGGCGTCGCGCATGAGCAGCTCGGCCCAGCCGCCCGGAGCGCACCTGCCGGAACACCCCGACTTCCTGTGGGACGACACGGAACCCAAGGCGTCCTACGACGTCGTGGTCGTCGGTGGCGGCGGCCACGGCCTCGCCACCGCCTACTACCTCGCCGAGGTCCACGGAATCACGAACGTCGCCGTGCTCGAGAAGGGCTGGCTCGCGGGCGGCAACATGGCCCGCAACACCACGATCATCCGGTCGAACTACCTGTGGGACGAGAGCTCCGGCATCTACGAGCACTCGCTCAAGCTGTGGGAGGGCCTGGAGGACGACCTCGGCTACCCGATCCTGTTCGACCAGCGCGGGGTGCTGAACCTGGCGCACAGCCTCCAGGACGTGCGGGACGGCGTCCGGCGGGTCAACGCCAACCGCCTCAACGGCATCGACGCGGAGTGGGTGGACCCGGCCGGGGTCGGGGAGATCTGCCCGATCGTCAACACCTCGCCCGACGTCCGCTACCCGGTGCTCGGCGCTACCTACCAGCCGCGCGCGGGCATCGCGAAGCACGACCACGTGGCCTGGGGCTACGCGCGGGCCGCGCGCGCGATGGGTGTCGACCTGGTCCAGGACTGCGAGGTCACCGGGCTGGAGACCTCGGGCGGCCGGATCAGCGCGGTGCGGACCTCCCGCGGGCGGATCCTGGCGGGCAAGGTCGCGTTGTGCGCGGCCGGGCACAGCTCGGTGCTCGCGGAGATGGCCGGCCTGAGGCTGCCGCTGGCCTCGCACCCGTTGCAGGCGCTGGTGTCCGAGCTCCTCGAACCCGTGCACCCGACCGTCGTGATGTCGAACGCCGTGCACGTCTACGTCTCCCAGGCGCACAAGGGAGAACTCGTCATGGGTGCTGGCATCGACAGCTACAACGGTTACGGCCAAAGGGGTTCGTTCCACGTCATCGAGCAGCAGATGTCTGCGGCACTGGAGCTCTTCCCGGTGTTCGCTCGGGCCCACCTGCTGCGCACGTGGGCGGGCATCGTCGACGTCAGCCCGGACGCCTCGCCGATCGTGGGGCTGACCCCGGTCGCGGGCCTGTACCTGAACTGCGGCTGGGGAACCGGCGGCTTCAAGGCCACGCCGGGGGTCGGCCACTGCTTCGCGCACACGATCGCGAACGACGAGCCGCACCCGTTCAACGAGCCGTTCACCCTCGAGCGCTTCACCACGGGCGCTCTCGTCGACGAGCACGGCGCCGCCGCCGTGGCCCACTAGGAGCGCTGACGATGCAGCTCATCCCGTGCCCGTGGTGCGGCCCGCGCGAGGAAGCGGAGTTCCACTACGGCGGTCAGGCCCACGTCGCGTACCCCGAGGACCCCTCGGCGCTGACCGACGAGGAATGGGCGCGGTACCTGTTCTTCCGCGACAACCCGAGCGGCCCGTTCGCCGAGCGCTGGAGCCACAGCGCCGGGTGCCGGCGGTGGTTCAACGCCGTGCGCGACACCCGCACCCACGACCTGCTCGCCGTGTACCGCGTCGGTGAGCCGATGCCCGAGGTGACCCCGTGACGTTCCGCACGCCCACCGGTGGCTCGATCGACCGGAACACCCTGCTGCGCTTCACCTTCGACGGCCGCGCCTACACCGGGCACCCCGGTGACACGCTTGCTTCCGCGTTGCTCGCCCACGGCGTGCACGAGATCGGGCGCAGCGTGAAGCTCGGCCGGCCGCGCGGTGTCGTCGCGGCGGGCTCCGAGGACCCGACCTCGCTCGTGCAGGTGGAGGCGCCGTTCTCCGAACCCATGCTGCTCGCCACGACCGTGGAGCTGTACGACGGCCTGGAGGCCCGCGGGCTGTCCGGTCAGGGACGTCTGTCCACCGAACCGGACCCGGCCCGCTACGACGCGAAGCACGAGCACTGCGACGTGCTGGTGGTCGGTGCCGGTCCCGCCGGTCTGGTCGCGGCCCTGACCGCCGCCCGCAGCGGTGCGCGGGTGGTGCTGGCCGACGAGCGGAACCAGGCCGGTGGCGCACTGCTGGGCGTGGACGAGTACCTGGACGACCGGCCGTCCGCCGAGTGGGTCGCGGACGTCGTCGCGGAGCTGAAGAGCACCCCCGGTGTGCTCGTGCTGGAGCGCACCACGGCGTTCGGCATGTACCAGGACGGGTTCGTGCTCGCGCTGCAGAAGCGGACGGACCACCTCGGGTTCGCGGCGCCGACGACGGCGGCACGGCAGCGGGTCTGGCGGATCCGCACCAGGCGGACCGTGCTCGCCACCGGTGCCCACGAGCGTCCGGTGGTCTTCGTCGGCAACGACCGGCCGGGGATCATGCTGGCCTCGGCCGCGCGCACGTTCCTGCACCGCTACGGCGTGCTGCCGGGCTCGCGGGCGGTCGTGTTCACCACCAACGACAGCGCGTACTGCGCGGCGATCGACCTCGCCGAGTCCGGAGTGGACATCGCCCTGGTCGTCGACGCGCGCCCGGAGGCACCCGCGCGGCTGGCGGCGGAGTGCGCGGCGCGGGGCGTCGAGGTCCGCGCCGGGCACGTCGTGACCGGGACCGTGGGCGCGGGACGGGTGACCGGCGCGCACGTCGCCCCGTTCGGCGGAGTCCCGGGGCCCCCCGACACCGTCGTGTGCGACACCGTGCTGGTGTCGGGTGGCTGGAACCCCGTGATGGGCCTGTTCAGCCAGGCGCGCGGCAAGCTGCGCTACGACGCCGAGCTCGGTGCCTTCGTGCCGGGGGAGGAGCTGCCTTCCGTGGCGGTGGCGGGATCCGCCACCGGTGAGCTGGATCTGACCGCGTGTGCGCGGCAGGGACGGGACGCCGGAGCCGCTGCCGCCGCGGCGGCCGGGTTCGCCCCCGGTGGCCAGGTCCCGCTGCCCGTCTCCGACTCGCGGTGCACCGCGCGGTCCGGCCTGGTGCTGTGGCGGGTGCCGGGCGACGAGGACACGAGCTTCGTCGACCTGCAGCGGGACGCCACGGTCTCGGACGTGCTGCGGGCGATCGGGGCGGGCTTGCGGTCGCTGGAGCACATCAAGCGCTACACCACCATCGGCACCGCGCACGACCAGGGCAAGACGTCCGGCATGATCGCGGCGGGCATCGTCGCCGAGGCACTGGGCGTGGAGGTCGCCGAACAGCGGCCCACGACGTTCCGCCCGCCCTACGCCCCGGTGTCGTTCGCGGCGCTGGCCGGACGTGACCGCGGCGAGCTGCACGACCCCGTCCGCGTCACGGCGCTCCACCCGTGGCACGTGGCCCACGGCGCGTTGTTCGAGGACGTCGGCCAGTGGAAGCGCCCCCGCTACTACCCGAAGGACGGCGAAGACCTGCACGCGGCCGTGCTGCGGGAGTGCAAGGCCACGCGCGAGAGCGTCGGCATGATGGACGGCTCCACCCTGGGCAAGATCGACGTGCAGGGCGCCGACGTCGGCGAGTTCCTCGACATGCTCTACACGAACATGATGAGCACGCTGAAGGTCGGCAGGATCCGCTACGGCGTCATGTGCGGCCTCGACGGGATGGTGATCGACGACGGCACGGTCATCCGCGTCGCGGAACAGCGGTACGTCGTCACCACCACGACGGGCAACGCCGCCAAGGTCCTCGACTGGATGGAGGAGTGGCTGCAGACGGAGTGGCCGCACCTCGACGTGCACTGCACCTCGGTCACCGAGCACTGGGCCACAATTCCGTTGGTGGGCCCCAGGTCCCGGGACGTGCTCGCCGCCGTGGCCTCCGGGCTGGACGTGTCGAACGAGGCGTTCGAGTTCATGACCTGGCGCGACACCGTGGTCGCCGGTGTGCCGGCACGGGTGTGCCGGATCAGCTTCTCCGGCGAGCTGGCCTACGAGATCAACGTGACCGCCTGGCACGGCATCGCCGTGTGGGAGGCGCTCATGGCGGCGGGGGAGGAGTACGGGATCACGCCGTACGGCACCGAGACCATGCACGTGCTGCGCGCCGAGAAGGGCTACCCGATCATCGGGCGGGAGACCGACGCGACGGTCACGCCGCAAGACCTCGGCATGGCGTGGGCCGTGTCGAAGAAGAAGGCCGACTTCATCGGCAAACGGTCGTTCGCCCGTGCCGAGAACAACCGGGCGGACCGCAAGCAGCTCGTCGGCCTGCTGCCCGTCGACCCCTCGGTGCTGCTGCCGGAGGGGGCGCAGGTCGTGGAGACCGACAGGCTGCCGCAACCGCCGGTGCGGATGCTCGGCCACGTCACGTCCAGCTACCCGAGCGCCGCCCTGGGCCGCACCTTCGCGCTGGCGCTGGTGCGCTCGGGCCGCGACCGCATCGGCGAGACGGTGTACGTGCCCGTCGAGGACTCGCTGGTGCCGGTCACGGTCACCGGATCCGTGCTGTACGACGAGGGAGGTGCCCGACGTGACGGCTGAACCGACCAGCCCCCTGCACGCCCGGGCCGGCAGGCTGGCGGCGCTCGCCCCCGTGCTGGCCGTGGCGGAGCGGCCGTTCCGCTCGCAGCTCACCGTGCGCGTGTCCGACCCGGAGGCCATCGCGGCGGCGGGTTCGGCACTCGGCGTGCCGTTCCCCGCCGCCCCTTGCACGTTCACGACGGGCTCCGGGCCGTTCGGGGACGTCGAGGTGCTCTGGCTGGGGCCCGGCGAGTTCCTCGTCGTGGCCGCGCCCGGCCTGCAGATCGCGATCGAGGAGGTGGTGCGTGACGCGCTCGGAACCGCGAGAGGGTCCGTGGTGGACACTTCGGCTCAGCGCACGACGGTGGTCCTCGAAGGGCCGCTCGTCCGGGACGTGCTGGCCCACGGATGTTCCGTGGACCTGCACCCGTCTTCGGCTCCCGCCGGCACTTGCGTGCAGACGCTGCTCGCGCGGACGGGAATCGTCCTGCAGGTGACCGGCGAGGACGCCTTCACCGTCCTGGTGCGCTCGTCGTTCGCCGGCTACCTCGCGGCCTGGCTCTGCGACGCGTGCGTCGAGTACCTGGCGGAGGTGACAGCTCCCGGAACCGCCTGAGCCTTGCGCACCAGCAGCTGGGCCTGCAGGAACCGCTCGCCCTCGATCGGCGGGCGCACCACCCGCCCGACCTCCGCGAACCCCGCCTCGCCCAGCACCTCCGCCAGACCACAGGGTGACCACCGGTAGGCGGTGGTCACCCTGTGGTCGAACGCCTGGGGATCGGCGTGGTCCCCGGCGAAGAACCCGAGCAGCAGGTGACCGCCGGGTGCCAGCACGCGGTGGAACTCCGCGAAGACCGCCGGGACCTCGGAAGGCGGCGTGTGGATGACCGAGTAGGACGCCAGGATGCCGCCCAACGTGCCGTCGGCGAGGTCCAGGGCCGTCATCGTCCCCTCGTCGAACCGCAGGTCCGGGTGCGCCTGGCGCGCGAGGGCGATCATCGCGGGGGAGAGGTCGAGACCGAAGACGTCGAGGCCGAGCGAGGCCAGGTGCGCGGTGAGGTGCCCGGGGCCGCAGCCGAGGTCGGCGACCGGGCCCGCGCTCCGGCAGAGCTCGGCGAACGCCGCCAGCACCGCGCGGTCGAGCGGACGGGTGTCGAGCACGTCGCCGAACAGCTCGGCGTAGAGGGACGCCACGGCGTCGTAAGAGGTCCGGGTGGCCTCGAGCGGATCGGTCACGGCGGAACCTTATTGCCTCGGCGGGGCCGGTGCCGGAGTTTTGCTGTCGCCAGTGACCGGCTGTTGCACCGTCGACGCAAACCTGTTGTGGTGCTTATAGTTCCGCGGTGATTTCCGTTCTCCGCGATCCGGTCTACCGGGCCCTGTTCGGTGCCCAGGTCGCCGCGCTGACCGGAACGGGAGTGGCCACGGTCGCGCTCGGGCTGCTGGCCTACGACCTGGCGGGGTCCGAGGCGGGGTCGGTGCTCGGCACGGCCCTGGCGATCAAGATGATCGCCTACGTCGGGGTCGCGCCGATCGCCACGGCGCTGCTCGGCGCGTTGCCCCGCCGGGCCGTGCTGGTGTCGCTCGACGTCCTGCGGGTCGCGGTGGCGGCGGTGCTGCCGTGGGTCGGCGAGGTGTGGCAGGTCTACGTCCTGGTGTTCCTGCTGCAGGCCGGGTCCGCCGCGTTCACGCCGTTGTTCCAGGCGACGATCCCGGAAGTCCTGCCCGGCGAACGCGACTACACCCGCGCGATCACGCTGTCCCGCATGGTCTACGACCTCGAAGGCCTGCTCAGCCCCGCACTGGCGGCCGCGGCGCTCGCGGTGCTGGGCTTCCACCAGCTCTTCCTCGGCACCGCGCTCGGCTTCGCCGCGTCGGCGCTGCTCGTGCTCTCGGTCGTCCTGCCACGCCCGACACCGTTGCCGCGAAAGGGTCACCGGTACGACGCGACGACCAAGGGCATCCGGATCTACCTCGCCACGCCGCGGCTGCGCGGGCTGCTCGCCGTGCACTTCGCCGCGGCGGCCGCGGGGTCGATGGTGTTCGTCAACACCGTGGCGCACGTCAGGGACGGCCTCGGGCGTGACGCGGCGGACGTCGCGGTGGCACTGGCGGCCAACGGTGCGGGTTCGCTCGTCGCCGCGCTGGCGTTGCCCGGCCTGCTCGAACGCTTCGCGGACCGCGTCGTGGTGACGCGTGCGGCCACTACACTTGTGGTGGTGTTGTCGGCCGGTGCGCTGTTCGCGCACCACTGGCCTGCGCTGCTGCTGGTGTGGGGCCTGATCGGCGCAGGGTGTTCGCTCGCCCTCACGCCGGGTGCGCGCCTGCTGCGCCGGTCCGCCGACGACGCCGACCGGCCGTCGTTGTTCGCCGCGGACTTCGCGCTGTCCCACGCCTGCTGGCTGCTGTGCTACCCGCTCGCCGGCTGGCTCGCCACGACCGCGGGCATCACCACCGCGTTCGTGGTGCTCGGCGTGCTGGCCGCGGCAGGGACGTTGTGCGCCCTCTGGTTCTGGCCCGCGCACGACCCGGTGGTCGTCGAGCACGAGCACCGCGACCTCGACGGTGCCGTGTGGACGCACGCGCACGAGTTCCGCATCAACGACGACCACGTGCGCTGGCCCCGCTGAGCGTCACCCGGCGGGCTGGAACACCTCGACGAGGTCGCCCGCGGGATCGGTGACGAGCACCTGGCGGCCGTCCGGCCCGCTGACCACCTCGCTCGCGAACGGCACCCCGGCGGCGCGCAGCCGGGTGACCTCCGCGTCGAGGTCGTCCACGACGAGGTGGATGCGGTTGCGACCGGGGGCGAGCGAGTCCGGCGGCGTGGCGCGGGCGCCGGAGCTCGCGGGCCCGGACAGCAGCCTCGACACGTGGAGCGTGAACCTGACCCCGTAGCACCGGTGCGAAGTGGCATCCTGGTTTCGGCCTGCATTGGGCCTTCTGGGATGCCACTTCTCGGGTGACGATCACCGGCGTGACCAGTCAGCACACCACCCGGATCGCCGAGCTCGACGGCGGGGACACCGCCCTGGCCTTCGACGCGTTGCGCGAGCTCCGGCCGCACCTCACCGACGTCGGCGAGTTCGTCGAGGTCGTCCGCGCCCAGCGGCGGGAGGGCTACCGGATCGCCGCCTCGTTCGACGCGGACGGCCGGGTCGTCGCCGTCGCCGGCTTCCGGCACATGACGAACCTCTACGCCGGCTCCCACCTCTACATCGACGACCTCAGCACGCTCCCGTCCGCCCGCAGGCAGGGCCACGCGGGCGCGCTGCTGCGCTGGGTCGACGAGGAGGCACGCCGTCTCGGGTGCACGGCGGTCCACCTCGACTCCGGCACGCCGCGGCACCACGCGCACCGGCTCTACCTCGGCTCCGGGTACGACATCACCGCGTTCCACTTCGTCCGGAAGCTCTGACGGCGCCGGGCGAGCAGCAGCGCGGTCCGGTGCTCACCGCGTCATCTCGCCATTCACCTAAACCGGTGCGCCCCGCTGTACGTACACCTGGACATGAGCACATCTCGGTCCGGTAACGAGCCGCCGCACGAGAGGGCGCCACATGGGCAAGCACCACGATGACCACCGCCGGGTGAAGGTGATCGCGGGCGCCGTCGGGCTGGTGGCCGTGGTGATCACCGCCACGACGTTCACCGCGAGCCAGGCGGCGCCGCAGCAGCGCACCGCTCCCGCCCAGGCCACCGAGACGCTGCGGCAGAAGGCGTCGGTGCCGGGCACCGCGTGGGCCGTCAACCCGGCCACCGACGAGGTCCTGGTCACCGCCGACGACACCGTCACCGGGGCCAGGTGGGACAACCTCAAGTCCACAGTGGACGCGATGGGCGCCGGGGTGACGCTGCGGCGCACGACCGGCACCTTCCGGCTGTTCGCGGAGGGCGGAGACGCCATCTTCGCGGGCGGCAGCCGGTGCTCGCTCGGCTTCAACGTCGTGACCGGCGACGGCCGCCCCGGCATCCTGACCGCGGGCCACTGCACGGCCGCGGGCAGGCGGTTCTCCCTGACCCCGGGCGGCAGGGCGGCCGCCACCGTCGTGGACTCGACGTTCCCCGGCAACGGCGACTTCGCCCTGCTCACCTACAACGACCGCGGCACCGCCGCTCCCAGTGAGGTCGACACCGGCAACGGCCGCAGGGTCCGCATCCAGCGCGCCGCCGAGGCGCGGGTCGGCACGCAGGTCCAGCGGATGGGCAGCACGACGGGGCTGCGCGCCGGCCGCGTCACCGGCCTGAACGCCACGGTCAACTACCCGGAGGGCCGCGTCACGGGCCTGATCCAGACGACCGTGTGCGCGGAGGGCGGCGACAGCGGCGGGCCGCTCTTCACCGCCAACGGCACCGCGATCGGCCTGACCTCCGGGGGCAGTGGCAACTGCCGCACCGGTGGCGTGACGTTCTTCCAGCCCGTCACCACGGCTTTGGCCGCGGTCGGCGCCCGCATCGGCTGACGGGGGCCCGTGTCACGCCGGGCCGGTCACGACCACCGGCCCGGTGTCACCGGGGCACCGACTGCGCGAAGGCGAACACGCCGTCCGGGTCGTAGCGCTTCGCCACGTCCTTCAGCCGGGGGAGGTTCGCGCCGTAGTAGGCCTCCGCCCAGCGCGGGAGCTGCGGGTCGATGTAGTTGACGTACCCGGTGTCGCCGACCAGCGCGCCGAGCCCGTCGCGGATCTCCGCGAGCTCGGCGCGGGCGGCGTCCGCGGTCTCGGGCGGCGTCTTGAGGTAGATCTGGACGTTGGCGAGCGCCTTGCGGTGCGGGAACGCCGTGGCGTCCGGCGCGACGGCGGCCACCGCCCCACCCAGGCCGTCGAAGATCAGGTACGTCTCGTCGGACCGGCCGGTCAGCAGCCCCACGGCCTTGGCGGGATCGCCGATCGGCTCGCGCACCACCCGTGACGACGCCACGGCCGACTCGCGCGCGACAGGCCCGCCCGCGAAGTACCGCGTGGCCTCGGGATAGCTCTTCTGCTGGACGAACCTGTCGGCGGGCGCGGGGAGCCGGGCCAGCAACGCGGAGAGCTCGCCGGCGGAGCCGACGAAGCAGCCGCCCACCTTGCACGTCGGCTGCGGGCCGCCGCGCACCACGACGTTGGACCACAGCTCGTCCGGCGCCTGCGCGATCCAGGTCTGCCACGCGCCGAGCACGTCGGCGGTGCCGGCGCTGTAGGACAGCGAGAAGACGGTGACCCGGGGCGCGGGCACGGTGGAGAACACGAACTCCGTGACGATCGCGAAGTTGCCGCCCCCACCGCCGCGCAGCGCCCAGAACAGGTCGGGCTCCTGCTCGGCCGACGCGGTGACCACCCGGCCGTCCGCCGTCACGGCCTGGGCCGAGACCAGGTGGTCGCAGGTCAGGCCGTACTTGCGGGAGAGCACGCCGATGCCGCCGCCGAGCGTGAGACCCGCGACGCCCACCGACGGGCAGGTGCCGGTCGGCAGGCACAGGCCGGACTCCGCCAGCGTCGCGGAGACGTCCCCGAGAGCGGCACCCGCGCCGATCCGGACCTGGTTGCCCGGCAGCACCTCGACGGCCGCCAGACCGCGCACGTCGACCTGCAGACCCCCGGACGGCGACGAGTACCCGGCGTAGCTGTGACCACCGCTGCGCGCGGCGATCGGCACGCGCCGCCGTGCGGCCTCGACGCAGGCCTGCACGTCGGCGGGGGAGGTGACCTTCGCGACGGCGGCGGGCCTCCGGCCGTCCCACACCGGGTTGAAACCCTGGTAGGCGAACCCGTCGTCGCTCGGGAGCGCGAGCCCGCCGGACAGCCGCGAGCGCAGCGCCACCCAGTCGGGCGGTCCACTCGGAACGGACGAACTGGACGGAGGGACGACCGGGGAAGGCGGGGAGGACGGGGAGGGCGGGGCGGTGGGCGAGCCGCAGGCCGCGAGTGCGGCGCCGACGCCCGCCAGCCCTGCGACTTTCAGAAACCTGCGTCGTTCCACGCGGCCGATGGTGGCACGTGATGATCATCTCCGCATTTCGGCGCGGGACCGCGCGGCGAGCACGGTCCGGCCCCGGGACCTGCGGTGTCTTACCTCAGTGACGTCGGAGAGCGGCACGACCTCGTGGTCCACGGTCAGCACGCCGTCCGCCGCGCAACGGGCGACCGAGATCGCGTCCGCCCGTTGCCGCGAGGTCAGTTCGTCGTCCCCGAGGGCCGCTCCTGGTGCGGGCAGTTGTCCGATCCTGCCCGTCCGGTCACGGCCGGGAGACCAGGGCCACGCACGCGACCACCAGGGCGGTCAGCACCAGGAGGGTCACGCCGAGGTCCACGAGGAAGCCGATCAGGCGTGCGGTGGCCATGTCGTCACACCGGACTGGTGTCGGCCCCGCGACGGGAGCGCAGGCTCGTGAACGTGACGGTGGCCAGCACGACGATGATCACCAGGAGCGAGACCGGCGTGGGGATCTCCGGCACGGCGGGCCAGACGCCGTGGGCCCAGTGCAGGACGAGCTTCACGCCGATGAACGCCAGGATGATCGCGAGACCGTGGTTGAGGTGCACCAGCTTCGCCAGCACGGACTGCAGCACGAAGTACAGGGCGCGCAGGCCCATCAGTGCGAACGCGTTGGTCGTGAACACCAGGTACGGGTCCTCGGTGATGCCGTACACGGCGGGCACGGAGTCGATCGCGAACACGACGTCGGTCGCGAAGATCGCCACCACCACGATCGCCAGGGGCGTCAGGGCGCGGCGGCCGTGCTCGCGGACGACCATCTTCGTGCCGCGGTAGTCGTCCGTGACCGGCATCAGCCTGCGCAGCAGCCGCACCGATCGCATCTGCGAGGTGTCCTTCTCGGCCGGTTCGCCGGACAGGGCGGCGTGCAGGATCTTGATCGCCGAGGCGAAGAGGACGAGGCCGAACACGAGGAACGCCCAGGTCCCCGCGGAGAGCAGGGCGGCGCCGGCCGCGATGAAGACGCCCCGCAGCACCAGTGCGCCGACGATGCCGTAGAGCAGGACGCGCTGCTGGACCTCGGACGGGACCGCGAAAGCGGTCAGCAGCAGCATGAAGACGAACAGGTTGTCCACCGACAGCGACTTCTCGACCACGAAGCCGGTGATGAACTCGACCGACTGGCCGCTGCCGAACTCGAACCACAGCCAGAGACCGAACACGAGGGGGAGGGCCAGGTAGAACACCGACCAGCCGGTGGCCTCCTTCAGGGAGACCTCGTGCGGGCGCCGGGTGACGAGGAAGTCGACCACGAGCAGGCCGAGAAGCACCGCGATGCTGATGAACCACAGTCCGGGCGACGCCACGGATTCGACGGACACGGAACCTCCTCGAACTCCTGCGTTCGAGGTCTCCTTCACCCGTGGGCGGGCGGTCTCCCGAGGACACCGTCCGGGTGTCCGTACTGACCGGGCAGACGCTTTGGGAAGTACTCCCCTCGCCGGAGAGCATAGGTAAAGGGATGGTAATGCTCAAGTAAGCCGATCGTGGGAAGCATGTCAGCCGGCTCGACGTTGCACCTCCCGGCGTCGGGGGAGACGACGGGCTGGGCTCGGTGAGACGGCCGCATCACCCGCCTTGTCCCCCAGGAGAGCTACACGCGGATGTCCACCGCGTGGGGACGTTGTGGCACCACGAAATCCCTAGCGTTGCGGCCATGCGATTCGTGAAGCAGTTGGTCGTGGTGGTGGTCGTGTCGTTCGTGGGCGGGGCCGGAGTGCAGGCGCTGGGGTGGAACTGGCCGCTCACCCTGGTCGCGGGGTTCCTGGCGGCGGCGCTGGCGCTGGCCGCGTACGCGTGGGTGGTGCGCAGGACCGAACGGCGCGAGGCCACCGAGGTCTCGTGGAAGACGGCGCCGGGGGCGCTGGCGCGCGGTGTCCTCATCGGACTCGCGATGTTCGCGGCGGTGATCGCGAACATCGCCTTCCTCGGCGGCTACGAGGTGCGCGGCTGGGGCTCGGCGACGGGCGCGATCGCGATCCTCGGGTTCATGGTGGCGGTGGCGGTGACCGAGGAGCTGCTGTACCGGGGCGTGCTGTTCCGGATCGCCGAGGAGAAGCTCGGCACGTGGCTCGCGCTCGTCCTGAGCGGTCTGGTGTTCGGCTTCGCGCACATCTTCAACCCCAACGCGACGGTGTGGAGCTCGGTCGCGATCGCGATCGAGGCGGGGCTGATGCTCGGCGCCGCGTACGTCGCCACGCGCACCCTGTGGGTGCCGATCGGCGTGCACTTCGCGTGGAACTTCGCGCAGGGCGGCATCTTCAGCACCAGCGTGTCCGGTCAGGACGCCCCGGAGGGGCTGCTCGACGGCGTCACGTCCGGTCCGGCGATCGTGACCGGTGGCGGGTTCGGGCCCGAGGCCAGTGCCTACTCGGTGCTGGCGGGCGTGGTGGTCACGGTGGCGTTCCTGTGGCTGGCGAAGCGCCGGGGCAACCTCGTGCCGCGCCGTGGCCGCGCCGTGCCGGCCGCTACGCTCGGCGCGTGATCAGCCTCCAGCGGTGGCGCGGCTGGGACGTCCGCGTCCAGGACGCGCCGCTCGCGCTGCTGCTCGCCCTGGGATCGGTGGTGCCCGCGTTGCACGACAAGGGCACCCAGCTCGGCGGGCTGCCGAACCGGCCGTTCGACGCGCTCGCGATCGCCGTGATCGCCTTCGAGTGCCTGCCGCTGGTCGTGCGCCGCCGGTGGCCGTTGGTCTGCCTCGTCCTGGTGTCGGTCGCGTTCGCGGTGGACCAGGCGCGCGGCTACCACACGGTCGCCGGCACGGCCTTGCTCGTCGCGCTGATCAGCGCGGGCGCGCACCTGGCGCACCACCGCCGCGCGACCGTCATCGCGTTGACCGCGGCCTACGCGGGACTGGCGGTTTGGCTGGACCTGCTGGGGGCCACCGAGGGCGTCGCCGGGTTCGTCACCTTCTACCTGGCGTTGGCGGCCGCCTGGGCGATCGGTGCGTGGCTGCGGCTCTCGCGCAGCGCCGAGGAGGAACGCCGCCGGCACGTCGCCGAGGCCACCCGCGCCGCGGAGCGGACCTCGATCGCCCGCGAGCTGCACGACGTGGTGACCCACCACGTGACCGCGATGGTGGTGCAGGCCGAGGCGGCCCGGTACCTGACGGCCGCTCCCGAGCGCCTCGACCAGACGCTGCAGGCGATCACCGACACCGGCCGGCGGTCCCTCGCGGACCTGCGGCACCTGCTCGACCTGCTGAACCCCGACCACAGGCCGGAGTCCGTCGGCGACCTGCGGGGTCTCGTCGAGCAGACCCGCCTGGCCGGGCAGCCTGTCGAGTTCGCCGAGGAGGGCCGGGCGTCGCGCGACGCGGGCAGTGCCGAGGCCGTCGCGTACCGGGTCGTGCAGGAAGCGTTGACCAACGCGCTCAAGTACGCGCACGGCAACCCGACGAACGTCAGCGTTCGTTACGGCGAAAGGGAAATCACGGTGGAGGTCGGCACCTCGGGCGCCACGACGTCCGCTCAGGTCGGCGGCAGCGGGCGGGGTCTCGCCGGGCTGCGGGAGCGCGTCGACGTGCTGGGCGGCGAGTTCTCGGCGGGGCAGCGGGACGGCGGTTTCGTGGTCCGCGCGCGCATCCCGGCGGGGAACCCGGCGTGACGGCACCGGTGCGCGTGCTGGTGTGCGACGACCAGGCGCTCATCCGCACGGGGTTCGCCACGATCATCGGCGCGCAGCCGGACCTGGAGGTCGTGGGGGAGTGCGGGGACGGCCGGTCGGCGGTCGACCTCGCCGCACGGGTGAGGCCCGACGTCGTCGTGATGGACGTGCGGATGCCCGTCCTGGACGGGATCGCGGCGACCCGGCTGCTCGCGGGCGCCGGCGTCGCCGATCCCGTCAAGGTCCTCGTCGTGACGACGTTCAACCTCGACGAGTACGTCTACGAGGCGTTGCGCGCCGGGGCGAGCGGCTTCCTGCTCAAGGACGCCCCGCCCGCGCAGTTGCTGCAGGGCATCAGGACCGTCGCGAGTGGTGCCGCGCTGCTCGCGCCGGAGGTGACGCGCCAGCTCGTCGGCAGGTTCGCCGCGCGCATCCGGCCCGCCGAGGAGGTCGCGGAGACGCAGCTCGCGCCGCGGGAGCTGGAGGTGTTGCGGCTGATCGCGGAAGGACTGTCCAACAGCGAGATCGCCGCGGCGCTGGTGATCAGCCAGGAGACGGTGAAGACGTACGTCTCCCGCATCCTCACCAAGCTCGACCTGCGCGACCGGGTGCAGGCGGTCGTCTACGCGTACCGCCGCGGTCTGGTGACCTGAGTCCACACCGCGGTCACGGGTGGTGACGTGATCGTCACGAAGCGGTAAGAACCAGGGGTATGAGAACCCGAATCCCTGCCCTGCTGTCGGCCGTGCTCGTCGTGGGAGCGCTCTCCACCCCGGCCGCCGAAGCCGACCGCCCCGTCTGGTTCACCTCCTGGGCGCAGTCGCAGCAGAACCTCGCCCCCGTCACCCTGCACGACCAGTCGCTCCGGATGATCACGCACCTCAGCCAGGGAGGCAGCGCGGTCCGCGTCCGCGTGCAGAACACCTTCGGCACGGGGCCGCTGACGATCGACCGCACCACCGTCGCCCTGAGCACCGGCGGGTCCGCCGTCGAGCCGGTGCGGGAGGTGACGTTCAACGGCTCCCGCACCGTCACCGTCCCCGCGGGCGGGTCGGTGTGGAGCGACCGCACGTCGCTCGCCACCCTGCCGGACACGAACCTCGCGGTCAGCATGCACGTCGCCGGGGACGTCGTGCCCGGACGGCACGAGTCGGCGTTCCGCGACAACTACCTCACCCCGGCCGGCTCGGGCGACCACACCGCGGATGCGGGCACGGCCTACACCGAGAAGGTGCAATCGACCTATGTGGTCAGTGCGGTCGACGTGTTCAACCCACGGCTGAGGGGGACGGTCGTGCCGTTCGGCAGCTCAGTCGTCGACGGCGTGGGCAGCACCAACTGCGGGCCTGGCTGCACGGAACTCGGTACCGACAAGCGGTGGACCGACGTGCTGGCCCGCCGGATCGTCGCCTCCTCGCGCCCCCAGCTCGCCGTCGCCAACGCCGGCATCAGCGGTACGACGAGTGCCGTGTGCCCGCGCACCCCGGCGCCGTTCGTCGGCTTGGACGCGTTGTCGCGCCTGGAAAGGGATGTTCTCGCGTTGCACGGCGTCACCGACGTCATCTACTACTACGGGACGAACGACCTGGCCAACGGCTGCTCGGCCGCGGACATCACCGCGAGCTACCGCGCGGTGTTCGGGCGGCTGCGCCAGGCCGGGATCGCCGTGCACGTCACGCCGATCACGCCCCGGCCCGGCTACAGCGACCAGAACAACCTGGACCGCCACGCCGTCAACGACTTCGTGAAGCGCGGCGGCGACTGCTCGGACACCTGCGCGACGGTGCAGGACTTCGACCAGGTGCTGGAGGACCCGATCCGGCCCAACAGCATCAACGGCCCGTACGACACCGGCGACGGCGTCCACGCCAACATCAGGGGCCAGCAGGCGATCGCCGACTACATCGCACTGGAGACGATCGCCTGACGGCGTGCGCCGCGTGCGCTGTACGCGGCGATCCCGCTCACGGCCAGCACACCCGCCGTCCACGTGGTCGCCGGGTCGTCCGGGGCCCCCAGCGGCCACGTGGCGATCCGGCCGGGCACCGACCCGGCGGGCGGCATGATCGCCGCCACCGCCCACCACACCACCGGTGCGGTGGCGGCGAACCTCGCCCCGGCGAGTGCCGCCGCGAGTCCGGCCAGACCGGTCAGGCCCGCCACGTCGCGGACGACGAACGCCGCCGGCAACGGCTCGTCCCCGAGCCGTTGCACCAGCAGGACGGCGGCCGCGGCCACCACCGCGGCGAGCACCAGGTGCCCGAAGCGCCACAACGGCCAGGGGAAGGCGGTCGACGCGTCGAGCTCCGGGTCCTGGCCCGCCAGGCCGGTCGTGCCGACCAGCACGGCGGCGAGCGCGGTCAGCGACGCGCTGAGCGGTGACCACGGTGTGTGCAGCGCCGTCCAAGCGAGCAGCACCACGACGGGCAGGAGCACGAGTGCGGCCAGGACGCCGCGCGAGTGCGCGTACAGCGCGAGCGGCCTCATCGGCCGGCCTTCAGCACCTCGAGCACGCGTTCGGCGTCCTGGCAGGTCAGCAGCATCTGACGCGCCCGCACGACGCGGTCGCGCTGCTCCTGCGGGGAGGCGGCGCTGAACTGCTGCCACGCCCGGTCGACCTCGGCGCGCATCCGCTCGTTGTGCCACATGAGGCGTTCGGACGCCAGCTCGGCCAGGCCACCGTTGAAGTAGCCGGCGGTCACGTACCGAACGGCGGCCTCCCAGTAGTTCACGCTGTTCGGAGCAGAGCAGCTCGGGACACCCGCTCCGGCGAGCAGTTCGAGCCGCACCTCGTCCTCGGACAGCGTCAGCACGCGCGGGTGACCCGACGCGCTGATGTAGACGATCTTCGAATCCCGTTGGGGCGCGGTGAGGTGCGCCATCGCGGAGGTGTCCTCGCGGACCCCGGTGGGCGCGTCCGGCAACGCCGCGAGCTCGGCCAGCGCGGCCCTGCCCGCCGCGGCCACGACGGGCAGGCGGTCCGCGTGCACCCGGCTCACGCACACGGTGCCGTCGCAGACCTGCTCACCCGCGACCGCGTCCACGACCAGCACGTCGGAGTACCTGGCCGGCACGATCGAGAGCGCCAGGACGAGCGCCAGCCCCGCCGGTGCGAGCGCGGCCAGCCGGCCGGGCCAGGTGCGGGCGGCGAGCAGCAGGAACGCCGTCACGCCCAGCCCGGTGAACCACGCGGCCTGGCCGAGGTCCACCGAGGCCGAGGTGGTGATCAGGTCGGTGTCCGGTGCGTCCATGACCGGTGTGAGCAGCGCGAACCTGGAGATCTCGTCGTCCGGTGATCGGACTTCCAGGGCTCGGCCCGCGGTGGTCGCGACCATGAACGTGGCCACCAGCACCACCGGCACGGTCAGCGGGTGGGGGAGCAGCCTGCCGATCGCGAGCCCGACCAGGACGCTTGACGCCAGGCCGATCACCACGGTCACCACCAGCGGCACGAACCCGGCCGAGACGAGCCCACCGCCGAACGCGACCGTCGCCACCACCGCGGCGCACAGCAGGACCGCGGCGACGGCGACGGCTCCGCTCACCGCCGAGGCGAGCGCACCGAGCCGGACCCAGCCGGGCCGGGGCGTGGCGGTGAACAGCTCGGTGACGCCCGCCCGGCTGTCCCGCATGCCCTGCAGGACGGCGAGACCGACGACCAGTGCCCAGACGTAGGCCAGCGGCAGCCTGAGCTCCAGCACCGCGGAGGTGCTGTTCGCCTTCCACCGCGAGGTCTCCGACGTGACGAGCCAGAGCATGCCGGCGCCGGACACGAGCACGACCAGTCCGGCCCAGAGCGCCGCCGAGCGGCGCAGTTCGACGCGCAGTCCGGTCACCAGGCACCACCCGAGCTGATCAGCGCCGAGTAGCCGCGCTCGATGGGGCTGTCGCCGACGTGCTCCCGCGTGCCCCTGGTGGCGAGCTCCGCCGGGGTTCCCTGGAAGACGAGAGATCCCTCCGACACGAGCACCACGTCCGTGCACGCCGCCGCGACGTCCTCGACCAGGTGCGTGGAGATCAGCACGCACGACCGCCGGCCCAGCTCGGCCACCAGCTCGCGGAACCTGAGGCGTTGCGCGGGATCCAGGCCGACCGTCGGTTCGTCGAGCAGCAGCACCTCCGGCTCGTTGACGATGGCCTGCGCGATGCCGACGCGCCGGACCATGCCGCCGGACAACGACTTCATCCTGTCCTCGGCGCGGTCGGCGAGCCCGACCCTGTCCAGCGCCCGGTGCACCGCACCCGGGATCTCGGCCGCCGGCATCTCCTTGAGCCACGCCAGGTGCTCGACGAACTCCCTGACCTTGAACCGCTTGTAGAAGCCGAAGTGCTGCGGCAGGTAGCCGAGCCTCCTGCGCAGCGGTCGCATGCCGGTGCCCCGCAACGGGGTTCCGAGCAGCGACAGCGTTCCGCCGGTGGGCTTCTGGACCGTCGCCAGCGTGCGGATCAACGTCGTCTTGCCCGCGCCGTTGGGGCCGAGCAGCCCGTGCACGCCTCGCCCGAGCCGCAGGTCGAGCCCGTTCACCGCGGTGCGGCCCCGCCGGCCGCCCACGCGCACCACCAGGCTGTCGGCTTCGATGGCCTGCATCCCGTTCTCCTTCAAGTCGCTGCCCACGACCGGGAAGACGGTGGTGTGTCCGCCGCGGTTCTCCGTTCGCTGTGACGTGGCGCACACTGTCCTTTGTGGAGTGTCACCACGTCCCGGGCTTGTCCGGGAACGCGAGCACGGCGCTGTAGCCGCGTTCGATGGGGCTGTCGCCGGGGTGGTGGTCCGAGCCCTTCGCCACGAGCTGCGCTGGAGTGCCGCGGAAGACGAGCTTCCCCTTGTCCATCAGCAGCACGTCCGTGCAGGCAGCGGCGACGTCCTCGACCAGGTGTGTGGAAACGACCACGCACGCGTCCGTTCCGAGCTCGGTGAGCAGTTCGCGGAACCTGAGGCGCTGCGCGGGGTCCAGACCCGCCGTGGGTTCGTCGAGCAGCACCACCTCGGGGTCGTTGACGATGGCCTGTGCGATGCCGACCCGCTTGAGCATGCCGCCCGACAACGTCCTGAGCCTGTCGTCGGCCCGGTCGGCCAGCCCGACCCTGTCCACCGCGCGCTGGACGGCCGCGGGGACGTGCCGCTCCGGCACCTCCTTGAGCCACGCCACGTAAGCGACGAACTCGCGGACCGTGAACCGGCGGTAGTGCCCGAACTCCTGCGGCAGGTAGCCGATCCTCCTCCTCGTCTCGCGGAGGTTCCCGCCGCCCAGCAGCCGCAGCTCTCCACGTA
This sequence comes from Lentzea sp. DG1S-22, assembly GCF_036321065.1. NCBI lineage: Bacteria > Bacillati > Actinomycetota > Actinomycetes > Pseudonocardiales > Pseudonocardiaceae > Lentzea > Lentzea sp. DG1S-22. Next base: position 2,347,652 of record NZ_CP143276.1, on the reverse strand, counting down.
CCGGCTGGAGCACCGTCGCGAGCGCACGGATGAGCGTTGTCTTGCCCGCGCCGTTGGGACCGAGCAGGCCGTGCACGCCGCGTCCCATGTGGAGGGTCACGCCGTCGACCGCCGTCCTGCGGCCTGCCCTGACCTCCAGGTCGCGCGCCTCGATCTCCCACGCGTAGGTGGTCGGTGCGGTCATCGGTTGGCCTCCAGCCGCGTGAACGCCATCCTGCGCACGACGATCACGGTGACCGCCAGCGCGAGGACCGCGGCCCACAGCGGTGCCGCGGCGTCGTCGAGCGCTGTCGACGTGCGGCTGAACGCTATCGTCGGTGCCACGATCACCACCGCCCACGCCGCGATGAGCACGACCGCCGCTCTCGTGATCCCCATGAACGCTCCCAACGCCAACGTTCCGGTCGTGAAGGCGAGGCACGGCAACAGCCACGGCGTCAGCCCGGCACCGGTGACCAGGCTGGCCACCGCGAGCCCCGGCACGACCACGGCCAGCACCGCCGCCGTGCGCCGGAAGACGAGCGGCAACCCGGCCCGCGGCGTGGCGGCCGTGAGCTCGTGCGCCGGGTCCAGCGCCCGGCTCCACGACGCCGCCACCCCGAGCACCGGCAACACCGGTGCGATCAGGTGCACGAGCGACACCCGGTCACCCACCGCGACCCCGAGCCTGTCCAGCGCCACCGCCGCGGCCGTGACGAGCAGGATCATCGCGAGCCACGGCCCGGCCGCGGGCGACGCCCACCCGTTGACCCGCCCGCGCCACCGCCCCGCTCGCGGCATCTGCGGGGTGAGGGCGAGCCGCGGCGCGAGCTCCGCCCACACCGCCTCGGCGACGGGATCGGGGGCCAGGCGCGCGCGGCACGGCGCACAAGCCTCGAGGTGCGACTCGACGGCCCACAGCTCGTCGGCGGCGATGTCCACGTCACCCCGCGCATACCGGCGCAGCAGCAGCTCGCTCGGATGGGCGGTCGAGTCTTCGTGTCGTGCGTTCACGCCAACGCCTCCCTCATCGCGATCCGAGCCCGCCGAGCCCGCGTCTTGACCGTCCCCTCCGGCACCCCGAGCAGCAACGACGTCTCCCGCACCGACAACCCGTCGAGCACCATCGCCTGCAACACCTGCCGCAGCTCCGGCGCCAGCCGCCGCAACGCGTCCCCGACCTCGTCCCCGACCACCCCGTCGAGCACGGCCTCGTCGGCGGCGGGCGCGGTGTGCCGGGGCGCGGCGGCCAGGGGCGGCGCGGCGTGGTGCGCACGCCTGCGGAAGGCGTCGATCAGCCGGCGAGCGGCAATCGTCCACAACCACCCGACCGCGCTGCCACCCGCGGCCGCACCGGCGAACGCGTCCGCCGCCCGCCACACCGCCAGATAGGTCTCCTGCAGCACCTCGGCGACGATCTGCTCGTCCGAGCACCGCCTGCGCAACCGCACCACCAGCCAGGGCGAGGTGCGCCGGTACAGCTCTTCGAAGGCGCGGCGGTCACCCCGTGCGACTCGGCGCACGAGTTGTTCCTCGTCGAGGTCGGCCAGCTCACCCCGGATGGCTCTCACACTCCGCAAGACGTCGGGGTGGTGGGCTCAGGTTCTCGCGATCGTGTGGTGCGGGTCACGGCGACGCGCTGGTGTGGCGTCACCTGGTTGGGGCGAGAGCGCTGCGGCTGGACGTCGTTGCACCGCGAAGGCCCCTGGCCGGCTGAGACCTACGAGCGCTACTGCGGTCTGCTCGCCCGGTGGGCGCGGGAGGTCGACAGAGCGCCCGACGAGATCGAGCGCCGACTCTTCGCTGGCGATAAGCCGTCTCTATAACTTCAGTGTTGACCAAAACCAATCAGTCGACCGCCGCCGGCAACCCCACCGCCAGCGTCAACTCCAAAACCCGCTGCGGAGACCCGAGGTCAGGGAAGATGTCCCGCAGCTGCTGCATCCGGTACCGGACGGTCTGCGGGTGCACGAACAGCGCGGCGGCGACCTCCTCGCGCCGCCCGTGGTGCAGCAACCACGCCCGCAACGTCTCCTCCAACCGCCGGGCGGAGCTGGCCGGCAGGGCGTGCAACGGTGCCAGCGCACGGGCGCGCAGGTCGGCGTAGGCCTCGGGATCGGCGCTCAGCACCAGCGAGGGGAGGTGCTCCTCGGTGTCGCGGATCAGGGACGACAACGCACGGGCCCGTGCCGCCCGCGCGTACGAGGCGGACGCCCGCATCCAGGGGCGGGAAGGGCCGACGACGGCGTCCCGTCCCGTCAGCTGGCGCAGCAGGTGGGCGCGGTCGGTGTCCGGCACCAGCAGCACGCCGGTCGAGTCGGGCAGGTCGTCCAGGACCAGGGTGCCGGGGTCGAGCTGGCGGAACGCGGGTCGTGCCTGGAACGACGGCAGCAGCACCACGGTCAGCGTCGTCGGTGCGGACCAGCCGGCGCGTTGTGAGTCGGCCAGCAGCACCTCGGGGGTGGCGCCGGCGAGCAGGTCGCGGGCCAGTTGTTCGAGGTGGCGCTCGTGGGCGAGGCCGCGGGCGGCCAGCTCGTCGGCGTGACCCGCGGCGGAGGCGGCGGACAGCTCGTCGATGTAGGCGAAGGTCAGCTCGGCGAACTTCGCGACCTCGGCGGCGGGGAGACCGGCGGGCACGGCTCCGGCGGCCAGGCCGCGCCACGCGACGCGGGCGCCCACGCGGTAGGCGCTCAGGAGAGCGTCCATCGAACGCCCGTCCCGCACCTCGCCGCGGCCCAGCTCGTAGGCGGCGTCGCTGGCGTCACCGCCGCCGCCGGTGCCGCTCGCCAGGTCCAGGTAGTGGCCGAGGGCGGTGCGGACGGCCCGGCGGATCGTGCCGCCCATGCGGCCGGAGAGGGCGTTGGCGTAGCTCGGCACCTCGTCGATGATGGCGCGGACCACCTCGTCGGCGGTCGTCTTCAGGACCGCCCGCAACGCGGTCACGGTTTTCTCGTCGAGGGCGAGTTCGGTGGCCCTCTGCATTGCGTGAGTCACGATTTGTTCCCTGCGAACAATGTGGCTGGATAAATTCACGTCTTGCGGACAGGACTTTACGCCCTGAGGCGCATCAAGCTGGAGTCATGACGAGTGCCGCCCTCCGCAGCAGGGCGTGGAAGTTCCTGGAGCTGGTCACGACGCCACTGCTGCCGTCCGACTACCTCGACCTGGTCAGCCCCCTCAGGGCGGGCGCTGACCTGCGCGGCCGCATCGAGGCCGTGCACCGCGAGACAGACGATGCCGCGACCATCGTGATCCGGCCCGGCAAGGGCTGGCGCGGTCACGTCGCCGGACAGTACGTCCGGGTCGGCGTGGACGTCGACGGCGTCCGGCTGTGGCGCGCCTACTCGGTGACGTCGCCGACCAGCCGCGCGGACGGCCGCATCACGATCACCGTGAAGGCCATCCCGGACGGCAAGGTCAGCAACCACCTGGTCCGCAGGGCGAAGCCGGGCACGGTCATCCAGCTCGACCAGGCCACCGGCGAGTTCGTGCTGCCGGAGACCACGCCCGCGAAGGTCCTCTACCTCACCGCCGGCAGCGGCATCACGCCCGTGATGGGCATGCTGCGCGACACGAGGCTCGCCGACGTCGTGATGGTCCACTCCGCGCCGCGCAAGGAAGACGTGATCTTCCGCAACGACCTGCACGACCTGGTCGCGGACGAGGCCCTCACCCTCGTCGAGCTGCACACCGACACCCACGGCATGCTCGACGTCGCCGAGCTCGAGAAGCTCGTGCCCGACTGGGCCGAGCGCGAGACCTGGGCCTGCGGGCCGGCCGGTCTCCTGGACGCCGCCGAGGCCCACTGGGCCGCCCACGGCATCGCCGACAAGCTCCACACCGAGCGCTTCCGCCCGACCGTGGTCGTGGCGGGCGAGGGTGGCGAGGTCACGTTCGGCAAGACCGGCAAGACCGTCGAGGCCGACGGCGCCACGCCGCTGCTGAACGTCGGCGAGGAGGCGGGCGTGCTGATGCCGTCCGGCTGCCGCATGGGCATCTGCTTCGGCTGCGTGACGCCGCTGAAGTCCGGCGCGGTCAGGGACCTGCGCACCGGCGAGATCACCGAGGCCGAGGACGGCGTGCTCGTCCAGACCTGCGTGTCCGCCGCGGCGGGCCCCTGCGAGCTCGAACGCTAGCCGGCGCACCCCACCACAGACGTTTCCTTCTCCGCGAAGTGGCCACCCCCCAGCCACGGACCCCTCGAAAGAGAGCTTCATGACCGCCATCGACCCCACCGCGCACCTCACCGACGAGCAGATCGAGGAGCTCGGCCGCGAGCTCGACGCGATTCGCGACGAGATCATCGCGAGCCGTGGTGAGAAGGACGCCGCCTACATCCGCAAGGTCATCTCCGCGCAGCGCAAGCTGGAGCTGACGAGCCGCGGCATCCTGCTGTTTTCGTTCTTCCCGCCGGCCTGGATCATCGGCACCGCCGGCCTGTCCGTGGCGAAGATCATGGACAACATGGAGATCGGTCACAACATCCTGCACGGCCAGTGGGACTGGATGCGCGACCCGAAGATCCACTCCACCACCTGGGAGTGGGACCACGTCTCGCCGGCCGACCAGTGGAAGCACTCGCACAACGAGCTGCACCACACGTACACGAACGTGATCGGCAAGGACAACGACCTCGGCTACGGCATCATGCGCGTCGACGAGGACCAGAAGTGGCACCCCATGCACCTCGGGCAGCCGGTGTGGAACTTCATCAACGCCTGCTTCTTCGAGTACGGCATCGCCGCGTACGACCTGGAGCTGGGCAAGAACCTGCACAAGCGCCGCCGCAAGAACCCCGAGTTCCGCGCGCGGGCCAAGGCCGTGGGCCGCAAGATCCGCAAGCAGGTGCTCAAGGACTACGTGATCCACCCGCTGCTGTCGGGCCCGTCGTTCCTGACCACGCTCGCCGCGACGTTCACCGCGAACCTGATCCGCAACCTGTGGTCGCACTCGGTGATCATGTGCGGTCACTTCCCCGAGGGAGTGCAGGTCTTCGAGCGCCGCTCCATCAAGGGTGAGACGCGCGGCCAGTGGTACCTGCGCCAGATGATGGGCTCCGCGAACATCAGCGGCAGCAAGGCGATGCACTTCATGACCGGCAACCTGTCGCACCAGATCGAGCACCACCTGTTCCCGGACCTGCCGAGCAACCGGTACGCCGAGGTCGCGGTCAAGGTGAAGGCGCTGTTCGAGAAGTACGAGCTGGAGTACGTGACCGGCCCGCTGCCCAAGCAGGTCTTCTCCGCGTGGCGCAAGGTGTTCCGCCTGTCGCTGCCGAACCGCAAGCCCAAGGTGAAGGCGCCGAGCCGCGACAAGGAGCTCGTCGCGGCCTGACGACCGGACATGGACTAGACGAATAGCGGTTCAGATCTTTCGGCCGTACCGGCGGGCACGCCGGAACCGGTGAGATTCCTCCGTGGGGCCCGAGACGTTGTACCCCTGCTGCTCGATCGGGCCCTCCGACGGAGGAACCTATGCGAAGGGTCTACGTCGTCGCGGCCGCCCTGCTCACGGCCGCGACGATCCACACGCCTGCCTCGAACGCGGCCCCGGAGGCCGCGGCGGCGATCACCGAGACCGTCTACGTCGAGTCCACGATCGACAGTGACGCGGACGGCAAGCCCGACCGGATCGCCGCGGACGTCATGCGGCCGGACACGCCGGGCCGGGTGCCGATCGTGATGGAAGCCAGTCCCTACTACGGGCTGGGTGGCGCGGCGGCGTCGTCGGCGGCGCTGCCGCGCGGCTTCGGCCGCTGGTACGACGAGTACTTCGTGCCGCGCGGGTACGCCGTGGTCGAGATGGAGATGCAAGGCACCTCCCGCTCGACCGGCTGCCCGACCAGCGGTGGTCCCGAGGACACCGCGAGCGTCCGCGCGGTCGTGGACTGGCTCAACGGCCGGGCGAAGGCGTTCTACGCGGACGGCCGGGAAGCGGTCGCGAGCTGGAGCACCGGCAACGTCGGCATGCTCGGCGTCTCCTACAACGGCACGCTGCCCAACGCGGCCGCCGCGGCGAACATCCCCGGTGTGAAGACGATCGTGCCGATCGCCGCGATCTCGAGCTGGTACGAGTACGCCCGCGACCAGGGCATCGGCTACAAGGGCTGGGAGTCGAACTACCCGTCGTTCCTCGCCGGCTACGTCGTGAGCGCGGCGCAGAAGGCCAGGTGCAAGCCGGTGTTCGACAAGCTCGCGGCCCAGGACGGCGACGAGTCCTGGGACTACACGTCGTTCTGGAAGACCCGCGACTACCGGCCGGGGGCGCAGAACACGACGGCGTCGGTGTTCGTCGTGCACGGCCAGGCGGACTGGAACGTCAAGCCGTCGCAGTTCGGCCGCTGGTGGAAGGAGCTCGCGGACCGCGGTGTGCCGCGCAAGATCTGGCTGCACCGCGGCGGTCACCTCGACCCGATCTCGTTCCGCCAGGCCGAGTGGCAGCGCGTGATGGGCCTGTGGATGGACCACTGGCTCAAGGGCGCGAACAACGGGATCATGAACGAGCCCATGGCCGACGTGCAGAAGCCCGACGGCAGCTGGGAGCAGGCGGCGTCCTGGCCGCGCCCGGACACGAAGAACACCACGCTGTACTTCGGTCCCGCGTCCGGTGGCATGTCCGGTTCGCTGACCACCACCGCGGCCGGCAGCGGCACGCAGCGCCTCGCGAACAACGCGAACATCAGCGAGGCGAGCATGATGGCGAACCCGGAGACCGCGACCTCCGGCCGGCTCGCCTACGTGACGGCGCCGCTGACGAAGGCCGCACGGCTGTCCGGTGAGGTCAGCCTGACCGTCCGCGTCGCGTCGAACCGCGCGTCGGTGCCGCTCACGGCGCTGCTGGTGGACTACGGCCCGAGCACCCAGGCCGTGCTGTCCGAACGCAGCCCGCTGCAGCTGTCCACCGAGGTCTGCGGCAAGAACGACCTGCGCGACCGCACCGGCTGCGCGCGGCCGCCGGACGTCTCGCTCCAGGCCGTCACGGCGACGATGCTGACCAAGGGGTCGATCGACGCGAAGAACCGCCTGTCGCTGGAGTCCGCGACCGCGTTGCCCACCGGCGGGACCACCGCGGACGTGACCTGGAAGCTGCACGCCAGGGACGCGCTCATCCCGGCGGGGCACCGGATCGGCATCGTGCTCGTCACCAACCACAACGCCTACATCGCCTCGGACACCGCGGCGAGCGGCGTCGCGCTCGACGTGTCGCTGGGCGCCAGCAAGGTGGTGCTGCCGATCGTCGGCGGAACGGTGGGCTGACCGGGGAGCCGGGGCCCGCGCACTTCACCTCGCGCGAGCCCCGGCTTCACTAACCTGGCGCGATGCTGCTCGCGGCCATCCCGAGCCCGACCCAGGGCGTCTGGCACCTCGGTCCCGTGCCGATCCGCGCCTACGCGTTCTGCATCATCGCGGGCGTCCTCGTCGCCGCCTGGCTGACCGAACGCCGCTACGTCCGGCGCGGCGGCAGGCCCGGCGTCGTCGGTCAGATCGCGACGTGGGGCGTCCCGTTCGGCATCGTCGGCGCCCGGCTCTACCACGTGGCGACGACGTGGCAGCCCTACTTCGGCCCCGGCGGCGATCCCGTGAAAGCCCTCCACATCTGGGAAGGCGGCATGGGCGTGTGGGGCGCGATCGCCCTCGGCGCGCTCGGGGCGTGGATCGGTGCGAAGCGCGCGGGCGTGGCGCTGCCTCCGCTGGCGGACGCCGCCGCACCGGGAATCGCGCTGGCCCAGGGCATCGGCCGGCTCGGCAACTGGTTCAACAACGAGGTCTACGGCGCCCCGACCGACCTGCCGTGGGCGTTGACGATCCACGAGTGGGACCTTCGGGCCGGCCGCGCGGTCGTCGGCGCGGACGGACAGCCGGTGGTGCTGGGGACGTTCCACCCGGCGTTCCTGTACGAGCTGCTGTGGACCTTCGGCGTGGCCGCCGCGGTGATCTGGGCGGACCGCCGGTTCCGGCTCGGCCACGGCCGCGCGTTCGGCCTGTACGTGGTGCTCTACACCCTGGGCAGGCTGTGGATCGAGGCGCTGCGGATCGACGCGGCGAACACGGTTCTGGGCCTGCGCCTCAACATCTGGACGTCACTGCTGCTGGGGCTGGGCGCCGCCGCGCTGACGCTGTGGTCGGCACGGCGGTACCCCGGTCGCGAGGACCTCGGGTCCGGTTCGGCGCCTCGGGCACGAACCGGCGAACGCGGAGTTCAGGCATGATCGACTGCGTGAGCGGCTACGACGCCGCTGCTGGTCGCCGGGGGGCGGGCATCGGCAAGACGCGCCTGGCGGCGGCCGCGGCGCACATGGCCGCCGAGGACGACGTCCCGGTCGTGCGCGGCCACGCCGTCGACGACCCCGGCATGCCACCGCTGTGGCCGTGGCGCCGGATCGCCCGCAACCCCGACCTCACCGTGCGCCGCCTTCGCCAGCGCCGCGACGACCGGCGCCGCCCGCGAACCGGGCCGCGCCGGCCACCCCCTCCCGCGCCACGACCGGCACCCCGGCCGCCCCTTCGGCCCGCAACGCCTCCGCCAGCGGCAGGTCGAGCCCGGCGTAGGTCGAGGCCCGGTCGGCGAGCACGCACTCGAAGGGGAACGCGGCGATCCGCGCGGCGAGCTCCAGCGCCGCGGGCAGCGCCTGACCGGGCTCGACCACGCGGTTGGCCAGCCCGATCGCCAACGCCTCGTCGGCGTGCACCGGCCGTCCGGTCAGGATCAGGTCCAACGCGCGACCCAGCCCGACGATCCTCGGCAGCCGCACGGTGCCGCCGTCGATCAGCGGCACGCCCCACCGACGGCAGAACACCCCGAACACCGCGTCGCTCTCCACCACCCGCAGGTCGGCCAGCAGCGCGAGCTCCAGCCCGCCCGCGACCGCGTAGCCGCTGACGGCGGCGATCAGGGGCTTGCCCAGCAGCAACCGCGTCGGCCCCATCGGGCCCGCACCGCCACCGGACGGGTCGAGCTCGTTGCGCCGCGCCGGATCACCGACCGAGCTCAGGTCCGCGCCCGCGCAGAACGTGCCGCCCTCGCCGGTGAGGACCGCGACCCGTTGCGAGGGATCGGCTTCGAACGCGAGGAACGCGTCCCGCAGTTCGGCCGCCATCGGACCGTCGACCGCGTTGCGCCGCTCCGGGCGGTTCATCCGGATCACCGTGGTGGTCCCGGTCGTCTCGACCCGCACGTCCATGTGACCTCCGAGATCATCGGTGGCGCCTGGCGCCCCGTTGTCGTCTACTGGCACGATGCCAATCGTCTCTCCCGGTTTCGCCGGGCGACGCCGGTCACCGGACGCGCAGCTCCCGCCCGGCCAGTACCTGGCGGAGGACTTCCCGGTCCTCACCGCGGGACCGACGCCCCGGGTCACGACCGACCGGTGGCAGTTCACCGTCAGCACGGAGGCCGGTCAGCGCCACGACTGGTCGTGGCAGCAGCTGATCGAGCTGCCGGCGGAGAAGGTCACGACCGACATCCACTGCGTCACCAAGTGGTCCAAGCTCGGCACCCGCTGGAAGGGCGTCTCGCTGGACGTGCTGCTGGAGGACGTGGAGACGGCCGCGGACTTCGCGCTCGTGCAGTCCTACGGCGGCTACACGACGAACCTGCCGCTGGAGGACCTTCTCGACGGGCAGGCGTGGATCGCCTACCGCTACGACGACGAGGAGCTCACGCCCGAGCACGGCGGCCCGGCGCGGCTGCTGGTGCCGCACCTGTACTTCTGGAAGTCGGCGAAGTGGGTCCGCGGGATCCAGTTGCTGCTCGAGGACGAACCAGGCTTCTGGGAAAGCGCGGGCTACCACGACTACGGAGACCCATGGCGCGAGCAGCGGTACCAGGGCGACTGACCTGGCGGGTGGCCCGGCTGGCCGAGGCCACCGACCTGACGAAGAGCGCGCGCAGCCTGGTGTTCGACGTGCCCGGCTGGCCCGGCCACCTGCCGGGGCAGCACGTCGACGTCCGGCTCACCGCCGAGGACGGCTACTCGGTGCAGCGCAGCTACTCGATCTCCTCCGCGCCGGACGGGGAGCGCGTCGAGCTGAGCGTGCAACGGGTCGCGGACGGCGAGGTGTCGCCGTACCTGTGCGACGTGCTGCCCGTCGGCGCCGAGGTCGAGCTGCGCGGCCCGGTCGGCGGCTGGTTCGTGTGGCGCGCGACCGGTCAGTCACCCGTGACGCTCGTGGCGGGCGGCTCGGGCATCGCGCCGCTGATGGCGATGGTCCGCACGCGTGCGGCCGAGGGCAGTCGCGTGCCGTTCCGGCTGATCTACTCGGTGCGCACGCCCGAGGACGTCTTCTACGCAGACGAACTGCGCCGCCGCGCCCGTGAGGACGCCGGTCTGGACGTGGCAGTCGTGTACACCCGGCAGGCCCCGGAGGGTTCTCCGGAGCCGCCGGGCCGGCTGGGTGTGGCCACCCTCAACACGCACGGATGGCCCGCCGAGTTCACCCCCGACGTCTTCGTGTGCGGACCCACCGGGTTCGTCGAGACGGTGTCCGACGTCCTCGTGGCGCTGGGGCACGACCCGCGCCGCGTCCGCACCGAACGCTTCGGCTGACAGGAGAGCACCGATGAGCGACGACCACGCCGGTGGCCACGTCGACGGCAACGCGCTGGCGGGAGACCTGCGGGAGATCTTCGCGGTGGACCTGACGGCGGCCACCGGGCAGTGCTCGGGCTGCGGCTACCAGGGGTCGGTGGCGACCCTGCGCGTCTACCGCAACGCCCCCGGCACCGTCGCGCGCTGCCCGCACTGCGAGGAGGTCGTGCTGCGGCTCGTTCGCGGCCGCGACCGCGCGTGGCTCGACCTGCGGGGCACCGTGAGCCTGGAGATCCCGCTGCCGTGACGACGACACTGACCTGCCGGGCGGTCCTGTTCGACATGGACGGCGTGCTCACCAACTCCACGGTCGCCGCCGAACGGGCGTGGACGCGGTGGGCGCACGAGTACGGCGTCGACCCGGCCGAGGTCCTGCGCGGCCTGCACGGCCGCCGCGCCACGGACACCGTCCGCCTGCACGTACCCGCCTCCGCGCACGCCGAGGCGCTGCGGCGGATCAACGACATCGAGACCGCCGACGCCGGCTCGACCACCGCGATCCCCGGAGCCCGCGAGCTGGTGGACTCGCTGCCGGGCAACTGGGCGCTGGTCACCTCCGCCCCGCCCGGACTGCTCGCGGTCCGGCTGGCCGCCGTCGGGATCCCGTTGCCGCCGGTGGTCATCAACGGCGACGACGTCACGCGCGGCAAACCGGACCCGGAGGGCTACCTGACCGCGGCGCACAAGCTCGGCGTGCCGATCGGGGAGTGCCTGGTCTTCGAGGACAGCGGCAACGGGATCGCGGCAGGTCTCGCCGCCGGGGCGGCCACCGTCGTCGGGGTCGGTGAGGACGCGCTTCGGACGCCGGCGCCGGTGGTGGTGCGGGATCTGCGTTCGGTCCGGTGGGCCGGTGACGGGGTCGAGGTGTCGGGGGAGCTCCGCCGGCCTTCGTGACCCCGACGGTCGCCCGCTCAGGGTTTCGGGGGCAGCGGCAACGCGGCGCGGTGGGTCCGGCCGCCGGTGCGGTTGGTGTGGGGTGAGGACGCGCTGCGCACGCTCGCGCCAGTGCGGGAACTGGGGTTCGGTCCGGTGGATCGCTGACGGCGCCACGGCACGAGGGATCTCCGCCGCCCCTCCCGAACCAAACGTCCGCCGAGATCTGGACTGCGTCCAGACCCCGGCACCGAACAGCGCGGTTCCACTGAAACTTGTCCGGTTTGACATGCCTGTTGCCTCCGAACGGCCGTAGCCCGACTGTTGAATCGTGTGCGTTGATGTGTGGGAGCGCTCTTACAACGTTGTAAAACGAAGGGGATCTTCGCCGATGAAGAAAGCCGCCCCCGTACTCGTCGCTCTGCTGCTGGCGTTGGGCATAGCGCCCGGGACGTCACCCGCGAGCGCCGCCGAGCCCGTGCACGGCCTGAAGGGCGAGTACTTCAGCATGTCGGCACCGGGCGCGCGGGACTTCGCGACGCTGGGTGGCACCGTGCTGGACGCCGACGTCAACCACGGCGACCTGACCGGTGTCTTCGGGTTCCTGAACGGCCGCACCGAACACACGACCGCCCGCTGGACCGGGCAGATCGCGGTGCCGCAGTCCGGCGACTACACCTTCCACGCCATCGGGGACAACGGGTTCCGGCTGCTGATCGACGACCAGCCGGTGATCGACCACTGGGTCGGCGACTGGGACCGCGAGCAGACCAGCGCGCCGGTGGCGCTCACCGCCGGGCGCCAGTACGCGTTCAAGCTGGAGATGTTCCAGGACACCGGCGGCGCCAACATGTTCCTGCGCTGGTCGAGCGCGACCACCGCCAAGCAACTCGTGCCCACGACCGCGTTCACACCGCCCCCGGACTTCCAGGTCGTGCCGCGCACGGCGGAGGTCTCCCGGGACGGGCGCACGCTCACCGCGGACTTCGGCGGTCGCGTCACCGGCACGCAGGACCTGAAGGACCACCTGCGGATCGAGGTCGACGCCACCCCGTTCCCGATCTCGCTCATCACCACGAGCCGCAACCGGGCGACGATCCGGCTGGGCGAGCGGGTGCTGAAGGGCCAGCGGGTCCGGATCTACTACGACGGTGCCGGAGCGCTCGCGGTCGACGGCAGGAAGGTCGCCAAGACCGCCCGCACGACCGGGAACGTCTCCACCGAACGGCTCCGGACGCCGTGGGGTGAGGACTTCGACGCGCGCAACCCGTTGCCGGAGTACCCGCGCCCGCAGCTCGAACGCGACAGGTGGCTGAACCTCAACGGTCCGTGGGAGTTCGCGGCCGCCAAGGCGGGCGAGCAGCCGGTGTTCGGCAAGAAGCTGCGCGAGAAGGTCGTGGTGCCGTACCCGATCGAGTCGCAGCTCTCCGGGCTGGAGCGGCACGAGGACCACATGTTCTACCGCCGCACGGTGTCCGTCCCGCACGACTGGCGGATCGGCGGCGGCCAGCGGCTGAAGCTCCACTTCGGCGCGGTCGACTACCACGCCAGGGTGTGGGTCAACGGCAAGCTCGTCGCGGAGCACACCGGCGGCTACACGGCGTTCAGCGCCGACATCACCGACGCCCTCAAGCGCGGTGAGCAGGAGATCGTCGTCGCGGTCACCGACACCACCGGGCCGCACCAGCCCAAGGGCAAGCAGTCGCCGAACCCCAGCGGCATCTTCTACACGCCGTCGTCGGGCATCTGGCAGACGGTGTGGATGGAACCGGTGGCGGAGCAGGGGATCGACGATCTCAAGACGACCCCGGACCTCGCCACCGGCTCGCTCACGGTCACCGTCCGGTCCGCCGGGAACGCCACCGTCACGGCCGTCGCCAGGGACGCCGGGGGCCGACAGGTCGGCACCGTCACCGGACCGGCGAACACGGACCTCAGGCTGCCCGTGCCGAACGCGCACCTGTGGACGCCGGACGACCCGTACCTCTACAAGCTCGACGTCACGCTGGGCCGGGACAGGGTCAAGAGCTACTTCGGCATGCGGTCCACCGGCGTCGCCAACGTCGGCGGCACGCCGAAGCTCACGCTCAACGGCAAGCCGATCTTCCACCTGATGCAGCTCGACCAGGGCTTCTACCCGGACGGCCTGAACACCGCGCCGAGCGACGAGGCGCTGGTCTTCGACCTGAAGGCGCAGAAGGACCTCGGCTTCAACTCCGTCCGCAAGCACATCAAGGCCGAGCCCGCCCGCTGGTACTACCACGCCGACCGGTTGGGACTCATGGTGTGGCAGGACTTCGTGTCCCTCGAGGACGGCAGCAACCCCGCCGCCCAGCAGGCCTTCGTCAAGGAGGGCCGCGAGCTGATGGACCAGCTGCACAACTACCCGTCCGTCTACTCGTGGATCGTGTTCAACGAGGGCTGGGGCGAGTGGGACCGCACCGTCACCGGCCAGATCGCCGACCAGGTGAAGGCGGCCGACCCGAGCCGGGTCGTCAACGCGCACAGCGGGGTGAACTGCTGCGCCTCCAAGGGGGACAGCGGCCGGGGTGACGTCATCGACCACCACGACTACAACAACACCGACCCGGCCCGCCCGGACGGCAAGCGCGTTGTGATGGACGGCGAGCACGGCGGCTTCACGCTGCGCACGCCGGGACACCAGTGGCCCGGCGCCCCGATCGCGATCTACAGCGGCGTGGCGGACAAGGCGGCGCTGACGGCGAAGTACGTCGACAACACCCGCACGTTCTACCTCGGCCAGGCCCGCGCGGAGATGTCCGCGTCGGTCTACACGCAGGTCACCGACCTCGAAGGCGAGCTCAACGGGCTCTGGACCTACGACCGCAAGCGCATCAAGGTCGACCCCGGTCCCGTCCGCGAGATCAACCGGCGGGTGATCGAGGCCGGTGCCGACGCCGGCAAGCCCTACCCGTACGCGGGCAGCGGCGAGTGGAAGCTCGACGAGACCAGGGGCAGCACGGCCGAGGACTCGACGGGCAAGAACCCGCTGACCCTCAGCCCGACCGGCGCCACGTGGAAGGACGGCGCGCTCGAACTCCGCAACGGCTCGGCGGAGACCTACGGCCCGGTCGTCGACACGACCGGGGACTACACCGTGTCCGCGAAGGTGCGGCTGGACGAACTGCCCGGCAACTACGCCACCGCGGTGAGCCAGGACGGCCGTCAGGCGGAGAACCCCTTCTACCTGCAGTACGGCCAGGGCGCCTTCGCGTTCAGCACGCCGGGCGGCAACCGCGCCCGGTTCGAGATCACGCCGGAGGTCGGCCGCTGGTACGAGCTCAAGGGCGAGAGGAGGGGCAGCGAGATCCGGCTCTACGTGGACGGCGCGCTCGTCGCCACCGCGACCGCCGGACCGGCCGTCGAGAGCACGGGCGCTCTGGCGGTCGGACGAGCCAAGTACAACGGCCAGAACGTCGACTTCTGGCGAGGTGCCGTGAAGGACGTGCGCGTCACCTCCTGATCACGGGAGAACGCTCTCCAGCGTGGTACAACCGTGGCATGAGCAAGGTTGCGCCCACGCTGGAGGACGTCGCGCGAGTCGCGGGAGTGTCTCGCGCGACGGTCTCCCGTGTCGTCAACGGCACGCGGAACGTCGACCCCGGCATCCAGGAGACGGTGCGCAACGCGATCGAGCAGACCGGGTACACGCCCAACCGCGCGGCCCGGTCTCTCGTCACCCGGCGCACGGGCACCGTCGCCCTGGTGATCTCCGGTGCCGGCGGGGGATCGGACGTGTTCACCGACCCGTTCTTCGGGCGCGTCACGGCGGGCGTGGTCGACTTCCTGCGCGGCCACAGCGTCCACCCCGTGCTCATGCTCGCCGACTCCGACCCCGCGCGGACCGAGGTCGTCGAGTTCCTCAGACAGGGCAGCGCCGACGGCGCGCTGCTGGTCTCCACCCACCCCGCCGACCCGCTGCCCGCGCGGCTGCTGGACGCGGGTGTTCCCTCGGTGCTCTACGCGCGGCCCGGCCGGCCGATGCCGGTCAGCTACGTCGACATGGACCACCGCGCGGGCGGCAGGATGGCCGCCGACCACCTCGTGGCCGCGGGGCGGTACAACATCACCACCATCTCCGGCCCGCTCGACGTCCTGGCGAGCCAGGACAGGCACGCCGGGTTCCGCGACGCCATGGCCCGCCACGGGTTCCCGTACGTGCCGAGCGCGGAGGGCGGGTTCACGTTCGAGAGCGGCGCCACCGCGATGCAGCGGCTGCTGACCGAGTGCCCCGACCTCGACGCCGTGTTCGCCGCGAACGACCTGATGGCGCAGGCGGCCGTGGACGTGCTGCAGGCGCACGGGTTGCGCATCCCCGACGACGTCGCCGTGATCGGGTTCGACGACAGCGCTCCCGCCCTGGCCTGCCGGCCGCAGCTCACCACCATCCGGCAGCCGGTCGAGCGGATGGCGGCGGAGATGGCCGCGCTGCTGCTGGCGGACCTGGAAAAACCGGGACGACGACCGAGATCCGTCATCTTCGAACCGGAACTCGTCGTACGGGCCTCCGCATGATTGACCTGGCCGACACCCGGCGTTAACGTCCCTTGGGAGAGCGCTCTCACGCCCCTGTCCAAGGCTTTCAGCCCCTCCCCGTCAGGCAGGACCATGGGCTCGACCCTGTCCAGGGCCGCCGCGTTCGCCGCTGCCGCTCTGTGTTTGGTGACCTCAGTCAGTGTTGCGTCGCAGGCCGGTGCGGCCGCCTGCGGCACCGGCAACGTCGCTCTCAACCGCCCGGCCACCGCGTCCTCCACCGAGAACGGCGGCACACCGGCGTCGGCCGCCGTCGACGGCGACGCGGGCACCCGCTGGTCGTCGCAGTTCTCGGACCCGCAGTGGCTCCAGGTCGACCTCGGCTCCACCCAGCAGGTCTGCCGCGTCTCCCTGAGCTGGGAGGGCGCGTACGGCAAGGCCTTCCAGGTCCAGGTGTCGGACACGGCCGCCGCGAACTCGTGGCGTGACGTCCACTCGACCACGACGGGCACGGGCGGCACCCAGTCGCTCGACGTCACCGGGTCCGGCCGGTACGTGCGGGTGCTGGGCACCCAGCGCGCCACCGGCTGGGGCTACTCGTTGTGGGAGCTGGGGGTCTTCGTCACCACGCCCGACACGCCGGGCGTGACGCCGACCGACCCGCGCAACCCCGACTTCGGGCCGAACGTGTTCGTCTACGGACCGGGCTCGTCGCAGTCGGAGATGCAGTCGCGGCTCGACTCCATCGCCGCGCAGATGAAGACCAACCAGTTCGGGCCGCAGCGCTACGCCGTGCTGTTCAAGCCCGGCACCTACAACGCCGACGTGAACCTGCGGTTCTACACGCAGATCGCCGGTCTCGGGCTGATGCCCGACGACGTGAACATCAACGGCCACATCCGGGTCGAGGCCGACTGGCTGCAGCAGGGCGACGACCCGAACAACCTCGGCAACGCGACGCAGAACTTCTGGCGCGGCACCGAGAACCTCTCGGTCACCCTGCCCGCCGACCAGATCGAGCGCTGGGCGGTCTCGCAGGCCACCGCGTACCGGCGGATGCACCTGCGCGGCCAGGCGCACCTGTGGAACGGCTACGACGGCTGGGCCAGCGGTGGTCTGATCGTGGACAGCAAGATCGACGGTGTCGTGGTCTCCGGTTCGCAGCAGCAGTTCCTGACCCGCAACAGCAACCTGGCGGGCGGCTGGTCGGGCTCGGTGTGGAACATGGTGTTCGCCGGCACCCAGGGCGCGCCCGCGAACCACTTCCCGAACCCGTCGCACACCACCGTCGACACCTCGCCGGTGACGCGCGAGAAGCCGTACCTGTACCTCGACGGCTCGGGGGAGTACCGGGTCTTCCTGCCCGCGCTGCGCCAGAACTCGCGCGGCACGAGCTGGGAGAACGGCAACCCCGGCTCGTCGGTGTCGCTCGCGGACTTCTTCATCGTCAAGCCCGGCACCCCCGCCGCGACGATCAACGCGGCGCTGCAGCAGGGCAAGCACCTGCTGCTCACACCGGGCGTCCACCAGCTCGACGACACCATCCGGGTCACGCGCCCGAACACCGTCGTCCTGGGCCTCGGCCTCGCGACGCTGACGCCGACCACGGGCAGGGCCGCGCTGACGACGTCCGATGTGGACGGTGTCAGGCTGGCCGGGTTCCTCGTCGACGCGGGCGTGCAGAACTCCCCGGTGCTGCTGGAGATCGGTGACTCCGGCGCGAACTCCCACGCGGCCAACCCGACCTCGCTGCACGACGTGTACCTGCGCGTCGGCGGGTCGCAGGCCGGCAAGGCGACGGTCAGCATGCGCGTCAACAGCCGCGACACGCTGATCGACCACACGTGGGTGTGGCGGGCCGACCACGGCGAGGGCGTCAGCTGGACCGCGAACCCCGGCCAGAACGGCGTGGTCGTCAACGGCGACAACGTCACCGCGTACGGGTTGTTCGTCGAGCACTACCAGCAGCACAACCTGATCTGGAACGGCAACGGCGGCCGCGTCTACCTGTACCAGAACGAGCTGCCGTACGACCCGCCGAACCAGGCCGCGTGGATGAACGGGTCCAAGCGGGGCTGGGCCGGCTACAAGGTGGCCGACTCGGTGACGACGCACCAGGCGTTCGGCGTCGGCGTGTACTGCTTCAACCAGGCGAACCCGAGCGTGGTCACGGACAACGCGTTCGAGGCGCCGAACCGGCCCGGTGTGCGGTTCACGCACCTCGTGGCGGTGTCGCTGGGTGGCGTGGGCACCATCGCCAACGTCATCAACGGTGTCGGTGGCGCGGCGGACGCCACCACCCAGGTCCGCTACCTGGTGAACTACCCGTGAGCCTGATCTGAGAGCACCAGCTCTCCGACGGGCATCGGACACGCGGCGCACAGGGGCGGGCAGCGGCCTGCTCCTGTGCGCCGTCCTCGGCTTCGCCGGGAGCTGCGACTTCACGGGCGGCCCCGATGCGGCGCTGACCGTTGCCGCGTCTGGGGTTCCAGCGCGTAGAACGGTCGTTTGACAGCGGCCGAGGTGGTTCATAGCATCGCGGACCAGGCGTGCGAGAGCGCTCTCACAGACTCCTGCCGCACGACATCGGCATCGACGCCGAGCCTTTCCGTTGAACTCGAACAAGGTGGTGCTCTTCACGCATGCGCAACTTCACCCGGGTGGTCGCGGCGACCGCCGCGGCGGCCGCTCTGCTGCTCGGCACGGCGCAGGTCTCGCTGGCAGCCGACCCCGTCGTGGTGGACGCCGGCGGTCCCGGTGACATCGGCGTCGGCGGTCTTGTGGACACCAAGCCCGCGGACAAGCGGTCGAACGTGGTCTTCAGCCGCACCGTCCGGAACCGGATCGACAGCTCGCTCTGGAACACCTCGCGGTACCTGGAGTCGTCCTACGAGCTCACCGGCCTGACCGCGGGCGCGTCGTACGAGCTGCGGCTGTACTTCCTCGACTGGTACTTCACCCGTCCCGGCCAGCGGATCTTCGACGTCGACGTGAACGGTCAGCGCGTGCTGAGCGACTTCGACATCGTCGGGACCGCCGTCGCCGCGGGAGCGGACGCCCCTCTGACCGCCTTCGGCGTGGAGAAGGACTTCGCCGTCACGGCCGACGCGGACGGCAAGGTGCGCGTCGGCCTCGTGCGCGGTGCGGTGAACCAGCCGCAGATCAACGCGATCGTGCTGGTGCCCGCCGCGTAGCGGTCCATCTCCGGCCCGGAAAATCCCAGGACGCAGAGCATCCCAGGACGCGGACACGCGCCCCGGGATGCTCGTCCTCTACCGCGGCAACCGGTAGTCCGGTCCGAGCGCGGCTCCCCGGTGGGGCTTGTACAGGTCGTACCCGCGCGGGTCGCACTGCAGGCCGCCGTTGATGCAGTGACGGACCAGCGCGGCCTGCGTGGGCGCGTCCCAGGCGTTCATGAAGTCGTAGTGCCAGGTGTAGCCGCGGCCGCTGGAGAGCCGGACGCGCGACATGTCACCGGACACCGGGAACGCCATCTTGAACTCGATCATCGGCACCGCGACCGGGTGCGACGGCGGGCAGACCAGCGTCGCGCGGTCGGGGTAGGCCATGTGGGACCTGTGGTCCGCGGAGTCGAGGTCGCGGCCGTTCCAGCAGCTCGGTGCCTGGTAGCGGACGTTGAGCTGGCTGCCGGGCGGGCAGTAGGCGGGAATGTCCCAGTTGTGGAAGCTGTCGCCGCACTCCCAGCCCTCGACCGCGCCCGGTGCCGTGCGGAACTCCTCCTGCGACGCCGAGGGACTGCCGACCACGAACCGGATGCCCGGCGGGAACGGCACGACGTCCCGGTACCTCAGGATGCCGGACTTGTAGTAGATGACCTGCGGGAAGTTCGGCGGCACCACCTGGTCGCCGTTGAGGACCGACGGGAACCAGTACGCGGACCTGTCGTCCGGCGTCCTGCAGTTGGTCTGCCCCGCCTTGAGCGAGTCGTTGGTGCTTCGGGCGTTGGTGGAGCTGTTGCCGAGGAACGTGTGGAGGTGCGACGCGCCCGGCAGGCCCGGAAAGACGATCGGGTCGTCCGGGAGGTGCGTCGTGACCGAGCAGTTCGCCTGGAACTCGTGGTGCGTGACGAGGTCGTCGGCCTGCGCCGACTGCGTCGCCACCACGACGACCGCTGCCACCAGGGCAGCCGACATCGCCATCGCGCTGAGTTTTCTGAACACCTGTGTCCTCCTGCCGACGTGGGGAACCGGCTTGGAGAGCGCTCTCCGAACCAGCGTCCCGCCAGGTCGCGCGAGGTGTCAAGACCGGTTCTTTTGACACCACCGACGTCTGGTCGTACCGTCGTCGGCAGGGTTGTGAGAGCGCTCTCCTCCTACATCCCTACCTGTGGCAGGAGGCGCGATGGCTCGCGTCCGCTCCATCGGCACGGTGCTCGCCGTGCTGCTCAGCCTGGCGGTGGCCCCGGCGCAGGCCGCGCCCGTTCCGCTCTCCCAAGGCAAACCCGCGGTGGCGTCGTCGACCGAGAACGGCGGCACCCCCGCCTCGGCGGCGGTCGACGGTGACGGCGGCACGCGCTGGTCCAGCGCGTGGAGCGACCCGCAGTGGCTGCGCGTCGACCTCGGCGCCTCCTCGTCGCTGACGCGCGTGGAGCTCGACTGGGAGTCCGCGCACGCCACGGCGTTCGAGATCCAGGTCTCCGCGAACGGCGACACGTGGCAGACCATCCGCTCCGTGACCGGGGCGGCCGGCGGCCGGCAGGGCTACGACGTCACCGGCACCGGCCGGTACGTCCGCGTGCACACCACCCAGCGCGCCGGCGGTTACGGCGTCTCGCTCTGGGAGTTCCGCGTCCACGGCACGCAAGGCCCGGTCGTCCCGGGCAGCGGCGTGCACGTCACCGGCTCGCAGGGCGACTGGCGGCTCACGGTCGACGGCCTGCCGTGGACGGTGAAGGGCCTGACCTGGGGCCCGCCCGCGGCCGACGCCGCCCGGTACATGCCGGAGCTGACGTCGATGGGCGTCAACACCCTGCGCACCTGGGGCACGGACGCCTCCACCCGCCCGCTGCTCGACGCCGCCGCCGCCCACGGACTGCGCGTCATCAACGGCTTCTGGTTGCAACCCGGCGGCGGTCCCGGCTCGGGTGGCTGCGTCGACTACGTCACCGACACCGCCTACAAGAACGACGTGCTCGGCCAGATCCGCCACTGGGTCACGACCTACCGGGACCACCCCGGCGTGCTCATGTGGAACGTCGGCAACGAGTCCCTCCTCGGCCTGCAGAACTGCTACTCCGGCACCGAGCTCGAGAACCAGCGCGTCGCCTACGCCCGGTACCTCAACGAGGCCGCGCGGGCGATCCACGCCATCGACGCCCACCACCCCGTGACGAACACGGACGCGTGGACCGGGGCGTGGGCGTACCTGAAAGCGCACACCCCTGACCTCGACCTGTACTCGGTCAACTCCTACGGCAACGTCTGCCAGGTGCGCCAGGACTGGATCTCCGGCGGCCACACCAAACCGTACATCCTCACCGAGGCGGGCCCGGCGGGGGAGTGGGAGGTGCCGAACGACGTCAACGGCGTTCCGGCGGAACCGACCGACGTGCAGAAGCGCGACGGATACACGCAGGCGTGGAACTGCATCACCGGCCACGCCGGGGTCTCCCTGGGCGGCACGCTCTTCCACTACGGCACCGAGCACGACTTCGGCGCGGTCTGGTTCAACCTGACGCCCGCGGGCAAGAAGCGGCTCTCGTTCTACGCGGTGCAACGGGCGTTCGGTGGCGCCACCCCGGCCAACACGCCGCCGGTGATCTCGTCGATGGCGGTGCCGCGGACCGTCGCCGCGGGCGCCCCGCTGACCATCGACGTCGCCGCCTCCGACCCGGACGGGGACGCGCTCTCCTGGTCGGCCGCGTTCAACAGCAGGTACATCGACAACAGCGGCGGTCTCGCCGGAACTCCCGTGCGGGTCGGCGGGAACCGGCTCACCGTCACGGCTCCCGACCGCCTGGGCGTGTGGAAGGTCTACGTCCTGGCCGAGGACGGCCGCGGCAACATCGGCATCGAGACCCGGTCGGTGCGGGTCGTCGCGCCGCAGCCGGCCGGCGTGGACGTGGCGCGGGGCAGGCCCGTGACCGCCTCGTCGCACCAGCAGACCGGCGACGGCGCCCCCTACCCGCCGTCCAACGCCGTGGACGGCGACGCCGCCTCCCGCTGGGCCACCGACTGGTCCGACCCGCAGTGGATCAGGGTCGACCTCGGCGCCGTCACCACCTTCCAGCACGTGCACCTGGTGTGGGAGGGCGCTTTCGGCCGCGCCTACGAGATCCAGGTGTCCGACGACGGCAGCAGCTGGCGCTCCGCCTACGGAACGACGTCGGACAACGGTGGTGTGGACTCGATCGACGTGACGGCGACCGGCCGGTACGTCCGCCTGCACGCCACGCAGCGCGGAACCGGGTGGGGCTACTCGTTGTACGAGTTCGGGATCTACCGGCGGTGATCCTCTGCTTCAAGCGGGTGGATTCCGCCACCGCATGAGGTGAATCCCGGGCAAGATCGTTCTCCGGTACCGGCGCCACGACTAGCTTCGGCGCAATGACTGTCGAAGTGGCGCTGGGACCGGGATCGAGCACGTGGGAACGCCTCGGGCAGTGGCGGTTCCTGCTGGTGATGCACCGCGCGCTGGTTCTCCAGTCAGCGCATCCGGCTGTCGGCGCGGCCGTCGCCGAGTTCTCCGTCTACAACGCACGGCCGTGGCGGAGGTTGTTCCGCACCATCGAAAGCCTGCACACCTACGTCTACGGCAGTGCCTCCGAACAACGACGTGAGCTCGCCCGCCTCGAACGCCTCCACCGCCGCATGCAGGGCCAGGACGGGTACGGCAGGGCGTTCGACGCGGGGGACACGAGGGCCAGGGCGTGGGTGCACCTGACCCTGTTCGAGGCCGTGCTGACCATGCAGCGGCTCGGCGGAGACCCGTTGTCGGCGGAGGAGACCGCTCGCTTCTACGACGAGTGGCGCCGGGTCGGCCGGCAGTTCGGCCTGCACGAGGAGGACCTGCCCGCGACGCCGGGGGAGTTCCAGACCTACTTCGACCGCGTGGTGGCCGAGGTCCTGGAGGACAACGCGACCGTCAGGGACCTGTTGTCCGGCAGCGTCTACCGCGTGCCACCACCGCCCGGCCTGCCGATCCCGGAACTCCTCTGGGCCCCGGTGCGCTTCGCGCTGGTCACGGCAGCCGTGCAGGCCACCGCCGCCACGCTGCCACCGGTGTACCGCGAACGGCTGCGGCTGCCGTTGGTCCCCGGCGCGGACCTGGTGGTGCACGGCCTGCACCTGGCCGTGCGGATGGTCACCGACCTGCTGCCCAAGCCGTGGCGCTACCAGCCGATCGCCGCCGCGTCGATCAGGGCCGCCGGGATGCGCCGGGCCGAGGTCGTCCCCGAGTCGTTCTTCGAGACCGTGCTCGACCAGAGCGGCGACGGCGTGCTGCGGTGGAGCGACCTGCTCGCGATGGCCCGGGAGATCAGCACCCACCTCGACCTGGACGAGAAGGACGAGGACGCGGTCCACGACGCCTTCCACTCGTGGTGGGAACAGCTGGCCACGGCCACCGGCACGCCCGTGGACGGCTCGGTGACCGCCGCCGCGTACAACGCGGCCCTGGCTGATGGCACCTACCCCGGCCCGCCCGACCGCGAACGCGGCTGCGGCGCCGTGGCGGCGACGGTCCGCGGCTTGATCGACCGCGACGGCAACGGCGAGGTGCGGCAGGACGAGTACACCCGCCTGCTCGACCACAGCCCGCGCCGTCACGAGCTGATCGCCGCCATGCGCGAGCTCGACCACGACGGTGACGGCACCATCCACGGCGACGAGCTGGAGCAGGCGCTGCGCGAGTTCCTGGTGGGGGAACGCGACTTCGAGGCCGCCCGCCACCTGCTCGGCCGGATCTAGCGGGTCGTCCGAGAACGTCGGCTGGGTGATTCACGCTCAGCGGGGCGTTCGCCGCGCCGCCCCACGCTCCCGTACAACCAATACGACGACGTGGGGCGGCACCCTTGCACGCCGCAGGCGTCCGGCTGGGAACCGAGCGTCGTCGAACGCGTCGATGGTCGATCGATAGTCGGTTGATGGCCGCGCGGGGTCGAATGGTGTGATCGGGGTTACATCGCACGCGGCGACGAGGGTGAGGCCGACTAACCCGCCCGCGGAATCGCGGCTGTCCGGCTCCTCGCGCAGCCGTTCCTCTTCCGCGGCATGCCGGGTAGCTCCGACCTGTGAGACCGGGAACTGTCGAGAGGAGGGTGCCATGGACGGATATGAGATTCTCGCCGACGAGGACGGGCACGTTCGCGGCTACGACTAAAGACAACTCGCCCGAGCCGCGGCGGTGTTTCTGCGAAGACTTCCTCGCGGCTCGGGCCGAGTTCCGCGACGGGGAGCGCACTCCGGCGGAGTGCCTGGCGGGGCGGTGTGCGAGGAGATCGCCGCGGGTGGGGCGGCGAGCGATTTGCTTTCGGTGCCCGCGAAAAGCGTCCAGGCGCCTGGAGCGAACAGCGGAAGGATGGAACGATAGAAAAAGAATAGATCGCGGTGTCAAGATCGAGGAATGGTGGACATTCTCGGTCATGCCCGCGACAACCTGATCCTCGCACTGATCATCGGATGCGAGATCGCGTTCTGGGTGTTCCTGCTCGCCGGGCTCGTCGTGCGCTATCCGATGCGGAGCCCCCGGCTCGGCGCCGCGCTGCTGCTCTGCACGCCGCTCGTGGACGTGGTGCTGCTGGTCGTCACGGTGTTCGACCTGCGCTCGGGTGGCGAGGCGACGTGGGCGCACGCGGCGGCCGCCATCTACCTCGGGCTCACCCTCGGGTTCGGGCACGGCATCATGCGGTGGGCCGACCAGCGCTTCCACCACCGCTTCGCCGGCGGCCCGCCTCCCGTCGCCCCGCCGAAGTACGGGCGGGCCAAGGTGCGGTACGAGTGGAAGCAGTTCGGCCGGTTCGTGGTCGCGTGGGTCATCTCGGTCGTCATCATGGCGGCGTTGGTCTTCTTCGTGAGCACGCCCGCGCAGACCGAGGTGATGTGGAAGGTCGCCATGCCGATCATGACGGGTACGGGCGCGGCCTGGTTCGTCTTCGGTCCGCTCATGACCACGATTCGTCCGCCGCGTCCGCGCAGCGGCTTCCACAAGACGCACATCGGCTGATCATCGACCTTGACCGCGCCACCGCCCTCCGCCGTCACCGTGCCGGACGCGGTGGTGCGGCGCAGGAGGACATCCGTGATGAGAATCGCCTGTTGGCAGGCTTCCACGCACCCTTCGGACGTGGCCGGCGCTCTCGCCCGTCTGCGGGTGCGCGCGGGGGAGGCCGCGGCGGCCGGCGCGCGGTTGCTGGTCACGCCGGAGATGTCGCTGTCGGGCTACAACATCGGCAGCCGGGCGGTGCGGGAGCTCGCCGAGCCGGAGGACGGGCCGATGTGCGGCGAGGTCGCGCGCATCGCCGCCGAGACCGGGATCGCGATCGTGCACGGCTGGCCGGAGCTGGCCGGGGAGCGCGTCCACAACTCCGTGCGCCTGGTCGGTGCCGACGGAGCGCATCTGGCCACGTACCGCAAGACGCACCTGTTCGGCGACATCGACCGGTCGAGCTTCAGCGCGGGTGAAACAGGCGTCGTCCAGGCCGTCCTCGACGGACTGACCGTCGGCCTGATCATCTGCTACGACGTCGAGTTCCCGGAACTGGTTCGCGCGCATGCGTTGCGCGGCACCGAACTCCTGGTGGTGCCGACCGCTCTGATGACCCCGTGGCACTTCGTCGCCGAGACGGTGGTGCCGGCTCGCGCCTTCGAGAGCCAGTTGTTCGTCGCGTACACCAACTGGACCGGACGGGAACACGACCTGGAGTACTGCGGCCTCACCAGGGTCGTGGGACCGGACGGCCGGGTCGCCGCGATCGACGCCGGGACCCGGGACGGGCTGCTGGTGTCCGAAGTGGACGTGTCGCTGATCGCCGAGGTCCGCGCAGAGACCACCTACCTCGCCGACCGGCGTCCCGAGCTGTACTGAGACCTGCCCCAGGTCCTGGCCGGACCCGCGGCCACGACCTGGGACGTGTCTCAGATGACGACCGGCGCCAGCTCGTCGAAGAGGTCACCGGGTCCGGGGTTGTCGGGGTGGGACGCGCCACCGAGGTGGTGCACCACGCCCCAGACCGCGTTCAAGGCCGTTCCCACGGCGTTCTCCGCGAAGCCCCCGAGCCAGGAGATGTCGTCGCCCGCCATGAGGAACCCCCGGTGCTTCTCGTCCAACCCGTCCTGCATGAAGTGGGTGAACAGGGCGCGCTGGTACCGGTACTGCCCCGGGAGGCTGGACTTGAACGCGCCCATGAAGTTCGGCTCGGTCTCCCAGGTGACGGCGACCGGCGGCGCGATGATGTGCGAGCGGATGTCGACGTCCGGGTAGATCTGGGCGAGCGACGCCAGCACCGCGTCCAGCCTCTCCTCGGCGGTGAGGGTGGCGACCTTCAGGGAGTCGTCGTTCCACGTGTACGACAGGCACATCACACCGGGCTGGTCCGGGCCGTCGTCGAAGAGGTAGACGCCCCGGGGCAGCCGGTCCGTCAGCGTCATGCCCATGACGTCCCGGCCGGTCTTGTCGCGGTCGCGCCAGAACGGGCGGTCGGTCAGCACGAAGAGCTTCGACGAGCCCATGTAGTGCGTTCGTTCCAGTGCGGTCCACAGATCGGACGGCAGCAGGTCGGGATCGCACTTGATCCGGGACAGCAGGTTCCAGCTCTGGGCGGTGAAGACGGCCACCGGGTACTCGTGCACGGCGCCGGACACGTCCTCGATCACGTACCCGGTTCCACCGCCGGCACGACCGATGCCGATCACGCCGGGCCTCGGTGCCCCGTCGTGCAGTCGTGCGAGCGAGGTGCCCGCGGACCAGTGCACGAGGTCGTCCGGCTCGTGGTGCCACAGCCCCGTCGGGATCTGCTGGCTGCCACCGACGATCCGGTACTGCTTGTCGCCGACCTCGGTGTAGACGACTCGCAGGACGTCGAGCACGGAGTTGGTGAAGTCGGTGTCCCAGCCGCCGCACCCGAAGCCCACCTGGCCGAAGATCTCCCGCTGCTCGAACGACGAGAAAGCCGCTGTGGAGGACAGGAAACCGTAGAACGACTGGTTCTCCATCTCCCGGACCGTGCGGTTCCACAAGGCCTTGATGACGGAGAAGTCGCGGCGCTCCATCGCGCCCATCATGACCGGCAGGTCCGCCTTCTCGTACAGCGCCTTGGACCACGCGTCGGAGACCTGCTGGAAGGCGAGGGGCAGGTCCTCGGGGCCGCGCGCCCAGTGGGTCTCCCCCCGCAGGTTGATGACCGTGCTGGGAGTGGCTTCGGCCAGCGGGTTGGGGAACGGCACGGCTTTCAGGCCCAGCTTGTTCACGTAGTGGAACAGCGTGGCCGACGGCGAGAAGCGCATCGCCCCCAGTTCCGCCCTCGGCTCCGGGTGGCCCTCGAACCCCACGGTGCGCATCCGCCCACCGAGCTGCTCGATCTCGTAGACCACCGGGCGCAGACCCAGCTTCATGAGCTCGTAGGCGGTCACCACGCCCGAGATCCCTCCGCCGATGACGGCGATCTCGGTGCCGTGGCGATCCGGTGGCACCGCACCCAGTCCTGCCGGGTGGCTGAGCCATTCGTCGTAGACGAAGGGGAAGTCGGGGCACAAACCTGTGGTCGGTGCCGGCTCGTCGTCTGTGACAATCGACGTGAATCCCATTGTGCGACCTCGATGATTCGTCGGGTTTCAGCGGTTCGACGGAATTGCGGATCGGTGGGGTGAATGCGCTGGACGGCGCAACGCGCGCGTGCGAGGGCTTACTGGGAAGGCCGACGGGGCTTCAAGGCGTCCTTCGGGCTGGCCGTCACCACTTCGAAGTTCTTCTTCACCAGGTCCAGGCGGTGGATCAGGTAGTCCGGACCCGCCACGCAGATCCTCGTCGTCCCCTCGTTCACCAGCCGGTCGTGGATGTGCCCCCACTGCACCGGGTTCACGGTGGCCGCGTCGAGCATCGCGCCGACTTCGGCTCCTCCGCTGAGGAGTGAGCCGTCCTGGTCCGAGATGATCGGCACCGCCGGCGAGGTGAAGGAGAACTTCCGCAGAACTTCTTCTTGCAATCGGGCGCGCAACGGCGCCAATACCCGGGCGTGTGCCGCGGGACGCATCGTCGTCAGGCAGTAGCCGCCGCGGTCGCTGATCTTCGCCTTGAACCCCGCGAGGTGTTCCTCGTGCATCGTGACGAGGTGCACGGTGTCGTCGAAGTACCCGGAGATCTCGTGCCACTCGCCGTCCTGCTCCATGGTGGCGAGGACGTCGGCGAGCCGGTCCGAGGGTGTGCGCACGACCAGCTGGCTGACCAGGTCCCGGTGCTCCTCCCGGAAGTAGTCGAGCTCGCACCGCGCCAGCTCGGCGGTGAGCCGGACGACCTCGGCGAACGGCATGGCCCCCGAGTAGGCGACCGCGGCGCGCTCGCCGAAGCTCGAGCCGACGCACAGGTCCGGGCGCAGGCCCAGGGACTTCTCCATCCAGTCGGCCAGCGCGACGGAGTTGACCAGGAAGGCGATCTGCTGCGCGGCGCTGTACTCGTCGGGACCGGATCGCAGCGCTTCGAGCAGCGAGTACCCGAGCGCGGCATCCGCCTGCGCCAGTCTCCGCCTGGCGAACGGGCTGACGGTCATGAACCTGCCGACATCGGCGAACCTCGAAGGACCCATTCCCGGAAACACAACTGCTGCACGGCTCACGGCGACGCCTCCAGATGCATGTGATCCACCTCGTCTCAGCCTGTGCCGCACGGGCGGGAAGCTGCTTTCAGCGGCCGAGGAGAAATAAGGCTGGATCCTATGAAGTGGCAGGCGTGCCGATCGATGTCGCGATTCCGCGCATCGGTCATCGACAGGTAATCGAGGTGATCGCCGCCGATCGATTGTGCACCGCAGTGGTCAGTTCAGGTGGACGAGGAGTTCTCTCCCGGTGGTCGCCTGGTGGAATGCGCACATCCCCCGGATTCCCCGACCTGTGATTACGTTACGCCAGTTCTGCGTCCCGATGTGTTTTGGCGGGATCGGCCTGCGCTGTCGTTCGCCACCACTGACGTCCCACGGAGTAGTTGGGGAGTGCACTCTTGAGCGAGTTCGATGACCTCCGTCCTGCCGGCGAGGTGGTGGACCGGGGAAACGAGCTGCCTGCGGGAAATCCGGTGGCGGCACAGTCGATGCGCGATCTCGTCATGCGGGTGACCGCGGAAGTCCTCGCCGACATGGTTCCCGGCGCACCGGCGCTGGGGAACGGCACGCGGTCGTTCCTCGACCTGGGGTTCGACTCGCTCGCGTCGGTCGAGCTGCACGCGCGTCTCGTCGCGGCCACCGGTCTCGAGCTCCCCGTGACCGCCGTCTACGACCACCCCAGCCCGGTGGCCCTGGCCGCGCGCCTGGGAGGGGAGAGCGACGAGTTCGGTTCCGCTCCGGCGTTCCCGGTCGTGGAGCACGACGACGACGTGGTGATCGTGGGGGTCGGCTGCCGGTTCCCGGGTCGGGTCGACTCGCCGGAAGCGTTGTGGCGCTTGGTCGACGAGGGTGTCGACGCCGTCACCGACTTCCCCTCCGACCGGGGCTGGGACGTCGAGGGGATCTTCGACGAGGACGCGAACGCGGCGGGGAAGACCTACAGCAGGCACGGCGGGTTCCTCGACGCCGCGAGCGAGTTCGACGCCGAGTTCTTCGGGATCTCCCCGCGTGAAGCGACCGCCATGGACCCCCAGCAGCGCCTGGTGCTCGAGGTCGCCTGGGAGGCGCTGGAACGCGCCGGTGTGGACCCGACCTCGTTGCGCGGCAGCCGTTCCGGTGTGTTCATCGGCGTGGAACCGCAGGAGTACGGCCCGAGGCTGGCGAACGCCCCCGCGGGGTTCGAAGGGCATCTGCTGACCGGCAACACGCCGAGTGTGGTGTCCGGCCGCATCGCGTACGTCCTCGGCCTCGAGGGCCCCGCGCTGAGCGTGGACACCGCCTGCTCGGGTTCCCTCGTCGCCCTGCACCTCGCCGCGCACTCGCTGAGGTCCGGTGAGTGCGACCTCGCGCTGGCCGGTGGTGTCGCGGTCATGGCGAGCCCGGGCAACTTCATCGCCTTCTCCCGGCAGCGGGGGCTCGCGCCCGACGGACGGTGCAAGCCGTTCGACGAGTCGGCCGACGGGACCGGCTGGGGTGAGGGCGTCGGAATCCTCGCGCTGGAACGGCTTTCCGACGCCAGGCGCAACGGCCACCCCGTTCTCGCGGTCGTGCGTGCGTCGGCCATCAACCAGGACGGCTCCTCCAACGGCCTGACCGCACCGAACGGTCTCGCCCAGCAGCGCGTGATCCGCCAGGCGCTGGCCAACGCCCGGCTCACCGCCGCCGACGTCGACGCCGTCGAGGCGCACGGCACCGGCACCCGGCTGGGAGACCCGATCGAGGCACACGCGATCCTCGCCACGTACGGCCGGGAGCGCGAGGCGGACAAGCCGGTGTGGGTCGGTTCGATCAAGTCGAACATCGGCCACGCCCAAGCGGCCGCCGGTGCCGCCGGCGTGATCAAGATGATCATGGCGATGCGCCGGGGAACCCTGCCGCGCTCGCTGCACCTCACCAGCCCGACGCCGCACGTGGACTGGTCGGCGGGCGCCGTCTCACTGCTCGCGCAAGCACAGCCGTGGCCGGTGACCGGCCGCCCGCGCCGTGCCGGGATCTCCTCCTTCGGCATCTCCGGCACCAACGCCCACGTGATCATCGAAGAAGCGCCGCCCGCGGAGGGCGAGCGGATCGGTGACGCCCAGGACATCGATGGCGTCGCCGTGCCGTGGGTGCTGTCGGGCAGGACGCAGGAAGCCCTGCGCGCCCAGGCCGAACGGCTGAAGGCCTTCGTGGGCGACAACCCCGCGCTCAGCCCGGCCGACATCGGCCTGTCGCTCGCCACCACCCGTGCCGCCCTCGACCACCGCGCCGCCGTCGTCGGCCGCGGTCGCGACGAGCTGCTCGCGGGCCTCGACGCCGTGATCGACCCGGCCACCCCTGCTCTGCGGGACGTCGCGGGGACCGGCGGCCTCGCGTTCCTGTTCGCGGGCCAGGGCTCCCAGCGCCGCGCGATGGGACTCGAGCTGTACGAGCGCAACGAGGTGTTCGCCCGTGCGCTGGACGACGCGTTCGGCTACCTGGACATCCAGCTGGACATCCCGTTGCGGGAGGTGCTGTTCGCGCAGGAGGGCAGCGAGAACGCCGCCCTGGTCGACCAGACCTCCTACGCCCAGCCCGCGCTGTTCGCGATCGAGGTCGCGCTGTACCGGACGCTGGAGTCGTGGGGCCTGAAGCCCGACTACGTCAGCGGGCACTCCATCGGCGAGATCGCCGCGGCGCACGTGGCGGGGGTGCTCACCCTCGAGGACGCCGCGACCCTGGTGGCCGCCCGCGGACGGCTGATGCAGGAGCTCGAGGTGCGCGGCGCGATGGTGTCGTTGCGCGCCACGGAAGAGGAAGCGCTGAGCCTGCTCAGCGGGCACGAGCACGCCGCGGGGATCGCGGCGGTCAACGGGCCGCGCTCCGTCGTGATCTCCGGCGCGGAGGACGTCGTCCTGCGGATCGCCGACCGCTGGCAGGCGCAGGGCGGCAAGGCCAAGCGCCTCAACGTCAGCCACGCCTTCCACTCACCGCTGATGCAGCCGATGCTGCACGAGTTCCGCACGCTCCTCGAGTTCCTCGGCTTCTCCGCCCCGGCCATCCCGTTCGTCTCCACGGTCACGGGCCGCCTCGTGGGCCCGGACGAACTGTCCACACCGGACTACTGGGTGGCACACGTCAGCGAGGCCGTGCGCTTCCACGACGCCGTGCGGGTCATCGAGTCGGCCGGCGTCACGACGTGCCTGGAACTGGGCCCCGACGGCGTGCTCTCCGCGATGGCCGCCGACTGCCTCCCGGACGGGGCCGACGTGCTGGTCCGGCCCGTGCTGCGCCGCGACCGCCCGGAGGAGGTCGAGGCGCTCAGCGCCGTGAGCCACGCCCACCTGCGCGGAGCGCGAGTCGACTGGCCCGCCGTGTTCCCGGCGTCCGCGACCACCGTCGAGCTGCCCACCTACGCCTTCCAGCGCGAGCACTTCTGGCTGTCCGGAGCGGCCGCGGGCGACGCGGCCACGCTGGGCCTGGAGCCCGGCGACCACCCGCTGCTGGGCGCGACCGTCGCACTGGCCGGCGGGGAGGGCCACGTGCTCACGGGACGGCTGTCCCTCGCCACGCACCCGTGGCTCGCCGACCACGTCGTGTTCGGCCGCGTCGTCGTGCCGGGGGCCGTGCTGCTCGACCTCGCGGTGCGGACAGCCGGGGAAGCGGGGTGCGCCTCGGTCGAAGAGCTGACCCTGCAGGCACCCCTGGTGCTCCCGGAGTCCGGCTCCGTTCAGTTGCAGCTGCGGTCCAGCCCCGCCGACCCCGCCGGCAGGTCCGCGATCAGCGTGCACTCCAGGCTGCCCGGGTCCGACGAGTGGGTCCTGCACGCCTCGGGCGCTCTGGCCGTGGAGCCGTCGGCACCGCACGGCTGGACCACGACGTCGTGGCCACCCGCCGGAGCGCGGGAGGTCGCGCTCGACGGCGTCTACGACGACCTGGCCGCCACCGGCCTGGCCTACGGCCCCGTCTTCCGCGGGCTGCGCGGCGCGTGGGTGGCCGGCGACGAGGTGTTCGCCGAGGTCGCCCTGCCGGAGCCGGCCGCGGTGACCGCGGCGGACTTCGCCGTGCACCCCGCCCTGCTGGACGCCTGCCTGCACGCGATCGGCTTCGGCGGAGCCGGGGACGACGACGGGCGGGCACGGCTGCCGTTCTCCTGGTCCGGCGTGTCGGTGCACGCGACCGGCGCGACGTCTCTGCGCGTCAGGATCACCGTCAAGAGCGCCGACGAGGTCAGCCTGCACGCCGTCGACCCGGCGGGCGCACCGGTGTTCACGGTCGACTCGCTGGTGTCCCGCGCACCGTCCGCGACCGTCACGTCGCCCACGAGCCTGTACACGGTGGACTGGGTGTCCGTGCCCGCCGGGGACTCGCCGGCGTGGACGACCTACGGCGCGGTGGACGCCGCCCCCGGCGTGCTCGCCCTGGTCGTCTCACCGGAGAGCGGAGGTCCGGCCGGTGCGCGGGAGGCCACCCGCACCGTGCTCGCGGCCGTGCAGGACTTCCTCGCCGACGCCCGGTACGCGGACTCCCGCCTCGTCGTGGTGACCAGCGGCGCGGCCGGGCCGGACGTGACCGACGTGGCGTCCTCGGCGGTGTGCGGTCTGGTGCGCGCGGCGCAGGCCGAACACCCCGGGCGGTTCGTCCTCCTCGACGGCCCGCAGGAGTTCGCCGGTGCCGCCGCCGGCTCCGGTGAACCCCAGCTGGCCGTGCGCGAAGGCGTTCTGCTCGCGCCACGGGTCGTGCGCGCTCCTGCCGCGGCCGGCACCGAACGGGTCCTGCCCGCCGACGGCACCGTCCTGATCACCGGTGGCACCGGTGGGCTCGGCGCGGCACTCGCCAGGCACCTGGTGTCCGCCCACGGCGTGACGAGCCTGGTGCTGACCAGCCGCCGCGGCACGCAGTCGCCGGGAGCCGCCGAACTGGGCGCCGAGCTGGCCGAACTCGGTGCGCACGTCACGATCAGCGCCTGCGACGTCGCCGACCGCGCGGCACTCGCCTCCGTCATCGGGGCCATCCCGGCGGACCGCCCGCTCGTCGGCGTGGTGCACGCCGCGGGCTCCCTCGCCGACGGCGTCGTCATGTCGCTCGACGAGGAGCGCTTCGAGCGCGTGCTGCGCCCGAAGGTCGACGGCGCCTGGCACCTGCACGAGCTGACGAGCCACCTCGACCTGAGCTTGTTCGCCCTGTACTCGTCCACGTCCGGGCTCTTCGACGGTGCCGGGCAGGGCAACTACGCCGCCGCCAACAGCTTCCTCGACGCGCTCGCGCTGCACCGCCGCGCGAACGGCCTGCCGGCCCAGTCCCTCGTGTGGGGGCTGTGGAAGCTCGGCATGGGCGGCGGCCTGACGCCGGCCGAAGCCGACAGGGCGGCCAGGCAGGGCTTCCCGGCGCTGGAGGAGCACGAAGGCCTTGCGCTGTTCGACGCCGCGCTGGCCCGCGACCTGCCGCTCACGGTCGCCGCGCGGCTCGACCTCGCCGCTGTGGAGGCACGGTCCCGCGAAGCCCTCCTCCCGCCGTTGCTCGAGCGGCTGGTCAAGACGAGGCTGCGGCGCGCCGCCGGTGGCTCGCCCGCCACGAGCCCGCTGGCCGGGACGACGAGGTCCGACCAGAAGGCGGCTCTGCTCGGCCTGGTGCGCGCACAGGTCGCCGCCGTGCTGGGGCACTCCACCACGGACCGCGTCGACCAGGACAAGGCCTTCACCGACCTCGGCTTCGACTCGCTCACGGCGGTCGAGCTGCGCAACAACCTGAGCGCCGCCGCCGGCGTGCGGCTTCCGGCCACGGTCGTCTTCGACCACCCGACGCCCGCCGCGCTCGCGACGTTCCTGCACGTCCAGCTCTCCGGTGACGAGCCCGACCCGACCGCCCCCGTCCTCACCACCGCCGCGACGGACGAGCCGATCGCGATCGTCGGCATGGCGTGCCGCTACCCCGGAGGGGTGGGCTCGCCCGAGGACCTCTGGAACGTCGTCGCGTCGGGCACGGACACCATCTCCGGTTTCCCGGTGAACCGCGGCTGGGACCTCGACACCCTGTTCCACCCCGACCCCGACCACAGGGGTACCTCCTATGCGACCGAAGGTGGGTTCCTGCATGAGGCGGACGCGTTCGACGCAGAGTTCTTCGGCATCTCCCCGCGCGAGGCGCTGGCGATGGATCCGCAGCAGCGCCTGCTGCTGGAAGTCGTGTGGGAATCACTCGAGAACGCCGGTCTCGACCCCCTGGCGCTGAAGGGCAGCAGGACCGGTGTCTTCGCCGGGGTCATGTACTACGACTACGCCCACAGCCTGCACTCGATCCCCGAAGAGGTCGAGGGCTACATCGGCACCGGCACCTCGGCCAGCGTGCTGTCCGGCCGGGTGGCCTACACGCTCGGGCTGGAGGGTCCGGCGGTCACCGTCGACACCGCCTGTTCGTCGTCGCTCGTCGCCCTGCACCTCGCCTCGCAGGCGTTGCGGTCGGGGGAGTGCGGGCTGGCCCTCGCGGGCGGGGTCACGGTCATGGCGACCCCCGAGACGTTCGTGGACTTCTCCCGCCAGCGCGGCCTGGCCGCCGACGGGCGCAGCAAGTCCTTCGCCGCCGCCGCAGACGGGACCAGCTGGTCCGAGGGCGTGGGCGTGCTCGTGCTGGAGCGGTTGTCGGACGCGCGGCGCAACGGCCACGAGGTGCTGGCCGTCGTGCGCGGCTCGGCGGTGAACCAGGACGGTGCGTCGAACGGTCTGACCGCGCCGAACGGTCCGTCGCAGCAGCGGGTGATCCGGCAGGCGCTGGCGAACGCCGGTCTGTCCACTTCGGACGTCGACGCGGTGGAGGCGCACGGCACCGGCACCCGGCTCGGCGACCCGATCGAGGCGCAGGCGCTGCTCAACACCTACGGGCAGGACCGCGACGGGCGACCGCCGCTGTGGCTGGGCTCGGTCAAGTCCAACTTCGGCCACACCCAGGCCGCCGCCGGCGCCGCGGGCGTGATCAAGATGGTCCTCGCGATGCGGAACGAGACGCTGCCCGCGACGTTGCACGTGGACGCCCCGACGCCGCACGTCGAGTGGGACACCGGCGCGGTGTCGCTGCTGACCGAGCCGGTTCCCTGGCCCGCGCGGGACCGGCCGCGGCGGGCGGCCGTCTCCTCGTTCGGCATCTCCGGCACCAACGCGCACGTGATCCTCGAGTCGGCGGACGCGGTAAACGTTCCCGTTCGCGCGGCGGGCAGGGGCACGTCCGGTTCCAGGATCGCCTGGGTGCTGTCGGGCAAGACGCCGGCGGCGGTGCGGGAGCAGGCGCGGCGGCTGAGCGCCTTCGTCGCCGCCGACGAGACCCTGTCCCCGGCGGACGTCGGCTTCTCACTGGTCACGACCCGTGCCGCGCTGGAGGCGCGCGCCGCCGTCACCGGAGCGGACCTCGAGGAGCTGGTGGCCGCCCTGGACGTCCTCGCGGACGGAGGGGCCGGCACCGACGTGGTGGAAGGCTCTGTCCTCAGTGGACCCGTGGCGTTCCTGTTCGCCGGTCAGGGTTCGCAGCGGCTGGCGATGGGCCGCGGGCTGTACGACGAGTTCCCGGCTTACGCGTCGGCCTTCGACGAGGTGTGCGAGCTGCTGCCGGGCGTGCGCGAGGTGGTGTTCGGCACCGACGCGGAGGCGTTGAACCGGACCGCGGTGGCGCAGCCGGCGTTGTTCGCCGTCGAGGTGGCGCTGTTCCGGCTGGTGGAGTCGTGGGGTGTCCGGCCGGAGTTCCTGGTGGGGCACTCGATCGGCGAGATCGCGGCCGCGCACGTGGCCGGCGTGATGTCGCTCGGCGACGCGGCCCGGCTGGTCGTGGCGCGCGGGCGGTTGATGCAGGACCTGCCGTCCGGCGGCGTGATGGTGGCGGTGCGGGCCGGCGAGGACGAGGTCGGGCAGTTCCTGTCGGACGAGGTGTCGCTGGCCGCGGTCAACGGTGCGGGTTCGGTGGTGCTGTCCGGTGTGGAGGGTCCGGTGCTGGCCGCGGTCGAGGAGCTCACCGCGCGGGGCCGCAAGTGCACGCGGTTGTCCGTGTCGCACGCGTTCCACTCGGTGTTGATGGAGCCGGTGCTGGACGAGTTCCGCGCGGTGGCCGAGACGATCGAGTACCGCGAGCCGGTGGTGCCGATGGTGTCCACCGTGACGGGTGCCCTGGTGGAGCCCGGCGTGGTGACGTCACCGGAGTACTGGGTCCGGCACGCGCGGCAGCCCGTGCGGTTCGCCGACGCGGTGGCCGCGTGCGCGGAGCTCGGGGTGGCGCGGTTCGTCGAGCTGGGCCCGGACAGCTCCCTGTCCGGCATGGGCGCGGAGAGCGCTGAGGAGAGCGTCTTCGTTCCGCTGCTGCGTAAGAAGCACGACGAGGTCAAGTCGTTCACCACGGCGCTCGCGCGGTTGCACGCGCACGGCGTGACCATCGCCTGGGACGCCATGTTCCCCGGTGCCCGGCGGGTGCCGCTGCCGACGTACGCCTTCCAGCACGAGCGGTACTGGCTGCAGGAGCCGCGCACGCAGGCCGGCACGACCGGTCTCGGACTCGCCTCCGCCGAGCACCCCCTGCTCGGTGCGGCCGTCGAGTTCGCCGAAGGGGACGGGTTCCTCTTCACCGGAAGCCTCTCCCGGGCGAGTCACGGCTGGCTGACCGACCACGTCGTGCTGGACCAGGTGATCGTCCCCGGCGCGTGCCTGGTCGAGCTGGCCGTCCGCGCCGCGGACGAGGTCCGCTGCGGCACCGTGGAGGAGCTGACGCTGCAGACCCCGCTGGTGCTGCCGGAGTCCGGCGCCGTGGACATCCGGGTGCAGGTCGGCCCCGCCGCCGCGGACGGCCGTCGTTCCATCAGCATGCACTCGCGCCCGGCGAGCTCCCTCACCGGGGATCCCTGGACGCGGCACGCCACGGGCTCCCTGGTGCCCGCCGCGCCCGCGCCGGACTTCGACCTGCGGGAGTGGCCGCCGGCCGGAGCCGAGCCGGTGGCGGTCACCGGCCGCTACGAGGAGCTCGCCGCCACCGGTCTTTCCTACGGTCCCGCGTTCCAGGGCCTGACCGCGGCCTGGCGGCTGGGTGACGACGTCCTCGCCGAGGTCGTCGTTCCCGACGACGCGAGTCACGCGGACTTCGGGCTGCACCCGGCACTGCTGGACGCCTCGCTGCACGCGATCGGCCTCGCCGAGGACAGGCCGTTGTCGCTGCCGTTCGTGTGGAACGGCGTCACGCTGCACGCCTCCGGTGCCGGTGCCCTGCGGGTCAGGCTGCGCGAGGAGAGCGGCGACGCCTGGTCGATCCGGGTGGCGGACAGCGCCGGCGAGCCGGTGATGACCGTGGAGTCCCTGGTGCTGAAGGAGGTCTCCGCCGACGGGCTGCAGCCGCAGCGGCAGAGCGACTGGTCGTTGCGCGTGGAGTGGGCGCCGGCGGTGCTCGGCGACGCCGTCGAGTGGACGGACTACGAGGCCGTCGACGGCCGGGCCCCCGCGCACGTCGTCCTGCACCTGCCGGTGGACCGCGACCTGGACGTGCCGGAAGCGGCGCGCAGGCTGTCCCACCGGACGCTCGACGTCGTCCAGCGCTGGGTGGCGGACGACCGGTTCGCGAACTCCCAGCTGGTCGTGGTGACCGAGGGCGCGGTCGCCGTCGACTCCGCCGTGGACAACCCGGCGACCGCGGTCGTCTGGGGCCTCGTCCGCACCGCGCAGCAGGAGTACCCCGGCCGTTTCCTGCTCGTCGACGCCGAGCCCGGCGCGGCGATCGGGCCCGAGCTGCTGGGCAGGCTCATCGGGTCGGGGGAGCAGCAGCTGGCGGTGCGCGGCGGCCAGGCCTTCGCGCCGCGGCTCGTGCCCGCGGCCAAGGACCGGCTGTCGCCCCCGCCGGGAGACGCGTGGCGGCTGGGGATGTCGGGCAAGGGCACGCTCGACCACCTCGTCCTGACGCCCAACCCCGGTGTGCTGGAGCCGATCGCGCCGGGTGACGTGCGCATCGGCGTCCGCGCCGCCGGGCTCAACTTCCGCGACGTGCTGACCGTGCTCGACATGTACCCGGGAGACGCCGGGACGATCGGCAACGAGGCCGCCGGAGTGGTGCTCGAGGTCGGTTCGGACGTGACCGACCTGCGCCCCGGCGACCGGGTGATGGGACTGGTCATCGGCGGGATCGGCCCCGTCGCCGACGCCGACCGCCGGCTGGTCACCCGCATGCCGCGGGGGTGGACGTTCGAACAGGCCTCGGCGGTGCCGCTGGTGTTCCTGACGGCGTACTACGGCCTGCGCGACCTCGGCCGGCTCGAGAAGGGCCAGTCCGTGCTGATCCACGCCGCCGCGGGCGGTGTCGGCATGGCGGCGACCCAGATCGCGCACCACCTCGGTGCGGAGGTCTTCGGCACCGCGAGCGCCGGCAAGCAGGACGTCCTGCGCGCGGCCGGACTGGACGACCTGCACATCGCGTCGTCGCGCGACCTCGACTTCGAGGACGTCTTCACGGCGGCGACCCTCGGACGCGGCGTCGACGTCGTGCTCAACGCGCTGTCGGGCGAGTTCGTGGACGCGTCGCTGCGCCTGGTCACCCCCGGCGGCCACTTCGTGGAGATGGGCAAGACCGACGTCCGCGACGCCGCCGAGGTCGGCGCGGAACACGGTGACGTCACCTACCGCGCGTTCGACCTGATCGACGCCGGACCGGACCGGATCGCGGAGATCTGGGCGGAGCTCGACGAGCTGTTCGAGAGCGGGGAGCTCACGCCGCTGCCCACCCGGAGCTGGAACGTCTTCCAGGCGCAGGAGGCGTTCCGGTTCATCAGCCAGGCCAAGCACGTCGGCAAGGTGGTGCTCACCCTGCCCAGGCCGATCGACCCCGACGGAACGGTCCTGGTCACCGGCGGCACCGGTGCGCTCGGCAGCGCGGTCGCCCGTCATCTCGTGACCGAGCACGGCGTTCGCCACCTCCTGCTGATGAGCAGGAGCGGAGCGGACGCGCCGGGCGCGGAGCAGCTGCGCGCCGACCTGGCCGGGCTCGGTGCCACCGCGACCATCGCCGCCTGCGACACCGCCGACCGCGAGGCGCTGGCCGGCGTGCTGGACGGCATCCCGCGGGACCGGCCGCTGACCGCCGTCGTGCACACCGCCGGTGTGCTCGACGACGGACTGCTCGGATCGCTCACGCCCGCACGGCTGGACGCGGTCCAGCGCGCCAAGGTGGACGCGCTCTGGCACCTGCACGAGCTCACCCGGCACCTCGACCTGGCGCGGTTCGTCGCGTTCTCCTCGATCAGCAGCATCACCGGCACCGAGGGGCAGGCGAATTACGCCGCGGCCAACGCGTTCGTCAACGCCGTCGCCGAGCACCGCCGCGGCCACGGCCTCGTCGGCCAGGCCCACGCGTGGGGCCTCTGGGAGGACGGCATGGGAGCCAACCTGTCCCGCGCCGACCTGGACGTGATGGAGCAGGAGGGCTTCGGCGCGCTGGCCATCGCCGAGGGCATGGCCCTGTTCGACGAAGCGCTCCGCGCGGACGAGCCCCTGGCCGTCCCGGTGAAGCTCGACCGCGCCGCACTGCGCAGGTTCGCCAAGCACAACGAGATCAACCAGATGTGGCACGACCTCGGTCGCGCCGCGGCCCGCCGGGTCACCGAGGCGCCCCAGTCGTCCTCGCTCGCGGAACGGCTCGCCTCCCTGACGGAGACGGAGCAGAACGCCTTCCTGGTCGACCTGGTCCGCGGGCACGCCGCCGCCGTCCTCGGCCACAGCGACGTGGCCGCGCTGGAGACGACCAAGCCGTTCACGGACATCGGCCTCGACTCGCTGACCGCGGTCGAGCTGCGCAACCGGCTCAACACCGCGGCGGAGGTGCGGCTGTCCGCGACCGCCGTCTTCGACCACCCCACGACGGTCGCGCTCGCGGCCCACCTGAAGCAGCTGCTGGCTCCGCAAGGCGCGGCGAAGTTGTCCGCGGCTGCCGTGCTCGCCGAGCTGGACCGCCTGGAGACGAGCCTGTCGGCCGTCGACGGGGACGGTCACCTGACGATCGTGCTGCGGCTGGAGGAGCTGCTGTCGACGTTCTCGGCGACGGCGGCCGGGCCGGTCGACGCCGGGGGCGGCGACCTGGCGGACGCGTCGGCCGACGAGCTCGTCGACTACCTGGAACGAGAGCTCGGCCTGTCCTGACCGAGCACGCCCCCTGTCCTGGTCAACATTCCTTTTGAGGTTGTGAGATGGCGGATCAAGAGAAGCTGGTCGGTCTGCTGAAGAAGCTGACCGCGGACCTTCAGCAGACCAGGACGCGCCTGCGCCAGGCGGAGTCCCGCGACAGGGAGCCGATCGCGATCATCGGGATGGCCTGCCGCTATCCCGGTGACGTCGAGAGCCCCGAGGACCTGTGGCGACTGGTCGACGAGGAGCGGGAGGGGATCTCCGCGTTCCCCACCAACCGCGGGTGGGACCTGGACGGGCTGTTCGACGCCGATCCGGAGAGCTCCGGCAGCAGCTACGCGACCACCGGCGGCTTCGTGCACACGGCCGACCAGTTCGACGCCGACTTCTTCGGCATCTCCCCGCGCGAGGCACTGGCGATGGACCCGCAGCAGCGCCTGCTGCTGCAGGTCACGTGGGAGGCGATCGAGCGGGCGGGCATCGCCCCGGGCTCCCTGGCCGGCACGAGGACCGGCGTCTACGCCGGTGTCTCGTCGCAGGAGTACGGACCGCGGCTGCACGAGCAGGCCCTGGAGGTGGAGGGATACCTCCTCACCGGCACCACGTGCTCGGTGCACTCCGGCCGGATCGCCTACAGCCTCGGGCTCGAAGGCCCCGCCATCTCGGTGGACACCGCCTGCTCGTCGTCGCTCGTGGCGATGCACTTCGCCGTGCAGGCACTGCGCAGCGGTGAGTGCGACCTCGCTCTGGCGGGCGGCGCGAACATCATGGGCGGACCCGGCGTCTTCGTCGAGTTCTCCCGTCAGCGGGGCCTGTCGCCCGACGGGCGGTGCAAGTCGTTCGCCGAGGCCGCCGACGGCACCGGCTGGTCCGAGGGCGTCGGCATGGTGATGCTCGAGAAGCTCTCCGACGCCCGGCGCAACGGCCACCGCGTGCTCGCGGTCATCCGGGGTTCCGCGATCAACCAGGACGGTGCGTCGAACGGGCTCACCGCACCCAGCGGACCCGCCCAGAAGAGCGTCATCGCGCAGGCCCTCGCCGACGCCCGGCTGTCGACCAGGGACGTCGACGTGGTCGAGGCGCACGGCACCGGCACCCGGCTCGGCGACCCGATCGAGGCGCAGGCCGTCCTCGCGACCTACGGGCAGGACCGCCCCGGCGACCGGCCGGTGTGGCTGGGCTCGCTCAAGTCCAACATCGGCCACACGCAGTGCGCCGCGGGTGTCGGCAGCGTCATCAAGATGGTCATGGCGTTGCAGAACGACACGCTGCCCAAGACCCTGCACGTCGACACCCCGACGCCGTTCGTGGACTGGCAGTCGGGTTCCGTCGAGCTGCTGACGCGGGCTCGGGAGTGGCCCCGGCGCGACCAGCCGCGCCGCGCCGCCGTGTCGTCCTTCGGCATCTCGGGCACCAACGCCCACCTGATCCTCGAAGAGGCGCCCGCCGAAGCGGACGCCGAGGACTCCTCCGGTGGCCGCGAGCACCCGCCCGTTCCCGTCGTGCTGTCCGGGACGAACCGCGAGGCGCTCGCGGCTCAGGCCCGGCGGCTGCGGTCCTCCGTGGAGGCCGACCCCGCCGCGAGCCCGCTCGACCTCGCGTACTCGCTCGCCACCGGCCGGACCGCACTGGCCGAGCGCGGTGCCGTCCTCGCCACCGACCGGGACGGCCTGCTCGACGGCTTGGCCGTCCTCGCGGAGGGCGGCAGGAGCGACCAGGTCCTGCGGGGCGGCGCGAGCGGCGGCAAGACCGCCTTCCTGTTCACCGGCGGAGGGGCGCAGTACCTCGGCATGGGCCGCGACCTCTGCGCGACCCACCCCGCGTTCGCCGCCATCTTCGACACCGTGACGGCGGAGTTCGACGCCCACCTCCCGCGACCGCTGCGCGAGGTGATGTTCGCCGAGGACTCCGCGCTGCTCGACCGGATCGACTACATGCTGCCCGCGTTGTTCGCCATCGAGGTCTCGGTGGCACGGCTGCTGGAGTCGTGGGGCGTCGTCCCCGACTTCGTGGCGGGGCACTCGATCGGCGAGTTCGCCGCGGCGCACGTCGCCGGCGTCTGGTCGCTGGC
Source organism: Lentzea sp. DG1S-22 (assembly GCF_036321065.1). NCBI lineage: Bacteria > Bacillati > Actinomycetota > Actinomycetes > Pseudonocardiales > Pseudonocardiaceae > Lentzea > Lentzea sp. DG1S-22. The sequence goes on along the minus strand of NZ_CP143276.1, from coordinate 2,304,792 downwards.
CGACGCCGCGCGCATCGTCGCGATCCGCGGCCGGTTGATGAACTCGTTGCCACCGGGCGGCGCGATGGTGGCGATCCAGGCCTCCGAGGAGGAGGTCGCGCCCGAGCTGACCGGCCTGGTCGGGTTCGCGGCGCTGAACGGGCCGACGTCGGTCGTGATCTCCGGTGACGAGGAGACCGCCACGGCCATCGCCCAGCGGTTCAAGGACCGGGGGCGCAAGGCCAAGAAGCTCGTCGTCAGCCACGCGTCGCACTCCGCGCTGATGGACGGCATCCTCGACGAGTTCGGCCGGGCCACCGCGGAGCTCACCTACTCCGCGCCGCGCATCCCGATCATCTCCACCCTCACGGGCAAGCAGGCCGGCGCGGACGAGGTGGGCGACCCGCAGTACTGGGTGCGGCACATCCGCCGGCCCGTCCGGTTCACCGACGCGGTGAACGTGCTCGAACGCGAAGGCGTCACCCGCTACGTCGAGGTGGGCCCGAACGGCGTGCTGACCGCCGCCGCGATGGAGATCGTGGAGCGGCCCGACGCCGCCGCGTTCGTCCCGTCGCTGCGCAGGGACCACGCCGAGGACCTGGACCTCGCGACGATGGTGGCGCGGCTGCACATCAGCGGCGCGCCGATCGACTGGACGGCGTTCTTCGGCGACACGGGTGCCCGTCGCGTCGACGTGCCCACCTACGCGTTCCAGAACAGCTCGTACTGGCTCGCCAACGACGACGCTCCCGCCGACCTGAGCTCGATCGGGCTCGCCTCGGCGGAACACCCGGTGCTCGAGGCGTCGATCCTGCCCGCCGACGGGGACGGGGCGCTGTTCGCCGGCCGGTTGTCGCTGTCGTCCCACCCGTGGCTGGCCGACCACGCCGTCCTGGGCACCGTGATCGTGCCGGGGGCGGCGCTGGTCGAGCTCGCCATCCGCGCCGGTGACGAGGTCGGCTGCCGCACGGTCGAAGAACTGACCCTGCACACGCCGGTGCTGCTGAGCTCCGACGCCTCGCTGGCGCTGCAGGTGGTCGTGGGCGACGCCGACGAGAACGGCCGACGGCCGATCTCCGTGCACAGCCGCCACCGCAACGCTCCCGCCGGGCACGCCTGGACCCGCAACGCCGACGGCTGGCTGCGGCCCACCGCCACCGACCAGGACTGGACACCGGTGCAGTGGCCGCCCGCCGGGGCCGACCCGGTTGCCGTCACCGACCTCTACCAGCGCCTGGCCGACTCCGGGTTCGACTACGGCCCCGTGTTCCAGGGGCTGCGGGCGGCGTGGCGGCGGGGCGACGAGATCTTCGCCGAGGTCGCCCTGCCGGAAGCCGGCGCCGACGGCTTCACGATCCACCCGGCCCTGCTCGACGCGGTGCTGCACACCCTGTTCCTGGTTCCCGGCGCGGAGGAGTCCCCGGCTCTGCCCTTCTCGTGGGGCGGTGTCTCGCTGCACGCCACCGGTGCGCGCACGCTGAGGGTGCGGCTGACGGGGACCGACGGGACTTCGGGCACGCTGTCCGCGGTCGACGACGCCGGCGAGCCGGTGCTCACCGTCGAGTCGATCGTCGTCCGGCCCGTCGCGGCGGACCAGCTGCGCGGCGCGGACGCGCTGGAGAACCTCTACACCGTCGAATGGTCGAGCACGCCGGCCCGCGCCGCCGAGCCGTGGACGGACCACGCCGACCTGCCCGCGGACGGCCCCGTCGCGGGGCACGTCGTGTTCTCCGCGCCGGCCGGTGACGACCCGGTCGCCGACACCCACCGGCTCACCGCGACCGTGCTGGAGGTCCTGCAGACCTGGCTCGCGGACGACAGGTTCGCCGCGGCGACCCTGGTCGTGCGCACCAGCGGCGCGACCGGTCCCGGCGAACCGAGCCCGGCCGCCGCCGCGGTGTGGGGCCTGGTCCGCTCCGCCCAGTCGGAGCATCCCGGCAGGTTCGTCCTCTTCGACGGTCCGGCCGAGGCGGTCGGCGAGGCCGTCGCGACCGGGGAGCCCCAGGTCGCCGCACACGGCGGTGAGCTGGTCGTGCCGCGCCTGGTCCCCGCCGCGTCCGCCGGGGACCCGGCGACGTGGGACCCGGAGGGCACCGTGCTGATCAGCGGTGGCACCGGAGACCTGGGAGCGCTGGCCGCCCGGCACCTGGTGACCGAGCACGGCGTGAAGCACCTGGTCCTGACCAGCCGCCGCGGGATCGACGCACCGGGAGCGGCGGAGCTGCGCGACGAACTGACCGCCCTGGGCGCACGGGTCGTCGTGGAGCGCTGCGACGCCGCCGACCGCCGGGACGTCGCCGCCGTGCTGGGCCGCATCCCGGACGGGCACCCGCTGACCGGCGTGGTCCACGTCGCGGGCGTGCTCGACGACGGCGTCGTCACCGCGTTCACCCCGGAACGGCTCGCCGGAGTCCTCACCCCGAAGGTCGACGCGGCCTGGCACCTCCACGAGCTCACGCAGGACATGGGCCTCGAGCACTTCGTCCTGTACTCGTCGGCCGCCGGCGTCCTGGGCTCTCCCGGGCAGGGCGGCTACGCCGCGGCCAACTCCTTCCTGGACGCGCTGGCGGGCTACCGCCGTGCCCGAGGTCTCGCCGCCCGGTCGCTCGCGTGGGGACCGTGGCAGCAGGACCGGGGTCTGACGGTGCACCTGGACGAGGCGCAGGCGGACCGCCTCGGCCGGGACGGCTTCTCCTCGCTGGACCGCGCGGAAGGCATGCGCGCCTTCGACGCGGCACCGGCGGTCGGCGACGCGCTGGCGGTGCCGGTGAAGCTCGACTTCACCGTCCTGAACCGCCTGGCGCGCACCACCGAGATCCCGCCCGTTCTGCGCGGCCTGGTGCGCACGGCAGGCCGGCGGAACGCGACGACGACCGAGGCGGGGGAGCTCTCCCTCCTCGAACGCCTCGCCGCGCTGCCCGCCTCCGAACGGCGGGACGCGGTGCTGGAGGTCGTGCTCGAGCTGGTCGCCGACGTGCTGGGGCACCGTTCCGGAGCGGTGATCGACCCGGAGCGCGCGTTCACCGAGCTGGGCTTCGACTCGCTGTCCTCGGTGAACCTGCGCAACAGGCTCAACACGACGTTCGGGCTGAGCCTCGCCGCCACGGTCGTCTTCGACCACCCGTCACCCCGCGCGATCGCCGTCTTCGTCCTGTCGCTGCTGCCGGGACTCGACGAGCCGGCCGACGACGGTCCGGTGGACGAGCAGCGGATCCGCCGCGTGCTCGCCGCGGTCCCGTTCGACCGGCTCCGGGCGGCCGGGGTGCTGGACGCGCTGGTGCGGCTGGCGAACGACCAGGCCGCCGCCGAACTCGTGGACGCGGTGGCCCCCGCGGACGACCTGGTCGACGAGTTGGACGCCGACGAACTGGTGAAGCGCGTCATGGCGGCCGCCGGGGACAAGACCGTGTCACTCACCTCTGGTTCGGAGAACTCCTGATGCCCTCCAACGAAGAACTTGTCGCGGCACTGCGGGAGTCGGTGAAGGAGAGCACCAGGCTGGCCGCGCGCAACCGGAAGCTGGTCGACGACGCCCACGCACCGGTCGCGATCATCGGCATGGCCTGCCGGTACCCCGGCGGCGTCGAGTCGCCGGAGCAGCTGTGGGACCTGGTCGCCTCCGGCACCGACGCGGTGTCGGAGTTCCCGGCCGACCGCGGCTGGAACCTCGGCGAGCTGTTCCACCCCGATCCCGACCACCGCGGCACCTCGTACTCCCGTGAGGGGAGCTTCCTGCACGACGCCGGCGACTTCGACCCGGGCTTCTTCGGGATCTCGCCGCGCGAGGCGCTCGCCATGGACCCTCAGCAGCGGCTCATGCTCCAGATCAGCTGGGAGGCCCTGGAGCACGCGCGCATCGACCCGACGACGCTCAAGGGCAGCGCGACCGGCGTGTTCGCCGGGCTCATGTACAGCGACTACGGCACCGGCGTCGGGGAGCTGCCCGACGGCGTCGAGGGCTTCCTGGGCAACGGGACCCAGGGCAGCGTCCTGTCCGGCCGGGTGGCCTACACGCTCGGCTTGGAGGGACCGGCGCTGACGGTCGACACCGCCTGCTCGTCCTCGCTGGTCGCCGTGCACCTGGCCGTTCAGGCGCTGCGCACGGGGGAGTGCTCGATGGCTCTCGCCGGGGGCGTGTGCGTCATGCCCATCGCCGACACCTACGTCGAGTTCTCCCGGCAGCGCGCGCTGTCCCCGGACGGCCGCTGCAAGTCCTTCTCCGCCTCCGCCGACGGCACCGGTTTCGGTGAGGGCGCGGGAATCCTGCTGCTGGAGAAGCTCGAGGACGCCGAGCGCAACGGTCACCGCGTGCTCGCGGTGATCCAGGGTTCCGCGGTCAACCAGGACGGCGCGTCCAACGGCCTCACCGCACCCAACGGCCCGTCGCAGCAACGCGTCATCCGTGCCGCGCTCGCCGACGCCCGGCTGCCCGCGAACGAGGTGGACGTCGTCGAGGCGCACGGCACCGGGACCAGGCTGGGCGACCCGATCGAGGCCGACGCCCTGCTGGCCACCTACGGCCAGGACCGCGAGGAGCCGTTCTGGCTCGGCTCGATCAAGTCCAACATCGGGCACACCCAGTCCGCCGCCGGCGCCGCCGGGATCATCAAGATGGTCGAGGCGCTGCGCCGCGGCGAGCTGCCGCGCACGCTGCACGTCACCGAGCCCTCGCCCGCCGTCTCGTGGAGCTCGGGCAACGGGCGCCTGCTCACCGAACACCGCGACTGGCCCGCCACCGGGCACCCCCGCACCGCGGCGGTGTCGTCCTTCGGCATCAGCGGCACCAACGCCCACGTCATCCTCCGCGAGGCGCCGCCGCGCACGACCCCCGAGCGCACGACCGCACCGCCCGCCCGCGTCCCCTGGGTGCTCTCGGGGACCAGCGCGGAGGCCGTGCGCCGCCAGGCCGGGCGCCTGGCGGGCCGGGTGCCCGGTCTCGACCCCGTGGACGTCGCCTTCACGCTCGCCACCGGCCGCGCCGCGCTCGCGCACCGCGCGGTGGTCTTCGGCGAGGACGGACTGGCCGCCCTGGCGTCCGGTGCGGAGTCGCCGGAGGTGGTGACCGGCACGCAGAGCACCGGCAAGGTCGCGTTCCTGTGCACCGGTCAGGGGGCGCAGCGGCTCGGCATGGGACGCGAGCTGTCCGCGTACCCGATCTTCGCGGACAAGCTCGCCGAGGTGGCGGCACACCTCGACGAGCACACCGGCTTCTCCCTGCTCGACGTCGTGCACGGCACCGTGCCGGAAGCCCTCGACCAGACGGCGGTGACCCAGCCCGCCCTGTTCGCGTTCGAGGTGGCGCTGGCGGAGCTCGTCCTGTCGTGGGGCGTGCGGCCCGACTACCTGCTCGGCCACTCCATCGGCGAGCTCACCGCCGCGCACCTCGCGGGCGTGTGGTCGCTGGAGGACGCGGCGAGGCTGGTCGCCGCCCGCGGCAAGCTCATGCAGGCGTTGCCGGCGGGCGGCGCGATGGTCGCGGTCAGGGCTGCGGAGGCCGGGATCGAGCTGCTGCCGGGCGTGAGCATCGCGGCGGTCAACGGCCCCGAGTCGCTCGTGCTGTCGGGTGACGAGGACGCCGTCCTCCGGATGGCCTCCCGGTTCGAGCGCTCCAAGCGGCTCGCGGTGAGCCACGCCTTCCACTCGCACCACATGGACGGCATGCTCGCCGAGTTCCGGGAGATCGCCCGCGACGTCGAGTACGCCGCGCCGCGCATCCCGCTGATCTCCAACCTCACCGGCGCCCTCGCCACCGCGGACCAGGTCACCGACCCGGAGTACTGGGTGCGGCACGTCCGCGACACCGTCCGCTTCGCCGACGGGGTGACCGCCCTGCACGCCGCGGGAGTCCGCCGCTTCGTCGAGATCGGCCCGGACGCGGCGCTGTCCGCGCTGGGCGCCGACTGCGTGCCGGACGGGTTGTTCCTGCCCGTGCAGCGCAAGAACCGCGACGAGGTCACCACGGCGGCGCACGCGCAGGCCACCCTGTTCGCGAACGGCGTCAAGCTCGACTGGCCCGGCATCTTCGCGGGCACCGGTGCCGAACCGGTCGACCTCCCGACGTACCCGTTCGAGCGGGAGCGGTTCTGGCTCGCGCCCGCACCGGCGAAGCGGGCGAGCGGCTGGCGCCACCACGTCCGGTGGACGCCCGTCCCGACCTCGGCAGGCCGTCCGGCCGGACCCTGGACTGTCGTGGCGGAGCAGGACGACGCCTGGGCGCAGGCCGCCGCGCGAGCGCTGGGGACGACCGTCGTCAGCGCCGCCGAGGCCCGCGAGGGCAACGTCCTCGCCTTCGTCGGCGACGGCATGGCTGCCGCGGCGCTGCTGCGGGAGAACACCCGGTTGTGGTGCGCCACGCGCGGAGCGGTCGCGGTCGGCGGGCACGAACGGGTCGCCTCGCCGCAGCAGGCCGAGGTGTGGGGTGTCGGCCGGGTCGCGGCGATCGAGCAACCCCGGTCCTGGGGTGGCTGCGTCGACCTGCCGGAGGTTCCGGACGCCCGCTCCGTCGCGCGGCTGCTGGAGGTGCTCTCCGGCGGCGAGGACGAGATCGCGATCCGCACGTCCGGCGTGCACGCCCGGCGCTTCGTCCCCTCCGAGCCCGCCACCGGCACGTGGACCACGAGCGGCACCGCGCTGGTCACCGGTGGCACGGGTGCGCTCGGGGCCGTGGTCGCCCGGCGGCTGGTCGAGGCGGGCACGCGGCACCTGGTCCTGCTGTCGCGCAGGGGAGAGGACGCCCCCGGAGCGCGTGAGCTCGCCGCGGAACTGACCGGACTCGGTGCGCGCGTCGAGATCCGCGCCTGTGACGCGGCCGACCGCGAGGCCTTGGCCGCGGTGGTGGCGGAGCTCGACGACCTGCGGGTCGTCGTGCACACCGCCGGGGTGCTGGACGACGGCCTGATCGCGAGCCTCACCCCGGAGAGGTTCGCCGCCGTCGCGAAGCCCAAGGTCGAGGCCGCGCACCACCTGGCCGACCTCACCCGGCACCTCGAACTGGACGCGTTCGTCCTGTACTCCTCGGTCGCCGGGGTGCTCGGCAACGGCGGCCAGGCCGCCTACGCCGCGGCCAACGCGCACCTCGACGCGCTGGCCGAGCAGTGGCGCTTCGACGGCCTGCCCGCCACGGCGGTGGCCTGGGGACCGTGGGCGGAGGGCGGCATGGCCGGCTCGCTCGACGAGGGCGTGCGCCGGATGGGACTGCGGCCGATGGCCCCGCAGGCCGCCGTCGACGCGCTGGTCGAGTCGCTGGCCGCGGGCGACGCCGCCGTGACGGTGGCCGACTTCGACTGGCCCGCCTACCTCGACACCTCGCGACCGGCACCGGTCCTCGCGGAGATCCCCCGCCCGCGGGCGGAGACCCCTGCCGCGACGGCTGGACCGGACCTGCGCGAACGGCTCGCCGGGCTCATCGAACCCGAGCAGCGCCGCCTGCTGCTCGACCTGGTCCGCGAAGTCGTCGCGAAGGTGCTCGGACACCCGAGCAGCGCGACGATCGAACCGGACCGCGCCTTCGGCGAGCTCGGCTTCGACTCGCTGACCGCCGTCGAGCTGCGCAACCGCCTCGACGCGGCGGCGTCGCTGTCGGTGCCGTCGACCCTGGTCTTCGACTACCCGACACCGCTCGCGCTCGCGGACTACCTGTGGGGCGAGCTGGCGGGGCCCGAGCGCGCGGCGGACGCCCTGCTGCGCGACCTCGACCGGGCGGCCGACGTGCTCGGCGGCCTCGACGCCGGCAGCGAGGCGCGCGCCGCCGTCCTGGAGCGCCTGCACGCGCTCGTCGCGGAGTTCGGCTCCGCACCAGTGCCTTCCCGCGGAGCTGTGGCGCGGACCGACCTCACCGAGGCGTCCGACGACGAGCTCTTCGCCTTCATCGACCAACAGCTCGGCACCTGAGCCGGCGCTCGTGATCTTGACCAATGAGTGGGGCAACCGTGGATGAGAACGCCAAGCTGCGCGACTACCTGACCCGGGTCACCGGTGAGCTGCAGCGCACCCGAAACCGGCTGGCCGAGGTCGAGGACCGCGAAGCCGAGCCGATCGCCGTCGTGGGAATGGGCTGCCGCTTCCCCGGCGGCGTGCGCACACCCGAGCAGTTCTGGGACCTGCTGGTCACCGGCCGGCACGGGGTCACCGAGTTCCCGGTGAACCGGGGCTGGGACGTCGACGCGCTGTTCGACCCCGACCCCGACCACCTGGGCACGAGCTACGTGCGGCTCGGCGGTTTCGTGCACGACGCCGACGAGTTCGACCCGGAGTTCTTCGGCGTCTCCCCGCGCGAGGCCGTGTCGATGGACCCCCAGCAGCGCCTGCTGCTGGAGACCTCGTGGGAGGCGCTGGAGCGGGCAGGCATCGACCCGAGCTCGCTCAAGGGCAGCCGCGCCGGCGTGTTCATGGGCACGAACGGCGTGGACTACGCGCGCGACATCCCCAGGGGCGTCGAAGGCGTCGAGGGCTACCTGGGCACCGGCACCGCGGGCAGCGTCCTGTCCGGCCGGATCTCCTACGTGCTGGGGATCGAGGGTCCGTCGGTCACCGTCGACACGGCGTGCTCGGCGTCGCTGGTGACCCTGCACCTCGCGGTCCGCTCGCTGCGCGCGGGCGAGTCCGACCTGGCGCTGTCCGGTGGCGCCACGGTGATGTCGGACCCCGGCGCCTTCGTCGAGTTCTCCCGCCAGCGCGGGCTGTCCCGCGACGGTCTGGTCAAGGCCTTCGCCGCCGCTTCCGACGGCACCGGCTGGGGCGAGGGCGCGGGTGTGGTCGTGCTCGAGCGGCTGTCCGACGCCCAGCGCAACGGCCACCGGGTCCTCGCCGTCATCCGCGGCACCGCGGTCAACTCCGACGGCGCGTCCAACGGCCTCACCGCGCCCAACGGCCCATCGCAGCAACGCGTCATCCGCGCCGCCCTCACCGACGCCCGCCTGACCGCGAAGGACGTCGACGCCGTCGAGGCGCACGGCACAGGCACCACCCTCGGCGACCCCATCGAGGTGCAGGCGCTGCAGGCCACCTACGGCCGCAACCGGGAGGCGGACCGCCCCCTGCACCTCGGCTCGGTCAAGTCGAACATCGGCCACACGCAGGCCGCAGCCGGCGTCGCGAGCGTGATCAAGATGATCCTCGCGCTGCGCCACGGCGTGCTGCCCGCGAGCCTGCACATCGACGCCCCCACCCCGCAGGTCGACTGGTCGTCCGGCTCGATCTCGCTGCTCACCGAGAACCGCACGTGGCCGGCCGACCGCGTCCGCCGCGCGGGTGTGTCGTCGTTCGGCATCAGCGGCACCAACGCCCACGTCATCCTCGAGCAGGCACCGGAGCCGGCGGAGCTGCCCGACCGCGGGCCCGCGCCCGCGCTGATCCCCTGGGTGCTGTCCGGCCGGACCGACGCCGCTCTGCGCGCCCAGGCCGAGGCATTGCTGCAGGTCGACGAGGACCCGGCCGACATCGGCTACTCGCTGGCCGCGACGCGGGCGACCGGTCAGCGCCGCGCGGTCGTCACCGGCACCGACCTCGACTCGCTGCGCGCGGGCCTGCGCGCCGTCGCCCAGGGGGCCGGCGCCCCCGGCGTCACCACCGGCGAGGCCGTGGGCGGCCAGCTCGCCGTCCTGTTCACGGGGCAGGGTTCCCAGCGGCTGGGCATGGGGCGTGAGCTGTACGAGGCGTTCCCCGTTTTCGCCGAGGCGTACGACGAGATCGCGGCGTTGCTGCCCGGCATCCGGGAGATCGACGACGCCGAGGTGCTCAACCAGACGGGCAACGCCCAGCCGGCGTTGTTCGCGCTGGAGGTCGCGCTGTACCGGCTGGTCGAGTCGTGGGGCGTGAAGCCGGACTTCCTGATCGGCCACTCGGTCGGCGAGCTGGCCGCGGCGCACGTCGCCGGCGTCTGGTCGCTTCCGGACGCGGCCAAGCTCGTCGAGGCCCGCGGCAGGCTCATGCAGGCGCTGCCCACCGGCGGGGCCATGACCGCGATCCAGGCCGACGAGGACGAGGTCAGGGCCGCGCTGCGCGACGGCGTCGACATCGCCGCGATCAACGGTCCCCGATCGGTCGTGATCTCCGGCGACGCGGACGCCGTCGCCGAGGTGACCGCGGGCTTCGCCGCCTCCGGCCGCAAGACCAAGGCCCTCGCGGTCTCGCACGCGTTCCACTCCTCGCTGATGGACGCCATGCTCGCCGAGTTCGCCGAGGTCGCACGCGCGGTGACCTACCAGACGCCGAAGATCGCCCTGGTCTCCAACGTCACCGGTCAGCTCGCCCGCACCGAGGAGATCTGCGACCCCGGCTACTGGGTCCGGCACGTCCGCGAGGCCGTCCGGTTCGCCGACGGCGTCGCGACCCTGGCGGCGGCCGGTGTCACGCGGTACCTGGAGCTCGGTCCGGACGGCGTGCTGTCCGCCGCCGGCCAGGACTGCGCGGACGGCCGGTTCGTCCCCGCGCTGCGCCGCGACCGCGACGAGGTCGCGACGATCCTGTCCGGTCTCGCGCAGCTGCACGTCCACGGCGGCCGGGTCGACTGGGCCGCGTACTTCTCCGGTGCCCGCGTGGTCGACCTGCCCACCTACCCGTTCCAGCGCGACCGCTACTGGCTGCCCGTCACCGCGCCCGCGGGCGACGCGTCCGGGCTCGGCCTCAGCTCGCTCGACCACCCGCTGCTCGGTGCCGCCGTCTCGGTCGCCGACGCCGACGGGTTCCTGTTCACCGGCATCCTGTCCACCAGGACCCACCCGTGGCTCGCCGACCACGTCGTCATGGGCGCGGTGGTCGTGCCCGGCACGGCGCTGGTCGAACTGGCCGTGCGCGCGGCCGACGAGACCGGCCTCACCGCCATCGAGGAGCTCACCCTCCAGGCCCCGCTGGTGCTGCCCGAGAACGCGGGCGTGCACGTGCAGCTGTGGGTCGGCGCCGCGGACGAGGCGGGCCGTCGTCCGCTGACCCTGCACTCGCGCCCCAGCGGCGCCGCGGTCGACGGCGCGTGGACGCTGCACGCCTCCGGTTCGCTGGTCGCCGCGAGCCCGAGCACCGACTGGGACCTCGCCGAGTGGCCGCCGGCCGGTGCGGAGGCCGTCGGACTCGACGGGCACTACCGGGAGCTCGCCGCACTGGGACTGGACTACGGCGAGACGTTCCAGGGCCTGCGCGCGGTGTGGAGGCGCGGCGAGGACACGTTCGCCGAGGTCGCGCTGCCCGACCGGGCGCGCGACCAGGCGGGCCGGTTCGGCCTGCACCCGGCGCTGCTCGACGCCGCCCTGCACGCCCTGGCCGCCGACGAGGGCGGCCAGGCCCGGCTGCCGTTCGCCTGGGCGGACGTCAGCCTGCACGCCTCCGGCGCCGCCGACCTGCGGGTGCAGCTGTCCCCGGCGGGCACCGACGCGGTCACCCTGAGGGTCGCCGACGGTGAGGGAGCGCCGATCGCCACGGTCGGTTCGCTGGCCGTGCGGCCGGTGTCGGCCGAGCAGATCCGCACGTCCGCCGAGCAGAACGGGCTCTACGAGCTCGCTTGGAACCCGGTCACCTCCGCTTCCGGTGACGCACCCGGCTGGGCGTGGTGGGACGACCTGGGCGACGAGGTCCCCCCGGTCGTCGTGCACCGCGCCGGCGGCCAGGACGTGCACGAGGCGGTCTCCGCCACGCTCGGAGTGCTGCAGCAGTGGCTGGCCGACGAGCGGTTCGAGAACGCGAAGCTCCTCGTGCAGACCGTCGGCGCCGTCTCGGCGGGCCCGGAGGACCCCGCCGTCGACCCGGCCGTGGCCGCGGTCTGGGGCCTGGTGCGCTCCGCGCAGTCCGAGCACCCCGACCGCTTCGCGCTCGTGGACGCCGCCGAGATCACCGACGCCGTGCTCGCGTCCGACGAGCCGCAACTGGCCCTGCGCGACGGCGAGCTGCTGGTGCCGCGCCTGGTCGCCGCGGAGACGACCGGCCGCCTGGTCCCGCCCGCGGGCGGCTGGCGGCTCGGCATGTCCGGCAAGGGCACCGTCGACCACCTGGTGCTGGAGCCGGTGGCGGCGCAGCCGCTCGAACCGACCGAGGTCCGCGTCGCCGTGCGCGCGGCGGGCCTGAACTTCCGGGACGTGCTGAACGTCCTGGGCATGTACCGCGGCGAGGCCGGACTGCTCGTCAGCGAGTTCGCCGGCGTCGTCACCGAGGTCGGCGCGTCCGTGACCGACCTCGCGCCCGGCGACGAGGTGATGGGCCTGGTCGCCGGTGGCGGTGGCCCGGCGGCGGTGGTCGAGCGTCAGATGATCACCCGCAAGCCCGCGGCGTGGACGTTCGAACAGGCCGCGACCGTGCCGCTGGTGTTCCTCACCGCCTACTACGCGCTGTGCGACCTCGGTGAGCTGAAGGCGGGGGAGTCGATCCTGATCCACTCCGCCGCCGGTGGTGTGGGCATGGCCGCGACGCAGCTGGCGCACCACCTCGGCGCCGTCGTGTACGGCACCGCGAGCGAGAGCAAGCAGCACGTGCTGCGGGAGGCGGGCATCGCCGACGAGCGCATCGCCTCGTCCCGCACGCTCGACTTCGAACAGCGGTTCGGCCGGGTCGACGTCGTGCTCAACGCGCTGGCGGGCGACTTCGTGGACGCCTCGCTGCGGACGATGGCGCCGGGCGGCCGCTTCCTCGAGATGGGCAAGGCCGACGTCCGCGACGACGTGGCCGTGCACCACCCGGACGTGCGCTACCAGGCGTTCGACCTGAGCGAGGCGGGGCCCGAGCGCACGGCGCAGATGTGGACCGCCCTCGTCGAGCTGTTCGACCGGGGGGTGCTCGAACCCCTCCCGGTGAAGGTGTGGGACGTGCGCCAGGCACGGGCGGCGTTCCGCTACCTGAGCCAGGCCAAGCACATCGGCAAGGTCGCCCTGTCGATGCCGCGGGCGGCCGAGCCGGGCGGGACGGTGCTGGTGACCGGGGGCACCGGCGGTCTGGGCGCCGTCGTGGCCAAGCACCTCGTCGCCACGCACGGCGTGTGCAAGCTGCTGCTGACCAGCCGCCGCGGGCTCGACGCCCCCGGTGCGGCGGCGCTGGCCGAGGAGCTCACCGCGCTGGGCGCCGAGGTGTCGGCCGTGGCCTGCGACGTCGCGGACCGCGACGCGCTGGCCGCACTGCTCGACGGCGTCGAGCTGACCGGTGTGGTGCACGCGGCGGGCGTGCTCGACGACGGCACGGTCGACTCGCTGACCCCGCGGCGGGTGGCGGGCGTGCTGGGGCCGAAGGCCGACGCCGCCCGGTACCTGCACGAGCTGACCGCCGGTCAGGACCTGGCCTTCTTCGTCACCTTCTCCTCGGCCGCCGGCGTGCTCGGCGCGCCGGGGCAGGGCAGCTACGCGGCCGCGAACGCCTACCTCGACGCGCTCGCCGAGCACCGGCGGGCCCTCGGCCTGCCCGGCCAGTCGATGGCGTGGGGCCTGTGGGCCGCCGGCATGGGGGAGGCGCTCGGAGAGGCCGACCTCGCCCGGTTGCGCAACGGCGGCACCCCCGCGCTCACCGTGCCGGAGGGCCTGGCGCTGTTCGACGCCGCGATCGCGGCCGACGCGCCCGTGGCCGTCCCGATCAAGCTGGACCTGCCCGCGCTCCGCGCCTCCGCGCGGAGCACCTCGCTGCCGGCCGTGCTCGGCGGCCTCGTGAGCACGCCGCGCAGGCGCGTCGCGCAGTCCGGCGCCGGGCGGGGTTCCTCGCTCGCGCGCCGCCTCGCCTCGCTCACCGAGGCCGAGCAGGACCACGAGCTGCTGGACCTGGTCCGCACCGAGGTCGGGCTGGTGCTCGGCCACGTGACGCCGGGCGGCATCGAGCCCGGCCGCGGGTTCCTGGACCTCGGCTTCGACTCCCTGACCTCGGTCGAGCTGCGCAACCGCCTGAGCTCGGCGACCGGCCTGCGCCTGCCGTCGACCGTGACCTTCGACCACCCGACTCCCGTCGCGTTGGCGAGCTTCCTGCGCGCCGAGCTGCTGGGCGAGCTGGGGGTGGCGGGCGCTCCGCAGGTGCGGGCGCAGGTCGCCGCCTCCGACGACCCCATCGCGATCGTCGCCATGAGCTGCCGCTTCCCCGGCGGGGTGCGCTCGCCGGAGGACCTCTGGTCGCTGGTGGCCGAGGGCCGCGAGGGCATCTCCCCGTTCCCGGACGACCGCGGCTGGGACCTGGCGGCGCTGTTCGACACCACGCCGGGCAAGCAGGGCGTCTCGAACACGAGGGTCGGCGGGTTCCTGGAGAACGCCGGCGACTTCGACCCGGAGTTCTTCCGCATCTCGCCGCGCGAGGCGCTGGCGATGGACCCGCAGCAGCGGGTGCTGCTGGAGGTCTCCTGGGAGGCCTTCGAGCGGGCCGGGCTGAAGCCCGCGGACCTGCGCGGCAGCGCGACCGGTGTGTTCGCGGGCGCCATCTACCACGACTACGCCTCGCAGCTGAAGACGATCCCCGACGACGTCGAGGGATTCCTCGGCACCGGGACCTCGGGCTCGATGATGTCGGGCCGGATCGCCTACACCTTCGGGTTCGAGGGGCCGGCCGTGTCCGTCGACACCGCCTGCTCGTCGTCGTTGGTGGCGCTGCACATGGCGGCCCACTCGCTGCGCTCGGGCGAGTGCGAGCTGGCCCTCGCCGGTGGTGTGACCATCATGTCCACGCCCGGCCCGTTCATCGACTTCAGCAAGCAGCAGGCCATGGCGCTCGACGGCCGCTGCAAGGCCTTCGCCGACGGCGCCGACGGCGTCAGCTGGGGCGAGGGCGTCGGCATGGTGCTGCTGGAGCGGTTGTCGGACGCGCGGCGCAACGGCCACCCGGTTCTCGCGCTGCTCAAGGGCTCCGCGGTGAACCAGGACGGCGCGTCCAGCGGTCTGACCGCGCCGAACGGTCCGTCGCAGCAGCGGGTGATCCGGCAGGCGCTGGCGAACGCCGGTCTGTCCACTTCGGACGTCGACGCGGTGGAGGCGCACGGCACCGGCACCCGGCTCGGCGACCCGATCGAGGCGCAGGCGCTGCTCGCGACCTACGGCCAGGACCGGCGGGAACCGCTGTGGCTCGGGTCGGTGAAGTCGAACATCGGCCACACGCAGGCGGCGGCGGGCATCGCCGGTGTCATCAAGATGGTCGAGGCGATGCGCAGGGGCGTGCTGCCGCGCACCCTGCACATCGACGAGCCGTCCAGCCAGGTCGACTGGGACAGGGGCGCGATCCGGCTGCTCACCGAGCAGGTCGAGTGGCCGCGGAGCGGTGCGCCGCGCCGGGCGGGCGTGTCGTCGTTCGGCTTCAGCGGCACCAACGCGCACGTCGTGCTCGAGCACGTCCCGGCACCGGCCGCCGAGGAGGCGGAGACGAACCCGCCCGCGGTCGTGCCGCTGGTGCTGTCCGCCCGTTCCGAGGACGCCTTGCGGGAGCAGGCCGGGCGGCTCGCCGCCGCCGCGGACCCGGCGTCCCTGCTGGACGTCGCCTACTCGCTGGTCACGTCCCGCCAGTCGCACGAACGACGTGCCGTCGTCGTGGGCGCCGACCACGAGAGCGTGCTCGCCGGGCTGTCGGCGTTCGCCGCCACCGGCCAGGCTCCCGGCGTCGTCACCGGTCTGGCCGCTCCCGGCAGGCTCGCGTTCCTGTTCACCGGCCAGGGTTCCCAGCGGCTCGGCATGGGTGCCGGCCTGTACGAGGCGTTTCCGGCCTTCGCCGAGGCCTATGACGAGGTCTGTGCCCATCTTCCGGGTATCAGGCACATCTCCGACGCGGACGTGCTCGGCCAGACCGCCCACGCGCAGCCCGCGATCTTCGCGCTGGAAGTGGCGCTGTTCCGCCTGGTCCGGTCGTGGGGTGTCACGCCGGACTTCCTCGCGGGGCACTCGATCGGTGAGATCGCGGCGGCGCACGCCGCCGGCGTCATGTCGCTGGAGGACGCGGCGAAGCTCGTGTCCGCACGCGGCCGTCTGATGCAGGCGCTGCCCGCCGGTGGCGCGATGGTCGCCGTCCAGGCGACCGAGGACGAGGTCCGGGAACACCTGTCCGACGAGGTGTCCCTGGCCGCGGTCAACGGGCCGAACGCCGTGGTGCTGTCGGGTGTCGCGGCGCCGGTGCTCGAGGTCGCCGCGAAGTTCCGGGAGCTCGGCCGCCGCACCAAGCAGTTGACCGTGTCGCACGCGTTCCACTCCGTGCTGATGGAGCCGATGCTCGCCGAGTTCCGCGCGGTGGCCGAGTCGATCGAGTACCGCGAACCGGCGGTCCCGATCGTGTCCACTGTGACGGGCGCGCTGGTCGAGCCCGGTGTGGTGACGTCGCCGGAGTACTGGGTCGAGCACGTCCGCAAGCCTGTGCGGTTCGCCGACGGCCTGACGGCGCTGGCGGGCCTCGACGTCTCCCGTTTCCTGGAGATCGGTCCCGACGCCGTCCTGTCCGGGCTCGGGCAGGACACCGCGGAGGCCGTCTTCGTCCCGTCCCTGCGCAAGGACCGCGACGAGGCGACGTCGCTGGTGACCGCGCTGGGAACGTTGCACAGCCACGGCGTCGACGTCCGCTGGCAGGAGTACTTCGCCGGTTGCGGCGCGAAGGTCGTCGACCTGCCGACCTACCCGTTCCGGCAGCAGCGGTTCTGGCTGCACTCCACGCCCGGCGCGGGTGACGCCCCGAGCCTGGGTCTCGGCGCGCTGGACCACCCGCTGCTCGGCGCCACCGTCACGCTCCCGGACAGCGGGGGACTCGTGCTGACGGGCCGGCTGTCGCTGGACGCGCAGCCGTGGCTGGCCGGGCACCGGGTGATGGGCACGGTCCTGCTGCCCGGTACCGCGTTCGCCGAGCTGGCGGTCCGCGCGGGCGACGAGGTCGGCTGCGACACGGTGGAGGAGCTCGTCCTCCAGACGCCACTGGTGCTCGGCGGCGCGGCCCTGCAGCTGCGCGTGACCCTCTCCGAGTCCGAAGAGGACGGTCGGCGCGCGGTCACCGTCCACTCGCGACCCGAGGGTGCCGACGACGACTGGACCCTGCACGCCACCGGGACGCTGGTCCGCGGCGACGACGAGCCGGGAGAGCCGCAGACCGCGTGGCCGCCGGAGAACGCCGCACCTGTCGACCTCGAGGGCTTCTACCCGAACCTCGCCGAGGCCGGACTGGACTACGGCGGGGTGTTCCGCGGCCTGCGTGCCGCCTGGCGCCGGGGTGAGGAGACGTTCGCCGAGGTCGAGCTGCCCGCCGACACCGACGTCAGCCGGTTCGGCCTGCACCCGGCCCTGCTGGACGCCGCGCTGCACGCCGTCGGGCTCTCCGGCGGTCAGGCGAGGCTGCCGTTCTCGCTGGCCGGCCTGACGCTGCACGCGGCCGGCGCGACCGCGCTGCGCGTCCGGCTCGCCCCGGCGGGAGCGGGCGCGCTGTCGCTGCGGGTCGCCGACCTCACCGGTGCTCCGGTGCTCTCGGTCGCCCGGCTCGTGCTGAGGGAGATCAGCGAGGAGCAGCTGCGCCCGGCCGGTCAGGCAGAGCGCGACGCCCTGTTCACCGTGGACTGGGTGCCGGTCAAGGCTGACGCACGCGCTGATGTCCTGCCCTACGGCCAAGAGGCCGCCGCGGACGCGTTCGTCCACGTCGTTCCCGGGGGTGCGGCCGACGCCGTCACCGTCGAGGTCCTGGAGCTGCTGAAGTCGTGGCTGGCCGAGGACCGCGAGGCCAAGCTGGTCGTGCGCACGACCCCCGGTGTGCCCGCGCACGCCGCGGTGAGCGGGCTCGTGCGCAGCGCGCAGGCCGAGCACCCCGACCGGTTCGTGCTGGTGCACGGCGACGGTGACGTCGCCGCCGCCGTCGGCACGGGCGAACCGGAGGTCTTGCTCGCAGGCGGCGAGCTCAAGGCTCCCCGCCTGGTGCGCGCCAAGGCGACCGGTCGCGACGACTGGTCGCTCGACGGGACCGTCCTGGTCACCGGTGGTACCGGCGGCCTGGGCGCGCTGGTCGCCCGCCGCCTCGTCGAGAACCACGGCGTCCGGCACCTGCTGCTGGTCAGCCGTTCCGGCGGCGACAGCCCCGGCGCGGCCGCGCTGGTGCGGGAGCTGACCGCGCTCGGTGCCGAGGTGACGGTCGCCGCGTGCGACGTCGCCGACCGCGGCCAGCTGCAGGCCGCGCTCGCTCTCGTTCCCGCCGACCAGCCGTTGCGCGGCGTCGTGCACGCGGCCGGTGTGCTCGACGACGGCGTGCTCGACGCGATGACCCGTGAGCGCGTGGAAGCCGTGCTGCGCCCGAAGGCCGAGGCCGCCTGGCACCTGCACGAGCTGACCGACGGCCTCGACCTGTTCGTCATGTTCTCCTCGATCGCGGGCACGCTCGGCGCGCCGGGCCAGGCCAACTACGCCGCGGCGAACGGCTTCCTCGACGGGCTGGGCGCTCACCGCCGCGCGCAGGGGCTGCCGGCGACCTCGATCGCCTACGGCCTGTGGGACGAGGGCATGGGCCACGGCCAGGCCGCCGGCCCCGCCGGGTTCGCGGCGCTGTCGGCCGAGGACGGCCTCGCGCTGTTCGACCTGGTCGCGCTCGGCGACGACGCCAACCCCGTCGCGATGCGGCTGGACCTCGCCGCGGTCAGGGACGGCGCGAAGGCCACCGGCGTGGTCCCGCACGTGCTGCGGAGCCTCGTCAAGGTGCGTCCCCGCCGCACCGCGCGCACGGAGGAAGGTGCCGGGCTGCGCCAGCGGCTGGGCGCGCTTCCGCCGGCGGAGCGGCTGCGGCAGCTGCTCGAGCTGATCCGCACCGAGGTCGCGCTCGTGCTGGGCCACACCAGCCCGGACGCGGTCGAGACCGACCGCGCGTTCGGCGACCTGGGCTTCGACTCGCTCACCGCGGTCGAGCTGCGCAACCGCCTCGACGCGGCCACCGGTCTGCGGCTGCCCGCCACGCTGATCTTCGACTACCCCACGCCGCTCGCGCTGGCCGAGTTCGTCCAGGCCGAGTTCGTCGACGAGCTGGCCGACCCGGCGACGCCGGCGTTCGCCCCCGTGGCGCTCGCCGACGACCCGATCGCCATCGTCGGCATGGCCTGCCGCTACCCCGGTGGCGTCGGGTCGCCGGAGGACCTGTGGGACCTCGTCCTCCACGGCCGCGACGGGGTCACCCGCTTCCCCGAGGACCGCGGGTGGGACGTCGACGGCATCTACCACCCCGACCCCGACGCGCAGGGCAAGACCTACACGCGGGAGGGCGGGTTCCTGCACGACGCCGGCGACTTCGACCCGGAGTTCTTCGGCATCTCGCCGCGCGAGGCGCTGGCCATGGACCCGCAGCAGCGGTTGCTGCTGGAGGTCTCGTGGGAGGCGCTGGAGCACGCACGGGTGGACCCGAGCGGTCTCAAGGGCTCGCAGACCGGTGTGTTCGCCGGGTTGATGTACCACGACTACGGCGCGCGCCTCGGCGTGCTGCCCGACGGTGTCGAGGGCTTCATCGGCACCGGCACGTCCGGCAGCGTGCTGTCCGGGCGCGTGGCCTACACCCTCGGCCTGGAGGGCCCCGCGGTCACGGTCGACACGGCGTGCTCGTCCTCGCTGGTCGCCATGCACTGGGCGATGCAGGCGCTGCGCTCCGGTGAGTGCTCGATGGCGCTCGCGGGCGGTGTCACCGTCATGGCCACTCCCGACACGTTCATCGGCTTCTCCCGCCAGCGCGGTCTCGCCGCCGACGGCCGGTGCAAGTCCTTCTCCGGCGACGCCGACGGCACCGGCTGGTCCGAAGGCGTCGGTGTGCTGGTGCTGGAGCGGTTGTCCGACGCCCGCCGCAACGGTCACCGCGTCCTCGCGGTGGTCCGGGGCTCTGCGGTGAACCAGGACGGCGCGTCGAACGGCCTGACCGCGCCGAACGGTCCGTCGCAGCAGCGGGTGATCCGCCAGGCGCTCGCCAGTGCGGGCATCCCGTCGTCCACGGTGGACGTCGTCGAGGCGCACGGCACCGGCACCCCGCTCGGCGACCCGATCGAGGCCCAGGCGCTGCTCGCCACCTACGGCCAGGAGCGTGAGGAGGAGCCGCTCTACCTCGGCTCGATCAAGTCGAACATCGGCCACACCCAGGCCTCGGCCGGTGTCGCCGGTGTCATCAAGATGGTGCAGGCGCTGCGCCACGGCGTGCTGCCGGCGACGCTGCACCTGGACGAGCCGACCCCGCACGTCGACTGGGCGTCCGGTGACGTCAGCCTGCTCACCGAGCAGCGCGCCTGGCCCGAGGTCGACCGCCCGCGCCGCGCCGCCGTGTCGTCCTTCGGCATCAGCGGCACCAACGCGCACGTCATCCTGGAACAGGCTCCGGACGAGCCCGTGCCGCCGCGCGAGGACCCGGAGCTCCCCGCCGTGCCGTGGGTGCTCTCCGCGCGCAGCGAGGAGGCACTGCGCGAGCAGGCGGCCCGGCTGCTCGCCGTCGACGGTCAGCACGCCGATCTCGGCCTGTCGCTGGCCACCACGCGCACCTCGCACGACCACCGCGCTGTGGTGGTCGGCTCGACCCCGCAGGAGCTCCGCGCCGGGCTGACCGCGCTGTCGGCCGGTGAGACCGCGGCGTCGGTCACGACCGGCAGGGTCCTCTCCGGACGGACGGCGGTGCTGTTCACCGGTCAGGGTTCGCAGCGGCCGGGCATGGGTTCCGGGCTGTACGAGGCGTTCCCCGTCTTCGCCCGGGCCTACGACGAGGTCTGCGAGTACCTGCCCGGCATCAGGGACATCACCGAAGCGGAGGTGCTCGCCAGGACGAGCAACGCCCAGCCCGCGATCTTCGCGCTGGAAGTGGCGTTGTTCCGCCTGGTCCGGTCCTGGGGCGTCACGCCGGACTTCCTCGCCGGGCACTCGATCGGCGAGATTGCGGCGGCGCACGTCGCCGGGGTCCTGTCGCTCCCGGACGCGGCGAAGCTGGTGTCCGCACGCGGTCGCCTGATGCAGGCGCTGCCGGACGGTGGTGCGATGGTCGCCGTCCAGGCGACCGAGGACGAGGTCCGGGAACACCTGTCGCCCGAGGTGTCGCTGGCCGCGGTCAACGGCCCGAACGCCGTCGTGCTGTCCGGCGCGGCGTCGCAGACCCTCAAGGTTGCCAAGGAGTTCGAGAAGCTCGGCCGCCGCACCAAGCGGCTGACCGTCTCGCACGCGTTCCACTCGGCGCTGATGGAGCCGATGCTCGACGAGTTCCGCGCGGTGGCGGAGTCGCTGACCTACGCGGCACCGTCGATCCCCGTCGTCTCCACGGTCACCGGGGAACTCGTCACCGACCGGCTGACCGATCCCGGCCACTGGGTCGAGCACGTGCGGGCGACCGTCCGGTTCGCCGACGCCGTGTCCTGCTTGCAGGACAAGGGCGTCACGCGGTTCCTCGAGGTCGGTCCGGACGGTGTGCTGTCGGCGATGGGCGCTGACAGCGCCGACGGCCTCTTCACCTCGTTCCTGCGCAAGGACCGCGACGAGGCCACGTCCGCCCTGACCGGGCTGGCCGCCGCGTACACCCGCGGTGAGCAGGTCGACTGGTCCGCGGTGTTCGCGGGCAGCGGCGCGCGGGTCGTGGACCTCCCGACGTCGGCCTTCCGGCACCAGCGGTTCTGGCTCGCCTCCACCGGCGCGGGCGCGGACGTCTCCGCCGTCGGTCTCGTGCCCGCCGAGCACCCGCTGCTCGGTGCGGCCGTGCCGTTCGCCGACGGTGACGGCTGGGTCCTCACGGGCCGGCTGTCGCTGGCCACGCACCCGTGGCTCGCGGACCACGCCGCGCTCGGCTCCGTGCTCATGCCGGGAACCGGGCTGCTGGAACTGGTCGTGCGCGCCGGCGACGAAGCCGGGTGCGGCACGGTCGACGAGCTGACGGTCCAGGCGCCGCTGCTGCTGCCGGCGTCCGGATCGCTGGACGTGCAGGTGCTCGTCGGCGCGGCGGACGGCGCCGGCCGGCGACCGGTGTCCGTGCACTCCCGCGGTGCGCACGGATCGTGGACCGAGCACGCGGCGGGCACGTTGTCGCCCGTCACGTCCGCCCCGGCGTTCGACCTGGCGGCCTGGCCGCCCGCGGGCGAGGCCGTGGAGCTCGACGGCGTGTACGACGACCTCGCCGCCGCCGGACTGGTCTACGGACCGGTGTTCCAGGGCCTGCGGACCGCCTGGCGCTCCGGCGACGACGTCTGGGCCGAGGTCGCGCTGCCCGAGGCGGAGCACGACCAGGCCGGCAGGTTCGGCCTGCACCCGGCGCTGCTCGACGCTGCGCTGCACACGATCGGGCTCATGGAGGGGGAGGAGACCCGTCTCCCGTTCTCGTTCGGCTCGGTCACCCTGCACGCGACCGGTGCCACCGCGTTGCGCGTCCGGGTCACCTCGACCGGCACCGACAGGGTGTCCGTCCTCGTCGCCGACAGCACCGGCGCCCCCGTCGCGACGATCGGCTCGCTGGTCGTCCGCGCCGCCTCCGCCGAGCAGCTGCGCACGACCGACGAGCCGCTGTACGAGCTGTCCTGGGTTCCCGTGCCCGCACAGGGGACCCCGGTCGAGCACCTGCCGCTGCGGGAGGCCGGCGACGACGTTCCCCGGCGCTGGTCCTGGACGTCGCGGCGGGCGACCCCCGGGACGTCCTGCACAGCACGCTGGCGGCGATCCAGGAGTTCCTCGCCGAGGAGCGGTTCGCCGACGCGCGGCTGGTCGTCGTGACCGACGGGTCGCTGTCCGGTGCGGCCGTGCGCGGCCTGGTCCGCAGCGCGGAGTCGGAGAACCCCGGCCGGTTCGTCCTCGTCGAGGGCGACGACGTGAGCACGGCGCTCGCGACGGGCGAGCCGCAGGTCCGCGTCCACGACGGCGAGGCACTGGCGCCCCGGCTCGTCCGGGCGCGGGCGGCCGAGCCGGCCGTGTGGGGCGAGGGCACGGTCCTCGTCACCGGTGGCACGGGTGGGATCGGCGCCGCGGTCGCCCGGCACCTCTCGCGGGTGCACGGCGTCACCAAGCTGGTGCTGACCAGCCGCCGCGGCCTGGACGCGCCCGGCGCGGCCGAGCTCGCCGCGGAGCTGGGTGCGGAGGTCAGGGCGTGCGACGTCGCGGACACCGACGCCCTGGCGGCGTTGCTGGACTCGATCCCCGACCTGACCGGGGTCGTGCACGCCGCCGGTGTGCTCGACGACGGCGTGGTCACGGCGCTGACGCCGGAGCGGGTGGACACCGTGCTGCGCCCGAAGGCCGAAGCGGCCGTGGCGCTGCACGAGCTGACCCGCGACCGGCCGCTGAGCCAGTTCGTCCTGCTGTCCTCGGTCTCCGGCATCCTCGGTGGCCCGGGGCAGGCGAACTACGCCGCGGCGAACGCGGTCCTCGACGCCCTGGCCGAGCTGCGGGTCGCCGAAGGCCTGCCCGCCCGGTCCCTGGCCTACGGCCTGTGGGCCGACGGCATGGGCGACGGGTCCGATGTGGACAGGCTGAGCCGTGAGGGCTTCGGTGCACTGTCCGAAGAGGAGGGTCTCGCGCTGTTCGACGCCGCGCTCGCCGCGGAGACGGCGGTGCCGGTACCGGTGAAGCTGGACCTCGCGACGTTGCAGGTCCACGCCCGCACCTCGCCGATCCCGGTCGTGCTGCGGGGTCTGGTGCGGGTTCCGCGCCTGCGCAGCGCCGTCAACGCCCAGGCGGTGTCGGCACTGCTGGAGACGCTGTCCAGGCTCTCCGACGCCGAGCAGCGCACGCACGTGACGGACCTGGTCCGGACGCGCGTCGCGGAGGTCCTCGGCCACAGCGCAACGGCCGCGGTGGAGGTGGGACGTGCGTTCACGGAGCTGGGCTTCGACTCGCTCACGGCGGTCGAGCTGCGCAACCGGCTCGGCGAGGCGACCGGCCTGCGGCTGCCCGCGACGCTGATCTTCGACTACCCGACGCCCCTGGCGCTGGCCGAGTACGTCCGCACCGAGCTCCTCGGCGCGACGGCCACCGAGGTCGTCCCGGCGGCGCGCTCCGCCGTGTCGGACGAGCCCGTCGCGATCATCGCGATGAGCTGCCGCTACCCCGGTGGCGTCCGCTCGCCGGAGGACCTGTGGCGGCTGGTCTCCGAGGGCACCGACGCGATCACGCCGTTCCCGTCCGACCGGGGCTGGGACCTCGAGGACCTGTACGACCCGGACCCCGACCGCACCGGCAAGAGCTACACCCGCGAGGGCGGGTTCCTGCTCGACGCGGCGGACTTCGACGCCGAGTTCTTCGGCATCTCGCCCCGCGAGGCGATGACCGTCGACCCGCAGCAGCGCCTGCTGCTGGAGACGGCCCAGGAAGCCTTCGAACGCGCCGGGATCGACCCGGCGGCGCTCAAGGGCAGCTCCACCGGTGTGTTCGCCGGCGTGATGTACAACGACTACGCCTCCCGCCTGACGAGCACCCCCGACGGGTTCGAGGGCCTGCTCGGCACCGGCAGCGCGAACAGCGTCCTGTCCGGCCGCGTCGCCTACACCTTCGGGCTGGAGGGTCCCGCGGTGTCGGTGGACACCGCGTGCTCGTCGTCGCTCGTCGCGCTGCACCTCGCGGCGCAGTCGCTGCGGTCGGGCGACTGCGACCTGGCGCTGGCGGGTGGCGCGACGGTGATGGCCACGCCGAACCCGTTCATCGAGTTCTCCCGGCAGCGCGGCCTGGCCGCCGACGGCCGGTGCAAGCCGTTCGCCGCGGCGGCGGACGGCACCGGCTGGTCGGAGGGCGCCGGGTTCCTGCTCCTGGAGCGGTTGTCCGACGCCCGGCGCAACGGTCACCGCGTCCTCGCGGTGGTCCGGGGCTCTGCGGTGAACCAGGACGGCGCGTCGAACGGCCTGACCGCGCCGAACGGTCCGTCCCAGGTGCGCGTGATCCGCCAGGCCCTCGCGGCCGCCGGTCTGTCCACTTCGGACGTCGACGCGGTCGAGGCGCACGGCACCGGCACCGCGCTGGGCGACCCGATCGAGGCGCAGGCGGTGCTGGCCACCTACGGCCAGGACCGCGACGTGCCGCTCGTGCTCGGCTCGATCAAGTCCAACATCGGTCACACCCAGGCCGCGGCCGGCGTCGCCGGGATCATCAAGATGGTCGAGGCGATGCGGCACGGGACCATTCCCGCGAGCCTGCACATCGACTCGCCGTCCCCGCACGTGGACTGGGCCGGGGGCGCGGTCGAGCTGGCGACCGAGGCGCGGCCGTGGGCGCCGCACGACCGCCCCCGCCGTGCGGCCGTTTCGGCCTTCGGCATCAGCGGCACCAACGCCCACGTCATCCTCGAGCAGGGACCGGACGTCCCGGTGCCCGCGCGGGAGGTGAAGACGCCGGCAATGCTGCCGTACGTCCTTTCCGGACGGACGGAGAAAGCCTTGCGGGCGCAGGCGGAGCGTCTGCTCAACGCCGAGCTCGCGGAACCGGTGGACGTCGCGTACTCGTTGGTCACCAGCCGCAGCATGCACGAGCGGCGTGCCGTCGTGACGGGACGTCCGGCCGACCTGCGCGCCGGGCTCGCGGCCCTGGCGGAGGGGCAGCCCGCGGCGAACCTGACCGTGGACCGCGCCGTCGCGGGCCAGCTCGCCGTCCTGTTCACGGGGCAGGGTTCCCAGCGGCTGGGCATGGGGCGTGAGCTGTACGAGGCGTTCCCCGTTTTCGCCGAGGCGTACGACGAGATCGCGGCGTTGCTGCCCGGCATCCGGGAGATCGACGACGCCGAGGTGCTCAACCAGACGGGCAACGCGCAGCCCGCGCTGTTCGCCCTCGAGGTCGCGCTGTACCGGCTGGTCGAGTCGTGGGGCGTGAAGCCGGACTACCTGGCCGGTCACTCCATCGGCGAGCTGGGCGCGGCGCACGTCGCCGGGGTGTTGTCGTTGCAGGACGCGGCGAAGCTGGTCGAGGCGCGCGGACGGCTGATGCAGGCACTGCCCACCGGCGGCGCGATGGTGGCCGTGGAGGCCACCGAGGACGAGGTGCGCGAGCACCTCACCGCCGAGGTCGGCCTGGCCGCCGTCAACGGCCCCTCCGCCGTCGTGCTGTCCGGTGTGGAGGCTCCCACGCTGGCCGTGGCCGAGAGCTTCCGCGCACAGGGCCGCCGCACCAGGCGCCTGGCGGTCTCGCACGCCTTCCACTCGGTGCTGATGGACCCGATGCTCGCCGAGTTCGCGGAGGTCGCGCGCTCGCTGGACTACCGGGAGCCCGCGGTGCCGGTCGTGTCGAACGTGACGGGCCGGCTGGCGACCGGGCTGACCGACCCGGACTACTGGGTGCGGCACGTGCGGGACACCGTCCGCTTCGCCGACGGCGTCCGCGAACTGGAAGCCGCGGGCGTCACCAAGTTCGTCGAGCTGGGTCCGGACGGCGTGCTGTCCGCGATGGGCCACGACTGCGCGAGCGACGCGGCGGTGTTCGTCCCGTTGCTGCGCAAGGACCGCCCCGAGCGGCAGTCCGCGGAAGCCGCCTTCGGCCGGTTGGTGGCGACGGGCGTCACCGTGGACTGGGAGGCGTTCTTCGCGGGCACCGGTGCCCGGCGCGTCGACCTCCCGACCTACGCCTTCCAGCGCGAGCGCTACTGGCTCGAGAGCGGTCCGGCGACCGGCGACGCCGCCGGGCTCGGACTGACGACGACCGAGCACCCGCTGCTCGGTGCCATCACGTCGACGCCGGACGGCGATGGGCTGGTCTGCTTCGGCAGGCTGTCCCGCGCCGCCCAGCCGTGGCTCGTGGACCACACCGTGCTCGGCGCGGTCCTGGTCCCCGGCGCGGCCCTGGTCGAGATGGTCGTCCGGGCGGGTGACGAGATCGGCTGCCCGAGGGTGGCCGAGCTGACCCTCGCGGCACCGGTGGTGCTGCCCGACCAGGGCGGACTGGCCGTCCAGGTCGTGGTCGGCGCCGCGGCCGAGGACGGCGGGCGCGAGGTCGCGGTGTACTCGAGGCCGGCGGACGCCTCCGTCGAGGAACCGTGGACGCAGCACGCGGCGGGTGTGCTCGTGCCCGACGAGAACCGCCTCCCGGAGGCGGCGGGCGCATGGCCGCCCACGGACGCGGAAGTCCTCGAGGTGGAAGGCCTCTACTCCGATCTGGAGGCCACCGGCCTGAGCTACGGCCCGGTGTTCCAGGGCCTCGTCTCCGCCTGGCTGCGGGACGAGGAGATCTTCGCCGACGTGGTGCTGCCGGAGGCGGCGCACGGCGACGTGGCCCGCTTCGGCATCCACCCGGCGTTGCTCGACGCGGCCCTGCACCCCATCGGGCTGCTCGGCTTCGACGGGGAGGCGACCGCACGCCTGCCGTTCCTGTGGCGCGACGTCTCGCTGCACGCCACCAACGCGACCGCGGTGCGCGTGACGGTGACGCCCACCGGTCCCGACTCGGTCCGGCTGGAGCTCACCGACACCGCGGGCGCACCGGTGCTCACCGTCGGATCCCTGCTGCTGCGCGAAGTGTCCGCGGACCAGCTCGACAGCGGTCCGTCCACTTCGGACTGGCTGTTCCGGGCGGACTGGGTTCCGGTCGCGGGTGGCGGTGCCCCGGTGGCCTGGGCCTTCCACGACGAGGCCGGGGAGACCGCGCCCCCGGTGGCGGTGCTCAGGGTCCGGCCGCTCTCCCAGGAGGTCCCGCGCGCCGTGCACGACGTGCTGGCGAGCACGCTCGCCACCGTCCAGGCGTGGCTGGCCGATGAGCGCAACGCGGACGGCAGGCTCGTCCTGCTCACCCGCGACGCGGTGCGGGTGAACGGCTGCGACGAGGTCGACCCGGTCACGGCTTCGGTCTGGGGCCTGATCCGCAGTGCCCAGGCGGAGAACCCCGGCCGGCTGGTGCTGGTGGACGCCTCCGAGCAGGACGTCGACCTGGCGCTCACCGCGCTCGGCGACGAGACGCAGCTGGCGGTGCGCGACGGAGTCGTGCACGCCTGCCGCCTGGTCCGGGCCAGCAGCGCGCCGGAACTGGTCCCGCCGCCGGGTGAGCGCACCTGGCTGCTGGACCCGTCGGACGGGGGACTCCGGGCCGGTTCACGTTCCAGCCGTTCCCGGAAGCCGCCGCGCCCCTGGCCGCGCACGAGGTCCGGATCGGTGTCCGTGCCGCCGGCGTCAGCGTCGGCGACGGAGGTCTGCTCGGCCGCGAGGCCGCGGGCATCGTCGTGGAGGTGGGGGAGGGCGTCACCGACCTCCGCGTCGGCGATCCGGTGATGGGCTTGGTGCACAACGCTTTCGGGCCGGTCGTCCGCACCGGGCGCTCGCTCGTCACCAGGGTCCCGCACTGGTGGACGTTCGAGCAGGCGGCCTCCGTGCCGCGGGCGTTCCTGACCGCCTGGTACGCGCTGAACGACCTGGCCGGTCTGTCCGCCGGGGAGTCGGTGCTCATCGACGGCGCGGCCGGGGACGTCGGCATGGCCGCCACCCAGATCGCCCAGCACCTCGGTGCGGAGGTCCACGGCACGGCGGAGGAAGGCCAGTGGGACGTCCTGCGCGCGGCGGGCCTGCCCGACAGCCGCATCGCCTCCTCGCGGACTCCCGGCTTCGAGGAGCGGTTCCTCGGCTCGACCGACGGCCGCGGCGTTGACGTCGTGTTCGGCGGCGGCACCACCGACGCGTTGATGCGGCTGTTGCCGCGCGGTGGGCGGATGGTGGAAATGGGGAAGGCCGATCTTCGCCCGGCGAGCGATTTCTCAGGGCAGTATCCAGATGTGACTCACCGGGTGTGCGACGTCGAGGACGCCGGCACCGAACGGATCGCGGCGATGTGGGAGGAGCTGGTCACGATGTTCGAGTCGGGAGTGCTCAACCCCCTGCCGATCCGTTCCTGGGACATCCGCGAGGCTCCCGAGGCGGCCCGCTTCCTCGGTCACGCCGAGCACGCCGGCAAGGTCGTGCTGACCGTGCCGCGGGTGCTCGACGCGAGCGGAACGGTTCTCGTCACCGGCGGTACCGGTGGCCTCGGCGCCGTCGTGGCCCGGCACCTGGTGACCACGCTCGGCGTGCGGGACCTCGTTCTCGTGGGCCGGCGTGGCGCGGACGCGCCGGGTGCTGCGGAGCTGGCCGGCGAACTGACCGGGCTCGGCGCGCAGGTCCGCGTCGTCGCGTGCGACGCGGCCGACCGGTCCCAGCTGGAGGACCTGCTGGAGAGCATCCCGGTGCTCACCGGCGTCGTCCACGCGGCCGGCGTGCTCGACGACGGCCTGTTCACCTCGCTGACGCCGGACCGGCTGGAGAAGGTCCTGCGCCCCAAGGTGGACGCGGCCTGGAACCTGCACGAGCTGACCCGGGGGCGAGACCTCACGATGTTCGTCCTGTTCTCCTCGGCCGCGGGCGTCCTCGGCACGCCGGGCCAGGCGAACTACGCCGCGGCGAACACCTTCCTCGACGCGCTCGCCGAACACCGGCGCTCGCTCGGCCTGCCCGCCTCCTCCCTCGCCTACGGCCTCTGGGCCGACGGCATGGGTGCGGCGACGGACGCCGGCCGGATGGCACGCGAGGGCTTCGGTGCGCTCACCGCTGCCGAGGGCCTGGCGTTGTTCGACCTGGCCACGTCCATGGCCGCACCGGCGACGGTGCCGGTGAAGCTCGACGTGGCGAGGCTCGGGGCGATCGCCGAGAACGCCTCCCTGCCGCCGCTGCTGCGGGCGCTGGTGCGGCCGCAGCGCGCCCGCCGGTCGGCCTCGGCCGAGAACGCGGGACAGGCGGAGGAGCTGAGGCGGCGCCTGGCCGGGCTGTCGCAGGCCGATGCCCGGCAGGCGTTGCTCGACGTGGTCCGCCGCCAGGCGGCGGCCGTGCTCGGTCACGCCGGGCCGGACACGATCGAGCCCGAGCGGGCGTTCACCGACCTGGGCTTCGACTCGCTGACCGCGGTCGAGCTGCGCAACCAGCTCGGCGAGGCGACGGGTCTGCGGCTGCCGGCGACGCTGATCTTCGACTACCCGACCCCGGACGCCATGGCGGAGTTCCTCCAGGCCGAGGTGGTACCCGCGGCCGCCGCCGAAGTGTCCGGTGTGGACAGCGAGATCACCCACCTGGAGGCGGCGCTGACCGCGCTCGACCCGGCGACCACCGACGGGGCGCACGTGGAGACGAGGCTGCGCCGGTTGGTCGCGCTGTGGCGGGACAAGACCCGTTCCGGCTCGGACGACGGGACGGACATCGAGGCCGCCACGCTGGACGACATGTTCTCCCTGCTCGACAACGAACTCTGACCCACTTCGACCTTTCCGTTCGTGGCGGCGTCCACACAGGACGCCGTCACAAGGAGGAAGCGGCATGACCAGCGACGACCGGACGCTCGACTACTTGAAGCGGTTGACGACCGAGCTCCGCGACACCAGGCGTCGCCTGGACGAGGTCCAGGAGAGCGCATCCGAGCCGCTGGCCGTCATCGGGATGGCCTGCCGGTACCCCGGCGGGGTGGACTCGCCGGAGGACCTGTGGCGACTGGTGGCGCGGGGCGGTGACGGCGTGACCAGCTTCCCGGACAACCGGGGCTGGGACGCCGACGCGCTCTACCACCCCGACCCGGACCACCGCGGCACCACGTACACCACCGCGGGCGGCTTCCTGCACGAGGCGGACAGGTTCGACGCGGAGCTGTTCGGGATCTCACCCCGCGAGGCGCTGGCCATGGATCCGCAGCAGCGCCTGCTGCTCGAGGTCACGTGGGAGGCGCTGGAACGCGCCGGGATCGCCCCCTCCTCGCTGAGGGGAAGCGCCACCGGGGTGTTCGCCGGCGCGATGCGCGCGGAGTACGTGTCCGGGCTGACGTCGGTGTCCGAGGACATCGAGGGCTTCATCGGCACCGGCTCGTCCAACAGCGTGCTGTCCGGCCGGGTGTCCTACACGTTCGGCCTGGAAGGGCCGGCGGTGACCGTCGACACCGCCTGTTCGTCCTCTTTGGTCGCACTGCACCTGGCCGGGCACGCCCTGCGCACCGGTGAGTGTTCGCTGGCCGTGGTCGGCGGGGTCACGGTGATGTCCACGCCCGAGACGTTCGTGGAGTTCTCCCGCCAGCGCGGGCTGGCCGTCGACGGGCGGTGCAAGGCGTTCGCCGCCGCCGCCGACGGCACGGGGTGGTCCGAGGGCGCCGGTGTGGTGCTGCTGGAACGGTTGTCCGACGCCCGCCGCAACGGGCACCGCGTTCTCGCGGTCGTCCGCGGTTCGGCGGTCAACCAGGACGGGGCCTCCAACGGTCTCACCGCTCCCAGCGGTCCGTCCCAGCAACGGGTGATCCGCCAGGCGCTGAAGAACGCTCGTCTGTCCACATCGGACGTGGACTTCGTCGAGGCGCACGGCACGGGCACGCGGCTCGGTGACCCGATCGAGGCGCAGGCGTTGCTGGCCACCTACGGTCAGGACCGCGACGTGCCGCTGTACCTGGGCTCCATCAAGTCCAACATCGGCCACTCCCAGGCGGCCGCCGGCGTCGCCGGGATCATCAAGGTCGTCGAGGCCATGAGGCACGGGGTGCTGCCGCGCACGCTCCACGTCGACGAGCCGTCGCCCCACGTCGACTGGACGGCGGGCGCCGTGGAACTGCTCACCGACGAGCGTCCCTGGCCCGCTGTCGACCGGCCCCGCCGTGGTGCCGTGTCGTCGTTCGGCCTGAGCGGCACCAACGCCCACGTCATCCTGGAGCAGGTCGTGGAGGAGCGGGAGGACGTCGAACGGACGCCTCCTCCGGTGCTTCCGTGGGTGCTGTCGGCCAAGAACGAGAACGGCCTGCGGGCACAGGCTTCCCGCCTGCTCGACGCCGTGGGCGGAGCCGATCCGCTCGACGTCGCCCACTCGCTCGCGACCGGCCGGTCCACGCTCGACCGGCGGGCCGCGGTGGTCGGCTCCAACCGGGACGACCTCGTGGCCGGTCTGAGCGCGCTGGCGCAGGGGACGCCTTCCCCCGCCGTCGTCACGGGCACGCCGCTGATCGGGCGCACGGCGTTCCTGTTCACCGGGCAGAGCAGCCAGCGCTGCGGCATGGGCCGTGAGCTGTACCGGGCGTTTCCCGCCTACGCCGAGGCGTTCGACGCGGTGGTGGCGGCACTGGACGAGCATCTGGACCGGCCGCTCGCCGACGTGGTCTTCGGCGACGACCAGGACCTGCTCGACCGGATGAGCTACCTGCAACCGGCGCTGTTCGCCGTCGAGGTCGCGCTGTTCCGGCTGCTGGAGTCCTGGGGCGTGCGTCCCGACTTCGTCGCCGGTCACTCCATCGGCGAGCTCACCGCCGCGCACGTGGCCGGTGTCTGGACGTTGCGGGACGCGGCGAAGATGGTCGCCGCGCGCGGCAGGCTCATGGAGGCGCTGCCCGCCGGTGGCGCCATGGTGAGCGTCCAGGCCGCGGAGGACGAGGTCCGCGCCGCGCTCGTCGACGGTGTCGAGATCGGTGCGGTCAACGGCCCGGACGCGATCGTGCTGTCCGGCGACGAGAACGCGGTCCTCGCGGTGGCGGAGTCGTTCGCCCGGCAGGGTCGCAAGACCAAGCGGCTGCGCATGACGCACGCGTGCCACTCGGCACGCATGGACGGCATGCTCGCCGAGTTCACCGCGGTCGCGGAGAGCGTCTCCTACGGTGCCGCGAGCATCGCGGTGGTGTCCAACGTGACCGGCAAGCTCGCCGGCACCGACGAGGTCACCGCACCGGGGTACTGGCCGCGGCACGTCCGGCAGCCCGTCCGGTTCGCGGACTCGATCGCCTGGCTGCGCTCCGAGGGCGTCTCGAAGTTCGTGGAACTGGGACCGGACTCGGTGCTGACCGCGATGGTCGCACGGGTCCTGCCCGACGAGGACGTGCTCGCGGTGCCGATGCTCCGGGGCGGCCGTTCCGAGCCGGTGACGGCGACGACCGCACTGGCCGCGCTGCACGTGCGCGGCGGACGCGTGGACTGGCGGACGTTCTACGAGGGCACCGGGGCTCGCACGGTGGAGCTGCCCACCTACGCGTTCCAGCGCGCCAGCTACTGGCTGCAGTCCGCGGGCGGCGCGGGAGACCCGGCCGGGCTGGGGCTGTCCGACGCCCGCCACCCGTTGCTGGGCGCGTCGGTGGCGCTGGCCGACGACTCCGGGGTCGTCCTCACCGGCCGGGTCTCGCTCACGACCCACCCGTGGCTCGCCGACCACGTCGTCGCGGGCACCGCGCTCCTGCCGGGAACGGCGCTCGTCGAGCTGGCGCTCCGCGCGGGCGACGAGGCCGGGTGCCCGCACCTCGAGGAGCTCACCCTGCTGGAGCCGGTGTTCCTGGACGGTCCGCGCGACGTCCAGGTCGTGCTGGCCGCGCCGGACGAGTCGGGCCGCCGGTCGGTGTCCCTGCACTCCCGTGCGGGCGAGGGGCCCTGGACCCGGCACGCCTCCGGCACCCTGACCCCGTCCGTCGCGCCGCCGGACTTCGACCTGGCCGAATGGCCGCCGCGCGGTGCCACCGCCGTCGACCTGGACGGCGTGTACGAAGCGTTCTCCCGCAACGGCCTGGAGTACGGGACGGTGTTCCGCGGCCTGCGAGCGGCCTGGCGCCTCGGGGACGAGGTCTACGCGGAACTGCGGCTGCCGGAGGAGGGGGAGGCGCGCAAGGACGCGGAGAAGTTCGGCCTGCACCCCGCGCTGCTCGACTCCTGCCTGCACGCCATCGGTCTCACGGCCGACGAGGACTCCGGTCCCCGGGTTCCCCACCTGTGGCAGGACGTCGCCCTGCACGCGGTCGGCGCCACCACGCTGCGGGTGCGGCTGACCCCCGGCCGGTCGGACGCCGTCACGCTCCGGGTCGCGGACGGCGTCGGTGCGCCGGTGGCCACCATCGGTGCGCTGCTGCTGCGCGAGATCAGCGCCGACCAGTTCAAGACGACCGAACCCGGGGGATCGGACTCGCTGTTCCACCTTGAGTGGAAAACGCTTTCCATCCCTGGTGGCCCCGAAGTCGAGTGGGCGTTCGCCGACGACCTGGACGACGACGTCCCGCCCCCGCCGGTCGTCGTGCTCCCGGTGCGCTGCGGAGGCGCCGACGTGGCGGGCACCGCGCTGGCCGAGACCAACCGGGTTCTCGCCGTGCTCCAGCGGTGGAACGCCGAGGAGCGCCTGCACGGCACCACCCTGGTGGTGCTCACCCGCGACGCGGCCGGCACGGACCGGGTCGACCCGGCGGCCGCCGCGGTCTGGGGACTGGTGCGCTCGGCGCAGTCCGAGTACCCCGGCCGGTTCGTGCTGATCGACACCGACGCGGAGCCGACCGCCGCACAGCTGGCGGCCGCCCTGTCCACCGGTGAGCCGCAGCTGCTCTCCCGCGGTGGTGAGCTCGCCGCACCGCGCCTGGCCCCGCTGCCGGCGGCCGACGAGCTCGTCGCCCCGGCCGGCCCGGCCTGGCGCCTGGGCATGACCGGTCGCGGCACCCTGGACAACCTGCGCCTGGAGCCGCACCCGCAGGCATCGGAACCGCTGGCGCCCAACGAGGTCCGCGTCGCCGTGCGCGCGGCCGGCCTGAACTTCCGCGACGTGCTGAACGTGCTCGGCATGTTCGACGGCGAGCCCGGCCCCCTCGGCAACGAGGTGGCGGGCGTGGTGGTCGAGGTCGGGTCCGAGGTGACGGACCTGGCGGTCGGCGAGGCCGTGATGGGCGTGGCCGCCGGCGGCGTCGGCACGGTCGCCATCGCTCCCCGCGCCTACTTCACGCGCGTTCCCGAGGGCTGGTCGTTCGAGACCGCGGCCTCGGTCCCGCTGGTGTTCCTGACCGCCTACTACGGGCTCAAGGAGCTGGCAGGGCTGAGCGCGGGCGAGTCGGTGCTGGTCCACGCGGGCGCCGGCGGCGTGGGCATGGCCGCCGTCCAGATCGCCCGGCACCTCGGCGCGGAGGTCTACGCCACCGCGAGCACCGGCAAGCAGCACGTCCTGCGCGAGGCCGGGCTCGACGACGGCCACATCGCCGACTCCCGCACGCTCGGCTTCGAGGAGCACTTCAGGGCCACCAGCGGTGGGCGGGGCGTCGACGTCGTGCTGGACGCGCTGACCGGTGACTTCGTCGACGCCTCGCTGCGGCTGCTGCCGCGGGGCGGCCGGTTCATGGAGATGGGCAAGGCCGGGCTGCGCGACCCGGAGGAGGTCGCCGCGCGGCATCCCGGAGTTCTGTACCGGCCCTTCGACCTGATCGAGGCCGAACCCGAGCTGCTCACCCGGATGTGGTCCGAGGTGGTCGAGCTGTTCGACCGCGGTGTGCTCACGCCGTTGCCGACCCGCGTGTGGGACGTGCGGCGCGCCCCGGAGGCGTTCCGCTTCCTGAGCCAGGCCAAGCACATCGGCAAGCTGGTGCTGACGATCCCGGCCGGTCCCGATCCGGACGGCACCGTGCTGATCACCGGCGGCACCGGGGACCTCGGCGGGGCCCTCGCCCGGCACCTGGTGACCGAGTACGGGGTGCGGCACCTCGTCCTGACCAGCAGGCGCGGTCCGGACGCGCCGGGCGCGGCCGAACTGGTCGCCGACCTGACGGGCCTGGGCGCCGCGGTCACCGTCGTCGCCTGCGACCTCGCCTCCCGCGACGCCGTGGCGGACCTGCTCGGCGCGATCCCGGACCGGCACCCGCTGACCGGTGTCGTGCACGCGGCGGGCGTCCTGGACGACGGCCTGGTCGACGCGCTCACCCCGGAACGGGTGGACCGCGTCTTCGCCCCCAAGGTCCGAGCCGCCGGCCACCTGCACGAGCTGACCCGGCACCTGCCACTGCGCTGGTTCGTCCTGTTCTCCTCGGCCGCCGGGGTGCTGGGCAACGCGGGGCAGGCCAACTACGCCGCGGCCAACAGCTTCCTCGACGCCCTGGCCACCCGCCGCCGCGCCGACGGTCTGGCCGCCCACTCGATCGCGTGGGGCCTGTGGGCGGGCGGCATGGGTGGCCGCCTCGGCGAGGAGGGCGAGGAACGCCTGCGCCGCGGTGGTTTCCCGCCCATCACGTCCTCCGAGGGCATGGCGATGTTCGACACCGCCGTCGCCACCGCGCACCCGGTCCTGCTCGCGCTGAAGGTCGACCGCGCCACGGCCCGCGCCAACGCCTCGGACGCGTCCATGTCCCCGTTGTTGCGCGGTCTGCTCGGCGGTCCCGGCCGGGTGCGGGCCAAGGCCGCCACCGCGCAGCAGGACGACGAGCTCCTGCGCACGCTCGCCGGCCTGCCGCCGGCCAGGGCGAACGAGCTGCTGCTCGACCTGGTCCGGCGGGAGACCGCACTGGTGCTGGGCAGGACGGGCGCCGACAGCGTCGAGCCCGCCCGCGGTTTCAGCGACCTCGGGTTCGACTCGCTGACGTCGGTCGAGTTCCGCAACCGCCTGAGCGCCGTCACCGGGTTGCGGCTGTCCTCGACGCTGGTCTTCGACTACCCCACCCCGGCCGCGCTGTCGGCGTTCCTGCACACCGAACTGGTCGGTGACGCCGAGCCGGCGAGCACCGCGCTGATCGAACAGATAGGCCGGCTCGAGGCGATGCTCGCCGGCACCGATCCGGACGACACCGAGGTCGACCGGCGTCTGCAGCGCCTGCTGTCCGTCTGGACGGCCAAGCGCTCGGACAGCTCCGGGAGCGATCTCGACACCGCGACCCCGGACACCATCCTCGCGCTGATCGACCACGAGTTCGGCACGCGCTGACCAGCCCGGCCGTCATAGGAGCCATGACCGATGCCCACCGAAGAGCAGTACGTCGACTACCTCAAGCGAATGGCGGCGGACCTGCGGGAGAGCCGTCGGCAGCTGCGGGAGTCCGAGGAACGCGACACCGAGCCGATCGCGATCATCGCGATGAGCTGCCGCTTCCCCGGCGAGATCCGTTCGCCCCAGCAGCTGTGGGACCTCGTCAGCACCGGCGGTGACGCCATCTCGCCGTTCCCCACCAACCGCGGCTGGGACCTCGAGGGGCTCTACCACCCGGACCCGGAGCGGCCGGGCACCACCTACGTCCGCGAGAGCGGGTTCCTGCACGACGCCGACGAGTTCGACGCCGAGCTGTTCGGCATCTCGCCGCGCGAGGCCGAGGCGACCGACCCGCAGCAGCGGCTGCTGCTGGAGACCGCGTGGGAGGCCATCGAGAGCGCGGGCATCGACCCGACCTCCCTCAAGGGCAGCGCGACCGGCGTCTTCGCCGGTGTCACGAACACCGAGTACGCCACCCGGCTCACCGCGGTGCCGGAGGAGTACGAGGGCTACCTCGCCACCGGCACCCTGGGCAGTGTCGTGTCCGGCCGGATCTCCTACGTGCTGGGGCTGCAGGGGCCGTCCGTGTCCGTCGACACCGCCTGCTCCTCCTCGCTGGTGGCGCTGCACCTGGCCGCCCGTTCGCTGCGGACGGGGGAGTCCACCCTCGCCCTGGCGGGCGGTGTGACGGTCATGTCGAGCCTAGGCCCGTTCGTCGACTTCTCCCGCCAGCGCGGACTGGCCGCGAACGGCCGGTGCAAGCCGTTCGCCGCCGGCGCCGACGGCACGAACTGGGCGGAAGGCGCCGGCGTGCTGGTGCTGGAGCGGTTGTCCGACGCACGGCGCAACGGCCACCCGGTGCTGGCGGTGGTGCGGGGCAGCGCGGTCAACTCCGACGGCACGTCCAACGGCCTGACCGCCCCGAACGGCCCGTCCCAGCAAGCCGTGATCCGCCAGGCGCTGGCCAACGCGAAGCTGTCCCCGTCGGACGTGGACGCGGTCGAGGCGCACGGCACCGGCACGAAGCTCGGCGACCCCATCGAGGCGCAGGCCCTGATCGCCACCTACGGCCGGGACCGCGCCGAGCCGCTGTGGATCGGCTCGGTCAAGTCGAACATCGGGCACACGCAGTGCGCCGCGGGCGTCGCCGGCGTCATCAAGATGGTCGAGGCGATGCGGCACGGGGTCCTCCCGGCGAGCCTGCACGTCGACCGGCCGTCCGAGCACGTCGACTGGTCGGCCGGGTCGATCTCGCTGCTCTCGCGGCAGCGGCCGTGGCCGGAGGCGGACAGGCCGCGCCGGGCGGGGGTGTCCTCGTTCGGCATCAGCGGAACCAACGCGCACGTCATCCTGGAGCAGGTGCCGGAGGAGCCGCTGCCGCCACGGGAGGTCCGGCCGCCGGCTGTGGTGCCCTACGTCCTGTCGGGGGCGTCTCCCGCCGCGGTGCGGGCACAGGCCGCGGCACTGCTGCCGAGCGTGGACGCCACCCGGCACGAACCGGTGGACGTCGCGCTGTCGCTGGCCACCGCCCGCGCGGCGATGGACCACCGCGCGGTCGTCGTCGGGGCCGGCCCCGACGAGCTGACCGCCGGTCTGCGCGCGGTGGCCGACGGCGACGCCGGGACCGTCACCGGGTTCGCCACCACCGGGAAGCTGGCCGTGCTGTTCAGCGGCCAGGGCTCGCAGCAGCTCGGCATGGGCCGCGAGCTGCACGACGCCTTCCCGGCCTTCGCGACCGCGTTCGACGAGGTGTGCGAGTACCTGCCGGGTGTGCGCGAGGTCGTGTTCGGCGACGACGCCGAGCGGCTGAACCGCACCGAGTTCGCGCAGCCCGCGCTGTTCGCCTTCGAGGTGGCGCTGTTCCGCCTGGTCAGCTCGTGGGGCGTGGTTCCCGACCTCCTGGCGGGGCACTCGATCGGTGAGCTGGCCGCCGCCCACGTCGCGGGGGTGCTGTCCCTCGCCGACGCGGCGCGGCTGGTGCTTGCCCGTGGCCGCCTGATGCAGGCGCTGCCCGCCGGTGGGGCGATGGTGGCGGTCGAGGCGACCGAGGACGAGGTCCGCCCCCACCTGAACGACGACGTGTGCCTGGCCGCGGTCAACGGCCCCCGCGCGGTGGTGCTGTCCGGTACCGAGGAGGCCGTCCTCGCGGTGGCCGGGCGGTTCCCCGACCGCCGCACCACGCGGCTGAAGGTGTCGCACGCCTTCCACTCGAGCCTCATGGACCCGATGCTGGCCGAGTTCGCGGAGATCGCCCGTGACCTCACCTACAGCGAGCCCGCCATCCCGGTCGTCTCCACGCTGACCGGTGAGCTCGCCGAGCGGCTGACCGACCCGCGGTACTGGGTCGAGCACGCCCGCGAGGCGGTGCGCTTCGCGGACGCCGTCGAGACCCTGCGCCGGCGCGGCGTGACCGCGTTCCTCGAGCTGGGGCCGGACGCCCCGCTCACCGCGATGGGCCGCTCCGCACTGCCGGACGGCGTGGTGTTCGCCGCCGCCCAGCGCAAGGACCGCGAACCGGTCCGCACCCTGGTGTCCGCGCTCGCCGCCCTGCACGTCACCGGCATCGACGTCGACTGGGCCGCCTACCTCGACGGCACCGGCGCCCGTGCCGTCCCCCTGCCGACCTACCCGTTCCAGCGCCGGCGCTACTGGCTCGAGGACGCCGGAGACGTCACGGGCGGCACCGGAGGTGAGGACGCCCGGTTCTGGTCCGTCGTGGCGAACGGCGACGCCGAGGAGCTGGCCGCCGAGCTGGAGCTGCCGAACGCGCAGGCCCCTCTCGGCGACGTCCTCCCGGCGCTCGCGCGCTGGCGCAGCTCCCGTGCGAACGAGTCCGAAGTGGACGCCTTGGGCTATCGCGTGCACTGGAAGCAGTTCACGCCGAAGCCGGCCGAGGCGTCCGGGCGCTGGCTGCTGGTGTCCTCGCCGCGCTCCGGCGACTGGACCGAAGCCGCTGCGGCGGCTCTGCGGGGAGCCGAGGTCGACCACGTGGTGCTCGCCGGGCCGGACCGGGCCTCGGTGGCCGCCGCGGTGGACGGTGTCCCGGCGTTCGACGGTGTGCTCTCCCTGGTCGGGCTCGACGAGCACGAGACCGGCGGCCTGTCGTTCGGCGCCGAGGCGACGCTGTCGCTGGTGCAGGAACTGGCGGCCCGCGAGATCACCGCTCCACTGTGGACGGTCACCGGCCAGGCCGTCGCCACCGGCCCGCACGAGGCGCCCGCCTCCGCGGTGCAGGCCCAGCTCTGGGGCTTCGGCCGTGCCGCCGCGCTGGAGCACCCGCGGTTGTGGGGCGGGTTGGTCGACGTTCCGGCCGAGCCGTCCGATCGCGTCAGCGCGCTCCTCGGCGCCGTGGTCACCGGCCCCCGCGGCGAGGACCAGGTCGCGATCCGCGCGGCCGGCGTGTTCGGTCGTCGCCTGGCGCACGCCGAGAACGCCGAGGCGCCGCGCTCCTGGAAGCCGCGGGGCACCGTTCTGGTGACCGGTGGCACCGGCGGTCTCGGCGGTGTGGTCGCCCGCTGGCTGGCCGAGGCGGGCGCGGACCGCGTGGTGCTGGTCTCCCGGACCGGCGGGGACGCGCCGGGCGCGGAGTCCCTGCGGGAGGACCTGGGCAGCAGGGTCTCCATCGTCGCCTGCGACGTCGCCGACCGCGACGCGCTCGGAGCCGTCGTCGACGACGTCCGCGACGACCTGCGCGCCGTGTTCCACCTCGCGGGAGTCCTCGAGGTCGGGCAGATCGAGACGGTCGGCCGCGAGTCCTACGTGGACGCGTTGCGCGCCAAGGTCTCCGGAACGCGGAACCTCGAAGAGCTCACCGACGGGCTCGACCTGGACGCCTTCGTGCTGTTCTCCTCGATCGCGGCGTCCGTCGGCAACCCCGCGCAGAGCGTCTACGGAGCGGCGAACGCCTACCTGGAGGCCGTCGCCCAGCAGCGCCGGTTCCGCGGTCTTCCCGCCACCTCCGTCGCCTGGGGTCGCTGGGGCGAGGTCGGCATGGGTGTGAGCGGCCAGGCGGACCAGCTGCTCAGCGACCTCGGTGTGCCGGCCATGGCACCGGAACTGGGCGTGCTCGCGCTGCGGCGCGCGCTCGGCAGGGACGAGACCGCGCTGACCGTGGCCGCGTTCGAGTGGCCGAAGTTCGCACCACCGTTCGCCGCGCTGCGGCCGAGCCCGCTGCTCGCCGACCTGCCCGAGGTCGTGGCGATCGCCGAGGCCGACGCGCGGCGTGCCGAGGAGGGCGCCGAGGTCACCACGGCGTGGCGGACGCGGCTCGCCGGCATGCCCCCGGCCGAACGTGAACGCGTGCTGCACCAGCTCGTGCTCACCCACACCTCCGCCGTGCTCGGCCACGAGGACGAGGTCAGCGCCCAGCAGCTGTTCACCAAGCTGGGCGTCGACTCGCTCACCGCGGTCGAGCTGCGCGGCCGCCTCAACGCCGAGACCGGGCTGGCGCTGCCACCCACCATCGTCTTCGACCACCCGAGCCCCGCCGCGCTCGCCGCACACCTGCTCGCCGAGCTCGGCCCGCAGGAGCAGTCCTCGGCGACGAAGACCACCCTGCGCGCGAACACCGCGCAGGGCCAGGAGATCGCCGTCGTCGGCATGTCCTGCCGCTTCGCGGGCGGCAGCGACACGGTCGAGGACTACTGGCAGAACCTCATGCAGGGCAAGGACCTCGTCAGCCTCGCCCCGGCGGACCGGTGGAACGCCGCCGACTACCTGGACCTCGACCGCACCGCGCCGGGCAAGGCCTACACGCAGCACGGCGCGTTCGTCACCGACATCGCGGGCTGGGACGCCGCGTTCTTCGGGCTCTCGCCGCAGGAGGCGCGCCGCACCGACCCGAGCTTCCGACTGCTCATGGAGCTCGTCTGGGAGGCGCTGGAGGACTCCTCGCTCACCGCGGAGGAGCTGCGCGGCAGCCGCACCGGCGTGTTCGCCGGGCTGATCGACACCATCCAGTACAGCATGCGCCAGCTGGAGGCCGACGGTGCCGAGGCAGGGGACGACCCGTACTTCGGCCTGGGCAGCTCGCTGTCCGCGGCCGCAGGCCGGATCGCGCACCAGCTCGACCTGCGCGGCCCCTGCCTGACCGTGGACACCGCGTGCTCCTCCGCGCTCAGCGCCATGCACCTGGCCGTGCAGAGCCTGCGCCGCGGCGAGTGCGACATCGCGATCGTCGGCGCCTCCTCCACGATGATCAACCCGGAGGTGTTCGTCCAGTCCTGCAAGATGAGCATGCTCGCCGCCGACGGCCGCACCAAGACCTTCGACGAGTCCGCCGACGGGTACGTGATCGGTGAGGGCGGCGGCGTGGTCGTCCTGCGCCGCACCCAGGACGTCCCGGCGGGACAACGCATCCGTGCGGTGATCCGCGGCACGGCGACCAACCAGGACGGCCGCAGCAACGGTCTCACCGCGCCCAACCGGGCCGCGCAGATCGCGGTCATCCGCGCCGCCCACGCCGACGCGGGCGTGCGGACCGACGACATCGGCTACGTCGAGGCGCACGGCTCCGGCACGCAGTTGGGCGACGCCATCGAGTTCACCGCCCTGCAGGAGGTCTTCGGCGAGCGCTCCGCGCCGGAGCCGCTGTACGTCGGCGCGGTCAAGTCCAACGTCGGCCACACCCTGGCCGCGGCCGGGATGGCCGGTCTGGTCAAGACCGTGCTCGCCCTGGAGCACGGCGAGATCCCGGCCAACCTGAACATGACCACCCCCAACTCGGTCGTCACGCTGGACGGTCCCGTCCGGCCCGTGCAGACCGCGAGGCCCTTCCCCGCGGACGCCGGCGGCGTGCTGCGAGCGGGCGTCAGCTCGTTCGGCTGGTCGGGGTCGAACGTCCACTTCGTACTGGAGCAGGCACCGCGGGGACCGGTGCCGCGACCGGGACCGCCGTGGCAGCTGCTCACGGTGTCCGGGCACAGCGAGTCCAGCCTGCGCGCGAACGCCGCGGCGCTGGCCGACCACCTGGAGGCGCACCCGGAGCTGGAACTGGCCGACGTCGCGCACACCACGCAGTCCGGGCGCAGCGCCCTGGCGGTGCGGTCCGCACTCGCCGTGCGCGACACCGCGGACGCCATCGCGTCCCTGAGGGCGGGCGTCACCGGTTCGGTCGTCGGGGAGAAGCGCCGCTTCGGTCTCCTCCTGCCCGCGGACCCCGGCGCCTGGCGCGGCACCACCGAGGAGCTGTACCGC
Organism: Lentzea sp. DG1S-22; assembly: GCF_036321065.1. Classification (NCBI taxonomy): domain Bacteria; kingdom Bacillati; phylum Actinomycetota; class Actinomycetes; order Pseudonocardiales; family Pseudonocardiaceae; genus Lentzea; species Lentzea sp. DG1S-22. Next base: position 2,262,122 of record NZ_CP143276.1, on the reverse strand, counting down.
ACCGAACCGGCGTTCAGCGCCGCGATCGACGAGTGCGCCGGCCTGCTCCACGGGCGGGTGGACCTGCTGGGCGCGCTGCACGGCGAGGCGGAGGCCGACGAGCGGGCCGCCGTGTTCGCGGTCGAGTACGCCCTCGCCCGGTTGCTCGCTTCCCGCGACCTGGTTCCGGCCGTCGTGCTCGGCGCCGGGGTGGGGGAGTGCGTCGCCGCGGTCGTCGGCGGGATGCTGTCCCCGGCCGACGGTCTGGCGCTGGCCCTGGACGGCACGGTGCCCACCGAGGTCGCGGAGCCCACGATCACCGTGGTGTCCCCGCGCACCGGTGCCGCGCTGACCGCGGCCGAGGCGCGTGACGCCGCCCACTGGGCGGGAGAGCCCGGTCGGATCGCCGACGGCCTGCCGCTGCTGAGCCGCCACGCCGAGGTCCTCGTCGAGGCCGGTTCGGGCGCTGACACCGCGACCCCGGTGGTCAGCCTGCCGCTGGAACAGGGCCGCCGGTCGTGGCTCGCCGCGCTCGGCGCGCTGTGGGAGCACGGCGTGCCGGTGAACTGGGCGAGCGGTGCGGACGCGGAACGCGTGTTCGTCCCCCTGCCCGCGTACCGCTTCCAGCGCACCCGCTACTGGCCGGAGGTCGCGGCGACCGGCACCACCGGTCCGGCGGCACCCGCCACCGCGGCGAACGCCGGGATGCCGACCTACGACGGCCTCAAAGCCCACGTCCCCACCTGGCGGCGCGACAACAGCCGGCCGCTGCCCGCCCCGGCCGGACCGCTGGTGCTGCTCGCCGAACCGGGCGGGTTCGCCGACAGGTTCGCCGCGCTGGCACGGGAAGCCGGGCACGAGGTCGTCCACGCGCACACCCGGCCGCAGGACCTGGAGGACTACCGCGCCCTGCTCGCGGGCACCACCGGCGAGCCTGTCCGGATCGTGCACGCCTACGGTCTCACCGACACCGGTCAGGAAAGCGGCTTCTACAGCCTGATGCGGCTCGGCAAGGCCATCGGCACGGAGTGCGCCGGCAGGCGGGTCGAGCTGGTCAGCCTCGCCGCGAACGGGTTCGAGGTCCTCGCCGGCGACGCGAAGGACCCGCACGCCGCGACCATCGCGGGCATCACGAGTGCCATCGCGGCGGAGTACCCCCTGGTCCGGTCGCAGTACGCCGACCTCGGAACGGACGGCGACCACGCCCTCCAGGCGCTGCGGGAGGTCGACGCCCTGGCCGCGTCCACCTCGGACACCGTGGACGGTGTCGGTGTGGTCGCGTGGCGGCACGGCCGCCGCTGGGTGCGCGACTTCGAGGTGGTCGAGCTGCCGGAGGTCGCCGACTCCGACGCCTGGCGTCCCGGTGGGGTCTACCTCATCACCGGCGGCCTGGGCGAGCTCGGCCTGGCACTGGCGCGGCGACTGGCCCCGCTCGGCACCAGGCTCGCGCTGGCCGGCCGCAAGGGGTTGCCGCCGGAGGAGACCTGGGACGCCTGGATCGCGGAGAAGGGCGTCAACGACAAGACCAGCGGCGTGCTCATGGCCGTGGCGGAGCTGCGCGCGCTGGGCGCCGAGGTGTTCGTCGCCCAGGCCGACGTCAGCGATCCCGCCCAGGTCGCCTCGCTGGTGCGGGACGTGCGGTCGCACTTCGGTGAGCTGCACGGCGTCGTGCACGCGGCGGGCGTCGCCGGTGGCGGCCTGCTGCAGAGCAAGACCGAGGAGCAGGCGGCCGCGGTGCTCGCGCCGAAGGTGGCGGGCACGCTGGCCCTGGCCGACGCGCTGCGCGACGACCCGGTGGAACTGCTGGTGCTCTACTCGTCGGTGGCGAGCCTGACCGTCGGCGTCGGCGCGACCGACTACTCGGCGGCGAACGCGTTCCTCGACTCCTTCGCGCTCGTGGAGGCCAACACGGGCGGGGTCGCCAAGCGCGTCGTGTCCGTGGCGTGGGGACCGTGGCAGCTCGACCCGTGGACGTCCGCGGGCCTCGCCGGCTCGGCCGAGATGCAGGAGAGCTCGAAGCGGTTCCGCGAGGAGTTCGGCATCCCGACCGAGGAGGGGACCGAACTGCTGTCCCGCATCGTGGCCTCCGGTGAGACGCAGGTGGCCGTGCTGTCGCTGGAGCTCTCCGACGCACTGGCCGCACTGGCCCAGCTCGACTCCCTCGACGCCCTGGTGGGCGGCGCGGCGGTCGACCTGACCGACGACAAGCGCTACCCCCGTCCGGAGCTGCGCACCCCGTACGTGGCTCCGAGGACGCCCGCCGAGCGGCAGGTGGCCGAGATCTGGCAGGCCTGCCTGGGGCTCGAGGAGGTCGGCGTCGACGACCGGTTCTTCGACCTCGGCGGCACCTCGCTGATCGGTCTGGTGGTGATCGGCCGCATCGGCAAGGAGCTCGGCGTCGAGCTGGCGCCGGCGACGTTGTTCGAGAAGCCGACCATCGCCGAGTTCGCGACCCTGCTCGCCGCACCGGAGGCGGCGGCGGGGCCGGACCTCGCGGACGTGGCCGGGGACGCGTCCGCCCGCGGTGAACGGCGCCGTGCGCGCGCCGGAGCCCTGCGCAGGCGCCAGACCGGGACCCGAAGGTGAGGAACAGGTGACCACACGAGAACGCGAGACCAGTCCCGAGCTCGAGACCGGTCCAGAACGCGACACCGCCAACGACATCGCGATCGTGGGCATGGCCGGGAACTTCCCCGGCGCTCCGGACATCGGCCGGTTCTGGGCCGACCTGTGCGCGGGGCGGGACGGGATCACGAGGATGAGCCCGGCCGAGCTGCTGGCGGCCGGCGTGCCGCAGGAGCTGGTGGACGACCCCGCCTTCGTCGCCGCGTCGGGCCTGCTGTCCGATGTGGACCGTTTCGACGCCGGCTTCTTCGGCTTCAGCAGGCCCGACGCCGAGGTGGCCGACCCGCAGCACCGCCTGTTCCTCGAGTGCTCGTGGCACGCGCTGGAGGACGCGGGCATCGACCCGAGCCGCTTCGACGGCCTGGTCGGGGTGTTCGCCGGTGGTGCGCCGAGCACCTACCTGCTGTCCAACCTGCTGCAGAACGACCAGGCCGTGCTCACCTACGGGCCCGACCACCTCGTGCTGCAGAACGAGAAGGACCTGCTCCCGTCGCGGGTGTCCTACGCGCTCGACCTCACCGGACCGTCGGTGAGCGTCCAGAGCTGCAGCTCGACCGCGCTCGCCGCGGTCGCCGCCGGCTGCGGAAGCCTGCTCGCCGGCGAGTCGGACCTGGTCGTCGCGGGCGCGGTCTCGGTGATCGTCCCGCAGTACCCCGGCTACCTGCACCACGAGGGCAGCGAGTTCTCCCCGGACGGCGTCAGCCGCGTCCTCGACGCCGGCGCCAACGGCAAGATCCCCGGTGACGGCGTCGGAGTGGTCGTGCTGCGCAGGCTCGAGGACGCTCAGGCCGACGGCGACCGGATCTACGCGGTCATCCGCGGCTGGGCCGCGCTGCACGAGGGCAGGAACGGCCGCCAGGGGTTCGGCGTGCCCGGGGTGCCGGGCCAGACCGCCGTGATGGCCGAGGCGCTGGCCGTCGCGGGCGTCGACCCCGCCGAGATCGACCACGTCGAGGTGACCGCGATGGGCACCCCCTTCGGTGACGCCGTGGAGGTCATGGCGCTGCAGGAGGTCTTCGGCGTGGACGGCGTCGAGCGGGTCACGCTCGGCTCGACCGACGGCAACCTCGGTCACATCAACCAGGCGGGCGGAATCGCCCGCCTGATCAAGGCGGCTCTCGCACTGCACCACGAGAAGCTGCCGCCCGCCGTGAACTTCTCCGCACCGAACCCGCGCCTGGCCGCGTCCGGCGACCGGCTCGCGGTGGTGACGGAGCTGACCGACTGGCCGCGCGGCGAACGCCCACGGCTGGCCGGCGTCAACGCGCACGGATACGGCGGCGCGGACGTCCACGTCGTCATCGAGGAAGGCCCTGTCGACGACGACGTGCGACCGGCGGCGCGTCCGCACCAGCTGCTGGTCTGGTCGGCCCGCACGGCCGAGGCGGCCGACGCCGCGACCGCGAACCTCGCCGCGGACGCCGCGCACTGGGCGGACCCGGTGGACGCCGCGTACACGCTGCAGGTCGGCCGCAAGGCGTTCGAGCACCGGCGGATGGCCGTGGTCTCGTCGAGCGCCGACGCGGTGCAGGCGCTGAGCTCGTCGACGCGCGTGCTCGCCGAAACCGGCGTGAGCACGCGACGAGCGGGCTTCCTGCTCGCCGGGGTCGGGGAGCAGTACGACGGCATGGCCGGTGGCCTGTACGCCACCGAACCGGTGTTCCGCGCGGCGGTCGACGAGTGCGCCGAGCTGTTCCGCGGGCACCTCGGCTTCGACCCCGTCGCCGGTCTCGTCGGTGCGCGGAAGGCGGGCGGCGGCGGTCTGGCCGCCCTGCTCGGCCGCGCTCCGGAGGCCGGAACCGGCGGGTCCGCGGACACGGTCGTCGTCCAGCCCGGCGTCTTCGCGATCGACTACGCGCTCGGCAGGCTGCTGACGGCCTGGGGCGTCGAGCCCTCGGTCATGGCGGGCTACAGCGTCGGCGAGTTCGCCACGGCGGCGCTCGCGGGCAGCCTGACCCTGCGGGAGGCCACCGCCCTGGTGGCGAGGAGGGCCGAGCTGATCTCGGAGCTGCCCGCCGGAGCGATGGCCGCCGTTCCGCTGTCGGAGACCGAGCTGACCGGGTTGGTGGGCGATCTCGCGGGTTTCTCCCTCGACGTCGCCGCGGTCAACGGTCCCCGCATGATCGTCGTGTCCGGCCCCGCCGAGGGCGTCGGCCAGCTCACCGAGAAGCTCGCCACGGCGGGGGTGCCCGCGAGGCCGCTGCGGACCACCCACGCGTTCCACTCGCGTTCCCTGCGGCCGGCTGCGGCCCAGCTCACCGCCTGGGCCAGGCAGAACCTCAGTCCCCGTGCGCCCGAGACGCCGTACCTGTCCAACGTCACCGGGCTGCCGATCACCGAGAGGCAGCTGGGGGACCCCGGCTACTGGGCCGAGCACATGTGCCGTCCGGTCCAGTTCGCCACCATGATCGGCCACCTGGCCGCGCACTGGCCGGACACCGCGTTCGTCGAGCTCGGTGCGGGGCAGTCGCTGGGGTCGATGTTCCGAGGACATCCGGACTTCCCCCAGAAGTCCTGGGCGCACCTCGTGCCGACCCTTCCCGGTGAAGCGGACCCGAAGCAGGACACCGAGTCGGCGGCCGAAGCGCTCGGCAGGCTCTGGCTGTCCGGTGTGGACGTCGACTGGCACGCCTACCAGTCCGGCCGCGGGGCCAGGAAGACCACTGTGCCCGGATACGCCTTCCAGCGTGAGCGCTACTGGCTCGAGCCCACCGCCCCGGGGTCCGCAACCACGGTTCCCAGGGGCGCCCGAGCGGCCGGCGACGGCCCGACGGGCTGACCGCACGCCACATCGCCGAGCCCGGCTTCGTCGCGTCCGCGCACGCGACGAAGCCGGTGTGCCCGAACGATTTCTTCCCCCACGAGCAATGCAGTCGAGGAGTAGCGATGACGAACGTCGGAGTTGTCGGAGCCGGTGTGATGGGCACCGGTGTCGCACAGGACCTGGCCCAGAAGGGGCACACCGTGGTCCTGGTGGACAACAACCCGGACGCGCTGGACGCGGCGCTCGCCCGGATCGAGCTGGAGTGCCGGATGAGCCGGATGCTCGGCGGCCCGCAGGTCGACGCCGCGGAGGTGCTGGCGTCGATCACGGTCGGCACCTCGCTCGAACTGCTCGCCGAGACCGAGGTGGTGATCGAGAACATCACCGAGAACTGGGACCTCAAGAGCGCGCTGTACGCCCAGCTCGACCTCGTCTGCAAGGCGGACACCGTGTTCGTGGCGAACACGTCGGCGATCCCGATCACCAAGATCGCCTCGCTGACCTCGCGCCCGGACAAGGTGATGGGCGTGCACTTCATGAACCCGGTGCCGATGAAGCCCGCGTGCGAGTTCATCCCCGGCTACCACACGAGTGAGCAGACCAAGGAGACGGTGCGCGCGCTGCTGGAGTCGATGGGCAAGAAGCCGATCCCGGTCAACGACGCCTCCGGGTTCGTGTCCAACCGCGTGCTCATGCTGACCGTCAACGAGGCGGCCTTCCTCGTCCACGAGGGCGTCGCCGACGCGAAGACCGTCGACGAGGTGTTCCGCAGCTGCTTCGGCCACCCCATGGGACCGCTGGAGACGGCCGACCTCATCGGCGTCGACACGATCCTGTACAGCGTCGAGGTGCTCTACGAGCAGTTCAACGACAGCAAGTACCGCCCCTGCCCGCTGCTCAAGAAGATGACCGACGCCGGTCTGCACGGGCGCAAGAGCGGCCAGGGTTTCTACTCCTACCAGAGCATGGGCTGATCTCGCCCCCTCGGTTCCCGCGTTCCACTCGAGAAAGGTCCAGCAATGTCGAACGACGCCCGCACCCAGATCCGCACCTTCATCACGACCAAGTTCCCGGACGTGACGTTCTCCGACGAGGAGGACATCTTCGCGCTCGGCTTCGTGAACTCCCTCTTCGCGATGGAGCTGGTCATGTTCATCGAGAAGGCGTTCGGGACCCGCATCCCGAACGAGGAGCTGCACCTGGGCAACTTCCGGTCCGTGTCGTTGATGGCCGACCTGGTGGCGCGGCAGACGTCCGCCGCCGTGGGCTGAGCGGAGCGGTGATGAAAGCGGAAACGCGGCGTGGACCGGCTGACCTCGCGGAGGTCGGGCGGTTCGTCGATCTGGAGATCGCGCCCCGCGCCAACACCTTCGAGAGGGAGGAGTGGATCCCGCGCGAGGTCCTGTCGCGCGTGGCCGACCTGGGCCTGTGGGCGCCGTTCCTCCCCCGGAGTTCGGCGGTGAGGCCATGGACATGGTCTCGGTCGGGCGCGTGCACGAGGAGGTCGGCCGGGGGTGCTCGGGCCTGCGCAGCCTCCTGACCGTGCACTCGATGGTCAGCGCGTCGGTGCACCGGTGGGGCGAACCGGCACAGCAGGAGCAGTGGCTGCGGGCCCTCGCCCGCGGTGAGAAGCTCGGTGCGTTCTGCCTGACCGAACCGGACCACAGCGGCAGCGACTCCACCGCGGAGGGCACCACGGCGGTGCGGGACCAGGACGGCTGGATCCTCAACGGCAGGAAGAAGTGGATCACCGGCGGTCAGGTCGCCGACGTGTTCATGGTGTTCGCGACGACCGGCGCCGGCACCAGCACCTTCCTGGTGGAGTCGGACCGGCCGGGCGTCCGGGTCACCCCGCTGCCGCACGTGATGGGCACGACGGCGAGCATGCTCGCCGAGATCGAGTTCACCGACGTGCGCCTGGAGCCGTCGGCGCTGCTCGGACCGCAGGGCTGGGCGGCGGGGACGGTCATGACCAACGCGCTGGACCTCGGCCGCTACAGCGTGGCGTGCGGTTCGGTCGGCATCATCCGGGCCGCGATCGAGGCGTGCGCCGCCTACACGTCGGTCCGGTCGGCCGGCGGGGTCCTGCTGCGGGACCTGCCGCACGTGCGGCAGATGATGAGCGGAATGGTGACGGCCCGCGACGCGGCGAGGCTGTTGTGCGAGAAGGCGGGCGCTCTCAAGGACGCGGGTGACCCGGCGACGATCATGGCGACGTGGGTGGCGAAGTACCACGCGTCGACTTCGGCCGTGCGGATCGCGGGCGACGCCGTCCAGATCCACGGCGCCAACGGGTTCAGCCCCGACTACCCCGTCGCGCGGCTGTACCGCGACAGCAAGGTCACCGAGGTCATCGAAGGCAGCACCCAGGTGCAGGAGCTGACGATCGCGGCCGAGGCATATCGAGAGGTGGCGCAGTGACGCAGACGGACATCGCCGCTCCGGCCAAGCCGAAGCGCGGCCGCATCAAATGTGTGGTGTGGGACCTGGACAACACCCTGTGGGACGGCACCCTCCTCGAGGACGGCGAGGTGCGCGTGCGTCCCGAGGTCGTGGCGGAGATCAAACGCCTCGACGAGCTGGGGGTGCTGCACTCCGTGGCCAGCCGCAACGACCACGAGGCCGCCATGGCGCGGCTGAAGGCGGAAGGCCTCGACGAGTACTTCCTGTACCCGCAGATCAACTGGAACCCCAAGTCCCAGTCGGTCGAGCGGATCGCGAAGGAGCTCAACATCGGGCTGGACGCCGTCGCGTTCGTCGACGACCAGCCGTTCGAGCTGGAAGAGGTCGCGCACGCGCTGCCCGCCGTGAAGACGGTCGACAGCGCGCGGATCGCCGTGGAGCTCGCCTCGGAGGAGTTCCGGCCGAGGTTCGTCACCGACGAGTCGCGGGTGCGCCGCGAGCTCTACCGCGCGGCTGTGGTGCGTGACCAGGCGGAGCTCGACTACACGGGCACCAACGAGGCCTTCCTGTCCACGTTGGACATGGTGTTCACGATCAGCCGGGCCAAGCGGGAGGACCTGCAGCGCGCGGAGGAGCTGACCGTGCGCACCAACCAGCTGAACTCGACCGGCCGCACGTACTCCTACGACGAGCTCGACGCGCTGCGCACCTCGCCCGACCACCTGCTGCTCGTCGCGTCGCTGACCGACAAGTACGGCGGCTACGGCAAGATCGGTCTCGCGCTCGTCGAGCGCGGACAGCCCGCGTGGCACCTCCGGATGATGCTGATGTCGTGCCGCGTGATGGCGCGCGGTGTCGGCACGGTGCTGCTCAACCACGTGATGCGGCTGGCGAAGGAGGACGGTGCCAAGCTGCGGGCGGACTTCGTCGAGACCGGGCGGAACCGGGTGATGTACGTGACCTACGCGTTCGCGGGCTTCAGCGAGATCGTCCGCGACGACAACCGCCTGGTGCTGGAGTCCGGCCTCGAGCAGATCCAGCCGCCTCCCGCCTACCTCAAGGTGGTCGTCGAATGACCACGGCGAGCACCACCCGGAGCTGGCTGCCCTACGGCAGCACGGGAACCGGGACCCGGTTGTTCTGCTTCCCGCACGCGGGTGCCAGCGCGGCGGTGTACGCCGGCTGGCGCGCCGCGGGGAACGACGACCTGGTCATCTGCCCGGTGGAGCTCCCCGGCCGCGCGGCCCGCGGGCGCGAGACCGCGCACCACGATCCCGAAGCGCTGGTCGACGACATCGTCGGCGGGCTGGGCGCGGAGCTCACCGGCGACTACGCCCTGTTCGGGCACAGCGTCGGGGCACTGGTCGCCTACCTGGTGGCGCGGCGGATCGTCGAGCGGGGAGGACCGCCACCGCGGCACCTGTTCGTGTCGGGCCGGGCGGCGCCGCAGCTGCCCAACACCCGCAGAGAACTGCGCGCGCTGCCGACCGACGACCTCGTCGCGGAACTGCGCGCGCTGGGGGGCTTCCCGGACGTCCTGCTGAAGGAGCGCTCCCTGCTGGAGATGTTCCTGCCGCTGCTGCGCGCGGACCTGACCGTCAACGAGGTCTACCGGCACGTGCCCGGGCCGCCGCTGCCGATTCCCCTGACCGCCTTCGGCGGGGTCGACGACCCCCGCGCCGAGAAGTCCGAACTGGCCGCGTGGCAGGAGCTGTCCGCGGATTCCGCGGTGGTCACCTACCCCGGCGGTCACTTCTACCTCGAGGGCCGGGTGCCGGAGGTGCTCGACGTCGTCCGCATGAGGATGGCCGGCTGAGCCGCCTGCCTTTCCGGCCGGGCCGGGATTCGCACGCAGTTCCGACCACACACCCCGCGCGGGTTTGTTCGTGGTGGCCGAGATCTTCCAGATGACCGATCGCAACTCCTGCCGCGGCACGTGGCAGCGAGGACGTCGCAGGCAATGCTCACGACTCATGGCGAAAGGAACCCAGCATGACCGAGGCTGTGCAGATCAACGGTGCGAACGACATTGTCGCCGCCGCCGGCGGCAATTCCGGCTACCTCGTCGACGCGGTGCTGCACGGCGGCCCCGCTGACCTGCCGCAGGAGATCCGGGCGCAGCGGGTCCACCGCGAGGAGAGGAAGGTGAAGATCCCGCACTACGGCGGGCACGAGCACTTCGAACGGGACGTCGCCGCACCCGGCGAGCGCGCTGAGGTGGTGTTCCGCTGGACCGGGCGCACTCGCCTCGCCGAGTGAAGCGGACCGCGGGGGCCGTCGGCGCCGCGGGCCACAACACCCTCGGCGTCGGCGGCCGGTTCGCGACCGGTGACCGCGTGACCGGCCAACGGACTTCGCTGCGCCGGTGATGCGGTGTTTTTCCCATCGCAGGCTCGTGATTTCAGTGTTCAGCAGTTTGCGCACTCAACGCATTTTTTCCTGTCTCCCGCGCGACGCGGTTGAGAAGAAGAACCACCAATCACGCGATTGCCGCCCTGTGGGCGGTAGTTGGAGTTTCGTGCAAAACCTTGTTTTGTGACAGCCGTTCTGAAGGAGCTGATCCGATGCCGGCAATGTTGTTCGCCCCGGATGTCACTTTCACCTTCGACGAGCTCGAACAGCGCGCCCTGTGCACCGCGGACGTGCTGCGCGAGAAGGGTCTCGGCCTCGGCGACCGCGTCCTGGTGAAGGTCGACAACTCCGTCTCCTACCTCAGCACGCTCTTGGCGCTGATGCACGTCGGTGCGTCCGTGGTGCTGGTCGACCACCAGCAGAAGCCCGGCCAGACGGCGGAAGCCTGCACTCGTTCACTGGTCAAAATGGTCATCGTCGACGACGAGGCCCCCATCTCGCACGACCAGGAGGTCGTGCACTGCTACGAGCTCGCCGTGGGCGCCTGCGGCCGGAAACCGGTCGACGCGGCGCTTGACTTCTCGGCGTGGTGCGAGCTGCCGGACAGCATCATCATGTGGTCCTCCGGCTCGACCGGCGAGCCCAAGGGGGTCGTGAAGAACGGTGGCCGGTTCCTGAAGAACCTCCAGCGCAACGCGGACCTCGTCGGCCACCGTCCCGACGACGTCCTGCTCCCGTTGCTGCCGTTCAACCACCAGTACGGGATCTCCATGGTCCTCATCGCCTGGCTCGTGCGGTGCTCGCTGGTGATCGCCCCGTACCGCAGGCTGGACCGCGCGCTGCGGCTCGCCGGGATGGTGGGCGCGACCGTGGTCGACGCGACGCCCGCCACCTACAAGAGCATCCTGAACATCGTGGAGCGGCAACGGTCGTTCCTCGGCACCTTCGGCGAGGTCCGCATGCTGTGCAGCGGTGCCGCACCACTCGACCCGGCCCTGTCCCACCGGGCGGTCGAGGTGTACGGCCTGCCGTTGCTGGACTCCTACGGCAGCACCGAGATGGGCAACGTCGCGTTCGCGACCCCGGACAACCCGGTCGGGACGGGCCGGCCGGTCGAGGGCATGGAGGTGCGCATCCGCGGGGAGGACGGCTCAGTGCTCCCGGCCGGTCAGATCGGTGAGATCGAAGTGCTGGACCCGGATCTCATGGAGGGGTACCTCGGTCCGCAGGGCACGGTCACGCCGGTCGCACGGGAGTGGTACGCCACCAACGACTTCGGCTACCTCGACGCCGACGGCAACCTGTTCGTGGCCGGTCGCAAGACGGCGGTGCACCGCAACGGCTACACGCTGCACCCCGAGATCATCGAACACACCCTGGCCGCCCGCGGCTGCATCGCGATGATCGTGGCGTTGCCGGACGAGCGACGCGGTTCGACGCTCGTGTTCTACGTGGAGGACGAGCAGAAGCGCGATCCGGCCCACTGGCGTGAGCTGATCAACAACATCCTGCCGAAGTACGAACAGCCGAACCGGGTCAACGTCGTCGGACGGTTCCCGTTGAACCGGAACGGCAAGCCGGACCGCAAGCAGCTGGAGGAGCGCGCACTCGCGGAGGATTCGTGAACGCGGTGGCGGGGGAGCACGACGCCACGACCTCCGGGGGAGTCGGCCGCGCGAGTGGGCGGCCGACTCCCCTGAGCACCCCCGGGACCTAGAACCCGCCGCCGTTCGACGTGGCCGCGGCCGACAGCGGGCTCTCCGCCGTGATCTTCTCCAGCACGGCCAGGGCCTTGCTCTCCCACGACGCGAGCCGCAGCTCCTGGAACGTCGCCCTCGCCTGTTCCACGATGGCGATCGCGTGGAACCCCTCCCCGCACTGCGACACCAGCTGGGCGAGGTCGAGCTGGACCCGCGCGGCCCCGAGGCGGTCGAGGTTCTCCTCGCACAGCCGAATCGCTCGCCACAGCATGTCGCCGGCCTCCTCGACCATGCGCATGCGGCTGTGGATCACGCCGAGCGAGTGCAGGGCGTAGCTCTCCCCGACGGTGTCGCCGGAGCGTTGCACCATCGTGAGCACCGACGTCATGAGCTGGCGCGCCTGCTCGTACCGTCCCTGCGCGAGCATCGCACCACCGAGCCGGTACAGCAGCTGGGCCTCCACCCGCGGGCTGGAGATCTCCCGGCACATGCCGAGGGCGTCGCGCAACTGGGCGGCCGCCAGTTCGTTCTCGCCGCGGTCGAGCGACAGCTGGGCGAGGTGCGACACGACGTGGGCCCGGCCGATGACGTCGCCGACCTGCTCGAAGCCGGTCAGCGACTGCTCGAAGATCCGCTGCGCCACCTCGGGGCGGCCTTCGGTGTACTCCAGCAGCCCGAGGTTGCGGCGCGCCAACGCCACGCCGTGGGTGTCGTCGAGCTCGGTGAAGAGGTCCAGGGCGGGCACCAGCGCGGCGCGGGTGGCGTCCATGCGCCGCTGGCTGTGGTGCAGCGAACCGAGCGAGCACAGCAGGGCCGCGGTGCCGCGCTTGTTGCCTGCCCTGCGCACGGCCTCCAACGCCCGTTCGTGGGTCTGCTGCCAGTCGTCGAAGCGGCTGCGGCTCTCGAACAGCGTCACGAGCGTTATCGCCAGGTCCCAGCTCAGCTCGTCCAGGCCGGCGTCGGCCGCCTGGAGGACGGCTGCGCAGAGGTTCTGGTGCTCGCTCTCCAGCCAGCCCATCGGGTCCTGTCGCACCTGGTCCAGGTGCGGCACGGGCGGTTGCCAGCGCTTCCCGTGGCCGTGCAGCAAGGTGAAGTCGCCGCCGTACAGGCGCCGGTGTGCTTGTTCGGCCATCGCGAGCCAGCCTCCGACGACCCGCTCCACGGAGGTCAGCTGCGTGTCCGGGGCCTCGTGCGCGGCGGCCTGCTCCTTGGCGTACAGGCGTATCAGGTCGTGGAAGCGGTACCGCGGCAGGCCCGTGATGTCGGTGCCCACCACGTCGACCAGCTGCGCGTCGACCAGGCGCTCCACCAGGTCGAAACTGCGGTGGTCGTCGTTGATGAGAGCGGAGGCCGTCCAGCTCGGCAGGTTCTCCGCCTCGAGCAACGACATCAGCCGCATCATCCGGCGAGCTTCGGGCTGGAGGCCGTCATAGGTGAGCGACAGGCTGGCGCGCACGACCATGTCGCCGTGCGCGAGCTCGTCGAGGCGATGGCGTTCGTCGGAGAGGCGGCCGACCAACGCGGCGAGGGGCCAGTGCGGGCGAGCCGCGAGACGCGCGCCGATGATGCGCAGCGCCAATGGGAGCCCTCCCACGGCGTCTATCAACGCCGGCACGGCGACCGGTTCGCTCTCCAGGCGCTGCCTGCCGATGATGCGCCCCAGCAGTTCCCGCGAGTCGTCGGAGTTCATGCAGTCGACCTCGACCAGATGAGATCCGGCGAGGCCGGTCAGCCGAGCCCTGCTCGTGACGATGACGCCGCACGACGGCGAGCCCGGGAGGAGCTGGTGCACCTGCGACTCGCTGGCCGCGTCGTCCAGAACGACCAGCACCCGGCGGTGCGCGAGCATGCTGCGGTACATGTCCGCCCGTTCGTCGACGCCGTCGGGCAGCGACGAGCCCATGACTCCCAGGGCGGCGAGGAAGCGCCCGAGAACCTCCGCCGGCGTGGCCGGTTGGGCGTGGGTACCGCGCAGGTCGCAGTACAGCTGACCGTCCGGGTAGGTCTCGGCGGCGACGCGGTGGGCGACGTGCACGGCGAGAGCGCTCTTGCCGATGCCCGCCTTGCCGGAGATGTTCACCACGTGCATCGTCATGTGGTCGCCGGACAGCACGTCCTGGACACGCGCCACCACTTCCTCGCGACCGATGAAGTCCGAGGTCGCGGCCGGGAGCTGGTGCGGTGACACGACGTTGTGCGCCGTGACCGGAGCGCGGTCCCCGTGATCCAGTCGCAGCACCTCGTCGTCGGTGAGGATCGCTCTCTCGAGCCTGCGCAGCTGGTCGCTGGGTTCGAGGCCCAGACGTTCGATGAACAGGTCGCGGCCCGCGCGGTAGACCTCGAGCGCCTCGGGTTGCCGGCCCGCGCGGTAGAGCGCGACCATCAACTGGCCCCGCAGGCGCTCCCGCAGCGGGTTCTCGGTCACGACGCTTTGCAGTTCACCGACGAGGGCGTGGTGGCGGCCGAGTGACAATTCGACCTCGACGCAGTTCTCCAGCGCTGCCAGTCGTTTCTCGTCCAGCCGGAGCGCTTTGCTCTGCAGGGTGGCACCCGCCCCGTTGAGCGCGGGTCCGCGCCACAGGGCCAACGCCGCGCGCAGAATCGTCGCCGCGTCCTCCAGGCGGCCCTGGCGCACGGCGAGGTCGGAGGCGGCCACGCGACGTTCGAAGAGGGAGATGTCGATCTTGTCCGCGGCGACCCGCAACAGGTAGCCGGGTTGCCGGGTCTCGATCTTGGCGTCGACGCCGGCCCTCGCGAACTCCCGCCGGAGTGCGGACACGCAGATCTGGATCTGCGCCCGCGCGGTCGACGGCGGGGAGTGCTCCCACACGAGGTAGATCAGCTGTTCCATGCCGACGACGCGGTTCGCCTCGAGCAGCAACGCGGTCAGAACGGTCCTCTGGCGACGCGGAGGTGTCGGCATCTGCTCTTTGGAGCCGATTACCTCGATCATTCCAAGTAGCCTGAAAATCAGTCCGTCGTCAGGGGCGAGGCTCATGGTTGACGACCCTTTGTGCCTTTGTCCTTCGTGCTGCGCCGGTTGCTCTGCTCTGCGTTCGCCTGAATGACCGGAGGGTTGGGTTAACAGCGTGGAAACATACCCAGCGGTGGTCTCGGCGCGAATTTCTCCGCCCCCCGCCCCGTTGCTTCCCCGAAGTTAGTCAGGGTGACGAAAGTTGTCAAGTTGCCGCAGTGCATCGACAAGCAATGCTTCCAATGCATACGATCTCGACCGCCATCTCATTTGGGAATGACTCCGGATGGCGTGCATGCTCCTACGCGAATACGTGGTTGCGAAGACGGGGATTTCGCGGTCGTTATGCGCCGCGTTGCCGCGTGTTGCGCGTACCGCAACGAATTCCCGGATTTCGCCTGCTCGTGTGTGGTGGTCGTGAGCTGACTGATGAGTCAGTAATACGGGTGTCTCACTTGGTCGCCGGTCGCGCCATCGCGACCAATTGATACGCAGTGGGTGAGCGATAGAAGAGCGATGGGCGGTCCTCCTAACTTCGCCACCAGACACCGCTCGAAGGTGCCCGCACGACGACTTGAGCCGAGATCCGATCAAGCGAGGAAGACAGACATGATCCGCAAGAACACCGCTGCCGCCCTGTTTCTCGCCGCTGTTCCGGCGTTTCTGACGATGACCCTCTGCCTCGGTACCGCGCAGGCCGACGATGTCCGCTCGGGTGACCACCTCGGGCACCACGGCCCGCAGACCCGGATCGCCGCCGACGGAGACACGCCCTGGGGTTCGGTGATGTCCCACGACACCCCTTGGGGACGGGTCAACTCGGCTTCCGCCTCTCCGATCGATGGCCGCACCGCCGCGGACGGCGACACCCCCTGGGGGCGGTGACACCTCCCGGGGCTGACCCCCGCCCTGCGTCCGGACAACCACCGATGGAGCCAGAACCATGCAATTCCGCCTGCTGGGCCCACTAGAAGTCCTCGACGACGATTCACCCGTGCCGCTGGGCGGGATCAAGCAGCGTGCGGCTTTGGGCTACCTGCTCCTGCAGGCCAACCGGGTGGTGGCGACGAGCAAGTTGCTCCACGCGTTGTGGCCGCGGGACGTCCCGCCCACGGCGCGCAAGATGCTCCAGAACGCCGTCTCGGGGCTGCGAGGCGTCTTCGCTTCGGGCCGCCACCCCGAGGGCGCCCCGCTGCTGCTGACCCACGCACCGGGCTACCTCCTGCGCGTGGACGAGAACTCCCTCGACCTGACGCGCTTCCAGCGGCTGGCCGAGCAGGGGCGGGGTGAGCTCTCCGCGGGCAACTGGCCCGCCGCGGCGACGGTGCTCCGCAGGGCACTGGGCATGTGGCGCGGACCGGTGCTCGCGGACCTCGCGGAGACCGGGCTCACCTGGCCGGAGCTCACCGTCATCCGGGACTGGAGGCTGGCGGCGCAGGAGGACTGCTTCGAGGCGGAGCTCGCCTGCGGCAGGCACGGGGAGATCATCGGTGAGCTCGAGTCGCTGGTCGAGCTCGCGCCGTACCGCGAACGGCTGGGCGGTCAGCTGATGCTCGCCCTGTACCGGTGCGGCCGGCAGGTGGACGCGCTGGGCGTCTACCGCCGCACGAGGGCGGCACTGGTCGAGGAGCTCGGTCTCGAGCCCGGCCGCGAGCTGCAGGACCTGGAGCGCGCGATCCTCGACCACGCGCCCGCGCTGGACCTCCCGTCGTCGGTGCGGGGCAGGCACCTGCTCGCGGTCGGCCAGGACCCCGCTCCCGTGCGCACGCCCGTCGTGGTGACGCCGCCGCCCGCCGTCGAGCTCGCCCCCGCGGTGGACGCGGTGGAAGGCGGGATGGCGGAGCGCAAGCGCGTCAGCGTCGTGATGGTGTCGGCCCAGCTCGGTCCCGCGGCCGGTGACGGCGACCCCGAGGACGTCGACGCGCTGCACCAGCAGGTGGCTTCCGTCGTCTCCGCCGAGGTGTCCCGGCTGGGAGGTCTCGTCGGCGGAAGCGTCGGATCCGTGTTCCTCGCCCTGTTCGGCGTGCCCAGGACCGCGGAGGACGACGCTGATCGCGCCGTGCGTGCGTCCGTGGCCATCCGCGACCGGCTGGGTGCTGTCGCCGAGGTGCAGATCGGCGTGGCGACCGGCGACTCCCTGGTGCGCCTGCCTTCGTCGGGTGCGCCCACGGCCAGCGGCGTCCTGCTCGACCGCTGCCGTCAGCTGATGGAGTCGGCACCGTTCGGAGCGGTGCGTGCCTGCACCGCGACCCGTGACGCCGCCGACTCCGCGAAGTGGGAGGTGGACGGCACCCCGGCCGGAGGCTGGCAGGTGATCTCGTGTGTGTCACCTCGCGGTGCGACCCGCCGCGCGCAGGCCGCGGTGCCGTTCGTGGAACGCGAGCGCGAGTTGTCGGTGTTGCGGGGACTGCTCGACGAGGTGCGCACGCGCCGCCGCCCGCACTTCGTGACCGTGTTCGGCGAAGCGGGCTTGGGCAAGACGAGGCTCGTGAACGAACTCGCGTCCTCTGGTGCGAACGTGTTGCGAGGCACCGCGACGGCCTACAGCGACGATCACGGCTACGGCGCGTTGTCCGACGTCGTGAGCGGCTTCTCCTCCCCGGGAACTCTGCGCGCCGCCCTCGCGGCGCTGGTCGGTCCCGGTGAGCTCGCGGACCGGCTGCACGCGAGCCTGGCCCGCCTGGCCGAGCCCGACGCGGAGGTGTCCGCGGACTTCCCGGCGTGGCGGCGCTTCCTGGAGGAGGTGGCGGAGTCCGAACCGCTGGTCGTGCTGCTGGAAGACGTGCACTGGGCGAACGACGTGGTGCTCGACTTCGTGGAGGAACTGGGTGAACAGGCCGGTTCGGTGCCGCTGCTGGTGATCGCGACCGCGCGGCCGGAGCTGCTGCAGCGCCGGCCGTCGTGGTTCGGCGGCAAGCGCAACGCCACGACGATCAGTTTGGAACCCCTGTCGCACAGCGGAACCAGCAGACTGCTGAGCTCGCTGCTGCCGGCGCCGGAGCTGTCGTCCGAGCAGTGGCAGATGCTCGTGTCCTGCGTCAGCGGCAACCCGCTGTTCGCCGCGGAATACGCCGGCATGGTGGCCGACCCGCGCGCGACGTACCTGTGGAACGACACCTCGCTGCCGGTACCGCCATCGGTGCGCGGGGTGTTGACCGCGCAGCTCGACTCGCTGCCGGTCGAGGTGAAGGCGGTTCTGCAGGACGCGGCGCTGTCCGGTGACGTCGTGTCGTCCGGTGCGGTGGCCGCGACGGGCCGACGCGACCCCCGCCAGGTCGCCAAGGCGCTGGAACTGCTGGAACAGCGGGACTTCCTGCGTCGTCAGGGCCGCAACAGCGAGACCGGCGAGATCGAGTACGGGTTCCGGCACGTGCTCGTGCGCGACGTCGTCGCCGAGCAGATCCCCCGAGCCGAACGGGCGTCGAAGGGCGAGAGGGCGCGGGCGTGGCTCGACCAGCCGGCGTTGAACCTCACCGACCGCCGGGCGGGATGACCCGGTGAGACGCTTGACGTCGGGCCCGCGTCCCACCCCCCGCGCGGCCCGACGTCAAGCTCGTTCCCCGCTGGAGACAGGCCGAACACCAGAACCTCGCGGACGCCGACGAGCTCGGCGTCCGCGTTTCTTCGTGGGGTTGCCCTGCGGCTGTTCCGGGTCGGCGTGCGAACAGTGGATGCACGACCGCCTGTGGTGAGGCCGCCCAACAGCGCGTTCAGCCGGAAAGACCCGAGGTCGAGATCCGGCCCTGATGGCGATCCGCCACATTCGGTCGCCTCCTCCAGAACTCCTCCGGCCAGGCGGTGCGTGTTTCCGTTGTGCGCGAACACGTCCGCTCAGAGGTGCGACCGGATCCGCGCACAGCGAGGAAGCCCAGCCAGTCGGCTGGGCTTCCTCGCTGTGCGGGGCGGAGCGGGAGGAGATCGGCCAGCGGATCCGTGACCTGATCAGGGCTGCCGAGCTCGGCGGCGGGGGAGCGGTCGAGGCGCGGCCACCCGATCCCTGATCCGCCGGCCGAGCTCGCGCATCGTGAAGACGAGCATCTCGCCGTGACTCTGATTCGAACCGGTTGCGCTGGAACGGCAGCAACGAGTCTCACGCCCCGAGTGCGGGATCCGGTTCGCGTGCTGTTTCCTGTTCGATGACCTTCGGAACCCCGCGCAGGACCCTCAGGGCGACGAGAGCGAGGACAACAGTGGTGGCGGCGCTGACGACCATGCTCGTCCGGACACCACCGAGGAACGCTTCGGTGGCGGCGGTCCGGACGGCTGTGGCGACCGGCTCCGGCAGGGCGGTGGTGACCGCCGCGCCGAACGACTCCTGGACCTGGTCGGCGACCGCCTGCGGGACGCCGGGAGGGACGAGGAGCTGCGCTCGGTAGATCCCGGAGAGAACGCTTCCGATGACGGCGATCCCCAGGGAACCACCCAGTTCGTACGCGGTCACCGAGATCGCGGCGGCCGCACCGGCGCGGTCCCGGGGGACGGTGCCGAGGATCGTGTCACCGGTGACCGTCAGGGTCAGCCCCGCGCCCGCGCCGACGGCGACCTGCGCGGCGACGACCACCATGTACGGCGACTGCGTCTGGACGGTGGCGAGCACGCCGAAGCCGATCGCGGCGAGCACCAGTCCCAGCGCCACCGCCGGTCCGCGGCCGATCCTGTTGATCACCGACGCGGCCAGGACACCGCCCGCCAGCACGGCTGCCAGCGCTCCCGGTACGTAGGCGAGTCCCGCGTTGAGCGGAGTCCATTCGCGCACCAGCTGGAAGTACTGGCTGATGATCAGTCCGAAGGCCGACAGGGTGAACACCGCGATCAGGTTCGAGCCGACGGAGGCGGTGAACTGCCGGCTGTGGAACAGGCGCAGGTCGATCAGCGGCACAGGTAGTCGCAGCTGCCGCCGGGCGAACAGCCCCAGCGCGACGACTCCCACGATCAGCGCGGTCATCACGTCCAGGTGCCACAGGCCCAGGACGAAGGCGGTCTTGATCGTGTACACCACCGCGACCACACCGATCACGGACAGCAGCACGCTGGCCAGGTCCATCCGCACCCCCTGCGGCGCGCGCGACTCCGGGATGAACCTGGTCGCGATGAGGATGAACAGGGCGATCGGGATGTTGATCAGGAAGACCGAACCCCACCAGAACTGGTTCAGCAGGACTCCGCCGACGATCGGCCCGACCGCGAACCCCGCCGCGGAAACGCCGGCGCTGGCGCCCACCGCCGCCGTGCGGGCCCGTTGCGTGGTGAACATGACGCGCAGCAGGGACGTGGTCGCCGGCAGGATCGCCGCTCCCGCCACGCCCATCAACGCCCGCGCGACGATCAGCACCTCGGCGGTCGGTGCGTACGCCGCCAGCACCGAGGTCGCGGCGAACGCCGTGACACCCCACACCAGCATCCGCCGTCGTCCCAGCCGGTCGCCCAGGTTGCCGAAGGTGACCAGCAGGCCCGCCATCGTGAACCCGTAGACGTCCACGATCCACAGCATCGCCATGTTCGAAGCGCCGAGCTGCACGGTCAGCTCGGGTGCCGCCAGGTACAGCACGGTCATGTCCACCGTGACGATGAGCTGGGCGAGGCACGACGCGATGATCGTGGCGTGACCCGCCGCCCGGCTACTCATGGCACAACCGGGTCGACGGGGCTGTGGCAGGAGTTCCGAACGCTCGCACGACGTGCGTGCGACCGTCTGCGCCGACCGGTTCGGCACTTCGTCCGGCCCGAGCCGGCCGCGGGCTGGAGAATGGACAACGTCCCTGCGTTTGGTTCACCGCGCACCTGCATTTCCGAAGTTGTCTCGGGTCGCGGTACGCCGTTGCGTACCGAGTTCTCGCTCGTCTTCCGTGGGGCAGTGCTGATGGCGTGCATTGCTCCGGTCTCAGCCGAAGATGTCGTCGAGGAAACCCCACTTGTCCTTTTTCTTCTTCTTCCCGCGAGAGTCCTTGCTCGTGCCGAAGAAGTCGTCGTCATCGTCGCCCCAGAAGTCGTCCTTCTTCTCCCGCGGCGGCGGTGCCGGGTGGTGCGGCGCCGACATCGGTGCAGGTCGGTAGGGCGGCGGAGCCGGCGTGGCCTGCTGGTGGCCGGCGGACTGCAGATGGGTGCGGTAGGTCAGCAGGATCTGCTCCAGCTCACCGGCGTCGAGGTAGATGCCCTTGCAGTTCTCGCACTGCTCGAGATGAATCCCGTCCCGGTCGAAGGTGCGCATGGCGTGATGACATTTTGGACAGATCACAGAGGCAGGATAGGGGTGATCCGCGCATGCTTGTCCCGCTCGTGCGGCTTCTTAAGGAACCGTCCGGTAATCGCTCGCCCATTCGATGTCATCAGGCGACACGAGGGCCGGAGCGGCGGAAGTGGACGACTGTGCAATTGATACCGCACATCGTGTTCGTCTGCCAGCGTCGTGATGCGGTCGGATCGGCTGGAGCCGTGTCGGCGGTGACTGTCCTACGCTGAGCCTGAGACGTCGTGGAAGGTGGTCGGGGTGCTGGCGGCAGAACCCGCGGTGCGGTGGCATGCGGTGGACGAGCAGATTCGCCGCATGGAGTCACGGCTGGTGACGGAGCACGACAGCGTGCCTCCCAGCCTGGTGCACGAGTGGGTCGAGCACGCCCGTGCGCGGCTGGGTGGTGCGGCTGTCCGGGACTTCGTCCCGCTGCTGGTGGAACGCGCGGTGCGGGCGCGGGTGCGGAAGTTCCCGGCCGGGGACGGGGAGATGTCCGGCGCGCCGCTGACCAGCTGGGCGCGCAACACGGCGCACCGGTTGCTGGCCCGGCGCTCGCCGCGTCGATGGGCGCACTCGAGCGGCGTCGCGCGCCGTGCCGAGCAGGTCGCGCGCGTCGTGCCGGCCGGCGAGCGGGACGTGCTGGTCGCGGCGGCGTGGCTGCACGACATCGGCTACGCGGAGGAGTTGAGCGAAACGGGCCTGCACTCCCTCGACGGGGCGCGCTACCTGCTGCGAGCCGGTGTGCCCCGGCAGGTGTGCAACCTGGTGGCGCACCACTCCGGCGCCTCGGCCGTCGCGGAGGTGGTGGGACTGCTCGACGAACTGATGGAGTTCGACGACGTACAGGGCCGTCTGCGCGACGCGCTCTGGTACAGCGACATGACCACCGGGCCCGACGGTCAGCCGACCACGTTCGAGAACCGGCTCGCCGAGATCCGTCTGCGACGAGGCCCGGACGATCCGGTTGTGCGCGCTCTCGCCATCAACGTCGACGCACGCCGTGCAGCGGTCCGGCGTACCCATCGTTTGCTGCGCCGCACACTGGGGCACCCTTCGAGGGGCCTGGTCTGACGCCGCTCCCACCGGGGACCGACCGGTGGTGAGGTGTCGAACTCCTCCCGGCCGACTGAGATCGCGGCGAGGCGAAGCACCGAATTTTTTCAGGCTTGCGGCAAATGCGGGCAGCCTCGTCATGAGGGTGGCGTTGGCGGCGGCGTCCACGGTCAAGGGCCGGCTGTGGGCAGACGGCTTCGTAGTAGACCGCCACCTCTGCCCTCGTGCCGGGAACCGCGTCCGGCACGAGGCCGACCAGGCCGGCCAGGGCGGCGCTGCGGCGGTGCTACGCGTAAAAGCGATCCCTCTCGGCGTCCCGGAGGCGATCCGCTGAGCCCGGAGCACACCTGGATCTCGTCCTGTCACCGCCGTCGGCCGAGGAGGGACGTGGTGACGCTCAGCACACCGGAACTCCATTGCATTTGTCCTGCGCGTTGTCATGTCGAGCAATTGCGAAGAAGTAAGTGACTCTCGGGTAAGGGGCCGGTTCCCTGTCGTCGGGCCGCTAAACATACAGTTTTTTGATGCCCATTCGCCGTGGATGGAATGCTCCTTTCGGCGGTGTTTGGGTGCACGGGCGGAACGACACTGTTATCTTCGGCTGCGGCGGTGCCGGTTGTGCGCTGCCGCTGGTTTGTGTTCACGGTTCTCCTCGGGGACGGGTCGGCGAGTCCGACTCCGGCGAGGGCAGGACCGTGCCTGTTGTAGACACCGGGAGAAGGAGAGAGTTGTGGCCGAGGACGTTTATCAAGTGCTGATCAATGATGAGGAGCAGCGGTCGCTGTGGCCTTTGGGGAAAGAGGTTCCCGCGGGGTGGCGCAGCGAGGGCAAGGAGGGCTCGCGGCAGGAGTGCATGGACTACGTCGACACCGTGTGGACCGACATGCGGCCCCGCAGCCTGCGGGAACGGATGTCGGCCGACGCCGCCGGCTGACCTCGCGGCGTGCGAGGAACCTCGCCCGGACCGGCCAGGTTCGGCTCTGCCGGGTCCTGTCAAACCTGGCGTTCGGGTGAATCGCAGCAATTGTGGTGACCTTTCGCGATCATCATCAATGACCGATGAGATTCAGGACCCAAATTGTGGGACTTCGTAACTCGGGGCTGACATCGTCGTTGGTTGGCTGTATGGATGTTGGTCTGCGGTCGCGAACTCCGCAGGGAATTCCCGCTGACGGGGAATGTGGCCGCGAAGTGAGCGGAAGTCTGCGCGGGAGTTATCGGTGCCTGTATGCGTGCCGCGTCCCGTGCCGCAGGTCAGGGCAGAGAAGATCGATCAGAAGAACCGACGTTCCGTGAGAGGAAATGGTGGAGCACTTACGCGAGGTGCTGAGACGCTCGGCACTTGACAACCACGTACCCGGTGCACAGCTCGTCATATGGCGGGATGGTGAGGTCCGGGAGTTCGAGTTCGGTGAGGAACGGCACGGCACCGGGTGTGCGGTCAAACGCGACAGCAAGGTGCCCATCGGCTCCATCACCAAGACGTTCACCGCGACGCTGCTGATGGTCCTGGTGTCCGACGGCGACGTCGACCTGGACGAGCCGGTGGTGGAGTACCTGCCCGAACTGCGGCAGGCGCTCGGCGGCCACGCCGACGTGCTCACCGCCCGCCACCTCCTCAGCCACACCGGTGGCCTGCCCTCGGAGGTCGTCGCCCCGCCGGACGGCCGGGTGGCGCTGGCGGCCTCCGTGCAGGACGTCGTGCAGCCGCCGGGCGCCGGCTTCTCCTACTCCAACACGGGGTACGCCCTCATCGGCCGCCTGATCGAGGTGGCGACGGGCATGACCTGGGCGGAGGCGGTGCGCACGATCCTGCTCAAACCGCTGGGCATCGACCTCGGGTTCATCGCGGGGCAGGGGGGTGAGGCCACGGCCAGCGGCCACACCGTGAACCACGCGCTGCGCCTGGTGCGTCCCGTCGAGCAGGAGCTCGCCCTCGTCGAGGCGCCCGCCGGCGGTCTCGCCGCCAGCGCCGCCGACCTCGTCGAGCTGGCGAAGATGCACCTCGACCCCCGGCACGGCGGCATCGACCCCGGGCTGGTCACTCCCGAGCACCTCGCGGAGATGTGCCGCCCGGTGCCGGGCGCGGAGCCGTTCGGGCTCGCGGACGGCTGGGGCCTCGGCCTGGCGATCTTCCGCGGTCACGGCACCGGGTGGCTCGGGCACGACGGCACCGCCGACGGCACCTCCTGCCACCTGCGCCTGAACCCCGAGTCCGGCACGGTCGTGGCCCTGACGGCCAACTCGTCCACCGGCGCCGCCCTGTGGCGGGACCTGCTGCCCGAACTGCGCGCGGTGGGCATCGACCTCACCGAGGGCGAAACGACGATCGACGCCGAGCCGAGCGTGTCGATCCCGCGCGAGTGCACCGGCACGTACGTCAACGGCGACACGGCGTTCTCCGTCGTGGTCGAGGGCGATGAGCTGCACCTGGTCGTCGACGACGAACCGGCCGCGCGGCTCGCGGTCCACGACGGGTTCGTCTTCTCCGTGACGGATCTGGCCAACGGCGCGACCGGTCGCCCCGGCCGCTTCCTGCGAGACCCCCGCAGCGGCCGGATCGACCGGATCCAGATCGGCGGCAGGGTCGCGGGCCGGCGGCACCGCGAGCGCGACGTGGCCTGACGCCGCGGTTCCGCACCCCCTTTCCTCTTCCCCCTGTACCCCGTGGCGCTGCTGCGCGCCCAAAAAGAGGTTGGACGGCGATGACGCTCCACGACACAGTGCCCGCCACCACGTCAGCCGGTGGTCCTTTCCGCGCGGAGCAGCGGGACACGGTGGTCGGCCTGTTCACCGAGCAGGTCCGGCGCACTCCCGCCGCGGTGGCGGTGGTCGCCGACGACGGCGAGTACACCTACGCGGAACTGGACGCACGCTCGGACCGGCTCGCGGGATCCCTGGTGCGGCTGGGAGTCCGGCCCGAACAGCCGGTCGGTGTGCTCGTGGAGCGGTCGGCCGGTCTCGTGGCCGGTCTGCTCGCCGTGCTCAAAGCCGGGGGCGCGTACGTGCCGCTCGACGCTCGCGCGCCCGACGAGCGGATGGCGACCGTGCTGGCCGAGGCGGGGGTCTCGGTGCTGCTGACCGACGAGACGTGGAAGAGCGTGGCGGAGCGTGTGCACGGCGGCCACGTGCTCGTCGTGAGCGACGAGGGGGAGTCCGCACCCGAGGTGCCGGTACACCCGGACAACCTGGCGTACGTCGTGTTCACCTCGGGGTCCACGGGGTTGCCGAAAGGCGTGGCGGCGCGCCACCGCGACGTGGTGGACCTGGTGCGCGACGAGCGGTTCACCGGCGGCGCGCACGACCGCGTGCTGGTGCACTCACCGATGGCGTTCGACGCGTCGACCTACGAGCTGTGGGTACCGCTGCTGAGCGGCGGCACCGCCGTGATCGCTCCTCCCGGCGACGTGGACGGGCAGGTCCTGCGGAAGGCGATCAGCGAGCACGGCGTGACCGGGCTCTTCGTGACCTCGGGTCTGTTCCGCGTGCTGGCGCAGGACGACCCCGCCTGCCTGGCGGGACTGCGCGAGGTGTGGACCGGCGGTGACGTCGTGCCGGCCGCGGCGGTGCGGCGGGTGCTGCGGGCGTGCCCCGGCACCACCGTCGTGGACGTCTACGGCCCCACCGAGACGACCACGTTCGCCACCTGCCACCCCCTGCCCGATCTCGAAGCGGTGCCCGACGTCCTGCCCATCGGCACGGCACTGGACGGCATGCGCCTGCACGTGCTCGACGAGGACCTGAACCCCGTCCCCGACGGGGAGACCGGTGAGCTGTTCATCGCGGGCGCCGGACTCGCCCGCGGCTACCTCCACCGCCCGGGCCTCACCGCGGACCGCTTCCTGGCCGACCCGTCCGGTGCACCCGGTGACCGCGTGTACCGCACCGGCGACCTGGTCCGGTGGACGCCGGAGGGCACCGTCGACTTCGTCGGCCGCGTCGACGAGCAGGTCAAGATCCGCGGTTTCCGCGTGGAGACCGCCGAGGTCGAGGCCGTGCTGGCCAAGCACCCCGAGGTCGTGCAGGCCGCGGTGCAGGCGCGGGTGGACCACAACGGGGTCAAGCGCCTGGTCGCGTACGTGGTGTCCACGGCCGCACCGTCCGAGGAAGAACTGCGCGCGCTCCTCCTGCGCTCGCTGCCGGACTACATGGTGCCGTCGGCGTTCGTGGCGTTGGACCGCCTTCCGCTCAACAGCAACGGGAAAGTCGACCGCAAGGCGCTGCCCGCACCCGACTGGGGCCTCGACCGGCGGGCCGGGCACGTGGCACCCCGCACTCCCGCCGAACGCGCCATCGCGCAGGCCTGGGCGGACGTGCTCGGGATCGACCCCGGACTGGTCGGCGCGCAGGACGACTTCCTGTCCCTGGGCGGCGACTCGATCCAGGCCCTGCGCGTGGTGTCACGGCTGCGCACGGCGCTCGACGTGCCGTTGTCGACCGGGGACCTGATGGGCGCGCGGACCGTGGCCGGCCTCGCCGGCCTGCTGGCCGACCGCCTGCCCATCGCGGCGGACGACCGGATCACTCCCGTACGGCACGGCGATGTCCTGCCGCTTTCCCCGGCACAGCGGCGGTTGTGGTTGCAGCACCAGCTCGACCCCGCCGCCACCGACTACAACACCGGTGTCGCTCTGCGGTTGCGCGGTCCGCTCGACCTCGACGCCCTGCGGGCCGCGCTGGACGGACTGGCCGAGCGGCACGAGACCATGCGCACCACCTTCGCCGAGGTCGACGGTCAAGGCGTGCAGGTGGTCGCCGCCCGCGCCGCGGTGCCGCTGCGGGTGGAGGACCTTTCCGCCGCCGCGAACCAGGACGACGCGCTGGACCGGTTGTGCGCGGAGGAGCTGACCACACCGTTCGACCTCGGCACCGGCCCACTGGTGCGCGCCGTGCTGGCCAGGCTGGCCGAGCAGGACCACGTGCTGCTGCTCGACCAGCACCACGTCGTCACCGACGGCTGGTCGGTCCGGCTCCAGGTCGACGACCTGCTCGAGCTGTACCGGTCCGCCGCCCGAAGAACGACAGCCGACCTCAAGCCGCTTCCCGTGCGCTACGGCGACTTCGCGGCGTGGCAGCGACGCCGCCTCGACGACCCCTCCGCGGCGGAGGAGATCGAGCACTGGCGGCGCGTCCTCGACGGCCTCGAACCGCTCGACCTGCCCACCGACCGGCCCCGCCCCGCGCAGCGCACCACGGCGGGCGCGGTGCACCGCGAGGCCCTGCCGCGCGAGCTGGTGCAGCGCCTGTCCGACGTCAGCAGGGACGGCGGCACCACCCTGTTCACCACGCTGGCGGCGGCCGTGCAGCTGCTCCTGGCCCGCTACACCGGCCGCCGCGACGTGGCCGTGGGCACCGCGTCCGCCGGACGTGGCAGGCCGGAGCTCGACGACCTCGTCGGGTTCTTCGTCAACACCCTCGTCCTGCGGTCCACAGTGGACCCGGAGGTGCCGTTCGAGCGGTTCCTGGCCGACGTCAAGGACACCGTGCTCGACGCGTTCGCCCACGACGAGGTCCCGTTCGACCGGCTCGTCGACGAGCTGCGCCCGGACCGGGACCCCAGCCGCACCCCGCTGGTCCAGGCGATCGTCGTGCTGCAGCAGGAGATGGTGCGCCCCAGGACGGTCGAGGCGCTCGACGTCACCGAGCACCACCTGCCGCGGCCGCGGGCGCGGTTCGAGCTGCTGGTGGAGTTCTGGCCGCGCAACGGCTCGCTGGACCTGTCCGTCGAGTACAACACCGACCTGTGGGACGCCGCCACGATCCAGCGGATGGCCGGCCACCTCAGGGCCCTGCTGGAGGGCATCACCCCCGGCGTGCGCCTGGGCGAGCTGCCCCTGCTCGGGCAGGACGAACGCCACCAGGTGCTGGAAGCGTTCAACGACACCGCCCGGCGCGAACCGCCGACCACGGTCACCGCTCTGTTCACCGAGCAGGTCCTCCGCACACCCGACGCCGAGGCCGTGGTCGCCGGCAGCACCTCGCTGACCTACACCGAGCTGGACGAGCGGGCCAACCGCCTGGCGCACCACCTGCTGCGCCGCGGACTGCGCGCCGAGGAACCCGTGGCTCTGCTGCTGAGCCGCTCGACCGACCTCGTGACCGCCGAACTGGCGGTGGCCAAGGCGGGCGGCGCGTACGTCCCGCTCGACACCAGGGCGCCCGCCGAGCGGCTGGCCGTGCTGCTGGAGGGATGCGGTGCCGGGGTCGTCCTCACCGACCACACGTGGCTCGCGACCGTGCGCGAGAGCCACGACGGACGCGTCGTCGTGCTGGGCGGCGAAGACCTGACCGGCGAACCGGCCACGACGCCGGACGTCGTGGTGCACCCGGACCAGCTGGCCTACGTCATGCACACCTCGGGGTCCACGGGCGTGCCCAAGGGTGTCGCCGTGCGGCACCGCGACGTGACCGACCTGGCACGGGACAGGCGGTTCGCGGGCGGGGCGCACGACCGGGTCCTGCTGCACTCCGCTCCGGCGTTCGACGCCACCACCTACGAGCTGTGGGTGCCGCTGCTGAACGGCGGCACCGTCGTGGTCGCCCCGCCGGGAGACCTGGACGCCGACGGAATCCGCGACCTGGTCACCCGGCACGGGCTGACCGGCCTGTGGCTGACCGCGGGCCTGTTCCGCGTCATCGCGCAGGACGACCCTGAGTGCCTGAGCGGGCTGCACGAGGTGTGGACCGGTGGTGACGTCGTCCCCGCACCGGCGGTCCGGCGGGTGCTGCGCGCGTGCCCCGGCATCGCCGTCGTCGACGGCTACGGCCCGACCGAGACCACCACCTTCGCCACCTCGCACCGCATGACCGACGCCGGCGCGGTCGGCGACCTGGTGCCCATCGGCCGCCCGCTCGACGGGATGCGCCTGCGCGTGCTCGACGGCACCCTGTCGCCCACCCCGATCGGTGTGCCGGGCGAGCTGTTCATCGCCGGTTCGGGCCTGGCGCGCGGCTACGCGGGCCGACCGGGGCTCACCGCGTCCCGGTTCGTCGCCGACCCGTTCGGCGCGCCGGGGGAGCGGATGTACCGCACGGGCGACCTGGTGCGGTGGCGGGCCGACGGCACGGTGGAGTTCGTCGGCCGCACCGACGACCAGGTCAAGATCCGCGGGTTCCGCGTCGAACCGGGCGAGGTCGACACCGCCCTGTCCGCACACCCCGCCGTCGCCGGGTCGGTGACGGTCGTGCGCGCCGACGACACCGGCCGCAAGCGGCTGGTCGCCTACCTGACCGCGCCCGGCACCGCTCCGGACGCGGCGTCGCTGAGGGAGTTCCTCGGCCGCACGTTGCCGGACTACCTCGTGCCGTCGGCCTTCGTCGTCGTGGACGCGCTGCCGCTCAACGCGAGCGGCAAGGTCGACCGCCGCGCCCTTCCCGAGCCGGTGTGGGCCACCACCACCGCGCACGTCGCGCCCGCCGACGGACCGGAAGCCGTGCTGGCAGGGATCTGGGCGCAGCTGCTCGGCGTCGAGCGCGTGGGCGCCGCCGACAACTTCTTCGAGCTGGGCGGCGACTCCATCCTCAGCATCCAGGTGGTGTCGCGCGCCCGGCAGGCCGGGCTGGCGCTCAGCCCCGGCGACCTGTTCCGGCACCCCACCGTGGCGGCGCTCGCGGCCGTGGCGGCCGTCGCCGGACCCGCCGAGGCCGACCAGGGCCGGGTGGCGGGCGACGTGCCGCTCACGCCGGTGCAGCGGTGGCTGTTCGCCACGAACCCCGGCCACCCCGAGCACTTCGACCAGGTGCTGACGGTGGAGCTGGCGTCCGATGTGGACGTCGACGCCCTGCGCACGGCACTCGCCGCGCTGGTGGAACACCACGACGCGTTGCGGATGCGGTTCGAGCGCACGGAGTCCGGGTGGCGGCAGCACAACGCGCCGGTCGAGCCGGCCGAGCTGCTCAGCACGAGCCCGTGCCCGGGGTTCGACCTCGCGA
Organism: Lentzea sp. DG1S-22; assembly: GCF_036321065.1. Lineage (NCBI taxonomy): Bacteria > Bacillati > Actinomycetota > Actinomycetes > Pseudonocardiales > Pseudonocardiaceae > Lentzea > Lentzea sp. DG1S-22. The sequence continues at coordinate 2,232,111 of NZ_CP143276.1, read as the reverse complement.
CCGGGCCGCTGCTGCACGCCGAGCTGCGGAACCCGTTGCTGCGCTTGACGATCCACCACCTCGTCGTGGACGGCGTGTCGTGGCGCGTCCTGCTGGAGGACCTCGTCACCGCCTACGACCAGGCGGTGCGCGGCGAGCCCGTCCGGCTGGCCGCGAAGACGACGTCGTTCAGGGACTGGGCGCACCGGCTCACCCGGCACACCGCCGACGGCGGTTTCGACGACGAGCGCGACCACTGGGCGGCGACCGCCTCGGTGGACCCGTCCCTGCCCGTCGACCACGACGGTCCCAACACCGCCGGGTCGACCGAGGCCGTCTCGGTCCGGCTCGACGCGGAGACCACCAGGGCGCTGTTGCAGGACGTGCCCGGCGCGTACCGCACCCAGGTCAACGACGTGCTGCTGAGCGCGCTCGGCCGGGTGCTGGCCGACTGGACCGGCCGCACGCGGGTGCCCGTGGACCTCGAGGGCCACGGACGCGAGGACGTGCTCGACGGAGTCGACCTCTCCCGCACGGTCGGCTGGTTCACCTCGATCTTCCCGGTCGCGCTGGACGTGCCCGGCGGAGACTGGGGAACGGTCCTCAAGTCCGTCAAGGAACAGCTGCGCGCGGTGCCGCGCAAGGGGATCGGGTACGGCGCCCTGCACGACCCCGGCACCGGCGGACCGCAGATCAGCTTCAACTACCTCGGCCGCCTCGACTGGTCCGCCGTGGAGGGCGGCGTGCTGCACGCCGTGCGCGGCAGCCTGGAGCTCGACAGCGCGCCGGAGGCCCCGCGCCCGCACCTGCTCGACGTCGTCGGCGCGGTCGAGCACGGCTGCCTCGACCTCACCTGGTACTTCAGCGACCGGGTGCACGACCGGCGGACTGTGCAGGGCTTGGCCGAGGCGATGGTCGCCGCCCTGCGGGAGGTCGTGGCCCACTGCGCCCGGCCGGGCGCGGGCGGCAGGACACCGTCGGACTTCCCGCTGGCGCGGCTGGACCAGGCCGCGGTGGCCCGGCTGGCCGGTGACGGCCGTGACGTGGAGGACGTCTACCCGCTGACGCCGATGCAGGCGGGCATGGTCTTCCACGGCCTGGTCGACGGCACGACCTCCGGTGCGTACTTCAACCAGGTCCGCTTCCGGCTCTCCGGCGTGACCGACCCGCTGGTGCTGGGCGAGGCCTGGCAACGCGTCGTGGACCGCAACGCCGTGCTGCGCAGCGAGGTCGTCTGGGACGGGCTCGCGGAACCGCTGCAGCTCGTGCGCCCCGACGTCACCCTGCCGATCACCCACCTCGACTGGAGCGGCCTCGACGAGGACGAGCAGCTGCGCGCGCTGCTGGAGAGCGACCGCGCGGCCGGGGTGGACCTCACCACCGCACCGCTCATGAGGGTGGCGATCGCCCGCCTGGCGCACGACGAGGTGCTGGTGCTGTGGACGTTCCACCACGTCCTGCTCGACGGGTGGAGCGCCGCCCAGCTGTTCACCGAGGTCTGCGAGCACCACGCGGCCATCACCCGCGGCACCCCGGGACCCACCACGGCCCGCCCGCCGTTCCGCGAGTACCTGCACTGGCTCGACCGGCAGGACGGCGAGCAGGCCGAGCGGTACTGGCGGCGCGTGCTCGACGGCTTCGGCGAGACCACGCCACTGCCGTTCGACCGCCGCCCGGTCGACGCGCACCGCGCGCAGTCCGGTGGCACCGTCCGCTTCGAGCTGACCGCCGAGAGCACCCAGCGGCTGCGCGAAGCGGCGCAGCGGCACGGCCTGACCGTGAACACGGTGGTGCAGGGCGCGTGGGCGGTGCTGCTGGCCCGCTACGCCGGCACGTCCGACGTCGTGTTCGGCACCACCGTGTCCGGTCGTCCCGCCGACCTGCCGGGCGTGGAGTCGACGGTGGGCATGTTCATCAACACCGTGCCCACCAGGGTCGCCGTCGACCGCGGGCGGGACCAGCTGTCGTGGCTGCGGGAGCTGCAGGCCGACCAGGCGGAGGCGCGGCGCTTCGAGCACGTGCCCCTGTCGCGGCTGCGCGGGTGGAGCGCCCTGCCCGGTGGCGCGAACCTCTTCGACAGCATCGTGGTGTTCGAGAACTACCCGTTCGACGAGGACGCCATGGCCGCGCACGGCCTGCGGCTGCACGACGTGCACGCGCACGAGCCCACCAACTACGCCCTCACGGTCGTGGTGTCGCCCGGACCGCGTCTCGTGGTCGAGCTCGACCACGACCCGGCGCTGTTCGACGAGGCCACGGTGCGGCGGCTCGGCCGGCACCTGCGGATGCTGCTGGACGACGTGCTGGTGGACCCCGCGCTGCCGATGGGCGAGCTGCGGCTGCTCGACGACGCCGAACGCGAACAGGTGCTGGTCGAGTGGAACCCGACCGGCGGGGACTTCCCGGTGGCGACGCTGCCCCGGTTGTTCGCCGAGCAGGCCGCGCGCACCCCGGACGCCGTCGCGGTCACCTGCGAGGGCGAGCACCTGACCTACGCCGAGCTCGACGCCCGCGCCAACCGGCTGGCGCACCTGCTGGTCGAACGCGGTGCCGGACCGGAGGAGTACGTCGCGCTGCGGCTGCCGCGGTCCACCGACCTGGTCGTGGCGGTGCTGGGCGTGCTCAAGTCCGGCGCGGCCTACCTGCCGATCGACCCCTCCTACCCGGAGGACCGGATCGCGGGGATGGTCGAGGACACCCGGCCGGTGGCCGTGCTGACCGAGCTGCCGGAGCTGTCCGGCATGCCCTCCACGGCACCGGAAGTGGTGCTGCGGCCGGAGAACCCCGCGTACGTCATCTACACCTCCGGTTCCACCGGCAGGCCCAAGGGCGTCGTCGTGCCGCACGCCAACGTGGCCCGGCTGTTCTCGGCCACCGACGCCTGGTTCGGGTTCGGTGCCGACGACGTGTGGACCCTGTTCCACAGCTACGCCTTCGACTTCTCCGTGTGGGAGCTCTGGGGTCCGCTGCTGCACGGCGGTCGGCTCGTGGTCGTGCCGCACGAGGTGTCGCGCTCGCCGCGCGAGTTCGCCGACCTGCTGGCGCGGGAACGGGTCACGGTGCTCAACCAGACGCCGTCGGCGTTCTACCAGCTGATCGCCGAACAACCGCGCGACCTCTCCCTGCGGTACGTGGTCTTCGGCGGTGAGGCGCTGGACGTGCGCAAGCTGGCGGCTTGGACCGGTCCCGGCGAGCTGATCAACATGTACGGCATCACCGAGACCACCGTGCACGTCACGTGGACGCCCGCCGACGGCACCGTCGGCGAACCCATCCCGGACCTGCGCGTGTACGTCCTCGACGAGGACCTGCGGCCGGTGCCGCCCGGCGTCGTCGGCGAGATGCACGTCGCCGGCGCCGGGCTGGCCCGCGGGTACCTCAACCGGCCGGGCCTGACCGCGTCCCGGTTCGTCGCCGACCCGTTCGGCGCACCCGGCTCCCGCATGTACCGCACGGGTGACCTGGCGCGCTGGAAGGACGGCCGGCTCGACTACCTCGGCCGCGCCGACCACCAGGTCAAGATCCGCGGCTTCCGCATCGAGCTGGGGGAGGTCGAGGCCGCGCTCGAAGCGCACGAGGACGTGACCGCCGCCGTCGCCGAGGTCCGCGAGCACGCCGGGCGCAACGTCATCGTCGGCTACGTCGTGGGCGGCCGGAGCGCCGACCTGCGCGCGTTCCTGGCGCGGACGCTGCCCGACCACATGGTGCCATCGGCGTTCGTGCACCTGGACCGCCTTCCGCTGACCGGCAACGGGAAGCTCGACCGCAGGGCGCTGCCCGCGCCGGAGTGGGAGACGACCGGTGCCCGGCACGTAGAGCCGCGCACGGAGGCCGAGCGCGTGCTCGCGGACATCTGGGCGCAGGTGCTGGGACTCGAGCGGGTCGGCGTCGAGGACGACTTCTTCGAACTGGGCGGTGACTCGATCATCAGCATCCAGGTCGTGTCGCGTGCCCGGCAGGCGGGGTACGGCCTCGCGCCGCGGGACCTGTTCACCCACCCCACGGTGGCCGCGCTCGCGGCGGCCGTGCCCGCTGCCGAAACCGCGGCCGGTGTACCGCAGGGGCCGGTGGCCGGCGAGGTTCCGCTGACCCCGATCCAGCGCTGGTTCCTCGACACCGCACCGCCGCATCCCGAGCACTTCGACCAGTTCGTGGAGGTCGAGTTCACCGACGAGGTCGACGCGGCGGCGTTGCGCAAGGCACTGGCGGGTCTGGTGGAGCACCACGACGCGTTGCGGATGCGGTTCGAGCGCACGGAGTCCGGGTGGCGGCAGCACAACCCGCCGGTCGGACCCGCCGACGTGCTGTCCGAAGTGGACTCCGGGTTCGACCTGAGCCGCGGACCGCTGCTGCGCGCCGCACTCACGTCCCGCACGCTGCGGCTCACCGCGCACCACCTGGTCGTCGACGGGGTGTCGTGGCGGGTCCTGCTGGAGGACCTGGAAACCGCCTACCTCCAAGCCCGGCGCGGTGAGGAGGTCGTCCTCGCGGCCAAGACGACGTCGTTCCGCGAGTGGGCGCTGCGCCTCGCCGAGTACACCGACGGCGGCGGCTTCGACGACGAGGGCGACCACTGGGCGGGCGTGACCGGTGACCCCGGCGTGCCCGTCGACCGCCAGGGCACCGGCACCACCGGTTCCGTGCGCGGTGTCACGGTCGAGCTGGACGCCGGCCTGACCAGGGCGCTGTTGCAGGACGTGCCCGCCGTGTACCGCACGCAGGTCAACGACGTGCTGCTCAGCGCGTTGGGACGGGTGCTGGCGGGGTGGACGGGCCGGGACCGGGTGCTGGTCGACCTGGAGGGCCACGGCCGCGACGGCGACTTCCTCGACGGCGTCGACCTGTCCCGCACGGTCGGCTGGTTCACCTCGGTGTTCCCGGTGGCGCTCGACGTGCCGACGGGGGACTGGGGCGAGGTGCTGAAGGCGACCAAGGAACGGCTGCGCGCGGTGCCCCGGCGTGGCATCGGCCACGGCGCGCGGTACGGCGGAGTGCAGCCGGCTGTCGCGTTCAACTACCTCGGGCAGTTCGACGGTGCCGCGGGCGGCGAAGCGTTCCGCACGATCGGCGGACTGGGTGCGGACGCCGCGCCCGACACGCCTCGGCACCACCTGCTCGACGTCGTCGGTGCGGTTCAGGACAAGCGGCTCCAGCTCACCTGGTACTACAGCGACGAGGTGCACGACGAGGCGACCGTGCGGACCTTGGCCGAGGCGATGACGTCGGCGTTGCGGGAGGTCGTGACGCACTGCGCCGAGCCGGGTGCGGGTGGCCGGACGCCGTCGGACTTCCCGCTGGCGGGCTTGGACCAGGCCGCGGTGGACCGGATCGTCGGGAACGGCCGTGACGTCGAGGACGTCTACCCGCTGACGCCGATGCAGGCGGGCATGGTGTTCCACAGCCTGTCCCACGGTCACGAAGGCCTTTACACCGAACGGCTCTCCTTCGTCCTCGACGGCGTCACGGACGTCGAGGCGCTGGAGCGTGCGTGGCGCGAGGTGGTGGCACGCACGCCGATCCTGCGCAGCCGCGTCGTGTGGGAGGGCGTCGACCGGCCGGTGCAGGTGGTCTGCCGCGAGGTCGGCCTGCCGGGTGGCGACGGCGAACTCGACCTCGGCACCGCGCCGTTGATGCGGCTGGAGCTGACGCGCGAGTCCGACACGGCCGTGCGGGTCGGGTGGACGTTCCACCACGTGCTGCTCGACGGCTGGAGCACGTTCCAGGTGCTCAACGACGTGATCACCTGCTACGCGGCCTTCACCGCCGGGCGCGAACCCGAGCTCCCGTCCCGCCGCCCGTTCGGCGACTACCTGCGCTGGCTGTCCACACAGGACCCGGCCGAGGCGGAAGCGCACTGGCGGCAGGCGCTGCGCGGGTTCGAGGCTCCCACGCCGCTGCCGCTCGACCGGCCCGCCGAACCGGGTCACGCCACCCGTTCGGCCGCGTGGACCACGATGAAGCTGCCCGGCGCCGGCTTGCGCGACTTCGCCCAGCGCAACGGGTTGACGCTCAACGCCGTGGTGCAGGGCGCGTGGGCGCTGCTGCTGTCGCGCTACAGCGGGCAGACCGACGTGTGCTTCGGTTCCACCGTGTCCGGCCGCCCGGTCGAGCTGACCGGCGCGGACGCCATCACCGGCATGTTCATCAACACCCTGCCGGTGCGGACGGCGATCGCGGAGGACGAGCCGGTCGCGGCGTGGTTGAGGCGCCTGCAGACCGAGCAGGCCGAGGCCCGGCGGTTCGAGCACGTGTCGCTCGCGGACCTGCAGTCCTGGAGCGGCACGGAGCTGTTCAGCAGCATCGTGGTGTTCGAGAACTACCCGGTTGACGAGGTCGCCACCCACGGCGTCACCGTCCGCGACCTGGACGCCGTGGAGACGACCAACTACCCGCTGAGCGTGGGAGTTCGCCCCGGCGAGGAGCTGGAGTTCCGGCTGAGCTACGACCCGGCGCTGTTCGACCCCGCCACGGTCGAGCGCGTCGCCGGCCACCTCGCCACGGCGCTGCTCGGCCTGGCCGCCGATCCCGATCGGGCGGTGGGCGAGGTCGACGTCCTCGGCGAGGCCGAGCGGCGGCTCGTCCTCCCGGAGCGGGGGAGATCAGCGTTCCCCACGCGACCGTCGCGGAGCTGTTCGCCGCACAGGTGGACCGGACTCCCGACGTGACGGCCGTGGTCGCCGGCGACACGTCGCTCACCTACGCCGAACTGGACGCTCGCGCGAACCGGTTGGCGCATCGGCTGACCTCGCTCGGCGTGCGGCCAGAGGAACGCGTCGGCGTGCTGCTGCGCCGATCCGCCGACGTCGTGGTGGCGGTGCTCGCCGTGCTCAAGGCGGGAGGCGCGTACCTGCCGCTGGACAGCCGGGCGCCGCAGGAGCGCCGGCGGCTGGTGCTGGAGCAGGCCGGGAGCCGGGTGCTGATCACCGACGCGGACGTTCCGTTCGACGGCCACGTCGTGGTCCCCGACGGGTCGACGACGGTCGATCGGCCTGTGGTCACCGCGCACCCGGACGGACTCGCCTACGTGGAGTTCACCTCGGGCTCGACCGGCACGCCCAAGGGTGTCGCGGTGCGGCACCGGGACGTCGCCGCGCTGGCACTGGACTCCCGGTTCGACGGCCCGGCCCACCGGAGCGTGCTCCTGCACTCGCCGCTGGCGTTCGACGCGTCCACCTACGAGCTGTGGGTGCCGCTGCTGCGGGGCGGCCGGGTGGTCGTCGCGCCGCCGGAGGACCTCGACGCGGCCGCGTTGCGCGAGCTGGTCACCACGCACGGCGTGACGGCGCTCTGGCTGACCGCGGGCCTGTTCCGCGTGCTGGCGCAGGACTCGCCGGACTGCCTGGCGGGCGTGAGCGAGGTGTGGACCGGCGGTGACGTCGTGCCCGCCGCCGCGGTCCGCCGGGTGCTGGCGGCCTGTCCCGGTCTCGTGGTGGTCGACGGGTACGGACCGACCGAGACCACGACGTTCGCCACCTCGTACCGGATGACCGGCCAGGACGACGTGCCGGACACGGTGCCGATCGGCTCCGCGCTCGACGGCATGGGCACGTACGTGCTGGACGACCGGCTGCGCCCGGTGCCGATCGGGGTGCCGGGCGAGCTCTACCTCGCGGGTGCCGGTCTGGCCCGCGGCTACCTCGACCGGCCCGGCCTCACGGCCTCCAGGTTCGTCGCCTGCCCGTTCGGAACGCCGGGGGAGCGGATGTACCGCACCGGCGACGTCGTGCGGTGGCTGCCCGGTGGCGTGCTGGAGTTCGCCGGCCGCGCCGACGACCAGGTGAAGCTGCGCGGCTTCCGCATCGAGCTCGGTGAGGTCGAGGCGGTGCTGGCACGGCATCCCGGCGTGGGCGGGCTGGTCGTGGTGGTCCGCGAGGACGACCTCGGCGGCAAGCGGCTCGTGGCCTACCTGGTGCCCGCCGACCCGGCTCGCGCGCCGGAACCGGCGGAGCTGGCGGAGTTCGCGGGACGGTCCCTGCCCGACTACATGGTGCCCTCGGTGTTCGTCGTGCTCGACGCGTTGCCGTTGAGCGCCAACGGGAAGGTCGACCGCGCCGCGCTGCCCGAACCGTCGGTGACCGCGCCCGCCGCCCGGTACGTGGCGCCCAGGACCGAGACCGAGGAGGTCATGGCCGCGATCTGGGCCGAGGTGCTGGGCGTGGAGCGCGTCGGCGCCGAGGACGACTTCATCGCACTCGGCGGCGACTCCATGCGCAGCCTGCTCGTCACGTCCCGCTGCCGTGCGGCCTTCGACGTGCCGCTGACCCCGCACGACGTCCTCACCGCCCGCACGGTCGCCGACCTCGCGGGACTGGTCGAGGAGAAGATCCTGCTCGAGCTCGAACGCCTCGCCCTCGAAGACGGCGCCACCCAGGAACTGTGAGGAGACACCACACCATGTCGTCGTCTATCGAGGACCGCATCGCCGCGCTGCCCCCGCACCTGCGCGAGCAGATGCGCCGCCGCCTCTCCGGCCGCTCGCAGCAGGCCGACGCCATCAGACCGGCCGACCGGACCCGGCCGTTGCCGCTGTCGTTCCCGCAGCAGCGCCTGTGGTTCCTGGACGGCTTCCAGCCCGGCGGCTCCGGCTACAACAGCGCGCTGGCGCTGCGCCTGACCGGACACCTGGACGTGGCCGCGCTGTCCGCGGCGCTGACCGGGCTCGTGGCGCGGCACGAGTCGCTGCGCACCACGCTCGACGAGGTCGACGGGGTGGGTGTGCAGGTCGTGCACCCGCCGTTCGACCTCGCCCTGCCGGTGGCCGAGTCGCCCGGCGACCTGGACGAGCTGCTGGTCGAGGAGTACTCCCGCCCGTTCGACCTGCGGCGCGGCCCGCTGGTGCGGGCGCTGCTGGTGCGGCTGGCGCAGGACGAGCACGTGCTGCTCGTCACCGCGCACCACGTCGTCACCGACGGCTGGTCGATGGGAGTGCTGACCGAGGAGCTGGGCGAGCTGTACGGGGCGGCCGTCGACGGGCGGGAGGCCGCGCTGCCCGCGTTGCCGCTGCAGTACGCCGACTTCGCCGCCTGGCAGCGGGAACGGCTGTCCGGTGACGCGTTGCGCGGCCAGGTCGAGCACTGGACGCGGCGGCTGAGCGGCACCACCCCGCTGGAGCTGCCCACCGACCGGCCGCGCCCGCCGGTGCGCACCACGAACGGTGCGACGCACGCGTTCACCGTTCCCGCCAAGACCACCGCGGCTTTGCGCACGCTCGCCCAGGAACGCGGCACGATCCTGTTCTCCGTGCTGATGGCCGGGTGCCAGGCGCTGCTGGCCCGCTACGCCGGCCAGGACGACGTGGCCGTGGGCACCGTGACCACCGGCCGCGACCGCCCGGGGCTGGAACGGCTGGTCGGGTTCTTCGTCAACACCGTCGTCCTCAGGTCCACAGTGGACAGCGGGGTGTCGTTCGCCGAGTTCCTGGACCAGGTCAAGGAGAACGTCAAGGAGGCGTACGCCCACGACGAGGTTCCGCTCGAGCGCGTGGTCGACGCCCTGCGCACGGACCGCGACGTCAGCCGCAACCCGTTGTTCGACGTGATGGTGCTGCTGCAGAACGCCGAACGCACCCCGCCGCGGCTGCCGGGCCTGGCGGTCGAGAGGGTCGGACTGGCCCGGCGGGACGCCATCTTCGACCTGACCATCGAGTTCCAGGAGCGGGACGGCCTGCTGGACGGGGTGGTGGAGTACAACACCGACCTGTTCGACGCCGCCACGGCCGAGCGCTTCTCCGGCCACCTCGTGCGGCTGCTCGACGGCGTGGCGACCGATCCGCACCGGCCGCTGGGCGAGCTGCCGTGGCTGTCGGAGGCCGAACGCGAGCAGGTGCTGGTGGGCTGGAACGACGCCCGTCGCGCGCCGGTCGAGGCGACGATCCCCGGCCTGTTCGCCGAGCAGGTGCGCCGGACGCCGGACGCGCCCGCCGTGATCTCCGGCGACGCGACCCTCACCTACGCCGAACTGGACGCGCGGGCCAACGGGCTCGCCCGTGAGCTGGTCGAACTCGGCGTGCGGCCGGAGGACCGGGTGGGGCTGCTCGTGGAGCGGTCCGCCGATCTGGTCGTCGCCGAGCTGGCGATCGTCAAGGCCGGAGCGGCGTACGTGCCCCTCGACGGTCGTGCGCCGGCCGACCGGATCCGGCGGGTCGTCGCCGACTCCGGGATCGCGGTCGTGCTCACCGATGCGCGCAACGAGAACCTGGTCAGCTCCGTCCACACCGTACGGCTCGACGGTGACCGGGGCGGCGCGGCCGATCCCGCCGTCGTGGTGCACCCGGACCAGCTCGCCTACGTCATGCACACCTCCGGGTCCACCGGCACGCCCAAGGGGGTGGCCGTGCGGCACCGCGACGTCGTGGCGCTGGCACTGGACTCCCGTTTCGACGGCGGAGCCCACGACCGCGTGCTGCTGCACTCGCCGTCGGCGTTCGACGCCTCCACCTACGAGCTGTGGGTGCCGCTGCTGCGCGGCGGTCAGGTCGTGGTGGCGCGGCCGGGTGACGTGGACGCCGAGGCGATCAGGGACGCGGTCGGCCGCGGCGTGACCGCGATCTGGTTGACCGCGGGGCTGTTCCGGCTCGTCGCCCAGGAGGCGCCGGAGGCGTTCGCCGGGCTGCGGGAGGTGTGGACCGGCGGTGACGTGGTGCCCGCCGCGGCCGTGCGCGGCGTGCTCGAAGCCTGCCCCGGTCTGACGGTGGTCGACGGCTACGGCCCGACCGAGACCACGACGTTCGCCACGTCGTTCCCGATGACGGACACCGTGCCCGACGTCATCCCCATCGGCCGGCCGTTGGACGGCATGGCCGTCTACGTGCTCGACCGGGGCCTGCGCCCGGTTCCCGCCGGAGTACCGGGGGAGCTGTTCCTCGCGGGCGCCGGCGTGGCCCGCGGCTACCTCGGGCAACCGGGCCTGACCGCCGAGCGGTTCCTGCCCGACCCGTTCGGCCCGCCCGGCTCCCGCATGTACCGCACCGGCGACATCGGCCGCTGGCGCGCGCACGGCGTCGTTGAGTTCGTCGGCCGCACCGACGACCAGGTCAAGATCCGCGGCTTCCGCGTCGAGACCGGGGAGATCGACGCCCTGCTCGTGCGCCACCCCGGCGTCGCCCAGTCGATCACCGTCGCCCGCGTCGACGACGGCCGCAAGCAGCTCGTCGCCTACCTCGTGCCCGCGGCGGGCACGGTCCCGGCACACGCCGAGCTGCGCACGTGGCTCACCCGCGAGCTGCCCGACTACATGGTGCCGTCGGCGTTCGTGGAGCTGAACGCGCTTCCGTTGAGCGGCAACGGGAAGGTCGACCGCCGGGCGCTGCCCGCCCCCGAGGCCCGCACGGCGGCCGACCGCCACGTCGAGCCCACCACGCCGGTCGAACGGGAGCTGGCCCGCGTCTGGGCCGAGGTGCTGCGCGTCGACCGCGTGGGCGTCGAGGACAACTTCTTCGAGCTGGGCGGCGACTCCATCCTCAGCATCCAGCTCGTCGCCCGCGCCCGCCGGGCAGGGCTGCGGTTGTCGTCCAAGGACGTCTTCCTGCACCCCACCGTCGCCGAGCTGGCCGCCGTCGCGACCGCCGTGGCCGACCAGGCGCGGGACGCCCCGGTCGCGGGGCCCGCGCCGCTGACGCCGATCCAGGAGTGGTTCTTCGAGACCGCGCCCGCGAACCCGCACCACTTCACCATGTCCACGCACGTCGAGCTGGCACCCGAGGTGGACGAGCGGGCGCTGGCGACCGCCGTGGACGCCGTGGTCGCGCACCACGACGCGCTGCGGACCCGCTTCACCCGCGACGGCGACCGCTGGGTCCAGGACCTGGCGCCCACTGCGCCGACCGGCGTCCTGCAGGTGCTGACCGGCCTCGACGACCACGCCTGCGACGAGGCCGCCCTCACCGCCCAGTCGAGCCTCGACCTCACCGAAGGCCCACTGCTGCGAGCCCTGCTGTTCCGCCTCGGTGACGGCCGCCGCCGACTTTTCCTGACCGTGCACCACCTCGTCGTGGACGGCGTGTCCTGGCGCGTGCTGCTCGACGACCTCGACACCGCCTACCACCAGGTGCTGCGCGGCGAGCCGATCGCGCTGGAACCGGTGACCACCGCGTTCGCCACGTGGGCCCGCCGCCTGGCAGATCGGGTGCGCGCGGGTGAGCTGGACGCCGACCTCGACCACTGGACCGGCTTCGCCGCCTCCGCCCCCGCCGAGATCCCGGTGGACCACGACGGCGACCCCGCAGAGGACGTCCGGTCGGTCACCGTGCGGCTCAGCGCCGCCGACACCGGGGCGCTGTTGCACCAGGTGCCGGGCGTCTACCGCACGCAGGTCAACGACGTGCTGCTCAGCGCGCTCGGCCGGGCGCTGGCCGGCTGGACCGGGCACGACCGCGTGCTGGTCGGCCTGGAGGGCCACGGGCGCGAGGACGTGCCCGACGACCTCGACCTCTCCCGGACCGTCGGCTGGTTCACCAGCCAGTTCCCGCTCGCCCTGCACGTGCCGGAGGGCGACTGGGGCGGCGTGCTGAAGTCGGTCAAGGAGCAGGTGCGCGCACTGCCGCGCCGTGGCCAGAGCTACGCGGCGCTGCGCTACCTGTCCGCTCCCGGCTCCCCGGCTTCGGCGCTGCGGGACGACCCGCACCCGTTGATCAGCTTCAACTACCACGGCCAGTGGGACGTCGCGGCCGAGGACGACGGGCTCGTCCGCGCTCGCCGCGCCCCGCTCGGCCGGGACAGCGCTCCCGGCAACGCCCGCGCGTACCTGGTCGACGTCGTCGGTCTGGTGGAGAACGGCCGGCTGGAACTCACCTGGCTGTACTCCGGCCGCGTGCACGACGAGTCGACGGTGCGAGCGGTGGCCGACGCGATGATGCGTGGACTGGCCGAGATCGTGGCGCATTGCGCCGAGCCGGGTGCCGGTGGCCGCACGCCGTCGGACTTCCCGCTGGCGCGGCTGGACCAGGCGGCGGTGGACCGGCTGGTCGGCACCGGTGCCGAGGTCGAGGACGTCTACCCGCTGACGCCGCTGCAGGAGGGCATGCTCTTCCACGGCCTGGCCGACCCGTCGTCCACCGCCTACTTCGACCAGGTGCGCCTGCGGTTGACCGGCGTCACCGACGAACGGGCCCTCGCCACCGCGTGGCACCGCGTCGTCGACCGCACGCCGGTGCTGCGCGGCGCCCTGGTCTGGGAGGGCGTCGAGCGGCCCGTGCAGGTGATCCGCTCGCACGTCGACCTGCCGACCACGCACCACGACTGGCGCCCACTGTCCGAAGAGGACCGCGAACGCGAGCTGGAAGCGCTGGGCGCGCAGGACCTCGACCTGCGCCGGGCGCCGCTGATGCGGATCGACCTGGCCCGGTTGTCCGACGACGAGGTGCTGCTGGTCTGGACGTTCCACCACGTGCTGCTGGACGGGTGGAGCCTCGCGCAGGTGTTCGCCGAGGTGTGCGAGCAGTACCGGGCGATCACGGCGGGCGGCGCACCGGAGGTCGTGTCCCGGCGGCCGTTCCGCGACTACCTGCGCTGGCTGGACGCGCAGGACCGGTCCGACGCCGAACGCCACTGGCGTGAGGTGCTGGCGGGTTTCTCCGCGCCCACCGCCCTGCCCTACGACCGCCCGCCCACGCGCGACCACGCCACGGAGTCCTCCACGGCGGTGCCGGTGGCGCTGACCGCCGAGCAGACCGACCGGTTGCGCCGCACCGCCCGCCGCCACGGCCTCACCGTCAACACCGTGGTGCAGGGTGCGTGGGCGTTGCTGCTCTCGCGCTACAGCGGCGAGTCCGACGTCGTGTTCGGCACGACGGTGTCCGGCCGCCCCGGTGAGCTGCCGGGCGTGGAGCAGATGATCGGCCTGTTCATCAACACCGTGCCGGCCAGGGTCGCCGTGCGCGCCGACACCGACGTCGCGACCTGGCTGGGCGAGGTGCAGGCGGCGCAGACGGAGTCGCGCCGGTTCGACTTCGTGTCGCTGGCCGACCTGCGGTCGTGGAGCGACGTCCCGGCGGGGTCGTCGTTGTTCGACAGCGCCGTGGTGTTCGAGAACTACCCGCTCAACGACGTCGCCGAGGTCGGCGGCATCCGGGCGGCCGAGGTGCAGGCCCGCGACACGACGACCTTCGCGCTCACCCTCAGCGCCGTGCTCGACGACCGCCTCCGCCTCGACCTGGCCTACGACCCGCACCTGTTCGACGCCGACACGGCCCATCGCCTCGCCGACCGGCTGCTGCTGCTCGTCGACGCCATCGCCGCCGACTCGGCACGACCGGTGTCCGCATTGCCGCTGATGACCGGCGACGAGCGGCACCAGGTCCTCGTGGAGTGGAACGACACGGCCACCGAGGTGACGGAGAAGTCGGTCGTCGAGGTGTTCGAGAGGCAGGCGCTGTCCACTCCGGACGCGGTCGCGTTGGTGGTGGGGGACCTGTCGCTGTCGTTCGCGGAGCTGAACGCGTGGGCGGACCGGGTGGCACGGGCTTTCGTCGCGTCGGGCGTGAGTCGCGAACGTGCGGTGGCGTTGTCGTTGCCGCGGTCGGTCGAGTTCGTGGTGGCGTTGCTGGCGATCTGGAAGGCCGGCGGGGTCTACCTCCCGGTCGACCCGTCACTGCCCGCCGACCGGGTGGAGTTCCTGCTGCGGGACGCGAACCCGGTGCTGGTGGTGCGCGACGGCCTGCCCGAGTCCGACGACTCGGCCGACCTGGAGCCGGTGGATCCGGGGCAGGCGGCGTACGTGATCTACACGTCCGGTTCGACCGGGCGGCCCAAGGGCGTCGTGGTCGAGCACGGCAGCCTGGTGAACCTGCTGGTGGCCCACCGGGAGGGTTTCGCCCGCGGCCACCGGTTGCGGGTGGCGTTGTCGGCGGTGTTCTCGTTCGACACGTCGCTGGAAGGCGTCGTGCTGATGGCCGACGGTCATGAGTTGCACGTGCTGGACGAGGACGTGCGGCTCGACCCGTCCGCACTCGTGCGGTACGTGCGTGACCGCCGGATCGACTTCTTGGACCTGACCCCGTCTTACGCACGGCAGTTGGTGGAGGCCGGGCTGGTGGACGGCGAGCACCGGCCGAAGGTGCTGATGCTGGGCGGCGAAGCGATCGGCGAGGACCTGTGGCGGCGCCTGGCGGAGGTGCGGGGGACCGTCAGCTACAACTTCTACGGTCCGACCGAGTCCACAGTGGACGCCCTGTCCGGCCGGATCACCGGCGCCGGGCGACCGGTCGTGGGACGCCCGCTGCCCAACACGCGGGCCTACGTGCTGGACGAGGACCTGGAGCCGGTCCCCGTCGGCGTGCCGGGAGAACTGCACCTCGCCGGCATCCAGCTCGCCCGCGGGTACCTCGGCCGTCCGGGCCTGACCGCCGACCGGTTCCTCGCGGACCCGTTCGGCGAGCCCGGCGACCGCATGTACCGCACCGGCGACCGCGTCCGGTGGCTGGCCGACGGCACCCTGGACTACCTGGGCCGCACCGACGACCAGGTGAAGATCCGCGGCTTCCGGATCGAGCCCGGCGAGGTCGAGGCCGCGCTGACGCAGCACCCCGACGTCCGCGAAGCAGTGGTGATCGCACGGAAGGACGAGGGACATCAGCGGCTCGTCGCCTACGTGACGGGTGCCGCGACCGACCTGCGGACCTGGCTGGCGCAGCGGCTGCCCGACTACCTCGTGCCGGCGGCGTTCGTCGAGCTGGACGCGATTCCGCTGAACGCCAACGGCAAGGTCGACCGCCGCGCCCTGCCCGCGCCCGACTTCACCGGGGCGCGCACCGAGCACGTCGCACCGCGCACGGACGTGGAGCGCGAGGTGGCGGCCATCTGGTCGGAGGTGCTGGGCGTGCCCGGCATCGGTGTGCGGGACGACTTCTTCGAGCTCGGCGGCGACTCCATCCTCAGCATCCGGGTGATCTCGCGGCTGCGGGCCGCGTTCGACGTGGAGATGTCGCCGCGGACGCTGTTCACCCACCCGACCGTCGCCGGGATCGCCGCGCTGGTCGCGGAGTCGGCGAAGGCCGGGCTGGCCGAGATCCCCGTGGTGCCGCGCGACGGCGCCCTGCCGCTGTCGTTCGCCCAGCAGCGGCTGTGGTTCCTCGACCAGTTCGAACCCGGAGGCGTCGAGTACCTGACGCCGTCGATCCTGCGGCTGCGCGGCCCCCTGGACGTCGACGCCCTGAACGCGGCGCTGACGACGCTGGTCGCGCGGCACGAGTCGCTGCGCACCACCTTCGACACCGTCGACGGGCGCGGTGTGCAGGTCGTGCACCCGCCGCGGCCCCTCGAGGTGGCGGTGGTGGACGTGACCGAGCAGGAGCTGGCCCACGTCCTGACCCGCGAGACCACCACGCCGTTCGACCTGCGGCGCGGCCCGCTGGTGCGGGTGCTGCTGGCGCGGCTGGGCGAGGACGACCACGTGCTGTCCCTGGTGCTGCACCACATCATCACCGACGGCTGGTCCAACGGCGTGCTGCTCGGTGAGCTCGGCGCCTGCTACGAGGCCGCGACGGGCGGCGGGGACGCGGAGCTGCCCGACCTGCCGGTGCAGTACGCCGACTTCGCGGTGTGGCAGCGGAACTCCTCGACCGAGGAGGCGTTGCGCGAGCACCTGGCGCACTGGCGTCGTGCGCTCGACGGCATGCGGCCGCTGGAGCTGCCCACCGACCGACCCCGGCCGGCGACCCGGGTCAAGCAGGGCGCTCTCGTGCACTTCCAGGTGCCCGCCGAGGTCACCGAGCGGCTCAGGGCGTTGGCCCGCCGGCACGACGGCACGCTGTTCATGGCGCTGGTCGCCGCGTGCCAGGCGGTGTTCTCCCGGTGGTCGGGGCAGCGCGACGTCGCCGTCGGCACGGTCGTCTCCGGCCGTGACCGCACCGAGCTCGAGGGTCTGGTCGGGTTCTTCGTCAACACGCTGGTGCTGCGCTGCGACGTCGACCCGCGCGAGGGCTTCGGGCACCTGCTCGGCCAGGTGCGGGAGACGGTGCTGGACGCCTTCGCCCACCAGGACGTGCCGTTCGAACGGGTCGTGGACGAGGTGCACCCCGTGCGCGACCCCAGCCGCACCCCGCTGTTCCAGGCGATGGTCGTGCTGCAGAACACGGGCGGCGACGAACCGCGCCTGCCCGGTCTGCGGGTCGAGGAGCTGCCGCCGCCGTCGGTCGCGGCCGGTTTCGACGTGTCGTTCCAGTTCCAGGAGGTCGACGGCCGGCTGGAGGCGGTGCTGACCTACGACACCGCGTTGTTCGACGCGGCCACGGCCGAGAGGCTGGTGGCCCACGTCGGCGTGCTGCTCGACGGCGCGACCGCCGAACCCGATCTCGCCGTGGCCGACCTGCCGCTGCTCACCGACGACGAGCTCGTGAACGTGCTGGAGAGGTGGAACGACACCGGCACCGCCGGCCCGGCACCGGCTTACCACGAGGTTTTCCAGGACCGCGCCGCCCGCACGCCCGACGCGACCGCGCTGGTCGACGGAGCCCGGTCGTGGACCTTCGCCGAGCTCAACGCCGACGCCAACCGGATCGCCCACCACCTGATCGCCGCGGGCGTCGGGCCGGAGTCGGTGGTGGCGCTGGCGCTGCCCCGCTCGGCCGAGCTGGTGCTCGCGATCCTGGCCGTGCTCAAGGCCGGTGGCGCGTACCTGCCGGTCGACCCGGAGCACCCGGCGGAGCGGATCGCGTTCGTGCTCGACGACGCCCGGCCGGTGCTCGTGGTGGTGGCGGACGACAGCGTCCACGGCGACCTGCCGCACGTGCGGCTCGACGACCCCGCCGTGGCCGCCCGTCCCGCGACCGATCCGTCCGACGCCGACCGCACGGCGCCGCTGCGGTCGGAGCACGCCGCGTACGTGATCTACACCTCCGGCTCCACCGGCCGTCCCAAGGGCGTCGTGGTCGAGCACCGCAACCTCGCCGCGCTCGTCGCCGACCACCACGCCCGCCTGCTGCCCCGGGACGGCACCGTCCTGCGGGGCATCGCCACCGCCGCGTACACCTTCGACGCCTCCTGGGAGGGCCTGCTCCTGCTGGCCGCGGGCCACGAGCTGCACCTGCTCGACGACGACGTCCGGCTCGACCCGCGGGCCGTGGTCGAGCACATCGCCCTGCACGGCATCGACTTCCTCAGCTGCACCCCGTCCTACCTGCGCCAGCTCCTGCCGGAAGGGGTGCTCGAACGGCCGCTGCTGCTCGCCCTGGGCGGCGAGGCCGTCGGGGAGCCGCTGTGGCGTGCGCTCGCCGAGGCCGACAGCGTCACCGCGGTGAACCTCTACGGCCCCACCGAGTGCACCGTGGACTCCGTGTGGACCGAGATCACCGGCCGGGACCTGCCGGTGATCGGCACGCCGGGGCAGGGCCTGCGCGCCTACGTGCTCGACGCGGGGCTGCGGCCCCAGCCGGTCGGGGTGCCGGGCGAGCTGCACCTGGCCGGTGACCAGGTGACGCGCGGCTACCTGAACCGGCCGGGCCTGACCGCGGACCGGTTCGTCGCCGACCCGTTCGGGCCGCCCGGCAGCCGGATGTACCGGACCGGCGACCTGGTCCGCTGGACCGCCGACGGCGTGCTGGAGTACCGGGGCCGCGCGGACGACCAGGTCAAGATCCGCGGCTACCGCGTCGAACCCGGCGAGGTCGAGGCCGCGCTGGCCGGCCTGCCGGGGGTGGCGCAGGCCGTGGTCGTGGCCCAGGAGGTCGAACCGGGCACCCACCGCCTCGTCGGCTACGTCGTGGGAACCGTTGAGGTGGACGAACTGCGGGCGCAGCTGAAGCTCCGGCTGCCCGACCACCTGGTGCCGTCGTTGTTCGTGCTGCTCGACGAGCTGCCCACGACCGACAGCGGCAAGGTGGACCGCCGTGCCCTGCCCGCCCCCGACGCCGGTGGGTCGCAGGACCACGTGGCGCCGCGCACCGCCGTCGAACGGGAATTGGCGCGGGTCTGGGCCGAGGCGCTGCGCGTGGACCGCGTCGGCGTGCACGACAACTTCTTCGGCCTGGGCGGCGACTCGATCCTGAGCATCCAGGTCGTGTCGAAAGCCCGCCAGGCCGGCCTCGAGCTGGCCACCAGGGACCTGTTCACCCACCAGACCATCGCCGAGCTGGCCACCGTCGTCCGCACGAACGAACCGAAGACCGCGCTCCCGGACATCGCCGGGCCGGCGCCGCTCACGCCGATCCAGCAGTGGTACCTCGACTCCCACACCGACGACCCGCACCACTTCACCATGTCGGTGCACCTGGAGCTGGCCGACGACACCGACGTCGACGCGCTGGAGCGCGCCCTGGCCGCGGTCGTGGCGCACCACGAGGCCCTGCGCACCCGCTTCACCCGCGTGGACGGCGAGTGGGTCCAGGACGTGGCCGACGCCGTGGTCGAGCTGGAACGCCACGACGTGTCCACAGTGGAGGAAGAAGCTCTGGTCACCGCCGCCCGGGCGGGGTTGGACATCAGCCGCGGTCCGGTGATGCGCGCGTTGGTGTTCTCCGGCAAGCGGTTGAGCCTGGTGGTGCACCACCTCGTCGTCGACGGCGTGTCGTGGCGCATCCTGCTCGGCGACCTGGAGATCGCGTACCGCCAGGCCGTGGCGGGCGAGCGGATCACCCTCGACCCGGTCGGCACCCGGTTCACCCAGTGGGCCCACCGGCTCGCCGAGCACGTGCGCTCCGGCGCGTTCGACGCGGAACTGCCGCACTGGACCGCCGCGCTCGGCGTGCCGGGCGACGTGCCGGTGGACCGCGACGGCGCCAACACCGCCGGATCCACGCGCGTGGTGTCGGTGCGGCTGGGCAGGGAGCACACCGACGCCCTGCTGCACCGCGTGCCGGACGTCTACCGCACGCAGGTCAACGACGTGCTGCTCAGCGCACTCGGCCGGGCCCTGTCGGCGTGGACCGGACGGGACCGCGTCGCCGTGACGATGGAGGGCCACGGCCGTGAGGACGTGCTCGACGGCGTCGACACCTCGCGCACCGTCGGCTGGTTCACCACGCAGTACCCGGTCGCGCTGACCGTGCCCGCCGGCGACTGGGGCGTGGTGCTCAAGTCGGTGAAGGAACAGCTGCGGGCCGTTCCCGGCCGCGGGTTCGGGTTCGAGGCGCTGCGCCAGCTCCGCGCGAACTCCCTGACCGGGTCCGCGTTGCCGCCGGTGAGTTTCAACTACCACGGCCGGTTCGACGTGGCAGCGGCCGAGGAAGGCCTGGTTCGCGGCCGGTTGGACGACCGCGGAGCCGACTCGGCCGCCGACAGCCCGCGGCCGTTCCAGCTCGACGTCGTCGGCGGCGTCGAGGACGGCGAACTCGTGCTGTCCTGGTTCTACTCCGAGCACCTGCACGACGAGTCGACCGTGCGGACCGTCGCCGAGGCCGTGATGTGCGGGCTGGCGGAGATCGTGGCGCACTGCGCCAAGCCAGGTGCCGGTGGCCGCACGCCTTCGGACTTCCCGTTGGCGCGGTTGGACCAGGCGGCGGTGGACCGGTTGGTCGGCACCGGTGCCGAGGTCGAGGACGTGTATCCGCTGACCCCGCTGCAGACCGGAATGCTGTTCCACACACTGGTGGACGACACGTCGACCGCCTACTCGAACCGGTTCCGGCTGCGGCTGTCCGGGGTGTCCGACCCGGACGCGCTGGCCGAGGCGTGCCGCCGGGTCGTGAACCGCACTCCGGTGCTGCGCGGCGGCGTGGTGTGGGAAGGCGTCGAGGCACCGGTGCAGGTCGTGCGCCACCGCGTCGACGTGCCGATCACCGTGCACGACTGGCGCCACTTGCCGGTCGAGGAGCATGACGCCTCAGTGGGCGGGGAGGAGCTCGACCTCACCACGCCACCGTTGCTGCGCCTGGCAATCGCACGACTCACCGACGACGAGGTGGTGCTGCTCTGGACGGCCCACCACGTGCTGCTGGACGGGTGGAGCTTCGCGCAGGTGCTGGCCGAGGTCTGCGAGCAGTACACCGCGGTCGTGCGCGGTGCGGAACCGGAGCTCCCGCCGCGGCGGCCGTTCCGCGACTACCTGCGGTGGCTGGCCGGGCAGGACACCGCGGCGGCCGAACGGCACTGGCGCCAGGTGCTCGCCGGCGTCGAGGCGCCGACCCCGCTGCCGTGGGACCGCTCGCCGGTCCAAGCGCACCGCGCGGAGTCCAGCGCGTCCGTCCACGTCGAACTGGACGCCGGCCGCTCGGCCGCCCTGAACCGGGTCGCCCGCGCCGGCGGGCTGACCGCCAACACCGTGGTGCAGGGTGCGTGGGCGTTGCTGCTGTCGCGCTACAGCGGTGAGTCCGACGTCGTGTTCGGCACGACGGTCTCGGGACGCCCGGCGGAGCTGCCGGGCATCGGGTCCATGGTCGGCATGTTCATCAACACCGTCCCCACCCGCGTCCGGGTCGACCTGGACGCTCCGGTGCTGCCGTGGCTGCGGGACCTGCAGGCGGCGCAGACGGAGTCGCGGCGGTTCGACTTCGTGTCGCTGGCCGACCTGCGGTCGTGGAGCGACGTCCCGGCGGGGTCGTCGTTGTTCGACAGCGCCGTGGTGTTCGAGAACTACCCGGTGGACGAGCTGCTCGACGACTCGCAGGGCGTGCGGGTGCAGGAGGTGGAGGGCGCCGACACCACCAGCTTCCCGCTGGCCCTCAGCGCGAACCTCGGCGACCGGCTGCGGCTGGAGCTGGACTACGACCCGCGGCTGTTCGACGCCGCCACGGTCGAACGCCTCGCCACCCGTCTCGCGGCGGTGCTGGAGGGCATCGCGACCGAGCCGGCCCGTGCGCTCGGCGAGCTGCCGTTGATGACCGACGACGAACGCCGCCAGGTGCTCGTGGAGTGGAACGCCACCGACGGCGAGGTGTCGGCGCAGTCGGTCGTGGAGGTCTTCGAGAGCCAGGCGGAGGCCACACCGGACGCCACCGCCCTGGTGGTGGGGGACCGGTCGTCGTCGTTCGCGGAGCTGAACGCGTGGGCGAACCGGGTGGCGCGGGTGTTCGTGGCCTCGGGGGTGGGACCGGAGCGCGTGGTGGCGTTGTCGCTGCCGCGGTCGGTCGAGTTCGTGGTGGCGTTGCTGGCGATCTGGAAGGCCGGCGGGGTGTACCTGCCGGTCGACCCGTCGCTGCCCGCCGACCGGGTGGACTTCCTGCTGCGCGACGCCGACCCGGTGCTCGTGGTGCGCGGGTCGCTGCCGGACGCCGACGACCAGGACGCCTCGAACCTGGCTCCGGTGCGCGGCGACCACGCCGCCTACGTCATCTACACCTCCGGCTCCTCCGGACGGCCCAAGGGTGTGGTGGTCGAGCACGGCAGCCTGGTCAACCTGCTGGTGAACCACCGCGAGGACTTCGTGGCCGGGAACCGGTTGCGCGTCGCCCTGTCGGCGGTGTTCTCGTTCGACACGTCGCTGGAAGGCGTCGTGCTGATGGCCGACGGTCATGAGTTGCACGTGCTGGACGAGGACGTGCGGCTCGACCCGTCCGCACTCGTGCGGTACGTGCGTGACCGCCGGATCGACTTCTTGGACCTGACCCCGTCCTACGCACGGCAGTTGGTGGAGGCCGGGCTCGTGGACGGCGAGCACCGGCCGAAGGTGCTGATGCTGGGCGGCGAAGCGATCGGCGAGGACCTGTGGCGGCGCCTGGCGGAGGTGCGGGGGACCGTCAGCTACAACTTCTACGGCCCGACCGAGTCCACAGTGGACGCCCTGTCCTGCCGGATCACGGCCGATGCGCCCGTCGCGGTCGGCCGGCCGTTGCTGAACGTGCGCGCCCACGTGCTGGACGAGCAGCTGCGACCGGTGCCCGTCGGGGTGCCGGGAGAGCTGTTCCTGGCCGGCGCGCAGCTCGCTCGCGGGTACCTCGGCCGTCCGGGCCTGACCGCGGACCGGTTCCTCGCGGATCCGTTCGGCGGTCCGGGGGAGCGGATGTACCGCACCGGTGACCGGGCGCGGTGGCTGGCCGACGGCACGCTGGACTACCTGGGGCGGACCGACGACCAGGTCAAGATCCGCGGCCACCGGGTCGAACCCGGTGAGGTCGAAGCCGTGCTGTCCCAGCACCCCGGCGTGCGCGAGGCCGTGGTCATCGCCCGCCGGGTCGACGGGCACCAGCGGCTCGTCGCCTACGTGACGGGTGCGGCGACCGACCTGCGGCCGTGGCTCGCGGACAGGGTGCCCGACTACCTGGTCCCGTCGGCGTTCGTCGAGCTGGACGCGATTCCGTTGAACGCCAACGGCAAGGTCGATCGGCGCGCGCTGCCCGCACCGGACTTGCAGGCCGCGGCCTCGGCCTACCGCGCCCCGCGCACCCCGGCCGAGGAGCGGGTCTGCCGCATCTGGGCCGACGTGCTGGGCGTGTCGCGGGTCGGGCTCGACGACAACTTCTTCGAGCTCGGCGGCGACTCCATCCTCAGCATCCGGGTCGTGTCCCGGCTGCGCGCCGAACTGGACGCGCCCGTGTCGCCGCGCGTGCTCTTCACCTCGCCGACGGTCGCCCGGCTGGTCGAGGAGATCGGGGCGGGGACGGGAGCGGCCGGGGACGTCATCCCGAGGACGTCACGCGACGGTGCTCTACCGTTGTCGTTCGCGCAGCAGCGGCTGTGGTTCCTCGACCAGTTCGAGCCGGAGAGCACCGACTACCTGTCGCCGTCGCTCCTGCGGCTGCGCGGTCGTCTGGACGTCGACGCCCTGAACGCGGCGCTGACCGCGCTGGTCGCGCGGCACGAGTCGCTGCGCACCACCTTCGACGGCGTGGACGGCCAAGGTGTGCAGGTCGTGCACCCGCCCCACCCCGTCGAGGTGCCGGTGCTCCACGTGCTCGGCGGCGAGGACGGCCTCGCCGAGGTGCTGGAGCGGGAGAGCACCCGCCCGTTCGACCTCGCTCGAGGCCCGCTGCTGCGGCCGTTGCTGGTGCGGGTGGCCGAGGACGACCACGTGCTCCTCCTGCTGGCGCACCACATCATCACCGACGGCTGGTCCAACGGCGTGCTGACCGCCGAGCTGAACGCGCTCTACCGCGGTGAGGCACTGCCCGACCTGCCGATCCAGTACGCGGACTACGCGGCGTGGCAACGGGAAAGGCTCACCGGACCGCTGGCCGAGGAGCAGCTCTCGTTCTGGCGGGACCGGCTCGCCGGCGTCACCCCGCTGGAACTGCCGACCGACCGGCCGAGGCCCGCCGTCCGCACCAACCGCGGCGCGGTGCACCTGTTCACCCTGCCCGCGGACGTCGCCGACGCGCTCAAGGCACTGGCGCGGCAGCAGGACGGCACCCTGTTCATGGCGCTGGTCGCCGCGTGCCAGGTGCTGTTCGCCCGCTGGTCCCGGCAGGACGACATCGCCGTGGGCACGGTGACCTCCGGCCGGGACCGCGCCGAACTGGAGGGCCTGGTCGGGTTCTTCGTCAACACGCTGGTACTCAGGTCCACTGTGGACGGAAGTGCGACGTTCCGCGAGTTCCTCGGCGAGGTCCGGGGTGGGGTGCTCGACGCGTTCGCCCACCAGGACGTGCCGTTCGAGCGCGTGGTGGACGAACTGAAGCCGGACCGCGACACCAGCCGCACCCCGCTGTTCCAGGCGATGGTGATCCTGCAGAACACCCCCGACGCCGTGCCGGAGCTGCCCGGCCTGCGCGTCGAGGACCTGCCGTTGCCGAAGGTGGCGGCCAACTTCGACCTCACGTGGGAGTTCCAGGAGGACGACGACGCACTGCACGCGGCGGTCAACTACAACACCGACCTGTTCGACGCCGCGACCGTCGAGCGGATGGCCGGGCACCTGCGCGTGCTGCTGACCGCCGCCGCCACCGACCCCGACCTCCCGCTGGCCGACCTGCCGTTGATGGACGAAGACGAACAACGGACCGTGCTGCACGCGTGGAACGACACGGCCCACGCCGTGCCCGACGCCACCATCACGGACCTGTTCGAGGCGCAGGTGCGGCGGACGCCGGAGGCCACCGCGGTGGTGGACGGCGGCGAGACGTGGACGTACGCCGAGCTCAACGCCCGTGCCAACCGCGTGGCGCACCGGCTGATCGCGCAGGGCGTCGGCCCTGGCCGGTACGTCGCGATCTCGTTGCCGCGCTCCGCCGAGCTGCTCGTGGCGGTGCTGGCCGTGCTCAAAGCGGGCGCCGCGTACGTGCCGGTCGAGCCGGACCAGCCCGCGGACCGGGTCGCGTTCGTGCTCGGCGACGCCCGGCCGGTCCTGGTGCTCGACGACCGCGACTTCCTGCGCGGCGAGGACGGCCGGGACGACGATCCCGGCGACCACGACCGGACCACGCCGCTGTCCACCGGCGACGCGGCGTACGTGATCTACACGTCCGGGTCGACCGGCAGGCCCAAGGGCGTGGTCGTCGAGCACCGCTCGGTGGTCGACTACCTGGCCTGGTCGATCGAGGTCTACGGCGGTCTGCGCGGGGCGGCGGTGCTGCACTCGCCGGTCTCGTTCGACCTCACCGTCACGACGCTGTTCGGCCCGCTGCTGGCCGGCGGCCGCATCGTGGTGAGCGACCTGGACGAGGACGCGGTACCGGTGGAGCAGGCGGCGTTCCTCAAGGCCACGCCGAGCCACCTGTCGCTGCTCGGTGCCGTGCCGGCGGAGCTGTCGCCGACCGGTGACCTCGTCGTCGGTGGCGAGCAGCTGCTGGGCGCGGTGGTGGACGAGTGGCGGCGCGCGCACCCGACGGCCGTCGTGATCAACGAGTACGGCCCGACCGAGGCGACCGTCGGCTGCATGGAGCACCGCGTCGAGCCGGGCGAACCGGTGGACCCCGGACCCGTGCCGATCGGCCACGCGGCCTGGAACACCCGCCTCTACGTCGTGGACGACCAGCTGCGGCCGGTCCCTCTCGGGGTCCCCGGTGAGCTGTGCATCGCGGGGGACGGCCTCGCCCGCGGCTACCTGAACCGGCCCGGCCTCACCGCGGCCTCGTTCGTGGCGTGCCCGTTCGGTGTGCAGGGGGAGCGGATGTACCGCTCCGGCGACCTGGTCCGCAGGCGTGCGGACGGCGTGGTCGAGTACCTGGGCCGCATCGACGACCAGGTCAAGATCCGCGGCCACCGGGTCGAGCCGGGCGAGGTCGAGTCCGCGCTCCTGCGGCACCCGCGGGTGGCCGAGGCCGCCGTGGTGGCCGCGGACACCGGCCAGGGCCACGCCCGCCTGGTCGCGTACTTCGTCGCCGCCGGTGAGGTGGGCACCGCCGAGCTGCGCGCGTTCCTCGCGGACCGCCTGCCCGCCTACATGGTCCCGTCCGCCTTCGTCGCGGTGCCGGTTCTGCCGGTGACGCCCAACGGCAAGCTCGACCGGGCGGCGCTGCCCGCTCCGGAACCGCTCGCCGACGGGGAAGGCGAGTACGTGGCGCCGCGCACGCCGGTGGAGACCACGCTCGCCAGGGTGTGGGCGGATGTGCTGGGAGCGGAACGGGTCGGGCTGCGGGACAACTTCTTCGAGCTGGGCGGCGACTCCATCCTGGTGATCCAGGTGGTGTCGCGGGCGCGGAAGGCCGGGCTGACCCTGACCACCAAGTCCCTGTTCCGCAACCAGACGATCGAGTCGCTCGCGCCGTTCGTCACCGAGCTCGAAGCCGAACCGGTGAACACCGCCGAGGTCGTCGGCGACGTCCCGCTCACCCCGATCCAGCGGTGGTTCTTCGAGACCCGCACGGCCGTGCACCACTTCGCCCAGTCCATGCTGCTGGAGCTGACCGCGGACCTGGACGAGACGGCGCTGGAAAGCGGCCTCGCCGCCCTGGTGGCGCACCACGACGCGCTGCGCATGCGGTTCGAGCACGCCGGCGGCGAGTGGCGTCAGCACAACGCCCCGGTCGAGCCGGGCGCGGTGCTGGAGCGGTACGACCTCAGCGCGATCGGTGAGCCGGAACGGCAGGCGCACATGGTGAAGATCGCCGACGAGGCGCACTCGGGCTTCGACCTCGCCGAGGGGCCGTTGTACCGGTTCGTGCTGTTCCACGGCGACGACATGCCGGCGCCGCTGCTGTTCCTCACCGTGCACCACCTCGTCGTGGACGGCGTGTCCTGGCGGATCCTGCTCGACGACCTCGACACCGCCTACCGGCAGGCGGTCCGCGGTGAGCCGGTGGACCTGGGCGCGAAGTCGACGTCGTTCCGCGAGTGGGCGGACGGGCTGACCCGGCACGTCGCCGGGGGAGCGCTGGACCACGAGGTGGACCACTGGGCGTCGGCGCTCGGCGCGGCCCCGCTGCCCGTCGACCACGAGGAGCCGACGCCGGGCACCGCCGCGGCCGAGGTGCACGTGGTGCTCGACGCGCAGGACACCGACGCACTGCTGCACGACGCGCCGACGGCCTACCGCACCCGGATCAACGACGTCCTGCTCGCCGCGCTGGCGTCGGCGCTGTCCCGGTTCACCGGGCAGCGGACGGTCTCGCTCGACATGGAGGGGCACGGCCGCGAGGACGTTCTCGGCGCGGACCTGTCCCGCACGGTCGGCTGGTTCACCACGCTCTACCCGGTCGGGCTGACGCTGCCCGGCGACGGCGCCTCGTGGCGCGACCTCGTCAAGGCGGTGCGCAGGCAGCTGCGCACGGTGCCGGGCAACGGGTTCGGCTTCGGCGCGTTGAAGCACCTGGGCACGCCGGACGTGCGGGAGCGCCTCGCCGGGCAGGGACCGCAGGTGGTGTTCAACTACCTCGGCCAGTCCGGCAGCACCGCCGAGGAGGCTTCCGGAGGGCTGTACCGGACGGTGCTCGACCCCATCGGCCAGGACGGTGACCCGACCGACCGGGGACCGCACCTGCTGGAGGTGGTCGGCGGCGTGGCGGCGGGCGAGCTCCGCTTCACCTGGCACTACCAGCCGGACCGGCACGAGGAGGCCACGGTGCGGCGGGTCGCGGAGGACTTCCTCGACTCCCTGCGCGGCATCGCCGCGGACTGCAGGAGCGGCCGATGAGCACGCCGTTGTCGCGCAACAGGAACTACCGCCTGCTGTGGGCGGGACAGGCCCTGTCCGAGGCGGGGGCGAGCGCGTCGGTCATCGCGCTGCCCCTGCTGGTGCTCCTGCTGACCGACTCGGCGGCGGCGTCCGGTGTGGTGCTGGGCGTCTCCGCCGCCGCGCAGCTGGTCGTCGGCCTGCCGGCCGGTGCGCTGGTCGACCGCTGGAACCGCAGGACGGTGATGCTGGTCTGCGAAGCGGTGCAGGCACTGGCCGTGGCCCTGCTGGTGGCAGGTCTGTGGTGGCAGGCCGTCGGCGTGGAGCACGTGGTGGTGGTCGTCATCGTGCTCGGCGTCTGCCGGGCGCTGTCCGAACCGGCGGAGGAGGCGCTGCTGCCCGCCATCGTGCCGGAACCGCAGCTCCCGGACGCGGTCGCGATGAACGCCGCCCGCGGCTACCTCGGCCAGCTCTCCGGCACGGCCCTCGGCGGCCTGCTGTTCGGCCTGTCCCGCGTGCTGCCGTTCGTGGTGGAGGCGGTGACGCACGTGGCGACGTTCCTGGCGTTGCTGTTCATCCGCGTCCCGCCGCGCAAACGGGAACCGGCGCCGCTCAGCCGGTTCCACCGCGAGGTCGGCGAAGGCCTGCGCTGGGTGTGGACCCAGCCGGTGGTGCGGGTGGTCGCCTTCTGCGCCGTCGGTCTCAACCTGTTCTTCCAGGCGTTCTACCTGCTGATGATCGCCATCGCCCACCAGCAGGGCGTGCCGGCGGCACAGATCGGGATCATGGGCGCGATGCTCGGCGCGGGCGGCGTCCTGGGCGCGCTGGTGGCGCCACGGCTGCACCGCGCACTGCGCCCGCACCGGGCGATCGTCGCCGTCTTCTGGGCCATCACCGCGCTCATCCCCGCGTCGCTGTTCCTCGAGCCGGGGATCCCGACCGGCGTGGTGTTCGCGGCCGCCGCGTTCCTGGCCCCCACCGCGAACACCACGATCACCACCTACCAGCTGCTGCTCACACCGGACGAGCTGCGCGGCAGGCTGAGCAGCGTGATGGGCGTGGCGCTGGGCATCGCCTCGATCGCCGGCCCCGCGGTCGGCGGCCTGCTGGTGGACCTGCTCACCCCCACGGCGGCCATCCTCACCTGCGCCGCCGGAGCCGGCCTGCTGACGATCTACGCCACCGCGAACACCACCCTGCGCAGGTTCTCCCGCGAAAGCGACAGCCGGATCGGCGTTTCCGCTGAATGAGAATTCGCTGATCCGGCTGTCGCGACCGCGTTCAGCGGTGCTGTTCCAGAAAAGCGGTGACGACGCGATCCGGGATCCGGCCGCGGTCGGAAATCGCGTGACCGTTTCTGCGTGCCCATTCCCGGATCGCTCGGGTCTGTCGTCTCGGAGGCGCTTTGTCGGTATTCACGTGCCCGGAGCCGGGCGTGCGCCGATCGCCGATCCGGCGGGCCTTGACGACGAAGTCCCGCAGGGCGGCCCGGAGCCGACTGGCGTTGTGCCCGTTGAGATCGATCAAGTAGATCACGCCGTCCAAACCGAAGTGCACTGTTTCGAGCTCTTCTTCCGACGCGGCGCCGTCCAGGTCGTCGACGAGGTCGTGGTGCTTCTTCGCCATTCAGTGTCTCACAGTGATAGGTGAAGAATAGAGCGGACGATTCAGCTTAGCAGTGCCCAAGTGTTTCCTGCACGGCGTCGGATGTCGTTCCCGCGCTTGTTTTTTGGTTCTGGGTCCGCAAATGTCTGACTCGGATGGATATTGCGTGCGCCGGGGCTGATCGACGGGATGCGGGGCTGGGTTTCCTCCCCGCGCCGCGTCCGTAGCAGAATTCCACTCCGACCGGACCGGCCGACGTCCGCGAAGAACCCGCGGCCCGACAGCGAGGACGAGTGATGGGACCGCTGACCTTCAGCGACAACCAGGACAACGAGCAGGAGTGGCTCCCGGACGGGAACGAGTCCGCCGCGGACGCCTTCCTGGAGTTCGTCGCCCGGCACCGGGGTGCGGACAACACGTCGTTCTCCATGGAGGACGCGGCGAGCGAGGAGACGCTGCTGTTCGAGGTGGGCATCGGGGCCATCTGCCGGGTCAAGGGGTGGCAGGACCCGCACACCGAGTACCGGGTCGTCACGGACAGCGGCGACCACCGGACCCTGGCGGCCGAGTTCGCCCGCGGCGGGTTCGCCGCCCTCGACCCCCACGGGCCCTGGCTGCCGGACGCCGAGAGCTTCGTGCAGGCCCGATCGGCGCAGTTCGAGCACCGAGCGGCACCCGGTGCCGCGGAGCTCGGACGAGGTCGTGACGAGGAGCTCCGATCCGAGTTCGACCGTTCCGTGCTGCGGCGCACCCACCCGCGCGAACTGCGCCGCCGCCTGGAGGTCCTGACCCGCGTCGACGGACGCGAGCCGGTCACCGCCTCCGGCGTCACCCACTACGGCTACGGCACCGGCGACACCGTCAACGCCTGGTTCACGGCCGACGGCCGCGGCCTGGTGCTGACGTTCGACCGCTCCAGCCCTCTCGGTTCCACAGTGGACAGACGTGCCCAGGCGGCGCTGTACGACGGCGTGCCGGCGGATCTGCTCGCCCTGGTGAGGAACGCGCCGCGAACGGGCACGACGCTCGACGTCCCGCATCCCGACGGCGGCACGCTGGTGGCCGCCACCGGGATCTTCACCTTCTCCGGCCCGTGCGCGATGGCGGAGGGCCTGGTGAAGCGCCTGCGGGACGACAGGCTGGGCATCGAGGACACCGGGGCCGGCCGGCTGCTCGAACGCTTTCTCGCGGCGCGGGACTTCACCCCCGCGGCGGTCGCGGAGGCAGGGCAGTGGTGGAGCCAGGAGGACATCGCGAAGGGCTTCGCCGCGACCCCCGCACCGGCCGAGGCGCAGGCCGCACCACTCGACCGCGAGGCGTTGACCAGCTTCTGCCAGGTCTGGGCCGACTGCGGGTACAACGACCGCTGGGACGTGCACTACGTCCTGTTCGACAGCTGCACGGTCGAGGAGGCGGGTCCGGACCGCGACGACCTGCTGGAGCTGGTCCGGACCCTCGGACTCGAGCGCGTCGACGCCCCGCCGGGAGCGGCCACCGGTGAGGTGTGGGTCCGCACCGACCCCCGCGTCGACGCGGAGCTCGGCAACTGGTCGTGAACGGTGGTGGGCCGGGGTGACCTCGGTCCACTTCCACCAGGGGCGGTGGCACCCGCCCCGCTCGACCCGGAACCGCCCGCCGCGGTCGCGGTGCTTTCCAGCGTGGCGTGCGCCCTTCGGCCACCGGGCTGTCAGCGGCCGAGGTCGGTCAGGAAATCGCCGCGCACGGCATGACAGCCCACACGGACTTGCCCGTCAGGCGCCGGACCACGCCCCACCGTTCGGACAACTTCTCGACGATCACCATTCCACGGCTGCGCACCGAGTCGGGTGTGGCCGGCCGCAACCGGGGCAGGTCGGGCGAGGAGTCCTCGGCGACGATGCTGACGACGCAGGGCTCGGCCGACTTGCGCAGTCTGAGACGTGCCGGGAACCGGGCGTGGTCGAACACGTTCGACGCGAGTTCGGAGACGACGAGGAGCACGTCGACGAGATCGTCCTCGGACAGCTCGCACAACATCGACTGAGCCCATCTGCGCACCTTGGCCATGTCGGGAACACCGCAGATGAGTTCGAAAGTACTCCACCCCCCACCAGGATCCGCGTCAGCCACGACAGGGCTTCGTTCTTCTGGTGTCACGTCCAATGAGTACCTCGGCTGAATCGGTCAAAACCCCCGCAGCGGGAGCGTGTAGTGCCCTGAGCCGGATGACGGCTACGGCAACAAGAGGACCCATGTCCCGTCACCCCAGGTCTGTCCACGGTGCACTGCAACGCACGGGTGGGCCTGTCCGGCTACGGCGGGGAAGTCGAAGATGTGCGGTACGTCCCCGAGCCACTGGACGCGGATTCACCCCGGGCGTACTTGCGACACGAATGGACGAGAGGTCGGCGGTTCAGCGGTTCGAGGAAGGGAAGTGACCGCCGGCGCTGCCGAGCGCGAGGAGGTCGGTGTACTGGTCCTGCCACGACCTCTCGGTGGCGAGCAGGTCGGCGAGCCGCTGCACCCACTTCGCGTCGACCGGGGAACCAGCCGCTGCCGCCAGGTGCCGTTCGGTCTCGTCGCGAGCGCTGATCCACTCGGACAACGTGGGACCGAGGGAAGGACCGCCTTGTGCATCAGTCATGGGGCGACAGTACTGCCGTGGGCCTGCAGCCGTGCGAACCGAACTCCGCTCGTCACCCGACCGCCTGCGTCCGCTGCGCCGAGCTCCGGACGACGTCGACGGCAGGGTGACGCGGCTCGTCACGATGGAGGTGGGCCGCAACCCGGGACGCGTCATCCCTCGGTGCTGCGCAGGTGCCTCGACGCGTCGGAGAGCTCCGCGCCGAAGGAGCGGGCCACCTGGTGGTGGCCCGCTCCTGGATCTCTTGTCCGGTCAGAGAAGCCGGACCGACATCGCCTGAGGTCCCCTGTCCGCCTGCTGGATGTCGAACTCCACCAGCTGCTTCTCCGGTATGCCCTGGTATGCGTACTCGTGGACTTCGGAGTGGTGCACGAACACGTCCGGCCCGCCACCCTCGGGGGCGATGAAACCGAACCCCTTGCTGCCGTTGAACCACTTCACGGTTCCCTGAGTCATCGACGTACTCCTTCGGTCGTCCGGTGCACTCCGAGCGCCTCCGGGAAAGTCACGGTCTTCGGTGCGTCGCGTACCGGACGCGGTGAGCGGTCGCAGGTTTGACAGGCCCAGCATCGCGAGCAGGTCGCGGCAGTCCTGCACGTCGTGGCAGTGCTGCGCGACGCGTTGTGCCGCTTGCCGTTGCTGGACGGCTCCCGCGGCCTCGGCGGCGAGGCGTGCCTGCGCGAAATCGGCCGCGGCACCGCTCTGCCCGCCGATCTGTCTGGCCCGTGTCATGAACGCACCCACTCGTCGGGCACGGCGCGAAAGCTTCGGAAGAGCGAAGTGGAGAACTGGTGGTCCGGCGGCAAGCCGGTACTCCGATCTCCGGCCGGAGGCGAGGGCGCCGAGCCGAATTGGATCGGGGGCCGCGGCGGCTGGATGCCGGCAACTGGAACCCCAACCAGGCCGACACTACCCCATCCAGCGCCGGTCTGCTCCCCGCTGGGTTCCGGCACCGGACCCCGGGTGGCCGCGAGCACGACGCTTCTTGCAGGATTCCGGTTGTGCCGCAACGATTTGTTGAGAGTGACCATCCACCCGGCTCGCTGTCGAGCGCGCGGTGTGTTCACCCGCCGGATGTGAGCGGTGGTCGGCTCATCTTCGCGAAAGGCGCAGGTGCTGCCGGCGGATATCGCGGAGCACCGGACAACCGGGTGCGTCTCGGAATGGCTGAACAGGACGGTCGCC
Source organism: Lentzea sp. DG1S-22 (assembly GCF_036321065.1). Classification (NCBI taxonomy): domain Bacteria; kingdom Bacillati; phylum Actinomycetota; class Actinomycetes; order Pseudonocardiales; family Pseudonocardiaceae; genus Lentzea; species Lentzea sp. DG1S-22. The sequence continues at coordinate 2,198,867 of NZ_CP143276.1, read as the reverse complement.
GAAAACGGGACCACTGGGTTCTTCCCGTTCCGCTGCGGAGAAATCTCCGTCTCCGACAGGAGAGATCGGGGCTCGGAACGCGGCCACTCCAGGCCAAAGGCACGCCTCTGGTGGCGGTGGCACCGACCGCTGCGCACTCGCGCAACCCGAACGGGGCGAAATCGCTCTTGCCGAGCCAGGCGGTGGGTCGTCCTGGAGGTACCCGGCGAACCTCGGTACGCCCGAGCCCGGGACGTGTACTGTCGGCTCTGTCGGGATCAGGAGCTCCGGCATCATGTCGGCTCCGCGCTTTTCCCGTCCTGCCGGCTTCTGCGGGCTGCAGGAACCACCTCGTGTCCTGATCCGCCGACAGGTCCACCGTCGACTTGGTCAAGCCGGCGACGCGGTGAACCGACGGCCACTCACCGCGCGCTCGCGAGCACGTCCCTGAGCGCGTCCCTCGACCTCGCACCGCATGACGGCAGCGAGGCGCAACCGCGCGGGCAACCCCGAATGCTCCGCGTCGGTTGTGCGTTCACCTCCGCGCCGGAAACCCGCTGGGCGCGCGTGATGCTGTCAGTCGGACCCCGACTGCGCCCGCTCAAGGGTGTCGGCGTCTGTCCTGACAGGACTCGACCTCAGGGCCACATGATCGCGTCTTGCGGCGGCGACGACCGCGCGCGAGCTGGTGCTCCGGACTCGCGTAGACTGGGACCACCGAGGGCATGTCGTGCAACAGCGGTCGAGCTGGTGCTGCCTTGGGCGCTTCACGAGACCCGGCCGTCCGGCTGGAGGTGGGAGCGCCGAGCCGCTTTGCGGCCTTGCTCTCCGCGTGCCTCCGTCACCGGTGTCCTCTTCTTGCAGCACCGTTCATCGGAGTCCGCGCATGACCACGTCCGAGCCACTGACCACCTACACCGAAGCCGGGCGCATGTGCGACGTCTGCCCCCACCCGTGGCGGGAGCACGACCCGATCGGCGTGCGGTACTGCACCGCCACCGCGAGCTCCACGCAGCCCCGGGGATGTATCTGCTCATGACGTTCACCCCCGTGCTCACCACCGAACGGCTGACCCTGCGCCCGTGGCAGGTCGAAGACGCACCCGCGGCACTGGACGTCTACGGGCACACCGAGGTGACGCGCTGGCTCAGCCCCGAGATGGACCAGGTCCCGGACCAGGCGGCCATGCGGCTGCTGCTGCAGCAGTGGACCGCGGAAAGCGTGAGGCTGCCCGCACCGGCGGGCCGCTGGGCGATCCAGCGCGACAGCGACGGCCTGGTGATCGGCGGTGCCGTCCTGCTCCCGCTGCCGCCGGGCGAGGAGGACCTGGAGATCGGCTGGCAACTGCGTCCCGACGCCTGGGGCAACGGGTACGCCGCCGAAACCACCCACGCCCTGGCCTCCTGGGCGTTCAGCCAGGACGCGCACGAGGTGTTCGCCGTCGTCCGGCCGGGCAACACCCGTGCGGCGGCCACCGTGCGCAACAACGGAATGCACTGGGTCGGCGAGACCACGAAGTACTTCGGCATCGAGCTCCAGGTGTTCCGCCTCCGCATGGCGGACCTCGACTCGGCCGCCCCTGCCTCGCTCCAGCCGCCAGCCCGCGACTGACCACATCGGCACCGAACGCACCTCGTGCCGGGCACGCCCGGCCTCACCGGGCGTGCAGTCGTCCGGCTCGGCTGCGGAGGTCGAAGCCCAGGAGGCTCGTATGACTGCAGGCGCAAGGCAGGACAACCGCTTGACGGAGCTGTTGCGGACCAACACCGAAACGGTGATCGAGAAGTGGGTGGGCGCCGTGGCGGCACTGCTGCGCGGACGTGCCACGCAGGCGGAGCTGACCATCGACTTCCGCGAGCTCTTCCAGCTCTTGCTGCCCTTGGCGGGGCAGGACGGCCGGGACATCTCCGGACCGGCGTTCGGTGAGGTCCGGTCCTTCCTCCAGGAGTACTCCCGCTCGAGGGTGCGAGGCGGCTTCACGCCGTCGGAGACCGCGTCGAGCGTCTTCTCGCTCAAGCGCGAGGCCTTCGCGCTGGTCGAGAACGGCGACGATCCGAACCTGTTCCGGCAGGCGCTCGCGTTCTCCGCACTGCTGGACGCATTGGGGTTGTGGACGTTCGAAGCCTTCTCGCGGGCGCGTGAGGAGATCATCCAGGAGCAGGCCGAGCAGTTGCTGGAGCTGACCACGCCGGTCGTGAAGATCTGGGAGGGCGTGCTGGCGGTGCCGCTCGTGGGCACGCTCGATTCCGCGCGCACCCAGGTCGTGATGGAGAAGCTGCTGGAGATGCTGGTCGAGACCGGCTCCGAGCACGCGATCATCGACATCACCGGTGTGTTCGCCGTGGACACCCAGGTCGCGCAGCACCTGCTCAAGACCGTCGTCGCGGCGCGGCTCATGGGCGCGGAGTGCATCGTGTCCGGCATCCGCCCGCAGATCGCGCAGACGATCGTGGCGCTGGGCATCGAGTTCGGCGACATCGTCACGAAGGCCTCGCTGGCCGACGCCCTGCGCCACGTGCTGCGCAACGAGGGTGTGGATGCCCTCAGTCGCGAAGTGGTGTGATGGAACGCGTCCCGATTCTGGAGATCGGCGGCGTGCTGCTCGTCCGGGTCGACCTGCAGGACCAGAGCGTGGTGGGCATGCGTTCCGGCCGGCGCGATCACTGGTGGGACTGGGCCTCACGCTCGGCGGCGTGCGCACGGCCCGTGTCGCGCAGGACCCGCGACGGTGTGCGCGTGTCGTTCCACGATGAGGAACCGGGCATTTCCGATCCTGTTCCGGCACTCGCCGACGGCTGGAGCAGCGACAGCGGTCTCGGTCTCAGCAGCGCACGTCGCCTGGTCGACCAGTTCGGCCTCGACACCGAGGTCTGCCGAGGCACCGTCGTGACGGTGGTCAAGTGGAAGAGATCAGGCCGGCGTGCACGGCTGCGCACCGCGGCCTTGAGCCGCGAGATCGAGGCCCGCGAACGCGAAGCCGCTCGGTGCCGCCCTCCGGTCGACGGTGGCTACGTGGCCCGCTGATCACTCCGGGGATCGGGCGGTGACGACCGCAGCGCCCGGTTGCTGCGCGGCTCCGTTCGGGTCTTGGCGTCGTCGACCTGGCGGATCAGCTCGTCGCGGACCTCGTTGAGCGCGGTGGACAGCTCCTGCTCCGCCGAGGTCGCGATCAGGTGCAGGCGGTGCGCGCTGCTGAGCCAGCACTGCAGCACCACCCGCTGGTCGACACCTTCCCGGTCCTTCACCGCGATCTCCAGTTCCACCTGGTCGTCCCGGTACGAGCGCAGGCGGGAGCCGAGGGCGGCCAGCCGCTCGACGACCCAGTCGCGCTCGGACGCGTGGAATCCGGTGGCCAGCTGCAGGCGCTGGTCGATCACGGACGCATCTGCGGGTACTGCGTTCACCGGCATCTCCTCGTGTTCGTCATCGTGCTGTACCGCGTAGCGGCGCTCCTGCGTCGTGCAGATGGCGCAGGACCTCGGCGTACGACCGAACCAAGGTGGTCTTGCTGTAGGGGATTCCGTGTCGCTCGCAGAAGCTCTCGACAACGGGTTGCGCGCGGCGGAGGTTGGGGCGGGGCATGTGCGGGTAGAGGTGGTGCTCGACCTGGTGGTTGAGCCCGCCGAGCAGGGCGTCGACCCAGCGGCCGCCGGTGACGTTGCGGGAGGTGAGCACCTGCTTGTGGAGGTGGTCGAGGCGTTGCTCACCGCTGATGATCGGCATTCCCTTGTGGTTGGGCGCGAACGAGCACCCGAGGTAGACGCCCATCAGTCCCTGGTGCACGGCGATGAACACAACGGCCTTCAGCGGGGAGAGGACCACGAAGACCGCCGCCACGTACGCCACCAGCGGCACGATCTGGAGTGCCGCCTCGCGCCACGGGTTGCGCAGTTCGCGACGGCACAGGGCGACGATGCCGGAGATCCGCAGCACGGCGGCTTCGGCGAGCAGCAGCGGGAAGAACAGGAAAGCCTGGTGTTTGGTGATCCAGGCGTTCAGGCCGCGTTTGCTCCTGGCCTGGGCGCGGCTGAAGGCGAGGGCGTGGATCTCGATGTCGGGGTCGTGGTCTTCGTGGTTGGGGTTGGCGTGGTGGCGGTTGTGCTTGGCGACCCACCACTGGTAGCTGATGCCGGTGAGGCTGCCGTGCAGGTGCCCGACCACGTCGTTGTGGCGGTGGCTGCGGAAGATCTGCCGGTGTCCGGCGTCGTGCCCGATGAACGCCAGCTGGGTCGAGGCCACGGCCAGTGCCGCGGCGAGCAACACCTGCCACCAGGAGTCGCCGAGCATCACGAAGGTCACCGCGATGGCACCGAGCAGGGCAGCGTTGACCGCCATGCGCAGCAGGTAGTACCCGCGGCGGCGGTCCAGCAGGCCGGCGTCTTTGAGTTCTCTGGTCAGACGAGCGAAATCACTGCCGCGGGGACGGTCGGCCGTCTCCGCCAGCACGTCGTGTGTCGAGGTCATCTACCTGCTCCGGGTTTCGGTGTCGGCTTCGGTGTCCAGTCCGGGTTCGTCCGGTCCGGACTCTTCGGGTTCGCTGGTGTGCACGTCGGCGGGTGCCACGTGTTCATCGGCCTCGCTCCGCAGCGAGCGGATCGCTGAGTTGAGCACCGCCAGCAGCGGTACCGCGAGCAGAGCGCCCGCGATGCCCGCGACGAGAAGTCCGCTCGCGATGGCCAGCACCACCGCCAGAGGGTGCAGCTTCACCGCACGTCCCAGCAGGAACGGTTGCAGGACATGGCTTTCCAGCTGGTTCACCGCGATCACGATGACGAGCACGATGGCCGCCGTCACCGGACCGTTCGCGACGAGTGCGATGAGGACCGCCACGCCACCCGCCACCACCGCTCCGAAGATCGGGATGAACGCGCCGATGAACACCAGTGCTGCCAACGGAACCGCCAGCGGCACGCCCAGAACGGCCAGCCCGACGCCGATGCCGAGCGCGTCGACCACGGCGACCGCTCCGGTCGCCCGGACGTAGCTGACCAGCGCGGCGAGGCTGCGCCTGCCCGCGACGTCCACCCTGCGGCGCGGGCCGGCGGGGACGACGCGGATGAGGAACTGCCAGATCCGCGGGCCGTCGTAGAGGAAGAAGGCGAGCGCGAACAACACGAGCACCATCTCGACGAGGATCTCGCCGACAGTAGCGGCCGTGGTGATGGCGCTCGACGTGATGCCTGACGGGTTGTCCCGCAGCGTCTTCACGAACCGGTCGGCGAACTCGCGCAGCTGCGTGTCGCTGAGGTGCAGCGGGCCGTTGACCAGCCAACCGGACACGGCGTCGACGCTGCGGACCAGTTGCGCCGCCAGCTCCGGTACGCCGTTGACGAACGTCGTCACGACGAACGTGAGCAGCCCGCCGAGCGCGGCAAGGCCACCCACGAGCACCACCACCGTCGCGAGACCTCGCGGAAATCGTCTCGACATGAGAAAACCGACCGCCGGGGCGAGCAACGCCGCCAGCAGCAAAGCGATCGCGAGCGGCACCACCAGTGATGCCAGCCTGCCGAGGACGACGCCGATGACGTAGAGCGAGGCCACCACGACGAGGAAGCGCCAGCCCAGAGCCGCACTGACGCGCAGTACGGGGGGAATGGCGGTCCGTGCGGGCGATGAGTGCCCGCGGTCGTTGCTGACGACGGCTGTACCTCCGGTATCGGTTGCCGACGCCGGGATCCGGGTCATCGGTGAGAACGGCGGTGTGTCCGCACACCTCTACCTGGATTTCCCCGCCTTTCGGCCCACCAAACCCCGACGGGCTGTGACGAGTTCGACGCCGAGGCCGACCAGTTCGAGGGCCACCTCGACGAGTCGGTGGAGAAGGCCGAGGACGCCTTCAAGAAGAGCCGAGTGCCTGAGCGGCGGCCAGACCACCCAGCAGCAGCGCCGCGCTCACGGCGGCACCGAACACTTCGACGGACAGGAGCCTCTCCCTCGCCCACCGAGCGAATCCCGCGTTCACCACCACGTGCGCGATCGCCGTCACCACGACCCACCAAGGTCCGGCGCTCAGCAGCAGAGTCGCTCCGAGGTGGAACGACATCGCTGCGACGCCGCGAACTCCGCTGTGGGCGGGATGTGTGCTGACGAACCCGCCCTGCGCCTTCAGCTGTTCGGCGGCCTGCCGCCCGATCGGCCAGCTGAACCTCGTGAGCTCGGTGGCGGCGATGAACACGAGCTGGGCCGACGCCCAGCCGAAACCGGCCCAGAGCGCGGATTCGACGCCGGTGACGGCGACCAGGACCACCGCGAGCCGGACCACCTCGTCGGTGGCGCCGGACACCACCGCGATGATGGTGTCGCGCCGCCGGACGGCGTGCAGCCTCCCGGCTGAGCCCAGCACCGGCAGCCGAGCCGCCAGGGCGATCATCCAGCCCAGGACACCCAGCAGCACGACGCCGGCCTGGCCTGCGCCGAGCACCACCGCGAGCACCACCGCGAGGAGCACCAGAAGGCCCACCACCACGACGGCGCCCGCGCGAACTCTCCCGGTGACCCTGGTCGAGCCCTGAGCCGGTCGTTCCTCGTTCAGCGAGTCGTTGATGGTTCAACGCTACTCCACTACCGCACCGCCGGTGCTGTAGACCATCCATTGTGGATCTTGCGGTCACGCACGAAGGCCGCCTGGCACGCGGAGCCGTCGGATTTCCCGCGCAGAGGTGCGGCGTCTGCGGTGCGGGTGGACACGAGCACCTGCGCGGTGCGGCATGACGGGATCGCCGGACAACTGCGGTTCAGCCACCACGTGGTTGTCGACCCAGCGGGATGACGCGGCGGGCGGGCACGGTCCTGTGCGGTGTCCCGCGCAAACCCCGGTGCGACAGCCCCCGATGATCACCGGGTTGAGCCTGTTGCCGAACCTCGACGTGGACGAGCCGCCGGTCCGCCGATGTCGCCAGCGGGGCCGCGGCTTGCCGGACCTCGGCAGCCCGGAGACCTCCGGTGACCGCGCGGTGACCTGCCTGGCGACGTCCGACAGCGGTTGACCGTGTTGCGCGCGTAGTTGCGCATGAGGGACAGGGCATCAGTGGCCCCGATCTCCAGGTGCTCGGCGACTACGCGCCGGACGACGTCCGGAACAGGTTCAGCGAACCGTCCGCCTCGCCCTTCAGGCGCATCGGCACGGTGCCGACCGCGACGAACCCGAGCTCCAGTGCCGCGGAGGTGGAACGTGGCCAGCGCGACGGCAGCACGCCGAGGTCCGGACAACGCACCGCCTGTCCTGTGTGGAGCGACTCTTCGGACGGGCCGTCCGCGCGCCGCAGGAGTGAGGTGCTCGAGCGGACGAGCCGGCTGGGTTGACGCGGCCACCGGTTCGAGCGCACCGCGCTCATCGGCGAGCAGGATTCCAGCCGCTGGTGGTCGGACACGTCGGTCACCTCTCGGTCGTCGTGGCCGGCACTCCCGTTGACTGGTCCGTCAACGAGGCCGTCTCCGCGTTCGCCCGCAGCGCGCACCGACGCCTTCTCACGAGAGCAGCGCAGCCGTGGGGGCCCGTCGGTTTTCCCGGCTCGACCCCGAAGGTGTTGACCGGGCGCCGTTCGGACAATTTCGCGGTATCCGTGTCCACCCGCGCCGGCGAGCAGCGCCGACGGGAAATCGTGGCGGCAGGAAATAGTGCGCGTGAAATCGGTTGGGTGAGAGAAAAGGGTGTAGTGTCAATTCTGTCGAGAACATCTCGTACCTGAGCGGTCAAGCTCACGTCGTACTCGGCGAAACCAGAACCGGTCGATTTCCGGCCGGAGACGGGAGTTCCGGCATGACGTCGGCTCCGCACCAGTCCATCGCCCCTGCAGCCGTCACGGCCACCGAGCAGCCTCCGCACCACCAGTTGCGACTGCGGTTGCGGCCGAAGGCGCTCACCACGGGGTATGTCGACGGTGCCTGGTGGCCGCGTTCCCGGGACCTCGCCGCCGAACTGCCGGCACTGCTCGCGGTGCTGGCAGTTCGGCTGGGGGTCGTCCCGCGGGTGAGCTACAACCTGGCGGAATGGGACACGGCGCCGCGCCAGATCGCGGCAGACGGCGTGCGCGTCCGTCTCAACGGGTTCTGGTCCAGGCCCGCACACACGCTCGACCTCATCGCGGGTGACCGGCGCCGCCTCACGCTGCTCGTCGTACCGCCCGGCACCGACCCGTCCGCTGCCCACGAAACGATGATGTGCGCTACCCGGCGCGACAACGCCGACACGGTCGCAGACCTGTTCCGCACCGGTGCCCAGGCGGCCGAGGGGTCCACTGTGGATTCCCCGGAGGCCGAGGGCGGCCGGATACCCCAACAGAAGACGAAAGAAGCAGAATGACCGAATCGACCTTCACGTCCGCGTACGACCGCCGGCTCAAGATGGTGGAGGACGTGCTGACCGGCCGCACCGAGCTCGGCGGCAAGGCCGCGCGGGATCTGGCCGTGCACGTGTTGCGCGCGCTCGACCACATCCCGGAGAGGGTGCGGTGACCTCGCGCCACAGCGGCGGCGAGGCTCGACCGGCGCGGGGCACTCGGCTGCTCCGCGTCGGTTGTGCGTTCACCTACCGCGCCGAGGTGCCCGCACCGGCGGTGTTCATGGTCAGACCGGACCGGCACGACCAGGTGCGGGTGAGCGGTGAGAACCTGTTCACCGAGCCGGACGTGCCCGTGCGATACCACTTCGACGTTTACGGCAACTGGCTCGCGCGCCTGGTGCTGCCACCCGGGCTGTCCACCGTGAACTACGCCGCCTGGGCGGACGTTCCCGACCGCGCGGAGGACGTCGACGAGACCGCGCCGGAGAGGTGGCCCGACGACCTCCCCGGCGACGTGCTGCTCTACACGTTGCCCAGCCGGTACTGCGCGTCCGACGTGCTGGGAGACGAGGCCTGGTCGAGGTTCGGCGCGCATCCGCCCGGATACCGCAGGGTGCAGGCGATCTGCCGGCACGTCCACGAGTCGCTGGAGTTCGGCCACGCCACCTCCACGGCGTTGCCCACCGCCGCCGACGTCAACGCTTCGGGGATCGGGGCCTGCCGCGACTTCGCGCACCTGGCGATCTCGTTCTGCCGCGCCCTCACCATCCCCGCCCGCTACGTCTTCGGCTACCTGCCCGACCTGGACGTCCCGCCGGGCGGAGCGCCGATGGACTTCGCGGCCTGGATGGAGGTCTGGCTGGGGGACCGCTGGTGGACCTTCGACCCGCACATCGGCGTGCCGCGCAAGGGCAGGGTGGTGGTCGGCCGCGGCAGGGACGCCGCGGACGTCGCCGTGGTGACCACGTTCGGAGGCCCTGTGCTGGAGTCGATGGTCGTCCACGCCGAAGAGGACATGGCGCCCGCGTGGCGATGAGCCGGCCGGTGGCGGCGTCCGCCACCGGAGCAGCGACTCTCCGACCGCGATCGGTTGGCGGTGAACAGGTTCAGTGCGCCCGTCGTCTGCTCGCACGACCGCGTCGGCACCGGTGGGCGCGACTCAGGGCATCTGCGGCGCAGACGTAATGGTTCTCGCGTCGATGCGACGAGCGAGGTCGAGCGCTCCGGAGTGGGTGGGTTGTTCGCGTGCCTGCGCTGCGAGGGGCCGGAAGCGGTCGCGCACCCGGGCCGAGCCGACGGAGGCGGCGAACTCGAGCGCCCGCAGTCCGGTGGCGACGCCGATGTCGACGTCTCCTTGCACCAACTGGCTGGTGGACAGCAGGACCAGGCTGAGGATCCGGCTGCGGAGCATGTCCTCGCCGTAGCCGTCGACCGCCGCGACGAGCAGCGGAACAGCGGTTCCCGCGTGGTGCCGCCCAGCGGTGCCGACCAGGGCCGTGTGCACCGCCCCGGCCATGCCCGACAGGTCGGACTCGGTGAAGAACTCCGCCCACCCGGCCACCTCGGTGCGGTTCGCGGCGCTGAACTGCTCGCGGCCGCGGTCGAGCAACGTCAGGGCACCGTGCTCGGCGCCCTTCTGCGCACACGCCCACGCCGAGTTGACGGTCAGGATGCTGCCCGCGAGCCGGTCACCGGACCTGGAGGCCGCGAGGCGGCCGAGGTCGAAGTACCGCAACGCCTCGTCGAGGTGCCCGTGGTGCAGGTGGACCCGCCCCAGCCGGTAGCACACGTTGGCGATCAGCCCGTTGTCGCGTGCGACACCGGCCAGCGCGAGTGCGTGCGAGAAGTGGTTCTGCGCGTGGGTGACCAGGCCGGCGTCGAAGCACACCCAGCCCGCCAGGTTCCGCAGGTCGCCCACGGCCACGTGCAGCCGTTGCCGCACCTCCCGCGACGCGGGTGCGACGAGCAGCGGGAGGTTCTCGCGGATCCGCAGGCGCACCCGGTCCAGACAGGGCTCGCCACCGCGCCGGTGGTCCAGCCCGCGCAGTGCACGGGTGTCCTGTTCCAGGCGCGTGACGTCGGACAGACCCATCATGGCAGGCAGCACTCCAGACCGGTGTGGTGGAGGCGGCACCGCCGCCGATCGGGCGTCGCCGGACGACTTCGGTTCCCGCGCCACGCGCTCCGGGTGGCGCGGTGACGATGCCGCGGCCTCCCGCGACGAGGTTGCTCACCGACGTCCGGGTGACCCCGAGCAGCTCAGCCCCGAGACCGCGTGGAAGTCCACTTCGGACCACCAGGAGGAGGTTCGGACGTGGCGTGTCATGCCCGCGCGCGCCACGTCGGCGGGTTCAGCGCGGGAACGGTGGTGGCGGGGTCGGTCGCCAACGGCCGCCAGCCGCCGGGGAACTGGCTGTCGGACAGGGCGTCCGGCCTCCTGACCGCGCGAAGACCGTGAGGTGCCGTCGGTTCGATGCCGGTGCTGATCGGGCCCGAGATCATCTCGGTGCTCCCGCCTCCGCCCGGACCAGCCGGGCGGGGTCTCTGGTGCTCCGGAGGGGGCACCTGGCTCGGTCGCCGATGCACGAGGTCCCCTCGGACCACCCACCCTACTCCCACGACGGTCCCTTCGGGTGGAGACGTTTCTGCCGCACGAAGCACGGTTCGTCCTGGCAAACCCGCTGAACACCGGCCGCTGCGGGCGGCGGCCGCGGAGGCTGGGAGCCGGCGGTGATCGCGTCGCCCGGCTCCCGCGACACCGCCGGCCTGAACCGGGATCGCCGGGATCACACCGGCTCGCGCGGCGCGATCGGCACGTTCATCACCTACCCTTCGGCGGTGGTGAATGACGAGCGGTCCTGGCAGGCGGTGTTCGAGCACGTCGTCAACCGGTCGCACCTGGCCACAGCAGGCGACCTGCCCGGCATCCTGGACCAGGCGAGCGCGCTGCTCGAGGTGTCGGCCGAGCTGTACCTGGTCGACCTGGGGCAGCGGGAGCTGCACCCGGTGCGGGAGCGGGGCGGGACGTCGTTGCCGGTGGACGCGACGCTGGCGGGACGGGCGTTCGCCAGGGTGGAGATCGTCGTGTCGGCGGCCGAGGCTGAACCGGCGCACCTGTGGGTGCCGGTGCTGGACGGCACCGAACGCCTCGGCGTGCTGCGCGTCGGCCTGCCCGCGGGCGCCGATCCGCAGGACCGGGTGTTGCGCGCTCAGGTCTGGGCACTGGCCGGTCAGGTCGCGCACCTGGTGCTGAGCAAGCAGCTCTACAGCGACCTGTTCCACCGCGTGCGGCGCACCAAGCCGCTGTCGGTGGCCTCGGAGCTGCTGTGGCAGCTGCTGCCGCCGAAGGTGTTCGCCTGCGAGCGGGTCGTCATCGCCGCGGCGATGGAGCCCTACGACCAGGTCGGCGGCGACGGGTTCGACTACGCCGTGGACGACGACCGCGCCTACGTGGCGATCTTCGACTCGATGGGGCACGACCTGCACGCAGGCCTGACCACCTCGATGGCGCTGGCCGCGACCCGCAACGCCCGCCGCTGCGGAGCGGATCTGGTCGCCGCCGCGGAGCTGGCCGACGACACCATCAACGCCCACCGCTCGGGCGAGCTGTACTCCTTCGCCACGGCGTTCCTGGCGCAGTTGGAGCTGGACACCGGTGTGCTGCACTACCTCAACGCCGGACACCCGGCTCCCGCGGTGCTGCGCGACGGGAGGGTGGTGCGGCTGCTCGACACCGTGAGCCGCACGCCGCTGGGGCTGGGAAACCTGCACCGGGGCAGGCCAGTCCTGCTGCGCGAGCAGCTCGAGCCCGGTGACCGGGTGCTGTTCCACACCGACGGGGTGACCGAGGCCCGCAGCCCGCACGGCGAGCTGTTCGGGCTGGAGCGGCTGGTCGACCTGGTCGAGCGGCACGAGGCCAGCGGGCTGCCCGCCGCGGAGACGCTGCGCCGGGTGGTGCGCGCGGTGCTGGAGCACCAGGACGGCCGGCTCCAGGACGACGCGACGCTGCTGATGCTGGAGTGGACCACGACCGACCAGCTCAGTCTGCTGCCCGCGCTGTGAGCCGTGGCCGGTGTGGTGGGGGAACGGCTCCCGGTCTTGTCGGCCACGCAGGTGCACCCGCCCTCCGGGGTGAACACCGCCACCGACCTGCTCGGGCGCGTCGTCGTCTACACCGATGTCAACGGCGTGCGCACGCCAACGACCTACGATCAGGTCGACAGGGGCACCTCCTCCACGGTGACGGCGAACGCCTTCGACAGCCCGCGGTCCGTGTCGTTCACCTACGACGACGCCGACCGCACCCTCACCCAGGAGCTGGACGGCGTCACCTCGGTGTCGATGGCCTGCGGCAGTGGCAGTTCGATCGCATCGATCAGCAGGGGCGACGCCGCCAGGATGCTCCCGCTCGACTGGAAGACCAGCGATGGCAGGAGCGTCGCGGCCGCTGTCGGCCGGGCCGCGTCCGGAACGGCGGAGTCCCGGTACTGCTACGACGCCGCCGACCGTGCGGTCAGCACCGGGGGAGAGCGGAGGACAGCGCTGCTCGCCCAGCAGCGCGTTCGCGTGACGGGTCTGAAGGCCCGCGACCGCCTGGTGGGCATCGACGTGCGGCCCGCCACCGGCGTCACCCCGGTCGTCTCGCCGAACACCGGCCGGCTGTTCACGGTCGGGCAGCTCGGCGTCGACGTCGGCGAGGTCAACGGCTTCGACATCGCGACCGCCGACAGCCGCCACCAAGCCCTCGCCGCAGTGCGGGCCGGTCTTCCGCTGCTGGACGGGTCGGTCCTCGTGAGGGCCGACCTCGGCACCGGCCGCGCCTCGGTCGTCGGGCTGGCGGGCGGTGACGTCGTCGGCCTGGCTTTCGCGGAGTGGGCATCGCGGTTCCACGGCCGGCCGCATCCGTGGCCGGTCCGAACCAGTCATTTGAACGCGCAGGAATCGCTGATCGGTGCGAGTCTGGACGTCGTCCACGGCGGCGGGGAGAAAGGGAGACCGACCAGGACGGTGCCGTCACGCTGATGCGCACCCTCCCGGTGAGAACATCAACGGCTTGCTTCGAAAGGGACGGTCCAGCATGTGCGGCGGTGCGCGATGACGGACAGGCCGGGCGGCGGCATCTCACACCTGGAGATCGAGACCATCGACCACGACGGCGTCGTGGTCATGGTGGTCAGCGGTGACATCGACATCACCAATGTCAACCAGGCGCGCGTCGCGGTCGAAGAGCAGATGAACCACCACCCCGAGGGGATCGTCGTCTGCCTCGCCGTGGGGTTCTTCGCCTCGACCGGACTGTCGCTGCTGGCCGAGACCAACCAGCGCGCCCGGCTCGCCGGGATCCGGTTCGCCGTCGTCGCGCCCGGACGGACCACCCGGCGCGCGCTGGAAGCCACCGGCCTGGACCAGGTTCTCCCGTTGCACGAGACCGTGCCGCACGCGGTCGAGGCGCTGCGCACCTCGACCACCGCGGAACCGACCATCCTGTGACCCGGGGTGGACCACCGGTCGTCAGCCGGTTGTGTCCGATGTGGCGTTCGCGGTCCGGGTGCGCAGCCAGCTGGCGGTGACCGCGGTGGCGAGCACCGTGGCGACCACGGCGAGAGAGATGCCGGTGGGGATCTTGTAGAGCTCCAGCAGCAGCATCTTGACGCCGACCCACACGAGCACCAGCGCGAGGCCGAGCTTGAGGTAGACGAAGCGGTGCATGAGGTCGGCGAGCAGGAAGTACATGGCGCGCAGGCCGAGGATGGCGAAGGCGTTGGAGGTGAACACGAGGAACGGTTGCTGGGTGACGGCGAAGATGGCGGGGATGGAGTCCACGGCGAACACGACGTCGGTCACCTCGACGAGGACCAGGACCGCGAGCAGCGGTGTGGCCACCCAGCGCCCGCTCTGACGCACCAGGAACCGGGCGCCGTGGTAGGTGTCGGTGACGGGGACCAGGCGGCGGAACAGCCGCAGGACGACGCTGCGCTCGGGGTCCATGGTGTCGTTGCGGTGCAACGCCATCCGGATGCCGGTGACGACCAGGAAGGCGCCGAAGACGTACAGGACCCAGGCGAAGCTCGCGATCAGCACCGACCCGGCGGCGATGAAGACGGCGCGGAACACCAACGCGCCGAGCACGCCGTAGAACAGCACCCGGTGCTGGTACTCGCGGGGGACGGCGAAGTAACCGAAGATGATCGCGAAGACGAAGACGTTGTCCACGGCGAGGGACTTCTCGATGACGTAGCCGGCGAAGTACTGGCCGGCGAACTCCGCGCCCCACGCCCACCACACGACGGCGCCGAAGCCGAGGCCCAGCGCCAGCCACACGGCCGACCACACGGCGGCCTCGCGGACGCCGATCACCTGTGCCCTGCGGTGGGCGAACAGGTCGATGGCGAGCATCAGCAGGATGACGCCGAGCACGGCGGCCCAGGCCCACAACGGGACTAGCACGTGACACACCTCCGGTTCGTATGCGGAACCAGAGGTCTCCCCGACCACCGGGCGGCGACGCCGTCGTGTGTGGTGGTGCCGGGACCGGGCGGCCTTCGGGGCTGCCGTAATGACGATCCCGGGCGAGGTGGGTACTCCCCTCCGTACGTCCAGAATGACGAACTGGAGTTCGTCAGTCAAGCTTGATCTCCGTCACCGCGGCGCGGCTATGGTGGCTGTCATGCCGCCCGCCGAGCGTTCAGCGCCGTCAGGGGAGCGCGCCACCGGGTCGTGGACGTTCCTGAGCAACCACGCGCACGTGTTGCTGTGCCTGGCGGCCGATCCGGACCAGACGCTGCCCGTGATCGCCGAGCGGGTCGGCATCACCAGCCGCGCGGTGCAGCTGATCCTCGCGGACTTGATCGAAGGCGGGTACGTCGTGCGCACGAGGAACGGTCGCCGCAACCACTACGAGATCAACCCCGACGGCCACCTGCGCCACCCGCTGGAGGCCCACCACCGCGTCGCCGACCTCATCACGACGCTCGGTCCCGTGGAGCCCGGACCGTCGGCCCGCTGCGGCAGCTGACCGTCCACCGTCGACTGGGCAGTGCTCCCGCGCGCAGCTCCCACGGCCGCAGGCTTTCGCGCACTCCGGTGCGTGGAGTTCATGTGCCGGAGCCAGGCCGCTCGGTGCCGCGGTGCACGAGGTCGACCAGCGAGTCCAGCCAGGGGCCGGTGGGGTCGGCGTGTTCGAGGAGCACCCGGTGCATGATCGCCCCGACGAGCGTGAAGATCACCTGGTGCGGGTCGGCGTCCTCGCGCCACTCGCCGCGGGCGCGGGCTCGTTCGGCGATGGCGAACACCGGTGACACCTGCTCGGACATCCGGTGTGCGGCGAGGGACGCGATGTCGCTCGTGGCGCCGGTGCCGATCGCCGCTCGTGCCAGTGCGGTGCCTTCGGGGCGGGACAGGAACTCGGCGATGGGGTGGCGACGGCGTGCAGGTCGCCGCGCACGCTGCCGGTGTCGGGGCTGCCGGAGAAGTCGCACCGGAGGACTTCACCGTGCCGCACGGGGTCGACCAGCCGTTCTGGGGCAACAGGATCGCCGCGCTCGGAGTCGGCCCGCGTCCGGTGCCGCGGTCGGAGCTGTCCGCGCAGTCGTCGGCGACCGCGCTGCGGACCGCTCTCACCGACAACGGCATGCGCGAGCGCGCCACCCTCCTCGGCGAGCAGATCGCCGATGAGGACGGCATCACGAATGCCATCGAGATCTTCGACCGCAATTTCGGGCGATGCGGCAGTGAGCTCGCGAAGCAGCGGGCGCACTGTCCCGGCACCACACCCGGGGTGCTCAGGATCTTCGTGGTGAGAGCCAGCTGCCGGACCAGCGGGTGATGAGCGGCCCGGTCGTGGCGAGGATGAGGACGTACGCCGTGACCACGGGTCCGAGTCCGGGGCTCGTGGCACCGGCGAGGCTCATGATCACGATCGAGAACTCGCCGCGGGCGATCAGTGCGGTGCCGGCGCGGAGGCGTCCGCGTGGGGCTACGCCGTCGCGGCGGGCGGCGTACCAGCCGGTGGCGATCTTCGTGAGGATGCCCGCCAGGGCGAGTGCGGATGCGGCGGGCAGGGCCGGGAGCAGCTGGGCCGGGCTGACGGCGAAGCCGATGGCGAGGAAGAACGCGGCGGCGAACAGGTCGCGCAGGGGCGCGAGGACGGCGCGTGCTCGTTCGGCCGTGGCGCCGGTGAGGGTGAGTCCGACGAGGAAGGCGCCGACCGCGGCCGAGACCGACACGAGCTCGGCGAGTGCGGCGACGACGAGGGTGGTGCCGAGGACGCGGAGCATGAGCTGTTCGTCGTCGGGGTGGGCGAGCCAGCGGTTGACGTGGTGGCCCCAGCGGTGGGAGGCGGTGAACGCCGCGGTCACGCTGGCGATCGCGATGACCACTCCGACCAAGGCCTGCCACCAGGTGCCGCCGGAGGCCAGGACCACGAGCACCGGGAGGTAGATCGCCATGGCGAAGTCCTCCATCACCAGGACGGCGAGGACCGCCGGTGTCTCGCGGTTGCCGAGACGGCGCAGGTCGCTCAGCAACCGGGAGATGATGCCCGAGGAGGAGACCCAGGTGGCACCGGCGAGGGCGAGGACGCCGGGCCACGGCAGGCCGAGCAGCCATCCCGCGATCAGCCCCGGCGCCGCGTTGAGGACGAGGTCGACCAGCGCGGACGGGATGTGGCGGCGCAGGCTGTGGGTGAGTTCCGCGGTGTTGAACTCGAGCCCGAGGGTGAGCAGGAGCAGCACGACGCCGATGGAGGCGCCGACCTCGACGAAGTCGCCCGCGGCGGGAACGGGGGCGATGCCGCCGTTGCCGAGGGCGAGACCCGCGAGCAGGTACAGCGGGACGGGGGAGAACGACCACCGTCTCGCGGCCGCGCCGAGCACGCTGAGCCCGACGAGGATGACGCCGAGTTCGAGCAGCAGCGCGAGGGACGTGTGCACCGTCAGGCCTCGATGATCCGGCGCACGCCGTTGATGCCGTCGTGGGTGCCGATCACCACGAGCACGTCACCCGCCCGCAGCACCTCCTCGGGCAGCGGGGAGGCGATCACGTCCTCGCCGCGCACGATCGCGACGACCGACGCCCCGGTGCGGGTGCGGGCACGGGTGTGGCTGAGCGGTTTGCCCGCGTGCGCGGATGCGTCCGGTACGACGACCTGTCCGGCACTGAGCCCCGGCACCTCCCTGGTCAGGTCGGCGAACCGCTCGGCGATGCGCGGAGCGCCGAGGATCTCGGCGACCGTGTCGGCCTCGGCGGTGGTGAGGCGGAACAGCGGCTGCGCCTCGTCCGGGTCGTCCGCCGCGTAGCGGATCACCTCGAAGTTGCCCTCGCGGCGCGCGACGATGCCGATGCGGTCACCGTCGGCGTTGGTGAACTCGTAGCGCAGGCCGACGCCGGGCAGCAGTACCTCGTTGACGTCCATCAGGTCATCATGGCAAGCCGGGACCTGCCCGGATCGAGCACGTGCTCCTGCCGCCCCGGTCCCGTCCGGACCGAGGTCGTCCTCGTCGAGTTCACCGGCTCATGCGCGTGAGCAGGGCTGGTGCTCGTCGGACC
Source organism: Lentzea sp. DG1S-22 (assembly GCF_036321065.1). Lineage (NCBI taxonomy): Bacteria > Bacillati > Actinomycetota > Actinomycetes > Pseudonocardiales > Pseudonocardiaceae > Lentzea > Lentzea sp. DG1S-22. Next base: position 2,181,058 of record NZ_CP143276.1, on the reverse strand, counting down.
CGATCAGCAGCTCGGAGACCGGCCGTCGCGGGGTGGGCGGGACCGGCGTGCTGTAGCCCAGCCGCAGGACGGTCTGCGGCACGAGCATGCCCCCCAGACCGCGGCGCAGGTCTTCCCGGACCCGCCGGACCTCGACCGGCTGGGACAGGAACGACGCGGACAGACCGCGCGTGGTCGCCGTGAGCAGGACCCTCTGCATCGCCTGTCCGGCCTGCAGGTCGCCGAGCGGGCCGTCGTAGAACGAGCACAGCACCGCGACGAGCGGGTCGGACTCGTAGTCCTTGCCGGGGTGGCGCTCGGGGCCCTGGAAGTCGCGGAACGCCCACTCGTCCTGCATCGCCGGCCGCACGCCGGCGGAGATGGGCGGGATCCCGTCGGCCGCGCCGGGGCGGTGGCCGGTGAACGCGGCCAGTTCCGCCTGCACGGCTTCGTCGCCGAGCTGGATCTCGTGCGCCTGCCGGACGAGCCGCTTGAGCTGGGCCCGGTCCTGCGGGGTCATGACGACGTGCAGCCACGAGCGTTCCAGTTCGGCCGCGCGCACCAGCGCGTGGCGCTGACGAGGGTCCACCGGTGACTCGAGGAAGGGCTTGCGGTTGGTGCGACGGCGAGGAACGGCGTCCAGCAGCGCGCGGTGCTCGTCGTCGATCTTGATCGTGCCACCGCGGCGCACCACGGCGAGGGCTCCGGGCGCGTCGTGGCCGGGCAGCATCGACACCAGGGGACGTACGCCCATGCTCTGCAGAGCCAGCCTGAGGTTGAACAACGCCGCGCCGCAGGACAGCCGCAGCTCGCGGTCCTCCGGGTCGGTCGCCGCCAGCTTGCGGCTCGGATCGGTGTGCAGCTCGATGCGGTCCCGCTCCACCTGGAACCGCCAGGGCTGGGTGTTGTGGACGGAGGGCGCGAGCGAGGCGGCCACGAGCGCTTTCTCGATCTGCTCCGGTCCCAGCCCGAGAGCCGCCGTCACCTGAGCCATGTGTTCACCTCATCGTGTTGCCTGGTCCAACGTGCTGTGCCTCCACTGTTCCCGCTGCGCCGGGACGGCCCCACCGTCCAAGGTCCCGACTCGACCGGGACCGCTTGGTGCCGTCGTGGCGACGTGAAAAGCTTGATCCATGGATGGACAGGAGGCCCCGGCGCGAAGCCTGCTGGGCGGTCTGCGGCTGGACGAGCTGCTCGACGAGATGCGGGACCGGCTCGCCGAGATCGGGTCGACCAGGGACAAGATGCAGAGCCTGCTCGACGCGGTGCTCGCCGTCGGCGCGGGTCTGGAGCTGGACTCGACGCTGCAGCGCATCGTGCAGGCCGCCGTGGAGCTGGTGGGCGCCCGCTACGGCGCGCTGGGGGTGCTCGGGTCGCGGCACAACCTGTCGCAGTTCGTGTACGTGGGCATCGACCCGGAGACCCGCTCGCACATGGGTCACCTGCCGGAGGGCAAGGGCCTCCTCGGGCTGCTGATCAAGGACCCGCGGGCGATCCGGCTGCACGACATCAGCGAGCACGCGGCGTCGGTCGGCTTCCCGCCCAACCACCCGCCGATGCACAGCTTCCTCGGTGCTCCCGTGCGGGTGCGCGACGAGGTGTTCGGCAACCTCTACATGACCGAGAAGACCGACGGCGGCGACTTCACCGCCGACGACGAGGTCGTGCTGGAGGCGTTGGCCGCGGCCGCCGGTGTCGCCGTCGAGAACGCGCGGCTGTTCGAACGCTCGCGGATGCGCGAACGGTGGCTGGAGGCGACCGCCGAGATCAACGCCCAGCTCCTGGCCGGCGCGACCGCCGAGGACGCGCTGCGGTTGATCGCGCAGCGCGCGGTCGAACTGGCGGGAGCCTCCTGGTCCTCGGTCCTGCTGCTCGAGGGCGACGAACTCCGCACGGCGGCGCATGCGGGCACCGAGGCCGGTCCCGTCCGGTTCGCCGCCGGCGCGCCGGTGTTCGCGGAGGTGTTGGAGACCGCCGCACCGGTGATGCTCGAGGAGGCGGGCGAGCAACTCGGCGACCTTCCTGGGCGGGCTGGTCCCACCGTGGTGGTACCGCTGCGGGCGGGTACGACGGTGACCGGTGTCCTGCTCTCGGTCCGGGAGAAGGACGCAGCCGCGTTCGGAGCGGACCTGATGCCGTTGCTGGCGTCGTTCGCCGACCAGGCCGTGGTGGCGATCGAGTTCGCCGAGAACCAGAACGCCCGGCGCATGGTCGACGTGCTCGAGGACCGCGACCGGATCGCACGTGACCTGCACGACCACGTGATCCAGCGCCTGTTCGCGACCGGCATGAGCCTGCAGGGGTCGCTCACGTGGGTGACCCACCCGGAGGTCCGCAGGCGGGTGCAGAAGGCGGTGAACCAGCTGGACCAGACGGTGCTGGAGATCCGCACGTCGATCTTCGACCTGCAGGCGGACTCCGGTGACACGGGCTTGCGCAGGCGCTTGCTGGACATCGTCGCCGAGCTCACCGAGGGAGCCGAGCTGACGCCCGCGGTGCGGATGTCGGGCACCATCGACAGCCTCGTGCCCGACTACATCGGGGAACACGCCGAGGCCGTGGTGCGCGAGACCGTCAGCAACGCGCTGCGCCACTCGCGCGCGACGGAGCTGACGCTGACCGTCGAGGCGGGCGATTCCTTGATCATTTCCATGGTGGACAACGGCCTGGGCATGCCGGCCGAGGTCGCGCGCAGCGGCCTGCGCAACCTCGAGCAGCGTGCGACCGCGCTGAACGGCGCCCTCACCGTCGGCGGCGAGCCGGGCGGCGGCACCCGCGTGACGTGGCGGGTGCCGCTGGACTGACCGCTCAGCCGGTCTCGTTGTCGTGGGTGGGCTTGCGCAGCTGTGAGGCGAGCACGGCGGCCTGGGTGCGGCGTTCGAGGCCGAGCTTGGCCAGCAGGTGCGAGACGTAGTTCTTGACGGTCTTCTCCGCGAGGAACATCTTCTCGGCGATCTGCCGGTTGGTCAGGCCGTCGCCGATGTAGTCGAACACGGTCCGTTCCTGTTCGGTGAGCGCCCGGACGGGGTCGCCCTGCTCGCGTTCGCGGCGGATGCGGTTGAGCAACGCGGCGGTGGAGCGGGCGTCGAGCAGCGACTGCCCGGCCGCGACGGTCTTCACCGCGGTGGTCAGGTCGGTGCCGAGGATGCGCTTGAGCACGAACCCCGACGCGCCGGCCATGATCGCGTCGAACAGCGCCTCGTCGTCGGTGAACGAGGTGAGCATCAGGACGTTCAGCTCGGGCAGCCGCGAGCGCAGCTCGCGGCACAACTCGATGCCGTTGCCGTCGGGCAGCCGCACGTCGAGCACCGCGACGTCCGGGTCGGCCGCCGGGACCAGGGTGAGCGCCTCGGTGACCGAGCCCGCCTCGCCCACGACCTCCAGGTCGGGGGAGGCGCTGAGCAGCTCCCTGATGCCGACCCGGACGACCTCGTGGTCGTCCACCAGGAAGACTCGCGACACCACTTGCGACCACCCTTTCCTCAACCGTTCCGCGATCACGATCTCTTATGGCGAGCGGCCGCACACAGGGACCAAAGACCCTGTTCCCGGGAAGCGAGGGTCCTGCGCACCCGGCCGAACTCCTCGCCATCCGATCAGCTGCCCGTCCAGTATGAGGGTTGGGAGCCGGTGTGCGCGGGCCTCTGCGGAGGGTCCAAGTGCCCGTCGCGGAGGGGCACGTCCGCTCTGCCCGCACGACATCACGCGGCGGAATCGTCAAGGCATGCGATGGAACCCAGCAGAGGCCGCGGGAATCGTCGAGGCGGCCGGTGAGGCGCCCGTGTACAGCGAGGACCGGCCGTGGTCGCTGGAGCTGCACAACCGGTCGGTCTACCTCTTCTCGAGGGGACACACGTCCGAGCACGATCCGCTCGGCTTCGACCGGTTGCTGTCGTGCGGCGCCGCTCTGGAACACGTCGTGCTCGCCGTCCGGCACGCGGGCTGGCACCCGCACGTCGTGTTCCCGACCGACCAGGCGAGTCCCGACCTGCTCGTCGTCGTCCGCGCGGACCGCCGCGAACCGGCGGATCCGCAGGACCTCGGCCTGCACCGGGCGATCCGCCTCGCCGAGGCCACCGGCGCGGGCGATGCCCGTGCGCTGGGACGGGCCAGCCACTGGGTGGGAACGGAGCTGCGCGCGCTGGGTGAGCACGAACTCGTCGTGATCACCACCGGCGATCGCCGTCCGGACCACGTCCGGGGTGGTGCCGCGTTGCAGGCGGCGGTGCTGGCGGGCCGCTGCGCCGGCGTGGCGGTGCGACCGGTCGTCCACCTGGTGCACCGGCGCGAGTGGCGGGCCGGCCTGGTCGAACGGCACGAGCTCGCCGGATTCCCGCAGGCGCTGGCCGTCGTCGGTGCCAAGGGCCCGGCCGGGACGGGACCAAGGACAGCGTCCGCCGGCCGTGCCGATTCCTAACGTCGAAGCCGGAAGGGAGTTCCGCCATGCGTGCTCGCGACGTCATGACCAGCCCGGTGATCACCGTCACGCCGGCCGTCCCCCTCAAGGGCGCGGCCGCGTTGATGGTCTCGCACGGCTTCACCGCACTTCCCGTCGTGGACGAGGGCAAACGTCTGCTCGGCATCGTGACCGAGGCAGACCTCGTGCGCGGCGGGTACCTCGAGGACGGCGGTGCCGTGGTCACCGATGTGATGACCTCGCCCGCTGTCGCGATGGACGCCGCCGCACCCGCCGAGGCCCTGGCCCGCGTCATGGTCGACGACCGCAGGCGGTGCGTTCCGATCGTCGACGGCTCGACCGTGATCGGCGTGGTGACCCGCCGCGACCTGGTGCGGGTGATCGCCAGGGCCGACACGACGGTCGCCGCAGAGGTCCAGCGCGTGCTGGACGTGTACGGCGGAGGTCGCAAGTGGACGGTCACGGTGCACGGAGGTGAAGCCGTGATCGGCGCCGCGACCACCGACGAGGACACCGAACGGGTTCTCGTGGCACTGGCCGACGCGGTACCAGGAGTGCTGCGCGCCCGCGTTCTGACTGGAGGACAACGATGAAGGCCCCATCCGCCCCGATCGTCGTCGGTGTCGACGGTTCCACCTCGGCACTGTCGGCGGTGACGTGGGCAGCGCAGGAGTGCGCGCGGCACAAGGTGCCGTTGCGGCTGGTGCACGCCTACGTGCTGCCGACCCGCGGCTACCCCGAGGTCATCCTCACCGGCAACGAGATCCGCCACGCCCTCGAGAACCTGGGCCGGGACAAGCTGGAGGAGGCCACTGCGGCCGCGCGGGCGGCGGCACCGGACGTCGAGGTGACGACGGACATCGTGTGCTGCGGCGCCACCGCGCTGCTCGTCGAGGAGTCCAAGTCCGCCCGTCTGGTGGTGGTCGGCTCCCAGGGGCTCGGCACGGTGACCGGCATGATCGTCGGTTCCACGGCCCTGGCGTTGGCGGCGCACGGGCAGAGCCCGGTGGTCGTGGTGCGCGGCACGGCGGTGCCGGACGGCCCGGTCGTGGTGGGCGTCGACGGGTCGCCGACGAGTGAGGCCGCACTGGCGTTCGCCTTCGAGACGGCATCGATGCGCGGTGCCCAGCTGACCGCGGTGATGTGCTGGCAGGACTTCATGGTGGAAAGCGCTTACAGCGCCTTGCGGTTCACCGTGGACTGGGGCCAGGTGGAGGTCGAGGAGCGCAGGTTGCTGGCGCAGCGGCTGGCGGGGTGGCAGGAGAAGTACCCGGACGTGCAGGTGCACCCCGTGGTCGTGCGCGATCGTCCGGTGCGAGCGTTGATGCGCTACGGGGCTGAGGCGCAGCTCGTGGTGGTGGGTAGCCACGGGCACGGCGGGTTCGCCGGCATGTTGCTCGGCTCGACGAGTCAGGCACTCGTCTACAACGCGCCGTGCCCGTTGGCGATCGTCCGCCCGGACTAGTGTCCTGAGTCGTTAGTTTGTGTGCAGGCCTAGGGTTCGGTGGCATGCCGAACCCGAAGCTGCCTGAGTTGGTGCTGTCCGACGACGAGGCAGACGTGCTGCAAGGCTGGACGCGGCGACGGAAGACGGCGCAGGCGCTGGCGTTGCGGGCGCGGATCGTGTTGCGGTGCGCCGAGGGCGGCTCGAACAGTGAGATCGCGGCGCAGTTGGGGGTTCAGCGGGGAACTGTGGCGAAGTGGCGGTCGCGGTTCGTGACCGACCGGCTGGACGGGCTGCTGAACGAAGTTCGTCCGGGGCGGCCGCGCACGATCACTGATGAGCAGGTCGAGGCGGTGATCACCGCGACGCTGGAGTCGACGCCGGCCAACGCGACGCACTGGTCGACGCGGCCGATGGCGGCGGAGTCGGGGCTGACGCAGACCGCGGTGACGCGGATCTGGAACGCGTTCGGGTTGCAGCCGCATCACCGTGAGGCGTGGAAGCTGTCCAAGGACCCGTTGTTCGTGGACAAGGCCAAGGACGTGGTCGGGCTCTACCTCGCGCCGCCGGAGCGGGCGGTGGTGTTGTGCGTGGACGAGAAGAGTCAGATCCAGGCCCTCAACCGCACCGCCCCGGTCCTGCCGATGCTGCCGGGAACGCCGCTGCTCCGCGACCGCTTGCCCCAGGACCCGAGGCGGCTCGTCCACGGCCACCCCGTCGAAGCCAGGCAGGCGCCCGCGGAGGTGGTCGCCCGGGTGATGACGAAGCCCGTGGTGACGGTGACCCCGGGCACCGACCTCACCGAGGTCGCGGAACTGATGCTCGAGCACAACGTGCGCAGCGTGCCGGTCGTGCACGAGGGACACCTCGCGGGCATCGTGACCCGCAGGGACATGCTCCGCACCGTCACCCGCGCGGACTGGGTGGTCGAGGCCGAGATCCGCAACCGGCTCGGCATGGTCGGTGGCACGCGGCGATGGCAGGTCGAGGTCACCGGCGGCAAGGTGTCGATCGTGGACAAGGGCAACGGCGCCACCGAGCGCCACGTGGTCGACGTGCTGGTCCGCGCGACCGCCGGTGTGACCGACGTGGAGTTCACGACCGAACCCGTTCCCGCCGGCGGCTGACGGCACGAGAGTGGCGGGAGCATCTCTCCGGTTCACAGGTGACGGAGTTGTAGTGTGTCGAATTGAAGAATTCTTCAATCCGACAGGTTGTGGTTCCGTGAGCGAGTTCGAAGACAGCCTGCTCATCCGGCTCGAGCAGGCGGAGCGGGCGGTGCGTCACGCGGAGGAGCAGCAGGACGACTACGGCGCCGAGGTGCACCGCGCCGATCTCGCCAACCTGCGGCGCCTGGCGGGCGAGCACGGCGTGGTGGTCGACGCACCCGGGAAGGAGTGAGCGGTGCCGGTTCCCCTGTACTAGGCGAAGGCCGAGTTCTTCCGCATGCTCGGGCATCCCGTGCGCATCCGGGTGCTGGAGTTGTTGCAGGACGGCCCGAAGGCCGTGCGCGACCTGCTCGCCGAGATCGACGTGGAGGCGTCCAACCTCTCCGCCCAGCTGGCCGTGCTGCGCAGGTCCGGCATCGTGACGGCGACCCGTGAAGGGTCGACGGTGGTGTACGCGCTCGCGGGCGCCGACGTGGCCGACCTGATGAAGGCGGCCAGGCGGATCCTGACCGAGCTCCTGGTGGGGCAGAACGAGTTGCTCGCGCAGTTGCGCGAGGACCCGGTGTGAGAGCCTTCCTGCCCGCGAAGGCGGACTGGTCTGCCGCGACGCCCAGGGACGTGGTCGCGGGCGTCACGGTTGCCGTCGTGGCCCTGCCCCTGGCGCTCGGGTTCGGTGTCGCGTCCGGGCTCGGCGCGGCGGCCGGTCTGGCGACGGCGGTCGTGGCGGGCGCGCTGGCGGCGGTGTTCGGGGGGTCGAGCCTGCAGGTGTCCGGGCCGACCGGTGCGATGACGGTCGTGCTGGTGCCGATCGTCGCGAGGTTCGGGCCCGGCGGTGTGCTGACGGTCGGTCTGCTCGCGGGTGTGCTGCTGCTCTGCCTGGCGGTGGCCCGGGCCGGGCGGTACATGCGGTACGTGCCCGCGCCCGTGGTCGAGGGCTTCACCATCGGCATCGCCGCGGTGATCGCGCTGCAGCAGGTTCCCGCGGCTCTCGGCGTGCCGGCGCCGGACGGGCACAACGTGGTGGTGAACGCGGTGCGCGCGTTCGGGGCCGGTCCCGTCTGGCCGGCCGTGCTGCTCGCGGCCGGTGTGGTCGTGGTGATGCTCGCGGGCGCGCGCTGGAAGCCGGCGGTCCCGTTCTCGCTGCTCGCCGTGGCGGTGGGCACGGCGGTGGCGGAGATCTGGCCGTTGCCGGTGGCCCGGATCGGGGCGCTGCCGGCGATGCTGCCCGCGCCGTCGCTGTCCTTCCTGGACCTGGGCGCGGTGTGGTCGTTGCTGCCGTCCGCGGTGGCGGTGGCGGCACTGGCCGCGCTGGAGAGCCTGCTGTCCGCCACGGTCGCCGACGGCATGAGCGTGAACCAGCGGCACGACCCGGATCGAGAGCTGTTCGGGCAGGGCATCGCGAACGTCGTCACGCCGCTGTTCGGCGGTGTGCCCGCCACCGCGGCGATCGCGCGGACCGCGGTCAACGTGCGTTCGGGTGCGACGTCACGACTGGCGTCACTGGTGCACGCGCTGACGCTCGCCGTGATCATGCTGGCCGCGGCACCGCTGGTCGGGCGCATCCCGTTGGCCGTGCTGGCCGGCGTCCTGCTCGCCACCGCGGTGAGGATGGTCGAGGTGGGGTCGGTGCGGGTGCTGATGCGCGCGAACCGGTCCGACGCGGTGGTGCTCGCCCTCACCGCGGTCGCGACCCTGGCGCTGGACCTGGTCACCGCCGTGATCGTGGGCCTCGTCGTGGCGGGAGCGCTGGCGCTGCGAGCCGTCGCCAGGTCCGCGCGGATCGACGTCGAACCACTGGAAACGGGCGATCACAGCGAGGAGGAGCGGGAGCTGCTCTCCGAGCACATCGTCGCCTACCGGCTGGACGGACCGCTGTTCTTCGCCGCGGCACACCGGTTCCTGCTGGAGCTCACCGAGATCTCGGCGGTCTCCGTGGTGGTCCTGCGCCTGTCGCACGTGTCCACCCTGGACGGAACCGGAGCCCTGGTGCTGCGGGACGCCGTCGAGAGGCTGGAGCAGCGAGGCGTCACCGTGCTGCTTTCCGGCGTGCGCGAGGAGCACCGCCGGCAGTTGGAGATCCACGGGGTGCGGATGTTCCCGAGCACGCCCGAAGCCATCGCGTACGCGCGGAACCACCTGCGACGGAACGGAACGTTGCCATGACAAAGCGAATGAGATCTGCCGCGGTGGCGGTGCGGTCAAGGTCGCCAGACCGCGTCTATCACGACGACGCCGGCGCCTTGCCTGACCGTCGTCGTGGGCGGAGAGCTCGCCCCCGGTCATCTGTTCGGTCCCCGGACGTGGCGCCAGGTACGGTGAGCGTTCTTTCCGTCCGGTATGACCGGATCCACGCCACGCGGAGGCAGTGGTGACAACCGTCGAAGAGGGCGCCAGACCGCTGGCGCTCGACCTGCCCGCCGACGCCTCGACCACCGTCGGCGCGGTGCGCAGGTGGCTCGTCGACGCGCTCGACGGCCTCGGCGAGGACCACCTCTACGACGTCCAGCTCATCGTCACCGAGCTCGTGAGCAACGTGTACGACCACGCGCCCGGCCCCGGACAGCTGCGGGTCGCGCACCACACGCAGCCCTGCAGGGTGAGCGTCGAGGTGGACGACTCCTCGTCGGCACTGCCCGTGCGCGGCCACTCCCGTCTGGGCGGTAGCCGGGGACGGGGCATCGTCGTGGTCGACAGGGTGTCCGTGCACTGGGGTGTGCGTCCACTGCCCGAGGGCAAGACCGTGTGGGCAGTCGTCGACTGCACCGGGTAGTCGGTTTCGCTCGCCCTTCCACCTGCAGGGCACGCCGAGGTGCACGAACGTCACACCCCGCTCCGCCGCCACACCGCCCTGCTTGTTGCGCCTGCCCTCCAGTTCGCCGCAGTCGCGCACCCAGGCACGGCAGACCCGCAGCCCGTCGCCCAGTCCGTCCGCGATGCGCCGGTGGGCCGGCTCGGCCGCCCCGGCACCGGGTGAGACCACCACGTCCGCAGAGGACAGGCTGCCGTCACCGAAGCCGTGCAGCTGCACCTGGGGCAGCGCGCGATTCGAGTGGTCGACCGCGAGCGCGTGGAACATCGAGTCCACGCGGTGCGCCGCGTCACCCGCCCCGTTCGCGACCGCGCGGTGCGTGCCCGAGATGGCCAGCACGCTGCTGGGATCCGCCGGAACATCTCCAGGCCGATCTCGTCGGTGCGCAGGTCGTTCGCCGGGTGCGGCACCTGCACCGCCAGTCGTGCCGGACGTGTGAGGTCCACGAGGTAGAACCCCCAGTGCCTGTGCCAACCGCGCCGAGCTGACGGTGGAGCAGGTCCGGGGTGAGATCGACGGCTGCGGTACCCCGATCGAGTCGGGGTGCCGCCGGACAGCCGGACCTGCTGCGACCTTCGCGGTCAGTCGACGCTGCGACGGGACAAAGCGAGCAGCAGTCCGCTGCCGAGCACCGCGGCCACCACGCTGGCCGTGAAGACGCCGACCTTCGCCTGGATGACCAGGCCTGCGTCGGAGTAAGCCAGATCGGTGATGAACAGCGACACCGTGAACCCGATTCCCGCCAGTGCCGCCACACCCCAGATCAGGCGCGGTGGCATTCCCCGGGGCAACGTGCCGATGCCCGTCCGCAGCGCGAGCCAGGTGGCGCCGCCGATCCCGGCGATCTTGCCGGCCAGCAGTCCGATCACGACCGCCCACGCCACGGAGCTTCCCGCCGCTTCCCCGAGGACCCCACCGCGGAGGTCGATTCCCGCGTTGGCGAGAGCGAACAACGGCACCACCAGGAACGCGCTGACCGGGTGCAGCTTGTGCTGCAGTTCGCCTAGAACGTCACGGCCGTCCACAGGACGGGCCGGCGTCATCAGGCCCAGCACCACTCCCGCGATGGTGGCGTGCACTCCCGAGTGCAGGGCGGCGTACCAGACGAACAGCCCCACCAGCACGTAGAACGTGATCGAGCCGATCCCGAGCCGGCGCAACGCCGCGATGACGATCAACCCGACCGCCGCGGAAAGCAGCCACACGCGATCGAGGTCCTCGGTGTAGGCCAACGCGATGACCCCGACCGCGATGATGTCGTCGACGATCGCGACCGACAGCAGGAAGAGCTTCACCCCCGCGGGGACTCGTGGCCCCAGCAGGGCCAGCACGCCGACAGCGAACGCGATGTCGGTCGCCAGAGGAACTCCCCACCCCCGTGCCTCCGGTCCGCCACCGACCACGACGAGGAAGAGCACCGCCGGCAGCACGACCCCGCCCAAAGCCCCCAGGGCCGGCAGCAGCGCCGCACGCCGGTCACGGAGCTCGCCCACGACGAGTTCGCGCTTGATCTCCAAGCCGACGACGAAGAAGAAGATGACCATCAACCCGTCGTTGACCCAGTGCCGCAGATCCTCGGTCACCGACACCTGACCCGCGCCGATCGACAAGCGGAACCGCCACACCTCCTGGTAGCCGGCCGCAGCGGCGCTGTTGGCCCAGACGAGGGCGGCTGCGGTCGCCAGCAGCAGCACGACACCAGCGGCCGCCTCGTTGTGGACGAACTTGCGCAGGCTAGCCGTTACTCGTCGCGTCAGACGCGTATCGGTCACTTCGCGGTGTTCTGGCAAAACGTCTCTCCGATAACCGTTGCGGTACAACCACGATGTGCGGCCTGTCAGCCTGTGGCGTCGGTCCGGCATTCCGGAGCGTGCAGGGAGATCAGCCGATGGCGGGCCAGGTGGTGCAACATCTCAGCCAGCGCGTTGGGCATGATCTGCCCGTCCAGGTCCTGCCGTGCGTCGAGCACCGTTCTGGAGACAACGGCCCGGGGCACCACACCGCTGAACTCGGCCGCCAGTCCGTCGAACACCTCGCGGACGTCCTCGTTCGAGGGTTCGACCTGGACGGTCATCCCGCTTCCTCCTTTGAGCTGCACTTCGGCGATCGTGTGGTCGATGTCAACGTTTGTCGTCCCGCTGGTAGATCAGCCGCTTGCGCGCGTGGAAACGCAAGGCGTAGCCCGCGACCAGCAGGCCGATCGCCACGACGACGAGTGCTTCGTTGAAGAGTCCGTCGTCAGTGGCTGCGGTTGCCAGCACGGTGATCACGGCCAGCAGGACCAGGCCGGGTGCAATCCAGCGGGGTGTGTTGTGCATGATCGCTCACCCTTCCCCGGTTCGGCTCTTCCCCGTCCATCCTGACTGGTGCGGTGGACCGGCCGACATGGTTCGACCGTGCAAGTACGGGGGGCGCTTCATTGCCGGGGAACGGCAATGAAGCGCCCCTGTGCACTCCGACGGCGGGGCGAAGTCCTGAATGGACTTCGACGAGGCCCGGTCTCCGGTGAATGCCGCTCGTCGAGGGCGATGGCGCGATCGCGTTGGGTCAGGACCGCTGAGCCTCGTGGCGCTCCCACAGCCAGCCGAAGCGGTCGATTCGCCAGAGCTGTGCGATCACGACCACCGTGGCGCCGAAGAGCGTGGGCCACACCTCAAGGGCGATCAAGCCCCAGATGATCGTGCCGAACCCGATGACACCGAGGGTGACCAGCAGGCGCAGCACCGCCCGGTGGTCCGGCGTCACGAGATCGCGGTGCCGGACCCAGGCGCGCTCCCCGTAGATGCCGCGCGCGGCCCAGCCTCGCGGTTCTCGTACCGGTGGGAACGCCCGCGGGTTGACGAAGAGCCAGACGACCACGGCGGCGACGGCCAGAAGACTCCACCAGCCGATCCAGGTGCGGCTCCAGATGGCGAGGAGCAGCAACGGGATGGCGGCGAACCGCGTCCAGACGCTCCACGGGTTGGCGTGCCGTTGCCACACCTCGTCCGTCATGCCGAAAGCCTTGGCAATCCGGTCAGCGGCGTCCATTGTGGAGCTCCTCCAGGTCGTGGACAGCGTTGCCGGCACCGTTCTCCCCGCGCATCTGCCCACCGAGCTCTGCAGCGCGTTGCCGGAGGCGGGGATCGCCCACGGCCTGTGAGATCGCTTCGGCGAGCGAAGCGGCGCTCATCTTCGTAGGGCGTTGTGGTCGTGGCGCAACGCCCAGGGCGTGCATCCGTTGTGCCCAGTGGGGTTGGTCGGCGACGAACGGGCACACGACCTGGGGCACCCCCGCGGCCAGCGCCGCGGCGGTCGTCCCTCCTCCGCCGTGGTGCACGACCGCCCCCACCTTGCCGAACAACCAGTCGTGCGGGGCTTGGTCGATCACCAGCAGGTCGTCGGAGGAGCGTGCGGCGAGCCCACCCCAGCCGGTGGCCACGATCGCGCGCACTCCCGCTGCCTGCGCTGCCTCGGCGACGATGTCTCCGATGCGCTGGGCGTCGCGCCCCGCCATGCTGCCGAAGCCGAGGTGGACCGGTGGCGGGCCCGCGTCCAGGAACGCCTGCAGTGCCGGGTCCGGGGTCCACGCCGGATCGCGTGGCAGGAACCAGAAACCCGTGGTGCGCACGGTCGCGGGCCATGCGGGATCGATCGGCGTGACCGCGGAGCTGAACGCCTGCAACACCAGGGCGTGACGTGGCCCGGGACCTCGGGCGAGGCCGAGTTGCTCGACGCGCCAGGCGTTGGACACGCCGTTGTAGGAGCGCATGACCGCCGACACCGTCAGATAGGTCGCCCGGTTGAGGAAACGGGGGAGCCTCGGCAGCGGCACCATGGGGCAGGGGAACTCCGACGTCGGCACCCAGCCGGGCTGCAGCGTGGCCAGGACGGCGGGAACGCCGAGCACTTCCGCCGCGTGCTGTGCGGGCAGGCTCGGGGTGTGCACCAGCAGATCGGCGCCGGAGGACCGGGCGACCTCGCCGACATCGCGCAGTACGTCTGCCATCAACGGTTTGATGCGCCGGATCGTCGAGATCGCCGTCAGCTTGCCGCGCACACCCCGGTAGCCACCCTCTACCGCCTGCAGCATGGCGGGGTCCTGCAGCAGCCTGTTCGGTCCCTCGTCCAGCGGTGCGAACTCCACGCCGTGCGAGACGGCGCTGCCGGCGAAGGAGGCGGGAGCCGCGAGCAGCGCTTCATGGCCCGCCTTGCGCAGAGCCACCGCGAGTGCCAGCAACGGTTGTACGTCACCACGCGTCCCATGCGTGACCAGCAACGCTCTCACGGCCTGTTCCTGTCGTTGATCTCGGAGAACGCGGTGAGCCAGCGGTCGTCGGAGAACAGGCCGTTGGTCAGCATCTCCAGACCGGCTCGCGCGCCGCGCACCGCGGTCGCGGTCTCGGCCGGGTCGCCGCCCAGCAGCCGTCCGACGTGGTCGCCGAGCACCAGCGGTGCCAGCAACCACGAGACGTAGGTGACCGCCCGCGCCTGCGCGTCCTGTGAACCGCGGACCCAGCCCTCGGCTTCGCCGGCCGCGAGCCACGCCTGCGTGCGCTCGACGATCTCGGCGAACAGCGCACCCGCCGCCGGGGTGTCGTCGAGCAACGCGCGCGCCAGGTAGCGCCGGACCGGTGTCGCGGCCTGCAGCACCTCGGCCAAGGCCTCGGAGGCGGCCTCGTCACCGCGGCGGATCGACTCGAGCACGTAGTCGTCACATGCTTGACGAAGTCCTTCCTTGGAACCGAAGTGGTGCACCACGAGCGCGGGGGACACCCCGGCGTCCGCGGCTACCGCGCGGACCGAGGTCCCCGCCGGACCGTCGACGCCGAACCGGGCGAGCGCGGCATCGCGGATGCGGGCTCTGGCCGTCAGATCGGAAGCTGAACGCATGTTCCGAGTATTGAACAGATGTTCAGTCGCTGTCCAGGTGGCCGGTTTGCTTTGCGAGGATCTTTGCGGCATCTTTGCGCGCGGTGCGCCGGGAAGTCTGGTCGGCAATGCCCGTCACGAACTCATGGCGGGCCTGGCTGACGTGGGCGGAGTCTTTTGATGGCGCTGGTTCTGGCGTTCGGTGTGGTCTTGCTGATCAGCGTCTCGCTGTCCGGTCTCGCCGCGCGCACCATCCTGTCGACGGCCCTGATGTTCCTGGTCGCCGGCGCCCTGATCGGCCAAGGTGGCCTCGGGCTGGTCGACATCCCGTCCAACAGCGCCTTCGTGACCGTGCTCGCCGACCTCGCGCTGTTCACGGTCCTCTTCACCGACGGCCAGCGAGCCGGCCTGCCGGACCTCAGGCAGGGGTGGCGGCTGTCCGGACGGGCGCTCGGCCTGGCCATGCCGCTGACCATGGTCGGCATCGCCGTCCCGACGCACTTCCTGACCGGGCTGGACTGGACGACGTCGTTCCTGATCGGCGCGATCCTCTCGCCGACCGACCCGGTGTTCGCCTCCGCCATCGTCGGCCGCACCGACGTGCCCGCGCGGCTTCGGCGCCTGCTCAACGTCGAGTCCGGCCTCAACGACGGTCTCGCGCTGCCGTTCGTGCTCATCTTCCTGGCCACCGCGGCGAACAGGGAGACCGACTTCGCCACGATCGGCATCGAGCTGGCCGCCGGACTCGCGCTGGGCATCGTGATCCCCGCGGTCGTCGTGCTGTCGTGGCGGCTGCGGATCTTCACCGCCGAACCGCGGCTGCAGGCGCTCGGGCCCCTGGCGATCGCGGTGATGCTGTACGCCGCCTGCCACCTCACCCACGCCAACCCCTACCTGGCCGCGTTCGCCGCGGGATCGACCATCGCCACGCTGGACCGCGTCGCGGCGGAACACTTCGAGCACTTCGGCGACCTGCTCTCCGAGATCACGAAGTTCGCGGCACTGCTCGTCTTCGGCGCGCTGATCACGCCTGAACGCATCTCGCACCTGAGCGTGGGGGACTGGGCGGTCGCGGTGATCGCGATCCTGCTCGTGCGGCCGGCGGCGATGATGGTCTCGCTTCTGCGCACGCCCCTGCCCGCACGCGAACGCTCCGCCGCGGCGTGGTTCGGACCGAAGGGCTTCGCGTCGGTGGTCTATGGGCTTCTTGTGCTGCAAGCGGGGATACCCGCGGGAGAACACGTCTTCGACCTGGTCGCCATCACCATCGCCCTGTCGATCGTGCTGCACTCGTCGACCGACGTGCCCGTGGCCAAGGCGCTGAGCTTCGAGCCTCCGGACGGTCTGCCCACAGGCCAGCCGGAAGAGGGGCGTGAGCAGAAGCAGGACTGATGGGATCGCTGGACCTGACCCCCCGGCTGGGCGGCGGTGTGGTTCGACGGCGAGTGCACCGGCCACTGGTCGGACTCGCTGGGACTGGCCGTGACCGGGGTCGGCATGTCGTGGCTCTGGTTCGTCGAACCACCCGGCGACGCCGAGCGGCAGGAGCACGATGAGCCCTGACGCGGAAGCCGTGTTGCGCGAGCGGTGGTCGCGCAGCCAGCGGTACATCACGGCGTTCTCCGTCTTGCTGCCCGCGTTGCAGTTCCTGTTGTGCACGGCGATCGTGATGCTCACAGGTGACGGGCTCTTCTCGGTGGCGGCGGTTCCGCTGGTACCCGTCGCGGTCGCGGCGCCGGCACTGCGCCACTGGCTCCGGCGCCAGACGCCCCTGGATCCGTCGTCGTGGCCGCCCGCCGCCTTCCTCGCGGTGGCCGTGCAGCAGCTGTCCATCGCAATCCCCGCCTACGGCATCGCCACCGGCAGAACACCCGATGCGCTGACCGGACCGGCCGTCCTGTTCTTCGGCAGCTGGGCCGTCGCGGTCGCGACCTGCCCGTCGGCTCACCGCGCGAGCCGCGCTCTGCTCACGCCACTCGCCGCCGAACTCGGATCAGCTGATCTGCGCTTGACGCTCGAGGTGCGGACCGCGGTCAGCGGCCCTGAGCTCGTCTCGGCCCGGATCGTCCTCGATCGCGACCGTGTCGAGTGGACCGTGTGCCTGCACGCGGGCCGCGGTCGCGGTGCGCGCCTGGAGAGGTCGGTTCCGTTCCGGGACCTCATCCGCGTCATGCCGGTGACCCTGCCCGTCGTGCCCGAGTCGAGGCCGTGGACCGTTCTGCCCGGAGGAATCACGCTGTACGCCGGCGCAGGACCAGGCGTCGTCCTGACGACCATCGAGGACGAGTGGCTCCTCCCCGTGCACGATGCGGCGCTCGTCACCGAACTGCTGAACCGCCGCCGAGACCTGTGGGCACTGGGAACCGGCTGACCTCAGGCCCCGGCCAGATCGGCGAGCTGCGCCAGCAGCGCCTCCTCCACGATCGGGCTCATGGTTCCCATGTACGTGCCGCTCACGTGGTTGTCGTCGAGGTAGACCTGCACGTTGCCGATCACCGGTGGGCACAGGTCCTCGGTGCAGAAGTAGTCGCTGAAGTCCAAGAAGGTCGTGTTGCTCGGCGGGTCCTCGATCAGCGAGTACGGTGCCTCCGCCGCGAGCAGATCCGCGCGTGGCACGCTGCACTGCGGCGCCTCGCGGCCGTGCGTGGCGGCACACTGCGGTGGGGAGAACGAGTGCCTCGGGTTGTCCCGCACGGCGATCACGGGGATCTCCGCCTCCTCGAGCTTCCGCCACTGGGCGACGAAGCCGGCCGGCGTTTCCTCGGTGAGGCCGACTCGGACGTTGCGGCTGCCGTTGGTGAACACCGCGTCCGGTTTCATGCGGATGATCTCCCGCGCCGCATCGGCGTTCCACTTGACGCAGTCGCGGTCTCCCGGCTTGGCGTCGGCGTTCACCGAGAACGGGCACGCGCCCTTGAGCATGTGGACGACCTGCCAGTTGTGCCGGCGGGCGATGGGGGCGAGGGCGGCGAGGTACTGCTGCATGTGCGAGTCGCCCACGACCACGATCCGCTTGGCCGCGGGCGGTGACACCGGCGACGAGCAGATCTCGAGGACGTTGTTGTGGGGCGCACGCGTGCAGGTGGCTCCTTCGATGGCGGCGAAGTCACGAGGTAGGGCCACCAGCGGCGGCACCACGGCGGCGTCCTCGCTGCCCCAGAACTCGAAACCGGGCTGCCGCGCCAAGGCACCCGGGTGGTCCGGGTCGGCGACGAGGCTCGCGTACGTCCGCGCCTTCCGCACGCTGACCTCGCCCCAGAGGCCGGCGGCCACCAGCACCGGCACGAGCATCGCCGCGCCCAGCGCGTAACCGCCCCAGCGTGAGCGGGTGCCCACCTCCGACTCGCGCACCGGGTTCTCGACCAGGTGGTAGGTCAGCGCAGCGAGCGTCAAGGACACCGCGATGATGACCAGGCCTCCTGCGAGACCGACAGCGGTGCGCTCCCTGATCACCAGGTAGAACACGAGCACGGGCCAATGCCAGAGGTACAGCCCGTAGCTGAGATCGCCCAGGTAGCTCAGGGGCCGCGAACTCAGCCACCGGTCCGCTCCCAGGCGGCTACCGGTCGCTCCCGCCGTGACCACCGCTGCCGCGCACAGCGTCGGCCACAGCGCGGCGTAGCCGGGGAACACCGTGCCGACCTGCAGGACGAGACCGCAGGCCACCAGACCGATCACGCCCGCCCAGCCGAGCACCGTCCGCGACCAGCGCGACAGGACCACGGAGTCGACGACCAGCGCGAGCAGGCCACCGAACGCGAACTCCCAGACCCGTGTGAGCGAGTGGAAGTAAGCGAGCTGCTGGTGCGCCTCCGTGAGGACCACCGAGTAGCTCAGCGAGGCGATGAACACGGCGATGAGGCACCATGCCGCCGAGGTGCGCACCGAACGCCCCAGGCGTGCGCCGACCAGCGCGGTCACCGCGATCAGGATCGGCCACACCAGGTAGAACTGGCCCTGGATGGACAGCGACCAGAAGTGCTGGACGACACTGGCCTCGTCGTGCTGGGTGAAGTAGTCCGCCGAATCCGCCGCGAGCTGCCAGTTCTCCACGTACAGCGCGGCCGCCACGACCTCCCGGATCGTCTGGAACCAGCGGTTCTCGGGCAGGACCACGACGCTCACGGCCATCGTGACCGCGAGCACGACGAGGGCCGCCGGGAACAGACGCCTGATCATCCGGGCCCAGAGGGCTCCGAAGCCGATGCCCCTGCCCTCCGCCGCGCGGACGAGTTGGCCCGTCATCAGGAAACCCGACAGGAGGAAGAACACGTCCACGCCACCGGACACCCGGCCCAGCCACACGTGGTAGACCACGACCAGCACGACGGCGAGAGCTCGCAGGCCCTGGATCTCGGGCCGGTGGCGCCGTCGCCCGCCGGGCTCGGGGATCACGGGGCTCGTGGTGGCGGTGGAAGGCGAAGACAAGATCAACTCCGGGGTGGTTCGGCTCTGTCGCCGACCAGACTTCCCGGCACACCATGACGCCCCGGTGGACGTCAGCGCGGGAACCGTACCGGTTCCTGCCCGATATGTGCCAATCGTCCGCCGGGATCTTCATCTCTCGCGCAGGCTCTTCGGCGCAGTTCCCGGGCTTTGCGGAGCAGACGTGCCGTAGACCGCGCTCAACGAGCGGTACCACGGGATCCGACGGCGGCCATGGGACATGACGTGCACTGAAGTTTCCGCGACCGCTTCGCGGCCTGCAGATCCGTTGATCGCCGAAGTCCGGCTGGAGCGCTCACGCATGCTCGGTGCGAAGTTCGAGGAGGCGGTCTTCGGCGCAGAGCACGTGGGGCAGGGGCTGGTCACGCCAGCGGTGGTCGTTGCCGCGCACGGCGGCGAGGATCCCCGGTGCGCACTCGGACAGGATCGAGCCGACCTCGCTCGGGTGGACGGCTCGCTCGACGAGCACCAAGTCTCCCTGGTCCCGTGTGAAGGCCTCCGGCGGTGCCTCGTCCAGCACGACGTGGTCGGCGCCGAGGTAGAGGCCCAGTTCTCGCCACTGCGGGTCCTCGAAGGCGACGGCCACGATCGCTTGGTCGTTGAGCCAGCGAACCGCGCACAGGACGCGCAGTGCGACCGCGTCATCCGCCACCGCGATGATCACCCGAGCGGCGTGGGGGACGTCGGCTTCGCGCAGTGCGACGACATCGGTGCCGTTGCCGATCACCGGCCGGGCGCCGCGTTGTGAGATGTGGCCGGCACACGCGAGATCGGGGTCGATGACCACGAGGGACTGGAGCTGAGGCCCGAACATCGCGCTGACGACCCGCCGGCCACGCTCGCCGAAGCCGATGAGGACGGTGTGTGAGCTCATTGCGACTCCTGGTTGGCGGCACGGCAAAGCAGCCGCCGACCAGTCTTCCCGGCACACCTCGTACGGGAAGACAACCGTCGGCGGCCATCACCGCGTTACAGGCGGGGGTGGTGACGAGGTCAGTCGTTCGCGGTCCGGCCGCTCTCCGCCGGCTCTTGGTGCACGTCGGGGATGCCGTCGTTGTCCGCGTCGCGGTTCTCTTCCTCGTAGATGCGGCGGTAGACCCGGTTGCGCACACGCAGGATCACCGTCGCGATCAGTGCGGAAAGGACCGACCCCAGGAGGACGGCGATCTTGGCGTTGCTGTAGTCGCTGCTGCCTTCGCCGAACGAGAGCTCGCTGACCAGCAGTGAGACGGTGAAGCCGATGCCGGCGAGGATCGACAGGCCGACCGCGTCGATCCAGGCCAGGTCGTCGTCCAGCTCCGCCTTGGTGAACCGCGCGACGAGGTAGGTGGCGGCGGTGATGCCGATCGGTTTGCCCACGAGGAGGCCGAGCACGATGCCGAGGGTGACGCTGTCGGTGAGCGAGCTGACGAAGCCGCTCAGACCGCCGACCGACACGCCGGCCGCGAAGAAGGCGAAGACCGGGACGGCGACGCCGGTCGAGAGGGGCTGCCAGCGGTGCTGGAAGATCTCGGCGAGTCCGGGACCGTCACCGTGGCGGCGGATCACCGGCACGGCGAAACCGAGCAGCACGCCTGCCACGGTGGCGTGCACCCCTGATGCGTGCATCAGCGCCCACGTCGCCACGGCCAGAGGAATGAGCAGCCACCACGACCGGACCCGGCGTTGCACGAGGACGGTGAACAGCCCGAGCGGGACGAACATCAGCGCCAGCGGCAGCAGCGACAGGTGGTCGGTGTAGAAGAGCGCGATGATCACGATCGCGATCAGGTCGTCCACGACCGCGAGGGTGAGCAGGAAGGTGCGCAGGGCTGACGGGAGGCAGCGGCCGATCACCGCGAGGACCGCGAGCGCGAACGCGATGTCCGTGGCGGTGGGGATGGCCCAGCCCGCCAGCGCGGGACCGCCGCCGAGGTTGATCCCGACGTAGATGAGCGCGGGTACCGCGACACCACCGAACGCCGCCGCGACCGGCACGGCGGCACGCCGGGGATCTCTCAGGTCACCGGCGACGAACTCGCGTTTGAGCTCCAGGCCGGCGACGAAGAAGAAGATGACCAGCAGACCGTCGGACGCCCATTGGGTCAGGCTGAGCCGCAGGTGCAGTGATTCCGGACCGAACTCGACGGACCGCAAGGTCTCGTAGAGAGACGCCCACGGTGAGTTCGCCCAGATCAAGCCGATGGAGGCGGCGACCAGCATGATGACGCCGCCGACGGTCTCCAGGCGCAGCAGGTCGGAGATGCGCCTGGCCTCGGGCCAGGAACCGCGGCTGAACAACCGGGTCTTCACGTGGTTCAAAGCTCACTCCGGGTGTCGACGGCCGCAACGCCGACCAGACTTCCCGGCACACCATGCCGTTTGCCACGGCAACCACCCGACCGTACCTCACGGTCGGAGGTGGCGCGCCGTCGATGTGATCTTGTCCGCGTGTGTTCAGCGCTGCGCTGGTTCCGGTTCGAGACCGGTGCGCACCGGCCCGGTCTCCGCGGCTTCCTCGGCGTCCGCCACCGCGATCGCCGCTGCTTCGCTCGCCTGCGCGACGTCCTTCTCCGCCTGCACCACAGCAGCCTCGGCCGAGTCGTCGGTCCTGGTCGCCCCGGATCGCGGCAACGCCTCGGAAAACGCCTTCGAGACGTCGTGCAGCGCGGTGGTGACCTCGCTCGGAATCACCCAGAACGTGTTGCCGGGACCCTCCGCGAGTTTGGGCAGCATCTGCAGGTACTGGTAGGCGAGGAGCTTCGGGTCCGGATCGTTGCGGTGCACCGACTGGAAGACCTGGTCGATCGCGCGGGACTGGCCCTCGGCTTCGAGGATGGTGGCGGCCCGGTGCCCTTCGGCCCGCAACACGGCGGCCTGCTTGTCACCCTCTGCTGTGAGGATCTGCGACTGCCGCTGGCCTTCGGCGTTCAGGATCGCGGCCCGCTTGTCGCGTTCGGCCCGCATCTGCTTCTCCATGGCCTCCTTGATGCTCTGCGGCGGGTCGATGGCCTTGATCTCCACCCGGTTGACCCGCAGGCCCCACTTGCCGGTGGCGTCGTCGAGCACACCGCGCAACTGGTTGTTGATCGTGTCGCGCGAGGTGAGGGTCTTCTCCAGGTCCATCGACCCGACGACGTTGCGCAGGGTCGTGACGGTGAGCTGCTCGACGGCCTGCAGGAAGCTCGCGATCTCGTACGCCGCGGCCCGGGGATCGGTGACCTGGAAGTACAGCACCGTGTCGATCTGAACGACCAGGTTGTCCTCGGTGATCACCGGTTGCGGCTGGAACGACACCACCTGCTCGCGCAGGTCGATCGGCGGGTAGACCCGGTCGACGTAGGGGATCACGAAGTTGAGGCCGGGGGTGAGGGTGCGCTGGTAGCGGCCGAGGCGTTCGACGTTGCGCGCGCGTGCCTGCGGCACGATGCGCACCGCGCGCAGAACCGTGAACGCTGCGAAGATCGCGAGCACGAGTCCGGCGATGAGCAGTGTGGACATGGCTCACTCCCGTGGGTAGACGACGGCGATGCTGCCGTCGATGTGCAGGACGTCGACCGTGCTTCCGGCGGGGATGACGACGGACTCGTCGTAGGACCGCGCCGTCCAGTCCTCCCCGCGAAGGCGCACCAGCCCCTCGTGGGCGTTCACCTCGCGGAGCACGTGGGCCGACGCACCGACGAGCGCCTCGACGCCGAACCGTTCGAGGCGCGGCTGCACCATCGCCCGCCGCGCCCAGGGCCTGGCGAGCAGCACCCCCAGCGCGGACACCACGCTGAACACGACGAGCTGGCCGGGGACCGGCAGCCCGATCGCCGCCGTACCCGCCGTGACGAAACCCGCGACGGCGAGCATGCCCAACGCCGCTGTCAGGGTGAAGATCTCGGCGATGGCCAGCACCAGCGCGATGATCAGCCAGACGAGCCAGGGATCCATGGTGCGACCCTCCTCAGGTGGAGGAACACGTCGGAACGTGCGACGTCTCCCCACCATCATTGGCCCGTTTCGCGTTCCGGCACAGGCGTCGGCCCGGCCATTTCAGGGCCCGGTGACTGCCGACGCCCGGCAATCACGGTGCGGGACTGGGCCAGCCGAGCAGACGGGCGCCCAGCACAGCGACCTGGAGGGTGAACCCCTGCGCTGGATCGTCGGCGCGGTACCCGGTCAGCTCGCGGACGCGGTCGAGGCGGTAGGTGACCGTGCGAACGCCGACGCCCAGGGTCTGGGCGGTCGCGGTCGTCACCCGTCCGGAGGCGAAGTAGGCGTTCAGCGTGTCGACCAGCCGCTCCGCTCCACCTCTGGCCTGGCGCAGCGGTTGCAGCACGGCGGTGACGAGTTCACCCAGCGCCGCGCTGTCGCGCAGGAGGACCTGGTAGACCAGGAGATCCGCGGCCTTGACCACCCGGTCTGCCAGGTCGAGGCGGTCGGCCAGCTCCAAGGCGTTGCGGGCCTGCTGGAACGAGCGAACCGCACCGCCGGGACCGGACTGGGGCTGACCCACGCCGACCCGCCACTGCGCCCCCCGTTCGACGACCTCGCCCACGCGGCGGGCGAACTCCTCCGGTGCGCCTGCGAGATCGTGCGGCACCACGCACACGAGCAGACCTTCTCGGGTGGCGACGAGGACATGACGGGAGCTGAAGCGCAGGCTCATGGCCGACTGGACGTTCGCCGAGGCCGCGTCCGAGTCGAGGAAGGGCTTGGAGGAACACGCCGCGGCCACGACGTTCGTGCCCGCGAGCCGCAGCCCGTAGCGCTCGGCGCGTTCCGCGAGCTGGCCGACGTCGCGGCCGGTGAGGAGGTCGTCGACGAACTCGCGTCGCAGCGACTCCTCCCTGCGCACCGTCCAGCGCTGCGTCTCCTCGTAGCCCTTGGTGAGTTCGCCGACGGCGTCCTCCGCCGCGCGGAACACGGCTTCCCCGACCCGTTTCAGGGCGTCGGTCGACTGAGCGCCCGTGACACCGGGCAAGGACGACCAGGACCGCCACATCTCCTCGAGGTGCCCTGTGATCAGGTCCCGCAGCGGGATGCCGCCTTCTGCCGCGCCGGCGCCCGCGTCGTGCAGCGCGTGCCGCTCCTGGACCGACAGCGCTCTGCCCGCCAGGCTGATCTCCCGCAGGGCGCGGACGAACTCCGGGACGTCGGCCGCCGTCGACCTGGTGGGTTGCTTGGCCATGTGCCCTCCTGGGCATGTCGAGTGCAGGCGAGCTGCGCACACAGCGAATCACGTTGAGGGCTGCTTCGCGCGGGTGCATTTCGGCCACGTGTACCGGAAGGGCAACGACGGAGCACCGAGAAAGGGCGAGGTCGATGTCGCGAACGCCGGGGAAGGCCAAGGTGGTTCTTCGCCGGCGGTTCGACAGCACCTTCAGCTTTCTCGGTGTGGTCGGGTCGGTTGTCGCCACCACCTGCGCGCTGCTGACCCCCTTTCCGGAACATCAGTTCATCGACCAACTCGAATTCGTCGCCGCGATGGCGCCGCTGACGTGGTTCATCTGGATGGTTGGCGCACATCCTGTGGTCAAGGTGTACGAATCAGGTGTGTTGGTGGTGAATTGGTTTCGCAGGTATTGGATTCCGTGGAGCGAGCTGGCCTCCGTCGAGTCGACGGACGAGGTCAACCTCGTCCTCGTTTCCGGTGAGCGGATCGGAGTGGCTTCCGGAGCGTCTTCGGTGGCCGGCTCGCTGATGGGGAATCGGCCGCAGGACCGGATTCGAGTCGCTGTCGAAAACAGCCGTCCGCATCCGGTTCCTCTTGGTTCAGGCGGGGTGGTGAGGAGGCTGGACCTGTGCCCGCGGCACTTCGTCGCGCTGGTCGGCTACCTGGTGATCGTCGCCTGGTCGGGGGTTCTCCGGTGATCCCTCTGTGTCCGCAGCCCGCGCGGGACCGCGCTGTCGTCCACGCCACCTGTCGACATCCGGCTCACGCCCGGACCGTCCGGGCGGCGGCCAGCACGGGTCCACGGCCGCTTCCGGAACGAAGTACTCGGCGGGACGCAGCAGATCGTCCATGCCGCGCACGCCGACAGCGCGCAACCGCAACCTACGCACGTCCCCGATCCCGGCTTCGAGCACGTCCGCTCCGGTCACGGTTCATCGGGAACACCTTCTCGACCTGGCCGGAAGCCTCCTTCGTGGACTGCGTCAGACCGCGAGCCGATCGATGGCCGCGCTGTCGAGACCGCGCGGAGCACCCGGCGCCGTGTACCGCTCCAGAACGATGTCCTGCACCTGTTCGCGCACCGCGGCACGGGCCCGACCGATGCACGCCATGAGGTCGGCCGAGATCGCCTGGGGATCCCTGTCCCTGACCCGATCGGTCAGCTCGATGTCCGTGGTGATCCCATCGGCGTCCACGGTCACCGACATGCTGTGGTCTCGGGTCGACGCGGTCGCCCGCGTCTGAGCGAGCGATCGCACCATGTCCTGGTAGCGCCGCCGTTCCCGGTCGACCGCGGCCTCGATCCTGTGCTCCCACCTCGTCTTGCGGTCCTTGACCACCTCGCACACCAACGCGGCCTCCGCGGTCGGAACCGCCCAGCGACCGGTCGAGGTGTGCAGCACGAGAGTTCCGTCGCCTTGGTCCACCGACACGTCGTGCAGGTTCCGGAACGACACGCCCGCATCGGCACGACCACCCGGCACGCGGAAGGTCCAGTCGACCCGGTCGGCTCGACCACCAGGCGGGACGACGGGTCGCGGAACACCAGCCGCAACGGCGTGGAACCCAGCTCGGCCACCGGTGACATGTGCAGCGACCGGCAAGCTCGGCGCGCGATCGACCACGCCGAACCCGTGCCGAGAACGCCGAGCGCGAACAACGCCTTCACCACGACCGCGGTTCCGGTCGCGGACCGCACGGCCATCCCGAAACCCGGGACCAGACCGAGCACCAGCTGGGTACCGGTCATCAGCACGGTGGCCGGGAACCACGAGGACGGATCCGTGATCCCGTTGCGGCGCAACCAGACCACGAGCGCGATGCCGCACAGCACAGCGGGGACGGCCGGGATCACCGACCACCACGGCGCGCTGGGCAGGTCCACGTGCGGGAGCAGCGCGAGCGCGAGGCAGATGAGCCCCAGCACGACGGGCAGGACCACCATGGAGATCAGCACCGGCAGCCGAGCGCGTTGCCACCGCGCGGCCAGCGCGATGGCGACTCCAGGGCTGTCGACCATCGGAATCATCCGGGGAACCACGACCACGACACACCTCACCCGAGCGTTTTTCGTGCAGCACAAAGCGTTGCAGTGCGAAAAGGTCTGCTCGGACCAAGCCGAGCACGCGAAGAGACGGACCGGTGCGCGCTCAGCGTTCGGGTGGATGTCCGGTCGTGCTCGTCCGGAGGAGGGTGATGGCGGAGGAAGATCGAAGCCTGGGCATGACACCTCACGTCGCGTATCCGCGGCCACCGTGTTGTGGCAAGCGGGCCGACCAGGCTTCCCGGCACTCCACCCGTCAAGATGCCGTAAAAGTGCACCAACGCAAACCCGCACCTGGCTGAACCCCTGCGCGGCGGTGGGCATGGCGCGGTGGTGTCGGCGGTGGCGTCGCCGGTGCTGGTCTACCAGCTGACCGGGTCCGCGGGTGGACGTCGGCGGACAACGGAGCCGAGTTCCAGTCCGCGTTCCTCTGGAACGTCTTGGACACAGGCATCGGTCACGTCGACATCCGGCCCGCGACTCCGCGGCTCAACGGGAAGGTCGAGCGCTCTCACCGCATCGACGTGGAAGAGTTCTACCGGCTGCACGTCGGTGTGGTGATCGGCGACGCCGGCGTGTTCAACGAACGCCTCAAGGAGTGGGAGGACTACTGCAACTACCACCGCCACACGGCGGCCTTGGTGGCCAGACCCCGCATGAGAGGCTGCTACAGAAGACCCACGCCTACGCCCAGGTCGTCAACGACCAGCGTCAGTAGCACAACTAGCGCCGTGCGGACGGACCGCTCGCAGACGCGGTAATCCCACGGCGCAGCGCAAGATGAGCATCTGGCCTGCGGCGGCGCGGTCCATCACGCCGCTAGTTCCACTTGTGCGCCGTGGCCGGAGGTCCCTCCGTGTCCGGGGCCTCCGGCCACGGTGAACACCCGTCAGCGCCAGATCGATCGCCGGTACAACGCCCGCCGCTCATTCACCGGCAGAGCCACGCGGCTGATCAGGTTGGTGACCAACGCGCCGATGACCAACCACAGCAGCGCCACGACACCTTCGTTCAGCAGCACCGGCGCGCGCTCGTTGTCAGGGGAGAACAGGCCGTCCAACCAGGGGCCCACTCCGCCGGTCCAGCCGGAGATGAACAAGGCGAAGCCGTTGCCCATGTTGGCCCATATGCGATCAGTGTGAGCCGGTGAGCTGTCCGGAGAGCTTGGTGTGCAGGTGTTCGCTGTGCGGGTTGAGGCCGATGATCTCGGTGTCGATGCCGCGGGAGGTGAACTTGGTGGTGACGGCGTCGAGGGTGGCGACGGCGGAGCTGTCCCAGATGTGGGCGTCGGAGAGGTCGATGACCACTTTGGACACCGTGTCGGTGTAGTCGAAGGCGTGCATGAGCTCGTTGGTGGAGGCGAAGAACAGCTCGCCGGTGACGACGTAGACGCGGATGTCGCCGTCGGGATCGAGCACGCTGGAGACGTCGACGAGGTGGGCGACGCGGCGGGCGAAGAAGATCGCGGAGAGCAGGGCGCCCGCCAGTACGCCGAGGGCGAGGTTGTGGGTGGCGACGACGGTGCCGACGGTCACGACCATCACCGCGGTCTCGCTTTTCGGGGTGCGGCGCAGGGTGGAGATCTTGATGCTGCTCCAGTCGAAGGTGCTGACCGACACGAACACCATGACCGCGACGAGCGCGGCCATCGGGATCAGGGAGACGACCGGGCCGAGCACGAAGACCAGGACCAGCAGGAACACGCCGGCGGCGAGGGTGGACAGGCGGGTGCGGCCGCCGGACTTCACGTTGATCATCGACTGGCCGATCATGGCGCAGCCGGCCATGCCGCCGAAGAAGCCGGTGGCGATGTTGGCGATGCCCTGGCCGCGGACCTCCGTGCCCTTGCTGGAGCTGGTGTCGGTGATGTCGTCGAGCAGCTGTGCGGTGAGCAGCGACTCGATCAGGCCGACCGCGGCGAGGGTGAGCGCGTAGGGCGCGATGACGGCGAGCGTGTCGAGGGTGAACGGCACCATCGGCAGGCCGAAGCCGGGCAGCGCGGTGGGCAGCTCGCCCTGATCGCCCACGGTCGGAACGCCGATGTGCAGGAATACCGTGAGCGCGGTGACCACGACGATCGCCACCAGGGGAGCGGGGATGGTCTTGGTGAGCCGGGGTAGCAGGTAGATGATGGCGAGGCCGAGCACAGCCAGGGCGATGACGGGCCAGCCGCCGCCGGTGATGTGGGGGATCTGCGCGGCGAACAGCAGGATCGCCAGCGCGTTGACGAAGCCGACCATCACGGTGCGCGGGACGAACCGCATGAGCTTGTGCACACCGAGTAGTCCGAAGAGGATCTGGAACACGCCGGTGAGAACGGTGGCGGCGAACATGTACTCGACGCCGTGGTCGCGTACCAGCTGCACGAGCACAAGGGCCATCGCGCCGGTGGCGGCGGAGATCATGGCGGGACGGCCACCCGCGAACGCGATGATGATCGCGATGGTGAACGAAGCGTAGAGGCCGACCTTCGGGTCCACGCCGGCGATGACGGAGAACGACAGCGCCTCGGGGATCAGCGCGAGCGCCACGACGAGACCGGAGAGCAGGTCGGCGCGTGGGTTGGAGAACCACGCGGCGCGCACGCGCTGTGGGAGGGACGGCCGCAGGGCAGTCTGGAACGAGGACATCGGCACCTCGGGAGATGGCGCGACACCGCCGGTGGCAAGTCTCGCGACGATGAGCACGGGTCAACGTCCTGATGCCGCTGAGCCGCTGGAGAGCGTGAGTTGCGACCACTCCGGCGCAACAGTCAAACTCTACCGTGACGTGAGAGTAGAGTTGGTGTCGGTCCGGGTGATCGTGAGCAACGTCTCCATGGTGTGCGGTGGTCGCGTGAGGCGTTCCGCCGCGCGCCTGGCCGTGTCAAATCGCCGGCAGGTGTGAGCGCAGCGTCGCGGCGAAGTCCTCGGCGATGCCCAGTTGTGTGCGCAGAGCCCGGCAGCGGTCCTCGGCCGCGGTCCAGAACTCCGTCAGGCGCCGCAAGTGCTCGTCGCGGTCCCGGTCGTGGCCCGCGGCGAGCGCATCGAGGATGCCCAGCAGCTCGCGCATCTCCTCGAGCTGGAAACCCAGCGGTTTCATTCGCATGATCACGCCCAGGCGCTGCACGTCGGGCTCGGTGTAGAGGCGGAAGCCACCCTGGCTGCGCGCGCTGGGCACCACCAGCCCGACCTCCTCGTAGTAGCGGATCGTGCGCAGCGACAGACCGGTCCGTTCAGCCACCTCACCGATCTGCATGTGCTCGCCCACGACATCCCTTCCGCGTCCTGTCTCGGTCACGACCATTCTGGCAGGGGGCCGAAGGAACGCTCCGGCCTGATGGTGGTTGGTGAGCTGGCATCAAACGGTTTCACTCTTGCGGTGTCGGCGGCGTCGCTGAGGTTCTCGACACCGGGCGCTGCGCCCCCATCACCTCGTCGCCGCCGAACAGGCGCCCGGCTGGGCCCAAGGGCTCGCGGACGCCGGTTGCGTTTCGGAGGCTGGGGAGCACGGCATCCCGTCGGCCGCGTTCCGCGCGTCGTGACCGCTCCACCGCCTCGCCTCGTCGTGCCGGGCGACGCTGAGTGGAGGTGCAACGTGCCGCACAGGTCCCCACGCGGACAGCACCACGACGAGCGCGCCGGTGATGATCCAGCACTGTTCGGCAGCGGTCACAGCGAGCCGCACGCCAGCGAACCTTTTTGAGCTCGGACCTACACGCTGTTCGGCAACAAGACGATCCAGGGCGGACGCATGGGGTTGCTCAACCACAAGAAGATGCCTGTGCGCATAGGATGGAACATCATCCCGACCAAGCCGCTCGGGTTCGAAGGCGGCCTGGCCGCCTTCCGTATCGTTGCCGGACGCGGCAAGAACGCCTGGCACAGGAACTTCCTCTACGGCCGAGTGAGCATCAAGGGAAGATGGCTGGAGTGAGCGACACCACTGAAAACACGTGGAGCTGGCGACGCCAATGTCTTGACGACGTGATCGACAGGGTTCGTGCCCAGGTCGCTCTGCGAGGAGTCGATCTCCTGGTACAGGTGGAACCGGCTGAAGTGCCAAGTGCTGCTGCTGTCTGGAACTGGCACCTGACCTGTACCGCCGGCGACGTCGAATTCGACGTGATCGCTTCGCAGGATCTGACCAGTTTCGTGATCGAGGACAACAGCGGTCGGTTCGAAACCGAGGCCGACGCGGTGACACTTCCCGACGTGATGACCCAGCGGATCATCAGATAGATGTTTCTCGCTGTGACGCGCGTGTCGACTGTGCACGGGCGTCACAACGATCCCCCGCAGGCTGTAAGCGACCTTCCGACGACTTAAGGCGTCTGGCACCTCAGTCCCGTGCCGATCCGCGCCTCCTGGGCGAACGCTGCTGCCAGCGCGGTGACGCCGATCCAGTCCTGCGCGATCAACCTGGGGATGGTGCGGCGCAGGGCGAAACACTGCGCCGCACCAAGCACCGCGCCTTCGGCAACCCCGGCGAGAACCAGCGCAGGACCGAACGAGGTCAACGCACCGACGACGGCAGGTACCAGGAAGTCGGCGAACTCACCCGCCGTCACCCAGATGAACCACGTCGCCCACACGCCAGTCGCCAGCTTGGTGCTCATCTCCTCGCAGTGTCCCGGTCCACACCGCCGGTCGCAGAGACGAAGGTCCTCGACTCCCAGTGCTCAAAGCCGTTTCCCGGGCCGTTGAACGGCGGCGAGAGCGAAGCCATGACGCGCATCGTGGTCGTCGGCGGCGGGCTGGGCCTTGCTGCCGTACATCAGCAGGACCTTCTTGCTCGTCTGTCCGGTGCCGCGGGTCCGGTCCACGGCATCGGCGAGCTTGCCGCGGAACTGTTCCTCGGCGCCGTGGGCCTGCTCCACCCGGCCGGGACTGCTCGCACCGGCTATGAAGATGATTATCATGTGCAGATGCTTGGACGCACACCTGTCACCGTCCTGTCCGGTTTCCTGGGCTCCGGGAAGACGACGTTGCTCAACCACGTGCTCGCCAACCGGGAGGGGCGGCGGGTGGCGGTGATCGTCAACGACATGAGCGAGATCAACATCGATGCCGCGCTGGTCGCCGGTCAGGGCAGCCTGGACCGCACCGAGGAACGGCTGGTCGAGCTGACCAACGGCTGCATCTGCTGCACGTTGCGGGAGGACCTGCTCGACAGCGTCGGCGAGCTGGCGCGCTCGGGCCGGTTCGACACGATCCTGATCGAGTCCACGGGCATCTCCGAGCCGATGCCGGTGGCAGCGACCTTCGACTGGACGTTCGAGGACGGCACCAGCCTGTCCGACCACGCCCGGCTCGACACGATGGTCACCGTCGTGGACGCGGCGGGGTTCCTGCGCGAGCTGACCACCGGTGAGCAGCTGGCCGAACGCGACATCGCCGCGGCGGAGGGGGACGAGCGCACGATCTCGGACCTGCTGGTCGACCAGGTCGAGTTCGCGGACCTGCTGGTGGTCAACAAGACGGACCTGGTGACCGAGGAGCAGCTCGCGACGCTCGACGCCGTGCTGCGCAGGCTCAACCCCGTCGCCCGGCTGCTGCACACCCGGCACGGCGTCGTCGACCTGGCCGAGGTGCTCGACACCGGGCGCTACGACCCGATCACCGCCGCGCAGGCACCTGGCTGGGCTCAGGAGCTCGCGGGCACCGGCCACGTCCCGGAGACCGAGGAGTACGGCATCCGCTCGGTCGCCTTCCGGGCCTCGCGGCCCTTCCACCCGGCCCGGTTGGCGGCGGCGCTGGCCGGCTGGGAAGGGGTGTTGCGCAGCAAGGGGTTCTGCCACATAGCGAGCCGCCCCGACGTCCTGGCGGTGTGGTCGCAGGCAGGTCCGAACCTCACCCTGGAACCGGGGCAGCTGCTGGAGGGCCCGCAGGGCCGTCAGGAGCTCGTCTTCATCGGCGTCGGCCTCGATCGCGACGAACCGCGCCGGCGGCTCGAGCCCGCCTTGCTGACCGAGGAGGAGTTCGCGGCCGGGCCGGAGCACTGGCGCGCGCTGGAGGATCCACTGCCGCTGTGGGACCTCGCCGACCTGCACGAGCACGCCGGATGACCGGCCCGTCGACCACCGACCCCGCCGCGGCGGAAGCGGTGTTCGCGCCGGTCGAGCTCGCGCTGCTGGACTCCTTGCCGATCGGCGGCGTGGTGGCCGACGTGGGACCTGGAGCCGGGACGAGCACGGTCCGCCTGGCCGAGCGCGCGCTCCGGGTGTACGCCGTGGACAACGACGAGGCGATGCTCGAGATGGTCCGCGACCGCGCCGCGCGAGCGGGGCTGGGCGACCGTGTCCGCACGGTCCTGCACGAGCTCGACGACGGCCCGGTTCCGCTGCCGGAACCGGTGTCGCTGATCTGGTCGGGTGCCTGCGTGCACCACGCGTTGTCGTGGCAGGACGCGGTGTCCGGACTGGCGGACCTGCTCGCACCCGGTGGCGTGCTCGCGCTCGGCGAGGGTGGCCTGCCGGCGCGGTGCCTGCCGTGGGACGTCGGTGTCGGCAGGCCCGGCCTGGAGAGCAGGCTGGACGCCGCGCACAACGAGTGGTTCACGGCGTGGTTCGAGGGCAGGCCCGGTGTCGTGCGCGAGGCACGCGGGTGGCCTGAGCTCATGAGGACCGCCGGACTCGAGCAGGTCACCAGCCGCAGCGTCCTGCTGGACCTGCCCGCACCGCTCGGGCCCGGCGTTCGGGAGGTCGTGCTCGCGGAACTCGCCGCGCGAGTCGGGCGGGCGCGGGCCTTCCTGGGTGAAGATGACCTGCGGGCGTGGGCGGCGTTGCTCGACCGCTCGTCATCGGCTTGGCTGGGGGCGCGTGACGACGTGGCACTGCTCACCGCCAGGACTGTCCACATCGGAGCGAAACGGGGAGATCATGGCTGAGGACCGGCAGACCGAGATCCGCGGCGCGTTCGACGCCGCGGCGGCCGACTTCACGGCGCTGGGCCGCCACCTCTGGGAGCCGATCGGCACGGCGGCGGTCGCCGTGGCCGATCCGAAGCCCGGCGAGCGCGTCCTCGACGCCTGCTGCGGCACCGGCGCCTCGGCGATCCCGTCGGCGCGGCTCGTCGGGGTGGACGGGCACGTCGACGCCGTCGACCTGTCCGGTCCGATGGTGGACGAGCTGCGCCGGCTGTCGACCGGCCTGCCTCAGCTGCACGCGCACCAGGCGGATGTGACGACGTGGCCGGGGGAGGGTTACGACGTCGTGCAGTCGGCGCTGGGCATCTTCTTCTTCCCGGACATGACCGCCGGGACCGACCACCTGATCAGCCGGGCCCGGCCCGGTGGGCGGGTGGTGCTCACCATCTGGCGCGGGGAGGCGATGGTCGCGGCGGGCCGCCACCTCGGCCTCGCGATCGCCGAGGTCACGAACACGCCGGTACCGGCGCCCCGCCCGCCGCACCTGGTCGACGAGGTCAACCAGGCGGACACCTACGCGGCCTGGCTGACCGGACGCGGTCTGGCCGACGTCGAGGTCACCGTGCACGAGCTGGCGCTGACGATGACGCCGGAGGTGGCGTGGCTGG
Organism: Lentzea sp. DG1S-22; assembly: GCF_036321065.1. Lineage (NCBI taxonomy): Bacteria > Bacillati > Actinomycetota > Actinomycetes > Pseudonocardiales > Pseudonocardiaceae > Lentzea > Lentzea sp. DG1S-22. The sequence continues at coordinate 2,147,245 of NZ_CP143276.1, read as the reverse complement.
TGGTCGTCGGATCCGGGTTCCGGGGAGCGCTCGCGAAGGTGCCCGCCGAGCTGGTCGCGGACGTGCGCGAGCGCTACCTGGCGTCGCTGGGACAGGCCGGTCTGGAGGAGCTCGACGCCACCACGCTGATCGGCAGCGGACGTCGTTCGGAGCGTTGAGCGCCGCGGGGAGGTCGGCCGCCTCGGTCACGGCCTCCAGGCTCGCGCGCTCAGCAGCCGCATCCCGTTGAGCGCGACCAGCACCGTCGACCCCTCGTGCCCGGCGACGCCGAGCGGGAGCGGCAGCGTGCCGAACAGGTCCCACGCGGACAGGACCACGATGAACGCGCCGGCGATGACGAGGTTGGCGATCACGACCCGCCTCGCCCGGCGGGCCAGCGCCACGAGCGACGGCACGACGGTCAGGTCGTCACCCACGACCACGACGTCGGCGGTGTCCACGGTCAGCGCGGATCCCCGGCGGCCCATGGCGATCGCGCTGTGCGCGGTCGCGAGCGCGGGGGCGTCGTTGACGCCGTCGCCGACGAAGAGCACCTTGCCCTGGAGCTCGCTGACCGCGCGCACCTTGTCCTGCGGCAGCAGCTCGGCGCGCACGTCGGCGATACCGACCTCGTCGGCGACGCGGAGCGCGACCGGGTGGTTGTCCCCGGTCAGCAGCACCGGGCTCCGTCCGGTGAGGGCGGTGAGCCCGCGGACGGCGGGCTCGCTGGACGGGCGGACCCGGTCGGCCAGTTCGATGACGCCGATCCGGCGCTGGTCGGCGGTGACGACGACCGCGGTGTTGCCGTTGGGTGAGGAGTCGGCTCGGTGCACCGAGACGGTCCGCTGCCCGACACGTGCCGTCACGCCGACGCCCGGTGTCGCCCGGAAGTCCTCGGCGGGTGGCACGACCAGGTGGCGTCGCCGTGCGGCTTCGACGATCGCGCGACCGATCGGGTGCTCGCTGAGCTGCTCGGCCGCCGCGGCGGTGGCGAGCACGTCGTCGTCGACGTCGCCGACGACCTGGGGTGTGCCTTCGGTGAGGGTGCCGGTCTTGTCCAGCGCCACGGTGTCCACGGTGCTCAGCTGTTCCATCGCCACGGCGGATTTGACCAGCACACCGCGTTTTCCGGCGTTGGCGACGGCTGCCAGCAACGGGGGCATGGTGGCCAGCACCAGGGCGCACGGTGAGGCGACGATCATGAAGGTCATCGCGCGGAGCAGCGTCGGTTCCAGCGCCGCGCCGAACAGCAACGGCACGGCGAACAACGCGAGCGTCACGGTCACCATGCCGAGCGAGTAGCGCTGTTCGACCTTCTCGATGAACAACTGCGTCTTGGCCTTCGTCGCCGAGGCCTGCTCGACCATCGCCACGATCCGGGCGATCACCGTGTCCCTGGCCGCACGGGTGATCCGCACGCGCAGCCCGCCGGTGCCGTTGAGCGACCCCGCGAACACCTCCGACCCGGGCTGCTTCGGCGCGGGCAGCGACTCGCCGGTGATCGACGACTGGTCGGCCTCGCTGCGGCCGTCGACGACCACGCCGTCACCGCTGATCCGCTCGCCCGGTCGCACGAGGATCTCGTCGCCCACCCGCAGGTCCGCCGCGTCGACCTCCTGCTCGCGGTTCCCGGCCAGCACCAGGGTGGCGCGCTGGGGTGCCAGGTCGAGCAGCCCGCGCACCGAGTCGGCCGTCCGCTGGGTGAGCACGGCCTCCAGCGCGCCGGAGGTGGCGAAGATGACGATCAGCAGGCCACCGTCGACGACCTGGCCGATCGAGGCCGCGCCGATCGCCGCGACGATCATCAGCAGGTCGACGTCGAGCGTCCGCTCGCGCAGCGCCCTCAGCCCGGCGAGCGCGGGTTCCCAGCCACCGGTGGCGTAGCAACCGAGCAGCAGGAGCCACCAGCTCCAGGACGGCCCCCCGGCGAGCTTGGTCCCGAGGCCCGCGAGGAACAGCACTGTGGCGATGGCGGCCCAGCGGACCTCGCCGATTGCGAGAACGGATCGGTGCCGTGGGGGTGTGTGGTGCGGCGCGGTCACGGCAAGCGTCGAAGTCACGCGAGCACCATACAGGAACATCTGAAGACCTCTTCATGTGTTCACTGAGTAGGATGCTGTCATGGGTCACGGAGTCGAGGGCAGGGCCACACCGCCGGCACAGCTGGACGCGGAGTCGGCGGCGACGGTGGCGGCCACCCTGCAGGCGCTCGCGACGCCGAGCCGTCTGCGCATCCTGACCCGTCTGCGGCACGGGGCCTGCCCCGTCGGTGAGCTCGCCGAAGCGGTGGAGATGGAGCAGTCCGCGGTGTCGCACCAGCTGCGGCTGCTCCGCGCGCTCGGGCTCGTGACCGGTACGCGCCAGGGCCGCAGCGTGGTCTACAGCCTGTACGACAACCACGTCGCGATGCTGCTCGACGAAGCCGTCTACCACATCGAACACCTCGGCCTCGGCGCCACCGACGACGTCGACACCGCCTGAGAGGGTCGGGGACGGCCGAGCGGGACCACCCCCGACCGTCACGTCATCTCGGGTCGGCCGCCACGGCCAGGGCCGGGATCGGGATCTCGAAGTGCACGGTCTGGCTGCGGTCCGGGTCGCCGTCGCGGGCGTCGCACACCTCCTTCGCGACCGAGCGCCAGAACCCCTCCGCACCGGCGACGCGGGTGTCGGTGTGCAGGTAGATCTGTTCGTAGCCGGGGGTTTCGGCGACGAACCCGACCGCGGCGTCGACCAGGGCACGCGCCAGGCCACGGCGCCGGTGCTCGGCCCGGACGTACACGCGGAAGAGCTGTGCCGTCCGGTCGCCGGAGTAGCGCTCGGCGATCCAGGCCGGGTGGGGCGGGCTCGCCGGCCCCTGCGCTCGCACGGCCGTGGTGCCCACGACCTCGTCGCCGCGGACCGCGACGAACAACGCGTGCCGGGGAGTCTCGAGGTACGTCGCGGCGAGGTCGATCACGTCGGCGTGCCACTGGGGGCTGTAGCCGTAGCCGAACTCGCGGTAGAAGGTGTCGAGCATGACGCTGCGGGCTCCCGGCAGGTCGGCGTGCGTCGCCAACCGGACCTCGTAGGCGTCCGCTGCTTGGTGGTGCGTGTTCACTTCATCCTCTCTTTCGCGCCGTCCAGGGTCGTCGCGACCGGACCGTCCATGACGACGCGTCCCTCGTGCAGCACGACCACCCGGTCGGCGAGGCGGGCCACGACGTCGAGGTCGTGGCTGATCAGCACGAGCGCGCACGGCACGCTCGCGAGCAGGTCGAGCAGCCCGGCGCGGGTGACCGCGTCCAGGCCCGAGGTGATCTCGTCGCACACGAGCACCTCGGGTTCGGCGAGCAGGGCGCGCACGAGCGCGGCTCGTTGGAGTTCGCCGCCGGACAGACCGCGCGGACGACGCAGCACCGCCTCCTCGTGCAGGCCGACTCGGTCCAGCGCGGCGAGTGCCGCGGCACGGGCGTCCGAGGTCCGCACTCCGCGCAGCCGGACCGCGGTCCTGGCGACCTGGTCGAGCACCGGGCGGTGCTCGTCGAACGACCCCCGCGCGTCCTGGAAGACGTACTGGACGGCGGCGAGCGCGTTCCGGGGCCGCCGGCGCAGCGACCGCGCCAGTGGCCGGTCGTGCAGCAGCACCTCACCGGTGGCCTGCTGGTGCAGGCCGGCCAGGCAGCGGCCGAGGGTGGTCTTGCCGCTGCCGGAGCGTCCGACGACCGCCAGGCGTTCGCCGACGTCGAGGTGCACGTCGTGCAGGACGGTGGTGGTGCGGTGCCGGGCGGTCAGGCCGCGCACCCGCAGGCGGGGCGCCCGCTCGGGGACCCCGGTGAACTCCTGCGGCGCGGCGTCGAGCAACGCGCGGGTGTAGTCCTCGCGGGGCTCGGTCAGGAGCTCCTGCGCGGGCCCGGCTTCCACGACGCGACCTGCTCGCAGCACCACGATCTCGTCGGCGAGCGCTCGCACCACCTCCACGTCGTGGGTCAGCAGCACCAGCGCCACACCTTGCGCGACCACGGCGGCGAGCTCGTCGACGACCTCGGCACGGGTCAGAGCGTCCTGCCCGGTGGTGGGTTCGTCGGCCACCAGCACCGCCGGGTCGCCCACCAGCGCCTGGGCGAGCACGACGCGCTGCTGCTGGCCCCCGGAGAGCTGGTGCGGGTAGCGGCGCAGCAGGTCGGCCGGCACGCGCGCCCGGCGCAGAGCCGTCTCGAGCAGCTCACCGGGGCTGCCTTCGTGCAGTGCGGCGATCTCGCGGAACACGGCGTCCAGGCGGCGCACCGGGTTGAGCGCGGAGGCCGGTTGCTGCGGCACGAACCCGACGCGTCCGTGCACCTCCACGCGTCCGCTCACCGACACACCGGGACCGTGTTCGCCCAGCAGGGCGAGCCCGGTCGTGGTCTTGCCGCTGCCCGAGGCGCCGACCAGGGCGAGCACCCGCCCGGCGGACAGCGCGAAGCTGACACCGTCGAGCAGAACGTGACCGTTCGCCTCGGCGCGCAGGTCCTCGACGTGCACGACCGGGGTCACGTGCGCACCCGCTTCAGGGCGCGGTCGAACACCAGGTTCAGCCCGACGGACAGCGCGACGATCAGCAGCGCGGGCACCACCACGGTCAACGGCTGCAGGAACAACCCACCCCGGTTGCGGTCCACCATCACGGCCCAGTCCGCCGCGTCGGGCGGCACGCCGACGCCCAGGAAGCTGGCCGAGGCCACCAGGTACAGCGCCGCGGTGAGCCGGACGCCCACGTCGGCGGCGAGTGTGCGCAGCATCGACCGTCCTGTGTAGATGATCGAGGTCTGCCACCACGACTCGCCCTGCATGCGCATCGCCTCCAGGGCGGGTCGTCCGGAGATCTCGAGTGCCGCCGTCCGCGAGAGGCGGGCGACGTCGGGGAAGTTGACGAGCGTGACCACGCCGACCAGCACCGGCAGGCCTTGACCGGCGATCGCGGCCACGAGGATCAGCACCAGCAGCGACGGCACCGCCAGCAGCACGTCCAGCGGCCGCATCAACGCCTCGTCGACCAGCCGCAGCCGCGTGGTGGCCGCCAGAACGCCGTAGGGCACGCCGGCCAGGTAGGAGAGCACGGTCGCGATCAACGCCACCAGCACCACCGTCTGGCCACCCGCGAGCACCTGGTACCAGGCGTCGCGGCCCACGAAGTCCGTGCCCAGGAACCCGAGCGGCATGAAGGGAGCGCCACGGGTCTGCCGGTCCGGCACGAACAGCGGTCCCAGCAGCGCCAACGCGAGCGGCACCGCGATCAGCAGCCCGCCGATGCCCGCCCGCTTCACGCGACCACCTCCGCGCGCGGAGCGAGCCGGAACGCCACCAGGTCGGCCAGCAGGTTCACGGCCACCGTGGTGACGGCGAAGACCACGGCCAGGCCCTGCACGACCGGGAGGTCGCGCGCGGCCACGGAGTCCACCAGGACGGTGCCGAGGCCGGGGATGACGAACACCGCCTCGACGACGATCACGCCGCCCAGCAACCAGTCCGTGGTCCGCGCGACCTGCTGCACGGCGGGCGCGAGCGCGTTCGGCAGCGCGTGGGCGAACCGCACCCGCGTCTCGCCGATCCCGAGGCGCCGGGCGTGGCGCACGTAGTCCGACGCCAGCGCGTCGACCATCCCCGCGCGGACCAGGCGGCTGATCGAGCAGATCGGCCGGGCCAGCAGCACCACCAGCGGTAGCACCAGCACCGCGGGCTGGGCGAACAGGTCCGCGCCCACCGCCGTCGGCGGCAGCCAGGCCAGGTGCACGCCGAACACCGCGATCAGCACCACGGCGAGCGCGAACTCGGGGATCGAGTGCAGCGCGACGCTGATCGACGTCAGCGCCCGGTCCAGCGGGCTGCCCTCGCGCAAGGCGGCCAGCACACCGACCAGCACCGAGATCGGGACCAGCAGCACCAGGGTCAGCGCCGCCAGCACGAGCGTCGGGCCGATGCCGCCGGACAGGAAGTCCGCGACCGGCCGTCCCGACACCAGCGAGGCGCCGAAGTCCAGCCGGGGCAGCCCGACGAGCCACTCCGCGAACCGTTCCAGGGTCGGCCGGTCCAGCCCCATGGCCGCGCGGATCTGCGCGATCCGCGCGGGGTCCGGGTTGTCCCCGGCCAAGGCCACCGCCGCGTCTCCCGGCAGGGCCTCGACCAGGAAGAACACGAGGGTGACCACGGCGAGCACCTGCACCAGCCCGAGCGCGGCTCGCCGGGCCGTGTAGGAAGCGAGACTCACCCCAGCCACACCTTGTCGAAGCGGGCCCAGTCGAGCGTGTTGGCCGGGGCGGTGGAGATGCCACCGACGTTCGGCTTCGCGCCCACGATCCAGTCCGCGAAGCCCCACATCAGGTAGCCGCCCTCGGCGTGCAGCACGCGCTGCATCTCCCGGTACGCCTCGGTGCGCGCGGCCGGGTCCGAAGTGGACACCGCCTTCTCGTACAGCGCGTCGAACTCGGGCCGGGCCCACTTGGTCACGTTCGTGCCGGACCCGCTGAGCAGGCGCTGCGCGACGTGGGTCTCGATGGGCATGGCACCGGAGCGGAAGCTCGACAGCGAGCCGTTCTTGAGCGTGTCGGCCCAGTAGCTGTCCTTGTTGCCCTGGACGACCTCGATCGTCAGCCCGGAGCCCTTGGCCTGGTCGGCGAACACCGTGGCGGCCTCCACCATGCCGGCCGCGGCCGTCGACGTGTCGAGCCTGACCGTCAGACCCTCCGCACCGGCCTTGCGGATCAGGAACTTCGCCTTGTCCAGGTCGCGCTGCCGCTGCGGGAGGTCACCGGCGTAGTGCTGGTAGTCCTTGCCGAACAGGTCGTTGCCGACCTGGCCGCTGCCCGCGAGCACCGACTCCACCAGCTGCGGCCGGTCGGCGAGCAGGAACATCGCCTCTCGCAGGTCGCGGTTGTCGAACGGCGCCCGGTCCACCTTCATGGCGAACGCCTGCACGGCGCTGTTGGGGGAGCGGTGGATCGTCATGCGGTCGCCGGAGGCGTTGCTGCGCGCGGTGGTCGGCGTGAGGTCGTGCGCGTACTCGACCTGACCGCCCAGCAACGCGTTGGTGCGCGCGGACTCCTCGTTGGCGATCACGAACTCGAGCTCGTCGAGCAGCGGCGCGCCCTCCCAGTAGTCCGGGTTGCGCTTGAGCAGCACCGACCTGCCCGGCTCGAACGACACGAAGCTGAACGCCCCGGACCCGACGGGCTTGGTGAAGTCCTCGGCACCCTCGGGCACGATGTACGCGCCGAAGGCGGCGAGCGCGTTGGGGAACTCCCCGAACGGCCGCTTCAGCGCGAACTCCACGGTCCGGTCGTCGACCGCGCGGCTGTTCGCGAGGTCGATCAGCGCGAGGCTCGACTTGGCGCGGAACGCGCGGTTCGGGTCGAGGATGCGCGCGTAGCTGGCGAGCACGTCCTGGGCGCGCACCGGTCTGCCGTCGTGGAACACCGCCTGGCGCAGGCTGATCCGCCAGCGCGTCAGGTCGGCGTTCGGCTCCCACCTCTCCGCCAGCCGCGGCTGCGGCGACACGTCGTTGCCGAGGTCCGCGAGCTTGTCGAACATCGCCTTGGACCGCGCGGCTTCGACGAACAGGTTGGCCAGGTGCGGGTCGAGGACCTCCTTGGCACCACCACCGGCGAACGCGGCGCGGAGCCTGCCACCGGCACGGGCTGCGGGCGAGGCCGGCGTGGCACTGCCGCATCCCGCGAGGGTGACGACCGCCAGACCGGAGGTGAGGCCGAGGAAACCGCGGCGGTTCAGGGGCATGCTGGTTCCTTTCACTGGCGCCCGTCTCGGCGGAGGCGGGCCACGACGTGGAGGCGGTCACCGGACAGCGCGCCGCTCAACGCGGCGTCGGCGGTCCAGGGCCGGTCGGTGCGCGGGCCGGGGGAGTCGAACAGCGCGAGCACCTCGAACCCGGCGAGGTCGAGCAGGTGCCGCAGCTCCTGGGGGAAGAGCAGCCGCCAGGCCGACCGCTGCACCAGCGGTTCGGAGCGGCCTGCCCATTCCCAGGTGCGTCGGCGTCGTAGCAACTGATCGGCGTGGTCGATCCACAGTTCGGTGTGCGAGGTGTACTCGGTGCCCCGCCACGTGACCGAACGGGTGCGCACACCGTCGAGGAGTTCGGTGTTGCCCAGGAAGAACGCGCCGTTGCGCATCTCCGCCACGAACAACCCGCCGGGTGCCAGGTGCTCGCGGCACCGTTGAAGGAACACGGTGAGATCGGCGTTGGTGTGGCAGTACAGCATCGCGCTGTCCAGGCAGGTGATGACGTCGAAGCTGCGGCCGAGGTCGAAGGACCGCATGTCCGCCAACGCCACGTCGACCGCCGGGTGGTGCTCGCGGACGTGCGCGAGCATGTTCTCGGAGCTGTCGAGGCCGGCGACGCGATAACCGTTGCGGGCCAGCCATCCCGCATCACGACCGGTGCCGCAGCCGATGTCGAGCAGGTCCCGCCCGCCGCCGAAGCGGGTCACCACGTCGTGCACGAACCTCGCGGCGACGTGTTCCGGGTCGGGGAACTGGTGCTCGTACAGCTCGGGGTTGTCGGTGAGCAGGTTCATCGAGCGACCTCCTGCTGCCGTGGGATGAGCGCGCCGCGCCGGTGCAGCCAGGCCACCCCTGTGGCGCTGATGAGTCCGATCGCGACGCACAGCAGCGACGCGAGCCGGTCGCCGAACCCGCTCACCCACCCGATCGCGGTGTTGCCGAGTGCGGCCGCCAGGCCGGAGCCGAGGTAGAACACGCCGAAGTGCGTGCCGGCGAGGCTGTCGGGGCCGAACGACGGGATCAGGTCGTAGACCAGCGGATGCGCGATCATCACACCGACGGCGAGTGCGAGCGTGGCCACCAGCACCGGCGCGAGTCCGGACCACAGCGCGGGAGCCGCGAAACCCGCGCCCGTGACGGCGAGACCGGTAGCGATCACGGGGCCCCGCGCGCGGTCGGAGACGAGGCGGGTGATGCGGACCTGGAACAGCAGGGTGACGACCGTGGACGCGATGAACAGCACGGCGACCACGCCCGCCCAGCCGGTGGCCTTCTGCGCCTGGATCGGCAGCAGCAGGTAGAGCTGGTTCTGCAGCACGAACATCCCGCTGAGCACGCAGGTGAACGCGACGAACCTGCGGTTCGTCAGGCACTCGCGCCAGTCGCCGAGGATCGACCCGCCCTTGCGCGTGGCCGCCCGCGCGGGCAGCACGACGGCTTGGGCGGCGGTCAGCGCCGCGAAGATCCCGGCCGCCACCACGGCGGAGACCCGGAAGTCCCACAGCAGCAACACGCTGCCGAGCACCGGACCGCACAGCGCGCCCGCCTGGGCGTAGACGTTGAACCGGGCGAACGCCTCGGTGCGTGCTCTGCCCGCTTCCAAAGCGATGTACGCGCGCACCGCGGGGTTGAACAGCGCTCCGGCCAGTCCACTGAGGACGGAGGCGGCCAGCACCACCGCGAGCGACTCGCCGATGGCGAACAACCCGAAGCCCACCGCGCGCAGACCGCAGCCGACCAGGATGGTCGTGCGCGGGCCGAGCCGGTCCGACGCGGTTCCGCCCACCAGGAACAGGCCCTGCTGGCTCAGCGTCCGGACGCCGAGGACGACGCCGATCACCGCGGCGGACATGCCGAGGCTGCCCAGGTGCGTGGCGAGGTAGGGGATGAGCAGGTAGAAGCCGGTGTTGACGGCGAACTGGTTGACCAGCAGCAGCCGCACCGGAAGTGCGAACCGGCTCATCGCCGCACCACGCCCAGCCCCGGCGCCCCGGAGAGCCGGAGGACGCCGTCCTCACCGCCGATGCCCGACCACGGATCTGCGGCGAGCAGCAGGTGCCCGTCCAGGTCGGCCCACCGGGTGTGCCCTGCGAGGTGGACGGCGGGCGCGATGCCGAGCGAGCTGGCGACCAGGCAGCCGAGCATCACGTCCAGCCCGCCTTCGCGGGCGGCCGAGACGATGTCCAGCGCCGGCGCGAGGCCGCCGCACTTGGCGAGCTTGATGTTGACGCCGTCCACCGCGCCCGCGAGCTCGCGGACGTCGGCGGCCGTGGCGGCGTCCTCGTCGGCGATCAGGGGTGCCGGACACCGTTCGTGGATCCAGGCCAGTGCGTCCGGGGTGCCGGGAGGGATCGGCTGCTCGACCGCGTCGAGCACGACACCGGCGGCGCCGAGTCGTTCCACGACGCGCACCGTCTCGTCCGGGGTCCAGCCGCCGTTGGGGTCGAGCACCAGCCGGGCCTCCGGTGCGGCGGCCCCGACGGCGACCACGCTGGCCACGTCCCGCTCCGGATCGGCTCCCACCTTGACCTTGAGCAGGGAGAACCCGCGCTCGCGCAGCGCCGATGCCCGAGCGGCGGCGTCGTCCGGCGTGGTGATGCCGATCGTGCACGCGGTCGGAGTGGCCCGCCAGTCCCGGGTTCCGACGAGCACGTGCGCCGGCACGTTCTGACGCAGGCCGATCAGGTCGTGCAACGCCGCGTCGACCGCGGCCCGCACGCCGGCGGGAACCGTCTCGTCGGCGTGCAGGACGTCGAGGGCGGCGTCCGGTGCGCCGGCGTCGGCGAGAACCGGCCCCAGCCGGTCCAGCCAGCGCACGATCGCCTCCACGTCGAGCCGGTAGTAGGTGCTGGTCACCACTTCGCCGTGGCCGTGCTGCCCGTCGTGCTCCAGGACGACCCGCACGGCGTCGCGTCGTGCCATGACGGACCTGGAGATGCGCAGGGGCGTTCCCAGCTCGAGGCCGTAGACCTCCCACCCGATCCTCATGCGAGCACCACGGCCCTCGGCGCGGCGACCGACCGGCAGCGCGTCCAGCCCGTCGCCTCCACCCGGAGCGGGTCACCGATCTCCACCGGCCTGTCGGCGGCCGTCCCGAGCAGGCCGCGGGCGGTGCAGAAGTCGTCGTCGAAGATCGTGCCGAGGTAGCGGTGCGGCCCGTCGGGGAAGATCGTCGCCACCACGGCGCCGGGCTCGACCCTGGCGGCCCACGCGGCGACCAGGGCGACGGCGCCGCTGCTCCAGCCACCGGTGACGAAGGCGTCGCGGGCGAGCCGGCGGCACGCGTCCACCACCTCGACCGGGCCGAGCCAGTGGACCTCGTCGAACTCGGCGTAGGCCACGTTGCGGGGGTGGATGCTGCTGCCCAGTCCGCGCATCACCCTGGCGCGCGCGGGCTGGCCGAAGATCGTGGAGCCGATGGTGTCCACGCCGATCAGCCGCACACCCGGCCGGTACCGGCGCAGTTCCCTGACGACACCGGCGCTGTGCCCGCCGGTACCCACGCTGCAGACCAGGACGTCGACGGGATCGATCTGCTCCACGAGTTCCCTGGCCAGCCCGACGTAGCCCTTCGGGTTGTCCGGGTTGTTGTACTGGTCGGGCCAGTAGGCGTCGGGGAACTCGCGCAGCACGGCTTGGAGCCGGTCCAAGCGCGCCTGCTGCCAGCCGCCCACGGGGTGCGGCCGGTCGACCACCTCCAGCCGGGCCCCGTGCGCCCGCAGCAGAGCCCGCATCGACGGTTCCAGCTCGCTGTCCACCACCAGGACGACCGGGTGGCCGAAGACCTGGCAGGCGAACGCGAGACCGAGACCGAGGGTGCCGCTGGTGGACTCGACGACCACCGCGCCGGGGCGCAGCTCGCCGCGGTCGCGAGCGGCACGCAGCATCGACACCGCCGGCCGGGCTTTCATGCCGCCGGCGCTGAGGCACTCCAGCTTGGCCCAGAACCCGCCGTGCCGGTGGGGCAGCGGCGTGGTGATGCGGGTGACCGGGCTCTGGCCGAGCAGGTCGAGCAGGTGCCGGTTCTGGCGCGGGAGGATCACGACGGTCGCTCCGTGTAGTGGTGGATCGTCGTGGGACCGCCGTCGAGCCAGAAGAACGGGTACGGCTCAGCCGAGACGGCACGCACGCCACTGCCGATGAACCACGGCAACACCGCGGCGGCCGTTTGCGCGAACAACACCATCGGCGTGCCTGCCGCGACGGCGAGCCGCAGCAGCGGTTCGAACGTGCCGTTGCCGACCGTCATCCCCGAGGCGAGCACGAGGGTGCAGCCGTCGAGCGCGCTCTCCGCCTCGGTGGTGACCGGCTCGTCCCATTCGGTCCTGCCGCCCTTGAGGTCGCACGCCACGTAGGTCGCGCCCCGCTCGCGCAGGTGGTGCAGCAGCGAGTTGACCACGCCGACCACCAGCACCCGGTCACCCGGCACCGGGTCCAAGAGGTCGATCACGGCCTCGGCGCGGGCCAGGGACTTGGCCAGGGAGCTGCCGGGACCGACGGAGATCGACTTGGTGGCGGACAGGTGGTGCGGCCGGGCGTGCGCCAGGTAGGCGTCGAGCGCGGCGGTGCGGATCACGGGGCTGGGGTGGTCGAGCAGCTCGAGCACGGTCGAACCGACGCAGCCGTGCACGTCGTCGTCGACGACGTCCTCCACCGCGCAGGAGCCGACCGCGTCTTCCACGCGGAGGCTGACGACGGTGTTGCGGTAGGACTGCCCGCGCGTGGCGTGCCGGGCGCCCTGCCGGGTCGTGAACCCGACGCTCACGGCGCACGACGCGGGATCAGGACCCAGCCCGCCACCCCGGACGAGTTCGGCGAGTTCGGCGAGGGTCACGCGGGCACCTCGGCGTAGTCGACCGTCAGACCGCCGACGAGCTGCTCGGCACGGGCCCGCGCGCCGAGACCGGCCGGGTCGGTCACGACGACGTGGCCGAGGTAGCTGTTGTTGCTGGTCGGGTCGCCCGCGCGGTGGCCGGGCCCCTTGACGGTCCAGTCCACGACCTCGGGCGCGGCGTCGAGCACCTCCGCGCCGCGGACGGCGGACACCAGGCCGGAGCGCGGTGGGAGGAGGAAGGAGATCGCGGCGCTGCGCACACCGGTGTCCGCGGGACGCGGGTCCGGTCGTTCGCCCACGGCCAGCTGGGCGTAGACGGCGGGCAGGTCGATGCCGGTGACCCGCCGGACCAGCTCCGTGATCTGGTTGCCCGCGGGGCGCGGGTTGACCTCGACGAGCTTGGGACCGTCGGGTGTCAGCTTGACCTCGGTGTGCGCGACACCGCGCTCGAGGCCCAGGGCTTCGACGGCCGCGACGGCGACGGTCTCGGCGTCGCGGGTGGGCAGGTCGGCGGGGAACATGTGCCCGCTCTCCACGAACCACGGATCTCCCGCGACGCTCTTGTCGGTGACGCCGACGACGTGCGTGGTGCCGTCCACGGTGATCGTCTCGACGCTCACCTCGGGGCCGGTCAGGAGCTCCTCCACCAGCACGGTCCGCACCCTGGGCTGGTTGCGCGCGTTGACCGGGAAGGCCTCCATCGCGGCGAACGCCTCGCGCAGCTCCGACTCGCCGGTCACCTTGCGCACGTACATCCCGGCGCACAGGTCGACCGGTTTGACCACCAGCGGATAACCCAGTTCGGCCGCCGCCTTCGCGAGTGCCGGCCAGTCGTCGGCGAGGGCGAAGCGCGGGCCCGGTACGCCGGCCGCGCTCAACGTGGTGCGGGTGAGGTCCTTGCGGCAGGCCCGTTCCACCGCCTCCGGGTCGGGGCCGGGCAGGCCCAGGTGCGCGGCGACGCGCGCGGTGGCCGGGAGGTAGTAGTCGCACGAGGAGATCACGCCGTCGAAGCGCAGCACCGCGTGCAGGCGCTCGACGTGGTCGAGCAGGGCGGGCACGTCGTTGGTGTCCGCGGTGAGCACGTTGTCGGCGGCCAGCAACGGATGCGGGTGCGCTGGGGCGGAGCGCAGGTAGTGGTGCAGATCGCGGGTCATGAAGGTGAAGCGGTGCCCTGACTCGTTGATCGCCCTGGGCAGCAGCGAACTCATCGCGCCGACCCAGCTCTCGATCATCAACAGGTGAGCCACAAGTCCTCCTCCCCGCCGCGACCCCGCGGCGGAATTGAGGAACATGGTAATCATTGTCGATACGTGGTCACTACCGCCTCTCGGGGAAGCGGCTGCGCCGGACGGGTGAGCGTTCGAGGTGCGCCATTCATGCACGCTGACTAATATTTGTTGCGTTCAGTGACGGAGCTAGGACGTCCGGGTGAAGCGAAGGCCTGGACATCGAAAGGCAGGCCGATCATGACCGCGGCACACCTCGAACACGCCGACCACGGCCACGCTCACGGCGACGGGTGCGGCCATGTGGCCGTCCCGCACGGTGATCACGTCGACTACGCGCACGACGGCCACCTCCACCGGGAGCACGACGGACACGTCGACGAGTGCGAACCCGGCGATCACCAGTCGCACTCGGACCACGGGCACGACCACGGCGAGGGCTGCGGCCATGTGGCCGTTCCGCACGGTGATCACGTCGACTACGTGCACGACGGTCACCGCCACGCCGTCCATGACGGGCATTACGACGAACACTGATCTGCGGCGTGGTCGCGTCTCGCGCGGTTGCGCGTGAGGCGCGGCCACGGCGTCCATTGCTGATCAGAGGCTGGCGACCAGGTAGTACAACGCACTCAGTGTGACCGCCGCGGCGATGACGGCCGCAGTGACTTTCATCCACCGTTGGTTCATTTCCGCTTCCAAGCTCGACGACGCGGGCTGCTGCTCGGCAGGTCCCAGTGTCCACGAGCCCGGGCAAGCGGTGTCGGACCGACGATTTAAAACGACAATCATTTCCGTTAAGATGGCCTCATGGGAGTCGAGGTCGTCCTGGTCGCCGGTCCGGCGCAGCACGACGTGGCCGAGGAGATCTGGCGCGCGCTGCCGGGAACGGTGCTGGTCCGCCACAACTTGCGCGATCTCGCCGAGGGAGTGGTGCGCCGCTGGGTGGACGGCGAGCTGACCGTGCTGGAACTGGCGCACGGATGCGTTTCCTGCACGCTGCGCCTGGACCTGCTGCCACTGCTGGAGCGCCTGGGTGGCTGGGTGGTGGTCGACCTGGACCCGGCGTTGGAGCCCGAGGCCGTCTGCTTCGCCCTGAGAGAGATCGATGTCAGGGTCGCCGCGGTGGTCGCCGTGGTCGACCGGGAGAACTGGCTGGCCGATGCCGTCGGCGGGGACGCGCTGGCGGAGCGGGGTCTGGCCGCTGCCGCCGATGACGACCGCACGGTGGCCCAAGTCGTGGTGGGGCAGGCCGAGTTCGCTGATGCTCTCGTCTTGACCGGCGCCGGCCGCGACGCCGGCCAGGACGCGGTGCTCGACTCCGTGCTCGACCGGCTCAACCCGCGTGCACCTCGCCAGGACCGGGCAGGGATGGACGTGACCGCTCTGCTGTCCGCCATCCCCGGCGACGCCCGCAGGGGCCGCTTCGACGACGGCTTCGGCACGTTGCTGCACGGACAGCCTCCGCTGGAGCCTGTGCGGGGCGTGTCGGTCGTCCACTTCACCGAACGCCGGCCGTTCCACCCCGCTCGGCTGCACGACGCGATCGACGTCCTGCTCGACGGCGTGGTGCGCACCCGAGGTCGTGTGTGGCTGGCCAGCCAGCCGGACACCGCGCTGTGGCTCGAGTCCGCCGGTGGCGGTCTGAGCGTGGGCGACCTGGGGCCGTGGCTCGCGGCGGTGGAGGACTGGTCGGACGTCCCCGAGGACCGGCGCGCGATGGCTTCGGCGACCTGGCACCCGCGCTACGGCGACAGGTCCCAGGAGCTGGTGGTGATCACGGCGACCGCGTCACCGGAGGAGATCACCTCGGCTCTGCGCGATGCGCTGGTGACCGACGAGGAGCTGGAGCTCGCCGACCAGCTGGAGTTCGTCGACCCGTTCGCCGAGCGGCACGACGCGGCGGAGGGGTCGTGAGGTGTTCCGCCATGCGATGAAGCGAATGCATCTGACTTCGTCGTCGCCGGCCCACCGCGCCGGTCGGGCCCCTCGTGCTGACAGGAGTGTGGGATGTGCGCCCGGTCCAGGCCGCGAACCGACCACGAGCACCGCATCGTGAGCGTGTTCGAATCCGAGCGGCAGTTCCTGACGGTCGCGGAGGTCCGTGACCGGTTGACGTCGGCGGGCCGCTCGACCCGGTTGGCCACCGTGTACCAGTGCGTCAAGCGGCTGGTCGAGGCCGGGGTCCTCGAGCGGGTGGCCATCCGGCCGAGCACCGCTGTCTACGGACTCCGGCCCGCGTGCGGAAGCGGCCACCGGCTCGTGTGTTCCGAGTGCGCCCTTGTCGTGGACGCGGACGACGACGAAGTGACCACATGGGTCGCGCAGACCGCCGCCCTGCACGGCTTCATGATCACCGACAGCTCGGTGCTGTTGTCCGGAACCTGTGCGGCCTGTGCGCCGCCTCTGCCCGCAACGGCCGAATGTCGTTGAACTGCCGGACGAATGCTGTGGCGTTGTCGCCGGGAAGCGGGTGCTCGACGTCGGAGGGCGGGGCCGTGGAGGCCGGAGTTCCTCAGAAGGCGTCCACCGCGAGCACCGAGATCGCGCGGAGCTGCGGGGCGCGCGGCCGAGCCAGCGGCGCGTGGAGGTGGCCGAGCCGCTGAACGCGGGAGACGCGTTGGAGCTCGCGTGCGGCGCGGGAGACGCGTTGGAGCTCGCGTGCGGCGCGGGTGGGGATGCGTCACGTCGCCAACGCCGCCCGCTGAACCCCGGCTCGGCCGCGATCTCGCTGTTCGAGCCGCCCTCGGCGCACCGCAACACGATCCGCGCCCGCAATGCCGGCGCCGTCTTCCGACGCCGCGTCCAGCCCGCAACGCGCTCGCCTCGTCGTCGGACAGCACCAACTCGGGCAGCTTCGGGTCCGGCATGCCACCGAACCCTGCGCCTGCACGCGAACTGACGACCTCAGGGCACTAGGAGCGCTCGGCCGCTCGGGTCAGCTGACGGATCCGGCGCCGGACGCGCCACAGCGCGAACAGGATCGCCGCGAGCAACAGGAGGGCGCCGAGCGCACTCCAGGGAATCGCCCAGATCGTGGTCTTGCCGGTGGCGGTCGTGACCGCGCCGACGAGGTCCTGGCCCGCGGACGCGACGGGTTCGGCCTCCCCGCGGACGGTGAGCGGGCCCAGCGGCCACACGCCGCTGAGGGTGCGGGTGAACGTGATGGCGCTGCCGGGCAGGAGTTCGGTCGCGGTGTGGCCTGTCCACCCGGTGCTCCCCAGCCCGAAGAGACCCTCCAGGTGAACCGAGGGGCGGACCGCGAGGCGGACGTTGCCGTCGTTGACGACGGTCCAGGTCACGTCGACCTCGCCGGGCGCAGCCGGGTTGGCCGTGCCCCGGTAGCCGGCCGTGGGCCGGTCGACGCGCAGGTTCGTGGTCACCGCGCCGGCGACCCGGACGTAGAGCCTGGCGCCCACCCGTCGTTCGACCTGCACCTGAGCGCTGGTGGTGAGGGCGGCGACCAGTCCGCCGACGTGGTCGCCCGGTTCGGCGTCCGGGGGCACCGTCAGGCTGAACGGCACGACGGTGGTGGAACGGGGCTTCAGGACGACCTTCGGCTCGGCGACGGAGATCCAGGCGCCCACGGAGGGCGACGGCTCGTCGCGCGCGAGCAGGTCGAAGCCGCCGGTGGCGGTGTTGACGGCGTCGGCGGCGTAGAGGTCCACGGCCAGTTCGCTCTCGCCCAGGTTGCGGATGGCGATGTGGTCGTCGTAGCGCATGCCGGGTTCGACGACGTAGTCGAACTGCGCGCGGCCGTTCGGTCCGCCGGCGTCGGCAGGGGAGACGGACCAGGTGAGCCTGCCGTCGTTCTGAGCGGGTTGTGCCGTCGCGGGTGGTGCCGAGACCAGCCCGAGCACGACGACCAGGGCGGCGAGCGGTCTTCTCACGCGGTGCTCCGTGTGGACGGACGGGTCCGGAGCGAGCCCCGCACCCGTCCTTCTCCGATATCAGATGGCGGTCAGGATGAGCATTGCCTGGTAGGCGCCCGGCGCGGTCTCGACCGGGGCCTCCAGGGTCAGGCCGGCACCGAGCTGGGCGGTGCCGCGGCCCGCGCCCGCCGCGGCGGTGGCGAGCTGCGACCACGTGGCCAGACCGTTGCCGGTGGCGAAGCCGGAGGCGACCTGCGGGCCCGCGGTCACCGTCTGACCGGTGGACGCGGACACGACGTTCGGCGCCCAGCCCAGGTACTTGCCGCCGAGCTGGTTGCCGTCGGCCGTGGTGAACGCGCGCACGCGACCGGACGCGGTCCAGCCGGGGTTGTCCGCGCGGGTGTCGGTCACCGTGATGGGCTTGAGCGCGCCCGCGGCGGTGAACCGGTCAGCCGCCGGGTTGAGCGTCAGCGCGCCGAGG
Source organism: Lentzea sp. DG1S-22 (assembly GCF_036321065.1). Taxonomy (NCBI): domain Bacteria; kingdom Bacillati; phylum Actinomycetota; class Actinomycetes; order Pseudonocardiales; family Pseudonocardiaceae; genus Lentzea; species Lentzea sp. DG1S-22. The sequence goes on along the minus strand of NZ_CP143276.1, from coordinate 2,129,101 downwards.
TCGACCTCGCGGTTCTCCGGGGCGACGCTGATGGCCAGCACACCCTGCTCCGCGGCCAGCGTGGTGGTGATGGTCGGGCCGTTGACCGGGTCGTTGCCGTGGTCGTCGACGACGATGACGACCGGCTCGGACTCCGCGATCACCTTGTGGTCGTGGTCGTAGAGCACGGCCTTGACCTGACGGCCGTTGTCCGCGGTGCGGACCACGAAGCCGTACTTGCCGGTGAGCGCGCCGGAGACGACAGCCCACTCCGTCGCGCCCGCGGCCTTGGTGAACCAGTGGTAGTGGTTCTCGTCGGTGACGGGGTTCTGCACCGCGGTCAGCGCGGCGACGCCACCGGCGTGGTAGTGGGCCGCCACACCGGTGATCGACAGCTGGGTCACCGGCGTTCCCGGCCCGGAGGAGATCTCCTCACCGACGACGAACGTGTAGGTCACCGGCGGGATCGCCACCGGGGCGCCGCCGGGCGGGGTCGCGGTGGCGCTGACGGTCAGCGCGTACTCGCCCTGCTCGGTGAAGCCCCAGTTGACGTGCTCGTGGCCGGCGGCGCTGGTGAACGACTTCGGCCCGCCGTCGGCGGAACCGAGGAACACGTTCGGTCCCTCCTCGCCGTTCTGCCACAGCGCGAACGCGCCGGGGCCCTGCAGCGAGTCGAGGGTGTAGGTCACCGACGTGCCCTCGGCCACGGCCGAGCTGTAGCCGAAGCCCGCGAAGACCTGACCGGGCTGCGAGTTCTGCGGCAGCAGGTAGTAGGTCTCGCCCTGCGCCTTCCACCCCGGCAGGGTGGCGATCGAGGCGCTGACGGTGCGGGAGGCCACCGACGGCTTGACGTGCACGGTCAGGTCACCGGGCGCGACGTTGCCACTCCCGGAGTGGGCCGTGAGCACGTGGGTGGAGTTCTGCACGTCCACGTAGAACAGGTCGAGGTGGCCCTCGGAGACGACCACCTTCTCCTGCGCCGCGGCGGTCCCGACCAGAGGGCCCGCGATCAGTCCCAGAGCGGCGAGCGCCACTGCGGCGGCTCGCCCTCTCGTTCTTGCCTTTGTTGCGGTCACTGCGTTTCCTTGCCTTTCTTGGGGGACCAGAGGTCAGCGCCGGCGGCGAACGCCGGCGAGGGTGGCCAGGTTGGTGAACAAGAAGCCGAGGGGGATCAGCAGACCCGCGGCCACCACGAGACCGGCGACGGCGAAACCGTCGAGTCCGGTCGAGGCCAGCCCGGAGGGCAGCGCGCACTCCTCGCCGTCAGCCGTGCGGCCCACCTGCTCGACGACCGGCGTGCCCGTGCGCGCGGACTTCGGGTCGCCCGGCCCCACGTGGAAGGTGAGGGTGCTCTTGGCACCGGCCTGGCGGCCGTCGATGGAGCCGCCGATGGAGAACGTCACCGCGTAGCTGCCGGGCTTGGTGAACGCCCACACCGCGTGCACGTGCACACCCGACTGTCCGACCGGGACGGTCGTGGCGCGCGGGAACCCGTTCACCGTGCCGAAGTAGCGGTCACCGACTCCGCCGAACGGGTCCTGCCCGTAGACGGCCAGCTCGCCGGGCCCGTCGACCTTGTCCAGCGTCAGCGTGATGTCGCTCCTCACGGAGGCGAGCACGGACGGGTGCTGGGTGTTCCAGCCCAGCCACGGGACGCCGGAGCGCTGCGTCAGCGGAATCGTCCACACCGGACCCGGACCGAGGAAGTCGAGGCCGGAGCCCGGCGGTGGGGTCGCCCGCGCGGCGTCGCCGAGGTGGAAGACGTAGCTCGCCGGGTCGCGGAAGACCGGGCTGCCCTGGCGGTCGTCCTTGACCCGCGCGGAGAACGCACCGCCCTCGACGACGGGTCCGAAGTCGAAGTGGCCGTCCGTGACGACCTCGACCTCGCCGGGCGGCACCGTGCGGGTCACCGCCGTGGGCACGCAGGCCGGCGTCGTCGCGGTCGCCGGCGGCGCGCCTTTCGGTGGTGCAGCGCTGGTGGAGCCCGGGGGAGTGGTCGTCGGAGTGGTGGGGGCTGTGGTGGGGGCGTCCGCGCGGACGCCCAGGACCAGGGGCCGGGCGGAAACGACGGTGGCGCCGCTCTGGTCGCGCACGTCGAAGCCGAGTTCGGCGCCGTGCAGGTCGGGGTTCGCCGTGAGCGTCAGGACCTCGCCGGTTGCCCGCTCGGCGGTGGTGCCCGCCTTGCGGGTCCACCAGGTAACGGTGTGCCCGGGGCGGTGCGGCGTCACGAGCGCGGTGGCGGTGATCTGCTCGCCTTGCGCGTAGGTGTCGCGGACGCCGGTCACCACCGCGCCCGCGGGGGCGCCGGGATTGGCGACGGGTGGCGACTGCGACCGGGCGGCGAGGTCTTCCGCCAGGGGGACGAACCGGGCGGAGAACGCCAGTGCTTCCGGGTCCGCCGCCAGGACGGAGGTCGCCGAGCCGGCGCTCAGCGACTCGTGGCCGACGACCTCGTCCCCGGTTCCGGTGTGCCGCACGAACTCGACCCAGCCCTGCGGCAGGCCACCGGCCATGCTCACGGTGCCGGTCAGCTCGATGCCCGCCGGTGTGCTCGTCACCGCCAGCGTGGTCGTCGTGGCGAGCGCACCGTGCGGTCCGACCACGACGGTGTACCGGGCAGGAGGCGAGACCAGGGGCGCACCCGAGGACGACGTCGCGGACGCCTGGAACTCCAGTTCGTAGACGCCTGGCGCGGTGAACGCCCAGTTGGCATGTGCGTGGGTGGGGACCGCTGCGCGCTCCGTCCGCACCGCCGGGTCCTGCGAGCTGAAAACGCGTTCCGGGCCGTCGGTTCCGGACACGTAGACCTCGACGCGACCGGGTCCGCGTGCCGCCAGCATCGTGAGGTCGACAACGTTGTCCGCGAGTGCCCCTCGGGGCACCGACTCGGTGTTCCAGCCCGCCCAGAGCACGTCGGGCTGGAAGGTCTGCGGGATCACGTGGATCGGTGTGCCACCCGGTACGCCGAGGAAGCCGTAGGCGGGGGAGGAGGGCGCGGGCCGCTTGGCCGCGTCCGTGACGTGAAGAGTCGTGGCGGCCGGGTCGAACGGTCCGGCGTCGCTCTTGCCCCTGACGACCAGCGCGCCGTTCTCGAGCTGCACCGCCACCAGGTCGACGTGCCCGCCTGCGATGAGCCGGCGCTGCGGAGGCTCGGGCGCCGGGCCGGGTGCGGCGGCCGCGGCGGGGGCCGCCAGCACGGCGAGGACAGCCGCCACCACGGCGACGACCGCACCCCGTCGTTCCGGGTTCCGACCACCTGCGCGGATTCGCATTCCGCTCCCTCCGAGTGACACGCCCTGAACGTAAGTCACATGATTGTCATTTTCAACAAGAAGCCGAGGAGTCCTCGGTCGGGAAGGTCACACGTCGTCGGTCGAGCTAGCTCGCGGTGCTCTCCGCCCGGCGTCCGGACGCGCGGGAGAGCAGACCGTGCTTCGGCGCCAGGACCCACGCCGTCAGGAACACCGCGGTGAGGACGAGGACGATCGTTCCGCCCGTCGGGAAGTCCCACGACCACGACACGTACAGGCCGGTGAGCGCGCACAGGCCGCCGATCACAGGCGCGAGCAGCATCATCACGGCGAGCCGGTCGGTCAGCAGGCGCGCGGTCGCCGCCGGGGTCACGAGGAGCGCCAGCACCAGGATGTTGCCGATCGTCTGCACCGAGATCACCACCGCGAGGGTGACGAGCACGTAGAGCACGATGTCCAGCCAGAACACCCGGAGCCCCGTCGCCCTGGCCATCTCCCGGTCGATGGTGACCGCGACGAACTCCTTGTGCAGCAGGAAGACCGCGCCCAGCACGAGGATGCCGGTCACCGCGACCGTGTAGAGGTCCTCGTCCGGGATACCGGTGATGGAGCCGAACAGGAACTGCTGCAGCGATCCCGCGTAGCCCGGCGCCCTGGAGATCACCACGATGCCCAGCGCGAACGCCGCCACGAAGAAGATGCCGATCACCGAGTCCTCGCGCAGCCGCCGGTTCTGCGAGAACACGGCGACCAGGACGGCGGTGGCGACCCCGGCGAGGGTGCCGCCGAGGATGAGGTTGCCCGACACCGCGAACGCGATGGCGAGTCCGGGGAACACGGCGTGCGCGACCGCGTCACCGATGAACGCCATTCCCCGCAGCACGACGTAGCAGCCCACGACGCCGCAGACGATCGAGGACATGACGGCCACGAGCAGTGCCTTGGGCAGGAACGCGAGGTCGGGGTTGGTCAGGTCGCGCAGGAAGTCGATCGGGGACATTCAGACCGCCTTGAGGATCTTGAGCAGCGGACTGCCCTCGCTGACGCCGAAGGTGTCCATCCACGGCTTCTCGTCGCGCAACTCGTCCGGCGGGCCCGCGGCGACGACCGTGCGGTTGAGCAGGATGAGCCGGTCGCAGGTGTAGAGCGCTCCCGGCAGGTCGTGGGTGGTGGTCAGCACGGCGTGGGAGTCCCCGGCCAGGGACAGCAGCAGGTCCGAGAGCAGTTCCTGCGTGGGCATGTCCAAGCCGGTGAAGGGCTCGTCGAGCAACAGCGCCGACGGCTGGAGCGCGAGCGCCCTGGCCAGCAGCACGCGCTGGCGCTGCCCGCCGGACAGTTCGCCGACAGGCCGGGTCCGCAGATCGGCCATGCGCACCCGGTCGAGCGCTTCGGCCACCGCACGCCAGTCCGCCGCCCCCGGTCTGCGGAACAGCCCCAGCTTCCCGGTCCGGCCGGTCATCACCACACCCTCCACCGAGAGCGGGAAGTCCCAGGCGAACTCGTGCCGCTGCGGCACGTACCCCAGGCCGGTACCGGCGCGGTGCACCGGCTCCCCGTCGACCTCGACCAAGCCGGCCTTGGGGGTCAGCAGGCCCATCAGGCTGCGCAACAACGTGGTCTTTCCGGCGCCGTTCGGCCCGACGAGCCCGACGAGCTCGCCCCGGTCGACGGTGAGGTCGACGTCCGTGAGCACCCGCCGCCCGCCGAGGTCCACGGCGAGCCCGCTCACCCGCAGCGCGTTCACCCGGAGGTCCCCTGCCGCTTCGCCGCCCGGCCGCGCACGAGCACAACGACGACGAGCACCCCCAGCACGACAACGGCCGCGATCAGCGCGACGACGCCCAGGGGTGGTCCGGAACCGCGGTCGTCCGCAGCAACGTCCTTTTCGGACGCTGCTGCGGGAGGTGCCGCGTTCGCTGACGTCCGCGGCGTGGCGGCGAGGGCCGCTTCGGGGTCGACCGCGTCGCCGACGGCGAAGCGCAGTGTCGTGGTGTTGCGGACTTCCTTGCCGTCCACCAGTTTCGCGTGTGCCTCGACCTGGACGAGGTAGACGCCAGGCGCGGTGAAGACCCAGTTGGCGTGCGTGTGCGTGTTGGTGTCGACCCAGATGTCCTGGCGTTCCGGCTTGGTGGAGTTCCAGAGCACGTCGGCGGCACCGAAGTTGCCGGCCTGCAGGTAGACGAACAGCTCGCCGGGACCCTCGACGCCGGTGAGCGTCAGGGTGACGCCCCGGTCGACGGTCTCCATCACCTGCGGGTCCTGGGTGTTCCAGCCGACCCAGGTCACGTCGGGGTTCTGCACCTGCGGCAGCACGTGCACCCGAGCACCCGGCTTGCCGATGAAGGCGTAGGCGGGGTTGTCCGGCACGGTCAGCAAAGCCTTGTCCGGGACCTGGAACGCGGTGCGGTCGAGGTCCCGCCACACGGCCGGGTCGCCGGTGTCGTCGTGCACCATCAGCTTCCACGCACCGTCGGCGTACCGGGGACCGATGTCCACGTGGCCGCGCGACAGCACGGCCTCGTCCGCCGCGATCCGCTGGTCCGGCGCGATGGTCTGGTCGGTCGGCTGCGCCGAGGCCGCGGCAGGCGTCAGCAGCGCCACCACGACCAGCAGGGCGCTCGGCAGGGACCGTCTCATGAACTCCTCTTTCATCAGCGCAGGCAGTCGCGCAGCGAGTCGGCGTTGAACCGCATCATCCGGACGTAGGTCGTGACCTCGCCGTCGAACGTGTCGCCGTAGATCGGGCAGACCCGGATTCCCTGCTCCTCGGCTACCTGCGTGAGCGTCGAGGAACGGGCGGCCAGGTTGGGCTCGAGGAACACCGCGGGCACCTCGAGGTTGCGGATCGTCTCGGTGAGCTTGCGGCGATCGGCCAGGGACGGCTCGGTGGCGGGGTTGGGCGTGACGAACCCGGCGACGCTCACGCCGTACGCCTGGGCGAGATACCCGAACGCGTCGTGGGTGGTGATCAGATGACGGCGCGCTGCCGGGATCTCGTCGATCCGTGTGCGCACATACCGGTCGAGGGCGTCCAGTTCGGCGAGGTAGGCCTCGGCGTTGCGCCGGTACTCCAGTGCGCCCCGGGGATCCTTCTCGATCAGCTTGTCGCGGATGACCTGGGTGTAGGACATGGCGTTGCGCACGTTCTGCCACAGGTGCGGGTCGATCTCTCCGTGCACGTGCTTGCCGAGCACGGCCTGGGCGAGCTGGTAGACCCGCTCGCCCGGACGGCCGAGGAACCCGAACCCGGCGGGGATCTCGCTGAGCGCCTTGCTCGGCACGACGATCACGGCGTCGGTCGCGGGCACGACCTGCTGCGCCTTCTCGCCTCCGCCTTGCGGGTCGTACAGGGTGTACATCTGTTCGCCGTCCACGTCGACGGTCAGGTCGGTATGCCCCCGGTCCACGGGCACAGGCCGGTTCGGGGGCTGCACGCCGACCGCGAAGGTGAACGTCGACTCGCCGAGCGGAACCGGTCGTGACCGCTGGTCCACCTTCAGCCGCGCGGACAGGGTCACTTCGTAGACGCCGGGCTTGGTGAACGCCCAGGACATGTGCGTGTGGGCGTCGGCGGGCAGGATCGCGGTGTCGTCGCCGTACCCGTTGCCGGGGTTGAAGCCGTCACTGGAGTCGAAGTAGACGTCGGCGTCGCCGAACGACCCGGTGAGGTAGCCGTAGACGTGGCCCGGGCCGCTGGCGGCGGTCATGCTCACCAGCACCTCCGACGCGCGGTTCGCGCCGCGGGCCTTTCCTCCACCCCGGGCCCGCAGTCCGAGCCACACGGTGTCCAGCGTGACGTCCTCGACCAGCGGGATGATCTCGGCCGCGTACTTGACCGCTTCCTCGGCCAACGACACGTTCGCGGCCTCCGGCCGGAGGTTCGCGTCCAGGGCTCGGATGACGGAGTGCTCCTCCAGCATCACGTAGTTGCTGAACGCGACGTCCGCGTACACCACGTTCCGCACGTCGCGCAGGCTCGGTTCGTAGGAGTGCGGGTCGGCTCCGTCGGGCACGAGCGAGGTGACGTTGACCCTCGATCCGCCGACGTTGCGCACGAGGTCCCGCAGCAGCCCGGTCGTGGTGACCACCTGGAGCCGGTCGTCGCGATCGCTCAGCGAGGCCGGAGCGGTGCAGCCCGCCGTTCCCGCGATGACGACCAACCCGGCCAGCAGGCGTCGGCGCAAGCCAGGGAGCACGTCGTCACGCCAATCTGTGCCGGAGGTAGTTAATAACGATAACCATAATCATCAACCGCCCTCGAAAGCCAGACCTCGGGGGGCGTGGTCTACACCACTTGGCTGCGGTCTCGCGGCGCTGCGGTGAAGTGCGGAGGCCGAGGCGCATCCCGGCCTCCGCGCACGTCACGGCTGGACGGTGAAGGTGCAGCTCTTCTGGCCGCTGGTGACCGCGCCGCCGGTGGCCTTGGTCGCCGTCACCTCGAAGACCGCGGTGTAGGTGCATACCGCTTCGAACGCCCAGTTGGCGTGGGCGTGGGTGTTCACGGCGAACGAGCGGCTGTCGGGCAGGCCGTTGCCGCTGTCGAACCACACGGTCGACTGCTCGGTGGGTGTTGCCGGGGCGGAGATGGGCAGACCGTTGTCACGATGCCTCGGAGCTCCCGGTCTCGGTTTCGGCCGGAGTTCCGGATGTGCTCCAATACGGCTCGCAGGCACTGGAGCCCCGGTTTCGCCAAGGCGGCACGCGTGCCGTTGTGCGGCCCGCGTCCCCTGTCCGGCCCGGCCGGCTCGTGCGAGTCACGCGGGGATCAGCCGGTTCCGCGTGTCCCGGGCGCGGCAGGTGGCGGTGGAGAAGAGAGAGTTTCTGCATGCAACGACGGGCCCTGCTGGGTCGTGAGACCGAGCGCCGTGCACTGGCTGCCCTCGTCGAACAGGCCGCCTCCGGGTCGGGAGGCGCGGTGGTCGTCCTCGGCTCGCCCGGAATCGGCAAGTCGGCGCTGGTCGCCGAGGCGGCGGCGCGGGCCGCGGAGCGCGGGACGCGGGTGGTCACGGCGGTGGGGGTGGAGTCGGAGGAGCACGTGCCCTGCGCCGGCCTGCACCAGCTGGTCCACCAGCTGCGAGACGGGATCGACGACCTGCCCGCACCGCAACGCGCCGCGCTGCGCGCCGCCGTCGGGCTCGCCGACGAGACCGTGCCGGACCTCTACCTCGTCGGTCTCGCTGCGCTGACCCTGTTGTCGGACGCGGCGGTGAAGGCGCCGTTGCTGGTGGTCGTCGAGGACGCCCATTGGATCGACCGGGCGAGCCTCGACGTGCTCGGGTTCGTCGCGCGGAGGATCGAGTCCGACCCCCTCGCGCTGGTCGCCGTCACCCGCTTCCTCGACGACCGGCTGTCCGGCGCCGGGCTGCCGGTGCTGCACCTGGACCCGCTGACGGACGAGGTGTCGGGGGAGCTGCTGGACTCGGTGGCCCCCGGCCTGGGGCAGCAGGTCCGGCGGCGGCTGCTGGCGGAGGCGGCCGGGAACCCGCTGGCGTTGACCGAGCTGCCGGTCGCGCTGCGGTCGGTCGGTGGGGCGTACGCGCTCACCCCGGGTCCGCTGCCGCTGACCGAGCGGCTCGAGCGGACCTTCACGGCGCGGGTGTCCCGTCTTCCGGCCGACACGCGGGCGGTTCTCCTCCTCGCCGCCCTCAACGGCGACGGCACGATGGACGAGTGCCTCGCCGCCGCCGGCCGGATGCTCGGGAAGGCGGTCGACGTCGCCGTTCTCGAGCCGGCGGTGGACGCCGGTTTGCTGGAGCCGTGGGGGATGGTGTTCCGGCACCCGCTGGTCCGCTCGGCGCTGCACCACGCGGCGACCGCCGCGGAACGGCAGGCCGCGCACGCCGCTCTCACCTCGCAGCTCGAGGGGCAGCCCGATCGGCGGGCGTGGCACCGCGCCGCCGCCACCGCCGGTCCCGATGAGCACGCGGCGCGGGACCTGGTCCTCACCGCCGACCGGGCTCTGCGGCGCGGTGGTGTCGCCGCGGCCCTCGCCGCGCTGCGGCGGGCGGCGGAGCTGACCGCGGACCCCTCCGCGCGTGCGGACCGGCTGCTGCGCGCGGCCGAGCTCGCCCTGGAGTCGGGCCAGTGCGAGGCCGCGGCCCAGCTGCTGGGCCAGGCGCGCTCGTACGACCTCTCGGTGCGGAACCGGGGCCGTGCCGCCTGGGTCGACATCGTCCTGGTCGAGGGTTCGGCGCAGGGCGAGGGCACCGCGACCGCCGAGCTGGCGGAGCTGGCCGTGGAGGTCGCCGCCAGTGGTGAGCCCGCGCTGGGCCTGCGCATGCTGTGGGGAGCGGTCCTGCACTGCTTCTGGGGCGAGCCGGGACCGGCCGCCCGCCGGCGGATCGCCGCCGCTGCCGAGCGGATGCCCGTGGACGCGGGCAACGCCGGCGTGGTGGCACTGCGGGCGTACTGCGCGCCGGTCGAGCGCGGACGCGCCGCCCTGGAGTCCCTGGCCGATCAGCTGGACCGGTGGTCCGAGGACGCCGACTGGGACCAGCTCCTCGGCAGTGCCGCGGTGATGATGGGCGCTCCCGCCCTGGCGAGCCGGCTGGCCACGAGGTCGCTCGACGCCCTGCGGGCACGGGGCCGGTTGTCGATGCTCGCCAGAGCCCTGTGCGTCCAGGCGGGCGGCGCCGCGCGGCTCGCCGACGTGCGCGCCGCTCAGCTCGCCGCCGAGGAGGCGGGAGAGCTGGCCCGCGAGACGGGACAGCCCCTCGTGCACGCGATGGTGCACGCCATCCGTGCGCAGGTCGCCGCCGTCTGCGGCGACCCGCGCGCGCAGGAGTGGGCAGCGGAGGCGGAACGGACCGCGCTGCCCGGCGGTGCGCGCCCGGCGCTGGCCATCGTGCAGATGGCCCGCGGACAGGAAGCCCTCTGCCAGGGCCGCTACGGCGACGCCTTCGGGCACCTGCTCCGCGTCTTCGAGCCGGCCGACCCCGCCTTCCACCCCTGGCTGCGCTTCTACGGGGTCGCCGAACTGGTCGAGGCGGCGGTGCGCAGCGAGTCCGCCGAAGCGGCGCGGGACGTCCTGCGCGAACTCGCCCCGCTCGCGGAGCAGACCCCCTCACCCGCCCTGCTCTGCGGGCTGCGCCTCGGCCGTGCCCTGCTCAGCCCGCCGGACGCCGCCGAGCCGCTGTACCGGGAGGCCCTCGGCGCCGTCCCCGTCGACTGGCCGTTCGAGCGGGCGCGGGTGCACCTCGCCCTGGGCGCGTGGCTGCGGCGGCACCGGCGGCCCGCGGAGTCCCGCGTCGTGCTGCAGGCCGCGTGCGAGGTCTTCGACGCGCTCGGCGCGTCGGCCTGGTCGCAGCGGGCACGTCAGGAGCTGCGCGCCGCGGGCACGTCGTCGCCCCGGCAGGACCCGGTCGCCGTCGACCGGCTCACCTCGACCGAGCTGCACGTCGCCCAGCTCGCCGCGCAGGGGCTGACCAACCGGGAGATCGGCGAGCGGCTGTACGTTTCGCCCAGGACGGTGAGCACGCACCTGCAGCGCATGTTCCCCAAGCTGGGCGTGACCTCCCGCGGCGAGCTCGGCGCGGTGCTGCGCGGCACGACTACGTACGTCGAAGACGTCGGCTGACGGACGCGGCCGGGCCCGCCGCTCCCTAGGTTTCGTGCCATGCCCGGTTCGCAAACGGCGGACGGGCGGGAAGGCACCATGGGAACCATCACCGTCGGCACCGAGGGCTCGACCGACGTCGAGCTGTACTACGAGGACCACGGCTCGGGCCAGCCGGTCGTCCTGATCCACGGCTACCCGCTCGACGGCCAGTCGTGGGAGAAGCAGACCGACGCGCTGGTCAAGGCCGGCTACCGAGTCATCACCTACGACCGCCGCGGCTTCGGCCGGTCGAGCAAGACCATGACGGGCTACGACTACGACACCTTCGCCGGTGACCTCGACGAGGTCCTGACCCGGCTCGACCTGAGCGACGTCGTGCTCGTCGGCTTCTCGATGGGCTCGGGCGAGGTCGCCCGCTACCTCGGCACCTACGGCTCGCAGCGGGTGGCGAAGGCGGCCTTCCTCGGCGCGCTCCAGCCGTTCCTGCTGCAGACCGACGACAACCCCGCCGGCGTGCCGCAGTCGGTGTTCGACGGCATCGCCGAGCAGGCCGAGGCCGACCGCTACGCCTGGTACGAGAACTTCTTCGTCGACTTCTTCAACACCGACGAGACGCTCGGCTCCCGTCTCAGCGACGCCGCGCTCCGGGCGAACTGGGCCACCGCCATCGCCTCGGCGCCGGTGGCGGCGTACGCGTGCGTCCCGGCGTGGCTGACGGACTTCCGGGCCGACGTGGAGCGCATCGACGTGCCGTCGCTCATCCTGCACGGCACCGCCGACCGCATCCTGCCGATCGACGCCACCGCCCGCGAGTTCCGCCGCCGCCTGCCCGGCGCGCGCTACGTCGAGATCGACGGCGCTCCCCACGGCCTGCTGCTCACGCACGCGGCCGAGGTCAACGCCGCCCTGCTCGCCTTCCTCACGGACTGAGACCCGCAGATGCACAGACTCACGCACCGCTTCACCGCTCTGCTGGCCGTGCTCGTCGCCGCCTCGGGGCTCGCCCTGTTCGGCATCTCGAACGCGGTGGCCGCCCACCCGCCGGCCGGGCAGAAGCCCACGATCGTCCTCGTCCACGGCGCCTTCGCCGACGGCGCGAGCTGGAACCCCGTCATCGAGCGGTTGCAGCGCAAGGGCTTCACCGCCCTCGCCGTGGCCAACCCCCTGCGCGGAGTCGCCTCCGACGCCGAGGCACTCGACGCGCGTCTGGCTGCGATCGACGGGCCCGTGGTGCTCGTCGGCCACTCCTACGGCGGTGCCGTCATCACCAACGTGAAGGCACGTTCCCCGAAGGTCAAGGCGCTGGTGTACGTGGCCGCCTTCGCCCCCGCCGGGGGTGAGGCCGCGGCACAGCTCGCCGCGAAGTACCCCGGCAGCACACTGGGGGAGACGCTGGCACCCGTTGCGCTGCCGGACGGCTCGACGGACCTCTACATCTTGCCCTCGCTCTTCCGGCAGCAGTTCGCGGCCGACGTCCCGGCGCGGCAGACCGCCCTGATGGCCGCCACTCAGCGCCCCATCCGGGACGCCGCCCTGAACGAGGCTTCGGGCACGCCGGCCTGGGCGAGCATCCCCTCGTGGTTCCTGCTGGCCGGGGCCGACAAGAACATCCCCCTGCGGGCGCAGGAGTTCATGGCCGGCCGGGCGGGTTCACGCGCCACCGCGACCGTCGAGGGAGCGTCGCACGCCGTGGCGGTCTCGCATCCGAACGCGGTCGTCGACCTCGTCCGCCGCGCCGCGAGCTGACGCCTCTCCCGGCCCCGTGACCTCGCGGTCGCGGGGCCGGGGCGGCCGGCGAGCCGCGGCGTCGCTCCCGGCGGACATCCCCCTGTGCCGGCGGGATCGCCCGGCCGTGCGCGTCGCCCGCCGACCAACCCTGCTATCCCGACCGAGGAAGGTCATGCGCTTCAAGCTGTCAATCGTGCTGTCCCGGATCCTGGAGGGCACGCTCGCCCTGCTCGGCATCCCCATCTTCTTCGCGGAGGTGGACGACACCAGGTGGATCGCGTTGTGGGACCTCATCGCCGTCGTCTACCTCGCGATCCGCGTCATCCGCCTCAGTCGCAGCAAGCGGGCGGGCGACGACAGGGGCGCGTGGGTCAAGACCGCGCTGGGCCGCCGCAGCGGCACCCTGTTCACCCTGTTCACCAGCCTCGTCGGGATCACGTCCGGCCTGACCATCGTGCTCATCGAGGACGGCACCCAGGCGGCGGTGCTCGGCAAGGCCGTGGGGGTGCTCGCCGTGCTGCTGGCGTGGGCGATCCTGCACTTCGGCTACGCCGACCGCTACGCGCAGGCCTACTACAGCGCCCTGCCCGAGAAGGTGCTGGTGTTCCCCGGCACCGAGCACCCGACCTTCATCGACTTCGCCTACTTCTCGTTCACCGTAGGCACCACGTTCGCGGTCTCCGACGTCGAGTCGCGCACCTCCAGGATGCGATTGCGGGTCCTCGCGCACGGCGTGCTCTCGTTCATCTACAACACCGCGATGCTCGGCATCGCCATCGGCGTGATCAGCGGCTGACCACCCGGTTGTCACACGGCGCGCCGCAGGCCGAGTGATCGGTGGGATGGACGCCCACGGGTACGTGAGCGTCCATCCCACCGGAAGACCGGCTCACAGCCGCTGGAGCGTGAACCGCTGGTTGAGACCGGATCCCGCGGCCCACTGGGAGATCCGGGCACCGTCGGCTGTCGACTGCTCCCAGACGTCCACGGCGAGCCCGCTCTGCCGGTTGACGAAGCCCACCACGCCCAGCCCGTGGTCGACCACCCGCCACTGCTGGGCGGCCGAGCCGGTGTCGGGCTGCTGGGTGATGTCGGCACCGCTGCTCGAGCTCGCGACCTGGAGCACGAGACCGCTGTGCCGCGCGCGGATCCGGTAGTGGCCGCCGCCGGCGTCGAGGAAGTCGAACACCTGGTTCAGCCCACCCGTGGCGGACCACTGGATCGCGGTGGCACCCGCCGCGGTGGAACCGCCGTTGATGTCCACCAGCTTGCCGCTGTGCTGGGCGACGAGCCGGTAGTCCACACCGGTCTGCACCGGACCGGTGCCGACACCCGCGCTGCCGACCGGTCTGCGGGCCAGCGCCAGCGCTTGGCCGAGGTCGGGCAACGGCTTCAACCGGTACGTGTAGGTGTAGTCCCGGTTGGGGAACAGCTTGTAGGTGTCGAGCGGGTGCGCGCCCCAGCTGTCGTTGCCCCCGACACCCGTCTGGCGCAGGTTCAGCCGCAGCACCACGTCCTGCCGCCGGGTGAGCTGGTAGTCGTGCCGGACGCCCTTCGAGAGGTCCTCGGGGGTGAAGTGGGACGCGTTCACCTCCAGCGGCTGGTCGCCGCACGCGAGCAGGCCGCGGCCGCTGCCGTTGACCAGGGCGACCCAGCGGACGTCGGTCTTGTTGCCGTTCTCCTGCGGCCGGAGGTAGCCGGTCCACTGCTCGGCCACGGTCGAGGAGTACACGCCGACGTCCGAGCCGGTCTTGCGGTCCCACTGGTTCTCGTGCGGACCCCGGCCGTAGTAGCGCAGCCGGGAGAGCTCACCCGGCAGGAACAGCATCGTGCCCACCTCGGGGATGTAGGGCAGGGTCGGCGCTCCGGGGTGCAGCGTGTTGTCGACCTTGATCTCGCCGTTGCCGTAGACCGTGTACGTCATCGTGAACGTCGACACGGTGCTGGTCGGCAGGGTGCCGCTCACGGTGATCCGCACTTCGCGGTCGGAGGGCCGGTCGAGCACCACGCGGCTCACCGTGCGGTTCGCGCCCGCGTGGCGCCAGGTGGCGTTGCGGCTCGGGTGGCCGTTGCCGACGTCGTTGTCGGTCGGCGCCCGCCAGAAGTTGGGCACCGGACCGGAGGTCAGCAGCCGCATGCCCATCGCGTCGTAGGAGGTGATCACGCCGGTGGCCCTCGCGATGGTGAGGGCGAAGTCCTGTCCGGTGACGGTGATGCGGTCACCGGTCTCGGTGGCGGTCAGCACCGGCACGGACGTGACCGGTACCGGCACGACCGGCGGGCTGCCGAGGGCGACCGGCAGCTGTTGCTTGGCCACCTCGAAACCGGCCGCGGCCCACGGGGTCGCGGTCCGCAGCTTGAACGACAGCTGCAGGAAGTGCTCCTCGCCCGGTGCCGGGTTGGCTGGGCGCTGGACCGGCAGCTGCACCGCCTTGGTGGACAGCGGTGCGATGTCGGCCTGCGCCGCGGTGAGCTGTCCGCTTTGGATGACCGTGCCGTCGGCGACCAGAGCCCAGTCGGCGACGAACTCGTTGACGTTGGTGAACAGGTGCTCGTTGGTGATCCGGACGGTGTCGAAGGAGCTGCCGGCGGTCACGTTGATCGCCTGGTAGACCTGCTTGACCTCGACGGCCTTGCCGGTGATCCGCCGGTCGGCCATCACGATGCCGTCACCGCAGAAGGCGCCGTCGTTCGGGTTGTCGCCCCAGTCGCCGCCGTAGGCCAGGTACGTGACGCCGGCCGAGGTCCTCCAGGTGAGCGCCTGGTCGGCGAAGTCCCAGATCCAGCCGCCCTGCAGGACGGGATGGGCGCGGATGACGTCCCAGTACTCCTTGAGGTTGCCGGCGGAGTTGCCCATGCAGTGGGTGTACTCGATCATGACGTACGGCCGGGTGTCCGAGGTGTTCCGCGCCCGGTTCTGCACCGCGGCGGGGCTTTCGTACATAGCGGACCGGATGTCGCTGACCTGGGGCCGGTTGTCGCCCTCGTACTGGATGATCCGGGTCGGGTCGGCCGCGCGGATCCAGTCGCGCATCGCGACGAAGTTGCTGCCGCCACCGGCCTCGTTGCCGAGCGACCACATGATCACCGACGGGTGGTTCTTGTCGCGGTGCACCATCTGCGCGGCCCGGTCGAGCACGTTCGAGGTCCAGTCCGACCTCGACGCGGGGTAGTTGTCCCGGATCCCGTGGGTCTCGAGGTTGGCCTCGTCGAGCACGTAGAGCCCGTACTCGTCGGCCAGGTCGTACCACAGCGTGTCGTTCGGGTAGTGCGACGTGCGGACCGAGTTGATGTTGAGCTGCTTCATCACGGTGATGTCGCGGACCATGTCGGCACGGGTCAGTGCGGCACCGCGGTCCGGGTGCATCTCGTGCCTGTTGGTGCCGCGCAACGACACCGGCCGGCCGTTGATCCGCATGAGCCCGTCCCTGAGCGCGAACTCGCGGAAGCCGACCCTGGCCGACACCGTCTGGACCACCGTGCCCGCGGAATTCTTCAGCGAGAGCACGGCGGTGTAGAGGTTCGGGTGCTCGGCCGACCAGAGCCTCGGTCCCTGCACCGCTTTCGAGCCGCGGCCGGTGGCCTCCTGGCCGGACGAGGGCGAGTTCACCGGCGTGCGCAGCGGTTCCGCCCACACCGGTTGCCCGTTCCGTTCGTACAGCTGGGTTTCGACCGTGAACGTCCCCGTCTGCTGCCCGCCGCTGTTGCGGAGGACCACCGCCACGCCGAGGTCGGCGTTGGTGTAGTTGTCCCGCAACGGCGTGGTGATCGTGAAGTCGCGCAGGTGCACGGGCGGGAGCGAGTAGAGGAAGACCGGTCGGAAGATCCCGGACAGCCGGATCATGTCCTGGTCCTCCAGCCAGTCGCCGTCCGGGTACCGGAACACCTCGACGGCGAGCAGGTTCGACCCGGCGCGCACCTGGTCGGTGATGTCGAACTCCGACGGCGTGTACGAGCCCTCGCGGTACCCGACCTTCGTGCCGTTCACCCACAGGTAGAACCCGGCCTTGACGCCCTCGAAGTGGATCAGGACCCGGCGGCCCTGCCACGCGGGGGGCAGCGTGAAGGTCCGGCGGTACTGGCCGACCGCGTTGACCCGCTGCGGAGCGAACGGCGGCTGCGCGTTCTCGTTCTGGCCGTTGCCGCCCCACCACGGGTAGGTGAAGTTGACGTAGATCGGGTTGTCGTAGCCGTGCAGCTGCCAGTTGGCGGGCACGGGGAGGCTCGCCCAGCCGCTGTCGTCGACGTCGGTCCGCCAGAAGTTCAGGTCGCGGTCGGCGGGTTTGGTGACGTGCTTGAACTTCCAGGTCCCGGTCAGGTCGAGGCGGAACGGCGAGGCCGAGCGGTCGGCCGCCAGCGCCTGCTGCAGATCGGCGTACGGCATGAGGGTGGCGTGCGCGGGCTGGGAGTTGACCTGGAAGATCCCGATGTTGTTGTTCCACTCGGGGTAGCCGTTGGGCGGATCGGGCCACGCGGCCGCGACCTCCCCGGCCGCCGCCGGGGTTTCGGCCGTCGCGGCGGCGGGACCGGTCAGCGCGGGTGCGGCGAGCGCCGCCAGACCGCCACCGAGGAGGGTGCGCCTGCGGATCGGGTGGGGGTGTGCCGGTGGGCGCTCGTCTGGTGCGTTGGACACGTCTTCTCCTGGCGGTCGGTGCGGGAGCGGGTGACGTCAGGCCTTGGCCCAGCGCTGGTCGGAGCTGCCTCGGCAGGTGGCCAGGGTGACGGCCGCGCCGTTGCCCGTGCCACCGGAGGTCAGGCAGAGTCCTGTTCGGACGTTGACGGCGGTGCCGCCGCCGAGGTTCCAGCTCTGGTTGGCACCGCCGTGGCAGTCCCAGATCTGCACCCTGGTGCCGGAACCGGCGCCGGTGGGCGCGTCGAGGCACTTGCCGGTGACCTGCAGTGCCTGACCGTTCTGGGTGAACTGCTGGTTGGCACCCGTGTGGCAGTCCCAGGTGATCAGCTGGGAGCCGTTGGCCGTGCCCGCCCCGGACACGTCGAGGCAGCGACCGGAGGACTCGCCGCGCAACCGGAACGCGGTGGGGCCTGGGTTCGTGTCGCCGGTGAAGAACTTCCACACCTCGTTCTTGACCCAGCTGCGGGCACCGCTCTCACAGCCCGCGCACCCGTCCACCGGTCCCTGCTGGTGGCCGCCGTCGAACGGGGCCCACACCACCGGGTAGCCCGTGCGGCAACCGGAGTAGGTGGTGGTGATGTGCGTGTTGCTGCCCCGCGCGGGTTCCGGGGCGTTCTGCGGCGTGCAGCCGTTGTTGCGGACCCAGCGGTCGCGCTGGCCGCGGCCCGACCCGATGTTGTCGCTGATGCCGTGGATGCCCATGTACGCCACGGGCGCGGTGCCGCCGGCGCACCCGCTGATCTCACCCGGCGAGGCGATGGCGGCGATGGCGCGGAACACCGTCGGGCGGGAGCAGGCGAGTGAGATGCTCATCGCGCCGCCGTAGCTGAAGCCGAGCGAGAAGCGCTGCGTCGTGTCGACGCAGAGGTCGTTCTCGATCCGGCTGAGCATGTCGTCGACGAACCTGACGTCCTCGCCGCCGGAGTTGCCCCAGCCGTTGTTCAACCCCTGCGGGGCGACGAAGATCGCCGAGTTGTTCGCCAGCCGGCGCAGGCCGTAGTGGGCGTAGACGTCGCCGTCGCTGCCGCCGCCCGCCACCTGGTTCGCCGTGCCGCCGAGCCAGTGGAACCCGAAGACCAGCCGGTACTGGCGGGTGTTGTCGTAGTTGTCCGGGATGCTCAGGATGAACGACCGGTTCTTGCCGCCGCTCTGGATGGTGTGGGCGCCGTTGCGCAGCGTGGGGGCCTTGCCGCAGCCGGCGGTGCCCGCGAGCACGGTCTGCCCGGCCGGTGTCTCCGCCTGTGCGTGGGTGGCACCGGCGCCGGAGAGGACCAGCGCGGCCGTCGCGATCAGCGACCACGCCCGTCGTTGGATGGTGTTTCGTCGCATGGGTTTCACTCCCGTGGTGGTCAGGCGGCTGAGCACGTCTTGCCGTTGGGGGCGGACGAGGCCGGTGTGAGCTCGCTGTGCTGCTGGGACATCGCCGTTCCTCCGGTTCGTCACGCCGGCTGGAGCTGGAACCGCTGGTTCTCGGCCCCGCTGGGGGTCCACTGGGAGATCCGCGCACCGTCGGTGGCCGACGCCTGCCACACGTCGAGGGCGAGGCCGCTCCACCGGTTGACCAAGGTGATCACCCCGCCGCCCTGGTCGGTCACGCGCCACTGCTGGGACGTGGCGCCGGTGTCGGTCTGCTGGGTGACGTCGGCGCCCGTGGCCGTGCCCGCGACCTGGAGCACCAGGCCGCTGTGCCGGGCCCGGACGCGGTAGTACCCGCCGCCGGAGTCGAGGAAGTCGAACTGCTGGTTGAGCCCGCCGGTCGGGGACCACTGCTGCAACAGCGCGCCGGGTGCCGTGGACACGCCGCTGATGTCGGCGTACTTCCCGCTGTGCCGTGCGACGAGCCGGTAGGGCACGCCCGGCTGCACCACGGGCCCCGAGCCGGTGCCCCGGCCGGTCGCGCTGTACACGTGTCCACGTTGGACGGTGAACTGCACGACGTCGGCTTCGGGTTTCACGGCCTGGACCGCGGCGCCGGTGGTCGTGTCGCGCAGCTCGAACGTGCCGGTGAAGATCCGGTTGCGGACGCGGACCGTGCCGTCCCGGTCGGCGGCGACGGACAGCGTGACAGCGCCGTCGGCCGCCCAGGTCGCGCCGACCGTGTAGCCGCCGCGCCCGCGCAGGCCCGAGACGCTGCCGGCGGGCCAGGCCGGCGGCAGGGCGGGGAGCACGTGCAGCTCGCCGTTGTGGCTGTGCAGCAGCATTTCCGCGATGCCGGAGGTCGCGCCGAAGTTGCCGTCGATCTGGAACGGCGGGTGCAGGTCGAACATGTTGGGCGCGAGGCGGTCGGTCGTCACCAGGGAGCGCAGCAGGTCGTGCGCCCGGGAACCCTCTTCCAGCCGTGCCCAGAAGTTGATCTTCCAGGCGAGTGACCACCCGGTGCCCGTGTCACCGCGCAGCTCGAGCGTGCGACGCGCGGCGGTGTGCAGCCGGGGGGTGCCGCGCTTGGTGATCTGGTTGCTCGGGTGCAGGCCGTAGAGGTGCGACACGTGCCGGTGGTTCGGTTCGGTCTCGACCCAGTCGTACAGCCACTCCATCACGTTGCCGCGCGAGCCCACCCGCGTCGGCGCCAGCCGCTGCCTGGCCGCGCGGACCTGCGCGCGGAAGTCGGTGTCGACGCCGAGCACCTCGGACGCGGCGGCGCAGCCGTCGAACAGGTCGCGCAGGATCTGCATGTCCATCGTGGGCCCGGCGCACACCGAGGCGTTGGCGTGGTGGTTGAGCTCCGGTGAGTTGGACGGGTTGGTGACGAGGTGGCCGAGGGTCGGCTCGGTGACGAGCGTGTCGAGGAAGAACTGCGCGCACCCCTTGAGCGCCGGGTAGTACGTGCGCAGGAAGTCCACGTCACCGGTGAAGCGGTAGTGGTCCCAGATCAGCGTGGAGAGCCACGCGCCGCCCGTCTGCCACATGCCCGCCGCGGCGAAGTCGACGACCGAGGCACCGCGCCAGGCGTCGGTGTTGTGGTGGGTGACCCAGCCTCGGGCGCCGTACTGCACCTGGGCGGTGCGGGCGCCGGTGGTCGTCAGGTCGTTGACCATGCGGAAGACGGGCTGGAGGCACTCGCCGAGGTTGGTGGTGTCCGCCGGCCAGTAGTTCATCGGCAGGTTGGCGTTGATGGTGTACTTCGAGTCCCACGAAGGCGCCATCTGGTCGTTCCAGATGCCCTGCAGGTTCGCCGGTTGCGTGCCGGGCCGCGACGACGAGATCAGCAGGTAGCGGCCGTACTGGAAGAGCAGCGCGGCGAACTGCGGGTCGGTCGTGCCGGCGTGCCGGGCGATCCGGACGTCGGTCGGCTGGTCGGCCGCCGCCGTCCGCCCCAGGTCGAGCGTCACGCGCCCGAACAGCGCCTGGTGGTCGGCGACGTGCCGGGACCGCAGGGTGTCGAAGGAGAGGCCCTGCGCGGCGTTCAGACGGCTGCGGGCGATGCCCTGGTAGTCGCCGTTGACCGTGCGGAAGTCGACGTAGCTGGTGCCGATGGAGATCAGCAGGGTCACCGCGGAGGCGCCGCTCACCCGCACCGTCCCCGCCGAGCTGGTGACGGTGCCGCCCTCCGCCACCGCCCTGGCCAGTGCCAGGAACCGCACGGTGCCCGCGATTCCCCGCTGGGTGCCGGAGATCCCGTCCAGCGCGATCGTCGTGGCGTCCGGGCTGGACGTCGTGGTGCGCTGGGGTGAGCCGAACGACGCGGTGAACGAGATCGCCCCCGGTGTCTCCGCGGTCAGGCGCACGACGATCACCTGGTCCGGCGCGCTGGCGAACACCTCCCGCCGGTGGCGCACGTTGTTCACCACGTAGCTGACGGCGGTCGTCGCCGTCGTGAGGTCGAGCGTGCGCTGGTACCCGCTCGCGGTCCCGGACGGCAGCACCAGCCTCAGGTCGCCGACCGGTTGGTAGGCGAGCTGCCCGGCCGGGTTGCCGAGCATCGTCTGGTCGATCAGCGACTGCGCCTGCGTCCACTGGTTCGAGAACACGAGCTGCCGGATCTGCGCCAGCGATCCGGCACCCCGCGGGTTGCTGTAGTCGTGCGGGCCCCCTGCCCAGACCGTGTCCTCGTTGAGCTGCAGGCGTTCGGTGTCGGTGTTGCCGAACACCATCGCGCCGAGCCGCCCGTTGCCCACCGGCAGCGCGCGCAGCCAGTCGCTGCCGGCCGGGCGGTCGTACCAGAGCGCGAGGTCGTTCGCCGCCCGCACCTCCACCGGTGCCGCCGAGGCGGTACCGGTGGCCGTCCACCCCGCCTGCGTCAGCACGACTCCCGCGCCCAGCTTCATGAGCTGCCGGCGGTTCAGGTCGGACATGTCGGTCCTCCAGAGGTTTCTCGCGGTCGCTGAAGCACCCCTGGTGGTCGTCGGCCACGAGGAGCAGGGGAGGGGACGGTCAGTTCACGACGTCTTTCTCGGGCGATCAGGCGCTGAACTGCCACCAGTTCACGTTGAGCAGGTAGCTGTTGCCGCCGGTGAACCTCAGGTAGAGGTCGCGCGTGCCGGTCAGCCCGTTCACGGCGCAGGAGACGGTGGTCCACGTCTGCCAGCCGCCCGTGTTCGGCACCGAGCAGGTTCCGGCGAGGGCGCCGGTCGGGCCGCCGGAGCGGACCTCGACGGAGCTTCCCGCGACGGTGGACGAGACGCGAGCGGTGAAGGTCCTGGCACCGTTGCCGAAGGCGACGTTCTTCAGCTTCACGTAGTCGCCGTTGTTGAGGTGGCTGAGGTTCAGGCCGCCCTCGCTCGACGGTTCGGTCTCGACGCCGCTGCCCCACCCGATGGTCTCGCCCTCCTGGCGGACGTAGGGGTTCAGGGTGTCCGCGGCGGGTGGCCCGGCCGTGGTCATGTTGATGGTCGGGATGGTGCCGTCGGCGTTGTAGGTGAACTTCTCGACGGCGACGGAGCGGGTGAAGCCGCCCCCGCCGGGCAGGGCGCCGTTGTGGTAGAAGAAGTACGAGCTGCCCTTGAAGTCGATGATGCCGGCGTGGTTGGTGAAGCTGCTGCCCTGGGTGGGCATCACGGTGCCGCGGTAGGTCCACGGTCCGGTGGGGCCGGGCGAGGTGGAGTAGGCGATGAACTCCGAGCAGCACTTGGCGGCGAAGACGTTGTAGTACAGCCCGTTGCGCTTGTAGACCCAGGGCCCTTCCTCGTAGAGCGTGGGCCGGTTGGGGTCGCCGGTGCGGGTGCCGAAGCCCGCGGTGGTGAGCGGGATCCTGGTGATGCCGCCGCTGTAGGAGATCATGTCGGGGTTGAGGCGGACGTAGGAGAGGTTCGGGTTGCCCCAGTACAGGTAGGCCTGGCCGCCGTCGTCGATCATCACGGTGGGGTCGATCTCACCGTTCTCGACGAGTGGCCTGCCGATCGCGTCCCGGAACGGCCCGGTGGGGCTGTCGGAGACGCCGACGCCGATCGCCGGGCGCCCGGTGGCCTTGGTGACGACGGGGACGTACCAGTAGAACTTGCCGTTGCGCTCGATCGCCTGCCCGGCCCAGGCGTCCTGCTTGGCCCAGCTGAAGGTGGCGAGGTTCATGGGGGAGCCGTGGTCGGTCCAGTTGACCATGTCGGCCGAGGACCAGACGCGCCACTCCTTCATCGTGAACCAGGTCGAGCCGTCCTCGTCGTGTCCTGTGTAGAGGTAGACACGTCCGTTGTGGACCAGTGGCGCGGGGTCCGCGGTGTAGATGTGCTGCACGATCGGGTTGTCCGCTCGGGCAGGGGCGATCACGGTCAGGACCAGTCCCACCACCGCGGCGGTGGTCGCCCAGAACCTTCGTTTCGTGGCCATCGTCGTCTCCTGGGGGCAGGGGGGCTCCGCGGCCCGGGGCGCACGCCCGAGCCGCTGGAACCGTCCTCCGGTGGTGTGTGCTGCGGAACGTCAGGTGGCGGTGCAGGAGGGGTTGAGCCCCGAGCCGCTGCCGGTGCCCTGGAAGCCGAACTCGGTGGAGCCGCCCGCGGGCACGTTGGCGTTGTAGTCCACGTTGGTGAAGGTGACGGTGCCGCTGGTGCCGCTGCGGTTGGCGCTCCAGGAGGAGGTGACCGTCCCGTTCGACAGGGTCGTCGTCACCCGCCAGCCGCGCAGTGCGGTGGATCCGGCGGTGACCTTGACCGTGGCGACGAACCCGCCGTTCCACTGGTTCAACGACACCGCCGCGGTGCAGCCACCGGGGCCAGGGCCGTTGGACGTGGTCGTCGTGGTGGTGGGACCGGGGCCTCCCGCGTTCAGCGCGTCGAGCACCGCGTTGTACGCGGGCTTCTTGGCGCCGGAACCGGTGAACAGCAAGGGGTTCTCGCCGCCGCGCCACGAGTCGGTGTCGCGGATGCCCCACACGGTGATGCCCGTGCAGGCACGGATCGCCATGCACGCCCTCGTGACCGCTCCGTAGGCGTTCGCCTGGTTGCTGCCGGCGATGTCGAGCTCGGTGATCTGCACCTCGACGCCGAGGTCGGCGAAGCGCTGGAGGTTCGCCTGGTAGTCCGGCGGCGCGTTGTCGGTGAGGTGGGACTGGAACCCGACGCAGTCGATCGGCACGCCGCGGGCCTTGAAGTCGCGGACCATGGTGTAGATGCCGGTGGACTTCGGGTTGATGCTGTCGGTGTTGTAGTCGTTGTAGCAGAGCTTCGCCGCGGGATCGGCCGCACGGGCCGCGCGGAACGCCGCCTCGATCCAGTCGTTGCCGGTGCGCTGCAGGTTGGAGTCACGCCGGCCACCGCTGCCGCCGTCGGCGAACGCCTCGTTCACCACGTCCCAGGCGTAGATCTTGCCCTTGTAGTGGGTGGCGACCTGGGTGACGTGGTTCATCATGGCCCGGCGCAGGTCGGCGCCTTCCAGGCGCTGCGCCCAGCCCGGTTCCTGCTGGTGCCACAGCAGGGCGTGCCCCCGGGCCCGCTTGCCGTTGCCCAAGGCCTGGTTGAGGATGCGGTCTCCGCCGGAGTAGGTGAACTGGCCGCGGTTGGGCTCGGTCGCGTCCCACTTCATCTCGTTCTCGGCCGTCACCATGTTGAACTCGGTGTTGAGGATGTTCACGTAGGTCTGGTCGTTCAGTCTGCCCGCCGCCACGGCGGTGCCGAAGTAGCGGCCGGACTGCGCCGCGGCGGCACCGAGCGTGGTCGCCGCGCTGGCGGGGACGGACACGACGAGCACGGCGCCCAGGGCCGCCGCCGCTGCTGTCGACACGATCGGGACGAGTGAGACCGACCTCGATGTCAGTTTCATCTTCCACACTTTCACCGGACGTGCCCGGAATGCGGGCGTGATGGGTGGGGCGATCCGGTGCACGCCGAGGAGACCCGGTGCGGCGGTGCCAGGGCTCTCGTGCGCGCGGAATCGCGGCTGTGGTGCGTCTCCGTCACCCGCGGTGCGGAGGGAGGTAGGTGCTGAAGCCGAATCGTCTTCGGCGGAAGAGCTGCATCGCCATCCCCTTCCCCACACGACCGCGAGTGCGTCGTCCAGGAGTGTTGCAGCTCGGTGTTCACGCTCACAAGAAGGCGAACACGACTTTTCCTCGGAATTGCGCTGGATGGACGAAAGCGGCCAGGAAGAGCGGTGAAAAGGCATGTCGAACGCAGTCGAATGCTGCCGAAAAGGGTCGAATGAATAGCTCTTGGGGAAAAGTTAGCGCTAACACCGCAAGCTTTTTGGAGCGCACGGCGGTGCCGCCGGTCACCCCGTCCGGCGCTGTGCGCCTTGGCGGGGTGCCGGCGGCCCGCTGCTCCGCTCGAGTCGGTCAGCCGCGCAGGCTCCACTGCTGGTTCGCGCCGCCGTGGCACGTCCAGAGCACGACCGGCGTGCCGTTGGCCGTCCCGTTGCCACTGGCGTCGAGGCAGAGCCCCGATTGCGCGCCGGTGACGCTGCCGTCGGCGTTGACGTTCCACTGCTGGTTCAGGCCGCCGTGGCAGTCCCAGAGGATCGCCGCGGTGCCGTTGGCGGTGCCGCCGCCCGAGGCGTCGAGGCACCTGCCGCCGATCGTGAACTGCTTGCCGGAGGTGTAGGTCCAGCGCTGGTTCGCACCGCCGCCGCAGTCCCACAACCTCGCGGTGCTGTTGTTGGCCGTGGTGGCGACGTCGAGGCAACGGCCCGACTGGAGGCCGGCGACGGTGACGTTCTCCCGTCCGCCGGTGCCGCCCGGTCCGGCGGCGGCCATCACGGCCTGGGCGCCGGCCGGCCAGTTGCCGCCGGAGACGACGACGTTGCCGCTCACCACGTTGCCGCGATCACCGTTGGTGATGTTGCTGCTGCCGTTGCTCGACCAGTTGCCGGTGAGCGTCCAGTTGCCCATGTTCTCGCCGCCGTAGTAGTTGGCGGTGGCCCAGGTTCCGGTGGCGGAGAAGACGTTGCCCGTGGCGCGGTAGTGCTTGGAGCCCTCGTCGAAGTAGAGCCCGAAGAACCCGTTGGTGCGCAAGCAGTAGTTGCCGCGGATTTCCGCGTTCGGGTTCCAGCCCAGCGTGTAGATGCAGCCGCCGTCGGTCATCTGCTGCATCACGTCGTGGACGTAGTTGTTGAGCAGCTTGTTGCCGGACGCGGTGGTGGGTGTGGTGTACCGGGGCTGGTAGTTGTAGAGGCCCCGGCCGGCGTAGTGGTTGCTGCCGCCCGCGTCGTTCGAGCCCCAGCCGTAGCCGAGGGAGATGCCGGAGTACGGCAGGTTGTAGACCTCGTTGTGGGCCACGGTCGCGTTGGTGACGTAGGTGTTGAGCACCGACACGATTCCCCGGTACTCGATCCCGAGGTCGTGGACGCGGTTGTGGCTGACGGTGATGTCCCGGTTCACCATCCGCTGGTCGCCCGGGTGGTGCGCGTCGGCGCGCACGCCGCCGACCACGATGCCGCCCGCCGAGCTGTGCGCGATCTCCGAGCGGGTGATCGTGATGCCGGACGCGCCCAGCCCGACCCCGCTGCTGTGCGCGTTCGCGTCGTTGCCGATGCCGATCGCGGTCTGCCCGAGGTTGACGAAGCGGGAGTCGGTGAAGGTGACGCGGCTGGCCGCGGAGATCTGGACGGCGGCGGGCATCTGCGACCAGTGCGGCCGGACCGCCTCGAACGCCGGGCAGCCGCTCCGGCACGAGTTCAGCCGGTCGGCCGGCCAGTTCCAGTCGCCGGAGATGTAGGCGCCGGTCTGCTGGTCCGCGTACCCCTGGTTGCTGCTGGGGCCGAGCCACGAGGTGCCGGTGAAGGTGATGCCGCTGAACGAGATGTCGTGCGCGAGCGCGTCGTAGGTGCCACCGACGGAGACCAGCGACTGCAGCGCCGGCAGTTCGACGCTGACGTTGTTCATGTTCTGCCCGGAGCGGGGGATGTAGTACAGGACACCGGTGCCGGGGTTGAGGTACCACTCACCCACCGCGTCCAGGAACTCGTACGCGTTCGCCAGGTGGAGCGGGCCGGCGCGGAACGGGTTGTTGAGCGTGTCGTAGCCGAAGGTGTTGTTGTTCCACGCGGGTTGCTGCATCGTCAGGAAGTTGCCGCTGATGCTCTGCACCGGCGAGTACCTGTCGGTGAAGGAGTTGACGCTCTCCACCTCGACCCGGTTCTGGTTCGCCAGGGTGTTCAGGTAGCTCAGCGCGCCGTTGGAGAAGCGCATGCCGCTGTCGGTGAAGGTGAAGTCGGACCGGTTGACCTGCGTGCGCGCGCGGGTGGCGATCGCACCGTCGACGTAGAGCTGACGACTGTCGAGACCGGCACCGACGTTCGCCCGCCAGATGTTCTTGCCCGCGTCGGCGACCGTCCAGCCCGTGACGGCTCTGGCGCCGCTGAGGACGGGACGAGCCGATGCGGCTGCCTGCCACAGCACGCGGTGGCCGTTGGTGCCCGAGTCCGCCGCGGTGAGCCGGAACGGCTGCGAGAGCCGGTACACCCCGTCGGCGAGCTCCACGACGATGTCACCGGACATCGCGCCGGTGCGGGACCGCACGGCCGACTGCGCGCCCGTCAGCGAGCACGGAGCGGTTGCGGTGCAGGCGGTACCGGTGCCGGAAGGGGAAGCGTGCAGGGTGGTCGTGGCGGCCGAGGCCGGGGGAGCGGTGGCGACCGCCGCGGCCACCACGACCGCGACGGCGGCGAGAGCTGTTCGCCGCCGCGCAGCGGGGAACGAGGACGTGGACAAGGGACCTCCTGAGGTGGGTGCGCGGCGGCTGGCGGGGGCCTGTGGACGCTCGGAGCACCGCGCGCCACCACGTCCACGTGGGTGAGGTGCGAACGCACGCGGCGGGACTGGCGGCGTCCGGTCGCCGAGCGCTCGCGGAGCGTCGGTCGCGGCGTCCGGTGCTCAGGTCGGGACTGTTCCGTTCGGGCGGAGCGAACGTTGCCGGCGCGGTGCGGAAGTCGGCCAGCGGAACACTCCGAACGTAACTCGTATGACGTGTGACGTCAACGGTGGTCCGTACACTGCGGGCTGGGAGCACCACGGCGCAGCGCAACGGAGCCGAGCATGACGACGACAGGACGGCAGGCGGAGGAGGGCGTGTCCGCGGATCCGGTGTGGACGCGGAGACCGGCCAGCCTCGCCGCGGCCGTCACCGCGGAACTGGTGCAGCGGATCGTCCGGCACAGCTGGTCCGCCGGCATGACGCTGCCGCCCGAACCGGTGCTCTGCGAGACCTTCTCGGTGAGCAGGACGGTGATCCGCGAGGCGGTGAAGGTCTTGCAGGAGAAGGGCCTCGTCACGGTGCGCCAGGGCTCCGGCACGACCGTCAACCCGCCGGTGCAGTGGAACATGCTCGACGAGCAGGTGCTGCTCGCCGCGATCGCCGAGGACGAGAGCCTCGCGACCCTCGACGACCTCGTCGTGACCCGGCGGCTGCTGGAGTCCGACATGGCGCAGGTCGCCGCGCGCACCGCGGATGACGACACCGTCGACCGGTTGCGGGCACTGGTGGACCGGATGGACGAGCTCGTCGACGACGTCGCCGGCTACGAGGAGCACGACCGCCTCTTCCACGACGCGATCATGCTGGCGTCGGGGAACCGCATCGCCCGCGGCGTCGTGCGCTCGCTGCAGTCGCAAGTCCTCAACACGGCCGGGTACCGCGGCGAGAGCAGTCGCGAGCTGTGCCAGGCGTCGAACGCCGGACATCGGCGCGTCTTCGACCGCATCGCCGCCCACGACCCCGCCGGGGCGGCGGAGGCCATGTTCACCCACATCACCGAGGCGTGGCTGGTGCGCCGCGGCGAAGCAGGGGATCCCGGCCGGTTGAACCGGTGAAAGCACCGGCGGGTACGTGCCCGCTCCCCACCTGGCGGTGTACGCGGCGACGAAGACGTATGTCGTCTCGTTCACCCAGGCGCTGTGGGCCGAGACCCGGGGCACCGGTGTCCGCGTGGTGGCGGTCAGCCCCGGTCCCACGAAGACGCCGATGAACGGCCGCGGCACGCGCAGTGCCGAGGCCGTCGCCGCCACTGTGTTCCGCGCCCTGTCCGGCACCGGACCGGCGGTCGTCGACGGCAAGGTCAACGCCCTGACCACGTTCCTGTTCGGCAGACTGCTGCCGAGGCGCCTCACCCTCGCCCTCGCGCGGCGGGTGATGAAGGCCAGGAGCGAGGTCTGAGCGGATCAACCTCCGCACCCACGTGGCGCGACCGACGTCGGACGGTGGGAGAAGCTGTGCTGCCTCGCCCGCCGTCGGCTGCTGCTGGGTCACCGCGCAGCACAGCGCCTGCACGGTGCTGGTGCGGGACTGCGGGTGGAGTCCGGAGGAGTACCAGAGCATAATGCTCGAGCGGTTCCTGGAGCTGCTCGACCGCTGAGCGGGACACCGGTGACGACCGGGACTCCGGGGGCCGAGCCGCCGCCGTATCCGATGTGGACGTTTTGCAACCGCGGGCCGAGGCCGGTGGTAGCGGTGGTGGGGAGCGTCCTCATAGGACGTTCAGAGCTTTCCGTCAATTCGTGCGTTGATCACGTAATGCGTCCACCGGAATTGCTCCATATGGAGTAATGGGGGCTGGATTTCTTTGCGATGGAATGGCGGCAAGGCATAGTGCGCGGTCACGGTTGTTGCCGGGTCGGCCGTTCTCGACGGGGACCTTGAAAGCACGCCGGTCACCGGCTGACACAATGGACGAATGGCACTGGGTTACGTCTTCGCCGTGCTGGCGACCCTGGCGTCAGGCAGTGGTTCGATCCTCGAGGCGATGGGTGTGCGGCGTGTGGCCGCGCACGGCGGGTCGTCTCGGGATCTCATCGCTCTCTGGCGTCAGTGGCTGTACTTCCTCGGCCTCGGCGTGAACCTGCTGGGATTCGCCTTCGCCTCCGCGGCGTTGCACCGGCTGCCGCTGTTCCTCGTCCAGTCGATGCTCGCGTTCAGCGTCGGCGTGACCGCCATGATCAGCAGTTTCATGGGTGCCCACCTCCGTGCGCGGGGATGGGGCGCGCTGGTGGTCGGCGCGACCGGTCTGGTCCTGCTGGGCGTGTCCGCGGAGCCGGGTCCCGCGCAGGCCCTGCCACCGCACTGGCGGTGGCTCCTCCTGGCCGTTCCGATCCCGGTGGCGGCGATCGTCCTCTACGCCCGGCGCCACCACCACGTCGGGTCGACGGTGGCACTGGCGTTCGGCTCCGGTGTCTCCTACAGCGTCGTCGGCATCTCGGCGCGGACACTCCACCTCCCGGACGCCGTGTGGCGACTCGTGCTGGAACCGGCGGCCTGGTCCATCGTCCTCAACGGCCTCACCGCGGCGGCGCTGTTCGCGATGGCGCTGCAGAAGGGCGGTCCGACCGGGGTCACCGCGATCATGTTCACCACCAACACGGCGCTTTCGTCGTTCGTCGGGCTGGTCTACCTCGGCGACAACGTCCGCGACGGTTACGTGGTCGCCGCGACCACGGGGTTCGTCCTGGCGATCGCCGGAGCGATCGCCGTCGCCCACTACTCGGCGAACACGCGGCAGAAGGAACCCTTGCCGGAGCCGGCCGGTACGCGGGCGTGAGCCGGCCGGCTGTGCCGCTCGACCTGCATGGCTGTGTTCTCAGGCGCGCACAGGTTCGAGCAGTGGCTGCCACGTGGTGCGCGTCGCGACCGGGACGGTGACGGGAAGCCTCACGACGGAGCGCGGGCCGGAGGCCAGATCCGCGGTGTCGAAGACGGCCAGGTTGCTCGACGTGCTGTCGTGGAACGGGACGATGAGCCATTCGCCGGCGGTCGCGGGCTGGCCGAGCCGGTGACCGGGGCCGAAGTCGTAGGTCGTGGACGTGTGCGGATCGTGCCGCGACACCGAGGTGTCCCGGGCCGCGTACACGGTGTGGTGCCGTCGGCCGCGTTCCGGGTCGGCCACGACGGCGGAGTCGGCGCTGAGCAGGCGCTCTTCGCTCGCGGTGCCCGTGCTCGGGTCGAGGGTCCAGCGCGTCAGCTCCCGAGGTCCGGTGGGCGAGGTGTGCCGCACCGCGTCGAGGACGACCTCCGGCCCGTCCTCGTAGGCGTTGACCGCCTCCGGCACGAAGCACGGTGACACGGGGAACCAGAGGGGGTTGCCCCGGGACCGGCGTGGCAGGAGACCGATCCGCGCCTGTTTGCCCGGCCGCCAGGTGTAGGGGGCGCGCAGGCCGATGAGCTCGGTGGCGCGGTCGTGTTCCACGGACAGGTCCAGGACGACGACGTGGTCCGCCGACAGGGCGACGGTGTCGATGCGCGCGGGGCCGCTGAGCACGAAACAACGGCCCCGGCGCACCGCGCCCGCGGCGCTCATCGTCACGTGTTCGGCGAGCGGGGAGCCCGGCCTGGTCGCGATCGTGTGCCATTCGCCGGTGCGGGGGTCCTGCGCCGGCCGGGCGACGCGGAGGCCGTCGCGCACCGCCGGGGCCAACGTGGGCACGGTGCCCAGCAACGAGAGGTCGGTGCGGGCGCGGTGCCAGGTCGCGGTGCCGTCGGCGAGGCGGACGCCGGTGATCGAGACCGGGTCCGTGCCGTGTGCGGGATGCGGGACGGACTGCAGGAACCTGCCGTGCAGGTTCGCGGGCAGCTGACCCTCCACGAGGAGTGCTTCCACGGACGCACCTCCGACCTATGCATAACAGCGTTGTGCTAAACATATCGCCGTTATGCAACAATGTCAAACGTGAGCCCACGCCGAATGGACCCGCGCACCCACACCGCCCTCATCGAGATCGCCGCCGCGTTGCTCGCCACCGAAGGACCCCAGGCCCTCTCGACGCGGCGGATCGCGGCGGAGGCCGGTACCTCGACGATGGCCGTGTACACCTACTTCGGCGGGATGAGCGGCTTGGTGCGGGAAGTGGTGCACGAAGGGTTCCAGCGGCTGGAGCGCCACCTGACGGCCGTGCGGTCGACGTCCGACCCGGTCGCGGACATGGCGCTGCTCGGCCGGGCGTACCGGATGAACGCCCTGGCCAACTCGCACCTGTACAGCGTGATGTTCGGGGGCGCGTCGCTCAGCGGCTTCTCGCTGACCGACGACGACCGCCAGCACGGCCGGTACACCCTGACGAGCGTCGTGGAGTGCGTGGCGAGGTGCGTGGCGGCGGGCCGGTTCGCCGACGCCGACGCCGCGCACGTCGCACACCAGATGTGGATCGCCACCCACGGCCTCGTGACCCTGGAACTGGGCGGGTACCTGGCGGCGCCGCTCGACGGCGAGGCGCTGTTCGAGCCCCAACTCGTCGCACTGATGGTGGGGGCGGGCGACCGGCCGGACGCGGCGGTGCGGTCCGTGCGGTCGTCGCGCCGGCGCATCGAGCGCGAGCTCAGCGCGCAGGCGGGGTGAACGGGCCCCAGCTGAAGGCGGGCAGCCACGGTTCGTGCGCGCCGTCCCAGTCCAGTGCCGCGATCTCGGCGTGCGACCGCCGGCCGGCCAGGCTCCGGTGCAGGTCGTGGGTTCCGGCTCGCAGCGTGCGGACGACCGGGCCGTCGCCCGCCGTCCCCGTGGCGGCGGGGCTCTCGATCCGCAAGGCGGGCAGGCCGTGTGCCCTCACGGAGGCGGAGAAACCGCCGACGAGCAGGTTCAGCGTGCTGCGGTAGGCGGGGTGCCCGGGATCGGGCGGGACGTCCAGGGCGGCGTGCAGGTCGAGGAGGTGGGTGAACGCGTCCATCACCATCCGCCCGGCCGAGCGCGGGCCCTCCAGTTCGACCAGCGGCTCGAGGACGTGGCAGACGCGCTCCCACTCCGCCAGGGCGAGATCGACGTCGGTGATGCCTCGCGGAGCCGTGCCCGCGGGAGAACCCAGCCGTGCGGCCACGTTCGCCGCGACTTCCACGAGGTGCGCCACCAGGTCCGTCACCGTCCACCCCGGACACGCGGGCACCGGCACCGCGGCGACCTGCCGTGTCGCCAGCAGCCCGATGTCGAGGCGGACCTGCCGGTACAGCAGGTGGTCGGGCGCGCTCACAGCGGCACGTTCCCGTGCTTGCGCTGCGGGGCGGAGGCACGTTTGGTGCTCATCATCTCCAGGCCCCGTGCGATCGCCGCCCGCGTCTGCGCGGGGTCGATGACGTCGTCGACCAGGCCGCGTTCGGCGGCGTAGTGCGGGTGCATGAGCTGCTCCCGGTACTCGGCGATCAGCTCCGCCCGCAACGCCGCCGGGTCGGCCGCGGCGGTGAGCTCCTTGCGGAACAACACGTTCACCGCGCCCTCCGCCCCCATGACCGCGATTTCGTTGGTGGGCCAGGCCAGGGACACGTCCGAGCCGATCGAGCGGGAGTCCATCACGATGTACGCGCCGCCGTAGGCCTTGCGGATGATCACCTGGATGCGCGGGACCGTGGCCTCGCAGTAGGCGTAGAGCAGCTTCGCGCCGTGCCGGATCGCCCCGCCCTGCTCCTGGGCGGTGCCCGGCAGGAATCCGGGCACGTCCACCAGCGTGATCAGCGGGATGTTGAAGGCGTCGCAGAACCGCACGAACCGCGCCGCCTTCTGCGCCGCGGCCGAGTCGAGCACGCCGGCGAGCACCAGTGGCTGGTTGCCCACGACACCCACCGGCCGGCCGTCGACGCGGCCCAGCGCGCAGATCACGTTCCCGGCCCAGTGTTCGTGCACCTCGATGAACTCGCCGTCGTCCACCACCTCGGCCACGACCGAACGCATGTCGTACGGCTTGTTCGGCTCCACCGGCACGAGCTGGGCGAGCCGCGGTCGTTCGTCGGTCGTGGCGCCGACCGGGCCGTCGTGCGGCGGGGTGTCGAGGTTGTTGGCGGGCAACAGGGACACGAGGTACCGCACGTCCGCGAGGCAGGTCTCTTCGTCGTCGTGGACGAACGTGGCGACACCGGACTGGCTGCCGTGGACGTCCGCGCCGCCGAGTTCCTCGTGCGTCACGACTTCGCCGTTGACGGCCGCGACGACGTCCGGTCCGGTCAGGTACATCTTCGCCGTGCCGCGCACCATGAACGTGAAGTCGGTCAGCGCGGGGGAGTAGGCGGCGCCGCCCGCGCAGGGACCGATCACGACGCTGATCTGCGGGATGATCCCGGACGCCGCCACGTGCCGGCGGAAGATGCCGCCGTAGGCGTTGAGGGCCATCACCCCCTCCTGGATGCGGGCGCCACCGCTGTCGTTGAGCCCGATCAACGGGCAGCCGGTGGAGATCGCCAGGTCCATCACCTTGTGGATCTTCGAGGCGTGCGCTTCGCCGAGGGACCCGCCGAACACCGAGAAGTCCTGGGCGTAGACGAACACCCGGCGTCCGTCGATCGTGCCGGAACCCGCGATCACACCGTCGGTGTGCGGCCGGTTCTCGGAGATCTTCATCCCCCTCGCCTGGTGGCGCCGGTACAGGTCGATCTCGGTGAACGAGCCGGGGTCGAGCAGCAGGTCGAGCCGTTCGCGGGCGGTGTGCTTGCCGAGCGCGTGCTGACGGGCGACGGCGTTCTCGTCACCGGTCACGATGCGCGACCGCAGCCGGTCGGACTCGTCCAGCACGGACCGCATCGAACGCGGTTCCGCCGCCGCCGGCGCGGGACGGGGCACGGTCACCGGCACGAAGTCGACCCGCCGCAGCGAGCGTTCGGACAGGTCGGTCATGCCACCCTCCCCGCGTCACGCAGCCAGCGCACGGCGTCGGCCATCGTCTCCGCCAGCGGCCGGGCGGGCCCGGACGAGGCGGTGCTCTGCGCGGCCAGGCACGTGCGGATCGCCCCGCCCTGCACCGGGACGGGCCACGGCCACACCCGCTGCAGCGCGTCGGCGGCCACGCCCACCGGCACCAGTGCCGCGGCGGGCAGGAAAACGGCGGGCAACCGGCGCCCCGTGACCTCCCGCAACGTCCGGACGTAGTCGCGCGTCGAGACGAACCGGCCCGGCCCGAAACACCGGGACGGACCGCCGGTGAGCAGACGGGCGTGCAACGCCGCCGTGTCGCGGACGTCGCCCAGCGGGAAGCCGCCGGTCGGCCAGATCGGCATGAGCCCGCGCAGGGTGGCCCGCAGGCGCGCGGTCTGGTCGCCCAGTCGCGGGTCGTGCGGCCCGAGCAACGCGGGCGGGTAGCTGATCACGGCGCCGTGCTCCCGCGCGACCTCCTCCGCCGCGGCCTTCGACGCCGCGTACGGCTCGGAAGACGAGGTCACGGGGGAGTTCTCGTCGAGCACGGTGCCGCCCAGCGCCACGAAGCTCGACACGTGCACGATCCGACCGACCCCCGCCTTCCGCGCCGCCCCCAGCACCGCCTCGGTGGCGAGCGCGTTCGTGCGCCGCATCTCCCGGCGCCGGCGCCGGTCGAACGAGTAGACGCCGGCGGCGTGCAGCACGGCGTCCGCGCCGCGCACCAGTTCCGCCACCCGGCCGGGGTCCGTCGCGGCACCGGCGACCACCTCGACGCCGGCGGGATCGACGCCCAGCGGGCGCAGCACCTCCGGCACCGCCCGCGGGTTCCTCGTGAGAAGCCGGACCCGGTGCCCGGCCGCGATGACCGCCGCGACCGAGTGCGATCCGACGAAACCCGTCCCTCCGGTCACGCTCACCAGCATCCGCACCCCATTCGCCGCGACGACGAACGCCAGCCTGCCCGCGCGGCGGTCGTGCTGCTTCTTCGAGCGTGCGATGTCCGCCGCGCCACAACCGCGCACTCTGGAATAAGCGATTGTCGCCACGCCACCTCCATTCTGTGATAGGCGCAGCAGCGCAAGTCCTTTGTGGATGAATGTAGGCGGCGGAGGAGAACACCCATGTCGACGGAACGAACCGCACCGGCACCTGTGCGGCCGATCGCCACATCCGCGTTCGTCAACGGCCACTTCCCGCGCAGGCGCGGGCTGATCGTCCTGCTGAGCGCGCTCGCGGGCTTCGGGCTGACGGTCGTGTGGTCGGCGCACTTCGTGGACTCGACCATCGGGGACAACGTCGCGAACACGTTGCTCGGCCACGACGCCAAGGCCACGCCGATCGCCGGCGCGGCCGCCGGCATCGTGTTCGCGTTCGTCACGGGTCTCGCGGGCACGTTCACCGCCTGCAACATCGCGGCGTTCGGGGCGATGGCGCCGATGCTGGGCGGCTCCAGCAGCCGTGCGGAACGGGTCCGCGGCGCGCTGAAGCCGTTGCTGTGGCTGTCGGCGGGCATGCTGTCGGTGTCCGCGGTCTACGGCGCGATCGTCGGGCTCGTGGGCACCTCGATGCCCCAGTTCTCGACCGCGCAGAACGTCGCGGGCACGCTGTCCGGCCGCAGCGTGCAGTCCCTGGTCGTGTTCGGCGTGATCGGCCTGACGATGACCTACCTCGGTCTCGCCGCGCTGGGCGTGGTCCGCGACCCGTTCGCGCGCATCGCGAAGCGCTATCCCAACGCCCCCATGGTGTTCATGGGCGTGCTCATCGGAGGGTTCCTGATCGGCCGCCCGTTCGGCCTGTTCCGCCAGCTGTTCCGCGACGCGGCGGAGAGCGGCAACCCGCTCTACGGAGCTGCCGCGTTCTGCCTGCAGTCCCTCGGCAACATCGCCGTGCTCGCCCTGGCGCTCGTGGCCACCGCGGCGTTCCTGGGCGACCGGGTCCGGCGGTGGCTGACGGAGAAGCCGGTGCGGCTCGCGGTGATCACCGGCGTCGCGCTGATCACCGTGGGCGTCTTCACCTTCCTGTACTGGGACGTGCGGCTGCTCGCCCGCCGCGAGCTGATCCCGTGGTACCCGACGGCGCCATGGGCGTGACGGGCGACGGCCTGCGGATCGCGGGGCTGAGCGGCCTCACGCAGGTCAGCATTCCGACGATCAAGTTCTACCTGCGGTCCGGCCTGCTGCACCCCGGCAGGAGGACCGGGCCGAACCAGATGCGCTACGACGAGAGCCACGTCCGCAGGCTCCGCGTCGTGCGCGCTCTCGTCGACCGCGGCGGCCTGCCCGTCGCCGCGGTCGCCGAGCTCGTCGGCGGCAGCGTCGACGTCAGGGTGCCGGACGTGCTCACCGCGATCTCCCGCACCGGTGCGCCTGACGCCACCACGCCCGGCTCCCTCGGGGAGGCGCGGGCGAAGTGGCGCGACCGCGTCGACGAGGTGCTGGCGAAGGACGGGCGCGAGGTCGCGGACGACAACGCCGCCGCGGCCGAGCTGGCCGGCGTGCTGGCGAGCCTGGAGCTCGCGGGACACGCGCCCGACGACGCCCTGCTGGAGGCCTACCTGAGGGCCGGGGCGGCGGTCGCGGCCGCCGAGGCGGACCAGGCGCGTGGCGCCGGTGCCACGAGGGAGTGCGCGGAACGCCTGCTGGTGTCCATCGTCCTGGGCGCGGTGGCGCTCACGGCTGCCCGCAGACTGGGCCACGACCTCGCGGACGAGGACGGCTGAGCGGCACCGCAATTGGAAAGATGCAAATTGCCACACGTGCGGATGAAGATGGGAGGAGCCTAGTAGAGGAGCGCTGATGTCGACGGTGCTCGGTTCCATCAGACGATTGATCTTCGCACCGGCTCTCGTGAACGTCACGTTCGCGGCGCGCGGTTTCTCGATTCCGGAATCGGAGACGACCCGGGCACTGGAACAGATTCCGCAGACCGTGATCGCGGGATTCGAATGGGGAATCGACTGCCGCGGGCTGTGGGAGCTGGAACGCAGGTTGTCGCTCGTCGCGCCCGAGTTGCGCGGGTTCGCCTACGAGGGCGCGACGATGGCCTGCACGGTCCTGGACGCGATGGACCGGGGCAAGCGCACCCGTGACCTGCTGCGCGGTCCCGGCCTCCCGCACCTCTTCCTCGCCTACATAGGCATCGGCTTCGCCATGGCCCGGCTGCCCCGGCCGCTGTGGCGCAAGGTGGTGCCCGACCTCGAAGGCGTCCGCTACCACCCGGCGATCACCTGGCTGGCCGTCGACGGCTACGGCTTCGACCGCGCCTACTTCCACCCCGAACGCTGGGTCGCCGGGCAGCGCTCACCGCAGCCGTACCCGTGGCAGGACACGCCGTCCTACTTCCCGCGGGCCTTCGACCAGGGGCTGGGCCGCGCCCTGTGGTTCATCCACGGCGCGGACGTGAAGGCCGTCGCGAGCGCCGTGCGGAGGTTCGCCGGCCGCCGTCAGCCCGACCTCTGGAGCGGTGTCGGGCTCGCCGCCACCTTCGCCGGTGGCGCCACCCCCGCGGACCTCGCGTGGCTGCGGGCCGAGGCGGGACAGCAGGCACCCGAGCTCGCGCTGGGGGCCGCACTCGCCGTCATGGCCAAGGCGGCGGCGGGCCACGTCGACGACCGCGCGGGACAGGCCGTCCACGCGCTGGGCGACCTCACCGCGGCCGCCGCGGTCACCCTCGTCGAGACCTCCTCCACGTCCGCCGGCGGACCGGGTCCCGAGCCCGAATACGAACGGTGGCGCAGTCGCATTCGCGCACATTTCACGCGGTGAGAAAAGGGTCGAGCATGCTGGAAGATGTCAGACCGCCTCGGTGATGCAAAGAATGGTGACGGGAAATCGTATGTTTGGGGAGAGTGCATCGTGACCAAGGCGGGATGGCGCGCTTTGCGGCGTCGGTTGCTGACGCCCAGGAGTTCGGAGGCAACGCTTTCAGTACGTGGATTTCACCACAAGGACGAGGCGGCGAAGGAACTGCTGGAAAGCATCGGCCGGAACTTCCTCTTCGGGTTCGCGACCGCGGTGGAGGCACGCGCACCCGCCGAGGTGGAGCGACACCTCGACACCGTGGCCCCGCAGTTCCGCGGCTTCGCCTACGAGGGCGCGGGCATGGGGTTCGCCACGCTCGACGCGCTGCCGTTCGGCGGCGGTGGACGGGTGGCGGAGTTCCTCGCGGGGGCAGGCGCGAAGCACGTCTACATGGTCTACGTGGGCGTCGGCTGGGCGATGGCCCGCGTGCCGAGGTTCCGCTGGCCGCGGCTCGCGGTGAGCGACGAGCTGCTGCAGTGGCTGCTGCTCGACGGCTACGGCTTCCACCAGGCGTACTTCCACACCGGGAAGTACGTGCACGGCCACTACCGCGAACCCGACTTCCCGTGGCCCTTCACCGGCCCGGCCTGGTACGCGAACCGCGCGATCGACCAGGGCATCGGCAGGGCGCTGTGGTTCGTGGGAGGTGCGGACGCGGCCCGGGTCGCCGAGCTGGTCGACGGCTTCCCCGACACGCGGCGGGCCGACCTGTACGCGGGCGCGGGCCTCGCCGCGACCTACGCGGGCGGCGCGGGACCCGAGGAGCTGCGCTGGTTCGCCGAGCACGCGGGACGCCACCGCGCGGTGGTGGCCCAGGGCAGCGCGTTCGCCGCGGAAGCCCGCGTGCTCGCGGGCCTCGCCGTCGACCACACGCACATCGCCACCCAAATCCTGTGCGGCACCGGCGCGGACGAGGCCGCGCACCGGGTCCGCGCCCTCAAGCCGGCCGGGCCGGGGCGGGACGACGTCCCCGCCTACGAGCTGTGGCGGCGCGGCTTCGCCGACCAGTACGTCCACTCAGGAGGTGTGGAGCAGTGAACTGGGCCCGCAAACAGCTGCCGGGGATCCTGGCGCTCGTTCTCGTGATGGTGACCTTCCTGATGGCCCGGCTGCCCGCCGCGTCGCAGGCGGAGAAGCGCGACGTGGCGAGCGGCTACGGCTTCACCTCGATGTCGATCTCGCTCCCGGGCGGGTTCGACCAGCAGACCATCCGCAAGGTCAACAAGGACTACTCCCACATCGACGCCTGGATCTCCTCCGTCGGCGCGGCGATCGCGATGAACGACCTCGACGGCGACGGCCTCGCCAACGACCTGTGCCTGGTCGACCCGCGGATCGACCAGGTCGTCGTCACCCCGGCACCCGGCGCGAAGGAGGAGCGCTACCAGGCGTTCGCGCTCTCGCCCGGCTCGCTGCCGATGAACGACGTGATGGCGCCCATGGGCTGCGTGCCCGGCGACTTCAACGAGGACGGCCGCGTCGACCTGCTGGTGTACCTGTGGGGCCGCACGCCGATCGTGCACATCGCGAAGGACGGCCAGGACGGGCTCACCGCCGCCTCCTACACCGCCACCGAACTGGTGCCCGGCGCGAACTCCACCGCGGGCCGCTACACCGGTCCGCAGTGGAACACCAACGCCGCGGCGGTCGCCGACTTCGACGGTGACGGCCACGCGGACGTCTTCATCGGCAACTACTTCCCGCACGGCCCGGTGCTCGACCCGTCGGTCAGCGGCGGCGTCGAGATGAACGACTCGATGTCGGCCGCCTACAACGGCGGCGAGAACTACTTCCTGCGCTGGACGGGAGCGTCGGCGACCGGAGCCCGCTTCGAGGTCCAGGAGGGCGTGCAGGGCCTGGACTCGTCCAAGGGCTGGGAGCTCGCGGCGTCCGCCGCCGACCTGGACGGGGACCTGCTGCCCGAGCTCTACCTCGCCAACGACTTCGGCCCGGACCGCATGTTCCACAACAGGTCCACGCCCGGCCGGATCGTGCTCGCGCCGGTCGAGGGCGTCCGCACCGCGCTCACCCCGAAGTCGAAGGTCGTCGGCCAGGACTCGTTCAAGGGCATGGGCGTCGACTTCGGCGACCTCAACCGCGACGGCGTGTACGACATGTTCGTCAGCAACATCACCACGTCGTACGGCATCCAGGAGAGCAACTTCCAGTTCATGTCCCAGTCCGGCGACCGGGACGTGCTGCGCGCCAAGCTCGCCAACAGCGAGGCGCCGTGGGAGGACGTGAGCGCACCGGCCGGCACCGCGTGGTCCGGCTGGGGCTGGGACGTCAAGATCGCCGACTTCGCCAACTCCGGCGAACCCGCGATCGCCCAGGCCACCGGCTTCGTCCG
Organism: Lentzea sp. DG1S-22; assembly: GCF_036321065.1. Classification (NCBI taxonomy): domain Bacteria; kingdom Bacillati; phylum Actinomycetota; class Actinomycetes; order Pseudonocardiales; family Pseudonocardiaceae; genus Lentzea; species Lentzea sp. DG1S-22. Next base: position 2,088,849 of record NZ_CP143276.1, on the reverse strand, counting down.
CGGCCAGGTCAACAGGTGGCCCCAGCTTCAGGAACTGGCCACCGCCAACGACCTCGCGCTGCGCCACCCCGTGTCCTGGCCGCGCGTGACGGTCGGCGACGACGTCGGCGGCAACCACCGCCTCGCCTTCTACGTCAAGGACGGCGACCGGTACGTCGACATCGCGGAGCAGCTCGGTCTCGCCATCCCCGTCCCCACCCGCGGCATCGCCACCGGTGACGCGGACGGCGACGGCAGGCTCGACCTCGCGGTGGCCCGGCAGTGGGCGGAACCGGTGTTCTACCGCAACTCCGGCCCGTCGCGCGGCAGCGCTCTCACGTTGCGGCTGTGCCACGACGGCGGATCGCCCGCGGTCGGCGCCCAGGTCACCGCGAAGACCAGGGACGGCCGCACGTTCATCGGCCACGTCGACGGCGGCGGCGGCCACTCCGGCAAGCGCAGCCACGAGGTCCACATCGGACTCGGCAAGGCGGACGGACCCGTCGAGGTGCGGATCAACTGGCGCGACCGCTCGGGCGAGACCCGCGAGGACACGCTGACGCTCAACCCCGGCAGGCACACGCTCGAACTCGGTACCGAGGCGAAGGAGAGGTGACGGACGTGACGGACGTGGCGGCGACCGTGCCCCGGCACGACCCGAAGGTCGTCAAGGCACTGCGCAACTTCGCGGTGTCGATGACCGTGTTCAACATCATCGGCTACTCCGTGCTCGGGTTCGAGCAACCGTGGCTGTGGCCGTTCATCGCGCTGCTGACGGGCTACACCGTCGAGATCGGGCTCGAGCTCGTCGGGTCCAGGATCGACGGACGGCCACCGAGGTTCACCGGCAACGGCGTGCGCGGCGTGGTCGAGTTCCTCTACCCGGCGCACATCACCAGCCTCGCGATGAACATGCTCATCTACGTCAACGACCAGATCTGGGTGATGATCTTCGGTGTCACCGTGGCCGTCGGCGCGAAGTGGGTGCTGCGGGCACCTGTGCGCGGCCGGCTGCGGCACTACATGAACCCGTCGAACTTCGGCATCGCGGTCATCCTGCTGATCTTCCCCTGGGCGAGCATCGTGCCGCCCTACCACTTCACCGAGAACGTGCACGGCCTGTTCGACTGGCTGATCCCGGCGATCATCGTCACCGCCGGCACGATGCTGAACGCGAAGCTCACCGGCCGCATGTGGCTGATCCTGTCGTGGCTGTTCTTCTTCGTGGTCCAGTCGGTGGTCAGGGGGATCCTGTTCGGCACGTCGATCCCCGGCGCGCTGCTCACCATGACCGGTGTCGCGTTCGTGCTGTTCACGAACTACATGATCACCGACCCCGGTACGAGCCCGTCGAAACCGATCTCGCAGATCGCGTTCGGTGGCGGCGTGGCCCTGGTGTACGGCTTCTTCACCGGTGTGCACATCGCGTACGGCCTGTTCTTCGCAACGGCGCTGGTGTGCCTGATCCGCGGCATGTTCCTGTGGGGCATCCACTTCGTGAACAAGTCGCGTGAGCAGTTCGAGGCGAGCCAGGCCCTCGCGGCGAAGGAAGCCGGGACCGCGGTCGAGAGCTCCACGGGGAACGGCCAGGTCGTCTCGCCTCCCTCGACAACGGGCAAGGAGGTCGTACCGGCATGACGAAGATCGCGATCGTCGGTGTGGCCTGCCGCTATCCGGACGCGACGTCCGCGCGGGAGCTGTGGGAGAACGCGCTCGCCGGCCGCAGGGCCTTCCGGCGGCTCCCGGACGAGCGGATGCGCCTCGAGGACTACTGGGACCCGGACCCCGCGACACCAGACCGCTTCTACGCCCGCACCGCCGCCGTCATCGAGGGCTACGAGTTCGACCGGGTGGCACACCGCATCGCGGGCAGCACCTACCGCTCCACCGACCTGACCCACTGGCTCGCGCTCGACACGGCGGGCAGGGCGCTCGCCGACGCGGGGTTCGCCGGTGGTGAGGGCCTGCCCCGCGAACGCACCGGTGTCGTGGTCGGCAACACCCTGACCGGCGAGTTCGCCAGGGCCAACCTGATGAGGCTGCGGTGGCCGTACGTGCGCCGCACGGTCGCCGCCTCGCTGAAGGCCAGGGGCTGGGACGACGAGGAGCTCGGCGGCTTCCTCGCGGATCTGGAGGCCACCTACAAGAACCCGTTCCCCGCCATCGACGAGGACAGCCTCGCCGGTGGTCTCGCGAACACGATCGCGGGCCGGGTCTGCAACTACTTCGGCCTCAACGGCGGCGGCTACACCGTCGACGGCGCCTGTTCCTCGTCGCTGCTGTCCGTGGCGACGGCGGCGGGCCGGCTCGTCGACGGCGACCTCGACGTCGCCGTCGCGGGCGGGGTGGACCTGTCGATCGACCCGTTCGAGATCGTCGGTTTCGCCAAGACCGGGGCGCTCGCCCGGTCGGAGATGCGGGTCTACGACCGCGGGTCCAACGGGTTCTGGCCGGGCGAGGGCTGCGGCATGGTCGTGCTGATGCGCGAGGAGGACGTCCAGCCGCACCAGCGCGTCTACGCGACGGTCGCCGGGTGGGGCGTGTCTTCCGACGGCTGGGGCGGCATGACCCGCCCCGAGGTCAGCGGCTACCGGCTCGCGCTCGACCGCGCCTACGAACGGGCCGGGTTCGGCGTCGACACCGTGCCGATGTTCGAGGGCCACGGCACCGGCACCGAGGTGGGCGACGCGACCGAGCTGCGGGCGTTGTCCCAGGCCCGCGCGGCAGCGAACCCGGCAGCCGCCCCGGCCGCGATCAGCACCATCAAGGGCATGATCGGGCACACCAAGGCGGCGGCGGGCGTGGCCGGTCTGATCAAGGCCGCGCTGGCGTTGCACCACCAGACGCTGCCGCCGACGATCGGCTGCGTCGACCCGCACCCCGTGCTGGCGGAGGACCGGGCGAACCTGCGCGTCCTGCGCACCGCCGAGCCGTGGCCCGCGGACGCCCCGCTGCGGGCCGGCGTCACGGCGATGGGCTTCGGCGGGATCAACACCCACGTCGTGCTCGAGTCGTCCGTGCCGCTGCGCGCCCCCGACGCGAGGGCGCTGGAGATGTCCCGCGCCTCGCAGGACGCCGAGGTGCTGCTGGTCGACGCCGACTCGGCGGAGGCGCTGCGGGCCAGGCTGAGCGAGCTGGCCGAGTTCACGGCACGGGTGTCCTACGCGCAGCTCGGCGACCTGGCGGCCGTGTTGCACGCCGGGCTGTCGGACCGGCCGTACCGGGCGGCCGTGGTCGCGCGGTCGCCCGAGGACGCCGTGCAGGGACTCACCCGCGTGCTGGAGGCGGCCGACTCCGGTGTGACGACGTGGTTCGCGCCGGACGGTCGCGGCTTCCTCGGTCACGCCGCGGAACCGGCGACGGTCGGGTTCCTGTTCCCCGGCCAGGGCTCCGGCCGGGGAACGAGCGGCGGCGCGATGCGCAGGCGCTTCGCGGCCGCGCGGGAGGTCTACGAACGGGCGGCGCTGCCGGCGTCGGGCGACATGGTCGCCACGTCGGTCGCCCAGCCCCGGATCGTCACCGGGTCGCTCGCGGGGCTGCGGGTGCTGGCAGGTCTCGGCGTCACGGCGGACGTCGCCGTGGGCCACAGCCTCGGCGAGATCACCGCGCTGCACTGGGCCGGCGCGATCGACGAACAGACCCTGCTGCGCGTGGCGTCCGTGCGCGGCGCGACCATGACCGAGCACAGCGCCTCGGGCACGATGGCGAGCCTCGGCGCGTCAGCGGAGTTCGTGAGCGAGCTCGTCCGCGACTTGCCGGTGGTGATCGCCGCGTACAACGGTCCGAAGCAGACGGTCGTCGCCGGCAGCGAAGCCGCGGTGGCGGCGGCGGTCGAGGCGGCGGCCAAGGAGGGTGTGCAGGCCACGGCGTTGCGGGTCTCGCACGCGTTCCACTCGCCACTCGTGGCTCCGGCGGCCGACGCGCTGCACGCCAAACTGAGCGCCGAGGAGTTCGGCGCGGTCAGCGGGCACGTCGTGTCGACCGTGACCGGGGAGGCGCTGCCGTCCGATGTGGACGTCCCCGCCCTGCTGCGCGCCCAGATCACCGACCCCGTGCTGTTCTCGCAGGCGGTCGGGGTCGCGGCGAAGGACGCGGACCTGCTCGTCGAGGTCGGTCCCGGCCGGGTGCTGACGACGCTCGCGGCCGACGTGGCGCAGGTGCCCGTCGTCGCGCTCGACACCGACGACGAGTCGCTGGTGTCGCTGCTCGGCGTCGTCGGGGCCGCGCACGTCACCGGGGCAGCGCTGGACCTGAGGGCGCTGTTCGCGGACAGGCTGGTGCGACCGCTGCGGATCGGTCAGGACTTCTCGTTCTTCGCGAGTCCCTGCGAGCAGGCGCCGGAGTCGTCGGTCGGCGCGGCCAACCTGGTCGTGACGGCTGTGGCGGGCATGACCGTCGTCGGCACCGCGACGTCCACCGTGGACGTGCTGCGGGAGATGGCGGCCGCGCGCGCCGAACTGCCGAGCGAGGCGGTCGCCCCCGAGAGCAGGCTGCTCGACGACCTGCACCTCAGCTCGATCACCGTGGGACAGCTCGTCAACGAGGCCGCCCAGCGGCTCGGGGTACCGCCCGCCAGCGCGCCGACGAACTTCGCCACCGCCACCGTGCGGGAACTGGCCGACGCCCTCGACGACCTGAGCGCCACCGCCAGGGAGACCGACACCGCGGCGGCGGTCGTCACCGGTGCCGGACCGTGGGCGCGGGCGTTCGTCGTGGACGACGAACCGGTTCCGCTGCGGCCGGCGGCGGTGGCCGAGGACAACGGCCAGTGGCAGCTCTACGCCGAGGACGGCCACCCGTTCGCCGAACGGTTGCGGCGCGACCTCGAACGAGGGGGAACCGGGGACGGCGTCCTCGTGTGCCTGCCCGAGGTGTGCGAGGAACGGCACCTGGAGCTGGCGTTGCGCGGCGCGAAGTCCGCGGCGGCGCGTAACGACGGCCGGTTCGTGCTCGTGCAGCACGACACGGGCGCGGCGGCCATGGCGAAGACGCTGCGGCTGGAGGCGCCCGGCGTTCGGGTGACGATCGTGCACCTGCCCGCCGGGTCGGGGTGCGACGTCGTGCTGCCGGAGGTGCTGTCGACGACGGCGTTCAGCGAAGTGCGGTACGACCGCGAAATGACGCGCACGGTGCCGACGATGCGGGCACTGCCGGTGGCTCCGGCCGCCGAGATCCGGCCGCTGACCGACACCGACGTGCTGCTGGTCACGGGCGGCGGCAAGGGGATCACCGCCGAGTGCGCGATCTCGCTCGCCCAGGAGTGGGGAGCGCGGCTGGCGGTCCTCGGCAGGTCCGAGATCTCCGCGGACGCCGAACTGGCCGCGAACCTCGACCGCATGAGGGCGAGGGGCATCGAGGTCGCGTACGCGGTGGCCGACGTCACCGACGCCGAAGGGCTGCGGGCCGCCGTCGGCGAGCTGGAGGCCGCGCTCGGCCCCGTCACCGCCGTGCTGCACGGAGCCGGGCGCAACGAGCCGGTCGCGCTGCCCGCGGTGGACGCGGAACGGCTGCGGTCGACGATGGCGCCCAAGCTCGACGGCCTGCGCGCGGTGCTCGATGCCGTCGACGCGGGGTCGTTGCGGCTGCTGGTGACCTTCGGCAGCATCATCGGCCGTTCCGGGCTGCGCGGCGAGGCGCACTACGGCACCGCCAACGACTGGCTGGCCGCGCTCACCCGCGAGTTCGCCGACACCCACCCGTCCTGCCGTGCCCTGTGCCTCGAGTGGTCGGTGTGGTCCGGTGTCGGCATGGGCGAGCGGCTCGCCGTGGTCGAGTCGCTCTCGCGGGACGGCGTCACGCCCATCCCGCCCGACGAGGGCGTGCGGATCCTGCGCCGGCTGCTCGTCGACCCGCAGACGCCGGCCGTCGTCGTGGTCAGCGGCCGCACCGAGGGCGTCGACACCGTGCGGCACGACCTGCCGCCGTTGCCCCTGCTGAGGTTCGTGGACAAGCCGCTGGTCCGGTACCACGGCGTCGAGCTCGTCACCGAGGTGGAGCTGAACGCGGGCACCGACCTCTACCTCGCCGACCACCTGCTCGACGGCAACCTGCTGTTCCCCGCCGTCTACGGCATGGAGGCGATGACCCAGGTCGCCGCGGCGCTCACGGGACGCGAGTCCACCCCCGTGCTGTCCGGGATCCGGTTCCTCCGGCCGATCGTGGTGCCACCGCGCGGCACGACGACGATCCGGATCGCCGCGGTGGTCACCGCCGACGACGTGGTGGACGTGGCGATCCGCAGCTCCGAGACCGCGTTCGAGGCAGACCACTTCGTGGCCCGGCTCTCGTACGGCAAGGCGGTTCCCCAGGAGGACCCGGTCGTGCACACCGGTCTGCCCCCGGTCGCGCTCGACCCGGCGGCGCAGCTCTACGGCGACACCATGTTCCAGGGCCCGAGGTTCCAGCGGTTGCGGCGCTTCCACGAGGCGCGTGCCCGCGACGTCAGCGCCGACGTGGCCTTGAGCGCGCACCCGGACGGGTTCGCCGGCTACCTGCCCGCCGAGCTGCTGCTCGCCGACCCCGGCATGCGGGACGCGTTGATGCACGGCAACCAGGTCTGCGTCCCGGACGGGACGCTGCTGCCGGAACGGATCGACCGCCTGTACCCCGCGGGCTCGGGCATCGGCGCCGGTGAAGTGCGGATGCGTGCCACCGAACGCCACCGCGACGGCGACACCTACGTCTACGACATCGCGGTGTTCGACGGCGACGAGGTCGTCGAGAGGTGGGAGGGCCTGCACCTGCGTGCCGTGCGGCGCAAGGGGTCCGCCGGCCCGTGGGTGGCCCCGCTGCTGGGCTCGCACCTGGAACGGGAGGTCGAGGGCCTGCTGGGCCACCGGGTCGCGGTGGTCGTCGAACCCGACCGCGAGGCGGGCGCCGACCGGGCGACCCGGCGCAGGAGCACGGCGCTCGGGGTGAGCCGGCTGCTGGGACGCGAGACCGAGGTCCGGTACCGGACCGACGGCCGGCCCGAGGTCGACGCCGGGGTGGTCGTGTCGGCGTCGCACGCCGCCGGGGTCACCCTCTGCGTGGCCGCGGACCGCGTGACGGCCTGCGACCTGCAGGAGGTGCGTGAGCAGGAGGACCAGGTGTGGCAGGGGCTGCTGGGGCGGCGCCACCGCACGGCGGCGCTGCTGGCCGGGGCCGGTGAGCCGTTCGCGGTGGCCGCGACCCGCGTGTGGTCCGCCGTCGAGTGCCTGCAGAAGGCGGGTCTCCCGCTCGACACCCCGCTCACGCCGGAACCGGGCGGGCCGGAGGGCTGGGTGGTGTTCACCGCACCGGGGTTGAGGATCGCGACGCTGGTGACGGCGCTGCGCGGGGTCGCGGATCCCGTGGTCGCCGCCGTGCTGCTGGTGGAGGGGAGCTGACGTGGAGTCGTACTTCGAGATCAGGCACACGGTCGGCTTCGAGGAGACCAACCTCGTCGGCAACGTGTACTACGTGAACTACCTGCGCTGGCAGGGCCGGTGCCGGGAGATGTTCCTGGTGCGGCACGCCCCCGACGTGCTGACCGAGCTCCAGGACGACCTGAAGCTCTTCACGCTGAAGGTGGACTGCGAGTTCTACGCCGAGCTCACCGCGTTCGACGAGCTGGCGGTCAGGATGACCCTGGTCGAGCTGGCGCAGACCCAGGTCGAGTTCGGCTTCGACTACGTGCTGGTCGGGCCGGACGGGTCGGAGAAGCTCGTGGCGCGGGGCGCCCAGCGGGTCGCGTGCATGCGCGGCCCGAACAACGGGACCAGGCCGGCGCGGGTGCCCGACTCGCTGCGCCTGGCGCTCGAGCGGTACGCCCCGGCGGCGGCCTGATCATGACGGGGGAGACCTGCATGGACGAGTTCGAAGACCCGAAGACGTTGCGACGAGTCTTCGGCACGTTCGCGACGGGCGTCACCGTGGTCACCGTCGGGGGTTCGGCGCCGCACGGCATGACGGCGAACTCCTTCACGTCGGTGTCCCTCGACCCGCCGCTGGTGCTCGTGTGCGTCGGTCGTGATGCCTCGATGCACGGGCACCTCACGAAGACAGGGGCGTTCGGGGTGTCCGTGCTCGCCGCGGACCAGGAGGACGTCGCACGCCACTTCGCCAGCAGGTGGCGCCCGGCGGGCCACGCGCAGTTCGACGCGGTGGACTGGGTGCCGGGCACCAGGATCGACGCGCCGCTGATCGGCGGCGCGCTCGCCCGGTTCGAATGCACGCTGTGGCGCACCTACGACGGCGGCGACCACACGATCTTCCTCGGGAGGCTCCTCGCGACCGACGGTCCGGCCGGCCGCAACGCGTTGCTGTTCCTCAACGGCAGCTTCCACGCGCTGGAGCACTCCGGTCTGTCGGCCTGAACCACCTGAACACCAACGCGAAAGGCGGGTCACCACCGGTGACCCGCCTTCTCGCGTCCGTGTTCAGCTCGCCCGTGAAATCTCCAGCGCGGTGGTCCGGACGTCGAGCAACGCCATGAGCACCGGAGGATCGATGGCGGACATGGGGCGCAGGACGACGTCCACGACGTGCGCCACCGTGCTGCTCGACACGACCAGCGGCCCGTGCGAACCCACGGACGGCGTGCGGTCCGCGGTGTGTTCACTGCCCGCCGGCACCGTGTGGATGAGCAGGTGCCACGCGCCCTCCGGCACGTTCTCCAGCTGGAAGTGACCCGGCCCCGGCAGCACCGCGCAGCTGATCGGCGCCCCCTGCGGGATCGGGTCGCGAAACAAGCCGACGAACGTGGGGCCGGGCTCGCACTCGGCGGGGCAGTGGATCCGGCCGCTGACCGAGCTCGTGCGCCGCACCACGATGTTCTTGCGGTTGTCGACGGAGATGCGCGTCGTCCGGCCGCGCAGCTGCCGGTACTCGGTGGGGGAGAGTCCGACGCTGGTTTTGAACCGCGAACTGAACGTGCCGGGACTGTTGTAGCCGACCCGGTGGCTGATCTCCGTGACCCTCAGGTCGGTCGCCACCAGATACCGTTTGGCCTCTTGCAGTCGCAACGCCGAGAGAAAACGCGCCGGCGATACTCCGGTAACCCGTTGGAACACGCGGGTGAAGTGAAATTTGCTGAACATGGCGACTTTCGCCATGTCGTCGATGGTTATCCGCTCGCCCAGGTTCGTCTGCATGGCACCGACGACTCTCGCGACTGCTTGTTCACCGAGCTTGTCCATTGGCCCCCCAATCGGCTGTTGCGGTGGATGTAGCGGATTATCCAGTTGTTGGGAAAGTGCGTTGGAATCGCTCCAGCCGAAGCTAGCAGTGGGCAAAACGCCAGGCAAGGCGCGATTCAGGCATAGCGCTCCTCTGATGGCTTCACTCTCGGTAGGCGATTCATGGTTGCTATATCACCTCTACGCTTTGTCTATGCGCGGAGCGCATGGTCATGCTTTACGCCGGACCTGGCCTGTTGGTCCGTCCAGCCCAATGTCCTGAACCGCCCGGAGTTGTGGGTGCGCTCCCAGGAGTGGTGTTTTCGACGTCGCTCTCCGTGTGCGAAGGGGATCATCCCACCTCTTGAGTTGATCTTCCATTAATCGAGACCGCAATCCGGGAGATGCGCCGTTCGGGCGACGATCGCGAGAATGGTGTCCACGGAAAGCCTCGGCTGGTATTGGCCGCCTTCCGTGTCTTCCGCCGAACGGGTGGTTCGGCCTGTGAAAGTCAATGTTGCTCCACAGCCGGGCGTTCGCCCGAACCCACACGACAGGAGGACGCGCACGTGACCGCCAGCGAAGCGGAAACAGGGCAGAACGACGTCACGACGATGACGTTCGAGGCGTTCGCGGACACGATCGTGCCCGGCGAGAAGAGATGGCCCGGGGACGTCGCGGTCGCGGGGGCGAGCGCCGGTCCCGGTGCCGTGGCGGCCGGCGCCATCGAACTGCTGCGCATGCCGGAGGGAGGGATGGCCGCGTTGCTGGACCCGCTCGCGGGCCTGCTGAACAACCACGCGGCGACGTACGCGGCCGAGCACGACATCGAGCTCGACTCCGCGCTGCCACCGTTCGTCGCCTTGCCGTTCGGCGACCGCACGGCGGTGGTGCAGCTGCTGACCACACCCGGCCACCCGGAGAAGGAGGTCTGGGTCGGCATCGCGCTGTTCAGCAACATGGCCTTCGACACCGGCGCGCACATGCACACGACCGACGCGATCGCGGCAGGCCACCCCGGGCTGCTGACGATCGGGTTCGCGCCGCCGGACCCCGACGGCCTGTGGCGCTTCCCCGACTACACCTACGGCAAGCCCCTCGCGCGCCGTCACCCGGACACGACACCCTCAGGGAGCCCGGCATGAGTGCGTCCACAGTGGAGCAGACGGACGTGGTGGTGATCGGCAGCGGGTTCGGCGGCGCGATCACCGCCTACCACCTCGCCGCCGGTGGCGCGCGGGTCGTGGTCCTCGAACGCGGCCCCTGGCTGCAGGCCGCCGAGTTCGACCACGACTTCCGGCTCGGCTCGTCGTCCACCCGCGTGTTCGACTTCGTCGTGGGTGACGGCATGAGCGTGCTGAGCGGCAACTGCGTCGGCGGCGGCAGCGTCGTCTACTTCGCCGCGATGCCCAGGGCGCCCCGGTTCGTCTTCGACCGCCAGGGCTCGATCGGCAGGCGCATGTGGCCGGCGGCGATCACCAGGGACAGCCTCGACCCGTGGTACGACCGGGTCGCGGAGGCGTTGCCGATCAGCACGACCGACTGGGACACGATGACCTACGGCGGTGGCCTCTTCGGTGCCGCCTGCGCACACGCGGGCCACACCGCGAACCCGGTGCCCGCCGCCATCGACACCGCGCTGTGCACCAACTGCAACTGGATGATGTCCGGCTGCAAGTTCGACGCCAAGCGCTCGCTGCTGCTCAACTACCTGCCCGCCGCGCTCGCCCACGGCGCGGAGATCCGGCCGCTGCACGAGGTCCAGCAACTGTCCACGACGGACGGCGGCGGCTACCGGGTGCACTACAACGTGATCGACGGCGAGGACTACCGCGTGTCCACCGGCTCCGGCACGATCGACGCGAAGGTCGTGGTCCTCGCCGCCGGCGCCGGCGCCACACCCGTGATCCTGCAACGCTCGGAGCCCACGCTGGGCGCGATGCCGCACGCGGCCGGACGGTACTTCTCCGGCAACGGCGAACGCCTCAACACCGCGATCCTGAACGAGGACCGGGTGCGCGAGGTGCTCGGCATCAGCATCGACGAGGCCGTCACCTTCCAGGCCAACCAGATCGGCCGCGGCCCCTGCGTCGCGAGCTGGGACCGGCTCGACGGCTCGCTGCCCGAGTACTCGCGCTTCTCGCTCGAGCAGCTGTACTTCCCGCCCGGCCTCGGCACCATCCTCGCCCAGGTGCCCGACGCCACCGGTCCGACTTGGTTCGGCGTGGAGAAGAAGGAGATCCTGCGCCGCTGGAAGTCGTGGCTGACGGTGTTCACGATGTCCGAGGACGACAACGAGGGCGTCTTCGGCCCGCCTCCTCCCACCGGCAACGCCCACCGCATCTCCCAGCAGATGCTCGGCCGCGGCACGATCAGCTACCAGCCGACCGAGAACACGCGACGCGGCTGGGCGGAGTCCGACGCCGCGGTCCGCGACATCCTGGAACGCGACGGCATGTCCCGTGTGATGCCGTGGACGAACGACGTCGTGGGCGCGTACACCGTGCACCCGCTGTCCTCCTGCCGCCTCGGTGACGACCCGGCGACGTCGGCGCTCGACGAGAACCACGAGCTGCGCGGGCATCCCGGCATCTTCGTGACGGACGGCTCCGCCGTGCCGGGTGCGCTGACGGTGAACCCGGCGATGACGATCGCGGCACTGGCCGAACGCGCGGTGCCCGCGATCGTGCGGGCGGCTCGTCAACGCGGGGTCGACGTCTCCTACGGCGCACCGTCGCCGGACGGGGAGACCTCGGCGCGCAACGGCGTTCTCCCGCTGGTGTCACACCTGGTGGCGGAATGACGACGGCGGTCGCGCCCGCCGCGGTGGCTCCCGGCCCGCCGCGGCGGGCGACCCTCGCGGTGCTCGCGAGCATGGCCAGGAACCGGTTGCGGGTGATGTCGTCGATGTCGGCCCGGTACGGCGACGTCGTGCGGCTGCCCCTGGGGCCCAAGACGCTGAACTACTTCAACCACCCCGACCACGCGAAGCACGTGCTCGCGGACAACGCCGCGAACTACGTCAAGGGCATCGGCCTGACGCACGCCCGGCGTGCGCTGGGCGACGGCCTGCTCACGAGCGACGGTGAGCTGTGGCGCAAGCAGCGCAAGGTGATCCAGCCGGTGTTCCAGGCCAAGCGGATGGCGCGGTACGGAGGGGTGATCGCCCAGGAGGCGGCGGACACGGCGCAGAGGCTCCGGTCGCTGCGCGGTCAGACCGTCGACATCCGTGCGGAGATGACCGATCTGACGCTGCGGGTGCTCGGGCGGGTCCTGCTCGACGCCGACCTCAGCGAGTTCCACACGCTCGGGGCGTCGTTCGAGGCGGTGCAGGACCAGGCGATGTTCGAGATGATGTCGCTCAGCGCGGTGCCCACCTGGGTGCCGCTGCCGCGCCAGCTGAGGTTCCGCCGGGCTCGCGCCGACCTGCAGGACGTCGTGGACCGGCTCGGCGCCGACGGGGCGCGAGCGGGCGGGGACGACGTCGTGTCGCGGCTGGTCGAGTCCACGCGCGCGGAGACCGACGCGGCCGTCGGGCGGCGCCGGATGCGCGACGAACTGGTGACGTTGCTGCTCGCCGGGCACGAGACGACGGCGAGCACGCTCAGCTGGGCGTTCCACCTGCTCGACCGCCATCCGCACGTGGCGGCCGCGGTGCACGACGAGGTCGCCGGCGCGCTGGGTGACCGCATGCCGGTGTTCGAGGACCTGCACGCGCTGCCGTACACGTCGGCGGTGCTGCAGGAGGTCATGCGGCTGTACCCGCCGGTGTGGATCCTGCCGCGCCAGGCCAGGGAGGCCGACGTGATCGGCGGGTACCGCGTGGAGGCAGGCGCCGACGTGCTGATCTGCCCGTACACGCTGCACCGGCACCCGGCGTTCTGGGAGGCTCCCGAGCGGTTCGACCCCGGCCGCTTCACCGGTGACGCGGCGGGCCGGCCGGCCTACGCCTACATCCCGTTCGGCGCGGGACCGCGCTACTGCGTCGGCAACCACCTCGGGATGATGGAGGCGACGTTCGTGCTGGCGACGGTCACCAGGGCGCTGCGGCTCACCGGCGTACCGGGACGGGCGGCGGTGCCGGAGCCGATGCTGACGCTGCGCATGCGGGACGGTCTGCCGATGACCGTGTCCACCTGGTGAACACAGCGGAAGTGCCGATGGCGACGAGCCATCGGCACTTCTCGCATGTCCTCAGTGGACGATGCCGGCCTTCTGCTCGCCGAGGTGCCGGGCGGCGGTCAGCGCGGCCAGGGACAGCAGCCCGAGCAGGTCGCGGTCGTCCGGGTACTGGTCCCGGAACCGCGCGACGTCGTGGTCGCCGACCTGGTGCGGTGCGAGCGCGGTGAGCAGTGCGAGCCGGGCGGAGGGGACGGACTTCCGCCCGAGGGCGTGCAGGTGCTCGTCCACCCAGGACGCGCTGATGCCCGGTGGCCGGCCGAGGCGCTCCGGGACCACGGTGTCGAGCGTGTGGCGTGCCTCGTCGGGGAGGTGGGCCGCCGCCGCGGCGGTTTCGTTCGCCAGGGTGGCGAAAGCGGCGGCGACGGCAGGTGAGCCGGCCGCCCAGCCGAAGCCTTCCGGCGGTGGTGTGCCGAGGTGCAGGCCGGGCGCGCGACCGGTCTCGTTCCGCGCGGTGACCCTGCCGGACATCACCCTGCCGGCCACGCGCCGGGCGATGGCCCGCGCCCGCGGGGGGCCGGGCAGGAACGTGCCGTCCAGCAGGACGTTGATCACGCGGTTGAGGAAGTGGAAGTACACCAGGACGCCGACGTACTCGGGCGTGTGGGCCGCGGCGAACGGCGGTCGCACCGGCGTCTCGGCCCACGCCGCGAACGGCCGCAGGGCCGGGTCGAGCCCGTCCGCGCCGGCGCCGGACAGCAGCTGGGTGGCGAAGGACCCGGCGCCGCCGCCGTGGAGCATGATCGCGTGGGCGTCCACGCAGTAGGTGCACTCGTTCAGCCGGGACACGGTGGCGGCCACCGCCTCCTTGCTGACGCGGGGCGCCGTGCCCGCCAGCAGCGGTTCGCGGAAGGCCGCCCAGGACGCGGCGAGCAGTGCGGGCGCGGCGGAGAACATCGTCACCGCCTCGACGAGCCGCCCGACCTCCTTCGCGGACTGCGCGTAGACCTCGCGGACCAGGCCCGTCGCCCGTTTCGACGGGACGACCTCGACGTGTTTCACGATTCCGGACATGGCGGCCTCACCGGAAGTAGTTCTGGACGCGCTGGCGGAAAACCTCGTACGCGGGCACGGCGCCGTCCTCGGGGAGGTCCTCGATCTCCTTCGCGGCGATTTCCGAACATTCCTCCGCGCTGCGCCCGCAGAACACCTGGGCGGCCATTTCGCTGTGCGGCGTCACGAGGCCGGCGACCACCCTGGCGCGCATCGCGAAAACCGCGCCCTGGGCGACCTCGGGCAGGAGGTCACCGGCTCCTTCGACCAGTTTTCCGAGTTCGTTCTCGGTGACTCCGCCCGCATAGGAAGCGGCCAGTCCCGCTCCGCTGAGGAGGTCCGCGTGCCTGCCCTGGGGAAAGCGTCTGATGCTTTTCAGGAGACGGTCGACGTCGCCGCCGTGGATGAACCACATCGCTCGCCCGATGCCGTGGTCGATCACCCGGTTCGTGTACGCGGCGGGGCCGGGCCAGGCGAGCCGTCCGGGGACGCGGTGTTGCTCCACCCACGAGATGTGGTCGAAGTAGGCGAGGTGGAAGCCGTAGCCGTCCATGATCAACCAGCTCAGCGACGGGTGGTCGGCGAGCTTGCGCGCGTCGGGGATGGCCCGTGACCACAGCATTCGCGGCAACCTCGCCAGCGCGAACCCCACGCCGATGTAGGCCATGAAGATGTGCTTGGACGCGGGCGCCGAGGTGAAGTGGGGCCCGGCGAGGAACTGCTCGACGTGGCTGCGGCCGGGCAGCGGGGTGAGGGCGTCGCGAAGCGCCAGCGCCATCGTGGCGCCCTCGTAGGCGAAGCCTCGGTATTCGCGGGACAGTGCGTCGAGCCGCGCGATTATCGAGCCGTGGTCTTTGTGCTCGATGCCGAACTCGAATCCGTAGACGAGCTGCAGGGCGCTCATTTCGAGCTTGGCGCGCGCGGGTGTGTCGACGGCGAACCCGCGCCGGTCGAAGAGGACGTCCGAAGCGTCCGGCGTGACGAGCCGTTTGCGAATCAGTCCCGTGGTTGACATTTCCGGTGGGACCTCCTCTTGGAAAGGCGATTATCCACCGTTCAATGCTGGCACACCTTCCGGTCGGGCCGCTTCTCTCACGTTGCTCCCGGAGAAAAGAAAAATCGGACAACGGCAATGCGCGGTCGGATATTCAGGCCGGGGACTTCGTCAACGCCGTCGCGCGGACCGCGGCGGCCATGCTCGCCCACGCGGCGAGCTCGATCAGCGCGGCGTCGTCCGCCCGCACGTCCCGGATCACCTCGTCGTCCACCTGGTACGGCGCGAACGCGCACAGCAGTGCCAGCCTGACCGCCGCCCGGTCCCGCGGCCCGACGCGGCCGGCCGCGTCCCACGCCCACCTCCGGCTCGGCCCCTTGAGTCCGCCGTCCCAGGTGGACAGTTCCGCGGCGAGCAGCGCCCGTGCGGCTTCCGGGACCGGTGCCGAGTCGAAGACGGCCTTCGAGCGGGCGAGGGCCTGCGCGACGACCGGGCTGCCCGCCGCCCACGCGAGCTCATCGGGCAGTGGCGCCTCCGGCAGCGGGTTGCGTCCGGGCGGGACGCTCCCGGCGGACGCGATGAGGCCGGTGAGCATCCTCGTCACTGGGCCGAGCATGAAGGTCGGCGCGTACGGCGGCATCGGCCGTTCGGTGAGGAAGACGCTCACCATCCTGTTGAAGTACTGCAGCGTCGTCGCGACACCGAGCACCTCCGGCAGCTGGTCGGCGGTGAACCGCCCGGTGTCCGCGAGATCCACCCTGCCGCCACCGAACCTGGCCGTGGTCGCGGTGTGGACGGTGACGCAGTAGGGGCACTCGTTGGCCTGCGACACCGCCGCCGCGACGCCTTCCTTGGTGCCGCGGTCGAGCCGGCCGGGAGCGAGCACGACCTCCCGCAACATCACCCAGGACGCCCGCAGCACGGCGGGTGCCGCCGCGTGCAGCACGACGGGGGGTGCCAGCACGCCGAACTCGCTTTCGACCGCGCGGTAGACCTCGAGGACCTCGGGGCCGGCCCTGCGGAACGGGACCGGCCTGACGTGCCGGACCTGGGCGAGGGAGAGGCCGCGCAGGGCCTTGCGGAGCAGCGAGCGCGCCATCGGGCCCCCAACGGTTGCATGATGCTACTCACTGGAACGCTACGGTACGTCGGTTCGATCACGCAACTGGCGGTTTAGCATGGGGAATGCTCGGACGAAGGTACGACGACCAGGTCTGCTCAGCCGCCCGCGCGCTCGAGGTGGTGGGCGAGCGGTGGACGTTGCTGATCATGCGGGACGTGCTGCTGGGTGTCGTGCGGTTCGACGGCCTGCTGGCGAGCCTGGGCATCGCCCGCAACGTGCTCAGCGACCGGCTCACCGGCCTGGTGGAGCACGGCGTGCTGGAACGCGTTGCCTACCGGCGGCACCCGCCGCGCTACGAGTACCGCCCGACCGCGGCCGGCCGGGAGCTCGCGGTCGTGGTGGTCGCGTTGATGCAGTGGGGCGACCGGAACGTGCCGTCGCCGGACGGGCCGCCGCGCACCGCCCTGCACACGACGTGCGAAGGGGAACTGGTCGCGTGCCTGATGTGCCCGGACTGCGGCGAGCCGGCCCGTCCCGGTGAGGTGGCGACGAGGTCGAACCGCGCCTGACCCGCGGGCACCCGCTACAGCGGCACGACCGCCGAGGAGCCGTTCGACTCGAACCCGTGCGAGTACTCCGCGGCGAACTCCTCGCCCAGGCGCTGCCGGACGCCGGCTTCCACCCGGTCGCGGTCCGCTCGCTCGGCGGCTGTCAGCGTGGCCCCGGCGGACCGCCGTGCCGCCTCGGCGGCCCCGAGCAGCCGCGCCGCTTCGGCCGGCAACGAGTCGGCGAGGCACGCCCCCGCCAGCCCCTCCATGGCGACGGCGACCGCGCGCTGGTCGCCCAGCGAGCGGGCGACGGTGAGTCCCTCGAGGTGCCGGGCCCTCGCGGTCCTGGTGTCGCCGCGCTGTTCGGCGACGAACCCGAGCTCGGTGAGGATGAGCCACAACCCGATGCCCGGCTCCCACTCCCACTCCAGCACGGTGCGCAGGTGGCGTTCCGCGGCCTCGAGGTCTCCCGCCCGCCGGGCGATGAGGCCCAGGTTGATCTCGGCGAAGATCTGGCCCGGCTTGTAGCTCTGCTCACGGGACAGGCGCAGGGCGCGTTCGTTCAGCTCGCGGGCGCGCGCGTGGTCACCGCGCAACATCGAGACGCGGCCCAGCCAGCTCAGGCGGTCCGCGGCCTGCGGCCACAGGCGCAGCTCCTCCGCCATGCGCAGGCCGTCGCGGTGCAGGCGGGCCGCCTCCTCGTAGTCGCCCTCGATCTCGGCGAGGCCACCGAGCGCCTCGGTCGCGCGCAGCTGACCCCACCGGTCGCCGAGCTCACGGAACAGCGCGAGGCTCTGCGAACCGTTGCGCCGCAGGGACTCCAGGTCACCTCGGGTGTGCGCGCGGATCGCCTGCAGGCTCAGCGTCGCGGCGACACCCCACCGGTCGCCCAGCTCGCCGAACGTCTCCTGCGCGCGGTTCACCAGGTCCTCGCTGGTGGACTGGGCGCCGAAGTCGGCCTCGACCAGGCCGAGGAAGAACTGGGCGAACGCCTCGCCCCGCGGGTCGTCCAGCGAGTCGTACGCGGCGAGCGCGGCGGCACGCGCGGCCGCCCGGTCCGCCACGTCGCTGCCGAGGAACGTGATGCCCGCGTGCCACGCCGAGGCGCGGGCCCGTTCGGCCGAGTGCGCGGTGTCGAGGGCCAGGGCGGTGGACAGCGCCCTGCGTGCCTCGGACAGCCTGCCCCGCAGGTACCAGTACCAGGCCAGCGCGTTGACCAGCCGCAGCGCGCCGGGACCGTCCGCGGTGTCGAGTGCGGTGCGCAGGTTCGCGGACTCGGCGTCGAGGCGTTCGAGCCACTCGCGCTGGGCGGGTCCGCGCAGGTGCGGTTCCGCGGTCTCGGCCAGTGCCGTGTAGTACCGCCGGTGCGCTTCCTGCACGATCTCGGTCTCGCCGGCCTCGGCCAGCCGTTCGCGGCAGTAGGCGGCGACCGACTCGAGCAACCGGTACCGGGTGCCGTCCGGTGTGTCGACGGCGGTGACCAGCGACCGGTCGACCAGGTCCGCGACCGCGTCCAGCACGTCGGCCGCCGCGACGGTCCCGCCCGCGCACACCGCCTCGGCCGCGGTCAGCGTGCACCCGTCGGAGTGCGCGGCGAGCCTGCGCAGCACCGCGCGACCGACCGGGTCGAGCGGCTCCCAGCTCCAGTCGATCATCGCGCGCAACGTCTGCTGGCGCGGTGGCGCGTCGCGGTAGCCGTCCGCGAGCAGCCGGAACCTGTCGTCGAGCCGGGCCAGCAGCTCGCGCAGCCCCAGCGACCGGGCCCTGGTCGCCGCGAGCTCCAGCGCGAGCGGCACCCCGTCGAGCCGGGTGCACAGCTCGGCGACGGCCTGGGCGTTGCCCGCGTCCAGCGTGAACGAGGGCGCCGACCGGGCGACGAACAGCTTCACCGCGCTCGACCGCTCCACGACGTCGGGTGGCGTGCCGGGTGGGGGCAGGTCGAGCGGCGAGACCGTCCACACCGACTCGCCCGCGATGCGCAGCGGCTTCTGGCTCGTCGCGAGCACCCGCAGACCGGGCGCGGCGGCCAGCAGCCGTTCGGTGATCGCCGCGACCTCGGTGACGAGGTGCTCGCAGTTGTCCAGCACCAGCAGCATCCGCCGGGTCCGCACGGCCTCGGAGAGCACCTCGGTGCCCGGCACGTCCCTGATGCCGAGCGCCGCCATCACCGCGCTCGGGAGCAGACCGCCCTCGGTGATCGTCGCGAGCTCCACGAGCCAGGCGCCGTCCGGGTACCGCGCGGCCGTGCGGGTCGCCACCTCCACCGCGAGACGGGTCTTGCCGACGCCACCCGATCCGGTGAGCGTCACGAGCCTCGAGGAGGCCAGCAGCGCGCAGACGCCGGAGACGGCCTCGTCCCGGCCGATCAGCTCGGTGGGCGGCACGGGGAGGGTGGCGGGGCGCCGGCCCAGCGGTACGAGCGAAGGGTCGTGGCGCAGGATCGACCGGTGCAGCTCGGCGAGCCGCTCACCGGGTTCGAGCCCCTGTTCGTCGTGCAGCAGCGCCCGCACCTCGCGGAACGACGCCAGCGCCTCGCTCTGCCGCCCGGCCCGGTAGAGCGCCAGCATGTGCAGCTCGCGGAGCCGTTCGCGCAGGGGGTGGGCCGCCACCAGGTCGCCGATCTGGCCGAGCAGCGCGGCGTGCTCGCCGAGCTCCAGCCGGGCCTGGGCCAGCTCCTCGGCCGCCGACAGCCGGTCTTCCTCCAGCCGGGTGATCTCGGCGCGGGCGAACGGCTCCCCGGCGAAGTCCGCGAAGGCGGCCCCGCGCCACAGCGCCAGCGCGTCGCCGAGCAGGCGGGCGCGCTCGCTCAGGTCCGTGCTGGCGCGCGCGGCGGCGGTGAGGGCGGCGAACCGGTCCGCGTCCACACAGCCGGCGCCGGTCCGCAGCACGTAGCCGGGCCGCTGGGAGGCGAGCAGGTCGCGCGCGCCGGGTTCGCCCGCGGCCAGGGCCTGGCGCAGCTTGGAGATCTTGGTCTGCAGGGCGCCCGTCGGGTTGACCGGCAGGTCGTCGCCCCACAGGTCCTCGATCAACGCGGTCGCCGACACCGGGCGGTTGCGGTGCGCCAGCAGGTTCGCGAGAAGTGCCCGCACCTTCGACTCGGGAATCTCGACGGGGCGGCCGTCGGCGGTTCGGACGGCGAGCGGCCCGAGCACCGCGAAGAACATGCGCACACGATACCGGCCGAAAGAATTCCGACAGTGCGGACGCGCAGGGTGACCCGGATCGATGAGTTCGGGTGCCGGCCACGGCACCACACGGAAGGACAAGTTCATGGATTCGACCGGTCCGGCCGAGGACACCACGCGGGCGGGGCGGCGGGAGTGGATCGGCCTCGCGGTGCTCGCCCTGCCGACGCTGCTGCTGTCGCTCGACCTGAGCGTGCTGTTCCTCGCGCAACCCCAGCTGAGCGCCGACCTGAACCCGTCGGCCAGCCAGCAGCTCTGGATCATGGACATCTACGCGTTCATGATCGCGGGCTTCCTCGTCACCATGGGCACCCTCGGTGACCGCATCGGCCGCCGCAAGCTGATGCTGTACGGCTCCGCCGCGTTCGCCGTCGCGTCCGTGATCGCCGCCTACTCGACGACGCCGGAGATGCTGATCTTCGCGCGGGCCCTGCTCGGCATCGCCGGCGCGACCCTGATGCCGTCCACCCTCGCGCTGATCATGACGATGTTCACCGACGCCAAGCAGCGCGGCTTCGCGATCGGCGTCTGGCTCAGCTCGTTCATGGGCGGCATGGCCGTCGGCCCGGTGATCGGTGGCGCCCTGCTCGGCTGGTTCTGGTGGGGATCGGTGTTCCTGATGGCGGTGCCGGTGATGGTGCTGCTGATGGTCACCGCCCCCGTCCTGCTGCCGGAGATGCGCGACCCGGACGCCGGACGCATCGACCTCCTCAGCGTGGTGCTGTCGCTGCTCGCGATCCTGCCCGTGGTGTACGGCCTGAAGGAGATCGCGCAGCACGGCTTCAGCGCGTTCGCGGGCGGGTCCGTCCTCGTCGGCATCGTGTTCGGCGTGCTGTTCGTGCTGCGCCAGCGCACGCTCGACAGCCCGCTGCTCGACCTGAAGCTGTTCCGCAGCAGGACGCTGAGCGGCGCGCTGGTCGTCATGCTGCTGACCTCGGCGACGATCTCGTCCAGCATCATGCTGTTCAGCCTCTACCTGCAGACCGTCCGCGGGTACTCGGCCGTCGAGTCCGGCCTGTGGCTGATCCCGGCCGCGGCCGCCCTGATCGTCACGTCGCTGGTGGCACCGAAGATCGCGCAGAAGGTCCGCCCGGCCTACGTGGCCGCCGCCGGTCTCCTGGTGGCGGCGGCCGGTCTCGCGGTCGTGTCCCAGGTCGGCACCGCCACGAGCCTCCTGGTGGTGCTGCTCGGGTTCGTCCTGGTGCAGGCCGGTGTCGGTCCGATGGGCTCGCTCGGCACGGAGATGATCGTCGGCTCGGCGCCGGAAGAACGCGCCGGCTCCGCCGCCTCGGTGTCGGAGACGAGCACCGAGCTGGGCGTGGCCATCGGCGTCGCGACCTACGGCACGATCGCGGCGGCGGTCTACCAGAACCTCGTCGCGGTGCCGCCGGGCGTCCCCGCGGAGGCCGCCGCGGCGGCCGGGGAGACGATCAGCGGTGCCGTCGCGGCGGCGGAGGGACTGGCCGCCGACACGGGCGCGGCACTGCTCGACTCCGCCCGTGCCGCGTTCACCAGCGGCGTCAACACCGCGGCGGGAGTCGCCGCGGTGATCCTGGTGGTGCTGTCCGGGCTGACCGTCGCCCTGCTGCGGCACGTCGGCAAGACCGGCGAGGAGTCACCGGCCCCGGCCGACGCGGGAATCGCCCTGGCGGCGGAACGGGAAGCCCGGTGACCCGGTCGCGCCGCGACCTGGTGACGACGATCCCCTGATCGTCCGGTCGCGGCGCGACCACCCCGCGGGTGGGTCCGGCATCGTCCCCCCTCGATGCCGGGCTCACCCGTGTTCGCGCATCGTCCGCACGCGAAAAGGGCCGGGGAGTCCCCGGCCCTTTCCGTCATCGCGTCACGCGGGCAGGCTCGAGAACTGCCCGGCCTCCCGTCCGGCTCCCGCCGGCCCGCGGTAGGCCTGTGCGACCTCCAGCCAGCCGAGCGCCTCCTCTCCCTCGGCCACCACCGCGAGATCCGCGTGGTGCCGCCGCCTGGCCACGAGCAGGCAGAAGTCCAGCGCCGGTCCCGAGATCCGCTGCGAGGCGTCCTGCGGACCGAACGTCCACAGCTCACCGGACGGCCCGGTCAGCTCGAAGCGGAACGGCTTCTGCGGTGGCGTGAGCCCCCGCGCGAGGTAGCCGAACGTCATGGTGTGGAAACCGAACCCGCACAGGTGCTTCAACCGGCCGGTCGGCTCGCGGCGGATGCCGAGGGTGTCGGCGATGTCCTGGCCGTGGGCGAAGAGCTCCATCATGCCGCCGGCGGCCAGCACCGGCGCGGGCAGCGGGTTCACCAGCCACGGCACGAGCTGGCCGTCCGGCACGGACGACAGCGCGCTGCCCGCGGCCTGCCGTTCGGCCCGCCAGCGTTCGAGCAGCTTGCGGGGGCCGAGCGAGAGGAACGGGGCCAGCGCTCCCGCGACCGCCCCGTCGAAGTCGGCTCCGATGCCCGCCACGAGGGTGGCGAACGCGGCCGGGTCGGAGGCGGCGAGGCCCGCCATGCGGGTGGTCGAGGTGAGGTGGGCGATCTGGTGGGCGATCGTCCAGCCGGGCGCGGGGGTCGGCAGCGACCACTGCGACTCGGTGAGGGAGGCGACCATGCGGTCGACCTCCTCACCTTCGGCCTTCAGTGCGAGGTAAACGTTCTCTTCGGTCACGCGTCTGTCCTCCTGGGACCGGGGCTACACGATGTGGACGTCGGGCACGTAACGGATCCAGCGGCCGCCCGACTCCCGGAACCCGATCTCCTTGGCCAGGATCTCGTCGGCGTGGTTCCACGCGAACAGCACCGCGTAGTCGGGGTAGGGGTCGGAGAAGGCGGCCGGCGGGCGCACGGGGATGTGCGAGCCGGGGGTGACGCGGCCCTGCTTGGTGACGCTGGTGTCGCAGATGAACGGCACGAGGTCCGGCCCGATGCCGCAGAAGTTGAGCACCGTCGCGCTCTTCGCGGTCGCGCCGTAGCCGACGACGCTCTTGCCCTCCGCGCGCAACGACCGCAGCAGCTCCACCAGGTCGGTTCTGATCTGTGCGACGTTCGAGGCGAACCGGGTGAGCGTGGCCGGCGAGGTGAGGCCGGACAGCTCCTCCTCGGCGGCGAGCTCGGCGACAGCCGGCGACACCGCGCGGGTTCCCTTGCGCGCCAGGGTGTACCGCAGCTCGCCGCCGTGCACGGTGAGCCGTTCGACGTCGACCAGTTCCAGTCCGTGCATCAAGGCCATGTACTGCACCGAACGCACGGTGAAGAAAAAGAAGTGCTCGTCGTAGATCTGGTCGAACGAGTTGCGCTCGACGATGTCGGCGAAGTACGGGTCCTCGAAGACGAAGATCCCGCCGGGGGAGAGCAGCGCGGCGACGCCGCGCAGGATCGATCCGATGTAGGGGATGTGGCACAACGTGTTCGCGGCGAACACGACGTCGGCCGGGCCGTGCTCGGCGAGGATCTCCACCGCGGTCGGCTCGTCGAAGAACGTGTTGCGCACCTGCACGCCCTTCGCGGCGGCGCGCTGGGCCACCCCGCCGGACGGTTCCACCCCGAGGTGGTGGACGCCCTCCGCGGCGAACCACTCGAGCATCACGCCGTCGTTGCAGCCGATCTCCACGACGAACGGTGCCGGCCCGGTCAGCTCGTCGCGGCGCAGCCGGGCGGCCAGCGCCGCGAAGTGCTCGCGCATGAACCGCGAGCCCGACGACAGGTAGGGGTAGTCGTGGTGGAACATCCGGTCCCGGGGCACCTCGGACATCAGCTGCACCATCGTGCAGGACTCGCAGACCCCGACGGCGAGCCGGAAGCGGAAGTCGCCGGCCGGATCACCCGGCAGCACGAAGGCGTCGGAGAGCGGCTGCGATCCGAAGTCGGCGAACTCGCGCACGACACCGGCGCACACGTGGCAGACGGAGTTCTTCCGGTTGTCGTTCATCACGCCCCCGCTCGTTGCTGCTCGACGAGCTGCGCCAGCACCGGCACGAGCTCACCCGGACTCGGCGCGGCGGCGGCGTCGAGCCGCAGCCGGTGCGCCCCCTCCGCGAAGGACGGGTCCTCGATCACCCGCATGACCCGCTTGCGCATGACGTCGATCGAGTGCCGCGCGAAGTCGAGGGTGAGCCCGGCCCCCTGGCCGACCACCCACGCCGCGGTGTCCGACGACTCGATGTCCTTGGCCGCCAGTGCCCATTCGGTGCCGGCCTCACCCTCGGCGAGCAGTCCCTCCTCACCCCCGGAGTCGAGGATGAGCTGCGGCACCCGCAGGCCGGCCGCCGCGGAGAACGTGCCGACGCCGCCGTGGTGGATCAACGCCGCGCACGTGGGCAGGAGCTGGTTGAGCGGCACGTAGTCGACGACGCGCACGTTGCCCGGCACCTCGCGCACACCGGCCAGCTGCGTCTCGTTCAACGTCGCCACGACGTCGACGTCCAGTTCGGACACCATCTCCAGCAGACCGGGCACGTGGTCCCAGCCGCCCTTCATGACCAGGCGCCGCGACTGCCCGAGCGACAGCGCGACGCGCGGCCGGTCCTGCGGGGCGTAGAGCCAGTCCGGGACGGCGGTCTGGCCGGAGTACGGGATCCAGCGCATCGGCACCGTCCTGGTGGCCACCGGCAGCCGCATGCCCGCGGGGAGCGGGTCGATGGTCCACTGGCCGAGCAGCAGGTCGCGGTCCACCTCGACGCCGTGCCGCTCGGCGGCGGGGCGAACGGTCTCCGCCAGCGGGTTCCAGTTCGTCCCGACGCGGTCGAGCACCCACGCGAAGTAGTCGAGACCCCAGTGCAGCCGGGCGTGCGCCGCGCCGCTCACCCGCGCCCCGATGGCCGCCGCCGGGAAGCACGCGTCCCAGACGACGAGGTCCGGTTTCCAGGCGCGGCAGAAGTCCACGAACTCGTCGACCACGGGCAGCGCGTCGGAGGCGGTGGCGCCGACCGGGTGGAAGTCCCAGATGGGCGGCAGCATGAACTGGCAGAAGACGTCCCAGAGGTTCTGCTCGGCCGGGCTGAACGGACCGAGCGCGCGTCCCGTCTCGTCGAGCCGCGCGCGTGTCTCCGGCGGTGTCGGACGTCCCGGTCCCATCAGGACCGGTGCGCTGTCGGCGGTCCCGAGGGACACACCGGTCAGCCCGACCGCGGCGACGGCGTCGGCGAGCGCCGGATGCGCGGCGACGCAGACCTCGTGCCCCGCGCTCTGCAGCGCCCAGGCGAGCGGAACCATCGGGTTCAGGTGCGACGGCGTTGGCCAGGGGGTGAACACGACTCGCATGCGGCTGCTCCTCAGAGGGGGAAAGCGAATGACGCAGGCACGGCGACGGCCATCCTGAGTCGCGCGGAGCAGCGTCCGCATCTCCGAGGTTGCGGAGCGTGAAACCGCTGGCACCCCTGGGTTTCCGACCCCGGATTGCAAGGCGTCGGCAGCGCAATCTGCGAGAAGGAAGTGCCGCTGTCCAAAGCTACGGTCAGCGGGCGCGCGCATCGGGTGGAATTCGCAGGCTGAGGAGGAAGTTCAGTGACGGATCAGCTCGCTCCGATCTCCGATCGCGCGCCCGCGGCGACGCCCAGGCCGGCGTCCAGACCCGTGTGGCGAAACCCTTGGTGGATAGCGTTAGTGGCGCTCGTGGTGGCATTCTTGGTCTACGCCCTACCGCCCTACCTCGACCTCGACCCGGCGAAGTCCCTGTCGCCGATCGTTGAGGGCTCCTCGATCCACTACCCGTTGCTGGTCCTGCACATCGTCGCGGGCACGCTGGGGCTGCTCACCGCCTGCCTGCAGATGTCGACGTGGGTGCGCGGCAGGTATCCGAGACTGCACCGCACGAGCGGGATCATCTACATCTTCGGTGGCGCGCTGCCGGTCGCGGTGACCACGCCCGTCCTGCTGCTGTTCTCCGGCGAGATCGCCGCGGGACCGGGCAGGGTCGGCAGGTTCGTGCTCGGCCTGCTGTTGCTGCTGAGCACGGTCGTGGCGTACCGCATGGCGAGAAGGCACCGGTACGCCGACCACCGCCGGTACATGATCTACAGCTTCGCGCTGATCATGGACGGTGTCGGCACGCGGCTCGCGCTGTTCCTGCTCGGGGTCGTGCCGGTGTTCGGCGTGCAGCTGCCGTGGACCGCGCGGATCGACCAGGCGCTGCTGTTCGAGATGGTCGGGTGGTGCGTGTGGGTGTTCAACCTGCTCGTGGCCCAGTGGTGGATCGAGCGGACCAAGCACCGGAAAGTCCTGTCCGCCAACGTGAAAGGCTGACCATGCGTCCCTTCCGGATCGACGTGCCCGACAGCCGGCTCGACGACCTCCGCGCCCGGATCGCCGCGACCCGCTGGCCCGCCGCCATCCCCGGCACGGGCTGGGAGCGCGGAGTGCCGCCGGAGTACCTGCGGGAGCTCGCCAAGCACTGGTCCACCGACTTCGACTGGCGGGCGGTGGAGCGGCGGCTGAACTCCTACGACCAGTTCGTCACCGAGATCGACGGCGCGACCGTGCACTTCCTGCACGTCCGATCGCCGGAACCGGACGCGCGGCCCCTGCTGCTCACGCACGGCTGGCCGGGCTCGGTGATCGAGTTCCTGGACGTGATCGGCCCGCTCACGGACCCGCGGGCGCACGGCGGCGACCCCGCACAGGCGTTCCACCTCGTCGTGCCCTCGTTGCCGGGCCACGGTTTCTCCGGTCCGGTGGAGCAGCCGGGCTGGGACCTCCCCAGGATCGCGGGGGCGTGGGCGGAGCTGATGGCCCGGCTGGGCTACGACGCGTACTTCGCGCAGGGCGGCGACTGGGGCTCGTTCATCTCGCTGGAACTGGCCAGGCGCGATCCGGAGCACGTCCGGGCGGTGCACGTGAACATGCTCGTCACGGTGCCGTCCGGTGATCCGGCCGAGCTGACCGGACTGTCCGAAGAGGACTTCGGGCGGCTCGGCGGGCTGCAGCGGTTCGACCGGGAGCTGTCGGGTTACCTGAAGCTGATGTCCACCCGGCCGCTGACCGTCTCCTTCGGGCTGAACGACTCCCCGGCCGGCCTGCTCGCGTGGATCGTGGAGAAGTTCAAGGACTGGACGGACCCGGCGGCCGAGCTGCCGGAGGACGCGGTGAACCGCGACATGCTGCTCGCGAACGTGACGCTGTACTGGCTGACCGGGACCGCCGCGTCGTCCGCGCAGCTGTACTTCGAGGCGGGTCCTCAGCTCGGTGCAATCTTCACGCCGGGTGTGCGGCCGGAGCCCGTGCCGGTCCCGCTGGGGGTGAGCGTGTTCGGCGGGGACGTCGTCGCGCCGGTCCGTGCGCTGGCCGAGGCCGACTACCCCGCGATCGTCTCCTGGTCGGAGGTGCCGCGGGGCGGGCACTTCGCCGCGATGGAGCAGCCGGAGGCGTTCGTCCGCGAGGTGAGGAAGTTCTTCGGTGCGGTCGAAGGCTGACATGCGGGGCCGCACCGCCCTGGTCACCGGGGCGACGGGTTTCCTCGGCGCGCACCTAGCCGAGGAGCTCGTCGCCCGTGGTGCGACCGTGCTGTGCCCGTGCCGGTCGGGGGTGCTCCACCTGCCGCCGCACGACCGCCTGCGGCCGGTCCGGCTCGACCTGCTGGACAGGACCGGTCTCGCCCGGCTCGTGGCGTCCGGGGACGTCGACCTGGTCGTGCACAGCGCGGCCGTGGACGGGACGCCCGAGGACAAGCGGCTGCGCGCGGGCACGATGATCGACGAGAACATGCGGATGGTGTCGAACGTCCTCGACAGCGCGCGCCGGGGCGGGGTCGCGGACACCGTGCTGCTGAGCTCCAGCGACGTCTACGCGGGCTCCGTGCCGTGGCCGACGAGGGAGACCGAGGACCACCACACGGACATGAGGTTCGCGCAGGACGGCTTCTACCTGTCCAAGGTGTACGCCGAGGTGCTCGCCGAGCAGTACGCGGCCGAGCACGGGATGCGCGTGCACATGCCCAGGCCCACCAGCATCTACGGCCCCGGCGACGACTTCGGTCCCCGGTCGCTGCGGCTGATCCCGAGGCTGATCTCCCGCGTGCACGCGGGGAGGAGGTCGAGATCTGGGGGAGCGGTGAGCAGACCCGCACGTTCATCTACGTGACCGACGTCGTGCGCACTGTGCTGGCGATGGTCGAACACCCGGTGCACCGCGTGGCCAACATCGGAACAGGGGAACAGGTCT
The DNA here is from genome assembly GCF_036321065.1 of Lentzea sp. DG1S-22. Classification (NCBI taxonomy): domain Bacteria; kingdom Bacillati; phylum Actinomycetota; class Actinomycetes; order Pseudonocardiales; family Pseudonocardiaceae; genus Lentzea; species Lentzea sp. DG1S-22. The sequence continues at coordinate 2,060,641 of NZ_CP143276.1, read as the reverse complement.
CGGTGCTGGCACTGGCGCGGCTCGTGGGAGAGGCGCTGGGCAGGCCGGTGCGCCTCAAGACCGATCCGGGCAAGCCCGAGGGCCGGTCGAGCCGGAACCTGGACCTGACCCGGATGCGGGAGATCGACGGCACGGCGCCCGTGCCGTTGCGGGAGGGACTGCGCCGCACCGTGGCGTGGTACCGGCGGTCAGCCGCCGAACTCGCGGACGATCTCCGTGATGTACCGGCCGTATCGTGAGTTGCCGTACCTGCGAGCGGCGGCCAGGCAGGCGTCGGTGTCGATGAAACCCATGCGCAGAGCCACTTCCTCCAGGCACGCGATGCCGACGTCCTGGCGCTGCTCGAGGGTGCGGACGTACTGGCTCGCCTCCAGCAGCGCCTCCGGCGTTCCGGTGTCGAGCCAGGCGAAGCCGCGGCCGAGGTCGACCATCTTCGCGAGGCCGCGGTCGAGGTAGACGCGGTTCACGTCGGTGATCTCCAGCTCGCCGCGCGCCGACGGCCGCACCTGCCGCGCGATGTCGACCACGTCGTTGTCGTAGAAGTAGAGGCCGGTGACGGCGAGGTCCGACCTCGGCCGCGCCGGCTTCTCCTCGAGCGACACCAGGCGTCCGGTGTCGTCCAGCTCGCCGACGCCGTACCGGTGCGGATCGCTCACCCGGTAACCGAACAGCACGCACCCCTTCACCGCGGTGCTGTGCTTCTCGAGCACGCGCTGGAATCCGGGACCGTGGAAGACGTTGTCGCCCAGCACGAGCGCGACGGAATCGCCACCGATGTGCTCCTCCCCGATGAGAAAAGCCTCGGCCAGCCCGTTCGGACGCGGTTGTTCGGCGTAGTCGAGGTGGATGCCGAACTGGCTGCCGTCGCCCAGCAGCTGCCGGAACAGGGGCACGTCGCGGGGCAGCGAGATGATCAGCACCTCGCGGATCCCGCTCAGCATGAGCACCGACAACGGGTAGAAGATCATCGGCTTGTCGCCGACCGGGAGCAGTTGCTTCGAGATCGCGGCGGTCATCGGGCCCAGCCGGGAACCGGTGCCGCCGGCGAGAATGATTCCCTTCACGAATCCAGTTAACGGCAGCGGCGGAGGAAACCCGCGGTATTTGTTCGATAATGCGCTTCGCGGGGCGGTAGGGGGTAGTAGGGGTTGGGTGCCGGGGCGCTCGTGAATCTAATTGTGGTGATTCGCCGGAAACACACTCGGAGGTAGCGCCGTGGGAACGTCGGTGTGGGATTACCTGGCTGAGTACGAAGCCGAGCGCGACGACATCCTCGACGCGGTGGACGGCGTGTTCCGCTCCGGCCGGCTGGTCCTCGGCGACAGCGTCGCCGGGTTCGAGTCCGATTTCGCCGCCTACCACGGCGTGCGGCACTGCGTCGGCGTCGACAACGGGACGAACGCGCTCGTGCTCGCGCTCAGGGCGTTGCAGGTCGGGCCGGGCGACGAGGTCATCACCGTGTCGAACACGGCGGCACCGACCGTGGTCGCCATCGACTCGGTGGGCGCCACACCGGTGTTCGTCGACGTGCGCCCGTCGGACTACCTGATGGACGTGAGCCAGGTGGCCGCCGCGATCACCCCGCGGACGAAGTGCCTGCTGCCCGTGCACCTCTACGGCCAGTGCGTGGACATGGCGCCGCTGCAGGCGCTGGCGGAGGCGCACGGCATCCCGGTCCTGGAGGACGTCGCCCAGGCTCACGGCGCCACCCACCACGGGCGGATCGCCGGCGGCATGGGCGAGGCGGCGGCGTTCTCCTTCTACCCCACCAAGGTCCTCGGCGCGTACGGCGACGGCGGCGCGGTGATCACCTCGGACGACAAGGTCGAGGAACGGCTGCGGCGGCTGCGCTACTACGGCATGGCCGAGCGGTACTACGTCGTGGAGACCCCGGGCCACAACAGCCGGCTCGACGAGGTGCACGCCGAGATCCTGCGCCGCAAGCTCCGCCGCCTCGACACCTACCTGGCGGGCCGCCGGGCCGTCGCCCGGCGGTACGCCGAAGGCCTGGCGGACACCGAGCTCGTGCTGCCGCACGTCGCCGACGGCAACGAGCACGTCTACTACGTCTACGTGGTCCGCCACCCGGACCGGGACCGGATCATCGAGGAGCTCCGGTCCCGCGACATCTTCCTCAACATCAGCTACCCGTGGCCCGTCCACACGATGACCGGCTTCGACCACCTCGGCTACGCGACCGGCTCGTTGCCGGTGACCGAGGCACTGGCCAAGCAGATCTTCTCGCTGCCCATGTACCCCTCGCTCGACCCGTCCGTGCAGGACAAGGTGATCGACGCGCTGCACGAGGTGCTCCGATGACGAGCATCTCCACGCAGATCGCGTTGTCCGCGCACGACGTCGAGGGCGCGCACCTCGACCTGCCGGACTTCCACCGCTGGTTCGCCGGGCTCGCGGAGCAGTGCTACACGCACACCCGCCGGATCCCGCTGGACGCCCTCGACGGCTGGTACACCCTGCCGGGCAGCGGCGACATCGTGCACGCCAGCGGCAAGTTCTTCACCGTCAACGGCCTCGACGTCGACATGCCGGGCAACGCCGTCCCGCACTGGACCCAGCCGATCATCAACCAGCCCGAGGTCGGCATCCTCGGGATCCTGGTCAAGGAGTTCGGCGGCCGCCTGCACCTGCTCATGCAGGCGAAGCCGGAACCGGGCAACCCCAACGGCCTGCAGCTCTCGCCCACCGTGCAGGCCACCCGCAGCAACTACACGAGGGTGCACGGCGGCCAGGACGTGCCCTACCTCGACTACTTCCGCGACACCTCCCGGCACACCGTCGTCGCCGACGTGCGGCAGTCGGAGCAGGGCGCGTGGTTCTACCGCAAGCGCAACCGGAACATGATCGTGTCGGTGAGCGAGGACGTCGAGCTGCTGGACGGTTTCTGCTGGCTCACGCTAGGCCAGGTCCACCGGCTGCTGCTCGTCGACGACCTGGTCAACATGGACGCGCGGACCGTGCTGTCGTGCCTGCCGTTCACCGGCGCCGGTGAGCTCTCCGGCACGGGCGACGGGTTCCGCGACGTGGTCGCGCGGTCGTGCGGGCCCGCTGTGCGCGGCGTGCACAGCGAGGACGAGATCCTGCGGTGGATCACGGACGTGCGGGTGCGCACCGAGTTGCGCACCAAGTTGATTCCACTGCACGAGGTGCGCGACTGGCACCGCACCGAGTACGCGATCACCCACGAGACCGGCAGGTTCTTCGACGTGATGGCGGTCGAGGTGCGGGCGAGCGGACGCGAGGTGCGCACGTGGACCCAGCCGATGATCGAACCGCACGGCACGGGTCTGGCCGCGTTGGTGGTGCGCAGGATCGGCGGCGTGCTGCACGCGTTCGTGCGCGCGAGCGCCGAACCGGGCTTCCTGGACGTGGCCGAGCTTTCGCCGACGGTGCAGTGCACGCCGGCGAACTTCGACGTCCTGCCCGCGGCCGCCCGTCCGCCGTTCCTGGACCTCGCGCTGAACGCCCCGGCGTCGTCGATCCGCTTCGACGCGGTGCTCTCGGAGGAGGGCGGCCGGTTCTTCCACCCGCGCACGCGGTACGTGATCATCGAGGTGGACGAGGACCTGGAGCACCCCGACTTCCGCTGGGTGGTGCCGCACCAGCTCGTGGGCCTGCTGCGGCACAGCCACTACGTCAACGTCCAGGCCCGGACGCTGGTGGCGTGCCTGCACAGCCTCACCTCGTGAGCAGCTCGCGCGGGAGGTCTTCCCGTCCCGCGATCCCGAGCTTGCGGTAGACGCGGGTGAGGTGCTGCTCGACGGTGCTGACGGTCACGTACAACCTGCGGGCGATCTCGCGGTTGCTGTGCCCCGCGGACGCCAGTGCGGCGACCTTGCGCTCCGCGGCGCTGAGGATCGCCGGCGCCGCAACGGGTTCGCCGGGCAGCCCTGACTCCCGCCGGGCCCTCCTGCCGAGCAGGCGGGCTTCGCGCAGCGCACCGCGCTGGTGCCGGTCGTGGCCGAGGTCGGCGAGCGCGCGGGACAGCTCCAGGTGATCACCGGCGTGCTCCAGCCTGCGCACCGCGTCGCGCAGCAGCCTCGTCCGGTCCGCGCCGGCCGAGACCCCGGCGAGCAGCCGCAACGCGATCCCGGTCGTGCGGGGGTCCGTCGCGGCCGTGATCTCCTCCTCCAGGAGCGCTGTCGCCTTTCCCGGCTGCCCGAGCGCGATCCTCGCCTCGGCCGCACCCAGCCGGTCCGCGCACGCCGTGAAGTCGTCGAGCGCCGCGTGCGGCCGGCCCAGCGCGAGGTGGTGGTGGCCTCGAGCCCGCAGGTACGGCAGCCAGAAGACGCTGTGGGACACGGCGTCCGGCACGGGGCGCGGGCCGGACTCCCTGCCGAGCGCGGCATCGGCGAGCAGCGCGAACCGCAGCGGGAACCCGAGGGCGGCGCCCCAGCCGTCCGGGGCCAGGCGGCCCAGCGCGGACTCGGCGGCTTCGGCCGCGCCCACGACGTCACCCCGGTGCCAGCGGTCCTCCGCCCGGACGGCGTCGAGCAACGCGAGCAGGGTGACGGAGGTTTCGCCCGCGGGAGCCGTCCGCCAGTGGCGGGGTCCGGCCAGCCGCAGCGCCTGGGCGAGAGCTTCCGGCGCGGTGTCCGGCCCACGTCGTCGCAGCACGGCCTCGGGGTCGACCGGCAGCAACGGCCGTCCGGTCAGGAACTCGTGGCACAACGACAGCTCCGGGGTCGGGTGGGCGGGCGGCGCGGGGGAGAAGTCGCCCTGCCACCACCGCGCTCGCAGCACCACGGGATCGTCGGCGGTGCAGGGGAGCAGGGTGCGCACCGCTGCGGCCGGGTCGGTGTGCCACTGAGCCCGGCCGAGCTCGACGCGCACGGCTTCGTCGTCGCGGGTTCTCAGCGCGAGCCGCAGGTACTCGGCGGCGAACGCGGGCGTTGCGGTCCGTGCCGCCCGCCGCAGCAGCGGAATCCCGCCCGTGGAGGCGTCAACCGATTGTGCGGCAACGCAGTGCTCGGCGACTTCGGCGTCCGGTGCGCCCAGGTCGTGCAGCAGTTCCGCGGCACGGCGGTGCAGCGCGACGGCCTCCGCGGGGGCGAGCGCGCCGAGCAGGATCTCCTCCGCTCCGGGGAGGCGGAACCGGGTGCCGTCGTGCAGCCCGCTGTCGGTGAGCACCGCGGTGAGCGCGGTGGCGGCCTGCGGATGCCGCTCGGTCAACCTGCCGAGGAGAGCGGTGCGACGACCGAGCACCGCGAGTCCGCACGCGACCTCGAACAGCTCGGGGTCGTTGCCGCGCACCAGGTCCAGGAACGTCCTGCGCGTCACGGGACCGACCTGGCCGCCGTCCTCGCGCAACGCTGCCAGCAGCGCCGGGTTGCCGCCGCTGGGCCCGTGCGACTCCGCGGCGAGCGGACGCAGCCAGACCCGGGCCCACGTCGACAGCTCGGCGCGATGAGGGGAGTCCGTCGCCGCGTGCGTCACGACTACGCGCATGTTCGGAAAACGGCGCAGCCACACCAGGAAGTCGACGGACTCGGGATCCGCGTGCTGCACGTCGTCGACCGCGACCAGCGTGGGCCGCGACCGTGAGAGGTGCGGTGCCAGCTGGTGCGCGACGCCGTGCGCGACAGTCCGCTCGGACCTGACGGCGGTGGCGGCCACCACCTGTGCCGTCGTCCGTTCGAGCGCCGCACGCAGCAGGGCGGTGCGTCCGCACCCGAGGCCGCCGCTGACGACGACCTGGGGTGGACCGGACAGCACCGCCCGCAGCGCCGAGTCGCGTTCGAGCAGGGGGTGGGAATCCGTGCCCCACCGGGAACCGCCGTTCGACCGGCGGGGCACGGATCTGGTCAGGCGTTGATCGGGGTGTTCTGGTACGCGGCGATCAGCCATCGGCCGTCCTGCCTGGCCAGCACCCAGGTCGCCCTGATCGCGCGTTCCGGCGCGACCGCCGTGTCGCCGGGTGCGAGCACGCCGCCCTGGGTGACGATCACGCCGGCGTCCTCGCCGAGGTAGCGCGCGTCGAGCGGCTCGCCGAACACGCGGGTGCCCCGGTAAGGACCGCCGAACGCCTGCGTCATGAACCCGCGGATGCCGTCACGGCCGCGCAGGAAGATGTCGTTCGGCAGGATCAGGGTGGCGTCCTCGGTGAACAGTTCGCTGAACGCCGCGCCGTCGTTGGTGGCCCAGGTCTCGATCATCTTGGCGGGCAGCTCGTGCATCTGCTCCGCACCGAGTTCGGTGACCGACATGGTGTGTCCTTTCCGGCTGGGTCAGAGGTAGTCCGTGTTCGGTTCGAGGCCGCAGAGCACTCGCCCGTACAGCTCGTAGTTGGTGTTGGGGTGCATGAGCGCGTGCATGTTGAGGGCCTGGACGTCGCGGAGGATCCGCTGGATGGGCACGGTGTTGTAGAGCGACGAGCCGCCGCTCGCGGTGGCCAGCACCTCCACCGCCTGCTTCGACAGGTCGAACACGCGGCCGAGAGCGACCCGTGCGCGTGCACGCTCGTGCACGGACCACGGCTCGTCTGCCTGCCGTGCATCGATGTGCTCGGCGAGGCGGGTGGCCTGGAACGTCGCCTCGTCGATCTTCATGGCGGCCTCGGCGACCTGCAGGTGGGTGATGGGAGCCTCGCGCTGGCTCTCGTACTTCGTGTAGGTGATCTTGCGGTTGGGCAGGCGGTCGAAGAAGTTCTCCCTGGCCGCGTTCGCGAGGCCGATCGCGGTGCCGGTGAACGTCGCCGAGCCCGTGACCATCAGCGGCGCCCGGAACATCGGCGCCCCCGCGTTGGCCTGCGAGGCGTACTGGCCCTGCAGCACCAGGACCAGCGGCAGGACGCGTTCCGCCGGAACGAACACGTCCTCCGCGACGGTGGTGACGCTGCCGGTGCCACGCAGCCCGTAGGGGTGCCAGTCGTCCACGATCTTGAGGTCGGACATGGGCACGACGGCCATCAACGGCCAGAGGCTGCTGCCGTCGGGGGTCGGCCCCATGGCGAGGACGACCTGCCACTTGCTGTGCAGCGCGTTGCTGACGAACTGCCAGCCGCCCTTGATCACCACGCCGCCGTCGCGCGGGGTCGCCATCGCCGTCGGGCTGAGCACCGAGCACACCCGCGAGTCGGGGTCGGCGAACACCTCGTCCTGCACGGAGTCCGGGAAGAGGCCGGCGAGCCAGCAGCTGACCGCGTTCACCGAGACGTTCCAGGCCGCCGACCCGTCGCCGAGCGCGAGCTGGCTGATCGTCTCGAACGTCGTGCCGGCGTCGGTCTCGAGGCCGCCGTACCGCCTGGGCACGCGCATCCGGTAGAGACCGGCCTCGGTCATGGCGTCGACGACGTCGTCGTGGAGGCGGCGGTTCTCCTCGTGCCACAACGCGTGCGACTGCAGCAGCGGAACGAGTTTCGAGGCGTTCTGCACGAATTCCGTGCGCGACTGGGAGTTCAACCTGTCCTCCGAAAAGTGTGTGTGGATGTCCCGCTCGCCGATCCTGTCAGCGCGCAGTGCCCGAGCGCTTCTCTCGAATTGCAGAATCGCCACCGCGATCTGCGCAATCTGGAAGAAGGAACTTCGCGGACCGCGCAGTAACGTCCGGCTCGCTCGGCGACTTCGAAGATGGAGCTGACCATGACGACTCACGCCGGGGCGCGGTCCGCGCCCGGCTCACTCAACGACCGCTGGCACCGTCTCGCGCTCAACCTCTTCGCATTCGTGGTGATCGCGCACTGGGCCGAGCACATCGTGCAGGCGATCCAGGTGTTCGTGCTGGGCTGGCCGCGTCCGCAGGCGGGCGGTGTGCTCGGCCTGTGGATTCCGTGGCTGGTGACGTCCGAATGGATGCACTACGGCTACGCGGTCATCATGCTGATCGGCTTCTTCGTGCTGGCTCCGGGATTCACCGGCCGTGCGAAGAAATGGTGGAAGACCGCTCTGTGGATCCAGTTCTGGCACCACTTCGAGCATTTGCTGCTGCTGGTGCAGGCGCTGACGGGACGAAACCTGCTCGGCGGCCCGGTACCGGTCAGCATTTTGCAGCTGGTGCTGCCGCGGGTGGAGCTGCACCTCTTCTACAACCTGATCGTGTTCGTGCCGATGGTGGTCGCCATGTACTTCCACATGCGGCCCTCCCCGCAGGACAGGGCGGAGATGCGCTGCACCTGTGCGGTCGGCGCGGCGGCCTGACGTGCACGACCACGGCTCGACGGTGCCGGTGCTGTTCGGGCCCGTGCTGCTCTACCTGATCGGCTACCTCTCGGTTCCGGCGGTGGCGGGGTTCGCGCTCATGCGGATCGTGACGCCACCTCCGCGCCGGATCGACGCGCTGCTGGTGACGGGCGCGTCGACCACGACGTTCCTGGTGGCGATGCTGCTCCTCCCGTCGTTCGCGCTGCCACCGCAGGCGATCGTGGTCCTGCTCGCCGCGGGCATCGTCCCGTTCGTCCTCTGGTGGCGCGGCCCGCACCTGATCGCACGGGTCGTGGTCGTGGCGCCGTGGCTGGTGGCCGCCGCGTTCGTGACGGCGGTGATCCGTGCTCCGGCCGACCAGCCCGGCGCCTTCCTGGCGGCGCTGACCGCGGTGTCGTGGATGACGTTCTGCGTGCCGAGATCACGCGCCGGCCGTGTCGTCCTGCGAGTGGCCGCGGGGGCACTCGCACTGTCGGTGGTGGCGTTCACGGGATCGGTGGCGGCAGGTGGCTCGTTGTAGCCGGCAACCGGCAGTTTGATCCACCACACGGGTGGCGAACATTGTGCATCGATGTTCGTCCGTGATCGCACTGCTAGTTTTCGGGCGAAATTCCCGGTCTGTCCGCACCTCGCACCAAGGGGGAGCCTTGCCCATTCCCACCGAGCCGATCGGCAGCATTCCCCGTTCCCCCGAACTCGTCGAGGGACTGTCCGCGTTCGCTTCCGGCCGGCTGGGGAAGGCCGAACTCGACGCTTTGACGCAGCGGGCGATCGCCGACACCGTCCGCCGTTTCGAGGCCACCGGTTCACCCGTGGTCACCGACGGCGAACAGGCGAAGTCGAGCTTCGCGACCTACCCGCTCGACGGCGCCACGTCCTTGGCCGGTGACGGGGCGGTCATCCCGTTCGCGGACGGGCACACCCGCCGGCTTCCGCGCCTGACCGGAGGTCCTTTCCGCTACGCGTCATTCGCGGAGAAGTACCTCCGCGCGGTTTCGCACCACACCGACCTGCCGGTCAAACAAGCGGTGATCGCGCCTTCCGCCCTGAGCCTGCTCTACCCCTCCGACGGGCTCGCCGACTATCCGCGCGAGGAATTCCTCGCCGACCTCGTCGACCAGAGCGAGGCCGACATCCGCCGCTGCCTCGACGCCGGCGCCGCCTCGGTCCAGCTGGACTTCACCGAGGGCAGGCTGTCGCTCAAACTCGACCCGAGCCGCGGCCTGCTGCGCAGCTTCGTGGAACTGAACAACCAGGTGCTCGACCGCTTCTCCGACGAGGAACGCGCACGCATCGGCGTCCACACCTGCCCCGGTGGCGACCAGGACTCGACCCACAGCCTCGACGTCGACTACGCGGAACTCCTGCCCGACCTCTTTGCGCTGAACGCGGGCCGGTTCTACCTCCAACTGGCCAGCGAGCCCGACCGCGAACGGGTGCTGCGGATCATCGGCGACCACGCCCCGGCCGGCGCTGTCGTGTTCCTCGGCGTGATCGACCCCATCGACCCGCGCGTCGAGACGCCGGAGGTCGTGCGCGACCGCGTTCTGGAGGCGGCCCGCTTCCTTCCCGCCGACCGCCTGGGGACCTGCGACGACTGCGGCTTCTCGCCGTTCGCCGACGACACCTCGACCTCCCGGGACACCGCTTTCGCCAAGATCGCCGCACGAGTGGAGGGCACCGCCCTTGCGGCGGAAGCACTCGGCGTCTGACGCGACGCCCGCCGGGCACGCGGTGATCGTGCAAGACGTCCAGAACCGGTGAGCTCTCCGGCCCACCGCGAGCCGAAGCCGTGGCCGGGAGCCGGCCGAGTCGTGCGAACAGGAGTGACGACCAGGGTGCGATTCTCCGACAGATCCCGGCGGGTGGTCATCGTCGGAGCGGGACTCGGTGGCACCGCCACCGCGGTCCGGCTCCTGCGTTTCGCCAGAGAACCACTGCAGGTCGTGCTGGTCGAGCGCAACCCGGAGCACCGCAACGCCGGCGTGGCCTACCACCCGGCGGGCAACCCCTGGCACCACGTCTTCAACATCCAGGCCGGGCGCATGTCGATGTTCCGCGAGGACGTCGACGACTTCGTGACGTGGGCCAACACCAGCGCGGACCGGACCGGCTGGGCGCCGGAGTGGCGTGACGTCACGTTCACCGAGTCCGGGCCCGCGCCGCGCCGGATCTACGCCGACTACCTCGCCGACCGCCTCGCCGAAGCCGCGCGCGAGGCGTCGGCGGGCGTGACGCTGACCGAGGTCGACGGCGAGGTGGTCGACGTGACCGTCGACGCCGGTGACGTGCACGTCGTCGTGGAGGACTTCGCCCTGCCACGCGAACCCGCGCCGCCCGGTGACACCGGGTCGTCGCGGGTGCGCCTGCGAGCCGACCACCTCGTCATCGCGACAGGCCTGGAGCAGCGGACGCACCCGTTCGCGGCCGAGGTGCTGGACCACCCGTCGTTCGTCCGGCACCCCTACTCCGCCGCGGGGGTCGAACGCGTGCAGGCCGTGCGGCCGGACGCCGTCGTCGCGATCATCGGCACCCTGCTCACCGGCTACGACTCCGCGGCGCTGCTCCTGCGTCGCGGGCACACCGGGAAGATCCACATGATCTCGCGGTCCGGTCTGACGATCCGCACCTACCCGCCGGACCACCGCCACCAGGTGCTCGACCTGCCCCCGCCGCGGTTGCGCGGCGACTACGAAGGACCCGGTGACCTGGTCCGGCGCGTGAAGGACGAATGGGAACGGGCCTGCGCCGTCGTGGCCGAGAAGCACCCCGACGTGGCACCGGCGGTGGTGACCGAACGGGTCGCCAAGTCCTGGGAGCCCCACCTGCCCGAACTCCTGCGCTGCGTGCCGACAGCCGATCTGCGCGCGCTCCTCGACGGCTACGGCAGCGTGCTCGCCACCCTGCGGGTGAGCGCCGTGGCGTACACGACCGAGGTCGTCGACGCGGCGATGACCGATGACGGGCAGATCACCGTCACGACCGGGAAGGTGACCCGGATCGCCGACACCGGCAACGGCACGCTGGCGCTCACCGTGTCCACACAGGACTCGGACCGGACGGTCGAGGCGGACCTGGTCATCTCGAACTTCGGCCGGGAGCCGGACTACGAGCGAGCCGGTTCTCCTCTGTGGACGAACCTGCTCGCGCGCGGCCTGGCCGTGCGGCACGGGCGCACCGGCCGCGGGGTGGAGGTGGACGAGACCGGTGTCCTGCTCGGCCCGGCCGGTGTCCCGTCCGGCCCGATCTCGGTGGTCGGCGGTCCCCGCGAGGGCGACGAAATCGTGCGGTACGGCCGCATGGGCGCGTTCGCGTTCAACCTCGCCGCGATCAAGAACCACTCCGTCGGTGTCGCCGCGGACGTGTTGCGCCGGCTCGAGTCCTGCTACGACGACCGGGCCGGTGACGGGGCAGCGGACCTGGCCGCACCGGCGTTCGCACGCGCGGTCTCGCTCGAAGCGCGCAGGATGGCCGCTCGACGGCGGCGTGACCGCGAGGAACTGGCACTGCGCCTCGACGAGAGCCTGGCGGCCGCACGAGAGTCGTTGGCCGGTGACGGCGGGCTCGCGACGACCACGCTCCGGTTCGCGGTGAACGCGGTGGCCGCGACGAAGCTCAACGACCTGTCGGTGACACCGAGGGACCTCCGCTCCCTGCTGGGACTCGACGAGCCGGCCACGCCCACCGGCTGACGCGCGGGCACCGGGCATTCCGGAAGATGCGCGGCCGGTTCGGCGGCTGCGATCCTCGACACGATCCGGAGTGCGCCGCCCACGCCCTGCCGACCGCGGCGCTCCGGCCCGGGAGTGGTGGAAGGACGCCTGTGAACCTTCGCGAAACACGTGCGGACGTACTGGTCGGCGGACCCCTCAAGACCGTCCGCGGCACCTGCAACCGAACGGGGGAACCCGTCGCCGGCGCTGTCCTGCTGACCGGTGAACTCGGCCCGCACCTCTACGACGCCATCCTGTCGTCCGCTGCCGTGATCTGCGCACGAGGCGGCCGGACCGGCCACATGCAGTCGCTGTGCCGCTCCCGCGGCATCCCCGTCCTGCGCGTCGACCCGCACGACCTGGACGCGCTCGCCGGCGACATCACCATCCGGCTCGACCGCGGCGTGGTCCTCCACGGCAACGCCGAACACGTGCAGCCACAGGTGAAACCCTCCATCTCGGGCCTCGGCGACGTCGAGTCGATCTGCGTGGTCATCGCCGACGCCTCGGACATCCGCTCCACCAACGACCTCACCCCGCACGTGGACAGCTACTTCATCCGCGAGGAGTTCCTGTGCCTCAGCGCGGGCCTGAGCCCGGTCGACGCCCTCCGCGCCGGGCCGCGCGAGGCCGAGCGCTACGGCGTCGCCGTCGCGGCGGAACTGCACTCGATGGTGGAGGAACTCCTTCCGGGGCAACGACTCGTCATGCGGCTGCTCGACCTCCGCTCCGACGACGCCGCACGGATGACCGCCGGGGCCGAGGTGGACGCCGAGCCCAACCCCGAGATGGGCCTGCACGGAGCCCGGTGGTTGCTCGCCGAACGCCACTACCCGACCGCGTTCCGCTCGCTGCGCGCCCACGTGGCCGACCACTTCGGCGCGGCCGCGGACCGGCTGAGCTTCGCGGTGCCGTTCATCAACGACAGCACCGAGTTCCTGCGCCTGCGCGACCACCTCGCCCTGACCGGCGACACCCCGCTCGGCGTCTTCGTGGAGACACCGGCCGCGGTGCACTCCGCGGCCGAGTTCTGCGCGGCGGGTGCCAGCGAGCTGTTCGTCGGCACCAAGGACCTGATCCAGTTCTACCTCGCGGCCGACCGCGGCAACCACCGGGTCGCCGCCACCTACCAGACCCGGCACCCGGCCGTGCTGGCCGCGCTGCGCGACACCGTCGAGTCGGGCCGCGCCTCGGGCGTACCGGTGCACGTGTTCGCGCTCGGCGCCGACGTGGACCACTACCTGCGGCACCTTCCGGCCAAGCGGCTCATGATGTGCAACGCCGAGCTCCGGCACCTGGCCGGACCCGTGGAACTGCTCGCCTGACAGGGAAGCCGGTCGACGTTCGTGCCCGCCGGGCTCGTTCGCGTCGACCGGCTCGGGTTTCCCGCATCAGCGCGAGGGCCGTCCGGCCCGGCGCAGCCGGGTGAGCAGGCCGTCGGAGATCCCGCGAAGCCGGCCGACCTGGTGCTGCGGTGGTGTCGCCGGCTGGAAGGTCCGGTAGCGCTGTTTGGTCACGCACACGATGACGGCGTGCATGAACCTTTCGCGGTCAGGCACCCGCACCGCCCAGCGCTCATCGGTGCGCGTGTTCCACAGCACGCCCGTCCGGTGCCCGCTCATGACGAGGTAGAGCGCCAGCTGCAGGAACATGGCGTGATCGAGCTCGGAGACGAACTTGAGCTCGAAGACCCGGCCGTCGTGCACGGCGTCCGCGACACCCGTGAACGTGATCGGCGTCGCCGCGGACGAGGCGACAGCCAGTCCCGACAGGGTCATCGACACCTGTGCCTCGCAGTCGCGGGGAAGCTGTGTCGCCAGCCGCCTCGTCACCGCGTCACGAACCTCATCGCCCACTTTCCGCGTGACCTGTTCCGCGTAGCGCATCTGGTCCGTGTCGACAGCGGTCAGCACCAGCGAGTTGTGCCAGGGGTCCTCGTTCAGCAGGGCGCGCAGTCGCTTCGCGATCGGTTTGGGGTTCAGCAGCACCTCGGCCGCCGGGTTGTACCTGTCGAAGAACACCGCCTCCTGGTAGTGCCCCACCACGGGGGAGAGGTCGATCAGCCCGTCGACGCGGTCGATGTCGATCTCCTCGCCCGTGCCGTCGTCGAGGCGTTGCCGGTCCAGCAGGTCGACACAGGCCTGGAGGTTCTCCGCATAGGTGAAGTCGAAGCAGTCCGATGCCAGCAACGGCTTCTCGTACTTCGGAAGTGCGTCGTCCAGCAGCCCGGTGAACCGCTGCACGGGGATGAAGCCGATGCTCCTGGCTTGCCGATGCGACTGTTCCGATCGCACGAAGACGACTTCGTTCTTCCCGCGGGAGGCCGCGACCAGGAAGACGTTGCGCAGGACGGTCTTGTCGACGCCGGGGAACCGGCAGCGCATGTCCCAGGTGGTCTCGTCGTAGTCGAACACCACGCTCGCCGACCGTTCGAGGCCCTTGCTGGAGTCGAACGTCGTGAACACCGCGGTGTCGTCGTTGTAGGTCACCGAGGTGTCGCCATCCCGGATGGAGGCGTAGACGGTCTTCTTGTTGAAGACGTCACCGTGTTTGCGTTCGAGGTGGTTCAACGCCTCGGCCATCTGCCCGTTGCGCCTGCCCAGGCACAGCAGGTCGCCGGGACTTTTCGCCGCCATGAACTCGAGCGCTTCGTCGTAGGAGACGTACTGGATCGTCTGCGCTCGGTTGACGCCGACGACAGGCTTGTTCCACGCCTCGCTGAGCAGTGCTCCGAGTTCCGGGCCGACGCGGAAGGACTGGGTGAACGGCATCAGCTCGGCCTGCCGGGTGATCTCCCTGGTGAACCGCTGGACGTCCAGCGTCGTGTTCGACTGCACCTTCTGGGCGAGGTCGCCGACCAGCACGGTCTGCATCGACGGGTTCAGCGACTTGATGTTGCGCAAGAGCTGCGCGTACTCCTCGTTGATGTCCTGGTACTCGTCGACCACGAGCAGGTCGAACCTGGGGAAACCCGCCGAGAGCTCGGTGAACGCCGCGTTGAACCGCCGGATCGACTCGCCGATACCGCACCTGATGCCCGCCTCGACCAGCGAGGGGTACACGATGCCGTGGTAGTTCTGCACCTTCGCGTGCCTCACCCGGCGTTGTGCGTCCGCCTTCAACAGCTTGCTGTAGGTCAGGTACAGGACTTTCCGGCTCCGGCCCACCTCGGTGCACAACGCCTGGATCGCCGTGGTCTTGCCCGATCCCACCGTCGCGTCGACGATGACGTCCCGCCCGGCCCGCACCGCGTCGATCATCCGCCGCTGTTCGGTGCTCAGCCGCACCGGCATCGCAGCGGTCCTGCGGCCGTCCTGCCGATGCCGGCGCGACGTACGGCTCGGGCTTCCCGCTGCCACGTCGAAAGCCGGATCGGCCGCCAGGTGCTCGCGCAACACCGCTGCGGCATCCGCCCGCGAAGCAGGCCGCAGTCGCGGGGGCAAGAGCGCCTGACAGCGCGCCTGCAGGGCGCCGGTCGTGCGCTGCAACGCTCGCGCCAGCTCGTTCAGCGGCGTCCCGCGCCGGATCCCGTCCACCAGAACCGCGGTGTCCTGCGCCGACCAGGCCGCGCCCGCACGGCTGGGTCTGGACACGGCACCGTCGTCATGGCTGTCAGCAGTCACATGGTCACGTTATCGAGACCCGGCGGCCACAGCGCCGGGTTTCGATCAAGGCACACGCACCGGTGCGCCGCGACCCGTGCGGGGTCATGCGCGGGTGTGAACGGCTTGGCACCGTCCGGCGCGTCGCCGAGCTCGCCGTTCGTGCACGTCACGAGCACGATCCGGGTGCCGAGCGACGCGTAGTGGGCCAGGATGCCGCCGGTGGACGTCGACTCGTCGTCGGGATGGGCGTGCACCGCGAGAAGCGTTCGGGTCATGGCGTCCAGTGAAGTGGATGTCAGCACGTCAGCAGCATCAGCGTGAACATCGTCGTCGAAGCGGTGGCGAGGGGGAGTGCGACGGCCGTGAGGCCGGTGAGCGTGCTGGAGAGGACTCTGCCCACGCGGCTCGGTGTGCGGGGCCGCCGCCGCAGGTGTTCGAGCCGGGCGTCGATCGCGTCCCTGCCCATCGCGAGCGCCGAGTTCGGGGCGCCGTGGCACGAGACGCGCAGCAGGGCGGTGCGGACGGTGTCCGCGCCGTGGGTGCGGGCCGCGGTCAGGTCCGCCGACATCTCGACCAGCTCGCGGATCGTGCTGCCCGCCCGCTTGAACAGCGGCAGGACGGGCAACGCGGTGGCGACGGCGTCCGCGGCGGCCACCAGCAGGTGGTGGCGCCCGGTGAGGTGGGCTCGTTCGTGGTCCAGGACGGCGTCGACCTCGCCGGGGGTCAGGTGGAGGTGAAGTCCCTCCGTGGCGACCACGATGCCGGGCTTGGCCGCGAGGCTGAACGCCAGGGGGCGTTCGTGGTCGAGCCACACGGTCGCAGGCGCGCCGGCTTCTCGTCGTCCGGCGAGCCGGAGCACCGCGAGCTGCTCCTCGCGGGCTCGGGCGCGTCGGCGGGCGCCGCGCGCGCCGACGACGATGAAGCGGACGAGCAGCCCGGTCAGCAGGGCGCCGCCGGTGATGCCGCTGAGCACCTCGACGGTGGGGGTGGCGCCGTGGACCACCGACTCCCAGCAGTGGTGCAGGGTGGAGAGGCCGTGCTCGGGCAGCAGGAGCAAGACCACCGCGACGGCCGAGGTGGCGACCACCGCGACGATCGACGTGAGCCACCCGACGAGAGCGACCACCGGGTCGCCCAGGCTCCGCAGCAGGGGTGGCGCCAGCCAGCCGGCCGCGGCGGACGCGAGCAGCAGGGCCAGGGCGACGGTCATTTCCCGGCGACCTTGCGGCGGAACGCCTTGCGCAGCACGGCCGACTCCTCGGCCGTCGCCGACTGCGCGAAGTGCAGCAGGGCGGCTTCCGGGTCGCCGGAGGCGACGAGGATGTCGCGCACGGCGTTCGAGGCCGCTTCGACCCGGCTGATCGTCGGCTCGTACCGGTAGGCCTTGCCCTCGAGTTCGCGGGCGACCCAGTCCTTGCGGTGCAGGTTGTCCAGCACGGTCATCACGGTCGTGTAGGCGAGTTGCTTGCCGGTGTCGAGACGTTCGAGCACCTGGCGCACCTTCAGCGGTTCTCCGGCGTGCCAGAGCACGTCCATGACGGCGGCTTCCAGCTCACCCAGTCCACGCATCGCTTCACCCTTTCCCGCAGGACGAGAAGTATGCCCGGCGGTCGGATCAAGCCATCAACTCGAACACCTGTGTTCGTCTGGTCCGGGCCCTCCTCCCACGCCACCGGCGGGATGATCAGCACGAGTCGGCGGAAGCGGCCCGGTGCCGCGATGGCGGCGCGCAACGCCACGTGGCAGCCCAGTGACGAGCCCATGAAGTCGATCGGCTCGTCGAGGTCCAGCTCGTCCAGCAGGACGAGCAGGTCCAGCGTGAAGTTCTCGACGCGGTAGTCGTCGGCGATCGGGCGGCCCGTCGAGCGCCCGTGTCCTGGTCGTAGGTCAGCAGCCGGTGAGCGGCCGCGAGGGCGTCGCAGTCGAGGAGGTGGAGCCACTGCCCCCTCAGCGTGGAAGTGGCCCAGCTCGCACGGTGGCGAGCCGGGCCACGAATCAGACGGTCTGCTTGTTCGCGCTGCGGAAGCCCCGCAGTCTCAGGCTGTTGCCCACCACGAAGGCGGACGAGAACGCCATCGCGGCGCCCGCGATCATCGGGTTGAGCAGGCCGAGCGCCGCCAGCGGCAGGGCGGCCACGTTGTAGGCGAACGCCCAGAACAGGTTGCCCTTGATCGTGCTGAACGTGCGGCGCGACAACCGGATCGCGTCGACCGCGGCGCGCAGATCGCCCCGGACGAGCGTGAGGTCGCTGGCCTCGATCGCGACGTCGGTGCCAGTGCCCATGGCGAGGCCGAGATCGGCCTGGGCGAGCGCGGCGGCGTCGTTCACGCCGTCACCGACCATCGCGACCACGCGGCCCTCGGACTGCAGGCGCTTGACCACGTCGACCTTGTCCTCGGGCAGCACCTCGGCGATGACCTCGTCGATGCCGACCTCGGCGGCGACGGCCCGGGCGACCGCCTCGTTGTCCCCGGTCAGCAGCACCGGCCGCAGTCCGAGGCCGCGCAGCCCCGCGATCGCCTCGGCCGAGGTGGGTTTGACCGTGTCGGCCACGACCAGCACGCCTCGCGCTTCGCCGTCCCACGCCACCACCACGGCGGTACGACCCTTGTCCTCCGCCTCCTCCTTGGCGGCGGTGAGCTCCTCGCTCAGCCCGACGCTCCACTCCTGGAGCAGGCGCTCGCGGCCGACCAGCACGGCGTGCTCGTCGACGACGCCCTGGACGCCGAGGCCCTCCAGGTTCCGGAAGTCCTCCACCGCCGGCAGGTCGCCCACGCGGTCGGTGGCACCCGTGGCGATCGCCTTCGCGATCGGGTGCTCGGAGGCGTGCTCCAGCGCGCCGGCCAGGCGCAGCACCTCGTCCCCGGTCACGCCGTCGGCGGCGTGGACCTCGACGAGGCTCATCTGCCCGGAGGTGACGGTGCCGGTCTTGTCGAGCACGACGGTGTCGACCCGGCGAGTGGACTCCAGCACCTCCGGTCCCTTGATCAGGATGCCCAGCTGCGCGCCGCGCCCGGTGCCGACCAGCAACGCGGTGGGCGTCGCCAGGCCGAGCGCGCACGGGCACGCGATGATCAGCACGGCCACCGCGGCGGTGAAGGCCGCCGAGGCGCCCGACCCCGCACCGAGCCAGAACGCGAGCGTTCCGACGGCCAGCGCGATCACGATCGGCACGAACACCGCGGAGACCCGGTCGGCGAGGCGCTGGATCTCCGCCTTGCCGCTCTGGGCGTCCTCGACGAGCTTCGCCATCTGCGCGAGCTGCGTGTCCGCGCCGATGCGGGTGGCGCGCACGACCAGCCGGCCACCGGCGTTGACCGTGGCGCCCACGACGGTGTCACCGGTCCTGACCTCGACGGGCACCGACTCGCCGGTGAGCATGCTCGCGTCGATCGCCGAGCTGCCCTCCACGATCACGCCGTCGGTGGCGACCTTCTCGCCCGGCCGCACCACGAACCGGTCGCCGACCCTCAGGTCGTCGACACCGATCCGCTGCTCGCGTCCGTCCCGCAACACCGCGACTTCCTTGGCGCCGAGCTCGAGCAGCGCCCGGAGCGCGGCCCCGGCACGGCGCTTCGACCGCGCCTCGAAGTAGCGGCCCGCGAGGATGAACGTGGTGACGCCCGCGGCGACCTCGAGGTAGATGTTGCCCGCGCCGGACATCCGCTGGACGGTGAGCTCGAAGGCGTGCGTCATGCCGGGCGTGCCCGCGGTGCCGAGGAACAGCGCGTACAGCGACCACAGGAACGCGGCGGCGACGCCGATGGAGATCAACGTGTCCATCGTCGCGGCGCCGTGGCGCGCGTTGGTCCACGCGGCCTTGTGGAACGGCCAGGCGGCCCACACCACGACGGGAGCGGCGAGCGTGAGCGACAGCCACTGCCAGTGGGTGAACTGCAGCGCCGGGATCATGGCGAGCGCGATGACCGGCACGGTGAGCACGATCGACGTGATCAACCGCTGCCGCAGCGTGCGGGTGGGGTCCTCCTGCGCCTCCTCCGTGCTCTCGGCGGCACGCGGGGGAGCGGGCAGCTCGGCGGTGTAGCCGGTGTTCTCGACGACCTTCACCAGCTCTTCGGCGGTGAAGGACTCCGGGAAGCTGACCCTGGCCTTCTCGGTGGCGTAGTTGACGCTGGCCCGCACGCCGTCGAGCTTGTTCAGCTTGCGCTCGATCCGCGCGGCGCAGGAGGCGCAGGTCATCCCGCCGATCGAGAGTTCGATCTGACTCGTGCGGACGTCAGCCGCCGTGGCCATGGCCGTCCTCCTCCTTGGGTGTGGTCGTGCTGGTGGGCTGCGTCTGCGGTTGCGATGCGGCCGTGCCCGTGGTGGCGAGGGTGAACTCCGCGGTGCGGACCTGACCCCCGTGCTGGAAGTCCAGGAAGAGGCGGTACCCGCCGGACGTCGGGACCTCGACCGCGAACTTCACCTCGGGGCCGGCACCGGGTGCCTCCACCGGATGAACGTGCAGGTAGGCGAGGTCGGCGGACCGGAGCGCGACCAGGTGGCCATGGGCGCCCAGGTAGGGCTGCAGGTCGGTCACCGGCTTGCCGTCCCTGGTCACCGTCGTGGTCACCGTGGACTCCGCACCGGGTTTCAGATCGCCGTCGAGGCGGACCGTGTAGCCGTCCACCGTGAACTCCCGCGAGTCCGTCTCGTACTGCTTCGGCTCGTAGGCGCCGGACACCTGGATGTCCGTGCCGAGCGTGGTCTTGGTGCCGTTCTCCGGCTTGAAGTCGGCGAAGACCCGGTAGCTGCCGGCGGCGGGCAGGGTCAGCGGCACCGACCACGTGCCGTCCGCGGCCATCGCGGGGTGCACGTGCTGGAACCCGGAACCGTCCCGGCGCACCAGCACGAGGTGCAGCCGCTTCTCGTGCTCCACGTCGAACTCCGTCACCGTGCCGCCGTCGGCGGTGCCGATGCTGAACTGGAAGGTCTGTTGCTCGCCGGCGTTCGCGCTGGTGCGCAACGGCTTCAGCACGTAGCCGTTGTCCGCGGCGGACAGACCGGGCGGCAGCTCGTCGCCGTCGGTGCCGGCGGGGGACTGCGCGGCGCCGTGGTCCATCGCGGCCGGGGCGGTGTCGCCACCGGACGGACCGGCCGCGGCGCCGGCCGTCCAGGCGCCGCCGAAGACGATCGCCAGCACGCCCGCGTAGGCGCTCACCTTCGTGGCGGTGTTCATCTCGGACCCTCTCAGCTCGCGACGAGCGTGTAGCCGGCCTCGGTGACAGCGGCGCGGACGTCGTCCTCGGCGACCGGCTGGTCGCTGGTGACGGTGACCCTGCCGCTGTCCAGCTCGACGTCGACCTTCCGCACGCCGCCGATCCGGCCGATCTCCTCGGTGACCGAGCTGACGCAGTGTCCGCAGGTCATGCCGGTGACGGTGTAGCTGGTCTCGGCCATGGGGAACTCCTCGTTGCTGATGGGACTGGGAAATCAGGAGCGGACGAGGCGGGCGATGGCGTTGCTGGCCTCGGCGATCTTCTCGTCCGCCTTGGCACCGCCCTCGGTGATCGCCTCGCTGACGCAGTGCTTCAGGTGCTCGTCGAGCAGCCCGAGCGAGACGGCTTGGAGTGCGCGCGTCGCGGCGGAGATCTGAGTGAGGACGTCGATGCAGTAATCGTCGTTCTCGATCATCCGTTGCAGGCCGCGCACCTGACCCTCGATGCGCTTCAGGCGGCGGAGGTGGGCTTCCTTGTTGTCCGTGTAGCCGTGCATGTGCCGCTCCTGTCGATCGGTCCGTCGCGCGGCCGGTCGCAACTGACCGGGGGAACGACGGGCGCTTGCGGCAAACATACCTAAGGGGGGTATGGGTGTGCAAGGCCTGCTAGCGGTACGGGGTAGGGGTATCTGTCGTGACCTGGCTCACCGCGGCGTCGTGGGCACCGGGTTCGTTGTCGCTCAGGGAGAATGCGGCCTGCGCGGTAGGTCCACATACTATTCGCTATAGTAGGTTCAGGCCGACTTCCCCCGTGTCGGCCACGACCTCGCCGAGGCACCCCCTCGAACTCGGTGAGAAGCACGTCCGGGCCGGGTGAACTGGTGTTCACCCGGCCCGGACGTCGTGTGACGGGGTGGTCCTACTTCAGCAGCCCCTGCATCTCGGTGATCTCCGCCTGCTGGGCGGTGATGATGTCCTGCGCGAGCTTCTTGCTCTCGGCGTTGCTGCCCTTGTCGAGGTGGGTTGTGGACATCTCGATCGCACCCTGGTGGTGCTTGATCATCATTTCCGTCCACATGTGGTCGAACCCGGCACCCGCGGCCCGGCCGAGCCCGGCCATCTCCTCTGCGGTCATCATGCCGGTGCCGTGGTCCATCGAACCGTGGTCCATCCCGGGCATCGACGACGCAGCCGGGGCCGCGCCCCACTTCGAGAGCCACCCGGTCATGGTCCTGATCTCCGGGTCCTGCGCGCCCTCGATGCGCTTGGCGAGGTCGAGGACCTTCGCGTTCGTGCTCCTGCCCGGCACCATCTTGGCCATCTCCACCGCCTGCCGGTGGTGGACGATCATCTCCTGGGCGAACCGCACGTCGTGGTCGTTGTGGTCCGCCGCCTGCCGGCCGGGGGCCGGAGCCGGCGCGCTCGCCGAGTCGTGCTGCATGCCACCCATGTCGTTGCCGCCGCTGCTGCACCCGGTGACGAGCGTGAGAACAGCGACGCCCGCGACGCCGAATCTGATCAGAGACTTCCTCATCGAGCTTCTTCCTCCTGTGCTGGGAAATGTGTGATCTGTCTCCGGAGTCCGGACTGATCACAGCCTCAGCACGCAGAGGGAGCCGAGCAGGTCGCGACCGCCTCTCGGCGGTCGTTCCGGGGCGCGAGGCCGGACACCCGTCGCCTGGAGGCGTACGGGAACAAGGCGCCTCTTGGTCAGCAGCAGCGGCCATGCGAACAGGAGCAACGACGCGACCGCGGTGAGTACGGCAACGCACAGGTGGAGCATGTCGTGTGCTGGCTCCGGCGCGGGATCTCCGGAATGGTGTGCACCGTGTGTGCTCGTGGACACGGTTCCGTGTGCGGCTGGCGCGTCGTTGCTCACATTGACGTGATGCATGCCGACCACCCCGAGGAACAGCGCGCACAGCAGGATCCATTGGATCGTCCTGCCGTGCGTCTCTGGAGCCATGCAACTACCCTACCTAGTAGGCCGCATCAACGGTGTCTACGGGTCGCTGCGTGATCTGGTTCAAAGAGGAGCAGATCGACCGGCCTCAAATCCTATCCAGGGTAGTAGGTCCCTGATTCGGGCCACGCAGGTCCCTCGACCAACAACACGGCCGGTGCGGCACGGGCCGCCGTGATGGCTGACGCCGCCAGTGGACGGTGGCCGCTCGTCTTCCTGGACATTCCGTCTTCGGTCCTGCCGCTCCGCGAAGAAGGCTTGACACCCCCGGGGGGTATGAGCGTAACTTGGCCGCCAACATACCCCACTGGGGTATCAAGGTCGGAAGACGAGGAGCAGGCGATGAACCACACCGGTGGGCAAACGGGTCTGACGAAGCTGGCCGTCTCGGCGACGCTGCACTGCCTCACGGGCTGCGCCATCGGTGAGGTCCTCGGCATGGTCATCGGCACCGCGCTGGGCTGGTCGAACCTGGCGACGATCGCCCTCGCCGTGGCGCTCGCGTTCGTCTTCGGGTACGCGTTGACGATCCGTCCGGTGCTCAGGTCCGGTCTCCCGCTGCGCGCCGCGATCGGTGTGGCGCTCGCCGCCGACACCGTGTCGATCGCCGTGATGGAGGTCGTCGACAACGGCGTGATGCTGATCGTGCCCGGTGCGATGGAGGCCGGCCTGGCCAGCTGGTTGTTCTGGGGGAGCCTGGCGTTCGCGCTCGCGGTGGCGTTCGTGGTCACCGTTCCGGTCAACCGCTGGCTGATCTCGCGCGGCAAGGGGCATGCCGTGGTGCACCAGTACCACGGCGGTGGCCACGAGGGTCACCACCACTGAGTGAGCGGTGGCCGCGAGACGCTCGCGGCCACCGCTCGTCCGAATCTTCGTTCTGCGGGGTAGGGCCTCGGCTGGCTCGCCCTGGTGCGCCCGGACGGCGACTACCGCTCAGCTCCGCACGTGCCGCGGTCCGGTCTCGCCGGCGGAGCATCCGAAAAACTCGGCAAATGCACGTTCTCGGCCTTTGCGTTCGAATGCGGCGGATGTCTCGAGCATCCGCGATTCCTGCCGACAAGGAAACGCCTTTTCAGCTATGCGATTACTGAGCAATGGGCGGAATGTGGTGCGCCGTGCAATAACGTCTGTTTCATCAGCCGTGCGGGACTTTTCGCGGAGCAACGAACCAGGAGTGTTCGGCCATGGGCGAGACTGGCATCATCGGAGGCACCTCGAGCCTCCTTCGTGAACCCGTTGTGGACGCTTTCGCCGATCTGCGGGCCCCGAGTCGGGCGGACCAGGCACGCGCAGTGGGGATGTACCCGTTCTTCAAGGCCATGGCCCGGCACAACGGCGGCACCGTGGTGGTGGACGGCGAGCAGTACGTCCTCACCGGTTCCAACGACTACCTGGGCCTGACGCAGGACGAACGGGTGCGCAAGGCCGCGCGTGACGCGGTGGACGACTTCGGCATGTCCTGTTCGGGATCGCGGTTCCTGACCGGCACCCTCGAGCTCCACGAGACCCTCGAGGCCGAACTGGCGGACTTCCTCGGAAAGGAATCCGCACTGATCTTCAGCGCCGGCTTCCTCTCGACCGCCTCGGCCGTGTCGACGCTGGGCGGACGCCGCAACATCCTGTACTTCGACAACGAGAACCACGCGAGCATGATCGACGGCTCGCGGCTGATGGCGAACCGCCCGCGGCGCTTCGAGCACAACGACGCCGCCGACCTCGAGCGGCTCCTCAAAGAGGACGAAGGCCTGCCGGGTGGACGCGTGATCTACACCGAAGGCGTTTTCTCGATGTCCGGCCACATCGGGGCGATCCCCGAAGTCGTGGACGTCGCCAGGCGGTACGGCGCGCGAGTGGTGTGCGACGACGCGCACGCGACCGGCGTGCTCGGGCCGCACGGCGAAGGGTCGCACGTCCACTTCGACCTGGCTGACGACGTCGACGTCGTGGCGGGCACGTTCTCGAAGGCGCTTGCGTCCGTCGGCGGGTTCCTGGCGGGCACGGCCGACGTCATCGACCACGTCAAGCACACCGCACGGCTGCTCATCTTCAGCACCGCTCTACCCGCTCCGAACATCGCCGCCAGCCTCGCGGCGTTGCGCATCATCCGCTCCGAGCCCGAGCACCGCGAGCAGATGTGGGCCAAGGTCGACTTCATGCGCCGGAACCTCCTGGGCCTGGGCTTCGACCTGCTCGGTTCCAACAGCCCGATCATCCCCGTGCTGGTCGGGGACGAGGGCACCGCTCTCCAGTTCTGGCGCGGGTTGTGGGACGAGAAGGTCTTCGCCACCCCGGCCATCCCCCCGGCCGTCGCCAGGGGGCGGAGCATCATCCGCACCAGTTTCAACACCGCGCACACCCCCGAGCACCTGGAGCGCACGTTGGAGGCGTTCGAGAAGGTGGGCCGTGCGTTGCGGGTGATCTCTTGACGCAGGTTCGGCGGAGCTGAGCCGTCCGCGGCGGTGGACGGCCACGAGGCGCGTTGCCGCCCGTCCTCGCCTCACGCACTGATACCCGACTTGCGACAGGAAAGAGAACCGGCATGACGGTTCACGAACAGCAGACGCGCCGCTTGTCGATCAGCACGGCGCCGGTGCCGCGCTGGCTGGAGTCGCGGGTGCTGCGCGGCGGCGCCGCGCGGACCGAGCACCTGGCCGCGCCGCCGCCGGGCTCGGGCCTGCGGGCCGTGCCCGGCGACCCCGGTCTTCCCCTGGTCGGTCACGGGCTCGCGTGGATGCGGTACGGCCCGCGGTTCGAACGCGCCAGGGTGACGCGGTACGGACCGGTGTCGTGGATGAAGGCGTTCGGCGTCAAGATGGCGGTGGTGGGGGGCGCCGACGCCACCCAGGCCGTGCTCACCAACAAGGACAAGGCCTTCTCGCAGTCCGGGTGGAACCTGTTCTTCGACCCGTTCTTCCGGCGCGGCCTGCTGATGCTCGACGACGAACACCTGCAGCACCGGCGGATCATGCAGCAGGCCTTCACCCGGCCCCGGCTCGCCGCCTACGCGGAGGTCGCCGGCCAGGTCGTCCGCGAGGTGCTCGACGACCTGCCGGCCCGGCTCGCCGTCCACCCGCTGATGGCCCGGCTCACCATGGACATCGGCTCGCAGGTGTTCATGGCGCGCGCCCTCGGCACGAACGAGCCGGTGATGCGGGCGTTCAAGGCCGCGGTCGACGGCACCACCGCACTGGCGCGGTTTCCCGTGCCGGGCGGCAAGTGGCAGGCAGGGCTGCGGGGCAGGAGGATGCTCGAGGAGTACTTCAAGGCCGACCTGCCCGCCAGACGGCACAGCGCCGGCGGCGATCTGTTCTCGGTGCTGGCCTCCGCACGGGACGAGGACGGCCAGCGGTTCACCGACACCGAGATCGTCGACCACATGATCTTCCTGATGGTGGCCGCGCTCGACACCTCGGCCACCACGGCGACGGCGGCGATGTACCACCTGGCTCGCCAGCCGGAGTGGCAGGAACGGGCCCGTGCCGAGTCCGCCGCCCTGGGGCCGGCACCCGACATCGACGGTCTCGACCGGCTGACCACGCTCGACCTGGTGGTGAAGGAGTCGCTGCGCCTGGTCGCGCCCGTGCCCACCTTCGTGCGCAGGACTGTCCGCGACGTCGACCTCACGGGCTACCACCTGCCGGCCGGCACCACCACGGTCGTCATGCCCGCCGCCAACCACTACGACCCGGCGTACTGGCGCGACCCCGACGCGTTCGACCCGGACCGGTTCGCCGAACCGCGCCGGGAGGACCAGGCGCACCGGTTCGCATGGGTGCCCTTCGGCGGCGGTGCGCACAAGTGCATCGGGATGGTGCTGGGCTTCCTGGAGGTCAAGACGATCCTGCACGAGTTGTTGCTGCGTCACCGGTGGCGGCTGCCGGAGGGCTACCGAGCGCGGTGGGACTGGTCGAACACCCCGTCTCCGACCGGCGGTCTCCCCGTGCACCTCGACCGCATCACCTGACACGTCCGGTGTGGACGGAAGGCCGAGGATCCGGCGCTTCCGCACAGGAGTTCACAGACCACTGCGAAGGAAGTTCCAATGAGAGTGGCGATGCTCGCGCACGGTTCGCGGGGAGACATCCAGCCGATGGTGGCGCTCGGCGACGAACTGCGGCGCCGGGGGCACTCGGTGGTGATGACGGTGAACGAGAACCTCGCGGCGTGGGTCGCACGTGCCGGCATCGACGTCGTCCCGATGAAGCCGGACATGAACGCGCTCCTGACCTCCGAGGCGGCGCGGAACCACATGGCACAAGGCAAGGTCCTCGCGTTCCTGAAGGCGATGACCCTGGAAGAGCGCGCGGCGAACCGCTCGATCATCGACGCGTGCGTCACCGCGGCCGAAGGCGCCGACCTGGTGATCTCGACGATCACGACCGTGTACCGCGGCGAGTGCCTCGCGAAGGCGCTCGGTGTGCCGCACCGCACGTCCAGCCCGTACCCGGTCCTCGACGCGGGGAACCACGCGAGCTTCCTCTCGCCCGTCCACGACCTGCGACTGCGCTGGCTGAACCTGGCCAGCTGGCGCTTGCTGGACATGGCGTTTTGGCAGGAGAGCAAGCCGAACATCGACGAGATGTGCGACGTGCTCGGCATCGCGAGGTTCCAGCGTGCCCCGCGCGTGGAGCTGATCCCTTCGGTGGCGATGTACAGCGAGGCCGTCGCGCCGAGGCCGGCGGAATGGCACCCGCGGCACGAGATCGTCGGGTGGCAGGCGCTGTCCGCCGACCTGCGGGCCCGCCTCGGCGAAGAGGTGCCGGCCGACCTGGACGCCTGGCTGGACGCCGGCAGCGCACCCGTCTTCTTCGGCTTCGGCTCGACGCCGGTGGCCGACCCCCCGGCCATGCTGCGCGACATCGCCCGGCTGACGCGGGAGCGCGGCCTGCGAGGGCTGATCTGCGCCGGCTGGAGCGATTTCGGTGCCGACGGCGCCGAGCTGCCGGACCACCTGTACCTCACGAACAACGTCGACTTCGACGCGGTGCTGCCGCGGTGCCGGGCCGCCGTGCACCACGGCGGGTCGGGAACGACCGCGTCCGTCCTCCGCGCCGGTCTGCCTTCCGTCATCGCCGGAGTGCTCGCCGACCAGGCCTACTGGGCGTGGCGCATCGAGAAGCTCGGTGCCGGCGTGCGCCTGCCGTTCCACAAGATCACCCTGGACCGGCTCGGTGCCGCCGTGGACGCGGCGCTGGAACGCACCGCCCAGGCGAAGGAGCTCGGCGCACGGGTCTCGGCGAACACCGTGCAGACGGCCGCCACGGACGTCGTCGAGCGCTGGGCCGCGGAGCTGGGAATCCAGTCGGCCGTGCGCAACTGACGGCGCGCTGGTCGACAACGCGTTCGTCGGCCGCCACCCCGGTGCTGTCGGTCTCGTGACCGGGCACCGACCCGCACGGGGTGGCGACCGCGCGACTCGGGCTCAGCGCACCTGCTCGGCCTTGAACTGCATCCGCGGCGTCGCGTAGAACTCCTGGGCCTGCACCAGCCGCAGCTCGCGCTCACCGGAGCGGTAGGTCAGGTCGATCAGGTCGAAGACGCTCGACGCGGTGCGCTCCAGCGCCAGCGCCGCGTCCTTCGTTCGCACGTAGTGGGCGGTGAACAGCGCGGCCGTGACGTCGCCGGACCCGTTCGCCTTGAACGGCAGGTGCGGGGTGCTCACGAGCCACGACCCGGCGGTGTCCACGACGAGCATCTCGATCGTGCCCTCCTCCCGGTCGGGCCGCTCGACGCTCGTGACCAGCACGGTCGACGGACCCATCGCGCGGGCGAGGTCGGCCGACGCCAGCGTCTCCTCGACGCTCGCCGGCTCGGTGCCGGTGAGGAAGCCCAGCTCGAACTGGTTCGGGGTGATGATGTCGGCCACCGGCACGACCCGGTCGCGCAGCAGCACGGGGATCTCGGGCGCGACGAAGCAGCCGGACTTGGCGTTGCCCATCACCGGGTCGCACGCGTAGAGCGCCGCCGGGTTCGCGGCCTTCACCCTGCGCACCGCGTCGATGATCACATCGGCGATGCCCGTGCCGCCCTGGTAGCCGGACAGCACGGCGTCGACCTGCGGGAACACGCCGCGTTCCTCGACCCCGAGCAGGATCTCGGCCACGTCCGACGGCGGCAGGAGCGGACCGCGCCACGCGCCGTACCCGGTGTGGTTGGAGAAGTTCACCGTGGGGATCGGGACGACCTCGACCCCGAGGCGCTGCAGCGGGAACACGGCGGCGGAGTTGCCGACGTGGCCGTGGGCGACGACCGACTGGATGGACAGAACCTTCATCCGCCCAGCCTAGAACGGACACCCTGACGTCGTGACACCGCTGGACCACGTCGGTGGTCGTGTCGCAGGACCGCCCGCGCTGGTCGTAGTGGTGCCGACGACATCGGTACCGTGCCCGGCAGGTGTGCTGCCGGCGCCCGAGCAGACCACGAACGGTGAAGGTCATGGTCTGTTGCCGGTGTGCTGACGGGAGGAATTCTCGACGTGCCGGCGAAGAGGTCTGACGACGCCAAGGTGCGGCTGGGCAGTCGCTTCCACCGGCTCTTCGGCGCCACTCTCGTGTCGGCCATCGGTACCGGCATGCACGCCGCCGCGTTGCCCCTGCTGGTCCTGCAGAGCACCAGCAGCCCGATGGCCTTGAGCCTCGTCGTGATGGCCGCCGAGATCCCCTGGGTGCTGCTGTCGCTGCACGCCGGTGTCGTGGTGGACCGGCTGGACCGCCGGCGGGTGATGGTGTGGGCCGACCTGGGCCGGTTCGTGGTCTTGGTCGCTCTCGCGGTGTTGGTCCTGACCGCGCAGGTGGACCTGTTGTGGCTGGTGCTCGCGGCGTTCCTGCTGGGCGTCGGTCAAGTCTTCTTCGACATCGCCGCCCAGTCGGCCGTTCCCGACTTCGTCTCCCGCGATCCGCGGAGCCTGGCGACGGCGAACGGGCGGATCGTCGCGGCGGACAGCGGCGGTGAGGACTTCGCAGGGCCTCCGCTCGGCTCCGCGCTGTTCGCGGTGTGGAACGTCCTTCCGTTCGCCGCCAACGCTCTCTCGTTCGCCGCCAGCGGCCTGTTGATCTTCTCGATCCGGGCGAACGCCAAGCCGGAGAACACGTCCGGAGCTCCGCGCAAGAGAATCCGGAGCGACATCGTCGAGGGCGTTCGCTGGTTGTTCGGGAACCGGACCCTGCGGGCGCTGGCCGTGGTTTCCTGCCTCGGCAACGTCGCCGCCACCGCTCAGTTCGCGATGCTCGCGCTGCTGGCCGAGGACGTCCTCGAACTGCGTGACCTCGGTTTCGGCCTGTTGCTGACGGCCACCGCGGTCGGTGCGACGCTCGGGGGACTGGCCGCCGCGGCCGCCGGCAAGCGCTTCGGCCCCGGCACGGTGATGATCGTGGGCAAAGCCGGCGTGGGCGCGGCCATTCTGGTTCTGGGACTTGTCGCCAACGCGTGGGTCGCGGCCGTGATGATGATGGTGACCGGCGCGCTGATGACCGCGGAGAAAGTCGTAGTGAGCACACTGCGCCAACAGATCGTGCCCGATGAACTCCTGGGGAGGGTGCTCTCGTCGAGCAGACTGGTGGTCATGATCGGAGGGCCGGTTGGTGCGGCACTCGGCGGTGTTCTCGCCAGTGTGTTCGGCGTCCAGGTCTCCTATGTCGTCGCCGGCGTTTTCCTCATCCTGGTGGCGCTGGTCTTCTATCCCGCGCTGAACAACCGTGCCCTGGCCGCGTCGCGTCAGGGTTCGTCGGCGGCGGTGTCGCCCTGGACGTGCTGTTGAGCCTGACGGGGGTCGGCGCCGTGTTCGCGTGCCTCGATGGCCTTGCGCAGATCGTCCGGTGCCAAGTCGTCGTGGTTGATCACGCCCAGGAGTTCGGCCTTCTTGTGCAGAGCCTGGATGTCCGTTTCCTCCATTGTCGTCCTCCTTGCCGTCCGCAGCCGATCCGAAGTGCTGGCTACCCGGGCCGCCGGGGTCGACGCGGGCTTCCCCCGATCCGGGCCGTCGCGTTCGTCGGCGGCCAACCCCGTGCTCGCCGAGGACGTGGTTGAGGCCGGGTGGAGCGGGTAGGCCCTGTGCATGGCTCCCACGACGTTGACCGCGCTCGCGCTGACCTGCTCCCTCAAGCCCTCACCCGAGCCGTCGAGCGCCGACAAGCTCGCCCGCGAGGTGCTGGACGAGCTCGCCGCGCACGGTGTGACGGGGGACCTGATCCGGGTCGTGGACCACGACGTGCGCCCCGGCGTGCAGAAGGACATGGGCGAGGGCGACGAGTGGCCGATGATCCGCGAACGCGTGCTGGCCGCCGACATCCTGGTGCTGGCCACGCCCACCTGGGTCGGTCACCCGTCCAGCGTGGCGCAACGGGTGATGGAGCGGCTGGACGCCGAGCTGTCCGAGACCGACGACGAGGGCCGCCTGCTGACCTACGGCAAGGTCGCGGTGGTGGCGGTGGTCGGCAACGAGGACGGCGCGCACAAGATCATCGCGGACTGCTTCCAGGCCCTCAACGACGTCGGGTTCACCATCCCGGCCAGCGGCGGCACGTACTGGAACAACGAGGCGATGACCCCGAAGGACTACATCGAGCTGGAGCAGACGCCTGACCCGGTGGCCTCGACCAACAAGAAGCTGGCGAGCAACGCCGCGCACCTGGCGCGCCTGCTCAAGCAGGACCAGTACCCACCGGTGCAGTGAGGACCGTTCACACGGGCGAGTGGGAAGTGGTGCACGAGGTGCTGCACGCCGACTCGGTACCCAGCGGTTCCGCGGCTCGTGCTACGCCCACGCAAGAAGTCGCAGCTGTGTTGCGACACCCTCGCCGCGTTGTGAACGGGCGGCGCGGCGAACCCGTACGGCTGCCTCCGCCCGGGTAGTCCCGGCGACAGCGGACGTGTCGGCTGACCAGGCGCGGGTACCACGCCGGGAGAGAACCCGACCAGGAGGAGGAGCGGATGTCCAGCAGCGAGACCGGTCAGGTCACGGGCACGCCGGACAAGGACTACAACATCATCTGGTTCGTCGAGGCGTGCCTGAGCAACGTGCTGCGGCTGGAGACCTACATCGCCGACGCGGAGCGTGCGGGCGACGGCGAGCTGGCGGACTTCTTCCGGCGCGCCCAGGAGGCGAGCCGCAAGGGCGCCGACGAGGGCAAGCAACTGCTGACCCGGCGCTTGAACGGCTGACGCCGCCACGGCGAAGCCGCCGGCGATCCGGTCCGCCGGATCGCCGGCGCCACCCGAGGCTCGACAGGCCCGGTACGGCGCAGTGATCACCGGAACGTCCTTTGTGGGCTGTGCTGCGCCGTGTCCGGACGGGGTGATCACTCATTCGTGGCGACCAGCCCGTCGCTACGGTGCCGGACGTGCCCAAGCCACTGATCGGAATCGTCCTCGCGCGGACCGGAAGGCTCGCGCCGCTGGGCGCGGCCCTGGACTTCGTCGCCGGCGCTCTGCCGTGGCCGGTGGACGTGCTGGTCCACGACAGCTGCTCCACGCCGCAGGGTGCCCGCGCCGCGGTGTCGGCGCTGACTGACGCGGGCGTGCGGGCGGTGGTGACGCTGGGCGGCACGGAGACGCTGCCCGCGGTCGCGCGTGCCTGCACCGAGCGGGAGGTGCCGTGCGTGTCGACGACCTTGCCGTGGCAGGTGTTCGACGCCGAGGTGTTCGGCGACGACCACCGGCCGGGGTGGGCGTTCCACTTCAGCTGGGGCGTCGACGACATCGCCGAGGTGTTCACCGACCTGTGGGAGCACCTCGGCGCCGCACGCCGGGTGGGCTGCCTGTGGAACGACGGCACGCAGGGACGCGCGCTGCGGCGGTGGTTCCGGCCGGTGGCCGAAGCACGCGGGCACGTGCTGGTCGACCTGCCCTACCGCGAGCACGGCGACGACCTGCCCGACCTGGCGGAGGTGGAGGTGGTGACCTCGGCCGCGACCGCCGCCGACCTCGCCGCGGCCATCCGGCGTGCCCGTCCGCGGCTGGTCACCTGCTCGCGCTGGCTGACCTACCCGTTCAGCGTCGCCGCGCACGCCGGGCTGGACCGGATCGCCACGATCGTCTACTGGACGCCCGAGCACGGGGACGGCGCGGGGCGCGCACTGGCAGCCGCCTACGAGAACGCGACCGGCATGCCGTGGACGCAACCGCTCGGCGTGGCGCATGCCGCGCTCGAGGTCGTCTGCCACGCCGTCACCGCCTCGCGCTCCCGCACGGAGGCGGCCGAGGCGCTGTCAGGCCTGAGGCTGGACACCCTCGCCGGAACGCTGGACTGGACGGACGGCCCCGCGCCCGGCGTCGCGAAGATCGCGCTGGCGGGTGGGCAGTGGCGCGGCGGACAGCGCCCGGAACTGGTCGTCGTGGACAACCGCCGCGTCCCGGGCGTGCCGGTCGGCGGTGCACTGCTCCTCAGTCCGCCAGCGTGATGGTGAACCGGTAGCCCACGTCAGCCCTGGCCGTGACGCGGGTGACCTTGGCCTCGCCGCGCGCGTTGGAGTACTTGCCGGTGCCGCCGATGACGGCCATGGTCGTGTTCTCGAAGCCTTCGGCGATCGACCTGTAGTCACGCAGGCCGGACAGGTGCAGTTCCCCGTCCTGGAGCCGGAAGGTGGAGGTGCAGTGCGCCGTCACCGCGGGCGGCACCGCCACGGACACCGACAGCACGCCGCAGTGGGAGAAGCCGTTGCCCACCTTGGCCCGGCCCTGCCCGTCCGACAGCTCACCGCCGCTGACGAACCCGCCTCCCACCGCGATGTTCACCGGCGCCGACATGAGCGTCCGCTTGGAAGTCAGCTCGATCGTCGTCTGCCGCTGGTCCACCTGGTCAGCGCCCACGAGCGTCCCGGCGAGGGCGAGCACCACGAGCCACGGTTGAACCTTCATCCACGCACCTCCGCGTCCGACCGGATTCCCCTCGCCGACGCTAGACCCGTTGCGCCACAGGGCACATCGATCGATGGGGTAGCGACCGGTCCTCGAACGGCTGTCCACTCGGCACGGTCCGCGCACCCAGCGGCACCGCTTCGCCGACAAGCCACACGTCCAGGTGAAATGAGCCTGTCCGGCAGGTGTTTCGCGCGGTGCGGGGCCGGTGGTCGGGAAGCGGAATGTCTGTCGAAAGGCAGACGTGCTCGCGTGATCCGGATGATCGAATCGTGGGCATGAAAGCGCTGATGACGCTCCTGACCGCACTCGCTGTGCTCGCAGGAGGCGTGGGGCCCGCCACCGCTGCCGAGGGTCTGCACTGGCGGGAGTGCCACGACGGGCTGCGGTGCGGCGAAGTCCTGGTTCCCGCCGACTGGACCCGTCCTTCCGGTGACACCCGGATCGCCGTGCCGTTGCTGAAGATCCCGGCGCGGGAGCGGAAGGCCGGTGTCCTCCTGCTCAACCCCGGTGGCCCGGGGTCGGCCATCCCCAACTTCGCGTTCCCGGGCTACCGCGACCAGTTCGCGGACCTCGCGGCGCGGTTCGACGTCGTGGTGTTCGACCCGCGCGGCATGGGCGTCGCCTGTCCGAGTCCGAATCCCGCACCGCTGTCCTCGCCGGTGACCGAGTCCGCCCATCGTGAGTACGCCGCCGCCAACGGCCGGTTCGCGGCGGACTGCGCGGCGGCGATGGGCGCGTACCGCGGGCGCCTCAGCGCTCGCCAGGTCGCGCACGACATGGACGCCGTCCGGCGCGCGCTGGGGGAGCGCCGGCTCAACTACTTCGGCAACTCCTACGGCACGGTGTACGGGCAGTTGTACGCGGACCTGTTCGGCCACCGGGTCGGGCGGATGTACCTGGACAGCGTGCTGGACCACACCCGGCGCGACCCGGCCGAGTGGGCTCGGGCCGGTGCCGCCACGGCGGAGGGCAACCTCCACCGGATGGCGCGGTGGTGCGCGGCTGACGCCGGTTGCGCACTGCACGGCGAGGACCTGATCGCCGTGTGGGACCGCGTGCTGTCCACGCCCGGTGTGGAGGTGTCCGCGGTCCTCAGGTGGGCCGCGGCGAGGATCGGCAACGACAAGGGCTGGCCCGCGCTGGCCACCGGACTCGCGCAGCTGGCGGCCGGCGACACGACGGCGATCACACCGCGGCCCGGTCCGTCCGACGTCGGTCTCGCCCGGACGGCGTTCTGCGCGGACTTCCCCTTGCCGGACGACTTCCCGGCCGTGAAGCGGGTGGAGGACCGGTTGCGGGCGGCCGCTCCCCGGCTGGGGTGGGCGGCGGTCCCGTGGCGGGTCTCCGGGCACTGCTCGGGTGTGCCCGGAGAAGGACTCAACCCGCCGACGGCGTTGTCCCCGATGCCGAACGTGCTGGTGGCCAACGGCGAACACGACCCGCTGACCCCCGCCGAGCACGGCCGCCGGGTCGCCGCCCAGCTGCGAGGCGCGTACCTGCCCGTGGA
Organism: Lentzea sp. DG1S-22; assembly: GCF_036321065.1. Taxonomy (NCBI): domain Bacteria; kingdom Bacillati; phylum Actinomycetota; class Actinomycetes; order Pseudonocardiales; family Pseudonocardiaceae; genus Lentzea; species Lentzea sp. DG1S-22. The sequence goes on along the minus strand of NZ_CP143276.1, from coordinate 2,025,679 downwards.
CGGCAACCACGGGCTCTACCTCAACGGCAACGCCTGCGTCCGCGACCACGTGCACCGCTACTTCCTGGCCGGGGAGCTGCCCGCGCCGGACGCGCGGTGCGGCTCACCGGCCTGACCCGGCCGTGTACAACTGGGGAATGGACGACCGCCGGATGCCCGGTTCTGCCATCCGTCCGGCGGGACCGCGCTCGTGGTGGTCGTTTCCACGGAGCACGCGGGCGTTCCCGGAGCGGCTTCGCGACACCGTCGGAGGCGATGCGGTGTTCGCCGGCGCGGCCGTGGTCGTCGTGTCGGTGCTCGGGCTGGTCGAACACCGCCCCGCGAACCCGGTCGTCATGATCGCCGCGTCGGTCGCGGTGGCGTCACCCCTGCTGCTACGGCGTCGTTTTCCCCTGACCACGGCGTTCGCATCCGCCGCGATCGTGGTCGTCGTCGCCGTGCCGGACTGGGCCGGCCGCCTGGCCGCCATGGCCGCGTTCGGTTCCGCCGCGTACCACCGTCCCCGGCGGACGGTGTTCGTCCTGGCCGCGGCGGGGTTCCTCGTCCTGGCCGCGGCGGGAGTCCGCTCACCGACGGCCGCGACGTGGACGGACCTGCTCCTGCTCGGCATCGCGCCGGCTGCCGCCGGTTCCGCGTTGCGCATGCACCGCGACCGCGCCGACCAGGCCGAACGCCTCTACCGGGAAGAGACCCGCAGGGTGATCGCCGAGGAGCACGCCCGGATCGCCCGCGAGGTGCACGACGCCGTCGGCCACCACCTCACCGTGATCCGGATGCAGGCCAACGCCGTCCGGCACGTCGCCCGCTCCCTGCCCGCGGTCGCCGACCGGGCGCTGGTGACGATCGCCGAGGTGTCGGCCACCGCGCTCACCGAGGTCCGCGACGTTCTGGCCGCACTGCCCACGCACGGCACCACGCTGGCCGACCTGGACGCCCTCGTGGACCACGTGACCGGGCCGAACCGCACCGTGACCCTCACCAGGGACGGCCCCGCGCCGGGCACCCTGCCGCCCTTGGTCGACCACGCCGGTTACCGGCTGGCGCAGGAGGCGCTCACCAACGCGCTGCGCCACTCCGACGCGTCCAGGGTGGACCTGCGCCTGCACCACACGCTGGACGCCGTCGTGATCACCGTGGCGGACAACGGTTCCACCACGCCCGGCCCGGCGACCGACGGCACCGGGCTGCGCGGCATCCGGGAACGGACCCGGCTGCTCGGCGGAACCTTGCGGATCGAGCCGAACCGGCCCAGCGGCTGGCTCGTCGAAGCCCGGCTCCCGCTGGGGGAGCAGCGGTGATCCGCACCCTGGTCGCGGACGACCAAGAGCCCGCGAGGTGGGCACTGCGCCTGGTCCTCGACGCCGAACCCGACATCGAGGTGGTCGACGAGGCCGTGGACGGCGCCGAAGCCGTGGACAAGGCCCGCCGGCTGGGCGTGGACGTGGTGGTGCTCGACCTGAGGATGCCGCGCATGGACGGGGTGGCGGCCATCCGCCGGATCACCGAATCGGTCACCCCGGCGCCCGCGGTGGTCGCGCTGACGACGTTCGACGTCGACGAGTACCTGTTCGGCGCGCTCCGGGCGGGCGCGGCGGGCTTCGTGCTCAAGGACAGCGAACCGGCTCTGCTCGTCGAGGCCGTCCGCGCGGCGTCGAGGGGGCAGGGGCTGCTGGACCCGCAGGTCACCCGCCGCGCCATCCGCCGGTTCGCGCAGTTCGCGCCCCGCCCCGCACCGACCGGACTGGACCTGCTCACCCCACGCGAGCAGGAGGTGCTTCGCCACGTGGCACGAGGCCTCAGCAACGCCGAGATCGCCCGTGCCTTGACCGTCGGCGAAGGCACGGTCAAAACCCACGTGGCTCGCGTACTCGCCAAACTCGGCCTGCGCACTCGCGTGCACCTGGTGATCTACGCCTACGAGCACGCCATCCTGAGCCCTTCCTGACGAGGCCGGTCGACCTTCCCACCGGCTCGGGGCCGGTGACGAAGTTCAGGCAGGTGTCGCCGATCGCGATCCGTCCTGACCGCGGTCGTGCAGTGGCGTCAGTGGCGGCACACCTGCCCCAGCTGCCTGCGCAGCTCGACGATCTGGCTCTGGGCGGCGGCGAGCTCGTCCTCCAACCCGATGATGCGGGCCGTCGCGGCGAGCGTGTGGCCCTCGTCGAACAAGACGCGGATCCGGCCCGCCAGTTCGAGTTGACGGCGGCTGTAGCGGCGATGTCCGCCGCCGGAGCGTTGGGGCCGCAGCAGGTCCGCGGTGTCCAGGCTGCGCAGGAACGCTTGCTGAACACCGAGCAGCTCCGCGGCCTGGCCGGTGGTGTAGGCCGGGTGGTCCACGTCGTCGAGGTCGTCGAGGGGCACCGTGGGCGGCTCCTTGAACCTGGGTGAATTCGCTGCTCAAGACTATCTTCAGCGACTGCTTGACACAATCTGCAGTGCGCGCTATAAGAAAAGTGTCGGTCGATGACCTGGTGACAGTGGCCCGGGAGTGATCGAGATGAGCGGCGAGAACGTGGTTCCCCACGTCGAGCGCGGCGGCGTGCCGGTGTTCGCGGACGTGGTCGCCGCCGACCTCGACTGGGTGCGGGCGGAGTTCGACGAGATCGTGGCCGCGAACTTCCTCGAGTCACCCGTCCCGCCGCTTCGAAGGCATTCGCGCGAGCGGCCGCGCCACCCGGCACCACCGATGCGGATGGCCACACCGTCCGGCCGGGAATCCGGCGCCCGCGACTGGACCGCACGCGAGGTGGGCGCGCGGGAGCGCTCTCCTCCGCGCCCGGCGGTCGGACCCTCGACGTGACACCTCGAACGCTGTCCAGGAGGTGATAGCGCGCAGGGCACGGCCGATCCGTCGTGGCTGTTCGCTCGTCATCCCGCCGGTTCCCGCCTCGACGCGGCAACCGGTCTGCGTCTCGTGACGCGATCAAAGCGACCGCCACGGGCCGAGCCTTGCCGGAGACGCGTTTCGCAGACCTTCGAGTTGAGCCTGGATCACGCCCGTCACGGCCACCGGAAGCCGTGGCGGGCATCGGGTTGTGCCAGAACGGCAACCGCGAAAGGGGGACTCGTGATGGACCTGGACAAGCCGTGGAACGACGTGACCGACCAACTGCGTCCCGCCTGGCCGGAACTCGACGAGATCGCACTCGACGGTGTTCCCGATCCCGACGACATCGCAGCCCCGGGAGAGGTGATCGAGGCCGACCCCGTCGATGTCGCCGACCAGCGCCGCGTCGTGCCTCCGCCCGACGACGAACCGGACCCCGCCGGAGGCCTGACATGAGCCGCCGCCCGGAACCCGGCTCGCACGCCACCCACCACGCGGCCTCCACAGGCGACTGTCCACAACGGCACGAGCCGCGCTGCGACGACCACGTCGCACCCGCCCGGCCGCGGAAGTGATCCGACCATGCCGACGCACCGAAACCCGTCATCGCACGACCCGCACCGCGTACTCGGCGTCCCGCGCGATGCCACCCCGGCGCAGATCCGCACGGCCTACCGAGCGCTTCTGCTCGCTCTCCACCCGGATACCCGCGCAGAGCCCGCAGACCCGGCACGGCTGGCCCAGGTGGTGGCCGCACACGCCCAACTGCGCGACGTCTGCCGCCGCACCACCGGTGACCCCGCGCCGTCCACCGCCAACACCCCGCCGGAGGGCGGAAGCCCGATCCCGGTCCGCGTCCGGGATCCCCGCCGTGATCGGCCGGACATCCTCGTGGGCCCCGTTCGCAGCCACCGGAGCCGCTGACGGCCACGCCGGAGTCGAGCCGCCCCGTGCTCGTCGCGGTCACCGGAACGCGGCGCTGACCTCACCCCGGCGTTGCTGGTGGGTTCGGATTCGGCCGCTGGCGGCGTACCACTGGACGGCGATGATCGCGGCGAGGGCGATTTCGGTCAGGTCGCCGCCGTAGTACATCAGCTGGGCGCCGGTGTGCAGGTCGGCAGTGGCGAAGGCGGTGCCCGGCGGAGGTGCCGCGTAAAGAGTTTTGGCGAGGACGGCGTGGGCGGCGCCGGCGCCGAGCAGGGCAGTGGCGCGCCAGGCCAGGCTCCAGCGGCGTCGGACCGGGTCCAGTTGGCACACGGCGAAGGTGAACAGCAGCCCGGAGACCACGACGTGCACGTGAACCGCGGCGTGCAGCAGCGGCTGGTGGTGAAGGCCGGCGAACAGGGGAGTCCGGTAGAGCAGCCACAGACCGCCGACGTCCAGCACTGCCGCCAGTGGGGGGAAGACCAGCACGCTCACGGGAGTCGAGTGCGCCACGGCCAGCAGCGTGCGCCGGGGTCGCGTCGGAAGCACCCGCAGCAGCAACGTCAGCGGGCGAGCCAGTACCACCAGCACAGGGGCGATCATGGCCAGCACGAGGTGCTGGGCCATGTGGGCGGTGAACGGGCCTCCTGGCAGCGGTCCGAGGAGCGCGTAGGCCAGGACGGCGCACCCGGCGGTGAAGCAGGCGTCCCGCCATCCCGGCCAGGCATCACCGCGCAGGCGCAGCCGGATGCTGCCTGCCAGATACGCAGACGCGGCCAGCACGGCCACCACCGCGATGACCATCCCGATCAGTCCCGTGGGCGCCGCAGCGGGCGCGTGGTGCAGATGAGGGTTGCTCACGAGCCGGCCTGTCGACGCGCCCGCACGGCGAGGACGGCGCCCACGGCCAACAGCGCCAGCGCCGCGCCGTTCCACACCAGGTCGTAGACCAGCAGGTCCACGCCATAGCGGACCTGGTGCAGGCGCAGCACTTTGTGGTCGACAATGCCGTCGAACAGCTGGAAGCCGCCCAGACCGAGGAACAGCCCGGCCACAGCATGAGCCGGGGCGAGAGCGCGACGACGGCGCAGGTCGGCGTACAGGACGAACCCGGCCACCAAGCCCAGCAACTCGGCGGTGTGCAGCAGCCCGTCCGACACCAGCCCCACCGCCGGGGTGGACCGGTCGAAGAAGTGGTGCCAGGCCAGGATCTGGTGGAACACGATCTCGTCGACCGCGGCCATCAGCGCCGCGCCGATCAACGCGCAGACAGCCAGCGACCTCCTGGGCAGGAGCACGGGTTTCGGTGCGGAGGGCGGTAGGGCTCGCCCTTCGGATTCGCTCATCAGGCGCGCAGTCCTCCGATCGGTGATGTGGTGGGTCGTGCCGAGACGTTCGCGCTATCGGGTGTGGGCACGCAGGCGGGTGGTGGGCCGGCACCGGTGTGACGGCCGGGCCGCATCGCGGCCTGCGGGCCAGGTAGGTGGCGGCGCGGACGCCGGTCGCGCCCTCCGGCATCTGGTCGTCGGTCAGGCGAACGACGGCGAACTCGACCGAGGACCACGGCGCGCGCCCCGGTGAGTCGTTGCAGGACCCTCGTCGGGACGGAGGAGTCCAGGCGGCCGGTCAGACGTTGTTCCGCCTTCTCCACCAGCGTCACCACCACGCCGGCCGTGCCGGCGAGCAGCCCTTGCCACGGTGCGCGTCTCATCACGTCGGCTCGAGTACCCGGCAACGGCCGGCCTATCCGAGTCTCGGCCCGGTGTGACGGTCTCGCTGTTGATCGCACAAGGCTCAACCGGTTCTCATGGTCTTGGTCGACACCACACGAGCGCCTGGCCCCAACGTGGCGGCATTCAGCGCGCGGGCTGTCCGAACTCGGTACCAGTGGTGTCGAGCTGCGGTGAAGCTCCGCGAGGTGGCAAAGGACCTGCTCGGCACGATCGCTCACAGTCAGCCCGCACGGACGATCAGCTCACCGCAGGGCTGCTCGGTTCACTTGGCACAGCCGGACGTGACCTCTGCCAGGTGCTGACGAGGTCGGTTTCGACGCGTCGAATGCAGCGCTGGTTGCGGCGACCCCAGTCGCGCACCTGCCATGGGACCCACGGGTAGTGCCAACGAGCCTGCACACGGCTGAACGTCACCTCATCGAGCTCGTGGGCGCATGCGGAACGGCCTGCGCCCGACGCGGAGCAGGTGCGGTGTCGAGCGCTGGGTCCCTTGGCGGGCGTCGACCTGGCCGAGCACGGACCACCACGTCTTCTCGGACCCGTTTGTGACACATCCTCCACAGAAGACCGCGCAGCATTGCTCAGGGCTTGATGCGGAGATCGTCGACGTCTCAGCCGCCGTGTGCCGCGGAGCCCGGAACGACCAGGCCGCTCTCGTAGGCAGCGACGACAGCCTGAGCGCGGGTGGTCAGGTTCAACTTCCGCATCGTGTGCTTCACGTGTGTTTTCACCGTTGCTTCACTGATGGCGAGCTGATTCGCGATCTCCTCGTTGGTCGATCCTGTTCCGATCAGCCGCAGGATCTCGGTTTCTCGTGGCGTGAGGTCCGGCAGCCGGGTGTTCGCCTGGAGCTCGACGCGATGGCGTTGCGCGTAGGTCTGGACCAGCCGCAGGGTGATGGCCGGCGAGATCAGCATCTCTCCTATCGCGACCGTGCGCACCGCCGCGATGATCCGATCGGGAGGTGTGTCCTTCATGATGAACCCGGCGGCTCCATCGGTCAGCGCGGTGTAGACGTACTCGGGGATGTCGAAGGTCGTCAGCACGACCACCTGGGTTTCCGGACGCATCGCGAGAATGCGACGGGTGGCGCTGAGCCCGTCCATGACCGGCATCTTGATGTCCATCAGAACCACGTCGGGCGCCAGGTCGGCGACCAGCGCCACAGCTTGCTCGCCGTCTGATGCCTCGCCGACGGGATCGATGCCGGGTGCGGCGTTGAGCAACGCCATGAGGGCGTGGCGAACGAGGTACTGGTCGTCGACCACCAGAACGCGGACTGCCATCACATCTCTCCAGCACGTGCATTCGTTCGGTGTTCGGAAATCAGCTCTGGTCCGGAATCGGCAGGCGCAACACGACCTGGAACCCTCGATGAGAGCGGTGTCCGGCGTCCAGGACGCCACCGTAGAGTTCGGCGCGCTCACGCATGCCCTGAATGCCATGCGATTTCGCCTTGACGCTTGGAGGTCCTGACGCGCCGTCATCGGTGATGGTCAACATCAGTTCGTGTGCACGGTAGTCGAGCACCACCTCCACGGCCGCTGGACCCGCGTGCTTGAGGACGTTGGTCAGCGATTCCTGTGCAACGCGATAGGCGCAGAGGTCCTGCCCGGGAGGCAGGACGCGCGGTGTGCCCCTCACCACGAGTTCGACGGTGAGGCCGGCGTCGCGCGTGCGGTCCACCAAACCGGGAAGAGCGTCGAGGCCTGGGCTCGCGAGTTGCACGTCCGGGAATTCGGTTTCGTCCTCCACCCGCAACACGTCGAGCAGCCTGCGCATCTCGGTCAGGCCTTGCCGGCAGGACTCGGAGACAGCTGAAATCGCGGTACGCGCGGTAGCCGGAGCGGACGCGAGGGTGTATTCGGCCACCCCGGCCTGCAAAGAGATCACGGACATGTGGTGCGCGACGATGTCGTGCAACTCCCGTGCGATCCGCACTCGCTCCTCGGCGGCCGCGCGACCTTCGCGCTCAGCTGCTTCCTCAGCACGCCTGGCCCATTTCTTGGAGCTCTCGCCGACCATCCAGGCAACGAACAGGACCAGGACGGCCTGCACAGCCTCCGACCACTTCAGCGTCACCTCTCCGACGTATTCGGGCACCAGCAGGCAGAGCGCCGACGTCGCTGCCATCATCGCGGCAATCCGCGAACTGCGCACGTTGGCGACTGTGAACACGCCAATGACCACACCGAGCCCCAAGTTGCCGACTGCACCATGACCGAGAAACGCGTAGACGACCGAGGAACCGAGAATCACGCACAAGGACGTCACCGGTACGACGTGTCGAATCGCTATCGGGGCCACCGTGAGCGCGGCGAGCGACAAATCCGCGAGCGTGAGATCGGCGCCGAGATATCCCACTTGATTGGCCAGGGTGAGGGCTGTGGCGATCAGGGCGAGAAGGAGGTCCGCCCACGTCGGTCGGAGAAGCTTGCGCACCGGCGGGACCCTACCAGGAGATTTTTGCCCGGAAACAGAAGAGATCCGCCCTACCACCAGAGGGGTAGAAGGGACGACCAGCAAGGATGACGACATCGCATCGATGCGCTCCTACGGTGATCTCATGAGCACGAAAACGACCGCACTGGTGGTGCTGACCACAATCTCGTTCGTCATCGGGTGTTCGCCGGCCGACGCCGAGCGAAACAGGAACGACGTGCCCCGCGCCTCTTTGCAGAAAGATGCCGACGCACTGGTGTCGAAAGGCACCCCCGGCGTTCTGACCGAGTTGCGCACGCCCAACGGTGCCGTGAAGGTTCGCAGCGGGGAAGGCGACACCGACGCGAAGACACCGGTCCCGTGGGACGCCCACTTCCGCATCGCGAGCTTCAGCAAGACCTTCGTGGCGACCACGCTGCTCCAGCTCGTCGGCGAAAAGCGCCTGTCGCTCGACGACACCGTCGAAAAGTGGCTGCCCGGAGTCGTGACCGGCAACGGGAACGACGGCAGCAAGATCACCATTCGTCAGCTGCTCCAGCACACCAGTGGCATCCCCGAGTACATCGCCGGTGTGCCGGTGTTCACCGAGAGCGACTTCCAGCAGCACCGGTTCGACAAGCACTCCCCGGCAGACCTCGTCGCCCTCGCGATGCGTCAGACCCCCACTTTCGCGCCCGGCGCCGGCTGGAGCTATTCCAACACCAACTACGTGCTGGCCGGAATGGTCATCGGCGAGGTGACCGGCCAGGACTGGCGCGCCGCCGTCGACGAGCGGATCATCAAGCGCCTGGGCCTGCGGAACACCTCGGCTCCCGGACACTCGACGGTGCTGCCGCATCCCCACGCGACCGCGTACGAGCGCTTCCCGGAGGACGTCACAGCGGACCCGTTGCGCTTCGGAAAGCCCGTAAACGTCACCGAACTGAACCCGTCCTACGCTGAAGCGGCAGGAGAGCTGGTCAGCACCACCAACGACGCGCTGGTCTTCCTCGAAGCCTTGATCTCGGGCAGGCTCCTCGCTCCCGCGGAGCTGGCCGAGATGCAGAAGACGGTGCCGGCGCCGAGCCTGCAGTCGGTGTGGCCGGAAGCGCGCTATGGACTGGGCATCGCCTGGATTCCCACCGCGTGCGGCGGGTACTGGTCACACGCGGGTGACATCCAGGGCTTTCAGACCCGCAACGGGATCACGCCCGACGGCAAGCGCGGTGTCATCGTCTCGATGAACACCGACTCGGTGATCCCGAAGGAGTCGTCCACCCCGCCGACGCCGCTCGAGGACCCGTCCTTCGACCTGGTCAAGAACGCGCTCTGCGACCGCGGGTGATGCCGAACAGGGGGAGTGCGACCAGCAGCGCCACCCAGCGCGAAGGACGACCCGCCACCGCGGCTGCCCCCAGCACCGCCTCGACCGCCCCCGGCTCGGGCACGACCACCTCCGTCGAGCCAGGGGGCGGTCCGGGCGACCGACTGGGCGCCGCCGTCGTGCGGGTCGACTCGAGGGCGCCGAACCACGCACCCCAAGCTGTCCGAGCCGCGAGAGGAATGCTCGACGCCCGCAACGCATCCGGACGGGACGAAACTCGGTCATCCGCACCACTTCCTTCGCGAGCGAGTCCTCGCTGACCCGCGTCGGGGTGTTCCATCCCCGCGGTCCACAACGACCGAAATGCCTGGGAACGCTCCCAGAACTGCAGCGGTAAGGAAACGCCGTGTGAAGAGCCTTTGTCGCCGCCTGGCATCGGGAACCGCGGCGAAGGCCGGCCCGGCCCGTGGCAAGGCCGCCGTCTGGCGGGCGTTCGCCGTCCTCGGCGCCTGCCTGACCCTGCTGACGACGATGCTCGTCACCTTCGGCGCGGGCGATGCCTCCGCGCACGGCGCGGGTAGCGACCCACCATCGCGCCACTACGGCTGCCACAACCGCTGGCCCAACGGCCCGTCGCAGCAGATGGCCACCGAAGACCCCATGTGCTACCAGGCGTGGCAGGCCGACCCGTCCGCGATGTACAACTGGAACGGCCTGTTCCGCGAAGGCGTCGCCGGCAACCACCAGGGAGCCATCCCCGACGGGCAGCTGTGCAGCGGCGGCCTGACCTTCAACGGCCGCTACGCCGCGATGGACAAGCCCGGCGCGTGGGTCGCCCCGAACCGGCCCAGCCGGTGCACCCTCAACCTGAACGACACCTCCTCGCACCGGCTGTCCAGCGCGACGCGCGGGAACATCGTCACGGTCCCGCGGTCGAGGTGGGCAGTCAGCAAGACCTGGCCCAGAACTCGAGCCCGCCATGCGACGGGCGTCGGCCGGTAGCCGGAGCTGGTCCAGTGCCGTGCAGCCAGCGGTGTGGGCCGGCTGTCAAGGCGACTGGAACAGGCAACGGGGTGCCTGCTGGAACAGCTTCGACCAAGATCGTTGCCGGCCGATGCCGGGAAGTGCTGGGCGGAGGCGGTTGACACCTACCTCACGCCGCTGCCAGGTGCAGCGGCGTGATCAGCCTCGGGTACGCCGGTCTTCAGCCCCCGGGTTCACTCACCGGCCGGGGATGTCGGGACCCCGCGCCGGCAGGCTCGCCCGGTTCACGGTGCGGATCCTGGACCTGTCGAACGCGTACTGGTCGAGGATCCGCTCGTTCGGGATCCAGCGCTTGGTGCGGCCCACCAGGTAGACCATGCCCGTTTCCCGTTCCCGGGCGAGGTACGACCCGGAGACCAGGGGCGCCCCGATGTCGATGACGGCGCCGCCGGGCTGCAGGCCGGCCCAGTTCGCCCACAGGTTGAAGTAGGTCAGCTCGTCGGGGACGTGGTGCCGCACACCGTCGATCACCAGGTACACGGCCTTTTCGCCGGGGTTCTGGTAGCGGAAACCGTTGCACGTGCTGCACACCACCTGGGCGACCGGCTCGCCGGCCGGAGGCGCCGCAGCGGCTGATGCCGGTGCGCAGGGGGCGCCGATCAGGGATATCGCTGTGAGAAGAGCGAGTGACGACCGCGAGAACATTCGCATGAAGGACCCCTCGTTGGTCAGTTCTGACTTGACTGGCTGCCGGGCACGGATCGGTTCCCTGGCCGATCGCGGTTCACCCGGCTGTCATGTCCCCGAAGAGTGGCCCTGCCGCGGGTCCAGCGGTTGCGGCATGTCCGGCATCCTGCGAATCCTGTCCCCTGTGACCCCGTAGTGGTCCAGGAACGCCTGGCGCAGGGTCTCGGCCGACCGCAGTCCGCAGCGGCGTGCGATCGCCGTGAGCGACAGTTGGCTGCCGCGCACCAGGTGTGCCGCGGCCTCGGTCCGGGCGGCGCGCACCGCACGGGCTGGGGTGGTGCCCAGGTGGGTGGAGAACAGCCTCGTGAGGTGGCGTTCGCTGACCCCGGCCCGTGCCGCCAGCGCGGAGGAGCTCAGGTCCTCGGTGAGGTGTGCGGCGATGTGGCCGAGCAGGTCGCGGACCAACCGGTCGCCGGGAGGCGGCGCGGACAGGAACATGCTGATCTGCGCCTGGTTGGCGGGACGGTGCAGGTAGGTCACCAGTTCGCGGGCGACGTTGCGTGCCAGCGTGGGACCGTGGTCGTCCTCGATCAGCGCCAGGGTGAGGTCCAGCCCGCTGGTCACCCCGGCCGAGGTGTAGATGTTGCCGTCCTGGATGTAGAGCGGAGCGAGGTCCACGGCGATCGAGGGGAAGGCCCCGGCGAGGATGTCGCCGTAACCCCAGTGGGTGGTGACCCGTCTGCCGTCCAGCAGGCCGGCGGCCGCCAGCACGAACGTGCCGGTGCACACCGAGGCGACCCGGCGACTGCGGCGGGCCAGGCGCCGCACCTGCACGAGCAACCGCTCGTCGAACATCGCCTCCTTGGTGCCGAGTCCACCCACGACGAACAACGTGTCGATCTGCCCGGTCACGGCGGCCAGCCTCCTGCCGCCCGCGAGCACGATTCCCGACGAGGTGCGCGACCCGCGCCCGGAGGTCGTGGCCAGCTCGATGGCGTAGGGCGGTGCCGCGCCGTGCAGGTTGGCGCCTTCCAGTGCTCCACTGGGGCAGGCCACGTCGATGATCTGGGCGCCGTCGTAGGCGATGATCACAACTCGCCGTGCTCGGTCGTCTTCCACACTGACAGGGAACCAAGACCGCGCGGTCGGGAGAGGCGCTTTCGGAGACCTGGCGGATGTTCGGCATGGCGGCTTCCACCGGTGCCGTGAGTTCACGATGAGCCGGCGAGTCGGGCTTTGGCCGCGGCGCCGGTCAAGAACCGCGGCCGCAGCGCCAACGTCGTCCAAGCGTCACTGCTAACGGATTTTCGAAACTTTTAGCTGGTTCTCGTTCACAAAGTCCGTGACGAATGTCCATTGTGGATCAATTTTCGGTTGGGCGATTGCGGGTCGTACAACGGTTCTTGACGGCGCCTGTGACGCGGCTTACTGTCGTGAGCGCTAACAATCGCAGGCGAGAAAAAAAGTTTCGACCGCCCGGTGCGGCAGGATTTCGACCTGATTACGCGATCGCCCGCTTTCGGTGGCTCACCGCGCGGTGGCGGTGCCACTCGTTCTCGCACACCCTTGGAGAAGCGTCGTGACACTCCGCTCACCCCTGCTCCGCGCCGCTGCGCTCCTGGCCCTCCTCACCGCCTGCACGCCCGGCACCGGAGGCGGCGGGGGAGGCGACGGCAAGTCCTTCGAGTTCTGGTCGTTCGCCGCCATCAACCAGAAGCTGACCGTCGACGCGTACAAGGCGAAGCGCCCGGACATCCAGATCAAGCTGACCGAGGTGGGCACCTCCACGGAGACCGCCCAGTCGCTGACCACGGCGCTGGCCGGCGGCAAGGTGCCGGACCTGGTGCTCATCCAGGGCGACAACCTGCCGCAGTTCGTGGAGCAGCCGCAGAACTTCGTGGACCTGCGGACGCTGGGCGCCGACGAGGTCAAGGGCGACTACCTGGACTGGGTGTGGCGGCAGAGCGTCGCCAAGGACGGCGAGGTGCTGGGCGTGCCCACCGACGTGGGCGGGATGGCCGTGGCGTACCGGACCGACCTGTTCGCCGCCGCCGGGCTGCCCACCGACCGGGCCGCGGTGAGCGCGCTGTGGCCGACGTGGGACGCGTTCATCGAGACGGGCAAGCGCTACAAGCAGGCCACCGGCAAGGCGTTCACCGACAACGCGGGCACCAGCGTGTTCTACCAGGCGGTCAACCAGGTCTCGGAGAAGTACCACAGCGAGGACCGCAAGCTGGTCCACAGCACCAACCCGCAGGTGAAGGCCGCGTTCGACCTCGGCATCAAGGCGGCGACCGCCGGGATCACCTCCGGGCAGTCCTCGTTCGAAAGCGCGTGGAGCGCCGGCATGGCGCAGGGCCAGTACGCGGCCGTGGCCGCGCCGTCGTGGATGCTCAACACCATCCGCAGCACCGCGCCCGACACCAAGGGAAAGTGGGACATCGCGACCATCCCCGGCGGCTCCGGCAACTGGGGCGGCAGCTACCTGGCCATCCCCAAGCGCGCGAAGAACCCGCAGGCGGCCTGGGAGTACATCAAGGAGATGCAGTCGCCCCAGGGCCAGTTGGAGCACTTCGTCCGGGTCGGCGCCCTGCCTTCCACCCCGTCGGTCTACCAGGACGGCAAGCTCGCCGACGCGAAGGACCCGTTCTTCTCCGACGCGCCGATCGGCAAGATCTACACCGACTCGCTGCTCGGGCTCAAGCCGTTCTACATCGGTCCCGACAGCGCGGTCATCGGCCAGGAGTTCCTCAACGCCATCACCAACGTCGAGCAGAGCGGCGGCAACCCGGCCACGGCGTGGGACGACGCGCTGCGCAACATCAAGACCGCCATCGGCGAGTGACCGCCGTGACCGCCACGCTCTCCCCGGCCTCCAAGGCCGCGCCACCTCCGCCCAGGACCAGGAAGATCGCGGGTGTGGGCGAGCGCCTGTCGGCGTACGCCTACATCGCCCCGTTCTTCGTGATCTTCGGGGTGTTCGGGCTGTTCCCGTTCGCCTTCACGTTCTACGTGGCCCTGTTCGACTGGAACCCCATCGGCGACCAGGTGTTCATCGGGTTCGACAACTTCGCCCGCATGTTCGGCGATCCGCGGTTCTGGAACGCCGCCGGCAACACGGTGAGCATCTGGGCGCTGTCCACCGTGCCGCAACTGCTGCTGGCCCTGGTGCTGGCGCACGTGCTCAACCACGCCCGGCTGCGGTTCGCGCTGTTCTTCCGGATGTCGGTGCTGGTCCCGTACGTCACGTCGGTGGCGGCCACGGCGATCGTGTTCGTGCAGCTGTTCGACCGCGACTACGGCCTGTTGAACTGGCTGCTCGGGCTGGTCGGCGTGGAGCCGGTGGACTTCGTGCAGTCCACTTGGGGCAGTCACCTGCTGATCGCGACCATGGTGACGTGGCGGTGGTTCGGCTACACCACGCTGCTCTACCTGGCTTCGCTCCAATCGGTGCCCCGCTCGGTGTTCGAGGCGGCGGCCATCGACGGCGCGGGACCGTGGCAGCGCTTCCGCCACATCTCCGTGCCCTCGCTGCGCCCGGTGATCATCTTCACCGTGGTCACCTCGACCATCGGCGGCCTGCAGATCTTCACCGAACCGCTGCTGATCGCCACGGGCGCGCCGCTCACCTGCGGGGCGGTGCGGCAGTGCCAGACGCTGACGCTGTTCCTCTACGAACAGGGCTTCGGGCAGTTCGAGTTCGGCTACGGCTCGGCGGTCGGCGTCGCGCTGTTCGTCATGGTCGTGGTGATCGCCGCGCTCAACTACCTGCTGTCCACCCGGATCAAGGCGGACCGATGACCACCACCACCGCGCCGCGTCGCCGGCGCCTCGACCGGGTCCGCTGGTGGACCTACCTGCTGCTGGGCGTCGCCACGGTCGTCTGCCTGTTCCCGTTGTACTGGATGTTCATCGTGGCCACGACGGACACCGCGGCCGCGACGCGGATGCCGCCTGAGGTCGTGCCCGGCGGCAACTTCCTCCACCTCGCGGGCCTCGTCATGGACACGGTGCCGTTCGTGCAGTCGCTGCTCAACAGCCTGGTCGTGGCCACCGCGATCGGGATCGGCCAGGCGGTGCTGTGCGCGCTGGCCGGTTTCGCGTTCGCGAAGCTGCGCTTCCCCGGCCGCAACGCGCTGTTCCTGGTGGTGGTGCTGACGATGACCGTGCCGACGCAGCTCTCGGTCATCCCGCAGTACCTGATCATGTCCGAGCTGGGCTGGGTCGACACGCTGCAGGCGCTCATCGTGCCCGGACTGGCGAGCGCGTTCGGCATCTTCTGGATGCGCCAGCACATCTCGGTCACCATCAGCGACGAGCTGATGCAGGCGGCTCGCATCGACGGCGCGAGCACCGGGCAGGTGTTCTGGCGCATCGCGTTCCCGATCGTGCGGCCGGCCGCGTTCGTCCTGGGCCTGTTCGGGTTCGTCACCGCGTGGAACGACTTCCTGTGGCCGTTCATCGTGCTCAAGTCACCCGAGCGCTACACCGCCCAGATCGCCATCAAGGCGCTGCAGAACAGCTACGACGTGGACCTCGGCCTGGCCATGTCCGGCTCGTTCCTGGCCACCGTCCCGCTGGTCGTGCTGTTCGTCCTGGCCGGCCGCCGCATGGTCGCCGGGATCCTCGAAGGCGCCTTCAAGGGCTGAAGCCCTCGCACACCAAGGAAAACCATGAACTCACCGAACTCCGGCACGTCGTTCTACGACAACCCCGTGATCCCCGGGTTCCACCCCGACCCCAGCGCGTGCCGGGTCGGCGAGGACTACTACCTGGTGTGCTCCAGCTTCGAGTACTTCCCGGGCGTGCCGATCTTCCACAGCCGCGACCTGGTGCACTGGCGGCAGATCGGCAACGTCCTCGACCGCCCGGCGCAGTTGCCGCTGCCGGCCGACGCGATGGCGTCCGACGGCATCTACGCCCCCACGATCCGGCACCACGACGGCCGGTTCTGGATGATCACCACGAACGTCTCGCAGGGCGGCAACTTCCTCGTCACCGCCGAACGGCCCGAAGGCCCCTGGTCGGACCCCGTGTGGCTGGACCTGCCCGGCATCGACCCCGACCTGGCCTGGGACGACGACGGCAACTGCTGGTGCGCCTTCGCCGGAGCCCACGGCCCCACCTTCACCGGCGTGCAGATCGCCCGCGTCGACCCCGGGAGCGGAAAGGTGCTCGAGGACCCGTTCCCGGCCTGGGCGGGCACCGGGTTGCAGTGGCCGGAGGCGCCCCACCTGTACCGCGTCAGCGAGTGGTGGTACCTGCTGATCGCCGAGGGCGGCACCGAACGCGGCCACACCGTGGCCATGGCGCGAGCCCGTTCGCCGCGCGGCCCGTGGGAGCCGGCGCCGGCCAACCCGATCCTGTCGCACCGCAGCACCGCCCACCCGGTCCAGAGCACCGGCCACGCCGACCTGGTCACCACGCCGGACGGCGAGTGGTGGATGGTCCTGCTGGCCACTCGCCCGGCCGGGTACAGCCCCAAGTTCCACGTCCTGGGCCGGGAAACGTTCCTCACCCCGGTCCGGTGGGAGGACGGCTGGCCGCGCGTCGGACCCGTCGACCTGCGGGAGCGGGCGCCGGGCGTGCTGCGGCCGCAGGAGCCGGCACCGCGGCGCGACGACTTCGACGCGCCGGAGCTGGAGCCCCGGCTGATTTCGCCGCGGTCGCGCCCGAACGGCTCGTGGTCGCTGACCGAGCGGCAGGGGTGGCTCACCCTGCACGCCACCGGCGGCACGCTGGACCGGCCGGGCTGCACCTTCGTCGGCCGCCGCCAGCAGCACCCCGAGAGCCGGACCGCGGTGCTGCTGGACCACGGCGCCGGTCGTGCCGGCCTGTCGGTGCGCCTGGACGAGGGCCACCACTACGACCTGGAGGTGGCCGACGGCCAGGCGAGCGTGATCGCCCGCATCGGACCCCTGCGCCAGGTCGTGGCCACCCGCACCGTGCCGGCGGATCCGGTGGTCCTCGTGATCACCACCAGGTCCGCCCGGAAGTGGTCGGCGGGGGAGGAGAGGCTGTCGGGCCTGCACGTCGCCGCACCCGACTTCGTCGCCTTCCACGTCGGCACGGACCCCGAGCCGCTGGCCGAGCTCGACGGCAGGTACCTGTCCACGGAGGTCGCCACCGGCTTCACCGGCCGGGTGATCGGCATGTACGTCACCGAGGGCACCGCGTGGTTCGACTGGTTCGACCACGGCCCGCTCGACGAACCTGGAGGTTCCTGACGACGGACTTCCGACTCGTCACCGTGGACGAGTGGTGGCAGACGTTCCTCACGCTGCCGCAAGCGCACGAGCAGCACTACAACCAGCACCGCACCCACCGATCCCTCGCCGTGGCGACGTAGCCCGTGGGGCATCATCGCGGCGTCGCCCGCGACCTGTGCCTGAAAAATCGCACCAACGCCACGGAACAGGCGAACGCGGCAACACTGGCCAGCAGTGACGATCAGTCAGGTGAACGTCAGCGGCACGACCGCGACGGGGAACGGCCGGACGAGCGACCCAAGCAACTTCGCTGAAGGACACTCGCCAAGATGAAGTACTTGGCCGGTCAGGCCTCCGGGCGCAAGTTACCCGAGATCGTCGCCGCATCAGGAAGACGTGGGGTCAGCAACTGTATGTCATGGTTGCTCCGGTGACTGATGAGAAGAAGATGGCCGGGAAGCTGAGTTGAGCAACCCAGTTGATGACTTGGTTGTCCGTTACGGTCCCAGGGCTCGAAAAGCGCGGGAAAGTGAAGAGAGCCGTTCCATTGCGGTCCGTCAAAACAAGACGCACGACGACCCAGGCATCTCCGTCGTCGGTGGAGAAGAACCGTGATAGCAACTCCGCCGTCCCATCGGAGCGAAGTCTGAGGGTCGGGCCCTTGTTCAGGGTGCCGCCTATGAGGCCGGACAGTGTGCAATCGCCACTCCTGAGAGGGGCGCCCCACATGAGGTCGAAAGCTTGGACGGCGAGGGTGTCCAGCTTTTCTTCCGGCTCCGGTTCGTCCGTCGATGCGCTCAGGACTTCCTCTCGCTTGAGCGTGGTCACAATGACCTCGCTTTCGGCGGTGTCACCGTTGTATGGCTGTGCCTCATCGGTCATTGTGATCCTCCGTGATGTGATTTGTCGTTATCGCCTGTAGCGAGTGGATCATCCACCGCCGACGCTGCCACGGTCTGATCTGTTGAAACGATGACATCGAGCCGGCTGCGCGTACAAGAGGAGTAGTCCCGCATCACCTGTTCGACTGAAGCCTTCACCCAGCGCAGTCCTGATCGATTCGATCCCATGATGTGTTGGCCGAGCCGGATGACCTTCCGGTCGGCAACCTCCACTGGCGAGAACCACTTCGAGGCGGCCGCCTTCACCGACGTCCCCGGCTTCAGGCCCGGCCGCCTTCGCACGTGGTACGCCGGAGGAGTTGCGGCGATGACTGCCGACAGTGGAGGGCACCGCGCAGGGACCGGATGATGACCCGACTCGTCCCCCTGTGGGGTGGCAGAACTCTGCGCGCGCACGCTGAGTTGCGGTGATCAGGTTCTGCCGTCTTGGGAGGCGTGATCGTGCGGGTGGCGCTGCGACTGTGCACTTCGCCTTTGTTCAGGTCGGTGGCTGGCTGGTTTTGCCAGCCGGTTCTCGGCGGTTACCGGTGAGGCTGTGAGAGCACCGGTTGGTGTTCCCAGACACTGCTGCGCTGGCATCGGCGGTTGGCCGCCAAGAAGTGGACTTACCCGAATCAAATCGGGTGACCGCGGGTCGATGAGACCGTCGTGGCATTAATCAAGCGCATGGTGCGTGAGAACACCGTGCGTCGTGTGCTGAAGCGTCTGCGGATGCTGACCGGTCGCTGAACAACCAACAGGCTCGCAACCCACTTCTGAGCCTCGGTGATGGGGCCAGTGAATTTCGCTTCATGGTTCGTGACACGGCCGGTCAGTCCACCGCGTCGTTCGATTCCGTTCTCGCCGACGCCGGGATCGACGTTGTGAAGATCCCACCGCGGTGTCCACGCGCGAGCTCACCGACCGGCTGCTGATCATCGACGAGCGTCACCTCAAGTCAGTGCTGAACCGCTGTGTGCCCCACTGCAACCGTCGGCTGCCGCATCAAGCGCGACACCACACCTCACGCCGACCCAATCGCAACCCCCAGCCGTAGGTCCGTGCGACGCCGGCAGGTACTCGGCGGCTTGATCAACGAGTACGACCTGCAGCGGCTTGATGCGCAGATCAGACCTGTCGGACAGTGTTTAGCACCTCACAGCATTTGCCGTTGTTCTGACCAAGGCGTGACCTCCGTTTGGGGCCGTGGGTGACTCTGTGCGATCATGCATGTGATCGTGGTCACCAGTGACCGGGGAGGGGGCCCCAGATGGCACGGCTATTGGTTTCACTTCCAGTTACGTCTCGTTGCGAAAAGCAATCGAGCTTGAGTTCATGGACGTGACCTCACTTTTCGGGCTGCCGCTCGTCGTACCGCGCGCGAACCGCTACACGCAGCTCGGCATCGCACCGGAGGCGACCGCCGCGGAAGTCCGCGCGGCGACCGACCGGTACATCGCCCGGTTGAAGGCTGACGGCGCCGGCGACGAGGAGATCGCACGGGCACACGGGCTCAGCCTGGAGAAGCCCGATGACAGGGCCGCGTACGACGCGGAACACCCGCCGTTGCCGTTGCTGCGGCTCGAGCCCGCCGGCGATCCGGTCTTCGACGACCGGGCGACCAGCCTCGCCGCGCTGCGCCGTGAACTCGAACGGTTCCTGTTGGACGCCGGGGAGGCGGTGTACCACCCGGACGACACGACCCGGACGGACTTCACCGCGGACTTCCACCCGACTTCCCTGCTCGACGGTCAGCAGCCCGGGCGCATCAACGGATGACGGGGAACATGGACGACAAGAAGCCGAACCTGCACCGAGTCGTCGGCATCGACCTGGGTACGACGTACTCGGCGATCGCGGTGTTCGACACCGACGAGGACACCGCGGTGATCGTTCCCGATCGGACGTTCGACCCGCCGGTCGACACCACGCCCTCCGTGGTCGGTTTCGACCCGGGCGTTGGCGCTGTGATCGTCGGCGCCGCGGCGAAGCACGCGATGTCCCTGCCCGGTCGCGGCCGCGAGACCATCATCGAGATCAAACGCGAGATGGGCGCGCTCTTCAGCGAGGAGACGCTCAGGCTGTTCGGGGCGAAGGGCACCTCGTTCCGCGTGGACGATCCGCTGCGTGTCCGGCTGCACGGCGAGTGGTTGCGGCCGCAGGAGGTCAGCGCGCTGGTGCTGATGCGGATGAAGGAGATCGCCGAACGCGAGCTCGGCCACGGCGTGCACGACGCGGTGGTCACCGTGCCCGCCTACTTCACCGAGCGCCAGAAGAAGGCCACCGAGGAAGCGGCGCTGCTGGCGGGCCTGCACCCGCGGCAGCTGATCCCGGAGCCCACCGCGGCGGCGATCGCGTACGGCGTGGACCGCGCCGAGGAGGAGAGCAAGATCTACCTGGTCTTCGACCTCGGCGGCGGCACGTTCGACGTGTCGATCATCGAGACCGAGGACCGGCAGGTCTCGGTGCTCGCCACCGCCGGTGACGCGCGGCTGGGCGGCGGCGACTTCGACGCGGCGATCGCGAACTGGCTGAACGAGAAGCTGGGCCGCTCGTCCCCGAGCGAGGACGAGCGCATGCAGGCGCTGGCCGCCGCCGAGAAGGCCAAGCGCGAGCTCTCCCTGCACGAGTCCACCACGATCGACCTCGGTGGCGGCACGGCGCCGGTCGAGCTCGACCGCGCCACCTTCAAGTCGTTGATCAAGCCGGCGCTGGACCGGTCGCTCAGGAAGGTGCTCGAGGCGCTGGAGATGGCGAAGGGCGGCCCGGACGAACCGCCGCTCGACGTCGACGCCGTTCTGCTGGTCGGCGGCTCGACCCGCATCCCGCTCGTGCGGGAGATGCTGGTCGACCACTTCGAGAAGGACGACGACTTCGTCCGCGCCGACGGCGATCCCGACACCCTCGTCGCGCGGGGTGCCGCCATCCTCGCCAGCCGGTTCGAGGCGTCGGACTCCTTCGACCTCAACAGGCGGCCGACCGCCGAGCGCCAGTCCGACGCCGACGACTTCGAGATCCGGTTGATCACCGAGCACACCCTCGGCGTCGGCGTGCAGGACAACAGGTTCGACCCGCTGATCGAGCGCGGCGCGAAGATCCCGACGCGCAAGGAGAAGCGCTACACCAACCAGAAGGACTCCGAGAACGTCGAGGTGCCGATCTACCAGGGCGAGTCGGCCGTGGTCTTCGACAACACCCGCGTCGGCACGATCGTCCTCGACAAGATCGAACCTCGGGAGGCCGGCCACCACCAGTTCGACATCACGTTCAAGCTCGACGTGAACGGGTTGCTGGAGGTCAAGGTGTTCCACGTCAACGCGGGCCGCGAGTACGAGGCGACGTTCCGGCAGAGCACCAGCATCGGGAAGATCGACATGCTGGCCGAGAGCAGGCGGCGGTTGCTGCGGCTGGTCGAGCCGGGCGCGGCGGAACCCGTCGAGCGCGCGGAGACCTTCTCGTTCCAGGTCCCGCCGCCCGTCGACGTGCCCGACGACGGTCCCACCGTGGATCCCGACGCCGTGCCCGCCGAGTTCCGGCGGCTGTTCCGCAAGGTCACCGCGTGGACCGCCGAACGCGAGGCACCGGACGACCTGGTCGCCGCGCTGCGCGAGTTCACCTCGGCCGTGCGCGCGGGCACCGGGCTCGACGACCTCGCCGACCGGCTCGAGGACGCCTATGACCGCGCCCGGCGATGAGCCCGTCGGGCTGATCGCCCAGGAGCTCGACGCGGAGTACGTCGGCGTCGGCAGGCGCGGCACGCTGTACCGGGCGCCGGGCAGGCGACGCTTCTACCGGCTGATTCCGGGCGTCGAGCTCGGCGCGGAACACCGTGATGAGCTGAAACGCCGGCAGCACGAGGGACCCCGCGCGGGGCTCGCCGCCGTGGTGCCCGCCGACACGGCGGGCGACCAGCAACGTCTGGGTGGCCGCTGGTACCAGGTCGTCTGCTACGAGACCGATGCCCGGCGCAGCCTCGCCGACGCCATCGCCGATCCCGATCCTGCCCGGCGCGTCGAGGCCGTCGTCGCCGCGCTGCGCGCGTTGCCCGGCTGGTGGGAGTCGCTCGGGCCGGGCATGGTGCCGATGCCCGCCGACATCGTGCTCACCGACAGCGGGCCGCGGCTGCTGCCGCTGCCGTGCTGGGGCGCGCCGTCGTTCACCGAGCTGCTGAGCGCTCCGGAACGGGTGCTGCACCTCGCCCCCGGCCTCGCCCGCGGACAGACCGCGGTCGGCCGGGAGGAGGACGTGTTCGCGCTGGCGGCCGCCGCGTTGCGGTGCTTCGGCACCAGCCCGGACACCGACGCGGCACGGTTGCTGCACCGCACGGCCTGCGCGGTGGCACCGTCGGGAGAGCGGTTGCACGGCAGGCTGCCGGTGTGGATGCGGCGGGTCGGCCCGATCCGGGCGGTGCTGGAAGACCTGTGCGAGCTCACGACCGCACCCCGGCGTGGTGGCACGGACATCACGTGGCTGGCAGACCGGTTGCAGCGTGCGAGGAACGCCATGGACCCGGTGGCCGCGGTGCAGGCGCTGCGTGCCGCGGGGGAGCCGGACCAGGCGCTCTCGCTGGCCCAGGCGGTGCTCGTCGACGGTCCGCACTACGACGTGCTGGTGCTCGCCGCCACCATCGCCTACCAGGACACGGCCGCACCGCTCGAAGCGCTCACGCTGCTCGACCGCGCGGTGGAGGCCGACCCGAAACGCGTCGAGGCGTACGAGGAACAGATGTCGGTCGTCGCCATCGGCGAGGTGTGGGCGACGGTGCAGACACTGCTGTCCGACGCGATCGACGACTCGTTCACCCGCAGGCTCGACGCCACCGTGCAGACCGCGTTCCACCGGCTACCGCACGAGTTGCGGGCCAAGCACGCGCCGGCGATGGCGAGCCACCTCATCCGCGAGGGCCGCGTCCGCGAAGCGAACGCGTTCGCGCACAAGTGGTTGCACGACGGCAAAACGCTGATGTGGTGGCGGTTCGACCTGATGATCGCCTACGCCACCACGTTCTGGCTGCTGGGCAAGCGCGCCGAAGCCGCCCAGGTCGGTGACGTGATCAGGCAGGGCCTCAAGCGCGTGCGGGACAACGGGTCCCTGGAGATCACCGCGATCGAGTTGTACGAGCTGCTGCTCGACCAGCTCGAGGAGGAAGAGGGGAACCCGTGAACGCCGTGCTGGTCGTGGTGTGCGTCGCCCTGCTCGGCGTGTGCCTGGTGGGCGCCTGGCACTTCTTCGTCGTCGTGCCGAGCCGGTGGCGTGAACCGCTGCACCGCGCGCTCGCGATCCTCGCGCGTGACGGGCACCAGCGGGCACAGCTGGAGGAGGCCGACCGGCTGCTCGACGAGGCGACGAACGCGGGCCCGCGTGGCCGCGACCTGGCCGACACGAGATTCGCACACGCGTACGTCCGCGCGGTGCTCGGTACGTACCGGCCCGAGCACCACTGGTCGGCCGCCACCCTCGTCGACAGCCTGGCCACGACCTCCGGGCACGACCCGGCGTCCGCTCACCTCGCGATGTGGTTGCAGCACAAGCTGGAACGCCACGAACGCGTGGTGGAGTTCTACCGCGAACACGAGGCGGCACTCGCCGACCGGCCGGGCGCGCGCCTCATCGCCTCCGCGTCACATCTGCACCTCGCCGGTGCGCATTGGCGGCGCCGCGAGACCGACGAGGCCCTGCACCACTTCGACCGGGTCCGCGACCTCGGCGTTCTGACAGGGGAGATCCCGAAGGCCGCGGACAACCTCCACGTCCTCAAAGGCATCCACCTGTTCTTCGACCAACGGCGCGCTGAGGCCCGCGAGGCGTTCGACGCCGCCCGCCACCGCGCCCACGAGCGCGGGCAGAGCCGGGTCGAGGCGAGTCTGGGGCTGCTCGCGTGCGACTGGGAGACGGCCAACCCGAGGAGGCTCGACCGGTGGCTGACGCAGATCCGCAAGCAACGCGCGTGGCGGGACCGGTCCGGCGAGGCGGAGGACACGTCCGCGGACCAGGACTACCTCAGGCAGCTGGCTGCGGTGGTCGCGCTGCTGCGAGTGGTGTTGCTGCTGCGGGGCTGGGCGAACCGGCCGGAGCTGTCCGGGGTGCCGAGCTCCGAGGAACGTCACGAGCTGTCCGAGCGGCTGAACCTCATGCTGGAACTCGACGAGGAGTGGGGCGACGCCTATCTGGTCGAAGGACTGCTCTGGTACTACTTCGCCGCCAACGAGGGCCAGCGGGAGACCGGACTCGCGATCCTCGAACGCGGGATGGGCCTGCAGAGCGCCAAGGCCATCATCGTTCCCGAGGTGCTGCACCTCGTGGAGAGGGAACGCGCGCTCGGTGGGCAGGGTGACGCCCTGTCGCGCTTCCTGCGGCTGGTGCACGAGTTCCTCGCCGACCCGGCCGTGCCCGCGTCGCACCGGGCGGAGCTGCGTTCGTTGCGCGACCAGTTCGCCCGCTACGCCGATGATCTCGGCGAGGACCTGGCACTGCCGACGCGGCCGGTGTCGCCGGAGGAGTTGCGCCGGCGGATCGAGGCCGTGCGCAGGCGCATCGAGCTGATCGTCTACCCGCGGCTGCGCGACCTGCCCGACGACGCCCCGGCCCGGGTCCAGCTGCGGGAACGGCTGCAGGAGCTGGACGTGGTCGCCGACGGGTTCGCGGCACAGGCGCAGGCGCTGCACCAGAGCGAACACGAGTTGGTGATCACGACCGGAGAGTTCCTGCTGCCGCAGGAGGAATGGGACGACCATGCCGTCACCGCTGAGCTGGATCCGAACCGCGTGGACACGGCCGCCGAGCGTGGACCGTGACCGGCTGGTCGGGCTGCTGCCGCCGGTCGAGTACCACCGGGAGACCGACGAGCGGCAGCTGTTCGACGAGGCCGCGCTGCCCGCGGCGCTGCCGTTGATGCTGAAGCTCGACCAGGAGGCCGAGTACCTGCTCTGCCGCGCGGTCGCCGAACGCGCGCTCGGTTCCGTACCCGAACCCGAAGCGCTGCCGGAATGACCGAACGCGACACTCCGGCGCTCCCGCACCTGCCGCCTCGGCTCCCCGACCTCGCGGGGCTGAGCTTCGGCGGCGGCGGGGACCTCGGCGAGCACTTCCGGCGGCTGGAGGAGTTCACCAGGCGGCGCACCGAACGCTCGGCGCCGTCGACGGTCTTCCTGCCGGACTTCGTGACGCTCGCCGCCGAGGACTCGCTCCAGCTCGACGACGACGGCGACGACCTGCTCCAGGACGCTCGCGCCAACATCGCCGACGGCGAGTACGAGATCGCGCTGGAGCAGCTCGCGGAGTTCCTGGAGATCTCGCCCGGTCACCCCGAGGCGCGGTACCTCCAGGCGTACTGCCACTACCGGCTCGGCGACCTGACGACGGCGCTGGAGACCACCCTGCCGTTGCGGACCGAACGACTGGATCCCCAGCTGCGCACGGGGGTTCTCGAACTCCGCCGCACGCTGCGCGACGTGCTCACGCCGCAGGAGATCGGCACGTTCCTCGACACCCGGCACCACGACCGGCGCGCCGCGGACGAGCGGATCGGCCGGTTCATCGAGGTCGCGCCGGAGGAGTCCGAACCGCCGTACCTGCTGGCGATCATGCAGGCGATGGACGGTGAGTACACGACGGCCTTTCGCACCGCGCGGTCCGCGGCCGATGTGGTCGAGGGCGACGCGAGCCATCTCCGCACGTTCGCGGACGCGCTCCAGACGGTGGCACTGAGGCCGCTGACGAGAAACGCCGTGCGTGCTCTCGCCGACGGCGCGTACCTGCGCACCCGCAAGGAGTTGCGGCGACTGGATCGTGACTGGCGTGAGGCAGAGGTGGTGCGTGACTTCGACACGTATGTCGAAGGCCTCCTCCGCACCCGCCGTTCGCCCGCCAAACCGTTGCCCCCGCCCAAGCTCTCGCCCGAACGCGCCATGCGGCTGTACGAGCTGATCGCCGAGCAGTACCGCGAGGAGGCACTCGGTCTGATCGAGGACGAGCGCTGGGCGGAGGCGGAGCGGGTGCTCGCCAAGGTCCTGCACCTCGTGCCGTCGTTCCCGCCGCCCAACTACCTGTACGCGTTCTGCCTGCTGGTGCAGGGCAAGGATCCGGAACGTGCGATCACCGCGGCCGGGATCGCCGCGCGTGACCCGCGGCTGACGCAGGCGGAAGCGCTGCTGCGCAGGGCGGTGGAGGCGAAGGAGGTCTTCGCGATCAACGCGGCGTTCGACGAGCACAACACCGCCATGGCCAAGGTCGGCAACCCGCCGACGCAGGCCCAGCTGATCGCCTTGCGCCGCACCATGGGAGAGCTGCGCGGCCGGATCCCCGGGCTCCAGGCGATGGCCAGCACGAAGGAGAACAAGCGGCACGTGCAGAAGCTCGCCGACGCGGTGGCCCAGAGGTTGGCGGAGATCGATCGCGCCATGGTCAACGTGGAGGTCAACGCGCTGGTCCTGCGCTTCAACAGAGTGGCGGAGGTGCTGGGGTCCGGTCCGCTCTTCCCAGCAGACGTGATGGCGTTGCGGGACGTCTACCGCTCGGAGTTCGCGAGCATCGGCCAGGAGGCGAGGCGGCTGTTGCGCACCACCACCGACCCGCGGTCGCGCCGGGCGCTCCAGGACATCTTGACCGCAGTCGACCGGTTCGCGTGAAAGGGCAGCAGATGACCGAGCCCGAGAGCCACGACGGGTGGGACGTCTTCATCAGCTACGCGCGTGAGGACTACCAGAAGGCCAGAGACCTCGCGGACGGCCTGCACAAGTGCATCACGTCCCGGGGCGTGCCGCCCCGGATCTTCATCGACGTCGACCGCGAAGGCTTCCCGCCCGGCGTCGACTGGGAGGAGTACCTGGAGACGGCGCTGCCGCGGTCCAGGTACTTCGTCGCCCTGTACTCGTTGCGGTACTTCACCAAGAACGTCTGCCAGTTCGAGCTCCAGCGCGCCGTCGACCTCAACAAGGCCGGCAAGATCGGGTTCATCCCGGTGCTGATGGAGGAGGCGGCCAAGGACAAGATCTGGTTCACCGCCAGCAAGTACAACTGGGTCGCCGTCACGCACCCGAACTGGTTCGAGACCCTGCGCACCGCGCTGGGCCTGCGACCCGCGCGAAACCGCAGGCAGCTCCGGTTCGAGGGGCCGCTGCCCAGCGCCGTGGTCAACCACACCCTGCCCACGGTACGGGTGTCGGTCATCGGCGCCGATGGAACGACGGTGCTGGAGAGCAGTGAGCCGATCACGCTCACCACCGTGCCGCCCGACGCCGGTCTCAACGGCACGCTCGTCCACCCGACCGTGCACGGCACCGCCACGTTCGCCGACCTGTCGTTCCGCCGGGCGGTCGAGTCCGTGCGGTTGCTCGCGCGGGCACCCGGTTGTGAACCCGTCGAGACCGCGCCGATCCAGGTGAGCCCGCCCGCGCCGCAGCCCGCCGGCCCGGATCGCGTGCACCCGCGCCTGCCCGCGAGCGGACGTCAGGCGTTCTTCCCCGACGCGCGGCGGATCGTGGTGCTGGACGGTCTGCACCTGTCCGTCCACTCGCTCGACGAACCCGGCCGCAGGCACGGCGTCACGAGCCTCGCCGGACGGCCGCGGCTGTGGGCGCGCGGACGCGACCGGGTGGCGGTCGCCGACTGGACGGGCCGCGTCGTGGTGGCCGCACCGGACGGGAGCACTCGCACGGCCGATCTCGCTCGTGCGCCCGGCCTCACCGTGCCGGGAGCGTTGGTGTTCCACGGCGACACGCTGCTCGTCGGCATGTGGAGCGGCTCCGTCTGGTCACTGGCGGGCGCGGAACCCGAGACCGTGCTCGACCATCGCGAGGGTGTGCAGCTGCTCGAGGTCGACGGCGACGGGCGGCTGCTCGTCGGTGATCTGGAGGGCGTCCTGACCGTATACGACCAGGGGCACGTCAAGGCCGAGTACGCGTTGGAACGCCTCTTGCTCGGCATCCACCACGAACCGGGGTACACGCTGATCGCGGGCGAGCACCACGTCTACCGCCTCGACAGCGGATCCGAGCGCCCGCTCGTCGTGGACCTGCCGGTCACGCAGCTCGCCGACGCGCTGGTCGGGCCGGACCTGTCGATCGTGCTCGACGACGAGGGCCTCGGTGTCTGCTTCGACGCGGAACTGGGCGTGCACCTGGGTTTCCGCACGGTGCCCGGCGCCCGCATCGTGTGCGCGTCCCGGGACGGCAGGCTGGTCGTGTTCGAGTACCCGGACGGCTCGCACGTGCTGATGCAGGACGGCCGCATCGAGGTCACCTCGGCCCACCCGCTCGCGATCTCGCCGGACGGGCGCCTCGCGGCGACGTCGGACGGCAGGGGCACGTTGGTCCTGCCGGTCGAGGAGCTCGGCACCGGCGCGGAGGAACAGCCGTGACCTCGCTCGAGAACCGGCCGGAGGTGCTGCGCCCGATCGCGGAGAAGCTGCTGGCCCGCCACGAGCAGGGCGCCGGGCTGGGCGCCGACGAGCGGGACGCGTTGGCGGAGGCGTGCTTCCGGCTGGCCGTGCACCCCGCCACGCCGCCGGAGGAGGCGCTGTCGTTGCTGGCGACAGCCCACCGCGTCGATCCGGTCAACCCCAAGCACCCCTACCACGTCGGCCTGATCCACCTGCGGCACGGACGGCTCGACGCCGCGGTGAGCTGGCTGACCGCGGCGGCCGAGCTCGCACCGGCCAACCACCGGGTCTGGGCGCACCTGTCGATCGTCCACCAGGGCCTGCACGAGCAGCGCGTCGGCGACCCCTCCTACGAAGGCGAGGAGCGGCAACGGGTCGATGAGATCACATCGGCCGTTCGTGAGGGCAGGGACCTGGACAGCACGGCGCCGGCGTCGTTGTTGCGTCCTGGCAAGTCCCGTTGGTCAGGGATCCACGACATCACCGCGGAACGGGTGCTGCGCAGGCCCGCGGGTGAGCGCGGCCGGGACCTGATCGCCGAGGACCTGCGGTGGATCGCCGAGCTCGCCGAGCGGAGGGTGGGCGGTGCCGCGGCGTTCGCGGTGTCGGCCGTGCAGTGGCTGGTGCACGGGTATCCGCCCGCGACGATCCGCAGGTTCGCGGCACCGGTGGGGGACGGCCCGGCCCGGCGCGTGCTGGACCTGGTGCGCGAGCTGTTCGAGGCCGGCGAGGAGGCGGTGCCCGCACGCCTCGCCGAGTGTCTCGAACGGCGGGAGCTGCCCGATCTGCTCGTCGCGCTCGTCCACCAGCGGCGGTTGCTGTGGCGGCCGCTGCAGGTGCCGAACCTGAGCGCCTACGTGGCGGCACGGCGGTTCGTCGGCGGCGACCCGGCGGTCCACCTCGACGCGATGGCGTCCGCGCTGCGGGCCATCACCACGGCCACACCGCCGAAGACGCCGGCCGACGTCGTCACGGACAAGGCGGCGGAGGCCGATCCGGACGTGACGCTGGCGGCGTTCGAACGGGACGCCGAAACGCTCGGGCGGCTGAAGAAGAACGCGAACGCCATCGCCAAATCGCTCGTCCGCGCCGAACTGGCGGACGCGGCCCGGATCCGTGCGGATCACGCGGTGCTGGCCCGCATCGCGAAACGGCTCGACCACATCTGCGCCGAACGGGTGCGGGAACTGGAGAAGTTCGTCCAGAGCACGGCGGACCGCGCTCGCTCCGCGCGTTTCGGTGACCGCTTCGAAGACTGCAAGAAGGCGTTGCAGGCGCCGAGCCCGCTGAACGGTCACCTCAGCAAGATCCGGAAAAGACTGCACTCATGCGAGGTGTCGGACGCGGTGCCGCCGTCGGCGGGTGTTGCCGAGATCGACGCGGAACTCGAGTCCTTCGCTCCCGCGCCCCAAGCCGAGCCGATCCCGCCTCGGACCGAGCCGGCCCCGTCTCCTGCGCGTTCCGGCGATCCTCGGGAGAGAGTCGCCGCCGCGGTGGCAGCGGTCGACCGCGCGCTCGCGGACAACATCGCTCATGCCTGGAGGTCGCTCGACGCGTATCCACCGTCACTGAGCCGCCGCTCCGCGCTCGTGCTGCTGCGGTCCCACCTGAACGGCCGCCTCGCCGAGTCACTGCACCGGATGGGTGCGCACACGCCGGCTCGCAGGCACTGGCAGGCGATGCTCATCGAAAACCCGATGTCCACGGCGGTTCTGCACAACCTCGCGGTCGCACACACGGCGGCAGGCGACGTGGCCGCGGCGACCCAGTCCTGGAACCGGTACCTCGAGGCCCTCTACGGGGAGGCGCTGCTCGCGGGCACGCCGGCGCGGGGCGCGGCCGAGCGGGCCGACATCCACCGCGTGCTGGCGGGTTCGTTCGGCACGGCGGCGTTGTGCGGCAGGCAGGCCGACGACGGCACGCCCAACCCGCCGCCGCGCGGTGTCCCCGCCGAGCTGACCAGCCCGGCGCGGGTAGCGCTCGCCATCGCCCACCTGCGCCTCGAGGAGCTCAACCGCGCGCTGTCGTACCGCGGCCCGGCGCTGCGCCTCGGTGTCACACGGTCGGTGCGGCGTTCTCAGCTCGACGAGGCGTTCGACGCCCGTCTGGACCTCGTCGCGACCGCCTGCGCCCCGTTGCCGAGACGCGTGCGCGCACCATTCGAAGAGCTGTGCCGCACCGCATTCCAAGCCGCGCACCAAGCCGCCTGCAACCCCGGCAGCCGCGTGCGTGAGGCGATCGATCAGGACGAGGAGGCGGCGCACGTCGCCTGGACGCACGAACGCGTCCGGTGGAAGTCGCGCATCGCCAACGAGTTGCTCGGCGCGGACGACTGGCCCGTCACCGAAACCTCCGGCGAGATCCTCACCAGCCTGCGCCTGCTCGACGAGCTGCGGCTGGACCCGGCCGACGAGACCGTGCGCAAGGCAGTCCTGCGGCTCGGCGCGCCGTCCACGTACCTCAGACAGCTCAACGACCTGTCCGAGCTCGCCGCCCGGTTCGCCGTCGAACGCATCTTCCGCGCCGCCGAGAACAGGCTCGACTCCTCGGCCGACTTCCCCCGCCGCTACCAGCGCCTCTGCCGCTCCTGGCACCGCAACGACGCACCCGAGCGCTACCTCGACCTGCTGGACGACCCGCACACGGTCTACCTGCCGTCGGTGGAACACGCACTCGGCCTCCTGAACAACGACGCCCCGGACCACGAGGTCCGGCACGCGGTGCTGGCGGCGTTGCCCGCCATGGAGCACTGGATCACCCGCCTGCGCGGTGCCGCAGGCCCGGCCGCCATGCTCGGCGAGCTACTGAACGCGGTGGACGAGCAACACCGGGCACGACCTCTGCTCGCCGAAGCCCGCGCCGCCTGCGTCCCCCGCGACTCGCTGCCGTACGTGCGCCTCTCCGTCCAGTGCGACGACTTCGCGGACGCCCGCACCCGGCTGCGAAGGCTCGCCGCCAGGGGCAAACACCTGGAGGACGTGCACCGGCTGATGATCACGGTGTACCGCCGCTGGATGCAGTGGGACGGTCCTCTGCCCACGAACATGGAGATCGGCGAAGACTTCGGCGAGATGTCGTCCCTCGACGCCGGTGACGCCCGCCGCCAGCTCGTGGTCGAGGTGACAATCGCCAAACACCGGCGCCGTCCCGGCGAGGTGGACCCGGACTCACTGGCCAAAGACCTCCGCCAGCTGCTGCGCGACGACAAGGACAACTCCCACGCCCGCTACCAGCTCACCCAACTGCTCTACCAGCACGCGGTCTCGGTCCGCACCGCCATGCGCGCAACGTTCGGCGCACGCCGCGAAGCCCTGCGCGACGAACTGACGCGCCTGCGAACCGAATGCGCCAGCCACGCCTCCGCGTTGCTGGACCGCGACCCGGCTGACGACTACCACGCGCTGACGGACAAGTCCCGGTTCGAGGAGGTTCAGAAGATCGCCGCGAAGGTGCGCTGAGCGCTGTGCCTGCCACAACTCCAGCCATGCAGGTTGAAGCCGTGGGGCAAAAGACGGTCCGGTGGGCCTGACCTGGTCTATCAGGCTGCCGCAAGGCGCAGGAGAAGTGCGCGGCTGCTCAAGCCGAACTGAACGGGGTGCCGAAACGCGCCGGATGAAGTGCGATCTCAGATCAGCAAGATCGTCCCGGCGGAGTCGTCCGCGAGTATCGCCATGCGGCTCGACCTGAATGGACGTAGTTCTCGGCACGCACAGGCATGACCGTGCAGGACGGTGGCGTCGTTGGCGCGTGCGCTCGACGCGCGTGGTGTGGTCCGTCCGCCTAGACGGTCGCCAGCGCACGCCGCCGGAACACCACCATCGCGACGCCCAGCACCACCACCGCCATGCCCGCGAGCACACCAGTCTCGACCAGAACCGACCCCAGCCCTGCCGATGGACGCGACAGCGTGAGCAACGCGTCCATCGCCCACGAGTGGGGGAACAGGTAGCCGATCGTGCTCAGCGTTTCGCCGGCCACCTCGCGCGGCCACAGGCAGCCGCCCAGCATGCCCAGCACGATGCCGACCGGGGGACCGATGGCGGGAGCCTGCTGCGGCGAGCGCACCAAGGCGCCGACCAGCATCGCGGCACCCGTCGCGATCAGGCAGAACAGCGCGACGACCACTCCCACGCCCAGCGGGTCGCCCCACCGCACGTCGAACAGGAGCCGACTCACCACGATGATCAGCAGGGACTGCGCGAGCGCCACCGCGAACCGGCTCACCGCCTCACCCAGCAGCACCTGGCTCCGCCGCACCGGTGCGGCCAGGGAACGGCGGACCATGCCGATGCGGCGGCTCTCGACCAGCGCGGCGGCGACGGCCATCGAGTTGACGAACGTGAACAGCAGCAGGTTCGCGGGCGCGGTGTAGGCGAAGCCGGTCGGCTTGGCGGCCTCCTGACCTCCCGTCGAGGTGACGGTGACCGCCACCGACTCCTCCTTCGCCTTGCGCACGTAGTCCTCGGCCTGCTCCGGTGACGCGCCCGCCGCCCGCGCCGCGCGGGTCGCCTCCAGCACCGCGGCCACCCTGCCGACCGCCACGTCGATCTCGCTGCGCGCGGCCATGCCACTGCCGCTGGTCTGGGTCATGACCAGTTCGAGGGTGGTGTCGCCCGGTGTCACGAGCAACCCGGCGGCGAGCTCACCCTGGCGGACGCCGTCGCGGACCTCTTCCGCGGACCCCGCGCGCCGCACCTCCAGCGCCTCGTCGGACTCGAGTTCGGCGACCACGGCCGCCGACACCGGGTCGGAGGTGTCGGCGACCACGGCCACCGGCAGCTTCGCGTCCGCCGCGTCGCCACCCAGGGCCATGCCGACGAACACGATCGTCACGAACGGCATGACGACGATGAAGAACATGCCGACCTTGTCGCGCAGCTGGCGCTTCAGGTTGGCCAGCACCAGCGCGGTGACGGGACGGGGCCTCATGCGAACCTGCCTTTGCGGAAGCCGAGCAACGCCACCGTGCCGGCGACGACGCCGATGCCGGTGACCACGGCGATCGGCACGAGCACGGCGGACGGCCCGGCGCCGGTGCCCGCCAGCTCCGACAGGCCCGCCGACACCCACCCGTTGGGCGTGATCAGCGAGATGCCGCGCAGCCACTCGGGCAGGTTGTAGACGGGAACGATGCTGCCGCCCAGGAACGCGAACACGAACGCCACACCGAGCGTGTAGCCGTCGGCCTGCGCATCGGTCTTCGCGCGGCTGGCCACGAGCATCACGATCGCGGTCGCCGCGAACACGTGCGCCAGCAGCAGCGGGAAAACGCCGAGCGGGTCGCCCCAGCTCGCGCCGAAGACGAGCACGGACGACAGCCAGGTCGCGCACATGCTGAACAGCGCCAACCCGAACCCGACCGCGCTCTTGCCCACCAGCGCCGTCCACAGGGGCACCGGCGCGGCGCGCATCCGGTCGAGCGTGCCGTTCTGCCGCTCGACGAGCAGGCTGCGGGCCGTGGTGCCGACGACGAAGAACGCGAACATCACCGCCATGCCGGCGCCGTAGTGCACCGCCAGGTCGACCCGGCCGCCCGCGACCGGGTCGCCGACCAGGGACAGCGCCGGGCCGGCCGCGCCGTTCTCCTCGACGAACAGCTGCACCCGGTCCGCGGGCACGCCCGCCTCCAGCGAGGCGCGCACGGCCAGCGTCCTGGCCTCGACCAGGGCCGAGATCCGGTCGACCATGCTGCGCGCCACCACACCCGCCAGGGGCGACTGGGGCGACTCCAGAACGGACACCTGCCCGCCGCGGCCCGCGCCGACGCCCTCGCTGAACCCGGCGGGGAACACCAGGGCCGCACCCGTCTCGCCGCCGTCGACCGCGCTGCGCGCCGCGGCCTCGTCCGGGTACTGGCGGAAGGTCAGCACGCCCTTCAACTCGTCGGTGTTCAGCGCTTCGCGCTGCACGCTGGCCGGGAACTCGCCACCGTCGAGGTCGACCACGCCGATGGTCGCCTTGAGCGGCGGGTCGTCGTCACCGCCCAGCGCCAACCCGAACAGGGTCGCGAGCAGAATCGGCGCGACGAGCGCTATCAGCGGCGCGGTGCCGTCCCGCAGCCGCGACCGCAACTCGTGGCCGCCCACGACCAGCAGGGCACGCAGAGTGCTCTTCCCCAAGGTTTTCGCCCAATCCCTAGCTCGGTCCGCGTCAGTCCCGCAGGGTGCTACCGGTGAGGTGCAGGAACGCCGCCTCCAGGTCGGGCTCGACGACCTCGACACCGGTCACCGCGCCCGCGTCGCCGACGGCGGCCAGCAGTGCGGGCAGCAGGTGCCGCCCGCCGGCGACGAGCAACCGGATCGACGACGACCCGGTGACCACCGCCTCGGACACGCCCTCCACGGTGCGCAACTTCTCGGCTGCCGCGGTGACGTCGCCGTCCAGCGTCAGCTCCACGCGATCCGTGCCGCCCAGTTCGGCGACCAGTTCGCGTTTGGTGCCGTCGGCGACCACGCGGCCCTGGTCGATGATCCCGACCCGCGTGCACACCCGCTCCACCTCCTCCATGTAGTGGGAGGTGTAGAGCAGGCTCATGCCCTCGCCGACCAGCGCCTCGACCCGGTCCAGGATGGCGACGCGGCTCTGCGGATCGACCCCGACCGTCGGCTCGTCGAGGATGAGCAGGCGCGGCCGGTGCAGCAGGGCCACGGCGATGTTGGTGCGCCGCTTCATGCCGCCGGAGTAGGTGTCCACCTTGTCGTCGCCACGACCGGTCAGGCCGACCAGGTCGAGCACCTCGCCGATGCGCGAGGTCAGCTCGCGCCGCGGCAGGCCGTAGAGCCTGCCGAAGTAGCGCAGGTTCTCCCGGGCGGTGAGCTCCGGGTACAACGCGATCTCCTGCGGCACGTAGCCGATGAGCCGCTTGGCCGCCACCGGGTCCTCGTCGACGTCGATGCCACCGACCCGCACCGAACCCTCGTCCGGGCGCAGCAGCCCGACGAGCATGGAGATGGTCGTGGTCTTGCCGGCCCCGTTGGGGCCGAGCAACCCGTACGCCTCCCCCTCGTCGATGTGGAAGCCGACCCGGTCCACCACAGTCTTGTCGCCGTAGCGCTTGACCAGGCGCTCGCACACCAGCGCAGGCGTCATGTCGTCCTCTCGATCAAGATCCGCACCCGTCGATCAGCTCTGGCTGGGAGGTGCCCACCACGTTGTTGCGGAAGCGCTGGTTGCCGGGGTCGGTGCCGATCTGCACGTCGAACGGGCTGTTGCCGGTGATGGTGTTCCACTCGAAGGAGTTGTCGACCGAGTCGGAGCCGCCCCAGTCCGCCGACGAGGCCAGCACCAGCGCGGCGCCCATGACCGACGGACCCGTGGGTTCGTTGCCGTGCAACCGGTTGCCGACGACCGAGACGCGCTGGACGCCGATGGCGGCGATGCCGACGCCGGACATCGGCGGCCCGGCGAAACCCAGCACGCCGGGCTCGTCGCCACCGGAGGCCAGGGTGTTGCCGGTGATGTCGTTGTCCGCGACGAGCACGTCGGCGACGCCGCCGGGCAGCTCACCCTCGTAGGTCTGGTGCAGCAGCAGCACGCCCGCCGCGTTGCCGTGGCAGCGGTTGCGCAGCACCCGCGCACGGCTGGAGTTGTCCACGAACACGCCGAAGGCGTTGGCGGTGCTCTCGCTGTCGGCGATCAGTGCGTCGGCGGCCGGGCAGAACGCCAGCGCGATGCCGCCGTACTGGCTGCCCTCCGCGCGGCAGCGCAGCACCTCCACCACGGCCGACTCGCGCACGTACAGGCCCCACACCGCGTTGCCGACCGACTCGACGTCGACGAGTCTCAGCTCGGTGGCGGTGTGCGCGTAGACGCCCGCCCCGGAGAAGCCGCGCACGGTGAGGCCCTCGACGGTCACACCGGACACGTCGTGCACGGTGATGCCGTTGACCACGTCGGCGGGGGCGTCGTGCAGTGCCGGCACGGCGCTGGGCGCGACGGTGCCGGGCACGACCACCGTGCGGCCCGCGCCCGCGCCGACGAGCGCGACGTCCGGGCGGCCGACCACCAGGCTGCCCTCGTACGTCCCTTCGGCCAGGCGCAGCACCGTGCCCGGTGCGCAGGTGTCGAGCGCTTCCTGAACGGAGTCCCCCGGTCGAATGCGGACTTCGGTCCTGACCTCGGTCACGGACATCGCAGCGCTCCTCTCGGCATGGTGATCAGTATGGCAAGGGCGACGATCAGGTCACCGCGAAAACCCCAGCGGGCCATGCCCACGACGGTGGCACTGTCGCCAGGGGCCGCGGATCGCTCGGTGAGCCGGGCCAGGGCGGCCGAACCGCTGGCACCCAGCACGGAGTAGACGCAACGCTCGGTCATCGAGACCCTGGTGGCCGCCTCGACCTCGGGCACGGCGGCGGCCAGCAGCGGGTCCGCCCACTCCGCACCGGGCAGCGGCACCTCGCCGCACGCCTCGAAGTCGTGCCAGGAGAACCCGCGCGGCCGGCCGCCGACCGCCTTCACGAGGCACTCCTTCACCGCGACCGCGGCGGCGGTGGCGAGGCCGGGGTCGGCGTGCAGGTCCCGCTCGGCGGGGGAGGCGACGTGCCGGGTGTAGGCGGGCCCGCTGTAGGACATGGCGCGGGTGACCCTGGCGACGTCGACCACGTCCACCCCGAACAGCATCGGCGGCGCGGTCACCCGGTGACCCTGTCGAGGAACCGCAGCAGTTCGGCGGTGTAGACCTCGCCGCGCTCGATCATCGGGATGTGCCCGCAGTCCTCCACGGTGACGAACTCGGTGTTCGCGTGCTGTGGCACCAGTTCCAACCACGGCTCGATCGGCGTCATGCGGTCGTGGCGGCCCCAGATGTACAGCGACGGGCACGTGACCTTGTCCATCGCCGGGTCGACCCGGTAGGTCCTGGTGGCGCGGATGCTGCGGGCCATCGCGACCATCGCCGAGCCCTGGCGCAGCAGCTGCGCCGTCGACTCCACCTGCTCGTCGGTGAACAGCGGTTCACCGTGGAAGAGGGCGGCGAGCATGCGGTCGCGGAACTGCTCGCCCTGCAACCGCACGTCGCCGCGCCGGTCCATGTTCAGACCCACGTCGGGGTCGGCGCTCAGGCCGGGTGCGCCGCTGACCGCGATGGCCCTCACCCGGTCCGGGAAGCGGCCCGCGAGGTCGATGGCGACCAGACCTCCCAGGGAGTTCGCGCAGACCACGACCTGCTCCGCGCCGACCGCGTCCACGGACTCCATCAGGGCGTCCCCGAGGCGTTCGATGGAACCTGCGATCTTCGCGTCCACTCCGCAGATGGGCTCCTCGGTGCGCAGCACCGGCCACCCGGCGTCGGCGAGGGCGGCGAACGGGTGGTCCCAGATCCAGCCGCCCGCGAACAGGGCGGACATGAAGACCACCAGTGGCCGACCACCCGCCGCGGGCCGGTGGTCGGCGGTGAAGACCGTCATCGGGCAGCTCCTGGCGTCATCAGAACAGCGGGTTGGGGGTCGGGGTGGTGCCGCACGCGCAGGTCTTGCCCGCGCCCGCGTCGACCATCTCCTCGCAGCCGGGGCAGCGCAGGTGGAGGGTCTCGCGCTCCAGCACCCACACGCTGGTGTACGCCCCGGTGCACAGGCCGCCGCGGAAGAACTTCCGCAGGGACCGCTGGTGCGGCCGGGCGTGCACGGCGCGGATCGACTCCGGGCGGTCGAAGGCGCTGATCGTGTACTTGCGGGTGCCGATCTCGAACGTGCTCACGCCGAGGAAGCCCTTGGAGGCGCGCATCGACTTGACCACCTCGGTGCTGAGCAGGTCGACCTCCGCGCCCTCGACGTCGTCGCGGACGTCGAGGTAGGTGAACGTCAGCACCCGCGGGTAGTCGGTCCTGTCCATGGTGGTGCGTGCGCTGATGCCGTACTCCTGCACCTCGTCGTCGCTGAGGAGGAAGCGCGCCGTGTGGCCGAGCGACGAGGCCAGGGCGACCCGGTCGAAGTGGCGGCGCACGCGCACCGCGCCGTCCACGACGGTCAGCACGTCCACGCCGTCCACCCTCGCCGTACCGCCCGTGCCCGGTATCCCGAGGTAGGGGGCGCGGTGCGTGCCGCTCAGGGTCCAGGTGAGCACGGCGGTGCCGCCCGCGCCGGCGGCCGGCGCGAAGTCGAGCACCAGGTCCGGGAACCGGGTCAGCACGGCCTCGACGTGCGCGACGAGGCCCGCGCCCGCCACCGGCTCCGGGGTGTCCGGGTCGGAGAACTCCGCCACCGCGTCGGCGACGGCGGCGGCGTCGCGCTCGCGCCAGGCCGCGCTCCACCGCGCGGCGGTCTCGATCAGGTCCACGCGGTCACCGCTTCCAGGTCGTGGTCCTCGGCCAGCCGGGCCGCGGTCAGTGCCACCGCGAACGCGAGGTCGGCGGTGTGGCTGACGGAGACCCGGACGCGGGTGCCCGCCGCCTCCCGCCCGTCGAGCGGGCCGATCAGGCGCACCCCCGGCGGGTGACCGTGCAGGCAGGCCGCCGTGCGGCTGCAGAGGGGAGCGGGCAGGGGGAGCACCTCCACCGCCCCCAGGTGCTCGGCGGTCACGGGCTCGTCCAGCAAGCGCAGCACGGCGTACTTGGCCGCGAGCCTGCCCGCCCAGTGCTGCAGGGTGCGGCCGGCGCCGGACCGCAGCCGTTCCGGGCGGGTGAACACGACCTCCAGCGGCATCGGCTCGACCAGCTGCCACGGTGCGGTCAGCCCGCCGAAGGCGACCGCGGCGCTGCCCCACCTGCTCATGCCGCGGGCTCCGGGCGGCGCAGCCTGCGCAGGGCGACCGGGTCGGCCATGCTGACGCAGCTCGAGCCGACGCCGCGCAGCAGGCCGGCGAGCACCTTGCTGTCACCGACCTCGACCAGGGTCTCGGCATCGGCGAGCACGCGCATCGTCGCTGTCCACCGCACCCGCTCCGTGAGCTGCGCGATCAGCGCGTCCACGATGGTCGGCAGGTCCGTGGTGGGTTCGGCGGTCGCGTTCGGGACCACGGGGACGCGCGGCGAGCGCATCGGTGTCGCGCGCACCGCCTCGGCCCAGCCGTCCAGCGCGCCCGCCATCAGCGGCGAGTGGAACGCGTTGCTCACCTTGAGAGCCACCACCTTGCGGGCGCCGGCCGCCCCGGCCAGCTCGACGAGCCGCTCGACGGCGGCGGTCGCGCCGGAGACCACGGTGTGGTCCGGGGCGTTCTCCAGGCCGACGACCAGCGGCTCACCCGGCCCGGCGGCCTCGGCGGCCAGTTCCTCCACCCGCTGCGCCGCCAACCCCAGCACGGCCGTCATGCCGCCGGTGCCGGGCAGGTCGGCCATCAGGCGGGCGCGGACGGCGACCAGGCGCAGCGCGGTGTCGACGTCCAGCACCCCCGCCGCGCACAACGCGCTGATCTCACCGACGCTGTGCCCGGCGACGACGTCCGGTTCCACGCCGCGTTCCCGCAGGACCGCGAGCGCGGCGAGGTTGCACGCGGTCACGGCGGGCTGCGCGTGCAGGGTGTCGACGAGCTTGTCCAGCGGCCCGCGGGCGCACAGCTCCGACACCGGTTCGGGCAGCAGCCCGTCGGCGCGCGCGACCACCGCCGCGCCCACCGGGTCGCGGCGCAGCCAGCCGCCCATGCCGATCCGGACCGTTCCCTGGCCGGGGAACACGAAGCCGATCACCTGCGCACCTCCAGTTCTCCGCGCTGCCTTGCCGACGAGCCGGGCACGGGTCAGAGCCGGCGCCGCCGGGTGGGCACCGCCGCGGCCTTCTCGGTGCCCAGGAAACCCAGCAGCAGCTTCGTGACGATCTCCGGCTGGTCCAGCGGGATCCAGTGGCTGGCGTCCTCGACCCGCTCGTAGCGCCACGAGCCCTTGACGAACTTCACCGAGCCCGTCATGCCCTCTTCGAGCAGTGCCTTGTCCCCGGTGGACCAGATGCCGAGGGTGGGCGCGAGCACGGGCGGGAAGTTGCCCTCCACGCGCAGCTCGGCCTCGGGGGAGCGGTTGGCGCGGTACCAGTTCAGCGCCGCGGTGAGCGCGCCCGGCTTGGCCAGCTCGCGCGGGTAGCGCTGGTGGTCGCCCTCGCCGCCCATGATCTCCTTGAACAGCCGCCACCCGTTGCGCCGCAGCAGCTG
This sequence comes from Lentzea sp. DG1S-22, assembly GCF_036321065.1. NCBI lineage: Bacteria > Bacillati > Actinomycetota > Actinomycetes > Pseudonocardiales > Pseudonocardiaceae > Lentzea > Lentzea sp. DG1S-22. Next base: position 1,985,236 of record NZ_CP143276.1, on the reverse strand, counting down.
CTCGCTCACGCCCGGGAACTGGTAGAAGAGCATGTACCAGCTGGCCTTGCGCTGCTCGATCGACGGCGTGCCGAACACGCCGGGGTGGCCGACCGACAGCACGGCGAGGTGGTCGACGCGGCGCGGCATCAGGAACGCGTACATCCACGCGATGGCGGCACCCCAGTCGTGTCCGACGATGTGCGCCTTGGGGATGCCGAGGTGCTGCGTCAGGGCCACGACGTCGTTGACGATCGTGCGCATGTCGTACGCCTCGACCTCCTGCGGCTTGCCCGACTCCCCGAAGCCGCGCAGGTCGGGAGCGATGACGCGGAAGCCGGCCTCGACCAACGGGTCGATCTGGTGCCGCCACAGGTAGTGCGAGTCGGGGAAGCCGTGCAGCAGCACGACCGGGTCGCCCTCTCCCTTGTCCACGTAGGCGATGTCGATGCCGTTGACGTGTGCCGACCCGGTCAGCAGGGTGTCCTTGACGCTCATGCCCTCTCCCTGAACAGCCTCTCGGCGAAGAACTCGCTGAACCCGAACTCCGGCACGTCCTCGGGCGGGACCATGTTGAGCAGGCCGGTCACCGACGCGGCGAAGTTGTCGGCCATGAGCTCGCGCGCCCGGCGGCGGCGCTCGGCCGCGACGGGACCGAACTCGCAGTGCAGCTTGGCGATGATGTCCGCGCCGAAGTGCAGCCGGTCCATCCGGAACTTCCGTTCGGCGAGGTACCCCTCGAACGCGGCGGGGGACCAGTCGTCGCCTCCGGTCAGCACCTCGCACACGGCACGGGTGTCGCGCAGGCTGCACGACAGGCCGGTGCCGAGCACGGTGTCGGCGTTGCCCGCCTCGTCCCCGACGAGCACCACGCCGTCCATGACGATCGGCTGCTCGGGGAACATCGCCACCGACGGCCACAGCTTGAGCGGACCGATCGGTTTCGCGGCGCCGTACACGGCCTTGCCGCGGTCGGGCAGGGACGCCAGCTCGAAGTCCGCGATGAACCGCCTCTCGCCCTCCGGGCCCTGGTAGAGCTTCCGGTTGGCGGTGGGGAAGTTGATGTAGAGCCGGGCGTTGCCGTCGCCCTGCGGGAACACCATGAACATCTTCTCGTCCTCGGTGCCCATCGCCTGCACGTCCATCGGCCAGTCGTCCAGGCCGGTGACCCGCAGCCCGCCGCCCCAGTGGTGCACCGAGGTCGCCATGGACACACCGACCTGACGGCCGACCGTGCAGCCGCGGCCGGTGGCGCCGATGACGATGCGCGGCCTGGCCAGGTGTTCCTGCCCGGCGTGGGTCCAGCGGACCTCCGGGCTGGTTCCGGCGGTGACCCGGACCCGCTGCGCGCCCATGACCACTCTCGCGCCGCCGTCCTCGGCCTGTTCGGCCATCAGCGCGCAGACCTCGTGGTGCGGGAACGACATGGGGCCGCCGACACCAGGCACGAACCGCGTCATGTCCACGGTCTCCGCCTCGGCCGGGTCGACCGTCTCGTCCCACTGCGTCCACTCGCGGATCTCCCACGCGCCGCCGAGTCCGAACGCCTCTTCGACGCCCAGCGTCTGCGCCTCGCGCAGGCCCCACGGCGCGATCCACTCGCCGCGCACGATGTCCCGGTAGGTCTCCTGCTTCTCCAGCAGCACCACGGACAGGCCGTTCTGCACGAGGTTGGCCGCGGCGGACGCGCCGGCGATGCCGCCGCCCACCACGACCACGTCGATCCCGTTGTGCTCGACGGTCATGCCTGCCACCTCTCCCAGGACGTGCGCTCCTTGGCCGGAACCCGCTTGGCCGGGCGGAAATCGGTGCCGATCGTGTAGGCGACCGGTACCAGGCAGACCTGGGTGACACCGGCGGGGATGCCGAGCAGCTCGCCCACCTGCCGCTCGAACGGCAGGTGCATGCACGTGATCGTGCTGCCGAGGCCGCGGCTGCGCAGGGCCAGCTGGAACGACCAGATCGCGGGGAAGATCGAGCCGTAGAAGTTGCTGGCCCGCATGGCCCCGATCCGCACGCCCTCCTGCCAGGTGCCGAGGTTGCGCGTGCCGGTCGCGCCGAGCCACTCGGCGTCGATCGCGCCGATGTCCGGCGGCCGGCCGAGCACGCACGGGATCACCAGCGCGGGCACCCCGGCGATGGTCTCGGCCAGCGCGGCGGCGGAGGCGTGGTTCTTCATCGCCTGCGGGTTGTTGCGCCGGCGCCCGGACCGCGTCCACACCTCCTTCTGGTGGAACTGCCAGGAGATGTCGAACAGCTCGGCCAGCTGGTCCTTCACCGCCTGCTCGGTGATCACGACCCAGCGCCAGTTCTGCTGGTCGTTCGCGGTCGGTGCCTGGACGGCGATCTCCAGCGCCTCCTCGATCACCTCGCGCGGCACGGGCCGCTCGAGGTCGAGCCGGCGGCGCACCGACCGGGTGGTGGTGAGCAGCCGGTCGGTCTCCAGCACGTCGAAGGGCAGACCGGTCATACCGCACCCAGCAGGGTTCCTCCGCGCACCGAGCCCGGTGCGGCGCTGAGCACGAGGGCCTTGGCCGGCGTGGCCGGCAGCTCGGGCTTGGTGACGTAGGACTCGACCGTGCCGGCACGAGGGCTGTTCAGCCCCGGGATGGCCGGTGCGACACCGTCGCGCAGGGCGAGCGCGGCCAGCGCCAGGTTCAGCGCGCCGGTGGCAGCGCCCGCGTCACCGGTCAGGCCGGCGGTGGCGGTGAGCCGGGCGGACGGGACGGCGTCGAGCACCGCGTGCGCCTCCGCCTCGTCGGCGGCGCCGCCGGTGGCCGCACCGACCACCAGGTCCACGCCTTCGGTGGGCAGCGCGGCGATGCTGCGCTCCACCAGGGACCGCTCGTCGCCCGCTCCCGCGCTCGCGTGGGCGCTGCCCAGCACCCGCGCGTACGGGGTCGCGCCCCTGGCCGCGGCGTGCGCGGCGGACTCGACGACCAGGGCCACCGACGCGGACGCGGGCGCCTCGCCCGAGTCCCGGTCGTAGGGGTCCACCCGCGTGCCGTCGCCGGGCCTCGGCGCCTCGTCGGCGGCGACCACGATCACCACCTCCGCCTTGCCGGCCCGAACGGTTTCCACCGCGCAGTCCAGCGCGATGGACGCCGACGCGCCGCCGTTGCAGATCGTCGTGGTCGGGCCGCGCAGGCCCAGGGTCTGGCACACCGCGCCGCCGGTGGCGTTGAGCACCACGTTGGAGAAGCTGAGCACGGCGGGCTTGTTCGGGTTGGCCAGCACGCTCTCGTCGAACCCGTCGGTGCTCTCCACCGAGCCCGCCGCGGTGGCGAAGATGACGCCCACGTTGTCCAGCGCGGCGCGGGGCAGCTTCAGCCCGGCGTCCTCCCAGGCCAGCCGGGAGGCGGCGATCGCCATGCGGGACAGGTTGTTCATGTGCCGCCACAGCGAGCGCGGCGCGAACGTGCGGCCCTCCAGGGACGGCTCCGCGCCGACCGCGGTGCGTCCGTTGGCGACCGCCTCGGCGACCTCGGCGATGCCGGTGCCCAGGCCGGTGACGGGTCCGAGGCCGGTGAGGACGACCTCGGTGGCGGGCAGTTCGTCGTACTCGCGCGGGCCGCCGGGGCGGCGCAGCACGAGCGAGGCGTTGTTGCCGCCGAACGCGTAGTTGTTGGACACCACGACGTCCATGTGCAGAGGGCGCGCGGTGTTCGGCACGAAGTCCAAAGTGGACTCCGCGATGGCCTCGTCGGTGAACCCGATGGTGGGTGGCGCGGTCGCGGTGCGCAGTGCCAGCACGCTGGCCACCGCCTCGACCGCGCCCGCAGCGCCCAGCGTGTGCCCGATGAAGCTCTTGATGCTGCTGGTCGGCACCTGCGGCGCCCGCTCGCCGAACACGGCGCGCATGACCTTCTTCTCCATGGCGTCGTTGGCGGGCGTGCCGGTGCCGTGCCCGTTGACGTAGTCCACGGCGTCGGGGTCCAGACCGGCGTCGGACAGCGCCCGGCGCATGGCCGTGGTGCCGCCGCGGCCGGTCGGGTCCGGCGCGGTGGCGTGGTAGGCGTCGGCGGACAGGCCGTAGCCCGCGACCTCTGCCAACGGCTCCGCGCCCCTGGCCAGCGCGTGGTCCAGCGCCTCCACGACCAGGAACGCCGCGCCCTCGCCCAGGTTCAGGCCGTCCGAGCGGCTGTAGGGGCCGCACGGGCGGGCGCTGAGGGCCTGCAGGCCCGCGAACCCCGCGTAGGTGCCGAACAGCAGCGGGTCGACGCCACCGGCGAGCACCACGTCCGCTTCCCCGGTCAGGATCTTGTCCTTGGCCAGGCCGACCGCGTTGCCGCCCGCCGCGCACGCGGTCGAGACCAGGATGCGCGGGCCGGTCATGCCCAGCTTGCCGGCGACGACGTCACCGGTGGCGTGCATGGGCTGGTAGCCGCCCGCCGCGGTCGGGGTGGCCTGGCACTTGCCGAGGACCAACCCGAACCGCTCTCCAGGCAGGTCCGCGCCCAGCCCTGCCTGGATGACCGCCTGCCGGGCGGCGACGAGGGCGAGCCGGGCCGTGCGGTCCAGCCCGGTGTCCTCGGCCGGCAGCTGCGCGTCGATCCACTCGTCGGGCACCTGGCCCGCGAACCTGGCCTCGAACGCGGCGAACCGTTCGTCCTCCACGGCGGTGATGCCGCCCGCGCCCGCGGTGAGCCGCGCCCAGAACTCCTCCGGGTCCCTGCCCACCGCGCAGATCACCCCGACTCCGGTGATGACCACTGGCCGCAGCGCCATGCTTGCTCCTCCTCGCGACCCCCGGGCGACGGCCCGGGTGACCAGATCAGATGATCGGGGTGCTCCAGCTCTTGGGCGTGACGTACGGGCTGGTCAGCGTGACGACCTCGGTGTCGCCGACGGTGAGCGTGAGCCCGGCGGAGGCCAGGTCCGGCGGCAGCCGCAGCAGGCCGAGGGAGGACTTCAGCCCGACGCTGTGCACGGCGTGGACGACCTCGCCGATCTTCTCCCCGCCCACGGTGACCGGCGTACCCGGCGCGGGCACCTCGGTGCCGCCGGAGAAGCCGACGGTGCGGCGCTCCGCCGTGCCCTCGAAGGCGGCCACCACGGCGTCACGTCCGACGAACTCGTCCTTGGTGATGTCCACGAGCCAGCCCGCGCCCATCTCCAGCACGTCGACGCCCTCGCCCGCCTCGTGGCGCACGACCGGCTGCCGCACCTCCAGCATCGCCAGCTCGACGGCCTCCTGACCGGCGGGCACGGCGTGCTCCAGGGCTTTGGTCCACAGCCGCTCGGCCGACTCGCGCGGCACCAGCACCTTGTACCCGTACTCGCCCGTCACGCCGGTGCGTCCGAAAAGGACGTCCACACCGTCCCACTGGGTGTCCACAACAGACTCGAACGGCAGCGAGGCCAGCTCGCCGTCGATCAGCCGGCCGACCACGCCCCACGCGTACGGGCCCTCCAGGCCGAAGAGCGCGTACTCGGCGGTGCGGTCGGTGATCTCCACGCCGGGCTCGGCGTGTGCGCGCAGGTGCTCCAGCAGCCGGGTGCCCGCGCCGGTGGAGGACTCCAGCAGCAGGCCGTCCTCCCGGCCCCACACCACGACCTGGTCCACGACGGTGCCGTCCTCGGCGAGCACCAGGCTCGTCATGCAGCGCTCGGCGGTCAGGTACTCCACGTCGCGCGCCAGCACCTTCTGCGCGAAGTCGACGGCGTCGCCGCCGGAGAGCTCGATGATCCGCTCGCCGGACAGGTCCAGCAGGGCGGCCCGCTCCCGGATCGCCTCGTACTCGGCGTCGAGCGTGCTGAACCGAAGTGCGACCTCGGCGTCCAGGACGGTGCCGTACGCGGCACCCTCGGGGTGCGCGGCCTTCACCGGCGACGTCAGGGATTCCATTGGCGTGTCAGACCTTTCCGGTAGGGCTGGTGGCTGCCGGGTCGGCGATGGTGATGGTGCCCTCGGCGGCGACCTGGCCGTCGACCCTGGCGCTCACCTTGAACTCGGTGAAGCCCCGGCCTCCCGCCGTGCGGTCGGCGGTGAGGAGGAGCTGGTCCCCTGGCACGACGGGGCGGCGGAACCGCATCGCCCGCACGCCCGCCAGGTAGCCGATGGGCCCCGCGCCGGCGAGGGCGACGACCACGCCGGCCAGCTGGGCCATCGCCTCGACGACGATCACGCCCGGAAGCACGGCCGCGCTCGGGAAGTGCCCCTGGAACCACATCTCCGTGGCCGCGACGTTCTTGATCCCGACCGCGCCGACGCCGGGGGAGACCTTCTCGACCCGGTCGATCAGCAGGAAGGGCCACCGGTGCGGCAAGATCTCCCGGAGCTGGTCGTTGGTCAGCGACGTCCCCGCCCGCACGGGCTCCCGGGTCGCCGTCATGCCGAACCGGTCGGCGCCCGCTCGGCCAGCGCCGGGTTCACGTGGTCGGCCAGGCGCGACACCGAACCGAACACCGACATGTCGCTGTCGTAGAGAGCGACGCCGAACTCGGCCTCGATCGCCACGTACAGCTCCAGCACGTCGAGGCTGTCGAGCTCGAGTCCGCGGCCGAACAGGGGCTGGTCGTCGGTGATCCACGCGGGCTCGATCGGCAGGTCGAGCCGCGAGACGATCATCTTCTTGATCTGGGCGCACGTGTCGTGCCGGGCGGCCGCCGTGGCGCGCAGTTCGTCGAGGGTCACGCTTGTCCTTCCGTCCACTGGTACTCCGGCTCGGTGGTGTTCCGGCTCGGGGGTCAGCCGAGCCCGCCGCCGTTGGCGACGAACGTCTCGCTGGTGATGTAGGACGCCTTGTCGGAAGCCAGGAACGTCACCAGGTTCGCGATCTCCTCCGGGCGGCCCATGCGGCCGAGCCGGATGCGCGAGGCGTAGCCGTCGCGCAGCTTCGCGGGGATGACCTTGGTCATGTCGGTCTCGACGAATCCCGGCGCCACCACGTTGACGCGCACGCCGTGCGGAGCCGCCTCGTAGGACAGCGCCTTGGTGAACGCGATGATCGCGCCCTTGGACGCGACGTAGTTCGTCTGGCCGGGGAAGCCGCCGTCCAGGCCGCTCGCGGAGCTGAGGGTCACGATCGCGCCGCGCCGCTGGTGCTGCATGATGCGCATCGCCTCGCGGCAGGCCAGGAACGTCCCGTGCACGTTGATGTCCATCGTCTCGCGGAACAGGTCGCTGCTCATCGCGACCAGGTGCCGGTCCCGCGTCACGCCCGCGCTGGTGACCAGCACGTCGAGCCTGCCGTGCTCGGAGCGCACGGAGCGGAACAGCTCCCGCACCGCGTCCTCGTCGGTCACGTCGGCCCGCACCGCGCTCGCGCTGCCGCCGTTCTGCTCGACCTGCGCGACCAACTCCTTGGCCTGTTCCTCCGAGCGCGAGTAGTTGACCACGACGTGGACGCCGTGGGCCGCCAGGTCGACCACGACGGCCCGCCCGATCCCGCGCGACCCGCCGGTGACCACGGCGACCGATCCTTCGGCGAACATGCTGCCTCCCCACGTTGTCCAAGGCTTGCCCGCTGCGCACGCCGTCGTTCGGCGCAACGCTACTGACCTGCGATTTCAGTGCTCTATCACTTCGATATCCGCCTCCTTGACGTCCCCGCGGCGGTGTCGCAGGCTCCTGCTCATGGCTGACTTCGAGGTCGACGTCCTGATCGTCGGTGGTGGCCCGGTCGGCCTCGCCGCGTCGATCGAGTGCTCCCGGCACGGGTTGACGTCGCTGCTGGTGGAGCGGCACCCCGGGACGTCGATCTTCCCCAAGGCGCGCCTGGTGTCCACCCGCACGATGGAGCTGGTGCGGTCGTGGGGACTGGCGGAGGAGGTCGAGCGCGCCGGCCTGCCGCGCGAGGACAGCCTGGCCGTCGGCGTCGGCTCCTCGCTGACCGCGGACGACTTCCACCGCGAGGTCGCGCCTCTCGCCGAGGACGCGCCGCAAAGCCCCACGTACACCTACATCTGCGCGCAGGACAGGTTCGAGGTGGTGCTGCGGGGCCTCGCCGAACGCTCGCCCGGCTCGGACGTCCGGTTCGCCACCACCCTCACGTCGCTGGACCAGGACGAGTCCGGTGTGGACGGTGTGGTCGAGTCCTCCTCGGGCCGCGCCACCGTGCGCGCCCGCTACGCCATCGCGGCCGACGGCGGGCGCAGCACCGTGCGCGACCGGCTCGGCATCGGTGTCGAGGGCCCGCCTCCGCTCGGGCACATGATCAGCATCATGTTCGACGCCGACCTGGTGCCGCTGCTGACCGACAGGATGTGCGCGCTGTACTTCATCCGCAGCGCGATCCCGTGCGCGGTGGAGGCGGTGGACAACCAGCGGCGCTGGATCATCCAGACCGGCTACGACCCGGCGGAGGGCGGAAGCGCCGCCGACTTCACGCCCGAGTTCTGCGTGCAGGTCGTGCGCGAGGCCGTCGGCGTGCCGGACCTGGACGTCGAACTGGTCGGCGTGATGCCGTGGCTGCAGCAGGCGGTGACCGCGACGCGCTTCCGCTCGGGCCGGGTGTTCCTGGCGGGCGACTCGGCGCACGTGTCGACGCCGCAGGGCGGGTTCGGGATGAACTGCGGCATCCAGGACGCGCACAACCTGGTGTGGAAGCTGGCGGCGGTGTTGTCCGGCACGGCCGGCGAGGCCCTGCTCGACACCTACGACGCCGAGCGCCACCCGATCGGCGAGCGCACCGTCGGCGAGAGCCTGGCGAACGCCTTCATCACGTTCCGGATGATGGAGGGGGAGCTGTCCATGAAGGAGGCCATCGCGCGGCAGGCGGGCCGGCGCAGCTGCGAGGGCTTGGTCCTCGGCTTCCACTACGACTCCGCCGCCGTCGTGCCGGACGGCACCGGCGCACCGGTGGTCGAGGACCCCTACCGGACGTACGTCGCGACCGCGCGTCCAGGCCACCGCGCGCCGCACGTGCCACTGACCAGGGGAGCGGAGGCCTTGTCCACATTGGACCTCTTCGGTGCGGGGTTCGTCCTGCTCACCCCGGCGGGCAGCGGCTGGGCGCAGGCGGCGAAGGAGGTCGGCTCCCGGACCGGCGTGGCGATCACGGCGGTCGAGGTGTCGGCCGACGGCTCGACCGCGGTGGTGTCGCCGGACTGGGCCTCGGTCTACGGCGTGGGTGCGGCAGGCGCGGTGCTGGTGCGACCGGACGGTCACGTGGCCTGGCGCAGCACGGCCGCCGCGTCGGCGGACGCGCTGTCGGCGGCGGTCGACGCCGTTCTCGCACGTGGTTGACCGGCTCACCGGCCGGGGTGGTGCTACCCGCCGCGCGGTTGGCGGGCAGCACCGGTCAGGCAGGCACGCCGGTCAGCCGTCGGCGTGCCTGGCGGTGCGGTGCCGCCCGCACACCCGCCGCCGCGCGGCGCAGCGACAGCGGGAAGCCGTCCGCCGAGCCGACGATCCTGTTCGCCTCACCGCGTTCCTCGGCCACCCAGTCGTGCCCGAGCAGCATGGTCAGCAGCTGCCACGACTCCTCCGCCGTCAGCGGTTCCAGGAACGCCCGGTGCGCGCCGTGACGGGCGACGAGCTCGTCCATCGGATGCCTGCTGGTGACGATGACCCTCGTGTGCGCGCCGCCGGGCAGTAGCGGCCGGACCTGGGCGTGGTCCACCGCACCGTCCAGCACCACCAGCACGCGCTTGTGCGACAGCGTGCTGCGGTACAGCGCGACCTTCTCACCCGGATCGTCCGGGATGGACGCCGCGGTCACGCCGAGCGCCCGCAGGAACCGGTCCAGCAGCACGGTCTGCGGCACGGGGCGGCCGAAGTCGTCCACCAGGTCGGCGTGCAGCTGCCCGTCCGGGAACCGGTCCTGGCGGTGGTGCGCCCAGCGCAGCGCCAGCGCCGTCTTGCCCACCTCGCCGGGACCCGACAGCACGGCCACGCCGGGCGCGTCGGGGCCTGCCGCGAGGGCGGCGTCCAGCTCGGCCAGCTCGGCCGACCGTCCGGCGAACGGCAGGACCTGGCGTGGCAGCTGGGACGGCGCCACCGCCTGGACCTCGCCGCGGACCGGCGCGAGCAGCGCCGGCGCGTCACGCAGCACCTGCTCGTGCAGTTCCCGCAGTTCCGGACCGGGCTCCAGGCCGATCTGCTCGACCAGCACCCGCCGGGCGTCCTGGTAGGTGCGCAGCGCGTCGGCCCGCCGGCCGGACCGGTACTGGGCGAGCATCAGCTGGGCCCGTGCCCGCTCGCGCAGCGGGTGTTCCGCCACCACCGCGGCCAGCTCCTTGCCGACCCGGTGGTGCAGCCCGAGCCGCAGCTCCAGCTCGGCGCACGCCTCCACCGCGTCCAGCCGCGCGGACTGCAGCGACACCGCTTCCGCGCGCAGACCGGGCAGGTCCTCGAACGGCACACCGCGCCACAACCCCAGCGCCTCGCGCAACAGCGCCGCGGCGCCCGCCACGTCACCACTCGCCGCGCGCGGCCGGGCCCGGCCGACGAGTCCGTTGAACCGCAACCAGTCCACGGCGTCCTCGTCCAGCCGCGCCACGTAGCCGGGGCTCGCGGTGTCGATGACCCGGCCCGCCTCGCCGAGCGCCCGCCGCAGCCGGGACATGCAGATCGCGATCTGACCGCGTGCGCTGGCCGGCGGGTCGCCGTGCCACACCGCCTCGATGAGCCGGTCCACGCTGACCACTCGGTTGGCGTCGAACACCAGCCGCGCCAGCACCGCGCGCTCGCGGGGACCGCCCACCCGTTCCTCCACGCCATCGCGGAGGAACCGGATCGGGCCCAGCACGCCGAACTCGGCCGGGGCGGGGGTCAACGCGACCGCGCCAGGTGCTTCTCGACCTCGTCGGCGGCGCGCGCCGCACCGCCCGCTTCCGCGACGGCCTTGCGCATGAGGTCCGACCGCGCCGCGACCTCCTGGTCGCCGAGCACCGACGTGACCGCGTCGGCCAGCGTCGCGGGCGTGAGGTCGGCGGGGTCCAACACGGTGCCGAGGCCCAGTTCGCGGACCCGCCAGCCGGTGGGCCGGTCGAGCGCGGAACCCGGCACGCACACCATCGGCGTGCCCGATCGCAGCGCCTCCATCACGGTGCCCATGCCGGCGTGGGTGACGCACAGCGCCGCGTGCTCGAGCACCGCCACGTGCGGCACGAAGTCGTGCACCTCGACGTTGGGCGGCAGGTCGCCGAGCGAGGCGCGGTCCACACCGCCGCCGGTGGTCATCACCGCGTGCCACGGCCGATCGCGGAACGCTTCGACGCACGTGCGGAAGAAACCCTCGTCCTCGTTGAACACCGCGCCGAGCGACACCAGCACCACGGGCAGGTCGCCGGCGGGCGGCGTCCACGACCCGAGGAAGCTGCGGTCGCCGACGCACGGCCCGACGAACGCGAACCGCTCGTCGAAGGTCTCGCCCGCGTACTGGAACTCCCGCGGCACGGTGACCAGGCTCAGCGGCGGCACCTCGAACCACACCTCGTGCGGCGCGGCGGCCACCCCGTAACGGGCGCACAGCGCGCCGATGCGCCCCATCGTGGCGCCGACCCACTCCGGCATCTCCTTCGGCCGTTCCGCGGCCGGTCTCTCGGCGGCGCCGGATTCGGGGTTGTACATGGCGTTGAGGAAGGAGAAGTGCTCGTTGGAGGCGAACACCGGGATGACCTGCGTGGCGGGGAGGTCCCAGTGCCGGGCCAGCACACGGGCCGCGTAGAGCACCGAGGTGTCGTAGACCAGGCAGTCCGGCCGGTCGCCGTCGAGCTCGGCCGTCGCGGTGGCGAGCATGGCCTCGCTCTCGTCGAGCAGCACGCCCATCAGGTAGCCGGGATCGTTCGCCACGCGGGCGAAATCGGCGTCGCGGTACCGGGACGGGTAGGTCACGACGGTGGCGCCGGCCTCGGCGGCGATCTCCGCCATGCTCGGCGCGGTCAGGTAGGTGACCCGGTGCCCGCGCGCGGCCAGTTCGGTGACCACCGCGAGGTTCGGGATGACGTGCCCGTGATCCGGGTGGCACATGAACAGGAAATGCCGCGACATTGTGTCGTCCTCGCCCCGATTGTTGTGCTGGAATCCGGCGACCCTGCCGGGAGCGTGGTCACCGTAAAGCGCCCGCAAGCAGCCTGGACACCCCTATCACCCCTGTTCCCCCGACGCGGCCGGACGAGTGGCCGTGCGCCTTCGCACGGCCTCCGGCGACCACCCTGACCTGCAGATTAGGGGTTACCCCCTAGTCGGGGGCTCGACCTAGGCTGGCCGGGATGCCGACCACAGCGAAAGGGCTGCCGATGGCCACGCTCGTCTGGGACTACTCGCGCGAATACGAATTGGAGCGCAAGGACATACTCGACGCGGTCGAGACCGTTTTCTCCTCCGGCAGACTCGTCCTCGGACCGAGCGTGTCTTCCTTCGAGGCGGAGTTCGCGGCCTACCACGGCGTCGCCCACTGCGTCGGCGTGGACAACGGCACGAACGCCATCCGCCTGGCACTGCAGGCGCTCGGTGTCGGCCGCGGCGACGAGGTGGTCACGGTGGCCAACACCGCCGCACCGACCGTGCTGGCGATCGACGCCGTCGGCGCCACACCGGTGTTCGTCGACGTGGACCCGGACACCTACCTGATGGACGTCGCCCAGGTGGCTTCGGCGATCACACCGCGCACCAAAGCCCTGCTGCCGGTGCACCTGTACGGCCAATGCGTGGACATGGAACCGTTGCAGGAGCTCGCACGGCGGCACGGCCTGCTGGTGCTGGAGGACTGCGCCCAGGCGCACGGCGCGCGCCACCACGGCCGGGTGGCCGGGTCGATGGGCGACGCCGCCGCGTTCTCGTTCTACCCCACCAAGGTGCTCGGCGCCTACGGTGACGGCGGCGCGACGATCACGGACAACCCGGAGGTGGACGCGAACCTGCGCCGCCACCGGTACTACGGCATGGAGAAGACCTACTACGTCGTGGAGACGCCCGGCCACAACTGCCGGCTCGACGAGGTGCAGGCGGAGATCCTGCGCCGCAAGCTCGTGCGCCTGGACGACTACGTGGCGGCGAGGCAGGCGGTGGCCGCGCGGTACGCGGAGGCGTTGGCGGACACCGACCTGGTGCTGCCCACGACCGCACCGGGCAACACGCACTCGTACTACGTCCACGTGGTGCGCCACCCGCGGCGCGACGACATCCTGGAACGCCTGAAGGCGCACGACATCCAGCTGAACATCAGCTACCCGTGGCCGGTGCACACCATGACCGGTTTCGCGCACTTGGGCTACGCGGAGGGCAGCCTGCCGGTGACCGAGCGGGTGGCCCGCGAGATCTTCTCGCTGCCGATGTACCCGTCGCTGCCCCAGGAGACGCAGGAGCACGTGGTGGACGCGCTCAAACACGTGCTGGCGACGCTCTGACCGAGCCGGTGGCGGGCGGCGACGCCCGCCTCACCCGCGCGCGAGGAGACTCCGCAAGCAGAGCAGCAGGCTGCGGGCCTGGATGTTGACGTAGAAGCTGTGGCGCAGCAGCTCTTCGTACTGGTGCAGGGTCAGCCACCGGTACTCGGGGTCGTCCCGTGCGACCTCGGCGTCGGTCTCGACGACCAGGTACCGGTTGCGGGCGCCGAGGAACCGGCCGCCTTCCTCGGACAGCACGGCGTCGAAGCGGATCCTGGCCGAGCCGAGCACCTCGTCGAGGAACCGGGGCCGCACCGGCAGGTGCTCGTGCGTTTCGGGGACGCATTGCACAGTGGGCGCCAGCTCGGTCACGTCGGCGTAGCCGGCCTCGGTGCGCGCGTGGGTGAGCACGTGCAGCACGCCGCCGATCTCCTTGACCAGGAACGCGATCACCCCCGTGCCGACCGGTTCGATCATCGGCTGGGACCAGGTCCCCACCTCGCGCCCGCCGGCACGCACGTCCACGCCCACGACGGTGAAGAACCCGCCCCCGCGGTGCGCGATGACGCCGTCCTCGCGGGTCCAGTCCGGTAGCCCGGCCAGCGGACCGAGGGTGGCGTGGAGGTCGGTGCGCGTGCGGACCTCGGTGATCCAGCTCAGCACCTCCCCGGTGGTGTGCACGCCGGGAGTGGCCGGGTCGCCGGACCGGACCAGGGCTTCGCCGAACGGGTCGGCCGCCGCTCCGGCGAGGGCCGCGCCACCGCCGGGCAGGCAGGCCAGCACCGTGCGGGCGTCCATGTTCACCAGGTCCGGCACGGTCATCAGGCCGGCGATCTCACCGAGGGTGAACCAGCGGAACCCCTCGCACACCTCGACCTCGTCGTCGACCTCGACGACCATGTTGCGGTTGCGCTTGCGGTAGAACCACGCGCCCTGCTCGGACTGCCGGATGTCCACCAGGACGTGGTGGCCGGAGGTGTCGCGGAAGTGCTCCAGGTAGGGGATGGGCTTGCCCTGGTGCACGCGGGTGTAGTTGCTGCGGGTGGCCTGCACGGTCGGCGACAGCTGCAAGCCGTTGGCGTTGCCCGGTTCGTGCTTGGCCTGCATCAGGAAGTGCAGCACGCCGTCGAACTCCCGCACGAGGATGCCGAGGATGCCGATCTCCGGCTGGTTGATGATCGGCTGCGACCAGTGCGGCACGGGCGTGCCCGGCAGGTCGACGGCCAGCCCCTCGACGCTGAAGAACCGGCCGGTGTGGTGGCGCAGGTTGCCGGTGCCCGGTTCGGTGAGCCAGCCCGCGAGGCCGTCCAGCGGCACGCGCTCGACGTTCATCCAGCTGTGTTCGGCGGTGCGGGCGAGCCAGGCGTGCACGGCGTCGGCGTCACGCGTGGCGAGCATCGACTCGGCCAAGCGCGTCTGGGTGGGACGGCGGGTGGGCGCGGTCACCTGGTGTGCTCTCCTCGGCTCAGGCGGCGTGTACCGGAAGCAGTCCGTTGTCCCGTGCGAGGACCAGGCCCGGCGCGGTGCGGTCGCGTTCGGACAGCACGGCGTCGGCGGGCACGGGCAGCGCCAGGTCCGGGTCCACGATGGACACCGCCAGCTCGTCCGCGGGTTCGTAGGCGCGGGAAAGCAGGTAGTGCACGGTGGAGTGGTCGTCCAGGGCGATGAACGCGTGGCCGAGTCCGGGCGGCAGGTAGACGGCGCGGAAGTCGTCTCCCGCCAGCTCGACGGAGTCCCACGTGCCGAACGTCGGCGAGCCGACCCGCAGGTCCACCACGATGTCCAGCACACGCCCACGTGAGCAGGTCACGTACTTCGCGCAACCCGGTGCCGTGCGGGCGTAGTGCACGCCGCGGGCGACCCCGCGGCGTGACACGCTGGCGCTGGCCTGGGCCACGGTGAACAGCGGCGCACCGACCGCCTCGGCGAACGCCTCGTGCTGAAAGGGGGAGACGAACAGGCCTCGGTGGTCCGGGAACACCTCGGGCTGGAACTCCCAGGCTCCGCTGACAGAGAGTGCGCGGGCTTTCATCGACGACCTCCGTCTCAGGACGGTGATCAGCGTGCAGAGGCCCGGACCGCGCGGTCAACCAGCTTAGGGGAACCCCTATCCGTGCTTAGGGGTGCTCGGCAGCGCACTATCCACTGAGGACTGGAGAAGGTGGGCGACGGTTCTGGACACCGCGTCGGCCAGTGGAACCCGGGCCCGCCACCCGGTGACCAGGGTGAAGCCGGCCGGGTCGGCCACGAGGCTGCGGAAGTCCGACGCGGTGGCGTACGGCGGTGGCGGCACCGACCGCACCGGCACGGCCGGGCGACCGGTCAGCTCCGCGGCGGTGGCGGCGACGAGCTCGAACAGCGCGCGCACCTCGACCCCGGCGCCCGAGCCGACGAGCCACGCCCGTCCGGCCAGCCGGTCGGGGTGCGCCACGGCCGCCGCGAACGCCTCGGCGACGTCCTCGACGAACACCAGGTCGCGTTGCACGTCCCCGCCTCCCCACACGGTCAGCGGCTCGCCCGAGAGCGCGCGCCGCGCCATCGCGGTCACCACGCCCCGGTCCGGGGAGCCGGTGGAGGGGCCGAACACCGTGGGCAGCCTCAGGGAGCAGCCGCCCGCATCGAGGACGAGCCGTTCGGCGGCGCACTTCTGCCGGTCGTACTCCGACTCGGGGTGGTCGGTCTCGGTGCCCTCGATCCGTTCCGGCGCACCCGGCCCCACCTGGGAGGTGGAGCCGGCGAACACGACGGTTCCGCGAGCCGCGTCCACCGCCTCGGCGACGATGCCGACGTTGACCCTGGCGGCGTCGGCCGCGCCGCCGTCGGCGACCCGCCAGGTGCCGCTGCCGGTGAACAGCACCAGCGGTAGCACCACGTCCGCGCCCGCGACCGCGGCGGCCACCGCGCCGGGCTCGGTGAGGTCGGCCGCGACGACCTCGGCCGGGAACGGCGGCACGCCGGGATCGCGTGCCACCACCCGTACCCGCGCGCCCCGCGCCGCCAGCCGTGCGGACACCGCGGAACCCACGAACCCCGAGCCGCCGAGCACCGCGACGAGCGTGCCGGCCAGTTCCCCCGCCACGCTCACACCACGTGGACGTCGGGCACGTACAGGATCCACTTGCCGCCCGCCTCGCGGAAAGCCTGCTCCTTCGCCATGATCTCCGCGGCGTGGTTCCAGGCGAACAGCAGCGCGTAACCGGGGTAGGGGTCGGCGAAGGCGGCCGGCGGGCGCACCGGGATGCCCGAGCCGGGCGCCAGCCTGTGCTGCTTGGCGGGCGTGGTGTCGCTGATGAACTCGACCAGGTCCGGTCCGATGCCGCAGAGGTTCGTGACGGTGGCGCTCTTCGCGGTCGCGCCGTAGCCGACGACCCGCTCTCCCTTCGCCTTCAGGTCCTGCAGCAGCGCCAGGAGGTCGGTGCGGATCGTGCGCACCCGGTCTCCGAACCCGTCGAGGACGGCGCGGTCGTGCAGGCCGCGCGCCAGCTCCTCGGCGAGCAGGGCGGCGACGGCCGCGGAGGGCGTGCGCGCACCGGGCAGGGCCAGGGTGTAGCGGACCTCACCGCCGTGCACCGGCAGGCGTTCGACGTCGACCAGCTCCAGGCCGTGCCGACGGGCCATGGCGTCCACGGAGGTGGCGCTGAACAGGAAGAAGTGCTCGTCGTAGATCTGGTCGAACGAGGTCTGCTCGACGATGTCGCCGAGGTAGGGATCCTCGAACACGAACGCCCCACCGGGCTTGAGCAGCGCCACGACGCCGCGCAGGATCGAGTCCGCGTAAGGGATGTGGCAGAACGTGTTCGCGGCGTACACGAGGTCGGCCGGACCGTCCTGGTCGCGGATGGACAGCGCGGTGGACTCCTCGAAGAAGTCCTTGCGGACCCGCACGCCCGCCTGGGCGGCCAGGTCGGCGACGGCACCGGACGGTTCGACGCCCAGGTGCCGCACGCCCGCCTCCGCGACGGTGCGCAACATGGTGCCGTCGTTGCAGCCCAGCTCGACCACGAGCGGGTCCTCGCCCGCCAGCTCGGTGCTCAGGAACCGCTCGGCCAGGGCGCGGAAGTGCTCGCGCATCACCGCGGACCCCTGGGACAGGTAGGGGTAGTCCTGGTGGAACATCTTCTCCCTGGGCACCTCTTCCATCAGCTGCACCATCGCGCAGTCCGCGCACGCGCCCACGGCGAGGCGGTAGGTGAACTCGACGGAGGTGTCCTCGGGCAGCCGGAACGCGTCGGACAGCGGCTGGGAACCGAGGTCGAGGAACTCGGTGACCGTCCCGGCGCAGACGCGGCAGGGGGACTGGTTGGGCATCGGCGGGTTCTTTCTGCTCGGTCTGCTCGGGGGTGGTGCGGAGGTCAGCCCCGTGCTTCGAAGGCACGAGGGGCGGCGCCGGTCCGTGGGGACAGGCGGTGCGGCAGGTCCGCCCGGCTGCGCATGCCGAGCTTGCGGTAGACCCTGGTGAGGTGTTGCTCGACGGTGCTGACGGTGATGTAGAGGAGGCCGCTGATCTCGCGGTTGGTGTGGCCCTTCGCGGCGAGCTCGGCGACGCGCAGCTCCGACTCGCTCAGGACCGATCGCCCGTCACCGGCGTCGCCGTCCCCCGGTCGACCGGGAGGGGCAGCGCGTCGGAGCAGGACGCCTTGGTCTCGGCCACCGCGATCCGGGACAGCCCGCGGGCCTCGCCGTGCTCGCCAGCGGTGCCGAGCGCTTCACCGAGGTCGGACAGGGCGCGGGCCAACTCGACCCGGTCACCCGCCCGCCGCAGGTGCCGCACGGCCTCGCGCAGCAGCGCGGGTCGCTCGGCGGGCTCGCCCGCGGCGGCGAGCACCCGCAGCGCCGCGCCGCGGGTGCGGCGGTCCCCGGCCGGCAGCAGCATCTGCTCGCTGATCAGCTCGCGAGCCGCCTCCGTGCGGCCGAGGGTGAGGTTGGCCTGGGCGAGGCCGCAGCGCCACGGCGCGAGCACCGGCAGGTCGACGCGCCACTCCCGCATCCGGGTGCCGCAGTTCTGGAAGTCGCTGATGGCCGCGAGCACCCGCCCGACGGCGAGGTTGCCGTTGCCGCGGGCGTGCAGGTAGCGCAGGCCGGCGGCGGTGGCGAACATGGCGTCGGGCACGCGCAGTCGCATCACGTCGGCGATCACGCGGTGCCGGCCCAGCGCGGTGTTGGCCTCCAGCAGCACGGCCAGCGGGTACCCGATGGACAGGCCCCAGCCCTGGTGCGGCAGCAGGGCGAGCGCGGTTTCGGCGCGTGCGGCGGCCACCACCACCTCTCCGCGCCGCAGGTCGATGTCGGCTCGGACGACTTCCAGGATCGCCTGCCAGGTCACCGCGCCACCGCGGACGGCCTCGGCGGTGAGCCGGTCGCACCACCGCTCGGCCCGGTCGGGGTGACCGCTGTGCACCAGGATCAGCAGGGCGGTGAGCACGACCTCCAGCGACATGTCGCCGATCCGGCAGCTCCGCAGGATGTGCTCGGCGCTGGCGATGGCGTCGGGGTGGAACTCGGCGGTCCAGAAGGTGCCGATGGCCTGAGCCGCGGCCACCCACGGGTCCGCGTCAGCCACCACGTCGGCGGCGACGGCGGTCGCCGAATCGAGGCCGTGGAACCACTGGCAGACGATCCGCAACTCGGCCGCGCTCTGCGCGTCGAGCATGCCGGGGTTCTGGTCGAGCACGGCGAGCGCGCGCACGGCCGTGGCCTCGTCCCCGATCCACAGCGCGTGGTGCACGACGGTCATGGCGTCCCGGCCGCGCAGTTCGCCCGCCCACATCGCCTCGTGCAAGGGGTCCATGTGCACGACGGCGGCGGCCGGGTTGACCCGCCACAGCGCCCGGACCAGGACGCTGGTGACGCCCAGCCGCTCGTCCGGCTCGACCACGGGCAGCGCGGGTTCCAGGTAGCGCACGGCCGCTGCCACGTCGTCACCCATCAGCGCCTGTTCGGCGGCGATGCGCAGCACGGCGACCGGCCAGCCCGAGGTGATCCGGTCGGCGGCCACGAGGTGGTCGGCCACCACGGCCGCCGCCGCGCCGCGCTGGTAGAGCAGTTCCGCGGCGCGGGCGCGCAGCCGCACCCGTTCGGTGCCCGGCGTGCTGTCGAGAACCGCAGCCTCCATTCCCCGGTGGCGGAAACGACCGTCGAGGAGGAGGCCGGCGGCGGTGAGCACGTCGACCGCCTGCTCAACGGCCTCCGGCGTGGTGCCGGCCAGCCGGCCGAGCAGGACCGGGGTGCGCTCCTCGCCGAGCACGGCGATGGCGCGCGCGACCTCGAGCAGCCCCGCCTCCCAGCGGTGCAGGCACTCCAGCACCGCGCGCTTGAACGCGGGACCGACCTGGTCGGGACCGGTGTCGTGGCCGGCCTCGAAGTCTTCGACCAGGGCTCGGACCAGCATGGGGTTGCCGCCGCTGAGGGCGTGCCAGGCAGGCGCGAGCGCCTCGGGATCGGGCACCCGGTCGCGCAGCAGTTCGGCGATGCCGCACACCGACAGCGGTGCGAGCCGGATGCGGTGGTGCGGCCGCCGGGTCAGCTCGGCGTGGAACAGCGGCAGCGTCGGCTGCGGCTGCTGCCACTCGGCGAGCACGACGACCACCCGCCCGGTCCTCATCCGCCGCCGCAGGTAGAGGATGAACTGCAGCGAGGAGCTGTCGGCGAATTGCACGTCGTCCACGCACAACACGACCGGGCGTTCCCGCGACAATTCGAGAAGAATTTGACACAATTCGTGCACGGGTCGCACGTAAGAATGGTGGATTCCCCGCACGTCCGCTCCGGAGTCGTTCGCGGCCGCAGCGATCGGTGTGATGAGGTGGGAAACGCGGTCCGCTATTTCCGGCGGCAGTCCGGCGCCGTGGAACAACTGGTCGATGACGCCTGCCTGCAGCGGTCGCTCGGCCGGTGAGCCGGTCGCGGTCAGCAACAACGCCCCCGAGGCGGCGGCGTGCCGCTGGAACCGCTGGAGCAGTTCGGTCTTCCCGCAGGCCAAACCCCCGCTGACCAGCGCGAGCCTGCCCGCGCCCGCCGAGCACTCTGCGAGCAGGCCGACCAGTTCAACGAGCGCATCACCATGGTCCGTCGGCACCAACCGTCCAGTTCCCTCCAGCATGGCCACCGATGGTCTTTCCACTACCGCGCACCCCCAGGTGGACGTTTTATAGCACGGCTTCCCGACTTGTCGAGAGCATCTGGCACCACTTCCCTGGAGCGGCGGTCAAACGTCTTCCTGCCGCTTCATGCGGCTATTTGAATTACGAATACGAATTTGGTCGGCTGCGTCTCAACAGGTGCCGAACGGGTCAACCGGTTCGGCCGAATCGCCGACGCCGAACCGCGGGTGCGCGATGTCGGAACGCCCCGTAGCACAGCCCGGGCGGCGCATCATCGTGTTGATCGAATCCGTATCGCAACCGTAGCCGCGCCTCCACGGCGGCGGCCGGCCACCGCCGTGCCGCGTGCAGGACCGGTCCCGGCGACGTCCGGTGCGTCCGAGCTGCGACCGGGATCCGCGACCGGCCGCGGTCGACGGGTTATGGGCCGATGGAGGTCAAATGACATGGGTAACCGATACATCGCGGGAACGGTGAATCTTTCCCGTAAACCGGACATAACACCGATACGCAGATTCGAGTGTGGACGCTCGAGTCCGCCGTTTCGTGCACCCGTGACGTGCGATCGATCATGTCGTCGCGGCGGCGGCAGCGCCTTTCCGTCCACAAAGGTTTTCCGCGAGCATTGCTCTCGCAACGATCTTGAGGACGAGGCGGGCGTACTTCGTGTCCGAGGCCAGGTCGATCACCAGGTCGGAGAACCTCGTCAGCGCGTGCCAGGAACGGACGGTGCCAGGCGTCGACGCCGTCCTGTTCGAGCGCGCACCGCTTCGGAGCACGAACTCCTGCAACGCCTCGATGACCGCGGTGCAGGTGGTGGCCTGCACGCCAGCCGGCGCCTATGGGTAGTCGGTACCACCGCACACCCAACCCGCGCATGGTCACCCAGGCCGTCCGCAACCTGCTCATGGTCCACGAGGACACCGGACAACTTGTGCCGATCCGGGACCTCAGCCGCCACCGCGATCGCGGGGATCACCCTCCCGCTCAACCAGTGTGGAGGCGGTGTCCGGCACGCGCAGCGCCGAGCCGGTCCAAGGGCGAGCCGGCGGAGGACGGCGCCGGCGCCCTCCGCCCCGATGGTGCCGTAGGACCGTTCCGCTCGCGCGGACTTCGTTCCGCGCGAGCGGCACTGGCCGGGGTACACCCGACCCGAGGTCCGGTCGATGAGGCCTATGGCGCCATACCGCAGTGTCAGGCCCGGGGCTCGTCCTCGATCGCGCCGACCAGCTCCGGGTCTTCCGGAGCGGGCATGTGGCGGATGCTGTCACTGCCCTTGTGGTCGTGGGCGCGGGTGTAGCGGGAATCCAGCACCCTTCCCAGCTTGTGGGCCGCCCCGGTGTACGCGTCGTCCACAGTGGTCGCGTGGTGGGTGACCGCGACCGGCTGCTTTCCTCCGGGCCGCGCCTCGATGACGCACTTCTTGTCCTCCGGCTTGCTGCCCCCGTCCTCGCTGAGGTGCACTTCCACGCGGGTCAGCCATCCGCTGAACCGGGACAGGCTGCTCTCCAGGTCGGTGGTCACATAGGTGGCCAGTCGTTCGCCACCGTGGATGTTGTGGTCGGTGTTGACCTGGATCTGCATGAGCACCCTCCGGAACGAGTAACAAAATGGTCTTGGTCGATACCACGGGAGCGGCCGGTTCAAACGCTGCCATCGGCTCGTTCCAAACCTGAGCCGGTCAGCGGCCGTTGCCCAGGTGGAACACGCTGAGCTCGCCGTAGGCGGACAGGGTGCCTGCCAGGTCAGTGGATCCGTTGCGCAGAACGGAATCCAGGAACGTCAGAGCGACTGCGGCGACGACACGTGGGCTCTCGGCGCGGCCCAGCGAGCCGACCACCGAGGGCACCGGCGGCAGGTACAGGGGGCCGTCCGTGAAGGTGAGGTGCGCGGCGCCGGGGATGGTGAGCCGGTAGTTGGTCGCCGTGCCGCGCGCGAGCACCTCGGTGAGCTGAGGCAGGTAGCGAGGATCGGTGTCCGGGGTGATGGCTTGGGTGAGCGCGAGCGTCGGCCGGCCGAGGTCGGGCGACAGGGGACCGCGAGGATAGCCGTCCAGGTCGATGACGGCGTCGAACCGGTGGTCCCGCCTGGCCGCCTGCAGCGCGGCGGCACCACCCATGGAGTGACCGGTCGCGGTGACCCGGCCGATGTCCAGGCGCCCGGCCAGCGCGTCGGCGCCGTCACCTCGGTCGAGACCCTCCAGCCGGGTCAGCGCGAAGCCGAGGTCGGCGGCCCGGATCGCCGTCCAACCGGCGCCCAGCCTGTCGTCCTCGTCCCGGTCGCCGGTGGAGACGGTCGCGGTGGTGATCGTCCTGCCGTCGGCGAGCACGACGGCGGCGGAGTCGTACAGGTGGTCGAGCGCGGCCACCACGTAGCCGTGGGAGGCGAGTTGCTCAGCCCACGCGGTGTTCTGGGTGCGCACTCCGCCGGATCCCGGGGAGAACAGCACGATCGGGAACCGTTCTCCCGCACCGGCCACCGGGGCGTCCGGAATCGCGTGGGTGCGGGCGCGCGGCAGGCCGTCGAGGAGGAAACCCGGCAAGCCGACCCCGCGGGCCAGTGCTTCGGAGACGGTGCGCGCTTCGTCCTCGGTGCGTCCGAGGTACTGGGCACGTGCCACGTCCGCCGAACTGTCCCGCGCGGGGTACCAGAGTTGCGCCACGACCGTGCGCCGGTCCAGCGGATCGGCGGTGAAGGTCTCCGGGCGGTCCGGGTCGGTCCACTGCAGCACGCGGGTGCCGACCGCGAAGCCACCGGACGGTTCCGGGAAGACGGGGACGGGAAAAGCCCACGCCGTCACGGGGCCTGTGGTGATCAGGCAGGCGCACGCCAGCGATCCCGGCAACGCCAGCCACCAGCGGACCCGCCGAGCACGGTCTCGCACCAGCGGGGAGAAGGCGAACGGCGCCGCGACGGCCGCTCCCGCCAGCACCGGCAGCAGCTGCCAGCGGATCCCCGTCACGCCCAGCGAGATCGCGGACAGCAGGAACACCGCCCCCGCCGCGACGGTGACGCGCGGGCGGGCAGCGGCGGGCAGCCAGCGCGCCACCACCAGCGCGACGGCACTGAGCAACGCCAGGACTTCCAACGGGGACAGGTTCAGTCCCGTGATGATCTCGGTCACCCGGCCATGGTCGGTGCCGGACCCGCGCGACCGCATCGCTCGCCGGGCGCGATCCCGGTGCCGTCTCCAGTGGCAGTCGGGCACCTGAATCGGCGGCCGGACTACGACCACGGGAGGTGTCGGGACCCCTACCGCGGTCGCAATCCGACTCGCCGGCGTCAGACGGCAGGCTCATGTACGCGGCGGGCCGTCGGCCTACGATCGCCGTGTGACTACCGAGCGGCGCTGGGCGTCCCGGCTGCCGCCGGCGGTGTGGGACGCGCTGCTGCCGGCGCTTCTCCTGCTGCACGTCCTGACCATGTGGCCGCCTGCGGAGCTACCGGTGGCCGCCGCGCTCACCGCCGCACTCGCGCTGCCCCTCCTGTGGCGGCGCCGGGCCCCGCTCACGGTGTTCGGTGTGGTGGCGACCGCGGCCCTCGTCCAGTGGCTGGTGGACGTCCAGCTACCCGCGGACATCGCACTGCTGGTGGCGCTCCACGCGGTGGCCGCGAATTCGGGCAGGCGCGTCACACTCGTCGCCGCCACCGTCGTGGAGATCGGGGCCGTTCTGGCCTGCCTGCGCTGGGCGACGGAGGGCGCGTTCCTGACCCCGTTCGCCGCGCTCACCGCGATGGTCGTCGCCGCGACTGTTCTCGGCGTGAACGACCGGGCCACCCGTGCCTACCTGAAAGCCGTGCGAGGACGGGCCGTCGCCGAGGAAAGAGCCAGGATCACCAGGGAGATGCACGACATCGTCACCCACAACCTGTCCGTCATGGTCGCGCTCACCGACGCGGCCGTCCACGCGCAGCACCGGTCGCCCGCCAAAGCCACCGCCGCCATGCTCCAGGTCGCCGAAACAGGCAGGCAGGCACTGACCGACATGCGGCGCTCGCTCGGCGTCCTGCGCACCGACGAACCGGACGCGGCGCGCCACCCGCTGCCCGGCATCGCGCAACTGGAAACCCTCGCGGCCCGGATGCGCACCGCCGGGCTCCCGACCGCCCTCGACGTCGACGGCGGCTACACGCACGTCCCCGCCACCGCGCAGCTGACCGTCTACCGCCTGGTGCAGGAAGCCTTGACCAACACCCTCAAGCACACACCCACCGGTACACAGGCGGAGGTCCGGATCGAGTGCGCCGCCGAGACCGTCACCGTCGCCGTCACGGACACCGGCCCGCCGACTTCCCCCGTCGCCTCCTCCGGCCACGGCATCACCGGCATGCGCGAACGTTCGGCCGGCTACGGAGGGACGGTGCTGGCCGGACCGCTTCCCGGCGGCGGCTGGGGAGTGCACACCCGCCTCGTCTTCGGCGGCGCGGCGGCGTCCGCATGACGATCCGCGTCCTGATCGCCGACGACGAGGCGCTGCTGCGCATGGCGTTCAGCATGATCCTGGAGGCGCAGCCGGACCTGGCACCGGTCGGCGAGGCCGAGGACGGCGCCACCGCCGTCCGCCTCGCCGCCGACCTGCGCCCCGATGTCGTCCTCATGGACGTCCGCATGCCGGGAACCGACGGAATCGAGGCGACCGGGGAGATCGTCCGGACCTGTCCGCGGACCAGGGTGCTGATCCTCACCACCTTCGACCTCGAGGAGTACGCCTTCGCCGGGCTCAAAGCCGGAGCCTCGGGCTTCCTGCTGAAGAACACCAGGCCCGAGGAACTGCTCACCGCGATCCGCACCGTGGCCGCGGGCGACGCGGTGGTTTCCCCGCGCATCACCCGCCGCCTGCTGGACAAGCTCCGCCCGCACATCCCCGGTGCCGCCGCCACCGCCCGCGACGGGATGCTGAGCAGGCTCAGCGCCCGGGAACGCGAGGTGCTCGTCCAGGTGGGCTCCGGCCTGTCCAACGCCGAGATCGCTGCCACCCTGCACCTCGCGGAGGCGACCGTGAAGTCCCACCTGGGCCGGATCCTGCACAAGCTCGAGCTCCGCGACCGGATCCAGGCCGTGATCTTCGCCTACGAAAGCCGTCTCATCCATCCGGCGTGACCACAGGACGGACCGGACTGCCTCAGGTGAAGTCGACGACGGCGCGATAGCGCACGTTTCCCCCGCGAACCCGGTCGAGCGCCTGGTCGAAGTCGGTCAGCGGGAACATCTCCACTTCGGGCCGGATGGCATGGCGAGCCGCGAAGTCGAGCATCTGCCGGGTCTCCGCCACCGTCCCGACGATGCCTCCCACGATCTCCTTCGCCTCGGACACCAATCCCAGGGCCGACACCGAGATGGGCCGTTCCGGCACCCCCGCGACGCAGAGACGGCCTCGAGGACTCAGGATTCCGAGGTAGTCGTCCCAGGGCAGGTCGCCGGAGACGGTGGACAGCACGAAGTCGAACGAGCCGGCAGCCGCCCGCAGGGCTCCCGGCTCCCGGGAGGCGATGAAGCCGGTGGCGCCGAAGCGTTCGGCGTCGGTTTGCTTGTCCTTGGTGGTCGAGATGGCGGTGACCTCGCAACCCCACTTGTTCAGGAACTGGAGGGCGAGGTGGCCGAGTCCGCCGATGCCGACGACAGCGACGCGGTGCGTCGGAAGTACCCGGTTGGCGATCAGCGGTGAGAACACCGTGGTGCCGGCGCACATCAGCGGTGCGGCGTGTTCGGACGGCATCGAGTCGGGGATCGGGTAGACGTGCCGCCAATCGCTCGCCCTGACGTGGTGGGCGAAGCCGCCGCGGTCGCCGCGGAGCACCAAAGCGTCGCGGAGCGGGCACAGGTTGGTGCGCCCGCTGATGCACGACTCGCACCGGAAGCACGACCCGGCGAGCGCGCCGACGCCGACGCGCTGCCCGATCGGCAACGCCGCCTCGTCGACGGCGGCGCCGATGGCGACCACCTCGCCCACGACCTCATGCCCGGCCACGGCCGGGAACCGGGCAAGGCCCCACTCGTCGTCGATGGCGGCGAGATCGGTGTGGCAGATGCCGCCGTGGGTCACGCGCACGTCGACTTCGTTGGGCCCCAACGGTCCTGACTCGTACTCGTAGGGCTGCAAGGCGCCGCCGGCGGTGCGGGCCGCGTAGGCGATGACCTTCATGGTGAAGTCCTCTCAGGACAGGTGAGGGCGGTCGATCACCCGTGCGGTGATCGACGGAACTGGCGCGGATACTGCCCGCGGAGCCGGGATCAGCCCTGTTCGCGGGTGATCGCAGCGAGGACGACGTGCTGCACCGCGCGGACGGTCGCGGAAAGTGCGTCCGGGTTCCTGCTGATCCGGTGGATGCCGGCGCGCATGGTGCCGGTCAGGAGATCGACGGTGAGCGAGACGTCGTCGACTCCACGGAACTCGCCGGCGTTGATGCCGTCGCGGACGACGTTCTCCACTTCGGCCACAAGGGTGGTGAACGGGTTCTCCGGCCCTGCCGGGAGATCGGCGACCAGCGGTGTGGAGTTCGGGAGGAACATCAGGCGCATGGCGTGGTTCGTGGAGGCCGACAGGATCGCTTCGATGATCGTCCGCATCCTGTCGGCAGCCGGGTCCGCGGAGCGTGCGGCGATCGCGGACACCTGGTGCGCCAGCGGACGGCTGGCTCGCCGGGCCAGTTCGAGGACCAGCGCGCGCTTGTCGCCGGCGTAGTTGTAGAGGGTGTTGCGCGCGAGTCCTGCCTGCGCGGCGATGTGGCCCATGGTGATGGAGTCGTAGTCGCGTTCGAGCAGCAGGTGCCGCATCGCCTCGGTGAGGTCGGCCCACACCATCTCGTGGTGTTCCTCGATGGTGGCGGCTTTGATCCGCGGCATCCGGCCGTTCTCCTCAGGAGTCCGCGGGGACAGGTCTCGTCCTACGCCGTCGGCACGGCGTCCGGCAGCCGAGGCTGGTTCTCCTGGTGAATCGCGGTCAGCTTGACGTGCGTGAGCCGCCAGCCGTTCGGCGTGCGGATCGCCTCGTTGTCGTAGAAGCCGACCACCAGCCACGGACCGACGCCGTCGGCGGTGAACTCCTCCGGCAGCCAGTGCTCGGCGCGGACATGGGCGTGGATCCTGGCCTTGTCGCCGTCGATCTCGATGACATGACCGGTGATGGCGTGGTGCGTCGCCTTGAACGGCGCGAAGCTCGCACGGAGGACCTCCATGTACTGGCCCAGGGCGATCGTCAGGGGCGGAGTCCCCGTGACGGAGGAGAAGTCGAGCGTCACCTCGTCGGTGTAGACCCGGCCGGGCAGCGCGTCGAACTCCTTCAGATCTGCGATGTCGGCGTAGTGGCTCATCACTTCGATGAGCTCGGCGCGATCGTTCAGCGTGGTCATGTCTGTCCTCGTTCTCTCATGGTGCCGCTGCATCCGAGGTGTCGGTGCATGTTTGCGACGATCCGTCGCAAACATTACGACAGATCGTCGTAAACAGCAACCCGGCGGTCGGCGCTTGATCAACGAGTGCGAATCTGCGGAGGCCTGAGGCGCTGGTCAGACCACCAGGCATGAGTTTTGGCACCCCACACGTCCGCTTCGGCGGTGTACTCACGGCGGGGCTGCCGCGCGTCGGGATCAGGATGCACAGACGGCGCCTGGGACACTGGACCCCCAACCACCCCGTGAGACCAGGAGTGCACTGTGCAGCAGGGAACCGTCCGCTGGTACGACCTCGAGCGCGGCTTCGGCTTCCTCGCCCCCGATGACGGCAGCGCCGACATCTTCGTGCACGTCTCGCAGGTGCAGGGCGAGGGCGCGGCCCGGGGGCTGCGCGAGGGCCAGACGGTGGAGTTCGAGACCGGTGAGGGACCCCGCGGTCCGCAGGCGCTGCACGTCGTTGTCACCGGGGACACCGCGCCCGACGCGACCCTGGGCGTGCTCGCCACCGTCTCCTGGTACGAGCCGGCCAAGGGCTACGGGTTCGCCGCGCCGGACGGCGGGGGTGCGGAGGTGTTCGTACACTCCTCCTCCATCGTCACCGGGGGCGTCCTCGCTGCCGGGCAGCGGGTGGCCTTCATCGTGACCGCGGGGGAGAAGGGGCCGCAGGCCCAGCACCTGGTGCCGCTGAGCTTCGACGCCGGGGTCCGCAAGGCCCCTCTGGTCGCGGCCGACGACGGCGCCGACGGCTCCGTGCTGTGGTTCGACGAGGAGAAGTCGTTCGGCTTCGTGGCCGCCGACGACGGGGCGGGCGACGTGTTCCTGCACGAGCGCGCCCTGGTCGACGACCGATATCTGCCGATGGAGGGTGACCGGGTCTCGTTCACCACGGTCACCGTGGACCAGGGTCGCCAGGCGCGCGAGGTGCGGTTCGTGGCGGCCGGCGAGCCGGTGGAGGCCGCCGCGGCGCCCAGCCAGGCCCGTTCGGCCGCCCGGCCCGCGGCCCGCGCCGGCGACGGCACGGTGGCCCGCTACGACGCCGACCGCGGCTTCGGCTTCATCACCCCCGACGCGGGCGGGCCCGACCTGTTCGTGCACGTCTCGGTGGTTTCCGGCGAGCCCCTGGTGGCCGGCGAGCGGGTGCGCTTCCGCATCCGGCAGAGCGACCGGGGCCCGCAGGCCGACTCCGTCGAGCGCGCCTGACCGCCCCGTCGGGCACCTGCGCCAGGCAGCGCGCAGGCGCCGATGACCTGCTCGGCGGCGGGCTGGAGTGCGACCGCACAGGTGGTCACCTCCAGCAGCGACCGCAGCGCAACCAGACGCGTGGTGGTGAAATCCTTCGCGCCTGCCACGGCCGCGTCTCGCCGAGAGCGACGCGCCAGACGCCGACGACGGTCACGAGTTGCACGGTGGCCGACGAGCAGGCCTGCAACCTGACGGCGATACGTCACAGATCCACCTGCAGCACGTACTGCGCGAGTACGAGCGGCACTACAACGAGCACCGCACCCACCGATCACTCGCCACCGCAGCACCCTTGAGAGCCCCGCTCCAATCTCTTGAGCCCGCCCAGGTCGAACGCCTCACCACAGACCATGCCGGACAACCGGATCACAGGTCCTGAGCGGTATCGCGCGGCGGAACGCCCCACCGCGCGATACCGCTCAGGCCCCCGTTCACCCGGCGTGGGACGCGGCGTCCGCCTCGGAGCGGCTGTCCTCGGCAGGCTCCGCGCCCCGTCCGGCCGGACGCAGGGCGTACACCAGCACGGCGGTGGCGACGAGTGCGATGACCATGATCCAGACCGCGCCGACGTGCATGGAGTGGATGAACGCGCGGTCTGCCGCCTCCGCGAGATCCGGTCGGCCGAGAGTGCCGGCGACGTGCCGGGCCTGCTCGGCCGACACCCGGACGCTGTCCTGCACCGCCTTCGGGACGTCACCCAGCGCGGGTTCGATCGCGTCCCGGTAGGCGATCGACATGATCGTGCCGCCCACCGCGATCCCGATCACGCTGCCGACTTGGCGCGCCGTGTTGGTGACGGCCGAACCGGCGCCGGAACGTTCCAGCGGCAGGCTGCTGATCAGCGCCCCGGTCACCGGGGCCAGCACCATGCCGACGGCGAGGCCCTGGACCATCAGCAGGACCTCGATCCACAGCAGCGGGGTGTCGAGGTCGAAAAAGCCGACGGCGCCCAGGCTGAGCGCCCCCACCGCGAGAGATGGCACGGCGACCGCGCGCAGTGACCACAGGCGGACCAGGCGGGCGCCCAGCGGTGCGCCCACGACGGCGCCGATCGCGACCGGCACGTTGGCCAGACCGGCCTTCATCGGCGAGAAGCCCAAGGCGCCCTGCAGGTAGAACGCGTTGTAGAACGTGACGGCGGCGACCGAGAAGAGCAGCAGCGACATGGACAGGTTGCCGCCGCCGAACATGCGCTGCGCGAGCAGGCGGGGGTCGAAGCTCGGTTCCCTGGTCCGCAGTTCGACGACCACGAACACGGCCAGCAGGGCGAGCCCGGCCGCGACCGGCGCCCAGACGTCCCAGCGTGTCCAGGCGTCCACCTGGCCCGCGCGGATCAGGCCGTAGGTCAGTGCCGAGAGGCCGCTGATCGACAACAGGATCCCGAACGGGTCCAGCGGTCGCACGGTGGGGCTGCGGAAATTGGGTACCAGCAGCACGATTCCGGCCAGCGCCACCACGACGACGGGCACGTTGACGAGGAAGACCGAGCCCCACCAGAAATGGCTGAGCAGAAGTCCCGCGAGCACCGGGCCCGCGGCCATGCCGACACCGGTCGACGTCGAAGAAATGGCGATCGCCGTTGCTCGATCCGGTCCGGTGAAGGTCACAGGAGGATGGCGAAGTTGGCGGGCATGATGAATGCGGCGCCGATGCCCATCGCGGCCCTGGCGGCGATCAGCTGGTTCGCGTCGCCCGCGTAGGCCGCCCACAACGAGGCGGCACCGAAGACCACCAGTCCCACCCGCTGGTCTTCGCCACCTTGATGTTCACCGCCGGCGCGCTGGAAGACAGCTTCGGCCACCGCAACGTGCTCGCGGAAAGCCGCGGTAGAACGCTCGGCTGGCTACAACGGCGCCTAACAGCGTGATCGGGGCAGCCGATCGGAGCGGCCGGCCGTTGCGCGAGCCTGCCGGAGGCATGAATTCCGTTGAGTCGCAACCCTCCGAAGAA
This sequence comes from Lentzea sp. DG1S-22, assembly GCF_036321065.1. Lineage (NCBI taxonomy): Bacteria > Bacillati > Actinomycetota > Actinomycetes > Pseudonocardiales > Pseudonocardiaceae > Lentzea > Lentzea sp. DG1S-22. Next base: position 1,954,298 of record NZ_CP143276.1, on the reverse strand, counting down.
AGGACATCAGTTGAAAGGCGAAGCGGTCCGGAGGCACACAATCGCACGGATGGCAAATCTTCCCGAGGGCATAATATTCGTTGCACCGCAACGGTTTTCGGCGATAAACCTTCAGCTTGACACTGTCTCACGCATTTCCTTACAGTCCAGTTTCGGTCAGGCTCTCGCCGATCCGCTATCGAAGGTGGTCATGACCACGCCTACAACGCTGCCCAAAGTCAAGCAGCGGTTGATTCTTGCCGTCCTCATGTTGTGCTCGGTGCTGATCTGGCTGGACAACACGATCCTGAGCACCGCGCTGGAAACCCTCGCGGACCCGGTGCGCGGGCTGGGAGCCGATCCCGGTGAGTTGCAGTGGGCCACCGGCGCGTACACGCTGGCTTTCGCCACGCTGATGTTCACCGCGGGGGCGCTGGGCGACAGGTTCGGGCACCGCACCGTGTTCTGCGGCGGACTGGTGGTCTTCGCGGGCTCGTCGCTGTGGGCGGCCTATGCGAGCGACGCGGGCCAGCTGATCGCGGCCAGGGCCGCCATGGGCGTCGGCAGTGCGCTGATCACGCCGGCCATGATGGCCATTCTCATGTGGACGTTCACCGGGGCGGCGCGGGCTGCCGCGATCGGTGTCTTCTCGACGTCGGCCGGTGTCGGCATGGCCGCGGGTCCGGTGCTCGCCGGATTCCTGCTCGACCATTTTTGGTGGGGCTCGGTCTTCCTGGTCAACGTTCCGGTCACGGTGGTGGCGCTGGCCGGGCTCCTGGTGCTGGTGCCTGATTTCCGCAGCCCCGTGGTGCGGCCGCTCGACCCCGCCGGAATGGTGTTGTCGGTCGCCGGACTCGTGGCGCTGGCCTACGGGCTGATCCGCGCCGGGCAGGTGGCCGAGTGGGGCCGCGCCGACGTTTGGGCGCCGATCGTCCTCGGCCTGGTGCTGGTGGGCTGCTTCGTCCTCGTCGAGTTGCGCGCCGAGGCGCCCAGCTTCGACCCGCGGTTGCTCGCGCAACGGGTGTTCGGCGGCGGCAACGTGGCGCTCGGCCTGCTGTTGTTCGGCGTGGCCGCCGTCACCTTCTACAACGCGTTCTACCTGCAGGGCGCGCTCGGGTACTCGCCGATGGAGGCGGGTCTCGCCAGCATCCCCACCGCGGTCGGCGCGCTCGTGGGAGCACCGCTCGCCACGCGCCTGGTCCGGCGCCTGTCGCTGCGTCTCGTCACCGTGCCGGCGATGACCGCGGCCGCGCTGACGATGGGCGGGTACGCGTTCCTCGGACTGGAGACCCCGCTCTTCTGGATCGAGGTCCTGTTGCTGGTGCAGGGACTCGCGATCGGCATCGTGATCGGGCCCGTCACGGCCGCGTTGATCAGCAACCTGTCGCTGGAGCAGGCCGGTGCCGGATCGGCCGTCACCAACACCGTGCGCCAGACCGGCAGCGTGCTCGGCATCGCCGTCGGCGGCACGATCCTGGCGATCGCGTACCGGGACGCGATCGAGCCCGCGCTCGCGGGCCTGCCCGGCCCGGTGCAGGACCAGGCGCGCGTCTCCGCCGAGCAGGCGCGCTACGTCGCCGAGGTCACCGGAGAGCCGGCGCTCGCCGAGGCAGCCGACGACGCGTTCATCGAGGCCATGCACCTCGGGGCGGGCTGGATCGCGGCCATCGCGCTCCTCGCGGCGGTCGTGCTGCTCTACACCCTGCCCGCCACCGCGAAGAAGAAGGAGGAGCCGGTCAGCGAGGAGATCCCCGGCTCCGAGGCCAGGGTCGCCGAGACGCCGCGAGTGTGATGAAGACCGAGACGACGACTTCGGTGCAGGTCGACAGCCAGGCGACGTACCTCCTCGACCGGCACATGTTCGCCCTTTGGACCTGGTCGAGCAGCGCGGTGGGGGAGGCGCCGCCCGTCGGGAACGTCCAGACGGTCGCGCTGGCCGTCCCGACCGGCGATCTCGCCGGGTTCGAGGTGTCCGAGATCGACTGCGCGCTGGTCGAGCCCGACCGGCTCGCCGGCACGACGCTCGACTCACCCGGCCAGTCGGTGGACGCCTGGCGGGCGCGGATCGCGGGCGGCGACCCGGTCCTGCCGATCGCCGGGCACGCCGTCCCCGACGCCAGCGGGGTCGCCGTGACGTCGGCCGAGCACGCGCTGGGGGTCTTCCGGCGCACCACCGCCGTCGCGGCCGAACTGCGCGGCACGCTGACCGCCGACCTGCGGCCGTACCAGGTTCGCGGTGTGAGCTGGTTGCGCGAGACGATCGACGTGCACGGCGGCGCGGTGCTCGCTGACGAGATGGGGCTCGGCAAGACGCTGCAGACGATCGGCTACCTCGTCGGGTGCGCCGACGAGGGCCCGCAGGTGGTGGTGTGTCCCACCTCGCTGGTCGGCAACTGGGCGCACGAGATCGCGCGGTTCGCGCCCGGCCTGCGGACGATGATCTGGCGCGGCGGGCCGCTGGAGCCGATGGGCGACAGGACGGTGGTGCTCACCGGTTACCCGACGCTGCGCCTGCGCGGCCCCGTGCTGATGGAGCACCGGTGGGCCACCGCGGTCTTCGACGAGGCCCAGGTGCTCAAGAACCCCTACACCCAGGTGTCGAAGGCCGCACGCACCATCGAGGCCGACGCGAAGATCGCGCTGACCGGAACGCCCGTCGAGAATCGTCTGGAGGAGCTGTGGGCACTGCTCAACCTGGTCGCCCCGCAGCTTTTCGGGCACAAGGCGCAGTTCCGCCGTCGTTTCATCCGGCCGATCGCCGACGGTTCCCTCGCCGCCGCCACCCGCCTGCGCGGGGTGATCGAGCCGGTCGTGCTGATGCGGAAGAAGTCCCACACGCGGCGAGATCGCGGGTGCGCCACAGGAATCTGTTGACCACGCCCAGCCCCCGGCCAGCGCGCAAGGCAAGCGCTTTCCAGTGGTGATGAGGAGATCAACGACGATGAAACCACGCAAACCACCCCGCAGACGCGCCCACCTCGGTCTGGTCCCCGTGCTGACGGGCGCCCTGGCCGCCGCCGGCCCACCGCAGGCCGCGGGGCAGGAGGCGGACGTCCGGCCCGTCACGGTCCGCCCCGACCCGTCCTACCAGCAGCCGGCGTTCGAGGGCTGGGGCACGAGCCTGGTGTGGTTCGCCAACATCACCGGCGGCTACCCGGACGAAATCCGCAACCACCTGGCCGACCTGCTCTTCGGCGAGGACGGGCTGCGGCTCAACATCACCCGCTACAACATCGGCGGCGTGAACGCGCTGGACGTCCGCAAGGACTACATGAAGGTCGGCGCGACGATGGAGGGCTTCTGGCGCGCGCCGGAAGGCACCACCCGCGAGGACGTGGACTGGTGGGATCCGGACAACCCGGAGCACTGGGACTGGGGCGCCGACGCGAACCAGCGGTGGTGGATCGACCGGATCAAGGACAGGGTTGACACCTGGGAGGCGTTCAGCAACTCGCCGCCGTGGTTCCAGACGGTCAGCGGGTACGTGTCGGGCGGGCTCGACCCCAGCGCCGACCAGATCCGCGCCGACCAGATCCGCGCCGACCGGGTGGACGACTTCGCCAGACCCTGACAACCGTTCGACCGCACGAACCCCCTTCTCCGCTCAGGGGGACGTTGCGCGGGGTCCTCCGGTTCCGACGTCGAGGTAATCCTTGAACTGCACGGTGACCGCGTGCGCGTCCGACGGCCGGTTCGGCACCGCGATCGTGCGCGACCCGCCACCGGTGCCGCGCGCCGTCTGGGTGACCCGGATCGTGCCCTCCGGCCGCGTCGGCAGGTAGGCGTCCACGCCCGTCAGGAACGGCAGCGCGGCGAACGGCGGCAGCGCGGCACCCGGCGTCGAGGCCAGGTCGCAGTTGTCGTCGAACGCGAACGCGGCGATCACCTGGCGCAGCCGCGGCGAGACGTCGGCGGTGAGGACGTTGACCCCGTTGAGCTCCAGCCGGTCGCTGTCGGGCTGGTCGGACCACCACTCGCGGTTGCGGATGACGGTGAGCGCGCTGTGCGTCGGACACCGGTCGATGTGGTCGGTGATGCCGCCGGGACGCGACACCTGCAACCGCACGAACCGGTCGCTGCGCTCGAACGGCTCGAAGTAGAAGTGGTGCGGCACCTGACCCTCGCGCAGCACCACCAGCTCGTGGTGTGCGCGGCCGTTGACGGGCAGCGGGCCGAACGAGCCGTCCGCGCCGGTCCGGGCGCTGTGCCGCGGTTCGCCGCGCCGCGCGCCGGTGAGCGGGTCGAGCTCCCAAACCTGGAGCAGTCCGGCCAGCCCCTCGTTCTGCGGGTAGTACGTCGCCCGGCCCGCGATCCGGACCAGGCCGGGCGGTTCGGGCAGCACCCGGGTCGTCAACGCGGGCCGACCGCGCAGGAACCGGTGCATGTGGGCGAAACCGTCGGCCGACGTGGTGGTCTCGGTGTGGCCCAGCGTCGTCAGGTGGACGTTGGTCGCGCCGCCGATGGACCCGTTGGGCTGCAGGCTGCCCCACAGCGCCAACGTCGGCACGCCGCCCGGCGGTGCGGCGCTGGAGCGCCCATCGACGTTGACGTACTTGCGCACCGACGCGGCCCGTTCGGGCGACGACAGGTAGCTGTGCATGACCGTCGTGCCGCGCGAGTGCGCGATCACGTCCACCTTGGCCGCCCGCGTTCGGGCGCGGACGGCGGCGATGAACGCTTCGAGGCCGGCGACGGCGCGGTCGTTGGTCGGGATGCTCGTGTCGTACTCGTAGGCGTGCAGCAGCGCGTCCGGGTAGCCGTTGCCGGAGAACCGCTTGGCGTTCGACTGCCACTGCTGCGCCGACCCCTGCTGGCCGTGCACGAAGACGATCGGGGTGAGCGGTTCGGCGCCGGCGGGCACGGCCGCGACCGTGGACGCGAGGGCCACGACGAGCGCGAGCAACGGGACCTTCATCGCCGACCTCCAACGGCCAGGGCGTCGGCGAGGTTCTGCCGCGCGTCGGCTGGCAGCAGGTAACCCGCGTGCACGTTGGCGACGTCGGCGGTCACCACCTGGTGCAGGTAGTCCCCGCGGTGCGGGTAGAGCCGGGCCAACGTCGCCGCGTCGAACGGCACGTGCGTGCCGAACAGGCGGCAGAACGTCTCACCGGTGTTGTCGCCGGTGTTCAGCGCCCTGGGTGCGGTCACCTGCGACAACCGGATGCCGCCCAGCGCGAGGCCCAGCGCGTCGCGCTTCTTGGTGACGCCGTCCGGCTCGAACTCCAACGGGCGCGCGGTCGGCGGCGGCGTGCCCCGCTCGACCCACCGGCGCAGGTGGTCGTAGGCCGCGGCGGTGACGTGGTGCATCGGCACCCGGCTGAACGGCGGCCGGTCGCAGTCGTACTGCGGTGCGCCGCCGAGGTCGCGTTCGGAGATCGGCACGCGGTAGGCCTGGCCCTCGTAGCCGGAGTGGGCCGCGCCAGCGACCTCCCAGCGGCGGAACCGGTCGGTGTCGGCGGGACGGGTCGCGCTGCGCACGTCGGTCTCCGACTGCACCTGGAAGACGGGTTCCGCGCCGGCCCGCGTCGGCGCCGTGCCGACGACGAAGCCGTAACCGTCGAACACCGGCTGCTGCTGCGGCAGGACCCGGTCGTACAGCACGGTCATCCGGGCCGCCGACTGCGAGGCGCCGATGGCCAGCACGGTCCGGGGCCGCAGGCCGCCCGTGACCGCACCCGACTCGACGGCGCGGCCGGCCTGGGTGAACACGTCGTAGGACAGCTCGTCGGCGGTGAACCGACCGCCGCCGGTCACGTCCAGCCCGCCGTAGCGCGCGGGGCTCCACGCGCGGAGCTGGTCCACCCCGACCCGTTGCGCCGACACACCGACCCAGGCGTAGCCCGCGCGGACGACGGACTCGGCGTTCCACAACGCGTCCAGGTCGTACCCGGCGGTGACGTTCTGCCACTCGACCAGGGCGGTTCCGTTGAAGTCGCGGGCGTGCGCGGGCCGCCGCACGACGACCCGGGTCGCGTACGGCACACCGGTGGCGACCTTCGTGCCGTTGCCGGCCCAGCCGTCGGCCGCGCCGGAGACGTGGAATTCCTGCTCGACGTAGCCGGCGGCGGCGAGGTCGTCGGGCGTGGAGAAGAACGGGTAGGTGTCCTCGATCCGGTCGGCCAGCCGGTCACCCGGCACGGTCCCGGGCAACGGGCCGACGACCCGCGGCGCCGGACCGGCGGGCGCGGAGGCGGAGGCGGAGGCGGGGACGGACGTCGGGACCAGCAGGCCGAGCACGGCCGCGACCAGACCGAGGCGACGCCAGGGGGAAGGGGACATACCGGCTCCCACAGCGATGGGGGATGGGTGCGGAACCGACCGTAGCCAGGCCCGGACGACCGGCACCAGAACGCGGCGCCATCGTGAGACCGCCGTCGCAGCACGCTGCGGTGGCCGGGTCAGCGGTGCTGCAGCAGCACCGTGCGGGCGGCGGTTTCGGCCAGGGCCGGGTCGAGCGGCGCGCCGCTGAGCAGTTCGGCGTAGAGGGCGGACTCCACGATCCGCACGTACAGGAACGCGACCTGGTCCAGGGCCGCCGCCGACCACGGCCCGCCGTCCACTTCGAGCAGGATCTCCTTCTGCGCCGACACCGCTCGCCGGTGCACCCCGCCGGCGGTGTTGAACAGCACCCGGATGGCCGTGTCGGGCTCGCTGCGCAGGAACGCCCGGAACGGGCCGGCCGCGCGCAGGTCGGCCACGAACCGCCGGGTGACCTCCAGGACGCCCTCGACGCCGACGTTCGTGCGCTCCTGCCGGGCACGGGCCAGCAGCCGGTCCGCGAGCACCCACAGCACGTCGGCGAGCAGCCCGTCGCGGCTGTGCACGACCCGGTAGAGCGTCGCCCGGCTGATGGCCAGGCTCGCCGCCAGCGCGTCCATCTCGACCCGGCCGTGCCGCAGGAAGAACCGGCACGCGCCGCGCAGCACCTGGTCCTGGCTCACCACCCGCCGGGCGCCGATCGACCCCACTCGCAGCCCCTCGCCTCCGCCGGCCCGCCCGTCCGGCCACCCGCATCATCGTCGCCCTGCGGGTCTGCCCGCGAGACCCGGACCGGTGCCGCCGGGGTGTGCGTCACGTCACTTCCCGAGTGCCGGGCGGGGCCAGGTGCGCGGTGGCGGCGCCGTGGCGATCGAAGGTGACCGCCGCATGCCGCTCTCGACGTTCGTCGACTCTGCTCGCGCCTGGTGCTGTGACCAACGCGTTCGTGCAGCATCCAGCGCAGGAATTGTCTACTCTGTAGTTTCAGTGTTGACTAAAGTCAACCGCAACGGTCGCATGCGGCGGTCATCGCCGGCGAAGTTCACAACCCGCCACGGCACTACGTCCGCTCCGTGGTGCGCGTCGACGAGCCACTCAACGACGTGAACACTGCGCGACGGCATGCGAAGCCGGTCGAGGCCGGAACCTTGGAGCCCCCGGATAACAGAAGGGTCTGCCGCACAGCGTGCGACCTGCTTCATTGACAGCCAGCTCCTGCGGTATCGCGTGGCGCTGCTCGTCATGCGGCTGCCATTTGTAGCTTCGAACCATGCCCGATCACTTCCCGAGAACGTCCGCGCGACTTGCGCACCTGATGTCGGCAGTGATCCACGGAAATCGATTCCCCCGGCAGATGAGCGCAGAGCTGCTGTGGCTTCGGGGCCGCGTGTGCCGTGAGTGGCGGGCCGCGGAACCAGCGTCCGGACTACTCGTCGTGGTCGTCCTCGGCCTGCCTGTCCCAGTACTTCCCTTCTGTGCGAAGGGACTCAGCGTGGTCGCGGAGGACCTGGGCGGTGAACGGCCAGTCGTTCTGGATCTGGTCCGCCCAGTCCGAGTACTGCTGGGCGGTCGCCCGTTCTCGCGGTCCTCCCTCGTACGGGTCCCTGGTCGAGAACGTGGTGTTGTTGGCCAGACCGAGGCCGAACCCGTCTCGTAGTTCGTAGGCGTCCGGCAGCTCCAGGACGTCCCGGACCGCCTCGGCCGGCCAGGCTCCGTCCTGTCCTGGGGGACCGGCGGAGATCAGCGTGCCGATGGCACGGTCACCCTTGCGCCGCAGCTCGGAGTCGTGCAGCGCGTCTCGGACGTGCCGAACCCAGCTGAGCAGGCGCTCGCGGTCCACCTGGTCGCCGGTCTGGCCTGGTACGCACCGCAGCTGCTCGGCTTTCAGGTAGAAGCGGAATGCCTTGGGGTTGAGCTTCCCGGTTGGCAGGTAGCGGAACCGGTGCAGTTCGACGAACGCGGCGGGATCGGCGGCGATGGCCTCGAGCAACGCGGCCGGTGCACGGTCGTGGAACAGGTCGAAGAAGGCGAGTTCCCACCTCGCGACCGCCCGCAGGTCGTGCCCCGAGCTGTGGAGGTGGCTGATGAGCTCTCCCACCTCCCACGCGGTGTGGGTGCCGATCCGGCCTGGCGAGTTCAACGGTGCGTCGAAGGCGGCTTCGATCAAGTCAGCGGAAGGTCGCCAGGGCTTGTCGTCTCCGTGCAGCGCCATGGACAGGGCGTCGACGACGGCGTCCGGCCGACCACGCTGGAGGATCTCCGCCAGGTACTCCTCAGGTCGTTCCGAGGGGAAGGGGAACGCCGGAGTCAGCAACCAGAAGCCGTCGCTCACCTCCCAGCTCTCCGCCGAGACCGGCTCGGCTGCCAGATCGACCGGCAGCGCGATCAGGAAAGCGGTCCGCGCGCTCGTTTCCTCCGACAAGGTTGCCACTGCGTCGGCCACCCACTCTTGGCCGCCTTCAGCCGCCCGACGCCAAACCCATTCTTTCGCGAACGGGGTCCCCAGGTAGTCCAACACCTCGTCCCGCACCGAGTCTCCCGCCACCTGCGCGAGCACCATGCCGACGAGGTCTCCTCGCTTGCTCGCTGCGGCCAGCCGCGCGACTCCGTCGACACCGTGCCGTTCCAGTTCCTCGGCGACGACCTCGCGCCGCAACTCCTCGAGTTTGGTCCGGTGGTGCTCGAGGTCTGCCGGGGCGATGCCTGGGAGATGCGGATGCCAGCCGAACAGCCAGGCGTGCCTGGCCGGATCGGACTCCGGCTCGATCCGATCCAGGAAGGCGCCCAGGCGGTCGGTGTGTTCGGGCGAGAGGTGCCGAGACCCGTCTGTCGCCGCCAGCTCACGGCGCACGACCTCGTCGCCCGCCTCCCACAGTTCGCGCGTCACCTGTGCGCCCAGGACACTCGTGTCGACCCCGTCGAGGGCGGAGAGCAGCGGATCACGCCAGCTCTGCGGAAGCCAGCTGATGCGCGGCAGGAACTCCACCCAGCGCCGGGGAACCGTGGCCAGATCGACGAGCACCGCGTCGAGCACCTTGTCCAGGTAGGCCTGGGCCGTCTCCGAGGGGTGCTGTCCGACCCCCGTCCAGTCAATGCGCACCTTCGGCCGTGCCGGATACATCAGGAAGGGATGTGGCTCGATCAGATCCAGCAGTAGTTGCCATCCCACCTCCGGGTGACGCACCTGTACCTGCTTGATGAGCGCCGGGCGGCGGTCGAGCGGCACGGGGCTCACCGGAAGGTGGATGAGCGAGTTCACCAGCGACCGGGCCGGACGGTTGGCCCACTTTCCGCCGGGATCGACCTCCGCCAGACGGGCCATCAGCAGGACCGCGCGCCTGCTGTGCTTCGGGGCCCATGTCAGTGTCTCGAGCGCCCACAGCAGCCCGGTGTGCGCCGGGTGCCGGAACATCGACCGTTCCTCGGAATCGTCGAACATCGTGCGCAGCACCGGACTGTCGCCGCGCATCGCCTGGTCCACAGCGTCGGCGAACACCTGCGGACAGGCCTCGGCGAGCAACGGGAGCACGTCGCTGAGCGACCGCCACAGCAGGCCGGTGCGGTCGTCGTTCGCTTTCCTCAACAGCTGAACGACAACCCTTGCCGTGTGGGTCTTCGCCTCGTCGCCCGCTACGGTCGTTGTTCCGGAGTCGCCGAGGCGCGCCAGGCCGTGAGCGATTCCCTCGCGCAGCTCGTCGGAGAAGGTGCGGGCGATGCCTCTGACGGCCGCCGACATGACCTCCGGCCCGGCAAGGGAGAGCACCGGATCGACCTCGCTCAGGACGTCGAGGGCCGCCGCGCTGAACCGCTGGACGTCGGTAGCGCTCACCTGTGTCCTCAGATGGGTCCACGCGTCGTGCGGGTCGGCAAGCTGCCAACGTGAGCCGCTGCGGTGCACCAACGGATCGCCGGAGGTCGAGGAGGACGTCACGAAGCGGTCAACGTCGGCGTAGTCCTGACCGGTGATCCGGGCGAGCACGGCGTGGTCGGACGCGTTGGACGCGGACCACCGGTTGACCAAAGTCAACGGTGCCGCGATCGCCGACGCGGGTGCTTGCGTCCACGCCGGCCGCGGCTGGTTCGGGTGCAGCCTGCGGGTCACCGCACGGAGACTGCGCCGGACGAGGCCCGCGTAGTCGTGCGCCTCGTGCAGGGGCAGGCCCCGGTCGAGGAAGGCGTCGCGTGCCTGGTCGCGAGGTATCCGAGGCAGGACAAGACTTTCCGGGCGGACCTCGAGTCCGTCGCGTGCGATGATCACATGTCGGGTGTTCTGCGTCTGCCGGACCGGAACGCTGTCGCTCATCACCACGGCAGGGAACGACGGCGGAATCCTCGCGGCGTGCTCCCATCCCCTCTCAGAGGTAAGCAGCATCGCGCGGTGGTGCGGGTCGTGCCGGTCCAGGACGGCCGCGCAGAACGCGGCCACCTCGTCCGTGGTCTGCCCGTGGACGACCAGGTTTCCCGGTGGACCTGCCAGCCAGGACCGCAGCCGCTCCGCGACGGCCTCCCGTCCGAGCAACACCAGGTCCGCCGGCAGTTCAGGCCCGGCGAACACGGAACGTTCGCGGGCCCACGTCGCCAGGTCGATGATCCCGTCCCTGACACCGATCGCGAGCTCCGGCACATCGTCGATCACCCGGTCGACCAGTCCGGGTATCAAGTGCGGGTCGCGCGAGGTCAAACGGACGTACTGGCACTTGGCCAGTCCCGCGAGGTCCTCGGGTAACTCGCCCGCCGCGAGCTTCTTGCCGCCATGCCCCAGAACGGGGATCACGGGCTTGCCCGCGGCCAGCACCGTCGCGATCTCTCCGCGGACGACGTCGTCCGGCTCGAACAGCCGCTCCTTGAAGTCGGACAGCCACCTCTCGCCGATCACGGCAATCATCGCGGAGCAGTTCTCGACCGCGCCCCACATGATCGGTTCGTAGTCGCGTCCGAGGGCGATGGACTTGCTGGAGCGGAATACCCGCTCGTCGCCGAAGATCGTGCTGAGCGCCGAGTCCAGCCAGGCGGCCTTGTCCTCGCCGTCACCGTTTCGGAAGTTGATGAACAGCATGGCGTCCAGGGTGCTCCGGTCCTCCAGCCGGCACCACCCGTTTCCCGTCTCCTTCCCACGGCCTTATAAGGAGATGGTAGGTCCACAGAGGACTATGGGGTGTTGTCTGGTGTCCTGACCAGTTTGTCGGGGCTGGGTGAGAACCTGGTGCGGTGACGTCTCATGATGACGACGAAGATCTCGATCTCGTGCTCGGCCAGGCGCACGAACTGCTCGGCGACGCGGACGACCTGTTCGCGCAACGCCTCGTGCAGGCGTCGCGCCTGCACCTGCGCCGTGACGGCGGCTTCTTCCACCCGATTCCTGGCGACAACTGGAGGAGTGACACCTACGAGGCCGTCCTCGAGGTACCTCAGGCACTCGTGTCCGAGTTCACCAGCGAGGTGACGGACCGGATCTGGACCAAGCTGCAGGCGGTGCTGCACCGGCACAACCGAGAGGATGTCTTCGGCGTGGTGGTGGGAACCGGTGCTTCCACCGCTGCCCGAGGTAGCGCCTGACTGGCGCGAACGAGCGGCGTTCCAGGCACCTGCCGAGCGGCCCACCAACCAGGCCCGCCGGGAACGGGCGGCAGGCGGTTACCCCACGCGGGACGGGATGACGTTCACCAGCGTGGCGGAGATAGCGGTGTACGACCTGCTCGTGGAGCTGCAGAAGGAGAGCTCGCGGCACCGGACCTTCTCGGCGATGCCGCTGCCTGGGGTCAAGCTCCGGGACGCCGGCGTACTAACCTGTGCGTGCCGAAAAGTACGTCCGTGCAGGTTGTGGGCCTCGGCGCGCTCCTGACGCCGCTGGCCCGCGCAACTCTGCGCCGACTCCGACTGCTGGTCAGCCCGGATACGGTGCTGCGATGGCATCGTGACCTGGTAAAGCGTCGCCACGCCGAGACGAGCCGGCGTCGAAGGCGTGGGCGTCCGCGGGCCGTGGCCTCGGTTCGTCGCCTTGTTCTGCGTCTGGCGGCCGAAAACTCCTCGTGGGGCTATCGGCGCATCCACGGAGAACTCGCCCTCCTCGGCGTCACGGTCGCTCCTTCGACCGTGTGGGAGATCCTCAAGGCTGCCGGCGTCGACCTGGCGCCACACCGAGCGACCGTGACATGGGCCGAGTTCCTGCGCTCCCAGGCCGAGGTGGTCGGTGCTTGTTGTAGTGGATCTCGTAGGTGGCAAGGACTTGACGCGCGTGGGCTTCTCCGGTGATGAGGATGTGGTCGAGGACCTCGCGCCGGATGGTGCCGATGATGCGTTCGCAGTGGGCGTTCATCCGGGGTGCTTGCGGTGCGCTCTTGATCACGCGTAGTTCCTCGGCCTCGAACACAGTGTCGAACACCTCGCCGTACTTGTCGTCGCGGTCACGCAGCAGGAAGCGCAGGGACTCCATCCGCGTTCCGAGGTCGGCGGAGAGGTTCCTCGCCTGCTGCACGGTTTAGTCCTGCGTTGGGCGGGTGGTGACGCCGGTGATATGCAGACGCCTGGTGCCGTGTTTAAGGAACGCCAACGCGTATAGGCGTGTGCCGAGCGCGGTGTCGATATGGAAGAAGTCCGCCGCGACGATGCCCTCGGCCTGGGCTGTGAGGAACTCTCGCCAGGTCGGACCGGATCGACGTGGTGCTGGGTCGATGCCCGCTGTGTTCAAGATCTTCCAAACGGTGGAGGCGCCGATTCGATGTCCGAGTCGGGCCAGCTCGCCTTGGATCCGCCGATGTCCCCACCGCGGGTTCTCTGTGGCGAGCCGGAGCACAAGTGCCCTGATCGCTGCTCGGGTGGGTGGGCGTCCGGTTCGCCGTCGCGCGGTGTAGTCCCACTTCCAGGCGATGAACCTGCGATGCCAGCCCAGCAACGTGCCTGGCGTGACTGGGAAGATCTCGCGCCACCGCGAACGACGTATCAGCCTGGATAGTGCGGCGAACCAGAATCGGTCTGCCGGCTCGTAGCGGACCGGGCTGGCCAGCTGTCGGCGAAGCACGCTGTTCTGATGCCGCAGCACGAGAAGCTCCGCGTCCTTCTCCGCCTCACCGCGGAGCAGTACCGACGCGGCAGACAGCAACTTCCGAGTCACTTTGTACAGCAGGGAAACGATCACCTGGGCATTCTCTCAGCCTGGGAAGGATGGGCTGCACGCTGCGGTGATGGCTTTTTGAGCGGCACACGGTGAAGGGCGGCCCAAAACCGGTCCGAGCCCGGTCGACCGCGCCCGGACGGGCTTCAAGCACCACCTGATCACCGACGGCGGCGGCGTGCCCCTGGCCGTGACGCTGACCGGCGCCAACCGCAACGACGTCACCCAACTGGTGCCACTGCTTGACGCCGTCCCGTCGGTCCGCGGCCGGCGAGGCCGCCCCGGCGTAGACCTGACCGGGTCTACGCCGACCGCGCCTACGACCACGACGAGTACCGCAAACAAGTCCGCGCCAAGGACATCCGGCCGCTTATCGCCCGCCGAGGCGTCGAACACGGCTCCGGGCTCGGCGTGCACCGCTGGTTGTCGAGCAGACCTTGGCATTGCTGCACTGGTTTCGCCGCCTGCGCATCGGCTGGGAAATTCGCGACGACATCCACAAAGTCTTTCTCAGCCTCGCCTGCTCGATCATCTGCCGGCGACGCCTCCAACGCCGCCAGTCATTGCGTTAGGACCTCAAGGCCCGAGGCCTGCCACTCTGCTTGATGGCCGACCCCGGTGCCTTCTGACAGGTTCCCTCCTTGGCCTGCGCGTTGGCTAGAGCTGAAGATGCACTTCTGCGTGGCCACGTTTCTCAGCTGCCAGCCGAACGCGGTGCTGCTCGCCTCGCTCCGCTTGGTGTCGAGGCGGACGATCGTTGTTGCGATGTCTATTACCGGCGCCCGCGGTTGTCCCTCAGCTTGCGAGCGCGTAGATGGGTAGCAGACAGATCGCGATGAGCCTGAGCGCGCAGGTGGCTCGGCAGGTCGTCGAGCCGGTGGTACAGCACTCGGATGTGCTCCAGATACCCCATGAGCGCCGCCAGATCCACCCCGAGCCTGTCAGGCTTGCCCGCTACGTCCGCCGACAACGGGTGGGGGTGCTGTTCGACCGCTTCGCGCAGGACATCGTGCTGTTTCGCCAGCGATGTGACCACTTCTGCGAGCGGATAGCTGCCCGTTCCCGAAACCGGATGCCGGTCGAGGACCGCAGCCACCTCGGCCGCAGCCTCGGTAATCACCTTCACCAGTTGTGTCCGATCGCCGTTCACATTGACCTCCTCGGGATTACGCCGGTCGTTGAGCGACCTGCTCGCGACGAGCCGCCACGGCCGATCCCGACTCGCGGCTCGCCATGCGACGCAGAATGATCGGAGCCAGAACGAAGCCAAGGACCGCCCACGCGCCAAGCGCGAGAACCGTCTCCAACTGTCGCCACGACTGGTCGATTTCCGCAACAGCGACTGCGTCGGGCAACAGTGCCGAGCGCAGCCCCAACCCGAGCCAGTACAAGGGAAATGCCTGCCCGACCCACTGCAGCCATCCAGGAAGTGCGCTGATGGGGTAGAAGATACCGGACACGCTCACCAGGCCCATGATGATCAGTGTGACGAACCCGAGGCTCTGGGCGTTCGCGAACAGCGATCCCAGGATCGCTCCAAGGGGCATTACCGCAAGCAAACCCAGCAGCAGCACCAAGATCAGGGTCAGCCATGACGACGCGGTGTCCTTGCCCACTCCGTCGAAGAGTACGAGTGAAGGCACCAAGATCAGGGCGAACACCAGAACGGTGATCGCTGCCTTGCTCAGGATCCGGCCGATCAGGTAGCTGACCATTCCGCCTGGGGTGGCCTTCGCTCGCAGCAGCGTGCCGTCCTCGCGATCGGTGACCAGTGACAGGGCGAGGCCCATCAAACCGGTGAACACCGCGTTCATGCCGAGGATGCCCGGCACCGACTGGGAACCGAGCGAGAAGTCCGTGCCGGGGACCTTGGAGTCACCGACGATGTACATCACCACCACGGCGATGACTGGAATCCACAGCCAGCCGATGAGCTCACCGACGTTGGTGATCGACTGGCGAAGCTCGATGCGCGCCCGATACAGGCCTGCGCTGATGGCGGCGTTGTTGCCACTCATGCCTTCACCTCTGCGGAGGACGGACGGTCGGACGACAGTTCGGTAGGCACGTCTGCGTGCCCTGCTTCGAAGTCGCGCACCATGGACAGATAGACCTTTTCCAGGCTGGCACGGCGAACCTCGAGATCGGTGATGTCGGTGTCGTGCTCTCGGAATAGTTCACGCACGAAGCCCGTCGCGTCGGCTACCGAGTGCGTGTGCGGCTCGCCGTGCAGCCGGTAGCTGACTTCGGACTTGCTGGAGATGCGTTGTGACAGCTCCACAGCAGTGCCTTCGGCCGCGATCTCCCCGCCGGCCAGGATGAGAATTCGGTCCGCAAGTCGCTCGGCCTCGTTGAGGTCGTGCGTGGTGAGCAGGATGGTCATGTCATCGCGCTCGGCCAGACGACTCACGAGCGCGTGAAAGTGTTGCCGGGCCTCAGGGTCGAAGCCCACGGTCGGCTCATCGAGGAACAGCAGATCCGGCCTGCCGACCAAACCCACCGCGACGTCGAGCCGTCGTCGCTGACCACCTGACATCACGCCCACCCTGGCGTCTGCGTGCTCGGTCAGGCCGACCAGATCGAGAAGTTCGTCGACGTCGAAGGGACGCTGCCGTTCGGAAGTGCTGAATGGAGCATAGTGGCGGGCGAGGTAGACCAGCAGCTCGCGTGTCCGCCAACGACTGTGGTCTCGCCAGGACTGCAGCACCACACCCAGCCGAGCCCGCCATGTCTCGTCGCCGTTGTTCGGATCGACGCCGAGCACGTTGACCTGGCCTCCGCTTCGTCGCCGGAAGCCCTCCAGGATCTCGATGGTCGTCGACTTTCCAGCCCCGTTCGGGCCAAGCAGTGCGACCACCTCACCGCGGTGAATGGTGAAATCCACCCCGCGCAAAACCTCCTTCGCGCCATAGCTCATGCGGAGGTCGCGCACCCTGATCACCTCAGAGGCGTTCGGAGACCGCTCGCGCAGTGCACTCGACCTCTCCGGATCCTGCTCGGGATTGCCGTAGTGCCGGCCTGACCAGCCGCTGTTGGCCATGTTCGGGTTGACCTTCATAACTCAAGGATATCGTTGAACTACCCGTGTAATGTTTGCAGTGAAAGAGGCATGACATACTGGCCCAACGTGACGCCAACCTTAAAATCCGGTATGAAGGCAGCTGTAAGGGGGCACGATGGCGCGAGCACTCAGGCCGGTCGATCTGGCGCGAGCCGCAGGGATCTCTACGCAGCAGGTCCGCAACTACTTGGATGACGAGGTACTGCCGCCGGCAGCTCGATCGGAGTCGGGCTATCGACAGTTCGACTCGAGACATCTCGAAGCACTGCTGGCTTACCGGCGCATGATGCGGGGATACGGCTGGGATATCGCCCGTGCGATGGCGCGGGCAGTGGGAACGGGCGACGTCGCCAAGGCGCTCGAGCTCGTCGACGGTGTTCACGCCGCGCAGCACGAGCGACGCAAGGCCTTGCGCTCGATGCGTGAGGCGTTGGAGGTCGTGGCGGAAGAGGTGGACCGGCGGGATCCGGTGCGGCGATCTGATCTGCGCATCGGTGAGGTGGCGGCGCTGCTCTCCGTTCGGGCTTCGGTATTGCGTGTGTGGGAAGGACATGGCCTGGTTAAGCCACGCCGGGACGCGGAGGGTTACCGCCGTTACAACTCCACGGACGTGAGGGATCTGCGATTGATCGCGATGCTGCGTGCTGGTCATTATTCGCTGACACAGGTCTCGCGCCTGCTTGAGCAGTTCCGCGAGACCGGTAGCGGTGTGGCGCTTCGCCAAGCGCTCACCCAGCGCTTGGCGGAGCTGGAGAGCCGCGCTCTCGACATGCTTGAAGCCGGTGTGGCGCTGCACCGCTATATCGCTATCCGCAAGGACAATTGAGTCGTGCCCGCTCACCTATGTCTCAGTGACGTCGAGCGTTCGCGCGGCGGCGTGGTTGAGCGACTCGACCACCCAGGCTTCGAAGTCGCGGCCGGAGCGCTGCGCTGCCTCCTGCCAGCGGTCCACGTGCCCGCCACGCACTGTCAGGCGGGAAACCGTTGTGTCCGGATTGTCTATGGTCGTACGACTGCGGCGTTCATCGCGAATAGCGGTACGCAACCGTTTGGTGGTCCACGCCGACTCAGCCGCACGGGTTAGCCAGTAATCCTGCTGCTCAGGGGACAGGGACGCGACCTCGGCGTGATGCTGGAAACTGAGCCCGCTGCGGCGGCGTTCGTTGGAGAACTGTCTCGCTACCCAGGCGTAGTTACGCAAAGTCTGGTAACTAAGTCCCAGGGCTTCGATTGCCTGGCGATAGCGATCGGCATAGTTGTTCATCCCGTACACCAGCCAATCTCCCAGACACCAGGATGTCAGGTCGGCCATACCGGAAAGGCGATGGCCCGCTCGCTCCCAGTCCTCGAATGCGAGTGTTTCTGGAATCCTGAGCCCGGTATTCGTCAGCATCACCCGGTCGGCGCGCTGGTGACGGTGATCGATTCTCCTCGCTCTCTGCCTCGGCATCGCCCGGGCGGTCGAACTCTGAGAGCTGTCCTCGATTTGAGGTGGGCAGATGGCCCCTGTCACCTGCCTGTTGGCACTTGCCATGTCCTCCCGGCCCCCCAATGCATGATCTACCTCCAACACGCCGACCGGCGCCCGTGATGGAACTCAAACCCATGGTGCTGGCCTGTGGTTGTTGCGGACTTGCAGCACCGCACGCACCAAGGCCCTGCCGTGATTGCGGTTCCCCCTGGCTCGCCTCGCCCGTTGTTCGCGGCGCTGCGGCTTATGCGGCTTCGGCGCACCCGTCGTCGATGCGAAAGATCTATAGGTTGTGACTCGATTGTCGAGCTTATTGCAAGTGTTTGGCACCTCCGTTCGGGGGAAATCTTGACCTCTGTGCCGGGCCATTCGGTGACTGGTTGAAAATGTGGTCGAGTCGTCATCGCTGCGGCTTTTGACCGATTTGACGGTGTAGCAATCCGGCTGATGTTCGTCGTTGTTGAACATTGAACGGAACGCTCGGTCGAGATGCTGCGAGATCAGTCGACCAAAGCTCGCCGCAAGTGCACGCCGGTGTGCGAGTGTTCGACATCAACCAGCTCGGCAGGGGTTCCCTCGAACAGCAGCTCACCTCCAGCGCTGCCTCCTTCCGGGCCGAGATCGATCACCCAATCCGCGTGAGCGATCACCTCCAGGTTGTGTTCGATGACGATCACGGTCCCGCCGCGCTCATCCACCAACCGGTCCAGCACTTCCAACAGCAGGGATACATCGGCCATGTGCAGTCCGGTGGTGGGCTCGTCCAACACGTAGACCAAACCATCCCGGTGCAGGTGGGAAGCCAGCTTGATCCGCTGACATTCACCGCCGGACAGACTCGACAGGGGTTGCCCAAGCCGCAGGTAGTCGAGGCCCACGTCCACAACGGCGCGTAGAATGGTGGTGATCTGTCGGTTGTCGGCGAAGAACTGCTGCGCCTCACCGGCGGTCATCTCGAGCACGTCGCTGATTGACTTGTCGGCCAAGCGGTAGGACAAGACCTCGTCAGTGAAGCGGCGACCGTGACAGGTCTCGCACACCGAGGCGGTGCCCTCCAGGAACGCCAGTTCGCTGTAGACCACGCCCAGTCCTTCGCAGGTGTGGCACGCCCCTGAGGAATTGGCGCTGAACAAGGCGGGACTGACGTTGTTGGCCTTGGCGAACAGCTTGCGGATAGGCTCCATGGCCTTGGTGTAGGTGGCCGTGGTGGAACGGCGGTTGCCGTGCGGCGCACTCTGGTCGACGACGATCGCCTCGGGGTGCTGCGTGCAGAAGACCCCGTGGATCAAGGAGGACTTGCCCGATCCGGCCACGCCGGTCACCGCAGTGACAACACCGGTGGGGATTCGCGTGCTGACGTTGCGCAGGTTGTGCAGGTTCGCGTTGGTGACCGGTAGGTGTCCGGTGGGTTCGCGCAACTGTTGCTTCAGCGCGGGACGAGTGCTCATGTGCCTGCCGGTCGGTGTGTCCGCCTTGATCAGATCCTCGATCGATCCGGTGAACACGACGTTGCCGCCGGCGCTTCCCGCGCCGGGACCGATGTCGATCACGTAGTCGGCGACCGCGATGACGTCGCGGTCGTGCTCCACCACCAATACTGTGTTCCCGTTGTCGCGCAGGGACTTCAGCAGGGCGGTCAGGCGAGCCACGTCACGGGCGTGCAGTCCGATACTCGGCTCGTCGAACACGTAGAGCATGTCGGTCAGCGTGCTGGCGAGCTGCCTCACGATTTTGATCCGTTGTGACTCACCGCCGGACAGCGTGGCGGTCGCCCGGTCCAGGCTCAGGTAGCCGAGGCCGATGTCAACCATGTGCCGTACGCGGGTGGACAGCGCCTCCAGCACCGGCGTGGCATGAGGGAGGTCGAACTCCGCGAGTACGCGGATGAGCTCTGTGGCCTCCATTGAAGACAGTTCCGCGATGCTCCGTCCGCAAACGCGCACTTCCAGGGCGGGACGGGAAAGGCGGGATCCGCCGCAGTCCGGGCACACCACCGAGGTGGTGAACTCTCGCACCATCCGCTGTGTGCGTTCGGCGATCTCCTCGCTGTCCTTGCGGACATAGAGTCGGCGGAACTTCGCCACCGCACCCTCGTAAGCGGTATTCATCTGCTTGCCGTGCGCCTCCACCTTCACCGTGCCTTCGGTGGAGAACAACAACTTCTCACGTTCAGCGTCGGTGTAGGCCGAGATCGGCTTGTCCGGGTCGAACAATCCGCTGCCGCCGTAGGTCTGCCAGTAGGGCGTGCCGACCTTGAACGGAGGTGCCAGCAGCGCTCCTTCGTTGAGGGAACGCTCGGGGGCGAGGAAAGCGTTTATGTCGACGTCCGTGACCGAGCCCAGACCTTCGCAACGCGGGCACATTCCCGCCGGCATGTTGAAGGAGAACGCGTCCGACGAGCCGATGTGCGGTTCACCTGCGCGTGAGAACAGGACACGCATCAATGGCGCGATGTCGGTGATCGTGCCGACGGTCGAGCGGGATCCGCCCCCGAGCCTGCGCTGATCGACCACGACCACCGCAGCCAGGTGCTCGATCATGTCCACGTCGGGATGACCGTGGCGGGGCAAGAACCCGCGGACGAACGCGGGCAGAGTCTCGTAGAACTGGCGCTGCGCCTCAGCCGCGATGGTGTCGAACACCAGTGACGACTTGCCCGACCCCGACACTCCCGTGACCACTGTGAGTTCATGCTTCGGTATCGACACGTCGACGTTGTTGAGGTTGTGCTCCCGCGCCCCCAGCACGCGGATCTGGTCCCTCACGTGCGCGAATCCTTCCTTGTATGGCAATGCGTTGAATTGCGGCTCGGCCGACCGGCAGTTGAACGTTAGCGGTCGAACGATCTCACACCCAACGTTAGCGGTCCGTTGCAGCGGGTGCATGCTCTGCTGCCGTGCCGACGAGGTCGCCGGCGACGGGTTCGTCGAGCACGGAGACCGTCAACCTGCTCATTGCCTCATCCAACGCCTTCGTGAGGCGTGGCAAGTCAGGGGTGCAGCCGATGATGTGCCCCAATCGTGTGTAGGCGTCGGTGGTGGCCTTGATCGGGTCGCCCGGCCGCACGTTCACCGCGATCTGGTCGATCCCGTCAACCTGCCCGGCTTCCCGCACGCCGCGCACGTCAGCGACTACGCCGTCCCGCTCGCACAGCAGGAACTGGATGCCTGCTGTCCGGTCTTGGTGTTCCGCCAGTTCCAGCGGCAGACCCGCCGCGAGTCTCACCTGCTGCTCCAGCAGGTCGACACCGCAGGCCAGTCGCACGAGTTCGGGAATCATGCCTCCGGCCAGGCGTGGGTTGACCTCGATGATCGCGGGGCCGTTCGTGGTCAGCTTCAGTTCCGTGTGGGTGGCTCCCGACACCATGCCGGCTGCCTGCACAGCCAGGGTCGCCACCTCGATCAGCTGCTCGAACGCCTCGTCGTCGACGGGCGCGGGGAAGACGTGCCGGTGCTCGACGAACCGAGGCCCAGGGGTCACGGTCTTCGCCGTGACACCGGCCCAATGCCGCCCTTGGCCGGTGAACAACTCGACGCTGAACTCGGGGCCGTCCAGGTATTCCTCGATCAGCGCCATGCGTTCGGTGGGCAGGCCCCTGGCGTTGTGCCGGACCGCCAGCACGCGCCGCGCGTGTTCGTCAGCCTCCTCGATCGTGCGGCACAGCACGACATCGGTCGAACCGGACTCATCGGCTGGCTTGACCACACACGGTAGCCCCACAGAGGACACCGCGGTGGGGATCTCCTCGGGATCCGCGACCACCGCGAACTTCGGCTGTGGCACGCCGACCTCGGCCAGCCGCGCGCGCAGCAGGGCCTTGTTCCGGCACACGCGGACCGCGTCGGCAGAATTGCCCGGCAGGCCCAGCCATGTCGCGATCTCGGCGGCGAACGGGGTGTAGAAGTCACTAGTCGTGGTGACACCCGCGATCGCTTCACGGCGGAACCGCTGCTGGATTGCGGCACGCAGTGCGACCAGATCGTTGGTATCACATACCAGGGTTTCCGCTCCGGTGTCAGCCAGGCCCCGGTATCGCTGCGGCTGAGAGGTCAACAGCACAGGACGCAGCCGCAGACCGCGTGCGATGTGCAGCGCCGCCATCCCGGTGCCGGTCGTGTTGGACTCGACGAACAGCATGTGCAGCTGATCGTGCTGGATAGTGCCCGCGTCGGCACGCGACCATGAGTGCGCGGTGCTCCCGTACTCGATCACCTCGGCGGTCGGTGCCAGCGGCAATCGGTTCAGGTCGTGCTCGGCCCAGTGCTCGTCGTTGAAGACGGTGCCGTAGTAGCGGTCGCCCCGGTCCGGAAAGATGCCGACGACGCGGTGTCCTGGTTCGGCGCGTGCTGCCACGTCCTTGAGCACGCGGTACACCGAGCCCGCGGTGTTACCGCCGAAGATCTGCTGCTCTGCGGCGAGTTCCCGCGCTGCGGCGAACGCCTCGTGATCGTTGAGCCAGTGCACCTCGTCGATCTGGCGGCGGTCGAGGTTATGCGGCAGCAGGCTGTTGCCCAGACCGCTCTGGAGGCGCTGAGGGCGGTCTGGCTGGTCGAACAGCGCGCTGCCGACGCAGTCGATGCCCACGACGCGGAGCTTGGGCACGGAGCGGCGCAGGGCACGAGATGTACCGGTCAGCGAACCGCCGCTGCCCACAGTGCCCACGAGTACGTCGATCTGACCCAGGTCGGCGAAGATCTCGTCGGCCATCTCGGCGTAGCTGCCAGGGTTGTCGGGGTTGCTGTATTGCCGCGGGCAGAAAGCGTCGGGCATTTGGGCGAGCAAATCCTCCATGACCGCAATGCGCGCGGACTGCCACCCGCCTCGGGCGCCCATGGCCTGCACAATGTGCACCTGGCATCCCATGGCCCGCAGCTTGGCCAGGGTGATCGGGTCGATGCGCGGGTCGGTGACGATGTGAACGGCATGACCCAGAGATCTGCCGACCAGCGCCACGCCCAGCGCCATCGTTCCCGACGAGCTCTCCACGATCGGCGCGCCGGGAGCCAGCGCTCCCACGCGCCGGGCTTCCAGAATGACCTTCTTGGCGACGCGGTCCTTCATGCCGAACAGATTTTGCATTTCGAGTTTGGCGTAGACCTCGACGCCGAATGCGGCGGTGTCCACTTCCAACCGCACGAGTGGCGTGTGGCCGATCGCGTCGCGGACGTTGTCGAACAGCACGCTGTCAGACCTCCAGTCGATCGCCGGACAGGGACCGGTGCTCGACGATGTGGCCGTCGAGAGCAGCGCACCGGGAGCGGATGTGTTCCGCTTTGGCGTACAGATCCGGATCTTCCTCCCGCAGCAGAACCCCCAGCACGGTGCCGCTGTGCGCCAGCACGAGACCGAGCCCGTCGACCTCCGAGCACGCCCGGTGCAGCTCTCCGAAACCGCGGCGCGGCCGAAGTTTCAGGTTCATCTCCGCACTGCGGGTCGCCACCCTGCCGACTGCGGCCACATCGCTCTCGGCCACCGCGCGGCTGATCTCGTCCAGCAGACGGGCGTACTCCAGCTTGTCCGCGTGTGTGAACGGCTTCGGCACCCGGTTGTGCCGGATGGTGTCCACCTGGCCGCCCTCGTCGTGACCGATGATCGCCAATGGGGGAAGCGTGCCGAGCACTTCGCGCACGCGGACTTCGCGGTGGTAGAAGGCGACGATGCCCTCATACATCACACCGTCCGAGGGCTCGATGCGCCGCAGTAACGCCTCCAGGGTGGACTCGTCGAAGCGGATGCCGAACGCGGCGGCGACAGCCCTCGCGGTGGCCACCAAGTCTGCCGACGAGCTGGCCATGCCTTTGCCCTCGGGCAGCTCGCTGACCAGGTGCAGCTCTCCGCCTCCGCGCTGGCCGAGCACTTCCAGCGCCGCGGCGGCAACGCGTTGCGCCTTGAGTTTGGAAGGCGGGTGCACCCGGACGTCGCAGCGATCGGGCGCGTGCCGGAACGTGGCGTATGTCCACGCGTCAGCGGGGAAGGTCACCAGGAAGTCGCGCCCGTCCGGCAGCATGCCCTGCAGCAGTTCGCCGAACGTGCCGAACGAACGTCCGGTGCCGATCTTCGGTTCCGTCGTCATGGACGCCTACCGGGCGCCTGCGGTCGCCGGTGCCTGGACACCGGTCGAGTGAACGGAGCGGTCGTACCATTTGGCACGCAGTCGCTCACACTCGCCGGATTGGCCGGCCGGCACCATGCGGACCGCATCCGGGTTCGCCGGTCCGGCCGACACCAACCTGCTCGACGTGGTGCGGATATCGAAAGCGGCGGTCAGCGCCCGCTGCGGCTCCCGCAGTTCGTGGCCGTGCGCACGGGGGACCTCGTGCAGCAGCGACTCGTTCACATCGTCGACGGAGTCCAGTGCGCCCACGATGGAGCGTTCCTGATCAGCGCTGATCAGGCCTAGCCTCGCGTGCTCGGCGGCAAGGACTTTCTCGATAGCGACGTAGTGCGGTAGCAGGTGTCGGCTCTCGTGCTGAAACTGCGGGTCGAGTACTTCAATCCGCAGCAAGGCGCTCGGATCGCGTGACACGCGTCCGCTCAGCGCCGGTGGCCCGGACTCCCTCGCGACGACCAAAGTCGGTCCCTTTCTCCGCGGAAATGGTCTGACAATGCCCGGGCAGCAACGCGTCGATTGGTGGTTGTTCGGAAGGTAATAGGTGCTCCGCCGCGCGTGCGCCTGGGAGAAAGACCCGAGAAAGGTCGGTTGCCACTGAGCTGCCTCGGTTGGTGGAGTGGGATGCGTTGTCCTGCCGACGGGACACAGGAGGATATCTAGCTGCATCTTTGCGGCCGACTGCTGCCGATGGGTGAGGGTTGCCCGGGTGGTGGCGCACTGGCGGGTTCCATTCGCGTGAGTCGTCGCGAGGATATATTGGAAATTCTTGACAGTCGCGGTCTTCTGTTCGAACCTGCCGCTGTTCGGATGTCGTTGATCAGCATTTAATTCGTCGTCCCAGACCCATGAGGAGATGTTGGGATGCGTTCTTCGGGTATTTCGTCCGCCCAGGAGGGCCTGTGGGTCGCCCAGCAGCTGGTGCCCGACATGCCCAACAACGTGGCCGCCGTGTGGCGCATCGACGGCGAACTGGACGCGGCGTTGCTCAGCAGGGCCCTGCGCGACCTGCTCGCCGAGGCGGACACCGTGAGGGTGAGCATCTCCGAGGGAACGCAGGGACTGCGGCAGCAGGTGTCCGACCTCGGCGACTGGGAGCCCGTGTACCTGGACTGCACCCACCAGCCCGAACCAGAGGAATCGGCTCGCGCGCTCATGGCGAGACTGGTGGCCGAGCCATTCGACCTGTCAGACGGCCCCTTGCTGCGGGCAGCTGTGATCGCGCTGGCGCCCGATGAGCACCTGCTGGCGGTCGTCGCCCACCAGATCGTCACCGACGCATACGGAATGTTCGGTCTGATCCCGCAGCGGCTGGCACAGCTCTACACGGCGGCGCGGCACGGCGAGCACGCCCCCGCATGGTCGTACGCCTCACCCGAACAGCTGTCCGAACAGGACTTCCGCTACCGCTCGTCCGACCGCTTCAAGCGGGACGTCGAGTTCTGGCAGGGATATCTCGCGGAAGCCCCCGACGCGGCACGGCTGCCCGGCAACCCCGACGCGGACGCGCAGGCCGGTCACCTCGGCCTCGCCCGGCACCTCGATGTGCACACGAACATCATCGAGGTGACCGGAGAGGAGGCAGGCAAGTGGGCGAAGGCGGCGGCGGATGCCGGCTTGGCGCTGCCCGATCTGCTCGGTGTGGCGAGTGCCGTGTTCATCGGCAGACTGAGCGACACCGCCGAACCGCTCTTCTCGTTGACGGTCAAGGCCCGCACCGGCGCCACCAAGACCACCCCCGGCCTGCTGTTCAACGTGTTGCCGATCCGGCTCCGGATTCCCGCCGACGCGAACTTCGTCGAGGTCGCCGAAGTGCTGGGAAAGGAAAAGCGGGCCGTGTTCCGGCACGCCACCCTGCAGGTCGCCGACATCCGCAGAGCCACCGGGCTTGCCGGCAGCAGCGGATCGCTGCGCAGCCCATTCGGCACGATCGTCAACGTCATGCCGTTCGTCGCGGACCTCGACCTTGACGGCGCGCGGGCCGCGCTGGTCGACGGGTCGTTCGGCGCGGTTGACGAGCCGCTGCTGTCGCTCTATTACGACGGCGACACCGATGGCAGCGCAGGCGTACGCCTGCGGGTCGACGCCCCAGCCGCCCGCTACTCGCAGGCGGACGTGGTCCGCATCGGCGAATGGCTCCTGTCGTTCATCCGCCAGGCCGTCGCGGCGCCACACACCCCGGTGCACGAGGCAGACGTACCCGACCCGGCCGAGCTGAGCCGCCTGGCGGAAACTGAACGCAAGGAGCTTCCGAAGCAAGGTGAGTCGACCAAACAGCTCATCGCCTACGTCGTTCCCGCCACCGCGGGAGGCATCGGTGGAAGCCACGGCGATGACGCGGGCGACGTGGACTTCCGGGCGGGGCTGGACGTGGGAGAGCTGCGCACCTACCTCGCCGAGAACCTGCCCAAGTACATGGTCCCCGTGTCCATCGTGGTGATGGACGAGTTCCCCCTCACGCCCAACGGCAAGGTCGACCGCACCAAGCTGCCGGCCCCCGAGGTCGCCACCGGCGCCTACCTCGCACCGCGCACCACGGTGGAAGAAGAGCTGGCTACGTTGTTCGGCGAGGTGCTCGGCCGGAACCAGGCAGGCGTCGAGGACGACTTCTTCGGCTCCGGCGGCGACAGCATCCGTTCGATCCAGCTCGCCGCGCGCGCCAAGGCCCGGGGATTCGATCTCACCCCTCGCGACATCTTCGAACACCGCACGGTGGCCGAGCTGGCCGCCGTGCTCGCCTCTCGCGGTAGCACCGCAGCCAAGGCCGCCCTGCCAGAACTGCCCGGTGGTGGTGTCGGATCGATGCCGCTTCTGCCGATCGCCGACATGATGCGACACCTGCCCGGCTTCGACAGCTTCTCCCAGTGGATGGTGCTCGACCTGCCACCTGCCATCGACCGGCGCGGCCTGTCGGAGACGGTACAGGCCGTGACCGATCACCACGACCTGCTCCGCGCCCGACTCGTCCCAGACGGGGCAGGGGCGTTGGAGGTGTCCCCACCCGGCAGCGTCGACGTGGACGCTCTCATCACCAGGGTGGAAGGCGACTGGGAGCACATAGGGTGGGCCGAGCACAGCGCAGAACCCGTGCGGCGGGCGCTGGCCGCTCTAAAGCCCGAGGCGGGCAGGATGTTCCGCCTCGTCTGGTTCGATCGCGGTACCGAGCGGCCCGGCAGGCTCGCCGTGATCGTTCACCACCTGGTGATGGACGCCGTTTCCTGGCGAATCCTCCTGCCCGACCTGGCTGCGGCCTGGCAGCAGGTCCGCGACGGACGACCAGTGGCGCTGCCCGCGACCACAACCTCCGCCCGCCGGTGGGCGCACGCGCTCGCCGAGGTGGCGCAGTCGCCGGAGCGGACTGCCGAACTGTCGCTGTGGCAGTCCATCCTGGACGGTACCGACCCGCTGCTCGGGTCCCGTCCACTGGACCCCGCGGTGGACACAATGTCCACGGTCGACTCGGTGCGGGTCGGGCTGAGCGCCGAGGTGACCGCCGCACTGCTGAACCGGTTGCCGGTGGTGTTCCGCTGCGGCGTCGACGACGTGCTGTTGACCGGCCTGGCATTGGCGATGGCCAGATGGCGGCGAGCCCGCGGCCTCGATCACAGCCGCACCCTGGTGCGGTTGGAAGGGCACGGCAGGCAGGACGAGCTCGTGCCTGGCGCGGATCTGTCCCGCACACTGGGCTGGTTCACCACTGTGTACCCAGTGAGCCTGGACGTTGCCGGTGTCGACCTCGCCGAGGCGTGTACGGGCGGTCGTGCCGCCGTCAGCGCCCTCAAAGCCGTCAAGGAACAGCTACGTGCCTTGCCGGACAGGGGGATCGGCTTCGGGCTGCTCCGGCACTGCAACCCCGGCACCGCACCCGTCCTGGCTCACCACGAGTTCGGCCAAATCGAGTTCAACTACCTCGGCCGCTTTTCCGGCGACGACATGCCCGACGATCTGCGCGGCCTCGGCTGGACGCGTGCCGCGGAGACCTCCGAACTGGTGGCCGGCACGGATCCCACAATGCCGGTCACCGCCGCCCTCGAGATCGGTGCACTCGTCGCGGATACCCCGGACGGACCGCAGCTGTCGGCCGCCTTCCAGTTCCCGACCGGCGTGCTGTCCGCAGCCGAGGTCACCGAGCTGGCCCAGCTGTGGCGGGAGGCCCTCACGGGTCTCACCGATTGCGCCGACCTGGTGGTGGGCCGCGGCCTGACTCCCTCGGACCTTACGCTGGTACCGGTCGGGCAGCGGGAGATCGACCGATGGGAACGCCAATGGCCCGGTCTGACCGACGTCTGGCCTCTCACTCCTCTCCAGGCCGGTCTGCTCTTCCACACCATGCTCACCGGTGACGCCTTCGACGCCTATCAGATGCAGCTCGTTCTGCACATCAACGGCGAGGTGCAGCCACAGCGGATGCGCCGCGCCGGGCAGGCACTGCTCGATCGCCACCCAAGCCTGCGCACCGCCTACACGACCGACGACGCCGGTGGTTGGGTACAGCTCGTGCTCGAGGGCCTCCGGCTGCCCTGGCACGAAGCCGATCTGCGCGAGTTCTCCGAGACCGATGCCCTCCGCGCCTTCGACGAGATCTGCACTCGTGATCAACAGGAGCACTTCGCCGCCGACGAACCGCCACTGGTCCGCATGATCCTGGTTCGGATGCCGGGCGGCCGAGCCGAGCTCGTCTTCACTGCGCACCACGTGCTCTTCGACGGCTGGTCGCTGCCGCAGCTGATCCAAGACCTGCTGTTGTTGTACGCCGCGGATGGCCACTTGACCGAATTGCCTCCTGCGCCGCGCTACCAGGACTTCCTCGTCTGGCTGGCAGACCAAGACCACGCCGCTGGTGTGTCCGCTTGGACGGCCGAACTCGACGGTGTCACAGGTCCCACCGCGCTGTGGCCCGCCATTACCGGCGCCAGTCCCGCCGCGGAAGCCACGTCGAGCGGAACAGGACACGTCGATGTCGACCTCGACACTGAAACCTCCCGCGCTCTCAGCAAACGCGCGTCCGAGCTGGGCGTCACGCTCAACACCTTGATCCAGGGTGCGTGGGGCGTGCTGCTGTGCGAGCTCACCGGGCTGCAGGACGTCCTGTTCGGCGCCACCGTCTCCGGCAGGCCCGCTGCCTTGCCCAATGTGGCGGCCACGGTCGGCCTCTTCATCAACACCTTGCCGGTGCGCGTGCGCAGGCACCCCGGCGACACCCTCGCCGACGTCCTCACAGACCTGCAACGCCGGCAGGCCGCCCTGCTCGACTACCACCACGTCGGTCTGAGCGACATCCAGCGCGCGATGGGCGTGGACGTCCTGTTCGACACCTTGGTGGTATTCGAGTCATTTCCGGTGGACCGAGTGGGGCTGCAGGACGCCAACACAGCCGCCGGCATCACAGTCACCGGCGTGCGCCCATCCGCGGGTACGCACTACCCGTTGACCCTGCTCGCCGTGGCCGATCCGTACGTCCGGCTCTCCGTCCAGCACCAGCGCCATCTTCTCGACCGCGACATCGTGGTCGCTCTGGCCGACCGCCTCGGCCGGATCCTGCGCACTCTGGCCCGCGATCCCGGCACGCGGAGCGACACCATCGACCTGCTCGGCGCAGATGAACGGCAGCGTCTGCTCGTGGCGTTCAACGACACCGCGACCGCGCTGCCCGACTGCACCGTGCCGGACCTGTTCGAGCTGCAAGCGGCCCGCTGCGCCGAACAACTCGCGGTGGACTGCGGCGGCGGTGATCAGCTCACATACCGGGAGCTCAACACCAGGGCCAACCAGATCGCGCACGCCCTCATCGAACGCGGCGCCGGCCCGGAGTCCGTGGTTGCGGTGGCCCTGCCGCGTCGGTCGGAATTGCTCGTCGCGCTGATGGGTGTACTCAAAGCGGGCGCTGCCTACCTGCCCGTGGTGCCCGAACACATCAACGCGCGCACTGCCACCGCCCTTGATCAGGCACGCGCTCTGCTTGTGCTCACCGACACCGACACAAGCGCGACCCTGGCGCACTTGACTCAGCCCCTGATGCTGGTGGAGGACGTCCCGTCCGGCGCACCCGCTGCCAACCCGACCAACGCAGACCGGGTGCGGCCGCTGCACCAGCGGAACCTGGCCTATGTGCTGACGACCTCCGGCACCACGGGCGCGCCCAAGACGGTGGCCAACAGCCACAGGAACCTCGTCAACGCGCTCACCGCGATGCCGGACTGGACAGGTGCCCGGCCCGGCTCACGACTGCTCGCGGGCACGGCCATCGGCTTCGACATCTCGGTATTCGAGATCTTCTTCCCCCTGTGCACGGGCGGCACCCTGGAACTCGTGGCGGACATGCTCGCGTTGGGCGACCGCGAGGCGTGGCACGGAGGTGTCATCAGCACAGTGCCCTCCGCCTTCGCCGAACTGGTGGACCGCGCGAGCGGGCGCGTGCAGGCCGACACCGTCGTTTTCGGTGGCGAGGCGCTCTCGCCATCCGTGATCGAGCGGACGCGCGCCGCGATCCCCGGCGCGCGGATCGTCAACACCTACGGCCCCAGCGAGACCTTCTACACCACCGCGTTCGTGCTCGACTCCGCCGATCCCGTCCCGAACACGGGCAGCGCTCCGCTCGGCAGGCCACTGCCCAACGTTCGGATCCACGTCCTCGGCCCCGCGCTGCGGCCGGTGCCTCCGGGGGTCGTGGGTGAGGTGTACGTCTCCGGTGAGGCCGTGGGGCGCGGTTACCACAACATGCCGGGCTTGACCGCCGGTCGTTTCGTGCCGTGCCCGTTCGGTCCGGCTGGTGAACGCATGTATCGCACGGGTGACCTGGCCAGATGGTCTCCGGAAGGTCATCTGGTGTTCGCGGGCCGCTCCGATCACCAGGTCAAGGTGCGGGGCTTCCGCATCGAGCTGGGCGACGTGGAGGCGGCCGTGGCCGCGGCGCCAGGTGTGGGGCAGACCGTGGTGGTCGCCAAGGAAGGACCGGACGGCACTCTTCGCCTGATCGCCTATGTCACGCCGTCAGCCGAGTCGGTTGATCGTGAGGCGGTGCGGTTGTTCGTGGCGGGGCGGTTGCCGGAGTACATGGTGCCGTCGGTGTTGGTGGTGTTGGAGTCGTTGCCGTTGACGCCGAACGGGAAGGTTGATCGGCGGGGGTTGCCGGAGCCGGAGCTGGGTGGGGGTGCGGTGTTCCGTGCTCCGCGCAATGCGCGTGAGGAGGTGTTGGCGGGGCTGTTCGCCGAGGTGCTGGGTGTTGCCGCGGTGGGTGTGGATGACGACTTCTTCGCCTTGGGCGGTCATTCGCTGCTCGCCACGCGGCTGGTGAGCCGCGTCAGGGCGGTTACCGGTGCCGAGCTCCCCATCCGCGCGGTGTTCGACGACCCCACCATCGCACGACTGGCCGCCCGCCTCGTTCCTGCCGACCGTGAACGCCCAGTGCTGGCTGCCCGGCCGCGCACGGCACCACCGCCGCTCTCCTTCGCTCAGCGCAGGTTGTGGTTCATCCACCGGTTCGAGGGTCCTTCGGCGACCTACAACCTGCCGCTGGTGCTGCGGTTGACCGGCCGGTTGGATGTCGCGGCCCTGGCACAGGCGGTGCGCGATGTGGTGGAGCGCCACGAAAGCCTGCGCACTCTATTCCCGGAGGATCAGGGCGGCACTGCGGTGCAGCGGATCCTCCCACCATCCGAAGCGGACTGCTCGGTACCGGTGGACGATGTCACTCCGGACGCGTTGGCCAGTGCGGTGACGGCAGCGGCCGCATACCGGTTCGACCTCGCCGCCGAGTTGCCGGTCAGGGCCCGGCTACTGCGATGCGGCGTGGAGGAGCACGTGCTGGTCCTCGTGGTGCACCACATCGCCGCAGACGGCGAGTCCATGCGTCCGCTGCTCGGTGACCTCTCGCAGGCCTATCGCGCCCGGCTCGGAGGGAGCTCTCCGGCTTGGCGGGAACTGCCGGTGCAGTACGCGGACTACACGTTGTGGCAACGGGATCTCCTTGGTGACGAGAAGGTCCAGGACAGTCTGATCGCGAAGCAGTCGAACTATTGGCGCCAGGAGCTGGCCGATGTCCCGCAGCCACTGGTACTGCCTGTGGACCGGCCTCGTCCTCCGGTGGCCTCGCACGCGGGTGACCTGGTCGAGTTCACAATCGACGCCGGACTGCGCGATGCCGTGGAACGGCTGGCTCGAGCGTGCGGAGCCACCGCGGCGATGGTGCTTCAAGCGGCGCTCGCGGTCGTGCTGCACAAACTCGGGGCGGGGCGGGACATCACCATGGGCTCGCCGATCGCCGGCCGCACCGATGACGCCCTCACCGACCTGGTCGGCTCCTTCGTCAACACCTGGGTCCTGCGGGTGGATCTGTCGGGTGACCCGTCATTCACAGAGGTCGTCGATCGGGTGCGTGGCAAGGCTTTGGCGGCGTACGACAACCAGGACGTGCCGTTCGAGCGGTTGGTGGAGCTGTTGAACCCGGAGCGGTCGACGGCGTATCACCCGCTGTTCCAGGTGATGTTCGCCTGGCTCAACAATCCCTGGCCCGAGCTGGAACTACCTGGTGTCCGCGCCACCGTGGAACCTGTCGCCACCGGTGCCGCGAAGTTCGATCTGTTCGTCAACCTGGCACCGGCTGCGGACGGCGGCATTCACGCCACGGTGGAGTACGCCACAGATCTGTTCGACCGCGCCACGGTCCGCGAGTTCGGCAGCCGGTTCGTCCGTGCCCTGCACGTGCTCACCACCGCACCGGACGCTCCGGTTGCGAGCGCGGACCTGCTCAGCCAAGACGAACGGCATCAGCTGCGCATCGTCAACGACACGGCGGCCGCATTGCCCGACGAGTCGGTGGTTGGGATGTTCGAGCGGCAGGCTGCGAGGGCGTCGGATGCTGTGGCTGTGGAGTTCGGCGATGTCTCGGTGTCGTTCGGTGAGTTGAACTCCCGCGCGAATCGGGTGGCGTGGTGGCTGGTGGAGCGTGGTGTGTTGCCGGGGGATCGGGTGGCGGTGGTGTTGCCGCGGTCGGTCGATCTGGTGGTGGTGTTGTTGGCGGTGATGAAGGCCGGCGGTGCCTACGTTCCGGTCGATTCCGACTTTCCGGCGTCTCGGGTGCAGTTGGTCATCAGCGACGCGGACGCCGCCGTGACGGTCCGAGAAGAGGACCTGTCCCGGGATTTCGCCGGGTACTCGGAGGAGAATCTGCCGGGGCCGGCGTTGGCCGATGCTGCCTATGTGATCTACACGTCGGGTTCGACCGGCAGGCCGAAGGGCGTGGTCGTCGAGCACGCGGCGTTGACGAATTTCCTGCTGGCGATGCGGGATCGTTTCCCGTTGACGGCTCAGGACCGGTTGCTGGCGGTGACAACCGTCGCGTTCGACATCGCGGCGCTGGAGTTGTATCTGCCGTTGATCACCGGAGCGCGTGTGGTGCTCGCCGATCGCAACACGGTGTTGCACCCCGAAGCGCTGCTCGATCTGGTCGAGCGCAGTGGCGCCACGATCATGCAGGCGACGCCGTCGTTGTGGCAGGTACTCATCACCACCGGTACCGAACGTCTGAGTACCGTACGAGTACTCGTTGGCGGCGAGGCGCTGCCAATGTCGCTGGCGTGTGCTCTGCACGAGCAGTCCGACGAGGTGACGAACCTGTACGGGCCGACCGAGACCACGATCTGGTCGACCGCCGCGGTGATGAACGGCGATAACGTCCACATCGGACGACCGATCGCCAACACCGGAGTGCACGTCCTGGACGAACGTCTGCGTCCGGTGCCGCCCGGCGTGCTCGGCGAGCTCTACATCTCCGGCACCGGCCTCGCCCGCGGTTACCACGAAAAGCCGGGCTTGACCGCGAATCGTTTCGTCGCGTGTCCGTTCGGCTCAACTGGTGATCGTATGTACCGCACCGGTGACCTCGTGCGCTGGAGCCGCGACGGGAACCTCGAGTACGCCGGCCGGGTCGACACCCAGGTCAAGATCCGCGGACACCGCATCGAGCTGGGCGAGATCGAGCACGCACTCACCATGCACGACGAGGTCGATCAAGCTGTGGTGGTCGCCAAGGAAGGACCGGACGGCACTCTTCGCCTGATCGCCTATGTCACGCCGTCAGCCGAGTCGGTTGATCGTGAGGCGGTGCGGTTGTTCGTGGCGGGGCGGTTGCCGGAGTACATGGTGCCGTCGGTGTTGGTGGTGTTGGAGTCGTTGCCGTTGACGCCGAACGGGAAGGTTGATCGGCGGGGGTTGCCGGAGCCGGAGCTGGGTGGGGGTGCGGTGTTCCGTGCTCCGCGCAATGCGCGTGAGGAGGTGTTGGCGGGGCTGTTCGCCGAGGTGCTGGGTGTTGCCGCGGTGGGTGTGGATGACGACTTCTTCGCCTTGGGCGGTCATTCGCTGCTCGCCACGCGGCTGGTGAGCCGGATCCGAGCCGTTACCGGCGCCGAACTCCCGCTCCGTGTGCTGTTCGAATCTCCGTCGGTGGCTGCGCTGTCCGGCCGGTGGGATGAGCTGTCCACGTCGGTCCGCAGGCCCCTGCGCAGGATGATCGAGAGGTAGCGCGAGAAATGATCCCCTTGTCCTTCGCTCAGCGCAGGTTGTGGTTCATCCACCGGTTCGAGGGTCCTTCGGCGACCTACAACCTGCCGCTGGTGCTGCGGTTGACCGGCCGGTTGGATGTCGCGGCCCTGGCACAGGCGGTGCGCGATGTGGTGGAGCGCCACGAAAGCCTGCGCACTCTGTTCCCAGAAGACTCTGAGGGTGTGCCGTTCCAGCAGGTCGTCCCTGTTGCCGAGGTGGACCTTCCGGTCTTGGCCGAATCCGTGGACGCCGTCTCGGCGAACGCCGCTGTCACGGAGGCGTTGACGCGTCCATTCGACCTCGGCACCGAGATTCCGATTCGAGCGCAGCTTCTTCAGCTGTCTGCTGAGGAACACCTGCTCGTGCTGGTGGTGCACCACATCGCAGGTGATGGCGGTTCCCTGGCACCGATCGTCCGTGACCTCTCCGCGGCGTACACCGCGCGGTTGGCGGGTGTGGTTCCCGGTTGGGATCCGTTACCGGTGCAGTACGCGGACTACACGTTGTGGCAGCGGGAGTTGCTCGGTGACGAGAACGATCCGGAAAGCCTGATCTCGAAGCAGTCGGAGTACTGGCGCCAGGAACTCGCCGATGTCCCGCAGCCGTTGCGGCTGCCCACCGACCGGCCCCGTCCTGCGGTTGCCAGTTACCGAGGTGATGTCGTCGAGTTCACCATCGACGCCGAGCTCCACGACGCCGTGGAGCAGTTGTCCCGCCGATGCGGGGCGACAGTGTCGATGGTGCTGCAGGCGGCCCTGGCGGTGCTGTTCCATCGGCTCGGCGCAGGGGACGACATCACGCTCGGCTCTCCGGTTGCCGGCCGCACCGATGACGCCCTCGACAATCTGGTGGGCTTCTTCGTCAACACCCTCGTCCTACGGGTCGATCTGTCAGGCAGGCCGTCGTTTCTTGATGTCGTGGACCGGGTGCGTGGTAAGGCTTTGGCGGCGTACGACAACCAGGACGTGCCGTTCGAGCGGTTGGTGGAGCTGCTGAACCCGGAGCGGTCGACGGCGTATCACCCGCTGTTCCAGGTGATGTTCGCCTGGCAGAGCAACGCCTGGCCGGACTTCGAGCTGCCCGGCCTGCACGTCACCGTCGAGCCGGACTGGACAGGAACCGCGAAATTTGACCTCTTCTTCAATCTGAGCCCCAACCAGGACGGCGGCGTCGACGGCGGCGTCGAGTTCGCCACCGACCTGTTCGACAGGCCCACCGCGGCCAAGCTCGTCACCCGGTTCCTCGACATCGTCCGCCAACTCGTCGATCGGCCCGAGCACGCGGTCCGCGACGTGGGCGTGCTCGACGCCGAGGAACTGCGACTGCTGCAGACTTGGAGCTGGACCGGCGGCGAGGTTCCGGGACAGACCGTCGTGGAATTGTTCGAGCGGCAGGCTGCGAGGGCGTCGGATGCTGTGGCTGTGGAGTTCGGCGATGTCTCGGTGTCGTTCGGTGAGTTGAACTCCCGCGCGAATCGGGTGGCGTGGTGGCTGGTGGAGCGTGGTGTGTTGCCGGGGGATCGGGTGGCGGTGGTGTTGCCGCGGTCGGTCGATCTGGTGGTGGTGTTGTTGGCGGTGATGAAGGCCGGCGGTGCCTACGTTCCGGTCGATTCCGACTTTCCGGCGTCTCGGGTGCAGTTGGTCATCAGCGACGCGGACGCCGCCGTGACGGTCCGAGAAGAGGACCTGTCCCGGGATTTCGCCGGGTACTCGGAGGAGAATCTGCCGGGGCCGGCGTTGGCCGATGCTGCCTATGTGATCTACACGTCGGGTTCGACCGGCAGGCCGAAGGGCGTGGTCGTCGAGCACGCGGCGTTGACGAATTTCCTGCTGGCGATGCGGGATCGTTTCCCGTTGACGGCTCAGGACCGGTTGCTGGCGGTGACAACCGTCGCGTTCGACATCGCGGCGCTGGAGTTGTATCTGCCGTTGATCACCGGAGCGCGTGTGGTGCTCGCCGATCGCAACACGGTGTTGCACCCCGAAGCGCTGCTCGATCTGGTCGAGCGCAGTGGCGCCACGATCATGCAGGCGACGCCGTCGTTGTGGCAGGTACTCATCACCACCGGTACCGAAGAGCTGACCGGTTTGCAGGTCTTGGTAGGGGGTGAGGCGCTTGCTGTGCCGCTTTCGGTCGCCCTGCAGGAACACGCGGCTGAGGTGACGAACCTGTACGGGCCGACCGAGACCACGATCTGGTCGACCGCCGCGGTGATGAACGGCGAGAACGTCCACATCGGACGACCGATCGCCAACACCGGAGTGCACGTCCTGGACGAGCATCTCCGGCCGGTGCCACCCGGCGTGCTCGGCGAGCTTTACATCTCCGGCACCGGTCTGGCTCGTGGTTACCACAGCCAGCCCGCGTTGACGGCCAGCCGATTCGTGGCCTGTCCGTTCGGTTCCGCCGGCCGCCGCATGTACCGCACCGGCGACCTCGTGCGCTGGAACCGCGACGGGAACCTCGAGTACGCCGGCCGGGTCGACACCCAGGTCAAGATCCGCGGACACCGCATCGAGCTGGGCGAGATCGAGCACGCACTCACCATGCACGACCATATCGACCAAGCCGTCGTCGTGGTCAGAGAGGCACAGTCAGGCGACCAGCAACTCGTCGCCTACGTCGTGCCCGACGTCACCGCGGCGGACGACCCGGACGACGTCAACGACCAGGTGCTGGAGTGGCGGGACGTCTACGACCAGGCTTACGAACACTCCGCCGACCCGGCATGGGGCGAGGACTTCGGCATCTGGAATTCCACCTACACCGGCGAACCGATCCCGCTGGCGCACATGAGGGCCTGGCGCGACGCCGCAGTGGACACGGTGCTGCGCGGCCGTCCGCAGCGGGTGCTGGAAGTCGGTGTGGGCACCGGCCTGCTCATGGCCGCGATCTTGCCGGAGGTGGACGAGTTCTGGGGCACCGATCTGTCGTCCTCGGTCGTGGAACGACTGCGCAGCCAGGTCGCCGCCACCGGGTTCGCCGACCGC
Organism: Lentzea sp. DG1S-22; assembly: GCF_036321065.1. NCBI lineage: Bacteria > Bacillati > Actinomycetota > Actinomycetes > Pseudonocardiales > Pseudonocardiaceae > Lentzea > Lentzea sp. DG1S-22. Next base: position 1,916,780 of record NZ_CP143276.1, on the reverse strand, counting down.
GCGCATCTGCTCGTGCAGGCGGCCGACGACGTCACCAGCCTGCCCCGGAACCATTTCGACGTCGTCGTGTTGAACTCAGTGGTGCAGTACTTCCCGAACGCCGACTACCTCGACAGGGCCCTGACCGCGCTATGGGACCTTCTGCGTCCCGGTGGTCGTCTCGTCGTCGGTGACGTGCGCCGCGCCGGGACGCTGCCACTGCTCCAGGCAGCGGTCCAGCGGACCAGGCGGCCTGACGCAAGCGGGCAGGCGTTGCGCGTCGCGGTCGAGCAGGCCCTGCTGCTGGAGAAGGAACTCGTCATCGAACCGGAGTGGTTCCTCCAGTGGATCGCGGGCCGGGAAGCCGGCGCCGACATCCGCCTCAAGCCGGGCACGTACCACAACGAACTCACCCGGCACCGCTACGAGGTGGTGCTGCACAAGGCACCTGCTGAAGTGGTGTCACTGGCGGATCTTCCTTCGGTGCGGTGGCAGGACATCGGCGCTCTGGATGCGCTCGCGGCACGGCTCGACGAGAACACCCGGTTGCGCCTGGTCGACGTGCCGAACGCGCGCTTGACCGGAGAGATGACGACAGCCGCCGAGGTAATGGCACCGGTGGTCGACGGTGTCGACGAGCTCGACCCCGGCGTGCTGATCGAGTGGGCGGGGCAGCGAGGTCTGATCGCACTGCCCACCTGGTCAGCACGACATCCCGCACACTTTGACGTAGTCCTGTTGCCGATGACGCCGGAAGCGGTGGTCGACCTCTACCTGCCCAGCGCCGATCGCAAGCAGCTGACCAACGACCCGACCGCAGCCCGGCGCGTGACGCGGCTGGTGGCCGGACTGAGCACGTACCTGCGCGCGAGGCTGCCCGAGTACATGGTGCCCGCCACCATCGTCGCCATCGGGGGCGTGCCCCTGACGCCCAACGGCAAGGTGGATCGCCGTGCCCTGCCGAGTCCCAACTTCACCACAGGCCCGCACCGCACCCCGCGCAACCCGCAAGAAGAGGTGCTGGCCGGACTGTTCGCCGAGGTGCTGGGCAGGGACCGGGTTGGCATCGACGACGACTTCTTCGCCATCGGCGGCCACTCCCTGCTCGCCACCAGGCTCGTCAGCCGCATCAGGGCGGTGTTCGGGACCCAGGTGGCGATCCGCGAGGTGTTCGACCACCCGACCGTCGTCGCGCTGGTTCCCCGGCTGGGCACCGGATCCACGAGCCGTCCGTCCTTGGTCGCCGCGCACAGGGGCGACCATGTTCCGCTGTCGTTCGCCCAGCGGCGTTTGTGGTTCCTGCACCAGTTCGAGGGCCCCGCCTCGACCTACCACCTGCCCGCGGTGCTGCGGTTGACCGGCCGATTGGACGTCGGGGCGCTGGCCGATGCGGTGCGGGACGTGGTGGAGCGCCACGAGAGCCTGCGCACGGTCATCGTTGCCGAGGGCGGCGACGCCGTACAGTCCGTGCTGCCCACAGCCGATATCGCGCCTGAGATCGTGCTCGCCGAAGTGGCGCCGGAGGCCGTGTCCGACAGCGTGGCGGACGTGGTAGCCGAGGGCTTCGACCTCGCTGCGGAAAGCCCGCTGCGAGTGCACTTGCTGCGGCTGGGTGCAGAGGAACACCTGCTCGTGCTGGTGATGCACCACATCGCCGCCGACGGTGCCTCCGCTCTTCCTCTGATTCGTGACCTCTCCGCCGCGTACACCGCGCGGTTGGCGGGTGTGGTTCCCGGTTGGGATCCGTTGCCGGTGCAGTACGCGGACTACACGTTGTGGCAGCGGGAGTTGCTCGGTGACGAGAACGATCCGGAAAGCATGATTTCGAAGCAGTCGGAGTACTGGCGCCAGGAACTCGCCGATCTGCCACAACCGCTGCGGCTTCCGCTGGACCGGTCGCGCCCGCCGGTCGCCGGCTACGGCGGTGATGTCGTGCACTTCGCGATCGAGCCCGAACTGGCGGCCGGACTCGAGGAGCTGGCACGCCGGCTGGGTGCGACCACTCCGATGGTTCTCCAGGCGGCGCTGGCCGTCTTGCTGCACAGGACAGGAGCCGGTGACGACGTGACGATCGGGTCGCCGATCGCAGGTCGGCCGGACGAAAACCTGCAGGAACTCGTGGGCTTCTTTGTCAACACGTGGGTACTGCGGGTGGACCTGTCGGGCAGGCCGTCGTTCCTCGATGTCGTGGACCGGGTGCGTGGTAAGGCTTTGGCGGCGTACGACAACCAGGACGTGCCGTTCGAGCGGTTGGTGGAGCTGCTGAACCCGGAGCGGTCGACGGCGTATCACCCGCTGTTCCAGGTGATGTTCGCCTGGCAGAGCAACGCCTGGCCGGACTTCGAGCTGCCCGGCCTGCACGTCACCGTCGAGCCGGACACCACCACGACGGCGAAGTTCGACCTGCTGTTCAACCTCACCCCGCGGACGGACGGTGCGATCGACGGCGCGGTCGAGTTCGCCACCGAGGTGTTCGACCGCCGCACGGTCGAACGGCTCGTCGGAAGGTTCGTGCGGATCGTCGGGCGGCTTGTCACCGAGCCTGCCGCACCCATCGGTGCCGGAGATCTGCTGGACGAGGCGGAGCGCGAGCAGCTGGAGTTGATCAATCAGACCGCGGCGCCGCTGCCCGAGCTCACCGTGCCCGACCTGTTCGAGCACCAAGTCCGAGATACTCCCGAGGCACCGGCGGTCCACTGCGGCGACGTCCAGCTCACCTACCGCGAGTTGGACCGGTCAGCGGCTCGGATCGCACGGGCGTTGCTGCGGCTCGGAGCAGGAGCGGACTCGGTCGTCGCAGTGGCGCTGCCGCGGTCAGAGCAGTTGATTGCGGCCCTGCTCGGCGTCCTCAAGGCGGGAGCCGCCTACCTGCCATTGGATCCGAACTACCCTGCGGCTCGCCTGTCTGCAGTGATCACCAATGCCGAACCTGCGCTGATCGTCACCGATGAAGCGACAGCGGCGGCTCTGCCACGGGTCGGCGAGGCACAACTCGTGCTGCTGGACGAACTAGGCGACGACGACACCGATGACACCGCCCCGGCCGACCTCGCCGCCGTGCGCCGAACCCGGCCGGACAACCTGGCCTACGTGCTCGGCACGTCCGGCACGACCGGCATGCCGAAGTGCATCGCATTGACGCACGCGAACGTGGTGAACGGCCTGCTGGCCATGCCGGACTGGACCGGTGTCCCTGCAGGCGGCCGCACGCTGGCCGGCACCTCGATCAGCTTCGACATCTCCGTGTTCGAGGTGTTCTTCACCATCTGCTCAGGAGGATGTCTGGAGCTGGTGCGCGACGTGCTGGTGCTCAGCGAACGGGAGAGCTGGACCGGCGACCTGGTCAGCACCGTCCCGTCGGTGTTCGCCGAACTCGCGGACCAGATCGAGGGCAAGGTACAGGCAGGAACCGTGGTTTTCGGCGGTGAGGAGCTGTCCACCCGGCTGGTCGAGCGCATCCGTCAGGTGGTGCCAGGAGCCAGGGTCGTCAACTCCTACGGACCCGGTGAGACCTTCTACACCACGGTGCACGTCCTTCCTCCTGACGCACAGCTGCCGGAGAGCGGCCCCGTTCCCGTCGGCCGGCCGCTGCCCAACGTGCGCGTCTACGTGCTGGGACCGGACCTTCAGCCGGTGCCGCCGGGGGTCATCGGCGAAATCTACGTCTCGGGTGCTGGCGTGGGCCGCGGCTACCATCTCAGGCCAGGCCTGACCGCTCAGCGGTTCCTGCCTGACCCGTTCCGCGCGTCCGGCGAGCGCATGTACCGCAGCGGCGACCTCGCCAGGTGGACCTACGACGGACGCCTGGAGTTCGCCGGCCGGGCGGATCACCAGGTGAAGATACGCGGCTTCCGCATCGAAGCGGGCGAGGTGGAAGCCGTGCTGCTCGACCACCCCGGTGTCGGTCAAGCCGTCGTGGTCGCGCGCAGGGACAGGACGGGAGACCAGCGCCTGGCGGCGTACGTGGTGCCGGCCCAGCTGGGTTCCACCGGTCTCGAGGTCGGTGGGTTGAGGGCGTTTGTGGCGGAGCGCCTGCCGGAGTTCATGGTGCCCTCGGCGTTCGTCGTCCTCGACCGGTTGCCGCTGACACCCAACGGCAAGCTGGACCGGGCGGCCCTGCCGGAGCCTGAATTCATCGGCGGTGCCTACCGCGCGCCGCGCATCGCCCAGGAGGAAATGCTGTGCTCGCTCTATGCGGAGGTGCTCGGTGTCGACAAGGTCGGCATCGACGACAACTTCTTCGCATTGGGTGGCCACTCCCTGCGCGTCATCCGTCTCATCTGGCGGATCAAGGAGGAGATGGGCGTCGAGGTCCCGCTGCGGCGAATCTTCCAGGCTCCCACAGTCGCCGAACTCGCCGTGCACTTGACGCCCGACGTCACCGACTCCGGATTCTCGGACCCCTACGCGGTCGTCCTGCCGATCAGGACCGAGGGCGACAGGGAACCGTTGTGGTGGATGCACCCCGGTGGTGGCTTGTGCTGGCCGTATATGGGGTTCGCCCCGTACCTGCCGGCGGACCGGCCGATATACGGCATCCAGGCGCGGGGGTACGACCGCACGACGACGCAGCCGCAGTCGATCGAGGAGATGGCCGACGACTACATCGGCCAGATGTTGACCGTCCAGCCGGAGGGACCGTTCCATCTGCTGGGCTGGTCGATCGGCGGACCGATCGCACACGCCGTCGCCTCGCGGTTGCAGCAACTGGGCCACGAGGTGCGGTTGCTCGCGTTGCTGGACTCGGTGCCCAGCAGCAAGTTCGCTAAATACGATCCTCCGAAGGAGGAGGAAGTTCGCGACCTGCTGGGCGCCTACATGGGGCGCCTCGCAGGGATGTCGGAGTACCCGGTACTCGTGCAGACGGCCACCTCGATTCTCATTCACCACACCGTGATGATGCAGCGCTTCGTGCAACCGGTGTTCACCGGCGACGTGCTGTTCTTCAACGCGTTGCTCGACCCCGCCGACCGCCGCGAGCGCGTGCTGGAAGAGGAGTTCGCCGACCTGTGGCGGTCTCACGTGACCGGCCGGATCACCAGGCACGACATCCGTTGTGCCCACCAGGAGATGTACTGGCCGCAGTACGCGGCCGAGATCGCCAAGATCATCGCCAAGGAACTCGAAGAACGCTGAGAGGAGTTGCGGTGAGCACCAATCCGTTCGACGACGAAAACGGCCGCTTCTACGTCGTGGTCAATGCGGAGGACCAACACTCGTTGTGGCCGTCGTTCGCCGAAGTGCCTGCCGGATGGCGGGTGGTGTTCGGCGAAGACAGCCGCGCGAACTGCCTCGACTACGTCGAGCAGCACTGGACCGACATGCGTCCCCGGAGCCTCCGCGAGGCCATGTCCGCCTGAACCCCTGGGCCTGGTGCGACGACCACGCACCAGGCCCGGCCCGCCTGACGAGCAATCGAGGAGTGTTGATGGACGACGTGCGCGACCGGCTGTTGCCATTGGACGCGCTGCCCGTACTGGACCTGTCGGGTGCCGAGGCGGAGGAGGCAGCGCGGATCTCCCGCGAGCACAACATGATCCGCGGTCACCCCGTGGACTGGTCGGTCTCCGTGATCGGCTTGGTGGAGAGGTTCGCGGCGGAGCGCGACAGGCCTGCCGTGATCGACGCCGACGGCGAGGTGTCGTACGCCGAGCTGGCGGCGCGATCCCGCAGGCTGGCCGGCTTGCTGCACAAGTCGGGCGTGCGGGAGAACCAGGTCGTGGCCGTCGGTGGAGAACGTGGAGCTACTGTGGTCGCCGCGTTCTTGGCTCTGGAACTGCTTGGCGCGGTGTACGTGCCTGCCGACAGCAACTGGCCCGCCGCGCGCGTGCGTGACGTGCTCGAGCAGTCCGGTGCGGTACTCCTGCTCAACGTCGACACGGGTGAATCGGCTCCTGCGCTGGCCGAGGGCGCCGCCGCGGCGGGCTGTCCGGTAGTACGGGCCGTCGCCGCCGGGCAGTGTGCGCCCTGGCCGGAGCCTCCCAGGAACGAGTCGCCCGCCCGACCGAGGTACGTACTGTTCACTTCCGGGTCCACTGGCAAGCCCAAGGGTGCGGTGATCGAGCACCAGGGCATGATCAACCATCTGTACTGCAAGGTGGTCGACCTCGAGATGACCGAGGACGACGTCGTCGCACAGTCATCACCCCTCGGCTTCGATGTCTCGGTATGGCAAATGCTGTGCGGGCTGGTAGCCGGAGGCCGGGTGGTGGTGCTTCCCGACGACATCGCGTTCGACCCGGTCGCCACCGCCCGCGCGATCGACGATCACGGCATCACCGTCTACGAGCTGGTGCCGACCATGCTCCGGCACATGGTCCACGATCTGGCCGGTCACCAGGACACTCTGCGGTCTTTGCGCTGGATGATCTCCAATGGTGAGGAGCTGCCCACCCAGCTCGCTCGTCAGTGGATCCAGGCTCGCCCGCACATCCCCCTGATCAACGCCTACGGCCCCACCGAGTGCTCGGACGATGTCACACACCACGTCGTCGACGTGGAGGAGCTGGCGCGGATGCGGCTACCGATCGGATCGCCGATCATCAACACCCGCCTGTACGTGCTGCGTCAGGAGGACGATGGTTGGACGGCGTGCCCACCCGGTGAGGTCGGCGAGCTGTTCATCGGCGGGATCTGCGTAGGCCGCGGTTACCTCGGCAACCCGGAACGCACGCGGGACGCGTTCTTCCGCGACCCGTTCGGCGACACCGCGTCCGGGCGCTTGTACCGCACCGGTGACGCGGTGAAGCTCGTCGAGCCGGTTAACCCGGCACGGGGCAAGCACACCCTGGAATACGTCGGCAGGGTCGACCGGCAGGTCAAGATCGCTGGTGCGCGGATCGAGCTCGGGGAGATCGAGGCGGTGCTGCAGCGTCATCCCGGTGTCGCCGCAGCCGCGGTCGTGGTGCACGAGATGGCCGTTCCGCACACAGCCGGGCGATAGAACCCGCTCCGCATACGGATCAGCCGCTGACCACTCGAGTGGTCAGCGGCTGATCCGTGTCGGCGGTGGACGACAGCTCAGCGGACGGAACTCATTGAAGCCCGCACCACGGACGCGAGCTCGGACAACGTGCTGGTCTCGAACATCGCCCTCATCGGCACGACGACTCCCAATTCGTCACGGAGCCGACCAGCGAGCCGGGTTGCCAGCACGGAGTGGCCGCCGAGATCGAAGAAGTTGTCGCTGGGCTTGGCCTCCGGCACAGACAAGATGTCCTTGACCAGATAGCACAACGTGCGTTCTACCAGGGTCGTGGCACCGGCCTCGCCGGTCTCCGGCCGCTCATCGGGACGTGCCGCCGACCTGGCGAGCTTCCGCAGCGCCTCACGGTCGATCTTGCCGTTGGCGGTGACCGGAAGTTCGGTCAGCAGGTGCACGGAGGAGGGCACCATATGATCGGGCAGGGTCTGCGCTGCGTGGGCGCGCAGTTCGGCGCCGGAGATCTGCGCGCCGTCGAGGATGCTGACGAAGGCGGTCAACCGAGCACTTTCGAGGTCTCCCACCACCACCGCAGCAGCGACGTCGACGGCAGGATGGGCGGTGAGGCATGCTTCGACCTCACCCAGTTCGACGCGGAAACCACGGATCTTGACCTGTCCGTCGCCGCGACCGGAGAACACCAGCTGGCCATCGTCGCGGCGGTGGCCGCGGTCTCCGGACCGGTACATCCGGGCGCCAGGCGGACCGGAGGGATCGGGCACGAACCTGGTGGCGGTGAGGCCCGGCATGTTGAGGTAGCCACGAGCCAGTCCGTTGCCTGCCAGGTACAGCTCACCGTCGGCACCGTCGTCGACCAGACGCAGTCGCTCGTCACGGATCTGCACGGTGTTTCCCTGCCACGGCGTACCGATGGTGATCTCGTCGGAAGTGGTGACAGGACCCGCGATTGTGGATCCGACGGTAGTTTCCGTTGGGCCGTAACCATTGTACATCCGGCGCCCCGGAGACCACTTCTCCACCAACGCTCTGGTGCACGCATCGCCGGTGGACATCACGGTGCCGCCGACGAGCACACCCTCCTGGTCTGTGGCGCTCAAGGCGACCGGGGGCAGCACGGCGTGCGTGATCGCGTGACGGTGCAGCGTTTCGTGCAGCGGCGGGCCGGGCAGCAGTTCGTCCGATGGAGCCATGACGAGTGTGGCGCCGGAAAGCAGCGCCGCCGACCAGTCCCAGAACGCCGCGTCGAAGCTGATCGACGCCCACTGGAGCACCCGGTCACCGGGGCGAGGAGCGATGGTGGCGGCCTGGGCGGCCACGATGTCGGCGACGCCGGTGTGCGTCACCGCCACACCCTTTGGCGTTCCCGTCGAACCAGATGTGTAGATGACGTACATCAGGTGCTCTGGCAGGAGAGGTGCCCGGCGGCAGGTGTCGGTCAGGTCGTGGCCGGCGTGGCGCGCAATGTCACGAACCGTCTCCGGGGCGTCCACGACCAGTTCTGCCACCGGCACACCGAGGTCGGGCACCACGGTCTCGGACCGGATCAGAAACAGTGGCCGGGTGTCCTGGACCATGTGTGCCAGCCTTTTGGCGGGGTACTGCGGATCCAGCGGGAGGTAGGCACCTCCCGCCTTCAGCACGGCCAGCAGCACGACGATCAACTCGTCGGACTTCGGCATCGACACCGCCACGGCGGTGTCGGGGGCGACGCCGCGCTCGACCAGCACCCTCGCCAACCGATTGGCACGGGTGTTCAGCTCGGCGTAGGTCGTGACGCGGTTGCCGTATACCACCGCTGGGTCGTCTCCCGCGCGGACGGCGATGGACTCGAACAACTCCGGAACGGTGGGCACTGTGCTCACTCCGTCCTCTCGATACCGGGTACGAGGCGTCGGCGCCGGCCGCTCTGCGGACAGAACCTAGCCGGGTCCGTGATCCCACTCACCGGTGCTGTCGTATCTCTGTCACCGTTGCGGCCCACGCCTCGCGACATGGATCACGCTGGTATTCCGGCGCGTGTTCGCCGTGCCGTTCAGTTCACCGACCTCTTGGAGTGACACCGATGCTCGAAGGGTGTGTGCCCTGGCCCGAGGAAGTGGCGGCGCTCTACCGCAGGGAGGGCTACTGGCTGGGCCGGCCGCTGGGAGATCTGCTTGACGAGGCTTGTGCCAGGAACACCGGCAAGATCGCCCTCGTGTGCGGCGCACAGCGCATGACCTACACCGAACTGTCCAAGCTGTCCGCGGCACTGGCCGGCGGCCTGCTTCGCCGGGGTATCAAGCCGCTGGACCGCGTTGTCGTCCAACTGCCCAACATCCCCGAGTTTGTCGTACTCGTCTTCGCACTGCTGAAGATCGGCGCCATTCCCGTCATGGCGCTGCCGGGGCACCGCAAGGTCGAGCTTACCCACCTGTGCGCACACTCCCGGGCGGTGGCACTCGTCGTGGCGGATCGGGTCAGGGGCTTCGACCATCGCGCCCTGGCACGTGAGGTGGCAGACGAGGTGTCCACCGTGGAGCAGGTGGTGGTGGTCGGCGAACCCGAAGAGTTCACCGCCTTGGCCGACCTGTACCGGCCCGGCGGGAAGCTGCCGGTCGTGGATCCCTCTCAGCCGGCGTTGTTCCTGTTGTCCGGTGGCACGACCGGTCTGCCCAAGCTCATTCCGCGGACGCACGACGACTACGCCTATAACATGCGAGCTACCGCAGAAGCGCTCGGTTTCGGCGCGGATGACGTGTACCTGGCGGTGAACCCCGTGGGGCACAACTCTGCGCTGGGATGTCCCGGCGTCTTGGGTGCGCTGTTGGCTGGCGGTACTGCAGTGCTGACCTCCAGCGTGCGGCCCGACGAGATCTTCCCGTTGCTGCAGCGCGAACGGGTCACGCTGACCACGCTGGTGCCGCCCGTGGTGCGACTGTGGATCGACGCCGCACACAAGTCCGCTGCGCGGTTCCCGGATCTCTTGCTGCAGGTGGGCAGTTCCAAGTTCGATCCGGCACGCGCGGCGGAAGTGCACAACAGCCTCGGTGCAGGCCTTACCCAGTGGTTCGGTGTGGGGGAGGGCTTACTGACTTATACACGCCTGGACGATCCGGATGAGATCGTCGTCAGCACGGAGGGACGCCCGATGGCCGAACACGACGAAATCCTCGTCGTCGACGCCGACGGCCGGTCCGTACCCGATGGAGCCGAGGGAGAGTTGTTGGTGCGCGGCCCTTACACGATCCGCGGCTACTACCGCGCCGAGCAACAGAACGAGCGCGCGTTCACACCGGACGGCTACTTCCGCACCGGGGACATGGTCCGTCGTCGGCCGGACGGCAACATCGTCGTGGTCGGCCGCATCAAGGACATCATCAACCGCGGTGGCGAGAAGGTGCCTGCGGAGGAGGTGGAGGAGCACCTGCTCACCCATCACGCGGTGCGCGACGCGGCAGTGGTCGGTGTGGACGACGCCGTGTTGGGGGAGAAGAGCATCGCGTTCGTCATCCTGCGCGACGAGCACCAGGTGAAGCCGGCGAGCATGAAGGCGTTCCTGCGTGAACGAGGCCTGGCCACCTACAAGATCCCGGACAAGGTGGTGTCCGTCGATGAGTTCCCACGTACTGCGGTCGGCAAGGTCGACAAGGTCGCGCTGCGCATGTCGGTGTGAAGATCAGAGGAGACGCGATGGCCCGTATCCCGGATTGCCCGTTGGGCCGCACCGTTGACGCCGTGGGTGGCTGGTGGGCGCTGGAAGTCCTGCATGAGGTCTTCGATGGCCACTCCCATGCGAGTGCGGTCGCGAAGAACTTAGGTCTGCCTTTCGCAGTGGCGGCCGAACGCCTCGCCGCCTTGGTCGCCGCCGAACTCCTGTGCTGCGACGACCAGGGCGACCACGAACCAACGGCGGCAGGACTCGCGCTGCGCCCACTGTTGCTGGTGATGGCGGCATGGGGTAACCGCGACCTCGCGCCTCAAGAGCGCAGCCTGATGCTGGTGGATCCGGCGACGGGGCGGGAAGTCGACCCGGTCGTGGTCGACTCCCTCACCGGAGAGCCCCTGACATCCGGGCGATGCGTGTTCGTCGCGGGACCTGCCGCGAGCCGGCAGATTCGTGCGCGCTACCCCGATCAGACAGAGCGCCTCACCATCCACTGACACCGTGATGTCCACCCTCGTCGGGCATCACGGTGTGAAGGTGACGGGTAGGGAGCTGTGCCCATTGAGAAAGTTCGAGTAGACACGCTTGGGCTTGCCCGTCAACTCGATGCGGGACACGGTGCGGGCCAGTGCGGTCAGCAACGCCCGCAGCTCCGCCCGGCCCAGGTAGGCACCGAGACAAAAGTGCGGCCCGTGGCCGAACGACACGTGCTTGTTCGGATTGCGCCTCACATGGAACTTTTCCGGCGTATCGAACGCGCGCTCGTCGAAGTTCGCCGACACATTCCACATGGTCACGACATCACCGGCCCGCACCGACCGCCCGTGCAGCTCGAAGTCCGCGGTGGCGGTACGCGCGAAGTGCAGTGCCGGCGTGGCCCACCTCAGCACCTCCTCGACCGCGGTGTCCACATCGACGTCACCAGCGCGCACAGCCTGCCACTGGTCGGGGAAGTCCGCGAACGCCTTGATCGCGCAGATCGCCGAGACCCGCGAGGACTCGTCGCCGCCGAGAATCAGGCTGTAGCAGTTCAGCGCAACGTCGTCGATGGACAGCGGCTCACCGTCGACGATCGCCGTCGCGATCATGCTGACGACGTCGTCACCGGGGTGGACGCGGCGGTGCGCGGCGAGATCGGAGAAGTACAGCAAGATCTCGTTGCGCGCCTCCAACGCTGCCAGAGGATCGACATCGGCCTCGTCGGACGACAGCGCGTTCTTGTTCCAGCGCAACAGGTCCGAGCGATCGGCTGACGGAATCGAGAGGAGGTCGCAGATCGTGCTCATCGGAATGTGCTCAGCCACTTCGGTGGCGAAATCGAAGCTGCCTGAACGGGTGACTCGGTCAACCAGCTCGTCCGCGCGGCGCTGGACGCGTAGGGCCACCTCACCGAGTACTCGAGGAGAGAATGCTCGCAACATCAGGTTGCGCAACTCACGGTGCCGTGGACGATCGGTGACCGCGAGCATCCGTCCGCCGGCGGAATCACCGCCGCGCATCAACACGTCCAAGACGGTGCCGCGGGCGGAACTGAGCTTCGTCGCGTCCAAGTAGGCGGCCAGCACGTCGGCGTGCCGCGAGATCACCCAGAAACCGGGGCAGTTCCAACGGCTTTCATGCCAGAAGACGGGATTCCGGTCGCGCACCTCAGCCCAGAACTGCTGCAGGTCGTTGTGCACGAACGTCGTGGGGTCGGTGAGGTCGAATGCGGTGAAGCCGGCGGTAGGCGTGCTCATCGACGACTCCTTTCGTGCGTGATGCGGCGAAGCGTTGTGCGAGTAGAACATCTGTCCATGCGAGGCATCGTCACAGACCGCTGCGTGCACTCCGGCCGCATCTGGCGCAGTTCTGTCGAGGCGTGATGCTGATCCGTCCGACGGGCGGGAGATTAGGACCGAGACGAACGAGGACGCGTGGCGCCACCCGTTGCGGCGGACGGCGCCTCGCACACAGTCTGGTCGAGGCGGAGGTCATGGTCCCAACCGCTCAAGGCAGTACCGGACGCGGATGTTGGCTGCGCACTGTGCAGTCCTCGGGCACCCCGGACGTCCGCGTCGTCTGTTTCCCGCACTCCGGCGGTTCCGCACGGAGCTTCGCCGCTTGGGCGGAGTACGTGCCGCCGCACACCGAACTGGTCGGCGTGCAATACCCAGGTCGAGGTGACCGTTTCGCGGAGGCCCCCGCGCACGATGTCCGGCAAATGGCAGCGGGGATCGCGACGGAACTTCTTCGCGGAGACACCGGAAAGCTGGTGTTCTTCGGACACAGTCTCGGCGCTCTGGTCGCCTACGAGACCGCGGTGATGCTGCGTGACGCCGGAGCACCGCCTCAGCTGCTGATGGTCTCCGGATCACCCGCTCCGCATCGCGCCGGCGGAGGAACCACGCACCAGCTCGACGACGAAGCGCTGTGGGCGACGGTGTGCGCCCTCGGCGGTGTAGAGCCTGCTGTGGCCGACGATCCCGAGTTACGCGACATTCTGCTGCCGACATTGCGGGCGGACATCCGCGCCAGCGAACTGTACGCGCCGAAAGCCGTCACGCCTGCCCTGTCGTGTCCTATCCGTTGCTACCACGGGGTCGGAGATCCCCTGGTGGACCGTGCGGAGCTGGGACAGTGGTCGGCCTACACGACGGCCAGGTTCAGTGTCCGAAGCAGGGACGGCGCGCACTTCCACGTGTGGGTCGATCCCGCAGAACTCGTAGCCGATGTCCTGGAGGACACGCGCCCCGCCGGGCACGCGACCGCTTCGCCGTCTGCCAAGGTGACGCGGATCGAGACCGCGTACGCAAGAAGGCGACGCACCGAGGTGACCGATCGTGGTTGAGATCATGGCGGAGGGGCGGGGGAACGCCGACCGCACCATCATCGTGACGGGGGCCGGCACCGGGATGGGACGCGCGGTCGCCGATCACCTGCTGAAGCTCGGCGCGAATGTGACCGTCGTCGGACGACGTGAAGCACCCTTGCGTGAGTTGAGCGACTGCCGCGATGATCGCGTCGAGGCGGTCGTCGTCGACATCACCCGGCCCGGCGCACCCGAGCACGTCGTTGCGACCGCAGTCGCTCGTTTCGGCACGGTGCACGGTCTGGTCAACAACGCGGGTCTGGCACGCTTCGCGCCGCTCGACGAGGCGTCGGACACGGACTTCGAGCGGCTGCTGGCGACCAACGTCCGTGCTCCTGCCGCCCTGATCCGAGCTGCGCTTCCGCACCTGCGGCGTGAGCGCGGTGCGGTGGTGAATGTGTCGTCCGTCGGCGGGGCACTGGCCATGCCGGGGCGCTCCTTCTACGGCGCCAGCAAGGCGGCACTCAATAGCCTGACCCGATCGCTTGCCAGGGAACTGGCGCCCGACGTGAGAGTCAACGCCATTCTGCCAGGACCGGTTGACACGCCGATGTGGAGCGACATGGGGCTCGACGGGGAACACGCCGACTCGTTGCGTTCGTCGTTGCTCACAGCGACTCCCATGGGCCGGTTCGGCGAACCAGACGAGGTCGCCAAGTGGATCTGCTGCCTGCTTGACCCCGGCTTCGCCGGCTGGATCACCGGGGCACTCATCCCCGTCGACGGCGGTCGCACTTCGTGATGCGCCCGACGCGGGCGAAATCCTCATGATCGAAACGGAGGTGTCATGACCACCCGAAGCGTTAATCCGGACCTGCTGGCCCGGACGTCCATCGCCTCGACGATCCCGTCATCGGAACTGCACCGCGTCTTCCGTGATGCAGACGACCACGAGCGCGCCACCGGTGCGCCGGTGACCAAGCTCCACGTCGGTGAACCGTACTTCACCCCGCCCCCCGAAGTCGGCAGGGCGCTCGCGCACGCGGTCGAGCGCGGGCTTACCGGTTACACGGCGGTCGAAGGACTGCCGGAGCTGCGCGAGGCACTGGCCGCGAAGCTCGCTGCGGAGAACGGTGTGGACACCGATCCGTCGCGGTTGTTCGTCACTCCGGGGTCCTGTCAGGGGCTCGCCGCCCTGATGCAGGCGGTGGCCGAACCGGGTGCGGAAATCTTGCTGCCGGAGCTGCACTGGCCGATCCACCTCCAGCAGGCGATCCTCGCCGGGCTCCGCCCGGTTTTCTATCCGCTGGATCGGAACTATCGGCCGGATCCCGACACGGTGCTGGCGGCCGCGACGCCCGGCACCAGGCTGCTGCTGCTCAACTCGCCGGCCAATCCCACCGGTGCTGTCCTCGACATCGCGACCCAGCGAGCGCTGCTCGACCTGGCACGCGGACGGGGCTGGCAGATCATCAGCGACGAGGCTTACGAGCATTTCGTCTTCGAGGGCGAGCACGTGTCGATCGCGTCGCTGGAACGTGACGTGCCGGTGCCGGAGCGGATCGTGCACAGCGTTCACACGTTCTCCAAAAGCCTCGCGATGACCGGCTACCGGCTGGGCTACCTGAGCACCGCCGACGAACGCACCGCGAAAGCCCTGAGGATCGTGCAGGAGGCCAACCTCATCGCGATGTCGACGCCCGTGCAGTACGCGGGTCTGGAGGCATTGCGGCTCAATCACGTGGTGCGGGACAACCACCACATGGTGCTGACCAACCGCAACACAGCGCTGCCCGCGGTTCGCGACGCGGGCCTGCTGCCGGAGCTCCCGGCAGGGGGTTGGTACGCGGTGCTCGACGTCGCACCGACCGGGTTGACCGCCGAGGAGTTCGCCGCCGACCTGCTCGCCGTGAAGAACGTCGCGGTCGTACCCGGCACCGGCTTCGCGCTGACGCCCCGCCTGGACGCCAGAGGCCGAGTGACGTCGGCAGAACCGGCACCCTGGTCCCGTCACCTCATCCGAATCGCCATGTGCGTGGAACCTCACGTGCTGAGGCACGGCGTGAAAGAGCTGCTGGACTTCGCGCACGAACGCGGTGGAGCTGCCTGATGACGACCTTGACCTACTCGGACTACCTCCAGGTGGAAACCCTGCTGTCTCTCCAGGAGACCCGCAGTCCGGACACCGCCAGCCAGGCGGTGGTGCTGGCCGAGCACTTCTTCATCGTCACCCACCAGTCCTGCGAGTTGTGGCTTAAGCAGATCACCATCGACCTCGACGCCGCCGCGAAGGCGATGATGCCTCCCCACGGCCCCGACGACGACGAACTGGCGCTGGAGTTCCTGCAACGTTCCGCCGAGCTCCTGCGTGTTCTGCACGACCAGCTGATCGCGCTGGAAAAGCTGCCGCTTCGCCACTTCGCCGAGTTCCGACCGTTCCTCGACGGCGCCAGCGGCGCCCAGTCGGCGCAGTTCCGCCTGCTGGCACGACTGCTCGGCGGCGACCGACAAGAGGGCCGCCTGTATCAGGCGTTCGAGATGTTGGCCATGCACAGGGAGATCACCGTGTCGGACATCTGCGCCCTGGGGCCGGCCGCCGGGGTGCTCAACCGGATTGCCGACGCCCTGATGGACGTGGCGAATGGCTACTGGCGCTGGAAGATGACACATCTGGCACTGGTGTCGAAGATGGTGGGCAACCGCGGTGGTACTGGTGGCAGCAGCGGGGTCGAGTATCTGGCTCGCCGCGTCACTCTGCCGTTCCCCAGACTGCGGCTGTTGCGGGCGCAGGTGCACGACACGTTGCTGTCGGAGAGCCCGTCTGCCGGCTCAGAATGAGGGCGTTGGCCTGCACGACGCGACCCAACCCGTTTGCGGGAGGTGGGACGCGTGGGTGCGCCCCACCTCCCGGATCACGCGCTCTGTTCCCGGGCCGCAGGTTCCAGCACGTACCCGCGCCCCCACACGGTCCGGACCGAAAGTCCGACTTCAGCCAGGCGTTTCCTCAGCCGCATGATCAGCAGGTCAAGCGAGTTGCGCGTCGGACTGAAGTCCCGCCGCGCCAGCTGTGTCTCCAGCTGCTCACGAGAGACCACCTGGGCGAAGCGAGCGATGAACAGGTCCAGCAGTGCGGCCTGCGCATCAGAGACGGTGACCGACGTGGAGTTGTAGTACAGGGTGCCCGTATCGTCGAGTAGAGGAGACTTGGTGCGACGGATCCTGTTGCGCAGTGCGGTGATCCGTGCCTCTAGGTCCAACTTGGACACAGGCGCCCTGACCCAGTCCTCCCTCGGGTCGACGCAGACAGGCGGGTTCGCACCGCCCTCCACCACGAGCAGGCACGCGACTCCTTCGTCTCTACACCGACTGCGCAGTCCCGCCTCGGCAGGCCATCGTACGAACCTGACGTCCTTCTGCGCGTTCGACAACACCGCAAACCCCCGACAGCTGTCAGTGAAGATGGCAATGCGAGTTCAATGGGCACGCCAGAGCCGTCAGGCTCGACCGGCCTGCGGCATTCTGGCTTTCCGTAGCAGTTATACATGCACTGCGCAGAGGTGGCGAACAATTCACAACCGGAAACTAGATGTTCATCGGGCGAGCTGCAATGGAATAGGCGGTTCTGTCCCGTCGACAGGACAGAACCGTGAGCAGTGCGGCTGCATGCTGCATGTTGTAGAAGTAGTGAGGTTGTGCCTCGCGCTCGATGTTTGCAGCCGGAGAAGTATTCGGTTGCGGTGGGCGGAGTAATTGGGATTGCGCCAGTCATTACTTGGACCTGATCACGAGGAGTGATGTGTGATGGACACCTGGCTGCTGTGTCAGGAAGACATCGTCCGAATGCTGCAGCTGGTCGGCCGGGACGAACTCATGCGCCGCATGATTGACACGTTGGAAGAGGAGTTCGTCGAGCTGGGGTGCGGCAGGCGGACGAACTCGCCCCAGCGGTCGGGGTTCACCCGCGCCGGTGAGGTGCCCGGTGTCATTGAGACCATGCCGCATCGCGAGGCCGGCGTGGGGGTGACGGTCAAGACCGTCGCCTACAGTCCACGCAACCTGCAGAACAGCAGGTTGCCAACCATTCTTGGCACCGTTGCCCGGATCGACGACGACAGCGGCAGGCTGGTTGCCTTGGCCGATGCCGTGTTGTTGACGGCGATTCGGACCGGGGCCGCGTCAGCGATCGCCGCCAAGAAGCTGGCCGCACCCGGCTCGAGTACGGTCGGCATCATCGGTACCGGCACGCAGGCCGTGACTCAACTCCAGGGGTTGTGCCAGGTGCTCGACGTTCGCGAGGTGCTCGTGCACGACATCAATCCCATTCACGAGCAGAGCTACGCCCAGAGAGTCGACTTCCTGGGTGTCGATGTGCGTTCTGCGGACCCCGAACGCATCCTCGCCGAGGCCGACGTGCTGTGCACCGCCACGTCGGTGCCGGTGGGCGAGGGGCCTGTCTTCCCGGACGGTCCGCATCGGCCGCATCTGCACATCAACTCCATCGGCGCGGATGAGATCGGCAAGACCGAACTGCCCGTCTCCCTGCTCCGGCGTGCCGTGGTTTGCCCCGATCACCCGGAGCAGGCGCGCCATGAGGGCGAGTGCCAGCAGTTGGACGAGAGCGAGATGGGGCCGACTCTGGCGCACCTGTGCGCGCATCCGGCGGAGGCGGAGGAGTACCGCTCCCGGCTGACCGTGTTCGACTCGACCGGGTTCGCATTCGAAGACCACGTCGCATTGAACGTTCTGCTCGATCTCGCCGCCGAATACGGCCTCGGCACCAAGGTGTCCATCGAGGGCAGGCCCGACGACCTCCTCGACCCGTACTCGCTGCCGGGTCTCCGGGGGTGCCGCACCCTGGCGTGATGCCAGGCCGGGCAGTGGGGTCGCTCCGGATTCCAGGGCCGAGGTTCCGCGATCGTCGGTCCTGGGGCACCGGCGTAGTCGGCCGGTGCCATCATCGGGTGAGGAGCACGGACGATCTCGCATCTCCTCCGTTTTCTTCACCCAGGTTGCCTTACTCTTCCGCGGCGGTCACGATCGAAGAGGACGAGCAGCTGGCGTTTCGTCGGTCATGTTTTTTGGGGTTGTTTCGTTCGCTGTGGCCATTGACTACTTCGCTACGGATCCGTGCTCGATGTATTGGGCGACGCAGGCAAAAGTCGCCGATGAGTAGGGCGGCCTGAGCGATTTCGTGGTGACCGCTTCGGGGCCTGCGACCGAAATTGTACAGACCACACCAGGCTTTCCGGCGCAAGCTGTCCGGAGGGTTAGCGCTGCATCTCGAGACGTTGACCCGGTAATCGTTGTGGTCGGGTGACCGGGCAAGCTACTTCCCTAGATCGTGTGCGGAGGTGGCGAGGGTCGTCGTCCGGAGGTGTTCGTCCGATCGCTGTCAATGGAGGAGGGTCGGAAGCTGGCCCGGATCGGGCGGACCGAGAAGGACGCGGTTCGATTGCGTCGGACTATCGTGGTGTTGATGTCCGCCCAGGTCCAGCCAGTGCCGAAATCACGTCGTTGATGCAGGTCAGCGCTGATTACATGCGTGATGTGATCCACGCGTTCAACGAGCGGGAGTTTGCGCGCTGGACACGAAATGGAGCGCGGGACGCCCGAAGGTGATCGGCGAGGCGGTTCGTGCGCAGATCTGCCTGATCGCCCGGACGTCCCCCGCCTCCCAGGGCGGCACGGCGTTCTCGACCTGGTCGCTGTCGAAGCTGCGCGACCACTTGTTCGACCGCGATACCGTGCGGCGATCAGCCGGCAATCTCCAGCCACGCGTGGCGGATGAGTTGGCCACCGACGACAAGCTTCGACCCGGCGCTCGGTACTTACGGTGGCTCACGGACGGATCCGTAGCCCCCTGTAACCCTGCCTCAAGGTAGGCCGATAGAAGTATCAAAAGCAGGAATCGACATGGGCTAACCGGTCGAACCCCAGTGCTGGGGTCCGGTGCCGATATCTGCTGGCGCTCGTCCCTCGGGGCGACCGCCTTGGACGCAGGTTGGCTTGACACTTCGGTACGGCGATGTGTCAGACGAAGGGTGTCGGCTTCGAGTTGTTGGTGGCGCGTTTGGTTGTACGTCGCGCCGGCAGACGTGGCCTACCCGACGTACGGAGGCACGGGATGAAGCGACGCAAGATCTTTCACATCTGGCTGACCACCGCCGCTGTCGCCATGGTTCTCGCGATCGTGTTCTTGTCCTGGTTCACCAACGCAATCACCGACAACCCGGCTCCCGGCCAGCCCGGTGCCACCGAGCCCGGTGTCACCGCCACCCAGACGCCTGCGGCTGTGCCGCCCGTGACCGTCGAGCCACCTCACACCCGCGAGGAGCAGGTGGCACGGTTCTACGGCGACGACAAGGTCAAGCTCTACCTGCGCGGTGGTCTGGTCAAGCCGGCCCAGGTTACTTGGGGCGATGATTCCATCTCCCGCGACTTCGGATTTTGGTTCCGGCGCGCCTGCGAAAACGGCTACAACATGGAGGCGATCCTCATGGGGATCGTCGACGTGAACAGTAGTCACTGGGCCCCGCTGCGTGCAGAGCTCATCGAGGCACTCGCCGGCCCCGGTAGCTGCCCTGGTCCCCACTTCAACATGGTGACCAACAGCCCCGGCACTGGCCCCGACCGGACCATCCGGCTACAGCTCAGCAGCCCGCCGTCCACCCGCGCGGACTACCACTTCGTCTTCGTGTCCACCCCCGCGGGTGGTGCCTGGCTGCTGACCGAGGGTCTGTCAAACGAGCGGTGTAACTCAGGTTGAAGGAAACTAGTTGCGTCCGGCGGCCAGTCGGCCGTCGAAGGCGATCTCGAACGCGTTGAGCGCGGGTTTCCAGCGCATGGTCCAGCGTTTGCGTCCGGTGCCGGTCGGGTCCAGGCTCATGATCGCCATGTAGACGCATTTCAGCGCGGCCTGCTCGTTGGGGAAGTGCCCGCGAGCCTTGACCGCGCGACGGATGCGGGCGTTGACGCTCTCGATCGCGTTGGTCGAGCAGATCACCCGCCGGATCTCCGGATCGAAGGCCAGGAACGGCACGAACTCGGCCCAGGCGTTGTCCCACAACCGCACGATCGCCGGATAGCGGGCGCCCCAGGCCTCGGTGAACTCGGCGAACCGCTCGCGGGCCGCGGCCTCGGTCGGCGCGGTGTAGACCGGCTTGAGGGCCTTGGCGATCGGGTCCCAGTGCTGACGGCCGGCGTAGCGGAAACTGTTGCGCAGCAAGTGGACCACGCAGGTCTGGGTGATCGTCTGCGGCCAGACCGTGGTGATCGCGTCCGGCAAGCCGGTCAGCCCGTCGCAGACGACCATGAGCACGTCAGCCACGCCGCGGTTCTTGAGCTCGGTCAGCACGTGCAGCCAATATTTCGCGCCCTCGCCGCCATCGCCGGCCCACAACCCGAGGATGTCACGCCGTCCTTCGCAGGTGACCGCGAGCGCGACGTAGATCGGCCGGTTGGCCACCTGACCGTCCCGGATCTTCACATGGATCGCGTCGATGAAGATCACCGGATACACCGGATCGAGAGGCCGGTTCTGCCACTCGATCATGCCCTCGACAACCTTGTCGGTGATCGTGGAGATCGTCTGCCGTGACACCTCGGCGCCATAGACCTCCGCAAGGTGCGCGGAGATCTCGCCGGTCGTCAAACCCTTGGCGGCCAGCGAGATCACCATCTCGTCCACTCCACCCAGGCGCCTCTGCCGCTTGGCGACGATCTTGGGCTCGAAGCTGGCGTCGCGGTCGCGGGGCACGTCGATCTCGACCGGGCCGACGTCGGTGAGCACGGTCTTGGACCGAGTGCCGTTACGCGAGTTTCCGGTCCCGCGCCCGGCCGGGTCGTGCTTGTCATAGCCGAGGTGATCGGTGATCTCGCCCTCGAGCGCGGACTCCAGCAGCCGCTTGGTCAGTTGCTGCAGCACCCCGCCCTCACCGGTCAGCTTCAGGCCACTGGCCTTGGCACTGCTCAGCAGCTGCGCGACGAGCTGCTCGTCCAGGCCGTCCAGACCGGTTGCGGGCTTTGAGTCCTCAGCGTTCTCCACGCCGGACATCATGTCGGTCATCAGGTGCACTTCCATGATCGGGAGTTACACCGCTCGTTTTACAGTCCCTGACCACCATGTTTTCTCTAGGTTTGGTGCGGTCTTGATTCGGTTGGGAAGGTCAGCGACGTCCGTATCGTCTGCACTTGCTGGCGTTGCTCAGCCTCTGCCGACGCGACGCAGTTGGCTCGTTGACAGGTGCGGTGTCGGAGGCGGGACGCAGCTGACCGGTCCTGCGCGGACGAGCTGAGATAGGGGACCGGCCTTGCGCTGCGGATGTCAGGCGCGTTTCACCGGTGCGAAGGTGAGCAGTCATCAGCAGGATCCCTTCGCTGGCCAATGTGGTGGGTGAAGCTGTGCCGAAGTAGGTCCGAGTCGGTGACGTGGAAGTCTTCTTTGGACACAGCGGTGGCGCGGGGTGACCGCTCGGCCCTGTTGGCGAAATTGGGCTGCTCACGGCGGCAGCACCGGCTTCTTTGTGCTCGCCGTGGAGATGATGAAGCAATGACGTTCGGTACGGGCTAGCTGCCATTCGGTTTGCTGGGCCGAGAGTTGACCTTGATCTGTCATGTAGTTGTCAAAGATCGACCACACGTGGGGCGCATGGTGGGTGTTGACGAGGATCGTAGTGCGATGTCAGTGGGCTCTGCATTGGCGCCTCACTATGGCGGCTGCTGCGTGGATACTGAACTGCGGTTAATTCAAGATTATCGGAAGTTCAGCATGGCTACTGCAATCGGGTGATCTTCTGCTCCGTTGGAGCAAGGTGTGGTGTTCCCGGCCGTAAGAGGCTTCGGCGTCTGCTTATATGTCCGTTCTTGCCTGCTGTCAGGCGAACGGTTCCGATCTGATCTGGAGTGCTGTGAGTCTCAGGGGACCCAAGGTGTCGTTTTGGGCAGCCTGGGGTAAATCTGCAGGTAGAACGGCTCCTCATCCGCTGTTGTGTCACGTTGTCGACACAACAGCGGTAGCGGCGCGTTTGTACGGTCTGATTCTCGGGCCGCACTCCCGGAACGAGCTGCGGGCTGCATTCTCGGTGGTGGGTGATGCGGCCGGTTGGGTAGCTTTGCTCTGTGGTCTCCATGACCTGGGGAAGTACTCACCGACGTTCCAGGCGCTGAACGTTGATCTCGCTGAGCGGCGATTCCCTGAGATCGCGGATGACCTGAGGCGGGTGCAAAGGCAGCGGGGTCTTCCGCGATTGGACACTCCGCATGGGCTCGTGACAGCTCTGCACATGAAGGATCTGCTTATCTCGTGGGGCGCGGAGCCCGGCGCTGCCGAGCGAATCGCTGTCGCGCTCGGAGGGCATCACGGCTATTTTCCTGGTAGCCAGGAGTTCAGGCAGGCGCGTGCACAGGTCAACAACCACGGCGCGGAGCGCTGGAAAGCGTGGCGTGACGATCTGGTCGACGCAGTGATCAGCGTGCTTGGCTTGCCGGATCCCCGCACCCTGCCTTGGAATGAGTTGCGTGTCAGTACGTCCGCTGCGGTCGGTCTTGCCGCGTTGACCACGGTGAGCGACTGGATCGCCTCGGACGAACGCAACTTCCTGTCGCCGGAGCACGAAGGCGATCTCGAGGACTATGTGCGTGTCGCCGATGCGCGTGCGGATGCGGCCGTTGCCCGGCTCGACTTACAGCCATGGATTCCGCCGAAGGACACCAGCTTCACCGGCTTGTTCGCCGCAGAGGCCCCCCGACCCCTGCAGTCGGTGATTGAGAACCTGCTTCGAAACCGTGCTGAACCCACGATGCTCGTGGTGGAAGCTCCTACTGGCGAGGGCAAGTCGAAAGGTGCGCTGCAGGCAGTTGCGACGCTCGTGCGCAACCTTCGGCTTGCCGGCGTCTACGTGGGGATGCCGACGCAGGCGACGAGTCACCAGATGCTGGGAGAGATCGAGGCGATGCTCACGCACGCTGGTGACACATCCGCAGTACGGCTGATCCACTCCAACGCCAGGGAATTCCTGGACAGCAGGGCCACGACACCCACTGATGTCGGAGCGGACGACCCAGAGGACTGCGATGTCGCCGCGCAAGAGTGGTTCACCCGCAAGAAGAGCTTGCTCTCACCTTTGGGAGTGGGCACGGTCGATCAGGCGTTGAAGGCGGCGATCCGCTCAGGGCACGTTTTCGTGCGGCTGGTGGCGCTGTCGAACAAGGTCGTGGTGATCGACGAGGTGCATGCCTACGACACCTACATGTCGACCTTGCTCGACCGGATGCTGATGTGGCTGGGACACATGGGAACGTCTATATTGCTGTTGTCGGCGACGCTGCCCTCACGTCGGCGGGACGAGCTGACTGCGTCGTGGCGTGCAGGATTGCTGAGCTGTGTGCCTCACGATGTCCCGCCGTTGCCGACTTCGACCGCGTACCCGCGGGTGACCATGGTCGACGCATACGCGTGCATGGTCGCGCAGTCGGATGTGTCCGAGCTCAACCGTGAACGCATTGCGCGACTCGAGCTCGTTGATGATGAAAACGTTGTGGATTGGGCGCTCTCACACGCCTCCGGCGGCAAGTGCGTCGCGATCGTGCACAACCTGGTCAACAGAGCCAAAACGACTAGCGACGCGCTCGCGGAACGCATCGCAGCGCTACCTGATTCACAGCGGCCGCAGCTGATCACGATCACTGGTCAGTTGGCCGCCTCCCACCGTAGAACGGTCGAAGCAGATCTCCGGTCTGCTTTCGGGCCCGACGGCACTCGGCCTCCGGCGATCGTGGTCGGAACACAAGTGCTGGAGCAGAGCCTGGACCTGGACTTCGACGTGATGCTCACCGACATGGCCCCGATCGACGCACTGATCCAGCGACTTGGACGCGTGCATCGCCATGACCGTGACATGCAGCGGGGAGCACTCACCCTTGCCATCGCTGGCATCGAGGAAACATCTGCTGGACCAGTATTTCCGCGATACCTGGCCAGCGTGTACGCACCGATGGTGCTGCTCCGGACATGGGCATTGCTGCGGAGTGAGACGGAACTGCGCTCACCAGACGAGGTGCCGGTGCTCATCGACGCTGTGTATGGGCCGCCCGAAGCAATCGAATGCCCCGCAGGGTGGGAACAGGCATGGAGTCGCGCGGAGGAAAGGCTGCTCCGGGCACTGGATAAGGACAAGCACGACGCGCGACTGATGTACCTGCCGTTACCTGTGGGAACACAGCGACTCGCGGACATGACGGCACGACCACAAAACCCTGGCAACACGCGGAAGAGTCGCCACCGATGATTCGAGACGATGAGTCGCGCGAGCTCCGGGTCGGTGTCGTGCTGCTGCGCCGCAGCAACGACGGACACACCGTCGCGTTTTGCGGGAAACTTCCAATCGATCTGTCGACAGTGGAACCGATCCCGCTGGACAGACTGAGCGAGCTCCTCGACTCCCGCACGACCCTGACAGCGCACGCCGGAGTGCCGGCTGCCGTCGTTCGATCGCTGCTGGACGCCGCAGTTCCGTCAGCGTTGGAACAGTCGCCCTGGCTGCGAAAGCATCGACCGCTGGTGTTCGTCGACGGGCGATGCGCGATTGACGATCATGTACTTGCCTATGACGAGAGGATCGGCGTCTACGCCGAGGAAACCGTGTGACCTCAACTCGACCTGCCTCATTCGACCTGCGCACTCGACCCTGGTTGCCAGTGGTTGATCTCGACGGCCGACACGAGTTCGTCAGTCTGGCGCGTCTTGTGCTCAGCGCACACCGCATCCGCCGTCTGGTTGGAGAAACCTCGTCCATGAGCGCGGCCCTGCACAGGCTCGTGCTCGCCCTTCTGCACCGCGTGTACGGGCCAGCCTCGGATGTTGCGTGGACCGAATTGTGGGAGGCGCCGCGGTTACCGTTCACGCCGCTGGCCACGTATCTGCGGGACAAAGGTAATCGCTTCGACCTCTTCGACTCCGAGCGCCCGTTCATGCAGTGTCCAGGCTTGGCCAGGTTGGTGCCTGCGACGGCCGCCAAGCTCGTGCCATACCGGTCTGTGGGTAACAACGTCACCTTGTTCGACAAGACGATCGCCACGGATGAAGTCGTGCTCACGCCTGCGGAGGCGGCGCGTTGGCTGGTCACTGCGCAGGCGTTCGATCCCGGCGGCACCAAGACGCCGTTCGAGAAGGACAGATCTTCCGAACGCGCACCGTGCGCTTCGCTCGGCGTCGTGCTCGTGGAAGGCAGCACGCTGAAGGAAACCCTCCTGCTTAACTCCTTGATCTATCGTCCCGATCACGAAAAGCCGTCGCCGAGCACAGTTGACGACTGCCCGGTGTGGGAACAGTCGAACTCACCGCGTCCTATGCCCGACAAGCGCGTCACGCGTGGATGGACGGATCTGCTCACCTGGCCCGCTCGCCGCATCCTGCTGTCGTCGCGGTACACCGTCGACGATCTGGTCGTCGACGGGGTCACCGTGACGCCGGGTACACGCCTGCAGGCTGGTCTCGCAGACGTGGAGATGATGGCCGCGTTCCGCAAACCGACCGACCAGAAGGCCAAGGCGAAGCTCGACGCGCCGATGCTGCCAGTCCGGTTGCATCCGGTGCGCGG
Source organism: Lentzea sp. DG1S-22 (assembly GCF_036321065.1). NCBI lineage: Bacteria > Bacillati > Actinomycetota > Actinomycetes > Pseudonocardiales > Pseudonocardiaceae > Lentzea > Lentzea sp. DG1S-22. Next base: position 1,890,831 of record NZ_CP143276.1, on the reverse strand, counting down.
AGTGTGGAGACACAGCGTGGAGCTGCTGATGACCAACCTTTGGGAAGAGGGCAAGACCCGACAGCGCCCGCGCACCTTGGAACAGATATCCGACCTTGCCGAACACGGACACATTCCAGCCGACGCTGTGTACACCCTGCGCGTGTTCGACCAGAAGCTGGACCCGAAGGCCACCGTAGTAGAGACCTGGCTGGAAGAAGTGGTCCCGGTCCCGGTGGCTCTCCTGCGCGCCAAGGACGAGACTCTCGGAGCCCTTCTTGGATGTGCGATCGCCTATGCCGACAACGTCGGCGCCGCACTGCGTCATATGCAACGCAACTACCGGACAGAGAAGCAGGGCAACCGGGAGAACAAACGCCTCACACCCACGTGGAGCCTGGACGTGGAGTACTGGCCGAAACTGACGCGGCCATTCGCGACGTTCCTAGTCCAAGTCGCACGAGCGCACGACGTGGGCCACTCCGCTGCGGACGCCACCACAACGTGGCAGAAGCAAGTCGCCACGATCGCTCTGCGCGCCACCGACCACTGGGCCGAAAGCTCTCCAGCGGAAGGACATGACCTCATCGTCCTGGGCAAGCACCACGGCCAGTTCCTTGGTCGCCTCAGTGAGCTGACCCGCATCTTCCACGCTGAGGCCGCCGCCTACATCACCACGAAAGGAGCCGCGTGACCACCCCGATCGTCGCCCGGCGCCGCGCGTTCACCACCTACCTCTACAGCCTGCACAGCGGTCTTTCCTCCTCGACCTCTCACCGCGTCTCCGAGTCACGGCAAGTTCTAGCGCGGTTGCGACGTAGCTTCGGCGGCCCGCGACAGCAAGCCGAGGCGTACGAGCTCGTCTTCGCTCGTAACCCACCTGAGTCCGAGCAAGAGGTCTGGCTGCTGGTGGCCGGGTTGTTCGCGCTGCACCCCCAGCCCCGTCGGAACACGCGCTCGCTCGGTGCCTCCATGAGAAAGCTCTCGACAATGCGCGGGGCATCAGTGGACCGTCGGTTCACTCAACTGCTCGCCCGGGATCGCGAAGCGCTGGCTCACCAGCTACGTCAGACCATCCGCCTGCTCGACAGCGAAGACGTGCCGGTCGACTACGACCAACTTCTGGACGACCTCGCCGTTCTTCTCGGCGACCGATTTCGTGACGACTCGGCTCAGCGGATTCGACTCCGGTGGGCCCGCGATTATCACTATCGCCCTGAGCCGCGTGAGTCCACAGAGGACACTCCAGCGCCCGCCGACGCCCACTGATACTGCGGAGACACATCCAATGATCATTGAATTGCACCTGCTCCAGTCCTTTCCTGTCAGCAACCTCAACCGTGACGACGTCGGCCAGCCCAAGACCGCCACGTTCGGTGGCTACACCCGCGGCCGCATTTCCAGTCAGTGCCTCAAGCGCGCGGCTCGACAGCTGTTCACCGACTTCGGCCTCGACAAGTCCGAGACCGCCGTCCGCACCAAGCGCCTACTCGACCGTGCCGTCGCCGCGCTGACCGACCGTGGGCGTGATGCGGAACTCGCATCACAGGTCGTCACGGCTGGCTTGCAGCAGCTCGGCTTCGGCGTGGACGAGAACAAGGGCCTGACGCAGTACCTGCTCTTCGTCGGCCAGCACGCCATCGACCACCTGGCGAGTTACTGCGACAACAACTGGGACACGTTGCACGGCATCGCGACCAAGGCCAAAGCTGTCACGGCGAAGGCCAAGAGCGACAACGAGAAGCCTGGAACCAACGAGCAGAGGAAGTCCGGGAAGGTTGCCAAGCCTGACAAAGCTGCGATCGCCGAGGCACGCCGCATCCTCGACGCCAGCCGCGTCAGCGACGTCGCCTTGTTCGGGCGCATGATCGCTGACAACAAGGACTTCAGCGTCGAGGCCGCCTGTCAGGTCGCTCATGCCATCAGCACGCACGCCGTGATCAACGAGTTCGACTACTACACCGCGGTGGACGACCTCAAGCCTAGAGAAGAGTCCGGCGCTGACATGATCGGCACCATCGACTTCAACTCCGCCTGCTACTACCGCTACGCCAATCTCAACCTCGAACAGCTGGCTCACAACCTCGCCGGCGATCAAGATCTGATCAACCGCACCGCCCGCGCTTGGCTGTACTCCTTCATCCACGCAGTCCCGAGTGGTGCCCAGAACTCCATGGCCGCCCGCACGATGCCCGACACCCTCCTCGGTGTGGTCCGTGACCGCGGTGCCTGGAACCTCGCCAACGCATTCCAGAGGCCCGTTACCGATGCCGACATCATGGCCGCCTCCACCGAACGCCTCACCCACCACTTCCGCCAGTTGCGCACGTTCTACGGCAACACCGACCTGCGCGACATCGCCGCGGCCTCGGTCACCGGCGACGTGCCGCACTTCGACGACACCGAGATCGTCGCCGGCATCGACGACTTCACCGGCCGTGTCCTCACCGGAGCGACGGCCTGACCATGGTCACGTCATTGGCCTTGTGCTTCGACGCCCCCATGCAGTCATGGGGAACCCGCTCGCGAGGTGTCATTCGAGACACCACCTCCGAGCCCACCAAGTCCGGCGTGGTCGGACTGCTCGCCGCCGCACTGGGGATCTCGAGAGAAGACGACGACGCCATAGCCGAGCTGGCACGGCTGCGGCTCGCCGTCAGGGTCGACCGGGAAGGTATCCTCGAACGCGACTACCACACCATTCAAAACGTCCCCACTACCAAGGGCACTGGTCATCGGACTGTCGTCAGTCAGCGCTACTACCTGGCGGACGCGCTGTTTCTCGTGGTCTTGCAGGGAGATGAGGACCTGCTTTCTCGCATCGCTTCGGTTGTCGATCGACCCTATTGGCCGGTGTACTTCGGCCGGCGAGCCTTCGTTCCCGCGCGACCGCTGCTTCCGCCCAACGGACAGCCCGTTGCCGCCGAGGCGGAAGAGATTCTCGGAAGCCACCCCTGGCTGGAGACATCGAAGTCACTGCGAGACAGCGAAATCGCCAAATCCGAACGGGTCGGGTTGCGGACAGCCATCGACTGCCCGCCGAGAACCACGCACGCAGAGGTTCGTCATGACCACCCTCTGAGCCTCGCTGACGGCCGACGACGCTTCACCACCCGGACCGTGCTCGTCGACCAGCTCCCCCTGACGGACAGCATGATCACCACCGGAGACACACCGTGTTCCTGAGCAAACTCATGATCAATGTCCGCTCACGCGAGTTCCGGCGCGACTACGCCAACGTCCACGACATGCACCGCACCATCATGCGCGCCTACCCCAGCGTCGACGCCGACACGCAAGCGCGGCTACAGCACAAAGTCCTCTGGCGCCTGGACACCACCGGGATCGGATACACCCAGTACGTCCAGAGCTACACCGAACCCAGTTGGGGTGACCTGCCGGCGGGACTTCTCCTGTCTCCGGCTCAAGTGCAGCCGCTCGCCCCGGTACTCGACGCCATCTCACCGGGCCGGAAGTTCCACTTCCGGCTACTCGCGAACCCGACCCGCAGCGCTCGAGTCGAGAACGGCCAAGACGTTCGCAAACGCCGCGCACATACAACACCCGAAGCCCAAATCCAGTGGCTCATCAGCAGGGGTGAGCGCGACGGCTTCGCCATACCCACTGCCCGGAGTGGCGAGCCTGATGTCGCGCCCTCGCCAGTGCCCACGCTGGTTGGTCAGAAGAAGGAACAGGGCAAGATCACTGTCGTGCCGGTCCGGTTCGACGGACACCTGATCGTCACTGATGCGGAGGCGTTCACCGAGGCACTCATCAACGGAGTGGGCCGGGCTAAGGCCTACGGTTGTGGGCTCATCAGCCTCGCTCCGCCCCGCGTTAATCGGTAGCAGTCGACATCGCGTTTGCCTAACCTGGCTAGGTGATCGGTCGTAGAGCGTCTCGCTTGCTTGAGCGGGATGTTCTACGACCAGGTTCGTCAAGAAAAAGACAAATCAGCTAGACCTGCGCAAGGGCGAGGACCATCACCGACTGCGCGCTTGCACTGCTGTGGCTGATGCGCGGTGAGCCGCGCCAGCGATGGCACGCGACGCCGGCGATGCGGGTCCGATACCGCGCTCTCGCACGGCTGCACACCCACGCCGACATGGACCAGGTGCTCGTCGCCGCCGACGCACGCCTCGCGATCACGCTGGCCGGCGGCGGAATTTCCTCACCGAGGTCGGTCCTGCGATTCGACCACACCGCGTTCTTCGCCGCCGGGCGGGAGAACGTCCCCACTCCGGTGGTGTTCGATCCCTTCCTCCTCGACACCGCATGGCCGGTGGTGCGTTACCGGATCAGCGCGATCGCCCTCGCACGAGCCGCGGACGGCAGCGTCCGCGTCGACGCCGTGCCGCTGCCGGACCTCGGACGACGCAACGCAGCCAGGAACGCCATTCCTGGCTGGCGCGGCGGTTTCCGTTCGCTGATCCGGCGGCGCCGCGCAGCTTCTTGAAGAAGCCGGGCATCGGGCACCGAGGCCGCGTTCGTGCGGACAGCTGCCTCCGTACAGCCGATGGGCTGATCTGTCTATCCCTTGCCGTGCCTGGTTGCCTTACCTGGGCAGTTCAGGACGAACGCTATCCAGTTTGATGTCCATTTTGGGTCAGCTGGGATCTTCGATGATCGAATGCCTGCCGGTCTCAAGGCGGCGACGGCGGGATCGTCGCCGAGTTGCACGTAAGTTTGTTGTGCCGCGCATGAACTCCTTCGACCGGTAGGTGACCACCCGTAAGATCACTTTGCTGGAGTGTTGACTCAGCCAGTTCGCTGGGTCATGCCGACAATTACCGAGTTGGCGGAGTCAGCAGGCGCCGTCATACATCCCGCCGGTGCGTATGTCGACCACGTTGCCTACCCGTGACGACGATTTCGAGTCGGGACCACCCTCACACGCGCGGGGAGAACGACCCGGCCGTGGTCTACCTACTGTGGAGCGGACCACCCCCTGCACGCGCAGGAAACATGTGCAGTTCGGCTGACGCCGTGGCGACGTTGGGACCGCCCCCGCACGCGCGGGGGAGAACGTCGGGCACGATAACAAGAAGCCGCTCGGCCTGGGACCACCCCGCACTCGGGAGGAGAAAGCTGCCGCAGTGTATGTAGTGCGCTTCGCCCCTGATGACCATCCCCGCGCACGGAGCGAACAGGGATGGTCATCAGGGTGGAGCCCGTCATGATGGACCACGCCGGCACGCGCGGGAGAACCTGACTTACCTGAGCCAGAATTTCGGCATCGAAGGGCCCCGACGTGCGAATCGTGACAGGGTTCGCCGCCGGCGTGGGACCACCCCCGCACGCGCAGGGAGAACCACTGTTGCCACGGGGGCTCTCTGCTGCCGGACGGACCACCCCGCACGTACGAAGAGAGTACTTCGATCTCTGTCATGGGGACGCGCCACTCCGGACCACTCCCGCACGCGCGGGAGAACTACAAGGCAAACCTGAAGTGCCAGTCGGCGCCGGGACCACCCCGCACGTGCGGGGACAACTTACGCCCGGTTCCTCGAACTCAAGATCAAGCCGGGACCACCCCCGTACGGGCTGGGAGCACGCCGCCACTGTCCCCGCTGATCGCGCTCGCGTGAAGGCAACCCCCTGCGTGCGCGGGCAGGACAGCTTGCGCGACAGAAGTTCGTCGACCACTTCCGGACTACCCCGCGGGCGCAGAACAACTCGCCCGCCCCACGGGACCACCCCCGCCTACGAGGGGAAGACTCGACAGATACTACTGACGCCCTGATCAAGCTCGGACCAACCCGCGTGCACGGGAAAACACGGGCTCCGCCCTGCACGCTGGCCGGGACCACCCTCCGTGTGCGGGGAAGACATACCGACCGCGACGTTGCCGATCCACGCGTGTGGACCACCCCCTGCGTGTGCGGGAACCCTAACTGGCTGGAGATCGCAGGCATCAACAGCGGACCACCCCAGTTTGTAAGGGGAAGACAGCCGCGCGAGTCGCTGTTCGATGCAGGGAGTCGGACCACTCCCGCGTGTGCGGGGAAGACACGCAGGACCCGCCCGCGAACGGCACCACTCAGGGACCACCCCGGCACGCGCGGGGACCACGGCGTTGCGTGGATATCACTCGGCATGACGCCGGAACCACCCCAGCACGTGCTGGGACCGGGCGTCCATCCGATCGGGACATGGATCATCTCCGCACTCGCGAGGAGCACATCGCCATCGGCTGTTGGATGCCTGGCGGTCTGGGACCATCCGGGCACGCGTGGGAGCACGTCGTGGTGTTGATCCCGACTTGGCCGGACGCGGGACCACACCCCCATGCGCGGGGAGCACGACGACGCCAGCCGACCAGCACCCACGGGTACGGGACCACCCCCGCGCGTGCGGGGAAAACTATGCGGAACTGCACGTCCACTCGAACTTTTCGGGACCACCCCCGCACGCGCGGGCAGAACTTTTCTTGGCCAGCAGGCATTGGTTCTCGGTGAGCACCTGCTCGTCGGGATCACCCCACATGCGCTGGGAGAACGCGGCGACCGGCAGATACTGCAGGCCCGTTTCGGGACCACCCCCGCATGAGCGGGGAAGCATGCCAAGGAGGTTCTCGCCGGTGCCCTCGCCAGGACCATCCCCGCACGCGCGGGGAGCACCAGCCACGCGGTCAGCGAACCCGTGCTCCTGATGGACCACCTCCGCGCGTGCGGGGAGCACAGCGCGCCCGACTACCAGGAGGCCGAGGACTACGGACCACCCCCGTGCGTGCTGGGAGCACGTCGTCGACGCTGGCCGACCGCTGGATCGTGCGGGACTACTCCCGCGCGTGCGGGGAGCATAGGACGGGCCATTCGCTCGGCGGCTTCGGCGGCGGACCACCCCCGCGCGTGCGCGGGGATCACCTCGACCCGACGCAGCACATGCCGATGGAGCCGGGACCACCCCGCGTGTACGGGGAGTACTTCGCTCAGGCCATGCGTGAGTGGCCGGGGTCTGGACCACCCCCACGCGTGCGGGGAGCACACTTGTTGACCATCATAGTTGTGAAGCAAGTACTGATTTAGCTTCAACTTTGTTGACGTCGACGAGCCTGGTCCCACGCACCCTTCCCTAGAATGAGCCCGACCGCGAGCGCTGTGACTGCGGTAGCGGCCGGACTGCCAGTGGCGATGCTGACTCTTCTCAAGGTCGCGGACCGACTGCGCCGCCTGGTGAAGTAGGCAAGGGCTTACCGAACCGCTCGGCCACATGCACACTACGCCATTAGGGCGAACATGCGTTCGAAGTGTCAACCGTGATCGTCAGCACAGGACGAGCGAACATGGTCCACTCAGCGGACAACGAGCAAGGACTGTCTTTTCAAGTCCATGACCACAACTGGAAACCGGTCGACTTCGAAGGGATCACGCTGATGTTGCGCCCCGCGGCCGACACGGAGAACGTCGGCGAACCATCCGAGCCGCGGCGGCAAGGATGGAGCAACGCCAGTAAACGACGATGCTACAGACGCTGATCTTCAAAGCTGAATCAAAAACACACTTCGCTCGAACAAACAGTGTGGTCAGGAAGTGTGCTCCCCGCGCACGCGGGGGTGGTCCCGGCACCCACATCACCTGGGCACCGTCCACTATGTGCTCCCCGCGCACGCGGGGGTGGTCCGCTGGCGGTCGAGAGGCTGGGCAAAGCCGGGGTGTGCTTCCCGCGCACGCGGGGGTGGTCGAGCTTCAACCGGTCGAGTCTGTAATGGCCCCGCTGGACGCATCCCAGCGGGTGATCAGGTCGAAAACCGGGTCGGGCCGGCCGGGAGCGAGCGATCACCACTGCCCGCTCCGCAATGCGGTCGTCCGCCCGCGTGGTTGACTACCATGCGGGCGCACTTGCGGTTCCATCTTGCCGTCATCGCCCGCCGCAGCGTCGAACACAGCTCCGGCATGGGCACAGTCCGCTGGCCGGTCGAACGCACCTTCGCCTGGCTCAAGGCTTCCGACGGCTCCGCGTCCGCACCGAACGACGAGCCGACGTCCATCAGGCCATGCTCGGCCTCGCCTGTTCGATCATCTGCCTGCACAAACTCATTCTGAACTGATCACTATGTCGGGCAGTACGTCTGTAAACGGGGTCCACCACCGGCTATACCTGCGGATAGGTCACCGAGACCAGTGCGACGGTCTACTGCTTTGGGGACACACTCACCGCCATGATCTGGAGCACCGCCTGCGTCGCCTCCGGCGGAAGCGGCACCGGCGTCTACGACGACTCCCGCGCCTATGGCGTCCTCGGCGAGACTTGTTGTTGGTGTCTGGACTACTCCCGCGCGTGGGGAGCACACTCACCTCGACCGCCCCGGCGAGGGCCGCTGGGACCGCCCCCGCGCGTGTGGGGAGCACCGTGGACGCCGCAGTCAGCTTCAGTGCCGGGGGACCTCCCCGCGGGTGCGGAGAGCACGGCTTGTCCGATGGTCGCGTAGTGCAACGTTTCGGACCACCCCCGCGCGTGCGGGGAGCACTTCGTCGTGCTGCCGATCACCGTCACGAACAAGGGACCACCCCCGCGCATGCAGGGAACACCTGCCGCTGGCCGCGGCCGCCCAGGACGACGAGGGACCACCCCGCGCGTACGGGGAGCACGCCCCCCAGCTGACCAAGGAGACGATGTTCGACGGACCACCCCCGCGCGTACGGGGAGCACGCCCCCCAGCTGACCAAGGAGACGATGTTCGACGGACCACCCCCGCGCGTGCGGGGAGCACGGACACGGTCTGCTGGCCGGCCGCGGTACGGACGGGACCACCCCTGCGTGTGCGGGAGCACGCAGAAGCCGCAGGGCCGCAGCAGCGGGTTGTCCGGACCACCCCCGCGCGTGCGGGGAGCACAACCTTGCCACCGTCGCGGTGGTCGACGGCCGGGGACCACTCCCGCGCGTGCGGGGAGCACGGTTTTGACGACGGTAAGCGTTGCTGCGATGCGGAACCACCCCCGCGTGTGCGGGAGCACCACCGGCCAGTACCCGATCAGCTACGCCAACGACGGACCACCCCCGCGCGTGCGAGGAGCACCGCGCCAGCGATGACGCCAGCGGACTGCTGGTGGGACCACCCCCGCGCGTGCGGGGAGCACACTGAAGACTCCGACGACACCGGCCTGGTGACGGGACCACCCCCGCGCGTGCGGGGACACAAGATGCTGACGAGCCTGGCCCGCTGGTGGCGGACCACCCCCGCGCGTGCGGGGAGCACAGCCACAACAGCTTTGCCTTGCGCTGCCGTGGCGGACCACCCCCGCGCGTGCGGGGAGCACGGCAAGGCGGTGCAGCAGGTCCGTCCGCGCCCGGGACCACCCCCGCGCGTGCGGGGAGCACTGCTCAGGACTCATGGACCAAAGTCGGGGGACGGGACCACCCGCGCGCGTGCGGGGAGCACCAGAACCCGGGACGCCGCGCCGTGCTGGCGCAGGGACGACCCCCGCGCGTGCGGGAAGCACAAAAACGCACCGGCAGCGATGGGGTAGGTCTGAGGACCACCCCCGCGCGTGCGGGGAGCACCGGCTGTCGTGGGACCCAGACGACCCCGTGATCGAACCACACCCGCGCGTGCGGGGAGCACATCGACGGGCGCGCCCCGTACACGAGGGCGTCGGGACCACCCCCGCGCGTGCGGGGAGTACTTCTGGACCCCGGCAGGCAAGCCCTGACCACAGGTGCTCCCCGCACGCGCGGGGATGGTCCCCGGCGGCCGACCCGAGGCTTCCGGCCCCTCGAGTGCTCCCCGCGCAGGCGGGGATGGTCCGATCGAGCCGCGGAGGGTGATCCCGTGGCGGTCGTGCTCTCCGCGCACGCAGGGGTGGTCCGTACGCACGCAAGCGCGGTATCCACACCGCCGGGTGCTCCCCGCGCATGCGGGGGAGTCCCTACGACTACCTGTGCAACCGCGTGTGCCAGCAGGTGCTTCCCGCGCACGCGGAGATGGTCCCACGCCGCCCGCGACGCGCTGGTGCGCGGACGTGTGCTCCCCGCGCACGCGGGATGGTCCCGACGCGGAGAAGCTGGTCTCCTCGCTCCGCAAGTGCTCCCTGTGCCGCGAGGGTGGTCCCAGGCCTCCGAGTTCGCGGGCTTCGAGGATGCCGTGCTCCCCACGCACGCCGGGGTGGTCCTCGCTGGCGCAGCTACCGGCGGGCGGTGGCCTCGTGCTCCCCGCGCACGCAGAGGTGGTCCGACCTCGCGCGCAAGGCCGACATTGTCCACGCGTGCTCGCGGGGGTGGCCGAGCTTCAACCGGTCGAGTCTGTGACGAACCCGCTGGGCGCGTCCCAGAGTGTGATCAGGCCAAAATTAGGTCAGGCTGGTCGAGACTGAGCGATCACTGCTGCCCGCCTCAAGGTGCAGACGTCCGCTGGCCGGTCGACCACCACGTGCTGACGCTTAAGTTCCCTCTCGCCCGTCATCGCCCGCCTCGGCGTTGACCACGGCTCCGGCCTGGGCACAGTCCGCTGGCCGGTCGAACGCACCTTCGCCTGCCTCAAAAGTCTCCGACGACTCCGCGTCCGCACCGAACGGCGAGCCGAGGTCTATCAGGCCATGCTCAGCCGCGCCTGCCCAATCATCTGCCTGCGCAAACTCATTCTGAGCTGATCACTGAGGCCGGTGGCGAGTGTGAACCCGACCAGTTGCACACTTCGGGCCCGAGAATGTCGGCCCGCCTCACGGCTGGGACGTGCGGCGCAGTCGGCGTTCAGGTAGCCCGTTCTGGTCAGATGCGACGCAGTGCCTCAAGGACGCGGTCCAGGAGCGCAAGATGCTCGTCGTCGGAGCGCTGTCCTTGCAGCGCGGCCCGGAGTGCCGCTGCGCGCTCTTGGTTGACGTCCAGTGGCTCAGCCAGAAGCCCTGCTATGTCGAGATTCCCCAAACAGGGCAGGTACTGCGTCAGCGCGTCGTGGTCGATGCCGCCACCGAGGGGGAACATCGGCCGCTGTCCTTGGCGGTCGGGGTGACCTCCATGCGCATGAGAGGTTGGGCAGATGGCAGGCCAGCTACAGGTCCAGCCAATCAAAGGACTCCATCGAGACGAAGTGCAAGCTCAAGGCGGCCGTCTCGGCGAGCTGGCGGCCGGCGGTGCCAAACGACGCTCACCAGGTCTGCTGCACCTGATGGTCGCCACGTCGGAGATCCGTCCGTGTTGGCGGTCATCGTGATGGGCACGGTTCGGTGCGACGTGCCGACTCTATTCGGTCCTCCGCATCACGCTGGACAGAATCGGCTCGGCCTCGGATCGCAGATGTGGTTCGAGCAGGTCCCAGTCGCTGCCTTCGCCCACGATCCAGAGGTACCGGCAGATCGCGGACAAGAGAGCCAGATGGCCGCTGCGGGTGTGCAGTTCGGGCATGTCGCGGATCCGTCTGGCGGTTGCAGGATGGAGAAGGCTGTTGCAGTAGAGCGTGGCGAGGTCGTACCCGGCGAACATGGGACGCCAGCTCTCCCAGTCGAGGATGCACATCTGCGGTCGGCTTAGATTCGCCCAGTGCAAGTCCGCGTGTGCGGTCGTCCACCTGACATCCGAGAAGACGTCCTCGGACAACGTGATGCTGAAGTGGTGCTCGACGCCTCGGATGGTGGAGGCCACCGCGCCCAGTTCGTTCTGCCATTCCACCGGGTGCGTCGCCAGCGCTGCGAGTGACCGGCGTAGGTCCTGCCACCAGGTGTCGGATAGCCGGGGGTCGTCGTGCAGCACGCCGCCGGGGGCAACCGTCATCCCTGGAGCAAGGGTCATCACCTCGCCCCGGAGACGGCGGCCACGCAGGTACTCGTCGTGGTTCTGCCAGTCGTGCCACCGGAGAACCGCTGGTTTGGAGACGCCACGGATCGAGTTGGCGGCGACGTTGCCGTCCCAGCGGCACACGGGCTCGTAGTCGGCGTCCTCCACCACGACCCTCAACCAGACGTCACCGTCCTGGTCGCGGGCGACTGCGCCCGAGGAGCGCATGTCGAAGGTGTTCACCGACTCTCCGACCACGCTCACGTCCAGTGCAGTCGCTGCCGAGTCGAGCTGTGTGTCGAGCCAGACCCGTCGTCGCTCGACGGCTTTCTCGATCTCCAGGGCGTCCATGCTCACTTCTTGTGGAACTCGCCTTCTTTGCCCCAACTGCCGCCCTTGCGGCCCCAGTCCACGCCGCTGGCCTTCACGCTCGTCGTGATTCTGGCGGCCACGACCTGTGCCCACCCAGTGTCCCCGTTGGACACGACGCGCACCATTCGTTCCAAGACCGTCATCTGCTTCCCTTCCCGTGAAGTAGTTCGGCAAGCGCCAGGACAGGCGCTTGAACCGTATTTCGACAGTGATCGGTCTCGGTCGCGGCGAAGGTGCCGTGTTCGAAGAACCGATCACCCGCGTGCGCGCCCTGACAGAACGAGAAGAACTCGCACGTCTGCTTGCAGGTGGCCAGCGCGGCCGTGAACTCCCGGACGTACAGAAGTTCTGCGGCGCGCTGCACGATCGTGGACAGGCCGTCTTGCAGTACGTTGCCCGCGATGAAATCGTCGTAGGTGGTGCTGCGAACCCCGAGCAGCTCCGGCGACAGCAGCACCACATCCCCGTTCCAGGCGATCGTCGGAATGGGGTCGTGCCGGGAGTCCGCATCGCGCTGCTCCTGTGTCAGGCCGAGAAAGCCGAACAGGTTCGAGACCTCCCGCACGGTCACGTCGGTGTTGCGGCGGCACCACTCGAACGTGTCACGCCAGAACCGGCGGGCGTGGTCGATCGAGGGTGTCTGTCCGTCGGAGTTCGCGCCTTCCTTGGCTTCGACGTTGAACCCGACCCACGAGGTGCCCAGCTCTCGCATGAAGTCCAGGACCTGCACGGCCTGTCCGGTGCTGTTCTGGCTGACGACCGCCAGGACGGTGAAAGGGATGCCGCGTCGTTTCAGCGTCTCGATGCCTGCCATGGTCCGGTCGAACATCGGCCGGCCACCGCGGTCGACGCGGTGGTGGTTGAGTTCACGAGGTCCATCGATGCTCACACCCACGCCGATCTCGCACCGCTCGAACACGTCGCACCAGGCGTCGGTGATCGGCCTGCCACCGCCAGTCTGGACCTTGTGCCGCACGCGCCCGGCCAGGCGCAGAGGCTCGAAGGGCTGCAGCAACTCCACAAACCGCTCGAGCCCGACCGCCAACGGCTCGCCGCCGTGCCACACCACCTCGACCGGCTCCCACGATGCGGCGATGCCGTCCGCGATCGCGGTGGCCACCTGAGGCGTCATTTCTTGCTTGAGGTGCCGTTCGAGCAGGTAGCAGTAGGTGCAGTCCATCGGGCACAGCGTTGTGGGCTGGACGACGATGGTCTTGGGCTGTTCGGCCAACCACGGGGCCATCGCTCCTCCGGTGCGTTATCACGGACGTGGCGCCGAACGTCCAAAACTGGGTTCGTTCGGGACGATTCAAATATGGTGTGGACGGCGACCACGCGGCAGATGACAGGCAGGGACACGGGAGGACATCGATCATGTCCGGCGACGCCGCTGCGACCGGCGAGGGGAAGCGTCCGACGCCGAACCTCGTGCTGATCGGCCGACGGCAGGCCAAGGGGTGGGGGCGCGACCGGCTCGCCAGGGAGTTCGAGCGGCTTGGCCGCCAGCTGGACCTGGCGACGCCTGAGCTGGGCGCCATGGCCAAGGCGATCTACCGGCACGAGACCGGCAGGGCCGCGGTGCGCGATGAGGTCTACATCCGGCTGTACTGCGCCGCGTTCGAGGCCACACCGCATGAGCTGTTCGGCACCCTCAGTGCGGGTGCGGCGAACAGCCGGGTGTGCGGTCTCACGAGCCACAAGTTCGTGCCGGTGCATCTCGGCCTCGAACTGCTCTGCAGGCTCATCCGACGAGCGGATCTCGTACCCGGCGCGGTGCAATGGGCGGAGTGCCATGTCGAACAGGTCGACCATCCGGCCGGTCGCTGCGAGTTGTACGCGTTCCCGTGGGGTGTCGCGGTATTTCACCTGGCGGAGGAGCTGAGCGTTCCGAACATCGCCAGCCTGGCGATGTGGCGTCGGCAGACCTACCGGGAGACCCGGCAGTGGGCGACCGAGTGGCTGCGTGAGCGGACCGGCTCTGACATGCCCATCGCGCACTACGTGCTGTCGGCCTACTGGCTGCACGAGTCACCGTGGAGTGGCCAAGAGCTCGACACCGCGATGCGGTTGTTGAGCATGCCGCGCGTCCTGCTCGACCATGCCACGGATGGCGCCGGGCCTTCCCTGCACCATGCGGAGCTGGTGGAGCAGACGCTGCTACGTGAAGGATTCCACGACAGCCGCATCGATGAGTTCGGCATCCGCGGCTTGTCCATCGGCTGCGCGAGCTGGGCGGGGCTCAGCTACTACCCGCAGGCGACAGGACGAGCACTCCAAGTCTCTGACCTGGTCGATTGCGAGCTGCTGGTCCAGGCGTTGTGGTGTTACTGCCACCGCGTGCACGAGCAGGTGGAACAAGGATGTGATCCAGTTGTGCCGTCTGAGTTCGGGTGGCGTTGGATTCGGGCGGTCAGGTCGCGGCTGACCATGACCAGGCCGCAGGAGACGGCGCAATACGCCGCGATGCGGCGGGCGGTGCTCGAGACCAGCGAGCTGGGCAAGCACCTGACGACCGCGCTGGAGCTGCTGCGAGACACGAGCGGAGAATGATCAGGTGGACCTTGCCCAGAGCGTGCTGGTCGTCGTCGATGTGCAGAACGGCTTCGTGTCCAGCAAGTCAGCGCCCATCGTTCCGCACGTGATCGACGTCGTGCGTTGCTGGGAAGAAGCAGGCGGCGCGACCGTGTTCACCCGATTCGTCAACCACCCCGGATCACCCTACGAGCGGCTGATCAACTGGTCGCGGATGCAGACATCCCCCGAGATCGACATCGTCGACGACCTGGTCCCGGCCTCCCGGCGCGCGGTCGCGGTGCTGGACAAGCCGATCTATTCGCTGTTCACCGAGCAAGGCGCCGCGACCGTGGCGCACCACGGCTGGACCGACATCGTGATCGTCGGGATCGCCACCGAGTCCTGCGTGCTCAAGACGGCCTGTGACGCGTTCGAACGCGGCCTGACCCCCTGGGTCGTCAAGGACGCGGTCTACAGCCACGCGGGACAGGAAGCACACGAGGCGGGCCTCCTGGTGACCAGCCGGTTCATCGGGCGCCGCCAGCTCATCGACGCCGAGGACCTCTTCTCGCAGAAGCTGGTGGCGACCGCGTGACCCGGCCGGTGGCGGTGATGGACATCGACGGCACCGTGGCCGACGTCCGGCATCGCCTGCACTTCCTCGACTCCGACTCGCCGACCAAGTGGGCGGACTTCTTCGACGCGGCCGGCGACGACCCGGTGCTCCCGGACGGTGCTGAGCTGGCGCACAAGTTGGCCGTCGACCACGACATCGTGTGGCTCACCGGTCGGCCGGTACGGCTGGCCGAACTGACGCGTCGATGGCTCGCTGAACAGGGCCTGCCGCCGGGCGAACTGGTGATGCAACCGCACGGTGACAAGCGACCGGCTCGTTTGGTGAAGCTCGAACGCGTTCTCGAGCTACAACGGCAACACACGGTCGCTCTGGTCGTGGACGACGACCCTCGCGTCGTCAGCCAACTCCGGGCGGCCGGACTTCCCGTACATCACGCCACCTGGGCGCCCTGGTCACCAGCACTGGGCAATCAGTAGACCGCACCCGGAGCGATTGAGCTTTGCGGGTGTCTGACCATGGGCTTTACCAGCCCATCCGTGTGACTCTTGCCAGGGACCAGCAGTCGAGGCTTGCGCGACCCGGCCCGTGGCGGCTCAGCCCGGTCATCTGCCGGGCCGAGCCGAAGGCGTCAGGACGAAGCCTTGCCTGATCCAGCGCCGCTCACCCATGTTGTGAACCCGCGACCAGACATTCCGCGGAGCCAGCCGGTCTTCGTCGGCGGGCCTTGAGTCGCGAACACTGATTTGGCCAGTGCCGTACCTGACCGCAACGCAATTGCTCTCGGCTGGTGTATGAGGACTTGAACCATGGTGAAGTCGATGTCGTGGGCCGAGGCGCTTCTCGTCGCCGGCTCCCTCATCGCGAGCGCCGAGATCGGTCCACCGCCAAAGCCCGAATTCCAGGAAGTTCCATGAAAGGGCACAACTCCGAGATGAGGTGGAAGATCAAAGGATCGACCACCTACGGTCGATCGAGTCTCCCATATGAGCGATCCGTCGCTTGACCTCCGCGGCCCTGCTGCGCCGCTTCCCGGCGCTCCAGCTCGCCATCCCGGCCGCCGACGTGAGGCATCGCACCAACATGGACATCTACGGCGTCCAAGAACTTCCGGTCACCTGGGCCTGGTCGACCATCTACTTAGGAGAGAAGCATGAACCGGCCTTGGACCGGCATGCTGCCCGTCGACGACACCGAGCTGTACGTGCGAGACCCCGACGGCCCCGGCCGTCCCGTCGTCTGCCTCAACGGCGCCTACGCCGACGAGAAGCACTGAAATCGCACCTCGGCCCCGGCTATCGCCACATCACCCACGACGAATACGCCCCGACAAGTCCAAGCGTTCCAAGAACTACTCATTCGAAGTAGCCCTGCGCGACCTGGATGCCGTCCAAGCGCCTGTACGACCTGATCACTGCGCCCGCCCAGGCCGCGCTCATTGCGCGTCTGGAGGTGGCCGTGGCCGCGGGCCAGGTGCGTGCCAACGCCGACCTGTACGCGGTTGCTGAAGCCGTGATGGGAGCTCCGCTCTACCGGGTACTCGTGAGCTCCTCCGTCACGAAGACGGATGCTCTGGTCGACCTTGTCATCAACGGCATCGGCTGCGCGCTGGAACGGAATCCGGCCGCCGGACCCGTTGACCGACCAGAGTCGGCTGTCCGACTGGGACTCCGGGCTACGGATTCAGTCTTTTCGCATCACGCCAGTCACTCCCACGATGAACAAGGTTGCGAAGAACCAGCCCAAAACTTGGAGGCCGAGGCTCCCACGTGCGTACCAAGACGCATCGCCGGGCCGGAAGTCGCATCGCAGCCGTGCGTTGGTGTTGATCAGAGGTAGCGAGATGTCCGCCGCAAGTCTGGCTACTTCGGTGCCACCGCATTGGTCCGTCGCGGAGTTCGGCGTGGTTGTTGCTGGAGACGGGTTAGACGAGGTCGCTGTTGAAGTCGGGGGCGGCGAGATTGTTACTGGAGCTGGGGTCGCCGAGGCTGCCGCCGTGGGGGTCGACACGGTGATGGTGGTCGTCGGCGTTGAGCTGGGCGTATTCGTGAGCCCCTCGACGCGCGTGGCCGGCCTGTAGATCGCATCGGAGTGCTGCGCCTGCACGAGCAGCCACCAGGTGGCTATGAAGACCAGGAGCAGACCGAGGAGGGCTTTACCCGGTCGGTAACCGTGCCCGACGAAGCACCATTTGGCCAGATGCCACACGAACGTTGGTGGCCACCAGCGGGCCCTGCTGTGCTTGAACCGCGCGTTCTCCAGCTTGATCAAAAGGCGCCGTGCGTCGCCGGTGCGGCCGCTGTCCCGCAATGTCTTCGCAAGGTTCTGGTAGGGCTCGGCGTCGAAGCGGTCTGTGTGGTCTCGTAACCAATGTGGCCAGTGCGTGTGATCTGACTCCCTCGACAACATCGCGTATTTGAGCCCGACAACGATGATCTTGCTCTTGGGTTGGCAGCGCTTGCGGAGGCGCCATGGCGGGCGACTGCGCGTGCACACGGTTTGCATCGGGAGGCGCAGGTCGTTGGTTGAAGCGCAGCCGAGGTCGAGTACAAGGTGGTTCCTGTGCTCGTTCTTCTTCTGGTTCTCGATCTTCGCCGCTATCGGTGGAAGATACGCGCGCTCCTGTCCTCGGGGCACGTCCCACAAGTGACCGGTGCAGTCTCGGCCCTCGCTGAAGTCGAGTCTTGAACCGACGCTCACGGACATGAGGTGGACTGTGGCGAGTTCGTTGGATTTCGCCGTCGCGGTGAAACCTGAACACAGCAGCAGGGAACCGCCGACGTGGAGTCCCTCCGCGTTCAGGGCCGGCCCGCTCTCGTTGTCGACGTGCGTGCCGTCGAGCCAGAGATCGCCCCGCACGTGCGCGTTGACGAGTTGGATCGCTCCTGTGTCGCATTTGGATTTCAGGTCAGCCGCGCGGAACCGAAGAGCACGATCAACCTGAAGGCCTTCCGCGTGGAATGCTGGCCCAGCGGCGTTGTGGAGTTTCGCCCTGTCCAGCTCCAGGTTGCGGCCGATGTGGGCGCCGAGCAGGCGAACGGCGCCGAGGTCGTTGCCGTCTTCGGAAACGAGGCAGCGCAGGTAGAGAGATCCATCAACCCTGAGTCTGTCCGCGTGGAAGTACGGGATCCTGCAGTTGTCGAGGTGAAGCCACGGCATCCGTGTGTCATGGGCGACGATCGGGTGGTCGATCCAGCAGTCCGAGAACTTGACACCCACGGGGAACACGAGGGAGTTGTACTCGAAGGCCGGATCGGGCTTCTTCGGGTTGCACGAGCCGACGACTCTGGCGTACCTGACGCGTATGCCGTGTGGATGCAGGTCGGCGCCGTACTTGCCGGTGAGAAGCCCTTGTACAACATCGCCGCGGATCACCCGACTTGGATCTGGAGTGCCGTTGGGCTTTGTCAACTTGACCGCGCGGCAGTCGAGCTCCAAGCCCTGCTTGGCTGCGCTGATCAGTTTCACTTCAAGGTCATTAAGTACTGGTTCTGTCATGGCCACGTACCTGGTGTGCGTAGTGGAGCTGCCTTGTTTGCTCATCGGATCGGGGTGCTGAGCCGTTATCGTCTGGCTGGTATTCACGC
Source organism: Lentzea sp. DG1S-22 (assembly GCF_036321065.1). NCBI lineage: Bacteria > Bacillati > Actinomycetota > Actinomycetes > Pseudonocardiales > Pseudonocardiaceae > Lentzea > Lentzea sp. DG1S-22. The sequence continues at coordinate 1,872,096 of NZ_CP143276.1, read as the reverse complement.
CTGGGAATACACTCGTTCGGCGTAGTGACGTCGAGGCGGTTTCATTGCCGTGGTTGCATTGGCTGGACTGCGGCTACTGTCGAAGCGGAGCATACTGTGGACAGATATGCCACCGTTTTGTCGGCGGCCGTCTCGCCTCAGGCCAGCGCGCGTGCGAGAGCCCGGCCCGCGGCACGTCCGGAGAAAAGCAGCCGCCCAGGAACGTTCCTTCAAGCGCGTTGTAGCCGTGCTCGCCGCCTCCGCCGAAGCCAGCGACCGCCCCAGCGGCGTACATGCCGGGGACCAGGGTGCCATCGGAGTGCAGTGCCTAGGAGCCCAGGTTGGTGTGGATTCCACCCAGCGTCTTAGAGGTACTAACAGAAGGGTCTGCTGTACGAGTAGGTGACTGTGGTAGTCACGCAGCCTGACTGGCTGGCGTGGTCATGATTGCTTCGTATTCGATGGGGGTCAACCTGCCGAGAGCGGCCTGGCGCCTGCGGCGGTGGTAGGTGCGCTCGATCCAGGTCACGATTGCGATCCGGAGTTCCTCGCGAGTGGTCCAGGTGCGCCGGTCGAGAACGTTGTTCTGCAACGAGCGCGCGATGGCCAAGGAGGTCCTGTTGACCAGGTTCGACGGGTACGTGCTGAACATCGAACCGGAAGACGTCGACGCGTGCGGCTACGAACGGCTGGTGAAACTCGGCAACCAGGCGATCCGCAACGGCGACCACGAAACCGCGTCCCGGCTGCTGGGGGTGGCGCTCGAAAAGTGGCAGGGCCGGCCCTGACCGGCGTGCGCACCGGGATGCGGCTGAACATCGAGGTGGCCCGTCTGGAGGAAAGCCGGCTCACCGTGCTGGAGAGCCGGATCGGCGCGGACATCCAGTTCGGACGCCACCAGGCTACTACGTCACCGAGCCGCCCAGCCTGATCGGCCCGCCCCACGACCGCCGATGCGCCCTGTCGCAACCGCGAGTCTGAGCCAGAGGTCAGAATTCCGGTCTGGTCTTGTCGCGGACACGGCGTTCCGCGAACTCATGGGTCAGCACGGCGCGAAGCGTCGGTTCGGCGACCCGCAACGCCAGTACCTGCCTGTCCGGCTTTGAGTGACACGCGGCCCAGACGATCAACTCGGCCGCGTCCGTGCCGTAGAGGTGGGCCAGTTCGGCGAGCGTGATCAGGTTCGGAAGTGCGTGGCCGTTCTCGAACTGCGACAGGGTGGTGTTCGAGAAGGTCCGCAGTGCGTGGGCGGCTTCGGTCTGACTGAGCCCGGAGGCGATGCGCGCGTCGCGGGGAGCGTGGCCGAGCGCCGTGGCGTAGGGCTGCTGGGTGGAGAAGTCGCCCAGCGCCCGATCGATGTCCAGCCCGCGCTCGGCCACCACTTCCCGCAGATCGGCATCGTCAGCTTGCTGCAGCAGGGCGCGTGCTCGGTCGACGCGCTCCGCTGGGAGCCAAAAGAGGTCTTCGGCGGGGAAGGCATCGACGTCGGTACGCCGGCAGAGCACGCCCACCTTGGTGAAGCGGCGGAGTTGCTTGATCAAGTCGGCGTTGGCGAGCCCGGCCAGTTCGGACAGGCGGGCGAGCCTGTGTTCGACGCTGACCCGTTCGAGGAACGCCACCAGGACGATGCCGCCTTCGCGGTTATAGGTAAGGCGCGCGTCCCTGGTGGGTCGGTGAGTGGTCCTCATCGGCGGATGAGCTGCAACTTCAGGGAGTTGCCGGGGCGAGGCGGCGACGGCAGGTTCGCCTCCTTGCCCTTGCGCGGCCAGGGGAGGATGCCTTCGTGCGCCCGCCAGGCACTGTCGCATTCGGGGCAGGTCGGCCAGTAGCGGCTGTCGGTCGGCCACGTGTCGGACCCCGCGACTACCTCGATGCCGCACAGGGTGTGGCCGTGGTCGTTGGCGGCGAGATGCTGGGGGATCGCGTGACGGCCACCGCTGTGGGGTTGCCACTTGTAGTCTCGAGTCATATCTGATCGCTCCCTGCGAATGTGCGCGGTCGGTCGCGCGATATCGACAGGAATTCAGCAAAATTGGCCGATCATTGAAGAACCAGTGCGTGGATCTGGCATCGACCGAGCAAGAATCGGTCGCGCATCATGACTACCTGCGTAATTGATCGGTTGCCCTGATTGGGTGAACATGAAGTTCTCTGAGTTGAACGGCTATCTTCTGCAGCGTCCAAGCTAGGCTGCTGAGGTAATGGTCGCGGGTTGCACTAGGGGGCTCAATGGCAACGCCTAGGCGGGAGCTTGCCGCTCGCCGCAAAGCGGCCGGGTTCTCGCAAGAACAGTTGGCCGAATACCTCAGGTGCACCCCGAGCACCGTAGGTCGGTGGGAGCGGGGCACCGCGACGCCCGAGCCGACTACTCAGCCCCGTCTTGCCAGAGCGCTGGGCCTCAAGAGCGTGCAGGAGTTGGTGAACCTCCTCCATCCGGGCGGCTTGTCCCGTGGGTTCGCCGATGTCGCTCATCCAGGCGAGGCTGACGTCAGCAGTTCCACGCCTGGTTCAGAGGGAGCGTCGACCGGGGAGATCAGCCAGGTTCACGCTGCCTTCCCGAAGCTGCGCAGGGCGATCGATGCCTTCGACTGCCCGGAAGACGGGCCAACCAGGAGTCTTGCGGAGCTTTCCGCGGCAGTGGTCGGCATGAACGCGCACCGGCTGGAAGCTCGGTACGGTCTCCTCGCGGAAGCATTGCCCGACCTGCTCGCCGAATTGGCGCGTGCCAGCCAGGCTGTTGTTGGCGGCCATGAGCGTCGGCAAGTGGAGGCCCTCCGTGCGCTCGCACTCCGGGCCGCGGACGGTCTGGCTTTCAAGTTCGGCTACCTCGACCTTTCGAGCCGCCTCATCGATCTCATGCGGCACTCGGCCGCGCTCTCCGATGATCAGCTCCTGGTCGCTGCGGCCGAATACGTCCGCACTGAGACGTTCTTCGCCAACGGCGACCTGACGGCAGCCCGCAGGTTGTTGATCCGAGCGGCCGACGAGCCGAGCCTCTCCAGCCTGGCGTCTCCACGCGTCGCTGCAGCTTACGGATCTCTCCAGATGCGGACAGCGGTCGTAGCCGGTCGTATGGGGGATCGCAGCGCCGCTCACGACCACCTGCGCGAGGCGTACCGCGCTGCCTCGACTGTGCCCGAAGGCGTCTATCACGGCACCGCGTTCGGGCCGCATTCGCTCCGGATCCACGAACTGGCCGTTGCGGCGGAGCTGCGGGATCCGGCCGGCGTCCAGCGTGCCGCTGCATGGCATCCTCCGAAGGAACTGCCTGCGGAGCGTCGCTCTCACTACTACATCGAACTGGGCCGGGTGCAGCTCGAGTTGGGCAGGCACGACGATGCGCACCAGTGCGTCGAGTTGGCACGCGAAGCTGCGCCACAGCACACCCGCGAGCACCCGCAGGTCAGAAGTACGGTCGCGACGCTCTTGCGGTATCGCCCGGGAAACAGCCGACTGGTTGACCTGGCGGCGTGGACGGGAGCACGCGTCTTCTGACGCTTCCCCACTTCGCCGTTAGGGAGCCAGCAAGCCGGGCAGTTCGTCCAACGAGTCGATCACCCAGTCCGCATCTCGCTGCACGAGGGGATCCTCGGCCCAGAGGTGTCCCCACGGGCCGCGACGGACGAGGACGGTACGAAGTCCTGCCGCCTTGGCTGCGACCACGTCGTTGTCTCGATGGTCTCCCACATAGGCGATCTTCTCTGCCTTGGTCGCGGCAGCGGCGATCACTTGGTCGAAGAACGCCCTGGCGGGCTTGGCGACACCCCATTCTCCTGAGGTGGCAACGAAGTCCGTCGGCAGTTCGAGGTCGCGAAGCAGCTGCCCGGCTCGCGCCGTCTGATTGCCGGCTACACCGACCCACAACCCGAGGTCGCGCAGCGCTTGCAGGCTTGACCGCACGTCGGGATACAGGTCCGACTCCTGGATCTGTTCGCCGAGACCGGCTTCCTCCCGGAGCTGGCGCTCGTGTGCGACGTCGAAGTCCGGCCGGAAATAGCGGAAGGTCTCCGCGTTGTCCCGGCCAGACGCGGTGACGGCACCGAGGACGGTCGAGAAGGTGTGCCGTGAGACGCCGATCCAGTCTGCCCAGGCGCCCCACTCGCGGGAGTCGTCCAGCAGCGTCTCGCCGACATCGAACACGACAGCAGTGACCATGCCTCACTCTTACGCCATCGCATGCTCCTGAGGCGAATCTGCTGGCGATGTGTCTTCGGAACATCCCGCGGCTTGTGAGGACCGAGCACCCGATCGTGTGTGACCGCTGGTTCCTGCAGTTCAGCAGTGGTGGATGCCTGATCTGTGCCGGATCGATGTGTTGTGGGTGCGCTGGTCCGGGCGTCGTGGGCGGGGTTGGCTGTCGCGCAGACTTCAGCGAGATGAGGAACTTCTGCGATGCCCAAGAGAACGTCCACTGTCCGAGGCCGTGAGTTCGGCGATTGCCTGCGATCGGTGATCGCGGAAGCCGGGTTCACAGGACGCGGTCTCGCCGAGGTTCTCGACTGGCAGGAGGCGAAGCTCTCCGACCTGGTCAACGGCAAAGGAGGCACCGACAAGATCGAACTCGCCCTGCTGCTCGGCGCGCTCCGCGCAGCGCCCGCCGTCCGGAAACATCTCCAGACGCTGTTCCCGGACGTGCAGGTGAAGGGCTGGTGGCAGCAGTACGGATCTCGGCAGCCTGTGGAGCAACGGACTCTGGTGTCCCAGCTGGCGGCCGCTGAGAAGTTGGTCAGCTGGCATCCGCACGCAGTACCTGATGCTCTGCGGACCACTGAGTACCGGCGGGCCGTGATCGCTGCGTCCGCCACCGTTCCGGCAGCTGAGGTCGAGGATCGGCTGCAGGCGGAGCTCATCATGCAGAGGGCGGTGTTTCGTGGAGGTCTCCATAGCACTTTCTTCATTCACGAAGCGGCGTTGCGGTTGCCGGTGGGCAGTGAAGAAGTGCAAGCGGAGCAGATTCAGCACCTGCTGCGGATGTCAGTCCGGCCGAGCGTGTCCGTGAGGATTTTTCCTGAGCGAGCGGGTGCCCACGCTGGCATGTTCGGGCCGTTCCTCTATCTCGATTTCACCAAGTTCGAGCCATTGGTGTGCTTGATGGCAGAGACATCCACTCTCTTCGTGGAGGAAACGACCGGCGTCAAGGCTTATCGGCAGGTGATTGGCGCCCTCGATCGCGCCGCCCTCGGTGTCGACGATTCGCACAATTTCCTGCTCCGTCTCGGCGGCGACCTGTCGGCAGAGCCGGATCACCCGTCCTCCATGCCCGAGGTTCCGGAGCCGATCCGGTGATGTGGTGAGGCTGACGGGCCCTGGGCTGGATCACTACGTCGTGCGGACCAGCCCAGGGGATCGACTGGTTATGTCAGTGGGTGGTGTTCTCCGGTGAGGGTGGCGAGTGCGGTGGCGACTTCTTCGAGGGCGGCGCGGATGTAGGTGGTGGTGCTGCCTGCCTCGCTGTTGGAGTCGTTGTGTCCGGCGTAGGCACGGGCCACGGCATAGCCGAAGTGCCGTTCGACCCAGGTCAGCGTCGTGTAGCGGAGCCAGTGTGTGCTGACGCCCTGTTTGCCCGCCCAGGTCAGGTGCTGGCCGACGCGGTTCCACAGGTAGTCGTAGCGGTGGTAGGTGATCTGGCTGCCGTTGGCGTTGCGCAGCAGCCGCCCGTTCATCGGCGCGCCGCGATGCTCGACGTGCTGGAGCAGGTGCCACATCAGCGTCGGGGAGACCGGTTGCCAGCGTGAGGTCTCGCCCTTCTCCCGCAGATAGACCAGGCACTGCTCCTGGTCGAGGTCTTTCGGTCGCAGGGCGAGGGCACCGCCGCGGCGGGCTGCGGTTTCGGTGTGGAACCGGACGATCAGCGAGTCCAACTGCGGATCATTGCCCGTGGTGGCGACGACGTCGTTGAGCTGGTCCATCTGCTTGCCGGACAGGGCTCGTCGGTTGCTGGGTTGACGTCGGGGTTTGGCCACTTTCGCTGCGGGGTTGGAGCGTTCGTCGATGAGTTCGTCGTCGACGGCGTGGCGGTAGAGGCAGCGCAGGGCGGCGATGAGGTGTTCGGCGGCGGAGTTGCCGTTGCGGGTGTTACGGCGGACGGTCAGGTTGGCCTTGATGTGCTGCACCAAGCGCTGGATGTCGGTCGGCGTGCGATCGCTGAGCGAGATGTCCGCCCACTGGTCCAGGACGCGGTTCCAGTAGGGCGTGTAGGCGCGGCGCGTGCCGTCGCTGACCGCAGCCGCTACGACGGGGATGTATTCGGCGAATGTTGGTGCGGGTGGCTTGATCGAGCTGAGCAGGTCCTCGGCGGTGACGCCCATTCGGTCCAGGACCAGCCGGGCGGCTTCCAGTTCGGCTTGGGTGGGTGCGCCGGTCACTGGTCCTCACCTCCCGGCAGGGCGGGCAGGAGCAGTTCGTCCAATGCACGCGGTGGGAAGGCGGTCAGGGTGTGGTGGTCGAGGTGGGCGGTGAGCAGGACCCGGTCGCCGACGACGATGCCCGCCGCGCGGCGGGCTTGGGCGGGCAGGCGGAGGTAAACCTGTGCGCTCAGCTTGACGACGCCGTGTGGGTCGGCGGTGACGACGAGCAGGCCGTCGTGTTCGCGGATGCTCAGTCGGGTGCTGCCGTCCCAGCCCAGCGCGGCGATGATGTGGCGGTCGGCGACTCGGCCGCGATCGTCGACCGTCGCCATCCCGTAGACCACATTCGTCGAGCGGGGAGGCTTGGAAACGGGTACGGAGATAAGAGGGAGTGGCTGGCCGACAAAGCGAGAAGAGATATCCGCGCGACCCGCCGGAGTAACGGTGGGGACGAGTGGGCGGATATAGGAGCGGGTCACCGGACACCACCCGTTCGTGGTGCCGAGACGCGAAACAGGTGCTCAAGTAGACCTGAGCACCTGTCACGTAGTTGTGGCAAACTTGCCACTTTTGCGTGTCCGAGGGGGACTTGAGTTCCCGTGCGCAGCAAGCTTGCGCGGTTTGTGTGTTCACGCGCTATTGGATAGCTCGAACCTAGTATAGAGGGCCAGGTGGCACTAATCAATCTTTCGCCGCTGGGTTTTATCGGCGGGAGTAAGAACTTCGCGGCGATCTGTTGGACCGCGCGCCGCTCTGGGATCAGGCCCATCTGCGGCAGACGCTGAGTGAGTACGAGCGGCACTACAACGAACACCGAACCCACCGACCGCTCGCTGGTGCGGCACCCCTGAGGGGCTGGCCTCGGTCTGTCGAACTGCTCAGACCGAACGCTTCACCCTAGGCCAACATGATCTTCTCGGCTGAGTCACTCACAAGCATTGCCGTACGCCTTGACCTGCATGAACATAGTTCTCGCACGCACAGGCTGGCCGGTATCGGACAGTCATCGGCGGTGCAGGCCCGTGTCCGCTGAGTGGAACGTTCACCCACGTGATCACGAGGTGGGCGGTGTACTCCGCGTCGTCGCGGCACGCCGTTCCTCGGAGGCATCATGGGCTTCACCTTCACCAAGGTCGTCGTCGGCGATCTCGACGCTCAGTGCGGGTTCTACGGCGCCGTGCTGGGTCTGAAAGCCGTACATCGGATGGCGAACGGCGAGGGTGCGGAGAAGCACGAGCAGGTCGTTCTGCGTGGCGATGGCGAAGGGCCGTCGCTGGTGCTGGTCGCCTACTCCTCCCGCGAGGTGCCTGTGCCGGGTGAGGCAGTGCTTGGGTTCGAGGTCGCCGACGTGGATGTCACGGTGCATGGCGCCGTGGCGGCGGGCGGGTCCGTGCGGGTCGCTCCGAAGTCGGCGGGTGGCAGGCGGCTGGCCGTGGTCCTGGACCCGGAGGGACATGCCGTCGAGTTGTTGCAAAAGCCGTGACCGCAACGGGAACAAGCTGCAGGAGAGGACATCGATGTTCGAGCTGTCGGGCCATGTAGCCCTGGTCACCGGGGCCGGTCAGAACGCGGGAGCGGGTATCGCGCGTGCGTTGGCGGGGCAGGGTGCGGCGGTGGCGGTCAACGACCTGGTGGCCGAGCGCGCCGAGAAGGTCGCGGAGGAGATCGTTGCGGCCGGTGGACGGGCGGTGCCGGTGCCCTTCGACGTCACCGATCGCGAGGCGGTGCGCACGGCCGTCGCGAAGGTGAAGAGCGAGTTCGGGAAGCACGTTGATGTTCTGGTGCACAACGCGGGCATCGCTGCTGATTTCGGGCAGGGGCACTTCCGGACGTTGGACCCGAGCCGGTGGCGGGGTCCGGTGGAGATCAACTTGTTCGGCGCGATGAACTGCGTCTCCGCGGTGGTCGATGACATGTGCGAGGCCGGGTGGGGGCGCATCGTGCAGATCTCCTCCGGTGCCGCGCGTGTCGGGTCCGACCAGGGGCTGTCGCTCTACGGAGCGGCCAAGAGCGGGGTGGAGGGTTTCATCCGGCACCTGTCGCAGGAGCTGGCGCCTTCCGGGGTCACGGCCAACACGCTGGCACTGGGCTTGCAGAGCAACGTCGCCGGCGCGGCCACCGAGATGTTCGCGAAGAGGATCCCGCTGCGGCGACTGGGCACGCCCGAGGACGTCGGTGCCGCGGTGGTCTACCTCGCTTCGGCGGAAGCGTCGTGGCTGACCGGGCAGATCCTCGACCTCAACGGGGGCAGCGTCACCTCCTGATCCACCCCGTACGGTGGGGCTGATCGTGAGGAGTGCCCATGTCGTCCAGCAAGAACGGTCCAGGGAGGACCGGCGCCGATCAGGCGGTGTCCCGCGTGGTCGACGGGATCAAGCGGATGATCGTCTCCGGGGATCTGCTGCCGGGGCAGCAGATCCGCCAGGAGCAGATGGCGGCCGTGCTCGGCGTGAGCCGGTTGCCGGTGCGGGAAGGCCTGCGGCAGCTGGCTTCCGACGGCCTGGTGGTGCACGAGCACAACGTCGGGTTCGCCGTCGCGCGCTTGAGCCGTGCGGAGTTCGACCAGGTGTACCTGATGCGGCGGTTGCTGGAGACAGAGGTCATCCGCAGCCTTGTCCAGCCGACCGCTGAGCAACTGGCAGACGTGGAGGCCCTGGCGCAGGCGGTCGAGCAGGCGGCGGAGGATCTCGACCTGGCGCGCATGCGCACTCTCAACAGCGAGTTCCACCAGGCGATCTTCGGCCTGAACTCGCTGAACCTGGTCGTGGCCGAAATCAGCCGCATCTGGACCTGGGCGCTGCCCTATCACGCCGTCTACCTGTACGACGAGGCCGGACGGGCGCGGGTGCTGGCCGAGCACCGCGAGATGGTCGCCGCGCTCGCCGAAGGTGACTTCGAGCGGCTGGTGGAGCTCATGGACGCGCACCGTTCCGGCTCGGAGGCCCAGCTCGACGTGATGCTGCGGTCGGGTGCGGCGGCGCGGCCGTCCGCCGGGTGACGCGTCCACTGACCGGAACATCGGACGCAGGACTGGATCCGGTTTCCTAGCGTGGCCCGGACCCCGAGAGAGGAGTCCGGGTGACATCGACGATCGACCTGGTCGCGCACCGCCACAGCACTGCCGAGCACGAACTGCGGGACGAGGTGCGCCAGTTCCTCGACGACCAGCGCGCGGCGGGTGGTTTCCGACCCCGCTGCAACGCCTGGATGACCGCGGCCGACCCTGCGTTCAGCAGGCTGCTGGCCAGCCGCGGCTGGGTGGGGATGACGTTGCCGCGACGCCACGGCGGCCACGACCGCACCCCGCTGGAGCGCTTCGTGGTGGTCGAGGAGCTGCTGGCGGCGGGCGCGCCGGTGGCCGCGCACTGGATCGCCGACCGTCAGATGGCTCCGTCGATCCTGCGCAACGGCACCGAAGCGCAGCGGCACCGGTACCTGCCGGAGATCGCCAAGGGCGAGTGCTTCTTCGCCATTGGAATGAGCGAGCCGGACGCCGGCTCCGACCTCGCCGCCGTGCGCACCCGAGCGGTCGAGACACCACACGGCTGGGAGATCACCGGCACCAAGCTGTGGACGACCGGAGCGCATTTCGCGCACGCCATCGTGGTGCTCGCTCGCACCGATGGCACACCGGGAGACCGGCACACCGGCCTGTCGCAGTTCGTAGTGGACCTGCCGCACCCGTCCGTCGAGGTCCGGCCGATCGTGACGATCGACGGCGAGCACCACTTCAACGAGGTCGTCTTCGACCGCGCCGTCGTGCCCGCGGACGCTCTGCTCGGCGACCGCGGCTTCGGCTGGCGGCAGGTGATCGCGGAACTCGGCCACGAGCGTTCGGGACCCGAGCGGTTCCTGAGCACCTTCCCGTTGCTGGAGGCGTGGGCGGCGCAGACGAGCGACGACCCGTTGGCGGCCAGGGAGGTCGGGCGGCTCACGGCCCGCGCCTGGACGTTGCGGCAGCTCTCGCTCGCGGTCGCGGCCGGCCTGGCTGCCGGTCGTTCGCCGGAGGTGGCCGCCGCGCTGGTGAAGGACCTCGGGTCCCGGTTCGAAGGAGACGTCGTGGAGACCGTGCGGCGCGTTGCCGGCGTCGAACCCCGGCGCGGAGCTGAGGGACTGGCGGGGTTGCTCGCCGACGGCGTCCTGCACTCCCCGGCGTTCACCTTGCGCGGGGGCACCAACGAGGTTCTGCGGTCCGTGGTGGCCCGTGGTCTGGGGGTTCGGTGAGCGACGAGCTGCACGAGGAGATCCGCGCCGCTGTCGGCGCCATCCTGAAGGGTCGCGACAGCGAGGATGATTTCGACCGTTCCCTGTGGAAAGACCTGTGCGACACCGGTTTCCACCTCCTAGGTGTCCCCGAGGAGATCGGAGGTAGCGGTGGCGGGCTCCGCGACCTCGCGGTCGTGATCGACCTGCTGGCGTTCCACGGCGCCCGCGTGCCGGTGGCGGAGTCGGCGTTCCTGGCCGGGTGGCTGCTGGCTCGCGCCGGACTGTCCATTCCGGACGGCCTGGTGGTCGCGTCGATCGACCAGGCCCGTGTGCATCGGCGCGACGGGCTGCGGCTGTCCGGCCGGGTGCGGGCACCGTGGGCGCGGCATGCCGACCACATGGTGACCATCGGCCACGACGGGAACGTCGCGGTGGCCCCGGTGAGAGCCGTCGAACGCCACGAGAACCTCGCAGGCGAACCCCGTGACGTCGTCGTCCTCGACAACGTCAAGGTCACCGCCGCCGCACCCGCTGATGTCGAACCAGACGAGGTGCTGCACCGAGGGGCACTCGTCCGGGCTGTGCAGCTGGCAGGCGCGGCGCGAGCCGTGCTGGAGTCGGCACGGCAGCACGTCGCCCAACGAGAGCAGTTCGGTCGTCCGTTGGCCCGTTTCCAGGCAGTGCAACAACACCTGGCGGCGCTCGCGGCAGAGGTCACCGCCATGCGGGTGAGCGCCGACGCGGCTGTGCTGGCGGTCGAGGCATCGGATCGTGGAGCCGCTATCGCTATTGCCGCAGCGAAGGCGACCACTTCTGCCGGTGCCCACGTCGTCGCTGGCATCGGGCACCAGTTGCACGGTGCCCTCGGCTACTCGGCTGAGCACGCCCTCGGCGCGGCGACCACCAGGTTGTGGTCGTGGCGCGAGGAGTTCGGCAATGAGAGCCACTGGCACGACCGCCTGGCCGCCGCCGACGGCTCGGTGTGGTCCTTGGTGACGGGCGGTGGCAGGTGAGCAGGGGAGCGTTGCGAGGACTGAAGGTGCTGGACCTCAGCCGTGTGCTCGCCGGGCCGCTGTGCGCGCAGATGCTCGCCGACCACGGCGCGGACGTGATCAAGGTCGAGGCACCGGCGGGGGACGAGACCCGGCGCTGGGGGCCGCCGTTCGTCGACGAGGACCAGACGACCAGCGCCTACTACCAGGGCCTCAACCGCAACAAGGCCAACGTCGTGCTGGACCTGCGCGTCGAGGCCGCGCGCGACGTGCTGCACGATCTCATCGCCGGCGCGGACGTCGTCGTGGAGAACTTCAAGGCAGGCACCATGCGGCGTTGGGGACTGGACTACGAAGAGCGGATGGCCGCCGAGTTCCCCGGTCTCGTGTATTGCCGGATCACCGGCTACGGGGTGGATGGTCCGCTGGGCGGCGAGCCCGGCTACGACGCGGTGCTGCAGGCCCACGGCGGCTTGATGAGCGTCAACGGCGAGCCGGACGGCGACCCGTTGCGCGTCGGCGTACCGATCGTCGACATCACCGCGGCACATCAGGCGTTCGCGGGTGTCCTGCTCGCCCTGACCGAGAAGGCGGTGAGCGGCCGGGGACAGCTGGTCGACATCACGCTGGTGGACGCGGTGGTGTCGCTGATGCACCCGCACTCGGCCGCCTACCTGGCCTCGGGGACGCTGCCGGTGCGCACAGGGGCCGCGCACCCGACCGTTGCGCCGTACCAGGTGTTCCGCACGGCGCACGGCGGCAGCCTGTTCGTGGCCGCCGCCAGTGACGCGCACTTCGCCGCGCTCGCGGACGTGCTCGGCCGGCCTGAGCTGGCGGGTGACAGCAGGTTCCTGCGCAACCGGGATCGCGTCGAGCACCGCACGGAGTTGCTGGCCTTGCTGGAACCGCTGTTCTGCGCGAGACAGGCGGACGAACTGGCCGAGGCCCTGCGGGAGAGGGGAGTACCGGCGAGCCCCGTGAACGACGTGGCCGCCGCACTGGCCGCGCCCCAGGTCCGGCACCGGGCGATGGTGGTCGCTGACGGCGACTACCGGGGCGTCGGCGTGCCGATCAAGCTCAGCCGCTCTGGCTCGGTGCCGCCCCGCGCGCCCGTCGCCCACGGCGCGGACACCGAACGGGTGCTGGCCGCCCGCGGCCACGACCTCGCCGCGTTGCGCGAGAGCGGAGCGCTGGGCTGAGCGCTCACCGCACGGCGGCTCCGGCCAGGACCATCCGCAACGCGTCCCGCAACAGCCCGGTCAGGTCTTCGTGGCAACCGGACGTGATCCAGTGCTCGAAGACGTGCCGGGTGGCGTGCACGACCAGGTAGGCGGGCAGCGTCCGGTGCAGCGGGTGCCCGCCCGCGGGCAAGCGCCGGTCGAGGAAGTCGGCGACCACCTCGCACAGTTCCTCGTCGGCTTCCTGCCAGCGCAGGCGGTACTGCGGGGTGGTCACCATCAGCTCGAGGAAGCGCTGGTCGGCCTCGCTGAGCCGCCCGTCGGGCATGGCGGAGGTCCAGGCGCCGACGAGGGCCTCGACCAGGTCTTCGGTATCGGCGACGTTCTTCAGGCTGTCGGCGACCCACTCGGAGGTGGCGCGGAACAGCGGCCGGACCACATCCTCCTTGACCGGGAAGTGGCGGTGGAAGGTGCGCGGCGAGACACCGGCGGCTTCGGCGATGCGCTCGACCGTCGCCGACGTGTCGCCATCGGCCACGAAGATCTCTTTGGCCTTGTGCGCGATGGCGACGCGCAGCTCCTCGGCCCGCCGCTCGGTCAGCGTCGGACGTTCACCTCTGGCCATGCCGACACCTCTTGGTAACCGTCTCACCTGCGCCAATGTAATTGGATGCAAGATTGTATGCGGAAATTGGACACGATCCGTTTACACGGCCGAGGGGTGCGGTTACGCTCACACCTGTCAGTTTCTGACATGTCGGCAGATTCTGCAACAGGGATCGGGAGGGGCGATGACCCGAGAGCACGAACCGCCCGTGGCGATGATCGATCGGGTGGCGTCGCTGTTGCAGGTCTTCGACGGGCACGACCGGCTCACCCTCGCCCAGATCTCCCGCCGGGCCGGACTGCCCCGCTCCTCGGCACACCGCATCCTGCAACGCCTGGTCGAGCTCGGCTGGGTGGAGCGCAGGGGCTTCGAGTACGGGCTGGGCATCCGCATGTTCGAGCTGGGCTCCCAGGTGGTGCGCCGCGACGGCGTGCACCAGGCCGCCCTGCCGTACATGCACGCCCTGCACCGCTCGACCGGGCTGACCGTGCACCTGAGCGCGCTGGTGTCCGCCGACGTGCTGCACCTGGAACGAGTCGGCGGCTGGCCGGAGAAGGGCGAGGGCTGGCGTCTTGGCGCCCGGCAGCCCGCAGCCCACTCGGCCGCCGGACTCGCGCTGCTGGCCCAACTCGACGAGGCCGACTGGCCGGGGCCGTTCGACCACGAGCCGCTGCGAGCCGAGGTCGAACGGGTCCGCGAGCGCGACGGCGTCGCCATCGACCTGGAGGGCTGCTCGGCCGGTGTCACGGCCGTGGCTGCCCCGGTCGGTCCGTGCGAGGGCGGGTTGTCCGCCGCGCTGTCGCTGTGCGGGCCGGCTGGGTCGATGCCCGTCGACAGAGCCGTGGCCGCGGTCCGGCGGGCAGCGGCCGACATCTGGTACGCGGCCTCGGGCGTGACCCGCCTGCACGGCAGGCAGATCCGCCGCGGCCACGTCGCCGCCCCCGCCGCCCTCGCCCACGGCTGACTCTCCCCGACCACCACGAGAAACCCGGTGACCCGATGACCGTGATCACCCCGGACCAGCCCACCTACGTCATCTCGCCCGTCACCGGTGTCGACCGCGCCGCCCTGGCCGCAGCCGTCGACGTCGCCGAACCGGGTGCGCTGCTCGCTGCCCTGGTGCACCTGACCGGCGACACCACGCTGGTGGACGAGTTCAAGGCGAAACTCGACGCGCATCGCACGGCGTGGGCCGGTAGCTACCCGGAGAGCGTCGCCGACGAGGTCCGCGCCCGCGCCCGACGGCTGCTCGGCGACTCGCTCGTGCCCAGGATCGAGGTGCCCGACGACGAGCTCTTCCGGCGCATCGCCGAGGTGTGCGTCAACGACACCGTCGAGCAGGAATTCGTGCCACACCTGCGTGAGCAGGCCGGGTTCGAGCCCGCGCGCCGCGTGGTGCCGACGACCCGCCGCCCACCAGAGGACTTCACCGTTGCCGTCATCGGTTCGGGAATGATCGGGCTGAACGCCGCGATCAAGCTCGGCGAGGCCGGGTTCCGCTACCACGTGTTCGAGGAGCGCGACGATCTCGGCGGCACCTGGTCGCGCAACACCTACCCCGGTGCCGCGGTCGACACGCCCAGCCACTTCTACTCGTACTCCTTCGAGCTGAACCCGTCGTGGTCGAAGTACTACCCGACCGGCCCCGAGTACCTGGAGTACCTGCGGGGCGTGGCGCGCAAGTACGACCTGCACCGCCACATCTCCTTCT
Source organism: Lentzea sp. DG1S-22 (assembly GCF_036321065.1). Classification (NCBI taxonomy): domain Bacteria; kingdom Bacillati; phylum Actinomycetota; class Actinomycetes; order Pseudonocardiales; family Pseudonocardiaceae; genus Lentzea; species Lentzea sp. DG1S-22. The sequence goes on along the minus strand of NZ_CP143276.1, from coordinate 1,857,076 downwards.
CCACCAAGGTTCTCGGCTGCGTGTGGGACGAGGAGGGCCAGTCGTGGACGCTGACCGTGCGCGGCCAGGACGGCGCGGTCCGCTCCCACCGGGCGAACGCCGTGGTCACCGCCACGGGTGTCCTCAACACCGCCTCGATCCCCGAAGTCCCGGGCGCACAGACCTTCCGCGGCGAGATGATGCACACCGCGCAGTGGCGGCCCGAGGTCGACCTGACCGGCAAGAAGGTCGTCGTCCTCGGCGCGGGCTGCACCTCGGTGCAGGTCGTGGCGAGCATCGTCGACCGAGTCGACGCGCTGCACGTCGTGGCGCGCCAGCCCCACTGGGTCATCCCGGAGAACGCCGTCTACTCCGATGTGCCGGAAGGCATGACGTGGGCGCTGGCGAACATTCCGTACTTCCACCAGTGGTTCCGGCTCAAGTCCTACTGGTGGGCGGCGGACAAGAACTGGGCTGTCGCGCGGATCGACGAGGAGTGGTACGCCACGCACGTCTCGGCGTCCCCGGCCAACGACGCGGTGATGCGTGTGTGTGTCGACCATCTGGACCGCTCGTTCGCCGACCGCCCGGATCTGAAGCAGAAGCTGACACCGGACTTCCCGCCGTTCGCCAAGCGGATCGTCAAGGATCCCGGTTTCTTCGAGGCGGTCAAACGTGACCACGTGACCGTTCACAGGGCATCGTTCCGCGAGGTTCTGCCTGACGGTGTGGTCACGACCGACGGTGAGTTCATCGAGGCCGACGTCATCATCTGGGCCACCGGCTTCAAGCTGGAGTACCTGAGTTTCCTCGACGTCGCCGGCCGCGACGGGCTGAAGCTCGCCGACGCGTGGGCCGACCAGGACCCCCGCGCCTACCTCGGCATCACGGTCCCGGGCTTTCCGAACTTCTTCGTCACCGCGGGTCCCAACGCGGCACCGAACCACGGCGGTGGGCACAACATCACCAGCGAGGAGCACGTCCACTACGTCGTGGAGTGCCTGCAGTACCTGGTGGAGAAAGACCTGACGGCGATGGAGCCCACTCGCGAGGCGACCGACGACTACAACCGCCGGGTGGACGAGGCGCTGGACAAGACGGTGTGGCAGCACGGCGGCAGCGCCAACGGCTACTACCGCAACAAGAACGGGCGCGCCTGGGTCACCTGCCCGTGGCGGCTCGTCGACTACTGGACCATGCTGCGCGCCCCGGTGCCCGAGCACCACGTGTTCACCCCGACGCTCGAAGGAGATCTGCTGTGACCCGCGCACTCCCTGACGGATTCCTCTGGGGAGCCGCGACCTCGGCCCACCAGACCGAGGGCAACAACCTCAACAACGACTGGTGGAAGCTCGAACAGGACACCGCGGAGTACATCCAGGCCAGCGGTGACGCGGTGGACAGCTACCACCGGTACGGGGAGGACATGAGTCTGCTGGCCGAGGCGGGCTTCAACGCCTACCGGTTCAGCATCGAGTGGGCACGGATCGAACCCGCGCCGGGGCAGTTCTCCCGCGCCGAGCTCGCGCACTACCGGCGGATGATCGACACCGCGCTGCGGCTGGGGCTCACTCCGGTGGTGACGCTGCACCACTTCACCCACCCCAGGTGGCTGGGTGCTCACGAAGCCTGGCTGCGGGACGACGCCGTCGACCTGTTCACCCGGTACGTCGGTGAAGCCGCGTCCATCCTGGACGGCGTCGAATGGGTGTGCACGATCAACGAACCGAACGTGCTCGCCGTCAACCACGGCGCACTCGCCGAGGTCGCCGCCGGCAGGCCCTACCCGTTCGGGATGCTGCCCGACGCCAAGATCGGTGACCGCCTGATCGAGGCACACCTGGCGGTGGCACCTCTGCTGCGCGAGGCCACCGGTGCGAAGGTCGGCTGGACCGTTGCCAACCAGGCGCTCGTACCGGCCGCCGGTGCCGAGGCGAAGCACGCCGAGGTGCAACGGATCTGGGAGGACATGTACCTCGAACCGGCGCGTGAGGACGATTTCGTCGGAGTCCAGTCCTACACCAGCCAGCTCGTCGACGAGAACGGGATCGTGCCGCACCCCGAGCACCCGGACAACACCCTCATGGGGTGGGCCTACCGCCCGGACGCGCTCGAGATCGCGATCCGGCACACCCGTGAGGTCGTCGGGGAGGTCCCGATCGTGGTGACGGAGAACGGCATCGCCACGCCGGACGACGAACGCCGCATCGCTTACACGACAAGTGCTTTGCAAGGAGTGCTGAACGCCGTGGACGATGGCGTGGACGTCCGCGGATACCTGCACTGGAGTCTGCTCGACAACGCCGAATGGGGACGGTGGGAGCCGACTTTCGGCCTCGTCGCCGTCGACCGCGAGACGTTCGAACGGCGCCCCAAGCCGAGCCTCGCGTGGCTGGGATCGGTCGCCCGCGCGAACGCGCTGTGAGCTGTGCCCGGCAGGTCACCGGCCGATGAAGACCGGTGGCCGCCGTTGCAGACTCGCGGCGATGCCCTCCGCACAGTCGCGCGTCTGCCACAGCCGGGCCTGCTCCGCCAGTTCGTGATCCAGCGCCGCCCTCACCCGCGCGGGCAGGTCCGCGCGCAGCGTGGCCCGGATCGACCGCACCGCGAGCGGTGCCGCGGCGGCGATCTCCTGAGCCCACGCCACTGCCGCTTCCCGCACCTCACCTGGTCCGGCCAGCCGGTCGGCCAGTCCGATGCGGACCGCGTCCTCGCCGCAGACCCTGCGGCCGGTCAGCAGCAGATCGGCCGCTGTCTGCCGGCCCACCAGGTCCGGCAGCGTCACGCTCAGGCCGAAGCCGTGGTGGAAGCCGAGCAACGCGAAGTTGGCGGTGAACCGCGACGACGGTTCGGCGACCCGGAAGTCCGCCGCGCAGGCCAGGCCGAGCCCGCCACCCACCGCAGCACCCTGCACGGCGGCGATGATCGGCGTCCGCACCTCGAACAACCGGGCAGCCCGGTGGTACAGGCGTTCGGACACGGCCACCCGGTCCTGGTCGAAGCCCCCACCGTCGCCGAAGTCCGCGCCCGCGCAGAAGTGCTTGCCCTGCGAGGCGAGAACGATCGCCCGGCAGTCCGGATCGTCGTCCAAGGCGAGAGCCGCGTCCACGAGCTCGCCGATCAGCGGCTCGTCGAAGTAGTTGGCGGGCGGGCGGCGCATCTCCAGCAGCGCAACGCCTTCCCGCACCGAGACCGACAGTTCGGAACCAGTTGTCACACGCCGAACTTGCCGCACAACAGCGGTGTGCGGGCCCGTTGTTCCGCTGACTGGGAGGAGTGCCACCGCTGTGGTGACCGCCACGCCATCATCGCCTTCCCTCGACGAACAGGAGAACCGTTGAGCGCCAAAGGGAACAATCCGACCGCCGACACGGCAGCGATCATCGCCCTGCTCAACCGGTTCGGCCGCATGGCCGACGAGGGCACTCTGGCCGACATCGGCGAGCTGTGCACCGACGACGTCGAGTGGTGGATGCCCGAGGTGACGTGGCGAGGCCGCGAGGAGGTCCTGAAAGGGCTCGGCTCGATGCGCGAGCTCGGGTACGCCGGCCCGGAGTCCCGCAACCGGCACGTCATCACCAACCACGAGGTTGACGTCGACGGCGACCGCGCCGCGGCGCACGCGTACTTCCAGCTGGTGTCCGGCGATCTGCCCGCGAGCATCCTCGCCGTCGGTTCCTACACCGACGAGCTGCGGCGTTCCACCGATGGCCGCTGGTTGTTCGCCCGGCGCCAGATCAGCACTTGACCGTCCACTCACCGGAACAACCCGGCCCTGCCGCAGCCCCGGCCTCCTAGCCTCGGCCGGCCGCCGCTCGAGGAGATCCGATGCCCGTCCCGCACGACCCGCGCATTCGCAAAGCGCTCGACCGAGCCCTGGAACTGGGGGAGACCGGCATCGCCGTCGCCGCCTACCACCGGGGCGAACTGGTCGTCGACGCCGTTGCGGGGCTCGCCGACGCTGAAAACGGCACACCGGCCGACGACCGCACGCTGTTCCCGGTGTTCTCCGTGACCAAGGGAGTCACCGCGCTCGCCGCCCACCTCCAGGCCGAGCGCGGGCTGCTCGACCTCGAGGCCCCGGTCGCGACCTACTGGCCGGAGTTCGGTGTGAACGGCAAGCACACCATCACTGTCGAGCAGGCGCTGTCGCACCGGGCGGGCATTCCGCAGATGCCCGCGGGCGTCACGCCGGAGCTGATGGCCGACTGGGACTGGATGACCGAGCGGATCGCCGCGTTCACCCCGGTGTTCCCGCCCGGCAAGGCCAACGCGTACCACGTGCTGGTGTGGGGCTGGGTCATCGGTGAAGTCGTGCGCCGGACCGATCCGTCCCGACGACCGTTCGACGCCTTTGTACGCGAGGAGATCTGTGCGCCTCTTGGCGTCACCGACTTCCACCTCGGCGTGCCGGACGACGACCTGCCACGCGTGGCCACTTTGTACGGTGGCAACGAGTTCTCCATCGTCGACGAGCACGGGATCAGCCCGCGTGCCGTTTTCCCCGGCTCGGACGCGCACAACCTGCGGGTCGTGCAACAGGCCGTCGATCCCGGCGCGGGCGCCATCGCCACGGCGTCGTCGGTGGCCCGCATCTTCGCGCTGCTCGCCGAAGGCGGCGAGCTGGACGGCGTGCGGCTGCTGTCCCGCGACCGCGTCGCCTCCCTCACCCGTCCCCGTGAAGGCGCGCACGACCCGGACCAGGTGCTGCCCATCCCGGTGTGGTTCGGTGCCGCCGGCTACTGGCTCGGCGGCGAGCACGGCGCGTCGGACCCGCTGGTGGGCGATCACCGCGAGATCGTCTACAGCCCCGGTGCCGGTGGTTCGCTGGCCTGGGCCGACCTGCGCGACCGGATCGCCGTGGCGATCTGCCACAACAACATGGACGCCTCGGCGGTTCTTGAGCCGGAGCGGACGTTCGCCCCGATCGTCCGTGCGATTCGCGAGATCGTCGCGGAGAGCACGCGATGACCGGCGCGAAGGACCTCTTCGGCGGCGGGGTCGCGGTGATCACCGGTGCCGGCGCGGGCATCGGTGCCGGGCTGGCCCGCTACGCTGCTTCAGAACTGGGCATGACCGTGGTCCTGGCCGACGTCGACGCGGCAGCCGTGGCGGCGTTGCGGGCGGAACTGGAGGAAGGCGGCGCCCGTGCGGTGGACGTGGTCTGCGACGTGCGCGATCCGCAGGCCGTCGAACGCCTGGCCGAGCGCACGGTGACCGAGCTCGGGCCGGTCCGGCTGCTGGTGAACAACGCGGGCGTGGAGCAGTTCGGCTACCTGTGGGACACCCCGGTCGCCAACTGGGAGCGGCTGGTCTCGATCAACGTCAACGGCGTCTTCCACGGCGTCCGTGCCTTCCTGCCCCGCATGCTCGCCGAGCCCGGCCGGTCGTGGGTGTGGAACCTGTCCTCGGTCGGCGGCGTGACGGCCGCGCCGTTGCAGGCGGCGTACATCATGAGCAAGCACGCCGTGCTCGCGATCACCGAGTGCCTGCACCAAGAGGTGGAACTGGCCGGGCACGCCGGCCACGTTCACGTGCAGGCGGTGCTGCCCGGCGCGGTCGCCTCGAACATCTTCGAGTCCGCGGGCGGGGTCGAGGACGGCGACACCGCAGCGGCCGAAGGGCAGCGAGCGGCCATGCTCGGGATCAAGGCGCAGGCGATGGACCCGCTCGAGGCCGCTCGCATCTTCTTCGACCAGGCGGCCGCGGGCGAGTTCTACCTGACCTCGCAGTCGTTCGTGCACGACGCCATGGCCGCCCGTGCCGACACCCTGGCCCACCGCCGCGCACCGGTCCTGCCGGTGGGCGAGTTCGCCGTCGAGTGAGGGAGTCAGCCGTGCCCGCATTCCCGTTGGACCCGGACGCCGCCGCGATCGCCGCTGCCGTGATCGATGCCCCGACCCTGCGTGAGCGGGGCATCGAGGCCGTGCGCACGGCGTTGGAGGCGGCATCCCACCCGCCTGCCCTGCCGGTGATGGCGGCTACCGAGGATCACGTAGTTCCCCGGCCAGAAGGGGATATCGCGCTGCGCGTACACCGCCCCACCACGGATGACCGCGCACCCGTGCTCGTGTACTTCCACGGCGGTGGCATGTGCATGGGCTCCAACCACTCGTTCGAGCCGCTGGCCCGCCATCTCGCGCACCACAGTGGAGCGGTGGTGGTGGCAGTGGAGTACCGCCTCGCACCGGAGGCGCCGCCGCCCGCGCAGTTCGACGACGCCTGGGCCGCCACCACGTGGGTCGCCGAGCACGCCGAGCAGTTGCGTGTCGACCCGCAACGGCTGGCCGTCGTCGGTGACAGCGCCGGCGGCACCCTGGCCGCGGCGGTCGCGCTGGCCGCCCGCGACCGCGGCGGACCGGCCCTCGCCTGCCAGGTCCTGATCTACCCCGGAGTGGACCGCGACCTGGCCGCGGCCTCGATCACCCGCTACGCCGGCGCTCCGATCCTCGGCCGGGATGACGTGCTCTACCTCAACGAACTGGCCGACGCCGGCCAGGGTGTGCCAGACGGCCCGTACCGGATCCCCGCCTACGCAGCCGACCTGTCCGGCCTGCCTCCGGCGATCGTGGTCACCGCGGAGTGCGACCCGATCCGCGACTGGGGCGAGCGCTACGCCGAGCGTCTGCGCGACGCACGGGTGCAGACGACCGTCACCCGCTATCCCGGCTTGTTCCACGGCTTCGCGCTCCAGTCCGACTACCTGGCACGCGGCCGGCTCGCGGTCGCCGAAACCGGCGCGCTGCTGCGAGCCAAGTTCGCCCACCCGCTCCCGTTCTGACCGAACTGATCTTGGAGAACCCGTGACCGAAGCCGATCTTCTCGCCACTGCGCGCGAGATCGCCCCGCGTGAGCTGTCGCGCGGCTACACCTGGGCCGAGTGCCCGCGCTGGCACGAAGGTGCGTTGTGGTTCAGCGACATGTACGCCCATCGGCTCGTCCGCCTCGACGCCGCCGGTGAGCCGGAGACCGTCCTCGACCTGTCCGGCCGCACCTCGGTCAACGGCAGCGAGGTCATCCCCGGCGGTTTCGGCTGGCTCCCGGACGGCCGGCTGATCGTCACCTCGATGCACGAGCGGCTGGTCCTGGTGTACGACGGCGAGAACGTCACCGTGCACGCCGATCTCCGTGACCTGGTCACCGGACCGATCAACGACATGGTCGTCGACGCCGACGGCCGTGCCTACGTCACCCAGCTGGGCTTCGAGCTGTTCGCGGGGGAGCAACCGCGCGACTCGGCACTGCTCGTGGTCGAACCGGACGGGTCCGCCCGAGCGTTGACCGAGCTGGGTGGTTTCGCCGGCGCCAACGGCATCGCCGTGAGCTCCGACGGCACGCGTGTGGTGACCGCCGAGGCCTTCGCCAACCGCATCACCGTGCTCGACCGCGACACCGACGGGAGCTTGAGCGGCCGCCGCGTGTTCGCCACCACCTCCACGCTTCCCGACGGCATCTGCCTGGACGACGAGGGTGGTGTGTGGGCCGGCATGCCGATGGTTCCCGCTGTCGCCCGCGTCGTCGAGGGCGGAACCGTGACCGACGTGGTGCGTTTCGACCCGCAGCAGGCGTTGCCTCCGGCGTGCGTGCTGGGCGGCGAGGACCGGCGCACCTTGTTCGTCTGCGCGGGCCTGGACGTCATGGACTGGGAGGAGTCCCGCCGCCTGCGCCGCGGGTCGATCTGGGCCGCTGACGTCTCGGCCGGCGGCGGCGCCAACCGTCCCTGATCGCGCCCGGACAGAGGAGAACAGCCTTGGAAACCCTTTCCTTCAACGACCGCACGGTGATCGTGACCGGAGCCGGACGCGGCATCGGGCGTGCCCACGCACTGCTGCTCGCGTCCCGTGGCGCGTCTGTCGTCGTCGCCGACCTCGGCGCGAAGGTCGACGGTGCCGGTGTGGACGGAGACGACCCGGCAGGCGATGTGGTGGCCGAGATCAAGGCCGCCGGTGGCAGAGCTACCGCCTGCCGTGCCGACATCTCCACCGAGAGCGGCGCCGCCGAGGTGGTCAACGCCGCGATTCGTGAGTTCGGCCGGCTCGACGCCGTGATCAACAACGCCGGCATCGTGCGCACGGCCCGCTTCGACGAGGTCGGCACGCAGGAGTACCAGCGGTATCTCGACGTGCACTTCTTCGGTTCGCTGAACATCTGCAAGGCGGCCTGGCCGCACCTGATCGCCTCCGGCAGCGGCCGGGTGGTCAACACCGTCTCCGCCGCCATGCTGGGCAACTCGCTGATGACCCACTACGGCAGCTCCAAAGGCGCGGTGTTCGCCCTCACCCGCAACCTCGCCCTCGAAGGATCCGAGCACGGCATCCTCGTCAACGCCATCGCACCCGGCGCCGGCACCCGCATGGCGGAGAACTCAGCGGAGTCGCTGGCACCCGAGGTGATGGAGTACCTGCGCACCCAGCTGCTGCCCGAGCACGTCGCCCCGCTGGCCGCCTACCTCGTGCACCCCTCGTGCACGGTCACCGGCGAGCTGTTCAACGCCGCCGGTGGCACGGTGAACCGCGCCGTCGTGGTCACCACCACCGGCATCCACGACCCGGCCCTGACGCCTGAGACGGTCGCCGCCCGGTTCGACGAGGTCATGGCCCTCACTCCCGACGCGCGCCCCGAACTGGTCGCCGTCCCGCACACCGCCTGAACAACACCGGAGAACCACGATGACCACCACTCCCGGCACCGAGTACCCCTTCGGGCCCGTCACCCCGTCCGAGGGAGTCGCGCACATCGGCCGCCTGGTTGCGGACCGACCGATGACGAAGATGACCATGCCGCACGGCGGTGACGTGTGGCTGGTGCACCGCAACGCCGCCGCCCGCAAGATCCTCAGCGACCGCCGCTTCGTGCGCGAACCGTTCCGCACCGGCGAGCGCGCAGTGCCGTTCTTCGTGCCGTTCCCGGACTTCCTGCGCGGCACCCTCCAGTTCGAGGACCCGCCCCAGCACACCAAGCTGCGCAAGCTGGTGCAGAAAGCGATCTCGCCCAAGCGGGTCCGCGAGATGCGGTACTCGGCGGTGGCGTTCGCCAACGAGCTGATCGACGGCATGATCGCTCGCGGCGGTGTGCGCGACCTGGTGACCGAGTACTCGCTGGCGCTGCCCATCGAGATGCTCAGCTCCCTGCTCGGTGTGCCCTCGTCAGACCGGGAGAAGTTCGAGCGGTGGAGTTCCTCGACGCTCGCCGTGGCGGGCAAGACCGAGGCCGAGGTGGCGGCGGACATGGCCGAACTGGCCGGCTACATGTCCGATCTGATCGCCCAGCGCCGCGCCGAACCGCGAGACGACCTGCTCAGCTCGTTGGCGCACGCCCGCGACCGCGACGAGACGCTGACCGACGCCGAGATCCTGCCGATCGCGTTCATCCTGATCGTGGGCGGCTTCGACAACACCGCGACTTTCCTCTCCACCGGCGTGCTCTCCCTGCTGCGCTCCGACGACCAGCGCGCCGTGTTCCTCACCGATCCGGACGGCCTCGCTCCGACCACCGCCGAGGAGGTGCTGCGCCACGGCGGGTTCGTGATCGCCCCGATGGTGGGTGGTGGAGGCGGGCTGGTGCCGTTCGTCGCCACCGAGGACGTCGAGATCGACGGCCAGGTCATCGCCGTTGGAGAAGCGGTCAGCATCGACATGGTCACTGCCGGGCACGACCCCGCCGCCGTCGCCGATCCCGGCCGGTTCGACATCACCAGGACCGACAACGCCCACCTGACGCTGAGCCACGGCCTGCACCACTGCCTCGGAGCACCGCTGGCGCGGATGGAGCTGCAGGTCGGCCTGGCGGAGCTGTTCATGCGGATCCCGGACCTGAAGCTGGCGGGTGAACCGGTGTTCGACCGCACGGTCCTGACCCAGCCCATGACCAGCCTGCCGGTCACCTGGTGACGAAGGAGAACACAGCCGTGCCCAAGGTCTTCTACACCCAGCCCGACGGCACCGAGCGCGTCGTCGAGGCCGAGGCCGGCGACTCCGTCATGCAGGCAGCGGTCCGCAACGGCGTTCCCGGCATCCTCGCCCAGTGCGGCGGATCGTTGTCCTGCGCGACCTGCCACGTCTTCCTCGACGAGCGCCACGCCGACGACTTCCCGCCCGTCAGCGAGGACGAGGACGACATGCTCGACGTCGCGGCCACCGACCGCGAGGACAATTCCCGGCTGTCCTGCCAGCTCGTCCTCACCGAAGGCCAGGAAGTCCACGTCACCATTCCGGAGACCCAGCTGTGAGCACGGGGCACCTGCTCGTCATCGGCGCGGGCCAGGCGGGCGCCCAGCTGGTGAGCAGCGCCCGCGAACTGGGCTGGGCCGGTCCCATCACGTTGGTCGGGCACGAGCCGCACGCCCCGTACGGCCGCCCGCCACTGTCCAAGGCATACCTGCGCGGCGAGATCGGCGCAGGGGCTTTGGCCTTGCGCAGCAACGCTTTCTACGCCCAGCAACGCATTGATCTCGTCGTGGGCGAACGCGTCGCGCAGGTGGACCTCGCTGGCAGGGAAGCGGTCACCGAGTCGGGACGGCGGTGGACGTTCGACCGGCTGGCGCTGGCCACCGGCGCGGAACCGCGGCGCCTGGAACTGGAGGGGTTCGAGCTCGAGGGCGTTGTGGTCCTGCGGGACGTCACCGACGCCGAGGCCCTGACCCACCGCCTCACCGACGTCGCCGACCTGGTCGTGATCGGCGGCGGCTTCATCGGGCTGGAGGTGGCCGCCTCCGCGGCCGCCTCCGGCGTGCGGGCCACCGTGGTGGAGGCCGGCGCGTCGCTGATGAACCGCGTCGTCAGCCCGGACACCGCGGCCGTGGTCGAAGCGGCGCACCGAGCCGCCGGGGTCCGGATCCTCACCGGCGCCCGTCCTCTGCGTCTTCGCGGCGACCGCGCGGTCCGTTCCGTCGAACTGGACGACGGCACCGAACTGCCGGCCGGTCTCGTGCTGGTCGGTGTCGGCGCTCACCCGCGTGACGACCTGGCGCGAGCCGCCGGACTGCACTGCGACGGCGGTGTGGTCGTCGACGAGCTGTCCCTCGCCTCGGACGGCCGCACCGTGGCGGTGGGGGACTGCGCCAACCTGCCCGATCCGACCCCCGGTGCGCAGCCCGGCAGGCGGCTGCGGCTGGAGAGCGTCGACAACGCGACCGAACAGGCCAAGGCAGCCGCGAGCACCCTGACCGGAAACCCGCGGCCCTACCGGAGCGTGCCGTGGTTCTGGTCCGACCAAGGGACGTTGAAGCTCCAGATCGCCGGACTTGCAGGCCCTGACGACGACGTCGTGGTCCGCGAAGGCACGCGCGCCGGGCAGCACGTCGCGCTGCGCTACCGGGGCGAGCAGCTCGTGGCAGCGGAATGCGTCAACGCCCCGGCGGATTTCCTGGTCGTGCGCAAGGCATTGGCGACGAACAAGACGCTGCGGCGCGACGTGGCCGCGGACACCGGTGTGCCGCTGAAGAAGCTCCTGAGGTGAGCCGCTTCGGACGGGTCGACACCCTGGTCACCGTGGTCGCCGTCCTGGTCACCGGGCTCACGCTGGTGCAGGCGGTCGCGTCGGGCGGCCCGTGGCTCCCGGCCGCCTGCACCGTTGCGGGCTGTGCGGCGGTGCTGCTGCGGCACCGGCACCCGCTGGCGGTGGTGGCGGTGACGACGGCCGGTGTCCTGGTGGTCGGTCAGGCCGATCCGTCGTGGGTGTCGTTGGGTGCCATGAGCCAGCTCGCCCTGCTGCACCTGGTGTCGACCGTCCGGAGGAGGGTGTGGGTGGTCGCTGCTGTCGCCACCGCGCTGGCGTTCTGCCTCCCGTTGGTGTTGCGCGGGCCCGGATCCGGGGTCGAGGCGAACGTGGCGGCGATGATCGCTTGGACGACGGGGGCGGTGGCGGTCGGCCACGCTGTTCGCACCCGCCGCGACTACGTGCTTGCCGTGCAGGACAGGGCACGACGGGCGGAGCAGATGCGGGAAGCGGTCGCGCGCCGCCGCGTCGTGGAGGAGCGGTTGCGCATCGCCCGAGAGCTGCACGATGTAGTAGGTCACCACGTCGCCGTCATCAACGTCCACGCTGGACTGGCCCGCCGCATTCTGCGCACCGACCCCGACCGCTCGGAGCACGCCTTGGTGGAAACCGAGACAGCCGCCCGCGCCGTGCTGCGGGAGATGGCCGGCATCCTGCGGGTGCTGAGGGAGGACGGCGACGACACCGACACCGCCGCCCCTGGACTCGACAGCGTCATCGACCTGGTGGAGGCCGTCCGCCGAGGCGGCGTGGAGGTCGAGGCACTACTCGACCACGGGGACGTACCGGACCTGGTGTCGGTGACCGGCTACCGCGTGGTGCAGGAGGCGCTGACCAACGCGGCTCGCCACGGACGCGGGCGGGCCACGCTCACCGTGCGCGGCACGCCGGAGGCCGTGGTGGTCGAGGTCGTCAACCCGGTCGCCGACGCCACCACCTGCCAGGGCGGCGGCTACGGCCTGGTCGGGATGAGGGAACGTGTGGCCGCTGTCAGCGGACGTCTGGAGGTGGGACGGGACGGTGACGTGTTCCGCGTCCGTGCGACTCTGCCCCTCGATGCCGCGAGCGCGGAGGTGACGTGCGGTGACCGGTGACGTGCGTGTCCTCGTGGTGGACGACCAAGCCTTGATCCGGGCCGGGTTGCGCGGGGTGCTGGAGTCCGAACCTGGCATCACCGTCGTCGACGAGGCCGCCGACGGGGACGCTGCTGTGCGCCGGGTCCGGCAGGGCGGGGTCGACGTCGTCCTCATGGACCTGCGGATGCCGCGCGTGGACGGGGTGGAGGCCACCCGCAGGCTGACCGCCGACCCCGGCGCGTCGCGTGGCGTCGCCGTGCTGGTGCTGACCACGTTCGAGACCGATGAGCACGTGCTGTCCGCTGTTGCGGCCGGGGCACGCGGCTACCTCGGCAAGGACTCCGCCCCGGAGTCGCTGATCGACGCCGTGCGGGTGGTGGCCAGGGGCGAGACGTTCCTGTCCGCGCGCGCCATGACAACTCTCGCTTCCCGCACCACGATCGCGCCGCCCGAGCCGCCGCGGTCCTCTCTGGACGTGCTGACCGACCGCGAAAGGGAGGTCGTGTTGCTCGTTGCCCGCGGCCTGACCAACGAGCAGATCGCCGCCCGCTTGGTCATCTCGCCGCTCACCGCCAAGACACACGTCAACCGCGCCATGACCAAGCTCGGCGCGCGTGACAGGGCAGCACTGGTCGTCACCGTGCACACCTCGGGACGGCTCGACGTCCCCTGAGGCGTACCGCAGACGCAGTACGCGCCGCAGGCGTACCGCATGCGCGGCAGCCGGGATGCCATGCGCGGACGACGACGCGTTGGCACGTTCTCGGAAGGCTGGTGTCACACGTGAGGGCGGTTGTGGGCGGCCTCACCAGGACACCGCAGGAGAGATCACCGCATGGCACGACTGCTGTACCGGTTGGGCGTGGCGAGCGCCCGCCGGCCCCTGCTCGTCATCACCGCGTGGCTGCTGCTGCTTGCGGGCCTGGCCGCCGCCGCGATCGGTGGTATGCGTTTCGCCGACGGCGGGTTCGAGATCGGCGACACCGAGTCGAGTACCGCGCTCGAAGTGGTCGGACGTGAGTTCCCGTCCCCGTCCACGCCTGGTATCGGCAGCCTGCAACTCGTGCTGTTCACCAAGGACGGCAAGCCGATCAGCGGGGCGCCGCGGGGCGTTGTGGCCGACGTGCTCGCGCGCGCCGCGACCACCGAGCACGTCGCCTCGGCCTCCAACCCGTTCGACCCGGCCCGCCCGTCGGTCTCCCCGGACGGCACCACCGCGATCTCCACCTTGTCACTGCGCGACATCACGGAGGACAACCGCGACGCGGTGCATGACGTCGTAGTCGAGCTGGCCCAGCAGGCTCGTGACCGCGGCCTGGGCGCGGAGGTGGGCGGATCGCTCGGCGACCCCGTGCCCGAGGTGTTCGGGCCCACCGAGGTCGTCGGCGCGGTGCTGGCCTTCGCCGTGCTGCTGCTGACCTACGGCTCGCTGGCCGCTGCCGGGGCCAACATGCTCGGCGCACTGGTCGGTGTCGGGGTGGGCGTGCTCGGGCTGCTGGCGTTCTCCGCCCTCTCACCCATCGGCACCATGACCCCGACCCTGGCCGTGATGCTCGGTTTGGCGGTGGGCATCGACTACTGCCTGTTCGTCCTGGCCCGCTTCCGCGCCGAGTTGCGTGAGGGACGACCACTGGAGGAGGCGATCGGCCGTGCCACCGGCACGGCCGGGTCCGCGGTCGTGTTCGCCGGCGGCACTGTCGTCATCGCGCTGGCGGGGCTGGCGGTGATCGGCATCGGGTTCATCACCGAAATGGGCCTGGCCGCCGCGGCCGGGGTCACCGTCGCTGTGCTGATGTCGCTGACGCTGGTGCCCGCCCTGCTCAAACTGATGGGGCGCAAGGCTCTCCCGCGCCGCGAACGCGCGAGCGACACCTCCGTCGGCGCTGACCGGATCGGTTTCCTGGACCGCTGGATCAGGCTGGTCGTCCGCCGGCCGGTCGCGGTGCTCGTGTGCGCGGTGGCGGGTCTGCTCGTGCTGGCCGCGCCGGTGCTCTCGCTGACCACGTCACTGACCACCCCCGGCGGCGAGGACCCCGGCAGCACCCGGCGCGCCGCGTACGAGCAGGTTGCCAAGGCCTTCGGTGCGGGCGACCAGGGACCGCTGGTGGTGCTCGCGGAGGGCGACCGCGTGCAGGACCGCCTGGGTGAGGTGACCACCGCGCTGACCGGTCTCGACGGCGTCGCTTCCGTCGTTCCCGCTGGTGTCAACGCCTCTGGTGACACCGCCCTGCTCCAGGTCGTCCCCACCACCGGCCCGGTCGACGAGCGCACCGAACAGCTCGTGCACGACATCCGGGATCGCGCCGGCGACGTGCCAGGCGTGCGTCTGCTGGTCACCGGCCAGACCGCGGTCGGCATCGACACCGACGAACGGTTGTCCGCGGCCCTGGGGACCTACCTGATCGTCATCGTCGGTCTGTCCCTGCTGCTGTTGGTCGTCGTCTTCCGTTCGCTGCTCGTGCCGCTGATCGCCACGGCCGGGTTCCTGCTGTCCCTGGGCGCGGGTGTCGGCGTCACCGTCGCCGTGTTCCAGTGGGGATGGCTGGACCCGGTCTTCACCGCACCGCAGGGCAACCCGATGCTGAGCCTGCTGCCCGTGCTCATCGTCGGCATCCTGTTCGGCCTGTCGATGGACTACCAGGTGTTCCTGGTTTCCCGCATGCACGAGGCGCACGTGCGCGGCTTGGACCCGGTCGAGGCGGTCATGGACGGCTTCGGGCGCACCGCCGTGGTGGTCGTGTCCGCTGCGACGATCATGACGGCGGTGTTCGCCGGGTTCGCGCTGAGCCCGTCGTCGTTGATCGGCTCCATCGGTCTCGCGCTGACCGCGGGCGTCGTCGCCGACGCGTTCGTGGTGCGCATGGTCGTGGTGCCGGCGCTGCTGACCCTGCTCGGTCGCAGCGCGTGGTGGTTGCCCCGGTGGCTGGACCGAGTCCTGCCACACCTCGACGCAGAGGGCCGGGCACTGGACGAGCCGTCACCTGTCCAACGCGGCGAGGAGCTCCGCCCGTTGGCTGAGCAACAAGTGTGAACTTGGGAAGGCTCCGTACGTCGTTTCCCGACGTACGGAGCCTTCTGGCTATTCAGCCGACATTTGCTCGTGCGCCTGGGCGGCGAGCCGATCGACGGTCTCCGGAGTGATCCGGCCGCCGCTGTACATCGCCATCTCCTTGAGGGACATGCCGAACGCCGGCGCGAGGGTCTCCTCGTCCGCTCCCTGGAGCAGGCCGCGCAGCAGATCGCCACCAACAGGGTGCTCGAGCCACTCCAGGACCGTGTTGTCGCCGGAGAGCGGCGTGGCGACCAAGGGTGCGGCGGTGCGCGTAACAGGCTCGGCCACGGGGTCGACCGGGATCGTCGACACCGAGCTGGTGAGAGCACGGTCCGGGCCCGCGTGGTGAACGTCGCCGGTGAGCGTGACCGACGTGCGCAGGCGGATCTGCGCGGACGATCCACCGATGAAGAACTTGACCTTCCCCGGCTCGACGAGCCAGCCCTCGTCGCTGTCCCACAGCGCGAACATGCTCGCGGGCACCGTCGCCGTGATCCGCACAGCGGCGCCGGCCTCCAGCGACACCCTCCGGAACGCGACCAGCTTGCGCCGCGGTCGCGCGGTCCGTGCGATCACGTCCTGCCCGTACACCTGGACAACTTCGTCACCGGCACGATCTCCGGTGTTGACCACCGTGAACGACAGCTCGACCGCGCCGTCGGTCGGCACCTCCGGCCGGCTGATCTCCACGTCGCGGTAGGCGAAGGTCGTGTAGCTCAGGCCGTGTCCGAACGGGAACGTGGCGCCTGCGCGTCCCTCGACGTACGCGGGCGTCTGCGCCGCTCGCCAGTAGGGCAGGGGAGCGCTTCCGCCGAAGTCCAGGAACGAGACGGGGAGCCGCCCTGCGGGGTTCACGTCACCGAAGAGCACCGCGGCGGTGGCGCTGCCGGCTTCCTCGCCGCCGAACCAGCTCGTCACGATGGCGGGAACGGAGTCGGCCATCCACTTCAGCGAGTAGGGCCGGCCGTGGCTGAGCACGACGACGGTCGGCGTGCCGGTGGCCAGCACCGCCTCGACCAGTTCTCGCTGCACGCCGGGCAGTTCGCAGGTGAAGCTGTCCAGACCCTCACCGACGGTGCCGAAAGCGTTGATGCCCGCCTGGTCCCCGACGACGAGCACGGCGACGTCCGCGGATCTCGCCGCTTCGACGGCCGCGGGAATGCCCGAGCGGTCCTCGTCCTGCACCGGGCATCCCGGCTCGTACAGCACCGTCGCACCACCGGCCCTGGCACGGATCCCCTCGAGGAACGTGACCACGGGTACGGAGTCCACCATCAAACGGGCCTGGTCCGCCCCGGTTCTTCCGCCGAACTCGACGGCCTCGTCCGCGCGAGCCGTCGGGTCCGCGGCGAGTGCGAACCGCTTCGCCACGCTCTCGAGCACCGGATAGCTGTAGTTGCCCAGCTGCCCCATCAGACGGTCGGCGTTCGGGCCGATGACCGCGATCGTTCCGGTGTCCGGGCCGAGAGGAAGAAGAGGAACGCCGTCGACCGGCTCGTTGCGGAGCAGCACAATCGACTGCTCGGCGATCTCGCGAGCCAGGGCACGTGTCCCCGAGGGGTCGAGCGTCTCCGGCACCCCGTCCAGGTCGACGTACGGCCGCTCGAACAGGCCCAGCTCGAACTTCGTCCGCAGGACCGTGCCCACCGCCAGGTCCAGGTCGGCCGTCGTGAGGAGTCCGGACTCGACCGCCTCGACCAGGTGACCCGTCGTCAGCCGGGGCACGAGGTCCAGGTGCACCCCGGCACGCACGGCCTGGGCGCACGCGTCCGCCTCGCTGTCCGCGGTGCCGTGCTTGGTGTGGAGCTGGCCGACGGCGCCGAGGTCGGAGATGACCAGCCCGTCGAAACCCAGCTCATCACGGAGCAGATCGGTGAGATACGCGCGCGAACCAGTCACCGGAACGCCGTCGATGTCGATGTACGCGGGCATGATGCCACGCGCCCCGCCGTCGCGGATCACCATCTCGAACGGCACCGAGTGGACCTCGCGCAGCTCGCGCGGGCCGATCGAGGCCGAGTCGGTGTTGCGGCCACCGGCGCTGGCGCTGTAGCCGAGGAAGTGCTTCACCGTCGCGATGAGCGGCGCCTCGGGGTCGGCCTCCTGCAGGCCGCGGACGAACGCGGTGGCGATCGACCCGACGAGGTACGGCTCTTCGCCGTACGTCTCCTCCACCCGGCCCCAGCGCGGGTCCCTGGCCGTGTCGGCGAGCGGCGCCAGTGCCTGACGGGTACCGGTGCGCGCCATCTGGGACCCGATCGCGGCACCCATCCGCCCGATCAGCTCCGGATCCCACGTGGCGGCCTGGGCGATCGCGTCGGGGAACATCGTCGCGCCCTGGATCTTCAACCCGACCAGAGCTTCCTCGGCGACGAGCACGGGAATGCCCAGCCTCGTGTCCTCGACGTGCTTGCGCTGCAGTTCGTTGATCGCGGCGGCGATCTCGCGCGGTGACGACTCGATGCACGCCAACGCCGCAAGAACGGCGCCCCACCCGGTGGACGGCGGGTTGTGGACGTCGATCGCGGGTGCGGTGGGTGCGGTGAGCTGCGCGGCCTTCTCCTCCAGGGTCATGCGGCTGAGCAGGTCCGCGACCCGGTCGGAGACAGGAAGCGACGCATCGCGGTAGGGCTGTTCGGGAGGCAAAACGGGTTTCCTTCCAATTGGTGCGGGCATTTCAGTGCTCGGCCTCCGCGCCGATGGCCGCGACGAGGCCGGCCTTCAGCTCGGCCGGCGTCTGCGGCAGGTAGTCGAGCATGGTGTTGAGCGAGATGCCCGCGCTCTCCGGAGTGTTGCCGTAGATCGGGATGCCGGGGAGGTGCTTGTCGAACACCGCGGTGACCGCGCGCCAGACCTCCGGATCGTTGGCCAGCGCCTGGAGGGGAGTGTCCATTGTGTACGACCGCTGCGGTGGCTTCGGCGTGTCGTACTCCCACGTGTGGTTGCCCTCGGTGACTTCCTCCACCAAACCGTCCGGGTGCTGCGGCAGCACGACCGTCGCCGTGGTGCCCTCCGGGATGCCGACCTCCACGCGCAGGCGGTCGTCGGCCGTGCGCCATGCGATGGTGACCCGGCCGTGGATCGTGTCGTGCGTGAGGGTTGTGTGGGTGAGGCCACCGCCCGGCTGGGGAGCGATGCGCATGGTGCGGTAGCCGGGCTCTGCGGGCGTGAGGCCGCCGACGACACGGTGCAGCCAGTTCGCCACTGCCCCGAGGGCGTAGTGGTTCTGCGAGTCCAGCCCCGTCAGGTGCAGTGTGCCGTCGGGATTGATGGCGTCCCAGCGCTCCCAGATGGTGGTGGCGCCCATCGTGACCGGGTAGAGGAACGACGGGCACTCGGTTTGCAACAGGACCCGGTAGGCGTCGTCGACGTGACCGGTGCGGCTCAGCGCCTCGCAGACGTAGGGGGTGCCGGCGAATCCGGTGGAGATGCGGTAGCCGGCCTTGGCGACCAGCCGCGCGAGTTGGTTGCCTGCATGGGTTTCCTGCGCAGGGTCGAGAATGCCGAAGCAGATCGCGAGCGCGTACGCCGTGGCGGTCTCGCCGGTGACCCGGCCTGTCGCCGTGACGTATTCGCGGCGGAAGGCGGCCCGCACCCGTTCGGCCAGGGCGGTGAAGTGGACGGCGTCGTCGTGCTTCCCGAGCACTGCGGCGGTGTCGGCCATTTCCCTGGTCACCCGGCACAGGAACGCCGAGGCCACGAGATGCCGGTCGGTCTTGCCGCCCGACGCGTTGTGGTCCGGGGCGTCGGGGTCGAGCCAGTCGCCGAACTGGAACCCGGTGCTCCACAGGTCGTTCTCGTCGAGCCGTGCCTCGACGTCCCGGACGAAGGAGGACATGGAGTCGTACTGGCGGCGCAGGACTTCTTCGTCGCCGTACTCCTGGTAGATCGTCCAGGGCAGGCTCACCGCGGTGTCGCTCCACAACGCGGTCGGCGGTGCCGGCGTGGACAGCACGTCCGGGACCACCATCGGCACGTAACCCTTGTCCCGCTGCTCCGCGGCCAGGTCCGCGAGCCAGGAGCCGAGCACACCACGCACGTCGTACAGGAACGCGGCAGTCGGGCCGAACGCGTTGAGGTCGCCGGTCCAGCCCAGGCGCTCGTCCCGTTGCGGGCAATCCGTCGGCACACCGACGAAGTTTCCGCGCATCGACCAGACCACGTTGGCGTGCAGCCGGTTGAGCAGCTCGTGCGAGGAGTCGAACCAGCCGGTGCGGGTCATGTCGCTGTGCACGACCACGGCCCGGATCTCGTCGAACGGCCCGTCGACCTCGGCGTAGCGGAAACCGTGGAAGGTGAACCGCGGCTCCCACGTCGCCTCGCCGCCACGGCAGGTGTACCGGTCGGTCGCGGTCGCGGTCCGCAGGCTCGTCGTGTCCAGTTCGCCGGCGGTGAGGACTTCCGCGTGCCGCAGGGTGATCACGGCGCCGGCAGGGCCGGACGTCGTGATCCGCACCCAGCCGGCGATGTTCTGCCCGAAGTCGGCGATCGTCCTGCCGGACGGGCTCGTGGTGACCGAGACCGGCGTGAGCTCCTCGATCCGCCGGATCGGCGGTGCGTCGGTGGTGACCACCGTGTCGAGACTCCAGTCGAACGGAACGGCCGGTGTCCACGCACTGTCGTCGAATCCGGACGCGCTCCAGCCTTCGGGTTCGAGCCTGGCGTCGTAGGTTTCGCCGTCGAGCAGGTCACTGGCGAGGACCGCTCCGGTCCCGCAGCGGAAACCTTCCGCCGTGCTGACGATCTCGATGCGGTCGCCGTGGTCGAGTTCGAGCTGGAGGAACAGCGCCGGTCGGTCGGTGTAGAGGTTGCGCTTGCCCTCGTACCCGATCCGGCCCACCGCCCAGCCGTCACCGACGATCGCGCCGATCGCGTTCGCACCGTCGCGGACCAGGCCGGTGACGTCGTATCGGCTCACGTGCAGGCGGTGGCGGTAGGAGTTCCAGCCCGGCGCGAGCACTTCGTCTCCCACGCGGACACCGTTGAGGTAGGGCTCGACGATGCCGAGTCCGGTGACGTGCAGCGTCGCCCGCACCGGTTTTCCGGAGGTGAACTCGCGCCGGAAGTACGGCGCCGCATCGCCCGCCGCCTCGGATGCCACGAAGCTGGCGTGCCAGGTGTGATTCACAGGATTCCTTGTCAGCCAAGTGATCTGTACGAGATGTGGTGGACCGCGACCTCGCCCGCGACGGGTTCGACGCCGAACGTGCGACCGGTGAACCCACCCGCCACCTCGGTGGACAGGTAGCGGCCGTCGAAGGTCCCGAGCACCTCCGGTGTTCCGTCGTCCGCCATGACGGCCAGCTCGATGAGATCGGGCTCGTGCACCGGCATGGGCGAGACCGCGACGGGTTCACGGACGGAGATGCGCAGTGTTGCCCGTCCGCGCAACGGCACCTGGGCAACGGGGGTGTGGGCAGGACCGATCACCACGGTGGCCGTGACCGTTTCCGCGTCGGCAGTGAGTCCGTACCAGTGCGACTCGTCGATCCGGACGAGGAACCGCCCGATGCCCGCGGAGGTGTCGAGCCGGACCTCGGCGGTCCACTCGGGATCACGCGCCCGTGCCGACAGCACCGGCTTCGGGTCGCCCTCGGCTGGAGCGGTCAGCACGAGGCGACCGCCTTCCAGCCTGGTGAAGGCGTCCGGGAAGACGTTGGGGGAGACCCAGCGGTGGTCGAGTTCGGTGGAGTCGAACCTGTCGACGAACGAGTAGTCCGGTGGGGCCGGGGCGAAGCGCTCCTCGTCGACCACCGGCCACCCGTCGATCCACGTCACCCCCGCGATGAACGTCTCGCGGCCGTTGACGTGGAACATCGGTGTCCGTCCGCGTGGTCGCACGCCGAGGTAGACCACGGCCCACGAGCCGTCGGCCAGCTCGACGAGGTCGGCGTGGCCGGTGTTCTGCACGGGATGGGTGGTGCTGCGGTGAGTGAGGATCGGGTTCGTCGGCGCGGCCTCCCACGGCCCAGCAAGGGAGGTGGCCCGCGCGACGGTGACGGTGTGCCCGCGCTCGGTGCCACCCTCCGCGAGCACGAGGTACCACCAGCCGTCGCGCCGGTACAGGTGAGGCCCCTCCGGGTGAGCGAGTCCCGTGCCCTGCCACAGCAATCGCGGTGAGCCGAGGGCCGTGCCGGTCGCGGGATCGATCGGCATGCTCGCGATTCCGGGCAGGTTCGAAGCCCACGTCAGGTGACAGACCCCGTCTTCATCCCACATCAGATCAGGGTCGATCCCGATCGCGCCGTCCACGTGAACCGGGTCCGACCACGGACCCGCCGGGTCGTCGGCCGTGACGATCAGCTGGCCGCGGTGGTGCTCGAGCACGTTCGTCGTCACCATCCAGAACTTGTCCCCGTGGTGGCGCAGCGTCGGCGCGTACACACCGGTGCTCGCAGGGGCGATGCGGACGTCGAGCTGGCTCGGCCGGTGCAGGGCGTTGCCGACCGGTGTCCAGGTCACCAGATCGGTGCTGCGGTGGATCGGCACGCCGGGTGCGTACTCGAAGCTGGAGTTGGCCAGGTAGTAGGCGTTTCCGGCCCGGCAGATGCTCGGGTCGGGGAAGAACCCGGCGATGATGGGCGTTGTCAACTGCTCGCTCTTCTCCGTGATGATCATCGGACGCTGCGGATTCGCCAAGCCGTCACGCCCGCGCCCACCGCCAGGACGGCGGCGGTGAGGAACAACGCGGCGTAGTTGGCGCCACCACCGATGGCCAGCACGAGCGGCGCGAGGATCGGGGCGATCGCTCCGGCCGGACTGCTGGCGATGTTGTAGTAGATGCTCATGTACTTGCCGGCCCGCTTCCCGCGGTCCGGCATGACGTCGCTGACGAGCGCCAGGTCGACCGTGCCGAACATGCCCACGCCGACCGTCAGCAGAATGGCGCCCGCGCTGTAGACCACCAGATCATTCGCCACGGCGGCGATGACCAGGCCGCCGGACATCGCCGCGGCGGCTCCGTAGATGAACGGCTTCCGCCGTTTGATCCGGTCGGAGATCAGGCCGCTGATGATGGCGGACATCGTCCCGACCAGAACGCCGATCCCCCCGAGCAGTGCGAGCTTCTGCCCTGCCTCCGCCGGCACCAGCTTCAACCGGTCGAGCATGAAGTACAGCTGGTAGGTCGTGAAGAAGTTCGTACCCAGTGTCAGCAAGAACTTGCCGATGAGCACCAACGAGAAATCGCGGTGCTCCAACGGGTTGAACGCGAGATCCTTGACGAAGCGGACTGCTGACGTCGCCTGCGTGGTGGACTCCGCAGGGCGGTCGGGGACGGTGAACAGGAAGAACACCGACATCACCGTGAGGACCAGCACCGGGAGCAGGAACAGCAGCACCTGGTGGTCGAGCAGCAGGCTCCCGATCAGGGTGGCCGCCACCCCGGCCAGCTGTGCGGCCACACCGGCGAACGCCCCGAGCCTGCCGCGTTGCGCCTGGGGCACCCACTCCGCGATGACGGGGTTGACCGCCGTCGCCGCGAAGGTCAGGCCGATGGTCGCGACCACCCAGCCGACCAGGATCGCCGGGATCGACGACGAGGTGGCGATCAGCAGCGAGCCGGCGGCGTTGATGACGATCCCCGCGAGCAGGTACGGCCGGCGGCGGCCCCACGCCAGACGGGTCCGGTCGCTCAGCGCACCGATGACCGGACCGATGACGATCGACACGACCGCGGCGACGCCGATGACCAGCCCGAGGCTGCTCTCCTTCGAGGCCGGGTCCACGACCTGGATCTTGTAGGCCAGGCTGAAGAGGATCGGCATCAGGACCACGAGTGACAGGCCGAAGTTGGTGAGCGTGTAGACGGTCATGAACCAGCCGCTGACCGGCCGCAGGTTCTCCTCGACCGGTCCCACGTCGTGCATGGTGCTCGTCATCGCGGTGACTCCAGTGTCTCGACTGAGAGAGGTGGCGCGCGCAACCGAAGTTTCGCAGACGTTACGTCGGCTAGGTTGCGCGCGCAACCACGAGTTCACGTTGTTATGAGCGTGTGTCGATCTCAGGAGACCCGCGCCGGCTGGCGCGGTGTGCTCACCGCGCCGGGCTGGTCGATTCGCGTTCGATCAGGAAGGCGGTGGGCGCTGGGAGTTCGTCGGTGCCGGGCTGCCCTTCGGCCAGGTTCAGGGCCTGCTGGGCCATCCACCGCCCGAAACCCACGCTGTCGATGCCCACCGAGGAAAGGGTGGGGACGAAGTAGGACGCCATGGGGGTGTTGTCGTGCCCCACGACCGCCAAATCTTCCGGCACGGAGATGTTCGCCCGTGCCGCTGTGCCAGCGATCGTGCCCGCCACGTCGTCGTTGAACGCGACCACGCCGGTGATGCCGGCCGACAACCAGGCGTGCAGCACCGACGGCAGGGCGTCGTCGCGATGGTCGACCGCACGGGCGTCGCGCACCTCTACGCCCAGTGCCGCGGCTTCTTGTTCCGCGGCTGCGCGCCGGACGGCCGCCAGGTCGGCGAGACGCGGATCAGCCGGTGACGCGAACGCCAGGGCTTGGTGGCCCAGCGACGCGAGGTGCCGGACCTGGAGCTGGGCACCCGCCACCACCGCCGGTATGGCGCCGATGTCCAGACGCCGCTCCGGATCCGGGGTGATGCGCGAGATCCCCGCCGCACGAATGGAACGCACCTGGGCCGGGGTGAACGGGACGAGTCCGACGACCACTTCCGGTTCGACGAGCTTCCACAACGGCTGGGCGTGTTCGGATCCGTGGTCGGTGTGGACGATGACGGCGTAACCGGCCTCGTCCAGCACTCGGGCTGCTTCGTCCAACTGGGTGCGGAGGGTGATCTCCAGCGGCCAGTCGGGCAGCACGACCAGCACGATCTTCGACCTGCCGCGGGCTAGCGCCTGGGCGGCCGCACTGGGCCGGTAGCCCAGGCGGGTGGCTTCGTCCAGGACACGCCGGCGTGTTTCCGGGGAGATGCGGGTTCCCGGGGTGTTGTTCAGGACGTAGCCCACGGTCGCACGCGACACGCCGGCGGACTTCGCCACGTCTGCCGCGGTGACCCGCCGGTCGTTTCGATCCTTCAGTCCACGGTCAGTCATGCGTCCATTCCACTGTTCTGCTTGTGCGCGCAACCTCGGCAAACGCTAGCAGCAGCCGCAGGTGGTTGCGCGGGCAACCGCTGGCCCGTACGGTACGCCTCGCCGCTTGGTTGCGCGCGCCACCAACCACCGAGACGTTCCTGCGAAAGGCAGCACCAGTGATCCGTCAGCAGTTCTCCGATGGCTGGGCGTTCCGCGCGAAGGTGAACGAGTTCGCCGAGCTCAGCCGATCGGTTCCCGCTGAGCCGGTGACCCTGCCGCATGACGCCGTCATCGGCACCCAGCGCGACGCCGGCATGGACGGTGGGGCGGCGACGGGCTTCTTCCCCGGCGGCGTCTGGGAGTACACGAAGAAGTTCTTCGTGCCGCAGGAGTGGGCCGCGAAGCGGATCCGGATCGAGTTCGAGGGTGTGTACCGGTCGGCACTGGTGTACCTCAACGACGACCTCGCCGGCCGTTGGGCGTCGGGGTACACCGGTTTCTCCGTCAAGGCCGACGACTTCATCCGCTACGGCGAGGAGAACGTCCTGCGAGTCGAGGCACGGTCGCACCGCGACTCGCGCTGGTACTCCGGCGGCGGCATCCACCGTCCCGTGCACCTGGTCGTCGCCGACCCGGTGCACGTCGCGCTCGACGGGATCGCCGTCACCACCTCCGACATCGGCCACGACCGTGCCGTGGTGCACGTCGCCACGACGATCGAGAACGAAGCCCGGAGGCTGAGCACCGTCACGGTCGAAACCACGCTGTTCGACGCCGAGGACAACGTCGTCGCGGTGGACCGCGCCCCGGTGAGCGCGCTTCCGGGTGAGGACGCTGTGCTGCGTCAACGCATGACGGTGCTGCATCCGGCGTTGTGGAGCGTCGACTCGCCGTCGCTGTACCGCGCATCGGTCACTGTTCGGGCGGGCGAGGACGTGATCGACGAAGCGGACACCACGTTCGGCATCCGCACGCTCGAGCTCGACGCGGTGCGCGGCTTCCGGATCAACGGCGAAGTCGTCAAGCTGCGCGGAGCGTGCGTCCACCACGACAACGGCGTCCTCGGTGCCGCGGCGATCGCCAGGGCCGAGGAGCGGCGCGTGGAACTGCTCAAGCAGGCGGGGTTCAACGCCATCCGCAGCTCGCACAACCCGATGAGCCGCGCGATGCTCGACGCCTGCGACCGGCTCGGAGTGCTGGTCATGGACGAGGCGTTCGACATGTGGACTCAGAACAAGAGCGACTTCGACTACGCCCTGGACTTCGCCGACTGGTGGGAACGCGACATCGAGGCGATGGTGCGCAAGGACCGCAACCACCCGAGCGTCTTCGCCTACTCCATCGGCAACGAGATCCCGGAGGCCGGTCGCCCGCACGGCGCGATCTGGGCGCGGCGGCTGGCGGAGCGGGTGCGGTCGCTGGACAGCACCCGGTACGTGACCAGCGGTGTCAACGCCCTGCTCACCGTCATGGACGAGCTGAAAGCCCAGGCCGCTGCCCGCCAGGCAGAAGGCACCGGGATCAACACGTTCATGTCGGACGCGGGGGAGATGATGAACCAGATCGGCACCTCCGACCTGGTCACCGAACGCACCGCCGAGGTCTTCGCCACCCTGGACGTCGCGGGCCTGAACTACCTCGACGGCCGCTACGAGCTGGATCAGGAGCTGTTCCCCAACCGGGTCATCGTCGGCTCGGAGACCTTTCCCACGCGCATCGACCACCTGTGGCGCCTGGTCATGAAGTACCCGCACGTCATCGGCGACTTCACCTGGGCGGGGTGGGACTACCTCGGCGAAGTCGGGGTCGGCAGGCCGCAGTACCGCGACGAACCGGGCAGCTTCATGGCCGACTACCCGTGGCTCACCGCGTGGGTCGGTGACATCGACATCACCGGTGTGCGCCGCCCGGCCTCCTACTACCGCGAGATCGTCTTCGGCCTGCGATCCGCGCCCTACCTCGCGGTCCGCAGGCCGGAGTCCCGCGGACGTGAGGTCGTGTCCTCGCCGTGGGCCTGGAGCGACAGCATCGCCTCGTGGACCTGGCCCGGCCAGGAGGGCAAGCCGCTGGAGGTCGAGGTCTACAGTGATGCCGACGAGGTCGAGTTGCTGGTCAACGGCGCGTCGCTGGGACGCGAGACCGTGCACCGGTACCGCGCGGAGTTCGAGGTGCCCTACGCCGAGGGTGTCGTCACCGCGATCGCCTACCGCGGCGGTGCGGAAACCGGTCGCGCCGAGCTGCGCACAGCGATCGGCGAGGTCGCTCTCACCGCGACTGCGGACCGGTCGATCATCACGGCGGGCGTGGACGACCTGACGTTCGTCGAGATCACCCTGGTTGACCGAGACGGCGTGGTGCACACCGCGGCCGATCGCCGGATCGAGGTGACCATCGACGGTCCAGCCGTCCTCCAGGGTCTCGGCAGCGGCAACCCGCAGAACACCGAACCGTTCACCGCCGCCGCCCATTCGACGTTCTGCGGCCGTGTGCTCGCCGTCATCCGTCCCACGGGACCGGGGGACATCCGCGTCAGCGTCGCCGCAGACCCCGGCCTGACGGCCGAAGTGCTGGTCACCGCTGAGAAGACCGCCTGATCCCTTCGCATCCAGGAGCACCACGATGAACGGACTCGATCCCGCCGACCTGCCGCTGGAGCGCAAGGCCGCGCTGCTGACAGGCGGCGACTTCTGGTCCACCGCCGCCGACGAGGAAGCCGGGCTGAAACCCGTCGTGCTCAGCGACGGTCCGCACGGCATCCGCCGGCAAGCCGACACCAGCGACCACCTGGGCATCAACCCCAGCCTTCCCGCCACGTGCTTCCCGCCCGCGGTTGCGGTCGGCTCGAGCTGGGACCGGCAGGTCGCCGCGCAGGTCGCGACCGCCGTCGCGCGCGAAGCCCGTGCACTGGGCGCCGACGTCGTGCTCGGTCCTGGCGTGAACATCAAGCGCACACCGCTGTGCGGGCGCAACTTCGAGTACTACTCCGAAGACCCGCACCTGTCGGGCGTGCTGGGCTCTGCCTACGTCGGTGCCCTGCAAGCCGAAGGCGTCGGCGCGTCGGTCAAGCACTTCGCGGTCAACAACCAGGAGACCGAGCGCATGCGGATCAGCGCGGACGTCGACGAGCGGACCCTGCGCGAGATCTACCTGTCCGCGTTCGAACGGGTGGTCACCGAGGCGTCCCCGGCCACGGTGATGTGCTCCTACAACAAGATCAACGGCGTGTACGCCTCCGAGAACCACTGGCTGCTCACCGAGGTGCTGCGCGAGGAGTGGGGCTTCACCGGCCTCGTGGTCTCGGACTGGGGCGCGGTGAACGACCGGGTGGCAGCCCTGGCCGCGGGCACCGACCTCGAGATGCCGGGGGCGCCGTCGTCCGTCCAGGAGGTGGTCGCCGCGGTGCGATCGGGCCGCTTGCCCGAGGCGGTGGTCGACGCCGCCGCGCGCCGGGTAGGCGCGCTCGGGCGGTACGTCCAGCCCTCGGACCGGGACCCGGTGCTGAGCAAGGAGGAGATCGAGGCAGGGCATGCCGTGGCCCGGCAGGTCGCCGCCGAGTGCGCGGTGCTGTTGCGCAACGAACACGCCGTGCTGCCCATCGCGCAGACCTCACGTGTCGCCGTCATCGGCGAGTTCGCCGTGCTGCCCTCGTACCAGGGCGGTGGCAGCTCGCACATCAACCCGACGCTGCTCGAGACAGCGCTGCACACCATCCGCTCGCACGCGGCGGGCCAGGTCGACTACGCCCCCGGCTACTACCGCGACGGCAGTGGTGCTCCGGCACAGCTGCGGGCGGAAGCCGCAAAGGTCGCGGCCACCGCCGACGTGGCCGTGGTGTTCGCGGGCATCGTGCGCGAGTCGGAAGGCTTCGACCGCGAGCACATCGACCTGCCCGCCGACCAGGTGGAGCTGATCCAGGCGGTGGCCGCGGCGGCACCGCGCACCGTGGTGGTGCTGTCCAACGGCGGCGTGGTGTCGCTGGAGGGCTGGCACGACCAGGTCGACGCGATCCTGGAAGGCTGGCTGCTCGGCCAGGCCGGCGGCGCGGCGCTGGCCGACCTGCTCTACGGCGTGGTCAACCCGTCCGGCCACCTCGCCGAAACGATCCCCCTGCGGCTGCAAGACACCCCGGCACACCTCAACTTCCCCGGCGAACAAGGACACGTGCGCTACGGCGAAGGCGTGATGGTCGGCTACCGCCACTACGTCACCGCCGAACGCGATGTGCGCTACCCGTTCGGGCACGGACTGAGCTACACCACCTTCACCACCACCGACCTGACCGTCACCGCCACCGGCCCCGACACCGCCCAGCTCGACGTCACCGTCACGAACACCGGCCCGCGCTCGGGTAAGCACGTCGTACAGGTGTATGTGGCCACCACCGCGGGCCCCGTGCGGCGACCCGCGCGCGAGCTGCGAGCGTTCGAGAAGGTCGAGCTGTCACCGGGCGAAACCCGCACCATCACCCTGGACCTCGACCGCCGTGCCTTCGCCTACTGGGACGTGCTGGAGGGCCGCTGGGTGGTGGCACCCGGTGACTACACCGTCCAGATCGGACATTCGGTGATCGAGATCGTCGCCGAGCAGGTCATGTCGCTTGCCGGTGAATCCTTGGTCGCGGAACTCTCGATGCAGTCCACCGTCGGCGACTGGTTCGACCACCCGGTCGTCGGAGCGCAGTTCACCGAGCTGCTCCACTCCGTCATGGGCACTCCGGCATCCGAGCAGAGCGACCACGTCGAGGACGGCATGAAGATGGCTCGCGGGATGACCCTGCACCAGTTCGCGGGCTTCCTCCCCGCCGCATTGCCCGCTGACCGGCTGGACGAGCTGATCAAGATGAGTCGTGCCACCTCGTGAATGATGGAGAAGCCCGGCGAAGTTGGGTGTTTCGACCTTCCTGACTGACGGAAGCATCGGACCGACGATCCTCGGACCAGGTCTTGAGAAGCGCGGCCTGAGCGCGCTGTTCCTCGCGGAACACACGCACATCCCGGTCAGCTCCGAGGTCTCATACCGTGTGAGGTGCCAGAACTCTGCATACATGTGTTGAGCTGCGGTGGTCGGGCTCTGTTGTTCGGTCGGCATGTTCGTGAGCGTGACGCTGCGACTGCTGTACCTAGTCTTTGTCCAGCTGGGTGGCTGGCTGCTCCTGCTCGGCCGGTCGTCGGCATCGAAGGACGTCGAGTTGTTGGTATTGCGGCATAAGGTCGCGGTGTTGCGCCGTACTCATGGTCGTCCGCGGTCGGACTGGGCTGACCGCGCTGTGCTGGCCGCCTTGGCACGGCGACTACCTCGCTGGCTCCGGGAGCACCGGTTGGTGTCGCCGGGCACGGTGTTGCCGTGGCATCGGCGCCTGGTCGCCAAGAAGTGGACCTACCCGAATCGGGCTGGTCGACTGCGGGTCGATGAGACCGTCGTGGCGTTGATCGAGCGTATGGCGCGGGAGAACACGGCCTGCAGTGGGCGAGGCGGTGTGTAGGAGCACGACCGCATTCCTCCCGCACCGCGTCCAGGCCACCCGACCGGCGCGGTGGCCGGAGCGTTAGGGGCATGCTGACGGTCATGAATCGTGAGCACGACGTCGTCGTCTACGGCGCCACCGGGTTCGTCGGGGCGCTGACCGCCGCATACCTGGCCCGGCACGCCCCCGAGGGCGTGCGGTTCGCGCTGGCCGGGCGGTCCGCGGACAAGCTCGCCGCCACCAGGGCCGAGCTGCCTGCGGCGGCGCGGGAGTGGCCGCTGGTCGTCGCCGACTCGGGGGACCCGGTCGCGCTGGCGGCGCTGGCCGCGTCGACGCGGGTGCTCGCCACCACCGTCGGCCCGTATGCGCGTTACGGGCTCCCGGTCGTCGAGGCGTGCGCACGGGCCGGCACGCACTACGCGGATCTGACCGGCGAGGTGTTGTTCGTCCGCGCCGCGATCGACGCCGTGCACGAGCTGGCCCTGGAGTCCGGAGCCCGGATCGTGCATGCCTGCGGCTACGACTCGATCCCGTCCGACCTGGGCATGCTGTTGCTGCACGAGCGGGCCGTGGCCGACGGCGCGGGTCCGCTCACCGACGTGCGGTTGGTGGCTACGGTCCGCGGCGGTTTCAGCGGCGGCACGATCGACTCGCTGCGGGCGCAGATCGAGGCCTACGAGAGCAATCCCGGCCTGCGGCGCATTGCCGCGGATCCGCATGCGCTCAGTCCCGACCGCGCGGCAGAGCCGACGCCCGCCCAGCCCCGTGACGCGGGGATGCCCTCCCGCGCCGCCGACGGGACGTGGCAGGCGCCGTTCGTGATGGCCCCGTTCAACACCCGCATCGTGCGGCGCAGCAACGCCCTGCTCGATTGGGCCTACGGGCCAGAGCTGCGCTACGGCGAGGTGATGGGCGCGGGGCGGGGCGTCACCGGAGCGCTCATGGCGGCGGGTATCACCGGTGGGCTGGCCGGGCTGGTCGGCGCGATGTCGGTCAGGCCCGTCCGCGGCCTGCTCGACCGGGTGCTGCCCGCGCCCGGTACCGGGCCCAGCGAACAGGCTCGTGCGAAGGGCTGGTTCCGTTCGGTGCTGCACGCCACCACCAGCTCGGGGCGCCGCTACCGGGCGACAGTCGCCGGACCGGGCGATCCCGGCTACGCCGCGACGGCCGTCATGCTCGGGCAGAGCGCCCTCTGCCTGGCCCTCGACGACCTCCCGCAGCGGTCCGGCTCGCTCACGCCTGCGACGGCCATGGGCCGGCCTCTGATCGATCGCCTGCGGCTCGCTGGCCACGCCTACGACGTCACGACCGCCTGACCCACGCCGCCGTGAGGGTTGGATGCTTCCTGCGGCCTAGGGAAGCGTGTCCTAGTCGTGGCACGGACCTCGGACGGATGGTTCTCGGTGTCGACGCGTCACGCGGGTATTGAGGCAGGTTGATCCAGGCGAGCACGTCGAGCCTGGTTTGAGTGGCCCGTGTGGGAGAACTCCGGGCTGGGGGTGAGCTGGCCTGATGTCTGGTCTGGCTCGCTCTTGGTCTGTTTGGGTGGAGATGGACAGGACGTCGTCACGACGCCTTCGGCAGCTGGGTCTCGGTTTTTGACCGAGGGAGCTGACTGTGGCCACGTTGACGAACGCCGAACTGGTTGCCGCGTTGACGGGACGCCGCCGTCCAGTGGCACCGTCTGAGGAGCCTGGCCTGCGCTTTGCGTTCTACGGCCGGATGTCGACGAGCACGTTTCAAGACGTTCAGACGTCTCATGCGTGGCAACGTGCCGTATCGGAGGAGTTGATCGAGGGCGTCGGTTCGGTTGTCAGAGAGTTCTTCGATGTCGGCGTATCTCGGCGGTGGTCGTGGCAGGACCGTCCGGAGTCCGCAGCGCTGCTGACTGCCGCCGCAAACCCTGCTCGTGAGTTCGATGCGGTCGTTGTGGGCGAGTACGAGCGGGCGTTTCACGGTGATCAGTTCCGTGAGGTCGTGTCCAAGCTGAACGCGTTGGGTGTCGCGGTCTGGCTACCGGAAGCGGATGGCCCGGTGGAGCTCGGCAGCCCGGTACATGAGGCGCTGATGGTGTTGTTGGGTGCGCAGGCGCAGCGTGAGGTGGCGCGGGCTCGTCAGCGAGTGCTGGCGGCGATGCGGGCGCAGACTCGGCAACAGGGCAGGTTCTTGGGCGGTCGGCCGCCGTATGGGTATCGGTTGGTTGATGGTGGTCGGCACCCGAATCCGGTGCATGGTCGGTGGGGTAGGCGGGTGCAGGTGTTGGCGCCGGATCCGGTGACGGCGCCGTGGGTGCGGTGGATGTTCGCCGAACGTGCACGCGGCCGGACGGTGGCGTCGTTGGCGCGTGAACTCAACGAGCGTGGCGTGGTGTGCCCGTCGGGCGCGGATCCAGAGCGGAACGCGCACAGGTCGGGGGAGCGGTGGATCGTCCGGACAGTGGCGATGATCCTGGAGAACCCGCGCTACACCGGACGGCAGGTGTGGAACCGAAGCAGCACGACCGGCCATGGATCGGGAGGTCGTGCAGGTGGCCGCGGCTCGGGAGTGTTGCGGTACAACCCCGTCAGCGAGTGGGAGGTATCTGAGCAGATCGCGCACGAGCCGCTCGTTGATGACGAGACGTTCGTCTCGGTGCAGGGCCTGCGGGCGGCGAAGCCTGCCAAGGATGGCGAGGTCCGACGCTATCTGCTTGCGGGACTCGTCGCGTGCGGGCTTTGTGGCCGGCGGATGGACGGGCACTGGGTTCACGGGCGAGCTGGCTATCGCTGCCGGCATGGCTTCACCAGCGTCAAGCGACGTTCCGACGGCGAACCACGGAACCTCTACGTCCGAGAAGACCATCTGCTCGAGGCGCTGCCACATCTACTCGCGCGGACCGCTGGGCCCGTGCAGGAAGGTGCGGGCGAGGAGTTGGTCGATCAAGTCCGCGAGCAACGCTTGCAGATTCACTATGACGATTACCGTCTTGAAATTCGACCCGCATTACTAATGCTGAAAAGCGTGGAACCTGCTCGTCGTCCAGTTCAACCGGCGCTCGCGCTGGATTGGTGTGATGACACGAAATTGGTTGAAATATGAATTACCCCACGGGATTCCGACGAATCCCGTGGGGTAAGAGAATGTCCGAGGGGGGACTTGAACCCCCACCCCCTTTCGGGGACTAGCACCTCAAGCTAGCGCGTCTGCCATTCCGCCACCCGGACGTATTCAGTTCTGCCTCGGCTCGCGCCGTGGTGTGTGCATAGATTACATGATCGTCGCCGCCCGCCAAAATCGGGGTGCCATGGATGGGTTTGCGCTGGTGGGGACGTGTGGAGGGTGCGAGGGCTAGGGTCGTCGGATGCCTGAGGTGATGGCCTGGTTGGTGGACTCGGATCCTGCGTTGCGGTGGCAGGTGCAGCGAGATCTGGCGGGGGAGCCTGACGCTGTGTGGCGTGCCACGCGGGAGCGGGTGGCTGTGGAGGGGTTTGGGGCTCGGTTGCTTGCCGCTCAGGGGAGCGACGGCATGTGGGCTGGTGGGGCCTTCTTCCCCGCTGGGTTCGACGGGGCTGGGGAGGGTGGGCAGCCTTGGACGGCTACGACCTGGTCCTTGAGTTCGTTGCGGGAGTGGGGGCTTGATCCTGCTGTGTTGCGGGAGCGGCGGACCGTGGAGCTGCTGGATCAAGGGTGTCGGTGGGAGTACCAGGACTTGCCCTACTGGGGTGGGGAGGTGGACTGCTGCATCAACTCGTGGACCTTGGCCAACGGGGTGTGGCTCGGGGCGCCTGTCGAGGGGATCGCGGAGTGGTTCGTCGAGCATCAGCTCGAGGACGGTGGGTGGAACTGCGAGTGGGTTGAGGGGTCGGTGAGGTCGTCGTTTCACTCCACGCTCAACTCGTTGAAGGGGTTGTTGGTCCACGAGTTGGCCACTGGCGGTACGGCGGCTACGCGGGAGGCTCGTCGGCGGGGGGATGAGTACCTGCTTGAGCGGCGGCTGTGCCGGCGGTTGTCCACCGGGGAGGTCGTGGGGGAGTGGGTGGCCGAGTTCCGGTCGCCGTTTCGGTGGGGGTACAGCGTGCTCAACGCCATGGACTACTTCCGGGCCGCGGGTGTCGGGGATCCGCGGATGGAGGAGGCCGTCGGGATGATCCGGGACGCTCGGCAGGCCGATGGGACGTGGGTGCAGGCCGGGCGGCATGCGGGCCGGGTGTGGTTCGAGGTCGACGTGCCTCGTGGGGAGCCGTCGAGGTGGCTCACGTTCTACGCCCTGCGGGTGTTGCAGTGGTGGGAAAGCTAGATCCAGCCTCGTGCTCGGGCGAAGCGGGCTGCTTCGTGGCGGTTGGAGGCGCCGGTTTTGCCCACTGCTGAGGAGAGGTAGTTGCGGACCGTGCCCGGTGAGAGGGAGGCGCGGCGGGCTATTTCCTCGATGGGGGCGCCTTCCAGGGCCAGCTCCAGGACGTCTGCTTCGCGTGGGGTCAGGGGGCTGTCGCCGGCGCTGATGGCTTCGGCGGCGAGGGCCGGGTCCACGTAGCGGCCGCCTGTGTGGACGGTGCGGACGACTGTGGCGAGGACGTCCGAGGAGACGGTTTTCGGGAGGAAGCCTCGGACGCCTGCTGCCAGTGCTCGTTTGAGGTGGCCCGGGCGGCCGTGGCTGGTGACGATCATCGTGGAGCAGGTGGGGAGGTCGGTGGCCAGGGACTGGGCCACCGAGACGCCGTCGAGGTCGGGCATCTGCAGGTCGATGACGGCCACATCCGGGCGGACCACTCGGGCGGTGGCGAGGGCTTCGGCTCCGGTGGCGGCTTGGGCCACGACCTCCAGGTCGTCCTCCAGCGACAGGAGTGCCGCCATGGCGCCTCGGATGAGGTGTTCGTCGTCTGCCAGGAGGATGCGGATCACGGGAGCTCCACGGTGAGGACGAAGCGGTTGGGGGCTTCCGGGGTCGCGGTCACGGTGCCGCCGAGGGCCGCTACGCGTTCGCGCAGGCCGGTCAGGCCGCTGCCGAAGCGGAACGGTTCGGGGCGGGCGCCGTCGTTGGACATGGTGAGGATCTTGCCGCGCAACGTGATCGTGCACGTCCTGGCTTCGCTGTGGCGCAGGACGTTGGTGACGCCTTCGCGGACCGCCCAGCCCAGGGCGCCTGCCGGTTCGCCGTCGAAGGTGACGTCGCCGATCACCCGGCAGTCGATGCCCGCGGAGCCCAGCAGGGAGCGGGCGCCGGCGAGTTCCACGGCGAGGTCGGCGGTGCGGTAGCCGCTCACGACGGCGCGGAGCTCGTCGAGGGAGTCCTGGGCTATGCGGCGGACCTTGAGCATCTCGTCGATCGCCGTGTCACGGCCGCGGCGCGCCAGTTGGGCGGCGAGGTCGGCTTTCAGGGCTACGACGGAGAGGTTGCGGCCTACTACGTCGTGCAGGTCGCGGGCGAAGCGGAGGCGTTCTTCGGCCACGGCGAGGTTCGCGCGGACCTCGCGGGAGCGGTCGAGCTCCCAGACCAGGCCGAGCATCCACAGGGTGGTGCGGAAGGCGAAGGCCAGGAACAGCACCATGACGCTGCTGGCGACCGCGTGGCCTATCGGGGCGGTGAGGAACAGGAACCCGATCGCGGCCGCGGACACCACCGCGAGCGGGCGGGTGGGGCGCAGGGCGGACAGGGTGGTGATCGTCAGCACCAGGAACATCACCGCGATGCCGTTGGCCGGGCTGTCGATCTTGCCGGGGGACGGGTGCGGGTAGGTCAGTTCGGCGACGAGCAGGACGGCGCTCGTGTACGCCACGTACAGCACCAGCAGGCGGCCGGGGAACGTGGTCCTGCCCAGGTAGTGCTCGATGCCGAGGTGCGCCAGGCGCAGGCTCAGCGCGAGGTGGAGCAGCACCGCCGCGGAGGTCGCGACCACCGCGGCGGTGCTGATCTCCTCGGCGATGCCGATGATCAGCAGTGGCGGCAGGAAGAAGTAGGCGAGGTAGAACGTGGCGCGGACGAAGAAGTCGAACCGCGCCGCGTTGCCACGCGACCGCCACCAGCCGAGCAAGCTCACCTCCGAGGGTCCCACCGGAAATACCGCTGCACAGCGTAGGTCCCCAGGCCGATCCACACCGCCAGGACGATCAACGGCCGCAGCACCGGGCCGTCGCCCCAGCCGGCGCGCAGCAGGTCGAGGACCGGCGTGAGCGGCAGGTACGCCAGCACCTTCGCGAGGGGCTCGGGCAGCGCGTCCAGCGGGAACATCATCCCCGAGCCGAAGAGGCACGCCATCAGCACCGGCAACGACGTCACCTGCGCCATCTCCACGGTCCGCGTGAACGCCGAGGAGGCCGCCGCGAGCAGCGTGAACGACGCGATGCCGCCCAGCACACCCAGCAGGACGAACCACGGCCGCTCCGGCAGCGGGACGCCGACGACCACGGCGACGAGGACCGAGAACAGCAGCATCTGCCCCAGCGCCACCACGAGCGACGGCAGCGACGCGCCGAACAGGATCTCCGGATCGGTCAGCTCGCCGACGCGCAGCCGCTTGAGCACCAGCTCCTCCCGCCGCGCCACGAACGTCGTGACGAGGTTGTAGTACACCGCCATGAGCAGCGAGAACCCGATCAGGCCCGCGATCAGCGGCACGCCGCTCGCGTCCACCGAGATCAGCACCGGCACCAGCAACAACGGCATCAGCAGCGAGTTGAACAGCGCGGTCCGGTTGCGCCAGAACAACTTCAGCTCCGCCTGCCCGATGGCCACGGCCCTCATGCCGCCTCCTCCGCGATCGCCAGGAACGCCTCCTCCAGCGACGCCGAACGGGCGTCCAGACCGGACAGTGCGACGTCGTTCGAATGTGCCCAGGTCAGCAGCTCGTGCAGCGTCGACTGCAGGTCGTTGGTCCGCACGGTCACGCGTCCCGACGAGTCCGCGTCGGCCACGACGGGCAGAGGGACCCCGGAAGGCGGCACGAACGAGATGCGCGACGGGTAGGCGTCGACGACCTCGGACACCGTTCCCTGTGCCACGATCCGGCCGCGGTGCATGATCGCGAGACGGTCGGCCAGCTCCTGCGCCTCCTCGAGGTAGTGCGTCGTCAGCAGCACGGTCACGCCCTCGCGCAGCAGCGTCCGGATCAGCTCCCACGTGTTGCGCCGGCTCTCCGGGTCCAGCCCGGTCGTCGGCTCGTCGAGGAACAGCACCTCCGGCTTGCCCAGCAACGCGAGCGCCAGGTCCAGCCGCCGCCGCTCACCGCCGGACAGCTGCTTCACCCGCACCGACGCGCGGTGCTCCAGGTCGACCAGCGCCAACGCCTCCGCCGCCGGGCGCGGCGACGTCAGCGTCCCCGCCCACATCCTCGTCGCCTCGGACACCGTGAGGTCCGGCGGGAAACCGCCTTCCTGCAACATCACCCCCACGCGCGGCCGGACGACCGCGCGTTCGGTGAACGGGTCGTGCCCGAGCACGCGCACGGTCCCCTCCGCCGGACGCGACAGCCCTTCCACGACCTCCACCGTCGAGGTCTTCCCCGCTCCGTTCGTGCCGAGCAGCGCGAACATCTCGCCCCGCTCGACGTCGAAGGACACGCCCCGCACGGCCTCGAACCCTCCGCTGTACCGGCGCGTCAGCCCTCGCACCTCGATCGCTGTCATGCCTCAACGATCTCGGCAGGACCGGGCGAGCGGCAGTGCCACGACACATCAGTTCCCCATGACAGATGTCATGCGGGCCACCTCACCTGCTCGCCGCGGAACTTGCGAGCGTTGGATTAAGGTCGTAATCTAACGGTCGTGCCAAAACGCGCGGACCCGGTCGAACGGCGTCAGCAGGTGGTCGCCGCCCTCTACCGGGTGGTCGACGCCGAAGGGCTGGACGCGGCGAGCCTGCCGCGGATCGCCCGCGAGCTGAACGCCACGACGGGCTTGCTGCAGAAGTACTTCCGCAGCAAGGACGAGCTGCTCCTGTTCGCGCAGGACCAGCTCGTGGAGGAGCTCACCACGAGCGTGCGGGCCGTCCTGGCGCAGGAGGGGAGCCTGAAGGACCGCCTGCACAAGGCCTTGTGCGTCATCGCGCTCGTGGACGACGCGGCGCGCGCACGGGTGTGGCTCGCGTTCGCGGCGCGGGCGGCTGCCAATCCCGTGTTGCTGCAACGGCACGTGGAAGGCGCATGGGTCATCAGGGACCTGTGCCGGCAAATGCTCGAAGCGGAGGGGCTGGACGGCGGGGAGGCCGTCGGGCTCGCCGCGCTGGTGGACGGGGTGACGGCTCAGCGCGCCCTGGAGCCAGAGGTGATGACGGAGGACGTGGCGGAGCGGGTGATCGGCCGCCACCTCGAACGACTGTGGGGGAACGAGTGACACTGGGGTTGGTGGCGGCGCTGGCAGGGCTGGCGCTGCTGGATTCGACGAGCATCGGGACGCTGTTCATCCCGATCTGGCTCATGCTCACGCCGGGACGGCTGCGCCTCGGCAGGTTCGCCGTGTACCTCGGCACGATCACGGTGTTCTACTTCGCCGTCGGGATCCTGCTCGTGCTCGGCGCCTCGAAGGTCGTCGACCACCTCGACGGGCCGGTCGCGCTGTGGATCCAGCTGGTGATCGGCGTGTTCCTCTTCGCGATCAGCTTCCGCTTCGACAGCAAGAAGAAGCTGGACACCGCGAAGTGGCAGAACCGCGCGAACGGGTCGACACCGGCGCTCGCGGGGGTCGCGGTGCTGGCCGGTGTCGTCGAGCTCGCGACGATGCTGCCCTACCTGGGCGCGATCGGGATGATGAGCACCGCGGACCTGCGTCCGGCGCAGATCGGGTTGCTGCTCGCCGGGTACTGCCTGGTCATGATCGTGCCCGCGCTGCTGCTGCTCGGCGGGCGGCTGGCGCTGCGGCACCGGGTCGACCCGTTCCTGACGAAGATCAGCACCTGGTTCGCCGAGAAGGGCGCGAGTGCGACCGGCTGGATTCTCGGCATCGCCGGGTTCCTGGTCGCACGCGACGCCGTCGCGCGGCTGTTCTTCCTGTGAACCACTTGGTCCGGTTGGCTGAACGACCCGGTTTCGTTTTTCTCCTACACTCGAGAGGATGACTGAGCCGGGCGATCCGCGCAGGTCTGTCCCGCGCGAGCTGGCGCCGTTGCTCCGAATGGAAGTCACGCCGGTCGCGGTGAGCATTTTCGAGGCGATCGAGGAATCCATTCCGGAATACACGCCGTTCCGGGAGAACGTGGTCGACGGAATCCGGCAGGCGTTGGTGAAGTTCGTCGACCGCATCGCTTCGCCGGAGTCCGAACCCGACCCGCACGACGACATCCACCGCAAGCTCGGCGCGTGGGAGTTCCAGTCCGGGCGCAGCCTCGACAGCCTGCAGGCCGCCTACCGGATCGGCGCGCGGATCGCGTGGCGGCACGTCTGCGCGTTCGCCGAACGGCGTGAGCTGTCGCTGCGCCTCATGTCGGCGCTGGGCGAGGCGATGATCGCCCACGTCGACGAGCTCGTCAGCCTGTCGGTCGAGGGGTACGCGGCCGCCCAGGCGAGCGCGGCGGGCAC
Source organism: Lentzea sp. DG1S-22 (assembly GCF_036321065.1). Lineage (NCBI taxonomy): Bacteria > Bacillati > Actinomycetota > Actinomycetes > Pseudonocardiales > Pseudonocardiaceae > Lentzea > Lentzea sp. DG1S-22. Next base: position 1,817,488 of record NZ_CP143276.1, on the reverse strand, counting down.
GCTCGAACGCAAGCGGCGCAAGCTGGTGGAACTGCTGGTCGGCGATCCGGCAGCCGGCCGGCACGCCGTGCTGGAGGCGGCGAACGCGGCGGCGTGGCCGATGCCGGACCGCCTCGCCGCCGTGGCGCTCGAACCGTCCGCCGCGCCCGCCGACGACCTCCCGGCCGACGTGCTGGTCGACTTCGAGGACGCCGCCCCGTACCTGCTGGTGCCGAACCCGGTCGCGGTGGCGCGCTGGGTCCGCGGAGCCCTGCCGGGGTGGCGGGCCGCGGTCGGGCCGCCGGTGCCGCCGGAGCAGGCGCGTGCGTCGCTGGCCTGCGCGCGCCGGGTGCTCGCGCTGTCGGCTGAGGGGGTGCTGCCGGACCGGCCGGTGCTGGACTGCGCCGACCACCTCGTCGAACTCACCGTGCTCGCCGACGAGTTCCTCGCCCGGCAGTTGGCCGAACGCGCGCTGGCGCCGCTGGCCCCGCTCACCGAACGGCAGCGCACGAAGCTCGCCGAGACGCTGCTGGTGTGGCTCTCGGCCCGGGGTGGCGCGCCCGAGGTCGCCGCCCGGCTGCAGGTGCACCCGCAGACCGTGCGCTACCGCGTGAACCAGCTGGACGAACTGTTCGGCGATCGGATGCACGACGCCGAACAGCGGTTCACCCTCGAACTGGCGCTGCGCGCACACTATTTGTTGCTGCGCGGCTGACAAATCGCGGGAAGTCATTTCGCACGCAGATGACAAAAGCGCGTTTTCGCTTGCCTCCGGGAATGCGGCGCGGTTACTTTACTGACGGGTAACGCAACGCCGCCTTCTTGCAGTTCAATGTCGTACTCAGGAGGTCCCTGCAGATGAAGACCGGACTTTTCACGCGCGCCGCCGCGGTGGTTCTGGTTGCCGGAGCGCTGGGTGTGGCCACGGCCGGCACGGGTTCCGCCGCGCCCGCCGAGCTCAGCCTCACCTACTCGTGCCAGTTCTCCGTCGCCGGCACGCACGACGTCCCCTCCGTGATCAGCTCGCCGAACATGCCGGACTCCGCCGCCGTCGGCGTTCCGACGGAGCCCGCCTCGGCGTCGGTGACGTCCACCGTGTCCGACTCCGTCCGCAACACGCTGTGGTGGATCGGCGGCCGGTCGGTCGACGGCACGCTCACCACGACCATCGCCGTGGACAACGCGGGCAGCGTCCAGACGCGGACGTCGACGCTGACCATCCCGAACACGCCGGTGCCCTCGTCCGGCACGTTCCAGGTCGTCGCCACCGGCACGTTCCCGGCGCTGACGCTGCCCAACGCCGGCACGACCTCGATCAACCTCGGCAACGCGGACCTCGCCCTGACCCCGCGCCAGGCGAACGGCGACCCGACGTGGATCGGCGTCGTGCACGTCCCCTGCACCGTCAAGGCGGGCCAGCCCACCAAGTTCCACGAGTTCCAGGTGGCGTAGCAGCCGTCCCGTGATGGGATGGCGGCCATGGAGCTGCAACAGCTGGTGGACCGCATCGCCTCCGAGGTCACGCCAGGCGGCGCCGTAGCCGACTACATCCCCGCACTCGCCAGGGTCGACCCGCACGCCTTCGGCCTCGCCGTCACCACACTCGACGGCGAGGTCTTCGGCGCGGGTCAGCACGAGCGGCCGTTCTCGATCCAGAGCATCTCCAAGGTGTTCACGCTGGCTCTGGCCCTCGCCGAGGACGACGACGTGTGGACGCGCGTCGGCCGCGAACCGTCCGGGTCGCCGTTCAACTCGCTGGTCCAGCTCGAGACCGAGCAGGGCATCCCGCGCAACCCGTTCATCAACGCCGGCGCCGTCGTCGTCACCGACCACCTCGGGCTCGGCGCCTCCGACCGGCTGCTCGAGTTCCTGCGCCGGGAGAGCGGCAACCCCGGCATCGACGTCGACCCCGAGGTCGCCGAGTCCGAACTGGACCACAGCGACCGCAACCGCGCGCTCGCCCACTTCATGGCGTCCTACGGCAACATGCGCAACCCCGTCGACGTCGTGCTGCGCGAGTACGTCCGGCAGTGCTCGATCGCGATGAGCTGCACCGACCTCGCCAAGGCCACCCTCTTCCTGGCACGGCACGGCGTCCGCAACGACGGCACGCGGCTCCTCGGCGTCAGCGGTGCCAAGCGCGTCAACGCCGTGATGCTCACCTGTGGCACCTACGACGCCGCCGGCCAGTTCGCCTACCGCGTCGGCCTGCCCGGCAAGAGCGGCGTCGGCGGCGGCATCATCGCCGTCGTCCCCGGCAGGTGCGCGATCTGCGTGTGGAGCCCGGCGCTGGACGCACGCGGCAACTCCGTCGCCGGTGTCGACGCTCTGGACCGTTTCACCACTCTCACAGGCTGGTCCGTGTTCTGACGGGTGGTAGGAAGGCGGGGTGAGCACAACGGGGAACGCATTGGCACTGGCGCAGGACGAGGCCGTGACGCTGGTCAGCGAGCTGATCAGGATCGACACCACGAACACGGGTGATCCCGCGACGGTCGTGGGCGAGCGCAAGGCCGCCGAGTGGGTGGCGGAGAAGCTGTCCGAGGTCGGCTACGAGACTACGTACGTCGAGTCGGGCGCGAAGGGCCGGGGCAACGTCATCGCCCGCCTGGCGGGAGCCGATCCCAGCCGCGGGGCGCTGCTGGTCCACGGCCACCTCGACGTCGTGCCCGCCGACGCCTCGGAGTGGTCGGTGCACCCGTTCTCCGGTGCCGTGCAGGACGGCTACGTGTGGGGCCGCGGCGCCGTCGACATGAAGGACATGGTCGGCATGACGCTGGCCCTGGCCCGCCACTTCAAGCGCGAGAACATCGTCCCGCCGCGCGACATCGTGTTCGCGTTCCTCGCCGACGAGGAGGCCGGCGGCCTGTACGGCGCGAAGTGGCTGGTGGAGAACCGGCCGGAGCTGTTCGAGGGCGTCACCGAGGCGATCAGCGAGGTCGGCGGGTTCTCGATCACCCTCAAGGACGACGTCCGCGCGTACCTCGTCGAGACCGCCGAGAAGGGCATCCGCTGGCTCAAGCTGCGGGTCAAGGGCACCGCGGGCCACGGCAGCATGATCCACCGCGACAACGCCGTGGCGAAGCTCGCCGCCGCCGTCACCAAACTAGACCAGCACCGGTGGCCGCTCATCATCCGGCCGTCCGTGCGCGAGTTCCTCGACGGCGTCACCGAGATCACCGGCCTCGAGTTCCCCGACGACGACGTCGAGGGCTCGATCGGCAAGCTCGGCGCGCTGTCGCGGATGATCGGCGCGACCCTGCGCGACACGGCCAACCCGACGATGCTCTCCGCCGGCTACAAGGCCAACGTCATCCCGTCCACGGCCGAGGCCACTGTGGACTGCCGCATCCTGCCGGGCCGCGAGGAGGCGTTCGACCGCGAGCTGGCCGAGCTGCTCGGCCCGGACGTCGAACGCGAGTGGGTCGGCCTGCCGCCGGTCGAGACGACCTTCGACGGCGCCCTCGTGGACGCCATGACGGCGTCGATCACCGCCGAGGACCCCGGCGCCCGCGTGCTGCCGTACATGCTCTCCGGCGGCACGGACGCCAAGTCGTTCCAGCAGCTCGGTATCCGCAACTTCGGCTTCGCGCCGTTGAAGCTGCCGGCCGACCTCGACTTCTCCGGGCTCTTCCACGGCGTGGACGAGCGCGTGCCGGTCGACGCGCTTAAGTTCGGTGTCCGCGTGCTCGACCGTTTCCTGCGCAACAGCTGAGGAGGACGCCGTGTCCGCTGTGGACCTGACCGGTCAGGTCGCGCTCGTCACCGGCGGCGCGGGCGGGATCGGGGCCGCGGTGGCGCGGCGTCTGGCCAAGCTCGGCGCCCGCGTGGCGGTGCTCGACCTCGACGCCGCAGGCGCGCAGCGGGTCGCGTCCGCGGTCGGTGGCATCGCCGTCGCCGGTGACGTCGCCGACCCCGCGACCATGCCCGCGGTCGTCGCGCGGGTCGAGTCCGAGCTCGGGCGGCTCGACGTCGTCCTGCTCAACGCCGGCATCGGCGGCGGCCAGAGCGGGGTGGACGCCCTGGACGTCGACCGCTACCGCAGGCTGGTCGGCGTGAACGTCGACCACGTCGTGTACGGGGTGTGCGCGGCCGTTCCGGCGCTGCGGCGCCAAGGCGGCGGGAAGATCGTGATCACCGCGTCGCTCGCCGGTCTCACCGCGATGTCCTCCGACCCGCTCTACACGCTGACCAAGCACGCCGTCGTCGGGTACGCGCGGGCGGCGGGCGCCGCGCTGGCGGGGGAGGGCATCACGGTCTCCGCGCTGTGCCCGGGATTCGTCGACACGTTGCTGCTGGGCGCGGCGAAGGAGGAGTTCGACGCCGTGGGGTTCCCGCTGCTGACGCCGTCGGACGTCGCCGAGGCGCTGCAGTCCGTGCTGGCCGACGGGCAGCCGGGGGAGGCCTGGACCATCCAGCCCGGTGGCAGGGCCTCTGCGTACCGCTTCCGCGGCGTTCCGGGCGTCGGTGGCGGACAGCTGCCGCCGGATGTCGTGCTGGGCCGCGTTTAGGGCGTGTCCGGAACCGTGTTGTCTCGTTAGGACGAACAGACGACACGGCGAAAGGACTGCGCATGGTGCGACTGGAGGACGGGACCGAGCTGAACGTGGTGCGCGCGGGCGACCCCGAGGCACCGGTGACGGTTGTGCTGGCCCACGGTTACGCGCTCGACCACCGCTCCTGGCACAAGGTCGTCGAGCAGCTGGCCACCGACTTCCAGGTCATCGCCTACGACCACCGCGGCCACGGCGGGTCCGGCGCCGCCACCAGGGAGACGGCCACGATCGAGCAGCTCGGCGACGACCTGGGCGAGTTGATCGAACGGGCCGTGCCGCAGGGGCACGTCGTGATCGCCGGGCACTCGATGGGCGGCATGGCGGCGCTCGCGATGGCCGAGCGCCGGCCGCGGCTGTTCCGGCAACGGGTGCTGGGCAACGTGTTCGTGTCCACGGCGGCGAGCGAGATGTCCGAGACGTCGCTCGCCTGGCCCAAGGCGCTCGGCAAGCTCGTGCGGGAGCTGGAACGGGCGTTCGGCCCGATCGTGCGGGCGGTGCGGGAGAAGATCGAACCGACCAAGACCGCCGGTCTGCGGTGGTGGCTCTTCGGCGACGAGCCGGCGGACGAGGACGTGGAGCTCACCGCGGACATGGTGTGGGGGCACTGGCCGGAGACGATCGCGCTGTTCCGGCCCGCCGTGGACCGCTACGACCGCGAGGCCGGGCTGACCGTGGCGGGGGAGAAGGCCGTCGTCGCGGTGGTCGGGGACGAGGACCGGCTGGTGGCCGAGTCGGACGCGGCCAAGTTCGGCGGAACGTCGGTGATCCTGCCGGACGCGGGCCACATGCTGCCCCTGGAGCGGCCGTCCGAACTCGCCGACCTCATCCGGGAGGTCGCCGCCAAGGCGTAGCGGTGCCGCAGTGCCCGGAAGCGCGGACGATCGGTCCGAACGGGCGAGCGGCCCGATGCCCCGGTGGTGGAGGATCAGCCGGCGCGACTTCAGCGCCCCGCCGCACTGATCGTGGAGGACCGGTGCAGTACCTGGAACCGCGGACGGACGTGCCCGCGAAGGACGACTGGTCCACCGGCCTGATCCTGCAGGACCTGCGCTGGGGTGCGAAGGCCCTCGGCGGCATCGCGCTCGTGGCGGCAGGCGGGGCGGTGACGTGCTGGTTCCTGCCGTCGTCGCCGGGCAACACCGGTGCGCTGGTGGTGCTGGCGGTGGTCGCGCTGCTGTGCGCGCTCGGGCCGCTGATGTACCGGTCGGAGACGAAGGCCGAGCGGCGGGGACTGCTGGAGCGGCCGTGGCGGCGCGTCCCGGCGCGGGTGGCGGAGGACCAGCAGGACGCGACCGACCGCCTGCTGCTCGACGGGCTGGTGCTCAAGGGCTGGTTCGAGGACCTGCCGGACATGGTGCTGCACCGGCAGGAGGTCTTCGTCTGCGGGCCCGACGCCGACGGCAGGGCGGTCATCCGGGTCGCCGGGTTCGCGAAGATGGCCAACGCCAGGGTCGACACGGGGGAGTACCCGGCGCGCGAACCCGAGGAGCGGCCGCTCGGCCGGCCGCTGGACGACCCCGCGACCGCGAAGGCCTGCGGAGGTCTGCGGTGGGGAGTGCGGTCGTGGCTGTGGTCGGCGGTGCCCTCGGGGCTCGGCGGCCTGGTGGTGGCGCTGAGCCTGTTCCCGCTGGCGCCGGCCGGGCTGGTGGTCGGCGGACTCGTCCTGGTGGCGGGGTTGCTGGGCGTTCCGACGGCGGTCGAGATCAGCCGCTGGTACCGGGACGCGGTGAGGGCGGTGGAGAACTCGGCGCAGTGGACGCCGGTGCCGATCACGCTGTTCCCGTGGCAGCCCAACCAGCACGTCGCCGGGCTCGCGGAGATGCCCGGCGGACTCGCGCTGGTGCAGTTCGTCATCCCGGACCTGCACGTCGTGGCGAACATCGCCGACACGGGTGTCATGTGGATCGCCGGCACGCACGGCGACGTGATCGCGGTGGGGGTGCCGAGGGTGCCGGTGCTGACGTTCGCCGCGGTCCAGCCGGATCGGGACGTCCCGGAGGAAGACCCGATCCCGTGGATCCAGCGGCTGCGCCAGCCCGACTTCAGCGGCCTGCCGCGGTAGACCGGCGCCGTCCCGGCGGGCGGCCGAAGAGCCGCACGTGCTCGTCGACCAGCCAGTCCTTGAGCGGCGCCCACTCCGGGTGGTGGTTGAGGACCAGCAACCGGTGCATCCACCAGTTCTGGTCGTCGTGGCGGGGGAACGCGGCGAGCCACGCGGCCCTGTCCGCCGCCGGCAGCCCCCAGAGGTGCTCGAGCTGACCTTCGGCGTCCGTGTCGAGCTGGGCGGTGACCTTGCCGTTCTCGGTGTGCCATTCCGCGCGCAGCTCGCGCAGAACGGCTATGGCGCGTTCGTCTCCTTCGTCAGCCGTGACCACGACTGTGTGCAGACCCTGCGCCGCGGCTTGCGCGAGCAGGGCTCTGGTGGACGTTTCGTCGTGCGGCAGTGCGCTGTGAGCGACCCCGACTTCGTGCGGCACGAGCTCCATGACCCCGAATCTGATCACATCTGCAACAAGTTCGGCGAATTTTATTACTTCAGTGTTGACTGATGAGTCACCTGCTCGGACGAGGCTCCCGCCGTTGCGCGAACGTTGTTGTAAGGCGCCCCGACACCGACACCCCACAACGTTTCCGCACTACAAACGCAGCGGAAGGGAAAGGTGAAGGGTGTTGTTCAGCAGAGTGGCCTCGGCTCGACGCCGGGGAAGTAGTGCTCCCAGTGACGAGTGGACAGGCGCGCCGTCGTAGTGGCGCACACGCGGGTCGCCGTGGCTTCCACGTCGAGGTCCCAGACGCGGACGGTGCGGTCCGCGCCGGTGGTCGCCAGCGTGCGGTTGTCCGGCGCGAAGGCCAAGCCCCACACCCGTTCCGTGTGACCGTGCAGCACTGCCCGGAGCTGGGGTTCCGGGGAGTGCGCACGTCCCACACGCGGACCACGTCGTCGGTCGTGCCGGCCGCGACGAGGGTGCCGTCAGGGGAGAAGGCGAGGCGCTGCAGCGCTCCGCCGTCGCGAACCAGGGAGCCGAGCTTGCGCGGCTGTGCGGGATCGCTGATGTCGTACAGCGCGCCGCTCGCTCCCTGGTTCGCGAACGCCATCACGGTGCAGTGGATGACGACGAGCGTGAAGGCTCCAGATCCTTATAGCTAACTCTATAACTTCAGTGTTGAATAAAATAAAGCAGAACCCGGTTGTCACCTTCACCGGACAGGTACAACGTCTCGAAAACAAGGAGAAGAGGCCCCCAGCGTTCGGTCCCGGTGGCGGGCGGCAGGGCGGCGACGGCGTCATAACGGCTGGTGAAGGCCGCGCCCGCGGTGATGGAGAGCTCGAACGCGAGTGTGCTCGCCGCGTGGTCGCCGAGGTCGGCCGCCGCCCGGAGAGAGGCGGCGCGGTCGTGCGCGACCTGCTCCCAGTCGGGGTAGTGGGTCCTCCCGGCGGGGCTGAAGGCGAAGCGGACGACGTTGCGCTCGTCGCCGAGGCCGGAGATCGTGCGGAACGTCTCGGTGCACGCGAGGACGTCACCGGCCGGGTCGAGCACGGCGGCCGCGGTGGGCGCGAGGGCGTCGAGCAGTGCCTGGACGGTGGGCCGCAGCGGCGGTGGCGGGGGAGGGGAGCAGGTGCTGCCGGCCTTGACGAGGCGGTACAGGTGGATCCGTTCGTCCGCGGTCATCCCGAGCGCGTCGGCCAGGGCGGCGAGGACCTGGCCGGAGGGGGAGCGGTCGGTGCCGCGCTCGAGGCGGGTGAGGTACTCGACGCTGATGCCGGCGCGGTCGGCGAGCTCGCCGCGGCGCAGGCCGGGGGTGCGGCGGCGTTCGGTGGTGGGAGGTGCGGTGGCTTCGCGGCGGGCGCGCAGGAACCGGCCCAGTGCGTTGTCGGCCATGATCGGCGAGTCTAGGGGGACCCTGAGCGGGTCTCCCTGCGTCCGGCCCGCGCGGTGATGCTGTGGATCATGCGATACCGACTGTTCGGCCGGACCGGCCTGCGCGTGTCCGAGGTGCTGCTGGGCACCATGACGTTGCGTTCGGAGGACCTCGCCCGTCGCGTGGTCGACGCCTATGCCGAGGCCGGCGGCAACTTCCTCGACACCGCCTCGGCCTACGGCGAGAGCGAGGAGGTGCTCGGTGCCGTGCTGGGGCGGCGGGACCGGTTCGTGCTGGCGACGAAGTACGCGTTGTCGCGTGACGCCCGGGACCCGAACGCGGGTGGGAACCACCGCAAGAACCTGGTGGCGTCGCTGGAGCGGTCGCTGCGGCGGTTGCGGACGGACTACGTGGACGTGCTGTGGGTGCACTTGTGGGACCGGCACACGCCGGTCGAGGAGACGATGCGGGCGCTGGACGACCTGGTGCGGGCGGGGAAGGTGCTCTACGTCGGGGTGTCGGACGCGCCGGCGTGGTTCGTGGCGCGGGCGAACACGCTGGCGGAGTGGCGGGACTGGACGGCGTTCTCGGGGTTGCAGGTGCCGTACAACCTGCTGCGGCGCGACGTGGAGCGGGAGCTGCTGCCGATGGCGTCGGCTCTGGGGCTGACGGTGGCGGCGTGGGCGCCGTTGGCGGCGGGGAGGCTCTCGGGTGGCACGCAGCGGTCGGGGCAGCTGACCGAGGGGAGGAGCGCGCGGCGCGGGTCGTGCGGGAGGTCTCGGACGAGTTGGGGACGACGCCGGCTCGGGTGGCTTTGGCGTGGGTGCGCGCACGCGGGGTGTTGCCGCTGGTGGGGGCGCGGACGCCGGAGCAGGTGCGGGACTGCCTGGGCGAGGTGGTGCTGCCGCCGGAAGCGGTCGCGCGCCTGGAGGCGGCGGCCCCGTTCGAGCGGGGCTTTCCGGCGGACTTCATCGCGGAGTGCGAGCCCTCCGCGTTCGGTGACGTGGTCGTCGTCAGGTGATGAGGCCGGGCACCAGGGAGGGCTGGCGCTTGCGGCGGAGCCAGACCTTGCGGGAGCCGTCGCCGTAGAGCAGCGTGCGGGAGAGCTCCCAGCCCGCGAACTCGGCGTGGATGGCCAGCTGCGTGGCCGCGGTGCGGCGGGAGATGCCGGGCGGCAGACGCAGCGGCCGGTACTCCCAGTCTCCGTCGATCACCCCTTCGTTCATGGCGAGATCACCTGTACCCCTCCGTTGTCGCCGGACGTGACCGTGACCCGTCCGGATTCCTGGTCGACGCTGACGGTGTTGGGCTGGCGCACGGTGGGGAACCGGTGCTTCTCGGTCGGTTCGCCACCGGCGACGTCCAGTCCGACGACCTCGTTGCGTTCGGTGAGCGTGACCCACGCGATGTCGCGCTTGCCGTCGTAGGCGATGCCGTAGGGCGTGCCGGGCAGGGGGTAGCGCTGTCGCATGATCAGCGGGTTGACCGAGAACGCGATGAACTCGCCGCCGCGGGTGTCGACGACGAGCAGGCGGCCGTAGCGGTCGGGCACGCCGTTGGTGGCGCCGTCACCCGCGCGCAGGCCGGCGCCGCGGGTCGGCGCGCCCTTGTCGTCGGTGGTCATCTCGAAGACCGCGCTGCGCAGCCTGTCCAGTTCGACGTTGCGGCCGTTGACCTGGAACTTCAGGGTGGTGTCGCCCTCGGTGAACGTGCCGCCGGGCGTGATCTCGCCGGGCGGGGTGCCGTTCTGGGCGGGGAGAGGGCGGGCTTCGCGGCTTCGAGGACTTCGGCCACCTGCAGCGGGTCCTGCGTCCCCTCGCTCTGGCCGCACGCTGCCAGCGTGGCGGTGGTCAGGATCAGAGCAGCGAGCCGGCGCAAGATCGGGTCCTCCTGGAGCACGTCGTGGACTTCCAGGATCCACGACGTTCGGTCGGAGGTCACGCAAGGGGTGGGGTGAAACTCGTCGCGATGATACTCGTTTGACTCTATTATTTCAGTGTTGACTAAAATTAAACCCCCAAAGTAGTCAGCAAGCGAGCAACAACCTGAACAAACGCCAGGAACAGGGAGTCAGGGCATCGGGCGTTCGGGGTAGCCGAGTTCGATGGCGCTGACGTCGTCGAGGGCGGCCCGGATCGCCGGGGGCAGGGTCAGCTGCTCGGTCTCGAGCGAGGCGAGGAGCTGGTTGGTGTCGCGGGCGCCGACGACGGGGGCGACGACGCCGGGGCGGTCGCGGACCCAGGCGAGGGCGACGCACAGCGCGGAGGTGCCGAGTCCTTCGGCGGCGGTGGCGACGGCCTGGACGATGCGGGCGGCGCGGTCGTTGCGGTGCTGTTCGACGTAGCCGGCGAAGTGGGCGGAGGCGCCGCGGGAGTCGGCGGGGGTGCCGTTGCGGTACTTGGCGGTGAGCACGCCGCGGCCGAGGGGTGCCCACGGGAGCAGTCCGAGGCCGTGGTGCTGGGCGGCGGGGGCGACTTCGCGTTCGATGCCGCGTTCGAGCAGGGAGTACTCGACCTGGGTGGAGATGAGGGGGTGGGTCGAGGGGGTCATGGCGGCGGTGGCGAGTTGCCAGCCGCTGTAGTTGGAGATGCCGGCGTAGCGGACTTTGCCGGAGGTGATGGCGTGGTCGACGGCGGAGAGGGTTTCCTCGACGGGGACGTTGGCGTCCCAGGCGTGCAGTTGCCACAGGTCGACGTGGTCGACGCCGATGCGGCGCAGGGATCCGTCCAGGGCGGACAGCAGGGCGCCGCGGGAGGCGCCGCCGCCGAAGGGGCCTTCGGTGCGGCGGGCGACGGCTTTGGTGGCGAGGACGAGTTCGTCGCGGGGGACGATTTCGCCGAGGAGGCCGCCGAGGATGCGTTCGGCTTCGCCTTCGGAGTAGACGTCGGCGGTGTCGACGAGGGTGCCGCCGGCGTCGGCGAAGGCCATGAGCTGGGTTGCTGCCTCGTCCGCGTCGGTGTCGCGGCCCCACGTCATCGTGCCCAGCGCCGTCCTGGAGACGCGGAGGCCGCTGCGGCCGAGGTATCGCTGTTCCACGTGCGCGATGCTAAGGGGTGATCATCGTGTGAGCCTGGCAATCGGTGTTACTGACCGGTAGGGTCTCGCTGCGTGAAGCTCGGATTGAACCTCGGATACTGGGGCGCCGGCAACGACGCCGCGAACCTTGAGCTGGCCAAAGAGGCCGACCGGCTCGGCTTTTCGGTGGTGTGGGCCGCGGAGGCCTACGGTTCCGACGCGCCGACGGTGCTCGCGTGGGTGGCCGCGCAGACCGAACGCATCGACGTCGGTAGCGCGATCTTCCAGATCCCGGCGCGGACGCCCGCGATGGCGGCGATGACGGCGGCCACTTTGGACACGTTGTCGGGTGGCCGGTTCCGGATGGGCCTGGGTGTGTCGGGTCCGCAGGTGTCGGAGGGCTGGCACGGTGTGCGGTTCGACAAGCCGCTGGCGCGTACGCGTGAGTACGTGGAGATCGTGAGGCGTGCTTTGACGCGGGAGAAGTTGCGTTTCGAGGGTGAGCACTACACGTTGCCGTTGCCGGATGGTCCTGGCAAGGCGTTGCAGTTGACGGTGCACCCGGTGCGGGAGCGGATCCCGGTCTACCTGGCGGCGGTGGGTCCGAAGAACCTGGAGCTGGCGGGGGAGATCGCGGACGGGTGGCTGGCGATCTTCTTCTCGCCGGAGTTCTCGGCGGAGTCGCTGGCGTCGGTGAGGGCGGGCCGGGAGAAGGCCGGCAAGTCGATGGAGGGTTTCGACGTCGTTCCGACGATGCCGCTGGTCGTGGGGGAGGACTGGACGGCGTGCGCTGATCCGGTTCGGGCGTACACGGCGTTGTACGTGGGCGGTATGGGGTCGCGCAAGCAGAACTTCTACAACAACCTGATGGTGCGGATGGGTTTTCCGGCTCAGGCGGAGGAGATCCAGGAGAAGTACCTGTCGCGGGACTACGCGGGTGCGATGGCGGCGATCCCGTTGGAGTTCCTGGACGCGACGGCGTTGCTGGGGTCGAAGGAGCGCATAGCAGACAAGATGAGGGCTCTTGCGGCGGCGGGGGTCACCACGTTGTCCGTTTCGCCGATGCTGCAAGATCTGGAGCAGGGGATCGCGGGCCTTCGCACCGCGGCCGAGGCTCTGGATCTGGCGGGAGTGGGTAGTTGAGCTGGTTGCAGGCTCTGGTCCTCGGACTGGTCCAAGGACTGACGGAATTCCTGCCGATTTCCAGCAGTGCGCACCTGCGCATCACGTCGACGCTGTTCTTCGGCAACGACGCGGGCGCTTCGTTCACCGCGGTGATCCAGCTGGGTACCGAGGTGGCGGTGCTGATCTACTTCGCCAAGGACATCGGGCGCTTCATCAGCGCCTGGTTCCGCGGCTTGTTCAACGCCGAGGCGCGCAAGGAGAAGGACTACCGGCTCGCGTGGTACGTGATCATCGGTTCGGTGCCGATCTCGGTTCTGGGGTATCTGCTGAAGGACGAGATCCGGACGTCGGCGCGGAACCTGTGGATCACCGCGACGATGCTGATCGTGTTCGGTCTGCTGCTGGGTTTGGCGGATCATCTGGCGAAGCAGCAGCGTGACGAGTTGCGGATGAAGGACGCGGTCGGGATGGGGTTGGCGCAGGCGCTGGCGCTCATTCCGGGCGTGTCCCGTTCGGGTGGGACGTTGACGGCGGGGTTGTTCCTGGGGCTGACGCGGGAGGCGGCGGCGCGGTATTCGTTCCTGCTGGCGATTCCGGCGGTGTTCGGGGCGGGGTTGTTCTCCATCCCGGACGTCCTGGAGCGGTCGGGTGAGGGTGTTCAGGCGTCGATTCCGCAGATGGTGGTGGCGACGCTGATCTCGTTCGTGGTGGGGTACGCGACGATCGCGTGGTTGCTGAAGTACGTGTCGAAGCATTCGTATTCGGCGTTCGTGTGGTACCGGATCATGCTGGGCATCGTGGTGATGGGGCTGCTGTCGATGGGGTTGTTGCAGCCGATCTAAGGTGGGTGGCGTGGCCACGGTGATCCTGCTCCGACATGCTCGTTCGACTGCCAACGGTTCCGGTGTGCTCGCCGGGAGATCGTTGGGTGTGGGGTTGGACGAGCGGGGGCGGGCGCAGGCGGCGGCTCTGGTGGGGCGTTTGAAGGACATTCCGGTCAGCGCGGTGGTGTCGTCTCCTCTGCAGCGGTGTGAGGAGACGTTGGCGCCGTTGCTGGCCGATCGTTCTTTGGAGGCGGTGGCGGAGCCGGACCTGTCCGAAGTGGACTACGGGGCGTGGACCGGTAAGGCGTTGAAGGACCTGTACGACGAGCCGTTGTGGAAGGTCGTGCAGCAGCATCCTTCCGCTGCTGTGTTCCCCGATGGGGAGGGTTTGGCGCATGTGCAGGCTCGTGCGGTGGCGGCGGTGCGGGCGCATGACGCCCGTGTTTCCGAGGAGCACGGTCCTGGTGCTGTGTGGGTGTTGTGCTCGCACGGTGATGTGATCAAGGCGGTGCTGGCGGACGCGTTGGGTGTGCACCTGGACGGGTTCCAGCGGATCGTGGTGGATCCGTGTTCGATCTCGGTGGTGCAGTACACGCAGACGCGGCCGTTCGTGTTGCGGACCAACGACAACGGTGGGGATCTGTCGGGGGTGGTGCCGGTGGCGCCGCCGCAGGTGGAGCCGTCGTCGGACGCTACCGTGGGTGGCGCGACCGGGACCTGAGGTAGCGCTGTTCGGGTGCGCTGAGGGTGAGTTTGGCGGCTTTGTCGTATTCGGTTCGTGCTTCGTCGTGGTTGCCCTGCAGGTCGAGCAGGTGTGCTTTCACGGCGTGGACGCGGTGGTGGTCGAGTCGCAGTGTGGACAGTTGCCGCAGTGCCTGGTCGGGGCCGTGGACCATGGCGACGGCGACGATGCGGTTGAGCGCGACCATGGGGCCGGGTGCGGTGGCGGTGAGCAGTTCGTAGAGGCCGAGGATTTCGTGCCAGTCGGTGTCGTCGGCGGTGTTCGCGTCGGCGTGGACGGCGGCGATGGCGGCTTGTAGCTGGTAGGGGCCGATCGGGGCGGTTTGCAGGGCGGTGCGGATGAGGGTGGTGCCTTCGTCGATCGCGTGGTGGTCCCATCGGGTGCGGTCCTGCTCGGCGAGCGGGATGAGGGTGCCGTGGGTGTCGGTGCGGGCGGGGCGGCGTGCGTCGGTGAGCAGCATGAGGGCGAGCAGGCCGGTGAGTTCTCCGTCGTCGGGGCGTCGTCGGTGCAGCTGGCGGGTGAGTCTGATCGCCTCGGCGGTGAGGTCGACGCGGAGGAGGTCGTCGCCGGAGCTGGCGGTGGAGCCTTCGGTGAAGATCAGGTAGAGCACGTGCAGGACGGCGGTGAGGTCTTTCGGGGGCCGGAACTTCGCGCCGGACTGCTTGATCTTCTGTTTCGCGCGGCTGATGCGCTGGGCGACGGTGGCTTCGGGGACGAGGAACGCGCGGGCGATCTCCGCGGTGGTGAGGCCGCCGACCGCTCTGAGGGTGAGGGCGATCTGGGAGGCGGTGGTGAGGCTGTCGTGGCAGCACAGCGCGAGGATGGTGAGGGTGTCGTCGCGGGCGGGCACGGGGTCCGCGGGTGGGGGTGTGAGGGCGACGGCCTTGTCCTCGCGGTGCCGGCGCGCGAGTTCGGAGCGGTACTGCTCTATCCAGCGTCGTGAGGCGGCGGTGATGAGCCAGCCTTTCGGGTTGTCGGGGATGCCTTGGGTCGGCCACTGCTGGGTGGCGGCGAGCAGCGCTTCCTGCACGGCGTCCTCGCAGATGTCGAACTGGCCGTGACGGCGTACGAGCACGCCGAGGACCTGCGGCGCCAGGTCCCGCAGCAGGCCCTCGAGCGGTGTGGTCACAGGTCGTCCAGCATCGACATGTCCCAGACGGGCCGGACCTCGATGCCGTCGTTGTGGGCGTCGGGCAGGGTGGCGGCGTGGGCGATGACCTGGTCGATCGAGTCGGCTTCGACGAGGTAGAAGCCGGCGAGGTATTCCTTGGCCTCGGCGAACGGTCCGTCGGTGACGACGACCTCGCCGTTTCTGATGCTGACGCCCTTGCCGGTCTCCGGTCCGGGGAGGCCTTCGCTGACGACGAGTTCGCCGGAGGCGCGCAGTGTGTCGGTGAGGTCGTAGTGCGCCTTGCCGAACTGCGTCTGCTGTTCTTCGGTGAGCTTGTCCCAGGCGGCCCGGGACTTCGGGTTGCTGTAGATGAGGATCAGGTACTTCACGTGCGGCCTCCCGGCTCGGGGCTGGCTTGCGGAAATCTTCTCACCGCCATGTCGAGACCGCGGGCCGCGTTTCGACATCGGGGTGTCAGCCACTTTGCAGGCACTTCGACGGAGGTTGCGCGATGACTCAGATGCTGGTGCGGGACGAGACGGCGATCCTGGCGTTGTTCACCGAGCACGAGGAGGGGATGCGGCTGCGGTCGCCGGAGCGGATCGTCGCCCGGTACGCGCAGGACGCGGTGACGTGCACGCTGGCGCCGCCGCTGCGCAACACGGGTGTGGACGCGCGGGATCCGGAGGCGCTGGCGGGGTGGATGGCCGGGTTCACCGGGTCGATCACGCTCGAGCACCGCGATCTGGCGGTGGTGGTGTCGGGGGACGTGGCGTTCGTGCACGGGCTGGCGCGGCTGGCGGCGGTGCCGGTCGGCTACCCGGACGGGTTCTCGTTGTGGATGCGCGTGACGGTGGGGCTGCGGCGGCGGGAAGGGCGGTGGCTGGTGGTGCACGAGCACCAGTCGGTGCCGTTCCACATGGACGGGTCGTTCCTGGCGGCGACCGACCTGGAGCCGTGAGAACGTGCCGAGGTCCGGACCGTGCAGGGGGTCGGTCCGGACCTCGGCGTCTTGCGGGCGGCGGTGTTGCGGTGGCTTTGCCGCAGGGGCGTCGTTCCGGCGTTACAGGGGTGCCGGGCCGATCTCCCGACCGCCGTCGTTGACCGGGTGTGGTGATCGTATTGCTCTCGGTGCACCCGACCAGCCACTCCCAGAATGCGAGATCTGTTCACGATTCTGGTCGCGTCGCTGGTCAGGACACCGCGATTTGTCCGAGGAGTGGGATAAAAGAGCAGCTCAGGGCGCCTGGAAACACGGCCGAAACGTAGCGGCGCATACGTCTTTCCGGAGTAGAGCGATGCTCTGTCCGGCACGGCTCCATCGGCGGGGATCTTGTTTACAGTTAACTGCGCGGAGTGCGAGGTGGGTCACAGATTCACAGGCCCAGGCGGGTCACGGCGTTGTCCTCGAGCGGGTTCGCCGTGCGGATGTAGCGGTGCACCGTGCGCGGGTTGGTCCACCGGCCCTGCCGCATGATCTCCCGGTCGCTCGCCCCGCCCAGCGCCGCCTGCGTCGCGAACCCCGCCCGCAGCGAATGCCCGCCGAACAACGCCGGGTCCAGTCCCGCCTTGAGCGCGTAGCGCTTCACCAGCTCCGCCACCGCACGTCCCGACATCGCCTTCGTGCCGATGCCGCCGTGCCGGGTGATCACCGGGAACACCGCGCCTTGGCGCTGCGTGGGCCGGTAGGAGTGGCAGCGGTGCAGCCCGGTGTCGCGGACCTCCCGCCCGTCGAGCACGTCGGCCCAGTCGGCGAACGCGCACACCGGGCACGTCGGCCGCCGGCTGCCCCGCGGCAGCACCACCGACTGCTGGTGCCGGCCCGTCTGGTCGGTCTTCGTCGTGCCCAGCCTGATCAGCAGCAACGGCTCGTGCGTGCGCGGATCCACGTCCACCGCGACGTCGTCGAACTCGATGCCCGCCAGCTCGCTGCGCCGCAACGCCCCCGCGAACCCCACCAGCAGCAGCAACGCGTCCCGCGCCCGCGCCGGCCCTTCCTGCGGCCGTTCGTCCAGCAGCGCCTGCAGGGTGTCGAGCAGCACCGGCCGCTTGCGCCGCGGCGCCGCCTTGCGCGTGCGCCGGATACCCCGCAGCGTCAGCCGCACGACGTCGCTGCGCGTCGGGCTCGGCAACCCGTTGGCGGCGTGCACCGCCGAGATCGCCGCCGACTTCCGCTCCAGCGTCGACGCCCCGAACGCGGGCGACCCGTCCGGCTTCACCGTGTCCGCCGCGGCCGCCAGGTACACCGCGACGTCCAGCGGATCCGCCGGCAACGCCTGCCTGCCCTCCGCCTGGCACCACCCGGCCCACGCGATCCAGTCCGACCGGTACGCCCGCACCGTGTTCGGCGACTGCGCACTGCGCAGGTAGCCGCTCAGCGACGCCGCCTGCTCGTCGTCGAACCGCTCCCGCACCCGCGCGAGGGCCTCGGTGTCGATCAGCACCGAGTGCGACACCCTGACCAGCGCGTGCTGGACCGGTTCGGGCAGGCTCACACCCGCGATGGTAGTCCTCTGATCAACTCCGCCACCTCGCCCGGCGAGAACTCCAGGCCGCTGATCCCCACGCTCACCTCGAAGCTGCACCTGGCCGGGTCCGGGTTGGACCGCGCGTAGAGGAACAGCTTGGTACCGGTCTCGTCCTGCAGGTTCTCGGCGGCGCGCTGGGCGTCGTGACGCGACATCGGCAGGTGGACGTGGAACAGGGGGGTGCTGGGCACCTCCGGCGTGGTGTGGGCGAAGCCGTCCTCGTTGACGGCCGTCGCGATCGCCCGCGCGTGGTCGCGGAACTCGGTCATCCTGGGCAGGTTCGCCTCCAGGCCCATCAGCGCGATCGCCGCCAGCGGCCAGGCGTCCGGGATGGCGCCGCCGAGCCTGCGGCGCCACACGGCGGCCTGCCTGATCGTGTCCTCGTCTCCCGCGAGTACTGCACCCCTGGTGCCTTCGAGTCCTTTGTAGAGCGACACGTAGACCGTGTCGAACAAGCCGGCCAGTTGGTCCAGCGACGCGTCGTAGCCGGTGTGGGCCTCCCACAACCGTGCGCCGTCGCAGTGCGCGGCCGCGCCGTGGTTCCTGGCCCAGCCGGTCTGCTCCCGCAGGTCGTCGAAGGTGGGCAGCAGACCGCCGATGTCGCGTTGCGGCAGTTCGAACACCACCGCGGCCAGGGGTTCGTGCACCGCCTGCAGGTCTTCGAGCGTGAACAGCTCGTTGCGGTCGCCCGCCGGGTGGAACCGCAGGCCGTGCACGGCGTTGTAGCCCTGGTTCTCCCAGACGTGCAGATGCGTCTGCGGATGGCCCGCGAACGCCCTTCTGCCCGTGCGTTCCGCATGGACTCTCAGCGCTGTCTGCTGCGCCATCGTCCCTGTCGGGAAGAACAGCGCCGCGGGTTTGCCCAGCAGCGCGGCGATCCGGGATTCCAGCTCCCGCACCGGATCCGCCGGAGCGGTGTCCGGCGAGAGGTACTCGGCCAGGCGGCGCGCGACTTCGCGGGGCGAGCGGCGCGGGCCGCTGTGGTGGGAGAGCGAACGACGAAGATCCATGACCGCCAGCCTAGCTATTGCCAGTAAGTTGCAATAGAGCTGTTTGCCGTGATCAGCACGCCGCCTCTGCGGAGGAGGGGTTTCGCGGCTTGCGGACGGTCGCATGGCTGCGCCCGACCGTCTTCGAGTTCCGGTCGGGCGCAGGAGTGGGGGGTCGGGGTGCGCAGTGGTTTTACGGCCGAGGGGTTACGCGGCGGCGCTCAGCCGTGCGTCCAGCTCGGCCTCGTCCCGCACGAACCACAACTGCCGGCCCTTGTCCGACTCGTAGACGAAGTCGCGCAACGCCGTGCTCGCCGCCACCTGCGCCGAGATGTCACCCAGCACCACGACCCGGAACCCGTACTGCTGCAGCTTCTGCACCACCGCGCCCGCCACCCGCGTGCGCAACGCGAAGAAGTCCTCGGTCAGCCGCGCCACCGGCAGCACGATCCACTGCACGTCCTGGCCCCACAACGTGCCGATCAGATCCACAGCGGACTGCTCGTCGGCGATCGGCGGACCGTCCGGGGCACACAGGAGAACCGTCGCGCCGTGGCGCGTCTGCACAACATCAGGCATGGCACGGAAACTTAACGGCGTCCCCGGCTCGGTGTCGCCCCCAATTCCGGGCTGTCCGGACCTCGGGCCGGTGCCATGCGCCTTGTGGCTTTCGCCTCGTCGCACAAGACCCTGCCCGCCAACCCAGGCGGCCACGGCGACGTGCCGGCCTTCGAGCTCGGCAACGCCGGCGCCTTCCTGGCCTGACACCGCTCGGCGTCGCGGCCCGGCGGCCGGTCCGAGGCTTCCGGTCCTCGGCCTCGGGTCCGGGCCTCAAGTCTCGCCCTCGGCTCCGGACTCGGATCCGGCGCCGGTGTTCCTGCCGTGAAGCCCGGCGCCCGACGACTCCCGTCCGCAACCCCCGCGCTCCGCCTCCCTTACGGGGAGGCGGTTGATCATGGTTTCAGGACATCTACCAGACGGCCCCATGCGTGGATCCGGACAATAATCACCCGTTCGAGTGGGTCCCAGGGGGCGGCGGAAAACCTCGCGCGCCCGGTGGGGGTGGCTGGGTAGCGTCGGCGGTCATGCGTGATCTTGTGGCGTTGCCCAAGGCCCATCTGCACGTGCACCTGGAGAGCACCGTGCTGCCGGGAACCGTGGCCGAACTCGCCGACACCTACGGCGTTGACGTGCCGGCGGCGCCTGAAGGGGCGTTCGAGGGGTTCGCGCAGTTCGCCGCGCACAACGGGGCCGTGCGGGACTGCCTGCGGCGAGCCGAGGACTTCCACCGGATCGCGTACGAGTTCTGCGCCGAGGAAGCAGCGCAGGGGACCCGGTACGCCGAGGTGACGTTCACCGCGGCAGCGCACGGGGAACGGCTCGGGGATCCGGACATGCCGCTCGAAGCGGTGTTGTCCGGGCTCGCCGCAGGACAGGCCGCCCACGGCATCGAATGCCGTGTGATCGTGGACCACCCCAGGAAGCGGTCGGTCGAACGGTTCGAGGCCTCGCTCCGGCTCGCGCTCGCACACCCGCAGGTGGTGGCGATCGGCACCGCTGGCGCCGAGGACCACCCGCTCACGCCCTTCGCCGCGGTGTTCCGCGCGGCTCGCGAGGCGGGTGTCGGGCTCGTGCACCACGCCGGGGAGTGCTGCGGGGCGCCGAGTGTCGCCGAAGCCGTGACCGTCGGGCTCGCCGACCGGATCGGGCACGGGTTCCGGGCGCTCGACGACCCGGAAGTCGTCGCGCTGCTGCGCGACCGCGCCATACCGCTCGAAGCGTGTCCGTCGTCCAACGTCGCTCTGGGACTGGTCGAGTCCGTCTCCTCTCATCCGTTGCCACTGCTCATGGACGCCGGGCTGACCGTCACGCTCAGCACCGACATCCCCGCCTCCACCGGCACCACGCTCACCGACGAGTACCGGCTGCTGCGCCACGACCTCGGTTTCGACGACGACACGCTCGCACGCATCGCCACCAACGCCGTCGACGCCTCTTTCGCACCCGAGGACACGAAAGCGCGGCTGCGTCAGGACATCGCCACCTGGCGGGCCGGCTCGTAACACACCAGACCGTGCTTGCGCGCCAGCAGCTCCACCAAGTCCAGCACCCGGCGCTGCTCCGGCCACACCACGTGCACGATCACCGCGTCCACCCCCACCGTCAGCGCCTCGTCCCACGACACCGGCGACGACGGATCAGGCGAGGTCTGCCTCAGCTCGCGCACGAACGCCGCCACAGACGGCTCGAACGCGCCCAGCGTCGAGGCACGCAACTCCGCGTACCGGGCCGCCGCCTCCGGGAAGGAAGCCGGACCGGGAGCCCGCCACACCACCACATCGACCGGCACGTCCATCACGCCACCTTCCCGAACAACGCACCCAACCGCGGAACCCGCGCCGAGATCTCCGCCGGATCGGCGAAGTCCCACCGCTCACCGACCGGATCAGGCGACACCAGCACCTGCAGCCCGCGCGATTCCAGCTCCGAGTCCAGATCGCCGTCGAACGCCTCGGCCGCCACGTAGTCGAGACCCTCCCAGTCCGGCCAGTCCTCGTCCGCCCACGCGTGCACGCCGCCGCGCGACGCCAGGTAACGCACGTGCGGAAGGTCGGCCAGCGCGTCCGGCGAGGCCGCGACCGCCTCGAACACCGCACGCCCCTGACCCACCAGCCACGCCTGGAAGTAGAAGAACCCGTCGTCCGAGCACAACCCGCCGCAGATCAGATCCGCCGCGTGCCAATGCGCCCACGTGTCGACCCGACGACGCACCTCGTCGAGCCGCACCGCGAACTCCACCACCTCGTCCACAGGCAGCGCGGCCACGGCGGCGGTCAGCCGCTCCAGCCGATCGTCCTGATCGGAGGCCTCCGCACCAGAGGACTCGACCAGGACCCAGAACGCGTTCAGGTCCATGCCGAGCACGCTAGCGAGGGGGTCTGACAATTTTCGGAGGGTCGGCATCGGGGCAGGTCAGAGGGCGGCAAGGCGGCCGGGGGAGGAGACCGGGGAGAGGGAGGCGGCGAAGGCCGGTGGGGTGAGAAGCCAGCCGGGAAGGCAGGCAGGGATGAGTGGGCAGGGATGAGTGGGCAGGGATGAGTGGGCAGGGATGAGTGGGCAGGGATGAGATAGGTGGAGGTCGAACGCAGCAGTCCGCGGAGTCGGCGATCTCACCCGCGGGCGGCAAAGCCGGCCGACCACGCCGCCACTCACCACGTTCCTCCAGGTCAGAGGCCTGTGCGACGTCGGCGGCGATCAGCTCCCGGAAGCCGTCCGCGGCCATGCGCCCACGCCGGCCAGCGGGTCCGGCGGTTATTGGCGCGAACGATTCGCACCGCCTGACTATCCTGGAACCCAAATGGACACCCCGCACGCTGAACTGCACAAACGCCTGCCCGAGCTCATGCCGCGTGATCACCGCAGGCTCGCCAGGCGCCTCGACGGCGCACGCAAGGTCAAGGACCCGCTGGCGCGCAAGAAGATCCTCGAGGAGATCGCCGCCCAGATCGACGAGGCCGCGCTCAAGGTCGCGCTGCGCAGGGAGTCCGTCCCGAAGATCAGCTATCCCGAAGAGCTGCCGGTCAGCCAGCGCAAGGACGACATCAAAGAGCTGATCGCGCACCACCAGGTCGTGATCGTGGCCGGGGAGACCGGGTCGGGCAAGACCACGCAGCTGCCCAAGATCTGCCTCGAGCTGGGCCGCGGCATCACCGGCCAGATCGGCCACACCCAGCCGCGCCGCATCGCCGCGCGCACCGTCGCCGAACGCGTCGCGGAGGAGCTGGGCACCAAGCTCGGTGACACGGTCGGCTACAAGGTCCGGTTCACCGACCAGTCCGGTGACGAGACGCTGGTCAAGCTCATGACCGACGGCATCCTGCTCGCCGAGATCCAGACCGACAGGACCCTGTCGAGGTACGACACGATCATCATCGACGAGGCCCACGAACGCAGCCTCAACGTCGACTTCCTGCTCGGCTACCTCAAGCAGCTGCTGCCGCGCCGCCCCGACCTCAAGATCGTCATCACGAGCGCCACGATCGACCCGCAGCGCTTCAGCCAGCACTTCGACGACGCCCCGGTCATCGAGGTCTCCGGCCGCACCTACCCCGTCGAGACCCGCTACCGGCCCCTGGACGAGGACGACGACCAGATCCAGGGCATCGTGGGCGCCGTGCACGAGCTGCAGGCCGAAGGCCCCGGCGACATCCTCGTGTTCCTCTCCGGCGAACGCGAGATCCGCGACACCGCCGACGCCCTCAAGGCCGAGGACCTGCGCGACACCGAGATCCTGCCCCTTTATGCCCGGCTGAGCGTCGGCGAGCAGCACCGGGTCTTCCAGCGCCACACCGGGCGCCGCGTCGTGCTCGCCACCAACGTCGCCGAGACCAGCCTCACCGTGCCGGGCATCAAGTACGTCATCGACCCCGGCACCGCCCGCATCTCCCGCTACAGCCACCGCCTCAAGGTCCAGCGCCTGCCGATCGAGCCGATCAGCCAGGCCAGCGCGAACCAGCGCAAGGGCCGCTGCGGCCGCGTCAGCGAGGGCATCTGCATCCGCCTGTACTCCGAGGAGGACTTCGAGGCGCGCCCGGAGTTCACCGACGCGGAGATCCTGCGCACCAACCTCGCCAGCGTCATCCTGCAGATGACCAACATCGGCCTCGGCGACGTGGCGAAGTTCCCGTTCATCGACCCGCCCGACGCCCGCAACATCAACGACGGCATCGGCCTGCTGCAGGAGCTCGGCGCCATCAACGCCGCCGAGAAGAAGCTCACCCCCACCGGCCGCAAGCTCGCCGCGCTGCCCGTCGACCCGCGGCTGGGCCGCATGGTGCTCGAGGCCGACACCACCGGCTGCCTCAGAGAAGTCATGATCATCGCCGCGGCGCTGTCCATCCAGGACCCCCGCGAACGCCCCGCCGACCAGCAGGAAGCCGCCACCCAGCAGCACGCGAGGTTCGTCGACAAGGAATCGGACTTCGTCACGTTCCTCAACCTGTGGCAGTACCTCAAGGAACAGCAGAAGGAACTGTCGGGCAACCAGTTCCGCAAGCGCTGCAAGGCCGAGTTCCTCAACTACCTGCGCGTGCGCGAATGGCAGGACATCTACCTGCAGCTGCGGCAGGTCGCCAAGCAGATCGGCATGCACCTCGACGACCAGCCCGGCGACCCCCGCAACATCCACATCGCCCTGCTGTCCGGCCTGCTCAGCCACATCGGCGTCAAGGACATCGTCACCAAGCAGGCGCCAGGCGAGAAACGCCGCCCCATGACGGAGTTCCTCGGCGCCCGCAACGCCAAGTTCGCGATCTTCCCCGGCTCCGCGCTGGCCAGGAAACCACCGCAGTGGGTGATGGCCGCCGAGCTCGTCGAGACCAGCCGGCTGTGGGGGCGCATCGTCGCCAAGATCGAACCCGAGTGGGCCGAACGCCTCGGCGAGCACGTCGTCAAGCGCCAGTACTCCGAACCGCACTGGGAAACCAAACGCGGCAGCGTCGTCGCCCTGGAGAAGGTCACCCTCTACGGGGTGCCGATCGTCGCCGGCCGCAAGGTCAACTACGGTCGCATCGACCCGGAGCTGAGCCGCGAGCTGTTCATCCGCCACGCCCTCGTGCAGGGCGAGTGGACCACCCACCACCGGTTCTTCCACACCAACCGCGCGCTGCTCGAGGAAGTCGGCGAGCTGGAGAACCGCGCCCGCCGCCGCGACATCGTCGTCGACGAGGAGACGCTGTTCGAGTTCTACGACCAGCGCGTCGCCCCCGAGGTCGTGTCCGCGCGGCACTTCGACTCGTGGTGGAAGAAGCAGAAGGACAAGAACCAGCTCACCTTCACCAAGGAGATGCTGGTCAACGACCGCGCCGACGTCAGCCCCGAGGCCTACCCCGACCAGTGGCGCCAGGGCGAGCTCACGCTGCCGCTGAGCTACCACTTCGAGCCCGGCACGAAGAACGACGGTGTCACCGTCCAGCTGCCGCTGCCCGCGCTCACGACGCTGGACGACGACGCGTTCTCCTGGCAGATCCCCGGCTTGCGCCACGACCTCGTCGTCGCGCTCATCCGGTCGCTGCCCAAGCAGATCCGCCGCAACTTCGTGCCCGTCCCCGACGTCGCCACCGCCGTGCTGGCCCGCATCACACCGCAGGAGACGTCGCTGCTCACCGGCGTCGAACGCGAGCTCAAGGCGTTGACCGGGGTGACGGTGCACCGCGAGGACTGGCAGTTCGACGCCGTGCCGGACCACCTCAAGCTCACCTTCCAGGTCGTCGACGACAACAACCGCACCCTCGCCGAGGGCAAGGACATCGCGGCGCTCAAGGAGAAGCTGCGCGACGAGGTCCGCGAGTCGCTGTCGCAGGCCGCCGGGCACCTCGAACGCACCGGCATCACCACCTGGGACTTCGACGCGCTGCCCAGGACCATCGAGCAGCGCCAGTCCGGCATCACCGTCACCGCCTACCCGTCACTGGTCGACCGCGGCGACAGCGCCGCGATCAAGGTCCTCGACACCCCCGGCCGGCAGGCCCACGCGCACCGCCGCGGCGTGCGCCGGCTCCTGCTGCTGGGCATCAACTCACCGGTCAAGCACCTGCAGCGCCACCTCGACAACGCCGCCAAGCTCGCCCTGACCCGCAACCCCCACGGCGGCGTCGCCGCGCTGCTGTCGGACTGCATCACCGCGGCGGTCGACCGGCTCATGGGCGAACCGGCCTGGGACGCCAAGTCCTACGCCGCGCAGCTCAAGAAGGTGCAGGCCGCGCTCAACGACACCACCTGGGTCGTCGTGCAGGAGGTCCGCAAGGTCCTCGAAGCCGCCCACGAGGCCGAGCTGAAACTCGGCGGCCTCAAAGGCGCACCCGACTCGGCCAACGACATCCGCGGCCAGCTCAACGGCTTGGTGTACAAGGGTTTCGTGACCGACACCGGCTACGACCGGCTGCCCGACCTCGTGCGGTACCTCAAGGGCATCTCCCGGCGCATCGAGAAGCTGCCCGAGAACCCGCGCCGCGACCTCGACTGGACCGACAGGGTCCACCAGGTCCACGCCGAGTACCGGGAGCTGCGCGCCCAGACCCCGGCCGACGAACCCGCGCCGGAGCTCGACGAGATCCGCTGGATGATCGAGGAACTGCGCCTGTCCTACTTCGCCCAGACCATCGGCACCCGTTACACCGTCAGCGACAAGCGCATCTACAAAGCACTCGACGCCGTGCCGCTGTGAGCCGCTATCGTGGACCATGCACTTCCCGGGGGATTCCACGTGGCAGGTGTCCTGCGGCGACGGCGGCACTTTCGTCCTCTACGTCCGTGACGCGCTCGGCGTCAGCACACCGACAGCCGACGCCATCCCCGCGCTGACCCCGCCGGTCCCGCGGCTGCCCGGCGCCGCGGTGCCCGAGACCTTCGGGGCGGCGTGGGACCGGTGGTGGACGCGGTCGCTGACGAACAGCGGCGCCGAGTTCGTGCCCATCCGCTGGCCCGTCGGCACGCCCGCGCAGCTCAAGCCCGCCTTCGAGGCGTGGCGGCCCGACCCCACCTCGCCCGAGGAGTCCGACAGGCGCGACGCCGCGCGGACGGTGTTCCACGAGGTGCTCGTGGAGGTCGTCGCACAGCTCACCGGCGAACTGGGCCACCCGCCGCGGTTCACCCTCGACCTCACCGAGCTACCGGTCCAGGGCAAGTTTTGGCAGCGCGTCGGCCCGCAGGCCGTGCTGATCTCCGAGGAGCTCAAAGGCTCCCGCACCGTCATCGCCCCGCTGGAGTCACTCCTGCGCGAGCTCGCCCAGTAACGCCTCACCCGTGCGGTGCAGCTGCTCCAGCAACGGCCGCAGCAACCGCCCCTTCGCCGTCACCGCATAAGAGGTGCGCACCGGGAAACCGGGAGAGCGGGTGCGCTCCACCAGACCCTGCGCCACCAGCGACTCCAGCCGCTCGGTCAGCACCTTCGCGCTCAACGACGGCAACCCCACCCGCAGCTGTGAGAACGACCGCGGGCCGCACAGCAGGTCGCGCAGCACCAGCGTCGCCCACCGGCCGCTGATCGCCGCCAGCGCCACCTCCACCGGGCAGTCCCCGGACGGGCGATCCCAGGTCACCGTTTGGTGACCCGTTCGAGTGGACGCGACGCTGTCGGCATGCATCCCGCCAGTGTGGCCCACGAGTTCGCCCGCGCGTTCAACTCCCGCGACGCCGCCGCCGTCGACGCCGTCTACGAACCCGCCGGCCTGTTCGTCCCCGAACCCGGCACCACCGTCACCGCGGCCGCACGCCAAGCCGCCAACCAGCGGTTCCTCGACCTCGGCCTGCCGATCGACATCCGGCCGCGGCACGTCTACGAACACGACGGCATCGCGTTGCTCATCGTCGACTGGACCATCGGCGACGTGCACGGCACCGCCACCGACGTCGCCCGCAGGAACGCGGACGGCCGGTGGCGGTACGTGATCGACAACCCCTTCGGCACCGCCTGACCGGGGGTGATGCCCGGGCGAGATCGCGCCTACCGGCTGACCGACACCACCGCGTCGACCACCTGCGGACCGGAGACCAGCACCTCGTCGTTGTGGTCGGCGCCCCCGACCTCGACCAGCCGCGCCCGCGCCGCCGTCGCGACCTCGCGGCTCTGCGCGGGCGGCACGACCGAGTCCGCCGTCCCCAGCACCACCACGGTCGGGGCGTCCACAGCGGACACCCGTTCGAGAACCGGGTACTTGTCCTGCAACAGCAGCTTCACCGGCAGCCACGGGTAGTGGTGCGACCCGGCCGCCGCCAGCGACGTGAACGGCGACCGCAGCACCATGCCCTTCGGGGCGCGGAACGTCGCGAGCTCCGCGGCCACCGCCGCGCCCAGCGACTCGCCGAAGTACACGACCGGCCCGTCGATCAGGTCCAGCGCCGCCCGCGCGTCGTAGGTGAGCCCTTCCTCCGACGGCGAGCCGGGGTTGCCGCCGTAGCCGCGGTAGTCGAACAGCAGCACCGACAGCCCGCGTGCCGTGAGCCCCCGCGCCAGCGACAACCGCCCGGAGCGGTTGCCGCCGTTGCCCGGGAACACCACGACCGTCGCGGGTGCGTCGGGCAGCTCGAAGTGCCAGCCGCCCAGCACCAGCCCGTCCGCCGTCACCAGCCGGACGTCCCGGCCGCCGGGCATCACCTCGTCCGCGCCCGGCAGCGGACCGGGGGAGGGGAAGTACACGAGCTTGCGCTGGAAGCTGAAGACCACGGCGACGATGGTGACAACCACCGCCAGCGCGATCAACACCGCCCTCCTCATCCGCCCATGATGACGGCTCGCCACCGGCCGCGGTGCGGGCCTGATCACCTCGGCCACCGCTGAGGTTCACTACAAGGAGTGAACTAGGGGGTGGCGGGAGCGAACGGCACCAGCACCACGGTGATGTTGTCGTGCCCGCCCGCCTCCAGTGCCACCTTCACGAACTCCTCCGGCCCGCACGGCAGCAGCGGCTGCAGGTCCTCCGGCTCGGGCCGGTAGTTGTGCAGACCGTCCGAGCACAGCAGGAACACCCCCGGCGAGGCCGGCTGCAGCGTCACCACCTGCGGCACCACCTGGCCCGCGTCCGCGCCGATCCACCGCGACAGCACGTGCGCGCGGCGGTCGGTGCGCGCCTGCTCCTCGGTGAGCACGCCCTCGGTGACCAGCTGCGCCGCCCACGTGTCGTCCGTGGTCAGCTGCTGGGAGCCCTCGTCGGACAGCCAGTAGGCGCGCGAGTCGCCGACCCAGCCGATCGTCACCGACGAGTCCGTGACCAGCGCCGAGACGAACGTGCACGACGGCGCCACACCCCGGCCGCCCGGCTCGAGCGGCTCGTTCTCCACCAGCTGCTCCACCGCGGAGCACGCCGCCGCGACCGCGTCGACCATCGCCTGCTCGGCGTCGGCGGTGTCGATCAGCGCGTTGAGCAGCACGTCCACCGCGGCGTCGGCGGCGGCCTGCGAGGCCTGCTCCGCGCGTTCCGAGGAGGCCACGCCGTCGCACACCACCGCCGCGACGCCCTTGCCCGCGACGTGGCCGAACGCCATCGAGTCCTCGTTGCGCGCGCGGCGCTTGCCCCGGTCCGACACACCGGACACCGCGCCGAGGGTGTACTCGACCCGGTCGCGCGCCGAGGGCTGGTGCCGGCCGCACTGGGTGCAGTAGTCCTCGTCATCGATGTCCGGCGACCCGCACAGGATGCACGAGGCCTGCGCGGGACCGGTCGGTCCGCCCAGCGGCGTGCGGCGGACCAGCAGGTTGCGTCCGCACGCCTCGCAGAACCGGTCCTCCGCCGCGACGGGCGCGAAGCACTCCGGGCACTTCAGGGTGTCCATCAAACCAACGTCCTAGGCCTTACCGCGTTCGCGCGGTCCACCAATGCGATCCGTTCCTCCGGCGTGGCCGCGAACCGGGCCAGCGTGCGGTAGCGCCGCTCGAGACCCAGCCGAAGCTCGTGTTCGGAGAGTGCACAGTCCAGCACCCTGCCCTCGGCGGCTTGATTGCGGGTCACGTAGTCGTACGCCGCCTCCAGCAGCTCCGCCGACAGCTGCGTGTGCGAGTGGACGTCGATGTCCAAGGCGTGCAACCGTTCCCCGGCCGCGACGAGGTCGTCGGCGTCACCGTGGCCGAGCTGCGCGCGCACCGCCGCGATCTGCGCCGCCAAGTGTTGTGAAGACGTGTCCGGGACCGACAGCAGCACCTCGACCGCCCGCGCCCGGTCCCCGCACGCCAGCAGCACCCGCGCCAGGCCGAACGCCGCCGACACGTACGCGTGGTCGGTGCGCCACACCACCTCGTACCAGCCCGCCGCCGCCTTCAGGTCGCCGGTGGCCTCCCAGCACACGCCCAGCGCGAGCTTCGGGGCCGCCTCACCCGGCACCGCCGAGCACACCGCGTCGAAGAACCCCAGCGCCTCGCCCGGCCGCCGGTCCACCAGTGCCGCGAGACCGCGGTACCAGTCGGGCCGCCAGTCCTCGGCGGGGTCGAGCTCCGGCTCGTCGAACATCGACGGCGCCGTCAGCGCCGCCAGCTCCTCGCGCGCGGCCGCGGTGTCGCCGGACTCGATCAGCACGCGCACGATCCGCAGCCGCACCTCCACCGTCACCTCGGGGGCCTTGCGCAGCCCCGCCGGGTCCGTCGCCGTCGCGGTCGCGAGCCACGACGCGGCCGCGTCGGAGGTGCTCACGCTCGGCGCCGGCAACGCCACCGCCACCTCGCGCAGGTCCAGGTCGCCCTCCACGCCGAAGCGGCGGCGTTCCGGGGTGAACTGCTTGGACGGGCCCGGCCGCGGCACGCCGTCCTCGAGCGCCAGCACCTCGCGCAGCACGCCGGTGAGCTGCTCGGCCATGTCCTCGGCCGAGCAGAACCGCAGCTCCGGGTTCGGGTTCGTCGCGCGCAGCAGCAGCCGGTGGAACGACTCGAACCGCGTCAGCAGCGGCTGCTCCCGCTCCGTGGGCAGCCGGTCCCTGCACGTGCCCCGGAAGTCGAACGGGAAGCTCATCACCGCCAGCGCCCGCCCGACGGTGTAGATGTCGGAGAACACCGACGGCCCGATCGTGCCGATCTCCGGTGCCTGGTAGCCGACCGTGCCGTAGATGGGGGAGTGGTGGTCGTCGATGCGCCGCACCGCGCCCAGGTCGATCAGCTTGAGCTGCTCCTCGGTGTGGATCATGTTGTCCGGTTTGAAGTCGCAGTACAGCAGCCCCACCCCGTGCAGGTAGCCCAGCGCGGGCAGGATCTCCAGCACGTACGCGATCGCTTGCGCCAGCGGCAGCGCCTCGTCGCCGCGGCCCTCCCGGCGCCGGCGCGTGATCATGTCCTTGATGGACTCGCCGCCGACGTACTCCATCACGATGTACTCGACGAGCTTGCCGCTGGCCTTGTTCTCGTGGCGGATGAAGTTGTGGATCTTGACGATGTTGGGGTGCTCGACCTCGGCGAGGAACCGCCGCTCCGCCAGCGCCGCCGCCATCGCGTCGGCGTCACCCGAGTCGAGCAGGCCTTTCAGGACCACCCACCGGTCGCTCACCGCGTGGTCCAGCGCCAGGTACAGCCACCCCAGGCCGCCGTGCGCCAGGCACCCCAGCACCTCGTACTGGTCGTGCAGCACCTCGCCGGGCGCGAGCTTCGGCGTGAACGAGTAGGCGTGGCCGCACTGCGGGCAGAACCCCTCCACCCGGCCCGGTCCGCCGTTCTTGGCGCGGCCGACCTTCTTGCCGCACTTCGAGCAGAACCGCTTCGCCTCCGGCACCTCCGGGTGCGACAGCACCGCGGTCTTCGGGTCGCGGTAGGGCACCCGCGGGACCTCGACCAGGCCCGCCCCGAGCCGGCCGCGGCTCATCGACCGCGCACTGCCGCGCCGGGCGCGTGCCGAACCGGGCCGTGACATCTCCTGCGACACCGGCCACGGCGCCGTGCCCGGCGCCGTCGCCGGCCCCGTCACGGGCAGGTCCACCTCGTCAGCCATCGTGACCCCTCCCTAGTCCCGATAACGACCGGCCGGCGGCGTGGGTGCCGGGCCCAGCGTGGTGAGCCACCGCCGGTACATCCCGTTCCACGTGCCGTCCGCGCGCATCCGCTCCAGCACGCCGTTGACGAACCGGACCAGGTCCTCCTGCCCCTTCGGGATCCCCACCCCGTAGGACTCGTCGGTGAACCGCGCGCCCACCACCTCGGTGTACGGGTCCTGCGCCGCCAGGCCGGCCAGGATCGTGTCGTCGGTGGAGATCGCGTCGGTCTGCCCCTGCTGCAGCATGACCAGGCAGTCGGTCCAGTTCGGCACGCTCACCGTCGTGCGCGCCCGGTTGACCACGTTGCCCAGCGACGTCGACCCCGACGCCACGCACACGCTCTTGTCCTTCAGGCCGTCCACGCCGGTGATGCCGGAGTTGCGGCGCACCAGCACCCGCTGCCCGGCCTGGTAGTAGACCTGCGAGAAGTCCACGTCGCGCAGCCGCTCGCACGTGATGGTCATCGTGCG
Source organism: Lentzea sp. DG1S-22 (assembly GCF_036321065.1). NCBI lineage: Bacteria > Bacillati > Actinomycetota > Actinomycetes > Pseudonocardiales > Pseudonocardiaceae > Lentzea > Lentzea sp. DG1S-22. The sequence goes on along the minus strand of NZ_CP143276.1, from coordinate 1,785,784 downwards.
CACCACGACGTCGACCTCGCCGGACTTCAGCACCGGGATCCGCTCGGCCGCGGTGACGACCTTGAACTGCACCTTCTTCTCGTCACCGAACACCGCCTTCGCGATCTGCCGCGCCACGTCGACGTCGAAGCCCTCGATCTCGCCGGTGAAGGAGTTGCGGAACCCCATCAGGTAGGAGTTCTGGTCCACCCCGGCGATCAGCCGGCCGCGCTGCTGGATCCGCGCCATCGCCGACCCGCCCGGCATCTGCCCGGCCGGGGGCAGCGGGCCCGGCCGCAGGCTCGCCGTCGCGTCGCACGCCGGTGCGGCGGCGCCCGGGCTGCTCGGGGCCGCCGACACCGTGCTCGCCCCGGCCGGCTGCGGCACCGGCGCGCTGCGCGGCACCACCTCGCTGGGCGCCGGGCCCGCCGAGCACGCTCCGAGCAGCAGCACCGCCGCCAGTGCCAGTCGCCTCACCGGTACTCCTTGAGTCGCTGCCACAACCCCATCACCGCCCCCGCCGCGGCGATCACCGCGAGCACCGGCACCCCGACCGCCGTGCCCGCGAGCGAGGCCCGCGCGACCGCCACCTCGTCGCTGAAGTCCTGCCTGGCCTGCCCGATCGCGCGCACCAGGTCCTCGTCCAGCGAGTCGAAGTACGGGGTGGCGACCAGCGCGACCGCCTCGGCGTACTGGCCGGAGTCGTCGGCCTCGCGCACGCGCTGGTGCACCTGCTGCCACTCGCGGAAGTTGCGCACCGCCGAGTCCACGGCCTCGCCGCCCTCCAGGCGCCTCGCGTCCTCCAGCAGGCCCTCCAGCCGCTGCGAGACCTCCGCGAAGTTCTTCTCGTAGGTCTGGCCCGCACCCCGCGCGACCAGCGTCAGCGTCTCCTCGCCGCGCGCGGTCAGCGTCGCGATCCGCGCCTGCGCGAGCACGTCGACCTTCTGCGAGGCCGTGCGCGAGTCGCCGACGTCGCGCATCACCAGCACCGACACCGTCGTCACCCACAGAAGCGACAGCACCGCCGCGCCCGTGGCGACCAGCAGGCCGACGTTGAGCAGCCGGTTGGTCTTGCGGGTCAGGTACCGCTGGGTCAGCACGAGCGCGACGACGAACGCCAGCGCCACCAGCACCGGCACCACCGGGAAACCGGCCTCGTCCTGCGCGCGGGCCACCCGGTCGGTCTCCGCCCGGTACAGCTCCCGCGCCGCCGGCAGCAGCTGCGTGCGCATCAGCCCCGACGCCTCCCGCAGGTACGCCGCTCCGACCGGGAAGCCCTGCCGGTTGTTCGTGCGCGCCGTCTCGATCAGCCCCGTGTAGACCGGCAGCTGCGCGGCCAGCGTCGCGGTCAGGTCGGGGGAGGAGGCCGTCGCCACCGACAGCGCCGCCTGCGCCTGCGCGATGTCGGCCTCGTAGCGCTGCCGCAGCTGCGCGGGCTCCAGACCACCGGACAGGAACGCGCTGGCCGCGGTCGCGTCCGCGTCCTGCAACGCCCGGTTGACCTCCTGCGCCGCGTGCGACAGCGGCTCGGAGCGGGTCGCCAGGTCCTCCAGCGCCCGTTCCTGCCGGTTCACGCTCCACGTCGTCAGCCAGCCGCTGGCCAGCGCCGCCAGGACCAGCACCACGGCGATCACGGTCAGCCGGCCAGGGGTCGACCGCGCCAGTCCGGTGAACCGGCGCAGCAGCGCCTGCCGGGGCTGCGAGTCGATCACCACGAGCGTGCCTCCCAGCGGCGAGTTGATCGGCGTGGCGTAACTGTAGGCACCTCGCCCGCACCGCGTGGGGATTGGCGGCGCTTCCCCGCGAGGTGTCACTCGCCCGTAACTACCGGCGCGACTCGATCAGCCGTTCGACCCCGTCCAGGATCATCTCCAGCCCGAACTCGAACGAGTGCTCCGGGCTGAACGCGCTGTGGTGCGCCTGCCCGACGGCACCCCCGACGCGGGCGGCCACGGGGTAGCGGGCCGGGTCGAACACCGTCATCAGCACCGGCGCCGCCGCGTCCCACCACTGCTGGTCGGTCAGCCCGGTCTCCTTCTCCGTCACCGCCGCCGCCGTCAGCCCGCGCGCCGAGTTGTGCACGTGCCCGAGCACCAGGTTCAGCACCGAGTCCATCTCCACGTCCGACAGGCCCACGCCCTCCAGGCCGCGCAGCTCGAAGTCGTACTTCGCCGCGACCTGCGGGCCCAGCACCGTGCGCGACGGCGCCACCTGCAGCAGCCACGGGTGCCGCCGGTGCAGCTCCAGGTTCTCCCGCGCCACGTACGACAGGTGCTCCCGCCAGCCCCGCGCCTGCTCACGCCCGGTCACGGCCTGCACGGTGTCGACCATGACGTCGACCAGCTCGCCCTTGCCCGGCACGTAGGTGTAGAGCGACATCGTCCCCACGCCCAGCGACTCGGCCACGCGGCGCATCGACAGCGCCTTGAGCCCGTCGGCGTCGGCCAGCGCGATGCCCGCCTGCACGATGCGCTCCACGCTGAGGTCCGGCTTGCCCTTGCGCGACACCCGCTCCTGGGTGCGCCACAGCAACGCCAGCGTCCGCGCCGGGTCACCACTGCCCGTGTGTTCGATCACGAACACCACACTACCGTACCGTATGCTGTACGGTACAGGGTATGTTCTCGCCTGCCGACCCGCCCCGCTTCGGCCAGCTCGACGGAAAACCCCTGCTCGAAGCCCTCCCGGAGGCGCTGAGGCGAGACGACTACTGGGCGGTGGCCGCCGCCACCGCGCTCGCGTTCGTCGCCCGCGGCCGCATCGTGCCCGGCGTGACCGCGGGCGGCCACGACACCTGGCGCGTCGGACCGCTCGACCACGCCGACGAGCTGCACCTGCGCCGGCTCGCCGCCCACGGCGACTACGACGAGCTCCGCGCGTTCCTCGACGCCGTCGCCGACGCGCTGCCCCGCACCGGCGAAGGACCGTTCGCCGGCACCGCGCGCCACGAGGTGCCCGAGCTCAAGGCGTGGGCCGACGAACAGATCACGATCTCCCTGCGCATCGAGACGACCGAGGACCTGCGGCTGCGCGCGATCGTCCAGGTCCGCGCCGTCACCGACCCGCACCCGCGCGACGTGCGGGGCTCCGGCCGCGAGCTCGACGCCATCCGGGCGATGAGCCGCATCGACTGGCCCCCGCTGCAACGCCTGCTCGACCAGGCAGAGCTCACCGACGACGAGGTCACCGAGCTGCTCGGCACCGGCATCGAGGTCCACTGGCCCGCGAACCTCACCACCACCCTCACCGCCAGGGCCGTCATCGGCGAGACCTCCGGCCGGTTCGGCGCCGGCGACCTGCTCACCTTCGACTGGCGGCTCGCCCTGGGCGACGACGAGCTGACCGACGCCGAGATGGACCTCGTCGCCGACGCCTCCCGCCCGATCGTGAAACTGCGCGACCGGTGGGTCCTCGTCGACCCCGCGCTGCGCCGCAAGGCCCGTCGGCAACTGCAGCCCATCACCGCCGTGCAGGCCGTCACCGCCGCCCTCGCCGGCACCGCGCTCATCGGCGGCGAGCTCGTCACCGTCGCCCCGCACAGCCTCACCACCGCCATCACCACGATCCCGGAGTTCCCGCAGCCGCCGCGGTTGCGGGCCCGGCTGCGCGACTACCAGCTGCACGGCCTGCGCTGGCTCGCCCACATGACGAGCCTCGGCCTGGGCGCCTGCCTCGCCGACGACATGGGCCTGGGCAAGACCATCACCGTCATCGCCCTGCACCTGCACCGCGCCGCCGACCGCCCCACCCTCGTCGTGTGCCCGGCCTCCCTGCTCGGCAACTGGGAACGCGAGATCCACCGCTTCGCCCCCGGCACCCCGGTCACCCGCTACCACGGTCCACACCGGACCCTGCCCGCCGAAGGCGTCGTGCTCACCACCTACGGCACCATGCGCCTGGACGTCGAGGCGCTGCGCGCACACGAGTGGGGCCTGGTCGTCGCCGACGAGGCCCAGCACGTCAAGAACCCGCACTCCGGCACCGCCAAGGCGCTGCGCTCGCTGCCCGGTCAGGCGCGCGTCGCGTTGTCCGGCACCCCGGTCGAGAACTCGCTGTCGGAGCTGTGGGCCGTCCTGGACTGGACGACCCCGGGCCTGCTCGGCACGCACCGCGCGTTCCGCACCCGCTGGCCCGAACCCGACGACACCCTCGCCAAGGTCGTGCGGCCGTTCCTCCTGCGCCGCCGCAAGTCCGACCCCGGCGTCGCCCCCGAACTGCCGCCCAAGACCGAGACCGACCGGTTCGTCGCGCTGTCGGTCGAGCAGGCGGCGCTCTACGAGGCACTCACCAGGGAGACCCTCGACCGGATCGCCTCCAGCGACGGCATGGCCCGCCGCGGCCTCGTGCTCAAGCTGCTCACCGGCCTCAAGCAGATCTGCAACCACCCGTCGCACTACCTCGGCCACGACCGGCTGCGCGGCGGCTCCGGCAAGCTCGACCTGCTCGACGAACTGCTCGACACGATCGTCGCCGAGGACGGCTCGGTGCTCGTGTTCACCCAGTACGTCGGCATGGCCAGACTCCTCGAACAGCACATCAAGCAGCCCACGCTGTTCCTGCACGGCGGCACGCCCGTGCCGCGGCGCGAGCAGATGGTCGACGACTTCCAGCAGGGCAGGGCGCCGGTGTTCCTGCTGTCCCTCAAAGCCGCCGGCACCGGCCTCAACCTCACCCGCGCCGACCACGTGATCCACTTCGACCGCTGGTGGAACCCCGCCGTCGAGGACCAGGCCACCGACCGCGCCTACCGCATCGGCCAGACCCGGCCCGTGCAGGTGCACAAGCTCGTCACCGAGGGCACCGTCGAGGAACGCATCGCCGCGCTCCTGCAGGACAAGCGCGACCTCGCCGACGCCGTCCTGCACGGCGGAGACGCCGCGTTCACCGAACTCACCGACGCCGAACTCGCCGAACTCGTCCAGCTCAGGAGCGCCTGATGACCGCACGCGGATTCGCCGCGTTCCCCAAGGTGAAACGCCGCGTCGCCGCGACGTGGTGGGGCAAGGAGTGGGTGAAGGCCCTCGAGGACACCGCCCTGGACGCCGGCATGGTCCGCCTGGGCCGCCGCTACGCCCACGCCGGCGTCGTCGGCCCGATCACCGTGAGCCCCGGACGCCTGCACGCCCAGGTCCACGACGACGACACCGTGCACAACACCACCGTCAGCGTTCCCGTGCTCTCGCAGGTCCAATGGGGACGGTTCCTCGACCGCGTCGCCGAGAACCCCGCGCACATCGCCGCCCTGCTGGACAACGACGTCCCGCGCGACCTCGTCGCCGCCGCGCAGGAGTCCGGTGTGGACCTGCTGCCCGGCATCGGCGACCTCGAACCCGACTGCGACTGCGACGGCTGGGAACTGCCCTGCCGCCACGCCGCCGCACTGGCGTTCCAGGTCGGCTGGCTGCTCGACGCCGACCCGTTCGTGCTCCTGCTGCTCAAGGGAAAACCGGAACAGGAACTCCTCGACGCCGTCCGCGACCGCGTCGCCGGACCCGTCGGCACCAGAACACCTGTGGTGGTTTCGCATGAAACCGCAGGTCAGCTCCCCGCCAAACCACCGATCCCGGCCACCACACCTGTGGTGCTCGCGGTGGAACCGCCGCCCGGTTTCGACGCCGCCGACCTCACCGCCCTGATGGAGATCGCCGCGAGGAGAGCACGCGCCCTGCTGCGTTGCGGCACCCTCGAAGAGTGATCACCGAAAAGCAGAAGATGACGACCGGGCAGCTCTACCGCGACTCCGACCCCGAACTGGTCGCCGAACGCCGGCGCTGCCAAGCCCTCGTGGACGAGTTCAACGCCACCCGCGAGGGCGCGGTCATCGCGGAGCTCTTCGGCTCCCTCGGTGAGGGCTCGTGGGTCATGCCCCGGTTCCAGTGCGACTACGGCTACCAGATCCACATGGGCTCCAACAGCTTCCTCAACTACGACGCCATCCTCATGGACTGCGCCACGATCACCATCGGCGACGACGTCTCCATCGGCCCCCGCGCCCAGCTGCTCACCGCCCTGCACCCGATCGAGGACCACGACGCACGCCGCCGGCGCTTCGAGACCGCCGCCCCGATCACCATCGGCGACAACGTCTGGCTCGGCGGCGGCGTGATCGTCTGCGCGGGCGTCACGATCGGCGACAACTCCGTGATCGGTGCCGGTAGCGTCGTCACCCGCGACATCCCGCCGCGCGTGCTCGCGGTCGGCAACCCCTGCAAGGTGATCCGTGAACTGTGACAAGCGCACCGTCGAGCCGTGGGTGCTGCTCGGCCTGACGGCGGTCGCCCTGGTCGTGTCGGGCATCGGCCCGTACGACCGCACGACCTGGTACCTCGAGGTGGCACCGGTCGTGATCGGCGCGGCCCTGCTGATCGCCACCGGCCGCCGCTTCCCGCTCACACCGCTGCTGTACCGGCTGCTGTTCGTGCACGCCCTGGTGCTCGTCCTCGGCGGGCACTACACCTACGCCCGCGTGCCGGCCGGGTTCTGGGCGCAGGACCTCCTCGACCTGGCACGCAACCACTACGACCGGTTCGCGCACCTCGTGCAGGGGTTCGTGCCCGCCCTGCTGGCGCGCGAGATCCTGCTGCGCACGTCGCCGCTGCGACCCGGCGGGTGGCTGTTCTTCCTCGTGGTCTGCGTGTGCCTGGCGTTCAGCGCGACCTACGAGCTGGGGGAGTGGGCCGCCGCGGTGGCCGGTGGCTCCGCCGCGGAGGACTTCCTCGGCACCCAGGGCGACGTGTGGGACACCCAGTGGGACATGTTCATGGCCCTGCTCGGCGCGATCGCCGCGCAGCTGACCCTGGCACGGGTGCACGACCGCGAGCTCGCCCGTGTCCGCTGAGCGGGCCATCGCGCACGTCGAGGCCCGCTCCACCGGCGGGCCGCTGCCGCGCGACCTGCGCGTCACCCTCAACTTCCACCCCGGCCGCGGCGTGCTCGCCGCCATCGCCCGCGACGGCGTCTACCGCTCGCAGTTCGAGACCGGCACCGGCAACGGCGGCCTGACCGCACACCCCGGCGGCGCCCGCTGGGAGTGGGAGAGCCGCCTGTTCGGCGGCGCCTACGACCACGCCGACCCCGCCGAACGCCCCAAGTACGGCGCCCTCAACCACCTCCGCCTGCCCCACGGCGGCGCACCGCGGTTCGGGTCGGCACACCTGCGGCTCAAGGAGGACGTGCTCGACCGCACGACGTTCTGCCACCCCGACAGCGTCTTCGACCCCGTCGACTTCGGCACCGCCCGCCACTTCCGGCTGCACGAGTTCACCGGCCACGCGGCCGACCCGCTCGACGACTACGTCGAGGCCCACGTCCACGGACCCGTCACGCTCGACGACGTCGAAGCCGTGGTGCTCGACCCCAGCTTCCCCGAGCCGGGGTCCGCCGGGATCGAGCTGCCGTGCCCGGTCGAACGCCACCCCGGCTTCCGGCTGTCCACACAGGACCTGCTGCGCCACCGCGACTACCGCACACCCGAGGCCGTCGAGTGGGGACTCGCGATCGCCCGCGACGGGTTCCTCGACCCGCTCCTGCTGGAGGGCTGCGACGCGCCGCCGCAGGTCGTGAAGCACCTGTGGCACCACCTGGCGCGGTTCGGGATCAGCTGTCCTGGATCTCGTGGATCTGCAGGTTCTGCGCGCCCCTGAGCGTCAGCGGGATGCCGAGGTAGTCACGGCCCGAGCGGGCCATCCAGATCCAGCCGCGGTAGGTGTTGCCGGGATCGTTGACGTGCACCTGGTGCCGTGTCCAGTTCAGCCGCGCGTCGAAGCCGTTGAACTCCTCCACGTCGAGCAGCTCGATGCGGAACCGGTCGCCCTGCGGCGCCGCGATCGGACCGGCCTCCCAGTCGACCTGCGAGATCAGCACCGGGCAGCACTCCACGGTCACCAGGCCGAACCGCGAGGTGTGCAGCACCTTGCCCAGCGGCGCCAGCGCCACCTTGCAGCCGAAGACCAGCAGGCTGGAGCCGTCGGTGTGCTCGCTGAACAGCACCCCGGTGTGGAAGCCGCACACGTGCACGTCGCGCAGGTAGACCACCGCGTTGTTGCCGCCACCGGGCAGCACGACGCCGGTCGACCACCGGTGCGTGGGCTCCACGACGGCGGGCAACGGGTCCGGCGTGCTGATCCGGACGCTCTGCAGGCGGGCCTGCGGCGCCCAGAACAGGTTCAGGCCGGACACCGTCGGGTTGGACGGCACCTGGATCGCGAGGTTCGTGACGGCCACGCTGACCCGGTTGAACCCGCCCCAGTCGCCGCCCTGGGGCGAGGCGATCACCGCGGGCGGCTGACCGGCGGCGTGACCGGACCACGTCGTGGTGACGGTCGACTTCAGCAGGGTGCCGGCCGGTGCCTGCTCGCCGTCGTAGACGAACTGCAGACCCGTCTGCACGCCCGCTCCGGCCAGTTCGACCGTGATCATCGGCCCGGACGTGCGCGCCGGGAACACCAGTTGGCCCGCCGGACCGCCCGGTTTCGGCCTGACCGGCTGCGACGCGAGCCGGTAGGTCTGCGCGCCGAACTCCACGCGGGTGTAGCCGCCGCCCTCGGCGGCCAGCCGGTAGGCCTCGTCGATGGCGCGCTGCACGGCCGCGGTGTCGTCGGTCTGGCCGTCACCCCGCGCGCCGAAGTCACCGACCTCGACCACGTGCGCGGTACCGGCGGCGTGCGCGGGCGCGGCGGCCGGCGCCATCACCCCGACCCCACCCGCGGCGGCCGCACCGGCGCGCAGGAACGAACGGCGAGTTGAATTCGAGTAATCCCCCATAAACGTCAGCTTATGGACGACACGGTCGCCGGCGCGGGCAAGTGCACCCCCGGTTGCGGCAGGTAGATCGCCGCCAGCCGCCGCACCGCCTCCGTCACCTGCTCGCGCAGCTCGGCCGGTTCCAGCACCTCCACCTCACCGGCCATCCGCAGCAGCATCCCGGTCGCGTGCGCGACCGACTCGATCGGGATCCTCACCCGCACACCACCGCCGTCGTCCACAGCCGACTCCTCGGCCGCGCGCGCCACCAGCGGCAGCACGTGCGAGGAGAACGACTCCCAGCCCCGCGGCGACAGCCGCACGACCGCCTCGCCGGTGTACTGCCGCGCCTGGAACTCCTCCAGCGACGCCGCCCAGTGCGCCGCGAGGTCGAAGCCCTCCGGCCGCTCGAACGACTCCTCGAGCACCGTCACGGACTGGATCTGCGACACCCGGTACGTCGAGATGCGCGTCTCGCCCTGGGCGACCAGGTACCAGCGGCCGGCTTTGAGCACCAGGCCCAGCGGCCGCAGCACCCGCGTCACGTCCTCCGGCGCGCGCCAGCGCCGGTAGCCGACCTCCAGCAGGCGGCTGCGCCACACCGCGTCCGCCACGACCTCGAGGAACGGTGAGCGCTCCGGGTCGTAGTACCAGGACGGGGCGTCGAGGTGGAACCGCTCCGCCCTGCGCGAGGCCCGGTCGCGCATCGGCGAGGGCAGCGCCGCCATCAGCTTGAGCTGCGCCGCGGACACCGCCTCCCCGAGGCCGAGTTCCGCCGCCGGTCCCGGCAGCCCGGCCAGGAACAGCGACTCCGCCTCCTGCTCGGTCAGCCCGGTCAGCCGCGTGCGGTAGCCGTCGAGCAGCCGGTAGCCGCCGGACGGGCCCGCGTCACCGTACAGCGGCACCCCGGCGGCGTGCAGCGAGTCGACGTCGCGGTAGATCGTGCGGACCGACACCTCCAGCTCGTCGGCCAGCGCCTGGGCCGTCATCCGGCCCTTGGTCTGCAACAGCAGCAGCAACGACACCAACCGGCTCGCACGCACGCGGACACACTGCCACAAGTTGTCAGGGATAGCTCATATGTTCGACGCATGGCTTTCTACGAGAAGCAGCTGGCGGTCAGGAAACCGCTGGTCGTCGCGGGCAGGCACGTCAAGCGCTACGAGGTGGTCACCCCCGGGCTGGTGATCACCGACGAGATCCGCGAGGCCGCCTACGCGTTCCTGCCGACGATCTACCCGGACTTCGAGGACCCCACCCCGCCGGCCACGGTGACGGTGCTGCACCGCAGCGCCGCGGGCATGTACCTCAACGCCTACAACTGGGTCTGGGACAACGTCCTGCACTGCCGCACCGCCGTCTCCGGCGACCAGCCGTTCCTCGGCTCGACCGACCGCGACCTCACCCGCTTCGGCGTCATCCCCAAGGACCTCATCGGCTGCGTCTGGGAGCTCCCGCCGCTCGAGCACGAGCGCCGCGCGTGGGTGCGGCACGTGCTGGAGCCCGGCGAACCCGACCTCGACGGCTACCTCGCCGACGTCATGGCCGAAGGGCTGGTGGGCCGATGAGCCCCGACTGGCAGGGCGCGCCCTCGCGCTGAAAACGAGTGGACGGCGGCGTTAGGTTCGCAGGCATGACCACTCCGGAAACCGTGGTGCGCGTGCTGGCCGAACCCGCGAGGCTGCGGGCCTTCGCCGCCGTCGTCCTCGGCGCGGCGACCCTGGCCGACATCGCCGCCGCGGCCGGGCTCGAGGTCAAGGACGCGGGCATCGCGCTGCGCAAGCTCCGCGAGGCGGGCCTGGTCGAGGGGGACCCGGCCCGCCCGGCCGACCTCAAGCCCCTCGCGGCGACGCTCACCGAGGCGATGCCCGCCGACGGGCTCGCACCGTTCGTGCGCGGCGACAAGCTCGTCTCGCTGCCGGTCGCGCACGAACGCCGCCGCAAGATCCTCGAGCACGTCGCCTCGCACGCCTTCACCGCGCGGACCTACTACGAGGAGACCGAGATTAACGAGCGGCTGCGGGCGTGGTGCGACGGGGGAGAGCTCGACCACGTCACCCTCCGCCGCTACCTCGTCGACCTCGGCCTGCTCGAACGCGGCGGCGGCCTCTACCAGGCTCAGCCCCTGCCGATGTAGGGCATGGCCGTGGCCATCACGGTCATGAACTGCACGTTCGCGTCGAGCGGCAGCTGGGCCTGGTACAGCACGGCGTCGGCCACGTGCCGCACGTCGAACGTCGGTTCCGCCCTGGTCTCGAAGTCCGCCTGCAGCACGCCCTGACCCATCCGCTCGGTCATCTCCGTCGCGGCGTTGCCGATGTCGATCTGCCCGCACGCGATGTTGTGCGCACGGCCCTCCAGCGACAGCGACTTCGTCAGCCCCGTGATCGCGTGCTTGGTCGCGTTGTACGCCACCGCGTGTGGCCGCGGCACCGACGCCGAGATCGAGCCGTTGTTGATGATCCGGCCACCACCGTGGGTCTTCATCACCTTGAACGCCTCACGGGCGCACAGGAAAGCGCCCGTGAGGTTCACGCCGACGACCTTCTCCCACGCGCTGAGGCTGAACTCCTCGACCGGTGTCGCGCGCACGTTCATCCCGGCGTTGTTGAACAACACGTCCACACGGCCCCACTGCGACACCACGGTCTCGAACAGCGCGACGACCGAGTCCTCACGCGACACGTCCGTGGGCACGACGAGCGCCGTACCGGGAAAGCCCTCTCCGGTCTCGGTCAGCGCGTCCTCGCGCCGTCCGGCCAGCGCCACCCGGAACCCCGCCGCCAGAAGGGTGCGCGCCGCCGCGCGCCCGACCCCGGACCCCGCTCCCGTCACAACCGCGACCGCCATCGGTGATCTCCCCTCGATCCAGCGATTGCCCACAGTGTCCCATGTGGAGTACTTACCTGGTGTGGAGCGAGAAGAGGACACCTGCCCCTTGTGCGCGGGGTCCGGAACGATGTCGTGGCAGCAACCCGTCCCCGGCCCGCAAGGTCTTGTGCTGCACGAGATGACACACCCGTGCCCGCGCGGCTGCTCGGGCTGGTGGAGACTCCCGCACGCCGAACGCAGAGGCGTCGTCGCAGGCAATGTCGCACGTGCCAACGAGATCCCGGCGGCACCGTCCACGCAGGCTTGATCACCGAGCGTGAACGGTGGGGGTCACCCATTATTGCCGTGAGGGACCCTTTTTGGCGGCTGCCCTCACTCCCGGTAGAAGCGGACACTGTTCTTCCGTGAAAGAGTGCAGCCGTTGCCATGGGTCTGGGCTCAACGAGGACCGGTCCGCCTGCCGGGTCTGCGGAGGACTGGGCCAGGTCCCCGACCGCTAGGGCCTACTTCTTCGTCATCAGGGTCGGGCCGAGGATCCTGCGGGCCAGCCGCCGGGTCAGCGACTTGGGCTTGCGCGCGGGCGCTGCCACCGCGGGAGGCGTCACGACGGCGGCTGCGGCCGCGGCGGGCACAGCCGGTGCGGGCGTCACCGGGGTGACACCGGGAATGGTCGCCGCGTCCGTGTCCTCGGTCGAGATCTTCGCGAACACCTGGGTTTCCGGCTCGGCACTGCCGGACTGCTGCTGCTCGATCGGCACACGACGATCTTGCCATCGATGTCGTCCGCGCCTCGAACGAGGGGCGCCTCCCCCACAAGTGTGTGAGCGGTGTCACGCAACACATTGGCCGGTGACGGCCCCAGGCGGAGTGTGATGACTGAGACGACCCACTGCGCGGACGTCGGGCCGCCGGACGCGCACCTGTGGGAGCGGATCGCGCAAGGCGACCACGCCGCGTTCACCGAGCTGTTCGAACGCCACGCCGAAGCGGTCTGGAACTACGCCTACCGGCTGACGGCCTCGTGGTCGCAAGCCGAGGACCTGCTCTCCGCGACGTTCCTGACGGCTTGGCGCAAGCGCGGCGAGGCCCGGCTGCTGCGCGACTCCGCCCTGCCGTGGCTCTACACCGTGACCGCGAACCGGGCCCGCACCGAATGGCGCGCCTCGCGCAGGGCGGTGCGGCTGGTCACGCGACTGACCCCGCACGACGAGCGCGACCACGCCGACGAGGTCGCCGCCCGCACCGACGCGCAACGCCGCCTCGCCGCGGTGGTGGCCGCCATCGCGACGCTGCCCTCGTCCGAACGCGAGATCGCCCAGCTGTGCCTGCTGGGCGACGTGTCCACCGCCGACGCCGCCCTGCTCGGCATCGCCGAGTCGAGCGTCCGCGCCCGCGTCTCCCGCACCCGTGCCCGGCTGCGCGACCTGACCCCCGAGGACACCCCGTGATCGACCAGTTGCCCGAACACCGGCCCCTGCCCGACGACGTCCGCCTGCGCGCACGGCAGCGCCTGTCCGAGGGCATGGACCCGCCCGCGCGCAACGGCAGGGCCGTGCTGATCGCCGCCGCCGTCAGCACGCTCGCCGCGGGCGCCCTCGTCGCGAGCCAGACCCTGCTCGGCGGCACCGCCGAGCCCGCCGCGCCGCCGATGCAGCACAACGGCGAGTTCGTCGGCAAGGACCGCGCGGTCGTCAACCACGTCGAACGCGGCAAGGTCGCCCCGGACGTCCTCGCGCGCTGCACCGGCGCCGCCAGGGCCCACCCCCCGGCCGCCGGCTGGCAGACCATCGCCACCAGCCGCAAGAACGGCACGACGCTCACCGCGTTCCGGGTGCCCGCCGGCGTCTTCTTCTGCGCGAACACCGCCACCACCACGACCGTGTCGGCACCGGACCCGGCAACCGTGGGCGACGGCCCGCGCGAGGTGAAGATCCTGTTCACCACGCGGACCGGCGCGATGGCGGGCCTGGTGTCGCGCGACGTGAAGATCGTCAGCCTCTCGCGGATCTCCGACCCGGCCCGCAACAGCGCGCTGCCCGCCGTCGTCGACGGCCTGTTCCTCGAGCCCAGCGGCTACACCCACGCCGAGACCGGGACGAAAGCACTGGTCAGCGGCACGGAGTTCGCCGTTCGGGGTGTACCGGGACCGACGGAGGCGGTCGTCGACCGGCCGCTGCCGCCCGCGGACCGCGACACCGCGGAAGAGCGGGAGTTCGCCCGGTGCCTGCGCGACCGGCCCGTCCCCGACGCCGACCAGTTCGCGCACGCGCTCACCGTCCGACTCGGCGCCACCACCACGATGCGCCTCGGGCGTTTCGGCGACCTGCTGCTCTACTGCAGGCAGGAGGACTGGACGGCGGCCGCCACCGTGCACGAGACCGAGGACCTCGACGAGGTCCGCGGCACGACCGTCGCCGCGTTCGCCGCGTTCTACGACTTCACGCTGCGCGAGCCGGCCGAACCCGGCGAGGCGGGCGCGATGGCGAGCTCGACCTTCGCGGCCGTCGGCCTGGTCACCGACCCCAGAGCCGCATCGATCACCTACACCCGTCCGGGTCTGGCCGACGTGCCCGCGTCGATCGGCGGCGGCACGTTCGTGCTGGCCGCGCCGCTGATCGACCGCCACCCGGACTCGCGCGTGGTCGTGCGGGACGCGAAGGGCGCCGTGCTCGAGTCCATCAAGCCCAAGGACGTGCCGTAGCCGAAAAGCGGTGGACGGGCGGGACAGGATTCGGGGCGTGGAGACCGAACGCCTGATCCTGCGTCCCGCCCGTGCGTCCGACGCCGGCGCACTGACGGCGCTGCACGCCGACCCCGAGGTCATGCGGTTCCTCGACCCGGCGCCGGTCGGGAACCACCTCGGCCCCGGCTTCCACCTGGCCTTCGAGAAGGCCACCGGAGCGTTCGTCGGCTGGTTCGAGTTCCACGGCACCGACGTCGTGGAACTCGGCTACCGGCTGCACCGCGCGTTCTGGGGCCTCGGCTACGCCACCGAAGGCTCGTCGGCCCTGATCGCACGCGGTTTCACCACCGGCGGCGTGCGGCGCGTCGTCGCCACCACGATGTTCGTCAACGCCGGCTCGCGGCGCGTGCTGCGCAAGTGCGGGCTGCGCCACGTCCGCACCTTCCACGTCGACTTCCCCGATCCGTTGCCCGGCTCGGAATACGGAGAGGTCGAGTACGCGCTGACGAGAGAAGAGTGGCAACTGACTCAGGGGGAAGCCATGTGGCAGACGGAATTGCTTGATTTAGACGCATACTTCGCGCGCACGGGAGCATCGGCATCCAGTTCGTTGACGGAGTTGCACGAAGCGCATGTGCGCGCCATTCCGTTCGAGAACATTGACGTGATGCTCGGCATCGTGCCGTCACTCGACCTCGCCGACATCCAGGACAAGTTGGTCGGGCGCCGCCGCGGCGGTTACTGCTACGAACACCAATTGTTGTTCACCGCCGTGCTGGAACGTCTCGGCTACACAGTCGCACGGCGCATGAGCCGCGTGATGACAGGACCGCGCACGCACATGATGTCGATCGTGGACGACCACCTCGTCGACGTCGGGTTCGGCGCCGGGATGCTGCACCCGATGCCGTTGGCCGACGGCGCGGTCGTCGACCAGGCCGGCTGGCCGCACCGGCTGCGCCGCGAGGACCGCCGGTGGGTGCTGGAGAAGGAGGTGGCAGGCCGGTGGGAGTTGCAGCACGCGTTCGAGGACGACGTCGAGCAACGCCCCGTCGACTACACGGCCGCCAACTACTACGTCGCCACGCACGAGCGTTCGCCGTTCAGCCGCCAGCTCGTCGTGATGCGTCTGGAACCGGGGCTGAGCCGCCGGTTGGTCGGCCGGCAGCTCACCGTCGAGCACGCGGGGGAGGAACCTGAGATTTCTCAGGTGGAAGACCTCGGGAAAACGCTGGAATCGCTGGACATCACGCTGACCGACAGGGAGCTGAGTCACATCGGCTCGACTCCGGGAACAGAATCGGCGCCGCGTTCGTAGTACCGGGTGTAGGGGATCGCATTTCGGAGGTGTTGGAAATGACCACCGCGACTCCGTTCGCCACCGGAGCCAATTCCACCGGCGTCAACGCACTGCCCACCCCGCCCACGGGCTGGCCCATCGGCTCGTACGCGACGTACGAAGAGGCGCAGCGCGCGGTCGACCACCTGGCGGACAACGACTTCCCGGTCGCGGACGTCACCATCGTCGGCGTCGAGCCGATGATCGTCGAACGCGTCACCGGACGCCTGACCTGGGGCCGCGTGCTCGGCGCGGGTGCCGCGTCGGGTGCCTGGTTCGGTCTGTTCGTCGGTCTGCTGCTGGGCCTGTTCTCGAACGGCGGCGCCCTCGCCCCGATCGTCACGGGTCTGGTCGTCGGTACGGTCTTCGGCCTGGCCAGCGCCGCCACCCGGTACGCGGCGACGCGCGGCAAGCGTGACTTCGCCTCGACCACCCAGCTCGTGGCCGGTCGTTACGACGTCCTGAGCCACCCGCGCAGCGCCGAGCGCGGCAGGGAGATGCTCACCGCGCTGGCCTGGCGCTCCTAGTTCCCGGCTCCCACCACAGAGAAACGCCGTCCCGGCTGACCGGGGCGGCGTTTCCGCTTTACTGACGATCATGTCGACGCTGGGGGCGCTGCTCTTCGGAATGCTGCCGATCGCACTGTGGGCCTGGTTGTCCCGCTCGCCGCGGACCGGTGTGGCCGTCGGTGCGATCCTGGTGGCGCTGCTCGCGTGGTTCGTGGTGCCGCGGGCGCTGTGGGCGTCCGGGTCGTGGGTGCCGTCGGAGGCCGAGTCGTACTGGCTGTACGCGGTCTTCGCGGCGGTTGTCTGCGTGATCGGCGTGCTCGTGGAGCGGCAGTGGCCGAGGGGGTCGCTCCGGCTGGTGGCGTTGACGGGGCTGGGCGTGGTGATCGCGTTCGGCGTCGAGTTCGGCGACTACGAGGCCAAGCCCGGTGACGAGGGCGTGCTGCCGGCGCCGGCCGGGCTGCGGGTGGTGGAAGGTCAGGGGCACTGCGGCTCCGGCTCCTGCGCGCGGGAGGTGACCGCGACCGGCGACCGTGCCGCCGAGGCCCTGCGCGAGCACCTCGCGTCCCGCGGGTTCTCGGCCGGCCCACCGCTGGGCGGCGGTGAGCGCAGGTGTCGGGCGGTGGGACTCCTGGTCGTCCGCGAGGTGTGTGCTGAGCTGACCGCCACCCGCCCCGACCTGGTCGAAGTCACCTGGTACGTCAACCGGGGCGCATTTCCGTAGGACGTACGGTAATGTTTCCGTATGGCCTACGGAAATGGGGTGGACGGATGGCCGCCGAACGCAGCGGCGGGGGAGACCCGGCCAGGACGCTCGCACTGCTCTGGCGCACGCCGCCGGAGCCGAAGCCGGTCGGCAGGAGGCCCAAGGTGAGCGTCGACCAGATCGTCACCGCGGCGATCGCGGTGGCCGACCGCGAGGGGCTCGGCGCGATGTCGATGGCCCGCGTCGCGCAGGAGCTGACCGTCGGCACGATGTCGCTCTACACGCACGTGCCCGGCAAGGCCGAGCTGATCGACCTGATGACCGACGCGGTGCTGCAGGAACGGGAGCTGAGCGCCGGTGGCACGTGGCGGGAGCGGGTCAAGCACTACGCCGACCGCACGCGCGAGGTCTACCAGGCGCACCCGTGGATGCGGGACGTGTCGATGGTGCGGCCTCCGCTCGGGCCCGGGCTGATGGACGGGCAGGAGTTCCTGCTCGCCGCGCTGGCCGACTCGGGGCTCGAGCCCCGGCAGGTGACCGTCGCGCACGTCGCCGTCGAGGGGTTCGTGCACGGCGCGGCGGCGTCGGAGGTCGACGACCAGCAGCTCGCGGCGGCGACCGGGGAGTCCGGCGACTCGTGGTGGGGTGCCCGGCAGGTGTTCTGGGACGACTACTTCGACGTCGAGCGCTACCCGACCATGACGGCGCTGTGGAACGCCGACGCCTACGACATCGAGGGCTCGCTCGCCGACCACGTGCGCGGCTCGTTCGACTACGGGCTCGACAAGCTGCTCGACGGCATCGAAGGGGGTCTGCGATGACGACGCTCGTGACCGGGGCGACGGGCAACGTCGGGCGGCTGGTGGTGGCCGGGCTCGCCGGGCCGGTGCGGGCCATCACCCGCGACCCGGCCAAGGCGCGGTTCCCGGCCGGCGTGGAGGTCGTGCAGGCGGACCTCGACGACCCGGACAGCCTGCCGTTCGACGGTGTCGAGAAGCTGTACCTGTTCGTGCACCCGCCGACGGCCCAGGAGGTCGTCGACCGCGCGGTGCGAGCAGGCGTGCGGCGCATCGTCACCCTGTCCTCGGGCGCGGTGACGCACGGGTACGACAAGACCCACCACCTGCCGGTCGAACAGGCCGTGGAGGCATCCGGCGCCGAGTGGACCCACGTGCGGCCCGGCGAGTTCGCGGTCAACAAGATCGACCTGTGGGGTCCGTCGATCCGCGAGGACGGCACGATCGTGCACCCGAACCCCGACGAGCTCGGCCAGCCGATCCACGAGGCCGACATCGCCGACGTGGCGCTCAAGGCGTTGCGGGAGGACGGTCACGCCGGGCGGGCCTACACGCTGACCGGGCCGCCGCCGATCACGCAACGGCAGATGGCCGCGGCGCTCGGCGAGGTGCTCGGCCGGACGCTGACGTTCCGCGACGTCACCGTGGAGGAGGCGCTCGCGTACTACGTCAGCGTCGGCTGGCCCGAGGAGATCGCGCGGTACGTCCTCGGGCTCGGCGGCTACGAGGGCGGGGACGCCGACGACTTCTCCGACTACGAGTTCGTCGTGACCGAGGACTACGAACGGCTGATGGGACGGCCTTACCGGACGTTCGCGCAGTGGGCTCACGACCACAAGGCCGACTTCACGGCCTGACGGCATGCGCCACCGATCATGCTGTCGATTCCGGCACCTCCTCGTTCGACGTCCCGGTGAGAGGCGAACGAGGAGGTCCGGTGCGGTTCATGGTGTTCGTCAGGAGCCCGGTCCCGTTGGCGGCGCTGCACGGCGAGGCCCTCGTCCGCGCGGGCGTCCTGCTCGACGCGGGTGACCTGGTGCCGGACGCCTGCGGGGTGTCCGGGTACTGGCTGATCGACGTCCGCGACGCCGCCGAGGCCCTCGAGCGGGTCAAGCGCATCCACCTCCCGGCGTGCGTCGTGGAAATACGTCAGGTGGCTGTGGTCTGATGCCTCCATGGGGGCTACCACCTCGGTGCACCGCACCATCGACGCGGTCTGGCGGATGGAGTCGGCGAAGGTCATCGCCGCGCTGGCCCGGTACACGCGCGATGTCGGCCTGGCCGAGGAGATGGCGCAGGACGCGCTGGTCGCGGCGCTGGAGCAGTGGCCGGCCGAAGGCGTGCCGCGCAATCCCGGAGCGTGGCTCACGACCACGGCCAAGCGCCGGGCGATCGACCAGATCCGGCGGCGCGAGAACCTCCACCGCAAGGTCGAGGAGATCGGCCGGGAGGTCCAGGAGGCCACGCCGGACGCCAGTGAGGGCGTCGACGACGAGATCGGCGACGACCTGCTGAGCCTCATCTTCACCGCCTGCCACCCGGTGCTCGGCACCGAGGCCAGGGTCGCGCTGACGCTGAAGATGCTCGGCGGCCTCAAGACCGAGGAGATCGCCCGCGCGTTCCTGGTCAGCGAGTCGACCGTGGCGCAGCGGATCGTGCGCGCCAAGAAGGCCCTCGCCGACGCCGGGGTGCCGTTCGAGGTGCCGGAGGGTCCCGAGCTGGCGACCCGGCTCGCGAGCGTCCTCGAGGTCCTCTACCTGATCTTCAACGAGGGCTACTCCGCCACCAGGGGCGAGGACTGGATGCGGCCGGAGCTGTGCGCCGAGGCGCTGCGGCTCGGCCGCGTGCTGGCCGAGCTCGCGCCGAAGGAGGCCGAGGTCCACGGCCTGGTCGCGCTGATGGAGATCCAGGCCTCGCGCTCCCGCGCCCGCACCGGCCCCGGCGGTGAACCCGTGCTGCTGCTGGAGCAGGACCGCGGCAAGTGGGACTGGCTGCTCATCGGCCGCGGCCTGAAGGCCCTGGAACGCGCCGAAGCCCTCAACCAGCCGCCCGGCCCGTACTACGTGCAGGCCGCCCTCGCCGCGTGCCACGGCCGTGCGCGCCGCGCCGAGGACACCGACTGGCAGCGCATCGCCGCGCTCTACCAGGTGCTCGCGCGGATCTCGCCGTCCCCGGTCGTCGAGCTCAACCGCGCGGTGGCGCTGTCGATGGCCTTCGGGCCCGCCGCCGGGCTCGCGCTGGTCGACGAGATCGCCGGCGAGAAGGCGTTGCAGGGCTACCACCTGCTGCCCAGCGTGCGCGGCGACCTCCTCGTCAAGCTCGGCCGCACGAAGGAGGCGAAGGCCGAGTTCGAGAAGGCCGCCGCGCTCACCCGCAACGAACGGGAGAAGGTCCTGCTGCTCGACCGGGCCGCCGCCTGCGGTTAGGTCAGAGCGAGCTTGAGGCCCAGCGCCGCGAACGACGCGGCGAAGAAGCGCCGCAGCCACACCACCACGCGCGGCCGGGCCAGCACCCGGTCGCGCATCGACGCGGCGAACACGCCGTAGACCGCGAACACCACGAACGTCAGCGCCATGAACACCCCGCTCAACGCGAGCATCGGGCCGAACCCGGTCGCGAACTGCGGCAGGAACGCCACGAAGAAGATCGTCAGCTTCGGGTTGAGCAGGTTGAGCAACACCGCCGACACGACGACCTTGCGCGCGGACGCCGGGGCGGCCGAGGTGTCGACGACCAGGTCGGCCCTGTCCCTCCACGTCGCCCACGCCAGGTAGACGAGGTAGGCGACACCGAGGTACTTCACGACCTCGAACGCCAGCGCGCTCGCGTGCAGCAGCGCCGCCAGGCCCGTGATGGTGGCCAGCACGTGCGGCACGATCCCCAGCGTGCAGCCGAACGCGGCGATCACGCTCGCCTTGCGGCCGTGCGCGAGACCGGCCGAGAGCGTGTAGAGCACACCGGTGCCGGGGGTGGCGACGGCGAGCAACGTCGTGAGCAGGAAGGCGAGAGTCATGCCGACGACTCTGCCGCCGAAGCGGTCCAGCCAGGAGAGCCAAAACCCGCCCGCGAAACTGGTCCACTTTCATGTCGAGAACGCGGCGGCGGCTCCGTCCCCCGGACATGAGCATCAAGAGCATGCACCACGTGGGCATCACGGTCACCGGCCTCGCGACCGCCGTCGCGTTCTTCGAGGCGCTCGGCATGGAGCTCGAAGGCAAGGCGCACGCGGAGGGCGAGTTCGTCGACGGCGTCATCGGGCTCGACGGCTCGGTCAGCGAGATCGCCATGCTGAAGACACCGGACGAGCGATACCGGATCGAGTTCAGCCAGTTCAGGACCCCGCGGAGCGTCGACGGCAGCTCCCGGGCACCGATCAACGCCCTGGGTCTGCGGCACGTCGCGTTCGTCGTCGACGACCTCGACGCCACCCTCGCCCGCATCAAGCCGCACGGCGCCGAGGTCGTCCGGAACATCGAGACCTACCAGGAGATGTTGAAGACCTGCTACGTCCGTGGACCCGAGGGCATCCTGATCGAGCTGTGCGAGTACTTCAGGTGAGAGCGCGCGCGTACGCCGTGGGCGAGACACCCACGGTCTGCGTGAAGTCACGGACGAGGTGGGCCTGGTCGCTGTAGCCGAGGTCAGCGGCCAGGCGGGCCCACTCGACCTCCGACTCGGCGCGCTCCAACGCCTCGTGGATGCGGTACCGCAGGATGACCCACTTCGGGCTCACACCGACGTAGTCCGCGAACAGCCGTTGCAGCGTCCGCACCGCCACGCCGCACGTCCGCGCGAAGTCCGCGACTTTCCGGATCTCCCGGTCGTCCCGGATGCGGTGGACCAGCTCCATCGCCAGCGTCGCCTGCGGATCGGGCGTCGGTCCGAGACCCAGCAGGAACCCGTCGAGCGCGGCGACCCGCTCGTCCTCGTCGTCGACGTCGAGCACCAGTGCGGACGGGACGTCGAGCCGCACGTGCCGGCCGGTCCACCGCGACACCGGCTCCGGACGGAACGGCCGGAACCCGCCGGGCCGGAACTGCACGCCCGCCACCCGGACCCGTCCCTCCAGCACGCGGCTGAACAACCCCAGCCCGACGCCCGCGAGCTCCGGCTGTGCGTGCCCGTGCTCGAACACGATGTTCACGGACGGATGCGGCACGACGTGTGTGGTGTAGGGCGTGTCGAGCTCACCGTCGACGAGCCAGTAGTGCTCCAGGTACGGCTGCAGCTCGGCGCACGGCAGACGTCGGCGGAACCGGACACGGGCGAACAGCTCGCGCGCGTCCACGATCCCCCGAGTGTCCCGGCGCGGCCCCTGCACGCGCCGATCCTAGGTTGGCGCGTTTTTTCAAGAACGTCCGCACACGCCGAAATAGCGTCTACGGCATGAAGCTCAGCGTTCTGCTCGATCGCGCGCGCGATCACGCGTTGCCCGTCATCGCGAACATCACCGACGAAGACCTGTCCAAGCCCACCCCGTGCACCGACTACGACGTCCGCGCCCTGCTCGACCACCTGCTGCACGTCGTCGTCGAGTTCCAGAAGCTCGCCGCGAAGCAGGACGCCGACTTCAGCCACACCCCGGCCTACCCGGACTGGCGCGAGCGCTACCCGGCGGAGTCCGCGAAGCTCGTGCAGGCGTGGGGTCAGCCCGGCGCGACCGAGGGCATCGCCGGGAACATGAACCTGCCCGCGCAGACCGTCGGCGGCCTGGCCCTGCTCGACCTCACCATCCACGCCTCCGACCTCGCGCAGGCCACGGGGCAGCGCTTCGAGCCCGACCCCGAGGTGTTCGCCGCGGTCTCGGGCCTGGTCGGTCAGATGGGGCCGATGGCCGTCGAGTGGAAGGTCTTCAAGGAGCCCGCCGAGGTGCCCGCGGACGCGTCGCCGTTCGAGCGGCTGCTGGCCACCACCGGCCGCGACCCGCGCTGGAGTGCTTGACTGTCGCCATGCTGACGATCGGGATGCTGGGCGGGATGAGCTGGGAGAGCAGCGCGGAGTACTACCGGCTGGCGAACGTGCTCGTGCGCGAACGGCTCGGCGGGCTGCACTCGGCGAAGGTCGTGCTGCACTCCGTCGACTTCGCCGGGATCGAGCGCATGCAGGTCGAAGGCCGGTGGGACGACGCGGGCAAGGCGCTCGCCCAGGCCGCCGCGCAGGTGCAGGCCGGCGGGGCCGACCTCCTGCTGATCTGCACCAACACCATGCACAAGGTCTACGACCAGGTCAGCGCCGCCGTCGACATCCCGGTCGTCCACCTCGGCGACACGACCGCCGACGCGATCAAGGCCGCGGGGCTCACCACCGTCGGGCTGCTCGGCACCGGGTTCACGATGGACCAGCCGTTCTACCGCGAACGGCTGGAGTCGCACGGGCTCAAGGTGCTTCTCCCGTCACCCGAGGACCGCGCGACCGTGCACCGGATCATCTACGACGAGCTGTGCGTCGGCATCGTCCGCGAGGAGTCCCGCCGCGCCTATCAAGACGTGATCGCCCGGTTCGAAGGCGCGGAGGGCGTCATCCTCGGCTGCACGGAGATCGAACTGCTGATCTCGCAGGCTGACGTGCCGTTGCCGGTGTTCCCGACCACCCGCCTGCACGTCGAGGCCGCCGTCGAACGGGCCGTCCAGACAGTTCTGTGAACACCTGACGGGCCGGACGCTGCAACTCCGCCACTGTGCGAAGTGTCCTAATCACCGAGGGCTATTCCTCCTTCGGTGAACTAGGGGAGTTCGCTTTGAAAAGATCACATCTGGCCGCAGGACTGACGGCTGCCGTCGTGGCCGCCACGGCAGCCGTCCCGGCTTCGGCGGCACCACCGCCGCAAGAGGTGCGTGCCGACGGGCTGACCACCAAGGTCACGCTCATCACCGGTGACGAGGTCACCGTCGACAACGGCAAGGTGCGGGCCAGAGCCGCCCGCGGCCGGGAGGACGTCGGGTTCCGCACGTTCAAGGACTCGCGGGGCGACCTGCACGTCGTCCCGCTCGACGCCCAGGCCCGGCTGAGCTCCGGCGAACTGGACGAGCGGCTGTTCGACGTCTCGCTGCTCGCCCGCTCCGGCTACGACGACGCGTCGAGCCGGACCATCCCGCTGATCGTGCAGGGGCAGGGGATCAGCGCGGCGGGCGCCGAGTCGTTGCCCAGCATCGACGCCCGCGCGTTCGCGGTCGGCAAGGACGGCGGGTTCTGGGCCGGTGCGCGGACGGCGGGCACCGGCAGGATCTGGCTGGACGGCAAGGTCACCGCGTCACTGGACCGCAGCGCCGCGCAGGTCGGCGCGCCCCTGGCGTGGGAGAAGGGCTTCACCGGCAAGGACGTCACCGTCGCCGTCCTCGACACCGGCGTCGACGAGACCCACCCGGACCTCGCCGGTGCGGTCGTGGAGTCGAAGAACTTCAGCGACAGCGACACCACCGACGACCGCGTCGGCCACGGCACGCACGTCGCCGCGACCGTCGGCGGCGACGGGAGGTACCGGGGCGTCGCGCCCGACTCGAAGATCGTCAACGGCAAGGTGCTCGGCGACCACGGCGGCGGCTACGAAAGCGACATCATCGCCGGCATGGAGTGGGCCGCCACCAAGGCCCGGGTCGTCAACATGAGCCTCGGCAGCTCGTGGCCCGACGAGGGCACCGACCCGATGTCGCTCGCGCTCAACCGGATCACCGCGCAGACCGGCGCGCTGTTCGTCGTCGCCGCGGGCAACTCCGGCGGCCCGATCGGCTCGCCCGCCGCCGCCGACGCCGCCCTCACCGTCGGCGCCGTCGACCGCGAGGACAAGCTCGCCGAGTTCTCCTCGCGAGGCCCGCGCTGGGTCGACAACGCCGTCAAACCCGACATCACCGCGCCGGGCGTCGACATCGTGGCCGCCAAGGCCAGGAACGGCCGCATCGGCACACCCGTCGGCGACACGCACGTCGCACTGTCCGGCACCTCGATGGCCACCCCGCACGTGGCGGGCGCGGCCGCGGTCCTGGCCGCGAAGAACCCGACGTGGAAGGCCGAGGAACTCAAGGCGGCGCTGATGAACAGCGCCCGGCCCAACCCGTCGCTCACGGTCTACGACCAGGGCGCGGGCCGGCTCGACATCGGCCGTGGCGCGTCCGCGGCGGTCTCCACCGACCACGGCGGCTTCTCGCTCGGCACCGCGCAGTGGCCGCACGACGACGACAAGCCCATCACGCAGAAGGTCACCTACCGCAACACCGGCTCCGCCGACGTGACGCTCGACCTGCGCGTCGCCGACGTGAAGCCCGCGGCCGAGGGCCTGTTCAGCGTCTCGCCCGCGAAGCTGACGATCCCCGCGGGCGGCACCGCCGACGCCACGATCACCGCCGACACGCGTGCCAACGTGCCCGACGGCGTGTACGGCGCGGCGATCGTCTCCTCCGACGGCGTGCGCGTGACCGTCGGCGTGAACAAGGAGGTCGAGAGCTACGACGTCAAGGTCCGGTTCGTCGACGCCACCGGCCAGCCGACCACGAACCACACCTACCGCTTCGTGGACGTGAACCAGCCCAAGGCCTACTTCCGGTCGCTGCCGGCGGACACCCTCGTGCAGCGCCTGCCCAAGGGCACCTTCTTCCTCGACGGCTCCATCTACACCCCGAACGCCGACCCGACCAAGCGCGGCTCGACGACCGTGCTGGCCGAACCGGCGCTGCAGGTCAACGGCCCCGTGGACCTCGTCCTCGACGCACGGCAGGGCGTCCAGCCGGCGATCACGGTGGAGAAACAAGCCGCTCCGGCGTCCTCGGAACTGGTCTTCGACATGCAGGCCAACTGGGGTGCCACCGGCGGTTCGTACTTCCTCAACAACTTCGAGGGCATCCTGGTCCGCCCGTCCACGACGTCGTGGCCGAAGTTCCGGTTCCACGCCCAGAGCGTCCTGGCCCGGCCCGACGGCAACGGCGGCTTCGCGGGCAGCCCGTACCAGTACCACGTGCGGATCGCCGAGACGACCCGCGTGCCCGCGAACCTGCAGCGTTCGGTGCAGGACCGGGAACTGGCCAGGGTCGACTCGGTCACGCACGCCCGCATACCGGGTTCGATCGGCCAGCGCGACAACGGCGCCTCGGGCCCGCTGCCGTTGCGGCTCGAGGAGTACTACACCCCCGGCGTCGCCTGGGACGGCTCGCTGGTGGAGTTCGCGAAGCTCGGCGAGTACCCGTCCTACGGCAGCCAGTACTCCGGCGTGGGCCGCGTGTTCCGGCTCGGCCGCACCGTCACCGAGCACTGGAACAGCGCCGTCTACGGCCCGAGCCTGCCGCACGACGCCCGCTACGTCCGCCACGCCGGCCGCTACGGCGACCTGCTGCGCCTGGACGTGGGCCTGCACGGCGCCGAGAACATGATCGGCTACGCCCAGGAGACGGCCGCCCGCACGACCGTGACGCTCGACGGCGAGGTCATCTCCGACCAGCCCTACTCCGGCTACGCCTACCTGCCGGGCCTGCCGGCGGAGAAGAAGCGCTACCAGGTGCACACCGAGTCGGCCCGCGACTCGCAGTCGTCGCGGATCACCACCGACTGGACGTTCACCTCGCAGCACGTCGCCGGCGAGGACTACCAGCCGGTGCCGCTGCTGGCCGTCCGGTTCGCGCCGAAGCTCGACGAGCACAACCGCGCCGGCCGCGTCGTCACCGTGCCGATCACGGTGGAGCGCAACGGGACGGGCAAGGTCACCGACGTCAAGACGCCGGCGGTGCGGGTGTCCTTCGACGAGGGTGCCTCGTGGAAGCCGGTGCCGCTGCGCAAGACCCGGGGCGGCTGGGAGGTCACGCTGATCCACCCGCACGGGGCCAAGAACGTGTCGTTCCAAGCTCAGGCCGCGGACGCCGGGGGTGAGGTGCGGCAGACGATCATCCGGGCCTACGACCTGAGGTGACGGCTTGAGGGGCCGGGTGCGCACCCGGCCCCTCACCGCTCACCGCTGGTACGGCGCCAGCGTCTGGGCGTCCACGTCCGGCGCTCCCATGACCGGGTGCACCTCGATCGGCTGGTTCAGCACCCTGCCACCCGGCCCGGGACAGGCCGAGCACTTCTGCGCGATCTCCAGCACCCGCTCGCGGCTGACGACGTCCACGACCCAGTACCCGGCGATGACCTCCTTGGACTCCGCGAACGGCCCGTCCACCACGACCGGTCCGGAGTCGCTGCCGCGCACCACGAACGCCCGCGCCGGGCCGCTCAGCCCCTCGGACTGCAGCAGCTCGCCGGATGCGCGCAGCTCGGCGTCCAGGTCGCGCATGTAGGCGATCATGCGGTGCATGTCCTCGTCGGACCAGGCGGCGAGACCCTCCCAGTCCTCCTGGCTGCCGCCGTAGCTGACCAGCATGTACTTCACTTCCACTCCCCACCGGCCGCGCGGGCCTTGATCTCCTGCACGGCCCAGCTGTTGCCGTCCGGGTCGTCGAAGAAGACGAACGACCCTCCGTCCATGTCGTTCATGCGCACGATCTCGCCCACCTCGACGCCGCGTTCGAGCAGCTGCGCGCGGGCCTTCTCCAGGTCGGAGACGACGAGTTGCACGCCCTTGAGCGAGCCGGGTTCGCCCTTCGCGATGCCGCGGCCCATCACGATCGAGCAGGCCGATCCGGGCGGCGTGAGCTGGACGACGCGGGTGTCCTCGCCGAACGCCGTGTCGTGGTCGACGGTGAAGCCGAGCTGCTCGGCGTAGAAGTGCTTCGCCCGGTCCACGTCGGACACGGGCACGACGACGACTTCCAGGGTCCAGTCCATGTTGCTGAGCTCCTCTCGAGCGGTGGCCTTCCGAACAGCCGTCGAAGTGCTCAGAACTTTTTCGACACGGGGTCCCTGCCCACATACCCGAGCAGCCTGTCCTGCAGCGGAGCGTCGGCGGGCGCCGGGACCTCGGCGCCGTAGACCTCGATGCCGGGACCGAACGCGCCGGGGGTGCGGAAGCGTTCCATCAGCTCGGGCGGCACGGAGGTCGCCGTCGCCCAGAGGCGCCGCACGTCGGCGGGCGGGATGGTCTCGTCCTGGCCGGTGGCGCGGGCGAGGTCCCAGCCGTGCAGGACCAGGTCGTCGCTCACGACCTGGTCGATGTGGTCCTCGAGCGTCATCGGCCCGGCGGGCGTGGAGACCTCCGAAGAAGCGCGGTCCGAGGTCAGGGCGGCGTAGACCTGCCGCCGGGCCTCGCGGAAGTCGTCCAGCGGGCTGCCGGTGCGTGGGATGGCGACACCGAGCATCACGCCGTGCATGTCGATGACGTGGTGGACCACCCCGCGCGCGGTTCACTTCGCGCACGGCGACGGGTTGTCCCACTGGTCGTCCCGCACCCGCGCGACCTTGGCCTCGAAGGCGTCGGCACGGGCCGCGTACCTGTCCGCGATCATGTTGCTCACTCCTCGACCGCGCCGCCGATCTTGCGCAGGTGCTCGCGGAACGTGAGCCCGCTCGCCAGGTAGTCGGTGAACCTCAGCTGGCTGCGCAGGGACTCACCCTGCCGCACGCGCTCGGCCTGCGCTCGTTCGACGTCACGGATGCCGCGCGCTTTCTCGATCAGCGCGGCGGCGTCCGCGGCGGGCACGAACAGCACGCCGTCGTCGTCGCCGAACACCACGTCGTCGGACGTAACGGTCCACTGGTCGACCTCGGCCGTCGAGAGGGCCTCGGGGGCGCGGTCGCGCAGGCTCAGCGGGCCGGTCGGGTTGGCGCCGAGGCTGAACACCGGCAGCCCGATCGCGCGGATGTCCTGGGTGTCGCGGTGCAGGCCCCAGATGACGACGCCCGCGAGGCCCGCCTGCTGTGCTTCGAGCACGATCAGGTCACCCACGCAGGCCTCGTCGGTCCGGCCGTCGTTGTCGACGACGAGCACGTCGCCGGGCTGAGCGCGCTCGACGGCCTCGAGGAAGACGTCGACGCTGCCCGCGTGCCGGGCGGGCAGGACGCGGCCGGAGGTCCTGGTGCCGGGGATGACCGGTTTCAGGCTGACCGTGCGGACCGGGATGTCCGCCCGGATGCAGGCATCGGCCAGGTGCGCGGTGGTGAGGTCCAGCGCGGTGAGATCCGTCTCGGAGAGATCCATGCGGGCATTGTCACGCCGAGACCTTCTCCTCGGAGGGTTCGGCGCGCAAAACGCCTGCGGACAGCGCGGCGACCAGGCACAGCGCGACCGGGAGCAGGAACGCGATGTTGAGCGGCACGACGTGGGTCAGCCAGCCGATCACCGCCGGTCCGGCCAGCACGCCGAGGTAGCCGAGCCCGGCGACGCGGGAGACGTTGGCCGCCGCGGCACCCGGTTCGTAGTGGCCCGCCGCGCTGAACAGCTGCGGCACGGTGCCCGACAGGCCGATGCCCGCGATCGCCCAGCCCACCAGCGCGAGCCAGATCCACGGCGAGAGCGCGGCGGTCGCGATGCCGGCGGCACCGATCACCGAACCCCAGCGCAGCACCGCCATCGGGCCGATCTTCGCGGTGACGCGGTCCGCGAGCAGGCGGCCGATGGTCATCGTCGTGGCGAACGCGCCGTAGGCGAGGGCCGCGATCTGCGGCGAGGCGTCCAGGACGTCCTGCAGGTGCAGCACGCTCCAGTCGTTCGCGGCGCCCTCGCTGAGCATCACCAGCAGGGCCAGCACCGCCATGACCCAGATCTTGCGCGGCACCTTGCGCTTGCCGGTCTGCTCGGCGGCGGCGTGCTGCTCCTCCTTCTCGTCGAGCAGGAACCTCGCGGTCACCAGGCTGACGACGACACCGAGCACCGCGGCGGCGCCGAGGGTGGTGCCGGGGGAGAGCTCCCAGCTCAGCGTGCGTGCGCCGGTCAGCGCCGCGGCCACACCGCCCAGGGACCAGGTGGCGTGGAAGGCCGACATGACCGGACGCCGGTAGTGCCGTTCCACGACGACGGCGTGCGCGTTCATGGTGACGTCGATCAGGCCGTTGCCGAAGCCGAAGATGAGCAGTGCCGCACCGAGCGTCCACTGGTTGACGGCGACGCCGGGCAGGAACGCCGTCACGCTGCACACGACACCGGCGATCGGCACCATCAGCTTCACGCCGATGCGGTCGGTCACCTTGCCGCCCGCGCGCATGCCGAGGAACGCGCCCAGCCCGAGCAGCAGCAACAGCCGGCCGAGCTCCGCGTGGGTGATGCCGGTGCGGTCCTCGACCGTCGGGATGTGCACGAGCCAGAGCCCGAGCAGGAACCCGTTGAGGGCGAAGTAGGTGAAGGTGGCGGCCCGCGCGGCCCTGAGAGCGTTCACACGCTCACGCTAACGAACGCGTCGAATGTTCGAAAGGTTGAGTTTCGAACGTCACTGTTGTTCAATCGCGATCGTGTCCCGACTGAAGCAGATCTCCGAGGCGGTCCGCGACGCCGGCTCCCTCGGCGTCGCGGAGCTCGCGTCGCTCACCGGCGCCTCCGAGATGACCATCCGCCGCGACCTGGAGGTCCTCGCGGCCCAGGGCGTCCTCGAACGCTACCGGGGCGGCGCGCGCAGCCTGCTGCTGCGCGGCGAGGAGCCCCCGTTCGCGCTCCGCGCCGACGAGAACATGGACGCCAAGCGCCGCATCGCCGCCACCGTCGCCGGCCTGATCGCCGACGGCGAGTCCGTCGTGCTCGACAGCGGCACCACCTGCCTGGAGGTGGCCCGGCTGCTGCACGACCGACGGCTCACCGTCATGCCGTTGTCGCTGCACGCCGTGAACGCGCTGTCGTCGTCGGCCATGCTCACGCTGCTCCTGCCCGGCGGCCGTCCCCGGCCCGGCGAGCTCGCGCTGACCGGCCCGCTGACCCTGGCCTCGCTGCAGGCCCTGCGCTTCGACACGGCTGTGATCGGCTGTTGCGGCCTGTCCGCCGAACACGGCCTGACCGCCTTCGACCTGGAGGACGCCTCGGTGAAGCGCACCGCCATCGCCTCGGCCCGGCGCGTGATCGCCGCGGTCGACGCCTCGAAGCTGACCCGCACCGCGCTGGCGTTCGTCGCGCCGGTGTCCGCCCTGGACGCCGTGGTGACCGACGCCGAGGGCGACGCGGGACTGACGGCCGCGGGTGTTCCGGTGGTGACGGCATGATCGTGCTGTTCGACATGTTCGGCGTGATCGCCCGCGACCAGTCGCCCGAGGTCATGCGCGAGATGAGCACCGCGCCGGAGTTCTGGGACGCCTACTGGGCGCACCGCCCCGCCTACGACCGCGGCGACGTCACCGCACAGGAGTACTGGGAGCGCGTCGGCCACCCGCCGCTGGTGGAGCAGGACGTCGCCAGCTGGAGCCGCGTCGACTACGAGATGGTCGCCCTGCTGCACGAGCTGTCCAACGCGGGCAGGCGCATCGCGTTGCTGTCGAACATCCCCGAGGACCTCGCACGCAACTTCGAACGCACGCACGCGTGGCTCGACCTGTTCGAGGTCTGCGCGTTCTCGTGCCGCATCGGCCACGCCAAGCCGGAGCGCGGCGCCTTCGAGTGGTGCCGCGACCGGCTCGGCGACGACGACATCCTGTTCGTCGACGACCGGCTCGAGAACGTGCGCGCCGCCGAACTGGTCGGCATGCGAGGCCACCACTTCACCGGGATCGACGGCCTGCGCACGCTCCTCGCCGCGCACCCCTGACTCACGCGCCGGCGGCGCCGTCCACCGGCACGATCGCGCCGCTCACCATCGACGCGCGGTCGCTGAGCAGCCACGCGGCGACCTCGGCGACCTCGCGGGGTTCGGCCATGCGCCCGAGCGGCGTCGTGGCCGTGATGTGCCCGACGACCCCGGGGGTCGCGGCCTCCCACTCCTCGATCATCTGCGTGTCGGTGCCGCCGGGGGTGATGCCGTTGACCCGGATGCCCTCGCGGGCCCACGTGACGGCGGCCGACTCGGTGATGCTGTTGAGCGCCCGCTTCATGGCGCCGTAGGCGGGCAGAACGGGGTTGGCGCGGCGGCTGCCGATGCTCGAGGTGTTGACGATCGCGCCGCCACCGCCGCGGCGCATGAGCGCGGCCTCGGCGTTCATCGCGGTCCAGTGCGACCGGAAGTTCACGGCGAACTGCAGGTCGATGTCGTCGTCGCTGGTGGTGTCGAGCGGGCCGGGCTGCTGGATCGCCGCGCCGTTGTTGAACGCGCCGTCGAGCCGTCCGTGCAGCTCCTCCACCCGGCCGACGGCGGCGCGGACGCTCGCCCGGTCGGCGAGGTCGAGCTCGACGGCGTCCGCGACGCCGCCGTCGGTGCGGATCTCGCCGACGATCTTGTCCAAGGCGGCCTTGCCGCGGGCGGCGAGCACGACCGAGGCTCCTTCGGCGGCGAAGAGCCTGGCCGCGGCCTCCCCGATGCCGCGGCTGGCGCCGGTGATGAAGACGACCTTGCCGGTCAGCAGTCCGATGGGTGCGATGTCGTTGGTCATGGCACCCATGTCACCGCGTTCGCCGCACCGCATTCAGGTACAGGCTGTACCAGGATCCGCGGCCGTTCGGAGGGCAGACTCGGGGTATGAGCAAACAGGAGCTCGGGGAGTTCCTCCGCAGCCGCCGCGAGCGGCTCCGCCCGGAGGACGTCGGCCTGCCGTCCGGACCGCGCCGCCGCACACCGGGCCTGCGCCGCGAGGAGGTCGCGGTGCTCGCGCACATCTCCACCGAGTACTACGTGCGGTTGGAGCAGGGCAGGGCGCCGTGGCCGTCCGGTGACGTGCTGGCCGGGATCGCGGGCGCGTTGAAGCTCACCGACGCCGAGTCCGACCACCTGCACCTGCTGGCGGGCACCGCGCCGATCCGCACCCGCACGCACCGCCGTGACGTGCGCCCGAGCATCCTCGCGCTGCTGGAACGGCTGCCGCAGACGGCCGGGTTCGTGACGTCGGCGGTGTTCGAGGTGCTCGCGTGGAACGACCTCGCGGCCGCCCTGATGGAGGACTTCGCCGAGGTCAGCTCGCGCGACCGCAACCTCGCCCGCCGCGCGTTCCTCGGACCGGTACCGGCCGGCACCCCGCTCTACGGGATCTCCGACGCGGCCGAGTTCCGCCTGCACGTCGTCATGCAGCTGCGCGCCACCGCCGCGCGCTACCCGTCCGACCCCGAGGTGAGCGGTCTGGTCGAGGAACTGCGCACCGGCAGCCCCGACTTCGCCCGCCTCTGGGAGCGCAACGACGTGCAGGCCGCGCCCACGCTCCGCAAGGCCTTCCGCCACCCGGTCGTCGGCGAGGTCACCGTCGACTGCGACTCGCTCGCCCTCACCGACCGCGACCAGCACCTCGTGCTCTACAGCGCGCCGCAGGGATCCCCTGATGCCGAGGCGCTCGCGTTGCTCGGCGTCCTCGGCCCAGGGGCCCGCGTCTAGACCAGTGACGAGAAGTAGAACCAGAACGCCTGCAGCACCGCGGCCGCGATCAGCAGGTACCACAGCAGCAGCACGACGCTGTGGTACTGGAACGTCGGCTTGATGTTGCGCAGCGTCGTGTACCAGAAGATCGGGATCGTCACGACCCACACGACCATGCAGTACGGGCACAGCGCGCCGATCACGTACAGCGACTCGACGATCAGCCAGTGCACGAACGCCACCCCGGCCGTGGCGCCGACCTGCAGCCCGATCCACACCCACGACGGCAGCTCGACGCCCGCGAGCAGCAGCACGCCGAGCGTCGTCACCACCGCGAAGCCCGCGATGCCGAGCAGCGGGTTCGGGAACCCGAACAGCTCGGCCTGCGCTGTCTTCATGATCGAGCCGCAGCTCAGCACCGGGTTGATGCTGCACGTCGGCACGTAGAACGGGTTCTTGAGCAGCGCGATCTTCTCGATCGTCAGCACGAGGGAGGCGACGAAGCCGACCGCCCCGCCGACCGCGAGCACCCACGCGACGACCCGGTTCACGGCATCACCTTCTCGATGGCGGCCTTCAGGTTGTCGTAGCTCGGCGCCCCGGTGAACTTGGTGCCGTTGACGAAGAACGTCGGCGTGCCCTGCACCCCGGCCTTCGCGCCCTCCGACCGCTGGGCGAGAACGCGCTCCCGCAGCGCCGGGTCGTCCAGAGCCTTCTCGAACGCCGCGGCGTCGAGCCCGAGCTCCTGCGCGAACCCGGTGAACACCGCGCGCTGCGACGTCTGCTGCCCGGCCCACTCCTGCTGCGCGTCGAACATCATCCGGAACATGTCGTCCCGCTTGCCCTGCGCCCCCGCCGCCTCGACCGCGACGGCGGCCAGCTCGGAGTTGCGGTGGCTGGGAATGGGGAAGTGCCGCACGTCGAACGTGACGCGCTCGCCGTACTCGCTCTTCAACCGCTCGACCCCGGGATGCGCGGCCCGGCACGACGGGCACTCGAGGTCGAGGTACTCGACAACCGTCACCTTGCCGCCGGCGGACTGCGGCGCCGCTGTGGTGTCGTTGCGGCCGAACAGGAAGAAACCGGCGACCACCACCGCCACGACACCGACGATGATCAGGGACAACCGGGCGTTCTTGGACATGACTGGGAAACCTCCACGAAGGCTGGCAGGACCGAACCGCAGAACGGGTTCGGCCTAGGCCCGCAGCACGCAGAGCTGCGACAGCCGCACTTCCAGCCGCCGTGAAGGAGAGGACAGTGCGTCGGGAAGGCGCTGCCACAGCACCCGGAACGACCCGGTCCGGCGCAGCACGGCGAACCCGATGAGCACCGCGAGCGCCACCACCAGGCAGGCACCGGCGACGAGGATGCCCTCGATCAGCCCGCCCTCGCCGGCTTGGTCGGAGTGGACGACCGCGTGCGTGCTCGACGTGGGGCACTGGGCGGTCCAGGCGAACTCCGTTTCGCACGGGGTGCCCTGCATCATCGCGACTCCGGCCACCAGGGCGAGCACGGCGAGGACGCGTGCGAGGTGCGCACGGGTTCGCGAGCTGCCGGGGCCGGACACGGGAACCAGGGTAGCGATCTCCCGAGTAGGGTCGCGCGGATGGGGGAGGAGCTGCGCGAATCGGACGGGCTCGCGGTCGCCGGACAGCCGTTGAGGCGCAGGCATTCACGCCCGACCTGCCCGGCGACCCGCCTTGGACGTTCGCGCTAGTCCACGGACGCCAAGCCCTGCCGCGCCAGAGCGGCCGGGGTCACCGGCGTGAAGAAGTTGACCAGGGTGCCGTCGGGGTCGCGGACCAGCAGCGACCGGTTGCCCCACGGCATGGTCGCGGGCTCGGCGACGACCTCGGCGAACTCCGCCAGGCCGCGGTGCACGGCGTCCACGTCGTCAACCAGGAACTCGACGATCACGCTGCGGTTGGCGGCCGGTTCGGCGCAGCCCGGCGCGAACAGGCCGACGGTGCGGGTGCTGCCGATCGCGAGGGTGGCCGAGGTGGTCCTGATCTCGGCGAAGTCCTCGGTGGCCCAGTCGGCCGCCACGCCGGTGGCGCGTTCGTAGAAGCCGACGAGGCGGGCGACGTCGGCGGTGATGACGCGGATCGAGACGAAGTGCACGGTTCTCTCCTCGAATGGGTTGATGACCGCACGCTAGGAGCAATACCGGGCAGAACCCGCCCGGTATTCGAGGGAGAATTCAGGACGTGCCCCGGCCCATCGCTCGCGTGCTGACGCTGCTCGAACTGCTGCAGTCGGGAGGCGTCCGAACCGTGGCCGAACTCGCCGACCGCCTGGGAGTCGACGAGCGGACCGTGCGGCGCTACGTCGGCCACCTGCTCGACCTCGAGGTCCCCGTCGAGTCGGTGCGGGGACGCCACGGCGGCTACCGGCTCGCCGCCGGGTACCGGATGCCGCCGCTGATGCTGACCGACGACGAAGCCCTCGCCGTGCTGCTCGGCCTGGTCGCGGGCCGCCGATCAGGCCTGATGACGGACTCGGCGAGCGAGACGGCGACGGCCAAGATCCGGCGCGTGCTGCCCGCACGGCTGCGTCACCGGCTCGACGCCGTGCTCGGTTCGGTCGCCTTCACGGCCCCGGCCGGAGAGCCGGCGGTCCCGGACGCGTCGGTCCTGCTGGCGATCGCCGACGCGGTGACCCACCACCGGCCTGTCGCGGTCCGCTACACCTCCGCCGACGGCCGGCAGAGCGAACGCACGCTGCACCCGCACGGCCTCGTCGCCCACTCGGGGCGGTGGTACGTGACCGGCACCGATCCCGCGATCGGCGAGGACAGGACGTTCCGGCTCGACCGCGTCGCGCACGCCAGGACGCTGCCGGGCACGTTCGACCCGCCGGACGGCCTCGACCCGGCGCAGCGCCTCCTGACCGGGCTCGCCACCGCGCCGTACCGGCACGAGGTGGTGCTGCGGATCCGCGGGAGTGCCGAGCAGATCCGCACCCGGCTGCCCGCGAGCGTCGCGGTCGTGGAGGAGGACGGGCCGTGGTCGCGGGTCGAGCTGAGGGTGGAGCGGCTCGACTGGGTGCCCGGTGTGCTCGCGGCGCTGGACCTGCCGTTCGTGGTCGAGCGGCCGGAGGAGCTGCGAGACCTGGTGGCCGCGCTCGCCGAGCGGCTGGCGGAGTCGGCACGGCGCACCACGGCCTGATGCACGCGGTGACGATTCCGCTCGTGTCCGTCAGGGGCTGCCTTGAAACTTGGCTGCTTTAGTTTTTGGTGGACCGGCTGAACGCTGCCGTCAGAGAGCACTTCATACTGTGCCCATGCGTCGCATCATTGATCTCAGCCATCCCATTCATCACGGGATGACGACGATACGTGGCATGAAAACACCGGGTGTCACGACTTACGTGAGCCGCGAGGAAACCGCTGCCCGTATGGCGCCTGGCGTGTCGTTCGAGATCGGGCAAATCGAGCTGATCGCAAACACCGGAACTTACCTGGACACGCCGTTGCACTACCACCAGGACGGCTACGACACGGCAGGTCTTCCACTGGAACGAGTTGCGGATGTGCCTGTCGTCGTGGTGCAGCCCGGTGATCCGATCCTCCCGGAGATGAAGGGATTCGCGGTGCTGTTCCACACCGGCTGGTCCCGTCATTGGGGTACTGACACCTACCAGGACGGACATCCGTTCCTCACGTCAGATGTTGTCGACGCGTTGATCGCCGTCGAGCCCGCGTTGGTCGGTATCGACTCTCTCAACATCGATGACGCCACTGATCCGAGTCGGCCGGCGCACCAAGGGCTGTTGCGCGCGGGTATTCCCATTGTCGAGCATCTGACGAACCTGGAGCAGGTGCCTGCACGCGGCGCCCGGTTCACGGCTTTGCCGATGCCAGTTGTTGGAATGGGCACCATGCCGGTACGGGCGATTGCCATCGTGAACGAGTGAGCCGTGATCGCGGACCAGGTGAGCGCGGCTTCGGAGTGCGTTCAAGGACCCAAGGCCTGCACGACGCGCGGGCTGGTCAGCCGAGGTCGGACATGTCCAGCACGAACCGGTAGCGCACGTCACCGCGTTCGAGCCGGTCCAAGGCCTCGCTCACGCGGGCGGACGGCAGCACCTCGACGTCGGCGGTGATCCCGTGGGCGGCGCAGAACTCCAGCATCGCGGTGGTGGCGGGGACACCGCCGCTGCCGCCGGAGGTCAGCTTCTTGCGGCCGACGAGCAGGGCCATCGCCTCCACGGTGATGCCGCCGAGGTATCCGACCTGGCTCAGCGTCCCGTCCATCGCCACCAGCGCGAGGTACGGGGCGAGGCCGTGCGCAACGGGGATGGTGTCGATCAGGACGTCGAACCGGTCACGCGACGCCTGCACGCTCTCCGGATCGCTGGAGACGACGACATCGCGCGCACCGAGCCGCACGACGTCCTCCGCGCGATCGGCGGACCGGCTCACGACCGACACCTCGGCACCGAGCGCCACGGCAAACTTCACCGCGAGGTGCCCGAGCCCGCCCAGGCCGGCCACCGCCACGCGCATCCCCGGGCCCACGCCCAGTGCACGCAGCGGCTCCCACACGGTGACTCCCGCGCACATCAGCGGCGCCGCGGCCGCCGGGTCCAGGCCGGAGGGCAGGGGGTAGGCGAACCTGTCGCGGACGACGTACTCACGGGAGAAGCCGCCCAACGTCGTCGTTCCGTCGTGGCGATCTTTGCCGCCGTAGGTGAGCGTGGGGAACTCACGGCAGAAGTTCTCCTGCCCCGCCGCGCACATCGAACACGCCCCGCAGGAGTCGACGATGTTGCCCACGGCGACGGCGTCGCCGACCCGGAACGCGGTCACGTCCGGGCCGACCTCGGTGACGACGCCGGTGAACTCGTGGCCGGGGACGAGCGGGCTTTCGCCGTCGTGGGCCTTGAGGCCGTGCAGGTCGGTGTGGCAGACGCCGCAGAAGTCGACCCGGACCGCGATGTCGTCGGACCGCAGGTCACGCCGCGAGATCGGCTCCTTCTGCAGGGTGCCGTCGTGGGCCTGCCAACCGGTGGTGCTGCGCATGACGCTCCTTCAAACAGACTGTTCGGTCTATTTCGAGGCTAGGCCGCGTCGGCGGAAAAGTAAACCGACTGTTCTGTCGGTAGAGTGCGACCCATGGCTGACCAGCAGCTGACCGCCCGGGGCGAGGCCACCCGGCAGCGCATCATCGACGTCGCGACCCGCGAGTTCGCCGAACACGGCATCGCCGGAGCCCGCATCGAACGGGTCGTCGCGGCAGCCCGCACCAACAAAGCCCAGCTCTACGCCTACTTCGGCAACAAGGACGGCCTCTTCGACGCGATCTTCCTGGGGTCGCTGGAACGGATCGTCAACGTCGTCCCCATCGACGCCACCGATCTCGCCGGCTGGGCCGTGCGCCTCTACGACGAGTACCTCGACCGGCCCGACCTGATCCGGCTGGCGACGTGGAACCGCCTCGAACGCCGCCCGACCGGCCACCTCGTCGCCGACCGCATCGACCAGGAGAAGCTGCGCGCGATCGCCGATGCGCAGGAGGCGGGGCTGGTCCGCGCCGGCGACCCGTTCGACGTGATGGCCGTGGTGATCGCGATGTCGATGGCGTGGTCCCCGGTCAGCAACGTCTACGCCGCCACGGCCGACGAGGACCCCGAGGTCCACGAACGCCGCCGCGACTTCCTGCGCGACACCGTGCGGCGCGCCGTGGCGCCGTAGGAAAGTTTGGAAGACCGCCAAAGAGCATGCTTTCAGGTTGTCCTGCGCGGAATGGGTGGAGCCAAACGGAAATGCGGCTCTACCTTTTCCGCCATGCCTTTGCGGAGATCAACGGTGCGCGGCCGCGAGTTCGGCGACGCGATACGGGCGCTGCTGCGGGCGTCCGACCTGACCAACCGAGCCGCCGCTGATCTGCTCGGCTGGCAGGAAGCCAAAGTCTCGGAACTGGTCAACGGCAAGGAAGGCGTCAGCGACCTCGACCTGGCCAAACTGCTGGGCCTCCTGCGCACGCCACCGGCTGAGTTCGACCACCTGATGGCCCTGCACCACGACACGAACGTCCGCGATTGGCTACAACCCACGAAATCGGGCCTTACGGACCGAGCGCGCACACTGCGGGAACACGAGAAAATCGCAACGGGTGTGACTGGGTGGTCGATGAATGTCGTGCACGGCCTTCTCCAGGCACCTGACTACACCACTCATCTGGTCAACGCATCGAGCCG
Source organism: Lentzea sp. DG1S-22 (assembly GCF_036321065.1). Lineage (NCBI taxonomy): Bacteria > Bacillati > Actinomycetota > Actinomycetes > Pseudonocardiales > Pseudonocardiaceae > Lentzea > Lentzea sp. DG1S-22. The sequence continues at coordinate 1,746,730 of NZ_CP143276.1, read as the reverse complement.
GTTGTCGAAAGACGAGCGGGCGGTCGTGATCAGCAATCGGATGGCTCGGCAGAGGACGGCGCTCGATGGCGGCCGAATCGTCACGATCTACCTCCACGAACAGGCCCTCCGCCTGCCCGTGGGAGGTCCGGACGTGATGGCGGACCAGTTCCACCACTTGCTGCGGATGTCCGTGCGTCCCTACCTGACGCTGCGCGTGGTTCCCACTGCGGCCGGGCCGCACGACGGGCTCGCGGGCTCCTTCGACATGCTGACCTTCAAGAAGATCCCGCCGATCGTCTACGTCGAGAGCCAGGGAGCGACGGTCTTCCTGGAGGACCAGCCCTCGGTGGGTCTGTACGAGGACGTGCTGAAGTCACTCGGACGGACGGCGTTGGACGAGGCGCAAACGAGAAAGCTGATCACCGACATCATCGGTGAGGAGGCTTGTGGTGACCAGGTGGCGGAAGAGTAGCTACAGCACGCCCGACATGAACTGCGTGGAGGTGGGCCGGGGCGTCGGCCTGCGGGACAGCAAGTCGCCCTCGGTCGAGCTGCCGCTCGCGGCCCACCAGTGGGCGTCGTTCCTGCGACTGGTCAGGACCGTCAACGTGCAACCATGAGTTGCATGTCGCGGCTCCATGGGCTAACTTGATGCGCAACCAAGGGTTGCACTTCGAGTCACGGGAGCACGCATGGAGCACGGGAGCATCGAACGCGAGCTGCGCATCGACGCCAGCCCCGAGGTCGTCTACGAGGTGGTCAGCTCGCCCGAGCACCTGCGCGAGTGGTGGCCCGACGAGGCCGAGTTCGACGCGGTCGTCGGCGGCACGGGCACGATCACGTTCGGTGACCCGGCCTCGCCGGAGGCGAAGGTCGAGCAGCTCACCGTCGTGGAGGCCGACCCGCCCCGCAGGTTCGCGTTCCGCTGGGTCTACGACCGGGGTGAGACGGCGGCGCCGGACAACTCGCTGCTCGTCACGATCGACCTGGAGCCGTCGGGCGGGGGCACGCTGCTCAAGTTCAGGGAGACCGGCTTCCGCGAGCGCGGCTGGGAGGCCGCCGTGCTGGAGCAGGCGTACAACGACCACCTCCAGGGCTGGAACCACTTCCTGCCGCGCCTGGTCGCCCGCGCCACGAGTCTGGTCGCGCGCTCGTGAGCACGGCGATCGACGACGAGCTGTGGTCCGCGGTGGGTGACCCGACCCGTCGCCGGATGCTCGACCTGCTGCTCAGCGACGGTGGAGGCACCGCGACGACGTTGAGCGATCGGCTCCCGGTCACGCGGCAGGCCGTCGCGAAGCACCTCGGCGTGCTGGACCGCGTCGGCCTGGTGCACGCGACCGCTGCCGGGCGCGAACGCCGTTACGAGGTCGACGAGGCGCAGCTCGCGCGGGCGGTGGCGCAGCTGTCCGCGGTCGGGGCGACCTGGGACGCCCGGTTGCAGCGGATCAAGCGCATCGCCGAGCGGATCCAGCGCGAGAAGGAGTCGTCGTGACGACAGGGGTCGAACGGGGCTACACCACGTCGTACGTGGTCGAGCAGTCGACGGACGAGGTCTGCGCGGCCGTCCTGGACGTGCGCGCCTGGTGGACCGGCGAGGTCGAGGGACGCACCGACGAGGTGGGCGCCGAGTTCACCTACCGGCACCCGCCGCAGCACTACAGCCGTCAGCGCGTCACCGAGCTGGAGCCGGGCCGGCGGGTGGTGTGGCTGGTCACCGACAGCCGGCTGTCGTTCGTCGCGGAGCCGGCGGAGTGGACCGGCAGCGAGGTCGTGTTCGACATCGTTCCCGCCGGTGATGGCACCGGGCTGAGGTTCACGCACGTCGGTCTGGTGCCGGACGTCGAGTGCTTCGGCGCGTGTTCGACGGCGTGGCTGCACTACGTCAACGGCAGCCTGCACAGCCTGATCACGACGGGACGGGGCCTGCCCGATCCGTGGTGACACGCCGAGGGGATGTGCGTGCCGTCGATGGCGCGCGCATCCCCTCGCAGCTCAACGGGCGTGCTGTCGAACGCCATACCCTCCGATGGTCGGGAATCGCCTGATTGCCACCCGAACGACCGGATTCGGGTGCATCCTTGTGTGCGGCAAAACCCTCGACCCGAGGACTGATGACCATGACCAGTGCGACCGCGGGCTCCCGCCACAACTGGGAGTCGGACCTGGAGCGTTACCGGATCAGAGCGGTCCAGGTGCTCGACACGCACCTGCCCGCCACCAGCGGCTGCACCGAGTGCGGCGACCCGTGGCCGTGCGCCCGCGCGTGCAGCGCCGAGCTGGTCCTCGAACTCTGACGCCTACGAGCACACCCGCTCGACGAACGCGTTCACGCCGGCCAGCATCCGCTCGACCTGCTCGCCGAGCGTGATCGCCTCCTTGAACCGCGAGCCGGGGCCCGCGCTCTTCTTGCCGCGCAGGTAGAGCGAGCACGCCAGGTCGGCGCACACGTAGGCGCCGACCGAGTTGCCCAGTTGCCCGGACTTCCCGGCCTTGCGCGCGGTCATCAGCGACACCCCGTCCCCGGAGTGCGTGGTCAGGCACCACGCGCACAACGTCTTGCGCGCCCGCCCCGCCTGAGCGGCCCGCCGCAGCGCGATGCCGACGAGCCTGCCGTCCAGCTCGGCCACGAGGTACGAGCGGTCCGGCGCCGCGGGGTCGGTCCAGCCGAGGAAGTCCAGGTCGTCCCACGGCCGGTCACCCAGATCCCTGGGCACGTGCATGCGCTTCGCCTCGCCCTTGGTGGAATTGACGAAGGACGCGCGGATCTCGAGTTCGGTCAGCGGCTTCACGTCCCGGGACGCTAGGCTTGCCTAGAGGTCCTAGGCAAATTATTAAGGACCCTAGGAGCAGTGACGGATGGCACGTGCGGGGCTCACCGCGGACCGCCTGACGCAGGCGGCGGCGGACCTGGCGGACGAGGTCGGCTTCGAGAACGTCACGGTGTCCGCCCTGGCCCGCCACTTCGGCGTGAAGGACGCCTCGCTGTACTCGCACATCCGCAACGCCCACGACCTGCGGGTCCGCCTGGCCGTCCTCGCGCTCGCCGAACTGGCCGACCGCGTCGCCGCGGCGATCGGCGGCCGTTCCGGCAAGGACGCCCTCGTCGCGTTCGCCAGCGCCTACCGCGCCTACGCCCGCGAACACCCCGGCCGCTACACCGCGACCCAGATGGCGCTGGACCCGGACACGGCCGCGACCAGTGCCGCGGGCCGGCACGCCGAGCTGACCCGCGCGCTCCTGCGGGGCTACGACCTGTGGGAACCTGACCAGACCGACGCCGTGCGGCTGCTGCACAGCACCTTCCACGGGTACGTGTCGCTGGAGCGGGCCGGGGCGTTCCACAGCCATCCGCGCGGGGTCGAGGCGTCGTGGACGCGAACCCTCGACGCGCTCGACTCCGTGCTCAGGGCGTGGCCCGCCCCTTGATCAGTGGTGCGCCGCCGCGATCGGCGGCAGCGCCTGATCCGTGTCGGCGACCTGGGTCATCCTCTCGGTCAGCGGGGCGAGCAGCCGTGAGGTCATCACCTTGTTGACCACGCGGGTCAGGCCCAGGCCGAGCCGCGTGCGCGGGTAGGCGAACGGCACCATCCAGCTCGGGAAGTCCTGGACGTCGCCGACCAGGGGCCGCATCCACTTCTCGTAGCCCGCGAGTCCCTCGGTCGTCGAGAGGCAGGCGGCCAGGACGTAGCCGCTGACCAGGGCGAGCGAGGCGCCGCCACCGCCCATCGGGGTCACGCACCACGCGGCGTCGCCGAGGAGCTCGAGGTCGTGGCGACGTTCCTGCAGAGGATGACCGACGCCGCGGACGAGGCGAACCTGCGTCTGAGCCGCTAGAGACGTGGCCTCGTGAGCAGCCGTGACAGCACGATGGCGCTCTCGGTCCGTTGGACGAGAGCGGTCGAACGCACCCGTTGGATCGCCTGTTCCAGGTGCGGGATGTCCTTGGCCAGCATGTAGAGCATCGCGTCGGCCGCGCCGGAGACAGTACACGCGTCGATGACCTCCGGGATGTCGTCGAGCGCCTTGCGCAGCGCGGCCGGGGTCGGGTTGCCCGTGCAGTAGATCTCCACGAACGCCTCGGTGTGCCAGGCCACCGCCTGCGGGTCGACCACCGCGCTGAACCCGCGGATCGCGCCGGTGGCCACGAGGCGGTCGAGTCGTCGCTTGGCGGCGGACGGGGACAGCCCGGCCGCCTTGCCGATCTCGGCGTAGGTGGCGCGGGCGTCGCGCACTACGCACCGGATGATCGCTTCGTCGATGACGTCCATGAGCAAGAGCGTCCGTTCTCGCGCAAAGAAGCGCCAGAGGCCCTCCAAATTTGCAAGAAACCGCTGTTTAAAGCGGGTTTTGCGGATTGTTTGCGCTGCCCGCCCGACCCTAACCTCCGGCTCGTGAGGATCAACGATGTCGAGGCGGCGGCGCTGGCCGTGGTGGACGAGGCGGCGATCGGCCGGCTCCTGCTGGACCTGCTCGAGGTGCCGAGCGTGACGGGCACCGCCGCGGAGTCCGAGTTGCAGCACGTGCTGGCCGGGCACCTGGAGCGGCTGGACCTGGACGTCGACCTGTGGTCGATGGACCTGCCCGCCCTGCGGTCGCACCCGGACTTCCCCGGTGGCGAGGCTGCGCGGACCGAGGCGTGGGGCCTGGTCGCAGGCACCCGGACGCAGGGCGACGGTCCATCGCTGGTCCTGCAGGGACACGTCGACGTCGTGCCGCCCGGTGACCTCGCGCAGTGGAAGGGCGACCCGTTCCGCCCACGGGTGGACGGCGATGTCGTGCACGGCCGGGGCGCGTGCGACATGAAGGCCGGCGTGGTGGCGATCCTCGCCGCGTTGAGCGCGGTCCGAGCAGCGGGCACGAGGCTGAACGGCCAGGTCGCGGCCCATTTCGTCGTCAGCGAGGAGGACGGCGGGCTCGGGGCGTTCGGCACGCTGCGGCGCGGGCACACCGGCGACGCCTGCATCATCGCCGAACCGACCAGCGGCGCGCTCATGGTCGCCAACGCCGGCGCCCTGACGTTCCGCATCGAGGTCGCGGGCCAGGCCACCCACGGCAGCACCCGCTACGCCGGGGTCAGCGCCATCGACGCCTACCTGCCCATCCACCAGGCGCTGTCCCGGCTGGAGACGCGTCGCAACGCCGACACCGACCCGCTGATGTCGGCCTGGGAGATCCCGTACCCGCTGTCGATCGGCACGGTCCGGGCCGGTGACTGGGCCAGCACCGTGCCCGACCTGCTGGTGGTCGAAGGACGGCTGGGCGTGGCACTGGGGGAGGACCCAGCTCGCGCACGGGCCGAGCTCGAAGCGTGCGTGGCCGAGGCCTGCGCCACGGACCCCTGGCTGCGGGCGCACCCGGCCGTCGTGACGTGGCCCGGTGGTCAGTTCGCCAGCGGGCGGCTCCCGGCGGGGCATCCTCTGGCCGCCCTGGTGGGTGAGGCGCACGCCGACGTCACCGGCACCGGACGCCCCTCCGAGCAGGGCGCTCCCTACGGCAGCGATCTGCGGCTGTACGCGGGGGAGGGCATCCCCACCCTCCAGTACGGGCCGGGCGACGTGCGGGTGGCCCACAGTCCCCAGGAGCAGGTTTCCGTCAGCGAGGTCGTCACGGTCACCCGGTCCCTGGTCCTCGCCACCCTCCGCGCGGTCGGCACCCGCTGACACGCACCGTCGACAACGCCCTCCTGCCCTGGTGAGCGGTGTCTTGGTCCTGGCGACGAGGAGCACTGCGCACCTGCCTGCCGCCGGACGGCCGGTGAAGAGGGAGCGGTGGAAGGAGGTGAGATCGATGAGGCTCGGAGTGAGGGATGTTGTCGCGACGGTTCTCGTCGCGCCCATCGCGATTCCGTACATCGGTTACCTGGTCAACGGCGAGATGCCGTTCGTCCGGGACCCGAGGGGGATGGCTGCGGTCGGGCTCGTGCTCGGCGTCGCGGCTTGTTGATGCTGATGATCGAGCTCGCTGACCACGCCGGTGTCTTCCGGGGTGCGGTGTCGCACCGGTAGCCACCACTTGGTGCCGCGCTCCGCAGTTGTGCTGCGGAGCGCGGCACCAACGCGCGATGCACGCAATCCGTCCGGAATACTGGCCGCCGATAACGTTCACTTATCGGCGGCCAGACTTTTCCCGCCCCATTGAGTAGCGTTGCGTTACTTAACGTTATTGAACACGTAATTCTGCTACGATATCGCCGTGGAGACGAGCTGCAACTTCCCCGGCTGTGAACGCCCTGTTTTCCGAGGTGGAGGCCCCGGCAGGCCGTCGGAGTACTGCGACCTGCCCGAGCACACCCGGTGGCGCGCGTGGAGGGAGCGGCAGAGGCTCGCGGAAGCGCCCGAGCAAAACCTGGAGGTCGTCACCGTGACGAATCTCCCCAGGGTCTCCGGTACCGCCAAGATCAGGGCCGAAGAGCTCCTCGACCGGTTCCGGGTGCTGTCCGAGCAGATGACGCAGACACTCGGGAGGGCCGTCGGCGAGCTGAACGCGATGGCGGACCCGAGCGTGGCCGAGAGCATGGTCCAGGCCGCTGAGGCGGAGGCGGCGAGGAAGGTGGCGGAGGCCCAGGCCGAGGTGGCCTCCGCGGAACGGCGCCGGCGTGAGGCCGAGCAGGCGCGCAAGGTGGCCGAGGAGACCACGGAGCAGGCGGTGCGCGCGGCGGAAGAGGCCGATGACGCCGTGGACACCGCGGTGACCGAGCGGGACGAGGCTCTGCAGGCCGCGCGGGCCGCCGGGGAACGGGCCGAGGCGGAGATCGCCGAGGTCAGGGCGCAGGCGGCGGCGCTGATCGAGGAGGTCAGGGCCGAGGCCGAGCAGGCGAAGGCCGACGCGGTGAAGCACGCCGAGCAGGCCCGGCGACAGGCTGCCAAGGAGATCGAACAGGCCCGCTCCGAGGCGCAGGCCGAGGTCGAGCGAGCACGGGCGGAAGCCCGTGCCGAGGTCGAACGGGTGCGAGCCGAGGCCCACGAGAGCACGGAGCGGGCACGCAGTGAGGTCGCTCAGGCGGCCGAAGCCACCGAACGGGCTCGGGCCGAGGCGGCGGAGACCGTGAGCCGGGCCGCGAAGGCGCGCGACCAGGCGGTGGTGCGGGCGGAACGGGCCGAGCAGGCCGCCGCCGACGCACGTGCCGAGTTGGAGCGGTCACGACGGGAGTTCGAGGCGCGGCTGGTGCAGGTCAGGCAGGAAGGCGCCGACCAGGTCGCCGCGGTACGGCAAACGCTCGCGGTCGTCGAGGACGCGCGCGCTCAGACGTTGACGCGTGCCGAGCGCGCGGAACGTCAGCTCGACGAGGCCGCGGAGGAACTGCGGGCGGCTCGGCGGGCGAAGACCTCGTCCTGAACGGCGGCCATCTCGCGCAGCACCGACTTGCGTTCGCGCTGTGTGAGGCGGTCGAGGTAGAGGCGGCCGTGCAGGTGGTCGGTCTCGTGTTGCAGGCAGCGGGCGAAATAGCCTCTGCCCTCGACGACGATCGGGGTGCCGTCCTTGTCGCGGCCTCGCACGACGGCGCGGTCGGGGCGGGCGACCACGCGGTACGGGCCGGGCACCGACAGGCACCCCTCCGGCTCTTCGAGCAGGCGGCGGCGGTCGGCGGGCAGGTCGTCGAGCACCGGGTTGAGGATGTGGCCGGTGTGGTGGACGCCCCACTCGTCGGTCATGTCCCACACGAACAGCTGCAGGTCGACGCCGACCTGGTTCGCGGCGATGGCGGCGCCCTCGGCGACGTGGTTGGTGGCGAACATGTCGTCGATGAGGCGGGAGAGCTCGGGCGTGCCGAACTCGGTGACCTCGCGGCAGCGGCGGTGCAGGACCTCCTCGCCCACGACGGTGATGCGGAGCGGGGTACCTCGGGAAGACATGCTTTGCAAAGTAGCAGTCTTTGCAAAGCAACGGGTAGGGTGGTGATCATGCCCCGTCGCCCGCTGCCCGACCACCCCGTACGCGTCGCCCTGCTCGATCTGCTCGCCGAGCACGGCACGCTCACCTCGACCCAGGCGGCCGCGCGGCTCGGCGAGAGTTCCGGGCTGTGCTCGTTCCACCTGCGGCGGCTCGCCGAGCTGGGGTTGATCGAGGAGGCGCCGCACCGGGGCGGCAAGGCGCGTCCGTGGCAGCTGCGGTGGGAGACCGACGAACCGGCGGCGACCGAGGAGTCGTTCAGCGCGCTCATCCACGTGACGCCCGAGGAGAGGGCGGAGATCGGCGCGTCGATCCAGCGGCTGCTGTTCCGCTACCGCGACCGCGGGACGCGTCCGGAGGGTGCGGTGGCCGTGACGGCCGAGGTCCGCCTGCACGGCGAGAGCCGCGCGAGGGCGAAGTAGGCTGATCGGCGATGGACGAGCTGAAGGGCGACTGCGCCCAGTGCTTCGGGTTGTGCTGCGTCGCGTTGCCGTTCGCGAAGTCGGCCGATTTCGCGGCTTCCAAGGACGCGGGCACGCCGTGCCGCAACCTGCTGGCCGACCACCGCTGCGGCATCCACGACCGGTTGCGGCAGAAGGGCTACCCCGGCTGCACGGTCTACGACTGCTTCGGCGCCGGTCAGAAGGTCTCGCAGACGGTGTTCCGCGGCATCGACTGGCGCACCGGCGAGCGGCAGAGGATGTTCGCGGTGTTCCCCGTGGTCCGGCAGCTGCACGAGCTGCTGTTCTACCTCGCCGAGGCGCGCCGTCTCGACCCGCACGACGACCTCGTCACCGCCTACGCCGAGGTGGAGCGGCACACGGTCGCCTCGCCGGACGACATCCTGGCGCTCGACGTCGCGGAGATCCGGGCCAAGGTCAACGTCCTGCTGCTGCGCACCAGCGAACGGCTGCGGACCAGCGCCAAGTCGTACCGGGGCGCGGACCTGATCGGCGCACGGCTGCGCAACAAGAACCTGAGCAACGCCGACTTCCGCGGTGCGTACCTGATCGGCGCGGACCTCACGGGCTCCGACCTGTCACGGGCGGACATGATCGGCGCGGACCTGCGGGGTGCGGAGTTGTCGGGCGCGGACCTGAGCACGTGCCTGTTCCTGACCCAGCCGCAGGTCAACGCGGCGCGCGGGGACGCGAGGACGAAGCTGCCCGCCTCGTTGACGCGGCCCGCGCACTGGACGGCGCAGCCAGCCAAGCGCCGCTGACCCCTCGTCCCGCGCACCCATCGAGGATGGCGTGCGCGGGTTGCGCGTCGAGAAGCTCGCGGCTGCTGGACCGGCCCTCCGTCCGGCGGTGCCTCACTCGATCTTCGTCCTGTTAGCGAGAAGTCGACCGCGCAGGCCGTCAACGACGCGGGCCTCGTGGTCGGAACGACTCGGAATCCTCCCGGAGGCTCCCGAGTCGTGAAATGAGTGCAGTCGGGCAACGGCCAGATCTTCGCTTTGCCGACCGACGCGATGAGCGCCAGCAGGAACGCCATCAACCGGGGCGGTGTCACAGCCGGTGCCGCGGGGTCGCCAGCGGGAGCCGCGCTTTCCGGTTGGAACTGAGCATGCTGGACCCAGTGCCTGGCTACTCGCACGAACAAGGCATCGGGATCAATGACTCCAATGCGGTTCGCTGGGGCGGCGATGGGGTCGGTCACGCCGTAGGCCCGGACGGGGCCAGTCACGCGGCGCGCTGGGACGGTACCGGGACGCTGACCTGACACGCCCCGAACGCGATCGCCAGGAGGATCAACGACCAGGGTGTCGTCGTCGGCCGGGGCACCACCGGCGCGGGTTCCTTGCAGCCCGTGCACTGGGACCTTCAGTGCGGGATGCACGAACACGGCCGGCTACGTGGGCTGGTCATACGGACCGTTGCGTGCCGTGGGTCCTCGGCTAGACCGACAGGCGCTGCTGGGCGACCGCGCGGGCGAAGCCCTCGACGTTGTCGATCATGATGTTGTGGCCGGCGTTCGGCACGGAGACGATCTGGACGCCGGCGCCCGCGAGTTCGCGTCCCCCGCTGGGGGGCGCGTCCTCGGGGTGCAGGAACACGCGCGGGATGTCCAGTTCCAGCAACAGCTTGCGCATCGTCGGCGAGGTGCCGCGCACGAGGTCGACGGCGCTGCGGTAGAGGGCTTCGCGGCCGGCCATGCGCATGGTGGCGGCCCAGTGCGGGCCGACGTCGCGCAGTACGCGGTCGTAGCCGTGGCTGAGGAATTCGGCCTCGCTGTAGGCGGCGATGCCCCGGCTGCCGGGGGCGCCCAGCGAGGGTGTGGCGGGGTCGACGTGGGGGTCGACGAGCACGAGGGAGCGCACCATCTCGGGGTGGCGTGCGGCCAGCACGATGGCGACGGCGCCGCCCATGCTGTGGCCGATGATCTCGCAGCGGCGCAGCCCGATCTTGGCCAGTGCCACGGCGAGGGCGTCGGCGTGGCCCTCGAGCGAGTAGGCGAAGCCGCTGGGGCGGTCGCTGATGCCGAAGCCGAGCATGTCCATCATGAGGCTGCGGCGGCCGGCGAGCAGGGGGTGCGCGACTGCCTCGGCGTAGTAGGGCGCCGACGACGCGCCCAGGCCGTGCAGGTAGACGCGGGCGGGCGTCGCGCCCGGCACCTCGACCCAGCGGATCCGGACCCCAGGTCTGATCTCGACGGCGCGCATGTTTCTCCCGGCGGTGGTGTGGTGTCCGGGACCCTACCCCGCGGCCACGGGGGCGGAGCCCGCTTTTCGAGAGCCGTTTCTCATCTGGTGCGCGAGATCCCAGAGGTGTCCGGGGTGCCTGGAATCGCGCTGCCGCAGCAACTTCCCCGGGAAGCGGAACATGTCGGGTGACCGGTGTTCCCCGGCCTCCGGGCACGGCCGGTTGATCTTGGTGTGGTGCGGATCATGATGTCCCGCCGGCCCTGTGGGGCCCGGGGCGCTACGAGTCGGTGCCGAGGGCGGCGCACGCGGCTTCGACCGCCGCCGCCTTCAACTCGTCGAACGGCGCGTCGGGGAACTGCATGGTGCAGTCCTGCAGGCCCCCGAACGCCAGCACCGCGCGGGTCTGCTGCCACAGGGGCGCGTCCGGTCCGAACACGATGCGGGTCAGCCGGCCGCGCCAGGCGAGCACGACGTCGATCAGGCCGAGCTCCGCGAGCGTCGTCATCTCGGTGAGCAGCAGCAACATGTCCTTGCGGTGGCGGTGGTGGAAGTCGAAGAAGCCCTCGACGATCTCCCGCGGTGTCACGTCGGAGCGCTGTTCCATGCGCGAGAGGAACTTCTCGCCGTCGTCGAGCAGCGGCGTGACGATGCTGCGCACGAGGTCCTCGCGTGAGGCGAAGTGGTAGTACAGCGCCGGCTTGGTGATGCCGAGGCGGTCGGCGATCTCCTGCAGGCTGGTCTGCTGCACGCCCTGGCGCGCGAACAGCTCCCTCGCGGTCTGCATGATCCGCTGCTTGGTGTCGGACTGTCGTGCCACGACCCGAATCCTACTTAACGGTCGGTAAGTCGCGGTGCTACAGTCGACCCGGGGACTTACCGACCGTTAAGTAAGGGGGTGTGACGTGCGCATACTCGTTTCCGGGGCCAGCGTCGCGGGACCGGTGGTGGCCTACTGGCTCACGCGGTACGGGCACGAGGTGACAGTGGTCGAACGGTCGCCAGTGCTGCGCAAGACCGGCGGGCACGCGGTCGACCTGTTCACGCCCGCGATGGCCATTTCGGAGAAGATGGGCGTGCTGCCGCGCATCGAGGCGCTGGCGACCGGCACCGAACGCATCTCCGTGCTGCGCGAGGGCACGCGCAAGCCGGTCACCGGTGACGTCACGAAGATCTTCGCGGCCGCGGCGGACCGGCACGTCGAGGTCATGCGCGACGACCTGAGCGAGATCTACCACGACGCCACGCGCGCGGACGTGGAGTACGTGTTCGGCGACTCGATCACCTCGATCGGCGCCGAGGGCGAGGTGACGTTCGAGGTGGGCGCGCCGCGGCGCTTCGACCTGGTGATCGGCGCCGACGGGCTGCACTCGAACGTCCGGCGGCTGGTGTTCGGCGAGGTCGCGAAGACGTTCGTGGGCGCCTACCTGGCGGTGCTGTCGGTGCCGCGGGAGGCGGGCAGGCCCGGCGAGATGACCGGCCACATCGGACCGGGCCGCAGTGCCGCGGTGTACGGGGCGCGGCACCTCGACGACGCGCGGGCGGTGTTCCTGTTCCGGTCCGGGGAGCTGTCCTACCACCACCGGGACGTGGCGCGGCAGAAGCAGCTGCTGCGCGAGGCGTTCGCGGGGCTGCACCCGGAGGTGGACGCCTGGATGGGCCACCTCGACGGTGACAGGCCCTTCTACTTCGACTCGATCACCCAGCTGCGGGGCGACACCTGGTCACGCGGACGGGTCGCGCTGGTCGGCGACGCGGCCTACTGCCCCGGTCCGGCGATCGGCGGCAGCACGAGCCTCGCCGTGGTGGGCGCCTACGTGCTGGCGGGCGAGCTGGCCTCGGACACGGACCACGGGGCGGCGTTCGCGCGCTACGAGGACGACATGCGCGACCTCGTGCATGCCAGCCGGACGTTCGCGCTGGGGATGGCCAAGACGCTCATCCCGGCGACCCGCACCGGTGTGTGGGGACTGACGCGCGGGATGCAGGTGTTCACGTCGCTGCCGTCGTGGCTGGCGCGGCCGCTGGCCAAGCTGAGCTCCGGTGGCGTGCGCGTGTACGACTCGGTGCGGGTGCGGGACTACGCGGGTCAGGGCGCCGCGACTGCGGCGCCCTGACCTCAGCCGGTCAGAACTGCAGGCTCCACTTGTCGAGGAACCCGGTGTCCTGGGCGGCGTTGTCGTTCACCCTCAGCTGCCACGTGCCGTTGGCGACCTCGCTGGAGGCGTTGACGGTGTAGGTGGTGTTGATGTTGTCGGTGCCGCCGCCGCTGCGGTTGTGCAGGACGTAGACGGTGCCGTCCGGCGCCACCAGGTCCACCTTCAGGTCGCCCTGGTAGGTGTGCTTGATGTCCACGCCGACCTTGAGGGTCGACGGGGCGTTGCCGGTCACCTCGGCCACCGCGATCAGGGAGTTGACCGTGGTGTTGTCGCGGATCTGGAAGTCCGCGGCGTTCTCGAAGTACTTGCCGGTGGGCGGCGGCGTGGTGCCGCAGTACTGCGCTTCCTTGCCGATGGCCTCGTAGGGGCAGTCGGCGCGTTCGAGCAGCTGCAGCACGGCCTCCTTGTTGCGGGAGGTCTGCGCCGGGATCACCTCGTCGGGCGGGTAGAAGCCGCCACCGCCGGCGCTGCCGGGGTACATCTCGAAGGTGTAGGCGAAGATGCCCTGCGTGCCCCACAGCCAGTCGGGGATGGACCCGTCGGTGATGTAGAGGTCGCTGGACTGCTCGGGCGTGTAGTTGTTGGTCGCGGCCATCTGCTGGCCGATGGTGGCGAACGTGTCGCGCTGGTCCTGGGTCAGGCCCGGTGCGACGTCGTCGTAGGTCCAGCCCCACGGCCACAGGATGAGCTCGCTGTAGGTGTGGAAGTCGATGGACGCGCTGATCTGCTGCTTGCCACCGACGTTGCGGCCGCGCACGAAGTCGGCGACGACCTTCACCTCGGGCGCGGACTCCGCGCTCGGCCCGCGGTAGGTGTCACTGCCGGTGCTGCCGCTGGAACCGCCGCAGCAGCCCCACTTGTAGCCCCAGTTGCGGTTGAGGTCGGTGCCGACGTTGCTGGAGCCGGCGTTGGGCTGCCGGTTCTTGCGCCACGACCGGTAGGTGCCGGTCGCGATGTCGTACTCGCCGCCGTCGGGGTTGACGTCCGGGATGATCCAGATCTCGCGGGTGTCGACGAGGCCCTTGATGCGGGCGTCGCTCGCGTACTGGGTCGTGAACTGGTTGACCAGGTACAGCGCCATCTCGACGGTGAGGTGCTCACGGGCGTGCTGGTGGTGCGTGAACAGCACTTCCGGCTCGTTCTCGTCGACGCCGACGTTGTCGCTGATCTTGAGCGCGACGATGTCCCGGTTCTCGTAGGACTTGCCGATGACCTGCTTGGAGATGATGTTCGGGTAGGCGGCGACGGCGTTGTTGATCACCGCCGTCATCTCGGCGTAGTTGTGGTAGTTCGAGTCCGCGGCGGGGAAGTCGAACGGGCCGACCTCCGAGTTCGCCTCCAGCCGCTTGGGCAGCTCGGTGACCTCGAAGCCCTGGGCCCGCAGGCTCTTGACCTCGCGCTCGGTCGCGGTGATCACGACGATGCCGTGCTCCTCGATCGAGTCGATCGCGGCGCCGGACTTGGCGAGCTTGGTGCGCTGTTCCACGGTGCGCACGTTGCCGACCTGGTAGTTGGTCGACGTTTCCCCGGCACCGGGGGCCGCGCCGGTGGGCACGCCTCCCATGGCGAACACGACGCTCGCTGCGACGGTTACCCCGATCAGGGGTCTGAGATGGGTCTTTCGCATGCAGGGCAACCCTTTCGTACCACGGCAGGGACATGGCTCCCCGATGTTTAGTCCGTGTGAAGCCTCACTGTCATCCCGCCATCCGTATGGGGTTGCCTGGTGCGATGACGCGCTATGACGCCGTGGAGGCCGCCTCGTACCGGGTGGCCCGCGAGATCTCACCGTCCGGGCTGTCGTCGTGGCGTGACGCGGTGGCGCCGTACCTCCTGCCGGGCCGCACGGTGCTGGACCTGGGCGCGGGGACCGGGGTGTTCGTGCGGGCGTTCGCGGCGTGGTTCCCGGACGTGGAGGTGGTCGCGGTGGAGCCGTCGGCGGACATGAGGTCCGCCTCGGGGCTGCCGATGCTCGCCGGGGACGCCTGCGCGGTGCCGCTGCCGGACGCGTCGGTGGACGTGGTGTGGATGTCGACGGTGGTGCACCACGTCCGGGACCTGGCCGCGTGCGGCGCGGAGCTGCGGCGGGTGCTGCGGCCGGGCGGAGTGGTGGTGCTGCGGTCGTTGTTCCGGGAACGGCACGGCGGGATCGGGTTGTTCCGGTTCTTCCCCGAGGCGGTGCGCGCCCTGTCGGGGTTTCCGACGGCGGCGGAGGTCGCGGACGGCCTCGGGTTCGTGGTGGCGCGGCTGGAGGCGGTGCCGCAGGTGACGGCGTCGTCGTTGGCGGACAGGGCTTCGACGCTGCGGCAGCAGGCGGACACGCTGCTGCGGTCGTTGTCCGCGGAGGAGTTCGCGGCGGGCCGGCGACGGCTGCTGGCGGCGGGCGCGGTGGAGTCCGGGCCGGTGGTCGACCACTTGGACCTGCTGGTGCTCGAGACCGCCGGTGCCGTCTGAGACGTTCGGCACCACGCCCGTCTCGGGCGAATCGCCGTCACCCGCGGCTCCGCTCTGCCAGGGTGAGCGGCATGGCCCAGGATGTGAAAGCCGACCTGCACCGCTACCTGAAGGTCGCCCGCGAGTCGTTGCTGTGGAAGCTGGACGGCGTGTCGGAGTACGACGTGCGCCGGCCGCTGACGCCGACCGGCACGAACCTGCTGGGGCTGGTGAAGCACCTGGCGGGTGTGGAGGCGGGCTACTTCGGCGACTGCCTGGGCCGTCCGTTCCCCGAGGAGCTGCCCTACGACGTCGATGCCGACCCGAACTCGGACATGTTCGCCACGGCGGAGGAGTCGCGGGAGGACGTGCTGGGGTTGTTCGCGCGGGCGACGGCGTTCGCGGACACGAGCATCGAGGAGCTGCCCCTGGACGCGCCGGGGGTGGTGCCGTGGTGGCCCGAGGAGCGCAAGTACGTGACGCTGCACCTGCTGCTCGTGCACCAGATCGCCGAGGTGAACCGGCACGCCGGGCACGCGGACATCCTGCGCGAGGGACTCGACGGGATGGCCGGATTGCGGGCCGGGAACTCGAACCTGCCCGAGCAGGACTGGCAGGCGCACCGCGACCGGGTGGAGCGGGAGGCGCGCAAGGCCGCCGGCATGGCGTGACCGGCCGGGAGGCGCTCCGCGGGCGAACGGGGCACCGGAGCCGGTTCACCCCCTGGGAAAGGCGGCTGACAGGGTCCGCGAGGCGATCGATACTGCGGGGCATGGGCAAGGAATACGAGCGGATCGAGCCGCGGCTGTGGGAGTTCATCGAGAACCAGAAGGTGTTCTTCGTGGCGAGCGCTCCGCTGGCGGGTGACGGGCACGTCAACCTCTCGCCCAAGGGCCGGCAGGGCACGTTGCGGATCCTCGACGACCGCACGGTGGCCTACCTGGACTTCGGCGGCAGCCACGCCGAGACGATCGCGCACCTGCGCGAGAACGGGCGCATCACGCTGATGTGGTGCGCGTTCGAGGGGCCGCCGAACATCGTGCGGATCCACGGCCGCGGTGAGCCGGTGTTCCGCGACGACCCGCGCTTCGCCGAGCTCGTCGCGGGCTTCGGCGAGGCGGACGGCCCGGCGTTGCGGGCGGTGGTCGTGGTGCGCGCGGAGCTGATCAGCGACACGTGCGGGTTCGCGGTGCCGTTCATGGACTACAGGTCCGAGCGGGAGCTGCACAAGGACTACTTCGGCCGCAAGAGCGACGACGAGTTCCGCGAGTACACGAACAACAAGCCCTACAACGTCGCGAGCATCGACGGGTTGCCGGGGGTGCCGCTGCCGTTGCCGCCGCGCTGATCGGCTCGCTGACCGCGCCGCGCGGTCAGCTCGACAGGAAGCGGTCCAGCACCCGTGCGCCGAACTCCAGGCCGGCGACGGGGACGCGTTCGTCGACGCCGTGGGCCATGGCGCGGTAGTCGTAGCCGGCGGGCAGCTGCAGCGGTGAGAAGCCGTAGCAGTGGATGCCGAGCCTGCTGAACGCCTTGGCGTCGGTGCCGCCGCCCAGGCAGTACGGCACGACGGTGGCGCCGGGGTCCTCGTCGCGCAGGGCCTCGGCCATGGCGGTGAACCAGGGCGTGTCGATCGGGGCCTCGACCGGCGGCTGGTGCTCGAGGAACTCGCAGGTGACGCCGTCGGGCAGCAGCGCGTCGATGGTGGCGACGAGCTCGTCGACGGTGCCGGGCAGGGTGCGCACGTCGAGGTGGGCGGTGGCGCTGCCGGGGATGACGTTGACCTTGTAGCCGGCCTGCAGCATGGTCGGCGTGGTCGAGCAGCGCACGGTGTTCTCGACGAGTTTCGCGGCCGGGCCGAGGCGGGCGATGGTGCCGTCGACGTCGTCGAGGTCGACCTCGACGCCCAGCGCTTTGCCGGCGCCGACGAGGAACGCCTCGGCCGTCGAGGTCAGGCGCACGGGGTGTTCGTGCGCTGCGATGCGGGCCAGCGCGGTGACCAGGGCGGTGACGGCGTTGGAGTCGTTGCGGCGCGAGCCGTGCCCGGCGCGTCCGGTGGCGGTGAGCTTCATGTGCGAGGTGCCGCGCTCGGCCGTGCCGATCGGGTACAGCCGCACGCCGTCGACGTCGTAGGAGAACGCCCCGGACTCGCTGATGGCCGCCTGCACGCCGGCGAAGTGGGCGGCGTGGTGCTCGACGAGCCAGTGCGCCCCGTAGGCGCCCTGGTCCTCCTCGTCGGCGACGAACGCCAGCACGACGTCGCGGCGCGGCCGGCGCCCCTCGACGTGCCAGCGGTGGATCACCGCGAGCGTCATCGCGGCCATGTCCTTCATGTCCACGGCACCGCGGCCGTGGACGAACCCGTCGCGGATCTCGCCGGCGAACGGGTCGAAGCTCCACTCGGCGGGGTCGGCGGGCACGACGTCGAGGTGCGCCTGCACGAGCACGGCGGGCAGCGAGGGGTCGGTGCCCGGGACGCGGGCCAGCACGTTGGTGCGGCGCGGCGCCGGTTCGAGCAGCGTCGGCGGCACACCGTTGTCGTGCAGGACCGCGGCCACGTGCTCGGCGGCCTCGCGTTCCCCGGCGGCCTCGCCGCCGCCGCGGTTGGTCGTGTCGAACCGGATGAGCTGCGCGCACAGCTGCGCCACGTCCAGCGTCATGGTGGCCACCGTAACCGGCGCGGTCGCGTGGAATCGGCACGGCCCCGCGGGGGGCGGTCAGCCGTAGAGGTCCTCCACGGCCGCGCCCGCGATGTGGGTGACCACCTTGAACGCCTTCATCGCCTCGGTCATCGACGCCGCGTCGAACCCGACCCGCCGCACCCCGGTCAGCTCCACGGTCGGCACGATCGCCGCCGCCTCCGCCAGGTGGGTGGCGTCGAACTCGACCTCGATGCGGTGCGGCGCCACCACGGCGTCGACCCGCCCTGCCGAGGCCATCGCCGCCGAGGCCGCCTGTGTGATCTGTGACGACGACACGGCAGGGGGAAGGCACACGGCCGCGTACCGCGACACGCACTGCTTGACCGCCACGCCGAGAGCGGACGGCGCGTAGGAGGCGGCGTCGGCGCACGTGAGGTCGTCACCGGTCACGAGCAGCACCGGGACGCCGTGCTCGGCGGCGAGGGCGGCGTTGAGGCGGCCTTCGGAGGCCAGGACGCCGTCGAGCCACACGCCGGTGATCGAGTTCTCCAGGTAGGTGTGGGCGAGCACGCCCGGTGAGCCCGCGCCGGTGTGGTAGCCGAGGAACACCACACCGTCCACATCGGAGTCGACGCCCTGCATCATCGACAGCGGTTTGTGCCGGCCGGTGAGCAGCCGCGCCGAGGGGTGGAGGTCCTCGAGCAGCAGGTTGCGCTGCGAGGAGTGGGCCTCGTTGACGAGCACCTGGTCCGCTCCGGCCGCGACGAGGCCGGTGACGCAGGCGTTGACGTCGCCCGTGAACAGGCGCCGGAACCGTTGCCACTGCTCGGTGCCGGGCACGACGTCCCCGGTCCAGGTGACTCCGGTGGCGCCTTCCATGTCCGCCGAGATCATGATCCGCACATCTCGGTAAGTTAGCGGCGCACTGCCGGGGAAGAGGGGATTTCGTGCGGGTGAAGTTGGGTGCATTGCTTGCAGCAGCAACGTTTCTGGTGGTGTCGGCGCCGCCCGCGCCGGCGCGGCCACCGGTGGTCCTCAAGGTCGCGATCGTGCAGCAGATCGACTCGTTGAACCCGTTCCTCGCGGTGTTCCAGTCGAGCACCGAGGTCGGCCGGTTGATGTACGACCCCCTCACCGCCTACACCGCGGCGGACCAGGCGGTCACCGAGGGCCTGGCGAACAGGTGGGAGTCCTCGGCGGACAAGCTCACCTGGACCTTCACCGTCCCCGACGGCAAGAAGTGGTCCGACGGGGCGCCCATCACGGCGCACGACGTCGCGTTCACCTACAACCTGATGCTGACCGACGAGGTGGCCCGCACCGCCAACGGCAGCTTCGTCACCAACTTCGCGTCCGTCACCGCGCCCGACGACCGGACGGTGGTGATCCGGACGAAGACGCCGCAGGTGACGATGCTGGCGCTGGACGTGCCGATCGTGCCCAGGCACGTGTGGGAGAAGGTCGGCAGCGTCAAGGACCACGCCAACGACGCGATGCCGGTGGTCGGGTCGGGGCCGTTCGTGCTCACCGAGCACGTGGCGGGGCAGTTCATCAAGCTCAGGGCCAACAAGACCTACTGGCGGGGCGCGCCGAAGGTCGACGAGCTGCACTTCGTGTACTTCCAGAACTCCGACGCGGCGGTGCAGGCGCTGGCCAAGGGCGAGGTCGACCTGGTCAACCGGATGGCGCCGGCGCAGTTCGACTCGTTGCAGGGCAAGCCGGGCGTCACGCGCAACAAGGCGCAGGGCCGCCGCTTCACCGAGCTGATGATCAACCCCGGCGCGCAGACCCGCACCGGCGTGCCGATCGGCGACGGGCACCCCGCGCTGCGCGACGTCCGGGTCCGCCGGGCGCTCGCGCAGGCGATCGACCTCGACGCGCTGGTGCAGCGGGTGAACCTCGGCTACGCGGAGAAGGGCGCCGGGCTGGTGCCGCCGGTGTTCGGCAAGTGGCACTGGCGCCCGGAGGCCTCCGCGCAGCACCCGTTCGACCCGGCCGCGGCCGGCGCGGCGCTGGACGCCGCCGGGTTCCCGCGCGGCGCCGACGGCACCCGGTTCGCGCTGCGGCTGATCGGCCGGGCCGGGCGCGCCTACGACGAGCAGGCGAGCGAGTACCTCAAGCGGTCGATGAGCGACGTGGGCATCGCGCTGGACGTGCGGCTGGTGTCGGACAACCAGCTCAACGAGGCCACCACCGCCGCGACCTACGACCTGGCGTTCTCGGGCTGGTCGGCCAACATCGACCCCGACTTCATCCTCGGCCTGCACACCTGTGCGCAGCGGCCGGGCGCGGACGGCAAGGGCGGCACCACCGACACCTACTTCTGCGACGAGACCTACGACCGGCTCTACGCCCGGCAGCTCTCGGAGTTCGACGAGGACAAGCGCGTGGAGATCGTCAAGCAGCTGCAGGCGCGGTTCTACGACCAGGTGCCCGCGGTGGTGCTGGCCTACGACAACGCGCTGGAGGGCTACCGGTCCGATCGCTTCACGCGGTTCACGACGCAGCCCGCGCAGGGCGGTGTGATCATGGCGCAGAACGGCATGTGGGGCTACTACGGCGCCGAACCGGCCGAGCGCGTCGCCCAGGCGCAGGGCTCGCGGTGGATCGGGCTCGCGATCGGCGGCGCGGTGGTCGTGGTGCTGGCGCTGGCGGTGGTGCTGGTGACGCGGCGGCGCAGGGCCACGGCCGAGGAGCGCGAGTAGGTGCGTCTGCTCGGTCGGGCCGGTGGGGCCGCACTCAGCCTGCTGATGGTGGCGGTGCTGGGGTTCTTCCTGTTCCGGGTGGTGCCCGGCGACCCCGTGGTGTCGATGACGCGCGGCAGGCCGACGACCCCGGAGGCCCAGGCCGCGCTGCGGGCGCAGTTCGGCCTGGACCGCCCGCTGCACGAGCAGTTCTTCAGCTACTTCACCGCGCTGCTGCGCGGCGACCTGGGCACCTCGTTCACGTTCCGCCGCCCGGTGGCCGAGGTGGTCCTCGAGCGGCTGGGACCGACGCTGCTGCTCGTGGGCACGTCGACGGTGATCGCCGTGGCGCTGGGGTTGTGGCTCGGGGTGCTGGCGGCGTGGCGGCGCGGCTCGGCGTTCGACCGGGTCACGACGGGGGTGTCGCTGACGCTGTGGGCGGTGCCGACGTTCTGGCTGGGCATGCTGCTGATGATGGTGACGGGGGACTTCTTCCCGTCGCGGGGCATGCGCGACACCGACACGGCGCCGGACTTCCTCTCGCAGGCGCTCGACGTCGGTCACCACCTGGTGCTGCCGTCGATCACCCTGGTGGCGGTGGTGTGCGCGGAGTACGCGCTGGTGATGCGGTCGTCGTTGCTGGAGGAGCTGCACGCCCCCTACCTGACGACGGCGCGGGCCAAGGGGCTGCGCGACGACCTGGTGCGGCGGCGCCACGCCGTGCCGAACGCGGTGCTGCCGGCGATCACGCTGGTGTTCCTGCGGTTCGGGCTGGTGGTGTCGGGGGCGATCACGACGGAGACGGTGTTCTCGTGGCCGGGCCTGGGGTTGTTGTTCTACGACGCGCTGACGGGCCCGGACTACTTCCTGCTGCAGGGGTTGCTGGTCGTGACGGCGGGCGCGGTCGTGGTGATGAACCTGCTGGCCGACGTGTTGCACGGTGTCCTGGATCCACGGGTGAAGGTGGTATGAGCGCGAAGTTCCTCACGCACCGCACGGGGGTGGCGGGTGCGGCGGTTCTGGCCGTGGCGGCGGTCGTCGCCGTCGTCGCGCCGCTGCTGATCGATCCGGGGTCCCTGGACGTCACTCGGGTGACGGCGGCGCCGTGGCAGGCGCCGGACGCGCGGCACTGGCTGGGCACCGACCACACCGGCCGGTCGGTGGCGCTGCTGCTGGTCC
Source organism: Lentzea sp. DG1S-22 (assembly GCF_036321065.1). Classification (NCBI taxonomy): domain Bacteria; kingdom Bacillati; phylum Actinomycetota; class Actinomycetes; order Pseudonocardiales; family Pseudonocardiaceae; genus Lentzea; species Lentzea sp. DG1S-22. The sequence goes on along the minus strand of NZ_CP143276.1, from coordinate 1,725,114 downwards.
GGGGGGCGGGGACGTCGTTGTTCGTGGGGCTGACGGCGGCGGTGCTGGCGGTGGGCATCGGCACGGCCGTGGGGGTCGTGAGCGGTCACTTCGGCGGCCTGCCGGCGGGGGTGCTGCTGCGGGTGACGGACTTCTTCCTGGTGCTGCCCGCGCTGGTGCTGGCGATCGCGTTGTCGACGGTGCTGCCGCGCGGCCTGGGCACGATCATCCTCGCGATCGGCCTGACCAGCTGGCCGTCGACGGCGCGGATGGTGCGGGCGCAGACGCTGACGATCGAGGCGCGTCCGTTCGTGGAACGCGCACGGGCGCTGGGCGGCGGTCACGCGCACGTGATCGCGCGGCACGTGCTGCCGTCGGTGGTGCCGCTGGTGCTGGTCAACGCGACGCTGGCGGTGGCGTCGGCGATCGTGGCGGAGTCGACGCTGGCGTTTCTGGGGCTGGGTGACCCGGCGCGGATCTCGTGGGGCGCGATGCTGCACCAGGCGCAGCTGCACGGGGCGGTGCCGCAGGGTGCGTGGTGGTTCCTGCTGCCGCCGGGGCTGGCGATCGTGGCCGTGGTGCTGGCGTTCACGCTCGTGGGGCGCGCGCTCGAAGCCGTCGTGACGCCGAGGAGGTGAAGCCGGTGCTGGAGCTGAGGAACCTCACCGTCCACTACGGACCGAAACGCGTCGTCGACGACGTGGACCTGACGCTGGCGCCGGGGCGGACGCTCGGGCTGGCGGGGGAGTCGGGGTCGGGCAAGTCGACGGTGGCGATGTCGGTGCTGCGGCTGCTGCCCAGGACGGCGCGGGTCGACGGGCAGGTGCTGCTCGACGGCGAGGACGTGCGGACGATGTCGTGGGGCCGGCTGCGGGCGGTGCGGTGGGCGTCGGCGTCGGTGGTGTTCCAGGGGGCGATGCACGCGCTCAACCCGGTGCGGCGCGTGGGTGAGCAGATCGCCGAGCCGATGCGCCTGCACGGCACGCCCGGCAGCGTGGCCGAGCTGCTGGAACAGGTGGAGCTGCCGCCTCAGAAGGCGCGGGCCTACCCGCACGAGCTCTCGGGCGGGCAGAAGCAGCGGATCATGATCGCGATGGCGCTGGCGTGCGGGCCGCGGCTGGTGATCGCCGACGAACCGACCACCGCGCTGGACGTCGTCGTGCAGGCGCAGGTGCTGGCGCTGATGACGCGGCTGGTGGCCGAGCGGGACCTGGCGCTGCTGATGATCAGCCACGACCTGTCGGTGCTCGCGCAGACGTGCGAGGACCTCGCGGTGATGCAGCACGGCCGGCTGGTGGAACGCGGCCGCACGCGGGAGGTGGTCGCGAACCCGCGCCACCCGCACACCGCGGCGCTGACGGCGGCGTTCCCGGTGATCGGCGACCGGCGGCACCGCTGGGCCGAGCCCCGGCCGGCTCCGGAACCGCTGCTGCGGGTGCGGGACCTGGTGGTCGACTACGGCCGCACGCGCGCGGTCGACGGGGTGGACCTGACCGTCGGGCACGGGGAGGTCGTGGCGCTGGTCGGGCAGTCCGGCTCCGGCAAGACGACCCTCGCCCGCACCATCATGGGGCTGCGCCGGCCGTCCTCCGGTCGGGTGATCTTCGACGGGGCGGAGGTGCCGCGCGGAGGCAGGGCGCTCAAGGCGTTCCGGCGCCAGGTCCAGCTGGTGCTGCAAGATCCCTCCAGCGCGCTCAACCCGCGGCACACGGTGTTCGAGGCGGTCGCGGAGGGCCTGCGGGTGCACGGGCTGCGCGAGGACGAGGAAGCGCAGGTCACAGCCGCTGTGGAACGGGCCGAGCTGCGCCCGGCGAGCCTGTACCTGCGGTCGCTGCCGCACGAGCTGTCCGGGGGCCAGCAGCAGCGGGTGGTGATCGCCGGGGCACTGGTGCTGCGGCCCCGTCTGCTGGTGGCCGACGAGCCCGTCGCGTCGCTGGACGCCTCCGTGCGCGGGGAGGTCGTGGCGCTGCTGCTGCGGTTGCGCCGCGAACTGGGCCTTGCATCATTGCTCATCACGCACGACCTAGGGCTGGCGTGGCAGATCGCCGACCGGGTCGCGGTGATGCACCAGGGGAACATCGTGGAACAAGGCCCAGCCGAAGAAATCCTCCTCACCCCCGCCCACGACTACACCCGCGCCCTGCTGGCCGCGGTGCCGGTGCTCGGGCCGCGGGCCGCCGGGTGATCCCGGCCGGACACGCCCGCCACCGGGCCTGCCTGACGCCCGCCGAGATCGGCCGGGGCGGCGCGGACGGCTGGGTGGACGCCGCCGGGGCGGCGGCGCTCGCGGCGCTGACGTGGCACGACCTGGGCCGCCCGCCCGGAGTGCTGGGCGAGCTCGCCGGGGCCACCGATGCCGCGCACGTGCTGGCGCTGTGCCGGGTGCTCGCCGCGACCACCCGCGCCGACACCACCGCCGTGTGGCGCTACCTGGCCGCGGACTGGGCGGGCACCGGTGAGCGCTCGGACGGCCGGCGGCGGTTCCTGCTGGACCGCGCGCAGCGGGGCGAGGGCCTGGACTGGCGCAGCCACGCCGCGGTGATGGGCACCACGCGCCCCGAGGACGTCGACGCGGCGCTGGACCGCGACGAGGACCTGGCGGGGGTGTCGGTGATCGGCCTGGCCCTGTCGCACCCCGACCCGTGGGCCGTGCTGCCCCGCGTGGCGCGGGCGCTGGACCACAACCGCCTCGAGGTGCGCGGGCAGGGCGCGACGGCGCTGGCGCACGTGGCGCGGCGGCACGGCGTGGTGTCGCGGGAGTGCCTGCGGGTGCTGCGCCGCCATCCCCACGACGGCGCCGAGGACGACCTGTGGACCTTCGTCGCCCACCACCGGCTGCCGCCGTGGCTGTGGTGGCGTCGGCTCAGGACACGGCCACGGAGGCGAGTTCCGCGCGCACGGCGTGCTCGGTTACCCGGTTGCGCTGTGCCCGCGCCCGCTCCAGGGCGTCCTCGAAGTGCCGGCGGGCCTGCTCGGGGTCGCCCGCGCAGCGGGCGACGCGGCCCCGCTCGACCGCGATGTGGCAGCGCATCTCGTCGGGCCCGTACCAGCCGCCCGGACACAGCTCCCACGCCCGGTCGCACTCCTGCCGGGCGGTCTCGAAGTCCCCGGTGAGGCGGGCGAGCCCGGCCAGGCCGAGGTGGGCTCCCGCGCGCACCAGCGGTGCCCCGGCACGCCGGGCGAGGCCGAGCGCGAGGACGAAGTCGGCCCGGGCGCCGTCGAGGTCACCGGCGGCCAGCCTCGCCCGGGCCCTGCCGCAGACGGCTTCGGCGGTGTCCTCGGTGGCGCCGAGCTCGGTGAGCAGCGCGCGGGCCCGTTCGACGTGCCGCAGGGCGTGCACGGCGTCGCCCTCGGCCAGGGCGATCTCGGCGAGCTGGGTGAACGCCAGCGCCGCACCCCACCGGTCACCCACCCGCGTGAACGCCGCCGCGCCCCGGCGCAGCAGCTGCACGGCCGTGGCCACGTCCCCGCCCATGCGGGCCAGCAGTCCGTCGCCGACCAGCGCGAGCGCCGCGCTCCACGGGTCGTCGCCCAGCAGCCTCGCGCGGTGGTACCGGACCTCGGAGTCGCTCTCCGGCGCGCCGAGCGCCATGCCCCACAGCATCGTCATGATCGGGTAGCGCGGCGGGACGTCGAGGGCCGTGAGCAGGGCGCCGGCCTGCCGGATGCGCGCGCTCTGGTCGCCGGTGGCGACAGGCCAGGCCAGCAGCAGGCACAGCGCGTACTCCTGCTCACGGCCTGAAGGCGGGATCTCGCCGCACGCGTGCAGCACGGCGTCGGCGTGGCGGGCGGCTTCGGTGCGCAGCCCGCGGCACCAGTAGTAGGTGGCCAGCGCCGCGACCAGCTCCAAGGCGAGACCGAGGTCGCCGGTGGTGGCCCAGGTGAGCGCGGCGGCGAGGTTGTCGTGCTCGGCGGTGAGCCGCGCCAGCCAGTCGATCTGCTCGTGGGCGCGCAGGTGCGGCTCGGCCTGCCGGACGCGGGCGAGGAACCAGCGGGCGTGCCGCTCGCGCAGGTCCGGCGCGTGCTCCGCGCAGAACGCGCGGATCGTGTCGAGCATCCGGTAGCGCTCGCCGGTGACCTCGACCAGCGACTTGTCCACCAGCGACGTCAGGGTGTCGACGTCGGACCCGCACACCCGCAGCGCGGCGTCGAGGGTCGCGCCGCCGCTGAAGACGGTGAAGCGGGCGGCGAGGTCGCGTTCGGCGGGGGTGAGCAGCTCCCAGCTCCACTCCACGACGGCGTGCAGGGTGCGGTGGCGGGGCACGGCGGTGCGGCTGCCCCGCGACAGCAGCCGGAACCGGTCGTCCAGGCGGGCGAGGACCTCGGCCGGCGGCAGGGACCGCACGCGGGCGGCGGCCAGCTCGACGGCCAGGGCGATGCCGTCGAGGCGGCGGCACACCTCCGCGACCAGGGCGGGATCGGCGGTGAAGCCGGGCCGCACGGCCCGGGCGCGGTCGAGGAACAGGCGGGTGGCGGCGTCGTCGTCCAGCGCGCCCACGGGGCTCAGCGTCTCACCGGTGATGCCGAGCGCTTCGCGGCTGGTCGCGAGGACCCGCACGTCCGGGCAGGCGGCGAGCACACCGCCGAGCACGCGTGCGGCCTCCTCGACGACGTGTTCGCAGTTGTCGACGACCAGCACGACCTCGCGGGCCGCGAGCGCTTCGCGCAGCCGTGCCTCGGCGCCGACCGGTCCCGCCGGCAGCAGCCCGGCCTCGCGCACACCGATGCCGTCGAGCAGCGCGCGTGCGACGTCGGTGGTGGCGCTGAGGTCGACGAACGCCACCTCACCCGGTTCGCGGTGCGCGACCTCGACCGCCAGCCGGGTCTTGCCCGTGCCGCCGGGGCCGGTGAGCGTGACCAGCCGCGACTCCCGCAGCGACCGGGCGACGCGACGCAGGTCGTCGTCACGGCCGACGAAGCTGGTCAGCTGAGCGGGCACACCCCGGTGCGGCGCCTGCGCGCGCAGCACGCCCAAGTGCGCGGCGGCCAGCACGGGGGAGGGGTCGACACCGAGCTCGTCGGCCAGCAGCTCACGGCCCCGCGCGAACACCTCCAGCGCCTCGCTCTGCCGCCCGTCGCGGTGCAGGGCCCGGATCAGCGCCGCCCGCAGGTCCTCGCGCAACGGGTGCCCGGCGAGCAGCTCGCGCAGCCGGGCCGTCGTGCCGCCCGCGATCGCGCAGTCGATCAGCAGCTCCGTCAACGCCTGCCGCGCGACCTGCGCGAACGGCGCCTCGACATCGGCGAGCGCGGGCCCGCGCCACAACGCCAGCGCCTCGGCCGCCCGTCCGGCGGCCAGCAGGTCGCGGCACCGCCGGTGGTCGACCTCGGCCGGATCGGCGACGAGCCGGTACCCCGCGGGGTGGTGCTCGACGACCAGGCCCGGCACGGTGCGCCGCAGCCGCGAGACCTGCGACTGCAGGGCGTTGGCCGCCCCGGCGGGAGGCTCGGCGTACAAGCCGCCGATCAGCTGGTCGCGGCCCACGACCCGCCCGGCGGCGAGCACCAGCATCGCCAGCAGGGCGCGTTGCCGCGGCGCCGCGACCCCCACACCGTCGACCAGCACCGGACCGAGCACCCCGAACCTCACGGGCAGGATTGTTCCCCAGCCGCGCGCTCAGCACGGGCGAAACGGGAGCTGGGCCGAACAGGTCGGCACCACCCTGGGCCTGGCATCACCCTGCTCGGCCAGGAGATCGTCCTGCCGGCCTGGGCCGACCCGCATCACGGGACGCCGGGCAGGCCCACAACACCGCCCGGCGTCACAGCACGTGCCCCGTCGTCGCATCCACGTGACCGGGAACCTCGTCGTGGCGGTCACCGACCGTGAGGTCCCCGACGGCTCGAACATCAGGATCGACGCACCACCGGGGGAGACCGGCTTGTGGTAAGTCCCGCGGGGCACCGTGAACACCGCACCCCGCGGCAGCACGACCGTGCGCTCCCCGGACTCCTCACGCAGCACGATCTGCAACTCGCCGCGCAGCACCAGGAAGAACTCGTCGGTGTGGTCGTGCACGTGCCACACGTGCTCACCCTCGACCTTCGCGATCCGCACGTCGTAGTCGTTGACACGCGTGACGATCCGAGGACTCCACAGGACGTCGAACGAAGCCAGGGCGTCATCCAAAGCGATGGGATTCATGCAAACGAGCCTCGCGCATGCCACCACACGACCGTGAGTGCCAGGAATCGCACATGCCGCAAGAATCCTCGCACCGCGTCGTCGTGATCGTCGACGAGAACTCCAACCCGTTCGAACTCGGCTGCGCCACCGAGATCTTCGGCCTGCACCGCCCCGAACTCGGCGGCCGGCTCTACGACTTCCGCCTCTGCTCACCCGACCCGCACACACTCATGCGCGACGGCTTCTTCACCCTCACCGGCGTCAACGACCTCACCATCGCCGACACCGCCGACACCCTCATCGTCCCCAACCGACCCGACGTCGACACACCCCGCCGCCCCGACGTCCTCGACGCGATCCGCCGCGCCCACGCCCGCCGAACCCGCCTCGTCGGCTTCTGCAGCGGCGCCTTCACCCTCGCCGAAGCAGGCGTCCTCGACGGCCGCCGCGCCACCGCCCACTGGCAGTGGACCGGCGAGTTCCGCACCCGCTTCCCGCACGTCCACCTCGAACCCGACGTCCTCTTCGTCGACGACGGCGACATCCTCACCTCCGCCGGCAGCGCCGCCGCCCTCGACCTGGGCCTGCACCTCGTACACCGCGACCACGGCGCCGAAACCGCCCACTCCGTCAGCCGCCGCCTCGTCTTCGCCGCCCACCGCGACGGAGGACAGCGCCAATTCGTCGAACGCCCCGTCCCCGACCTGCCCGACGAGTCCCTCGCCCCCGTCCTCGCCTGGGCCCAGCACCACCTCGACACCCCGCTCACCGTCACCGCGCTCGCCGCCCGCGCCGCCGTCAGCCCCGCCACCCTGCACCGCCGCTTCCAGGCACAACTCGGCACCACACCCCTCGCGTGGCTCACCGCCGAACGCGTCACCCTGGCCCGCCGCCTGATCGAACTGGGGGAGAAGCGCCTCGACGTCATCGCCCGCCGCACCGGCCTCGGCACCACCGCCAACCTCCGCGCCGTCCTGCGCCGCGAAACCGGCCTCACCCCCTCGGACTACCGCCGCCGCTTCAGCCCAGCACCCCCGCACTGACCCGCCACACCATCAACTCCCGAACAGGTCCCCGACAACCCCGACCCGCTCCAGCACCTCATCCGCCGTGAACACCAGATCCTCCACGACCTCGCACTCCTCGACCTCGTCCCACGTCACCGGCGTCGACACCGCCGGCCGCTCACGAGCCCGCAACGAATACGGCGCCACCGTCGTCTTCGCCGGGTTGTTCTGCGACCAGTCGATCAACACCCTCCCCGGACGCTGCGCCTTCGCCATCGTCGCCACCACCAGCTCCGGCATCTCCCTCGACAACCGCAACGCCACCGCCCGCGCGTACTCCGACGTGTCCTTCGCCGGCGCGTACGCGTACATCTGCATCCCCTTGTTCCCCGACGTCTTCACCCACGAGTCCACCCCGTCGTCGTCGAGCACCACCCGGATCCGCTCCGCCACCCGCGCACACTCCACCACCGTCGCCGGCGCACCCGGATCCAGGTCGAACACCAGCAGATCCGGATCCCGCTTACCCCCACGCGGCCCCACCGTCCACTGCGGCACGTGCAACTCCAACGCCGCCAAATTCGCCAGCCACACCAACGTCGCCAACTCATCCACCATCACGTAGTTGACCGACTCATTGCCCTTCGCACTGCCCGGCGACTCCAACCGCACCGTCCGCACCCACTCCGGACGGTGCTCCGGCGCGTTCTTCTCGAAGAACCACTTCCCGTCCACACCGTTCGGATACCGCTTCAACGTCACCGGACGATCCTTCAGATGAGGCAGCAGCACCGGCGCGATCCGCGTGTAGTAGTCGATCACCTCACCCTTGGTGAACCCGAACCCCGGATACAGCACCTTGTCCAGGTTCGTCAGCTTCAGCACCCGGTCCTCGACCCGCACCACAACCTCTTTCGGCACCTCACCGCTCAATCCGCCGCACCTCCCCGGGAGACTTGTCCGGCCGCAACCCCCGCCACGCCGGGAACCGCATCCGCCCGTCCGGCGTCCACTGCCGGAACACCACCTCCGCCACCAACTCCGGCTCCACCCACCTCGCGCCCCTCGACCTCTCCCTCGGCATCTCCGTCACGAACGGCGACGACCGCCGCGCCAACGCCTGCAACCGCGGCGTCAGCACCGCCAACTCCGCGTCGTTGAACCCGGTACCCACCGAACCCGCGAACGCCAACCCGCCGTCCTGCGGAATACCCAGCAACAACGCGCCGATCACCCCGGCCCGCTTGCCCTCACCCATCCGCCAGCCGCCGATCACCACCTCCTGCGCCATCAGATCCGTGATCTTGCGCCACACCGGCGACCGCGCCCCCGGCTGGTACACCGAGTCCAGCCGCTTCGCCACCACACCCTCGAGACCCTGCTCCCGGCTCGCCGCCAGCACCGACGCCCCGTCCTCGTCGTACGACGGGGGAGTCAGCCAATGCGGCCCCCGCAACTCCAACCCCCGCAACAACTCACGACGCCGGTGAAACGGCAAACCCAGAAGCGACGTGCCATCCAGGTGCAACAGGTCGAACAACAACAACGTCACCGGGTACTGCCGCGCCGCCCGCCGAGCCGCATCCGACTTGCTCACGTGCATCCGGTTCTGCAACGCGCTGAAACTCGGCCGCCCGTCCCGCAACGCCACGATCTCCCCGTCCAGCAACGCCTCCGTCGACCCCAGCTGCTCACCCACACCCTGCAACTCCGGATACGCCACCGTGATCTCGTTGCCCAACCGCGACCACGCCTGCACCCGGCCACCCTCCACCCGCAGGACCGCCCGCACCCCGTCCCACTTGAACTCGTACGCCCACTGGCCGTCATCATCGGAGGGAAGAGGCCCCGGCACCGCCAACATCGGCTTGACCTGCTCCGGCAACACCTGCCAATCCGGCCGCACCGCCGCATGCCGCCGCTTCACCATCCAGTTCCTGCCCTCCGCACCCGACCGGAAGAACACGAACTGACCCCTGGCCCGCTCACCGTGCAACACCACGTCGACCTCGCGGTCCGACCACTTCACCGTCTCGTACCGGCCGCGGTCCCAGATGAACATCTCACCGCCGCCGTACTCACCCCGCGGAATCTCACCCGAGAACTCGGCGTACTCCAACGGGTGATCCTCGGTGTGCACAGCCAGCCGCACCACATCAGTCGTCGGCGGCAACCCCTTCGGCACCGCCCACGACACCAACACCCCGTCACGCTCCAGCCGCACATCCCAATGCAAGCTGCTCGCGTGGTGCTCCTGGATCACGAACGTGTCGTTGCCACCCCTCGGCAACACATCCGCAGCAGCAGGCACGGGCTCCGGAGTCCGCCCCGGATCCCGCTTGCGCCGGTACTCCTCGAGCCCGGCCATCTACGCCGACGAAGCCTTCTTCTTCGGAGCAGCCTTCTTCGCGCCCTTCCGCCCCGCCTTCGCCTTCTCCACACTGCGCTCCAGAGCCGTCATCAGATCGATGACATCACCCTTGTCCTCGGCCTCCGGCTGCTCGGGCAACTCCGCACCCTCCGCCTTCGCCGCGATCACCTTCTCCAGAGCGTCCCGGTAGTCATCGGTGAACGTGTCCGGATCGAAGTCACCCGCCATCGACTCCACCAGCGACGTCGCCATCTTCAACTCCTGCGGCCGCACCTCCACGTCCGAATCCAGGAAGTCGAACTCCGCCTTGCGGATCTCGTCCGGCCACAACATCGTGTGCATCACCAGCACGTCATCCCGCGCCCGGATCGTCGCCAGCGTCTCCTTCTGCCGGATCGTGATCTTCACGACCGCCAGCTGACCCGTCTTCACCAACGCATCCCTGAGCAACACGTACGGACGCGCCGCCGCCTTGTCCGGCTCCAGGTAATAGGTCTTCTGGAAGTAGATCGGATCGATCTCCTCCGCCGGCACGAACTCCAGGACGTCGATCGACTTGTCGGTCTTCACCGGCAACTTCTCGAAGTCCTCGTTCTCCATGATCACCATCCGGCCGTCGTCCAGCTCGTAGCCCTTGGTGATGTCCGAATACTCGACCTCTTCACCGCACACCGAACAGACGCGCTTGTACTTGATGCGCCCGCCGTCCTCCCGGTGCACCTGGTTGAACCGGAAGTCGTGCTCCTCGACAGCCGTGTAAAGACGCACGGCGATCGTCACCAAGCCGAAGGAGATGGCCCCACGCCACACGGATCTCATTCTCATTGAGTACCCCTGAAATGCGGTTTCCGCACCACCAGGTCACCCACTCGGCCCACCTGCCCGGCAACCGGGCGACCCCCGAACCGACCCACCGCACCCAGGGTCCCGCACCCCACCCGACCACCGCCGGACGATCCGAGCTACATGTCCTTCAACGCCCGATACGTCCTGTTGCTCGCCACCGCCGCCCGACGCTCCCGCGCCGTCGCCTCGATGTAGTTCTGACTCGTCGCCAGACTCGCATGCCCCAGCAAAGCCATGATCTCGCTCGCACTCGCCCCGTCCTCGGCCAGCCGCGTCGCGAACGTGTGCCGCAACGCGTGCAGGTTCGCCCCCGTCGGCACCCGGTCGTGCAACCCCGCCCACCGGAAACACGACTTCACCAGGTACTCCAGCCCACCCCGCCCGATCGGCTCACCGTGCCGATCCCGCAGCAACGCGCTGTCCCGGTCGAACCGCCCCTGCGGAAACCGCCGCTTGCAGCTCTTCAGGTACGCCTCCACGATCCGCTCCATCGGCGGCTCGATCGGCACCGACCGGTCCCGGTTGCCCTTGCCCTTCACGTGCAACCGCCGGTCACCCTCCCGCCCCACGATCGACGCCAGCGTCAACGTCCGCATCTCCGCACTGCGCAACCCCGCCACCAACCCCAGCGCGATCACCAGCACGTCCCGCTCCGGCCACGGGTCACGACCCTTCCGCGCCCCCTCCGCCGCGGCCGTCAGCAGCTGCTCGGGCGTGTCCTCACCCCGCAGCGGCTTCGGCACCAGCGGCGGCGTCTTCGGCCGGGCGACCGCCCCCATCGGGTTGCCGGCGATCAGGTCCTCGGCCACGCAGAACGTCAGGAACTGGTTCCACGTCGACCACGCCCGCAGCACCGAGCTCTTGGCGTGCGTGTCCGCGAACAACCCGAAGGCCTGCCGGAGGTGCGACCCGCTGAGGTGCTCGGTGGTCAGGTCCTCGACGGGGCAGGAGAGGGTCTCCGCCAGGAGCGCGTTCACACCGGCGAGATCCCGCTGGTAGGCGGCCGTGGTGTGCGGCGAGTCCTTGCGGGTCCGGCGGGCGAGGAAGAAGGCGTCCTGGGCGGCGAGCACGTGCATATGGATCTTGTACCGCACGGCACCGACAATCCCGCACGAGGGGAGGGGAGCGGTGCACGGTGTGCAGCCGCGTGAGCTGCGGTGACGGTGTTCTCAGCCCGGCGTCGGACGATCACGATCGAGCGAACGGGAGAGCGCTGCGGGGCCCTGGCGGCGCTTCGTCGCGGCGTTCACGCGGCACGGCCGGCGCGAGCGGGTCCACCAGGTGCACTGTGCTGGATAATGGCGATTATGCATCAAATGTCCGTTTCGCCGGGATCGGTCAGGCGGCCGGACGACGCTGGACCGGGTGGCGTCACTTGTCGGGGATCGTGAGCGTAATGGCGCCCCTTCGCGTACGTCTCACTGACGACACGTCGGTGTCGACCGCGCTCCGACATCGCCGTGGATCTGATGTTGAAGCGTCTGCAAGCGCAGTGGGCCTGCCCGTCGGCTGTGCCTTGCAGACGCGCCAACACGGGCGTTTCCAGCCCCTTCCGATGCGATCTTCGCAGGTCGCGGCTTCGCCGATAATCTACATTATGTCAAGTAACCGAGATCGGGTCCGCCTCCGCTGCCGTCCCGGCGGTCTCCTGCGACGCCTCCGGTCCTGACGACACCCGGCGGCACCGCGCCGGTTCGCCCAGACGGCTTCTGCGGGCGTTTCGCGTCGCCGGCGCGACCCGTCCGTCCCGCCGGCTTGCCCGGGACCGCCGGATCGCCGATGTCGGACGCCTGCTGCTCTCGCGGCGACGCCTCCACCGCCTTTCGTCACCGTGGCGTTAGGGACTCGTGCGGCCGCAGTGGCAGGCTGCTCGGCCATGATCGATGACTTCGCGAAGGCGTACCTGCACAGCGATCTGCGTGAGTTGCGCGAGGTGCTGGTGTGGAAGCTCGAGGGGCTGGACGAGGCGGACGTGCGGCGGCCGCTGACCGCGTCCGGGACGAACCTGCTGGGACTGGTGAAGCACCTGGCGTTGTCGGAGTCGCGCTACTTCGGTGAGGTGTTCGGCCGGCCGTTCCCGGAGCCGATGCCGCGGTGGGACGACCTGTCGGCGCGGGGTCAGGACATGCGGGCGACGGATCTGGAGTCGCGTGAGGAGATCGTGGCGCGCTATCGGCGGGTGTGGGCGCATTCGGACGCGACGATCGGGGCTTTGGCGGTGGACTCCCCCGGTCATGTGCCGTGGTGGCCGCGTCCTGACGTGATGTTGTTCAACGTGTTGGTGCACGTGACGACGGAGACGGCGCGGCACGCGGGTCACGCGGACATCCTGCGGGAGCAGCTCGACGGGGCGACCGGCGAGGGTCGTTAGGTCGTTTGTGCTGGTCAGGGTCTTGTCGATGATCTTGTCGGGGGTGGTTGGGACACTCGGGGCATGCGATACGCGATCTATGTTCCTTCGTTCGGTGAGTCGCTGGGTGATCCGTCGGTGCTGGTGTCGCTGGGGGTGGCGGCGGAGGAGGCCGGGTGGGACGGCTTCTTCCTGTGGGACCACGTGGTGGTGCCGGACGAGCCGGTGGTGGCGGATGTCTGGGTGACGCTGGGTGCGGTGGCGGCGCGGACGTCGCGGGTGGTGCTGGGGCCGTTGGTGACGTCGTTGGGGCGGCGTCGGCCGTGGAAGGTGGCGTTGGAGGCGTCGACGTTGCAGCGGTTGTCCGGTGGGCGGCTGGTGCTGGGGATTGGTGCGGGTGTGCCGCAGGACTTCTCCCCCTTCGGCGAGCGGGTGTCGCGGGCGGAGGCGATGTCGGAGGGGGTGGAGCTGCTGCGGGGGTTGTTGTCGGGTGAGGTGGTGGAGCACCGGGGTGAGGTGTTCCGGGTGAGTGGTGTGCGGTTTGCTCCGGTGGAGGTGCCGGTGTGGGTTGGTGGGGTGTGGCCGCGGTCGGTGCCGTTCCGGGCGGCGGGGCATGCGGCGGGGGTGGTGCCGGCGACGTTCGGTGCGGAGGGGTTGGTGGTGCTCTCCCCTGCTGATGCCGCTCGGGTGAAGGCGGATTTCGTGGCGTCGGGTGGGTCGGTGGAGGGTGATGTGGTGCTGTGGGGTGGTGCTGAGTTGCCGGTGGACGTGGCGGGGTACGAGGCGGCGGGTGTGACGTGGATGTTGACCGATGGTGGGGCGCGGGGGCTTGAGGAGTTGCGGGCGTTCGTGGCTGCCGGTCCCCCGCGGTCAGGCGCGTAGTCCGCGGAGCAGGGTGTCGAGGTAGCGGCGTGCGGTGGGGAGGCGGTCGGCTGGGCTGTCGCTGTGGACGTAGGTGGCGTAGGAGATGCCGCACATGAGCGGGACGAGGTCGGCGTCGTCGAGGCCGGGGCGGAGGGCTCCGGCCTCGCGGGCGCGGGCGAGGAGCTGGGCGCCGGCGGTGAGGATGCGGGTCTTGAGTTCGGTGGTGCGGGGCAGGACGTCGTGGGCGGTGGCGGAGACCTTGGCGAGGGCGGGGTCGGTGACCTGGCCTTCGACGAGTTCGGTGAGGTAGTCGGCGAAGGCGGTCCACGGGTCGTCGTGGTCGAGGGATTTTTCGCCGTGGTCCGCGAGTGCTTCGAGGCGGGGTGCGGCGACTGTTTCGAGGAGTGCTTCGGTGGTCGGGAAGTGCCGGTAGACGGTGCCGACGCCGAGGCCTGCGCGGCGGGCGACGTCGTTGAGCTGCAGCGGGGTTCCTTCGTCGACGAGTTCTCTGGCGACGGTGAGGATGTGCTCCCAGTTGCGGGCGGCGTCCTTTCGCTGGGGCGTCATGTTCTCCAGGTTAATTGGATACGCCATCCGGAATGCGTCCGAGTGGGGCGTGGCGTTCGCTGAGCCGGCGTACTGCTTGCTGCACGTGGGGGTCGGTGGCGGTCCGGGTGGGTGTGACGGGTTTGCCGTGGCGGCCGATGACGGTGCCGTTGGGGTGTGTTCCGGTGGCGGCTTCGATCGACGGGAGCGCCGCGGCGGCGGCGGAGCCGGAGGTGGAGCGTTCGAAGGTGCGTCGTACGAGCGGCCAGAGCACTCTCAGGCCCGGTGAGACGATTTTGGGGTCGTGCATGGTTCCGTCGGTCATGTCGGTGGCCGCTCCCCCCGGGTCGGCCGCGAGGACGTCCACTGCGGTTGTGTCGAGTCGGCGTGCGAGGTCGAGGGTGTAGGCGAGGTTGGCGAGCTTGGCGCGTCCGTACCAGTGGAAGCCGTAGTAGCCGCCGGGTGGTTCGACGTGGTCGAAGACCTTCTTGGCGGTGATGACGGCGCCGGAGGTGACGTTGACGATGCGGCGGGTGAGTGCGGGCAGGAGCAGTTCGGTGAGCAGGTAGGGCGAGAGGTGGTTGACGACGAAGGAGGCTTCGACGCCGTCGATGAGGGTGTGGTCGGGGTACAGGGCGCCGACGTTGTTGACGAGCAGGTCGAGGTCTCCCCCGGTGGTGATGCGGGCGGCGAGGGCGCGGACCTGGTCGAGTGAGGCGAGGTCGGCTTGGTGGAACTGGGCGGGTTCCCCTTGCTGTGCGTTGATGGTGTCGACGGCTCGTGCGCCGCGTTCGGCGTTGCGTCCGATGACGGTGACGGCGAATCCGGCTCTGGTGAGTCCGAGTGCGGTTCGAGTCCGATGCCGCCGGTTCCGGCGGTGATGACTGCTCGGCGTGTCATGACGTCCTCCGATATGGATAGTTCATCCACTTACCGGTGCGACGCTAGCACAGATATGGATTATCTATCCGCTTCGGTGTGGGTGAGAATGCCGCCGTGGATCCGGGGGTGGTCGGTCAGGCGGCGGGCATGTTCGCGGTGACGAACGTCGACGACCTGGTGCTGCTGGCGCTGTTCTTCGCGCGGGCCCGGTCGCCGTGGCAGGTGGTGACGGGTCAGTACCTGGGTTTCACGGGCATCCTGGCCGTCGCGGTCGTCGGCGCGCTCGGTGCTTCCCTGCTGCCGGAGCAGGTGCGCCCGTGGCTCGGTCTCCTCCCCCTGGTGCTCGGTCTCAAGGCGGCGTGGTCGCTGTGGCGGGGGTCGGAGGACGAGGACGAGCCGGACGCCGCGCCGGGTGTTCTCGCGATGGCCGGCGTGACGCTCGCGAACGGCGGCGACAACATCGGCGTGTACGTCCCGGTGTTCACAGTGGCGGACTCGTTGTGGGTCTACGTCGTGGTGTTCCTGGTGCTGGTCGGTGTGTGGTGTCTCGCGGGCTGGTTCCTGGCCTCGCGCCAGGTGGTGGCGCGCGCTCTGGCGAAGTGGGGTCACCTCGCCCTGCCCGTCGTGCTGATCGCGATCGGTCTTTTGGTGTTGTTCTCGGGATGAGCGCGGCCAAGATCAGGTAGACACGTCCGGGTGCGGACGACCTACAGCTACGTCGAAGCGGTGAAGATCCTCGGCGGCCAGAACCACCCGGTGGTCGCCGCGATGGACAGGCTGCTCGGCGGTGCGTTGCTGGCGGGGTCGCTGGGGCTGTGGCAGGTGCTGGACCTGTTCGACGCCAAGCCCGACTTCACCCGGTTGTTCTCCGACCTCGTCACGAAGGTGACCGAGAAGCGCCGTGGCCTCAACCGCTACGACCGCACGCAACGGCTGCATGCGGCCCACTCGGTCATCGTGGTGACGGCGTACTTCGAGGTGCTGCGCGAGCTGGAGCTGCCGTTCTCGTTCTCGGCGGAAGACGAGACCCTTTTGCAGTTCGGGCACCCGTTCGAGAAGCCGTTGCCCGTGCCGTCGGCGGGCCGGAGCCACGAGGCGAACCTGGTCGTGGTCCGCACCTTCTACGAGGAGCTCAACCACGACCTCGAACGGGTCTCGACGGGATCGGCGGCGTGGGACGAGCTCTCCGAGGCGGAGAAGGAGGGGACGCTCGCGTCGTACCGGGTGCTGCCCGAGCGCGCGGTGCGCCGCTACCGGGAGCTGTTCCGGCAGCTCGCGGTGGACTGCCCCGAGGTGGCGTTCTGGGCGTCGATGGAGGACCACCGCGCCACCAGGGCGGCGCTTGCGCGGCTGGAGGACGTGCTGCGCGAGGTGACGGCCGAGCCGGTGCGCGACGTGTGGCTCACGGAGCTGGCGGCGGTGTACTCGGCGGCGCTGCGACGGCCGCTGGTCCCCTCCGACGGCGGGCAGCGGATCCCGGTGCTCGGTGAGGCGTACGTCGACCCCCGGTTCCAGCTGCTGGTGAACACCGACCGGGAGACGGTGCCCTCGACGGCCGGGTACTGGGCCCACCGGCCGGAGCGGACCGATCTCTACGCCTACCTGGCGGGCCACCTGACGTCGGCCGAGGCGTGGTGGTCGCCGTTGCTGGTGCTGGGTGACCCCGGGTCGGGCAAGTCGGTGCTCACGGAGGTGCTGGCGGCGCGGCTGTCGGCCGCGGGGACGCCCGTGGTGCGGGTCGAGCTGCGCACCGCGCAGGCCGACTCGGACGTGCGGCAGCAGATCGAGCACGGCCTGCGGCGGCTGCTCGACGAACCCGTGGGCTGGGCGGCGTTCTCCCGCGCCACCGGGGGTTCGGTGCCCGTGGTGGTCCTCGACGGGCTGGACGAGCTGATGCAGGCGACCGGGGTGAGCCAGAACCGGTACCTGACGACGATCGCGGAGCTCCAGCGCGACCTCGCCGACAAGGAACGGCCGGCGGCGTTCGTGGTGACGAGCCGGCTCAGCGTGTGCGCGGGTCTGGCGTTGCCCCCGATGTCGCACGTGGTGCGGCTGCTGCCGTTCTCCGACGAGCAGGTGCGGCAGTGGCTGCGGGTGTGGAACGAGGGCGGTGCGCCGCTGCCCGCCGAGGTGGCGCTGGAGTACCCGGAGCTGGCCGAGCAGCCGCTGCTGTTGCTGATGTTGGCGTTGTACGACGCGGTGGACGGCGCGTTGCAGCGCGACCACCAGCAGATCAGCCGGGGACAGCTCTACGAGCGGCTGCTGGAGCGGTTCGCCCGGCGTGAGGTCGAGAAGTCCCCTGTCGAACGCACCGAGGAGGGCCTGGACGACGACGTCGAGTTCGAGCTGGACCGGTTGTCGGTGGTGGCGCTCGCGATGTTCAACCGCGGCGTGCAATGGGTGACCGGGGACCAGGTGACGGCTGACCTCGCCGCGCTGCTCGAGGTCGGCTCGGCGGACAGGTCCGTGGGTGCGCGCACTCCCCTGTCCTCCGGTGACCTGGCGCTGGGGCGGTTCTTCTTCGTGCAGAAGACCGAGGCGGTGCGGGGCGACGACACGAAGCTCGCCACCTACGAGTTCCTGCACGCCACCTTCGGCGAGTACCTGGTCGCGCGGTTCGTCTGGCGGACGCTGACGGATCTGCTCCGTGAGGATGCGGCCAAGTCGCGTCGCAAGACCACCGTGGACGACACCGAGCTGTACTCGGTGCTGTCGTTCATGGCGCTGACCACCAGCAAGCCCGTCCTGGACTTCCTGCGCGAGCTCGCGGACGACGACCGGATGTTCGACCTGGTCGTGCGGCTGCTGGAGACGAGGGACGACCGTCGCGTGACGCGGACGGCCTACGAGCCGGTCCCGTTGCCCGACTCCACCCGTGAGGCGAAGTACGCGGCCAACCTCGTGACGTTGACGCTGGTGCTGCGGGAGAAGGTGTACGCGCCCGATCTGCGGTTCGGCGTCGACGACTGGCGGCGGGCGGCGCTGTTCTGGAAGTCGCGGCTGTCCGCCGCGGAGTGGGCGAGCTTCGTGCGGTGCGTGTGGCTGACCCGCGACCGCGAGCAGCACTTCCACCTCAGCCTGCACAAGGGAGCGGGTGCCGAGGCGGAGCCGGAATGGCTGCTGATGTCGGAGCCGTACGTCACCTTGGACGAGGTCAGCCTGACGTGGCGGGACGCGATGCAGCCCCTGACGTCCGTGCATTCGATCAACGATGCCATCACTCTCGTTGATCTCGCAGCGACACCCGTGTCGAGGTGTGTGCCGGTGCTGCAACGATTGATCAAGGCCTCCCTGCGGCATCGTGAGTCGTGTGCTCGCATCGGGATCGGTGGTGACGACCTGGCGATCCTCTCGGCCTTTGCGGAGGAGTGGGTGTACGACAGCACTGAGGCGTTGGAAGCGTGGGTACGGCTGCACGAGCGCGGCTTCCGGTTCCCGGCGACGCGCGCATACCTCTCCACAGAGGAACTGCTCACCGAAATCGACGAGGATGTGTATGAAGGACGACCCGATCTGCTCAAGCGGGCCAAGGTGGCGGCGGCTGAGTTGGGTCTTGAATGGTCGCCGACAGGGCCCCGGCGATCGCGGCCAGGTCCTGTTCGCTGAGGTCGCGCTCCCCCACCTTGCGCAGCACCTCGGTGCGCGAGCACACCACGACCGCGCCGGTGTGGCCGCCCAGCTCGGCGGCGGCCACGATCTGCGTCGAGCCCTGGTGCACGACCAGGACCGGGTCGGGGGTGTCGGTGTAGAGCAAGTGCTCGATGTCCCGTCCGGTGATGGCCATGCTCAGTCTTGTACGGCGCGGGCGTAGCGGGCCGCAAGAGAGCGAACGTGTGCCACGAGCTCGGGTGGTGAGGTGACCTCGAAGTCGAAGCCGAGCAGGCCGATCCACACGGCGAGGGTCTCGACGGAGTCGGAGCCGAGGGCGAGGACGCAGGTGGTGTCGTCGATGGCTTCGACGGTGCCGACGGCGGCGTGGATGCGGGCGGCGACGGCGTCGGCCGGGGCGTGGACGAGGACGCGGGCCTGGAAGCGCCAGGCGGCCTGGCTGACGCGGGAGGCGACGTAGCCGGTGGCGTCGAACTCGCGCGGGGTGAAGCGGGGTCCGTGCGGGGGCCGGGGCGGGTCGATGCGGTCGACGCGGAAGCTGCGCCAGTCCCGCCTGTCGGCGTCGAAGGCGACGAGGTACCAGCGGCGGCCCCAGTTGACGAGGCGGTGGGGTTCGACGCGGCGGCGGGTGGAGGTGCCGTCGTGGGAGCGGTAGTCGAAGCGCAGGGTGTCGTTGTCGCGGCAGGCGGCGGCGAGGGTGGAGAGCAGTTCCGGGTCGAGGGCCGGGGCCGGGTTGTCGTGCGGGACGGACTCGACCTGGTCGAGGGCGGCGACGCGGTGGCGCAGGCGGGAGGGCAGGACCTGCTCCAGCTTGAGCAGGGCGCGCAGGGAGACCTCCTGCAGGCCCGTGACGGGGTTGGCGCGCAGGGCGGCGGCCACGGCGACGGCTTCGTTGTCGTCGAGCAGCAGGGGCGGGAGCTCGGCGCCGGCGCCGAGCCGGTAGCCGCCGAAGGAGCCGGTGGTGGCGTTGACGGGGTAGCCGAGCTCGCGCAGCCGGTCGACGTCGCGGCGCACGGTGCGGGGGCTGACCTGCAGCTCGTCGGCGAGTTCGCCGCCCTGCCAGTCGCGGCGTGACTGCAGCAGGGCGAGCAGGCGCAGCAGGCGCGCCGAGGTTTCCAGCATGGTCCGACACTTTAGGACGGACTCTGTCCGCATGGATTGTGGGACCGGCCAGGTCGAGGGGCGCGTGGGAGTTCGGCGGCGGTGCTCCCCGGCTTCAGGCATCCGCCTTCGGTGGGCGTGGTGATCTCCAGGTGTAGCTCGCGGAGTCGAAGGTCATCCCGGGGCATGCCTCAGTGGGTCGAAGCGGGTGTGTGGGGGTTGGCGGGCGGCGGTGCGCTCGTGCTGGGGGCGCTCGTCGCCTGGTTCGTCCGGGTACCGCGGGACGTGGTCGCCGTGGTGATGGCGTTCGGTGCCGGGGTGCTGATGGCGGCCGCGGCGTTCGAGCTGATGGACGAGGCCGAGCAGACCGGCGGCCTGCTCGCGACCTCCGCGGGGTTCCTCGGCGGTGCGGTGGCGTACGTGCTGGCCAACGCGGTGCTCGCCCGCCGTGGCGCCCGGCACCGCAAGCGCAGCAGCAACCAGCCCACGGAGTCCGAGCAGGAGGGCAGCGGGTCGGCGATCGCGGTCGGGGCGCTGCTCGACGGCGTGCCGGAGTCGGTGGTGCTGGGGGTGTCGTTGCTCGGCGGTGGCGGGGTCGGGGTGGCGATGCTGGCGGCGGTGGTCATCTCCAACGTCCCGGAAGGGCTCTCCAGCGTCGCGGGCATGAAACGCGCGGGCCGCGGCGCCGGGTACGTGTTCGGGGTGTGGGGTGCGATCGCGGTGGCCAGCGGGGTGTCCGCGGCGCTGGGCAACGTGCTGCTCGACGGGGCGTCGCCGCAGCTGATCGCGGTGATCACCGCCGTGGCGGCGGGGGCGATCCTGGCGATGATCGCGGACACGATGATCCCCGAGGCCTACGAACGCGCGCGCCTGTACACCGGGTTGTGCACGACGGCCGGGTTCCTGACGGCGTTCGTGGTGGAACGGCTCGGCTAGGCGCGCCAGACGGTGGCGCTGCGGGTCTCGGAGCTCTCCAGCGTCAGCGGCACCGGCACCTCGTAGCGGGCCTGGGCGGCGAACCGGTCCCGCGGCAGGTGCGCGCGGTCCGGGTCGCCCAGCAGCACCAGCGCACCCCGTGCGGCGGCCCTGGCCAGGAACGGCAGCACCAGGGCGGTGATCTCCGCGTCGTAGAACACGTCCCCGGCCAGCACCACGTCGGCTCCGCGGGCATCGCCGTCGAGCCGGTCACCGCCCAGGGCGGTGACGGTGACGCCGTTGGCGGCGGCGTTGAGCTCCACGGCCGCGAGCGCGAGCGGGTCGATGTCGTTGGCCGTCACGCACTCGGCTCCGGCCAGGGCCGCCGCGATCGCCACCAGGCCGGAGCCGGACGCGAGGTCGAAGACCTTCCTGCCGCGGACCAGACCCGCGTGGTCGAGCACGTGCCGCGCGAGGGCCTGGCCGCCCGCCCAGGGGAACGCCCAGAACGGCGGCTGGTCGTGGCGGGTGCGTTCCCACAGGTCCATCGCCTCGACCGCGCTGTGCAGCACCACCTCCGGCACCAGCGGCACCGGCACCGGCGAGGTGTGGGCGAGCACGAAGTCGGTGAGCGCGGGCGCGGACATGACGGTGAAGCTTAGGGGCAGCGCGCCGGATGCCCGCAGAGCCGAACGGACGCAGATCGCGCGGTCACGTTCCGCCGGTCACCCGCAGGATCGAGCCCGTGGCGTAGGAGGCCTCGTCCGAGAGCAGCCACGCGATGGCGTTCGCGATCTCCTCCACCTCTCCGGGACGGCCCAGGGGCACCCGCCCGGCGACGCGGTCGGGGCGGTCGGGCTGGCCGGAGAGCCGGTGGATGTCGGTGCGGACGGTGCCGGGCTGCACGCCGTTGACGCGGATGCCGCGCGGCGCGAGCTCTTTGCCCAGGCCGATCGTCAGCGCGTCGACGGCGGCCTTGGTGGCGGCGTAGTGCACGTACTCCCCCGGGCTGCCCAGCGTCGCCGCGCCGGAGGAGACGTTCACGATCGCGCCGCGGGTCATGCGCCGCGCGGCCTCGCGGGCGACGAAGATCGCGCCGACG
Source organism: Lentzea sp. DG1S-22 (assembly GCF_036321065.1). NCBI lineage: Bacteria > Bacillati > Actinomycetota > Actinomycetes > Pseudonocardiales > Pseudonocardiaceae > Lentzea > Lentzea sp. DG1S-22. The sequence goes on along the minus strand of NZ_CP143276.1, from coordinate 1,703,418 downwards.
ACGTTCACGTCCACGACGCGGCGCAGGTCCTCGGTGCGCAGCTCGGCCAGCGGGCCGGACGGGGAGGTGATGCCCGCGTTGTTGACCACGCCGGTGATGTCGTCGCCGGCCGCGTCGAACAGGCGCACCACGTCGTCCTCGTTCGCGGTGTCGGCCTGCACCGCGAGCACGCCCAGCTCCTGTTCCAGCGCGCGGGCCTCGTCGGCGGCCTGGCGGTAGCTGATCACGACCCGGTGCCCGTCGCGCACGAGCCTGCGCGCGGTCGCGGCACCGATACCCCGGCTTCCCCCGGTGATCACCGTCGTCATACCGCCACCCTATGTGTTCGAGCACGCGAATCCCCTGGCTGTCGCGGTGCCGGTGCGCCGTCGTGCAGTCGCCGCGGCGCCACGAGCTGAGCGCCACCCCCGTCGGGGAGTACCGCGGCTTCGAGTCGCAGGGCCGTGACACTCGCCCGATCTGGTTTCATCGCGGCCCAACAGGTGAAGCCCGCCCTCGAGACATCCACGAACCGTGAGTAAGGCTGCCCTTACTCCTCACCCGAACGGCCGTATAGAGTGTGCAGATGAGGTGCTCGACACTCTCCGACTTCGCGGGGGAACCGCTGGCCGGCACGGCCGCGACCGCGACGGCGTGGCTGTGCCTGGAGCAGCCGGGCCCCTGGGGCCGCGACGCGCTGACCGAGAGCCACCTCGACCCCGAACTCGGCGCCGAACTGGCCCGCCGCGCCGCCGGGACCGGGGTGCGGATCCTGCTCATCCGCCGTCCCGGCCGCCACGCCGACGACCACGTGCCCGCGACCCGGCGCCTGTACCTGGCCTCGACGAAGCCCGGTGCATCGTGGCTGGAGCAGGCCGATCTCGCGTCCCCGGAGGAGGCGCTGGAACTGGACCTCGAGGCCTTGGGCGCGGGCCGCTCCACCGCGTTCGGCACCCCGGTGCACGACCCGTTGCTGCTGATCTGCACCAACAGCAAACGCGACGTGTGCTGCGCGCTGTACGGCCGCCCGATCGCCACCGCGCTGCGGCTGTGGGAGTGCACGCACACCGGCGGGCACCGCTTCGCGCCCACCGGTGTCCTGCTGCCCACCGGTCACCTGTACGGGCGTATCGACCACCGGCTGGCCGAGCGCGTCGTCACCGAGGGCATCCTCGCCGACCGGTGCCGCGGCCGGTCCTGCTTCACCCCGCGCGGCCAGGTCGCCGAGGTCGCCGTGCGCGAGAGGATCGGCGAGACGCGCGACGTGCTCACCGTCGTCGCCGAGACCGCGGACTCCGCGACCGTGCGGCACGCCGACGGCCGCGAGTGGCGGGTGTCGCTGGCCGAGCAGCCCGTGCCGCCGCGCCCGGCGAGCTGCGGCAAGTCACCGGACATCGCGATCGCGCTGGTCGCGACGGCGATCGAGCAACGGGTGCGCGTCCACCGCTGACCGCGAGGCCCCGGCCGGCACGGCGTGCGCGGCGGGTGGGCGGCGGAGCCGGGTGGCGGCGGCCAGCAGCGGGCACAGCGCGGCGGTGGCCAGGGCGCCGGGAACGGCGTCGGTGGCCAGGATCAGCCGCACGGTCCTCATCGCCGCCGTGACGGCCACAGCCGCCTCACGCTCGGCGCCTGGTCCTGGGCCGGCATCGCCGGGATCCTCGCCACGTTCGACACCGACCTCACCGAGGTGCGGCCGCCCGCACTCGTGCGGGTGTGCCGGCAGCTGGCACACCGCTACGCCGGCATCGCGGAACCGGGCTCAGCCCGGCCCGGCTGAGCGGTCCCGCGGCGGGCCGGCGCCGGGCACGGTCGCGCAGAACACGCCGATGCCCAGCGCGTACGGGTCGTCGAGCCCGACGGTGCGCAGGGTCTCCGGCGGCAGCGCCAGCAGGGAGATCGCCACGCCGAGGAAGTAGGCGTCGAGCAGGCCGGTGTCGCGGACGGTGGAGGGCAGGCCCGCCTTCTGCTGCAGGGCGGCGGCGGCCTCGGCGTTGGCGAGCACCATGCCCGACAACGCCTCACGCACCCCCGGCCGGCGCACCGCCTCCAGGTACAGCTCGACCATGGCGAGCATCTGCGTCGGGTCGTCGGCGACCGCGCGGCGCAGCAGGGCCGGGTAGAGCTCGGCGACGTCGGCGGCGCTGATGCCGGCCGGGGTGGTCTCGCGCAGGCGGTCGACGGCGGCGCGGTGCAGGGCGGTCATGCGCGCGGCGGTGGCGGTGAGGATCGCCTCGCGGGTCGGGAAGTAGTTCTTGGTGGTGCCGAGGGGGACGCCCGCCTCGCGGTCGATCGCGCGGTGGGTCAGGCCCCGGCCGCCGTCCACCGCGAGGATCTGGATCGCGGTGTCGCACAGCAGATCACGACGGCTCACGGTCCGCGACACTAGCAAGATCACCACCGGTGTGGTGAACCGGGGCGAACGCGCTGGTCCCGGCCGTGGCGGTGACCGTTCCGCTCTCCACGACGAGGAACAGGCCGCACACGCAGCGCAGGTAGGCGACGGGGCCGTGCGCGGAGACGGCGGCGGTGCAGGGCCAGTGGCAGGCGGGGCAGGTGGCGATCATGACCCCCAGCCTGGTGTCATGGTCTAGTGCATTTCAACCCTTACGGCGGGGCGGCCGCCGAGCTGGCCGCGAAGCTGGTCAACGCCGAGCACACCCAGCCGCTGATCGAGCTGCTGGAAGCCTCCGACTACAAGCCCCTCGGATCGCTCGACGCCCGGCAGGAACGTGACGTGCGGGACTGGGTCGAGCTGCTGCGCCAGGTGTTCCGCGCGCCCACCGTGGAGCTGCTCAACGACCTGCTCGCCCGCTCGTCGACCACCCACTACATCTCCACCCACGACGGCCGCGCCCCGCACCTGCACTACGCCCGCGAGGACGCGCCGACCGACGTGCGGGTCAAGGCCTACACCGCGGCGGGCATGGCGGCGTTGTTCTGCGAGGACGCCGGGCGCATCGGCTGGTGCGGCCGCGAGGGCTGCGACACGGTGTTCGTCGACACCAGCCGCAACGGCAAACGGCGCTTCTGCTCCACCAGGTGCGCCAACCGCGTCGCCGTCGCCCAGCACCGCAGCCGCCGCGGCGCGTGAGCGGGGGTGCCCACCGGGATCGGCGGGCACCACCCGGCCTCACTTGTCGATGACGTTCTTGAGCCGCCGCGCTGCTCGTGGGCGAAGTAGGCGCGGCGGGTGGAGTCGACCCAGCGGTCGAAGAGCACGACGTGCCGGTCCTGCGCGGTGGCGCCGATGCCGTCCACGACGATGTCGCCGCGCTCGAGCGAGGACATGGCGATCGGCTCCGACCACGTCCCGGACGCGAGCTCGACGGTGATCGGGCCGGGCTTGTCCAGGCGCGCGGCCATCGAGACGTGGCCGGAGCAGTCCTGGCGGTAGCCGTCCCGGTGCGAGTGGATGTCGTACGGCACGCGCACACCGTTGTTGGCGGTCAGCCGGCTGTTGGCGCGGTCGATGATCTCGTAGCGGTACACCGGGGTGACGACGTACGCCGGTGACACCAGCGTGCTCAGGGCGACGAGGACCGCCGCGGCCATCGCGAGGACCTTCATGCGGACCACTCCCATTCCGTAGATCACCGGTCGATGCTTGGATTCGGTTCATGGAGCTGACGCAGCTGTGTTTCGCCGGGGTCGCGAGGCAGGCGCACGCCGTGCGGTCCGGTGAGGTGACCGCGCGCGAGCTGGTCCTCGAGCACCTGCGCCGCATCGAGCGCATCGACCCGAAGCTCAACGCGTTCCGGCTCGTGTTCACCGAGCAGGCACTGCAGCAGGCCGAGCGGGCCGACGCGCGCCGCGCGGCGGGTGAGGACCTGCCGCTGCTGGGTGTGCCGATCGCGGTCAAGGAGGACATCGCGGTCGAGGGCCTGCCCACCACGAAGGGCACCAACGCCGCCCGCGCCCCGCAGCCGGCCGACTCGGCGATCGTGGCGCGGCTGCGCGCGGCCGGGGCCGTGGTCATCGGCCGCACCCGCATGCCGGAGCTCGGGCTGTGGCCGCACACCGAGAGCAGCTGGGCGGGGCCGACGCGCAACCCGTGGTCGCTCACGCACTCCCCCGGCGGGTCCAGCGGCGGCTCGGCCGCGGCCGTGGCGGCGGGCCTCGCGGCGGCGGCGATCGGCACCGACGGCGCCGGCTCCCTGCGCATCCCCGCCGCGGTGACGGGCCTGTTCGCGCTCAAGCCCCAGCGCGGCCGCGTCTCCCTCGCCCCGGAACCGCAGATGCTCGGCGGCCTCGTGGTCGCGGGCCCCCTCACCCGCACGGTCGGCGACTGGGCGCTGGTGGCCGACCAGATCCACGGCGCCGCCCCCGGTGACGCGCACGTCGCGCACCCGCCCCGGACCAGCTTCACCGAGGCCGCGCGCACCGACCCCGGCCGGCTGCGGATCGGGGTGTCGCTGCGGCCGTGGGGGCCGGGCATCCCGATCGCCGACGAGGTGCGCGACGCCGTGCAGGACACCGCCGCGCTGCTCACCGACCTCGGTCACGACGTCGTGCGGCTGGACCCGCCGATGCGCGACCTCGCCGCCTCCACGCAGTTCGCGCTGCGCTACCTGCACAACGCGCACCTCGCGCGCGCCGGCCTGGAGCTGCCGGACCTGGTCGAGGCCCGCACCCGCACGGCCGCCGAGCTGGGACGCCGCGTGCCGCGCGGGCTGGTGCGGTGGGCCACCGGATCCGACACGGCGCTCACGGCCTACGCGAACCGGGTGTTCGCCTCCGTCGACGTGCTGCTGACCCCGGCGCTGACCCGTCCGCCGATCCGCGTCGGCGAGTGGGACGGCCGCGACGTCGTCACCGCCCTGCTCGCCGCCGCCCGCTACACCACGTTCCTGCCGCTGTGGAACATCGTCGGCAACCCCGCCGCGTCGGTTCCCGCCGGGCGCACCTCGTCGGGGCTGCCGCTGGCGGTGCAGCTCGTGGGCCGCCAGCACGACGAGTGCACCCTGCTGTCGGTCTCCGCCCAGCTGGAACGCGCCCGGCCGTGGGCGGACCGAACCCCCTCCGGCCTCGGTCCTGCGAACTAATATATTACGAAGACGTACTATCCGAAGTGGGAACGATCAGAATCCGCGGCGGGACAACTCGTCGAGCAGTTCCCGGTCCGCCACGTGCCGCGACCTGATGTGGTCCAGGTAGTCGGCGAACGCGTCGGGCTGCAGGCCGCGTAGTTGCCGCAGCCATTCCACGACCACGTCCTGCTCCTGCACGCCGCGGCGTGCCAGCTCCACCTCGACCACGCGCCGGTAGACCTCGATCGCCAGACGGCTGCCGTCCCGCACGAGGTGCTCGACCAGCTCCGCGCGCAGCGGCGGCCACCCGTCGGTGTGCACGGCCAGCGCGCGGATCTTGAGGTAGACCTCGAGGCTGGGCCGGGCCAGGAACGCCTCCCGGCACACCTGCACCGCCCGCTCGGGCGCGCCCCGCCGCACGTGCTCCTCCACCGCGAGGTCGATCAGCCGCAGCGCCGCACCCCGGCCGCCCACGGCGCGCAGGCCCCGCTCCACCCACTCCAGGGCCTCACCGGAGCGGCCGTTGTCGCGCAGCACGGTCGCCACCTGCAGGTAGTGCCAGCCCGAGGACAGGTCCTTGGACAGCACCAGCAGCTGCAGGTCGACGTCCTCGGTGTACTCGGCGAGCTCCTCCATGACGCGCAGCAACGCCCAGCGGGCGCGGTCGTAGCGGCCGGTCTCGCCGAACCCGATCACCGGCAGCGGCTCGAACAGCGCGACGGCGCGGTCGCGGTAGCGCTGCAGGCCGTCGTCGTCGAGGGCCCGTGCGTAGGCGGCGAGGCTGACGTCGGGCGCTTCGGGGTGCTGCAGCTGCAGGTCGAGCAGCCAGTCGGCGAGCCGCACGGGGTCGGCCGTGGTCTCGGCGCACGCGCGGGCGTGGGTGTCCAGCACGCGGTGGGCCAGCTCGGCCAGCTCCACGCGGTGCCGCCGGCTCGCGGCGACCCCGTCCGCGAGCTGGGTGACGATCTGCTCGATCAGCGCGACGAGTTCCGGTCCGGGGTCGGTGACCAGCAACGACTGCAGCTCGACCGACACGGCGGTGAGCGCCTGCCACCGGTCGGGCCAGTCGGTGCTCTCGCTGTCGGCCTCGGCGAGTGCGGAGGCCACGGTGGCGGGCAGCGAGTGCATCACAACATCATTCCCGCGTCACCCGGCCGAGTGCCACTGATGTCGCCCTAACGGATTTGGGGTTTCACCCCGCGTGGTCAGATGATCACAGCTGCGCCAGTTTCCTGGTCAGCACCTCGCGCTCGCGTTCGTTGCCGCACAACGCGATCGCCTGCTGCAACGCCGCGCGGGCCTCGTCGCGGCGGCCGAGGCGGCGCAACAGCTCCCCGCGCACGCCCGGCAGCTGGTGGGAGCCCTTGAACGCCTCACCGGCCGCCAGCGCGTCGACCAGCGGCAGCGCGGCGGCCGGTCCCCGGGCCATGGAGACGGCGACCGCGCGGTTGAGGTCCACGACCGGGGACGGGGCGAGCTTGTCGAGACCGTCGTAGAGGGCGACGATGCGGTCCCAGTTCGTCTCCTCGACCGACCCGGCCAGCGCGTGGCACTCGGCGATCGCGGCCTGCAGCCCGTAGTAGCCGTAGCCGCGGCCCGCCTGGGCGGCCCTGGCCAGCGCGGCGCGGCCGCGGGCGATGGCGGAGCGGTCCCAGCGCCGCCGGTCCTGTTCCTGCAGCAGCACGGTCTCCCCGCCGGGACCGCGGCGGGCCGGGAAGCGGGCGGCGGTCAGTTCCAGCAGGGCGAGCAGGCTGTGCACCTCGGGTTCGCCGGGCATCAGCCGCGACAGGATCCGCGCGAGCCGCTGCGCCTCCCCGGCCAGGTCGAAGCGGATGACCTCGTCCCCGGAGCTCGCGGAGGAACCCTCGGTGAAGATCAGGTAGACGACCGAGAGCACCGGGGCGAGCCGGGCCGGGCGTTCGCTGACCGGCGGCACCTCGAACGGCACGTTCGCCGCGCCGAGGGTCTTCTTGGCGCGGGTGATGCGGGCCTGCACCGTCGCCGTGGGCACCAGGAACGCCCGTGCGATCTCGTCACTGGTCAGACCGCCGATCACGCGCAGCGTCAGCGCCACCGCGGCCTCCCGCGACAGCACCGGGTGGCAGGAGGTGAACATCAGCGCGAGGGTGTCGTCGTCGATCTGGTCGGGGTCCCACAGCACGTCGTCGGGTGCCGGTGCGGGTTCGGTGGCGCCGGTGAGAGCGCCGCCCTCGGGCAGGTGGTGCGCCAGGGCGGCGTACTTCTCGTCACGGGTGCTGCGGCGGCGGAACGCGTCGATCGCACGTCGCCGCCCGACGGTGAGCAGCCACCCCGCCGGGTTGGCCGGCACGCCCTCGCGCGGCCAGGTCACCAGCGCCTCGGCCAGCGCCTCCTGGGCGAGGTCCTCGGCGAGTGCGAAGTCGCCGGTGTAGCGGGTGAGCGCACCGATGATCCTCGCGGAGTCGATGCGCCACACCGCCGCGACGGCCTTGCGTCCCGTGGGGTCACCGCTGCTCATGGCGCCCAAAATAGATCAGCGCGGCCAGCTCAGAGCTGGCCGGTCGCCTCGCGCCAGGCCCGTTCCTTCTTGATCCACTCGTTGTCCTGCGGGAATTCGTCGATCGTCGGCACGCGGCGGATCTCGGTCTTGAACCCAGCGGCGGTCATCGGGGTGCGCTTGGCCCATTCGACGGCGTCCTCGATGCTGGGGACGTTGATCAGGTAGAAGCCGTTGAACAGCTCCTTGGTCTCCCCGTACGGGCCGTCGGTGACGACCGGCGGTTCGGAGGAGAAGTCGACGACCACGCCCTCCTCGGCCGGGGCGAGGCCCTCGGCGGCGATCAGCACACCGGCGTTGATGAGCTCCTCGTTGAACTTGCCGACGGTCTCGAGCATCTGGTCGAAGTCGATGTCGCCGAGGTTGTTCCACGCCTCGTCGGAGGTCACGCGCCAGATCAGCATGAACTTCATGGTGGTCTCTCCCGGGTGGTTCGTGCGGGTCCCTTGTGGACCCTTTCACGCCCAGGTCGAACGGGCGGGCGCTTCGATCGACACACGACCCCACAATTTTTCGGGACTTTCCGTTTTTCCTGCTCAGACGCGGCGGCGGCCCACCCCGGTGATCGGGATGGGCCGCCGCGCGGGTGTTGTGGGGCGCTCAGAGCTGCTCGTCGGGCTGGTGCAGCGACCGGGGCTGCTCGGCCTCCAGCTCGGGCACCGGCGCCGCGGCCGCCACCGGCCGCGGCGGGGCGCTCAGGGGGCTCGGCACCTCCTTGCGGGCCACGGCCTCCGCGGCGGCGACCGCCTCGGCGACCTTGGGGTCCGGGGCGGTGTCGAACCAGTCGGCGACCGACTCGTCGTCGTCCTCGGGCCGGGGACGGGTGTCGGTGTCGGCGGGCGGCTCGTAGCGGAACACGCCGTCGTCACCGGGGGCGCCGAGCATGCGGGCGAAGCCCTCGAGGGCCTTGCCGTAGTCGGACGGGATCATCCAGACCTTGTTCGCGTCGCCCTGCGCCATCTGCGGCAGCGTCTGCAGGTACTGGTAGGCCAGCACCTCCGGGGTGGGCTTGCCGTCCTTGATCGCGCCGAAGACCTTCTCGATGGCCTTGGCCTGGCCCTGCGCCTGCAGGTAGCGGGCGGCGCGTTCACCCTGCGCGCGCAGGATGGAGGACTGCCGCTCGGCCTCGGCGGCGAGGATGGCGGCCTGCTTGGCGCCCTCGGCCGCGAGGATCTGCGACTGCTTCTGGCCCTCCGCGGTCTTGATGGACGACTCGCGCTGGCCCTCGGCGTTGAGGATCATGGCGCGCTTCTCGCGGTCGGCGCGCATCTGCTTCTCCATCGAGTCCTGGATGGAGGGCGGCGGGTCGATCGACTTGAGCTCCACGCGGGCCACGCGCAGACCCCACCGGCCGGTCGCCTCGTCCAGCACACCGCGCAGCTGGCCGTTGATGTGGTCGCGCGAGGTCAGCGTCTCCTCGAGGCTCATGCCACCGACGAGGTTGCGCAGCGTCGTGATCGTGAGCTGCTCGACGCCGACGATGTAGTTCGAGATCTCGTACACCGCCGAGCGCGGGTCGGTGACCTGGAAGTACACGACCGTGTCGATGGAGACGGTGAGGTTGTCCTGGGTGATCACCGGCTGCGGCGGGAACGACACGACCTGCTCGCGCAGGTCGATGCGGGCACGCACCTTGTCGATGAACGGCACCATGATGTTCAGGCCGGGCGCCGCGGTGGTGCGGAAGCGGCCGAGGCGTTCGATGACGGCGGCCTGCGCCTGCGGGATGACCAGCACCGACTTCACGGCGATGGTCAGCACGAAGATCGCGATGACGGCCACGACCACGAGGGTGATCGGGTCCAACTCGTTCACATCCTTCTACGGGGTCACACGGCCGCGATGACCACGGCGGTCGCCCCCGAGATCTCGACAACGGTGACGGCTTCGCCTTCTTCGACCACGGACCCGTCGAGGGTGCGCGCGCTCCAGGTCTCGCCGCCGATCTTGACCTGCCCGCCGTGCTCGTCCACCCGCGACAGCGCCACGGCCCTGCCGCCCAGCAGCGCCTCGTGGTGCATGCGGACGTCGGAGCCGAGCTGCAGGCGCTTCTTGAGCAGCGGCCGGGCCGTGACGATCAGCCCCAGCGACGTCGCGGCGAACACGAGCACGCTCACCAGGTCGGCGGCACCCAGCGCGGACACGCCCGCCGCGGCCAGCGCGGCGGCGCCGAGCATGACCAGCACGAAGTCACCGGAGAGAACCTCGGCGACGACGAGCAGTATCCCGACGATCAGCCAGATCAGCGCGGCCATGCGCCCATACATACACCAACGGGCGGTGCACAGCGCCGGGATTCACCGTGCTGGTCCCCCGACCGTGACGAAATCGATCAACGGCCGGTGCCGGGAACGGGTCCGCCCGTGCTGTTCGGGCGCCGCACCTGGGAGGACTTCACCGCCGTCGGGGCGTCGGCGACCGGCGGCAACCCGTTCACCGCGCACAGGAACGCGGCGGTGACGTACGTCGTGTCGCCCGAGCCTGCCGTCGGCCTGGTCCCCCCGCTGACCCGGGCAGCGGCGCGCGGCTGTTCGAGGGGCCGGCGCCGCTGACGCGGTTCACGCTCACGGGCGGTGTGTCACGACCCCGAAGGGTGTGATCGTCGCGCACTGCTCGCGGGTCAGTCGCGGGGAACGGTGACGAAGTCGATCAGCCGCTCGACGGCGCCGAGCAGGTCGGACTCGATGTCGCGGTAGCTGGAGACGGCGCCCAGGACGCGCTGCCAGCCCTCCCACGGCTCGCCCCAGCCGAGCTCGGCGCACACGCCGGTCTTCCAGTCGGCGCCGCGCGGCACGACCGGCCACGCCTCGATCCCGACGGCCGCGGGCTTCACGGCCTGCCAGATGTCGACGTAGGGGTGGCCGGTGACCAGCACGTCGGCGTCGGTGATCCGGTCGACGACGCGCTGCTCCTTGGAGCCCGCGACGAGGTGGTCGACCAGGACGCCGAGGCGGCGGTGCGGTGCGGGTTCGAACTCGGCGATGCGCTGCGGCAGCTCGTCGACGCCGTGCAGGGGTTCGACGACGATGCCCTCGACGCGCAGGTCGTGGCCCCACACCCGTTCGACGAGCTCGGCGTCGTGCTTGCCCTCGACCCAGATGCGGCTGGCCTTGGCCGTCCGCGCGCGCAGCCCCTCGACCTTCACCGAACCGGACGCGCTGATCTTCGGCTTCTGCCGCCCCGGCATGGGTTTGACGAGCGTGACGGGTTCGCCGTCGACGAGGAACCCGGCGGGGTTGAGCGGGAACAGCCGGTGCCGGCCGTGGCGGTCTTCGAGCACGACCCGGCCGTGCTCGAGCTTCACGACCGCGCCGCAGAAACCGCTGGCGGGGTCCTCCACGACGAGGCCGGGCTCGGCCGGGATCTCGGGGACCTTCTTGCGCTTGCGGCCCGACAGGACGTCGTGGCCGTAGTCGTGGGAACGCACGGTGCCCGACCCTAGCCGTAGAACGGTGCGAAGGCGGTGAGCCACTCGTGGACGCGGTCGAGGTCGACGTCCGCGCCGTGCAGGTCGTAGCCGCCGTGCACGAAGTCGCACCAGTCGACCGCCGGGTCGCCGACGCAGGCCCTCGGGTCGATGGCCCGGGGCCCGTGCGGTCCTTGCAGGACGTTGCCGGGGTGCATGTCGCCGTGCAGCAGCACGGGTGTGACGTTGTCTTGCGCGAGTTTGCGCGCACGGCGGTGCTCGGTGGCGTAGTAGGTGCCGGTGCGGCGGGGCAGCAGGGTCTCGAACAGGAAGTCGACGCGGGCGAGCAGCGGCGGGAACCCCTCGGGTGGTGCGTCGTGCAGGTGCGGCACGACCCGGGCCGGGTCGGTCGCGGGGGTGCCGGGGTGGATCCGTTCGAGCAGCAGGGCGCCGCGCGGCAGGTCGGTGTCGAGCAGGTCGACCACCGCGCCGGTGCGGGCCCAGGCGGTGAGCGCGCGGGCCTCGAGGGCCGCGACACCGAGGTCGGGGGTGAGCTTGAGGACCGCGCCGGTGCACAGGAACGTCGCGCCGGTGCCGCCGGGCACGTGCTCGGCGAGCGTGAGGTCCCAGCGGGCGGTGAGCTCGGCGACCAGGCCGGGCAGGGCGTCGACCCACCCGGTCACGGCCTCGCCGAACCGCCGGACCAGCCGTGCCCGGGCGTCGTCGTCGATCACGGTTCGCCGGTCCCGCGTGCCGGGTGTGCCATCTCGCGTCCCTCAGCTCGGCCGTGGGGTCGTTCAGAGCAGGGAACCCGCTGCGGACTGGCGGCGCAGCTGGTAGTCGGCGAGCGCGGGCCGCCACAGGCCGTTGGCGTCGAAGCAGGTCGACAGCAGCCGCAGGTCCGCGCCGTCCCCGGCGATGGCGACCTTGCCGTCCACGACCCACCGGTTGGCCGGCAGCAGCGGCACCGGCCACCCCGCCACGACCAGCCGGTCGCACACCAGGCGCTGCAACCGCCCGCCGTCGTTCTCGACGATGACCGCGGGCGTGTCGAGGTCGAGGTCGCGGACGGTGGCGTGCGGGTGGTGCCGGACACCGGCGTCGGCGAGCCGCTCCCCGCCGGGACCGATCAGGTGCACGGGCCCGAACCGGCGCGCGAGGCAGGCGGCCGCCCACGCACCGAGGCCGGCCGCGCCCACCACGACGATCCGCTCGACAGAGGTCATCTCACCGAGTCCGCACGCACAGTTCGATGTTTCCGCAGGTCAGAACGACGAAGATAGGGCCAGGCCACTCCGCGCGTCAAACACCCCGCCATCTCATTTGGGCTGTGTCACCGGGCGGCAGGTGCTGCGCTGATCAGCGGGTGGGTGACGGTGATCGTGCGCCGCGGGGTGGAGCCCGTCTTGCAGGAGGCTGGGTGCTCGACGGGGATCAGGCCGGCGGCTGGGCCGGGCTTCGGTGCGCGGGGTGGTGACGGCCCGTTCCCGCGACGTGCGCTCACCGGACTCGCCGTGCGGCTGACCTAGAAGGCGGGCCAGGGGATGGCGGGCCAGTCCCCGGACGGCTCCGGGTACACCCCGGCGGCCAGCAGCTTGTCCACCCGCTCGCCCACGGCCCGCACCTCGGCGCGGGTGAGGTGGTCGTGCAGCGACTCCCCCAGCTCGCCGTTCAGCGCGGGCCGCAGCCGGCGCAGCGGTTCCAGGACGTGGTCGGGCAGCGGTTCGCGGGCCCAGCCCCACAGCACGGTGCGCAGCTTGGGCTCGACGTGCAGGCAGATGCCGTGGTCGACGCCGTGCACGGAGCCGTCGACGGCGTGCAGGACGTGGCCGCCCTTGCGGTCGGCGTTGTTGACGACGACGTCGAAGGCGGACATGGCGGCGATGCGGGGGTGGTCGGCGTGCACGAGGACGGCGGGGTCGCCGAAGCGGTCGTGGGCGTGGAAGACGGGGATCCAGCCGGGTTTGACGTCGTCGACGCCGACGATGTCGACGAGCTCGTCCTCCTCGCGGGTCTCGACCCACAGCTGCACCATGCCGGTGCCGAACGGGCCGGGCCGCAGCACGGTCGGCGGGACGAGGCCGAAGGACGCGGCGGAGATCAGGTAGGTCGCCACCTCGCGGCCGGCGAGGGTGCCGTCGGGGAAGTCCCACAGCGGACGCTCGCCGCGCACGGGTTTGTAGACGCACTGGGCGTCGACGCCGTCGAGCGAGATCTTGCAGAACAGGGTCGCGTTGGAGGCGTCGACGAGGCGTCCTTCCACCTCGATGCGGCCGTGTTCGAGCAACTGCAGGGCCGCGGAGGTGTCCACGTCAGTCTTCTTCGCTGCGGCGGTAGCCGTTCTGCCGCGGGCAGATGTGGCCTTCCGCGTCGAGCGGTTCGGCGCACAGGGGGCACGGTTTGCGGCCCGCGTTGACGACGCGGTCGGCGCGTTCGGCGAAGGCGCGGGCGGCCGAGGGCGACAGGAAGACCCGCACGGCGTCGGGGCCTTCCTCGGTGTCGTCGAGCACGACGGCCTCGTCGACCTCCTCCTCGGAGATCGCGAGCAGCTCGATGACGACGGCGTTGGACTCGGCGTCCCAGCCCAGGCCCATCGTGCCGACCCGGAACTCCTCCTCGACGGGGACGTCGAGGGGCTGGGTGTCGAGGTCGTCGGGCGGCGCGTCGTCGGGCACGTCGGTGCCGAAGCGGCGGTGCACCTCCTCGAGCAGCGAGCCGATGCGTTCGGCGAGGACCTGGACCTGCTGCTTCTCGAGCGCGACGCTGATCAACCTGCTCTGCTCGGAGGCCTGCAGGTAGAAGGTGCGGTCGCCGGGCTGCCCGACGGTCCCGGCGATGAACCGGTCGGGTGCGCGGAATACGTGGATGACGCGAGCCATGGCACCTACGACCCTAGGCCACGCGGAGATCGTCGGCAGGTCCTCCCCCACCAAACACTCCGCGTATAGGGTCGGGCTGTGGTGAAGATCGCTTCGTACGGGACCTGGACCTCGCCGATCACGGCCGGCGACACCGGTGCGGCCGGCGGTGGGTTCCAGTGGGCCGACCTGCACGGTGAGCAGGTGTGGTGGGCCGAGAGCAGGCCCGCCGAGGGCGGCAGGGTGGCTCTGGTGCGCGACGGCGTGGAGGTGCTGCCCGCGCCGTGGAACGCCCGCAACCGGGTGCACGAGTACGGCGGCCGCCCGTTCGTGGTCCTGGCGCACGACCGGGTGGCGTTCACGCACTGGGACGACCAGCGCGTCTACGTGTTCGACCCCGCCTCGCCCGAGCCCGTGCCGCTGACCGAGGCGCCGCGGCGCCACCACGGCGTGCGCTACTCCGACCTGTCCGCGGGCCCGGACGGCGAGGTGTGGTGCGTGCGCGAGAGCGTCACCGGTGACGCGCGCACCGACGTGCACCGCGACCTGGTCGCGATCACCCGTTCCGGTGAGATCCGGGTGCTGGGGGCGTCGCACCACTTCATGACCGGCCCGAAGCTCAGTCCGGACGGCAGGAGGTTCGCCTGGATCGGCTGGAACCACCCGCAGATGCCGTGGGACGGCACCGAGCTGTGCGTGGCCGACGTCGGCTCGTCGGAGCACCGCGTCGTCACGGGCTCGAAGACCGAGGCGGTGTGCCAGTTCGAGTGGGAGGGCGAGGACCTGCTGGCGCTGACCGACCCGGACGGCTGGTGGAACCTCTTCCGCGTCCGCCCCGACGGCAGCCGCGTGAACCTGGCGCCGTGCGAGCAGGAGCTGGGCGGGCCGATGTGGCGGCTGGGCAACCGCTGGTTCGCCACGCTTTCACCGGGGCGCTACCTGGTGGTGCGCTCGGGTCACCTGGCGGTGCTCGACGAGCGCAGCGCGACGGTGACCGACGTGCAGACCGACCTGCCGACGTGGGCGGCGGACCTGTCGGTGCGCGACGGCGTGGTGGTGTGCGGCGCGGCGGGGCCGACGTCGGACTACGCCGTGGTGCGCCTGGACCTGTCCAACGGGGAGCTGACCTACCTCACCGGCGGGCAGCGGTCGCCGGTCTCGGCGTACCTGCCGGTGCCGGTGGAGCGCGTGTTCGGCGACATCCCGGCCTACGTCTACGCGCCGTCCAACCCGGACTTCGCCGGGCCGCAGGACGAGCTGCCGCCGTACGTGGTGCACGTGCACGGCGGTCCGACGGGCCGGGCGCTGCCCAAGCTCGACACCGACATCGCGTACTTCACCAGCCGCGGCATCGGCGTGGTGGCGGTGAACTACGGCGGCTCCACCGGCTACGGGCGGGCCTTCCGGGAGCGGCTGCGCGGGCAGTGGGGTGTGGTGGACGTGCAGGACTGCGCGTTCGTGGCCCGGCAGCTGGCGCAGGAGGGCACCGCGGACCCGGCGCGGCTGGGCATCCGCGGTGGCTCGGCGGGCGGCTGGACGGCGGCGGCGTCGCTGACCTCGACGCGGGTCTACCGGTGCGGCATGGTGGCGTTTCCGATCCTGGACCTGGCGGGCTGGACGTCGCAGGGCGGCGAGACGCACGACTTCGAGTCGCGCTACGTCGAGGGCCTGGCCGGCGCGCTGCCCGAGGCCGCGCAGCGCTACGCCGAACGCTCGCCGTCGACCAAGGCGCGGTCGGCGTCGGGCCCGGTGCTGCTGCTGCAGGGCCTGGAGGACGAGATCTGCCCGCCGGAGCAGGCGAACCGGTTCGCCGCGGACCTCGCGGGGTCGGGGATCCCGCACGCGTACCTCACGTTCGAAGGCGAGCAGCACGGCTTCCGCAAGGCCGAGAACATCAAGGCGGCGCTGGAGGCGGAGCTGTCGTTCTACGGCCAGGCGTTCGGGTTCGTGCCGCCGGGCGTGCCGGTGCTGGACCTGAGCCGTTGATCCAGGACCGGGTGGGCCTGCTGTCCGCCGGGGACCGGGTCGCGCTGGTGTCCCCGGCCGGCCCGGCCCTGGCGTCGAGGGTGGCCGCGGGCGCGCGGGTGCTGCGCTCGTGGGGCCTGGAGGTCACCACACCTGTGGTGGGGTCGTGGTCGTTGCCGTACCTCGCGGGCTCCGACGGGGCACGGGCCGAGGAGTTCGTATCGGCGTGGTGTTCGGACGTGTCGGCGGTGTTCTGCGTGCGCGGCGGCTACGGGTGTCTGCGGATGACCGACCTCGTGCCGTGGGAGACGTTGCCGCCGCGGGTGTTCGTGGGGTCCTCGGACGTGACGGTGCTGCACGCCGAGCTCAACGCGGTGGGCATGGCGACGGTGTTCGGGCCGATGCCGGGCACCGCGGACTTCGTCGACGACCCCCTGGCCCAGCGGCGGCTGCACGAGGTGCTGTTCACCGGCAGGCGGTCGTGGCGGGCCGGGACGACAGTGGTGCCCGGTACCGCCCGCGGGGTGCTCACGGGCGGGAACGCGGCGTTGCTGGCGGCGTCGGTGGGCGGGCCGCGGTGGGCCGTGCCGGTGCCGGGGGCGATCGCGGTGCTCGAGGACGTCGGCGAGGAGCCCTACCGGCTGGACCGGATCCTCACCCAGCTGCTGCGGGCAGGCTGGTTCGCGCCGGTGTCGGGCATCGTGCTCGGGTCGTGGACGGACTGCGGTGACGTCTCGGCGGTGCTGGCCGACCGCCTGGGCGGGCTGGGCGTGCCGGTGCTGGGCGAGTTCGGGTTCGGCCACTGCGCCGGTTCGTGGTCGCTGCCCTTGGGCGTGCCGGCCGAGCTGGACGCCTCAGCCGGTTCGCTGGCGCTGCTGTAGCGCGTCGGCGCGCAGCCTGTCGGTGTGCTCGCCGATGCCGGCGATCTGCTCGGCGAGCGCGGGCTGGCCCGCGCGCAGGCCGGGTCCGGCGTCGGCCAGGGGTGCGAGCAGCCCGGCGGCGTCCTCTTCTCCGAGGGCCTGTTGCACGGCGGCGTCGTGCGGGCCGACGCGGGCGGCGAGACCGCGCAGCACGGCGGCGTTCTCGCGGGCCCAGGCGGCGACGGCCCTGTCGCCGGCGCGCCGGTCGCGTTCGGCCTGCACGCGTTCGTCGCCGGTGCCGCTCTCGCCGGTGCGCCGCACGCGCAGGTAGCGCTTCTCCGCGGCCTGGCGGCTGGCGACGCCGAGGGCGGGGGCGAGGTCGGCCCAGCTGGTGCCCAGTTCCCGTGCGGCTTCGATGAGCTGGGGCTCCCACCCGGACAGTTCGTCGCGCAGCTGCCTGAGCAGCATCAACGCCGCGAGCACCTCGGTGGCGCTGCCGGGTGAGGCGGCCGCGGACCGGACGGTCTCGTAGTCACTCGTCATGGTGTCATCCTTCCGACGACAATCCCTGCTTGTCATCGTTCCGACGACATGCTACAACAGTGGTGCAGCGCATTGACAGTCCACGAGAGATGACTGGAGGTGTCAGATGTTGATGCGCACTGACCCGTTCCGCGAGCTCGACCGGCTGACCCAGCAGATGTTCGGCACGACCGGGACGTGGTCGCGGCCGACGGCGATGCCGATGGACGCCTACCGCGACGGTGACGAGTTCGTGGTGTCGTTCGACCTGCCGGGCGTTGCGCCCGACGCCATCGAGCTCGACGTCGAGCGCAACGTGCTGACCGTGAAGGCGGAGCGCCGCCCGGTCGGCAAGGACGTCGAGATGCAGGTGTCGGAGAGGCCGCTGGGTGTGTTCTCGCGGCAGCTGTTCCTCGGCGACACGCTCGACACCGACCACATCGACGCGAAGTGCGACGCGGGTGTGCTGACGCTGCGGATCCCGATCGCGGAGCGCGCGAAGCCCCGCAAGATCGCCATCACCTCGGGCGACGAGACGCCCAAGCAGATCGACGCGTGAGTCCCCCTGGCGGGCGGCGGCCGACCGGGTGATGCCGGGTAGGCTTCCGCCCGCCATGAGACCCCAGCCTCAGTGGGCGGCGTTGGACGTCTACGCGTCCAATTCCGACCTCTACGCCGATCCCCGACTGGTGGAACGGGTGGACTACCGGCGCCGCTTCAGGCGGCACCGTCCCCGCACCCCGTCGGTCGTCCTGGCCCCGCACGGCGGCGGCATCGAAGTCGGCACCTCGGAGCTGTGCCTGGCGATCGCGGGTTTCCACCCGTCCACGCGGGTGCCGATCGGCCAGACGCACGACTTCTGGATGTTCGAGGGCCTGCGGCCGGTCGCGAACGACGAGCTGCACGTGACGTCGTCGAACTGCGACGACCGCGTGGCCCGCGCCCTGGTCTCCGGCGCCGCGCACGCACTGGGCCTGCACGGCTGCACGGCCGCGGCGGCGGGCCTGGAGGACCACGACCGGGCGGTGCTGGTCGGCGGCCGCGACGCGCTGCTGCGCCTGGAGCTGCTGACCCGGCTGCGCCGCGCCGGTTTCCACACCGTCGACGCGGCCGACCACCCGGTGCTGGGCGGTTCCGACCGGTCCAACATCGCCAACCGCACCCGTTCGCGCCAAGGCGGCCAGCTGGAGCTGACCACTCCCCTGCGCGCGGCGATGTTCGCCGAGAACTCCCGCTCGGACCGCAAGCACACCACGACCGAGGTGTTCTGGGACTTCGTGCACGCCTGCCGGGCGGCGCTCGCGGCGCGCGAGGCGGCGCACTAGCGTCGAGCCGTGCGCCTCACCTCGGTCACCGTCGGCACCTCCCGGCCGCGGGCTCTCGCCGCGTTCTACGCGCGGCTGCTCGGCGGCACCGTCGAGACCGACGACGAGGGCTGGGCGCTGGTGAGGACGCCGGGCGGGTTGTCGCTCGGGTTCGAGCTCGAGCGGCACTTCCGGCGGCCGGTGTGGCCGGCGCGGGCGGGCGCGCAGACGGCGTCGCAGCACCTGGACGTGCAGGTCGACGACCTGGACGCGGCGGTGGGGCACGCCCTGGCGTGCGGGGCGGTGCTCGCCGGGGTGCAGCCGCAGGACAACGTCCGGGTCCTGTTCGACCCGGACGGTCACCCGTTCTGCCTGTTCCTGGACTAGAGGTACTTCTTGAGCTCGCGCTTGGCCAGCGACATGCGGTGCACCTCGTCGGGCCCGTCGGCCAGGCGCAGGGTGCGGGCGGCGACCCACAGCTCGGCGAGCGGGGTGTCCTGGCTGACGCCGCCAGCGCCGTGGGCCTGGATGGCCTTGTCGAGGACCCATTCGGTCATCAGCGGGGTGCCGATCTTGATGGCCTGGATCTCGGTGTGGGCGCCCTTGTTGCCGACGGTGTCCATCAGCCACGCGGTCTTGAGCACCAGCAGGCGGGCCTGCTCGATGCGCACGCGGGCCTCGGCGATCCACTCCTGCACGACGCCCTGGGTGGCGATGGGCTTGCCAAACGCCACGCGCGAGACGGCGCGGCGGCACATCAGCTCCAGGGCGCGTTCGGCCATGCCGATCAGGCGCATGCAGTGGTGGATGCGGCCGGGGCCCAGGCGGGCCTGGGCGATGGCGAAGCCCTCGCCCTCGCCGGCGATGAGGTTGGTGGCGGGGACGCGGACGTCGTCGAAGACGATCTCGGCGTGGCCGCCGTGGGCGTGGTCGCCGTAGCCGAAGACGCGCATCTCGCGCTCGATGGTGACGCCGGGGGTGTCGCGGGGCACGAGGATCTGCGACTGCTGGCGGTGGCGGTCGGCGCCGGGGTCGGTCTTGCCCATGACGATGAAGATGGCGCAGTTGGGGTTCATCGCACCGGAGGACCACCACTTGCGGCCGTTGATGACGTAGTCGTCGCCGTCGCGTTCGATGCGGGTGGCGATGTTGGTGGCGTCGGAGGAGGCGACGTCGGGTTCGGTCATGCAGAACGCCGAGCGGATCTCGCCGTCGAGCAGCGGTTGCAGCCACTGCTTCTTCTGCTCGTCGGTGCCGAACATCGCCAGCACCTCCATGTTGCCGGTGTCCGGGGCGGCGCAGTTGAGGGCCTCGGGGGCGAGGTGGGGGCTGCGGCCGGTGATCTCGGCGAGCGGCGCGTACTGCAGGTTCGTCAGGCCGCCGCCGTGCTCGGCGTCGGGCAGGAACAGGTTCCACAGGCCCTGGCGGCGGGCCTCGGCCTTGAGCTCGTCGAGGACCGGCTGGCGCTGCCACGGGTCGGCGGCGGCGTGCAGCTGCTGCTCGAGCACCGCTTCGGCGGGGTAGACGTGGGAGTCCATGAACGCGAGGAGCTTGCCGCGCAGTTCCTCGGTCTTGGCGTCGTAGGCGAAGTCCATGACTCAGAGCTCCTTGTGGGCCGCGGCGAGTCCCCGCCGCACGAGGGGAACGGTGAACGCGCCGAGCTTGTCGAAGCCGGCGCCGACGGTCTTGCCGCTGGCGAAGCGGAAGTGGATGCCCTCGACGATGACGGCGAGCTTGAAGTAGCCGAAGGCGATGTACCAGCCCAGTCCGGAGGTGTCGGTGCCGGTGCGGGCGGTGTAGCGGGCGACGAGCTCGTCGGCGGTGAGGAACCCGGGCAGCGAGGTGACGCCGCCGGTGATGGGGTCGCTGCCGGCGCGCGGGTCGGCGCCCAGGCCCTCCCAGTAGACGTAGAGCAGGCCGAGGTCGGCGAGCGGGTCGCCGAGGGTGGCCATCTCCCAGTCCAGCACGGCGCTGATGCCGAGCGGGTCGCGGGTGACGAGGGCGTTGTCGAGGCGGAAGTCGCCGTGGATGATCGCGGCGCGCGGCGAGTCGGGCACGGTGCCGGCGAGCTTGTCGCGCAGTTCGTCGATGCCGGGCAGGTCGCGGCTGCGGGAGGCGTCGAGCTGCTTGCCCCACCGCGTGACCTGCCGGGCGAGGAACCCCTCCGGGCGGCCGAAGTCCTGCAGGCCGACGGAGGCGGGGTCGACCGAGTGCAGGTCGGCGAGCACGTCGACCAGCCGTGCGGACAGGGCGGTGGCCTGCTCGGCGGTGAGCCACGGGCACTGGGAGCGTTCGCGCAGGGCGGCGCCGGGCATCTCGTCCATGAGGTAGAACGGCGCGCCGATGACGGAGGTGTCCTCGACGAGCAGGCGGGCTCCGGGCACGGGCACGGTGGTGCCGGCCAGGGCGGAGATGACGCGGAACTCGCGGGCCATGTCGTGGGCGGTGGCCAGGACGTGGCCCAGCGGCGGGCGGCGCAGCACCCAGCTGTCGGTGCCGTCGCTGACGCGGTAGGTGAGGTTGGAGCGGCCGCCGCGGAACAGCTCGCCGGTCAGCGGGCCCGTGCCGAGGTGGGTGGCGAGCGCGGCCAGGTCGAGGCCGGGGAGGTCGGTCACAGGTTCACTCCGAGGGTGGCGAGGTGAGCGCGGGTGGCGTCGGCGCCGGTGTGGCGGAAGGCGTGCATGCCCACGGCCTGGGCGGCTTCGACGTTGACGGGGGCGTCGTCGAAGAACACCGCCCGGCCGGCGGGGACGCCGATCCGCTCGAGGGTGTGCCGGTAGATGCGCTCGTCGGGTTTGCGCAGGCCGATGCGGCCGCTGATGACGATGGTGTCGAACAGCTCGAGCAGCAGGTCTTTGGGGTAGCCCTCGCCCCAGCTGTTGGACAGCAGCGCGGTGTGCAGGCCGGCGGCGCGGGCGGCGCGGACGAGCTCGACCATCGCCGGGTCGGGGGTGGCGCCGCCGAACATGCGCTTGAGCAGCCCGTTCTCGTCGATCTTCGCGCCGCTGGTGGTGATGAGCTCGGCGGCGAGCAGCCGTTCGAACTCGGCGACGGTCAGCTCGCCGGTCTCCAGGCGGAACACGGGGTTGTCCGGCAGGGCGTCGCGGCCGAGCCAGTCGCGCATGATGCGGCCGTAGACGTCGCGGTCGATGGCCTCGGCGTGCAGCCAGGAGCCGACGAACTCGGGTACGGAGACGGTCAGGACGCCGCCCCAGTCGAAGACGAGCGCGTCGACCTCGGGTCGCCGCGGAAGCGTTGTGTCACCCACGGCACGGAGGGTACCGACCGGTCGGTATGTCGGCAACCGGTGCCGCCGGCAACGACTTTCGAAGGACCCCACCAGTCCTCTTCATCCGGTTTCCCGCACGTCCGGGCTGCCCGAGACCTCCTACGGCGAGCTGCTGACCGCGATCTTCGGAACGCACGCGGCACCGGTCGCCGCGCGCTACCCCGTCAACGGCAACGGCGACGCGCGCGACGAGATCGCCCACGTGCTGACCGACCGGTCGTGGGCCTGCCCCTCCCAGGACACCCGCGACCAGCTGGGCCGGCACACCCGCGTGTCCGGCTACGAGTTCGCCGACCCGGACGTGCCGATGATCTTCCCCGGCCTGCCGCCGTTCCCCGAGTACGGCGCCTACCACGGCTCCGAGCTGCTGATGCTGTTCGACCTGGGTCAGACCCTCACACCGGCACAGCGCCGCGTCTCCGACCACATGATCGCGGCGTGGGGACGGTTCGCCCGCACCGGCGACCCGGGCTGGCGTGCCCCCGTCCAGTCCTTCGCACCCGGCGCGACCGGCGCGACCGACTTCGTCCGCGATCACCGGTGCGGGTTCTGGTCGTCCATCCTGTAGGGCGTGCCCGGATACCGCGACCTCGCCCGTGACACCGAGTTCCGCGCGCTGTTCGTGGCGCACGCGGTATCGGTCGCCGGAGATCAGTTCGCGAGGGTCGCGCTCACGGTGCACGTCTACGACCGCACCGCCAGCACCGGCCTGACCGCGCTGACCTACGCGCTGACGTTCCTGCCGGACCTGGTCGGCGGGCCGCTGCTGTCCGGCCTGGCCGACCGGTTCGCCCGCAAGGACGTCATGGTCACCGCCGACCTCGTCCGCGCCGCACTGCTGCTCGCCATGGTCATCCCCGCGATGCCGCTGTGGCTGCTGGCCGCCGTGCTGGTGCTCGTCCAGCTCGCGGGCGCACCCCACGGAGCCGCACGGGCGGCACTGCTGCCGCAGATCCTGCCCGACCAGCGCTACCCCCTGGGCCAGGCGGTGCTCAGCACCGTCACCCAGGTCGCGCAGGTCGCCGGGTTCGTCGGCGGCGGAGCCCTCGTGGCACTGCTCGGACCCGGCCCCGTGCTCATCGCCGACGCCGTGACGTTCCTGCTCGCCGCGTTGCTCACCGGGGTGTTCCTGCTCGACCGGCCCGCACCACGCGGCACACACGCACGGGCCTGGCCCGCCGACCTCGTCGGCGGGGCACGACTGGTGTGGGGCGACCGGCGACTGCGCGCACTGGTCGCCCTCGCCTGCGTCTCCGGGTTCTACATCGCGGGCGAAGCCCTCGCCGCGCCCTACTCGGCCCAGCTCGGAGCCGGACCGGCCGGAGTCGGCCTGATCTTCGGCGCCTACGCCGCCGGAGCCGCCGTCGGAATGCTCCTCGTCGCACGCCTGGACCACCAGCGGCAACTGCGGCTGATGCCCTGGCTCGCCATCGCCGCCTGCGCCGCACTCGTCCCGGCCGCGACACGGCCGGGCCTGGCCCTCAGCGTGACGTTGTTCGCGCTGTCCGGAGCGGCCAGCGCCTACCACCTGGTCGCCAACACCACCTTCATCCGCGCGGTCCCGGACTCCTCACGCGGACAGGCGTTCGGCCTGGCCGTCACCGCGCTGCGCGTCTCCCAGGGCCTCGGGGTGGCCCTGGCCGGCCTGGCAGCCGAACGACTCGCCGCGCACCTCGTCGTCGCCGCCGCCGGAGCACTCGGCGTGCTCGCGGCAGGCGGTGCGGCGCTCGTGTGGTGGGTCAGCGGGTCTCGCCCGAACGCCAGTCGTTAGGGCGCTGCCAGTCGTTGGGACGCTGCCAGTCGTTCGGGCGGACGGGACGCGGGGAGGAAGTGCGAACGATCATGACGGATCTCCTTCGAAAAAAGGGGTGCGGAAAATCGTGAGTACTACTCAGGGTGAGGTCCCCCACATGGAGCCACGACTTTGAGTTACCCGGTAGCTACAGTTGTTTCTTCCTGACGGTGGTGTGGGGGTGGCAGCGTGCCTGGGCTCGACCCGCGCCGATGGAGGTTATGGTCGCTTCCTCCTGCGGTGCTGGCCTATGTCGTGACGGTGGTCGTTTCGGCGTCCCTCGTCACGATCGCCACCGCATGGCGTACCCCTGCCGAGGCCTTGACCTGGCCGTCGTTCCTGCTGCTCGCCGGCGGCGCCGTGCTGCACCTCGAAGCAGCCCAGGGAATCGAGCGGATCCGCGAGATCTCCCGCGAAGGCTCGCCGCACGCCCACATGCAGTCCGTGTGGCTGTTCGCGGGCGTACTCGTACTACCGACGCCCCTGCTGGTCGCGCTGATCACCATCAGCTACCTGCACGCGTGGCTCCGGGTCTACAAACGACGCGCGATCCTGTTCCGCAAGGTGTTCTCCGCGGCCACTGTCGTACTCGCATGCGCCGCCGCGCAACTCATTCTTCGCATCTTTTCGAACCGGCCTCTTGACGTTGACGGACCCCTCGGACTGCTCGCCCTCACCAGCGCCGGCCTCGCCTACTGGCTCGTCAACTACGCCCTCGTCGTCGGCGCCATCGTCATGACCAACCGCGACCAGCCCGCCCGCGCCGCCCTGGGCAACGCCTCCGACCAGCTGATCATCCTCGCCTCCATCGGCCTGGGCTCCGTACTCGCGATCATGATGAGCAGCCGCCCCTGGCTCACCCCGCTGCTGCTGCTCACCGTCCTGGCCCTGCACATGGGCCTGCTGCTGCCCCAGTTCCGCGTCGCCGCCCGCACCGACTCCAAAACCGGCCTCGTCGACGCCACCTTCTGGCACGACGTCGCCGGCCGCGAGATCGAACGCGCCCGCCGCCTGCTGTCCACCGTCGGCGTGCTCATCCTCGACCTCGACCACTTCAAACAGATCAACGACACCTACGGCCACCTCGCCGGCGACAAGGTCCTGCGCGCCGTCGCCGACGCCCTCAAACACTCCGTGCGCTCCTACGACCTCGTCGGCCGCTTCGGCGGCGAGGAGTTCGCCGTCCTGCTGCCCGGCGTCAGCACCGACGAGGTCCGCGCCACCGCCGAACGCATCCGCTTCGAAATCGCGAGCCTGCACATCGTCGCCGTCGACCGCCTCGGCCGCGAACAGGTCGTCTCCGGCCTCACCGCCTCCGTCGGCGCCGCCGTGTTCCCCGACAACGCCACCGACCTGTCCCCGCTGCTGCTCGCCGCCGACGAAGCCCTCTACCAGGCCAAGAACAACGGCCGCGACCGCGTCGCCACCGCCGCAGCCCGCTGATTCCTCCCGACCAGCCCCCACCCGATCAGCCCCGCAGGAACGCCTCCACCTGCCGCGCGACCGTGCCCGGATCCTCCACCCACGGGTAGTGCCCCACACCCTCGTGCACGAACACCGTCACATCGGAAAACAGCTCCGCCAACTCCCGGCACCGCCGCACCGGCGAAATCGGATCCTCCGAACACGCGTACACCAGCACCGGGTGGTCGAACTCCACCAACGCCCGCCGCAACACCCCCGGCACGAACGCCCCCTCGGCGTTGTAGCCCCGCGCCGCCTCGCAGTTCCACTGCCCCAGCTCGGCCCGCGCGTGCGCCCGCGCCCGCTCGTCCCACCGCGCGTACAGCAACGGCGACACCGCCACCCGGTTCTCCACCGAACCGTCCCCCTCCCCGGTGCGCCGCAACGCCGTCGTCGCCGACTCGAACCACGGCTCACCGGCCCGCGCCGCCAGGAACACCTCCCAGTCACCGCGCTCCGGCGACAACCCCACACTGCGCAACGCCGGCGCCAGCAGCACCAGCTTCCCCACCCGATCCGGGAAATCCGCCGCATACCCCATCGCGATCCCCGCACCCGCCGAATGCCCCAGCACGTCCACCACCGCGAGCCCCAGGTGCCGGCGCAACATCTCCACGTCCCGCACCAGCAGGTCCCGCCGATAGGTCACCCGATCCGCCGGCTCACCGGACTCCCCCGTCCCCCGGTTGTCCAGCACCACCAGCCGCCGCGACCCCTCCAGCCCGCCCAACGTCTCCAGGTACTCCGAAGCCCGGCCGGGACCACCGGCCAGCACCACCAGCGGAGCACCCCCACCGACCTCCCGGTAAGCGAGCTCCGTGCCGTCGAACGAGGTGAACCGTGCCATGCTGCACATCATGCCGAAGATCGCCACGTCCGACCGGGTCGACCGGCCACAGCTGCTCGAGTTCCTGCGCCCCCGCCACCACGGCGTTCTCATCACCCGCCGCAGCAGCACCGACGGAGTGCAGGTCTCCCCCGTCTCCTGCGGCGTCGACGCACAGGGCCGCATCGTCGTCTCCACCTACCCCCAGCGCGCCAAGGTCCGCAACGCCCGCCGCAACCCCGCCGTCACCCTGTGCGTGCTCTCCGACGACTGGGACGGCGCCTACGTCCAGGTCGACGGCACCGCCGAAGTCCTCGACCTCCCCGACGCCCTCGAGGACTTCGTCGACTACTACCGCTGCATCGCAGGCGAACACCCCGACTGGGACGAGTACCGCGCCGCCATGCTCCGCCAGGGCAAAGCCCTCATCCGCATCACCATCGACAGCTGGGGCCCCATCGCCACCGGCGGCTTCCCACCCGAACTGCAGCAATGACCCAACGGCTCAAGCCCGCAACACCGGCGAGGTGATCCACGCCCAGCCGGGCGCCTCGCGGCAGCCCGACCGCGAACCCGCCCGGCAACGCGCTGCGCCGAGCCACTAACCCGCCCAGTTCCCGCCCCACCCCGCAGGCCTCTCCAGCAACCCGCAGTACCCGCCGTGCGGACCCTCCACCGACGCCACCCTGCCGATCGGCAGCAGACCAGGACCCGCACCCACCTCGCCCCCCAGCTCCACCACCCGCGCGCACGCCGCCTCCACGTCGCCCACCGCGAAGAACACACCCCAGTGCGACACCGCGCCCAGACACGACCGCATCGTCCCCGCCACCGGCCGCGACCCACCGTGCCGAGCCGACGTGTACAGCCCCAGCGCCCGATCCCCGGCCGCCGACCCCCAACCCAGCTCCGCGGTCCAGTAGGCGTCGTCCTCCGCCGGCGCGCTCGTCAGCAACTGCACCCAGCAAGGCTCACCATGCCGCGGCGGCGGCGCCCACGGACCGTGCAACACCCGCCCACCGTCCACAGAGGAATTCGCCCGCAACGCCCGCGCCCCGTCACCACCGAAGAACACGTGCCAACCCTGATCCCCCGCAACGACCCGAGCCGCCAGCCGATCACCCACGAAACCCGAGAACGACCCACCGGGCTCCGCGATCACCGTCCACCCCAGCACCCCGGCGAAGAAGTCCACCGACAACTCGGACTCGGCAACGCTCAACTCAAGACGACGAAGACCACAAGACGACACGGGCATCCCATCGGGCGGGGATCAGGAGCGCGCACCATCCTCTGCTCCGACCACCCGAGACGACAATGCGCCATTCGGACGCACGCGCTCCGCGTCCACGACATCACGCAACGGCACCGGCCGGCCCAGGTGGAAACCCTGCCCCACCCGCACCCCCAACGCCCGCAAAGCCTCCACCTGCGACGGACGCTCCACCCACTCCGCCACCGCCGACAACCCCAGCCCGTCCGCGATCCGCACGATCCCCGACACCAGCACCGCGTCCGCGTCACTGGTCTCGATGCCCTTCACGAACTCACCGTCGATCTTGATCCCCGTGATCGGCAAGTGCTTCAGGTGCACGAACGACCCGAACCCCGAACCGAAGTCGTCCAGCGTGATCCGGCACCCGAAACCCCGCAGCTGCGTCGCCAGCGCCACCGCCGCGTCCAGGTTCGTCACCGCCGCCGTCTCCGTGATCTCCAACCCCAGCCGCCCCGGCGCCACACCGGCAGACCCCAGCCTGTCCAGCACGAAATCCCCGAACTCCGGGTCCTCCAACGTCCGGCCCGACACGTTCACGTTGAACCGCAACCGCGAATCCGGCTGCGCCACCAACGCGTCGATCGCCGTCGACAACACCCACCGGTCCACGTCCAGGATCAGGTTCGACCGCTCCGCCACCGGCAGGAAGTCCGCAGGCCCCAGATACGGCTCCTGCCCGTCCTCCAACCGCAACAACAACTCATGACCCAGCGTCACACCCGACGACAACTCCACCATCGGCATCCCGTACAACGCCAGACCGCCACCCGCCAGAGCCGCCCGCAACCGGTCCAGCACACTGACCCGCTTCACCGTGTCCGCATAGTGGTTCGGCTCGTACACCGTCACCCGGTCCCGGCCCGCCGCCTTCGACGCGTACAACGCCAGATCCGCGTTCGCCAGCACCAGCTCCCACGAATCCCCCGGACCGAACTCCGCCAGCCCCGTGCTCACCGTGATCCGCGCCGGCGTCCCCGTCCCCGCCAGCGGAAAACCCGCCACCGCGTCCCGCAGCCCGTCCGCCACCTCCGACGCGTCCTTCGGCGACGCCCCCGGCAGCACCACCGCGAACTCATCACCACCCAGACGAGCGATCAACCTGTCACCCAAACGGGACTGCAACGCCGACGCCAACATCCGCATCACCCGGTCACCCACCGCATGACCGCGCAGATCGTTGACGTCCTTGAAGTTGTCCAGGTCCAGCACCAGCAACGCACCCGAACCGTTGTTCGCCAGCTCCCGCTCCAACGCCCGCGTCAACGCCCGCCGGTTCGGCAACCCCGTCAACGGGTCCTGCTCCGCCATCCGCACCAGCTCGTCGTGCACCCGCGACGACTGCGTCACGTCATGAGCCGTGCCCAACGCCCGCAACGGCGAGCCGTCATCACCCAGCACGACCTCACCGAAGCACTCGAACACCCGCTCCTTGCCGTCCGGACGCAACATCCGGTGCGTGTACGTGAACACCGACCCCGTCTTCAGAGCCGAGTCCAGCGTCTCCTCGATCATCGGCAGGTCCTCCGGGTGCACCAGCTGCGAGTACAACCCGAAGTCGAACGCCGTCCCCGGCTCGAACCCGAACATCTCCAGCAACGTGTCCGACCACGTCACCCGGTCCTCGCGGATCGACCACTCCCAGGTCCCCATCCGGCCCAACGCCTGCGCCCGGCGCAACGCGTCCGCCTCCTGGGTCACCGTCAGCTCACGATCACGCCACGCCGACACGTCCACGACCTCGTACATCAGGTCGTCACCCAGCCGGGAGCACCGCACCTCGAGCCACTTCGGCCCCGGTGCCAGCACCTCCCGCACCGGAGCAGGCACCTCGGGCACCCCCGGCAGCAGCGCGGGCAACGACCGCCCGTACGCCTGCTCCACCGGCACCCCCAGCACAGCACCCAGCGCGCGGTTGCACCACAACAGGTTCCCGCGCGCATCCGTCACGGCATAGCCGACACCCGCCCGGTCCAGCACCGTGCGGCAGTAGGAGGTCACGCGCGTCATGATCGTCCGATCACCGGACGTAAGCAACCCGCTACGCCGGTAGGTTCGCTACTTGGCGAACGGCTATCGCAGCCGCTCCAAACCCTTCGCCGACTCCACCAGCTCGGCAGCCAGCTTCCTCAGCTCCTCGTTCTCCGCCCCGTCCTGCGCCGCCGTCACCACGTCCTCCGCGGCACAGCGCAGCTGGAACAACCTGTCCTGCAGGTCCGCCAGCTCCGCGGTGCTCAGCACCACCGCGTCCTCCGGCAGACCACCGCGCTGCAACGCCGCCCTGCGCTCGTACGCCCGCTGACGACACGGCTGCGCGCAGTACCGCCTCGGCCGGCCGATCCGCCCACTCCCCGGCAACCGCCTCCCGCACCACGCACAGTGCCTGGGCTCATCCGCCTCCATGGAGCGCTCCATGGCGCGCGACGGTAGCGAATGCCGGTGGGTGGTCTCCAGCGACGCGCCAGAAAGCCCGACCTTCGTAGGGAACCGGACAGTACCCGGCGGTCCGTTGGTGTCGTTTCCGGGGCGATTTTGATCAACTTCGATCGCCCCTTGCGTCTTTGCGTGATTTCAGGTCGAGCGGATGTGTTCACGTTGCGTGTTGATGGGTTTTATTTTGGTCAACACTGAAATAATAGGGAACAAGAAGAAAGTGTGTCGCCACCCACCGTCCACCCCGGAGCCACCGCCGGAAGGCAGACTCCACGGCGTGACACATCCCTACCTCGCAGGCCCACACCCCCGCGCCTTCGCCCACCGCGGCTGGCACGTCGACGACCTCACCGGCATGGAGAACTCGCTGAGCTCGTTCCGCAGGGCCGTGCAGGAGGGCTACCGCTACATCGAGACCGACGTCCACGCCACCGCCGACGGCGAGGTCGTCGTCCACCACGACCACACCCTCGACCGCACCACCGACGCCACCGGCGTCGTCTCCGCACTCCCCTGGACCGAGGTCAAGCGCGCCAACGTCGGCGGCCGCGAACCCATCGCCCGCCTCGCCGACGTCCTCGAGGAGCTCCCCGACACGTTCTTCAACATCGACGTCAAGTCAGAGAACGCCGTCGAACCCGTCATCACCCTGCTGCGCAAGGCCAAGTCCCTGCACCGCGTCTGCCTCGCCAGCTTCTCCGACAACCGCCTCGCCCGCCTGCGCCGCCTCGCAGGACCCGGACTCCTCACCTCCATGGGCCCCCGCTCCGCCGGCGCCCTCTGGGCCGCGGGCCGCGTCCCCTTCGCCGGACTCGCCGTCCGCGGCCAGGTCGCCCAGGTCCCCGTCAGCCAGGGACGCCTGCACATCGTCGACCGCCGCTTCGTCCGAGCCGCCCACCGCAGGGCCCTCGAGGTCCACGTCTGGACCATCGACGACGAGACCGACATGCGCGCCCTGCTCGACCTCGGGGTGGACGGACTCGTGACCGACCGGCCCGACGTCCTGCGCCGAGTTCTCCAGTCCCGCAACAGCTGGTAACAGGTTGGACAGCCGATCATGGGAGGCGTCGGCGGACAAGTACAGTCCGCCGACATGAAGGTCAAGGGCGACGACGCCGCCGACGCCAACACCGCAGGCCGCCGCAGGGAACAACGCGGCTGGGTCTGGTACGACGTGGCGAACTCCGTGTTCCCCACGTCCGTGATCACCGTTTTCCTCTCGCTGTACCTCACGAGCATCGCGACCAACGCCGCCAAGGCCGACACCGCGCTCAACGGGGCCAACCCCTGCGCGAACGACAACGCCTTCGACCGCTGCGACGTCACGCTCCTCGGCCTGCAGTTCCCCTCCGGCTCGCTGTGGGGCTACCTGCTCTCCGCCGCCACCGTCATCCAGGTGATCGTGCTGCCCGTCATGGGCGCCATCGCCGACCGCACCCAGAACAAGAAGAAGATGCTCGGCTTCTTCGCCTTCACCGGCTCCGCGGCCACCATCGCGCTCGCCGCCGTCGAAGGCACCAACTGGAAGCTCGGCGTCCTGCTCTTCGTCCTCGCCAACATCTGCTACGGCTCCAGCGTCGTCGTCTACTACGCCTTCCTGCCCGAGATCGCCGCCCCCGACGAACGCGACGCCGTCTCGAGCCGCGGCTGGGCCTTCGGCTACCTCGGCGGCGGCGTCGCCCTCGCCATCCAGCTCGGCATCACCCTGTCCGCCGACGCCCTCGGCATCACCTCCGGCGACGCCGCCCGCATCGCGTTCGTCATCTCCGGCATCTGGTGGGCCGCCTTCACGATCATCCCGCTGCGCGCCCTGACCGAGCACCAGAGCCCGCACGGCCGCGAACACGGCGCCTCGGTCATCTCCGCCGGCTTCAAGGAACTCGGCACGACCCTGAGGCAGGCCAAGGCCTTCCCGCTCACCCTGGCGTTCCTCGGCACCTACCTGATCTACACCGACGGCATCGCCACCGTCGCCAACGTCTCCGCCCAGTACGGCAGCGTCGAGCTCAAGTTCGAGCAGCAGACGCTGATCACCGTGATCCTGATCGTCCAGTTCGTCGCCTTCATCGGCGGCGTCCTGCACGGAGCCGTGGCCAAGCGCATCGGCGCCAAGAAGACGATCCTCGGCTCCCTGGTCGTGTGGATCGTCGTGATCACCGCGGCGTTCTTCGTCCAAGCGGGCGACGAGACGTCGTTCTACCTCGTCGCGGCCGGCATCGGCATCGTGCTCGGCGGCACGAACGCCTTGTCCCGCAGCCTCTTCAGCCAGATGGTGCCACCCGGCCGCGAAGCGCAGTACTTCTCGCTCTACGAGGTCGGCGAGCGCTCCACCAGCTGGCTCGGCCCGCTGGTGTTCGCCGGCGTCGGCCAGGCCACCGGCAGCCTGCGCCCCGCCATCCTCGCCCTGATCATCTTCTTCGTCGCCGGCTTCGTCCTGCTGATCTTCGTCCCCGTCCGGCGCGCCATCAAAGCCGTCGGCAACAGGGAACCCGAACTAGTCTGACCACTCCACGAAGGGCGGTGCCGGTGCGCACCGCCCTTCGTCACGCCCGGACCCGCCGCCCGCGCCGCACAGGAGCCACCACCGCGAGCAGGAGCACCGCCGCCAGCACGTTCCGCTCGGTGGTGACCTCACCCCACGCCGCCGCCAGCACCATCAGCGGAACCAGCTGCAGCAACGCGAACACCGACAACGCCCGCCCGAACACCGCGTCACCCCGCACGAACGCGAAGACGCGCACCGCCGCGGTGACCAGCCCGACGAACAGCAACCCCGTCCCCGTGGCGAACCCGCCGACCACGCCGAGCAGCACCGCTCCCCCACCCCACCACAGCAGCCTGCGCGCGGGCGGCGTCGGCGCCTCGCGGTGGAACCCCAGGCACAGACAGGCGAACGTCACCAGCGACGGCACCGCGAACGTCGCCGACATCAACGCCGCCCGCACATCCCCGACGGACAGCACCGACACGACCACCGGCGCGGCCGCCGCGACCTTGGCGAACGTCCGCCGCCCGTCCGGCAACGCCGCGAACGCCACGAACGGCGCCAGCTCCAGCACCCGCCACCACACGGGATCCGAACCGTGCCGGCCGGCGAGCACGACCACCACCGCCGCCGTCGCGTAGTACAGCCCCAGCAGCAACCCGAGCACCCCCAGCGCCCGCACCGCTTCCCCGCGCCACACCACCCTCGCCGGCACACCCGTGAACGCCGCACCGGCCGCCAGGTGCGTGCGCACCGCGAGCCCGAGCACCGCCCACGTCTCCCCCCACCCCGGCCAGCTGTGCTCCAGGTCGAGGTCGTCGGTCCGCTCGGCCAGGAAGATCCCGACCATCTCCTCCTCGCGGTCCCGCCGGTACCACCCCGGCAGCACCTTCAGCAGCGACCGGTACCGCCGCTCCAGGTTCCTCACGCCCGACCCGCCCACGCCTGCAACCCCCTTCCCCGCAGCACCGCGCTCGCCGCGCGCACGTTCGCGCTCAGCCGCGCCACCTCCGCCTGCAACGCCCGCACCCCGGAGTCGGTGAGCCGGTAGTAGCGCCGCAGCCGCCCCTGGTGCACCTCCTCGCGGTCGCGCTCGGCCAGCCCGTCCGCCACCAACCGGTCCAGCACGCCGTACAACGTGCCCACCCGCAGCACCGTCCGCCCCTCGGACAGCTGCTCGACCGCCTGCACGATCGCGTACCCGTGCAGCGGCTCCTCCGCCAGTGCCGTGAGCACCAGGAACGCCTGCTCGGACATGACTCGACCACTCATGTCGCGGAATATATCGCGACGCGAGCTATACCGGGAAGCAACTGCCGGTGGTTTTTTATTTAGTCAACACTGAAATTATCAAGAACGCTAAGGAGCACGGAGGAGCCGGAGAGGCGACTTCATGCTCTGCCACACGGGCGCCGGCACGCACAGCCGGATCTCATCAGCCAAAACGAGTGCTCGGCGACTGGGACCACACTTGTCGACGCGGCGCAGTCCTCCCCTGCCCCGCCCCGACACGACCTCCGCCCCTGACGTTGCCCACCCGCCAACGACCGGACGTGCCGCCGCGCCTCGGGGCGACGTCCACTCCCCCGGCCGAACGCTTCGTCAACCACCGGTAACGGTTGAGTTCAGTTAACACTGAAGCAATAGAGATTATAAATAGAGTCAATGTTTCGAAACCGGCGGCAACGGCTATGCCTTCCCGGAAGTAGCAGGTTGCACCCGGAGGGGCGGACGATGGAGAGGGACGGACCGTGGGGATTCCTCATGATCGGGATCCAGGCACTAGGGTGACCCGCCGTGGACGCCCTCCCCGATCCGACAGACGCCCTTTCCGCTGTCCCTGTCGCTGGTTCCCGGCGCTCGACGCCGGTGGTCGGGCACCTCAAGTTCTTCTTCGGTCCGATGGACTGCGGCAAGTCGACGCTCGCCCTGCAGATCGACCACAACAACTCGCGCCAGGGCCGGCGCGGGCTGCTGCTGGTCCGGCACGACCGGTCCGGCAGGCCGCAGATCTCCAGCCGCATCGGCATCACGCGGGCGGCCTCGGAGATCCGCGACGACGATCTCCGCCACCTGGTCCGCGCCGAGTGGGCCGAGGGCCGGCGGGTCGACTACCTGATCGTGGACGAGGCGCAGTTCCTGTCGGCGGCGCAGGTGGAGCAGCTCGCGGAGCTCGCGGACGACGTCCAGGTCGACGTCTACTGCTTCGGGCTCGCCACCGACTTCCGCGGGGAGATGTTCCCCGGATCGCGGCGGCTGTTCGAACTCGCCGACGAGCTGAAGGCCATCCAGGTCGAGGTCCTGTGCTGGTGCGGGGTACCCGGGAGGTTCAACGCACGGGTGCGCGCCGGAGAGGTGATCCGGGCCGGGGACACCGTTCTCGTCGCCGACACGGTTCCGGACACGGAACAGCACCGATCGGGTACGGAGAGCGACGGTGTTACCGACAACACGGAAACTACTGTGCGCTATCAGGTGCTCTGCAGGCGTCACTTTCGGTTGGGCGACCTGGGGCCTGACGTCGCACAAAGTGGCCAACTCCGGTTGGCCTAGGCGGCTATCCACGGCCTGCATTGGGCCATTAGAGTGATGCATGAGCGCAGGAGCTTGATAACGCGTCACGATCCTGTGGCGATCGCATCCATTAGTAGGAAGCCTTCGTTGACGAGTGAACGACGTCACTGTGGGCGACCATGAGAGCGAACCGGAAACAAACGGAGCAATCCGGGCGTTGCACACGGTGAGCAAGAAGCCTGGGCCCCGGCCCTGAGCCGAGCGAAAGGACACCGCCATGGCCGACCGCGTTTTGCGTGGCAGCCGGCT
Source organism: Lentzea sp. DG1S-22 (assembly GCF_036321065.1). Lineage (NCBI taxonomy): Bacteria > Bacillati > Actinomycetota > Actinomycetes > Pseudonocardiales > Pseudonocardiaceae > Lentzea > Lentzea sp. DG1S-22. The sequence goes on along the minus strand of NZ_CP143276.1, from coordinate 1,668,576 downwards.
CGGAGCAGTCAGCTACGAGACCGATCGCAACCACGATCTCGCTCCGCGCCGGGCAGCGCGGTACGCCTGCCCGAAGGGACACGACTTCGAGGTCCCGTTCTCCGACGACGCCGAGTTGCCGCCGACCTGGGAATGCCGTCTCCACGGCACCGAGTCGAAGATCATCGACGGCGTCGAGCCGGAGGTGAAGAAGATCAAGCCGCCGCGCACGCACTGGGACATGCTCCTGGAGCGCCGGTCGATCCCCGAGCTCGAGGAGCTGCTCGACGAGCGCCTCGAAGAGCTGCGCGGACGCCGCACCCGCACGGCCTGATCTCGACCTGACAGGTCGCAGACGCTCCAAGCCGTCCCGGTCTCCCGCCGGGGCGGCTTTTTGCGTGTCTCGTCAAGGCCCCTAGGAGGCCCGTGCGGCCGCTGTGATCAAGTTCCGGCCCCACCACACCCCCACGGCCGCCAGGACCGCCCAGATCGACAACACGACGATCGAACGCGGTGAGCCGAGGTCGCTCAGCGCGTCCCCCAGCACCGCGGCGAGCACCGTCGAGGGCACGAGCCCGAGCGCGGTGCCGAGCGCGAAGTGCCCGCCCCGCACCGACGTCACGCCCGCGCCGTAGTTGGCCAGCGTGAACGGCAGGACCGGCAACAACCTGATCACGAGCGTCGCCTCGACCCCGCGCCGCGAGAAGACCCGTTCGAGAACGGCGAACCGCTCCCCGAGCCAGCCCTCCACCGCGTCGCGGCCGAGCCCGCGGGCGACGGCGAACGCGATCATCGCCCCCGCGGTGAACCCCGCGATCGCGAGCGCGCTTCCCCACCCCACGCCGAACAGCAGCCCCGCCGCCGTCGCGAGCACCGGCTTCGGGAAGAACACCGCCGTGCCGAGCGCGCACACCGCCACGAACACCACCGGTGCCCCGGCGCCCGCGGAGTCGACCAAGGCGCGGAGCTCGGCGCCGTCGGGGAGGTCCACGAGCTGCGCCGCCACCGCCAGGGCGGCGACGAGCAGCACGAGGAGGGCCAGGCCCGTACGTCGCATCAGACCAACGTACCCGGCAAGCTGGAGGGCATGACCGTGCTGCTCCCCTCCGGCGAGACGATCCCCGCGCTCGGCATGGGCACCTGGATGATGGCCGAGCGCCCCGGCAGGCGCGCCGACGAGATCGCCGCGCTGCGCACCGGCCTCGACCTGGGGCTGAGCCTCGTCGACACGGCCGAGATGTACGCGAACGGCGCGTCCGAGGAGCTCGTGGGCGAGGCGATCGCGGGCCGGCGCGACGAGGTGTTCCTGGTGTCGAAGGTGCTGCCCTCCCACGCGTCCGCCGCGGGGACGGTGAGGGCGTGCGAGGCGTCGCTGCGCCGGCTCGGCACGGACCGCCTCGACCTGTACCTGCTGCACTGGCGCGGCGGTGTGCCGTTCGAGCAGACCCTGGAGGGCTTCACCGCGCTGGTCGAGTCCGGCAAGATCCGGCACTGGGGTGTCAGCAACCTCGACCTGGACGACATGCGCGAGCTGACGGCGTTGCCGGGCTCCTGCCAGGCGAACCAGATCCTCTACAACCTCTCCCGCCGCGGCCCCGAGCACGACCTGCTGCCGTGGCACGCCTCCACCGGCATCCCGGTCATGGCCTACTCCCCCGTCGAGCAGGGCCGGCTGCTGGACTCCCCCGCGCTCGCCTCGGTCGCCGGACGGCACGGCGCCACCCCCGCCCAGGTCGCGCTGGCGTGGGTGCTGCGGCTCCCGCACGTGAACGCGATCCCCAAGGCGGGCACCGCCGAGCACGTCCGGGAGAACGCGCGGGCGCTGGAGCTGCGACTGACCACCCAGGACCTCGCCGACCTCGACACCGCCTTCCCTCCCCCTTCCGGGCCCACCCCGCTCGCCGTGCTTTAGTACCGCGGATGAGCTGGACCGAGATCGAGCGCTGGATCGGCGAAAAGGCCCCCGCCCTGGACGCGGCGCTGCTCCCGCCTTCCACGGCCACCGACCTCGCCGACGCCGAGGAGGCGATCGGCTACGCCCTGCCGGACGACGTCACCGGCTGGTGGCGGCGGTTCGGCGGCATCGGCGAGACGTACCACCACTGGCCGCTCGTACCCGACATCTGGCAGCCGCACGGTCTCGACCGCGCCCTACACTTCCGCACGCTGATGATGCAGGCGATCAGCGGCATCGCGTTCGCCACGATCGGCGAGGAGAAGGACTACGAGGCGGTGGCGCTGCGCGAGCCCGCGGGAACGCCGTGCGTGGACATCTGGTTGCCGGCGTGGTTGCCCGTCGCGGCGGACGGTTCCGGGCACGAGCTGTTCGTCGACCTGCGCCCAGGCCCGCTGCACGGCTGCGTCACGGAGTGGGGCAAGTACAGCGGTGCCGACGACAAGCCGGTGTGGCCCGGCGTGACGGCGATGCTCGACGACACCCTGCGGGCGCTTCGGGGCGAGACCGGGCACCGGCTGGTGTTCGAGCGCGAGAACTTCCACTGGGAGTGAGACGCGCGTCCCACTTCCGGGGCGGCTCCCGCGCGGTTCGCTACCGTTGAGTCCCGGTCCCGACACCAGGCACAGGAAGCGAGGTGAGCGACACATGCCAGGCGCCAGTAGCCCGCGCAGGTCCCCTCACCTCGCACGCTCCAGTTCTGGCGTGTGACGCACACCCCCTGAACTCGAGGGGAGTCACACGATGCACGTCTTCGACATGACATTGCGCATCGCCGAGAGCATGGGCCTCGGCGCGCTGATCGGTTTCGAGCGGCAGTACCGCTCGCGGATGGCGGGTCTGCGGACCAACGTCCTCGTCGCGGTGGGGGCCGCGTTGTTCGTCCTGCTGTCCGCGCAGGGCTTCGACGGCCAGGGCGACCCCACGCGGGTCGCCGCCCAGGTGGTGTCCGGCATCGGATTTCTCGGCGCGGGCGTGATCCTGCGCGACGGGCTGTCGGTGCGCGGGCTCAACACCGCGGCCACGCTCTGGTGCGCGGCGGCGGTGGGGTCGCTGGCGGGTGCCGGTCTGCACGCCGTCGCGGCGGCCGGGACCGTGGCGATCATCGCGGTCAACGTCGGCCTGCGGGAGCTCGGCCGGGCCGTCGACCGCAAGGACGACGAGGGCTAGGGCCGCAACGGCGCAGGGCGGTGCACGGGGGAGCGTCGAGGCTCCGCGTGCACCGCCCTGCGCCGTTCCGGTCGCTCCTAGCGCCGCTCGTACGTCAGGCAGTTCGCGTGGTGGGCGCCTTCGCCCTGGCCGACCCGCACGCTCTGCGCCGTGCACTCCAGCGAGGCGTTGTGCCTGCAGTCGGTGCGCGAACAGGCGCCGACCTGGGCGATGACCTTGTCCAGGCCACCCTTCGTGCCCAGCGGGATGAACGTCCCGCAGTCGGCCGCGCCGTTGTCACCGCGCACGGTGATCGCGAAGGCGTGGCAGCCGTCGTGGTTGTAGGAGCAGTCGCTCACAGTGCAATCGTGGACTGCGGGCATCGCCGGGTTCTCGAGAGTGGTCATGTCCGCTCCTGCCGTGGTGGGAAAGGTTCGGTAATCGCGACGATGCCACCGCGGCGCGGAGCCCGCAATTCGGGAGAAATTAGGGGAGCCTATCCTTTCGCGATTCGGCAATGTCATTTCCCCTCGTCGGAGCGCACCCCGACCGGAGAAGATCACGCTGGTCAGCAGCCGTGGTTCGCCCGGTGGGGCGACCCGCGGAAATCCGGGGTTTCACCGCAGCAATCACCGGGGAACGTCTCGCCGCGCCATTGTTCGGACCCGGCCGGACGCAAACTCCTCCCTGCGTCACCTGCGGTGCGGAACGCGGCCGAAGAACCGCCGGGGTGTTCTTCGCGCGGATCACCGACCACCCGCTTGAGCGAAGCGATGCCGCGCAGACCACCTGGCAACAACGCCCTCACGGAGGAGAAGGGCACCGCAACGACCCAGCCGGTCTGCGCGGCAAGCGACCCGCCGGAATAAACGGGGTCTGGTCCGGTTAATACGGATGACACATCAACCAACCAGGTCGGGTGTGCTGTGAAGATCGCTGTTCTCGGAGCGGGCCACGTCGGTCCCGTCCTCGCGCGCCTCGCCCTCGGCGCGGGTCACGAGGTCGCCATCGCGGGCTCCGGTGATCCCTCGCGGATCGAGATGATCGTCGGTTTCCTCGCGCCGGGCGCGAAGGCGCTCACGGCGGCCGACGCGGTCGCCGACGCGGACCTGGTGGTGCTCGCCATCCCGTGGCACCGGTTCTCCTCGCTGGAGCCGGGCGCGTTCGCGGGCAAGGTCGTCGTCGACGCGATGAACCACTGGCCGCCCTCCGCCGAGCCCCTCGGCACGAGCGAGCAGGTGGCGGCGCGGCTGGCGGGCGCGGACGTCGTCAAGTCCCTCAACCACGTCGCCTACCAGGACATGGAACCCGCCGCGGGCCGTGCCGTCGGCGTCGCCGGCGACTCACCCGGCGCCGTCGAGGTCGTCGCGGCGTTCCTGCGGGACATCGGGTTCGACCCGGTGCCGGTGGGACCGCTGGCCGCGGGACGGCTGCTGGAACCGGGCAGCCCGCTGTTCGGGGTCGCGGCCCGCAGGCAGGAGTTCGAGACGCACATCAAGGAGAAGTCATGACCACGTTCGGGCTCGACACGTTCGGCGACGTCACCCACGACGCCTCCGGCACCCCGCTGTCGCACGCGCAGACCATCCGCAACCTCGTCGACCAGGGCGTGCTCGCCGACCAGGTGGGCCTCGACTTCTTCGGCATCGGCGAGCACCACACCGCGGACATGCCGCTGTCGGCGGCCGACGTGGTGCTGGCCGCGATCGCCGCCCGCACGTCGTCGATCCACCTCGGCTCGGCCGTCACGGTGCTGAGCTCCGACGACCCGGTCCGCGTGTTCCAGCGCTTCTCGACGCTCAACGCGCTGTCGGACGGCCGCGCGGAGATCATCCTCGGGCGCGGGTCCAGTGTGGACTCGTTCCCGCTGTTCGGCTACGACCTCGCCGACTACGAGGACCTGTTCGAGGAGAAGACGCACCTGTTCGCCGAGCTGCTGGGGGGCGGGCCGGTCACCTGGCAGGGCAAGACCCGCGCGGCGCTGCACGAGCAGGACGTCGTGCCCCACACCGAGCCGTTCCCGACGTGGATCGGTGTCGGCGGCAGCCCGCAGTCGGTCGTGCGCGCGGCCTCGTACGGCTTCTCGCTGATGCTCGCGATCATCGGCGGCCACCCCGGCCGCTTCGCCCCGTTCTCGGAGCTCTACAAGCACGCGCTCGAGAAGTTCGGCCACGAGCCGCAGCCGATCGGGATCCACTCCCCCGGTCACGTGGCGCCGACCGACGAGCAGGCGCGCGAGGAGTTCTGGCCGCACTACCTCGACGTGATCGGACGGCTGGGCAAGACGCGCGGGTTCGCCACGCCGACGCCGGAGTCCTACGCGCACGAGGTCGGGCCGCACGGCGCGCTGTTCGTCGGCTCGCCGGAGACGGTCGCGCAGAAGATGGCCCGCACCATGAAGAAGCTCGACGCCAGCCGGTTCGACCTCAAGTACGGGATAGGCGGGCTGTCGCACGACTCGCTCCTGCGCACGATCGAGCTGTACGGGACGCAGGTCGTGCCGCGGGTCCGGGAGCTTTTGGACTAGACCAATGTGATCAGGACAACAGCCGCCACGACCGGGTTCACCCCCGGGACGCCGGAACTCCCCTGATACTGCCAGCGTTGGGTTGCTGGAGAGGAAACCGGTGATTGTTCCCATGCCCACGAGCGCGCCCCGTCGCACGGGCTCGTTCGTACTGACCGAAGACGTCACCGTCCGGGTGACCGGACAGGCGCGCACCGCCGCCGCGATGCTGCGCGAGCACATCTTCAGACAGACCGGCTACCTGCTGGCCGAGTCGCCCGACGGCATGCTGATGGTGTCGCACGACCCGGCGATGCGCGGGCTCGGGCCCGAGGGGTACGCGCTGCTGGTCAGCAACGACGCGGTGATGCTGCGCGCCGGCACGCAGGCGGGGCTGCGGCACGGCGTGCAGTCGTTCCGGCAGCTGATGGCCCGCGACGGCACGGTGCGGGCGGCCGACGTGCGCGACTCCCCCGCCTTCGCGTGGCGCGGGGTGTCGAGCGCGCTGCTCCCGCCCGCCGAGATGCGCAGGGCGATCGACAGGATGGCCGCCTACAAGCTCAACGTGCTGCACGTGTTCCCCGACGGCGATCCCGACCACCTGCGTGATCTCGTCGAGTACGGCCGCGATCACGGCGTCACCGTCGTGCCGGAGCTCAGCCCGGCGACGATCGAGCTGCTGGAGCTGTTCCCCAGCCGGTGGGTGCACATCGGCGGTGCCGAGCTCACCACGAAGTTCGCCGGCCTGCTGGAGCGCCACGGCCGGTTGCCGGTGCGGTGGCACGACGGCGGCAGCGACGTGCTGGGCCCGCACGGCAAGCTCGCCGAGGGCGACGACGGGCTGCGGGCCGTCGCGACCGCGGGCTGGGTGGGCGAGCTGCGCACCGCCTCGGCCGTGGCTCCGGCCTGGTAGCCGTTCACAGTTCTCGCGTGACCGCAGGTCACGCGAGGCTCGCGGTTCACCTGTTTATATTTCACCTACCGCTGTGCGCCGTGTGCCGAACGGCGCACCCGGTTGATCCACAAGGCGGCTGCGGCCGGGGAACGCCGCAGCACCGGGCGTTGTGATCACGACCGGGAACCGGTCCGGTGCCTGTCCGCGAGCTGTCACCCGGCCCCGGTGACCTGGTTGGCCGCGCCGGACGCGTGCCATCGTGGGTGACGTGCGCTCCACTGCGAAACCCCGGTCCAGTCACGACTTCCGGCTCCTGCTGGTCGACGACGACCGGGAGCTGGTGGAGCTGCTCTCCACCGTGCTGCGCGGCGAGGGGTACGTCGTGGACGTCGCGCGCGACGGGCAGCGCGGCCTGCACCTCGCGCTCACCCGCCCCTACGACGTCGTCGTGATCGACCGCGGGCTGCCGGTGATCGACGGGCTGGACCTGTTGTCCCGGTTGCGTTCCCGGTCCGTGCGGACGCAGGCGCTCGTGCTCACCGCGATGGGCTCGGTGCACGACCGGATCGAGGGCCTCGACGCCGGCGCCGACGACTACCTCGCCAAACCGTTCGACCTGGGCGAGCTGACCGCGCGGCTGCGGGCGTTGTGCCGGCGGGCCGCGGAACTGGCGGCCGTGCTGCGGATCGGCGCCGGCCGCCTGGAGCTGGAACAGCACCAGGTCGTGCTGCCCGACGGGGAGAGGATCCCGTTGACCGCCAGGGAGTTCGCGCTGCTGCGGGTGCTCGCCACGCACCCCGAGACCGTGCACACACGCGCGCGGCGTTGCGGAGGACCGTGTTCCAGGACGCGCCCTCGACGTCCATTGTGGACACGTACGTGCACTACCTGCGGTCCAAGGTCGGGCGTTCGGTCGTGCAGACCGTGCAGGGGATCGGCTACCGGTTGGGGGCTCTGTGAGGTCGTGGGCCGAGGCGGAGCGCGCGGAGGTCGGCAGGGCGCGGCTGCGGGTGAGCGTGCTGGTGGCGCTGGCGATCGCGCTGATGATCACCTTCGTCGGCGGGATCGCGTACGTCGTGATGGTGCACGCGCAGGAGACGCAGGTGTCGCGCGAGCTGCGCTACAACGCCCGGTACGGGGTGCCGGGCATCGCGCCGCGCTGCGCGTGGGTGTTCGTGCTGGAGGACGGGACGCTGCACGAGGGTGATCTGGAGGTGCCGCGCGGGTTCCTGTTGCGCGACGACATCGACGCGGTGCACGCGTCACGCGGTTCCATCGAACGCGACGTCACGGCGAACGGCACGGAGTACATGGTGCTCACGGCACCGGGCGCGGACGGCACGACGGTGCAGGCCGTGTTCGACCTGCGCTACCAGCTCCTCGACCGCGCGCACCTGCTGCTGGCACTGGCGATCGCGCTCGTGGCGGGCCTGCTGCTGGCCGCGCTGGTCGGCCTGACCATCAGCCGCCGCACCGTGGGACCTTGGGCGGAGGCGCTGGCCCGGCAACGCCGGTTCGTCACCGACGCGAGCCACGAGCTGCGCACCCCGATCGCCCGCGCGCACCTGCGCGCCCAGGTGCTCGCCGCCGGGCTGCCCGCCGACCAGCGCACCGACCTCGACGCGCTGGCCAGGTCGATCCGCGGGCTCGTCGACGTGGTGGACGACCTGCTGGCGTCCGCGCAGCTGCACGAGCGGCGCGTCCCCGTCGACCTCGCCGACGTCGCGGAGGCCGCGGTGGTCGGCGAGACCGAACGTGCCGCCGAACGACGGATCACCGTGTCGCTCGACCACCCCGGGCGGCCCGTGCGGGTCGGCGGGATCGAGACCGGGCTGCGCCGCGCCGTGGACGAGCTGCTGGCCAACGCCCTGCGCCACACCCCGGACGGCGGCCGGATCTCGGTGAGCGTGCGGGCCGTCGCCGGGCAGGCGGAGCTGGTGGTGGCGGACAACGGCGACGGGTTCCACCCGGCCGAGGCGGAGCGCCTGTTCGAGCGGTCCCACCGAGGACCCGGTGAGGGGCGGTTCGGGCTCGGCCTCGCGCTGGTGCGGGAGATCGTGACCGGGCACGGCGGGACCGTGGAGGCGGTGGGGCCGATCTACCGCGCGTCGCTGCCCGACCACCTGGAGGCCGCCGCCGACGTCAGGACGTCCCCCGCACCAGTGCGGTGAGCTCCTCGACGACGGCGGCCGGCTCGGGCATCCGGGCGATCTCGGCCGCCGCCGTCGTGGCCACGTTCCGCGCGGCCGGGTCGTCCAGCAGGTGGCGCGCCCCGGCGGTGATGGCGTCCGCGGTGGTCTCCGGACCGACGAGCTTCGCACCGGCACCGGTCTGCGCGAGCACGTCGGCGTTGACGAACTGGTCGGCGCCCTGGGGCAGCACGAGCTGCGGCAGGCCGGCCGCGAGCGCGCCGAGGACGGTGCCCGTTCCGCCGTGGTGCACCACGAGGTCGGCTCGCCGCAGCACCTGCGCCTGCGGCACGAACCCGGCGACGTGGACGGAGCCCGGTACCTCGCCCAGCAGCGCCGGATCGCCGGGACCGAGCGCGACCAGGACCGTGACCGGCAGGCGCGCGAGCCCGTCGACCGCCGCCCGCAGGACCTCCGCGCGGCCGAACGACACCGTGCCGAGCGTCAGGTACACCAGCGGTTTCGCCGATCCGACCTCGGGCATCGGGACGTCCAGGTCGAACGCCGCCGGACGCTGCCGCAGCACCGTCGGGATCGCCGCGACGACCGGATCGCGCACGACGTCCGGCCACAGGTCGACCACCACGTCGCCGAGCATCAGGTCGGCGGGCGCGGCACCCTCCCACAGCCACGCCATCTCCGGCGCGGCCAGCTGCTGCACCGGCGGCGGCATCGACCGGCCGATCACGTGCGACACGAACGGGATCCCCGCGTCCCGGGCGGCCTTCGCGGCGCCGACGTCGCTCTGCTCGTAGACGACGAGGTCGGGTCGGACCCGCGGCAGGAGTGCGGCGAGGTCGCCGGCTGTCGCACGGGGCAGCACGTCCGCGAACATCGTGATCATGAGTCTGGTGACGTCGGCGTCACCGTGCCGCCTGCGGGCCTCGGCTTCGGCCTCCCCGACCGAGATGCCCGCCCGATGCGCCTCGAAACCGAGGTTCCGCACGGTGCCGAAGAAGTCCTGCCCGGTCGCGAACACGACCTCGTGGCCCGCTTCCCGCGCCGCCCTGGCGAGCGGGACCAGCGGGAAGACGTGGCCGTAGGCCGGACGGCACGAGAAGAGGATGCGCACCCCGTCGAGGCTAGTGATCGCCGACCGGCCGAGGGGCTATTTTTAGTCAACACTGAAGCAATAGAGTTAGTCGATATGGAGGTGCTCGCTACGCTCCGGTGATGGACAGCAGCAGGCAGACCCGCGTGCGCCGGGCCTTCGACGACTTCTTCGCGACCGGCGAGCCGAAGTCCCCGAGCTGGGTGCTCGACCTGTTCTGGCACACGGCCTCCACAGTGCCCGCCTACCGCGACCTGCTGGCGGAGAACGGGATCGAGCCTTCGTCGATCACGACGTTCGAGGACTTCCAGCGGCTGCCGCTGCTCGACAAGGCGAGCTACCACGAGCGGTACCCGTTGCCGGAGCTGTGCCGCGACGGATCGCTCGCCGGCTGCGACATGATCGCGGTGTCGTCCGGGTCGAGCGGGCGGCCGACGGTCTGGCCGCGGGCGCTCGAGGACGAGCTGCACGTCGCGCGCCGCTTCGAGCAGGTGCTCGTCGACGGGTTCGGCGCGGACGAGCGGACGACACTCGCCGTGGTGTGCTTCCCTCTCGGCACGTGGGTCGGCGGGCTGTTCACGCAGGCGTGCGTGCGGCACCTCGCGGCGAAGGGCTGCCCGATCACGGTCGTGGCGCCGGGCAACAACAAGGCGGAGATCCTGCGCGTGCTGCCGGAACTGGCGCCGCACTTCGAGCAGGTCGTGTTGCTGGGCTACCCGCCGTTCGTGAAGGACGTCGTCGACACCGGTCTCGCGGACGGCGTCGACTGGCCTGCGTACCGCATCAAGCTCGTGCTGGCGGGCGAGGTGTTCAGCGAGCAGTGGCGCGACCTGGTGTCCCGGCGCGCGGGCATCACCGATCCCGTCCGCGACGTCGCTTCCCTCTACGGCACGGCGGATTCCGGCGTGCTGGGCACCGAGACCCCGCTGTCGGCGGGCATCCGGCGGTTCCTCGCGGACCGGCCCGATCTGGCGCGCGAGGTCTTCGGTGACCCGCGGCTGCCGACCCTCGTGCAGTACGACCCGGCGAGCCGGTTCTTCGAGGTGCACGACGGCATGCTGGTGTTCACCGCGGACGGCGGGATCCCGCTGATCCGCTACCGGATCGCCGACGAGGGCGGCCTTTGGGAGTACGGCGCGTTGCTGGAGCTGTGCGCCCGCAACGGTTTCACTCCCCCGCCCGGACCGGAGCTGCCGTTCGTGTTCCTGTTCGGGCGATCTCTGTTCACGGTGTCGTTCTTCGGCGCGAACATCCACCCCGAGAACGTGGCGGTCGGTTTGGAACAGCCGGGGATCAGCGAGGTGGTCACGGGCAAGTTCGTGGTCGAATCCGCCGAGGACGAAGAGCGCGACCGGCGACTGCGGATCACGGTCGAGACCGCGCCGGGCGCGACCGCGGACGCGGCGGAGGTCGCCGAGTCGATCCGCGCCCAGCTGCTGCGGCTCAACAGCGAGTTCGCGCACTACGTGCCCGTCGAACGGCAGTTGCCCGAGGTCGTGCTGAGGCCGGCCGGCGACCCCCAGCACTTCCCCACCGGCGTGAAGCACAGGTACACCCGAGGGGCGTGAAAAGCGCTTTTGCACCACGCAGCAATAGCTTTTCCCCAGTTCCCCTCCCTGCTTGGAGTGGCGCCGGTCGAAATCATTTGTGAGTTGGGGAGGAATCCTTTGAGGTTCGTTCGGCGTGTATTGCCGGCGTTGATGCCGCTCGCCATGCTCTTCACCGTCGCCTTCGCGGCACCGAGCGCGCAGGCGCAGGCCCCGGTCGCGCAGGCCGCCGCGGCGGGCGAGGCGTTCGACAGCGAGACGGGCCAAGCCCTCGCGGCCTGGGACTGCAACACCGGCAACGTCTGCTTCTGGGACGGCTTCGGCGGCAAGGGCAAGCGGTGCATGTGGGACGTGGCGGACCCGGACTGGACGTCGGGCTCCGTCAAGTGCTCGTGGGCCGCGGACCGCGAGGTCAAGTCCGTCTACAACCGGGGGACGTCCTCGGCCAAGGGCGTCGTGTTCTACCGCAACACCGGCTACAACAACCGGATCGGGTGCACGAGGCAGGGCCAGAAGGGCGGCCTCGCCGGCACCTACCAGGTGCGTTCGCACCAGTGGACCAGCGGTTCCTGCGGCTGAGTCCGCGAGCAGCACGCCGACCGGGCGCGGGGCACTCCTCCCGCGCCCGGTTTTCGTTGCGGAATTCGGCGGAGTGACACGCCCGGTAATGTGATTCGCGGTGACCTGGCCTGGGGAGGTTGCTGTGTTGCGCATCCATTTTTCCGCTGGCGATCTGGAGCGTACGCAGGTGGCGGAAAGGGTGGACCCGCTCTGGGAAATGGTGTTCAGCTGGCTGAGGCTGACCGAACTGGACTGCGGCCTGATGCTGCAGCCGTGGCTCCGCCACGTCCGCCGGCACGGCGACCGGCAGGTGATCACGTCCGGCGTGCGGATGCTGTCCGTGCTCACCCCGAAGGCGCCGTACTTCCCGGACTTCATCACGCCGCCCGAGGGCGCGCAGGGCCTGGGGAGCGCGCTCGCCGTGATCCGGTCCACACCCCGCCACCGGCTGCGGGAAGAGTTCCGCCGGCTCGAGGAGGTGCGCCCCACACCCGGGTGGACGCGCCCGCTGGCGGCGGGGGACGGTGAGTCGCTGCTGGAGCTCACCGAGGCGCTCACCCGCTACCACCGCGCGGTGGTCGAGCCGTACGGCGACCTGCTCGACGAGGCCGTCGAGACCGACCGGGTGCACCGGCTCGGGGTCGCGGGCGACGTCGAAGGGGTGCTGCGGGGGATGTGGCCGTTGATGAACTGGCGGGCACCCGTGCTGGAGGTCCAGTACGCGCACGACCGCGACCTGCACCTCAACGGGCGCGGGCTGCGGCTGGTGCCGTCGTACTTCTGCCGCCGCACGCCCGTGGCGTTCGCCGATCCCGAGCTGCCGCCGACCGTGGTGTACCCGCTGCACCACGACTGGACGTGGCAGCGGCAGCTCCAGAGCGGGCGCCGCGAGCAGGGCGCGCTCGCGGCGTTGCTCGGCAACACCCGGTCGGCGGTGCTGGCGGCCGTGGGAGCCGGTGCGACGACGACCGAGCTCGCGGAACGCCTGGGAGCGTCCCCGTCCTCGGTCAGCCGGCACACGACCGTGCTGAGGGAGGCGGGGCTGCTGACGACCCAGCGGCAGGGGTTGTCGGTGCTGCACCGGCGGACGTCGCTGGGGTCAGCCCTGCTCGGCAGGAACTGAGGCGCGGCGGCGCCTCCACAGCCCGGCCACGCACGCGGCGACAGCCGCACCCGTGAGCAGGACGTGGACGGCGCCGCCGAACCTCGTCGCGAACGTCAGATCAGTGCGCAGCGGCACGCTGTCGACCATCAGGTCGTCGGTGAACATCCCGGTCGACCGCACCACGCTGCCGTCCGGCCGCACCACCGCGCTCACGCCGCTGATCGCCGCGACCACGACCGCCCTGCCGTGCTCCACGGCGCGCAGGCGGGCCATCCCGAGCTGCTGGTAGGTCATCTCGCCCCGGCCGTACCACGCGTTGTTCGTCGGAACGACCAGCACCTGAGCACCCGCGGCCGCGCTCTCGCGCAGGACGTAGTCGTAGGCGACCTCGTAGCAGATGCCGACGCCCACGCGCGTGCCCGCGATGTCCAGCGCGCCCGGTTCGGTACCCGCCTCGAGGTCCGCCTGGTCGGCGAACGGCGTCACGAGCCGGGCCAGCGGGCGCAGTGGGATGTGCTCGGCGAACGGGACGAGCTCCTGCTTCGCGTACGACGGACCCGCGCCCGTCACGGGATCCCAGGCGATGACGGCGTTCTGCGCACCGCGCAACGCGCTCACGAGGGTCGGCACGCCGAGGTCGCGGATGGCGCCGTCGAGCACCGGGTCGCGGTCGCGGGTCCTGGTCGCGCTCTCCGGCCACACCACGAGGTCCGGCTTCGGCAGCGCGCCGCCGCGGACCAGCGCGGCCAGTTCGGCGGTCTTGCGCAGGTGGTTCTCGCGCAGGGTGGCGCCCTCGCCGAGCAGGCCGAGGCCGAGGTCGGGCGCGTTGCCCTGCACCACCGCGACGGTGCGCTGCCCGGCCTGGGCGTCGACCGAGATCAGCGGGCCCACGGCGAGCGCGGCGACGATCGGCACGAGCGCCCACGCGCGGGTCCACCGGGGCAGCCAGGCGGCCAGGCCGAAGCCGGTGAAGACCACCGCGAACGTCACCAGCGGCGCCCCGCCGACCGCGGCGAGCTGCCCGAACGGCCCGTCGACCTGGCCGAACGCGACGCGGCCCCACGGGAAGCCGTTGAACGGGACCAGGCCGCGCAGGGTCTCCTGCAGCACGAACAGCAGCGCCGCCCACACCGGTGCCGCGGGCAGCCGCGCCACCAGCGGGAACAGCGCGCAGACGCCGCCGATGAACAGCGCCATCAACGCGCTGAGCACGAGCCACGGCCACGGGCCGAAGTCGGCGCCGAGGAAGTGCTGGATCCACCACAGGTGCGGCAGGAAGAACGCGAAGCCGAAGACGAACCCGAGACGGCCCGAGTGCCGGCCGCTCCTCAGGACGAGCCACAGCGCGAAGAACGCGGGCACGGCCAGCCACCAGAGCGTGCGCGGCGGGAAGCTCAGCGCCAGCACGCCGCCGGACAGCGCGGCCGCGCCGTAGCGGACGAGGTCAGCTCTGCGCAACGGACACCCTCGCCCGGCGCAGGACGAGGTACGCGCCCGCCACCAGGGCGATCCCCAGCGCGTAGGCCACGATCAGCTCGGCGACGCGACCCGAGAAGTCGCCCGCGAGCGGCGGCACCAGCAGCGCGAACACCCCGGCGACCGCGGCGACCCTGGCACGCCACGGTCCGTCCGGCAGGCACGCGGCCAACGGCAGCACCGCCCACAGCAGGTACCACGGCTGGATCACCGGCCCCAGCACCACGATCAGGCTCATCATCATCCCCAGCGCCGCCACCTCGGAGATCCCGCCGCGCAGGTGGCGGTGCACCACCACGGCCACGCCGCACAGGATCAGCACGAGCCCCGCGATCCGTGCCGAGGAAATCATCGCCTGACCGCTCTGCGGCCCGAACACCGCACCCGCCAGGTAGCCGGGCCAGTTGGTCGGCGCCATCCAGCTGTTGATCTTCGACGGTGTGCCGAGCGCCCGCACCCAGCCGAAACCGGAGCCGCCCGCCAGCGACGTCAGCACCGAGACCGCGGCGGCGGCGACCACCATGGACAGTCCCGCGAGGACGAACCTCACCAGGCCCCCGCCGAGCCGCCGGGCCAGTGCGGTGCCGACCACCGCGAGCGCGACGAGCGCGGGCAGCTTGACCTGTGCGCCGAGTCCGATGAGGACGACGCCGGCCGTGAACTGCCACCACCTCATGCCGGGCAGCGCGGTGAGGGCCACGACGATGCCGGACAGCATGAGGCCGAGCATCAGGGCGTCGTTGTGGACACCGCCGATGAGGTGCCACAGCACCAGCGGGTTCAGCACACCCAGCCACAGCGCCGCGCGTTCGTCGACACCGGCGATCTCCGCGAGCCTCGGCACCGACCAGACCACGAGCAGCAGGCCCAGCACCGACACCAGCCGGTACAGCCCGACGCCCAGGACCGGGTCGCCGCCCGTGACCTCGGCGATGGCGCGTTCGACCGTGCCGAACAGCGGTCCGTACGGCGACGGGGTCTCCCGCCAGTAGGAGCCGACCCGTGCGACCGCCTCCGCGCTCGCCCCCGCCGCCGGGCTGACCACGTTCGGGTCGAGCCCGCGCGCGGCCACCTCCCCCTGGGCGAGGTAGCTGAAGACGTCGCGGCTGAACAGCGGCGGGGCCACCAGCAGCGGCCCGCACCACCACGCCAGCGTCCGGCGCAGCCACAACGGGTCCGGCAGCGCGTTCCTCAGCAGCACCCACGCCAGCACGACCAGCCCGGCACCCGCGATCGCCGCGCCCAGCGCGAGCGGCGGTGCCCCGGCGCTCACCGCCCACGCCCCGGCCGTGAGCAGGAGCGCGCCGCCGAACCCCGTCCAGCGCACCAGTTCCGGGGTGTCGTCCCGGGTGGCGGTGGTGACGGTGGTCGGCCAGCGGTAGGTGACGGTCTGCACGGAAGAGACAGTGCTGTCCGGACCGGTCGTCACGCGTCCGACTGTGGTCGCGTTCCCACGTACGACTTCAGGATGATCTTTCGAAAACGGGTTTCGCGGCTCAACTCCCGGCGAAGTCGTGCGTAATCCACACGGTTCCCGTGGCGTCGCGGATCACGACGATGCCGACGCGGGTGGACGACCTGCTGAGGATGTTCCCGCGGTGGCCGTCTTCCGGCGGCTTCTCGCCGATCATGCTCCGCGTGAGGCCGAGCGCCGTCCTGGAGATCGGGTCGACGGTGTCCTCGACGGGACCGCCCATGCCGACGTTCTCGGCGACGGAGCTCCACCGCACGCCCGCCGCGGTGCCGCGCTCCCCCAGCCCGCTCTCGCCGGGGCACCGGTGCGACAGGCCGCAGCCGTTGCTCATCATCGCTGTGGTGTGGCGATCGGCGGTCACGACCAGCGCCGGGGCGCGGTCAGCGGCGGCAGGCCCTCCTCCGTCGTCGACGTCGGGGGCGGCGTGCAACGCCAGACCGGCCACGTTGAAGCGAGCTGCACAACGACGAGGTCCGGTCGGCCGACGCGAGGACTCCGGGCGAAATGGCGTTCACCCGGACGCCCTGCGGCGGTCCACTGGTGCAAAAGACCCCAGACGGCCCAGCACGAACGACTAGGCTCGTCAGGTGATCCGTGAAGTGACGCTGCGGCCTGTCGAGGACGCCGATTTCGACGCGTTGTTCGAGTTCATGCGCGACCCCGAGTCGGTCGCCATGGCCGCGTTCACCGCGCAGGACCCCGACGACCGGGAGGCGTTCGAGGCGCACCTGCGGCGCAACCTCGCGAACCCGGAGACCACGAACCGGGTGATCGTCGGCGACGGGCGGGTAGTCGGCAGCATCGCGAGCTTCGTCGTCGAGGGCGACACCGAGATCACCTACTGGGTCGACCGCGCCGTCTGGGGGCAGGGCGTCGCCGGGCGGGCGGTGGAGCTGCTGCTGCGAGAGGTCACCACGAGGCCGGTGCACGCGCGGGTCGCGAGTGACAACGCCGGGTCGCGGCGGGTGCTGGTGCGGGCGGGCTTCGAGGTGGTCGGCACGGACGTGGGGTACGCCAACGCGCGCAAGGCCGAGATCGAGGAGACGATCCTCAAGCTCGGCTGACGAACTCCTCGGTGCCCAGGACGCCGAGCAGTTGCAGCTTGTCGAACGCCTCGGTGCGCGGCGGCGCGGTCAGCACGAGCAGCGCCTGCGACTGGTCCTCGGTGAACAGCGCCTGGCAGTCGACCTCGATCGCGCCGAGCTGCGGGTGGATCAGCACCTTGTGGTCCTCGTAGCGCTTGGCGACCTCGTGCCGTTCCCACAGCCGCGCGAACTCGGCGCTTTCCTTCTGCAGCACGCGGACCAGCTCGCCCGCCCGTGAACGCGCGCCCATCGAGGCGTACGCGGCGCGCAGGTTCGCCACCTGGGCGCGGCTCTGCCGCTCGCGGTCGTCCTCCGGGTAGACCAGGCGCTCGCGCGGGTCGGTGAACCAGCGGTAGATCCCGCTGCGGGCGAGGCCGGTGAAGTGCGAGGAGTCGCCGTAGAGCGCCTCGGCGAACCTGTTCTGCACCAGGACCTCGCCGAGGTTCGACAGGATCAGCGCCGGGTGTCGGTGATCCTGTCCAGCACGCGCTGCAAGGCCGGCGCGACGTGCGTGGTGGTGACCTGGGGCGACGGGGCGTTGCGGCCGGCGACGCGGAACAGGTAGTCGCGTTCGTCACCGGTCAGCCGCAGCGCGCGGGCGAGAGCGGTCAGCATGTGCTCGCTCGGCTGCGGGCCGCGTTGCTGCTCCAGGCGCGTGTAGTAGTCCGTCGACATGGCCGCCAGCGCCGCGACCTCCTCGCGCCGCAACCCCGTCGCCCGCCTGCGCGCGCCGACGGGCAGTCCGACGTCCTGCGGCCGCAGCTCCTCCCGGCGGCGGCGCAGGAAGGCCGCGAGCTCCACCCGATCCATGCTTTCCAGTATCCGGGGCCCGGCGCGGCGTGCCAGGGATCGCCGATCCCCCGATAAGCGCTCTCTGCCGCACGTCCGCGGAAGGTCCGAAGCTCGGTGCATGGACATCACCGGAAACACCGTCTTCATCCCCGGCGCCACCAGCGGCATCGGCCTGGCGCTCGCCCTCGCCCTGCGGGAGCGCGGCAACACCGTCGTCGTCGGTGGCCGGCGCACCGAACTGCTCGACCGGATCGCCGCCGAGCACCCCGGTGTCCACACCGTGCGCATCGACACCGCCGACGCCGGCAGCGTCGAAGCCGCGGCCGAGGACGTCCTCGGCCGGTTCCCCGACCTGAACGTGCTGATCACCATGGCCGGCGTCATGCGCGTCGAGGACTGGCACCGCCCCGGGTCGTTCCTGGCTTCCGCCGAGAACACGATCACCACCAACGTCCTCGGCCCGATCCGCCTGATCGCCGCGTTCGTCGAGCACTTCCAAACCCTCCCGAGCGCCACGATCATGACCGTCTCCTCGGGCCTCGCCTTCGCGCCGCTGAAGATCACGCCGAGCTACAACGCCTCCAAGGCGGCGATCCACATGCTCAGCGAGACCCTGCGCCTGCAGCTCGCGGACACGTCGGTGCGGGTCGTGGAACTGGAGCCGCCGGCGGTGCGGACCGACCTCCTGCCCGGTCACGCGGAGAACGAGCACGCGATGCCGCTCGACGAGTACGTCGCCGAGGTGATGAGCCTCATCGAGACCCAGCCCGACTCCAGGGAGATCCAGGTCGAGCGCGTGAAGTTCCTGCGCTACGGCGAAGCGCGCGGCGACTACGACCAGGTGGTCGCCGCGATCAACACCGAGGACCCGCACGGCAAGTGACACCTGGCCCGCATCCCGAATGATGATCTTTCGCGCGGCACCGCCCACGCGATCGCGACCTCCGCCGGTAGCGTGATGCCATGCCACACATCACCGTCGAGTACTCCCCCGAGCTGAGCGGGGCGTTCGACCGCCGCGGGTTCGCCCTCGCCCTGCACAGCACGCTGTCGCCGGTGGTCAGCGCCGACATCGCCGGGTTCAAGACGCGGTTCCGGCAGGTCGAGGAGGTCGTGGTCGGGGACGGGTCGCCGGCCGCGATGGTGCACGTGCGGGTCGGCTTGCTCACGGGCCGGCCCGTCGAGCTCAAGCAGCAGGTCGGGCGGACGAGCGTGGATCTCCTGCGCGACCACCTCAAGCCCGTCGAAGGAGTACCCGCGCAGGTGTCGCTCGAGGTGTACGACCTGGACCGGGAGCAGTACCACAAGCTGGTGCTGTGACGGCCTCGCGGAGCGGGAACCAGGTCTGACGGCGGCTGGTCGCACCGGCAGTTTCGGCCCGAACACTATCTCGAAGTCCCTCGCTGTCCGACACTGTCGGGGTCGGTCAGGTGTGCGAAGTCGGTGGGTCGCAACGGGTTCCGGACAAGAGGTGGCGATCGCTTGGCAACGGGGGACGAACCGCTGCACTTCCGGGTCCTCGGGACGTTCGAGGTCACCCGCGGCGCACGAAGATGCACACCGACGGCGCAGAAGCAACGGGCCTTGCTCGCTCTGCTCGCGTTGCACGCCAACGAGTTCGTGCCGACCAGCCGCATCGTGGACCAGCTGTGGGCGCGGGGGGCGCCCCGGTCGGCCGTCGCCGCGCTGCACGGGTACGTGACGGCGGTGCGGCGCGTGCTCACGCCGGGGTTCTCCGGCGTACGGGCCTCGCACCCCGTGCTCAGCACCCGTCCGTCCGGGTACGTGCTGCACCTGGAACCGCACCAGCTCGACCTGACCCGGTTCCGGCAGCTCGCGAGGCACGGGCAGGCGGCGGTCGCGGCCGGGGACTGCGCCGGGGCCAGGGCGATCTTCACGTCCGCGCTCGCGTTGTGGCGCGGCTCGCCGCTCGCGGACCTGCGCGAGACCGGCTTGTTCGACCACGACATCTCGCGGCTGGAGAAGGAGTACCTCGAACTGCTGCGCGACCGCTTCGACGTCGTGCTCTGCCGCGGTGACGGGCACCTGGCGGTGTGCGACCTGGAGGAGCTGTGCGGGACCTACCCGTTGTGGGAGAGGTTCCACGAGCAGCTGATGCTCGCGCTGTGCCAGGCGGAACGGCGCGCGGACGCGTTGGCGGCCTACGCGAGGGCGTACCGGGTGCTGTCGAGCCACGCGGGGATCGAGCCGGGGCCCCGGCTGCGGGCCCTGCACCAGGCCGTCCTCAACGGCGACGACCCGTTCGTGACGGGGCACAGGCACGAACGCGCGCGGTCCGCGTCACGGATGGAGCCCACCGCCTCCCCGTAGCCGCCAGTCGAGCAGCCGCCGGTAGAACACGAGCGGCTCGGCTTCGGCCACGTCGGCGCGCGTGACCTCGCCGATCAGCACGGTGTGGTCGCCGTGGTCGAACACGGCGGTCGCGGTGCAGCGCAGGTAGATCGGCGCCGCACGAAGGCGGGGCACCGCCGCGTCCCACTCCCAGGCGAGACCCGCGAACTTGTCGGCGCCGCGGCTCGCGAACGTCCGGGCGGTGCCTTCCTGCGCGCTGCCGAGCACGTGCACGCCGAACTCGCCACACCGGGCGAGCGCCTCGCGGCACCGCGAGGCGTGGTCGACGACGACCAGCACCGACGGCGGATCCACGCTGTACGAGCAGATCGACGACACGAGCAGCCCGCACGGCTCCCCCGCCGCCCGGCGGGTGGTGATCACCGCGAGACCCGACACCAGCCGGCTCATGGCGTCGGTGAACGCGGCCACCGGAACTCCGGCGGCCACGTCCCCCGTTGCTGTCACGGCGGTGCCTACCGAGCCGTCGCCGCGGCGCAGAGCTCCCTGCGCTGCCGGGCGTCCTCGTCGTCGGTGACGGCGAGGACGGCGTCGTAGTCGAGGATCGCCGCGTCCATGTCGCCGGACTCCTCGTACGCGACCGCGCGGTTGTAGCGGGCGTCCGGGGTGTCGTCGAGCGTGATCGCGCGGCTGAGGTAGTCGATCGCGTCGGTCAGCTCGCCGGACGCCACGGCGACCGTGCCGCGGATCGCCCACGCCTCGGCCAGCTTCTCGTTGCGCCGCAGGGCTTCTTCGAGTGCTTCGGACGCCGCGGCGTACTGCTCCCGTTCGACGAGCAGCTGGCCCTTGAGGCACAACAGGTGCGCGTTGCCCGGCGCGAGTTCGAGGGCGGCGGCGATGTCCCGCTCCGCCGCGTCGAGGTCGCCGGTGGCCAGCAGGTGCCCGGCGCGGTTGATCCTCGCGTCGACGTGTTTCGGGTCCAGCTCGATGACGTAGGCGAAGTCGGCCATGGCGCCTTCGACGTCGCCGAGGGCGAGGCGGGCGTCGGCGAGGTTGTAGTACGCCTCGGGGAACGGCGGCGACAGGCGCAGCGCCTCGCGGTAGGCGGCGATGGCCTCCTCGTCGCGGCCGAGCCTGCGCAGGACGTTGCCGACGTTGAAGTGGTGCTCGGGGAAGTTCGGGTCCCGTTCCAGGACGTAGGAGTAGTCGGCGAGCGCGTCCTCCAAGCGGCCCATCGCGCCGTAGACCTGGGCACGGTTGTAGCGCAGCACCAAGCGGTGCAGCACGTGTTCGTGCGGTTCGAGCTCCCGGTCCAGCCGTGCCATGCCGTCCTCGACGAGGGCGAGCGCCTCCTCGGGCTTCTGCTCTCGCACCTCCACCAGCGCCAGGCCGTTGCGGGTGAAGACGGACTGGAACGCTTCCTTCTTCGGGTCGGTGAGCTGCGAGGCGAGGGCGATCGCCAGGTTCATCCACGCCCGTGCCCGGACGTAGTCCCGTTCGGGTTCCGGGTAGTGGCGGGCGTGCAGCATCGCCGTCGAGTACGCCAGTTCCAGGTGCACCGCCGGGTCCTTCGACGCGGCGCGGCCCTCGACGTAGAGCTCCTCGGCCTCGTGCGCGCGTCCGACGGCCGCCAGCACGATGCCGGTCTGGAAGGTCAGGTGCCACCACAGGTCGGCGTCGGCCTCCCGGTCCGCCACCCGGCGCCCGCGCAGGCCGACGTCCGCCGCGGCCTGGTAGAGGCCGACCTTGTGGCAGTGGTCGAGCGCGAGGCGCAACGCCCGCGCGCCGGCTCCGGCGGGGTCGCTGCCGTGCTCCAGGTGGTACGGGATCGCCCCGAGCCGCAACGAGAACTCGTCCGACCGCGAGAGCTCCTCGGCGCGGGCGTCGTGCAGGGCGGCGCGGGCCTCCGCCGGCAGGGCGAGGTAGGCGGCGAGCAGGCGCGGGTCGTCGTCCGTGCCGTCACCGTCCACATAGGACCGGGCGGGATCGGCCGGCAGCGGGGGCTCCCCGGCCGGTTCCGCTTCGACCACCGTCGCGTGCGCGGCGATGGTCTCCGCCAGGGACACGTCGATCTCGCCACGCGGGTCGGCCGGCGGCGCGCTGCTCGTGCCCACGACCACGGTGAGGCCCGGGAGGTCCCGGCGCCGCAGCAGGACCGCGATGAACTCCCGGTCCGACGGGTCGGCCTCGTGGGCGTTCTCGACCACCAGCGTGCGCGGCCCGCCGCCGAGGGCGGCCAGGTAGTCGCGCAGCAGTTCGGCCAGGCCGTTCGCGATGTTGCGGGTGTGCAGCCGCGAGTAGTAACGGGTGCGTTCGCTGTCCTGCACCGCCCATTCGAGGGTGTGCCACGCGCTCGGCACCCGCCCGGCCAGCTCGGGGGTGCTGGTGAGCAGCTCGATGTTGTGCCGCTCCGCCAGTTCCGGGCACCGCCGCAACAGGTCGTCGGCGATCCGGCGCAGCAACGACCCCGCCGCGGTGTACGGCCCTCGCAACCGGCGGTGGGCGTCGACGACCGCCCAGATCGGCGGCACGTCCAGGGCGGCGAGCGCGTGGACCCGGTCGCCGCGCCGGTCAGCGCGGATCCAGAAGCGGCTGTCCATGGTGCGTCCTTTCAGTGGATGACGTGGTGTGGACGACGGTCGCGGCGCGCCTTCACCCGCTCGCGGACCACGAGCCAGCCGAGCACCGCGCACTGCGCGATCGCCACGCCGCCGAAGACGAGCGAGTCGAGCAGCTGGGTGGTGGACACCGCGTCCCCGGTGAGCCGGCCGACCACGCCGGTCACGAACCGGTACAGCACGGGGGCGCCGGCGAGCGCGAACGTCGTGAGGCTGGCGGTGTAGCCGACGACGACGAGCCACGAGTACCAGCGGGCCACCCTGCGGTCGACCGGGTGCAGCACCGACTCGTCCTCCTCCGGACGCCCGAACAGCCGCCGGACCCGGTTGCGGAAGATCCGCTGCGCCGCCCCGTGCAGGTCGACGCAGCCGAGAACCGTGCTGACCAGCACGTAGATGTCCGTGCGCAGGTAGAAGAAGAACTGCCAGACCACCCGGAGCAGTGCGGCGAACGCGACCGCGAGCAGGAACCGCCCCGGTCCGGACAGCGACCCGTCGGCGTGCCGCGTCAGGTCGGCCGCGACGGTGCACGCCGCGATCCCCAGCACGTCGGCGAGCAGCCCGGCGACGATCGGCAGGTACCGCCGCCGCCGCGGCACGGCCACGAGCCCGTCGAGGGACGTCTCCAGCACGATGAAGTAGAGCCGCCGGCCGACGCGCAACCTCGACCGGACGCCGAGCCTCCGCCCGGCGAGCGCGTGGAACGACTCGTGCAACAGGAGCAGCGGAACCGCGGCGACGAACAAACCGACCTGGATCACCATGTAGTAGTCGGAGAAGAAGATGTTGTGATAAGTCGGCCGCAGGTCCGCGTTGACGACCATCGCGTACAACGCCCATCCGGCCAATGCCGCATAAAACAACCACGCGATCGGCGAGAACAGAGCCGCGCCGAGTGCGGAAAAGCGCACTGGTGCCGCTTCGGTGACGACTTCCCCGGATTTGCGAACGAGGTCGAGCTCGTCGAGAGCGCCGACGACGTCCTCGATGTCGACGCTTTCGCCGTAGGTCCGTTCGAACCATTCCGCCGCCTCGCGGGGAGTGTCACCCGCGACCAGCCTGCGCACCAGCTCGGCGCCCTCACCGGGGAAGATGCCGTACGAGTCGACGTCGGCGCGGCCGATGGTCACCTCGTCGCCGTCCTCCAGGAACACCAGCGGGTGCAACGGCACCGGCCGGTCAGGATCGAACTCGGTCACACGTTCCTCCCCCGGTGTGAGATCGGGTGCGCCGGCCGACCGGGCCCGGCGCACCCGCGTCGCGCCTTAGGCCGGCTTGACGTTGTACTGCGAGCAGGCGGCCGCCGTCAGGCGAACCGGGCCCACCTTGCGGACCGTGATCTTCTTCATTTTCGCGCGGGTCTTCTCCACGTGAATCACCTCCCTGTGTCCGATACCGACATCGGAGAGTCTGCCCGCGCACTCCAAAAAATCTCCAACGGAGTTCCAAAATCGCGGCGGCGCATTTTGAACGGAAAATGGAATGGGCGCCATCACCCCGGCGAATGCCTTCGGGGCGCCGCCGCGAGCCTCGCCCGGGGACCGTGCGAGGAGGGATGAACTACGTTGGTCCCATGGAGATCCTGGACATCCCGGTCAGCACCCTCGCCGGCGAGCCCGGCGGGCTCGGCTCGTTGCGGGGCAAGGTGCTGCTCGTCGTCAACGTCGCCTCCCGCTGCGGTCTCACGCCGCAGTACGCGGGTCTGGAGCGCTTGCAGGAGAAGTACGGTGCGGAGGGCTTCTCCGTGGTCGGCTTCCCGTGCAACCAGTTCGCGGGTCAGGAGCCGGGCACGGCCGAGGAGATCGCCACGTTCTGCTCGGCCACGTACGGGGTGACGTTCCCCCTGTTCGAGAAGGTCGAGGTCAACGGCCCCGATCGCCACCCCGTCTACGCGGAACTCGTGGAGCACCCCGACGCCGAAGGCGTGGCGGGTGACGTGCAGTGGAACTTCGAGAAGTTCCTCGTCTCGCGCGACGGGCAGGTCATCGGCCGGTTCCGCCCGAGCGTCCAGCCCGAGGACGCCGCGGTCGTCGAGGCGGTCGAAGCGGCCTTGCGCTGACGGGTACACGCCGGAGCACCGTTCACTGTGGACAGTCGGGCGGTGCTCCGTCCGAGGCGCGACGGGTCACGCGAACGTCTTCTCCAGCGCGGTGTGCACCAGCCGTGCGATCTCGTCGACCTCCTCCTCCAGCGCGAAGTGCCCCGTGTCGAGCAGCACGACCTCCGCGGACGGCACGTCACGCCGGTAGGCCTCGGCGCCGGCGGGGACGAAGAACGGGTCGTGGCGTCCCCAGACGGCGAGGACGAGCGGCTGCCGGGTGCGCAGCCACTCCTGCCACGACGGGTACCGGACGGGATTGGTCCGGTAGTCCCACAGCAGCGCCTTCATGTACTCGCGGCGGCCGGGCAGGTCGAGCACGGCCTGGTCGGCGAGCACCAGCTCGGGGTCGACGTGCTCCGGGTCCCGCACCCCCGCGAGCCACTGCTGCCGGGTGCCGTCGAGGCCGAGGAACCCGTCGACGGTCTCCTCGTACCTCTCCCTGTCGGCCCACCAGCCGTTCAGCGCCTCGGCGGCCGGGCCGAAGCCCTCCTCGTACGCGTTGCCGTTCTGGGTGATGACGGCCTTGACCCGCCGGTCGTGCCGCAGCGCGATGCGGAAGCCCACCGGGGAGCCGAAGTCGAACACGTAGACCGCGTAGTCGCCGATGCCGAGCAGGTCGATCACCTCGCCGGTCACCTCGGCGAGCCGGTCGAACGTCGGCGTGCCGGGCAGCGGGTCGGACGAGCCGAAGCCGGGGTAGTCGATCGCGACGGTGTGCCACTCGGCGGCGAGGCGGTCGATCAGCCGCACGTAGGCGCGGGTGCTCGACGGGTAGCCGGGCAGCAGCACCAGGGTCGGCTTCCCCGGGTCGCCCGCCTCGCGGACGAACACCTTCAGGCCGTCGACCTCGACGTGGTGGTGGCGGATCGCGGGCATCTCGGGCCCCCCAGCTCGATCTAATGGTTAGAACGACCGTATACGCGTTAGGACACCACTCGCAAGCGTTGCGGGATCGAAACTGCTAACGTATGATTGTTTGCCCTAACCGTTAGATCAGCTTGGAGGCGATGTGGCTGCGGGGCTGGCCGAGTTCCAGGCGGCGGGCTTCCCGATGGGAGCCGAGCCGCTCGTCGCGCTCGACCTCGTGGACACGGAGGCGCTGGAGGCCGGCAAGGACCTCATCGCCGACGAGGCGCGGCACCTCGCGTGGTGGGCGCTGCAGGCCGACCGGCTGCCCGACGCTCCCCCGCCGGCGTCGAGCGCGACCCGCCGCCTGCGCTCCGTGCTGCGGGAGCTGTTCGACGCCCACCTGGCTCAGCGCGTACCGGCCCCCGCCGCGGTCGACGACCTCAACGCCACCGCGGCCGCTGTCCCCACGAGCCCGCGACTCGACGGCTGGGGCGCCGGCGCGCGGGCCGCGGTCCGCTGGCACGACGACTACCACGGTCACCCCGCGCTCGCGGCGATCGCGGGCGAGGCGATCAGGCTGCTGGCCGACCCGCGGCGCCTCGGCACCCTGCGCCGCTGCGGCGACCCGGCCTGCTCGATGCTGTTCCTCGCCGAGAACAGGCGCCGGGTGTGGTGCGCCGCGAACGTCTGCGGCAACCGGGCCCGCGTCGCGCGGCACTACTCGCGCACGAAGGCCTGACGCCCAGGAGGACTGTCCCTTGCGGACGACCGGTCGCCGTTCGGCGAGCAGGAATCCGCACCGGGAAACCAAGTCCTCCCGCAGGAGGCGCACAGCGACCGGCGGTACGCGCTGCGGCGTCCGCCCCATCTTCACGCCTCGTGGTTTGGCGACGGACGTCAGCGGGCAAAGGATCCCTCATGATGGCGTCGTACTGGGAAACCGCCCGGACCGGTTTCCTGGCGTTCGTGGGCATCGGGTTGATGGTGCTCCTCCCCCTGGTCCTGCTGCACTACTTCCGCTTCCGGCGCGTCGAGCCGCGCCGGGCCTTCGTGCTCTACGGGCTGCTGCTCTACGGACTCGTGGCACTGGCGCTGATCTTCCTGCCGTTCCCGTCGGACGTGTCGAAGCTGTGCACCGGCGACCAGATGCTGTCGACGGTGCCGTTCCAGTGGGTCACCGACATGAGCAACAACATGGCGGCCAACGGGCAGTCCGGCATCCTCGCGATGGTGAAGTCGCAGGCGTTCCTGCAGCAGCTGTTCAACGTCGCGCTCTTCGTGCCGCTGGGTGTGGTGCTGCGCAAGGCGTACGGCAAGGGACCGCTGGCCGTCATCGCCATCAGCCTCGGCGTCTCGCTCGCCGTCGAGGTGGTGCAGTACACCGGCAACCTGGGCTTCTACCCGTGCCCCTACCGCATCGCCGACGTCGACGACCTGATCTCCAACACCTTCGGCGGCCTGCTGGGCTGGATGGTGGCGCCCGCCGCGCTCGTGGTGCCCAGGGTGCCCTCCTCGGACGAGTCGGCAGCGCCGGACGACACCGTGACCCTGCCGCGCCGGATCCTCGGCCTCGTCGCCGAGCTCGTCCTGGTGATCGCGATCGCGAAGCTGCTGCTGCACTCGGACCCGCGCTGGGCGGTGGCCGTGCTCGTGGCGTTCCGCGTCGTGCTGCCGGCCGCGGCGGGCGGGAGGACGATCGGCGGGGTGCTGCTGAACTACCGGATCCGCTCCGAGGACGGCACGCGCGCCAACCCGTTGCAACTCGTCCTGCGCGAACTGCTCGGCGTCACCGGGTTCGTCGCGTACGCCGCCGTCGTGTCGCCGTTGATCGACATCGGCTGGTGGGACCTCGTCGTGGCGGCGTTGTTCGTCGGCGGTGCGTTCGTCGTGCCGGTGTTCCGGCGCGACCAGCGGGGCTGGCACGAGCACGTGGCGCGCACGCGGGACGTGTTCACCGGCGTGACGGCCGGGTACCCCGAGCCCCATGACGACGTACACGCACACCGCTGAGGCCGACATCCCGGCCGACACGCTGTTCGGGTTCCTGGCCGAGCCGCGGAACCTGCCCCGCTACTTCCCGCAGATGACCGCAGCCGAGCCCGAGGGCGGCGAGCAGGTCCACGTGGAGGCCGACGTGCACGGCCACCACGTGGAGGGCGAGGCGTGGCTGCGCCCGGACCCGCAGCGCCGGACCCTCGAGTGGGGCGCCGAGGGCCCGGACGACTACCACGGTGAGCTGCAGGTGGAGGAGGTCGCGCCGGGCCGGTCGCGGATCACGGTCAGCCTGCACAGCGTGCGGGAGGCGCAGGGCGACGAGGTGCAGCGGGGCCTGGAGCAGACGGTGGCCGTGCTGACGCAGACCGCGGCGGCCGACGACCGCGCGACGGACTGACGGCCCGCACGGGCGGGCTGCTCACAGGAGCTCCGCGAGCAGCGCCGCCGCCCGCGCCCGCGAGGGGTGTAGCCGCGGATGTCGGTGGACGGCTCCCGCGACGCCCGCGAGCGCATCCTGGACGCGAGGCCGAAAGCGGCGCGTGCGTTCGGGGGTCAGGGCAGCAGCCGGGGTACCGCTCTCACGTAGACGACCATGCCGACCACCTCGACCAGCGTCTGCGTCACCACGACCGCTGCCGCGAGCTCGCCGGGCAACGCCAGCGCCAGCGGCAGCACGACGAGCGAGTTGCGCGTGGCACCGGTGAACACGATCGCGCGCGCTCCGGCGGTGTCGAGGCGGAACGCGCGGGCCACGACTCGGCCCGCGAAAGCCATGACCACCAGGAAGACCACGTAGATCGGCACGACGCGCGCGAGCAGGGGCAGGTCGTCGCCGAGCTTCGGCACCTGCGAGGCCACCACGACGAACAGCGTGGCGGCCATGAGAGGAACCATCGTCGTGCTCAGGGCGTTGGCGACGGTCGCGGCCTTCGGCGCGGACTGCGTGAGCCACGCGAGGGTCAGCGGGATCGCGATCAGCACCACGAACGCCTCGGCGAACGGGCCGGGATCCACGACGGCGGCGCCGGGTCCCAGGAACAGCAGGAGATAACCCGGCAACAGCACCAGTTGTGCGATCAGCAGCAACGGCGTGGCGGCCAGCAGGCGGCCGTCCGCGCCCGCCAGGCCGCTGAACACGATCACGTAGTCGACGCACGGGGTGAGCAGGACCAGCAACACGCCCAGCCTCACCGCCTGGTCCGCGGGCACCAACGGCAGCAATGCGGCCACCACCAGCGGCACCAGGGCGAAGTTGACCACCAGCGCGGCGGCCAGGAACCGGCCCGCGCGCAGCGAGCGTCCGAGTTCGGCCACCGGGACCTGGAGGAACGTGACGTACAGGAGCAGGGCCAGGACGGGGTTGATGGCGTGCTCGAACCACGAGGCCGCCGCCGGCGCCGCCCAGCCTGCCGCGAAGCCGGCCACCAGTGCGCCGAGGTAGACGGCGACCTGGTGGCGCTCTGCGGTCGCCGCGAACCCCGGCACCTCACCCTCCCGATCGGACGATCAGGAGGGTAGCCGCCGTGCCAGCGCGTCGAGCACCTCGGTGTGCGCGTCCGGCACCTCGATGGACAGGCGCAGCGCGCCGCCGGTCGCGGTGAGGCCGAAGGTGAAGAAGGAACAGCAGCCGGTCTCGCGCATCGCCAGGTCCGCGGCCCTGCCGGCGACCTCCGGCCGTGGCTCGAGGTCCAGCACCAGCCGGGTGGACTCCGGCCGGTCCACCCGCTTCACCGCGGTGGCGAACAGTTCGTCGAACTCGGCCACCCGCAACGGTCTTTCGTCCGTGGGCAACGTGCAGGCCTCCGGGACCCAAGCCTCCGCCTCCGCGCTCATGGTTCCACCGTAGGCCCGCGAGCCGGTCAGGGTGTGATCCCGGCGGCGGTCGCCTTGCCGAGGCCGGAAGCCGCTCCGGCCACCACCGCCCGGGCATCGCGCAGCGCGCCGGGCTCCAGGTCCGCCACTGTGTCGAGCACGTCCATCTCCGGTGTTCGTCAGCCGAACCGGAGCGGTTTCCTCACGGGCTCCTCCAGGACACGTGACGCGAGCCACGCGAGGCCGTCGGCGGTGGCGGCCGGCGTGCCCGTCGGCTGGACGACGTGGCTGAGCACCGTGCGGGTCATGAGGTCGATCAGCACCTCGGCCTGCTCGGCGGTCAGGCCCGTGCGGTAGGTCTCGACGCGGGCCGCGAGCATCGCCTTGACCTCGACGAGCAGGGTCTCGGCCTGGGTGGTCAGCAGCGGCACGAGCTCGGTGTCGGCGCCGTGCGTGGCGGAGGCGATGGCGCGCACCAGCAGGTTGCCGCGCGCGAGGTCGAGGACGTCGCGCACCGCGTCGTGGATCGCTTCGACGAGGTCGCCGGTGTGGCGGTCGAACGCGCCGCTGATCGCGGTGAGGAACCGGTGCAGCTCGTGGGCCAGCATCGCGTCGGCCAGCGCGTTCTTCGACCCGATCTCGTTGTAGACGGTCTGGCGGCTCACCCCGACCTGCTCGGCGAGCCGCGTCATGGTGACGGCGGCCCAGCCGTCGCGGGCGGTCATCTCGATCGCCGCCTCGACGATCGGCTGCCGCCGGCCCGAGGCCGCTGCTCGAGAGGTACCGCCCATGCCCCGATCCTAGGCCGACGTGACGCGGCCCGGCGCGACGAAGTCGATCTTTTCGCGGACCCCGCAGTCCGGGCAGCACCAGGAGTCCGGGATGTCCGACCACGGCGTTCCGGCGGGGAAGCCCTCGCGGGGGTCACCGGTCTTCTCGTCGTAGACGTAGCCGCAGCCGGGGCACGTGCCGCCCGCTGTCGCGTCGCCGCGGGTGTCGGCGACGACGTCGTCACCGGTGCCGGTGCCGCCGTAGCGGGCCAGGACCCGATCGCGCTTGCCCGGCTGGATGTTGGCGCGGCCGATGTCACCGCCGAAGTGCTCCCGCACCCGCGGGTCCATGACGCGGCGCCACAGCGGCGGCACCAGCGCCAGCAGGATCATGCCCGCGTAGCCGGTCGGCAGCACCGGCGACTCCTCGAAGTCGCGCAGCGTCTGGTAGCGCCGGGTCGGGTTCGCGTGGTGGTCGCTGTGCCGCTGCAGGTGGTAGAGCAGGACGTTCGTGGCGATGTTGTTGGAGTTCCAGCTGTGGCTCGGGTCCACGCGCTCGTACCGCCGGCGGTCCGGCGTACCGACCTTCTGCCGCAGCATCCCGTAGTGCTCCATGTAGTTGACGACCTCGAGCAGCGAAAAGCCGATCACCGCCTGGACCAGCAGGTACGGCACGATGCCGACGCCGAGCCACGCGATCATCGCGGCCCACAGCACCGCCGACATCAGCCACGCGTTGAGCACGTCGTTGCCGATCCGGAACGGGTGCCGGTCGCGCCGCCCGCACCGCTTGCGCTCCAGGCGCCACGCCGACTTCACCGACCCGAACACCGTGCGCGGCCAGAACCGGTAGAAGCTCTCCCCCACCCGGCTGCTGGCCGGGTCCTCCGGCGTCGCGACCCGCACGTGGTGGCCGCGGTTGTGCTCGATGTAGAAGTGGCCGTAGAAGCTCTGCGCGAGCGCGATCTTCGACAGCCACCGCTCGTGGCTCTCCTTCTTGTGCCCCAGCTCGTGCGCGGTGTTGATGCCGATGCCGCCGGTGCAGCCGATCGACACGGCGAGCCCGATCTTGTCCACAACGGACAGACCACCGCGCGCGATCACCCAGAACGCCACCACGAACCCGACGTACTGGATCGGCAGGTACAGGTAGGTGATCCACCGGTAGTAGCGGTCGTTCTCGAGCCGCCCGATCACGTCGTCGGGAGGGTTGCTGCGGTCGAGCCCGGCGACGAGGTCGATCGCCGGGACGATCACGAGCACCACCGCCGGCCCGATCCAGAACCACACGCCCCAGCCGGTCACCGCGTGCATCCCGATGGCCAGGAACGCCAGGGACGGCACGACCAGCCCCAGCAGCCACAGGTACCGCTTGCCGTCCGTCCACCGCTCGGTTGAGCCGACGGGCACCGTTGCCTTCATGTCGCTCATGCCACGCTCCTCAGGAGGTTGACAAAACGATAGGGCGCGTAAAGCTGATTTGACAATAGACCGTTATTTGTAAACCTCGTCGGTCAGGGCCAGCAGCACCGTCGAGCGCCGGCAGTACGCGACCGCCACCACCGAAAGCCGCACGGGCACCTCGTCGAGCACAGCTCCGAGCGCGGCGCCGATGTCGCGGAGCGTCCGCCGAGGCGCACCACCGCGCCACACGACGACTTCCGCCCGGATCCCGCCGTCCGGCGTCGCCGAGCACTCGACGTCCTGGACGGCGGGGTGGCACAGGGCGGCCTGCTCGACGATCGACACGAGGGCGTCCTCGGAGATCGGCGGGTGCAACCGGACGACTCGGTCACTGGCGCTGGACAACGGCGTCTCCTCTGGTTCGCGGGGGACTACCCGGCCGGACGCCGAAGATCGCCGGGACGTCACGGACGTTCACCGGATCAGGTGGGGTCACCGGGGAAGCGCTGCTCCACAACGCTTCCCCGGCGAGCGCCCGATCAGCGCCAGAACCTGCGCCGGCGCTCCGGCTCAGGGGCGCCCGCACCGGTGAACTCGCGCAGCACCCGCACCGCACGCGCCCACAGCCGGTCCACGTCTCCCCCGGCCGTCAGCTCGGCCACGAGGTCGCGCACCGCGTCGTACGCGGAACCCTGGCGGCCACCGAGGAGGGTGCCGAGGCGGCTGGCCAGGTCGGCGAGCAGGTCCTGGCGCTCCCACACGGGCAGGTGCGCGTCCTTCTCCAGTCGCTGCAGCTCCACCGCGGCGATCTCGCGCAGGTCCGCCGGGTCGTCGGCCACGGGCAGGGGCAGGGCCTCGACCCCGCGTCCCCGTGTGCGCATGCGCTTCGGCGCGGCGGGCGGCGGGCCACCGGGAGCGCCTCCCGCGACGGACTGCGGCAGGAAGGGCGCGGGCGGCGGTGCGCCGAACGGCGCGGGTGCGGCGAAGGCGGGCGGCGCCGCGGCGAAGCTCGGCATCGGGGGCCGCGGAGCCTGCACCTCCCAGCCCGCGGGCTGCTCCACCGGCTGCACGACGCGGTGCACCTCACCGTCGGACACGACCCGTTCGTCCACGGCCACGAACGCCGTGAAGCGGCACAGCACGCCGAACTCCAGCGACGTCCGCACGATCGTCGTCTCCACGGCCCGGTCACCGGTCGCGTACCGGTCCTCCAGGTCGCGCAACGCCGCACGGGCCCACTGCGCCCGGACGGCCGGCGACGTGTGCCGCCGCACCGCGATCGTCTCCTGCCACTCACCGCCCTCGCGAGTCCGGCCGCGCACGGTGAACGACTCCGGCGCCGCACCGGTGTACCGGCCGAGCGCCACCAGCGGCACGCCGGGGTAGATCGCCGTGGGCAGCTTCGGCAGGTCGGACGACGGCGACAGGACGACGTCCGTGATCACGGGCGCGCCGATCCGCCGCTGGATGTGCGTCATCGCCTCGTCCAGGCGGTCCTCGCTCTCGACGAGCTCGCACCGGCCCGCGCCCGCCGCGGCCAGCCTGCCGAGGAAGCCCGCGTTCACGGCCGAGTCGATGCCGACGGCGTGCACCCTCGTGCGGCCGAGCACCGGGGCGATGTCGCGCAGCAGCTGGTCCTCGTTGCCGACCTGGCCGTCGGTGACGAGCACCAGGACCGGGTCGCGGCCCTCGGCGGCCTCCGAGAGCAGGGTCAGGCCCTCGCGCAGCGGCCCGAACATCTCGGTGCCGCCGCGCGCCTGCACGGCCGCGAGGTGTTCGACCGCGCGGAAGCGGTGGCGGTCGGTGGCCGCGACGAGACCGGACCCGAGCGTCTCCGGACGCTCCAGGCGGTCGTCGAAGGTGATCACCGAGAACGTGTCGTCCGCGGTGAGCGTGTCGACGATGCGGGCCGCCGCACGCCGGGCCGCGACCATCTTCCAGCCGGACATGCTGCCGGAGCGGTCGAGCAGCAGCACGACGTCCCGCGGGCGGACCGGGCTCGTGGGCGCCGGGGGCAGCACCGTCAGCTGGTAGGTGCCCTCACCGCTGTCGTCCGCGTCGGGCACGCACACGGCGGCGGAGCTGTCGCCCCGGTAGGCCAGGCGGAGCACGAAGTCCCGGTCGACCCGCTCCCCCGGCCGCACCAAGACGGTGTTGCCCTCCGTGACGACCGCGTGCAGGCTCGACCGGACCTCGACGAGCTCCAGCCCGGCCGGGTCGACCTCCACGCCGATCGAGAGCCGCACGGGGTTCGGGAAGCCGGGCAGCAGCACCGGGGGCGAGATGCGGGACGCGTCCGGCACCACGTCGGTGTCCTCCGCGTGGCCGTCTCCCACCGGCGGACCCGGCAGCGGCGTGCCCGGCACGTACCTCGGCGCCACCACCAGCGGGAACCGGAACGTCGCCGCGCCGTCCTCGAACACCAGCGGGCCCACCAGGCTGAGCTCCACGGTCACCCGCTCGCCCGCGGGGATGTTGCCGACGCGCATGGTGAACACATCCGGCCGTTCCTCCTCGACGATGGACGCTCTTCGCCCGGACGCGATCGCGTCGTCGTAGGTCTGCCGGGCCTGCGCGCGTTCCTGCAGCTCGGCCTCGACCGTGCGGTCGCCCGCGGTCATCTTCATGCCGGTCACGGCGGCGCGGTCCGGCAGCGGGAACACGTAGGTGGCTTCGAGGGCGGTGTCGTGGGTGTTCACGAACCCGGTCGTCAGCACCACGCGACCGACCAGGCCGGTCACCTCGGCCCGCACGTCGAGGCGTTCGAGCGGCAGGTTGCCGCGTTCGGTGCGCAGGGCGCCGAGACCCGCGTCCCCGGTCGTCCGGCCGATGCGGTCGGCTTCCGCTGGCTTCATCGGGGCGACGGAGAAGGTCATGACGGTTCCCTTTCGTTGAGCAGGCCTCGGGCGGCGAGCAGGTCGAGCAGCGGTCGGGCGGCGGCGGCGATGTCCGCGCGGTCGGCGGCGGTCGGCGTTCCCGGCACCAGCAGGACGGTGCCGCCGCCCAGAGCGACGCCGTTCAGGACGGCGGCCTCCCCCGCGACGGCGGTGGCCGGCGCCGCGGCCTCGGGTGGTGGTGCGGCCGCCGGCTCCGCCCAGAACCTCGGGCGGACGGCTTGCACCGGCGGAGCGTCACCGGAGTCGAGCAGCGCCTGCGGAACGCGGGCGATGGCGGCGAGCGCCGAGTCGGCAGCTCCCGCGAGTTCGGCCTGGATGTCGGCCAGCGTCCTCCCCTGCGACTGCAGTCGCTTCACCGCCACGAGCTGGAGCAGGTGGCGCCGGTCGTACAAGGCGGTGCGGCCGCGCATCGCCGAGGGCCTGTCCACCAGTCCCGTCGTCGCGTACCAGCGGACGGCCCGCTTGTCGGGCACGTCCCTGACCCGGCCGTTGGGCGCGCCCGAGTACTCCGCCGACAACGCGGCGGAGACGCGGTCCAGCAACTCGTCGAGCGTCCACACCCCACGATAGTGACACTGCAATCGTGACAGTGTCAACGTAAACCTGGTGAGGTCCACGCGGGGTGGCCGGGTAGGGTCCAGCCGTCCGCGTGCCCCCTGCAAGCCCCCGACGAGGACGGAGAGCACGAGTGACCACGGACGAGGCCGGCACCCTGACCGGCCACGACGCCGCGTTGAGCCGGTTGAGGACCCAGAAGGCGAAGATCCGGTACGCGCTCGAGCACCTGCCGCGCGGCTGTTCGGTCGAGGACGTCCGCCTCTGGTTGCACAGGCAGGGCCAGACGGTCCCGAGCAGGCCGTACGCCACTCCGATCGTGAACGAGTGGCGCGCCCGCAACGGCGTCGAAGACACGAGCGGCCACATCCCGCTGACGCCCGAGCTGATCGCGGAGCTCAACGGGACCGAACGCCGTTCCCCGCCGATCCCGCACCGGTGGCGGCCGAGACCGCCGGGGCCAAGGGCTTCTACGCGGTAGCGCTGCTGAGCATCGGCGTCAGCGTCGACACCTCGTGGCGCTTCTTCGAGCAGCGCCTGGGCATCACCGACGTCGTGGAGCGGGTCGTCCTGTTCTCCGTGATGGAGGCCGCGCTCGTGGCCTGCGGCTGGGCGATGCGCGCGGGAGTGCGCCAGAACGGCCGCCCCGGCCCCGCGCGGCTCGTGGCGTGGGCGCTGACGGCGTTCGCCGCGTTCGCCGCCTTCAGCCTGTCCGGCCCGGTCGCCGGTGCCGCCCGCGTCCTGCTCGGCCCGGTGCTGGGTCTGGTGATGCTGCACCTCGCGCTCGGCATCGAGATCCGCGCCGCACGCCGGCGCACCACGACGTGGGCGCGCATCGGCCGAGAGCTGCGGGAACGCCTGCTGTCGGTGCTGAACCTCGGTGACGACGGCCGGGACGCCCTGGCCCGGACGAGGGACAAGGCGGCGTTGAGGGCCGCAAGGCTCGCCGTCGCCAGCCGGTGGACGCCGCGGCGCAGGGCCCGCCTGCGCAAGGCCCTGCAGGCCTCGCACGTCGCGCACGACCCCGTGCAACGCGACCGGATGCTGCGCGAGCTGGGTGTGCTGCAGCACGCCGACGAGCTCGCCCGGACCCGTCAGCCGTCGCCGTGGTGACCCCGGCCCTGACCTCCGACACCTCGCTCGCCGGCGAGCTGGCGTCGCTGGTCAACCGCGTGTACGCCGAGGCGGAGAAGGGGATCTGGCTCGAGGGCGGCTCCCGGACGACCGAAGCCGAGGTGGCGGGCCTCATCACCGCCGGCGAGATCGCCGTGGCCCGGTCGGACGGCCGCGTCGTCGGCTCGGTGCGCGTCCACCGGCTCGAGGACGGCGCGGGCGAGTTCGGGATGCTGGTGGCCGCGCCGGAGGAACGCGGCACGGGCATCGGCACGGACCTGGTGTCGTTCGCCGAGGACTGGGCCCGGTCGGCCGGCGCTCGCGAGATGCAGCTGGAGCTGCTGGTCCCGCAGGAGTGGAACCATCCGGTCAAGGAGTTCCTGCGGGGCTGGTACACGCGCATCGGCTATCGCCACGTGCGCACGGACGACCTCGAAAGCGCCTATCCGCACCTGGTGCCGCGCCTGGCCTGCCCGTGCGACTTCCTCGTCTTCCGCAAGGCTCTCGATCCCAATAGGTGAACGCTCAACCGGTTCGTCCGCGGCGCCGGGTACCGTCCCGCTCCTGAAACCAAGCTCTTGAGGGGGACGACCCGTGCGCCGTTTGCGTGGCACCGCCGTTGCCGCGATCGCGTTGACCATGGTGGTCAGCGCCTGTGCGAAGGACTCCGGCCAGAACAGCACGAACAACGCCGCCTCCGCCGGCGGCTGCGAGTTCTCGACGCCGCCCACCGCGCCCGCCACGTCGAGCACCACGGCCGCCGCGGGCGACCGGGTCGACGGCAGCGCGCTGAAGATCGGTCTGGCCTACGACATCGGTGGCCGCGGTGACGCGTCGTTCAACGACCTCGCCGCCGCCGGGTTCGACAAGGCCATCGCGGACATGGGTGTGAAGAAGGAGAACACCCGCGAACTGTCCGCCGCGCCCAACGAGGACGAGTCCGCGAAGCAGACCCGGCTGCGCCAGCTGGCGTCGGAGGGCTTCAACCCCATCGTCGGCGTGGGCTTCGCGTACACGGAGTCGCTGAAGGTGGTCGCGCCGGAGTTCCCGAACGTCAAGTTCGGCCTGGTCGACTCGGCCGTCGAGGGCGCCGCGAACGTCACGCCGCTGGTGTTCGCCGAGCAGGAGGGCGCGTTCCTCGCGGGCGTCGTCGCCGCGTACCAGAGCAAGAAGTGCCACGTGGGCTTCGTCGGCGGCGTGGACATCCCGCTGATCCAGAAGTTCGAGGCGGGCTACAACCAGGGTGCGCGCACCGCCGCGCCGAAGGTCCGGATCGACAAGAAGTACATCACCCCGGCCGGTGACTTCACGGGCTTCCAGGACCCGCCCAAGGGCCAGGAGGCGGCCAAGGGCCTGATCGACAAGGGCGCCGACGTCGTCTACCCGGCCGCGGGCGCGTCCGGCATCGGCGTGTTCGCCGCGGTGAAGCAGGCGGGCGTGCTGGCGATCGGCTGCGACGCCGACCAGTACAACCAGCCGGCGCTCGCCGCCAACCGCGACGTGATCGTGGCGTCGAGCCTCAAGCGCGTGGACGTGGCCGTGTACGACTTCTTCCACGCCGCCGCGAAGAACGACATCGCGTCGCTGCCGAAGGTGTTCGACCTCAAGTCGAACGGCGTCGGGTACGCGACCTCCGGCGGGAAGGTCGACGCGGAGCTCCAGGGCATCCTCGAGGGCTACAAGGCCCAGATCATCGAGGGCGAGATCAAGGTCGCCGACAAGGTCTAGCCGCGGTGCCCGGTGCCGGGCACGCTCCGCCGGCGCCCACCGCGGAGGTGGGTCCCGGGGCGCGTGCCCGGTGAGCGGGACGGGCCGGCGGTCCGGGAGGGCCGCGGCTGCCGTGCGGGCGTTCGCCTATCCCACAGGGAAGTCGAAGTAGGTGTCCGGGTACGGCTCGTCGTTCAGCGTGTAGTGCCACCATTCGCTGTCATAGCGCCGGAACTCGCACGCCTCCATGATCGCGCAGAGCTGCTGCCGGTTCGCCGCCTCCACCTCCGTGATGCCCACGGCCCCGTGGTGCGAGATCGGGTCCATCAGGTCGTGGTCGCCGCCCATCCCCGCCAGCTCACCGCCGTCCAGGTGGAACAGCGTCAGGTCGACGGTGCTCCCCCGGCTGTGCCCTGACCTCGCGGCCACGTAGCCGAGCTCGAACATCTCCGCCCTGGAGATCCGGGGGTGGAACCGGGCCTTGGTGCGGGCGTCGTCCGGCTGCTCCGCCCAGCGCAGGAAGCGGTCGACGGCGCGTTGCGGGCGGTAGCCGTCCCACAGCAGCAGGCCGAAGCCGAGCGACTCGGCCTTCTCCTGTGCGCGTTCCAGGGCCTCGCACAGGGCTCGCGTGCCGACGACGCGGTTGACGAGGTAGCCGTCGACCGGTTTGCCGGTGAAGTTGTCCCACGTGGCGTACTTGGCGTCCCAGCGGATTCCCGGGACGCACTCGTCCACGAAGACGAAGTCGGCGTTCACCGGAGTTCTCCGTTCAGCGCCAACGACACGAGGTGGTCGATCACGTCGCCGAGCGACAGGCCGGCGGCCGCCATCATCCTCGGGTAGCGGCTGTACGAGGTGAGCCCGGGCATGGTGTTGACCTCGTTGAGCACCACCCGGCCTTCGGGGGTCAGGAACAGGTCGACGCGCGCCAGGCCCGAACACCCGAGTGCGCGGTAGACGGCTCTCGCCGTCTCCTTGACCAACTCGCACGCCTCGGCGGAGATGTCCGCCGGCACGACGAAGGAGGAGTTCTCCGAACCGGTCTCCGGCGTGCTCTCCTGGTGGATGCGGAAGAAGCCGTGGGTCAGCGCGACCCGGTCGAGCTCCCCGACGACCAGCTCGTCGTCGCCGAGGATCGAGCAGCCGATCTCGCTGCCGGCCACGGCTTCCTCGACCAGGACCTTCGAGTCGTACTGCCGGGCGACGCCGAGAGCCACCTCCAGCTCGTCCTCGGTGGACACCCTGGTGACACCGAACGACGATCCCGACCGGGCCGGCTTCACGAAGAGCGGGTAGGCGGGGTCGGCGGGCACGTCCGTCCAGAAGCGGGGCGTCGCGACCCCGGCGCCGCGGGCGACGACGTACGTAAGTGCCTTGTCCATGCAGAGCGCGGAACTCTGGACGTCACACCCGATGTAGGGGATGCCGGAGAGCTCCAGCAGCCCCTGCACGGCGCCGTCCTCCCCCTGCCTG
Source organism: Lentzea sp. DG1S-22 (assembly GCF_036321065.1). Taxonomy (NCBI): domain Bacteria; kingdom Bacillati; phylum Actinomycetota; class Actinomycetes; order Pseudonocardiales; family Pseudonocardiaceae; genus Lentzea; species Lentzea sp. DG1S-22. The sequence goes on along the minus strand of NZ_CP143276.1, from coordinate 1,629,206 downwards.
CCGTGCAGCACCGGGAAGACGACGTCCAGGCCGATCGTCTCGAACCTCCCGCCCTCCAGGACGAGCAGGCCGTCGGGCGACAGCACGACCGGACGTCCGCCCTCCTGATCAGGGCCCGCGCACAGCCTCCAGTCGCCGCCGCGCGTGATCTTGACCCAGTACGGCTCGTACCTCGTGGAGTCGAGGTGCCGCGAGACCTCCCGCGCGGACTTCAGCGACACCGGGTGCTCCTCGAACGCCCCTCCGAAGAGGATTCCGATCCTGGTCCTGGTCATGGCGTTCCCCCGTGTTCGAAGTCCAGGCAGTTGACGAGCGTGTTCCGCACCGTGTCGCTCAGCGCGTGGTCGGTGTAGTGGGCGGTGTGCGGGGTGATGACCACGTTCGGAAGGGCCTGCAGCCGCAAAAGCGGTTCGTTGTGCATTTCCGCCGCCCGGCAGTCGGCGTAGAAGATTCCTCGTTCACCTTCGAGGACGTCCAAAGCCGCACCACCCAGAGCACCGGTTTCCAGTGCCTCGACCAGAGCCGGGGTGTCGATGAGCGGTCCGCGACCGGTGTTCACGACGACCGCGCCGGCTTTCATCATCCCGATGCGTTCGCGGTTGAGCAGGTGATGTGTGCTCGCGTTCAACGGGGTGTGCAGCGTGACGACGTCGCTGGATCTCAGCAAGTCGTCGAGCGGCACGAAGTCGGCCGAATCGCGCGGCCGGTTGTCATGTGCGAGCACCGCGCAGCCGAACCCGCGCAGCCGGTCCAGGACCGCCACGCCGATGCGGCCGGTCCCGACCACCCCGACCGTCAGGTCCCGCAGCTCCCGGCCGCGCGCCTCGCCCAGCCGGTAGTCGTGCCGGTCGGCGCGCCGGAGCAGGGGACGCACGCCGCGCAGGACCATCAGCATGAGCATCACCGTGAAGTCGGCGACGCTGTCCGGCGAGTACGCGACGTTCTCGACGGTGATGCCGACACTCCGCGCGCAGTCCACGTCGATGTGGTCGAACCCGGCGCTGCGCGCGGAGATGTACCGCACCCCGATCCGGCTCAAAGCGAGCAGAACCGGTTCGGTCACCGGAGTTCGGTGATCGACGCTGATGCAGCGGTTCCCGGAGGCCAGGCTGGCGGTGGCTTCGGTTGCCGCGGCTTCCGTGATGGTGGGTGCGACGCCGCAGCGGGGCGCCATTTCCCGGAACAGGACGGCCTCGTCCTGCCCGCACCCGTAGATCGTGATGCCCGTTGCCATGCCGCACAGCCAAATCGGCACGGAGTTGCCACCACGTATGCGATTCCGGATACACCGGCGATACGGCTGCTGTTCGCCGTGCCGCCGAGCAGTTCGGCGCGGCGGCTGACCACGCGCCACACCACGTCCTCACGGTGGCGGGCCACACCGGCTCCGGCACGGTGATCGCGTTCGTCGAGGAACGGCTCGGCGGCGTGAAGGCGCCCGGGGCCGAGTCAGGCGGCAGCCGGACTCGGCACCCGGTTCCTCGACGGGATGACCAGCACCGCCGACAGCACGACGCCCAGGCTGAGCAGGACCGCGTTGAGCACCTGGTCGCGCGGCTCGTACACGTGCAGCATCCGCAGGTGGTAGACGAGGTGCAGCACGTTGAAGGTCAGCAGGACCGCACCGGCCAGGCGCACCAGGGCCTGGTTGCGCACCTGTGCCAGCGCGATCAGGCTCACCACGGCGAACGCGAGGTGGACGGCGCCGACGTCCGCGGCCAGGTGCTCGTTGTACGGGCCGAGTCGCGGCAGCCACCGCAGGCCGAAGCCCGGGAAGTTCGCGTACCAGGCGTCCGGGAAGAAGTACGCGTAGACGCCGACGTACGCCGACGTCAGGCCGATGAAGGTCAGGGTGATGCGGTCCAGGAGTGGTTTCACGGTGGTGGAGCGAGACAGCCCGTCGCTTTGTGACAGTCCGGACGCCGGTCGCGGCGGTGTGCCGCTGCCACGACCGCGCGGTGCGCCGGTAGCGTTCGGTTCGTGGAACCAGTCGCGCTGTCGTGGGGCCGTCCGGTGCAGGAGCGGGCGGACGCCGCGCGCAACCGCGCCCACCTGATCGGCGTCGCCCGTCAGATGGTGGGCGAGCTGGGCGCGGACAAGGTCACGATGGACGGTCTCGCCGAACGCGCCGGGCTCGGCAAGGGCACCGTGTTCCGCCGCTTCGGCACGCGGGCGGGCATCTTCCTCGCGTTGCTCGACGAGGAGGAGACGCTCTTCCAGCAGCGGGTCATGAGCGGGCCGCCGCCTCTCGGCCCCGGAGCGCCGGCGGTCGAGCGGCTGGTCGCGTTCGGCCGTGCGCGGCTCGAGTTCCTGGTCGAGCACACGGTCCTCGCCAGGGCCGCCCTCGACCCCGGCCAGCCCGTTCCCGCCGGCGACAGCCCCTCGCTCTTCCACGTGCACATGCTGCTCAGCGAGGCGTGCCCGGACGAGGCCGCGAGCGGCACGCTGGCGTTGCAGCTCGTCGCGGCTCTCGAAGGGCCGGTCCTGCTGTACCTGCGGGCGCCGGAGGACGCGCCCGACCCGCAGACCGTGGTCGCCGACCTTGCCGCGAGCTGGCAGGTCCTGGTCGAGCGCGTCTGCGGCTGATCCTCAGCTCGGTGAAGCGGGAGCTCAACGCGCAAGACTCAACGCAGTCCGACATACCTCCACAGGATCACGAACATCAGCCACCGTCGCCGCCGCCCGCTGCGCCGCTGCCGCGAAGGCGGGATCGCCGAGCACCCGCGTGACGGCGTCCCGCAGCGCCTCGACGCTCGCCGGCCGGACGAGCACCCCGCTCCCCTGGCGCGCGACCCGGTTCGCCATCTCCCACTGGTCGCCGCCGCCGGGCACCACCACGACGGGCACCGCGGCCCGCAGCGCCTTGACGAGCATCCCGTGCCCGCCCCCGCACACCAGGACCGACGACTGGCGCAGCAACCGCTCCTGGTCGCCCGGCCCGGACCTCACCCAGCCCGGCAGGTCCGGCGCGGGCGCGAACGTCGAGACCACCGCTCTGAGGTTCTTGTCCCGCAACGCTTCCACGGCCATCTCGGCCATGCTCCGCGCACCGGTCCACGCCGTCGACGGCGCGATCATCACCAGCGGTTCGTCACCGGGCGGCGGGGACAGCGTGCCGCGGCCGGCCTCCCACAGCAGCGGCCCGACGACGTGCGCGTCGGCCGGCCAGTCCGGGCGTGGCACCTCCATCGCGGGCAACGTCGCGATCAGCCGCGCGATCGGACCGGGTTCGTCGGCACCGAGCCCGATCCTGCGCCGCACCTCGGCGCGCTGCCGTTCTCCCCGGCGCAACGACCGGGCCGTCAACGCCCGCAGCGCCTTGTCGCGCAGCCTGCCGCGCACACCGGTTCCGGGGGCGAGTCCGCTGCCCATCGGCGGCAACCACCTGGACGGCTCGTAGAGCGGGTGCGGCGACAGCTGCGCCCACGGCACCCCGACGAGTTCGGCGGCCATGCCCGCGCCGAGCGCGAGGACGTCGCACACCACCAGGTCCGGCCGCAGTTCCCTGAAGCGTGGCGCCAGCGCGGTCGCCAGGACCCCGGCCTGGTCGTGCAGCGCGAGCCCGAGGTCCGGCACGTCCGCGAGGTCGGCGAGCGACAACCCGGCCACCCGCGAGGCGGTGATCCCCTCTGCCCGCGCCGCCTCGACCCACCGGCCGCCGGTCAGCAGCACCGGGGTGTCGCCCGCCGCCAGGAACCGCAGGCACAACGCGATGGCGGGCACCACATGACCGGGATCGCCCCCGGAGACGACGACTACGCGCACACGGGCCAGACATAGTGCAGGGGCACCGGCCTGTCCAGACGACTGGCTGCCGCCGTGCCGATCGTGTTCGCTGGGCGCCATGGACCGGCCCCGCTGGCAGGAGTACTGGAACCGCAAGTCGGAGACGTACGACCGGGAGATGGGCGCGCTGGACCGCCGCGTCTTCGGCGACTCCCGCCGCTGGGCGTGCTCCCGGGCGACCGGCGAGGTGCTGGAGGTCGCCGTCGGCACCGGCCTGAACCTGCCGCACTACCCCGCCGGCGTCACCCTCACCGGCCTGGACCTCAGCGACCGCTGCTCGATATGACAGCCTTGGCCGCTCAGGCGAAACAGCGCGTCGCCAAGGCAAAGGACCTGAGCAGGCGGCCAACTGACTGACGGTGTCGGCAGCAAAGATCTCACTCGGAGCAGGTGCCGGAGGTGCGGCGCGCCCCTTGGAATGGTGCGTCACGCGCGCCGCACACCCTCCGGCCACAAGATCACGACGTTCCTACCGAGGCCTCGCGCATGTGCGACGGCGTCGGCAGTACCACCCAGGCCGCGAGCGGGCCTTCCATCCCAGACGGCGATCAGGATGTCGCTGTGTTCTACAACGTAGCGCCCGGCCGCGTAGTAGGCCTGTTCACTGGGCTCGGGGAAGTTCAGCTCAACTACTGAGTCCGCGCGAGAGAGCAGCTCGCGATATGTGCACAGGGCCGAAGTGTCGAACGTGGCGTCGTAATCGCGTGATGGGATCACCGCGTGCAGTGCGCCACCCGCATCCAAGATCAGTTGAGCGAATACCTGGTCCGCGCCTTCAGCCAGGCTGGAGATTCCAATGACAGGCATCTCCTGCTCGGCCAACAGCGCACGGATATGATTGTCGGCGTGCTCACGTGCGCCTGGGGGCAGGTTCTGATGGCCGCTCACGCCGATGATCATTATAAGTTTCCCCGTTTCGCTAGCTGCCAGTAGTGCTTACCCAGCGCAGTAAGTATGCAGCCTGTGCTGTGCATGGCGGCGTAATACATGTGCTCCTCGCCGACAGGCTCGATCAGCTTGTTGGCACGGCACATCTGCAACTGCTTGAATACCGCCTGATTTTTGACGTGAACCGGTGCGGCGTCAGGCTCGTAACTCGGATCGAGCGCGAACACGTGGTCCGAGGTCGGAAACCAGTCAACCAAAGAAATCAGCGTGGGCAGCGGGATCGTCGGATTGCACTTGCGCAGTTCCTGCAAGCGGTCGATGTTCGCTTTGAAGGTCGGCCTTTGATCCCACGCCCCAAACGACTCAGAGAGGTAGGCGTACAGACTCGCGACCGTGACGTTTCCCAGAACGTCCGCAGCGCCGCCATTCAGCCCCGCCTCCAAGTAAGTCGAGAAGATCCCGCGCCCGAGCACTTCCTTAGAAGTTTGATCGCTGCGGCTCGCAGTCAGCATCGAAACGCCGGAACGCAGGTGCACCGAGTCAGGACTCAAAGCGGGGATACGACCAGCACTACCAGAGAAGCAGCAGTCCAGGATGACCACCACCTCCCTAACCGTTGAGCCAGCAATGAGCTCGAGAACCTCGCCGAACTTCACACCGGGAGTCTGCCTTGTTCCATCGGTGGTCGTGAGCGCGACGTCGCCGTTGACCACGGTGCCGTGCCCCGCGAAGTAGAGCAGCCCCACGTCCGCGCCGCCAGCGAACAATGACGTGACGCCAGCCACCAGGTCATCGCGCTCGATGTCACCGACCATGAGCTTGCACTGGAAGTTGAGACTATCGTCCTCATTGCGAGCCAGTAACGCCCTCAGAGCGGCGGCATCGTTTCCACAGCCGGTAAGCGAAGAGAAATTTCGGTATCGATCGATCCCGACTAAAAGCGCTCTTTTCATTGTTTCACAACCCATCAATGAGAGTCTCGACAACTGGCCACACTCAGCCCACGCATGGAGCAGAACCCATCACCGACGGCTCGATGCCGGAGCAATTCGGTCCAGACTCCGGTCAAACTGCTTGCCTTCGTTCACCGCATACTGAATCTTCCAAAGCTGCCTGCCGGCCTATATTCTTCTTTGTCGATCGACACGATCACGCCGCGCGAGCGACAAACTCGCGCACGAACTCGATTCTTTCACTGATTCACATACGACTTCTTCGCTGGCACGTCAGCCAATTCGTACAGCATGCACGTGTTAATCACTGACCGACGAATACATCCCGGATGCGCCCGTACTCCATCACACACGAACCGAAAAAAGCATTCTTACCGCTGGACATGCTTTACTCAAGTAACACAAAGCAGACTGCAGGCCTCAACTGGTCAGTTAATCGTCCAGCCACGCACTAACGTTACCTGAACCAGAGCGGAAATCCAATGCCCGGTCGCAACTATTCTTGACGAGGCGGAATTTGACACTGGAATTTCCCTGAAATCACAGAACGAGAAATAAGGCCCCTACGCTGATAATAAATACCTCAACTACAGGACCTTAAAGTCGCCAATCAAATCCGGCGGCGCGAAGCGAAATACACGCATGGCGGTGAGCTACGTTACCTCTCAGCGGTCCCAGCCGACGCAAAGCGAACGCTGATCTGGGTGCAGCGACCGCAGGATCGCTTAGCAAACGATCACGCCGCAGGACGCGCCTAGGTTTTAGGTACGCTGCGACAGCTTCATCGCTGCCCACAGCATGGTGGTTCCTGTGCCTCGACGGCACGTCCGAACTGCGGAGGGCACTATTCAGACCGCAACGCCTCCTTCGCAGCGGGCAACAACGGCGCGACGGAAGCCTACTGCGACGCAGCACATACGAACTTGCCCTACAGAGCAACGTGAAGCACAGGTCCGTAGTTACCGGACCTTTGCGCATGGCATGACCAACACCAAGATTACCTCGCGGCCGAACCAAGCATCCGCCCGCCCTCGCGAAAGATCTAATTAAAGCAATAGCTAACGAGCAGTAATCGACGCACACTGGTATGGCGAATCTTTCGACCAGCTGCTGCATTAATGAAGCACCTGAGGCTTGCCTGAATTTCGGGATGCTTCAGGTACTGTTGAACCTAGCGCTCGCCCTTGTTCATCGCCCGTCCCAGCGCTCGCGACAACACGAGCAGATGCCCAGATTCATACTTTGCATAATAAGCCATGGAAATGCAGATCAGCAACATACGCGACGTCTCGACAGAACAAGGATGATGTTCATCGAAATTATCGTGATATGCGTTTCTCAAGATTCCTCCTCCCCTAAGTGGGGCAACGCTGCGCTTACGCCATACGCGAAGACTTCCCAGGCTGAGGTATGGAGGTCATCAGACAGTTCCAGACTACAGACCAGGAAATCTTCGCATATCAGCCTGTCAGATGGCGCCAGCGCATAGCCAACGTCGACAGCCAATACACGTAGGCGAGTTCACCCCTTCTGCGTATCTTCACAGCCTGCAGATTATCATCACGACTGCACTCCCAAGAGCACTCAACGCCGCTACCTGCGTGATCAAGCCGACGCTCACGCACGCTGCCTTAAACCTGTTGCCTTGGCGCAACGTGTTAACCGTGAGTGCCTGCAAATAAGCCACGTTGTTGCGTGCGTCCACTTCGTCATCGGTCCAGTGGTCTTCGACCATCCCTTTAAGGCTTCCGTACTTTGCGACCGCATAGTGGCGGTTCCATCCGGCCGCGATCCCAGAGGCAGCTGAGCACACAAACAATACTAGCGCTAGCGTCACAACGATCTGTGCGGATGTCGGGATCCGTACCGCAGTGCCGGTACGCACGATGGCGACCAGACCCGCGAGCACGGTAACAAGTGCGCTCGAGGTGGTGATCAGAGCCTGTCCGCGAGCGTCGTAAGCCGTCCGCCGCTCACGCTCAGCCTTCAACTCCGTTTCGATGAACGTCTGGTAGGTCTTGCCCTGATCACTCATCCATGATCACCACGGCAAACATGACCTCCGACCGGCTCCTCGCCCCGAACGTTCTCCACCTCCAGCCACGACTTGTCCGAAGGTGGTGCTTTCACCTGTTCAACAGGCGGCACGACAGGTTTGTCACCCGCTGCAGACTGGTCAGAACTGTCAGTCACGAATCCTCCAAACGACGTTTCAGCATGTCTAAGTGATCAGCTTAAGGGGATGATGCAGGGGCTTGCAAGAACGCTTGTATAGCGCGTGACCGATTCTCCATTGACGTCGCTCAAGCAAGCGCAAAAAGGCACTGTTCAAGTTTACGAACTGCGCCAATTTAGCAATTGCCACCCACCCGAAAATCAAACTTTTCCGAATTGCAATACTGAACCGCCGCCGCAATATACGCATGGCCGCCTATCCCAGCCTGCATGGTCTCACGAGAACCCGGTCAGCAAATCTCAAAATTAGATCAGAGTTATCATACACTCCATATTCACTGTGATCAAGCAATAATGTTCTCTCGTAGATATTCGGATTCCTCCGTTACGACTCTGGCAACTGGGCGTGAAATCCGGAAATCCTGATACCTGGAATCAAAGTCTTTAGCAATTTGGTGAAAGTGCCCATGCCAAGCCACTTCTCGCCACCGTTATGCAAGCCAGATCCGAACCTCTTGGTTACCTGACTACCCAAGTTAGCAACATTAGTCAGTCCTGGTTCACGCAGTTTCTCCAAGATGAAGTCCGTCACTTCAGCCGCATCGACAGTTTCTGCGACAGAAAATTCGTTCGAATGTTGTCTCACAACATGTACTGATTGCTTCGCCGGCATGGGCGCCAGGGATGCCGCACCGGGAGGCAGTCGGGGTTCGGTAGCCAGCACCACTCGTCTGCGCTCCTGGTCGATTTGCAGGATCCGCACGCGCATCGACATTCCGGGTTCCAGATGGGCATCTGCAGGAATTTCACTGCGGTGCAGTAGAGCTTGGAGGCCTGATAGCAGCGTGACGAAGACTCCATAGTGCACAATATGATTCAATCGTGCGTCCATAACATCGCCGACCGATAGGCTCAGCAATGGATCAGGCCTGTCGTCAAAGGCGGCCAAGCTGATTCGACGCCGCTCCAGATCTATGCTTAAGATGCGTACCCGCAGCGGATCGCCTGGCGATAAGACTGGCGGCCAAGTGCGCCAGGAGCCTGGGTAATTACTGTTATGCACCAAGCCACTAACCACCGGGCCGTCCCAGCCTAACGGTGACGTCGGAAGTTGGACAAACATCCCGTAGTCGGTCCCGTGGGTGTACCTGCCCTCAATCTCGGCATCTACTTCGAGCTCGGCACCCATCCACGGCGGCCGCGTTGCCGGACGACAAACGATCCGCTGCCAGGGCCGATCGAAATTGCTAATCCGCACATCTAACTTCAATCCTGGAACGAGAATCGAGGACCAGTCGTCATTTTCGTCGGCGAGCACGGTCCGCAGCAGCGCGGGAAGCCCCTTCGCACCACTCAGGCTGACAACGGCGGTCCGCGGCGAAATCAATCGGGTCACCTCAGCCGATACGGCCCGCGAGGTCAGCCAGGCCTGTTCAATCGTGTCGAGGATGGCGTCGAGGTCGGCAATCTCCGGCGCCGGTTCTCCTGGGGATATCGGCGCCAGTGTGAACACCCGGCCAGCGACAGTGCGCAGCCGTACTGGCCCTGCGCCGACTGGTAGCTCAACTACGCTACGGTCACCGAGATTGACGGTGACCTGTTCCCGGCCGCCCGGACCGGACCAAACCACCGTCACCGGCTGGCGCATGATCGCCGGCACCGGGACGGCGATTCGTCGGCTGCGCGTGATCGGCCCGAGCGAGAGCGTCCTGCCATCTCTTTCGAGCCCGATCAGCACAGTGGGCAGCAGCCGGGACACCTCGCTAAGCAGATCTCCGTCCACCTGGTCGAGATCCGGTGCAAGGACTCGGAAAACCTGGCGGCGCGTCGCGATGCACAGTTCGCTAAGCAACCACGCCGCAGGGGTTCGCAGGATGCGGCCGGGAAGCCGGTTGAGGGCGCCAGCTGCCCAGTCCAAGATCCTTTCCCTTTCCTCCCGGACGACGCTGAGCAGGCAGTCGGTCAGCAATCGGTCTGCCTCCGGGCCTGGATTCTCCTGACTAACGTAGATCCAGGCCAGGTTCTCTTCCAGCTCCAGCAGCGGGCTCAGGCCCAGGTCGTCGACCCGAGTGACGCGACGCAGTTCCTCCGCATCCAGCTCACCTTCGAGGACGAAGGTACGCAGAACGTCGCGGGCTCTAGCGCGAAAGTCGTGCTCCAGCTCGATTCCGTCGAAGGCAACCGCCGCGACCACCGCCGACTCACAGAGTTCCGCTTCTAGGTGCAGGGTGTTGGGCCCCAATCCGGCTCGTCGCACTCGACGAATCAGCGGAAATGGCGCCAGCGGCGGCAGGCTCACCATTGCCGCGAGCCAGACGAGCCGCTGATCAGTTATGCCGTCCAGGGATTCCGCCCAATCGGTTATCATGCTTCACCTGCCCCATTAATCGTTTACCAGCAACTGGGGATAGCCGCGAAACCGAGGAACCCGCGAGCCGGGACCAAGCAGCACTGTACAAACCGCTGCCCCGTGCGCGAAGAGTCTTGCAGCGAATTCGTGTACTGCTTGTGGATCGCACCAACGGCTGGGCACGCCCTGTGTAACGAGGACCGTGGCCTCGGCGGCACCGGGTGTCTCGCAATGTTGCCAAGTCCACACCGGACCATGACCACAACCGTAGGCAGGGGAGCGTTCGAACCAGCGCAAGTCTATGCGTTCGGCGCCATACAGCCGACGCAGCATTCGTTGCAGGAGTCGGGCGTCATCTGCATAGGGACCGGTTTGCAATCCTAACTCGCAGAGGACCCGTATCCGCTCAGGCTGGCCGAACCTTGTTTCCATCGGAACGTCGTTCAAGGGCTCGGCGAGCGCCAACCGCTCCAGTACCGCGGGGATGTCGGGTTCGTTTCCGCGCAGAGGTACTCGGGTCATGCTTTGGAGGGTGAGGGGCAACGTGCGCATGCGAAACCCGCTTCGCTCCTCGCTCATCTCTGGTATTTGTCGACCGGGCGGCGGGACCGACCGGTACGATGAAGACCTCTGTCCATTTGAGCCGCGCTCATCCTCCCGCTCCGGTTCAAGAATCCGGGCAATCATCCCTGAGCCTTTCCGGCGCGGGACGGGTGTTCTGGCCGCTCCATCCTCCGCCCCTGCAACCGGTCCGTCACCCTCATAGTCCAGCTCGCTTTCTACGTGAACGCGTGCTGTGTCCATAGCGTCGTCGGCCTGCAGGTCGGTCTCGTTCCAGCCATCGTTTGAGGGCAACGGCCAAGACTGCTCGTCAGCGAGTTCGAACGGTACGGCCTCCACTGGGAAAGCTGGTCTGTCTTCGACCTGCTGTGCGACCAATACCGCACCCACCAGCACCAGCGCACCTTCAAGGTCGCCAAACAGCTCGCGATGCGCGAGAATCAGGGCTGCGTCCCGCAGGCTCATCGCAACCAGGCTCGCTCGTCATCGCTGTACAGCGTGTGCTTATCCAGCGTGATCCGCTTGAGCATGTCCAGCGTGCCTGTGTCGAGACCCTCCACCTGCTCGATGTGGCGCAGCACCTTTACAAGGTCCAGAAACTCGGCGGTGCTGACCGCGCGTCCCGCCTGCGGACGGGTCACCTCCTTGGCAAGATCCCGCATGAGTTCGTCGACCGGTGCGGGCAGCTGCCCGAAATGTTCCACGACGATGTCGATCAGCCGGTCAGCATCCGGTGCCGGTAGGCGCAGCACTAGGCAACGCCGCAGGAAGGCCTCGGGCAGATCGCGCTCGTTATTGGTGGTTATGACGGTCAGCGGACTCCACGCCGGTGCGCCGGTCGGCACCCGAACGGTGAAGTCAAGCGGACTGACAAACGCCTGGCGACTGCCGAGAGGGACCAGCAAGCCGTTGCAGAAAGCACTGTCGGCCTTGTCGATCTCGTCTATCAGCAGGACCGCACCTTCTCGTTCAGGTGTGTGGCCATCGAGCAGTTCAGGGGGTGCGGCTTGCTCCGCTTCCGAGAGGTCGCCGGAGCCACCGCGGGCTCGAGCCGACTTGGGATCGAGTGCCCACCAAAGCGGCCCCGGCTCGACGTAGGGAGCGATCGAGTCCGAGCCGGTGCGGGTGGACAACACGCGGGCATTCGCGTCACCCAGTCGGCGAACGGCGTCCAGCCGCCAGATCAAGTCGGACGGCCGTGAGTCCTCGGTGGCCACGAACTCGTGGTAGCCGACGCGGAGCTTGCGGGCCAGAAAGCTGGCCAAGCTGGACTTTCCGCACCCAGGAGGCCCACCAAGCAGCAGCGGGCGGCCGGTCAGCACTGCAACCTTGACAGCGGTCTCAATTTCCGGGGTAAGGATGTAGACATCCCCTGAGCGAGTATCCCCGTGCCGGCTGGTGCCGTGCTCGCCGGCAGTCGCCCGCAACAGAGGCTCCAGCTGCAGCAGCCACGAGCCAGGCCCGTCTCCGTCGGTATCATCGTCCGCAGCCGGATCCAGATCGGACACTTGATCGGTCGAGTCCGTCATTCGCTTCGTTGCCTCATAATGGTCGGGCCTCAGAAATCGAGCAGGCCAGGAGCGTCTCCTAGCTCCTGGATGTCTTCGAGTAGTGCTATGGTGTCGCGCTCCTCCTGTCCTCCGTTACTAAGTCGCACAGTGGTCGTGCTCAACCTGCGCAGCGCAGTCGCTGGGCGCCTGGTGACCAGCGCGAAAACCACCCCGCCGAACCGGGCCATGAGTTCCCGCAGCACCCACCGCAGCACCCTTGGATCGATGTCATCGCAACTCAGGATTGCGAACACGACGCGGCGGGATCGACTCAGATGGTGGGCGACATCCCCTGGCGTCTCGTCCGGCTTCATGTTAAGCGCTGTGCGCAGCCCGTTCTCGTACCGCTCAAGCAACTGCTCGCGCATGTCCTCACCGGCGACACCGCTGAACCTCGTGACGCGGATGCCGTCTCGCTGAGCCCGTCCGCGCTGCACGACGTGGTGCTCCGGCAGGTTCCCGGCAACGAGGTGGACGATCCGCCGGTTTGGTTCGTCCCCGGCCACTTCCATCACCCGGCGGGCATCATCCAAGTCGACCCACAGCGGCGTGACCCGATCCTTGACTGAGGTCAGCCTCGCCCCGACGAACTCGGCCAGAATTTGAACTGCGTCGTAAGCTTCTTGAAGCGTGCTGCCCAGCAGCGCTGCGGCGACAAGTGCTGGTTTGTCCTGAGGCAATACTGGATCCGTTGTGGAGACGTGCAATGCCTGCGCCGCCTCATCGAGGATGTGAGGCGGCGCGTCACGGATGAAGAAGGCGACATCGTTCACCCAGCGAGCCTGTGCAGGGTCGACCGGCATCGGCGGAAACCACGCCGCAATGTCTTTGGCAAGTTTCCCGGCACTTTCCCGGTTCCGAGAGCCTTTGCTTTGGTCTGGCCAGTGTAGGCAACTCAGTGAGTTCAAGCCACCGGTGCGGCCCAGCGGACTGGTGGCGAACTGCTTCTCCGATACACCACCCACCAGCGCGATCTTGATTGGGTAATCCGGTACCAACTGTCGCATGAGCCCCAGCAGCGCCGCCTCCTCCTTCATCCAACCCGACGTCAAGGCATCATGGTCGGCCACGACGACCGCGCCGTAACTCCGAATGACCGCAAGGCATATCGCGCGGTCAAAGACCTCGCCGACGGCGACATTGCGACGGTCGAGCCAGACGTCCCGGCCACGTTCGGCAAAAGCGAACTCAAGCGCCTCCAGCAGTTGGTTCAGGAAGTGCTTGCGCGCGCGGTAACGGCTCGCCGTCTCACCCTCCCGCAACTGCATCTCTTCGCCAGTTCGGACGCGAGCGCTATGACTGATGAAGATGCCCGTGGTGGTCATCCCGATCTTCGGCAGCGTGGCCATCCAGGTAGTATACGACAGCGGCTCGGCCTACGTCAGGAGCTTCTTGCAGTCTAAGTCCGTCTTCAAGCCGTGTTGCGGAGACTTTCAGCTGCAACGGATCATCCGAATCACGATTGTGCATCGAATGACAGGACCGCGATATAGTTGACCAAACAACCACCGAGAAATCGGAGTGTGGTTCACCCAAAACTATCTGATAACCTGATGCGCTGGCTTTACTCGCTATGCTCGACCATTCTGACGAGCAGACGCCAAAGCGGAGCAAGTGCGGTACTCGCACTGCCATGAAATCTTCGCAAACGTCCGCGATATCAACCTGGTTAAGGACGACACGGCCGCCAGTGGGCAGCTACCAACGACACCGTGGTCTGCACGCTGGGCCTGTGCGCGATCCCGGACCACGGGACCGCCGTGGGCGAGATGGTCCGCGTGCTGCGGCCCGGCGGATCGCTGATCCTGCTCGACCACGTGGCCGCCACCTCGCGGTTCGTCCGGGGCGTGCAGTGGCTGCTCGAGCGGATCACCGTCCCGATGGCCGGAGAGCACTTCCTGCGCCGGCCGTTGCACCTCGTGCAGGCCCACGGCCTCGTCGTCGAGCAACGGCAGCGGTTCAAGCTGGGCGTGGTGGAACGGCTGGTCGCGCGCAAGCCGGTCAGCAGCAGTGGTGGCCCCGCCACGCCTCGCGGCCTTCCCTGACCGCCACGGCCGCGATCACCAGCGCCGCGACCGGATCCGCCCACCACCAGCCGAACACGCTGTTGACCACGAGGCCGACGAGCAGCACCGCCGACAGGTAGGTGCACAGCAGCGTCTGCTTCGAGTCCGCCACCGCGCTGGCCGACCCGAGCTCCCGCCCCGCCTTGCGCTGGGCGTGGGACAGGCCCGGCATCACCAGCAGTGACACCGACGCGAGCACGATGCCGACCGTGGAGTGCTCCGGGCGTTCCGCCTGAAGCAACGCCAGCGCGGACTCGACCACCACGTACGCCGCCAAGGCGAAGAACGACACCGCGATCACCTTGAGCGCGGTGCGTTCACGCCGCTCGGGGTCGCGTCCGGCGAACTGCCACGCCACGGCGGCCGCGGACGCGACCTCGATCACCGAGTCGAGCCCGAACCCGATCAACGCGGTCGAGTTCGCGGCGGTGCCCGCCGCGAGCGCGATGACCGCCTCGACGACGTTGTAGGTGATCGTCGCCGCGACGAGCACCCGGATCCTGCGCCGCAACGCGGTCCGGCGACCGGTCCGGACGGGCGGGCAGCAGGTGTCACCCATCGACGCACTCCGGCTGCGGCTCGACCGCGAGGACGACGTCGACGAGCTCGCCGATCGCGCGCTTCAGGTGCGGGTCAGCGAGCTCGTAGCGCACTTGGCGCCCCTGGTAGGCGGCCACGACCAGGCCGCAGCCGCGCAGGCACGCCAGGTGGTTGGACACGTTCGACCTGGTCAGTCCGAGCTGTTCGGCGAGCCGGGCCGGGTAGCCGGGACCGTCGAGCAGGGCGATCAGGATGCGGCAGCGCGTCGGGTCGGCCAGCGCCCGCCCGAGCCGGGCGAGCGCTGCTTCTCGCGTCTCACAGGTCAGCACACGGCGAACTGTACAGCGATAGCTGAACAGTTCAGCGTGTACGGTCCGTCGCGCAGCCGACCAGGAGTGTCACCAGGACGGCTGCGAGCACGTGGTCACCGCTGAGCGCGCACATGCACGCCAGTGTGAACCAGATCACAAGCCTCATGAAGCGAGGTTAGGGACCGTACGACGGACTTCGCATCTCATTTGGGCAAGTCTTGAGGTCCGCTTAGGCAAAAGTGGAGGCATGACGATCCGGGAGTTCTGGGACCGGCACGCCGCGGCGTTCGACGACGAGCCGGACCACGGGCTGCGGGACCCGCGGGTGCGCGACGCCTGGGCCCGGCTGCTCCTGCCGCTGATCCCCCCGTCCTCCCGCGTCGCGGACCTCGGGTGCGGCACCGGGAGCCTGTCCGTCCTGCTCGCCGAAGCCGGCCACGAGGTGCACGGCCTCGACCTGTCCGAGCGGATGCTGGACGTGGCGAGGGCCAAGGCGTCGAGCGCGGGTGTCACGATCGGCTTCGTCGCGGGCGACGCGGCACACCCACCGCACGCTCGGGGATCGTTCGGCGTCGTGCTCGCGCGGCACGTGCTGTGGGCGTTGCCGGATCCGGCCGCGGCACTGGCCGGGTGGGTGGCCCTGCTCGAGCCGGGCGGCGTTCTCGTGCTGGTCGAGGGACGGTGGTCGACCGGCGCCGGGCTGACCGCCGCCGAGGCCCGCGAACTGGTCGCCGGGGTGCGCGACGAGGCCGTGGTCACCCCGCTGACCGCTGAGGACCTGTGGGGCAGGCCGATCACGGACGAGCGCTACCTGCTCGTCAGTGATCGGTAGACGGGGCCGACGAGCGGCGCCCTCACGCCGGCAAGTCCGGTGTCGGCGGCCCGCGCGTGCAGTAGGCCGAATTGCTCCGGAAAGTTCTTGCAACGCTTTGCGGGGTGTGCGCCGGGGTGCTACCACGATCAGTGAACCCCCCTGCATCAAGGAGACAACGTGGTTTCCTCGGCTTCGCGCACCCTCCTGGCGGTGCTGCTGATCGTCGGACTGTCCACACCGGTGCAAAGTCTTGCGGCGCCACCGGGCGCCAAGGACGTCACCGCCACCCTGTTCCAATGGCCGTTCGCCCGCGTGGCGTCGGAGTGCACCAACGTTCTCGGTCCCAAGGGCTACGGCTACGTGGAGGTCTCGCCCGCCACCGAGCACGTCCAGGGTCCGCAGTGGTGGACCACCTACCAGCCCGTCAGCTACCGGATCGCCGGGCGCCTCGGTGACGAGACCGCCTTCCGGAACATGGTCACGGCCTGCCACAACGCGGGCGTCAAGGTCATCGCCGACGCGGTGATCAACCACATGAGCGCGGGCTCCGGCACCGGAACGGGCGGTACGGGCTACTCGAAGTACACCTACCCCGGCTACTACAGCGACTGGGACTTCCACTCCTGCCGGTCGCCCATCACCAACTACCAGGACCGCTACAACGTCCAGAACTGCGAGCTCGTCGGCCTGTCCGACCTGGACACCGGCAGCGAGTACGTGCGCGGCGCCATCGCCGGGTACCTCAACCGGTTGATCGGCATGGGCGTCGACGGCTTCCGCATCGACGCCGCCAAGCACATGCCGGCGGGCGACCTCGCCGCGATCAAGGGCAAGCTCAGCAACCCCGGCGTCTTCTGGGTCCACGAGGTCATCTACGGCGCGGGCGAGGCGGTGCAGCCCGGCGAGTACACCGGCTCCGGTGACGTCGACGAGTTCCGCTACGCCTACGACGTGAAGCGGATCTTCACCAACGAGAACCTCGCGTACCTGCGGACGTTCGGGCAGTCGTGGGGCTTCCTGCCCAGCGGCCAGGCACGGCCGTTCGTGGACAACTGGGACACCGAGCGCAACGGTTCCACGCTGACCTACAAGGACGGTTCCACCTACACGCTGGCGAACGTGTTCATGCTGGCGTGGAACTACGGCGCACCGCAGGTGTACTCGGGCTACGAGTTCAGCGACAAGGACGCCGGTCCGCCCGGCGGCTCCGTCTGCTACAGCGGCTGGAAGTGCCAGCACGCCTGGACGCAGATCGCGAACATGGTCGCGTTCCGCAACACCGTCGCGGGCACCGACGTGAACAACTGGCAGGACAACGGGTACGACCTGATCGCGTTCGGCCGCGGCAGCAAGGGTTTCGTCGCGATCAACCGCGAGACGTTCTCCGTGACCCGCACGTTCCAGACGGCCCTCCCGGCGGGGACGTACTGCAACGTCCAGGAGAACGGCTGCGTCCGCGTGACCGTCGACTCCTCCGGCCGGTTCACCACCACGCTCGGCGCCGGAACCGCGCTCGCGTTGCACGTCAACGCACGCGGCTGACCACCACCTGAAAACCCGGCTGTCCACCACTTCGCGTGGCGGGCAGCCGGGCGTTCCATCAGGCCGTGTGCAGCCTCAGGCCGTACACGTTGAGGATCTCGTTGATCGGCTGGAACCACGTGCGGCCACCGCTGGAGCAGTTGCCGTAGCCGCCGGACGTGACGCCCTGGGCCTGGTCACCGGTGATGAACGAGCCACCGGAGTCGCCACCCTCGGCGCAGACGCTCGTGCCCGCCATCTGGTGCACGTCGCCCTGGGCGTAGCGGATCGTCTCGTTGCGGCTCTGGATCACGCCGCAGTGCCAGCGCGTCGTCGAGCCGGAGCGGCACACGGACGTGCCGATCGGCGCCTCCCACGAACCGCGCACCAGCGCGTCGCTCACGGTGCCCCAGCCGAGCACGACCGGAACGGTCCACCAGCCGCCGCCGATGCGCACCCACGCGTAGTCGTTGCCGGGGAAGGAGGATCCGGCGAAGTTGCCCTGGTAGGAGCGGTCCCAGCCGTAGACGGCCTGGCCGTTGCCACCGCAGTGGCCCGCGGTGACGTAGCCGCCGTGCACCGAGAAGCCGATGGAGCAGCGGACGTTGCCGGTGTAGTACGGGTCGCCGCCGACCGTGCCGGCCGCGAACGGCTGGGGCTGCTGCACGCCCTCGGTGCGCACGGTGATCGCGCCGAACTGGCGGGCCTTGTCCAGGAAGGACGCGACCTCGGCGGTCTGCTTGCCCGCCTCCACGTTCACGACGACGGTGCCGGTGCGCGGGTCCGGGTGCCAGCTCGCGACCGCCGAGGGCACGGCCCCCGTCGCGGACAGCGCGTCGAGGCGGTTCTTGTGCGCCGCCATCGAGTTCGCCGACCGGCTGACGACGACCGAGTCCGCACCGGCGGCCTCGACCTTGCGGGCGGCGGCCCTGTCGGTGACGGCCACGACGAGGCGGCTCGTCTTCTCGTCGAACCAGCTGCCGGCCAGTGCGGCGCCGGCCTCGCCCTCGGCGCGCGAGGCGATGACCGACGCGCGCTGCTCCTTCTCCAGGCGCAGCCGCGCCTGGGCCTCGGTCAGCCCGAACGCCGAGCTCATCGCGGTGAGCAGGCCGGGGGACATCTCCTTCTCCGCCGCCTGGGCCGGAGCGGTGAACGTGGAGCCGACCAGCACGAGGGCCAGCGCGGGCACGATTCCGGGCAGGGTGAATCGCATGCTCTTCTCCTTGTCCGTGCAGGGATCGCTTCTCGCCCCGTTGCGGGAAGCGGCGAACATGAGAGCGCTCTCACCGTGGCGCAACCGAACCCGCGCGGTCAACACCTCGTCCTGGAACTTGTCCTGCCCGATTCGTGCCCGAACGGGTCGAACCGGGCACTACTCCATCACGACGACCTGCCGGACGGCGTCGCCGGACGCGAGCTTCGCGAACCCGTCGTTGATCTCGTGCAGCCCCAGCCGCCCGGAGAGCAGGCCGTCGACGGGCAGCCGTCCGGCGCGGTACAGGTCGACGAACCGGGGCACGTCCCGGCGCGGCACGCAGGAGCCGAGGTAGCTGCCCTTGAGGGTGCGCTCCTCGGCGACGAGGTTGAGCGCCGGCAGGCTGACGGTGCGGTCGGGGTGCGGCAGCCCGACGGTGACCGTCGTGCCGCCGACGGCCGTGGCGGCGTAGGCCTGTTCGAGCACGGCCGCGACACCGGTCGTGTCGATCACCTTGTCCGCTCCGCCGCCGGTCAGGTCCCGCACGTGGGTGACGGCGTCCGGGCCACCCGCCGCCTCGTGGGTGGCTCCGAGCGTGAGGGCGAGCTTGCGCTTGTGCTCGACGACGTCCACCGCGACGACCTGCGTGGCACCCGCCGTGACGGCCGCGAGGACCGCCGCCAGGCCGACGCCGCCGAGCCCGAACACGGCGACCCTGTCCCCCGGTTTCACGTCGGCGCTGTAGAACGCCGCCCCGGCCCCCGTCAGGACCGCGCAGCCGAACAGCGCGGCGATGTCGAGCGGCAGGTCCGTCGGCACGAGCGTGGCCGACCTGTCGGAGATCACGGTGTGCTCGGCGAACCCGGACACGCCGAGGTGGTGGTTCGGGCGCGTCCCGTCCGGAAGGGTCCACCGCCGGCCGCCGCCGAGCAGCGTTCCGTCCCGGTTGGCGACGGCTCCGGGCTCGCACAACGCCTGTCGGCCGGAGGCGCAGCGGCGGCACGCCCCGCACGCGGGCACGAACGACAGCACCACGTGGTCGCCCGGCGCGAACTCGGCGCCGGGACCCGCCTCGACGACCTCGCCCGCCGCCTCGTGGCCGAGCACCATCGGCAACGGCCGGATCCGCGAGCCGTCGATCACCGACAGGTCGGAGTGGCACAGACCCGTGGCGCGCACGCGCACCAGCAGTTCACCCGGGCCGGGCGGGTCGAGCTCCAGGTCGACGACCTCCAGGGGCCCGCCGATACCCGTCAGCACCGCGCCGCGCGTCTTCACGCCACCACCAGACCTTCCATCGCCGTGCGCAGCCGATCGGGGATCTCCACCGGCTTGCGGGTCGCCCTGTCCACGAACACGTGCACGAAGTGGCCCTCCGCCACGACGTCCTCGCGGCCCTCGAAGAAGAAACCGACCTCGTAGCGCACGCTGGACCGGCCGAGGTGACCGACTCGCAGACCCGCGTCGAGCGCCTCCGGGAACGACACCGAGGCGCGGTAGTTGCAGTGCGACTCCACGCACAGGCCGATCTGCCGCCCCGCCTGGATGTCCAGCCCGGCACCGATCAGCCACGTGTTGATCACGGTGTCCATGAAGGCGTAGTGGACGACGTTGTTCACGTGGCCGTAAACGTCGTTGTCCGCCCACCGGGTGGGAATCCGCTGCCAGTGCCGGTAGTTCTCTCGCACACACCCTCCATCGTCAGTCGAGCCTCCTGGTGAGCTCGACCCTCGACCGCACGCCGAGCCGCGCGAAGATGTTGCGCAGGTGGTGCTCGACGGTGCGGTGGCTCAGGAACAGCCGCGCGGCGATCTCGCGGTTCGTGGCACCCTCGGCGACCAGCCGGGCGATCTGCGCCTGCTGCGGCGTCAGGCCGGGGTGGTCCTTCGGTTCGCTCGTGGAGTCCCCGGCGGCGCGCAGCTCGGCGCGGGCGCGCTCGACCCAGTGATCGGCCTGGTAGGACTGGAAGATGCGCACGGCGTCGCGCAGGTGTTCGCGCGCCGCCTTGGGCTTGCGGCCCCTGCGCAGCCGGTTGCCGTACAGCAGCTCGGTCTTGGCGAGCTCCATCGCGGTGCCGCTGGCGCGGTGCAGCCTGATCGCTTCCTCGAAGTGCTCGTCGGCCGTCCCGGCTTCCAGCAGCCCGCGGCAGCGGTGCGAGAGCGCGAGCCGGGCCGTGCTGCCGGTGACACCCGCCCACCTCTCGAACGGCTGCAGCGCCCTGTCCCCCGCGGACTGCCTGCCGCACGCCACCGCGGCCTCGACGACGTGCGGCGCGGCCATGACCTTGATGCCCGCGTGGCCGGGGTGCAGCCGGAGCCGGTCCAGCGCGTCGGCGGGCCGGTCGCGGGCGAGGTCGACGCACGCGAACGCCCAGGCGCCGAACGTGCCGGGCCTGGCGAGACCCCGTTGCGTGATGTGTTCGCCGGCGGTGTCCAAGCGGTGCAGCGCCGTGTCCGCGTCACCCCGCAACGCCGCGAGCAGCGCGAGGATCGTCAGGTGGTCGACGACGGCGTTGTGCTGCCCTATGGCCGTCGCCGCGTGCACGCCCTCGGTCGCCGCGGTGAGCGCCGCCGCGTGCTGGTCCAGCAGCAACGCCGACAACGCCCGGTACACCAGCGCCCACGGCACCATGGCCGTGAACCCGCTCTCGCGTGCCGCCGTCACCGCGCTGGTCGCCATCTCGTTCGACCTCGTGGCGTCTCCCAGCACGTAGGCGGCCTGGCTGGCCCAGATCCGCGCCTGCGGCCCCGGCACCTGGTCGGCCAGCTCGATCACGCTGCGCAGCGGGGGCAACGCCTCGTCGTGGCGGCCGTCGAAGGTCGCGGACATGCCGACGAGGTGGTCCAGCGTCAGTCTCGTGGCCGGGGGTTCGTCGCCGCGCCGGATGTCCCGCGCGAAGTCCGCGATGGCCGTGTACCGGCGGTGGTCCCCGGCGATGCTGGCCGCCTCGCCCGCGAACCCCAGCGCCGCCACGGCGAGCAGCCGCCGCGAGCTCACCAGTGCCCTCGCGGCGCGGACCAGCCGGTCGGCGGCGACGTCCGGGAGGCTCTCGCCGAGGTCGATGCCGCCGACGACGAGGTCCATCAACGCCCGCAGCTCCGGGGTGTGGGTGAGCCGGACCGCGGTGCGCAGGACGGCGCGCGAGCGGTGCGGCGCGCCGTGCGCCCAGTGGTCGGCGGCGGCCTTGAGCAGGTTGTGCGCCTTCTCCTCGGGGTCGGCGGTGAGCCGTGCCGCGCGGTCGTGGTCACGGGCGGCGGTCGCGAAGTCGCCGCACCGCCGTGCGTGCTCGGCGTGCGCGGTGAGGGCGTGCGCGAGTTGCGTGTCCTGGTTGGTGACGGCCTGGTGCCACGTGCGCCGCGGCCCCGGCGGCAGGGTCTCCGCCAGCTCGGCGTGCGCCGCGCGTTGCAACCGCAGCGGCACGTCCGCCCGCAGCGCCGTCCTGACCAGGCGGCGCCGGTCGAACAGCGGTCCGGCCTCGAGCACCGCGTCGAGGTCGAGCGTCGCGGCGTCGACCTCCTCGTCCACGGCGACCAGCGCGACGACGTGCTGGGCCTCGGCGGACAGCGCGTCGAACCGCGACCGCCACCGCAGCCGCAGCGAGCTGTTCTCCGGCAGCACGGCCGGCGCCGGTTCGATGCCTCCGAGCTGCGCGGACGTGAGCGAACCCGCCAGCTCGACCAGTGCCAGGAGGTTGCCTCCCGCCAGGTCGGCGAGGTCCGCGGCCAGCGTGCCGGGCAGGCCGGGCACCAGGTCGTGCAGGACGCGCAGGCTCGTCTCGGTGTCCAGCGGGTCGAGCGTGACGCTCGGCAACCCCCGTGGCGCGCCCTCGGTCGCGATGAGCAGCGCGGCCCTCGTACCTACTACGTCCTGAGCGAGCTGCATGAGGTCGTCATCGATTTCGTCGACGTCCACGCACAGCATCGCGTCGTAGGTGCTCTTCACCGCGTTGAGCAACGTCGTTTTGCCTGAACCGGCCTCTCCGCGCAGCACAAGCACTCCACCACGACCAACGCGCGCACGTTCCACCAACGCGTCGATTGCGACGCGTTGCCGCTCTCGACCACGCAGCACCGACCCAGTCTTACGGCGGCAACGGCTCCACCGGAAGGGGTAAGGGCCAAATTCACCTACCACCGTTAGTTTTGCCACTGAAGTTTTTTGCCGACACCGGTGGTTGCACCGATGCGCTCAGCCGGTCGGCGGTTGCAGGGTCGAGGTCGTTCCTCCTCTGTTCCCCCTGCCGAATGAGGTGTACATCGCCGTGCAACTCCGCACCTTGATCCCGATCGCACTGTCCCTGGTGCTCGTCACCGGCACCACCGCCCAGGCCGCCGACAACCCGTACGAGCGCGGCCCGGCTCCCACCAACGCGAGCATCGAGGCGACGCGCGGCTCCTTCGCCGTGTCGGAGACCTCGGTGTCATCGCTGGTCAGCGGCTTCGGCGGCGGCACCATCTACTACCCGACCAGCACCGCCGCCGGCACGTTCGGCGCGGTGGTCATCTCCCCCGGCTACACCGGCACCCAGTCGAGCATCTCCTGGCTGGGCCCGCGCATCGCCTCCCAGGGGTTCGTCGTCTTCACCATCGACACGAACTCGATCTACGACCAGCCCGACAGCCGGGCCTCCCAGCTCCTGGCGGCGCTCGACTACCTCACCCAGCAGAGCTCCGTCCGCAGCCGCATCGACGCCACGCGCCTCGGCGTGATGGGCCACTCGATGGGCGGCGGCGGCACCCTGCGGGCGGCGAGCCAGCGCCCGGCCCTCCAGGCGGCGATCCCGCTGACCGGCTGGCACACCCAGAAGAGCTGGTCGACCGTGCGAGTCCCGACTCTCGTCATCGGCGCCGAGGACGACAGCATCGCCCCGGTCTCCTCGCACTCCGAACCCTTCTACACCTCACTGCCGTCCACCCTGGACAAGGCGTACCTGGAGCTCAACAACGCCTCGCACTTCGCCCCGAACTCGTCCAACACCACGATCGCGAAGTACAGCATCTCGTGGCTCAAGCGGTTCATCGACAACGACACCCGGTACGAGCAGTTCCTGTGCCCGGCGCCGGGACGGAGCACGCTGATCGAGGAGTACCGGGACACGTGCCCGCACTCCTGATCCCGTGAGCACGGGTCGCGGCGTTGACCGAGCGCGGGGCGCCGCGACCCGACTTCCGCATCGCACTTCAAGTGCGTTCGGCGATGCGCAACTCCGCGAGAGAGGCGCGCAGCTCACGCGCACGTGAGGTGCAGACGTCGTCGGTGCCGGCCAGTTCCTCGAGAACGCCGAGCGCCGACGACGTCAGCGCGTGCGCCGCCTGTCCTCGCTGCCGGTGTAGTGGCATCCACAGCGACCACGGCTCCATCATGGAGGTCCTCCTGCCGCGGAATCGCCTTGCCGCGACGCGCGGTTACGCGGCGAGATGCCCGTCCGGCCGCACGAGGCCTGCCGGGGTCTCCACGTGGCCGCCGCCGCGCAGTCGCGAGAAGAGCGTGTCGCCGCCGGGCAGCACCTGGTCGGGGACGCGGCGGCCGGTCGAGTATGCGACGTCGAGACCCGACAACCGCTCGGCGAGCACCAGGGACATGTCCGGAGCGGACGCGATCAGCTCGCTCACCACGGCGCGCAACGCCTGGCCCTCCGGCGTGTAGCCGGTCATCAGAGCGGTCTGCGCCCTGGTGTGCCGCAGGAGGTCGGCGCCGACCGGGTGGCGTTCGTCGTGGTAGGTGTCCAGCAGCGCGTCGTCCGCCCGGCCGGTGACGACGGCCGCGAGTTTCCAGCCGAGGTTGTGGGCGTCCTGGATGCCGACGTTCATGCCGACACCGCCGGTCGGGAAGTGCATGTGCGCGGCGTCTCCGGCCAGCAGGACGGTGCCGGCGCGGTAGGTGGCGGCCTGCCGGGTCGCGTTGCCGAAGCGCGACAGCCACCTCGGGTCGCGCAGGCCGAAGTCGGTGCCCGCGATCCGGGTCACGGTGGCGCGCAGCTCGTCGAGCGTGAGGTCGCCGGGCCACTCGGCGCGGTTCGTCACCGGGTCTGCTCCGACGATGCGGTGCAGGCCGCCGGGCAGCGCCACGACCATCAGACCGCCGTCGACGCCGGTCACGCCGGCGAAGCCGCGCTCGGGCGGGGCGTCGAGCACCACGTCGCCGAGCCAGCCCCACGTCGTGGCGTCGGTGCCGGGGAAGTCGATGCCTGCGGCCGCGCGCACGGTGCTGCGCGTCCCGTCGCACCCGACCACGTACCGCGCGGCGACGACCGAACCGTCGGACAGCCGCACGCCGTCCCCGGTCAGGCCCACCACCTCGCGGCCCCGCCTCAGCACGGCGCCCATCCGCAGAGCGCGGTCCTCGAGCAGTTCCTCGGTGCGGGCCTGCGGCAACGCGAGGGTGAACGGGAACGGCGTGTCCAGCGCCGAGAAGTCCATGCGGTCCGGAAGGCCGCCGAAGTGCCCGTTCGGGATCCGGATGCCCTCGGCGAGGAACGGTTCCGCGACACCGCGGCAGTCGAAGACCTCGATGGTGCGCGGGTGGATCGTGAGCGCCTTGGAGTTCGAGTCGCGCTCCTCGCGGGCCTCCAGGACCGTGACCGACGCACCGCCCAGCCGCAACTCCCCCGCCAGCCACAACCCGGTCGGACCGGCACCCACCACGACGACGTCCTGCATCGAACCCACTCCCTTGGTCACTGACCAATGCCATTGGGTCGAGTAGACTAGGTCAGTGACCAAGAGTCAAGCGGACGTCGTGCGGGCCGCACTGGAGATCCTCGACGAACGCGGCGCCGAGGCGGTGTCGATGCGGGCCATCGCGCAGAAGCTCGACGTGCGGATGAACACCGTGCTCTGGCACGTGAAGACCAAGGCACGGCTGGAAGAGCTGATGGCCGACGCGATCGTCGCCGCCGTCTCGCTCGACGGCCTGCCGGACCACTGGCGCGACCGGGCGGCCGAGATCGCGCGCCGCTACCGGCGGGCCCTGCTCGCGCACCGCGACGGCGCGGCGGTCGTGGCGGGCACCTACGCGGCCGAACCGTCCACCTTGGACACGGCCGAGGCTCTCGTCGCCGCACTGCTGGAGGGCGGGCTGTCCGCGCGTGACGCCGCGTGGACCTGTTGGAGCGTCATCTACTTCGTCCTCGGGCTCGCTCAGGAGGAGCAGGCGCTGCCGGCCGGGCAGGGCGACCTCGCGGTGGGCGAACGGCCCGCGCTGCGACGGGTTCTGCCGTTCCTCGCCGAGCAGTCGTTCGACGAGCGCTTCGAGTTCGGCGTCGCCAAGCTCCTGAGCTGATCACACCTCGGCCGCGGTACTCCTCACCACGTGCGCGCCCTGCGCAGCACCGGCGACACCCAGGCCGCCGCGACCCCCAGCAGCAGCACGGCGAGGCAGACACCGAGTCCGGCGCGCGGGTCACCGGTCGCGACCGACACCCCGCCCGCGACCGCCGCGCCGAGGGGTTGCCCGAGTCCCCAGGCGACCATCCTGGCGGTGGTGTTGACGCGCGACTGCAGTCCCTCCGGGCACACCTGCTGCCGGTAGGTGATGCCGTTGATCACCACGACCGCACCGGTGACACCCCAGTGCACCGCCGCCGCGCAGGTCAGCAGCCAGTGTCCGCTGACGAGCACCAGCACGCCGCCGAGCAGGGAGAGCGGCAACGCGGTCAGCGCGACCCGTGCGTTGCCCCAGCGCGCCGTGACCCGCGGCAGCAGCCGGGAGGCGATGATCGCGCCGAGGCCCCAGCAGCTGAACAGGGCGGCGAGCCGCGCGTCCCCTTCCGGCGCGACGCCGAGGACCCGGTCCGCGAACGGCACCAGCGACGCCGTCCACGCGCCGCTCGCCACCGAGTGCGTGGCGCCGACGAGGGTCAGGACCCGGATGACCGGCTCGTGCCACAGGAACCGCAGGCCCTCGCGGACGTCCACGGCGATCTGACCCGCGCCCCGGACCGGACGTGGCGTCGCCATGCTGCTCGTGATCGCGCGCAACAACAACGCCGAGCCCACCGCCGTCAGCGCGTTCACCGCGAGCAACGCGGCCGGGGCGACGACCGCGATCAGCAGTCCCGTCAGGCCCGGCACCACGAGCTCGACGACCGTCGTGCGCCCGAAGAGCTTCGAGTAGGCGGCGGTGACCCTCTCCTTGCCCACCAGTGCGGGCAACGCGCCGAAGTTCGCGGCGTCGAAGAACACGAACGCGGTCTGCGTCGCGAACGCCACCACGACGACGTGGGGTGCCGTCAGCCCTCCTGCCAGCCACGCCAGCGGCACGCTCAGCAGCACGGCGGCGACCGCGAAGTCCATCGCGACCATCATCGCCCGCCGGTCGAGCCGGTCCGCGAGCGCGCCCGCCGGCAGCCCGAACACCAGGTACGGCAACGCCTCCGCCGCGGTGACGGCCGCCGTCCAGCCCGCGGACCCGGTCACCTGGTAGACGAGCACGGGAAGCGCGACCGCCGAAACCACGGCGCCGAGCACGGACAGCACCCGTGCCGACAGGTACCGGCCGAAGTCGCGTTCGGACGCTTCCACCGTGTTCGTCTCCCCCATGACGACAGCCCAGGTCGCCTTCTCAGTCGCGGTACCGGCCGGCGAGCGCGGCAGCCCGCTCGTGCAGCTTCACGCGCAACCACCGCGGTTCCAACGCTTCCGCGCCCGCCGAGAGCTGCCACAGCGCCCATTCGGCGTGCCGGGAGTCCTGGAACGAGACCTCCACGCACGACCAGCCGTCCGGCTCCGCTTCCTCGGCGAGAACGGCCACCGCGGTCGCCACCAGCTCGTCGCGCCGCGCGGGGTGGACCCGCAGCCGCACGACGACCATGTCACCACCGGTCCGGAACCCGGTGCCGCGGTCCTGCCACGCCCGGCCCAGGTCCACCCGCTCCGGGCGCTGCGCGGGCTCGTCCAGCTCCTCCGCCGCGGTGATCCGGGAGAGCCGGTAGGTGCGGTCCTCACCGGACCTCGTGGCCAGCAGGTACCCCTGCTCCCGCACGGTGACCAGGCCGATCGGGTCGACCGTCCGCCAGTCCGGTTCCCGCTCCCCCGCCGCGTAGAGGATGCGCAGCTTGTGCCCCGCGAACACCGCACGCCTGACTTCGGTCGCCACGGCGTCGGGCAGCTCCTCCGCGGACGTCCGGCGCGAGAGCAGATCGGTCTCCGGGTCGACGAGCAGCCGTTCGGCCGCACCGGCCGCGGTCCGCCGGTAGCTCTCCGGCAGCGCGTCGACGACCTTGAGCACGGCCGACGCGAGCGCCGACCCGAGCCCGAACACCTGCGCGCCCCGCCTCGACCCGGCGACCAGCAGGGCGAGCGCCTCGTCGTGGTTCAGCCCGGTGAGCTCGGTCCGAAAACCCGGCAGGAGCGCGAAACCGCCGTGCCGTCCGCGTTCGGCGTAGACCGGGACACCCGCCGCTGACAGCGCCTCGATGTCGCGCAACACCGTCCGCGTGGACACCTCGAGCTCACGGGCGAGTGCCGTGGCGGAGAGCTGACCGTGCCGGCGCAGCAACAGCACCAGGGACACCAGCCGGTCGGCGCGCATGCGAAAACCCTACGGGAATACGTGACACAGGATGTCGTGTATTGGGCGCGAGGCTGACGGCACCTGTTGAACGAGATCGAACGGAGCTGTCGTGGCAGTGGAACGAACGCCGGTCAACCCGTGGACGTGGTCGGCGGACCTGGGCTACCACCAGGGCGAGGTGGTCACCGGCCAGACCCGGACGCTGTACTGCGCCGGTCAGACGTCGATGAACGCCGACGGCAAGCCGGAACACGCGGGCGACATGGGGGCGCAGCTGGCGCTGAGCCTCGACAACCTGGAGGCCGTGCTGGCGCAGGCGGGCATGGCGCTCGCGAACCTGGTGCGGCTCAACGTCTTCACCACCGACGTCGACCTGCTGTTCCGGCACTACGGCGTGCTGGCGGCGCGGCTCGGTGCGGCGCGGGTGGCACCGCCGACCACGATGCTCGGCGTGACGCGGCTGGCGCTGCCGGACCTGATGGTCGAACTGGAGGGAACCGCGGTCGCCTGACGCCCGAGGTGGCCGCGGTCGCCGGGCGTCTGGCGGGCATTCACGTGGTGCGGCGGACACCACGTCGCCGCTGACGCGAGAACGAACGGGGTGTCGATCAGCGATCGGCACCCCGTCCGGGGCCCGCTGTGGCGGTGTCCACTTTCGAGTGATTGATCCTCGGGCGAGAAGACTTGCACCCGCACCGGCTATCCCCCGTCCACTGGTTCGCGACCCGAACTCCCCTCCGGGGAGGTGAGGGGCGATGCTCGTCGACAGGGGCGCCTCGATGCGGATGATCAACGGCAGTTCGCGTGGTCCGGTGGCAGTGCTGAAGCTCTTGTGCCTCGCCGTGGTGTCGTTGACGGTGACGAGCTGCACCGCCGGGCCGTTCGGGCTCACGCTCGGCGAGGCAACCGGTGCGGTGACCGCGGAAGTGACCGCTCCGTCCGAGAAGACCACCGTGCTGGACGCCCGGCCCGGCGCGGAGTCTGCGATCGCCATGAGCTCGGCTCTCTTCCGCACCGCTCCTGTCGTGGTGATCGTCCCGGAAACCGACCGCGCGGCGTCGACCGGCGCGGGTGGCCTCGCGGCACGACTGGGAGTGCCGGTGCTCCAGCTCCCCCCGGACCGGAACGCCGCAGCCGTGCGCGACGAGGTGGGGAGGCTGTCGCCGCAGGCGGTGCTCGCCGTCGGTGCCGACGCGCGGCGCGAGGTCGAAGCGTGGAGGGGCCAGGCGAAGGTGATGGCGATCGACGCACCGCGGGACGGTGCCACGACGGCCCTCCCCTCCGATCTGCCCACCGTCGAGCCCGCCCGTCCCCTGGACGTGACGGTGCTGACGAACTCCGGCCGTGACGACATCGCCGCGACCGCCACGGCCCGGGCCGCCGGCGCGCGGATCGTCCCGGTGCGGGGCACCGACCCGAGGAGCGACGCGGCCGCGATCGACGCACTCCGCGCGGAGCGGTCGTCCGCTCTCCTGGCGCTCGGCGGGGACTTCGGTCCGCCGGACCGGTTGCGCAAGCGGGTCGACACGGCGATCAGCGGCGGGCAGCTGCCCGGCGGCGGACAGGTCCTCTTCCCCGGCAGGCTGCTGGTCTGCCTCTACGGCCACCCGGACGGGCCCGCGCTCGGCGCGCTCGGCGAACAGGACCTCGACGGCACGATCGCACGGGCCAAGAAGCTCGCGGCCGAGTACGACCCGCTCAGCGACGTCCCCGTCGTGCCCACGCTCGAGATCATCGTGACCGTCGCCCACGGCTCCCCCGGCCCGGACGGCGACTACTCGGGCGAGACCGACGTCGAAGCGCTGCGCCCGTGGGTGGACAAGGCCGGGGAGGAAGGCCTCTACGTGATCCTCGACCTGCAACCGGGCAGGGCACGCTTGGTGGACCAGGCCAAGCGGTACGCGCCCCTGCTCGAGCTGCCCCACGTCGGCCTGGCCGTCGACCCGGAGTGGAAGCTCGGCCCGGACCAGGTGCCGTTGCAGAAGATCGGCGGGGTCGACGCCGCCGAGGTCAACGAGGTCTCGGCGTGGCTCGCCGACCTGACCGCCGCGAAGTCCCTGCCGCAGAAACTGCTCGTGGTGCACCAGTTCCAGCTGACGATGATCCGCGACGAGCACGCCCTCGACACCACCCGCGACGAGGTGCAGCTGCTGATCCACATGGACGGGCAGGGCACCACGGGCCAGAAGGTGTCCACCTGGGACTCCGTCGTCGGCGCCCGGCCGAGCGACCTGCCGATGGGCTGGAAGAACTTCTACGACGAGGACAAGCCGATGCTCACGCCGGAGCAGACCATGTCCTACAAGCCGAAACCGTCGATGGTCTCCTACCAGTAGCGCTGTCACACGGCCGTCTTCGCGTCCGCCGAGCCGATCTCGGGGCCCGTGCGGTGGTTAGACGTCGATCAGTTCGGGTAGCCGGAGCCAGGAAGGCATTCGACTACCAGGAGGCTGACGTGATCGGGTTCATCGTCGCCGGACTGATCATCGGCGCGCTCGCCCGACTGATCAAGCCCGGCAAGCAGAACCTCGGCATCGTGGCGACGCTGCTGCTGGGGCTGGTCGGCTCCGTCATCGGCGGCACGATCGCCAACCTGCTCGGCACCGGGGACATCTTCGAGCTCAACGTGCTGGGCTTCATCATCGCCGTGATCGCGTCCGTGCTGCTCATCGGCGTTGCGGAGGCCGTTGCCGGCCGCAAGCGCACCAGCGTGCGCTGACCATCGAACCGAACGGGCCCGGCCACCACGCAGGTGACCGGGCCCGTTTCGCGTTGTCCGGCACGTCAGGCGCGGATCGCGGTGAGGCCCCAGGTCGCGTACCGCAGCGTGGCGGAGCCGCCCAGGTCGTCAACGGCCGCGCCCACGGCGGCCACCACCTCGGCGAGCCGGTCGGCCGGCAACAGGGTGAGACCTCCCGAGGTGGGCACGAGGTCCAGCAGCTCGTCCCGGCTGTAGGAGCGTTCCCAGTCGTGCCTCCACAGTTCGGGCTCGCCGAACCCGCCCGCCTCGCGGATTCCGTCCGCCGCCTTGGCGTACAGCCCCTGATAACTGTCCAAGATGGACATTTCAGGCCGAGCCGCCAGCGGTGAGTCCGGAGCGAGCCGCCGATACGTCTCGACGAGAGCTTCTTGCACGGACAGCGGAAGTTCGTAGACGTGCCCGAACGGCGCCAGCACCCCTCCGAGCCGCAGGACCCGCGCCGCCTTGGCCGCGCCCGCCACCGGGTCCACCCAGTGCCAGGCCGTCCCGGAGACGACAGCGTCGACCGTGCGGCCCGCCGGTTCCCAGGCCTCGAACGTCGCGACCTCGACCTCGACGCCGGTCCCCCGTGCGAAGTCCGCCATCCGCCGGTCGGGCTCGACTCCGAGCACCGCGCGCCCGGCGGCCTGGAACTGCCGAGCCAGGATGCCGGTCCCGCACCCGACGTCGAGGAACCGCGGCCCCGGACTGGCGGCGACGATCCGCTCGACCACCTCATCGGGGTACGCGGCACGCGTCCGGTCGTACCGTTCCGGATCGACGCCGAACGACTCGGCGACCTTCCGGTGCTGATGAGGTGCGGGAGTGACCATGCGCCCACTTTAGTGGGCAAGCGCCCACTAACGGTATCGTCGTTCGCTCAGAGCGAGAGGAGCCCCGGTGCCTACCGGAGTGGCGCTGCGCGACCCGCGCCGGCAGCTGTTCGACGCCGCCGCGCGCGTTCTGGTGCGCGACGGCGCGAGCGAGCTGACCAGCCGGTCCGTCACCGCCGAGGCGGGTGTCGCCAAGGGCGTGCTGCACCGGCACTTCGCCGACTTCGACGCGTTCCTCACCGAGTTGGTCCTCGAGCGCATCGCACAGGTCGAAGACCAGGCCGAGGCCCTGCGGAACGCGACCGGCACCGTCGTCGACAACCTCACCTCCGCGCTGACCACCGGCTTCGACCCGGTCGCGGTGTCGATCGTCGTCCTGGTCATCGCGCGCGACGAACTCCGCCGCCGCCTGCGCGAGGCTGGTACCGCCCACTTCCCGCTCGTCGGAGAGTTCACGGCCGTGGTCGCCGGCTACCTGGCGGCCGAACGCGACCGGGGCCGGATCGCCCCCGACGCCGACGTCGACGTGCTCGCGCCGACGGTGATCGGCGCCGCGCACCTGCAGTTCACCGAGCAGCAGGGCGGCCCGGCCGCGGCCGAGGCGGTGCGCAAGGTCGTGACGACGGTCCTGGCCGGCGTCACGACGGCTCAGCGATGACCTTCCGCCCCGCTTCCGCGGCCGTCACGACCGATGTCCAGCCCGCCGAGCCGGTCGACTGGTGGACGAGGACGGGCGGCGTCACAGCGGACACGACGACGGCGACGACCGACAACACCCGTGCCTCCAGGTAACGGCCGAAGTCGAGTTCGGCGATCGACGCACTCGTGCTGGCGCCATCGCGCCGGCCGGGAATATTCGTCAGCTCGCGGAAGATGACCTGGACGGCCCAGTGCTCGACCCGGTTGCCGTAGGCCAGGTGGCTCAGCCGCACGGCCCGTGGTACCGCGCTGCGCCACCAGGACGACGCCGATCGGGATCCGGCGGAATTTGTCGCAGAATTCTCTATTACACGCCCACAGGCATCAAAACCGTCCGGTAACGCATTCTTCCGGAATTCGACTCCTTTCGATGCGTTCCGGATGCATCTCCGGGGCGCTTCACCCCGAATGGAGCTGCCATGCACCACTCACGGCACCGCACCAGACCGGTACTGGCGATCGCCACCACGTCGTTCCTGCTCGCGGCCCTGGCCGTACCGGCGTTCGCCGCGCCCGTCCCCGGCATCGACGTCCTCTACACGCTCGACGCCGATTTCGACAACGGCGTCCTGCAGGACGTCAACCACGACGCTCCGAACAACGACCAGCTGCAACTCGACCGTTCGACCGTTTTCTTCCCGTACGTCAACGTCGCCGCGTCAGCGCGCGGCACGATGGTCCGCATTGACGTGAACACCGGCCAGATCGTCGGTGAGTGGGCCTCCGCGCCGAACGGGCGCGGGCGCAACCCCTCCCGCACGACCGTCGACAAGTTCGGCAGCACGTGGCTGTCCAACCGCGACGAGGGCGCGGGCGGACGCGGTTCGGTCACGCGCATCGCCGTCATCCAGGGCGGCACCCGCGTGAACGCCGACGGCACGCCCAACGCGGCCGGCGACTACCTCAAGGGCCCGTTCGCCTACAACAAGTGCGTCGACCGGAACCAGGACGGGCTGATCGCCACCAGCCGCGGCCTCGGCGACGTCCGCCCGTGGACGAACGCGGGTGGCGCGGACGACAACGGCGGTGTCACCACCGCCGCCGACGAATGCGTGATCAACTACTCGCGAGTCACGGGCAGCAACACGCGCACGGTCGCCGTCGACGCGCAGAACCGGTTGTGGACCGGTGGTCAGGACCTCGACCACGAACTGCTCGACGCGAACGGAGCAGCCACCGGCACGCAGTTCAACGTGGGCTGCGGCGGCTACGGAGGCCTGATCGACAAGGCCGGGACGCTCTGGTCCGCACGCAACTTCGGCCTGCTGCGCTACGACCCGGCCGCGCAAACCCACGCGTGCCTCAACAGCACCCACGGCGACTACGGCCTCGGCATGGACCCGGTCACCGGCGAGATCTGGCACACGAACCTCTCCGGCAACCGCGTCGCCAAGCTCGCGCCGGACGGCACGCTGCTCGGCGCGTTCAGCCACGGAAGCCAGTACGCGCAGGGCGTCGCGGTCGACGAGGACGGCAACGTCTGGGTCGCCCACTCGCTGAACGGCGCGACCACGGTCGGCCACCTGCGCACCGACGGCACGTACGTCGGCAACGTCGCGCTGCCGGGAGGCGTCGGCCCGACCGGCGTCGCGATCGACAGCAACGGCAAGGTGTGGGTCACCAACATCAGCACCAACAACGCGCAGCGCATCGACCCGGACGCCGGGCCGGTCGGCGGCGGTGGCCACACCGTCGGCGCGGTCGACCTGACCGTCGACCTCGGCGCGGGCGCCGGTCCGTACAACTACAGCGACATGACCGGGTCGGTCCTGGGTGAGATCACCGCGCCCCAGGGCACGTGGAGCGTCGTGCAGGACGGCGGCACCAACGGCCGTCCGTGGGGCACGGTCACCTGGAACACCGAGGCGGAGGGCACCGTTCCGCAGGGCACGTCGATCGTCGTCGAGGCGAGGACGTCCGACACCGAGGCGGGCCTGGCCGGGGAGAGCTTCACCCCGGTGGCGAACGGCGTGGCGTTCACGAAGACCGGCCGCTACATCGAGGTGCGGGCGACCCTGACCGCGAACGCCGCCGGCGACAGTCCCGTGCTGTCCGACCTGCGGATCAAGTCGGCGGAACGCACCGGTGTGTTCTCCTGCCAGGCCACCGCGCTCGACCTGGCGGGCATCGTCTCGACGAGGGCGAACCCGCAGGACGTGCCGTGCGTGGACGACCACGAGACACTCGCGAACGTCCAGCTGAACGCGGGCATCCTCACCGTGCGGGCCACGGCGCTCGACGCCAGGACCGACCAGTCGCCGGACGACCTCACGGGCACCGCGCCCGCGACGACGGATCTCGCGACGGCACGGGCGCGCATCGAGCACACGCGGGTGACCAGCGGCCTGCTCACCATCGAGATCGGCGTGATCGAGTCGAACGCGTCGGTCACCTGCGTGGCGGGACCCGGCGGGCTCGTCCCGCAGTTCGCGGGTTCGTCGACCATCGCGTCGCTGAAGATCAACGGCGTGTCGGTGGCCGTGGGCAGCGCGCCGCTGACGATCCCGCTGGTGATCGGGTCGTTGCGGCTCAACAGCACGACGACCACCGCGACCAGCGTGGTGCAGCGGGCCGTCGTGGTGGACACGCTGCTGACCGATCTGGTGATCGGTGAGGCGAAGGCCAACGTCGAGCCCAAGCCGGGTCACCCCGGCGGCTCGCCCTGCCGGGTCTGATCCTCATCCGGAGCGGGCGGTTCCGGCCGCCCGCTCCCTCTCCCGCACAGGGCGGTGAGCGCGCGGGCACGCTGGTGCGGCGAGTCGCGCAACCACTGCGTCTCAGGGGCTTTCGCGCTGGCGCAGAGCTGCCACAACGCGTGCCGCGACTCCGGGAAGGCGACCTCCACCCCCAGCCACCTCTCCTCCACCGCCTCGCCCGGCACGCAGGGCGATCTCCAGGCCGGCCGATCAGAGACCGAGGCGCCGCTGCTCGGCCTGCACGACGCGCTGCTCCACGGACATCGCCGAGTCCAGCGCGCTCGCGTGGGAGTGCTTCGCGTCGCTTTCACGCGCGTAGTGGTCGAACAGCAGGGTCTTGTGGTCGCGGACCTCCTGCACGCGGGCGTCCACGCTGTCCTTGACCAGCAACCGGTGCACGTGGACCTTGCGCACCTGGCCCATCCGGTGGCAGCGGGCGATCGCCTGGTCCTCCGTGCTCGGCTTCCACTGCGGTTCGGCGATGATCACCACGGACGCCGCCTGGATGTTGAGGCCCACGCCGCCCGCCTCGATCTGGGCTGCCAGCACCGCGTGGCCCTCGCGTGCCGTGAACGCGTCCACCAGGTGCTGGCGCGCTTGCGCGGACGTCGCGCCGGTGAGGGGGCCGAAGACCTCCACGTGGTCCGCCACCGCGTCCAGGACGTCGTGGAAGTACGAGAACACCACGACCTTCCAGCCGTTGTCGCGGGACTCCTCCACGATCTCCAGCAGGCGCTCCAGCTTCGCCGAGCCGAGGGGCGTGCCCGGTGCGAAAGCGGCGCGGCGCATCGCCATCAGGTTTCCCCGGCGCACCGCGTCGAGGTACGCGGCACGGTCCTGCTGCCCGAACTCGACCCAGTCCTCCACCTCCAGCAGCTCGGGCAGCTCTCCCAGCACGTCCTCCTGGTTGCGGCGCAGGTACACCGGTGCGACGACGCGGCGGAAGGCCTTGGCCCCCACCACGGCGTCGATGGTGCCGGTGCGGGCCGCGACGCCCGGCTGGAGGTAGGCGACCAGGTTGCGGAACTCCTCGACGCGGTTCTCCATCGGCGTGCCGGTGAGGAGCACCGCGCGCTCCGCTCGTTGCACGACCGCGTTGACCGCCTGGGAGCGCTGCGTGTCCGGGTTCTTCACGTAGTGCGCTTCGTCGACCACGACCAGCGTCGGGCGGAACCCCTTGGGCAGCAACAGTTTCGGCAACGTGCCGAACGTCGTCACACCGACGCCGCCCTGCTCCAGCCACTCGCTGACCGCGTCGTCGCGACCCGCGCCGTGCATGCGGTGCGGCACCAGGTCGCTGTGCCGCGCGATCTCGTTGACCCAGTTGACGACGACGCTGGCCGGGCAGACGACCAGGAACCTGCGGCGGCCACCGGCGGCGAGGCTCGCCATCACGGCGATGGCCTCGATCGTCTTGCCCAGTCCCATCTCGTCGCCGATGATCACGCGCTTGCGGGCCAGCGCGAACTTGGCGCCGAACACCTGGTAGCCGCGCAACGACACCTTCAGCAGGCTGGTGTCCAGTGCGGTCGCGTCGACCTCGTGCTCGATGTCCGCGGGGACGAACCCCTTGGCGGCACCGCGATCCGGGACCGCGGCCGCACCGCCGAGGTCGGCGAGGAGCGTGTTGTACGCGGCGGCGTCGAGCTCGTAGTCGCGCCACAGCGCGCGGTGGTCCAGGTCCGGCACCCGCAGCTGGGTGCCCACCGCGCGCAACGCCGTCACGTCACGGCCGGCCAGCAGAGCTTCGAGCCGGCCGAGCGAGTCGAGGGCGGCCTGGCGCTTGCCGCGCGACGAGAAGAACATGCGCAGCCGGCTCCAGGCGCGGGAGGCGGCGCGCACGTCGGCGTCGACCCTGCCCAGGACGTCCGTGAGAGGCTCGACCAGCGGGCCGACGAGCTGGTTCGCCCTGCGCAGCTTGGACAACAGCTGCAGCAGCTCGGTCTGGGCGTGGTCCGCGCGGTCGGGGTCCAGGCGGACTGTCGTGTCGCGCACGACGCCCTCGACGACGGCGCGGGCGACCCGCACGATCTGCTCGGCGGACTGCCTGCCGACGCCGGGCACGCCGTCGAGCTGTTCCGGGCGCGCCGCGGCGACGTCGGCGACGGTCCGGTACCCGGCGGCCTGAAGCTTGCTCAGCCGCAGGTTCGCCTGCGCGTCCCGCAGCCTGGCCACCGGCATGGCGCGGAGCTTCTCGGCGACCAGCGAGTCGCGCGCCTCCCGGTACCGCGCGGCGGCGAGCGCCCGCAGCCGGTCCGGTTCCGCGCGCACCCCTGCGGCCTCGGCACGGAACGCCTCCGCGGCGGCCAGCACTGCGCGGGCGTGCTTGCCGACCTTCGACGAGTCGTCCACCCGTGTCCTTCCGTCAGGTGGTGCGAGAGTACCGAGGCCCGGCGGCCGTGCCAGGAGCGGGACGACGTGCCGCGAATCCTCTTTTCAGCGGTGCCGGGAGGGGGCGCGGCGGGCATAGAACAGGACTCGTCCACGGCCACCGGGGAGGGGCGGTGCGATGACGGACGAGGCCGCCGGGCGTGCGTCATGACGGTCCGGGTGGTGCTCGCGCTGCTCGCCGTCGCGGCCGTGTTCGCCGTGCTGATGGTGTTGCTGTACCTGGCGATCGCGGCCTTCATGCGGGTGTGGCGACGGGCGCAGGCCAAGGGGTGCACCGGCCCCTTCACGCCCGCCGCCCTGGCGTTCGCCGTTCTCGCCGGGCTGCTGGGGTGGACCTTCCTGGGCGCTGTCCTCGTCCACCCCCGCAACGACGCGCTCGTCGGTCTGGTCATGGTGCTCGGCATCGGGGCGACGCTGGGCGGGCTCGCGCTGGCCGTTCGCCTGCTGCCCGCCCGTCCCGTGCGGTCCGGCCGGCGGCAGCGGCCGCGCACTCCGTTCCGGGTGCTGGGCAACGTGGCGGTGGTGGTGCCACTGCTGGTGATGGCGGCGTTGCTGGTCAACGGCAAACCCGCGACGGTCGGCGTCCAACTGCTGCTCCCGATGGCGATGCTGTCGGCGCTGTGCCACTCCGCGGCGCGGCGGGCGGACGCCCTCGACGCGGCGGCGCCGGCCGACCCGCGTCCGGCGGTGGTGTGGATCCGCGGTTTCGGCAACGAACGCCGCCTGTTCGGCTTCCGGCGGCGCGACCAGGAGGAGACACGCGCCCGCCCGGAACTCAAGAAGGTCTTCAGCCACCGCCCCGACCCGATGTCGTTCGAGGAGTACTTCGCGCCGGCGATCGCCACAGCGCTCGGCCGCGGGTACGGCCTGGGCAACCCGCGCGACTACCTCCCGCCCGACGGCGTCGACCGCCACTACGCCACCGACGACTCGTGGCGCGAGCAGTTCACCGCCCTGGTCGCCGGCGCGCGGTGCGTGGTCATGGCGCCGGGAGACTGGCCGGAGCTGCGCTACGAGTTCGGGGTGATCAGGGATCTCGGGGCGCACCGCAGGCTTTTCGTGTTCACCCCGCCGGCGGTCAGGGCCCGCCAGATCCGGCGGGTCAACCGGCTCAAGGGGTTCCCGCACGAGAGCTGGGACGACTTCGCGGCGGCGCTGGGTGAGGACCGCGGTTACCGGCTCGGGCCGGATCCGGGGCCCGGTGCCGTGGTGACCTTCGACGAGGACGGGACCGCCGTGGTGCTGGCGCGTGGTGCCGAAGAGCCCGCCGGCTACGTGGCCGCTGTGGTCCGCCACCTCGCCGAGGTCGGGGAGCCGGCGCCCGAGAGGTGACCTCCCGGTCAGGGCGACCGCAGACCGTCGAGCACCGCGGTGACGAGACCGTCCGCCTCCACTCTCCACTGAGGACGGTCGTGCGCCGCGCCGATGCCGTGCAGCGCCATCATGACGGCCCCGCCGTCGACGTCCCGGCGCAGAGCGCCCTCCCGCACCGCGGCGTCCACGAGATCGAGAACGGCTCGTTCCAGCGCCTGGCTGCCTTCGGCCAGCGTGCCCGCGCGGGAGGCCATCAGCGTAGCCAGCGTCCGGGCGAGACCCCGGTGGGCGTCGAGGTAGTCGACGAAGCCGCGCAGGAAGGACGCCAGGGCCTCCACCGCGGGCAACGTGCTCCCGAGCTGCCGTGCGCGGT
This sequence comes from Lentzea sp. DG1S-22, assembly GCF_036321065.1. Classification (NCBI taxonomy): domain Bacteria; kingdom Bacillati; phylum Actinomycetota; class Actinomycetes; order Pseudonocardiales; family Pseudonocardiaceae; genus Lentzea; species Lentzea sp. DG1S-22. The sequence continues at coordinate 1,589,937 of NZ_CP143276.1, read as the reverse complement.
CGCACAGCGCGGCCACCTCCTCGCGGAAGACGGCCTCCGCCAGCTCCTCCCGCGTCGGGAAGTGGCGGTACAGGGTCCCGACACCCACGCCAGCCAGGCGCGCGAAGTCGTCGAAGCGCAGGTCGAAGAAGCTGCCCGCGTCGAACATCTCCCGGGCTTTGTCGAGCAGGGCCTGCCTCTTGCGCTGGGCGTCGGCTCGCAGCGGCTTGGCCGGGGTCACGCGGCACCTCCCGTTGACAAGTGGAGATGATCTCCATATTTTCGAAGTGGAGACAATCTCCAGTTCGATCCTATCCCACGGGGTGCAGATGAAGATCCTCATGTTCGGCCGCGGCGCGATAGCGACCTTCTACGGCTGGGCCCTGCACGGGGCCGGGCACGACGTCGAGTTCTACGTCCGGCCGGGACGTGCGGCGGCCTACGGGGACTCCGTGGAGCTCGATCTGCTCGACGCGCGCCGAAGCCTGCGCGGCCGCCGTGTCGTCCGGCAGTGGCCGGTGCGGCTGCGGGAAGAACTCCCCGCGGACCACGACTTCGACCTGGTCGTGCTGAGCCTTCCGCACCACCGGCTGGCGGAGGCGTCGGCGTTCCTGGCCCCGCGCGTCGGCAACGCCACCGTGCTGGTCTTCGGCAACCTCTGGTCCGATCCGCGGACAGCCGTCAGCCCGCTGCCCCTCCACCGGGTCGCGTGGGGCTTTCCCCAGGCAGGCGGCGGTTTCGGCGAGGACGGCGTGCTCCGCGGAGCGCTGCTGCCGACCGTCCTCTTCGGCACGCTCGGCACACCCCCGACGCCTCGCGAACAGGCCGTGCGCCAGCTGTTCGGCCGAGCGGGCTTCCGGCTGCTCGAGCGACCGGACTTCACCAGCTGGCTGCGGATCCACTTCGTCTTCAACGCCGCCCTGCACTCGCAGGGGCTCAAGCACGGTTCGCTGGCCGGGCTGCTCGGCGCGAGGGACGCCCTGCGAGAGGCGCTGCTGGTCGGGCGGGAGCTGCTGCCCCTGCTCGAGGCGAGCGGCGTCGACCTGCGCAGCCACCGCGGCGGCGTGCTGCCGTTCCGCCTGCCCACCTGGCTGGTCGCGCCCGCGCTCTCCTGGGTGATCACCCACTTCCCCGCGGCGCGCGTCAACTTCGAGGCCCAGTCCGATCCCACCGCCGCCGAGCCGCGCGAGATCTGCCGCGACACCCTGGCCGAAGCCAGGCGGTGGGGTGTTCCGACACCACGACTGGAGGCGGCGGAGCCGCACTTCGCCGTCCGGGGACCGGCCTGAGCCCGTGCACCGGCCGCGGACCGACATCCTCCGATCGGAGGATGGAGGGGTCCCCCACGTCCACGGGGACCCGCGCCTGCGCGGACGATCCGGCACACGCGCCCGGACACCAGGCTTTGCCCATGGCCCTACCCGAGGTCGTCCGCACCGCGCGCATCCCCTGGATCGACGACCTCCGCGTCTTCCTCACGTTCCTGGTCGTGGCGCACCACTGCGCGGCCCCGTTCAGCAACCTCGACGTCCGGCCCAACTGGCAGCAGCCCTCGTCGCCGGCCGCGGCGGCACCGCTGGACCTGCTGCTCCTGGCCGACCAATCGTTCTTCATGGGATTTTTCTTCCTGCTGTCCGGCTACTTCGCCCCCGGCGCGGTCGACCGGCGAGGCCCGCGCGCGTTCGCAGCAGGCGGTGCTCTCCCCCACCGTCGCGACCCGGCTCGTCGGGCAGGTGCGCACACCGGCGCCGGCACCGCTGTCGCGGCGCGAGCGGGAGGTGCTGGAGCTGACCGCCCGGGGCTCGACCAACCGCGAGGCGGCCAAGCGGCTTTTCATCAGCGAGACGACGGTCAAGACGCACCTGCTGCACGTGTACGCGAAGCTGGGCGTCAACGACCGCGCGGCCGCCGTGGCCGCCGCGTTCTCCCGCGGCTACCTGGCGCCGCGGGACTGACAGCAGCTCACCGTCCACCGCGGACGTCGATCGACACCGGCAGCACGAAGTCGGCACCGGATCCGGCTACCCCGCGGGGATCTCGATCGACTCGATGGCGGCCTCGGCCAGCGGGGTCGCGGTCGTCACGTAGCGGGTGGCGAGCGACTGGAACAGCTGCTCGGCCTCGATGGCGGGCCAGTCGCGCGCCAGCAGTTCCGCGGGCAGGTGCGGGTCCTGGCGCACGAGGTCGAGCCAGTCGGCGTGCAGCAGCAGCTGACGGGCCAGGTCGTCCGGGCCGGCCTCCGACGGGTCGCGCCACCTCGCCAGGAAGTCCTGGTACCGCGCGGCGATGGCGTCCGTGTCGAACGCCCGGCGCGCCAGGTCGGCCGCCTCGGTCGGCTTCGCGTGCTGGGCGGTGAAGACGGTGACGTTCTCGGCGAGGTCGAGGCTGTCGACCACCTCCGTCACGTCCCGCGTGCCCGGCGCGATCCACAGGCCGTTCTGCACCGGGCCGAACCCCGCCCACTGCAGGCGTGAGCGCAGGTCGTGCCGTTCGCCGCGCCGGCCTTCCGGCAGGGAGAAGCCGACCAGGGTCCAGGTGCCGTCCCAGTCCCGGTTCACCGCGCCCTTCTGCCAGATGCGCCGCTCGCCGTCGCGCAGGACGTCGGTCGCGCGCGACGTGAGTCCGAAGTAGACCTTGCGACCGTTGCGGTGCTTGGCGAGCAGGCCGCGGGAGGTCATGCGGGTCAGCGTCGAGCGCACCGCATCCTCCGAGACGTCCACGCGCCCGAACACGTCGATCACGCTGCCCGAGTAGACCGCGATGCCGCGGTCGAACACGTACAGGCCCAGGAAGTTGAGCATCAAGGACTGGGGCGTCACAGTGCTCACGATACATGTTGGGCAGCATCTAGACGAGCGTCACCAATGTGCCCTACTTTGGGTCGGGTTCCCCACGGAGAGGACTCGCCTGATGGAGCTGTCGGGAAAGGTCGCGATCGTCACCGGCGCGGGTCGCGGACTCGGCCGGGCGTACGCGGAAGCGTTGGCGCGCAACGGGGCCAAGGTCGTGGTCAACGACGTCGACGCCATCGCGCAGGAGGTCGCGGCGGGCATCGGCGGGGTCGCGGTGGTCGCGCCGGTCGGGCCGGCCGAGACCGCCGACCGGCTCGTCACGACCGCCGTCGAGGAGTTCGGGCGGCTCGACGTGCTGGTCGCCAACGCGGGCGTGCTGCGCGACCGCGTGTTGTGGAAGATGACCGACGACGACTTCGACACCGTCGTCGACGTGCACCTGCGCGGCACGTTCACCTGCGCCCGCGCGGCCGCCGTGCGAATGCGGGAGCAGGGCACCGGCGGCAGTCTCGTGCTGGTCTCCTCCCCCGCCGGGCAGCGCGGCAACTTCGGGCAGACCAACTACTCCGCCGCCAAGGCCGGGATCGCCGCGATGGCGCGGACCTGGGCGCTGGAGCTGGCCCGCTCCGACATCGCCGTCAACGCCGTCGTCCCCGTGGCCGCCACGGAGATGACGCGGACGATCCCCGCGTTCGCGCCGCTGATCGAGGAGTCGGAACGGACAGGCGCGCCGCTGCCGGACTGGGTGCGCCGCGACGAGGGTCTCGGCACCGTCGAGGACGCCGCCGAGCTGATCGTCTACCTCGCCTCGGGCGCGGCCAGGGGCGTGACGGGACAGGCGATCGGCATCGGGGGCGACCGGCTCGCGCTGTGGTCGCACCCCGCCGAGAAGCACGTCGAGTTCGCCACCGGCGGCTGGACGGCGGCCGCGATCGCCGAGCGGTTCGGCGAGTTCGAGCCCGAGACGTACGGCATCCCGCTGCCGGTGGCACCGTGAACGCGCCCGGGATGGACGTGGACGAACTCGTCGCCATCGACGTCCACACCCACGCCGAGATCTCCCGCGACGGCCACAGCTCGCTCAGCCCCGCCCTGCTGGAGGCGTCGGCCAAGTACTTCAAGGCCGCGCATCGGCAGCCGACGATCGCCGAGACCGCTCGGCTCTACCGGGAGCGGAAGATGGCCGCGGTGATCTTCACCGTCGACGCCGAGCACGCCACCGGACATCCGCGCATCTCCAACGAGGAGGTCGCCGCGTCCTGCGCCGAGCACGCCGACGTGCTGATCCCGTTCGCGAGCGTGGACCCGTGGAAGGGCCGCGCCGCCGTCCGGGAGGCGCGCCGGCTCGTGCAGGAGCACGGGGTGCGGGGCTTCAAGTTCCACCCCAGCCTGCAGGACTTCTCGCCGGACGACCGGATGGCCTACCCGCTCTACGAGGTGATCGAGGAACTGGGCGTGCCCGCGCTCTTCCACAGCGGGCAGACCGGCATCGGCGCCGGCGTGCCCGGCGGCGGGGGCATCAGGCTCAAGCACTCCAACCCGATGCTCGTCGACGACGTCGCCGTCGACTTCCCGCACCTGCGGATCGTGCTCGCGCACCCGTCGTTCCCGTGGCAGGACGAGGCACTCGCCGTGGCGACGCACAAGCCTTTCGTCCACATCGACCTCTCGGGCTGGTCGCCGAAGTACTTCCCGCCGCAGCTCGTGCGGTACGCGAACACGTTGCTGCAGGACAAGGTCCTCTTCGGCTCCGACCACCCGGTGATCACGCCGGACCGCTGGCTCGCGGACTTCGCGAAGCTGGAGATCTCCGACGAGGTCCGGCCGAAGATCCTCAAGCACAACGCCGCCCGTCTGCTCGGACTGGTGAAGGAGGACTCATGAGCACCACCGTCGTGCACGGCCTCGAAGAGCTCAAATCCCTGGCGGGACGCGACCTCGGCCACACCGACTGGCTGCAGGTCGACCAGGGTCGCGTCGACACGTTCGCCGCCGCCACCGACGACCACCAGTGGATCCACGTCGACCCCGAACGCGCCGCCGCCGGGCCGTTCGGCGGCACCATCGCGCACGGCTACCTGACGCTCGCGCTGCTGATCCCGCTGATGGGCGAGCTGCTCGAGGTCGCGGGCGTGCGGATGAGCCTCAACTACGGCCTGGAGAAGGTCCGGTTCCCCGCCCCGGTGCCGGTCGGTTCCAAGATCCGCCTGCTCGGGCGCGTGGAGTCCGTCGAGGACGTGCCGGGCGACGGGGTGCAGCTCACCGTCGACTTCACCGTCGAGATCGAGGGCTCCGAGAAGCCCGCCTGCGTCGCACGTGCTGTCTACCGCCACTACGCATGAGGTGAAGCCATGGCGACAACAACGCAGTTACGCCGTGCCGTTACGTCGAGCTTCCTCGGCAGCGTGATCGAGTACTACGACTTCCTGCTCTACGCCACCGCCTCCGCGATCGTCTTCAACAAGGTCTTCTTCTCCTCGCTGGACCCGCTGGTCGGCACGATCGCGAGCTTCGGCACCTTCGCCACCGGCTACCTCGCCCGCCCGCTCGGGGGTGTCCTCTTCGGACATTACGGCGACCTGCTGGGGCGCAAGAAGATGCTCGTGCTCACGATGTCCCTGATGGGCGTCGCGAGCTTCCTCATCGGCCTGCTGCCCACCTACGCGCAGGTCGGCTGGCTCGCACCGGCCGGACTGGTCCTGCTGCGGGTCCTGCAGGGCATCTCCGTCGGCGGCGAGTGGGGTGGCGCGGTCCTCATGTCCGCCGAGCACGCCACGTCCCGGCGTGGCCTGTGGGCGAGCTTCACGAACGCCGGCGCGCCGTGCGGCATGGTGCTCTCCACGGCCGCGCTCACCGGAACCGCCGCCCTGGTGGGAGAACAGGCGTTCCTCGAGTGGGGCTGGCGGGTGCCGTTCCTGCTCAGCCTGGTGCTGCTGGGCGTCGGCCTGTTCGTGCGGATGAAGGTCGAGGAGACGCCGGTCTTCAAGGCCGGGCGCAGGCGGAGCTCCCTGCCGCTGGCCGACGTGCTGCGCCACCACCCGCGCCCGCTGCTGCTCGGCGTCGGCGTCGGCCTCGCCGCCTTCGTCGCGCAGTCCACGCTCACGACGTTCGTGCTCGCGTACGGCGTCCAGGCGGGCAACAGCAGACAGGTCATCCTCAACGCGCTCACGCTGTCGTCCGCACTGGCGGTGATCGGCATCATCGGCTGGTCGGCGGCGTCCGACCGGTTCGGGCGCAGGCCCGTGGTGCTGGTCGGCGCCGTGCTCATGGCGGCGTTCGGGTTTGCCCTGTTCCCCTTGGTGGACAACGGGTACGTGGTGATCGCGCTGGTGCTCGGCCAGGCCGTGGTGCACCCGATGATGTACGGCCCGCTCGCCGCGCTCTACAGCGAGCTGTTCAGCACCGGCAGCCGTTACACCGGGGCGTCGCTCGGCTACCAGCTCGCGGGCCTCGGCGCCGGGCTCGCCCCGCTGCTCTTCGCGCAGGTGCAGAAGACCGCCGGCACGGATGCCATCCCGTACATCCTGGCGGCGTTCTGCCTGCTCACGGTCGTGTGCACGCTGACGCTGCACGAGACCAGCCGGACCAGCCTGACAGGAGACGGGGATGCGGAACGCGGGACTGGGCAGCTGGCCACACCGCCGAGCGCGCATGGCGCCGAAGCGTAAGGCGTTCACCTACAACGGATCCTCGACCACCTACGGCGAACTGGCCGTCCGCACGACACGGCTCGCGTGGCGGTTGAGGGAGCTCGGCGTGCGCCATGGTGACCGGGTCGCGTACCTCGGCCCGAACCACCCGTCGTTCGCCGAGACCCTGTTCGCCACCCACCAGCTGGGCGCGGTCTTCGTGCCGCTGAACTTCCGCCTCACCCCGGCGGAGATCAACTACCAGCTGGCGGACAGCGGGGCCCACGTGCTGGTCCACGCGGCGACCCACGCCACCGAACACCGGCGGGCCGTCTCGCTCGACACCTACGAGGAGTGGCTCGCCGGCGGTTCCGACGAGCCGCTGGACGAACCGGTGTCCATCGACGAACCCGCGTTGGTCCTCTACACCTCCGGCACCACCGGCAGGCCCAAGGGCGCGGTGCTGAGCCACGCCAACCTGCTGTGGAACACGTTCAACCTGATGATCGGCGTCGACATCGCCTCCGACGAGGTCGCCCTGGTGGCGGCGCCGCTGTTCCACGTCGCCGCGCTCACCCAGACGCTGCTGCCCACGTTCGTCAAGGGCGGGCACAGCGTGATCACGCCGGGCTGGGACGTGCCGACGTGCCTCGACCTGGTCGAGGAGCACGGCGTGACGTGGATGTTCGGCGTGTCCACGATGTTCGCGGACCTGGCCGCCTCGCCGCGCTGGGAGACCGCCGACCTGTCGTCGGTGCGCGTGCTGCTCTGCGGCGGCGCGGCGGTGCCGGACGCGGTGATCCGCGCGTACCAGGACCGCGGCCTGGTGTTCTGCCAGGGCTACGGCCTCACCGAGACCGCGCCCGGTGCGACGTTCCTGGAAGCGTCGGACAGCGTGCGGCGCGCGGGCTCGGCGGGCACGTGCGTGTTCTTCGGCGACGTGCGCCTCTCGGACGTCGGCGAGATCGAGGTGCAGGGCCCGAACGTCACGCCCGGCTACTGGAACGACCCGGTCGCCACCGCGGCGGCGTTCACCGAGGACGGGTGGTTCCGCACCGGCGACCTCGGGCGGTTCGACGACGGGCACCTCTACGTCGTCGACCGGTTGAAGGACATGTTCATCTCCGGCGGGGAGAACGTCTACCCGGCCGAGGTGGAGAACGCGATCACCTCGCACCCGGACGTGGCCGAGGTGGCCGTCGTCGGGGTGCCGGACCCGCGATGGGGCGAAGTCGGGCGTGCGTTCGTCCGGCCTCGTGACGGCGCCGTGGTCGACGCGGCCGGGTTGCGGGACTTCCTGGCGCCGCGACTGGCGAAGTACAAGATCCCGGTGCACGTGGAGGTGGTGTCCGACCTGCCGCGCACCGGGTCCGGGAAGGTGCTCAAACCCGCGTTGCGCCGGCTGCCCCTGTGACCGCCGGCGCCGTGGCGGCGTGCCGGGCCAGCAGCGTCCGGACCGCCTCGTCCACCGAGGAGGCCAGCGCCTTCTCGGTGGGCGCCCAGTTCACCAGCAGCATGCGCGGCCAGAACGCGAAGTTCGAGATCATGCCGAGGAACTGGGTGGCCGCCTGCACCGGGTCGTCGACGTCGAGCGTGCCGGCCCGCGCCTCGGCCGCGAGGTAGTCGCGGACGGCGTCGAAGAACGGCAGCTTGCCGAGCTTGAACTGGGTCTGGCCGAGCTCGGGGAAGCGCGGCGCCTCGGCGATGACGATGCGGAACAGGTCGGCCATGCCCGGACGGGTCAGCAGTGCCACGTACCGGTTGCCCAGCGCGGTCAGCCCCTTCACCGGGTCACCGGGCTCGGGCGTGAGCGCGCCCTCCTCCGTCCGCCAGTACTCGGTGACGATCGCGTCGAACAGCTCGGCCTTCGTCGGGAACTGCTTGAACAGCGTCGCCTTCGAGACCCCGGCCGCGTCGGCGATGCGCGCGAGCGACGTCTTGTCGTAGCCCGACTCGAGGAACAGGCCGGTGGCGGCGTCGACGATCGCGGTCCGCTTCTGCTCGGCCATGCGCTCGTGGTAGCTCGGCATGACGCCAGTATGCCATGAGGTGAGTCACTTGACTCACCACTACCGCTCGATCTACCGTTCCGAGGCGAGTCACTCAACTCACCACCGGAGGACGGAATGGGACGCTTCGACGGCAGGACGGTGTTCGTCACCGGCGCGACGAGCGGGATGGGCGCGAGCCACGTGCGGGGCTTCCACGCCGAGGGCGCACAGGTCGTGATCGCCGCGCGGAACCTCGCGGCAGGTGCCGATTTCGCGGAGGAGCTGGGTTCGCGAGCCTTCGCCGTGCGCCTCGACGTGACGGAGGAAGAGGCCTGGGCTGAGGCCGCCAGTGCAGCGGAGGAGCGGTTCGGGCCGGTGTCGGTGCTGGTCAACAACGCGGGCACGCAACACCCGGCAGCACTGGTCGAGGACACGTCCCGCGAGGTCTGGGACCGGGTGCTGGCCGTGAACCTGACGGGGCAGTTCCTCGGCATCAAGCACCTCGCGCCGTCGTTGCGCCGGGCGGGCGGCGGGGCGATCGTGAACATCTCCTCGACGATGGGCAACACGGGGTCGCCGTTCTACGCGCCCTACGTCGCGAGCAAGTGGGCGTCACGCGGGCTGACCAGGACCGCGGCCCTGGAGCTCGGCCGCGACGGGATCCGGGTGAACTCGATCCACCCCGGGGTGGTGGCGACGCCGCTGATCACCGAGCCGGTGGCGGACGGTCAGCCCGCGATCGGCGACGTCTACTCCCCCGCGCCGTTCGCCGTGCCGCGGCTGGGCGAGCCCGCCGAGGTCACCTCGCTGGTGCTCTACCTCGCTTCGCAGGAGGCGGCGTTCGCGACCGGGTCGGAGTTCGTGCTGGACGGCGGGCTGCTGCTCGGGCCGGCGCTAGCGGCGTAGCCGGTCGAGGTGGTCGCGGACCGGGCCGAACGTGAAGAGCCCGGTGCCCGCGGCGAGCTCGTGTTCCGCCGGGAGCAGCAGGTCGTGCGCACGTTCCCGAAGTTCGTCGTCGTCCAGGCGGATCGCCGCCATCGCGAGCAGGCACGCCCGCACCTCGCTGAGCAGGTCCCAGGGCCCTGCTCCCAGCGCTCGCGCGGCCTTCCCCGCCTCTTCCACGGGCAGCACCAGCGGGCGGACCCAGTCCCGGTGCGGACCCCAGTCGTCGTCCAGGTCCACCGCGGACGGGCCGTGCAGGCTCAGCAGGGCCAGCGGCAGCAGGCCGCGTTCCATGCCCCACATCCCCGTGCCCCGCACCCGTGCGGCGGCGGCCCGGTAGGCGTGGTCGGCTTCGGCCTTCCTGCCGGCGGCGGCCAGTTCCAGCCCCGCGTACCAGTCGGTGAAGACGCCGACGAGCGGCAGGTCGTGCCGTTCGGCCAGGTCGTCGGCGGCTTTCGCGTGCCGGCCGGCGGTGCCGAACTCGGCCAGGGCCGCGTGGGCCTGGACGAGGACCAGGTGGCCGAGGACCTCGTGGGTCACCGAGTGCTGTCCGACCTCGACGAGGTCGCGGCCGATGGCGGCGCGTTCGCGGGCGAGACCGGTGCGCTGGAACGTGTGCATGAAGCGGGCGTTGAGGGCGAACGCGCGAAGCGCGGGGTCGCCGAGGGCCTTCGCGATGGCCTCGGCCTCCTCCGCTTCGGCGAGGCGGGCGCTGGTGCCCCGGTCCTCCATCGCGATGGTCGCGAGCAGGCGGGCCCGGGTGGCGGTGGGGCCGGGGAACGCGGTCAGCGTGCGCTCGGCGGCGGCGATGATCTCGGCGGAGTGGGCGGGGTCGTCGTTGGTGGTCCAGATGCCGGGGACGTCGAAGGAGCCGAGGACGTCCGCGACGGCCTGCGGGTCGGCGGAGCTCCGCAACGCCGCCGAGCGCTGCTCCCGCGCCGCCTCCAGGTCCCCGCTCACGGCCAGCGCCCTGACCAGCCCGGTCACCAGGTCGAGCCGCACCCCGCCGGCCGTCGCGATCGCCGCCCGCCACAGCCGCACCGCCTCACGCGGTGACCTCGTTCCCGCCGCGGCCGCCGCCAGAGCCCGGACAGCCGCCGTTCCCCGCGCGCCCGCCAGCAGGTAGTGGTGCGCGAGCACGTGCACGTCGTCCGGCCGCAACGACTCGAGCGTCGCCGCGACGGCGGCGTGCCAGCCCGCGCGCCTGGTCAGCGACACCTCCTCGTACACCGTGTCGCGCACCAACGCGTGCGTGAAGCGGAAGCGGCCGGGGGCGACCTCGACCACGAACCCCGCCTCCAGTGCGAGGTCCAGCGCGTCGAGCACGTCGGAGCCGACCACGGTGCTCAGCAGGTCCACCTCGACGTCGCGCCCCAGCACCGACGCTTGGTGCAGCACCCGCCGCACCTGCGCGGGCAGCCGGCCGAGGCGGTGGCGCAGGACGTCCCGCACCCCCGCCGGGACGTCGCCGATGTCGCCGCCCGAGGACACCAGCCGGACGAGTTCCTCGACGTAGAACGGGTTGCCGCCGCTGCGCGCGTGGATCGCCCGCGCGTCCAACGAGCCCACCAGCTCGCCGACCGCCTCCTCGGACAGCCCGGTGAGCTCGACGCGGACCGGGCCGAAGCGGGCCAGCGCCTCCAGCGGCACGGCGGTGCGCGAGGTCGCGACGATCAGCACGCGGCCGGAGAGCCTGCGGCCGGTGAACGCGGCCAGCACCGCCAGCGTCTCGTCGTCCGCCTGGTGCAGGTCGTCCAGCACGACGACCACCGGCGCCGCCGCCTCCACGGTGGACACCACCGAGAGCCTCAGGTGGAAGCGGTCGGCGGAGGCGAGCCGCTCCCCCAGCGCCTCCACGACCTGCTGCCACGGCCACGCCACCGGGGCGTCCTCCGGGCAGCGCGCCCAGACCGCGGTCCAGCCGCGCCCCGCCAGGGCACCGGAGAAGGCCTCGGCCAGCGCGGTCTTGCCCACGCCCGCCTCGCCCGTGACCAGCGCGACGCCCAGTCCGGCGGCCGGCACCGCCGCCTCCAGCGCCGAGAGCTCCGCCGACCGTCCCACCAGCACGGGAGCGGAGAGCACCAGACCGGGCGCCTGGGTGAGGATGTCCGACTCCAGCGCGCGCAGCTCGGCCCCCGGGTCGACGCCCAGGTTCGACACGAGCGCGTGCCGGGCGTCGCGCACCGCCTCCAGGGCGTCGCCCTGCCGTCCCTCGCGGTAGAGCGCCAGCGCCAGCAGGCTCCAGGCCTTCTCGCGCCACGGGTGGCCGGCGAGGTGGGCGCGCAGATCCGCCACCACCTCGGCGGACCGCCCGAGCGCCAGTGCCGCGGAAGCCCGGCGTTCGACGGCGACCAGCCGCAGCTCCTCCAGCCGGTCGATCTCCGCCCGCGCCCAGAACTCGTCGGCGAACTCGGCGTAGGCGGGACCGCGCCACAACGCCAGCGCACCGTCCAGCGCGGACAGGTCGCCACCGAGCATCTGCTCGAACCGCCAGGCGTCGACGTCCTCGGCGAGCAACGCGTACCCCGCGCCCTCGGTGACCAGCAGGGTCGACGGGGTCCGGGGTGGACGGCCGGGCTCCAGGGCCTTGCGCAGCGCGCCGACGAACGTTTGAACGGTCCCGACCGCCCCGTCCGGCGGGTCTTCCCAGAGGTCGGCGACGAGCGTGCGCACCGGAACGACCCGGCGGCGGGCGACGAGCAGCCGCGCCAGCACGGCGCGCTGCTTGGGACCGCCGAGACGGGCGGACCCCGCGGTCAGGGGGCCGAGCACCCCGAACGTCACCACCCGCTGACCCCGGTGCTGATCGGTTGCTGATCGGGCGGCGGGAAGCTCCCGGCGTGAACCACACCGCATTCGACCACCAGCGAGTCCAGGTCGACGACGGCGTTGAGCTCAACGTCGCCACGACGGGACACGGCAGCCCCGTCGTCCTGCTGCACGGCTTCCCGCAGACCCACCTCATGTGGCGGCACGTCGCCGCCGACCTGGCCGCCGACCACACCGTGATCATGCCCGACCTGCGGGGCTACGGCGACAGCGACAAGCCCGCCGACACCGGCCTCACCTACGCCAAGCGCACGATGGGCGCCGACGTCGTGGAGGTCGCCCGGGCACTCGGCCACGACCGGTTCGCGCTCGCCGGCCACGACCGGGGCGCACTCGTCGCGTTCCGCACCGGCCTCGACCACCCGCGGCACGTCACCCACCTCGCGTCCCTGGACGTCCTGCCGACCCTCGACATGTGGGACGTGATGCGCGGGACGTCCGCCGCCATCGGGTTCCACCTGTTCCTGATGGCCCAGCCACCCGGCCTCGCCGAACAGATGATCGGCGCCGTCCCGGACGCGTTCTTCGGCCACTTCCTCGACATCTGGAGCCAGAAGCCGTTCCCCGAGGACGTCCGCGCGGAGTACCTGCGCGCCTCGCGGGAGGCCGTCACCTCGATCGTCGCGGACTACCGCGCGTCGGCGACCATCGACGTCGAGCACGACACCGCGGACAGGAACGCGGGCGCTCTGCTGGAGATGCCGGTCACCGTGCTGCAGCAGGACTGGGGTGCGGCGCTCGGGTTCGACGCGGAAGGGCTCTGGCGGGCGTGGGCACCCGACCTCGACCACCGGACGGTCTCTTGTGGACACTTCATGGCCGAGGAGGCGCCTGACGTGGTGTCCCAGGCGATCCGCGACTTGATGAAGAGGTAGTTCCCCGGCGTTTCCAGCCGGGTGGGGCGCGGGTGCCGGAGACGCAGGAGCCAGCTGCGGACCGGGCACCTGGCGTCACCTCAGGCCTTGACGCGCCCCTTGGTCGTCCACATCCGGTAACCGGCCGACAAGGCCTCCGCCTCCGACCCGAACGCCATGTCGCCCTTCGTCCGCCGGTAGTACGGCGAGTCGGGCGTGTGGTAGACCATCGTCTTCGAGTTGCCCTTGACCGGCAACGACTTCCGCACCGGCTGCGCCTCGGCGGCGGGCGCGGGAGGCTGCTCGGCGATCACCACCTGCTCCGGCGGGCGGGGTGCGGGCAGGGCGAGGCGGGGCTTCGGCGGGCCCGGCTGCTGACGACCGCGCACCGACAGCCACGTCACCAGGGAGCCGACGCCGAACGACGCCGCGCACAGCAGGAACATCTGCGAGAACAACCAGAGCACAGGTAACTCCTAACGGACTACGACGTCGACCTGGCGTGTGGCCGGGTCGTACTCGCCGTCGGGGGCGGGACGGGTCTCGATGGCGATCAACGCGGGCGACACGCCCCGGCCGACGAGGACGTCGCGGACCATCTCCCCGCGCTTCGTGGCCATCGCCTGGTCCGTGCCGTGGGCCACCAGGGTGATCGAGGCGCGCGGCGCCACGAGGAGCATGCGGCCGACCCGCTCGACCAGCACCGGGCCGTGGCCTTCCCACGCCGTGGTGCCCTGCACGAACCGGATCGCACCGTTGCCGCCGACCAGGCGGGAGATCGAGTCGTGCAGCGCCCCGACGTCGAGGTCACCGGCCTGCGCGGACGGCGCGACCTCGATGCGGTCGGTGAGCTGCAGGCCGTTCGCCGCCTGCGTGACGGCCTCGCGGACCGCCGCCGCGCGGGCCTCGTCGGGCACGCGGGCGGCGACGGCGATCTGTCCCTTGTGGACGGTCGCGGTCACGTCCGACACCTTGGCGGACAGCGCGGCGGAGACCACGCGGCCGACGACGGCGGGCGGGATCGGCAGCGTGCCGCCGAGGCGCAGGGCCGCGGTCACGCGGTGGTCCTCGGTCTGCACGGCCTCGATCAGCGCGCGGCGTTCCACGTCGTCGGCGACCGCGCCGGAGACCAGGATCTCGGCGCCGCGCACCGCGACGAGCAGCTGCGCGGGTTCGGCCTGCCGGACCTCGGCCGAGCCGACACCGGACACGTCCGAGACGACGGCGCGCACCGCGTCGGCCGAGCGCGGGGAGACCTCGCTGACGACCACCGTGCGGCCGTCGACCGCGACGACGCCGTGGTAGCCGGCCTTTCCCAGGGCTGCCCGCACGTCGGCGTGCAGCTCTCGTTCCACGCCACCGCCGTAGAGGAACACGCCGGTGGCGGCGAGCAGCGCGGGCACCAACAGCCCGCCGATCCAAACCGCGTGAGGCAAACGCACCGCGCAGGGGTACCGGAACGGAAGTCCGCGAATCCAGCTGCCTCAGCCTTTCGAGCCGAACCTCACCCGGTCAGGTGGCGGGAGCCGCGGCCCGCCACCCGTCCGTTCCCCGTCTACTCCACGGTGGTCCGCGTCCGGCGCCACGCGATCACGATCAGCGCGATCAGGCCGAACAGCGGGATCGTGCTGATGGCCCAGGACAAGCCCATCGGCGGGCCGGGCTGCTCCATCACCTGCAGGTTCTTCAGCTCACCGGTGCCGGCGCCCGCGGGACCCTCGACGTCGAAGCGCAGGGTCCACGTGCCCGGCTCGGGCATGGCGTGGATGTCGAGGCCCCACACCTCCCGCTTGCGCGGATGGCGCGCCAGCGGGCCGTCGTCCTGTTCCACGCCGCTGTGCAGCATGGTCAGCGTGCCCTTCTTGCCCGCGATCCCGTCCTCGGGCGCGAACGTGAAGTCCAGCGACTGCATGGCTTTCACGGGCCAGGTGCTGAACCCGATGGTCAGGTCGTACGGCCCTGCCTGCACCTTCTCGGTGTGCACGACGTTCACCGGCTCGAAGGCGAGCGACGGGGTGGCGAGGCCGAGCAGCAGCGCCACCGCGCCCGCGAGGCCCAGCAACGTTCTACGCATGGCGGTTCTCCTTGGCGGGGACGAGGTGGCGCAGCATGTGGCCGAACCGCCGGCCGAGCATCCCGGCGAGCGCGCCGAGCACCGCGCCCGCGACGACGGTCGCGACGTAGCGCTCGGTGTTCGGGAAGGGGCTGCCGTAGGTGAGCATGCGCTGCAGCGGCGCGCAGGCCGTGATGATCACGCCGCCGACCGCGCCGGAGACCCACGCGGGCAGCCTGTGCAGCAGTTCCACCGCGATCGCGACGAGCACGAGGCTCATCGGGATCATGTTGGGCAGGCCGGGGACGCCGTCGGCGTAGTCGCGCAGCGGCAGGCCGGTGGCGTCCGCGTAGACCTCGGTCGCCCACGGCGAGAACCACCAGAACAACCCCTGGAGCGCGGCGACGACCACGGCGACGGTCAAGGCTCCGCCGCGCTGCTTCAGGACGTACGCGCCCATGAACAGGATCATCACCGAGAAGAACGCGCTGCCGGCGTTGACCGTGTTGACCGGACCGCCGGGCAGCGCGCGCAGACCGAGCACCGTCACCATGCTGAACGCGAGAAGCGTGGCCGCGGACGCCGCGACACCCCAGGTGCCCCAGCGCTGGTCGCGGGCGACGGCGAAGATCATGACCGTGCCGACCATGGTGATCGAGATCGACAGCAGCAGCCCGATGTGCGGCGGCGAGTCGATGACGGCGTCGAAGCCGTACAGGCCGTGCCACCACTGGTCCCACAACCCGTAGACCAGGAACAGCGCGGCGCCGACGCCCGAGATCAGGTAGCCGACGGGCGCGGCGAACGTGCGGCCGAAGACGCCGACCGCGCGGCCGCCGACGATCGGGTCGACCTCCTTGTCGCGCTTGGTGTCCGCCGTCGTCATCAGGACGACGGCGAGGCTCGCCAGGCCCGAGATCGCGCTACCCGCGTACAGGAACAGGTGCGGCATGGTGAAGAACGTGTCCGGCCCGACGTCGGAGTGCCACTGGATGTCCCAGGTCAGGCCGATGAGCGAGAGCAGGGTGCCGCCGAGCACGACGCTCGCCGGGACCAGCCCGCGCGGCACCGTCCTCGCCGGCGACGCTACCGCCGTGATGTCCACAGTCGTTTCCTCCCCCTTCAGATGAGCAGGAGCGGGATGACGACCCGCTCCGTGCCGAGTGAGACGGTGATCTCCCATTGCCCGGCCATGAACAGGTCCACCTCAGGGACCCGGTAGCGGCCGGGTGCCAGCGGCGCGGCGGTGATCGGCGCGAGCGCGTGGCCCATCCGCGGCATCGCCGGCTCGACCGTCACGTCGCCCTGGACGGCGTTGCCGGACCGGTCGGTGATGCGCAGGTCGAACGAGTTGCTGCCGGACCTGGTGCTCGTGGGGGTGAGCACGAACCGGTACCGCCCGCTTTCGGCGAGGTGCGGCTGGGCCTCGACGCTGCGGGGCCACAGGACGACCAGCGCCGCCACGACGGCGACGACACCGGCCAGGGCCGCGAGGACCGAGCGCTTCACCTCGGCACCGCCTTCGCCGCGGGCACGTCGACGACCGTGGGAACCGTGACGACCGAGTAGTCCCGTTCGACCTGGATCCACACGAGGTACTTGCCCGGCAACGGGAACGAGTAGGTGAACGGCACGTCCGGCCCGTACGCGGCGACGCTCTCGTCGGGCTTGTCCGGCATGCCCGGGACCGGCGGGATCATCGAGTGCACGTGCGCCCAGACCGGGGCGTCCACGGGACTCCCGGTGACCGGGCCGACGACGATCATGTGGCCGAGCATCCCCAGCCACGGCTGCAGGTCCCGCTCGCCGAACCTCGCCGTGACGGTGCTCGGCCTGCCCGCCTCGCGGATCTCGGCCGAGGTCTCGGCCTCGCCGTCGTTCGGCGTGGCCGGGGCGGTGCCCGCGACGGCGACGCTCGACCGCAGCAGCTGCACTCCCCCGCCGCGCCGGGCGATCTCCGCGGCGACGGCGTGCTCGCCCTGCTCCGGGTCGCGCAGGCGGGCCCTGTACTCACCGGGTGCCGTGCGGATCGGGTGCAGGTGGCGCAGGTGCCCGGACGGCGAGACGACGACGAGGTGGACGAACGCGCTGTCGTGCACCAGCAGGTCGTCCACCGGCCGACCCGACGACGCGTCGGTGAGGCCGAGCACGAGGTCGTTGCCCTCCATGCGCGGCAACATGGTCACGGGCGGCCGCGAGAAGTCCGTTGTGGACGTTCGTTCGTACGGGTTCATCACGGAGTCGAACGTCGGGTCCAGCTGCGTTCCGGGCGCCGCCACCGGTGGGATGGAGGGCGCCAGCACCGCCGCCGTCACGCCGACCGCCACGGCGGCCACCACGCCCGCCGAGGGAACCAGGGCGAGGCCGGGTCTTCCCAGCACAGCCAGCAGCAGCGCCGCGAGCAGCAACACCCCGGCCGCGATGAACCCGCCGTAGGTCGCGTTCTCCCACGGCGACGACACGAGCGCCGGCACGACGAACGGGATGGTCGCCTCGTCGACCGCCAGCTCCCACGGGCCGGGCCGGTCCACGTGCACCACGCCGGAGTGGAATCCCGGCGTGGCACCGAGGACGACCTTCGCCGTGCTGCTCGGCGCACCCGCCGCGCGCAACGTCAGCGTCAGCTCGCCCGGCGGTGTTCCGGCGTGCGTCACCACGTCGACGTGCACGGGGCCGGGCACCTCCGCGACCCGCCGGATGATCACCGTGAGGTCGCGGTCGCCGAGGCTCTGCGCGACGTGGAGGTCGGCGCCGGACTGGACGCCGTCGGCCAGCGCGGGGGCCGCGATCCCCAGGACCGCCCCCAGCACCAGCATCAAGATCACGACACGTCGTTTCATCGCGACCGAACGTAGCGATCATGGCCGGTGCGCCGCGTCACTGCGGAGTCGGAAATCCCCTCCCCCGCGCGGGGGATCTCCACCCCCTGCTCAGCGGGAGGACCTCGGGGACGGCATGCGGCAGGATTGCGGCCGATGGATCTGATCAAGCTGCCCCTCAAGCACCAGTCGTGGCTGGTCGCCGCCGTGTGCATGGTCGTGGACGGCGGCTTCGTGCTGCTCGGCTGCGAACCGGTCCCGTTGATGCTCCTGGTGCTCGCGATGACCCTGGCCGTGGACGCGATGCTCGCCGGTCCCGCCCGGTTGTCGGGGTGGGTGGCGCTGGCGCAGGCGGTCGTTCCCGTGGTCGTGCTCGTCTTCGTGGACCGGGGGCTCGACGCCAACGAGGCGGGCCTGCTGATCGCCGGCTACCGCGCGGGGGCGTGGCTGCGCGGCACACCGGCGTGGGCGTCGCTGGGTGTGCTCTCGGCCGGTCTGATGGCCTGCACGTTCGCCACGGACCACGGCGTGCTGACCGCGGTGCTCGTCGCGGGCAAGGGCGCGGTGCTGCCGTGGCTCGTCGGCCGTTACACCACGGCCCGCCGCGCGTACCTCGCCGAGTTGGAGAAGCGGTCGGCGATGGCGGAGAAGGACGCGAAAGCCGCCGTCACCAAGGCGATCACCGAGGAACGCGGTGCGATAGCCCGCGACCTGCACGACGTGATCATCCACCACGTCAGCGCGATCGGCCTGCACGCGGGCGCCGCCCGGCTCGGCCTGCCGGAGGGCAACCCGCGGCTGACGAACTCGCTGCTGGCGGTCGAGACGTCCAGCCGCGCGGCGATGGTGGACCTGCGGCACCTGCTCGACCTGCTGCACGGCGACAAGTCCGAGGGCGCGCGGCAACCGGGGCTCGACAACCTCGACGAACTGCTCGACGGCGTCCGCGCGGCGGGCACCCCGGCCCGGCTCGAGGTGCGCGGGCACCGCCGCGACGTGCCGGAGTCCGTGGACGTCACGGTCTACCGGATCATCCAGGAGATGCTGACGAACGCCCTGCGCCACGGCGACGCGTCCGGCGTGACGGTGACGCTGGCGTACGAGCCGGACTCGCTCACCGTCTCGGCGGAGAACACGGCGGGCCGCGGCGACGACTCGGGCTCGGTGCGCCGCGGCCTCGTCGGCATCCGCAACCGCGCGGCCATGTTCGCGGGCACCACCCGGTCCGGTCTGGAACCGGACGGCAGGACCTGGCGCACCGTCGTCACGTTCCCCCTGGAGGCCTCATGTCCCTGACGGTGCTGCTGGCCGACGACCACGCGATGCTGCGCTCCGGCATGCGCGCGATCTTCGACACGCAGCCCGACCTGGAGTGCGTGGCGGAGGTGGGTGACGGCCGCGCCGCCGTGGCCGAGGTCGCGCGGCTGCGCCCGGACGTGGCCGTGATCGACATCCGCATGCCGAAGCTGGACGGCCTGGGCGCCACCGAGATGATCCTGGCCGACCCGGCGAACCGCACGAAGGTCCTGCTGCTCACCACCTACGACACCGACGAGTACGTCTACCGAGCGCTCAAGGCGGGTGCCAGCGGATTCCTGCTGAAGTCGTTGCCGCCCGAGGAGCTGATCTCCGCCGTCCGCGTGGCGGCCCGCGGCGACGCGCTGATCGACCCGTCCGTGACGCAGCGCCTGATCGCCCGGTTCGCCGTCAGCCTGGCGCCCGCGCCGACGCCACCGGAGCTCGACCTGCTGACCGCGCGCGAACGGGAGGTGCTGCAGCTGGTAGCGGCGGCCTACAGCAACGCCGAGATCGCCGCGCTGCTGCACGTCGGAGACGAGACCGTGAAGACGCACGTCTCGCGGGTGCTCGCGAAGCTGGGGTTGCGGGACCGAGTGCACGCCGTGGCGTACGCGCACGTCAACGGGCTGGTGCCGACCCGCCGCTGAAGCGAGGTTCAGCTCTCCCAGATGATGGGCGTCTTGAGGTAGGCGTCGCCGCGGTTGTACTCGGCGGCGGTCACCTTCGAGCCGTCGGGCGCGGCGCTCAGCACGCAGGTCTCGTAGGACGCACCGGCCGTGCTGAACGTCTTCGGCGCGCTCTGGGAGTCGCAGTTCGGCGTGTCGCCGGAGATGATCACGCCGGTGCCCTTGCCGTCGGCGCCGAGGCCGCGCAGCGAGACCGAGGTGTAGCTCAGGTCGCTGCCGCTCAGGTTCTCGACCTTGACCCGCAGGTAGAACGGCGTGATGTTCTTGGCCTTGTCACCGAACTTCGCGAGGTCCTCCTTCGGTGCGGCCTCGATCGCGCTGACGGTGATCGCGATCGTGCCGGTCTTGCCGGCGGAGTCGTACGGGACGACGGCGCGGGCGCCGACCTTGAGCTTCGAGCCGGGGGCTGTGACGTCGCCGCCGGCGGGGACGTCCGGGGCCTGCGAGGACTTCGTGGTGCTCTTCTGGGTGCTGGTCGCGGCCGTGGAGGTCGTCGTGTCGGGGGCGGGTACCGCCTGGCCGCCCGTTTCGGAGCCGCAGGCCGACAGGAGCAGGCCCGCCGTCGCGACGGCGGCGGTGAGCAGGGGACCTCGGGCGTGCGTCACTGCGGGACTCCTCGGACTGCGGAACCTGGGTTGCCCTGGAGGCTAGGCCGGATGTAGGAGTGGCGGTATCGGTCGTTCGCACCACACGCCGCTCAGAGGTCGTCGAGACCGATCAGCCCGTCCTGGATGGCCCGCGCCACCAGCGCCGCCTTGGTGGGCGCCTGCCGGCCGATCGCCGCGTACTTCACCCTGATCCGCTCCAGGTGGGAGTTCACCGTGCTGAGCGTGATGTTGAGGCGTTGCGCCACGAACTCCTTCGACTCCGACTGGAACCACTCGACGAGCACCTCGGTCTCGCGCGGTGACAGCGCGGGCCTGGTCTCCGACCTGTCCCCCGCCAGCGCACCCGCGAGCGCCGGCGGAGTGTAGGACTGCCCCTTCGCCGCCGCCTTGACCGCCCCGACGAGGTGGTCGGCGCCCTCGGCCTTGGTCAGGTAGCTGAGCGCGCCCAGCTCCAGGCACTGCAGCACTATCTCGTCGTCGGCGCGCATCGAGTAGACGACGACCTTGCGACCGTCCTCGACGAGCTTGCGCAGTGCGGACGTGGCGGGTGCGACGCCGCCGAGGTGCAGGTCGAGGACGACGACGTCGGCCGTGGCACCGGGGCCGGTCCACGCCACCCCGGGGTCCTCGCCGCTCGCCACGAGCTCGACGTCCTCCGTGGACAGCCAGTGCGCGACCCCCGCGCGCACGACGGGGTGGTCGTCGACCACGACCGCCGTCACGTGGTCCGCCATCGCGCCTCGCTCCTCACCAGTCCGCTGTGGACACTCGTCTCGACGGTGACCCGCACGGGTTCCCCACCGGTCTCCGGCACCTCCTGGGGTGCGTCGGCCACCACGGCCACCCGCACCTCGGTGGCCGTCCGCAGCACGCTCACCTTCGCACGTCCGCTCGCCACGGCCAGCGCCCGGGCCATCGGCGCGACCAGTTCGCGGCGCACCTCCGTCGGCACCGGGGTGGCGGTGCCGCTGACGGCGAGCGAGACGACGACACCGCGTCGTTCGGCGACGTCCACACAGGCTGTCAGCTCGTGCAGCAACGGGTCGGGCACGTCGTCGTTCTCCGCGAACAACCTGCGCAGCTGCACCGCCGCCACCGAGCACCGCAGGCGCGTCGCCCGGTCGGTGACGCTGACCTCCTCGTCGGCGAGGTCCGCGAGCAACGGCAGCAGCGCGCCCAGCTGCCCCTCGAACCCGGCCCTGAGGTCCTGTTCGCGTTGGAGGGCCAGGGCTTCGCGGGTGCGGGCGGCGTCGTGCTCGGCCGCGGCGTCGGCGGCGAGCCGGGCGTCGCGCAGGAGCACGCGCGTGATGACCAGGACACCGAGCTGGAAGCTCGTGCCGCTGAGGATGACCACCCCGGCCGTGCCGACGTCGCCGTTGCCGGTGTGCGCGAACCACGCGACGCTGAAGCAGACGTGCGCGCCGAGCGCCGAGACGAGCACCACGGGCCGTTCGACCAGCACGAGGAGCAGGTACCAGCCCACGAGCCCGAACGCCCAGTCCGCCGGCTCGAACGACGCCGCGGGCGGGAGACCGGTCGTGGCCAGCACCGACGCGGACAGGACCACCGCGCCCAGCCACAGCGGGACCTTCGCGCGGGCCGCTCCCACGTAGCCGGCGACGACTCCCAGCACGCCGGTGAGCAGGCCGTACGCGATCCACGCGGCGGGGCCGTGCGGGTGGCCGACGAGCGGCGGGAGGGTGAGGACCAGTTGGATGGCGAAGACGACGACCAGCAGGACGCGCCGGGTGGTGGCGAAGACGGCGAGGTCAGTCATCGGCGGGCCACTCCAGCCGCGCCGTCGTGCCGCCGCCCGGCTCGGACTCGACCGCGGCGGTGCCGCCCACCGCCTCCATCCGCCCGACGACCGACCCGCGCAGCCCGCGACGGTGACCGGGCACCTCGCCGGGGTCGAACCCCCGGCCGTCGTCGGAGATCACGACGACCGCTCCGCTCCCGGCCCGCTCCACGGTCAGCCGGGCGCTCGAAGTGCCCGCGTGGCGTTCGACGTTGGTCAGCAGCTCGCGCGCGGCCCGCACGAACGCCAGCGCGACCCCGGCGGGCACCGGCGCGACCCCGGCCTCCACCCGCACGTCGAGCGCGCTGTCCCGCGCCACCGCCGTGAGCGCGGCGCCGAGGTCGGCGGTGCCCTGCGCGTGGCCGCGTTCGGCCAGCACCACGAGGTCGCGGCGAGCCTGGGCGGCCACCACCCGCGGATCACCGCCGTGCGCGGCCATCAGGAACGTCGCCGCGGCCGTGTCGTGCAGCAGGGCCAGGTACTCGCGTTCGCGGCGGCCTCGGTCCAGCGCGACGGCCGCCGCCCGGTTCTGCTCGGCCGCCCGCTCCCGCAGCACGTCGACCCGGCGGCTCGACCTGCGCAGCAGCTCGTAGGCCACCCGCGCGAGCACCGACTCCAGCACCGCCCGCACCAGCACGCCCGGCCCCGTCGTCACCACCTGCACGGCGAGCAGGGCCGCCGTCGCCGGCACCGCGACCTTCGGCGGCCACTGCCACTGCCACGTGATCAGCGTCGTGGTGAGGACGGTCAGCACCCACTGGTCGCCCTCCGCGCCCAGCAGCAACGACAGCACCACGACCCGCAGGAACGCCACCGGCAGTGCCACGCGCGGCAGGTGGAAGTCCGCGACCGCGCTCAGGACGACCACCGCGAACAGCGACCACCCCAGCGGCGAGTGGAGCGAGACCGCGCCGAAGAGGCTGATCAGGACGACGCCCGCGCCGCGCACGGGACCCGCGAGGCGGGACACCGTCGCAAGCAGTCTCGCCTCCAGCAGCACGTCCCGCATTCTGCGTCAGGTGGGGGCGAGCCGCCCGGCCGCCCCCGGTGAGTCGGCCGCATATCGTCCGCGTATCGAAAAACGCGTACGACCCCGCAACACGCCATCGGCTTCAGTGGACTCCCCGAGCGAGAACTGGAGTGCACGTGCTCAACACCTGGCAGGAGTGGGTCGGTACGGAGACCGGGGTGGTGCTGTCCACGGCGCTGGCGCTACCGGTGGCCGCTCTGGCGGTCCCACTCCTGGCTCTGCTGCGGCGGTCCGGAGGCGCCGAGCGGCCGTGGCGGACCTCGTTGGCCGACGTCGGTCTCATCTACGGAACGCTGCCGTGGGTGTGGCTGCTCCTGCTCCCCGGCGAGAACGCGGGCAGTCCCGGCAAGCTGAGCCTGGTGCCGCTGAACGACCTGCTCGACCTGGCTGCCAAGGGTGAGAAGTTCCAGATCATCGGCAACATGCTGGTGTTCGCCGCACTCGGGTTCTTCGGCCCGCTGCGGTTCGCCGCGCTGCGGTCGGTGTGGCGGGTGCTGGTGCTCGCGGCGGGCTGCTCCGCGTTCCTGGAGATCACGCAGTTCGCCGCCAGGCTCGACCGGGTGTCCTCTGTGGACGACGTGCTGCTCAACGCCGCCGGCGCCGCCCTGGCCGCGGCGCTGTCCTGGCCGTGGTGGCGCGCGAAGACCCCGGGCACGCCGCAGCGGCCCCGCCTCACGGCCGTCGGATGAGGATGTGCGGGCGATCCGCGGTGCCTAGGCTGGCCGCATGCGCGTGCTGATCGTGGAGGACGAGCCGCACCTGGCCGAGGCCGTCCGGGACGGGCTGCGGCGGGAGGCGATCGCCGCGGACGTCGCCGGGGACGGGGACACGGCCCTGGAGCTGCTGTCCGTCCACTCCTACGACCTGGCGGTGCTCGACCGCGACATCCCGGGGCCGTCCGGGGACGAGGTGGCGCGGTGGATCGTGGCCTCGGGCAGCGGGATGCCGATCCTCATGCTCACGGCGGCCGACCGGATCGACGACAAGGCGTCCGGGTTCGGCCTGGGCGCCGACGACTACCTCACCAAGCCGTTCGAGCTGCGGGAGCTCGTGCTGCGGCTCAGGGCGCTGCACCGCAGGCGCGCCCACGCGCGGCCCCCGGTGGCCGAGATCGCCGGTCTGCGGCTCGACCCGTTCCGGCGGGAGGTGTTCCGCGACGGGCGGTACGTCGCGCTCACCCGCAAGCAGTTCGCGGTCCTGGAGGTCCTCGTCGGCGCGCAGGGCGGGGTGGTCAGCGCCGAGGAGCTGCTGGAGCGGGCCTGGGACGAGAACGCCGACCCGTTCACCAACGCCGTCCGCATCACCGTCTCGGCCCTGCGCAAGCGGCTCGGCGAACCGTGGCTCATCGCGACCGTGCCGGGCGTCGGGTACCGCATCGATGCCTAGGACCCCGGGGCTCAGCGCCCGGCTGAAGTTCACGCTCAGCTACGCGGGCATCGTCATCGTGTCCGGCGCCGTGCTGCTGGCCGTGGCGTGGTGGTACCTGCTGCGGTACGTGCCGGACAACGACCAGGGGCTGCTCGGCATCAGCCCGAACCGCTACCTGCTCTCGCGCATCTTCGGCAGGGCCGCGGCCTGGGCGATGCTGTTCCTGGTGACGTTCGGCCTCGTCGGGGGGTGGCTGCTGGCCGGGCGCATGCTCGCACCGCTCACCCAGATCACCGACGCGGCGCGCAGGGCCGCCGGGGGGTCGCTGTCGCACCGGATCCGGTTGCCGGGCAAGTCCGACGAGTTCCGCGAGCTCGCCGACGTCTTCGACACGATGCTGGAGAAGCTCGAGTCGCACGTCGGCGAGCAACGCAGGTTCGCCGCCAACGCCTCCCACGAGCTGCGCACCCCGCTCGCGATCTCGCAGTCGCTGCTCGACCTCGCCCGCCAGGACCCGTCGAAGGTCGACGCCGAGCTCCTCGACCGCCTCCACGCGGCGAGCCGGCGGGCGATCGACCTGACCGAGGCCCTGCTGCTGCTCAGCCGTGGCGAACGAGGCGGCTTCCCCCGCGAGCCCGTCGACCTCTCCCTGGTCGCCGAGGAGGTCGCGGAGACGCTGCTGCCGTTCGCCGAACGACGACGGGTCTCCCTCGACGTCACGGGAGGCACGGCTCGGACCACCGGCTCGGCGGAGCTCCTGCAGCGCGTCGTCACGAACCTGGTGCAGAACGCGATCGTGCACAACCTGCCGTCCGGCGGCACCGTCACCGTCCACACCGAACAGCAGCACCGGGCGTGCGTGCTGCGGGTGGAGAACACGGGCCGGCACCTGCCCGCGGACGTCGTGCAGACGCTCGTCGAACCCTTCCAGCGCGGCGGCGAACGCATCCGCGCCGACGACCACGCCGGGGTCGGGCTCGGGCTGGCCATCGTGCACAGCGTCGTCCGCGCCCACGACGGCGCGCTGGACGTCGTCGCCCGCCCCGAGGGCGGGCTGCGCGTCACGATCCGGCTGCCCGCCTGACCGACCACTCCCGCAGCCGCGGCTGGACCTCGCCGAAGAACGCCGTCTTGGCGCGGGTGTAGTCGTCGTAGTCGGAGGCGCCCGCGTGCTCGTCGGCGAGCCTGCGCTTGACCTGCTCGTAGCGCCGCATCTCCTCCGGGTGCGCGCGCAGCCAGTCGCGGAAGTCGGCGACGAACCGCGCGAACGGCGACGGTGCGGCGGACGTGCAGGATCGCGCTCCCGGCCGGGACGTGGAAGAGACGCTTCTCGTACGCGTCCGGCTCGGCCTGGTCGCCCGGCCGCACGGCGTCCCGGTGCACACCGGGGGAGTCGGGCCGCGAGCCGTGCGCCGGGACGAACGGCGTCGGCGCCAGGGCATCGGCGAGCTCGGCGAGCGGGGGCAGGCCGGGCATCCGCACCTGGAGGTCCACGATCGGCTTCGCGCCGAGACCGGGCACTGCCGTCGACCCGATGTGCTCGTAGACGAACCGCTCCGAGTCCGGGAGGGACGCGAGCGCCGTCCGCACCTCGGTCAGGAGACGCTCCGCGCGAACGGGCCAGGCGGGGTCGTAGGCGGAGATGACAGCGGCGGGCATGCCGTCACCTCAGGACCGCCGCCGGGTCCACGAAGGGCGCGGCGCGCCACCGCGGTCACGCGCACGACCGCCAGCCACACCGCGCACCCGACGGCCGTGCACGCCACCCACACGATCGCCGCCGGCACCTCGGGCTGCAGGGGCGGGAACACCGCGTAGTGCGTCAGGTAGATCGCGAGCGACGCGCTCGCCAGCAGGCTCAGCGGGTTCAGCAGGCTACGCGGCACCGGCAGGCGGGCCAGCGACAGGAGCAGGACCACACCGGAGATCACGACGATCTCGCGGGACAGCTCCTCCATGCGGCCGGGAACCATGACGACCAGGACCACCACGACGAGGCACTTCTGCCACAACGCGGGCGAGCGTTGCGCCAGCCATCCGAGTGCGATGAACCACGCCGCACCGAACGTGGTCATGTTGCGGACGAAGAAGTCGCCGTCGACGGTGAACCTGAGCACGAGTCCCGAAGCCAGCAGCACCAGGGCGAAGGGGTACGCGTGGCGTTGTTCCCACCGTCGCACGGCAGGTATCGCGAACACCAGGGCGCACAGCGCAAGCACGTGCACGACGACTTCGACGAACCAGTACCCGGCGGCGCCCACGCGGGTGAAGTTGTTGACGAGCAGCACGTTGTCCAGCGTCACGTCGTCGGTGACCGCCATCCGGTAGACGAGCCACAGCGACGTCGGGACGGCGATGAACGCCGTGGCGCGCAGGATCCGCAGCGGGTGGGCGGGCAGCAGGAACCGGGCGATGTTCCAGCCCGCCACCACCAGCAGCAGGTGGGCGCCGCCGAGGAGCTTGAACAGGCCGACGTGCGAGCCGACGACGAGCAGGATCGACAGCGCGCGCAGCACGATCGTGGTGTCGATCATCGGGATGCGGGGGTGGGTGGCGCGGAGCTGTTCGAGCCGCGACACCGGCATCGACGGCCACGACGCCGGCAGATCGCCCAGCAGGCGTTGCAGCTGGACGGTCATCTGCACATAGCGCAACGAGTCGCCGCCCAACGACGTGAATGTCCCCTCGTCGGGCACTGAACGCACGCCCAGGACCGAGGAGAACACTTCCCGCACGGAGGTCCACTCGAGTTCGGGCGGTGACGCGACGGCCCGGTAGTCGACCTTTCCGCTGGGCAGCAGGGGGATCGCGGTCACGGGGTGCGCACGGACAGCGGTCGCGGGCAGGCCGGTGAGGGCGCGGACCAGGCGTGCCGCGCGATCGGCGTCGCCCAGCACGGCCAGGACCAGGCCGTCGTCGTCTCCGGTGCAGGCGACGCGGAGGCCGTCGTCGGCGAGTGACCGCTCGACCCGGTCGAGGTCGACCCGCAGGCCGAACGGCTTGACGAACCTGCTCCTGCGGCCGGTCACCGAGAACACCCCGCCCGACTCGGTCCCGAGGTCACCGGTCCGCAGCTCGAACGTGGTGCGGCCGCGGGCCAGGTCGGCGGGCGAGTCCGCGTAGCCGAGCATGACGTTGGGGCCGCTGTAGACGAGTTCGCCGTCGTCGATCCGCAGGGCTCCACCGGGGACCGGCACGCCGATCGCGGCCGGGTGTGCGGCGGCGAGCTCCGGTGGCAGGTAGGCCATGCGCGCGGTCGCCTCGGTCTGGCCGTACATCACGTAGAACCGCCAGCCCCGCTCGGAGCCCAGCGAGGCGTAGCGGACGACGTCGGCCGGGGCGAGCCGGCCACCGGCCTGCGTGACGTACCGCAGGCTCGGCAGGTCGAGGTCGGCGAAGCCGATGCCGTCGAGCAGCCCGAAGGTGTGCGGTACCCCGTGCAGGCTGGTCACGCCGTGTTCCCGCACCAGGTCCCAGAACTCCGGCTCGATCACCGACCGGCTCGTGAGCACCAGCCCGGCGCCGCGCGCCAGGTTGCTGTTCACGACCGACAGCCCGTAGCAGTAGTGCAGCGGCAGCGACGTGATGGCGCGGTCGGTGGGCCGGACGTCCAGGTACTCGGCGATCGACGCGGCGTTCGCGGCGAGGTTGTCCGCGCTCAGGCGCACGAGTTTCGGCGACCCGGTCGTCCCGGACGTCGACAGCAGCAGCGCCAGGTCGGGGTGCAGCTCATGGACCGTGCCGGTGCGCCTTTCGGTCCAGGCGCCCGAGATCACGACGTCCGGGTCGTACGTGGCGGTGAGAGCGGGGACCTGGGCGGCGGAGGCGAGCACGACGGGGTGCCCGCCCCGCAGCGCCGCCAGGTAGACCACGAGCGACTCGACGTCGTTCTCCGCGGCCAGCAGCACCAGCCGCCGGGTCGTGCCGAGCCGTTCGGCGGCGGCCGCCACCCGCCGGTCCAGCTCGCGGTAGCTGAGAGAACCGGTCTCCGCCACGAGCGCGAGCCGGTCGCCGTGGGCGGCGAGGTGGTGTGCGAAACCGAGGTCCGCCGTGGCCGTCATGGCGTGTTCCCGAAGAACAACGCCGGTCCGTTCACCGACACCGAGACGGAGTCGCCTGCCCGCACCGCGATCTCGCCCTGCACCCGCGATCGCACAGCGGTGCCGTCGGCGAGGCGCAGGAGCACTGTGGCGTCGTGACCGTGGAACAACACGTCGTCCACAGTGGACGGTACCCCGTGCGACCCGAGGACCAGCTGTTCCGGGCGCAGCAGCACGGTGCCCCGGCCTTCCCCGGACGTCGGCACCGGCCCGAGCGGGGTGTCCACGTGACCGGAGCTCGCGACACCGGGGAACGTCACGGCCTCGCCCACGAACAGCGCGACCCCGAGGTCGGCGGGTGAGGAGTAGATCGTCTGCGGCCGTCCGAGCTGGGCCACCGCGCCGTCGCGCAGCACCGCGACGAGGTCGGCCATGCCCAGCGCCTCTTCCTGGTCGTGCGTCACGAGCAGAGCCGTCGCACCGGCTGCCTTCAGGGTCGCGCGCACATCCGCGCGCAGTTCCTCACGCAGACCGGCGTCCAACGCCGAGAACGGCTCGTCGAGCAGCACGACGCCGGGCCGTGGCGCGAGAGCACGCGCGAGCGCGACGCGTTGCGCCTGTCCACCGGAGAGTTCGGAGGGCATCCGGTTCCCGAACCCGCTCAACCCGACGAGGTCGAGCAGTTCCTCGACCCGTGCGGCCCGCTCACCGCGACGCAACCCGAACCCGACGTTCCCCGCGGCGCTCAGGTGCGGGAACAACGCGCCTTCCTGGGGCACGATCCCGATGCCGCGGCGCTCCGGCGGCACGCCGGCGTCCAGCCGCCGCTCCCCCAGCCACACCTCACCCGAGGAGATCGGGTGGAAGCCGGCGAGCACGCGCAGCAGCGTCGTCTTGCCGCACCCGGACGGCCCGAGCACGGCGAGCAGACCGCCTTCCCGGACCTCGAGGTCGACCTCGCGCAGCACCGGGTCACCGCCGTAGCCCGCGACCAGCCGCTTCACCGTCAAGCCGCTCACCGCTCACCTCCCAGGAACCTGTCGAGCACGAGGGCGGGAATCGCCGCCACCACCAGCAGCACCGCCGCGTACGGCGCCGCCGCGGCGTACGCGGCGACCTCGGTGCGCGTCCACAGCTCCGTCGCCAGGGTGTCCACGCCGGTCGGGCGCAGCAGCAACGTCGCCGGCAGCTCCTTGGCACAGGTCAGGAACACCAGGGCGGTGCCAGCCAGCACCCCTGGCGCGGCCAGCGGCACGGTCACCCGCAGCCCCGTCCGCCAGCGCCCGTGGCCGAGCGAGCGCGAGACGTCCTCGAGGACCGGCGGCGCATGCGCGACACCGGTGCGCACGGCTCCCACGGCCAACGGCAGGAACAGC
Source organism: Lentzea sp. DG1S-22 (assembly GCF_036321065.1). Lineage (NCBI taxonomy): Bacteria > Bacillati > Actinomycetota > Actinomycetes > Pseudonocardiales > Pseudonocardiaceae > Lentzea > Lentzea sp. DG1S-22. The sequence goes on along the minus strand of NZ_CP143276.1, from coordinate 1,559,844 downwards.
ACCGCGTAGGCGAACGCGAGCATCGGCACCGTCTGGTAGAGCGCCGGCGCGAACCGGATCCCGAAGAACACCAGCGCCAGTCCGACGGTGATGCCGGGCAACGCGTGTCCCGCGAACCCGGCCAGTTCGACCCCTCGCACGAGCCGCCCGCGGTGCCGCGCGGCCAGGATCCCGACCGGCAGCGCGAACAGCAGCGTCAGCAGAGCGCCGAACGCCGAGACCGCGATGGTGTTCCCGGTCGTCGTCACCACGTCGGCGACGGAGAACGTCGACGTTCCCGCCGCCAGCCACCACACCAGGCTGGCCACCGGCACGCCGAGCGTCAGCAGCACCAGCACGACGGACCCGGCCAGGGCGGGCACGCGGGCCCGTCCCAGAGGCGCGGTCGAGGGGCTGCGGCGGCCTCGATGCGCGACCACGCCGCGCACTCGTCGTTCGCCCACGGTCAGCGCGATCGCGAGCACCACCAGGACCAGGCCGAGGATCGCCGCGGGCGTGCGGTCGAACGTCGCCCGGTAGCTGGTGTAGATGCCGAGCGTGAACGCCTCGTACCGCATCAGCGACACCGCGCCGAAGTCGCTCAGCACGTACAGCGCGACCAGCAACCCGCCGGCGAGGGCCGCCGGCCGGACCTGCCGTGCCGTCACGGAGAAGAACACCTGTGCGCTCGTGCGGCCCAGCGACCGCGCGACCTCCTCCACGGCGGGGTCGGCGGTGCGCAACGCGGCGGCCACCGGCAGCAGCACGTACGGGTACGACACCAGCGTCAGCACGACGAACGCCCCGCCGAACCCGGTGAGGCCCGGCGCCACGGAGATCCAGGTGAACCCGCCGACGTAGGACGGCACCGCCAGCGGCAACACCAGCAGCACCCCGAACGCCCGCCGTCCTGGCAGGTCCGACCGGGCCACGAGCCACGCGCCGAGCACACCCAGGACGAGGCACGCGACCGTCACCGCCACGGCGAGCGACAGGCTGCGCAGTGCGAGCTCGGCGGTCCGGGTCCTCGCGAGAACGTCCCACACGACCCCTCCGCCGCGTTCGAACGAACGCACGGCCAGGTACGCCAGCGGCAGCACGGCCACCGCGGCGACGAGGAGTGACAGCGTGGTCAGAACAGGCGCGGCCCGGTGGCCGGGCCTCAGGACAACCCCGCTTCCTGCAACAGCTTCACCGTCTCCTGCAGCGACGACAGCTTGGAGAGGTCGATGTCCGGCGCCTGGAGGTCCGTGATCGGCGGCAACCGGTGCTTGCCCGGCTTCACCGCCGGGTTGGCCGGGTACTCCGCGGTCTGGTCGGCGAAGTGCCGCTGCGCCTGCTCGGACAGCAGGAACCGCACGGCCTTCTGCGCCGCCTCGCTCTGGTTGGAGCCCTGGACGACCGCCACCCCCGCCACGTTGACCAGGGCGAGCGGGTCACCGCCTCCGACCCGGTGCAGCTTCGCCTTCATGGTGGCCTCGCCGCCCTTCTCCGTGGCGGAGGCGTACCAGTAGTAGTGGTTGATCAGTCCGAACGGGAGCTGACCTTCGTCGACGGCCTTGAGGATGCTGATGTTGTTGTCGAACCGCTTGGGTTCGTTGGCCGCGAACTTCTTCAGCCAGTCCCTGGCGAAGTCCTCGCCCTTGAGCACCCGCACGGAGGTCACGAACGCCTGCCACGACCCGTTGGTCGGCGCGTAACCGACCTTGCCCTTCCACTTCGGGTCGACGACGTCCTCGATCGCCTGCGGCAGCTCACTTTCGCCGACCACGCGGGGGTCGTAGGCGATCACGCGGGCACGGGCGCTCGTCGCGACCCACCGCTTGTCCTTCGCCCGGTAGCTCTCCGGCACCATGCCGAGCACGTCCGCCGGCAGCTCGGCCAGCCTGCCCTGCTCCCCCACGGCCCCGAGCGCGCCGGCGTCCTGGGAGAAGAAGACGTCCGCCTCGGTGCCCTGTCCTTCCTCCAGCAGCTGCGCGGCCATTTCACCACTGCCGCCGTAGCGGACTTCCACATCGATTCCGACGGCTTCTTCCAGCTGCTCCAGGAGGGCGCCGACCAATTGTTCGTTGCGACCCGAATAAATGATCAGGTCGTTCGCGGAACTGCAGGCGGTCACCGTCGACGCCAGCAGCGCCGCTACCAGTGTCACGGTCCGTGCTCGACGCCTCACCAGTGGTCCTCCTCGGCCAATCCCCAGTTCAACAGGGGCGCCGACAAGGTAAAGCTAACCTAAGACACCAATCAAGACACAGTTGCCGTTACGCCGTGCGACGATGGACACATCACCTGTTCAGCTCCCCTCTAGGCGCCGGCTCGCGCGTGCCCGAAAGTGGTTGCGAGATGGCGTCCGAGTGCGTGAGGAATTTTCGCAGCACTTCCAAACAATTGACACGCGCCGTCTCCCACCACCTGCGCGGCGCATCCTCGGCGAGCGCAATGGTGTTGTTCACCTCGACCGCGAGGGACCTCCGGGGAAAATCACCCACTGTGCACAAGGCACGCTGTATTCGCCCGCAACGCCTGACTCCGCGGATGAAGGTCTGGACGTGAGGCGTCAGCTCGGTTCCGGCACGGAGCCGCCGACGTGCCGGACGGGGATCAAGGTGTCCATGGCTGTCATGCGCAGCAGACGGCTGAGGCGGGCCGGGACGGCGGCCAGCGCCAGGCTGCCACCACTCGCGTGCGCCTGTTGCCACAGGGCGATGACGACGCTCAGACCCGAGGAGTCGCAGAAGTCCACTTCGGACATCTCCAGCAGCAGGTTCGGGAAACCCTCGGCGAGCAAAGACATTCCCTGTTCGCGCAGGCGGGGTGCCGTGACCGGGTCGAGCTCGCCGCTGATGACGATCAGGGCGTGGCCGGCACCGGTGTGCCGCACGTCGAGGTGGAAAGCCTTCGTCATGGACAGTCAGTGCTCTCGATCAACGTCTGCGGTCGATGTGCCGGCGCCGGGGACACCGAGGGCCAGCAGAGCGACGTCGTCATCGGTGCCGTTGGGCAGGCCGGCGAGAAAGGCGACCGTGTCGGCCACGACGGCAGCCGGGGCGGAGGGGCCGGTGCGCGCCACGAGCATGGCGGCGACCCCTTCGGTGTCGAGCAACTGGCCGTCGGCGTCCCGGGCCTCGGTCAGGCCGTCCGTGTAGAGCAGCAAGGTCTGACCGGGTTCGAGGTGAACGGTGGTCTCGGCGAAGCGGGCCTCGGGCAGCGCACCGACCAGCATCGCTCCGGGCAGCTCGACCGGCCGCACCCGGCTGTCCTCATCGCTCTCGTGCTCTGCGGAGAGGTGGAACGCCGGAGGGTGCCCGCCGCCGGCCAGCCGCACGGTCGCGCCGTGACGAGTCGGCGTGAGGGTGCCGTAGAGAACGGTGCAGAACCGGATGCCCACGCTCGGGTCGCGGAGCAGGGCGGTGTTGAGCGCGCCGAGAACCGCGATGGGGTCGTCGGGGTTGTGGTGAGCGGCGGCGCGGAGGGTGTAGCGGCTCAGCGAGGTCAACGCCGCGGCCTCGACACCTTTGCCGCACACGTCGCCCAGGAAGAAACCCCATGTGGTGTCCGTCAGCGGGAAGACGTCGTAGAAGTCGCCGCCGAGCTGATCGGGGGAAGCGGTGTGGTAGTGCCTGGCCAGCTCCAGGCCGGGCACTACCGGCAGCGACGGCGGCAGCAGGGTCTGCTGCAGCACCGCCAGCGTCGCCGCCAGCCGTTCCCGGTCGGCCTCGGCCTGCAGGCGGGCTCGCTCGGCCGCGGCGTAGGCCTGTTCGGCGTCTTGCCGGCGACGCAGGAGTTCCTCTTCGTAGGCGCGGCGGTCGGAGGCGTCGAACACCGTGGTGCGGATCAGCAGCTGCTCTCCCCCGGCACTGCGCTTGACCACCGACGAGACGAGCACCGGCAACCGCCGGCCACCGGATGCCTTCATCTCCAGGGCGATGCCGCGCAGCTCGCCCTGCATGCGCAGCAACGGCTCGAAGTGCGTCTCGTGGTACAGCTTGCCGCCGACGGTGAGCAGATCGGCGAACCGCTTCCGGCCGACCACGGCCTCACGGGTCAGCCCCAGCCAGTCCAGCAACGTGGCGTTGATCTTCGCGATGGTGCCGTCCATCATCGTGGACAGGTAGCCGCACGGCGCCGCGTCGTAGAGGTCCTCGGCGCTGTCCTCCAGCAGCGCCGTGAACGCCGCGTCCGTGCTGCCGGTGTGGCCTGGATCCGTGCCGCTCCCGGTGTGCGCGGGCTCCGGCGGGTCCTCGGCGGAGATCCCGTCCGCACGGCACATCACGGGTGGGTCCCGAGGAAGTCCAAGATCGCCTCCGCGGTGGCCTCGGGTGCGCTCAGCTGCGGGCAGTGCCCGGTGGCGTCGAGGGTGACCAGGCGGGAGGACGGGATCGCGGCGTGGACGAAGGCACCGACCTCGCGAGGCGCGATCACGTCCTTGGCGCACTCGAGCACCAGCGTGGGCACCGTGACGTCGGCCAGGTCGGCACGGCTGTCGGACAGGAAGGTGGTGCGGGCGAACACGCGGGCGATGTCGGGATCGGTGGCGCAGAAGCTGTTGGTGAGCTCCTGCCCGAGTTCCGGCCGCTCCGGGTTGCCCATGATCACCGGCGCCATCGCCGAGGACCAGCCCAGGTAGTTCGACTCCAGCGCGGCCAGCAGTTCATCGATGTCCTCGGCGGTGAACCCGCCGCGGTAGTCCGCGTCGTCGATGTAGCAGGGCGACGGCGCCACCATCACCAGCGAGCCGATCCGCTGCGGAGCCATCCGCGCGGCCAGCACCCCGATCATGGCGCTGACCGAGTGACCGACCAGCACCACCTGCTCGAGGTCCAGCTCCTCGCAGATGTCGACGATGTCCTGCGCGTATCCCTCAAGCCGTGAATACCGCTCTTCAGTCCACGAGGACAGGTCCGAGCCGCCCGATCCCACGTAGTCGAACAACACCACCCGGTGCCGCCGCGCCAACGCGGGAACGATCAACCGCCACATGTTCTGGTCGCAGCCGAAACCGTGCGCCAGGACCACGGTCTGCCCGCCGGCCGCGCCGGTGACCGTGACGTTGTTCCGGTGACGGATGTCCATGTGCTTCTCCCTCGGACCAGCCCAAGCTGATCACACTAGGCCTTGGCCGCACACGCGCGTCCACCGACCGTGCCGCCGCACGACGACGACAGCCCGTGTGACCTCCAGCAGAGCGATTCCGGCCCGGGACGGTCGGCTCAGCGGAGGACCGCCGCAGCATCCCGGCCCGGTGGTCGGCTGCTGAAAGCAAAAACAGCCGCTGGGAGTGCTCCGAGAATCGTTCAAAGAATCAGTTCCATGCCGTTTTACGGCCGTCACACCGGCTATCCGACAGGATTTTCGACACAGCAAACAAGCCGCCTGCCCCGCCCAGGGCGCAACGTCGCTACCGTCGCCAGGCAGCAGGACTTGCCTGCGGCGCATCGGTTGTGCACGTCCAGGCAGGGCACCTGTTCTCGCAGCTGAAACCACTCCATTGTGCGACACAGCGATTAAGCACGACGCAGAAAGTGGCGCTACGCTGCCAATGCCGATTACCAAAGATCGGCGCGTTTCTGCTAGGGACCACATCGCCCGGCCGGACCGGCCGAACAAGGGATCGAGGGCGGGAAAGTTGCGATCGAACCAAATTTCTCGCGAATTCGAACCTTCAGCAGGAACCGCGTTCTGGCCGTTCACCCGCCTCCGCCCGGCCGCCGGAGTCCCGCGCACTCGGGCGTTCCTGCTGGCCGTCGTGTGTTGCGCCTACGCGTTGGCGTTCGGATGGCCGATCTACCTCGCGGTCTCCCGCCTGGTGGAGCCCCGCTCAGGGCTTTCGGCGGACGGCTCCGATCTCTGGCGCGGCATCTTCTTCAACGGTGTGGCGATCGTCGCCGCCCTGGTCGTCCTCGTGACGTTCCGCAGGGCCGGTGCGCCGCTCACGGCGGGCCGGCTCACGTCCGCCGGTGTGCGCCCCGCCTTCTACGCCGCCGGCATCTGGGTGCTGTCCCAGATGCTGGCGACGCCGATCAGCGCTCTCCTCGACGCCGGCCCGGGCAGCCACGACTTCCCGGCGATCGCGGTGCAGGCGGACCGCGGACTGCAGCTGGCACACTGGATCACCTGGGCAGTCGCGGCCGGCGTCAGCGAAGAGATCATCGCCAACGCCGCCGTCATCCGGGCCTGCGAACTGTGGAACGTACCGACTTGGTTGATGTACGTGCTCGCCGTAGTCGCCCGCTTGTCGTTTCACGCGTATTACGGGCTCGCCGTGATCGAGAAGGTGCCCTGGGCGCTGCTGAGCGCCTGGGCCTACCGCCAGGGAAGGCTCTTGTGGCCCCTGATCACGATCCACGTCGTGCACGACATGTTGATCACGGTGCAGGCCTCGGCGGGCGTGCCGCAGCTGTCCACGGTGCTGGCCTTGGTCAACGTCGCGCTGGTGGTGTTCGTGATCGTCTGTTTCGTGACACGACGGCGCCGCACGCACCGGGCCGACGACAGCGGCTGATCGAATCCAACGGGACGGTGACCGGCCCCCGTCCGTCGGCGCGAGTCAGGGCCACCAGACGGCGGGACCTTCACCGCTTGACGGGCCACCGCCCATGCGCCCCTTCCACAGCGGGGTGCGGCCGGAACACGTTGCCCTGAGTGGCCGAGACCGTCTTCCCCGTCAGCGCCGCGAGGCGGAAGAGAGGTCCGACGAGCAGGTCGTACAGACGTGGCAGGAAGCGGAATCCCGCGATGATGAGGGGGTTCGCGGGACCGACAGGCACGGAGACGTTCCGCTGCGGACGGTCGGCCAGGCGGACGATCGCGGCCGCGACCCGTTCGGGGCTCAGGACCGGAACCGGTGGCCGCGCCGCGCGACCGGTGTAGTTGGCGGCTTGGTCGTAGATCGGCGTGTTGATGCTGCCGGGACTCACGATGCACACGTGCACCCCGGGCTCGTCGCGCGTCTCCTGTTGCAGAGTGCGCAGCAGGGCGCGCTGTCCCCACTTGGCGGTGGAGTAGGCGCCCATCTGCGGCACGGTGATCGAGCCGAGCAACGAGTTCACGCCGATGAACACGCCGCCGCGCTGGCGACGCAGAACCGGCAGGACCGCCTGTGCGAGGTGCAGCGTGCCGTGGACCGCGATGTCCACGACCGAGGTGAACACATCCGGGGGCATCCCTTCCGCGGTGCCGTACCCCATCACCGTCGCACTGTGCACGACGACGTCGATCCGCCCGTGACGATCGATCGTCTTCCCGACGATCCGGCCGGCGCCGCCGGGATCGAGGATGTCGTCGACGATGACGTCGACCGCGGCGTTTCCCACGGCCCGGCAGGCCTTCTCCGCGGCGTGGAGCGCCTCACCGCTGCGGGAGACCAGGACCACGGCATCGCCGCGGGAGGAGAACGCCACCGCGGTGGCCAACCCGATCCCGCTGCTCGCCCCCACGACGAGCACCACCCGGCCGGTCATGGGCTCAGCACGACCTTGATGCAGCCGTCGCTCTTGGCGCGGAACATGTCGTAACCCCGCGCGGCCTCGGCGAGCGGGAGGCGGTGCGTGGTCAGGTCCAGGGTGCCGAGCGGGTCGGCCGGGTCCAGCACCAGCGGCAGGATCTCGTCGGTCCACCGGCGCACGTGGGCCTGCCCCATCCGCAGCTGGATCCCGCGGTCGAACATCTCCATCATCGGCATCGGGTCCTGCTCGCCGCCGTACACGCCGGACACCGACACCGTGCCACCGCGTCGCACACCCTTCAGGGCGGCGTGCAGCGCGTCGAGGCGGTCCAGCGCGACCTTGTCGATCACCTTCTGGGCGATGCTGTCGGGAAGCAGCCCGGCGGCCTTCTGCGCCGCGGCGACCAGACCACCGCCGTGGGCCTCCATGCCGACGGCGTCGATGGTGGCGTCCGGCCCGCGTCCGTCCACCATGTCGATCAACGCGGCCGCCACCTCGTCGGAGCCGTCGAACTCGTCGAGGTTGACGGGTTCGGCCCCGTGGCGTTCGGCCAGCGCGAGGCGTTCGGGAACGCGGTCGACACCGATGACGCGCCCGGCGCCGAGCCGCCTGGCGATCCGGACAGCGAACTGCCCGACCGGGCCGAGCCCGAGCACCGCGACCGTGCCGCCGGGCGGAACGTCGGCGTAGCGGACCGCCTGCCACGCGGTCGGCAGGATGTCCGACAGGAACAGGAACTGCTCGTCGGGCGTGCCGTCCGGAACGACGATCGGCCCGAACTGGGCCTGCGGCACACGCAGGTACTCGGCCTGACCTCCGGGCACCGAGCCGTAGAGGGAGGTGTAGCCGAACAGGCTCGCACCCTTGCCCTCACCGCGCACCTGCGTCGTCTCGCACTGCGCGAACAGGTCGCGCTCACACATCCAGCAGTGACCGCAGGAGATGTTGAACGGCACCACGACCCGGTCGCCGACCTTGAGGTGACCGCTCGCACCGGAACCGACTTCCTCCACGACGCCCATCGCCTCGTGGCCGAGCACGTCGCCCGGCTTCAGGTAGGGCCCGAGCACCCCGTACAGGTGCAGGTCCGATCCGCAGATCGCGGTCGAGGTGACCCTGATGATCGCGTCGGTGGGCTCCTCGATGCGTGGATCCGGCACGTCCACGACCTCGACCTTCTCGTTGCCCTGCCACGTCAGCGCCTTCATGACCGCGACACCTCCCCCGCCGGCGCGGTGGGACTTGCGGGCGTGGCCAGGATGCGCGGCGCCGCGCACATGGCCGCCGTTGAGCAGGTGTTCCGAGGCATACGACTTCCCCTCATTGCTGCGTTCCGACAAGGCAGCAGTACCCTCAGAAATCGACTCAAAACCGTTTCACCCGAGAGCGGGCGGCGGCGAGGGGGTCCTGAGCGAGCCCGTTAGAGTGGCCCGCGTGGGCGTCTCCCTCTACTACACGGCTCGCCGCGCGACCCCGCTGACCGACGCCGAGTCCGCGGCGGTCAGCCAGGTCGTCAGCACCTTCAACGAGAACGCTCCGTTCTCCGCGGAAGAGGAAGGGCTGTACCTCTACGACCGGCTGGCGCCGGGAACGGTGCTCGACGGGTCGACCAAGCTGCCCGCCGCGGACGACCGGGCGATCCCGTCACTGGTGCACTGGCTGGCTGCGGTGACAGCGCTGCGCAACGTGGTGCCGGACGCGGACTGGACCTTCACCCTCGACGACTACGAGATCGAGTGGGACGGCCACACCGGCTACCACCTGCCCGGCCTCACCGACTGATCCGCGAGAGCCGGTTCACAACAGCAGGTGGACACCGCGCGGCGTCGGTCGCGCGCACGCTGAAACAGTACGTCCACCACAGCCGTGGTTCCGAAGAGCTCCCCGCCGAACTGCATCCGCAGGCCGCCACGAGCAAAGTGTTCATGTCGATCTCGCCGGCCACCGTGATCACCGGAACGAACTCCATGGTGGACGTGGGTCTGTGCGGTCACAGCGGCACCGGACAGCGCTGGACGGGCTGATTGTTCTGAGACGCAGCCCTAGATGGCGCGAGAGGACAGCCGCGCCTCGGCGGCCGCGACCTGGCCCAGGCGTGCGTCGAGCACCTCGGGTGAGAGCACATGCCGCACCACCATCGCCGCCGCGCCCAGCGCCCCCGCGCTCGTGCCGGCGCCGGAGGCGACAATGCGCAGGTTTTCGGTGGCCAGCGGCAGCGAGCGCCGGTAGATCGACTCACGCACACCCGCCAGCAGCATCTCACCCGCCTCCGCCAGCAGCCCTCCGACCACCACGAGCGAGGGGTTGAACATGCTCACACACCCGGCCAGCACCTCGCCGATGTCCCTGCCCGCCTGCCGCACGACCCGCCCGGCCTCGAGGTTGCCGGCGCGGACCAGCGCTACCACATCGGCCGTGGACCGCGCCGGATGCCCCAGCCCCCGCAGCCTCGCCGCCAACGCCGGGCCGGCGGCAACCGCCTCCAGGCACTCGGTGTTGCCACACCAGCACAACACCTCACCACCCCTGGGCACCCTGATGTGCCCCAGATCCCCCGCCGCACCCGCCGCCCCGCGGTGCAACACGCCATTGCTGATCAATCCGGCACCGATACCCGCGGCCGCCTTCACCACGATCATGTGCCGCACCTCCGGATGCGCCGCGGTGTGCTCGCCCAGCGCCATCAGGTTGACCTCGTTGTCCACCAGCACCGGCACACCGAACTCCGCCCCGACCACCGCGGGCAGGTCGAACCCGTCCCAGCCCGACGTGACCGGCGGGTTGTCCGGCCGACCCGTCGAATGCTCGACCGGCCCCGGCAACCCGATCCCCACCCCCACGAGCTCCGCACGGGGCACGGCCCTCAGCATCCCGCGCCAGGTCCTGACCAGCTGCGGCAGGACCGCCTCCGGGACGTCCGCCGCGTCGAGGTCGACCTGCTCGACCGCGAGCAACCGGCATCCCAGGTCGGACAGGGCCACGGTGGCGCGGGTGGCGCTCACCTCGGCGGCCAGCACGAGGTGGGCGGTGGGATTGAACCCGAACCGGTCGGCTGGGCGTCCGCCGGTGGATTCTCCGGTGCCGTTTCCCGTCACCAGCCCGGCGGCCACGAGCAGATCCAGCCTGGCTCGCACCGTGGAGCGGGCGAGACCGGTCGCGGCGACGATCTCCGCTCGGGTGCGGGGGCTGCCGTCCATCAGCATGCGCAGCACAGCGGCCGGCGATCCCGCCTTGACACCCACGATGCCCTCCTACGGCGAACTCGCTGCGAATCCGGCAGCGCTGTCTGGCTTTCGACGGTGGTTCGATCAAGCCTTGGGACAGTCCTCGGGCGCACGCCGGAACCACCGAGTCCAGCGGGGTTGAACGGGGCGTCCGGGCAGATGCCGGGCGGGCGACTCGAGGAGAGCCGCGTCCGCACCGCGCGAGCGGCGCCAGCCGGCGCGTGCACGGGGATGAAACCGGCGGTCGTGCGGAAGGAGCCGGAACACCAGGTGCACCACCACGCCGGCCGCCCGGTGCAGACGATCGTCGAAACCCGTCCAGCACACACCGAGCCGCTCCCGGATCACCGGGTCGTACAACCCCACTGTCAGCCATGTGAGCAGGCGTGCGGACAAGGCCCACAACGGCGACCAGAGTCCGTGCGGGACAGCGCAGAGGAACCGCGGTCTCGGCAGATCGGTCAGGTTCAGCACATCACGCGTGGCTTTGTTCTCCACCAACACTTCCGAGCACATGTGGTCCCAGTACGACTGGAACTCGTCCCAAGAACCAGGCACGGGCCGCATGCTCAGGCCGTACAGCCGATACCACTGGACGTGCTCGACGAACAACTGCTGCCGCTCGGCTTCTCCGATCCCACCCATGAACCTGTCGCCGAACCGGATGATCGTCATGAAGAACACGGCATGCGCCCAGTAGAAGACATCTGGCGCCAGGGCGTGGTACTCGTGGCCGGAGTCGTCGTTACCGCGGATGTCGGTGTGGTAGCCGCGCACCTTCAGCGCGGTCTGACGCGCGTGGGCACCGTCGTAGACCACGCCGAGGATCGGGTAGAAGGAGCGGAACACCCGCTGCCACCGCTCGCCGAAAAATTGCGAGTGCTGCTCGACGGCGGTCCCGAGCGTCGGATGCATGTTCTGCATGGAGCCTGTCCAGAGCACGACGAGCAGGTTGCGCCAGTCGCCGAAGTACCGCCATGTCAGCGAATCAGGCCCCAGCGGCCGAAAGGCGGCTTCGCCCGCCATCTCAGTGGTGCTCCCCGGACAGCAGCCCGGACAGACCGAGCCGGCCACGCCGCATCGTCAGGCCGTGGTTGTACGCAAAGGCGCGGCGACCGATCGGGGCGAGCACGCGCAGCAGCCTCTTCTCCGCCGTGCACTCCTGCGTGATGCGGACCTTGGTGAAGCCGTTGCCCTGGTCGGTCAGGGCGAAGTCGATCCAGCCCGCGATGTCACCGTCGATGGCAAGGCGGAAATGTCCTCGTGCCCTGTCGTTGGCCAGAAACCTGTTGGTGATCCGCAGCTTGTAGGGCAGGGAGGACTGGAGAACGATGGCCACGGTCGACTCGTCGAGCTGCCGCACCTCGCGGTAATCCGGCCACCAGCGCGGATAGTCTTCGAGCTCGGTCAGGGCGTCGAAGACGAGATCTCTCGCGCGGTCGATCTCCCAGGCGAGGTCGAATCGGTAGAAGTTCAGGTTCATCGGCACTCAACCTTGACCGGGGCGGAGACTCGTCCACCGCAGAACGAGCAGTACCGCCAACGTAACCCGCGCACGCCCGCCCTCAGCGTGCCCTGCGGGTCGATCGGTAAGCAGGTCCTGCACGAACGTGCACGTTTCGCGAACCTGATGATCACGCTGCGGCTCGGCGACGCCCGGCGCGGTCCGGCGACCTGCTGCCAACGGCTTGCGCTCCTCGGAGAGCACGAGCGGGGACGATGACGTCGAAAACCAGGGTGTGGTCGATCCAGAGGTCGCTCGGTGCGCGCTTGCTCGACAGGCTTTGCGAACTGCCGCCCGCCGTTCCGGCCGGCTTGACAGAGCACGTTCCTCACCGGCGAATTCCTCCTCGATCAAAACGCCACCAGAAGGAAGAGCGGGAAGAGCTGCAGGGAACACAACTCCACCTCAATCACACTCGCTTCATTCCATCCGAGCAGGCATTGCGACGGAGGTTCCCACATCCTCACTCCAGAGAAAAGACTCCATTCCAAATGGCGGGACAGGCTCACCCACACCTGCGCCAGACATCAGCCCGATCCACACTCATCATGCCGCTGAACTGCAAGTTCATCTCAGAACCCTTCGTTTGGCAGCACATCTCACGCCGCACTTGCGCTCACGGCGAGAATCAGCACATGATGATGCCAAGCTGCCCCTGACCGGTGATCACAGTGGACAGGGACGGACAATTTTGGCCATTGCGAGCGCACCGCCAACCCGCAACCAAAAGCTTTACGGCGAAGCACGATCGCTACGCCGCCCGACATCATCGACCCAACCTCGCGCGAATATTCGTGACCGAACGACGATATGAAGGCCTCCGAGGTGAGCGTTCCCACCCGACAAGGACCACGTATGGAAAAGTCATGCCCGGAATCTAAATTTCCCTTCTCCGCCGGTCCACTCTCCGATCTGGCCCCGCGCTATCGTGAGTTGCCCACGCATCCGTTCCCCCGCGTCGCCCTGCCCAGCGGGCACGAGGCGGTGCTGATCACGCGGCACGCCGATGTGGCTGCCGCGCTCACGGAGTCCCGGCTGACTCGAGAGCTGACCGCTCCCGGCTCGCCGAGGCTGTCCCCAGGGGAAAGCTTCCGGGACATCGAGGGCCTCATCCTCAACATGGACGGTGAGGGCCACCGCCGGATCCGCCGGGTGGTCGCATCCGCGTTCACGCCCGCACGAGTGCGGCACTGGCAGCCACTCGTGCGGCGGGTGGCGAGCACGCTCGTCGCCGAGATGACGGCGGGCGGGTCCCAGAACGCGGACCTGGTGGCCTCGTTCACCAACCCGCTGCCCGTGCTCGTCATCGGCGGGATGCTCGGTATTCCCGAACAGGACACAGCGCGGTTCCACGAGTGGAGTGACGCGTTCGCACTCGCGGACGGGCTGTCCCCCGCAGAACGCGAGGCGCAGATGGCCGAGTTCGGCGACTACCTCGTCGACCTGGTGGCGCGGCGACGTGCCCACCCATCGGACGGCCTCGTCGACGAGCTGATCGCGGCCAGGGACGGGAGCGACCGCTTGAGTGAGCCGGAGCTGGTCTCCCTGCTCATCGCACTGATCGTGGGTGGCACGCACACCAGTACCAACGCGCTCGGCCGAGCGATGCTGAACCTTCTGCGTGACGACGGGGCGTTGTGGCGGCAGCTCGTCGCCGATCCGTCGTTGATCCCCGCCGCTACGGAGGAACTGCTCCGTCACAGCGGTCTCGGTGACCTGAGACATCTGCGGGTGGCCACGGCGGACATCGACCTGCCGTCGGGACCTGTGTCCGCCGGTGAGGTGGTCGTGATCGCGTCAATGCCCGCGTTGCGCGACGGCAGCGTGTTCGACGACCCGGACGTGATCAAGCTGGACCGGGGATGCCCGGCGCACCTGTCCTTCGGCGGCGGCCAGCACTACTGCCTCGGCGCGCACCTGGCCCGGTCCGAGTTCCACATCGCGCTCGCCGAACTCGTCGAACGAATGCCCGCGCTGCGCCTGGCCGTCGACGAGAAGACGCTCCTGTTCAGCGAGGGATCCGAGTTCAGCGTCCTCAAGGCACTACCGGTCTCCTGGTCAGCCGCTTGATCCCAGCACACCCCTGAGGAAATTCCGATGCCACAAGACTTTACGCGTCCGCGCGCCCTCACCGTGATGACCGGCGCCTGGTCGGCCCAGGCCGTGTACGTGGCGGCGAAGCTCGGTATCGCCGACCTGCTCGCCGCGGGCCCCAGGCGAATCGAGGACCTGGCCGCCGAGACCGGTGTCAACGCGGCTTTTCTGCACCGGCTGCTCCGCGCACTCGCGAGCATCGGCTTCTTCCGGCTCCGGGAGGGCTGCACCGTCGAGCTGACCCCGGACGCGGAGCCTCTGGCCGAGGACCACCCGCACAGCGTGCGGAAGTTCGCCTTCATGGTGAACGAGGAGATCTACGAGGCCTTCGGCGGCCTGCTCGGTGCTGTCCGAGAAGGCCGACCGGCCTGGGACGAACGATTCGGCATGACGGTGTGGGACTACTACGACACCCATCCGGACGTCGCGGCGACCTTCCACCAGAGCATGAACAACTGGAGCGACTGGGACACCCCCGCGCTGGTCGAGACGTACGATTTCGACCGGTTCCACACGGTCGTCGACGTGGGCGGCGGAAACGGCGCGTTCCTGTCCGCCCTGCTGGCTCGTTACCCGCAACTGTCGGGGACCCTGCTGGACCGGCCTTCCGCCATCGCCGCAGCCCGGCGGGGAGAAGGCGGACCTTTGCCCCGCTGTCAGCTCGTCGAGGCGGACTTCCTGGTGGACGACCTGCCCGTCGGCGCTGAGCTCTACACCATCAAACACGTCGTGGACGGTTGGCCCGACGACGGCGCTGCGGAAATACTCGACCGGATCCGCAAGGCGATGGGCGAGCACGGCCGCGTTCTCGTCCTGGACTGCGTGATCGAGCCGGGCAACGAGCCGTCCTTCATCAAGTGGCTCGACCTGATGGTCATGACGAGCACTCATGGCGGCCGCATGCGAGAACTGGCCGAGTACCCCGGCGTGTTCGCCAAGGCCGGGCTCCGGCTGGGGCGGACCATGCGGATCAGCGACAGCCTCACCCTCATCGAGGGACTGGCGGCCTGAGCATGCGCGCCGTGGTGGATCCGGAGGAACTGGCCGGAGCGGCCGCTGGTCTGGACCCCCTCGGGTTCGACCGCCTTGTCCCGGTGCTGCACCGGCTGAACGCAGCACGCGACGCACCCGGCCTATCGGCTCTGCTTCGCGACCTGCTGCCCCCGGTGGCGGGTGTGACCGCCCGGTCCGAGGCGGAACGCCTGGCCATCATGCGAGACCTCGGTCTGCTGCTGGGGTCCCTGCGGGCATGTGACGCGGAGCCGGCCGAGGCGGTGCCAGGGCTGACAGAGGTGCTGCTGGCGCTGGGCGCGACCAGTGACATGGTGCCGAGGGACACGTTGCACCACTACGTCATGTGCAACCCGGTCGGCCCCAGGGAGCGGACCTACACCGGCGACGTGATGGAACGCATGCTGGTGTCGTCGGTGCGGTCTTCCCTGCCGAGGGTGACCTCGGCGGCCCGGATGTGCGGGGACCTGCTGACGCTGGATCCGATGACCCCTGACTTCGTTGTGGCCGCGAACGAGGTCGTGGTGCGGGTGCGCGCCGTGCACGACGCCATCGAAGCCACGGTGGCCACCGTCACCCCTGTCTACTTCGCGGGTACGTTGCGGCAGTACTTCGAGCCGATCCACGTCGCAGGTAAGCGCTATCTCGGCCCGGCCGCGGCGCACATGCCGCTGTACCTGGTGGACCTCGCGCTTTGGGCCGGTGACGACGACACGCTGGTGTACCGCGAGTTCTGGCGGGAATCGGCCGAGTACGGGCTGCCGGAGTGGCGCGCACTCGCCGAACAGTGGGCACACGGCCCATCAGTGACGACCCGTCTGGTGGAGGCCATGGGCCAACACCGCGAAGACCACAGCGCACTGGACCGTTTACGGGCGAGCGCGGAAGCCGTGGGCCGCGCTCAGCGCGGGCTGGTCGCGTTCCGCGGCAAACACCTGACGCTGGCGCGCGAGGCGTACGAGGAGGGAGTCGGCCGGTTTCCGACCGGTAGCGGCGGTGGCACCATCGACCTGCTGGCCACCGTCACGAACCTGAGCCGGGAAAACGCGGCGCTGGTCAACCAGGTGCTGCGCGCCGCGGGTGGACGGAGAGCGCACGCATGAGGATCCTCATCGCCGGCGCGGGAATCGGTGGCCTCACCACCGCGCTCAGCCTGCACGCCGCCGGGTTCACCGACATCCGGCTCGTCGAGGCCACCGGCACCAGCGCGCCCTCCGGGCTCGGCCTCAACGTCCTGCCCGACGCGGTCCGCGAGCTCAGCGAACTCGGCCTGCTCGAACGCCTCGCCGGAAAAGCGGTGCGTACCGCGGAATTGCGGCTGTTCAACCGGCATGGTCGTCTGATCTGGACGGAACCGAGAGGGGTGGCCGCAGGCTACCGCTGGCCGCAGTTGTCCGTCTCCCGGCGCCGGCTGTGGCAGGTGCTCACCGACGCGGTGCACAACCGCCTCGGCCCTGAGACCGTCGCGTTCGGCACCAGGGTGGTCGGATGTGTTCCCGAGCAGGGGGCACCTGCTGAGGTGACGCTCCAGGAGGGTCGTGAGCGGCGCACCGCGCTTGCCGACCTGGTGATCGGCGCGGACGGTGTCCACTCCGCGATTCGCGCCGCTCTGCACCCCGGTGAGGGACCACCTCCGGGCAATGGCGTCATGATGTGGCGCGGGACCACGTGGGCGCCACCGTTCCTGTCCGGGCGCACGATGGCCGTCGTGGGCGATGACGTCCGGCGGATCGTGCTCTACCCCATCGCCGAAGACCCCGTTCAGGACCGCGTGCTGGTGAACTGGGTCGCGGCCCACCCCTCGGCGAGCGCCGGACGAGCGGACTGGCACGAAAGGGCCCCCCTGGCGGCAGTGCTCTCCGAGTTCGACGACTGGGCGGTCGACTGGATCGACCTGGCCGCGATCTTCCGCAACGCACCGGCGATCTACCGCTACCCGATGGTGGACCGGGATCCGCTGCCCTGGTGGAGTGCGGGCAACGTGACCCTGCTCGGCGACGCCGCTCACGCCATGTACCCCATGGGGTCCAACGGTGCCACCCAGTCCATTCTCGATGCCCGTACTCTCGCGCAGGCACTGGCGATCACCGGCGATCCGGTGAAAGCACTCGCGGACTACGAGCGTCGCCGTCTGCCCGCCATGACCCGTCTGCAGGAGAGCAACCGGGGGTGGGGACCCGAGGCGATCATCACCATGGTGCACCAGCGCGCCCCCGACGGGTTCACGGACCTCGACGACGTGGTCAGCCCCGCCGAGCTGACGGAGGTCGCCACCCGGTATGCCTCCGTCTCCGGCGCCCAGGTTCACCAGGTGAACCACCGCCCCTCGCTGAGCACCGGAGACAGGACGGCCGCACCGTGACGACATCGACCACCTCCACCCCAGCCCCGATCGCGGTGATCGGCATGGCTTGCCGCTTCGCGGGCGCGAACAACCCGGAAGAACTGTGGGAGGTCGTGCGGCAGGGACGGGACACGACAACGGAGACGCCTCTCTCCCGCTACGACGTGGAGTCTCTGTACTCACCGGTTTCCCGCGCGGGCACCGTCTCCTCCCGCCGGGCGGGTTACCTCGACGACATCGCCGGGTTCGACGCCGCCTTCTTCGGCTATGCACCCGCCGAGGCGAAAACCCTCGATCCGCAGCACCGGCTCGCGCTCATGGTCGCCTGGGAAGCGTTGGAGGACGCGGGAATCCCAGCGCCGGACCTGGCGGGAAGCCGTACCGGCGTGTACTTCGGGGTGTCCTATGCGGACTACTTCGACCTGCTGACCCGGGGTGGGCTGAAGTCCGTCGACGTCCCCGCGCTGGGCAACCTGCGCAGCCTGC
Source organism: Lentzea sp. DG1S-22 (assembly GCF_036321065.1). NCBI lineage: Bacteria > Bacillati > Actinomycetota > Actinomycetes > Pseudonocardiales > Pseudonocardiaceae > Lentzea > Lentzea sp. DG1S-22. The sequence goes on along the minus strand of NZ_CP143276.1, from coordinate 1,541,757 downwards.
TGCCCGCCCGGCTGTCCTTCTTCCTGGACCTGCGCGGCCCCAGCCTGTGCGTGGACACCGCCTGCTCGTCCTCGTTGGTCGCTCTGCACCTGGCTCTCCAGAGTCTCCGCGCCGGCGAGTGCGAGACCGCCTTCGTCGGTGGTGTCAACCTCAAGCTGGTGCCCGACCGGGACGTGCTGTTCTCCCGCGCCAGGGTGCTGGCCCCGGATGGCCGCTGCAAGTTCGGGGATGCCTCCGCCGACGGCGCGGCGTTCTCGGAGGGAGCCGGTGTGCTCGTGCTGAAGGCTCTGGACCGGGCGCTGGCTGATGGCGACCGGGTACGCGCCGTCGTGCTCGGCAGCGCGGTGAACAACGACGGGGCCAGCAGCGGATCCTTGCTGACACCGTCGGTGGAGGCGCACGCGGAGATGCTCCGCTGGGCGTATGAAAACGCAGGTACGAAGCCGTCCGAAGTGGACTTCGTCGAAGCGCACGGCACGGGCACCCAGATGATCGACCCGGTCGAGCTGGCCGGACTCGCCCAGGTGCTGGGCCCGGGCCGGGAAGCGGACCGGCCGTGCTTCGTCGGCTCGGTCAAGTCCAACATCGGGCACGCGGAGAGCGCGGCGGGCGTGGCCGGGATCATCAAGGCGGTGCTGTGCCTCGAGCATCGGGAGGTCGTGCCCAGTCTGCACTTCAGCACGCCGAACCCGGCCGTTGACTGGAACTCCCTCCCCGTGGAGGTACCCACCGCCGTGCACCGGTTGCCCGACCTGGACAGGCCCGCGATCGCCGGGGTCAGCGGGCAGGGCATCTCCTCGGTCAACGCCCACGTCGTGCTGGCGGAGGCCGACCCACCGCCCCCTCGACGGTCGCCCGAGGCCTCGCGGGTGCACCTGCTGCCGATATCGGCTCGTGCGCCCGAAGCACTGCGGGCGCTCGCACTCGCCTTCCTCGACCACCTCGGTCCCGACGGCCCCGGACACCACCAGGAACTGCGGGACATCTGCTTCAGCGCCGCTCTGCGCCGGACGCACCACCCGCATCGCCTGGTGGTGGCAGGCCGAGACCACGCGGAACTGGCCGCGGAACTGCGGTCCTGGCTCGGCGGCACGGCTTCCGGCACCACGTCGTCCATGGCGCCTGCCGACTGCTACCTCGCCGGCGGCGACCCCGGCTGGGCGGACCTCGTCGACCGGAACGCGCGTTACGTGCCGCTCCCCCGATACCCCTGGCAGCGACATCACCACTGGCTGGAGCCCACCGAAGGAGACATGTGAGTGTTCCCCTGCTCGCCCTGCTGGCCGACGTGCTCGACGTCGAAGCGGGGCGGGTCACCGAAGACAGCGGAAGGGACGTGCTGCCGGAATGGACCAGCTTGGCACACATCCAAGTGATCAACGCGGTCGAGGAGGCCTACGGAGTGGTGCTCAGCACGCACGAAATCGACCAGGCCAGGAACGTGGCCGCGCTGCGCTCGTTCTTGACCAGCCGAGGAGTTCCGCTGTGAGTTCGGTGGTGGCCCGGTGGCGGGAGCTGCGAGCCGAGGCAGGTGGTGGCGGCGTTCGTGTCCGGTTGCTCGGCACGTTCACCCTGGACACGTTCGTGCCGCACGTCGGCACGGCACTGGCGGATCTGGGAATCCTGGCCGACGTCACCGTGGGGCCGTACAACCGGATCGTGCCGGAGTGCCTCGACCCCCACAGCGAGACCGCCCTGGCAGATCCCGACGTGCTGGTGGTGTGGCCCGGTTTGGAAAGTCTGTGGGGCGAACCGGCAGCCGTACCTGGCACCGAGGCCACACGTACCCGCCTTCTCCGTGCGGCTGACGACCTCGCCGATGCGGTGGCGCACAGGAGCGGGCGGCGGATCCTCGTGCTGCCCGCCATCCCGCCGGACCGGCCACTCGGTGCGGGTGATCCGGCAGCACCGCACGGAGTCGTGGCGCTGGCGAACGCGGCACGGCGGCGGCTGGCACAACGCGCAGCCGAGACGGGAATGATGGTGTGCGACGCCGAGGACGTCGTTCGCACCGTCGGCACCCGCGCCGCCTACGACCACCGCCTCGAGGCGCTGGCCGCGATTCCCTACACCAGCGCGCTGTTCAGCGAAGCTGGACGCTCGCTGGCCCGCGTGGTCCGCCTGGGTCTGCGATCGTCGGTGAAGGCGGTGGTCGTCGACGGCGACGGCACCCTGTGGAGCGGCGCGGTCGGTGAACTCGGCGCGACGGGTGTCGCGCCGGCGGACCATCTCGACTTCCAGCGGTACCTGCTCGGTTTGCGAGCAGGTGGAGTGCTGCTGGTGCTGTGCAGCAAGAACGTCGAGGAAGACGTCTGGGCGGTGCTCGACCGTCCCGACATGGTGCTGAAGCGGGAGCACCTGTCCGCGTGGCGGATCGGCTGGCGTGCCAAGCACGTGGCGGTGGAAGAAATCGCTGCGGAGCTGTCCATCGCGGTCGAGGATCTCGTCCTGATCGACGACAACCCGGCTGAGCTCGCCGAAGCCCAGGCCGCACTGCCCGCTCTGCGGACCGTGCGCTTTCCGGCGGACCCTCCGCGCTGGCGGGAGGCCGTCACCGATCCCGCCTTCGACCGGCTCCCGCCCACCCACGACGACCTCGTCCGCCCCCTCCGCCTCGAGCAGGACCGGCACCGCACGCTGGCGAGGCGTGGTCTCACGCGGGAAGAGTACTTGGGGCATCTGGAGATTTGGGCATCATGCTCCATTCCATCCACAGTGGACATACCTCGGCTCGCCCAGTTGGTGCTGCGCGTGAACCAGATGAACCTCAACGGCCGACGGCCGTCCCGCGACGAGCTCGCGCGGCTGTGTGCGAGCCAGGACCACGAGGTGCGCCTGATCGAGTCGGGCGACAGGTACGGCGACTACGGACTGGTCGGCCTGCTCGTGGTGAGCTTCACCGGGTGTGCCCGCCTGGAACTGTTCCTGCTGAGCTGCCGGGCGCTCGGCCGGGACGTGGAGCGGATGATGCTCGCGCAGGCCGATGCGCTCGCCCGCGCACGGGGTCACGGCACGCTGACCGCCACTGTCCAAGAGATGCCCCGCAACGAACCAGCCCGGCGTTTGTTCGGCGAACTGGGTTGCGCCGCACCCGGTCAAGAGGCGGTGCTCACCCCGGTGGCGTGCCCGTCGCACGTGCAGGTGCGGCAGCGGTGAGCGACGCGATCGTCCTCAACCCGGACCTGGTCGGCCTGTTCGCCCGGGCGAGCAGCGATCACAACCCGCTGCACACATCGGTGGAATACGCCAGGGCGACGGCCTTCGGCAGACCGGTCAGCCACGGCGCGCTCGCCGTGCTGGCTGTGCTCGGGCGTCTTCCGATGGCCGTTTCACCGAGCCGCGTTCATGCGGTGTTCCGCGACGCGGTGTATCCAGACGCACCCCACCACCTGACCGTGGCGGCGAACGAGGACGGTTATCGGGGTGATCTGTGGGCGCACGGCCAGCGGGTGCTCACCGCGTCGGTCCAGTCCGGCGTTGCCCCGCCCCCGGCCTCGAACTGGCCGTCACCTCCTGACGCACCGTCACCGATGCGCCAGGCGCCGCGTGCGCTCACCCTCGACGAAATCGAGGAAGGCATGGAGTTCAGCGGCTGGTACACGCCGGCCCACCTCGACGAACTGGCCTTCCGGCTCGGTCTGGATCGCGCCGTCTTGCCGGTGGCGACGGCCATGTGCTGGGCGAGCTACCTCGCCGGCATGGAGGTCCCGGGTCGTCAGGGCCTGCTGGCGTCGCTCACCGTGACCGCCCACGAGCACCGGCCCGTCCCGCGGTACCGCTACCTGTGCAAGGTGACGAGCGTCGACCGGAGGTTCGGCGCGGTGCGCGTCCAAGGCCGCCTGTGGGCGGATCAGCGGCCCGCCGCCGAAGTCCGGCTGGAAACGTTCTTCCGTCCATCCGCGCGGGTCGTCGGTCTGTCCGAGACACGGGCGGCGCTGCCCGCGGGTGGAGCGCTGCGGGGAAGGGTCGCCGTGGTGATCGGTGCGAGCCGCGGCCTGGGCGCCGCGACCACCCTCGCGTTGGCGGAACAGGGCTGCACCGTGGTCGGCGTGCACCACATGAGCACGGCGAGAGCCGCCGAACTCGGCCGCCACCGCCGGATCGAGATGCACCAGGGCGATGCTTCGGACAGCGGCTTTTGCCACACGCTCGCCAAACACGTGCGCGAGACGTATGGCCGAACCGACTTCCTTGTGTGCTCGGCGGGACCCGTCCTGCGCCCGACCCGGTTGACCGCGGAGACGACCGAGTTGATCACCGGGCATGTGACCGCGGCCATGCGCCTGGTCGCCATTCCCGTCGCCGCCTTCTCTCCGCTGCTCGACGCGAGCTCCGGCACCCTGCTGGTCGTGTCGTCCCAGGTCCTCGACAACCCAGGGCCGGAGTGGCCGCACCACGCCGCGGCCAAGGCCGCGCTGGAGCACCTCGTGCGTGCGCAGTGCCCCGCTCATCCGGACTGGCGAGTGCTGCTGGCCCGTCTCCCCTCGTTGGACACCGATCTCAGCACACCGCTGACCGTGCTCCAGCGCGAGCGCCGGGCCTCTCCTGCGGCAGCAGCCGCCACACTGGTCACCGCGCTCCACACCCCACGCGCGCCGGGGTGCGCGCTGTTGGAGTTCGACGAGTCCGGCGCGCTCCGCTGACATCGGTCGGCGAATGGCGTCCGGCTGTGTTCTGACCGGTGTCACCGGCGCGGCCACGGTGGCACCGGTCAGCCGGCGAGACCACGCCCGGCCAACCGCTCGGTGTACAGCTCCCGGGATGCGATGTCGGCGACCCTGCGCACGCGCGGCGCGATGGCGTCGGGCACGACCCTGCCGAAGGGGCCGACGACGGAAATGGCGCCCACCAACGTCCGGCCCGGCCCCCACACCGGCGCCGCGACACCGGTGAGACCGTGGATCCACTCGCCCCGGTCGAACGCCACACCGTACCTCTGCACACGGGCGAGTTCCTCGCGGAGCCGTTCCGGAGAGGTGATCGTCACCGCCGTGTGCCCCTCGAGCCGCGGCGGGTTTTGGCGAAGCGGCGCGGAGAACGCGAGCAACACCTTGCCCGCTGCCGTGCAATGCAGTGGCATCGTGCCGGTCAGCCGGGGTAGCAATCCCACGGACTGACGCCCGTGCACGCCCTCGACCACCAACCCGCTGTCGCCACGCCGGACGACGAACTGGGCAGCTTCCTTGGTGGACTCGTACAGGTCCGTCAGGCTGGGCAGCACCAGCTCCGGCAGGCCACCCGCGAGGTTCGCCGGCACGACAGCCGCGAGCTCGACGAGCCCGCCGCTCAGCACGAACAGTCCGTCCTGCAGCTCGACCAATCCGGCCGTGCGCAGACTCGCGAGCATCCGATGCGCGGTCGACCTCGGCATGTTCGTGTGATGTGCGACTTCGCCGAGGGTCACCGCGCCACCCCGAGAACCGAAGAACTTCAGGACGGTGAGCACCTTGCCCGCTGAGGTCTGTCGTGAGGTCGAGATCAGATCCGTCATGTCGAAGCCTCCGCCGTGTACGTCCGGTGCCCGGCCGTTGCTCAGGTCGTCTTCCTCCACTGTGGAACAAGGAAGTCCAGCCAGGAACACACCGCGGTCGGCCATTGCACGAACGCGCTGCCGTGACGGCACGAGCAGGCACCGCGGCGACGGAATGCTCAAGTGAGTGCCAACGATCTGGTGTTGTGAGACGATCTGATGCGCGAGCGTCGCACGCTGGAACTGGTGCGGCGCGTGTCGATCCGAACGAGCCTCGAGGAGATCGGCTGCGCGGCTTGGTCCGCCAGGCCGAATGAGAAGGACCGCGGTCCACAGAAGCCGTTGTGAGCGCCGGAACGGATGTCATCACACACCTGCTCGGTGACAACCGGCCTATCCGTCGCGGACAGCGCTCGGACCGCCTCCGGCGTGCGTCGCGCCGGTGCGCGGTCAGCCGGCTTCCGGTTCCGGGACCTGTCCGGTCGCCTCAGCGACAGCCAGTTCCTCGACGCGGCCGTAGAGCAGGTGTTCCCGGCGCACTCCGTCGGCATCGACGTGGCCGGCGAAATCTTCCCAGCCCGTGTTGGCGATCGTCAGGTTGTTCTCGATCTCCTGGATGGTGTGGGGAAGGGCGCGGAATGACCGGCCGGCGGGCTCGCCCGGCCAGTCGTCGGCCGGGTCGGGCTCCGAGCCGAGGTCCACGACCAGGATCGGGTGCCCAGGAGAGCGGATCGTCGTCTCGTCGACGACCAGGAGGAGCGGATGTGCGGCACGGTCCGGCCCGGACTCCAGCAGGCCGGCGACCGCCAGGCCGGCGAACGCCGGGTCATCGACATACGTCACGTGGGCCCTGAACCCGTCCGGTGTGACCCAGCTGATCCCGGCTTTTACCTGTTCCCAGGCCGTCTGGTCGGAGAAGTCGGTGCGGATCACCGGCACGTCCGGCGTGGCCGGCAGATGCGTCCTCATGCCTGTCATACGAGCAGAACAGTCCCAAGGGTTCGGTTCAGGTCCGCGACGGCCACGCGAGCAACCTGTGCTCAAGCGCCCGGACGCGTTCACTCCCGCAGTGGTCGACTGGGACCGAGATGCGCCGCGTCGCGGACAACTGGGCGGATCGTGCTCAGATCATCCCCGCGCGCATGGCGTAGGCGACGGCGTGCGGCCGGTTGCGGAGGTTCAGCCGCTGGGTGAATCCGGCGATGACGTTCTTCACGGTGCGCTCCGAATAGCAGAGCTTGCCCGCGATCTCCGCGGTGTCGAGCCCTTCGGCCATCATCCGCAACACCTCGACCTCGCGCGGGCTCAACCCGGAGGCGTTCATGCCCTTCGGCGCGAGCACCTCGTGCTGGAGTCGTTCCACGTGCTTGAGCAGCTCGCCGATCATGGCAGGGGGCAGGACGCCGCCGCCCGCCGCGGCGGCGCGCACGCTGTGCACCAGCCGGTCCGGAGTCACGGAAGCACGGGGCAGCACGGCGACCACACCGCACTCGACCGCGGCCAGCAGTTCGGCCTCCCGCAACCTGGTCACCACCAGCACGACGGGAACGCGGTCCTTGGCCGCCGCCCTGCGCAGCACGAGGAGCAGACCGGGGGTGAGACTCCCGGCGGCCACCACGCGCACGTCCGCGTCACCGGAGTGCAGTCCTTCCTCGACCGTGACGTCCTGCTCCGCGCTCAGCCCGCTGATCAGGCCTGCCGCGGTGAGTGGATCCGACGCCTGCACCGCGACCCGAAGTGCTCCCATGACGGCCTCCCTGACCAGTGGACTCTGCAACGTGACAAATGCTGCGCGTTGCGGCCCCGCGACACATCGGTCAGCTGACGGTGCTCGCCTTCAGCCCCGCTGAACTGGGAAAACCACGCGCAGCAAGAGCACTTGTCACCTGATCGGGGTAGCCAGTGCGACGTCACCTGCGGAGGTGACCTGCGGAGGTGCGCGCCACCAGGTGAGTCGCGCATGAGTGGCAAGGGAGCGACGGAGCTCAGAGTGTGCGTGCGCAAGTTTCTCGATCGAGCTGGAGGAGTGCACGTTGGCTTCACGTCGGGCAGGCGATGACGGCGGTGGCATGCCGGCGGTGCCGCGCCGCTGGTCGGGGCTGAACGTTGCCGCGTTGCACGTGGGCGAGGCCCCCGACCAGTCCTCCGCACAGGACGTGCCGGTGGAGCTGCCGCCGCTGGCCGGTTTCGAGGGACTCGGCCCGCACGCCGGAGCAGTGCTCGGTGCCATCGCCGTGCTCGGCGAGGACGCGCAGCTGTCGCTGACCAGGCACGTCGCCGGGTTGGGACTCGAAGACACCCTGTCGGCTGTCGAACTGCTCACCGGCGCCGGTGTGCTGGCCAACAGCATGCCGTTGCGGTTCGTCGACGAGCGGACCGCCGACCTGGTGCTGGCGGGACTCACGATGCCCAGGCAGATCACTCTGCGGCTGCGGGCCGTCGAACGGATGCGCTGCATTCCCGGGGCGGCCGAACGGGTGGCCGACCAGCTCGCGCGGATCGGCCCGATCGGGCTGGAGTGGGTGCCGGAGGTGCTGTCCGTCGCGGCCGCCGAGGCGATGGACGGCGGCGACTGGCGCTCGGCCGCCAACTACCTGCGTTCCGCGCTCGCCGAGAGCCCTCCTCCCGAGCAACGGGTGCGCATCTCCCGTCAGCTCGCACTCGTGCTCGCCCAGGGCAACCCCCAGGCCGCGGTCATGTGCCTGCTGCAGGAACTGCGGATGCACGACACCCCCGGCGACGTCGCCGAGACGGTCCGGTTGCTGCGCCGGTTCGCGGTGTGGCTGCCCAGCACCGCCGAGATCGCCCGGCTGTTCGAGGAGTCGGCGGACCAGGTGCACCAGAGGTCGCAGGCGCTGGCGGTCGAGCTCTACCTGACGAGGACCACCGTCAGCGTCTTCCGCCCGGAGGGCGCGGTGATGCTCGCCAAGCTCGAACGCTGGCTCACGGCTTTCGCACGGGCGGGCGGACCGGCCAGCCGCGCGCTGACGGCGACCAAGGCGTGCACGGCCGCCCTCAACGAGCCGGGCGGTGGTGCGGCGGTCGAACTGGCCGTCACCGCGTTCGACGACGCCGCGGCACTCCAGGAGTGGCCGACGTGCTGGCTCGCGCTCGCGGCGCTGCTGATAGCCGGTGACGACGAGGTGACCGCGCAGGTGTGCGAACGGGCGGAAGCAGCGCTGCAGGGCTCCGGCGCGGAGATGCCGCGGCTCGGCTGCGACCTCGTGCGCGCCACGCTCCAGCGCCGGCGCGGCGACCTGCGCTCGGCCGAGGCGTCGTTGCGGGCGGTGCTCGCAGGATGCGGTGCGCTGGGGCTGCCGCCCTCGCACTCGGTGGTGGCCACGGCGACCGCCGAGCTCGCCGAGGCACTCGTGCAGGCGGGCAAACCGGACCGGGCGCGCGACGAACTGGCGTCCGCCGGCCTGCTCGGCGACATCGCTCACACCGGTCCCTCGATGCACCTGGCACGAGCTCGCGGCGCGGTGGCGGCAGCGCTGGGCGACCACGAGCGGGCGTTGGCCGAGCACCTCGAATGCGGGCGGCTCGTCGCCGGGTGGGCGGAGCTCAACGCGGACGTGCTGCCGTGGCGGCTCGACGCGGTGCGCAGCATGCTGCGCACCGGCAGGAACGCCGATGCCGCCGCGCTGGCCGGGGCGGACGAAGAGGCCGCCACGGTTTGGAACAGCCCGCGGGCCAAGGGGTTCGCCGCACACGCTCGAGCACTGACCGCGCCACCGTCCTCGCGGGCGGCGTCGCTCGCGGTGGCGGCGGAACACTTCCACGAGTGCGGAGCCGCGCTCGAGGAGGCCCGAGCACTCCATGAGCTGGCAGCCGCCCTGCGGGCCGAAGGTCGCGCAGAGGAGGCCGCCGCGACGCAGGCTCGGGCACGTGAACTCGCCGGGCGGTGCGGTGCGGCGCTACCCGACGACGAGACCGGGGTGCCGCCCTCACCCGCACTCCGGGCCTCCGTGCTGACAACGCAGGAACGCCGCATCGCGCGACTGGTGGCGATGGGGCGCAACAACGCCGAGATCGCGGGAGAGCTGGCACTGGCACGGCGCACCGTGGAGTTCCACCTGTCCGGGGTCTACCGGAAGCTCGGAATCAGCGGCAGGAGGGAGCTCGCCGACTGGCGGGACGAACAGCACGACGGCTGATCGTCCACGGCGAACCGGCCGGTCGGCGTGTGCAGAGTCGGTTTCCCTTCCGGACATGGATCGAACTTCGTTGCGGTGCGGCGAATTCCGGTGACATAGAACCAGGTGGGGCCGCGCTCGCGGCCGTTCCGCCTCTCCCGCAAGGAGAATTCGCCATGCAGCTCATGGAGCCCTACCGCATCAAGGTCGTCGAGCCGCTGCCCATCACGACGCGTCCCGAGCGGGAGCGCCTGATGGCGGAGGCCGGGTACAACCCGTTCAACCTGCGCGCGGAGGACGTCACCATCGACCTGCTCACCGACTCGGGCACGGGCGCGCTGTCCGCGGAGCAGCAGGCCGCCGGCCTGCGCGGGGACGAGTCGTACGCGGGGGGACGGTCGTTCTTCCGGTTCCGCGACGCGATCGTCGATCTCACGGACTACCCGCACGTCTTTCCCGCGCACCAGGGCCGGGCAGCCGAACGCATCCTCTTCACCGCACTGCTGCGCCCCGGTCAGGTCTCGATCAGCAACACGCACTTCGACACCACGCGCGCCAACGTGGAGATGCTCGGCTGCGAGGCACGGGACCTGCCGTGCCCGCAGGCGCTCGACATCGACGCCGACCACCCGTTCAAGGGCGACATCGACCTCGACGAACTCGCCGAGGCGCTCGAGACCGACGACGTCGGCTTGGTGATCATGACGATCACCAACAACGGTGGCGGCGGGCAACCGGTGTCCATGGCGAACCTGCGGGCGACGGCGGAACTCTGCAGGCGGCACGGAGTGCCCTTCTTCCTCGACGCGGCCAGGTTCGCGGAGAACGCGTGGCTCGTGATCCAGCGCGAACCCGGTTACGCGCACTGGTCGCCGCGGGAAGTGGCACGGGAGGCGTTCTCACTCGCGGACGGCTGCGTGGCCAGTCTCAAGAAGGACGGCATCGCCCACATGGGAGGCGTGCTGGCCATGCACGACACCGAACTGGCACGACGGTGCGAGCAGCTGCTCATCGCCGGTGAGGGTTTCCCCACCTACGGCGGGTTGTCGGGCCGCGAGCTGGACATGCTGGCGCAGGGGCTGACCGAGGTCACCGATCCCGCCTACCTGCGGGCACGGGCGGCCGCGACGGAGCACCTGGCCCAGCTCATCGTCGACGCCGGTGTCGCCGTGGTGCGCCCCGCCGGTGTGCACGCCGTTTACCTCGACGCGGGCCGCCTGCTGCCGCACATCCCGCCGCACATGTTCCCCGGCCACGCGCTCGCGACCGAGCTGTACCTGGCCGGCGGCATCCGGTGCATCGAGCTGGGATCGCTGTTCCTCGGGGACATCGACCGCGACGGCACGCTGACCCGGCCCGCGCGGCACGAGCTGGTGCGACTCGCGATCCCCCGCCGGGTCTACACGCAGAGCCACCTGGAATACGTGGCGGGCACGATCGCCGAGGTCGCGAAAACTCCGGAGCGGATGACCGGCTACCGGCTGGTCGAGTCACCGGCGGTGTTGCGGCACTTCAAGTGCACGCTCGCACCCGTCGTGATGTGAGCGCCGGAGGACCGTGCCGGGAGATGCCTGCGGCGGCGGCATCTCCCGGCACGGTCAACCTCCCGGCGTGTTCCGACTGAGTCCTGGATCCCGGGTGGGCCACACCGGGATCAGGCGACCATCTCATCGGCGATCAACGCCGCGAGCTCCAGCGCCTGGGTTCCGTTCAACCTCGGGTCGCACATCGACTCGTAGCGACGTGACACGTCCCGCTCGTCCACCGGACGACTGCGGCCGCCGAGGCACTCCGTCGTGTCCTCTCCGGTGAGTTCGAGGTGCACGCCACCGGGGTGGCTGCCGAGGGCGTGGTGCACCTCGAGGAAGCCGCGCACCTCGTCGTGGATCCGGTCGAACCTGCGGACCTTCCACCCGCGGACCTGCTCGGTGTTGCCGTGCATCGGATCGCACTGCCACACCACCTGCCGCCCCGTTGCCTCGACCTTCTCCAGGATGGCGGGGAGCAGGTCCCGCACGCGGGCATGCCCCAGCCTGGTGATCAGCGTGAGCCTGCCGGGTTCGTGACGCGGATCAAGGCGCTCGACGTACTCGGCGGCCTGCTCCGGTGTGGTCGCGGGACCGATCTTCACACCGATCGGGTTCGCGAGGAGCTCGGCCAGCGCGACATGGGCTCCGTCGAGCGCGCGGGTCCGCTCCCCGATCCACAGGAAGTGCCCGGATCCGGCGTACCACCGCCGTTCCCGGTCATCGCCCCGGTAGGGCCGCAACAACGAACTTTCGTAGTCCAGCAGCAACATCTCGTGGCTCGCGAAGACCGAGCCGACTCGCCGGACCAGGCTCATCGTGGCGCTGGAGCGCGCGTGCGCGTGGAGCATCCGGTCCGGGTCGGGCACACGTCCCCCGGCATCCGCGGCGAACGTGTTCACGATGTCGCCTCGGTAGACCGGAAGACCCTGCTCATCGACATCGCTGGACCGGGGTTTCGCGTACTGGCCGGCGATCCGGCCGATCGTGACGACGGGTGCACCGGTTCGTCCGGTGAGCACGGAGGCCATTCCCAGCAAGGTCCGCAAAGTCCCCGCCACCTGGGAATCGGTGGCCGTGAACGACTCAGCGCAATCTCCGCCCTGCGCCACGAAAGCGCGGCGAGTCGCAACGAGTGCCAGTTCCCGGCGCAACCTGTCGATCTCGCCGGGAAGGCTGATCGGCAGCGCTTTGCCCAGCCGCACGCGAACCGCGGCGACGCGCGCGGGATCCGGCCACGAGGGTTGCTGAGCCGCCGGGCGGACCAGCGCCCGGTCGATCCGGTCGTCCACGTACCGGGGTGAAGACCTTGTGCTCAAGGGGGTTCACGCTCCTCATCGGCTGGGCGATCGGTTCCGACGACGGCAATGCGCACCAGCGAGATGTACTCCGCGCTTCTCGGGTGTACCGCAACCGAGTCCGTGCCGGAGGCCCTGAGGGTTCGGGCAGCACTGAAGGGCATCGGCACAGGTTCACGTGGACAGTCATCACCCGCAGCGCACCTGTGAGCGTCGTGGAGTGGCCAGAATCGGTGTCCGAACGAGACTTCTATTCGAGGACGACGAACTGAGCACACCCAGGAGACCACCATGAACGCCATCATCGAATTTTCACGTTTGTACCAGCAGCGGCCGGGACCTGACACCTCCGCGGAGGTCGTGGCGGCCTGGTACCGCGCCAAGGGCAGGCTCCACGAGCTGCTCGGCGCGACCGGCGGACCGGACGCCGCGCAGGAGTTCGCGTTCGCCGCGGCGAGCTACGAGCACGCGCGCAGGCTCGAACGGTCGGCCGGGCACGGGCACAGCGCCGCAGCTTGACTTCCGCATTCCCGCACCACTCGCATTCCGGAGAATTCGATGCTGACCCCCGCGCACCGGCACGAGATCGAGAACACGCTGCACCGCTGGGCGTTGGGCTACGACAACCAGGATGCCGCGATGCTCACCGACTGCCTCACCGAGGACGCCGAACTCACCATGTCCGTGGGTGGCGCACCGATCAACGGATCGTTCGCGGGCAGGGAGGCGATTCTCGAGCTCGCCAGGGCGACGTGGCACCACCAGGAAGATCGTCGCAGGCACGTGCTGAGCAATGTGATCGTGGAGCACGTCGGCGACGGCCGCGCCTGGACGACCTCGTACCTCACCATCTTCTCGATCCGCAGCGGTGCCGTCCACCCGCTGTCCATCGGCCAGCACCACGACGAGCTCACCTGGCAGGACGGTGGGTGGCGGATCAGCAAGCGCCGCACGTCGTTCGACCTGCCGTACTGAGCCCGGTGGTGCCCGAAGGTGCGCGGTGAGTTGCCCGCACGCGCTCCAGTCGGCCGTCACACGAGATCAGGCGGTGCAGAATGCGGCAGTCGTGGATCAGCCTCAGGGAGGAACGCCATGCGCCGCATCCGAAAGGCTCTCGTGCTCATGACCGCCGCGGCCCTGCTGGCGAGCTGTGGCTCAGCCGCGGACGACAGCCGGCTGACCATCTCCGTCGCCACGTTCGGGGACTTCGGCTACGAGTCGCTGTTCCGCGAGTACGAGTCCCGCAACCCCGGGGTCAAGCTCGTCGCGCGGATCGCCGAGTTCGAGGACCACCACACGAAACTCGCGACACATCTCGCCGGGGGCCGGGGTGCGGCCGATGTGGTCGCGATCGAGGAAGGCCACATGCCGCGGCTGCGGCAGTCGTTCGACAAGTTCGTCAACCTGGCCGACCTCGGCGCGCTGACCCTGCGCGAGCAGTACGCGCCGTGGAAGTGGGACCAGGGGCTTGCCGGTTCGGGAAAGGTCGTGCTCGGGCTCGGCACCGACATGGGCAGTCTCGCGCTGTGCTACCGCAAGGACTACTTCGCCGCCGCCGGCCTGCCCACGGATCGGAGCCAGGTCGGCGCGCTGTGGCCGACGTGGGAGGCCTACGCCCAGGTCGCGGAGCGGTTCAGCGCGGCCAAGCCCGACATCCGCTTCGTCGACACCGCGGCGAGCATCTACACCACGATGCTGAACCAGGCCGAGGAGGGCTACTTCTCCCGCACCGACGACTCGTTCATCGGGGACCGCGAGCCACGTGTCCGCGCCGCGTTCGACCTCGCGGGCAAGTTCGCGGAGGCCGGCTGGACGGCCAAGCTCACGCCGTACTCCCAGGAGTGGACGGTCGCGATCCGGCAGGGCACGTTCGCCACGACGCCGTGCCCGGCGTGGATGCTCGCGCTGCTGCGCAACGCGGGCGGTGAGGAGAACAAGGGGCGCTGGGACGTGACCGCGGTGCCCGGTGGCGGCGGCAACCAGGGCGGCTCGTTCCTCGCCGTGCCGGCTCAGGGGAAGCACACCGAGCGGGCCTACGACGTGGCGCGTTTCCTCACGGCGCCCGAGCAGCAGAAGCGGATCTTCCTGGAGAACGGCAACCTGCCGAGCCAGCCCGGGGTGTACCGCGCTCCCGAGGTCCTCGCCAAGACCGACGACTACTTCAACGGCGCGCCGGTCGGTTCGATCTACGCGACGACAGCCGACGCGTTGCGGCCGAACTACCGGGGCGTGCGGGACTTCCTGGTGCGGCCGAAGTTCACCACCGCGCTCAACCGCGTCGAGACCGGCAGGCAGTCCACGGCCGACGCGTGGCAGCGGGCGGTGTCGGAGTCGCGCGACGCGTTGAAGTGAAGTGACATGGCGAACCGGCCCACCTCGTCCGAAGGTGGGCCGGTTCGCCATGTCACTGCGCGGCCAGCGCGCGCTCGCGAGCGATCTGGAAGGCCTCCAGGTACTTCGGCAGCTCCCGCAACGCCGCCTCGAGCCTGCCCGGTGCGATCTGTTCGGAGAACGCGGCATCGAAGACGAACCGCTCGACCGACGACTCGGGTTCAGCGCGCCCGCGCCACGACGACTGCCGCCAGACCTGCAGGCCCCATTCCCGCATGCGCAGCAGGCTCAGGGTGTGCTCGATCCCGGCGATGAGCTCGTCGGCCTCGGCCACGCCGAGCGTCAACCTGCCGTCCTCGGCGAGGGAGAGCACCAGATCGCCCCGGTACGTCATGTCGTCTTCAGCCACAGCGACCCTCCCCAGCGGTGATGCCACCGCAGAAGTGCTGGTAGGTGATGCCCCAGGCACGTTCAACCGCCATGCGGCCCTCCTCTTGTGTCGAGGACACCACGGCGTGAACGTCAGGGCCAGCCGTAGAAGGAGCACATTGCCCTTGTGCGCACGTGGTGTTACCTGCACACACACGGATGCCGCCGACCGGGTTCCGACAGCGGTACGGTCGTCCTCGTGTGGCAGCGGGAAAGCGACCGCCGCGCCATCGCGGCGGTGCTGGACCAACTCGAGGCGAGCCACGTCCGCGGGGACGGCCGGCTCGATCCCGGTTGCCTCGCCGAGGCCGTCGGACGAGCGGTGAACGCACGCGGGTGCGTGGTGACGGTGCACGGGAAGCACTTCACCTGGGGTGAGGCCGGCTCGTCCTGGTGGCGGGCTGAGATCCACCACGACGGCTCGTCGCTGGGGCAGCTCGCGGTGAGTCCCGCGACCCCGCTGCCGGACGTCGTCGACGTGCTGGCGCCCCTGCTCGCGATGGTGGCGCTGGAGGACGAGCTCGGGGCGTCGCGCCGGGCGGGTGACGCGGCGGAGCTCGGGCTGCGCGACGGCAGGCTGCGGGCGGCGGCCGAGATGGACCGCGAGCGCAGGGGTGCGGAACGCGACCTGCACGACGGCGCTCAGCACCACCTGGTGGCGCTCGTCATGGCCGTCGGCCTGCTGGAGCACGCCATCGCGAACGGCGACGAAGCAGGTGCCGCCGCCGTGCTGTCGCGGATGGACTCCCGTTTGGACGACGCGGAGCTCAGGGTGTTGCGCACCGCCGAGGGCTTCCTGCCCGCCGTGCTGGTGGCCGACGGCCTCGCCGCCGCACTCACCGCGGAGCTCTCCCACCACGAGACGGTGAGCCTCGACGTCCACCTGCCGCACCGAGTGCCCGCACCCGTGGAGTCCACTGTCTACTTCGTGTGCATGGAAGCGGTCAACAACGCGCACAAACACGCGCCCGGTGCGAGCATCTCGGTCTCGCTGATCGACAACGGTGACGGACTGCGGTTCGAGGTGCGCGACGACGGCCCCGGCTTCGCCGAGGCGGGCGCGGACGCCGGCCTGCACCACCTCGGCACCCGGATGGCCGAGATCGGCGGCACCGTGGAGATCGTCTCGGCGCCGGGCAGCGGAACCGCCGTCATCGGCCACGCCCCACCCGCCTGAGCCCACGGGTCAGCCCGCCAGTCCCTCACAGCTGCGCACCACGGCCTCGCAGACCTCCCGCATCCGGCCGCTCGCACCGAACCGGCCGCCGATCATCCGCCACCACTCCGCTTCCGCGAGTGCGGCAGATCGCACCCGTTCCCTGGAGGCGCCCGTGGGAAGCCCGAGCCGTTCGTGCACGGTGCTGCCACCGCCGCCCAGAAGGCGCACGGCCCGTCCAGCGAGGTCGGGCGGCAGGCTGAGATCGCGTTCGATGTCGTCGAGCAGGTCCAGTTCCACGAGGGCGTGCGCTCCGGCACGGGTTCGGTCGACGTCCCAGCGCATCGGGTCGTCGGTCGGCAGCCGGCGGACCGCGGTCTCCGCCGCCACCAGCGCGCGGCGGGCGGCGATCAGGTCCGCGCGGGCAACCAGCCTGCGGGTCACCGTCTCGCGCAGCTCGCGCAGTCCACTGGCCACGTCGAGCTCCTCGGCGAACTCCACCGCGGTGGTGGTACGCCGCGCGGCCGCCACCGCGGTGCGCAGGTCTTGCCCCGTCATCCCGCCGACGTCCAGCGGAGCCACCGACCGCAGCACACCGTGCCGTTCGTCGGTCGCGGTCACCGCGAGCAGTGCCAGACCGGGGCGCAGCACCGGCACGACGAGCTCGACGCGGTGCGGCCCGTTGCGCAGCCACTCGCCCAGTCCGTGCGGCGCGGCGAGGCACAACACCGCGTCGACGGCCCAGCCGGAGTCCTCCGCCAGCGCCGCCGCGAATTCCTCGTCGACCTGCCCGGGCAGCTGCAGAAGCGTCAGGGAGCGCAGGATCTCCGCCGGTTCGCTGTCGTTGTGCGCGAACCAGACGGGCTCGCTGGCGTCCGGGACCGCCCGGCCCAGCAGCGCACCGACGACCTCGGCCCTGGCCGGACCCACCACCGCGAGGCGCAGCGGCTGGTCCAGCCGGTCGGCGATGGCCGTCCACACGCCGCGCTCCTGCAGTCCGGTGGCCCAGCACCCGCGGGCCACGAGGTCGCGCACCACGGTGCGCAGCCCCGGCTCGGTGGACTCCGCCTCGTCCGCGGCGATGCGCTCCGGCATGCGCACCGACACGCGTACCCCACCGTCCACCGCGCCCCAGGTCAGCTCACCACCGAGCACGGCGATGCGTTCGGCGTCGGCGGAGAGCTGCTCGCGCAGCCGCTCTACCGGCTGCGGCCAAGCCGGATCCACGACCTCCAGCACCAGCGCGTCGTCGGCGTGCGAGAACTGCAGGTCCAGTGCGACGGGGTTTTCCCGGGCGGCCAGGAGGTTCAGCACCGCGGCCGCGGCGTGGTAGAAGCCCGACTCGACCTCCCAGCCCACCCTCCTGCCGAGGTCGCCGCGGAAGCGCACGTTCCGGCGCAAGGTGGCCGCGAGCTCCTCGAGCGTCTCCTGCGGCCCCACGTCGGACAGCATCGCCGGATGCACGCCGCGCACGGTGACGCGGAAGGTTTCGAGCAGCTCGTCGAGCCCTTCCCGCAGGTGCCGCACCGAGTCGACGTCCGCCGTCAGCTCGCGCAGGCGCCGGCGCACCTCGGCGAAGTCGCGGTCGACGAGGGCGGTGATCGCACCGACGAGCCGGCGCCGTTCCAGCTCCCGCACCTCCCCCAGTCGCATGTGTGCGGTGCTGAGCTCGGCGTCGAGCCGCGAAGCGCGTGCGGCCGCCCGATCCCTGGCGTCACGCAGCCGCTCGGTGCGCGCGGCGACACCGAGCCACACCGCGGTCTCGCGCACGACGCCGTGGAGCCTGCTCGGCAGACGGCCGCGCCAGCCGACCGCGACGCCACCACCTCCGGACACCGGCTCCGCGGCGAGCACGCCCGGTGCGAGGGCCAGCGCGGCGAAGTCGGCGGCGAGGACCTGTCCCGGCGCACGCCACGGCCAGGCCGCGGTGACCGCGAGACCCTGCGCGGTGGGTTCGCAGTACACGGCGTCGCAGCCGATCGTCTCGGCGAGGTTGCGGACCAGTGCGGGCACCAGCAGCGCGGTGGGGGTGGACGCCGCGACGAGGTGCGGAGCACGCCGGCGCAAGGTCGAGGGCCTCATCCGGCGACCCGGCTGGCCCGCAGGTACGCGAGCACCGCGAGAACCCTCCGGTGGTCCACCGAGGGATCACCGGACAGGCCGAGCTTCGTGAAGATCGCCGCGACGTGCTTCTCCACCGCCTTGGCCGACACGAACAGCTCGGAGGCAATGGCGTTGTTGGTCCTGCCTTCTGCCATCAGCCGCAGCACGGACTGCTCCCGTTCGGTGAGCGTGCCGAGTGCGCCGGCCGCCTCGCCCGAAGGCGTCGGCACGAGCCGCTTCGCGAGCGCCGGCTCGATCACGATCTCGCCCGCGACGATGCGGTCCAGCGTGTCGCCGAGCACCTGGACACCGGCGATGCGTTCCTTCAGCCGGTATCCGATGCGCTCCGTGCCGATCGCCAGGATTCGCATCAGGTAATGGGTTTCGGCGTAGTGGGACAGCAACAGCAGACCGGTCTGCGGGCGCATGGCGCGGATGCGTTCGGCGGTGGTGAGCCCGCCGTCGGGCTCCGGGTGCATGCGGATGTCCAGCACGGCGACGTCGACCGGCTCGGTCGCGACGATCGCCAGCAACTTGTCCCCGTCGTCGACGCAGCCGACCACCTCGTGCCCTGCCGCTTGCAGCAGCAGGACGAGACCCTCCCGGAACAACGCGCCGTCCTCGGCGATCGCTACGCGCATCGCAGCACCGCCCAGCGCTGCCGGGGCAGCCGCCCGCCGCGCCACTCCCGCACCCGCACCCGCACCAGGTGCCGGCCGCCGCGCACGCGCGCGGACAGCGCGGTACCGGGCGGCAACGACCGCAGGTGGTCCGCGAGCAGCAGGCAAAGCCTCGTCCGGGTCAGGTCGTCCATCCCGGACTCGTCGACCTGGATGGTGAACCAGACGCGCTGACGTTCCGCCACGGCGCGCAACGCGGTTTCGACGCCCGCGCTCACGAGCAACGGGGGGTATATCGCGCCCCCGACCTCGCGCAGTTCGTCCGCGATCCGGCACACCTCGTCCTGCGCTCCGACGACGAGGTCTCGGACTTTCGGGTCGCTCACCGAACCAGAGATCAATGCAAGCTCCAACGCGAGTGCGGAG
This sequence comes from Lentzea sp. DG1S-22, assembly GCF_036321065.1. Taxonomy (NCBI): domain Bacteria; kingdom Bacillati; phylum Actinomycetota; class Actinomycetes; order Pseudonocardiales; family Pseudonocardiaceae; genus Lentzea; species Lentzea sp. DG1S-22. The sequence continues at coordinate 1,522,262 of NZ_CP143276.1, read as the reverse complement.
ACCCGCAGCGCGGGCCCGTCGTGCAGGGTGCGTTCGAACTCCCGGCGCAGCTTCTCGGAGCCCCGCCGGGACACGCGCAACAGAGCGGGAACGCCACCCGTCTGTTCGAGGATCACCCGCGCCAGCTTCATCACGCCAACCAGAGTCGCGGCCGGCAGGTGGAACGGGCAAGGTGGCTGGCCCGAAGGCGCAGTAGGGATATCCCTACCGACGAGCGGCTGCTTCCATGGTCACCAAGCCGACCATCGTCAAGGGAGTGTCCATAATGGACTACGGGCTGGGTGTGGATCTCGGTACGACGTTCACCGCTGCCGCCGTGTCCGGCGCGAACGGCACGCGCATGGTGCCGCTCGGCCCGGGCGTCGCCGCACCGTCCGCGGTGTACGTGCGACCGGACGGCGTGCTGGTCGCCGGCACGAACGCCGTCCGAGCTGGTGAACAGGACCCGATCAGACTGGTGCGCGGGTACAAACGCAGGCTGGGCGACCCCACCCCGCTCGTGGTCGGCGGCGTTGCCCACTCCCCCCAGGCGCTGCTCTCCGCGCAGCTGCGGGACATCGTGGCCGGTGTCACCGCCGCGGAGGGTGCTCCACCGCGCGATGTCGTGCTCACCTGTCCCGCTGTGTGGGGGCCCTACCGGCGTGAGCACTTCGACGAGGTGCCCAGGCTCGCCGGTCTCGGCAGCGTGCGCATCGTGACCGAGCCCGAAGCCGCCGCGATGCACTACTCCGTGGAACGCAGGCTCGGCGACGGTGAGCTCGTCGCGGTCTACGACCTCGGCGGCGGCACGTTCGACGCCACGATTCTGCGCGCCCGTCCTGGCGGCATGGAGATCCTCGGCACGCCGGAAGGCATCGAGCGGCTCGGTGGCATGGACTTCGACGAGGCGCTGCTCGCCCACGTCGACTCACGGCTGGACGGCGCGGTGAGCGCGCTTGATCCCGCTGACCCCGAACACCTGTCCGCACTGGTCGCCGTGCGCGGCGCCTGTGTGCGGGCCAAGGAGGCTCTGTCGATCGAGCCCGACGTGACGGTCCGCGTCCCGCTGCCGGGTGGCACGCTGGAGGTCACCGTGACGAGGGTCGAGTTCAACGACATGATCAGGCCTTCGGTGGAGCTCACCACCGACGCGCTGCGCCGCACGATCGCTTCTGCCGGGCTCCAGCCGTCGGACCTCGCGGGAGTGCTGCTCGCGGGTGGCTCCTCGCGCATCCCGGCGGTGCCGCAGGCCGTGTCGGCCGCGTTCGGCAAGCCGGTGCGGGTGAGCCTGCACCCCAAGTTCACCGTGGCGCTCGGCGCGGCCGCGCTCGCCCGCACGCCGGCGAAGGCAGTCGCCTCCTCTCCTCCCGCACGAACCTTCGCGAGCACCTCCGCGAAGCCTGCGCCGCAGGGCCTGATCGCCCGCATCGGGGCGCCGAAGTGGCTGGTGCCCGTCACCGCCGCGGCGGCGGCAGTGGCGCTGACCGCGACCGCGCTCGTCGTTTTCGACACGGGCGACTCCCCACAGGCGAGCGGCGGTACCCCGCCCTCGTCCGCCTCCTCGCCTTCTGCCGCACCGAACCGCGTTGCGCGGACGATGCCGGACATGGAGGCTTTCACCGGGCGGGACACCGGCCCGTACCGCGCCATGCTCGGCTCGGCGGAAGACGGCTGGGCGGGCACGGTCGTCGGCGAGGACGGTGCCGCCGGCTACCGCGCGATCACCACCGCGCCCGAAGGTCCCGGCGCCGTGCGCATCACCTGGAGCGGCAGCGGACCGGGTCAGTTCTACATGCAACACACCGGAGGTGGCAGCGATTTGCGGCCCCAAGCCGAGGCGGACAGTGCGCTCGTGGTCGACGTTGTCGTGCATGAAGCCCCTTCGGACCGGGTCGCACTGGCAATCCACTGCGTCTTCCCGTGTGCCGCGGAACTCAATTCAACAGGGGCTTTCAAGGGCCTCAAGACAGGTCAGCAGCAGACGATCAAGATCCCGATCTCGTGCTTCACGAAGTCAGGACTCAACGCCGCCAACGTGAACACCCCGTTCCTGGTGGTGACGGCAGGCCGGTTCGACGCCACGTTCGGACACGTGCGCTGGGTGGCGGGAGCCGCGACGGACCCTGACGCGACGCCGTGCGACAAGCTCGCCTGAGACCCCGCACCGGAGTTTCCGGTGCGGGGCGCCCAGCTCGTCATCCGTGAATCGACTCCAACGGCTTCGGCACGTCCTCGGGCAGCAGCAGGCAGAGTTCGTTGATCGTGGGCGACGTGACGCCACGCATCCGGCGGGCGTGGCGGGTGACCGCTTCGTCGAGAACCTGCCGCGCGTAGCGGCCATTGCCGAACGACTCATCGCGTGGCACCGCGGCGAAGTGGCCCCGCAACGCGGCGACGGTGGCGCCCGTGCACTCGTAGCCCGCGGTGTGGGCGTGCTGGTTGACGATCGTCACCAGTTCGTCCGGCGTGTAGTTGGCGAAGCGGACGCGGTGGGAGAACCTCGACGACAGACCGGGGTTCGCCGCGAGAAAACCCTCCATCTCGCGCTCGTACCCCGCCGCGATCACCACGACCTCGTCGCGGTGGTCCTCCATCAGCTTGACGAGCGTGTCGATCGCCTCGCGGCCGAAGTCGTGGCCGCCCCCAGGGGATGCGGACAGCGTGTAAGCCTCGTCGATGAACAGCACACCACCGCGAGCCCGGTCGAACGCCTCCGTGGTGCGGCGGGCCGTGTGACCGACGTACTCGCCGACGAGGTCCGCCCGGCTGACCTCGGTGACCTGCCCCTGTGCCAGCACGCCGAGCGCTGTCAGCAGCGAGCCGTACAGCCGGGCCACCGTCGTCTTTCCGGTGCCCGGTGGCCCGGCGAAGATCAGGTGCCTGCTCAGCGACGGCACGGGCAGCCCGGCCGCCTGTCGCTGCCGCGCCGAGGCCAGCAGGTCGACCATCGCGGCGACCTCGCTCTTGACGTCGTCGAGCCCCACAAGTCCGCGCAGCTTGCCCAGCAACTCGTCCACCCGTTCGGCGTCGACCCGCCCCGCGCCCGCTCCGACCGCGGAGCCGGGCAACGGCCCGAGATCGTCGGGCAGCAGGCGGGTGAGCACGACGGCGTCCGCCGTGTCGTCCTCGGCCAGCCGGTACGCCTGCCTGCCGATCATCTCCTCGAACACCTTGCGCGCCGTGCGGCCGTTGCCGAACGCGGCGTCGCGGGGCAGGTTCGTGAAGTAGGTGTGCAATGCCGCACGGGTCTCGAACTCCAGGCGGTACTGGTTGCCCGTGCACAGGTTCTCGACGATGGTGACGAGCTCGGCGGAGGAGTAGTCCGCGAACTCGATCGTGCGGGAGAAGCGTGACGACAGGCCGGGGTTGGCCGCGAGGAAGGAGCGCATGTCGTTGGTGTAACCCGCGACGATCACCACCACGTCGTCGCGGTGATCCTCCATCAGCTTCACCAGCGTGTCGATGGCCTCGCGGCCGAAGTCCGGACCGGTCCCGCCGCCACCCTGCGCGAGGGTGTAGGCCTCGTCGATGAACAGCACACCGCCGAGCGCCGCCTCGAACCGCTCCGTTGTCTTGAGCGCGGTGCCACCGATCACCGAGGCGACCAGGTCGGCTCGCGCGACCTCGACCAGCTGGCCGCTGCGCAGCACACCCAGCGCGGTGAGGATCTTGCCGTAGAGCCGCGCGACGGTCGTCTTGCCCGTGCCCGGCGGGCCGGCGAAGATCAGGTGCCTGCCGAGCGGTGGTGACGGAAGTCCCGCGGCCGCGCGCCGCTCCGCCATCTGGTGCAGGCGCACCAGCGTCTCGACCTCGCGCTTGACGCCCGCGAGACCGACCAGGTTCTCCAGCTCGGCCAGCAGCGCGTCGAGCCCCTGGTCACCCTTTCCGGATTCCCGCCGGTCCTTCTTGGTGACGGGGCCACCGCCGGTGTGCTCCGCCGGACCGGCGGGGAGGGTGTCCGCGGTATCCGCGGGCGTGACGCCGCGCAGGTTCTGGCCGCGGTTGCGGTCAATGACGCAGGCACGTACGAGCACCGAGTCCGGGCCGCTCGCGACGACGCCGTCCCCCAGGTTCTCGCGCACCTCGACGCCGGTGAGCTCGCCGGTCGCGCCGGACTCCCAACGCGCACCGGTCGCGCACTCGCGGACCGCGCCACCGTGCACGACGAGCCTCGCACCGCCGCGGGCGAGCAGGCCGGCGCCGGAGGTACCCGTCACACTGGTCTCGGCGACCACGACATCCGCGTTGTGGTCGGCGACGACGCCCGCGCCCGCACCCCCGCTGACCGTGCAGCGGCTGAGCCGCGCCGACCCCGCTCCGTCGACGACCACGGCGTCGTGCCGGGTGTCGCGGATCGTGCAGCCGATGAGCTTGACCGACGCGCCCTCCACCACGTGCACCGCGTGCCCGGCGGTGCCGTCGAGCTCGACGTCCTCCAGCACCGCCGAGGCACCCTGCACCACGACGACCGCCTGTGCGCCGGTGCGTTCGATCCGGCAGTCCCGCAGAACCGGCTCCGACCTCGCGCCGACGAGCAGCGCCACGCCGTCCACATCGGACAAGGTGGTACCGGTGACGGTGAGCTCGCTCTCGGACTCCAGCACGATTCCCGTGGCGCTGATCCGTTCCACCCGGCAGTTCTCGAGGGAACCGCCCGCGCGGTCGGCCGCGAGCACAGCTCCCTGCGCATCGGCGATGAGGCAGTCGACCAGGCGCGGCGTGCCGCCGGCCCGCGCGACGACGGCAGTGGTCGCGATGTGCCGCAGGGTGCATCCGTGCAGTTCTGCTCGCCCGCCGTCGAACACGAGCACGCCGGCGCCGGCGCCGTTGCGGACTTCGCTGTCACGGGCGCGCAGGTCGCCACCGCGTCGCACCGCCACCGCGACCCGCGAGTCCGCCGCGACCACGCACTCCTCGACGTGCAGCACACCGCCCGCGATGTCGATCGCCGTTTCGCCGGAAGGTTGCGCGAGCACTATCCCCGAGACCGAGGCTCGCTCGCAGGCGAGCCGCAGCACGGGCTCGCCTCCGGCCGACTCGATGCGCACCTCCCCTGCCGACCCGGCGCCGGAGAGCGTCACCTCGCGGTCGAGCACGACCGCCTCCGGGTAGGTGCCGGGCCGCACGGAGATCATGTCGCCGTCGGTGGCCGAGGCGATCGCGTCACTGATCGTCCGGAAGCAATCGGGTTCGGTCGGCGAGACGCTGAGCACGGACCGAACACCGCTCATCCGGCTCGCCACAGCTGACCTTCCTCCCCTTCGGGCGTGAGAGCGGCGCGCACGCGGTAACGGTCCAGGTGAGTAAGGTGGCGGCCACCGGAGGCGGACGCCGCATGTGCGACGAGCTCCGGGTCGGGCGAGACGAGGTACCTGTCGAGGTAGTGGCGGGTGGCGTCGGACCACACCCAGACGCCGTCCGAGCGCATGTCGACGGGCACCGGCTCAGCCGAGGGCGAGAGCACGTCGTCGAGCCCGCCCGGCACCCGCAGCACGACCTCACCCCCGGCGAGGAAGTCGAGAAGCCGCTGGCGTTGATCGGCCGCGACCACGAGCTCGCGGCTCGGGCTGAAGTAGGGGCCGCCATCCGGAGACACGCCGTCGAAGGTGCGAGCCACGCGAACGGGTACCGCCTCGTCCTCGGTCCACAGCAACGTCGCCGAGCGCAGCGCGGCCTCGTGGTAGGCGGGCAGGACGGTGTCCGGTGCGAAGACCTCCACCCTCGGCGCGAGCTCGCCCCTCGCGCCGAGGGTCCGCTGCGCGATCGCCGCTATGGCGGCCTGGTCGGCACCATCCTGCGCCTGCACGAGGTAAACCGCGTCCACGCCACCACGCATCGTGCGCCAGCAAGCGGTGACAGGATGCGTGATGATCGCTTCGAGCAGCGCGTGATCCGTGTCGTCGCCGGGATCCTCCGGCGGCGTGAAGCGGTGCGCCTCTGCCACCTGGTCGATCTGGCCCAGCGCGCTGAAGAGCCGCTCCAACTGGTCGTGGTCACCGTCGGCGAGCGCTTCACGGGCCACGGTGAGCCAGCCGTCGGCGGTCCTGCCCGCAAGGCCGAGCAGCCGAGCGTGTTGGGTGTGCACGGGGACTCCTTCGAGGGTCAGAGCAGGTCGCCGAACCAGCGCGCGACGTCATCGGAGGTCATCGGTTCGCCCGCGGCAGCGGCGAGCCGTGCGAGCGCCTGGGCGCCGTTCGTGCCCTGTTCGCCCAGCAGGACGCGGTCCGCGGTGCGTTCGAGCACGGTCAAGCGGGTGTGGGCGGGCAGAAGCACGTCGTGCGCTTGGTCTCCCTCCAGCAACCCGTCAAGCCTGCGAGCCGTGGTGCTCCAGATGAGCGCCTCCACCCCGCGCACCCGACGCCTCGGCTTCGCCGCACCCGCGAGCAGCGGCTCCACGAGCGTCAGCTCGCTGCCGACATCGAGGTTGAACGAGGGAACACCTCGCACGACGACACCGCGTGTCGTCGGCAGCCGCCGCAGCCCTGCCGCGAGGCACGTGTGAAAGCCGAGGTCGTAGTCGCCGTCCGGGTCCATCGCGAAGATCCGCACGGCTGCGAGCTCCGCGGCGAGCGTGCCCGTGTCGGTGCCGGGAGCTCGCAGCCCGGGCCGCTCGGCGAGCAGTCGCGCCACCGCCCGGCTCGCGATGTCGTACCGGCTGCCGAGAGAGGTCCGCATACCTGCGCGGTGAGCGGGTGTGCTGGGTGTTCCCGGCGGCACGATGATGCGCCGCTTCGGTTCGGGTGCCGCGGCTTGTTCGTCCGAAGTGGACTCAGGCGCCACGGTCCCGGCCTGCTCACCGGTGTCGCCGGCGCCGGGCTCGTCGGCTTCGACCGGCAAGGCGGACGGCTCGGCCGGCTCGGGTGCTCCGGCGGGGCCCGGCTCCGCGAGCGCCGGCCAGACCTGCCGAGGGCTCGGTGGCGCGACGAGCGACGAGACCGACGCGGGCAACACGGCCGCCGTCGTCGAGGTCAGGTCCGGCAACGGCCGTTCGGCCGGCTCCATCCGCCCCGGCGACGGCGCCGGTTGCGCCGCGGTCCGTTCCGGCACCGAAGGCCGAGCAGGCTCCGGCGGCTGCGCGGGCGCCTGCGGAACAGCCGCCACGGTCGGGCGCGGTGAGGGCCGGTCCGCACCCGCCTCCGCCGTGCGTTCCCTGCCGCGTGCGGCCGCGGGCCGCACGGGCGCCGGAGGTGTGGACACCGCCGCTCCGACCGGGGGAACCGGCTCCATCCGATCCGGCTCGGGAACTCCCACCACGGCGTCCGTCCCCACCACCTCGACCGGCGCGACAGCACGGTCGGGCGCGCGACGCGGCACGCGGCGGGCGGACGGCTCGGCGTTGGTCCGCAGCGGCTTGGTGAAGCGCGCGGGACCCGGTGACGCCAGCACCGGACTCGACGGCAGGATGCGGCCGTCCGGGGTGACCACCACGGCGGCCCCGCGCAGGCCGGTCGACTCCGGGCGTGGGAGCGTGCTCACGGCGAGCGCGGCGAAGGTGGAGGTCGGAACCGTGCGCAGACGGGAGCGGGTGTCGTCGGGCAGGTCGGCGACCAGGCCTTCCAGTGCCGTCACCACGTGTGGTGGCACCTCCTGCGCCGAAGCCACCACCAGGTCGGGAGTGGGACCGGTGCGGCCGACCCACGACGGGTCGACCGCCAGGTCGTCCGGGCGGGCCAGCAGGCCGCGCGGCACCACGTCCAAGCGCCAGCCGTCGACCAGGCGGTAGGCAGCGGGGGCGATCATCGTCATCGTCGGCACAGGCGCCACCCAGCGGTCCAGCACGGGTGGCGCGCCCGGCAGGTACATGCTCTCCAGCGCGAACGGCCGCCAAGTGGGCTCGCCGTCGGAATCCAGGCGCACCACACCGTTCTCCCACGGGACGCCGTGCAAGGCGCGCACCGGCTGGTCGAGTTCGTCCGCGAGCTCCTGAGCGAGGTCGCAGCCGTAACAGACCAGCACGGCGCGGTCCCTGGCCTCGCCCGGCAGAGCGCGGAACACCTCCGCGACCGCCGCGACGTCCGGCGCAGGCTCTCCCGGCGCACCGACGACCACGGTCAGGCGTTCGGTGTCGGGAACACGTCCGTGCACCGGATCGTCGGCGCGCGGCGCGGTTCGAGGTGCGCGCACCCACAGACCGAGCGGGATCTGTTCGCCGGCGTCTCGTGGCAGCATCGCCTGCCACCACGGCGCGGGATGCCGGGGACCGCTCCGGCGGCCCGTGGTGCCGGGGCGGTACGAGACCCAGCCACCCGGCACGAACACGTTGCCCTGCGGCAACGTCATCAGCTCGTCCTCCGGCGCCACCACCTCGACACCGAGCCGGTCGGCCAGCAATCTGGCGGGCGGAACCTCGCCCCGTGGACCGACCGCGCCGAGCCGGGGCCCCATCAGTCGCAGGCTGCCGGACACCACCTCGTCGAGGTCCGCCACGACCCACGGGTCCAACCGTGCCACCGCGTCGTTCGCGGAAGCGCCCACCACCACCGCCGTGCGATGCCGTTCCGGTGCGAGTGACGCGGCCAGTTCGGCCGCGTCACCATCCGCACCCGGCACGCCGACGAGCAGTGCGTGCCCCACCCGCTCGACAGTGATCGTGTCGTCCACCGCGACCTCCTTCCCGTGCCTCACCACGTCCACGAGATCCGGGGGCCGCAGGGTTCACCGCGTCACCGCACGGGCAGCGGCCTGCCACGGGGCGGGAACCTGAGATCCCGCGGTTCCTCCCCGTCACCGCCGATGATCAGCGCGATCACGTCTCGCCCGAGCAACGCGGCGAGATCGGCGGCCAGCGCCGCCGGCACCGCGCCGCCGACGAGGCGCAGGCCGCCGAGCCCCGGCACGAGCCGTCCCCCGCCGCTCAACGACACCTCACCGTCCCGCACGAGTTCCAGCTCCATCCGGTGGGCGTCGACCTCGCGCCGGTGCAGCGCCAGCTCCGCCCGCTGCTCCCGAGCGGCCTTGTCCGCCCCGGCGATCCGCTCGTCCAGCCAGGCCAGGTAGGACGTCAGATCCGGCTCCGGCTCCGCCATCACGCGTTCGTACTCGGCCACGACCTCCGGCCCCGCGATCTGGCTCACGGACGGCACGGTCAGCGGTCCGCCCGTGACCAGCTCACCGTCCGCGTCGAAGGCCACCACGTACACCCGCGCCGCGTCACCGAGCAGATCCGCGGACACCGGCGTGCCGTCGGTCAGCAGCACCTCGCCGTCGCGGTTGACCAACCCGATGGCGCCGGCCTCGTCGCCGTCCTTGGCGAACGTCGTCACCACCGCCGCGGCGCCGTCGCCACCGCGGATCAGGCGGTCCGCCACCTCCTGGAGCGCGGCGGTGCCCCGGCCCACCCACTCGGGCGCGTGCTCCACCTCCCCGTCGGAGCCGGCGTCCGAGCCGTGCTCGTCGTGCCACGGACCCGCCAGAGTGTCCGTCGGGACGGCCTCATCAGGCTCGCCCGCCCCGGTGGGCCTGCCGGACTCGCCGGCCGGATCGACCGCGGGCGTCCTCACCTCGATCACGGCGCGTCGTCCGTCCGCGATGTCGCCGCGTGACTCCAGCACACCGCCTGACACCGCCTCGACGACGATTTCGCTCGGCTGCACGGTGACGTTGCGCCCTTGCAGCGTGAGCAGGTGCGAGGACAACTCATAGCGCACCAGGTCGGCCGCGCTCACCGCACGCTCCAGCCCTGTCTGCTGCGCTCTGCGGTCACCACGGAGGCCGCCGTTGCCGTAGCCGGTGACGACGATCGAGGGCAAAGGCAGCCCTCGGCTCCTGCGCCACAACGCTCCCCTGGCGACTTCCCTGGCCACCGCGAGGGCACCGCCGTGCTGGTCCGGGGGAACGGTTTTGCTGCCCTGTTCGAACCACACCGTCGCGGGGAACGCGACCTTGGCGTCAGCAGCGACCACCGCGACGAGCGGGTTGGTCACGTGCGGCGTCGCGTCGGGCTCGTGGAGCAACGCCCACTGTTCGTGGAACGTCTCGCCCGGCGCGTTGCGGAACATCCGGAAGTACCACTGGTCGCTGAACCGGGGAAGCCTCAGTTCCCGGCGCATGGCCTCGCGCGCCCGATCTCGCAGCTCGCGGGACGGCTCGGCGCCGGCGTCGCGCAGGTTTCGCAACGCATCCGCGAGCTCGCGCTTGCGCTTGAGTTCCGCGGTCACCGCTTCGTCGTCCGAGCGCGCGATGCGGTTGTCGAGGTCCGCGACGACGCTGTCCAGCTCGTGGCCGTGGTGAGCGAGGTTGTCGGCTACCGCCTGGTCGAGGAGCCTGCGCATCTTGGGTGCGCGCGCGTAGTTCTCCAGGGTGATCTGGGTGCCGTCCGAACTTTCCGCGATCACCGTCGCGAAGTGGTAGCCGAACGGGGATTCGACGGTGCCGCCGCGTGCCGCGTTCACCCGGAGCTCGAGGTCCCCGTTCACACCGGAAGATCCGATCGACGTGACCACGTACGCCTCCCCCGGTCGCGCACGGGCGAACTGGTTGAGTCCGATGTTCCGCGCGAGCTCGTCCATCCGCTCACGCACTCGTTCGTTGCCCGGTGCGTGGTCCAGCGCCGCGCCGTAACGCAAGCCGGGGCGCGGCCGGGCCGCCCGGCCATCGTCCTGACGCACCGCCGACGCCGCCCACGAAGCATCCGCCCTCATAACGTCGCCGTCACCGTGCGCGAGGTCGGCGAGTTGTTGGGCAAGATGGTGCGTGCCGCCCAGCTCGATGCCGCTCGTCACGTCCACGTGCACCGGAACCGCGGCACCGTCCGGGTCGCGCAGAACCAAGGTGGACGGTGTGCCGCCGGCGATCATCCCGGCGAAGTCGCGGCACACGTCGGTGACGTAGCCGTCGATTCGCGGCACGACGCGGTGCAGTGTCGTTTCCGCACCGTTGTCGTCCTTCACCACGACGCCGCCATCGACGACCAGTTCGACCTTGCCGCCTGCCCGCCTCAGCACGTCCTGTGCGGCGGCGAGCACGTCGTCGGAGGCGAAGAACTCCCGCGCCTCGGTCACCGCGCCGTTCGGCCCTGCCACCGAGTTCGTCCCGTTGATCGCGAGCGTCCCGTCACCGGAAACCCGCAGCGGAGGTGCCGTGTGGGTGACGGGTTCGGTCCGCACTGTGACCGTGGGGAACTCCGTGCTCGCCGACAAGGTCATCGGCTGATTGCTCGTGAACGCCGTCGTTCCGTCCACAGGCGTGTAGTCGCTGACCAGCCTTGGGCCGGGCCGAGGTGCGCGGTCCTCCACGGTCCGGTCGGGGTCACCGGCGGTGGTGGTCCCAGCAGGACCGATGAACTCGCCGTTCGCGTCGATCGGAATCGAGTAGACCCGGCCGAGTCCTGGAATGGCACCGCTCGTGGCAGGCTTCATCGTGCCCGCCTGCGGGTCGACCAGCGACACGGTGCCGTGGTAGTTTACCACGTTCCACACATGCCCCGCCGCACGCCGGCCCGGAAGCCCGGCCACCACCGCGTCCGAGCCGTGGCCGCCGCGCTTGACCCGGTCGATCACCTCGGCCAACGCCTGCCGTCCCGAACCCATGTACTCGGCCGCGTACGGGGTCGCCTCGTTGATCGCCGTGCCCGTGCCGGTCAGCCTCCCGCCGGTCGTGCTCGCCCCGGCCACCCGCGGCTCACCGCGGAAGGTCGAGTGGAACGCGAGAGCGGCGTCGACGCAGTTCACCATCCTGCCCAGCGCGGAGCGGGAGCCGTTGATCAAGCCCACCCAGCGCGCGGGGTCCGTGAACCGAGCCCCCTGCGGCACCACATCGCGCAGCGCCCGCACCTCCTCCTGCGAGGGCGGCGTGAGTTGCTGCTGGAGCGACGGCAACGCTTCCCGGGGTTCCCAGGCGGTCACCTCACCGCCCTGCGCGGCCTCGAACTCGTCTCGCCCGCGTTTGGCACCACGCGACCCGGCCTGCTCAGCCGAGCCCTGCTCAGCGGGCGCAGGCACAGCGACAGGCACGTCGGTGCCGGAAGCGTCGGGACCGGCCAGGGTGTCCGTCGCGATCTGGGGCATCGACACGACAGGTCCGAACGGCCGGTCGTTCATCACCAGCTGGAAGCCGATGATGTGCTCCGACCGCACGCCGCCGGGGAAGGTGATCTCCTTCTGGTCCGGGAACGGCGATGCGAGGTCGAGCGTCGCGTTGACGTCGATGCCGCCCGGCGCGCGGAAGTGGTAGACGTACTTGTACATCGACCCGAATTCGTGGTCCGGGTTGGCCTCCTTGAACTTCGACATGGCACCGGGATCACTGGTCGCGCTCATGAACTGCGTGTCCTGGTGCCCGTTGTAGACGTAGTCGATCAAGTGCCTGCCGGTGCCGCGGCCCTTCGGCGCGAGACCGCCCTCGGCCACGATCTGCTGCGGGGTCTTCTTGCTGAAGTGGTAGAGCACCTCGTCCGACGTGCGCCAGCGGGCGTAGCCGTCCGCGAAGGTGAGGTCGTACCCCTCGATCGCGAAGGCGGCGCGATCGGCGGGCGGCACGGCCGACGCGGTCGCGACCTCGGGCAGGTTCTCGGTTCGCCTGTGGCTGAAGGCGACCGGCGAACCGGCCGGGTCGCCGACGATCCATTCGAAGACCGGAGCGTCGCGCAACAGCCTGCCCGCGGGGTCGGAGACGTAGGTGTTCTCCTGCCGCGGGCCGGCGTCGTCGAAAAGACCGAACAGGTTCGCTCCGCCGTGCCACGCCATCGCGGGCTCGCCGTCGTCGCCCAGCACCTGCCAGCGCCCGTCCGGGGACCGGGTGATCTCCTCGTAGACCTCGGCGGCCGCGGAGAAGTCGGTGGGCGGCGGGAACAACGGCTGTTCCTGATCCGCGTTCCAGTCGCCGGCGAGGGTGTCGGTCGGGACTTCGGAGTCCTGGTGGAAAGCCGCGTACTCCGAGTCCGCGTACTCCGAGCCGGAATCCTCGACGTCCGACTCGGAATCCGACCACCTCGAGACCGGGTTCACCGGCACCTGCGCCACATCCGCAGACAACTCGCCGGACTCGGACCGCGAATACACGGACCTCGAATCCGAACTCGACCGCGTCGACGTCGTGCCGGAGGCCGCCGGCGGCCTCGCTTCGAGCACAGCCCGGGGCAAGGAGCCCATGCTGAGCCGCGCCTCACGGTCGTACTGCGCCTGGATGACGCTCATGCGCTGGGTCGCGCGCTCCAACGGGCCGTCCGGAGCAGGCAGAGCACCGGCGAGATCCCTCGGCCTGGTCAGCCGGTTCACCTGCACGGCGTGGTTCGCCGCGCCGAGGAACCCCGTCACGAAGGTGACGCCGTTGTAGTCGAGCAGTTGGTAGCGCCGGTCGAGGTTGTCGGTGACGTAGGCCATTCCGCTCGCCAGTTCGTCGGCGTTGATCCGGTACGGACCGAGCACCTCGACGCGCGGGCTGATCGCCGGCCCGAGGTCGAACGCCTCCAGCCTGCCGCGGAAGTCGGCGAAGGCAGCGGTCATGAACGGAATCCGGTACTCCGGTGAGAAGGCGAACGACTTCGTGTGGCCGTCCGGCAGCCGCACGGTCAGATAGGCGTGACCGAGTTGTCTGCGCATCAGACCCGCGATGGGGTTGGCTTCGCCCTTGTCCACCACGACGGACAGCTCGACGTCGCGCGTCGTCCGGTCAGTCGCCTCTCTCGCATGCCGGTAGAGGTGGCTGACCTGGTCGAGGAACTGCTGTGTCCTCCACGCCCGTTGTGCGGGTGCCAGCCGGGGATCGGTCGGCGCGACGCCGGTAGAACGGCCTGCGACGGACATGTCGTCCGCCCAGGGCGATCGCGTCACGGACTGCCCCTCGGGCCCGTCGAGCCACGACGGCGGCAGGGTTCCGATCCGTGGGCCTGCCTCCACCACATCAGGGTCCGCGACGGAAGCGGAGTAGTTGGACGGCACGGACGCCGGACGCCCACCGGGCAGCGGGACGTCGGACAGCGGCTGCGGCGCGAGCACCATCTCCACCCGCACAGCGCGACGGGCCAGGTCCGCGTCCGCCGCACCAGGCGGTACGTCGCGGCCGTGCGAGATCGCGACGATCTCGATGTCGTCCGGGCTGAGCCGTTGGTTCTGCGGCGTGTTGCGCTGACGTTCACCGAGCAACCTGTCAACCTCGGCACGAGCCCGCGCAGCCACCACATCGGCACGGTGCTGACCCGTGCGCTTGGCGCGCAACTGCGAATTGCCGTAACCGTGCACGTGAACCTGAGGCAGCGGCATGCCGTTGCGATGGCGCCACAGAGCACTGTCCACAACGGACTTGGCGAAACCCTTCACCATGTTCCCGCCGATCCCGGGGAGCTTCTGCTCTCCACGTCCCACCGCGTCCGGGTCCAGGTCCCGGTTCTCGGACATCGGCACCGACAACGGCATGAGATCACTGGAGTTCGCCACGGTCACGACCGCCAGCGGGTTGGCCATCAGCATCGGCTGGTCCGGCAGGTCGACACGGCTCCACCGGTCGAAGAAGGAGTCGCCAGGAGTCCGGCTGTACCTGTTGACGTACCAGGTTCCACCGAGCTTGGGCAGTTTCCCGCCGGCGGCGGCCGTGATGGCGGCGCGCGCGTTCTGCCTGGCCCTCGCCAGCTGGCGTTCTGACTGTTCACGTGCCTCACCCTGCAGGGCGGTGCTCGCGAGCAGGTCCTGCTGTTCCACGATCGCGATCAGCGCCTGCGCGAGGTCGCGCTGTGCCTTGCCTGCGGCCGGGTCACCGGCGAGCGAGTCGCGGATCTCGCGCAGCCGGGCGCTGTCGTAGGTTTCCAGGTTCGCGTCGATGGCGCGGTCGAGCAGCGCCTGGCGTTCGGTGGGCTTCGGTTCCACCTCGAGGGTGAGCTGTACCTGGTCGTCGGCACTGCTGACCGCCACCGAGCCGAAGTGCGCGCCCAGCGAGGAGGACATCTGCGACGGTGCGCCGTCGGGGGTCGGACGCACGTGGTTGAGGCGGTAGTTCGCGTTCGGGTGACCGTCCGCGTCGTGTTCCAGCACTGCGATCGGCTGGATCAGATAGGCCTCTCCCGGTTTGGCCCACGCATGCTGGTTGACACCGAGCGACTGGCTCGCTGTGTCAAGCCGCACGCGGGCCTCGGAACCGGGGATGAGCGCCTTGCCGTACGACTCGCCCGGCCGCGGCCCACCGGTTGCCGCGTCGCCGACCGCCTCGTGCACCGCATGTGGCGTGACCAGGTCAAAACGCCCGTGGTGCGCGGCCTCACCGAGCGCACCGGCTATCGCGTGCAGGCCGAAGAACTCCTGCGCGCCACCGTTGCGCACCTTCGTCAGCGCTGCCAGTTGCCCGTCCGGTGCACGCAGCACCAGCTGTCCGGGCGAGCCGCCGGTGGTCCGCATCGAGAAGTCGAGCCGGGTGGACGCCGAGTCGTCGCCGGGATTCGGCTGGACCATCACGAGCGACGCATCACCGCGACGTACCACGTTGCCGGGTGCGATCTCCAGCTTGAGCTTGGCGCCGACCTCCTTCAGCCGGGCGTTGGCGTCGGCGATGACCTGCGGCGAGGCGTAGAACTCCCGGTAGTGGCCCATCTCATCGGACACCGGCACGGCCAGGGACATGTCGGAGGAGAACCGCATGAGCGGCTTGTCCACCTCGACCCGCCGCACCTCCGGCAGCACCGCGGGGAATCCCCCGCTCTCGCGCAGGTCCGGTTCGTTGTCGATCCGCGTGAAAGGCGGCGTCTCGCCGTCGCTGATCACCTCGTAGTCGGTCGTGGCCGGGCCCCAGCCCGGCTCGGCCGTCGTCTGCTCGACGTCGGTCGAGCCGGCAGCAGGTGTGATGAGGTCGAGCACGCTGTCACCGAACGCGGTACCCGAGCGCTCCGGTGCCCGCGCACCGCCGAAATTCGAGTCGACCGGGTCGAACGTGATGACGAAGTCCTCCGGTGACAGCTCACCTTCCGGGTCGCCGCGGAACTGCGCATGCGAACCTGCAGCCGGCACGGCCCCCGGCGCGCTGCCAGAACTCTCGCCCGTCCGATGCGGAACGAATCCGGGATGGGCGCCACCCGCGAGAGTGGTGCGGCGGGTGCCGAGATCGCGAGCGAGGTCGCGAGAAAGCTGCCGTGCCGCGCTCTCGTCACCGCCGCCGGTGTGCAGCACCTCCGCCACCAGCACCGTGACCTGGTCGATCAGGGTTCGGGTGTGCGCGATCTCCGGCGTCATCTT
This sequence comes from Lentzea sp. DG1S-22, assembly GCF_036321065.1. Taxonomy (NCBI): domain Bacteria; kingdom Bacillati; phylum Actinomycetota; class Actinomycetes; order Pseudonocardiales; family Pseudonocardiaceae; genus Lentzea; species Lentzea sp. DG1S-22. Next base: position 1,506,129 of record NZ_CP143276.1, on the reverse strand, counting down.
CTCGATGAACAGGGGCACGCGATGGTCCCCGCTCACGATCGTCGTTGCACGATTGACCAGATCGTCGTACTTGCTCTGCGAAAGCTTGCCGAGCCTCTTCCTCGCCTCAGCCACGCGCTCCCGCAGGCCGGCGGCTGTCTCAAAAGCGCGCAACCGCTGCTCCACCTGTGCCTTGGCCTCCCACCAGGTGTGCTGTTCGATGTCGGCCTTGGCTCGCGCGGTCGCCAGGTCCTGCTCGGCGGCCGTGATCCTGGCCTGTGCCTCATCACGGGCGCGTACGGCCGACATGTGCCGCTCGCTCTCTTGCTTGAGGCGTCCGATCGCGCTCTCGGCAGCGGCCTGTCCATCCTGCAGCGCCGCCGCAGCCTGTTCCAGGACCACCTGCGCGTCGGCATGTGCCGCATCAGCGTCGGCCACCGCGCGGCGCGCCTGCAGCATCGTGCGTCGTGCGTCATGCGCCGTTCGTCGCATGGTCATCTCGTGCTGCACCGCTGCGGAGCGGGCGTCCTTGGCCAGGCGCAAATCCTGCTGTGCGACATTCAACTCGTGCAGCAGCGCCGCAAGTTCGCGTTCATCACGTTGACCTGCGGCCGCGTCGTTCGTCTCGACGAGCGCGGACCGCGCCGCTTCGACGCGTACGAAAGCGGTGTCGACCTCAGCCTTTCGGACCGCGACCTCGGTCGCGGCGGAACGTGCCTGCTCCGTCGCTTCGGTCATGCCCTGGTTCGCGGCGTTGGCGTCGGTCCTCGCCTGGTCCAGCGCTCGCTCGGCGGCGACTGCGGCCGAGGCCGCTTGGTCGGCCGCGATCTGCGCGCGCGCCACATCGATGATCAAGCCGTCCACGCGGGTGTTCGCAGCGGTGACCGCGTCCTGCGCGGCCTTCAGCTCTCCCGCCCGCTGCTCGATGTCGGCAATCGTCCTGGCGAGTTCGGGTGCGACGTCGTTGATGACGTCCTGCGCGGCGCGGCGGGCCTGATCGACGCCGACTTCGGCGGCGCGCCACGCCTTGGCGCCGTCGCGGACGGCGTCCTGCGCGGCCGCCAACCCGGGGTCGACCGGCCGGCCGAGCACCGCCTCCACGTCGCTCAGCGGCATCCGCAGGTCCACCGAGCGCGGCAGCACGAGGTCGTAGACGGCGGTCCTGCCGTCACCGAGGTCGGCGACGAAGCGGTACTCGACATCGACCTCGACGACACCTGTGCGACCTTGCGGTTTGACGTTGCGCAACGTGTTGCCGGTCAGGCCGGACGACTGCGCGTCGGAGTCCTCAGCGAGTTGCCTGGCCTCGACACCACCGGAGGAGAACGCCGGACTGCGCACCGGATCCGGTGTGCCGTCGGCATTGGTCCTCGGGTGGGACGCGGCACCCGACGCGAGGGAGAGCGAGATGTCACCGGTTTCCGCGGTCTTGGTGTCGCTCGTGGTGGCGTGAACGGTGCTCTTCGGCGTCTCGAGGTTGACGGAGTCGCTGAGGGAGTCGAGCCGGGGGTTGACGAACTTCGCGTACACCGCCAGCTTCGCGTGGCCGGACGTCCGGATGCTCGACTCGTGCAGGCCGGGCACGTTCAGCGCAGCGCCGGTCATGCCGGGCAGCTTGGCCTGCAGGTGCTCCGAGCTCAGCACGGACAGCAGCGCGTTGAGCGAGCCGGTACCCTTGCCGATCAGGCCGGCGTCCGCCCCGGCCCGGCGCAGCGCCTCGACCGCGACCCCCCGGACGTCCTTGACGCCCACCATGCTCTCGACCGACGCGGCCGGCGGAACGACCACGGCGTGGTCCCTCTGCCAAGACCCGGCCGTCTCCGCGCGGCCGTCCGCGGCGTCGCGCAGTGCCACCGCGGCACCGGCCCCACCCACGGGCAACGTCGAGCCGTGCTCGACTTTGACGTTGTCGCCGTGGATCCGCACCCGCAGCTCCGTCTCCTCGCCGCGGGCACGCGCCACGACCTGCTCCCCGCGTTCGACGACGAGGTCGAAGCGGACCGGGACGCGGTACAGCGCGGCGGGACCGCTCGCCGCTCTGAGGTGGTTGACCAGTTCCGCGATCGAAGTGGCGGTGGTGCGCTGTGTGGAATGGCCGAGCGAGACGCCCGCGCCACCGCCCACCGATCCGGAGGTGCCGTTCGTCGGGTCGGGGATCCCCGCTGCTGAGCCCTTCACGCCGATACCTGTGCTGGTCCCCGTGCCCTTGCCTTGGGTGTGCTTCGACGACCCTTGGACCGTGTGTTCCACGTCCACGCCGTCGTTGACGACGCGGTCGAACGACGGCGGGCCGGCGTAGGCCTTGAGCGTCACCTGGTAGGTGTTCCTGCCCAGCACCGTGCCGGGCTGGTGCAGCAGCAGCGGAACGCCGCCGTCGAGCGCGCTGTCGATCAGCGCCTTCACCGCGACGGGTGAGGTGAAGTCCATCAGCCGCTGGAGGTTGTTCATCGAGTCGTCCAGCACAGACCCCGGGATGAGGCGGTCCTTGACCCGGCTGCGGGTGTTCTCGTCGGCCTGCCTCGCGAGGTCCGCCACGATCGCGGAGAGGTCGGGGACCTTCTGCAGCACTGCCAGACCGAGACCGCTGGGTCCGCCATCGGCGTCGATCCGCTTGGGTGCGGCCATCACGCCGAACGAACGAGCCGGCGGCTGTGCCACCTCGGGCAGCAGGCCCATCTCCCTGGCGGTCTGTTCGTTCACCCGCATGAAGACCGCGCCGGGCAGCTCGACCGATGCGCCCGCCGTCCCGGGGGTGCGGTCAGGCAGCAGGTTCGTGGTGCGGCTCTCGCCGACGATGTCGAACGTCGCGTCGAGCTGCACGAGGAAGGTCCGGTCCCCGGCCGCGGTGACGACGTTGCGATCGACCGCCCCACCGACCTCCTCGGTGGTCGACGACGTCCGCAGCCACGGCACGAAACGGGCCGCACCGGTGATGCCGCCGAGCCCGGTCGGGGCGGTGACGTTCGGCCGGTTCGAGGTACCCGCGTTGACGGAGATCTCGACACCCCTGCTGCGCGAAGTCGTCTCCGATGCCTTGAACCCACCGGTCGCGGAGTTCTCGGTCGCCGTGGTGACCGACGTGGACACCAGCTTGGGGTTGGCGAGGCGCGCGGAGACGCCGAGTCCGCCCACGCGATCGGCCGCACGGCGGTCGTACCTCATGCCGGTCTCGATGTGCCCGGTGTCGACCAGTTTGCGCAGTGTGGCCTTCAGGTTCTCCGGGCTGAAGAACCTGTCGATGCGGTTGCGCGTCTGCGTGCCCGGGGCCGTCAACGCGGTGTCGCCACCCGCGGCCCGATCGAGCACGGCCACAGCCTCGTCGCGCAGCCGCGCGGAGTTCACGACCGCTTCCACGTGCAGCCACTCCGGCTGTCCGGAGCGTGCCGAGGCCCGGTTCAACAGGTCGCGCACCGTGGTGTGTGGCGGCAGGTCCGTCACCTCGGGGTCGCCGGGGCGGAACGCCGCCGGGTCCGAGGTCAGGGCCGAGCCGTCGGAGACCCACAGCTTCGCCGTACCCGAGATCTGGGGCAGGACCTGGACGCCGCGCTGCTCGTCCTCGCTGAGGTTGCGGGTGATGTCGACCGTTCGGGCGACGACGGCGGGTTCCGGCAGGGTGGTGAACGGGGAACCAGCGGTCAGCCTCCGGAACCAGCTCTGCTTGCGACTGAACGAGGTGATCTCGACCTCGAACTCGACATCGTGTTCGAAGACCTGCGCGTCCGGACTGCCGACGTTCAGCGAGGTACCCGTCGTCTGCGGACCCGCCGTGGTTTTCACCGACTCGGACTCGCTGTACTTCAGAGCGGCGCCCGCCGACGGCGAAAGCTTCGTCGCGCCGTGCACCGCAGAAGTGCCAGCGCGGCCTTCCACTCCCGCGCTCCAGCCCTTGGTCGTGGTCGTGGAGCTGTCGAGGCGGGGACTGGACGAGTACATGCCCCGCACATTGCGCGAGTCGACCTGGCCGAGGTGCTTGCCAGGGCTGACGCGCGCCCTCACGACGACGTTGACGTAGTCGTTGTGGAAGCGGCCACGGCGCTTGAGCTGGACCGCTACGCCCGGCCCCATGAGGCTGTCCATCTTGGATCGCAGCGCCGTCGGCGACAGCTCGGCATCGAGCTTGCGCTGGTTCTGCAGCTGTTCGAGGAACTCGGCAGCGTTGCGGTCGGCGGCGCGGCGGTTCGAGGCGTCCCACCGCGGCAGGAAGTGCTCAAAGCCGGCCAGCTTGTTCAAAGCGGACTCGACCTGCTCCCGCACACGGGACACCGCGGTGAAGTCACCGACCTTGATGTTGCCCGCGGCCAGTCCCTCCGCGAGGTAGGGCGGCTCGAACCGCGGCTGCTCGGTCGGCTGGGCCAGTCCCTGCGGGGTACCCGGCGGGACGCGCAGACCGAGCTCAGCCGCCTCCGCCATGCCGAGGCGGAGGTACGCCGCCACCGTCGTCTTGACCGTGCCGCCGCCGGGTGTGCGCACCTCGACCTCGGCGTTGACCTTGTACAGACCGGTCCGGCCCTTGATCTGGAGACCAGTGCGGTTCTGGGAGGTGCTTCCGGCGGCCGGGGACTCGGTCTTGCGCGCCGAGAGTCCGCCCGTGACGCCGGCACTGCCGACGGACAGGCTCGGCGCGCCTGCTCCGCCACCCGCCGCGACGGACACGTCGAGTCCGCTGGAACTGCCGGTGGACGTCGAGCTGCTGATCACGGAGCTTTCGTGCAGCCGCAGCTGAGCAGTGCCGTGCGTGCCGATCAGCTCTGCGTCGATCAGCGTGGCACGCATGCGCACAGCTCCCGCACTGGCCCCGTCCCGGCTCATCAGCTCGGGCGAGGTGACCCAACCGCCGAGCATCTGGCCGAGGTTCTCCCGCAACGACACCGGGCTGAGGAAGTTCTGCAGTGCCGTCCGGCCGTCGGAACCGAGCTTCGTGGCCGAAGCATGCTTCGGCCACGCGGCCCGCATGCTCTTCACGACATCGGTGAACATCTTGCGGCTGTCGGCGACGGTGACCGCCTCAGGCACGGGGTGCTGCAGCTTCGCCCCCCACTCGGGATCCTCCGGCTTGAAAACACCGAGCCCGTTGTCTCGGTCTTCGAGGTTGCGGAGGTCATCGGGCACCTGCAGGACGACCGCGGTGTCGTTGCCACTCACCACGTCGCCGCCGTCGATGTTGCCCCGCTCGTCGCTCATGGTGATCGTGTACTTCACCGGAACCTCGACGCGGGTCGAGCTCTCGCCCGCGCGGATGATCCTCTGGTCGTTCGTCGACGTGGCGACGGTCGTGGCCGTAGCGGGCTGGGCGAGCGGTGCCCGCACACCCGCGCTCCCGTACACGCCGATCCCCTGGCTGACGGTGGCTCCGACGCCGATGTCCTTGGCGTTGCTGATGATCTTGGTAGCGGAGCTGGCGGCACCCGAGTTCACCCACATGTCAACCTTGGTGGTGGTCGCGGGCGTGCTCGTCGCCGCCGGATCGTCAGACACCAGGAGCGCCGCGACGATCGTGGCCTCCCGCCAGACGTTGCCGACGCGAACCGGGAACGACCGGCCGTGACCGAGGAACGACTCGAACTCGCTGTCCAACGCCCGTGCGATCTCATCGACGCCTTCAGGAACACGGCCTTGGGTGTCGAGCAGACCGGTGACCGCTGAGATGACGTGATCGACACCGCGGACGTCGACGACCGAGATCGAGCCGAGGGCCTGGCCGTCGGTGAAGAACGGCGGCAGCCAGGACCGGGCAGCGGTCTCACCGTTCGTGCCGGTGACGACGATGGTGGGGATGTTCAGCGCAGCAGTGTGGCTCGGCTGCCCGGAGACGTCCATCGGCGCGCTGATGTCTTGCGCCGCCACGACGGCCCGCCGGTCGTCGACATCAGCTCGCGTGTCCTGTGCCGCACTGTTCTGGGCTACCTGGTCGATCGCGGGCGGCGCCGGACGCGTTTGCACCTCGGACCGCGTCACCGTTTCCTGACCGGATGTCTCCTGCATCGACTCGACCGGATCGAACGTGATGACGAAGTCCTCCGGTGCCACCTGCCCTTCCCGATCGCCGCGGAACTGCGCATGCGCGTCCTCGGCCGGCACGGCCCCAGGCACGCTGCCAGAGCTCTCGCCCACCCGATGCGGAACAAACCCGGGGTCCGCACCACCCGCAAGAGTGGTGCGGCGAGTACCGAGCTCGCCAGCGAGGTCGCGAGAAAGCTTCCGGGCCGCGCTCTCGTCACCGCCGCCGGTGCGCAGCGCCTCCGCCACCAGCACCGTGACGTGCTCGATCAGGGCTCGCCGCTGCGCGATCTCCGGCGTCATCGTTTCGATGAACACGGGTACGTGATGGTCCCCGCTCACGATGGTGGTCGCACGGTTGACCAGGTCTTCGTAGTCGCTTTGCGAGAGCTTGCCGAGGTTCTTCTCCACTTCCGCCACCCGCTGCCTCACGCCGGCGGCCGCCTCAGAAATGCGCTGCTCGACGTCGGTTGTCGAGGTTGGTTGCCCGAAGACACCCGTCTGCGCGTTGATGTTCTGCACCACCGTGACGGCCTGCTGGTCGCCACCATTGGCCAGCGCGGTCAGCGCCGTGAACGCGTCAGCGCTGCCTCGGGCCACCAGTTCGGCCAGCGAGACCACGTCATGCAGGTTGTACAGCGCTTCGACCGCCGGCCGATCGCCGCCCGCGGCGAGCGTCTTCAGCCCGCCACGTGCGTGGACGCTGCCTGCGGCGGCGAGCTCAGCCAGTCCGGGTACACCGTCGCGGTTGTACACCGCTTCCAGTGCCGTCTGGTCGCCGTTGAGAGCGGCTGCCTTGAGAGGGTCGACGTTGACGCCCGATGGTGCATCGTTGACGTCAGCCATCTCGTCATCGCTCTGCTCGCTGCCGATGACGTCAACCATCTCGTCATCGCTTTGCGCGATGTCACCAGCCTCCGTGATCTCGACATCGTTGTGCGGAGGGTCGTCGACGTCCATCGCCTGGGCCTGCAACGACTCGGCTGCGCGGAGCTGGTCCACTGCGGCGACGGCCACGGTGTTGCCATTCGCTGCCAGCCTCTCCAACTCGGCACGAGCGATGTCCACACCAACGGCGGCGGCCTCAAGGAGTCCTTGCACGTCATTACCAGCGCCGAGCAACCTCACTGCCTCGCCGTTCGCGGACCTGGCCAGTGCCTTGAGCCGGTTGTACGCATCCGAACTGCCGGCGCGTGCAACCTCGTCCAAAGCTGAAACGTCTTTCTCGCGCGCGAGCGATGCGACCGCCGCACGGCTTCCCTGGACGGCGAGCTTCTTGAGACGCGTGTGAGCCTCGATCTTGGCCGAGGGGGGCTGCGCGGCCGGCTTGGGAACATTTTTGCCGAAGGCCAACGCGGTCAGCGCACCGACGTCCTTGTTGAAGGCCAGCGCGTCCAGTGCCGTGAGGTCGCCCTTCTCCGCCAGCTCACGGAGCTGGGTACGGGCATCTTGGTCGCCGTCCTTCGCCAGCTTGGTGAGGGCGGTGAAGTCACCGTCCGCGGCGAACTTCCGGACCGCCTCGTACGCGGGTCCTTCCTTGATCGCCGCCATCACCAGGCTGCTGACGTGTCCCACACCGGCGAATGCCGCGACCGCGTCACGATTGCCTTGCCTGGCCAGCGTACGCAGCTGGTCCTCGGCCCCGTTGACATTCGCCTTCGCTAGTTCGACCAGTCCGTCCACGTCGGAGAGGTCGTTCAGGAAGCCCAGGGCGTTGGCATCGCCCTTCGCAGCCCTCGCACGCAGGCTGTCGCGAAGAGGGGCCACCACCTCTGGATTCCCGTTGTCGGCGAGGCTCTTCAACAGACCAACGGCCAGGCCGTTCACCACGGGACCGGACGCGATTTGGGTTAGTTCGGTGACGGCCAACTGGCCCATCTTCTCCCTGACGCTGCCAGGGTCGCCGATGCTCGCGATGCGGTGCATCGACTGCAGATCGCCCTCTGCCGCCAAAGCCACCAATGCGGTGAAGGCGAGCGGTTCGCCACCGCGAGCCAAGTTCGTCAGCACCTCGAACGAGGCGCGATGCCCTTCCTTCGCGAGCTGGATCGTCGCATCCAGATCACCTGCCGACGCTCGCTCGAACACCGTCGGCACCGGCGTGGACGGACTGTCGGCAGGCGGTGCGTACCTGGTCTCGGGGACGATCTTCGTGCTGCCGGTGAACCTCTGCCCGATGTGCCACATGTCCCGCGGCCACAGGGCGGACTCCAGCCGGTTCTCCCAGGACATGAGCCCGGAATCGTTGTCGACCACCCTGTTGGAGACCTCGGCGACAGGCTTCCCCGAAGGCCCCACGTGCTTCGCACCGTACGGCAGGTGCTGGAACACCATGTTGTTCTGGTAGGCGTCGAAGAGGCCGAGGCCGTAGTGCCCGAGTTCGTGCGCCAAGGTTTGTGCGTGGGCGTGGCTGCTCCACTTGTCCTGGAAAGAGCGTGAGACACCCGGCAGCACGTTGATGTGCTGGTACGCGGCCGCCGGATCGTCCGTGAACTCCAGCCTCAGGTGGAACTGGTCGCCATCGGGCATCCGGTAGCCCTGGTTGTACATCCAGTCCACGCCGCGCAGCGCGTCCCGCTTGAGGACGTCGAGCGTCGCGGCACCGACACCGGGGGCCGGGATCAGCCGCACTTTCAGCGTGAACTCCTTGACCCAGCGGCCGCGCTCGACCTCGATGCGGCGCACGTCGTGCCGCACCGTCTCGGTCACCAACGCCAGCTTGGGCCGCAGGAAGTCCTCCGGGTTCTTCACCGAGCCCGGATCAACGCCGTCGGGCAGCTTCGTGGCGACACCGGGCGCCATCGATGACTCCATCAGGACTGCGGTGAGCTCGTGCTCGATGTGCGCGAAGGTGTCGGGGTCGTCGCTGCGCAGGTGTTCCCACTGAGAACGGTGCAGCGGACGGGCCAGGGGCTCCATCCACTCCGCCTTCGGCCCCGGGAAATGACGCCAGCGAGCGTCGTCCTGGACGGTGACGGACGGGGTGGTAGCGCTCTGGGCGTTCGGCTGGCCGAAGGCGGACGACTGCGGCTGGCCGAAGGCGGACGGCTGCGGCTGCCCGAAACCGGACGACTGTGGCTGACCGAAACCGGACGACTGCGGCTGCCCCTGAGTGAGCACTGCGGCGGCCTGCTGGTTCCCGCTCTCCGCCAACGACTCCAACGCGGTTCGCGCATCGAGGCTGCCTGCGGCCACCGCCTCGGTGAGCGAGTTGACGTCCTGGTGCTCGTACAAGGCTTCGACGGCCTCGCGGGAACCGCGTACCGCCAGCGTCTTCAAGGCGACGTGCGCGTCCTCGTCCCCTGTGAGCACCAGCTCGGTGAGCGAGGAAACGTCCTCCAGGTTGAACAGGCTTTCCATCGCTGTGCGATCACCGTTGCCCGCCAGGGACTTCAACCCGACGCGCGCGTCGGTGTTGCCCACACCCGCCAATTCGGTGAGCGCCCCGACACCGAACCTGGTGTACAGCTCCTCCACCGCTGCCCGGTCACCGTTCAACGCCCTCGCGGTGATCTCGTTGACGTCCGGGGAGAAAGCGGGACTCAGGTCAGCCTGGGTCTCCGCGTCCTGTGGGACGGTCTCGGGACGGGGGTCCGCGTAGACCAGCGACGGCGGTTCACCAGGACTGAAGCGGACAAGCGGTTCGGCGTCGGGCGCGGTGCTCCGGTGACGGGAGACGATGTCGTTGAAGATCTTCTCCTGGAAGAAGCCCTCCGGCTGCCAGTACATGTGCGCGCCGTGCTGGACGCCGATGTCGCGCTTGGTGAGCAACCAGACCGCGAGGTCGTAGTCGTCCACGGCGAGCGACGCGCCGTCGTCAGGACGGCGGATGTGGTAGACGTCGTGGTCACCGGTGACGTTGTTGAAGCCGTCCGGCGTGTTCGCCTGCACCACACCGTTCTCCACCCGGTAGCGGCCCTGCGCTTCCAGGTCCGCCATCTCGGCGGCGAGCGCGGTGAACTCCTGCTTGCGGCTGTCGTAGCGCTGCCGGATGCGCCGGTGGAGCTCCGCAGGAACGTCCGTGAGATCAGGAGTCGCCGGATCGAAGTAGCCGACCAGCCCGATCTGGTCGGGCGTCGCACCGAGCGGTACGTCGAGGCTGCTAATCGTCTTCGCCTTGATGTCCGGCGGTTTGGGGGTGGCGCCGTTCGCCAGCCACCGCACCGAAGCCGGGTTCGTCGGGCGGACGTCGTAGACGAGGTTGAACCTGTCGGCGAGTTTCTGGAACCGCCGCTGGTTGACCTCGGGAATGCCCAGCTCCGTCTCCAGCCGTTGCGGTGTCAGCGGTCCGCTGTCCGCCGGCCGCTCGGACGACCAGTCGCCGTCGCGCAGGTGCGGCGGGCGAGGCGCGGTGTCGACCACCATGTCGAGCTCGTTGAACAGCTCAGCCACGAACGTGTTCGCGGTCCGCGGGATCGGGACGTCCAGCTTCGGCGCCGGGGCGGGATCAGCCGTGTTCCTGAACGGTGACTCACCCGTGGACGTGCCGTTGTCGCCCTTCAAGCTTTCCAGGGCAGCGCGCGCGTAGTCATCGCCCTTGCTCGCAATGGCGGTCAGCGTGTCGATGTCCCGCTGGTGCACCAAGTCGTCGATCGCGGCGCGATGTTGGTGCTCGAGCGATTCGACGGCCTCGCGGTCGCCTGCCGGCGCCAACTGCTTGAGCGCGCGGACGGCGGTCGGGTTGCCGGACAGCGCGACCTCGGTCAACGCGCTGACGTCCGAGTTCTGCATGAGCGCGACGACCGCCTCACGGCTGCCCCCGGAGGCCAGGGCCATCAGTTCGGTGCGAGAGGCCTCGTTCCCTTCGGCTGAGAACAGCCGCAGCGTGTCGATGGCGACGGGATCACCCTGCTCCGCCAGGGCTTTGATGCCTTCGAACGCCTGCCACCGGTCACCGGCAACCTGCGCGAGCTGCTCCACCTGACCGGACTCGACGAGCTCGACCACCGTGACAGCGCCGGACGCGTCACGGTCACCGCCCTCCGCGAGGTCCTGCAAGGCGGTGATCGCGTGCTGGTCGCCTCCGAAGGCCAGTTTGATCAGCGTCGGCACGTCGTGCATCTCGACGACCTCGGCGAGCGCGGCGCCGTTCCCGCGTCCGGCCAAGTCCTTGAGCGCGTCGTAGGCGGGTCCCGGCTCGCCGTCGGCGGCGATCACCAGGCCGTCGACGTCCTCGAGCTCACGCAGCTTTCCGACCGCATCGGGGTTGCCCTTGTGAGCCAACTCGACCAGTCCACCGTGAGCGCGGTCTTGCTCACCGGCCAGACCGACCAGCCCGTCCACGTCCGGTTGCGCGATCATGATGCTCAAGGCCTCGTCGTCGCCGGCCTGAGCGTGCTGCCGCAGCCGGTCGCGGGCGGCCGGATCGCCGTGCCCGGCCAGTTCGGTCACGGCGGCGAAGAACCCGTCCGACGCCAGGTCGTCCAGCAGCGCCTTGGCCAGCCTGTTCGGCACCTGCTCGTGGCCGAGCTGCGACAGCAGCTGGACAGCGGTGATGCCGCCGAGGCCGGTGTGGGTGTCGGTATCACCGGACCGGGCGAGCACGTCGAGCGCGTGCAGCTCCCCCTGTCCCCCCAGCTCCACGAGTGCCTCACGGGCTCGCTGATCGCCCGTCCTGGAGAGCTCACCGAGGTCTCGCAGCGAGTCCGCGTGCCCCTGGCCCGCGAGGACGATCTTCGCCTCCAGGGCACCGCCGGCAGCACGCTCGAACACCGACGACGTCGTCACGTCGTTCGAGGGCGGCGCGTACGGGGTCTCGACGATGATCTTCGTCGTGTCCGCCAGGTTCCGTCCGATCTGCCACAGCTCCCTCGGCCGCAACACGGTGTCGGGCCGGTACGACAAGGACATCAAGCCGCTGTCCTCGTCGTTCACGACCCGGTTGGCCACCTCGGCGACCGGATTGCCCTCTGCGTCGCGGTGCTGTGAACCCGCTTCCTTGTCCTGCAACGCAAGGCCGTTGCGGTAGGCGTCGAACAGCCCGAAGCCGGAATGGCCGAGTTCGTGGGCGAGGTCCTGCGGATTGGCACCAACGCTCCACGCGTGAACGTCGAAATCGTCAACGTCCGGTATGACTCGCACGATCTGGTGCGACTGCGCCTGGTCGTCGGTGAACTCGATCCGCACGTGGAACTGGTCGCCGTCGGGCATCCGGTAGCCCTGGTTGTACAGCCGGTCGACACCGCGCAGCACGTTCTGCCGCAACGTGGGCACCCTGGCCGGGTCGACGCCCTCCTGCACGTCGAGGTGCACCTTGAGGGTGAACTCTTTGACCCAGCGACCGGGCTCGACCTCGATGCGGCGCACGTCGTGTCGCACCGGCACGATGGAGCTGTCCAGGACCGGACGCGGGCGGCCCTGCTCGTCCGCTACGAACTCCGAGTCCTTCTTGATGCCGACGAGTTCGGACTCGACGCGGGTGTAGGTCGAGGGATCCTCGCTCCGCAGGTGTTCCCACTGGTCGCGATGCAGCGGACGAGGATCCGGCGTCATCCAGGCCGCGGCCCGACCAGGGAAGTGACGCCACGACTCGTCGTCAAGCATGTTGTTGTTCTGCAGTGCGGTCTTCAATTCGTCGATCTTGGCCGCGTCGAGCTCGACCCCCAGTGCCGCACCGAGCAGAGTGCTGTTGTCGGTGACGGCCCTGATGAACTGCTCGACACTGCCCCTTCCCCCAGGCAGGACCTGCGCGTCGCCGAGGACCTTCTGAACCCAGAGCGCTTGGTCGCCGACACCGGTGCCGAACACCGGAGTGCTCGCGATCACGTGGCCAAGCGGCGGCGCGTCCAGCTTCTCGACGAGGGCCGCGTACTGAGCCAAGTCGAAGCCGCGGGTGTAGCCCTCGTCGTGGTTGAAGAGATTCGCGATCATGTCAGGGTCCGTGCGCAACCGCAGTGTGCTGTTGACGGTGGACCACAGCTGCTGAGCCCAGTCGGTGAACCCGGCGCGGCTCTCCGGGGTGCTGAGATCGCCGAACTGCTGCTGGACCGTTTCGATGATCGGCCGGCCGAACGTCTTGTCGAACGACCTCGCGACGGCTTCGAGGCCGTGCCGCTGGATCAGCGAGGCGACCTGATCGGTTCTGGTGTCGAGCACCACGGAGGCGTGCAACAGGTGCAGGCCTGCCTCGGAATGCGCATACTCCTGCGGGTTCGACCGCAATCGGGCCTCGACGGACTTCGCGAGGTCCGAGGCGTTGGCCATCGCATCTTCGATCAGCGCCGCGAGCCGGTTGTCCACCTCGGCCTGCACCGAGGTGCCCGCAGCGGACTCCGCCTCCACTTCAACGGACGCCGAGGCGTCCGCAGCGGGCAGGGCCTCGATGGCCTCGTCGAGCCGGTGGCGTGTTCCCACCGTCGCCTCGGGGGCGGGCACCGCGGGCCACGGGTTCGACAGGATCTCCGGAATCTGCATGACGCTGACGACCACCGAGCGACGTCTGGTGGCCAGGTCCGGGCCTTCGGTGCGCGGATCGTCACTGCGCCCGCCGGAGACCACAGCCGGGTCGAACGCGGCCACGTCCAGCAGGTCACCGCGCTCCGTCCCCAGCCTCGTCCTGCGGTCGAACTCCGCTTGCAGCGTCGTCCTGAGAAGGTCCCGCACCGCCTCCGCGCGCGCCAGCCCCGTCCGACGGCCATGGATGCGCGAGTTGCCGTAACCGACGATCGCCACCTGCGGCGCGTGCCCGCCCGCCCGGCGCCGTTCGACCGACTCGTCGAAGAGGCCGAGAGCCAGCGCCCGCACCTGTTCTGAAGTCTTCGCGTCCAACGTCTTCGAACCTTCGGCGAACACGATTGTCGTGTGTGGTGCCGGAGGGGCCGGCACCGGACGGTCCCCGAAGCCTTCCTCCCAGAGGACGTCGTGCTCGCTGTCGGTCAGTCGCACCATTTCCACGCCGTCGTCCTGCGTGGTGCCCGGCGACGTCTCGGTGAAGTTCTCGTCGAACCTGTCGAAAGCCTCGCCTGGGCTCTCGTCGCCGTCGTGGAACACGCGGACGTCGGCCTCGGAGGCGAAGCGCACCCGGCGCTGCGGACGGTCACCGGAGGGGCCGTCGACCGGTTTCTCCTTGTCCGCAGAGGACACGGGCTCAGCCGGAGTGGACGGAGCGACGCCTTTGCCTCCGGCCACAACAGCCAGGTCGTCCTCCAGGTCCCACGGGCCAGGCTCCGGACGCGACCGCTCCACCTCAGCCAGGTCGTTCTCCAGGTCCCATGGGCCAGGCTCGGGTCCCGATTCGGAAAGGTGCTGCTCGACCAGTCCGTCGAGAGTGGAGATCACCTCGTCCGAACTCCAAGAGTGCCGCTGTTCCGGTTCGCCAGGCGACTCGGCCGGCGAACCGACGGGTGATCCCATCGGCGGGGTTTGCGGTAGCTCGGGAACGACGGTGCGAGCGCTGTTCCAATCGACCAACGCGACCGCGTGCTCATCGGGGAACAGACCGTCGACAGCGACGTTGGCCCTCAGGTCCTGCTCGGTGACCGGCGACAGCCTCCGGTAGCGACCGAAGTTGTCGTCGTAGGTGAGCGATGGATCGGCGAGGTTCGCCGCCCGCATCACTTCGTGGTAGGTGTGCTGCCCGGTGGAGAGCATGAAGCCGATCAGGCCGAGCCGGACCAGCTCGAGGTCGATTCGCGCCTTCCACCGTTCGTTCACCAACCGGGCGAGGTTGAGCATCAGGAACGTGGACCCCGAGGTGCCGGTCGTGACCAGGCCACCGGTGTGCTCCGACTCCCGGTGGAGACCACCGCTGAGCACCATGTCCATCCGCTTCTCCGCAGGCGCCCACGTCAGCACACCGTCCTTCACCGCGAGCTTGCGCTCCCGCGGGCTCAGCGGCGGCACGACCTCGTCAGGGTGCACCGGAATCCTCATCCGCGACTCGGCGTTGGCCTGTCTGCGCGCCCGCTCCTCCGGCGGCGCGGTGACGTCGCGAACGGCTTCGGTGAACGCCTTGTCAGCCTCGGTCGGTCTGCGTTGCGGCCGTTCGTCCTGGATTCCCGGACTGCGGTCGTGCAGTGTGGGCAACTGCTGGATGAGCTGGTCACCGCGAGCAATCGACCACAACAGGGTGATGCGTTCACGGATGTTGCCTTCACGCACGACCTGCTGGTTGACGGCGGCACCGGTGCCGACCGCACCCGCGGTCAGCCCCTCGGTCTCGCCGAGCTCGCCACGCCGCCTGCCGTCGACCCGGCCCCACACCTCGTTGACGAAGTGGCCGAACGCCTTCTGGACGTCCTCACGCTGCACCAGGTAGAGCGCGAGGCGCTGTTCGTACTCCCGCGAGCGGCGCTTGAACTCCACCCGTACGTCGAACCAGCTGCGCGCGAGGTCGCCCAGGTCGGACAACCGCTGCGGAGCCTGGTTCTCCGGTGTAGTGACCGGGGTTGACGAGGCGGACTGCTCCGGGGTGTTGCGGAACGGGTTGGGCTTCGGCGCCTGGTCCGCCTTCGACGTCTGTGCCGATGCGGGTGTCCGCGCCTGGTCGAGGCGGGGCGTCGGCGGCTCGATGCCTGCCTGTGCCACTCCGGTGTCGCGTCGCGGGGTCGGGGCCGCGATCGAATCCGGCGCGGTGGTGGCGGCAGTGATGTCCGGCAACGGGGCGCGCTGGTCGTCCCGCCTCGCGGAACGCTCCACCTTTCCTGCCGTCTTCGACGTGCCCGGCGAGGCCGTGACCGCGTCTGCGGACTTGCCGGTGCCGCTCCCCTGGTTCGTTCCCTGGGCCTGGCCGTTGGCCGGGGCGGCGGGAGTCGAGGCAGCGGGAGCCGGGGTGGCGATCTGCGTGCTGGACGCGCCGACCGCGCCGTCCTCACCGGACGATCGACCGGTGGAGACCGGTTCCATCACGAGATCGGGAATTGAGCTCGCGGTGGCGACCGGTGCCACGACCGGAGAGGACGTGCCGGCGAGGGGCGAGGTGCTGTTCTGGGGCGAGCGGCCGTCGGCAGAGGGACCGGACGGGTCGGCCTCGGCAGGCGCCGGTTCGTCCAGGCTGGTGGTGGGCGGTGCCGTGACCATCTGCTGATCCGGTCGCTCACCGGTGGCCGTCTTCGCGTCCGTTTGGACGGGTTCCGCAGCAGCCGCCGAACTGGTCGGCGATGTCCCGGTCCCGGACGAGTCCGCGCTGGCAGGTCCAGACTGCATGACACCGTCCTGGGACGGGTCGGAAGCCCGGGGATCCCGCTGGCCCGAACCCGTCTGGCCCGAACCCGTCTGGCCCGAACCCGTCTGACCTGAGGCCGTCTGTCCAGGTTGGACCTGCCCGGGTCCTGTCTGCACGAGCTGTGGTGCGATCTGGCCGGGGTCGGTCGTGCCGCTCGTGGCGCGCTGATCGGCGTTGGGCGTGCCGCCGGTGAGGTCGTCGCCGGACAGCACGGTCACGCCGTCGCCGGGTGCACGTCCCGTAGCGCGTTCGGCAGGTGGTGGGGTGCCCACCGCGAAACCGTCCACAGAGGGCGGTACGGCCGACGGGCCGGTGGGGTCGTCGTCATCGGGTGTGGTGGTGCCATCCGGCGTGATGCTGTCGTCCGGCTCGTTGACGTCGCCGATCGGACCCTCGACGGCTTCTGGAACTCCGACACCGGCCAGCGGACCGTCGCTGTCGTCGTCCGGCGGGGTGCGGTCGGAGTCCTGCTCCGGGCCGTCGTCGCGGATGGGGTCGTGCAGGCCGCTTTCCTCGCCGGCCGGCGTGTCGGTGGTGCCGCGAGGCAGCGTGCCGGTGCTGCCGGGAGGAGGAGTGCCGAAGCCGGAGTTGTTGTCGCCCTCCGTGCCCACCGCGACGCCGTCGGGCTGCTCGTCCTCCGGGCGTGGCGCCACCGGCGGTGGAGTGGGGGTGCCGGTACCGTTGTGGATGTTGAGCAGGTGCGGCAACTGGTCGCCCAGGGCGTTGACCCCGCCCGAGATCCCTCCCGACGTCGCCGAATACGGGTTCAACTCGAACCCTTCGCCGATCATGAGGTTGTACAGCGCCTCCGTGAACGACTCGTGGAACGCCTGGATCCCCATCTCGGTGATGGCTTTCGGCAGGTCGTTGTGCCAGTCCCTGCCATCGAGGACCTTGCCGAGCGCCTTGTCCAAACCGTCTTTGGACAGCCGGTTGATGCCGTTGCCGAGCAGGCCGAAGAACGGGGCGAGCGCGCCGCCCAGCGCGCCGACCGCGGTACCGTCCCTGGTCTTCTTCCAGTCCCAGTTCTCGCGGGTGCCCATGCCGAACTGGATGCTCTGCGCGAGCACGTCGATCAGGACCTGGAACGCGATGCCGAACGCGACGGCCTGTGCCAGCTGGAGCACGAAGCGGCCGATCAACGTCTTCAGCAGCCACCGCACGACCGAGATCCGCGCCGCCAGCCACGCCATGCTCGCGCCACCGGTCCAGAACGCCATCGCCGTCGCCCACGCGATCTCCGCGAGGAGCGTGCCCAGCGTGATGATCGAGACGATCTTCATGTACTCGACGTCGAGTGCCAGGTCGCGCAGGAACTTCGCCATCTTGTTGAACTGGTCGTTCGCGGTGGCGAGGTAGTTGTTCGCCCCTTCCACGAACGGGCTCATGCGCATGGCGAAGGCCTGCTCGGCCTGGCCTTCGAACTCAGCCCTGATGGTCACCACGGCGTGCCGCATCTCCGGTGCCAGCTCGCTGGTCAGCCGCGTCGCCGCGGTCTGCCAGGCGTCAGCGAGTGCGCGCAGCTGGTCCTCGTTCGCATCCGGCCACTCCTCGCCGGTGAGGACCTGGAACAGCGTGCGCACTTCGTCGGAGACCATCATCGCCATGGTGAACGCCCCTTACAGCCCTTCGGTTGCCGCGTTGGCCTCGTCGACCGTCGCTTCGAACGAACGGGAGGTCTCGAGCGTGCGGTCGCTGGCCCCGCCGAGAACCTCCTCGAGGAGGTCGAGGAACGCCAGTGCGCGTTCGGCGGTGGGTTTGTAGCCCTTGTCGAAGGCTTCACCCATCTCACCGGTGCCACCGGAACCGCCGTACATCACGGTGGCGTTCGCGAGATCGGAGCTGATGTCCCTGGCGAGCTGGGACGTCTTCAGGATGTTGACGCCGCCACGCCGCAGAGCGTCGACGTCGACGCCGGTCCGGTTGCTCATCGCAGCCACTTCCCCGCCGTCAGGTCCTCCATGGCCGACTTGAACATGCCCTGCAGATCAGGCGTGCTGCCGAGCATCGAGTCGAGGCTCACGCCTGGCGGGAGCAGCGGTGCCACGAGCTCTGCGGTCTGCTCGGCCGCCTTGTCCTGCGCGCGGTTCACGACCTCCACGATCCTCGCGGTCAGCTCCTTCGGAGCCAGGTCCCGCCACCGCCTCCCGGTGAGCTTCAGGCCGGTGAGCTTGCCCTTGGCGTCGACTGTCGCCTGGATCATCCGGTCCTCCGTGACGACCGTCGTCTCGGCCGACTCCAGACGTCCCACGGCCTCGGTGATGCGGCCCTGCTGTTCCTTCAGGTCGGCGAGAACCCCGTCCAGTTCGTTGTGCAGCGGTGTGGACATCCGCTCTCCTTCCAGCTCGTGTTGGGCGAACCTCCGCCGCCTTCACGTTTGTGGGGGCGCGCAGGGTTCGAGGCTAGGCAGCGGGGATTCGATTTCACCTGGTCGGAAGTGCCCCCTCTGCACGCAGGAGCCACCGGGTCTGCACGACCGGGCATCCCGTCGTCCGGGTGACGCGACGAAGGCCGGTCACGCATCGCCTGTGACCGGCCTTCATCGCGCCTTGACCGTCCAATCCGGATCAGGTCGTGCTGCTCTCCGCGGTTCGCTCGTGGCCTGCGTCGGCGGCCTTCCCGCGCGGGGCGGCGGAGCGCAGGTGCACGTGCGTCGGCGCCAGCGGCTCGTCGGCGTCCACGTCGTCGGCGTCGGGGCGGCCGATGACGCCGAACCCGATGTCCGTGTCGGTGCCCCAGACCTTCTCGTCCTCGGACAACCAGGTCTGACGTTCCCGCTCCTGCTGGTTGCCGTTGTTGCCGGGACCACCCATCCCGCCCATGCCGCCCATCGGCGGCATGAACGGCATGCCTCCGCGCTGTTCGTCGCGCTGGCCGTTGCCTCCGGTGGAACCGAACTGCTCGCCGGCGCGCGGGCCGTCACCGCCGGGCGTACCGGACCACGGGTCCGTCCCGGTGGGGGCGAAGGCCGTGTCGCCGGTGCCGGTGCCGCCGAGTCCGCTGGACCCGACACCCGAGCCCGACCCCGCGAAGAGCTCGCCGGGCGTGCCGCCGGAACCGCCCGGCATCAGGGCGGAACCGTCGCCGCCCGCGGAGGGGATCTTGGGCAACGAGGCCATGAGCTCCTCGTTCGCCAGCAGGTCGTCGGGCAGCTTCGGGCCGGGACCGAACACGAGCTCACCGTTGGACGCGAGGTTCCCGCCGGAAGGCGGCGCCACGGCATCGCCAGTCGGTGCACCGGGAGCCCAGCCGTCGTCGTCGAAGCCGGCGTCCACGCCGGGCCTGCCCACCAGCTCAGGCCTGCCCACCAGCTCGGGTCGGCCCGGTAGGTTCAGGTCGCCGGGAGGCGGGACGTCGATGGTGCCGTTGGCGCCGCCGCTCTTGCGTTCGTCCGCAGGCCGGTTGGTCGGACCGGTGCGTAGCGGCGGCGGGATGAACGGGGGGATCGCCGTACCGGCGCCGAAACCGCCCAGACCGCCGGTGCCGGTCTGCCCGGAGTCGCCCGTGCCGAGGCCGTCCAGACCACCTGTGCCGCCGGAACCGCCGGTCAGGCTCGTACCACCGGGACCGCCCAGACCGTCGAGGTCGAAGCTGCCGGTGCCGTTGCCACCGAGGCCTGGCCCGTTTCCGTTGCCGCCGAGGTCCAAGCCTCCCGTGCCGTTGCCACCGAGACCTGTCCCCCCGCCGTTGCCCGTGGGCGGCGCGACGGTGGTGCCGTCCCCGCCAGGGGGCGGACCGTCCCACTTGATCCTGACCTCGTCGTCCGGCGGCAACTTCTGCTCACCGCCACCATTGCCGCCGTCGCCGTTGTCGCCGTTGTCGCCGAGCAGATCGTCGATGTCGGGGATCTCCGGGCCGCCCGGACCGCCCGGACCGCCCGGCATCGGCGGCCCGCTCGGACCGCCGATGTTGGGGGCGTTGTTCTGCTTCAGGTCGACCAGCGCCCGGCCGCTGTTCTGGTAGACCTCGTTGAGGCGGACGAACTGCTCCCGCGCCTTCTCGTCGAGCTTCTGGAGCTCGGTGCGCATGAGGGTGCTCGTGGCCGCGTTGACGGCGTCCCAGAACGCCTTGGTCGTGAGGTCACCCGACACGTGCGGAAAGCCCGCCGGCATTCCGGCGTTCGCGGTGGAGTAGTTGGCCATCACGTCCTTGATGTGCTGCTTCGCCTCCTCCACGCTGCCGAAGTCGTCCAAGACGTAGTACCGCGGGTCGTTGTAGTCCAAGCCCTTGTTGCGGACGTACAACCCGTTGCGTTCGAGGTGCTCGATGATGTGGCTGATGAGGGCGTAGCCGACCTCGTGAGCCTTGTTGAACAGGAACTGGTTCGACTCCCACCAGGCATACGCCATCTGCTCGCCGAAGCGCTTGAGCGCGTCCGCGGCGTTGCGGATGCCGACCGGTGTCGACGGCTTGCGGTCCTCCATGATCTGGTCGTGCAGGTCGTTGAACGTGAACGCGAGCTTCTTGAGGTTGACCTGGATGGCGAACGCCGCCTTGCCCTTGAACGCGGAGTCGTCGCTGTCCAACGCGGACACCCACGCCTTGGTCGTCTCCAGGCTGCCGTTCAGCCAGCGCAGGTAGGTGTTGACCACCCGCTCGGCGTCCCACAGCCGCGGCACGTCCATCAGGCCGGTCTTGCCCTGGAACACCGGGTGCATCACCCGTTCGACCTCGCCCACGGCGGAGGACCAGCCGGCGAAGGTCGTCATGTTGTAGCTGACGCCGAGGAAGTCCTGTTCGAAGGCGCGGTAGTTGATGTTGCTGCCGCCACTGGTGCCGAAGTTGAACCACGTGGTCTCGCTGGTGGACCCGCCCGCCGCGTCCAGGAAGTTGTGCAGGTTCGTGCCCTGCCCGGTGACCGCGAACAGGATTTCCTCGAAGGTTGCCCTGGAGAAGTCCTGGTTCTCCGGGAGGGTGATGCCGAGCGGATCCGTCATGATCTTCCCTTCGGGTGCTGCGGGTGGCTACTTCGCCAGCGTGGGAACCGGACCGCTGCTGAAGCCGCCACCGATGTTGAAGTCCGGGTACTCCTGGGTGAAGGTCTTGATGTCGTAGGTGGCGAGGTCGTCGGTCTCCTTGAAGACGTCCCTGGCCACCTCGAGCGCGTTGCGGAAGGTCACCAACCCCTTGCGCAGGGCCTCGTTCTGCGTTTCCACCGAACCACCGAATGCCGTGCCCTTGCTGAGGAGGTTCTGCGCGGCCAGCCACTTCGGACTGCCCGGCAGCAGGACGAAGTCGTTGTCCAGCGGGATGGTGTCGGAGCTGGTCGCCTCGTGCAGCAACCCGTACTCGAGCTCGTCGAGCACCTTGATCAGCTTGTTGTACATCGCCTCGTCGAAGACGATCTTGTTCGTGTCGGCCATCGTGTCACCTCGTGGGGTCGTGGAACGGAAGGGCACTGGGAGTCCTGCGGACTCCCAGTGCCGATGACTCAGCCCATCATGATCCGGGCGCCGCGGCTGTCTCCCTCGCCGAAGATCTGGTGCACGTCGCGCGAGGTCTGCAGGCTGTTGGCGAGCTGCATCTGGATGCGCTCGTAGGTCCGGTTCCAGTCCAGCTGGCGCTCGTTCCACAGGCTGGCCGCGTTGCCCTGGACGGCCTCGTCGATGCGGCGCAACGAGTTGTTCAAGTTGGTGATGATCTCCTGGCCGATGGAGACCTGTTGCGCCAGTCGCATGTTGAGGTCGGCGTAGCCGTTGTGGTCGATCTGGAACGAGGTCATGTCAGTCGGTCCTTTCGGGGGATGGTCGGTCGAACGGTCAGAGCGTGTTGTTGGCCAGCCCTTCGGTCTCGGAGCTGGTCGCGCGGTTGACGTCGAGCAGTGCCTTGGCGTCGTCGCGCAACTGCTTCAGGTTCCCGACGATCCGCTCGAAGTCGCCGGTCCAGTTGAAGAGGCCCGCCTCGAGCTTCTGGCCGGACGTCGACCTGTTGACCTGCTGCATCTCCGCGGAGATCACGGTGACGTTCGTCTTCACGCCCGCCATGGCGTCGAGCGCGGTGCTGGTCTCGTTGATGACGGACACGAGAATCGCGTCGTCGTAACCGCTGATGGGGCTGGACATGTGGTGCTCCTTCTTGGAGTGTCAGGTGATGCGGTCGAGCACGGGACCGGTCGGCAGCAACGCCAGCAGGTCCGGGGGAACCTGGGGTGCGGCATCCGCACCGAGTCCCAGCGCCGCGGCGGCGTCTGTGCTCGCCACGGGGTACTTGGCACCGGATTCGGTGATGAGGTAGATGCCCGCACCGGCCACACCCGGCGCGGCACGGGTGCGGGCGAGCAGGCCGGCGCCGGGGGTGACCTCCACCCGGTCGGCGACCTGTCCGTCGCGGGTCACGCCGGGACCGTCGCCGCGGCCCCGTCCGCTCGGCGGAGGCGCGGTGACGAGCACGGCGCGGTCGTTCGCCCAGCGCACGCAGAAGAACCTGTTCTCGGCCTTCGCGGCCATCGGCGGTGAGGCCGGCAGCTCGGCCTGCCAGGCGGGCGCCGGCAGCACGGTCTGCGTGGCGAGCTGGGCGGTGGTGATCTCGAGCGTCTGCACGCCCTTCGCCTCGGGGTCGGCCGCGGCAAGCGCGGCCACGGTCGCCGTCACCGGCACCAGACCGCCGGAGGCCACGACGTACGAGGTGCCACCGACCGCGTCCGGCACGGACACGAGCTGGCCGACCGTGGTGGGCCTGCCGCCGATGACGGGTCCGGCGCCGCCGCGGGCGAGCTTCGGTGAACCGAGGTCCGGGCCTGCGGTGAGCGTGTTGAGCCAGGCGGGGTCGGCCGCCTGCGCACCTGCCGGATCGAGGCCGAGTGCCCGCGGTGCCCACGGCGCGGTGACGCGGAACCTGCGGTCGCGCCAGACCAGGTGCAGGCCGTCGCCCGAGCGGACGAGCAGCGCCTGTTCGGCGGGAACCTCCGTCACCCCGGCGAGGGCGCCGATCGTGACACTGACCTGCGGTGCCTGTTTCGACTCCGCGGTGCAGACCGTCCAGGGCTGCGCGGCCGGCGAGGCCGGGAGCACGTCCGGTGCTCCCACGATGCCCACCGGAGCGCCCTGCGGGGTGCCCGCGAGGTCCTTGGTGTGCACCTTCGCGACCTTCATGTCCTTGCCCAGCAGGAGCTTCGCGGAGGCGTAGTTGAGCACGGGCCGCAACCTCCCCTCGGCCAGCAGGTACCGGTTGCCCGTGTCCTCGTCGACGACCAGCGTGCCGGGTGCGCGCCAGGCGCCGTCACCGCGCGAGGTGAGCAGGCTCGTCACCAGCACGCCACCGATCACGAGCACGCCGACGCCGATGCCGCCGAGCACGCCGGCCGAGGTCCGCCGCAGTGGCCGCTCCACCGCGTCCGGGTCGGTGCGCAGCACCGCCGAGTCGAGCCGCGCGGCCAGGAACGAGTGCGCCTGGACCTGCTCACGCCTGTCGTACATGAACATCCTCCTCCCTCGTTCCCGTCACACCACTGCCACGTCATCCGGAGCGGAAAAGGTTCATCAGAAAATCGACGAGATCACGCCGTAGACGCCGGTCAGCGAGAGCACCAGTGGAATCGTCGCCAACGCGCACGCCCAGTGCAGGAGGTCGCCCCAGCGGCCCCACCTCGGCACGAGCTTGCGGCCGGGCAGCACCTGAGCACAGGCGAAAGCCGCTCCGGCGACGAGCAGGAGTCCCAGAAGGACAGACGTCCACCAGACGGGCCCGCCCCCGGCCGCGCGAACGCACGCGGTCGACACAAGTCCCGCTACGGCGGGCACGAGAGCGGTGAGCCGGTGCCAGACCGAGGACAGCTCCCTGGCGTGCAACAGCAACAGCACCGAGACGACCGCGGCGAAGACGGAAGCGTCCCACGACGTGTGCGCGGCCACCACGACGAGTCCACCGGCGAGCACCAGGCCCAGCACCGAGAGGAACCCGGTCAGGTACCGGTCGGCGGAGTCGGCGCGGTCGAGCACGTCACCACTGGGAAGTGGATCGAGACCTTCCTGGAACTCGTCCGCTGTCGTCGGCACCGGTTCGACGGCGAGTCCGGCCAGCCTGGCCGCCGCCGACGGCGCAGCCTTGGTCAGCAGCAACGCAGCGGTGACGACGATCGCCGCCGATCCGGGGCCGCTCAGGCCACCGAACATCGTCACGGCGCCACCGGCGCAAACCAGCAGCGCCGCTACCACGACGGCCAGCGCCACCTCGGTCGCCGCTCCGGTGACCGCGCGCACGGCCATCGCCGTGACCGCGACAGCGAACGCCGCGGCGAAGACGCCCGGGGCGGTGAACCAGTGTTGCGGTGGCGCACCACCCATCGGCACGGCCAGCCCCGCCACCGCCGCCGCGCACACCGCGACCGCGCCGAGCACCAGCGCGGAGACGCGATCGTCGCGGGCGTGCGCCGCGACAGCGGACATCACGAGCAGGCAGCACGCCACGGCACCCGCACTGATCGACGCCATCAGGCCACTGTCCGCAAACGAAGCGACCACCACGGCGACCACCGCGAAGACCGCCATCAACGCAACACCGGTGTAACGGGTCAGCGCAGGAGTCCAGAGGTCTTGTTTGCGGGACAGGCCGGTGTGCACACCGTCGACCAAGTCGTCGAAGTCCACGAGCGGCAGGAGGTCGTCCCTCGGTCGCAGGTGGAGCAGGTCTCCGTCGAACAGCCCGGAAGCGGCGGTGCCCTGGTCCTCGTCCAGCGGGGGTTCACCGAGGCGCTGCAGAACCCAGCCGCCGTGGGCCAGGCCGCTGGTGGCGAGTGCCGGGTCCAGGTGCCCCAGAACGGTGGGCATGAGGTCGGCGATCGGAACGTGCGCGGGGACGGCGAGCTCCACCCGTGAGGTCGGCCCGCAGATCGTGAGCCTGCACATCTCGCCGGAGCCCATCGCCGCGGAGGGCGGAATGGTGGCCATGTCCCGTCCACGGTGTTCTCGTCCTGAAAGGTTCATGGGCAGCGCGATGAACCTTTCGACGGTCTCCCACACGTGTAGCGGTCGGCAGCGCAGTCCGATCGAGGGAGCCGAGCGCGATGACCACGACGTTGTTCCGCAGGCAGGGCCGGGAGCAGCCGCCGGAGATGCCCGGCGGCGAACTGTCGCTGCAGGAGCCGCCGGTGCTGCCGGAAACCGTCGGTGGCGGGCTGGGTCCGCTGTTGATGATGATCCCGATGGCCGCGGGCAGCGCGGTCATGATGGTGATGATGTTCGGCCGCTCCAACATGGGCATGGGGCTCGGTATGGGCGCCATGATGCTCGTGATGATGGTCGGCATGGTGTTCAGCCAGGCCGGTCGTGGCGGCACCGAGCGCAGGCAGCGGATGCGCGGCGAGCGGCGCGACTACCTGCGCTACCTCGGGCAGACACGGCTGCAGGTCCGCTCCGTCGCGCAACGGCAGCGCACCGCGCTCGCGTGGCGGCACCCCGATCCGGCGGGCCTGTGGTCGGTCGCGATGACCAACCGGTTGTGGGAGCGTCGCGCGGCACACGCCGACTTCGCCGAGGTGCGCGTCGGCACCGGACCTCAGCGCCTCGCCATGACCATGACCCCGCTCAACACCAAGCCGGTCGCCGACCTGGAACCGCTGTCGGCGCGCGCGTTGCGGCGCTTCATCAACGCCTACACCACGATTTCGAACCAGCCGACCGCGCTGTACCTGCGCGGCTTCGCCCAGGTGCGGTTCACGGGCGACGCCGGCGCCATCCGCGGCGTCACCCGCTCGCTGATCGCCCAGCTCGCCACCTTCCACTCCCCTGAGGACCTGCGGATCGCGGTGTGCGCGAGCCCGGACAACACGGAGCACTGGGACTGGGTGAAGTGGCTGCCGCACGCCCAGCACCCGACCGAGCAGGACGGCGCCGGCCAGGCACGGTTGCTCGTCGACGGCGTGGACGGCCTCACCGAGCTGCTCGACGCCGAGCTCGCCTCGCGCGCACGTTTCGAGGCTGGTGCGTCACCGAGCCGGGAGGAGCCGTACGTCGTGGTCGTGCTCGACGGCGTCGAGGTGCCTGCCGAATCACGGCTCGCGGGTGCGGGCTACCGCAACGCGATCGTGCTGGACGTCGCCGGCGGGCTCGGCGCGACCGGAGGCAAGTCACGACTGCGCCTCGACGTCGACCCGACACAGATGCACATGCTGCGCACCGACCGCACCGGCCACGAGGTGCGCACGGCGCTGTGCGGACCGGATCTGCTGAGCGTGCCGAAAGCGGCCGCGCTGGCCCGCGTCATCTCGCCGTACCGGCTCGGCGGCACCACCGAGGTCTCCGAACCGATGGTCGCCGACTTCGAGCTGCCCCGGCTGCTCGGCGTCACCGACCTCGACGAGCTCGACCCGAGCACGTTGTGGCGCAGAGGACTCGGCTCCGATCGCTTCCGCATCCCGCTCGGCATCGCGGAGGACGGCACCACCATCGACCTCGACATCAAGGAGTCCGCGCAAGGGGGCATGGGGCCGCACGGCCTGCTGATCGGCGCCACCGGCTCCGGCAAGAGCGAGCTGCTGCGCACGCTCGTGCTCGGCCTCGCCATGACGCACTCCTCGGAGATCCTCAACTTCGTGCTGGTGGACTTCAAGGGCGGTGCCACGTTCCTCGGCCTCGACCGGCTCCCGCACACGTCCGCGGTCATCACGAACCTCGCCGACGAAGCTCCGCTGGTGACCCGCATGCAGGATGCCCTGCACGGTGAGATGGTCCGCCGACAGGAGCTCCTGCGCGCAGCGGGCAACTACAGCTCATTGCTCGACTACGAGAAGGCGCGTCTCGCGGGCACCCCGCTCGACCCGCTGCCGACGTTGTTCGTCATCGTCGACGAGTTCAGCGAGCTGCTGGCGGCCAACCCCGACTTCGCCGACCTGTTCGTCATGATCGGCAGGCTCGGACGCTCGCTCGGCGTGCACCTGCTGCTCGCGAGTCAGCGCATCGACGACGGCCGGATGCACAAGCTCGAGAGCCACCTGTCCTACCGGATCGGCCTGCGCACGTTCTCCGCCATGGAAAGCCGGTCGGTGATCGGTGTGCCGGACGCGTACCAGCTGCCCAGCGCGCCGGGCAACGGCTACCTGCGCAGCGACGTCGCGACCCTGGTGCGGTTCAAGGCGGCCTACGTGTCCGGCACGCACCGCAGGCGCACCCGCGAGCAACGGCAGAAGGAGGTGAGCAGGCAGGTCGTTCCCTTCGGCGCAACGCGGCTACCGCTGCCCGCCGCTTCCGTGGCCGCATCGGTTCCGGTGCTGGACGACGCTTCCGGTGACACCGGCGAGTCCGTGCTCGACGTGGCCGTGAACAAGTTGCTCGGCCAGGGACCGCCCGCGCACCAGGTGTGGCTGCCGCCGCTGGGCGATCCGCCATCGCTGGACCAGATGCTGCCGCCGCTCGTGCCCGACGCCGGCCTCGGGCTGACCGCGGCGGGCTGGCCCGGCCGCGGTGGCCTCGTGGTCCCCGTCGGTGTCGTCGACAAGCCGTTCGAGCAGATGCGGGACCTGCACCTGGTGGACCTGTCCGGTGCCGGCGGCCACGTGGGCATCGCCGGCGGTCCCCAGTCGGGCAAGAGCACCCTGCTGCGCACCGTGATCGCGGGTCTCGCCCTCACGCACACGCCCGCCGAGGTCCAGTTCTACTGCCTCGACTTCGGTGGCGGCTCACTCGCCGCGCTGGAGGGCCTGCCGCACGTCGGCGGCGTCGCGACCCGCATGCAGGCCGAGCGGGTCAGCCGCACGATCGCCGAGGTGCAGGGAGTGCTGGCACAGCGCGAACAGCTGTTCACCGACCACGCCGTCGAGGGCATGGCCGCCTATCGTGAGCGCCGGGCGGCGGGTGAGTTCGCCGGCGATCCGCACGGGGACGTCTTCCTCGTGGTGGACGGCTGGGGCTCACTGCGCTCGGATTTCGAGCAGCACGACGTCACCATCCGGCAGCTCGCTCAGCGCGGTCTCGCCTACGGCGTGCACCTCGTGCTGACGGCGAACCGCTGGTCGGACATCCACAGCGGGCTGCGCGACCAGCTCGGCACGCGACTGGAGCTGCGACTGGGCGACGCGATCGACTCCGTGATCGACATGCGCGCGGCGGCCCAGGTGCCGAACCTGTCCGGTCGCGGTCTCACGTCCGGCAAGCTGCACTTCCTCGCCGGAGTACCCCGGCTGGACGGCCGGACGGGCGTCGACGGGCTCGCTGAGGCGACCCGGGACCTGGTCGCCGCCGTCGCCGAGAGCTGGGCGCGCTCCGGTGCACCCGAGGTCCGGATGCTGCCCGCTCTGCTGCCCGCGGCCGAGCTGCCCGCCCCGGAACCCGGCCCCAGGATCGCCCTCGGCGCGGGCGAGCTCGACCTCCTGCCGGTGTGGCACGACTTCGGCGACCGGCCTCATCTGACCGTCATCGGTGACAGCGGCAGCGGCAAGTCCGCCGTGCTGCGGCTGATCGCCGCGGCGATCCCTCGGGTGTACTCACCGCAGGACGCTCAGGTCGTCGTGATCGACCCGCGCCGAACCATGCTGGAGAGCGTGCCGGAGCAGTACCGGCGCGGTGTGGCGGTGTCCGGTGCCGTGGCCGGCGACATCATCCGGCCGATCGCGGCCGAGCTCAAGGAACGCGTACCGGGTCAGGACATCGCACCGAGCAGGCTGAAGGACCGGGACTGGTGGTCCGGTCCTGAGGTGTTCGTCCTCGTCGACGACTACGACCTGCTGATCAGCGGAATGGGCGGCCCGCTCGACTCCCTCGTGGAACTGCTTCCCCAGGCAGGCGACATCGGCCTGCACGTCGTGCTCACCCGCGCCGCCGCGGGTTCCAGCCGGACCTCGATGGACGCCGTGGTGCGCAGGCTGCAGGAGTCGAACACGTCGGAGCTCGCGCTGTCGGTCCCTCCCAACGAGATGCCACTGCTCAACGGCGCGCGTGGTCGTCAGCTCCCGCCCGGCCGTGGCCAGCTGGTCACCCGCCGCGACGCCGTCGGGCTCCAGGTCGGCTGGACGGAGGAGTCGTGAGTCGCAGGAATCTGCAGATCCTGCTCACAGCCGTGCTGACGGCGGGTTGTCTTCCGCTCCCCGTGCGGGCCGCGCACGCGCAGGACCAGTGCGCAGGTCCCGAGGAGAAAGTGGTCGAGGCCCCGTCGTGGGCGCAGCGGAGGATGGGCGCGGACCGCGCATGGCAGCTCACCGAGGGAGGAGTGGTCGTCGGTGTCGTCGACACCGGTGTGAGCGCCGGTGCGGCCGCATTGGCGAACGCGGTGCTCCCCGGCACGGACCTGAGCACCGGCAAGGGACCCGGGAACGCGGACTGCTCGGGCCACGGCACGTTCCTGGCCAGCCTGATCGCCGCCAGGCAGCAGGAGGGCACGACGTTCGCGGGCATCGCCCCCGGTGCGACCCTGCTTCCGGTGCGCGTCACCGACAAACCGTCCGAGGTGGACCCGGTGAAGCTGGCGGCCGGCATCCGCACAGCCGCCGACGGTGGTGCCCGCGTCATCGCGGTCGGGCTGACGACCCACGCCGATCACCCCGATCTCCGCGCGGCAGTGGCGCACGCCCAAGCCAGGGACGTCGTGGTCGTGGCCTCCGCAGCCGCGAAGGAAAAAGGTGGCCGCGCCTATCCCGCCGCGACACCAGGGGTTCTCGCGGTGGCACCGCTCACCGAGAACGGAGCGGCGGGCACCGCCGTCCTGGGTGCCGAGCCCGCGCTGGCCGCCCCCGCGGAGAACCTGGTGGGCGCGGGACCGTTCGGCGGTGGGCACCGCGTCGGCTCTGCGAGCGAGCTCGGCGTCGCGTACGTCGCCGGCGCTGCGGCGCTCGTCCGCGCCTACCACCCGACTCTGTCCGCACGAGACGTCACCAGCCGTCTGCTGTCCACAGCGGACAGACCCGCAGGTGCCGTTCCTCACCCCGGACTGGGCCACGGCGTGGTGAACCCGGTGGCCGCCGTCACGACGCTGCTGCCCGTGACCGCCACCTCCGCCCCGCGGTCGGTGGAACCGCTCGTGATCGCTCGAGCCACCCCACCGGATCCGGCACCGGCGAGCCGCGCGCTGTGGTTCGCGGGGACACTGTTGATCGCGGCGCTGCTCCTAGCCGGCATGGTGCGGCTGCTCACCCGACGCCGGCGGAGAGGTGGGGATTCCCCTACCACGGCGGAGGGAAATCCCCGCTAGAACCGGCGGGTTGCACCCCTGCTCCGGAGGGAGCGCCCCACCGATTTCCGCGCCTGGACTCGCAATAGTCGTCGCAACAGGAAAACCGCGACGAAGGAGCCGAGATGTCCGCCACCATCGACCACATCGTCCGAGACCACGGTGCCGCTCTGCTCGCCTACACCACGCGACTGACGCGAGGGGACCGGCACCGTGCGGAGGACGTAGTGCAGGAGACGTGGATCCGCGCGTGGCGCAACGTCGAGCGGCTCACCGAAGACTGCGGTTCCGTGCGGTCCTGGCTGATGCGGGTGGCGCACAACATCGTGGTCGACCACGTCCGCAGCCCGCGCGCCCGGCTGACCGAGGTGGAGATGCCCGTCGTCGACCCGACCTCGGTGCCGGAGCGCAGTGACGACGTCCTGAACCGGCTCATGGTCGGCACCGTGCTCGAGTCGTTGCCACGGCCGCATCGGGAAACCGTGGTCGAGGTCTACTTCGCCGACCGCACCGCCAAGAGCGCCGCCGAGGTGCTGCGTGTCCCCGTCGGCACCGTGAAAAGCCGTGTGCACAACGCCCTCCGCACGTTGCGCGAGACGATGCCCGTGCTGGAAGCCGCCTGAACCTCATGCCCCGCACGGCCGCACATTTGCGGCCGAGGTGCGGGAGCGCTCACAGCCGAACGTCCGGAACCCCGGTGTAAGTCGACATAGCAGGTCACAGCGATGCGGACGACACCCTCAGGCCGCGCGGGACGATCTCCGGTCCCTTGGCAGTTCTGTCCGCACAGGACGGATGCCGGACTTGGGTGGCGGTTCCCGCGCACCGGTGGCACATCGGGCAATCCTCACGATGGACGCACGAGAAGGCGGCGACCGGCTCCGGCCACCGCCTCAGCACATCGGATGAGCAGATCAGATCATGCCGTTTCTCATCGCATAGGCGACAGCGTGCGAACGGTTGCGCAGCTCGAGCCGCTGGGTGAGACCGGAGATCACGTTCTTCACAGTGCGCTCGGAGTAGGCCAGCTCGCCGGCGATCTCCGCCGTGTCCATCCCCTCGGCCATCAAGCGCAGAACGTCGATCTCCCGCGGGTCCAGCCTGGCCGCATTGAGCCCCTGGGGGCCCAGCACCTCCCGCTGCAGGCGTTCGAGGTGCTTGAGCAGTTCACCCAGCAGCGGAGGCGGCAGAACGCCGCCGCCAACGGAGGCGGTGCGGACGCTGTGCACGAGGCGTTCAGCGGTCACGGACTGCCGGGAGAGCACAGCCACGACGCGGCACTCGACGGCGGCGAGCAACTGCGGCTCGGTGAGCTCGTTGACCACCAGCACCACCGGAACGCGGGTCACCGCCGTTCGGCGCAGCAGTGCCAGGACCTCGGGCGTGAGGTGGTAGGTCGCGACGACACGCACATCCACGCCGGTCGGGGGAAGACCCTCCATCACCTCGACGCCGGTCTCGCCGGACAGCGCGCCGGAAAGGCCCGCGACCGTCAAGGGGTCTGGCGAGTACACGGCGACGCGAACTGTTTCCACTGTCTCTCCCGAAGCTGCCAGGTCTGCCGGACCCAAAGGTTGCCGGGACGGGATCGCGTAGACATCGGTCTGTTGACGCACAATGAAAACGCCGACAACAGCAGATGACTTGCGGCACGCCGGGAAACGTTCGCCGCTGGTCAAGAGCCTTGGGCGAGGCCGGGGCCGGTCGGAGCGCGAGGTTCACAGGCCTCCCCTGCGGACCTACCTGCGGTATGACCCTGCGGACCTGATCGAGTGAACCGGACGGACCGGACGTCAGCTCGGCACAGGGGCGCCGCCCGCGCGCTGCCGGAAAACCTCACGCGCGATCTCGACCCGGCTGCGGACACCGAGCTTGCCCAGCACGTGCGAGATGTGGGTCTGCACCGTGCGCGGCGACAGGTACAGGTTCGCGGCGATGCTCGGGGTGGACTGACCGTCCGCGACCATCGATGCGATGCGCAGCTCGGTCGACGTGAGCGCCTGCCAGCCGGACAGGACGCGAGGCTCGCGCTTGCCCCGGACACCTCGGCGCACGCCGTACGCGCGCAACCGCCGCTCCGCCCGTCGAACGTCCCAGTTCGCTCCGAATCCGGTGTAGAGGTCCACCGCCTCGTTGAACGCGTCCCGCGCCGCCGCCGCTTCACCGCGATCGGCCAGCACCACGGCCAGGTCCTCCAGCGCCGCCGCCAGGTCCACGGCCGGTCCCGTCTCGCGGTACCAGCTGACCGCCGCCGCGAGCGCGTTCACGTCCCGGGTCAGAAGTCCCTGGCAACGCAGCAGCGCCGTCGCCGCGCGACCGGGTTCCGCCTCGGCGGATGCCTCGACGCTGCACGCGTTCACGGCGGCGCGCGCGGTCTGCTCATCGCCGTCGTCGAGCGCGAGGCGCACGAGATCGGGCAGCCACTGGTGGGTGAGGGTCATCTCCGATGAACCGCGGTGCAGCAGGATCTCCCCCAGCACCGCTCTGGCCCGCGCCCGGTCGCCGTCCTGCTCCAGCACGACGGCGCGCGCCACCACCAGGAAGTCGAGGTTCTCACGGTCCGCCACCGTCGGGCCGGACACCGCGAGCCCCGCCTCCAGGTGTTTCCTGGAGAGCTCGCGCTCGTCACGGCGCGCCGCCACGAGCGCGGCGACACCGTGCCACAGCAGGAGCGGCCCCGGTTCCCGCAGTCCCGAGTAGGAGAACCCGGCCGCTGAGGCGTCGTCCAGGTCCAGCTCGGCCAGCGCGTCGTCCCACTCACCCAACCAGTACCGCAGCACCGCCGTGGTGATGCCGGGCTGGACGACGCCGCCGGTTTTGCGGTGCAGCGCCGCGGCCGCCTCCTCCCAGCGGCCCAGGTTCTGCAGGGTGAAGATCCGGCCGTCCTCGGCCATCGCCCTCAGGTCGGTGTGATCGGGTCCTGTCCGCAGCAGGTCGAGGGCGCGGTCCAGCAACGCGAGTGCCGCACCGTGGTCACGGCGTACGGACCTGTTCATCCACAGCACGATGAGTGCGTAAGCGGCGGCGAACGAGTCGTGCACGCTCTCCGCCATGTTGAGCGCCAACTGAGCCGTCGTGTCCGCGGCGGCGATATCGCCTTCCCCGCCGCGCTGCACCATCGCGAGGCAGCCGAGCAACCGCGCACGCCACACCACGGGCAGGTCTGGCCGGGACAGCGACCGCCGCACCGCGTCGATGCCCTCCCTGTGCTCCCCGAGGCTGAACAGGGCTCGCACCAGGACGAACTCCATCTCGGAGCGATGTCCGGTGGTGCTCACCACCGCAAGACCACGTCGTGCGCACGCCGCCGCCTCACGGTAACGGCCCACCCCCAGCAACACCCACGCGAGCACCACCAGGAGCACCCCGGTCTGGTCGTCATCGACCTGCACCTGGTCCACCTCGCGGCGCAGCAGGTCGATGGCGAGGTCGGGGGCTTGCGCGGCCAGCGGGGCGGCGTGCACCGCGAGCCACTGGCGCGCCCAGCCGTCACCGATCTGATCGGATGCCGCGAGCTGTTCGGCGACCCGCAACGGCTGGCCCGCGGAGATCGCCAGTGCCTGTGCCGCCTCCCGGTGCAGCGCGGACCGCAGAGCGCCCGGGATCGATTGGTACAACACCTGGCGCAACAAGGGTTGCCTGAAGGTCAGCTCGCCCTCCACGTCCATCACGATTCCGGCCGCGACCGCGTCCTGGAGCGCTCCGGCCAGCTCGGACGCGGACCGGCGCATCAGCACCGCGAGCTCGGTCACCGAGAACCTGCCGCCGAGCAGCGCGGCCATCCGCAGGACCTCCGTCGCCGCGTCGGGCACCACACCGAGCCTGCGGGTCAGCGCCTCGCTGAAAGACGCGGGCAGCCGGTCGTCTGCGCCTCCGCTCTCAAGTCCCGTGGCGTTGGCCAGTTCCCGCAAGTAGAGCGGGTTGCCCATGGCCAGCGACGCCAGCCGATCGCGCGTCGAATCGGGGACCTCGGCCAGCAGGCCGGCCAGCAGCCGCTCCGACTCCGCGTCGGACAGCGGTGCCAGCTCCAGCACGAAGTGCCCGCGCCGGGCGATGGCCGCGCGCAGGTCATGAACTTCTTGCCGAGGTGGCGTCGGGCGGCACGTCGTGAGCAACAGCAGCGGCAACTGGTCCACCGCCGAGACCAGCCGGTGCCACAGGAGTAATGACGCCTCGTCGAAATGCTGCACGTCGTCGACCACGAGCACGATGGGACCTTCCGTGCACATGTCGTCGACGAGCCCGACGAGGAGCTCGATCTCCGCCCACGCCACGTTGGTCGGCTCGAGCAAACCCAGGCGCCGCTCCCGCAGCAGCTTCGCGATCTCGGTGCGCCGCGGGTCCGCCGAACGCGAGGAGATCCGCAGCAGATCCACCACGACGTGCAACGGCGACCGTTGCGCCATCGGATCCGCGATCCCGGTCAGCACCTCGTACCCCGCGTTGCGGGCGAACTCGATCCCTTTGACCGCAAGCGCGGACTTGCCGATTCCCGCTTCGCCTTCGATCCACACCGCAGTTCCGGTGCCGGCGCCGATCCGCTGGACGGCGCTTTCGAGTACGGCCAGTTCCTCCTCGCGTCCAACCCAAACATTCTGCGATGTGCCCGGAAACATGGCCACCAACCTACGTCTCGCCGTACCTCAGCCGACCACCATTTAGCGCCTGAACTCTTCCGGCGCAACCCGACCTGGAGCCCGCCCCCGGACATGGCCTCGTCACAACGGTGCGACTGCCGTGACGAGCTCTTGCCGGACCGGGTAACGCGACGGCTCCACCACCCACCGCGTCGACGTCGACTCCGCCCCACAATGGCCGGCGTTGGTGTCGTACGGCTTTGCCACCTCAGCGGCCAGCCGTTGCTGCGGGCACATTTCACCCCTACCCTGCGGAAAGACCGGGCAACCCGGAGAACCGACTGTCAAAGACCTCTCCATTGACTGTTCACAGTGGTGTTCCACTCGTCAACAGCAAACGTGCCGCTCCGGGTGCGTATGCGGCACGAACTCGTTGACCGCGCATCACCACCGGACAAGTCGATTTGGCCGCGAAGGTCGGCGGTGTGCACCATGATCCGCTCACTCGACCGTGCTCACACGCCACATACGTCATCTCACCACCGCCCCTGCGCATCCGCTCAGGGCGGTTTCCGCGTGACCTGCTCACCGGAGGAAACAACACGCACGGTGCTCATCCGGCGAGCAGCCGCTCGGCGATGTCGAACCGTGAGCTGACGCCGCCCTTGCGCATCACCGATTCCAGGTGCCGCTCCACCACGGGTGACGCCATGCCGAGGCGAGCGCCGATCTCGGAGTTCGTCATGCCCCACGCGGCGCACCGCGCGACTTGCCACTCCGACTCGGTCAGCTCGAGCGGCACCTGCTGTGCCGGCTCTTCGGGCACCCGCGGCACCACATCCACGGCAGTGCGCGCGCGCTGCTCATCCCACTTGGCTCCCAGGACCGCGTAGCCGGCCAATGCTCGGCCCACCGCCGTCGTGGCGGCATCATCCCGCCCACCTGCCGAGAACAGGCCTGCGGCAATCTCGTCGCACAGCGCGGCTGCGAGCACATTGCCCGCCTGCCGGTACAGTTCCGCCGCGCGCTCGCACCCCGCAGGATCTCCGGACGGGATGGCGGCCAGCAGGGCGAGCGCTGCCGTGAGGCCCGGTGCCGGTGTCCGGCGCTCCCAGTCAGCCGTTTCGCGAGCCACAGCCGAAAGAACTTCCCGCTTCCCCGACGCGAGCGCGAGGCGCACCAGATCGGGTATGACCACGCTCAGGTGAGGCTTGGGCATCTCGCCCGTGCAGACGAGGCTGACGAGACGCTCCACTGCCTCGCCGGGCTGGCCATCCGCGTCCAGCAGGACGGCCCCTGCCCACTCGACCCAGTAGCCGAACATGTTGACGCGACCCGGCGCGGCGGGCTCGATCACCTCGTGGCGGGCGCGTGCCTCGGCCAGCGAACCGCGGCGGGCGAGCACGATGACTTCGAGTCCCTTGGCCGATCGCGTCACGTTGAACTCGTCGTCGTACTGCACCACGTCGACTGCCACCGCCACGTCGGTCAGCGCGTCGTCCCACTGCCCGACGCGGAAGCGGTGCTGCGCGGCGACCGTGTGGTACCAGGCGGGTGCCGCACCCGTGCCGACCTCGGCCGCGCTCAGACCGGCGACCAGCGTGGACCGCGCGTCGTCCGGCCGATCGAGGTCGAGTTCAGCGGCGGCTTTGGTCACGTACAGGGTTACCGCCGTGAACGGCTCCGTCTGGGTGTCGGCGAGCGCGGCGATGCCCGCCCTGAAGTGAGTGATCGCGCGCTCGCGGTCTCCCGCCACGAGCTCGATCGCCCCCAGCAGGTGCATGAGCTGCACAACGGTGCCCGCGTCCGAATCCTCCACCGCGTCCGCCAGCACCGACTCCGCGAGCGAACGGGCGTGGTCGATGAGCAGCAACGAGTTCAGCGCGACCGCCTGCATGCATTGGAGACTGCGCTTCGCCCCTTTGTCGGGAACCCGCTCGGCCAGCGCCGCCTCGGCCTGGCGCAGCGTCTCCTGCGGGTGCCCGCTGTACAACGACGTGCGCGCGAGCAGATAGCGCAGCTCGGCGCGCTGCTGCGGATCCGATTCTTCCGCCATCAGGGCGCGCGCCGTCGCAGCCGCCTCTTCCAGCCTGCCCGACCACAACAGCGCGGACGCGTACTCCCGGGTGAGCTGCCGTCGCAGGTCCTGATCGAGCCCCGCCACCTCACGCGCTCTTCCGAACAGGTCGATCGCGGTGCTGGGAGCCCTGGTGATCACCTCTCGCGCGGCGCGCGAGAGCCACTGCGCGCATTCCCGGTCGAGCAGCGGACTGGCGGCGAGGTGCGCCGTGATGCGTTCGACCGGTCTGCCCAGCTCCCTCAACAGGTGGGCGGCACGGTGCTGCACCGCCCCCACCAGCGGTGCCGGCTTGCTCTCGAGCACGGCTTGGCGCAGCACGTCGTGCCGAAATCCGACGTGACCGGCCGACGTCTCCGACAGCACGCCCGCGACCACGGCCTCGGTGATCGAAGCGGCGAACACGGGCTCCGGCAACGCGGACATCGCGGACAGCTCCGCCAGTGCGCATCCGCAGCCGAGCACCGCGGCCACCTCGAGCACACCGCGCGCCTGCGCGCTCAGCAGCCTCAGGTGCTGGTCGACCACCGAGAGCAGTGAGGGCGGCAGGCTGTACTCGGCCGGTCCGACGAGATCCACCACACCGTCACCGGATCTGACCTTCTGCGAAGGTTTGAGGCCGCGCAAGAGCTCCAGCGCGTACAGCGGGTTGCCCGCGGCTCCTGCGAGGAGCTTGCGCAGACGCTCGCCGGGAAGAGCGCCGAACTTGCGCTCGGCCAGGCCGACGATCGCCTCCTCGCTCAGCGGTGCGATATCCAGCCTGATCGCTCCCGGCCTGTTGGCCATACCCTGCAGCAATTCCTGGACGTGATCGGGCAATACGCCCGTGCGCGCCGTCACGACGACGCCGAGCGGCATCAGGCAGGCCGCCCGCCCGAGCAGGTGCAGCAGCAGCAAACTCGAGGAGTCAGCCCACTGGAGGTCCTCCACCACCACCAGCACCGGCGACCGCACACACCACTTCTCGACCACCGCGATGATCATCCTGGTCACCGCGACCTCGACCTCGCGGTGCGATGTGAACCGGGCGGTCGTGGTGGACTGCCCACGCAGCATGCGCATGAGCTCGACCACGTCAGGCTCGTCGGAGACGTGGTTGAACCCGAGCGCGGCCGTTGCGGCCATGAGCGGCAGGTCCCGCTCCGCTCGTTCGGCAACGCCCGCGCACACCCGCACGCCGCTGTCCCGCGCGGCGCCGAGCAGTTCCGCGATCAGCGCGGACTTCCCGACGCCCGCCTCGCCGCACATCGACACGACGCCGCCCCTGCCCGCCTGCAGCTCACGCAGGAACGAGGTGAGGACGCCGAGCTCTTCCTGCCTGCCGACGAGGTGGCCGGATTCGAGCCTCGCGACGGTGACCGGGCTGGGTTCGACGTGGGCCACGGCCGCGCCCGGTGCGTCCTCCCCTCGCAGGATCGACTCGAACGCAGCACGCAGCAACGGGCTGGGGTCCACGCCCAGTTCCGTGGAAAGCTGTTCGCGCACCTTGTGGTAGGTGGTTATGGCACGGGCCTGCTGACCGCTGTGGCTGTAGGCGATCATCAGCAATCGAACGAGGGACTCGCGGAAGGGGTGACGGGCTGCGTCCGCGGTGAGCAGCGACAGCGCTTCGGTCGGTCGCCGCAGCCTCAACAGCCGATGCGCCAGATCCTCAACCACGCCCAACCGAGTGTCCTCGAGCTCCTGTCCCAACGCGTCGAGTGGCTCGGTCCGTCCGACGTCGCTCAACGGCTCACCGCGCCACAGCTCGAGCGCGGCACCCAACGTGAGCACGGCCTCCTCGTCGTCCATTCCGCGCGAACGCCGGACGAGGTCGAGGAAGCGGGCGTGGTCGGTGGCGTCCGCAGGCCCGGTGAGCACGTAGCCGGGTTCGCGCGTCTGCAGGGAGAGAGACGGGTCCAGCAACTTGCGGAGTGCCCAGATGTGTGTTTGCAAGGACGTCTTGGCGTTGGCAGGCGGGTGGTCTTCCCACACGGCCCGCACCAGCTGGTCGAAAGAAACGGCGGTGTTCAGGTGAAAGCCGAGCACGGCGAGCACTGCCCTGCGTTTCGGCGCGCTGACGACGCGCGGCCGGCCGTCGTCGCCAATCAATTGCAACTGTCCAAGCAAACGCAGGTACATTTCACCTCTACTACACAGGGGTGAGCCTGCTTACCTGGGTGAACAGGTTCGCTTCACTCATCCCTTCGAGCCGGTACGGCCGCCGCTTCGGCGAGCTTGCCAAAGCTAGCAATGGATCTGCGCGAACCCAAAGACGATCACTTTGATCACCCGTTCGGACGATT
The DNA here is from genome assembly GCF_036321065.1 of Lentzea sp. DG1S-22. Lineage (NCBI taxonomy): Bacteria > Bacillati > Actinomycetota > Actinomycetes > Pseudonocardiales > Pseudonocardiaceae > Lentzea > Lentzea sp. DG1S-22. The sequence continues at coordinate 1,466,958 of NZ_CP143276.1, read as the reverse complement.
CCCGATCCTGGTAAGCCGTCGAGGCGCACACTTGTACCTTGTCTCGATCTTTCCCGGGCAGGTGAGCGTTACGAGAGCACGACATGAGTGAGCTTCTGCACAGTTTCGATGCAGACTCCCCGTCAGCCTGTGAGGGTGCGGAATTGTGCCAGGAAATCGACCGCCATCGGCTCCGCCGGTCTTTGTGGTTCCGCGCCCGGTGAACGGAGCCGACACAGCGGCCATGACGTCCTGGCGGCGGCACACCCGCGACACCAGGACCGGGACGGTCTCCGTCGGGGGGCGCCATCCGGTCGTCGTACGCGCCGCGACCGCCATCTCCCGCGCTCTGCCCGCCGAGGCCGCAGCCGCCGTGGCAGCCGGCTGTCAGACCTTGCTGGTGCGGGGCTGGAGCCTGACAACCGGTGCCGCACTCGCCGCGGCGGTGATCCGCGACACGGGCGTCCCGATCGTCGCGGAGGTCGCAAGCACGGTGACCGCCGTAGCACGAGCTCGACTGCTGGGCTGTGCCGGCGTGCGGCTGGTCGTGCGGGACGAAGAGGCTTTCAGCCTGCGGGCTCCCGCACTCACCAGGATCGCCCACGACGCCGGCCTGTCACTGGAACTGGCGCTGGTGCCGCCGCTCCCCCGTGATGAACGACGGCCGTTGCTGCTCGCTGAGGCCTATCTGCGCGTCTGCGCGATGCTCGAGAAAAATCGCTTCACCAATACCCAGCTCGCCGTGACCTGCACCGACCCCCTCACGGTCGGGCGCGCCGCACGCATGCTCGCTGTCGCTTCCGACTACCCGCTGCTGCCCGTGCTGCTCCCCGGCCTCCCCGGCAGCAGCCCCGTGATGAGCGCCTCCGCGTTGACCTACGTACTGCTCGCGGAGGGCGTGAGTGACGGTGTCTGGCTGCCGTCCGCGGGAGACGCGGTCCTGCAGGCGCAGCTGGGCAGAGAAGTGGTGCGCACCGCACAGCGGTTCCGATGAATCGCAACGTCCTCGACGGCTTCCTGAGAAAGCCGGGCGCCGTGCGCCTCGCCGCCGGACGGCGCGTCGAGGACCGGCCGCACCAGGCTATTTGTTCCTGCTCACCACCAGATCGGCCAATGCGCGCAGTTCGCCGGCGGACCATCCCGGCCCCAGCTCGTCCAGGCACGCGAGCGCGAGGCGGTGGTTCCTGATCGCCTGGGCCTCGGTCCAGTCGCGACCGCCTGCCCGCTCGAGCAGACGGGTGGCGCGCTCGGTCGCGGCGGCGTCGGCGATGGACCGCGTCCGGTACATGTCACCAAGCAGCCGTCCAGCCTCCGACCCGGAGCCGATCGCGGCGAGCACAGGCATGGACTTCTTGTAGCGGCGCAGATCCGCACCGGCCGGCTTGCCCGTCACCGCCGGATCACCCCAGATGCCCAGCACGTCGTCGACGAGCTGGAACACGAGACCGACGTGGTGACCGAAGCGGCGCAGCACCTCGACCTCGCCCGGTCCGGCGCCACCGGCGAGCGCACCCAGCGCGCACGCGCACGCCACCAGGGCAGCGGTCTTGCCTGCGACCATCTCGAGGTAGTCGCCGACGGACACCGCGGACGACTTCTCGAACGCCATGTCCTGGTGCTGCCCCGTGCACAGGGCGATCACGACCTCGTTGAGCAGGTGGCATGGCCGCGTGTCATCGCCGACGCCGGCCAGAACTTGGCCGGCCAGCGCGAGCATCGCGTCGCCGAGCAGGATCGCGTACGGCACCCCGAAGCGCGCCCACACCGCGGTCCGGCCGCGGCGCAGCTCGTCCGCGTCCATCACATCGTCGTGCACCAGCGAGAAGTTGTGCACCAGCTCGACCGCGACCGCGGCGCGCAGTGCCTCGTCGTTCGCACGGCCGCTCACCGCGCGGGCGGCGGACAGCACGAACGCGGGGCGCACCCGCTTGCCCTGCGGGGCCGACACGGGCGTGCCCTCCGCATCCCACCACCCCAGGTGGAAACCGGCGCCGAGGCGCAGCTCGCCCGGCAGCCGGTCAACGGCCGCGCGCAGGGGACCGGAAACCTCGTCCCCGCACCGCCGAAGAAGCTCTTCGGCCGATCCGACCGCCGTTTCGCTGCGTTTCACCACTCGCCTGCCTTTGCTGTCGAGCGTGCCGGAACTTCCCGGTGAAGGTAAGGAGACCGGCCGGAACGGCTCCAGCCGAGATTCCGGCGCTTGGGACGGTCCGGCTCGAGTTCACCGGGAAGGACCATGCCGGAGCTCCGACACGACCAGAGCCCGAGTCGTGATCGACTCGCCAGCCCATGTCCAGGGTGGACTCGCGACATCGAAGCGGTGAAGGGCCCGCCGGACGATCGGCTCCAGACGAAGTGCCTGGTCGTGTTCTTCCCGTGTGCAGGTCTGCGCGGACGGGCAAAGACGTTGGCCGGTGAGGGAAATCCCGGCGCGGCCGACCCGCACCGCCACTAGCGTCGAGTGCCGCGCCGAACAGCAGGAGACATCATGAGCCGCGATGACGACCGGGTCCCCACCGCGCGAGGGAGGATGCCCCTCATCGGGCACAGCCTGGCGATGGCGCTGCGCAAACAGCGGTTCATGCGCGGCCTCGCGGGCCAGGGCGACCTCGTACGTCTCCGGCTCGGGCGCCGCACCGCCTACTACGTGCACAGCGCGGACCTGCTCCGGCAGATGCTCGTCACCGACGCCCGCAGGGTCGGCAAGGGCTGGGTCTACGACCGCGTGCGCAATCTCATCGGCAACGGCTTGGTCACGGCGGACGGCCCGGTGCACGCCACCCACCGGAGGATGATGCAACCCGCGTTCCGCCGCACCTGCATCTCTTCCTACGCCGGCGTGATGACCGAGGAGGCGGCCGCGCTCGCCGCCTCGTGGCGGCCGGGAGAACGTGTCGCCGTCGACGACGAGGTCGCCCAGCTCGCGGGCGTGGTGATCGCGCGCTCGCTCTGCTCTTCCCGGCACCTGACGAAGGAGGCCTCCCGCAGGCTCGCTTCGCTCAGCAACACGGTGATCAGGACGATGAGCGTCCGGGCGATGCTGCCGATGGGCGTGTGGGAACGCCTGCCACTTCCCGGAGCACGCAGGACCACCGCGCGGATCAGGGAGTTCCACGCCATCGTCGACGAGCTGATCGCGCGGTACCGCGCCGATCCCGAGCACCACGACGACCTGCTCGGCATCCTGCTGTCAGCACGTGACGAGGACACCGGTACGACCATGACCGACGCGCAGGTCCACGACGAGATCACCACGCTGTTCGTGGCAGGCGTCGAGACCACCTCGGCGGCGCTCGCCGGGGCCTTCTACGAGCTCGCGCGCAACCCGGCGGTCGAGCGGCAGGTGCTCGACGAGGTGGACGAGGTGCTGGCGGGACGGGAGCCGTCCTTCGCCGACCTGCCCCGCCTGACCTGTACGCGGCGATTCCTCAACGAGGTGCTGCGCCGCTACAGCCTCTGGTTCCTCATGCGGCAGGCCAACGACGACCTGCGCTGGGGATCGCACCACATCCCGCGCGGTACAACGCTGATCTTCAGCCCGTACTCGCTGCACCACGACGAACGCTTCTACCCGGACCCCGGCCGGATCGACCCGGACCGCTGGCTCGACGGCGATCACCTCAAGAGCGCCTTCGTGCCGTTCTCCACGGGACCACGCGGTTGCATCGGCGAGTCGTTCGCGTGGGCGGAGATGACGATCACACTGGCGGCCGTGCTGCGCAGGTGGCGTCTCGAACTGCCCGCGGACTCCAAGGTTCGGCTCGTCACCAGCGGCACGTTGCGCCCCGAACCGCTGACCATGATCCCCACGCCGCGCTGAGCGCGATCCACGTCGCTGAGCTCACCACGGTGGCACCGTCGGCTTCACGGGTCGCGACGGACGAGAGCTCTGCTGCCTGCCCCCGAACTCGACTCCGCCGACATCGCGCAAGACGCTCAAAGCCGTTTCACGAACCCAACACCCGCCTCCGCAACGCCCGCTGCACGACGGGGCGGCGCGACGCCGGGTTCGCGACATCGGACGAACTGCCCGTTCTCCCCCACAGCCTCGCCCGAGCGGATAGTTCTGCGCGCCAGAGATTCCTCCACTCGCCATGGCGATGCTGCCATGCGTGCAAGAGACGAGGAGTTGTGACGATGACGCGAATGTCGCCCTATGCAGCCGACAGCGCCGCCGCGTGGTACCGCGACCACATGGCATGGCCTGCCTGTGTGACCGGAAACGCCGTGGTGTTGCCACTGGGACGCGGTCTGGTCGCGTTCGACGTCCCCGCGGACCGTGCGGTCCAGGTGCGAGACAGGATGGAGCACAACGGTTTCAGCACCCCCGCCCTACTGGTCGGTGCACGGGGGCCGAGAGCGGTGTTCCTCGCGGAAACCGACGAGGTCGTGCTGGGTCAGTTCCAGATGCCGGGAGACGTGCGCTTCTTGACCGTTCCCTCCACAGTGGAACTTCCGCTGCCGAATGCGCGGGCGACGCGGGGCACGGCGTGGTTCTGCCCGCCCGACCCACGCCGCCGATGGCTGCTCTCCGCGAGCACGGTGCTCGCCGCGATCGACGCCGCCACACCGCCTCCGATGCGCACGCGGCAGCGGCAAGACCACCGCCAGGCCGCCTGACCGCCCCGCCACGACGATGCCCACGGCGGACCACCGGAACCATCCCGTGCTCGGCCGATACGCGGCCGCACTGCGGGCGGCGCTGCGTGACGTCGAAGTCGGACTCCTTGTCGCGACCCCGCAGGAAGTCCGCGCCGTAGGCCGCGGTTTGCTGGCGCAAGGCCGTCCGCCAGTGGTCAGCTCACGGTTGTTCGCCGTGGTGGTCGCGGGAGCAGCGGGTGCCGGCCCCCTCGAGGCGCTCCCTGTTTCCGTTCTGTCCTGTCTGTGGTGGACAGGAGTGGAGACGATGAGGCGCGACCCCGCGCGGCTGCCGATGCGCTACCTCGACTCACAAGGCCCGCGCACCCCGACGCGTGAGGCCTGGGCGCGCGATCTCGTGCACCCCGCGGGCACCAAGGCCCGTACGATCGCCCGGACACCTCGCGATGTGCTCGCCGGCGGAGCATCGAGGCGGGAAACCGCGTACGCGCGAGAGGCCGCGATGGCCGCGCGGACGAGCAACGGTGCCAGCGCAGGTGACTGGCGCCGTTTCGGCGAGCGGTACGGCGTACTCGCCGACCAAGCCGCCGCGTGCACCCCGGCCCCTGCGCACCGCACACCCCCTTTGCTGATCGCCCACGCACTGGCGACCGCGAGCACGTACCGCAGGCAACACCTGGTTCGGCTGAGCCACGAAGCGCAACACGACGTCAGCGCGCGGCTGACGCTGCGCGACCTCTCGTGCTCCCCCGCTGCCGTGTCGGCCTACCACCGCGATCTCGTGGTGATGCGCCACCGGGCGCGGGCGTGCCTCGCAGAGCTGGGATCTCCAGGACCTTTCACCGCGCTGCTGCACGGCGACCTGGACTTCTTCCTGCGCCGAGCCTCGGTGTGGACGCGTGAAGTGCTCGGTGCCACCCACGGCCGGTGACCCTCACCTGCTCCCACTGATCTGACCGGTCCGCGGACGCGCCGGACTCGTCGATCATCGGAAATGAGCGGTCCACGCGCGCACGAATCAGCTCAGTTGCGCGCAACACACGCCCACCTCCGCACTGACGTCGACGCGGTTGACGCCTGAGCTGCAGCGTTCAACGCGCGTGACGCCAAGGCTTTGCCGCATTTCACCGAGGATGCCGTCGACGAGGATGCCCTCGTCGGCGTGGTGGTGCGATCCTGCTCCGGTGTCGCGAACCATGCGGAACTGTGGCTCCGAGCCGCGCCGGACTTCCGTCTCCAAGTGAGCGACGTCGTCACCGGTGGACGGTCCGCTGCCGTGCGGTGGACCATATCGGGCACGCTTGCAGTCGATGCGCTCGCCAGGACAACCCGGTGGGCTGATTACCGAGAGTTCCTCCGCGTCCTGGACATGAGCGTCATGTGCCTTGTACCCCACGGTTTGATCAGCCACTGCTGGGACTACTGGGACGCCGCCACGCTGCTTTCCTGCGGACCACGGGTGTGCACACCGACGACTTTCCTGCGATCACAGGAGGAAAACCGTCACCGGGTGAAACCCGGGAGGTCTCATCCCACCATGTATCGCCTGTTCATCGGGCTGGCAGATCGTCCAGGACGGCGACCAAGCACTTGACGACATCCTCCAGCCAGTCGAGTGTCGGCTTTGCCATCTGACCACAGGAGTTTCCTTCGTGATCAGTCACAGTGATGATCGACGTGATGTAGATCCGGACGGCCCTGACCCACTCCTGTGCGTCCACACGGCTTGCGAGTTCGACCCGGCCGCCGGCGAGGGGCAATGTCGTCAGAAAACTTCGAAGTGAATCACCGACGGATCCGAAGCATTCGTTCTCCACCAGGGCCAGCACGCAGCCGGGCTCCTCACCCACCTGGTCTCGCAGGATCGCGAGCAGTCGTGGATCGGTGGTGACGGCGACGGGAAGCAAGGCATCCTGTTGTTCGAGAACCGCGACCGGTGAGTACGAGCGAGCCCGATGCTCGAGCAGGGCCAGCAAGCCTTCGGCATAACTGCGCAGGACCGTGACCTCGTACTCGGCGAACAAACCGATCAGCCTGCCGTCACAGCGGTCCCAACAAACCATCAGCTCAGTAGAGACGACAGTGCCCGCAGTCGCGCAGCTCCGAGCGGAAGTGTGCCCCTTCCGCTCGGCGGCGATGCCCTTAGTTCCTTGATCTCGCCCTCCTGTGCGCATCGGTCCCGGCACTCCGCCACGGTGAGATCTGCGGCGCTCATCTGCATACGAGCGTTCTGCAGGGTGGATTCGCAAGAGCTGGAGGTGCGTCCGGTGTACATGCGGTGAAAGGCGACAGCCGGGTTGCCTGCGTGCCGGTCGGCGTCGTGCCGCATCGGCGCCCAGCACCTGAGCACCGTGGTTGCACTTCATTGGAAACCGATCGACTGCCGCGATCCCGAGGTGGTTCTCCGCGGCGAATCCCGACAACCGTCCGGCCAGCCGAAGTCATGATCGGAAGGACATCACCATGGCGGTTCCCCTGCACAGGCCCTCATTGGTGACCGCCCGTGGTGGTATGCCCGTCGTCGGCCATCTCCCTCGTCTTCTCCGCGACCCGCTGGGGTTCGTCCAGTCGCTTCGCCACCAAGGCGACATCGTGCTGATCCGGCTGGGCACCAAGCCCGTGTACGTGGTGAACGACCCGGATCTGATCCAGCAGCTCTACCTGACGGATGCTCGCCACTTCGACAAGGGCCGCTTCTTCGAGAAGCTCGCGGTGATGACCGGGAACGGAGTCGGCAACTCGAAGGGGGACTTCCACCTCCGTCAACGCCGCCTGATGCAGCCTGCCTTCCACCGGCAACGGGTGGCCGGATACGTCGACCTCATGCGGGGTCAGATCGAAGCGCTGATCACGCCGTGGGAGGACGGCCGTCCGGTGTCCGTGAACGGCCTGATGCTCGACACCGCCTACACCATCGTCACCAAAGCGATGTTCACCTCCGAGGTCGCCGCTGACGCCGCCGGCGTGGTGCGCGAGACGCTGCCGGTGCTCATGGCCGGCATCGCTGTCCGGACGCTGTCCCCCACCGACCTCGTGGAGCGCCTGCCGCTCAAGTTCAACCGGGACTTCGACCGCGCCAACCACCGGCTGCACGACACGATCGACCTGGTCATCACCTCTTACCGGGATGGCGCGGGTGAGGGTGACGACCTGCTGTCCATGTTGATCGCGGCTCGGGACGCGTCGACGAACGAGTCGATGACCGACCAGCAGGTCCACGACGAGCTCATGAGTGTCATGATCGCCGGCACCGAGACGATCGCTTCCGTGCTGGCTTGGATGTTCTACCACGTCGCCAGGCACCCCGAGGTCCAGCGGAGGATCCACGCGGAGCTGGACGAACGGATCGGTCAACGACCCGTCACCGCGCCGGACCTGCGCGAGCTGACCTTCTGCCGCCAGGTGACGACCGAGGCGTTGCGCAGGAACAACCCCGCCTGGCTGTTGACGAGGCGATGCACCACCGACGCCACCCTGGGCGGCCACGACTTCCCGGCGGGCACCGAGTTCGTAATCAGTCCCACCACCATGCACCGAGACCCGGCTCTTTACCCGCGGCCGTACGCCTTCGACCCGGACCGGTGGGCGGCTGAGCGCGCCGGGAGCATCCCCCGAAATGCCTACATGCCGTTCGGCGCCGGCGCGCACAAGTGTCTTGGAGACCAGTTCGTCCAGACCGAACTCCTGGTGGCCCTGGCCACGATCATGAGCAGGTGGCGCCTCCAGCCGGCACCGCACAACACCGTGAGGGAGGTCGTGCGGGCCACCACGAGGCCCAGCGACATCCTGCTCGTGCCGAGGTCTCGAGTGCTGAACCAGGAGCCACGAGCACACACAGCGGAGTAGGACCCACCTGACGAGAGGACGATCGGCGTGACCTGCGTCGAAGATTTTCGTGACAGTGCGATGCGGAGCTTCGGAATCACATCGTCGCAGATTCCGGCGTGGCAGAACCCGTTCGCTGCGTCGGCTCACGAGAGCACCAAGGGCTGGGCTTCCGAGTTCGGGCTGATCCGCGGGACGGATCAATTCCGCGCGTTCGACGACTTGGCGTACACAGCGCTTTTCGCACGCGGCTGCCCACAGGCTGCGCAGGAGGACCTCGCGCTGTTCTCGCAGTGGTTCGCGGTCTTGTTCTTCCTCGACGACCAGCAGGACATCGCCGTGTTCACCGGCCGATCCCAGGCGTTCGCCACGCTCCAGGACAGGCTTGGTGACATCCTGCTCCGCCGCGGCGGGGGGCCGGTTCCGAACGGCACAGGCCTGCCCGCCGCAGTGGCCGACCTGTGCCGGCGTACGCGGCCAGTCGTGTCGGACAAGTGGTGGAACCGGTTCACCACGCACGCCGAAATGGTCTTCGCGGCGCAGCGCGATGAGAACAGGCACCGCCTGGAAGGCACGGTCCCCTCGGTCGAGGAGTTCCTCGCCATCCGCCGCGAGGCCAGCACCGTCGAGATCTGCTTCGACCTCATCGAAGCGTGCGGGCGCGGCGAGGTTCCCAACGCTGTCCGGTACAGCGTGGCCGGCCGTGACTACGTCGCCGCTCTCAACGACTTCACGACGTGGACCAACGACCTCTTCGGAGTCGAGCGCGATGCCGCCAACGCCGATCCGAACAACTACGTCCTGGTCCGCCAGCACGTCGACGGGTGCGACCGCGGGCACGCCATCAGCACGGTGACCGAGGACATCCGCCGGCTTTTCGGAACACTGCCGGACCTCAGACTCCGCGTCGAGGAGACCGCACTGAGCGTGGGATGCGACGAGGCAGCACGAAAAGAGATCGCCCGCGTTCTCGACGGATGGTACGCGTGGTCGGTGCACGTGCCGCTGTCCTACCTGGCAGAAGACAGCCGCTTGGTGAAGATGGAAGAGGTCCCGCAAGGCAAGCCACCCACTTTCACCGAGGACGTGCTGCCCGACCGGCCCGCGGGGTGACTCGATCCGGTGGTGTCCGCCGTGCTCGAGCGGTGGTTCCGCACACTCCCCCACCACATCGAGTGGACACGGGCAGCCGGTGCCCCAGACCGCACCGGAACTCCTCTTCCCGTCCGGGCTCGGTGATCCCCACCGAGCCCGGTTCGCGATCCCCGACCGTCTGGACGAGGCGTGCCAGGTCGGCCGGGTGATCGATCGTCCGGGTGTCGCACCGCGGTGACCTCAGTGGTGGCTGATCACTTGTTCAGCGAAGTTCCCTCGGCCTGCACCAGTTCGATCGCGACACCGTCGGGGTCGCTGAAGAAGACGATCTTGGTCGTGCCGAGGCCCGGCACCTCGATCGTGGCCGGCGCTGAGTGGAACTCCACGCCCTTGGCCCTCAGCTCCTCGTAACAGGCGTCGATGTCTTCGACGTTCAGCGACAGGGTGAAGATGCCGCCCACGTCCAACGGCCGACGCTTCCCGTCGTAGGGCGCGACGTCAGGCGAGTGGACCTGAACGAGTTCGATCATGCCGAGGGCATCCTTGCGCAGCATCACGTTGTGCACCTGCACGCCAGGAGTTTGGAGTGCGACCTCCATGCCTGAACCGTCGAGGCGCAGGTCCATGACGACCTCCCAACCGAGGAGGTCGCGGTAGAAGGCCACCGAACGCTCCATGTCGGACACGCGGATCGCGACGTGGTCCACGCCGCTCATCATCGCCATCTTGATCTCCAAGTTCACGGCGCATCCGCTGACGCACTGCGTCAGAAGGGCCGAAGATGTCCGGGCAAACAACGAAAAAACTGAACTGACCGCATGCGGTGTCATGTTGGTAGAGCAACCATCATGGATCAGAGGGGCGGCATCCGGTCACGCGTGCGATCCGTCTGATCTCGGACCGCTTCGCCGGTCGCCGACAGGAGTGTCACGAGACCGGTCTTCTCAGCCACGGCCACGAAGGCACGGACAGCACGTGGTCCGAACCGCCAGAACGGCCTTGTCCGGTGGTCGCCGCAGCACCGGAACGTCGAGCCGCTCCTTCTCACGGCGTCTGCGCACTCCGGCCTTCTACGTGAGACCCAGTGTCCACGCAGAACACTCCGCGCTTGACGCCGCACGGAACCGCGACCACGACCACGCCGAACCGGTGGCACCAGTTCGGCGTGGTCGTGGCAGGACGGGACGCACCGGCCGAAGCAGTCCTCCCGGCAGATCGGACAACGGCGGGCGGCAACCGCCAGGACGGCACAGCCACCGAACGATCCGCGGCGAGGACCACGGCGCGCGGGGTCACTCGACGAGCTTGTCGCCGAGCACCTCCCGCAAGAACGCGATGCTGCGCTCGGCCTCGTCCACCTTGCCGCACTCGACGCTGAGGAAGATCTCCCGGTCCAGCGGGTCGAGGATCTCGAAGATCCGCTCCCAGTCGACCATGCCCTCGCCCAGCGCGCAGCCCACCGGCGTGCCCGTCACGAGCCCGCGCTCGGCGTCACTGTGCTGCTTGCTGATGTCCTTGGCGTGGATGTGGATGACACGGTCCTTGACCCGGTCCAAGCCCTCGTAGAGGTCCTCCAGGCCGGCCAGGTAGAAGTTGCCGGTGTCGAAGTTGATGTTGATCCACGGCGACGGCACCAGGTCCGCGATGGCCAGCAGACCCTTCGAGGTGCAGCTGAACGTGCCGTGCGGCTCGATGCAGACGTTCACCTCGTGCCGCTCAGCCACGAAACTGGCCTTCGTCAACGTGTACCGCATCATCTGCCAGGCGAAGTCGTCGTCCATCCACTCCGGCTTGATCATGTCATCGGTGTTCACGAACTTCGCGCCGCACGCGTCCGCGAACACGATCGCGCGGGTGAGGCGCGGCACCGCCGCCTCCGGCTTCATCAACGGGCTGTGCCCGCTGATGCTGGACACCTTGACGCCCGCGCGGTCGCAGATCTCCTTCATCAGCAACGGGTCCTCCTCCATCGAGAAGGAGTGGAAGAAGTCGACCTCGCTGAGCAGGTCCCAACCGGTGTGCACCATCGGCTCGACGTACCGGTAACCCAGTTCGGCGGCCTTGTGCACACCCCACTGGAATCCCTGTGCGGCGTCCTTGATGTACTCCATGTTGAGCGTGGCGCGGTATTCAGACATTGGTTGACGTCCTTTCTGCGAGCGCAGCGTCCTCGTTTTCCGCGAGCGTCCAGCGCTGCTGCATCGACGCGAGCGTTTCGTCGAGGCTGTACTTCGGTTCCCATTCGGGGTAGTGCTGCCGGAACTTCCGGGTGTCGGTGATCCACCACTTCGCGTCGGCGAACCGGTGCTGCGGCTCGTACTTCACAGCCAGCTCGCGGCCGGTCATCTGCTCGATGCGGCTGATCGCCTCCAGCACCGAGCAGCTGCGTTCTCTCCCGCCTCCTGCGTGGTAAACCTCGCCGGGCCGGGGGTTGCGGTAGAAGTGCAGGAACATTTCGGCCAGGTCGCGCGCGTCCAGGTTGTCCCGGACCTGTTTCCCGTGATGACCGATGATCGTGTAAGGGGTTCCCCGCACGGCCGACCGCGTCAGGTGCGACAGGAAGCCGTGCAGCGCGACGCCCGCGTGCCGAGGCCCGGTGAGGCAGCTGCAGCGGAAGATCCCGACCTTCATCCCGAGCCGCCGGCCGTACTCCTGCGCCGCGATGTCCGCGGCGAGCTTCGACACCCCGAAGAAGGTGTGGTCGGTCTGGTCCACGTTCATCGACTCGTCGATGCCGTGCTCCCGGTAGGGGTGCCCGGGATCGACCTCCCACCTCGTGCCGGTCTCGACCAGCGGAAGGTCGTTGGGGGCCGATCCGTAGACCTTGTTGGTGGAGGTGATGACGACAACCGCGTCGGAGCAGTACTGCCGCACCGCCTCCAGCACGTTCAGCGTGCCCTGCGCGTTGATCGCGAAATCGGTCAGGGTGTAGTCGGTCGCCCATTCGTGACTGGGCTGGCCAGCGGTGTGCACGACGAGCTTCACGTCCGAGCCGTACTCGCTCAGCACTGCGGCGACTGCCGCATGGTCGCGGATGTCCACGACGTGATGGCGGTAATTGGCGAGTCGCTCGACCTCGGCGAGGTTGCCCGTCACCGCGGCGTCGGCGCCGAAGAGCCTCTGCCTCATTCCGTTGTCCATACCGATGACCAGGTCGAAATGCCGCGAGAACAGGTCGACGGCCTCACTGCCGACCAGCCCCGCCGAACCGGTTACCACAACGACGTTCACTCATTCCTCCAGCGGTTCCGCCTCAAACGATGCTGGGTACCGCAGTGAATCGTCCCCAGCGCACGCGAACACGATTTAGCAGTTTTCGGATGGCAGTGGAGTTGCCAGCGAACCCGACGTAGCGGTTATGTGAGCAAATTCTTCCGCTTGACGGGGAGAAAGCTAAATCGCGGCATTAGGCAGTGGCAACGTCACGTTCCAACATGCAGGATGGCCGGTGAACCCCGGAATCGGGTCCCGGCTCGCCGGTCTCTGCTCACGGTACGAGCGGGTCGACAAGAGCGAAACCATCCAAACGACCGCATGCGCCTCCGCGCATTGGTCCCGGCGTGAAACGCCCAACCGGAGGAGCGTGGACGCGAACAGGCGTCGAAGAGGCGGAACCCGATGGGGTACGTACAGGCCGGGGCCGATCGTGCGGTGGGACGGGTCCGTCCCCCGTCACACGAGATGTCGCTTCAACCGCCGGCGGTCAGGTCGTCACCGAACGACAGAGCAATCGCCGGCAAGAAGCGGTCGTCGTCCCGCGCGGAAGAGGAGAACCAGCCCGCTCACCGCCATGGTCAGGCAGACCGCGTAAGAGGTGCGGTAACCGAAGTGTTGTGCAAGCCCCAGCAACGGCCCGGACAGCATGCTGCTCACCTTCACCGCGTTGGTGTACAAGGTCGCCGCGTATCCCGGCCGATCCGGCACCAGGTCCTGGAAGTAGGAGATGCCGACGCCACCCACAGCAGAGATCATCACGGCGTTCATGAGCTGGGCCGCGGCGAACTGCCAGACGGATCCCGCGCACAGCGCCACGCCGTAGTACGCGATGCCCGACACGACGCCCAGGCGGATCAGGAGACCAGGGCCGACACGCATCGCCAGCGCACCGAGGCCGAGCATCAACGGGATCTCCAGCGCCGCGCAGAGGCTGAGCATCAGCCCGGCGGTCCTGGTCGTCTCCCCCAGTTCCACGGTTACGAACAAGGGCAGCGTCAGCAGGTCCAGCGAGTTCGCCGCGTGGAGCAGAACGAACGCCGTCATCACGGACAGGATTCGAGCGCGAGGGGCAGGCCGGGCAAGATCCTCGGCCGGGCGGATGACCGGCAACCTGGGCAACCACAGGAAACTCACCCCGGCGCTGAGCGCACACGCCACCGCCGTCACGACGTACAGCCCCGTGAACCCGCTGACGTCGATGAGCAGTACGCCCAGCGGCGCACCGATGATCCACGTCAGCGAGAACAGCGTCCTCAACGCGCTCATGACCAGCGGTGCCCGTGCCGAACCACCCAGCATCTGGCCGGCACAGGCGAACACCTGTGGAACCTGCGTCGAGGCGACCGTGGTGAACGTCAGCGCCACCGCGAGCAGCAGCCAGTAGTCGCGGAGCACCGCGAACAAGGCGAAGCCGGCAGCGCCTGACAGACCACCGATGACAAGCACGATCCGCCGCACAGCGCGCCTGTCCGACCAACGGCCCACCCATGTCCCCACCAGCAGCATGGCTCCGTGCGTCGTGAACAAGAACATGCCCACCGCCACCGGTTCCGAACCGAGTTCGGAGATCAGGAACAGCGACAGGAAGGGGGTCGCGAGGGCACTGCCGATCCCGATGAGCGCGGCGATCGACGCCAGCGGCATCAGCGGCCCGCCGGCGCGCTTGCTCCTAGCGGCGGGCTCCGCTGCGATCTGCGTCAGCATGTGCCGTCCTCTCGTGGTCCTCGCCGGGTCAATGCCGCGGAGCCGGTGTCCCGTGTTCCGTCTTCTCCCACCCGAACGGCGAGCGGATCAGCTGCCACAGGCCGCGCCACGCGGCAACGGCCAGGAGGAACCAGTAGATCGGCAGCAACAACGCGGCCGGCCCCAGCTTGACCAGCCCACGCCGCTTCCCCGCGTAGTGCTGCACGCCTGCATACAACGCCAGGACAGCAAGCGTCGTCACGGTCAGCGGCATCGGCAAAGCGACACCCAGCAGGCTCAGCGCACCCACGACCGAGAGCGCCATGAACGACGCCGGGATCCCGAACACGAGGCCCAGCAGCAACACGATCCCGCGGGTGCCGAATCGCTGCCAGGCATCACGCGGCTCGCGCATGTGCACCAACGTGGTCATGTAATGACCCTTCATCCACCGGGTGCGCTGCCGGATCCAGGGCCACGGCCGCTCCACTGCCTCTTCCCACGTCGTCGAGTCGGTCATCTCGATCCGGTAGCCGAGCGCCGAGCAGCGCATGCCCAGATCGGCGTCCTCGGTGACGTTCCACGCGTCCCACCCGCCGACCTCGCGCAGCAGGTCGACGCGGAAGTGGTTACTCGTGCCCCCCAGGGGAATCGGCAGTCGCAAGGCGGCCAAGCCGTGCAGGAGCAGCTCGAACCGCAGGGCGTAGTCGAGCGCGAACTGCCGGGTCAACAGGTTGCGGTGAGCGTTGTAGAAGTTCAGGCGTGCCTGCACGCAGGCGAGTCCGTCGTCGGAGTTCGCGAACCGCGCCGCCACCTTGCGCAACTGGTCCGGCTCCGGTCGATCTTCGGCGTCGAAGATCACCAGCAGGTCGCCGCGGGCGACCATCAAGCCGAGGTTGCACGTTCGCGGTTTGGTCTGCGGTACTCCCGGTGGGGCGTCGACCACTCGGACGAAGGAGGGCGGCTCGATGTCCAGCACCGCCTGTTTCGTCGCGGCGTCACCGGTTTCGACGAGGACGAGCACCTCGAGCCGGTCGGGCGGGTAGTTCATCGCGCAGATGGAGCGGATCGTGTCACCGATGACGGACGCCTCGTGGTACGCGGGCACGAGCACCGTGTAGAACGGCAACTGGTCGTCGGGCAGTTCCGGGTCGGCCCCGTGCACCGTGCTGCGGGCTGCGCCCCAAAGGGACAGCGCAATCTTCAGCACGAACAGCGCGGTGCCGAGGACCGCCAGGACGATCGCCACCGCATGTGCAGCGAACACGAGGCTCGTCACGAGTACGCTCAAGGTGAGCACGCCCGCGAAACGCTGCCAGGGCAGGATCCCGTGGCGTGCCGCGAACTTCGGATGGTTTCGTGTGAAGTCGTTGGCCATCCGGTCAGCCAGCTCCTCCGACCGGATGTGCGTGATTTCCGTCGTTTCCTGAGACATGACAAGGACAGTAGGGCCGAGCGGCATCGGCATTGCCCTACGCTGTGCTCGGGAACCATGCGGTGTACCCGAACGTGCAGTACGCGTTCTTCAGCCGAATGCCTCGCGACCTGGTCCACGCCGTCCACTTTGGTCAAGGAATCGGCGGACAGCACCAGTTTTCGTGAGCGCAAGTACATGCCGGTTCACCGCAGGAAGTGCGCGAACGGTCCAGATGAAGTGCATCTCCAGGCCGAACCACGCGGCCGGAAGCGGTGCGGATGTCAGCATTCGTGCATTGATCGAAAGTGCTGGATCTCCACACCCGTCCGGCTATCCGCGACCCAGTGCTGTCTTCCCCGAGGGGACTTCATGACTCCGGCCCCACACCTCAACACCCTGCTCTCGACTGACGTGTTGACACCCGCCACACTCGAACGTGCGGCGTCCCCCTTGACCATCACGATGTCGGACGACACCTCACAGGCGGTGCTGGCGGGCTGGACGTTCATGACCTCGTGCCTTGAAGAAAAACGGCCGGTGTACGGGTCGACCACCGGGTTCGGCCCGCTGGTCGTGCACAACGGCCGCGATGATCCCGAAGACCAGTGCGACAACGTGTTGCAGCACCTCACCGTGGGCCAGGGCCAGGACCTACCGCTCGACGTGGTGCGTGCCACCGTGCTGGTGCGCGTGTGGTCGTTGGCCCGCGGCCTGTCCGGCGTGTCGCCGATGACGTTGGCCGCGTTGCGGGACATGCTGGCAACGTCGTTCACACCGGCGGTGCCGGCGATGGGTTCGGTGGGGGCGAGCGGCGACCTGGTTCCGCTGGCACACGTGGTGCAGAGTCTGCGCGGCATTGGTTGCGCGTACTGGGACGGTGTGCGCATGCCTGCCCGCGAGGCCTTGGCGCAAGCCGGGCTGGAACCGTTGCGCGTCGGGGGGCGTGACGCGCTTTCACTGGTCAACGGAACATCGGTGACGACGGCAGCGGCAGGCCTCGCGGTCGCGTCGATGCGCCGCTCCCACGAAGTCGCCCTCGCGCTCAGCGCGCTGCTCACCGATCTGCTCGGGGCCGCGCCCGCCTTCCTGAACCCCTCGCTGCTGCGAGCGTTCGGACATCCGGAGACGGCACAGGCCGGAGAACGGCTCTCGTTCTGGCTGGACGGAACAGCACCGTCAGGCACCCGTGCGTTGCAGGAGCCGTACAGCGTGCGGTGCACGCCTCAGCTACTGGGTGCGGCACAGTCGGCCGTCGACTGGGCCGACCAGGTGGTGCGCCGTGACCTCGGTGGCGTGAGCGACAACCCGTTGTTCTTCCCGGAACAGGGCGAAGTCGCGCATGGTGGCAACTTCTTCGGGCAGCCGTCGGCGTTCGCCTCCGACGTGCTCTCCCTGGCCGCCACCCAAACCGGCAATCTCGCCGAACGACAGATCGACCTCATGGTGGATCCGCACCGCAACGCCGGGCTCCCCGCCATGCTGGCAGCCCGTGGCGGTGAACAGCATGCGGTACAGGGCCTCCAGGTGCTGGCCACCTCTCTGGTGGCGGCGATGCGCCGCGCCTGCACGCCCGCGAGCGTGCAGAGCATCCCGACGAACCTGCACAACCAGGACGTGGTGCCGTTCGGCACGCAGGCCGCGCTGACCGCGCTCGAGCAAACCCGCTCGCTGCGGTTGCTCCACGGGTGCCTCGGCGTGGTGCTGCGTCAGGCCGCCCACCTGAGGCCGGGTGGCGCGACGGCGCCGCCCTGTGCCGAGCTGGTCGACGTGCTCGCCGAGGCAGTCGCCCCGATCGAGCCCGACCGGCCCCTAGACGAGGACATCCGTGCCGCTGCCGCCGCGCTCGACAGTCACGTCGTGGAACGGTTTCCAGAGGTGGCGAGGTGACCGTCGCGCAGGAGTTCACCGCTTCTCAGACGTCGGCTGCTGACGCGGTCACGACAGCAGGACAGTTGCCGCCACTGCGGCTTCCGCTGCCCACCGCCGCGTTCGCACGATGTGACCGGCGGGAGTCCGGCTGTCAGAAGCGGGCAGGAGAAGCAGCGTCCGCGCCACCCCAGGACGAGAGCGCGCTTGCTTGGTACCGCTGGCTGGCCGGACACCACCTGGCGGTGGGCGTGTGGCGCCTGCAGCTCGACCACCTTGCGGTGCTGCTGGAACCGCACTGCTCTCCTTCAGCCGCGGTTGCGGCGATGCGGAGCATCGCCGTGCTCTACGACAGCTACTCGGCCTTGCTGCTCTACTCGGGCAGCTGCGCGCCGGAAGCGTATTCCGCCGTGATCCGGTCCAGGATGAAGGCCCGTCACGCTGCCTTCAGCGGCACCTGGGCCAGGGAATACGAGCGGATCTCCCTGTTGCTCGCCGAACTCGGTCGGGGTACCGACGACCGGCTCAAGAACGCGATGCGGTTCAACCGGCTCGTGCACATGTCCGTCGGCAGGAGACTCGTCCCGAACGGCAAGTCGCTCCTGCGGGAATCAGGTGGTGTTCCGGGCACGACCACCGACGCGGACCGCGACCGGTTCGACGAGTTCTTCCTCATCAGCAGGGAGGCCGTCTGCCGCCACGTTCTCGCAGCCGTGCTGGTCGACCGAGTGACCCTGGTCCTCGACGACATCGCGAGGGTCCCCTTGGACATCGAGTACGACAACGATGCGGTTCGCCGCTTCCAAACCGACGTCCCGTCGCACCTGGCGACGCTGGTGGGGGCGGTGGGCACGTGGAAGGTGCTGTGATGATATCGAAGCCCAGTCCTGTCAAGAACGTCGTGATCACCGACGAGGTGGCGCGATACGTGCTGGACCAGCTGCCCCCGATGCCGGCCGCTCACGCGGATCTCGTCGAACGGACTCGCGCGCTGGGCGGTGCGAGCGAAATGCAGGTCGGACCAGACCAGGCCGCGTTGCTCACCATGCTGACCAGGCTGGTGAGCGCGAGGACCGTGGTGGAGGTTGGAACGTTCACCGGGTACTCGACTCTCGCGTTCGCAGCCGGGCTGAGCCCAGGTGGACAAGTGATCACCTGTGACGTGTCGGACGAGTGGACCGCCATCGCCGAGGACGCCTGGTCTGCGGCCGGCGTCGCGGACCGCATCCGGCTCGAACTGGGCCCCGCGGCCGACACGCTGCGCAGCCTGCCCGCCAAGCCGTTCATCGACCTCGCCTTCCTGGACGCGGACAAGGGCGGATACCTCGAGTACTGGGAGCTCCTCGTCCCCCGCCTGCGTCCCGGAGGACTCCTGCTGGCGGACAACGTGCTCTACGCGGGCGAGGCGGCGTCGCCACACGCGACCGGGAACGCCCGATCGATCCGCGAGTTCAACGCCCGCGTCCTCGCAGACGACCGGGTCGACTCGCTGTTGCTGCCCGTTGCGGACGGGCTGACGATCGCGCGCAAGAAGGAGACACAGCCATGAAAGCAGCGATTCTGCGTGCTCCCGGTGTCATCGGCGTCGACGAGGTGCCGGACGCCGCGGTGCGACTACCGACGGACGCGGTCGTCCGCGTGGTCGCGGCGGCCATCTGCGGCACCGACCTGCGAGGGTTCGCAGGGATGCCGGGGCCGGTGCAAGGGCCTCGGTGCGGGCATGAGTTCGTCGGCGTGGTCGAGGAGATCGGCGCCGACGTGCGGTCGTTGGTGCCGGGCGACTTCGTGGTGTCACCATTCCAGTTCTCGGACGGCACGTGTGTCGCCTGCGTGCGCGGAGCCTTCAACTCCTGCCGGTCCGGCGGCATGTTCGGGGTCGACGGTGACGGTGGACAGGCCGAGGCGGTGAGAGTGCCGTTCGCGGACAGCACGCTCGTACCCGTGCCGTTGAGCCCCGGTGACGAACGCGTGCCTGCCTTGCTGGCGCTGGCGGATGTGATGCCGACCGGTGCGCACGCTGTCCGTTCCGCGAACCTGCCGGCGAACGCCACCGTGGCGGTGATCGGGGACGGTGCCGTCGGCCTCTGCGCGGTCCTCGCGGCGAGCAGAGCCGGCGCCGAACGGGTGTTCCTCTTCGGCCGTCATCCATCACGGTTGCGGACAGGTGTGGCGTTCGGCGCCACCGATCTGATCACGGCGCGAGGCACCGAAGGTGAGGCCGAGTTGCTGGAGGCGACCCTAGGTGCGGGAGCGGACCTGGTGGTCGACGCGGTCGGCGAGCAATCCGCACTGGACACCGCCATGGCCGTCTGCGCGGACCAGGGCGTGCTCACGTTGGCCGGAGGCCCCCACGGCGGACTCGACCTCTTCTCCTGCTTCCTGCGCGGTATCACCGTGGGCGGCGGCCTTACGCCGGTCCGCGCGTACCTGAGCGCGCTCGTCGACGACGTTCTCGCTGGAACTCTCGATCCTTCACCAGTGTTCGACCAGACGGTGCCACTCGACGACATCGCCGCGGGCTACGAAGCGATGCGCGACCGCAGGGCGACGAAAACGCTGGTCCGCGTGTGAGAGGAAGTGATCGTGTCGTGTCCGAGCCGACTTCCGTGACCGGTGCTGGAGAGGAAGGCCTCGCGCGCTTCGTGTTCACCGGCTGCCAACCGGTTTGCGGCAAGCCTGCTCTCGTGGACCTGTCACGACCAGGTGCCGCGCGGAGGTGGAGCCGCTCGGAGTTGATCGCGTCGGTGGCAAGCCTGGCCGAAGGCTTGCGGTCCTCCGGTCTGGCCGCGGGCGACGTGGTCGCGATCCTGGTCACCAACAGCGCCGAGTTCGTGATCGCCTACCACGGCGTTCTGGCTGCCGGTGGTGTCGTTCTCGTGCTCGACCCTCGTGCGGGAGAACAGGAGTGGAACTCCGACCTCGCACAGTGCCCGGCCGTGGCGATCATCGTTGAGTCCGAGCTGGGATACCGGCCACCACCGCCGGTTCCCACCGTCGTGCGCATTGGCGGTGTGGCTCTGGATGATGAGATTCCGTGGAGCCGTTTCACGCCACCGGACCGCAGCGGTCGAACCGACCTGCTCCCTATCGCCGGCGGTGCCCGGCCTGCGGTGCTCATGTCTTCGAGTGGTACACAGGGGCGTCCCAAGAAGATCGTGGTGACGCACCACAACCTCGCCGCGGGTCTCGTCCAGATCGAGCAGGTGCACCGGCTGAGCCCTTCGGACACCGTGACGAGCGCGGGCCCGCTGCGTCACATCTACGGCATGCAGATGGCCATGAACGCGGCGCTGCGGGCAGGAGCCAGCCTCGTCATCGGTCCCACGAGGTTCGACAGGGAAGCGTTCCTTGAACTCTTGGCAGAACATGAGGTCACCGTCGCCTACGTCGTGCCGAGCGTGCTTGCCGAGGTCGCGGCACTGGAACCACCCAGCTCACACGCGTTGCGTCTCGTCGTCTCCGGAGGAGCGCCGCTGCCCACCGCTGTCGCAGTCAAGTGCGAGGAAGCTCTGCACGTGCCGGTCGTCCAAGGCTTCGGCATGACCGAAGCAGGCTGCGTGTCGTTCACCCCGGACGAGGGTGAGCGCTCCGTCGGCGCCGTCGGCGTCGTGCTTCCCGGGACTGACGCCCGCTTCGTCGACCCGGCATCCGGGTCCGACGCACCGCAAGGACAGCCTGGCGAACTGTGGTTGCGCGGGCCGCAGATCACGCCCGGCTACCTGGAGGGCGGCAGGATCACAGGTGTTCATGATGACGACGGGTGGTTCCGCACGGGTGACCTCGCCGTGCTCGGACAAGGCGGTCAGCTCCACATCACCGGCAGGATCAAGTCCCTGATCAAGTACAAGGGACACCAGGTCTCTCCGGCCGAGCTGGAGGACGTGCTGATGTCACACCCAGGGGTGCATGACGCCTTCGTGGCGGGCCAGCCGGACTCGGCGGCAGGTGAGCTGCCGAAGGCCTACGTGGTGACCGACCGCGCCACCTCCCTGGAGGACGTCAGGGCACACGTCGCCGCGCACGTGCCAAGTCACAAGCGGGTCAGGGTGCTCGAGCGCGTTCGTGAGATCCCGCGCTCGAACACGGGCAAATCCGTGCGACCGCCGGCGCTGCGCGTGTTCGTGACCGGTGGAGGGCGTGGCCTCGGCCGGGAGTTCTCGAGGAGCGTGGTCGCGGCCGGCGGAAGCGTGCTGGCCGTCGGCCGCGACCACGCCGCGCTCGCCTCCACGGCCGCAGCGGTCGCGGATCTGCCGGGGCAGTTCCAGTTCCGCCTTGCGGACCTGAGGAACGCGGCGGCGGTCGAGACGGCCGTGCGGACCGGGGAACAGGTTTTGGGCGGCATCGACGTGCTCGTCAACAACGCCGGTATCGCGGGTCCCCTTGGCCCTGCGTGGCAAGTGGACGCGGAAAAATGGCGTGCGGTGTTCGACATCAACCTGATCGCCGCGCATCAGGCGATCCACTCGGCTCTGCCCGCGATGACCGAGCGGGGCTTCGGCAGACTGATCAACATCGTCAGCCGTGCCGGCCTGGTCGGCTGGCCGGGAGCGAGCGCCTACGCGGTGTCCAAAGCTGCGCTCATCGCACTCACCGCCAACCTCTACGGGGAGTTGCGCGAAACCGGCGTCAGTGTGATCGCGTTCGATCCCGGGCTCGTGGACATCGGCATCACCAGAGCGCATCTCGACCGCGGACGTGTCGGTGACCCATTTAGCGACCGCGTGCTCGATTTCGCGTTGCGGAAACGCGAGAACGGCGGCTTCACGCCGCTCGTCGACGCTGTCGCCGCGTTCTCCTCGGTGGTGATGGGTGGAGCCGACCAGCACTCAGGTGAGTACGTCACCGTCACCGACGTTCTCGGCGCGTGTTGACACAGGCCAGCCGTGTCCCCTCCACCTCTGCGATGGTCTCCGGCCTCGGGCGGATGCGATCGGTGCAAGTCCGGTCCCTGTCCTGCGAAGGAGGTGTGGCCGGCGGTGAACGAGCTTCGGAGATCAGCACTCACAGCCGCACTCCTCGGGAGCCCAGCCAGCTGACAGGGTCGACCTTCCTCGAACCGCCCGCCCACACCTCGAAGTGGAGGTGCGGACCAGTGGACTGCCCGCGGTTCCCCATCGTGGCGATTTGACGTCCCGCTCGCACCTCATGCCCCACCGGCACAAGGATCCGGTCGACGTGCCCGTAAACGGTGACCGTGCCGTCACCGTGCCGGACACGGATCCACAGCCCGAAACCGCTGGCTGGCCCGGCCTCCACCACTACACCGTCCGCCACGGAAACCACCGGTGTGCCGAGGGTGTTCGCAATGTCCACACCGAGGTGTGTCGTGCCCCAGCGTGCTCCGAAACCGGAGCTGAACCTGCCATCGGCGGGCCTGACCACCTTGGGACGGCGTGCTTCCTCAGCCGTTGCCAGCGCGGCAGCGCGTGCGTTCTCTTGTTCTTCCTCTGCTGCTCTCCGACGCAAGTCCTGCAGGTGACGCGCATGATTGGCGATCGCCAGTTGCAACGACGCGTGCAGGCTCCGCTGCGCCAACGAAAGCTCACGGTGCAGAAGCCGTGATGTCGTGTCGACGAAGTCCGCGTTCATGGCAACCGTGCCGGCATCCACCGGCCCCAGTCCGGGAGCCGTCTGGAGTGGGGTCCAGAGGGGAACCACCGTGATCATCATCGACATCGCGTGAAGTCTGAACCTTGCTGGTGAACCACGCACACCGGTCTCCTCGTCGAAAGTTCCGGACAGGGCGAGGAACGAGCCGAGATCGCGTCGACGTCACCAGGACACACCTGGCGGCCCTGCACAGTCGTCCACAGGGCCGTTCGCTCAACGCAGACACGCGGTTGTGACCGGACTCGGTACAGCGGTATCCGGATCTGGGACCTTTCGCGCAGGTGGTGGTGCCCTCGGTCGCGGATGCCGGGTTGCCAGCGCCGCACCGACGATCAAGATCTTCCGCGTCGCGAACCGGCTACACGGGGCGCTGATCGATGAGCCGGACGGTCTTCCCGCTGCGGGGGTTCACCTCCAGCGCCGGCACCCACTCCACGGCGAGTGGAGCCACGGTTCCGTACGAGATCTGGAGCTCGAGCCGCGGGCTGAGCACGTTGACCTCCTCCCGGACCGCCTCGACGTCCTGCACCTCACCGGCGATCCGCAGCACCAGCTGATCGCGCGCCTCCGCCCGGCGGATCACGACCTGCACGCCGTTGTGCACGATCCCGGCTCGATCGACGGCGGCCCGCAAGTGGTCGAGGTGCACCGTGACGGGACCGATTCGCGCGCCCTCGTCCGCGCGGCCGAGCAGCCGGAACGTCCCGTCCTCCACGTCGACCCACTCGGCCAGGTCACCCACCGGGTAGCGGATCATCGGTTGCAAGCGCCGTGCCAGATCCGTCTGCAGCAGACGTCCGGGTCTCGCGGGCGACGTGATCACCTCGCCGGTCTCGACATCGACGATCTCCAGCACGGACCTGTCCGCAAAAGAGCGGAACACCCGCGTGTCGGCGGAGCCGAGCACCGCCGTGCCGATGATCCCTCCGTCCACGCTGCCGTAGACGAATGAGTGGAACTCGGCGTGCGGGAACGCCTCGGACAGCAACGCGCGCTGGTCGTCGTACAACGCCTCACCGCTGAACAGGATCAGCCGGACCAGCGGTAGCGACCCCGCCGACGAGACGACGTGAGAAGCCAGCCGGCACAACGTCGTCGGGAAGCCCGCGACGACGGTGGCGTCGAAGTCCTGCATGGTGGTCAGCGTGAACTCGACGTGAGCGCCGCCGGTGATCGGCAGCTGCACCAGGTCGATGGGCGAGCGTTGCAGGGCGTTCAGGGCGAAGATGAAGCTGGAGTACAGCTCGCCGGCCGCGAACAGGTTCGCGATCCGGTCACCGTGCCGCAATCCGGCCGCGGGCAGCGTCTCCGCGTACGAGTGGCACATCGCCTCCCATTCCTCGTTGGTGTAGAAGGAGACGCGTGGAGCCTTGGTGGTACCGCCGGTTTTGAAGATCAGGCCGTCGGTGTGCGCTCGGGTCAGCACCCGGTTGTCGCGCACGGTGTTCGCCGCCCAGAACGCGGCCTGGTCGACCACCGGCAGGCCGGACAGGGGTGTTGACGAGTCGATGCCGTCGTACAGCTCCCTGTAGAACGGAGAGTGTGTTCGGGCGTGGTAGACGAGTTCGAGTGCGGACACCGTTCACCCGTCCCTGCTGCTGCGCTGATCGACGACCGCGATCAACTTGCCGCTGTTCCTGGTCCGCAGGAAGGCGGCCTGCGGAACGCTCTCCACCCGCATCGTCAGCAGCTTGTCGTGCTCGACCGCCTCCGCGACTTCGGCATAACGAGAAAGCAGCGTGTTGCGGGCAGCGGCGGCTTCCGGTGAACGCCCGCGCTCCATCCGCACGACCAGCTCTTCGCCGGAAGCGTCCTCGTTCAACTCGATCTGCAGCGCACCGGCGTAGCTGTGCTCGTCCTCCAGGATCGCGAGGAACCGCCGGTAGTTCAGCGCCTGCGCGGCAGCCCGGAAGACGTCACCGGTACGTCCCAGCAGCTCGAACCTCGGCGTTCGACGGCCGCACGGGCAGTCACCGAGGACCCAGCGGCCGAGGTCGCCGATCTCATAGCGCTCCAGCCGTTGACCACGCCGCGTGTGCGTGGTGAAGACCAGTCTGCCCGGCTCGGACCCGCGGACGGACCGGTCCGTCTCGGGATCGAGGATCTCCAGCGTGTGCAGGGCGGTGAACAGGTGGTGCACCTTGCCGGAGGACGCCTGGCACTGGTATCCGACCGGGCCCGCGTCAACGGTCGCGTACGCCGCCGAGCGGATGATCTCGACGCCGAACTCGTCCCGCAGTCGCGCGGTGGCCCGCGCACCGAAGTGTTCGCCCGCGTAGAAGATCTTGCGAATTCCGCCGTACTCCTTGAGCATCGGACCGTGTTCGGCGAAGAGCCGTTGCACGAACGACGGCGCGGTCAGCAGTGTGTCGACGCGGTTGTCCACAACGGCCTGGGCGATCGCGTCGAGCTGGCTCCACTCTCCTCCCATCGGGAACTGCACGGCGTTCATCCGCTCCAGCGCGCAGAAGAAGCTGACAAAGCTCGCATACATGTGCCCGTTGAAGAACAGGTTCATGATCCGGTCATGCCGCGGGTCGAGTCCGGTTGCGAGCAACGCCTCGGCGCCCACCCACATCTGCTCGTCCCAGTCCGCCCAGGTGTAAGCGGACAGTTTGGGCGCGCCGGAGCTGCCGCCGCTGCGGAAGTAGACGTCCGCCGGGCGGTCCTGCAACGTCTCGAAGTCGGACTTCGCGGTCACCGGCACCTCAGGAACGGGGAGCTGCCGCGATTCGGTCAGGTCGTCCAAAGACGCGTCCGAGGCGAACCTCTCGTCGAGCTGCACGGAAACCCGGTTGCTGTAGCGCTGCAACGCGTAGACGCCGTCATGCGGCTCACCGCTGTAGCCGCCGAGCATCAAGCCCGGCGTGGTGATCCGCTGTACGCCGGCGGACACGAACGAGCGCGCCAGCGAAGCGACATCGGGCCGGTCCGCCGCGAGACCGGCGGTCTGCAGGTAACGCCGCATCGGCCGCAGAACGGAGATGATGTTCCTGCGTGGCAGCGGTTTCACCCACACCGTCCGGTACAGCGGCGAGGTGCGCGGCGCGGACCGCACGTCCGCCAGGACGCGCCAGTGCGCGCCGGTGTGCACCTTCGTCAGCTCGAGGTGTTCCTCCAGTTGCGCGACAACGACGGTGCTCGTGATTTCCGCCCACTCAGCCTGCGACGGCTCACGGGTCGGCCGGCCGCTCAGCTCCAGCACGTTCGCGAACCGCTCGGCGAACGCGAAGACCTGCGCCGGGTCCTCGGTGTCGAGGTAGACCACCTGCGGGCTGGAGCACGCCTGCTGCTCCAGCCTGCACACGTCCTCCGCCAGCGCGTGCAAAGTGCCCGGATCGAACAACCAGTCACCGGTCAGGTAGGCGAACGACAGCTTCGGGCCCCAGTCGACCACCCGTGTGCCGGGCCGAACGAGCCTGGTCACGCCGGTGATTGCTTCCTCGCCACCCCAGACCGCGACGGCGTCGGCCGCGCCGAGCACACGTGACATCCAGTCGGTACGCGAGGACGGGAAGTGCAGCACGACGAGCCGTGCGGCGATCTGTCCGGTCTCGTCGTGCGAAGCCAGCTCGGCGAGCACCTCGGCGGTGAACCCCGAGTCGTCCGACGCGACCTTGATGACGTTGAGGTTGCCGGAAAGCAGGCCTTCGACAGCGCTCAGAACGCCCGCGGCCGGTGCGTTGCCCGCTGTCACGTGAGCGAGCAAGCCGACCGGCACCCAAGCCTCGTAGGCGGGCGTGCGGAAGTCGAAGCGGGCCATTCGCGCCGGGTCGAGGGCGCCGAGCTCCCGCTTGAGCTTGCGTTCCAACGCATCGCGGCTCAACGCGTACCGCAGGGCGTTCAGCGTCGCGGCGGTCTCCGTCTCGTCGAGGCCCCAGGCGACCAGTGACGCGTGGTGCTCGTCCAGGTTCAGCTTCTCGGTGGCGGCCAGCACCACGAGCGGGTTCAACCGCGGGCCGGTGATCACCTCCTGCGTGCGGTCGCCCAGCGAGTCCAGCCGCAGCGCGGCAGCCTCGTCGTCGACCCATTCACCCTGCCAGAAGTGCCTCATGCCTTGGCCTCCAGGAGCTCTGCGGCGGCGATCGCGCAGGAACGGTTGCGGGAGACACCGGCGCGGCCGAGGATCTCGAACCACGGGGTCTCGTTGCCACAGCCGCACTTCTCAGGTGCGTGCAGTGCGGCGAGGTCGCCCATCAACACGCTCTGCGCGGGCGCGGAGGTGATGTACGGTGACACGAATTGGATGTACCCGGGCTCGCCATATGACAACGGTTTGAGCGTCCGGACGTCACGGATCAAAGCACGCGACCAGGTCGGCACGTGCAGGTTGTGCTCTGCGCACTCGACGTACGGCACCGAGTGCTCGACCGAGCCGTAGCTGTCGCGGATCCGCACGTCCGGGATGCCGAGCATCCGAGTGACCTTCGAGCGCAACTCGGCCTTCGAGATCTGCTTGTCCGCATTGCTCTTCCAACCGCCGCCGAACCACACCATCGAACGCTCGTTCAACCGCAACGGCCCGACGCCCATGGCTCGCATGCGGTCGATGGTGAAGCTCAGGAACGCCGGGAACCCGAAGATCCGCGCCGGTTGCCGGCTGTCCGCGAACCGTTGCAGGGCACGGATGCTGCCGAATGCGTCGAACTCATGACCGGTACCGGTGTGCGCGAGGCCGTAGTCCACGGACAGCACCGGCGCGAAGTCGGTCATGAACTGACCGGTGAACGAACTTCCCAGTTTCGTCGACGGGGTCGGCTGGTTGAGGTTGATCAGGTAGTGCACCGGCTCGGTGTCGTCGATGAAACCGTTGTGGTCGTAGATCCGCGCGACCATCCGCCGACCCGCGCGCAAGGTCCAGGCGTCCCAGAACATCTGCGACTTCTGCCCGGTCGTCCCGGACGACGTGGCGTGCACGACGACCTCGTCACGCGGCACCGACAGCACCTCGTGCGCCTTGAAGAAATCGGCGTGCACGAACGGCTGATCGGTGATGTCGTCGATCGGCTTGCCGTTCCACAAGCTGCGGAAGAACTCGTTGTGCCGGGCGTGCCAGCGGTTCGACTCGTTCATCGCCTCCAGGAACAAGGCCTCGTCGCTGTGGTCGTACGGCGCCGCGATGTCGCACAGCGCCTGAACAGCGCCAAGCGAGGGATCCGGCACTGTTGCCGGCCCGAGGTGGGGGCTCATGCTCGGAAAACTCCATTGGTGTTGAGGAACTTCCGCGTCCACAGCTCGACGTACTGCTCGGTGAAGGGCCGGAACGCCTCGTCGATCCTGAGTCCGCGGAAGTCGGGCGGCTGTGGCGTGTGCACCATGACCACGTAGTCGTGGTAGACCTCGCCGTCCTTGCGCATCGCCGGGTACAACGCCACCGGAAGAAACCCGAACGCCAGCAACGCGGTCAGCTCGTCGAACTCGTGCAACGGCACCAGCGTCTCGACGTGCGGCGCGCCCAGCCGCGCCAGCGTGTCGATCACACCGCCGAGGTGTGGGAGGAGCACGTCAGGGCTCGGAGTGGCGCCGAAGATCGTGCAGTAGCCGTCGTGGCGGTTGAGGTGGCCGTAGATCTGGTACTGGCCCTGCTCGTCGGCCAGCAGCACGTTCGGCTTGTGCAACGGGTAGAACCGGCGTGCCGGGTCGTTGACGGTGTGCTCGAAGTGCCGCTGCACGAACAGCGGTGCCTCGACGACCTCGATGCGCGACGGCTCGGCAGCCGGGAGGTAGGTGTCCTCCACGAACTCCGGCAGTGTGGGCTGGTCAATCGTCGCGTACGCAGCCGTGACGAGCTTTTCGAGGCTCTTCGGCACCTTGTGCACCTCAGCGCGTCGCCGCAGGACGCCATCCCGGTGTTTCGCCAGCAACGTCATGGTCTCGCGCTTGGCGTGCATGAACAGGTTCGGCACAAGCCCCAGTGGGTGGAATCCGTTGCGGAGGCACACCCGCTGCGGTGCGAGGTGAACCGTCCGCGCCGTGCCGTAGACGGAATCCACTTCACCACTCGCGAGCATCAGGCCGGTGATCTGCCCGACCGCACAGTGGGCGATACCGCTGCCCTGGGCATCCGGATCGACGACCAGCCCGGCGATCTTGCCGAGCCGGTCTCGAGCTTCCACGCGCCCGGTGATCGAGGCCACGACTCGGCCCCGGTCGTGCCACACCAGCCACGTGGTGCCCGTGGCCTCTATCTCCGCCGCCATCACGTCCGGATCGGTGCCCATCGCGATGGGGTAGCTCGCCCCGTGCGCCCGTCGGTAGAGCCTGAGCAGGTCGTCGATGTCGTCGAGTCGAGCCGGCTCGAACTCGGGTGCCACTCCAGTGCCTCCTTGGAACTGCGGAGCCCGATTCGGGCGCGCGAAACCGACCGGCTTCGGAGCGTGTTGGCACTCCGGTCCGGCTTGCTGTCAATGCGAGGGGTGATTGATCGCAATCCAGGCTACTGGCTGCCACCTCTGCTGTTCGGACGCGCGAAACGAGCTGAGCAGCGCGTTTGGTTCCGCAGGGGCGAGCGGGGTCACACGAATTGTTAAATCCACCTCAAGCGGCTTCAACTGGAGAAGCTCCTTGAAAACACTGGTCGCCACTCCGTGTTCGACGTGCCGGCGACATGGTTTCGGCAGGGCACCCGACATGCGCTCCATCCCGAAATCTTCTACCTCAAGCTCACATCTTTGGCGTGCGGGCTTTCTCCGAGACCCCACCTTGCACAAGGCAGATCTGCTCGGGTGCCGGCCACCGCAACGACGTCACCGGCCGATCTCGTCGACCGACGGCGTTGGGCAATCTGCCAACAGCAGGCCAGTCACCCGCACCTCGCCAGGTCCGCACCGACTGCGGCCCCGACCACCACAAGAGTGATCAACCAGCCGTTCCAATCGGCGGGATGCTCTTTTGGGCATAAACGTGCACCTTTCAGAAGTGCAAACGATCCGCTGACCACGTCATATGTCTCCGATTGGCCGGTGGCGCTTGCAGTGGCGACTTCGGCTGTTCGAGTGAAGATGGAAGTCGCGCATGTTTTCCGGCCGGATCATCAGGTTCCATGGACCCGCACTGATCTACCGGCTTGGAATAGCCGGGATTCTCTTGAGCAGTCGGCGGCGGGCCGGATGTTCAATGGCACTTCTCCGTTCGGTCCGCCACTGGAACAGTAGGTGTGAGTTGGAAGTCTTTGACCATATCTGCGCAACCCTCTCCGCCTTGGGGATCGAAGACGATCGGCTGGTCGCGCACTCCTCCCTGAGAGCCGACCTCGGCCTGGACTCCACCGAGCTGACGCAATTGGAGGTGGAACTCTCCGAACGGTTCGGCTTCCGGGTCGATTTGTGGTCCGAGAACGACTACACGATCAGCCAGGTTGCCGATCTCGTCCACCGTGGTGTGATCACCGCCCGCCACGAGGAATACCGCCGGCGGGGTTGGTGGCGCGAAGAGCTCCTCGACGAGCTGGTTCTCCGCCAGGACGACCGCCCTGCCGAGGGGATCGCGCTCAAGGACGAGAAGCTCTCGCTCACCAGGGCGCAGCTGGTGAACGCGGTGTCCGGCTGTGCCCGAGGGCTGGCCGACGCGGGCATCCAGGCCGGTGACACCGTCGTGGTGCAGTTGCCCAACCAGGTTCAGTTCGTGATCTTGGTGCTCGCGCTGGTCCGGCTCGGCGCCCACCCCGTGCTGACACTGCCGGTGTTGCGGGAACACGAGATCGACGTCGTGCTCACCACGGCGCGTCCGGTCGCGATGGCCATCCCGCAGCGGCACCGCCGCTTCGACTACCTCGCTTTCGCGGAGGGCCTGCGTGCCCGCCACGCGCACCTGCGAGTGCTCTTGGTGTCCGGCGGAGCCGATTTGACCACCGGGTGCGTCGACCTGGACGTGCTGACCGCCGGTCGCGAGCAGGCGCCGGAGCGGACCTCCCGGGACGCGACCGGTCTTGCGCTGTTCCTGCTTTCCAGCGGAACGACCGGCGCCCCGAAGCTCATCCCCCGCACGCACGAGGCGTACTGCCACATCGTCCGGACATCCGCGGAGGCCTGTGGGCTGTCCGACGACACGGTGTACCTGGCAGCGATGCCGGCGACACATGGTTTCGTCTTCGGCCATCCCGGCATTCTCGGCACGTTGGCCAGCGGGGGCAGAGTTGTGCTCGGCTCGGCGGAGGACCCCGCTGCCATGCTCGCCCTGGTCGAACGAGAACGCGTGACCCACTGCGCGCTCACTCCCGCGTTGGCCCGGCAGTGGCTCACCGCAGCGCGCTCGAGCCGGTACGACCTCTCCAGCATGCGCGTCCTGCAGATCGGCGGCGCTCCGCTGGATCCCGCCACGGCCGAGGAACTGATGTCCGTTTTCAGCTGCCGGATCCAACAGGTGTACGGCATGTGCGAGGGGCTGTTGAACTACACCAGGATCGACGATCCCCTGGAGATCGCGCTGACCACACAAGGCCGCCCGGTCTCCCCCGGCGATGAGACCGTGATCGTCGACGGCGACGGGCTGCCGTTGCCCGACGGCCACACTGGCGAGCTGTGGACTCGCGGCCCCAGTGTCGTGGAGTCCTACCACGGCGGCGCAGCCGCGTCTTCCTTCACCTCGGATGGTTTCTACCGCACCGGAGACCTGGTCTACCGGCACGCGACGGGCAACCTCGTGGTCGCCGGCCGGATCAAGGACCTGATCAACCGCGGCGGAGAGAAGATTCCTGCGGACGAGTTGGAGGCGTTGGCCCAAAGCCACCCGTCGGTACGGGCTGCCGCGGCGGTCGCGATGCCGCACCGGGTGCTGGGCGAGACGGTGTGCCTCTACGTCGTGCCCGGCGCCGGTCCCGCGCCCGGCCTGCTTGACATTCGCCGCTTCCTCGAGTCGAAGGGCCTGGCCCGGTTCAAGCTGCCGGAACGACTCGTCGAGATCGACGAACTTCCTCTGATCGGCGTCGGAAAGGTCGACAAGGTGTGGCTGCGCAAGGACATCGCGAGCCGTGTCGAGGCAGAGCTCGCCGGGCGGCCATGAACAGCCGGGTGGTAGCGGTGTTCTGCAGCGCGTCCGAGGCTGTTCCACGCCGATGCGTCGATCTCGCCCGCGCTGTCGGAGCGGGCGCGGCCGCGCGCGGCTGGACCGTCCTCACCGGCGGACAGCGCACTTCGATGATGGCAGCGGTGACGCGCGGCGCACAGCTGACCGGGGGCAGGGCGGTCGGAGTGATTCCGGAAGTGCTCGCCGACCAGACAGATCGGCTCTGCGACGAACTCCACATGACCAAGACCATCGCGGAGCGCAAGTCCCGCATGATCGAGCTGGCTGACTCACTGCTCGTCCTGCCCGGTGGACTCGGCACGTGCGAGGAGTTGTTCGACTCCTGGACCGCGCGCATCATCGGTCAGCACGACAAGCCCATGGTCCTGCTGGATCCCGATGGCCACTACGCGGGGTTGCTCGGCTTCCTCGGCGAAGCCGAGCGAACGGGATTCGTCGCCGCCAAGCATTTGTCTCTGCTCACCACGACGACTGAAGTCGATCAGGCGCTCACCGCCTGCCTGCCTGCGCCGGTCACGTCATGACCGACGTACTCGACCTCGACCAGAGCTTTCACGCCGATCCGCATTCCTGGTACCGGACACTGCGCCAGCTGGGGCCGGTGCACCAGGTGCGCCTGGACACCGGTCAGGTGGTGTGGTTCCTGCTGGGGCACGCGGAGAACAAGCAGGCCCTCGTCGATCCGCGGTTGAGCAGGGATCCGCTCCGGGCGTGTCCCGCGTTCGCCGCTGCCGCCACCGGCCCCAAAGGACATCCGGTGGTGGGCAGGCACCTGCTGACCAGCGACGAACCCGAGGCGGTGCGACTGCGACGCGTCGTCTCCGGCGCCTTCACCCGCACCGGGGTGGCCGCGTTGCGACCACGGATCACCGCGGTCGTCGACGGTCTGCTCGACGAGATCACTTCCGCTGCCCGAGTGGATCTGACCGAGAGGTTCGCCAACCCCCTGGCGGGCGCACTGTTGTGCGACTTGCTGGGCATTCCGCAGCTGGAACGCGGAGCCGTCCTCGGTTGGGTGCGTGACCTGGTGCACGCCGGGGACGACCTGGAATGTCAAATCCGGACCACGGCCGCTCTTGTGGACTGGTTGGACCGCTTTCTCGCCTACAAAAACCGATTTCCCGGTGATGACCTCACTTCCCGGTACCTCCACCTCACCGGGAGCGAAGCTCCGCCGATTTCCAGGGAGGAGGTGCCCGCGATGGTGTTCATGCTGCTGCTGGCCGGTTACCAGACCACGGCGAGCTTCTTGACCAATGCAGTGCACACGCTGCTCGCCCACCCCGGCGAGCTGGCCGCCCTGCGCGCCGACCCCTCCTTGATGGACAACGCGATCGAGGAGCTCGCCCGCTACGAAGGCTCGGCCAACTTCACCACGGTCAGGTTCACCCGCTCCCCGGTGCACCTCGGAGGCCGCACCATCCCGGGGGACGGGACACCGGTCTACCTGTCCCTGGCGGCGGCGAACCGCGACCCCGCCCGATTCCCGGAACCCGACCGCCTCGACCTCCGTCGCGACACCTCTGGGCATCTGGCCTTCGGCCGCGGCAGCCGCTACTGCCTCGGCGCGCAACTGGGTCGCCTGCAGGTCCGGCTCGCACTGTCGGCGCTGCTCGACCGCTTCCCGGACCTCGCACCGGCACCGGGTCCCCTCGGATGGCAACCGGGCCTGCTCTTCCGCAGCCTTCGGCATCTGCCGGTCGTGCTCCGTGCACGGTAAAGCCACAGCTCCCCTGACACACCGTCCGAAAGGCACAGTCATGGAGGCCAACGACCTCGTCCGCTCCGCCGTTGATCCCGTGGTGATCGTGGGCATGGCCTGCCGGCTGCCCGGCGACGTCACGACGCCGGAGGACCTGTGGCGGATCGTCATGGAAGGCGCCGACGTCCTCTCGGAGTTCCCCACCGACCGCGGTTGGGGGCCGGACCTGCATGACACGGATCCCGCGAGCACCGGCAAGGTCTACCTCCGGAAAAGCGGGTTCCTGCACGACGCCGCTCAGTTCGACCCCGATTTCTTCGGCATCTCCCGACGTGAAGCACTCGCGATGGACCCGCAGCAGCGTTTGCTGCTGGAGATGACGTGGGAGGCGTTGGAGCGGGCCCGCATCAGCCCGATGTCACTGCGGGGCAGCCGGACCGGCGTCTACACCGGGGTGACCAACACCGACTACGGCGTCCGGTGGATGAGCGGCTCGCACGGGTTGCCCGAGTTCGAGGGGTACCTCGTGCTGGGAAGCTCCAACGCCGCTGCCTCAGGACGCATCTCCTACCTGCTCGGGCTTTCCGGTCCCTCGCTGACGGTGGACACCGCCTGTTCGTCCTCGTTGGTCGCGCTGCACCTGGCGATACAGGCCCTGCGGTCGGGTGAGTGCGACATGGCTGTGGTCGGCGGTTCGACAGTGCACACGACACCCGGGGTGTACCAGGACTTCAGCAGGCAGCGCGCGCTGACAACCGACGGCAGGCTCCGTTCCTACGCCGAGGGTGCGGATGGCACCGCCTTCGGGGACGGCGGAGGGGTGCTGGTGCTGGAGCGCCTGTCCGACGCCCGGCACCGTGGTCACCCGGTACTGGCCGTGGTGCGCGGGACAGCGGTCAACCAGGACGGGGCGAGCAGCCAGCTGTCCGCACCGAGCAGCACCGCCCAAGCGGAGATGATCCGGCTGGCCCTCGCCGATGCCGGGCTGTCCCCGGCCGAGGTGGACGCGGTGGAGGGTCACGGCACCGGCACCAAGCTCGGGGACCCCGCCGAGGCGGCCGCGATCGTGGCGACCTACGGACAGGACCGCCCTGCCGACCGCCCGCTGTGGCTGGGTTCGGTCAAGTCCAACATCAGCCACACGGTGGCCGCCGCCGGCGTCGCCGGTGTGATCAAAGCGGTGCTGGCGATGCGGCACGGCGTGCTGCCGAAGACACTCAACGTAGATCAACCCAGCACGCGGGTCGACTGGAACGACGGCGCGGTGCGCCTGCTCACCGAGGTTCAACCTTGGCCGGAAACGGGCCGCCCGCGCCGGATCGGGGTGTCCTCCTTCGGCATCAGCGGAACCAACGCGCACGTGATCTTGGAGCAGGCTCCGGAATCCGCTCCCCACCGCGTCGAACCGGCCACGCCCCCAGCGCCTCTACCCGCACTGCCGTTCGTGCTGACCGGCCACACCAAGGCGGCTCTGTGCGCACAGGCAGCACACCTGCGGGAACACCTCACCGAGCACCCGGACCTCGCTCCGCACGACGTCGCCTTCTCGCTGGCCACCACTCGGTCGTTGCTGACCGAACGCGCCGCGGTGCTCGCCGCAGACCGGGACGGCCTGCTGGCCGGGCTGACCGCGATCGCCGGGGGAACAGCCCACGGCTCCGTGCTGCGCGGCGTGGCCAAAGCGGGGGGACCGGTCTTCGTGTTCCCAGGGCAGGGCACGCAGTGGGCCGGGATGGCGCGGGAGCTCCTGGACACCTCACCGGTGTTCGCGGCACAGGCGCAGGCGTGCGCGGCGGCGTTGGAGCCGTACCTGGACTACTCACTGCTCGATGTGCTGGAAGACCGCCCCGGCGCAGCGCCGCTGCATCGCACAGAGGTGTTGCAACCCGCCGTGTTCGCGGTGCTCGTGAGCTTGGCAGCGGTGTGGCGTGCCTACGGGGTCGAGCCCTCGGCCGTGGTCGGCCACTCGTTGGGCGAGATCGCCGCCGCGCACGTCGCCGGGGTGCTGTCGCTCGAGGACGCCGCCAGGTTGGTCGGGGAGCGCAGCCGCATCATGACGGCGATGATGAACCGAGGGGACACGATGGCCGTCGAGCTCTCGGCGGACGAGCTCGAACCCCTCCTGATGCCACATGGAGCGCGACTCTCGCTTGCCGCGATCAACGGCCCCCGCGCCTGTGTGGTCTCCGGCGAGTACGAGGCGTTGGACGCGCTGGGCGCGGTGTGTGTCGAGGCCGGTGCCCGCGTGCGCAAATTGCGGCTGGACATCGCGGTGCACTCCGAGCACGTCGCCGAACTCCGCGAGCGGCTGCTGGCGGCGTTCGGCCCGATCACACCCCGGTCGTCACTGGTGCCCTTCTACTCCACCGTCACCGGCGGGCTGCTCGACACCACCGAGATGGACGCCGAGTACTGGTACCGCAACGCACGGCAGCCGGTGCTCTTCCACGCGGCGACCGGTGCGCTGATCGGAGACGGCTACCGGCTCTTCCTGGAGCCGAGCCCGCACCCGGTGCTGGCCCACCACGTGCAGGAGGCAGCGGACGTCAGCCGCACGCCGGTGTCGGCGCTGGGCACCCTGCGCAACAACCGGGGCGGTCCGGCCCAGATGGGCCGTGCACTCGCGGAGGCGGCGGCGCACGGCGTGGTTCCGGACTGGCAGGCGGTGTTCGCGGGAAGCGGCGCGGTGCACGTCGACCTGCCGACCTACCGCTTCCAGCGCCAGCGGTACTGGCTGGACCTGAAGCTGGGTGGCGGTGCGGCGGAACTGGGTCTGACCCGCGCCCAGCACCCGCTGCTGGGCGCCGTCGTGGAGTCGGCCGACACCGGCGGGCTGCTGTTCACCGGCCGTTTCTCCTCGCACGACTTCCCGTGGCTGGCCTCGCACGTGGTGCTGGGGGTGCCCCTGATGCCTGGAGCCGCTTTCGTCGAACTGGCGCTGCACGCCGCACAGGCGAGCGGCTGTGCCCGCCTCGCCGAGCTGACGCTGCACGCACCGCTGGTCCTGCCGGAACAGGGGGCGCTGTGCCTGCAGGTGGCGGTCGGTGCGCCAGAGGGGAACGGGGACCGGAGCTTCAGCGTGCACACCCGACCCGATGCCGACCCGAAGCGGCCGTGGGTCTGCCACGCGGCTGGCGTGCTGGCCGGCGAAGCCGGGCCGGTGAAGGGAGAACCGGCGCAGTGGCCTCCCGCCGGGGCCGCGGTTCTGGACGTCAGCTCGCTGTACGAAGAGCTTTCGGCAGCAGGTTATGACTACGGCTCCGCCTTCCGGTGCGTCACCGCTGCCTGGCAGCGGGACGAGGAGGTCTTCGTGGAGCTGGCCCTGCCCTCCGAGCACCGAGCCGAGGCGGCCGAATACGCCATCCACCCGGCTCTCCTGGACGCCGTCGGGCATGTGTCCGCGCGCCTGGCTCTCGGGACCGCACCGAACGGCCAGGTGCTCGCACCGTTCAGCTGGAGCGATGTCGTGCTGCACCGGCCTGGTGCGGACGTGGTCCGCGCGGGGATCACGTCTGACGGCCGGGGTGCGATCACAGCCGCACTGGCCGACGCCGACGGGCTGCCGGTCGCCGCGGTGGGGTCGGTGATCACCCGCCCGGTCAGCGCCGACCGGTTGACCCAGCTGGCGAATCCCGTCGAAGACGCGTTGTTCCGCCTGGAATGGTCTCCGGTGCCGATGACCGGGGTGCTGCCGCTGACAACGGGCCGCACCGTGGTGCTGGGGCCCGACGAGCTGGGGTTGTGCGCGGGTCTGGCCATGGCGGGATCGGACGTCCTGGCCCACCCGGACCTGGCGTCGCTGTGCTCGGCCCTGGCCACGGGAGAGGAGGTGCCCGGCACGGTGTTTCTCACCGACCATGCGCGCCTCGCCCGTCGTTCTGCGGTGACTGCCGATGAGGTGCACGGCGCGACCGCCTCGGCCCTCGCGGTGCTCCAGGAATGGCTGGCCGAGCAACGTCTGGCCTCCACCCGGCTGGTGGTGCTGACCAAGGGCGCCGTGGCCGTGGGCCGGGAAGACGTGGTTTCGGACCTCTGCGCGGCACCGGTCTGGGGTCTGGTGCGCACCGCTCAAACGGAGAATCCGGGCCGGTTCGTCCTCCTTGACGTCGATGACACAGCTTCGAGTTCCCTGGTGACGACCGCGCTCTCTTCGGAAGAGGAACAGCTGGCCGTGCGTGAAGGCGGTCTGCGCTGTCCCCGCCTGGTGCGCGCCGCACCTAGTTCCTCATCGGCAGCCCCGGCTCTCGCCGAGGACGGCACCGTTCTCGTCACCGGCGGTACCGGCGTGCTGGGCAGCCTGTTCGCCAGGCACCTCGTCACCCGCCACGGCGCACGGCATCTGCTGCTGGTCAGCAGGCAGGGGGCGGAGGCGCCCGGCGCGGACGAACTGCGCGCCGACCTGGAGGAGCTGGGCGCCCGCGTGCGGATCACCGCGTGCGACGTCACCGACCGGGAGGAGCTGACCCGGCTGCTGGCCGAGGTCTCCTCGGCGCACCCGCTCACCGCGGTGATCCACACCGCCGGTGTGCTCGACGACGGAGTGCTGTCCGCGCTGACCCCGGATCGGCTGCTCGAGGTGTTGCGCCCCAAGGTGGACGCCGCTCTCCTGCTGGACGAGCTGACCTCGGGGCTGGACCTGTCGATGTTCGTGTTGTTCTCCTCGATCAGCTCGATCACCGGCAACGCGGGGCAGGGCAACTACGCCGCGGCCAACGCCTTCCTGGATGCACTGGCCGGCCATCGGCGTCATCGCGGGCTGCCGGCACTCGCTTTGTCATGGGGTATGTGGGCAGGGCATGCGGGCATGCTCGCCGGGCTGACGGAGGTCGACTTCACCCGCATCCGCCAGAGCGGCATGCGCCCGTTGTCCGAAGTGGATGGACCGGCACTGTTCGACAACGCCCTCGCGCTGCCGGATGCGGTACTGGTGCCGGCCAGGCTGGACGTGCCCGTCTTGCGAGAACGGGAACGCGGCTCCGGTGTGTCGTCGCTGTTCCGAGAACTGGTACACGCACGAGAACGGACGCGCACCGACATCCCCTCGAACCACGGCGAAGGCCTGCGGTCCCGGCTCGCGCCACTGGCCGAGCTCGACCGCGAGGACGTCCTGCTGGACTTGGTGAGGTCACATGTGGCAGCGACCCTCGCCCATGCCGAACCGGAGACTCTCGACGTGCACCGGCCGTTCACGAAGCTGGGGTTCGACTCGCTCATCGCGATCGAGTTGCGCAACGCGCTCAACACGGCAACCGGTCTGAACCTGGCGGTGACGGTGGCCTTCGAGCACGCCTCGATCGCGTCCATGGCCGCGCACCTGATGACCGAGTTGTTCCCCGCCGAAACCACTGCCGGCTCACAAGACATCGCGGACATGGATGCCGACGCGTTGATCAGCCTGGCACTGGGCGGATCGGAGGCCCGGCGATGAGCGCCGCGCCGGATCGACTGGTGGAGGCGCTGCGGGCGGCCCTGCAGGAGAACGAACGGCTTCGTGCGGAAGCGGAGAGCCGAACCGCGGCGTCGGAGGATCCGATCGCGATCGTCGGCATGGGATGCCGCTTCCCGGGTGCCGGCACACCTGACGAGTTGTGGCGTCTGGTGGCGGACGGCGGAGATGCCATCGGGGATCTGCCCGATGACCGGGGCTGGGCGGACTGGGCCGGGGTGTCCGGAGAAGAACTGGCGAAGGTGCTGGGCGTGACCGGGGGTGGTTTCCTCCGCGGTGTCGCCGACTTCGACGCGGAGTTCTTCGGCATTCCGGAGGACGAGGCGATGGCCATGGACCCGCAGCACCGCCTCCTGCTGGAGGTCGCCTGGGAGACCGTCGAGCGCGCAGGCGTGGACCCGCTGTCCTTGCGGGGCAGCCGGACAGGCACGTTCATGGGAGTCATGCACCACGATTACCTGCTTCTGGCCAACCAGGTTCCGGACGCGGCCGGCCACCTCTTCGGAGGCAACACCGCGAGCGTCGCCTCGGGCCGAGTGGCTCACGCGCTCGGTTTGAGGGGCCCCGCGGTGACGCTCGACAGCGCATGTTCCTCTGCACTGGTCGCGCTGCACCTGGCGTGTCAGTCGTTGCGCGCGGGCGAGTGCGACCTCGCGCTCGCCGGAGGCGTGGCGGTGATGGCCACTCCCTTCCTGCACGAAGAGCTCAACCGCATCAACTACCTCTCCCCCGACGGACGATCGCGGTCCTTCGCCGAGTCGGCCGACGGCGGTTCCCTCGGTGAGGGTGCCGGGGTGCTCATGGTGGAACGCTTGTCCGACGCCCAGCGCAACGGCCATGCGGTGCTGGCGGTCGTGCGTGGCTCGGCGGTCAACCAGGACGGGCCGCGGGAGGGCATGCACGTCCCGACAGGCACGGCGCGGAAGGAGGTGGTCCTCAACGCGCTCGCGGCTGCCGGCCTGGACCCGGCCGACGTCGACGTGGTCGAGGGCAGTGGCACCGGCAGTCCGATGGACGAGCCTTTCGAGGTGAACGCGCTGCTGTCCACCTACGGTCGACGGCGTCGCGACGAGACACCGCTGTGGCTGGGGTCGGTGAAGTCCAACATCGGACACGCCCAAGCCGCCGGTGGTGTCGCCGGGATCATCAAGATGGTGCTGGCGATGCGGCACGGGGTGCTGCCGAAGACCTTGCACGTGGACCGGCCCAGCACGCGGGTCGACTGGAACGTCGGCGAAGTGCGGCTGCTCACCGAGGCACGACCCTGGCCGGAGAGCAACCGCGCCCGTACCGCCGCGGTCTCCGCTTTCGGCATAAGCCACACCAACGCCCACGTGATCCTCGAGCAGGCGCCTCGCGTTCCGACGGCGGTACGTGAGGTCGCTGAGCCGATGCCAATCGTCCCATGGCTCCTGTCGGCTCGATCCGATGCCGCCTTGCGGGCCCAAGCTCAGCGTTTGCGCGAACACGTGGAGAGTCAGGCCACTTCCGCCCTGTGCGATGTGGGTCTGTCGCTGGCTGTCAGCCGCAGCACCTACGAACACCGGGCCGTCGTCCTCGGCTCCACTCGTGAGGAGATGGTTCACGGACTGGCCGCGTTGGCAGATGGGAGGTCCACTCCCTCGCTGTTCCGAGGACGCAGTCCTGTGCGGCCGCCGCGCATGGCCTTGCTGTGCACCGACGAGACGGTGCAGGTGCTGGACGAGCACGCGGCTGTCCTGGACCGCCTCGGCGCCGATAACGCGGAACTGGCCCTCGCATTCGCGCAGACTGTTGCGTTGCACCAACGCTTGACACGCTACGGCGTGCTTCCGGATGTCTTTTGCGGACTTGGCACCGGCGAGTTGGCCGCACTCCACCTCTCCGGTGCGCTGGACCTCGATCAGGTCGCCGCTGTGCTGCAGGCGTGGCGGAACGACGCAGATCCCGGCGTGGTACCTCAACCTCTGAGCACACCGGTGTTCTCCGGCGTCGACGGCGGTTGGCTGGACGTCGAACGGCTGCACTCGCCGCAGTACTGGAGCGTCCTGCGACAGGGGCAGGTCGACGGTGATCCGCCTGCACGGCTGGCCGAACGCGACTACATCGTCCACCGCGTCACCGACTTGCACCGTTCACTCGCCGACCTGCACGTCCGCGGCTGTGCCGTCGACTGGGCGGCAGTCTTCGCCAGGAGCGGCGCACGGCTGGTGGAACTGCCGACCTACCCCTTTCAGCGGCGGCGTTTCTGGCCGAATCCCGAGGAAGCCCGAGGAGGCTGCAAATGAGGATGATCAACCACTGGATAGGAGGCCTCAGCACAGCAGGCGTTTCCGGACGCACCGGGCTGGTGGCCGACCCTGCCGTCGGCAGGCACACAGGCCGGGTTGCGCTCGGCTCGGCTGCCGATGTGCGGGCAGCGGTCGAGGCTGCGCGGGATGCCTTCCCCGATTGGCGCCGGTCGTCCCTGGCCGCACGGACACGGGTCCTGTTCGCCTACCGGCACCTCCTGCACGCGCACCGTGACGAGTTGGCGGCTCTGATCACTTCCGAGCACGGCAAGGCACACTCCGACGCCTTGAACGAGGTCACCCGCGGCATCGAGGCCGTCGAGCACGCTTGCGCGATCCCACAGCTGCTCAAGGGCAGTTTCTCCGAAGGAGTGTCCGCCTCGGTCGACGCCTGCTCGGTGCGCCAGCCGCTCGGGGTGGCCTCGGGCATCACACCGTTCAACTTCCCCGTCATGGTGCCGTTGCGCATGTTCCCGATGGCCATCGCGTGTGGCAACACCTTCGTGCTCAAACCGAGCGAACGTGCCCCGTCGGCGGCCCTGCGCATCGCGGAACTCTTCACCGAGGCCGGACTGCCCGACGGTGTGCTCAACGTGGTGCACGGCGACGCTCAGGCAGTTGAGGCCCTGTTGACCGATCCTGACGTGCGTTCGGTTTCTTTCGCCGGTTCCACCCCCGTGGCCCGGCACGTGCACGCACGCGCCACCGCAGCGGGCAAGCGGGTGCAAGCTCTGGGTGGCGCGAAGAACCACATGCTGGTGATGCCCGACGCCGACATGGACCTCACCGCCGACGCGGCGGTGTCCTCGG
Organism: Lentzea sp. DG1S-22; assembly: GCF_036321065.1. Classification (NCBI taxonomy): domain Bacteria; kingdom Bacillati; phylum Actinomycetota; class Actinomycetes; order Pseudonocardiales; family Pseudonocardiaceae; genus Lentzea; species Lentzea sp. DG1S-22. The sequence goes on along the minus strand of NZ_CP143276.1, from coordinate 1,424,416 downwards.
CTTACGGCTCGGCCGGACAGAGGTGCTTGGCGGTCTCGGTGCTCCTCGCGGTCGGTTCTTCAGCCGACGACCTCGTTCCGCGCATCGCGAAGCGCATCGCTTCGCTGCGCATCGGCCCTGGCTCCGATCCGACGTCGGACATGGGACCACTGATCAGCAGGGACCACTGCGATCGGGTCGCGGCTTACGTGGAGGCAGGCGCACAGGCCGGGGCCAGCGTGGTCGTGGACGGACGCGACCTCGTCATCGACGGAACCGGGTACTTCCTCGGCCCCAGCCTGCTGGACCACGTCACTCCGGACATGAGCGTCTACACCGACGAGATCTTCGGCCCTGTGCTGGCCGTAGTGCGGGTGAACGACTACGACGAGGCCCTGCAGCTGATCAACGACAGCCCCTGGGGCAACGGCGCGGTGATCTTCACCCAGGACGGAGGGGCGGCACGCCGGTTCCAGGTCGAGGCAGACGCGGCGATGATCGGCGTGAACGTCTCGACTCCGGTGCCGGTGTCCTACTACTCCTTCACCGGCTGGAAGGACTCTCAGTTCGGCGACAGCGGGGCCGAAGGCGTGAACTTCTACACCAAGGGCAAGGTCATCACCACGCGCTGGCCGAGCCCCGCGGACCGGGCGCTGGACCTGGGTTTCCCCTGCAGTCAGTAGCCGGCGGTCGACAGCCGCTCGAGGAATCGCTGCACCGGTGCCTCCTGCAAGTGCGGCATCAAGTGTCCTGCGAACTCGCGCAGCGCCCGAACACCCCGGGCGCTGCGCACCCCTCCCACACCGGTGAGCGCGCCATCAGCCGTCGTGAGAGCTTGGTCGAGGTGCCCATGCTGCAACTGGGCCCAAGCCAGCACCGCGCGGCTCACGGCTTGTCTGCGACCCAACCCGCTGTTGCCGTACACGGAAGCCAGAGCGAAGGTCTCAGCGTTGCGCGCGTCCCCCAGGTCGCGAAAGCAGCAGCTCATCTCGGTCTGCAGGTAGTGCTCGCCGAGAGATCGAACCCATCTCGACTCCTCGGCCGGGTCGCTGCTGCGGTCCAGAGCACGCTCCGCCTCGGTCAGCGCCCTCGCCGCGTCCGACCGATGACCCAGTGCGGCATGAGCACGTGCGCGAATCGCGTGCAGGCGCATCAATCCGCGCGGACTGCCCGACCTGTGCACCAGCGCACAGCCTGCCTCGGCCAATCGGAGCCCGTCCGCGGCGCGGCCGGAACTGAGGGCAACGTGCGCCATCCCGGCGTACAGCTGTCCACTGAGGACTCGATCATTGCCCTCGGCGCACAGGCGCAGCGCACGCGTCATGTACTGCTGCGCCTGGTTCGACCGACCGTCGTCGTAACTCATCCACCCGGTCATGCCGGTGGCCTTCCCGGCGAGGACGAACAGCTGCGCTCGCACCGTTGAAGGGTGCCGCTGACGTAGCAACGGTGCCACAACATCATCGAGGTAGCGCGCCGCCTGTCGGCGAGCGAAGCCGCCGCCCAGCCGATTGTCCAGGTCATCCAGAGCCTGGATCACGTTCAGCAGGTCCTCGACTTCAACCGGTGATCCGGTCGCTGGTGACTTGCTCAACCACATCACCTTCCGTTCCGCTCGGGGCTCGTTTGATGGACATGTGCACGGTGCGCCGGCGCAGCCATCCGCCGCGTCAGCGTCGTGGAAGCCGATGAAGTCCCACTAATCCAGAGGACACCACATTGCCACCATGCACTCCCCCGAACGCCCGCCTGGACCACACTGTCCAACGCGCTCCCACCACAGCTCGGAGTTTCTGCCTTTTGGTGTAACCACATGTGTCCGATCGAGCATGCGCCACGCCGGCAGACCCGACTTCCGGCTCAGGTGAGCCGCGTACATGCCACCACTGCACTGCCGGGTTCCGCGGTGAAGGCGGGCGCGGCGTGTCACTGCCCGACGCGATCCTCGATCACCGCTCTCCTGTTCTCAGGCCCCTCGGCGGAGAGGACGACGAGCCGGCGCCAGCCGGGGAACTGGGCCGGCAGAACGCTCTTGTCCAGCGCCGTTGTGGGGCTGCTGCACCGTCAGATGACATCCGAGCTGGCCTGCCGTCACGGTGAGCTGGGTGGATGTCGCTGTGCCCAAGCCCTACCCCTAGAAACGCATCAGCGCCGGATCAGCTCCCAGTCGACGTCCCACACCCTGATTCGGCCGTCGTCGCCGGCAACGAGGACGTGGTTGCCGTCGGGCGTGAAGCAGACAGCATCCGTCGCCCTGGTCGCCCCCTCGATGTGACCCCGGAACCGGCCGGTGGCGACCTCCCAGACACCGATCACGCCGGCTGACTCCACAACCATTGCGATTCCGCCGTCCGGGCTCGTGCAGATGTGGAACATGGTCGAACTGGTGTCGCGGCCGAGAGTGCGGACGAGTTCAAGCGACGCCATGTCACGCACGCGCACGCCCTGCCGCGAAGGAACCCCGACGGTGAGCAGGTGACCTTCCGGCGTGATGCTCGCCGAGTACAGCGACTGCGACGGGTAGGTCTCGAGAAAGCGGGTGAACCGGCCGGACAGCAGGTCCCACTCGCGCACCGACCTGTCCCGCATGCCGACCGTGACGCAGAAACGTCCGTCCGGCGTGGGCAGGACAGCGGCGATCCCACCGGTGTGACCGCGAAGGACGTGCACCGACCGTCCGGAGTTCAGTTCCCAGACGCGCGCTGTCGAGTCTTCGCCACCCGTCACCAAGAGTTTGCCATCAGACGTTGCACACACACTGCGAACCGGACCGTGGTGGCCGCGCAGCACGTGCTCGAGTTCGCCGGATCGCCACACCCGCGTAGTGCCGTCGTCCGCGGTCGCCGCCACGTAGGACCCGCTCGCGCACACCGAGCGGACGCGTTCCGTGTGCCCGGCGAGCGTGGCGACCCGGCGGCGCGACGACAAGTCCCACACCCAGACCGCGTTGTCGGCATGACCGACGGACAGCACTCGGCCGTCCGACGTCGCGCAGATGCCCGTCAACGGGCCCTCGCCACCGTCCATGCCCTCGCTCGGCCACGCGGTGCGGAACTCCCGCCGCGCTGACGGCAGCTTCCGCCACGCTTCCATCAGCCGCGCCGACCTCTCGTGCCCACGCAGGTCTCTCGCTCGGCGGAGCAGGTCGTGCGCGCGTTCCGGTTCCCGCTCGGCGCGCGCGAGCAGGTCGTCGGCCTCCTTGGACACCGTCAGCAACTCGGCGGCGGCACGGGACCGGGCGTGCTGCAACGAACTCGGCACCCACGCGCCGATCTTCCAGAGGCGGACCTCGGTGCGACCGGCATGCACCAGCATCTGCTCGTCCGCGGTGAGCAGGGCGTTGTCCTCGAACTGCACTCCATCGGTGATCGTGCGCAGGCAGCGGCCGGTCTCGATCTCCCACACCCGCACGACACCGTGCAACTCCGTGGTCAGCGCCAGCCGGGGGTTGTCCCGCGACAGCGCGACCGACCGGACGATGTCGGTGTGGCCGGTGAACACCTGCAGGCAGGCGCCGGTGGAGAGGTCCCACAACCTCGCCGTGCGGTCGCCGCTCCCGGTCAGGGCCAGCCGCCCGTCCGGGGTCACGCTGATCGAGGTGAGCGAACCGGTGTGGCCGTTCAGCACGTGCGTGCACCGGCCGGTGCGGAGATCCCACAGTCGTGCCGTGCGATCGGTGGCCCCGATGGAGCCTCCGGCCGCGGTGACCACGTGGTGAGCACCGATCTCGATCTTGTTCACCGGCCCGGTGTGCCCTTCGAGCGTGAACATCGCGGTGCCGGTGGTGAGATCCCATGCCCGGACCGATCCGTCGTTCTGGCCCACGAGCGCGTGCCGGCCGTCCGCGGTCATCCGCAGCGCGGACACGCCCGAGGGAGCGGTGAGCCTGCGCGCCGGCCGTCTGCTGTCCAGGCGCTGGACCCGCACCGTCTCGAGGTCACCGAGGAGCCTGGTGGTCATGATGGTCCTGGCCTCGGCGGACAACTCGAGGTGGAACGCGTCCTGCGTCCTGCCCCAACTGCTCTTCCGCAGGAGTGGACGGCCGCCGACCAGGTCCCACAGCACCGCTTCCCAGGCCTTGCTCGCGGTGATCACCTGCCGGCCGTCGGAGCTGACCGCGATCTTCTCGACCTCATCTCCTTCACCGGCCAGGACGCGCACACACGCGCCGGTCGCCATCTCGATCACGCGCACCGCCCCCGCAGCGTCCCCCAGCAGCAGCAGCTTTCCGTCCGGCGTCACGCGCACAGGGGCAGCGCTCCGCCTCGATCCGATGTGGACGGTGTGATCCGGTGGCGCGTCACCGCGTTCGGCTCGTACCAGGTCGATCAGTGGCCGGGCCCGTGACGGGTCCGTCGCCTCCAGATCGGTGAGCACCGCGTCGTCGGTGGTCTTGCCTGTCCGCCATCGCAGCACACCGGCGTTGTAGGTCGCTTCCGGGTGGCGTGGGTCAGCCTTCAACGCTTCGTCCAGCAGGTGCACGGCTTCCGCGGTGTGGCCGAGGTCCAGCACCGACAGCGCGCGGTTGTTCAACTCGTCCGCGCGGAGCACCGCCGCGGACGGCGCGAGTCTGCGGAACGGGCCTGCCCCGGCTTCGTGCAGCTCGATCAGCGCGGTCGCCACCTCCGCCATGTCACCGGGTCGGTTCGCGGGATCCCACTCGAGGCACGACCCGAGCAGTCCGGCAAGCCCACGCGGCAGGTCCAGACCTGCCAACGCTCCCCCGGCAGCGGGACCCGCGAGCCAGGTGACGTCACCGGTCGCCATCTCCAGGACGCTCACCGCGAAGCTCCAGACATCGCTGCGCGTCCCGGTGGTCCTCCCGGCTGCCTGTTCCGGTGACGCGTACTGCCTGGTGCCCCGGTAGGAACCGGTCGCCGCACCGGCCAGCCCGAAGTCGGTGATCTTCACGTCGTCGCCGACCAGGATGTTCGCGGGCTTCACGTCGCGGTGGACCACGCCGAGCGCGTGCGCGTGGGCAAGTCCCCAGGCCGCCTGCACGGCCAGGTCCGCGATCCGGGCGAAGACCTCCCGCTCGGACCCCGCGTACAGGCGGCGATCGCGGATCCAGTCCGCGAGGCTCCCACCGTGGACGTACTCGGCGACGACGGCGGGCACGCCGTCTATCGTGCGCACGTAGTGGCAGTTGCAGACATGCGGATGCAGCCCGATGTCGACCCACGTCCGCGCCTCGCGGGCGAACCTGTCGCGGTTCGCGGGCGTGCGGAAGAGCTCCGGCCGCGGCCGTTTGATCGCCACGTCGACGTCCCAGCCGAGGTGCCTGGCCCGGTAGACCACGCCCATGCCACCGCGGTGCACACCGGTGATCTCGTACTGGTCCAGCACCCGGTCACCCGCGTTCCACTCGACGAGGAGCGCGGGCGGGTCGCCGTCCAGGGTGTGCTCGTCCACGGTCGCTCAGGTGGCGATGTCGAGGGCGAGGTTGAACGCGGTCGACAGCATCGAGGGCACGAACAACTCCTCCTCGGGTGGCATGGGCCAGTGCGGGACGGCGGTGTCGATGTTGAACAACACCGCGAACGAGCACCCGGCGCGGAAGACGTCCGGTGCGCTGTCCCAGCTCTGCTCACTGCTCCTCGCGATCAGGCGCATGTCCGTTCGCAGCTCGCGCAGCAGTCGCAACACCCGGTATCGACGGCGGCGCAGCATCCCGAGCCCGTCCGCCTTCAGCCCGGCGCTCGCCTGCTTCGCCGGGCCGTTCCACCACTCCAGCGGGCGCGGCCGGACGATCGACGTGGTGCCGGTCCCCTCGAACACGACGTTCAGCAGGAGCTGCTCGTCGGGGTCCGGGCTGTCCAGCGGGTCGGGGTGCCGCGTGACCTGCAGCCCTCTCGGGCCGACGTGCGTGCCGCCGTAGGAGAACCACAGGTGGCGGCGCAGGGCGAGGTCGACGAACTGAGCGGCGCAGACTCGGCCGTACCGGAAATGGGCGTCCTCGTCCATCACGGGGTGCAGGATCGCCCCGGCCCGCAGGAGGTTGCCCACCTCCTGGCGCACGGTGCTCATGAAGATCGGCAGGGTCACCGCACACATGATGGCAAGAACACCGGACCGGTGGGTGGACATCGGTGAGACGATCATGCCGAGGCGCACCGAGGGGGTTGGATGTCGTTCCAGTACTTCGTCTACATCAGCGACAGCAAGGTGGACATGCTGTTGCAGCAGATCGACCCCGCCGCGACGCGCAAGCGCACGTCCGAGCTGGCGGTGGACCTGAAGTTCCTCAAGGGCAAGCGTGGTGCGGAAGCCGTGGTGGGCGCCGACCGCACGGCGCGGCTCGAGCGCGTCGTCCGGTACCTGACCGACTTCGGCGACCTGGGTTCGGTGGACGAACCGGGCCAGTTCTTCTGGGGCATGCTGCCGCTGACGTGGGGCCCGCTGGTCGGCGCGGACGGCCTGTCACTCGTGTACTTCGGCGGACGCACCGGGCAGACCGTGCTGGGCCTCGGCGGTTCACGTGCCCACGTGTTCGGCGCTCCTCCCCAGGGCGAACAGGACCCGCTGATCAGCCGGTCGATGCTGCCGTCCTTGCTGGACGGCATCGTCAAGGCGCCGGAGGTCGCGGCCGTGCTCACCGAGAAGTACGACGGGAACGCCGAAGCGCTCGAAGCCGTCCGCCGGACGACCGCCGACCTGCGAGGACCCGCCCAGAACATGGAGTTCGTCGCCCGCCGGCTGCTGCACGGGAAGAGCGCGGGCGGCGACACGGTGCTGCTCGGTTCGCCGTTGTACGTGGCACTCGTGGACTGACGTGCGCTGGGCAGTCCACCTGAAGGTCGATGGGGTGCGGCAAGTCCACCTGGCTCCTCGAACGGTGGTGGCGGGCCGCGACCCGAGCTGCGCGCTGCGGGTCGAGGACCTCAACGCCTCCCGCCGACATTGCCGCTTCACCATCGCACCTCCCGCCGTCCGCGTGCACGACCTGGGCAGCCGCCACGGCACCCACGTCAACGGCGTCCCGGTGGACGAGCACGACCTCGCCGACGGCGACGAGGTCCGCATCGGTTCGACGATCGTGCGGATCGCCGTGACGCCCGCCGAGTTCGCCGGCTACTCGCTCGAAGAGGAACTCGGACGCGGAGCTCAGGGCACGGTGTTCCTCGCCCGGCACGCCAACAGCGGATCCGTGGCCGTGAAGGTGCTGCACGACATGACGCCGCAGACCGCGGCGCTCCTCATCCGCGAGGTCACGGCCATGCGAGCGTTGCGGCACCCGAACATCGTCCCGCTGCTCGACGCGGGTACCGAGCCGGCGCCGTTCCTCGTGAGCTCCTACTGCGACGGCGGCAGCATCGAGGAGCTGGGCAAACAACCCGTGGTGAAAGCAGTCCGGATCATCCGCGACGTCCTGACCGGTCTGGCCCACGCCCATTCCGCCGAAGTGCCCGGCGTCCGCCTCGCCGACGGCACCACCCGGTCAGCGCGAGGCATCGTGCACCGGGACATCAAGCCGCAGAACATCCTGTTGCACGGAGGCGTCGCACGACTGGCCGACTTCGGGCTCGCCAAAGCCTTCGACCTCGCCGGTCTCTCCGAACACACCCGCACCGGCGAAGTGGGCGGCAGCCTCGGTTTCATGCCACGCGCGCAGGTCCTGAACTACCGCTACGCCCCACCCTCCGTAGACGTGTGGGCATGCGCGGCGACGCTCTACTGGATGCTGACCGGCACCACACCACGCGACTTCCCCGCAGGCGCCGATCCGGTTGCCGTGGTGCTCCGCGAGCCGGCGGTGCCGATCCGGGTACGCGAACCAGCCCTGCCGGCACGTCTCGCTGCCGCCGTCGACGAGGTGCTGATCGAGAACGAGCCGGTGTCCGCCGAGCGGTTCCGAGACATGCTGATCGAAGCTGGGTGAGCGCGCGAATCCCTGCGGCCTGAACGGACTTCGGTAGCCCCGTCAGCGAGCGTCACCGCGGATGCGGTTCAAGGCCGAGCAGGTGCGCTGCCACCCGAATCGCGCGGTCGCCACGCAAGGCAACCTGCGACCGTCCTTGAGCCACGGGACTACACCTTCGTCAGCCGCACTATTGCTTCACGTCGACTGCGCACTAGCGCGCTCACTCTTTCGGTGGATTCTTCACTTCTGGAGGCACTCCTCCGTTGAAGGTATTCGCAGGTCGACACCTGGATGACCTCCAGGCGTGCGACACAGATTCACTCGATTGTGTAATCGAAACATAATTGGCGTCCTCGCGCGGGCGATGGACGGTTTGGTTCTTCCTGCACGGCTGGATATGGTTCGACCGAGATCGTCACGTGCATCTCTTCTGGCGATCCGCGACCGAAAAAATCTGAAGGAGTTTTTGTGCTGAAGAAGGCTGGAGCGGCCATCGCTATCGCGGGCGCTTTCATCGGTATCGGCTCGACGGCGTCGGCCGACGCCCCGGAGCTGGACCTCACCCACCAGGTCGGCGGAGTCAACCTCGACGACTCCGAGGTGCTCAGTGACCTGAACGTCTGCTTCATCGACGTCAACGTCATCGCGGTGCCGGTTCTGTCCGGCAACGACAGCGGCCTGTGCGCGAACCCGGACGACGAGTGATGTGAGCGGCGCATCCTACGGTTGCGCCGTTGTGGCAGGTCGGGACGGAGTCGCGGTGGGGCATACCGGGCTCCGTCCTGCCATTTGCGCTGCGAAGCAGCGAGGTCGAATTCTGCCCCGAGAGATGGGTGCAAAGGTCGCCGCTGGCTGCTTCCGGCGTGCGGCTTACAACGATCGCACGCCCGTGGCTGTGGCGAAGCTGGTTGTCAGGCCGCAGAATTTGCTTGAGCCGTTGACGCAGCGTTGACCACGTTGCGATGTTTGTACAGATCGGGTCGAAGAGCGGCGTTGATCCGTTGCTGACGTAACGCGGTGCGAGTGCTGGGGTGGGCGTGGGCCTTGCCGGCGATTACCCGCCTCGCCCGTACTCGCCAGTATCGACGGCCAGGTGAAGTTTGGTGTTAGTGGCCATGGTTTGTTACCAGCTCCTTGGCTGCTGCACGATGAGCACAGGCGTTCCGGAAATTACGAGGGTGTCTCCCGCTCGCACCGGACGGCTGGTGCCGTCGAGGCCGCGCACCTCCTCGGCATGTGGTGGGAGTGACGTCGTCGCGGTGCCCTCGTGCGTCCAGCGGATCGTGAGCAGCCGTCCGTCGTCCGCGGTGAACTCGCACTGCCACACGTTCGCCGGCAAGTCGATGGCGAGGCCTTGCCCGCATGACTGGGTGCTGGTGCGGGTCAGCCACCGTTGCAGCTCCTCCACCGCCAGCGCGGCCCTGGTGGGCGGGCTTCCGACTGCCTGCAGCGTGATGGGCAGGCCGCCACCGCCCCAGTTGTAGAAGTAGGTGCGTTCGAGGCTGAAGTGGGAGCCGTGGATTGCCACCAGGTAGAAGCGCACGGCGTAGTCGGCCGCGCGTTGCTCGTCCAGCCGTTCGTCGCGAACGTACTCATAGGTGACGCCGGTGTTCCACAAGCGCGGGTGGACGCCTGCGTCGTGCAGGGCACCGTCGATCTGCTGCAGAAGACCGATCATGGTCTCCGGTGGATCGGCCGCGTGCTGCTGGTGCAGGTTCAGACCTGCGACGTCGCAGTGGTCGTAGCCGCGCAGTTCGGCGAATCGGCGCAGGACGGCGCGGCCCTCGTCCGTCCACAGCCGGGCGATCGACGGGCACACCACGGCTGCTCGCGGGTCCACGGCCCTGATGGCGCGTCCGGCCAGCCTGGTCATCTCCACCAAGGTTTCCGTCGAACCGGAGAAGTAGCGCTGGTCGTTGGCGTGGACCCAGACCTCGTAGGCGTCGATGCGACCCTGGTAGCGGGCCGCCAGCGTGCTGACGAACCGTTCCCACACGGCCAGGTCGTCGGGTGGCGCGCTGCGGGAACCGTCGCCGTAGGGTGCTTTCGGCCCGGCAGGCGCGGCCCACGCCGGTGTGCCGCCGAACACCAGCGTCGCGGGCAGGTCCGCCTTCCGCGCGCCGGCGACGAGCCGGTCGAGAACAGTCCAGTCGTAGGCGTCGCGCCGCGGCTGCAGCCTCGCCCACCGGGTGCCGCTGTCCCAGAACCGCAGGCTGCCGACCCGGAACGACGGCATCACCCCGCTCGACGAGGACGCCGTCACGCCGAACAACGACGGCGTCAGCGGCCGTTCGCGCTGCCAGGACGGACCGGCGACCTGCTGCCGCGCGGGGACGGTTGTCACGTCCGCACCACTGGCCGTCAGCGACACGAAGACGAGCACCAGGACGAGCCCGGCGGATGCCGCGGAAAGGGTGCGCGGACGTGGCGGACGCCGGGATTCCGATGCACACTGCACCCTTTTCGGAACAACGACCCGACCGGTCGCCAGTCTCCATTGCTCCAGCAGTTCGAGCAGTTCTTCATCGCCTGCCGAACACGCCATGGCGATTCCCGCCACGGTCTGGCAGTCCGGCGGAACAGTCGTTCCCGAGCAATACCTGTGCAGCGTCGAACTGCTGATGTGCGACTTCCTCCCCAGCTCCGAATAACTCAGCCCGCTGCGCTGCTTGAGTGCCGCGAGATGGCTCGCGAGCTCTTCCCTGCCACCCGCCACACCTATCGCCCTCCCCAGCCTTCGGTGTCGTGGGCAGTATGGCAGCCATCCCACACACGGGGATATCACCTGGTCAGGGCATGTTGTGGCATGTCGGGACAGCGGCGTGTTGTCCGGCCGTGCGCTCATTGGCATCGTTGGCCTCGACCGCACTCGCGGACATCGCACGAAATCATTGACACCGCACGAAATCACTCCCAGGGGGAGAACAGTGAAATTCTTGCTCAAGTGCGCCCTCACCACTTCCGTGGCCGCGGTCGCACTCTCGACGATTCCCTCCACGGCGACTGCAACCGACTACAACTTCGCCTGCAACAACATCGCGCTGGACGCAGGGTTCGAACCGTGCATCGGTGACAGGTGGAACGTCGCTCCGGGCGAGTTCGTCCGGGTCACGAACGTCTCGGCAGGGGGAAAGTCCGTCAGGTTCCGCGCCTACAACGTGAGTGGCCACCACCTGCTCGGCCAGACCGGCGAGCTCAAGGTCGGCGGTACGGGCCTGCTGTGGCGCAACGACACGTCGAGCACCATCAAGGTCGACGTCGAGGCAGACCCGGTCGCCTGCTGCGTCACGGTCAACGTCGCCGCTCGCGCAAGCATCACGACCTCATGAGGACGCTCGTGATCGGGCCGGCGCTGGCCGCCACGCTGCTGGTGGCCGCACCGGTCACGGCATCAGCGGCCGCCCCGCCCCCGTACGTCGACGTCTTCTGCGCTGACGTGGACGCGCTGGAGGGGTACGTCGACTGCGTCGCCCCCTTCGGCGTGCACCCCGGCTACTTCGTGCGGGTCGGTGTCACATCGGCAGGCGGCAAGACGGTGCGCTTCCGCGCGTACAACTTCAACGGTGACCACCTCTTGGGTGAAGGCGTCGACCAGAGGGAGGGGGGCAATCGTTCGCTTGTGTGGCGCAACGACACCGACCGCGTCATCCAGGTCGAATTGAAGGTCGACCTGCGCTCGGTGACAGGGGATACGAACGTCAACGCCAGGGCGCACATCACCACTTTCTGAACCCCAGATGGTCGCGCGACGAGCTCGAGCGCCAGTGCTTTCAGCTTGTCGCGCGACCAGCCGCGCCATGTTGTTGACACGGCAGCAGCAGCGCAGCCGGCCCGGTCGCGAAACCGCCAGGTTGCACAGGTCACAGGAGTTCGGCAAAACCACCAGCGGGATCATCGAACACGAGGACTTCCCTCCGCTTTGAGGGAACAGAGAAGCTTATCACCAGCGGTGATGGCGCTGAGCGATCCTCGCTGAGCGCAAGCTCCCAGCGCTGCGTGCAGGTCAGTGGCCTGGACTAGTAAGTGACCATTTCAAGATGAGCCGGCGTGTCGGCTTGCCTGCGGACAGGACTTCAGCTTCCCGGCACTGTTCGGGCTGGGCAACCAGATCGCCCGGTTCAACCCCGTCACGCACGAGGTCCGAATGTGGAGCACACCCTCGTCGGCCTCCTACCCCTGCGACATCAACGTCCACCAACCCGGCGCCGTCTGGTTCGGCCTCCTGACGACCAACAGGATCGGCAAGCTGGACATCACCGCCACCTGACCGACCTGCTCATCACGGACGACATCGTCCAGGCACCCCGCCGGTCGACCCCTACCCACGAAGGCGCCGCGTAGCCCCGAACCTCTGGGAGAGAAGGGGTTCTGACAGTGAGCGGGGTGCTGCCGCTGGAAACCGGCCTCACGATCGCGGGACCGACACCGTGGCGGTCGTGGTGGTCGGACTCGACTTCAGCACGCCCGCCCGGACGCTGGAAGTGGTCGAACCGCTCGCAGCCGGGAGAAGGACGCTGGCGCTGGCCCCGCGCGACCTGGCCCTCGTCGTCGACGAGCACCCCGCCGTCGCCGGCGTCGTCGTAGAACTGGGCGAGACGCGGTAGGAGGCCGTCGTCTCGGGGATCGCATCACGCTCGGCGCAGCTCGCTGAAGGCCAGCCATCCGAGGGACACCAGCGCGACCAGACTCACCCGCCGCACCTCTTACGGCGAGTCGTGGGAGCAGGTGTTGTGGCTGCGCAGCTGCTGGTCGTTGACCTCGCAGGATGCTTCGACAGCGGAACACAGGTCCGGTGGCGGGACACCAAGACCCGCTCGCTGGCCACCGTGGTCGCCGCGTGGGCAACGCGGTCATCATGTGCAGGGTGCCGTGGCGCGCTACCTGGGAACATCGGCCCGGCGTCACCGACACCCACTTGCAGCGCTGGGCCAAGATGCCCAACCCGTTCGACGGTCACGGCCTTCTCACCGATGCGCGACCGCGCCGACCACGGCGACTCATGATCGTGACTCACGCACCGGGTTGTTGCGGGAGACGCACCTTGTGGCCGTTGTATGCGCCGCCCAGGCACACGAGGTTCTGGCCGTCCTCGGACTCGGGGATCGGCAGACCGCCGCCGACCAGGCATTGGACAACCGAGATGTCTGGATCCGCAGCAGCGGAGCCGACAGCACCCACTACCACACCGGATGCCACTGCCACAGATGCCAGCATTGTCATCATTCGTCGCCTCATGACCACTCCTTCGTCTTCTTCTTGGCCAGGCGTTGCTGCTCCTCCGGCTACCCGGCTGGCTGTGCGGGATTCGTGCTTCACTCCTACGAGCGACAAGCTGTCGGCACGTGTCACCTACTCGTGCAGCAGACCCAAGCTCGCGCCGACGCACATGATGTAAGCGGTATCGCGGAGAGGTGGCACTGCAGCCGCGGCCACGCCTGCCGGGTGATCGTATGCAGCACCGTTGGTCTACCAGTGCAGATCAGCGGAGCACCACGCGGGCGTCGCTGAGCCAAGAGAACGCGGGCCGTGCACCGTCCAGCCGACAGTGCGACGGCCGGGTACCGGATCATTCGATCTGGACAACGGCGTGCGCCGTCACGTCGACATCGAGGTGAGGCGCGGTGCGGACCGCTGGAGCAGCCCGCACCGCGCTACCGGACCCACGCGGGGCGCTGGCTGCTCAACGGCACCGCTCAGCAACGCCAGACCGCTCGTGTCGTCCCGCCGCATCCAGCGAAGCTCAGACCCGGCAGGGCCGGGGTTCCCGTTTGGATCACCGGTATTCACCCGATCAGGAACTTGGCTTGTTGCGACGTCGCGTCCAATCCCAGGCAGGTACCTCCTGCACAACACTCAACAGGTCTACTCGCGCACCTGCTGGTGAGGCATGGCTATCACATTCCAGCGAGCATGGTCGCGTAACCTCCGAGAGGTGGTGTTAGAGAATGCCGGGGACGAGGACGAACCGCTGTCGGTGGACGTGCGGGATCGTGGCGACGACACGGTGCTGACTGTGACCGGTGAGTTGGATTTCGGCTCGACTCCGCGGTTCCTCGAGATTGCGGAGCCGATCGCTGCGGTGGGGCAAGCGCTGGTGCTGGACCTCTCGCGGTTGGTCTACTGCGATTCCAGCGCGCTGAGCGCCCTCGTACGGCTGTACAAGGTGTCGAAGGCCGCAGGTGGCACGTTGTGCTTGGCGGCGTTGCAACCGCAGGTCGAGGCAGCCATCACGATGACGTCTTTGCACCTCATGTTGTCCGTCTGCGATGAGGTCCCGCACGCTGCGATCGGTCCAGCCGATCATGCCTGAACGCCGCTCCGCCCGGCCGGGCCCCGGGAGCGGCTACGACTTCGAGGCCTTCGGCCTGTCCGACATGGTCGAGGCCGCGGCTGCCCTGCGCGGCGTCGCCAAGCAGGCGCCGGACTTCTCCGCCGCCGCGTCCGGTGTGGTCGGCTGGCTGCGCGACAGTTTCGTGGACGAGCACGATGTGCCGGTGTTGCCGCTGGTCCGCCTGTTCGTCACGCGCCGCTTCGCTGACTTGGCCGACGACGTGCGGCAGGCTGTGACGCCCGTTCCGGCGGGCCCTCCGTCCCCGGACCTGCGGTGCCTCACCCTGGAAGCGAGCGCCGGGATGGAGCCGGAGTGGAACGACCCGGCCCTGTCCCAGGCGCACCGGGCGATCCCGCTGGCGTCCACCGACGCGGTCGCCGCTGCTCCGATGATCTCGGCGCTGCTCTCCGACCTGGGCTTGCGTCCCACCGACGTGGTCGGCGGGACGGCCAAGGAGGGCAGCAGGGGGTTCGGCGTCTTCCACGTACCCGTGGCAGCCGGCAGCGCTCAGATGCCCGACCAGGGGTTCGTGGAGCGGTATGCTGTTTCCTCGGTGCTGGGGTTCGGCGGCGTGCTGCCCAACGGTGACGTGTTCTGCGTGGTGATGCTTTCCCGAGTGCCGATCTCCGCCGAGGCGGCCGAGCTGTTCCGCGCGATCTCGGTGAGCGTCCGGGCGGGGCTGCTCGCCCACCCGTGGAGCGGGCAGGGCGAGGTGGGGCTCGCGGCACAGCGGGACGCGCTGCAGGAGCACCTCGAGGTGCTGGAGGAGACCAGCCGCCGGCAAGCCGAGGCGTTGGAAGACGCCGTACGCGGGCTGCGTGCCGAAGCGGAGCTCGTGGACACGCTGCAGGTCGTGGGCCGGCGGTTGACCGCCCAGCTGGACCTGGACGTGCTGGTTCAGGACGCGACCGACGCGGCGACGAAAGCCACCGGTGCGGAGTTCGGGGCGTTCTTCTACAACCTGGTCGACCAGTTCGGCGAGTCCTACACCCTCTACAGCATCTCGGGCGTGCCCAGAGAGGCGTTCTCCCGCTTCCCGATGCCCCGCAACACGGCCGTCTTCGAGCCCACGTTCAAGGGGACCGGGACGATGCGGTCGGACGACATCACTCTCGATCCCCGGTACGGCCTGAGCGCGCCGCACCACGGGATGCCCGAGGGGCACCTGCCGGTGCGCAGCTACCTGGCCGTGTCGGTGATCTCGCCGTCCTCGCAGGAGGTGCTGGGCGGGTTCTTCTTCGGCCACCACGAGACCGGCCGGTTCACCGCACGCCACGAGCAGCTCGCCGAGGGCATCGCGGGGTACGCCGCGATCGCCCTGGACAACGCCAGGTTGTTCGCCCGTCAGCGCACGATGGCCACGGAGCTGACGCGCAGCATGCTGCCGGTCGTGCCGCGGGTCGCCGGCCTGGAGATCGCCTCGCGCTACCTCCCGGCGGCGACCGGGTCGGAGGTGGGCGGCGACTGGTTCGACGTCATCGAGCTGACCGCCGGCCGCACCGCGTTCGTGATCGGCGACGTCGTCGGGCGCGGCGTGACCGCCGCCGCCGTGATGGGCCAGATCCGCACCGCCGTGCGCTCTTACGCACTGCTGGACCTGCCTCCGGGCGATGTGCTGCACCACGTCTCCGCGTTGGCCGACACCACTCCCGGCGCCACGTTCATCACCTGCTTCTACGCGGTGTTCGATCCGGTGGACCAGACCCTGACCTACGCCGGCGCGGGCCACCCGCCCGCAGTCCTGCTGCTGTCCGACGGCACGACCACGTTGATCGGCGAGGGAACGGGCATGCCACTGGGCATCGGCGACAAGTTCTCCCAGCGGCAATCGCTCTTCCCCGTGGGCGCCCGCCTCGTGCTCTACACCGACGGCCTGGTCGAGAGCCGTGACCGGGATCTGATCACCGGGATCGACGACCTGGTCCACGGGCTGCGGAGCCTTCCCGGCGACATCGACACCCAGGTGGCCTGCGACAAGTTGATCGCTCGCCTCACCGGTGGCCGTCACGACGATGACGTGGCCTTGCTGCACGTGCACCACACGGGCGGCCATCGGAAGGTGGCCTCCATGTCGTTGACCCCCTCCCCTGGGATCGCGAGGCGGGCGCGGCGATTCGTCGCCGAGCAGCTCGCCGAGTGGCAGTTGACCGACGTTTCAGACGCCGCGCTGACCGTGACCGGTGAACTGGTCGCCAACGCGGTCAAGCACACCAGCCAGCCGGGACTGTTGCGGATGCACCACGACAGCGCCCGGCTGACCATCGACGTCTCCGATCACGATGGCGCCGTCCCGCGCCTGTTCGACGCAGGCCCGGAGGAGGAGCAGCACCGCGGTCTGTTCCTGGTGAACGCGTTCGCGGCGCGGTGGGGTACCCGGGCCACGACGGACGGCAAGGTCGTGTGGGCGGAGATCGCCACACGACCGAACCGCATCCACCGCCTGCCTTTGCGATGACGTCACGAGCGCGGCATTGACTCCGGTCTGGCCTGCTATGGACGCCGGCCGTGCTCGGAGGAGTCTTCCACGATGCGGACGGTGGTCATCTCAGCGAGCCCGGAGATGGCCACCACGGGCTCCAGCAACGAGGTGGTGACGAGTTCGATGCGGTCAGCGTGCCCGAACAGGACGCTCAGGCCGGCACTGTCGAGGTACTCCACCTCGGTGAGATCGAGGACCAGCCTTCCGGGAATGTCGTCGAGCGCGGCGGCCAACGCGTCGCTGTTGCTCATGTCGATCTCGCCGACGGCCTTGACGACCACGGTGCCGGCTGGACCGGGACCGGAGGTGAAGGTGAGCGACGTGGTCATCAGTGAATCCTCAGGTGCATGTCGACCGTGGTGCCGACTGGGCCGGGGGTGATTGTGACGTGCTGCATCGTCGCGCGCATGAGGGCGATTCCGCGCCCGCGGTTCGAGTTGACGTCCTGGCGGGGCGTCTTCCACCGGCCGGAGTCCTTCACCGTCAGGTAGAGGTCGTCCGCGAACGCTTCGACTCGCAACCAGACGGCGTGCGATCCGTTGCCGCGTTTTCCGTGCTCGACGGCGTTCGCGCACGCTTCGCCCGCGGCGACCAGGACGTTCTGCACGGCGTGAGGGGGCAGTCCGCATTTGCCCAGCCAGGTGCGCAGGGTTTTCCGGACCGGTGCCAGCTGTGCGGATTCAGCGGGGAACGACAGCTCCAACGGGCCGGGGTGGCGGTAGAGCAGCAGGGCGACGTCGTCGTCGTAGCCTCCTGCAGGGGCCAGTTGGTGCATCAATCGGGTGGCCAGGTCGTTGAGGGCGGCGTCGCGGCCGTTCCGAACGATTTCACCGGCCTCGGCGATGCCGACGGTCAACGGGCGGCGACGCCGCTCGACCAGCCCATCGGTGTACATCAACATCGTGGCGCGGGGCGGCAGGGTGAACTCCGCTTCGGGGCGGTGGACTCCGAGCCGCACAGCGAGCGGGGTTGAGCGTGCTTGGTCGAGCAGAAGGGTGGCGCCGTCGGGGCGCGCCAGGATCGCGGGCGGGTGTCCGGCGCTGGAGTAGGTCAGCCGGCCGGTTTCCGGGTCGAAGATTCCGCAGAACACGGTAGTGCACACCGCATTAGGTGTTTCAGCAGCAAAGTAGTCCAGGGCCATGAGGGTGCGAGCAGGGCCTGTCTGCTGCAGCAGCAGAGCTCGGCAGGCGCTGCGCAGCTGTCCCATGACCGCGGCGGCTTTCAGGCCGCGGCCGACGCAGTCGCCGACGACGATGCCGATGCGGCCGTCGGGCAGGTTCACGGTGTCGTACCAGTCGCCACCGATCTCCAGTGGCCGAGCTGCGGGTTCGTAGCGGACGACGAAGCCGTCAGGCAACCGGGAGGGGCCGAGAATGGCACGTTGCAGCGCCAAGGCTGCTTCGCGTTGCTGATCGATCTGGTGCGCGCGGCTCAGAGCCTGGGCCAGATGTCCCGCCAGCAGCGACAACAGCAATTCGTCCTGGTCGGTGAACTGACGACGGCCACCCAGCTCCAGCCAGAGCACCATGAGCCCGTCGGGGTGCTCCAGTGCCACCCCGGTCCCGCTGGTGCCGTGGCCCGCCGGGCTCAATGTGGGCCGCTCGCGCAGTGCGGTGAGAACCGTCCGGTGCTCTTCGTCCAGGGCTTCCCAGGACAGCTCGAGGTCGGTACCGGTCAGGGACGGCTTGTCGCGATCAGTGAAGACCACGGCCAGCACGCGGTCGGCACGCCACAGTTTTTGGAGCTCTTGCAGCGCGCTGGCCAGTGCTTCGGACAGACTGGTGGCCTGGGACAGGCGCATGTTCAGTGCCGCGAGGGCGGTATCGCGCTGAACGGCGTGGTGCTCGGCGGTGACGTCGCGGAAGGTGCCGACCACCACGGTGCGTCCGGTGTCGGGGTCACGGGCCGAATTGAACATGACGCTGACCCAGAGCAGGTGGCCGTCGCGGTGAGTCACCGGCAAGGTGTAGGTGCCGTGGCTGCGGCTGAGCAGACCGGAGAAGGCTTCCTCCACCTGGCGGTGACCTTCGGGATCGGTGGTGGCGTCCGGCCACCACGGATGGACCGGGGTGTACGGCAAGCCCTCGGGGCCGTAGCCGAGGATGTCGGCGAACGCGTTGTTGATCTCCACGACAGCGCCTTGCTCGTCACAGACGAAGAAGGCTTCCTGCAGGGAGTTGATCAGCGCGGTTCGCCAGCGGGCGTGGTGGTTGCGCAACCGGGCCAGCTCCACGTTCGCCCGCACCCGCGCCAGCAGCTCAGCCGCCGCGAACGGTTTGACGAGGTAGTCGTCGGCGCCGGCCTGCAAGCCCTCGATGGACGCTTCCTGCCCGGCACGCGCGGACAGCAGCAGCACCGGCACCGCGGCAGTGTGCGGATCGGTCCGCAGGGCCACAACCAGGCCCAGACCGTCCAGCCGGGGCATCATGACGTCGCTGATCACCAGGTCGAACACCCGGGCGCGAACCGCTTGAAGGGCTTCTGCACCGTCGGTGACGGCTTGGACCTGGTAGCCCGCACCCGACAGCAGACGGGTGAGGTACTCCCTCATGTCCGCGTTGTCGTCGGCGACCAGCACCGTCGCCGGTATGGCGGAAACCGCCGCAGGTGCGCCCGGGACGGGAGCATCGACGTCGGTTTGGGCAGCTCCGCCGTGCTCGGCGGGCAACCAGCGCAGAGCCTCCTGCAGGTACGGGTCGGCAACGGTGGACACCGCGGCGGGCGTTGGACTGGGCAACAAGGCATCCGCGGGCAGATGAGCGGAGCCGAACGGCAGACGGATGGTGAAGGTCGTGCCGTGGCCTTCGGCACTGTCCGCGGTGATGGTGCCACCGTGCAAGGCCACCAGTTCACGCACAAGAGCGAGGCCGATGCCGCTTCCTTCGTTCGAGCGGGAGCGGACGTTCTCGATGCGGTGGAAGCGCTCGAACAACCGAGGCATCTCCTCCCGCGGTACCCCGATGCCGGTGTCCGCGACGGTGACCACGGCCTCGCTGCCGTTCGTGTGGACCGAGATCCGGATCGATCCCTCGAAGGTGAACTTCAGCGCGTTGCTGAGCAGGTTGAGGACCACCTTCTCCCACATGTCGAGATCAAGGTGCACCGGCTCGGGCAACGTCGGGCAGTCGACCTCGAAGGTCAAGCCGGCCTTCTCGAAAGCGGAACGGAAGACGCTGGCCAGGTCGGCGGTGACAGCGGCCAAGTCGACTGGTTCGTAATTGGCCTGCATCCGTCCGGCTTCGATGCGGGAGAAGTCGAGCAGGGTGTTGACCAGCTTGCCCAGCCGCAGGCCGTTGCGATGCACGATCTCCAGTTCCCTGCTCGCCCGCGGATCCGACTGCGCGAGCCGGTCGCGCAACTCCTGCACGGGACCCATGATGAGGGTGAGCGGAGTGCGGAACTCGTGGCTGATGTTGGAGAAGAACGTGGTCTTGGCCCGGTCCAGCTCGGCCAGTTCCTCCGCCCGCCGCTGTTGGGCCTGATAGCTGCGGGCGCTGGCGATGCCCGCCGCGATGTGCCCGGCGACCAGATCGACGAATCCGCGGTAGCCCTCGTCCAGTGGGCGATAGCGGTTCATCCCAGCCGCCACGAACCCGTACGGTGCGCCGCCCTGCTGCTGCAGCGGTACCACCAGCGCCTGCGCGGGCGGTTGTTCGAAGCCCGCGCCCGGCAACCCGGCGAACGCGGGCCCTTCGAGGTCCACCAACGCGGACTCGCCCCGAGCCAACGCAGCCACGGGCCACACCGTGTCCGGGTCGTCGGCGGACAACGTCGCAGGAGCAGCCGAATGCCCTGCGTCGATCCCCGTCGCACCGGCCAGCCGTACGGAGCCCTGGTCAAGGAACAGGTAGGTCAGGGTGAAGGGCAGATCCCGCGGGTTGCGGTCAAGCTGCCGGCAGGAGAAAGCGAGCGCCTCCTGCTCGGTTCGCACCACGCTGGGATCCGAACCCAGGTCACGCAAGGTTGCCATCCGGCGTTCACCGATGACCCGCTCGGTGTCCTCGCTGACCACGCACAGCATGCCGACCACTGCGCCGTCATCGTCATATAGCGGGCTGTAGGAGAACGTGTGATAGGTCTCCTCGGGGTAGCCCGACCGCTTCAGGAACAGCAGCAACGCCTCGTCCCAGGTCGCCTTCCCCGTCGACAGCACGGTGTCGATCCGGGGGCCGATGTCGTCCCAGATCTCGGCCCACACCTCGCTGGCGGGCCTGCCCAGTGCCCACGGGTACTTGCCTCCCAGCGTGTCATGCC
The DNA here is from genome assembly GCF_036321065.1 of Lentzea sp. DG1S-22. Classification (NCBI taxonomy): domain Bacteria; kingdom Bacillati; phylum Actinomycetota; class Actinomycetes; order Pseudonocardiales; family Pseudonocardiaceae; genus Lentzea; species Lentzea sp. DG1S-22. The sequence continues at coordinate 1,403,512 of NZ_CP143276.1, read as the reverse complement.
GGTAGGCGGCGTTGCAGAAGAACGTCAGCTGCGGACCCCACGCCATCCACATGGAGAACCGCGAAGACAGCAGGATGCGAACCGCCGTCCGCAGACTCTGCGGCCAGCTCTCCGGCGGTCCCAGCGGAGTCGCCGGCCAGTCCACAGCGGCCAGATCCGGCCCGACCTCGTCATCGACGCCGAAGACGTCGGTCGGCACCGTCGGCTCCAGCCCGGCGTCGTCGGACCGCGTCACCGCAACTCCCCCGTCCACGCCGACCACATCCCGAGCCGCTACCCGGCATGCGGTGGTCGCCCAACTCCCGCCAGCACCGCATCCGGTGAGGTGAACGTAGGATAGGCGAGCCGTCTCAGGCCTGCGGTCGCACCACCCAGGTCTTGGAGCGCAGGACCTAACACTGTTGAAGGCGAGACCAGCGTGACGGACGGGCGATGCCACGAACTGCCCGCCCGCGTCGGCGAACAGCAGCGGACGGAGGCAGTGCGCCGCCACCAGGTCCGGGACGTCTCACGCGGCGGGACCTTCGACCGCATCGTCGGCCCGAACGCCCAGCCCACAGGTTCGGGTCCTCCCACCGATCGACAAGGTGATCACTGCTCGCCCGCCCGCCCATCCATCCTCATCGGACAGCCGAGAACGATGAGCCCTGCGCAACACCTGCTGAATAGAACTCAGGAAATGCGGGAAAGAGGTTGATGACGCTGCGTTCCTCTCACCGTCCGTTCACAACCAGATCAATCTCGTCACACGGGAGGCCCGGTGCCCGACCGGAACATGACCGTCGTCCTTGAACCGCATCCGGCAGGTTGCACGGTACTGCGGGTCGCGGGTGAACTCGACTTCCACACCACTCCCCGATTCCGCGAAGTGCTCGACGGGGTCGACCTCGGCACCGACACCGGTCTCGTCGTCGACGCGACCGACCTCGCCTACTGCGATTCCACCGGCATCAGCGCTCTCATCGCTGCCTACAAACGCGCTCAGGCCGCCGGCAGTCAGTTCGGGCTCGCCGGACTCAGCCCCGAGTTGATGCGAGTCTTTCAAATGATCGGACTGGGCGAGCTGCTTCCCTTCCATCCCACGGTCGAGGAAGCCGTCGGCCGGCTACGGGGATGAGGCAAATGCCGGCGGATCATGGCCATCGACCGCTGTCGCGATTCACTACCAACGCGACATCGTCGGTCGGCGGCCGATCGCCGACCATCGTCGCCACGACTTGAACGTATGCAGCCGCTGACCCCGTCGGCGCAACAGCCCACTGTGTCTCCGGTCGGGCGTCAGGGCCCTGCCCCCGGCGTTCTACGAGGCCAACACAGTGTCGTGCACATCTGGACCGTGTACGACTTGCGCCCGCCGGACTCGGGCCGCCAGCGCCTCGAAGGCGCCGACGCACCCCCGGCCGAGACCTGCGTGCGCGGTCAGAACCGTAACGTGCTGGAAATCCATCAGGGGACGGTGGGCGTCACCTGCACCTCGGCAGGCCTCTCAGCAGATGTTCGCCGGCGCGGGCTCGGCGAACCCGAACGCCGCGAGCATCGGCGGCACGAACGCGGTCGCGGTCGAGATGGACTTCACCGAAACCTCCTAATCGGACAACGAGTGGTCTTTCCTTCTTCGGAAGGTGACAGCGAGCGGCCAACCGGTCACGGGTGTCGACGGCGACCGCTGTGAACCTGATCGGTGGCCGCTCCGCTCAGAGACGGCGGCCGAGGAGTGCTCCAGAAGCGACCATCCCAGGCCCAGACCAAGGTGCAGCCGGCTGTCCGCGGTGTTCACCGGTACGAAGTTCGCCGCACTGTGTGGTCGATAACCAGTTGGTGACCAACGTCGTCGACCACGGCACGAGCCCTTACGTTCTGCGCCTGTGCCAGTCGGCCGGGCCGTGTCACGTGCGCGTCGACGACACCAGCACGGACCTGCCCGTTCTCGGCACCGCACGGCTGCCCGGTGATCGCGGCCGAAGCATTGTCCTCAGCAACCGGCTGAGCAAAGACCGGGGCGTCATCCCGGGGCCACAGGACAAAAACCGTCCGGGCCGAGATTACCTGCGAGCTGCAGCGCCGTTCGTCGTGATGCACGCGTGGTGCATTCGTAGGCATCGATCAGGTTCGCTTCTGGCTGGCACTGCCATTGGTGAAGGGATACCCGAATCCCATGCGACTGGTTTCGTCGAGCACGGCCGTCGCCGCATCGGCGTCCGCCAGGCCCGGTTCGCCTTTGCCGGCACAGGCGACGATCACAGCGGCGACGTCGTGCAGCTTGGTGTTGGTGTGCTGTGAGATCTCACGCAAGGCCATGAACGCCTCGTCGGAGCTCCAGTTGCGGTTCAGCATCAGCATTCCCTTGGCCTGCTCGATGACCGGCTGGGTGGACAACGCTTTCCTCAGCTGATCGATCGTGGTATCCGGGCCGAAGGGGTCAGCAGGCGGCGTCATATTCGGCACCTATCGCTTCTAGCCGTCCAACTTCCAGTTCCGGGCACACCCGGCGGTGATCATCACCTCACCACCGGAGTTCACGCTGTCACCCGATCAGTGGATCACGCGCTTGGTTCGGTTGCACAACAAGCAGCGGGGCTGGGCGAGTTTGCTGGTCAAGTGAAGCGGCGTCGACGTAGGGAGACTGCGAGGCCGAAGGCGTGCCGAGCTCAGCCTTCGGGCCTGGTGTTCTCGTCGACGAAGTGCTCGGCCAGCTCGCGTAGCTTGCGGTTCTCCCGTTGGGATTGCTGCACCAGCATCGCGAACGCCTCGTCGGCGGGGATGCGGTGAACGGCCATCACGATGCCCTTGGCCTGATCGATGACCGCCCGCGAGGTCAGCGCCTCCTGCAGGTGGCCAATCTGTCGGCGAGCACGAAGGTACCGGTGGGCGTTGCGTAGGGCGGCCTCGGCGGCGGTGGTGTAGAGCTCCAACAGAGCGGCGTCGAGCTCCCGGAAGCCGTGGTCTTGCATGCCGTAGAGGTTGAGCGAGCCGTGGTACTTCTCGTCGAGGAACAGCGGCGCGGACAGGTAGCTGCCGATGCCCAGTCCGGTGGCCGCGTGGGTGAAGGCGGGCCATCGGTCCGCCGCCTCGGTCACGGTGACGCGCTGCATTTGTCGTGACGATGCTGCCGCCAGGCAGGGCCCTTCACCGGCCTGGTACTGGGCTTGATCCACGGCCAGGGTGTGCTGGTCGGTCCAGGCGATGGACTCCGGGGTGCTGTCGCGCAGCACGGTGACGCTGGCCAGATTCGCGTCGGGGATCGCTCTGACGACTTGCCGGCAGACGCGGTCCATGATGACCGCCAGGTCCTCCTCCTCGTCGAGCACCTGCGACAGGCCGGCGAGAGCACCGGTGACCTCGTCGAGTCGCTGGAGGACCTCGTTCTCGCCGCTCGTTGCCGGTTCGGTCATGCTGCACCTCGTTCCCACCGCCGCTGAACGCGGTCGACCTGCGCGGCTGTGACCCCGCGCGCTCAGGGTAACCGCGTGCGGGCCGCGTTGACCGGTGAGGTGATCACGTCGGTCGCGCCCCGGCGAGGCATCGCCAGTCGTGCGCGACACGCTCGCCCGCCGACCTCACCGGTGCCGGATACTGCGCAGGACAAACCTTGATCATGTCGCTCAAGGCGCCTTGGTTGTCGACGTCGGCAAGTGCGCTGACCGACCGGCCTGCTCGCTCTCAGATCGGGGACCTGCCGGCGGCGCCGGCTCTTCGACTGGTCACCGCGGAATCGCTCGCGAGCACCGTGGCGATGCCCCAACCGCGACGAGTCCGGCCACCGACAGGCCGTCGCCGCGGGTGAGTCGTCGGACGTCTTCCAGACCTGATCCAGAGATGCGGCCGAGAGGGGCTCAGGAGCGGGCGACTGAGTCGAGCAGATTCTTGGCGATGTCGCGGAGTTTGATGTTCTCGCGCTGTGAGCGTTGCACGAGCATCGCGAACGCTTCGTCGGCGGTGCAGGAGTGCACGGCAATCAAGACGCCTTTAGCCTGGTCGATGACGGCCCGGGAGACGAGTGCCTGTTCCAGGCTGCTGATGTGGTCTCGTGAGCGCTGGTGGCGTTGGGCGCTGGCGATCGTGGCCGACGCTGTGGTGGTGAACAGCCGCATGAGCCCTTCGTCGAAGGGGTCGAAGGCCGCGGCGGTATAGCTGTAGATGTTGAGTGAGCCGAGGTGCTGCTCCTGGGTGGATTGTGAGGAGGGCAGCAGCACCGGCACGGACAGGTAGGCGCGGATCGCCTGCTCGGCCGCGGCTGCCTCAAATTCCGGCCACTCCTCGAGGTGCTCGCCGACGACCGCCCGCACCGCGCGCAGGGTGCGTGCGGCCTCGAAGCACGGGCCTCGGTTGGCGCTGTACTGCTTCTCGTCGACCTCGATCAGCCGGGGGTTCGTGGCGGCCGCGGTGCGTGGCTGCGCCAGATCCATCAGCGACACCGTCACCGCGTCCGCGTCCGGGATCGCCCCGCTGGCGGTGTCGGCCAGCCGCTGCAACGCGGTGTCGAGCGGCTCCTCGTCGGTGAAGAAGTTCCGGAGCACCGTCAGCGCCTCGGCGGTCTCGTCGAGTCTGCTCAGGGCATCGGGACGGTCACCCTCATCTGGCTTGGCCGGGGACATCTCGGATGCATGCGTTTCGTCAGCCATGCCGCGGCACCTCGTGGTTCAGAGGAACTGATCTGCGGCGCCACTGCTTGACGTCGTCAGCGCATGGTACGCAATGATCAAGACATAACTGTGCGGCCGTCCAGCCGCAAGCGAACCGGGACCGGCGCGGGGAGCTGCAGAGTTTCAACTTCCCCGCGCCGGAACCGGCCGGTCCGCTCGGAAGCGGCCTACCGAGTTCACGCGCACGTGTCCGGCGCCCCTTCAATACCCAGCCGACGGTGATCCAATCCTGCGCAGATCAGTACGAAGCCGCGCAGTACTCGATCCCGGCGGTTGTGCCGAACTCCTCGCATGCGGAGGCCGACGTGGCCACCGATCGTCCCGCCCGAGCGTGTGCGGGCCTCCACGAACAGGTTGCACACGCCTCCACAGGTCGGGACCTACCCCTGGGTAGTTCCGCGGCAGGCCCCAACCGATGCCCATCACGTGGTCGGTCAGTAGTTGAACGACACGATCGACGTGGGCGAGCAGACGTCGGGCCGAGCGGACCTGTCGACGCAGACCTTGATGACCGCGCGGGCCGCCGTCGCGTCCGAGCGCAACCTGGCTGACAAGGGGCCACTGGCCGTGTCGTAGGTGCGCTTGGACTGCACAGTGGAGGCGTACTGCCACCGGCCCTGCTTCCAGAAAGTGAACTGCACCTCGACGTAGGCGTCCCAGCCATCGGTGTACTTCAAGTCCGTCCAGTTGGCACCGACCGTTGCGTAGACACCACCGTTGTTGGCGAAGTCGCCCCACGCGGAGGCGGCAGACGTGCCGTCGGTCTTCGCGTAGATCGGCCCCCACTTCTTGCCAGCCGCGTGCGCGGCCGGCGCCATCACGGTTGAGGCCAGCACCGTCACGCACGCCAATGCTGCCGCGCCGAGCATGCGCCGCAAACCCGTTACCGCCATGATCCCTCCCAAGATCGATCGCGTGGCAGATATGCCACGACGCAGCCTGGCAGCGACTCCGCGCTTCCCCCGGCAAGACCATGCCCGTTCACCCGAACAGACCACGGTCTCGTGCCGCTCAGGCCGCGGCCACCTTGATGACCTGTGCGGGCCAATCCACGCAGACCTACAGCTCGCCGCTCACCTTGCGCACGCAGATGACTGAAATCGACGCGGACGTGACCTACAGCAGCTGCGTCGGCGGTCCGGTGACAGCCGGAACCGCAGCCGTCGCCAGCACGGCACAGGCCAGCTGCCTGCTTAGCGGCTCGTCCACCGTCACCCAGCAGACCAGCTGGAACAGCGGTGCGACCAGCACCACCACGGGCGACACCATCGCCACCCGGACCCTGGGACAGACGATCGTCGTCACGCGGGGAACCGTCACGGCCGGCCTGTTCGCGGACGCCCAGTTCACGCAGACGGTCATCTTCGTACACCCCGATCCCCTGGCCTGCTCGACCACCGGAGTCGGCACCGTCAGCGGACCCCTGACGATCACGTTCACCGGCTGACCGATCTTCGGCCGACATACTGCCGAGTAGTTGCCGACAGGTACGCGACGTTCCGGCTCACGTGAAAACTGATTGCGGCGAAACACCGTGATTGAGTGCTGCGTCGCCGAAGCAAGGAGTCGTGCCGGTGCGCTTTCGCGTGGAACGGGAATATATTTTCACCGATTGGGTCCTGTCGCGTGATCTGTGTTCTCGATACGAAGGACATGCCGTAGACCCGCACACGTGATCGGAGCCCCCTTGTGACCGCGTCCGCGCAGCACACCTGGACCACCGCCGCGACCACCTCCGACGAGTGGCTCGACCGCGCCCGGGAAGTGGCCGTCGTGCTGGCCGCCGACGCCGTTGCCCGCGACCGAGCCGGGGCCACCCCGTACGCCGAGGTGGCGTTGCTCAAGGACTCGGGTCTGGTCACTCTGCTCGGTCCGGTCGAGCACGGTGGTGGCGGGCAGGACTGGACCACCGCCTACCGGGTCATCCGCGAGGTCGCTGTGGGCGACGGCTCCATCGGCCAGCTTCTGGGCTACCACTACCTGTGGTTCTGGACCGCTCGCCTGATCGCCATCCCCGCACAGGTCGCCGCGGTGCAGGAACAGGCCACCCGTGAGCGCTGGTTCTTCGGCGGCGCCGTCAACCCGCGCGACAACGACCTGGTGGTGGTCGACGAGGGCGACGAACTTGTCTTCACCGGCCGCAAGTCCTTCTCCACCGGCAGCAAGGTCTCCGACGTCACGGTTCTGGAGGGAGTTCTGGAAGGCACCGACAAGCATGTCTTCGCCATCGCTGCGTCCCACCAGGACGCCATCGTGTTCAACGACGACTGGGACAACCTCGGTCAGCGGCTCACCGAGAGCGGCAGCGTCGAGATCCGGGGCGTGCGCGTACCCTGGTCGGATGCCTTGGGTTACGTAGACAAGCAGTTCCGGCCGCGGGTTTACAACAGCCTCAACGTGCCGCTGATCCAGTTGGTGTTCACCAACTTCTACCTCGGCATCGCCAAGGGCGCCCTCACCACCGCCGCCGCCTACACCCGCGACCGCACCCGCCCCTGGCCCTACGCCGTCGACGTCAAGGAGACCGCGGTGCAGGAGTTCCACGTCCTGGACACCTACGGCGACCTCCAGTCCAAGCTGTGGGCCGCCGAAGCCCTGGCCGACCGCGCCGCCACGCTGATCGAGGCGATCAACGCCCACCCCGACACCGTCACCGAACGCCAACGCGGCGAAGCCGCAGTCGTCATCGCCGCGGCCAAGCAACGCGCCATCGAAACCGGCCTGGAGATCGGCACCCGCGTCTTCGACGTGACCGGCGCCCGCGCCACTGCCAACACCGTCGGCCTGGACATCTATTGGCGCAACATTCGCACCCACAGCTTGCACGACCCCATCGCCCACAAACGCGCCGAGGTCGGCCGCTACGCACTGCTGAACGAACTGCCCGAACCCACCTGGTACACCTGACCCGCCCATCCTGCTCGTGCCCAGGCGGGTGCCGAGGTTGCCCGGCACGGGCAGCTGGACTGGTCCGTCCTGCGTCATCGAGCCGGACATCTCCGGGTTCGCCGACTTTGTGGTCACCAGCGCGCCACCGCACCAGACCGACGCGGAGCTCGCGGACGAGGCCTTGCTCACCGCCGCACGGCTACTCCGCCTCGGAGGCATCTTCGTCGCGCTGATACTCAACGACACGATGGCCGGTGAACTCCCCGACCGCATCGGCCAGCTCGTCACCAGCGCGCAGCTCACCGACCTGCTTTACCCGTAGCACGTCGTCGCAGTGCACGTCTCGATCCGTGGCGGCCAGTTCCAAATCGGCCTGGAAGACCGTGCTGCGTGGTGTGGCGAAGAAAGCCCGCGTATCGCGGCGCGGTGCTGCGCGACCGTGTTCCTTCGACGACCTGCCCTCGCAGATCCTCACCTGCGGACGCAACGCCGGCCTCATTTCGGTCGAACGGTGCGTCGCTCCCCTGGCCCGCGTGGCCGAGCACGACTTCGTCGCGCGCGGCTCCTTCTTTCAACGCGACTTCCTCCGCAAGCAACGCGAAGCGGGTGTCCCGCTCCACCTGAGCGCCCACGAAGACGTACTCGTGTTCCGCACATCACTTCGCCCGGCTAGCGAAGTCGCAGCCCGCTACCGCCGCTCAGCACCTGTTTCCGAACTCGCGCAGCTGAAGCCCTTCGGTGCCCGGACAAGGGAACTCCGCCACGCGTGGAGCTTCCGTAGCGCATGAGGTATGTCGGACGCGGGTCTCGGTCGGCCGACCGAGCGCGGAGCGTGGCAGGACCGCCTCGATGACCTGCTCCTACGAGGTTGCTCGCACTGCGGGCCTGACGTGATCGTCGGCTATCCTGCTCGCGTGCTCACCCACACCGATCCAGAGCGCCTGTCGGCGGTCCGCCGCTACCACATCCTGGACGCGCCCGCCGACGGCAGTTTCGACAACGTCGCCCGCGTGGCTGCGGGGGTCTTCGACACACCGATCGCGACCGTGACGATCGTGGACGTCGACCGTGTGTGGTTCGCGGCCTGCCACGGTCTGTCGGGCGTCACCGAGATCGGTACCGAGCCTGGCCTGTGTGCCTCGGCGGTGTTGCAGGACGAGACGTACGTGGTCAACGACGGCGCGGTCGACCTGCGCACCCTCGACCACCCGCTGGTGCGCGGCGAGCTGGGTCTGCGCTTCTACGCCGCCGCCCCGATCATCACCGCCGACGGGCACAGGCTGGGCACGGTCAACGTGATCGACCGCGAACCCCGCGAGGTCACCGATGCCCAGTTGGGGACGCTCTCCGCACTGGCCGGGATCGTCGCCGACCAGTTGGAGCTGCGCTTGGCCGCCATTCAAGCGGTGCGCGCGGAACGCGGCCTGGACGAGTTCCCCGGTGCGCACGCCACCGCGTCGGCGAAGTTGGCGGGCCAACTGCGGCACCTCGCGGCCGGCCACCTCGACGGTGAGCACTCACCGGTGTGCGAGCTCGGCTTGTCGGGCCCGTGCGACAAGCCCGTGGAGGTCAAGGTCGCCGACCCGTGGGGTGACTCGGCGTGGGCGTGCATCGAACATGCGGAGAACGTCATCATCACCGAGCGGTCCACGTTCATCGCCGACCAGAACCTCAACGGGCTGGCGCGCTACCTGCGGTCCGCTCAGCGCCGCACCGACGATCCGGCGGGCACGCCCCAATAGGGCCTTGAGGATGTCGGCGCTCGCACTTTCGTGACTCGGGTCAACGAGCTCGCGAGGTGGCCGATGCACATCTCACGACAACGCACCAAGTGGAAGAACTACGAACCCGCCCCGACGGCGGCGAGCAGCATGCGCCGACAACATCGGCTGCGGTGATCGGTGTGTCGACGAGGTCGAAGCAGGCCACGATCCGCCGGGGACCGCGGCAACAGCTCCTCTCCGAAGGCTCAAGCGGACGTCCCCCGCGTGACATCGCTGCCCCTCCCTCTCGTCCCAGGCCGTTGTGCGGCGGCCGGGTCGCCGAGGGCGCGCAGGGCGTCGTATGAGTCCTGGACGAGTGTGGATCGCATGGTCGGGCCCGCGTTGGCGAGGACCACGAGCGCGGTGCGGCGCTGCGGGCTGAACCCGGCGAACGCCGTGCAGCCGCGCGTGCCCCCGGAGTGGAACAGCACGTCGTGGTCGGGGAGGTGGCGCAGGTTCCACACCAGGCACAGGTGGTCGGTGGCGGAGACGGCGACGCGGGGCGCGACGACGTCGGCGAGCGCGGGCGCAAGGGCGGTCGGTCGGCCGTCGAGGAGGGCGGTGAGCAGGGCGAGCAGGTCGCGGGCGGAGGACCGGAGCGCGCCGGCGGCGGGCATCCCGGGCATCTCCCACGGCGGGCGCGGCCGGCCGCGCAGGTGACCGGTGGCCTGCGGCGCGGTGTCGAAGCCGGTGTCGGTCAGGCCGAGGGGCCCCAGGACGCGGTCGGCGAGCAGGTCCTCGAACGGCCGGCCGGTCGCGCGGGCCAGTGCCAGGCCGAGCACGGCGACGCCGAAGTTCGAGTACCGGGCGCGGTGGTCGGGGCGGACGCGGGTGCGGCGCAGCGCCGCCGCCAGGTGCGCCGGCTCAAACGCCCAGTAGGGGTTGGTGCGCCAAGCGGGCAGGGCCGCGCGCAGCAGGCCCGGTGGCAGCCGGGGCAGGCCGGAGGTGTGCGTGGCCAGGCGCTCCAGCGTGACGCCGGGGCCCAGGTCGGTGTCCAGGAAGCGGTCCGCCGGGTCGTCGTGCCGCACCTCGCCGCGCGCCACCAGCTCGGCCAGCAGCAGCGCGGTGAACGTCTTGGTCAGCGAGCCGATCTCGAACCGGGTGGCGGCGATGACCGGGTGCGGGTCGTCCAGCGCGGTGACCCCCGCGACCAGCACGGTCTCCTCGTCGCCCACCCGCGCGGCGACGGCGACACCGGGCGCGGCGGACAGCAGTGGGGCGACCCGGTCCGCGTTCACCCGCCGAGCAGCCGGGACAGCGCGAGCGTGCCCGCCGCGGTCGCGACCACGGCGGTGTGCTGGTGGTCGAGGAACCGGGTGCGCGGGTCGTCGGACACGGGTTCGCCGTCGCGAGGCACCAAGCCGTCCTCGTGCTGGGCGGCGGCGAACGGCGCCCACTCGGCGGCCTCGATGCGCGGCTCAGGCAGGCACGCACCCACGAGGAGCAGTTCGCCCACCAGGTCCCACTGCCGGGCCTCGGTCCACACGTCGATCCACACCGGCAGCCACGCGTCGAGGTAGCGGGCCGTACGAGCCGGCAGACCCTCCGGACGCGCGCCCCAATCGGTGAGGTGGAAGACGGTGTGCGTGGCGCAGTAACCGGTGTACCAGTCGATCACCCACGGCTCGGGCGCGCGGCCGAGCCAGGTCGCGGCGGCCAGGGCGTCCCAGTCGTCGTCACGCGGGATGCCCACGACGCGGTGCGCGTTGGCCACGGCGAGCCGCCGGTTGGGCACCACCTCGTTCACCGCGTCGGCGGCCGAGCTGTGCGCGGCGACCCGTTCCAGGGCGGCGTGCCGGTACCCGGAGCGGGCGAACGACGCGTAAGTCTCCACCGGATCGGTGAGCAGGGCGTGCCGGAGCTGGCGCTCGTAGAGCAGGTCGCCGCGGCGCATCTGCTCCCAGGAGAAGTCGAGCAGCTCCCGCGCGTGCCGCAGCTGCGCGGCACCGGCAACGCCCTCGCGCAGCACGAACGCGGAAGCCAGGGCCACCTCGCACAGGGGCTTGTAGACGCTGTTGGGATCGTCGAGGTCGGCGGTCGCCGTGTCGGTGAAGGCCCCCAGCTCGCGGTGCGCGTGCAGCCAGGCCATCGCCCGGCTCGCCACGTCGTGCACCACCGCGGTCGGTGCCGAGGGCGTCGGGGTCGTCGGGGGCGGGAGCGTCGGGGGCGAGGACACCGGCTGCGCGGCGAGGACGCGTTCGGCGATGGCCAGGTCCAGCAGCAGCCGGGCATCGGCGCCCGCGTGCAGCCTCAGGTGCTCCACCAGCAGGGCCGCGTCCAGCGGAACCCGGTCGGCGAGCAGAGCCACCCAGCGAACCAGGCGTGCGGCGGTGGCGTAGTCCCGGCGCAGCACAGCCCGGGTGGTGCCCCTGGCCAGGGCGAGCGGCGCACCCGCCACCGCCTCGAACACCGGGCCTCCCAAGCCCGGCAGGGCCAGCGGCGAGAGCTGGGCGACGGCCACCGACCAGCGCGCCCACTGCTCGACCGGACCGAGCACGACGTCGACCGGTGGCGTGCCGAAGTGGGCCGAGGTCCGTCGCCAGGTCCCCCGGTTCCACCACGCCTCGGCGCTCCCAGGCAGCGGGCACCGCCCGTCAGCGAGCCGAACCAGCAGCTCGGCGGTGGCCTCGTCCCGCCAGGCCAGCACGCGCTGCTGGTGCGTCACCGGCTGGTGGACGGGTGGGAACGCCTCGAAAGCGTCGGCGACGACAGCGGCGTCCCGGCCCTCCAGGGGCCGGGACGCCAGCAGGTGCGGCGTGAAGGCATCGGCGCCCACCAGGCGGACCGCCCACAGGCCGGCGACGCCGTCGGCGCAGGAATCGAGGAAGTCGGCGAGCCCTGCCCGCCCACCCTCCCCGAGTGCGCCGACGAGGTGTCCGGCCAGTGCGGCGACCGCGTCCGCGCGAGACGCCCGGTCGATCGCGCCACCTGCGGTCACCGCTTCTCCGGCTCCGTCGGGTTACCGGGGGAAACGATCAACAGCAGACCGGCCAGGAGCGCGCCGCCGGCCGTGGGCACGTGCAACGGCGGGTCGGCCACCTCGGCCTCGGGCTCCGCCACCGCCCTCATCAGTTCGGCCATGTCCTCCGGTGCAACAACCGGACGGGGCAATGTTCGCATCATCACAACCTCCTCGCTTTGCTTCGTTCGTCGGGAGTACCACTTCGAATGCGGCACATGCGCTGTGTCACCCGTTCCAGTGAGACGGTCCACAACAGACCAGTCCACCCCGGTGCATGTCACCACGGTGCTGGGTTCTCGGCGACCGCTACCCGCCCCTGCTGCTCAACTACGCCCGGACGGGCACTGGATCCGCCGCGGCAAAGACCTCCCAGGCATGCGCGGCTGGATCTCCACCACCTCCACCCGGTACTGCCCCAGTGCCTCGCCGGCGACGGCAGCCGCATGCAACAAGCCACGACGGAGCCTGGCGCAGACAGTGGTGACTGAAAGCGATCTTCGCGTGCGACCGTCACCAGCGACTCCTGAGCTACTGCTGCCCAGCCTGCGTCACCCCGGCACTGGGCCGCACTGCCCACACCAACCGCCTGATCCCGGCGCCGTCACTGCTGCAACACCCAGCCGCTGCCGCAACCAGCCCGCCTGCAACCCAGGCAACCGCAACGACTGCCGCGCCTACACCGAGTCGCGCGTCGACGAGCAGCGCCGGGGCGCGAAGGTCATGGCCGACGACGGCTACCAGGGCAACCCCGAGGTGATCATGCCCTACCGGAAGCCACGGAAAGGGCAACCGCCGCTGCCGCAATGGAAAGAAGACCTCAACACCGTCCACAAGAGCGTCCGCGCCCGGCTCGAACACGCTCTGGCGCATATGAAGTCCTGGAACATCCTGCGCGACTGCCGCCACAAACGCGACGGCGTCTGGCACGCCACCCGAGGCATCGCCCACATGCGCAACCTGGCCATGACCGGCTGACCGACCACCGACCGCAGGCGATACCGCTGCCACCCCTTGCCCCACCAACACTCTAGATCATTACGGGACAACCTTTAGTACTGCAACGGCACTTGCGTGCTCCGTGGGTCTGTCAAACGAGCGGTGTAACTCAGGTTGAAGGAAACTAGTTGCGTCCGGCGGCCAGTCGGCCGTCGAAGGCGATCTCGAACGCGTTGAGCGCGGGTTTCCAGCGCATGGTCCAGCGTTTGCGTCCGGTGCCGGTCGGGTCCAGGCTCATGATCGCCATGTAGACGCATTTCAGCGCGGCCTGCTCGTTGGGGAAGTGCCCGCGAGCCTTGACCGCGCGACGGATGCGGGCGTTGACGCTCTCGATCGCGTTGGTCGAGCAGATCACCCGCCGGATCTCCGGATCGAAGGCCAGGAACGGCACGAACTCGGCCCAGGCGTTGTCCCACAACCGCACGATCGCCGGATAGCGGGCGCCCCAGGCCTCGGTGAACTCGGCGAACCGCTCGCGGGCCGCGGCCTCGGTCGGCGCGGTGTAGACCGGCTTGAGGGCCTTGGCGATCGGGTCCCAGTGCTGACGGCCGGCGTAGCGGAAACTGTTGCGCAGCAAGTGGACCACGCAGGTCTGGGTGATCGTCTGCGGCCAGACCGTGGTGATCGCGTCCGGCAAGCCGGTCAGCCCGTCGCAGACGACCATGAGCACGTCAGCCACGCCGCGGTTCTTGAGCTCGGTCAGCACGTGCAGCCAATATTTCGCGCCCTCGCCGCCATCGCCGGCCCACAACCCGAGGATGTCACGCCGTCCTTCGCAGGTGACCGCGAGCGCGACGTAGATCGGCCGGTTGGCCACCTGACCGTCCCGGATCTTCACATGGATCGCGTCGATGAAGATCACCGGATACACCGGATCGAGAGGCCGGTTCTGCCACTCGATCATGCCCTCGACAACCTTGTCGGTGATCGTGGAGATCGTCTGCCGTGACACCTCGGCGCCATAGACCTCCGCAAGGTGCGCGGAGATCTCGCCGGTCGTCAAACCCTTGGCGGCCAGCGAGATCACCATCTCGTCCACTCCACCCAGGCGCCTCTGCCGCTTGGCGACGATCTTGGGCTCGAAGCTGGCGTCGCGGTCGCGGGGCACGTCGATCTCGACCGGGCCGACGTCGGTGAGCACGGTCTTGGACCGAGTGCCGTTACGCGAGTTTCCGGTCCCGCGCCCGGCCGGGTCGTGCTTGTCATAGCCGAGGTGATCGGTGATCTCGCCCTCGAGCGCGGACTCCAGCAGCCGCTTGGTCAGTTGCTGCAGCACCCCGCCCTCACCGGTCAGCTTCAGGCCACTGGCCTTGGCACTGCTCAGCAGCTGCGCGACGAGCTGCTCGTCCAGGCCGTCCAGACCGGTTGCGGGCTTTGAGTCCTCAGCGTTCTCCACGCCGGACATCATGTCGGTCATCAGGTGCACTTCCATGATCGGGAGTTACACCGCTCGTTTTACAGTCCCAGTCCTCGTGTCAGCGTCGCGTCGAGGCTCCTTACGGTGGCTACCTGGCCGTCGTCAGGTCGATGTCCTCCAGTGCGCGTTCGAGCTCCCGGCGGTTCTTCGCACCGAGCTTGTTCCGGATGCGGGTGACGTGGTGCTCGACAGTCTTGGCGGAGATGAACAGGGCGTCGCCGACCTCGCGGTAGGTGAGCCCGTCGCGCACCAGCGTGGCCACTTCCTGCTCGCGCCCGCTGAGGACGTCGGCACCGGCGCTGCCCTGCGCGCTGTTCGGGCCGTGGAACTGGCGGGCGATGTCGAGCAGCTGGGTCATCGCCTTGCGGTCAGTGGTGTGCATGGCCGCGTGCCCGGCCAGCCTCGCCGCGTCCACGCGCATGCCGTGAGCGTGCAGTTCCTGTGCCGCCGACTCAACCCGCGTCGGGTCGATATCGCCGCGGTCGGCCAGGCTCCAGCACCGGGCGGCGGCGGCGAGCGCACGGGCGAACGGCAGTGCGTCCGCCGCTGTTTCCATCGTTGCCAGGTGTTCCTCAGCAGCGGTGTGGTCACCGATGAGCAGCGCGGCGTGGAAGGCGTGCCATCGCGGGAGCACTGACCACAGCGGAGGGTTGCCCAGCCCGTCGAGTAGCGACCACGCCTCGTCCAGATGTGTCTCGATGCGGTGGAACTGGCCGATTCTGGCCGCGGCGACGGCGATCTCGGCCAACGGGATCAGGGTGTAGAGGTCGACGGGGTGCACGACGAGGGACTGCTGGGCCGGTTCCCACGCCGACCGCAGGGCACGGAGATCCCCGGCGCGGCGGGTGATCCCGAGTTCGAGCGCGGCGGCGAACAGGGCTTCCCGCGGTTCTCCTGACACGACCGGGTGCACCAGCCGCCGGGCTGCTTCGACGTCACCGCCGAAGAGTTCCGCGCAGGCGAGCAGCAACCGGTGCCGGACCGCGTGCACTCCCTTGCCGTCGTCGACCTGCACGGCTTTGGCGAGCAACGACTTCGCCACGGTCAGCTCGCCCGCGTGAACGCAGATCAGCCCGGCCAGGGCGCTGGGGCTGTCCGGCTGCACCGAGGTGCGGGACCCGGTCTGGTTCACCCCGGCGGTGGCCACCGCGGCGGCGACAGCGGCCATCGGCGGCCCGGTGGCGGTCTGGAGCACCACGTCGGCCAGCCGATGCCCGAGGGTGTCGGTCAGAGACCTGGCGGGCTGCGAGCGCGCGCCGAGCTGGACCGTGCGAGCTTCCTCGAGCCGTCCGGCGCCGAGCAGACCGGTCACGGCGAAGCCCAGCGCCAGTCCGCTGTCCGAGCGCTGAAGCAGTTCTCCCCCGCGACCGACCTGCCCACGCAGGGTCAGCACGGTCGCGGCGATCAGCAACGCGTCAGCGTCGGCGTGTCCGAGGTCCACCGCGTCCACAGCGCCGTCGAGGTCACCGCTGAGAGCGAGAGCCCGCGCCACGTGCACGGAGGACCCGGTACCGGCGGCGGTGAACAACCGCGCCGCCAACGCGGGATCGTCGTTGATCACTTCATGGCCGGCGGCGGAGAACACGCCGAGGAGTTCGGGGTCCACCACGCCGAGTTCCAGCAACAGCCGCGCGTAACCCGACACCGGTTGTGAGCGCCCCGCCTGGGTGAGGGCGAGCGTGCGCAGCAGGCCCACGTGCTGTTCCATCGGCGCGAGCGCGGTGATCGTGTCGGCGGCGGCGGGCAGCGGGGCTCCGTCGACCTTGAGCAGACCCGCCGACCGCAGCGCCTCGGCGGACTCCGACACGGTCCTCAGGTCCAGGTTCAGCACCGTCGCGAGCAGCCCCAGGTCGAAGGGCGCGCCAAGAGCGCGGGCCAGCACCAAGTCGCTGGCGGCGGCGGAGAGGTCGTCGAAGTGGCGGGCGAACGCGGCGCGCGGATCTGCGGAGAGCTCGTCCAGCACGAACCCCGGCGTGCCACCGGTTCGCTCGTACAGGCGGTCTGCGACATCGTCGCTCACCTCCGCGTCCAGCACGTGGGCGGCGAAGGACTTGACGTCATCGCGGGCCAGGGGCTGGAGCCGCACTCGGATCACGGAGCCGGGCAATGCGCTGATGAGGCGGGCGAGGGCGCCGTTGTCAGGCCACAGACGATGGGCGATGACGAGGCGGCCGCCGGCGGTTGCCTCGTGCAGCAGGCGGTCGGCCTCGTCATCGCCGAGCGTGTGCCCGTCGTCGACGAGGATCGCCTGCTCGAAGGTGCGCAGCAGCGTGGTCTTGCCGCAGCCGGCCGGTCCGGTCAGCACGACGTGGTCTGCGGTGCGCGCGCGCTCGAGTGTTCGGGTGGTCCCGCTGTCGAGCAACAAGGGCGTGTCCGACATGGGGGACATGAGCGCGCGAACCTCCTGGTGACCGACTCCTACATCTGCCCTTCGGTGCATCACCCGTTCAGGTTTGGTCACGACACGAAGATCAGGGAAAACCCCTACTCCCCTACTCCAGGTGGCGAAAATCCCCGATACACCTCCCTCGGTCAGGACCGTGCATGTCACCCGATGCGGCGAACGGCGAGTTCTTCGTAGCTTTCTGTGGCACAAGCACAACGACGCACCTGGAGTTCGACGTGGACCTGCCGCAGACGCTGCACGACTTCACCCTCAACCTGCTCAGCGACCCCGACGCCCGGTCGGCCTTCCAGCTCGACCCGCAGGGTTCGCTCGACGCGGCCGGGCTCGGTGACGTGCACCCGTCCGACATCCAGGAGCTGCTGCCGCTGGTGCTCGACTTCGCTCCGGTCAGCGATCTGGGCGACTTCGGGTCGACGATCTCCGGCCTGGACCTGGACCAGCAGCTCGACCTGATGAGCACGCTGCAGAACACCGTCGGCCAGCAGGTCGACGACAACACGGTCCTCGGCTCCGTCTCCGGGCTGACCGCTGCCGTGCACGGCGTGACCAACGGGTTCGACGCGCTCAGCGACCCGTCGAGCACGCTGGACGTCGTCGGGACGACCACCGTCACCGACGTCACCCAGACCGTCACCGACCTCGAGGTGACCGACACCGTCGGCAGCATCAGCAACGGCACCGACGTGCTCGACACCACGCACATCACCGACGTCGTCGGCGAGGTCACCGGTACCACGCGCACCGGCGACCTCGGCGTCGGCGACGTGCTCAACGGCGACATCACCTCCGCAGTTGGCAACGTCACGGACAACGACCTGCCGCTCGACCAGATCGGCAACGTCAGCGACGTCGTGTCCCACGTGGGCAACGTCGGCGACGTGACGGGTGTCGGCCAGGTCGGCGACATCGGCAAGATCGGCGACCTGTCCGGCGAGCTCGGCGACGTCAACGTCGGCGGTGTGCTCAACGACCTCGACCTGAGCCTCTGAGCCGATCGTTCGTCAGGCCGTCCCGACCGCGCTCCGGGGCGGCCTGTCCGCGTTCGTCAAGCGAACTCTGCTGACGATCTCCTCAGATGCGCTGACAGACCAATCCAGGGCGGTCCGAGCACCGAATCCGCCATGTCGCTTCACGTCACAGGTTCCGGAGGTGAGTCTTTTGACTCCAACACACTCGTCCCGCTCCAGCCACGACGTGACATCTCGCCGACCGGTCCAGCTGTTCGCAGCGGTGGTCGGCGTGGTGTTCCTGCTCGTCGGCATCCTCGGCTTCGTTCCTGGCATCACCACGAACTACGACCAGCTCTCCTTCGCCGGCCACCACGCAGGCGCTCTGCTGCTCGGCGTCTTCGCTGTGTCCGTGCTGCACAACCTCGTCCACGTCGCGTTCGGCATCGCGGGCCTGCTGATGGCCAGGACCGCTCGCGGAGCCGCCGCCTACCTCGTGGGCGGCGGCGCCATCTACCTCGTGCTCTGGTTGTACGGCCTGGTGATCGACCACGACAGCGCCGCGAACTTCGTTCCGGTCAACACGGCCGACAACTGGCTGCACCTCGGCTTGGGCGTAGGCATGCTCGCTCTCGGACTGCTCGCCGGTCGCAGGAAGTGATCAACCATCGGTGATCGGGCACGTCCCGGCCATCGGCTAAGAACGATCAGGACGCCACGCCGTGATTTCGGTGATGGCGTCCTCGTCGTGTTCCGCAGCCGTGACGCTGGATCCGGTTTGGCGGTCACAGAAGCCCAGTCGTCACCACAGATCACACTTGGTCAGCCGTAGGCCCATGCTTCTAGCGCCGTCCGCTGCGGCGACTGGTGCTGCGGAACTGCTGTAAACCACCAACCGGATCGCCGACGCCCGTTACGCCAGCGCTCACAGCCGTGAAGAACATCGAGTGCCGGCCTCGGGGAACGGGTCGCCACGATCGTTCGCACAGCATCTGTGAGCCCCTGTGCGCCGAGTACTGTCACTTGCGAGGCCAGCAGCACAGGGACGGTGTGCGGTGCCGTCCCGAACCAGCCGAACCGCATCTGGCGAACCCGCACACCAGTTATCCGTTCACCGGGATGCCTGCGGATCGCTGCTGCCGGATAGACCACCCGATCAGGTGGTCGCCGACGCGATGGCTCCGCTCGCAAGAACCGGCAACGCCCGATCAGCCGATGATCTGACTCGTGGCTGAAATGGCGCTCAGGACGGCCGTCACCAGTCAGCGTCGGACCACCAGTGGCAGGTCTACGACCGGGCTTCAAGACCGTCCGCGCTGACCTACGGGGTCCGTTTCGCACGTCAGCGCGGCATGTCGATCGTATTTCAGCCTGGCGCAAGCGGTACGCACACGTCGAGGTGACTCGACCGCGCGGCGCTGGACGGCGGTCAGCCGAGAAGCGAGCTGACGTTGGCGCGGTCGGCGCCGAGATCGACGTAGAGCTGGGCCCATCGCCTGTCGAAGCCGGTCGCAGTTTGGTTGTCGCAAAGAGGTTTGCGGCCATGCGCGGTGTAGTAGCGGCAGGGTTTGGTCGGTCCGGCGCAGGGTTTCGTCGGTGTAACTGCTATCAGACTTGCCGCTGCGCGTCGTCGGCGACGCGCAGGAGGGGGTGCTGACATGCTCCATCCCTTCGGATCGACGTCCGTCCGGCGCGCAACCCGCCACTCGGACAGGACCCCCTGATTCGACGCCGACACCGCACCGGTTTGCGGGTTCACCCAATCGCTCTCTTGCACACTGCTGGCAACAACCTGGCAGCCACTGCTACCGGCAACGCACGTTCGAATCCGACCGACCTCGATGTCCTGCAGACGGACGTCATGGCTTGGAACTGGCCGCTGCAGACATCGAATCTGCTGCGGCCAGTCCGTGTTGCGCGGTTCGGTCAGCGAGCGAACGCGAGGCCGACGACGTCGCCGCCCGCGCCACCGACGACCGAGGCGCGCCCGCTGCTCAGGTCGACCTTGACCAGGAGCGTCCCGCCCAGCAGCGAGAAGCTGGGCTGCACCGCGGCCATGGCGTGCTGGCGGCCGTCCACGGTGGCGATGTCGAACCCGTTGGTCCGGTCGAAGTCGACGCCCAGCTTGCCGACGGTGAACAGCTGTCCGGTGTTCGGGGAGACGACCGGCATCGCTCCGGCAGCCGTGCCCTGGGTGACGAGGGTGTCCTTGCGGCTGTCGAGGTCGTACAGCGTGGTCGACGTCGCGCCGGCGACGCTGTTGGTGTACCCGGCTCCGGACACCTGAGGCGTGCTGCCCGCGGCGCGGTCTGCCGGGGCGTAGGCGAGTGGGGTGTCGATCGCGGCCACCGCGCCGGTGTCCGGGTGCAGGCGCAGGTTCTGGCCGCTGGTGGTGACCAGGCGGATGCGGTCGACTGTGGGGTTGAAGTCGAAACCGACCGCCGTGCCCGTGATCGCGGTAGGCGCGCCCACCGCGGTCGCCTTGCCCGTGCGCGGGTCGAGGACGTAGAGCTGGCCTGAGGCGGAGATTGCGTACAACGCGCCGCTGGCCGGGCGCACGTCCAATCCGATGAGCCGGTCGCGGGCTTTCAGACCGGTGATCCGGACGCGTTGCTGCGACAGCAGCGGGGACGACCAGCTCCTGGTGCTCAGCACCCCGTCGGAGGTGAGCAGGTGCAGGCGGGTTCGGTCGGTCGACGCCGAGGCTGCGGTGGTGCCGAGGGCGCTCATGAGCAGTGCTGCCGCGCCTACGAGTGCGGTCGTGCGAGCGATACGCATGTTCTCTCCCAGTTACGTGGTCGTGGAACGCAGGTGTGTACGACCGAACCGGTCATTGCGTTGAACCCTGGGCAGAATTCGCCCATCCGCCGTCCCGCCGGTCTCGAACCTCATGCAGGACCGGCGATGGGGAGCTCATGGCGGACATCAGCAGACGACGCAGTCCCGACCTGATCGGCAACGGGGCCGTCCGGGAGATCTACGCCCTGCACGCGCCTGAGTTGTACCGCTTCGCGTTGCGGCAACTCGGCGATGGCTGCGCCGCCGAAGAGGTGGTGCAGGAGACCTTCCTCCGGGTGTGGAGCTCAGCCCGCGGCTTCAAGCCCGAGTTGGCCAGCATGCGCGTGTGGCTGTTCGCGATCGCCCGCAACGTGGTGATCGACGAAACCCGCTCGCGATTGCGCCACGACAAGCGGATGGCTGCCGCACGAACGGCCGCCGCCCGCGGCGGCCAGATGAGCAGCGACATCGCACACATCACGATCAACCGGCGGCTGGTGCAGGCGGCGCTGCTGCGGCTCAACATCGATCAGCGCACCGCCCTCGTCGAGACCTACCTGCGGGACAGGTCGTACAGCGAGGTGGCCTCCGAGCTCGACGTGCCTCAAGCGACGCTGCGCAGCCGGGTCCACTTCGGACTCAAGGCGTTACGGCTGGTCATGACGGAGATGGGAGTACATCGGGAGGTGTGAAGGGCAATCCGTTCACCGGCCGGCTTCGAAGACCAGATGTGAAACCGGGAGGAACGCGTGCGCTCAACCTGCACCTGCTGACCGGTGCGCTTGTACTCGGCGCTTTGCCCGATGCCGAGCGAGCCGGGTTCGAGGCACACCTGCACACGTGCCAGAGCTGTGCAGACGAAGTGGCCGAATTGAGGGAGACCGCGGCCCGGCTGGGCAACGCTGTCGACCATGTCGTCCCAGACGATCTCCGGCCACAGGTACTGGATGCGGTGCGGCGCGCACGGCAGGTGCCCCCGGCCTCCGAGCTCGGTGCCTTCTTTTCGCGGCGCCAGGGTTTTCGACGCGCTGCGGCTCTCATCTCGGCTGCCTGTCTGACCGCCGCGGTGGTGGCCGGTGTGCATGGCGCGCTGACCACCTCGAGAATCACTCCCGTGGCTGCGAGCCCGCGCACTCAGATCGGCGACCTGCTGGCGGCGCCGGACCTGCGGCTCGTCACCGCAGGAAGTCCCGCAGGTACGGTGGCCATCTCCCTCGGCCGCAACGAGATGCTCTTCATGGTGGACGGCCTGCCCACATTGCCACGCGATCGCGTTTACCAGCTGTGGCTTGTGAACGAGCACGGTCCACGGTCAGCCGGGACGCTGCGTCCGGCAGGTGAGGCGAAGTCGCTGCTGGTGACCGGGATCGAGGACGTCGGCGAGGCCATCCTCACCGTCGAGCCCGCGGGCGGATCACCGAGCCCGACGGGCACTCAGGTCCTCGCCGTCACCCTCGCCTGATCCGGGGCAGTTTGTCGACGTATGGGTCGATGCCGATGTAACCCTGAGGGGGCGTGACGGCGGCGTGGGCAACCGCCAACGATGCCGGATGGGTGCGGTGTGGTGGCTCCGGCGACGCGACCGGATAAGTCGGTGGCTCACCCGAAGGCACCGCGTTAACCTCCGTCGAGTGATCTACGAAGACCCGCGTGCGTACCTGCTCGGTCTTGAGGGCATCGCCTTGTTGCGCGCGTTCACCGGAGAGTTCGACCGCGATTTCGTGGAGGCCCGGATCGCGGAGATCCGCCGGGTGCTCGCCGACGAGGCGTTGGCGAACGCAGCTGTGGAAGTCGACCGCGTCGACACGGTCACGGGCTATCGAGTGTGGTCGGCGACGTATGACCAGCCCAACTCGGCGTTCGACATCGACGAGCCCGTGGTCAAGCAGATCGTGGACTCGCTGCCCGTGGGCGTCGCCCTGGACGCCGCCTGCGGGACTGGCCGCTATGCCGAGTTCCTGGCCGGACGTGGCCACCGGGTCATCGGCGTGGACGGCTCCCCCGACATGCTCGCGCGAGCGCGCACCAAGGTGCCGCAGGGCGAGTTCCTGCTCGGTGATCTCACCGGGCTCCCGGTCGCCGACGCCGAGGTCGATCTGGTCGTGTGCGCCCTGGCACTGACCCACGTCCCGGCGCTCGAGCCGGTGATGGCGGAGTTCGCCAGAGTTCTGCGTCCAGGTGGACATCTGGTGATCGCCGACATGCACCCAGAACGAGTGGCACAGGGGGCTGTTCCTTCCGTGCGCAGCGCTGACGGCCGGCCTGGACGGCTCAGTGCCCATCGCCATCTCATCGGGGACTACCTGCGTGCCGCGCTGGCGGCGGGTCTGCAGGTGCGTCGCTGCGAAGAACCTCCCCTGCCCGCCCGCACACGACCTGCGCCTGCCGATCAGACGGACACCCTTGGGACACTAGGACCGTGGGAGCTGTGGCCCTGGTGCCTGGCCGACATGGTGCCCGACGCAACACAAGCCGCCACCGCAGGCGCACCGGCACAGGTCATCTGGCACTTCCAGCTGGGCGAGTCCTGACGCCACATCCGATTCAGGACTCTGCTCATGATTCCGTAAAAGCCTGATGGGCACTCAGGTGCGCACCATCATGTTCTTGTGAACCGGCGAGCAATCCGGTTCGAGCGCCATGCCGAATCCATGGGGTGACCGATCACATCCTGGTCATCGGATACGGCGACACCGGGCGCCGCACTGTGAACTCGGCGCTGGCGTCCCAGCCGGATGCGCGGTTGACCGTGCTGGACATCGACTTCTTCACTGTCGCCGATGCGATCACCAACGGTGCTACCGCGGTCCACGGCGACGGCCGGGACAGATGCGTGCTGGACAAAGCAGCAGCGGACATCGTCGATCGCGTCATCGTCACGGTGCCGGACGACCTCGATGCTCTGCTGATCACAAAAGCGGTACGGCCACTGAACCCCGGCGCCGTGATCGTGGCCGTCATCAGCGAACCGGAGAACCGCGGCTTGTTCTAGTCCTTCGACGCGACGTTCGTCCACATCAGACGCCTCGACGAGCAGACATGAAGGAACTCCGGGAACCGCTTCACAGCGCGGTTCCCGGAGCCACGGTACTGCTGCCCTGGAGATGTCAGGCGGGCATCAGCACCGAGTCGATGAGGTAGACGGTGGCGTTGGCGGTGTGCACGCCACCACAGACCACGTTGGCGTCGTTGACCTTCAGCGAGTTGCCGGAGCCGGTGACCTTGACGGTGCCGGTCTGGACGGTCTTCTGGTCACCGGCGATCTTGTCCGGCGTGATCTGGCCGGGGACCACGTGGTAGGTGAGGATCTTGGTCAGCAGTGCGTCGTCGGTCTTGAGCTTCTCGATCGTCGCGGCGTCGATCTTGGCGAACGCCGAGTCGACCGGCGCGAACACCGTGAACTCCGCGCCGTTGAGCGTCGAGACGAGGTTCACCTTCGGGTTGAGCTTGCCCGACACCGCGCTCACCAGCGTCGTGAGCAGCGGGTTGTTGCTCGCCGCGACGGCGACCGGGTCGGCGGCCATGCCCGACACCGAACCGGCACCGGACGGCACCTGCTTGGCGTAGTCGGCACAGCCGGGACCGACGAGGTCCTTGGCCGGGTCGGCCATCGCCGACGACGAGGACGTCGCCGTGGAGGTGGGGGCGGCGGTGGACGAGGTGCCGCTGCTGGCCATGTCGCCCGAGCCGCACGCCGCGCCGAACAGGGCGAGCGAGGCGGCGCCGACGGCCAGGACGGTGTTGCGGACGGTCTGGTTCATGACGAGACATCTCCAAGGGGTGTTCGGGCAGTTGCTACAGGTGATTCGCCACCCCCGGACGAACGGATGGGTCTGGTTATCGACCTGTTACCAAAGCTCGGCGATCGCCCGTGAACAGCGCAACCACGCGCCTGCAGCCACGAAGTCCATAATCGACGGTGAGCTCGGCTTGCCGCCCGCGCGCCGAACGCTTCTCCACACAGGCAATCCGCGATGCGCCCGGCCACGAACCACAGGCATCACGCACTTCCGCCAATTCGAGTAGGCCCCCATGTTGACCCTCGCACTGATCGGTCTGATCGGCGGCCTGGTCACCGGCATCTCGCCGTGCATCCTTCCCGTCCTCCCCGTCATCTTCTTCTCCGGCGGCACTCAGAGCGCCCGCACGACGACGGGGTCAGGGGTCGCGCTGGCGACCAAACCCGCGTCACGCACCCGCCCCTTCCTCGTCATCGCCGGACTCGTCGTCAGCTTCAGCCTGGTCACGCTGTTCGGGTCACTGCTGCTGTCGGTGCTGAACCTGCCGCAAGACGTTCTGCGCTGGGGCGGCATCATCGTGCTCGCGCTGATCGGCATCGGGCTGATCGTGCCCCGCTTCGAGCAGTTGCTGGAAAAGCCGTTCACGTGGATCCCGCAACGCAACCCGGACGCCAGTCGCGGCGGGTTCACCCTCGGCCTGGCCCTGGGTGCGGTGTACGTCCCCTGCGCCGGCCCGGTCCTCGCCGCCATCACCGTCGCGGGCTCCACCGGCAGGATCGGCACCGAGACCGTCATCCTCACGCTCACCTTCGCCGTCGGCGCGGCGATTCCGCTGCTGATCTTCGCCCTCGCCGGCCGCAGGGTCGCCGAACGGGTGCAGGCCTTCCGCAAGCGTCAACGCGGCATCCGCATCACCGCGGGCATCGTGATGATCGCGCTCGCGCTGGGACTGGTGTTCAACCTGCCTCAGCTGCTGCAGCGCGTGATCCCGGACTACACCGGCTCCCTGCAGGACAAGGTCGGCAACTCCGAGCAGGTCCGCAAGGCGCTCAACCTCGGAGGGCTGGTCAACGACCAGAACAAGGACCTCGACAAGTGCTCCGACGGTGCGCCCGAACTGGAGAGCTGCGGCACCGCACCGGACATCACCGACATCCAGCAGTGGCTCAACACGCCCGGCGGCCAGGCACTCGACCTGAAGTCGTTGCGCGGCAAAGTCGTCATGATCGACTTCTGGGCCTACTCCTGCATCAACTGCCAGCGCTCCATCCCGCACATCACCGCGTGGGACAAGGCCTACCGCGACGCCGGCTTCCAGGTCATCGGCGTCCACTCTCCCGAGTACGCATTCGAGAAAGAACCCGACAACGTCGCGGCCGCGGGGAAGAACTTCGGCATCACCTACCCGGTCGCCCTGGACAACAACCTCGGCACCTGGACCAACTACCGCAACCGCTACTGGCCCGCCCACTACCTCGTCGACGCCCAGGGCACCGTCCGGCACATCAAGTTCGGCGAAGGCGACTACACCGTCACCGAAAAGCTGATCCGGCAACTGCTCACCGACGCCAAGCCCGGTGTTCAGCTCCCGGCCGCCACTGAACTGGCCGACGACACACCCGCAGTCGGTGACATCACCCGCGAGACCTACCTCGGCTCCACCAAGCGCGTGAACTTCGCCGGCACCGAGACCTACACCACCGGCGACAAGTCGTTCCAATTCCCGGACAACCAGAGCACCGACAGCTTCGCGCTCTCAGGCCAGTGGGCACTCGCGAGCCAGAACATCACGCCCACAAGCGGTTCCGCCCAGATCAAGCTCAACTACCGCGCCAAAGAAGTCCGGATGGTCCTGTCCGGCAAGGGCACCGTCACCGTGGAGAACTACGGGAAGACCACGACCATCGAGGTCGACGGCACTCCCGACTCCTACCGGCTCCTGGCCACGCAACAGATCGAGGGCGGCTCGCTCACCGCGACCGTCAGCCCCGGCGTCCAGGCCTTCTCCTTCACCTTCGGATGATCAGGGACCTCACCATGCAACTCACCGACGTGACCACGGACTCCTTCGACACCACCGTTCTCGCCGCCGACAAGCCCGTGCTGGTCGACTTCTGGGCGCCCTGGTGCGGCCCGTGCAAGGCACTGAGCCCGGTCGTCACCGCCATCGCCGAAGAACACCAGGACACGATCTCCGTCGTCAAGGTCGACATCGACGCCCACCCCGACATCGCTGTCCGCTACCAGGTGCTCAGCATCCCCACGCTGATCCTGTTCTCCGGCGGTCACCCCGTCGCCACCCTCACCGCGCCACGCAAACGCGCCGACATCCTCAAGGCGCTCTCCTCCTGGCTCTGAACACCAGCAGAGACGACGCGGCCCCGACAGCCACCAGGCCGCCGAGGTCGCGTCGTGTCCGGATCAGACCATCGAGATCGCGAGGACGGGGGTCGTCGTAGGGGCAGGTGAGCCACCGCTCGGTTCGACGGTCAACGCGAGCGCCCACGCGTCGGCAAGGCCATCAGCGACTACGGGTTCGTCCTGCAGCAACCCTGCCGAGTGAGGCCCGTCAGGTCTGACCACCCACAGCTGATACGCGCGGTCCGCGGGCAGCGACGGCAACCCGTTGGCCAGGAACGCCGCCTTGCCGCGGCTCGGCGACATCACGACGGTGCCGTGGCCACACCGGTCCCCGAGTCGCTCAACAGCTTCGCATCAGGAGCGCTCAACAGATCCGAGATCTGGCTGTAGCCGGCGGCCGACTGACTCAGCGCGTCGAGCTCACTGCGGTCCTGCACACCCTGAACACCAATCACGACGGCAACGAGCACGCCGGCGGCCGCGGCGAGCACGCTCGTCCGGACGATCCACCGGTTCCTTGAGGGAAGCACGAGCACCTCCGCCGCCGGCGCGGGCGTCTCCGGCGGCAACTGACGCGTGGCGGTCACACCGGTCAGCACCTGCGCCCGCAGATGAGCCGGTGGCGCGAGCTCCGCAGCCGCGCCGAGAGTGGCCGCGGTGGCCTGCAGTTCGGCGACCTCCTGAGTACAGGACGGGCAATGCGGCAGATGCCCTTCGAACTCCGCACGTTCGGAGTCGGACAAGGCGTTCATCGCGTAGGCGCCCGTCAATGTGTGCAGATCTGACGACGTGCTCATACCGCCACCCCCGAGCAGTCCCTGAGTCTGATCAGGCCGTCACGCATCCGGGTCTTCACCGTGCCCAGTGGAATGCCGAGCAGGCTGGCCACCTCCGGATAGGCGTAGCCCTGGTAGTAGGCCAGCAGCACGGACTCGCGCTGCAGATCGGCCAGCGACGACAGGCATCGCCTGACCTTGTGCTGTTCGAGCCGTTCGGTGACCTGTTCGACGACCTCGTCGAACGGAGTCGTCACGCCCATCACCGCGACTCGTTCGTCCCGGTCGGCCGCCGCCTGCGCGGACCGCACCCGGTCGACAGCCCGGCGGTGTGTCATGGTCATGATCCAGGTCGTGGCCTTGCCGCGGCCCGGGTCGAATCGGCTCGCAGTCCGCCACACCTCGAGCATGACCTCCTGGAACACCTCTTCCGACTGTGCGTGGTCGCGCAGCACACGACGCACAAGCCCGGACACCATGCCCGACACGAGGTCGTACAACTGCCCGAACGCCGCCTCGTCCCCACGCGCCACCCTCAGCAGCAAGTCTTTGGCGTCCGCGGGTTCGTCGAGACCCCCGGAACCACGCGGAAGGGCCGGTCGACGAACGGCCCGGCGAGCTGATCGCGGCCTACCGGGAACGGCTGACACCGGGCAGCTTCATCGCGGTCTCGCACATCGCGAGTGAGCAGGCCGGTCCCGAACTGCGGGCCCAGGTGACGCGGCTGGTGGACGCCTGCGCCGCCGCCGACGAGCACGTGTACATCCGCTCCCACCGGGAGATCCTCGACTGGTTCGAAGGGATGCGGCTGGTCGAGCCGGGCCTGGTATGCCTGCCGGACTGGCGGCCCGACAACCTTCTCGAGCAGGAAGCCGTCGCGCGAGCACTCGGGTACGGCGGCGTCGCCCGAGTGTAGGTTTCACCGTCTGGTGCGGTCAGCACGCCTGCGGCGGCACCCTGACCATCGCCGCCGTGTCCGCCAGCACCGCGAAGTCCCGTCGGCGCCTGGGCTCTGCCTGCCCGGCAGGTCGACCGCAAGGGCCTCTTCCTCACGGTCTGCTCGCCCAGCCGATGGGCGAAAGGGCATGGGCGACAACGCGGTTGCGCTACCTCTTGCAGCCCGAGGAGTCCGTCCCGTGCGGCGGCTACTTGTTGGCCAATCTGATTGAGGTCCGGCTCCTCCACCGGATCACGATGACCTCGGCACCGCAGTTCGCTGCGGCACCGAGGTTCCTGTTCGTGGGATCGGGTCCGCGGCGGCACGTCCGGTCCACCAGAGGGGGTCACTGGATCGTGCGGACTGCTCGAGCCATCCGGCTGTGGCGCCTGGGCTGGTGGGTTACTTCGTGGTAGGGGCAATCCGCATCGGGCTCGGCACCGAACTCTTCCTGTAAGGCAGATCGTTTCGACCCGCAACAGGAAGGAACGAATGATGACGGCGTTCAAGACGAAGGCGGCACGTGCGGCGGTTCCGGCGCTCGCGCTAGGAATGGCTCTTGCCTCGCCCGCGGTGGCCTCGGCCCACGAGGGCGACCACGGCACCGGATCCGGGCGTGACGGTGGCACCACGGTGGCCACCGTGCAGCTCCGGCAGCTCAACCACAGCGGAGCTTTCGGGCAGGGTGCTCTCGTGCTGCGCGGAAATCAGGTAGAAATCGCCTTCCGGGTGCGTGGCGTGCTCGCCGACGCTCCGCACGCACAGCACATCCACATCGGCGCACAGGGCCGTTGCCCGTCCCAACGCGCCGACACCAGCGGTGACGGCATCGTCAACACCACCGAAGGCCATCCCTTCTACGGCCACATCGGCACCTCGCTGACCACGAACGGCGACACCAGCCCCGGCAGCGGCCTGGCCGTCGACCGCTTCCCGACGCCCGACGGCACCTCCTACAACTACCGGCGCAGTATCACGGTGACCGCCGACGTCGCGAGCAACATCCGCAACGGCAAGGCAGTACTGGTCGTACACGGCATCGACCCCAACCGCAGCGGCGCCTACGACGGCAGCGCGCCCAGCGACTTGGACCCGTCCCTGCCCCTGGAGGCCACCTCGCCGGCCGCCTGTGGCCCCTTCCAGACGCGGAACGGCGGCCTGCTCGGTCTGAACCTGGACCTGGGCATCGATCTGGGTTTGGGCCTCGGTCGCCGTTGACCTCCAAGCCACCCCACGCACGAGAGCGCTTCTTCTTGCTCAGCGCGCTCTCACACTGACCCGTCTCGGGCGTCCTCCATCGGCGCCCGAGACGGGTCAGTGCGGCGACCAGGGTGTCGTCGATGCACGGTTAGAACCGGTGGCCGGTGTGGTTGAGGAGCGAGAATGGCGCGACCGGGCGATCTGAGACGGGAGCCGTTGATCACCGCAGCGGCGCTGTGGGCGTTGGGCAGTACCTGGTACCTGCTCTCGGAGGCCGTCGCGGCGTCCGCTTTTCCGAACTACAGCTATGCGCGCAACTACATCAGCGACCTCGGCGCCGTGCGGGAGGACGCCTTGGACGAGCGGTCGGTCGACTCGCCGCTGGCGGAGGTCATGAACCTCGGCTTCCTGCACCAAGGCTTGTTCTTCCTGCTCGGCGCGATGTTCGCGGCCCGGGCCCTGCCCGCCGGCCGGGGACGTTCGGCTTTCCTGGCACTGGCGGTCGTGCACGCGGGCGGCAACGCCCTGGTCGCCACCTTCCACAGCGGTCAGCAAGCGGCGGACGGCGGTACTGCCGCTCTCCACCCGGTCGGTGCGGTGATGGCGATCCTCGGCGGCAACCTCGCCACCCTGGCCGTAGCTCTTCTGCTTCGCCGGCACGCCGTAGCCCGCTTCACCCGGCTCGTCGGTTTCACGTTGAGCGGCATCGGCATCACCTCGCTGTTCGCACTCGGCGTCAACACTGCCGTCGGGAACCCCCTGCTGTTCGAGGACGGCACATGGGAACGCGGCTCCGTCTACGCGATCACCACCTGGCAACTCGCCGCCGCGGCGACCGTCTTCACCAAGAAGTGCTCCCGGACCGGCGAGGCTTCGGCTCCGAGGTGAAGCCATCGGTCCGTTCGGCACCCCACAGATCAGAGTGACCGCCAGGACCACGCATATGGGCCAACATGGGCAACGGCTTCGCCTCGTTCATCTCCGGCTGGGCCGGCGGAGTGGATCTCGAGTTCGACCGCCTGTTCTCCCCTGACAACGAGCGCGCGGCGGTGCTGCTGAACGAAGGTGTCGCGGCGCTGCCGTGGCTGGTCATCGGCGCGTTGATCATGAACCTGATCAGCCGCGTGGCTCTGCCGGTGGACGAGCGAGGGCGTGGTACCGGCGATCGATTTGGCGCTGACGGGTGTTCACCGTGGGACCAACGGCGTGATGGACCGCGCCGCCGCAGGCGCGATGCTCCTCTCGCGCCGCAGGATCACCGCGTTTGCGAGCGGTCCGTCCGCACTGCACTAGCTCGAGTTTTGACCTGTTCGACGGGGTCTCGGGTTGGTCGGCTGGGTCTTCTTGCCGTGTTTGGGTTTCTGTTTGTTCGCACTGGTGACGGTGTGGACGTCATGGCGTGTCGCGGGCTGGTGGTTGGGCAGTCCTGTGGGGCGTCCCGGGCCGGGCAGGGAGGGTTTCGGGACACGGCCGGACAGGCCAGTTGTGGACGCAGGTTCCGAAACCCCCGGCGGACCCTCGATGGACTTGGCCGTTGCGCCGGCCGGGATTTCTCCCGGGGGCCCAGGTCGACGGTGAGATCGCGGGCGAGGCGAAGCCGGGTGTATGCGGCCAGCAGCAGCCAGGTCCAGCGATCGGCCGCTTCGGGTGAGCGGAGTTTCGGGGTGGTCCAGCCGAGTGTCTGTTCGAGCATGCGGAAGGTGTGCTCGATGTCGAACCGGCGCAGGAACGCCTGCCAGGCCAGATCGACCTCGATCGCGGTGAGGCCGGTTTCCGAGTGCCAGAGCCACACGGGTTTCGGGATCGCGCCGGAAGGCAGTCGCTCGACCTGCAGCAGGATCACGGTGCCGTCGAGGATGGGCAGGTCACCGGTGTGGCCGGTCCAGGCGGTGCGGGAGGTGAGCTTGGGGTGCAGCCGGTCCCAGGCCCGGATCAGCGCCGGTCCGTAGAGCCGGGTCGTGGTCTCGAGGGTGATATCCGGCTCGCCCAAGTGTTCGGGTCACCGAAGGCGAACTCGGTGCCGTGGCGGGCAGGGCGGCCTGGGCTGGGGCTGCGCCGCAACGGCGGCGCGGGACGGCGCAGCACACGGTCTGAGCGCATCCGCACCAGCACGACGAGCGGGAGATCGGCCGGCACGTGCGCGAGCCGGGGTCCGTCGTAGCCGGCGTCGGCGACGAGCAGGATCTCCGGATCCCCCGGCTGCCAGTGCCCGGCGGTGATCAGCCGGTCCACGACGTCGCGGATCTGCCGGGCGGTCACGCTCGCGGCGTCGTCGCCGGGCACGAGTCGGACCGCGTCCAGCGGCGCGGTCCACGAATGACGTCCTGTTTCCAGGGCGGTGACGACGGAGTAGGGCCAGCCCGGCACCATGATGTGCTGGGTCCTTGCCCCGGCCGTAGGTGTGACACAGGATCCGCTGCGGGCACGTGTGCGCTTCCGGGCGCAGCCAGCAGGTCACGTCCACCGCCAGCACCAGCCGCCCGTCCGCGGCACGCGGCAGCGACACCCCGGTCAGGGCGGTGCGTAACCGGTCGAGGTCGACCCGGCCTCGGGCCAGCGCGGCGTAGCCGCTCCCATGCCCGCGGCGGTGCTCACCTGTGAGTGAGAGCTCCGCGACCGAGCGGACCGGACCGTCCGCGCACAGCACCGCGTCGGCCAGCTCGGACAACGCGTCCGCCCGCCGGGTCGGACAGCGGTAGAACTCCTGCCGCAACCCGGACAACTCCCGAACGCGGCGGCGCCGGAGGCATGGTGCACACTGATCAACTGAAGCCCTTGGTGACGATCTTCTTCCCTGGACAAGAAGAATGATCAACCAGGGTCTCGCCCAGCCGTTCAGAGGTTAAAACTCTAGCTCAACGCGTCGTTCGACATCGACGAGCCCGCGATCATGGAGACCTGAACTCGCTCACCGCAGGTGTCGGGGAGCGAGTTCGTGCTCGGTGACCTGTCTCGGCTTCAGGTGGCCCACGACGAGGTCGATCTGGTCGTGCGCGCTGGCACTGACCCGCGGTCCGGCACTCAATCCGGTGATGGCGGAGTTCGCCACGGTTCTGCGTCCAGGCGGACATCTGGTGATCGCTGACATGCACCCCGAGCGAGCGGCGCAGGGCTCGAACCCGACCATTCGCGGCGCTGACGGTGGGACTGCAAGCGAAACGGTCAGCGCTCTGGCGTGATCCTGGCGCCGGCGGCATTGCGCCACCTGTCCGGTGACCCAACCCCGGTCATCGGTGACCTGTTGAGGAAAGCCTGACCGCCTCCCCTGGGTCTGAGACTTCTGCCCACACCGTCTTGGCTGCGTTGCGCCGGCGGCAACCCCAATGGCTTGCCAGCCGGTTGACGATCAACAGACCGGCGCCGTCGGAATCGGGGTGACCGTGCCGTCCGAGCACCGGAAGACGCGTGGGGCTTGCGTCCTCGACCTCGATCCGGATAGCGCCTCTTTCTCGCACCAGATGAACGCAAAGACGGCGTGGACCGTCGGCGTGGTGATAAGCGTTCTCGACCAGCTCAGTCATGATGAGCAGTGCGTCCTCGACACGATCCTCGTTGACGCCGCTGAGCGCGTCACGAAGTCTACGCCGATCCTCGGCGACCGACAGGCTGCCGTCGAGCAGTTCACGCTCGACGAGCACGTCTGCGGATTCCTCCACTTGGCCTCCCTTGCCGAACCGAGCGCAGGAGAGTTCGACTCTCCCGAAATGATCTGCCCAAACGACTGCGGATCGGCGGAGTTGTGCCTGTCTTGACTATTTGATCGGTCATCGCGCAAACACTTAACACAGTGTCCTTCTTGCACGAAAGGTGGGTTCGACTTGATGATGAGCGAACCGCCGGCCGAGTCAGCGGTGGCGTGGCGCGAGCGGAGATCAAGGTGGAAGACGCCGTCATCGGTCCTCGCGAACTTGACGTCATCGGTCCGCATCCCTTGGCTTCCGAGCCCGACTCGGAGCTGGTGAAGCGTGCGGCCAGGGAAGATCGGACAGCGGTCGGGCTCGCCTGACGTTCGCGCGGCCTGTGGTGGTGCGGTACCGCAAGGGCGCGCCTCGGGTGGGACAACCGTGCATACCGCTCTGCCGACGACGTGGCACACGAAGTGTGTCTCGCCCTGGTGAAGGGTCTTCCCACTCACCGCGAGCAGGGAAAACCGCTTCTCGCGTTCGTGTGCGGGATCGCGGCGCGTCACCACGCTGAACCGGTCACAGACGCACCAGACGATGTCGCGACGGACCTACGCCGGAGAACTCCGTGATGCGACGAGAGCTCATGGACGGACCAGGCCTGCTGCTGGAGCGACTGCCTGCCCTGAAGCGCGAGATCCTGCTGCTCGGGGTCGTTTTCGGACTGTCAGCTCGCGAAACTGCGGAGACCCATGGGATCAACGCCGGTAGCAGTCCGCGTGACGCAGCATCGTGCGCCCAACACTCTCCGCGAACTCTGGCTCGAGACGCGTCAAGCCGAGAATCAGCTCGTGCGCAGGCGAATGCTGCACCGGCTTGTGGCCACGCCTACAGCATGTCGACCAACTGCGTCACCAACCTTGCGGATTCCTTACGAAACGCGTTGAAGGCGAGTGATGTCGATTCCTCTTCGTGATGGCGATCAGCGATCTGTAAGCATCTTGCAAGGTTGGACGCGCTACTTTGTTCGAGGTCTCCGCCCACATTCGCTGTCCCGCCTGGTCGGCGGTTCAGCACGTGATCGGTGGCCGTGCCCGACGGGGCGCAGGGGTGCGTGAAGCCGTGCAGGGCGGCTTCACCGCCCGTCCTGTCGCTCGCGGAGCCGCTCGTCCAACACTCAGACCCATGCGTCGTCCTCGTGGCGCTGCTTCTCGACGTCCCCCGAAACCACTGCGCGAGGCGACCGGTGGAAAGCTGCTCCTGCAAGGGAGCGAGGACACAGGGACATGGACTATCGCGTGCTGCTCGTCGAAGACGACGAGCGCATCCGGCAGGCGCTTGAGCTGTCATTGGGCGACGAGGGGTTCGACGTCGTCGAGGCGGCTTCTGGCGAGGAGGCGCTGTACCGGCTCGACAACGACGTGTTCGATGTCGTGCTGCTGGATCTGACGCTCCCCGGTGTCGACGGCCTGGCTGTCTGCAAGGCGCTGCGATCACGTGCC
Source organism: Lentzea sp. DG1S-22 (assembly GCF_036321065.1). NCBI lineage: Bacteria > Bacillati > Actinomycetota > Actinomycetes > Pseudonocardiales > Pseudonocardiaceae > Lentzea > Lentzea sp. DG1S-22. The sequence goes on along the minus strand of NZ_CP143276.1, from coordinate 1,368,571 downwards.
GACCTGAGGATCATCATCGTGACGGCCCGCACGGGCACGGCTGACGTGATCGCCGGGTTGGAGGCCGGCGCCGACGACTACGTCACCAAGCCGCTCGTCGCGAGCGAGCTGGCAGCCAGAATCCGGGCGCTGCTCCGGCGCCGTCGCACTGATCTGCAGAACGCCGTGTACCGCGTGGGCGATCTCGAGATCAGGCCGGACGAGGGAGTGGCTCGACGGGCCGGTGCCGACCTGCGCCTCACCAAGACGGAGTTCCGTTTGCTGGCGGAACTGGCGATCGCAGAGGGACGGATCGTGACCAGGGAGCAGCTGCTTCGTCGTGTCTGGGGCTACGACTACTACGGCGACACCAGACTGCTCGACGTCCACATCCGCCGGCTGCGTTGCAAGATCGAACGCGATCCCGACTCCCCTGAAGTGCTGATCACTGTCCGCGGCACCGGCTATCGGGTGGATCGGAATTCATGAGCGGCCGCAGGCGTCCGCAGCTCTCGTTGCGCTGGCGACTGGCGGCCGCTTTCGGCCTCGGCTCGTTCCTGCTGTCCACCGTGCTGGCGATGGCGACGTGGAACCTGTCTTCCGGATACCTGCTGCGCCAGCGGGAGCAGAGTGCGGTGCGGCAGGCCGAGGTCAACGCGAAGGTCATCGATGAGGAGTTGCGCCGCGGCGGCGAGGGCCTGGACAAGCTTCTCACCGGTCTGACCACGGGACCGGACTTGACGATCTTGCTGTACCACCCGGACGGATTGCGTTCCAGCGGCCGCCAGATCGACCCTTCGATCCTCCCGCCGAAGCTGCTCGAACTCACTCACAGCGGCATCCCCGCGAGACAGCGGATCGTGGTCGACGGCATTCCGGTCATCGCCGTCACGCTGCCGATCACCTCCGGCGACGTTCACTACGTGGAGTTGTCCCCCACGCTGCAGCTCGACCGCACGTTCCGCTTTCTCAGCGCCGTGCTCATCGCCGGCACAGTGGTGAGCGGACTGCTCGGCGTCGCATTGGGAGCGTGGGCGGGAAGACGGGCGCTGCGGCCGTTGTCGGAGCTCACCGCCGTGGCCCACCGCATCGCGGCAGGAGATCTCCGGTCGCGCATGCCCGAACGCTCGGATCCGGATCTCGCGCCGTTGGCCCGGACGTTCAACAAGACAGCCGACGAGCTCGAACAGCGAGCCTTGCGTGACGCCAGGTTCGCCGGTGACGTCAGTCACGAACTGCGCTCGCCGCTCACCACCATGTTGAACGCCGCCGAGGTGCTGCGCCGTCGACGGGACGAGATCCCCGGTACAGCGGGACGAGCGACCGACCTGCTCACATCCGAGGTGGACCGGTTCGCGCGCATGGTTGTCGATCTGCTGGAGATCTCCCGCTCCGATCAGCAGGAGGACGACCGTGCGTTGGAACCGGTCGACCTCGGAGGGCTCGTGCACAACGTACTCGCCACCCGATCCGACGAGGTCGTCCCGGAGGTAGAGGTGGACTCCTCCGCACCACTCGTGATCGCCGATCGCCGCCGTCTGGACCGCGTGGTCAACAACCTGCTCGACAACGCCGAGCGTCACGCCGGAGGTGCGGTTCGCGTGGCAGTCCTTCGCAGCGGCCGCAAAGTCCGCCTCGAGGTCGACGACCGCGGTCCCGGTGTTCCGGTCGAACTGCGTGAACGGATCTTCGAGCGGTTCGCGCGCGGCACTCGTGCGGGCAGCAGGGGAACCGACTCCGGCAGCGGGCTGGGTCTCGCTCTCGTCGCGGATCACGTGCGCCGGCACGACGGTCGCGCATGGGTACAGGAACGGCCCGGCGGGGGCGCGCGTTTCGTCGTCGAACTACCGGAGGCTTCCGCGCAATGAGCCGGACACTGTTGGCGTTGCTGATCGTCTGCCTCACGACCGGTTGTGGCGTGGCGGCACAGGAGGAGCCCGTTCTGATCACCTTCACGCACTCACCCGAGCCCACGCCTACCATCACGATCAAGCCCAGCGCGGCGCCGACCACCACGTCGAGTTCGCCCACATCGGCGACCACTGACACACGCGACAGGCAGGAGAGGCGATGACGGCCGAACGGCCGGACCACGAGCCCGACTACCGGTTCACGCTCGCCAACGAGCGCACGTTCCTGGCCTGGATCCGTACCGCGCTGGGCCTGCTGGCGGCCGGTGTCGCGGTGCGTCAATTCGTACCGCCGTTCGACTGGGCCGGAGCCACCACCGTGCTCGCGGTCGGGTGCATCGTCCTGGCCGCGATCGTCGCGGCCACCAGCTTCCCGCGGTGGCGGCGCGCACAGCAGGCCATGCGAGCGGGAGCCGCGCTGCCGCCCAGCCCCATGGTCGCGGTGCTGGCGGCTGGAGTGTTGGTGCTCGCGCTGCTCGCCGCAGTGCTGGTGGTCGCCGGATGAACCGTGACGCCGGCCTGCAGCCGGAACGCACGAGCTTCGCATGGCACCGCACCGCCTTGTCCGCTGCGGCGTGTTCGCTGCTCCTCGTCGGCGTGGCAGCACGACACGGCTGGGGCGTGGCGACGCTGCCTGCCGCGTGCACAGCCACGGTGTCGGCGGCGCTGGCGCTCCTCGGCCGTCGAGGACGACTCTCGCCCCGGCCGCGAGTCCTGCTCGTCCTTGCCGTCCTGGTCACCGGTGCGTGCGTGTCCGCTGCCCCTCTCGTCCTGGGCAACGGGATCTGACACCAGCACCTCGCGGTCCCCGCGATGCCGGGCCAGCACGAAGTACACCACCGCTCCGAGAAACACCAGGATTGACGTCCACACGTTGATCCGAACGCCGAGGACGTGCGTGGCATCGTCGGAACGCATCAACGCCTGCGCCACGACGATCGCCGATTTATGCGCCGACTCCTCCGAGGGCGATGGCACCCCAGATACCGAGGCCACCGTCCCAGATCTTCAGCACGTCCAGCGGGTTTTTGCCCTCACCGAAGTACCGGCAGTAGTCGGTCGCCACGTGGTAGAGCCGTCCACCGACCAGACCGAACGGCACCGCAATCACGGCTATGTCGGCCACCGCAACCAGTCGTCCCCGGTCTGCTTTGACCCGCCTCGATGGTCAAAGTCGGGTCATACCCGCGCAAAGAAGCCCATCAACTCAGCGTCTGTCCGTTCAGACGTCGAAAGCCACCGGTTGGAAGTCGCAGATCGCGGGCGGACACGCGATTCGAGCGCTTGAGGACCTGCTCCGACCATGAGCAGCTGCCGGGACGTTCCTCCACGCCGAACCGCAGTGCCGGTGCTCGACGACCGGAGCCGGCAAGGACCACATCGGCGGAGCGCCATCCTGCTCAGCCGTTGCGCGCCTGACTCAGGAGTGGACGCGCAGCATCAACACGAGACCTGTCGCGATGATCACCGTGATCAGCGCCAGTCCGGCCCAGCCACCCCAAGAAGCCAGAGCCAGCACGACCAGCGGAACGAGCACGAGCAGCCCGATCAGAACCGCCGGTCGGAGCACACCATCAGAGTCGAACAGCAGTCGGCGCATCGCCACAGCGTGGCAAACCGAGGAACACCACGCTCACCCGGCCTGTCCGCCGGTGCGATGCTCGCTCGAGTCAGGTCCGCTCGGTCCAGTGGATGTGCACTCCGCCATGGCATCCAGCTCCTCGGAGCTGTCACGCACCTGGTTCACCTGAACTCGGTGCGGTTCGGACGGAGTAGGTGAGCGGGAAGACCACACCCTCGCAAGCGGCGGGTAGTTCGCCAGTAATCCGGATCTTCATCACCACGTCCACCCACTTCCCGGGCGCGACGACGGTTGCCGCGTCCACGGGCTCGGCTTGGAGGAGGTCCGCCGGGCAGTCCGCCACCGGCTGCCGCGCCTCGTCCACCGGTTGACCGAACTCCGCCCGCAACTCGTCGAGCACGAGGTCGACCTCGTTCGGGTTGTTCAGCCGCACCGTTCTGCTGCTGTCGCCCTCCGCTGTCAGCGTCACCGGAGCACCGGAGATGTCCGTGATCTCGAGCGGCAGGAGGCCTGCCCGGTCGGATCGGTCATCACGTGTCACGTACGTCGTCGTGGTTCCTGACGACTCCGGCCACATCAGGTGCATCGCGGTCACCACGGCGACGCCTGCGACGAGGATCAGAACAGCGATGAGTACGTCCCTGTTCGGGCTCACCGAACGCATGTGACCACCTTGCTCAGTCGGTGGCACATTGTGGACCCGAGCGGATGTGGTTGTCGCATCCGCTCGGGTCCTGACGGTCGAGATGCTCAGCCGCCGACATGGATGCCAGGCCGTCGATCCGGGTCGGGTTCACTCGTGCGGATGATCTCCCGCACGACCGGGGCGGTGTCGCCGCGGCCGAGGAGCAGGTAGCGGAACAGGTGCCCCAGCGGGTTGCCCTCGCTCCAGGCGAAGTGGCAGTGCGGGCGGACCCCGGTGGTGTCGCGCAGGGCGAGGAGGATGGCGGCGATGGCGTTGGGCGCCGCCGGGCTGTCCGCTCGCAGGATCCGGTGCCCGTCCACCTCCACGCCGCGTACCTGAAGGACCTCGCTGAAGTCGGAGGGGTCGACGACGTCGATCTCCAGGAAGATCACGTCGGCTGTGCCGGGGACGGGGTTCGTCCCCCGCTGTTCGGCTTCCTTCTCGGTGTACTCGGCGCAGTCCCCCGCCTGGCGGCGGTTGGCGATCAGGGTCAGGTTGCCGTCGTGGGCGAGTGAGTCGGTGACGAAGCGGCGAGCGGGTTCGTCGAACTCGATGTGCTCCACGCGCAGCTCGGTGGTGCGGCTGACGCGGGAGACCAGCGAGATGGCGACGATGCCGAGGATGAAGAAGATCGAGATCGTGATGCCGTCGGGTTTCTCGATCACGTTCTCGACGAGGGCGTAGAGCAGCACCAGCGTCAGCACGGTGAAGGCGATCGCGTTGCGTCGCTGCCGGCGGCGGATCGCGGAGATCGTCACGGCGACCGACGCGGAAACCATCATGGCCAGGATGCCGGTGGCGTAGGCGCCGGCCTGGGCGTTGACGTCGGCCTTGAAGATGATCGTGACCAGGATGCAGATGGCGGTGTAGACGAGCACCACCGGGCGGACGGCCCGGGACCACTCCGGAGCCATGCCGTACGAAGGCAGGTAGCGGGGCACGATGTTGATCAAGCCGGCCATCGCGGAGGCGCCGGCGAACCACAGGATGAGGATGCTGCTGATGTCGTAGACGGTGGCGATGCCCTCGCCGAGCAGTTCGTGGGCGAGGTAGGCCAGGGCGCGTCCGTTGGCTTCGCCGCCGGGCTGGAACTTCTCCGCGGGGATCAGCACGGTGGTGACGAAGCTCGTGGCGATCAGGTACACGGACATGATGACCGCGGCCGCGGTGAGCAGCTTGCGGGTGTTGCGGACGCGGTCCTGCAACCGCTCTTGCGCGGTCCGGCCCTTCGAGGCGACCAGGGGCATCATGCTCACGCCGGTCTCGAAGCCGGACAAGCCGAGCACCAGCAACGGGAACGCCAGGATCGCCGGCCCGATCACGCCGACCACTCCCCCGCCGCCGGAGGTCAGCGCGTCCAGCCACCGGTCCAGCACCACCGGCTCGGCCAGCACCTCCACCACACCTGCGACCACGATCACGGCGTTGAGCAGCAGGAACACCGCGACCAGCGGGATGGCCACGCCGACCGCCTCGCTGAAACCGAGCAGGAAGACCCCGCCCAGCACGAGCAGCAGCACCACCGTCACGGTGACTTCGTGGCCGTGCAGGAATTCCGGGGCGTACGGGTTCTCCAGCAGGTGCACGGTGGCGTCCGCCGAGGACAGCGTGATGGTGATGATCCACGAGGTCGCGACGAACCCGAGCAGCACGAGCACGAAGAGCTTGCCGCGCCAGAACGGCAGCAGGTTCTCCAGCATCGCGACCGATCCCTGGCCGTGCGGGCTCTCCTTCGCGACGCGCCGGTACATCGGCAGCATCCCGAACAGCGTGAGGGCCACGATCAGCAGCGTCGCCAGGGGCGAGATCGCTCCGGCGGCCAGTGCCGCGATGGCGGGCAGGTAGGACAGCGTGGAGAAGTAGTCCACGCCAGTCAGGCACATCACCTTCCACCACGCCTGCGGCGCGGCGTGGTTTTCGTCGGCCGCTGGGCCGACCACAGGTTGCACCCGGTGCCGCAGCATCCACCGCCCCAGCCCGGTGGAGGGCGCGTGGGGCGGAACGGGGCTGTCCACGCGTTCGGGTATGGCGAACTGCGAGGTGTCGGTCATGGCGGATTCCCCCGTGGTGGGTCAGTGAGGTCGGGCGTGCAGAAGTGGCAAAAGAGCGCCGAAGCCCTGCGGGTCAGAGCAAGCGGCGGGTGAACACCAGGCCGGTGGCGCCGGCAGTTGCGGTGAGCAGGGTGGCCAGCGCGAACCAGGGTTTGCTGGCGTCGCCGGGCACGATCTCGTAGCCGATCTGCTCGCCGAGCGTGTCGTAGACCGAGCGGATCTCCTCCGCGCTCTCGGCTTGGTAGAAGTCTCCGCCGGAAAGCTCGGCGACCTGCTCCACCGCCTCGTTGTCGACCGGTACCCGCTGGCTGCGGCCCTCGATCTCCACGGTGCCGGTCTCGGTGCCGAACGAGGTGGTCGTGATCGGCACGCCGGCTTGCTTGGCCTCTGCGGCGACTTCGAAGACATCGCGGCCGACGGTTTGCTTGCCGTCGCTCATCAGCACGATGCGCGCCGGCGGGGGCCCTGAGCGTCGCCGAGCAGATCACCGAACTGCTCGACGGTTTTCAGCGAGGACGCCAGGCCCTCACCGGTGGCGGTCGCGGGACCGAGCCTCAATTCTTCGATGGCCTTGACCACTGGCTCCCGCTTGGTCGTCGGGGTGACCTGGATCGTGGCGGTGCCGGAAAACGTCACCAGGCCCAGGTTCACACCCGGTGTCAGGCCGCGAACGAACGACAACGCGGCCTTCTTCGCGGCTTCCAGGCGGCTCGGGCTGATGTCGGTGGCTTGCATCGACAGCGACACGTCCACCGTCAGCATCACCACGGCACGGTTGCGGGGTACGCGCTGGTCCGCCGTGGGCCCGGACAGCCCGACCGTCGACAGCGCGAGCCCGGCCAAGAGCAGTGCGGCCACGACGTGCCGGGGCCAACGAGGCGTGCGTGGCATCACCCGCTCCAGCATCTCCAGGTTGGCAAAACGCAGCACCTGCTTGCGGCGCCGCCGCTGCGCGCACACGTACCCGCCGGCCAGTGCTGCCACCACCACGAGCAGCACCAACCAGCCCGGAGAGGCCAGACCGTTCACAAGAAGCGAGTCAACCCGCGTCGAAGTCCTGCGCGTGTAAAGCCAGGAGCGGACAGCCGTAAGGATTCCGTAAAAATGGTCCCTTCGTCCCGAGCGCTTCTTTCGCTGAGGAAAGATCGCCGCTATGACGACCCCGGTTGGCGACAGCCCAGAGGTGACGGCTCCGACAGAGCGCGACCCCGTCCTGGCGTGCGGCGTCTACGTCGACGGTATGCGCATTCCCGGCGAGTGGTCGCCGACGCGGGCAGCGGCAGAGGTGCGCAGCCGCGGGGAAGGGTTCGTCTGGATCGGTCTGTTCGCGCCGGACGCCGAGCAGATCCGCGACGTGACCGAGGAGTTCGGCCTGCACGAGCTCGCCGTGGAAGACGCCGTGCACGCCCACCAGCGCCCCAAGCTCGAGCAGTACCCCGACAACCTGTTCGCGGTGTTCAAGACGGTCCGTTACGTCGAACACGACTCCCCCACGACAGCCAACGAGATCGTCGAGTCCGGCGAGATCATGGTCTTCCTCGGCCGCGACTACGTCATCACCGTCCGTCACGGCAACCACTCCTCGCTCGGCCACCTGCGCAAGGACCTCGAGCAAGAACCCGAGCGGCTCACAGCAGGGCCGGCGGTGGTGTTGCACGCCATCGCCGACCGCGTCGTCGACGGCTACCTGGAGGTTGTCGAGGCGTTCGAAGCCGACATCGACCTGGTCGAGAACGCGGTGTTCGCACTCCGCAGCGACATCGGTGTCGAGCAGATGTACCTGGTCAAGCGGGAACTCATGGAGCTCCGCCGCGCCGTCATGCCACTGATCAGCCCGCTGCGCAAACTCAGTGAAGGCCACTGCGGCGCGCTGGTCCCCGACACGCTGCGCTCCTACTTCCGCAACGTCAACGACCACCTCACGACCGTGGCCGAACGCGTCGTGAGCTTCGACGAGCTGATCACCACCCTCGTCGACGCGACGCTGGCCAAGGTTTCACTGCAGCAGAACAACGACATGCGCAAGATCTCCTCGTGGGTGGCGATCATCGCCGTGCCGACCATGATCGTCGGTGTGTACGGCATGAACTTCGACTACATGCCGGAACTGAAGTGGAAGTACGGCTATCCGATGATCCTGTCAATCACCCTCGCCGCGTGCCTGATGCTCTACCGGCTGTTCAAACGCAACCGATGGCTTTGACGAAGATCAGCCGAACACGCGACAGTCGCGTGTTTCCCAAGCACGACGACCACGAGGTTTGCTCTAGCGATGAGCGTTGACGGTTTCGCCGCCCCTGCCTGGTTCGGGTTGCTGGCCGCCGTGGCCGCACTCGCGGCCGACTACGTGCTCGCACAACGCCGGCGCCGCCGCCACGCGCTCCGCTTCGCCAACCTCGAGGTCCTCGACAGTGTCGCGCCCAATCACCCGAACCGGGCTCGTCACCTACCGGCGGCCGTCACGCTGCTCGCGCTGGTGATCTTCACGATCGGGCTGGCCGGTCCGACTGCGGAGGCGCAGGTGCCGCGTGACCGTGCCACGGTAATGCTCGTGCTCGACGAGTCGCTGTTCATGGATGCCACCGACGTCCCGCCGAGCCGCCTCGATGCGGTGAAGGCCGCGGCCACTGACTTCGTCAAGGGTCTACCGGCTCATGTCAACCTCGGGCTGGTGACCTTCGCGGGTATGGCGACCGTCCTAGTCGCACCGACTACGTTGCGCGACCCCACACTGCGCAGCATCGAGCAGATGAAGTTGCGCGAGTCCACCGCGACGGGTGACGCCCTAGCCGCTGCGTTCACCGCTCAGCAGCAGATCAGCGTCTTGCTGACCGGAGCAGACGGACCACCTCCGAGCCGGATCGTACTGTTGTCCGACGGCCGCAAGAACGTCGGCCGGGAGGTCGACGGCCCCGCCGAAGAATGCCGCGACGCCGGTGTCGAGATCGACACGATCTCCTTCGGAGCGGAGAACCCCGGAGTCACGGTCGACATCCAGGGCCGCCCGGTGCCGGTGCCGTCCGATCCGGCCACCATGCAGCGCATCGCCGAGATCACCAAGGGCAGTTGGTACGCCGCACCGAGCGCCCAGGCTCTGCAGGAGATCTACGACCGGATGGGCGGCCAGGTCGGCTACGAGACCAAGCAGGTCGACGCCGGCAAGCCATGGATGACGCTCGGCACCGCACTGTCCCTCGCCGGCGCGGCGCTCGCGCCGGCCTCCAACCAGCGCATCCCCTGAAGGGTTTCTCATGTCCGGCAACCACGTGCTGAGGATCGTTCTGGTGACCGCGCTGATCAGCTGGGTCGTCATCATCGTCGTTCTGATCAGTCAAACTCCATAGTGGACATATGGCTGTGAACCGCCACACCCGCGGTTACCCGGGACAAGCGTCCAGGAGTACGCTCGCCGAGGTTTGCACTAACCGACACACGGGAAGTGAGGTGAGCGGCACATGCCAGGCGACAGTACCCATGCCGGCAGGCACCCCCTCCCCACTTCCGAGGGTCCTCAACGCTGATTCATCGGCGTCGTCTCGCCTGCGGGCGGTCACGCTCAGGCTTGTGTGCGCACACCCCCTTGGTTCAGGGGAGTAGCGACATGACCACCAACACTTCAAGCGGCATGCTGCGCGCTCGTTAGCTGCGCGTCGACGGCAAGCTGGTCTGCACCTGACAGCCGACGTCCAGCGCATCCGCCGCGCCGCTGACACGGATGCCGCGCCCGGTCCGCCTCGCCGGCCGGCACCTGCCCGCCAGCCAGGCCGTCCTGCGCGCGCTCACCGACCGCATCGCGGCCTGAACGGGGATCGACCATGACGACGCTGACCAAAGCCACCCAGGGCAAATCCAAGCGACCCAACCTCGAACGCCAGGCACTGCTGTTCACGATCAGCCTGTACCTGTGCATCTGCGCGGCGTTGCTCGCGGTGCACTACCTCGCGCCCGAACCGCCGCCGGGCCCGAACACCGGAACCTCCTCCACCTCCCCGTTCAACCCCTGAGGAGTGACCCGTGCACCCCGACTCCACCAGCGCCAGGTTCGACCCGGAAGCGCTGCGCACGGTGTGGACGCAGGTCGCCGCCGACGCCCCGGACGCTCTCGCCGTGGTGGCGCAGTCAACCGGCGTCGACTTCGCCACCGCCGCCGGCCGTGTCTGGGAGACCGACGACTTCGTCTACCCGCCGGTCGTGGTCAACATCCGCAGCGGCGACACCATCCCGCGAAGCCGTCGTGTTCGCCCTCAGCCGCGACAAACTCATCACCTTGCAGCCCGCCAAGCACTTCGCAGTGTTCGACAAGGCCATCGCCAGGATCCGCCACACCCCGAAACTGATCGAGACCCCGCACGGGAGTGATGTACGCACTGCTGTACGCACTCAACGAGGCATCCGAACGGGTCATCGACTACGCCAGCGACGCGTTGGAGGCGATGAGCGACGAGATCGCCATGGCCACCAACGGATACGACCGGCGCGGTCGCGAGATCGGCGTCAGCGACATGCAGGACACCATCGAACGGATGAACGGGGCCGAGGAGATCGTCTCCAGATCCCAGGAGTCCCAGCTGCTCCTGGCCGCCCTCGTCGGGACCGCCGCCGAATCATCGGATGACCCTAAGTTCGTGGGTGTTCAGGGATGGGTTCTCTGGACGCCCAGGACGGTGGGGCGTGACTGATCGGATGATGCGATCTATGGCTCCCGGAGGATGGTCACCCTGCCGTCGGGGACACCCCGGCCGCTGATTGAGATGTGTTGCGAGAAGTCGCTGTTTAGGGGCATGCAGGCGGGGTCGTCCGCGGGATCGGAGGAGCACGAGGACGGGAGATGGAGCCGCATGGCGCTGCCCGAGGTGGCCTGGATCGGCGTCGACGTCGGCAAGGTGTCGCATCACGCGACGGCTGTCGATGAACAGGGAACGGTTCTGTGGTCGCGGCAGGTGCCCAATGACCAGGCCGCGATCGAGCAGCTCGTCACCAAGGCGGGCACGACGGCGTCGCAGCCGTGCTGGGCGCGGAGTTCCTCGCGATCACCGCCGGCGACCTGGCCGCCTTCGGCAGCGCCGCGCGCCTGGCCACCTACGCCGGACTGGCCCCGGTGCCCAACGACTCCGGCCGCCGCAGCGGCGTGCTGCACCGGCCACGGCGCTACCACCGCCGGTTGCGGCACGTCTTCTACGTGGCGGCGTTTTCCAGCCTGAAGACCGACGGCCCGTCGCGCACCTTCTATCAGCGCAAGAGATCCGAACGACAGCGACACACCAAAGCGATGGTCGCCCTGGCCCGCCGACTGGTCGATGTCTTGTGGGCCATGCTCCGCGACAACCGGCCCTGGCAACCCACCGCGCCGGCTACTGCTTGACACGGTCATTGAGATCCTCCAAAGATCCACGCGCACGCCGTTCTGAAGTGAACGGTGGAGGAACTCAACAACGACACCTCACCGACCGGGCCGCCACGCTGACCTGTTCGCGGTGGGGTGGACGGCTCCCCATCGCCGATAGCAGACTGTCGCCCGGGGTGGGATGCGCGTGGAGAACGCGATGCGAGAAGGACCGGATCCTCGGCGGGTGGCAGACCTGCCCGGTCTGATCCGGGAATTGGATCTGCTGCGCTGCCGCGCGGCCACGGGTACCTCCAAGGCGCGGGTGAGCATCGCGCGCTTGGCCGAGATGGCAGGCCTTCCCCGGTCGACGGTGCACACCTACGTGACGGGGCGGGCATTCCCGGCCGCGGACGTGTTGGACCAGCTGGTCATCGCGTTGGGTGCGACACCGGCCGAGCTGTCGGCTTGGGGCGACGCGTGGTTCCGCGTCGCGGCGGCAACCGGTGGGCCCCGGCCGCGCACCACCGTCCCCCGCCAGCTGCCGGCGGTGGTCGACCCGTTCGTCGGCAGACACGTCGAGGCCGCGCTCATGGATGAGGTGCTGCGGTCCGCAGCCGGGTCGCCGATCCTGGCCGTGACCGGAACCGCGGGGGTGGGCAAGACGGCCCTGGCGGTGCGCTGGGCACACCAGGTGGCGGATCGGTTCCCCGCCGGTCAGCTGTACGTGGACCTGCGTGGCTACGACCCGGCGGACCCGGCGCGGCCGGAGGAGGTGCTGGGCCGGTTCCTGCGAGAGCTGGGCGTGGCGGTGGAGGACCTGCCTGCGGGGTACGGCGAGCGCTCCGCCCGCCTGCGCACGGAGCTGGCCGACCGGCGCGTGCTGCTGGTCCTGGACAACGCGCACTCCGCCGAACAGGTGCGCGACCTGCTGCCTGGGACGCCGGGGTGCGCCGTGGTGGTCACCAGCCGGGACGCGCTGACCGGGCTGGTGGCGCGCGACGGTGCCCACCGCGTGCCACTGGAGCTGCTGCCGACTCCGGCGGCGGCCGAGTTGCTGCGCACGTTGATCGGTCGCCGCGCGCAGGACGATCTCCACGCCGTCGACGAGCTCGCCGAGTGCTGCGCCCACCTGCCGCTGGCGTTGCGCATCGCCGCGGAGTACGTGCGCGCCCACGAGGGAACGAGCCTGCCCGAGGTCATCCATGAACTGCGTGATGAGCACCGCCGCCTCGCCGTGCTGAACGCGGGCGGTGACGTCCGAGCCGAGGTGGAGGCCGTCTTCTCCTGGTCGTACCGGCACCTCGGGCGCGCGGAGGCGGAGCTGTTCGGCCTGCTGAGCGTCCACCCAGGCGCGGAGTTCACCGCCGAGTCGGCGGCGGCGCTGGCGGATCTGCAACCCGACGTGGCGGCCAAGCTGATCGCCCAGCTGGTCCAGGCGCACCTGGTGAGCGCCATCGGCGCGGACCGGTTCGCGATGCACGACCTGTTACGTGCCTATGCGGCCACGGTGCGCACGGCCCGCGTCGACGACGCCTTGCAGCGGCTGCTCACCTTCTACGGTCACGCCGCCACCACCGCCATGGACACGCTCTACCCGGCCGATCGTGACCGACGGCCCCGTCTGCCCGCGCCGGCGACGGCACCGCTCGCCCTGACCGAGCCCGGCGCAGCGCAGAGCTGGCTGGACGCCGAGCGCGCCACCTTGATCGCCGTCGTCGCGCTGACCGAACGACGGGGCTGGACCGACTGGACCGCGCACTTCGCGGCGACCCTGTGGCGTGACCTGGACGCCGGCGGGCACGGCGCGGAAGCACTGACCGTGCACCACCACGCCCTCGCCGCGGCCGAAGCCAGAGGAGACCGGGACGCCGAAGCCACCGCGTTGCGCAACCTCGCCACCGCGTTGCGCGGCACCGGCAACTACCGGGACTCCCTCAGCTACACCCGGCGGTGTGCCGAACTGCGGCGCGAACTCGGCGACGAACCCGGCGAAGCGGCCGCGTTGAACACCATGGCGATCGTGCAGGGCCTGCTCGGCCACTTTGACGACGCGATCGCCTGCTACCACCGGGCGCTGACCATCCGCCGACGCACCGGGGAGCATCGCAGCGAGGGCGCGGTGCTCCTCAACCTCGCTGCGACCTCCATGCGCGCCGGGCGCCTCGACGACGTTCCCGAACACCTCGACCGCGCACTGGCGCTGTTCCGCCTTGTCGCCGACGAGGTCGGCGAAGCACACGCCCACAACAACCTGGGCACCTACCACCGCCACGTCGGCGATCCTGAACGGGCGCTGGCCCACCACTCCTGCGCGCTGGCCGGATACCGCGCATGCGGCAACGTCGAAGGCGAGGTCAACGCGCTCAACGGCCTCGGCCGCGACCACGCGTCGGCGGGCAACCCGGCCAAGGCCTTCGAGCTGCACGAACAGGCCCTTGCCGCCGCTCGCGACGGACACCACGTCACGGTCGTGGACATCCACAACAGCATCGGAGAGGCGCTGCGTGCGCTCGACCGCCATCCGGAGGCCCGCCCGCACCACTCGGCCGCACGCGAACTGGCCACCGAGTCCGGTGACCAGTTCGAGCGGGCGCGAGCGCTCGCCGGGCTCGCCGAATGCAATTACACCGATGGCGACCTGGACACGGCGCGCGAGCTGTGGTTCGAGGCGCTGGGGGTGTTCACCCACCTCGGTGTCCCGCAAGCCGCGGACGTCCGGGCCCGGCTGGATCGGGCCGTCACGTGAAGTAGAACGACCTCGCCCGGTTGTCCCAGTTCCCCCCACCGGTGCAGGTGCGCAGGTCGGCGCACGTCCCGCCGACGAGGATCACCGTGTTGCCCCGGAACCCGAAGTCGTCGGCCAGCCACAGCACACAGTTCACGCCGGGACGCACGACCACCGAGCTGATCGTCCGGTCCAGGGCGACCCCGGTGTTGTAGCGCTCCTGCCGCAGGTCGCCGCTCGACCCTTCGTGGCCGTCTGCGGGCAGCGTGCAGTAGTCGCGACCGTAGGCGCTGGCGAAGTTCCGGTAACCGCTTGCCCCCTTCGCGCCGTAGCCGTTGAACATCGTCACCAGCGTGATGCTCTGGACGCCGGCTTCGTAGTTCCGCAATGCCGCCTCGGTGTCGAAGCACTCCACCTTGCCGGTGTCCAGGCTCTGGTGGCAGAAGTTCTCGGCCGCCGCCTGGGCCGGGACGGTGGCCGCCGTCAGAACCCCGCAGGCGATGGCGAACACCGCCAGTACTTTCCGTGTGATCATGCCGCTCCCCTTTCGAACCCCGGATCCATGTCCGGCGCAGGCGAGTCAACAGTTGCAGCCACCCCGGAACACCCGTCCTGGACTTTTCTGGACGATGCGGATTTCTCCGTCCAGGAAAATCCAGGACCGGTCGCGGTTACGCCGGCGCGTGGTGGGCTGAAGGCACCGGCTCATCACAGAGAAGGGATCGACCATGCGTGGACTCGTCCTCAGTGTCCTGCTCATCGCTTCGGCGCTCACGGCGCCCGCAACAGCAGTCGCCGAACCCGCCCAGGCCGCAGGAACCGCCGCCGTGAACTGCGCTGGATGGCCGCTCATATCGGCTCAACACGTACGCCTCACCAACGGCTCCGGAACGAGCGTGGGCTCCATCCAGCTGTGCCGCAAACCGCACTACACGGGCGGCTGGGAGTACTTCTCCCGGCTGGAGATGTACGACCCGTTGCCCGCAGGACGTCTGGCGAGCGGGTACATCTACTACACCAGGCTGGGCAGCGGTCCCGACTACCTCAGTTGTGACAGCCACGTCGGTGCGATCAAACCCGGTGGCACGCTTTGCTACTCCACAGACGTGCTGAACGACGAGCTGATCGTCGACCTCCGAGCGACCGGCAGAGCGTGGTACTGGAATGGGACCGACTGGGTGCTCTACGCACAGGGCACGACCGCGTGGTTCGACTGAGTCTCGGCGGGTCACCCTGGGCCGTACCTGGTTCACGCCGCGCATCGCGCACGGAGCCGAAAGGGCTCGTCGAACGGGTGCGCGACCGCGACGACCGTCGAGTCGTCCGCTCCAGCTCACGAGCAAAGGCCTGGCCGTCATCGACGGCGTCACACCGCACTACCTGGCCGCGGAGGCCGGCCTCCTGTGCGCCTTGGGCCCCTCCTGCCACGAGCGACTCATCGATCTGCTCAGTACTCCGCTCATCGGCTGCGAGCAGCGCGTTGACGACGACTGGACCTGACACCGGCCCGATCCGGCGCCTGTCCGGGGTTGATCTCCATCAAACTGGAGGTTCTAGTGTCGGCGGTATGACAGGAACACTGCTTTTCCACAACACCATGCGCATCCGCGAGGGACACTTGGACGAGTTCCGCGCGGCGATCGGAGAAGCCGTCGAATTCGTCCGCGAGCACGGTCCGCAGTTGATGGTGGAGGTGTTCATCGATGCCGACGCGATGCTGGCGCACAGCTTCCAGTTGTACGCCGACGATGAGTCGGTGCTGAAGCACTGGGAGCTCTCGGATCCCTACATCCGCGAGGTGATGGAGCACTGCTCGGTGGAACGGTTCGAGGTGTTCGGCCGGCCGGGCGAGCAGGTGCTCGCGGGACTGCGCACACCCGACGGGGAGTCCTTCGCCACGACCATCACCCCGCGCCTTACCGGCTTCACCCGCATGGCCTCAAGCCGCTGACGCCCACTGCAGCGGGTCTGGGGGTTGCACCTTTCCAGGGAATGCCGATGCGTGCTCAAGCAGATGGCAGGACACGTCCGCCTGGGGCACTTTCTCCCACCGCCCGGTGCCGTGGCGAACGGCGACGTGGCGATAATCGCGGGCTTGGGGGTCGGCAAGTACCGCTTCTCCGTGTCGTGGCCGCGCATCCAGCCCGGCGGCCGCGCGGCCCGGTGAACAGGAAGGGCGCGGAAGCCCAGCGAGCAGCCGGACCCGCCGTCGACGTTGATCAGAAGCGTCGCCGGCGGGTGTGTGACTCGGATGTCGCCGAATCGGCAACGGCTTTGTCCCAGCGGTCCTGCAGCCCGGTGATGAGCCGGTGTTCGACTTCGGCGACGATGTGGGAGTAGACCTCCTGGATCTTGTCCTCGAGGGTGTGCCCGAGGCGGGCGGCTTGGGCGATCTCGGGCACGCCGTCGGCGATCATCCACGTCTTGTGGCTGTGGCGGAAGCCGTGGAAGGTCAGCCCGGGTTGGACCGGCTCGATCCGCACGGGCGGCGCGGTCCGTTTGAGGTTGCCGTCGGCGGCGGGGCGCATGGCTCGGCGGGAGAAGGTGGAGCGGCGCAGGTATTCCCCTTCGGCGGTGGCGAAGACGTGGGTGTGGTCGTGGCTGTCGAGGTGTCGGCGCAGTAGGGGGATCAAGGAGGGTGGAGGGTGATGGTGCGCGCGGATTCGGCGGTCTTGGGTGGGCCGAGTTCGAAGTGGCCGTTGAGCTCATGGAGCGCGCCGATGTCGGGGTCGATGACGATGCACGCGTCGTCGAGGTGGGTGTTGTGGCGTTGCAGGCCGGTCAGTTCGCCCCAGCGTGCCCCCGTCCAGGCGGCAGTGATCATGAGGGTTGAGGTTCCCCGACAACTCGGAGGGTCACCACCGCTGATCCGGGCGGAGACAGCGGCAGCGATGGCGGTGGCCTCGGCGACGGCCTGCGCATCGTCCTCGCTCAGGCCGGACCGGACCGCGTGTGCCCTGGCAAACTGGACGGTGCTCTCGCAGAGGTGCCCGTGCAGCGGCCCGACCAGCACGTCGCGGATGCCGATGACCCGCTGCCGCAGCCGGGAGTTCCGCGTGCGCAGGCCCGCGAGCGGCGTGGCCGTGCGCACCGGCTCGAGTGCGTTCCACAGCGGCGTCAGCTGGTGGTAGGCCCGCCTCCGGCGCCAGTACCCGGCCACGCGCGGTCCCCAGGACGGGATGGTCATACCGATCACCAGGAAGCACACGCCGGGAGCGGAGAAGAGGAACTGGATGCCGTGCACCCCGTTCTCCTCGTAGGGCGGCGTGTACCCCACGCTGACGACCGTTTGATACGCCACTTTGTGGATCAGCATGACCAGCCAGATCAAGCAGCCGAGCCCCATGAGGCGCACGCCTATCCGCAGATATCTGCGCTCGATGGCCGCGCTGCGCCACCGCACGAGCAGGATCTGGACCAGGACGATGATGTTGTGCGTCTCCCACACGAGGTCGTAGAACAGGACTCCGAGATCGCGGGTCCCGCTCGGCCCGACGATCGGCAGTCCGGTGCGCAGCGGGCCGATCACGTAGCCGATCAGCAGCAGCGGGAGTGCCACCCCGAACAACACCCGGCTGAAGCGCAGGCGTCGCCGCAGGTCGTCGGCGGTCGCGGAGACGCGGATGACGAACTGGTGGGCGTGGAAGGACATTGCCATCCACGCGGTGTGCTGGATGACCTGGGGCAGGCTGGGAACTCGTCCCAGCAGGTCGTGGACCAGCCAGCAGACCGGCGCCCACCCGAGCAGGTACAGCAGGGACAGGTGGACCATCGTCAGCGTCAACGCTCTGCCGGCGGGCGCCTGGTGGTCCTCACGCCAGGTCGCCGCCCGGTAGACGACCGCGGCGGCGACGGTCACGAGTGCGAAGAGGTGGACGAGGCTCGCCGCGCTCATTCCATCGCCAGGCCCAGCCGGCCACCCATCCCCGGTGGCCGATCCCCCGCGCGTCGCGGTCGCGCGTCGAGCAGCTCGGAGATCAGGTAGGCCACAGTCTCCGCTTCGGTCTCGTGCTCGGCGGAGAAACCCGCGTGGTGCCGGGCCAGCATGATCTCGAGGGTGGTGGCGCTCAGGTCGGGGAAGACACCGGACAACGCCAGGTCGACCGGCTCGGAGCCGGGGTGGTCGCACAGGATGTGGCCCAGTTCTTGCAGCACGATGTGGGCCTGGTGCACCGACGTGGTGAGGGTGTCCTTGGTGGGGTTGACGTTCTTGCCGGACCTCAGCGCGGAGAGCAGGCCGGTGGACAACCCGGTCGCCTTCGCCACCTCGGGGTGCGTGAACGGTTTGCGGTCTCGCGGGTGCACCTCGCGAAAGAGGTGGTCCACCTTCTCCGCGAGGGTCCGCGGGCCCGAATGGCGATCGTTCACGGCCTACCTCCTGGACCCCGCTGATCAGTAAACTGATCCAACCTTCGAAGGTCATCACCACGTTCTGCAGCCGGTTTGCCCTGCCGCCCACGCGGAAACCGTCCCGACGGCAGCAGCCGTCGGGACGGTGGGAGGGTGTTGCCGTCAGATCTGCTGCCAGAGGGCAGGCGTGTTCGGCGGCTCCCACCCGGGAACGGACGTGTGTGCCTGGATCACGCGGTAGGACGCACCGCCGTAGGTGACCTGGGCGCCGGTGCCGTAGTAGGTGTACGGGGCCCACGAGTCGCCACCGCCCGGAGGCGTGGTGGTGGTCGTGGTCGTGCTGGTCGGCTGGGTGGTCGTGGTCGGGCCGGCGGAGGTCACCAGACGCAGGTTGTACGCCTGCAGGATTTCCGTCAGCGGCTGGAAGTAGATGGTGCCGCCGGTCTGGCAGTTGCCGGATCCGCCGGAGGTGACGCCCTGGGCCTGGTCGCCGGTCAGCCACGAGCCGCCGGAGTCGCCGGGCTCGGCACAGGCGTTGGTGCGGGTCAGGCCGGTGATGGTGCCCTCGGGGTAGGTGACCGAGGCGTTCTTCTGCTGGATGGTGCCGCAGCGCCAGCCGGTGGTGGAGCCGGAGCGGCAGACCGAGGAGCCGACCGGAGCTTCCTGCGAGCCCGCGACCGGGACGGTGCCGGGGTAGCGGTTGACCAGGGCGCGCGGGGTGTTGCCCGCGTCGGTGCGGACCCAGGCGTAGTCGTTGCCGGGGAAGCTGCTGCCCTGGATGGTGCCGCCGGGGTTGGACGTGCGGCCGCCGGTGGCTCCGCAGTGGCCTGCGGTGACGAAGCCGCCCTCGACGGCGAAGCCGACGGAGCAGCGGCCGCCGCCGGGGACGCCGTAGGCGTTGCCGCCGATGACGTCGATCAACGGCTTGGGGTTCTCGGTGCTGGCCTCGACTGCGACGATGTCACCGCGCAGACCCGCCTCGGCCGCCCACGTCCTGGCCTGCGCTTCCCCGCCGGCGCGGGCGAGCACGACGATCTTGTTGGCGCGCACGTCGACGTACCAGCCGGGGACGGCGTCGGGTGCGGTGGTGGCCTTGGCGTCCAGCTTGGTCTTCGCGCTGTCCAGTGCGGACGCGCTGTGCGTCGCCGTGGCGGCGACGGCACCGTGCGAGCGCACCGCGCCGGCCAGCGCCGGGTCGGTGACCGCGACGGTGAGGGTGTGGCCGGTGCCGTCCAGCCAGGACCCGGCGTAGGCCGGGCCGAGGCGGGACTTCAGCGCGGCGTCGGTCTGGCCCGCGGCCTTCTCGGCGCCGAGGCGCTCACGCGCTTGCTCCGAGGAGATGCCGAGGTCACGGGCCATCGCGGCCAGCACGGCGGGGTCAGCCGAGTCGGCAGCGGTGGCGCTGGTCGTCAGCGCCACCGCGATGGTCAGCCCGGCCGCTGTGACCGCCGCTGTGGCGGCGGCGATGAGCTTGCGGTTCATGTCCGCTCCTTGCATGCAGGGTGATTGCCCGCCGACCGTACGACGAGGGTCAGGCCAAGTGGTACATACCAATTGGCCATAAGATCGACGCGCACCACCCGTGCTCGACGAATCCTCGCTGCGCCCTCGCGGCGAACGCGACCGTCCTATTGCGACGGACAGGAAGTGCCGTCGGCGGCAACCTCACCGGATAGTGGAATGAGCGCTCGATCGGGCAGTGGAACGCGGTGGCGGCCTACCCGCCGCGCACGCCGCAGGAGGCTTCCTCCCTCGGACGGGGCGGCATTGCGCTCGATCGAGGGTTGGACCAGCCGGATCGGCTTGCCGGATGCATCCTGAGGTACTCGGTGGCGGCCAAACACCCCGCCGCGGCACGGCGAAGCACCGTGTCCCAGCGTGTCCAGGAGAGGACGACCCGATGTCGCGTTTGCCTCGCACGGCCGGTCTGACCGGCATGGTGCTCACTGCCGCAGCTTTGTTCTCGTTCACGGGGCCGCCCGCCCAGGCCGATCCCGGCATCTGCATCGACCACGTGATGGAGAACGGGTACAAGGCGACCGCCAACGTGCTCAAGGCGTGCAAGGTCGCGAAGACGGGCAAAACAGACGACGTCAGGACATGCCGCCGGATGTTGCACGCAGAGGGTGTGCGGAACGCGGTGGCTTCGCACGCCTGCCGGATCGCTTCCCACCCGGAACCGTCTTCCTGAGCGATTCCCGAGGTTTGTCCTCTCGATCGAGTGGATGTTCAGCCTGGTGGCCGACCCCGACTTGCTGGCGGGTGCGGGTAGATCAACCCTCGGTCACAACGAGGTTGCCCGTTCGTCCTAAGCAGACCCCGAGGAGACGAGATGGCGTCGACAGCGGATCACACGCCTGGATGCAACCGGTTGCGGGTGATCTTCCGCGTGCGCGTGCCGGGCGCGGAGCAGGACCGCTTCCTCGACGCCTACCGCCGGATCAGGTACCAGGTGTCGCAAGTGGAGGGTTACCTCGGCGACCAGGTGTGCCAGTCGGAGGGCGATCCCGAGGACTGGGTGATCACCAGCGAGTGGGCGAGCGCCGCGCACTTCCACGCGTGGGAGCGCGGCGCCGACCACCGGCGGCTGGCGGCCCCGCTGGTCGCGTGCACGACGGCGCGGGAGTCCTCGCGCTACCACGTCCGCCTGAGCACCGCGCCGGGCGCCGAAGCCGATAGACAACTGCTGGAGGCGAAGTCGTGAACCGCTATGCGTTGACGTTCCCGGTGCGGCCGGAGTCGGAGGCTGCGGTGGCCGAGATCCTGGCGGACTACGCCGGGCCCCCGCCCGGCCGGCCGCAGGCCGCTCGCCCGCTGCTGGACCGCACGTCGGTCTTCATGGCCGGACCCGTGGTGGTGCGGGTCGTGGACATCGTCTGCCCGCCGGAGGTGGCGATCCGGCACCTGGCCGCGCAGCCGCAGATCCAGGCCGTGGAGCAGCGGTTGCGGCCGCACCTGGTGCAGGACCGCGACCTGTCCGACGCCGACGGCCGGCGGCGTTTCCTGGCCGGGTCGGTGATGCGGGTGGTCGCCTCCCGCAACGGCCACGCCGGCCATCTGCCCCGTGCGGCGGCGTTCTACCGGGCGTTGCCGGGCAAGGCCGGCGAGGTGGCCCGGCTGCTCGCTGACGAAGGCTCGGATTCCGGTTGCGGCACGACGGTGTTCCGGCGAAGGGACGTGGTCGTGCACCTGGTGGAGTCCTCGGACGGCATGCCTGCCGTGCCGCTCGCGGACAGGCTCGCGCCGCTGGTGGACGTGGCGTGCCCGATGTCGCTGGTGACCGACCGAGTGGTGGGGGCGGTGGCATGACCGGCCAGCTCCACCGGGCGATCAGCCCGGACGACGTCGCGCCCAACACCCACCGCGGTGGCGACATCCGCGTCCTGCTCGGTCCGGCGACGGTCTGCGCCACCTCCGGGTTCATGGGGATCGTGCTGGTCGGGCCGGGCGAACAGGTCAACGAGCACTACCACCCGTACTCCGAGGAGTTCCTCTACGTCGTCGAGGGCTCGGTGGTGCTGGACCTGGACGACGTACCGCACGAGGTGAGCGCGGACCAGGCGATCCTGGTGCCGATCGGGGTGCGGCACCGCCTGCGCAACACCGGGACGTCACCGGCGCGCGTGCTGTTCCAGCTGTCCCCGTTGGCGCCCCGGCCGGAACTGGGGCACGTGGACACGGAGCAGGCGTCATGAGGCGCCGGGTGGCGGTCACCGGCCTGGGGGTGGTGGCACCGGGCGGCATCGGGACGAAGGGCTTCTGGGAGCTGATCACCTCCGGGCGCACCGCCACCCGGCCGATCACCCTGTTCGACCCGGAGGGCTTCCGGTCGAGGATCGCCGCCGAGTGCGACTTCGACCCGGTGCTCGCGGGCCTGACCAGCGCGGAGATCACCCGGATGGACCGCTACGTCCAGTTCGCCGCCGTCGCCGCCGACGAGGCGTGGCGACAGGCGCAGGTGGCCGTCGCGGACCCGTGGCGGGTGGGTGTGTCCATGGGTTCCGCCGTGGGCGGCACGACGCTGCTCGAGCAGGACTACGTGGCCACCTCGCAGCGCGGGCAGCGGTGGTTGGTCGACGCGGACGCGGCCTCGCCGTTCCTGCACTGCGCCCTGTCCCCCGCCACGCTGGCCGCGGAGGTCGCCGACCGGGTCGGCGCGTGCGGGCCGGTGCGGACGGTGTCCAGCGGGTGCACGGCCGGGCTGGACGCGGTGGGCCACGGCGCCCGCCTCATCGAGGAAGGCCGGGCCGACGTGGTGCTGGCCGGGGCTTCGGAGTCCCCGATCTCGCCGATCACGGTGGCCTGCTTCGACGCGATCCGCGCGACCTCGGCGCGCAACGACGACCCCGCGCACGCGGCTCGGCCGTTCGACCGCGACCGGGACGGGTTCGTGCTCGGTGAGGGTGCGGCCGTGCTGGTGCTGGAGGAGCTCGGCCACGCCCGCCGCCGGGGAGCGGAGGTGCTGGCGCAGGTCGAGGGCTTCGCCACCCGCAGCAACGCCTACCACATGACCGGCCTGACAGCGGAGGGCGTGGAGATGGCCGAGGCCGCGCGGCGCGCGCTGGACCACGCCGCGGTGGCGCCGGCGGAGATCGGCTACATCAACGCGCACGGCTCGGGCACCCGGCAGAACGACCGGCACGAGACCGCCGCGTTCCACCGGCTGCTGGGTGAGCACGCGCACCAGGTGCCGGTGAGCTCGATCAAGTCGATGATCGGCCACTCGCTGGGCGCGATCGGCTCCGTCGAACTGGCCGCCTGCGCGCTGGCGCTCGTCCACGGCGTGGTCCCGCCGACCGCCAACCTGGACACGCCGGACCCCGAGTGCGACCTGGACTACGTGCCGCACACCGCGCGGGAACGCCGGCTGGACGTGGTGCTGTCGGTCGGCAGCGGCTTCGGCGGGTTCCAGTCCGCGGTGGTGCTGACGAGAGCGGGGCGGCCATGAGCCCCGCGGCCACCCGTTCCGCGCCCGTCGTGACCGGTCTCGGTGTGATCGCCCCGAGCGGTCTCGGGGTCGGCGAGTTCTGGCCCGCGGTGCGCGACGGGCACCTGGCGCTCGCGCCGATCGGGCGGTTCGAGCCCAACCCCTACCCCGTCACCGTGGCGGGCGAGGTGGCCGGGTTCGAACCGGCCGGGTGGGTCGAACCGCGGATCACCGTGCAGACCGACCGGTTCACGCACTTCGCCCTCGCCGCCGCCGACCTGGCGCTGCGCGACGCCGTGCTGCACCCGGCGGCGGTGGAGCCCTTCGAGTTCGGCGTGATGACGGCCAGCTACAGCGGCGGCGTGGAGTTCGGCCAGAGGGAGATCGAACAGCTGTGGCGGCACGGACCCGAGCACGTGGGGCCCTACCAGTCGATCGCCTGGTTCTACGCCGCGTGCTCCGGCCAGGTCTCCATCGGCAACGGCCTGCGCGGCCCGTCCGGGGTGCTGGTCGCCGACGAGGCGGGCGGACTGGACGCCCTCGCCGCTGCGGGCAGTGAGCTGCGACGAGGCGCGCGGGCCATGCTCGTCGGTGGCGCGGAAGCCCCGTTCTGCCCGTACGCGCTGTGCTGCCAGCTCGGGTTGGGGCTGCTCAGCACGTCCGGCGATCCGGCCACGGCCTACCAGCCGTTCACCGAGCGGGCCGGCGGGTTCGCGCCCGCCGAGGGCGGGGCCATGCTCGTCGTGGAGGACGCCGGCGCCGCGCACCGCCGGGGCGCCGACGTGAAAGCGGTGGTGGCGGGGCACGGCGCGACCTACACCGGCCGGCGGCGGTTCGACCGGTCGGCGCAGGGTCTGCTGCGGGCCGCCACGGCCGCGCTGACCGAAGCGGGTCTGACCCCCGACGACGTGGACGCCGTGTTCCTCGACGCGATGGCCGACCCGCACGCCGACGCCGCCGAAGCCGAGGCGTTGCGCCTGCTGCTGGGAGAGCGCGCGAACCGGGTGCCGGTGACCGCGCCCAAGGCCGGGTACGGGCGCTGCTACGCCGCCGCGGCCGTGCTCGACGTCGCCACCGCGGTGCTGGCCCTCGAACACGGTCTCGTACCGCCCACACCGGGCGTGCGCGACTGCCGGTTCGACCTCGACCTGGTCACCGGCGTCGCCCGTCCGGTCGACCTGCGCACCGTCCTGGTGCTGTCCCGCGGTGTGTACGGCGGGAACTCGGCGCTCGTGCTGCGCCATCCGGAATCACCGACCAGCGGAGGTATGTGACGTGGACACCAGGCTTTCCCCCGACGACCTGGCAGCGCTGATCAGCCGGTGCACCGGCGTTCCCGTGACCGGCGAGCAGGTCACCGACCCCGGCCACACCTTCGACGACCTCGGCGTGGACTCCCTCGGCCTGATGGGCGTGCTGTCCGAGCTGCAACGCCACCACGGCGTGGCCAAGGACGCCGATCTGCGACCGCACCAGTCGCCGCGCGAGCTGCTGGCCCTGCTGCCCGGGGAGGTCCGGGGATGAGCGGCCACACCGAGAACGAGATCGTCATCGACGCGCCGATGGAGCTGGTGTGGGAACGCACCAACGACGTCGAGCGCTGGCCGGAGCTGTTCAGCGAGTACGCCTCGGTCGAGGTGCTCGAACGCGACGGCGACCGCGTGCTGTTCCGCCTGACGATGCACCCGGACCCGGCCGGCAAGGTGTGGAGCTGGGTGTCCGAGCGCGTCGCGGACCAGGCCGGCAGGACGGTCACCGCCCGGCGCGTCGAGACCGGGCCGTTCGAGCGGATGAACATCCGCTGGACCTACGAACAACTCGACACGGGCG
The DNA here is from genome assembly GCF_036321065.1 of Lentzea sp. DG1S-22. Taxonomy (NCBI): domain Bacteria; kingdom Bacillati; phylum Actinomycetota; class Actinomycetes; order Pseudonocardiales; family Pseudonocardiaceae; genus Lentzea; species Lentzea sp. DG1S-22. The sequence continues at coordinate 1,343,206 of NZ_CP143276.1, read as the reverse complement.
TGCGCATGCGCTGGACGCAGGACTTCGCGATGAAACCCGACGCGCCGGTGGACGACGAAGCCATGACCAAGCGCATCAACGACAACAGCCGCGTCCAGATGGAGCTGATCAAGCGGAAGGTCGAGGAGGTCGCGTGCACCGCACCCTGATCGTCGCCCGCATGGTCCCCGGGGCCGCCGACGAGGTGGCCGCCGTGTTCGCCGACTCCGACCGCCGTTCCGACCTGCCCGCCGCGCTCGGCGTGCGGGGGCGCAGTCTGTTCCGGTTCGGTGAGCTCTACCTGCACCTGGTGGAGAGCGACCGCCCGTTGGCGGAGGCGATGGCCGCGCACCGCGACGACCCCCGCTTCCGGCGGATCAGCCAGGACCTGAGCCCGTTCGTCACCGCCTACGACCCCGAGGCGTGGCGCGAGCCCAAGGACGCGATGGCGCACGAGTTCTACCGTTGGGAGCGCCATGTCTGAGGCCCCGGTGCTGATCGCGGGCGGCGGCGTGACGGGTCTGTCCGCCGCCGTGTTCCTGGCCTGGTACGGCGTGCCGGCCTTGCTGGTGGAACGCCATGCCGAGCCGTCGACCGATCCGAGGGCGCGGGCGCTCAACCCCCGCACGATGGAGCTCTATCGTGCCGTGGGTCTGGAGCAGGCCATCGGGCAGGTGCGGTCGCCGATCGCCGACCACACCGTCGTCGCCCACGCCGAAACCCTGGCGGGCCCGGAACTGCGGCGGCTGCCCAACCGCCTCGACACCGGCTCCGACTCGCTGAGCCCCTGCCGGTGGGCCGCGATCGACCAGAACCAGCTCGAACCACTGCTGCGCGCACACGCCGTGCAAACCGGCGCGGACGTGCGCTACCACCACGAGGTGGTGGCGGTGGACAACGAGCCCGACGGCGTTGTCGCGGTGGTGCTCGATCACCGCACCGGACGGGAAGAGCGTGTTCGTGCCGGGCACCTCATCGTGGCGGACGGTGCGCACAGCCCCGTTCGCCGCATGCTCGACGTCGGGCAGGACGATTCGGACCTCCTGGCGCGCAAGGTCAACATCTACTTCGACGCCGATCTCCGCGAACCGCTGCGCGGGCGCAAGATCGTCGCGCTGACCGTGCGCAACCCCGCCGTGCACGGGTTCCTCACGTCCATCGACGGCGCGAAGCGGTGGCGGTTCGCCGTCTCCCTGCGACCGGGTGACGACGTCGCCGACTTCACCGAGGAGCGGTGCGTGTACCTGCTGCGCACCGCCATCGGCCTCGAAGACCTTCCGATCGTGATCGACCACGTGTCCGAGACCCCGTGGGAGATCTCCGGCCAGGTCGCCCACCGCATGCGCGCCGGCCGGGCGTTCATCGCCGGCGACGCCGCCCACGTCATGCCGCCCGTGGGCACCTTCGGCGTGGCGACCGCTGTCCAGGACGTCTTCAACCTGGCGTGGAAGATCGCCCTGCACCACCGCGGCGTGGCCGGCCCGGGCCTGCTGGCCACCTACGAGACCGAACGCCTCCCCGTGGCCCGGCACACCACCGCGCTGACCGTCGAGCGGTACGGTCTGGTCAACGGCAAGCCGGGCGACGCACGCGACAGCGCCGTCCGCCAGCGGGCGACGATGTTCGGCTACACCTACCCCGAGGGGGCTTTCGTCCCGGACGGCTCCCCCGCTCCGCACCCGGTGGAAGACCCCGACCACCCCACCGCCGCACCGGGCTGCCGCGCACCTCACGTCACCGTGGAGCGCAACGGCACCGCACTGTCCACTGTCGACTTCATGGGACGCGGCCTGGTGCTCGTCACCGGCCGGCAGCAGGCCGCGAACTTCTCGGACGTCCCGATCGAACACCACCGCATCGGCGACACCCTGCACGATCCCACCGGCGAGTTCACCCGCCGCTACGGCATCACCGACGACGGGGCCGTCCTGATCCGTCCGGACGGGTTCGTCGCCTGGCGCAGCCCGGCGGCACCCCGTCCCGACGCCCTGCGGGCCGTGGTCGACCGAGTGCTGTTCCGATGAACGAGCAACTCCTCACCGGCCACTGCGGTGGTTTTCCGGCCGTCACGATGACCGGAAGCCGAACCGTGGACCGCTATGCGTTGACGTTCCGGGTCCGGGCCGGATCGGAGGCGGTCGTGGCCGAGATCCTCTCCGATTGCGCGGCCCTTGCCGTGTGCGGGCCGGAGCCGGGGTGGTCGCTGCTGGAACGCACGTCCGCCTTCATGGCAGGGCGTGTCGTGGTGCGGGTCGTGGACATCACCTGCCCTCCTTCCGAAGCCGTCCGGCACCTGGCGGGACAACCCCGGGTGCAGGCAGTGGAGCAGCGGCTGCGGCCGCACCTGGTCCACGACAGCGAGGTGACCGACGAGGCGAGCCTGCGCCGGTTCGCGGCGACCTCCGTGATGCGGGTGGCGTCCGGCAACGGCCGCACCGGCCGGCTGCCGCGCAGGGCCGTTCTGTACGAGGCGCTGCCCGGGCACGCCGGCGAGCTGGCCCGGCGGCTCGCCGGCATCACCGTGGCCTCCGGTGGAACCACCGTGTTCCGGCGCCGCGACCTGGTGGTGCACCTGATCGAATCGGACGACGAGACACCACCGGTGCCGCTGATCGGCCTGGTCACGCCGTTCGCTCGGCTGGCACTGCCGATGACCCTGGTGACCGACCGTTCGGTGGGGGCGGTGGCGTGATCCGGGCCGGTGTCGCGCTTGTCCCGTAGCCACGTGCTCTGCGGCTGACTCCCAGGCCGCCGAGCGTCTGCCGGCGAACGACGACGGCGGGACGTCCCGCCGTGCCGATGCGGTGGTCACGCGGTTGAAGTACCCCGATCGACTGAATGGCCCAGTTCGGGGTACTTCGAATGCGACGCCGAGAACCTGGGAGTTCCCATGACCACCGTGCTCGTCGCCGACGACGACGCCGACGTCCGGGACGTCGTGGTGTTCAAGCTCGAGCAAGCGGGCTACGACGTGCTCGTCGCCGAGGACGGCGCCACCGCCCTGGCCATGGCCCGCAGCGCGATGCCGGACATCGCTGTCCTGGACGTGATGATGCCCAGGATGACCGGGTTGGACGTCTGCCGGGAGTTGCGCGCGGCGGAGGCCACCGCGGCCATACCGGTGATCCTGTTGACCGCCCGCGCCCAGGAGAGCGATGTCGAGGGCGGCTTCGATTGGGGCGCGGACGACTACCTGACCAAACCGTTCAGCCCCCGTGAGCTGGCCAGCCGGGTTCGCGCCGTCCTGGCCCGCAGTCGGCGATGACCTCGCCCGTGTCCCCGTCGGTCGACCGCGACCTGTTGGTCGTCGCTGCGTTGTGCTTGGCCGTCGTGCTCGTCGCCCTCGCCCTGGCAGTCCTCGTCGGCCGGTGGTGGCTGCGGGTCACCGACGCACGCCGTGCGCGCCGCGTGGCGTCCGCTCGTCCGTGGCTGGTCCAGTTGGTCGCAGGAGATGACGAGGACCCCGTGGTGGTGGAGCGGCTGGTCGCGGTGGATCCGCGCACATGGCGTGCCCTGGAGCCGGTTGCGGTCGCCATGCTCGGCAAGGTGCGCGGCGAGGCGCGAACGGCCGTGGTCGGCCTGCTCGAACGCCGAGGTTCGGTGGAGCGGGCGATGCGCGGTGTGCATCGGCGCAGCGCCGTGGTGCGTGCCCGGTCGGCCCACCTGCTCGGCGCGGTGGGGGGACCAGGGGTGACGGTGCAGCTCGTGCGGCTGCTGGGTGACCGGGACATGGAAGTACGCGCGGTGGCGGTGCGTGCCCTTGGCCGGTTGGCCGACCCGATGTCGGCGACAGCGCTCGTGCACGGCCTGCTGCGCACGCCCCCGCTGCCGCACCACCTGGTGATGGCCGCCTTGCGGCGGATCGGTCCGGCGGCGGTTCGATCGCTGCTCGCCGCGGCGGATCAGGCCGACGACCTCGTCCGCGCCCAGGTCGCCGAGGCTCTCGGCTTGATCGGCGCGGTGGCGACGGCACCGGTGCTCGTCGCGATGCTGCGCACCGACCGCTCCACCGAGGTGCGCCTGCGCGCGGCCCGCGCTCTCGGGCGCATCGGCGCTCCTGTCTCGGTCGACGACGTCATCGCCGCCACCTCCGCTCGCGAGCCGCTCGCGCTGCGGGTGACGGCGGCCGAGGCCCTGGGCGCGCTGGGGGCGCGGCGCGCCGTTCCCGTGCTGGCCGATCTGGTCGACGACCCCGTGCACTGGGTCGCGCACACGGCCGCGGCGTCCCTGGCCGCGATCCGTCCTTACGGCGTGGCCGCCCTCGCGCGGCTGGCCGGCCGTTCGGGTTCGGCCGCACGCCACGCCCAGGAGGCCCTGATGGCGGCGAACGCCAAGAGGTTGCTCGCGACGGTGCGGCCGTGATCGCGCTGGACATCGTCAGCACCGTCATCGTGGTGGCCAACTGGTTCGTGTTGGCCTACTTCCTGCTGCTCAACACGAGCTACCTCGGTCTGATCCTGCTCGCGGTGCGCGAGTTCCGCCGCCACCTCCGGCGCCGCCCCTACGCGGGTTTCGACGAGGCGTACACCAACCCGCTGACGCTCGGGGTGTCGGTGGTGATGCCGGCGCACAACGAGGAGGCGACGATCGTCGAGAGCGTCAACGCCATGCTGGCCCTGCGACACCCCCTGTTCGAAGTCGTGGTCGTCGACGACGGCTCCACCGACAGCACGTTCGAGGTGTTGCGGGCCCACTTCGGCCTGGTGGAGATTCCGCGGGTGGTGCCGGACGACGTGCCCACCCGCGGCGTCATCACCGCGGTGTACGCCCCGCCCGCGGCGGTGCCGCTGGTCGTGGTCCGCAAGGAGAACGGCGGCAAGGCCTCGGCGAACAACACCGGCATCAACGTCGCGGTCCAACCGCTGGTCTGCATGGTCGACGCGGACTCGCTGCTCGACCCGGACGCCCTGCTGGCGGTGGCCAGGCCTTTCGGTGACGACCCCGAGCACGTGGTCGCCACCGGCGGTGTCGTGCGCGCGGTCAACGACAGCACCGTCGTCGCCGGTCGCGTGACCGAGCTGCGCATGCCGAGGACCTGGCTGGCACGCACGCAGGTCGTGGAGTACCTGCGTGCGTTCCTGCTGGGACGCTCCGGGTGGTCGGCCCTCAACGCCCTCGTCGTCGTCTCCGGCGCCTTCGGCCTGTTCCGGCGCGACGTCCTGGTGGAGACCGGTGGACTGGACGTGGACACGATCGGGGAGGACGCCGAGCTCGTCGTCCGCCTGCACCGCTGGTTGCGCGACCACCGGCGGCGCGCCAGGGTCGTGTTCGTTCCCGAACCGGTGGCCTGGACCGAGGTACCGGAGTCGCTGCGGGTTCTCGGCCGCCAACGGCGCCGCTGGTCGCGAGGTCTCGCGGAGGTCCTCTGGAAGCACCGGAGGATGATCGGGAACCCGGCGTACGGCGCGGTCGGCACGCTGGCGCTGCCGTTCTACGTGCTGTTCGAGTTGCTGGCGCCGGTGGTCGAGCTGTTCGGGCTCGTCGCCCTCGTCGTCGGTTTGCTGCTCGGGGCCGTCGACTGGACCTTCGCCGTGCTGTTCTTCCTGGTGGCGCTCGGCTACGGCGTCGCGCTCTCCCTTGTCGCCCTCGTGGTGGAGGAGTACTCGTTCCACCGCTATCGAGGCTGGCGGGACCTGGCGGTCGCCCTCGCGGTGGCAGTCGTCGAGAACATCGGCTACCGGCAGTTGACCGCGGTGTGGCGGCTGCGCGGCCTGGTGGACGTCCTGCGTGGCGGGAAGGCCGAGTGGGGCCGGATGACGCGGGTGGGATTCGCCAGCGCCGAGCCCGCGGGCGGTCCCGTGCCCGGCTCGGGACCGGTGACACATCCCGGAGAGGTGCTGCCAGATGGCCGTTGAGCAGCGCGACCGCGACTCCGTGCTGGCCGAGTACGGCATCGAGGACCTGGGGCGCCGATCCGACCTGGAAGCCCTCGCGGAACTGGCCGCGCAGGTCTGCGGCGTGCCCCACGGTGCGGTCAACCTGATCGGCGAGCACCTCCAGCACCAGGTGGCGGCGGTCGGGATCTCCCCCTCGATCTGCTCGCGGGAGGACTCGATGTGCGCCGTCTCGATCGTCACACCGGAGCCGGTCGAGGTGCCCGACGCACGGCAGGACCCCCGCTTCGCCACCAACCCCTTCGTCACGGGCCGGATCGCGTCGGTCCGGTTCTACGCCGCGAGCCGGCTGCAGGCACCCTCCGGAGCTGTGCTCGGCACCTTGTGCGTGTTCGACGACGTGCCCCGCCGACTGGACCGGCGACAGCGGCGCAGCCTGGACCTGCTGGCCCACCAGGCCGTCGACGTGCTGGAGCTGCAGCGGTCCAGTCTGGCGCTCGCCCGCGCCGTGAAGGAGCTGACCGCGGCCCGGGCCGAGTTGCTGCGCTCCAACAGCGAACTCGCCGACTTCGCCGGACGGGTCAGCCACGACCTGCGCAACCCGCTCGCCGGCATCGTCGGGTTCCTCGAACTGCTCTCCGACCACCCTGCTGTCGTGGGCGCTCCGACCGCCGGGCGACTGGTCGGACGCAGCAGGGGCGCCGCCAACCGCATGCACGCCCTGGTCGACGGACTGCTGGAGTACGCGAAGCTCGGCGGGCAACTGAAGTACGGGTCCGTGGACCTCGGCGCCCTCCTCGCCGACCTCATCGACGACCGCGCCACCGGCGCGGAAACCGAGACGATGGACCTGGACCTCGAACCGCTTCCGACGGTCCGCGGCGACGAGACGCACCTCCGAGCACTGCTGCAGAACATCGTCGGCAACGCGGTCCGCTTCGCACGCCCCGACCGGCGGCTCGTCGTGCGGATCCGCGCGAAGCACCGCGGCGAGTTCGTGCGCGTCGAGATCGCCGACAACGGCAGGGGCATCCCGCCTGAACGCCGCGAGGAGGCCTTCGGACTGCTGAGCCAGGTGCACCAGCACGGCACCGTGGAGGGCGGCACGGGCATCGGACTGGCCACCTGCCGCCGCGTCGTCACCGCCCACGGCGGCACGATCGGACTGTCCGACGGCATCGACGGCGGCCTCACCGTCTGGTTCACGCTTCCCACTGGCTCAGCTGGGCGCGGTTGATCAAGCACGTCAAACGCCGTTGACCGCGCTCCGCGACGATCTCGATCCCGAGATGGCCGTCTGATCGGGACAGTGCACGCACCCGGACGGTCGCTCGTCAGTTTCATCGCCAACGCCCGACGAGCGGCACCGGCTTTCGGCTAACGTGAGCCTGCCCGGCAGGACCTGTGCTTCTACAACCACAGGATGATTCACAAGCGTCTGAAGGATGAGGTGTCACGGATCGGAATTGGCCAAACTAGGACCGTGCACCACCATCTGCTTGAGGCCAACTGCTCGTGACCATTTCTCCCAGTCCACTGGTGGGCAGGCGCTGGCTCGTGCTGGCGATCTTGTGCGCCAGTCTGCTGCTCGTGTCCGTGGACGCCACGGTGCTGCACATGGCCTTGCCCGCGCTGGCGGAGGACCTGCGGCCCACCGCCACCAGCCAGCTGTGGATCATCGCGGTCTACTCGCTGGTCGCGGCTCCCCTGCTGCTCGCCTTCGGCACGCTGGGCGACCGTTACGGCCGGCGCCGGATCCTGGTGCTCGGATACGTCGTGTTCGGACTGGCCTCGCTGGCTTGCGCGTGGGCACCGAACGTCGCGGTGCTGATCGCGGCGCGGGCCGTGCTCGGCGTCGGCGGCGCGATGATCATGCCGGCCACGCTGTCACTGCTGCGCCAGGCGTTTCCCGACCGTGCCGAACGCCAGACGGCCATCGGCATCTGGAGCGGGGTGGCCGGTTCGGGGGCGGTGCTCGGACCGCTGCTCGGCGGCTTCCTGGTGGAGACGTTCTCCTGGCACGCCGCGTTCCTGATCAACGTGCCGGTGATGATCGCGGCGATTCCGCTGACCTTCTGGCTGATCCCGGAGTCCGCGGACCCGCCGGACGGACCGTGGGACGTGCTCAGCGCCGTGCTGGCCGCGCTGGGCGTCATCGGCGTCGCCTTCGCGGTCAAGCAGACCCCGCACGGCGGGACGATGTACGTGCTCGGCCCGGTCGCCGGGCTGCTCGGGTGCCTGTTGCTCGTGGCGTTCGTCCGGCGGCAACGAAGACTGCCTGTTCCGCTGCTCGACGTGTCGCTGTTCCGCGACCGCGCGTTCAGCGTCGCGGTCGGCAGCGTCCTGCTGGTCCTGACCTCGCTGGTCGGCCTGGGCCTGTTGTTCGCCCAGTACCTGCAGCTCGTGCTCGCGCTGCAGCCCATGCCCGCCGCGCTGCGGCTGATGTTCGTCATGGGCTCGGCGGTCATCGGCAGCATCGTCGCCGGGCCGTTGTTGCAGCGGTTCGGGAATCGCCGGATGACGGTCGCCGGGTTCGCTGTCAGCGCCGTGGCCTTGGCGGCAGCGGCCGCGGGTCTGACGGTGCACGAGAACCTGTGGCTGCTCGGGCCGGTGCTGGCGGCGACCGGGTTCGGTGTCTCGATCTCGCTCACCGCCGCCTCCGACGCCTTGCTCGCCGCCGCACCGGCCGAGCAGGCGGGCGCGGCGGCCGCTGTGGAGGAGACCGCCTACGAGCTCGGCGCCGGCCTCGGCGTCACGGTTCTGGGCAGCATCGCCACCCTGATCTACTCAGCCAGCCTTCCCGGCGTGGCGGCGCAAGCGCGTGACGGCCTCACCGAGGCGACCGCCGCTGCCGCCGCCCTACCGCCCGAAGCGGGCTCCCAGCTGCTCGAGCTCGCCCGTGCCGCGTTCGTGACAGGTCTGCGAGCCGCGATGGTGGTCGGCGTCGTCCTGTTCGTCCTCGCCACGATCGCCGCGGCACGCGCACTGCCCAAGACGAAGGAATCACACAACGATGACCGAGCTTGACCTCAAGACCAGCACGACAGATCCGGCCCGGCCGGGTGTCCGCGGCGGCTGGCGCACCCCCGACCGCCTGTACCGGCTGATCAGCAGCCCGGTCCTGCGCATGATCCTCGGGTGGGACCTCCCCCGCTACGACCTGCGGGTGGTCGAGCGCCGCGCCGGCACGATCTGCATGGAGGTCGGTAGCGGCGGCGGCTTCTACACCACGGCACTCAAAACCCACCTGGGCAGCGAGAACACCCTGATCGCCCTCGACCCGTCACCCTCGGCCATGCAGTTGCTGCAGCACCGGCTGGACGGCGTGCCCGGTGCTCGGATGTCCTACCTGGCCGGTGACGGTTGCAAGCTGCCCCTGGCCGACGACCAGGCCGACACCCTGTTCTACGGCTACAGCCTCGAGGAGATGCCCGACCCGCTGGCGGCCATGCGGGAGGCGCACCGGGTGCTCCGGCCGGGCGGGGAGCTCGTCCTGTTCCTGTGGCGACCCGTGTTCACCCGGCATCGCCGCCGCCCGGTCGTCGCCCTTCTGGACGAGCTCTTCGAACGCCGTCGCACCTCGGCCGGCCCGCAGAACATCCGCCTGGTGTACCGCAAGCCCGCTGAGTGACCGCATCAGGCGGCTGTGGACCCCGCTGCACGTCGACAGGTCGCACCTGCCTCGACCGGGTGTGCCGGCCTACCCCCTGAGCACGGTCACCACGGCGGGCCGGGCTCAGGGGGACCTGTCAGACCGACGGGCGGGGCAGCTCCGCGCCGAAGGTGAACCGGTCGTGCCACTTCGCGCCGTCACCGTCCGCATCGGACACCAGCCTGCTTCACGGTCGCCGACACCACGGCTGACGGCGCGCTCGCGTTGAGCGCCGCGTTCACCGCGAAGACCCGGTAATGCCACGTCGAGCCGACAGCGAGCGCGGCGCGGCGGGACAGCACACCGCTGCGCATTTTGTCACTTGCAGTGTTTCGCGCCGCCGCAGCAGGGCACCCGAACGTGTCGCGTTGGACGATGGAGGGTGTGGCGGTGTCACAGACGGTGAACGGCAACCTACTGGCCGGCCGCTACCGGCTGCTGGACGCGGTGGGTGCCGGCGGGATGGCGGAGGTCTACCGCGCCGAGGACACCGTTCTGGGCCGCGAGGTGGCGGTCAAGGTCTTCCGGCCCGGGTGGGACGACACGGCCAGGCGCCGGTTCGAGTCCGAGGTCCGCACGCTGGCCGGGCTGTCGCACCCAGGCTTGGTGCCGGTCCACGACGCCGGCACCGGAGATGGCACGCCGTTCCTGGTCATGCGGTTGCTCGAGGGGCGCACCCTGCGCACGGAGATCGCCGACGGCCCGTTGTCCCCGCAGCGGGTGCGCCGACTGGGCGCCGAACTGGCCGAAGCCCTGGCCTACGTCCACGCCCAGGGTGTGGTGCACCGCGACGTCAAACCGTCCAACATCCTGCTCGACGACCTCGACAGGCCCTACCTCGCCGACTTCGGCCTGGCCCGTCTGCCCGGCGCGACCAGGCTGACCCGCACCGACCAGATGGTCGGCACCGCCGCCTACCTCGCTCCCGAACAGGTCCGGGGCGCCGACGTCGACCACCCCGTCGACATCTACGCCCTCGGCCTGGTCCTGCTGGAGTGCCTCACCGGCCACCGCGAGTACCCCGGCGGCGAGGTCGAGGCCGCCGTCGCCCGCCTGCACCGCTCTCCGGCCATCCCCGAGCACCTGCCCGCCGACCTGGCCGGTCTGCTGTCGTCGATGACCGCGTCCGACCCCGACCAGCGGCCGACCGCCGCGGACTGCGCTCGAGCCCTGCAGGCGAACCCCGTCGCCGACGACACCCTGCCGGTCCCCGCCCACCTCGCGGAAAAGGCTCCGACCGACGCACCGCGGTCGGCTCGGGTGCCGCGCAAGGCGCTGCTCGCCTCGGCGGCGGCGCTGCTGGGCGCGGTCAGCGTCGCCTGGGCGGTCGCACCCGGTGCCCAGCCGGTCAACTCCGCACCTACGTCGAGCACGTCCTCGACCACCACGTCATCCACCGCGTCGACCCCGTCCGCCGCTCAGGTGACGACGCCGGCCCAGCAGCCCACCGTCCAGGCCGGCACCGCCACGCCCGTTGCGGAGGTGGCGCGGCAGCCAGTTGCCCCGGCCCCGGCTGCGGAAGCAGGTGCGAAGAAGCAGAAGGGCAAGCCGCAGCAACCACCAGGCAAGAGCAAGAAGTAGTCGGCACCGGCACACGTGCGATGACGTCGTGGCTTCGGCCGAACTCGGCGTTCAGAGGATTAGCCATCGCCCGATCGGGGTAAAAGCGGATGCCGACGCGTATTCGCGTCGGATGCAGTCTTGACCGTGTTACCCCATCGATCCACCAGGGACCAGAGCGATGAGCAGCTACAACCGTCCCGCCGAGGGTTCCGTCGAGCACAGCGGCAGCACTGCCTCCGATGACCGCGATGACGCTGGGATTGCGGCTCAGCCGAGCACCGCACCCACGGCCGAAGCGGGGACCCCGATCTACGACGAGTTGGCTGCCCGCTTCGGTCTGCCGCACCTGCGCGAGGAACCAGAGCACCGCACCGACAGCGCGCCAGTCGACGTGACCCTGTCCGGCGTCGTGGACGCGGAACAGTCCGAAGGCATGCGCCCGGCCTGCTGACGAACCGCGTGCAGATGCCTCCGCTGTGCATGCCCGCCGATGGACGGCGACCGCGTCGGCGGAAAGCGCAGTCGGCGACATCACCTGTGCTGCCGGCACCTGGCTCGAAAATCCTCCCGGCGGATGTAGACGTGACGCGCCCGGCTCCGACGTCCCACGCGAGGATGGGGCCGACCGGCCGCGTCCACGACGAGAACCAAGGGGCCGACAGGTGAAGTACGTGCTCATGATCCACTCCAACCCGCAGCCGTGGGGGCACCCGACCTCCGACTACCTGCCCGAGTACCAGGTCATGTCGAAGGAGCAGCTGGAACGGCTGAACGCCGGCTTCGAGGCGATGCTCGAAGAGCTGCGGGAGAACGGCGAACTGCTCGGGGGCGAGGCGCTGGGTGCGCCCGAGTCGTCGCGGCTCTACCGCTGGAGCGACGGCAAGCCGCTGGTCACCGACGGCCCGTACTCGGAGGCCAAGGAGCACCTGGCCGGGTTCTTCCTCATCGACGTGGACAGCCGGGAGCGCGCGGAGGAGATCGCGGCACGGTTCGCGGGTCCGGGCGAGACCGTCGAGCTGCGGCCGGCGATGTGGCCGGGCGGGTCCGACCAGTGATCGCACGGGTGGTCGAGGACGTGTGGCGGCGGGAGTCCCCGCACGTCCTCGCCGCCCTCCTGCACCGGTACGGCGACCTGGGCGACTGCGAGGACGCGGCACAGGAGGCGGCCGAGGCGGCGGCGCGGCAGTGGGACCGCGACGGCGTGCCCGGCAACCCCCGCGGCTGGCTCATCCGGGTCGCGTCGCGGCGGCTGGTCGACCGGCTGCGGGCCGATGGCGCGCGGATGGCGCGGGAGAACGCTCTCGGCGCCGCACTTCCCGCCGACGCCCACCTCTCCCCCGCCGCCGACCGGTCACCTCTCGACGAGGCCGACGACACCCTGCGGTTGTTGCTGCTGTGCTGCCACCCGAGCCTGAGCCGGTCCTCGCAGGTCGCGTTGACGCTGCACGCCGTCGGCGGGCTGAGCACCGCGCAGATCGCCGCCGCGTACCTGGTGCCCGAGCGCACGATGACGCAGCGCCTCACCAGGGCGCGGTCCACGTTGCGGGCGGCGGGTGCGGTGTTCGGCCTCCCGGCCCGTGCCGACCTGCCCGCGCGCATCGCCGCGGTGCTCGACGTCTGCCACCTCATGTTCACCGAGGGGCACACGCGATCCACCGGTGACGGGCTGGTCGACTCGCCGCTGGCGGAGGAGGCCCTCCGCCTCACCCGGCAACTGCACGCGGTCGTCCCCGACCACGACGAGGTCGCCGGCGCGCTGGCGTTGATGCTGCTGACCCACGCCCGTGCGGCCGCCCGCACCGAGAACGGCGACCTCGTGCCGCTGGCCGAGCAGGACAGGTCCCGGTGGGACCGGCAGCGGATCGCGGAAGGCGTGCGAATCCTCGAACGGGTCCTGCCGCGCGGACACGTCGGCAGGTTCCAGCTGCAGGCCGCGATCGCCGCCGTCCACGCGGAGGCCGAGAGCGGGGAAGCGACCGACTGGCGGCAGATCACCCTGCTCTACGCCATGCTCGCACGGGTGGCGCCGGGCCCGGTCGTGACGCTCAACCAGGCGGTCGCGCTCGGGATGGCGTTCGGTCCCGAGCACGGTCTGGCCCTCCTCGGACCGTTGCTCGACGATCCCGCGATGCGGCGACACCACCGCACTCACGCCGTACATGCGCATCTGCTGGAGATGCTCGGCGACCTGCCGGGCGCGCTGGAGAGCTACCGCAAGGCAGCCCGGCTCACGGCGAGCCAGCCCGAGCAGCGCTACCTCAACGCCCGGATCCGCCGCCTCACCGCAGGCCGAGCGTCACCCTCCACTCCCCTGTGGAGCGCTCGGGAATCACAGTGATCTTGACTGTCCGTCCTTTCGGGACGTCGAGGCCCAACGTCTGCTTGCCGTCCACGGTCAGCGTGATGGTCGACCATTGCCCTGGCACGACGTCGAGTCCGGTCCAGTCGAGCGGTCACCGGTCGGCTCCTCGACTCTCCACCGGCGCCGCCACCAGGTGGCGTGCGGGGTCACGATGATCCGCCGCCCGAACGGCTCTGGATCGCTGTCGACGCGGCTCCGGATCGCCGTCGATGCGGCCCCAGGCCCGCACGCCTTGGCCAGCGCCGTCTGCAGCAGGTCCTCCGCGTGCCCCGCGTCCCGCGTCAGTAGAAGAGCCATCCGCAGGAGCGGGGGACGAGCGACCGTCAACGGCCTCGAGTTCGATCTGCGCACCCTCGGCGAGGTGTCCGGGGCGACGGCTCAGTCGCGTGCGCGGGCGCCGGGGCCAGGCGCGGCCTGGATGTCGCCGAGGCTGTCCACGGGGTGGTCGTGGGTGCAGCGGACCTGGGTTCGGATCGGCGCGCCGCAGTCGCGGTGGGTGAGCACGACGGTGGGTCCGTCAGGCGTGGGAAGCCAGTGGTCGGCCCAGTTGAGCAGGCTGATGATCGCGGTGGCCAGGTCCCGCCCCTTGTCGGTGAGGCGGTACTCGTGGCGGCCGCGCGATCCGGTGTCGTGGTAGGCGACCTTGGTCAGGATGCCCTGGTCGGTCAGGTCGCGCAGGCGTGCGGACAGAACGCCGGGGGTCAGGCCCGTGTGGCGGCGGAAGTCGTCGAAACGCCGGGTGCCGTAGAACGCCTCCCGCACGACCTGCCCGGCGCTGCGCGGTACGAGCACGTCGAGCGCTCGTTGCACCGAGTCCGGCTCCAGGAGCCACGCTTCGCGGTTCCACGCCGGGTCCGCGGCTTCGGCCGGATCGTGCGCGCGGGGCTGCTGCATGCGCGCACTGTGTCACATGCCCCTGCTTCTGGCGTTGCCAAGAGCCGCTGTTGTGCGGCGTGAGGAGAGGTTCGGCTACCGTGCTGAGTATGGTTTACAGTACTCAGCCGGTGCGGCGGTTCGTGGCGCTCGGCGACAGCCTCACCGAGGGGGTCGGCGACCCCCGGCTCGACGGCACGCTGCGCGGCTGGGCCGACGTCCTGGCCGGCGAGCTCGACCACGCGTGGCCAGGACTGCGCTACGACAACCTCGCCGTGCGCGGATGGCACGCCCAGCACGTCCTGCAGCACCAGCTGGAGCAGGCGCTGCGCCTCGAACCCGATCTGGCGAGCGTCATGGTCGGTGCCAACGACGCGTTCGACCGGCACGGGTTCGACGGCGCCGAGGTGGGCCGCGTGCTGCGCAGGACGGTGGCGGCCCTGTGCGACAGCGGTGCACGGGTGGTCATGGCGACGCTGCCGGACATCACCCGGCGCTGGCCAGGGCCCGCACGCCTGCACCAGGCGACGCGCTCACGGTTCGAGCTCGTCAACGACCACGTGCGCACGATCGCGGCCGAGCACAACGCGATCATGCACGACCTGTGGCACGACGAACGCACCCACGCACCGCGGATGTGGTCGATCGACCGGGTCCACCCCGGCACGCACGGGCACGCCGGCATCGCGCACAGCTTCGCCGAGCTCCTCCTCGGCAGCACCCGCTCACCGTGGACCCCGGCGGGACCGGCGGTGACCGCGGCGCAACGACTGGCGGAGATCCGCTCGCTCTACACCATCCTGCGAGCCGACCGCGGACGGCCGTTGCCCGTCCAACTCCCCCGCGGGCCGTGGAACCTCTCCCACACCGGAACACAGCACTAGGGAGCGGTTCCCCGCCGCGGTGTCAGAACTCGATGACCAGGCGGGCGGGGACCGAGCCGTTCAGGATTTCGGTGAACGAGCTGTTGACGTCGTCGAGCTTGCGGGTGAGGGCGACGACCCTGGTGCGACCGGCGGCGTGCAGGGCGAAGACCTCCGCCAGGTCCTGGCGGGTGCCGACGACGGAGCCGACGACGGTGATGCCCTTGAGCACCAGGTCGAACACGGGAACGGGCAGGACGCCGTCGGCGGGCAGACCGACGCAGACCAGTCGCCCGCCGCGGCGCAGCGAGGCGAACGCCTGCTCGAAGCTCTGCGGCGAGGCTGCGGTGGCGATGGCCACGTCCACGCCGCCCAGCTCCGCGATGGCGGCGACGGGGTCTGCGGTGCGGGCGTTGACGGTGTGGTCGGCGCCCAGGTCGCGGGCCAGGGCGAGCTTGTCGTCCTCGACGTCCACGGCGACGGTGAAGCCGCCGGCGATGCGGGCGTACTGCAGGGCCAGGTGCCCGAGGCCGCCGATGCCGAACACGGCGACCCGCTCGGCGGAACGCACGGCGGCGACCTTCACGGCCTTGTAGGTGGTCACACCGGCGCAGGTCAGCGGCGCGGCGTCCACACTGGACACGCCGTCCGGCACCGGCACGGCGTAGCGGGCGTCGGCGAGGGTGTGCTCGGCGTAGCAGCCGTCGACGGAGTAGCCGGTGTTGCGCTGCTGCTCGCACAGCGTTTCCCAGCCGGACACGCAGTAGGAGCACTCGCCGCAGGCGTGCCCGAGCCAGGGGATGGCCACGCGCGTGCCGACCCGTCCCGGGTCGATCCCCCGGCCGACGGCCGCGATGACGCCGACGCCTTCGTGGCCGGGGACGAACGGCGGGGTGGGCTTGACCGGCCAGTCGCCATTGGCGGCGTGGATGTCGGTGTGGCAGATGCCCGACGCCTCCAGCCGCACCAGCACCTGTTCGGCGGCGGGTACCGGCACCGGCACCTCGCGGACCTCCAGCGGCGCACCCAGCTTCGTGACAACAGCAGCCCTCACGGCGACTCCTCGATCTCGTTGCTTCCACGACCAGTCTTGCCAGGTCGCGGTGCGGGAGCCGCAGCCCGAGGTCACGTCGGAGCAAGGCCTTTCGCCTCACGCGGGCCACCGCCGTCAAGTGGGCGGACGGTTCTCACGGACAGGTTCAACGTGAACAGGCTGTGATCGACGTCGTTGCCCGCGATCTGTGCCGGCAGCACGAGCCCGTCCTGATCGGGCGGCACCTCCCCCTGGTGGTCACTCCACACCCTCCGGTTGCGAAGGCAGTCCGGCGGGGCGGGCAGGCGCTTCGGCACCGCCCGGCAGGTCACTGCGCCTCACCAGGAGGACGGAGCAGCGTGCTCAGCTCCTGCGCCACGTCCAAGGGAACGCCGTGTTCCCCGGCGGGTCTTGCGATGACATTCTCCTCGACGAAAGCCGGTCGACGCGTGGCGGACCGCCCGCTCGCCGACACCAGGTCGCGGCGTCGTTTCCGCGGCACGTGGACCTCATTCTTTCGAGTTGTCTACGCCTATGTCTTCCCTGGAATACGTGACACTGGGAATCATGGCGATCACTCGACGTATGTTTGTCAGCGGCGCAATGGCGGCTCCTGTTCTCGCGCAGCTGCACGGTGCCACATCCGCGAACGCGAGTCCGACGGCTGACGCGGCGTTCACCCTGCTGGATGGACTGGGTGAGATGCGGTTGACCGAGGTCGCGCGCGAGCGGCTCGCGACGGAAAAGATCGAAGTGCAGGCCGTCGCGCCGGCTACCGCCATTGTGGGCGCTGACGGCACGACTGTGGTGGGCGTGAAGCTCCCACCTGAGTACAGCACCGGCACGATCAGCCCGGTGGGACAACCGGGAAAGGGGTCCGGACGCGCGCTGGGCGGGGTGGTCTTGCGGAACGCGAAAGCACGCATGGAGATCACCGGCATCCGCGGCTCGGTTCCCGACGGGCGGGTCCACGCCTTTCTGAAGATCGACGACGAGTGGGTCGGCGAGCTGCCGTTGTACGCCGGCGACGTGAGCGCGGTGCGGCTGTCCGTGGAGCCGGGGGCGCCGGGTCAGCCGACCACGATCAAGGGCAGCGACATCCCGATCACCCCCACCCAGGAGGGTGTGGACGCCTTCACGAAGGCTTTCGGCGTTGCGTTGTTCGCCATGACCGACACGGTGTTCACCGCGTCGGGCAGCGGGCGCGCGTGGCCTGTACCGGCCTCGCTGCCCGGCTGATCAGCTCGGGACGACGACTGCCGGCGCATCGGGTTCTCCCGGTACGCCGGTGGTCGTCGCGTGGTGTCAGTTCATGCCGATGACGGCTTGCCAGGGGTGGGTTCTGGTCGTGGCGATGGCGACGGCCTGGAGGCGGCTGGCGCGCAGGAAGGGGTAGGCGGCCTCACCGTGAGAACCTCCGCTGTGCCCGGTGCCACCGAGTCCGGGCAGGTGCCGGGCGTGGGCCATGTGGGAGTCGTTGACCTTGAGCACTCCCCCGTTGGTCACGGCGGTGGTGAACCGCTCGATCACCTCCTGGCTCTCCGCCCACAGCGAGTTGCGCAGGCCGAACCTGTTGCCGTTGAGGAAGGCGATGCAGCGGTCGAGCAGGTCCGGGCCGTCCTGCGGCACCACGACGGACAGCAGCGGGAAGAAGCACTCCTCACGCACGGCGGCAACGGTCTCGGCGAACTCCAAGCCGTTGATGCGCAACACCGTCGGTTCGAGGAAGAGCCCATGGGGATCGGGTTCGCCGCGCAGGTTGATCTGCGCGCCACCGCAGACCTTCGTGGCACCCGCACGCAGCGCTTCGTCGAGAGAACGCCTGAAGGCCGTGGCGCGCAGAACGGGACTGAGCACCGTGTCGGAGTCTTCCGGGTCACCGGGGCGCAGCGCGGACGCGGCCTCCCGCAGCCGGGTGAGCAGCTGATCGGCGATGGCGGGGTGGACAACGGCGTACTTCGGGCCGATGCAGGCTTGGCCCGAGGCGTAGAACGACTCGACCAGTGCCGCGGTGGCGTGCTCGAGGTCGGCGTCGTGCCACACCAGCATGCCGTCGTTGCCGGACAACTCCAGGATCGCCCGCTTGCCCCGTTCCACGCATTCGCGTTCCAGTGCCAGCCCGCGGCTGCTGGAGCCGAAGTAGTAGATGGTGTTCACCAGCGGACTGTCCAGCCACTGCCTCATGGTGGCTTCGAAGTCGGCGCACAGCACGTTGATCGTTCCCGGCGGCGCGCCGTGTGCCTCCAGCGCCGGGATGATGATGTTGTGCAGCGCATGGGCCAGCGAGCTGGCGCAGCTGCGCGGCACCCGGATGACCACGCTGTTGCCCGCCAGCAGGACCAACGAGGCGATCAACCCGTACAGCGGGGTGTTAGCGGGTGGGTCGACGCAGACCACACCGTCGGGCTGGCGTTGCAGCACGATCGTGTGGTGAGGCGTGGTGATCTCCTGCCGGAGCAGGGAACGCGCCAGCTCCAGGCTTTCCGGGTGGACGAGGTGCAGCACCGCGTTGAGCTGGGCCTCGGCCAGCAGGCGCGGGCATCCCTCCATGCGCATCAGCCGCGCGAGTTCCTCGCGATGCTCCAGGAATCCTTCGTACAGGGCGCCGACGCACGCCAGGCGGTCGGTGAACGGCACCAGGCGCAGCCGCGCCGCGGCCTGCGCTGCCGCCCGCAGCGCTGCTTGCCCCTGCTCGGGTGTGGACAACGCGACGGAGCACAGGATGTGCGGGTGGGCGTGCAACTCCTCTTCGGTGCCTTCGCGGAGCAGGCGGAACAGCGATGTCGCGGCGGCCCCGTCCGGTTCCAGGACGGCGCGCACGCTCATGCCGTACGCGCGTTCGTCGGTGTCGACGAGTTCTCCGCCGATGTAGAGCGGGAAGTGCCGCACGGTCGTCTGGGTCACTGGTTGTCCTCGGTCTTGAAGTAGGTGGCCAGGGAACGGGCCAGGTCGTCGATGCCGCTGCTCGCGACCACCCGCATGATCGGGATCTCCCTGCCGAAGCGGCGCCGCATCTTGGTGACCAGCTCGGCGCCCATCAGCGAGTCCACCCCCAGCTGGTCCAGTGGCCGGTTGCGGTCGACGCGTTCCGGTGCGACGCCCAGCACTTCGGCGAGCGTCTTCACGATGTGTTCGGCGACGAGCTCGACCGCCTCGTCCACCGAGGCCTCCCGCAGGCGGACGAGGAGATCGTCGTCCTCACCGTCGGCGGCCTGCTCGCCTCCTGCCAGCTCGCCGAGCCTCGGTGTGGCGAGGTGGGAGTAGAGGCGGCGCAGGAACTGGCCGTCGTGGCTCCACACCAGCGACACCTCGGGACCGCCGACCAGTTCGTCCAGCGCTTGGCGCACCGAACGCAGCGGCAGCAGGGCCAAGCCCGCGCGGACCACCGTCTTGGCCGTGGCCTCGTTGCGCGCGACGTAGCCGACCTCGCCGAGGGCACCCCAGGCGATCGTCTGCCCGGCCAGTCCCCGGCTGCGGCGGGCACGGGCCAGTGCTTCCAGGAACAGGTTCCCGGCGCAGTAGGCGGCCTGACCGGCGTTGCCCACCACGGCCGCCCCCGACGAGAACAGGAGGAAGAGGTCGAGGTCGTGGCGACCGGTGACGCGGTCGAGGACCATCGCGCCGGCCATCTTCGGCGCGAGCACGGCGCGGAACCGCTCCGGCGTCAGGTCCGTGATCATCACGTCGTCGAGCACCATCGCCGCGTGCACCACGCCGCGCAGCGGGGCGCCGCCACGGTCGATGGAGTCGATGACAGCGCGCATCGCGGACTCGTCGGTCACGTCGGCGGCGTGCACGGACACCGCCGCGCCCCGCGCGGTCAGCTCGGCGATGAGGTCTTCGGCTTCCGGTACGGCCCTCCCCCGCCTGTTCACCAGTGCGAGGCTTCTGGCCCCGCGGTCGACGAGCCAGCGTGCCGTCTCGGCACCGAACCCACCCGCGCCACCCGTGACCAGGTAGGTGCCGGACGGGTCGGGCACGAAGGCACCCGCCTGGGCAGCCCGCTCGACCTGCGGTCGCCGGTCGAAGGTGACGACCAGCTTGCCGATGTGCCGGGAGTGCTGCAGGGACCGGAACGCCTCGGCGGCCTGGGCGGCCGGGAACGCCCGGTACGGGACGGGATGGACGACTCCCGCCCGGACGTGGTCGATGATCTTGTCGTGCTCGTTGGCGATCTCCTGCAGACGCCGGCTTCCGAGCTGGTCGACGTCCACGACGAAGTAGCTGATGTTGTTGCGCAACGGGAACAACGAGACGTTGCGGTCGCTGTAGAGATCACGCTTGCCGAGTTCGACGAACCGGCCGCCGAAGCGCAGCAGCTCCAGGCTGCGCCCGATGAACTCCCCGCCCAGCGAGTTGAGCACGACGTCGACGCCCTGACCGTCGGTCACGGCGAGCACGTCGGCGACGAAGCTGAGGCTGCGCGAGTCGAAGACGTGCTCCACGCCGAGCAGTTTCAGGAAGTCGCGCTTCTCCTCGGTGCCCGCGGTGGCGATCACCGTGGCACCCAGGGAGCGGGCGCACTGGAACGCCGCCAGCCCGACACCGCCGGCGGCGCCGTGCACCAGGACCGTCTCGCCCTTGGCGAGCTTGGCCTGGTGCACCAGCCCGTAGCTGGCGCTGATCAACGCGACGGGCATGGTCGCCGCGGAGACCAGGTCGATCCCGTCGGGCACCGGCCCCACCAGGTTCTCGTCGGCCAGCACGTGCGAGGCGAAGGAACCGGCGACGGACCCGAAGACCCGGTCACCCGGCCGGTACCGGGTCACGCCGGGGCCGACCGCCGTGACCACTCCCGCGCACTCGCCGCCGAGCCGCGTGCCGGTCATGCCGGCCTCCACGACCCACCCCGGCAGCAGTCCGACCGCGAGCAGCGCGTCGCGGTAGTTGATGCCCGTGGCGTGGACCTCGAGGGCGACCTGGCCCGGACCGGGTTCCGGCATCTCCGCGGCCACCCACGCCAGCTCGTAGGAGGGCCCCGCGTCGCGGGCGATGAGCCGGTACGGGGTGGCGGGGTCGTCGGCAGGGGGTGGCGGCATGTCGCGCAGACGCGGCACGAACCGGCCCGACGCCGTGAGCACCACCTCGTCCTCGTCCGTGGGGTCGAGGAGCTCACGTGCGACTCGGTCGACCGGCACGTCACGCGCGACCGAGACCCGCCGGATGCTCATCGGGCTGTGTTCGGCGGCCACGGTGCGCGTGGCGCCCCAGAACGCGGCGCCGGCCGGGTCCGTCGCCCCTTCGGGCGCCGGGTTGACCCCGGTGGGGCGGCTGACCAGCCACAGCCGCGTCACCGCGCCCGCGGGGAGCTCGGCGGACCTGACCGCGAGCGTGCGCACCAGTTCGAACCGCCGTGTGGTCGCCTCGACGGCGGCCGGCGGATCCACCTCGTCCTCGGCGAGCACGAGCACCACATCGGTCTCCGAAGCGGTGAACCAGTCAGCTGTGCCGGTGCCGGCGGTCGTCCGCACCGCGTCGGCACCCAGCTCCGCGAGCCTCGTGGTGAGCGCGACGGCCAGCTCGTCGGTGTCGTCCTCGGCGACGACCACGACACGGCTGCTCGCAGCGGTACCCGTCGCCTCCTGCGCGGAAGCGGTGCGCGGCACCCTGCTCGCCGTCGTCAACGAGCACAGTTCTCCTTCGAGAACCGTTCGCGCGGCACGGAAACCGTTGTCCGGCAGCAGATCGCGCCACTGCTGGGCGGACAGCACCGGCGAGGTGGGCCGCAGGTCGAGATCGGTCATCGACCAGAACTCGGGTACCAGGCCGAACGGCAGGGCGAGCAGCATCGGATCGTGGGCCTCGACGAACAGCAGACGTCCGTTGTCGGCCAGCATCTCCGACACCGCGCGCAGTGCCGCACGCACGTCCTTGGCTGCGTGGAGGGCGTTTCCGGCGACCACGACGTCGAAGCCACCGGCCTCGACGTCGGGCTGGTCGAGGTCGAGGGTCCGGTACTCGACGAAGTCGTACCGCCCGAAGCGCGCCTCGGCCGGGGCGAGGAAGGTCTGCGAGATGTCCGTGAACACGTAACGCGTGCGGTCTCGCGGCAGGACGGGCAGCAGCGCCGCGGTCAGCGCGCCGGTGCCGCCACCCACCTCCAGAATCCTGAGTGGACGGTCGGCGGGCCACGCCTCGGCCAGTGCGCGCATCACCTCCGCCGCGGCGTGGTTGCACGACCGCAGCAGCGGAGACAGGGCGTGGTAGTGGGCAAGGGTGTCGCTGCCGTGCGCGGGGAGAAGGACGTCCAGCGCGTCCCGTTCCCCGCGCAGCAGTTCGGCCAGGTGCAGGCCGCACCGGCCGAACAAGGTCAGGTCCGGGACGTGCTCGGGGAAGTCGGCGACCAAGCCCGCGAACGCGGGTTCGGCGACGTCGGGACGGATCCGCCAGCGGGTGCGTCCCTGGAACTCGCCGAGCCACTCCAGGTGGCCGTGGTCGGCGGCCAGTCCGGTCAGCAGGTCGAGCAGGCGGCCGAACTCCGGGCGCACCCCGGCGGCCAGCAGGTCGTCGGTGAAGAACACCTCCGCTCCGTCGAGGACGGTGGTGAACGCGCGCACCGTGAAGGCGGCGGCCGCCTCGAGCCGCCGTCGCCTCAGCTCCGCGTAGCCGGTGACCGGCGGGGCCTGCACCCGCGGTGACGGGCAGGGCACCTCGGCGGCCGGTGGCAGGCCGCGCGGTGC
Source organism: Lentzea sp. DG1S-22 (assembly GCF_036321065.1). Classification (NCBI taxonomy): domain Bacteria; kingdom Bacillati; phylum Actinomycetota; class Actinomycetes; order Pseudonocardiales; family Pseudonocardiaceae; genus Lentzea; species Lentzea sp. DG1S-22. The sequence goes on along the minus strand of NZ_CP143276.1, from coordinate 1,320,367 downwards.
GGCGCGGAGCTCGGTGTGCTGGCGCCGGACCACGCGCCGGCTGGGCACCTTGACCCGCAGGAACCGGCAGTCGAGCAGTTCCAGTGCGACGGTGCCCGCGTCGTCGGTGAGGGTGATGTCGGCCGAGGCCCAGGACTCCGAGAGGGTGCGGCAGCGGAAGTGCACGGCGCCGGTCTTGGTGGGTGTGTTCCACAACCGGGCGGAGCCGATCGCCACGGGCATGTAGGAGTCCTCGTCGGCCACGTGGCCGCGGCGGATCCGGCCGAGCTGGATCGCGGCCTGCGGGGCGACGTCGGTCCACGCCGGGTGCGCGTGAAATCCGGTGAAGTCCAGGTGGCCGCAGTCGTAGTCGCCCAGGACCTCCATGCCGTCCACCCACAGGCCGGAGATGACCAGGAACTCGGGGCCGTAGCCGAGACCGATCCGCTCCCCGTCGGCGTACAGCGTCTCCCGATCCACGTGCTCGCCCCTCTCGGCGAACCGTGCGCGCAGTGCGGTCAGGTCGAGTGGAGGCGGGGCCGAGGCCACCCGGCGGCGCACTCGTCCTCGTGCGTGGGTCAGCCACGTCTGGCCCTCGGCCGAGCACGTGGCGACCCGGAACACGCCGTCCTCTTCGGACAGTGAGACCTGCATGTTCGGCAGCACCGACTCGTCGTCGGGAGCCACCATCGGCTTGGTGATGTGCAGCTCCCTCACCTCCGCCGGTCCGTCGAACACGAGCTGCCCGGCCGCCCAGCCCATCTCCAGGTAGCCGGCCGCCGGCATGATCGGCGTCCCCGCCGCCCGGTGGCCGGTCAGCCACGGCCACCGCGCCGGGTCGACGGTGGTCTGCCACGTCGGGTCGGAGACGGCGACCCGGTCGCCGAGCAGCACGTGGTCGGGTGGCGCGCTGGTACCGCCCCAGGTGTGCCGGCCGCCCAGCCAGAACCGCTCGCGTTGCCACGGGTGAGCGGGCAGCGGCACGACCCGGCCTCGGTGGGGGAAGAACCGTTCGGGGGCGATCGCCACGCCCGCGGCCAGCGCGGACTCCACCGTCGCCCGCAGCGCGGCCGCTCCGGGCTCGTCCCGGGTGAGCGTCGGCAGAACGGCGAGCACGCCGTCCTTCGCGGCTCGCTTCAGGTACGTCCGCAGCACCGGTTTCGGCCCGATCTCGATGATCGTGTCGAACCCGGCGGCGACCAGGTGGTCGGTGGCCGCGGCGAAGCGGACGGGCTCACGGACGTTGCGCCACCAGTACTCCGCGTCCAGTCGCTCCCCCGCCAAGGGCTCGCCGGTGACCGTGGAGACGAAATCGACTGCGGCGGCTTTCGGTGCCAGGCCGGCCAGGTCCGCCAGCAGCGGGGCGCGCAACGGCTCCATCGCCGCGCTGTGGAACGGGTAGTCCAGGTCGAGGATGCGGCAGAAGACCTCGCGCTCCGCCAGCCGGTCGGCGAGGTCCTGCAGATCGGCCCTCGGCCCGGCGACCGTGACGTCACTCGCACTGTTGATCCCCGCGATCTCCACGCGCCCGTCGTAGCGTGCGAGCAGTGTCCCGGTCTCCTCCGGCCCGAGGCTGACCGCAGCCATGGTGCCGGTGCCGGCGGTGGTCGCCTGGGCCCGGCTGCGCGCCACCACCAGGGCCACGGCCTGGTCCACGTCGTAGATCCCGGCGGCGAAGGCGGCGGCGATCTCCCCCACGCTGTGGCCGTACACGGCTTCCGGACGCAGGCCGTGTTCCGCGAGCACCGCCACGATGCCGGCCTGCACCGCGAAGAGGACGGGTTGGATCACACCGGTGTCGTGCAGCCGCGGCTCGGCCGACCGCAGTTCGCCGGCGGCCGTCCAGCCGACGAGCGGTGCCAGTGCGGCGTCGATCCGGGCGACCGCGCCGGCGAACACCGGGTCGGTGTCGACGAGGTCCGCCGCCATGCCGGGCCACTGCGCGCCATGACCGGAGAAGGCGAAGGCGACGCGGCCCCGCTCGGTCGCCCGCTGTGGCGGGATCTGCTTCGCCAGGCGATGACGCGCCTCGTCCGCGTCGGCGGCGAGCACCACGCGGCGGTGGGCGTGCTTTCCCCGTCGTTGCGACGAGGTGTAGGCGAGGTCGGCGAAATCCGTGCAGCCTGCCAGACGACGGTCCATGCGGGACACCGCGTCGGCGAGGGCCGCCTCGGTGTGTGCCGAGACGACGATCGGCACCTCGGTTCCCCCGTGCAGCGCGGGGTGAGCCGCGGGTGGTTCCTCCAGGACGACGTGCACGTTCGCACCGCCGAACCCGAACGAGTTCACCCCGACCAAACGGCCCGCCACCGGCCGCGACCGCTCCACCGGGGTCAGTGCCAGGCCGTCGAAGTCGATCTCCGTGCTGCGCGGGCTCGCGTTCGGGGTCGCGGGGATCTCGCCGTGGCGCAGCACGAGGATCGCCTTGCACAGCCCGGCCATGCCCGACGCCGGTTCGAGGTGCCCCAGGTTGGCCTTGATCGAACCGATCGGCAGCGCCGCGCCGGTGCGGCGCAGCCCGAGGGCGTTCCCGATCGCCCGGCACTCGACCGGGTCGCCGATCGGTGTCCCGGTGCCGTGCGCCTCCAGGTAGGCCAGGTCGTCCGGGTCGAGCTCGAACCGGTCGTAGACCTGGCGCAGCAACGCTTCCTGGGCCTCGCCGCTGGGCAGCACCAGTCCGCTGGTGTGCCCGTCGCTGTTCGTGCCGGACCCCGCGATCACGGCGTGGACGCGGTCCCCGTCGGCGACCGCGTCGGCCAGGCGCTTGAGGACCAGCACGCCACCGCCCTCGGCACGGACGTACCCGTCGGAACGGGCTGAGAACGGGCGGCAGTGCCCGGTCGGCGACAGGAACCCGGCTTTGGCGAACCCGACGTAGGTGATGGGGTTGAGCAGCAGGTTGACCCCTGCGGCGAAAGCGACCCGTCCGCCGCCGTGCCGGAGGTGCTCGCAGGCCAGGTGGACCGCGTTCAGCGACGAGGCGCACGCCGTGTCCACCTTCAGGCTGGGTCCGTGCACGTCGAGCTGGTAGGACAGCCGGTTCGCCGTGTTGGACAGGGCGGCTCCGGAGTTGGTGTAGGGACCGACCGCGGACGGAATCAGCATTTGCTGTCCGCCGTAGTCCAACGCGGACACACCGACGAACACGGCGGCATCCGTACCGGCCAGCGAGGCCGGGTCGATCCCGGCGTCGTCGAGCGCCTCGACGCCCAGTTCCAGCACCAGCCGCTGTTGCGGATCGATGCACATCGCCTCACGCGGGCTGATCCCGAAGAAGCCGGCGTCGAACCCGGTGATGTCGTCGAGGTACCCACCCGCGAACGTGTAGGACTTGCCCGGCCGCAGCTGGTTGGAGTCCCAGTACCGCTCGACGTCGAACCGGTTCGGCGGTGGCGGCCCGACCACCTCGCGCTCTGCGGCCAGCAACGACCACAGCCCCTCCAGATCGCCGGCTCCGCCGGGGAAACGACACGCCACACCCACGATTGCGATCTTGTCCAGCACGTCGGAATCATTTCGGACCGGGAGTGCCGAAATCCATGCCGGCAAACGCGCTCACCCGGATAACCAACCCATCAGGTGACGCGCGCCGATCTGTCGCTGCGGCTGACCCGTCCGGTGGTGAACTCAGCCCGACAGCACGCGCCTCGCGCTTTCGACCACGTCCGCGGGGGCGGAGTCGAGCGATCCCGCGGAGTAGGGCGGCTCCGGCGCGTACTCGATGACGAGCTGCACCGTCTGCGCGACGTCGTCGCCCGCGATCAGCCCGCCCAGGGTCAGGGCCATGTCGATGCCGGCGGACACGCCGGCCGCGGTCGCGTAGTGACCGTCGACGACGACCCGCTGCTTCGACGGGATCGCGCCGAACTCGGCGAGCTGGTCGAGCGCGGCCCAGTGGGTGGTCGCCCTGCGGCCGTTGAGCAGTCCGGCAGCGGCGAGCAGGAAGCTGCCGGAGCAGACGGCCGTCGTCCACCTGCTGGTCTTGTCGGTCGTGCGCAGCCAGTCGAGCAGGGCGTCGTTGGACATCTGCTCCATCTGGCCAGGGCCTCCCCCGACGAGCACGATGTCGGGTGTCGTGACGTCGGCCAGGGTCGCGACGACGTCGATCGACAGGCTCTTCAGGTCGTTGACGACCAGGCCCGGCTTCTCGGCCACGAAGACGACCTCGGTGTCGGGAAGGCGGCCCAGGACCTCGTAGGGCCCGATGACGTCCAACGAGGTGAAGCCGGGGTAGAGAACGATGGCGACCTGCATGTAGGTGCCCCTCCAGTTCGCGAAGATCAACGCGAAGAACGCTAGTTCCGCCGGCCCGAGGCGCCTATGTCATGCACCCCAACGAATCTGCCACCTGTCAAAGATCAGATCGACCGCGCCGGTACTCCGTGGGCGAGACACCGAGTTCGCGCATGAACGCGCGGCGCATCCCTTCCTGCGTCCCGTACCCGCATTGACGTGCGATCCGCGACACGCCTTCATCGGTGCCCACCAGCATGCGCTGCGCGGCCTCCAGCCGGATGAGGTCCACGAAACGCCCCGGCGTCACCCCGGATTGTTCGGCGAACGCCCGCGCGAACTGCCGCGGTGACAGGCCGGCCCGCTGCGCCATCGCGGGAACGGACAGGTCCGCCGCGAGGTTGGCGGTGGCCCAGTGCTGGACCTCGCGCAGAGGCGCGGAGTGGGCGACCTGGGCGGAAAGCTGCGCGCTGACCTGGGCCTGGCTGCCCGGTCTGCGCAGGAAGACCACCAGCAGCCGCGCGACCTCGTGCGCCACCGCGCGGCCGAAGTCCTCCTCGACCAGGGCGAGCGTGAGGTCCACCCCCGCGGTCACCCCGGCCGACGTGTAGACGGGACCGTCCCGGACGAAGATCGGCTCCGGCTCGACCCTCACCTCGGGGTGGCTGTCGGCCAGATGCGCGCAGGCCTCCCAGTGGGTCGTCGCCCGGCGGCCGTCCAGCAGGCCGGCCTCGGCCAGCAGCCAGGCCCCGGTGCACACCGACACCACCCGTCTCGCCCCGGGAGCGCGCTCGCGCAACCAAGCCACGAGCCGACCGTCGACCTCTCCCACGCCCGGTCCACCCGGCACGAGAAGCACGTCGGGGTCCTCGGCGGCGGTCAGGTCGACGTCCGGAACCATCCGCAGGCCTCCGGCGGCACGCACCACTTCACGATCAAGAGAGGCCGTGCGAACGACGTACGGCGGCGTGTCCTCGGTTCCGGCGAAACGCGCCACCGCCGAGAACACGTCCAGGGGTCCGGCGACGTCGAGGGGCTGCACACCGTCGAACAAGATGACGAGCACGAATCGAGTGCGCACCTCCGGCATCCTTGCACGTGGGCAGTCTGATGCGTCACACGGACGCCGGTAGTTCGGGCTGTCCGGGAACTGAGCCGGAGTTCTGCCCGACCGCCTGTGCATGAGGGTGGACAGGACCGTCGCGGTGGCGTCGGCCGGCTCGGCGTTGTGCGTCACGGTTGTCGTGTTCTGGGCGGGTGACGTGTACGCCGTTCTGGGAGACAGTGATCCGGGCAGACTCACGTCGCTGGCGTTCGGCATCGTGCGCACGCTCGCGAACGCCGCCGCCACCGTCGCGGTGGGAGCGCTCGCTTTCGCGGCGTTCGTCGTGCCCGCGCCGCCGAAGCGGATCAAGCTGACCGCGCACGCGTACGCCGCTGTGCGCACGGCCGCGACGGCGGCCGCGGTGTGGGCCTGCGCGGCGACCTGTGCCGTCGTCCTGTCCGCTGCGGACGCGTCGGGGCAGTCCGCAGCGGTGGCGCTCGACCACCTCGGCGGGCTCGTGGCGGCGACCGAGGAACCGAAGGCCTGGGTCTGTTCAGCTGTGGCCGCCGCTGTCGTGGCGGTGGGTGCGCGGGGGACGCTGACGTGGACGACCTCGGTGTTGTGGCTCGTGCCCGCGACCGTCGGTGTGCTGGCGCCGGTCGTCGCGGGTCATGTGGCGAACGGCGCGTGGCACGACGTCGCGACCAACGCCATGGTCTGGCACATCCCGGCGGCCGCGGTGTGGATCGGTTCGCTCGTCGCGCTGCGGGCGTATCTGCGCCGGCCCGGGACCAGCGCCACCGATGTCGTCGTGCGGCGCTATCACCGGCTCACGACGTGGTGCTTGGTCGTGCTTGTCCTGAGTGGATCGGTGGTCGGTGCGGTGCTGACCGGGCCTGCCGGACTGCACAGCGGTTACGTCGTTTTGTTGCTGCTCAAGCTTTCTGTGTGTGCGGCCGTGCCGGTGCTGCGGGCGCGCTGGGGTGTGTGCCGGCCGCTCGGCGTGGAGTTGGTGGCGGTGGGGCTGGCGATCGGCGCGTCGGCCGGGCTCACGCACCTCGTGCCGCCCGCGTGGTTCGTCCGCAGGCCTTCGCCTCAGGAGACGGTGCTCGGCTACGAGCTGCCGACCCCGCCGACGCCGGCGGAACTGGTTCTGGGCTGGCGGCTCGATCTCGTGCTGGGGCTGGGTGCCGTCGTGCTGGCGGTGGTGTACGTCGTGGCTGTCCGCACGCTGCGCCGGCGGGGTGACGGGTGGCCGGTCGGCCGGACGGTGGCGTGGTTGTCGGGCTGCGCGGTCGTGCTGGTGGTGACGTCGTCCGGTGTCGGCAGGTACGCGGCGGGCACGTTCAGCATGCACATGGTCGCGCACATGTCGCTCAACATGCTGGCACCGGTGCTGCTCGTGCTCGGCGGGCCGGCCACGCTGGCGTTGCGGGTGCTGCCGCCGGGGCCGAGGCAGTGGGTGGCGGCGTTGCTGCACTGCCGCGCCGCGCGGCTGGTCGCGCATCCCGCGGTGGCCGCGACGACGTTCGTCGGATCCTTCTACGTGCTGTACTTCTCCGAGCTGTTCGGTGCGGCGATGCGCTTGCACTGGGCGCATCAGCTGATGAACATCCATTTCCTGCTCAGCGGCTACGTGTTCTTCTGGCTCGTCATCGGGGTCGACCGCGCACCGCGCACGCTGCCGCACCTGGCCCGGCTCGGGCTGTTGTTCTCGGTGATGCCGTTCCACGCGTTCTTCGGCGTGGTCCTGATGAACCACCAGACCGTGATCGCCGAGTTCTTCTACCGCACCCTCGGCCTCACCTGGGTGCCCGATCTTCTCACCGACCAGCGCCTGGGCGGCGGGATCGCCTGGGCCACCGGGGAGATTCCCATGCTGGTCGTCGTGCTCGCCCTGCTGCGGCAGTGGGCGGTCGCGGACCGGCGCGAGGCCGTGCGGTTCGACCGCGCCACCGACACCGGGCACGACGACCGGCTGACGGCCTACAACGCGATGCTCGCGGAGCTTTCCGGAAGGAAGAACTGACCTGTCATGACGACCACAACGGACGACGCCGTCGAACTGTCGGTGTCCGGTATGACCTGCGCGGCCTGCGCCACGCGGATCGAACGCAAGCTGAACAAGGTCGACGGCGTGCGCGCCACCGTCAACTACGCCACCGAACGCGCGATCGTTCATGTGCCGCAGGGAATGCGCACCGCCGACGTCGTGCAGGTCGTGCGCGACGCAGGCTATGACGCCTCCGTGGCCGGGCACGACCGCGAGCGGGCCCAGGACACCGTTGCCGGGTTGCGGCGCAGGCTCGTGGTCGCGGCGGTGCTGGCGATCCCGCTGGGCAACCTGTCGATCAGCCTGGCGCTCGTGCCCGCGTTGCGCTTCGCCGGCTGGGAGGCGTTGTGCGTGCTGCTCGCGCTGCCGGTGGTCACGTACTCGGCGTGGCCGTTCCACCGTGCGGCGTTGCGCAACCTGCGGCATGGCGCGTCCAGTATGGACACTTTGGTGTCGCTGGGCGTGCTCGCCTCGTTCGGGTGGGCGTTGTGGTCGCTCGTGGCGGGATCGTCCGGTCCCGGTTACTGGCTGGGGTTCGGTGTGACGGCGGAGGGCGCGGACGCCGTGTACCTCGACGTGGCCGCGGGTGTCACGACGTTCCTGCTCGCCGGGCGATACTTCGAGCTGCGGTCGCGGCGTTCGGCGGTGGGCCTCCTTACCGCGCTCGCGGGCATCGCGGCCAAGGACGCCAGGGTGCTGCGTGACGGAGTCGAGACGACGGTGCCCGCGGCGCGCGTGCTCGCCGGAGATCTGCTCGTGGTGCGGCCGGGTGAGGCCCTGCCCGCGGACGGTGTCGTGACCGAGGGGTACTCCGCGATCGACACGGCGTCGATGACCGGCGAACCGGTGCCGGTCGAGGTGGGGCCCGGCGACCAGGTCACCGGTGGCACGCTCAACAGCGCCGGTCGGCTGGTGGTGCGGGCGACGGCGGTCGGGGCGAACACGCAGCTGGCGCAGATGCGGGCACTGGCCGAGCGGGCGGCCGAACGCAAGGCGGCGGTGCAGCGTCTGGTGGACCGGGTGTGCGCGGTGTTCGTGCCGGTCGTGCTGGTGCTCTCGGCACTGACGCTGGCGGGATGGCTGCTCACGGACCACTCCACGCGTGAGGCGTTCACCGCCGCGGTCGCCGTGCTGATCATCGCCTGCCCGTGTGCGCTCGGGCTCGCCACGCCGACCGCGCTGATGGTGGGCGTGGCCCGCGCCGCCCAGCTCGGCATCCTGGTCAAGGGGCCGGAGGCGCTGGAGGCGACCCGTGCGGTGGACACCGTCGTGCTGGACAAGACCGGCACCGTCACCACCGGCCGCATGGAGGTCGCGCGGACGCGGTCGTTCGCGGACGTGGACGAGCAGGCCGTCCTGAGGTGGGCGGGCGCGGTGGAGGCCGCCTCGGAACACCCGATCGGCGTGGCGATCGCCGCGGCCTGTGCCGACGTGCCCGCGGTCACCGGTTTCGAGGCGTTGGTCGGGGCGGGCGCACGCGGTGAAGTCGAGGGCGCGCCGGTGGTCGTGGGGTCCGCGGAACTCATGGCGAGCTGGGACATCACGGTGCCTTCGACGGCGGCGGGGTGGCTTTCCGGCCTCGGCCCGGCGACCGGGGTGCTGGTCGCCCGGGATGGCGAGGTGGTCGGGGGTATCGCCTTGCGCGACACCGTGCGCCCGTCCGCGCGTGGCGCGATCGCACGGCTGCACTCGCTCGGTCTGCGCACCGTGCTGCTCACCGGTGATCACGAAGCCGCGGCCCGGGCCGTCGCGGCGGAGATCGGTATTGGTGACGTGATCGCGAACGTGCGGCCTGCGGACAAAGTTGCCGCCGTGGAACGGTTGCGCGCACAGGGGTGTCACGTCGCGATGGTCGGTGACGGCATCAACGACGGTCCAGCGCTCGCCGCCGCCGACCTGGGTATGGCGATCGCGCACGGCAGCGACATCGCCGCCCAGGCCGCCGACGTCGTCCTGGTGCGCGAGGACCTCGACGCCGTCGCGGACGCGGTCCTGCTCGCCGGCCGCACGCTCGCCACCATCAGGGGCAACCTGCTCTGGGCGTTCGGCTACAACGCCGCCGCGCTCCCGCTGGCGGCTTTCGGTCTGCTCAACCCGCTGATCGCGGGCGCGGCGATGTCGCTGTCATCGGTGCTGGTGGTCGCGAACAGCCTGCGGTTGCGCAACCAGCTCGGGAACCGGACGGAAGCGGTGACCGACCTGTAGGTGGACACCGACTTGAGGAGGCCATCGTGGAACGCCGGACTTTCTTGCGGGCATCGGCACTTTCCGCGGGTATCGCGGGCGCGGCGAGCGCCACCGCCTCGGCGGCGAACCCGCTGCGCGTGCAGGTGCTGATGTTCGACGGCGTGGAGGAACAGGACTTCGTGGCGCCTGTGGAGGTGCTGGGCCTGGCCGCGAAGATGTCGGGCGGCGCGGTGCGCACCACCCAGGTCACCACGGGCAAGCCGGGAATGGTCACGTGCACGTACGGCACGAAGGTCGACGTCGCGCGCGGCTGGTCGCCCGAGGACGCCGACCTGCTCGTGGTGCCCGGCGGCGGCTACCTCGACAAGACCGGGCCAGGCGTGCGCCGGCTCATCTCCGACCAGTCGTTCCTGCGTCGCCTGGCTGCTGCGGACGTGCTGCCGGTGGGCATCTGCACCGGCACGATGCTGCTCTCCGCGGCCGGTCTCACCCGGGGCCGCAACGCCACCACGCACAACGGGGCGAAGACCGACCTCGCCGCGCAGGGCGCGACGGTGATCAACGCGCGCGTGGTCGACGACGGCGACCTGATCACCGGCGGCGGCATCACCTCCGGCCTGGAGGTCGCGCTGTGGCTGCTGGAACGGTTCCTCGGCGCCCAGACCGCGCACCGGGTGGAGACGGTGCTGGAGTACGAACGGAGGGGCACTGTCTGGCGCAGGTGACCGCCGCGTCCGGGTCCAGCCGGAACTCCCCTGCCGCGGCATCCGACCACTGAGGTGTGAGGACTGCCGTGACCGCGGTGTCCACGGCCGCGATGGCCGTGTCGATGCTGCAACTGTTCGTGCTGGGCGCGTTGGGGCCGGTGCTGGTCGCCGAGCTCGGGGTGGCCGAGTGGCAGCTCGGCGCGCTGGTCGCGGCCGGGTTCGGGGTGGCGACGCTGCTGTCGCTGCCCGCGGGGTCACTGGTGGACCGCGTCGGGCCCCAGCGCAGCCTGGTCGGGCTGTTCCTGGTGAGCGCGGTGGCGTTGACGGTGCTGGCGGTTGCCGGATCGGCCTGGTGGATCGCGGCGGGGGTCGCGCTGGGCGGCATCCCGCAGGCGCTGGCCAACCCCGCGACGAACAAGGTGGTCCTGGCGGCCGTGGCGCCGGAGCACCGCGGGCCGGTGACCGGCTGGAAGCAGTCCGGTGTGCAGCTGGGTGCGTTGGTGGCGGGTGTGCCGCTCGCCGCGGTGGCGGACTGGCGCTGGGGTGTCGGGCTGCTCGCGGTGCTGTGTCTGGTCGGTGCGGCGGTGACCGCGCGGCTCACAGTGCCCGCGCTTCCTGCCAGGAGCGGGCCCGGTGACGGCGTGGGTGACCGGGTGCGTGCGCTGGCGGCGTTCTCGTTCGCGCTCGGGTTCGGGCTGGCGTCGGTGAACACGTTCTTCGCCCTGCACGGCGTGCAACGGCTCGACCTGTCCGTGCCGGTCGCGGCCTGGCTGATCGCGGTGATGGGACTGGCCGGCATCGCGGGCCGGGTGTGGTGGAGCGGTGCGGCCGGCAGGGCGGACGACCCCGCCGCCGTGTTGCCGTTGCTGGGACTGGGAGCCGTCGTGGCGGTGGCGGTGGTGGCGCTCGCGGACCAGGCGCGTTGGCTGGTGTGGTTCGGGGCGGCGGGGATCGGCGTGTTCGCGGTGGCGGGCAACGCCGTGTCGATGGTGGCGGTGATGCGGGCGGTGCCGCAGAAGCTCGCCGGACGTGCGGCGGCGGTGGCGTCGTCCGGGTTCTTCGGCGGCTTCGCCGCCGGGCCGCCGCTGACCGGGCTCGTGGTGGGCCGGGCCGGTCACACCTGGCTGTGGGTCACCGTCGGGATCGCGTTCGGGGTGGCGGCGGGTATCGCCTTCTTGGTCACGCGGCGCACCGCCGTGACGGTGTGAACGGCTGGGCGCACGACCTGGTGCGCCGGATGTGCGATCAGGTCGACGAGACCGAAGCCGCTACCGGGGAACGGTTTCCGCTCTACCTCCACGACGGGCGGTGGAAGACCTCCGCTCGCGGGTCGTGGACGGGCGGGTTCTGGGCCGGGCTGCTCACCCTGCGGAGGCTCGCCACCGGAGCCGGCGACGTCGCACCGGTACGGGATCGGCTGGACGTGTGGGCGGAAGCGGACACGGTGCTGCGCGGCATGATCTTCTGGTACGGCAGCGGCGCGGAACGACTGGGCCTCATCGCGCCGCGCCCCAGCACGGCGAAGGTCGCGGACAGCCTCGCGAGCAGCTTCGACCCGGAGCTGGGCGCGATCCCGTGGGGCACCGCATTCTCCGCAGACGGCCCTGCGATACGCGCGGACGGGGCGGCCGGAGTCGTTCCGCTGCTGGAGACCTACGGCCACCGCGACGTCGCCCGCCGCCACCGGGACGCGCACGCGCACCTCGCCCCGACCTGGCCGAGGGGCAAGGCCTGGCTGTTGCTCACGAACCCAGGTAGGTGGAACGTGTCCACGCAGGACAGTTCCGCGCAGGCTATCGCCGCTGTGGCGCTGTTGAAGGCAGGCGAGCGCGGTGAAGGCGAGCGACTGCTGCGCACCCTGCCGGAAGGCGCCGAGTACGACGGCCTGACGGGGCTGAAGGTCGTGTGGGGCGAGTTCTTCACGTTCCTCGGCGCCGCCGTCGTCACCGGCCTGGTGCCTCCCGACGCCTGGTGAGCAACCGGCGTCCGGTAGTGGTGACGTGCAGTTCATCCGCGCCGTCGAGGATCCGTGCGGCCCGCGCCACGCGCAGCAGCCGCGGCAGGCCCGTTGCCGCGGTGAGCCCTTCCGCGCCGTAGATCTGGATCGCGGTGTCAACCGCGGTGTTCAACGCGCGTGCGGCGGCGACCTTCGCGAGGCTCACCTCGACCGGCGCACGCTCGCCGAGGGCGACCAGCGCGGCGGCTTCACGGGTGAGCAGACGCGCCGACCTCACCTCCAGCTCGGACTCGAAGACCAGGCGCTGCACCAGTTGCCGGTCGGCCAGCACGCCGTCGCCGAGCGCCCGGGACACCGCACGGTCCGCGAGCAGGTCGAGGCATCGCTGTGCCTGGCCGGTCCAGCGCAACGCCCGCAGCGTGCGCCCGAGCGCGAGACGTTCGCCGGCCAGGCGCATGCCCTGCCCCGGTTCGCCGATCAGGTGGGTCGGCGGCACCCGGACCGCGTCGAAGGAGATCTCGTGCTGTCCGCCGGTACCGAGGACGTCGAGCTCCCGTTCGACCCGGAACCCACCGGCGGGCACGGCGACGATGGAGAAGGCGTCGCCGGTGCGCGCGACGACCAGCACCAGGTCTGCCCGCGCGGCGCCGCTGGTGAACCATTTGCGGCCGGTGACGGTCCACCAGCCGTCCGCGCCACGTTCGGCGGTGGTGCGCAGCCCGGAGGGGTCCGAGCCCGCGACCCCGGGCTCGGTCATCGCGTAACTCACGTGCACACGGCCGGCCACGAGGTCTTTCAGTACGGCGTCTTGCAGCTCCGGATGGGCATGGGCGGTGAGCATCCGCACGGTGAGCAGGCTGGCTGATCCGACGACGTCCGGGCCGTGGTCGCTGCGACCCTCGTCTTCGGCCACGGCGAAGTAGTCGGCCAGCGGCTGACCACCACCGCCCAGCTCGGCCGGCAGCGGCCGCGCCCACAACCCGGCGTCCTGGGCGAGCGTGCGCAGCTCGAGGCCTCCACCCGCGTCCAGTTCGGGCTCAGCCGGGATGACGATCTCGTCCACGAACCGGCGCAACGCATTGTGACCTGCCACCGTCACATCACACCATCGTGGGAACCCGGACGGTTAGCCGTACGACCTCTCAGTCATGACGGAAGCCACAGCAGTGCACGCCTCGGCTCTGGAGGGCGCGACCGCGTCGGTCTCGGGCACGAGCGCGGCAGCACGCCTGATGCGCGCGCATCTCCGCGCGCTGGGAGCGGAGGTCCACGACGGTTCCACCGAGTACGCGGCCGAGGCGCTTGTCGTGCTGCGCAACGGTGATCGGCACGCGGTGACGGTGGACTGGGCCGGACCGGTGATGGTTCCCGGGCTGCACGACGAGGCGACCATCCAAGCCGCGTGCGGTGTGATGCACGTGCACGGCAGGCGTTCGGGCTCACCGCGTGGCATCGGTGTCGACTACTGCGGCGCGGCGGCGGGCGTGCTCGCGATGACCGGGTTGCTGGCCGCGGTCCTGCGAGGCGAACCGCGCGTGCGGACCAGCGTCGCCGAGGCGGCGTTGCTGACGGTCTCGCAGTACCTCGCCGCCGCGGGGGCGGACGAGGCCGAGGCGGTCGATCTGCGGCCCGGTGGCCCGCCGTTCGTCAGTGCGGACGGCGTGCGGTTCGAGGTCGAGGCACTGGTGCCCGAGGTGTGGGCGGCGTTCTGGACCGCGCTCGGCACCGACAGCGTGGCGATCCGCGGCGGCTGGAAGCCGTACCAGTTCCGGTATGCGACGGCGGCCGCCCCGATCCCCGACGCACTGCACACGGCCACCCGTGCCGCCACGTTCACGAAGATCACCGAAGCCGCCGCCGTCAGCGGCGCGAGCGTCTGCGCGTTGTACGGCCCGATCGAGCCGATCGCGGTTCCGTGGCGCATCGAGCCCACCGAAGGCCGCGCTACGCGGGACGGCGTGGAACTCGTGGTCTACGAAGCAGGTCGGCGCGTCCAGGCACCGATGGCCGCGCATCTGCTGGGTTTGCTGGGCGCCACCGTGTTCCGGGTCGAGCCACCGGGCGGTGACCCGCTGCGCGGCATGCCGCCGGTGTGCCGGGACGTCTCGGCCCGCTGGCTCGCGCTCAACCGCGGCAAGGGCGCCGTCGAGATCGACCTGAAGGACCCGGCTGACCGGCAGCGGCTGCGCGACGAACTGGCGGACGCGGACGTGTTCCTGCACAACTGGGCACCGGGCAACGCGGAGAAGTGGCGGCTCGCTGCGCCTGACCTGCCGGACGGCATCGTGTACGCCCACACCTCCGGCTGGGGTGGCGGTGATCTGCCGGACGTCCCGCTGGGTACCGATTTCATGGTCCAGGCCCGCACCGGTCTGGCCGAGCTCGTACGTCCGTCCGATGAGGACCCCGCGCCGTCGCTGATGACCCTGGTGGACGTGCTCGGCGGGCTGATCGGCGCCGAGGCGGTGCTGGCCGGCGTGCTCACCCGGCGACTCACCGGCCGTGGCGTCGCCGTCGAGAGCAGCCTGCTCGGCGCCGCCGGCGCGCTGCTCGCCGGTGCGCGCGAACGACCGGCACCGGGCTTCCGCGTCCCCGTCGACGGCCGCATCGACGGCGTCGACGTGGTCACCGATCTCGCGGCACTGCTGGGTGATCCCCGCTTCGCCGCTGTTCTGGGCCGCGACGACCGCGGCTGTCCGGCACTCGGCTCCCCGTGGAGGTTCTTGTGACACTCGCCGCAACCGCCGCCGTGAAGCACCTGGCCGACCTGGTGCCTTACGAGGTCCGACGTGGCTGGGCCGCCGAAGGTCTCTACCGCGACCGCGACCTGTACTCGCTGTTCCGCGAGCACGTGCTCGCCGACCCCGGCCGCACCGCGATCGTCGACGCGGACGGCGAGATCAGCTACGCCGGGCTCGACCTGATGGCCCGCTCGCTCGCCGTGGGCCTCGCGGGCATGGGGGTGGAGCAGGGTGACGTCGTCGGCGTCCAGCTGCCCAACGGCAGGCTGGCCTGTGCGTTCGACCTGGCGATCGCCGCGCTGGGCGCGATCTGCCTGCCCTACCCGGTCGGTCGCGGCGACCGG
The DNA here is from genome assembly GCF_036321065.1 of Lentzea sp. DG1S-22. Classification (NCBI taxonomy): domain Bacteria; kingdom Bacillati; phylum Actinomycetota; class Actinomycetes; order Pseudonocardiales; family Pseudonocardiaceae; genus Lentzea; species Lentzea sp. DG1S-22. The sequence goes on along the minus strand of NZ_CP143276.1, from coordinate 1,305,121 downwards.
GAGGCGGCGAGCCTGCTCAGCCGTTCCGGTGCGGTCGCCGTGGTGACCACGACGTTCTACGGCGACCACCCCTGCGCCCGGCGCACCCGCGCGCTGGCCGGTGAGCTGCCCGAGCTGCGGACCGTCATCGCGGCGGGCGACGGCCCGGTACCCGCGGGCTGCGTTCCCGTGGCGGCGTTGCTGGCTGCCGACCCCGCCCGGTTCTCCCCCGCTTCTCCCGACCCTGACGGTCCGGCGCGGATCCTGGTCACCTCCGGCTCCGAGGCAGCCCCGAAGATGGTCCTCTACTCGCACAACGCACTCGTGGGCGGCCGTGGCCGGTTCGTCGGCGAGCTGATCGGCGACACCCCGGAGCTGCGCAACTACGTGATGGTGCCGCTCGCTTCGTCCTACGGCAGCAACGGCACGTCGGTCACGCTCGCGGTGCACGGCGGCACGCTCGTGCTGCTGCCCAGGTTCGACGCGACCGCGGCGCTGGCGATGATCGAACGCGCCCGGCCGACGCACGTCCTGGCGGTGCCGACGATGCTGCGGATGATCGCCGACTCCCCCGAGCTCCACCGGTTCGACACCTCCAGCCTGAGGGTGGTCGCACTGGGCGGTGCCGCCCTCGACGCCACGACCGCCGCACGCGTCCGCGACACGCTCGGCTGCACGGTGGTCAACGTCTACGGCTCGGCGGACGGCGTCAACTGCCACACCGCGCTGAGCGACCCGCCCAGCCACGCCGACACCGCAGGCCGCCCCAACCCGGCCGTGGCCCGGCTGCGGATCGTGGACGACTCGCTGCGCGACGTCCCGCCCGGTGAGGTCGGTGAGATCGTCTCGCTCGGCCCGATGTCCCCGATGTGCTACGTGGGCGCACCCGAGCTCGACGAGCGCTACCGCACACCGGACGGCTGGGTGCGCACCGGCGATCTGGGTCGCATCGACGCCGACGGCTACCTGCACGTCGTCGGGCGACGCAAGGACGTGATCATCCGCGGTGGCCTGAACATCAGCCCCGCGGAGGTCGAGGCACTGCTCGCCACTCACCCCGCGGTGCGTGACGTGGTGTGCGTGCCGGTGCCGGACGAGGTGCTGGGCGAGCGGCTGTGCGCGTGCGTCGTGGCCGATCCGGCGCCGACGCTGAAGGATCTGACCGCGCACTTGGCGGCACAAGGTCTGGAACCGCGCAAGTTCCCCGAACACCTCGTCGTGGTCGACGCGCTGCCGCTCGGCGCGGCGGGCAAGGTCGACCGCCGCGCCGTGCAGGACCTCGTCAGGCCTTGAGGGCCTTGGAGATCTCCTCGGCGTTGGTCTTGAAGACGCCGAGGAGATCCAGGTCTTCACCGGGGTAGTTCACGATCTTGACCTGCTTCGCGGACGAACCGGGCAGCACGGTGCCGGTGGACATGTGCACGTTGTCGAACACCAGGTCCGGCTGCTTGCCCGACAACTCGGCGAGCTGCGCCGGGGTGACCGGCTGCGGGCCGAACGTGCCGACGATCTCGGCGCCGGTGATCGCGGCCATGTAGGCGACGAACGCGTGGCTGACCACCTTCGGCGCCCTACCGCCGGGGAAGGAGCCGCTCACCTGCGTCTTGGCCTCGGCCAGGGTGCTGTCGAACCTCTTCAGCCACTCCTGCGCGGCGGGCGTCGTGCCGAGCAGCCCGGCCAGGCGCGTCACCTCGGCGCGCACCACTTCCGGCGCGTTCTCCAGCTTCACCGCTTCGACCTTCGCCGAACCGCCCGCGGCCTCCTTCAGCTTGGCCGCGAACCCCTCGAACTCCGCGTACAGCACGAGATCCGCCGTGGCGACCGCGGCGAGGTCGGACGGCTTGGGGTCGTAGTCGGCGGCGTGCGCCACGGTCGCCGGCACGACGACTTTCACGTCGGTCGCGCCCGCGGCTTTGGCCAGCGCGGCCTCCCACGCCGTCGCCGCCACGACCTTCTTGCCCGCCGGGGCGTCCGGGGTCGCGTGGGGCGTCGTCGTCTGCGCGCCGCCGCAGGCAGTCAGCGCGAGCAACGCGCCGATCACGACGAGCTTGATCTTCACGGTTCAGGTTCTCCTCATCGGTAGCAACTGGGCGAGCAGGGCGATCACGCCGGCCAGCAGGACGAGCACCGGACCGGGCGGCTGGTCCAGCGCGAGTGCGAGCAGCAGTCCGGCAACGGCCACGACGAGTCCGATGACGATGGACGCGACGACCATGCCGGTCAGCCCGCGGCCGATGCGCCGCGCGGCCAGCGCGGGCAGCAACGTCAGCGCGTCCACGAGCAGCGCGCCGGTGAGTTTGACGGCTCCGGCGATCGACACCGCGATCACCACGAGCAACGCCGTCGTCAACGGACCGGTGCGCACGCCTGAGCAGGCGGCGAGTTCCCGGTCGTGCAACAGCAACGACAAATCCCTGCGGCGCCACCAGAACAGCGCAGGGATCACCACCGCCAGCACCGCGAGCACAACGAGGTCGACCGGCCGGGTCGACAGGATGGATCCCCACAACAGTTCGAACGCACCGTTGGCGTTCACACCGGAAATCGACAACACCAGCAGTGCGACGGCGATCGCGAGGCTCATCAACAAGCCCATCGCGCCGGACAGACCCGCCGGGGTCGTGGCGAACGGCGCGAGCCCACCGCCCGCCAGCGCGCACAGCACCAGCGCCCACAGCAACGGATCCGTGCCGGTGAGCAGGCCTGTGGCGCTGCCCAGCAACGCCACGTGCATGATCGCGAAGCGCACCGGGTAGATGTCGAGACCGACGATCAGCACCCCGACCGGCGGCAACGCGATCGCGCCGAGCAGCAGGCCGAAACCCGCGCGCTGCACCGGAACCAGCGCGAGCAGCTCCGCGATCACGCGACTTCCCGCAGACTTCCGGCGGCCATCTCCACGACGCGGTCGCACGCATCGACCACCGCGCGGTCGTGGGTGGCGACCACGAGCGTCACCGGTAGTTCGGTGAGCACTGCCGCGGCCTTCTCCTGCCCGGCGAAGTCCAGTGCGGCAGTGGGTTCGTCGGCCAGCAGCATCCCGGCACCCGCGGCCACGGCACCGACGGCGCGGGCGAGCCACGCTCGTTGCGCCTGCCCGCCGGACAGGGTGTGCACCCCGCGCGACTCGAGCCCAGCAAGGCCCAGCCGCGCGGCCGCCTCACGCGCGGCCGCACCGTCACCGCTGCTGTCGAGGAGTTCGCCCAGCAGCAACGGGAACCGGCCGGTCGACCGCAGCTGCGGAATCCACGCCACCTCGCCGCGCCGCCTGCGCCACTGCGCCGAGGTCCCCGCCCGCCGGCCGCCGACCTCGATCACCCCGCCGGAGACCGGCTGGAACCCCAGGACCGCGCGCAGAAGGGTCGACTTGCCGGAGCCGTTGGTACCGATCAGGGCGACTCGAGCACCCGCGGGCACGTCGAGGTCGACGGAGTGGACGGCGGAATGCCTGCCATAGCGGCAATGCACTCCCTCGAGCAGCAGGGACAACGCGGTCACGTGCCACAGGTCGTTCACCCGGCCGGGGTAGTTCCCGGCGAATCTCAGCCGGCTTCGCTGGCGTCCTGCCCGGCGGCTCTGACCAGGTCCTCACGCGCCCGCGCGACGCGCGAGCGGATCGTCCCGATCGGGCACCCCACGATCTCCGCGGCCTCGGCGTAGCCCAGCCCGATCACCTGGGTGAGCACCAGCGCCTCGCGCCGGTCCGCGGCCAGCCCGTCGAGCAGGACGTTGAGCTCGACGGCTTCGGTGAAGCCGGACGACGTGCCCTGCCCGCGGTCCGCCGCCTGCACCCAGTCGACCCCCGGCGAGACACGGGGCCTGGACCGGGTCATCCTCACCTGGTCGACCACCACCCGCCGGGCGATCGACAACAGCCACGTCCTCGCCGACGACCTGCCCTCGAAGTGCCGCAGGCTCGGCAACGCGCGCAGGAACGTCTCCTGGGCGAGATCGTCCGCCACGCCGACGTCCGCGAGGTGGGCGACGAACCGCCACACGTCGCGCTGAGTCGCCCGCACGAACCGCTCCAGGGCCTCCCGGTCACCCCCGCGGGCCTGCAACGCCCAGCGGGTCACCTCGTCATCGGCGGAGTTCACGGGGCCGAATCGTAACGGTCACGACTTCGGGAACTCACCGGCCATTCGGACCGACCAGTGGAGCGTGTCCGGCCAAATCGTCCGTGAAGCGCTCCCAGCCAGCCTCGACGGTGAGCGCGCACACCCGGCAGGCGAGCGGGTGGGCCGCGGGCCGGGCGCGCCTCCGCTCACGGATCGCCGGGAACCAGGTGGGCCACATGACCGACAATGTCCACGTGGACTGCAGCACCTGCCGTGAAGCCCTGTCCGCGCGACTCGACGGGGAAGACGAAGGCGTGCCCGCCGACCAGGTGGACGCGCACCTGGAGACGTGCGCGGACTGCCGGGAATGGCACGAGACCGCCACCGCGCTCACCCGCACCCTCCGCGTGCGGCCGGCGACCCCGGTGCCGGACCTGGCAGCGGAGATCCTCGACGCGGCTCCCCCGATCACCCCGCCCGCGCCACGCGGCTGGCTGCCCCGGACGTTGCTGGGCGGCGTCGCGATCGCCCAGCTGACCCTCGGCCTCGCCCAGGTGCTCGGCACCGGCGCGTCCCCGCACGGCGCCCACGCCACCGGTGTCGACAGCAGCCACCTGTTCAACGAGAGCACCGCCTGGAACCTGGCACTGGGCCTCGGTCTGCTCTGGGCGGCGCTGCGCCCCGCCGCGACCGCGGGCCTGCTGCCCGTCACCGCCGCGTTCGTCGCCGTGCTCATCCCCTACTCGGCCAGCGACCTGCTCACCGGCGCGGCCACCGCGGGCCGCGTCCTGTCCCACTCGCTGCTGCTCGTCGGCCTCGCCCTGCTCGCCCTCGTGCACTTCCGCGACCGAGATCCTGGCGACCGCACACCGGTGCGGAACAGCGACTCCACCGACACCGCCGGCTCACCCGACTCCCCTCAGCACGCCGACCAGCCCGGTCCGCGCCGCCGCATCCGGCTGCGGCCGGTGAGCCGACGCCACGCGGCCTGACCGATCGCTGTCGTCACGTACGGTTGTTCTGCCGGGCGGCGTCCGCGGCGAGGTCATCGGCCAGCCCTTGTACGAGGCGCTGCAAGAGGCGCTGCGTGAACCAGCGCGACCACCACGACGTGGTGTACTGGCCCCGCCACTGGATGAGGGTCCCACCGTCGGTGGGGTGCAGTTCGACTCGGGCCCGGTAGTCGCGGATGATCGGCAGGAACTCTGCTTCGTAGGCGAACAAGGCCGGCTCCTGCAGTTCCGTGATCTGCTCCCGGCTGACGTTCTTGCCCTTGCGGAATGCGCGAACCGCTCCGACCTGATCACGTCCGGCCGGATCGAGGTCTGCCGAGCGCTCTCGATCCAGCTCGCCCAGCGACGACCACCGAGGCCACGACTCGGGATCGACGAGCAGCGCCCAGATCGCTTCCCGGGGCGCTGCGGAGAAGGCGGAAACGGAGTAGTGAAGCATGATGTCCTCTTGTTCCAACACAGCGACTTCGGGGACCCGGCGCTCACTGCGCGCTTGACACGGCCGGAGCCGGACGTTCAGACGACTCGGCGTTGAGTCGGCGGTGGATGATCCTGCGGGCAACACCGAGGACGAACGCGCGCAACGCCGCTGCCGGTTTGCTGGAAGGAACGAACCTCTGCTGCTTGATCTTCGCGGTGCGCTGCTGCTCGGTGATGAACGGACGAAGCCCGGTCTCCCACGCGTTCAGAGCGTCGTCGAGATCGTCGGGGTGCTCCTGCACGGCCTTGCCGAGAGCAGCGCCGCCACACAGCGAGGCCGAGGCCCCCATGCCCGAGTAGGTGGTCAGGCACCACGCCGCATCACCGAGCAGGACCACCCGGCCCGAGCTCCACCGCGACATCCGCACCTGGTGGACCGAGTCGAACAGGACGTCGGGGGCATCTTCCAGGGAATCCAGGACGTGACGCACCACCGGGTCGTCCATTCCCGAGTAGACCGACCGCAGCTGCTCGATCCGCGACCCGCTGAACTGCTTCCGGATGTCATCGGTCCGGTACGTCAGCAGTGTCGTGGGCGCGTGATCAGCGAATCCGAACACCCACGCCGCGCGCTTGGCGCGTGGGACGACGACGGTGTCGGTCGGAGCGAACGAGGGCACCTGCTCCTTGAGCTGGAAAGCGCACACCATCGCGTTCCAATCCGTCAGGTGGTCCTCGTCCGGGCCGAACACCATCCGGCGCACGGTCGAGCGGAGCCCGTCCGCTCCGACCACGAGATCGAACGTCTCGCGGTACTGCACGCCGGAACCGCCACTTCCGAGCAGGACCTGCACTCCGTCGGCGCTCTGGACGATCTCGATCGGGGTGGTGGCGAACCGCACCTCGACGGGGTCCTCGACACCATCGTCGGTGATGCTCTGCCACAGCGCGGCCTCGATGTCGCCACGCAACACCGCCGCCGGACCGGGCTGGTCCAGGAACCCCAGTTCCGGCTTCGGGTTGCCGCGGCGATCCAGCGCCCAGGTGTTCCCGCCCTCCTTCCACGCCGGGTTGCGGGTGTGCAGGTGGTCGGCGATGCCCAGGTCGGCAGCTGCCTGCCGACCCTCCGGGAACAAGAAGATGAAGTAGCCCCCGGTTCGACGCTCGGCGGCCCGCTCGATGATCACGGGCGTCCATCCCGCTCGGCGCAGCCCGATCGCCGCGGACATGCCCGCGATTCCCAGCCCGACGACCAACGCACGCTTCTGCATGATGTGTTTTCCTCTTCCTGATGCAGCTGGTTGTTCCGATGACGGAGGCGACGTTCACAACGCCTGGCCGGCAGCCGCTCCGTCGCCTCCGGAAGCTGCGGCTCCGCCTGCGCTTCGCTGATGAACAGGTTGTTGGCCGTGCTGAGCCACGAAGCCGAATGCTCCGGTTGACAAGACGAGGCGGACCGGTTGATCACGCCGGCCCGCTCGGCCCCTCCCCCGGTCAGCACCGGACTCGCGCTGGCCGGCACGTCACCGACGACGTTCAGGAGAGGTGTTGCGCCAACGCGCGAGCAGCACCCACTGCTCGCCCCGCTACCTCCGCGAGCAGGCCGGGTAGGTGATGTCGGTGAAACCGGGAAGCTCGACGAGTTCTGGCCGGTTCCCGTTGGCGCTGAGCTGGTCGAGCACGAACTGCATGCCGGCGGTGGCGATCTGCGCGCCGGGGTCTTCCATGACGTAGCGAAGCCTGGTCACGATGGCCCGCTTGTCGTGGACCGACCGGACGCGCGGCATGGCGTCGACCACCTCGGTGTCGGGGTCGACCACGGGCGCCTGGTCGATCCTCTTCTCGAAAGCCGGGTAGTCCGGCCACAGGAGACGGCTCATCTCCACCGAGGACAGGCAGCCGTACCAGAACTTGCGGTACTGCGCCTCGGCCCGAGCGCAGAACTCGCTGTCGGCGAACTGCTCGGGCTCGATGGTGGGGGCGGTCGGGGCGATGATCAGCCGGGCCGGGTCCAGCTTGTGGCCCGACGCTTCGTGCAACAGCGGGCACACGTTGTTGCTCTGCCAGGTCAGGCCGGCGCTCGGGCGTCCGGCGCCACCGGCGACGATCACCATCAGCCGGGCCCAGTCGATGGACTGCTCGTGGAGCCACTTCAGGCTCCGGTGCAGCGAGTCCAGTGCCGAGAGGGCGAAGGTCGCCGCCATCATGTCGTTGAACGGCACGGGTACCGCGTCCGGCCCGTCGCCTTCGAGCAGGTTCGCGCGCAGGTACTCGAAGTCCAGGAGCTTCGGGTTCTCGAGCGCGCGCTCCAGGTAGTCCGCGGTGGTCGCGCACGTGTAGTCGACGAGATCGGTGATCTTCTCCTCGTGCCCCTGCCACGCGGTGACCGCGACCTCGTCACGCCAGTACGAGACGCTGTTGAAGTCCTGGACGACGCGGCATTGCTCGATGAGGTCCCTGGCGGCGGTCTTGCAGCTGAAGTCGCCGAGCTCGCGCAGCCGGGCCAGGTAGGGAATCGTGAGGCCGAGGTGCGAGACCGCGGTGATCTCGAAGAACCCCCTGGTGCCCTTCCTGAAGTCGACCGATGTGGGCGGACGTCCGCCGCCCGGGAACAGCACCAGGTCGGTGCCCGTCGCCAGCAGCAACGGGGAGTCGGACTGGGCCTCGCCCAGTCGTCGCTGCAGGTTCTGGCCGATGCTGTCCGGGGTGGAGGTGAACATCTCGAACAGCCGCATGAAGTGCCGGTTGGGCTGGTATCGCATCGAATCTGTCCTTGTCGGTTCGGGCTGGGCGCTGTCGGTTCGGGTCAGGCGTTGTCGAGTGAGAGCTCGTAGACGATGCTGTCCTGGCGGAACCGCACGTCCGGGGTGAGGCTGTTGGCGACGACCAGGAAGGTTTTTCCGTCGGCCTCGAAGAAGTTCGCGTCGGTGCCGCCGAAGGTGGGGAACTCCTCGACCACTTCGAACTTGCCGTCGTGCCACCTGTAGAGCTGCGACATCAGATCGGTCTTGGCCACGGGAGGCCTTCCCTGGATGAAGCAGATGCGGACGAGGAACAGCTTTTCCCCGTGCCGGTGTAGCGCGAACTCGCGGCCTCCGAGGCCACCGAGTGACTGGTGCGGCTCGAACAGCTCACCGTTCCAGCGGTAGAGCGTCGAGTCACCGTTGATGCAGGCGAACGCCAACCACTCCTCGCCGTCCTGCGAGAAGTGCAGGAAACTCCGGCCGAACTTCTCCGCGAAAGTCTGGTAGGGGACGAAGGAGTCGCCGTCCCAGCGGTAGACGACACTGGGGGTGACCTGGTCCGCATATGCCAGGAAATGGTGTCCGCCCACGCGGAAGTGGTCCCAGTTGTAACCCCAGCGCCCTCCCAGGACCTGGAACTCCTCCCACCGCCCGTCGACGCGCTGGAAGATGACCGAACGTCCGTGGCCCTTGGGCGAGAGGCCCGGCATGGTCAGGCCCTGGGCCAGCGCCAGGAACTCGCGGTCGTCGATCGAGAAGTGGTGCCACTGCTTTGCTCCGAAGGTGGGCAGCGTCTCGTCGAGGATCCACTCCCCGTCTTCGTCCTCGCGGTAGATGAGCGAGTTGACGTCCGTCTCGTACGGACCTTTCCCGGTGCGGAGGTTGGCGAACGCCAGGTAGTTCCTCCCGCCACTGGTGAAGCTCAGCGCATCCTCGCCGCTGGGACAGGGCAGACGGTCGACCTCGACGAACCGCCCTCCCTCCCAACGGTGGAGAAGGGCGTCGACGTCGGCATTTCCGCCGTTCATGTCCGGCGCCCGGTCCGGCAGGTCCTCCGCCAACTGGGGAACAACGAGGTGCAATCCCCGGTGGGTCCGGAAAACGTGTGCACTGCGGGCGCCGGACGTGGCGAGACGCTGATGAACCGACAGGATCTTCGCGCTCGGGTGGCTTGGATTGCTGTTCGACACGGAAACTCCTTGACTGTGTTGAGTCGGGCGCGATGACGTGGACGTCGTGCCCGCGCGAGGCGAGACCGACGGCGAGGGGCTGGGCGAAGCGCGCGGGCCCGTTGACGTCCGGCGGGAACGTGTCGGCGGCGATTACGACGCGCAGCGCGCTGCGGCGTGCGCGCAGGCGAGGGGCACGTCAGTCAGTCCTTTGTGGCCGTTCAGCGCGCCGCTGGGCGAGCAGCAGGAAGGCGAGCGCCGCGGCGATCACGAACAACCCGGCCGAGGTCGCGATGTAGCTGTACACGCCCGTGGCGGAGTTGACCGTGGTCCCGTTGACCGCGACTCTCGTGCCGGAGAGGACCGCCGCACCGACGAAGCTCACGCCCACCGAGCCGATCGCGCTCATGACCGAGACCATGCTCGCGGTGACGCCCTGGCGGTGTGCTGCGGTGAGGACGGCCGCCATGTTGAACCCGGAAGCCAGCAGCGATCCCATGCTCAGGTTCAACAGGAAGGCGAAGAACACGGCGACGGGAAACGAGGACGCGCCGAGGAACATGCCGAAGGCGCCCGCGGTGCCCACCAGAACGCCTGCGGCCAGAGCCAGGGCAGGGTCGGTGCGGGCCGCGAGCCAGCCCGAGAGCAGTCCTCCCGCCATGATTCCGATGGCGGGCAAGCCGAACAGCAGGGCGAGCGATCCCTGGGCGTCGAGCCCGTAGCCGAGTCCCTGGTCCGCCGAGACCTGGGCGATGAGGCTGAGCAGCTGGTCCATGCTCTGCCCCGCACCGGTGGCGAGCACGACCACGAGCAGGGTGAGCACCATCGGCCTGCCGAGGTGCCTGACGTCGATCACGGAATCGGGAGCCCTGCTCGAGACGAGGTACCACCGCGCCAGCGCCACGACGCCGGCGGCGAGCAGCGCGAGCGCGCCCACGTTGAGCCAGCCGACGTCCGGTCCGAGACTGACGTAGCCGAGCACCGCGACGACGCCTCCCCCGAGCACGAGCGTTCCCACGACGTCGACCCGCCCCGGCGTCCTCACCTCCGACTCCGGGACGAAGACGCGGATGCAGGTCACCGCGACAGCCGCGAACAGCGCCGCGGCCACGAACACGACCCGGAACCCGAACTCCGCCACGAGCGATTCGACGCTGGAGGTCAAGGCGATCCCGACCACTCCCGCGCAGGTGGTCACCGCGCCCACCGCGGGCATCGCGATCCGTGGTGCGCACAGGTCGCGGACGAGCGACACGGTCAGGAACACCGTCGCCACCGCGGCGCCCTGGAGCATGCGCCCGAGAACGAAGACCCAGAGGTTCGGCGCGACGAGGCAGACCACGGCACCGCCGCAGGCGATCAGCAACGCGACTGTCAGCATCCGGCGTTTGCCGTGGATGTCGGCGCTTTTTCCGAACAACGGCGCCCACATCGCCCCCGCGAGCATCGCGGTGGATCCGAGCCACGCCGACTGGGTCGTGTCGAAGTGCTCGAGCATCTGCGGCAGCACGAACAGGGGCATGACGATCACCGAGTCCGCCGCGACGTTCGCCAGGAGCAACACGGCGATCTGCCCGACGAGCCGCGAGGTCCACCGCGTGTGCGGTGGCCTGCCCGGCGGGGCATGGGTGCTCATGGTGGTATCCACGAAACTCCTTCGGTGAGAGGGGATGCGGCATCCGCGGACAGCGGGAGAAGTGCTCGCTCGTGACCGAATGTAGGAATCGTTCCCACTCGACGGCAATGGCGAAGGCGTCTCAACGGCGGATTCTCACCGGGTTCCTACCTTTCTCAGGGGAAACTTTTGTGCGGCGCGGCGTGTCGCTCGGCGAGAATCAACGGCAGTGGCCGAGTGGGGAGAAGTAACTGGATGACATGCACCGTGCTGATCGCAGACGACGACCGCGCGATTCGTGAGTCGCTCGTCCGCGCACTGGAGCTGGAGGGCTACTCCGTCGCCGACGTCGACGACGGGGTGAAGGCGGTGACCCGAATCCGCCGGGAGAAGTTCGACGTCCTCATCCTGGACGTGCTGATGCCAGGACTCGACGGGCTCGGCGTCGTCCGGCTCCTGCGGGCGGAAGGTGACCGGGTGCCGGTGCTGATGCTCACGGCGCGCGTCGAGACCTCCGACCGGGTCGCGGGCCTCGACGCGGGCGCCGACGACTACCTGCCCAAGCCCTTCGAGCTCGACGAGCTCCTGGCACGCCTGCGGGCCTTGCTGCGCAGGGTCGTCCCCGCGGAGGACACCGACGACCGTGCTCTGTCCGTCGGGGCGCTGCGGCTCGATCCCGCGAGCCGGCGCGCGTGGTGGGCCGCGACCGAGCTCAACCTCAGCAAGACCGAGTTCGACCTGCTGGAACTGCTCATGCGCAACGAAGGTGTCGTGCTCGACCACACGTCGATCTACGAGCAGATCTGGGGCTTCGACTTCGGCGGGGACTCGAAGAACCTCGCGGTCTACGTCGGCTACCTGCGCCGCAAGCTGGCGGCGGCGGGCGCCTCGTCCGTGATCCACACGGTGCGCGGCGTCGGCTACACGGTGCGGCGCCCGTGAACCTCGGAACCCGGCTCGCACTGGCCTTCGCGCTCGTCGTCGCACTCACCGCGGGGGTGGTCGGCGTGCTCGCCTTCCGTTCCGGGGTCGAGCGCGTGATCGGTGAGGTGAACCGCGGCCTGCACACCGCCTCCGCCGCGATCATCGACGGACATCGCGGCGTGCTGCACGACCCGGCCGGCGTCGTCGTCGGCGACGCGGGACTGGAGCAGCCGCTACCGCTGACCGCGCAACGCATCGACCCCGGCGGTGGCGTCACACCGCTCGGCGGGCGGGCCGTGACCTTCCCCGTCGGCGACGCCGACCGCGCCCTCGCCACCGGGTCCACGCGTGGCGCCACGAGCACCGCGGAGGTGATCGTGCGGCACGACACCTATCGGGTGCTGACCACCTCCCTGGGAAACGGTGCCGGCGCGGTGCAGGTCGGCATCGACGTCAACCAGTCGCGCCAGGTGATGAGCGGGATGGCCAAGGAGATCACCGCGCTCACCCTGCTCGTGACCGCGATCGCCGCAGGTCTCGGCTGGGTGCTGGCACGCCGGATCACCCGGCGGCTGGTGCGGCTGACCGCCATCGCCGAGGACGTCAGCGCCACCGGGCTGAGCGGCGGTGAGGTCCCGGTGCAGGGGCGGGACGAGGTGGCTCGGCTGTCGTCGTCGTTCAACACCATGCTGCGCAGGCTCGCGGACTCACGGGAGGCGCAGGAACGACTGGTCCAGGACATAGCGCACGAGCTCCGCACGCCGCTCACAAGCCTGCGCACCAATGCCACCGTGCTGCACCGCCTCGACCAGCTCAGGCCGGAGTCCCGCGTGCGCCTGCTCGCCGACGTCGAAGGAGAAACCAGAGAGCTCTCCCACCTCGTCAACGAACTGATCGCCCTGGCACTCGCGAGAGGGACCGACGAGGAGGAGACCGACGTCGATCTCGCCGAAGTCGTCCGCGACGCGGCCGCACGGGCACGGCGCCGAACCGATCGCGAGATCAACATCGACGCCGACCGGACGCGAGTGCGTGGACAACGCCTCGCCCTGGAACGCGCAGTCGGCAACCTGCTGGAGAACGCCGCGAAGTTCGACACCGACGGCACCGGCCCGGTCGACGTCGAGGTTCGCGCGGGCACGATCACCGTGTCGGACCGCGGACCCGGCCTCGGCACCGAGGACCTCGGCAGGATCTTCGACCGGTTCTACCGCGCGGACACCTCGCGATCACTACCCGGCTCCGGGCTCGGCCTGGCCATCGTGGCCGGCATCGCCGAAGCCCACGACGGAACCACCTTCGCGAGGAACCGGGCCGGAGGCGGAGCGACGATCGGCTTCACCATCGCCACCAGCCGCCTCCTGCCCGATCGCTGACTTCACCGGAAGCCGTTGCCGAAGTTCCTGCCCGCTTGCTCCGGCGCCCCAGGTCGGCCGTACTGCCCGTCAGGCCATCATTTTTCGGCCATGAGACAGCACCCGCCTTCGGCGCGCATCTGACAAAGAGAGCGCTCTCATCACTATGCGATCATGTAGCACCATGAACCGTTACGAGCAATTCCGCCAGGCGGCGACAAGTCAGGGCATACCGAACGACGAGATCGACACGTTCGCGGATCAGCTCCGATTCGCCGTCTGGCTGAGCGGCGCACGCGCCGGCGAGAAGGTTGTCGGCCAGGAGGGAGGGCTGCCCCGGTTACCGGTGGGCACGAAATGGCCGACCGACGGGGACGGGTACGCGTTGCCGTTCATCGCCTCCGTCGACTGTGCGGCTCTTCCGCGGGCCGAAGGTCTTCCCCTGCCGACGGACGGCTCACTGCTGCTGTTCCTGCAGCACGAGGAAGACGTGCTGGATCCCTTCAGCTCTGATGAGCAGCCGGAGTACGCGCGGGTTCTGCACGTCCCGGTAGGCACGGAGACCGCAGTGGCACCGTTGCCGCCCGAACTCGAGGGGACGAACATCGACGGCACGCCGCTGCTCATCCCCGAGTGCGAGCTTTCCGCGTGGGTCGAGGCGGATCTTCCGGATTGGATGGGAGAAACCGATGAGCTCGAAATGGAGTTCCGGCCGGACTACGTGAAGCAGCTGTTCGACGCCCTGGAGCACTTCGACCAGCTGTGTGACGTCGTCGACGATCTCTGGCCGGGGCCTGGCAATCGGATGTCCACGATCCGCATCGGAGGGCACTGCATGGAGATCGGCGGCAGCGACAGCCCGTGGCACGAGATGGCGACCGCGAACCTCAGGAACCGACCTCAAGCCGGCCTCGACCGTGCGGACACGGGGAACTTCTCCCTGATCGAGGCGGAGGAGCACCGGCTGATCCGGCAGTGGGTGCCACTCGCCCAGTTCTACACGCAAAGCGACGTCCACTACGGCTGCTTCCTGATCAGCTTCGAGGACCTCGCGGCCAAGCGCTTCGACCGGATGCGCTCGTTCACGATGTTCTCCGAATAGGTCGCAGAACCGGACCGCCTCGGGCTGCCTTACACCGGTCGACAGCACCACAGAGCCGGTGCCGCGAGTCTCCGGACCCACGCGCCTCCGCTTGACCTCAGCTCTGGCTGACCCGCCCGTCACGCGAAGGCCGCGCCGATGGCGTCGCCGATCTCGTTGAGCACGTCGCGCGAGATCTGGACGTCACGGGTGAAGGACAGGAACGCGTGGGGCACGCCCTCAACCGCTCGGTGCGTCACCGGCACCCCAGCCCCGCGAAGGGCGTCGGCGTACCGGATTCCCTGGTCGCGCAGCAGGTCGAGCTCAGCGGTGACGAGGAACGCGGGCGGGAGTCCGGTGAGGTCCTCCGCGCGCAGCGGGGAGACGCGGGGGTCGGCGCCCTCGTCGGGCGTGTTCAGGTAGGCACCCCAGAACCACTCGAGCCAAGGACGCGTCAGCAGGGGGCCTGCGGCGTACTCGTACATCGATGGGCTGTCGTCGAAGCGGTCGGTCGCGGGATAGGCGAGGGCCTGGTAGGTGACGACCGGTCCGCCGCGTCGTTTCGCTTCCTGGACGGCAACGGCGGCGAGGTTGCCTCCCGCGCTCTCCCCGAACAGGGCGATGCGCTTCGGATCGGCGCCGAAGGTGCCCGCGTTCTGTTCGACCCATCGCAGCGCCGCGTAGGCGTCGTCGACGGCTGCCGGGTATCGGTGCTCCGGCGCCAGCCGGTAGTCGACGGAGACGACGATGGTCTTCGACCGCGTCGCGACGACCCTGGCGTAGTGGTCCTGGCTGTCGAGGTCACCGAACACCCAGCCGCCGCCGTGGAAGAACACCGTCACCGGAGCGGGCGAGCCCGTCGGGACCGTCTCGGACGTGTAGATGCGGACCGGAACGTCGTGGTCGCCGTTGCGGAAGGTCATGTCGCGAACCTCGCGAACCGGGACGACGTCACCGGCGAACGAGGCGAACGCGAGGCCGGCGGCGCGATTCTCCGCCACGGTGAGGGTGTTGGCCGCGGGCGTGGAAGTCGCGGCCAAGTCGTCGAGCACGGTCTGGAGTTGAGGGTCGAGGGCCACGAGCTTCACCTTCGCGTGTGCTGAATGATCTTGGAATGAACACTCCAACCGTAGGCACCGCCAGATTGGAAAGTCAATTCCAATCTGGGTAGGCTGACCCGCATGCAGACGCGAGGTGGCGAGACGCAGGGCAAGGCGGCGAGCACCGAAGGCGGCCGTCGCACCCGAGACCGCATCCTGCAGGCCGCCGCCGAACTGATGTTCAAACAGGGCGTCGCCGGCACGAGCATTCCCGACGTGCAGCGCCGCGCCCAGGTGAGCGCCTCGCAGATCTACCACTACTTCGGAGACAAAAAAGGCCTCACGGCGGCGGTCATCGAGTACCAGAACACCGTGAAGCTCGAACAACAGCAGCCCCTGCTCGACCACCTCGACAGCATCGACGCACTGCGCGAATGGTGCGAACGCGCCGCCGTCCGCCTGGACGCGGTGCACTGCGCCGGAGGCTGTGAGATCGGCTCGCTCGCGAGCGAGCTGTCGGACATCGACCCCTCAGCCCGCCTCGGCCTGGCCACGGGATTCGCCGCGTGGCAAGCAGCGATCGAATCCGGGCTTGCCCGCATGCGCGAGCGCGGCGACCTCGGAGCCGACGAGGACGTGTCGGCGCTTGCGGTCGCGCTGCTGGCCGCCATCCAAGGCGGCATGCTCCTGTCCCAGGTGAACCAGGACGCGACCCCGTACCGCCGCGCGGTCAACGTCGTCATCGACCACATCGCAGACCGCGTCGCGGCAGCTCGAGCTTCGCGGCCCACCGATCACTGAACACCGGCCGGTCAGCTCCAGCGGAGAAAGTGGAATCCGGACCGTCCGTGCACACACTCCCCGTCATCGACCACGAGCCAGAGCCGAACTTCTCACAGTCCCGTTGACGTCGATAACGCTCGGACATGAAGAAACGGCATTGGTACCGCAAAGCTTCGGGCTCACAGACTGGGCGAACCCCTGCCACTGCCCTGAGAGGTTTGCCAATGGCTGTGCGGATTCGACGGACGTACTCGTCGACCACCCTGTCGCTCTTCGGTCTGTCGCTGTGCTGTTCACTCCTGAGCCCCGCTGTCGCCCACGCCGGCGACACGATCGGATCCGACGGTTACGTGCACGTCGCGCCCAACGGTGTCGTGCTCGGCGTCGACCCCTACTACCCCACCGACGGCAACGGTGGCTACGACGTCGGCGACTACGCAGTCGACCTGTCCTACGACCCGGCCTCTCGTTTCCTCAACGCCAAGGCCCTCGTCACGGCCACCACCACGCAACGTCTCAGCCGGTTCAACCTGGACTTGCGCGGTCTCACCGTGACGGCGGTGAAGGTCAACGGTGTGCCTGCGTCGTTCGTCCGGGCGAAGGCCCACGAGCTGGTGATCACGCCCGTCACCGAGCTGGCGGCGGACACGTCGTTCGTCGTGGAAGTCCTCTACTGCGGTCGCCCCCAGCCGGAGTACACCCCTGGCCGGGGCGCGACCGGGTGGCGCACAACGAGGTCGGGCGGTGTGATCGCGGCCGGCGCGCCGCACTCGGCGAGCACGTGGTTCCCGGTGAACGACACCTCGGTGGACAAGGCGACCTTCCACCTCAACGCCACGGTTCCCACCGGATGGAGTGTGGTGTCGACCGGGGTGCGCAAGGCCGTCCACGGCGGGACCCACAGCTGGGTCGAGGAGGTGCCCGTCACGCCATCCGCGACGATGATCGCCATCGACCGGTTCACCGTCCGCGAGTCCACGCTCCCCGGCGGCACCCCGGTGCTCGACGCTTTCGCGCCCGGCGCTGACCCGGCACTCGCGAGGAAACTGCCCGCGGTGATGGAGTTCCTCACCGGCAAACTGGGGCCCTACCCCCTGCCGTCCACCGGTGGGGTGTACCTGTCCGAGTGGCTGACCCACTCGCACCCCTCCCAGGGCCGGCCCGTGCACGGCGTCGCCGCGGACGAGTCGGCGCTGGTGCAGTCCTTGGCATCGCAGTGGTGGGGCAACCAGCTCGCCATCAAGATGTGGAAGGACCAGCCGATGGTCGAGTCGTTCGCCCGGTACGTGGTGTGGTTGTGGAACGAGGCGAACGGTGGGCCTGCCGTCGAGCGGCGCTACCAGGACGCACTGCGCCGGGTGGGGGCCGACCCCCGGTTCTGGGGGCGTGAGCTGGCCGACCCCGGAGCGGGACGGGAGTTCTCCGCCACCGACAAGGGTGTGTTGATGGTGCACGCGCTGCGCAAGCACATCGGCGACGACAAGTTCTTCACGGTGCTGCGGGACTACCCGGAGATCGCGACGCTGATGAACCAGGGCTGGTACGACTGGGAGCTCTACACGGCGGCGGTGGCGGACAAGGACCTCACAACGTTCCACGAGGTCTGGGTTCACGGAACGACCCTGCCACCGGCAGAGCTCCGCTGACGGTTCCGGCGGTGTGTTCCTCCTGTTCCGGAGGGGCACACCGCTTCATCAAGCCAGGTAACGGGAGTAGACCGGCGAGGCCTCGCACTCGAGCCGGTAGGCCAGCGCGGCGTCCGCGAGGACGTCGCGGGCCACCGGCGCGAACTCGCTCTCCCGGTGCCACACGAGCAGGAACCTGCGCGACAGCGCGTCATCCGCGAGGAGCCGGGCGACGACCTGCTGATGCCCTTCGCACGCCGCCTGCGACAGCCCGACGGCGCCGTTGCGCACCGCCGCCACGGTCATCCCGAACGACTCGGAAACGTACTGCACCCGGGGGATGAAACCCTTGCGGCGGCAGGACCTGTGGAAGTACTCGTGGAAGCGCGACGAGTCGGGTGGGGGCAGCACCCACTGCTCGCCGGCGAGCTGTTCCAGGGCGATCACCTTGTGCCGGGCCAGCGGATGGTCCTCGCGCAGCAGCACCAACGTCCTGTCGTGCGCCACCACCGCGAAGTCCACCGACGCGGGCACGACCACCTCGAACTCGGGGTAGTCCTTGACCACGCCCACTTCCAGCCGCCGCTGCGCCACCATGTCCACGACGAGGTCCCGGCATTCGCTGTCGAACAACGACGCGGCCGGCCCGTGCGGCCGGTGGCTGCCGACGATCGCGGGTAGATGGCACAGGACCGGCGAGCAGACACCGCCCACGCGCACGATCTCGGAAGGGCTGGTGCGGACCTCGATGTCCCGCGCCAGCCCCTCCATCATGGGCAACACCGCGCTGATCCGGTCGAGCAGCAGTTCACCGGTGGGTGTCGGCACGACCGGCGCCGTGCTGGAGCCGCGGTCGAACAGCCGCTGCCCCAACGCGTTCTCGAGGCGCTTGAGGCTGCCGCTGACGGCGGGCTGGCTGATCCCGAGCCGCACCGCCGCTTCGGACAGGCTGCCGGTCTCGCCGATCGCCCGCACGAGCTTGAGGTGGTGGACGTCGAGCTCCATGCCATCACTTCCCCATCAGCGATGAGTGTCGACCGGGGAGCGTGGCGGCCGCATGATCCCGGCCGTCCTGCCGATCGCAGCGTACAACGCGAACGCGATCACGACGGAGTTGATCGTCGGGATGCCGAACGGCACCAGGAAACCGACTGCGGCTCCGGCCGCCCAGCACACCAGCGAGGCCGGGACCCAGTCCGGCGAAACGGCCGGCAGCTCCCCTCGTGCGCGCGAGGACTCCAGCTCCGCGCGCCAGGTGCGCACCACGAAGTACTCGGCGATCATGATGCCCGCGACCGGTGGTGTGATCACCCCGACCCAGGTGAGGAACACGGTGAAGTGGCCGAGGATCCCGAGAGCGGACAGCAGGGTGCCCAGGGTGCCCAGCCACAGCGTCGCGGCCGATCGGCTGATCCTCCTGCCCAGCAGCACGTCGACGGTGTTCACCAGGCCGAGGGACGCCGAGTAGAGGTTCCAGTCGTTGATCTTCAGGATCGCCGTGACCGTGATCAGCGTGCCGATCGCGCCCGAGCTCGACATGATCACGCCGACCACGTCGGCGCTGCGGGCGGCGTGCGCGAGCAGCACCCCGGTCAGGCCGATCAGGTACTCGCCGAGGGTGACGCTGATCAGCGTCTGCTTCACGACGTCGGAGGGACGCCGGTTGAACCTCGTCATGTCGGGCGTCATGACGGCGCCCATGATGAACGCGCCCGCGACCAGTGTGGTGCCCTGGGCGAGGCTCAGCGCCGGGCCGGGCGGGGCCATGCCGACCAGGTCCGCAAGGTCGTGCCGCTGCAGCTCGGAAACGATCGTCCAGCCGGTCAGCAGCAGGAACGCCGGCACGGTGAGGTAGGCCGTCCACGCCATGGTGTGGAAGCCCGCCACGACGATCACGGTCACCGCGATGCCACCGAGGACCGCCCACGCCCAGACCGGCGGCCCACCCATCAGCCGGTGCAGGCCGTGCGCGAACACTTCGTTCTGCACGCCGAACCAGCCGGCGAGGCTGAGCGTCACGAGCAGGCCCACCAACGCGGAACCGCGTGCCCCGAACCCGGCCCAGCGGGCCAGCACGGACGTCGAGACGTTCTCCCGCACGCCCGCGATCCCCATCAAGATCGTGACGATCTCGAGCATCACCGACCCGAGCGTGATCGCGAGGACCGCGTCCCAGAACGTCATCCCGAATCCGAGCGTGGCGCCGAGGAGGAACTGGTGGAACGCCGAAACCTGCCCGAACCGTTGCACGGCAACGGAGACCCACGACCTCCGGGCCTCGGCGGGGAGCCTGCTCAGCGAGTAGTCGTCGTGGGCCACCGTCAGACCGCCCCTTCATGAGGCGTCAGCACGACGAAGCCCTGTGCGGGGTTCGGCTGCCAAGCCAGTTCCCTGGCGTACAGGCGTTCCAGGAACGCCACCCTCTGGTGGTAGGCGAACACCGAGCTGTCGACGCCCGCGATCGCCGGGGTGTCGATGAACATCGGCAGCTCCGCGAGGAAGTACCGGACGGCGGACCTCAGCTGGTCCTCGGTGGGTGTCTGGCCGTCCGGCAGACGGCGGTCGAGCACCCAGCGGGTGGCCTCCAGGCACTCCGCGGCGAAGGCGCCGTCGGTCATGAACCACGCACCCGCGTCGCGGAGCAGTTCACGGTAGGTGTCGTTGCGGGCCAGAGCAGCGCCGTCGAGCAGGTGCTCCTCCGGCTCCAGCACGCCGACGTCGCGCAGGGCGCGGCAGATCTTGTTCACCACGTACTGGCCCTGCCGTCCGGCCTTGCGCTGCGCGCGGCCGGGTTCGTAGCCGAGCGCCTCCAGGGTGTACACGGCCGCGTGGTCGGGCACGAAGAAATGGAACCGCTCGAATTCCCGCATCGCCCAGCGGGCGAGCGCGGTGATGCGTTCCACCGAAAAATAACTGTTGAACGGGCTCACACCGATGCACACGTGCCTACCGCTCCGCAAAGGGGTGGCACAATGCTCGGTCAGCGGAGTTGTCAACAACACTGTCGACTCCGAAGTCATATTCACAGGGGCAGGGAAATCCGGATTCGACCACTATCGGCAGAAGCAGAACCGGCGGGTACTGCCGGAAGGTCATGTCGCCGGCTTATGCGTCCGACGCCCGAACGTCCTGCTCCGTTCGGCGCCGAACCGCTGACAGAACGCGTTCGGCCGTGTCTGATGAGTGACATGGAGCTCCAGGTCCGCCATCTGCGGGTGCTCGTGGCCATCGCACGGGCGGGCAGCCTGAACCGGGCCGCCGGCGAGCTGCGACTGGCCCAGCCCGCCCTCAGCCACCAGCTGCGTCGCATCGAGCAACTGGTGGGCGAACGGCTCTTCAACCGCGGCCCGCGCGGCGTGCGCCCGACCCGGATCGGAGAGCTGGTGCTCGCCCGCGCGGAGGCGATCATCCCGGCCTTCGACGAGCTGGACCGGGACTTCCGCCTGCAGCAGCCGTCCCCCGGCGGCCTGCGGATCGGCTGGAACGACAGCAACCTCGTGCCTGGCCTGTTCGGGTGCGTCGAGCGGCTGCTGCCGGACCACGAGCTCACCAGCCGAGCGGACCTGTCGCACAGCAGGCTGGTCACGCAGGTCGCCGGCGGGTGCGTCGACCTCGCCGTGGCGATGATCTGCGGTCCGCGGTCGCTGGTCGTGCCGGACGGGGTGCGCGCCGAGCGGGTGGTCGTCGAGCCGTCGTTCGTGGCGCTGCCGCAGCGGCATCCGCTGGCCGCCTCATCCGTCATCGAGCTGGGCGCTCTGGCACAGGAGCGGTGGATCGTGTCCAGCTGTGGCGACGGCTGCCGGGTCGTGTTCCGCGAGATGTGCCTGGCGCACGGGTTCACCCCACGCATCGCGCACGACGTCGACGCGCTGCGGCACCGCCTCGTGTCCGGCGAGCACGGGGTGTGCCTGGTGCAGCCGACCACGCCGGAACCTCCCGGCATGGTGATCCGGCCGCTCGCCGGCGACCCGATGAAGGTGCAGCACCTGCTGCTCTGGCGCGCGGACCACCCGCTCGGCGACCGGTTCACCACCGTGCACCGCGCCGCCGTGACCGTCTACGAACAGCTCGTCGCACAGAACGACCGCTATCGCGGACGGCTGGATAACGGCGCGGCATAGCGCGCTGGCAGTGGGCGTGAATCCCCCGCCCGGCCACACTCGGAATCAGCGCGAACACTGCGCGAACCGTGCCGGAAAGGGGTCACTTCGATGTTGCCGTTGATCTCCCGAGAGGAACTCCGAAAAGGAATCGACGCGGGCACCCTGGTAGTGGTCGACACCATGCCCGCGGGCTACTACGAGAAAGAACACCTGCCCGGCGCGGTGAACATCCCCGGATTCCCCTACGAACAGGCGGCCGAGTTCACCGACCAGCACGCACCCGACGTCCTGCCGGACAAGACCGCCGAGATCGTCGTCTACTGCGCCAACGTGCCCTGTCGCAACAGCGAACTCGTAGGGGCCCGGCTGCTCCGACTGGGTTACTCGAACGTGCGCAAATACCGCGAGGGCATCGAGGACTGGGTCGGTGCCGGTCTCGCCACGACCTCCGGCTGAGCGCCGACGGGTGACCGTAGTTTCCCTGCGTACCAAGGAGTTCTGATGTCCCTGCTCAAGAACTGGCTGCGCGCCGGCGTCGCCGTCGTGGCGCTCCTGGCCTCGACGCTGCTGCCCGCGGCAGCCCAGGCCGCTCCGACGGCCGGCTCGAACACCCGGATCAGCGCGGAGAACGTCGTCGCGGTGACGTCCGCGAACTACCAGCAGGTGATGGAGGTGTCCAAGACCAAGCTGGTAGTCCTCGACTTCGGCGCCTCCTGGTGCCCGCCCTGCCGCCAGCTCAAGCCGGTGATCGAGAAGCTGGCCGCGGAGTACAACGGCCGGATCCTCGTCGGCATGGTCGACGTGGACGTCAGCCGTGACCTCTCGTCCCGCTACCGCATCCAGTACCTGCCCACGCTGGTGCCGGTGCGCAACACCGCGGAGCTCCCGGGCTCCCGCATGATCGGGTTCAAGGGCGAATCCGCGCTGCGGACGTGGATCGACGCCCAGCTGGCCAAGGGCTGAACCCGGTCCGCCGCCCCGGCACGGGTGTCCTGGTCCCGTGCCGGGGCGGTTCTCACGTGAGAGGAATCCCTTGTCCAAGAACAGGCTGCCGTGGCGGGCGCTGCTCGCACTGACCCTGACGGTGCTGCTCGGCTGCCTTTGCGAGGTACTGCCCGCGGGGTTGCTCCTGGGCATGTCCGAGGAGCTGCGGGTGTCCCCGTCCGCTGCCGGACAGCTCGTCACCGTCTACGCGGTCACCACCGCGGTCACCGCGATCCCGTTGACCGCGCTGACGTCCCGCCTGCCTCGCAAGCGCGTGCTCCTGGCACTGGTGCTCGGGTTCGTCGTGACGAACCTCGCGATCGCGGTGTCCCCTGGTTACGGTGTCGTGCTGTGTGCACGGGTGATCTCCGGCGCCATCACCGGCGTGATGTGGTCCCTGGTGGCGGTGTACGCGATGCGGATCGCACCGCCAGGGCAGGCCGGCCGCGCGCTGGCGATCGCGATGGCGGGCACACCCGTCGGCTTCGCGGCGGGGGTGCCCGCCGGCACGGCTCTCGGTGAACTGGTCGGCTGGCGCTGGTCGTTCGCGGCCATGGCGGCGATCGCCGTGCCGTTGCTGTGCTGGATCCTGCTCGTGGTGCCGGCGGTCACGACCGAGCCGGCGCAGCCGACGCGACATGCCTTGCCGAAGTTGCGTCGGATCCTGGTCGTGGTGTTCGTGTACTCGTTGGCACACAACATGCTCTACACGTACATAGGTCCGGTCCTCGCTCGGCTGACACAGGAAGCCCTGCTGACCACGGCGCTTCTCGTCTTCGGCATTGCCGCCGTGGGTGGGATTTTCGCAGTCGGATCCACAGTGGACAGCAGTCCTCGTGGAGTGCTGGGCTGGTGCCCGTTGCTGACCGCTGTCGGCATGGTGCTGCTGGCGGTGTCCGACGACGCAGCCACGACGCTGATGGCGTGCGCGGTGTGGGGTCTGGCGTTCGGCGGCGCCCCCACGGCGTTCCAGTCAGTCACAGCTCTGATCGCGGGACGAGACGCGGATCGAGCTCAGTCGCTGACCATCGCGGCCTGGAACGGCGCGGTGGCAGGGGGTGCCGCGGTGGGAGGAGTGGTGCTGGACACCGCGGCACCCGCGTTGACTTGGACGGCCGCAGCACTGATGGTCGTGCCGTTCTGGGCCGCGCTCCGCCTTCCCGCCGCCGTGGGGCGCAACGCGTCCACAGGTTCCTGATGGTGGATCCGCTGCGGTGAGCGGCTTTGATCAGCTGCATAAACCGCAGGTCAGCCCTGCTTTCTCCTTCGGTGCTCCCGTCCGAGGTCCGGCCGGGGCGGCGGCACGTACCGAGGTCACCTCGGCAGGAGAAAAGCCGCCGCCACTGGCCTCCGATAGACCTCCACCTCCGTTGGACGGCGTGGCAGACGCATCTGACGAGCTGTGCTCCCCCGACCGGTCGGCGGTATCGCCGGGATGGTCACAGTTCGGCGAGTGGGATGGTGTCGGCGATGCGGCGGTAGCCGGCGTTGTTGGGGTGCAGGCCGTCGCCGCTGTCGTAGGCGGGGCGCAGTGCTCGAGGATTGGCCGGGTCGGCCAGTGCGGTGTCGACGTCGGCCACGGCGTCGTAGCCGCCCGCCGTGCCCGCGGTGGTGCGCATCCAGCTGTTGAGCTCGTTGCGCATGGCTTCGTTGCCGCCGACGCAGCCGCATGGTGGGAGGGTGGCGCCGATCGCGGTGAGCCCGCGCTCACGAGCCCACTTGATCAGGTACCGGTGGCCGTCGATCAGTTGTTGCGCGGTGATCACCGGTGCGCCTTGGGCGCAGCCGGTGGTGCCGCCTTGCGAGCGGATGTCGTGGATGCCTTCGAGCACGATGAGCGTGCGCACGCCGGGTTGGGTGGCCACGTTGCGCCGGAACCGGGCGATCGCGGATTCGCCGCCGCAGGGTGAGTCGCTGAGCACTCGGTTGGCGCTGATGCCGACGTTGAGGACCGGGCGTGGGGTGTTGTTGCGCGCCAGGCGTTCGGCGAGTTCATCGGGATAGCGGTTGTTGGCGTCGGGGGTGGAGCCGTAGCCGTCGGTGATGGAGTCGCCGAGGGCGACGATGCCGTCCGGCGGGCGTGCCTGGTCGCCTCGGACGTCCACGCGGGTCAGGAAGTACCAGGAACCGGATCTGCCGGTGAACGCCGTGGCGGCGGGGTCGACGCGGTGATCGCCGTTGGCCAGGTAGCTGGTCGCGGTCGCCCGGCTGTGGTAGGTCGCGCGGCCGGTGTGGCGGGCGAAGTACAGCGTCACGGTCAGCTGTTCCAGCGGTGTGGTGCGCATCAGCAGCGGGTCGCTGTCCAGTTCCGTCCCGATCGGGATCTGCGCCCACTGCCGGCCACCGAAGGTGAGGTGGCGCTGGGAGCCACGGCGCAGCGTGGCACCGGCTTCGGTGCGGGCGATGGTGGCGCCGGTGACCGGTAGCGGGGTGTCGCCGTAGAGGTTGGACAGGCGGATGCGCACGTGGGTGCCGCCTGCGCTGATGCGGACGACCTGTCGCAGCGACTGGTTGGTGAAGCCGCGTTGCGACCAACCGGGGACGTTGGGGTTGCGCGGCTGTTGCGCGGCGGCCCAGGAGCCTCTCCAGTACACGTCCGCGGCCTGGTTGCTCGCCGCGACACCACCGATGCCGGAGGCGGTTGCGTCCGGCGTCGCGGCGGCCGGCGAGACCACGGCGGCGATCGCCACGCCGACCACGACCACACCCGTGAACAAGGCTTTCTTCGGTCTCATGTCAACCGTGTCTCTTCCGTGTCGGGCCTCGCGGCCGAGTTCAGTACGTCGCGTTCTCCTGCGACCACATGTGCCACTCGTCCCAGACCCTGTGGGTGCCGGAGCGGTTGGGGGCCCAGTTCTTGCGGCGGGTGTTGCTGCCGTCGACGGTGATCAGATATCGCCAGATGTCGTGCTGGGTGGCGCCCTCGCGGGTGAAGGGGAAGTTGAAGAAGTGACCGTGCCAGCGGTTGGCCTTGACCAGCAGCCGGTGCAGCGCGCGCATCGTGTTGTAGTTCCACTGGGGCTGGCCCTCGAGGGCCGACAGGCCCGCCACGCCGTCGCCGTCGTCGCCCCAGAACACCAGGTGGGTGTGGTTGGGGTACTCGGCCCGGTGGGTGCGGAAGTACCACTCGAGGTCCGAGATGCCCATCGTGGTGCGCAGGAACTTGACTTGCTGGTCCACGGTCCTCTTGGCTTCCCGGCCGACCGCGTCGTCCCATTGGCCGTTGAGGCTCTCCAGCCGGCACAAGCCGTTTTCCTGGCTGCGCATGTGCTTGTAGATCAGGGCGAAGTGGCCGGTCTGGGCCCGGAGCTGGGTCAGCCACGCTTCACCGCCGTTGTGGATGCCCTTGAAGTAGAAGCCCATGGCCGCACCGGGCATCAGCAGCGTGCGCGATCGGAGCCAGTCGTCGGTGCGGGCGTTGATGCCCCGGGCGACGTAGAGGGCGCGTTCCCGCAGTTCGGCGCAGTTGTTCAGGTTGGTCTCGATCGCGGCCACGCCGTGCAGCGCGCCGGCGATGCCCTCCTGCCGGGCGCGGTTGACCAGTCTGCTCATGTCGTCGATGAACTCGTCGGCGCCGGCTTCTGTGAATGGACGCTGGTAGCTGATGATGACGCCGCTGCGCTGGAACCACTGCCGCTTGAACAGGTAGGCCCTGACCCCCTGGCGGTGCAGC
The DNA here is from genome assembly GCF_036321065.1 of Lentzea sp. DG1S-22. Taxonomy (NCBI): domain Bacteria; kingdom Bacillati; phylum Actinomycetota; class Actinomycetes; order Pseudonocardiales; family Pseudonocardiaceae; genus Lentzea; species Lentzea sp. DG1S-22. Next base: position 1,278,555 of record NZ_CP143276.1, on the reverse strand, counting down.
TCGCGCAACAGCTTGATGACCTCGTCGTCGCGCTGGCGCTTGGTGGTGCCGTCGGGCAGGTCGCCCATGTTCGCCACTCGCAGCGCCACGGTGTCCAGGTTGTTGTTGGCCAACGAGAACGCCGCAGTGGCATAGGGCAGGCCGCGGGTGTCGAACCGGGCCGTCAGCGTGGGGTTGGGCGGTTGCGTGAGCATTGCCCCGCGCCACTTCAGCCCTCGGATGGCGTCCGGGCTCTGCGCGAGGAACGCCCGCTCCTGCGCCTCGGCGGCCGGGAGGTTCGGGTCCGCAGTTGCCTTGGGTGGCGCCAAGCCGCCCGAGGCAGCCCCCGCAACGCCCGCCACGGCGGCCGCAGCGGTGAATCGGAGCAGATCGCGTCGTGTCGTCTCGCTCATGACAGCCTTTCGGATGGAAGGGATGGTCGATCAGTCTTGACTGGACGGTCCGGTGCAGTAAGTCCACAAGACCGCATTGCTGTGCCGTCATGTCCGGCCGATTGAGCAAGCTCGACATAATGGCGACACAGGTGAACATCGAGCGCATGGAATCGATATACGATCTTTGGCCAACGACTGGAAATAGTCGTTGGTGAGCCGATGGGAAAGACCAGGGGAATCTCACATCATGCGGTTCGTGCCAGGTCATCACCCCCCGGAAGTGGTCGCCCATCGGAGACAGGTTGATCCAGAGTTGACCTGTATGTGGTCGCCCGTGCCCTTCCGACGAAGCACTGCCCATTATTGGGCACCTGTTCCGACACGTTCGGGTACTGCCTGTAACACTTTAGTGAGGTTTTTGACTACCTTCGGTGCAGGTGCTGGTCTGATGCGGTGCACTCGTGTGCGCCATTCGCATGGGAGATAAGTCGCGACGAATCGGTGGCGGAACCCCTACGGTCTCCGCGAGGTCATCGAAGACCACTGATCACGGGACGAGATGTGCCCAGAATCGGCACCTCGACCGGCGCTCCGCTCATCGCCGGCCCGCTCACCGCTGGAACGGTGGCACCGGCCAGCGCGGCCACCGGCGTTCTGCACATCACGCACAACGACCAGAGCACCACGCGCGCCAACCCGCCCGCTCGCGCCTGCATCGCCAGCGACGCCCCGGAGGGCAATGCCACGGGCCGGGCCAGTTCGACCGGTATAGCCGGTGGCACGTTCCGCTTGGTCGCGGAGGCCGTGTCGGAGGGACCGCGCGCTCGACACAGAGACGCCTTCGAGCGCACTGGGGGCTTGATCGTTGCCATGATCGCCTCCGTGCTGCTCATCGCTGTCATGGAGAGCCATCACAGGCCGCACCGCACGAATGTTCGCCGACACCCGGTTGTATTCAGCGGACCCAATCATTCACGCGGTGATCGAGGTCGTTCTCCGTCCAAAACATGATCGGACGCGCGCCATCGTCGACTGACTGCCGTCTGACCTTCAGACGCATTAGCTTTTCCTCGGCCAGACCCGCACGACGGCGAGCAAGATCAGTCCTGGCACGATCGGGATGAGGTGAACACGGGCTTGAAAGCGCGGGTGGTTGCCACCGACACGGCCTACTCGCCATCCAACTGCTACACGCGCGAAGTCCCTGGCACACAAAGACATATTCCATTTGTAGCGGCATGAGGCCGGGAACAGCGACGAAATTGGGATTCGGGAACGATGTCAACGGGTCCGTCGAAACGTTGTGGGTCAGGGACTGCCAGGGCGGTTGTCAACCCAGCGTGTCACTGATCGGGAACCGCGAACCACTCCATCGTGTCGTAGTCCGACGTTTGATCCGGCAGTACGGTCGAAACGAGGACGGCCGCCTCTCCTACCAACTCAGGGTGACGACGGTGAGCGAGGGATTCGGTCATGGCTGTGGACGTGCTCGACCTGTTGAAGGACGGGTTGCCGGAGAGTTCGGCGCCGAGGCGCCGGGTCGTGGTGGTCGGTGCCGGTATGGCGGGCTTGACGGCCGCCTTGTTGCTCAAGGAAGCCGGGCACGAGGTCACCGTCCTGGAGGGGCAGAACCGGTTGGGTGGGCGCGTCCTCACCCACCGCGGGTTCGCGGGCGACATGTACGGCGAGTTCGGCGCGATGCGCTTCCCGGAGCAGCACCCGCTGGTGCAGTGGCTCATCAAGGACAAGTTCGGTCTCGCGACCAAGCCCTTCCCGATGTACGACGAGGACACGTTCATCTACCTGCAGGGCAAAGGTGTGCGGCGGCGCGACTTCGACGCCACCTCGTTCAACTTCGACCTGTCGACGGCAGAGGCCGACAAGACGCCGCACGAACTGCTCCGGCACACCGTGCAACCGCTGATCGACGTGATGGAGAGCGAGGGCCCGGACAGGGCCTGGCAGAAGATTCTCGTCGACTACGACAAGTACACGCTGCTGGGCTACCTCAAGGAGCGCGGGCTCGGTGACGGCGCGCTGTCCATGCTCGGTCCGCTGTTCAACCTGGAGGGCCGCTACCACTTCTCGCTCGTCGAGTGGTTCTCCCACTACTACGAGGACGTCTTCGGCGACCTCGTCTACATCGTGGACGGAGCCGACTCGCTGCCGCGCGCGTTCGAGCCGTACCTGATGGACGACATCCGGCTCGGCGCGCAGGTGCACGGCATCGACCAGGACGAGAACGGCGTGCGCGTGCACTACCGCTCGGGCCGCCGATCGCACACCGTCACCGCGGACGAGGTGGTGGTGACCGTGCCGTTCGCGGCCCTGCGGCACATGGAGATCCAGGGCCTCGACCCCGACAAGTGGTACGCGATCCGCAACACCTACTACGGCCGCGCGCACAAGCTGTTCATGCAGTTCAGCGAGCGGTGGTGGGAGAGCTCGTACGGCATCACGCACGGGCTCACGGTCACCGACCTGGCGATCCGCAACATCGTCTATCCACCGGCCGGCCAGGACACCCGCTACCGCAAGGGCGTGATGATCGCGTCCTACTGCTGGGAGCAGGACAGCATGCCCTACACGCCGCTGGCCGGCGAGGAGAGCGTGCAGCAGGCGTTGGAAGACCTGGTCAAGATCCACCCGGAGGCGCGGGACACCTTCGAGTTCGGCGTCTACAAGGACTGGGCGCTGGACTGGTACGCGTGCGGCATCGGCCCGCTGTTCCGCGCGTTCGAGATGAGCGAGGGCTTCTACGAGGACGTGGTCCGGCCGGTGGGCCGGGTGTGGTTCGCCAACGACGCGTGCGACCGCCGTCACCGCCGCTGGGTGGAGGGTGCGCTCAAGGCCGCGGTGAAGAACGCCTTCGCCATCCACGAAGGCATGCGCGACGAAATGCCCTGGAAGGACTAGCACGGCATCTGTCAGTCGTCGTGGAGGGCCGGGGTGGGGGAACCGAGCAGATCGGCGCCCCCACCCAGCCACCTCGGCGAAGGCGTTGTCGAGGCGGGCTCTGGTCAGCCACGTCCGCAGCGTTGTTCGAGTTGACCGACGCAGGCCGAGCCGGCATCGTCCGATTGCGCAACGTTGTTGCCCGCCAAGCCGTTTCCCGCTGCGACGGGCGGATTGTGCCGGCAATCGATGTCAGCCACTGGTCACGTCCGGACGCCAACACCCTCCATGCCACGCGGTGCGAGGGTCAGCCCGTGGAACCGGGCCAGGTCGACCGACGCGTGACACGTTCACCCTGCTTCAGACGAGGTCGGCGTAGGCGATGACGTTGTCCCTGTAGTCGCCGGTGGTGGGGTCGAAAACACCGCCGCAGGTGATCAGGCGCAGTTGCGGGGTGGTGGTCTCGCCGTAGACGGAGTCGGTGGGGAAACGGTCCTTGGGGACGCGGTCGACCCGACTGATGGTGAAGGTTGCAGTGCTGTTGTCGTAACGGGCGACCTCGACGCGATCACCGGACTTGAGCTTGGCGAGGTCGTGGAAGATGCCGGGGCGGCCGTGGCCGTCGACGTGGCCGAGCAGAACGGCGGGACCGGTGTCGCCGGGTGCGGGGCCGTGCTTGTACCAACCGGCTTGGAGGGGTTGGTCCAGCGGCGGGACCTCGGCAGTGCCGTCGGGGTTGAGTCCCAGCGGGATCAGGGTGGAGCGGGCGCCGAGGGCGGGGATGCGCACCTCGGCCGGTGCCGTTGCCGACATCGCCGGTGGTTGCGCCGTGACGGGTTGTCCGGTCGGGCCGTCGTCACCGGAGGGCAGGAGCAGCCCGGCGGCGAGCAGGCCGGCGACCAGGAGTGCGGCCGCGGGGATGACCGCGTGCTCGCGGGCGGTCACGGTGCCGTCCCGCCGGTGTCCACGCCGCCGCGCGGGATGATGCTGACCTGGCGGTTGCCGGGCAGTGCCGCTGTCGGTGGCGGGCTGCCGGGACTGGTCGGGGTGGTGCTCGCGGTCGGGACCGCCGTGGTGGTCGGGGTGGTGCTGGGCGAGGGTTCGCGGATGATCACGTTGGTGCAGTCGGTGACCTTGCCCTGCCCGGCGTAGTCGGTGCCGTGGGCGGTGACGCACAACGGGTGGTTGCCGACGTCCAGCGGCGGGGTCTCGACGGAGTAGCGGACCTGGCGCGGACCGGGTTGGGGCAGAACCGGGGTGATCTCGGTGATCGGCAACTCCGGGCCGCCGTCCACGGTCAGCGTCAGGCGCTGCAACTCGGAGGGGAACAGCGCCTCCAGCGCCGCCGGCAGGCCCCTCACCTCGGAAGCCTCGACGCACGTGCCGCCGGTGACCTCCGCCATCCGCTTGAGGCTGCGCGAGCCGTTGCCGCACCCGGCGTCAGGACCGAACGCCACGGTGTGGATGTCCACCCGCTCCGGCACCTGGGACAGCGCGCCTTCGAAGTTCTCCAGGGCGTGGTTGTCGCGGCCGTCGGACAGGAAGATCATGATCGACCGAGGTTCGGTCGTCGCGTTCGCGGCCTCGGTGCCCGCCCTCAGGCCGGCGGTGAAGTTGGTGCTGCCGTCCTGCCACTGCAGGGCCGCCAGCGCGTTGTGGAACTGCGGACCGGCGGCCTGACCGGTCCAGAAGACCCGGCCGCCGGTGGAGAACGCGGCCAAGCCGACGCTGCCGGCGCCGAGGTACGGCTGCTGCGCCACCTTTCGGTGGAACTCCGCGACAGCCTGCTTCTCCGCGTCCCACCCGGCCTGGGTGAGGCTCCCGGAGCTGTCCAGCACGTAAACCAGTGACGTTCTCGGCGTCGCCGCCTTGGTACCGATCGATGCCGTGCCGACCACCGTGGTGGTGCCCTTGGGGATCACCGTGTCGGGCAGCGGCGTCTCGATGTCCACCGCGATCCCGATTCCACCGGGCAGCGTGCCGTCCACCGCGCCCGCCGGCACGCCGCCGGCCACCACCAGCACAGCGGCGGCCAGACCGGCTCCGAGCCTTCTCATCCGTCATGTCCTCACGTCGCGGGATTTGCCCTCCTTCAACGAGACCGCGGCACACGTGGATATCAGCCAAACGGGTGTATCCCCAGCAACACGCGAAAGGTCGCTGTCGCTCAGGCCTGCCGAAAGGCAGGCCAGCAGTAACGGGCAACGCGGATTCCCCTGGGCCGACACATACGGAAAGTGTCTTCCTTTTCCCCCATTTGGCGCGCCATCGCGGGATTACAGTGTGATCCGGCCAAGTCCCGGATGTGAGGAGTGTTTTGATGAGAGCCACGAGAGCAGTGGGGCTGTTGTCAATGGCGCGGCGGTTCTTGACGGGCGCCGTGGCCGCGTTGGCGGTGGCGGCCGGAGTCGTGGTCACCGCGCCCACGGCCCAGGCGGCGACCGAACTGCTGTCCTGCGTGGGCAGTGGCGCCAACACGTACAACCCAGGGGTGACCGCGCAGCCCAAGGTCGTCTCCATCACCTCCAGCGCCGACTACGACTCCTGCGCCTCCACCGGATCCCCCACCATCACCTCCGGCGGGTACGCGATCGTGGCCAACGGCCTGGTGTCCTGCCTCGGCGGCGGCATCTCCATCACCGTGACCATCACCTGGAACACCGGCGAAACCACCACCGTGGCCGCAGTCGGGCTCGTGGTGCTGCGTCCCGCGAACGAGGTCGTCGTGGTCTACCAGGGCACGGTGACCGCGGGCAGGTTCACCGGAGCCACCGTCGTGATGACCGCGGCGCTGCTCAACACCACACCGGCTCAGTGCTTCACCCCCGAAGGCGTCACCGGCACCAGCGGCCCCGCCAACATCACCATCACCCAACTCGCCTGACCCGCCGCCTCGCGGATCGACCGACACTCGGACTGCCAGGTCTCCGGCAGCTCGAAGTCGTCCTGATGACGCAATCGAGTGCCGGAGTCCTCGTCAACGTCAACGGCCAACCCTTCTCCACCAAGCCCATGTCACTTCACAAGGAATAATTCCTCCAGCAGCGACGCCTTGCGCACACCTACGGACAGTGTTCCACCACAAGCCGTTCAGCCGATTGAGAACGGATGAACGGATCGCAAAACTGGATTCGCTCATCACCTTTCCGGAGAACAGGAATCCTCATGCGTCTGCGTTCATTGATCGTCGCCGTGGTCGGCGCGCTGCTCGGCGTCGCAGGACTGTTCCACGTGCCCGCTTCGGCTTCCGCGGTGGACGTCAACTGCGCTCTGGGCACCCAGGTCGGCACCTACTCCCCCGGCATGACGCTGCTGCCCAGACACATCGACTTCCACGCCACCGGCACGCTGGGCGGCTGCGTGTCCCCCAGCCATCCCGAGATCACCGGCGCGACCTTCACCTCGTTGGTCAGCGGCACGTTCAGCTGCCTGGCCGGCTCCACCACCAACACCTCGACCTACCACTGGAACACCGGGCAGAGCAGCACCGTCCGAGGTGGCTTCGAGGTCAACCTCAAGCCCGGCGGCACCACGGTGCTCGTCCTGACCGGCACCGTGGTCGACGGGCTGTTCCAAGGCGCGACCGTTGTCCAGACCAAAGTTCTGCCCGCCACCGACCTCACCGCCTGCCTCACCCCTCAGGGCTTGACCAGCGTCAGCGGAACCGTCACCTTCACCGCCGTCCTGTGAACCGCCAGACGATGGGGTGAGGAATCGATCCGGCGGTGCGCAGAACATCACCGGGTGAAGGCCGCCTGCTCCAGGTTCGGACTTGCCGAACTACCCACCGAGGACTCGTCCAGAACGCGGCCGGTGAGCTGCGGTCTGTCAAAACGAGCGGCTCTGGCTCGTAACCGTTGGTGACGCGTGCACGGCGGCTGGTCTGCCCGGCTCGGGACTGCCTGCGGCAGACTTTCCGCAGACAGGTCCTCGGTCTGGTGGAACACCATCAGCCCCGCACGAAGCACGGCGAAGGTCACCGCGATGGTCCGGCGGCCAGACTCAGGCCACTGCCAGGTACAGGACCGCCAGCAGTGAGCTCGGGCCGCAGATGATGAAGAGGCCAACCACGCCGTAGAACGGTTCTTTCTTAACGACCATCGCCGCCGTCACACCGAGGGCGGTCATGACGACGGCGAGAAGCAATACCAGCACGACAACGGACATGTGTTCATTCCTTCGCAAAGTGGGAGTCATGGGCGCGCGCAGGTGCCGCCGCAGTGCATCCGTCACGAACCCGGCGCTGCGGCGGGTGGGAACAATCCCGGCTCGGACTGTTCAGCTCACGCGGCCGGAGGTGCGCGGGTCGATGGCGGGCCCGATATGGCAACCGCTGCCCCGGCGCCACCGATGTCGTCGATCAGCGACCATCCCGGCATCGTGCGCGCAGCGGTCGCGGGCCAGAACACGCCCCACCAGGTTTCTGATGTCGCCGTCGTGAGCACCTGCCATGCCGCTACCGCCCTACGCGGCCGGTCGTGCAGAACGCCGTGTGTGAATGGTGCAGCGGACACCGACGCGTTGTTCGCAGGTGCTCGATACTGTTCTGCGTTCTCGGTGTCGTTGCGCGACAGGTGAGGTGCGCTCAGTCCGACGAGCACAACTGCGAGCATCACCATGTGCAGAAGCGCGTGCTGACCTACCGGTAGCCGCTCGGCTCGCGTCATCAGCTGTCCGCGGTGACGTCGATCGCCTACTTCACTACTGAGGGTGCTGAGCGCCTGTAGATGGCGCTGGCGCGGTTGCCGTCGACGACCGGTTCCGCTGATGCCCGGCCGATCCAGGCGTAGCAAGCGACCACCAGGGCGGCGGTCACGCTCAGCCCGTGCAGCTCCGCTCGGCAAGTCCGGGTCACCGGGATCGCGATCGCCGAGGCCGACGTCACCGCCACGCTCGATCCAAGTCCGGGGCGAAGTGCGGAGATGGGTGCCGAGCACCGGCGGGATCGTCGCGGGGTCGGTGTTGAGGCCGAACACGACGAAGAACATCGCCGCGAACAGGTCGCGCAGCGGTTCGAGCAGGCGGGTGGCGTTCTCGGCGGTGGAGCCGGAGATCGCGAGGCCGAGCAGGAATGCGCCGACCGCGGCGGAGACCTGCAGCTGCGAGGCGATGCCCGCGACGAGCAGTGCGGAGCCGAGCAGCTTGAGCAGGAACACCTCGTGGTCGGGGCTGTCCACTATGGCGGAGATGTAGCGGCCGTACTTCAGCGCCACCACCAGGACCACGGTGATCGCCAGCAGGGAGATGCCGACGGAGGTGAGGCCGCCGAGGAAGCTGACGCCCGCCAGGACGGCGGTGAGCACCGGCAGGTAGACGGCCATCGCGAGGTCCTCGAACACCAGCACCGACAGGATCACCGGTGTCTCGCGGTTGCCGAGCCTGCCGAGGTCGCCGAGGACCTCGGCGATGATGCCGGACGAGGAGATGTAGGTGACGCCCGCCATGGCGAGCGCTCCGACCGGGCCCCAGCCGATCAGCAGTGCCACGACAGCGCCGGTGCGGCGTTGAGGACGATGTCCAGCACGCCTGCCATCCACGACTTCTTCAGACCCGTGGTGAGCTCGGATGCCGAGTACTCCGGTCCCAATAACAACAGCAGCAGCACCACGCCGATCTCGTTGGCGAGGTGTGCGAACTCCTCGATGCCGTGCAAGGGAATGAGACCGCCGGAGCCGAACGCGAGACCGCCGACGAGGTAGAGCGGGATGGGCGAGATGCCGAATTTCCACGCGAGTCGGCGAGCAGCCCAAGCCGAAGAAGACCGCACCCAGCTGGATCAGCGCGATCGTGGTGTCGTGCACGTGCCTCAGCCGCCCGTCAGGATCTCGGCGGCGGTGTCGAGTCCGTCCGCGGTGCCGACGACGACCGCGAGGTCGCCGTTCTCGAACAGGAAGTCGGGACCTGGCGAAGGATGCGCGTTGCCCGCGCGCACGACGGCCACGATGGACGCGCCGGTGCAGGTGCGCAGTGCGGTGTCGCCGAGCGTGCGGTTCGCGTACGCGGTGACCGGCAGCTGGCGGGTGCTGATCCCGGTGATGTCGCGGTGCTGCCTTTCCAGCTGGGTGACCAGTTGCGGTGCGCCGAGCAACCCGGCGAGGGTGCCCGCCTCCTCCGGGGTGAGCGGGAGCGAGGCGGCGGTGGCGCCCAGGTCGTCCTGTTTGGACATGATCAGCTCGAACCTGGCGTCGCGGTAGGAGATCACGCCGATCCGGCGGCCGGAGCGGATGGCGAAGTCCTGCCTGACCCCTGTGCCGGGCAGGGCGTCACTTCTACGTTCACGGAGCGTGGTTCCTTGGCCAGGGTTCGATGAGCCCGGCGCGGATCGCGTACCGGGTGAGTTCGAGGCGGTCCTTGAGCCCGGGTTTCTGCAGCGGGTTCGCGCGGTGCCGTTCGACGGTCTTGATGCTGATGACGAGCAGATCGGCGATCTGCCTGGAGGAGTGGCCTTCGGCGACCAGCTTGAGGATTTCCTCTTCGCGGTCGGTGATGGCGCGAGCGGGGATGCCGCTGCCCTCTCGTGCCCGGTCGAGGCAGTTGCGGATCAGGGAGTTCACCGCGCCGGGGTACAGGAACGGCTCGCCGCGCATCGCCGCCCGGCACGCCTCGACCAGGTCGCGGTCGGCGACGGACTTGAGCACGTACCCGGACGCGCCGGCCTTGAGCGCCTCGAAGAAGTACTGCTCGTTGTCGTACATCGTCAGAATCAGAATCCGCAGTTCCGGCAGCAGCCGCGACAGCTCCCGCGCGGCCTGCAACCCGGTGAGCCGGGGCATCGCGATGTCCAGGATCGCGAGGTCGGGCCGGTCGGCGCGGGCCATGCTCACCGCTTCGGCTCCGTCGCCGGCCTCGGCCACGACGGTCAAGTCGGGCTCGTTGTCCAGAATCAGCCGCACACCGCGACGCACCAGAGCGTGGTCGTCGGCCAGCAGGATGCGTACGGTCATCCGCGGTCCTCTCCCTGTGCGGCGGCCGCCCGGACGACGAGCCGCACCGCGGTGCCGCCTTCGGGCGCCGGTCCCACGGTGAGGTCGGCCCCGACCAGCGGAGCACGTTCGCGCATGCCCCGGATTCCCGCGCCCTCAGCCGAGTCGCCGATCCCACGCCCGTCGTCGCGGATGCACAGTTCCGCGCCTTCCGGGTGGGCACGCAGCACCAGGTCCACCTGGCTCGCTCCGGCTTGCCGCACGGTGTTCGTGAGGCCTTCCTGGGCCACGCGGTAGACGACGAGCTCGGTCTCGGCGTCCAGGGCAGGCACGTCCTTGTCGAAAGCCCGCCGCACGGTGAGGCCGGCGCGCTCGGAGATCTCGTGCACGAGCGACTTGAGAGCGCTGACGAGCCCGAGTTCCTCGAGCACACCCGGCCGCAGTCTGCGCGCGATGCGGCGGATCTCGCCGAGTGTGCTGCGCGTCGTCTCCTGCACTTGGCGCAGTTCGTCACGCATTGGCCCCGGTGACTGGTCCATGACCCGTTTGAGCCGCAGCAACACCGCGGTCAGCGACTGTCCGACCTCGTCGTGCAGCTCCTGCGCGATCCGGCGGCGCTCGGACTCCTGCGCGGACAACGCGCGCCGAGCTGTGCCCGCGCTCGGTTTCCAGCCGGTCGATCATGCTGTTGAAGGTGGTGATCAGCTCGGCGATCTCACCGTGCCCCGTCGCGGCCAGCCGGGGCCGGGCTTGAGCAGGTCGATGGTCGTCATCTCGCGGGTGAGCCGGCCCAGCGGCGCCAAACCGATCCGGATCAGCACGGCGTTCGCGATCAGCATCACGGCGAGGCCCGCGACCAGGATCACCGTCTCCCCCAGCAGCGCAGGCGTCGACACGGTGGCCGGGCCGAAGATCAGCAGTGCGGCGGCCAGCACCAGGGCCAGGGCGTTGAGCAGGAAGATCCGCCCGAACAACGACACGCGTGCTGCCTCCTCGTGATCACTTCCCGCCACGCCTGTGAGGCTGCCTGCCCAGCCACCCAGCTGTCCATCCGTGGCAACACCCATGTTCGTCCGCCGCGGCCCGCCACGCCGGGCGGGCCGGTGGTGGCCGGGTCCTGCGGATTTGAGGGGTCGAACGGATCGCGGACGGACGCCGCCGTGGTGGACCGTGAGGTGACAGAGCCCTCGACCGCACTCGCCGCCGGGAGGCACCCGTGTCCCGTCTCGACCATCGCCGCACACGACGGCTCACCTGGACGTTGTTCGCGATCGCCCTCACACTGCTGATCGCCGGCGTCCTCGTACCGCACGCACTGCTCATCGCCGCCGGCCTGATCATGGCAGGCTCGCTCGGTCTCGGCGGCAAGCGATGAATACACGACTCAGATCCCCGAGGTTGGGTGTCGCACCTGATTGTCGAGGCCGTGTCCCCCGCTGAGACTGACCGGACCGGGTCCGCTCGCGACGGAGACAACCATGACCACACCGGGACATCTGGCCAGACGCAACGAACGGGCTGGCGCCATGCAGGCACGCGACATCGCCGTCATCGTTCAGACCGTCACGGCGGACGACCAGGTCGCCAAAGCCCTGCGGGTCATGGCGGTCAGCGGAGTTCCCGGTCTCGTCGTGGTCGACGACCAACTCAGGCCGTGGACCGTCCTGCCGGGTCGCCGACCTCGTGCACACCAGCGTCATCGACACCCTCGACCGCCAGGCCACCCACCGAATGCCGGAACCATCCGCCCTGCTTCACCGGCCGCCTGCGCGGTGCCACAACGCGGCGCCGAGCCGTTGACCTGCGATGATCATGCATACGGGCCGTGAGGCATGCGGGTGAAGTACGGCGTTACGTCTGCGGTGCCTGATCTCGGTCCGTCCCACCGACTGGCTGGTTCTGTCGCGTTGTTGCTCTCGACCCTGGTCCACCGTTGTAGCCGTCGAGTCCGATACCTCTGAGTTCGGCGGCCAGATCATCGCTGATGCGTTCGAACGCAGGTCAGCTCTCTGTGATCAAGAGATCGGAAACGGCGCTACTCACGTTCCGACGATCACGATCTCCTAGATGGCTCATGCGTTGTGTCCACGTCATGCAAGCGTGCCGCCGTCGATGGGCCAATTCACACCGTTGACGACCGGCGCTTCGTCACTGGCGAGGAAACTCGAACCGTTCGAACGTGACAACGACCCGATGCATCACTCAGCCCAGTCGGCATGATTAAGCCCACCAGACCAACAAGCCGCTCATACGGGAAAGCAACGGTCACCGTACGTGACACAGAAGGCGCGGCGCACCCGAATCGAACGCCCTGGACGCGTTAATCCACGCACGAAGGCGTCATCAATGCCAGTCCGGCCAAAATGCCAACATGAGCGTCCATATAATGAGCTCTGCCGGAAATTGCGGACGCTCTCCGGACCGGCGTCGCTACAGGATTTCGGTAGGCGCAAGATCGACTAATCAGCTCGCACCATCTGAGCCAACGACTCGCCAGGACTGCGGCCGCGACAAGCGCGATCCGCCGCCTTGTGCAAACTCGCCACAGACCGGCCCACTGCGGTTCTGGCCGAAATGCTCGGCATCCACATCAGCGTCGCAGCGTGCGAGCAGTGTGACCGCGCCGCCGACGTCTGCGCCCGGCCCAGCCACCCGAGGAAAGGTATTCGGACAGTTGCGATATCCGACGTCGCCAGAGATGCCACGCCAAGAAGACATGATCCGGCGGTTGCCGGCACATCACGCTGAACAGACCTGCCCAGCCGCGGCATCGCCGACTGCGGGCTGCCAGGCGGCAGCCCGCCCGGAGACATCCGCGTGGTGACCCCGGATCACCTCGTGTACGCGCTCCACGTCGCGGCCGCGACCGCTGGTGCGATCGGCGCCGGGAAGGTCGGCGGCTTCGTGGCGCGTCGGGTCCGGCAACCCGAGGTGATGGGCGAAATCCTGGTCGGGCTGCTCATCGCACCGGTTGCCGCCCACGTGCTCGGCGCGGGAGTGATCCACGTACTTCTGCCCGACCGCGTCCTGACCGGCCTCACGGTGGTCGCGGAGGTCGGCCTTGCGTTGTTCCTCGTCGGCGTGGCGCACGAACTGCGGGAGGGCTTGGCCCGGACACCGCCCGGCACGGTCGGCTGGGTGGCCGCGGGCGGCTTCCTGCCGGCGGTGACCGCCGGCCTGCTGCTCGCGATCTGGGTGATGTCCTTCGAATCCCCACACGTTCGCGGCAACGCACCGGCCTCCGCGTTCGTGGTGATGATCGCCGTTTCGCTGACGGTGACAGCGGTGCCCGTCCTGGCGCGCATCCTCGTCGAACGCGGGATGACGGCGACCGCGACCGGGAGGCTCGCGCTGGCCTCGGCGATCGTGGTCGACGCCGGAGCGTGGCTGGGGCTGGCGCTGGCGGTCGGGTTGGCCACCGGCGACTTGGTGGGGCTGGTGCGCTCGGTGGCGGTGCTGGTCGGAGCCGGGGCCGTGGCGCTGGTGGTGCGGCGCCTGCTGGGTGCCAGGCGGGTCAGCGAGTCGTGTGCGCGGCGCCCCGTTGCCTCCGCCGTGCTCGTCGCCGCCGTGGCCCTGGGCTTGGCGCTCGCCGTCGGGTACGGCGGCATGACGTCCGTCCTGGGCGCGGTGCTGGCGGGGTTGGCCGTGCCCACGGCGGGGCGGTGGACGTTCGCGGTGGCCCGGGTGACGGCGGTCGGCCGAGCGCTCGTACCGGCCTTCTTCGTGGTCACGGGCATCGCGGTGCTCGGCGATGGTCTCGCCGGCACCACGATGTCGCTCGTCGTGACCGCGATCGCGCTGGGGATCGCCGGCAAGGTCCTCGGTGGCTATGCGGGCGCACGTCTCGCCGGGCAACGCCCCTGGCCCGCGCTGCGGATCGGGTGCCTGCTCAACACCCGCGGCCTGACCGAGCTGATCGTGCTGCGAGCCGGCCTGAACGCCGGTCTCCTGACGCCGCCGATGTTCCTGGCGCTGCTCGTGATGGCCTTGGTGACCACCGCGATGACCGGCCCGTCCCTGACGCTGGTCGACCACGTCGAACGTCGTTCCCGACGACAGCGCGCGGGACGGCGGGAAGAGGGCAGGTGACCGGTCGGTGCCGGAACGGTGGCCCCGCACCGGCACCGATCCTCACGACCGGGGCGTCAGTGCCCCTGGTAGGCGAGGCCGAGCCGGGGTTCCGTGACCACGTACAGCCCGGGAGGCCGCACCTGGCCTGGAGAGGGGAAGCCCATCTTCCCCGAGTTGAACAACTTGAACCTGGCCTGGGTGAGCTCGTCCTGGCCGACCTGCGTGGACGCAGCCGCCGGAGCCGAGGGTTCCCTGCGCACCTCGACCATGTGCGAATGGGCCCTGGCCACCGCTTCCAGCGCGACCTCGAGGGTCACCTTGGCGTCCCGCAGATCCTCGATGCCGGAGACGATGTCGGTGAACGCCTGCTTCATGTCGGCGTCACTGCAATCCCGCCGGGTGAGGCGTTGCGCCTCCCAGAAGTAGGACTCCTTGCCCTGGTACTGCTGGTACAGGTTCGAGATGACCAGCAGGTAGCGAAGATACGCGTTCCGGTAGGTCTCGTCGTAGTGGACCGCCGCGGCCTGCTCGGTGACCTCGCCCCGCACGGTGCTGGCCAGGCAGGCCGCGGCGAGCGTCGCGCTGTACATCGCGAGGTGCACCCCCGTGGAGAGCAGGGGATCAAGGAAGCACGCGGCGTCCCCGGAGAGGAAGTAGCCGGGACCGGAGAAGCGGTCGGCGGTGTAGGAGTAGTCCTGTTCGACGCTCAGCGGCGAGATCCGTTCCGCGGACGACAACAGGTCGGCGACGAGCGGACACTCCTCGATGCCCGCGCGGTAGATCTCTTCGAGGTCGAGCCCGCTGTCCCGCTTCGCCTTGAAGTCCGTCGTGTGTGTCACCAGGCCGACGCTGAGCCGGTCGTCGTGGAGCGGGATCCCCCAGAACCAGCCGTGGGGAACGGAGCAGATCGCGATGGCGCCCCTGGGCCCTGCGGGCAGCTTCTTCGCGCCGGACCAGTACCCCCAGACGGCAACGTTCTTGAAGGTTTCGTGGAAACGACGCGTGCGCAGGTGGCGATTCGTCATGACACCCGCCCGGCCGGATGCGTCGATCAGGTAGTCGAATTCGATTTGCCGTTCCTCGCCACCCCTGTCGGTCGAGGCCCACACGGCTGACCGCGGCCGGTCGCCGTCGAAACCCAGCCGCTTGACCTCCACCCCTTCCATGACGTTCACGCCCTGGCTCTTGGCGTGTTCGAGCAGGAGGTGGTCGAAATCGGCGCGGGTGACCTGGTACGAATAGTCGGCCTCCCAGCCCGGGAGGTCACCGAAGGTCACGTCCCACGACTCGTGCCCCCACTCGAAGTGACCCCCGCCCTTGAACTGGAAGCCGAACGCGTCGATCTTCTCCCGCGCACCGAGCAGGTCGAGGACGGGCAGCAGGGCCGGGAGAAGTGATTCGCCGATGTGGTAACGCGGGAAGACCGCCTTCTCCATGAGGGTCACATCGAGCCCTTCGCGGGCCAGCAGGGTGGCAGCGGTCGACCCCGCCGGGCCACCACCGATCACCAGAACGCGTACAGCGCCGGACATGGTCATTCGATTTACCCCT
The DNA here is from genome assembly GCF_036321065.1 of Lentzea sp. DG1S-22. Lineage (NCBI taxonomy): Bacteria > Bacillati > Actinomycetota > Actinomycetes > Pseudonocardiales > Pseudonocardiaceae > Lentzea > Lentzea sp. DG1S-22. The sequence goes on along the minus strand of NZ_CP143276.1, from coordinate 1,262,741 downwards.
ACTGGGTAGATGGTCAAGGGCGCACTCGGGGCAGCCGCGACTCGCCGCACGACGGCGATTTGGTTCGTCAACGCGGTGCCCGTCCGAGGCATTCCATTCGAGCCGACCGTTCTGGTGCGGCTCCGTCATCAGGTATAGCCCCGTCCTCCAGGGCCAACAATGCTGTACCCCTGATCGTGGAAAACCGGGCACCGGCAAGGTGAAGACCATCAGGACATCGATCTCGCCACCGGTAACCGCTCGCGCCCGATCCGCGAGGAATTGTTACCGATCAGGTGAAGATCCCACCACGCCTCACACCCGGAGGTCGCCCCGTGATCCACTGGTGGCGTGGCCCAGGTCAGTGCCGGGAGAATTCGCGGTCGGACGGGTGCATCGTGATGCCCTGCTGGACGTGAATTACCCCGGCGAACGTTCTGGGCGGTATCCGCCATGTCCCGATCCCAGCGCGCAACACCTCCCGGGAGTGCAGTCACGATGCAGACACAACCGCCTCCGGCGGACTACGTCGACCCTTATGCCGGTTATGACGACATCCATCTGCGGTTGGCTGAGTGGGCCATCGACAAGACCGGCGAGCGCACACCGGTCGCCATGGCCGACTTCTTCGAGATGATCTGGACGAACCACGCGGCTCCGGTGCGGGACGTGCTGGAGCTCTGCTGCGGCTTCGGCCGCAACCTGCGCGTGCTGATCGAGCGGGGCTTCTCCGTCACCGGTGTCGACAGGTCGCCCCCGATGCTCGCGCGGGCCCGGAAAGAGCTGGGTGACGAGGTGGAGCTCATCCGTGCCGACCTGCCGGACCTACCCGTTCGACGTCAAGTCGACGCGGTCGTGTGCCCCGGCACCGCCTTCAACCACGTGGCCGGCGAGAGCCAGCTCGGCCGGACGTTCGCCGAAGTGGCCCGCGTCCTGCCGAGCGGCCGCACGTTCATGTTCGACCTCATGTCGTGGCACATGCTCAAAGAAGCCTTCCGCGACAACGACCTCGCGGTCGACCTGGGCGACCTTGCCGCCTTCTGGCGGTTCGACAGCGATCCCGCCACCGACTACTGCGAGTACCACTCCACCCAGTTCATCGAGACGGACGCCCCTGGGCTGTACCGGGTGGAACGGGAGGTCCATCACCTCCGCGCGTTCAAGCGCGAGGCGATCCGCCGCATGGCCACGGCCGCGGGGTTCCGGGAAGCGGCCGTCTACGACAACTACACGACGCGACCCGCTTCGAACGACACGCTGTACGAGACATGGGTCCTCGTCCGCCGATGAGGCGAACCGGGCCTCCGGTCATTTCCCCCGTCCAAGCGAACGAGGAAGATCAACATGATCACCGCAGCCCGGCACTACTCCGAGACGAAGGTCGCAGTGACCGGGGATCCGCTCGACGTGGTGGTGCGCTTGGCCGAAGCCGGGCTTCACGACGAGTACGTCATCTACGAGAAGGACCGTGAGTTCTCCTACGCCGGCGGGGTGCTCGCCCAGGTGATCCTCGACCGGAACGGGGGCAGGACCGTCGACACGGCACTCGCCTGGAACGACAGGCCGCTGAGCATCGTCAGGTCCTTGCTCTCGGACCTGCGGGTGGACGGCTGGCGGGCCTACGGGTGGGCGGCCTTCGAACTGTCCTACGTCAAGAACGGTGAACAGGACCTGCTCGGTGGTCAGCGTCTGGCCCACCTGGTGGTGCCGCGGTGCGAGGTCCGCGTCACCGACGGGTGGGCGCGGATCAGAGCGGTCGACCCGGCGGAAGCCGACGCCCTGACCGATGTGCTCACCGACTCCAGGCCGCCCGTCATGCCGCGTCCCGAACCCGTGGGCGTGCGGAACACGGACGTTGACGCCTACCACTCGGCCGTCATGGATGCCGTCGACGAGATCAAGGCGGGGCTGTTGCAGAAAGTCATCCTTTCCAGGGTGGTCGATCTGCCCGACGACATCGACCTCACCGCCACCTACGCGCTGGGCCGCCGGGCGAACATGCCCGCGAGGTCTTTCCTGGTGCGCTTGGACGGCGTCGAGGTGGCCGGCTTCAGCCCGGAGGTCGTCGCGTCCGTGAGCGCCGACGGCGAAGTGGTGAGCCAGCCGCTGGCCGGCACCCGTGCGCTCTCCGATGACGAAGTCCTGAACGAGTGTCACCGCAGGGATCTGCTCACCGATCCCAAGGAGATCTACGAGCACGCGATTTCGGTGAAGGTCGGCAACGACGAGTTCCTGTCCTTCTGCAAGCCCGGCTCCGTGCACGTGCGGGAGCTGATGTCGGTGAAGCGACGCGGCACCGTGCAACACCTCGCCTCGAAAGTCATCGGGCGACTCGCCGACGGCCGCGACGCCTGGGACGCCCTAGGGGCGATCTTCCCCGCCGTCACGGCATCAGGTATCCCGAAAGAAGCCGCCTACGGCGCGATCCGGCGCCACGAATCCGAAGTTCGAGGCCTCTACGGGGGCGCGGTGATGACCGTGGACCACTCCGGTGCGCTCGACGCCGCCCTGGTCCTCCGGTCGGTGTACCGCGAGCGGGGCCGCACCTGGTTGCGTGCCGGCGCGGGCATCGTCGCGCAGTCCACACCGGACCGCGAGTTCGAGGAGACCTGCGAGAAGCTGGACAGCGTCGCGCGCTTCCTCGTCCCGGCCGCGAGCCGAGGTTGAGGAGGGGAGCTTTCATGAACTCGAGGTTCGGGAAAGCTCCCCTCCTCGACCTCACGGCCCGACCGCGCCGTTCAGAAGGCGGGACAGCTCACGCTTGTCCGCCTTCCCCACCGGTGTGCTCGGCATCTCGTTCAGCAGGCGAACCTCGTCGAGCGTCTTGTAGGCAGCCAGTCCGCACGCGGTCAGGTAGGTCACGAGATCTTCGCGGGTGGGAGCGCACGCCCCGCTCGGTACGATGAAGGCGACCGAGCGCTCCCCGAGGACCGGGTCCGGCGCCGGCAGCAGCGCCGCCAGCCGGACCGCGGGGTGGGCTTGGAGATGGCCTTCGACCTCGGGTGCCGAGATCTTCTCGCCGGCGCGGTTGATCTGGTCCTTGCTGCGTCCGACCACGACGAGATGACCCGACGGCAGCCGCCGGACCAGGTCGCCGGTGCGGTAGAAGCCATCCACGAACGCCGTGGCGTTGTGCTCGGCGGCGCGGTAGTAGCCGCGCAGTGTGTACGGCCCTTTGGTGAGCAGTTCGCCGACGCACCCTTCCGGTACCTCGACGCCGCACTCGTCGACGACGCGCACTTCGTCCGCTTCCGACACCGGTGTGCCCTGCGTCGTCCCGATCACCTCGGGGGAGTCGTCAAGCCTGGTCATGCACAGCAGGCCCTCCGCCATGCCGAACACCTGCTGGAGGGTGCAGCCGAAACCCTCGACGACCTGGCGCGCCAGGTCGTCGGAAAGCCGCGCACCACCGATCTGGAGGACCTCGAGGCTCGACAGGTCCGCCGCCGCGGCGATCGCCTCGTCCAGCCACACCGGGGTGAGCAGCGGGTTGATCGCCGTGATCGTCACGTGCTCCCGCTCGACCAGGTCGAAGCAGTACGACGGGTCGGGGTTGTCCGCGAGCACCACGGTGCCGCCGGCGCCGAGCACGCCGAGCACTCCGGGACAGCTCATGGTGAAGTTGAACGCCACGGGCAGGACCGCCAGGTACACCGAGTCCTCGTCCAGACCGCACACCTCGGCGGCCGCCCTGGCGTTGTAGAGGTAGTCGTCGTGCGTGCGGGGTATCAGTTTGGGCTGCCCGGTGGTGCCCCCCGAGAGCAGGAGCAGTGCGAGGTCTCCGGGCCGCGACTCGTTCGCCATCGGTGTCGGTGCCGTCGACAGCAGGTCGTCGAAGGCGGTGAAGCCACCGCCGGGGTCGCCGACGACGATGACGTGCCGCAGCGACGGAACATGCGCGCGCACGAGCGATGCCAGTTCCCGGTAGTCGAACCTCGCGTGGACGTCGGGGACGACGTACGCGACGGCTTGCGACAGACGGGCGAGGTGGATCATCTCGGCGTGCCGGTGGCCGGGCTGGGTGTGCACCGGCACGGCGCCGAGTTCGTGCAGCGCGAACCACAGCACCGCGAACTCGGTGCGGTTGGGCAACTGCACGAGCACCCTGTCCCCGGCCGCGACCCCGAGGGCACGCAGACCGCAGGCGACTCGCCGCGCCCGCTCCGCGAGTTCGCGGTACGTCAGCCGGACGCGATCATCGACCAGGGCGGTCCGCTCGCCGAACTCCCCCGTCACCCGCTGCAGGAACCGGGCGAACGGCTCTCCCCTCCAGTACCCGGCCGCGCGGTACCGGGCCGCGTCCGCCTCGGGCCACGCGACGAAATCGGCGGTCATCGCCTCTCCTCCCCCGCCGATGCCACCGCACGCACCTGCACGGTCAGCCCGTGCTTGGGGCGCATGCCGATGAGTCCGGACGGCTCCGCGTTTCCGCGCACCAGCCGCAGTTCCGCCCGCTCGGCCACCCTGGCGAGCGCGGTCCTCACCACGGTGGTCGCCAGGACCGCGCCGACACACCGGTGCGGCCCGCCGCCGAACGGGAGGAACGCGTCGGGAGGGGGCTTGCGGAAGTCCGGCCGGGTGGTGTCCCACCTGCAGGGGTCGAAGCGCAGCGGTTCTTCCCAGAGGCTCTCCAGCCGGTGGGTGTGGTACGGACTGATGAGGAGCTTGGTCCCGATCGGAAACCGTTGGCCCGCAAACATGAACTCCGTCGCCACCGCCCTCGCGACCACCACGGTGGCCGGGTACAGCCTCAGCGTCTCCTGCACCACTCGCTCTACATAGGACAGACTGTTCGGCGCAGCCACCGGATCGCCGCCGGAGCCCGCTTCGGCCGCGATGGCGTCCCACACGGCACGGTCGGACAGCGAGGAGTAGAGGGACCAGGCGAAGGTCGCCGACGTCGTCTCCGCCGCCGCTTCCCAGAAACTGATCAACTGGTCGCAGATCTCGTCGTCGGTCAGCGGAGGAAGCCCTCCTGCCCCACCGGCGAGCAGCGTGGACATCACGTCGGCTCCCGCGGGCACTCCCCCGGACCTGCGCCGCTCGCCCTCCTCGGCCACCCAGCACCGGACGGCCTCACGGGCGGCGACCGCACGCTTCCACGACGGCGTTCCCAGGCCCTGCACCTTGCGGAGCAGCGGGCCGGCGTCGACCGCCTGGTGGATGGTCTGGAGGTGGCCCCGCAGACTGTCCGCGCGCGTGAGGGCACCGGGCCCGAAGAGGATCTCCACCATGGCGTCGCGCAGGGCGAACCGGAACTGCCGGTGCACCTCGACCACCTCACCGGCTCGCCAGGCGCCGAGGACCCGGTCGACGTGCCGCCGCACCGTGCCGGTGTGGCCGGCGGCCCTGCGTGCGGTGAACGCCGGTTGCACGAGTCTGCGGAGTCGCCGGTGCCGCTCTCCGTCGTTGACCAGCAACGCGCCGGGGCCGGCGAGCGGCACGAGGCTCCCGAAGGCGCGCTGCCAGCTGAACAGCTCGGGGTTGGCGAGGACGAACCCCGTGCTCTCCTGACCGAGCAACAGGGCGAACCGGACCGGTCCCGCGCCCAGCCAGGAGACCGGACCGTGACGGGCGTGCAGCCGCTCCATCGCGCGGCAGGGGTCGGTGGAGAACTCCTTCAGCTCGCTGAGCGAGCCGAGCGTCCGGCGCAGCGGCGCCAGGAACGACGCGGTGGTCACCGGAGCACCGCCCGCGGTGCCGCTCCGGTTCGCGACGCCGCTCCGCTCGTCGACGGGTCCTCTTCCAGGACTGCTTCGGCGGCGACCAGCTCCGGCAGGTCCACCCGCTCCGGCGACCCCAGGTGGATGAACCGCGGCTCGCCGAGTCGTCCGGTGAGGTCCTGCCACATACCGGCGACGGTGAGCGCCCACTGGCCCGCCCTCGCCGACCGGTGTTCGTCGGCGATGTCCGCGCGCAACTCGCCCAGCGCGACCCGCACGGCGTCCGGCCACACCCGGTCGAACACCTCGCGGAAGGTCGGGCCGGTGCCCTCTCCCACCGGCTCGGTGCCCGGCACCTGCAGCCGTTCGGTACCCGGTCCTGCCATGATCAGACGGCCGGTTCCGTCACGTTCGCTGTGCATCCGGGGGCTCCACAGCACGGGCCCGTGGGTGTCGGCGAGCGTGAGCACCCCGGACTCGAAGACCAGGGAGAGCCGGTGCAGCAGCAGCGCGTGGTTGTCCGGGTCAGCCGGGTGGATGTGGTTCTGCACCCGCAGGGACACCGGCGTCCCGCCGACGACGCCGTGCAGGTGGGTGTAGGGGCTGGGGACGCGGGCCAGCTCGTCCAGCGCGGGTGGAGGAGGGACCGGGTCGGCGAACCGCCAGGGCCGCAGTCCGCCGACCGCGCGGCCGATCACGTCGAGCAGCGGGTACAGGACCTGGACACCCGCCATCGCGTCCACGAACAAGGGCGGCTGGCGGCGCCGCATGGCCTGTGCCGCCAGCAGGAACCGCCGGACGGCCGCCACGTGCGGGTAGAAGGAGTTCACCCGGAACCGGACCTCGTGCCGGCGGGCGACGCGCAGGCAGTCGGACAGTTCCTTCGGGTGCAGCAGGTGCTCCTGCACCACGTGGATCCCCCGTGCCATCAGCCGCTGGGACAGCTCGGCGCCCGATCCCCCGGCGACGCCCGCGCGCACGACGACGCAGGCGATGTCGATGTCGTCGGGCAGCTCGTCAGGAGCCCGGTAGCACGGCACGCCGTACGCGTCGGCGTACCGGTGCGACGCCTGGCTGCCCCTGGACAGCACGCCTGCGAGCTCGACCGTCGGATCGTCGTGCACCGCACGCAGGTAGACGCGGCCGAACGACGTGCCGCACACCAGTACACGAGGCGGACTCGTCACAGCACCCCTTCCTCGATCGGTTCGGAACATCGGTCGTGGTCGTGCACGTCGAACGCGGACAACGCGCCCAGTTCGAGCACGCCGCGCAGCGTCTGCGTGGGATCCAGCACCTCGTCCGCGTGGTGCAGACCCGGCGGCACCACGCCGTCGAGCACCGCGCGGACCGCGAGCGCGGCCGTGGCGGCGCTCAGCCGGAAGCTGCTCGTCGTGCGCAGGACGGCGGTCCGCGCCGAAGATCCGGTGTGCAGGGTGAAAACCATGAGGTAGTAGGGATCCTGGCCTGCCCGGTCCACCTCGCCGGCCGCTATCAACTCGTCGGCGGCGGCAGCGAGCGCGGCACGCTCGCGGGGCACGCGTCCCCGCAACCGGGACAGGGCGGGCCGCAGCCGGGTGCCGGTGAACACGGTGAACCAGTCCAGGGAGGCGAGCCCCGCCGACCGGGCCAGCCGCACGCTGTCGGCGGTGAGGAACGGCACCAGGGAGACGCGGCCGGGGAAGTAGGGCAGCTCGACGTCCTCGAGGGGCGCCAGCGCGCCGGAGACCGGCCGGCCGCCACGCCAGGCGGCGAGGGCCTCGCCGTACCAGTACGCGTCCTGCTGGGCTTCGTCCACGCCGTCGACCGACAGCACGAGGTCACCCGCCGCGGCGCGGCTGAACCGCTCGATGCCGCCCGAGTGCACCACCAGGTCGGCGCCCGCGAGGTCACCTCCCGCCAGGACGTGCGGCACCAGGTTGGCGAGTCCGGGCATCATCCCCGCCGAGAGGACCACCCTGGACGGGCCGGCGACCGCGCCGGAGGCCGTCAGCAGGTGGTGCACCGGCCGGTCGCCGGAGATGTCGACGTAGTGGGCTCCCGCGGCGAGCGCGGCCCTGGCGACCCGGTCCAGCAGCAGGTACGACGGGCCTGCGCAGTTGAGGACGAGTTCGGCGCCCGCGCAGAACCGCGCCAGGGACGCGGTGTCGTCGGCGTCGACGTGAACGTGTTCGGTGGCCTCGGCGAGCCAGCGGGTGTCCCGGTCGCCGGCCTTCACGTCACCGACACCCAGCTCGCGCAGGACGCCCACGACCGACCGGCCCACCAGACCGGCGGCTCCGAGCACCGCCACCGGCCCGTTCACAGCTCCGCGCCGGTCAGCAGAGCGCCCAGACCGGCGGCATGCGCGGCCGACACGCAGCCGAAGTGGTCGCCGGGGATGTCGTGCACCGTCAGGTCGCCGACGCAGATCCGCCGCCAGAACTCGCCCACGTCGGCGCGGGTGCCGGGGAGCAACGTCGACGAGTCGCTGTTGCGCAGCAACGTGATCGGGCCGAGGTAGGGCTCCGGGCGGTGCCGGGACACGGCGAGCATGCTCTGCCGGAACACCGAGTGCAGGCGGGTGAAGTCGGTCAGGGAGCAGTCGCCCGGGTTGTAGGCCCCGCCTGCGCCGGAGGCGCGGTGCAGTGCGGTGAGGCGGTCCTCCTGGTTTCTCCGGCCGACCGCCTGGAAGCACGTGCCGACGTCGGCGAAGCGGCCCGTCAGCCCGGCGAGCGCGCCGTCGGGGACGTGGTCGGGCGTCCGGTCCAGGATCGAGCGGACCGCGGCGCTGAAGACGCCGACGTCCGCGAGCAGCCCGGCCGCGGCCAGGTCCGTGCCCATCGCCAGCGCGAACACGTACTCGACCATCAGCTCGTCGTGGACTGCGGGCGGCTGGTAGGAGCTGATGACGGTCAGCCCGTCCACCACCGCCCCGGACTCGGTCAGGCCGCGGGCGATCTCGGTGGCGAGCAGTCCGCCGAGGCAGTAGCCGATGATCCGGAACCGGTTGCCGGTGCCGAGCAGCTCCGACGTGTAGTCGGCGGCGAGCCGGGCGACGACCGCCTCCGGCGGCAACGCGAGGTACCGGTCGTAGTCCTCGACCTGCACACCCACCAGGCGACCGGGACAGGCCGCGCGCAGGTGCGGCAGCAGCGGCTGGTACGGCTGCAGGGTGCCGGAACCCGCGTGCACCAGCACCCAGGTGGCGGTGTCCTCGCCGCCACGGGCCGGACCGGCCAGCCGCATCAGGCAAGAGCGCCCGGACCTCTCGACCGGTGCCGCGTCGCCGGACGATCGGAGGTAGGCGGCCAGACCGCGCACCGTGGGGTCGCGCAGCATCTGCCGCAGGAGTTCCTGCCATTCCAGCGAGGCGGCCTCCGGTTCGCGCTCGCGGAGCTTGCCGACCATCCGCGACAACAGCAGCGAATCCCCGCCCAGCGAGTAGAAGTCCGCACCGCGGTCGACGCGGTCGACGCCCAGCATCTCGGCCCACAGCGCGGCTGTCCGGCGCTCCAGATCGTCCGCGGGCTCATCGACCGGCCCGCTGTCGTCGCCGCCGGGAGCGTCCGCCCACGCGGTCAGCACGGCTCGGTCGATCTTGCCGTTGGCGGTTCTCGGGATGGTGTCGAGCAGTTCCAGTCGTGCCGGCACCATGTGCGCCGGCACCTGACTGTCCAGGTGCTCGCGGAGCTCGTCACCGGTGAGCCGGACGCGATCGGTGTCGAACCGGGCCAGGAACACCCCTTGCCCCGGCGTGGCCAGTGCGTGCCCGGCCGGCGGCAGGCACAGCGAGTCGCGGGCGCCGGCCCCGTCCAGCAGCGAGAGCCACTGGCTCCTGGTGAAGAAGGCCTGGCCCGTGTCCTTGCGCAGGTCGGTGAACTCGGTCAGCTCGCTGAAGAACTCGAACTCCATCGACACCAGCAGCGCGTAGTTGTGCTGCCGGGTCGGTTCGAGGAAGACGAGCCAGCCGCCAGGCGCCAGGACCTCGCGCAGCCTCGCCAGGACCTCGCCCGCGTTCCGCGAGTTGTGCAGCACGTTCGCGCACAGCACGACATCCGCGGTGTTGGGCAGCACGCCCTGGTCGCGGGCGTCGACGTTGATGTCGAACCGGCCGTAGCGGACCCACGGGTAGTCTGCGAACTTCTCCCGTGCCTCGCCCAGGAAGAACTCGGAGATGTCGGTGAACAGGTAGTCCGGCTCGAACTCGGCCAGCGCGGGGATCAGCTCGGTGCTGGTGCCCGCGACACCGCCGCCGACCTCCAGCAGCCGCAACCCGCCGTGCGGGTGACCGGAGGCGATCGCCCGGATGGTCGCGATCATGATCTGGTGCACGCTGTGGCCCACCAGGTTCTCCCGGTAGACGGCGTGCGCCGCGCCGACCTCCCCTTGGGGGAACAGCAACTCGCGCACGTCCAGCCGGCCGTCGAGGAGTTCGTCCAGGCGGCTGCTGCACGTGCGGATGTACTCGAGGGTCGCGGCGCCGTAGCCGACCCGCTCGTCCAGCTCCTCGATCCGCCGCCAGAGCTCCCGGACGTCCTCGTCCGTCGCGGCGACCAGACCGCTGTACATCCCCGTGCCGGGGTCGAGGTGGATCGCTCCCGCGTCGACGAGGGCCGCCATCCACCGGCGCAGCAGCCTGCTCTGCCGCGCCGAGACGCCGACCGCCTCGGCGATCCCGGCCAGGTCGCACCGGTCGGCGTCGGTGGCGAACAACCCGTCGGCGCGCAGCCTCGCCGCGATCGAGAGGATCGCGACCTCGTCCACGGCGCGCATCAGGGCGGCGAAGTCCTCGCCGCCGATCTTCGCCTCGACCTCGTCCGCCATCGCGGTCGCGACGCCGGCCACGTGGGCGAACGACGGTTCCGCCGGCCCGGCACCGGCGGCCAGTTCGGCGAAACCGGCCAACCTGCGTGCGTCCCGCTCCCCGACCGCGAGCACCACCGCGTCCGCGACCGCGGGATGTCTCCGCATCGCCGCCTCGACGTCGCCGAGCTCCACCCGGTGCCCGCGCACCTTGACCTGGTTGTCCTCGCGGCCCAGGAACTCGATGGTGCCATCGGGCAGGTAGCGGCCGAGGTCGCCCGTCCGGTAGAGGCGTTCCCCGGTGCGCGGGTGCAGGATGAACCGCTCGGCGGTGCGCCCGGCGTCGCCGAGGTAGCCCTCCGCGAGGCCCGTGCCGCCGATGTGCAGGCCACCGGTCACGTGGTCCGGGCAGTCCTCCAGAGCGTCGTCCAGGACGTGGAACGTCTGGTTCTCCAGGGGCGTGCCGTAGGGAATGCTCCGCCAGTGCGGCGGTACGTCACCGATGGGGTGCCAGATGGACCAGATCGCGGCCTCGGTCGCACCGCCGAGGCTCACCATCCTCAGCCGGGGGTGCCTCGCGCGGACCCGGTCGGGCAGGTCCACCGGAATCCAGTCGCCCGACAGCAACGCGAGCCGCAGTCCGGAGATGTCCGCCCCCGGTTCCGACTCCAGGTACGACTGGAGCATCTGCAGCTGGGCGGGGACTGTGTTCCACAGCGTCACGTGGTGCCGGTCGATCACCTCGGCCCAGTGCGACGGGTCGGCGGCCCGGCCGGCATCGGGCAGCACGAGCCCGCCGCCGGCGCCGAGCACGCCGAAGATGTCCCACACGGACAGGTCGAAGCCGAGGCCGGCGATCCCCAGCACCCGGTCGGCCGGGCCGATGGCGAAGCGGCGGTTGATGTCGTCGATGGTGTTGGCCGCGGCGCGGTGGCTGACCACCACGCCCTTCGGGTCACCGGTCGATCCCGAGGTGTAGACGACGTAGGCCGGGTCCGACGGCACCGCCCGCACGGCGGGTGCCGCGCCGTGCACCGGTTCGCCGGTGAGATCGATGACGAGCGCGTGCGCCGGCAGGTCCCGTGCCACGTCGTCACCGGGTCTCGTCACCGCGAACCGAACCCCCGCGTCGTGCAGGACGCGGTCCCGCCGGGCGACGGGCTGACCCGCGTCGATCGGCAGGTACACCGCGCTCGCGGCCAGCGCGCCCAGCACGGCCACGACCTGTTCGGGCCCTTTGTCCATCACGACCGCGACCCGCTCGCCGGGCGCGCACCCGCTCGCGTGCAACCTCCCCGCCAGATCGGTGGCACGCGCCGCGAGCTCGCCGAAGGTCATCACCGTGTCGCCCGACACCACCGCGACCTCATCGGGGTGCGCGGTGGCGTAGGCGAACACCGGCTCGTGCAGCAGCCGCGCGGGACGGTCGACGGTGGTGTCGTTGACCAGCTCCCGACGCCGCCGCTGGGCGGCCGGCAGCCCCACCGGACACCGGGCGGTCCACGCGTCGTCGTCGGTCGCGAGGGCACTGACCAGCCCGCTGAACGCCTCGAACGCGTCCTCGGCGACGCCGTCGGCCAGCACGCCCCGCCGCACGTCCCACCCGAGCAGGAGGCCGCCGTCGTACTCGGCGACCTGGCAGTCGATCCACACCTGGGGCGTCTGGGTGAGCCCGCGGCGCACCCGGACGGACGGACCGGTGGCCAGCCCTGCCGTGCTGGTGAACACCACCGGCATCAGCACCGGGCTGCCGGCTTCGCGGGTCAGCTCACCCAGCACGTCCACGCCGGTGAACAGCCGGTGGTCCAGGTCGTCGAACAGCCTGGCCGAGATCGCGTGGACCCGTTCGGTGAAGGTGTCCGCCGTGTCCAGGTCGACAGCCAGCAGACCGACCGAGGAGAAGTCGCCGACCAGGGCGTCGACGTCCTCGTGCAACGGCCACCTGCCGGACAGCGGGAGGTTCAGGGTGAACCGGCGATGGCGGCTCCACCTGCCGATGACCTCCGCATAGGCCGCGAGGACGGTCGCGGACACCGTGACGCCGTGCCTGCGCGCCCGTTTCCGCAGGCCCGTCAGCTCGACATCGGTGAGCCACCGGTGCGACCTGTCGAACCGCACCGGGCCGGCCGGTGCGCACTGCTCGGACAGGGGCAGCACCGGCGCGGGTGGAAGGTCCTCGATCCGGTCGAGCCAGTACTTCCGGTCGCGCTGGTAGCGCGGTGTGTCGCGCAACTTCCGCTCGGCGAGCACGTAGTCGCGGAAGGTGATCCGCGGCCGGGCCGAGACCGCCGGACCGCCGTGGACGAGCTCCGCCAGTTCGGCGAGCAGCGCCTGCAGGCTCGCGGCGTCGACGGTCAGCAACTCCACCGCCAGGTGCACGATCGTCACGTCGTCGGCTCGGGTGGCGCGCAGCGCGAACAGCGGCCACACCGCGGTGTCCCCCAACCGGCCCGTCAGCTCGTCGCGACAGGCGTCCAGATGTGCCTGCACCCGCTCGGGCGGAGCGCCACGGAGGTCCGTGACCGGGATCCGGTAGTGGTCCACTTCCGGGAGCACGAGTTGGTAGCCGTCGCCGTGGACGACGGCACGCAGCATGTCGTGCCGGACGACGAGCTCGTTCCAGGCCTCCTCGACGCGCTCCGGCTCGACCGCGGAGAACTCGACTTCGAGGTAGCTCGTGCAGGCCGCGCCCCCGTAGGGGTACGCGGGGTGCCGCCCCAGGAGGTAGGCGGACTGCACGGGGGTGAGCGGGAACGGGTCGTGCCGACCGGCCGGGTCCGGTTCGATGCGCGGCAGCGCCGACTCACGCTCCACGAAGCGCAGCACCTCGGTCTTGTGCTCGCGCAGCGCTGTTCGCCGTTCCTCGGTGAGCACACCGCGCGGCGCGCGGAAGCGCAGGCGGCCTTCGTCGGCCCACAGCCTGACGCCGAGGCACTCCAGCTCCGTGAGCAGTTCGGTGATGTTCACAGGCTGCCTTCCTCCGAGTCGATGTCCTCGCCCTGCCGGGCGATCGCGTGGCCGACGGCGGCTGCGAGATGCGCGACGGTGGGGTCGGCGAAGAACTCACGCAGCGACAGCGTGACGCCGAACGCGCGGCGCACCCCGTGGATCAGCCTGGTGGCGCTGAGGGAGTCACCACCGAGTGCGAAGAAGTTGTCGTGCCGGTTCCCCGGCGTCCGATCGAGCAGATCGCCCCAGAGGGCCGCGAGCGTGCGTTCGCGGTCGGACAGCAACGCCTGTCCGACCGGCCCCGCTTCGGCCGGGACCAGCCCCTCGGTCAGCGCGGCCCGGTCGACCTTTCCGTTGGAGGTCAGGGGAAAGCCGGACACCCGGACGATCCTCGGGATGGCGTGGGCCGGTAGGCGGTCGGCGAGGAACCGCGGCAGGTCGACGAGCTGATCCTCGTCCTGCGGCCGCACGAACGCCACGAGTCGCTTGTCCCCCCGGCCGGGCACGACAGCGGCGACGGCTCGGCCGACGCCCGGGTACGCCGACACGGCGGCTTCGACCTCGCCGAGTTCGATCCGGTGGCCCCGGATCTTGACCTGGCCGTCCCGCCTGCCCAGGAACTCCAGCGTGCCGTCCGGCCAGTAGCGGCCCACGTCCCCGGTGCGGTACCAGGACATGCCGTCGTGTTCGACGAACTTGGCAGCGGTGAGTCCGGGGTCGTTCCGGTAGCCGCGAGCCACCCCGGTCCCGCCGATCCACAGCTCGCCCGGCACCCAGTCGGGCCGGTCGCGGCCGGTGTCGTCGACCACCCGGAACCTCTGGTTGCGCAGGGGGAAGCCGTACGGGATGGACGCCCAGTCCGGTGCGACGGCGCCGACCTCGTAGGCGTTGGACCAGATCGAGGCCTCGGTGGCGCCGCCGAGAGCGACCAAGGCGCACCGGCCGCCACCGGTCTGCCGCGCGAGCCGTTCCGGCAGGTCGAGCCCCACCCAGTCACCCGAGAGCAGGACCAGGCGCAGCGAGCCGGGCAGTCCCGCACCGGCCTCGGCCTCGGTCAGCAGCATGTCGAACACCGCGGGCACGGTGTTCCACACCGTCACCCGGTGCTCGCGCGCGAGCGTCAGCCAGCGCTGCGGGTCCCGGCGCTCGTCCTCCGCGACGAGGACGACCGTCCCGCCGCTGCCGAGCAGTCCGAACAGGTCGAACACGGACAGATCGAAGTCGGCGGCGGACAGCGCCAGGACGCGGTCGTCCTGGCCGATGCCGAACCGGTCGCACAGGTCGGCGAGCGTGTTCACCGCACTGCGGTGGCGGATCTCGACGCCCTTCGGCTCCCCGGTCGAGCCCGAGGTGAAGATGACGTAGGCCATCCCGTCCGGGTCCCCGCCGATCTCCTCGACCGGCGCGCTCCGCTCCGCGTCGCCGATCCGCAGCGACCGCACGCCGTCCGGCAGCGCCACACCGTCCGGCCGCGGCGCGTCGTCGCCCAGCAGCAGCGTGACACCGGCCCGATCGAGGACGCGGGCGGCGCGCAGCGGCGGCTGGTCGGCGGAGACCGGCACGTAGGCCGCACCGGCGGCCAGCACGCCGAGCAGCGCGGCCACCTGCTCGGCCCCCTTCGGCAGGCACACCGCGACCGGATCTCCCGGACCGACGCCGTGCTCGACCAGCATCCCCGCCACCTGACGGGCCTTGTGGGCGAGTTCTGCGTAGCTCAGCCGCAGGCCGCAGCTCTGCACCACGGCGATGCGGTCGGGGTGCGCCGCGGCCCGCTCGAAGAACGCGCCGTGCAACAGTCCCCCGCCGGAGGTGCTTTCCGGTTCTGGTCCGGTCGTGGCGTTGACCTTCTCCCGCACCGCCCGCTGATCGGCCGGCAGCAGGTCGGGCGCCGCGCCGGTCCAGTCGCCCTCGGCCAGCCACGACACCAGGTCGTGGTACGCGCCGAGCATCGCGTCGACCACACCCGCCGGGAACAGTTCATCCACCGAGTCCCAGCTCAGCAGCAGCCCTTCCGGCAGCTCGACGACCTGGTGGTCGAGCCACACCTGCGGCGTCTGCGACCGGGTGTGGTCCGGCCAGCGCACCGATCCGGCCAGTTCGTCGTCGACGCCCAGCATGCTCGTGAACACGACCGGCACGGCCTCCGCCAGGCGGGCGTTCTCCTTGGCCAGTTCGCGCAGGACCCGGACCGCCGACACCTGCTGGTGGTCGAGGTCGCGCCACACCTGCTCCTGGAGGCGTCGCACCCGGTCGAGCCAGCTCTCCTCCGGCCGCGGCCGGTCCGCGACCAGCAGGAGCGAGGTGAAGTCGCCGACGACGCGGTTGATGTCCGCGTGCACGTCACGCCGGTCGAACAGGGTCATGTTCACGGTCAGGTCGCGACTGGCGCTCCACGCGCCGAGGACGAACGTGTAGCAGGAGAGCAGGACGACGCTGGGTGTCACGTTGAACGCCCTCGCCCGCTCGGTGACGGCACGCCACCTCGCGGCGTCCAGGCGGCGCTCGCGGCGCACGAACCGAGGGCGGGCGACTTCGGCGGGCCGGATCCTCAGCGGCAACCCCGGCCCCGGCGGCAGGTCCGCCATCCGCCCACGCCAGTACTCCAGCACCTCGGCGAGCGCCCTGGGTTCCGGAACGCCACCCAGTACGTAGTCGCGGAAGGAGACGCCGATGGGCGGGAGCACCGCCCGCGGGTCGTGGTAGAGGCGATCCCACTCGGACAACAGCGTCAGGATGCTGAGCCCGTCGACGGCGATGTTGTCGAACGCCACGCACAGCCGTGATCCGCCATCCGCACGGGTCACCACCCGGATGTCGAACAACGGCCAGGTTCCCGCGTCGATGGCGCCGTGGCACATCCGGTCCCGCACCTGGTCCAGCACGTCCTCCGGCGAGTCGCCGCCGTCGACGACCGTGATGCCGTAGTCCGGCACCTCGGGCAGGATGCGCTGCGTGCCGTCCGGCGTCACCACCGCCCGCAACATCTCGTGCCGGGCGACCAACCGGTTCCACGCCCGCTCCAGCCGGGGCACGTCCAGCTCCCCGTGCTCGTACTCGACGTAGAGCTGGGCGCCGATCCCGCCGAGCTGGAAGTCGGGCGAACGGCCCAGCCAGTACGCCGCCTGGACGTCGGTGAGCGGGAACGGGTCGTGGCGGTGTTCCTCGTCCGCGGCGAGCGCGCCGGCGGCCTTCGCCACTCCACGGGTGATCGTCGCCGCGAACTCGTGCAGGACCGGGTGGGTGAACAGGCGGGCGAGTTGCGCGTCGGCCAGCCCCTCCGCGCGGAGTTTGATCATCAGGCGGGTGGCCAGGATGCTGTCGCCGCCGAGCTCGAAGAAGCTGTCGGAGCGCCGAACCTCCGGCACACCCAGGACTTCACCCCACAGCCGGGCGACCGACTCCTCGACGAAGCCCTGCCACCGCTCCCCCGTTGATTCGTGAGGGGAGCTTTCGTGAAGCTGAGGTTCATGAGAGTCCCCCTCGTCAGCAGGGGGCCGGGCGCGCACCGCGGCGTCCCGCAGCGCGCGGTCGTGCGGGGTCAGCAGCGGCGCCGGCGGCGCGGACCAGTCGACCTCGGCGAGGCTTTCGACCAGCCGCACGTAGCAGTCGAACATCGCGTCCACGACGCCTTCGGCGAACAGGTCCTCGACGACGTCCCAGTCGATGGTGATCCCGCCGCCGGACTCCGCCACCTTGTTGTCCAGCCAGACCTGAGGCGTCTGCGTGACGCCGTAGACCTGGTGCGGGAACGAGCCGGGCAGGTCCAGCGACACGTCGTCGCCGACGCCGAGCACGCTGGTGAACACGACGGGGATCGACGCGGACGCCGATCCGCCGCACCGGGCCAGCTCGCGCAGCACCCAGATGCCGGACGCCTCCCGGTGGGAGAGGCCGCGCCCGAGTTCCCCCTGAAGCGCGCGGACGCTCGAGGCGAACGCCTCGCCGTCACGCCGGCAGTGGCTGAGCAGCAGCAGCGAAGCGAAGTCCCCGACGACGTGGTGCACGTCCGGGTGCACGTCGCTCCGGTCGAACAGGGTCAGGGTGACCGTCAGATCGCGTTGGTCGCTCCACGCGCCGAGCACCTCCGCGTAGCAGGTGAGCAGGACCGCGCTGGGGGTGAGGCCCTGCCCGCGGGCGACGGCGGCGATCCTGGTCCACGTGGCGGCGCCGACGCGGTGGTGCAGCCGGTGGAACGTCGGCCTGCCGGCCGTGGCCGGGTCCTTGGCCAGGGGCAGCGCCGGCGGTGGCGGCAGCTCACGGACGCGCTCGCGCCAGTACTCCTGCGCCTGCGCCAGCCGATCCGGGTCCGGCCGCACCTGCAGCAGGTAGTCGCGGTACGACAGGCCGAGCGGCGGCAGCTCGGCGTCGAGGTCGGCGCTCAGCCTGGCCCACTCCGTCAGCAGCACCATGATGCTGCGCCCGTCCATCACGATGCTGTCGAGGCCGACGTGCAGCCGGGTGTGCCGCCGCCCGCCGCTGACGTGGTGCACCGCGCGGATCTCGAACAGCGGCCACGTCGCGGTGTCGAAAAGCTTGTGGGACAACGACATTCGCTGCCGGTGCAGCACGGCCTCCGGCCGGTGGCCCGCGTCGGCCGCGCGGATCCGGTAGCGCGGGACCTCGGGCAGGATCCGTTGCGTGGCATCGGCATCGATGACGGCGCGCAGCATCTCGTGCCGGGCGACGAGCCGGTTCCACGCCTCCTCCAGCCGGGGCAGGTCGACGTCGACGCCGTCGAGTTCGAGGTAGAAGTGCGAACCGACGCCACCGAGGGGGATGCGCTCGTCGCGCCCGATCCAGAACGCCCGTTGCACGTCGGTGAGCGGGAACGGGTCGTGGCGGTGGTCCGGGTCCGGTCGCACGGCCACCGGTGCCTCCGCACCGCCCGGCGTCAACCGTGCGGCGAAGTCGCGCAGGACCGGCTTGGCGAACAGGTCCGCCAGATCCGCGCCCGCCAGCCCGATCTCGCCGAGCCTGCGCATCAGCCTCGTCGCCAGGAGGCTGTCTCCGCCGAGGGCGAAGAAGTCGTCGTCAGGGCCCACGCCGTCGACGTCGAGCAACTCGCACCACACCTCTGCGACCGCGTGTTCGACCGGGCGAAGCGGAAGCCGGTCACCGGAACGCGGGCCGCGGCGGTCCTCCAACGCCCGGTGGATCGCCTTGCGGTCGACCTTGCCGTTGGGAGTGAGCGGGAAGGCGTCCACGACGCTGAGGTGGTCCGGCACGAGGTAGCCCGGCACGCGGTCGGCCAGCCACGCCCGCAGGGCCGCCGGCCGCACCGTCGCCGCGGCGACCACCGCGGCGGCCAGCTGCCGGGAGGCGGTCCGCACGACGGTCGCGACCGCCTTGTCCACCTGCGGGTGGGTGGCGAGCACCGCCTCGATCTCGCCGAGCTCGATCCGGTGACCGCGGATCTTGACCTGGTGGTCGGTCCGGCCGAGGAACTCCAGGGTTCCGTCCGGCAGGTAGCGGGTGAGGTCGCCGGTGCGGTACCAGCGGCGGCCCTCGTGCTCGACGAACTTCTCCGCGGTGCGCTCGGGATCACCCCGGTAGCCGTCCGCGAGGCCCGCACCGCTCACCCACAGCTCGCCGGCGACCCAGTCCGGGCAGTCCCGTCCCCTGCTGTCCGCGACCCGGCAGGTGACGCCCCGCAGGGGCGTGCCGTAGGGAACGGCACGCCACGCCGGATCGACCTCGTCCACCTCGCACACGGTGGCGTGGATGGCCGCTTCGGTCATGCCGCCCAGCCCGGCGAACCGGCAGCCGGGCACGAGTTCCCGCAACCGGTGCGGCAGGTCGACGGTGACCCAGTCGCCGCCGAGCATGACCAGTCGCACCGAGTCGCCCAGACCCGCTTCGGCCGCCGCGACGAGCAGCATGTCCAGCAACGCGGGAACGGCGCTGACCACGGTGACACGCCGACGGCGGATCAGCTCGGCCCACGCGGCGGCGTCACGCCGCCGACCTTCGTCCAGGACCACCACGCTGCCCCCGAACCCGAGGAACGCGAACAGGTCGTACGCGGACAGGTCGAAGTCCAGTGCCGACAGGGCGATCGTGCGGTCCGCCTCTCCGACGTCGAACAGGTCGTTGACCGCGTCGACGGTGTTCGCCACCGCCCGGTGCGACACCTCCACTCCCTTGGGCACTCCCGTCGAGCCGGACGTGAAGATCACGTACATCGGCGAACCGGGGTCGACCGGCACCGGCGCTTCCATCGGTTCGTACGCGGCGGAATCCTCCAGCACCAACGGTTCCGGACCGGTCGAACCCGCCGCCGTCGCCCGGTCGACGAGCACGAACCGCACCCCCGCGGCGAGGTGCACGGCGGCCCGCCGTGCCGGAGGAACGTCCACACCGGACGGCACGTAGGTGGCTCCGGCCGCCAGCACACCGAGCACCGCCACCACCTGTGCCACGCCTTTGGGCACGGTGACGCCGACGCTGTCACCCACCTCCACACCCTGTGCCCGCAGCAGTCGCGCGACCCGCAGCGCCCTGGTGGCCAACTCCCCGTAGGTCATCGAGCCGTCTTGGTCCCACAACAGCGCCTCGCGGTTCGGCACAGCCCGTGCGTGGGCGAAGAAGCGCTCGTGGAGCGGGGCGCCGGCAGAGGCTCCCGCCGTGCGGTTGACCCGTTCCCGCACCGCGCGTTGCCGCGGTGGCAGCATCGACGGAACCGGTTCGTCCCACCGTGCGGCGCCGTCGAGCAGGCCGCGGACCAGACCGACGTAGGCGTCGAACATCGCGTCGAGCACCCCCGCCGGGAAGATCCGGTCACGGGCGTCCCAGTTCACGAGGATCCCACCGTCGAACTCCGTCACCTGGGCGTCGAGCC
Organism: Lentzea sp. DG1S-22; assembly: GCF_036321065.1. Lineage (NCBI taxonomy): Bacteria > Bacillati > Actinomycetota > Actinomycetes > Pseudonocardiales > Pseudonocardiaceae > Lentzea > Lentzea sp. DG1S-22. The sequence goes on along the minus strand of NZ_CP143276.1, from coordinate 1,242,527 downwards.
ACACCTGTGGCGCCTGGGAGCCCGTCCAGCACGGCTCGCCGAAACAGCGCCGCACCTCGGCGTCGAACAGTTCGCCCAGACCCAGCGCGCTGGTGTAGACCACCGGGGCGAGCACACGTTCGCCACCGTTGAGCCTGCTCAGGTCGCGCAGCACCTCGACGCCGGTGTACCCGGCCTGGCCGAGCGTCTCCCGCAACCGCGTCTGCACCCCGTGTGCCCGTTCGGCGAAGGACAACGGACCGGACATGTCCACGTCGAGCAGGATCGAGCTGGAGAAATCACCGACGAGCTTGTCCACGTCCTCGTGCAGCGGCTCCCGGTCGAACACGGGCAGGTTCAGCAGGAACCTGTCCACCGCGCTCCACGCCGCGACGGTCTCGGCGAACGCCGCCGCGAGCACGGCTGCCGGCGTCAGCCGGTGTGCCCCGGCCCGTTCCCGCAGCTTTGTGGTGTCACCAGCGGAAAGCCAGTGGTGGCGACGGGTGAAGGCGCCGGTGTCACCCTCCTCGGACCGCACCGGCAAGGCGGGCGGGCCCGGCAGCCCCGGTAGCCGGTCACTCCACCAAGCGCGCGCTTGCTCTCTCGTGCCGCGGCACGCCGCCGCACGCTCAGCGAGATAACGGGGGTAGCTGCAGCGCAGTGGTGGCAGCGGGTCGTCCGGGGTCCGGTACAGGTGCGCGAGATCCGCGAGGACGTTGCGCAGGCTCAGCGCGTCCGCCGCCACCATTTCCAGGTTCAGGTGCATCCGGCTGGCGCCGGAGGCCAGCAGCGACAGTTCGACGTCGAACACCCCGCCCCCGGCGAGATCCACGACCCGGTTCGACAGCCGGGCGCGGATCTCCGCCAGCCGCGCCTCCACCTGGCCGTCCGGGAGGTCGCGCAGGTCGTGGAGGGTGAGGCCGGGCCAGTTCCCGCACTCGTCGATGCGCTGCATCCCGTCCGCGCCGACCCTGACCCGCAACATGCCGTGCCGTTCGACCACCGCACGCACCGCGCTCCCGAGCCGCGCGGGGTCGACGCCCTCACCCGCACGGGTCTCGAACTCGGTGTAGAAGTGCGCGGCGACACCGCCGAGTTCCTGGCCGGGCGATCGGCCGAGCCAGAACGCGTGCTGCATCGTGGCGAGCGGGAACGGCGCCGACTCGTCCACGGCCTGCACGGGTGCGGACCGCGGTGCCGGCTCCTGCAGCCGGCTCCGCCGGATGACCGCCCACCAGGCCGCCGCGGTCGGTTGTGCCGCCAGCTCACCGGATCCGACCCTTACTCCGTGCCTGCGCAGCAGAGCCGCCATCCGCAACACGAAGATCGAGTCGACACCGAGGGCGACGAGGTCGGCGTCCTCGGTGACCTGGTCGCGGCGCAGTCCGGTCAGCTGGCAGATGCGCTCGCACACGTCGGCGATGTCGCGCGGCCACGCCTCAGCTGGCTGGAACTCCTTCGACCGAGGAAAGGAGATGGTGCCGATCATCGCGTCGTCGTCCCGTGGAGCCGCGTCGAGTCCTGACTTCATCCGGCGGCCACAGCCGTCGACGCGGAACGACGGGACGCGGGCAGGACGGGAAGAGAACCCGGTATCGCACGCAGCTTCGCTGCCATCGAACCTCCCAATGCTGTTCGTGCCACGACCCGTGGCTGCCGGCGCCGGGAATGCCCGCATCGGCAGAGGGTGAACTCGTCACGGTCGCGGGGACACCACAGCCCAGGACGGCTGGAGCCGCGGTGCCGGACGTCGATCTCGCGACCATCAGCAGGATGGAGGCTCCGCGTGACGGGGGCAGTGCTCCGTGCACGTGACAACCCCATTGAGCGAAAAGTCCAATACTCGTCGGGGAACGGGTCATCACTCACGGCGACTCCAGTGCATCTCCATCGAAACGAACGAGAACAGCCGACCGAGCGCGACGGTGACGTCCGTCAGACCTCGTAAAAGAGGAAACCGGGTACCCGTGCAGCCGCTGATCCGATTACCGCCCTCGGTGACGCGCTCCAGCGGAACTACAGCTATACGGGCGTGTTCCCGTCCCTACAGGGTGACTGACCGTCCGATCCGGCACGCCGGGCGGTATACACGAGGTGGAAGTTGCCCGAGTTCAACCTCGACGAATCGGTGCGAATCACAGCCCGACGACAAGGAGCAGAAGCATGACCTCGGACCTGCAACAGCAAAAGCGCGACATGCTGTTCTCCAAACTCGACAGGAACAACGACGGAGCGATCGACGAGAACGACATCCAGGCGCACATCAAGGGGTTCCTCAGCGATTTCCAAGTGCCGCCGGACTCACCGCAGGCCCGTGACATCCACGAGTCGGGCGCCGATCTGTGGCGGCAGCTGAACCGCGCCGACGCCGACGGCAGCCGGGTGATCACCAGGGAGGAGTACGCCGCGGCGATCGACAACGACATGGTGGAGCAGATCTACGTCTCGATGAACGATTCCTTCTTCAAGATCATCGATTCGGATGGCGACGGCCGGGTCACCGAAGAGGAACTCGCCCAGGCACTGAGGCGGGACGGTATCGCCGGCGGCGACGTGCACGCCGCGTTCCAAAAACTCGACACGGACGGCGACGGACACATCACCAAGGAGGAGTGGAACCGGGCGACGAGGGAGATGCTGCTGAGCTCGGACCCGAATGCCCCCGGCAGCGTGCTGCTCGGCGTGTGACGGACGATCGCCGGCGCGCCGCAGTGGCCCCGTCCTGACTCCTTTCGATCCACCGTCGACAGCCTCCCTTGTCGTCTGGCAGATCCCTGCGTCGTCCTGGTAGATCACCGCAGGGCGCCGCCGAACGGTGTCACCAGGGTGGCCGGTTCCGCTCGGCGACACCCCGGAGTCAAGTTGCGCCGCCGGTCGCGACGGCTCACTGGTGCGACCCGGCGCGCCGGGTGGGTGATGCACGCTTCAGCGGGGCACCGACGGCACCGCCCCGCGCCCGTCCAGCACGAAGGACGCCGGGACAGCACCACGACGCACCCGTCTGAGCGCAATTCGCCCGGCAACGTTCTCCGGCCACGCCGCCGGCCCGTTCCGCCGTCTTCGGAAGGAGGCACCGCCGAGCCCGTGCGCTCGGCGGTGCCTCCGCATGTCGGGAGATCGCGACGACCGAGTGGAACGCACGACGATTCTTTCGACATCGCGGGACGTCGGATCCCGGTCACACCGCCAGACCGGCGCCAAGTGCTTTTCTGCCGAATGCCCGAGGTATGGAGATTCTGATGGCACGAACTGACCGGGTTTCCGTCTTCCTGGTACAACAAGGTGTTTGGGATCTCCCACTGGAGTCCATGCCACTGGCATCCGGGTTCCTGAAGGCCACCGCACTGGACGACGCCCGCCTGCACGGGCGGTGCGACATCAGGATCGTGAATTTCAACGGCGGGGCCACCCTGATGAAGATGGCGCAGGAGGTTTTCGCGAACGATCCTCCGGACGTCATCGCGTTCTCGGTGCTGGGATGGAACTACCGGGACTTCGGCGCGCTCGCGGAGACCTTCAAACAACTCAACCCCGACGGCTGGGTCATCTTCGGCGGCACACACGTGGCGAACCAGGGAGCGCGGACATTCCGCATGCACCCCGACGTCGACGTCGTGGTGAACGGCGAAGGGGAAATGGTGTTCACAGATCTGCTGAACGCCTACCTCGACGGAGCTTCACCCAGGAACCTACCGCTGATCACCGGAATCTCCTACCAGGACTCGGGCGGCGAGGTCGTCACCACGCCACCCAGGGACCGCATCGACGACCTCGACGTGATCCCGTCCCCGTTCCTCACCGGCGCCATCGACCTCACCGACGACGACGGGCGGTTCAAGTACGACGTCGCCCTGATGGAGACGAACCGCGGTTGCCCGTACAAGTGTTCGTTCTGCTATTGGGGAGGAGCCACCGGCCAGCGCATCCGCGCCTTCTCCCGGGAACGACTCCGGGCAGAGCTCGAACTCTTCGCCAAGCACAAGGTGCACACCATCGTGTTGTGCGACGCGAACTTCGGCATCCTGCCGATCGACGCGGAGTTCGTCGACGACATGATCGAGGTCCGAAACCAGTACGGCTATCCGCGCGCACTGGAGACCTCGTGGGCGAAGAACAAGTCCAAGTTGTTCTTCGACATCGTCCGCCGCATGAAGGAAGCCGGTATGCGCAGCTCTTTCACGCTGGCGCTGCAAACCCTCAGCGAGGACGCGCTGAAGACGATGAACCGGCACAACATGAAGGTCAACGAGTGGGAAGACCTCGCCCAGTGGCTCGACCAGGAAGGACTCGACTGCTACGCCGAACTGATCTGGGGAGCGCCCGGTGAGACGGTCGAGTCCTTCATGGAGGGGTACGACCGGCTGTCCCGCCACGTGTCGAGGATCGCCGTCTACCCGCTGCACCTGTTGCCCAACACCAGCTACGCCGGGAAGAAGGACGAGTACGGCATCGTCACGGTCCGCGGCGACCGGGACGACTTCGAGTACGTCCTTTCCCACGACACCATGACCTTGGAGGACAACCGGCTCGTCAAGCGGTTTCTCTTCTGGGCACGGGTGATGGCGGAGAACGCCGTGCTGCGTCACACGTGGGTGGGCCTGCGGGAACTCGCCGACATCAAGCAGTCGGAGGTGATGCGCGACCTGGACGCGTGGATTGCCGCAACGGACGCCCCCGCGGCGGACCCGCTGCGCGCCGCGGTCCTGAGGGCCTCAACCGACGACCGCGCCTACGGTGACGCCGTCAAGTACCTGCTGGGCGACCCGAGCGCGAAACGACTGCTGGAAAGGTGGTGGACGGAGTCCGTGCGCCCCTCACTGGCCACCGAGCACGCCGAGGTGCTCGACGCGATCTTCCGCTACGACATCCTGACCCAACCCGCTTACCACAGCACAGAAGCAGCGGAACCCGCCGAGCGGCTGCCGGTGGTCGAGCTGCACGGCACGGAGTACTTCGTGCGCAAGGATGTCGAGTTCGAGTACGACGTGCCCTCCATCATCGAAAAGGTTCGCCTCGGCTCCCGCGACCTGCCAGAGCCAGGGCGCTGGAAGTCGGACCTCTACTACCGAGTGGGGGCGGAGGACTTCATCGGATCGACCAACCACGAGGAGATCGTCTACTTCATGGGCATGACACCGGCCGAGGTCCGCGCCGGCTCCGCTGCTCGCTGAGGCGCGCCGCGGACTCCCCAGTGTTCCGCCGGAAGCATCGCAGTCCGCACGCAGCTCGACGAAGTCGCGCCCAGGCTTACCGCAGCCGAAGCAGAGCGGGTCGGCTGGCCGGAGTGGACAACGAGCCGGCACGTCCCGATCAGCGCCACCGCGATCCAGCATCGTCCGCAGCAATCGTGTCCGCCGTCCTGACTAGTTCACACCGAAGGGGTCCTCGGAACGACCTGAACTGCACGGCACAGTTGGGCCTCAGCGCTTCCGGGAGCAGGTGACACAACCAGATCTGGCAGCTCCGAACTCGAATGGCATGCTGCTCGGATGCGGCAGATCACCGTACTGGGCAGTTGCGGCGCATTCCCCGAGCCCGGTCGAGCGTGCAGCGGGTTCTTGGTGGACTGGGACGGATACCGACTGGTGCTCGATCTCGGCTACGCCACGCTGCCTCGTCTGCTCGCCCGCTGCCCGGATGGCGCGGTGGACGCTGTGGTCATCACCCACGAGCACCCCGATCACTGCATCGACCTGCACGGACTGTTCCGCATACGCCTCTACGGCGGTCCACGCGAACCGCAGGTGCCGTTGTACTGCCCGCCCGGGGTTCTCGCCCGGCTCAGCGGCCTGGAGCCGGAGGTGGACCTGCGCACGATCTTCGAGGTGCACCCCCTGCCCGGCGCCTACCGGGTCGGCCCGTTCGCCCTGACCAGTGTGCCGCTGCCGCACTTCGTGCCCAACGCCGGCGTCCGACTGCAGGCCGACGGGACGACCCTCGCCTACACCGGAGACACCGGTCCCGACTCGTTGCTGGCCGAACTCGGCCGGGACGCCGACCTGTTCATCGTCGAGGCCACCGATCGGGACGGCGAGCCCAACCGGCCGGTGCGCAACCTGATGACCTCGGCTGAGGCGGGGCGATGGGCCCAACTCGCCGGCGCGCGCCGGCTCCTGCTCACCCACTTCTGGCCGGGCACCGATCGGATGGCCTCAGTGGCCGCCGCGCGGGTCGAGTTCGGTGGCGATGTGCTGGCAGCGGAGGAAGATCTCACCATCTCCCTCACCACCGACTGAACACCGACCTCGGTCGGCAGCACTTCTCCCCGCCGCCGCTCGTTCGGTTCGCCATGAGCGGGGCTTCAGCTCAACCAGAACATCCGCACATGCCGCTGCTGGGATGGCTGGCTGAACGCAGTCAGACGTTGTGCCGTTCCTGCACAGTGCGATAGAGCTCTTCGAGGGCTTCCGTGATGACCTCGAGGGCCTTCGGCTCCGCGACGAGAGTGCGGGCTGGGATGGTGGGTCTCTTCCGCCATCCAGCGGCTCGCGCGGCTGCAACCTGGTCGGCCAGGCCCGGAATTTCCGCCAGTCGGCTGGCGAACTGTTCCATGACCGACTCGTCGACGCCCCGGCCACCCTTGTGGATCCACTCGAAGTTGATTGCCCAGCCTGATCCACCGTTCGGCGCACCGGTGAGGTAGAAAGACCACGGCTGCAGCGTCTGCGAGCCCGCAGGGATCTGCGCGGTCATCGAGGGACGCGCTCCTTCACCCCAGTACATCCAGGCGCCTGTTGCCGAGGTCCGGGAGTGCTCGAAGAGAGCTCGCGCCGCGTCGGCCAACCGAACGTCGGCTTCCATGAGAGCGCTGAAGAAATCGTCCTCGGTCCACTTCGACCTCTGCGTCGTAGCGCTCGCTCGGACCTTCTTGCCCCAATTGTTGGGCTGAACCACCAAGGTGAACAACGGCGCTGGCGGCGACGTCCCGATCCTTACGACTTCTATGCGAACTCCGAAGAACCGAGTGTGTTCATCGGTCCGCTCGTTCAGCCATTCGAGTGCCGCACGGTGCTCCTCGCGAAAGGACGTCGCCAGCCATAGGACGTTGGCCGGATCAGTGCCGCCGGCGTAGGTCAGGATCTGACCAAGATGGTTGTGATCGCTGGGCTCGAGTTGGTTCTCCACGATGACGCGGTCGCCGGTGGCGGTGTCGACCCCGATGAGATCAAGACTGAAGCCGCCAACCCTGTGCTCGGCTGCCTCGAGTCTGAGATCCATGCCCACGGCCTCGGACAGGGCTTCCGCGTTGGCCAGCAGCCAAGGAGTGAAGTCCCGTGCCTCGTATGTCCACACGTCACGCGGATTCACAGGCTCAAGGCGGCCAAGAGCGTTGATCACGCTCACAGCGTAGGCCACTGGCGCGGCACGGTCGAGGCTGCCTCGAGCACCGCGAGACGCTGTCATGCCGATGAGAGGACGCAAGCCTCCTGGTTGCAACCGCGCGGTCCGGCCACGGACTGAGAGCCCGTTGGCTACACCTTGCCCGCCACCACCATGTAGTTCTCGGCCTCGAGGTTGAACGTGCTCATTTCCGTCCGGAGTCCGACCCGGTGCAGCTCGGCTTCGAGTTCTTCGTATCGGTAGGGCCAGCTCGACAGCAGTTCCGAGCGGGCAAGAACCGACCCAGCCGTACCTACTTGCGCGACCGCGATCTCGATGTGGTGCTCGTCCTCCCAGTTCGGCGCAATGTCCCAGCGGTAGACCACGACGGCATCGCGACCGTTCCGGCGGACGAGTCGGTCGCTGATGTCCAGCCGGGAACCTCTGGCCCTGACGAGCTCCCACGTGCGGGAGGTGAGCACCAAGCGCCCGCCACGGCGCAGAAGCCGTGACATCGACTCCAGAGCAGCAACTCTGCCTCGCGCGCCCTCGGCATGGTGCAGCGAGTTGCCGACGCAGAACACCATGTCGAAGGTGTCGTCATCGAACTGGTCGGGCAACTCCTGCCAGTCCGCCCGCACTGTCCGGACAGATGCCCTGAACTCCTCGGACAACTCCGCGGTCCGACGAACCATCGCTTCGCTGGCGTCAGTTGCGACAACGTGCATGCCAAGACCGGCGAGGCCAACCGCCAACTGTCCGGTCCCGCACGAACAATCGAGGACGTGAGCGTTCGACGGCAGGAGACTGAGGACGTCGTCGAACGACGCAGCGAACTCGGCCGGAGTCAGCTTCGCATCCGAGATGAGCCACTCGTACACCTCGGCAAGCGCGTTGTAGCCACTCACACCTACTACCTCCGTCACGCGGCAGACTCACGGTGGCCATCAGTACATCAGCGGGGCAAGTCGGTCACCAATGGTTTTCACAAGGGCAACGCGTCCGCGCATGCCGCCGAGCGGGCGCGGCAGCCTCGGTCAAGTGAAGCCGACAGGCCTTGGGAGCACGGGATCAGGAGACGCCGAACGGCCTGTCGCCGAGGTCGTCGACAGGCCGTTCGCAACGCGGGGCGAGCGTCAGTACCGCGGCTGTTTGAGCAACGAGTCCCGCCCGGCGATCTCGGGCTGGTACACCTGCTCGTCCCAAGCCTCGGCCGGCACCGGCTGCAGCGCGATCGAGACGACGTCGTCCGGGCACCCGAAGGCCTCGGTGATGGCCGAGGTCAGCGCGGTCGACAACGCGGCCGACCGCTCCGGGGAGAGCGTGGCGGGGAAGTGCTTGATGGTCACGTGCGGCATCGAGGGCCTCCTTGGACGGAACGGATGTGTTCGACGAGCGTGTCGACGAGCGGAAGGCGGAGCATCCCGTAGTGGTCCGCCGGCACGTCCACGAAGGACACCGAGGCGCGCACCGCCGGGCGCTCGATGAACGACGGCTGGTCGCCCACAGCGCGGAACACGGTGACGGGGGCCGCGATCGCGCGCATCGCCAGGTCGCGGTCGGTGTGGTCGAAGCGGTACGTCTGGTGCACCACGCGCGCGATCCGGCGGACCAGTTCCGGGTCCAGGTCCAGACGTGAGCTGACGAACGCGGTGAACGTGGCCTCGTCCCGTGTCGCGCGCAGGCACTCTTCCAGCAGGTCGCCGGAGACGGCGCCCGCGAAGACCGAGAACAGGATCGTGACGTAGTCGCGGCTGCGCCAGCTCGGTGTCCGGTCGGTGCCGCCGGCCCTCGGGTTGCCCGGCGCGATCAGGAAGAGCTGTTCCACGCGCTCTCCGTCCCGCTCGAGTTGGCGGGTGGCCTCGAAGGCGACACGCGCGCCGAACGAGTAGCCCCACAGCGTGTACGGGCCCTGGGGTTGTCTGCGGCGCATCAACTCCAGGTCGCGGGCGGCCATCTCGGCGATCGACGGGTACGCGGTCTCGCCGGCGTTCACACCGTGGGCCTGCACGCCGTAGAACGGGCGGCCTGCTCGCGCGGCCAGCTGCCGCAGGTTCATCGGGTAGCCGCCGAGGCCCGGCCAGCAGTACACGGGTTCGAGGTTGCCCGCGGCGGAAAGCCTGACGAGCCTGGACGTCGTGTCCGCGGTGCCGCCCTCCACCACCTTCGCCAGGGCCTCGACAGTCGGTGCGTCGAACAGCACCTGCAGTGGCAGGGTCAGGCCGAAGTCCCGGTTGATGCGGTTCACGAGGCCCACCGCCAGCAGTGAGTTGCCGCCCGCGGCGAAGAAGTCGGTCCGCACCGAGACCGCCTCGACCTTCATGAGCCTGCCCCACATCTCACCGATGCGGCGTTCGGACTCGGTGCGCGGTTCGACCACCGGCTGGTCGGAGAAGTCGGCGGCGGCGAGGTCCGACCCGGCCAGGGAGCGCGTGTCGATCTTGCCGTTCGCGGTGTGCGGCAGGCGGTCGAGCACGATCACCTTGTTCGGCATCATGTAGTCCGGCAGGAACGAACGCAGGTCGTCGCGGATCAGCTCGGTCGGCCCCTTCATGTGCACCGCGTCCTCCTTCATGCCGCGGTGGCGGATCTGCTCCTCGCTGACCTTGCCGCCGATGAAGAAGTACGACGGGCCCACCGGCAGTCCCCGCTCGTCCAGCAACGCCGTGAGCCGGCGGTGCGAGGGCAGGTCGTGACCGCTCTTCGAGCTGTAGCCGGAGGACATGAGTCCCAGGCCGCGCACCGCCTGGTAGCGGTGCAGCACCCGGCCGAGCTCCAGGTAGGAGAGCCAGTCCTGGCCGGTGCGGCTGACCAGCGCGACGCCGAACGCGGCGCGTTCGTAGGCCTGCTGGTTGATGGCGATGACGTGCCTGCGTTCGATCACGCCGTCCGCGACTCGCTTGAAACCGTCGTCCTCGAACCGGTAGAGGCCTGCCGGCAGACCGGGGACGCGGTCGCCGTGCGCCTGCACGTACACGTCCATGGGTTCCTCGGCCGGTTCCGGGTGCGCGGGCACGAAGTCGAACGCGCCCAGGTAGTAGTCCTCGGAGGCGCATTCGAGGTGCGCCATGACCTCGGGTGCGTGCCCGGCAGCGCGGACGGTCAGCCCGTGCTCCGGCAGGATCTGCTCGAACAGGCCGACCATGTGCCCCGCCTCGATCTCCAGGACCTCGAGGATGTTGGTGCGGTACACCGGTTCGATGGCTCGCCGCCTGCCGACGAAGTGCACGCGGGCGCGCTGGCGCGGACCAGCCGTCTTCGGCTGGATGAGGTACAACCGGTGCTCGACCGGGTGGTAGTAGTAGAACCCCGGTTCCAGGCCGAACAAGCCGTCGACCTCCAGGTACAGCTGGGTGGCGTAGAGCGAGCCCGGCGAGGCGTACCCGTACTTGGGCAGCAGCCGCTTGACGCTGTGGAACTGCCCGAAGTACCGCATGATGCGGCCGAACTCCTGCTGCCCCACCGACGCCGGGTCACGGGAGGTGGTGGCGGCCGTCCGCGTCCGCAGCAGCTCCAAGACGTCGTCGCTGGAGACGGTGCCGCCCTCGTAGAAGCGGTAGGTCTTGCGGGCGAACACCGTGCGGCGCTGCAACGCCGTCGGCTCGCGGCCGGGCAGGTCCAGCACCGGCTTGCCGCTCAGCTCGCCGGACTCCCGGCACCCCAGGTTGGACAGCTGCGCGCGCAGCTGCACCCGGCCTTCCTTGGACTGGTGGTGGGCGCCGTGGCTGCCCTGGTCCATCAGGGCGGCCTCCTTGGGGTTCAGCTCGACGAACGCAACGAGGTTCTGGAACCCGGTGCGCGGGTCGTCGCGCACCACAACGGCCGCGTGCTTGATCCACTCGTGCGTCTCCAGCGCCAGGCGCACCTCGTCGAGCTCGACCCGGAACCCGCGCAGCTTCACCTGGTTGTCAGTGCGGCCGACGAACACCGCTGTGCCGTCGGGGTTCCAGTAGGCCAGGTCGCCGGTGCGGTACAACCGGGGCGAACCGAAGTCGGCGTGGAACGGGTTGTCCACGAACCGGTCCGCGGTCAGGTCCGGCTTGCCGATGTAGCCGCGCGCGAGCTGCCGCCCGCCGATGTACAGCTCACCGATCTCGCCGACGGCGACCGGTCCTCGATCGCCGTCCAGGACGTAGTACTGCGTGTTGTGCACCGGTGTGCCGATCGGCACGGTCGGCGGCCCGTCCGCGACCACGGCCGGGTCCACCCGGTGCGAGGACGAGTTGATCGTGCACTCGGTGGGTCCGTAGAGGTTGACCAGCTCGCGATCGGGCAGCTCGGCGAAGAACTGCTGGGCGAGTGAACGGGAGAGCGCCTCACCGCCGCAGAAGACCTGCTGGAGCGTCGTGCACTCGGTGATCCGCTCCGTGTCCACAATGGCCTGCAGCAGTGTCGGCACGCACTGCAGCGTCGTCACGCCGTGCGCCTTGATGGTGTCCACGAGCGCGTCGGGGTCGCGGTACACGCCGGGCGCGCCCATGACCACGGTGCTGCCGCAGGCGGACGCCAGGATCTCCCACTGGGCCGCGTCGAAGCTCATCGGTGTCTTCTGCAGCACGACACGGCGGTGGTCGATGCCGTGCGTCTCGGCGAGCCAGCACATCTGGTTGACGATCGCCCGGTGCTCGATCATCGCGCCCTTGGGCTTGCCCGTGCTGCCGGACGTGTAGATCACGTAGGCGAGATCTCCCGGCGAGGGTGGCACCGGCTGGCCCGCAGGGGTGTCGATGTCGTCGAGCACGACGACGGTGGTCTGCGGCGGCACCATGCGGCGCAGCTTCCCGGCGAGCTCCCGCTGCGTGAGGACGAGGTCGCCGCCGAAGTCCTCGACCATGTACCGGAGGCGGTCCTCCGGGTACTCCGGCGCGAGCGGGAGGTAGGCGCCGCCCGCGTGCAGCACTCCCCACGCGCCCACGATCAGATCGGACGACGGGTGCACGAAGAGTCCGACGCAGTCGTCTTCGCGCACACCCAGGTTCCTCAGGTGGGCGCCCACGGCCGTGGCCCGTGCCGAGAGCTCCGTGAACGTCAGCCGCTCGTCGCCGTGTACCACCGCGATGTCCTGGCCGCGCCGGCGCACCTGCTCGTCGAGCAGGTCCACCAGCGTCCGGTCCGGCACGTCCCGCAGGGTCCGGTTGAACTCCCGCGTGTGCGCATCGGCGTCCAGCAAGGCGCGTTTCACGTCGACCCCCTTCGTTGCAGCGGCCCTTCTCCCTGTCAGGTTCAGAAAGAACGCTGTCGAAGCGCTATCGGTCCGGTAAGGACGGCGGAGAAGCGAGAACGCCCGGCGGATGAACCCACCGGGCGTTCTCAGTCCACAAAGGATTTTCAGGCCGGTTGCGGCACCGGGACCGCGATGCGCACCGCCTCCTGCGGCAGCCTGGGTTCCAGGCGCACCAAGGCCAGCGCGGACGCGGTCACGCCCGCGGCCAACACGAGCCACATGCCCGTCGCCGAGAACGTCATCAACCACGTCAGGACCGCCGGCGCCAGGGCGGTCGGGATCGCCCAGGAGAACTGGTACACCGACAGATGACGCCCGCGCGTCTCGGTCGGTGCCGCGGAGGACACCAGCGCCGAGGCGGTCGCCCCGTGCATCAGCTCTCCCAGCGTGAACAACGCCGTGGCGGCGAACGCGCCCACGAGCAGCACGGCGGTCGACGACGACACCACCCCGAGCGCGGCGAACACGACGAACGACACACCGATCACCGCCGCACCCGCCGCCGTGGTCCTGGTGCGCTGGTACCGCACCAGGTAACGGGTGACCGGGATCTGCAGCAACGCGATCCCGATGGTGTTCACCGCGTACAACGTGCCCACGAGACCGGTCGGCGCACCGAGCTGCGTGGTGATGTACACCGGCAACGCCACCGCCAGCACCATGTACCCGAAGGCGACCGGCACGTTCAGCGCGGTCAGGAGCATGAACGGCCGGTTCGCGAGCACCGTCCGGTACCCGCCGCGCGCCGGGGTTCTCACCCTGGGCGCCGCCGGCCGGTACCTGATGGAACCGACGATCACCGCCGCCAGCACGAACGCGAGGCCCGTGCCGACCACGACCACCTGGTACGCCGCGTCACTGCCGAGCGTCAGCGCGCCGGCCGCGACCAGACCGCCCGCACCGAGGCCCGCGTTGCGCAGACTCCGTTGTGCGGCGAGCAGCTTGTCCCGTTCTGCGCCTTGGGCGATGTCGGCCACCAGCGACTGGATCGACGGGGAGAACGATCCGTCGCCCACCGCCACCAGGGCTACGGCGAGGAACATGCCGAGCGCCGAGTCCACGAACGGGTAGAGCCCGAACCCGAACGCCCGCACCAGGTACCCGCCGACGACCACACTGCGCGCGCCGAACCGGTCGACGAGCACCCCGGCGATCGGGTTGCCCACCAAGGCGAACAGCGCGCCCGCTGTCATCAGCACGCCGACCCGTTCGATCGACAGCCCGGTGATGTGGTGGAAGTACAGCAGGGACAACGGCAGGTACATGCCCGCACCGGTCGCGTCGACGACCATCCCGGTCAGGTACCGGGTACGCCAGCCGTTCATCGCCGGTCCTTCCTCCGCTGTTCGGGAATCCGCGCGGCGGGCCGCTCGACGCGGGCGCCGCTCGGGTTGGCGGCGACGAGCACCAGGTCGACGGATGTGAGGACGTCCATCTCCGGCAGAGTGTGCTTCTTCACGACGATCCCTCCTGGACTACGCGGGTCTGGGTCTCGAACCTGGCCCCGAGCGCGCGCAGGCGGGACTCCGCCTCCGCCCGGTCGGCGCCGGTGGCCACGGCGGCGAGCAGGAAGTCCGCGGACCCCGCCGCCGGTGGGATGACGTCGCCGACGGCCGCGTAGCGCCAGAACCGCGCCAACCAGGGTTCGACGACCGCCGACGGCAGCGCCTCCACGAGACCCGGCCGCTTCATCATCAGCACCTGCCCGGACATCCGGGCGGGGACGGGCGGAGGACCGCCGGCGAGGGTGTCGGCGAGCAGCGGCAGGGACAGGCCCAGTTGCGCGCGGGTCACGTACTCGCCGTGGTTGATGCCGAAGATCGCGGCACCGACCTCGCGGATCTTGGCCCCACCGGTCCTGGCCGCGATCTCGCACACCACGAGCCGGTCGTCGGGCGTGTGGAACACCTCGGCGTGGAAGGCGTGCTCGAGGTGCCGGTCCGACGTCCGCAACGCGGTGACGGCTCGCCCGGTCAGCTCCAGCAGCCGCACCGACAACGGGTCCGTCACGTCGAGCGTCAGGTCGACGCGCGCACCCGGATCGGAGCCGAACGACGAGAGCGAGTACTGGTACTGCGACGCCCACTCCAGCACGACGCGCCCGCCGACGACCAAGCCGTCGACGTGGCACATCCGGCCCGGCACGAACGCCTCCACGAGCGCCGGACCGCGGAGCTCCAGCGGCTCCGAGCCGTGCAGCACGCGCAGGCCGATCGAGTTGAACCCGGCGACGTCCTTGACGACGACCGGGAACCCGTTCTCCCCGGCGAACTCCCACACCTGCGCCGCGCTCGAGACCACGGCGTGGCGTGCGACCTCGATCCCGGCGGCGACGAGCATCCGCTTCATGACCGACTTGTCCCGGTACGGCACGGTGTCCGCGGTCCACGCGCCCGCGAGACCCAGTTTCTCACGCACCCGCGCCGCAACCAGCAGATCGGCCTCGTGGTGCGCGACGACGTGGGTCACCTCGAACTTCACGGCCAGCGTCAGCGCCCGGTCGAACACGAACTCCTCGTCGTGGAAGTCCGGCACGACCTCGAGGTGGGCCAGCCCCAGGTGATCGGCGGGAACCTCCTCCCCCGCACCGGTGATGCGGTCACGAGCGGCGAGGACGACGACGTCGTCGTCGTACCCGGACAGCCAGTGGCGGTACGGGAACGGTTCGAACGGGTTGCGGTGGATGATCAGCACGCTCATGCCGGCACCGCCTCGGCGATCTCGGCGGCACCCGCGCGCACGACGGTGCCGTCCTCGGTCTCGACCTGGATGTCGATCACCGACTCGATCAGCCTGGCGCCGTTCGCGACGGCGTCGTCGGCGTCGAGGCCGGTGACCGCGACCAGCCCGAGCCGGTCCCAGTTGTCCCGCAGTGCGCGGACCTCGTCGCCGGGCTTGGCGCTCACCCGGACCACCAGGGCCACGGGTGCGGCGGCAGCGGCCTCGACACCCGAGACCGACAGGACGCGGCCGGGCGTTCCGACGACGAACCGGGTGCTCGCGCCCGCGCGGGCCACGGGCCGTTCCGGGAGTTCCGGGACGAGACCGAACGGCCAGCCGACCGAGTACGCGACCAGGTCGATCCCGTAGGCGCCCTCGACCAGGTCCGTGATGGCGTCACCGGCGACCCGGTTGTGGCTCTCGATCACCGCCACCCCGCGCGAGCCGACCCGGACCTCGGTGTGCGCGACACCGTCGCGCAACCCCATGGTGGTCAGGAACCGCGGCACCTCCGCCCGGATCAGTTCCTCGTCGGCCGCGCTCATCCGCGCCGGCACGACGTGCCCGACCTCCGCGAAAGACCGGGGCTCGACCCACTTCTCCGTCACCGCGACCACGACGTGGCGCCCGTTGAAGCTGAACGTCTCGACGCTGTACTCCTCGCCGTCGATGTACCGCTCCATCAGGAACTCGCCCAGCAGGAACAGCGTCGAGACGCGGTCGGTGCGAGTCCCGCGAAGGCGGGTCACGTGCTCCCACGCGCGCTCGAGCTCATCCGGCCCGTCGACCTTCAGCACCCCGATCCCGGCGGTCGCGTCCGTCGGCTTGACGATGAACGGGAAGCCGTGGCGCGCCGCGTAGGCGTCGAGGTCACCGCGCTCGGCCAACGACGCCGCCGGCACCGCCGCGGGGTCGTGCAGCGCCAGATGTGCCCGCATGGCGAGCTTGTCGCGGAACAGCCGGGTGACCGCGAGACCGGTGCCGCCCAGACCGAACCTGTCGTTGATCCGCCCGGCGTTGTCGAGGCCCGGTTCGGTCAGTGACAACGCGACGTCGAAGCCGTGGACGTCCCACAGTTCCTCGGCCACCGGCTCGACCGCGGACCAGCTCGTGAAGTCGACGATCCGGACGGCGTCGGCGGCCGCCTCCTGGATCGCCGAGATCTTGGTCGGGTGCTGCAGGAGCAGCACCGTGACGCCGAGCTCCTTCGCTTTGACGACCGTGTCGTCCGTACCTCCGACCAGCAGCAGAGTGCTCATCGGTCAGCTCCCCTCGTGATGCCGGCCGACGTCAGCACGCTCAGGTAGCGCTCACCGGTGTCGGGCAGGATGGTGACGATCGTCTTGCCTTCGTTCTCCGGCCTCTCGGCGACGCGCAGCGCCCCGAAAGCGGCGGCACCGGACGAGATCCCGGCGAGCACGCCGGCCTGCCGGGCCAGCCACAGCGCGGTGTTCGCGGCCTCCTGGTCGGTGACCGTCAGCACGTCGTCGATCAGCGCGACGTCCGTCGTGTCGGCGACGAACCCGCCGTTGAGGCCGGGGATGGCATGGCTGCCCGCGTACCCCCTCGACAGCAGCGGGGACCCTTCCGGTTCCACGCCGACGGCCTGCACCAGCGGGTTGCGGGACTTGAGGTAGGCCGCGGTGCCGCAGAGCGTGCCGCCCGTGCCGATGCCGGCGACGAGGACGTCGACGGCGCCCGCGGTGTCGGCCCAGATCTCCGGCCCGGTGGACTCGAAGTGCGCGGCCGGGTTGTCGGGGTTGGCGTGCTGCTGCGGGAACCACGAGCCGGGCGTCGCCTCGTGCAGTTCCCTGGCCCGATCGATGCAGCCCTGGTAGCGGAGCTCGGCCGGAGTCAGCACCACCCGCGCGCCCAGTGCCTCGAGCAGTCCGATGCGCTCGCGGGTGGCGTTGTCGGGCAGCACGATGACGCACCGGTAGCCGCGTGCGGCGCTCAACGCGGCCAGCGCGATCCCGGTGTTGCCGGACGTCGCCTCGATGACGGTGCCGGATCCGGGGGTGAGCAGGCCGTCGCGTTCGGCGCCGCGCAGCATCCACAGCGCCGCCCGGTCCTTGACGCTGGAGCCGGGGTTGGCCGACTCGAGCTTGGCGAGCACCGTCGCGTTCGCGGTGGGCAGCCGCAGCAGAGGTGTGTTGCCGACCAGCTCGTCGATCGACTCGGCGACCCGCGGGGTGCCCAGGGTCGTGGTCATGACGCCGCCCTCCGAAGGGTGTGGCCGGTGGACACCGCCGCCGTCGGCGCGAGCGCCGCGGCACGGCCGGGCACGTCGGCGACGACGAGAGCGCAGGCCCCGATGACGGCGTCGTCGCCGACGCTGATCGGGCCGAGCACGGTGGCACCCGTGCCGAGAACGACGTTCCTGCCGATCACGGGATGCCTGCGTTCGCCGGACGGGCGCAGGTTGTCGCGCCACCAGCCGACTGCGCCGAGCGTCACCTGGTGGTAGATCGTGACGTCGTCGCCGACGACGGCCGTCTCCCCGATGACGACGGCCGTGCCGTGGTCGATGAACACCCGGCGGCCGAGCCTCGCGCCGGGATGGATCTCCACCCCGGTCGTGGCACGCACGAGCAGCATCAGCGTGCGTGCGGTCCGCCGAAGCCCGCGGTTGTGCAGGAGATGCGCGACGCGATGGGCCCACATCGCGGGCAGCGCCGGGTGCAGCAGTCCTTCCACGTGGCCGCGGATCGATGGATCCCGTTCGACCACGGTGTCCCAGTCTTCACCGCACAGGCGCAGCAGTCCGAGCTCGGTGCCCGGCGCCGGCGCGGCTGTGGTGACCCGCTCCATATGAGGGCCTCCTCCCATCCGTCGGTTGTCAGCAACCTCAGGGTGGGCGGAGGCCCTTTGGGTCCGCTTTCGGCGATGGCTCGCCGGCCGATAGCGGATCGATAGAGCTAAACCGCCTGTTCAGACGGCACTGGACGGCTGCGGCGCGCCCAGGCGACCGCCGGACCGGTCGCCAGCGCGGCGGCCAGGAAGAGCCCGCCGAGCACCAGCCAGCCCACGGCACCGCCGTCGATCACCAGCGCGGTCAGCGCCAGCGGGCCGAGGGTCCTCGCGACCGCGATGCCGCTGCCGAAGAACCCCTGGTACTGCCCCTGCTTGCCCTCCACCGCGAGACCGAAGCTGATCTCCCAGTAGCCCGAGGCCAGCATCATCTCGCCGGCGACCTGCAGCACGGCGCCCGCCGCCAGCACCACCGCCGCGACCCAGGCCGCCTGGTTCCCCGACGAGAACGCGAACACCACGCACGCGGCGAGGAGGAACAACCCCGACAGGCGCACGATCCGGACCGCGCCGGCCAGGTCGTGCACCCGGTTCGCCACCGAGACCTGGAACAGCACCACCGCCACCGTGTTGATCACCATCAGCACGGACACCATCCAGCGCGGTGCCCCGGTGTGCCCGACCACCCACAGCGGCAGCACGACGCTCAACAACGGCATGTACAGCATCAGCACGGAATTGAGCGCCGTCAGCACCGCATAGGGGCGATCCCGCAGCACGACGAGCACCGGCTCGCCTTTCCCGGCCTTGGCGACCGCCGGAACCCGGGGCAGACGTCTCAGCACGAGTGCCGCGGCCAGGAATGTGGCGGCGTCCAGCGCGAACGCGATCAGATACGCGGACTCGGTGTCGAACTGCAGTGCAACGCCACCGATCACGGCGCCGACGGCGATGCCGGCGTTCGCCGTCGACTGCATGTAGGCGCGTGCCTTCGTCCGTCCGGCCGCGTCGACCACTCCCGCGAGAAGGGCCTGCCTGGCCGCGACCAACCCGCATTGGCAAATCGTGTAGATGCACGCGACAACGAGGAACGCGGGGAAGGAACGCACCAGCGCGAATGCCGCGACCGCAATCGCCGTGGCCGCCGCGAGCGCCACCGCCACGCCACGTGGACCACGTCGATCCGCCAAATGCCCGAGGGGGACGCTCGCCAACGTTCCCAGCGTCCACCCCACGGTGAGACCCAGTCCCACCTGCGTGGGCGTCAAGCCGACTATTCGGGTGAAGTACAGGACCGAACAAACATAATAGGCACCATCACCAATCGCATTGGTCAGCTGTGCAACGGCCAGACCTCGGGACGGCCCTGCCGGGGGGAGCAATTTTCTCAACATCGTGCTCCTTCTTCCTCGTCACGTGACATCATCACTCCGGAACCATCGCACCGTGAGCGGGTTGTCATCATCGGCTCACGGTGCGGCGCATGTCCGGTTCTTTCAGAACAGAAGAGACAAATCGGACTGCATTGGCGGGCAGTTGAGGGGCGGACCGGTCATGCTGAGACTTCTGGGACCAGTGGAACTGGTCGTGGACCAGCGATCGCTCGATCTGGGCGGGCCTCGTCAGCGGGTGGTGCTGACGATGCTCGGGCTCAACGCCAACCGCGTGGTGCCGGTCGATCAGCTCATCGACGCGGTGTGGAACAGCTCCCCTCCCTCCACCGCGAAGGGCCAGATACAGATCTGCATCTCGGCCCTGCGCAAGGTGTTCACCGACGCCGGCCTCCCCGAGGCGATCCGCACCAGGCCGCCCGGTTACATCCTGGAGATTCCCGACGACGCCCTCGACAGCACCCGGTTCGCCGCGCTCGTCGCGCGTGCCCGCGAGGAGAGCGACGCCGGCTCCGGCGAGATCGCGGCCGCCACGCTGCGCTCCGCGCTGGCGCTGTGGCGGGGTTCGGCGCTGTCCGGTGTCGCCAGCGACCTGGTCCAGCGTGCCGCGGTGCCGCTGGACGACCAGCGCCTCGCGGCCGTGGAGGAACGCATCCGGCTCGACCTCCTGCTGGGCAGGCACGAGGAGATCTGCGGCGAACTGCGGACCCTCGTGGACGACAACCCGTTGCGCGAACGGCTGCACGGCTTTCTCATGCTCGCCCTCTACCGCGCGGGCAGGCAGGCCGACGCGCTCGAGGTGGGCCGCGCCGCCCGCACCGTGCTGATCGAGGAGATCGGCATCGAGCCCGGCCAGGAGCTGCAGGACCTGGAACAGGCCATCCTCAACCGCTCGCCCTCCCTCAACGCTCCTCCGGCGCGTCAGAAGGCCCCGGCCGGCCAGGCCGCACCGCCCGCGGCCGAGGCCCCGGCGACCATCCCGCGCCAGCTGCCCGCGAGCATCACGGACTTCACCGGGCGCGACGACCTGATCGAGGTGCTGCGCGCGGGCCTCGCGACCGAGTCCGAAGAAGAGCGTTACGCCGTGCCCATCATGGCCATCTCCGGCAAGGGCGGGGTCGGCAAGTCCAGCATCGCGGTGCGGGTCGCGCACGAGGTCGCCGACCGGTTCCCCGACGGCCAGCTCTACGCCGACCTGCGCGCGCAGAGCCCGGACGACCGCACCGGAAAGCTGCTCGCCCGATTCCTGCGATCGCTGGGGGTGCCCGGCACGGCGGTGCCCGACGACGTCGGCGAGCGGGAGGAACTCTTCCGCAGCAAGGTGTCCGGCAAGCGGCTGCTGCTCGTGCTGGACGACGTCACCAACGAGAACCAGGTGCTGCCGTTGCTGCCGGGCAGCGCGTCCTGCGCGGTGATCACCACGAGCCGGGCGCGGCTGTCCGGGCTGCCGGGCGCCCAGTGGGTCGACGTGGACGTCTTCGACGTCGACCAGTCCGCGGACCTGCTCGCGCGGATCATCGGCCAGGAACGGGTGAACGCCGAACCGGAGGCCGCGGTCGAGCTGATCACGTTCTGCGGCGGCCTGCCCCTGGCGTTGCGCATCGCGGGGGCCCGGCTCGCGTCGCGGCCGCACCTGCGCATCGACGGACTGGTCCGCAGGCTGCGCGACGAGGCGCGGCGGCTCGACGAGTTCGAGCACCATGGGCTCGAACTGCGGTCCAACATCGGCCTGACCTACAAGGGCCTCGCCCCGGACGCCCAGCGGTTGTTCCAGCTGTTCTCGCTCATCCGCGCGCCCGAGTTCCCCGCGTGGACGGCGGCCGCGTTGCTGGACATGGACATCTACGACGCCGAGGACATCCTCGAAAGCCTCGTGGACGCGCAGCTCGTCGACACCGTCGAGTACGCCGACGCGACGGCCACGCGCTACCGGTTCCACGACCTGATCCAGGTCTACGCCAGGGAGAAGCTCACCGAGTCGGCCACGCAGGAGGAACGCACCGAGGCCCTCGCCCGGCTGCTGGGCGCGTGGCTCTCGCTCGCCGAGGAGGCGCACCGGCGCGAGTACGGCGGCGACTACACGATCATGCACGGCGACGCTCCCCGCTGGGCGGACGCCACCTGGTCGAACATGGGCCTGACCGCGAACCCGATCGACTGGATGGACAGCGAGCGAAGATCGCTCGTCGCCGCCGTCCGCCAGGCGGCCAACGCGGGGATGGACGAGTTGTGCTGGGACCTCGCGCTGACGTCGGTGACGTTGTTCGAGTCCAAGGGCTACTTCGACGACTGGCTGGAATGCGCGAGGACCGCCGAGACCGTCGCCAGGGTTGCCGGCAACGACGTCGGCGTCGCGGCGATGCGGTACTCGCTCGGCACGCTGCACATGTTCCAGACCCGGCTGCAGGAGGCCGCGCAGTGCTTCGGCGAGGCGCTGGAGGGTTTCCGGGCGGCGGGTCACGAACACGGCCAGGCACTGGTGCTGCGCAACGACGCCCACGTCGACGGACTGCGCGGCGACATCGGCTCGATGCTCATCAAGTACGGCGCGGCACTGGTGACCATGCGCGCCTCCGGTGACCGCATCGGCGAGGCGCACATCCTGCGCAGCCTCGCGAAGCACCACCTGGAAGAGGGCGACACGACCACCGCGCGGGGACTGCTCGACGACGCGGTGCGCATCACCCGCGAGGTCAACTGCCTGCGCGCCGAGGCCCAGGTGGAGCACCGCGTGGCGGAGCTGCACGTGGTGACCGGCCAGATCGACCAGGCGCGCAAGTCGTTGCACCGCGTCCTGCAGATCGTGCGCGACACCGGCGACCGCATCGGCGAGACCTACGCCCTCTACAGCCTGGGTGTGGTGCGGCACAAGGAAGGCCGCCTCGACAACGCCGAGACGACCCTGGTGCACGCCCTGGACCTGTCCCGCAAGATGGGCGAACGGTTGATCGAGGCGAAGACGCTGTACTCCCTGGGGCAGATCGCATTGGCCCGCGGCGGTGGCGCGGCGGGCACCACGCATCTCGAACGCGCGCGGCAGCTGTTCGAGGACCTGGGTTCGGCGCTCTGGCAGGCGAAGACCCTCCTCGCACTGTCCGAGGCCTCCGAGACCGGCGACGACGCGCTGGTGGCCGTGCTGCGCGCGGCCGAGCTGCTCACGCCGCTCACTTCCAAGGAATCCGCCCAGCTGCTGGCCGAGGTGGAAATGACCCGCGCCGCGCTCTCGTCCTCCGTTTAGGGACGCGGCCCGGAACGTTGTGCGCGACGTTCCGGGCCCGCTGGGTGCGAGATCGTGAATTCTCTTCATTTCGTACCTGGTCACCAGTGCGTGTCTTCGACGCAGACCAGGAGGTCGGCGCTCCAGTGCGTGTCCTCGGGGCAGTCGTTCGGCCCCTGAACGGTGACGCCGGCGTTCTTCCAGTGCGTGTCGGCGGAGGCGGTGCCGCTCGCGATTCCGAGGACGGCGATCGTCGCGATGATGGCGGAGACCAGCGTCGAGGCGGCGGACTTGCGGCTGGCGAACATTTCTACCTCCGGGTTGTTCGGGGGTATTCCCCCTGGCTGACACCAGTTCAGCCACCGGCTCCCTCGATCCTCGTTCCGTCCGCCATCGAGGTGCCTTAAACCGGCCGATAGAACCTTGAAAGTAGATCGACAGCCGGCCCCTGCAACGTTCGTCCCGTCGAGTTCAACGAACACGGGAGGGACCGGCGATGAACGCCACGACGCTCCGCCTCAGCAACGACGACCTCCGACGCGTGGTCGAGGACGGCGACGCGGTCCAGGCGGTGGCGACGGCGTTGATCGCACGCTCAGCGGGCCGCGGGGACCTCACCGGCCTCGCGGCCGATGGTGCCACCGTCCGCGACGACGGTGAGACCGCGATCTACGAGACCGCGCAGGACAGGCGGCTGTGCGTGATGTCCGCCGCCGGCCTGCGTGAGTACCGGCTCGCGGTGCTCACCGCGCTGGCGACCCGTCACCTGGTGGTGCCCGGAGTCGTGACCGCCTCGGTCATCGGCTCGGGGTTCGCGCTGGAACTGCAGCTCACGATCCTGCGCACCCACGTCCCCAACGTCAGCCATGTAGCTGTGGCGACGACGGGGAACCAGCCGCCCGACCGGGCGGTGCTCGACCGGCTCGACCGCGACGGCATCGGGTTCTCCCTGGTGGAGACCCCCGCCGACGCGATGTTCGGCGCCAACCTCGTCGTGCTGGCCGGGGTCACCCGGCTCGACGCGCTGCGGCTGGCGAAAGGCGCGGTCCTCGTCAACACCACCGGTGCCGACCTGCCCGTCGCCCTGCTCGACGGCGTGCACGCGGTCTTCGTCGACGACCAGGAAGGGCTCGCCGACAGCGGTCGGACGTTCGTCAGGACCCACCGGGCGACGCGCAGGGGCGGTCGTGGACACAGGTCCCCGTCCGTCGTCGCCGACCTCGGCCGGGTGCTGGCGGGCGAACACCCCGGTCGCACGGACCACGACCACGTCCTGCTCGTCGAGCTGATCGGCGGTGGGACGGAGCTCGACCCCGTCCTCGCGGGCCGCATCCACCAAGCCGCCGCCGCGGCCGGACTTGGAACCTTCGCTGACCACTGATTCCACCCGAGAAATGTCCGTTCGCGGCGAGCAGCCGATACCCAAGGAGCCGACCATGTCCGTGTCCCAGAGCCACTGCGAGTTGCGCATCGTTCCTTCCTGCACCTCGACTGCGCGATCCGGTTCGCGCAGCTGCGACCAGTGCCGCCAGGCCCTGCGTGACGAGCTGCGGGCGCTGCCCGGACTGCACGAACAGTGCGCCCAGTCGCTCACGCCGGGTCGCCGGCCCGAGGTCGTGCAGATCAGGAACTCGCGCGTGCCCGGTGGGTTGAGCCTCAACCTGACCGCTGTCTCGGTGCGCACGAGCATCCTCGGCGTGCTGGCCTCGTGGTCGTCGATGGTCATCGAGGAGACCGGCACCGTGAAGCCGCCCTCGCGCCGGGTGCACGTGCTGTCGACGTTCCTGTACCGCAACCTCGACTGGATCCTCAACCACGAGGTGGCGCAGGACTTCGCCGAGGAGATCACCGACCTGGCCGACGCGGCGCGTGCCGTGCTGGACCCGTCGATGAGTGAGCGCCTCGACCTCGGCCCCTGCGGCGAGACGGGCTGCGGCATGACCGTCTACGCGGCGATCGGCTCCGGCGCCGACGCGGGAGCGCACGCCGCCTCCTGCGGTGCCGGCCACCACATCTCGGCCGGCCAGTGGCTGCTGCTCGAGGAGTCCGACGACGTCCGGCAGCACTCCGCGCAGGGGACCGTGGCATGAAACAGCGGACGCGCGGGCGAACCGTGCCGACCGAGCTCGCGGCGCTCGCCGCCGGAGTGTCGGCCGCCACCATCCGCAAATGGGCCAGCCGGGGAAGGCTCACCCGGTACGGCAGCAGGAACAAAGCCGAGTACAGCCTCGACGAACTGCGCGAGATCCTGCGCGAGAACGCGGCGAGAATTGCAGTCTGAAACACGGACACGAACAGGGTCCTTCCACACGGGAGGGCCCCTGTTCGCATGTCCGAAAAATACAAGTAAAACTCCACAGGGATTTTCTCGGACAAAGGGTTGACCGCCCACCCCCAAGGTGTCACGCTGTTCTCGGGGCACCGCTTTGCCCGCTCGGCGGACAGACACCGGAACCGACCCCGATTCCTTTCCTCCCACGCGACTGGATGCGCGTCGTGGAGATGACTGCATTTACTTGATTCTTTGTTTGGAGCGCCGCCATGTCCGAACCGTCGTTACCGAGAGCATTCATCCTGGCCGGCTCCTTGCTGGCCGTCTGCCGCGCGCCGCGTTATCTCGCGGAACTGCGCGAGCGCGGACTGCGGGTACTGCTGATCACCTCGGCGAACTGGCGAGCCGAGGCGGAGCGGGTGGCCGGGGACGCCGGCCACCCGCTCGCGGGCGTCGAGGACATCGCGTTCGTGGACGGTGGCGTGCGCCACGAGGGATCGCTCATCGCGGGCCCGATCGCCGCGGCGCTCGCCTGGCGACGCCGGTACGACGTCGTCGGCGCCTACGCGGTCGGCGAGACCATGGTGGAACCGGCGGGACTGATCGCCGACGCGCTCGGCGTACCGGGGCCCGGCCTGCGCGCCAGCCGCGTGTGCCGCAGCAAGTACCTGCAGCGCTGGTACCTGCCGGAGTTCAGCCCCCGGGTGGCGTTCGCCGGGGACGACCTGTCCGGCGTGCGGTTCCCCGCGGTGGTCAAGCCGTCGGGCCGGCACTCCAGTTCCGGTGTCGTCACCGTGACGGACGCCGAGTCGCTGCGCGCCGAGCTCGCCGCGTACGGCGACCAGGAGACCGTGCTCGTCGAGGAGAAGGTCGTCGGCCAGGAGTACTCGGTGGAAAGCCTGGTGCAGCACGGCAAGGCCATCTTCGCCTCGGTGACCCGCAAGGACACCAACGACCACGACGGCAGGCACTTCGTGGAACTCGGGCACACCGTGCCGAGCGACCACGCGGCCGTCACGGAGCTCCTGCTGGACGCCAACCAGGCGGTCCTCGACCGGCTGGACGTGCGCGACGGGATCACGCACGCCGAGTGGCGGGTCACCGCGAACGGGCGCCCGGTCCTGATGGAGATCGCGGCCCGCCCGCCGGGTGACGGCCTGTGCTCGCTCTACGAGCTGGCCACCGGCCGCCCGCTGGAGACCGAGGTGCTGCGCATCGCGCTCGGCGAGCACGCCGACTACCCGGCGCCGCGGCGCCACACCCGGCAGGTCTACGTCGAGCACCCCGAGGGCGTGCTCGACGACGTCGTCGCGGACTGGCCGGGAGCGCGGGTCGAGTGGGTCGGTGAGGCCGGTGTCTGGGAGCAGCCCGAACCGCTGCCGGCGGACGCACCCGCCACGCTCCGCGCCGTGCACGTGCACGCCGATCGCGGCGCCGTGCTGGGCCCGATCACCTGTTCCGAGGACCGCTCCGTCACGTTCCTCGTCGACGCGCCCACCGCGGCCGACCTCGACGAGATCACCGAACGCGTCCGGCGCGCCATCGACATCCGCACGACACCGAAGGGGGCGTCGGCATGAGCAACCTGCTGATGGTCATGCCGTACCGCGCCTACCTGGCGAAGGCCAGGGCCGAAGGCTTCCGCGTCGGTGCCGTCTGGGACCCGAAGGTGGCGATCGAGATCTTCGGCGGGCTCGCCGACCTGTACCTCGACGACGTGCGGGCGCAGGCCGACGCGTTCTGGGAGGCCGACTTCGCCGACCCCGCGGGGTACGAGCAGGTGCTGCGCGAGGCGGCACGGGAGTTCGGCGCGGACCTGATCTGCCACGTCGGGCAGGAGGAGAGCATGGGCCTGGCCGTCCGGGTCGCCGAGGACCTCGATCTCACGGCGAACTCGGCGGAGTCCGTGCACCGCCTCAACGACAAGGTCGCGCTGCGCCGGCTGCTGGACGAGCACGGCCTCTCCCCCGTCCGGCACGCCGACGCGGCGGACTGGCGGTCGGCCGCCCCGCTGCTCGCGGGCTTCGAGCTGCCGGTCGTGGTGAAGCCCACGCAGCTGTCCGGCAGCCGCGGCGTGGTGCTGGTGCGCGACCTGGCCGAGTTCGAGGCCTGGGGCGCCGCGTTGGACGAGACCGGCTACACCGGCCCCGTGCTGGTCGAGGAGTACCTCACCGGCCAGGAGTACAGCGTGGAGACGATCAGCGTGCAGGGCAGGCACCACGTGATCGGCGTGACGCACAAGAGGCTCGGCGCGCCGCCGCTGTTCGTGGAGGCCGGGCACGCCCATCCCGCACCGGAGGCCGATGACGCCATCGGCGCCACGGTGGTGGCGATGCTCGACGCCGCCGGGTACCGCACGGGCCCGGCGCACACCGAGTTGCGCGTGACCCCGGCCGGGCCGCGGATCATCGAGTCGCAGGCCCGGCTGGGCGGCGACCGGATCCCGCGCCTGGTGGAGCTCGCCACCGGCATCGACCTGGAGCGCGCGGTGTTCGCCGCGCTGGCCGGACGTGACCCGGCGCCGCGTGCGCGGCGGGACGTGGCGTGGATCCACTACTTCGCGCTGCCGCCGGGTGTGCTGCGATCGGTGAGCGGCCTCGACGAGATCAGGGCGCTGCCCTTCGTCGACGAGCTGTCCTTCCCGTTCGAGCCCGGTGCGCGGGTGCCGTTCACGGTGGACTGGCGTTCGCGCCACGGTTTCGTGGTCGTGTCCGCCGCCTCGCACGAGGAGGCGGCACGGCGGGCCACGAACGTGGAGGCGCTCCTGCGGGTGACCGTCGACGATCTCGCGGAGGTGTCGCCGTGAACGTCAGGACGCTGCACCCGAGCCTGCGCGTGCGCATCGGCGTCGGGTTCGTGAACCGGCTCGTGGACTCGATGATCACGTCGTTCATGGCCGTGCACCTCGCACTGGCCTGGGGCGTGGCGGCCGCCGGCCTGCTGCTGATCGTCGTGGTGGCGCTCGGCGTGGCCGGGATGCTCTTCGGCGGTCACGTCGCGGACCTGCACGGCAGACGGCGCACACTGCTCGCCGCCGAGGCGGGCGCCGCGGTCACGTTCGGCGTGATGGCGCTGGCCGACTCGCCGGTGCTGTCGAGCGCGCTGCTGGTGTACCTGGCGTACGTGGCGAACAAGTTCGCCGCCAGCGTCGCTCTGCCCGCCAACGACGCGATGATCGTGGACCTGACCTCGCCGGAGACGCGCAAGGGCGTGTACACGATCAACTTCTGGGCGACCAACCTGGCGCTCGCCATCGGCGCGCTCGTCGGCGCCGCGCTCTACTCGCGGTTCGCGGTGGTGCTCGCGGTGGCGGCGGGAGCGACGCTGGCGGTGCTGGCCACGACGTACTTCCTCATCGCGGAGTCCAAACCGGACAGCGAGGTGCCGCGCGAACGCCCGCAAGGGGTCCGCGCGCTGGTGCGGGAGTTCGGGGACGGCTACCGGCTGGTGCTGCGCGACCGGCTGTTCCTGCGGCTCATGGTCGCCGGGACGCTCACTCTCGCCGTCGAGTTCCAGCTGGTGAACCACATCGCGGTTCGCCTGGCCACGGACTTCCCGACGCAGCAGCTGCTGTCGTTCGCGCCCGCCGTGGACGGGGTCGGGATGATCGGCCTGCTGAGGGCCGAGAACACGATCCTGGTCGTGGCGCTGGCGTTGTTCTCCACCGTGCTGTTCCGCGGAGTGTCCGACCGGGCCGGCCTGTACCTCGGCACGGCGTTGTTCGTCGGCGGGTACGCGGTGATGGCGGTGAGCGCGTCCGGCTGGGTGCTGATGGCGGCCGGTCTGGTGTTCACCGTCGGCGAGCTGATGAGCGTGCCGGTCAGGCAGGCGATGCTCGCCAACCTGGTGCCGGACCACAGCCGCACCCGCTACATGGCCGTCTACAACCTCAACATCCGGGTCGCGCAGGGACTTGCCGCCGGCTGCGTCACGCTCGGCGCCGTCGTGCCGGCCTGGGGCATGGCCGCGCTGTACGTCGCGCTCGGCGCGGTGATCGTGTGGCAGTACAGGTCCGTCCTGGCCGGAAGGCCGGTCGCCGAGCAGGTGGGGGTGCCGTCGTGATCCGTCCCGTCGTCGAGTCGCTGCCGACGTTCAAGCCGGGTCCACCGGTCGTCTCCCCCACGGGCGAGACGTTCCTGTTGGCCGCCAACGAGTCCGCGGACGGCCCACTGCCCTCGGTCACGGCCGCGATCTCCCGCGCGGCCGCGGACGCGCACCGCTACCCGGACTACACCTCGGCCGAACTGGTCGGCGAGCTCGCCTCGTCGCTGGGGGTCGCCCCCGGTCAGGTCGCGGTCGGCTGCGGGTCGTGCGGCGTGATCGCGAACCTGCTGTCCGCGGTGGAGGAGCCCGGCGGCGAGGTGGTGTTCCCGTGGCGGTCGTTCGAGGCCTACCCCACGATGACCAAGCTCGCCGGCATGAACCCGGTGCCCGTGCCGCTGCTCGACGAAAGGCACGACCTGCCCGCGATGGCGGCCGCGGTGACGCCGCGGACCCGCGCGGTGATCGTGTGCAACCCCAACAACCCCACGGGGACCAGCGTGCGCCGGGCGGAGCTGGAGTCCTTCCTGGACTCACTCCCGCCGGACGTGCTGGTGCTGCTGGACGAGGCGTACTTCGAGTACGTCCGGGATCGGGAGTCACCGGACGGCCTGGCGCTGCTGGCCGGACGGCCGTCGCTGGCCGTGGTGCGCACGTTCTCCAAGGCGCACGGCCTGGCCGGCCTGCGCGTCGGGTACCTCGTCGCGGACGAACGGCTCGCCGGTGCGGCGCGCACGGCGAGCCTGTCGTTCGGCGTGAACCGGATCGCGCAAGCCGCCGCCGTGGCGTCCCTGCGGGCCGGCGACGAGCTCACCGCCCGCGTCGAGGCCACGGTGAAGGAACTGGCCCGCGTCCGGGCCGCTTTGCTCGACCAGGGCCGGACCGTGCCCGAGTCCGAGGCCAACTTCGTGTGGCTTCCCCTCGGTGAGGAGTCGGTCGCGTTCGCCGCCACCTGTGCGGCGGCCGGGGTGGCCGTGAGGGCCTTCCCCGGCGAAGGCGTCCGGGTGTCCATCGGTGACACCAGGGCCAACGACGCCTTCCTCGCGGCGGCGGAGCACCACTCCCGCTGCCACTAGGGCTGTCGCGACACACTGAGAGGAGGAGTCCGTGATGGATCCCTCGGAGAGATTCAGCATTCGCAGCCGGGGCCTGCGCGCCTCGGAGATCCGGGCGCTGTTCGCCGTGGCGGCGCGCCCCGGTGTGGTGTCACTGGCAGGCGGCATGCCGGCCGCGGACGCGCTGCCCAGCCAGGTGCTGGCGCGCATCCTCGGTGAGGTCGCCGCCGAGCCCGGCGCGCTGCAGTACGCCACCGGGCAGGGCGCTCCCGGCCTGCGCGAGATGATCTGCGGCGTGATGGCGGAGGAAGGCATCGCCGCACACCCGGACGACGTCGTCGTCACCACCGGCGCGCAGCAGGCGCTCGACCTGGTCACCGCCGTGCTGGCCGATCCAGGAGACGTCGTGCTCGCGGAGTCGCCCGCCTACGTCGGCGCGCTGGCCACGTTCTCCGCGCACGGGGTGCAGGTCCGGCACGTCCCCGACGACGGCGCGGGCCTCAGCGGTCCCGCCATCGCCGAGGCGGTGGACGGGGTGCGCAGGTCCGGCCGGCGGGTGGCGTTCCTCTACACGGTGCCGAACTTCGGGAACCCCTCCGGCGTCACGCTCAGCGCGGCGCGGCGGGCCGAGGTGCTCGCCACGTGCGACCGGATCGGACTGCAGGTGGTGGAGGACAACCCGTACGGGTTGCTGCGCCTGGAAGGTGAGCCACTGGCCGCGTTGCGCGCCGCGCACCCCGGCGTGGTGTACCTCGGGTCGTTCTCGAAGATCCTGGCGCCGGGGCTGCGGGTCGGCTGGGCGCTCGCCCCCGCGGAGGTCACCGCCAAGGTGGTGCTGGCCGCCGAGGCCGCGATGCTCTGCCACTCGGGACTCGCCCAGGTCGCCGTCGCCCGGTACCTGGCCGACGAGCCGTGGATCGACCACGTCAAGGCGTTGCGCGAGCTCTACTGGGAACGCCGGCAGACCATGGTCGCGGCGCTCTCGGCGCTGATGCCGCGCGGCACCCGGTGGCAGGTGCCGGAGGGCGGCTTCTTCCTCTGGCTCGCGCTGCCGGACGGCGTGCGGGCCAAGGCGATGCTGCCGCGGGCGATCCAGGAAGGGGTGGCATATGTCCCCGGAACGGGTTTCTTCGCCGACGGCAGCGGTGACGACCACCTCCGGGTGTCGTATTCCTATCCAGAACCGGATGCCATCACGATCGGCGTGCGCAGGCTCGCCCGCGTCGTGAAGGAAGCCGCCGAACCGCAACCGAACCGGAGAACACCCTCATGACGGCCCAGAAACCGCGCGTCGACTTCTACTTCGACCCGGCCTGCCCGTTCGCCTGGATCACGTCCCGCTGGATCCTCGAGGTGGAACAGCACCGCGACATCGACCTGTCCTTCCAGGTGATGAGCCTGTCGGTGCTCAACGAGCACAAGGAGATCGAGCCCTGGTACCGCGAGTTCTGCGACCGGGCCTGGGGCCCGGTGCGGGTCGCGATCGCCGCCGCCGGCAAGTACGGCGACCAGGTCCTGCGCGAGCTCTACACCGAGCTCGGCACGCGGATCCACAACGGCGGCAACAAGGACTACCCGTCCGTCATCGCGGAGGCACTGGCCGCGCTCGACCTCGACCCGTCCCTCGCCGAGGCCGCCGGCTCCGACGAGTACGACGAGAGGCTGCGGGCCTCGCACCACCGCGGCATGGACCCGGTCGGCGAGGAGGTGGGCACGCCGACGATCCACATCGACGGCGTGGCCTTCTTCGGTCCGGTCTTCATGTCGATCCCGCGCGGCGAGCAGGCCGCCCGGTTGTTCGACGCGGCGGTCGAACTGGCCGCGTACCCCCGGTTCTTCGAGCTGAAGCGGACCCGCACGGGCGATTTCGACTTCAGCTAGCTCCCCACCGGCGAGGCCCCTGGCGAGACACGGCCAGGGGCCTCGCCGCGTACCCGGACCCCACACCTCCCGCCGACGAGGCCTCCGGACGCACGAGCCGGAGGCCTCGTCGCACACCCAGTCGGCGGCCCCCTGGACGTAACGAGCCAGGGGCGCCGCACACCCCTTGCTCCATCCCGCCGACGAGGCCTCCGGACGCACGAGCCGGAGGCCTCGTCGCACGTCCGGAGGATCCGACATGACCGCTCCGACCACCGTCCCCGTCACGAACGACGCCCTGGAAGCCCTGCGCGCCAAGCTCGACGCGATCGACGTCGTGCTGCTCGACACGCTGCGCCGGCGCATCGAGGTGTGCGTGGACATCGCGGTGCACAAGCGCGAACACGACGTGCCGATGATGCAGCCGCACCGGATAGGCATCGTCCAGCGGCGGGCGGCCGACTACGGCCTCGAGCACGGCGTCGACCTGGACTTCCTGCGCACCCTCTACGACCTGATCATCGCTGAGACCTGCCGCGTGGAGGACGAGGTCATCGGCGCCTGAGCCACCGCGAGAGCTGCGAAAGGGCGGCCCCACCATGCGCACGCTTCTGATCGACAACTACGACTCCTTCACCTACAACCTCTTCCAGCTGCTCGGCGAGGTCAACGGCGTGGCGCCCACCGTGGTCCGCAACGACGTCGACTGGTCTTCGATCGACGTGAGCGAGTTCGACGCGGTCGTCATCTCCCCCGGTCCGGGCAGTCCGGACGTCGACACCGACTTCGGGGTGAGCGCCAAGGCGATCCTGGAGAGCGGACTGCCCGTGCTCGGCGTCTGCCTCGGTCACCAGGGCATCTGCCACCTCTTCGGCGGCACGGTCGGGCTGGCGCCGGCGCCGGTGCACGGGCGGGTGTTCCCGGTGGAGCACACCGGCGTGGACGTCTTCGCCGGGCTGCCCTCGCCGTACAACGTGGTGCGCTACCACTCGCTGGCCGCGACCTCGCTGCCCGACTGCCTGGAGCCGGTCGCCTGGACCGACGGCATCGTCATGGGCGTCCGGCACCGCAGCCTGCCGATCTGGGGCGTGCAGTTCCACCCGGAGTCCATCAGCAGCGAGTACGGCCGTGAGCTCCTCGCCAACTTCCGCGACCTCGCCCTGTCCCGCAGCCGCGGTTATCAGGTGCACGTGCGCAAAGTGGCGGCGCTGCCGGACACGGAATCGTTGTTCCGCAAGCTCTTCGCCGGCGGCAGCCGGCCGTTCTGGCTGGACAGCAGCTCGGTGATCGACGGCCTGTCGCGGTTCTCGTACATGGGTGACGCCTCCGGGCCGCTCGCCGAGTACCTGAGTTACCGGATCTCGGATAACACGGTCACCGTCGAGAAGAACGGCACCACCACCGAGGTCGAGTCGCCCTTCTTCGCCTACCTCGACGAGCAGCTCGCCCAGCGCGCCATCCCGACACCGGAGGGCGTGCCGTTCGACTTCAACCTCGGCTACGTCGGCTACCTCGGCTACGAGCTCAAGGCCGAGTCCGGCGCGCACGCGGTGAACCAGGCGGAGGAACCGGACGCGGCGATGGTGTTCGCCGACCGGCTCATCGCGGTCGACCACGTCGCGGGCGAGACGTACCTGCTCGCGCTGAGCCTCGACGGCGTGGACGCCGACGCCCTGGCCTGGCTCTCGGTCATGGGCGACCAGGTCGCCGCCACGACGAGGGCCGGGGAGAACGCCGCGCGGACGACGCAGTGGTCCGACATGAACTCGCCGGCGGCGCGCAAGATCGCCGTGCTGCGACACGACCACGACGCGTACCTCAAGCGCATCAACGAGTGCTTCCACGAGATCGACCACGGCGAGTCGTACGAGATCTGCCTCACCAACGAGGTGAGCATGGACGTGCGGATCGACCCGCTGACCACCTACACGCACCTGCGCGGCATCAGTCCGGTGCCGTACGGCGCTTTCCTCGACTTCCCCGGTGTCTCGGTCATGAGCGCCTCGCCGGAGCGGTTCCTGTCGATCGGCGTGGACCGCGTCGCCGAGGCCAAGCCGATCAAGGGCACCCGGCCGCGCGGCGCCACGCCGGAGGAGGACGAGGCCCTCAAGGCCGACCTGTTCTCCAACGAGAAGGACCAGGCCGAGAACCTCATGATCGTCGACCTGATCCGCAACGACCTCAACGTCGTGTCGGAGATCGGCTCGGTGCACGTGCCGAAGCTGTTCGACGTGGAGACCTACGCGCCGGTCCACCAGCTGGTGTCGACGATCCGCGGCACGCTGCGGGCAGACCAGTCGGCGGTGGCCTGCGTGCGGGCGGCGTTCCCCGGCGGCTCGATGACCGGTGCGCCGAAGCTGCGCACGATGGAGATCATCGACCGGCTGGAGGAGGGCCCGCGCGGCGTCTACTCCGGCGCGATCGGCTGGTTCGGCCTCAGCGGCGCGGTCGACCTCAACATCGTCATCCGCACGCTCGTGGCGACCGCGTCCGGTGTCCGCTTCGGCGTCGGTGGCGCGATCATCGCACTGTCGGACGCCGAGGAGGAGTTCGCCGAGACCGCGGTGAAGTCCCGCGCCATGGTGACCGCGGTCGTCGACACCGCCCTCGAGACCGCGATCGGGGACGTGGCATGACGACCCGCTGCGTCGTCGCCGGCGGGCACGGCGCGGTGGGCACGTTGTTCGTCGAACTGCTGACGGCCTCGGGCTCCGAGGTGCACGTCGCGGACAGCGCGTCCGGAGCCGACATCACCGCTCCCGACGCGCTGCTCGCGGCCGAGCTCGCCATGGCCGACGTCGTGGTGCTCGCGGTGCCGGAACCCGTGGCTCTGCGAGCACTCGGACCGGTCGCCGCGGTGCTCTCGCCCGGCGCGCTGGTCGTCGACACGCTGTCGGTCAAGAGCCGTTACGCCGCAGCGGCCACCCACGTCCGATCAGATGTGGAGCTTCTCGGGCTCAACCCGATGTTCGCTCCCTCACTGGGTTTCCCCGGCCGGCCGGTGGCTGCCGTGGAGCTCGGCGGCGGCCCGCGCACCGAGGAGCTGCTCGACCTGCTGACCGGCGCGGGTGCCCGTGTCGTCCGTGTGACAGCCGACCGGCACGACCGGCTGGCCGCGGCGTCCCAGGCGCTCACGCACGCCGCCGTCCTGTCGTTCGGCGCGGCGCTGGCCGAGCTCGACGTCACCGCGGACGAGCTCGCCGCGCTCGCCCCACCCCCGCACGCGACCCTGCTGGCACTGCTGGCGCGGATCGCGGGCGGTACCCCCGAGGTCTACTGGGACGTCCAGTCGGCGAACCCGTTCGCCGAGACCGCCCGCGACGCTCTGCGCGCGGGCACGGCCACCCTTGCCGCCGCGGTCGGCGCGGGAGAGGCCGAGTTCACCGATCTTCTGTCGACTCTGCGTTCCGTGCTGGGCGATCGACTGCCCGGGTACGGCGCCCTCTGCGCCCAGATGTTCCAGACGCAGAACGAAGCCGGCCAGAGCGAAACACCTGTCAGCACCGCGAGAGGGGAATCTTCATGACCACGTTCGCACCCACCGTCCTCAACGTCGAACAGCGCGCCGCCGTCGCCGCGGACCCCACGATCGGCGGCGGCAACCTGCTCGCCTCCGCCATCGCCGCGAGCCCGGCTCCGGACCAGCCGTTCCTCCGCACCCTGAAGCCGCTGCTGAACACCAAGGGCGAGCCCCAGAACGAGTTCAGCCTGCTGCAACTGGACGAGCTCGTGCAGAGCTGGGCGGTCTGGTACCACGACGAGAAGGGCGTCCGCCCGCGCGACCGCGTGGTCGTGTGGATCGAGGACACCTTCGCCTACCACGTCCACTTCTACGCACTGGCCCAGATCGGCGCCATCGCGGTGCTGATCAACACCAAGGCGTCCCGGGAGATCGCCGAGTCGCTGACCGGTCAGACGACCCCGGTCGGCATCTTCGCCGGACAGTCCAGGATGGACATGCTGGCGGACTTCGCGGCGACCCTGCCGTCCGTCCGGTGGACCCAGGTGGCGGAGGAGCAGCCCTTCCCGCCACAGGCCGAGCTGACGACGGAGATGAAGTTCCGCCACCACGACGAGGACCCGGTCACGATCCTGCACTCGTCGGGCACCACCGGCCTGCCCAAGCCGACCATCCACACCCACGGCTCCATCGTCGCGGGTCCGAAGTTCCGGCTGGTCGACTTCAAGGAACAGCCGGGCTCGATGACCATGACCAGCCTCCCGCAGTCGCACCTGGGCTGCATCGCCTACACCGTGTACGCGGTGCTGTCGGGCTCGCAGACCACCGCGGGCTTCGACCGTCCCGGCGAGGAGATGGCCGGGGCGGTGGCCGAGTTCAAGCCGACCACGGTCATGTCGTTCGCCCACGCCTACTCCGAGATCCCCGCGCTGGACCTGGCGCCGGGAGCACTGGACTCGGTCAACGTGTGGGTGTCCATCGGTGACGCGGTGCACGAGGCGCACATCAAGGACATCCTCGGCCGGCGCAGTCCGGACCTGCCGCAGTCGGCGTTCTTCGACCGGCTCGGCACGACGGAGCTCGGCTGGGGTGTGCTGCTCAAGGTCCGCACGCTCGACACCGAGCGCAACGACCGGTGTGCGGGCAAGCCGGTCGGGGTCGCCGAAGTGACGATCCTGCGCCCCGACGGCACCTACGCCGACGACAACGAGGTCGGCCTGCTCGCGGCCAAGGGACCGGCCATCACGCCGGGCTACTGGGACAACCACGGCCTCAACTACAGCAGCCGCCTGTCGGGCTACTGGCTCACCGGCGACAACGGCTACCGCGACTCCAACGGCGACCACTTCCTGGTGGACCGGACGGTCGACGCGCTGGTCACCCCCGAGCGCACCGGTTACTCGGTGTTCATGGAGGAGATCCTGCTCGCCGACGTGCCCGACGTCGTGGACTGCGCGGTCGTCGCGGGCCGGGCCGGCGGGGACGTCGTCCCGGTCGCGGTGGTCGTGCCGCAGCCGGGCACCGATCCGAACCCGGACAAGATGCTGCGGCTCGCCAACGAGGAGCTCGCCCGTGCGGGCCACCTCACGCTCGGCGCGCTCGAGCTGGCGCGCACCGACGAGGACTTCCCCGTCGGCGTCACCGGCAAGGTGCTCAAGCGGAACCTCCGCGAGAAGTACGCCGACCTGCCCGCCTACACCACGTCCGCCGACCCCCGGTCGTTCGCCGCAGTGACGGCCTGACCGGTCGGTCCCACCCCCTGCTCGTGCCCCGCGGTGGTCCGTTGCCGCGGGGCACGAGTGTCCACACCGGAACTTCTTCCACACCAGACTTTCTTCCGCGCCCAGGAGGTTCACCGTGTCCAGTCAGTCGATTCTTTCCTTCGCCCCCGGCACCCCGGCTTCCCGCCTCAACGAGTGGCTGCAGTTCTTCGACACCAACGGCACCACCGCCGTCCAGCAGTTCCTGGGTGACGCACCGGTGATCCTCGCCCACGGTCCGGGTGTCGAAACCAGGGCACCCGCGTCGTTCACCGCACCGGTGGCGAAGGTCGCGGTGACGGGCGACTTCCGGCTGGGCCGCAGGGAGCTGCGCCCTCAGGGAACGATCGTGCGCATCGGTGACGCGGCCGTCGGCGACGGTTCCCTCAACGTGTTCGCCGGTCCCTGCGCGGTGGAGAACGAGCAGCAGCTGCTCGCCTGCGCCGACGTCGCGGCCAACTACGGGTCGGTCGGCCTGCGCGGCGGCGCGTTCAAGCCCCGCACGTCGCCGTACTCCTTCCAGGGCCTCAAGTGGGCCGGCCTGGAACTGCTCGCCGGAGCCCGCCAGCACACCGGCCTGCCGATCCTCACCGAGGTGCTCGACCCCCGCCACGTCGAACGGGTCGCGGAGATCGCCGACGGCCTGCAGATCGGCGCCCGCAACATGCAGAACTTCGAGCTGCTGACCGAGGTCGGCAAGTCCGGCCGGCCGGTGGTGCTCAAACGCGGCTTCGGCTGCACCGTCGACGAGACGCTGGCGGCCGCGGAGTACGTGCTGGCGCAGGGCAACGACCAGGTCATCCTGTGCGAGCGCGGCATCAGGACGTTCGAGCACGCCACCCGGTTCACGCTCGACATCTCGGCGGTGGCGCTGATGAAGCAGCGTTCGCACCTGCCGGTGATGGTCGACCCGAGCCACTCCGTCGGCATCCCGGCACTCGTCGAGCCCGTCTCGATGGCCGCGGCCGCTGCCGGCGCGGACGCCCTGCTGATCGACGTGCACGTCGCGCCGGAGCAGGCGCTGTGCGACGGCAAGCAGGCGCTGCTGCCGTCCGACTTCGGCGCTCTCATGGGCAAGCTCGAGCTCCTCGCGATGGGTCTCGGCCGCAAGATGGCGGGCGTCATGCGCCCCGTGCTGGCCGACGTCGAGCGCTGATCTCCCCCTTCCCGACCTTTTCCGACCGACTCCCCCACCGCGAGGGGCCGAGTGTGGTCGTGCCCACTGGAGGACACCGTGACGCACATCTGCATCATCGGCGCGGGGCCACGCGGGTTGTCGGTGCTGGAGCGCCTGCACTCGACGGCTGCGGCGCAGAACCCACCCCAGTCGATCACCGTCCACGTCGTGGACCCGAACCTGCACAGCGGCAGCGCGGTGTGGCGCGTCGACCAGTCACGAGAGCTGCTGATGAACACAGTCGCAGCCCAGATCACCATGTTCGCCGACGAGACCGTCACCTGCGCGGGCCCGATCGTGCCGGGACCGAGCTTGCACGAGTGGGCGCGGTTCGCCGAGCACCTCGGCAAGGAGGACCTGCTGCCGGACTGGGTGCGTGCCGAATGTCGCGACCTCGGTGCGGACTCCTACCCCACCCGCGCGCTGTACGGCCACTACCTGCGGTGGGTGCTGCGGCACCTGCTGCGGACCGCCTCGGCCAACCTGACCATCACCCTGCACACCGCGACCGCCGTCAACCTGACCGACGCCGAGGACGGGACGCAGGTCGTCGAGCTCGGCGACGGCACCGTCCTCGAAGGACTCGACTCGGTGGTCCTCACCCAGGGCCACCTGCCGACGATGATGTCCGAGATGGAGCTCGAGCTCGCCGAGCACGCGGCTCGCAACGGGCTGAACTACGTCGCTCCCGGCAACCCCGCGAACGCCGACCTGTCGTTCGTCCAGCCCGGCGACGAGATCGCGTTGCGCGGAATGGGCCTCAACTTCTTCGACCACATGGCCCTGCTGACCACGGGACGCGGCGGCCGGTTCGCCCGCTCCGACGACGGATCGCTCACCTACCACCCGTCCGGCGCGGAACCGGTGCTGATCGCGGGCTCCCGCCGCGGCGTCCCGTACACCGCCCGCGGCGAGAACCAGAAGGGAGCCTTCGGCCGCCACGAACCGCTCTTCCTGACACCGTGGGTGATCCGCACCCTGCGCCGGCGCGCCGAGCGGGGCCGTCCCGCCGACTTCCGCACGGAGATCTGGCCGCTGATCGACCGCGAGGTCCGTTCGGTGTACTACACGGCACTGGTCGCCCAGCGCTCGTGCTCCTGCGAGGCGGAGGTGTTCTCCCGGCGGTACCGCGCGGTGTGCGAGGAGGAGTTCGCGAACACCCCCGTCGGAGAACCGTTCGACCAGCCGAGGTCCGACGCGGAGAACATGCTCCTCGACCGCTTCGGCATCGCGGAGGCCGACCGCTGGGACTGGAACGCCATCTCCAAGCCGTACGGCGACCAGGAGTTCGAAGACACCGGCTCGTACCGCACGTGGCTCGTGTCGTACCTGAAGGACGACGTGCGGGAAGCGTTGCGCGGCAACGTGCAGAGCCCCGTCAAGTCCGCTTTGGACGCCATGCGCGACCTGCGCAACGAGATCCGCCAGATCGTCGACCACTCCGGGATCAGCGGCGACTCGTACCGCGACGACCTGCAGAAGTGGTACACGCCGTTCAACGCCTTCGTGTCCATCGGCCCGCCCGTGCGGCGGATCGAGGAGATGATCGCGCTGATCGAGGCCGGCGTGCTGCGCGTGATGGGACCGGGCATGGAGGTCCGCCCGGCTCCCGACGGGGCCTCGTTCCTGGTGAGTTCGGCCCGGGTTCCGGGCGAGCCGGTCCAGGTGACCACGCTGATCGAGGCGCGGCTGCCGGAGCCGGACATCCGCACCACCACGGACCCGCTGCTGGGCGGACTGCTCGCCCGCGGCGAGTGCGTGCTGCACCGCATCCCCCTCTCCGGCGGCGGCCACTACGAGACGGGCGGCCTCGCCGTGGGCCCGCGCCCGTACCCCGTGCTCGGCCCCGGACGGGTACCGCACCCGCGCCGGTTCGCCTTCGGCGTGCCCACCGAGACGGTGCACTGGGTGACGGCGGCGGGCATCCGTCCCGGCGTCAACTCGGTGATCCTCGCCGACGCGGACGCGGTCGCCCAGGCGTGCGTCGCGGCGACCGCGGCCGTGCCGCGGTCGTCGCTCATCGCCGGCTTCTGAGCCGGTCAGTCCCCGATCCCGCGGGGCGCCGCACCTCCCCTGGCGGCGCCCCGCTCCCTCCTACCCGCTCCCTCCCCCACCAGCCTTCTCCGACCCCTTCCACCCAGGAGTCCGTCATGCCCGACAGCGCTTCCCGTGACAGCGCTTCCCTCGACAGCGGGCTCCTCGCCCCCGTGCGCGCGGGCGTCGTGGCCGCGTCGCTGACCGACGACGCCGCGTGGTTGCGCGCCATGCTCGACGCCGAGGCCGCCCTGGTGCGAGCTCAGGCGACACTCGGCGTGGCACCGCGCCACGCGGCCGACGTCATCACGGAGGTCGCCGGCACCGCGGAGTTCGACCTCGTCGCCCTGGCCAGGGCGGCCCGCGGTGCCGCGAACCCCGTGGTGGCCGTGGTGGGCGCACTCGGCGCGGCCGTGGCGGAGGTCGACCCCGCGGCCGCGCAGCACGTGCACCGCGGCTCGACGAGCCAGGACATCCTCGACACCGCCGCCATGCTCGTCGTGGCCCGCACCAGCACCGAGATCCTCGAAGACCTCCGGCGGGTCGAGACCGCCGCGCTGCGGCTCGCCGCGGCACACCGCGACACGCTCATGGCCGGCCGCACCCTCGGCGCGCACGCCGTCCCCGTCACGTTCGGCCTCAAGGCCGCGGGCTGGGCGACGGCCGTGCACGACGCCGCGAAACGGTTGAGCAGACTGACGTTGCCGATCCAGCTCGGCGGCGCGGCGGGCACCCTCGCCGGCTACCTGGAGAGCGCGAAGGCCGAGTCCGGCGGCGAGGTCGCCGAGAACTACGCGCGGCTGCTCGGTGAGGAGTTCGCCAAGCAGACGGGACTGTCGGCACCGCTGCTCCCCTGGCACACCAACAGGATTCCCATCGCCGAGACCGGCTTCGCCGCGGCACTCGTCACCGGTGTGCTCGGCAAGATCGCCGTGGACGTGCAGGTGTTGTCGCGCACCGAGATCAGCGAGGTCGCCGAACCCTTCGCGGAAGGCCGCGGAGTCTCGTCCGCCATGCCGCACAAGCGAAACCCGGCGCTGGCCACCCTCATCCGCGCGGCCGCCACCCAGACACCGGGCCTCATCGCGACCCTGGCGTCGTGCCTGCCCGCGGAGGACGAGCGCCCCGCCGGCGCCTGGCACGCCGAGTGGCACCCGCTGCGCGAGCTGCTCCGGCTCACCGCGGGCGCCGCCGAAACCGCCGTGGAACTGGTCGAAGGCCTGACCGTGGACACCGAACGGATGCGCGACAACCTCGACCTGACGCACGGCCTGATCGTCTCGGAGCGCCTGTCCGCCACCCTGGTGCCGCGCCTCGGCCGCACCGAGGCGGTCACGGCGATCCGCGCCGCGTCCCTCACCGCCCACCACACGAGGACGCCGTTGCACGACGTACTCGCCGCGGACCCCGCGGTGACCGCGCACCTGACCGCGACGGAGCTCGCCGACCTGACCCGGCCCAGCGGCTACCTGGGCGCGGCGCGCAGCCTGGTCGACGACACCCTGGCCGCTCTGGCCTGGCCCCGCACAGACACCGAATGAGGCGATGATGGTGAACCAGAAAGCGACGGCGTTCCGGAGCCTGCACGACGACGGCCTGCTGGTCCTGCCCAACGCGTGGGACGCCGCCAGTGCCGCGCTCGTCGAGCGGGCGGGGGCGAAAGCGATCGCGACGACCAGCGCCGGTGTGGCGTGGTCGCTCGGCCGCCGCGACGGTCAGGGACTCAGCCGCGCCGAGGCGGTCGGTGCCGTCGCCAGGATCGCGGCCGCGGTCGGCGTGCCGGTCACCGCCGACGTCGAAGGCGGCTACGACGACCTGGCCGCCACCGTCAGCGAGGTGATCGATGCCGGCGCGGTCGGCGTCAACGTCGAGGACTCGAAGGACGACGGCACCCTGTTCGGCATCTCCGAACAGGGTGAGCGCCTGGCCGGGGTTCGTGCCGCGGCGGCCTCGGCAGGGCTGCCGGAACTGCTGGTCAACGCGCGGATCGACGTCTACCTGCTCGGCATCGGGGCACCGGGGGGACGGCTCGACGAGGTGCTGGCCCGTGCCGCCGCGTACGCGGACGCCGGCGCGGACTGCCTCTACGTCATCGGGCTCAGCGACCTCGACGCGATCAGCCACATCGCCGAGGCGTCCGCACTGCCGCTCAACGTGCTGGCCTTCCCGGGCGCACCGACCGCGGCCGAGTTCGAGGCCGCGGGCGTGCGCCGGCTCAGCGTCGGCCCGCTCGTCGCCCAGGCCGCGTACGCCGTCGCCGAACGCGCCGCCGCGGAACTCCTGGCCACAGGCACCTGCGAGGAGCTGGAAGGGGGTGTCGACTACGGCACGCTGAACGCCCTTTTCCGAAGGCGATAGACCCGCCTCCACCGCTATCGACTCGCTATCGACCCACCCTGCACAGACCGACAGAGCACCGATCGAGGACCGATGGAGCCGGTGGCTGAACTGGTGTCAGCCAGGGGGAACGCCCCCGAGAACACCGGAGGTAAAGATGTTCGCCAGCCGCAAGTCCGCCGCCTCGACCCTGATCTCGCTCATCATCGCCACGCTCGCCGTCCTCGGAATCGCGAGCGGCACGGCCTCTGCGGCTGACACGCACTGGAACACGCCGGCGACCACCACCGAGGGCCCCGGCGACTGCCCGGAGGACACCCACTGGAGCACCGACCTCCTGGTCTGCGTCGAGGACACCCACTGGTGAACCTGCACCACCGCGAACCCCCTGACGAACCCCCGTCCTGAAGTCTCAGGACGGGGGTTTTTCGTGTTCCACGCCCCTTGGCCGAACAGCCGGAACGGCCGGGAAGCGTCTGCTTCCCGGCCGTTCCGGATCGGCGAGGTCAGCCGACCGGCTGCTCCTTCGGCATCATCAGCGCGGAGGCGACCGCCGGCACCGCGCCCACGACGAGCATCACCACCGGCCACGACGACACCGACAGCACGATCGGGATGATCAGCGGGGTGACGAACGCGCCGCCGAACACCATCGTGTTCTCCAGGCCGAGCGCGGTACCCGACCGCTCGGCGCCCGCCATCGTGGCGATCTCGGCGTAGTGCACGCCGTGCCAGCCGCAGGCGAGGAACCCGGCGGTGACGAAGAGCGCGATCACCAGCCACGTCGGCGCGAACGAGTAGCCCGCCACCCCGACGAACGCGACGGCGATCGCCCAGCTGTACCCGCGCACGAGGGTTCTGCGGTACCGGCCTCCCCGGTTGTCGGTCCACCGGCCGCTCCACACCCGCGAGGCGGCGGCGAGGACCTGGACCACCACGAGCGCCACCACGACGCCTTCGATCGGCAGGCCGATCTCCGAGGTGAGGAACACCGTGCCGAAGGTGAGGACGGTGAACTGCGGAAGGTCGAGCAGGAACGCGGTGATCGCGACGCGCCAGATGTCCCAGCGCCGCAAAGGGCTGGTGGTCGTCGTCGCCGCGATGCCGCCGGACGCCTTGGTGCGCGCGATGGGCGGCTCGTCCAGCCACAGCACGACGGCGACGGTCGCCGCGAGCATGAACACCGTCAGGAACGCGAACACCCACCGGAAGCCGGCGCCCAGGGCGAGCGAGGGCAGGATGGCGGCACCGAGCGCGCCGCCCAGCGGCACTGCGGCGACCCTCAGGCTGATGGCGAAGCCCCGCTTGTTGGCCGGGAACCAGCCCATGACCGCGCGGCCGGACGCTCCGTTGACACAGCCGCCGAGCGCACCGGACAGGAACAGCACCGCGGCCAGCGCCCACGCCGCGGGAGCCGCGCCACCGCCGGGAACCAGGAACGCGGTGACGTAGGCGAGGGTGGCGGTCGTGCCGCCCAGGCCGACGATCAGCACGGTGCGCTCACCGATGCGGTCCGAGAGGATCCCCCAGAACACGTCGGTGACGAAGATGCCCGCCGTCACGGCCGCGAGCACGAGTCCCAGCTGGGACAGGGAGTAGCCGTAGGCGGCGGCGAGGATGGAACCCGAGGTCGGGATGCCCTGGAACGCGGCGCTGAACGCCGCCTGGGCGAAGATCCCGATGCCGAGGATGCCCCAGCGGTAGCGGGACGAGTGCCTCTTTCCGGTGCGCCCGATGACGATGTCGTCGGTCCGCGGGGGCTGGGTGGTCTGTGGTCGGTCCTGCGTCTGCTGGGACATCGGAGGTTCTCCTGGGTCGTTGCACGGGGTCGCCGGTCGTGAGGACACGGGCGTGGTGCGGTGGGGCCGGAGCCCGGCCCCACCGCGAAGGGGACCTACTCGGCCGCGGCACTCGCGGCGACGGTGGCGCTCACCTCGTCGTCGGT
Organism: Lentzea sp. DG1S-22; assembly: GCF_036321065.1. Lineage (NCBI taxonomy): Bacteria > Bacillati > Actinomycetota > Actinomycetes > Pseudonocardiales > Pseudonocardiaceae > Lentzea > Lentzea sp. DG1S-22. Next base: position 1,197,983 of record NZ_CP143276.1, on the reverse strand, counting down.
GAGCCGGCGGGTGCCCTTCTCCCGCACCACGAGCGCGTAGCACCCGGTCGGAGACGACACCTGGTGCACGCTCTCCGGCTTCTCGATGAACATCGTCCCCGCCGGGTAGCGGTCGCCGTTGTCGTTGTGCAGCTCGCCTTCGAGGATCAGCAGCAGCTCGAAACCGAGGTGCTCGTGCAGGTCGCCGTGCGAACCGGGCTTGAAGTGGGCGATGTAGGCCTCGGCACCGGTCGGACCGGTCTCCGCCGCGGTGTAGAGCCATTCCACGTCCACCTCGTTGCGCCCCGGCTGGACGTACTCCTCCCACTTGATCTGGCCGTTGTGCAGGCCGCCGGCGAAGAGGGACGAGTAGATCTTGATGTCACGCATGGCAGTTCTCTCCTCGGTGTCGTGGTGCGGGTGGTGGAACTGGTGTCTCTCAGCCGATTCCGGGAGCCGCGGGCAGCGCGGTCTCCAGCAGTTCGTCGGCCAGGTACTCGGTCGTGCCGGGGAACTCGGTCCCCGCCGCCCGCTCGACGTCGCGGGCCCGCAGCTCGTTCCGGCGGATCTTCCCGGAGGTGGTCTTCGGCAGCGTCGTGAACTCCAGGCGGCGAACCCATTGGTGGGGAGCCAGGTTCGCGCTGGCGTGGCTGAGGATCCGCCGCGCGGTGCCGGCGTCGGGCAGTTCGCCCGCCGCGAGTGCGACGTAGGCCTTCGGCACCACCAGACCCACCGGGTCGGGAGCGGGCACCACCGCGGCCTCCGCCACGGCGTCGTGCTCGAGGAGCACGCTCTCCAGCTCGAACGGGGAGATCCGGTGGTCGTAGGACTTGAACATGTCGTCCGTGCGTCCCAGGTAGTGCAGGTAGCCGTCTTCGTCGCGGTGGGCGATGTCACCGGTGTGGTAGTAACCGCCGGCGAACGTCTTGGCGTTCTTCTCGTCGTCGTCGACGTAGCCGGGCATCACGCCCAGCGGCCGCGGCGTGAGGCTCACGCAGACCTCGCCGTCGTCGCCCGCCGCGCCCGTGGCCGGGTCGACGAGCACGATGTCGTAGCCGGGCAACGGTTTTCCCATCGATCCCAGCCGGACCGGCAGTGTGGGGCTGTTGCCGATCTGCGCCGTCGTCTCGGTCTGCCCGTACCCGTCCCGCACGGTCACGCCCCAGGCAGCGCGGACCCGTTCGACCACCTCGGGGTTGAGCGGCTCACCGACGCTTCCCGCCTCCCGCAACGACACCTGCCAGTGCCGCAGGTCCTCCTGGATGAGCATCCGCCACACGGTCGGCGGTGCGCAGAACGTCGTCACGCCGTGCCGGACCATGCGGTCCAGCAGGTCCTTGCCGTTGGGGGTGGTCACGCTCAGCACCGAAGCCTCGGCGTTGAGCGGCACGAAGAACGAGCTCCACGCGTGCTTCGCCCAGCCCGGCGCGGAGACGTTCAGGTGGACGTCTCCCGGGCGGACACCGTTCCAGTACATGCCGGACAGGTGCCCCACCGGATAGCTGACGTGGGTGTGCCGCACCAGCTTCGGGCGCGAGGTCGTGCCCGAGGTGAAGTACAGGAACAACGTCTCGTCGGCCCGTGTGGGCGCGTCGGGGGTGAAGCCGGCCGGAGCCGACCGCAGGTCGTCGAGGGCGAGCCAGCCGGGCACCCGGCCCGCGCAGATCCTCGTCACGTGGCCGGGCAACCAGTCGAAGCCCTCGGTCAGCTCCGGCGTCGTGAGCACGTGCCGCACGTCGGCCCGTTCGACGCGGTCGACCAGGTCGGCACCGGACACGGTGGTGAAGGTCGGGACGACGACGGCGCCCAGCTTCATCGCGGCCAGCTGCGACTCCCAGACGGCGAGCTGGTTGTCGAGCATCATGAGCAGTCGGTCGCCACGCCGCACACCGGCGGCGCGCAGGCCGTTGGCGAGACGGTCGGACCGTTCCGAGAGCTCCGCGTAGGAGACCTTCTCCTCGGACCGGCCGCCCACGACGTGCAGCGCCGTGCGGTCGTTTCCGCTCGCCACGGCGTCGAACCAGTCGAGCGCCCAGTTGAACTCGTCGAACTCCGGCCACCTGAACTCGGCGTGGGCCCGGTCGTGGTCGTCGCGGAGCTCCAGCAGCAGGTCCCGCGCGGCGCGGAACTTCTCGGTGGCAGTTCTCGGTGACATGACAGGTCTTTCCCCTCAGATCGCGGCGGCCGGGTGCGTGGCGGTGGACGCCCTCGGCGTCCGGACGGCGGTGCGGTGGCGCAGCACGTCCTCGGCGATGCCGTCCGCGTCGGTGTGGAAACCGGTCATCGGTCCGGGCCTGCCGGTGCCGATCTGCGTGAACCACCGCGTGTTCTCGGTGGGCACGCCCAGCGCGTACAGGTCGGGGTCGGGGTTGCCGAGCACGTCGATGACGTGGAACGGGCTCCTGGTGACCGCGACGCTCCCGGCGCGGAACCGCACACCGCTCGACAGGTCGGCGTTGACCATCTCCGTGATCAGCCCGTCGGACACCAGACCCGCGATGAGCGCGTCGGTGTTGGACGACAGCGTCGACCGCGGGATGCGCGCGTCGATCAGCGTGGAGACTTCGCGCCGCGAGCCGGTGACACAGGAGGACTCCAGCACGAAGGCGCCGCTCGAGTGGTCCGCCCTGACGGACGTTCCCGGCCCCACCACCGTCAGCAGCCCGGCGCGGATCACGGCGGCCGCTTGGTCCACCCGGATCCAGGGCGGGCCGGCGGACACCATGGTGTTGATGGGGTTGAACCACGTCACGAACTCGCGGTGCGACTCGGGCCGCAGCCCGGCGAAGTCGACGGCCTGCCGCACCATCCCGCGGGTGTCGCGCAGGATGTCCAGCGACGCCTTGAGCGGGTTGTCGACGTTGCCCTCGCGGGCCTCGGCGACGTCCTGCCGCAGCAGCTCCAGCAGCTCGTCGTGGAAGGCGTCCGGGCTGTCGAACTCCCTGTCGACGAACGGCCGCGCGATCTGTTCGAGGTCCAGTGGCGGCACGTCCCCGAGGTCCCACGCCGCCAGCAGCTCCTCGCGGTCGTCGGACGCCAGGTGACCGGCCGCGAACCACTGCGCCGCCTCGTCCCCGTGCCTGCGCCGGACGTGCGCGGTGTAGTAGACGTGCTCGACCTCCAGGCGCAGCAACGACAACACGTCCCGCACGAAGTCGAGCTGCGCGGAGCCGGTGATCCGCTGGGCGCCGCGCCGAGCCCGCACGATCGCCGCCTCGGTCACGAACTTGGCCCGGTAGCGGTAGGTCGGGGCCTTCTGGTTGCGGCCGCGCGCCAGCATCACCAGCCCGCTGCGAGAACCCGCGACCAGGTGGGGCTCGCGTCCGCTGGGCAGGTACTCGGTCTGCCCGTCGCGCTCGACGAACCTGCCGCCCCGCCCGATGGTCAGCTCCGCGAGGACGTCGAAGAACGTCAGCCCGAGGCCGATCACACCGACCTGCTCCCCCGGAGCGATCACGCCCAGCGGCATGTCGGCCGCGGAGTCGCCGCGCAGGTACGTCAGGCCGGACCGGTGCCGGGCGAACGTGAGGAGCTCCTTCTCCCCGTCCTCCGGTCTGACCCGCGGGTGCCCGGTGGTCAGCACCACCTTGTCGGCGCCCACCACCGTGCCGCCGGAACCGGTCACCGTCGTCAGCCCGAACTCACGGGTGAGCGACACGGCCTTCTCCGCCACGTGCCGGACCGTCACGCCGTCCGGCGCATTGGCGACGATCGCCTCGAACGCCATCCGGAGGTACTCGCCGTACACGGCCCGCGGACCGTAGTCGTCGGGTCCGACACCGGACCAGCGCGGATGGGTCGAGAGCCAGTCCGAGAACGAAGGCCCGGACCCCGCCCTGGCAGGGCCACCGTCGGGCCCGGCGGAGAACACGCTCACCTCACCGGCGGCGGTGTTCATCAGGAAGCACACCGACTGCGAGGTCCGCCAGATCCGCCCTGCACCCGCCTCGTCGGGGTCGAACAGGTGCACGCGCACCTCTCCGTCCCTGGGCGTGTCCGCCAAACGCGCGACCAGCCGCTCCAGCACGGAGAGTCCTCGCGGACCCGCGCCGACGATCACCACGTCCAGGTCGGCTCGCGGAATGAAGTCAGTCATGGCTTTCCTTTCCAGGGGCCGACGTGTCCGCTGGAGGTTCGCGGCAGTCGGCCCTATCGACACGGCTCCGGCCCTGACCACGCAGGAGCAGGTGACGAGGTGTCCCCGTTCCGCTTCCCCCGTGTCTGTCGGGCTTTCTGTTGCCACCATGGGCATTCCGGCTGTCGACCCGCTATCGATCAGGTATGGGTCCCCGGTTCACGGGCTTTCGGGACAGAGGACTTCACCGTGTTGACGGCCTGCTCGCCGCGGATGGCGGGCGAACAGGCCAGCGGCTCGACCGGCTGGTCGAAGTCGAGCAGCCGGCGGGTCGGCTCGGCACCGAACACGTCTTCGGGGTGGGTGGTGCCGGCCTCCACGATGTCGGCGTTGTCGTTGTGCGCCAACAGCAGCTGGCTGTGCGCGACGACGACCGGCTCGTAGTCGACGTACACCACTCGCACGTCCGGCACGGCGGCCTGGCGATTCCGCGGACTTCGCACCCCGGCCTCGGGCATGAACAGCGCCGCTCGGCGCGGAGAAGGTCTACCTCGGCGTGCCGGTGGTGATGTGCGAGGACGCGTCAGGCAAGGCCGTCGGGGCGTCCACCCGATTCAGCACCGAAACCGACGAGAAGAGAACCGTGGAACCCGGCAGCTTCGGGTCTGGCGGCAACCGCGCCGGCCACCCGCGAATGTCCAGCTACGCCCGGTCCGGTGAGTGGAGTCAAACGCACCTGGGATTGACGGAAGTCGCTTCCGGGTAACGGAGACCCATGGAAGCCGACGCATCCAGGGACTTCGACAGCCGGTCGCCCTTCACCTGGAGAGCTGCGACAACGGCGGCGATGGCCCTCATATCGGTGATAACAGGCATCAGCATCGTCACCTCCAGCGGTGAGGGAATCGGGTGGCTGTTCCTGGCGCTCGGACTGGTCGGTGCTCTTATCGCCGCCTTGATCTTCCGTCTCGCCCGGAAGTACCGCCACATGCAGAACGGAGCCAACGGGCTCTGAGCTCGACTCGGTCGGTCCCGTGTCCAGGCGCTGCGGCAGATCGCCGTGCAGAACTACTACCGTGACGCGGCAGACCGCCTGCGCCGGCGCACCGACGACGAGGGCCGGCTGCCATCCGCGTCCCGCGCGATCGTCTCCCCACGATCCCGACGCCCGCCGGGCACCTCGTCGACGGTGGGGACACCTCTCTGGTCCGTCTGGAGCAAGCCCGAGAACACCACGCAGGAACGCGACACAGCCCCGGTGGGCGGTCAGGACGTCCGCGCCGGGTACGCCCTGCAAAGCCCGGCGCCGCCCGGTTTTCCGCTCGTCCGCCGCCACGCCGCCGGACAGGTGCCCCTCACCCCTCAGTGCGGAGACCCGATCACCCGCAACTGCCCGGCCACGAGCTCATCGGCCTGCTGCAACACCTCCGTCGCCATCATGGCGAGCCCGGCCTCGATCGGCTCGGGCACTCTCTGCCGTCCTTCCGTTCACCCATCCCGCCGGAGAACCTCGACTCCTCTCGAAAGGTGGTTCCCACCGCTTTCCAGGAGAAGGCCCACCGGCCGGTGCGATGGCTTTCCATCGCACCGGCCGGTGGGGTTTCACCTGTGACGATCTCTACTTCTGCGCGCACAGGGCCTTGTCGAAGAAGGCGAGGACCTCCGGCACCCCGGCTTCGTCGTTCGTCACGGCGATGGTGACCGCGCGGCCGTCAGGGGTGATCGCGGCACGGGACTGGAAACCGTCGGCGTCACCGCCGTGGCCGTACGCGGTGATCCCGCAGCTCAGCTTCATCTCGATGGTGCCCAGGCCGTAGCGCCACCCCTCGGGGAAGCCGGGTGAATCGACCGTCTGGCGCATCTCCGCCAGCTGGGCCGGCTTGATCAGCTTGCCCTCCTGCAGAGCGACGAGGAACTTGTTCACGTCGCTCGGGGTGGCGATCATCTGCCCCGCGGCGCCGGCGATCGACGGGTCGAACCGGGTGATGTCGATCAGTCGGCCGGGAACCGGGTTGCCCTTGTCGTCCTTGGCGAACAGGTAGCCCCGCGGGTGCGGTGCACGGATCTCACGGTCACCGGGTCCCGGGTAGTAGGTCTCCTCGAGCCCGGCGCGGTTGATGATCTGGTTCGTGATCACCTCGGCCAGCGGACGTCCCGCCACCTTCTGCGCCACCAGACCGAGCAGGACGTACCCGCCGTTGCTGTACTTCCACACCCTTTCCTGGCCGGGAGCGAACGTGGGCGCCTGGGTCAACGCGGCGTCCAGCAGCTCCCTGGCCTCGAAGTACCTGTCCCTGATCGGCAGGATGCCCTCGGGCATGAGAGGCATTTCACGGGTCATCCCGCTGGTGTGGTTCAGCAGCTGCCTGATGGTGATGTTCCGGCCGTCGATCGCCGCACCGTCACCGGTACCCCGCACCACGCCGGGCAGGTGCTTCTCCACCGCGTCGTCCAGCGAGAGCTTGCCCTCGCCGGCCAACTGCAGAACGGCGACCGCGGTGAACATCTTCGTGGTGCTGGCGATTCGCACGTAGCCGTCCGTCGGCACCTTCGACTTCGTCCGGATGTCCGCCACCCCGGCGGTGTAGTTCGTCACCCGCCCGTTCCTGTCCCGCACCGACATCAGCGCCCCGGGGACCGTTCCGTCCTTCACCAGCGCTTCCAGGCCCGCCTGCAGCGTCCTGTCCTGAGCCGGCCTCGACCTCTCCTCCGAAGCGACCGCGGTCACCGTGAGACCGGCGACCGCCACGACGGCCAACGCGGCGGCGAGCACACCACGCCGCCGGCCGGCGGCGGCCGCGGCCCTCTTGGCCCGACGGCTGGAACCTTTCACCAAGACACACTCTCCAAAGTGGACGTCCTCACTGACGAACACAGTCTCGTCACCATCCCGGTGTCCATGCGATCCTGTGCGCTGCACGACTTCTGGTACAGCCAGCACTACTCCGGAGGTCACTTCGCGCACAGCACGGCGTCGAAGAGCACGGACCGGTCCTCGGCAGCCGACTTGTCCTTCAACGAACCGTTCAGCGAGGTGACCGTGAAGGTCACCGTGCGACCGTCCTCAGTGGCCGCGTTGAAGGTCGAGTAGCCCGGGATGTCGCCGCCATGACCCCACGCGACCTTCCCGCAGCTCAACGGGAGCTTGAACAGTCCGAGTCCGTAACCGACCGGCGATCCCTGCTCCGTCGGGATGGTGGTGCGCATCTGGGCCAGCTGAGCCGGTGCGAGCAGCTTCCCGTCCAGCAATGCGCGCAGGAAGGTGTTCAGGTCGCCAGGCGTGGAGACCATCTGCCCCGCCGCCCAGCCCCAGCTCGGATCCATCCTCGTGAAGTCGACCAGCTCACCGGACGCGCGGTGGCGCTGGTAGCCCCGGGGATGCCGGCCGCGGATGTCCTGCTCGCCCACCTCGGGCACGTACGTGTCACGCAGGCCGATCCGCTCGATGACCCTGGCGGTCACCAGTTCGTTGAACGGGCGGCCGGTGACCCGCTGGGCGATCAGCCCGGCCACCACGTAGTTGGTGTTGCTGTAGGACCACCCGCCGCCGGCGGGCCTGCCGTCCTCCCGGGCGTTCGCCAGATCGAGCAGCTCGCGGGGTTCGAGGTAGGCGTGCCGGTACGGGAAGAAGTCGCCCTCCGAGGGCTCGAACATCGTGGTGGTGTAGTCGGGCAGGCCGCTGTCGTGCTGGAGCAGCTGGCGGACCGTGATCTTCGTGGCGTCCACGCCCTCGGCCCGCACCAGCCCCGGCAGGTACTTCTCGACCGGCGCGTCGAGCTCCAGCTCGCCCTCCCCGGCCAGCTGCAGCACGACCACGGCCGCGAACATCTTGCTCGCGCTACCGATCCGCACCCTGCCGTTCACCGGCACCGCCGCACCGGTCCGCCGATCGCCGACGCCGGCCGTGTAGTGACGGGTCCGCCCACTCCCGTCCCGGACGGCGGCCAGCGCCCCGGGATACCGATCAGCACCGACAACCTCGTCCAACCCCTGCTGGAACGCGTCACGGCGAGGCTCCGCTTGAGCACCCCGGACGGGGCCGGCGAGCGCGAGAGCACCGGCCGCGGTCACCAACACCGCCGTCATGGTGACCACCCGGCGACATCGCGAGGGGAAGGGTCGATTCGGCTGGGGAACAAAGGAACTGAACAAGGAACACGACTCCTGGGATCCGCGCGGACATCGGTCCCGCGCACGATGAACCGCCTGAGTCTGTGCATGCCCGTCCAGACGAACAATCCAGCCTGCTGGACGATCGAGGTAGCGCTGACACCCCTCTTCCTAAAGGTTCGTTTCCCACCCGGTCGCGGTTGCGTCGATTCGGATAAGGTCCCGGCCCGGGAGGTGACGTGGCACAAATGCGGCAACGCCTGCGAATGGCGCTCGATGCCGTCGCGCGCCTGCTCGGCGGCCTGGGCACGGCACTGCTCGCGGCGGCGGCCCTCGTGCTGCTCGGCTCGGTCATGCTGCTGAGCCTCCTCGGTGTCGGTGTTCTCCTGCTCCCCGCAACCTTGCGCACGCTGAGGTCGGTGGCCAACCGGGAACGGACGCGGCTCTCGGTCCTCGAGCCGGCTCCGGTGCCGCGCTCGGCGCGTGCTGCGCTGCGCGACGCGACCGTGCGACGGGAGCTGGCCTGGCTGCCACTGCACGCCACGGTCGGCACCACCGCCGGGTTCGTCGGACTCGTGATGCCGGCCACGATGGTGCAGAACACGACCTACCCGCTGTACTTCCGCCTGTTGCCGCCCGTGGACAACACCCCCACCTTCATCTTCTGGGACGTCTTCCACGACGCCACGGACCTGACCGGTGCGTCGGTCGTGGCGCTGTCCGGCGTGTTCTGCGCCGTCTTCATCGCCATGCTCGGACCGGCGCTCGTCCGGGTGCAGGAGTGGCCGGGCCGGCACCTGCTGACGCCTCCCGCGGGGGCCGATCTCTCGCTGAGGATCGCCGAGCTGACCGCCACGCGTGCCGCGGCTCTCGACGCGCACGCCGCCGAGCTGCGCCGCATCGAACGGTCGCTGCACGACGGGACGCAGAACCGGCTGGTAGCGGTGAACGTGCTGCTCGGCGCCGTGCGGCGGGCCGTGGACCGGAATCCCGCCGCGGCCCACGCCGCGCTGGACCGGGCCCAGGACGCCGCCGAACAGGCGCTCTCCGAGCTGCGGGCCGTGGCGCGCGGCATCCTGCCCCCGGTGCTGGCCGACCGCGGCCTCGCCGGCGCGCTGGCCGGCCTCGCGAGCACCTGCGGCGTGCCGTGCGAGGTGGTGGTGGACGTACCGGGCCGGTGCGCCGCCTCCGTCGAGGCCACCGCGTATTTCGTGGTGGCGGAAGCCCTCTCCAACGTGACCAAGCACAGCGGTGCCACGAGTGCCGTGGTGGAGGTGATCAGGAAGGACGACCGGCTGCTGCTGCGGATCGCCGACGACGGCCGGGGTGGCGCGGACGAGCGCGGTGGGTCGGGGCTGACCGGCATCCGCCGGCGGATCGAGGCGTACGACGGGCGTTTCACCCTGGACAGCCCGGCCGGTGGGCCGACGACGATACGAGTGGAGTTGCCGTGCGGATCGTGATCGCGGAGGACGACCCGTTGCTGCGCGAGGGTTTGGCGTTGCTGCTGCGCGCCGAGTCGCTCGACGTGGTGGCCACCGCGGACACCCCGGGGTCGTTCCTGGCCGCGGTGGCCGAACACGAACCGGATGTCGCCATCGTCGACGTGCGGATGCCGCCCACGCACACCGACGAGGGGATCGTGGCGGCCGTCGAGGCACGCCGCCGCAGACCGGACCTCGCGGTGCTCGTGCTGTCGGCCTACGTCGAGCAGACCTTCGCCACCGAACTGCTGACCGGCGGCGCCAACCGGCTCGGCTACTTGCTGAAAGAACGGGTGGGGCGGGTCGACGAGTTCCTCAGCGCGTTGCACAGGGTGGCAAGCGGTGGCACCGCCGTGGACCCTGACGTGGTGGGCCAACTGCTGGCGCGCAACCCGCACACCAACGCGCTCGGCCGGCTGAGTCCGCGCGAACGGGACGTGCTCGCGCTCATGGCCGAAGGGCTCGGCAACGCGGCCATCGCCGAACGCCTCACCGTCACCGAAGGCGGAGTGCACAAGCACATCCGCAGCATCTTCGCCAAACTGGACCTCGCACCCGACGACCGTGCCGACCGGCGCGTCACCGCGGTCCTGCGCTACCTCGAGGGCACCGGATCGCGTTAGAACGGCTCCGCGCAGATGGTCACGACGCGGTGCAGCGTGTGCTCGGCTCCGCTGCCACCGTGCACCGCTGCTGCCCGGTCGAGCGCCTCACGACTACCGAACCGGAGAACGTCGTGACTGCTGGGACCTCGGCTTCGGCCGTCGAAGGTGAACCTCTCCGGCTCCGAGGTACAGCCTGCTGTACCTCGGTTTTGGAAGCCTGCGGTATCGGCGGCGCCGGCGAACACAACTAACTTCTTCATCATGAACTCGCTCATCCGCAATCGAGCTCTGCTCACGACGGTTCTCGTAGGCGGCATCGCAGCCAACGTCGCCACTCAAGTCTTGGGCATGAGCCTTTACATCAGTGCCGCCTTCGGAGTCATCGCCATCGCCAGCGGTATCGCGCTCTACTCCGACTACCGCAGGAACCACAAAGATCAGCGGAACTGAACCAGCCGCCCATGCCCTTCACCCACAACGCACAAGGCAAAGCCGACGTGCTTTGAGAGCACAGTGCCGGAGCAGGTCGAGAGCAGCTCTGCGCGTTGAACACGCCAGAACGGTCCTCAATGGACTTGAAAGGAACCGCACCGACCTGCAGAAGTCTTGTTTCCGCAGGTCAGCACTACATCCTTGCCATAGTTCGGGGAGCAAATGGGAAGCACACCTGGTGAACACATTCGTGATACCTGAGCGTTCATGCCGCTGACGGCCGTTTCCCGCTCCCGGATCCATCCCCTGCCTTCTTCGGTGCACAAAGGAGACGTGACGATCTTGACGAGTGAGCGATCATGCGCGTACGTCGACGGGTCTCCGATGAAGACCACCGGCGTGGCGGCGACCCCGCACGCACAGGTCAGCACCTCGAACGCGGTAAAAACTTTGTCGTCGTGCGTGTCCGGGTAGTGGCGCGTAGCACTGACGTGTAGTTGCAGCCGTTTCAACGATGGTTCGCATGTGACGATTTGCGGCACCGGCATCGCCGCGAAGTGCGGAGCGCCTTCGATGCGCCCCCTGCGATCGCTCGGCACCCTTCCGGCATCTCGTCCATCAGCTCTTGGTGTGCCTGAGCGAGATCGGTCCGGCTCATACCGGAGGGCTGCTGCACCGTTGGGCGACGTCCGAGTTGGCTTGCCGTGATGGCGAGCCGGGAGGATGCGCTGTACCTGAGCCCCGTCCAGGGCGGTCACGGATCAGGAACCTGGCCCGCGCTGGGTGACCAGCATCCCCGAGCAGGGTGCGGACAGCCTGAATGCCCAGGCATGGACGGGGTGTGCGGTGGTGCCGAGTGCGCATACACGTTTGTCCGCAGGCAGATGTCGGCGAACGCAGGAAGTCCGCTCGTGCAACGGCTGCCCGGCGCGGGGCCGGATCGACGCCCGCAGCCTGGAGGATCATCCACACCGTCGAGGTTGCGATCCCCAGAGCGCGAGCTTGCCGTGGATGCGTCGACAACCCACAAGGGCGCAGAGCGTTCGAAGCGACCGTGCGCGGACGTCCAGGTCTCCGGTTCACGCCCGCACGGGTGTGACGCCGCTTGACCGAATCGCGATGCCACCTCAGCAACCGCATCCGGGCTGACCAGCAGCGGGAACCGGCGCAACTTCCACCCGAGCCACGAGCACGAGCAACACAGCGAGCAACGCCCTGTCCTCAGGTCTCAGCCGCGGGCGTAACGCGAGGATCTCGACGCCCTTCTCGCACTCGGTCATGCGCAAGAGCCGCAGAAGTATGGGAAAAGGCGAGGTAGCCGAACCGAACGGCCGAGCGGTGATCATACCGTCTTCAAGCAGTTCCGTTTTCGGTGAAGCCGTACGCGATAAGCCCTTTTGGCGGAACAGCCGATCAGGACGCCTGCACCTACAACACCCTGCCCACCGGACGCCGACCCACCTACCCCGCGAATTCGGCCACATCGTCAAAGCCGCCTCGGCCTCACACATTTCAGACACGGCCAACTCGCTGAACTGATTGAGATCAGCTTGATGCTGGTCCAATCGGGTCAAAGGCGATGAAAACCGGTCGCTGCGAGCAACAAATCCGCCTGAATCTGGCGCCGTTGGTCCACTCAGGTGAACATGTCTACACGATCCAGAATACCTTGACCCTCAATGGGTGAACTCCTAGTGTTCGGAGCATGCGAGTGTCGGGGGGCGCGCGAAGCGTGAGCGCGGTGATTCACATTTTCGATCTCTGTGAACGGGCTGGTTGTCCGTCCCAGGTCATTCCGGGCTGATCTCGGCGCGAGGCAGGGCGGACGGGTATCCGCCGCGGCGAGGACCGCGGCGCGCGGTCTGTTCGTGCGACGTCGCGGAGCGCTCGTCGAACGTAGTCGTGCGCGGCCGCGCGGCGTCCGAGTCCCGAGCGCGCCCGCTCGTCAGTGGACCTCGTGCTCGCTGGTGAACCCATGCAGCCACATGTAGAGGCGTGCAAAACACGCACGCCAACTGGAGGAAGCGATGACCGCGGTACATCCGGACGCACCGTGCTGGTCGCGGCGGCCTGCGGAGGCCAGTTCGCTGGAGCGCTACTTCCCCCGCCGCGGTGAGGCCGACGTCGAACTGCCGCTGCCGGAGCGGCACGACCCGGTGGTGGTGGCCTCGCTGATCGGCGCGGACGCGATGGCGCGCGGCCGCAGCGTGATGTGCGTGACCAGCGACGACCAGGTGGACCACGTCCTGGAGCGGCTCGCCGTGCTGCCCGGCCCCGAGGCGGTGGACCTGCACCGGGGCGACAACCCGCTGCGGGACCTGGTGGCCCACCACACCGGGCAGGCGCTGGGGGTGTCCGGTTTCTCCACCTACTTCGGCCCCAACCCGGGGATCGACCCGGCGGACGTGGTCGTGCTGGACGCGGACCGCATGAACGACACCGTGATCGGCGCACTGTTCGCGGTCCGGGTGGACCGCCGCACGCACCCCGCCGTCCACCGGCGGCTGCGCGAACTCATCGGCGACGTGCACCCCCCGCAGGGGCTCGAACCGGCGCGCTGGAAAACGCTTGCCGCGCGTGTCCGCGCGATGCTCACCCCGGTGTTCTGCGGCGAGGACACGCGGTTCACCTGGCTGCGGCTGCAACCGTTCCTCCCCGAGTGCCGCGTCGTGGTGGGCGTGGACGACATCGTGATCAGCCCTCCGGGCAAGCTGCTGCACGCGCTGCCCGGCTACCGGCACGCCAAGCAGCGTGTGCACCTGCGCGTGGTACCCGCCCCGGCGGCCGAAGCGGGCACCGAACCGGACGTGTCCGGTCTGTCTCCCAGCATCAGATACGCGGTCGACTACCTGCGCACCTGCTTCACCGACCCGGACCTCACGCTGAACCGGGTGGCCAGCGTGGCCTACATGAGCCGCTACCACTTCTCCCGCAGCTTCCACGAGCAGACCGGGCACCGCTTCATCGACTTCGTCACCTCGCTGCGGATGGACGAGGCGCGGCTGCTGCTGCGCGAGTCGTCGACCTCCATCACCGAGGTCGCCCGCGCCGTCGGCTACCGCGAGCTGAGCCACTTCCAGCGCATGTTCAAGAAGCGCTTCGGCATGTCCGCCTCCGCCTACCGCACCGCCGCCGGGAACTAGACGGGCGGCTCCCGACCGGGAGCCGCCCCCGGGCCACCTCAGTCGCAGCACTGCTCCCGAGCCCACTCCGGGCGGTGCCAGTAGTGCTCCGGCCGCACCTCGGCCGAGGCGAACGGCGCGGCCGTGGTCACCGCGCCACCCGACGCGGCCGCGTTCACCGTGCCGGCGAAGGGCGCCAGCAGGCCGGGCACCGTGTGCCTCACCCCGCCCACGAACACCTCGCGCACGGCGGCCGCCGCGCGGATGTCGGTCAGCGGGTCGCCCTCGACGGCGATCAGGTCGGCGAGGTGCCCCGGCGCCACCGCACCGAGCGTGCCGGCGTAACCGAGGGCCTTCGCGGCGTTGCCGGTGGCGGTGATCAGCGCCTCTCGCGGGGTGAACCCGTACTTGACCAGGGCCCGCAGGTTCTGGTGCGCGCTGATGCCGATGTCGTCCAGTGGCGCGTCCGTGCCCGACACCACCAGACCGCCCGCCCTGTGCACGCGCAGCAGGGCGTCGGCCATGCCCGCGGTGATTCGCTGGTACAGCGGGGCGTACGGGCCCGCCGCGCCGTCGGCCTTGGCGACGAGCCGGGCGTACTCCCAGTCGGGGTACAGCGTCCTGGTCCGCTCGTCGAGCACCAGCGAACGGTCCTCGGCGAGCAGCTCGGAGGCGAAGATCATCGTGGTGGAGACCCACATCCCGCTCGCGACGAGCACCGTGACGGCTTCCTCCGACAACCGGTACCCGTTGTGGCTGAGCGTGCGGGAGTAGCCGAGGCGGTGTCCACCACCGGGGTGCTCCATGCCGTCCAGGCCGCTGTGCGCCGCCGGGTAGAGGTAGTGCGAGGTGACCGGGATGCCCTCGGCGTGCGCCCGCTGCACGGCTTGGCGCTCGAACGGCACGGGCAGCCGCATGTAGAGCTTGACCAGGTCGTAGTCCAGGGCGGCGGCGCGGTCGAGTTCCCGGTCCAGCGCCTTCGCGGACATCACGGTGCGCACGAAGTTGTACGAGGCGCGCGTGCCGTCGAGGGCCTCGCCCGAGCCGAGGTAGCGGGGACCGACCCGGGTGCCCGCCTCCATCGCCTCCCGGTTCTCCACCATCTGGTAGGCGGGGTCGCCGGGAGACCGGCTGGTGGTGACGCCGTAGGACAGCCACAGCCTGCCCTGCCGGTCACCCCACTGCCGCCCGCGCATGTGCCAGTGGTTGTGCGTGTCGATCAGGCCGGGCAGCACCGTCAGCCCGGACAGGTCGACGACCTGGGCGCCGCTCGTGCCGTGGCTGCCCGTGGGGACGATCGTCGCCACCCGGTCGCAGTCGAGCACGATGTCGACGTCGCGCCGCAGCGCGCTCGCGGTGCCGTCCCACACCGCCCCGGCGCGCAGCACCACCTTGCCCTGCGCCTTGGCCGGCTGGTACCGCAGGTCGGCCCGCAGGGTGCGGGTGGTGCCGCCGCGGGTGAGCCGCAGGGCGCCGTTGTTCAGGTGCAGCAGCGCGCGGCCGTCCGGGGTCACCGCGACGGAGTCGGTCACCTCGTCGGTCAACCGCACCGGCGCTCCGGTGATGGTGCCCGCCGCGTCGGCGGGCACTCGCCAGGCGAGGCTCTCGGCCACGAGGACGAACCCGTCCCGTGTCCACATAGGACCGTCGTCGCCGCGGGTGGAGATCGAGCGCTCCGGGGCGATGGCCTGGTAGCGCAGCACTCCGGTGGACAGGTCGACGGTGAGGATCTGGTTGTGGCCGGTCGCGGTGCGCCGGGAGTAGGGCACCAGGGCGGCTACCGCGAGCTTGCCGCCGTCGGGCGACCAGGCGGGCCTGCCCGGCTGGTAGAGGGCGGGCAGCACCTGGCGCGTGGTCCGGGCCGCGAGGTCGAGCACCCAGGTCGCGCCGGACTCGTCCTGGTAGGCGACCTGGGTGCCGTCCGGGGAGATCCGGGGCAGGAACTGGCCGTTCGGCGCGTCGGTGAGCCGCTCGGACCGGCCGGAGCCCAGGTCGAGCCGCCACAGGTTGATCGTTCCGGCGCGATCGCTCGCGTAGACGAGCGATCGGCCGTCCGGTGCGAAGTCCGGGTCGGTGGCGACGTAGCCGTCGTCGACGATTTTGCGGGCGGTGCCGCCGACAGGCAGCAGCCACAGGGCGTTGAGCGCCCGGAAGGCGATCTGCGTGCCGTCGGCGGACAGCACCGGGCCGACGATCCCCTTGGCCTGCCTGGCTTCGGTGGCCCGCAGGTCGCGCGGGGCGCGCCGGTACGGGGCGGCGGCCAAGGCCAGCTCGGCGGTGAACGGGACGTCGACGGCGGCGCCGTCCAGCGTGCGCCTGCGCACCTTTCCGCTTGCGCTGTAAAGGAACTCGCGGGCCGACACCCACGCCACCGGCAGCGGGGCGAGGTCTTCGCCGGTGACCACGGTCCGATCGCCGACGACCAGGTCGGTGGCGGCGCCGTCGATGCGGACGTAGGTGAGGCCGGCACCGTCCGGGGTGAAGCCGGGCGCGGCGAGGACCACCTCACCCGCGACCGGCCGGGTGCGGGCACCGGAGGCCAGGTCCAGCACCTCGATGGCGGTGTCGCCGACGAGGTAGGCGAGCTTGGTGCCGTCCGGCGACCACGCGGGGCTGGTGTGCACCTCGTCGGTCTCCGTGACGGCGGTCAGCGCGCCGGAGGCGGTGTTGAGCACGTAGATCCGGCTGACGTGGTCCCGGTCGGAGGAGAAGGCGACCTTGGTGCCGTCCGGGCTGAAACGGGGCTCGGTGTCGTACCCGGGCCCGGAGGTCAGCCGGGTCAGCGCGCCGTCGTCGACGTTGACCGTCCAGGCGTCGAAGGCACCGTCGCGGAAGGACTGGAACAGGATCCGGCGGCCGTCGGGGGCGAACTGCGGGCGCGAGGCGTCGTGCTCCAGCGGTGTGACCAGCCTGGCCGCGCCGCCCGCCACGGGCAGCACCCAGATGCCGCCCGAGACGTCGATCGCGAGCGTGCGCCCGTCCGGGGAGACCGCGACGCCGAGGTTGGCGCTGTCCGAGACGGTCACCGCGCGGCTCCTCGAGGCGCCGTCCGGCCGCGCCGACGCCGGGACCGGCCCGGTCGCCAGCCACAGCGCGCTCGCGGCCGCTCCGCCCAGCCGCAGCGCTCCGCGTCGAGAGATCTCCATGTGCGTCCTACGCCTTCCGCGCCGTGGTGTACCTGGGCAGGTCGTTGTGGTCGGTGTGGTCGGCGATGTCCTCGAACACGCCGAGGTCGTCCAGCAGGGACATCACCGCCGGGGCCTGCTCGTCGTCGTGTTCGACGGCCACGCCACCACCGGGGCGCAGCAACCGCGCCGCCGCCGAGGTGACCGCGCGGATGACGACGAGGCCGTCGTGCCCGGAGAACATCGCCGGGTGCGGCTGGTGCTGCTGCCACTCCGGTGGGAGGACCCGGCCGTCGACCACGAACGGCGGGTTGGCCAGCAGCAGGTCCACCCCGCCGTCGAGCTCGGCGAACAGGTCGGGAGCGGTGACATCACCCTCGTGCAGCGCGATCGGGGTGTCCCCGGCCTCGGCTCTGACCGCCGCGTTGCGCCTGGCCCAGACCAGCGCCTCCGGGGACAGCTCGACCGCGTGCACCCTGGCGTCCGGGCGAGCGTGCGCCACGGCGAGCGCGATGGCCCCCGAACCCGAGCACAGGTCGACCACCACGGGGTCCGCCACCTGCCGGATCGCCGCCAGCCCCCACGCCAGCAGTGGCTCGGTGTGCCTGCGCGGGACGAAGACGCCGGGTCCCACCTCGACCTCGATGCCGCCGAGCCGCGCGCGGCCGGTGAGGTACTCCAGCGGCACCCGCCGCGCCCGCCCCGCCACCAGGTCTCGCACCCGTTCGGCGGTGGTGGCGTCGAGCCGCGTGTCGCCGGGCAGCTCCCCGGCCGGACGACCGAGCGCGTGCGCGGCGAGGGCCTCGGCGTCCGCGCGCGGGGCCCAAGCCCCTGCGTCGGCCAGCGCCTTCTCGGCGTCGTCGAGCAGCTCTGCCAGTGTCGGCGACTCGGTCATGCGTATCGGGTCCCTTCCAGGATCTTCGCCGCGGTCTCCAGGTCGGCGCGCTCGTGCAGGGCCGAGAGCGCGAAGCGGACGAGACCGGTGCCCTTGGCGACGGTGGGGAAGAAGGCGGGCAGGATCAGCACACCCGCGTCCTTGAGCGCGGCCGTGGTGGCGAACGCCTCCGCCTCGGTGGCGAAGTGCGCCCCGCGCACCGGCGACCGCAGCCCGGCGTTGACCAGCCGGCCCCCGGTCAGCTCGTCGAAGTCGTCCGCGTTGCGCCACAACCGCTCCTGCAACCGCGCGACTTCGCCGTCGACGTGCAGCCGCGCGGCGGCCACGTTCGCGGCGAGCAGCGGGAGCATGATCGAGTGGCCGAACACCAGCGGGTTGGCGAACTTGCGCAGCACGCGCACGTCCGCCTCGCCCGGCACGAGGGCGAACCCGCCGGAACCACCGAACGCCTTGGACAGCGAGCCCGCGATCACGACGTTGTCCGGCAGCCGGTCGCCGAAGGTGTCGAAGGCGTACCCGGCGCCCAGCGGGCCCGCGATGGAGATGCCGTGCGCGTCGTCGACGTAGAGGTGCCCGCCGTGCGGCCGCAGCGCCTCCAGCACGCCGGCCACGTCGATCAGCCCGCCCATGGAGCCGACGCCGTCGACCAGCGCGATCGGGGTGCGGCCGGTGGCCGCGACCTCCCGCAGCGCGGTCTCCATCGAGCCGGGCTCCTCCAGGTCGAACCGGCGGGCGGGGCCGATCTGGCCGAGCAGGCCGCGCAGGATCTGCATGGACGAGTGCGCGGTCTTCTCCACCAGGAACGCCGCGCCCGCGGGCGCGATCGGGTAGCTCGGCAGCGCGCCGCTGCCCAGCAGCGGCAGCACCCCGAGGTGCACGGTGCCCACCGAGGTGAACGCGACCGCCCGGTTGCCCCGGTAGACCTGCCCGAGCAGGTCCTCCAGCTCGGGCAGGTAGTGCGGCCGCATCCGGTTGCGGGAGGAGGAGAAGTGCACGCCGAACCGGCGCAGCGCGTCCTCGGCGGCCTCGACCAGCGCCGGGTGCTCCTCCAGGCCGAGGTAGGAGCAGGAGACGAACTCCAGCGCCTCCCCGCCCTCGGCGAGCCACACCCGCTTGCCGCGGCGGGCAGTGATGGTGTGCCCGGTCAGGCCCTGCTCGAAGGCGCGGTCCAGGGCGTCCGAGGTCCGGCTGATCCTCGACTCGACCCAGTTCGCGGTCTGGGTCGCCGATTGCTGGGTCATGCTTCCTCGCTTGGCGGTAGATCCCCGCTGGGGGGTGGATCGGAAGAGCTGGGCGCAGTGGTCGGCGTGCGGGGACAGCTCCGGGCCGAAGTAGTCGCGAAGCCGGGCGAGCGCGGCCCCGAAACCCGCCTCGTCGCCCCGGTCGACGAGATCGGCCACGTGGCGCAGGCCGTCGGCCAGCGCCGATCGGGTGGCCCGCCCGCGCGGGTTGGCGGCCTGGACGTCCCAGTAGACCTCCGGTGTGCCCGCCGCGATCCTCGCCAGCAGTGCCAGCAGCGTTCGGTGCGGCGGCGTCGCCAGCGGCGCCACCTCGCCGACTCCGTCGGTGAGGTCGGCGAGCGCGAGGCCGAAGCCCAGCACGGCGGCGTGGGTGAGCACCTGGGTGGCGCCCGCGAGCCGGTCGTGGTCGGCGGCGGACAGCCGCACCACGTGGGCGCCCCACTCCCCCACCAGCGCCAGCAGCTCGGTGGCCTTCGGCCCGTCGTGGACCACGACGGCGGCGACCGACTCGCCCGCGAACCCCAGCGACGGGGCGAACATCGGGTTCAGGCTCACCGCCTCCACCTCGCGCAGCCCGGTCAGCACCGGTGCGACCGCACTCTTGACCGACAGCGTGTCGGCGACCAGCGCGCCGGGCCGCACGTGCTCGGCCAGCACCGGCAGCGCGGCGAGCGCGACCCGTTCCGGCACCGCGAGCAGCACCAGGTCGGCCGCGCTGATCTCGGTGCGCAAGGCGGCGTCCGGGGCTGTGGCATCACCGCCGCCGGTCGCCGGGTCGGCGACCACCACCTCCGCCCCTGCTTCCCGCAACGCCTGCGCGAACAGCCCGCCCACCGCGCCCGCGCCGCCGAGCACGAGGCAGCGGCGCAGCGACCGGACGGCGCTCACAGCGCGCCGCCGACGGCGGGCCGCAGCGCCGTCTCCGCCACGGCGGTCAGCACGGCGCGGGACTTCACGACGGTCTCCTCGAACTCCGCGACGGGGTCCGACATGGCCACCACCGCGCCGCCGACCCCGAAGCTCAACCGCTCGCCGTCCACGACCAGGGTGCGGATCACGATGCTCAGGTCGGCGGCGCCGGAGAGGGAGAACCAGCCGATCGCACCCGAGTACACCCCGCGCGGCCCTTGTTCGAGCCGGTCGATGATCTCCATCGTGCGCACCTTCGGCGCGCCGGTCATGGAACCGCCGGGGAACGCGGCGCGCACGCAGCTCACCGCCGTCTCCCCCGCCCGCAGCGTGCCCCGGATCGTGGAGACGAGCTGGTGCACGGGGGCATAGGTCTCCACGTCGAAGAGCACGGGCACGTGCACCGAGCCGATCTCGCACACCCGGTTCAGGTCGTTGCGCACCAGGTCGACGATCATCAGGTTCTCCGCGCGGTCTTTCTCGTGCGCGGACAGGTCGAGCCGCAGCAGCTCGTCGTCCTGCGGTGTCGCGCCGCGCGGGCGGGTGCCCTTGATCGGCTTGGACTCCGCGACGCCCGCCGCGTCGATGGACAGGAACCGCTCCGGGGACGCGCTGAGCACCGCCAGGTCACCGAAGTCGAGGAAGGCGCCGTAGGGCACCGGGCTGATCCGCCGCAGCGCCTCGTAGGTGCGCCGCGGGTCGATCCGCTCGTCGACCTCGACCGCGTTGGTCAGGCAGATCTCGTACGACTCGCCGTGCCGGATCTCCTCCAGGCAGGTCGCCACCCGGTCGAGGTAGGCGGCCCTGTCGTGCCTGGGCCGCACGGTGTCCAGCCGCGCCATGTCGGTGCCCGCCTCGGCGTCGAGCGCCTCCACCACCGAGTTCCCGCCACCGGCCGCCGGCAGCGCGCACAGGCGCGTCGCTGTCTCGTCGAGCCAGGTCAGGGCGGCGGCCTCGGTCTCGGCGGTGGCGAGCGCGAGCAGGTACGAGCGGTGGTCGGCGTGGTCGATCGCGAGCATCCGGTCGGCGAACAGCAGGGCCGCGTCCGGGGTCGGCGACCGGTGCGCGGCGGAGCCGGAGGTCTCCGCCTTCAGCTCGTAGCCGAGGTAGCCGACGTACCCGAGGTCGAACTCGAACGGCAGGCCGGGCGGTGTCGGCACGGCCCGGCGCTTGACCTGCTCGTCCAGGTAGCCGAAGAAGTCCTGGCGGACGTGCTGCTCGCTGCCGTCGGCGCGGCGCACCCGCACGGTCCGCTCGTCGACCCGGTAGGTCAGCGTCTCCGCGTGCGGGCCGCGGTCGTCGCCGAGGAAGGAGAACCGGGACTGGCCGGGCCGGACATCGCTGGTGTCCAGCCAGAAGCTGTGTTCCGCACCCGCGAAGAGCTCGCGGTGCGCCGCGGCGGCATCGGGCTCGCGGTCGATCTCCCGCACGTGCACGCTCCACGCGGCCCGCTCCGGCGCCACCGCCGGTGCGGGGCCGGCCGAGCCCCACGACAGCGCCAGGTCGCGGAAGTTGGCGAGCAGCTGCCTGCCGTACTCGCTGCTGATCGACTCGGGGTGGAACTGCACGCCCCACAGCGGCTCGCTGCGGTGCCGCAGTCCCATCAGGATGCCGTCCTCGGTCCACGCCAACGCCTCCAGCTGGTCGGAGAGGCGGGTGACGGTCAGCGAGTGGTAGCGCACCACGGAGATCGGCGACGGCAGACCGGCGAACACGTCGGTGCCGGTGTGGTAGACCAGCGAGCTGCGGCCGTGCATCGGCTCGGGAGCCAGGTCGACGGTGCCGCCCAGCAGGTGCGCGATGCCCTGGTGGCCGAGGCAGACGCCGAGCACCGGCAGGCCGGACTCCTTGATGGCCTGCGCGCTGATGCCGACGTCGCGGCCCCGGTCGGGCCGCCCCGGCCCGGGGGAGACCACCACCGCGTCGAAGTCGTTGGCCACCCCGGCGGGCATCGCCTCGTCGTTGCGCACCACCACCGGCGCCCGGCCGGTCACCTCGCCCAGCAACTGGTGCAGGTTGTAGGTGAACGAGTCGTAGTTGTCGATCAGCAGCGTCCGCATCGCGGCCCGTCCTCCAGATCCTCCGCCGTGGCTCACGGTGTCGTTCGCGCGCCGATGACCTCGTCCTCGACCCGGCAGGTCTCGCCGATGACCAGGTCGTAGAGCGACCGCAGGAACGCCTGGTCGATGCCGTGGCTCGCGCCGTAGCGCGCGGCGCGCTCCTGCACGACGCCGATGCGGTGCGGCTGCATCATCGGCACGTCGAACTCGCGCTTGTGCTCGGCGATGCGCACGCACAACCGGATGCGGTCGCGCAGCGCGTCGAGCAGGCGCAGATCGATGCCGTCGAGCTCGGCCCGCAGTGCTTCCAGCCGGGCGTCGGGATCGGACATGTCTCGCTCCTCCTGGGTCATCCGGCACTCGGGTGGGTGTAGAGCACGGGGACCTTGCCCCGGTCGGTGCGCGCGAACAGCTCGGCAGGCACCCGCTCGACGCTGAAGCCGAGGCACTGCGCGCTGGTGAGCACCGCGCGCAGCTGCTGGGCGTCGCTGAGGCAGTCCACCACCGCCTGGGTCGTGATCCACTCGGGTGTGCGGCTCGACAGCAGCAGGCGCAGCCGGTGGCCGCGCGGCTCGGGCAGCACCTGGAGCTGGCAGTCGGCGGGCTCGGTGATGCCGAGCTTGCCGAGCTGGCCGAGCAGCAGGTCGGACGAGACCACCTCGGTGTCGATGTTGAGCGAGGTCGCCGTGCGGCCGTGCAGGGTCAGCAGCCGCGCGGCGCTGCCGCACGCGCACGGGCTGGTACGGAACGCGCCGACATCGCCTATGCGGTAACGGAACAGCGCCATCCCGGTGTCGCTGAGCGCGGTGATGACCACCTCGCCGGTGGCGCCGTCGGGCAGCGGCTCCCCCGTCCGCTCGTCGACGACCTCCACCACCACCGCGTCCTCGTGCACGTGGTGCGTCGCGCCGGACAGCTGCTCGCACTGGTAGCCGATCGGGCCGGTCTCGGAGGTCGAGTAGGCGAGCGAGCGGACGGTGAGCCGGGGCGCGGCCTCCGCGATCGCCGCGCGGCGCGCCTCGCCGAGCAGTTCGCCGATGTAGAAGAAGTACCGCAGGGAGGCGAGCAGCTTCGGCGAGGACCCGGTCAGCACCTCGACCCCGTAGCCGGGGTTGGCCGCCAGCGCGTCCACGGCGTGCTCGGCCACGACCGCCGCGGTCTCCGCCGGGCTGGTCTGGCTCGCGAGCGGGTAGGAGCGGGCGCCCGCGAGGCGGATCACGTCCTGGGTGAACAGGAACGCGCCACCGCTGAGTTCGGCGGGGTAGAAGCAGTTGGCGATCCGCCTGGCGGGCGCGGACCGGGTCGCGGCGAGCAGACCCCGCGCGCCCAGCGTGCCGACCTGGTGGTTGAACTCCCAGGAGTGGTACATCATCTTGGGCTTGCTCGCGGTGCCGCTGGAACGCAGGACCATGCCGGGGCCGTCGCCGCCGAGCCGGAACTCCGGCGAGTGCGGCGGGCTGCCGTCGGCGAGTTCGCGGCTGCTGAGCAACGGGAGCCGCCGCAGGTCGGCGGTGGTCATGCCGGGCGCGAGGTCCGGCCAGCGGCGGCGCACCGCCGGGGTGGCGAGCGCGGCGTCGACCATCGCGGTGAAGTTGAGCTCCCGCAACCGATCCAGCTCGGTGCGGTCGACCACGTCCTGGTCGACGGCGAGCCGGATCCGCGACGCCCGGTGGCTTCCTGGGGTGCCGGCCGCGTTCATGGGCGTGCTCCTCTTGGCGCTGCGGTGATCGGGTTTCCCAGATATACCGCGCACTCCCGACGCCGGGACCGGTTCTGGCGGTGACCGGCAACAAACGCGGCGTGCCCCGGTGCGACGGGGTACAACCGCAACAAATCCCTCGCGGCGGCGGGTGCGGGTGAGCACGATCGGGGCGAGCACACGGACCCGAAAGGCGCACCCCATGTCTGCGATGGCCCTGTCCGCCAGAACCCTGCTGTCCCCGGACGGCCGCGCGGCCCTCGCGGCGGACCAGGACCTGGGTGGCGGGAACGTGCTGCGGTCGGCGCTGGCCGTCGCCGCGCACCCGGACCTGCCCTTCATCAGCTCCGGCAGGCCGATCGCCACGCCTCAGGGGCCGTGGCGGATCGAGTTCAGCCTGCTCGACCTCGACGAGCTCGCGCAGAGCTGGTCGGTGCACTACCTGGAACTCGGGGTGCGGCCGAGGGACCGGGTGCTGGTGTACCTGGAGGACTCCTTCGCCTACTCGGTGCACTTCCACGCCCTGGCGCAGATCGGTGCGATCGGGGTGCTGGTCAACAGCAAGGCCCCCAAGGCATCGGCGCTCCACCTGTGCCGGCGCACCACGCCGGTCGGCCTGTACACCACCCGAACCCGACTGGCCGCGCTCGGTCCCGAGTTGTCTGAAGTGGACAGTCTGCGGTGGACCCTCACGGCGGAGGACCTGCCCGCCCCACCGCCGGCGCGGTTGCCCGACTCCGCCCGGTTTCGGCACGCGCCGGAAGACCCGGTGTCGGTACTGCACTCGTCCGGCACCACGGGCTTCCCGAAGCCGGTGATCCAGACGCACCACTCCAGCATCGCCGGCCCGAGGTTCAGGCTCACCGACTTCATCGACGGGCCGGAGGCGGTGATGATGGCCGCGCAGCCGCAGTCGCACCTGGGTTCGGTGATGTACGCCAACTACGCGATCCTGGCGGGCACCCCGCTGGTCCCGCTCTACGACCCGACCGGGGCCGAGCTGGCGGGCGCGATCGCCGAGTACCGGCCCACCACGGTGATGGCGTTCGCGCACGCCTTCGCCGAACTGGCCGAGGTCGAGGTCGCCGACGGCGCGCTCGACTCGGTGGACGGCTGGGTCACCATGGGCGACGCGATCCACGAGGCGCACCTGCGGGCGATCCTCGCCAAGCGCAACCCGGAGCTGCCCCCGGCGGTGTTCTACGACCGCTTCGGCGCGACCGAGCTGGGCTGGGGGATCATGGTGCAGCCCCGGTCCCTGGCCTCCCAGCGCAACGACCGCTGCGTCGGCCGCCCCGACGCGGTCGCCGAGGTGGCGGTGCTGCGGCCCGACGGCACCCGCGCCGAGCCCGGTGAGATCGGGCTGTTCGGGGCGAAGGGCCCCACCATCACCGCGGGCTACTGGAACGACTCCGACGCCACCTACCGCAGCAGGCTCGGCGGCTGGTGGCTCTCGGGAGACCTCGCCTACCAGGACGCCGACGGCGACTTCTACCAGGTCGACCGGGCGGTGGACGCGATCGAGACCGAGCACGGCACCGCGCATTCGGTGCGGCTGGAGGAGTTCCTGCTCAGCGAGGTTCCGGTGATCTCCGACTGCACCGTCGTCGCCGGGCGCCACCGGGGCCGGACGGTGCCGGTGGCCGTGGTCGCCACCGCCGACGCGGGCCCGACCCCGGACACCCTGCTGGACACCGCGAACCGGGCGCTGCGCTCGGCGGGACTGCTGGAGCTGGCCGTGCTGGAGCTGGCCACGGACGAGGGCGACATCCCGCAGGGCGTGACCGGCAAGGTGCTCAAGCGGCAGCTGCGGGACAAGTACGCCGCCCTGGAGGAACTGCTGGCCGCGGGCTCGACCTCGAAGCTCGCCACGACCCTCGCGGAGGCGTGATCGTGTACTCCCCACTGCGCCCCGCCGATCCGCGCTCGACCGCACCGGTGGAGCGGGTCGTCAACTGGGTCTACAACCCGGACGACTTCAACCCCAGCCACCTCGACAAGATCATCGCGGACATCACCGAACGGTGGAACGCCCAGGCAGCCCGGCACGGGTTCGGCTTCCGGTTCATCCCGGCGAGCGAACTCACCCCGACCTGCGTCGACCGGCCCCGGCTGTGGCGCGGCGGGGTCGACCTGCTGGAGACCCGGCAGTGCTACATCGTCGACGACATCGGCAACGACCAGCAGGCGGTGTCCTACCTGCACGGGATCTCCCGGATCATCGACGCCAGCGACTCGCTGGTGCTCAACCACGCCATGGCCGCGCCGGAATGGCTCGAGCGCGACAAGCTCGCGATGATCGGGCGGGCGGCGCAGCTGGGCCTGGCCGTGCCGAAGACGGTCGCCCTGCCGTTCCGCAGGCACGCCCGCGAAGGGCTGGCGGTGGTCCGCCGCGAGATCGGCGACGGCCCCTACATCCTCAAGGCCCGCGAGTCCGGCACCGGGTTCGGTGTGCTCAAGGTCGACACCTTCGAACAGCTGCGGTCCGCGGTGGACATCGCGGCGCAGACCGGCAAGGGCTACCTGGTGCAGGAGTTCCTGCCCAACACCGGCGACCTGAGGGTCGCGGTGGTGGAGGGCGAGGTGGTCACCGGGATGCTGCGCGAGCAGGTCGCCGGCCGGTACCTGTCCAACATCGCCCAGGGCGGGGAGGCCACCCCCGACACCGACCTCTCCGGGGTGCTCGACGACTGCCTGCGCGTGGTCGGGGCGCTGGGCGCCGACTACCTGTGCGTGGACTTCCTCATCACCGAGCGCGGTCCGGTGTTCGGTGAGTGGTGCACGGTGATGGCCAACTTCTCCCAGTTCCCCGAGCCCGCGCGGACGGACCTGGCGGACGCCTTCTTCCGGTGGGCGGGCCGGTTGCTCGACCAGCGCAGCCGGGGCTGAGGCGGGATGCCCCGCTCAGCCGCGCGCGGCCTGCATCCACTCGGTGGCGAGCATGGCGTACACCGCGAGGTCGACGCGCTCGCCCTTGAGCATCTCGCCCTGCACGAAGAACGCCTCCCGGCGCATGCCGAGGCGCTCCATCAGCCGCTGGGAGCTGTGGTTTTCGCCATTGCACAGCCCGACCACGCGGTGGAAGCCGTGTTCTTCGAACGCCAGGCGCAACACCTCGCGCCCCGCCTCGGTGGCGTAGCCCCGGCCGGAGTGCTCGGGGTTCATCACGAACCCGATCTCGGCCCGGCCCAGCTCCGCGCTGATCCACTCCAGGTTGAAGTCACCGATCAGCTTGCCGGTCTCGCGCAGCACCACCGCGATCGCCAGGTTGTCGCCCTCGGCGCGCAGCTCGGTCTGGCCCACCCTGGCGGTGAGCGCGGCCTGGACCTCCTCGCGCGAGCGGGCGTGCCACAACACGTACCGCGCGACGTCGGGGCGGCGCTGGATGTCGTGCAGGTCGTCGAGATCGGACTCGGTGAACGAACGGAGCAGAAGTCGTTCCGTCACAACGGGTGGCATGGTTGGAGTAGCTCCGAATCGTTGGCTCGCCCAGAAAATCACGGCGCGCGGTGGTCCCGGGCGCTGCCGTGGCGGTGCGATGCTAGCAGTCCCGGGCGGAGCGGTGCGGCCGCGCGGGCGGGGTGTGGCCGATGAGCAGGACCCCGCTGGTCGCGCTGATCGGCGCGGGCGCGATCGCCACGGTCGGCTCCACGATGACGCTGATCGCCGTGCCGTGGTTCGTGCTGCAGACCACCGGCAGCGGCCTCACCACGGGTGTCGTCGCCGCCGCGGAGACGCTCGGGTTGGTGCTGTCGGTCGTCCTGGCCGGACCGCTGATCGACCGCTACGGCGCCCGGCGCGCGAGCATCGCCGCCGACCTGTTCACCTGCGTCGCGGTGGCGGCGATCCCGCTGGTGCACCACGCGGTCGGTGTGCCGTTGTGGCTGCTCGTGGTGCTGGCGTTCGGGGTCGGTGCCGGACGCGCACCGTCCCGCAGCGCGAAGCAGGTGCTCATGCCCGCCGTGCTGGCCGCCACCGGCACCAAGGTGTCCCGGGGCACCGGCGCGGAAGAGGCGGCGCAACGGGTCGGCGACCTGCTCGGCGCGGTGCTCGGTGGTCTTCTCATCGCGGCGACCAGTCCCACCGCGGTGTTGCTGGCCGATGGCGGAGCGCTGCTGGTCGCGGCCGTTTTGGTGGCGTTGTTCGTGCGCGTGCCCCGGACGCGGGGCAGCGGTGGCACCAGCTACCTCCAAGAACTGCGGGAGGCGTTGGTGTACCTGCGCCGCGATCGGCTGTTGGTGGTGCTCGGCGCGAGCAACGCGAGCGCCAACGCGCTGACCACCGGCCTGCTCTCGGTGCTGCTGCCGGCCTTCGGTGTGCTGGTGTGGCATAACAGCACGCTCGTCGGCGTGATCATCGGCGCGGCCAGCGGCGCGAGCGTGCTCGGCACCGCCTGCTACGCCCTCTGGGGCTCCGGCGCGCACCGCTGGCGCACCTTCGCGTTCTGCGGCCTGGTCTCCGGGCCACCGGTGTACCTGGTGGTGGCGCTCGACCCGGCGCCGGTGGTGCTGATCGGACTGCTGGCACTCGGCATGCTCGCCAACGGCGCGATCAACCCGGTGATCGCGGCGGTCAAGTACGACCGCGTGCCGGAACCGTTGCGCGGCAGGGTCTTCAGCGCCCTGCACGCCGTCGGCAGCGCGGCGATGCCGATCGGCTCGTTGGTGGCGGGGGTGTTGCTCGACGGCATCGGCCCACACGGCGCGGCATACGCGTTCAGCGGGTTGTGCCTGTTGGCCGCGTTGTGTCCCTTCATTTTCCCCGTGTGGCGGCAGATGGACGACGTGCCGGCCGCGCAGGGCGTCGATGCGCCGGGCTGACAGGACGTGCAGTCCGCAAGAACCGCTGTGTCCGTGCGCAACAAAGCCGGTTCGGTGCGTCCGCGTGATGCCTAGTGTGGAAGGGAAAAGGGGGATCCGCGCTGTCGTCTCCGGCGCGGACCGCGTGCTGCGCAGGGAGATCACGTGTACCTGAGTTCGCCTGATCCGGCCTCGGAGCGGGTGGCGAGCACCGGCCCGTCACCGGGGGTCGTCACCGCCGTGCCGCGCTGGCCCGCTCCCGGCCCCGCCGTCCCGGTCGACTGCCACCGGGAGGTTCCGGCGCCGCTGCGGCACCGGCTCGGCGCGACGGCCGACGCCCTGGACACGACCGTCGACGCGCTGCTGCTGGCCGCGCACCTGGCCGTGCTGCGGGCGATCACCGCCGAACCGGCCCCCGTCACCGGACTCATCACCGGTGCGGCCGTCCGCGCGGTCTCGGCGCAGGTCGCCGGCAAGCGCTGGACCGAACTGGTGAGCGGCGCCACCGAGGTGCGCGGCGCGCCCGGTGGCCAGGCACTCGGAGGCGCACCACGCGGGGAGCTGCCGGTCGAGACCGTGCTCGGCCTGTCGCCGGAGGGTGCGCGCCACGAGGCCGTGCTCGGAGTGCGTTTCACCGCGGGCACGCTCACCGTGACCTCGCGCTCCGACCTGCTCTCCGCCGACGCGGTGGCCAGGATCGCCGGGTACCACCTGGCCGCCGTGCGGCTGCTGTGCGCCGATCCGGACTCCGTCCACCGCGTCGAGGACCTGCTGGACGCGGCGGAGATCCGCCACCAGCTCGACGAGCTGTCGGGGCCGCGCGTCCCCCTCGGTGACCGGATGACCGCTCAGCTCATCGCCGAGCAGGCCGCGCGCGAGCCGGACGAGGTCGCTGTCTCGCACCGCGACCGGAGCTGGACCCACGGGGAACTGGACGCGCGGTCGGCCGAGGTGGCCGCCGCCCTGCTGGAGCGCGGGCAGGCGGTCGGCGAGATCGTCGCCGTCGTCACCGATCGCGGCCTCGGCTGGGCCGCCGCCGTGCTCGGCGTGCTGCGGGCGGGCGGCGCCTACCTGCCCGTCGACCCGGGGGCGCCGGCGGGGCGGATCGCCTCCGTGCTCGACCGGGCCGGGTGCCGGGTGGTGCTGACCGGGCCGGGGGTCGAGCCCGGCGCGTGGGCGGCAGGGCGCGCGGTGCTGCCGATCGACGGGCTCCTCGGCACCGGCGCCCGCGCCGACCCGGTCCCCGTCTCCCCCGGTGCCCTGGCCTACGTCTACTTCACCTCCGGCTCCACGGGGACGCCCAAGGGGGTGATGTGCGAGCACGGCGGCCTGCTCAACCACCTGCTCGCCAAGATCGCCGACATGGAGCTCGTGGCGGGCGAGGTGGTGGCCCAGACCGCCGCGCAGAGCTTCGACATCTCGCTGTGGCAGCTGCTGGCGCCGCTGCTGTGCGGGGGCAGTTCGCGGATCGTGGACGCGGAGGTGCTGCTCGACGCCGACGCCTTGGTCGAGGAGCTGACCACCGGGCGCGTGCGGGTCGCCCAGCTGGTGCCGTCCTACTTCGAGGTGCTGCTGGACCGGCTGGAGAACGGGCCGGGAGGGTTGGGTGCCGTGCGGGCGCTGTCGGTGACCGGCGAGGTGCTGCGCCCGGACCTGGCGCGCCGGTGGTTCGCCTGCTGCCCCGGCACCACGCTGGTCAACGCCTACGGCGCCACCGAACTGTCCGACGACACCACCCACGCCGTGCTGCGGCACGCGGACGAGCAGGTGACCCTCGGGCGTCCGGTGCGCAACGTGGAGGTCTCCATCCTGGACGACACGAAGTCGTTGCTGCCGCTCGGTGCGCCGGGCGAGATCGCCTTCTCCGGTGTCTGCGTGGGTCGCGGGTACCTCGACGACGAGGAGCAGACCGCGCGGGCCTTCGTCCCCGACCCGCACCGGCCGGGCAGGCGGCTCTACCGCACCGGGGACATCGGCCGCTGGCTGCCCGGCGGGCGGCTGGAGTTCCTGGGCCGCCGCGACGAGCAGATCCGGGTGCGCGGCGTCCGGGTCGAGATCGGCGAGATCGAGCACCGGCTGGCCGGCATCGACGGGGTCACCTCGGGCGCGGTCGTGGTCGACAGCGGCGCGGGGCGCGAGCCCATCCTGGTGGCGTTCTTCACCGGGTCCGGCGCGCTCGACGGTGGAGCGGTGCGCGCGCGGCTGTCCGAACAACTGCCCGACCAGCTGGTGCCCACCTACGTGCACCGGCTGGACCGGCTGCCGCTCACCGCGAACGGCAAGATCGACAAGGTGGTCCTGGCGACCGTCGCGGCGACGCTCGGGCACGCCGACGGGCCGTACGCGGCGCCCGTCACACCGACCGAACGCGCCCTCGCCACGGCCTGGGCCGAGGTGCTGCACGTGCCGCTGGAGCGGATCGGGCACGCCGACCACTTCTTCCGGCTCGGCGGCACCTCGCTGTCGGTGGTGCGGTTGCTGCTGCGGCTCGACGGGCTGGTGTCGCTGCGCCAGGTGCTCGCGCACCCGGTGCTCTCCGAGCTGGCGGCGGTGATCGACGAGCAGCGCCCGACGCCTGCGCCGCCACTGCTGCACCAACTGTCCGATGTGGACCACGAACCGGTCGCGACGCTCGTCTGCTTCCCGCACGAGGGCGGCAACTCGGTCAACTTCCACGAGCTGGCCCGCGAGCTGCGCGAGCACCGGGTGCGGGTGCTCGCGGTCGAGTTGCCGGGGCACGACCTCGACGCGGAACCGGGGCAGCTGGCCGAGGTGCCCGCCATCGCCGAG
This sequence comes from Lentzea sp. DG1S-22, assembly GCF_036321065.1. NCBI lineage: Bacteria > Bacillati > Actinomycetota > Actinomycetes > Pseudonocardiales > Pseudonocardiaceae > Lentzea > Lentzea sp. DG1S-22. The sequence goes on along the minus strand of NZ_CP143276.1, from coordinate 1,166,658 downwards.
GCGGTGCGGGCGGAACTGCGGACCCACCCGGGGGCCGACGCCCCGCTGCTGCTGTGGGGCCACGGCAGCGGCGCCGCGCCCGCGCTGGCCCTCGCCCGTCTCCTCGACCACGACGGCGAGCCGGCGCGGCGGGTGTTCCTCGGCGCGGTCCGGCCCGCCACCGACTCGGAGCTGCGCGCGGAGGACGTGCGGGTGGCCGCCCTGGACGAGCGCGACCTGGTCACCGCGATGCTGGAGGACAGCGGCTACATCGAGGTCGACGGCGGCAGTCCGCGCCGCGCCCGCGTCGTCGGCGCCGCCTACCGCCACGACGTGCGCGCCGCCAACCGGTTCTTCCGCGACGTGCTCCGCGCGCCCAGGGCGCACCGGGTGGCGGCACCGGTCGACGTCGTCGTGGCGGCCGACGACCCGCACACCGCCGGGGCGCGGGAGCGCCTGCCCGCCTGGGCCGGCCTCAGCGACGTGCTGACCCTGCGGGAACTGCCGGAGGGCGGCCACTACTTCCCGAGCAGCCGGGCCGCCGAGGTCGCCCGGATCGTGCTGGGGGCCTGTCCACGCCCGACGAGCCCGAGGAGCCTGGTGTGAGCACCGACCACGTGGAGCTGACCGGCCGGATCTCGGCGGGGCCCGACGACCTGCTGCGCACCGAGGTCCTCGAACCGCAGCTGCGCTTCGAGCTGGCCAACCTGCTGCCGCAGTACGTGCGGCTGGAGAAGGTCCTGCTCGTCGAGTACGCGCGAATGGGCCTGCTGACCGGCGCGCAGGTCGGCGACATCGACGCCGCGCTCGACGCGGCGACACCGGAGGCGGTGGGGCGCGTCGCCGGGGCCGCCATGAGCGATCTGGCGTTCGGCCTGGAGCGGTTCGTGACCGCGCGATTGCCCGGAACACCGCCCGCCTGGCACGTCGACCGCAGCCGCAACGACCTCCAGGCGTCCGCGCAACTGCTGCACGGCCGCGCCCGCCTGCTGGACACCGCCGACCTCCTGGTCGAGCTGGGCCGGGCGGCGAGCAGGCTCGCCGCCCGCACCGCGCACCTGGTGATGCCGGGGTACACCCACTCCCAGGCCGCCCAGCTCGTCAGCCCCGCGTTCTACTTCTCGGCGCTCACCGAGCAACTGCTGCACACGCTGTCGCGGCTCGAACCGGTGTACCGCACCGCGAACACCTGCCCGATGGGCGCGGGCGCGATGGCGGGTCAGGAGTTGGCCTGGGACCGCGAACGCATGGCACGGCTGCTCGGGTGCGACAGCGCCCAGCGGCACGCGTTGCGCGCGGTGTCCCAAAGGGATTGGGCGCTGGAGGCGTGCGCGGAGTTCTCCATGCTGGGCGTGGCGCTGAGCCGCTTCGTCACCGACCTGATGACCTGGGGTGGCACGGGCTACGGCTTCATCGACCTGCCGGACGACTGGTCCGGCATCTCCTCGGCGATGCCGCAGAAGAAGAACTTCCCCGTGCTGGAGCGGATCCGGGGCCGCACCGCGCACCTGCACGCCGCGTACCACGGCATCGCCACCGCGCAGCGCGCCACGTCCTACAGCAACTCCGTCGAGGTGTCCAAGGAGGCGAGCGCGCAGGTGCCCGCCGCGTTCGACAACCTCGCCTCGATCGCGCGGCTGCTCACCGGCGTGCTCGACCGGCTCTCGTTCGCCGAAGAACGCCTCGCGGCGGCGTGCGCGGCGGAGTACTTCGGCGGCTTCACCCTCGCCAACCAGCTGACCTTGCGCGCGGAGGTGCCGTGGCGCACCGCCCAGGTCGTCGCCGGGCGGTACGTCGTCGCCGCCGTCGGCGCGGGCCGAGCGCCCACCGACCCCGACCCGGCACTGCTGGAGGCCGCCCTGGCCGATCACGGGTACCGCACGCCGCACTCGGCCGCGATCCTGCGCGAGTCCATGAACGTCACCACCGCGCTCGCGGCCAAGCGCACCGCCGGGTCCACGGGGCCGGGGCCGGTGCGCGACCTGCTCGCCGCGCAGGACGCCGAGCTCGACCGGCTGGCGGCGGACTGGGCCGCGCGCCGCGCCGGTGTCGCCGACGCCGACACCGCACTCGCGGCCGCACTCGCCGAGGCGCGGCAGGACACGCGGGTGCGGTCGTGACCGGGGCGGTGGGCAGTATCGCCGGTCCCCGCCCGCTCTACCGGGGCGTCACCGGCGTCGGCACCGCTTTCGGCGTGTTCGGCGAACTGCTGCAGGGCGTGCTGCCCGAGCAGGACGGCGACTTCCTGGTCACGCTGCCGATCGCGCGCTGGTCCGTGGCGACTTTCCGGGGCAGCGCCGAAGCGGGCGAGCTGACCGTGTGGCCCCCGCACAAGACCAAGGCGCTGCGGCTGGCCGGGATGCTCCTGCGGGACGCGGGCCGCCCGGTCGCGGGTGAGATCCGGATCGACAGCGGCCTGCCGGAGGGCAAGGGCATGGCCAGCTCCTCCGCGGACCTGGTGGCCACCGCCCGCGCCGTGGCCACCGCCTTCGGGATCGGCCTGCCGCCCCGGCGCCTCGAGACCTACCTGGCGGGCATCGAACCCACCGACGGCGTGCTCTACCCCGGGGTGGTCGCCTTCTACCACCGCAGGGTGGCGCTGCACTCGGTGCTCGGCTCGCTGCCGGCGATGACCGTTGTCGGGGTGGACGAGGGCGGGCAGGTCGACACCGTCGAGTTCAACCGCATCCCCAAGCCGTTCACCCCTGCCGACCGGCGCGAGTACGCCGGGCTGCTGGCGCGGGTGACCGACGCGGTGGGCCGCGGGGACCTCGCCGAGGTGGGCCGGGTGGCCACCCGCAGCGCGCTGATGAACCAGGTGCTGCGGCCCAAGGCGCTGCTGGAGCGGGTGCTCGAGGTGTGCCGCGAGGTCGGCGGGCTGGGCGTGGTCGCCGCGCACAGCGGGACCAGCCTGGGGGTGCTGCTGGACCCGGCGGTTCCGGGTTACCCGGAGCAGGTCGCGGCGGCGGCGGGCGCGTGTTCGTCCATCGCGGGCAACGTCGCGGTGTACCGGTGTTTGAGTTTCGACGGACTGGAGCGGCGTTGATGCTGAACGAGAGCCTGATCGACGCGATCGGCGGGACCCCGCTGGTGCGACTGCGGACCGGTTCCGAGCGCGGCGTGCTCGTCCACGCCAAGCTGGAGATGCAGAACCTGTTCGCGATGAAGGACCGGGTCGCCAAGAACATCATCACCCGCGCTCGCAGGTCCGGCGAGCTGGCCGAGGGCGCGCCGATCGTGGAGAGCTCCTCCGGCACGATGGCGCTCGGCGTCGCGCTGGTCGGCACCCTGCTGGGGCACCCGGTGCACATCGTCACCGACCCGCGCATCGACAAGATCACCATGGCCAAGCTGACCGGTCTCGGGTGCGCCGTGCACGTGGTGTCCGAGATGGACGGCAACGGCTGGCAGGGCGCCCGGCTGTCCAAACTGGACGAATTGATGACCACGCTGCCCGGCGCGTTCTGGCCGAGGCAGTACTCCAACCCGGAGAACCCCGCCGCCTACCGGGCACTGGCCGATGAGCTGGTCGCCGAACTGGGCGAGGTCGACGTGCTCGTCGGCGCGGTCGGCAGCGGCGGCTCGCTCTGCGGCACCTCGCGGGCGCTGCGCGAGCGCCTGCCCGACCTGCGGGTGGTCGGTGTGGACTGCGTCGGCAGCGTCCTGTTCGGACAGCACGACTGGCCGCAGCGGCTCCAGAGCGGGCTGGGCAACAGCCTGCACCCGCCGAACCTCGACCACGAGGTCATCGACGAGGTGCACTGGCTCAACGACCGCGAGGCGTTCGAGGCGACCAGGGCGCTGACCAGGGAGGAGAAGCTCTTCGGCGGCAACACCTCCGGCTCGGTGTACCGGGTGCTCACCTGGCTCGCCGCCACCGCACTGCCCGGCACCCGCGTCGTCGGCATCCTCCCCGACCGGGGCGACAGGTACTCCGACACCGTGCACGACGAGGCGTACTGGGCCGAGCGCGGCCTGCCCGACCTGCCGCTCGCGACCACCCCGCGCCGGGTCGCGGCGGGCGCCCAGGTGTCCAGCTGGTCCTACCGGGTCAACGACAGCGACCGGCCGCCGCTGTTCGTGTTCGTCGAGGCGAACACCACGGGCACGGGCATGCGGGCCCTCGGCGTCGCCCGCGAGCTCGGCTACCGGGCGGTGCTGGTGACCAACCAGCCGGAGCGCTACCACGGGCTGGCCGACACCGGTGCCACCGTCGTCACCTGCGACACCAACGACGAGGACGCGCTGGCGCTCGCCGTCGCCAGGGTCTCGGGCCGGGACCCGGTGGCCGCCGTGACGACGACCAGCGAGTTCTACCTCGCCACGGCGGCCCGGCTCGCCGCCCGGCTGGGCCTGCCCGCCGCCGACGCCGACGCCGTCGAGCGCTGCCGGGACAAAGCCGCGCTGCGGAGCGCGCTCGCCGACGCGGGGGTGCGGCAACCCCGCTTCGCCGTGGTCACCGAGGCCACGACGACCGGCGAGGCCGTCGCCGTCGCCGGACTGCCGTGCGTGGTGAAACCGGTCGGCGAGTCGGGGTCGACGAACGTTCTGCGGTGCGCGACCACGGCGGAGGCAACAGCCCAGGCCGCCACGATCCTCGCCGTCACCGCGAACGTCCGGGGCCAGGCCACCCGGCGGGCCGCGCTGGTCGAGCAGTACCTGGACCAGCCGGAGTACAGCGTCGAGATGTTCGGCACCGGCAAGGAGCAGCGGCTGCTCGGCATCGTCGAGAAGACCGTCACCCCCGGCCCGCACTTCGTCGAGACGCGGCACGTCCTGCCCGCCGCGCTGCCCGCGCCGGTGGCCGAGGAGGTGGCCTCGACGGTGCGCGCCGCGCTCGCCGCGGTCGCCCTGGAAGCGGGCCCCAGCCACACCGAGGTCAAGATCGGTCCGGACGGAGCGTCCGTGGTCGAGATCAACCCGAGGCTGGCGGGCGGCATGATCCCCGAGCTGTTCCGGCTGACCACCGGCGTCGACCTGCTCGACGCGCAGGTCCGCGCGGCGGCGGGCGCGGAGGTCGAGCTGCCGGAGTCGGTCGAGGGCCACGCGGGCATCCAGTTCCTGCTGCCGCCGGAAGCGGGTGTGCTCGACGAGGTGACCGGCGTGGCGCTGGTCGAGGCGCTGCCCGGCGTGCGAGCGGTGACGATCACCGTCCAGCCGGGGCAGCAGGTGGCCCCGCCTGTCGACTTCCGGGGCAGGGCCGGGTACGTGATCGCCACCGCGCCCACCCGCGCCGAGCTGGTCGAGACCCTGGACCGGGCCGCCGCGCTGATCGGTTTCCGGCTGCGGCAACCGCAGGCGCGCCCGGTGTCGGCCTACCCGCTGGTCGACCGCACCGCGCGGGAGACCCGCTCCACCGTCGAGGTCGGCGGGGTCGCCATCGGACCGGACACCTTCACGCTCGTCGCCGGCCCCTGCGCGGTCGAGTCGCCGGAGCAGACGATCGAGGCGGCGAGGCTGGCCAAGGCGGCGGGCGCGGTGCTGCTGCGGGGCGGCGCGTACAAGCCGCGCAGCTCCCCCTACGGCTTCCGGGGCCTGCGCGCCGACGGACTGCGCATCCTCGCGGAGGTACGCGCGGAGACCGGGATGCCGGTGGTCACCGAGGTGGTCGACAGCCGCGACGTGGAGCTGGTCGCCGACTGGGCCGACATGCTCCAGGTCGGCACCAGGAACATGCAGAACTTCGGCTTGCTCGAAGCGGTCGGCGACAGCGGGAAACCGGTGCTGCTGAAGCGCGGCATGAGCGCGACCGTCGAGGAGTGGCTGCTGGCCGCCGAGTACATCGCGTTGCGCGGCAACAGTGACATCGTGCTGTGCGAGCGCGGCATCCGCACCTTCGAACCCTCGGTCCGCAACACCCTGGACCTGTCGGCGGTGCTCCTCGCGCAGGCCCGCTCGCACCTGCCGGTCGTGGTGGACCCCTCGCACGCCGCCGGCCGGCGCGAGCTGGTGCGACCGCTGGCCCGCGCCGCCGTGGCGGCGGGCGCGGACGGCGTGATGATCGACGTCCACCCGGACCCGGCGTCGGCGCTGTGCGACGGCCCGCAGGCGCTCACCGCATCCGACCTGTCCGGCCTGGCCGGGCAACTGGAGGACTGGGCCGCGCTGGCCGGCCGCCTGCCCCGGCAGCTGCTCGACCCGGAGCGCGGGGCGGTGCGGTGACGCGGCGCTGCGTCGAGGCGCGGGCCTCCACGGCGTCTTCGTCGTGGAGCGCCTGTGCGCCCAGGCCGGAGAGCCGGTCACGCTGCACGTGGTCGACCCGGTCGGCGATGGCGGCGGGCTGACCCAAAGCCAAGGCGCACAGGGCAATCTTCGACTACATCGAGGACTGGTACCCACCCGCCGCGGCACGCGGCGTACCTCCGCTGTGCGTTCGTTCAGGCTTTCGCTCACGTCCGCTCCCACAGCCACCGCTCTGCGCAGGAACAACCCGGACGGCTGTGTCTCAGGACACTGCAGAACTCCTGGGGGTAGAGGACGAACCCTGTCCTCCTGGGTCGCGAGAGTAGACCCGCACACGGCACCAGGCCGTTGTTATCAAAGGAAAAGCGGACATGAATGTGGTCAGTGCGTTGGGTTCGGTCAACTGGATCGCCGTGCTCCTCGCCGTTGTCGTGTACACCGTTCTGGGCGGTGTCTGGTTCGCCGGCTTGTTCGCCAAGCCGTACGCCACGGCCCTCGGCAGGGAGAGCACCCCGAAGCCGACCCAGCCCGCGTTGTTCTTCGGCGGTCCGGCCGTCGCAACGTTGTTCGTCGTGACGACCACGGCGGCGCTGATGTCCGCACTGGGCATCGAGACCGTCGTCGACGCGGTCGTGTTCGCACTGGTGGTCGGGATCGGTTACCTGGCCGCGAACACCGTCATCATCGCCATCAACCCGAACATGCCGCGGCCGTTGTCCTACAGCCTGATCTCCGGTGCCTACCACCTCGTGGGCATCGTGATCACCGCGCTGATCCTGGTGGCGTTCTGATCAGGTGAGGGACCCCGGCCAGGCATTCCGGGTCGGTCACGAGCCATCTTGGAGATTTTCACGTAGGCCATGATCCGTCAGTCCCCTCCCCCGGCTCCACGTCAGCGGCGATGCAGTGAGTTCCTCACCACGTGGACACCCAGCAGACATCCGCCGAGGAGCAGCAGGATCGGCACGACCAACGGCAGTTCGAGCAGCAGGGTGACCAGCGAGGCGGCAGCCGCAAGGAACATGCCCACGATGCCGTTGCGACTCCTGGAATCCATCTCACTCCTCGTGCTCGAACCACCTGAACTCACTGGCTCCGTCCTGGTTCGAGCGACCGTGCTCGTTGAACCCGATGGCTCTGCGGCGGCGTTCCGCGCGATTGACTCGGCGGTAGCCGCTGCGGAGTCGTTGTGCCGTCCGGTGAAAGGCTCGATCAGCGTCGCGGTCGACGTCGTGGCACCCGGCGGGACCGAGCGCTCGGCCGGTCCCGAAGGTCTCGCAGATGACCATCCCGTTGTACGGCACGGACTTTGTCCCTAGCAGGGGCTGCTGAGCCGCCTCTTGCGGCATGTCCACCAGACCGATCACGCTGCCCTGGTGGTCGGTGACTGCCCCGCGCCGGGCGGAGGCGCCGCCTTTCAACCTGATGAGCAGTTCTTGCGTGGGCGCGCACCGCTGGGTGGTCGAGCAGACCTTCGTGCTGCCGCACTGGTTCCGCCGCCTGCGGATCTGCCGGGAGATCCGCGACGTCTCGATCCCGAATCCTGAACCGCGAAGCGAGTTTCGAACCGCCCTGGATCCGGATCGCGCTGTCCTGAAAGGATTTCACTTCCACCGTCGGCCATTCGGCTCAACGAACAGCCGCCACCAGGACGATTTCATCCTCACAACGGGCTCCTGCCGTTTCAGGACCACGAAGAGCGGCAAAGGTCCGGACCACCAGCCGACCGAGGTCCGGTCGGCGTGCCGACGGAGTGGAGTGACGGATGAGCGAGGCGAAGCTGCCCCCGCTGTCGATGGACGAGCTGGCCGCCGAGGGTGGCACGGCGTTGCCGGACAAGGAGGTGTACTCGCTGCTCGACCTGAACGTCGACCTGGACCTCGCCCTCGACCTCGCGGCGCCGATCGGCCTGGCCGTCGCGGGCAACGCCAACATCGCGGCCCCGATCGACGCCGCCGTGGGCGCGAACGTGCTGTCCGACGGGTCCACCGCGCAGGCCATGGCCGACCAGGGCGTCGCGATCCAGCAGGGCATCACCGGCGAGGCCGTGGCCAACTCCGACCAGGACAGCGCCATCGGCCAGGGCACGTCCCCGGCCCCTGTCCCGCAGCCGCCGACCGGCGGGGCGCAGGTCCCGACGCCCACGGACCTGACCGGCGCGCTGGACGGCGGTCTGCTCAACGTGGACGTCGACCTCGCCGCCGACCTCGACCTGGCCGCCCCGATCAACGGCGCGGTGGCCCTCAACGCCAACGTGGCCGCCCCGATCGATGCCGCCGTGGCCGCCAACCTCGGCTCCGTGGGCTCGGAGGCGACCGCCGTCGCGCAGCAGCAGGCGATCATCCAGCAGACCATCGACGGCACCGCCGAGGCGAATGCCGAGCAGAGGTCCGACATCGACCAGTGAGCGATCTCGTGAACGCCTCACCAGACCCGGCCGGCGGGGACGTGCTCACCACGACCCCACCGCGCCGGGCGCGCGACGTCGAACTGATCGGCGAGATGCGCGGCTCCGGCTACCGCCGCCCGCCGGCCCTGGTCCGCCGCGCCGACGGCCAGGTCCTCCAACTCACCCCGCTGCTGTACCGGGTTCTCGAGGCCGTGGACGGGCGCACCGACCACGCCGGGATCGCCGCCGCCGTCGGGCCGGCCATCGGCCGCTCGGTCACCGCGGAAGACGTGCGCGTCCTGCTGGAGACCAGGCTGCGCCCGCTCGGGGTGCTCGAACTCCCCGACGGCTCCCAACCCGCGCACCGCAAGGCCGAACCGCTGCTCGGCCTGCGCCTGCGCCGCGTGATCAGCGAACCCGGCGTCACCCGGCGGGTCACCGCGCCGTTCGCACGGCTGTTCCACCCGCTGGTGGTGGCCTCGGTGCTGGTGGCGTTCGCGGCGGTGTCGTTCTGGGTGCTGTTCGTCAAGGGCTTGGCCGGCGCCACGCACCAGGCGCTCCACCAACCCGCCTTGCTGCTGCTCGTGTTCGGCGTGTCAGTGCTCTCGGCGGGTTTCCACGAGTTCGGCCACGCCGCCGCCGCGCGGTACGGCGGCGCGACACCCGGCGCGATGGGCTTCGGCCTCTACCTGCTGTGGCCCGCCTTCTACACCGATGTCACCGACAGCTACCGGCTCGGCCGGGCCGGCCGGCTGCGCACCGACCTGGGCGGGCTGTACTTCAACGCGCTCGTCGCGGTCGCCGTCCACGGTGTCTGGTGGCTGACCGGCTGGGACGCGCTGCTGCTGGTGATCGCCACGCAGATCCTCCAGATGGTGCGCCAACTCGCGCCCCTGGTGCGCTACGACGGCTACCACGTGCTCGCCGACCTGACCGGTGTCCCCGACCTGTTCCACCACATCAAGCCCACGCTGCTGGGCCTGTTGCCGCACCGCTGGGGCAAGCCGGAGTCGAAGGTCCTCAAGCCGTGGGCGCGCGCGGTCGTGACGACGTGGGTGCTCGTCGTCGTGCCGGTCCTGCTGGCGAGCACGGTTCTGCTGGTGCTGGCGTTCCCGCGAGTGGTGGGAACGGCGTGGCACGGCGCCGGTGACCAGTGGCGGTCGGCGCACGCGGCGCTGGGTGAGGGGGACCTCGCGCTGGTGCTGGTGCGGGTGCTCGGGGTGGCCGCCATCGCGCTGCCCGTGCTCGGCATCGGCCTGCTGCTGACCCGCCTCACGGGTCGGCTGGTCGCCCGTTCCTGGCACTCCACCGAGGGCAGGCCCGGCCGGCGCGCGCTCGTGGTGCTGTGCGGGATCGCTGTGATCGCGGGCCTGGCGTGGGCGTGGTGGCCACAACCCGACCGGTACCGGCCGATCCGGCCCGACGAGCGCGGCACCATCACCGATGTCGCGTCCGCCGCCGCGGCGGGGCCGGCTCCCGTCCGACCGGCGCGCCCCGTGTCCGCCCAGACCGTGTGGCCCGCCGGCAAACCGTTGCCCAACAGGGACAGGCCGGTCCTGGCGATGGTCCTGGAACCGGTCTCGCCGGGCGCCCCGACGTGGGTCTTCCCGTTCGACCGACCGGAACCCCCGGGTCCGGACGACAACCAGGTCCTGGTCGTCAACACGACCGACGGCGCGATCCGCTACAAGGTGTCCTTCGCCCTGGTGTGGGAGACCGATGGGGTGGTGGACAACAGGAACGAGGCATACGCGCTGGCCTCGTGCCAGGGCTGCACGACGGTGGCGGTCGCTTTCCAGGTGGTCCTCGTGGTGGGCCAGGCGAACGTGGTGGTGCCGCAGAACGTCGCCGTCGCCGTCAACCACTCGTGTGTCGAGTGCGTGACGTACGCGCTGGCCTCACAACTGGTCGTCAGCCTTCCCGAAGATCTGAGCCCCCAGGCGAAAGCCCGGCTCGAAGCGGTGTGGGCAGAGCTGTCCCGACTGGCCGAGGACGTGCCGAGCCTGACCGCGCAACAGATCCAGCAGGCCCTGGAGGATGCGAAGTCCCGCATCCTCGACGTGCTCCGGCAGGAAGGAGTCCCCCTGCCCGGCACCGCGCCGGCCACCACACCACCGCCCAGCACCACGTCGGCGGAAAGTCCCCGTCCGACCACCTCGTCCGACGCACCCACGACGACCACGCCACCGAGCACCACCGCGACGACCACGCCACCGTCGTCCGTGGAGCCGACGACCACGGTCACGTCAGCTCCCAGCGCAGTCCCCTCCCCCTGACCCCGGTCGCACCCGAAGAGCCGACAGCGAGCCGGAACCGGTCGCCGTCGGCTCTTCGGGCGTTGCTGCGGTCGGCCCGCTGGCCCGCACGAACCGGGTGCCCCATTCGAGCAGGTGCGCGGTGAACTCAGGTGGCTCGAGCACCTCGAAGTCCGCGCCGATGTTGCCCAGCGCCTGTGTTGGCCAGTCCAGACGGGCCGAGACCATGGTGAGGTGGCAGCGGTCTTCTCCGCGGGCTCGACAGTCCCCCACTGGCCGACCATCTGCCGTACCCGCGCCTCGGGTGCATGAACCAGAGCCGGACCGTGTGAGCAGTGGGTGCGCCGACGCTGGTGTGCACGAAGGCCGCCGCGTCCTCGGCGGGCAGCTTGCGCGGCAGGAACCGTGCCCCGGTCGGGCGGGGGTCGGTCAGCCGGTCCGGCCACCACTGGATGGGGTACCTGGGGGACCCGGCCGTCCGTGTCGGTCACGGCCTTCGGTGTCGGAGAGCCGGCGAACGCCAGGGAGCTGATCCGCCGGTATCTCGCGGCGTTCGGGCCGGCCAGTGTCAAGGACGTGCAGGCGTGGAGCGGGTTGACCCGGTTGAGCGAGGTCGTCGCGAACATGAGCGGCGAGCTGCGCCGCTACCGGGATCCGCACGGCAGGGAGCTGGTCGACCTGGCCGATGCCCAGCTGCCCCACGCCGACACCCCGGCTCCTGTGCGGTTTCTGCCCGCATTCGACAACGCCCTGCTCGGGCACGCCGACCGGACCCGGATCATCGCCGACGAAGACCGGAGGCGGATCATGCCCGGCCGGGCGCTGGTCCTGCCTGCGTTCCTGGCGACGGCCGCGTGCACGGCAGCTGGTCGCTGTCCGCCGGGGAGCTGCGGCTGACGCCGTTCCGACCGCTGACGGCCGACGACCGGGCCGCGCTCGAGGACGAGGCTCAACGCCTGCTGCCGTTCGTGGCCGCGAAGAGTGTGTCCTTCCCCACCCGTCCTTGATCGCCACAGTCAGCCTGGTCGAGGCTCGAGCAACACCCGGCACTGACGGCACTTCCACGCGCACCTGCGCTCAACGACGAACCGACATCCCCGGCGTGGCTCGGCATCGTGACGTCTGCGAAGGTGCCCAGCGGCCGACGTCGTCGGTGGTTCACACCGCTGCGTGAGTGTGGCCGCTGGAGCGTCGCCGCCGTCAGCGGTGACGCAAAGACTGCTTCACCAGGTATGTGCCCGCCAAGTACGCGCCGAGGAACAGCATGATCAGGGGCTATTCGAGCAGCAGGGCGATCACTCCGGCGGCGCTCGCACCGCGCAGTGATCGATCCGCGGTTGTGACCACTCGCACCAGGCGCTGAGCAGGTTCCTGCGGAAACCCACAGTGCGAGCTGACGGTGACTCTCATATTACCGGGTAGCTGGTGGATGAGGAAGAACCCCTGATCGCCGAGCTGTCGCAGGACGAAGACCCGCTTGCCGCTGTGGACCCGGCGCTCAGGACCGACGACCCCATGGCCACAGCGCACCGCATCGCGGCGACCACAGTGCTGTCCGTGCTGCACTCTTTTGGCTACTGCGACGGTCACATCACCGGTGTGGCCGCAGTGGTGCGGGACCCGGACGGATTTTGCCGGGAGCCATCTCCGTGATCGGACCCGCCTGACGCCGTGACGCCGCGCGTCAACCGCACCGCCGAGATCGCCTCGCGCGAGCCCCTGCTCCGGCACACCGTCGGCCGCACGCTCCCCGGCTCGCAACGGCGCCCAAGCCGACCAGGATCGCAGATCCACCAAGGGGTTCCGCTTCAACGGCAGATCGTTCCGAGATGAGGCGCGGACAACGTCCTGCGGGATCGTTCAGCTTCGCCGTCTCGCAGGTCCGCGGAGCGCGGTTGACCTTGCGCCGGCACCTCCGGAAGGGGACTGGGGTCCCAGGTGAGCACAGCTCTTTGCGGGACTCGGCGCCTGAATCGACACCACCGTCCACGCTGGACGGATGACACTGCTCCTCTCCTGATGGGCAATGTGCTCGAACGCAGAGCATGTCCGGATCATCGTTCCGGCGGACTGGTGTTTGCCGGGCCAGATGTGGCAGCAACGCCGTTCGCTGTGTCGGAGGAATCACAGGCGTCGGCTGATGTCAGGGATGCCGAGTCGTGGTTGCGCTCCCGCGACGAGAAGTCGCACAAGATCTGGTTCAACCACGGAAACCCGTGGTGTGATCGCACTCCTGGCTGTGGCGACTCACACACGAGCGTTCGCGGACGTTACGGAAACCCGCAGTAAAGCCCGACCACAACGCCCATATCGTCGGAGCGACCGATGGACGGGGAGGGTGCCTTGATCGTCGAACCACCATGCGTCGAAAAACCGCCCGCCGTGAAGGCGGTGCTGAGGCCCGACGATCCCGAGGCCTCACGGCGCACTGCGGCGACAGGTGCACTGCGGCACTGCGGCACTTGTGCACGGCAGGCGGTCCGTGGTTCCGCGGTCCGCTGCCGCCGCACTGCACTGCCGCGGGACCGTACGCAGGTGCGGGATCGCCTCCGGCCACGGTCAGTGGTCCTGCGACGTAACCGGTACGGCGGCACCGGTTTGGGCACCGGGCAGGTCGTGATGGCCTCGCGTGAGCTGTGCTCCGCAGCGCCACCGGCCGCGAACTCCGAACTCGTCGGCTGCGCGGCGCACCCGCTCGGTCGAGTACGCCGATTCATCAGGAAGTTCCCTCTCGAAAGTGAGGTCGTTGCAGGGTGAGGCACGAACTACGATCGGCACGGTCATGCGGCGTCCACCGGTCCACAGGGGTGATCGCGGAGCCGCTGCCGAAGCTCGAGACCGCCGCCGGACGGCCGTTGCGCAGGGCACTGGCGTTGATGGAGGTGCTGGCCAGGGCCAACGGGCCGATGTCGCTGTCCGACCTGGCCCGCCGCACCGGGGAACCCAAGTCGTCGGTGCACCGCATCCTCGGGGTGCTGACCGACCTGAACCTCGCGGCCCAGGCCGACGGCGGTTTCGTGGTCGGGGACTACCTCTCCGACATGACCCGGCACAGCGACCACGGCAGAGCCGAGCAGCTCCGGCGGGCTCTCACGCCGCTGCTGATGGACCTCCAGGACCGCACCCGCGGAGTCGTCCTCATGGGGGTCCTCGACGGAACGCACGTCCGCTACGTCGAGTTGCTCTACCGGGGTGAGCTCAGCGACTACGTGCAGAGCCAGCCGCTCCTGCAACCCGCGTCCGCGACCGCGACCGGGCAGGCGCTCCTCGCGTTCCGGCCGGACCTGCTGGACCGCGTCGACGAGTTCGCCGCCTGCACGGGGACGTCACCCACGCGGCTGCTGGTCGATCTCCAGTCCGTGCGCAAACGCGGAATCGCGGTAGTCACCGAGAACTCCGCCCACGGCGGTGCTGCCGTGGCCATGCCCATCCGCATCGGCGACGACCGCCCCTTCATCAGCCTGGGGGTCGCCTACCCCGGCCGGATCGACCTCCCGCGCACTACCCTCGCCCTGCGGCGGGCGGTGGCGACGGCCGGAGCCATCGCCACCGCGCAGCCCTGCGGACCGGTCGAGCAACGACCGGCGGGATGAGCGCTCACGCCGCACCGGGCGCCGCCGCGACGTCGTGTTCCCGCGCCGACCGCACCAGGTTCGTCAGCACCGCCTTCCCGCCGCATTCCAGGTAGACGCGGTGGCCCTGCGCGTTCAGCGACTTCAGCGCGTCGAGGAAACCGACCGGACGCACCAGGTGGCCCGCGAGCACCTCGCGGACGTCCGCCGGCCGCCGCACCTCGCGTCCGAGCACCGGTGAGTGGACGGGAACCTCCGGCGCCCGGCAGTCGATCGTGTCCACGACGGCGGAGAACCGCGCCGCCGCGTCGGCGAGCAACGCGTTGTGGAACGGGTAGGGCACCTGCAGCCAGGTCACCTCCACCCCTTCGTCGGCGGCACGATCGGCAAGCCGTCGCAGGGGTTCCGCGAGACCGGACACGACGACCTGGTCCTCCCCGTTGTCGGCGGCGAGCACGGTGTGGTCGTCGTCCAGCCCCGCGAGCAGCCGGTCGGCGGTTCGGCGATCGGCGCGCAACGCCACCATGCCGCCCTGCCGCAGCCCGGTGGAGCGCAGTGCCTCGTCGCGCTCGACGATCAGCCGGACACCGGTCTCCGGCGACAGGCACCCGGCGGCCACGAGAGCCGCGAACTCCCCCAGGCTGTGGCCCACCAGGACCGCCGGGGAAACTCCCCAGCTCCGGGTGTAGATCTCGTGCAGGCAGAGCTCGGTGGCGAAGATCGCCAGGTGCAGCCTGCCGGGATCGTCGTCGACGAGACTGCGCAGGGTCGGGGCCGCGCGGTCGGTGAGCAGCTCGGCGATGTCGGGGCCGCCTACTGCGCGGGACGCCGCGGTGATCCGTTCCAGGACGGACGGCAGGCCCGCGAAGTCGTCGGTGAACTCCTGCAGGCCTCCCGGCAGATAGCCACCGTGGCCCGGGAACAGGAAGACCGGGTTGGCGGGTGCTCGGTTCATGAGGTCGTCCTCTGGTCTCCGGCTCGTCGACGGTGGTGGTCCGGGATCCGCGCGGGTCCCCGGAGGCCGGGTCCGGCCGGCACCGGACCCGGCCCACCTCTAGTTGCCCAGCAGTGCCCGGAGGTCGTCATCAGGCGTCAGGTAGCGGCCCGACAACGAATCCGCGGCTCCGGAAGCGAGGGTGAGCAGCAGCCGCACCGCCTGCTCCGGCGCGGAGAACCGGCCGTGCTCGCGCTGCTCGCTCAACCAGTCGTGCACCTGGTCGCCCCACCTGTCCCCGGTCGGTCCCCGGTCCAGGTGCTGCTTCGTCAGCCCGAGGTCCACGAGGCCCGGGTGGAAGCTGAAGACCGAGACGCCGGTGCCGTGCAGCTCGGGATCCAGGTTGTCGGCCACCTTGATCAGGGCCGCCTTCGTCACCGAGTAGGACGACAGGTTCGGCCAGCGGTGCCGGCCCGCGGAGCTGACGACGTTGATGATGCGGCCCGCACCACGGGACACCATGCCGGGCAGCACCGCACGGCAAACCCTCAACGTGCCGCGCACGTTGACCTCCATGGCCCGCCACCACTCGTCCTCGTCGGTCTCCCACATCGGCCCCATCGGGCCGGAGACACCGGCGTTGTTGACGAGCACGTCGACCTTGCCGAACGTGTCGACCGCACGCCGCACCGCGGCGGACATCCGTTCGGCGTCCATGACGTCCACGATCTCGTGCCGCACCTGGCCACCCAGCGCCCTGACGTGCTCCGCGACACCGGCCAGTGCCGTGCCGTCGCGGCCGGTCAGGACGAGGTTCGCGCCGGCCTCGGCCAGGGTCTCGGCGAACAGGCGGCCCAGTCCGCCGGTCGCCCCGGTGAGCAGGACGGTGGTTCCCGCCAGCGACACCGGAGCGGAGGTGGCGGGGGCCGCGGACGCCTCGAACCGCTGGCGCAGGTGCTTGGCGAGCGCCTGCGGCGCCGGGTGGTCGAAGATCGTCGTGACCGGCAGGGACAGGCCGGACTCCCGCTCGATCCAGTTGCGCAGTTCCAGTGCGCTGAGCGAGGCGAGCCCGATCTCGAACAGGGCCACGTCCGGCGAGATGTCCTCGACGGCACAGCCGAGCAGGTCCGCGGCGGTTGCCGTGATCGCGTCGACGAGCTCGTCCACGCCGAGACCGGTCAGCCGGGGCGTCGTGGCGCCCGGGGCGGTGCGGACCGCGGCGGCGTCCACAGTGGACAGGACCGGCTCCGGTCGCACGGAGGCGTCCGCGGCGGTCGGCAGAACCTCGGCGCCGGTACCGGCCGTCGTGAGGACGACCGGCCGGGCGACCAGCTCGTCCGCGGTCAGCACGGGAGCTCCGGTGCCGTCCCAGGCGGTCAGGGACACCGAGTCCTCGCCGGTGGCCGTCATCCTCACCCGCAGCGCGGTGGCACCCGGGGTGTGCACCTCGACACCGCTCCACGAGAGCGGCAGCCGCGCGCCGGCGGAATCCGGGAGCAGGAAGCCGAGCGCCAACGGGTGCAGGGCCGCGTCGAGCAGCGCGGGGTGCACCAGGTGCTCCCCCGCCCCCAGCGGCGAACGCACCTCCAGGAACAGCTCGTCATCCCGGCGCCACAACGCTTCGAGACCGCGGAAGGCAGGTCCGCAGAACAGACCACGCCTGGCGAGCAGGTCGTGCAGGCCCGAGACCGGGACGGGCACGGCGCCGGCCGGAGGCCAGGCACCGGCGAGCGGTGCGGGGGCCGCGCTCGCCCCGGTCACCGTGGCACGGGCGTTCTGGGTCCACGGCGACTTCTCCGAGGTCCGCGAGTGCACCGCAACGGCACGGTCGCCATTTTCTTCCGGTGTGGACAGTTGCAGCTGCACCTCGGCCGGAGCGGTGATCGGGGCGGTGAACACCATGTCGGCGATGCGCGCCGACGGGTCGGTCCGCAGCACCAGGTCGAGCAGCGCGGTGCCGGGAACCACCACCTCGCCGCCGACGCGGTGGCCGCTCAACCAGCTCTGGCGCTCCACCGACACGTGGCCGGTGTGCAGGCTGCCGCCCGTCGCGAGGTCGACGGAGGACGTGAGGAGGGCGGAGGCGCCGACCGCCGCACCGCCGTCGATCCAGTAGCGGCGTCGCTGAAACGCGTAGGTCGGCAGCGGCACCGCGGTTCCGGTACCGGCGAACGCGGCCGCGAGGTCGACCTCGGCACCGTCGACGAACAGCGTGGCCAGAGCAGCGCAGAGCCGCGCCCGCCGCGCGGTTGCCGGACCGAGCTCCACCTGGTTGGCCGGCGCGTCCGGCTCGGCCACCGCGCTCCAGCCCGCGGCACTGGCGAGGTCCCGCACCAGCGGGGACGAAAGCCCCGGGTAGCCCACCGATTCGCTGGTCCGGACGAACTCCGCCGCGGACACCGTCATGGCGGTGACCAGACGAGCGGCGTCCGGCAGCGCCAGCAGCCCCGCGACGTGAGCGGCGGCGATCTCGCCCACACCCTCACCCCGAAGCCGGCCGGGCCGCACCCCCCACGAACGCAGGAGCCGGAACTGCGCCACCTCGAAGGCGAACAGCACGGGCAGGGCGAACCTGATCTCCCGCACCTGCTCGGGCTCCTCCAGGGCGACCGGACGCAGAGGCCGGCCGAGGAGTGCGTCGAACGCCTGGCACGCGGTGTCGAACGCCTCGGCGAACACGGGATGCGCGTCGTGCAGCTCGCGTCCGAGCTCCAGGTCCGGGACGTGTCCGGGGAACACGACCTCGACCGGCGCCGACCCGCTCACCCCTGTCCGGACGCCGGGCGCGGTCTCCCCCGCCGCCAGCGCGCCCAGGCTCGCGAGGGGGTCTTCTCCTGCCACGAGTGCCCGGTGCCGGAACGGCGTCCGCCCGGTGAGCGACACGGCGACATCGCCGGGATGCAGGCCGGGGTGTGCGGTGAGGTGTTCGCGCAGGCGGGCGGCCTGGAGGCGCAGGGCCTCCGCGGTGCGCCCGGACAGCACGAGCGGTGTCGCGACGCGCTCGACCGGTGGCTGCTCACCCTCGGCCTCGGGCGCCTCCTCCAGCACGACGTGGGCGTTCGCACCGCTGATCGCGAACGCGGACACACCGGCCCGGCGCGGTTCGGCTCCGCGCTGCCAGGGCTTCGCCTCGGTGAGGAGCTCCAGCTGACTGGTGGACCAGTCGAGGTGGGAGGTGGGGCGGCTGATGTGGAGGCTGCGCGGCAGCACGCCGTGGCGCAGGGACTGCACCATCTTGATCACTCCGGCCACCCCGGCCGCGGCCTGGGTGTGGCCGAGGTTGGACTTCACCGAGCCCAGCAGGACCGGCCGGTCCCGGCTGGACCCGAAGACCGCGTCGAGCGCCTGGACCTCGATGGAGTCGCCCAGCTGGGTACCGGGGCTGTGCGCCTCCACGGCGTCGATCTGACCGCTGGTCAGCCCGGCGTCCTCCAGCGCCGCGCGGATGACCCGCTGCTGGGCGGGGCCGCTCGGTGCGGTCAAGCCGCTGCTGGCACCGTCGGAGTTCATGGCGGTGCCACGCACGACCGCGAGCACGGGGTGGCCGTTGGCCCGGGCGTCGGAGAGGCGTTCGAGCAGGAGCATGCCCGCGCCCTCGCCCCACGCCATGCCGTCCGCGTCGTCGGAGAACGGCTTGCAGCGGCCGTCGGGCGCCAGCGCCCGCAGGCGGCTGAACTCGGTGAACGAGCCCGGTGTCGCCATCACCGTGACGCCGCCCGCCAGTGCCATCGTGCACTCGCCGGACCGCAGCGCCCTGGCGGCCAGGTGCAGCGTGACCAGTGACGACGAGCAGGCGGTGTCGACCGTGGAGGTGGGGCCCTCCAGCCCGAGGGCGTAGGAGACGCGACCGGAGGCGATGCTCCCCGCGATGCCGATGGTGAGCTGCCCCTCGACGTCCGGGGGCGCGAGGTGCGACGGCGGTCCGTAGTCGTGGTACATCACGCCGGCGTAGACGCCGACCTGCTTGCCGCGCAACGAGCGGGGGTCGAGGCCGCTGCTCTCCACGGCCTCCCAGGAGGTCTCCAGCAGCAGCCGCTGCTGGGGGTCCATCGCCAGGGCCTCCTTCGGCGAGATGCCGAAGAACGGCGCGTCGAAGTCGGCGACACCGTCGAGGAACCCGCCCCGGCGCGTATAGCTGCTACCCGACTTCGCGGGATCCGCGTCGTACAACGTCTCCAGGTCCCAGCCGCGGTCGTCCGGGAACTCGCTCGTGACGTCGCGCTCCTGCACGAGCACCTGCCAGAGGTCCTCGGGCGAGCGGACGCCGCCGGGGAAGCGACACGCCATGCCGACGACGGCGATCGGTTCGCTCGCGCGGTCCTTGACCGCGCGCAGCTCCTCACGCGTCTGGTGGAGGTCGACGGCCAGTTTCTTGACCGCGGACCTGAGTTTGTCGTTGCTCATGAGGACACCCCGAATTCGCGGTCGATGAGGGCGAGCAGCTCGTCGTCGGAGGACGAGTCGATCTCGTCGGCGAGGGAGCTCGCGGCGGGCGCGGGCGCGGCGGGCGCGGTCTGCTCGTCCGCGCACAGGAGGCCGACCAGGTGCTCGGCCAGCGCCCTGGGCGTCGAGTGGTCGAACAGCGCGGTCGCGGGCAGTTTCAGCTTCGCCGCGCTGTTGAGCCGGTTGCGCAGCTCCAGAGCGGTGAGCGAGTCGAAGCCGCTCTCCATGAAGCCGCGGTCCGGTTCCACCGAGCCCGGCGACGCGTGGCCGAGCACGGCACCGACGTGTTCGCGCACCACCGCCACCACGAGGTCCACGCGGTCCTCCGGCGGCGCCGAGGCCAGGCGTCCCGCCAGGGTCGGGCCCTCCGCCGTCACCACCCTTCCCGCAGGTGCCCGCTTCACGCGGACGAAACCGCGCAGCACCGGGGAGGCCGTGCCGTCCTGGGGCACGGAGAGCCGGGCGGGTACGAGGAGCGCGGTGCCGGAGCCGGCCGCGTCGTCGAACAACCGCAGCCCCTCCTCACCGGAGATCGGGACGACGCCCAGCCGCAGCAGGCGGTTGCGGTCGACCTCGCTCAACCGGGCGGCCATGCCGCCGTCCTGCTCGGTGCCGGCCCACGGACCCCACGCGAGCGAGGTGGCGGGCAGTCCTTGCGCACGGCGGTGGTGGGCCACCGCGTCGAGGAACGTGTTCGCGGCCGCGTACGCCGCCTGTCCCGGCATGCCGAGCAGTCCGGAGGCCGACGAGAACAGCACGAACGAGCGCAGGTCGTGCTCCTCCGTCAGCTCGTGCAGGTGCCAGGCCGCGTCCGCCTTGGGACGCAGCACCGCGTCGACGCGCTCGTTCGTCAGGTCGCTGACCACACCGTCGTCGACGACGCCGGCGGCGTGCACGACAGCGGTGAGCGGGTGCTCCGCCGGGATCGCGGCCAGCACCGCGGCGAGCGACTCGCGGTCGGCCGCGTCGCAGGCGGCGGCGGTGACCGTCGCACCGGCCTCCGCCAGCCGGGTCCTGAGCTCGGCGAACCCGTCGGCGGCCTCGCCACGCCTGCTGAGCAGCAGCAGGTGCCGGGCGCCGTGGCGCTCGACGAGGTGGCGGGCCAGCAGGCGGCCCAGGCCACCGGAACCGCCGGTGATGAGGACGGTGCCGTCGGGGTCGAGCAGCGTCCCGTCCGCGGCGGAGGTGCGGGCCGGCGTCAGCCGGGGCACGAGAACGCGGCCGGCGCGCAGCGCGAGCTGGGGTTCCCCGGTCGCCAGCGCGGCGGGCAGGCTCCGGTGGAACTCCTCGTCGCCGGGGGCGTCGACCAGGACGAACCGGCCGGGGTTCTCCGACTGGGCGGACCTGACCATGCCCCACACCGCGGCCGCGGCGGGGTCGGCCGGACCGTCGTCCGAGCCGGTGACCACGGCACCGGTGGTGTGGAACACGACCGGGCCGTCGGCGTTCTGCACAGTGTGGAGCGCGAGGTCGAGCACCTCACGGGTCCGCGCCACGGGATCGGTTCCCGTGGCGGACAGCCGCACCACGGGCGGCACCTCACCCGCGGGCGCCTCCCCCACCGGCACGGGCTGCCAGTCGAGCTCCTGCAGCATCCCGCCGCTGGTCGAGGTCGAGGCGCGCAGCTGCTCGGACGAAACGGGCCGCAGGGTGATGGAGTCGACCGTCGCGACGGGGTTGCCCTCCACGTCGGTGATGTCGATGGCCATCGTGTCGACGCCCTGCTGGGTCAGCCGCACGCGCACCGAGCTGACACCGGTGGTGTGCAGCGTGACACCGGACCAGGCGTAGGGAACGCGGACCTGGTGCTCGGTGCCGGGCTCGGAGCCGACGGCGGCGAGCTGCAGCGTGGCGTCGAGCAGTGCCGGGTGGACGCCGTAGGTGTCGAGGTCGGCCTCGGCGTGCAGGGAGACCTCGGCGTAGCGGGTCGAGCCGTCCTTCCACCCGGCCCGGATGCCGGTGAAGTAGGGCCCGTAGCCGAGCCCGGCGTCGGCCAGCCGCTCGTAGAACGGGGCGATCGGGATGGCCTCGGCTCCGGTCGGCGGCCACTGCTCGACGGGCCTCGGGGTGGCGCCGTCGCGGGCGATGGCCCCGGTGGCGTGGTGGATCCACTCGTGTGCGGCCTCGTCGGTGAAGCGCGAGTGGACCGTGAAGGCGCGCAGGCCGGTGTTGTCGGCGGGGTCGACGACGAGCCGCAGCTGGCGGACCCGTCCCGGCTCACCGGAGACGAACACGTGGTGGTTGATCTCGTCGATGCGGCTGCAGCCGAGCCGGCGTGCGGCCCAGAGGGTCATGTCGACGAACGTGGTGCCCGGCAGGATCGGCTTGCCGTGCACGCAGTGGTCCGGCAGCCAGGCCGGCGTGTCGAGCGACAGCACACCGGTGAAGACCGTCGTCCCGTCCGGCAGCTCGACCACGCTGCGGACCAGCGGGTGGTCGGACGAGTCCTGGCCGAGGCCGGCCGCGGAACCGGGCCGCGCCTGGCCCGACGGCCAGAAGCGCTGGTGCTGGAACGGGTAGACCGGCAGGCCGGGCACAGCGGCCGGACGCTCCCGGAAGAGGCGCTCCCACGCCACGTCGTGCCCGTGCCGGTGCATCACCGCGAGTGCGCCGACCACGCCGGCGTCCTCCGCCTGTCCGGCCTTCACCGCGCCGACCACCGTGCCGTCAGCGGTCTGGGCGGCCAGGGGCGTCAGCACCGCGCTCGGGCCGATTTCCAGAATCGTCGTGACCCCGTTGTCCACCAACGAACGAACGCCTTCGTGGAACCGCACGGCGCCACGCGCGTGGTCGACCCAGTAGCGCGGGTTCGCCAGGTCCTCGGCCGTGACGGGACGGCCGGTCACGTTGGAGACGAGCGGGATGATCGGGGCGGAGTGCTCGATCGAGCGCACCACGTCCTCGAACTCGGCGAGGATCGGGTCCATCAACGGCGAGTGGAACGCGTGGCTGACCTTGAGCCGGGTGGTCCGGCGGCCCTCGGCCCGCCACTTCTCCTCCAGGCCCGCCACGGCCTGCTCGTCCCCGGACAGCACGACGGAGCGCTCGCCGTTGACGGCCGCGACGGAGACCCGGTCCTGCAGCCCGGACAGGTCGATCTCGTCCTCGGCCGCCTGCACGGCGAGCATCGCGCCGCCTTCTGGCAACGACTGCATGAGCCGGGCCCGTGCGGAGACGAGCCTGCACGCGTCCGTCAGCGACAGCACACCCGCCACGTGGGCGGCCGTGATCTCGCCGACCGAGTGGCCCAGGACGTGGGACGGGACCACGCCGAAGTCCTCGAACAGCCGGTACAGCGCGGTCTCGAACGCGAAGAGGGCGGGCTGGGTGTACCCCGTCCGGTTCAGCAGGTCCGGGTCGTCACCGAACATCACTGACTTGACGTCCACGTCGAGCTGACCGCAGACGTCGTCCAGCGCCTTGGTGAAGACGGGGAACTTCTCGTAGAGGCGGGCTCCCATGCCGAGCCGCTGCGCGCCCTGTCCGGAGAAGAGGAACGCCAAGGCGCCGTCGCGGCCGCTCGGCTCGACCTGCGCGAGCTCCTCGAGCAGCTCCTCCCGGTTCGAGGCCGTCACCCCGGCGCGGCGGGTGAACCGCGTGCGGGTCGTGGCCAGGGCCGCGGCCAGATCGGTCAGGTCCGCCTCGGGGTGGCCGGCGACGAACGCGCGGAGCTGCTCGGCCTGCGCGCGCACCGCGTCGTCGGTCTTCGCGGAGAACACGAAGGGCGTGGCCGGGAATGACGTCGAGGCCGCGGGCGCGGCTGCCTGCTCGGGTGCTTCCTCGATGATCAGGTGGGCGTTCGTGCCGCTGATGCCGAACGACGACACTCCAGCCCGGCGGGGCCGCCCGGTGCGCGGCCAGGCCACGTTCTCGGTGAGCAGCGCGACGCCCGACCAGTCCACGTCGGGCGTGGGCCGGTCGACGTGAAGCGTCCGCGGCAGCTCGCCGTGGCGCAGCGCCTGCACCATCTTGATCACGCCGCCGACGCCGGCGGCCGTCTGGGAGTGACCGATGTTGGACTTGAGCGATCCCAGCCACAGCGGGTGCTCGCGTCCCCGGCCGTAGGTGGCCGCGAGGGCGCGCGCCTCGATCGGGTCGCCCAGCGTGGTGCCGGTGCCGTGTGCTTCCACGACGTCCACGTCGGACGTCGTGAGCCTGGCGTTCGCGCAGGCCTGCTTGATGACGGCTTCCTGGGCGGGACCGCTGGGCGCGGTCAGCCCGTTGCTGGCGCCGTCGGAGTTGATCGCCGAGCCGCGGATGACCGCGTGCACGGGGTGGCCGTGGGCGATCGCGTCGCTCAGCCGCTCCAGCACGACGATCCCGGCGCCCTCGCTCCACCCGGTGCCGTCGGCTCCGGCGGCGAAGGACTTGCACCGCCCGTCGGGGGCGAGCCCGCGCTGCCGGCTGAACTCCACGAAGGTGCCGGGCGTGGCGATCACCGTGGCACCGCCGGCGACCGCGAGCCCGCACTCACCGCCGCGCAGGGCGTTCACGGCCTCGTGGATGGCGACCAGCGACGAGGAGCACGCGGTGTCGATGGTCATCGCCGGTCCGCGCAGGCCCAGGGTGTAGGAGATGCGGCCGGACGCGACGCTGGTGGCGTTGCCGGTGAGCAGGTAGCCCTCGGTCTCCCGCACCCCGCGCAGCAGCGACTCGTAGTCGTTGTGCACGGCACCGACGAACACGCCGGTGGACGTGCCGCGCAGCTCGCCGGGCACCAGTCCCGCGCGTTCGAGCGCCTCCCAGCTGACCTCGAGCAGGAGCCGCTGCTGCGGGTCCATGCCGAGGGCTTCGCGAGGGCTGATGCCGAAGAAGTCCGCGTCGAACCCCGCGGCGTCGTCCAGGAAACCACCCCGGCGAGTGCTGGTCGTGCCGGGCGTCTCGCCCCCGGGGTCGTAGCCGACGTCCCAGCCGCGGTCGGCGGGGAACTCCCCGACCGCGTCGACGCCTTCGCGCACGAGCTCCCACAGGCCGTCCGGGGACGACACCCCACCGGGGTAGCGGCAGGCCATGCCGATGATCGCGACCGGCTCGTGGTTGCGGTTCTCCGCGGCCGTCAGCTTTTCGCGCGCCTGCTGGAGGTTCGCCGTGGCGCGCTTGAGGTAGTCGCGGAGCTTGCTCTCGTCGGTCATCGGGGGTCGCCCTTTTCGGTTCTGGCGGTGGCGGGCCGGCCCGGCAGCTCGGTGCTCGCACCGAAGGCCTGCCGTCGCGGGGTGACGTCGGGGTCGCGGTTCACGGGGAATTTCTCCGGCTTCGGGTGCTCGGTGCGGTGATCACCGCCCTGACGCGTTCCGCCCGGCCGTGCCGTGAAGGCGCGCGCCGGTACGACGTCCTGACGGGCCCCGCCGCGAAGGGCGCTGGGGAAGCGCATTCCACGGCGAGTGGCAGGGGTGTGCCGACGCCAAGGTAGGGAGGTCCCGCGACGCCTCCCAAACAGCTGTTCCGTTTTTCGGTACGCGCGAGACCCGGCTCGACGCGGAGACGGCCACGGGTCCCGAAATTCGGAACGGTCGTTGGCCGCCGCGCCCGGCCGTCGTCTTACATCGGGCGACACCCCTGCCCAGCGAGATTGACGAGGGCCCATTGATGAAGGCCGCCCAGAGCCACCCGCGCGGTGCGATCGCCGTCGTCGGCATGGCGTGCCGCGTACCCGGTGCGCGAGACCTCGACGAGTTCTGGCGGCTGTTGCGCAGCGGTGAGGACACCATCTCGACCGTGCCGCCGGAGCGCTGGGACGCCACGCTCGCGCCCCGGGACGCCGCGGCCCGTTTCGGTGGTTTCGTGGACGACGTCGCGGGCTTCGACGCCGAGTTCTTCGGCATCTCGCCGCGCGAGGCCGCCGCGATGGACCCGCAGCAGCGTCTCGTCCTCGAGCTCTCGTGGACCGCCCTGGAGAACGCCGGCATCGTGCCCGCGACGCTGGCGGGCCGCAACGTCGGTGTCTTCGTCGGCGCCCTGCGCGACGACTACGCCGTGCTCAGCCACGTGCACGAGGACTCCATCTCGCCCACCACCATGACGGGCACCCAACGGGCCGTCATCGCGAACCGCGTCTCCTACTTCCTCGGCCTGCGCGGTCCCAGTCTCACCGTCGACACCGCGCAGTCCTCCTCGCTGGTCGCGGTGCACCTGGCGACGACCAGCCTGCGCGCCGGCGAATCCGACCTGGCGGTCGTCGCGGGCGTGAACCTGAACCTGCTGCGCGCCGCCGCGGTGACCGCTTCGCGGTTCGGCGGCCTGTCCGAGGACGGCCGGTGCTTCACCTTCGACGAGCGGGCCAACGGTTTCGTCCGCGGCGAAGGCGCCGGTGTGGTGGTGCTCAAACCGCTGGACAAGGCGATCGCGGACGGCGACCCGGTGCACTGCGTGCTCCTGGGCACCGCGGTCAACAACGACGGGGCGACCGAGGGCCTCACGGTGCCCAGCGCCGAAGCGCAGGCGGACGTCGTGCGCGCGGCCTGCGCCGACGCCGGGGTGGCGCCGTGCGACGTCCAGTACGTCGAACTGCACGGCTCCGGCACCAGGGTCGGCGACCCGCTGGAGGCAGCGGCGCTGGGAGCGGCCCGCGCGGGCGCGGGCACGCTGGCGGTGGGGTCGGTCAAGACCAACATCGGCCACCTCGAAGCCGCGGGTGGCATCCTCGGCCTGATCAAGACGGCGCTGAGCCTCGGCCACGCGGAGATCCCGCCCAGCCTCCACCACGACCGCCCCAACCCGGACATCGCTCTGGACGAGCTGGGCCTGCGCGTTGTCACGGCAGCGGAGCCCTGGCCCGTGGCGGAGCGGGGGCGCCTGGCCGGGGTCAGCTCGTTCGGCATGGGCGGCACGAACTGCCACGTCGTGCTCGGAGCCGCGCCGGTTACCGCCGAGGCCGCGGGCGGCACCTCGGCGGAGCCGGGTGGCGCCGTGCCGCTGCTGCTGTCGGGGCGGACGGAGCAGGCGCTGCGGGACCAGGCCGACCGGCTGCTCTCCCACCTCGCCGCGGCACCGGAGGCCGGCGTCGCCGAGGTCGCCCGGGCCGCGGCGCTCACCCGCACGTCGTTCCGGCACCGTGCCGTCGTGGTGGCCGCCGACCGCGACGAGCTGGTGCCGTCGTTGCGCGCGCTGGCCGACGGCCTGCCGGACCAGCGGGTCGTTCAGGGCCGGGTCCGCGCGCCGGGCCGGACGGTGTTCGTCTTCCCCGGCCAGGGTTCGCAGTGGGCCGGCATGGCCGCGGCGCTGCTGGAGTCCTCGCCGGTCTTCCGCGCCAGGGTCGACGACTGCGCGCGGGCGCTGGCACCGTTCACCGACTGGTCGTTGCACGACGCGTTGACCACCGGCGAGGGGCTGGACCGCGTCGACGTCGTCCAGCCGGCTCTGTTCGCCGTCATGGTGTCCCTGGCGGCGGTCTGGGAGTCGCTCGGCGTGCGCCCCGACGTGGTGGTGGGCCACTCGCAGGGCGAGATCGCCGCGGCCTGCGTGGCGGGAGCGCTCACCCTCGACGACGCGGCGAAGATCGTCGCGCTCCGGTCCCGTGCGCTCACGGTGCTCGCGGGCACCGGCACGATGGCCGTGGTGTCGCTGCCCGAGGCAGAGGTCCGGGCCCGGCTGACCGCCTTCCCCGGCCTCGAGGTCGCGGCGCTCAACAGCCCCACCTCCACCGTGGTGTGCGGCCCGGAGAACGACGTGAACGGGTTCGTGGCGGTGTGCCAGGCGGAAGACCTCCGCGCACGCCGGATCGCCGTCGACTACGCCTCGCACTGCTCGGCGGTGGAGGCGATGCGCGAGCAGTTGCTGCACGACCTGCGGGACGTGGCTCCACGCGAACCCGAGATCGCTTTCCACTCCACGGTCACCGGCGAGGGGCTCGGCTCGCGCTTGGTCGACACCACCTACTGGTTCGACAACCTGCGCCGTCCCGTCCTGTTCGCCCCGGCCGTCACGGCCCTGCTCGACGAGGGGTGCTCGGTCTTCGTCGAGATCAGCCCACACCCGGTCCTCACCGGCGCGGTGGGCGAGATCGCGGAGGCTGCGGGCACCGGGCTCGTCGTCTCCGAGACCCTGCGCCGCGACGACGGCGACTGGTCGCGGGTGCTCGGCTCCGCCGCGACGCTGCACACCGCCGGGGTCGCCGTCGACTGGCGGCGAGCCCTCCCCGAGCCCACCGGCGGACGGTTGCGGCTGCCGACCTACCCGTTCCAGCGCAAGGCCCACTGGCTCCCGCTCTCGTCCGCTCCGGCCGCGCTGCCCGTCGCCGCACACCGGGACGTCCAGCCGCCGGAGCCCGCCGCCGACGAGCCGGTGGTGGACGTCCGCCAGCTGCTCAAGCTGGTCCGGGCGCACACCGCGATCGTCCTGGGCCACGCCGACGCGGCCTCGGTGGAGCCGGACCTCACCTTCAAGGAGATGGGGCTGGACTCGCGAATGGCCGTCGAGCTCCGCGGCCGCCTCAACGACGCCACCGGCGCCGGGCTGCCCACCGGCGCGGTCTACGACCACCCGACCCCGGCCCGCTTGGCCGAGGCCGTGCACGCGCGCCTCGGCGGCGAACAGACAGCCGCTGCGGCGCCGTCCGCGGGCACGGCGGTCGAGGAGGACGACCCGATCGCTGTCGTCGCGATGGCGTGCCGGTTGCCCGGCGCCGACTCGCCGGACGAGCTCTGGCGGATCCTCTCCGACGGCTCCGACCAGACCGGCGGTCTTCCGCTCGACCGCGGCTGGGACCTCGACCACCCGGTGCGCATCGCCACCGCGCGCGGAGGTTTCCTCGACGACGCGGCGGAGTTCGACGCGGACCTGTTCGGGGTCTCGCCCCGGGAGGCCGCCGCGATGGACCCGCAGCAGCGTCTGCTGCTGGAGCTCGCGTGGGAGTCGTTCGAACGCGCGGGCATCGACGCCACGGCGCTGCGCGGCAGCCGGACCGGGGTGTTCGCCGGGGTGATGGCGCAGGACTACGGACCCCGCATGCACGCGCCGTCCGAGGAGCTGACCGGGCACCTGCTGACCGGCGGGGCCACCAGCGTCGCCTCCGGTCGCATCGCGTACACGTTCGGGCTGCGCGGCCCGGCCATCACCCTCGACACCGCCTGTTCCTCCTCCCTGGTGGCCGTCCACATGGCCGCGCGGTCGCTCCGGGCGGGCGAGTGCACCCTGGCGCTCGCCGGCGGGGCGACGGTCATGGCCACACCGGGCCTGTTCGTGGAGTTCGAGAAACAGGGCGGTCTCGCACCGGACGGCCGCTGCAAGCCGTTCTCGGCCGCGGCCGACGGCACCGCCTGGGGCGAAGGTGCCGGGCTGGTCCTGCTGGAGCGCCTGTCGGACGCCCGGCGCAACGGGCACCCGGTGCTCGCGGTCGTCCGGGGCAGCGCGGTCAACTCCGACGGCGCCAGCAACGGTCTCACCGCGCCGAGCGGTCTCGCGCAGGCCGAGGTCATCCGCGACGCGCTGGCCGCGGCGGCGCTCACCGAGAGCGACGTCGACGCCGTCGAGGCGCACGGCACGGGCACGGTGCTGGGAGACCCCATCGAAGCCCAGGCACTGCTGGACACCTACGGCCGCGCGCGTTCCGCGGAACGACCGGTGTGGCTCGGGTCGCTCAAGTCCAACATCGGGCACGCGCAGGCTGCGGCCGGTGTGGCCGGGTTGATCAAGATGGTGCTCGCGATGCGCCACGGCCTGCTCCCCCGCACGCTGCACGCGCAGCAGCCGACGCCCCACGTGGACTGGTCGCCCGCCGCGCTGCGGCTGCTGACCGAGGCCGTGGCGTGGCCCGCGGGCCGGTCCCCGCGCCGCGCGGCGGTGTCGGCGTTCGGCATCAGCGGCACCAACGCCCACGTCATCGTCGAGGAGGCTCCCGCCACGGACGCCCCGGTGCCGGAGCCCGGCGGAACCGCGCTGGTCGCGTGGCCGTTGTCCGCCGCGACGCCGGCGGCCCTGCAGGCCCGGGCCAGGCAGCTGCACGAGTTCGCGGACGGCCGTGGCGATCTGTCCGCGGTCGGTGCGGCCCTCGGCCGCCGACGGAGCGCGTTGCGGGAACGCGCTGTCGTACTGGCCGAGGACCGGGCGGCGCTCCTGCCCGCCGTGGCGGCGCTGGGTGCCGGCGACCTGGCGGAGGACGTGGTGCGCGGCCACGTGACCGGCGGCGGCACGGCGTTCCTGTTCCCCGGCCAGGGCTGCCAGCGCGCCGGCATGGGCGTCGAGCTCGCGGCGACGTTCCCGGTGTTCGCCGAAGCCCTGCGGGAGGCCTTCGCCCACCTCGACCCGGAGCTGCCCGGGATCATCGCGGAGGACCAGGACCGGCTGAACCGGACCGAGCACGCCCAGCCGGCCCTGTTCGCGATCGAGGTGGCGCTGTACCGGTTGCTGCGCGACTGGGGCCTGACGCCCGGCTTCGTGGCGGGTCACTCGATCGGCGAGATCGCCGCCGCGCACGTCGCGGGTGTGTTGTCGCTGCCGGACGCGTGCCGCCTGGTGACCGCGCGGGGGCGTTTGATGCAGGCACTTCCGGCCGGTGGCGTGATGGCCGCGGTGCGGGCCGCGGAGGAGGACGTCGTTCCCCTGCTCACCGGCGAAGTGGCCATCGCGGCGGTCAACGGCCCCCGGTCGCTGGTGCTCTCCGGTGCGGAAGACGCGGTTGTCGCGGTCGCGCAGCGGTTCGGTCCGGTCAAGCGCCTGGCGGTGAGCCACGCGTTCCACTCGCCGCTGATGGAGCCGATGCTCGCCGAGTTCCGGCGGGTGGCCGAGGGGCTCACGTA
The DNA here is from genome assembly GCF_036321065.1 of Lentzea sp. DG1S-22. Lineage (NCBI taxonomy): Bacteria > Bacillati > Actinomycetota > Actinomycetes > Pseudonocardiales > Pseudonocardiaceae > Lentzea > Lentzea sp. DG1S-22. Next base: position 1,136,170 of record NZ_CP143276.1, on the reverse strand, counting down.
CCTCCCGGCGCGGATTCCGGTGGTGTCGACCGTGACCGGTCGCCTCGCCTCGGGAGACGACCTGCGCTCGGCGGACTACTGGGTCCGGCACGCGGCGAACGCCGTGCGGTTCCACGACGCCGTCACGACCCTGGCCGACGAGGGCACGCGCACCTTCCTGGAGCTCGGTCCCGACGGGGTTCTCAGCGCCCTGGCCGCGGCCGGTCTGGAGTCGGCGGACGACTGCCTGTTCGCTCCCCTGCTGCGTCGAGGCCGGGAGGAGGCCCGGGCGGCGGTGACCGCGGTCGCTTCCGCTCACGTCCGCGGGGCCGAGGTGGACTGGGCGCGGGTGAACGGTCTCGAACTGGCTCCGATGGTCGATCTGCCGACGTATCCCTTCCAGCACAAGCACTACTGGGCGAACGCCGTGCGGGAGAGCCGGGACGCCGCCGAGCTGGACACGCGCGCTTGGCGTTACCGGGTGGCCTGGCAGCAGGCCCCGGCCCGGTCGGCGGCGCGCCCGGCGGGCACCTGGCTGGTGCTGGCGGACGCGCGTCACGACCAGGCGTGGACGCGGGCGGTGGCCTCCGGGTTGATCGACTGCGGTGCACACGTCAAACACCTGCTGCTAGAGGAGGACGGCCTCGACGGCCTTCCGGCGCGACTCGGTGGGATCGGCCCCGTCACCGGGGTCGTCTCGCTGCTCGGACTGGCCGATCGTCAGGTCTCGGGTGTTCCCGCCGGGCTCCGCTCGACGTTCGCCCTGCTGCGCGCTGCCGGCACCCTGGGAGCTCCGGTCTGGCTGCTCACCGAGCACGCGGCCGGGACCTCGGCGGGCGACCCCGTGCGCAACCCGCGGCAAGCGCAGGTGTGGGGCGTCGGCCAGGTGGCCGCTCTCGAGCAGCCGGAGTCCTGGGGCGGTCTCGTCGACCTGCCCGCCGAACCCACCGCGGACGCGGTCGACTCCCTGCTCGCGGTGCTGGCGGATCCGGCCGGTGAGGACCAGTTCGCCGTGCGCGCCGATGGCGTGCTGGTACGACGGGTCGTTCCGGTCCGGCACGAGCGGGCGAACCGCTCCCGCCGCTGGCGTCCCGAGGGCACCGTGCTCGTCACGGGCGGCACCGGCGCGCTCGGCGCGCACCTGTCCCGCTGGCTGGTCGCCGAAGGCGCCGAGCACGTCGTGCTGGCCAGCAGGCGGGGTGCGGCAGCGGTGCCGTCCGGTGGTCTCGCGCACCAGGACGACCGGGTGACCGCCGCGTCCTGCGACGTCACGGACGAAGCGCAGGTCAAGAACCTGATCGCGGAGCTCGCGGCGGAGGGACGGCCGGTGCGCACGGTGGTGCACGCGGCAGGGGTGAACGTCACCCGCCCGCTGGCCGAGACCTCGGAGGCCGACCTGACCGCGGTGCTCGCGGCCAAGGTCGTGGGGGCACAGGTGCTCGGTGACCTGCTGGTCGCGGGCCAGGTGGACGAGCTCGTCCTGTTCTCCTCGGCCGCCGGTGTCTGGGGCGGCAAGGGGCAGAGCGCGTACGCCGCGGCCAACGCGGGCCTGGACGCACTCGCCGGGAGCCTGCGCGCCCAGGGCCACCGCGCGACCTCGATCGCCTGGGGCATGTGGGCCGGCGAGGGCATGGGCGCCGACGACGCGCTCGCCACCAGGCTCGCCCGGTCCGGGATGCGCGCCCTGCAACCCGAACCGGCGCTGCGAGCGCTCCACGAGGCGCTCACCGCGGACGAGCCGGCGCTGACCATCGCCGACATCGACCGCCAGCGGTTCGCGTCGCTGTTCTCCTCCGAGAGGGAACGCCACCTCCTGGACGAGTTCCTGGACGCCCCCGCCGCCGACACCACGACGCAGGGCGGCACCGAGCTGGCCGACCAGCTCGCCGCCCTGCCGGCGGACAGGCGCCACGGTCACCTGCTCGACCTCGTGAAGCGCGTGGCCGCGGCCGTCCGCGGCGAGGACGACGCCGCCCTCATCCCGCCGGACCAGGCGCTGAGGGACCTCGGCTTCGACTCGCTCATGTCGGTCGAGCTGCGGAACAGGCTGGCCACCGCGACCGGCCTGGCGCTGGCGAGGACGCTGGTGTTCGAGCACCCCACCGTCGAGGCGCTCGCCCGTCACCTCGGTGAGGAGCTCCGCGGCGAGGACGAGGACGTCCTGGCGGTCCTGGGCAAGCTCGAGGCCGCGTTGGCCGCGAACCCGGACCACCTGCCCGACGTGGTCACGCGTCTGCAGGGGCTGCTCACCCGGCTGGGTGGCCAGACCCCCGCGCCCGGCGGTGGACTCGACATCGCCACCGACGACGAGCTCTTCGAGCTCATCGATGGCGAGCTGTCGTTCGAGACCCCCGCGAACGGCCTGGCCTCCGAGGAAGAACACGGCAGCTCCTGATCGGCGGTTCCCGTAGCGAGAACGTTCGATGCCGGCCCGGTCACCCTGTGGGGTGGCCGGGCCGGAGGCCGCACGGCGCCGGTTGGGCGATCCGCTCTCCACGGCGGGTGCAGCGGGCGCGACAGCTCGTCGTGGCAGCTTTCTTCCACTATCCGATCGCCGTCGAGAAAAGCGATGCGATCGGCGCGTCGGACCGTCCGCATCCGATGCGCGACCATCACGACCGTCCGGCCGGCCATCAGGCGGTCGATGCCGTCGTGGACTGCTGAAGTGCGGCTCACTCGGAAATCGTGAAGCAGCGCGACCACATCGCCGACCTCATGGAGCAGATCCGCGATGCTGAGGCCAAAGTGGACAGACGACACGACCCAACGCGTTACCGCAGCAGGCAGCGACGTGCGCTTTCAAGATCGAAGGATCGCAGAGCTCGAAGTTCGGTGCGTCATCCCCAGGTGAGCGGGTCCAGGTGGAGGTAGAACCGTTGCCGATCGGCATCGAGCGCGATGCCGTAGTCACCGGCGAAGGTGTCGTCGGCGACGATCGCCTGGTTCTCGTCGTCCCACGTTTCCCGGGCATTGGCGAGAAGCAAGGCGATGTCGGCGTACCGGTCTGCCCGGCCAAGCCGTCCGAGATCGATGAATCCGACGAAGTCGAACGTGTCAGCGTTCAGGATGATGTTGGGCAGGCACAGATCACCGTGACAGACGACGGTGTCGGCCGCCTCCTGCCCAAGGCGGCGGTCGAGTTGCACGGCAAGCCTCGCGAGCAGTTCGGCAGGCGCCGCCTGCTGCTGCTCGACCGGCAAGAATTCCGGGTTGACCGCACCCCTCGCGACGACGTCCCGGGCGATGGCGAACATCTGCCCCAAGTCTCGGACGAACGGGCAGTCGTCGACGGATAACGCGTGCAACCCGCGCACAGCCTCGGCAATGGACGGCCACGCCTGCCGAAGCGCTCCAGCCGACACGCTGTCGGCGGGCACCCCGCAGACAGCGCTGGTCACCAAACACGCACCGTCATCGTCGGCGGTCCAGTCGAGCACCAATGGCCCGGGAACACCGCTGGCGCTGAGCCAGTCGACCCGATCTCGTTCCTGTGCCAGGAGATCCTGTTGTCCTCCCGGTACGCACTTCGCGTAGCGCGAGCCGTCAGCACTGCGGAAAACACGAGCGCCCGACTCTCCGCTCGTGACGGGCTCCCACTCACGAACCGGTGACCACCCAGACATGAAGATCATCGTAGTGGCAGGCCTGTTCGGCCTCGAGCGGATGTAGACGGAGACTACCTGCGAACGACAGCACGCCATCTACCTGTGGTCACCGAGCGGAGAAGCCATTCCAGCGGCCCGTAGCGGTGGCTGCGAAGCCACAGCGCGCTGAGTACCAGCTGGACCGCGTAGATGCCGAGGACGACCCCGACGACCGCGCCGTAGGACAGGCGGCCCACCAAGCCGAACCCGTACGCGGTGAAGACGACGCCCAAGATGACCGATTGCAGGATGTAGTTCGACAGCGCGACGCGGCCCGCCGGGGCGAACACCTCGGCGACACGGGTGTCGAACAGGCGCAGCAGTGCGGCGACATAGGCACCGGTGAGCAGTGGCGCGGTGAGGATGCTGACGCCCATCGCGAGGGTTTCGGCGCCGCTTCCCGGGTGGTTCACCACGACGTAGGCGTAGAAGGCGGCGCCGGTGAGTCCGATCGGCGCACCGGCACGCAGCAGCCACGACCACAGTGCCCGGTACCGCCGAGGTTCGGCGAGCACCTGCCGCTTGCCTGCCGCGAACCCGAGCAGGAACATCGCCATCGCGCTGGGAGCCTGCACGAACACCACGAGTTGGAGCGTCTCGGGCAGTCGTCGCAGGTGTTCGGCGACAACCGTCTCAGGAGTCCCCTGATACGCGGCCACCGTCTCGGCGACCCGTGCGGACACCGCGGTGGCGTCGATCGGGGTGTGGGTGAACACGTCGAGGACTCCCAACAGTGTCCACAACACGCCACTGACGAGTAGCAGGCTCACCGCCAGCCACACCGCGCGTCTGGGAGAGATGCCGCGCAGCGTCAGCAGTACGAGGCCGAGCACTGCGTAGGTGGTGAGGATGTCGCCGTGGAACAGCAGCACGGCGTGCGCGGAGCCGATCGCCATGAGCCCGGCGTGCCGTCGCAGCATCCGCGGCCAGAACGCGGCGCCCGCGCGGGCCGCGGAGTTCATCTGCAACGTGAAGCTGTACCCGAACAGGAACGAGAACAGCAGGTAGAACTTGGTCTCGAAGAACATCGAGACGATCCACTGGATGACCGGATCGCGTGCCGGGTCGGCGATCCCGGAGACGTAGTAGCCGGTCGCGAACGCCCACACGTTCACAGCCAGGATGCCGAGCAAAGCGAACCCGCGCAGCGCGTCCAACCGCACAAGGCGGGAGCTGGTCGTCACGACACACCTTTCATAGATCGATCAGTCGGTCTAATATTGATGGCGGTGACCCTCCCCCGTCAACCTCCTGGTTGAATCGAGCCATGCGCACCGTCGACCCAGCCAAGCGCCAGGCGAAGCGACTCCAGATCCTGGAGGCCGCGGCGCGGTGCTTCGCGCGGACCGGGTTCGGCCAGACCCGCACCGCCGACATCTGCGCCGAGGCGGGCATGAGCCCTGGCAACCTGTTCTACTACTTCGGCAGCAAGCAGGAGATCTTCGCGGCGGTCGTCGAACAGGACGGCGACGACACCTCGGCACTGTTCGCCGACCTGTCGACCGCCGAGCCCTGGGACGCGCTGACGAAGTTCTTCGACCTGGTCATCGACCTGGCCTCGGACACGGAGTACGCCCGCCTCGTCCTCGAGATCTCCGCCCAAGCCCACCGCGACGAACAGATCGCGGAATTGGTCGCGGCCAACGACCGGTCGGTGCGGTCCGGCTTGGCCGACCTGGTCGAGCGAGCCACCGAGGCTGGCCGGATCGACCCCGGGCTGGACCCGGTGACGACCGCCACCTGGCTCGCCACCCTGGTGGACGGCTTGTTCAACCGCGTCGCGGTGGACGCGAGCTTCGCACCGGAGCGCGAACGCGAAACACTACGTCTGGTTCTCACCCGGCTTCTGCGCCCTACGGCCCAAGCCGAATCCTGACGTTCCAGTGGTGTGGAGCCCGGTACGGCCAGCGCCGGTTCATTTCAGATGACCGTTGGACGTGCAGCCGTCAGAATCTGCCGCATGCTGAATCCGCCGCAGATCCGCAGCCGCCTGGGTGAGAGCGCCGCAGCGGCCTGGCAGGGCGACCGGTTCGTCCTGGACGAGACCGCGTCCTGGCTCACCTCGGTGACCGCACGTGAGTTGCTGCGGATCGACCACAACGCTCGTCAGTTCCGCTACGAGGGGCCGGCGCTGGGAGAGCCGGAGAAGTGGACGAGCGAGGTTCTGGCGAGCCCGGTGCCTGTCGTCGCGGTGCTGGCCAGCATGCACCCGAACGGATACGTGCGTGAGCGCGCCGTTCGGTCGTTGGTCACCTCGCCCGATGCGTTGAGCGATCGCGCGCTGGCAGTCCGGGTCAGCGACCACATCAAGGCGATCCGCGAAGTGGCTGTACGTGAGGTGCTGCGACGACGGACGTTGGACAACGCCGACCGCGTGGTGCCGCTGTTGCACCGGATCGAGCAGCGCGGCCGGGGTTTCGAGGTCTCGGACCTGTACCTGCGCGCATTGGTCACCGAGCACGGTGAGGCGAACGTGTGGGCCCGCTTGCGGAGTTCCGCGGACCACGACCTCCGGCGCGCCGCCTTCCGGCACAGCTTCGACTCCGGCCTGCTCGGGCTGCCGGATGCGATCGTGCTGCTGCCCGGCGAGAGGGACCAGGTGGTCCGGCGGCGGCTCCTCGCGGTCATCGCCGGCTCGGCGGCTCCCGACACCATCGCCGGGGTGCTGCTGCGGGACCGGTCCGCCGAGAGCCGCACCCTGGCCTTGGTGAAGCTGACGGCCGCGCAGCTCGACCCGGCCGACGTGGAGCGGCTTCTGCTCGATTCCTCTGTGCTCACCCGTATGTGGGCTCGTCGTCGCTGGCAGGAGATGGGACGCGATCCAGCCGTCGTCTATGCCGCGTCCGCGCGTTCCACCGCCACGCCGGTCGTGCGCGCTCGCGCCTACATCGGCCTCGCCGAGACCCGCACCGCCATCGAACGCCGGGAGGTCGTCGCTCTCGCCCGCAGCACGGAGCTTCCGCTGCGGAAAGTCGGCCTGTCGTTGCTGCGGAGCCGTGCCACCGCGGAGGACGTCCCGATGTTGCTCCAGTCGGTAGCCGGCGATCACTCGCGAGTGGCTCGCCTGGCCGGCGAGGTCCTCGTCGACAACCCTCGCTTGTGGACCCTGACCGAACTGGCGCCGCTCAAGGCGGCCGAGGACCCGGAACTCCGCCGCCGGGCCTGGTGGATCCACCGCCGCCGCGGCGGGTGGGAAGCGGTCATCGCTGATCTCGAGCTCCTCCACGACTCCGACCCGCGACTGGTCGGCTTGGGCCGGCAACGCGACCTGCCGATGTACTCGCGGCCGACCGCCACGCAGCAGCGGCGCATCACGGACCTGCTTTCCACCGCTCCCATCGATCGCCGTCAACGTCGCTTCACCGCTTTCGCCGCGGGACTTCCCGACTTGGCCGAGGCAAGCGAACGAGACCACGCCCAGAGCGGCTGAGCTGATCACGAGGGTGGCACTCTTCGCCGAGGCTGTTCGCGCTGTGCCCAGAACGTCCGCTGTTCGGCATCATCACGCTCAAGCAACGCGCTCTGCGGCATGAGCGGACGGTCGGGTGGTGCACGACGGTCGCCCCGCGACGCTGCACTTCCGCGGCAGTCGGCGTGCGGCACGATGATCTGGTGTTGGTTCAGGTGGAGAGGGTCGTCTGCTCTCCGGATGATGTTGTGCTGGTCTACGCGCGCACCACGTCGAATGGGAACTGGACGAGGAGTTCCGGCGGGGAGTCGACTGCTCGCAGGTTGAGGTCGAGGAACCGCTTGTGCGGCAGAACGAGCGCGGGATCTTCTTCCCGGGCCGACTGGGGTTCGCAGCAGCTGATCAGGTGTCGGCATTCGCGCACCTGGAGTTTGCCGGTGCGTTGATCCTTCTCGGTCATGTAGACGCCCTGCCCGAAGGCCTGGCTGGTTCGTGGGTCGAACTTCACCTCGCACCGGAGAAGGTCAAGGTCTACCCCTACCTGACATGATTCGTCAGCCGCCTGATCTGCCCGCTCATCGGCATGAGCGGAACTTCCGTGGTCTCGTTCATGTCAGGGAGCGTCCGGGGAAGCGAGGCGTCGGTTCGCTGACCTGAGATGCGTCATTAGGCGTCCCCGTCGTCGGTGACAGCGGGATCTCGGCCGCGGACCACCGGCAGGTGCGCGGGTGGCTGACCAGCGACTCCGGCCGTGGGGATCGGCGTGTGGCGCGCACCGAGGACAGGCCGCAGCCCAGCGCGGGGATCGCTGCTGTTGCCGGAGAGCCTGCGATCACGGGGAACCTCGCGCCTTCACCTCAAAGTGTTCAAATCACCCTCGCATTCCCGCGGACGGGAGCGGACGGTGGCCTTTTCGACCACCCTTGACACCGTAAAGAGTGCAGTTCTGCAACTTGCACGGAAGAGGATGGAATCAGTGGAAGTCTCGGCAGCTCGTTGTTGATGTTCGGCGATTCATGACTTCGACATGGCGATTCACATTTCATGGAGTTCACTCTTGTGAGCGTATTTGTACGTCGCTTCTGCATGGCGGCGAAATTTCGCGCTTTCATGTCCTCAGGTCTCCCGGTACTCATCACATGCAGGAGGACAGGGAAATGGGTGGATCCAGATTCGCGATCACGGCGTCGGCCATCGCGCTGACGACCTCGGGGTTGCTCGTGGCCGCAGCAGGCGCGGCTCAAGCGGAGTCGGGGTACGACAACATCAGCATGTACAAGCAGGAGAAGACCCAGTGGTGCTGGGTCGCCTCCGGCCTGACGATCTCCAAGTACCACGGCCTCGGTAGCACGCAGGCGGACTTCTGCAACCGGGCCCAGCCCTACTACGGCTGCAACAACCAGCCGGCCACGCTCGACGACATGGCCAGGGGCTGGAGCAGCCTCGGCATGGCCCACCCCGGCTCGGGCCTGAGCAGCGCGGCCTCGTTCAACCAGGTCTACACCGACGTCAAAGCCGCCCGTCCCGTTGGTGCGCGCATCGGGTGGACTTCAGGCGGGGGCCACATGAACGTCGTTTACGGCTTCGACACGTCGAAGAACACCATCGCGGTCGCTGACCCGTGGCCGGACACCGCCACCTACACGTGGTGGAACTACAGCGACTACGTCAACAACAGCTCGTTCAAGTGGACCCACTCCCGGATCGGCATCTCCCGTTAAGGCAGGCATCATGCGCGAACCAAGAACGTCTGGACGGTGGGCCGCTTCGCGCCTTTCCCGCCTGACCGCTGTGCTGGCAATGGGCGCATCCGTGCTGCTGTCCGCCACCGGACCCGTCCACGCGGCCCCGGTCAACGACCCGCTCCCGGTGGACATCCCCGACTACCAGGCCGCTCTCGACGCTGTGAGGTCGACCGACATCCGCAACGCCGTGTGCCGCTTCCTCAGCGTGCCGGTGCCCCAGGGCGGGTCCGACACGGTGCAAACAATCCCGGACAAGGCCGATCCGTGCGAAGGCATGCCCGCCTTCACGATCAAGGATCCGCTGCCGGTCAGCGAGATCACGCCGGGCTTCGTCGCGGGCACGTCCCAGCCGATCGCTGCCGAGGCGGTCAAGTTGACCCGTCTGGTGTCCTCGCTGAGCACCACCGTCAACGACCGCCAGGTCACCGTCATGCTCGCTCCTACGCAGGGCGGCGGCTGGCACCTGGCGGCTGTGCGCGAGGGTGACGACGACGCCACGTACGCCGACAAGGCCGGTGTGGGGACCCTGGTGTTCGCCGAGCCGCAGATCCGCGGCTGGTACCTGCTGAAGCTCGTCACGGTGGAGCCGCTCAACGACCAGGCACGGGAAGGGTTGGGCGGCAGGTCGTCGATGTCGCTGAGCGACTACCAGAAGCTGGTCAAGGCCCGTTATGCCGACAAGCTGCCCGCATCGGAGTACGACACCAAGGGAATGTCGAGCGGCTACGGCAGCGCGAGCGGGGCGGAGGGCGCGTCGTCCACGGCGCCGGCGCTCGTCGGCGGTTCAAGTGCGGCGCTCGTGCTCGTGGCAGGCGCCTTCTTCCTCTTCCGCCGCCGACGCAACACCACCGGCTGAATCTTCCGCTTCGCCCGGTACCCGGCACCTGCTGGGGTCGGGGCGAAGCCGTGCAGCGGGTCCGCGCACGCCGCTCCGTCAGGATGACGGTGGGAATGCGAACAACAAGACGTCCTGAAGTCCTGGTCACCGCCGGAGCCGTTCTCGCCAAACGAACGCATGGCCGGCCTGCTCTGTCGGTTGGTGGAGTGCGGCCCGCATCCGCGGGCCGCACTCTTTTGTGCGCTATCGGGCACCGGTCCACCACCAGCCGAGCCGCCAGGATTTTCCAGCCTTCCGACACCGACCGCGAGCAACCACGGTCACTTCGAAGCGATGTCGGTGCAGTTGACCTTCTTGTCCGGCAACTGGCCGGTGGTCAGGAATGTCACCGTCACCTCGTCCACGCACCGGGAGCCTTGGTTGTAGACGTAGTGCCCGCCGTTGTCCGCGCCGACGAACGCCGCTCGCCCGCCGAGGACCTCGTGCAGTCCCAAGCCGTCCTCCCACGGTGTGGCGTTGTCCCTGCGGTTCTGCAGGATCAGCGTGTTGCGCGGTCCCTTGCCGGTCACGCGGACGGGTTCTTCGACGGGCTTGGGCCAGAACGCGCACGCCCAGATGTTGGCGGGCATCCCCGCGGTGAGCGGCCAGGCAGCGCGGTCCTCGGCGGTGCGGCGGGCGTACTCGTCGACGTCGTCGGACCACCGGGCGTCGCCACAGGTCAGTGCGAGGAACATGGTGGCCTGGTTGTCGGCCGGCACGCCGGGGGTCGGCGGCGGCGCGGTGAACACCTGCCGCAGCACCTGGCCGTCCGCCTCGGTGAGCTTGCCGTCGGCCAGCCCGACGGTCGCCTTCCAGAACTGCGCGAGCACCGGAAGGGTCTTGTTGTCCAGCAGGAGGCTGTAGGTGACGGTGCGCAGCATCGAACCCGTCAGGGCGTGCGGGGTGCCGGGTACGGGCGCGGGGGTGCGGTCGAGGCGGTCGGCGAGTCCGAGGTACTTCTGGGTCACCTCGTCGACGGTGCGACCGAGCCCGAGCGTGGCGTGCTGCGCCGCGGCAACCCTTGCCGCGTCGGGGAAGCGTTCCGACATGGCCTTGCCCCAGTTGTCCTTGGCGTTGGCCCAGACCTTCGTGGGGTCGACGTTGCCCTCGAGGACCACCCGGTCGGCGCGCTCCGGGAACAGTGACGCGTAGACGGTGCCGAGGTACGTGCCGTAGGACTGACCCCAGTAGGAGATCCTCTCCTCACCGAGCGCCGTGCGGATGCGGTCCAGGTCGCGGGCCGTGTTGGCGGTGGTGAAGTACCGGAGCTTCTCGCCGGCGTTCGTCGCGCACCGTCCGGCGTGGGTACGGGCGTGCTCGACGTTCGCGGTGATCGAGCCGTCCGCCGCCGGGTACGGGAACAGACCGGCCAGAGACGGGTCGTCGAGGCCGCAGCTCTGCGGGGTGCTGTGCCCGACCCCGCGCGGGTCGAAGCCGATCAGGTCGTAGGCCGCCAGCACCGACGGCGGCAGAGTCGGCGCCACGACACCCGGTGTGTCCAAACCGGACAACGCCGGCCCGCCCGGGTTCAGCAGCAGCACACCGCGGCGGTCGCGGGACTGCGCCGCCGGCAGCTTCGAGACGGCCACCTCGATCTTCTCGCCACCGGGGTTGCGTTAGTCGAGCGGAACCTCCACCGTTCCGCAGACGAGCCGGGGGTCGCGACTGACACCCTGGGCCGGCGCCGGGCAGGCGCCCCAGGCGATCGGCGGCGTGGCGGCCGTCTCGGCTGTATTCGTTGCTGCGTGTTCACTTGCCGCGTCTCCTGCCGAGTCGGTGTCACAGGCCGCCACCGCGGTGACGGTGAGCGCCACCGCGCACACCAGCCTGACGAACCTCCGGGAGATACCGGTTCCCACTGACCGTTGCATTGTCTTCAACGCCCTTGCCCTTCAGGTTTCGACATACCGCGACGCACCAACGCCGTTGCCAACGAAACCTAAGGAAGACCAGGACATCACGAATCCCCTTGTCGTGGACACATCTGTGTAGTCCTCACGGGGGACAACGGCTCGCGGCCGGCTGGGCCGGCGCCCCGGTGCTGTCCTCGCCTGTTGTCCTCATGAGCGATCGGGACAAGGACGTGAGGATGGTGTTGCTGCGGCACCAGATCACCGTCCTGGAACGCGCAGGCGAAACTTCGGCCGCGCTCCTCCCCCGGTGACCGGACGTCCTCGCGGCGCTGTCGCACCGACTGCCGATCGGGGCGCTTCACCGGTTCCGACCGGTGACTCGCGCTGAAACGGTGCCGCGCTGGCACCGCGACGGCGGCTACCGAGGGCGAGGGTCGCACGCTGCTGCGGATCATCACGGCCTCGGCATCCGGGACGCCGGCGCCCACGATCGCCTGTCGGCTCGACGCGTATGGGTTCGTGATCGTGCGGTCACGACACCGAATCGTCCAAGGACCCGCCACTGGTAGTGATCATCCGCGGTAGCGTGGCCTGGTGGTGCAAGACGAGCGGGTGGTGGGGCGGTATCCGTACCCGGGGATCACGCCGGGTGAGTTCGAGGAGTACGTCGCCGGAGAACTGTTGGGGCCGCGAGGTCCCAGGTCGACGGGCTTGTGGTGAGCGCGCACGAGAAGGTCACCGGCGTGGACGGGGTCTACGAGTTCGACGCGACCGTGCGGTACCGGTTCGCCGGAATGGAGTTCTTGGTGGTGGTCGAGGCGAAGCTGCACCGCAACCCGATCAAGCGCGAGCTGGTGCAGGTGTTGCGGCAGAAGGTGCAGAGGTGGGTGCGCACAAAGGGGTGCTGGTCGCGACTTCGGCGTTCCAGGCCGGGGCCGTCGAGTTCGCCAGGACCCACGGGATCGCGCTCGTCACCGTCACCGAGGGGCGGTTCGTCTTCACCACCCGCGACACGCGCAAGGCCGCCCGGCCCGCCCTCGTGGCCTGCTTCCACGGTGGGGCGGCCTGGTCGACGGCGGTGAGGTGGGTGCGGTCGTGGGTGACCAGGACGGTGGCGGTGGCCTGCCGGTGGGTGAGACGGGTGATGAGATCGATGACGGCGGCGCCGCGTTCGTGGTCGAGGGCGCTGGTGGGTTCGTCGACCAGGAGGACGGTGGGGTCGTTCGCCAGGGCGCGGCCGATGTTGACGCGTTGACGTTGACCGCCGGAGAGCTGGTGCGGGCGACGCCCCGCCTGCGGTGTCAGGCCCAGGGCGTCGAGCAGTTCCATCGCGCGGGTGCGGGCCTTGGCCGGGGAGCGGCCGCCGATGTGGGCCATGACCTTGAGTTGTTCGGCGGCGGTGAGGGCGAGCAGCAGGTCGGGTTGCTGGAAGACGGAGCCGATCCTCTCACTCAGCGGGGAGGCAGAGTTGCGGCAGGACGAACCAGCGCAGCTCCTCGAAGTCGCCCGGCAGACCGGTGGCCTCGTCGTGGACCACGTCAGCGCGAGCAGCGAGCAGGCGCCGCGCCTCCTCCAGGTACTTCGTCAGGATCGTGTCATCGGCGCGAATCGGCGACGCGGTCGCGCGCGTGGTCACCACGGAGCGCAGATCGGGCAGCTCACGGGGAACGAGGGCCGTGCCGCGGTGCCGCCACAACCCGGTTCTCGGGTCGAAGACGTAGTCGGTCAGCAGGCGGTGGCCGTGCCGGGCGACCAGCCGCACGGCCTCGACGAGGTAATCGCGGACGGCGTCGGTGATGAAGTAGTTGAAGTTGAGGCGCACCCAGCCGGGCTTCACCCCGTGATAGCCGATCGCGGAGTTGCGGTCGTAGCCCTGGGATTGCTCGCCGTCGATGTGGAGCAGCCGGTGCCCGTAGGGACCGGCGCAGGAGCACCCGCCGCGGGACTGGATGCCGAACAGGTCGTTGAGCACGGCGACCACGAAGTTGTGGTGCAGGAACCGCTGTCCGGACCGGATGCGGAACGACACGATCGACAACCGGTCCGCGGTGCGGTTGCCGAGGATCTCGATACCGGGTTCCTGTTCCCACTCGGCGACGGCGTGCCGCCACAGCCGTTGTTCGCGGGCATGGATCACCTCGGCGCCCACGGCATCCTTGAGCGCGAACACCAGACCGGCGCGGACCGACTCGACGACCGCGGGCGTGCCGCCCTCCTCCCTGGCCACCGGGTCGTCGAGGTAGCGGTGACCTCCCGGGTGGACGAACGCCACCGTGCCGCCGCCGGGCACGGTGGGAACGCTGTTGGTGACGAGTTCGTGGCGCACCACCAGCACACCGGGCGTTTGCGGGCCGCCGACGAACTTGTGCGGTGACAGGAAAACGGCGTCTTTGTGGTCACCCTGTCCCGGTGCGCTCTCACGCATGCGAACGGGCACGTGCGGTCCGGCCGCAGCGTAGTCCCAAAAGGACAGTGCACCGTGTTCGTGCAGCAGCGCGGCAATGCCGTCGGTGTCGGTCAGCACACCTGTCACGTTCGACGCGGCGGAGAAGCTGCCGATCCGCAACGGGCGGTGGGAGTGGCGGATCAGCTGCCGGCGCAGTTCGGCGGTGTCGACGCGGCCCCACTCGTCCTCGCCGATGGCCACGACGTCCGCGACGGACTCGCGCCAGGGCAGCTCGTTGGAGTGGTGCTCGTAGGGTCCGACGAAGACGACCGGACGTTCCTCCTGCGGGATCCGGTCCGCGAGCGAGTACTTCTCGTCCAGACCGGCCGGGAGCCGGATCTCCAGCATTCCCACGAGCTTGGTGATCGCCGCGGTCGCACCGGAACCGCAGAACAGCACCAGGTCGTCCTCCGTTCCTCCGACGGACTGGCGAATGAGCAGCCTCGCCTGTTCCCGCAGCATCGTGGTGCGCCGGCTGGTGCTCGAGCTCTCGGTGTGCGTGTTGGCGTAGTAGGGCAACACCTCCGCACGAATGAAATCCTCGATGAAGTCGAGCGCCCGTCCCGATGCGGTGTAGTCGGCGTAGACCATTCTCCTTGCGCCATAAGGGGTGCCGAGCACCTGGTTGTCGCCGATGATTCCACGCCGGATACTGCCGAGCAGCGACTCGCCCGGCTCACCAGAATGGTCGCCGGTCGTCTTCCCGTTGCGGAATCCCATTAGGCGGCGGAGATTTATCATCAAAGACACCTGCACAAGTTTTTCATGACGAGCGAAGAATACACAACCCGGGTTTCCGCCGAGAACCAGTCAAGACGCCTGCGAGATGGCTTGGCCACAAAGATCCGACACGCAAGGGAATCCCGCTCGACCCGATTTCTCTTTTCCGTTCCAGTGTCGTTTCGGGAAGTTCTTCCGCCACTGGACGTCCCCGAACGTGCCGCTTGCGCTCGCGATGCCGAGGAGAACGGTCGTCGCTCAACTCGGCTGCAGTCCGCTGGACCTCACCGATGTGCCGGCGCGGCGGCCCGGACTCGGGTTCACCGTAAGCAGAACTCACGGTGCCGACCACCTGCCGTCCCGCGGTGCGGAACGAGCGGTCGACCACCTCGAACCGCGGATCGCCGGTCACATCGGCCGTACGTGCGGTCAGCAGTCCCGTCTCGCCCTGGCGCCTGATCACAACGTCTCTGCCTGCGTCATGGCCAACGGCGACATTCAGGGCATGGGCGACAGGCTGGTGTCGGAACCTCTGCGACAGCCGGTCGGCGCAAGCCTGCCGACGAGTCCAGCCCCCAGGTTCACGACGATGTCGATGGCACTGAATACGTCGGACGGTTCTGAATCAGCGACGAGCCGACGGTCGACGTGAAGAACCATTTCTCCAGTCAACTGCGAGCCGCCCCGAGAATCGAATCGATCGTGCTGGACGCAGAGAACAGAGTGTCAGCAGCACCGGGCGACGCGGCGAGGTCGAGCTGCTCAAGCGGCAAACCGCGGTCATGGACTGAGCCAGGTCTTCTGCGTACGAGATCGACCAACGTTGAGGGAGTGCGCAGATGGCACCGTTCCACGGATCGGAATCTGCCCTCATCCTGACGGTCGTTCTCGTGCTAGAACGTCGAACCGGGAGCGGAAGCGCTGGTTTTCGCCGACGACCACCAAGAACGACGGGGTGCGTGACATCTGATGTACGGAGAGCCGATCGTCGGATTGTGCCCCGGCCAGGGCGCGTACCGGCCTGGCGTGCTCAGCCAGGCGTGGGCCGGCGGGGACGAGGTGGTCCGCGAGGTCTTCGCCGCCGTGGACGAGGCCCACCGCGCCCGCACGGGTCGCACGGTCAGTGCCGTGGTGTTCGCCGACCCCGCACCCTCCCTCGAAGACCTGGTGGCGCACCACGCCGACGAGCTCCAGCTGACGATCTACGCCACCGCGGTGGTCGCGCACCGGGCACTGGCCGCCAGGGGCACCACCCCGGATCTGCTGGTGGGGCACAGCCTCGGGGAGATCTCCGCACTGGTCGCGGCGGGGGTCTTCTCGGTAGCGGACGGCGCGGCGATCGTGTGTGACCGCAACGAGGTGCTGCGCGCGCACGCCCCTGAGGGCGGCATGCTGGCGCTGCGCTGCGGACGGGACCGGGCCGAGCTCCTGGTGACCCTCCTCGCCGCACCCGATCTGGTCCTGGCGGTGGACAACGCCGAGGAGCAGAGCGTGCTGTCCGGCCCGGCCAAGGCGCTCGCGTCCGCGGCCGAGGTGGCGCGGGCCCTGGGGATCAGTGCCGGCCCGCTCGGCTCCCCGTACGGCTTCCACCACCCGGCACTGGTCCCCGCCGGACGGGAGCTCGCCCGGCGGGTGGCCGGCTACCGGCGGCACCCGTTCGCCGTGCCGGTGCACTCCCCCATCCTCGGCAGGCGCTACCGGGACGGCGACGACCTGGCCGCGCTGCTGGGGCTCCAGCTGTCCCAACCGGTCGGCTTCCGCGAGACGCTGGCCCGGCTGTCCGCCGACGGCGCACGCGTGTTCGTCGAACTGGGCGCGGGCGAGGTGCTCACCAAGCTGGTGCGCGGAGCCCTGCCCCTGGCCTCGGTGGTACCCACCTTCGCCGCCCCCGGGCCCCTGTCGGACCTGGACGCGGTGGCCGCGCACCTCGCGGGTGTCCCGGTGCCGCGCGTGGAAGCACCCCGGCCGTTGGTGCCTGCGACACCCGAGCCGACAGCGGCACCGGCGCCGGCACTCGAGCCGACAGCGGCACCGGCACCGGCACCGGATCGCACGGCGGCGCTCGCCCGGCTGCGGGAGCTGTACGCCGACACCCTGGAATACCCGGTGGAGGTCCTCACCGAGGACGCCTCCCTGGAGGCCGATCTCGGCGTGGACTCCATGCGCCAGACCGAGCTGATGACCCAGATCCGCACCCTGTTCGACCTGCCCGCCCCGCCGCCCGGCTTCCGCGGCACCGAGCTGGACACGCTCGGCAAGATCGCCGACTACATCACGGCCGCGCGGCCATGACCGAACTCGACGGCCGGATCGCCCTGGTCACCGGGGGCGCCGGCGGGGTGGGCAGCGCGGTGGTCGAACTGCTGGCCCGCCGGGGCGCGGTGGTCTACCTCAACTGCTTCCACTCCTACCCGCAGGGCAAGGAGATCGCGGCCCGGCTCACCTCCGAGGGCCTGGACGTGCGGCTGGCCCGGGGTTCGGTCACCAAGCCCGAGCACGTCGAGTCGATCATGGCGACCATCGGCCGGGAGCACGGCAAGCTGGACGTCCTCGTCAACAACGCCGCGCTGGGCCTGTTCGCACCGGGACTCGACCTCGCCGAGGAGGACCTGGACCGGGTGCTGGCGGTCAACTTCCTGGCGCCACTGCGGTGCGTGCGGGCGGCCCGGTCCCTGCTGCTGGCCAGCGGCTCGGCGAGCGTGGTCAACATCTCCTCCACCGGCGCCCGGATGGTGCTCCCGGACTACCTGGCGATCGGGGTCACCAAGGCTGCCCTGGAGGCGATGACCCGGTACCTGGCAGTCGAGCTGGGGCCGGCGGGCGTGCGGGTGAACACGGCCTCGGGCGGTCTGCTGGACACCCCGGGCGGCCGGATGTTTCCCGGCCACGAGTCCTTCGCGCGCAGCATCGTGGCCAGGACCCCGCTGGGCCACCGCATCGGCGAGCCGGACGAGTTCGCCGAGCTGGTCGCGTTCCTGGCCTCGCCCCGCTCCCGGTGGATCACCGGGCAGACCATCGACGCCGACGGCGGGGTGCGGCTGATGTGCGGCTCGGTGTCCGAGCCCGAACCCGAGCCCGTCCCCCGGCCCGAGCCCGCACCCGTGCCCGAGCCCGTCCCCCTGCCCGAGCCCGAGATCGGCGACCCGATCGTGGTGGTCGGCATGGGCCTCGCCGTCCCGGGCGCGTCGAGCCCCGACGAGTTCTGGCAGGTGCTCAACGACGGCCCGGAACTGTTCACCGAGGCGCCGCCGGAGCGCTGGGTCACCGCCGCGTTCACCCCGGGCCGGGGTGACGTCCCGGACAAGGGCAGCCAGCCGGTCTGCGGCCTGATCACCGGTTTCCAGCCACACCCCAAGCTCGCCGCCGAAGGCCTCCCCGACGACCCGGCCACCGACTTCGGCCTGCTGTGGCTGCGGCACAGCCTCCACCAGGCCCTGGAACAGACCACCACCAGGGCGACCGACCGCTTCGCCTTCTGCGTCGGCCTGACCGCCGACGGCAGCCAGCACCACTCCGAGGCCCAGGTCCTGGCCGCGCTGTCCGAGACCCTGGACGGCCCACTCGGTCAGCACCTGTCCACAGAGGACAAAGCTGCGATCCGGACGCGGGCCCGGACCCGGTTCCGCCGGGGCACGGGCGAGCCGGCGGACTCGCTGCCACCGGCCATCGCGGCCGGGGCGATCCGGGGCATCCTGCCCGAGGACTCGGCCGTGCACGTGGTGGACACCGCGTGCTCCTCCTCGCTGTACGCCCTGGACCGGGGTATCCGCGAGCTGCGGGCCGGGCGCTGCGAGGTCGCCGTCTGCGGTGGCGCGGCGGCCATGCAGGTCACCTACATGGTGGCCTTCGCCAAGATGGGCGGGCTGTCCCCCACCGGCCAGGTCCGCTCGCTGGACGAGGACGCCAACGGAGTGCTGTTCGCCGACGGCGCGGCCCTGGTGGTGCTCAAGAAGCTCTCCCGCGCCCAAGCCGACGGGGACACCGTGCTCGGCGTGCTCCGAGGCGTTGGCCTCTCCGCTGACGGCAAGGGCAAGGCGATCAACGCCCCGGCCAGCCGAGGCCAGGTCCTGGCGGCACGCCGCGCCCTGGCCAAAGCCGGTACCGAACCGGGTGAGGTGGACGTGGTCGTCGCGCACGCCACCGCGACCCCCGCCGGGGACAGCGCCGAACTGCTGGGCATCGCCGAGGTCTACCCGGCGGACCGGCCGCTGACGGTGGTGTCCAACAAGTCGGTGATCGGCCACACCGGCTGGCCCGCGGGTGTCGTCTCACTGATCCATCTGCTGCTGTGCCTGCGCCACCACAAGATCCCGCCGCAGCACCGGTTCACCCGGCTGCCCGCACACCTCGTCGAACACGCGCCCATGGTGCGCGTGCCCCGGCAGCCCGTCGACTGGCTGCCCACCAGCCGAGCGCGGACCGGCGCGGTCTCCGCCTTCGGTTTCGGCGGCACCAACGCGACCGCCGTGGTCTCGGAGTACCTCCCGGACCAGTGGCAGGTCCAGGCGCGGGAACCGGTCCCCCCGCAACGGCTGGCCGTCATCGGGTGGGCGGCGCGGGAACCGGCGGACGGCGCGGCGCGCTTCGGCCCGGTGTACCCGATCCCGGACCTGCCCGGGGTCCCGCTGCCCAAGCCCATGCTGCGGCGGATCGACCGGGCCCAGGTGCTGGCCATCGAGTGCTGGCGGCTGCTGCCCGAACCCGTGCGCGCGCTGTGCCAGACCCACCGGGAGACCACCGGCGTGCTGTTCGGCCAGCTCGGGCAGACCGGCGCGATGCAAGGAGCCCAGCTGCGCGTGCACTTCGACGACCTCCGCGACACCGTGCGCGACGAGGCGTTCCTGGCCGGGCTGCGGGCCGAGCTCGACCGCACCTGGCCCGAGATCAACGCGGACACCCAGCCCGGCGTGATGCCCAACGTCATCGCCTCGCGGGTGGCCAACCTCGCCGACCTGCACGGCCTCAACCTCGTCGTGGACGGCGGAGAGGCCTCGCTGCTCCAGGCGTTCGAGAGCGCGGGCTGCTACCTCGACGACGGCGAGCTGACCCTGGCGCTGGTCGGCGGGGTCAGCGCCAACCCGTACCGGGCGGGCGCCGAGGGGGCCTACCTGTTCGCGGTCACCACCCCGGAGCTGGCGCGGGCCTGGCACGTCCCGGTGCTCGCCGAGCTCGACCGAGCGGAGGCGAGATGAGGCTGTCCGGCGCCGAGGGTGCCCGCGAACTGCTCGAGGTGCTGACCGGGAGGTCCGAAGGACAGGTCATCACCCGGCCCGCCCTGCCCGGCGGACGGACCTCCCGGCTGCGGGCCGCCGCACCCGGACGGGCCACCGTGCTCCAGCGGCACGTGGTGTGCTGGCGGCCCGATCCCCGGGTGGCCGAGCCCGCGCCCTGGCCACCGGTCCCCGAGCACACCCTGATCGTGCTCGGCGAGGGTGTGCCGGACGGGCTGCTCGACCCGTTGCCGGACACCACCGTGCTGCGACCGGGCGCCGAGATTCCCGGTGGCCACCGGCATGTGCGGGTACTCGCCGGCCTGCCCCCGGCCGACGAGTGGCCGGCCTCCTCACCCGAGGCCGTGCTGCGGTTGCACGACGCCTGTTTCCTGGCGGCCAAGTCGGCGGCCGGGCTGCTGAGCTTCCACGTCGTGCTCTGCGGCGGGGCCGACGAACAGGGCCGCGTGCACCCTTACGCCGGGCTGTTCACCGGGCTGGTCAAGGCCATGGAAATGGAACCCGCGCTCGCCGGAGCGCACTGCCGGGTGCTGCTCACCTCGGCCGGCCCCGCCCAGGCCACGGCCGAGCTGGCCGAAGAAGCCGCCGCGCGGCACGTGCTGCCCGGGGTGGTCCGCGCGGGCGGGCTGCGGCTGACCCAGCGCGCGGAGGCGGTCCCGCTGGCCCCGGCGCGGCCGGTGCTCGCCGAGAACGCCGTGGTGGTCGGCGCGGGAGCCGGCCGGGGCATCGGCATGACCACCCTGCTCGGCCTGGCAGCGCACGCCCGCCCCGTGCTGCACGTGCTCGGTACCACCGATCTCGCCGCACACGACCACACCGCGCTGACCGAGGACCACGCGGCGCACCAGGCCCGGCGGCGGCAGGTCCTGCTCACCGCGACGGGCGGGCTCGCCGCGGCCAGGCAACACCTGGAACGGCTCGCCCGGGCCCGGGAGGTGCACGCCAACCTGGCGCGGCTCACCGAGATCTGCGGCGAGGGCAGGGTGCACTACCACGTGTGCGACACCCGCGACGCCGACGCGGTACAACGGGTACGGGCCGCGATTGCCGGGCCGGTGGACCTGCTGCTGAACTTCTCCGGCCTCAACCGCACCGCGGAGCTGCCCGTCAAGTCGTTGGCCGACTTCCAGCTCGTGCGCGATGTCAAGGTGCACACCTACCGCGCGCTCAAGCTCGCCTTCGCCGGGCAGCCGCCGCGCCGCTGGGTCAACGCGGGCTCGCTGGCCGGGCTGCTCGGCATCCACGGCGAGACCGACTACAGCTCGGCCAACGACTTCCTGTTCACCGCCGCCGCGCGGGCCACCGGCACCGAGGAGACCACCTTCGGCTGGGGTCTGTGGGACGGCACGCCCCGCGCAGCCGATCCCCTGGTGGCTCAGGTGCTGACCCGGCACCTGTCCCTCATGCCCGCCGAGGAGGGCTTCGCGCACTTCCTCACCGAGCTGGCCCAGGACCGGACCGAGTCCGCGCTCGCCTACCTCGGCGAGGTCGAACGCCGGGTCACCGCGGCCCAGCTGCCCCGGCGCACCGCGGTCTGGGCGCCCCGGGAGCGGCCGTTCTTCCTGGACGAGATCACCGAACGCACCGAAGCCAGGCTGGTGGCCCACCGGGTCTTCGACCTGGACCGTGACGGCTACCTGAGCGAGCACCTGATCGGCGGCCATCCGACGCTGCCCGGCCTGCTGGCCGTGGAGATCGCCGCACAGGCCGCGGCCGCCCTGGTGCCCGGACGCGTACCGGTCGCCGTGCGCGAGGTGTCGTTCAGCCACTTCCTTCGGGTGTACGCCGGCCAGCCCGCGCGCAAGAAGATCGTCGCGGAGCTGACGGCCGGCACCGAGGGCGAGTCCGTGGTGCTGGTGCGCATCCTCACCGACGTGGTCGCGCCGGGCGGGACGGTGCTGGTCCGGGACCGGGAGCACTTCCGCCTGTCGGTGGTGCTGCGGGACCGGGCCCCGGACTGTCCGGTGCCGGACCGGCTGCCCGTGGTCACCGCACCGGTCCCGCGGCGCAGTCCCTATCAGCTGCCCAACCCGGTCGCGGCGCTGTCCGGGATCTTCGCGAGCTGCTCGGAGGTGGACGCGGGGGCGCACGCGAACCGGGCGCGGGTGGTGCTGGACGGTCCCGTGCTGGGGCGCTGGTTCGGCGGCGCGCTGCTGCCCGCCGTGCTGTGCGACACGCTCGCCCAGGTGTGTGCGGTCTCGCCCGCGGAGTGGAGCCCCGTGGTGGTACCGCGATCGATCGGGCGGATCGACTTCTACGGCGGCGGCAACGATCTCGCGCACGCCGGTGGTGAACTGACCGTGCTCGGCACCCGGGACGGGGCCTGGGGCGGGGTGCTCGACGCGGACGGCAGGCTGCTGGTGCGGATGCTGGACGTCACCGGCGAGGTGATCGGGTACGTCCACCAGCACACCGGGGAGTTCCGCACCGTCGACGAACACCCCCGGCCGGCCACCGCGCCACCCGTGCGGTGGCCGGCGGAGGAACCCGCGCTGCGGCCACAGCTGCTGGCCTACCACGAGCTGGACTTCGCCCGCCCGGTGCAGCGCTGGGTGGAGGAGCCGGTACCGGTGCCCCGGCCCAAGGGGGTGGGCGGGCTGCGCGGGCGGCACGTGCTGCTGCTCGGCCTGGACACACCGCTCACCACCGCCGTCGCGGGGCTGCTGAGCACACGCGGCGCGCACGTCACCGTCGCCCGTACCGCTGCGGAGATCACCGCGGCGGACTGGGACGGCATCGTCGACCTCACCCTCACCGGCGCACCGGACTACCAGCTGGGCGAGGAGGCCTGGCGGGCGGCGCTGCTGACCACCACGGCCGCCCTGCACACCGTCTACGACCGCTGGCTCGCCACCCCGGAGGCCGACCGGCACTTCTACCTGACGATCAGCCACGGCGACGGCCTGTTCGGCAGCTCCGGGGAGGCGGTGCCGCAGCCGTTGAGCGGGGCCTGGGCGGGACTGGCCAAGAACCTGATGGTCGAGCTGCCCGGAACACGTGCCAAAACCGTCGACCTGGACCGGGTGGACGCGGCACTGATCGCGGACGCGGTGGACGCGGAGACCACCGAATGGGACTGCCTGGAAGTCGGCTACCGGCAGGGCGGCCGGTACGTGCCGCACGCCCGGATCGCACCACCTGCCGCGGACGCCCGACCGGTCGGTCCCGGCGACTGCGTGCTGATCTCCGGGGGCGGCCGGGGCGTGGGCTTCGAGCTGGCCAAGGCACTCGCGGCGACCGGCGCGGAAGTCGTGGTGACCGGGCGGCGGGAGCTGTGCGGCCCCGGGGCGGACCTGGACGAGGAGGCCTTCGCCGCCTGGCGCGCCCAGACCCTGGTCGCGGCAGCGCGCACTCCGGGCGGACTGGCCGAGGGCCGGGAAACGGTGGCCGCCCAGGAGTTCGTCCGGCAGACCCGGAACAACCTCGCCGACGGCCTGCCCATCCGCTACCTGCCCTGTGACGTCACCGACCGTGCACAGGTGGACGCGATGCTCGCCGCACTCCCGCACTCCCCCACCGTCCTGGTGCACAACGCCGCCACCTACCGAGGGGTCCGCTTCGCCCGCCTCACCCCGCAGGAGGTGATCGACACGGTCGCCGTCCGGGTCACCGGCTTCACCACCCTGGTCTCGGCGCTGACCGCACGGGCGAGCCAGGACCGGCCGCTGCGCCTGATCAGCTGCGCCGGGTCGATCTCCGAACTCGGCGGCATGATCGGCCACACCGCCTACGCGGCGGGTAGCGGGGCGTTGAGCAGGCTCGGCCGGTGGACGGCCGGCCACACGGGCGTACCGGTGCACGTCGTGCGCTGGCCGACCTGGGAACGCACCGGCAACATCGTCAGCTACCACGGCGCGGCGCGCTACGGCAGCACGGTACGCCCGGAGGAGGCCACCACCCGCTGGCTCGCCGAGCTGGCCGAGGGCACCGGCACGGTGAGCTACTTCGGCAGGCTCGGGGTGATGGCCCGGCCGCACCTCATCCGCGCCTGGCCGTGGCCCGAGGGCAGCCCGGACTGGCCCAGGATCCGCACCACCCGGCTGCTGCTGGGCGAGGTGCTCCAGTTCACCGAACACCAGCGGTTCGCCACCCGGCACCGCTGGTCCCCGGCGCGGGAACCGCACCTGGCCGGAGGCGCGCTGTCCGTACCCGTGCTGCTGGAGTACCTGCTGGCTGCCGGGGATTGGGTGCGGCCGGAAGGACATCCCCGCCAGCACCTCACCGAAGTGTCCACAGTGGACATAACACTGGCCGGCCTCCGGCTCGACGGCGACCTGGTGCTGGACTTCACGGCCACCGGCCGGTGGCGCGAGGACACCTGGCAGGTCCGCGTAGTCGTCACCGGCACCGAGGGTGAGGTGGCCACGGCGGTACTGCACTACCGCGACCAGGCCCCCGACCTGCCCGCGCGGCCACCGGGCGCCACCCAGGCGGTGCCCGTGCACACCGATGCCGACCTGTGGTGCGGCGCGCCCGCCCCGGTCGCCTGCCTGCCCCACCCGGCGCTGCACGCGCTGCTGGCGCTCCCGGAGACGGCGAAGCGGTTGACCGTGCGCGGTCTTGCCGCCGCCCCGGACTGCCGGTCGGCCGACGCGGTCGGTGGCACGGCAGAGGAGGGCTTCGCCGTCGCGGGCGGGCGTGCGGTTCTGCGCCTGACCGGGGTGGCCGTGACCTGAAGCGCCCCTGCCTTGCCCGGTTTGACCACCTCACGGGACGCACGCGGATCTCTCCCTCCGCGACGTCTGGGCGGTGCATGCGCGACAGCCGGCCCTGCCGGCAGTGCAGGTGTCGAGTTGCTGCCGCACAAAACCGCGCATCCGGTCTCCCAGCCCGAGGAGATGGCCTGTTCATTGTCCTCGCGGAATCCTGGCAATGCCGGAGAAGGAGATACGAGGTGAACAGCAAGCCACCCAATCGGACGGCGGCGGGTGCACCAATGCTCGTCGTGGCGATGAATGCGGTCGCCGGCGATGCCGTGTCAGATCCATCAGGTGCTGATATTTTCAAACCCGTTGCCTGCGAGGTCGTTCGGCGGCGGGGAAGGAGCGACCACGTGAAAATTCTGGTGACCGGCGGCGCCAAGGAGTTGGGCAGGGCGTTCAGCGAAGAGCTCGGTGCCCGAGGCCATGAACTCGTCATCACCGGCCGCGACAGAAAAGCTCTGGACGCGGTCGAAGCCGATCTGACCGCCGCAGGGGTGCAGGTCGAGACCCACGTCGCGGACCTGGGCGACCCGCTCGCGACGCCGAAGCTGATCGAGAGCTTGGACGGCATCGACGTGCTGGTCAACAACGGCGCGCTCGGTGGACCTGTCGGGCCGACGTGGCAGGTCGACGAAAACGAGTGGTGGCACACGTTCGAGGTGAACCTCCGAGGCACCGCGTTCGCCACCAACGCGGCGATCCGGAGGATGACGCGGGGCCGGATCATCAACGTGATCAGCAACGCCGGTGTGAAGAGGTGGCCTTACCTCACGGCCTACTCGGTGTCGAAGGCGGCCGTGATCAAGCTGACCGAGAACCTCGCGATCGAGGTGAAGGACAGGCCGCTCGCGGTGCTGTGCTACGACCCCGGCCTGCTCGACATCGGCCTCATGCGCCGTGGCATGGAGCGGAGCGCTGACCCGCGCACTGCGGACGACCCGGTTTGGCCTCGGCTCTCGCGGTGGGCACAGTCTCTGCAAGACCAGGGGAAGTTCACCCCGGTCGAGCAGTCGGCCGCCCTTCTGGCCCGCATCGCGGAGGGTGAGTTCGACGACCTGTCCGGGGGTGTGATCACTCAGGAACACGTGTGATCAGGGGCGTCGTGTTCACACGGCACCGGAAGCAAGCGGTGCGCGGTCGATTCGTCAGCCCACCCTCCACCCCACAAGCCGATCGCGTCGAAGAATTCCGCAATCAGGCCGCCCTGCAGGTGCGGAGACGCACTGCGCGTTCCGCAGCCCGGAACGACACCACCGTCACCGCTTGCCGTCCGGCATTCTGGCCCTCGATTCGGCTGGGACGATGGGAGCGAGATGCGAAAGCGAGCGGTGCCCAACAGCGACATCTCGGTGTCCCGCCTCGGTTTGGGTACCGCCACCTGGGGCTTCGACGCCGACGACACCGATTCAGTGGCACAGCTGCGGAGCTTCGCCGACGCGGGTGGCACATTGATCGAGACCGCCAACATCTACGGCGACGGTGAAAGCGAGCGGATCATCGGCCGAGCGCTCGCGCGCCACTTCCGCCGCGAGGACTTCGTGATCGCCACCAAGGCGGGGATGGTCATCGGGAGACCACCGACCGTCGACGCGTCGAAGACGCGGATGCTCGCGGAGCTGGAGCAGTCACTGCGCAACCTGCGGGTCGACCACATCGACCTCTGGCTCGTGCACACCTGGGATCGGAAGGTTCCGATCGAGGAGACGCTCGCCGCGATGGACGCCGCGGTCGCGGCGGGCAAGGTGCGGGCGACGGGCGCCTGCAACTACTCGGGCTGGCAGACCTCGCGAGCGGCGACGATCCAGGAACTTCGCGGCGCCACTCCTCTGTCGGTCGTCGAACTCGAGTACTCGCTCGTACAGCGCGGAATCGATCGCGAGGTGCGCCCCGCCACGAAAACTCTCGGCATCGGCCTGCTCCCCTGGGCACCGCTCGGCAGAGGCGTGCTCACGGGCAAGTACCTGAACGGTGTCCCGGAAGGCAAGCGCGATAGCGGCTTCTACCGGTGGTACGTGCAGGACTACGCGGAGAGTCCACGCGTGGCGCGAATCGTCACGGAGGTCGTCGAGTGCGCACGCGAGCTCGGAGCAAGTCCGATCGAGGTGTCGTTGTCATGGGTGCGTGACCGACCTGGCGTGTGCGCACCGCTGGTGGGAGCACGAACGGTGCAACAGCTTTCCGCATCGCTGTCCTCGGAGGCGTTGGAACTTCCTCCCGAGATCACCGACCGGCTCAACAAGGTGTCCGCGGTGCGCATGGGTTATCCCGAGCGAGGACTCGGCTGACGATGTGATGCGCGGCTCCCAGGTTCTCGGGGCGCCACGTGGGGACGGCAGCGCGACCAGCCTGGCGCGCCTCGACTGCGGATGATCGCAAATGCTTCCCAAGACAGATCGCTCATGTGGTCATCCGTGTTCGCAAGTCGATTGATGAGTTCAAGCCGACGTGAGGCTTGTTGACCCCGAGGCGGTGCGCGATGGCCGACAATGTTCCGACCACCGATCCCCGATGCCCCATGCATCTGCTCACCAGCCGCTTCGTACGGGATCCGTACCCCATGCTGCGAGCGCTGCGCGAGACCGCGCCGGCGGTACCGGTGGAGGCGAACGGCTACCGGATGTGGGTGATCACCCATTATCAAGAGATCAAACGGGTGCTGGCCGGGCGCGGCTTCTACAAAGACCTCTTGCCCAGACGCAAAGAACTGTCGGCTCAAACCGTTCTGCTCCCCGGCAAGACCGCACGGATGCTGCACTCTTCGCGCCGCAGCGTGCTCGAACGCGACGGGGCCGACCACCGGCGGATGCGCGCGGTGCTGGACCCCGAAATGTCCGCGGCGACGATCGCGCAGTACGAGCAGGAGATCATCGCGACAGCGCGGGAACTGACGGCCGCACTTCCCACCGGCGAACCGTTTGACCTGGTCACCTCCTTTGCCCGGCCGCTGGTCGTACGCACGATCGCCCGGATCGTCGGACTCGTCGACGACGAACTGGACGAATTCCCCACGTGGGCCAACTTGATGGTCACCGGCAACTCAGTCGCTCAGATCGAAGAGTCGAGTTTGAAACTGTTCCGATTCGCCGAACAGGTGGTGGCACGCAAGCGTCGCGAGCCCGGAGATGATCTGTTCACCCGGCTGATCCGGCAGTGCGACGAGGAAGGCAAGTTCGACGAGGACGAGTTGGCCTCGACTTTCATGGTGCTGCTCGTGGGTTCTTGCGAGCCGATCAACGCCATGGTCCACACGCTGTTGGTCCTGTTGCGCAACCCCGACCAGCTGATGCGGCTACGCGAAGACAGGTCGTTGCTGGCGTCAGCCGTTGATGAAGGCATCCGGCTGGAATCACCGTTCCGCATGCTTCCACCGCGGTTCAGCGATGAACCTTTCGAGCTCGGCGACATCGTGATTCC
This sequence comes from Lentzea sp. DG1S-22, assembly GCF_036321065.1. Taxonomy (NCBI): domain Bacteria; kingdom Bacillati; phylum Actinomycetota; class Actinomycetes; order Pseudonocardiales; family Pseudonocardiaceae; genus Lentzea; species Lentzea sp. DG1S-22. Next base: position 1,108,149 of record NZ_CP143276.1, on the reverse strand, counting down.
TCCGCGAGAGTTCATCGTCCCCTCGCCCGCCATCGCGAATCGCGACCCGGACCTGTTCCCCAACCCCGATGCCTGCGACATAGCGCGCCGTTCGCACGGCTCGATGTCATTCGGTCATGGCCCTCACCGGTGCCTGGGGATCGAGCTGGGCAAGCTGGAGACCACAGTTGCAATCGCTGCGCTTCTGGACCGTTTCGAAGACATCAGCCTGGCCGTCTCCCCCGACCAGCTCGTCTGGCGCCCAGGTATGTTCATGCGACGAGCAGACACTTTTCCCGTCATCTGCCGATGAGATCTTACCGCGCAATAGTTGACAGCGCTGGAGTACAGGTTGCAGAGCAGCAGCCGGATCGAGTCGTCGGCCGTGAACGCCTTCATCTTCGACCCCGACACCAGGTGCGGCCACACCGTCCACGCCCACGCGCGGGCAAGCCGTGCCTCGAGATCAGGTGGCCGCTCCGCAGCAACGGAAACTCGAACATGTCCAGGGCACGCTTAGATTCACTGGTCATGCAATGTCCTCCCCGCGCGAGCGGGGCGGGGGTGGTCCCGTGCTGAGGGCAGTCATCCCGGCGAGCAGCGCGTCTTCCCCACGAGACCCTCGGGACAGCGACCGACCGGTTCGGCGAACGACACGTGATGGTCGCCGGAGCGCTGCTGATGACCGCTCCGTCGCCGTGCTGCTGTTGGCAGGATGTGGCTGGAGACGTGTTCAAGGACGAATGTTGCCGAGCGAGCGGCGTGCGAGCCTCATGGGACACAGCCGCAGCACAGATGCGGCATGGAGAACCGCTCACCCGACGGCAGGACCAGCCAAACCTAGGCGGGATCCGAGTCTTCCTCGTGAGCATGCATGACCAGGCGACGATGTACTCGCGGGAGACTCGAATGCATTGAGGACAAGACTGTCGAGGCGTCGCCTGTCCGCATGCGGGTGCATGGCGGGGCTTACGGCCATGAACGCGCGGGACCGGTGTCGGTCGGGTCGTCCAAGTGGCCGGTGAAGCGAGGGTGACGACGTACCGCGGCCAGCGCGTCCTCACGAGTGCGCTGCACGTGGAGCAGGTCCTGGGTGTCGGTCAACCGGATGGGTCGTGCCACCGTTCGCCGCCCCGCCACAACGGCGAATCTCATGCCCATCTGGTCGGCGCGTTGCCGTGTCTCGAGCAGCACGGCGATGCCGATCGAACCGAAGAACCCGACGTCGTCGAGATCGACCACCAACGCGGCGGCCCGGCCGGCCATGCAGGTGAACAGCGCGCTCCGGATTTCTCGAAAGGTGTCGTGGTCGACATCGCCACGGACAACGGCGATCACCACATCCTCAGTGGTAGTGACCTCGACCATGACCGACGGCTGCTCGACCTCACCGCGCATTCTGCTCCTCGCCCCACAGACACACGCCCGATTCACTCCTGCTGCCGCTCATACCCATTCGGAACTCAGCTGACACCTGCGCGACCTACCTGCTGGTGATGGTTGCGGTCGACACGGTGTTGCCGTGGCGCTGGTCCAGGCTGGCGAGCGATCCGCCGCGGCCTGACCGTCGGCGGTGCCTGGTGATCCATGCAGCCAGCGCCAGGGTCCTGTGCACCCAGTCGAGCAGGGTGCCGGTGTAGCCGTCGTCGGCCCAAAACAGCCGGACTCGTTCGCCTGCGGCGAATCGCCGCAACCGCGAGCGGGCGGCGATCCTGTCCACTGTGGATTCCGGGCTCACCAGCACGGCGACCAGCAGTTCAGGGTGTCCACGGCGATATGACGCTGACGTCCCTGGATCTTCTTGCCCACGTCGTAGCCGCAGGCCAGCCTGGCCACGGTGGGCGCGGCTACACAACCTGGCCGCCACCAACAACTCCTACGCCGCCGTCCGCTGCCGTGCCGAACGCGGCACGGCCCACCCTCGAGACTGGCGCGTCTCACCCGAGACCGCACCAGCCCTGAGAAGATCACGGCTCACCATCAGCAGGAGGCGGGAGCCGAGCCGATCAGACCGCGCAGATGTCGGGCCGCATTCGCCTCGTCGAGAGCGCCGTTGGTGGAGCACAGTGCCCTCACGGCAGCGGCAACATCCATCCGCCAAAGCGTCATCCCGCCTTCCGCGTCCCCTACGAGGACCCCGTTGTCGGGTACCGGTTCCAGCAGCATGGTGTCAGGGCAGGTCAGCTCGCTGGGGGTGGGCGGACGGTGCCACGCCGCTCCCTGCACACCCTCCGCGACGTCCCAGGAGATCACCCCGCCGGACCTGCAATCCGCCTGGACCACCGTGCCACCATCGGAGGTGAAGGCGATCGAGCTGTACGCGCCCCCGCCCTGGAGGTACCGGCGTTCCTCTGGACGGGTGAGGTCGACCAGGACGACCCGCCTGTCGATGTCGACGATTCCCAGGGTTGTTCCGTCCTCGGTGATCGCCAGGGCTCGGGCGATGGCCGGTTCGGAGACGCGCACCGGATCGACGTAGCGATTGCCATCCCAACGCCAGATCTCCACGACCGAGCCACCGTTGCTGACCTCGGGTGAGACGGATCTGAGTGACAGCGCGAGGAAGCGGCCATCGGAGGTGGTGACGAATCCGCCGCCGCTGGTCTCGCTCACCGGGAGGACCTGCACGACTTCGCCTGTCGCGACGTCCAGGAGACCTGGGCCGCCGTCGGACTCGAAGAGCAGCCGCGTGCCGTCACCGGCGAATGCGACACCCACTCCGCCATCCAGCACCGCCCCCGGCCACACCCTCGGCCACCGCGCGATGGTGGCGCCGGTCTCGGCGTCGAGGACGTGAACTGACCGTTCCTCCAGCACGGCGAGCCGCCGACCGTCTGGGCTGAGCGCCATCCCAGGTTCCTCCGGCGACACGCCGGTCTGGAACTGCCGGAGCGTCCTCAAGGTCGACAGGTCAACGACGTCAATCCCGTCCTTTCTGCCGAACGCCGCCACCGGTGCCCGTGCCGCGACCGCTGTCGACAGGATCCGCCGTGAACCCTGTGCGCTCGTCGGCGACCGGTGGTCGACGGTCGGCGTGGACACCACGACGTCACCGTTCATGTTGATCGAGACGACCACGTCACCCGTTTCGGACAGCGCGAAATCCACCGCGCCCGAACGGTGGGTCACCAGGTCGGTGCTGCGGCCGGTCGTCGTGTCGACCGCGACGAGCCGCGTTCCCGACGTCGCTGCGATGGTCCTGCCGTCAGCGGACACGTCCACCGTGGTGCCAGGGGTCATGCCGGCCAATGGCACGTCGTCGAGCCGTGCTCCGTTCTCCTGCCACCGCTGGACGACGCCCTCCCCGACCAGGAAGAGCTGGCGCGCATCGTGCGCAACAGCGTCCAACCGCCCCTCCTTCGGCACCATCACCGGAGCGCTCGACCAGGAGGCGGTTTCCAGGCGCAGGGCGTGGATGCCGTCGGGGAACGACACGTACAAGTGCCTGCTGTCACCGTCGAACTCCACCATCGGCATCGATGGCAGCACAGGCCGAGCGGGCACGGCCACCTCTTGCCCCGTGTCAACGCGCCAGAGCCGCACTCTCCGCACGTCCGAATCCGAGTCGACGTGCGTCATCCACCGGCCATCGGGAGAAAGATCGAAGTCGTCGACCGAGCCAGCACCTGGGATGGTGCGGATGACCCTCCGGTCGGCGGTGTTCCAGACGATGAGGTCGCGGCCGTCGGAGGCGACGAGCACCGACCCGGTGCGGTCGAACGAAAGGCCGTTCCAGGTCATGCCGAACTCGGGCTCCGGCTTTCCGGTGCGCAGCCGTCCCACCTCTCGACGCTCCCGCACGTGCCACATCGTCACCTCCGGGTCGCCCTCGTGGGCGAACGCCACGACCGCCCCATCACCGGTGACCGCGACTCGGGATGCTGTGCCGGAGGACGCGTGCATGAAGGTGCTGGGCTGGTCGCTACCACGCCGGAGGTAGGCCAGGACGTGGCGGTTCTCGTCCAGCCTGCGCAGCAGCGCGCCACCCGACTCCGCCGTTCCGGCCAAAGCACGCGATGCCAGAGCCAACTGCGCGGCAAGCTGCGGGTCGGTGGCGGTGCGCACGTCGGACTCCGCAGCCAGCGCCCGGGACAGCGCAACCCGGGCCTGCGAGTCTGCGCGATCGCGTTGCTCCAGCGCGGCGTTGCGCTGCCACAGCGCGACACCACCGGCGACCAGCGCGATGACGAGCAAGCTGGACAGCACCGAGACGAGCCGGCGTTGCTGCCGCACGTCCTCGCTGAGCAGGCGGTCCTTGGCCACGCCGTGGATCGCCGCCGCCACCGCCGCGGCCGAGTCGCGGAAACCCGTGCGCTCGATCCGGTCCCGGTGGCCGCGCAGGTCGATCCACAGCGGTTCCGCGTCGAACCACCCGCGCGCCGCCTCGGGCAGCGCGGTGGTGCGGTCATGGTCGAAGTCGCCCGCTTCGGCGTCCCAGACCAACTCGCCGGCGGTGAGGACGATGAAGAAGTCGTCCCGCGAACACTTCTCGCGCCACAGCGCAACCTCTTTGCCGACCCACGCCGACGCGGCGGACTCCGGTGAGGCGAGCAGCACGAACGTGCGCGACCGCAGCAGCGCACGCTCGATGGCCGTCCACAGGTTGGGCGCGGCGGCCAAAGTGGTGTCATCGCGGAACACCCGCAGCGCCGACGGCCGGTACCAACGCCGCCCCAGCCGGTGCAACGTGCGCTGGAGCGCCTTGGCGACCGGTCGGTCCCCGCGGTGGCTGTAAGAGATGAAGCTGTCGTAGTCCGTCCCGCTCACCAGACACCAGTCTCCGCATCGAGGGGTCGACCGAGCCGCCGAGTGTAGGAGAGCCCTCCTGATCACCGCAGCGGTTCAGCGGCACGACGCCCGTACGGCCTCGTGTTGTGTGGCACCGTGTGCCGCTCGAAAGTCATCGTCGCAAGCCACCTGGCCTCGATGTGCGTTCTGGAAACCACAAGGTGAACCCGGCCGCGCCCAACACGGCCTCACCCCGCCTCGATCCGCGCGGCCGGTGTCGCCTCGTCCAGGCCGGGTACCGGCGCGGTGGGTGTGCGCCTGGGCTGCGAGCGCGTCCCCCGGCCGGGGTTGGGACAGCTCGTCGAACGAGTGCACCTTTCACTACTCGGGGTGCTCGTGCCGCGCCACCGGCTCCGTATTTTTCGGAGTTGTTGGGCTGAACAAGGGACACCGCGGCGGCCGGCTCCGGCGGCGACCAGAGCGAAGTCCACCCGATGAGAGGACATGGGCCACCCGGTCGTTGCGATTCTGCCGATCCAACTCGTTCCGGTGAATGGGGTTATAAGCCCCATTGGTTCGGATGGACTCTGTGCACTCCGGCACCAGTTGGACGGAGTGCTCATGACCAGGACCGAGAAGAAGTTCATCGCGACCCCCCTCGACCGCGACCGCCTGGGCGAACTACCCGGTGAACGCCTCGACGCCGACCCGACCCAGGCGGCCTCCATCTCGCTGAACGTCATCGCCGTCGGCGCCAACGGGGTGACGCTGGGGTACACCGGGCTGAACGGCAACCACCCCAGCACCTACGGCAACGCCGTGTTCGTCTGGCAGAACGAAGCCGCCATCCCCTACGGCGCACCCCCGCTGGCCACCACGCCGCTGAAGGGCAACAGCCCGAGCGGCACGACGTCGGTGGAGTTCGACGTCAAGGTGGGGCTCGACTACGTCCTGGGCTACTCCACCGGCGGCACCGTCGAGTCGATCGCCTCGTGGGCCTACATCCCACCGCAGGAGGAGGGCTTCCAGTACTTCTCGACCACGACGGCGCCCGTGCCCGGTGGTGTCACGTCGGACGTGGTCGTCGTCAAGTACAGCACCCCGGCCGGCAACGACGCCGCCGCCAACAAGGACTGGGCGGGCATCTGGGTCGCCTCGACCGGCTCGTTCACCAACCCGCCCAAGTTCCGGGCCGACGCGCCGGCCGGTGCGACCGGGCGCATCTCGGTCTACGGCACCTACACCCGCGACACCACCTACACCATCGGCTACTTCACCGGGAAGTCGCTCACCACCCTGGCCGCCACCTGCACGTTCTCCACCTGACGGGTCCGGGAGCATGGTCGCCTTCAGCCCGACGGACTCGCCCCACCTGTACGCCGCGCCCACGCCGGGCGTCTGGGTCGCGCTCTACCTGCCCGACCCGCCCGACCCGCCGCCCGCCTCGATCACGCTCGCCGACGCCTTCGCGGGCCCCGGCACGTTCGTGTTCTCCGCCGCGCCCGGCCTGGACCTCGACCACTACGCCGGGGCCATCGTGGACGCCGTGCCGCTCGTGCTGCGCGACGCCCACGTCGACCGGGGTGTCGTGTGGCTGACAGACCCGCGCCGCGCCGGTGAGGGCGCCCAGGTGATCGGTCTGCGCACCTTCCCCGGCGGCACGGTCGTCAGCCCGGGTCGTGACCTGCCGCTGGTGCCCGGCAACCTGTTCCTGACCGTGGGCAACGGCGTCGGTGTCGCGCTCGACGGCGACGTGGTCACCCTGACCCCGGTGGCCGGCGCCGTGCTGGGGTTCACGGGGGCCGCCGCGCCGTCGTCGGCGGTGGTCGAGGGGCCGGTGACCCTGCCGTTCAGCGGCACGCGGGCGGGATCGGTCGTGTTCGGCGTGTCGATCGCGCGCAAGCAGCTGCTGACCGACCTGCGGTGGGGCTTTCAGCTGCTGTGCCCAGGTGTGGGCGGCGTGCGCGCGCAGTGGTACCCGTTGGCGGAGGCCACCGGGCTGGACGTCGTGCCGTTCGCCGCGTCGGTCGACCCGAGCGACCCGACCAACACCCGGCTGGCCGGCCGGACCCGCCTGGGCTTCACCACCGCGACCGGGCTGGTCTCGGGGTTCCGCACCGCGCACGGCGGGAAGGTCACCCTGGTGCCGGTCACCTCGGGCGACCACCCGGCCGGTCTGACGTTGGCGCTGGGCAGCCCCAGGACGCCCAGCCCGCCCGGCTTCGCGTTCGGCCCGGAGGGCGATTTCACCGTCGACGCCGACACGGAGTTGTTGTGCGGCTTGAGCCCCACGGAGACCGTGTTCCTCCGGGGCGGGCCGTCCGGGGACCGGCTGCGGTTCACCGCCAACCGGCCGGCCTTCGCGGGCGACTACCCGCCGCCGGTCGCGACCACGCTCGGCGTGCCGATCGACCCGGCGGCGCCGGCGCTGGACGACCGCTACCGCACGGCGTGGGCCGCGGTGGTCCCGGCGGCGGGCGGCACCGCCCGCTACAGCGCCCAACCCCAGGGCTCGCCGCTCTACGGCTTCGACACGGTCGTCCGGCCGACGAGCGACGAGTTGCTCGGCCCGGTCCGGCCCGCCGTGCCCGTGCCGCACACCGACCCGTTCCCGTTGGTCCCGTACGGACTCGCGGTGCCGTGCGAGTACGGCCCGGTGATCAGCTTCGGCGAGGAGGACATCGCCGGGGTGGAGCAGTTCGCCGTGGCGTCGACCCGCCGCGCGTGCCTGGGCCCGCCCGGACCGGCCTCCCCGAGCGCCGCGGACCTGCAGTGGACGACCACGCCCACCGGGCTGCTGGCGTCGGTCGACCCGGCCAGTGGGGCGTTCACCTCCGTGGTCCTCGGGGTCAACCGCGCCACCGGCTGCTGGCTGGCGTTCACCGACCCGGACCCGGTGCTGCGACAGGCGTTGCAGACCTCGGACCTGTTCCTGGTCGCGGTCGACCCGAAGCACCTCGGGGTCGGCAGGCCCAGCCCCGCCGGCGCCGGCCCGCCGCCGCCGGACGGCACGCCGGCGTTCTACAACCGGATGTCGATCGAGGGGTGGGAGACCACCATCGACGTCGGCCGCGACAACACCTACGGCGACTACCGCAACGTGCTGATCGTCAAGGGCTGCCGGGGCCGCCTGGTCGACCTGGTGGCCAAGCCCACCGCGTGGACCCAGGCGGCGGACTTCGCGCTGCGCGCCGACGGTGGCGACGAGGCGGAACTGCCGGTGCTGGCCCAGTGGCTGGCCGACTACGTCCGAGCGGGCATCGATCGGCCCGGCGTGTGGTTCGACAACTTCCGGGCCATCGCCACCGACCCGGCCTGGACCGGTGTGCTGGTCCTCAAGGCCTCGCTCACCGCGCTACCGGGCGATCTCGCCGGGCTGCTCGCGGTGATCGACCGGGAGGACTCCTACGCCCACCACCTCGGCGTCGCGATCAGCCCGATCGGCATCACCGGCGACCGCCGGCTGGACATCACCGGTTCCAGTTCGCTGTTCCAGCTCGTCGACTACGCCAACCCGGCGTTGCCCGACCCGGACCCGGTGGCACCGCTGCCCCCTGCCGGTCCCGGCCCCTACGACTTCCGGCTGTTGACGCTGCGGGCGTTGTTCGAGAACACCTCCGTGCGCGGGTTCGACGGCTTGGCCCAGCTGACCCTGTCGGAGTTCTTCGGCGACCGGGTGCTGTGCATGGACGACCCGGACGACGTCTACCACACGATCCTGCTCAAGTGCGCCTACCAGCTCCAGGGCGACGTGGGCGCGTTCGTGCTCGACAACACCGACGACAGCGTGTTCACCCTCGACGGGGACGTCCTGCGTCGGGTCGAGGTCACCAAGGCGCAGATGGTCACCACGGACGCCACGACCGTGCGGTTCGACCTGTGGGGTTTCCTCGACTTCGGTGTGCTGCGCGCCGTCGGCGCGGTGCCGGGGGTGCAGGACGTGCCGTTCGACCTGTTCGGTTTCGGCAGTCCGCCCGACGGGCCTCGTTCACGTGCCGGTCTGAGCTTCTCCGGTCTGTCGGTCGTCATGGACACCTCGGTCGACCCGCCCGCGTACGGCTTCGACGTCGGGGCGCTGACCTTCGACCCGTCCCGGTCCACGTCCCGGCCCGGCAGCCTCTACCAGGCGTTCGGCCTGCGGCTGAAGGACCTCCTGCACGGCGACACGACCGACGACCCGTCCGCGCAGGACTACCTCCCGGTGCCGACGAGCGCGCCGCTGTCCGGGGTGGCCGGGAAGCGTTGGTACGCCTTGGAGTTCCAGCTCGACCTGGGCACGATCGGCGCGCTGGCGAACGATGTCGGCCTGAGCGCCGGGCTGATCGCCGCGTGGTCGTCCGGACCCGTGCGCGACCGGTCGAGCACGACCGTGGTGCCCTACGACGCGATGGCGGGTCTGCGACTGCCGGGGGTGACCAGCAAGAGCCGCGGCTTGACCGTCCAGAGCGTGCTGAAGCTGTCGGTCGGCGACCTGCGGCTGACCTACGAGCCCGCGCCGCCCTCGGCGTCGCGGTACTGGGTGTTGTGGCTCAACGACATCGCGCTGAAGTTCCTCGGCCTGCTCAAGATCCCGCCCAACGGCGCGGTCGGGTTCGCCTGCTTCGGCGGACCGGACGCCGGCGGCGACCCGCGCGGGATCGGCTGGTACGCGGTCTACAACCAGGACAAGCCCAAGGCGGGGATCCGATGAGTTCGCCACTGGCCAACCTGCACCTGCTGTTCGACGTGATGGAGGCGGGCAACACCGCGAGCACCGGCGCCGCGTTCGAGGCCTTCCGCAAGCGCCTCGCGGGCAGCCCCGGCACGCGGGTCCTGGTCGACGACGGCGGCGGGCCGGAGTACCAGGCGTCCAGCGCCAACGTCGTGCGCCGGCTGTGCACGCCGCCGAGCGGGACGGTCCCGGGCTACGGCTACACCGGCGCGGTCGAGGTGTACCTGCTGACCGCGGACGGCGGCTACCCGGCCCGGCTGGCCGCGATGCTGCTCCTGCTGCCCGAACTGGTGCCGGTGACCGGCTCGCCGGGCACCTACCGGTTCGGCGGCGACCAGGGCGCCACGGTCACCTTCCCGGAGTTGCGGCGCGGCGCGACCCCGCCGGCGCAGAGCGTGCCGCTGGGGTTCACCGGTGGCGCGGTCGAGGACATGGACTACGCCAAGGCCCTCAACGTCGAGCACTTCCTGCGGTTGCAGCCCTACCGCTCCCCCGCGCCCCACACGATCGAGAACGCCGACGGGTCCACAGTGGACCTGGCGAAGGTGGCGCTGCTGGGCGGTGCCGGGTTCCCGCAACGCGCCTACCGCCTGTCGCCGCCCGCGCCGACGTGGGGCGCCGGGCAGGGGCAGCAGTCCGCGATCGTCGAGTACCTGACCGGTGACGCGCTGCTGGACCAGGCCGACCTGTGCGCGGTGCGGGGCATCCGCTACCCGGGTGAGTGCGAGATCGGCACGGCGGGCGAGGTCCTGGCGGTCACCCTGGCCGGTTACCTGGCGCAGGGCTTGCGGCGCGACGCCAAGCCGCTGGTCGTGGTCAACCTCGACGCCTACGAGGGCGACGACCAGGAGTTCCCGCAGAACACGTTCGCGTTCGTGCAGGACGTGCTGGCCTGCCGCGCGCACTTCCCCGACGACCGCTCACCCGTGCGGCGGAAGGCTTCGGAGCAGGCGTTCACTCCGTTGAACTCCGCGTCGCGGTTGAAGGTCCTCGACTACCTGCCCGCGCGCGAGGACAACCTCGCCAGGGTCCAGGACGCCGTGGACCGGTGGCTGCTGGCCGACCAGGTCCAGCACCGCCTGCTGTACGTGCAGCTGGGCCGCACGGCCGCGCCCGTCGCGCCGATCCTGTGCGACCACGTGCTGACCCGGTCGACGCTGCCCCCGGTGTTCGCCGACCAGGGCAGCGCCAACCTGATGATGACCACCGGCAAGGCGTACTTCCTGGTCGACCACGTGCCGCTGCGCCGCGCCGGCGACGCGAACCCCGGTTACCCCAGCGGCATCCTGTCGCCGAGCGGGACCAGTGCCGTCGCCGGCCGGGTCCAGCGGGTCGCGAACTGGTTCAACCTGCAACCCAAGGACTGGCCGCTGCGCGGGGACAGCCCGACCACGGCGGTCCCGGCGTTCATCAGCACCTACCTCGACCAGGTCCGCGCGAAGTGGGGCACCTACTACGACTACTTCACCGGGGTGCGCGACTTCTACGGCAAACCGGAGAACGACAAGCTGAACATGGCGGTGGCCTACCTCGACTCCACCCTGCCGACCCAGCCGCCGGACACGCTGGCCGGTCTCCACCAGAAGTTCTCCGCCGCCGCGGCGAGCGGCCCGGTGGATTTCGCCGCGCAGCTCAACCCGGCGGGCGGGATCGGGAAGTTCATCGCCCGGTTGCAGTCGGCGTTCCAGGGGCGGTTGACGCTAGCCGGCGCCACGGTGACCAGGCAGCCCGCCGCCGGGAAGATCACCGAGGTGCTGGTCACCGGCGAGGGGACCCTCGGGCCGCTGGCCTCGCCGGTCACCGCACGGTTCACCCAGACCGGTGATGGCGTGGTGCTGGACTTCCGGTTCACCACACCGCTGGACTGGCGGCCGGACGGCCTGCCGTGGATCGGCTTCGCCGCGCCGTTCATCGGGTTCCTGGTGGCCGACGCGGGCGCGGGCGTGGCGGGGCTGCTCGGCGGGCGGTTGCGGTGCGGCGGCGTGGAACTCGACTTCAGCGCACCGGTCCCGCCGACGATGCGGGGCGCGGCGTTCACCGCCGACCGCGTGACGGGCGTGTCGATCGACGCCTTCTACCAGCTCGTCGGCGGGGTCGACCTCGTGTCGGTGCTGCCCAAGCCGCTGGACGTGGTCGCCGCGCTGGCCGTCGAGCACGCCGAGTTCGGCCTGACCGCCGACGGTGACCCGACCTCGTTCGCGGTGGACTACTTCGCCTTCCGCCTCGGTTGGCACGACCCGGCGGGCTGGGAGCTGCTGCCCCGCGTGCTGCTCAAGGACCTGACGATCGGGCTGACCGTGCGCGACCCGGGCCAGGCCCGCACCGTGCGCGGCACCATGACCGGCCGGTTCGCCATCGGCACCGGCGTGGTCGAGGTCAGCGTGGCCGCGCCCGACCTGGCCTACCGGGGCGCGCTGGTCGACGGCCGGATCGAGCTGACCGACCTGCTGGCGTTGTTCCTGCCCGGTGTCACCCTCGACCCGCCGTCGCCGCCGGCGATCACCCAGTTCTCCCTCGACGGCACGAAGGCCACCGGTGACTTCACGCTGAGCTGCGCGCTGGGCTTCGCGTGGCCGATCCCCTCCCGCGACCTGCCGATCATCCGGCTGGACGGCATCGGTTTGCTGGTCGACCGCGCGACCGGCGTGACCACCGGCACCCTCACCGGCTCGGCCACCCTGCTGCCCGACGACCCGGACAACGCCCTCAAGCTCACCTTGGAGGCCGCCTACCTGGGCGCGGAGAAGGGGTGGCGGTTCGTCGGCAAGACGGGCGGCGAGCTGTCGCTGACGAAGCTCATGCGCCGGTACCTGGACGGTTTCGCGCCGCCCGACGACTACGGCATCACCGCCCTGGCGCTGCGCGCCGAGCCGACGACCGGTTCCTACGAGATCAGCGGCCGGACCGCGCAACCGTGGCGGGTGCCGTTCCTCGACTCGCTCACCATCGAGGCCGCGATGCGGCTGGCGTACGCGAAGAACGCCTACTCGGGCGAGCTGAAGGCCACCGTGCACTGGTGCGGGATGGACCTGGTGCTGGAGTGCCGCTTCGGTGAGCAGTACGTGTACCTGCTGGACTGGGGCGCGCTGCACGCGGAGGTGAAGCAGAACGAGAAGAAGGAGTGGGTCGCCACCGGTTCGCTGCGCACGGTCACGCTGGGCAAGCTGGTCGAGGACTTCATCTCCTACGCCACGGGCAGCCGCTACGGGCTGGCCGCGCCGTGGAACCTGCTGGAGTCGATCACCCTCGCCAAGGTCAACGTGACGTTCAACTTCACCACCAAGGCGGTCGGGTTCGTCGTGGACGTCGGCCCGGTGAACCTGGGGTTCTGCACGATCAAGTCGATCAGCGTGGGCTACGACGCCGCCCGGGGCAAGGTCCTGATCGGGCTCACCGGGTCGTTCGCGTGGCAGCAGGGCGACACGCTGAACTGGGACGCCACCCGGCCGCAGCAGACCCCGGCGCCGCCCGGCGGCGGCAACCAGCTGCTCGACCTGCGGCTGGCGGCGTTGGGCCAGCACGTGCGGGTGGCCGGTGACCTGAGCACGGTGCGCAAGGTCATCGAGGCGTTGCGCAAGCTCGGCCCGGGCGACGCGCCGATCGCCGGACCCGTGGGCGGGGTGTCGTTCGACCCCGACTGCGGGTGGCTGGTGGCGACGAACTTCGGCCTCATCCGCATCGAGGAGACCGGCGGGTACACCGTCGAGCTGTCGGCGGTGTTCAACGACCCGGTGCTGTACGGGTTGCGCGTGGCGCTGGCCGGTCCGGCGGCGAAGGTGTTGGCGGGGTTGGCGTTCGAGGTGCTCTACCGGCGGATCAGCGACACGGTCGGCGTCTACCAGACCGAACTGGTGCTGCCCGAGGCGATGCGCACGGTCGAGCTGGGGGCGTTCTCGGTGACCATGCCCGCGCTGGGCCTGGCCGTCTACACCAACGGCGACTTCCAGGTGGACTTCGGGTTCCCCTGGAACAACGACTTCAGCCGGTCCTTCGCGGTGAGCGCGATCGTGCCGCCGGGCATCCCGGTGCTCGGCGCGGCCGGGTTCTACTTCGGCAAGCTCAGCAGCGAGACGTCCTCGAAGGTGCCCGCCGCGACCAACGGCCGGTTCGACCCGGTGATCGTGTTCGGGCTCGGCGTCCAGGTCGGCGTGGGCAAGAAGGTGCAGTACGGCGCGCTCAAGGCGGGCATCGCGATCACCGTGTTCGGCGTGGTGCAGGGCGTGCTGGCCAAGTGGCACCCCAACTCACGCGCGGGCGGCGACGGCGCGGCCGGCCAGTTGCAGGAGGGGTACTTCTTCTCGCTGGACGGCACGTTCGGCATCATCGGCGAGCTGTACGGGGCCGTTGACTTCGCCGTGATCAAGGCGTCGGTCGACATCAAGATCAGGGCCTACGCGCAGATCACCTACATCGCCTACCACGACATCCCGATCTCGGTGGTCGCCGCCGTGGACGCACGGGCGTCGCTGGAACTGGATTTCGGCCTGTTCTCGATCACCCTGCACTTCTCCTTCTCCGTCACGGTGAAGGAGACCTTCGTGATCAAGAACAGCGGCACCGCGCCGTGGCGGGTGTCCTCCCCGCTGGCCGACGCCCACCGCTGGCGGCTGCGCGACGCGGGCCGCCGCGCGCTGCCCGCGGTCTCGGCGGTCGCGGACCTGCACTGGGACAACCTGGCCGCGGCGGTCGAACCGCAGGGCCTCACCTGCTACCTGGTGCCGTCGGTGACGGTGTCGGCCGACGGGGCGCGGACCGCCGCCGAGCAGGCCGTGTGCGCGGTCGTGCTGCTGGCGGTCGAGTCCGCGAACCCGGCGGTCCCGCGTGGCCCGGAGACCGCGGACAGCGGCTTCGACCTGCTGGCCCGGCAGGTGCTGCGGTGGGTCGCGGCGGCGGCGCTGCCCGTCTCGGGCGCGCCCTACAGCGTCGCGGCGGTGGACGCGGCGGTGTTCTCCGACGACGACCTGGCCGCCGTCACGGCCGTGCTCGCCGACCGGGCCACCGCCACCCCGGTGCCGGTCGACGCGATCTGCGCGTTCCTGGCCGCCCAGTTCCGGCTGGACGTGAGCGTGCCGTCGGGTGCGGGGCGGGTCGACGCGGCGCCGTTGCCGATGCCACCGCCGCTGGCGTTGCGGATGCCCGCGTACGGCGGCGCGCCCGCGCTGGACTACACGTTCGCCGACTTCAACGCCACGAGCGCGGACTACCTCGCGTCGCTGCGCGAGTACTTCGCCGACCTGTCGGTCCAGGTGGGTGCGGAGGTGGGTGCGGACCTCGGCGGCGGGGACGGCGAGTCGGTGGGCAGCTTCGCCTTCGCCGACTACTTCCGGCTCATCGCGCAGCAGGCGTGCGAGGCGGCCCGGGACGCGCTGCGCTCCTACCGCTACCCGCTGCGGGCCGGCGAGAGCATCGGCGACGTCGTGACGTGGGCGACCGGCGCCGGGGCAACCGACTTCACCGCGGCGGACCTGGTGGAGGGCAACCGGGAGCACCCGTTCGTGGCCGGGCAGCCGATCCCCGTGCGGGGCGCGCTGGTCCAGGCCGGCGCGACCGACACGTTCACCACCCTGGCGCGGGCGACCGGTGACCTGGTGACCGCGCGCGGGCTGGCGCTGGCCAACCACGACAAGCGGGACGTGCTGCGGCCCGCGGCCGTGCTGACCGGACCCGACGGGCAGCCCTACGTCGTCGAACCCGACGACACGCTGGACAAGGTCGCCGCGCACTTCGGTGTCGACCTTCCCACCCTGCTGGACCGGGCGCCGGGCCTCCTGACGCAGGCGGGTCTGCTGGTGGCGCCCTCGGTGCTGCTGCTGCCCGACCTGGTCTACCCGACCGCCGCCGGTGACACCCCGGCGGGCGTGGCCGCGCGTTTCGGCCTGCCCGTCGCGGCGCTGGCCAACCCCGCCCTCGACGCGGTCCGATTCGACCCGGCGACCCCGCTGGACCTGCCGCACCTGGGCCGGTTGACGCTCGGCGCCCTGCTGGACGACATCGCCGCCACCAACGGCCTGTCCCGCATCGGCGGCATGGCGGGCCGGTACGCGCTGCACGGCCTGCGCCTGCCCACCCGGGGCGTCACGCCCGCCCCGGCGGAACCGGACCTGGGCCTGTACGCGCTCACCGGCCAGCAGATCCCGCTGCCCGCGCTGGAGAAGGACAAGCCGTTGACGCTCTCGCTGGTGCGGCCGGCCGGGCTGACGTGGGTGGACTTCGGCGGCGGCGACCAGCTCACCGTGTCGATCGCGGACGGGGCACCCGACTCGCTGTGGCCCACCATCACGGCTTTGCAGGAGTTCCTCGCCTCCCCCGGCTACCGGTTCGCCCCACCGGGCACCACCGTCGGCGTCGAACCGTCCTACGCGGACCAGCCCACGACGTACCCGACGACGGGGGTGACACCGTGGCTGAGTGCGGGCCCCGTCGTGCTGCCCCACGGCGCACCGCCGGCCGGCACCCGGGAACCGCGGCTGTGGTCCCTGCCCGGCACGCTGACCGGCTTGGCCGACCCGCTGCGCTACGCCCCGCCCCGGGTACGACCGGTCCTGGGCCGTTACGACGAGGCGCGCGGGACGCTCGTGGAGTCCCAGATCGACTGCTACGGCTGGGCCACCCTGGTGGGCTTCACGGTCAAGCGCCTGCCCGACGTGCCGGCCTGCGAGCTGCTCACCGTCGGCGAGGCGGACATCGTGCTGCTGGAACGGGCGTTGGCCGCGTTGGACGGCAGCAGCGCCCCAGTGGCCGGGTTGACCCTGGTGTTCCCGGCCGACGCCGTCGCGGGCGCACCGGCCGGCCTGCGGTCCGGCGCTGCCGACACGGTGACCTTCGGCCTCCTGCAAGCCAACCTCACCACCACCACGGCGCCGCCGACGCTCGCCGACGCCGAGCGGGCCGGAAACCTCACCTCGCCGTACGACTTCCTGCGCCTGCTCTGGGAGGGCGGCATCACCCGCTCGGGCGGCTACTACCTGTACTACGAGGACGACGGGCACGGGCTGCCCGACTACCTGTTCAACGACAAGGGCGAGGCCGCGTTGAGCGTGCTCGTCGTGTGGGACACGCAGTCGGCCGACCGGTACGTCAACACGTTGGCCACCGTCGCGCCGTTCGACACGTCCTCGGCGACGGTGTACGCGCAGAGCGTTCCCGCAGTGGTTGACGTGTCCCTTGTGGACGGAGACAACCCGTCCCTGGACGCCTTGGCGCACCGCTACTACACGCGGGCGACGACCATCGCCGAAGCCAACTCGACGGCGCCGCTGGTCAGGGGCACGACACTGCGGTCCGCCCGGGGCGACTACCTGGTGACCGCCGCCGACCCCGGCGGCGACCCGGCCCGCATCGCCGCGCACTTCGGCACCACGACCGCCGACCTGGAGCGCGCCAACCCGCAGATCACCTCGTGGGGGCCGCTGCCGGTGGGCACCGCCCTGCTGCTGCCCGCGCTGACGCTCGCCGTGGGCACCGGCGCGGTGGGCACGGACCTGGCCGCCATCGCGGGCCGCTACGGGACCACCGTCGCCGCCCTGGCCGCCGACAACGCCGCGGTGGCGCCGCTGTTCGCGGCCGGCCAAGCGCTGAGGGTGCCGACCGGTCCCACCAGCCGCGTGCCGACCACGGCGCCGGGCTGTCTCGGTCTGGCCGCGACGCGCACCCCGCCGGCGCCGCCGCCACCGCCCACGGACCCGGGGTTCGCGCGGTTGTACCTGCAACGGCAGTTCAGCCTGCTGGGCTACCGGCTGACCGGCAACGCGTGGTTCGAGGCGACCGGCCTGGGCCTGCCCATCAGCCACGACACCCCGGTGCCCGGCGCCACGCTGGCCGACCGCGCCCGCACCCCGGCCGCCCCGCCGGAGGGCGAGCCGTGGCGGTTCCACCGCGTGGTTCCGGTCGCCGCCAACGCCACGCCACCCGCCGACACCACGCCGTCGGCGAACGCGAGCCCCTACGCCGGGGTCGGCGGGCTTGCCCAGCCGGAGCTGTTCTGGGTGGACCCGTTCGGCAACCGCGTGGTCGGCGAACTGGGCGACCCGGCACCCGCCCGGCGCGCGCCGATGCCGGTGGCCTACACCGATCCGCTGGTGGGTCTGAGCCAGTGGCCCGGCGTGGCCGCCGCCTACCGCGTGCTGAACGCCGGATCCGGTCCGGCGCTGCGGTTCACCGCGTCCCTGGACGCCTCGGCGTACTCGCCGCCCGCCGCCGGCCCGGACGACGGCGCGTGGCGGGAGAAGGCCCGCCAGGCGGTGCCGGTCTACCAGCGGGTGGGCGACCAGCTCGCCGCCTCGCCGCCGCCGACCGTCGCGCTGGTCACCGCCCTGCTGCCCGAGGTGGACCTCGGGTTCGACGCCGACCGGCGGGCCGCGCTGGTGGCGTGGCTGGTCGGGGCGGACGGCGTGCTGCCGTTCCTGGTGGCGCGGGCGGCGGGTGACCGTTCGGCCGTGCCGCCGGCTCCGCTGGTGGTGGACTTCGGGTTCACCGCCGACCAGGTAGATCCCGCGCAGGCGGTCGAGTTGTCGGTGGTGTTGCGTCTGGCCAGGCCTGCGGCATTGGTCGACCCGCGGTTCGCCGGCACGTCCGTCGGCGCGGACGACACCGTGGTCGCGCCCGCTCAAGCCGGCGACAGCACGCACAGCCTGGTCGAGTTCGCGACGGCGTTCGAGGCGTGCCTGCCCGGTCGCAAACTGGCCTCCGGCGTGGACCGCCAAGAGGTCGGCGACGGGGGCGGCACCACGCGGCTGTGGGTGCTGCGGGTCGGCGACGAGAGCTCCGGCGGGTTCGGGTTCGACGTCCCGGCCCACGTCGCGCCACTGGTGTACGCGGCCCGCCCGCTCTACACCAGCCTGCAATCCCGCGCGGACGTGCCGTACTACGAGTACCGGACGGCGACGGGCATCGACTTCGGCCGGCCGTCGGGGGTGCGCTCGTTCACCGGTGTGGACACCGACGTCTGGCTGCGCCGGCTGCTGGCCGCCGTCGACGCGGCGTTCGCGCCCGACCTGCTGGTGGCCACCACCCTGGTGACCCGGCTCGCGACCGCGCCGCTGGCGTGGGACGAGCGCCTGCGCGAGGTCAAGGAGTCGCTGGCGGACGCCCTGTCCCGCCTGGTCGTGCCGGTGTTCCAGGACGAGGCGCCCGCCGCCGACCAGCTCGCCGCCGCGCAGGAGGAGTTCCGCCAACAGCTCCTGATCGCCCTGTCCAACAACTACGCCATCACGGCGGTCATGCAGGTGATGGCCTCGGTCCACGCCGACCTCGGCGAGGCCGCCCACCCGCCACAGCTGTACGGGACGTTCCTGCCCGGGCCGGGCTCCGATCCGGACATGGCCGTGTCGGCGGCCAAGATCACCCTGGTCGACGGCGTCACGCCGCTGACGTTCACCGTCACCGCGTCGGGCACGGGCGCGAACGGCGCGGTCCGCAAGAACGCCAAGCTCGACGTGACCTTCCGCGGCGCGTCGGTCGAGCACCGGATCGGCCCGCTGCCGGGCATCACCGACTACCTCGCGTCGTCGTGGCTGGCGTTCGTCCTACCACCGTCCACAGTGGATGACCCGTGGCCGTTGGACGGCGAGCTGCCCGCCTGCGAGGTGCCGCTGCCGCTGCGGGCGTTTCCCGGCCCGCCGACGATGGTCGACCAGCGAGCGGGCAAGCCCCCGTCGGCGCGGTTCGCGTGGGCGGACGTGCTGCGCTGGGACTACCTCGTCACCTACGCCGAGCAGTTCCACTACCCGCAGGACGACCTGCACCTCACCGCCGCGTTCAACGTGTCCGTCAACGGTTCCGGCGCGCTTGCCGGCACCGCCGACCCGGTCCCCGACCTGGCGGAGTTCGCGCTGGTCTACCCGCAGGTGCGCACGGACCTGCTCGACCTGGTCGCCACCGTCACCGAGTCCTCCGACGTCGAGCGGATCGACCGGGCGGCGGTCGTGCTGGAGGCGTTCGTGCGGCTGTGCGAACGCGCGGCGGCCTCGCTGACCGCGTTCACCGCCGGCGGGGCGGGTGCCGCGCCGGAGGCGTCCACGCGCGGCCAACTGCCCTGGCAGACCGTGGTCACCGAGTCGGTGACCAGGGACGCCACCGAGGCGCTGGTGGTGGCGGCCCGGGACGCCGTGCCGGCGGGCATCGACGACACGCCCGTCATCGACGTGCCGGGCTACGACGCCGTGCCCCACACGCCCCCGCCCGGCTACCGGTACGCCTGGACCTACCGCGGTGCCGACGGCACCCCCCTGACCGCAGCGAAGGGGCAGGCCATCCCCGACCGGGTGGTGGCGCTGGCGGGCCTGGACATCATGGCCGCGCAGAACGCCACGACGACCATGTGGACCGAGCGCAACCGCCACCTCGTGGACGACCGCACCACCGCGGACGCGTTCGTCTACCGCACCGCGCCGGCGGCGTTCCCCACACCGCTGCGGCCGACCGTGACCGTCGCGGACCCGCTGGACATGGCGGCGATCGGCGGCACCGGCCCGGTGCCGCGGACCCTGCGGGGCCAGTGGGAGAACCTGCTGGCCACCCTGTTCGCCACCGCGCCGGAAGGACCACAGCTGGTCCAGGTGAGCGCCACCTACGCGATCGCGCTCAACCCGGCCCTGCCCGTCGCGGCCACGCCCGCCGCGCCGGTGCTGTTCCTGCCGCCGCTGGCCTGCGACCCCGCGACGACCGACCTGCCCGCCGTCGTCTCGGCCGGCGCGCTCGCGTGGTTCGACGCCACCCACCCCACCCCCGGTGGGCCGCTGAGGTTCACCTTCACCGTGCTGACCAGCTCGCCCGGCCGCGACGTGCCGCCCAGCCCGCTGCTCGTGCTCGACCGGCTGGAGCTGGCCTGGCGCGACTGGACCGACCACCCGCAGCACTGACCCCCTCAAGCCCCGCTCCCGGACAACGCCGGGCGGCGGTGACCGCGAAGGAGATGTGAACGAGATGCTGGAGTCGACACTGCCCGGGTTCACCGAAGCCGAAGCCCTCGGCGAACGCGATGCCGAGTTCATCGCCGAACTGCGTGACCTGCTCGAACGGCACGGCAACATCGACCGCTTCGGCCTGTGCCTGCTGCACGACCACTTCCCCGTCCAGCGCGACGAACTGCTGATGGAGACCAACGACCCCGCGACGCGCACGCTGACCTCCACGCCGCAACCGATCGCCGCCCTCGAGGAGTTCAAGGGCACGATGTGGCGGCTGCACCGGTCCGGGTCCGGCGACGACGTCTCCCCCACGCGGACCGTGCAGGTGCTGCGGGGCGTGCCGTGCGAGATCCTCCAGGGCTGCAAGGAGGACAAGTGCAAGTAGGCACGGCCTAGTGAGCGGTGCCACGCCGGTGGCGGTCACCCGACTCGACGAGTTCGAGGAGTTCTACGGCCGCGAGTGGCGGCCGGAGAACGTGGTGACCGTCCCCGGCGCGCGCCTGCTGCACGCCGACCGGGACGCCCTCGCCCGCGACCTCGGCGACCTGGTCACCGCCGGAGACCTGACCGACCTGGGCTGGTTGACCCGGCAGGTCGGCGTGCTGTCCCGGACGCAGGCGGCCCAGGACCGGGCGCAGACCCGGCTGCGGGCGGTGGGCCCGGAACGGCGGGTGCACCGCCCGCCCCGCTACACGCGGGCGGCGCTGGTCCCGGTCGTCCTGCCGGCGGGCGCCACCGTGCTGTTCGACGTCAAGGGCTGCGGCGTGCGGCTTGGGTACCGGCCGGTCCCCGGCGGCGCGCACGGGTTGTTGGGGCTGGGCGCGGCGGTGCACGAGGTCGTCCTGGCCCGGCTGGCCCGGACGGCCCTGCGCCGCGCCGGCCACCCGATGAGCCCGATCGGCCACTACGCGATCGTCGACCTGGGCGTGGACGTCCTGGACCGGGCGGGCCGGCCCGGCGAGCCGGCGGTGCTGCTCGTGCGGCAGGCCCGCACCCGGCCGGAGTTCCAGTGGGGTGATCGCGACCCGGGCACGCGCACCGCCGCGGAACTGCTGGACGTCGAGCTGACCCTGCGCCGGTACGGCATCACCGCGAGTTCCTCCGGCGCGATCCGCTTCCTGCTGCGCCACCGGGCGGGCGGCCCGGAGGTCGTGCGTGACGGCGTGGTCGTGCCGCTCGGGCCGCGACGGCTCGCGCGGGTAGCGGCGGCGGTCGGCTTCGACGGCCGGGAAGTACTGATCGACGGGGTGAACGTGCAGGTCACCACGGACCGCCGGCTGGTCGACTTCGGCTGCTACCGGCTCGCCGACCGGTTCACGCACGCGTTGTTCGCCGCCGCCGACCGCGACTGCGAGACCCTGCGGGGCCTGTTCGTGGCCCCGCACCAGGCCCGCTACCCGCAGCCCGTGTCGAGCCTCGGCGGCGCGTTCGACCTGCCCGAGTGGGCACGCCTGCGTGGCCTGCTGGGTGGCCGTGCGGAGCCGGGGCAACTGGACGCGCTGCTGACCGCGTTCCTCGACCGTCTGCCCGCGTGACGACCGCTCGGCAGTGGAGGCCCGAGATCGCCGCATCGGTGCTGGTGTTGCAGACGTTGCGGCGATCTGTCGGATCAGGAGCCGGCGCGGCGGTGTGCTGACCGTCATGGCGAGTAGTGCACGCACGATCCGTCGAAGCGACCAGCTGGTCACGAGCGACGTGAACGCTTCTTGAGGCTTCTACCGATCGAGCCTGCCAACCTGGGGGAGTCGTCCCGCCCCAGGTGACCGTCATTAGGTGCGAATTAGTCACTACAGCTAGCGGACCGGGCGCGTCGGAGGTGGGATACGCGGCAAGGGATCACAGACCTGGGGTGACATCCCTCCGGGTAATCCGAACTCAGCAGGGGCCTATCCGACGATGGGGTGCCCGTTCACACGGTCCGAGTACGTGGAGGACTGCGACCAGGTCGGCAAGTCGCGGAGCGGTTTGGCGTCCAGTGGGCGATGGCGTTCGAAGAGGACAAGCCGCTGGAGCTTCTCGCTGAGGCGGCTGCGGCCCTGTAGCGGATCGCCCGAGCGTGGCCTCTGACCTCGGCGGTGATCTTGAGGCGGTGTCAGTCGAGCAAGCTCAGCGGCGTGACGTCGAGAGTGCCCGCAAGGAACTTGTCGAGCAGACTGGGCAATTGAGCGGGAATCAGCTTGTCGATGCGGCGGCGTAGCTCGGCTGCTGACCACCAGCGTCGCTCGATCAGTCCGGCCTTCTCGTTCTCGGTCGGCTTGAGCGCCACCTTTGGCACGGCGTCGATGATGCGGCGGAGAAGGACGTGGTCCTGGCGGTGGTGGTCGCGTCCCTTGTAGTGCAAGCGCGATTCGCGGATCCACAGCTTCTGGCCCAGGGACGGAATGATGAGTCCGATCTCCTCCGCGACCTCGCGCACAGCGGCATCCTCTGGCTGCTCGCCCTGCTCGAGGTCTCCACCGGGTACCTCCCACCGATGATAGTGGCGGTCGTGCGGGTCGCAGGCGTGGATGAGCAGCACGTGGTCGCGAGCGTCGAGCAGCACCCGAGCGCCGATGCGTGGGGTGACGGCAGTAGACATCCGGTGGGTTCCTCGCAGTCGGCCGACTGTCGGCAACATGATGAGGTCGCGTATGCCGAAGCAGCCGTGCTGGCGATCTTGGGATCAGGTAGCGGATGCGTACACGAGGACGGTGCCGGGCTCGCCGGGTTCGGGTGCGTCAATAACCTCGGCGGCGGCGCCGGCGAAGCCCGTGCCGATGAGCAGGTTGGTCCATCGGGTGGGAGGAAGGTGCCACTGTCGGATGACCTGGCCGGGCTTGTATTCGTGAGGGCTGGCTGGGGGGTGCGAGAACGCGAAAACACCTTCATCACTGATTCGTTTGCGCACCAGGGGAAAGAGGATTGTCGGGTCGGTGAACCAAACGGCGCCGAAGATCGAGTAGACGATGTCGAACGTCGTGGTTGTGGTGGCGAGGTACTCGACAGCATCGGCGGTGGCGAACGTGATGTCGCCCAAGTGGCCCCACGTTTGTTGTGCTGTGTGGGCGCGGCTGGGGGCGATGTCGATGCCGGTGCAGATAGCGCCCAGGGTCGCCAGGTGGGCGAGGTTGGCGCCAGCTCCGGAGCCAAGTTCTAGTACGCGCTTGCCCTTGAGGTTTCCGAGCACGGACTCGTCTGGCCCGTGATCGGGGTACTGGGTCCAATTCAGCCAGGTCGATGCTCCTGCGGCGTTCAACGCTCGACGCGGCGTGTACTTGGCGGCATACCGCTCCCATACCTCTGCCTGGGGGCTATTCACCAACGGTCCTCCTTGGAGAGTCCCTCGTCCCGCCCTAGAGAGGGCACAGGACGAGGGACCGTATCAGCGGTCGCGCGGGTACACCGGTGCTACTTGGGACTGTCGTGGCAGCCGGCGTAGCACTGGTTGCAATCGGCGGCTTTGGCGTTCCAGAGCTCGGTGTCGAGCGGGAACCCGGCCGCGCGGATGGCGTGGATCGTGCTGTTCAGGACCAGCGGGCCTTCTTTGCCGTCCTCGGGCAGGTGCGGGATGTGGTGGATGTAGCGGCCCGCGTTCTCCTCACAGAAAGTGAAGTAGTGGGGCGTGTCGAGAGTGAAGCTGTGGACGCCCTTGTCGACGGCCGGCGTGGGTCCCATCGGAAGGTTCGGGTTCTCGCCCGCGACGACGAGGTAGGCGACGGTCTGGCCGAAGGTGCGCTCGGCCAGGTCGCGATCCATGTCGTGGTCGCGCATGATCAGCCGAACCTCGCGGTCCCACACCTCAGCCGACACACAAGTGCGCGGGTCGCGCAGGGTCGTTGCAGTGGTCATGATTACTTCTCCTCACGTGGTGCGATTTTCTCAGGTCGCGTGCATGCGCGGCTGGTGCGCCTGCGGGACGCACCAGTCAGTGGGGCCACGACGGAATGCGTCGTGGCGGTGCGGCAGGTGTCGCAGATCAGCCAGCGACACGCTGCGTACGTGCTGGCGATGGGTTGGGCCTGCAGATCTCCCCACACAACGCCGGTAGCGCACGCTCATCTATGCGAGCCGTGAGCGAGGCGGCGCTGTCGATGGTGTGCCGGTATCGAGCGATCACGCCACGCAGGAGCTGCGAGGGCGTCATTGCGGCTAACCTGCCTGGCTCAACCATCTGTTGTGGTCAGCGAGCAGCTGCTCGCCGACGGCGGGCATGACGATGGTGTGAAACTCGTTGCCTTGCCAATCCCATTCAGTTCCGGCCTCGTTCCAGTGCAGCCGCACCGGGCGTCCTTCATCAACCGCGGCTTGGATCAGCTCGTGCACTGTGACGCCCCACCGGTCTCCGTCGCGGTAGACGTGCTGCGCCACCACCGTCACACGAACCAACTGCAGTCGATGACGCGTTGCCCCACCTTCACCAGGCACTTCTGGCAGAACCTGCCGTTCGAGCAGTGCTGCGCATGCTCGATCAGCAACACTTTGTCGCACTCGGTGTCCACAGTGCCGTCGTTGGCACCAGCCTCGGCCTGACTGCGCAGGATCGCGTGGGACTCGCCGTCGTGCGGCGATACCCACCACACGAACTCGCTCACCACCACAGCTCCTGCCGCACCAGCATGGCGGTGGCGAGCATGCGCGCCGAAAGTCCGCAAGACAGGCTCGGCGACCGGCCGGTCAGCTTTGATCGCGTCCGACGGAACAACGGGCTGCCAACGTGGTTCGCGATCGTCAGGAGGCTCGGCGAGCAAGACGGGCATGATCGGGTGTCCTTCGGGCTCGGCGCATGCAGCACAGCAGGGGAAGTGGAGTACGGCGTTGTGGACGCGATTCGGCGGCCGGGACCGTCAGGGAGGTCACCAACCGCGACATCGCCGCTCGGTCCGCCGCGTAACCCGTAGCCGTCGCCAAGTACGGCAAAAGGGGTATGCATGCTGGTCATCGGTGCCTCCTCGGTTATGTTGAGACTCGGGTCACGTTGCTAGGTGCACACAACCGGTAACGGCGTGCGAGCACCACGACCGCAATGCGGCAGGATGGCGGCACCAGGCGACATGCGCGCGCCTGACCAGCGGTGACTCGACCGAAGTAATCGGGCGGGCGGTACGGAAGGCGCAGGGATGACCGAAGAGCAGCACCCTCTCGCGCGTCGCCGCCGCGAACTCGATCTCACGCAGGAAGGCCTCGCCGAACAAACCGGCGTTGACCGCCGGACAGTTCAACGCTGGGAAGCCGGGGAGCGCGTGCCACAGCTGTTGACACGCAACATGCTCGCGAAAGTGTTGCGACTGAACAGGAACCAGCTCGACGCTCTCTTCACTGGGACGCCCGGCGCTATACGTTCAGGCGGCAGGCAGGCAGACTGGGGGACGGCACCCGGCGCAGGCGCGGCGTTTCGGGAGCAAGACCCGAGCGGCCGCCTCGCACAACGAGGCGGCGAACAGAACCTCGATGACCCCGAGTTGGCTCTTGCTTACCGCCGCCAGCAGGACCCCGCGGAGATTGACGATATGCACCGTCGTGAAGCGCTACGCGCGTTCAGCATGGTCGGCACCATGCTGGCACTGTGGTCGGCCGACAGCGACACGTCCGTCGCCACCGACTTCGATGCCGAGGACTACACCAAGCTCAACAGTCACCTCTGGCAGGTCTACGCACTCGCCCCATCCAAAGCGCAGGTCCTGCCGGTCGTGCGCACCCAGCTCGGCGTGCTGAACACCGAGCTGCAGCGCAGCCGCAGCCTGACGGCCAAGCGGCGCATCTGCGCCGCCGCCGGTGACCTCTACCAGCTCAAAGGCGAAATCCACTTCGACGGCAACGACTACACCGCAGCCGCCGACAGCTACAGCCTCGCCGCCCACGCCAGCGAAACCGCCGGCGACTTCGACCTGTGGGCCTGCGCGATGACCCGGCACTCGTTCCTGTCGGTCTACGAGCGCCGGTTCGGCGAGGCCGCGCCCATGCTCGACCTCGCCGCCGAGCTCGCCCACCGCGGCGACCCCAGCCTCTCCACCCGGCACTGGGTCGCGGTCGTCCAAGCCGAAACCCACGCCGGGCTCGGCGACCTGGCCGCCTGTCAGCGCGCGCTCGACGCCGCCGAAGAAGTGCGCGCACTGACCGGGACGATCCACAACGGCGGATGGCTGCGGTTCGACGGCGCCAGGCTCGCCGAGGAACGCGGCACCTGCTACGCCACTCTCGGCCGCCACGACCTTGCCGAAGCCGCGCTCACCGCCGCACTGCGCCAAAAGCTCACTCCCCGACGGCGCGCCAGCGTGCTCACCGATCTGGCCGTGATCGGCGCCCAACGGTGCGATCCCGACCGCGTCATCAGCTACGCCAACGCGGTCCTCGCCGAGGCCCGCAACACTGGCTCCGACGTCATCCGCCGCAAACTCACCGGCCTCCAGCGGCACCTGGTGCCGTTGCTCGCCGACAAGCAGGTGCAACGCCTCAGCGGTGAGATCAAGGCCCTGACAAGTTTTTCGTCCCGATAGGACAGGAGCACGACGTGCAGGACGACCGCGGCCGCATCTTCCGCGAAGCTTGGATCGCCGGCATCGCCAAGCACTTCCCCGGCACCCCCAAGGACAGCTACATCACGCCCTGGGACCAGACCCCGGAGTGGGAGAAGGCCTGCGCAACCGCGGTCTACGACTACGTCGCCGACTTCATCAAAGCCGGTGATGACATGGCGAAGCTGAGCCGCGTGCAGAAAGGACAGTTCGTCGCGGTGTGCTGGCGCGAGCAGGTCCGCAAGCACGTCGCAGAGCCCAAACCTTCCCACATCCCCGCCTGGGACGACATGCCTGAGTGGTGGCGGCAGATCGACTGCGACATCTTCGAGACGATCGAACGGCACATCAACCGGTAGCAGCGAAGTCGATGTCCTTGCGATCGTCGACGAACTCGTCCCTTGGCTCCCTCCATGAGCTTTCGAGGGAGTCGACCGCTGGGCCGCTATAACAGATCGCGCTAACCCACGGCGGCTGCTGCCGAACTTCAGGCGGCGGGCGATCACGGGTGTGATGCCTTGGCCACAGACCAGTGCTCGAGCCGCGGGACCACCCCAGCGCGTGCGGGGAGCACCGGCCCGCCCAAACCGGTCACGTCTGCCGCTGCGAGGTCGAGCAGGCCGGCCAATCGTGTGGTGACCAGGCTTTGAGGCGCGGGTTTGGCGATGGTGGCAAAGAACCTGGCGGCTGTGTCAACGCCCAGGTCGACGGTACCGCGGGCATTGTGCGACTCCGACACCTGGGCTCGCCCGGTCCGTGCGCGAAGCCGGGTCCGACAGGGACGGGGTCCTCAGCCCAGGGCCTGACCTGCCCACCAGTTTCCGGGCGAGTCGGGGTCGGTGCTCGTCCAGTAGTCCACGCACGCCCGGACGAACTCCTCCGCCGTCAGCAACCCGTCGCTGTCGAGGTCGAGGTGGGTGAACGCCTTCGCCGACTCCTCCTCGGTCAGGTTCGGGAAGTGCCCCTGCTGGAACTTCCGGAACTCGGCCGGGCTGACGTTGCCGTCCGCGTCGGTGTCGGCGATCGCCAGAAACGCCCTGGCGATCGCTCCCACGGTGGCGGAGGCGGCCTGCGGGTCGTCGGCGAGGCTGCCGGTGGAGGCGAGGAACTGCTCGCGGTTGATGGCCTGGCCGCCGTCGGGGATGTGGGGTTCGTGCAGGTCGCGCCAGATGTCCACGTAGGCGTCGACGATGCGCTGTTCCTCTGCCGATCCGGAGGCGTGACCCAGGGCTTCGGCGGCGCGGCGGCCCATCAGGACGTGGTCCTGCTCGGTCAACAGGCCGTCGCCGTCCACGTCCAGGTGGGCGAAGCCGTGGTTGATCTTGGCTTTGAGCAGGTCGGTGAGAGGCACTGCATCCTCCGGACTGGTGTGGTGGGGTACCTGGGCCTGCTCACAACATCGGAGGGTCGGGCACGGTCGGGTAGCTCCGATCGGGTCGGGTCACCACACTGCCGGGTGGAAGCGGAGGGTGAGCGGTCCGAAGGGATCGTGGCCAGGACCCGCAGAAGACTTCGCGCACGTGACCGGCGCGCCTACGAACCTGCCGGAGCCGGTATCACGGCGGACATCACTCTCCTTGCCGACGTGGGCGCGCAGGTGTCGCGGTCATCGCGACCGTGCACACCGCGACTCCGCCGAGCTCAAGCTGGAGCAGCGGATCAACTCCTGTCCTCGGCACCGATTCCTCCTGCCCCCTCTTCGGGTCCACACCTCCGAGGAGCGCAGAAGGAGGACCAAGTGCCGACCCACACGAGGACCGCGGGCGAACCGGCGGTCGAGGGAAGAACCAGGACCCGGGTGCTCGTGATCACCTCGGTCGCGTCGCTGATGGTCGTGCTCGACGCGCTGGTGGTCGCGACGGCCCTGACGGCGATCAGGACGGACCTCGGTGCCTCGCTCGCCGAACTGGAGTGGACGGTCAACGCCTACGGGCTGAGTTTCGCCGTGCTGCTCATGACGGCTGCGGCCGTCGGGGACCGGTGGGGGCGGCGGAAGGTGTTCGCCGCCGGGGTGGCGGTGTTCGCGGGGGCGTCGCTGGTGTGTGCCGCGGCCCCGGACGTCGGGACGCTGATCGCGGGGCGGCTGCTGCAGGGTGCCGGGGCCGCGTTCGTCATGCCGCTCGCCCTCGCGTTGTTGAGCTCGGCCTTCCCGGGGCAGCTCCGGCCGCGCGCGCTCGGTGTCTTCGCGAGCGTGAGCGGTGTGGCCGTCCCGCTGGGGCCTCTCGTCGGCGGCTCCGTGGTCGCGGGGGTGTCCTGGCAGTGGATCTTCTGGATCAACGTGCCGATCGGCGCCGCGCTGGCCTTCCTCGCCCTCGCGAAGATCGGTGAGAGCAGGGGACCGGACGGCGCCGTCGACGTGCCGGGGCTGGTGCTCGCGGGCGCGGGGACGTTCGGGCTGATGTGGGCGCTGGTCCAGGGCGGTGTGGTGCCCGCGGTGGCCGGGGTCGCCGCGTTGGTGTCGTTCGTCGTCCGGGAACGCCGTGCCGCCCACCCGATGCTGCCGCTGCACCTGTTCCGCTCGCGGAGGTTCTCCGCCGCCAACGTCGTGATCTTCTTCCACTGGGCTCCGCGTTCGGGGTGGTGTTCTTCATGGCGCAGTTCCTGCAGACGGGGCTCGGGTACGGGCCGTTGGCCGCGGGACTCGCGCTGGCGCCGTGGGGACTGACGACGGTGGTCGTCCCGCAGTGGGTGGGGCGCAGGATCGGCCGGTTCGGTGAACGGCCCTTCGTCGTGGCGGGGCTCGGGTTGCACGCCTTCGCGATGGTGTGGCTCGCGCTGGTCGCCGGCCCGGCGACCGGGTACGCGGCAATCGTGGTGCCGATGGTGCTCTCCGGAACGGGCATCGCCCTGTGCCTGCCCGCAGCGCAGAGCGCCGTGCTCACCTCGGTGGAGCCGCGGTTCCTCGGCAAGGCCTCCGGCTCGTTCAGCTCGATGCGGCAGCTCGGCGGGGCGTTCGGTGTCGCGCTCCTCGTCGTGGGGTTCTCGGAGGCCGGGAGCTACGCGTCGGGCGAGGAGTTCTCCCGCGGCTTCACCGCCGCTGTCCTGACCGGTGCGGCGCTCGCGGTCGTGGGCGCCCTGGCCGGATCACTCATCCCGCGAAAGGTGCGATAGATGTCCGACCTCGAAGTGCACGCCGACCTGCTGCGCGAACTGCACCACGGCTCGATGCTCGTGCTGCCGAACGCGTGGGACGAACCCAGTGCGGAGCTGGTCGTGGAGCTGGGTTTCCCGGTCGTGGCGACGTCGAGCGCGGCCGTGGCGGACGTGCTCGGCCACGCGGACGGCGAGAAGGCGCCGTGGCGGGAGATGTTCGCGGCGGTCGCCCGGATCGCGCGGACCGTGCCCGTCCCGGTGACCGTGGACGCGGAGGCGGGGTACGGCCTGTCCCCCGACGATTTCGTGGCCGCGCTCCTCGACGCGGGTGCCGTCGGGTGCAACCTGGAGGACACCGATCACCGGCGGGGCGGACTCCTGGACGCCCGGGAGCAGGCGGACCGGCTCGCCGGGGTGCGCGCGGCGGCCGACGCCGCCGGGGTCCCGGTCGTGGTCAACGCCAGGATCGACGTGTTCCTGCCGTCGAGCGGCATCGGGGAGGCCGACCGGCTGCCGGAGGCGCTCCGCCGGGCGCGTCTCTACCGCGCGGCGGGCGTCGACTGCGTCTACCCGATCGGCGGGTCGGCCAGGACCACCCTCCCGCCCCTGGTCGCGGAGGGTCCGGTCAACGGCAACACGACCGACGAGCTCGACCTGGAGGCGTTGCGGTCGCTGGGGGTGGCGAGGGTGTCGTTCGGTCCCCGCTTCTACCGGGGAGGGGGTCTGGCGACCATGCGCGACGCCTTGGAGCAACTGGGTGCGCGATAGCGATTCCTTTTCGCGGCCGGCGGTGTCCAATGGGTAGTTGACGACCCGCGACCAGGAGCGTGACGTGTCTGCCGAGGTGCTCCCACCGTTGACCAGCGTGCGGCTGCACGACGAGTTCGACCTGCTGCGACCGGGGCTGGTCGCGCACTGCTACCGGATGACCGGGTCGTACCAGGACGCCGAGGACGTCGTCCAGGACACGTACCTGCGGGCGGTGCGCGGCATGGCGGGGTTCGAAGGGCGGTCGTCGGTCAAGACCTGGCTGTACCGGATCGCGACCAACACGTGCGTCAGCGCGCTGTCCCACCGCAGCCGCCGGGTGCTCCCCGCCGGTCTCGGAGCGCCCGAGACCGATCCCGACGTGCGTGTGCACTCCGACGAGTCCATCGCCTGGCTCGAACCGCTGCCCGACGCCCTGCTGCACCACCGCGACGACGAGCCGGGCGAGGTGGCCGTGCTGCGCGAGTCCGTGCGGCTCGCGCTGATCGCGGCACTGCAGTACCTGCCGGTGCGGCAACGGGCGGCGTTGCTGCTGCGGGAAGTCCTGTCGTGGTCGGCCGCCGAGATCGCGGAGACGCTCGGCGTCAGCGTTCCCGCGGTGAAGAGCCTGCTGCAACGGGCCCGCAGGCGGCTCGACGAGCTGGACCTGACGGACCTGAGGCCCCGGCAGCCGGACCTCGAGCTCGAACGCGCGCTGCTCGCGCGTTACGTCACCGCGTTCGAGGCGGGCGACTCCGCCGCCATCCGCGAGGTCATCCACGACGACTTCAGCCTCGAGGCCGTGCCGCACCCGGTTTGGTTCCGGGGCGTGCGGGTGTGCGTCCCGTTCCTGGAGAAGACCTTCGCCGCCAGGAACGAAGACGTCAGGATGCTGCCGACGAGGGCCAACGGCCAGCCCGCCGCGGCCGGGTACCGCCGCGACGGCTCCGGGGTCCTGCGCGCCGACTGCCTGTGGGTGCTGACCGTGACCGGCGACCGGATCTCGCGCTCCGTCAAGTTCGAGGGCCCCGGCCTGGTCGTCGCCGCCGGCTTCCCGGAACAGCTCACGCCCTAACGGCACGACCGACCGGAAAGCTTGCTCGGAAGGTCGCGCGACCCTCGAAGTGAGACGAACTTTTGCTTGTGCAGGGACACGCTCACAAGACCAGGTTGAGCAGGAGGGTCAGCACAACGGAGGCCACCACCGAAAAGGCGATCATCAGGAGGCAGCCGAGACGCCCACCGAGGGGACGGATCTTCACCTGGTTCGTCCCCTTTGTTCAGCGGTCGGCGCCGTCGCGCCGACGGCTGGCGGCCTTGGCCAGTCCACGGCTGATCATGTAACCGATGGCCAGGAAGGTGATGTAGCGCAACGCCTGTTCGGCGTTGAACGGGTCGGCGGTGTTTGCGTCACCGCTCACCATCAATGCCGTGACCACCACTGCGGCCACCGCAGCGAGGAACACGAAGAACTCCGTGGTCTTGAACGACGACTTGGTCTCCGGATCCGCTCTGTGCGCCGCGGGCGCTCCGGTGGCGAGGTCGCCTGCGACCCTGCCACCTTGCCAGCCGGAACTTCCGGATATGTCGCCGCCCATCGGACCTGCTGCGCTGGTCATGTCGGTTCTCCTGTCCAGATCGACGACACTTGCATTGCCTGCCGATGGATGCCCTTGATAGAGCGACGCAAACCGCAGACGAGACGCGACTTGATTCCGCTTGCACCCGTCCTCTCCGTAGGTCTCAAACGACAGGGCCGCCGTATGACTGGACCGCGCAGTTGGCCATGGCGCGTGATCAGCATCCGGGTACCGCAGACTACGTGAGGGCACGCCGTCCAGGGCGAGCGTGCACTTCTTCAGCGACACGGTGCGCACATCCAGACGTCCGGTCAACCGGCTTGCGTTGTTGGATGCCAGCCTGG
Source organism: Lentzea sp. DG1S-22 (assembly GCF_036321065.1). Lineage (NCBI taxonomy): Bacteria > Bacillati > Actinomycetota > Actinomycetes > Pseudonocardiales > Pseudonocardiaceae > Lentzea > Lentzea sp. DG1S-22. The sequence goes on along the minus strand of NZ_CP143276.1, from coordinate 1,075,569 downwards.
ATCGGAGCGAACTCAATGCGCGCTGCTTGGATCACTTTTGACTACAAACAATTGTGTCACCTTGGCACTCATGCGACGCTCCTGTTCGTTCGAAGACGCGGCTTCCGCTTCGCTTCGTTCACCGTGAACGCACTCCATATGGCTCCTCGCTTTCGACAGTTCGATCGACAGCGTTGGACATCACCAAGCGCGTATGAGAGTGCGTTGCGAGACAAGTCCTGCCCCAATGGCGCAAAATCCACGAGCCGGGTCGCCTCGGCATTCGCAACGACGAGCCCGGCGGACGAGGTAGCATCCTGCGGGTCTGCTATCCGAGCATCGCGGACCACCTCCAGCGCAATCCCACAGCAGTGCACGGCATCCGCTACCCGCCGTGGCGCTCGGAGTGCTTTCCCGAGGAACTGCTGGAAACGGCGAAGAGTGAAGGGCTCCGACTGATCGTCACGCACTCCGAGGGAGGTCCGCTCACGCCGGAGCTGATCCGGCAGTGTTGCGGAGCGAGTTGGGCCGCCACGCGATCACCTGCCGCAGGGCGGTTGGTAGTCGCCGCCCTGCAGGTACTTCTCCCACTCGGCTCGACTGGTCCGGGGCCGCACCTGGCAGGCGGTCATCTCGGCGTGGTCGACGTCCAACTCCCGATCCGGAAGAGACGGTCGGCGCCGGCGGTCGCTATCCGTCCGAACGCCACGCCGCCAAGCAGATGCCCCGGACAATCGATGCCGTGGCAGCCGACGCGCCGAGGGACCGTTGCGGCCGGCAGCTACCTTCCGGTGTTGTTCGGTGCACCAGGCAGGTTCTGCAGCGTCCGGTAGAACTCGGCGCCGGGGTTTCGCTGCACGGTCTTGCTCGACAGCTTTCCGCGCACCAAGGAGATGAGGAAAGCAACGGCGCCGAGGTCGTGCCGCTCCCATGTCCCGTCAGCACCCTTGACGATGACCGGCCACTGGTTCGGGTTTCCGTCATCAGCCAGCCAGAAGAGCTGGCCTTTCACCGGGTAGTCGAACACTGCCCACGGGATCAGGCCCGGGAGCTTGGGGTATGCGTCGTACGGGTGCCTTTCACCGTCGGTCAGCGTCAGCATGACTTCTCGGAACATCGCGAGATGATCGCCTTCGCGCCCGGTTACGGTAGGTGGTCCGACCAGCACTGTGCCCACGTACTCGCCGAACGGGATCGTGTCGAGAAGAGCCTTGTAGTCGTCCGGTAGTGCTGTGCCGAGCAGGTCCTCGGTCAGCTTCCAGTCGGGTTGCCACTTCGGCAGTCCGGACCAGCCGACCACGTCGGCGAGCACCTCGACAGCCGGTGACCTCGATGCCATCTGTTGCAACTCCTCAACTTCGGATTGATCCACTCTGTCGGTTATACAAGCTGCGGTGGAGCGGAGAAGGAGTTTTCGTTGTGCCATCAGCCTCATCCGTGCGCAACATGAGCGCCGGAAGTCTCGATGAAGTGATGCATCACGTGTTTGACGCGGGTGTACTCGTCCACGGCGTAGCGGGACAGGTCTTTGCCGTAGCCGGAGTGTTTGAAGCCTCCGTGCGGCATCTCCGGAGTGAACCGCATGTGGGTGTTGACCCAGACGCAGCCCGCTTCCAGCGCCGCGGTGAACCGGTGTGCGCGGCCGTGATCCGACGTCCACACGCTGGCGGTCAGTGCTTGAGGCACACCGTTGGCCAGTGCCAGCGCCTCTTGCTCGCCGGTGAACGTCTGCACGGTCAAGACCGGGGCGAACAGTTCTTCGGTGACGACCTCGTCGCTTTGCTGCACCCCGGCGAGAACTGTCGGCGCCAGGAAGTAGCCCGCGTCGTGCACCTTCTTTCCTCCCGCCAGGACCCTCACGTGTGCGGGTAGCCGGCCGAGCACCGCGAGCACCCGCTCGAAGTGGGCCTTGGTGATCAACGGGCCGCAGAAGGCATCCGTGTGCGAGGGTGGGCCGACGACCGTCGCCTCGGCGCGGGCCGCGAGTGCCTGGGTGAGTTCGGGGGCGATCGACTCCTCGACGAGCACGCGCGTCACGGCGGTGCAGTCCTGTCCTGCGTTGAAGAAGGCCGCTTCTGCGATGCTTTCCGCCGCAGCTGACGGATCTACGTCGGCGAACACGACGGCCGGCGCGTTGCCGCCGAGTTCCAGGTGCACCTTGGTGACCGAGGCGGCTGCGGCGCGGGCGACCTCGACACCGGCACGCGTGGTGCCGGTGAGCGCTACCGCGTCGACGTGGGCGATGAGGGCGCGGCCGGTCCCCGCACCACCGCAGACCACCGACAGGGTGCCCGCGGGCAGGAACTCCGCCGCCGCTTCGGCCAGCAGAGAGGCGGTTGTCGGGGTGGGCTGTGCGGGTTTGAGGACCACCGCGTTGCCGGTTGCCAGGGCCGGGGCCGCCTGCCACACGGCCATCAGCAACGGGTAGTTCGACGGCAGCAGGTGGCCGGTGACCCCGATCGGTTCCCGGCGCACGTAGGACGTGTGACCAGGCAGGTATTCGGCAGCGCCGATGCCGTCGTGGAGCCTGGCGGCACCCGCGAAGAACCGGAGGTGGTCCGCGGCGGCCAGAACCTCTTCCTCGCGGGTGCTGACCAACGGCTTGCCCGTGGTGAGCACCTCTGCCCGGACGAACCGGTCAGCCTCGGCCTCCACCACGTCGGCCAGGCGCAGCAGAGCACGTTGGCGTTGTCCCGGGGTGGCCGCGCTCCAGGACAGCGCCGCCCGGCGTGCGGCCGACGCGGCGGTGGAGACCTCGTCAGGGGTGGATTCGGGCGCGTGGCCGACGGTCTGGCCGGTGCAGGGGTCGACCAGTTCTGTCCACATCGGCGAAGACTCGTCGCGTCGGCCCGCGACGACGTTGGCGACTCGAATCACCGGTCTCCTCCTGGTTTCCCGATCTCCCGCAACGGCTGGCGTGCGCTGACGAAGGTCGCGTTGTCGAGCAGGGTCTCTCCCACTGCCGGGGCGGTGGTGGTTCTGAACTGTCCCGCGACCTCGCCGGGAAGACCGCCGGTCCTGTCGGCCACGCGGAGAACCGGTTCTCCCTCGCCGGGCTCGACTTCCAGCTCGACGACAACGCCTTCGGGCGGCACGCACCACACCCACAACTCCCACGCGTCCTCACGTGGCCCGTCGGAGGCGAGGCTCAGTTCGCCGGACTCCGCGCCCTGCACGCGGTAGCTCAGGACCCTCGCTCCGGTGACGACGAGTGCGAGTTCCGTCGCGCCTCGGGCCGATGCGGCGGTGATGTGCACGCGTCCCTGTGACAGCACCTGCACGGCCGCGGTGGGGGGTGGTAACGGCAGGGCTGCGGCGGGCGCACGTTGAAGCTGGGCTGACCAGGCCGGCCAGAGGTCGGAGGCGACTGCGGGTCTCTCGTCGGCCGACGGCACACCGCCCTGCTCGGTCGACAACAAGGCCGCTGTTCCGGAAGTTGCGTCGAGGAAGTAGGAGGCCACTGCTCGGTGTGCGGGAGCCTGGCCGGTGGGGATCGACGCAACGACACCGATCACCAGCGCCGCCGACATGGCCAGGGCGGGCACACCGCGGGGCAGGCGCGGCGCGAGCATGGTGCCGATGAGCGGCAACAAGGTCAACCCCAGGGCGAGCACCGCGGCGGCGACGGCGATGAGTACCACTCCGAGGGCAGTGGACAGCTGCACCACCAGCGGGACCACGATCACCACGACCGGCACGAGGGCCAGAGCGGCAGCGGCGATCTGGGCGGCTGGTCCGGGCTCCCGTCGCGTCAGCCACCACGCCGCCAGCGCGCCGAGAGCAGGCCAGGTGAACACGTAGCTGACACCTGGCAGCAGGGCGGCGGTGACCGATGCCGCGACGGCCCACACGACGATGGCGCCGAAGGCCTGGTGCCGGAGGTCGACCCACCGCCGCAGCAGCAGTGCCATGCACGCGCTGAGTGCGAGCGTGAGAAGAGCGAAAGCCGCCAATGCCAGCCAGTTCGCGGGGATGTCGCCGTAGTCAGCTGTCTCCGGATGCCTGGTCGCCACCAGAGGTGCGGTCAGCCAGACTGCCGCGCCGACGACGATCGGGTGCGCGACGGCGACGAGGGCACCGCCGGCCACCCGACGCACCGACAGCTCACCGCGTCGCCGTGCCGCGACCAGCGCGGCCGCGCACACCAGCGTCACGACCAAGGCCAGTGGCAAGGCCCACGGTTCAGGGTAGGACACCACCCACCACAGGGCGGTGAAGTGCACCGAGTCGCCGGCGGGTGGCGCGGTGAGGTCGGCTGTGCCCAACGCTTTTGCCAGGCCCAAGGCGTATTCCCCCTGGTGCTGCACTGTCGCGGGGTCGACGTTCGCCACGGTGTCGTGCGGACCGTGGTAGTGGGTGTACCCCTCGAGGTAGGCGAAGTTCATCCCCTGGTGGCCTGCCGCGGCGAACACGGTGAAGTCGGTCAGGTTGGGCAGGTACCGGTACGCCTCGGCGAACAGGGAGCTGGTCTGGGGGCGCACGCTGTGCCGGGCGAGCAGGTCGACCAGCCACGCCGAGTCCGTGCCGGTCTCGAACATCAAGGTCGGACCGGAGCTGCCGCGCGCTTCGAAGTTGAGCACCAGTGCCGCGTCCGGAAGGCCTTCGGGATCCTCGACGAGCGCTTTCGCGCCGAGCAAACCGATCTCCTCCGCGTCGGTGAAGACGAAGAGCAGGTCGTTGCGGGGGCGCGGACCGGCCATCACGGCACGTGCGGTCTCCAGCAAGGCGGAGGTGGGCACTCCGGCATCGTTGGCGCCAGGGCCTGCGGCGACGGAATCGTAGTGCGTTACCAGGGCCACGGGCCTGGTGCTCGCCGTGCCGGGCACGCGGCCGATGACGGTCTGCAGCTGCGCGCCGGCGTAGCGCGCCTCGCCGCCGAGCTGCGCGGGCCCGAGCAGGGAGACGGCCGCGCCGGTGTGCACGCGTGTCTCGATGCCGAGCGCGGTCAGCGTGTCCACCAGGTACTGCCGGGTCCTGGCGTGCGCTTGGGTGCCGGTCGGTCGCGGACCTTCGGCGATGGTCGTCAGGTGCTGCACGGCCCGGGAGGCGGAGAACCGGTCGGCTGGTGCGTCGGCGGGCATCGCCGACGGTGGTCGTGAGACCCACAACGTCAGCGCGAGGGCCGCCACGCCCAGCAGCACGACCGTGAGTCGGACCGACCACCGCGCGGGCACCCGGTCACGCACCGACGTTCCAGGGCTGGACGGTGGGTGTGGGCTGCGCACCCTGCAGCAGTGCCCGGTGGAACACCGACACCGCGGCCCCGACCGCGGCCTCGGTCCGCGCTACGGGTTCGATGCGGCCCTGGAGCCGGGGCAGCTCTTCGTCGTGCACGAAGTGCCCCCGCACGACGTGCCGCGCCCCCATGGTCTGGGCTACCGGGCGCAGCGTGTAGTCCAGCGCCAGCACGTGGGCCGCGCTGCCGCCGGTGGCCAGGGGCATCACGGTCTTGCCCGCCAGCGCATGCCGGGGAAGCGCGTCCAGGAAGAGCTTGAGTAGTCCGGAGTAGGCGGCCCGGTAGATGGGCGTGATCAGCACCAGCCCCTCCGCGGAGTCGACCGCAGCGCAGGCTCGTGCGAGCTCCGGGTCGCCGGCCTCCGCGTGCACGAGCGCTTCCGAGGGGAGGTCGCGCACCTTCAGGTGCCGCGCGCGACATCCTGCCTCGGTCAGCAGCCGCGTCACGTGGTCGCCGAGCCAGTCCGGCCGCGAGCCGGCGCGCGGACTGGCGGAGAGCACGAGAACGGTACCCGGCTCAGGCGCTGTGGACATGGTGACCGACCTGGTCGTTGTCCGGGATCACTCCCCTGCACTGCCCGGCTCGGGCCAGCGCGGCGATGTTGGAGCCTTCCTGGTCGAGCCAGGCGAGGGGTTGGTCGGCCACCTTCCGCAGCGTCCAGTGGCCGACGTGACCTTCAACGTGGGAGGTCATCTGAGCGGGGATCCTGTTCTCCAGCAAGTGGTTGGCGTAGTCCTGCAGTTCCCGCCCGGCGTCGGCCAGCCGGGCCATGGCGCGCGTCCTGGTCTGGTGGTCGAGCTCGGCGTGGGCGAGCCGGCGGGCGTGGATGCGGACCAGCGGGTGGAAGACGTAGCAGGCTCCGCCGCCGACCCCTTCTCCGGCGATGTCCAGGGCTTGGTGGTCGACCAGGAGGTCGAGGTCGCGCTGAGCTTCGCTGTCCGACAGGGTCGCCACCGCCGTGGCGGCCCAGGCGGGGATGTGGACGAGGTCGGGAAGGCTGAGCATCAGCCACAGCGTTCGTGTTCGTGGCGGAAGGCGGTCGGCTGCCACGTCGAGCCGGGCAGCCAGGTCCAGCGAGCCGTAGGACAGCTCGGCCAGACGCCGGTTCTCGTCGGCGAGGCGTTCGACGAACCGGTCCAAGCGCAGCTGCGGGCGGGCGTGCAGCCGTGCGCCGGCCGCGCGGAGGGCGAGGGGCAGCCGGCCGCACAACCCCGCGATGGTGCGGGCCGCGCCGCGTTCCTGTTCGACCCGTTCGGTGCCGATGATCCTGGCGAGCAGTTGCACGGCGTCGTCGGTCTCCAGGTCGTCGAGGCGTCGGCTCACCACGCCGGGCAGCTCCATCAGCCCGACCTGGCCGGTCGCCACCACCACGGCGTCCTTTCCGCCGGGCAGCAACGGTTCCACGCTCGCGGCGTCGGGAACGTCGTCGAGGACGATGAGGATCTGGCGGCCCGCGATGGCGCTGCGGAACTGCGCGGCGCGGCTGGTGAGGTCGTCGGAGATCCACTGGTCGGACATGCCCAGCGCGTGCAGGAAGGACTGCAGGATCTCCATGGGGGACGCCGGGGACGCCGCGCTTCCCCGCAGGTCGGCGTAGAGCTGGCCGTCGGGGAACCAGTTCCGCACGCGGTGTGCGGCGTGCAGCGCCAGCGCGGTCTTGCCGATACCGGTGCGCCCGACCAGGGACACCACCTGCGGCCTGGCGGAGTCCTGCGACAACAGGCCGGTGAGCCACTCGAGCTCTTCCCAGCGGCCGGTGAAGTCGCCGACGTCGAGCGGGAGCTGGGCGGGAGATTTCGCGACTCGCCGCCCTCGCTGGTGCGGGGTCGGCGGGACAGGTGTGCCCGCGATGATCCGGCGGTGCAGTTCCTGCAGGCGCGCGCCGGGTTCGAGCCCCAAGCTGTTGATCAGCATGGCACGGCCCGAGCGGTACACCGCGAGTGCGTCGGCACGCCGGTGTGAGAGGTAGAGCGCGGTCATCAGCTGGGCGCGCAGCTGTTCGCGCAGCGGGTATTCGGCCACGAGCATCTTCAGTTCGCTGACCAGTTCCGCGTGCTGGCCCATCGCCAGCTGGATGTCGAGCTGCTCTTCGAGCACTGCGAGCCGTCGTTCCTCCCAGTGCGCCGCCACGGCCTGGACCGGTCCGCTGGTGAACTCGGCCAGCGGCGCACCTTCGAACAGTGCCAGCGCTTCGGAGTAGTTGCTGGTGGCACCGGCGAGGTCACCCGCTTCGACCCGTGCGCGTCCTCGGCGCACGTGCTCTTCGAACAGCTGCGCGTCCAGCACTCCCCCGGCGAGGTGCAGGCGGTAGCCGCCCTGGCCGGTCTCGATGATGTCGGCAGGTGCGCCGGCGGCTTCGAAGGCCCTGCGCAGGCGCCAGACGCAGGTCTGGATCTGCTTCTCCACGGTCGCGGGTGGGGAGGCTCCCCACACGGCGTCGATGAGCCTGCCCACCGGAACGAGTTTTCCAACGTTGATCAGCAGCAGCGCCAGCACGTTCAGCTGGCGGTTCTTGCCCAATTTCACCTGCTTCCGGCCGACTGAAACGCTCAACGGCCCCAGAATCTTGAAGTAGATCTTGGCCTCACGTTCTTCCCCGTTCGAAACAAGCACTTTGAAGCCCCCAAGTCGGTGTACGAGAGGATCGCTCACGGGATCCGACGTCAACCGCGCGCGATAGCGCCACGGCAAAAGGGAACTCTGCCTTCACGAGAGAAGACCACAGGAAGAACCCCCAAGAAATAAAACTGGAAGTAAGGACCATTTCCACCCGTAGTGGGATCACCGCGAGGGCGCCCGCGAACTACTTTTCCGCGGAGCGGGGCGACCTGGCCGGGCTGCCCGGTCGGTCACGGCACCGCCCTCTCCCGAGGACACGAACCGCGGTGCCGCTACGTTGGAAACTCTCACACCTCGCTACTGTACGCAAACAGTCATGTACACAAAAGTGGACACTGCAGTGAGAATTCGGACAAAAACCGCTACTCAGCGTGCTGATTGGAGGCGATTCGGGCGCCCCGTCACTCGACGTGATGCACAGCGCTGCTACCGTGGGTCACATGATCGACTGATGGCTCGTCCTCGATGATCTCGTCTTCCAGGCGGCACGCCTCACCGATGATGAGCATGGCCATGTCGCGCATGAAGGATTCGGAAACACCCGACTCCCGACCGCGTCGCGCGTAGGCGTCGCAGACGGCGGCGACTCTCTGCGGTTGCATCATGGGAATGCCTTCCGCCTTCTTCACCGCCGCGACCTCGGCGCACACCCGAAGTCGGTCGGCCACGATTTCGGCGAGCGCTTCGTCCAGCTTCTCGATCCGCGAACGAAAAGGGCGCAACGAATCCACGTCCGAAGACCTCTCTCCCAATCGGACACCAAAAGCAGTCAAATGGTCACGCAATGCACATTAGGTGGGCCGGGTCTCAACGCAGTATCAGCTCACGCCTGTTGGTGCCGGTCCGGGTTCACCGCCTGCAGCTGTCGAACGGCTTGGGCCCGCAGCTCGCCGCCTCGTGCGTCGGTCCAGGCGTCCAGCTCGCCCGGCCACTGGCCGAACCCGCTGCGATCGCCGGCAGTCACCTGCGCATCGAGGTCGACCGGTGCGCCTGCCAGAGCGGCGCGCGGCGGGTGCGGCCCGGTTGGACGCCTGCACGTCCCAGTACACCTCCGGGTTTGCCCCGGCGATGCGGACGAGCAGCGCCAGGAGCGTCCGATGCGGCGGCGGGGCCAGGTCCACGACCCTGTCGACACCGATTCCCAGCTCCGCGGTCACCTTGCTCAGCACGAGCACTGCCGCGTGCGTTGCGACTTGGATCACGGCGGTGACGCGGTCGTGCTCCTCGGCGCTCAGCTCCACCACGCGCGCTCCCTCTCCGGTGATCAGCTCGAGCAGCCACCGTCCGCGGCGACCGGCCACAAGGGGTACCGCCGCGACGGCGTGGTCCCGGAATCCCAGCGCGGGAGCGAACATCGGGTTCAGGCTCAGTGCCTCGACTCCCCGTTCGACCCGATTCCAGCCAAACGTGTCCACGACGCGTCCAACGTGGACAGGGCGACGTCCTCGGGAAGCGCGATCACGACGATGTCCGCTGTGCCGACGACCTCGAGCACGTCCGACGGCGGATCGGCTCGTCACAGACCACAGTGGACAGCTACAGAGCTGGTGGTCGGTCCACTGCGGTGGCCGCGAGGTGTTTCCGCAGCAGGCGGACGAACAACCCGCCGACCCGACCCGCTCCACCCGACACGACGGCCTTTCGACCGCTCACGGCACAGCCTCCGGGTTCTCGTCCTCGCCGAGCACGACGAGGTCCACCTCAGCGGCGAGTCCGGGGAGCCGGACCGCCAGCCACGCCCGCAGGCGCGCGGCCAGTCCCCCGCCGGGCGAGGGGCGGCCCGGCGAGTCCTGCCGCTCGACCAGCACGTCGAACAGTTCCTCAGCCTCGGTCAGTGAGGCCAGCGGCGTCGTCCGGTAGCCGTGTTCGGCCGCGACGGTGTCGATGTCCCACCAGTCCACGGCGGTCCTCGGCCGTCCGCACATCGCCCAGCCGGGCGGCACGACGTCGGCGACGCCCGCCGCGGGCAGGCCGATCAGGCGTAGACGCGCCACGCCGCGCCCGCTGAGCAGTCGGTCCAGCTGCGCCGGTGAGTGCAGATCCCGTCCCCACCTGAGCAACGGCGTTTTCGTGGTCGTGCGCGCGGGCCGCAGCAGCAAGTGGTAGGTGGCGGCCGCCGGCAGCGGTCCGAGCAGCACATGCGCCTGCCAGTCGGCCCACGGGGCCCGGCCGGCGAGCGCACGTCGAACCGCGGGCGGTGACCAGCCCGCCGCATCCGGAGTGGACTCGGCGCGTCCAGTGCGCAGCAGGTTCGCCAGCCGCTCCAATCGGGGATCTCGCAGGTTCACCACGCACACCGCGCCGTCGCCGTGTACCAGCCGCAGCAGGTCGACGGCCGTTTCCGGAACGTCCAGCGAGGACAGTGACGGAGCCGCCGCGTCCAGCAGCACGACGTCGTAGGGCTTCTTCGCGGCGAACACGTCGACTGTGGGGTGCGCTGCGGACAGCCGCACGCGCTGCCGCAGGTCCGGCCGCCCGGCCAGCACCTCGCAGATCTTGTCCACGGACGGGTCCGCGAGCTCGTAGTCGGCGCAATGAGCGGACAACGCTGCCGACAGGTCCATGTCGCCGATCCCAAGGTGCAGCGCGCGCTGGGGCGCCAGCCGGGCCAGCCGGTCCAAGGCGAGTCCGATGGCGGTGGTGGGCCTCCACCGCACCGGTTCAGCGGCCCGCGCCAGGACCACGGCCACCAGGCGTCCCTTGTGCTGACGGACAACCACCTGGGCCACGGATCCGTGCGCGAGCAGCGCGGCCCGCACCGGACCCCAGACGACGGCTCCTTCCGGCACCAGGTCGAGTCGGCCGTCGGAACGCCGGCACACCCGCACGCCGTACGGCGCGGTTCTGGCCGATGCGGCTCGAAGTGCCCTTGAGCTCTCGAACGTGACGTGATCGCTGTGGGTGGTCATGGCCGGGGATGCTGACCGGGTTCCAGCGCCCGCATCGCCTGCACGTCGAGCTTTCCACTCGGGGCCCTGGGCAGTCTCCGAGTGAGAACGTAGTGGTCGGGCTGCATGTAGGCGGGCAGGATCCGCTCCACTTCGGCGCGCAGCTGATCTTCGGCGAGGTCTTCGTCCGCCGACGCGGCGAACGCGGTCACGATGTCCGCACCGGAGGGGGCGGTGCGCAGCAGCACCACGCATTCCGACACCGATGGGTGGCGGCGGACGGCCGCCTCGATCTCGCCCAGCTCGACCCGGAACCCGCGCAGCTTGACCTGGTTGTCGACGCGGCCGGTGATCAGCAGCTCGCCTTCGGCGGTCCACTGGCCGCGATCCCCGGTGCGGTAGAGGCGGTCGCCCGGTCCACCGAAGGGATCGGGGAGGAACCGTTGCGCCGTCAGCCCCGGCCTGCGGTGGTAGCCGCGCGCGACCCCCGGTCCGCCGATGTAGATCTCACCGGGCAGACCGGGCGGAACTTCACGGAGGTGCTCGTCGAGAACGTGGAGCCGGTAGTTGGGCAGCGGTGGCCCGATCGGGATCTTCCTGCGGGTGGCGTCGACGATGTCGCAGGGATGGGCCGACGCCCAGACCGCGCATTCCGTCGGGCCGTAGTCGTTGAGCAGCAGGGCATCGGGGTGCTCCAGCAGGTGGCGGGCGACCAGCTGCGGCGGCATCGGTTCGCCGCCGACGGACACCAGGCGCAGGTGTTCGAGACCCGCTCCCGCCGTTGCTTCGAGCACTAGGCCGTAGTGCGAGGGCACCGAGTGGATGTGCGTGACCGGTAGCCGGCGCAGGAGCCTGGCCAGTGCCGACGGGTCGTGCGCCTCGGTCTCCGTGGGCAGCACCGCGGTCCCGCCGCCGGTGATGGTCCAGTACAAGCCTCCGGCGGCCCCGTCGAAGCACAGGGGCATGGTGACGAGATCGCGTTGCGGCGGCGGCCCGCCGACGCCGCGGGCGTGCGTGGACACCACGATCGCCCGGTGGTGCACCGCGACTCCCTTGGGCAGACCGGTGGAGCCGGAGGTGTAGATGACGTAGGCGAGATCGTCCTGGGTGACGGCGACGCGAGGGCTGTGGTCGGGCTGGTCCGCGACGTCCTGCACCACCACGACCGGGACGGGGAGATCGGGAACCGTCTGGTCGCGGCGGGCGAGCACCAGCCGCGCGCCGGAGTCCGTCACGATGTGACGGATTCGCTCGGCCGGATACGACGGCTCCACCGGTACGTAGGCAGCGCCGGCCTTGAGCACGCCGAGCATGGCGACGACGGAGTCCGCGGCGCGGTCGGCGAGCAGGGCGACCAGGTCGCCGGTGGCGATGCCCTCGGCGAGCAGGCGGTGCGCGACCTGGTTGGCCTTGGCGTCCAGCTCGGCGTAGGTCAGTTCGACACCACCGCAGACGATGGCCGCGGTGGATGGCCGGGCGCGGGCCTGCAGTTCCACCAGCGTGTGCAGGCACGCGTCGGTGAACTGCTGCGTCTCGCCACACGCCCATCGAGCCAGGGCCTCGCGTTCCAGCGCGGTGGTGGCCGGCATGTCGTCCACCACCGGATCGGACTGCGCCGCCTCGAGCACCGCAGCCAGCCGGGAGGCGAACGCCGTCACCGCGGCCTCGGAGTACAGGCTGGCGTCGTGGTCGACGCGAAGACCCGCGTCGACCAGCGCCACGTCCAGCTCGTACCGGGTGGTGCCGTCGGGCAGGCTGACCGGCGACGCGACGCACTGTCCGACGCGTTCCGGCTCGGAGGCCCCTTCGCGGCGGACGGCCACGGTGGCGTGGACGCCGTCGGGGGCGGGTGTGGCGGCGGCGAGGTCTTTCTCGACCTGCCGGACGAGCTCGCTGAAGCGGGTCGCGGTGCCGGTCCTGACCACCACGGCCACCGGTCGCGGTGTCAGCACCAGCAGGTCGACGTCCGCCTCGTAGCGGTAGCGGTCCAGCAGGACGCCCACCGCGGTCGCCAGAACCGCCTCGGCCGACGCGCCGGTCACACCGGCGTAGCTGTCCACCGCGGCGGTGTCGAAAGGCAGGCGCACGGTGGCGGTCGACCACGACGGTGTGCCGCCGTCCCGCAACGCGGCCGGCAGGTCCACCCGGGGACCTGCGTGTGCCTCGGGGTCCACCGGCCGCGGGAACGGCGCGTCCGGGTCCGCGAGCCACGACAGCACGTCGCGAGGCGCGGAGCCGTCCGTGGTGGTCACGATGACGAGGGCGTGCCCGGTGCCGAGCTCGGCGACGACCACGCGGAAGGGCCGCGAGTCCATCCACGCCGCCGCCACCGCGTCCCGGACGAGGTCGTCGCGCTGCGCGTCGTCGTGCACGGCGACGTCGCTCGTGTGCACGGTGAGCGAGGGGTGATCGCGGAGGGACTCCGGCCAGCCCTCCACCACCCACGCCGCGGCAGCCGGTCGCGTCGCCTGAGTCACGATCACTCCTCCTGTCATCCGTTGCGGGCTGGTGGCCCCGGCTCGCAACGGGCCGGGTCAGCTCGGGGTCGTGCGGCCGTGGTCCGGGCCGGCCGGGCGCGGGTCGCCCAGCCGGTCCGGATGGCCTCGCTAGAGCAGGATTCGTCCGTCCGCGCCGGCCCGGAACTCGCGCGACTTGCGCAGGTCACGCGTGACCACGGCCTTCTTGAGCCAGCGGTCGGTGCCGTCGAAGCGCGCTTCGAACGCAGCCCGTCCGTGGACGGCCTTGTAGTTGTCGACGATGAGCAGGTCGCCCGCGTTCAACGCCACGTCGGTCAGCTGGGCGTCCAAGGACTCGATGATCGCTTCGAGCGCTTCGGCGGCCTCCCGGTCGCCGGGGACGGCGTTCATGAACGCCGGGTCGATGCGCAGGTACGGGGCGTCTTGGCCGCCGAACAGGACGGCGCTGGGTTCGGGGTTCTCTTGCATCCGCTGCATCACGTGCGGTGTTGCGGTGCCAGCCGTCAGCGCGCGTGCCCTGGTGACGTGCTCGTTGTCGGGGCGGATGAGGAAACGCTTCTGCCGCAGCACTTCCTCGTGCCTGGGGTCGATGTCGACGGCGTCGATGCTCGCGATGGTGGTGGGTACCGAGTCGTGGTTGCGCAGCCCCAGCAGGAGCAGGTAGTCGCACCGGTACGGGTGGAAGCCGTCCTCGGTGTGCCACTCCAGCTTCACCGTGCCGTGCCCGCTCTGTTCCTGCTGTTCGGTCGGCATGGGCACGACGTTGTGGACGAGCTTGCCGTCCTGCAAGGTCGACCAGCCGAAGATGTCGCCGAGCAGGGAGCCGACGAGGACGAGGCAGGTCTCCAGGTGGCCGGTGTTGCGCGGGTCTTCCTGGATGCGCCAGTCCAGCGGAGTCGGGCCGATCTCCTCGTCGTCGACGGGTAGACCGCGCAGCACGAGCGCGGTGGCGTTCTCGGTGGACCGCAGCGTCCTGATCTCGTCGACCAGGCTCACGGGCAGCCGGTGTGCCAGGCCGGCAGCGGCGGCGAGCAGTGACGGCGCGGTGCCCGATCCGTGGTCGCGCAGCACGGCACGGGTGTAGGTGTCGATGTGGTTGGCGTCAGCGGGGGTCAGGTCGACGTAGCGGATGGTGTCCGACGAGTCGCGCACGGCCTCGGACCGTGCCGTCGTGGAGGTGCCTTTCATGGTGATGCCTCTCGGAGGTGCGGTCCGGCCCGCCGCCCGCGGGCAGGCACCCGCGGGCGGACGGAGCGTCGGTCAGCTGTGCGCCTTCTCCCTTGCCACTTCCTCGGGCGAAGGCAGGTATCCGTTGTCGACCAGGAACTGGAAGCAGGAGTGCGCCCACTGCTCGTTCACCGGCGGGCAGACGATGCCCGAGCCCTCCAGCGCCTCGTTGAGCACGCGGCACTCGTCGAGCGGATCGACCTCTTGCTGAAGGTCCGGGTCGAGTGCGGCGTGCCGCATCGACGCGACCCTCAGGATCGGCGTGAGCGGGTACAGGATGTGGTCCTCGTCCACGGCGAGCGCCTGGCGACGGGCCTCTTCCTCGTCCACGACGTTCAGGTCGTAGCCGAACGAGCGCAACCACTGGTAGCACTGCTGCATGGTGGTCGGTTCACGGTTGGTGATGTTGAAGTTCTTGCCGAGGTTCTCCTCGCGCAGCGAGGTGTAGACGATCGCCTGGGCGGTGTAGTCCACCGGCACGGCGTTGATCACGTCGTTGTAGAGCGGCAGGACGCCGAGGTCGAGGAATCCCTTGAGGTAGACGTAGAGGTAGTCGGTGTCGTGCGACGCACCGGTCTTGGTGTGGCCGGTGATCATCCAGGGTCGCTGCACGGTGACGGGCACGCCCCGGTCTCGGGCGATGACCACGATCTTCTCCGCGACCCACTTGGTCCGGGGGTACCCGGTCGGCACCTTGACCGGCCGGTCGCCCAGGTCCTCCTCGGTGAAGGGTCGCAGCGCACCGGTTCCCATGAAGACGTCCACACTGGACACCAGGTGGAAAGCCTTGAGCGTGGTCTTGGTGGCCAGGCGCAGCAGTTCCTCGGTTCCCAGCACGTTGGCGGCCTTCATGGCCTCGTACGGGTAGGTGAAGTTGACGATCGCGCCGCTGTGGTAGATCGAGTCGATCGAGGCGGCGTAGCCTTCGAAATCCTCCTTGGACAGTCCGAGGTACGGCTTGGCCAAGTCGCCCTGGACGACTTTGATCCGGTCGCGGTAGGACTCGTCCCATGCGCGGTACTTGCGCATGGTCTCCTCCAGGCGGTCCCAGCACTCGTCGGGGCTGCCGCCGCGCACCAGGCAGTGCACGGTCGCGTCGGTGCGCTCGATGAGCTCGACGACGATGAACACGCCGAGGTAGCCGGTGGCGCCGGTGACGAGGACGTTCTTGGGCGAGAACCAGTCGGCGTGCGGCAGGCCGTCGGGCTTGATCGCCGGGTCGAGCTTGACGTCGGCGACCAGTTCCGCGACCTGCTTGGCGTACAGCGCCGCACTGTCGACGTTGTCGCGTTCGCGCTGGTGCGTCTCCACCGCGCGGGCGATGCCCTCGACGGTCGGGACGCGGAAGATCTCGTCGATCGGCAGTTCGACGTCGTGTTCGCGCGACAGCTGCGCCGCCAGCCTCGCGACGAGCAGGGAGTTGCCGCCCAGGGAGAAGAAGTCGGCGGTGGCGCTGATGTGCTGCATTCCCAGCACGGCGGCGAAGGTTTCGGCGATCTCGGCCTCGAGCTGGTCGCGCGGCTCGACGAAGCCGCTGACCGCGATCTCCTGGGGTGCCGGCAGGGCGTTGGTGTCGATCTTTCCGTGCCGCGTGAGCGGCATCCGCTCCAGCGTCACGAAGTGGCTGGGCGCCATGTAGTCCGGGATCTGCCCCAGCACGTGGCTCACGAGCGTTTCCTGGGTGAGCACGCGTCCGATGACGGGGACCACGTAAGCCACGAGTCGTGGCATTCCGGGCTGGTCCTCGCGTACGGTCACCACCGCTTCGGCCACCAGCGGGTGGCGCAGCAGGACGTTCTCGACCTCGGAGAGCTCGATGCGGAAGCCGCGGATCTTGACCTGCTTGTCCACCCGGCCCAGGAACTCGATCGCGCCGTCGGCCCGGTAGCGGGCCAGGTCACCGGTGCGGTAGAGGCGGTCACCCGGTCGCGCGGAGAACGGGTCGGGCAGGAACCTCTCGGCGGTCATCGCCGGCCGGTTGACGTAGCCGCGGGCCACGCCTTCGCCGCCGATGTAGAGCTCGCCCGGCACACCCGGCGGAACCGGGTTGAAACTGCGGTCCAGCAGGTGGATGCGGGCGTTGGGGACGGGCCGGCCGATGGGAACCCGCTGCGCCTGCGCCTCTTCGGGACCGACGTAGTGCACTGACGCCCAGATCGTCGCCTCGGTGGGGCCGTACTCGTTGAACAGCACCGCGTCGGGGGAACGCCGGTAGTGCTCGGCGACCAGGTTGGGCGGCAGGGTCTCGCCGGCCAGGATCGTCGTGCGCACCTCGTCGTAGGCCTCGAGGTCGGTCTCGAGCAGCACCGCGTACTGGGAGGGCACGCCGTCCACGTGGGTGATGCCGCGGCTGCGGATGAGCTTGCCGAGCAGGCGCGGGTCGAGCACCTGCTGCTCGGTGGGGAGGACGACGGTGCCGCTGCGGCTGAGCGTCCAGTACAGACCGCCACCGGAGGCGTCGAACGTCAGCGGCGCCAGCACCAGGTAGCGCTGCGGCAGACCCGGCCCTTCGCAGGCGGTGCGTGCGGCCGTGGCGTGCACGATCTGGCGGTGTTCGACCGCCACGCCCTTGGGCCGCCCGGTCGATCCCGAGGTGTAGATGATGTAGGCGAGGTCGTCCGGTTGCACGCGCACGGCCGGCCGGTCGGCGCTGCGGGCCGGGTCCGCGGTCGGAACCGGAACGCCGGTGACCGCGCCCAACGCGGCGGGCACCTCGGCGAGCGCCGCGGGAAGGCCCACCAGCAGGGTGACCCCGGCGTCGCCGACGATGAACTCGAGCCTGTCCGCCGGGTAGCTCGGGTCGAGCGGCACATAGGCCGCGCCGGTCTTGAGCACACCGAGCAGGCCGACGACCGCGTGGACGGAACGGTCCACCAGCACGCCGATCTTCGTTCCCGGTGCGGCGCCGTGCGAGGCGAGTTCGGCGGCCAGCGCTTCGGCGCGGGCGTCGAGGGAGGCGTAGGTGACCTCGTCGTCGCCGGCGGCGACGGCGACCGTGCCGGGGGTGGTCCGCGCCGCCTGCTCCACGAGTGCGTGCAGCGTGCGGGAGCGGTCGTGCTCGGCGGCCGTCTCGTTCCACTGGTCGAGCAGCCAGCTCTCGTCGGCGGTCACCAGCGGGATCGACGACAGCGGCCGGTCCGGCTCCGCGGCGGCGGTCTGGAGCAGCAGCACGACGTGGCCGACGAACCGCTCCGCCGTGGACCGGTCGAACAGGTCGGTGTTGTACTGCACCCGCAGCGTCAGCGCGTCACCGCGGCGGATCGCGAACAGGTCGAGGTCGTGGGTGGTCCAGGTCGCCGGCAGGTCGAGCGGGGTCGCGACGGCGCCGGGAAGCTGACGCGAAGGCGTCTCGTCCTCGTAGGTGAACGACACCTGGAACAGCGGCGTGTGGCTCAGGTCGCGCTGCGGCTGGGCCGCCTCGACGATGCGGTCGAACGACAGCCTCGCGTGCGCCATGGCCTCGGACCGCACGGTGCGCGCGAGGTCGGTCAGGCGGCTCAGCGAGTCGGCCTCACCCTGCTCGAACCGCAGCGGCAGGGTGTTCTCGAGCGGTCCGACGAGGTTGTCGCCGTCGGTGTGCCATGCGGCCGGGACGCTGATGCCGACCGCGAGGTCGTGCTGCTGGGAGTAGCGCGACAGGACGCCGACGTAGGCGGCGAGCAGCACCTCAGACACGAAGTGACCGCTCTGATCGCAGTAGGCCGTGACGGCACGGGTCACCTCGTCCGGCACCGGCACGGTGACCGCGTCGCCGTGAATGGTCTTCATCGACGGCCGGGGCCGGTCGGTGGGCAGTTCCAGCGGGCTCAGCGCCGCGAGGCGGTCGCGCCAGAACTCGACGTCCTTGACGGCGTCGTCGCTGTTGACCCACTCCCGCTGGGCGACCACGAGGTCGTGGAAGTCCGTCGAGGCGACGGCGGCGTCCACGCTCGTGCCACCGGCCAGAGCGGTGTAGCGGGCGAGCAGTTCCTCGGTGAGCAGCTTCGCCGAGCGCCGGTCCGCGACCATCTGGTGCAGGGTCAGCAGCAAGACGTGATCGTCCTCGGCGAGGCGCAGAAGTGAGGCGCGCACCAGCGGGCCCTTGGCGAGGTCGAACCGCGTGCGCGTGTCGGCGGTGAGGACGCGGGCGAGTTCTGCCTCCAGGGCGTCGGCCTCGATGTCGACGACCGGGAGCCGCAGGGTGACGGCGGGCGCGGTGGTGGCGAGCGGGTGCCCGTCGACTTCCCGGAACGTGCTGCGCAGCACCTCGTGCCGCTGCACAACAGCGCTGAGTGCCTGCTGCATGGTGGCCGGGTCGACCCGGCCGGAGAGGCGGACAGCGGAGTTGACCTGCCACGGCTTGCTCTCGTCCAGCTGGAGCAAGACCCACAGGCGACGCTGTTCCAGGGAGAGGTTGCTCGGCGCGGCCTCGGCTGAGCCGTCCAGGAGCTGGGCGAGCAGCGCGCGCTTCTCCTCTGCCGACATGGATTCCAGCTCGTGCTGCTGGCTCATACTCGAAGACTCCTTAGTAGATGCCGTCAGGGCGGGATGATCAGCCGGCCACGCGTTCGCGGACCGACCGCGGGCGCATGTCGGTCCACACGGTCTCGATGTGCTGCAGGCACTCCTGCTTCGTGCCGCTGGTGCCGGTGGCGGTCCAGCCGTCCGGGAGGTCGCGGCCGGCGAACCAGATCGAGTACTGGTCCTGTTCGTTCACCACGACCTGGAAGACGGTGTCCGCGTCGTCGATGCCCATCTGTTCCTCTTTCCTCGTGGGATTTCCGGATTCGCCTGGGTGGGTCAGCCGAGCTGCCGCAACAGCTGCTCGACCTCGTGGTCGCTCATGCCGGCGAGTTGCCCGCGCACAGCTCCGGCCTTGGTGGCGGACCGGTCCCGCTGAGCTGCCTGCACCGCGGTGACGGCTTCGGCGAGACCGGCGGCGGTGGGCCGGGCGAAGAAGTCGCGCACCGGGACGAGGACTCCGAGCTCGTTCTGGACGCGGCCGATGACCTTCGCCGCGAGCAGGGAGTGCCCACCGAGTGCGAAGAAGTCGGCGTGCACGCCGAAACCGCGCACCGGCAGAACTTGGTGGAGCACGGCCATCACAGCTTGTTCGGTGCGGTTGCGCGGCGCCGTGTCGTCCAGCTTGCCCAGCAGCGCGGGGCCCCGAAGCGCGGACAGCACGGCGCGGTCAAGCGTGCCGTCGGCCAGCAGGGGCAAGGCGTCGAGCGTGCCGTACAGGGCCGGCACCTCGTGTGGTGCCAGTGCGGAGGCGGCCGCGGCGCGTACGGTGTCGGCGAACTCTTCGCGTTCGCGGGGGTTCGTGCCCGCGAGCGCTGGTTCCAGCACCAGCCAGCCGACGAGCTTGGTCTCACCGCCGCTCTCCCCCGGCACGACCGCCGCGGCACGCACACCGTCCACACTGGACAGGAATTCTTCGATGCGCCGGGGTGAGACCACTTGGTCTCCGATCGCGACGCGGTCGTCGGCGTAGCCGACCTCCTCCAGCTCACCGGCTGCGGTGTAGCGGCACAGCACGCCCGTGCCGCGTTCCAGGCCCGCGACGAGGAGTTGTCCCGTCGTGCCGACGGCGGCGGGCGCGCCGGTGGGGTCGAGCACCCGCCGGGTCGCTCCCGGCAAGGGTGCTCCGAGCCGGCGCAGGCGCGCGGATGCAGCTGCGACGAGGCCGGCGGGCATGGCGGTGCCGGCGATCTCGCGCCAGAACAGCACCTCCCTGCCGGTGCGCTCCAGTGCCTGGCCCAGGTCGTCCGGGAGCGCCGCACCGCGGCACACCAGACGCACACCGGGCGGAGCCGTCCAGTTGCCGATCAGGACCTTTCGCCACGTCGGGGCGGTCGCCATCGCCACGGAGCCGCTCGCCGACCCGTCGGGTGAAAACACCAGGACCGCACCGAAGGCCA
This sequence comes from Lentzea sp. DG1S-22, assembly GCF_036321065.1. Classification (NCBI taxonomy): domain Bacteria; kingdom Bacillati; phylum Actinomycetota; class Actinomycetes; order Pseudonocardiales; family Pseudonocardiaceae; genus Lentzea; species Lentzea sp. DG1S-22. Next base: position 1,055,243 of record NZ_CP143276.1, on the reverse strand, counting down.
GTGGCAGCAACAACTCCACTGGGTGTGGCGGGACGTCACCCACGAGCATCACGCTGTCCTGCGAGGACAGTCGCAGCCGCTCGGCGACAGCGGTGACAGCGGCCGCGAGGTGCCGGTGCGACAGCACAGCCGTGTCGGGCGAATCTGGCGACTCCAGCCGCCAGCAGGGTAGATCGGGCGCGTGACGGCCGTGCGGTTCCGGATCGAACCTGGGGCCGGTGGTGACGGACCAGCCGTCCGGCTCGTCCTCATCCACGCGGACGAGAACGCCGGTGCGGTCGGGACGTCTGCCATAGGCCACGACGCCGCCCACCTCGAAGGCCGCGAGCACCACGGCCACCAGATCGGCCGAAGGTGTCGGCGTGACGGTGACGACGGTGCCGGGCGGTACGCCTTCGGCGCGCAACCGCTCGGCGAGTGCACCGGCGCGGGAACGCAGTTCGGCGTGGGTCCAGTCGCGCGTTCCGTCGGAGACGGCCGTGAGGCCGCCGTCTCGGGCGGCGAGGAGGGCGAGCACGTCGTCCGGGCAGTCGAGCTGCGGGCCGTGTGCCCACTGTTCGATGGCGGCGAGTCCGGCGTCGTCGGCCGCGGGGAGTGCGGCTACGGGTGAACGCGGCCGGTCGCGGACTGCTGCGAGCACGTCGAGGTAGCGGTCGAGCAGCAGTCGTGCGGTCTCGGTGTTGTAGAGGTCGCGGTCGTGGTCCAGGCGCAGCAGCAGTCCGTCGCCCTCGGGCAGCACGGTCAGCCAGAGGTCGAACTTCGCCGCACCGTTGTCCAAGTCGACCGGTGCGAGGCTGAGGCCGGGCAGCTGCAGGTCGACACCGGGCGTGTTCTGGAAAGAGAACATGACGTCGAACAAGGGGTTGCGGTCCAGTGCCCGTGCCTGCCCCACCGCCTCGACGAGCCGGTCGAACGGCATCTGCTGGTGGGAGAAGGCGCTGAGGCAGGTCTCCCGCACCGCACCGACCACGTCGCCGAAGTCGCCCGTCATCGGCAGGCGGGTGCGCAGCACCAGCGTGTTCGCGAAGAAGCCGATCACCTTTTCGGCGTCGGGGTGGTGACGGCCCGCCACCGGTGTGCCGACGGCGATGTCGGACTGTCCGGTCACCCGTGCCAAGGTGGCCTTGAACGCGGCCAGCAGCACCATGAACAGCGTGGCGTCGCGCTCCTGCGTCAGGACCGCCAGCGCGGCCACCTCGCCCGCGCTCAGCGACGCCTCCACCCGCGCGCCTGCCGCGCGACGGTGCACGCTGCCCCTGGGGCGGTCCACCGGCAGGTTCAGCGGGGTGGTGCCGGCGAGTTCCCGCTGCCAGTGCGCGGTGAGGTCGCGGAGCCGATCACCGGCGAGCGACTCCTGCTGCCAGGCGACGTAGTCGGCGTACTGGATCGGCGGTTCGGGCAACGTCGCCGCGCGGCCGTCGAGCTGGGCGGCGTAGGCGCGGGCGAGGTCGGCGTAGAAGATCTCGGTCGACCACCCGTCGCAGACCACGTGGTGCACGACGGTGACCAGGGTGTGGCGCTGCTGCGACTCGCGGACCAGCACCACTCTGACCAGTGGCGGTTCGTCCAGGACGAACGGTTTTTCCGCCTGCTCCCTGGCCAGTGCGCGCAGCCGTGCCCCGGCCTGCGCCGGGGGGACTGCGGAGAAATCCACGATCGGCAGCGACACCAGCGCCTCGGGCACCACGAGCTGGTGCGGTTCGCCGTCGACCAGACCGATACCGGTGCGCAGGCTCTCATGAGCGGCCACCACGGCGTTGAGGGCACGCTGGAGCAGGACGGTGTCGAGCGTGCCGGTCAAGCTGACGGCGCTCACCACGTTGTAGGCGGAGTTGGAGCTTTCCTCCAGCTGGCAGAGGAACCACAGCTGGCGCTGCGCCGGCGCCGCGGGCAGGACGTAGTAGGCGCTGTAGTCGCGCACCGGCCCGCTGCCGACGCCGCCCACGTAGGACGAGCTGCTCACCTGGTGTTCCCTTCGCCGCACAGCTCGGTCTCGATGAGAGCGACGACTTCGCGCTCGTGGTCGCGGACGAAGAAGTGCCCGCCGTCGAAGTCGGTGACCGTGCACACCCGCGAGGTGTGCGTGCCCCAGCCCGAGTCGCCCGCGACCTCCACCTGGTGGTCCTGCCGGCCGCGCAGCAGGTGGATCGCCACCGGCAGCGGTGGTTCCGGCCGGTAGGTGTACCTTTCGGCGGCGCCCAGGTCCGCGCGGATCGTCGGCAGCATCAGGTCGATCAGCCCTGGGTACTCGAACGCCTCCGGGTCCAGGCCGTCGGTGGTCCTGAGCCAGGCGACGAGGTCTTCGCGGGGCAGGTCGTGGACGCGTTCGAAGTCGACGATGTCCGGCGCCTCACACCCAGCCACGAACAGGGCTTCGGGTAGGGGGAGCTCCCGCCGACGCAGTTCGCGGGCCACTTCGAAGGCGACCAGCGCGCCCATGCTGTGGCCGTAGAGGGCATAGGGCCGCTCGGTCACGTCCACCAAGGCGCCCGCGAGCGAGCCCACCAGTTCCGTGAGGTCGTCGATGGCGGGTTCGGCGAAACGTCGTTCCCGTCCGGGCAACCGCGCCGCGGACACCCGCAGCCGGTCGGTGTGCTGCTGCCAGGTGCCGAAGGCGGAGCCACCGCCGCCAGCGTGCGGGAAGCACACCAGCTCGTAGGCCGGGGCCGGCACCTCGGCGAAGGACATCAACCAGGTCGACCTGGCGTTGGCCGCGCGCACGCGCACCTCCATCGGAAGACGATCGCTCGGACGGGAAACTGATTCCGGATTCGGACGTCGAACACAGGCGGGTGACGACCCCGTTTCACAATCGCCAACCCGGTGCAATCAATGCTTACCAGCAACGCAGGTGGGCACGTCAAGCAATTCCGAAAAGGCGAGAGAAGCCGAATACGCAGGTGATACCACCCCGAGAGGGAGCACCTTTACATTCAGGTGGGCAGCCCGGCGTAAATCGCCATGCGCTATTCAGGGACCGCGCGAAAGCAAGCCGAACCCGCGCGACGCGAGCAGCGAGGAGTCCGCACATGCCCTTGGCCGGCCGAAGCACGCTGGTGCACGTTCTGCTCGACCACGTGGCAGATCACGGAGACCAGCGAGCGTACGAGTACCTGCACGACGACGGCCGCGTGGAGGAGATCACGTACCGGGAATTGTTCGCGCGGGCCCGCACGGCCGCGCACCGGCTGCGTGCCGAGAACACCGGCGGTGGTCCGGCGCTGCTGCTGTACCCGCCGGGCCTGGATTTCGTGGTCGCGGTCTGGGCCTGTTTCCTCGCCGGCGTTCCCGCAGTGCCCGCCTATCCCCCGCTGTTCGGTCCGGCGGACCGGATCACGCGGCGGTTCGCGCGCGTCCTGGCCGATTCGCGGGCGACGGTGCTGATGGCGGACCCCGTCGTGCTCGGCGTGCTGAAGGCGTTCCCCGACCTCCCACCGCTGCCGCCGGTGGTGCCGCTCGACGGCCCCGAGATCACCGATGACCTCGCTCTGCCCGCGCCCGGTGATGTCGCGCTGGTGCAGTACACCTCCGGCAGCACGAACCAGCCCAAGGGTGTCGTGCTGGAGCACGGCAACCTGATTGCCAACGTGCGAGCGATCAGTGAGGTGTTCACCCTCGACGACGACACCAACGTGGTGTCCTGGCTGCCTCCATATCACGACATGGGCCTCATCGGCTTCATCCTCACCCCCGTGCACGGCCGTTTTCCGGTGCGCCTGATGTCGCCGGTGCACTTCCTGCGCAACCCCCTGGACTGGTTGCGGCAGGTGAGCGAGCTGCGCGCCACGCACACCGGCGGACCGAACTTCGCCTACGACCTGTGCGTGCGCCGCGCCCGTACCGCCGATCTGTCCGATGTGGACCTGAGCAGCTGGCGGCTCGCGTTCAACGGCGCGGAGCCGATCCGGCCCAGGACGCTCACGGCGTTCGCCGAACGGTTCGCTGCCCACGGTTTCCGCGAGTCGGCCTTCCTGCCGTGCTACGGCCTGGCGGAAGCAACGCTGATCGTGACGGGGCACCACTGGTCGCCCTCCAGCGGCGTCGACGCGCACAACCGGGTGGACTGCGGGCCGGTCATCGCCGGCCACGAACTCGCAGTGGTGTCACCGGACGCGACCCGCGTGCGGGAAGGCGAGGAGGGCGAGCTCTGGCTGCGCGGACCGAGCATCAGCCGCGGCTACTGGAACGACACCGGTCAGACCGAGGACGAACTGTTCGGCGAGCTGGACGGGAACCGCTACCTGCGCACGGGCGACCTCGGCTACCTGCGCGACGGGCACCTGTTCGTGACCGGCAGGAGCAAGGACGTGGTGATCCAGAACGGCGTCAACCACCACGCACACGACCTGGAGGCCGCCGCGGTGGACGACGAGCCCGCGCTGCGGCCCACCGCGGCGGCGTTCTCGGTCGAAGGCGACCACGAGGAGGTCGTGCTCGTCGTCGAGACCGCCACTCGCGACGTCGACGCAGAAGCCGTGGCGGCACGGGTCCGCGAGCGTGTCCTGGCGGCAACGGGCGCCCGCGTGGACACCGTCGTTCTGTGCCCGCCGCGGGCAATCCCGCGCACGACCAGCGGCAAGGTGCAGCGCAACCTCACGCGGACCCGTTACGTGGCGGGCGAGCTGAACGGCCGTCTCGTCGGCCGGACCGGCACCTCCGCGGTCGCGGAGTCGGACACGGTCGAACAGTTCCTCGCCTCGGTGTTCGCGGCGGTGTGCGAGGTGCCCGAATGCCCGCCCACACAACAGCTCAGCGCGATCGGCGGCGACTCCATCCGGGCCGCCGAGATCGCGGCGGTGACCGAGGAGGCGCTGACGCTGCCGGTCCCGGTCGACGCCGTGCTGAGCACCCAATCGCCCCGTGCGCTAACTGCGCACCTCCTGGCCGTGTGGGCCCAGGAGGGGATCACGGGCGCCAAGGTCGTCGACCGGATCGGTGCGCTCTCCGCAGACGGACCAGCTTCGCGACCGTGACGAGGAAAGGACACCAGTTCGTTGGACACCTTGCTGATCACCCCAGTTGACGTGCTCGCGGTCATCGAGAGGGTCGGCCGCACCGAGCTGATGGGCCGGATCATCAGCCGGCTGCACCAGGGGCTCGCGCGGTCGCACGCGGAGGGCCGGGAACCGTCACCGCCGCGGGGTGGTTTCGTGCGCCAGGACCCGTTGCCCGGCGTCACGGAGTGGATGCCGCACCACGACGTCGGTGAGTCGATCACCATCAAGACGATCTCCTACAGCCCGGCCAACCCGCGCAAGTTCGGTCTCCCCACGATCACCGGCACCGTCGCCCGCTTCGACGACAAGACCGGAACGATGATCGCGCTGGCGGACGGCGTGGTGCTGACCGCGATGCGCACCGGTGCGGCATCGGCGGTCGCCTCGCGCATCCTGGCGCACCCGGACAGCTCGACGGTGGGGTTGATCGGCACCGGCACCCAGGCGGTGACGCAGCTGCACGCGCTGAGCCTCGTGCTGCCGATCCGCCGTGCCCTGGTGTGGGACCTCGATCCCGGGCACAGCACGAGCCTCGCCCGCCGGACCGACTTCCTGGGCATCGACGTGGTCCAGTCCGATCCGCAGACCATCCTCGCCGAGTCGGACGTCATCACGACCGCCACTTCGGTCGGCGTCGGGGAGGGCCCGGTCGTGCCCGACGGCGCCTGCCGTCCCCATCTGCACCTCAATGCCGTCGGCTCAGACCTGATCGGCAAGACCGAGCTGCCCAAGTCGCTGCTGGAACGCGCGCTGGTCATCCCGGACCACCCGGCGCAGGCACTGATGGAGGGCGAGTGCCAGCAGCTGACGTCCGATCAGATCGGCCCCGGTCTCGCGGTTCTGTGCCATGACCCGGCGGCCTACCGGCACGCGCGCGAGACCCTGACCGTCTTCGACTCGACGGGGTTTGCTCTGGAGGACCACCTGGCCCTCGACACGTTCATCGAGGCGGCGCTCGAAGCCGGTGTGGGCTCGAGGGTGAGCCTGGAGTACCAGCCCGCCGATCCTCTCGACCCCTACTCGCAGCACGTCGGTTCCTCCGCGCCCGCCGCGCGGGTCGCCGAAGGCCGCTGAGGCCGCGCCGGACATCTGCGAGGAAGGTGCGATGAATCCGTTCGACCGTGTCGACAGCGAGTTCTGGGTTCTGGTCGACGACGAGGGCAGGCACTCCCTGTGGCCTGACGGACTGGCCGTGCCCGCGGGGTGGCGCGTCGCGTTCGGCCCTGCGACGCGACAGGCCTGCGAGGAACACGTCGAGTGCTACTGGACTGATATGCGCCCCAGTGTGCTCAGCCACCGGGGCGGCACTGCGGCGCCGCGTTCGGTGGCGGCCCTGTTCGAGCAACGGGTCCGCAGCGATCCCGGTGCGACCGCGTTGCTGTTCGAGGACGTCGAGCTGACCTACGAGGACTTGGACCGCCGGGCGACCCGGTTCGCTCATCGCCTGATCGCCGCCGCGATCGGTCCGGAGAGCGTGGTGGCCTTCGTGCTGCCGCGGGGCGTGGAGTTGATCGTGGCCATGCTCGGGGTGTTCAAGGCGGGCGCGGCCTATCTGCCGGTCGACCCGGAGTACCCGGACACGCGCGTGCGGGACATGCTCGCCGCCTGCTCACCGCACGCCGTGATCACCACCGTCGAACGGTTCGAGCGCCTCGGCCCGTTCGAAGGCCAGCAGGTCCTGGTCGACGATCCCGACTTCGTGAGATCGGTGGTGGAGGCGGCGGAGCACGCGATCACCGATGCGGACCGGATCGCGCCCGTGCGCTTGGAGAGTCCGGCCTACGTGGTGTTCACCTCCGGCTCGACCGGTACGCCGAAGGCGATCTGCATGACGGTGGGCGGCTTGGCCAACCTCCTCGACTGGCACTGCGCGGCACTGCCGGCGCCGGTCGGCACGAGGACCGCCCAGTTCACGGCGATCGGGTTCGACTTCTCCGTCGAGGAGATCCTGTCCACCTTGTTGCTGGGCAAGACCCTCGTGCTGCCGACCGAGGAACTGCGGCGCGACCTGCATTCCTTCGTGGACTGGATCGACCGCCGGCAGATCCATGAGCTGTACGCACCCACGGCCGTGCTCGATGCCTTGTTCTCCGCGGCTGTCGACCGGGGCAGTGATCTGCGGTCGTTGCGGGACGTCTTCCAGGGCGGGGAGGCGTTGCACGTCGACGGCTGCATCCGGGAGTTCGGCCGGCGCAGCGGGTTCCGCCTGCACAACGTCTACGGCCCGGCCGAGGTCAACGTGGTGACGTTCTGGACGGCTCCCGAGGACGTCCAGGCCTGGCCCGCCGTCGCACCGCTGGGCCCGATCATCCCCGGGGTGCAGGCGCACGTGCTGGACGAGCGGCTGCTGCCCGTGCCGCCCGGTGTGGTCGGTGAGCTGTACGTCGGTGGCGCCCAGGTCGCCCGCGGTTACTGGAACCGGCCGGGCCTGACGGCGGCGCGGTTCGTGGCCGACCCCACAGGTGTGACCGGCGGACGCGTGTACCGCACCGGAGATCTGGTGCGGTGGAACGAACAGCGGCAGTTGGAGTTCCTCGGCCGGTCCGACGACCAGGTCAAGATCCGCGGTTTCCGGGTGGAGCCGGGTGAGGTGGAGGCGGCGCTGCTGCTGCACCCCGGTGTCGCCCAGGCCGCGGTGCTCGCGCGGTCTGGCGCACGCGGTGCGGAGCTCGTGGCCTACGTGGTGGGCGAGGTCGCGGTGGAGGAGTTGCGGCGGTTCCTCTCGCAGCGCGTGCCCTCGCACCACGTGCCGGCGCGATTCGTCCGTGTGGAGTCGTTGGCGCGCACGGTCAACGGCAAGGTCGACCACGCCGCTCTGCCGGAGCCGGACGAGACCTCTGCCGGACGCGCCCCGGCGACGGAGTCCGAACGCGCGCTGTGCGTGCTGTTCGGCGAGTTGCTCGGTGAGACCGAGTACGGGGCCGACGACGACTTCTTCGCCCGTGGCGGCAACTCGTTGCTGGCGGTGAAGCTCCTCAACCGCGTGCGGTCGGAGTTCGCGGTGCCGGTGGCCATGCAGACCGTGTTCGACAACCCCACGCCCCAGGAGCTGGCTGCGGCCCTGGGCACCTCCCACACCCAGCAAGGAGAACACAGGTGACGAACATGCTGCTGCGTCTCGCCTACGAGGTGCAGCACCGGCTGCCGTTCAACATCTCCCCGTCGACCGTGCCGGACGACCGGCTCGTCCAGCTGGTCGAGGGCCCCGGCGCGCTGCCTCCCGGCAGGGCACTCGACCTCGGGTGCGGTCCCGGGCGCAATTCCGTCTACCTCGCTCGCAACGGGTGGGACGTCACCGGCGTCGAGCTCGTGGGGCATGCCGTGCGCCGCGCTCGCCGCCGGGCCGCCGACGCACGGGTGGCGGTCCGCTTCCTGCACGGAGACGTGACCAAGCTGTCCGAGCTCGGGGTGGGCGGCGGCTACTCGCTGGTCGTGGACGCGGGCTGCTACCACGCGTTGCCGGTCGAGCTGCGCGCCGACTACGTGCGCGAGGTGACGGCGGCGGCCGCGCCGGGGGCGTTGATGATCCTCATCGCCTTCGAACAGCAGAACACCAAGGGCTGGGACGTCAGCGAGGACGAGGTGGCGTCGGCCTTCACCGGCTGGGAGATCACCTCGCGTGCGGCGGTGCCGGTGGCCGAGATCGTGCGCTACGTCGATGGACCGGCTTTCGCCAAACGCCCCTTGGTCAACGGGACCTACCGGGCGCGTCGCTACGAGCTGCGCAGGTCGACCACCTCCGCCTGACCCCACCGAACCGAGCGATCGAGGAGCTTCACCGTGGGCGACATGGCCAACAGCGGCCGGGAACTGGTCACCAGGTGGCGGGCCAGGGCCGCCACCGCGACGACCGAGGTCGACGTGCATCCCGCGCAGTTGGGGATCCGCATGTTCGAGCAGATCCATCCCGGCACGGCGGTCAACGTGCTGTCGTTCGTCGGGTCCGTGCGCGGGCCGCTCGACGAGCGGCTGCTGCGCGCGGCGCTGGCCACGCTCGCGGAGCGGCACTCGGTGCTGCGCAGTTGTTTCAGCGCCACCGAACCCGTGCGCAGAATCGCCGAGGACTCGGTGCCCGTGCCGCTGGAGGTCGTGGACCTGACCTCACTGCCGGCGGAGCAGCGCAGGGACGCGGCGCTCGCCCAGGCCGAGGAGCGGGCGGCTCGTCCGATGGATCTGACGACCGCTCCGCTGTGGCGGGTGACGGTGTGGCGGGTGGACGAGCGGGAGTCGGTTCTGCAGCTCGTCGCCCATCACATCATCGCCGACGGCTGGTCGCTCGGTGTCTTCCTGCACGAGTTGTCGGTCCTCTACGGCGGGGGCGTGCTTCCGCCGGCCCAGCCGTTGCCGCCGCCGGCCGTGCCCACCACGGAGGACGACCTGCGGTACTGGCGGGATCGGCTGCGAGGCCACGCGGCCGCCGAGGTGCCGACGGACCGGCCTCGTGCCGGGCGGCCTCGGTTCGCGTCGGCGGCGGTACCGGTGTCGCTCGGACCGGACGCGGTGAAACGGATCAGGAACCTGGCTGCGCAGGAGGGTGCCACTCCGTTCATGGTGCTGCTCTCGGCGCTGCACCTGGTCGTGTCGGCGGTGTCGGGCCGGTCCGACGTGGCTGTCGGGTCACCTGCGAGGACCCGCGAGCGTCAGCGTGCGCCCATGGCTCTCGGCCCGTTGGTCAACATGTTGGTGCTGCGGACTGATTCGGCGGGGCTCGGCACAGGGCGGGACCTTCTGAGGGCGGTGCGCGACACCTGTCTGGGGGCGTATCGGCACGCGCACACACCGTTCGAAGCCGTGGCGGGCCAGGCCGAGACCGGTGGCGCACCGCCGTTCCGCGTGCTGTGCGTGTTGCAGGACGAGATGCCCGCGTTCACCTTCGGCGGGTCACCGCTGGAGCCGTTGGTGCGGGCGCCCGCATCGGTGCAGCACGACTGGGAGCTGTACCTGTGGCTGCGCGAGGACGGCGTGGCCGGTTTCCTCGGCTACGACAGCGATCTGTACGACAAGGCGACTGCTCGGCTGATGGCCGACAGGTTCGCGTTGGCGCTCGAACTCCTGACCCGTGAGCCGGACACCGCTCTGGCGGATCTGGATGTGCGCACGGCGGCGGAGCGGGCGCGGCTGGCCGCTCTGTCCACCGGTGCGCCGATCGCGATGCCGGACGTGTGCGTGCATGAACTGGTCGAGCAGCAGGTGGATCGCACGCCCGATGCGCTGGCCCTGATCGCCGCGGATGCCGAACTCACCTACCGGGAGCTCGACGAGCGCGCCAACCGCGTCGCTCACCACCTGCGGGGCTTGGGAGTGGGCCCGGAGACCCGTGTCGGTGTCTGCCTGCCGCGCACCGGCGACCTCATCACAGTGATCTTGGGCGTGCTCAAGGCCGGGGGCAGCTACGTGCCCATCGACCCCGCTTACCCGGCAGAGCGCGTCAGCCACATCGTCAGCGACTCCAACGCCCACGTCCTGGTCGCGGCGAACGACGTGCACACCACCGGCACCGTCATCGCACCGGATTCATTCGACGGCCCCACGTCACGACCGGCGAACCAGGCCTCGCCCGACAACCTCGCCTACACCATCTACACGTCCGGTTCCACCGGCCGCCCCAAGGGCGTCATGATCGAGCACCGCCAAACCGCCGCCATGCTCACCTGGGCGGTGCAGACCTTCAGCCCCGCCGAACTGGCCCACACCCTCGCCTCGACCTCGATCTGCTTCGACCTGTCGATCTACGAGATCTTCACACCGCTCATCGCCGGCGCCACCGTCACCCTGACCCCCAACAACGCGCTCGACCTCATCCACGACCCACAGCGCTACCGGCACATCACCCTCATCAACACCGTCCCCTCCATCGCACAAGAACTGCTGGCCACGAACTCCATCCCGCCCAACGCACACACGATGAACCTCGCGGGCGAACCACTACCACCCACCCTCGTGGCACGACTGCACCAGCACCCCACCATCAAGACCCTGCACAACCTCTACGGACCCAGCGAAGACACCACCTACAGCACCCACGCCATCACCAAGCCTCAAGATCGCCGGACCCCCATCGGCGTTCCGCTCCCCGGGACCACCGCACACATCCTCGACTCGGCGCTGCGGCCACTCCCCCTGGGCGCGATCGGCGAGCTCTACCTCGCCGGACACGGCATCACCCGCGGCTACCACGACCAACCACACCTCACCGCCGACCGCTACCTCCCCGACCCCCACCTGCCGTCACAACGGCTCTACCGCACCGGCGACCTCGCACGCTGGCGCACCGACGGACAACTCGACTACCACGGCCGCACCGACAACCAAACCAAGATCCGCGGCCACCGCATCGAACCCGGCGAAATCGAGACCACCCTGCACCAGCACCCCGGTGTCACCGACACCGCCGTCGCCCTTCACCACCAGGGCGACCACCCCCAGCTGGTCGCCTACATCACCGCCGATCGCGCCACGTCGGCCGCCGACGTCACGGCCTGGCTCCGCACCCGCCTACCCGAGCACCTCGTCCCGCACCACGTCGTTCAGCTCGACCGGCTCCCCCGCACCCCCAACGGCAAGATCGACCGCAACGCGCTGCCGCGACCGACCTCCGGCGGGCGGAAGACACCGCCCACCACCCCCGACGAAGTGCTCGTCGCACGGATCTGGCGCGACCTGCTGGAGCAGGAGCAGGTCGGCACCGAGGACAACTTCTTCACCCTCGGTGGACACTCGCTGCTGGCCACCCGCTTGGTCCACCAACTGGCGGCGGAGCTCGGGACGGACGTACCCCTGCGGCTCGTGTTCGACCACCCCACCCTCGGCGAGCTCGCCCGTCACCTCCCCCGGCAGGACGGCATCGCCCCGATCCCGCGGGCGCCACGGGCCGAGCACGAGGACGGAACGGTGACCGTGCCGGCGTCGACCGGTCAGCAGCGGCTGTGGTTCCTGTGCGGACTGGATCCGGACGCCAATCTCGCGTACCACATCACCGGGGCAGCCCGGATCGTCGGCGAGCTGGACGAGGAGGCGCTGCGAGGCGCACTGCGCGCGGTGGCTCTACGGCACGAGGCTCTGCGCACGACTCTGCGGCTCGTGGACGGCGAACTCGTCCAGGTTGTGCACCCGTCGTGGGAGGAGCAGCCGACGAGCACGGAGTCCACAGTGGACGCCGTGGTGGCAGAGTGGGCGCGGAGCACCACCGACCTCGACCGTGGACCGCTGTTCCGGGCGCGGGTGGTGCGTCGCGGTGAACGCGAGCACGTGCTGCTGGTGTCCTTGCACCACGCCATCGCCGACGGCTGGTCGGTGAACCTGCTGCTGCGCGAGATCGCCGAGTGCTACACCGCTCTGGCCGCGGGTCGCGAACCGCTGCCGCCGGCCGAGGTCCAGTACGGCGACGTGGCGGCGTGGGAGCAGGCCACCGCCGACGACGAGGACGACCTCGCCTACTGGGACGAGAAGCTCAGCGGCGCCACCGCGCTGGACCTGCCGACCGACAAGCCCCGGCCGGCGCACCAAAGCCATCGCGGAGCCGCTTTGCCGTTGTCGCTGCCGGTGAGCCCGGTCGAACAGCTCGCCCGGTCCACCGGCACCACGCCGTTCGCCGTGCTCGCCACGGCGCTGGCGATCGTGCTCGGCAAGGCCAGCGGTCAGGACGACGTCACGATCGGCATCACCACCGCGCGGCGTTCGCACCCGGATACCCGGGGCGTCGTGGGATTCCTGGCGAACAGCCTTCCGCTGCGGCTTGCGACCGGAGGCCGGCGAACCCTAGCCGAGGCACTGGCCGACACACATCACGCGCTCGGTGAAGCACACAGCCACGACGTGCCGTTCGAGCGTCTCGTACAGCGCGTGCGCCCGGAACGCGACCAGTCCAGGGCGCCGCTGTTCCAGGTCATGCTCGCGCTCGACGCGGAGCCACCGCGGCACCTCGACATCCCGGGTCTCGAGTTCGAGCGCTGCGACCTGCCGCCGTCGGGCACGCAGTTCGACCTGTCGCTGCACCTCGAGCAGCGGACCGACCACATCGGCGGGAGCCTAACCTACAACACGGACCTGTTCGAGGAGCCGACCGCGCGCCTCATCGCCGACCGCATCGCCCTTGTCGTGCACCGGATGACCACTGCGCCGGATGACGTCGTCGCGGATCTGGACGTGCGCACCGACGCGGAACGGGCACGGCTGGCCGAACTGTCGACCGGCGCGCCGATCACGGTTCCCGAGCTGTGCGTGCACGAACTGGTCGAGCAGCAGGTGGATCGCACGCCCGATGCGCTGGCCCTGATCGCCGCGGATGCCGAACTCACCTACCGGGAGCTCGACGAGCGCGCCAACCGCGTCGCTCACCACCTGCGGGGTCTGGGAGTGGGCCCGGAGACCCGTGTCGGTGTCTGCCTGCCGCGCACCACCGATCTCATCGTCACTATCCTCGGCGTTCTCAAAGCCGGCGGCAGCTACGTTCCCATCGACCCGGCCTACCCCGCCGAACGCATCAACCACATCGTCGACGACTCCAACGCCCACGTCCTGGTCGCGGCGAACGACGTGCACACCACCGGCACCGTCATCGCACCGGACTCGTTCGACGGCCCCACATCACGACCGGCGAACCAGGCCTCGCCCGACAACCTCGCCTACACCATCTACACCTCGGGCTCCACCGGCCGCCCCAAAGGCGTCATGATCGAGCACCGCCAAACCGCCGCCATGCTCACGTGGGCGTCCGAGGCGTTCACCCGCGACCAGCTCGGCCAGACGCTCGCGTCGACCTCGATCTGCTTCGACCTGTCGATCTACGAAATCTTCACACCGCTCATCGTCGGGGCCACGATGACGCTTGCCCCGAACAACGCGCTCGACCTGGTTCACGACCCGCAGCGCTACCGGCACATCACGCTCATCAACACCGTGCCCTCCGTGGCACAAGAACTGCTGGCCACCGATTCGTTCCCGCCGAAGGCCCACACGCTCAACCTCGCGGGTGAACCGCTCTCCCCCGACCTGGTGGCGCGACTGCACCAGCACCCCACCATCAAGGCCCTGCACAACCTCTACGGCCCCAGCGAAGACACCACCTACAGCACCCACGCCATCACCAAGCCTCAAGATCGCCGGACCCCCATCGGCGTTCCGCTCCCCGGGACCACCGCACACGTCCTCGACTCTCGACTGCGCCCGCTCCCCCTGGGCGCGATCGGCGAGCTCTACCTCGCCGGACACGGCATCACCCGCGGCTACCACGACCAACCGGAACTCACGGCCGCGCGTTACCTGCCGGATCCCGATCAGCCGTCGCAACGGCTGTACCGCACCGGCGACCTGGCGCGCTGGCGCACCGACGGACAACTCGACTACCACGGCCGCACCGACAACCAAACCAAGATCCGCGGCCACCGCATCGAACCCGGCGAAATCGAGACCACGCTGCGCCGCCACCCCCGCATCACCGACGTCACCGTCACCACCCGTCGTGACCAGCTCGTCGCCTACATCACCACCAGCGAATCCACGGCCACGGAGGAGATCACCACGTGGCTGCGCACCCGGCTTCCGGAACATCTCGTCCCCGGCACGTTCGTCACCCTGGACCGGCTGCCCCGCACACCCAACGGGAAGATCGACCGCAACGCGTTGCCGGAACCGGGCCTCGACCAGGTGGCCGCGGGACACGCGCCGCGCACCGCCGCGGAGAAGCTCGTCGCGCGGGTCTGGTGCGAACTGCTCGAACTGGAGACCGTCACCACCGAGGACAACTTCTTCGCCCTCGGCGGACACTCGCTGCTCGCGACCAGGGTCACCCACCGGCTCTCCGCCGAGCTCCAAGCAGACGTACCGCTGCGGCTCCTCCTCGACCACCCCACGCTCGCCGATCTCGCCCGCGCACTGCCTGAGAACGGCCGACCGGAAGCCCTGCCGCTCACACCGAGGCGCGCCGCAGCCGACGGCTCCGTGGTCCTGCCCGCATCCTCCGGACAACGCAGGCTCTGGCTGCTGTGCCGACTGGACCCGCAAGCAGGTCTTGCCTACCAGATCACCGGCGCGGCCGAGATCAGCGGACCGCTCGACGTTGCGCTGTTGCGGGAGTCCCTGCGCAGGGCCGCCTTCCGGCACGAGAGCCTGCGCACTTCCGTGCGCGAGGTCGGCGAGGAGATCGTGCAGGTGATCTCGCCGGACCCCGTCGTACCCTTCGCCGAAGTCGACACGGCCGACTGGCAGGAGGTGGCGGCGCGGTTCGCGGACGAGCCGTTCGACCTCGCCCAAGGCCCGCTGTTCCGGGTGACCGTCGTGCACGCAGCCCACGACCGCCACATCCTGCTGTTGTCGATGCACCACGTGATCTCCGACGGCTGGTCGCTCGACGTGCTGCTGCGCGAGATCTCCGAGCATTACACCGCCCTCGCCGCCGACGGCGACGCACCGGTCCCGCCGCCCGGACGCGCGCAGTTCACCGATGTCGCCCAGTTCGCGGACAGCGTTGCTCAGGAGAACCTCGCGTTCTGGCGGGACCACCTGGCCGCAGCGCCGACCCTCGACGTCCCCACGGACCACCCGAGGCCGGCGCACCAGACCTACAACGGCACCGCCATCGCCGCACCTCTCGACACCGAGGTCGTGCACGAAGTGGCACGGACCTGGGGAACGACGACGTTCTCCGTCCTCGCCACGGCTTTCGCCATCGTGCTGGGCAGGCTCGCCGGGCAGCAGAGCGTCGTCATCGGCACGCCGAACGCCGCGCGGGAGCACCCGGAGTCCACCGGGGTCATCGGCTTCCTCGCCGACACGATCCCGCTTCACCTGCGCCTGCCGTCCGAGGGCACGCTCGCAGAGGCGCTGCGGGGTGTCGCGGAATCTGTTGTGGACGTTCTGCGCCGCGAGCACGTCTCGTTCGCGCATCTGGTGCAGGAACTGCGGCCGGAACGCGACCAGAGCCGCAGTCCTCTGTTCCAGGCGATGCTTGCCGTCAACGGGACACCGCCCGAGTACCGGTTGGCGCACAGCGAACTGCGCCCGGTGACGCTGCCTCGCCGGACCTCCCAGTTCGACCTGGTTCTGGAGGTGGACGAACGGCCTGACTCGATCACCGGCCGGCTGGTGTTCAACACAGACCTGTTCGAGGAACCGACTGCCCGCCTCATCGCCGACCGCGTCGCACTGGTCGTTCGTTTGATGGCCACCGAGCCGGATACCGCGCTGCCGGACCTCGATGTGCGCACCGACGCGGAACGGGCACGGCTGGCCGAACTGTCGACCGGCGCGGCGATCACGGTTCCCGAGCTGTGCGTGCACGAACTGGTCGAGCAGCAGGTGGATCGCACGCCCGATGCGCTGGCCCTGATCGCCGCGGATGCCGAACTCACCTACCGGGAGCTCGACGAGCGCGCCAACCGCGTCGCTCACCACCTGCGGGGTCTGGGAGTGGGCCCGGAGACCCGTGTCGGTGTCTGCCTGCCGCGCACCACCGATCTCATCGTCACTATCCTCGGCGTTCTCAAAGCCGGCGGCAGCTACGTTCCCATCGACCCGGCCTACCCCGCCGAACGCATCAACCACATCGTCGACGACTCCAACGCCCACGTCCTGGTCGCGGCGAACGACGTGCACACCACCGGCACCGTCATCGCACCGGATTCATTCGACGGCCCCACGTCACGACCGGCGAACCAGGCCTCGCCCGACAACCTCGCCTACACCATCTACACGTCCGGTTCCACCGGCCGCCCCAAGGGCGTCATGATCGAGCACCGCCAAACCGCCGCCATGCTCACCTGGGCGGTGCAGACCTTCAGCCCCGCCGAACTGGCCCACACCCTCGCCTCGACCTCGATCTGCTTCGACCTGTCGATCTACGAGATCTTCACACCGCTCATCGCCGGCGCCACCGTCACCCTGACCCCCAACAACGCGCTCGACCTCATCCACGACCCACAGCGCTACCGGCACATCACCCTCATCAACACCGTCCCCTCCATCGCACAAGAACTGCTGGCCACGAACTCCATCCCGCCCAACGCACACACGATGAACCTCGCGGGCGAACCACTACCACCCACCCTCGTGGCACGACTGCACCAGCACCCCACCATCAAGACCCTGCACAACCTCTACGGACCCAGCGAAGACACCACCTACAGCACCCACGCCATCACCGACCCGCTCGACCAACGGACCCCCATCGGCGTTCCGCTCCCCGGGACCACCGCACACATCCTCGACTCGGCGCTGCGGCCACTCCCCCTGGGCGCGATCGGCGAGCTCTACCTCGCCGGACACGGCATCACCCGCGGCTACCACGACCAACCACACCTCACCGCCGACCGCTACCTCCCCGGCCCCGGCCAACGCCTCTACCGCACCGGCGACCTCGCACGCTGGCGCACCGACGGACAACTCGACTACCACGGCCGCACCGACAACCAAACCAAGATCCGCGGCCACCGCATCGAACCCGGCGAAATCGAAGCCACGCTCCGGCGGCACGCCCACGTCACCGACGTCACCGTCACCACCAACGACCAGATCACCGCTTACGTCACCACCGACCGCCCGGTCGAGACAGGCGACATCCTCAGCTGGCTTCGAGCCACACTCCCGCACCACCTCGTCCCCGACCACGTGGTCCACCTCGAGCACCTGCCCAGAACTCCCAACGGCAAGATCGACCGCAGCGCGTTGCCGGCGCCGATGCCCAGCACCGCTGCGGACAACCGCCCGCCGACCACCACGGCCGAGAAGCTGGTGGCGGAGATCTGGGAAGACCTGTTGGAGCACAACGGGGTCGGTGCGAACGACAACTTCTTCGCGCTCGGCGGCCACTCGCTGCTGGCGAGCCGCGTGGTCAGCAGGCTGACCGCGCGCACCGGGACGCCACTGCCGTTGCGCGTGATCTTCGACCACCCGACCCTCGCCGACCTCGCCCGCCACCTGCCCGAGGTTTCCGCGGACGCGGCACCGACGGCCATCCCGCGCTTGCGCCGCACGTTGGGCGCCGACGGCCGATGAACGCCGAAACGGGCGGGCTCCTCAGGTCCGAGGAGCCCGCCCGTTTCGGCGTGTGGGTCAGCGTTCGAGGATCGTGCTCGCCCAGTGCATCCCACGTCCGTTGGCGGCGAGGCACACGAGGTCACCGGACCGCGCCTCTCCGGAGTCGTGCAGCCACGACAGCGCGAACAGGTGGTCGGCGGCGCCGAAGTGGCCGTGCTCGACGGCCAGCCGGTGGTTGGTGCGACTGAGGGGCACACCGACGAGGTCCGCCTGCGCCGTCAGCACGCGGGTGTTGTCGTTGAGCAGGAACAACCAGGCGAGATCCTCCTCCAACCGTCCGAGGCGCTTGCAGACGCGGTGGACCGACCGGGCCGTGCGGTTGTCGATCTCGTCTGCGAAGTCGTTGACCTTGGCCGAGTCGTACCCGAAGTGCTCCATGACGTCCCATGCGTCGCGGGCCCGCGGCGTCGCGGCGCCCTGCGAGAACGGCGCGGCGGCACCACCGACGTCCATGCGGAAGAAGTCGGCGTACCGGCCGTCCGACTCGGCGTGGGAAGCACGCCAGCGGAAGGTGTCCGCGCCGCGGACCGCCACGGCTGCGACGGCGCCGTCGGAGAACAGCAGCGAGTGCGTGTCCAGCCGGTTCCAGTAGGCGTCCGCGGTCCGGTTCGCGCCGATCACGACGGCGACGCGGTGTTCGGGACGGGTGGCGAAGCGGCCGGCGAGGGTGTCGAGAGCGGTCACCCCGCCAACGCACCCCTGGTCGACCAGCACCGCTTCCGCGTGCCGCGCGCCCAGCCGGGCCTGCACCGCCGCCGCGGCGTCCCAGTAGAGGTACTCCGCCAGGTCCGTGAGCGCCAGCACCACCAGGTCCACTTCGGACGGTGCGATGCCGGCTGCCGCCAACGCGTTCGCCGCCGCTTCCGCGGCGAGATCGGTGACCCCGACGTCGTGCGGCGCCAGGTGCAGGTAGTCGTAGCCGTAACCGAGCACGCGCTCGACGTCTTCGGTGCGGTCGACGACGATGTCCTTGACCGCCACCCTTTCGCCGAGCGCGGTGCCGAACGCGACCAAGCCGTAATCCACGGTCACTCCCCGTTCACTCGACGAGCTTGTCCAGGCGCTGCGGATCGCTGAGCGACTCGGCGACCGCCCGCAGGAACGCTGCCGCGTCACGGCCGTTGACCACCCGGTGGTCGTAGGCGAGCCCGAGGGTCACGACGCTGCGCCGCACCGGCACACCGTCCTCGATCGCGATACTCGCCCGGGGTCCGCTGACCGACACCATGCAGACCTGCGGCCACATCACGATCGGCTGGACGAGCAGGACGCCTTCGTCGAGGTTCAGCGAGACGGTGATGGTGCCGCCGGTGAGCTCACCGGCGGTGAACTCACCGCGGTAGGCCTTCATCCGCAAGTCCATCAGATCGTCCGCGATGTCGGCGATCGACCGTTGGCCGCAGTCGCGGACCACGGGCGTGTAGAGGCCGTTGCCCACATCCATTGTCACGGCCACGTGCGGCGCGTCCGGAAGGCTGACCACGTGGTCACCGGTCAGGGTGCCGAACAGGTGGGCGAAGTCGGGGTGTGCGCCGGCGACGGCCTTGACGACCGCCTCCGGGAGGCCGACTTGGGCACCGCTGTCGTCGGAGTACCGGCGCAGGCGGTCGGTGAGCACGTCGACCACGACCTCGACGGCGGTGAACGCGGCCGGCACCTCGCGATGCGCGCGGGTGACAACGGCCGCGGTGCCGCGCTGAGCTCTGCTCAGCACGTGGGTTCTGGCGTCCGCCGGTGCCGTGGCGGGTTCGGCCGCGACGACGGTGGGGTTCGCGGTGGTAGCGGGTGGCTCTGGTGCGTCGGCGTCCACCACTTCCGCCAGGACGGCACCGACGCCGATTTCGGTGTTTTCCTGGACCAGCAGCCGCACGCGACCCGTCACGCCGGCTTCGACCACCTCCACCGCCTTGGAGGTCTCCAGCTCCACGAGCGGCGTGCTCGGCTCGACCTCGTCGCCGTCCTGCACGAGCCAGGCGAGGACGAGGTAGGTCTCGTCGTTGTTGTTGAGCTTCGGCGCGGTGATGGTCGCCGCCGGTCGTGCGACACCGGTGGACGCGGCGGCCGGCTTCTCCGCCACGTGCGTGCGGACGGGCGACCGGAGCGCTCCGAGGACTCCACTGACGATGTCGTGCTCGCCGAGCAGGACCTGGTCCTCGAGATGCCGGGACGACGGGATGATCGAGTCCTTCGAGGACAACCTCAGCACCGGCGCGGACAGGTCGTGCCAGAGCCGTTCGTGCAGTTGCGCGGCCACCTCGGCGCCCCACGTGCCGCCCGCGGTGCTCTCCTCGGCCACGGCGACCAGCCGTGGTTGCCGCAGCAGCGGCAGGACGTCGTCCAGGTCGAGCGGGTGCAGCCGCCCCGGCACGAGCAGGTGCAGGTGCACCCCTTGGTCCAGCAGGGTGCGTGCGGCGGCGAGAGCGCGGTGGGCGACGCCACCGGGGCACAGCAGCACGACGTCCGCCGGTCCCGGACCTGTCACGTGCGCCCAGCCCGGTGAGGGACCGGTGGTCGTCACGCGGAAGAGGTCGTCGCCGGTGAACATGCGCCGCGTGTAGAGGACCTTGTCCTCGAAGAGCACGGCCGGACCTTCGTCCAGCGCGTGCGTCAGCAGGACGTGCGGGTCGTGGAACGGCGTGGTCTCGTACAACGCCAGGTTGGGAATTCCGAGGAAGTGCTTCTGCACGCTCTGGCTGTGGGTGGGCCCGTACCCGCGCCCACCCCCGACCGGGCACCGCAGCACCACCGGCATCGGCACGACGTGGCCGTACATGGTGACGGACTTCGAGATCAGGTTGAGGACCTGGTCGAACATGAGTGCGGCGAAATCGCCGAACATCACCTCCAGCACCACCTCGCCGCCCGCCAGCGCCAGTCCTGCGGCGACCCCGGCGATGCCGGCCTCGCTCAGCGGTGTGCTCAGCACGCGGTCGGGGTGGGCGGTGGACAGGCCCTTGGTCACCTTGAAGGCGCCGCCGTAGGGGTCGAGGACGTCCTCGCCCAGCAGGTGGAGGCCGGGACGTTCGGCGAACAGCCGGTGCAGTGCCCGGTTGAGAGCTTCGACGACCCGCGGTTCGGGCGTGGTCACACCTGCACCCCCTTCTCCACGAGGACGTCGTGCAGGCGGCGCACCGAACGGCAGGTCCTCGCCTCCCGTGCCGTCAGCTTGATGCCGTACTCGCGTTCGACGCGCATGACGAGCTCCACGTGCCGCAGGCTCGTCCACGCCGCCGACGTCGACGTACCGGTGTCCCAGTCCACCTCGGTGGACGGCACCCGCAGCACGTCGGCCACCAGGGAGATCAATGCGGTCATCGGGATGCTCCCGTCAGCGCCGCCCACGTGGCGGCAGGACGGGAGCGCACCCGATCCACGACCCGCTCGACCTCGGCACGTTCCCTGTCGTCGATGGTGTGGAACCGCTGCCCGAGCGAGGCTGCGAGCCGCTCGTACCAGTCGTGCTGCCGCAGGGCCTCGATCTCGTCGGCGGTGCGGGTGTCGTCGCCTTTGCTGTGCGGTCCGAGCCGGTTGACGGCGAACTGCACGACGGCGGGACGGTGTTCGCGGCGGACGCGTTCGACCACGGGCCGCACCAGGGCCCTCACCTCGTCGACGTCCTGGGAGGTCACCTCGGTGAAGTCGACGCCGAACGCCGCGGCGCGGGCGCCGATCGTGCCGGCGAGCTGGAGCTCGGTCGGCGTGGACTGCGCGATCCCGTTGTGTTCCACCACGACCAGGACGGGCACCTGCCACAGCGCCGCCATGTTGAGCCCTTCGTACACCGCTCCCTCGCCCCAGGTCCCGTCCCCGATGAACGCGGCGGCGATCCGCTGTTGCCCGGACTGCTTGAACCGCAAGGCGATGCCGACCGCCAGCGGCACGCTCTGCCCCTGCACGCCGGTGGAGAGGAAGCCGTCGCGGTGGACGTGCTGGCTGCCGCCGACACCCGAGCAGACGGCACCTTCACGGCCCATGATCTCGGCGAGCAGACCCTCGGGGTCGCGGTAGCGGGCGAGGTAGTGCCCGTGCCCGCGGTGGTTGCTCAGCACGAAGTCCGCGTGCAGCAGCGGCGCGAGAGCGACGGGGACGTGCTCCTGGCCGAGGCACGTGTGCGTGGTGCCGTTCAACTCACCCGCGCCGAACATGCGCAGCAGAGCTGATTCGAAATGCCTGATCCCGATCAGCGACGTCAGGTCCTCATCAGAAATAGACACCCGTCCCCCATTGATCGGCGGTCATGCCGTCACCACTCCTCAAATGCGCAGAGAATTGCAACAACACAGTGCGCACCCGACCTTAACGGACCTGGTTCTCACCTCGGTATCCACCTGGTTCCGCACTCTTGACCTGCTCTCACGCCGGTCTCCGGGCATTGACCGGCCTTGCGGAAGCGCCATTTACTGACAATGTGCCGACACCACTCGGTGCCACGTCGCGCCGTGGTCGACAATGGGGAGATGCATGCGCACACTGCTCATCGACAACCATGACTCTTACACCTACAACCTGTTCCAGCTCATGGCAGGGGTGTTCGAGATGTCACCGGTGGTGCTGACCAATGACGATCCCCGCCTCGGTGTGCTCGACGTCGAGGACTTCGACGCTGTCGTCGTCTCCCCGGACCGGGGCACCCCGGCAGGGACCGGGACCTCGGCGCCGCCCGCGCGGTCATCGAGAACACGACTGTTCCCCTGCTCGGCGTCTGCCTGGGACACCAGGCCATCGGGCTGCTCGCGGGAGCGGAGGTGGTCGAGGCCCCCGCACCCAGGCACGGGCACCTCACGAGGGTGCGTCACACCGGCGAGGACCTGTTCGACGGGGTGCCGCAGGAGTTCGTGGCGGTTCGCTACCACTCGTTGTGCGTGCCTGCGGACCATCTTCCGCCCGATGTCGTGGCCACGGCGTGGGCGGAGGACGGTGTGCTCATGGGACTGCGGCACCGCACGCGGCCGTTGTGGGGAGTGCAGTTCCACCCGGAGTCGATCTCCTCGGAGCACGGCGCACGGATCGTGGAGAACTTCGGCCGGCTCGCGGGCAAGGTCTCCGCGGAACGAGGCCGTGGCGTGGAGCGTGCGGCGTCCAAGCCGATCAGCGTCCACCGGCCGGCGTCGCCCGCGGCGCCCGGGAAGCCGCGCGTGGGCTGGCGGGCGGTGCACCGGCGGCTGGACCGGGAGGTGGACACCGCGGCGGCGTTCGTCGCCCTGTTCTCCGACCGTCGACACGCGTTCTGGCTGGACAGCAGCCGCGTGGACGCCGGCCTGTCGCGGTTCTCGTTCCTGGGCGCTCCGGACGGGCGCGACGCGGAGGTGCTGACCTACCGGCTCGGTACGGGTCTGTCGGTGCTCACCTCCGATGGCACGGGGACATCGGCGACCTCGGTGTTCGACGCACTGCGTGAGCGGCTTGCCGAACCGGTGCTCAACCCGCCCGACGTCCCGTTCGACCTGATGGGCGGATACGTCGGCTACCTGGGCTACGAGCTCAAGGCAGAGCTGGGCTCGCACAACCGGCACACAGCCGACACCCCCGACGCGATGTGGTTGTCCGCGACCCGCCTCGTCGTCGTCGACCACGAGGAGCACACGACCCACCTGCTGGCCCTCACGCGGTCCGGCGAGGACGTCGAGACCTGGCTCGACGAGGCCGAGCTGGTGCTCGACCGGCTCGGCGCCCTCGACAGCGGGGAGCACGACGAGGCGGGCCTCGACCCCGAGGCAGGCCTGCTGCGCGAGCGCGACGGCTACCTCGCCGACATCGACGAGTGCCGGCGGCAGTTGCGCGCGGGCGAGAGCTACGAGATCTGCCTGACCACGCAGAGCAGGCTGGCGGCCCCCGACGCGGACCCGCTGCACCTCTACCTCGCGCAGCGCCGCGCCAACCCCGCCCCGTACGCGGCGTTCCTGCGGCTGGGTGAGATGTCGGTGCTGTGCTCGTCGCCGGAGCGGTTCCTGCGCGTCGGCCGTGACGGCACCGTGGAGGCCAAGCCGATCAAGGGCACCACGTCCCGCGATCCGGATCCCGTGCGCGACGAGGAGCACCGTGCGCGGTTGACCAGCGACCCCAAGGTCTTCGCCGAGAACCTCATGATCGTCGACCTGCTGCGCAACGACCTGGGACGGGTGTGCGAGGTGGGTTCGGTGCACGTGCCGAGGTTCATGGCGGTGGAGAGCTACACGACGGTGCACCAGCTGGTGTCCACCGTGCGCGGCAGGCTGAGCCCGGATGTCGACCTGATCGACTGCGTGCGGGCGTGCTTCCCCGGCGGCTCGATGACCGGGGCGCCGAAGCTGCGCACGATGGAGATCATCGACCAGCTGGAGGTCACCGCCCGCGGTGTGTACTCCGGCGCGCTCGGGTTCCTCTCCCGCACCGGTACGGCAGACCTGAACATCGTGATCAGGACGGCGGTCGCGCACGCGGGCACGCTCACCGTCGGCGCGGGCGGTGCGATCGTCCTCGACTCCGTGCCCGACGAGGAGTTCGAGGAGATGTTGCTCAAGGCGCGGACGCCGTTGCGCGGTCTCGCCGGACAGATTCCCGCGACCGATTCCCGGAGGACAGCGACGTGACGAGGACCGGCAAGGACTACCTCCAGGCCTTGAGGGACGGCCGCGAGATCTGGCTCGACGGCGAGCGCGTGGAAGACCTCACCACGCATCCCGCGTTCCGGCGGTCGGTGCGTTCCATCGCGGATCTGTACGACATGACGCACGAGCCCTTGCACTCCGAGGCCCTGACCGTTGCGCTGCAAGGGTTCGACGAACCGGTGTCGCGCGCCTACCAGATCCCCCTCACCCGCGATGAGCTGCGCGCCAAGGGAAAGGCCTTCAAGCAGTGGTCGGAGGCCAGCTTCGGTTTCCTGGGCCGTTCACCGGACTACATGGCCTCGGCGGTCGCGGGTTTCGCCGCCGCGCCCGGCATCCTCGAGGGCGCCTCGTTCGACGGCTCGGCCAACATGCTCGCGCATTGGCGGAGGATGGCCGAGGGCGACCTGTACCAGGCGCACACCCTCGTCAACCCTCAGATCGACCGCACGAAGGCACCGTCCGAGCAGGAGGAGGACGACCTGTACCTGCGCGTGGTGCAGGAACGCGACGGTGGCATCGTCGTGCGCGGCGCGAAGATGATCGGCACCGCGGCGGCGCTCGGTGACGAGATCTTCGTGGGAGTCACGCAGAGGATGGCCCCGTCCGAAGCCGACTACGCCCTGAGCTTCTCGGTGCCGGTGTCCTCGCCGGGTGTGCGGTTCATCAGCCGCGCCTCCTACGAGGCGAAGGCCGGCAGCGTGTTCGACTACCCGCTGTCCTCGCGCTTCGACGAGAACGACGCACTCGTGGTGTACGACAACGTGTTCGTGCCCTGGGAGCGGGTATTCGCCTACCGCGATCCCGAGGTGTGCCACCACCAGTTCTGGAAGACGCCGGCGTTCCTGTCGTTCATCCACCACGGTGCCACCCGGTTCTGGACCAAGCTCGAGTTCCTGACAGGTATCGCGATCCTCATCGCGCGCGCGAACAACACCTACGACCTGCCTCCCGTCCGGATGCAGATCGGAAAGCTCATGGCATGGCTCAACACCGCCAAGGCGCTCGTCGTGGCGATGGAGGAGAACTGCGAACCCGTGCCGGACGGCGAGGGCGTGATGCCCAACCGGGAGATCGCGCACGCACAGCTGGCCATCGGCCCCGAGCTGTACCCCAAGGTGCTCAACGAGATCAAGCTGCTGGCGGGTGGCGGGCTCATCCAGCTGCCGTCCTCGTACCGCGATCTGCTGCAGCCGGAGGTCGCCGGTCTGCTGGGCAAGTACGTGCGCTCGCCGGGGCACGACTCGGAGCGGCGCATCAAGCTGTTCAAGCTCGCGTGGGACGCGCTGGGCAGTGAGTTCGCCGGGCGGCACGACCAGTACGAGCGCTTCTACCACGGTTCACCGCACGTCTACCTGCCCGCGATCGTCCGTGAGAGTGACACCGAGGCGTGCGCGGCGCTGGCCGGCAAGTGTCTGGACGGCTATGACCTCGTCGAACGGTGAACCGGTCATGCGGGCAGTAATCGGTTGATAACGGACCGCTATAGTCCGATTGATCAAACCCACCACGTACTGACGGGACACCCATGTTTCCACCAACACCGCTTCACCACGCCGCAGGCGCCGTGAGGGGAACGGGGCTGTGAAGTCGGCGTCCCCCACGACGCCGTGGCGCCTTCTGCGCTCATACCTCGGGCCGCAGCGCGGAAGCGTTCTGGCCATGGCGTTGCTGCTGGTCACCTCGATCACCCTGGAGATAGCCGAACCGCTCATCGTCGCGCGGTTCATCGAGTCCATCCAACTGGGTCTCGCCGAGCAGACCCTGATCACCATCGCACTGATCTTCCTCGGGGTCGCGGCACTGCGTCAGATCACGAGGGTCATCGCCGCCTACGCGAGCGAACGCGTGTCGTGGACGGCGACCAACGCGGTGAGGGAAGACCTCTCCGCTCACGTTCTCGACCTGGACCTGACCTTCCACGAGTCCCGCTCACCCGGCGAGCTGATCGAGCGCATCGACGGTGACGTGAACCAGGTCGCCGAGTTCTTCTCCAGCCTGATCGTCCAGCTGGTCGGCAACGCCCTGCTGGTGCTGGGCCTCATCATCGCGATGACCGTCGTCGACTGGCGCATCGGCCTGACCTTCGCCGCGATCAACGTCGTCGGGTTCTTCCTGCTGAGCAAGGTGACCGCGAAGGCCACCGCCAAGTGGGAGGACGACAGGGAGCAGAGCGCCCAGCTGATCGGCTACGTCAGCGAGTCGATCCGCGCGACGGAGGACCTGCGGTCCTCAGCGGCGACGCAACACGCCATGAACCGGTTCCACCGCCGGTTGCGTTCATGGCTGCCGGTCAAGGTCCGAGCCGAGGCGTGGAGCAGCACGATTTGGATCGTGATGTCGCTGGTGTTCACCGCCAGCACCGCGTTCGCTTTCGGCTACGGCGGTTTCTTCTACCAGAACGGCGAGATCTCCCTGGCGAACACGTACCTCGTGGTCGCCTTCGCCACCATGCTCAACACCCCGATCGAGGTCCTGCGCGAACAGGTGCAGGGCCTGCAGCAGGCCAAGGCGGCGATCCGGCGCATCTCCGAGATGTTCGGGTTCTCCTCCAAGCTGGTCGACGGGGAGAAAGCGCTTCCCGCAGGCCCGCTGTCAGTCGAGTTCGACCACGTCGGGTTCGAGTACACCGGCACCGGCGAGGACGGGGAGGTGGAACGCAAGAAGGTGCTCGACGACCTGTCGTTCCGCTTGGAGCCGGGCACCACGCTGGGGCTGGTGGGCCGTACGGGCGCGGGCAAGAGCACGATCGCGCATCTGTTGTTCAGGATGTACGACCCGGTGCACGGCAGGGTGCTGCTCGACGGGATGGACGCGCGGTCGTTGTCGTTGTCGTCGCTGCGGTCGCAGTGCGGGTTCGTGACGCAGGACGTTCACGTGTTCGAGGCGACGCTGCGGGAGAACCTGACGTTCTTCGACCCCGCGGTGCCGGACGAGCGCCTGCTGGAGATCCTGGAGGCGCTCGAGCTCCGGCCGTGGCTGGACGGCCTACCGGACGGGCTGTCGTCGCCGATCTCACCGAAAGCCCTGTCGTCGGGACAGGCACAACTGATCAACCTGGCTCGCGTGTTCCTCAAGGACCCGGGGCTGGTGATCCTGGACGAACCGTCGAGCAAGCTCGACCTGGCCACGGAGGCGATGGTGGAGCGGGCCCTGGACCGGCTGCTCGCCGGGAGGACGGTGATCATCATCGCGCATCGGCTGGACACCATCCGCAGGGCGGACCAGGTGCTGGTGCTCGACCGCGGGACGGTCCTGGAGCGGGGCGCGACGCTCGAGCTGCTCGCCGATCCCGCATCGCACCTGGCCGCGCTGCACCGCGTTGGGGAGGTGACCAGGTGAGCGCCAAGACCGACGCCGTGAAGACAGCGGCTCCGCCCACCCTGAAGTTCCTCGCGCGGTTGATCGCCTACA
Source organism: Lentzea sp. DG1S-22 (assembly GCF_036321065.1). NCBI lineage: Bacteria > Bacillati > Actinomycetota > Actinomycetes > Pseudonocardiales > Pseudonocardiaceae > Lentzea > Lentzea sp. DG1S-22. Next base: position 1,027,216 of record NZ_CP143276.1, on the reverse strand, counting down.
GCCCGTGGCGCTACCTGCTGGCCGCGCTCGGGTGGATGGTGTTCCACCTCTGGCCGTTGTTGCCCGGCTTGCTGGGCAAGGCGCTGTTCGACGTCCTGGAGGGACGCGCCACGCTCGGCTTCACGGTCTGGACGGTGGTCGCGATCGTGGTGGCGGCGGGTCTCGCTCGCAGCGTGGCGATCCTCGGCGCCACCGTCGCCTGGGCCGGCTGGTACCTGCGAGCCCGAGGACTCGTGCAGCACAACATGTTGCACCGCATCTTCCGCCGTCCGGGAGCCAGTGCGACCTCGGGCTCGGTGGGCGAGACGGTGTCGACGGTGCGCGACGACAGCGACGCCATCGCGATGATGGGTGGCTGGGGCTTCGACATGCTGTCGGCGCTGATCTTCGCGGGCGGCGGGCTGATCATCCTGCTGTCGGTGGACGTGCAGATCACGCTGGTGGTAATGGTGCCGTTGGCGCTCGTGCTCGCCTTGGCGCAGCTGGCCCGAGCCAAGGCGTACAAGATCCGCGAGCAGAGCCGTGCCGCCACCGCCCAGGTGACCGGCACGATCGGCGAGATCGTCGTGGCCGTGCGGGGAATCAAGGCCGCCCACAAGGAACAGCAGGTCGTGGCCCGGTTGCGGGAGCACAACGCCCTGCGCAAGCGCGCGATGATCCGGGACAAGGTGCAGAGCCTCGCACTGGACTCGGTGTTCAACTCGACGGCGAGCCTCGGTGCCGGGTTGACGCTGCTGGTGGCCGCTGGGCAGATGCGTACCGGCGAGTTCACGATCGGTGACTTCGTGCTGTTCTCCACCTACCTGATGCAGGTGTCGGACTACACCGGGTTCATGGGCTATCTGGTGCGCACGTACCAGCAGTCCGGGGTGGCGTTCTCCCGTGCGGTGTCGTTGCTTCGAGGCGCACCGCCGATGAGCCTGGTCGACCGCGCCGAGTTGCACCTGCGCGAAGACCCGCCGCCGGCGCCTGTTCCGGCGCCGGTCCAAGAGCCTTTCCGGTCCCTGGAGATCCGCTCGCTGAGCCACGTGTTCCCCGACTCGACCCAGGGCGTGCGGGACGTCTCGCTCGAGCTGCGCGCGGGAACGGTGACCGTGGTGACCGGCGAGGTCGGGTCGGGCAAGACGACGCTGCTGCGGGCGGTTCTGGGCCTGTACGAGCGACAGGCCGGTGAGGTCCTGTGGAACGGCAAGGCGGTGGACTCCCCCGGCGAGTTCTTCGTTCCGCCTCGGGTGGCGTACACACCGCAGAACCCGGCGCTGCTGTCGGGGACGATCCGGGAGAACGTCCTGCTGGGCCTGCCCGACGACGGCAGGCTCGAACGCGCCGTGCACACGGCCGTGATGGAGCCGGACCTCGAGCAGTTCGACGAGGGCCTGGAGACCGAGATCGGGGTGCGGGGCGTACGGCTGTCGGGTGGGCAGGTCCAGCGGACGGCGGCGGCGCGCATGTTCGCCCGCGAGCCCGAACTGCTCGTGATGGACGACCTGTCGAGCGCTCTCGACGTCGAGACAGAACGGGAGCTGTGGCAGCGCGTCTTCGCCACGGGTGCGACCTGCCTGGCGGTGTCGCACCGGCCGGCGGTGATGGAGAGGGCCGACCAGGTGCTGCTGATGAAGGACGGCCGGATCGAGGCCCGGGGCACGTTCGCCGAGCTGCTGGCGAACTCGCCGGAGCTGCGTTCGCGCTACGGGCGGCGCAAGGAGTGAGAACGGCCCGTGGGTGGGCCCGGCACACGTCCGGGCCCACCCACCGGTGCTACTCGGGCAGATCCAGCATCGGCCGGTTCTCCGCGATGCGCCGCAGATAGCCCGCCGTGGAGCTGTCGGCGCCGCGCACCTGGTGTGGCGTGCCCTCGGCGACGACGCGGCCACCGGCGCCTCCGGCGCCGGGCCCCATGTCGACGAGCCAGTCGGCCGCGGCCGCGACGTGCAGGTCGTGCTCGGCGACGACGACCGTGCTGCCCGCGTCGAGCAACAGGTCGAACGCGTCCACCATGCGCTGCACGTCCGCGGGGTGCAGCCCGGACACCGGTTCGTCCAGCACGATCAATCCCGGCGAGCGGCCGGTGCTGCCGCGGTGGATCGCCGCGGCCAGCTTGAGCCGTTGCGCCTCACCGCCGGAGAGCTCGGTGGCGCTCTGCCCGAGCTGCAGGTAGCCGAGTCCGACGTCGCGCAGTGCTGTGAGGACACCGGCGAGCGCCGCCGGGGCGGTGAAGTGCTCTGCGGCTTCCTCCACCGTCATGGCCAGCACGTCGTCGATCGTGAGGTCCCGGTAGGTGACTTCGAGGACCTCGGGCTTGAACCGCTTGCCGTCGCACGTTTCGCAGGTCACCCACACGTCCGGTAGGAAGTGCATGTTGACCAGCCGCCGGCCGTAGCCGGTGCAGTCCTCGCAACGACCGCCCGCGGCGTTGAACGAGAACGCCGACGCCTTGAGTCCGCGCTCCTTCGCGCCCGCGGTGCCGGCGAACAGCGTGCGGATGTGGTCGAACGCCTTGGTGTAGGTGGCCGGGTTGGAGCGAGGGGTCCGGCCGATCGGTTCCTGGTCGACCACGGCGACCCAGGAGATCCCGGCGGGGTTCACCTCCCGCACGGCCTCGCACGGCTCCCCGGCCAGCGCCGCGCGCATCCCCTCACCGAGTGCCTCGTGCAGCAGGCTGGACTTGCCGCTGCCGCTGACACCGGTGAAGCACGTCAGGCGTCCCAGCGGGATGCGCACCTCTTCGACGTCGACGTTGTGCACCTTGACGCCGCGCAACGACAACCATCGTGTGGACGCGTCCACCGGCCTCGCCGCGCGGGACACCCGCTGGCCTGGACCGCGCAGGAAGCGGCCGGTGACCGACTCCGGCGTGGCCGCGATCTCGGCGGGTGTGCCGGCGGCGACCAGGGTGCCGCCGAGCCGGCCGGCGCCGGGACCGATGTCGATCACCCAGTCCGCGCGGGAGACCAGTTCCGGGTCGTGCTCCACCAGCAGGACAGTGTTGCCCGCGTCGCGCAGTTCCGCGGTGATGTCGACCAGGTGGCTCTTGTCGGCCGGGTGCAGTCCGGCGCCGGGTTCGTCCAGGACGAACACCATGCCGGCCAGGTCCGTGCCGAGCTGCGCGGCGAGTCGCGTGCGCTGCAGCTCGCCGCCGGACAACGATGTCGCGCTGCGGCCGAGCTGCACGTGCGCCAGGCCGAGCCTGTCGAGCAGCCGCAACCGCTTGTCCAGCTCCTGCAACAGGGGGCCGCCGACCTCGCGCTGTGCCGCGTCGAGCTGCGCGGGCAGGTCCGCCGACCAGCGCCGGACGTCGCGGATCTCGTGGTCGACGACCTGGTCGTAGGTCATGGCGCCGAGCCTGATGCCGTGTGCGGCCTCACCCATGCCGTCGCCGCCGCACGTCGTGCACGGCAGCAACTTCATGTACTTGGCGTAGCGCTGCTTGGCCGACTCGGTGCCTGCTGCGCCGTAGAGCCGTTCGATCTCCGCGAGCGCACCCCGCATCGGCTGCTTCCAGGAGAACGTGACTTCCGAGTCCTCTTTGCGCATGGCGACGGTCGCGCTCGTTTCGATGACCTCGTCACCGGTGCCGTACAACACTTCGTGCCGGAACGACTCGGGCAGTTCCAGCCACGGCAGTTTCAGGTCCACGCCGCGCTTGGCGGCGAGCGCCGGTACCGCTACCTGCTCGTTGGAGCGCCACTTCTCGAACCACGGCGACGCGCCTTCGGTCAGCGGCAGCTCCGGCTTGGTGATGATCAGTTCCTGGGCGGCGCGCAGTAGACCGCCCATGCCGTGGCAGCCGGGGCAGCGGCCTTCAGGTGAGTACCGGTCGAAGTGCGCGGCGGTCAGTTCCGCGGCGGCCGGGTCGGACAGGCCGGGAAGCCGGGAGAACAGCAAACCGAGGTATCCGTCCACGCCGGTCAGGGTGGCCACCGTCGACCGCGGGTTGCGGTTGAGCTTGCGCTGGTCGACCGCCAGGGTGGCACCCAGGCCGGTGATGCGGTCCGCTTTCGGGCGGTCTCGCACGCTGATGTACTGCCGTACGAACGGCGAAAGGCCTTCCAGGTAGCGCAGTTGTGCTTCGGCGTGGATCGTGTCGATCGCCAGCGATGTCTTGCCGCTGCCGCTGACACCCGTGAACGCCACCACGAGTCCACGCGGAATGCGCAGTGACACCCCTTTCAGGTTGTGCGTGCGGGCGCCGCGGATCTCGACAAAGCCAGCGGGGTGGTTCTGCCAGGGATTCTCGGCGTCGTTGAGGGTCACGTGGGGGTCTCCCGTCCTCGACAGATGGGTTCTCAAAAGGGAATGAACCCAACATATCGGATGGAACCCGGCACGTTCACCAATGCCCGGTGACCAGCGGTACGCGGACACTGCTCCTTTCGAGGTCAACCGTGATCCGGGTCCCGCCCGGATAGTGCAATGTGTGCTCACGGTCGGTGCCGATTATCACGATTGCGATCCGGTGCCCGGCCGGAACCACGTGATCGGTGGGTTCCGTTCGCCAGGTGAACGTGTAGCGGCGATTCGGGTCGACGTCGGTTTCCCGGTACTCCGAGACGCGGTTGCGCACGTCCAGCCATCCGCGGCTGAGAATGCGGAACGGGGCTCGTTCGACGACCGGCCGTGTCCTCTGACGGCATCCGTAGCCGTCCTCGGCGGTGACCGGGGCGAAACACCACCGCTGGTCGGTCGTCGTGCGTCCGACGACGCGGTCCGCGTCGCCGAGGTCCACCAGCAGCGCGGTCAGGTAGGGCGCGGGACCGTCGACGGAGGCGCGCACGGTGACGTCCGCGCTGCCGGACAGCCGAGCGGGACGCGACAGCGGCTCGGTGACCGCGACCTGCACGCCGCCGGCGGTGACGAGGTCCGCGGCCGACTGCGCCGGGTCGTCCACGAAGAGCGCGCTGCCGGAGCCGGTGAGGGGCGTCTCCCGCACGCCGGGGGCGGGCCAGCGCCGGTGGTCCGCCCAGCGGCCGGGTGCGGTCTCGACCGACACCACCGGAGACCGCTCCCACCCGCTGTCGCGTCCCTTGAGGTGGTGGTCGAAGTAGCGTTCGGCCGTGCGCAGCCACTCGGCGCCCCGCACGTCGACGGGGTCGTCGTGCCCGCCCAGGTGCAGCCACATGCGCCGTTCGACACCCGCATGTTCCAGGGCTTGCCACATCCGGGTGCTGTGCGCCGCACGGACGTTGTCGTCGTTGAGGCCCGCGACCAGGAACACAGCGGCTTTCAGCTTCCGCAGGTCACGCGTCAGGTCGCGGTCGTCCCAGAAGGTGTTGCGGTCACCGGAGATGTGGTCCATCTCCTGTTCCATGCGGCGGATGTGGCTCTCGCACCGCCGCGGGTCGCTGCCGGTGAGGAGGAGTTTCGAGTGCTGGTCGGCGTCGTCTCCCGCGTATCCGCGAGCTGCGACGTGTGCACCGTTGGCGCGGTAGTAGCGGTACCAGTCGGTGACGGCGGCAGACGCCACCACCGCACGCACGCCAGGAGCGCCAGCGACGGCTCCGCCCAGTGCGAGCGAGGCCCCGTAGGACAAGCCCACCAGCGCCGACGCGCCGGTCGACCAGTTCGCGGACACCATCGTGCCGTCCGTGCGCCATGCCGTTCGCCGGCCGTTGAGCCATTCCGCGACGGCCTTCACGGCCTCGCTCTCTGCCTTGCCCCCGGTGCTCGGGCAGCCGCCGGAGTCCCCGGTGCCGAGCGAGGCCATCTCGACCACCGCGTAACCGCGAGGCACGAAGTAGTTGTCGTAGTAGCCACCGGAGTAGTCGCTCGGGCCGCCGCCTGCCGGAGGCTGCCACGGCGCCAACTCCGGCACCGTCCGCACCTCGGCCGGGTGTGGTGTGACGTCCACCAGCCCTGCCCAGTAGGGATCGGTTTCGATGATCACCGGAACGCGGTGGCCGCGTTCGGTGCTGCGGGGACGGATCACGTAGGCAGCCACGCGGTCCGGTGCGCCGTCGGCGTCGGTGTCGACCGACGTCTCGACCTGGACCAGTTCGCGCACCGCCTCCGCGTAGCCGCCGGCCTGCGCCTCCGCGGGCGCGGGAACGGAGAAGCTCGCCCCCGCCAGGGAGGCCACCAGGAACGAAACCACTGTTTTCCGCACAACTCTTCATAGCAACTCCACGATTTCCCCCGCAAGCCGCGCAGCTCTTTCCAATTCCAAGCAGATACCGGATTAAGAGTGCACGTTGTTACGCTTCCGAACACCACAGGAAACTCTGCGCGCGAACAGGAGAGGGAGTTGCCATGGAGAATTACACTCCAAGTTCCTACGGCGACACGATGGCCCCGGTGTTCGACTTCCTCAACGTCGACGAGGAGGAAAACCGGAAGACCGTGGAGTTCCTCTCCTCCGAGGCGGCCGGGCAGCACGTGCTCGAGCCGTGCGTGGGAACAGGGCGCATCGCCATTCCCCTGGCCCAGGCCGGCTATTCGGTGCACGGCATCGAGGTCAGCGCCGCGATGGCCGAGCAACTGCGCGGCAAGCCGGGCGGTGAGCTGGTCGAGGTGATCGTCGGGGACATGATGAGCACGCGGCCGCCGCTGCAGTACGACCTCATCTACCTGCTGCAGAACGGTCTGGGCAACCTGCTGTCGGAGAAGGAGCAGGTGGAGTACCTGCGTCAGACCGTGGGCCAGCTGCGACCGGGTGGCCGTCTGGTGCTGGAGTCCTGGGAGCCCGAGCCGGAGCGGTTCGTCGACAACCAGTACGTCGAGACGTCGCTGCTGGATGCGAACTTCGTCGTCCTGTCGGCCGCACAGCTCGATCCCGGCGAGCAGGTGATCAGCCAGCAGAGCATAATGATCTCGAACCAGGGCATCCAGCTCTACCCGGTCCGTTTCCGCTACTTCGACGTCGACCAGCTGGACGCGATGGCGGCCGAGGCCGGTCTGGTTCTTCGCGACCGCTACTCCGACTGGGACCGGGCGCCCTACAGCGAGAAGGGCCGCAGCATCTCGGTGTTCGTAGCCGCCTGAACGGTGTCGGGCCGGGCGACCACCCGGCCCGACACCGTGCACGGGTTCAGGACCAGGCGATGAGCGGACCCGCTCCGGTCACCCCGAGGAAGAACGACAGCGACACGCGCCGCCCCTCGGCGATCGGCTCCACCCGGTGGAAGTTGCGGGGGTCGAACAGGATGGCGTCGCCCACCTCGGGCCGGATCGCCACAGTCGGCTCCCCGTCGGCGAGGTAGGACTGGTAGCCGTACCCGTCGCGGTGCTGCTCGTCGCTGGGACGCCACCGCCTGCGGACCACCACCGCCTCGCCGCCGGTGGGGGGCATGGCGATGTGGCAGTTGAACGCGAACTGGCTCACCGGCGGAACGTCCAGCGCGGTCGGACACTCACGGGCGATCTCGTCGAAGTGCAGGCGCGCACCGTTGTTGATCTCCCGGATGATGCCCGCGAACAGGGGCCTCCCGTTCGCGGTCGCGAGAGTGACCTCGTCATCCCACGCCGCGGCGAGCTTGTCGAACACGAGGTCGAGCGGGTCCGCGTCCGCGAGCAGCGACCGGCGGGCCGCGATGTCGGCCTCGGCCTGCTCGAAGTACTCCGGGCCGAGCTCGCCGGTCTTGTAGTGGTCGTACGCGGCCGAGCCGAGCTTCGCCATCGGCGGCGTGAAGTCGTACCTGCCCATCTTGTGCCGCTCGAGGTTCTCCATGATCTCGGCGCACACCTCGACCGGCAGGAAGTTCCGCACCCGGATCACCGCGGCCACCCCCGCCGCCAGCCGGACCAGGTCGGCCCGCGTGAGCTGATCGGTGACCACCGGGTCGAACAGCGTGTGCACGGTCATCGACTCGACCGACGCGTCGTACACGAAGCTCGTGTCGGTGTTGGTCATGTCGTGCGACCTCCATTCAACTGGACCTGACTGCGGTGGTCGCAGCCGGTGGATCGGGGCCGGGTCAACTCTGCACGGCCGGCGGCGGGACCCGTTCGAGCTCCAGGCCGAAGTACTGCCTGTACGCGGCGAGAAGGCTCTCGTCGTCGTTGAAGAACTCGTCGGTCCACTGGTCGCCCTTCTGGCAAACGAGCTGGTTGCCGAGCATGAGCAACCGCCCGTCCTGCGTGGGCAGCCAGCAGGTCGACTCCTGGGTGAAGTGCGACTCCGGTGACGTCTGGTGCCACCACCAGCTCTCACGGAAGTCCTCCAGCTCCCGCGCCTGCGGCCACAGGCGGTACAACGGCTTGCCGTTGTGGTGGACGATCCGTTCTCCGTTCTCGGAGGGCTCGATCAGGAACTCACCGGCAGCATCCGTCTGCACCTCGGTCGAGTTCAGCCGCAACGGATGCCGGCTGAACCAGCCGAGGCCGATGTCCACCAGGTAGGGCTCGTCGAAGTCGACGCGCAGGCACAGGTGGTCCCACTCCACCGGCCCTGATTCGGTCCCGAGCAGCACACGGCCGGCGCACATGGTGACGTCGAACCCGAGCGCGCGGAGCAGAAGGCCGAACGTGCCGTTGAGCTCGTAGCAGAACCCGCCGAGACGCCGGTGCACGATCTTGTCGACGAGCTCCGCCTCGACGAGGTCGAAGGGAGACCGTTCGGTCCTCGAGATGTTCTCGAAGGGCACGCTCAGCAGGTGGCGTTCGTGCAACTCCCTCAGCGCCGCCGGATCGAGCCGCTCCGGCCGCTTGGCGCCGATGCGCTCCAGGTACGCGTCGACGGTCTCGTCATCCACGCTTGCTCCATTTTCCGGAAATCAGTTCGGACGGTGGCAGCCGCAGGCCGACCACACGAACGAGGCTAGGACGGGGCGTTCTCATCCTGGTATCGCCCACGACTCCGGAAGTTCCCGAATCACGTCACCGGAGAATTCCGCCTCCGATAACACTGAAGTGCGAGCGTGGCGTGCAGTGCAGAGATCACCGACCGACCGAATGGCACAACGGTCTGATCGGCGGCCTGGCGTGGAGAACACATGTCCGCCGCCCACCGGCGACGCCGCCGACTGGACCGCATCCGCATGTGGAAACCTTGACCTCCGCCAACCACGTACAGAACGGAACTCCAGCAGGTGACCGCCTTCCGCATCGCCCCCGCCGTCACGGAAGCCTTCCCCGACACGCTCATCGCCCTGGTGGTAGCCACAGGCCTACGTGGCCGTGAGCAATGGCCCGACACCGCCTCCGCCGTGCACGACCTGGAACACCAACTCGCCGTAGGCACCTGGCGTCCCGCAGATGAGACCGACCCACGCATCGATGCGTGGCACACCGCGTACCGCTCCTTCGGCACCAACCCACGCCGTATTCGTCCCAGCGTCGACGCACTCGGTCGTAGATTCGCCAAGAAGGGCAACCTGCCGCGCATCAATCCGGCAGTCGACTCCTACAACTTCGTCTCCGTCCGCCACGGCCTGCCCGCCGGCGCCTTCGACCTCGACCAGGTCACCGGCGACATCGACATCCGCCGTGCGGACGGCACCGAGAACTTCACGCCACTCGGTGAACCGGACACCGTCGAGAACCCCAAACCCGGCGAGATCATCTACAGCGACGCCAGCATCGTGCTGACACGCCACTGGAACCACCGCGACGCACACCAGACGCGCGTCACCGAGGACTCGACCCATGTCGCCTTCGCACTCGAAACAGTTCACGCCACGCGCGACGGCGAACTCCTGAAGTCCGCAGCCGGGCAACTGCAGAACCTGCTGGAGCCGCACGCCGGGCAGATCACCATCGACTACCTGACCCCTGCACAGCCCGAGGCCGTTGTCTGAGCACCCGCTGGCGCTCATCGTTCCGAACCACTCCGGACCGCAGCCGCCTGTTCCTCAGCGACGAGCAGCGCTGCGCGAGTTCGGCACGGTTCTGCGGACGCTCCCGCTATCGGCAGAGCGGTCACGTGAGATGCGATGGCGGGGCGCCTTCCGCTCGGTCCGGCGAAGTCGCGCCCTCCCTTCGAGGAGACGAAACGTTCGTTCAGCGACTTCATGGCGCGGTGACGCCGGTGTGGATTCGGCCGTTCAGCCTCGCACGCGTTCTCCCTGGGGACTGCACGCGTCGATCCGCAGCTTGACCAACGCCTTGCCGACCTCATTTCGAGGTGCCAACCGAACAGCCCGGTCACCCGCGCCTCGGTCAGGAGCGCAAAGCACCGGGTGCCGCCGCGGGAGGGGATCGCGGCGGCACCCGGTCACGCCGGACACTCCGGCGCGGGTTCAGCGGTTGGTGTTGATCGTCTTCTGGATCCAGCCGGTGTACGCGGTCGCGTTGGTGTACAGGCCCGGTCCGTTCGCGCAGGGCACGTCCTCGTCACCGGGGCCGGAGGTGACGCCGATCAGTTCCCACCGCCCCCACTTCCCGCGCTGGAGCTGCGGCCCGCCGGAGTCGCCCGAGCACGCCATCGCGCCCGCCTTCCGGCTCACCGTGCACAGCCGGGTGCGATCGGCGAAGCCGGGCGCGCACTCGGACTCGGCGCCGCGCCGGGTGTCGAGCTGCTGAAGTCGCTCGGCGAACTCCCACTCGTCCGGGCCCGCCCCCTCGACCGTGGTGCCGAACCCCAGCAGCCGGGTCCGGGTGCCGGGCGTGCCTGCCCGGTCCGCGATCCGGATCGGCTGCCGGGCGACCGGGCGGTCCAGGCGCACCAGCGCGATGTCGTTGCGGTTGGGCTGCATGCCCGGCAGGACCTCGTAGCCGGGGTGGCGCACCACGCGGTCGATGGCCCTGACGGTGCCACCGGAGGTCCGCCGGTCGCTGCCGATGCGCACGGTGCCGTCCAGCACCGCCCCCTCCTCGCTCTGGCCGACGCAGTGCGCTGCCGTCACCACCCACCGCGGGTGGATCAGCGACGCCCCGCACACGCCCTTGGCGTTGCCCGCGCTGGGCACCGTCAACGGGATCGAGGTCATGAACTCGTAGCGCTCCGCGGAGTTCTCCCCGTTGATGATCGCACCGGCCGTGCCGGTGAACGCCGTGGTGGCGAACGCACCCGCCAGCAGGACGCCGGCCACCCGAACCACTCCGCGGTGCACGGACTTCAGTCTCGACATGCTCTTCCTTCACAACGAAAATGACGAACGAGACCAATCCTTTCCGTTCACTGTGGACGGAACCATGCAGGCAGCCCGCCTGTCGGCGTCGAGAGTGCTCGACCATCGGGGGTGGAGCCCGCACCACCGAAGACCAGGACGGCCTTCCGGCGCGAACGGTGGCCCCTTCCGCTGCGGCCAACCGCGCGATCGGGGGCGCGGAGCACAGCCACAGCTGGATCGCCGAGGGCACCGTCCTGACGTCGGTGGCGATCACCACCACGGTCGTCGACAGCATCGGCTGATCTGCACGGTGGCCCGGTCTCACAAGTGCCCTGGGACTCCACCTGCCGATGCCGCATCTGGCGCTATATAGAGCATGTCGACGATGGGCGCGAATTTACGCCACATGACACGGTCACGTTTTTGGCTGATCTCCTCTGCGCGCACCCTCTGAGGGACGCTCGATCGGGCGACAAACGAGCGCACAAAACCGGGTGGCAATAGCTTTCGGTGCGACAGGCAGGACGGTCCACCGGCATCCGATGCAGAGGGAGTCGTTGCGTGTTCAGAGGTCTCGGCAGATTCGTCACCGGACATGCACGAGCCGTCCTCATGGCCGGCGTGGTGGTGGTGATCGGCGCCGGAATACTCGGTTTCTCCGCGTCCGGTGCTTTGACGACGTCCGGTTTCGGCGATCCGAGTTCGGAGTCCTGGCGCGCGCAGACCCTCATCGAGGAGCGTTTCGGCGGTCGCGCCAACGCTCTGGTCCTGATCACCGCCCGCGACGGCACGGTCGACGACGCGGCGGTCAGGCAGGCCGGCAGCGAGCTGACCGCGCACCTGGCGGCCGACCCCGTGCTGTCCGACGTGACCTCCTACTTCGCCACCGGAGCGCCGCAGCTGCGCTCGGACGACGGCCGGCACGCGCTCGCCCTCGGCCAGTTCGCCGGTGACTTCGCGGACAACGAGAAAACCGTCGAGCGGCTGCGTGAGCGCTATGCCGGCGACCGAGGTGCGATCACCGTCCACATCGGCGGGACGGCGGCGGTCGAACTGGACGCGGACCGGCAGCTCGCCGCTGATCTGCTGCTGGCCGAGCTGATCGCCGTTCCGGTGATCCTGCTCATGCTCGTGCTGGCCTTCCGCACGATCGTGGCCGCAGTACTGCCTGTGCTCATGGGTGGCATCGCGATCGTGTGCACCATCGCCGAGTTGTCGGTCATCGGGTCGCTGACCGACGTGTCGATCTACTCGATCAACATGGCCGTCGGGTTGGGCCTGGGACTCGCCGTCGACTACGCGATGCTGATGACGAGCCGGTTCCGCGAGGAGCTGGCCGCCGGGCTCGACACCTCCGCCGCGGTGGTCCGCACCGTGCAGACCGCCGGTCGGACGATCGTGTTCAGCGCCGTCACGGTGGCCGTCGCGCTGGCCGCGCTGCTGTTGTTCCCGATGTACTTCTTGCGTTCGTTCGCCTACGCCGGGATCGGGGTGGTCACCGCCTCCATGATCAGCGCGGTGGTCGTGCTGCCCGCGCTGCTGACCGTGCTCGGGCCGAAGGTCAACGCGGGTCGCCTGCCGTGGGCGCACCGGTACCCCCTCGGCTCCGGTTCGGCTTTCTGGGGAAGGCTGGCCGGCGCGGCCATGCGGCGGCCACTGCTCACCGGGGCGCCGGTGGTCGTCCTGCTGCTGCTGGCGGCGGTGCCGCTGCTGCGGGCCGACCTCGGCATGCCCGACGACCGGGTGCTGCCGAGCTCGGCCCCGAGCCGGGTGGTGGGCGACGTGTTGCGCGCACACTTCGGCAACGAGGACAGCAGGTCGATCCAGGTCGTCATGCAGGGCACCGCCGAGCCGGCCGCGGTCGCCGGTCACGCGCGCCGGATCTCCGAGCTTCCCGGTGTGCTGCGGGTGACGTCCAGCGCGGGAGCGTTCGTCCGCGGTCACGACAGCGGACCGGCTCCCGCCGGCGCCACGCTCGTCCGTGCCGACAGCCAGCGGCTCCTCGTGGCAGCCCAACCCGAACCCAGCTCCGCGCAGGCTCGCGACCTGATCAGCGCGATCCGCGCGCTGCCGGAGCCGACCGGCACGTCGGTCGTGGTCGGCGGCGAGGCGGCGCTCCTGGCGGACAGCCACGACGCGATCGGAAGCCGCTTGCCACTGGCGATCGCCTTGATCGCGATCACCACGTTCCTCCTGCTGTTCCTGTTCACCGGGAGCTTGCTGCAGCCGCTGCGGGCGGTGGCGTTCAACGTGCTCGGCTTGTCGGCCACGATCGGCGTGCTGGTGCTGGTCTTCCAGGAGGGATGGCTGTCGCCGGTTCTCGGCTTCACCCCGTCACCGCTCAACATCTGCATGCTGGTGCTGATGTTCACCATCATCCTCGGACTGTCCATGGACTACGAGCTGTTCGTGGTGAGCCGGATCAAGGAGGCCCACGACCAGGGCACCGACCACCACGCGGCGGTGATCCACGGGATGTCGCGCACCGGGCGGCTCGTGTCCACCGCCGCGGCGCTGATCGCGGTCAGCCTCTTCGCCTTCGCCATCAGCGGCGTGAGCTTCGTCCAGATGTTCGGCGTCGGAGCGGGGCTGGCCGTTCTGCTGGACGCCACGCTCATCCGCGGCGTGCTGATGCCGGTCGGCATGCGGCTGCTCGGCCGCCATGCGTGGTGGGCTCCCGCGCCGATGCGCCGCCTGCACCGGCGCGTCGGTCTTCGCGAGGCGCCGGACGCGCCCGCCCACAAGATCCCGGCACTTCATCCTCTGCCCGAAGCCGCCCGGTAGTGCGCGCTCACCCCGACACCGCTGATGGCGGATCGGCCGTGACTAGCTCGCCGGCCAGGCCATCGTCGACAGCAACGCCAGTTCGGCCTGACGGGAGTCGAGACGGCTGTGCTGGACGACGACCGGGACGTCGCTGTGCAGCACCGTGGCGAAGTCGGTGTCCCGCGGGACCGGCTCGGGATCGGTGAGGTCGTTGAACCGCTGGTGCCGCGTGCGGCGAGCGGGCACCGTCAGGCGGTAGGGACCCACGGGTTCCCTGTCGGTGAAGTAGACGGTGATCTCCACGTGCGCGTCCGTGTCGGAGGTGTTGAGGATGCACGCGGTCTCGTGGCTTTGCAGGGCCGGGCTGTCGCCGTGGCCACCACCCGGGATGTGCCCCTCCGCGATCACCCACGTGCGCTGTCCGAGAGCGTTCTGCACGGTCACCTCCCGGTCAGCTGATCGTGGCGAGCAGGTCGCGGCAGGCGGCTTCACACGCCCGGCAGGCTTCGGCGCAGATGCGGCAGTGCTCGTGCATGGTCGCGTGGCCTTCGCACTCGTCACCGCACGCCTTGCACGCCACCGCGCACGCCTCGAGCAACGCCCGGCTGACGTTGGCGTCGTAGCCGGTGTGCCGCGACAACACCCGAGCCGTGGCACCGCAGATGTCCGCGCAGTCGAGGTCGGTGCGGATGCACTTCGTCAACTCCGCCACCGAGTCCTCGCTCAGGCAGGCGTCGGCACAGGACGTGCACGCCTCGGCGCACGCGATCAGCGCGTCGATCGTCGCCGCCAGCTTGCCGCGATCGAGGTTGATCTCAGCGGGGTAGCTCTCCAGCATCGGCATTGTCGTGGTCACGTCAGCCCTCCTCGACGGGGATCCGGTTCCGTGACGGCTACCCCGGCACGTGCCCGCGAACCGCGAGCGCTCACTGGAACCGGGCCGAGTCGCCCACCTGCCGATCGATGTCCCGCTCCGGCCGCGCCCGCTTCGTGAGGACGAGGCTCGCGCAGGTCAGCACCACCACGACGACACCGACCACGACGTCGTTGACGACAACCGGCGTACCGCCGTAGTCGAGCACCAGAGGAGCCACCACCAACCACGTGCCCAGCACGACGTTGACGCCCCAGCCGACCCGCGCCACCGCTCGCGGCGCGATGGCGCGGGTCAACGCCACCACCACGATGACGAGCCCGATCGCCAGGTCGATCCAGCGGGTGTCGAGACCCGCCACGTTCCCGCGGGGGCCGAACAGCGTCGCGGCCACCATCAGCCAGATCCCGGCCAGGACGTTCAGGCTGCTCGGCACGCTGGCCAGCGCTTGGTTGCCCTTGGCCGGCGAGCTCCTGGTTCGTGCGTTCATCTCACTCCCTCGGACCGGCGACCACCGTCCGGGTCGCACCACCGGCCGGGTACCCGCCGTTCACGAGATCACGTCGGCACGCACGTGCCGCTCCTGGGGCTACGGCGTGAGCAGAGCAAGAGCACCGGCCACGGCGGCGTCGGCCGACTTCTGGCTCCCCGTCGCCCGTGCGAGCACGAACACTCCCTGGAGCACCGCGAGCAACATCGCGGTGGTCTCCTCCGGTACCAGCTCGGACGACAACGAGCCGTCCGCCTTGCCGTCGCGGACCGCCTCCTCGACCACCTCCGCCAGCGCCGCGAACACGGAGCCGATCGCCTCCCGGAGCTCCGGCTCGGCCAGCATCCCGGCGTCGTAGGTGAACCCTCCGACCCGGCAGCCGGCCAGTGCGTCACCGGCCAGCGAGAGCACACCGGCCAGCCGCTCCCGGCCGGTCGGGAGGTCCCGCATCGCCGCACGGGTCTTCTCGAGCAGGTCGCGACCGTTCGCCACCACCACCTCACGTGCGAGGTCGGTTTTGGCCGGGAAGTGGTGGTAGTAGCTGCCCTGGCCGACCCCGGAGGCCTCCATCACCTGGCGCGGACTCGTCGTCGAGTAGCCATGGCGCCAGAACATCTCCTTGGCGGAGGTCACGATCTTCTGCCTGTTGTCCACGGCACAACCCTACGCGAGGCCCATACATACCTCTAGGTATTGCTGCCATACCTAGAGGTATGTATGTTCGCGGCATCCACTTCAGCGCTTCTGAGGAGCACCACTGTGACCAAGGCAGTCACCGCCGCGTACCCCGTCGTCGAACACAAAGTCGAGGACCTCGACGGCTTCGAGCTCTTCTACCGCGAGGCCGGACCGGCTGACGCGCCCGTCGTGCTCCTGCTGCACGGCTTCCCGACCTCGTCGCACATGTTCCGCAACCTCATCCCGTTCCTCGCGGACCGCTTCCACGTCATCGCCCCCGACCTGCCCGGCTTCGGGCAGAGCGCGGCACCTGACCACACCGAGTTCTCGTACACGTTCGACAGCGCGGCCGAGCTCGTGCAGAAGCTCCTGACCCGCCTCGGAATCACGCGCTACGCCGTCAACGTCTTCGACTACGGCGCCCCCACGGCATGGCGGCTCGCCCTGGCGACGCCGGACGCGATCACCGCGCTGATCGTGCAGAACGGCAACGCCTACGACGAGGGCATCGACAACGACTTCTGGAAGCCGATCAAGCGGTACTGGGCGGACCAGACCCAGGACAACCGCGACGCCCTGCGCCACCTGCTCACCATCGACACCACCAGGTTCCAGTACACCGACGGCATGGCGCACCCGGAGCGGATCTCCCCGGACAACTGGATCGTCGACCAGGCGCTGCTGGACCGCCCCGGCAACGACGAGATCCAGCTCGACTACTTCCTGGACTACGGCACGAATCCCGGCCTCTACCCCGCCGTGCAGGAGTGGTTGCGCACCGAGCAGCCACCGACCCTCGTCGTCTGGGGCGGCAACGACGTCATCTTCCCGGCCGCCGGAGCCCACCCCTACCGGCGCGACCTGACCGACGTCGAGTTCCACCTCTTCGACAGCGGCCACTTCCTGCTGGAGGACAGGGCGAGCGAGGTGTTCCCGCTCATCCACGACTTCCTGGCGCGCAAGCTCGGATGACCGGATCGAACGCGCCACCGGTAGGGCCAAGTCATCGGGATGGGTGGTGGGCGGCAGGGGTAACCGCACACATGAACCTTCATGAGGCGCTACGAGCCGCCGAAGACCTTCGTGCCGTTGACCGGCCGGCAGCCGCGGTTGCGGCGGTGGCCCGGCGGTTGCTGCGGCCGCCCCGCCTCCAGCGGGCGTTGCGAGGATCGTGGCTCGGCCATCCGCTGCACCCCTTGATGATCACCGTGCCCATCGGGGCGTGGGTCTGCGCATCGGTTCTGGACGCCCGTGCGGGCAACGAGGACGCAGCGCGCCGCCTCACCGGCATCGGCCTGGCGGCGGCGCCACCGACCGTCCTGCTCGGACTGGCCGACTACGACCGGCTGAGCAGGCGGCAACAGCGCGTCGGCGTGGTGCACGCGATCGCCAACACCGCCGCGCTGGCCTGCTTCACCGCCTCTTACGCCGCACGACGACAGGAAGCTCACGTGCGGGGGAAGCTGCTGAGCCTGCTCGGACTGACGGCGATGGGCGTGGGCGGGGCGCTCGGAGGCCACCTCGCCTACGCCCAGGGCGCCGGGATGTTCCGCTGGCAACGCCCCGCGGAAGACGGCACCGCGCGTCCCAGCCCCAGCGCAGCGGTTCCCGTGTGACCAAAAGGATTCGGCCGTCGGCAGGTGTTCAGTGCCTGCCGACGGTCGGGTTCACCGCCCTCGGCGCAGCAGCTTCCACAGCAGCAGCACGGTCGCCGCCACGCCGGCCGCGACCACCGCCGGGTGCTGACGGGCCTGGCGGACACCCTGCTCCACGCGCTGCCGCACGGGCTCGGGAAGCGCGTCGACCGCCTCGAGGGCGGTGACGCCGACCTGCGTGGCCACGACGTCGGCCTTCTCGCCGAGCTGGCCCGCGATGGCGGTCGCCTTCTCGCCCACCTGGCCGGCGACCGCACCGGCCTTCTGGCCGGCCTGGGTCGCCTTCTCGCCCACCTGGCCGGCAACCGCACCGGCCTTCTGGCCGGCCTGGGTCGCCTTCTCGCTCACCTGGGCGGCCGCGGCGATCACCTTCTCGCGAGCCGCACCCGCCGCCTCGGCGGCACCGGACTCGTCGGGCTTCTCCTCTGCCTTGCCCGCCGCGCCGGTCGTCTTCTCGGCCGTCGCCGTCGCCGGCTTCCCGGCCCACGTGCCGTTCTGCTTCGGTGCCGCTCCGGCCTGCACGCCGGGCTCGACCGGTCCGGGCACGTTCCTCCGGGGCGCCGGCGCCTCCGCGCTGTCACCGAGCTCCCGCCGCGTCTGTGCGGTTCCGGCGCGCAGCTCGCCCGCGTCGGCGGGGACGTTCTTGTCGCTCATCGGTGTGCCCTTTCACTGATGGTGGCGGTGCGCTGGTCGAGGTTCGCGACGACGGCGGCCTGGCGGCACGAGCCCTGCGATCCTCCCCAGCTTGATCCACCTCTACCCAGAACGCCGGTGGTGTACGCCCGATGTTCGGGGGAAACCCGTCGCGCATGGCGCAGGCACTCGACGCACCCACGCAACTGCCAGGGAGTTCCTGGTGGGCAGTCCTGAAGCGAACGGTGAAGGAGTTCGACGACGACAACCTCACCGACTGGGCCGCGGCGCTGACCTACTACGCCGTGCTGTCGCTGTTCCCCGGCATCCTGCTGCTGGTCTCGCTGCTGGGCCTGCTCGGGCCGGGCGCGACCCAGACCATCGTGGACAGTCTGGACGCGCTGGGACCCGGCGAAGCCAAGGACTTCATCGCGGGTGCGATCGAGAACCTGCAGAAGTCCGAGGCCAGCGGACTGCTGGCGGTCGTCGGCCTGGTCACCGCGCTGTGGTCGGCGTCGGGTTACGTGGGTGCGTTCATGCGGGCCGCGAACTCGATCTACGACGTCGGGGAGGGCCGCCCGTTCTGGAAGGTCATCCCGCTGCGGCTGGCTCTGACCGTGGGCGTGGTGGTGCTGCTGGCCCTGGTCGCGCTGGGCGTGACGCTCACCGGCGGGGTCGCCGAGTGGCTCGGCGGGCTGCTGGGCCTGGGTTCCACGTTCGTCGCGGTGTGGGACGTCGCCAAGTGGCCCGTGCTGTTCCTCTTCGCCAGCGCCGCGATCGGCCTGCTGTTCTGGGCTTCGCCCAACGTGAGGCAACCGAGCTTCCTGTGGCTCACCCCCGGCGGGTTCCTCACCGTGGTGGTGTGGGTCGCCGCGTCGCTGGGTTTCGCGTTCTACGTCGCCAACTTCGGCTCCTACAACAAGACCTACGGCTCACTGGCCGGTGTCATCGTCTTCTTGGTCTGGCTGTGGATCTCGAACCTCGCCCTGCTGCTCGGCGCGGAACTGGACGCGGAACTGGAACGCGGCCGGCGCATGGCCATCGGCGAGTCCAACGGAGAAGACCCGGTCGCCCCGCCCCGTGACACCAGGGCGATGGACTGAAGCGACTCAGGGCACGGCAAGCCGCTCGGCATCCGGAGCCGGTCGACCCGCGCGCCACACGACGACCTGCCTTAGGATGTGATCATGGCCGAGTCCACGTCCCTGACTCCTGCGGAAGCTTTCGATCTGCTGCTCTCGGGCAACCAGCGCTTCGTGGCCGGTACACCCGAGCATCCGAACCAGGACGCGACGCGGCGGACCCAGATCGCACCCGTCCAGCGCCCGTTCGCGGTGCTGTTCGGGTGTTCCGACTCCCGGCTGGCCGCTGAGATCATCTTCGACCGCGGCCTGGGAGACCTGTTCGTCGTGCGCACCGCCGGTCACGTCATCGGCACAGAGGTGCTGGGCAGCGTCGAGTACGGCGTGGACGTGCTGGACTGCCCCCTCGTCGTGGTCCTCGGCCACGACGCGTGCGGCGCCGTCGCCGCGACATGCGCTGCGTTGGACGACGGGATGGTGCCGGCCGGGTACATCCGGGACGTCGTGGAGCGGGTGACGCCGAGCGTGCTGATGGCACGTGCCGCCGGACGCGTGCGGGCCGACGAGATCCTCGCCGAGCACGTCAGTCACACCGTCGACCTGCTGCTCGACCGTTCGCGCTTGCTCGCCGAGCGCGTGGCCGCCGGCGCAACCGCTGTGGTCGGCCTTTGCTACGACTTGGCTGACGGCACCGCGCGCGTTGTCGCGGCCCGTGGGTTGGACGTGCCCGTCACCGCGACGTGAACGCCCGCCTCAGCGGCGAGGTGATGCCGAGCCGCCGCGGAAGGAACGTCGAGTCCTGCCGGATCAGACCGCGGCGTGGCAGATCTCGTCGTCGGCCGCGGGCGCGCTCCGGCGGTCCGCGGCGGTGTATGCCAGCACCACGGCGGCCTTCTCGGGTGCGAGAAAGCGCAGCCCCATGAAGTTGTCGCCCGTGGTGAACCCAGGCAACGCCCAGATCTCCTCGTAGGGCATCCGCATCGGCCAGTAGCGGCGGAAGCTGTAGACGTTGCTCCACAGGCACTTCGCCGGATCGGGGCGCCACAGACGTCGTGCGAACGCCGGGTCCCGGAACGCGTGCCCGACCTCGCCGATGGCCAGCACGTGCTTGCGGCCGGTGAGCAGCACGACGTCACCGAGGGCAAGGCTGTCCATGCGTTTGTCGTGCTTGGCGGTGGCACCCCAGAACCTCGCCCGGCCGCCGGGGTGCACGGTGTTCAACTGGACGAGGTCCGCCGGACTCGGACGGACCGGCTCGAACGGCACCGCTTGCGCCAAGGTGTCCGCCCAATGCCTGCGGGCACCAGGAGTGCCGTAGGAGGGTTGGATGACGACCTGAACCACGCAGCCCACAGTACCCGTGGCCCTGTGGCCGGGCGAGTCACCGCGTCAGACGGCAGCGGACCGACCGGCGGTCACGATCGCCGTGAGCACGCGGTCGAGGTCGGCCCGGGTGGCGCGCGGGTTGATCGTGCACAGCCGCAATGCCAGCTGACCGTCCACTGTGGTCGTCGCGATGAACGTGTCGCCGCTTTCGTTGACCTGACGGCAGATCGCCGCCTGGGTCTCGTCCGAGCCGTCGCGGTAGCGCAGGCAGACGATGCCGAGGCTCGGGCCGGCGACCAGGTCGAGCTCTTGGCTGACCGCGACGCGGTTCGCGACGTGCTCGGCCTGGTCCAGGCCGCGGTCGATCGCCGCGCGGAAGGCCGCCACGCCGAAACCCTTGAGCGACAACCACAGTTTCAGCGCGCGGGCCGCGGTGGTGAATTGCACGCCGTGGTCGGACAGGTTCGTCTCGGTGGCCGCCGGCCGGGAGACGGTGAGGTAGTCCGTTGCGGCGCGGAACCGGTCGATCGTGAACGCCCTGTGCAGCACGTCGGGGTTCCGCACCAGCACGCAGCCGATCTCGTACGGCTGGAACAGCCACTTGTGCGGGTCGATCACCACCGAGTCGGCTTCGGCCAGGCCGCGCAGGGCGGTCCGGCCGCGTTCGGTCAGCGCCGCGGCGGCACCGTGTGCTCCGTCCACGTGCAGCCAGAGGCCTTCGGCACGGCTGAGCTCGGCGAGTTCGGGCAGCGGGTCGATCGCACCGGTCGCCGTCGTGCCCGCGTTCGCCAGCAGCAGGAACGGGCGCAGGCCCGCGGCCCGGTCGGCGTGGACGGCCCGCCGCACGGGCTCCGCGTCCATCGCCGGCAGCAGCCGCACCTGCTCCCGGCGCAGGCCCAGGACGTGGCACGCCTTCAGCACGGCGGGGTGGGTCTGGTCCGAGCAGTACAGGACGCCACCGGTCGAGTCGGCGCCGAGGCGGTCGTCCCGTGCGGCCGCGATCGCCGTCAGGTTGGCGAGCGTGCCGCCGGGGGTGAACACCCCGCCCGTTCCCTGCGGCAGGCCGAGCAGCTCGGCGAGCCAGCGCGCGGTCACCAGTTCGACGGCGGCGGGTCCCGCTCCGACCGGCCACGCGCCGGGAGAGGTGTTGAACCCGGACGCGAGCAGGTCACCCAGCACGCTCAGGAAGTTGTTGGCGCTGGGGATGAACGCCAGGCAGCCGGGGTGCCCGAGCCGCAGGGAGCGCGGCAGGACCTCGCGGGTGAGGAACTCGAGGAGCAGGTCCGGGTCGGTGGGGTGCTCCGGCACGGGCTCGCCGAGCACGTGCCGCAGGTCAGCCGGTGTCGCGGGTGTTCTGACCGGTTGTGCGCGCAAGCCGGTGAGGTGGTCGACGACCAGGTCGACTGCCCGGTGTCCGAGCTCGCGCATGCGGTCCGGTGGCAGGTCGAGCCACCCGGCTTCGTCAGGCACCGTCGAGCACCACCGAACGGCGCACCGCCCGCACCCACTCCCCTGCCTCCGCTGTGAGCTCCGGTTCCGGCTGGAGGGAGGCGGCCGGTCCGGCGAGCTGCAGCAGGAAGAGCTCCTCCCCCGGCCGGACGGCGTCGCCGGGGTGGGCGTGGCACCACAGCAGCGCTTCGCCGGGACGCAGTGCGAGGAGGTCGCTTTCAGCCTGCTGGCGCAGCCGACCGGTCTCCAGCCTGTACCGGCCCGGCTCGGCACGCTCCCTCAGCACGCCGTGCCGGTCCGCGGTGATGACGAGCTGGCTGAGCCGCAGGTGCGTCGTGCCGACCTCCCTCACGGGCAGCGAGGGCAACAGCGCGGCCAGCGTGTGCGTGCCGAGAGTGGGAAGCAGGCCTGCGGCGCGTTCCTGCGCCTGCACCAGCGACACCACGGTCTGGAACCTCGGGTTGATCTCGATGGCGAGCACCGCCGCATCGGGCGTGACGAGCAGGTCGAGCCCGAAGGCGCCGAGGAAGCCGAGTTCGCGCAGCCGGTCGCCCACGAGCGCGCAGACCTCGCGGCAGCGCGACGCGGCACCGGGCGGCAGGGCGTTGTCGGCGATCAGCTGGTTGCCGCAGTGCGCGCCCCAGTAGGAGGTGAGAGCCGGGATTCCCACCAACTGGTGCGACAGCGCCGACACGACGGTGCCGCATCGCGTCACGCACCCGCTCACGGTCACCGTGAGCCCGCTGACATGAGCCGAGACCCGCAGCGTCTCGCCGCCCCACTCACGCAGCACCTCGTCCCGTTGCCGTGGTGTGGTGACCAGGCGGGTGCCTTTGCCGGTGAGGTTGTTCGCCCGGCGCTGCACCACGAGCGGACCCGTTGCGGCATCGGGAATCTCGCCGTCGACGACCCACGTGCGGGGCGTGTCCACTCCGGCGGCGGTGAACAGCTCCAGCGACGTGATCTTGTCCGCCGCGGCCGCGGCGGCAGCCGGCTCGGCGGCGAGCAGCCGCAGGCCTGCCGTGGCCGCCCAGACGTGGGCACCGGTCCCGTCCTCGGGTGCGAAGCTCACCGCGAGGCCCTGCGGCGCCGGCGGATCCGCGGGGAACACGAGACCGGACTCGCGCCGGTGGTCCCGGTGGGCGAAGCGCAACCACGGGATCGCCGGCGCGGCTGCCGCACCGAGGAACGGCGATCGGTCGTGCCAGATCAGCTGAGGTGCGTGTTGCCGCAACAGCCTCACGCCCTCGTCGAGCGGCACACCGCTGATGGTCAGCACGACGCGCTCAGAGAACGGTGAACGTGCCCAGCGACGACTGCCGCACGATCCCTTCCCCGGTCAGGCACCGCACCAGGTCGACCGCCGGAGCCGCCTGCACGGCCTGAGCGGAACGCCCGGCGAACACGCCGTCGGTGATGGTGCCGATCTTGGTGATCACGTCGGCGCCGGGGGCGGACGTGACCGTCACCGTGTAGGAGAAGGTGCTGGTCGTTCCGTCCGCCCAGCTGATGCGACGGCTCTCCGCCACGGCGGCGAGAGGTTCCAGGCAGCCGGCGCTGCGGTCGACGACGAACTCGCTGGTCCCGCGTTGCGCGACTGCCCCGCCCACACCGGTGCACGAGGTGTACTGGTCCCTCACCGTCGTGCGCACCGGGCGCGGCACGAGCACGACACCGGGCGAGTAGGTCCACGTCGACGACGTCGTGCACGTCACGGCGGTCGGCTCGTTCGCGAGCGCGACCGCGTCGGGAACCGCGGTGGACAAGAGCACGGTGCCGATGACGCCGAGCGCACGGCAGGACTTGGTGAGGGGAGCCACTTGTTCACGCATCCAGATCTCGAACCACGACGGTGAGCGGATCCTATTGATCACCAGGCGATGCGCGTGATCACCGGATCGGGTGGACTTTCCGCACCGCCCGCACTCGAACACCCGCGAAGCCGCCTTCTGTCATCGCTCGCCGGGGAGCACGACGCCGGACGGGTCGCGGTCGGGACGCAGTCCTCGCCACGCCGGGTGCCGCAGGCGCCCGTCGGAGGTCCACTGCCGGAACTCGACCTCGCCCACCAGTCCCGGCTCGACCCAGTGGGCGTCGCGGGCGTGCTCACGTGGCACCTCGACGTCGAACGGGCTGGTGCGCCGCGCTCGCCGCTCCAGGTCTCGGTGCAGGTCGGCGAGCATCTCCCGGCTGAAGCCGGTGCCGACGTGTCCGACGTAGACCAGGCGTCCTCCCGCGTCGTGGGCTCCGAGGAGGAGGGATCCGATCCGGCCTGACCGGTTGCCCTGCCCCGCCCGCCATCCGCCGATGACCACTTCCTGGGTGTGCCGGAGGGGAGTTTTCACCCAGGAGGGCGACCGTCGGCCGGGCTCGTAGGTGGATTTGACGCGCTTGGAGACGATGCCTTCGAACCCGTACTGGCTCGCCACGTGCAGGACGTCCGCCGGGTCGGTGTCCGGGAAGGACGGAGGCACCTGCACGGCGTGGTTGCCGGGCAGCGCGAGCTCGGTGAGCAGGGCGCGCCGCACGTGGTAGGGCTTGTTCAGCAGTGATCGCCCGTCCAGGTGCAGCAGGTCGAACACGAAGTAGGCGATGGGCGGCCGGGTGCGCCGCAGCTCCCGCACCCCCGAGCCGATCTTGTTGCGCTGCTGCAGCAGGCCGAAGTTCGGGCGTCCCTCCTGGTCGAGGGCTACGATCTCGCCGTCCAGCACGGCCGTGCGGTGGTGCAGCAGCTCAGGCAGGACGCCCAGCTCGGGGAACCGGCCCAGGAAGTCGATGTCGTTGCGGCTGAACACCCGCACACCGCGGCCCTGGCAATGGGCGACACCCCGGTAGCCGTCCCACTTGAACTCGACGGCCCACCCGTCGCCGTCGGGTGGGTTGCCCGGGGAGGCGAGCATCGGCCGGACGATGCCCAGCGGTTCGGCCGCGGGCGCCGCGTTTCCCACGTGACCACCTCCTCCGCTCCTCCCCCGGACATGGTCGGTGAGAACGGCTCGGTTCGCAGCGCGACGAACCCGCCAGGCAGTCAGCCGCCGTGGTCGAGGTCCGTCGCGCGTGGGACACCCGGTTGCGGCGGCAGGTCGCGGTCGAGCTGTTCCGGGCCGGATCCGACCTGGGTGACGCGCGCCGGTTCGACGACGAGATCACGTCGACGGGTGCACGCGTGGGGTGTGATGCACCGCGGCATCAAGCCGTCCGACATCCTCGTCGACCGCGACGGCAGGAGGGCAAGGGGCGCGACGGCTGACCGGTTCTCCTACCGCCGCTGCTGCGGTGGCACCATCGGCGTGGCGCGGACGGCAGCGAGTGCGTCCGGCAAGTTCGCGAACAACGGGAGCAACACGTCGGTCCCCGTCATGGCAAGAGGCGTCAACACGGCGTGATGCGCTGCGACGACGGCGAACGGGATCTCCCGCTGCTGGGCGTCTTGTTGCACCGTCAGCAGCAGAGCCATTCCCGACGACCCGAAGAAGGTCACGCCCTGCAGATCGATGACGAGCCCGGCCGGAGCGCGTTCCAACGCCTCGACGGCCTTCGAGAGCGGCGAATGCTCCGTCATCATGTCGACTTCGCCGGTCATGACGACGACCACGACGCCCGCATCCTCCACCAGCTGAGTGGTCAGCACGTCCAAAGCTCCGTTGTGCTGGTCGTTCATCGCACTCCCATCGGCCCACCGCGAAAAGCGCCGACGTAAGCCGCTGCCCAACCCGGAAAACCCTGTAGATACACCTCGACTGGAAAAATCGGTGGCTCGAAAACGACCTCCCACCGTATGCCAGTACACCGATATGCACAACCACAGCGACCGCACGGGGAGCTTTTGCACGCGGCCTCCGCCAGAACGAGGTGACCGGAGGAGCACACGACCGCGGCGATCTTCGTCGTGTGGTGCGGACACCCCGCAGACGGCAGAATCAGGGGCATGCTGACCGCTGTGCTGTACGGCCTGGCCGCATCGAGCGCATTGGTGGTCGGTGCGATCGCCGGGTCGATGTGGCGTCCGCCGCGGTGGCTGACGGGGGTCCTGCTGGCTTTCGCCAGCGGGGCGTTGATCTCGGCCCTGGCGTTCGAGCTGTTCGAGGAGGCGTTCCACCTCGGTGGCGCCGTGCGGTCCGGACTCGGCCTGCTGGCCGGTGCGGCCACGTTCGTGCTGGTCGACTCCGCTCTCGACCGCTACGTCACCGGTAAGGCCGGACCGGAACAGCGGGAGGTGACGAAGGCCGGTGCGCGCGGCGGCGTCGGTTTCGCGCTGCTCGCCGCGGTGACCCTGGACGGCGTGCCGGAGAACCTGGCGCTGGGGGTGTCGTTGGCCAGCGGGGTGTCGCTGACCCTGCTCGTGGCGATCTTCTTCTCCAACCTCCCCGAGGCGCTGGTCGGTGCCGTCGCCATGCGCGAGTCGGGTCAGAGCAAGCGCAGCGTGGTCATGACCTGGGTGGCGTGCGCGCTGCTGCTGGCCGGCGCGGTGGTGCTCGGCAGGGTGGTCGCGGGCGGCCTCAGCGACGCCGTCCTCGCCATCGCGCTGTCCTTCGCCGGTGGCGCCGTGATCGCGTCACTGGCCGACACGCTGATGCCCGAGGCGTTCGAGCACGGCAGGCCGCTCAACGCGTTCGCCACGGCCGGCGGCTTCTTCCTGTCTTTCATCCTCGCCGCGTGACGGTCCCCGTCAGACCTGCGACCGTGACGTCCAGTGTGGACACTGATGTCCCGGTGCGCAGCCGGGGTGGCCGTCGTCGCAATCGGTGAGCACATCGGCAGGAAGTCGCACGGACCGGCGAACTTGCACGAACGTGTGTGTGTCTTTCGTTCGTGCCGGCAGCTCCGTTCGTATCGTGCAGGCGTGGGAGATGAACGCGCACAGGGTCAGGAGCCTTCCGAGCTGGGCATCGAGATGCTGCCTATCGCGATAGCGAGTCTGCGCGCCGAGCTCACCGAGGCCCGCGATCTGGCTCGCAGGCTCGAAGGGGAGACTCCCGCGCAGGTCGACAGGTCGTGGTGTGATCAGCTCGCGGAGGAATACCACGACGCCGGTGCCGGTCAGGCGGCGATGGCGGCGCAGCTGGAGCAGTGGCGCCGGACTCATCCGGACGTCGTGGGCCTCGCCGAGCTCGCCGAGCTCGTCGCCGAGGTGGAGCCCGTCCGCCAGGCGTTGCTGCGTCAACTCGCCCGGCTGCGCTGTGCTGAGTAGCCTCGCCCTTGTTCTGGTCGGAGCTACTGCAGCGTCAGGAGTGTTGCCCGTCTCGGTGACGAGCCGCCGGCGGTCCGAGCGGGGGCGGCTGTGCCGGGCAGCACACCCCAGTGGGAAGAACGATGACCATGACCGAGCCGAACGACCATGCACCGATCTCGGTGCAGACCAGCCAAGACGAAACCGTGCCCGTGACGGCGGTCGCCGGCGAGATCGACATGAGCACCGCCGACCTCGTCCGGGACGAGGTCCACGCTCGGCTCGCGGCGAAGCCGGACGTGCTGGTCCTCGACCTGAGCGCTGTCGAGTTCATCGGTTCGGCAGGCGTTCACCTGCTCGTGCACAGCCAGATGGAAGCCGAGGACCACGGCACGAGACTCGCGGTCGTCGTGCCCGAGCAGAGCTTCGCGTCCCGGGTGCTCAGGACCGCCGGCGTGCACCAGATGCTCGACCTGCACACCGACCTGCCCAGCGCGATGTCCACGCGCTGAGTCGGGCGGAAAGTCGCGGTGCGGCAAAGCGTGTACGTGTGATCCGCCGTAGAGGCCGCACCACCGCCGAGCCGCCTTGGCGACAACCGCGACAACGCCGGTGGCAGCGGATGGGTTGCACGGTCGCGACGTGATCTTCCACATTGGCCGAGGTGGCCTCCGGGTGATATCCCTCTGCGTTCGGGCGCGCCCGGCGCGCCACCATCGAGTCAACTGGGGAGTTCGACGGTGGGACACAAGCAGGTCTGGACGGCGGTCGCGGCTGCGGCGGTGCTGGCGTTGACGTCGGTGCCGGCGCACGCGGCGTCGACCACCATCACCACCTCCTGTGCGGACGGTGAGTACACCGGCAAGTTCGTGCTGCGCTACGACACCGTGTCGGGTTTGCACTCCGTGCTGGACGGCCGTGGCGGGGCCGGGCCCTACATCGGCGATTCCGGGACGATGCGCGTGCGTGTCTCGTACCGGCAGGGGCTGACGGAGCGCGCGGTGTTCGACAAGACGCGCGACGGGCTCTGGGCCGGGTTCGACCACCCGGTGGATTTCCCCGCGGGTACGCGGGTGCCCGCGGACGGGACCGCTTCTGTCCGGGTCTGGTTCAGCGCCGGCGAGTTCGGCTGCACGGCTGAGAGGCGGATCCGGTAGATGCGCTACCGCCTGCTGGGGCCCGTCTCGGTCGCCGGAGCGCCGGCGCTCGCCGGGCCGAAGCAAGCATCCGTGCTCGCCGCTCTGCTGCTCAGTGCCAACCGGGTCGTGCCGGAGGACCGGCTCATCGATCTCACCTGGGGCGAGGCGGCGCCGAAGAGCGCTCGTGGGCGGCTGCAGGTCCTGGTGTCCGGGTTGCGCAAGGTCGTCGGCGCGGACGTCATCACGCACCGCAGCGGTGGGTACGTCGCCGAAGTCGGAGCGATGGAGCGCGACCTCGACGTGTTCGAGCACGAGGTGCGGCAAGCCACCACGCCGCAGGACCTGCGCAGGGCGCTCACGTGGTGGACCGGGCAGCCGCTGGGTGGGGTGAGCGAGGCGCTGGCCGCGCGGGAGCGACCGGCGCTGGAGGAACGGCGGCTGGTCGTGCTGGAGGACCTGGCCGAGCTGGAGCTCGCGGCGGGCAGGCACGCCGAGGTGCTGGCCGAGCTGCGCGGGCTCGTCGACGAGCACCCCCTGCGGGAACGGCTGCGGGCGTGTCTCATGCTCGCGTTGCAGCGATGTGGTCGATCCGCTGAAGCGCTGGACGTGTATGCCCAGGCGCACGACGTGCTCGTGGAGGAGCTCGGCATCGAGCCCGGCCGCGACCTGCAGGAGGTCCGGCTGCGGGTGTTGCGCGGGCAGGGACGGGCGTCGTCCCCGCCGAGCTCCCGCTCGACGTCCGGGGGTTCGCCGGGCGCGACAGCGAACTGGAGGCGCTCGACGAGGACGGCGACGGCGTTTGGGTGATCACGGGCACGGCCGGTGTCGGCAAGACCGCGTTGGCGGTGCGGTGGGCGCACGGTGCCCGGGAGCGTTACCCGGACGGCCAGCTCTACGTGGACCTGCGCGGCTTCGACGCCGACGACGAGCCCCTGACGTCCAGCGGCGCACTCGCGCAGCTGCTGCGGGCTCTCGGCGCCGATCTGCGCGAGGACGACCAGGGCCGGTCGCTGCGCACACTGCTGGCCGACCGCGACGTGCTGCTGGTGCTGGACAACGCCCGGGACGCCGCCCAGGTGCTGCCTCTGCTGCCCTCCTCCGGCCCGGTGCTGGTGACCAGCAGGCACCGGCTCGGCGAGCTGGTGGCGCGCACCGGGGCACGGGTGCTCGACCTGGCGCCGCTGCCACCGGCGGACTCGCACGCCGTCCTGGCCGCGGTGCTCGGCGCGCGGCGCGTCGCCGCCGAGCCGGACGCGGTGCGGGAGCTGGCCCGGCTGTGCGGGCACCACCCGCTCGCGTTGCGGGTCGCCGCTGCCAACGTCACCACGACGATTGCGCAGCTCGTCGCCGAGCTGCGCCGCTCGCCGCTCGCCGGACTCACGGTCGACGGGGGTGAGGAGAGCGTGCTGGCCGCCGCCTTCTCCCTGTCCTACCAGGCACTGGCCGACGTCGAGCGGCGCGCGTTCCGGCTGCTGTCGCTGGTGCCCGGACCGGACTTCACGGTGGCGGCGGTCGCCGAACTGCTCGACGTGCCCGGCGCCGAGGCGTCGCGGTTGCTGCGCCGGCTCGTCGCGGTGAACCTGGTCGAGCCGCACGCCCCCGGCCGGTTCCGCTTCCACGACCTGGTGCGCCAGTACGCCGAGGACCGGCTGCGCGCCGACGAGCCGGAGGGCGACCAGGCGTGGCACCGGCTGCTGGCCTGGTACCTGGCCGCGGCGGACGCCGCGGTGGCCTTGTTCGACGCCCGGATCGTCACGCTGCCCCGCACGACGCCGGTGCCCGTGCCTCGTGAGCCCGTCGCATTCGTGGATCGGGCCGAGGCCACGGCGTGGCTGGACGTGGAGACACCCGTGCTCACGGCCGCGCTGCGCCGGGCCGCGACGCAGGGGCCGTACCCGGCTGCCTGGTACCTCGCGGACGCGCTGCGGCGGTTCTTCCACGACCACGGCCGGCGGGACGAGTGGCTCGACCTAGCGCCGGTCGTGCTGCGGGCCGCCGAGGAGCGCGGCGACCACGCCGCGGAGGCGCTGGTGCAGCTCAGCCTGGGCGGAGCGTGCTTCCGGGAGGGCCGTTACGAGGACGGTGTCCGTCACTCCACCCGCGCCGTGCGGGCGGCTCGCACCTGCGGTTGGCGGGAGTGCGAGGCCACCGCCGTGGCGAACCTCGGCTCCATGTTCGAGTGGACCGGCAGGCTCACCGAGGCCGTCGCGCACAGCACGCGCGCCCGTGACCTTTTCCGGGAATCGGGCAACCGGACCGGGGAGACCCTGGCGCTGAACTCGCTGAGCTGCCACCACAGGCAGCTCGGTGAGCTCGCGGAGGCCGAGCGGCACCTCGACGAGGCGATAGCGCTGTGCCGGGCCGACGGGCTGCGGTTCTGGCAGGCGGCGAACCTGGCCGACCTCGCCGTCGTGCAGCACTGGACCGGCAGGGTCGAGGAGGCCGGGCGCACGGCGTGTGCAGCGCTGGAGTCGTTCCGCGCCTTGGGTTCGCGGTTCGGTGAGGCGACCGCGCTCACCGCGTTGAGCGGGGTGCGGCTCGCCTCGGACGAACGCTGCGCGGCGGTGCGGCTTGCGCAGCAGGCGGTCGAGTGCGCCCGGCAGGACGGTGACCGGCAGGCGCTCGCGACGGCGCTGACGGCGCTCGGACGGGCAGCGGGCTCTGCCGCGGACCTGCGGGAGGCGCTGGAGATCACCGAGGAGGCGGGCTTGCGCGCGCTCCGGATCGAGGCGGGTGCGGCGCTCGCCCTCGTGCTGGCGGGCACGGATGAGGCACGGGCGTTCGCGGGCGAGGCGCTCACCCTCGCGCGCGAGGGTGGCTTCCGGTTGTACGAGGCCGAGGCGCTGTTCAGCACCGCCGTCGTCCTCTCGGCCGCGGCCGAACACACGCGCGCCGAGAAGGCGGCGCGCGTGGCGTCCGGTATCTGGCAGGCCGCGGGCCACCGGATCGGTGCGGGCCGCGCGGCCCGTTTCCTCACCGCCTCGGCTTCCCTGGCGGCATCGGGCGGCTGATCACCCTCAGGGCAGGTCGGCGAGCGGAACGGCGAACACCGCTCGCCGGCCCGGCGCCTCGGACTGCGACCACACCAGCCCGTCGCTGTACCAGTGGGTCAGCGCCTCGGGGTGCAACGCCCAGCACATGACCTTGGCCGTGGTGCCCGGGCTGGTGCACGTCCGGGAGACGCCGGTGGCCCCGGTGGTGACCCGCCACAGCTGACCGTGCAGGGTGCTTGAGCTGTGGGCGACGTACCAGCGGCCGTTCCAGGACAGCACTCCCTGCGCGTTGGCGACGCCGCTGCGGTGTGCGGCAGACGCGGTCACCGCGCCGGAGGAGCCGGCCGTCAGGAGGAAGTCGGCACCGAACGGGTATCGCACCAGCCTGCTGCCTGTGCCGTCGGCGAAGTACTCGGCCGTGACGAGGGTGTCCGGGCTGGTGCTGCGGTCCAGCGAGATCGAGGAGAAGCACGGTGTGCCGGTGTTGTTCGCCATCGTGCACGTGCCGGCGGTGTACTCGTACCTCCCGACCTCCGGCATGACGTACTGGTAGCCGTAGGCGGCCCAGCCGCTGCCGGTGCGCCCGATCGTGGCGGAGTCGTCGGTGGCCTGGAGGACGTGGTCCAGGTCGAACACGCGGATGGCGACCCTGCTGTTGCCCACCGCGGACACCAGCAGCTTGTCGCCGTACCAGACCATGCCGCCCACGTGCGCTTTCGCGGCGGAGAAGTTCGTGCCCGCGTCGTTGGGGTCGACGAGGTAGACCCAGCGGTACCGCGGGTTGGCGGGATCGTTGTAGTCGATGAACGCGACCCGTGCGTCGTTCCTCCTGTCGCCGGTGTCGGTGTTGTTCCAGCCGGACAGCAGAAGCCTGTTGGCGCCCCAGGAGCCGTCGTCATCGGCGTCGCCCGAGCCGGTGATGCCCTGCGGGTTCCAGGCGCTGGTGTTCGCGTCGCCCGCGTCCCAGCACATCGACCTGGTCGCCTTCGGGCTGATCGGCAAGGCGGCTGTCTCGTCGCTGCCACACGGGGCCATCGGGTGGTTCGCGCTCTGCAGGACCTGTGCGACACCGGCGTTGGGCAGCGCGGCGTCCAGCGCGGTGATCGCGGACTGCGGCGTGGCGACGTAGGTGAGCCCGAGGCCGGCGGTGCCGATGGTGGTGAGCGGGTCCGAGTAGGCCGCCTGGGCCGGGGCCGCCACCCCGGTCAGTGCCGCGGCCACCAGGGCGGCCACCGCGGGCAGACGGGTGATGCGTGCGGTCACGGAAGACCTCCGCGGGAAGTGGTCGGGGCCGGGTGGTGGCGGCCGGTGGTCCGGCCACCACCACCCGGGTGGTTCAGCGGATGCGGCGGTAGTCGCAGAAGTCCACCGTGGCGCCGGAGTAGAGGCACACCTTGATGGACAGCGCCGTGGTCTCGCTGATGTTCTCGGAGTAGGCGTAGCAACCGTCGGCGGACTTCGGGTCGTTGCCCTTGATCAGCACGGTGCCGTTCGCCGGGTTCGGCTGGTTGGGCACGTAGATGTACGCCCTCGTGCCCCAGCCGTCGGCTTCGTTGTCGCACACGGTGAGCGTGTCGCCGTTCTCGGCCCAGTACGCGCTGCCGTGTCCTTCGGCCGGTGCCGCGGTGGCCACGTACGCGTCGGCGGCCTGGGCGGTGCCCGTGGCGAGCAGGACCGCCGTCGCGGTCATCGCCAGGGCGGTGATGGTCTTGCGGAGCATGGCTCCTCCTGTCGTCCGGCCGTCAGCGCAGGCGCTTGTGCTGGCAGTAGATGATGCTCGAGTCCTTGTAGTTGCAGACCTTGATGGAGATGGCGACGGACTCGTCGATGTTCTCCGACACCGACACGCATTCGCCGTTGTAGGACGGGTCGCTCGCCTTGATCAGCACGGTGCCGTTCGCCGGGTCGCCGGCATAGGGGCGGTAGATGTACCCGCGGACGCCCCACCCGTCCGCCCTCTGGTCGCAGACCGTGAGCGTGTCACCGTTCTCGACCCAGTCCGCGTAGCCGCTGTTGTCCGCGACGCTCACGCTCCCGTCGCCCGCGCTGGCGACCCCGGCGCTGACGAGCAGAGCCGCGGCGGCCGCCGCGACCGTGATCCCGGCACGGCTCACCCAGGAATTCCTCAACCTGACCTCCTGCACTTGACTTCCGGTGCATGTGCGGCAACACCGTGCGCCACCGTGCTTCCGATTCGCTTCCACTCCGCTTCCCGAGGAGGTGGACCTGCGACGGTAGCGCGCACGAGGTCATCTCGGCCGGTGCGGGAGCGCGGCTCGTCGCAAGTGGCCGGAGGGGCGCTTCAAGCGCTCGTGCACAGCTCCCACGACGTACCGCCGAATGTGACGCTGCCGGTGTTTGCCGACACGCAGCCGGGCTAATCCTCCACACCGGACGACGCAACGAGCGGAGACGACACGAATGTGCCAGTGCCATGTCGGCTGACGATCAGCTCCTCAGGACGGCGGAGGAGGTCTTCGGCTGGACCACGCTGCACGAGGAGCAGGAGCTCGCCATGCGGCACCTCCTCGACGGCCGGGACGTGCTGGTCGTGATGCCGACCGGTGCCGGCAAGTCGGCCATCTACCAGGTCCCGGCGATCCTGCTCGACGGCCCGGCCGTGGTCGTGTCGCCGCTGATCGCCCTGCAGCGGGACCAGGTCGCCTCGCTGCGGGCGGCCGGTGCGCCGGCGGCGGCAGCGGTCAACTCCGCTCAGACCGCGGAGGTCACCGAGCAGGCCTGGCAGGAGTTCACCGAGGGCGGGACGAAGTACCTGTTCCTGTCCCCCGAACAACTCGCCGACGCCGCAACGCTCGAGCGGCTGCGGGAGGCCAAGCCCTCGTTGTTCGTCGTCGACGAGGCGCACTGCGTGTCGGCCTGGGGACACGACTTCCGGCCCGACTACCTGCGGCTGCGGCACGTGATCGAGCGGCTCGGCCACCCGCCCGTGCTCGCGCTCACCGCCACCGCGAGCGGCCCGGTGCGCGCGGACGTCGTCGAGCACCTCGGCCTGCGTGACGCGGCGGTGATCGTCGCCGGGTTCGACCGGCCCAACCTGCACCTGGCCGTGCGGTTCTGCACCGACGACGACCAGCGCAGGCGGGCGGTCGTCGACTGGGCGGCGGACCGCACCGGGCACGGCCTGCTGTACGTGCCCACCCGCAAGGACGCCGAGCGGTACGCCGACGACCTGGCCGCGCGAGGCGTTGCCGCCGCGGCTTTCCACGCCGGTATGAAGGCCGCTGACCGCAAGCGGGTGCAGGACGGGTTCATGCGGGGTGACGTGCGCGTGGTCGCGGCCACCTCCGCGTTCGGCATGGGCATCGACAAGCCGGACGTGCGGTTCGTCGCGCACACCGCGACGCCCGGCTCGCTGGACGCGTACTACCAGGAGATCGGCCGCGCGGGCCGCGACGGCGAACCTGCCGACGTGGTGTTGTTCCACCGGCCGGAAGACCAGAGCCTGCAACGGTTCCTGACCGGCAGGACGCTGGACCGCGAGTGCGTGCGCGAGGTCGCCGCCGCTGTGCGCCGCCGGCGGTCCGGCATGGCGATCACCGACCTGGTGCGGCAGCTCGACCGGTCACGCCGGAAGGTCACCGCCGTGGTGAACCTGCTGGAGAGCGTGGAGGTCGTGCGCACCGGTCACGACCACGTGCGGTACGCGGAAGGCGCTCCCCCACCGGCGAAAGCCGTCGCGGCGGTGGCGGAGGAGGCCGAGCGGCAGGAGAACCGGGACCGCTCGCGGCTGGAGGTCATGCACCAGTACGCCGACACGCGCGACTGCCGCCGGCGGTTCCTGATCGGCTACTTCGGTCAGGAGCTCGACCAGCCCTGCGGCCACTGCGACAACTGCGACGAGGGCTCGTCCGGCGAAGACTCCGGAAGCAGCGAGTACCCGCCGAACTCCCCGGTGCACCACGAACAATGGGGCCGTGGCGTGGTCGTGCACCACGAGGCCGACCGGGTGATGGTGCTGTTCGACGACGTCGGCTACAAAACGCTCTCCCTCACCGCCTTGCGGGAGAACGGGGTGCTCACGCCGATGTGAGCACCAGCGGCACGGCGGTCGAGCATCCTCCTCCGAAAGCAGAGGCCTCGCCGAGCTTCGGCGAGGCCTCTCGTGAGCGTCAGCTTCAGCAACTGCCAAGCCTGTACTCGAACCAACGACGCGCTCCTTCGGTGGCGTCCGTCCCGGCGAACTTCCGTTCCCACATGCGCACCAGAGACGCGGTGTACGCCGTGATCGCGTCGGGATCGGCTGTGCGGAATGCGTCGAGCTGTTCGGCCCAGGCTTCGGCGTCTGGGGGCTGGTGGCCCGCAGCGATCAACCGAGCCGTCACCTGAGCGACGTCGATCCAGGCAGCGCCCGACCTCCACCACGCCCAATCGACCACGCGAGCCTTGTCCGCGATGAGGAAGTCGAACGGGTTCAAGTCGGAGTGGATCAGGGTCGTACCGTCCATGGAGGCCGGTGCCCGACGAGCCCATTCCGCCACCACCGTCGAGTTTTTCTTCGACCACGCGTGCGCCTCGTCAGGCACTTCCAGGTTCAGTTCTCTGTCCAGTGCCGCCGCCCACTGCTTTCCCATCTCTCGCTTCATGGCGAGGGCGGAGGGCGCGTCGGTGGTGGTGATCGTCCGAACCGCGTCCGCCACCATCGGCAGGTCGGATGAGCCCGGCGAAAAGTCGGCGTGCTGCCCGGGAACGTGTTCGAACCCGAGCAGCAGCCAGCCATCGGTGTCAACCCGCCACAGCAGTCGTGGAGCCACGTCCCTCGGCAGGAACGGGTTCACGGCCGCTTCGTTGCGGTGCATGAAGGCCTGGCGATCATCCGCCTGGATGCCCTTGCAGAACACCCAGCCGTCTTCCGTCATGAGGGACGCGGCGACCGCGGAGTTGCGGCCGGCCGAGGCCTCTTCCACTTCGGTCACATGTCCGGTGTGCTCGCTGACAGCGGCGGTGACGCCTGCGGGCAGGTCACTCCACTTGAGGCGGTTGATCGTCGGGCTCCTCTGCCTCGGTCTGCTACTGGGGGTCGTCACCTCGGCCGCAGTTGGTGCATCCGCTGTGGCACTGAGAGCAGCGTCCGCCGCCGCCGAGCCACAACTCCGGGTGCAACGGCAATCCGGCCTTGGTGATGGCTTCCACCGTAGGGGCACCAGTGCCGAACTCGGACGCTGTGTCCGATCGAGCAAGACCACCGCGATCCGCCACGAACGACACCAGCCGAGCGAGCTGGTCCACGTGGATGACAAGAAGATCAGCCGCTTCCCCGCCAGCGGCGGCTAGCGCGTGCACAGGCCCGCCGCGCGCAACGACACCACGAGAGCTGACGGTCGATCTCGCCGATGACGTGCCCCTTCGGGCGGTGCCCGCGATCCGGTGAACCGGGTGGCCGGCATCCCCGTATGGCGGCACCCTTGCAGTCCGCCCGAAAAGATCTGCCAGCTCACCGTCGCCCGCACGCCCCGTGTCGGCGATGTGCGTAGAACGATTTCGTTGCGCAGCAACCACAGCAGCAACCCGAGGTCGACGCTGTCCCAGCGCTCCGACGGGTGCGTCCTTCAGCGGCGAGACGCACCTGTGGTTGCGAGGTTCACGCCGTGCCGCCACCCGGAACGGGCCTCACGCCACGGCGGCGGCCTGACCGACCGGGAACCGCACGCCGGTGAGGTCTTCCGAAACGGCCCAGAGGCGTTGCTGCACGGCAAGGTCGTAGGAGCCGGGGCTGGAGCTGACCAGCTTCGGGTAGCCGCGGACCTCGGCCAGACCGCCGGGCCCGTAGTACTGCCCGCCGAGGACGGCCGGGTCGGTGGCGGCGCGCAGGGTGGGAAGCGCGCCCGCCGCCGCGGACTGGGTGACCAGCGGAGCGAGCCGGGTGATCAACCGGCGAGCCAGCGGCGGGGTGTTGCGGACCAGTTCGGTGTTGGAGACACCGGGGTGCGCGGCCACCGCGGCGGTGGTGCCGTGCGCGGCCAGCCGGCGCTGCAGCTCGTAGGTGAACATCAGGTTGGCGAGCTTCGACTGGCCGTAGGCGCCGACCCGGCTGTAGGAACGCTCCCACTGCAGGTCGTCGAAGTGGATGTCCGCGCGGATGCGGTGACCGGTGCTGCTGACCGTGACCACCCGCGAGCCGGGCACCGGCAGGAGCAGGTCGAGCAGCAGCCCGGTGAGCGCGAAGTGGCCCAGGTGGTTGGTGCCGAACTGCATCTCGAAGCCGTCGCGGGTGGTCTGCCGGGGGGTGTACATCACCCCGGCGTTGTTGATCAGCAGGTCGATCCGCGGGTGGGCGGCGCGCAGGTCGGCCGCGGCGGCGCGCACCGAGTCCAGCGAGGTCAGGTCCAGTTCCCGCACGGAGACGTCGCCGTTGATCCTGGCGGCGGCCTGCCTGCCCTTGGCGGTGTCGCGCACGGCCAGCACGACCGCCGCCCCGCGCTCGGCGAGCCGCCGGGCGGCCTCGAAGCCCAGTCCGGTGTTCGCGCCGGTGATCACGGCGACGCGGCCGTCCTGGCGCGGGATGTGCTGCTCGGTCCACTTCATCGGGTGCTCATAATGTACCGCCGGTAACTTATAGTCGGAACAATAAAGTACCGCCGGTACACTGTCAAGGTACCGGCGGTACCCAAGCTAGGATCGGTGTCATGACGTTCCAGCGGGCGCGCACCGAAGAGCAGCGGGAGGTCCGTCGCCGGGCGATCCTCGAGACGACCTCGGCGATGCTCGACGAGATGCCGGTGGCCGAGGTGACCCTGAACGAGCTGAGCCGCCGGGTCGGCTTGGCCAAGACGGCGGTGCTGCGCTACTTCGAGTCCCGCGAAGCGGTGCTGCTCGACCTGATGGACGACCGGACGGCGACCTGGCTGGCCGAACTGGAGCAGGAGCTGGCCCGCGACGTCGACCCGGGACGGCCCGCGGTGGAACGGGCCGAACAGGTGGCCGGCGTGCTCAGCCGGTCACTCGCCGCCCAGCGCGCGCTCTGCGACCTCTACGGCGCGCAAGGCGGAGTGCTCGAGCGCAACGTCTCGGTCGAGGCGGTTCGCCGGCACAAGCGGGCCTCGCTGAGCAACCTCGCGGTGATGACCGGGCTCGTCCGGCGGCACCTGCCCGAGGTCGGCGACCGGGCCGAGCACTTCTGCCTGACCGTGCTGCTGGTGGCGGGCGCGCTGTCGACCTACACCACGCCGCCGCCGAGCCTGCTGGCCGTCTACGAGTCCGAGCCCGCGCTGGCGGTCCACCGCATCGAACTGCCGACGGCCCTGCGGCTCGCGATCATCACATCGCTCGTGGGTGCACTGCCGCGCCCCTGAGTCCGGAGAATGGCCTACAGCACCACGAGGAGCGCGCAACAGCCGGCGAGAGCCAGGCACAACGGCGAGTAGTAGCGCCGATCGAGCCTGGCGAACTCGGTGTCCCGGCGAAGCGACAGCGCCAAGCCGACAGCGCCGCGCAGCAGCAGCACGGCCGCCACGCCACCCGTCCCCACGACCGGGAGCCAGGTCGGTCCCGGCACTGCGACGAGTGCGCCCTGGGCGGCGACCAGATAGCCGGCCACGGCAAGCAGCAGCGCCACCACCAGCGTCATTCCCGGCGTCGGCAACCTGTCGACGGGGACGTCGACGACGCGGCGAGCGAACTCCTCACGCGTGCGCAGCGGCCACGGCGAGAACGTCCACACCACGTGCAGCGCACCGACGAGCAGCAGCACCACCGCTGTCAACACTGCCAACCCTGTCATCACAACCCCCTCTTCCGTACACCACTGTACGGTCTTCCATACAGTACTGTACGGATCGTGGCGAAGCAGCGACTTTCCAAGCAGGACTGGCTACACGCGGCACTCGACGCGCTGGCGGAAGGCGGGGTCGCGGCCGTGGCGGTCGAGCCGCTCGCCCAGCGGCTCGGCGTCACCCGGGGCAGTTTCTACTGGCACTTCGCCGACCGGAACGCTCTGCTGCGCGAAGCGCTCGAGTGGTGGGAGCTGCAGGGCACCGAGATGGTCATCGAGCGGGTGAACGCCATCACGGACCCCCGGCAGCGGCTGCGGACGCTGTTGCACATCGCCATCGTCGAGGATCCGACCAGCGGGTTGGAGCCCGCGCTCGTGGCGCACGCCGGCGATCCGGCGGTGGCGCCGGCGCTGCACCGCGTGACCCAGCGCCGCGTCGCGTTTCTCGCCGAGGTCTACGCCGAAATCGGCCTGCCCGCCGCGAAAGCCCGTTACCAGGCGATATCCGCGTACTCGGCCTACGTCGGCTGGATGCAGCTCAAGCGCGCCATGCCCTCGGTGCTCCCGGAGATCGCGGACGACCCTGACGCGCTCACCCACTTCGTGGAGCAGCTCGTGCCGGGATCCACCATGTGACAACGTCGGGTGTCCTCTTCGCAACGGCCGTGCTGACCGCACCGGAGCACTGGAAGCAGGTCAGCCGGATTCCGCCGCGCGGATCCGGATCGGGCCGCGCCACTCCTCGGCCGGGGACAGCTCCTGCCCGCGGCTCGTCACGACGACCCGGCCCCGCGCGGCCAGTCGCCTGGCCACCGCACGGGCCGGGTCCATCAGCTCGCGCCACCCCTCGCCACCGACCGCGCGCGCCGCCTCCGACGGGCAGATCGACTTCGCCGGGCCGCGGGCGCCGGCCAAGTCGAGGATCACGCGTTCCAGCCGTTGTTCGACCCTGCTCACCAAGACGGCCTACCCGGTTCCCGCGAAGCTGAACCCGAGGCGTCCGACCGACATAATTGAGTGCGATAGGCTCAGGTTCGGGAACAATCGCGGGCTCAAGTTCGTCGTTCAGGACGAGTGTTCGTTGTGGCTCTCAGGGAGGTGGAAGTCATGGCACTGCCTGCAGTGCGATCGTCGGCCCCGCTGGGCCGCTGGGACCCGTTCCGCGAGGTCGAGGACCTCTACGGTCAGCTGGGCAGGTGGATGGACTCGGTCGCGGGCACCGTCGGCGACAGCGTGCGGGCCTGGGCCCCCTCGGCGGATGTGACCGAGACCGCCGAGGCCTACCTGGTGGAGGTCGAGGTGCCGGGCGTCAAGCGCGACCACATCACCGTCGACCTGGCCGGCACGGAGTTGTCGATCAACGGTGAGGTCGAGGAGAAGGAGCGGCAGGGCCTGTTCCGCCATCGCACCCGCCGCGTCGGGCAGTTCTCCTACCGGGTGACGCTGCCGCGGGACGTCGACGCCGACGAGGTCCAGGCCGAACTCGCCGACGGCGTGCTGACCGTCCGCGTGCCCAAGACCGAGGCTGCCACACCGCGCCGCATCGCGATCAAAGGCAAGTAACACGTGACTGCGCCGGCCGCGGTCCCCGGTCCGCGGCCGGCGCTGCCCTACCGGAAAGGAGCTGGGGGAAGTGGAGTTGTTGCCGCTGCGAACCGACTTCGACGTGCGCTGGCGCGGCTACGACCACGAACAGGTGCAGCACTACGTGCACGAGGTGGAAGGCGAGCTGGCGGTGCTCACCGCCGACCGGGACGCCGCCCTTGCTCGCGCTGAGTCCCTTGCCCGGCAACTGGAGGTCCTCCGCAGGGAGAACGCCGAGCTGCACGCACGCGTCGACCGGATCTGCCGCGCTCCGGTGGATCCCGACGCGCTCACCGAACGGCTGCGACGCAGGGTCGAGCTCGCGCACGCCGAAGCCGAGGAGATCACCACCCGTGCGCGGACCGCCGCCGAGCAGGACTGGGCGAACGCTCGTCAGGCCGCCGACCGCCTGCGGGGGCGCGCCGAGCACCTCGTGGCCGAGCTCGACCGGCGTCGCGCGGACATGGAGGCCGAGCACCGCGAGCTCATGGACCGTGCTCACCAGTGGGTGGAGGAGATGACCCGGCAGGCTGAACGCCGCCGCCGCGAGCTCGACGACCAGGCCGAGCAGGTCCGCCGGCAGATCGAGGCGGACTTCGAGCAGGCCATGGCGCAACGCCGCGCCGAAGCGATGCGCGCGCTGGCCGAGCAACAGCGCTCCGCCCAGGCCCGTGCCGACCAGATCGTCCACGAGGCCACCGAGCACGCACACCGGATCGTCGCCGATGCCGAGCACCGCGTCGACGTCCTGCGCCGCCACCGCCGGCGCCTCGCTGAGGAACTGCGTGCCGCCCAGGCACTTCTGGCCGACATCGAGCCTGTGCTGCAGCCGCTGCCCGAGGAGGGCATCGTGACGATGGAGGTGATCCACGATGATCAGCGCTCCCGCGAACCCGTTGCCTGCTGACCGTCCGACTGGGTTGTCCACTGCGCCTCGTGCGCCGCGGTAGCTCGCTCCCCCGTGCGTGACGGGGTTCGACCGGATCGGCGGGGGTATCCGAGGCGCAACGTCGAGCAACCGGCGATCCACACCGCTGTGGCCGCACCCGCTCGAGGCGGGTGCGGGCCCCGACCTCACGGACACCGCCATGCCCTTGACACCTTGCCCCGG
Source organism: Lentzea sp. DG1S-22 (assembly GCF_036321065.1). Lineage (NCBI taxonomy): Bacteria > Bacillati > Actinomycetota > Actinomycetes > Pseudonocardiales > Pseudonocardiaceae > Lentzea > Lentzea sp. DG1S-22. Next base: position 985,552 of record NZ_CP143276.1, on the reverse strand, counting down.
CCGCGGCGCGGTCATCACCTACCTCAACCCGGACGTACTGCATCCCGTCGCCGTCTTGAGCGGCGTGGTGCTCGGCGCCCACGTGGTCGATCCGGAGACCTCTCACCTGTGGATACCGGTGCTGCTGCCCGACAGCACCATCTCCGTGCTCGACACCGCGAACATCATGCAGGTCGAGCCGCCGGAAAGCTCCGCCGGCAGCCGGGAGGCGTCTGGCTGATCGGGCGGTCGCGGGCACCCGACCGAGGTCGAGCCGGATCGCGGCCCGTGGCCGTCGGCGGACCAGCTGACCACCGTGACGACGCCGCGCATGAGGCACCGCCCTCGGGGTAGCCGACGACCTCATGACGAGGGAGGCCCCATGGCAGGCGCGTGGTTGCTGGGAGAGGACGGGGAGCGGACGGCGGCTCCCCGTGCGGTGCTGGTGGCGGTGCAGCGGGACCGGGCCGCGGGTGCCTCCGGTACGGAGCTGTCGCTGGCCGAGCTGCGGCGGTTGGCGGACACCGACGGGCTGGAGGTGGTCGACACCGTCGTCCAGTCGCGCGAAGGGCCGGATCCCGCCACCTACGTCGGGTCGGGCAAGACCGGTGAGCTGGCCAGCGCGGCACAGCAGGCCCGTGCCGACCTGATCATCGCGGACGGCGAGCTCACCGGGCGTCAGGCCCACACCCTCGAGGAGCGCACCGGTGTGCGCGTCGTCGACCGCACCGCGCTCATCCTGGACATCTTCGCCCAGCACGCCCGCAGCAGCGAAGGGCGGCTTCAGGTAGAGCTCGCCCAGATCGCCTACCAGCTGCCGCGCCTGCGGGGGCAGGGAGAGGCGCTGTCACGGGTCGGTGGCGGCAGGGTGGCCGGTGGAGCGGGCATCGGTGTCCGCGGCCCCGGTGAGATGCGCCTGGAGACGCAGCGCCGCACCCTGCGTCGTCGCGCCACCGAGCTGCGCCGCCGGGTCGCGGCACTCACCCGGCGCAGGCAACGCACCCGCGACCGCCGTGCGCGCAACCGCGTGCCGTCGGTGGCGATCATCGGGTACACCAACGCCGGCAAGTCGGCGCTGCTCAACCGGCTCTCCGGCGCGGAGGTCTCCTCCGCGGACGTCCTGTTCGCGACGCTCGACCCGACGGTGCGGCGGATCAGCGCCGACCAGGCGACGTTCACCCTCACCGACACGGTCGGTTTCATCCGGCACCTGCCGCACCAGCTCGTCGACGCGTTCGAGTCCACCCTGGAGGAGGTCCGGCAGGCCGACCTGGTCCTGCACGTCGTGGACGCCTCGGCTCCCGACGCGCTGGGCCAGATCACCACGGTCCACGGCGTCCTGCACGAGATCGGCGCGGGTGACGTGCCGGAGCAGCTGGTGCTGAACAAGACCGACATCGCGCCCGCCGAGTGGGTGTCGGCGCTGTGCCGGTGTCATCCGGACGCCATCGGGGTCTCCGCGCTCACCGGCGACCAGGTCACCGCGCTGCGCACGCGCTTGGTGGACTGGGCGCGGGAGCACACCTACTGACCGGAGCGCGCTGTCCGGCCGGGCTACCGGTCCGGACAGCGCGCACAGCTCATTCGACGTCGTCGTCGCTCAAGCCCATGCCGTCGTTCTTCGGCGGATCACTCGGTGGTCGCTTCGACACCTCGACCTCCGTCTCGGTGAGGGGTGTCCCGCTCGCCTCCTCGGCGGCACCACGTTCCGTCTGCTCGTACTCGGTCGGTTCCGTCACGGCACACCTCCTGGACGCGTCCTGGTCCGTGCGGCATACCCGGCGCCGGGGCTTCGAACCCGGACCGCGAAGTCCGTCATGCAGCCGTGTTCCAGCGGTAATTCACCCGAACGGACGTAAAGCCGCCGGTGTCGGAGGGCCTTCGAGGGGTAGCCGGGACGCTGCGCGGCACCTGTCGCGCGGTGCCGAAGGGGAATCATGACCACGCTGAAGCCCAGCCCGGTCATCCCGCACCCGACGCGGGCGGGCCGAGGCCTGAAGGGGTCCCAGTTCCTCAAAGTCCTCAACACCACCGACCACAAGCTGATCGGGATCATGTACATGATCACGTCGTTCGGCTTCTTCATGGTCGGTGGTGTGATGGCGCTGCTGATGCGCGGCGAGCTGGCGCGGCCTGGCATGCAGTTCCTGTCCAACGAGCAGTACAACCAGCTGTTCACCATGCACGGCACGGTGATGCTGCTGCTCTACGCGACGCCGATCGTGTTCGGGTTCGCGAACTTCATCGTGCCGCTGCAGATCGGGTCGCCGGACGTCGCGTTCCCCCGCCTCAACGCCTTCTCGTACTGGCTGTTCCTGTTCGGAGGGCTGATCGTCGTCGGCTCGTTCCTCACCCCGGCCGGCGCCGCGGACTTCGGCTGGACCGCCTACACACCGCTGTCGAGCGCGGTCCACTCCCCCGGCATCGGCGGTGACCTGTGGATCTCCGGCCTGGTCGTCGGTGGTCTCGGCACGATCCTCGGCGCGGTCAACATGATCACCACGATCGTGTGCCTGCGCGCCCCCGGCATGACGGCGTTCCGGATGCCGATCTTCACCTGGAACATCCTGATCACCAGCATCCTGGTGCTGCTGGCGTTCCCGATCCTCACGGCGGCGTTGCTGGGCCTGCTCGCGGACCGGCACTTCGGCGCGCGCGTGTTCGACCCGGCCAACGGCGGCGTGATCCTCTGGCAGCACCTGTTCTGGTTCTTCGGCCACCCCGAGGTCTACATCGTCGCCCTGCCGTTCTTCGGCATCGTCTCCGAGATCTTCCCGGTGTTCAGCCGGAAACCCCTGTTCGGCTACAAAGGACTCGTCTACGCCACGATCGCGATCGCGCTCTACTCGGTTGTCGTGTGGGCGCACCACATGTACGCCACGGGCGCGGTGCTGCTGCTCTTCTTCTCCGCCACCACGTTCATCATCGCCATCCCCACCGGCATCAAGTTCTTCAACTGGATCGGCACGATGTGGAAGGGCCAGCTGACGTTCGAGACACCGATGCTGTTCAGCCTCGGGTTCATCGTCACGTTCCTGTTCGGTGGCCTCTCGGGCATCCTGCTCGCCTCACCGCCGCTCGACTTCCACGTCACCGACACCTACTTCGTGGTCGCGCACTTCCACTACGTCCTGTTCGGCACCATCGTGTTCGCCACCTACGCCGGCATCTACTTCTGGTTCCCCAAGATGACCGGCCGCATGATGAGCGAACCCATCGGCAAGCTGCACTTCTGGACCACCTTCCTCGGTTTCCACGGCACGTTCCTGGTCCACCACTGGCTCGGCAACCAGGGCATGCCCCGCCGCTACGCCGACTACCTGGCCAGCGACAACTTCACCACCCTCAACACCATCTCCACCATCGCGTCCTTCGTCCTCGGCGCCTCCGTCCTGCCGTTCCTCTACAACATCGCCCGCAGCTACCGCTACGGCGAGCCCGCGCGCGCCGACGACCCGTGGGGCTTCGGCAACTCGCTGGAATGGGCCACCACCTCACCCCCGCCCCGGCACAACTTCCACGAACTGCCGCGCATCCGGTCCGAGCGGCCCGCGTTCGAGCTGCACTACCCGCACATGGTCGAACGCATGCGCGCCGAGTCGCACGTCTCCATCACCAAACCCGGGGCCGCCGGCGTCGACAAGACGACCGAGAAGGTGCTCGCTCCCACGGACCGCGACACGGAGCACTGACCCGTGGACGCCGCCCGCGAACTCAGAGAACTCCGGCGAATCGAGCGCTGGCTCACCGTCAACGATCCGGAGCTGGCGGCGATGCTGACCGCGCACGGTGGCGTCTCGGGAAGGCCGGGACACCGCTGGGTGCGGCTCACGGTGGACGCGGTGGGCGCGGTGTCGGTGGTCATCGGGATGCTCACCGGCCTGTTCACCGTCGCCTTCCTCGGGGTGCTGGTGCTGATGACCGGCGCGTGCCTGCACACCACGTGCCGACGGCAACACCGCCGACGCCGGGCATCGCCGTGAAAGACCTTCGGGGGCATTTGCGCGGGACCGGGTTGAAGTGCGTTTGCAGTGGTAGCCCGGCGTGACCCACCGCCCGTTCAACGGCACGGGAGTGCTTATGTCGCAACAACGGCGCACCTCTCCACGACGACGCCGGCTGCGGCGGTGGGCTTTCCTGTTGCTGGCCCTCGTCGCCGCCGGGACCCTCGCCGGCCTGCTGACCCCTCAACGCCAGACGGCGGTGGCCCAGGAGTCGGGAACGCAGCGGCAGGGTGAGCAGATCTACCTCAACACCTGCCTGACCTGCCACGGCCCCCGGCTGGAAGGGGTGGAGGGCCGGGGGCCGAGCCTGATCGGGGCGGGCGAGGCGAAGGTCTACTTCCAGGTGTCGACGGGGCGGATGCCGCTGGCGCGCCAGCAGGCGCAGGGGCAGCGCAAGCCCGTCGAGTTCAGCGAGGACGAGATCCGGGCGCTGATGGCGTACGTCGACAGCTTCGGCGGCGGCGGCGCCAAGATGCCGGAGGAACGCGGCGAGGCGCTGCGGGGCAACGTCGCGCGCGGTGGTGAGCTGTTCCGCCTCAACTGCGCCGCCTGCCACAACTTCACCGGCCGCGGAGGCGCGCTCACCTCGGGCAAGTTCGCGCCGAGCCTCGACCCGGCGAACGAGGAGCAGATCTACACGGCCATGCTCACCGGTCCGTCGAACATGCCGGTGTTCGGCGACCGGCAGCTCTCCCCCGAGGAGAAACGGGACATCATCGCCTACGTCGAGTCGGTGCAGCACGAGCGCAACAACTACGGCGGGCACCCGCTGGGCTCGCTGGGGCCCGTGTCCGAGGGCGCGGTGGCGTGGGTGGTCGGCATCGTCGCGCTCGTGCTGCTCACCCTGTGGATCGGGGCGCGGGCATGAGCGAACGCGACAAGGACGACATCTCGGCCGACGAGCTGAACCGGATGTCCGACGACGAGCTGGTCCGGCTCGGGACACGCCTCGACGACGTGCGGCTCGTCCAGTACGCCGAACGCTGGCCCGTGCCCGGCACGAAGATGGAGCGGCGGGCGCTGCGGCACGTCACCGGCTGGTTCGTGCTGGCGGGAGTGTCGGCGCTCGCCCTGATCGGCGTGTTCGTGTTCTGGCCGTACGAGTACCTGCCGCCCGGCGCGCCCGGCTACCAGGTCCGCACGCTCTACACCCCGATGGTCGGCCTCACGTTCGGGCTCACGCTGCTCGGCCTGGCGGTCGGTTCCGTCGCCTACGCCAAGAAGTTCCTGCCACAGGAGCTCGCCGTGCAGCAGCGACATTCCGGCAGCTCCTCGGAGGCGGACAAGCGGACGGTCGCCGCCGAGTTCCGCGACGCCGGCACCCGCAGCGGCCTGCAACGGCGCACCTTGTTCCGGCGTGTCGCGGCGACGTCCGCCGGCCTGTTCGGTCTCGGCCTCGGGGTCATGGCGATCGGCCCTCTGGTGCGGGACCCGTGGAAGCACGGTGACAGCCCGGACTCGTTGTGGCGCACAGGCTGGAATCCGATCAACGGCGAAACGGTCTACCTGAGGCTGGACACCGGCGACCCGGACGAGGTCGTGCTCGTCCGGCCGGAGGACCTCCGCGCGGGCGGGTACGTCACGGTCTTCCCGTTCCGGGAAACCGACCGCGAGGAGCCCGAACGGTTGCACGCCGCGCTGCGCAGGGCCGACAGCGCGGTGATGCTGTTCCGCTTCCGCCCCGGCACGACGGTGACGAGCCGTCCGGGGCGGGAGGACTTCCACCACGGCGACTTCTACGCCTACTCCAAGGTGTGCACGCACCTGGGCTGCCCGGCGTCGCTGTACGAACAGCAGACCGGGCGGTTGCTGTGCCCGTGCCACCAGTCGCAGTTCGACGTGTTCGCGGGTGCCGTGCCGATCTTCGGTCCCGCCACCCGTCCGCTGCCGGAACTGCCCATCACCGTCGGCGAGGACGGGTACTTCACCGCCCGCGGCGACTTCGCCGAGGTCGTCGGACCGGGATTCTGGGAGTTGAAGCCATGAGCGCGCGTCCGACCAAGGCACCGCGCCGCGTCGTCGCCGGAACAGCCGGGTTCGCCGAGGACCGCCTGCACATGGCCGCCGCGGTCCGGCGGCAGATCAACAAGGTGTTCCCGACGCACTGGTCGTTCCTGCTCGGCGAGGTCGCGCTCTACAGCTTCGTCGTGCTGCTGCTGTCCGGCACCTACCTCGGCCTGTTCTTCGACCCGTCGATGACCGAGGTGACCTACTCGGGCAGCTACGAGGGCCTGCGCGGCATGGACATGTCGCGGGCCTACGAAAGCGCGCTCGAGATCTCGTTCGAGGTGCGGGGAGGCCTGTTCGTCCGCCAGGTGCACCACTGGGCCGCGCTCATCTTCATGGCCGCGATCGTCGTGCACATGTTCCGCGTGTTCTTCACCGGCGCCTTCCGCAAACCCCGCGAGATCAACTGGGTGATCGGCGTCCTGCTGTTCATCCTCGGCATGGCCGAGGGCTTCGCCGGCTACTCGCTGCCCGACGACCTGCTCTCCGGCACGGGCCTGCGGATCATGTCCGGCATCGTGCAGTCCATCCCGGTCGCCGGCACCTGGATGCACTGGCTGATCTTCGGCTCCGAGTTCCCCGGCACCGAGATCATCCCGCGGCTCTACCTCGTGCACGTGCTGCTCGTCCCCGCGATCATCCTCGCGTTCGTCGCCGTGCACCTGGCCCTGGTGTGGTACCAGAAGCACACCCAGTTCCCCGGCCTCGGCCGCACCGAGAACAACGTCGTGGGCGTCCGCATCCTGCCGATCTTCGCGGTGAAGAGCGGCGCGTTCTTCGCCGCGGTGGTCGGCCTCCTCGGGCTGATGGGCGGGCTGTTCCAGATCAACCCCATCTGGCTGTTCGGCCCGTACAACCCGGCGCACGTCTCGGCCGGTTCCCAGCCGGACTGGTACATCGGCTGGCTCGACGGCTCGACCCGCCTGTGGCCCGCGTGGGAGCTCTTCCTCGGCGACTACCGCATCCCCGCCCAGTTCTGGCCCACGGTGGTCCTGCCGCTGGTCATGTTCGGGCTCGCGGGCGCCTATCCGTGGATCGAGCGCCGCCTCACCCGCGACCACGCCCACCACCACCTCGTCCAACGGCCCAGGGACGTGCCGGTGCGCACCAGCCTCGGTGCCATGGCGATCACGTTCTTCTGCGTCCTGCTCGTCTCGGGTGGCAACGACGTCATCGCCGAGAGGTTCCAGATCTCGCTCAACGCCATGACGTGGGCAGGCCGCATCGGCATGCTGGTGCTGCCGCCGCTGGCCTACCTCCTCACCTACCGCGCCTGCATCGGGCTGCAGCGCTCCGACCGCGAGGTGCTCGACCACGGCATCGCCACGGGCACGATCAAACGGCTGCCGCACGGCCAGTTCATCGAGGTCCACCAGCCGCTGTCCGACAAGCCCCTGACCTACCAGGGCACTCCCCTGCCCAAGCGGATGAACGACCTCGGCTACGCCGGACGGCCGGTCTCCGGCACCCTGCTGCGACCGGACCCCCCGGAGGAAGTCGCGGCACTGGGCGACGCCCGCTCGGCCAACGGCGCGTCCGAGGGCGCGCTGAGCGGCGAGGACAGTCCGAAGTAGATCCCCTCCAACGCTCCCCTCGGCGATGTGTGATCGGTCAACCACCGGGCAGCCGCCTGCCTGCGGTCCTCGTTGTGGCGGCTGGGCACACCGACGCCGCTGATCGTGGCGGTGGACGACGCGCTCACCCTGGACCCGGAACTCGACGTCGACTTCCACCGCGCCTGCGCGCTCACCACCGATCCCGGCGCACTCCCCCTCGAGACGCTCAGCGAGCGGTACCGGGCCCGCGGCGATCACCACCACGCCCATCAGGCCGCGCTGGCAGCCGTGCAGACCGACCCCCTGCGGGAGAGCGCGCACCGCACCCTCGTCGGACTGCACCTCGCCGACGGCAACCCGGCCCAGGCCGTCCACCAGTACCAGAGCTACCGGACCCTGCTGCGCGTCGAACTCGGCCTCGAACCGTCCGCCCACATCCACGACCTGATGCGGCCACTTCTGCGCAGTGCGCGACAGCCCACGAGAAGTGCTGCGACGCGATCGACTCGAGGCCGTGGATAGGTCACCCGGAGCCGGGTACTCGTGGCGACATGATGAAACGCGTTTTGTGGGAGGGTCTGCTGGCCGGCACGACGGGGGTGCTGGTGATGACTCTCGGCGAGAAGGCCGAGCAACGCCTGACCGGCCGCCCCGACTCCCACGTGCCGGCGAGGGTCCTGCAACGGCTCACCGGTCTGCGGGAACGGCCCGGTGGCCGCCAGCCCGTGCCGCTCAACCTGGCGATGCACTTCGGTCAGGGCATGGTGCTCGGCGTGCTCCGCTCGGTCATGGCGCACGCCGGGCTGCGCGGGCCGTGGTCCTCGGCGAAGTTCGCCGTGGTCCGGGTGACCAACGACCAGATCCTGGAGAACGCGACCGGTGTCGGGGCGCCGCCGCCCACCTGGCCCCGCAGGGAACTGGTGGTGGACCTGCTGCACAAGGGCGTCTACGCCTTCGCCACCGGGGTCGTCGCCGACGCCCTGGCCGCCCGCTCCGGTCCCGGGCCCGGACAACGCCATGCCGCGATGCGACCCGGCCGGCGCGCCGGTGTCGGTCCGCTGCCCCGCCGCAAGGCCCACGCGCGGTAGCGGGGAGGAGAAGCGGGCGGCGGTGCTGGTCGAGATCGCGCACCCGGAGGCGGCCGCGCTCCGCGACGAACTGGCCGCCGAGCCCGGCCTGAAGCGTCACAGCAGGAGGTACCTTCGACGTCTGGCTCTGCCAGGGGCCTCCCCGTCGAGTCCGGGACACCAACTCGATGACTCGGTTGCACCGAGCCCGTGGCGCGACCAACATTGAGACATGTCGAAGCAAGAGCCGGGCTGCTGCGAGCCGCCGCCGCAGGAACCGCCCGCCGTGGAGCAGGCGGCGGAGCTGGCGCTGATGTTCAAGGCGCTCGGCGACCCGGTGCGCCTGCGGTTGTTCTCGATGATCGCCTCCCGACCGGAGGGCGAGGTCTGCGTGTGCGAGCTGACGCCCGCGTTCGAGCTGTCGCAGCCGACGATCTCGCACCACCTGAAGCTGTTGCGCCAGGCGGGTTTGGTGGATTCGGAACGGCGGGGCACGTGGGTGTACTACCGGGCGCGGCCGGAGACGGCCGGCCGGATGGCCGCGATGCTGAGCAGCGTTGCCGCTGAACGGCGTGCCGTCGCGGTGTGAGCGTCAGGCCGGCGCCGCGGCGATCTTCGCGACCGTGGCCTTCGCGGCCGGTCCCACACCGATGAGGGTCGCCGACGCGGGTCCGGTCCAGCTTCCGTAGCCGAGCAGGTGCAGGCGCGGTTCGCCGACCGCGGTCGTGCCCTCGACGGCGACGCGCCCTTCGGTGTTGCGCAGGTGCAGCGCGGTCAGGTGGCCGAGAACCGGCCGGAAGCCGGTGGACCACACGACGACGTCGGCGCCGGCCAGTGCTTCCGCGTCCACCGGGGTCGCGACGAGCAGTCCGCGGTCGCGTGCCTCGCGGACGGGGGGAACCGCGACGATGTCACCGAGCCGGCTGAGGTCGCCGCGCCGCGTGGCGATGTCGAACAGCGCCTTGCCGTCGATCTCGTCGGGCATGTAGCGCGGCGGTCTGCGGGTCATCCAGGTCAGGTCGGTGTGCGGGACGAGGTCGGCGGCGATCTGGGCGCCGGAGTTGCCACCGCCCACCACCACGACCTTCCGGCCCGTGAACTCGAGCGGGTCGCGGTAGTCGACGGTGTGCAGCCGGCGGCCGGGCAGGTCCACCAGCGGGCGGAACGGACGCCACCAGGTGCCGGTCGCGCTGATGACGTGCCGCGCGGCCCAGGTCCCGGCGTCGCTGTGCACCAGCAACCCGTCCTCGTCACGGGTCACCGAGGTGACCTGGACGGGGCGCAGGACGGGGATGTCGTAGCGCTTCTCGTAGGCGGCGAGGTAGTCGGCGACGTGCCGCGCGGTCGGGTAGCCGTCCGGGAAGGGCGGCATCGGCCAGCCGGGCAGGGAGCTGTGACGTGCGACGGAGAACAGCCGCAGCGAGTTCCACGCGTGCGGCCACGCCCCGCCGGGCACCGGCTGCGCGTCGAGCACGACGTGGTCGACGCCGGCCCGGCGCAGGTGGAAGGCGGCGGCCAGACCCGCCTGGCCACCGCCGATCACCACGACGTCAGCCTCGAGCACGGGTCATCCACCGGCGGCGCAGCCACAGGCTCACGTAGACGAGCGCGACGAGCACCGGCACCTCGATCAGCGGGCCGACCACGCCCGCGAGCGCCTGGCCGGAGGTCACGCCGAACACGCCGATCGCCACGGCGATGGCGAGCTCGAAGTTGTTGCCCGCGGCGGTGAACGCGAGTGTCGTGGTGCGCTCGTAGGACAGTCCCGACGCCTTGCCCAGCGCGTACGACCCGGCCCACATGATCGCGAAGTAGACCAGCAGCGGCAGTGCGATCCTGACGACGTCGAGCGGCCGGTCGGTGATGTTCCCGCCCTGCAGGGCGAACAGGACGACGATCGTGAACAGCAGGCCGTACAGGGCGATCGGGCCGACCCGGGGCAGGAACCGGGTTTCGTACCAGTCCCTGCCGCGCGACCGCTCACCGAGCTTGCGGCTCAGGTAGCCGGCCACCAGCGGGACCCCGAGGAAGACGAGCACCGACCTGGCGATCTCCCACGCGGAGAAGTCGGCCGAGGCGGCGTCGAGGCCGAGCCAGCCGGGCAGCAGCTCGAGGTAGAACCAGCCGAGCACACCGAACAGGACGACCTGGAACACGGAGTTCAGCGCGACGAGCACCGCCGCGGCCTCACGGTCACCGCACGCGAGGTCGTTCCAGATGATGACCATGGCGATGCAGCGGGCGAGGCCGACGATGACCAGGCCGGTGCGGTACTCGGGCAGGTCCGCGAGGAAGAGCCACGCCAGCGCGAACATGAGCGCGGGCCCGAGGACCCAGTTCAGCACCAACGACAACAGCATCGTGCGGCGGTCGCGGGTGACCGTGCCCAGCTCGTCATAGCGGACCTTCGCGAGCACCGGGTACATCATCAGCAACAGGCCCAAGGCGATGGGCAGCGACACCTCGCCGATCTTCACCGCGTCCAGCGCGCCCTGCAGGCCGGGGACGAACCGGCCGAGCAGCAGGCCCGCGACCATCGCGACGCCGATCCACACCGGCAGCAACCTGTCCAGAAAGGACAGTCGGTGCAGCACGTCCGGTGCCGCGGTTTCCGTGGTGCTCAAAGCTTCTCCTGGTTCGGGCGGACGATCAGTCACAGCAGGCGCTGCTGCCGCGCAGCGGTCCTCCTGGCGCGAGCACGGCGGCGAGGGTGTCGATGGCGGCGTTGTCGATGCGGTACCAGCTCCAGGTCCCGCGCCGTTCGCGGCTGAGGACGCCCGCCCGCACCAGGATCTTGAGGTGGTGGCTCAGCGAGGACTGCGGCATGTCGAACTGGTCGGCGAGGTCGCAGAAGCACGCCTCCTGACCCTCGGTCCGGCGCACGAGGCCGACCAGCTCGACGCGGACGGGATCGCCCAGCGCCTTGAACAGGCGTGCGGCGGCCGTCGAGTCGAGCAGCGTCCGGTCCGGGCTCGTCATGACGAGCACCCTAGCCGCTTGGATTGACAAAAGTCGATGCAGCGGGTGTGATCTGCACCGAAGTGCTCCGGTCCGGGAAGACCTGCCGACCGGGATCGAGCCGCGCAGAAGGAGAACACCGTGTCCGCCACCCCCGAGGTGCTGTTCGTCTGCGTGCACAACGCGGGCCGCTCCCAGATGGCCGCCGCGCTGCTGCAGCACCACGGCATGGGCCGGATCAACGTCCGTTCCGCGGGTTCCGAACCCGCCGACGAGGTCAACCCGGCCGCCGCGGCGGCGCTGGCCGAGTGGGGTCTCGACATCACCGCCGAGGTTCCGTCGAAGCTGACCCGCTCCGACGTCGAGGCCTCGGACGTGGTGATCACGATGGGCTGCGGCGACACCTGCCCCGTGTTCCCCGGCAAGCGCTACCTCGACTGGCAGCTCGACGACCCCGCGGGTCAGGGCGTCGACGCGGTGCGGCCGATCCGCGACGACATCGACCGCCGCGTGCGCGGCCTGGTCGCCGAACTGCTCGACTAACGCGGCCCCGCCGTCGTCGTGACGCCGCGCGTGATCGACAGCTCGACCGGCGCGGCGCAGCAACCCCCGCTGCTCTTCTCCTCTTCCGGAGCGTCGAACACGCCCGCACCACCGCAGACCCCGGTCTCGGGCAGCACGAGCTCGACCCGGCCGGCCGCCTCGTGATCGCCCGCGATCGCGGCGGCGACGGAGCGGGCCTGCTCGTAGCCGGTCAGGGACAGGAACGTCGGCGCGCGGCCGTAGCTCTTCATGCCGACCAGGTAGAGGTTCGGCTCGGGGTGGCGCAGCTCGGCCACGCCGTGCGGGTAGACCGTGCCGCAGGAGTGGACGTTCGGGTCGATCAGCGGCGCGAGCCTCGACGGCGCCTGCAGCACCGGGTCCAGGTCGAGCCGGACCTCCGACAGCCACGACAGGTCAGGCCGGAAGCCGGTCAGCACCACGACCTCGTCGACGCCCTCGACCCGGTGGCCGTCGAACGACTCCAGCGCGAGGCTCCCGTCCTCGCAACGCCGGACGGCGGACGTGCGGAACCCCGTGACCGTCTCGACGTGCCCGGCTTCCGCGGCCTCCTCGGCCCTCAGCCCGAGTGCGCCGCGCGCGGGCAGCTGGTCCGCCTCCCCGCCGCCGAACACGGTGCCCACGGCACCGCGCCGCAACAGCCACACGACCTTCGTGCCGGGCTCCTGCTCCGCCAGGCCGGCGAGCGCCACCAACGCGGTCAACGCCGAGTGCCCGCTGCCCGCCACGGCGATCCGCTTGCCGGCGTACCGCTCCCGTTCGGTCGCCAGGTCGGGCACGCGGTAGTTGATCCGCGCGGCCTCCGCCCGCTCCCCCACCGCGGGAAGGCCGTCGCCGCCCAGCGGGTTCGGCGAGCCCCACGTGCCGGAGGCGTCGATCACCGCCCGAGCCGTGAGCCGCTCCTCCCCCCGCGCGGTCCGCACGTGCACCGTCAACGGCTCGTCCTCGCGACCGGCGTCGACCACGCGGTCCCGGCCACGTCGTGCGACTCCGACGACCCGCGCACCGAGGCGCACGCGGTCGCCCAGGACCTCGGCCAGCGGTCGCAGGTACCGCTCCGCCCACTCGGCCCCGGTCGGGTAGGTGTCGCCGGCGGGACGGGCCCACCCCGTCGGCTCCAGCAGGCGCTGAGCAGCGGGATCGACGAGTTCACTCCACCGCGAGAACAACCGCACGTGGTGCCACTGCGCCACCGCCGCGCCGGCCTGGTCCCCGGCCTCCAGCACGACCACGTGCTCGCCCCGTTCGACCAGATGCGCCGCCGCGGACAACCCCGCGGGCCCAGCACCCACCACGACCACCGGCAGCTCGTTCACCGCACACCCCTTGTATCGATGAATTTCGAATCAACAGTGCGGACTCTATCGACGTGCATCGATTGACGCAACCATCGATCCACGTCGATACTTCACGTCTGCGTGCGTGCCGATCGGGTTTCGCGCCGCGTTGGGCATTCGCGCGAACGGTGGAGGGGCCGGTCGACGGCTCCCTGCCTTCACTGCGGCGGCCTGCAGCCAACCACGGCGAACACCGTCTTGCCGCCGTCGGCCAGGGCCCGGGTTCCCCATCGACCGGAGAGGGCGTCGACCATCACGATGCCGCGGCCTCTCGCGCCTTCGAGCCGGGAACGGCCGTGCACCGGCGGCAGCGGTGAGGTGTCGTCGACCTCGACGACGACCGTGCAGGGAACCGCGCTCCACCGCACGCGGAGCCGTCCGACGCCGGACGCGTGGTCGAGGATGTTGCCCACCAGTTCTGTGACCACGAGCGAGACGTCGTAGCGGTGGTCGTCCCCGAGATCCAGAGCGGCGGTGAGACGGCGGCGCACGGCCGGGGTCGTGGTCGTGGGGTCGATGGCGCAGTCCAGCACCACGGGCATCGAGTCTTCGCGGATCGTCGTCACTGGCGCCTCCGGATGAGCACGTCCGGCTCCACCAACGGGCTCCGACGACGCTACCTGCGACCAGCGGCTAGGCCAGACACACGCACCCTAGCTCTCGCAGCGCGCAGCCCGGTCCACGGCCCCGAAGCGCAGTACCTTCACCTGATGACCGACGAACAAGGCGGCCCCGCGCTGCGGCCGACGCTGTCCGAGTGGCTCAAGGCACGCGAGGAGACCGCGCGGCACCTGGCCGCGGGCACGCCACCCGTCGACGGGAGGTGGGTCCAGCGCCTCGCAGACCTGCTCGCCACCGAGCGGTCGTGGCAGGACCAGTACACCGATCTCATCGCGCTCGGCAGCGCGGATGGGCAGTTCCCCTCGTCGAACCGCTGAACGCCGCGCACGCGATCGGGAAAGGGCGTAGTATCGGGTCGAGGGATGGACGCGCTCTGCGTCTCCCGCGCGTGGCGCAGCCGGTCCGGCCCGCACCACGCCTTCTTCTTCCGAACGGAAACCATCTGTGCCGCTGCATTCCCCGGACGCGCTCTTCAGCCACCCGGAAACCCACGACCCCTCCGCCGCGACGGGCTCACCCGATTCGCACCAGCCGTCCTGGCTCGGCCTGTTCCAGGAGCCGGTGCCGGTTCAGCGCTCCTCGGACAGCTGAACGCCTCGAACGCCTGCGAGGAGAACCGACTCCCACCTGATCAGGTGAAGGCGTGAAGACCGTGAGCACCGGGTGGCGACCCGCCCCGGGCTCCGGCGATCGACGTGCTGCCCGGTGCCGCTCGTCGTTGCGGCGGAGTCGGAGGCGTTGGGGTTTTCAGTTGCCGGCATCCGGCCGCCGCGGTTCCCGATCCGATCCGGTCCGGGCTTCTTCCTCCGGCCGGGACAGGAGCACCGGCTTGCAGCCGGATCGCCCGTACTTCTCGTTGCCCCTCGGTGAGTTCGCCTCCCTCTCCAGGGACCGGTGGCCTCACGACGCCGCCCGTGACGCACCGCCGGACGACGGGAGCCGCTGCCGGCTTCGCGAACGCCCGGATCGCCGCGGAGCAGTCCGAGCTCGTCCAGCAGCGACAGGCCGCCCGCAGGGTCGCGGAGCACGCCCGCGACGCCGGTGACTGCCTGGACCTGCTCTCGATGCCGGGCTGTCAGGTCTCGCGCCGACCGCGGCGCACCCCGCGGACGTGACGTCCCCGGATGCGCTCGACGTGTCCCGGCCAGCCGACCTCCCTTGACGGACGCATCGCGAGGTGCGCCCATCCAGCGCGCAGACGGGGGCGGGACGTCGCTCAAGCACCTCCCGTGCGGCTCGCATCGCGTGACGAAAGCGCGTCGTCCAGGTCGGGGCGGAAGGTGAAGAGGGCGTCCAGGCCGATCATCCCGAGAACCCTGAGCGTCTGACGCGGAACGCCGACGAGGACGACTTCGGCGCGGGCGGCGGCCGCGTGGTTGCGGGCCGCGATGAACGCCGAGATGCCGCTCGAGTCGCAGAAGCGCATCCCTGACACGTCCAGGACGAGCAACTGCCCCTCGTGCAGCACGAGCTCGCGGATCTCCGCGAGCACTCCGGGCGCTGTGTGCGCGTCGACGTCCCCCTTGAGGTCGAGGACCACACCGGCCGTGACAGGACGAACGGACATCGAGAAGGCATCGTCGCTCATGTTCGGGCACCGTCCTGTGAAGGCACGCTCATCGCCAGCAGCGCGGTGTCGTCCTCGACACCGTCACCGAGGCTTTCCAACAGCCGGCTCACGGCGTCGATCACGACCGGCGCGGTCGCCGGCACCAGACCGCTGAGGTCGTCCCGCAGGTCTTCCTCGCTGTACCAGCGGTCCGCGCCGGTCCGCGCCTCGGTCAGGCCGTCGGTGTAGAGCAGGATCGCGTCACCGGGCCCCAGCCGGACCTCGTCGACGACGAACCGCGCCTCCTCCAGCGCTCCGACCAGCTGTCCGCCGCGCAGGTGCAGCAACGACGAGGTCCCGTCGGCGCGGAGCACCAGAGCCGGCGTGTGGCCTCCACCGGCCACGGTCATCACGGCGCCGTCACCGTCGGGGCGCAGGTTGCCGTAGATGACCGTGCAGAAGCGCGGGTACTCGCCCTGGTGGGCTTGGTAGAGCACGGTGTTGAGGTGGCCGAGCACGCTCGCGGGGTCCGGGTCGTAGACCGCCGCCGCCCGCAGCGTGTACCGGATCAGGGAGGTCACCACGGCCGCGTTCTCCCCCTTGCCGGACACGTCGCCGAGGAAGAACCCCCAGGTGTTGCCGGGCACCGGGAACAGGTCGTAGAAGTCGCCGCCGACCTGGTCGAGCGACGCGGGGTGGTAGTAGGCGGCGACCTCCATGCCGGGCACGACCGGCAGTGCGGGGGGCAACAGGGTCTGCTGCAGCGTCCTGGCCAGCCGCTGCGCCCGATCGCGTTCGCGTTCGGCCTCTTCGCGCGCACGCAGCAGCTCCTGCTCGTACGCCCGCCTGTCGTGCGCGTCGAACACCGTCGTCCGGATCGAGTGCGGCCGGCCGTCCGCGCCGGTCTTGACGGTCGAGGTCAGCAGCACCGGCAACCGCGTGCCGTCCGCGGTCTTCAACTCCAGTGCGACACCGCCGAGGTCGCCCTGCATCTGCAACAGCGGCGCGAAGTGCGTCTCGTAGTAGATCCGGCCGCCGACGGTGAGCAGGTCCGAGAAGCTCCTGCGCCCCACCAGCGCGTCCCGCTCGTAGCCGAGCCAGCGCAGCAGGGTCGCGTTGATCTTCGCGATCGTGCCGTCGAGCGAGGTCGACAGATACCCGCACGGCGCGTTGTCGTACAGGTCCTCGACGTTCTCCTGCGGTAGCCCCGAGAACGGGGATCCCGTCCCACCACCGGGCCACTCGCCCGCCGCCCGCATCAATGAGCACCGACGAACGCCGTGATCGCCTCGGCGGTCGGCCCTGGGTCGCTGAGCTGCGGGCAGTGACCCACCGCGTCCAGCGTCACGAGCCGACTGCCCCGCACCTGCTCGTGGACGAACTGACCGACCTCACGCGGCGCGATGGCGTCACGCGCGCACTGGACCACCAGCGTGGGCACCGAGATCTCGGTCAGGTCGGCGCGGTTGTCGGACAGGAACGTGGTCCGGGCGAACGTCCGCGCGATGACGGGATCGGTGCGGCAGAAGCTGTTCGTCAGCTCCTCACTCAGCTCCGGGCGCCCGGGGTTGCCCATGATCACCGGCGCCATGGCCGCCGACCACCCGAGGTAGTTCGACTCCAGCGCGTCGAGCAGCTCATCGATGTCCGCGCGGCTGAACCCACCCCGGTAGTCACCATCGTCCACATAGCACGGTGACGGCGTCAGCAGCACCAGCTTCGCGAACCACCGCGGCTCGCGGTTCGCCGCGAGCACCGCGATCATCGCGCTGACCGAGTGCCCGACCAGCACCACGTCGCGCAGGTCCAGTTCGCGGCAGATCCTCAGCACGTCGTCGGCGTACCCCTCGAGCGAGCCGTAACGCTCGGCCGTCCACGCCGACAGGTCCGACCGGCCGGCACCGACGTGGTCGAACAACACCACCCGGTGTCTCTCCGCGAGCAGGGGAACCACCAGGCGCCACAGGTTCTGGTCACAGCCGAACCCGTGCGCGAGCAGAACGGTCGGTCCCGTCTCGTTGCCGGTCACGACCACGTTGTTCCTGCCGATGACGTCCACCCGGCGATCCTGCCACCTCCGGCGCCGAATGCCACGGCGCCGGTCCCGGGGCACGGCGTGCCCGGATGCCGGTCACGGTCACAGTCGGTGTCCGCGGTGCTGGTCACCCGAGCCCGCGCCCACTCCGGGTCGTTCTCCAGGTGCTGCGGGCAGGTCGCCGGCGAGGGCGGCGCGGACGAGCGCGACATTGCCGGTCGCGGGCTCACCACCGGGCAGGACGAGGGTGTCCTCCAGGCCGATGCGGGTGTCCAGGCCGCGGGCGAGCGCGATGCGCAGGACCACCCACGCGGCGTCCTTCTCGCCGTGCAGCAGCACGGGACGGTCGAAGCCGGCGAGGTCTTGCAGCGCCGTCTCCACGGCCGCGGGCGCGGTCTCCGGGTCGGTGTCGGTGATCTCGGCGAGCACGCGCACAACGCGGTGCGCGTGCGGCCAGTCGAGGAACCGCTTGGTGCCCCCGGTGCCGGAGAACAGCCCGGCCTCGATGCCGACGCCCTTGTCCAGCAGGGCTTCCGCGATGAGCTCGGCGCCGTCCTCGTGCCAGTTCACCGAGGCGTGGTCGGGCAGCACGGTCCACGACCTGATGAGCGCGGCCCTGCGCCGCGGTGACGGGTCGATCCAGTCGCCCGTCGTCACGCCGACCGCGACACCCGGCACGGCGGCGCGCACGGCCTCGACCGCGGCGCCGACGTGCTCGGGTGACAGCGTGTCCTGTTCGCGGGGGTCCTTCGGGTGGAGGTGGACGTCCTGCGCCCCCGCCGCCACCGCGGCGCGTGCGGCCTCAGCCAGCTCGGCGGGGGTGAACGGCAGATGGGCGGACGCGGAGCGGGGCAAGGCCCCGTTGAGGCACACCTGGAGCACGGCCCGATGCTGGCACAGGAACGCGCGGCGCGCAGAGCTGATCCACTCGGGCGAACCGCGCGGGTTCGTCGTCGGGCAGCGGCACGTCCTGGTGGTCGAGGGCGGCTAACAGGCACCGCCCGACGTCGCGGGCCAGGTCGGGCACGGCGGTCCCTGCCACGACTCGATCGCGGCCCGGTCCTCGCCGCTCGCCGCCGTCAGCCCGGTGATCGGGGCGTCCACACAGGACAGAGCGGTTCACGGCACGTCGTCCACGCCCGCCAGCGGGCGGCTGACCGCGGCCGGGGCGAACAGGTCGGTGCGGTACTCGGCCACGCACCCGTGACCTACCCGCACTTCGTCCGCGAGAATTGCCGAGTTCGTCGCACGGCAGTGCGTGGGCGCCGTCGACTTCGAGCTGAACCGCAGGAAGGACTTCCATGGGGATCTCGCTGAACTCCGCCGACGTTCTCCCCCGAGACGCGGCGGACGCCGCCCTTGTCGCACGGGTCTTCGACCCGTCCGTGGGCGGTCCCTCGGTCGTGGCGATCCGCGGCGACGAGGTCGTCGACCTGTCTCACGTGACACCGACCGTGTCGTCACTGCTCGAACGGCCGGACCCGCTGGAGATCGTCAAGAACCACCAGGGCGGCACGTCGTGGCCGTTCGAGGAGGTCCTGGCCGCCACCACGAACCCGACCGGCGCTGTTCCCCGGTTCCTGGCACCGGTCGACCTGCAGGTGCTCAAGGCCGCCGGCGTGACCTTCGTCCGCAGCATGCTCGAGCGGGTCATCGAGGAGCGCGCCGACGGCGATCCCGCGCGAGCCGAGGAAGTGCGCGAGAAGGTGGGCGCGATCGTCCAGGGCCACCTCTCGAACCTGGAACCGGGGTCCGCCGAGGCCGCGGAGGTGAAGAAGGTCCTGCAGGCCGAGGGCCTGTGGTCGCAGTACCTCGAGGTCGGCATCGGCCCGGACCCCGAGATCTTCACCAAGGCCCCGGTGCTCTCGGCGGTGGGACCGGGAGCCGACATCGGTGTTCTCGCCCGCTCGGCCTGGAACAACCCCGAACCCGAGCTCGTCCTGGTGGTGAACTCGCGCGGGACCCCGGTCGGCGCGACGCTCGGCGACGACGTCAACCTGCGCGACTTCGAGGGCCGCAGCGCTCTGCTGCTCACCGAGGCGAAGGACAACAACGCCTCCTGCGCCATCGGGCCGTTCCTGCGGCTGTTCGACGACGGGTTCACCCTGGCGGACGCCAAAGCCACCGAGATCGCCCTGGACATCACCGGCCCCGACGGCTTCGAGCTGCACGGCGTGAACCCCGTGTCCGAGATCAGCCGGGAACTCGAGGACCTCGTGTCGCACGCGTTCGGCGCCCACCACCGCTACCCCGACGGCTTCGCGCTGTTCACCGGCACGATGTTCGCCCCGACCGAGGACCGGGACCGGCCCGGCGAGGGGTTCACCCACAAGGTCGGGGACGTCGTCCGCATCTCCTCGCCCCGCCTGGGCGCGTTGACGAACGTCGTGAACACGGCCGAGGACGCCGAAGACTGGACGTTCGGCATCACCGCGATGATGGAGAACCTCGCTGCCCGGGGTCTGCTGGGCCCACGGACCTCATGATCGGGTTCGAGGTCCGGTTCTCCCCTCCCGGACAGCTCGCGGGTCAGAGCCAGTCGGCCTCGATCCCACGGGCACGCAACGCCTCCAGGGCCTGCTCGTCGCCCGTGTAGAACAGCGTCATCGACTTCAGGTTGGGGAAGTGCCGCACGTCGGCGAACTCGTGGACGTCGAACAGCCCGTCCTCGCCGTCCCAGTTCGGCGCGATCTCGAGGTAGATCTCGTTGCCGCCGTCCATCTCGATCTCGGTGATCTTCTCCGCGAGCTCGCCGGGCACCTCGAGCGCCTCGAAGTAGGCCAGGGCCTCGGGCACCGCCTCGACGCTGCCGTCGTCGTAGGTGAAGCCCTTCTCGGCGGCGTACTCGCGCAGGTCGAACTTCGGCAGGAGTTCCTGGTTGTACATCAGCTCCTGCACGACGGCGAGCTTGAAGTTGGCGTCGGTGAACGGGATCGGCCGGCTCATGGCCGCACCGTACCGGCGCGGGACGAGTCGGCACGCGACGGGCTGAAGCCGGGCGGGGTGGGCCGGGTGTGCGGCGCCGGGACCCGGCGCCGCACACCCTGTTCGTGAAGCCTATTTCTCCCTCAGCAGGTAGACGTTGCCGTTGCCGTCCGCGTCGCTGTTGAAGATCAGATCCGCGTCGTTGATGAACGAGGCGTGCGGGTGCACCGCCTCCGTGTTCGAGGTGCTGCGGTGCTTGAACATCTTCACGGTGTCGACCCTGTTCGTTCCCGGTTTGATGTAGTAGAAGTAGATGAAGGGCGCCGAGCCGTCCCTCCCGTCCCCCTGGATGATCGTCCGCGCCGGGTTCATGGCGAAGTGGTTGCCGTACTCCCGGATGTCGTAGCTGAGGAACTCGCGTTTGCGGATGTTGTAGTCACGACCGCTCCGGGGCGTCACCCTGTTCCCGCTGCGCGAATGCGGCGTCCCTGCCGTTGGACAGCCAGAACGGGTGCCCGCCGTGGTCGCCGGAATCGGTCAGCACCGTCCTGTTCCCGCCGGTGATGTCGACCAGGCCGATCTGGTCCTCGCGAGAACAGGTGGTAGAGCAACGTGTCCCCGTGCACCGGGTTGATCAGCACGTGGTCGACTTTCCCGTCGATCTTCTTGACCGTTTCCATCCCGCCCGTTCTCACGTCGATGACGACGAGTGAGGAACGGTCTTCGTCCTCGTCGTGCAGCGACGCGGCGATCGTCCCTCCGTCCGAGGCCAGAGAGGGAATTCCCTTGATGCCGTACCTGTCCGGCACGGTGCGGATCTTCTTCTCGCGGTACGGGGCCCGCAGGCTGACGCTGGTGAACGTCCGGTCCTCGACGTAGAACGCCTCCTCGGTCGCCGGCGAGACGTTGGCGTGCTCGCCGTCGATGTCGTCGGAGTCCGTGATCTGCACGAACTTCCCGTTGTCTAGCGACATGAGGTAGAGGTTCTCGTGCCCGTCCCGTTCCGACATGAGCACGACGGAATGCAGCGAGGGGACGTAGGGGTTCACGTCGAGTTACGACTTGTCGTCGAGCGCTTTGGAGGTGGTGAGCTGAACCACCTCGTAATCGGGGTCCAGAGCGGGAAGCATTTTCCACTCCGCTCCACTCCACTCCGCTCCGAATCGCGCACCCTTTCCCGAATCAGCCAAGAACCCTTCCACAAGAGCACCGGAAGAAAACCCCAGCACGGCCACGGACACCATAAATGCCACTGTTGACTTCACGAAAGAAGACCTTCCAGGCTGAAACGCGAGAGACAGGCCGATTTCGACTACAGGAACCCCCACCACGCTCCACAACGGATTCAACCTCACCCTTTCGAGTGGAACGAAAAGGGGGTTCGTCCCGCGGTCGACATCCCGAGTTGTCGCCGTTTTCGCACCTATTCCTGGCGATAGAGGAAATTCTTCTCCGACTTCGTCCTCGCGAAATGCGACGCTCAGCGGACGTCAGGGCGTGTGCATCCGGTCGACCTTGACCGTGAGCACGACGCGCCGCTGCCCACTGCCGCCGAAACCGGGGTAGGGCCGGCCGAGGTACTTCTGGGACAGCTCGTCGATGTGCTCGCGGGCGCCGGCCTCGGTGACGTCCACGACGCTGCCGCGCAGGGCCCAGTACCGGGAGGGCGCCGCGGGGTCGGCGATGCCGAGGGCGACCCGCGGATCACGCCGCACGTTGCGGGTCTTGCGGTGGGTGTCGACGGTGTTGATGAGCACGTGCACGCCGTCCGTGCCCGCCCAGGTCTGGGAGATCTGCGGCGATCCGTCCGGCATGAGCGTGGTCACGAAGCAGATCGCCCTGTCGTTGAGGACGCCGATCAGATCGTCGGGCAGAGCCGTCATGTGCCGGCCTCACTTCGCCTGGTCGTTGTAGAGGTGGTCGATGACCGTCTCGTCCGGCCGGTCGCCGGAGAGGTCGGCGTGACGCAGGCCCGCGAGGGCGATCCTCAGGGCGCGGCGCCACAGCTGCGGGGAGTTCTGGCGGGAGGCGTCCATGACGCTGCCCACCATCACGTGCACCGCGGCGAAGTCGGCGGGCGTCGCCCCGGCCGGCAGCCGGCCCGCCCGGACGGCGCGGTCGACGAGACCGGCGACGAGCGGGGTCATCCGGTCGTGCGCCCGTTGCACCAGTTCGGTGGCCTGGCTTCGGCTTCGCAGCAGCTCCCCCAGCCCCCTGCTGCGCGCCTCGACCTCCAGCTGACGTTCGAGGAACCAGGTGAGCCCGGCCCACGCGTCGTCGTACCGGGAGGCCTGCTCGGCGAGGTCGGTCACCATGTCGACGTGCTCGCTGAACAGGGCGTTCAGCAGGTCCTGCCGCTGCGGGAACCGGCGGTACATCGTGCCCATCCCGGTACCGGCGGCACGGGCGATCTCCTCGTACGAGACGTCAAGCCCTTGCGAGGCCATGAGCTCGTACGCGGTGCGCAACAACAACTGGCGGTTGCGCTCGGCGTCCCGGCGCAGAGGAGGAGCTTCGGTCACCTATCTGACCCTAGACAAGCGGAAGAGAAATTCCAAGTTGAAGAGTTCTTCCACTTCTGCCTACGATCGTGCCGTCCAGTTCCCCCCAGCCTTGGAGCACCCGTGCCCTTCGCACCCACCGACGCGGTCGAACCGTTCCCGATCGCCGTGCCCGAAGCTGCTCTGCAGGACCTGCGACGCCGTCTGGGCGACACGCGCTGGCCGGACCGGGAAACCGTCCAGGACGGCAGCCAGGGGCCGGGGCTGGACCGCCTCCGCGCCCTGTGCGAGCACTGGGCCACCGGCTACGACTGGCGGCGCACCGAGCGGGACATCAACGGCCTCGGCTCGTCCCGCACCGCGATCGACGGCGTCGACATCCACTTCCTGCACGTCAGGTCGCCCGAGCCCGATGCCGTGCCGCTGCTGCTCTGCCACGGCTGGCCCGGCTCGGTCCTGGAGTTCCGCCGCCTCGTGGGACCGCTGACCGATCCGGTCGCGCACGGCGGCGACGCCCGCGACGCGTTCCACGTGGTGGTCCCCTCGATGCCGGGCTTCGGCTTCTCCGGCAAGCCCACCACCACGGGGTGGAACACCTCGCGCATCGCCGATGCGTGGATCACCCTCATGCGGCGCCTGGGCTACGGCACCTGGTTCGCGCAGGGTGGCGACTGGGGCGCGGCCGTCGTCGAGCAGATCACCCGCAAGGCGCCGGAGCGGTGCCTCGGCGCGCACTTCAACCTGCCCCTGGTGTTCCCGACCGCTCAGGAGATCGCCGAGGCCACCGACGAAGAGCAGCGGATGGTCGCCCGCGCCCAGCACTACCAGAGCCGCCAGAGCGCGTACGCCCAGGAACAGGCGACCCGGCCGCAGACGATCGGTTACTCGCTCGCGGACTCACCGGCCGGGCTCGCCGCCTGGATCTACACGCTCTTCGAGGACGTCACCGACAGCGGCGGCAACCCCGAGGACGTCATCGACCGCGACGAGATCCTCGACGACGTGATGCTCTACTGGCTGCCCAACGCCGCGACGTCCTCCGCACGGCTGTACTGGGAGGAGGGCTGGGGCGGCGCGATGGCCGGCTCCCCGCCGCCGAACCCCGTTCCCGCCGGTTTCAGCATCTTCCCGGGCGAGGCCGTGCAGGCGTCCCGGCGCTGGGTCGAGCGGCGCTACGAGACGGTGCTGCACCACGCCCGGCTCGAGCGGGGCGGCCACTTCGCCGCGCTCGAGCAACCGGAGGTCCTCACCGGCGAGATCCGCAAGACCTTCCGGTCACTGCGAGCCCCACGAGTTCAGTCCACATAGGACGGGTCGGCCGACTGCGGCGGAATCAGCAGGTGACCTTGACGGTCGCGTTCGCCTGGAACGACACGTGCACGTGGTCCATGTGGTTGGCCGTGGGACTTCCCCTGTCCTCCATCACCGACCAGCCGCTGCCGTCGTTGTAGCGCTGGCGCCAGATCACGTAGGTGACGCCGAAGGCCTTGCGGTTGGCCAGCACGTACTCGGCCACCTGGTTGCCGGTGGCCGTGTCGACCATGAAGTCCAGCGCCAGACCGGTGGGGTGGTCACCGCCGCCGGCCCTGCCTGCGGCGCCACCGATGTCCTCGACGCCGAACTTGCCCCCGACGTGGTGGCCCACCTGGGCCACGTGCGGCTTCACGCCGTTCAGCGTGGTCGGGCAGGGCGGCGGAGGGGGCGGGGGCGGCGGAGGGGGCGGCGCGGTCGTCTCCGGCGTCGTCGTGGTCACCGGAGGCGGCGTGGTGGTCACCGGAGCCGGCGACGACGACGCGGTGGTCGACGTGACAGGTGACTGGCTCTGGCTCACGGAGGTCGACGGCGCCGTCAGCAGGGCGGCGGCTCCGGTGGGGTCGACCGGCTGGTCGGAGTCGCGGACGACCCAGAAGGTCGCGACGAGGCCCGCGGTGAGGGTGGCGGCGACCGCGATGGGCAGCTTCCGGTTGGGTGTGCCTTGCGTTCTATGTCGGCCCGGCAATTCAGAACACCTTGCGTTGGGGACAGGGCATGCTCACACGGCCCGCCACGTTACGAAATGAACACGAGAACGTCACGGATGAGTGTTGATCGTCACATAGCCGCTGGTGAGCGCCCTGCTACAGCAGGTGACGACAGACCGGCGCCGCAGGCCGTCCGTCGAGGTCACGGCCCCGGCAGGCGGTGTGAGCGATCGTGATCGTCCCGGATGTCCGATCTGTGCTCACCGCGCACGCAGAGCAGGATCGAGAAGGGAAGTCCCTCGATCGGGTGGAGGTGGCGGGCCGTGCGCGGTGACGACTGGGTGTTCGGCTTCGGGTCCAACTCGTGGGAGGACGTCGTCGGGAAGCTGTTCGGCGGGCTGGGCGGGCCGCCGTCCGCGACCAGGCGCACGGACCACTACGGTCGCGATCTCACCGCGGCGGCGCGCGACGGCCTGCTCGACCCGGTGATCGGCCGGGACGACGTCGTCGACGAGGTGCTCGAGGTGCTGTCGCGGCGCACCAAGAACAACCCCGTCCTCATCGGTGACCCGGGAGTCGGCAAGACCGCCATCGTCGAGGGCATCGCGGCGCGGATCGCCGGTGGCGACGTGCCCGCCACGCTCCGGGACCGCCGGCTGATCTCCCTCGACCTCGCGGGCATGGTGGCCGGGGCGAAGTACCGGGGCGAGTTCGAGGAACGGCTCGAGGGCGTGATCGAGGAGGTGGCCGCGTCCAACCGGATGGTGGTCCTGTTCATCGACGAGCTGCACACGGTCGTGGGCGCCGGCAGTGCCGAAGACTCGCCGATGGACGCCGCGAACATGCTCAAACCGGTGCTCACGAGCGGACGGCTGCAGGTGATCGGGGCCACCACGGCCGAGGAGTACCGCCGCCACATCGCGAAGGACGCCGCGTTCGAACGGCGGTTCCAGCCGGTCCTCGTCGCCGAACCGTCGCCCGGCGAGGCGATCGCCATCCTCCGCGGCCTGCGCGCCCGCTACGAGGCGCACCACGGGGTGCGGATCACCGACGAGGCGATCGTGGCGGCCGTCGAGCTGTCGGCCCGCTACGTCACCGACCGGTTCCTGCCCGACAAGGCGGTCGACCTGGTGGACCGCGCGGGCGCGCGCGTCCGGTTGCGGGAGAAGGCCCCGATGCCCCCGGACCCGGCGGAGCTCGAACAGCGCGTGCACCGCCTGGAGCGGGAGAGGGACACCGCACCGGCCGAGGAGGTGCCGTTCCTGGACGACGAGCTCCGCCGCGCCGCGGTCGCACTGGAAGCCGCCCGCGCCGCGCTGGCCGACGCGCCCGAGGTCGGGTCCAACGACGTCGCCGAAGTCGTCTCGCGCAGCACGGGCATCCCGGTCGCCCAGCTCACCGAGGCCGAACGGCACCGGTTGCTGCACCTGGAGGACCTGCTGCACCAGCGGATCGTCGGGCAGGAGGAGGCGGTCGAGGCGGTGGCCGACGCGGTCCGCCAGGGGCGGGCCGGTCTCAAGCACCCGCAGCGGCCCGTCGGCTCGTTCCTGTTCCTCGGCCCGACCGGCGTGGGCAAGACGGAGGTCGCACGGGCGCTGGCGGAGGCGCTCTTCGGGTCCCAGGACCGGCTGATCCGGTTCGACATGAGCGAGTTCGGCCAGCAGCACGCGGTGTCCCGGCTGATCGGCGCACCACCGGGCTACGTGGGCTACGAGGACGCGGGTCAGCTCACCGAAGCGGTCCGGCGCGCGCCGTACTCGGTCCTGCTGCTCGACGAGATCGAGAAGGCGCACCCGGACGTCTTCAACACCCTGCTGCAGGTGCTGGACGCGGGCAGGCTCACCGACGGTCAGGGGCGCACCGCCGGCTTCGCCAACACCGTGATCATCATGACCAGCAACATCGGCGCCGACCAGCTGCTCACCGCGGGCGCCTCGGGGGTCGAGGTCGACCAGGTGCGCGGGCCGCTGATGGCCGCGGTCCGCCGGTGCTTCCGGCCGGAGTTCCTCAACCGCCTGGACGAGATCATCCTGTTCCGCGGCCTCGACTCCGGCCAGCTGCGCCAGATCACCGCGCTGCTGCTCGAGCGCACCCGCCGCCGGCTGCGCGAGCAGGGCATCACGCTGGAGGTGGACGACCAGGCCGTCGACTGGCTCGCGGCCCGCGGCTACGCGCCGGAGTACGGTGCCCGGCCGCTGCGCCGCACGATCGCCAAGGAGCTCGACCGCCGGTTGTCCCGCGCGCTGCTCGCGGGCGAGCTGCGCGCCGGGCACCACGTCCTCGTGACCGTCGTCGACGCCGACCTCGCGCTGACGGTCACCGATCCCGCGGACTGATCGCTCACCCGGTCAAGGCGCACGGCTTCGAGCCGGGCCGGCACGTGCCACGGCGTGCCGGCCGCTCGTCGCGGTCCTCGGCGGCGGTGCGCCGGGTGGTGAACTTGACGCGATCCCCGGTCGTCACGCCCAGGCGCGTCGCATCGGGGACGCTGATCCGCAGGCGCCCACGCGACTCCCGGCTGCCGTCATCCGCCGGGCTCGCGGTCACGGCACCCTGATGACGACCTTGCCGACCACACCTCCGCATTGGTGGTGCGCGAACGCCTCTCGCGCGTCGCCGAACTCGTGGACGCTGTCCACACCGGGCGGAGGCGGTCACCGTGCCGCACGCCCCGCACCAGCCGCTGGTGGTCTACACCGTGGAACCCGGCTCCCCCACCGCGCACGTCCTGCCGCTCCTGGCTTCCTGGACCGCGTCCGTCGGCTGAGCCTCTTCAGACGCTGATCAGACCACCCTGGCCGTCGTGGGCGGTCGCGTCCTCGTCGTCGAACCAGTGGCCGTCCGGGCCGAGGTAGCGGAACCGCAGGGTGGTGCCCCGCGGCACGACGACCGCCGCGGTGCGCTTGCCGTTGGAGCGGGGGCGGAGCTCGGTCGTTCCCGGCGTCCAGTCGTTGAAGTCGCCCACCACGCTGACGGGCCCGGGCGGCTCGTGCCGGGGCAACGCCCACGTCACTCGCACTTGCTGGTCCTTCGCAGGCACGATCCGGATCATCGAGTCGTCATCCCTTCGCGTTCCTCGGTCGCCGTGCCGTGGCAGCCTGCCGACGAACGCCACCGCTGACGAGCCGACGCGCCGTGAGATGCCCCGGATCGGGTGGTTTTCGCCGCGAGAGGTTTACCGCCCGGCCGGCCGCTTCAGGCGACCTCCTCCAGCTCCCTGGTGTCGGCGGCCTGCCTGCGGCGGCGCAGCACGACGACCGCGCCGATCACGACGGCGATGGCCAGCAGCACCCACATCGCCCCGTTGAAGACCGACTCGATGTACTTCGCCGAAGCGCCCGCGGCCGAGCCGATGCCGATGTGCAGCGCCGACCAGCACACCGCGCCCGCAATGGAGGCGGGCAGGAACCGGCGGTACTCCATTCCGGACGCACCCGCCGACGCGGGGACCAGCGTCCGCACCACGGGCATGAACCGCGCGGCGAACACCGCCCAGGCGCCGCGGGTGCGCAGCAGCTCCGCCGCCTTGTCCCAGTGCTGCCGCCCGACCTTCCGGACCAGCCTGCTGTCCCGCAGCCGGTCGCCGAACCGGCGGCCGAGGTGGTAGCCGATGCTGTCGCCCGCGATCGCGCACACCGAGACCACGAGCCACATGACCAGGAACCGGGGCACGCTCGTCACCGTCGTCGAGGCCAGCAGCAGAGCGCTCTCACCCGGCGCCAGGAAACCCACGCCGAGCGTGCACTCCGCCAGCGTCAACGCACCCGTCACCGCGAGCACGGCGGGCTGCGGCAGACCGGCCAGCCCTTCGAGGGCGTCGGTCAGGAAGGACATGGACTCTCCCCAGTCGGCAAAGCGCAAGTTCGTCTCGACGGCGCACCGATGCCCCCGGCATCACGCCTCTTCTGGCAGACAGTTGACCGGAACGGGCTCAGCTCGCACATCGGCCCGTGGTCTGACTTGCCTGTCCTTCTCGAGGACTACGGGGAACACCCTACTGGTGCCCCCACCCCCGGTTTTTCCTGCCAGGTGGGGAAAGCAGCGCACGCCGGCGAAAACGCGGCGGCTGCCCTCAGCCACCGGTTCCGAGGTGGAGCACGCACCACCCGTCCAACCGGTGATCACCCCGGTCGCGGTCCGGTGGAACGCGGCAATGTCGGCGGCATCGGTTTGATCCGCCCTCCCGTGGCTACTACACCGTTACCCACAACCACAGGAGGTAGCGATGGCAACCGGTGAGACCGGGTTCGACGACGTCACCTACGACCTGATCTCCGTCCAGTACCACGCTCTCAAGGCGGGGCACGACTACGGCCAGTACGTCCGCGACGCGGAGAACGCCGGCCGCCAGGACATCGCCGACTTCTTCCGCAGCGTCATGGAGGAGGACTCCGCGCGCGCCAAGCAGTGCCACACGTTCATCGCGGAGCTGTCGGGGTCGAGTGAATCGGGACCCGCGGTCAGCTGACGCATCGGTCAGATCGCGCCACGGCCGTCCGTGCCCGCAACAGGGCGTGGACGGCCTTGGCGCGTCCGGGACCCGAACCTCGCGCGTCAAACCTGGCAGACCGGGCACCACCAGGTCTCGCGGCCGTGCGAGGTGCGTTCGGCCGGACGGAACGCGATCGGTGTGCCGCAACGCAGGCACGGGCGTCGTGCCCTCCCGTACACCCAATGGCGGGGTCTCGGCATGCCGGTCGTGTTCTGCGCCGGGTTCGCGCGGACCGCGTGCTCCAACCGCCGCCGGGCGTCGGTGAGCACCACCTCGAGGTCGCCGACGGTGCCGGCGGCCCGCCAGGGGCTGACGCCGTGCAGGAAGAGCAGTTCCTGGGCCCACATGTTGCCCAGACCCGCCACCCGGCGCTGGTCCAGCAACGCCGCGACGATCGTCTCGTCGCCCGCGGCCGCGACCCGCTTCGCCGCGACGATGACGCTGTCGATGCCCGTGGTGTCCGCGCCGAGCAGGTCCGGGCCGAGGTGTCCCACCACTGTGTGCTCGTCACGCGTCCTCAGCACGGTCAGCACCGGCAGCGCGACCCCGACCAGGGTGCGGCCGTCGTCCAGGCGCAACGCCATCCGCAGGTCGGGCACGACCCGTGCGGGCAACCGCTTGTGCGGGCGGAGCACCGACCACGTGCCGGTCATCCTGAGGTGGGAGTGCACCGTGAGGCCGGCGTCGGTGCGACACAACAGGTGCTTGCCCCGCGCACGCCATTCGAGGATGTGTTGTCCCGCCAGGTCGACGGTGGCGAAACGGGGATGCCGGACGTCACTGTGGACGATCAGCGAGCCCGCGGTGGCGGTGTCGAGGTGGGCCGCGATCCGCGCCACGCTGTCGCCCTCGGCCATCGTCCCATCATCGTCCACACCGGTCGGCGCGGCAGAGCACGCCCGGCCTGTCGATCAGTGCGATGCTGGTGCGATGGCTGAGCCGGAGCACACGCCGGACGGGCGCTTCGTGATCATCAACGGGCGGCGGTGGCGGGCGACCGACCCCGAGATCCCGCCCGAGACCTCCGCGCGGTTGCGCAGCTTGCTGATGGCGGCTCGCCGGGACGTCGGCGCCGCCCTCCGCGCTGAGAACGCCGAGGCGGAGCATGAGGCTCGGGCACGGGTCCAGCTCGCGAAGGTGGCTCTCGGTGAGCGCGGCACGCCGTGGTGGGAGCAGACGGCGAGCCAGCGGCGGCAGCGGTGGCAGGAGGGCCTGGAGGCGCTGGACCGGCGCGACGCCTGAGGAACCCGCGTGACGACCGGCTTCACTCCCAGGGGTTGCTGCCGGACGCGGTGACGGGGGCCGTGTCGGTGACGGCGTGGGCGGTGGTGGCGGCGACCGTGGTGAGGGCCGCTGCGGCGAGGGTGACGGCGGCGATCTTGGTGATGAGGGTGCGGATCATTCAGGGCTCCTCGGGAATGTTTTCCGGTGATGGGACGAACGTTATGAGGCCCGCTGATCTCCGGACTATCGCGCGGTTTATCCCGGCGCTATCGCGGCGGTGATGGCGTTATCAGACAGGCCCTGAACTGCGAAGAAGCCGGGAGGAACCGCTGTTTTGCGGCCGGGATATCCGCGGGGATGGCAGCGTGATAGCGGCGGCGCACACGATTGGCCCGACAAAATCACCCTGCGTGAAAGAGGATGCCGAGATGGCCGTTCCGCCCGCCTTGGACCCCGGACTCCCGCCCTTCGCCCAGCTGCTGCGCAGGCATCGCAGCCGGGTCGGGTTGACGCAGCGGGAGCTGGCCGACCTGTCGACGGTGAGCGTGCGGGCCATCCGGGACCTGGAGCAGGGGCGGGCGTTGCGGCCGCGGCCGGACACGGTGCGGCTGATCGCCGAAGGGCTGCGGCTGGGCAGCCGTGCCCGGCACGACCTGGAGGTGGCCGCGGACCCGGACCGGCGCACCGAGGTCGACGCGGCGGCCGCTGTGCCGCCCACCTCGCTGACCGTGCAGGTGGGGCGGGAACTGGAGACCGGTGGGCTGGCCGCCGAGCTGGCGGACGGGTGCCGGCTCGCGACCGTCGTCGGGTTGCCCGGCGTGGGGAAGACGCGGTTCGCGGCGGCGGTGGCCGGGGTGCTGCACGCCCGGATGCCGGTGCTGTGGGCGGGGGCGGACGGTACGCCGTTGCGGGACCCGCGGCTGGCCGGGCTGGTGATGGCGTGGTCGTCGGCGGTGCGCGCGGGTGGGCGGGTCGACGACGACCTGGCCGAGGTGATCGGTGCCCGTTCCGCACTGGTGGTGCTCGACGGGGTCGACGGGCCGGTGTGCGGCGAGAGCGTGCTGCGGCTGCTCGCCGACTGCCCCGGTGTGCGGGTGCTGATCACCGCGCCGACGCCGTGCGGGCTCGCCGGGGAACGCGTGTTCCTCTTGTCCGGCTTGGAGTCCGACGACGCGGCCCGGCTGCTGCTCGCCGACCACCCCGGTGCGGCGGACCCGGTGGAGGTCGGCCGCCTGTGCCGTGCCCTCGACGGACTGCCCGCCGCGCTCGCCGCCGTCGGCTCGTGGCTGGCGGTCTACCCGTTGCAGGAACTGGCCGCCACCGACCCCGCCTGCCTGATCGACGACACCCTCCTGCGCTCCCTGGCCGGCGCCGCCGAGCCCTACCGCCGGGTGCTGCAGGAGTTGCCGCCGCGCTTCGGGCCGTCGGCGGACACCGGTCGTCTGCTGCGCGACCTCCTGCAACGCGGTCTGGTGCGACCCGTGGAGACGGAGACAGGGCGCAGTTTCACCGTCTCTCCCCTGGTCCGCTCGGTGCTGGCGGCCACGCCGCCGACGCCCTGACCGGTCGGCGGGCGGCCACGGGGTGTGTTCCCGCACGCCCCCGGCCTGCCTGCGCGACTGCCGAGGACACCGCCCACCTCGTGGTGGACTGGGTGCCTCGCCTAGCCCGGGAGCGTGACCGATGGACCCCATGACCGACAACGGTCCGATAGGCGCGGCGACGGAATCCCCCGTGCACGCCTTCTTCGTTCCCGCCGGCCCGGAGCTCCTCATCGTGTGGCCGCCCACCCCGCACGCCCGCCGGGCCGCGGCGTGGGCGCTGCGAGCGCTGGGCTACGACCACGTCGGCGGGTTGATCTGCCTGATCTCCCCCTCCCCCGACGCCCTCGCTGAATGCCTCGCCACGGCTCTCGCCGTCGCGGACGCCGCGGCCGGCGGGCACCGGCGACCGGGGCCACCACCGGACCTGGCGGTCCGCCTGCGGGCCGACCCGGTCCACCTGTGCGGCCTCCGGGCCGCCGCGGGGCTGGCCTGAGTGAACGCCCTGTGCCCGCACCGGGCATCGGTGCGGGCACAGGGCGTTCGAAGGACGGTGATCGCTAGCCCCGTGCCGCCGTCATCGGACTGGTGGGGACCTCCCAGCCCGCCGGAGACCACAGGTCCTCAGTGGACAGTGCGGACGGGTGGTACTTGCCCAGTGCGCTGATCAGCAGGCGCAGTTCCAGGATCATCGCCTCGACCAGGCGGGTCAGACCCGAACGGGGGTTCTCGTCGACCGCCAGCAGCGCGGCCCGGCCGAGGCCCGTGGCGGTGGCCCCGGCGGCCAGGCACTTCACGGCGCGCAACCCCTCCCAGACGCGGCCCGACGCGAGGAGGCAGCCGCGCGGGGAACCGATGCGGCGCAGGCATTCCGCCAGGGGGAGGCCGACTCCCGCCAGTGACGCCGTGGGAGCCCAGCCGCTGCCGCCCTCGGCACCGTCCACGGTGACCGCGTCCGCTCCGGCCTGCCACGCCACGTCCGCCGCCGCGGCGACGTCGCGTCCGGGTGGGAGCTTCACCCACACCCGTGCCCGCGGGTAGTTGTTGCGCATCAGGCGGACCTGCTGCCGCAGGATCTCCTCGGTGAACGTCCCCGGGCTGGCGCAGCGCAGCACCCGGTCCCCCGCGGGGTCGACGAGCGGTTCCAGCGCGAACTGGTCCGCGAGGCGGTCCGCCTGGGCGCGGTCGACGACGGTCAGTCCGCCGAGGCCGGGTTTGGCGCCCTGGCCGACCTTGAGCTCGAACCCCAGCCGTCCGGACTCGAGCAGCGGGCGCGTGGCCGGGTCGCTGTAGACGCGGTTCCAGACCTCGGCGTCGGCGTCCTCGGTGCTCTGCTGCACCACGAGCCCACCCGCGCCGTCCGGGGCGTGGTCGGCGTAGGCGGTGATCCTGGCCAGCAGGGACCGCTCGCCGGTGTAGCCGTCGACCGGGACGACGTTCTCGCCGACGACCATCGGGATGCCCAGGGCGCCCGCCTGGGCCGCGGCGGCACGGCCCAGGTCGGTGCCCACGGCACGGGTCGAGCCGAACGCCGACAGGTACAGCGGCAGGTGTGCGGTGAACCCGCCGACGGTGGTGTTGAGGTCCACGTCGCCGTGCAGCGGTTCGCGGGCCAAGTCGATGAGCTTCTCCAGGCGCAGCGGCATGAACACCGGCGGCACCAGGCGGGCGGCGTCGAGGGCGTCGGCGGGCGGAGGGCCCACCGGCTCGCCCAGCAGGGCGGCGCCGTAGTCGGACAGGGCGGGGAACACCGCCGCCGCACCGCCGCGGGCCCGTTCCCGGACGGCCTGTTCCGGGAAGGTGTCCGCGCGCAGGGCGGTCACGGGGACACCACGCCGGGGATCTTCGGGAAGGCGCTGGCCTGCCAGACCGCGTCCAGCCCGCACAGGAAGCGGACCAGCCGCTCCAGGCCGATGCCGAAGCCCGCGCTGGACGGGACGCCTTCGCGCACCATCTTCAGGTACCAGGCGTACTTCGCCGGGTTCTCCCCGGTTTCGCGCATCCGGGCGACGATGGCGGCGTACTCGTGTTCGCGCTCGCTGCCGCTGCACAGCTCGCCGTAGCCCTCGGGGGCCAGCAGGTCGAAGTTGAGCAGCCGACCGGGGGCCGCCGGGTTCTCGCGGTCGTAGAAGCCGCGCGACCCCTTGGGGTAGTCGGTGAGGAAGAACGGCCTGCTGGCCTTGGCCGACAGCAGCGCCTCCCCCTCCCAGTCGATCTCGGCGTCGGGGTTCTGCGCGTGGCCGGTCTCGTGCAGGTCGGCGACCGCGGCGGCGTGGGTGCGCCGCTCGAAGGCGCGGCCCGACAGCAGGTCGGTGAAGGCGTCCGGGTCGCGGCCCAGGACCTCCAGTTCGGGAGCGCAGCGCTCGACGACCCGGCGCACGACGTGCACGACGAGGTTCTCGGCCACCCGCGTCGCGTCGTCGCGGGTGGCGCCGGCGACCTCGACGTCGATCTGGTGGAACTCGGCGAGGTGGCGGCTGGTGGAACTGGTCTCCAACGGCTCCAGGCGCACGTTGGGGGCGATGCAGAAGATCCGGTCGAACGCGGTCAGCGACGCCTGCTTGTAGAGGATGGCGCTGGTCATCAGCTTGTAGCGGTGGCCGTAGTAATCGACGTCGACCTGCTTGGCCCCGCGCGCGCCGGGGTCGGTGACCGGGCCGATGACCGGCGGGAGCATCTCGGTGAAGCCCTGCCCGCCCAGGTGCTCGCGCACGGCGTCGAGCACCCGGTGCTGCACGCGCAGCACCGCGCGGGTGGCCGGTGAGGTGAGGTGGGCGCGCGGATCCGCCGGCGCCGGCGTGGTGGTGTCCATCGTGGTCACTCCTTGGGGACGGGGCGGGGTCAGGCGCGGTCGAAGGTGCGTTCGACGTGGGTGAGCGAGCGCAGCAGCTCGTCGGCGGTGGGCTCGGCGGCGGGAACGGCGCGGCCGGCGGGCAGCGGCAGGGCTCCGAGGCGCGACCACTGCAGCCGCCCGTCCCCGTCCACGAACGCCCGCGTGCGTCCGGCGTTGTCCTGGTGCAGGCAGAAGGGCACGTCGAGGTAGCCGCGTTCGACCGCGCGGACCAGGGCGATGCCCACATCGGGTGCGAGGTCGAGCACGGCGTCGACGAGCGCGCGGGCCTCGGCGAGCACGCCGGTGTCCTCGACCGCGCCGCGGGGCTCGGCCCGCGCCGCGGCGGCCGCGGCGGACACCAGCGCGGCGACGTTCTCGGTGACGGTCGGGATGCGGTGCGCCTCGGCCGTCGTCTTGACGATCAGCCGCTCCGCGCCGGTGCGCACGGCCAGCTCCGCGGAGCGTTCCAGCAGGGCGGTCGCACCGTGCGGCGTGCGCGGGAACACGCCCATGTACGTGTAGAGCACGACGTGCCAGTCCACATCGGACAGGTGTTCGGCGGCGAGGGCGCGCAGGGCGGCCACGGCCTCGGCGTCCTGGCCGGGGTCGGTCTGCTGGGCGTAGCTCAGCGACATGCTGTCGACGCCGTGCTGGCGGAAGAACAGGCCCTCCAGCACGCTGATCGCCACCAGCAGGCCCGGCGGGCACAGCTGCCCCATCATGCAGCCGCCGAAGGACTCGAGGTGCGGCCGGGCGCCGCGCTCGCGGGCGTCGGACAGCAGCAGGCAGGACTCGGCCCACGCGCGCACCGACTCGGCGACCGGGACCCGGCTGTAGGGCAGGCAGTACGACAGCGGCCCGCCTTCCGTCGCGTCCAGTCCGGCGGCCAGCAGGGCCGCGACGATCTTCTGCGGGCACGCCGAGCCGTGCCGCACCTGAACCGGGAAGTCCGGTCCGTGCAGCCCGTCCAGCACGGCCCGGGTGATCTCGGGCGGGTGCGCGGCGATGGGGTAGCCGTTGAGGTCGGCACCGGTGGCCAGCGCCTTGCGCACCGCGTGGTGGTCGCCCACGCGCGTGAAGCTGTCGACGGTGATCGTGCCCGCCGCCCGCACCCCGGCCCCGCGCACCGCGGCGAGCCCGGCCCGCATCCGCGCCGGGTGGGCCACCCCCATCCTGGGCTGCACGACCAGCTCACCCGCGGCGGCCGCGCGGGCGACGTAGCCGCCGAACGAGCCACCGGTCACGACCGCACCCCCGCGGCGAGCCGGTCGACGTAACGGCGGAACGCCGCGATCGCGTCGGCGTCCTCGAACACCGCGTCGAAGCCGGCGGCCAGCAACGCCTCCGCGCGGCCGCCCGCGCCGTCGACGCCGAGCTTGCCGCCGACGACGACCGGGGTGCCCGCCAGCCGGGCGCGCAGCGGTCCGATGACGCGCCTGGCGTCCTGGAGCCCGTGCCCGTTGACGCTGCTGAGCACGACGAGGTCCGGTCCCGCCTGTTCACACCGGGACGTCAGCAGCCCGTCGGGGACGCACGCACCGAGGTTGGTCACGTGGTGTCCCATCTCCTCCAGCACCAGCTGCAGGTAGACGAGGTTCCAGGTGTGCGCGTCGGAGGCGAGCCCGGAGACCACGATGTCGAGGCGGGCTGCGTCCGGCAGGGCGGCGTCCAACTCCATGGGGCGAGCTCCTCTGTCGCGGGTGTTTCCCTGTCCCGAAACTAGAAGCCGCGTACCACGTCGCCAGGCAGCGGCGACGGCAGCCGTCCGGCAGTTGCCGTTATAGGGACGGCGGATCGAGGTAGTAGAAGCGTCGGCTGCACAGCAGCAGCCCCTCGTCCGAAAGGGTCACCACGTCGGCGAACTCGGACGGTGTGCGGCGCTCCGCCCCCGGAGGCGGGGTGTAGCGGCCGACGACGACCACGGTGTCCTTGTCCGCCACCACTTTGTGGAGGTGGTGCCGGCCGTGCAGGGCCGGGGAGGTGCTCAGCAGCCGCACGGTGTGGTCGCGGCCGTGCCCCGGTGGCGCGTCGCACCGCTTGAGCTGCATGTCCTCGTGCAACAAAGAGGCGTACCCGTCCAGGTCCCCCGTGTCGAGGTAGTGGTAGGACAGGCGGACGTGGTCGACGCCTGCGGCGGTGCTCATGGCGGTTCTCCTCACGCGCTGAACGGCAACCGTCCCGCCGCACGGCAACCTGCCGATATCTTCTCGCTATCGCGGGGGCTTGTCCTCCTGCGTGACCGTGTGCTTACTCTCGGGGCACCTCAGACCCGGGAAGGCGGCCGCACGCTATGTCACCAGGAGGTTTTCGGGTGCTCGGCCCGGTCGAGGTCGACGGTCCCGGTGGTGCGGCGCGGATCCCGCCGGGCAGGCAGCAGGTGATCCTCGGCCTGCTGCTCGTGGAGGCCAACCGGGTGGTGAGCACCGAGACGCTGGTCGACGCCCTGTGGGACGAGAACCCGCCGGACACGGCCCGCACGCAGGTGCAGATCTGCGTTTCCCGGCTGCGCCGCACCCTGGACGGAGCGGGCCTGTCCGCGGTGATCGACACCCGTCCGCCCGGCTACCGGTTGCGGCTCAACGGGGACGCGCTGGACCTCGCCGACTTCCTCACCAGCACCACCGAGGCCCGCGTCCTGGTCAAGGAGGGGCGCATCGCCGAGGCGGCCGCGTTGCTGCGGGAGGCCGCGGCGCTGTGGCGCGGGCCGTGTCTGGGCGGAGCCCCCAACCGGTCGCTGCGGACCCGCGCGCTGCGGCTGGACGAGGAGCGGCTCACCTGCGTCGAGGACCACCTGGAACTGGAGCTGGAGCTGGGTCAGCACCACCGGCTCGTCGGGGAGGTCACGCGCCTGGTCCACGAGCACCCGCTGCGGGAACGGCCGCGGGCCCTGCTGATGCTGGCGCTGCACCGCTCCGGCCGGCAGGCCGAGGCCCTCGACGCCTACCGCGACGGCCGTGCCCTGCTGGTCGAGGAGCTCGGCTTGGAGCCGGGAGAACGGCTGCGCGAGCTGGAGGCGGCGATCCTCGCCGGCGAGACCCCCACCCGGCCCCAGGCCGACGCGGTGGCACCGGCACCGCGGGCGGCCGAGGCCGTGCAGCCGGCCCGGCCGCGGCAGCTGCCCGCCGACACCGCCGACTTCGTGGGCGACGAGGAGATGTTGCGCGGCGCGCAGTCCGTCCTCGTCGGGGACGCCGGGCGCTCGGCCGTCGGGGTCGTCGTGATCACGGGGCGGCCCGGGGTCGGCAAGAGCACGGTGGCCGCCCACCTGGCGCACCGGGTGGCGCAGGAGCACTTCCCCGACGGACAGCTCTACTGCGACCTGCACGGCACCGGCAACCCGTCCACCGTGGACGACGTGCTGGGCCGTTTCCTGCTCGCCCTGGGCATCCCCGGCCCGGTGATCCCGGACGGCGTCGACGCCAGGCTGGAGATGTACCGGACGCTGCTCGCGGACCGGCGGGTGCTGGTGGTGCTGGACGACGCGGCCACCGAGGGCCAGGTCCTGCCGCTGCTGCCGGGCAGCAGCACGTGCGCGGTGGTGGTGACCAGCCGGTCGCGGCTGACCGGTCTTCCCGGCGCCCGGCAGGTCGAGCTGGACGTCCTCGGCACCGCGCAGTCGCTGCGGCTGCTCGGCCTGGTCGTCGGGGAACACCGGGTGCACCGCGAACCCGAGGCCGCCGAGGCACTCGTGCGCACCGTGGGCGGGCTGCCGCTGGCGCTGCGGATCATCGCCGCCCGCCTGGCCGCACGTCCACATTGGACGCTCGCGTCGATGGTGCAGAGGCTCGCCAGCGAGCGGCACCGGCTCGACGAGCTCGCGCACGGTGAGCTGACCATCCGCGCCAGCCTCGCGCTGACCCACGACGGCCTCGACCGCCGGTCCCGGCTGCTGTTCGGGCTGCTGAGCCTCGCCGAGGGACCCGCCGTCCCCGGCTGGGTCGCGGGCGCCGTGCTCGACGACGACCGGCCGTTCCCCTCAGACCTGCTCGAACCGCTGGTGGACGTGCAGGTGCTCGACGTGGTGTCGGTCGAGCCGAGCGGCGAGTTCCGCTACCGCTACCAGGACATCCTGCGCCTGTTCGCCCGCGAGAAGGCCGCGGAGGAGATCCCCGCCGGTGACCGCGCCGCCGCCGTGTCCCGCCTGCTCGGCGGGTGGCTCGCGCTGGCCGACCAGGCGCACCGCGACATCTACGGCGGTGACTACTCCTCGCTGCACGGAACCGCGCCGCGCTGGCGGCCCCCGTCCGGCGGCGCTCCCGCCGACCCCCTGGAGTGGATGGACGGCGAGCTGGAGAACCTGTGCGCGGCCGTCCACCAGGCGGCCGCCGCCGGTCTCGACGAGGTGTGCTGGGACCTCGCGGTCACCTCCGTCACCCTGTTCGAGTCGCGCGGCTACCTCGACGACTGGGAGCGGACCCACGCCGAGGCCCTCGCCGCCGTCCGCGCGGCGGGCAACACCCGCGGCACCGCGGCGGTCCTGAGCTCGCTGGGCACCCTGCACATCAACCGCGGCCGCCTCGACGCCTCCCGCGACGCCCTGCTCCCGGCCAGGGAGCTGTTCGAGGAGCTGGGCGACACCCACGGCCTGGCGCTGTGCCACCGCGACCTGGCCCTGATCGCCCGCAACACCGGCGACGACACCGCCGCGCTGCGCCTCTACGACCGCTCCCTCGCGGGCTTCA
Source organism: Lentzea sp. DG1S-22 (assembly GCF_036321065.1). Taxonomy (NCBI): domain Bacteria; kingdom Bacillati; phylum Actinomycetota; class Actinomycetes; order Pseudonocardiales; family Pseudonocardiaceae; genus Lentzea; species Lentzea sp. DG1S-22. The sequence continues at coordinate 945,719 of NZ_CP143276.1, read as the reverse complement.
CGGAGGTCGACGACGTCGTGGGCCGCGCGATCGTCCTCACCCAGCGGGCCTTCATCCTGGCCGGCAACGGCGAGATCTCCCGTGCCCGCACCGACCTCGCCGAGGCGATGGCGGTCCACGAGTCCGTCGGCTACACCGGAGGCGCCGCCCGCACGCTCAACCGGATCGCCCAGGTGCAGGCCGTGGCGGGCGAGCACGCCGAGGCCACCTCGACCATGCGCCGCGTCCTCGACATGGTCCGCGAGGCCCGTGACGTCATCGGCGAGGGCCAGCTCCTGCGCAACCTGGGCCAGGTGAGCGCCGCCGCCGGTCGTTACGCCGAAGCCCGCTCTTACCTCGAAGAGGCGCTCGCCGTGCGCGAGCGGATCCTGGACCACAGAGCCGCGGCCACGATCCGCGCCGAGCTGGCGGCGTTACCGGTGCGGGAGACACCCGAGCTGGTCCCGGCAGGCTGAGCGGAACGACGAGGGCGCCCTGCCGCGTGGTGAGCGCGGAAGCCGAGGCTTCCACGCCCGCCCGCACCACGATCACACCCCGGCGGGGACGGACCCCAGAGCCGGGATGAACCGGGGCAGCGTCCGCCACACCTCCTCGGTGTAGAAGTGGCCGCCCGGCAGCTCCACGTGCCGGTACTCGCCGCCGGCCAGCGCCCGCCACTGCGCCGCCGTGTCCGCGACGATCACGTCGTCGTCGGCCCCCGTCAGCACCTGCAGCGGCACGCCGACCGCGGTCCCGTCGGTGTAGGCGAACGTGTCCCGGACGCGGATGTCGGCGCGCATCAGCTCCAGCGCCATCTCCCGCAGCTCCTCGTTGCCGAGGACGTAGTCCGCGAGCAGGCCGTTGACCGTCATCCACGACAGCAGCCCCGCGTCGGTGTCGCTCTGGGCGGGGAACATGTCGCGCGGCGTCAGCCCCCGGCTCGGCGCGTTGGCCGACGACACCACGAGGGCGTCCGGGCGGCGCCCGCCCGACTGCTCGATGCGGGCGGCGACGTCGAACGCCATCCACCCGCCCATGCTGTGCCCGAAGAGGACGTACGGCCGGGTCGCCGCCGCGAGCACGGCCTCGGTGGCGTCGGCCGCGAGGGCCTGCCAGTCCTCGGCGTGGTCCTCGAGGAACCGCCCGTCCCGTCCGGGGTAGCAGATCGCGGCGAGCTCCACGTCGTCCGGCAGGACGTCGGCCCAGGGCAGGTAGGGACCCGCGCCGCCGCCGCAGAACCCGAGGCACACCAGCGACCTCGTGGCCTCCGGCTTGCGGCGGGGGCGGACCACCACGTTGTCGATGTTGTCCACCAGTCCTCCTAGACGCGCAGGGACTCGACGTGCCGGGCGAGATCGGTCAGGCGGGGGTGGCGGTAGACGTCGCGGGGGGACATCTTGAGGCCGAAGGTCTTCTTCACCCTCGACACCACCCGCAGCGCGACCAGGGAGTGGCCGCCGAGGGCGAAGAAGTCGTCGTCGGCGTTCACCGCGTCGCGGCCGAGGACCTCGGCCCACACCTGGGCGATGAACTGCTCGAACTCGCCTTCCGGAGCGGTGCCGGCTGCCACCGGCGGCGCGGGCAGGGCGGCGGTGTCGAGCTTGCCGCCCGGGGTCAGCGGCAGCGCGGCGACCTCGACGAACGCGGCCGGGACCATGACCTCCGGCAGGGAGGCCGCGGCGTGCTCGCGCAGCTCCCGCGCACCCGCGAGGCCCGAGGGCACGTAGTAGGCGACGGGCTGGCCCGCCAGGTCGTCGCGGACGACGACGGCGGCCGCGGCGACGGCCGGGGACGACCGCACGACGGTCTCGATCTCCCCCAGCTCGACCCGGTGGCCGCGGATCTTGACCTGGCGGTCGGCGCGGCCGTGGAACTCGAGCAGGCCGTCACCGGTGCGGCGCACCAGGTCGCCGGTGCGGTACATGCGCGCGCCGGGCTCTCCGGACGGGTCCGGCAGGAAGCGGCCGGCGGTCAGGCCGGAGCGGCCGAGGTAGCCGTCGGTGACGCGGGGCCCGGCGACGAAGAGCTCGCCGATCTCACCGTCGGGGACCTCGCGCAGCCGGGTGTCGAGCACCAGGAGCCGGTTGCCGGGCAGCGGGTCGCCGATGCCGGGGTGGTCGCCCTCGACCACGGCGACCGTCGCGTCGACGGTGCACTCGGTCGGGCCGTAGAGGTTGAACGCCTCCACCGTGCGGGCGGCGGCCAGCTCCCGCCACACCGGAACGCTGATCGGCTCGCCGCCGATGAACAGCCGCAGCCGCCTGCCGTCGGGGCGTCCGGGCAGCAGGTGCTCGCGCAGCATCTCCCAGTGCGTCGGCGTCATGTCCACATCGGACACACCGCACTCGTCGAGCCACGCGGCGAGCTTGGCGGGCTCGGTGCGGTGAGCGTCCTCCAGGACGACGATCGTGTCACCGCGGCAGACCCGGGCCCACTGCTGCACGGACGCGTCGAAGGACGCGCTGGCGTTCCAGGCCACGACCCGGGGTTCGGCCGCGTACACGGCCATCTGCTCCAGTCCATCCACAAGGGACGCGACGCCGCCGCGGGTGGCCAGCACCCCCTTGGGCAGTCCGGTGGAGCCGGAGGTGTAGATCACGTAGGCCGAGTCGCCGGCCGACACGGCGACGTCGGTGTGCTCGGTTTGAAGAGCACCGGCCAGGTCGTCCGGCGTCACGGTCGTGCGCACGGCGGCATCGGTGGCCATGTGCGCCAGGCGGTCAGCCGGGTAGGCCGGGTCGAGCGGCACGTACGCCGCGCCGGCCCGCCACACCGCGAGCAGCGCGACGAGGAGTCCGTTGCCGCGCGGCACGCTCACGCCCACGCGGTCACCGCGGCGCACCCCGCGCCCGGCGAGCACGGCGGCCAGCGCGGCCGTGCGGGCCTCCAGCTCGGCGAAGGTCAGCGCGCCGGCGGTGTCGCGCACGGCGACCCGTCCGGGCGCGGTCCGCACGACGTCGTGGAAGCGGGACAGCAGGTCCCGGCCGGTCATCGGTCCCCTCCGCTCACCGGCGTGGCCGACGGGGCGACGGTGGGCGCGCAGTCCAGCACGGAGACCGGCTCGCCCATGGCGACGACGATCTTGCGGTCGCCGCGGAACGGGTCGCGGCCGTGCGTGGACAGGACGTTGTCGACCAGCAGCAGGTCACCGCGGCCCCAGCGGCGGCGGGTGGTGGCGGCCTCGTAGGCGGCCTGGACGGTGGCGAGCTCCTCGCGGCTGAGCACGGTGCCGTCACCGAAGGCGGTGTTGAACGGCAGGTCCTCGACGCCGAACTCGTCGACCAGCGCGTCGCGCAGCTCCTCGTCGAGCGCCCACTCGTTCCAGAACGCCATGTGGTTGAACCACACCTCCGCGCCGGTCACCGGGTGCGAGATGATCCCCGGGCGCAGCTGGGTGGTGCGCAGGTGGCCGTCGGACTGCCACTGGCAGGACACCATGTTCTCCGCGCAGTAGGCCTCCACGTCGTCCTTCGTGGCCGCGGCGAACGCGGTCTGCCACGAGGTCGAGATGTGCTCGGAGTAGCTGCGGTTGAGCAGCCAGCCGACCTCCCGCATCTTCGCGACGAGCTCCGCCGGCAGCGACGCGAGCACCTTGCGGCAGTCGGCCACCGGCGTCGCGCCGCCCTCCGGCGGGGCGATCAGGCAGGCGAACATGAGCAGGCCGGGGAACGTCAGGGTGTAGCTGTTCTCGTTGTGCATGTGGATCGGCTGCGCGGCGGGCAGGTCGGTCGAGGAGAACACGCCGTTGCCGAAGTCGCTGCGCGGAGTGGCCTTCTCCCGGTACGGGGTGCGCTCGGGCATCAGCGTGTCGCGCACGAGGGCGAAGTCGTCGACGTCGTGCACGGGCAGGCCGCGCACGTACACCGCGGCGTGTTCGTGCAGCAGGTCCCGCAGGGCGTCGGCGTTGGCCCGCAACCACTCCGCGGCCTGCTCGATCGAGTGCACGTCCTCGGCGTCGACGGTGGCGGGCGCGCCGGGCTCGATCGTGCACACCAACGGCGTCGTTCCTGACAAAGCGGTGGGGCTCATCGCAGTTCCTCTCTGCTGGCGTGGTGCCGACGCTAGGGAGGCCGCGATCCGGTGTGCGGCAGGCGGTGCGGCAGCTGCTGGGGCAGGTGCGGGCTTCCGCCAAGGTGCCGCTCGACCTGCCGATCCGGCCGTCGGCGCGCGCCTAGCTTTCGACTCGAACGTCCACCGCGCACACCGATCCGGAGGGTGACATGTCGCTGCACGAGGAGGTCGGCCGCATCGCGACCGCCACGCCGGATCGCACCGCGGTGCGATCCGGCGGGAGGTCGACCGGCTACGCCGAGCTCGACCGGACGGCGGGCGAGCTGGTCGCGGCACTCGCCGGCGCGGGGCTGCGGCCCGGCGGCGTCGTCGCGGTGCGCAGCCGTTCGCGGTCGGACTACGTGACGGCGATGCTCGCCGTGTGGCGGGCGGGCGGCGTGTACCTGCCGCTCGACCCCGAAGCCCCCGCCGGGCGCAACCAGGACATGCTCGACGACTCGGGCGCCGCCCTGGTCGTCGAGGACGGCACCGTCCGCGAGACCGGCGTCACCGCCCGCGGCGCGACCGCCGGACTGGCCTACCTGATCTACACCTCGGGCACCACCGGCCGGCCCAAGGGCGTCGCCGTCGACCACGGCGCGCTGGCCGCGCACGTGCCGGCCGTCGCGCAGCGCTTCGGGATCACCGAACGGGACGTGGTGCTGCAGCTCGCGGGCCCGTCCGTCGACGTCGCCGTCGAGCAGGTGCTGACCGCGCTCACCTCGGGCGCGTGCCTGGTGCTGCCCGAGCGGCGGTTGCTGTCGGTCGACGAGCTGCTGCGCCTGGTCGAGGACGAGCAGGTCACCGTGGCCAACCTCCCCGCAGGCTACTTCCACGACTTCACCGCCGCCCTGGACCGGGTGCCGCCGTCGCTGCGCGTCATGGTCTCCGGCAGCGACCGGCTGTCGCCGGCCGCGGCGGCCGAGTGGACCCGGCGCACCGGGGTGCGGCTGCTCAACGCCTACGGCCCCACCGAGACCGTCATCACCGCGACCGTGCACGAGACGGCCGGCGAGACCGGTTCGGTGCCGATCGGCACGCCGGTCGGCGAACGGCGCGCGCACGTCCTCGACGGCCTGCGCCCGAGCGAGGAGGGCGAGCTGTACCTCGGCGGCCCCGAACTGGCGGTCGGCTACCTGGGCAGCGCCGCGCTGACGGCCGCGCGCTTCCTGCCCGACCCGTCCGGCCCGCCCGGATCGCGCATGTACCGCACGGGCGACACCGTCCGCCGCGGCGACGGCGGCGTGCTCGACTTCGTCGGCCGCGGCGACGACCAGGTCAAGATCCGCGGCTACCGGGTGGAGCTGGGCGAGGTGCAGCACGCCCTCGCCGCGCACCCGGACGTGGAGACCTGCGCGGTCGTGCCGCACGGCACCGGCTTGGCCGCCTACGTCACCGGCGCGGTGGACACCGCCGAGGTGCGCGACTTCCTCGCCCGGCGGCTGCCCGCGCACATGGTCCCCGCCTCGGTGACCGCGCTCGCCCGCCTGCCCCTCACCGGCGGTGGCAAGGTCGACCGCGCCGCACTGCCCGCACCGGCCGCCTCCGCACCCGTGGCCGACGACGACGCGCCCCGTGACCACACCGAACAGCTGCTCGCCGGGATCTGGGCCGACGTCCTGGGCGTCCGCCGGGTCGGCGCGCACGACAACTTCTTCCACCTCGGCGGCGACTCGCTGACCGCCGTCCGGGTCGCGAGCCGCGTGTTCGAGGCGTTCGGCCCGGTCTCGCCGTACCTGGTGTTCGAGGCGCCCACGCTCGCCGGGTTCGCCGCCGCGCTGCGGGCCGGATCGACGCCGGCACGGCCCGGTCCGGTCGCCCGCCCCGGTGCCCCGGCGCCGTTGTCCCGGTTCCAGCGCGGTCTGTGGCTGCGGGAGTGCTGGGAGCCCGGCGGCTCGGTCTACAACGTGCCCTGGCTGTTCCAGTTCTCCGGCCCGCTCGACACGGCCGCGTTGCGCCGAGCCCTGCAGTCGGTGGCCGACCGGCACGACGCGCTGCGCTCGACCGTCGGCACGGACGCGGACATGGCACCCGTGCTGGTCGTCCACGATCGCGTCGAAGTCCCTTTCACCGAGTCGCACGCGGACCTCGACCAGCAGGTCGCCGCCGTGGCGCAACGCCCGTTCGACCTGGCGGAAGGGCCGCTGTTGCGCGCCCACCTGGTGCACACCGGCCCCGGCGAGGCGACTCTCGTGCTCGTCGTGCACCACATCGTCTGGGACGAGGGATCGCTGCGGGTGCTCGACCGCGAACTGCGCGAGTGCTACCTCGCCGCCGTCGAGGGCCGCGCACCCCGCCTGCCCGAGCTGGCCGTCCAGTACAGCGACTACGCCCGGTGGTCCGCGGAGGACCAGTCCGATGTGGACTACTGGGTCGAGCACCTGCGCGGAGCACCGTCGGCGCCCGCCATCCGCCCCGACCGCGACGGCACCGGGGCCACCGGACGGGGCGGGGTCCTGCCCTTCGCCTTCGAACCGGAGCTCGCCGAGGGGGTGCGCTCCCTCGCCCGTGCCGCCGGCGCCACGCCGTACCTGGTGCTGCTGGCCGCCCTCGTCGAGGCGCACCGGCGCCGCGGGGTCTCCGACGTCGTGATCGGCACGCCGGTCAGCGTCCGCGACCGCGCCGAGCTCGACGCGCTCGTCGGCTACTTCATCAACCTCGTCCCGCTGCGCTTCCGGCCCGACGAGGAGGAGCTGACCGGCCGAGACCTGCTCGACCACGTGCGTTCGGTGGCGCTGGACGGCTTCCGCCACCAGGGCGTGCCGTTCGAGGAGATCGTCGCGGCGGCGTCCGGTGAGCGCGACGGCGGGGGCACTCCCCTGTTCCAGCTGGTCTTCGAGATGCACACCGCCGAGGCCGGGACGGCCCCGTACGGCCCGGTGACAGTCGAGAAGCGGTTGCACGCCAACGAGTTCTCCCGGTTCGACCTGTCCTGGTCCGTCGAGGACGACGGGGTGGGCCTCCACGGCCGCGTCGAGTACGCGACCGACCTCTTCGACCCCTCCACCGCCGCGGCGCTGGGCGCGCAGTGGCGGGCGGTGGTCGGGGAGCTGGTCGCCGACCTCGACGCGGAGCTGCCCGCACCGGCCGCGCCCGTCGACGTCGACACCCCCGTGCACGTCCGGATCGCGGAGCAGGCCGCGCGGACCCCGGACGCGACCGCCCTGGTGTCCGGCGAGGAGTCGCTGACCTACGCGGAGCTCGACGCCGCAGCCAACCGCGCCGCCCGGCACCTCGCCGGGCCCGGGGTCCGCCCCGGCGACGTGGTGGCCGTCCGCATCCCCCGTGGCACCGCCCTGGTCGTGGCGCTGCTCGCCGTGCTCAAGGCCGGCGCGGCCTACACGCTGCTCGACCCGGACCTGCCGGCCGCACGGCAGGACCAGGTGATCACCGATGCGGGCGTGCGCCTGGTCGTCACGGCCGAGACCGTGGCCGGGGCCACGGGCGACACCGCCGGCTTCGCGGTGCCGGTCGACGCCGACGCCGTCGCCTGCGTCATGTACACCTCCGGTTCCACCGGTCGGCCCAAGGGCGTCGCCGCCACGCACCGGGCGCTCGCGGCCACCTACAGCGGCCAGGACTACGCGGGGTTCGGCCCCGACGAGGTGTGGCTGCAGTGCTCGCCCGTGTCGTGGGACGCGTTCGGGCTGGAGCTCTACGGGGCGCTGCTGTTCGGTGGGACCTGCGTGCTGCACCCCGGTCAGCGGCCCGACCCGCAGACCATGGCCGAGCTGGTTTCCCGGCACGGGGTCACGCAGCTGCAGCTGTCGTCGAGCCTGTTCAACTTCCTGGTCGACGACCTCCCGGAGGTCTTCGCCGGCCTGCGGGTGGCGTTCACCGGCGGGGAGCGCGCCTCGGCCGCCCACATCGCCCGTCTCGCCGAGCGCTACCCGCACGTGCGGGTCGTGAACGGCTACGGGCCGGTGGAGAGCATGGGCTTCACCACCACCCACGACGTGACCGACGCCGACCCCACCGCGGCGGTGCCCATCGGCAGGGCCGTGGCGCACAAGGGAGTCCGCGTCCTCGACGGCAAGCTCCAGCCCGTCGGCGGCACCGAGCCGGGCGAGATCTGGGTGACCGGCGCGGGCCTCGCCCTGGGCTACGTCGCCCAGCCCGGGATCACCGCCGGGCGCTTCCTGCCCGACCCGTTCGGCCCGCCGGGGTCGAGGATGTACCGCACCGGTGACATCGGCGGCTGGAACCCCGACGGCACCCTGGCCATCACCGGCCGCGCCGACGACCAGGTCAAGATCCGCGGGTTCCGGGTGGAGCCCGGCGAGGTCGCCCACGCGCTGGCGGGGTGCCCCGGGGTCGGTGACTGCGCCGTCGTGGCGCACGAGCCCGAGCCCGGCCGGCCCCGGCTCGCGGCCTACGTCACGGCCCGCGGAGACGTCGTCCCGGACCTCGCCGGCGTGCACCAGCACCTCGAGGGCCTGCTGCCGGACTACATGCTGCCGTCCAGCGTGACCGTCCTCGACACCCTTCCGTTGACCGCCAACGGCAAGCTCGACCGGGCCGCGCTGCCCGCCCCCACCGGGACCGTCGCCCCTCCTTCCGGCGGGACGGCCGGGACCGACGCCGAACGGCTGGTGGCGCGGGTCTGGGCCGAGGTGCTCGGGCTCGCCGAGGTCGGCCCGGACGACAACTTCTTCCGCGTCGGCGGCAACTCCCTCGCCGCGGTGCGGGTCGCCATGCACCTGTCCAGCGCGACCGGGTCCCGCGTCCTGCCCCGGCAGGTGTTCGCCGCGCGGACCGTGAGCGCCCTCGCCCGCACGCTCGAGACGACTGGAGCAGCACAGTGACCACCACGACGCCGGTCTCCGGCCTGCAGCGCGGCCTGTGGTTCATGGACCGCTGGAACCCCGGAAACGCCGCCTACCTCGTGCCGTGGGTCTTCGAGTTCGACGGCCCCGTGGACGCCGACGTCCTGCACCGCGCCCTTCTGCTGCTGGTCGGACGGCACGACGCCCTGCGCACCACCTTCGACCTCGGTCAGGACGGTCCGGTCAGGACTGTCCACGATGGAGTGCGACTGCCGTTCGCCGAGGTCGTGGTCGACGGTCCGGACGCCCTGCGGGCGTTGCTGGACACCGAGACCCGCACCGGGTTCGACCTGGCCGAGGGGCCGCTGCTGCGAGCCACCCTCGCCACCGGGCCGGGGGTGGCGGACACCCTCGTCCTCGTCGTGCACCACATCGTGTGGGACGGCTGGTCGGCCGGCGTGTTCGAGCGCGAGCTGGCCGAGGTCTACACCGCCCTCGTGCGGGACCGGGAACCCGATCTGGCTCCCCTGTGGCCCGTCGACGACAGCGCGGTGTCCACTGAGGACTCGCTCGCCTACTGGACCGAGCGGCTCGCCGGCGCTCCCGCCGAGCTCGCGCTGCCCGCCGACCGCACCCGCCCGCCCAGCCGGACGTTCGCGGGCGACACGGAGGTGTTCGGCTTGCCGGTCGGCACGTCCGCCCGCGTCCGCGACCTGGCCGCCGACCTCGGCGCGACGCCGTTCGTGGTGCAGGTCGCCGCGTTCGCCGCTCTGCTGCACCGCTGCACGGGCGCCCGGGACCTGGTGGTCGGCACGCCGGTCACCACCCGCGACCGCCCCGAGCTGGCCGACGTGGTCGGCTACTTCGTCAACATCGTCGCCCTGCGCGTGAGCATCGACCCCGCCGCCACGTTCGCCGACCTGGTCGAGCAGGTCCGCGACGCCGCCTTCGACGCCTACGCCTGCCTCGACGTGCCCTTCGACGAGGTCGTGGACGCGCTGGCGCTGGAGCGCTCGGCCCGGCACGCACCGCTGGTGCAGGTCGTCTTCGGCGCGCACGCCGAGGACCCGGCACCGCTGCGCTTCGGCGCTGCCACCGCGACCCGGCGCATGCACCACAACGGCACCAGCAAGTTCGACCTGACCTGGTCGACCTTCGACGACGGCGAGCTGCGCGGCGAGGTGGAGTACGCCACCGACCTGTTCGACCGGGAGACCGTGCTGCGCCTGGTCGGCCACTGGCGCACCCTGCTCGGCGCCGCGCTGGACGCGCCGGACCTCCCGCTGTGGCGGCTGAGCCCGCTCGACGCCGCCGAGACGGCCGCCGCGCTCGCGCCCCCGCGAGCCGTGCCGGACGCTCCCCTGCCGCTGCACCGCGCCTTCGAGGCCGCCGCCGGCGCCCACCCCGACCGCCTCGCGCTGACGTGCGGCGACCGGTCCTGGACGTACGCGGAGCTCGACGCCGCCGCCAACCGGGTCGCCCACACCCTCGCCGCCGACGGCGTGCGCCGGGGTGACCGGGTCGGCGTGCTGCTGGAACGCGGCGAGCGCGTCGTCACCGCGATCCTGGGCGTGCTCAAGGCGGGCGCCGCCTACGTCCCCGTCGACCTGGCCACCCCGCGGGACCGCGCCGAGTTCGTCTTCGCCGACACCGGCGCCGAGGTGGTCGTCACCGACGACTACCTGGCCGACCCGCGGCTCGCGCAAGCGCCGTCGCACCGGCCGGAGGTGCACGTCGACCCGGCTGACCTCGCCTACGTCATCTTCACCTCCGGCTCGACCGGCAGGCCCAAGGGCGTCGCGGTCTCGCACGAGCACGTCGGCAGGCTGATGCGCTCGGGCGACGACCACTTCGCCTTCGCCGAGACCGACGTGTGGACCCTGTTCCACTCCTACGCCTTCGACTGGACGGTCTGGGAGCTGTGGGGGCCGCTGCACCACGGCGGCCGGCTGGTCGTGGTGCCCCGCGTGGTCAGCCGCTCGCCCGAGGCGTTCGCGGACCTGCTGGCCACCGAGCGCGTCACCCGGCTGTGCCTGACGCCGTCGGCGCTGCGGACGCTCGAGGGAGTCCTGCGCACCTGGCCGCTCCCGTTGCCCGCGCTGCGCACGGTGATGCTCGGCGGCGAAGCGCTCGACCCCGCCGTGGTGCGCCGCTGGTTCGCGCTGGAGCAGTGCCCGCCCGCGGTCCTGTGCAACCTCTACGGCATCACCGAGACCACGGTGCACGTCACCACGCTCGACCTGCCCGACGCGGAGGCGTTCGGCCGCAGCCTGATCGGCGAGCCCATGCCGCACCTGTCGGCGCTGGTGCTCGACGAACGCCTGCAGCCGTGCCCGATCGGCGTCGCCGGCGAGCTGCACATCGGCGGAGGGTCGCTGGCCAACGGGTACTGGGGCCGTCCGGGGCTCACGGCGCGGCGCTTCCTGCCCGACCCGTACGGCGTTGTGCCCGGCGGACGGCTCTACCGCACCGGGGACGTGGCCCGGCGGCTGCCCGGCGGTGGCCTGGAGTACGTGGGCCGCTGCGACGACCAGGTCAAGATCCGCGGTTTCCGCATCGAGCTCGGCGAGGTCGAGAACGCCGTCACCGCCCACCCCGCGGTCACCTCCTGCGTGGTGACCGTGCACGACGACAGGCTCGCCGCGTACGTCACCGTCGACGGCACGCCGCCGTCGTACGCCGAACTGCGCGCGTTCCTCGCGGAGACGTTGCCCGAACACATGATCCCGGCGACGGCGACCGTGCTCGGCGTCATCCCGCTGACCGTCAACGGCAAGGTCGACCGGGCCGCGCTGCCCGCACCCGACCTCGGCTCCGTGCTCGACACCGACGCGCACGTGGATCCCTCCACGCCGCAGGAGCAGGCGCTCGCCGAGGTCTACGCCGACGTGCTCGGTGTCGGCGGGGTGGGCGCCGGGGACAACTTCTTCCACCTGGGCGGCGACTCCATCCGCGCCGTGCACCTCGCGGGGAAGCTGCGCGAGCGCGGCTGGACCCTGTCGCTGCCGGACCTCTTCGGCGCGCCGACGCCGGCCGAGCTCGGTCCGCTGCTGAAGGCCTGCACCGGCCCCGCGAAGCGGTCCGAGCCGTTCGACCTCGTGTCCGAAGAGGACCGTGCGGAGCTGCCCGCCGACGTCGTGGACGCCTACCCGATGGTGGCCATGCAGATGTCGATGATCTACCACATGGAGCTGTCCGACGACGCCGGCGGCTACCACAACGTCAACAGCTACCGGGTCGCCGGCACGCTCGACGAGACAGCGCTGCGCCAGGCCGTCGGCGACGCCATGAACCGCCACCCCGTCCTGCGGACCACCTTGGACGTCTCCCGCTACAGCGAGCCGTTGCAGCTGGTGCACGCCGAAGCCCCGATTCCGGTCCTCGTGGAGGACCTGCGCGGCCTGAGCCCCGAGGAGCAGGCCGACGCCGTCGCCGACGTGTTCGACGACAACGTCGCCGCCCGGTTCGACCTCCGCACCGCCCCGCTGTTCCGGGTCACCGCCCAGCACCTGGCCGACGACGCGTTCCAGCTCACCGTCGCCGAGCACCACGCCATCCTCGACGGCTGGAGCTTCACCTCGCTGCTCACCGAGGTCCTGGAACGGCACAGCGCGCCCGGCCGGGACCCGCTGCCCGCACCCCGGTCCACCTTCCGCGAGTTCGTCGCCGTCGAACGGGAAGCGCTGGCCTCGCAGGACAGCGAGCGGTACTGGAAGTCCACACTGGACGGAGCGAGCGGCGCGATCTGGTCCAGCGGCCCACCGGAGCTCAGCGACCCGGAGATCCCCCGCACGATCGAACGCGTGATCCCCGGCGCCGACGAGGTGCTGCGCGACACCGCCCGCCGGCACGGCGTCACGGTGAAGACCGTCGGCCTGGCCGCGCACGTCGCCGCGCTGCACCGGATCACCGGTCTGCCGCGCTTCACCACCGGCCTGTCGGTCAACGGCAGGCTCGAGACCGACGGCGGCACCGAGGCGTACGGCCTGTTCCTCAACACCGTCCCCCTGGTGGTCGACTTCACCGAGAACGGCGCCGATCTGATCAGGGCGATGCACGAGGCCGAGGCGGCGATGCTGCCCCACCGCCGGATGCCGTTCGCCCGCATCGCCCGCCACCTGGCCGACACCCGGCTGGAGGCCTGCTTCGCCTTCCTGCGGTTCCACTCGCTGGGCAGGCTGGCCGACTCCCCGACCAAGCTGCTCGACGACCGCATCGGCTGCGAGCCGACCATGCGCTACGAGCCGACCAACTTCGCCCTCGGCGCCGCCTTGGTGCAGGACCCGTCGTCGGCGCGGGTGCTCCTCGCCGTCGACCACCTGCCCTCCGTCGTCCCCGACGAGGTGGCCGACGCCTACGCCGACGCCTACGCCGAGGCGCTGCACGTGCTCGCCGGCGATGCCACCACGGACCCGCGGGTCCCGGCGTTCGCCCGCTAGCCCCCGTTTGTCCCCATCGGAGAAAGGAACACCCATGGACGCGTTCACCGACTTCGCCGTGGTGATGAACCACGAGGAGCAGTACTCGATCTGGCCGACCGAGCTGGACGTGCCGGCTGGCTGGCACACGGTCGGCAAGAGCGGCCCGCAGCAGGAGTGCCTCGACTACATCGACGAGGTGTGGACCGACATCCGCCCGCTGAGCCTGCGCACCGCGCTGGGGGTCTGACATGACCGCCACCACCGACGTCGAGGCCGTGGTCGCCGCTGTCTGGGCCGACGTGCTCGGCGTCGAGCGGGTCGCGCCGACCGACGGGTTCTTCGCACTGGGCGGCTACTCGCAGCAGGCGGTGCGCACCGTGCACCTGCTGCGGGACCGCCTGGGCGTGGCCGTCACCCTGCGCGACCTGATGTCGGCGGCCACGCTCGCCGACTTCACCGCCGCCGTGCGGGCCCGTGCCGAGGCGGGCGCGCCCGCCCGGCCGGTGGTGCGCCTGACCGGCCGGCGCGGCACGCGATGACCACCGCCGTCGCCCGCCCGGTCGTCCTGGACGACTGGTCCTACCTGCCCTGTCCGCGAGGGCCGGGGGCCCGGCGCCTGGTGTGCTTCCCGCACGCGGGCGGCGACGTCGGCACGTTCGCGGAACTGGCCGCCTCGGTCGGACCGGACGTCGAGGTGCTCGCCGTCCGGCTGCCCGGCAGGGGCGGGCGCTTCACCCACCCGCTGCCGGGGACGTTCGCCGAGCTGACGTCCGCGGTCGCCGCGGGCATCGGCCCCCGGCTCGGCCCCGGCGCGGTGTTCTACGGCCAGAGCTTCGGCGCCCTGCTCGCCTACGAGGTGGCGGTGGCGCTGGGGCGCGGCGGGCCGGCGGCGGTCGTGGCCGCCTCGGCCCCCGCCCCGGCCGACTGGGAACGCACCGTCCTCCCGGTCGCGGCGGACCCGGCCGCCGGGGCGGAGCGGTTGCTCGCCGAGTGCGGGCTGACCGTGCCCGACGACGACGCGGTCCGCGCCCTGGTGCTGGCCGTGCTGCGCGCCGACATCGCCGTCGGCGCGACCTACCGGCACCGGCCGGGCCCACCCGCCCGGTTCGCCGTCCACGCCCTGGCGGGCGCCGCCGACCCCGGCGCGAGCCCGCCGCAGACGTGGGCGGGCAGCACCACGGGCCCGTTCACCTCCGCGGTGCTGCCGGGCGGGCACCTGCTCGTCGCACCCGGCGACCGCGGACCGGCCGACCTCCTCCGAACCCTCTGCCTGGGAGCGCGCAGTGACCACCACGACCGTTGACCTGACCGACGCCCGCCTCTGGGCGGACCCCGGCACCGGCGCGCTCGTCGACGACCTGCGCGCTCTCGCGCCGGTGCAGCTCACCCACACCGCCGAGGACGGTCCGGTGTGGTCGGTGCTGTCCTACGAGCACGCCTCGGCCGTGCTCACCGACGCCGCCACCTACACCTCCGCCGGCGGCTCCCTGCTCGGCACCGGCGGCTCACCCGCCGGAGCCGGGAAGATGATGGCGCTGACCGACGGCAAGCACCACCGCGAGCTGCGTGCGCCGCTGCTGCCGTTCTTCTCCCCCAAGGGCGTGCGCGGCAGCACCGAGCGCATCAACGACCTCGCCGCGCAGGTGGTCGCCGACGCGGTGGCCCGCGGTCAGGTCGACCTCGTCGAGGTCATGGCCACGGTGCCACTGGTCGTCATGTGCGACGTCCTCGACATCCCCGAGGCCGACCGGGACATGGTCGTGTCGGTGTGCGACGCGGCGTTCCTCGGCACCACGCCGCAGGACCGCAGGGCCGCCCACCAGCGACTGCTGCCCTACCTGTTCGACCAGGCGATGCGGCGCCGGACGGCCCCGGCCGACGATCTGATCAGCGTCCTCGCCACCCACCGGGTGAAGGGAAGGCCGCTGCCGATCGAGGACGTCGTCCTCAACCTGGACAACATCATCGTCGGTGGCGTGCAGACCGTCCGGCACACCGCGGCGATGAGCATCATGGCGCTGCTGGACAACCCCGCGGAGTTCCAGCGGCTGCGCGAGGGCGCCGTCGACGTCGACTCCGCCACCGACGAACTGCTGCGCTACACCTCCGTCGGCCTGCACGTGCTGCGCACCGCCACCCGGGACACCCGGCTCGGCGGGGCCGACGTCCGCGCCGGCGACAAGGTCGCGGTGTGGACGTGGGCCGCCGACCACGACCCGGCCGCCTTCGACGCCCCGCACGAGCTGCGGCTGGACCGCTCGCCCAACCGGCACCTGGCGCTGGGCGTCGGCCCGCACTACTGCATCGGCGCGCCGCTGGCCAAGGCCGAGCTCGGCGCCGTCTACCGGGCGCTGCTGGACCAGGTCGCCGAGATCGAGGTGACCGGGGAGCCGGTGCACAACCAGTCGATCATCAACTTCGGCTTCGACCACCTGCCCGTCACCCTGCACGCGCGCTGAGAGAGGTCCTTCCCATGTCCCAGACGACTGTCAGCGACGCACGCCCGTCCCCACGCAGAAGGCCTCCCTGGTCCCGCGTCGGAGTCGTGCTGGGCGGCCAGGGCGTGTCGCTGATCGGCGACCAGGTGTTCTTCATCGCCGCGGTGTGGGCGGCCGCGCAGATGGGCGGGACCACCGCCGTCACCCTGGTCACCCTGGCCGAGTCGGTGCCCCGCGCGCTGGCGATGATCTTCGGCGGGGTGCTGTGCGACGCGCTGGGACCGCGGGTCGTGCTGCTGCGCACCACCTCCGTGCGGATCGCGGTGCTCGCCGTCGCCACGGTGATCGCGCTGACCTCGCCGTCGGTGTGGCTGCTCGTGGTCGTGGCCGCGCTGGAAGGCGCGTTGCTGGGCCTGGGCACCCCGTCGTTCGGCACGCTCATGCCGCGCATGGTGGACGGCGAGCAGCTCGGCCGGGCGAACTCCGTGCGCACCATGGTGGCCCGGTTCGCGCCGATCGTCGGCTCACCGTTCGGTGCGTGGCTCGTGGCCGAGGGACAGCTCCCGGTCGCCTTGGGCGTGGTGACGGTCGGCTGCGTGGTCGCGCTGCTGTGCCTGGCACCGGTCACGAAGGAGATCTCCGCCCCCACCGGCGCGCCCAGCGGGGTGCCGATGTGGAAGCGCACCGGCGACGGGCTGAAGCTGCTGCGCTCCGACCGCAAGCTGCGCCTGCTGTTCCTCTCCGCGCTGTGCCTGGACTTCGCCTTCGCCTGGCCGATGAACCCCGGCCTGCCGGTGCTGGTGATCGACCGCGGCTGGGCTGTCTCCGCCGTCGGTCTGGTGATCGCCTGCTGGGCGGGCGGCGCGCTGGCCGGAGCCGGCATCAGTGCCGTCGTCGGCGAACGCGTACCGCTCTCGATCCGGTTGGTGGGCAGCGGCATCGGCATCGGCGTGCTGCTGGTGGGCATGGTGCTCGCCCCGTCCCTGGCGGTGATGGCCGTGTTGTCGGCGGCCCTCGGCGTCTGCTCCGGGCTCAACGGGCCCGCGGCCGTCACGCTCTACCAGAAGGCCGCCCCGGCCGACCGGCTCGGCACCGCCATGGCGATGCTCGCGCTGGCGGGCATCGGCTGCGCCCCCTTCGCCTACGCCCTCTCCGGCGCCCTCGCCGGCCTCACCTCGCCCGAGCTCGCCTGGGCGGTCACCGCGCTGGTCGCGTTCGGCGGGCCGATCACGGCCGCCCGCGCGCTGCGGATCCCGTCCGCCTAGAAAGGAAAGCCCTGCCATGTCCGCACTGTCGTTCGGCCAGCAACGGTTGTGGTTCCTCGACCAGCTCGACGGTCCCGGTTCCGCCTACAACGTCCCGGTCGCCCTGCGGCTGCGCGGACCACTGGACATCACCGCCCTGCGCGCCGCCGTCGCGGACGTGGCGAACCGGCACGAGGTGCTGCGCACGGTCATCCCCGTCGTGGACGGGACGCCGGGGCACCTCGTCGTGGAGGACGCGAGGCCGCCGTTCGAGGTCGTCGACGCCGAGCTGCCCGCGGCGCTGGTCGCGGCGGCGACGCGGCCGTTCGACCTCGCGACCGAGATCCCGTTGCGCACCACGCTGTTCCGGGTCGCGCCCGACGAGCACGTGCTGCTGGTGCTGCTGCACCACATCGCGGCCGACGGCGGCTCGTTCGGTCCGCTGCTGCGCGACCTCGACGCCGCCTACACCGCCCGTGCGGCGGGCACCGCCCCGGACTGGGAGCCGCTGGAGGTCCAGTACGGCGACTTCGCCCTGTGGCAGCGGGAGGTCCTCGGAGCCGAGGACGACCCGGGCAGCCTGCTCGCCGAGCAGCTGGCGTACTGGGAGGACGCGCTCGCCGGTCTTCCCGAGCGGATCGCGCTGCCCGCCGGCGGACGCGGCACCGGGGCCGGGATCGTCGAGGTGGAGCTGCCGGCGGCGCTCCGCGCACGGCTGGCCGACGCGACCCGTGCGGCGGGCTGCACCCCGTTCGTCGGCCTGCAGGCGGCGATCAGCGCCGTGCTCGGCCTGAACGGCGCCGGGCCGGACGTCGTGCTGGGCACGCCGGTCTCGGGCCGGCAGGACCCCGCGCTGGACGACCTGGTCGGTTTCTTCGGCAACACCCTCGCGCTGCGCACCGACCTCTCCGGCGACCCCGGCTTCGCCGAGCTGCTGCGCCGGGCCAGGGAGACCGCGTTCGACGCCTACGCGCACCAGGACGTGCCGTTCGAACGGGTCGTCGAACGGCTCGGCGTGGACCGCGGTTCCCGAGCGCACCCGGTCTACCAGGTCATGATCGTGCTCCAGGAGGACTCGGCCCCGCCACGGCTGGGCGGGCTCGACGTCGCCGTGGAACCGCTCGACCTCGCCGCGGCCAAGCTCGACCTGAGCGTGGTGTTCGCCCACCGCGCCGACGGCGGCATGGACTGCCAGCTCGAGTACGCCGCCGACCGGCTCGACCGCGCCTTCGTCGCGCACCTCGGCGAGACGCTGGTCCGGTTGCTCGACCTCGCACTGTCCACTCCGGACGTTCCGCTGTCCCGGCTGGGCCTGCCCACCGCACCCGCCCCGGCGCACGAGAACGCGCCGGAACAGGTCGAGGAAGAGGCACCGGTCCGCCGGGAACCGCGCGACGAACGCGAACGCATCCTTTGTGGACTGTTCGCCGACGTGCTCGGCCTGGAGTCGGTAGGCGTCCACGACGGGTTCTTCGCCCTGGGCGGGCATTCCCTGCTCGCGACGCGACTGATCAGCCGCGTCCGCGCGGCGCTGGGTGCCGAACTGGGCCTGCGCGCCTTCTTCCGCGCGCCCACCGTCGCCGGGGTCGCCGCCGCTCTCGACAAGGCCTCGGGCGCGGTCCACCCGCCGCTGGCGGCCCGCCCGCGCCCGGAGGTGGTGCCGCTCTCGCCGGCCCAGCAGGGCCTGTGGTTCCTCGCGGGCGTGCGCGGCCAGGACCGCGCCTACACGATCCCGCTGACCCTGCACCTCACCAGGCGCGTCGACGTGCCCGCCCTCGCCGCCGCCCTGCGCGACGTCGTCACCCGCCACGAGAGCCTGCGCACGGTGTTCCCCGCCGTCGACGGACAGCCGCGCCAGCACGTCCTCGCGGAGTTCGGCGACGTGCTCACCTCGCACCGCTGCTCCGCCGGCGACCTCGACCGCCTCGTCGACGAGGCCGCGAGCGCCTCGTTCGACCTCGCCACCGACCTCCCGCTGCGCGCCACCCTGCTGTCCACGTGCGACACCGGGTCGGTGCTCGTGCTGGCCCTGCACCACATCGCGGGCGACGGCGTGTCGAGCGGCCCGCTGCTGCGCGACCTGGGCACCGCCTACGAGGCGAGGCTGGCCGGCCGCGAGCCCGGCTGGGCACCGTTGCCGGTGCAGTACGCCGACTACACGCTCTGGCAGCGGGAACTGGACCTCGACAGCCGCGTGGAGCACTGGAAGACGGTGCTGGACGGCCTGCCCGAGGAGCTGTCCCTGCCCTACGACCGGTCCCGCCCGGCGGACCCCACCCACGCCAAGGACGCCGTCACCGCCCGCGTCGAGGCCGGCACCCACGCCGCCCTCACCGACTTGGCGCGCGCCAACCAGGCCACGCTGTTCATGGTCGTGCACGCCGCCCTCGCCGCCGCGCTGACCCGCATGGGCGCGGGCACCGACGTCGTCGTCGGCACGCCCGTCGCGGGCCGCCCGGACGAGGTCCTGGACGACCTGGTCGGGTTCTTCGTCAACTCGCTGGTGCTGCGCGTGGACACCGGCGGCGGGCCCGCGTTCACCGACCTGCTGGCCCGCGTCCGCGACGTCGACCTGGCCGCCTACGCCGCCGCCGACGTGCCCTTCGACCGGTTGGTGAAGGAGCTCAACCCGCCGCGCGTGCTCGCCCGCCACCCGCTGTTCCAGGTGGCGCTGTCGCTGACCGGCGGCGAGGGGGACGGTCCCCGCCTGGCCGGGCTCGACGTGCGCCTCGCCGACGGCACGCAGGGCAACGCCAAGTTCGACCTCACCCTGACCGTGGACGAGAAGCCCCGCGCCGGAGGCCTGGACTGCACGCTCGAGTTCAGCACCGACCTGTTCGACCCGGCCACCGCGCGCCGCCTGCTCACCGCCCTCACCCTGGTCCTGGACGCCGTCGCCGCCGACCCCGGCCGGGCCGTCGACCGCCTGCCCGTGCTCTCCCCCGCCGACAGCGCGCTGGTGCTGCACGAGTGGAACGACACCGGCACGCCCTTCCCGGACTCGACCGTGCACGCCCTGTTCTCCGCCCGCGCCGCCGCCCACCCGGACGCCGTCGCGCTGATCACCGACCACGCCGAGATCAGTTACGGCGAACTGGACGAGCGGTCGAACCGCGTCGCCCGCCACCTGCGCGACTGCGGTGTGCGGCGCGGGGACGTCGTCGGCATCGCGCTGGACCGCGGGGTCGACCTCGTCGCCGCCGTGCTCGGCGCGTTCAAGGCGGGCGCCGCCTACACGGTGCTCGACCCGGCGTTGCCCGCCGACCGCGTCCGCGAGATCAGCGCCGACGCCGGCGTCGGTGAAACCCTCACACCGCAACGGTTGGCGGAGGCCGCCGGGCTGTCCGCCGCGCCAGTCGAGGTCTTCGGCGCGCCCACCGACGCGGCCTGCGTCATGTTCACCTCGGGCTCCACCGGGCGACCCAAGGGCATCCTGGGCTCGCACCGCTCGATCGTGGCCAGCCTGCTGTCGCAGTCGTTCCTGGACTTCGGCCCGGAGCAGGTCTGGCTGCAGTGCTCGCCCGCGTCGTGGGACGCCTTCGTGCTGGAGCTGTTCTCACCGCTGCTGACCGGAGCCGCCTGCGTGCTGCACCCCGGCTCGCGGCCCGAACCCGCCATCGTCGCCCGGCTCATCCCCCGGCACGGCGTCACGACCGCCTACCTGTCGGCCAGCCTGCTCAACCACCTCGTCGACGAGCACCCGGACGTCTTCGCCGGGCTGCACCAGGTGATGACCGGCGGTGAGGCCGCCTCCACCCGCCACGTCGGCGAACTGCTGCGCCGCCACCCGCACGTGCGCCTGGTCAACGGCTACGGCCCGGTGGAGAACATGATCATCGGCACGAGCCACGCCGTGGCACCGGCCGACGCGCTCGGCCGGTCGGTGCCGATCGGACGCTCCCTCGCCAACAAGCGCACCCACGTGCTCGACGCGGCCCTCCAGCCGGTGCCGCCCGGCGTGGTCGGCGAGGTGTACCTGTCCGGCCTCGGTCTCGCCGAGGGCTACCTCGGCCAGTCCGGGCTCACCGCGGGCCGGTTCGTCACCAGCCCGTTCGACGGCCCCGGCGAGCGCATGTACCGCACGGGCGACCTGGGCCGCTGGAGCGCCGACGGCGTGCTGGAGTACGTCGGCCGCACCGACGACCAGGTCAAGATCCGCGGCTTCCGGGTGGAGCCGGGCGAGGTCGGCGCGGTGCTCACCCGCCACCCCGCCGTCGCCCAGGCCGCCGTCGTCGTCCGCGAGGACCGGCCCGGCGACAAGCGCTTGGTCGCCTACCTGGTGGCCTCGGACGGCACCGCCGAGGTGCGCGCGCTCGACACCGCCGGGGAGGGCGCGCCCGGCACTGCTGCGGCCCACACGTCCGGCGCCGACGGAGCCCGCGCGCTCGACGTCGCCGCTGTTCGCCGGCACGCCGCCGCCGCGTTGCCCGACTACCTCGTGCCCGGCGCGTTCGTCGTGCTCGACGCGTTGCCGCTCACGCCCAACGGCAAGCTCGACCGCCGTGCCCTGCCCGCCCCGTCGGCCGAGGCGCCGGCCGACCAGGCCCGGCCGCGCACGGCGCGGGAGGAGATCCTCTGCGGTCTCTTCGCCGACCTGCTCGGCGTCGACGGCGTCGGGGCGCGCGACAGCTTCTTCGACCTCGGCGGCCACTCGCTGCTGGCCGCCAAGCTCATCGCCCGCGTCCGCACCACGTTCGAGGTGGAGCTCGCGCTGGCCGACCTCTTCGCCGACCCCACCGTCGAGGGCGTCGCCGCGGCCGTCGACCGCGCAGCGGGCAGGCCCGTCCGCCCGCCGCTGGTCGCCGGGCCCCGGCCGGGGGTGCTGCCCCTGTCGCCCGCCCAGTCCCGGCTGTGGTTCCTCAACCGGCTGGAGAACCAGGGCGCGGGCTACGCCGTCCCGTACGCGCTGCGTCTGACCGGTGCGCTGGACCTCGTGGCGCTCGAGGCGGCCCTGCACGACGTGGTGGGCAGGCACGAGGCGTTGCGCACCGTCTTCCCCGAGGTCGACGGCACCCCGTGCCAGGTCGTCCTCGACGGCTGGCGGCCCGTGCTGGACGTCGTCGGCCTCGCACCGGCGGACCTCGACACCGCGCTCGCCGACGCCGCCCGCGAGGAGTTCGACCTGGCCGTCGAAGCGCCCGTGCGCACCACGTTGTTCGCCGTCGGCCCGGACGAGCACGTGCTGCTCCTGCTGCTGCACCACATCGCCGTCGACGGCGCGTCCCTCGGGCCGCTGGTGCGGGACCTGCGCACCGCCTACGCCGCACGGCTGGCGGGCGCCGAGCCCGGCTGGGCGCCGCTGCCCGTGCAGTACGCCGACTACACCCTGTGGCAGCGCGACCTGCTCGACTCGCTGCTCACCGGCCAGGTCGAGCACTGGCGCGGCGCGCTCGCGGGCCTGCCCGACGAGCTGGCGCTGCCCACCGACCGCCCCCGCCCCGCGGTCGCCACCCACCGGGGCGGCACGGTGCCCGTCGAGATCGGCGCCGCCCTGCAAGCCCGGCTGCTGGAGCTCGCCCGGGAGCACCGGGTGACGCTGTTCATGGTCCTGCAGGCCGCGCTCGCCACCCTGCTCACGCGCCTCGGCGCGGGCACCGACGTCCCGATCGGCACCCCGGTCGCCGGTCGCGCGGACCGCGCGCTCGACGACGTCGTGGGGTTCTTCGTCAACACCCTCGTGCTGCGCGTCGACACCGCGGGCGACCCCGCGTTCACCGACCTGCTCGCCAGGGTCCGGGAGACCGACCTGCGCGCGTTCGAGCACCAGGACCTGCCGTTCGAACGGCTCGTGCAGGAGCTGAACCCGGCCCGCTCCCTGGCCAGGCACCCGCTGTTCCAGGTGTCGCTGGTGCTGCAGAACACCGGCCAGGCCGACCTGTCCCTGCCGGGCCTGGCGGTCGCCGAGCACGAGATCGGCGCGCAGAGCGTCAAGTTCGACCTGGGCCTGGGCTTCGCCGAGAACCCCGCCGGCGGGCTGGACGGCTCCCTGGCCTACTCCGCCGACCTGTTCGACGCCGGCACCGCCCGCGGCCTCGCCGACCGGTTCGTCCGCGTGCTGGCCGCCGTCGCCGCCGATCCCGGCCTGCGCACCCGCGAGATCGACGTCCTCGACCCGGCCGAGCGCGCGGTGATCCTCCGCGACTGGAACGACACCGACGCCGACGTGCCCGCCACGACCCTGCCCGCCCTCTTCTCCGCCCAGGTCGCCCGGACCCCGCACGCCCCCGCCGTCGAGTTCGACGGCACCGGTCTGACCTACGCCGAACTGGACGACCGCGCCACCGCGCTGGCCCGTGCCCTGCACCGCGCGGGTGCCGCCCCCGGCCGCACGGTCGGTGTGGCGCTGCCGAGGTCGCTGGAGCTGATCGTCGCGCTGTACGCCGTGCACAAGACGGGCGCGGCCTACCTGCCCGTCGACCCCGGCTACCCGGCCGACCGGGTGGCGCACATGGTGGCCGACGCCGACCCGGTGCTCGTCCTGACGCCGGAGTCGCTGGCCGCCCTTCCCGCGGTCGCCGAGGACGTCGCGCTGCCGTCGGCGACCCCGGACGACGCGGCGTACGTCATCTACACCTCGGGTTCGACCGGCAAGCCCAAGGGCGTGGTCGTCCCCCACTCCGGCATCGTGAACCGCCTGCTGTGGATGCAGGACCGCTACCGCCTCACCCCGGCGGACCGCGTCCTGCAGAAGACGCCGTCGAGCTTCGACGTGTCGGTGTGGGAGTTCTTCTGGCCGTTGATCACGGGCGCGGTCCTGGTCGTGGCCAGGCCCGAGGGCCACAAGGACCCCGCCTACCTGGCCGACCTGGTCGAGGACGCGGGCGTCACCGTCGCCCACTTCGTCCCGTCGATGCTGGAGGTCTTCACCGCCTCCGTCGCGCCGGGCCGCTGTCCCGGCCTGCGCCAGGTCGTCTGCAGCGGCGAGGCTCTGCCCACCCCGCTGGCCGAGCGCTTCACCGCGGGCTTCGCCGCCCACCTCGACAACCTCTACGGCCCCACCGAGGCGTCCGTGGACGTGACCTGGCAACGGTTCGGGCACGACGCGACGCCGTCGGTCCCCATCGGCCGCCCGGTGTGGAACACGCAGGTCTACGTCCTCGACCCGGCCCTGTCCCCGGTGCCCGCCGGCGCGACCGGTGAGCTCTACCTCTCCGGCACCCAGCTGGCCACCGGCTACCTCAACCGCCCCGCCACGACCGGCCAGCGGTTCGTCCCCCACCCCCACCGGCCGGGCGAGCGGATGTACCGCACCGGTGACCTGGTCCGCTGGCACGACGGCGGCGTGCTGGAGTACCTGGGCCGCACCGACGACCAGGTCAAGATCCGCGGTGTCCGGATCGAGCTGGGCGAGGTCGCCGCCGCCGTCTCCGCGCACCCGTCGGTGGTCCAGGCGGCCGCGGTGGTCCGCGAGGACCGTCCCGGCGACAAGCGCCTGGTCGTCTACGCGGTCCCCTCGGCGGACCTCGACCCGGTGGCGGTGCGCGAGTTCGCGGCGCGGTCGCTGCCCGAGGCCATGGTCCCGGCGGCCGTCGTCACGGTGCCGGAACTGCCCCTGAGCCCGTCGGGCAAGCTCGATCGCAGGGCCCTGCCCGCCCCCGACTTCACCCGCAAGCCCACCCGTGCGCCGCGCGACCACCGCGAACGCGTTCTCTGCGCCCTGTTCGCCGACGTCCTCGGCCTCGACTCCGTCGGTGTCGACGACGACTTCTTCGACCTGGGCGGCCACTCGTTGCTCGCCACCCGCCTCGTCGACCGCGTCCGCCGTGCCCTGGGGGTGCGCGCCACGATCCGTTCCGTCTTCGACGCCCCCACCCCCGCGGGACTGGCCACGCGCCTGGAGGAGGCCGGCACCGATCCCCTCAACGTCCTGCTCCCGTTGCGCTCCACCGGTTCCAGGGCACCGCTGTTCTGCGTCCACCCCGCCGCCGGCATCGGCTGGGTCTACTCAGGACTGCTCCGCCACCTCGACGACCGCCCCGTCCACGCCCTGCAGTCCCGCGCCCTCACCGAACCGTGGAACGGCACCCTGGACGAGATGGTCAAGGACTACGTGGCCGAGATCCGCGCCGTCCAGCCCGAAGGCCCCTACCACCTGCTGGGCTGGTCCTTCGGCGCCCAGGTCGCCCACGCCGTCGCCACCCGCCTCCAGGCGGAGAACGCGGAGGTCGCGTTCCTCGCGCTCCTGGACGGCTACCCCGGCAACCCCGCCTCCCCCTCCGCCGACGTCGACCCCACCGCGGACCTGCTGGCCTCCCTGGGCCGCACCTCCCTCGACGACCTGGTCCCCGTCCTCGGTGCCCGCGCCGTGGCCGCCCTCCCGGCCGTCTTCGCCCACAACCGCCACCTCTCCGACACTCACACCCCCACGATCCCCTACCGCGGCGACGCCCTGTTCTTCCTGGCCACCGAGGGCCGCACCGACTCCTCACCCCACCCCGACGCGTGGACGCCGCACCTGACCGGCACCCTCCACGTCCACCCCGTCGCCACCACCCACGGCGACATGACCCACCCGGTACCGATGGCCGAGATCGCCGGCACGATCGCGGGCCACCTCACCGGCTGACCCACCGGCCCGGCCCGTCACCCGACGGGCCGGGCCGGGCTCGACGGGTGGGGAGTTGCACCTGACGCAGCGGCATGTGCTGTCCTTCGAGGTACCCCAGCTCGAAAGGCACCGCCCG
This sequence comes from Lentzea sp. DG1S-22, assembly GCF_036321065.1. Lineage (NCBI taxonomy): Bacteria > Bacillati > Actinomycetota > Actinomycetes > Pseudonocardiales > Pseudonocardiaceae > Lentzea > Lentzea sp. DG1S-22. The sequence continues at coordinate 920,137 of NZ_CP143276.1, read as the reverse complement.
CGATGCACCTCTCGTTCACGCCTCCCCGCCACGTCAAGATCGGCGACGCCGCCGCCTTCGCCGGCACCACCCCGCGCGCCGTGCGCCACTACCACCAGATCGGCCTGCTCCCGGAGCCCGAGCGGGGCGCGGACGGCCGTCGCCGCTACGGCCACGACGACATGATCCGGCTGCTGTGGATCCGCAAGATGGCGGAGACCGGCATCAGGCTCGACGACATGCGGGCCGCGTTCGACGGCAGCCACGACGTCGAGGATAACCTGGACCGCCTGGAGGAGGCGCTCGCCGCCCGGGAAGCCGCCATCCGACGCCAGCGAGCGGCCGTCCAGCGCCTGCGCGCGGTGGGCAGCCCGCTGGGCCTGCTCTCGGACCTGGTGGCGGACCGGCTCCGCCACCTGCCTCCCGGAGCGCTGCGTCCGTCCGATGTGGACGCGCTGATGGTCACGGAGCGGATCTTCGGCGCGCGGGCCGCCGCGGTCCAGGCGGGTGTGTTCGTCGTGCTGGCCACCCACCCCGGGCTCCGGGCCGAGGACGACCGCCTCGACGCGGCCGAAGCCGCCCTGGACGACGGCGTCGCACCCGACGACCCGCGCGTCGACGAACTGGCCGCCCAGCGCTTCGCCCACCACAAAGCACTGGAGCGGGCCATCGAGGCCGCCGGGCCGGCCGCCGCCGACGAGGAGCTGTTCGCGCTCGACGACGACGGGGAGCAGGACGGGGAGATGAGCGCCTACGAAGCGTTCACCAAGATGCCGTACGACTTCTCCCCCGCCCGGATGCGCTGCGTCGAGCTCGCGGGCCGGCTCATGGGGCAGGACCTCGCCGACGGCTGACGCCCGTGCGGTGGTGCACCGTCCGCGCCAGGCCGCCTCACGCACCGCTGCCCGGCCTCGCCAGAAGTCGCGCAGGTACCTGGAGAACTCGGCCGGCACGGCCGACAGGTCCCACCTCGGGAGGTTGTCCTCGCCGGTGCACACCAGGAGTTCGTGGAGGACCCTCGACATCGGCCCGGGGTGCTCGTGCCAGTCGTCCCTGTCGTTGCAGGCGACCCTCCACGTGTCGGGGTCCTCGGAGTCGGTGACCCACCAGAACGAGCCGCCCGAGTCGTTGTGCCCCCACAGGAACAGCCCGCCCGGCTCGGGGAAGATCCGATGTGGCACGCCGTTCAGGTAGCCGTTGCCTTCGTCCGCGTAGATCTCCACCATCTCGGTGTTGTTACGCCTGAAATCCGCCAGCTCCACGGCGTTCTCCACCGGGTTCGGCACCTCCACGCACTCGCGGAAGCCGCCGGAGGGGAACCGTTCCATCAAGGCCCGGTAGTCCGACGGGAACCGCACACCGAACTCGCGCTCCACGGTGTCCCAGGTCAGTTCCGGCCGGAACTCACCGGCGTCCTGACCGACCAGACGGACGATATCGTCCACATAGGACAGATGTGTTGTCACGTTCGAACCCCCATTCGCTCGTGACTCCCACCGCAGCAACGCCCGGACACGGCGAACCGGTGACCGCTCCGAGGAGCGGTCACCGGAAAGCCGAGCCGACTTCGTCAGCGCACCCGGATCTCGGCGACGTCGAGCGGGCTCGAGCCGTACCACCAGACCCGGAACTCCAGGCTGTTGTCGGCCGAGGCGACCGTGATCGGGATCCCCGCCGGTGGCACCACCGCCTGCGCCGAGGTGAGCAGCAGGACGGCGGCGCTCGCGGCCGCGATCCGTTTCGAGAGCTTCTTCTTCACGTCACCCTCCGGGAGCTGGCAACAAGATGACCGAGGGCCTGGCGCACAGCGAAGCGCGCCGCGCACTCGAATTGGCGCGGCAACTGCACTTCCGGGCACCCGACCCGGTCAACTCACGCCGCCTCGCCGCGGTGACCGAGCGGGTCGGGACGCCGTGAACCGGTGACGCGGGTGAGCCCTGTCCGGTGCACCCAGTGGATCGCCGTGCGCGTCGGCGAGCTTGTCGCGCCTTGGAACCTGAGACCCCCGCGTGCAGCACGGCGGAAGTGAGCCGCGCCGTTTCCTGTTGCGCGAGGAAACGGGCAACGCCTTCCTCCAGTCGTCGCCACCGCGACCGCAGGAGGACTAGTTCCGCGCACCCGCCTCCACGTACGGCAGAAGACCGGGTCCGGGCTCGGGCTGGACGTCGTGCGCCGTCATCAGCTCTCCACAGCAGTCGCACGCCAGCGCGACCCGTGCCTCGCCGGTGCACTCGCGGTGCCGGTAGCGCACCGGCGGACCGTCCGGTGCCATGTGGGCGTCGCCCCAGTCCTTGATCGCCATCAGGACCGGGTAGAGGCCGTGCCCCTTGCGGGTGAGCCGGTACTCGACGTGGTCCCGGTCGTCGGCCTGCCTCCGCACCAGGATCTCGTGGTCCACCAGCCTGCCGAGCCGGTCCTGCAGGCGGCTGCGCGGGATCCCGAGGTTGCTCTGGAACGCGTTGAACCGCCGCACCCCCGCGAACGCCTCCTTCAGGACCAGCAGCGTCCACCGGTCTCCCAGCACCACCAGCGGGCGGGTGATCGAGCAGGGCAGGTCGGCGAGCTGTTCGTACCGCATGCGCGGAAGCCTACCGAAGGTGGTCTCTTTTCGAGACTGGTTCGTGCTAGCGTCGGGCCCGGACCGAGACCGCGTTGGAGGTTCCCGTGAGCACGGCCACCGTCACGTCCCCAGACCTGCACGAGGCGCTGAACCGCCTGCTCGCCGAGCGGTGGACCTGCCGGCAGTTCCTGCCCGAGCAGGTCCCGAGGGACACCATCGAGCAGATGCTCACCCTCGCTCAGCGCACCCCGTCGTGGTGCAACACCCAGCCGTGGCAGGTGATCGTCACCGAAGGCGCCGCGACGGACAGGTTGCGCACCCGGCTGCTCGACCACCTGCGGACCAATCCCGGCCAGCCGGACTTCCCCTTCCCCGCGCAGTACACGGGCGCCTACCAGGAACGCCGGCGCGAGTGCGGCAAGCAGCTCTACACGAGCCTCGGCATCGAACGCGGCGATCACGAGGGCGCCGCACGGCAGATGCTGCGCAACTTCGAGTTCTTCGGCGCACCGCACGTCGCGATCATCACCACCGAAGCCGACCTCGGCGTCTACGGAGCGATCGACTGCGGGCTCTACCTCAACTCGTTCCTGCTCGCCGCCCAGAGCCTCGGTCTCGGCGCGGCACCCCAGGCCGCGCTCGCGGGGTACTCCGGCTTCCTGCGCGAGCACTTCGGGCTCCCGGACTCCCGCCGCGTCGTCGTCGGGGTCTCGTTCGGCCACCCCGACACGACGCACCCGGCCAACGGCTTCCGCACCAGCCGCGCGGACACCGCGGGTGCCGTCACGTGGCACTCCGCCTGATGCCTCCCGCGGTGGCGCGGAAGAACGCGATACTCCTGCCATGACAGCGAAAGCGGGCGCGGTCGTGACCGGAGCGGGACGCGGCGTGGGCAAGCTGGTCGCGCGGATGCTGGTCGAACGCGGCTACACGGTGCTGGTGACCGACGTCGACGAAGCCACGGCGACCGCGACGGCCACCGAGCTCGGCGCGATCGCACGCGTGCTCGACGTGCGTGACGACGAGGCAGTGGCGGCGGCGCGCGACGAGATCGTCGCCCGCGCCGGCCGGCTCGACGTCTGGGTCAACAACGCGGGCGTCCTCGTGACCGGACCCGCGTGGGAGCAGGACGCCGCCACCCGGCGGCTGATGGTCGAGGTCAACGCCCTCGGGACCATCAACGGGACGGTCGCCGCGATCGAGGCCATGCGCGGTCGCGGTGGCGGCCACGTCGTGAACGTCGTGTCCCTCGCGGGCATCACGGCCGTCGTGGGCGAGGCGGTCTACGCCGCCTCCAAGCACGCGGCCATCGGCTTCAGCCTCAGCACCCTCGCCGACCTCCGGCAGGCGGGCGTGCGGGACGTCGCCATCTCGTGCGTCTGCCCGGACGGCATCTGGACCCCGATGCTGTACGACAAGCTCGACGATCCGGCGGCGGCGCTGTCGTTCTCCGGCACGCTGCTGCGGCCCGCCGACATCGCCGCCGCCGTCGCCAAGGTGCTCGACAGACCGAAACCGGTCACCACCGTGCCGCGGTGGCGCGGAGCACTGGCCCGGCTCGCCGACACCTTCCCGCGCTTCGGCCTGCGCGCGATCCCGGTGATGGTCGCGCAGGGCCGCCGGACGCAACGCAAGCTCGCGGCGCGCGGCCTGCGGGACTGAGCCGCGCGCTGTCACCTCACCCTCATGACCGTGATGGGCGAACTCGGCGATCTGCCGCTGTCTCAGGCGTATCTGCCCACGAGTGCGCTGCCGATCGAGGCCAGGCGGTCCCGCACACCGGCGGGACCGGTCACCTCGACCCAGTCGACCAGCGCGGCCAGCTCGCCGGCGAGAAGGTGCTCGTCGTGGCCGCGGACCACGACCTCGATGCGGCCGTCCGCCGCGGCACCGCCCACCTCGAGACGGCCGCCGAACGCGATCCGGAGCACGCCGAGCTCACCGGGCGTGCACAGCGCCCGGGCCTCGAGGGGCGTTCGCCCGCGGTCCACCTCGTCCGCGATGGCGCGCCAGCTCTCGGCCAGGTCGAAGCCCTCGGGCCGGTGCACGGGCTCGCCGGTCGGGTCCACCGACGACACGCGGTCGACCCGGAAGGTCCGGCGGCCGGCCTCGGTGTGGGACACGAGGTACCACGACGGGCCTTTGGCGACGACGCCCAGCGGGTGGACGGTCCTCCCGGTCTCGGCGCCCTCGCGGTCGACGTAGCCGAGCCGCACCTGGACGCCGCGGATCACCGCGTCCTGCAGCTGGTCGAGGAAGGGGGCGGCCGGTGCCCGTCCGGACCCGACCCCCACCGCCGCGGGTCCACGACCACCGACGCCGCCGCTGCCTCGGCCTGCTCCCGGAAGGGCTCCGGCAGGGCGTGGACGAGCTTGCGCAGAGCGGCTTTCACGGCCGGTGTCGCGGCCGCGGCCGGGCCGGCGACCAGGAACAGGGCGCGCGCCTCGCTCGCGGTCAACCCGGACAGGTCGGTGCGGGCGCCCCCCACGAGACGCCAGCCGCCACCCCGGCCCCGCAGCGAGTACACCGGCACCCCGGCCGTGGCCAGGGCGTCGAGGTCGCGGCGGGCGGTGCGCTCGGAGACCTCCAGTTCGCGGGCGACCTCCGCCGCCGTCACCTGCCCGCGTCGTTGCAGCAGGAGGAGGACTGCCAGGAGCCGATCAGTGCGCACGTCACAAGGTTCCCGGGGAAAGCGGTCACGGGGTGACCGCTTTCGGTCAGCATGATCGCGCCATGACACCACCGGCGAACTCCACCGCCTTCCCCGAGCCCACCCTCGTCGCGGTCAACGGCGTGCGGCTCGAAGTCTTCGAGGCAGGGCGGCACAACGCGGGAAAGCCCGTCGTGCTCTGCCACGGCTGGCCCGAACACGCCTTCTCCTGGCGCCACCAGCTGCCCGCCCTCGTCGAGGCGGGCTACCACGTCATCGTCCCGAACCAGCGGGGCTACGGGAACTCGTCCCGCCCGGCCGACGTGGCGGACTACGACCTCGAACACCTCACGGGCGACCTCGTCGGACTGCTCGACCACTACGGCTACTCCGACGCCACCTTCATCGGCCACGACTGGGGTGCGTTCGTCGTCTGGGGACTGGCCCTGCTGCACCCGCACCGGGTCGGCAAGCTGGTCAACCTGAGCCTGCCCTACCAGGAGCGCGGCGACCGCCCCTGGATCGAGTCGATGGAAGCCGCGCTCGGCGGCGACTTCTACTTCGTCCACTTCGCCCGGCAGCCCGGCGTCGCGGACGCCGTGCTCGACGCGAACACGTCCCGCTTCCTGCGCAACCTCTACCGGAAGAACGTGCCCCCCGGTGAACCCGGGCCGGGCATGGTGATGATCGCCCTCGCCACCGCCGAAACGCCGCTCGGCGACCCCCTGCTGAGCGACGACGAGCTGGCCGTCTACGTCTCCGCGTTCGAGGCGACGGGGTTCACGGGCAGCATCAACTGGTACCGGAACCTCGACCGCAACTGGCACCTGCTGGCGGACGCGGACCCGGTCCTGCGGCAGCCCGCGCTGGTGGTCCACGGCGACCGCGACCCGGTGGCCAGGTCGGAGAGGCTGGCGGAGTTCGTGCCCCGCGCGGAGGTGATCAGCCTCGACGCCGGTCACTGGATCCAGCAGGAACGGCCGGAAGAGCTGAACCGGGCGGTCTTGAAGTGGCTGGAGCAGCAGGAAGCCGCCCTGTAGCACCCGTCACCGCCGTGGCGCGCAAGCCGGTCAGGCGGTGATGTGCCGCAGGACCGCGGCCAGGGCGAGCTCGTGCGGCTGCACGGTGTCCACGGTGAGCGCCTCCCCGTGCCAGGAGGGAAAGCTCGCGAGCCGCTGCCGCACGTCGGACCAGTCGCCCGAGTCGTGCCAGCCGGGGATTCCGCGGCTGCGGCCTTCGAGCCTCGCACGGTGGACCCGCGGGTCGGAGCACCGGCACTCGACCACGCGGAACTCCGCACCGGCCCGGCTGGCCAGGCTGCGCCAGCGCTCCCTGGTCGCGACCAGTTCGGTGGGGTGGTCCAGGATGGCGGACTGTCCGGCGAGGAGCTGCCGCAGGGCGAGCGTGGTGAGCACTTCCTCGGCCATCGCCAGCGGGTCCTCGAAATGGCGCCCTCCGAACGGGGTCAGCGCGCCGAGCAGCCAGTCGGTGGCGAAGACCGGGATCCCCAGCTCGGCGCCCGCGGCGTCGGCCAGGGTGCTCTTCCCGCTGCCGGGCAGCCCGGAGAACACGACCAGCCGGGCACCCGTGGCGGCGGAGGGCAGGTCGTGGTCGGTGAAATCGGCCGGCAACCCCGGCGTCAGACCGGCCGGCACCAGCCCTTCGACCCACGTGGTGGCGATCCGATGCGGCCGTGCGGTCTCGACGACGCAGGTGACGACGTCGACGGTGCCGTCGTGGCGGAGGATCCGCGCCCGCGCGGTGGTCTCGCCGACGTCGAGACCGACCACGACGACCGGCGCGTAGTGGGCAGCGCGGCCACGGGTGACCTCGACGTACCGCTCGGGCGTGACCGCGGCGGTGAACGCAGCCGCGAACACGTCGGACGCGTCCGCTCCCCAGCCGGGTGTGCCGTCCAGGCCGTCGAGGATCCACTCCAGTCTCGCCAGGGCAGGACTGGCCGCGAAACGGTGCACTGGTTCCCCCGGGCGACGTGGTCGAGTCGAGTCGATCGAGCCTAGCGAGCCCACACGGGCACAGGCCGGAAGTTCACCCACGACTGAAAAGACCGTTGCCGAGATCCGGGAACGGCACGAATCCAGAAAGCAGCCCCGCCGAATGGCACCGTCGATTCGACCTGTCGTTCGACACCCGGAGATAGCCGCGAAACCACGTGCTGCCAGGGATTTCTCCACCACTCGACCATTCACGCACTCATTCGACGAATTCGCCCGCTCATTGACACGCCGGTACATTGGGAGCGCTCCCATAATCTCCTGTAGGAGTCATCATGCGAAGGACCATCCGTGCCGTCGCTGCCGCCGGCCTCCTCGTCGCGAGCACGTTGATCGCGACGACGGGTCCGGCCCAGGCCGATGTGACCATCTGCGACCAGTACGGCTCGACCACCATCCAGGGCCGTTACGTGGTCCAGAACAACCGGTGGGGCACCTCGGCGCAGCAGTGCATCAACGCCACGTCGTCCGGTTTCCAGATCACCACCCAGCAGGGCTCCGCCCCGACCAACGGGGCGCCGGTGTCGTACCCGTCGGTGTTCCTCGGCTGCCACTACACCAACTGCTCCCCCGGCTCGACCCTGCCGATGCAGGTCAGCCGGATCCGCAGCGCCACGTCGTCGATCAACTACCGGTACGCGGGCGGCACCTACAACGCCTCGTACGACATCTGGCTCGACCCCACGCCGAAGACCAACGGCGTGAACCAGATGGAGATCATGATCTGGTTCCACCGCCAGGGCTCGATCCAGCCCATCGGCAGCGCGGTCGGCACCACCACGATCGGCGGGCGCACCTGGCAGGTGTGGCGCGGCAGCAACGGCTCCAACAACGTCATCTCCTACGTCGCGCCGTCGGCGATCACCTCGTGGTCGTTCAACGTGCTCGACTTCATCAACGACGTGCGCGCCCGTGGTGCGATCACCAGCTCCTGGTACCTGACCAGCATCCAGGCCGGGTTCGAGCCGTGGAACGGCGGTGTCGGCCTGGCGGTCGACAACTTCTCGGCCTCGGTCAGCGGCTGAGCCGGGGCACCCACCAGCCGCCGGGCGGTCGTCGTCGGCGACCGCCCGGCGGAATCGGGTGGTTGGGATTCCCGGGAGGAGGGAACACACGGGGCGACCGACCGCCGGAGAAGGGTTGCGATGACCTCGTCCGCTCACGACCGCAGGCTCGCCGACCGCTACGAGATCGCCGAGCTGCTGGGCACCGGCGGCGTGGCCGAGGTCCGCCGCGCCCGGGACACCAGGCTCCACCGCGACGTCGCGGTCAAGCTCTTCCGGGCCGGGTCCGAGCTCTCGCAGGAGCGCCGGTTCGCCAACGAGGTCAAGACCCTCGCCGCGTTGTCCCACCCCGGCCTGGTCCGGGTGCACGACGCGGGCACCGCCGACGGCGCCCCGTTCGTCGTCCTGCAGCTCATCGACGGTCCCACTCTGCGCGAACGCCTCGCCGACGGGCCGCTCGCTGTGGACGACGTGCGGCACCTCGGCGCCCAGCTGGCCAATGCGCTCGCGTACGTCCACGCACGAGATGTCGTCCACCGCGACATCAAGCCGTCCAACATCCTCCTCGACCGGCACGGCAACGCCCACCTGGCCGACTTCGGCCTCGCCAGGCTGATCGGCTCGACGCGGCTCACCAGGACCGACCAGGTGGTCGGCACCGCCGCCTACCTCGCCCCGGAACAGGTGCGCGGAGACGAGTTCGGCCAGCCGGTCGACATCTACGCGCTCGGCCTGGTGCTGCTGGAATGCCTCACCGGCCACCGCGAGTACGAGGGCAGCGAGATCGAGGCCGCGGTGGCGCGGCTGCACCGGCAACCCTTCATCCCCGAAGGCCTCCCTCCCGACTTCGAACGCCTGCTGATGCTGATGACGTCCCTGTCCCCACGCCGCCGCCCCAGCGCCGCGGAGTGCGCGCGGGTGCTGCGCGATCCGGACCGGCCGATCACCCACGTCCTGCCTCCCGCGCGACCACGTCGCACGACACGTGTGCTCGCCGCGTCGGCCGCGGCGACCGTGATGGCCGCGGCGGGCGTCGCCTTCGCGGTCCTCTCACCGTCACCTCCCGGCGAGTCCGCACCCGCCCAGACCACCACCGCACCTCCTCCGACGTCCACGACCGCCGCCCCGGCACCGGCCACTGCCTCACCCCGGACGCAGACGCCGGCCCCGGTCCTGGTCGCCGAGGTGAGCCCGCACCGCGAGGAGCCCGCCAAGAAGCCGGCGCACGACAAGCCCGTGCCGCCCGCCAAGGGCAAGGGCCACCCCGGCAAGGGCTGAACGTCGTCCGGGACGCGGTGTTCCTCCCCACATCGGATCTCCGCCCGGGACGTGAGAGCCTGGGGACGTTCAGCGCGGCGTGGGGGAAGTCCGGTGGGAATCCGGCGCTGTCCCGCAACGGTGTGCCTCCTCGCGAGGCGAGCCCGATCACCCGTTCCGCGCGGTGTCACCAACTCCTGTCGTGGATGTGCGGGAAGGGTTCCGATGCACGCGTCCGGCGCTCGCCGCTGTCCTCGCTCCAGCGCACAAGCGGGTGGAACAACGTCATGACGTCACGGATCACCGTCTGCCGCGGCTGCTGTTGCGGCACCGCGCGCAAGCACCCCGAGGTCGACCACGACCGCCAGTTGGAGCTGTTGCGCGAACGGCTCCCGTCCGTGCGCGTGGCCGACTGCCTCGACGCCTGCGAGGTGTCGAACGTGGTCGTGGTCCAGCCCAGCCCGGCCGCGCGCGCCGCGGGAGCGAAACCCGTGTGGGTGGGATCGGTCCTGGACGACGACGCGGTGCACGGCGTCGCCGACTGGGTCGACGCGGGCGGTCCCGGTGCCGCCGCGCCGCCGCCCCTGGTAGCCGAGCGGATCGTCGCCACACCGAGGTGAGCTCCGGCGGACGAGCCGCCGCACGGGTGTCGTGACAGAAGCCCGGCAGGCCGCCATCCTGGTCGCCGTGGGCTACCAGGTGCGGTTCGCGGACCCGGAGGCGTTGCTGGGCCTGCGATCGGAGGTGTTCCGGTTGTACCGCTCGGGTTTCGCGGGGCCGCCCTACTCGGAGACCGAGGAGGAGATCGCCCGCTTCACGGACGGGCGGTTCGACCGGAGCATGGCCACACCGGGCGCTCACGGGTTCGTGGCGTGGCGCGGTGAGACCGTCGCCGGGCTGGTCTACGGCTGGCCCGCTCGCGGGGAAGTGCCCGGAGATCGCGGCTACGCCCTGGTGCACAGCTGCGTCGCGCCCCACCTGCACCACCTGCTCCGGCCGCCGGCGTTCGAGGTCGTGGAGCTCGTGGTGGACCCGGCCCACCGGCGGCGCGGGCTGGGCCGGCTGCTGCTGGATCGCATCGTCGAAGGGCACGCCACGGCCTGGCTCGGCACCCACCCCGACGCACCCGCGCGGCGGCTCTACGAGTCGGCCGGCTGGACCGTGATCGGCCAGTGCGAGGACGGCCGTCAGCAGATGCTCATCATGTCGCTGTCCCGCTGACGCGGACGGAGATCGCCGTTGTGGCCCGGGAACGGCCTCCCGGCCCTACTGTGACGACGCACGAGACTGGTGCCGCTGCAGTGGGCCTCGCTCGTCGTGATCTCCATCGATGCCGTCGTCATCCTGTCCGGGTTCGTGACCGGCAGCCCGCTGCTGCCGCGGTCGGCGAACGTCGTGCTGACCGTGATCTCCTTGGCGCTGGTGCTGGCGGCGGCGCTGCTGACCGCGGGTACAACTTCGAGAACCCGACGCTGTCCGCGTGGTCGGTCGTGGTGGCGGCGATCGCCTTGCTGGGCGGGGCCTTCCTCTTCGCCTACGCGCTGCTGACCGACACCACCGCCGGGACCTTCGAGCAGCGCGAGGGCAAGTACGTGGAGTCCAAGGGCGGTGCCGTCGTCCGCGAACTCACCGAGGACCGGTACGAGTCGGTGATGGCCGCGAACCAGCGCGGGTGGGCGGGCCTCGCGGTCGCCTTCGCCGGGGGCACCTTCCTCTACGCCGGGATCCGCCACCGCAACTGACCGAGGACCGGTGAGTTAACGCGGCACGCTCGCGGTGGACAGCGCGGCCGCCAGCACCCCGATCAGCCCGAGCACGACGAACACCGCCGGGAAGCCGCCCAGTGCCGCCGCGAGTGCGCTGCCCGCCCACGGCGCGACGGCCGCGGTGAGCATGACCGGTGCCGTCAGCAGGCCGTTGAGCTGTCCGTAGTGGACGGCGCCCCACCGGTCGGTGATCGCGGTCGCCTGCACCAGGGTGAAGATCCCGCGCGTGACGCCGGCGAGCACCGAGCCCGCGATCAGCAGGAGCGCGGGTCCGGGAACGAGCCCCAGCAGGATCGTCACCGCCGCGCTGACGAGGAGCACCGCCAGGGTGCGGGTGCACACCGACGTCCTCGCGGCCAGCCTGGCGTACCCGAGGCGCCCGAGCACCTGGCCCACACCGCCGAGGCCGAGGGCGACAGCGGCGCCCGAGGTGGTCATGCCGCGTTCGGTGAGCAGCGGGACGAGGTTGATCACGACGGCATACACGCTGAACGCGGCCAGGCTCATCGCGACCACGAGCACCAGGAACGGCCTGCTGCGCGCCACCGCCGACGGCGTGTGGACGGTTTCGTGCTCGATCGCGGGCCACGGCAGCCGCAGACCCCACAGGTGCAGCGGGATCGTGGTGACCGCCAGGAAAGCGGCGAGCACTAGGTAGGTGCCGCGCCAGTCGAGCCGGTCGTTCAGCACCGCGGTGAGCGGCGCGAACACGGTACTCGCCAGACCGGCGACCAGGGTCAACGCGGTCAGGGCCGTCACCCGGCGCTGCCCGTACCAGCGGGTCAGGGCGGCGAACGCGGGCGCGTAGAAGACACCGGCCATCGCGACACCGGCCAGCAGCCACGCCGCGGTGAACCACACCGACGACCTCGCGCTCACCAGCGCCACGAGCGCGAGCACGGCGACCACCGAGCCGGTGGTCATGACGGCGCGCGGACCGTGCCGGTCGAGCAGCCCGCCCACGGGGATGCCCACCAGGCCCGCGACGACCTGGCTCGCGGAGAACCCGGCCGTGATCGCCGCGAGCGACCACCCGGTCCGGGCGCTGATGGTCGGCAGCAGCACCGGGAAGGCGTAGTACAGCACTCCCCAGCTGATGATCTCGGTGGTGCACAGGACGACCAGCACGCGGCGCAGCCCGGTACCGAGATCGGGTCGCGTCGTCGCGGTGTCAGCGGGCACCGGACCAGGCCCGTTCGCGGGACGGGGATGTCGGCGCACGGCCGCAGCTCGTCATGCCGACCAGGTAAACACCCGGCCCGGTGTGGCGCAGCCGGTTTTCACCCTGTGGGCGGGCGGTGCCGCCGGGCCGGACCGGGCAGGACACCCGTCGGTGGCGCTTCGGCTAGGAGGACCGGCGATCCGCCGCCTGCGGCTGGCCCTTCCCCGAGCGCCCGGCGGACGCCCTGCGCGTCCGCAGCGAGCCCGGGTGGGCCTTGACCGACGGGTCCCGCTTGGTCTTGACGAGGCTCGCCACCGTCACGACCGCGAGCACGACGGCGATCACGGCGAGGCTGAGCAGCGTGGGGATCTCGGGCACGCTCTTGCTGACGTCCTCGTGCGCCCACTGCAGGATCAGCTTCACCCCGATGAACGCCAGGATCAGCGACAGCCCGACCGACAGGTACACCAGGCGGTCCAGCAGGCCCTGGACGAGGAAGAACAACGCGCGCAGGCCCAGCAGGGCGAAGGCGTTGGCGGCGAAGACGACGTACGGCTGGGACGTGATGCCGAAGACCGCCGGGATGGAGTCGAGCGCGAACAGCAGGTCGATGGTCCCGATCGCGATCAGCACGACGAACAGCGGCGTCACCATCCGCTTGTCACCCTCATGGGTGAACAGGTCGCCGCCCGCGTAGTCGTCGGTCACCGGCAGCACCCGGCGCGAGGTCTTGACCACGACGTTGTCCTCGATGTCGGGGTCCTCGTCCCGGTGCCGGTACAGCTGCACCGCCGTGTAGATCAGGAGCAGGCCGAACAGCAGGAACACGAACGAGAACAGCGACAGCAGCGTGGCGCCGAGCGCGATGAAGATCCCCCGCATGACCAGCGCCAGCACGATGCCGAAGGTGAGCACCTTGTGCCGGTGCCGGTCGGGCACCGAGAAGGTCGACATGATGATCACGAAGACGAACAGGTTGTCGACCGAGAGGCTCTTCTCGACGAGGTAGCCGACGAAGAACTCGGTGCCCGGCCCGCCGCCGTAGTGCAGCGTGAACCAGACGCCGAACCCGATGGCGATCGCCACGTACCCCACCGACCACGCGGTCGCCTCGCCGATCCCGACGTGGTGGGGGCGCTTGGCCGCGACGACCAGGTCGACCGCGAGCAGCGCCACGACCAGGCCGATCGTCAGCAGCCAGGTCAGCAGGCTGATGTCGAGCTGCGCACTCATGTGACCTCCCGGCGCCGGAGCGTGCGCTCCGGCCGCTCACGAGTACCCCGTCGCGCGCCGTTGGTCACCCTTCGGCGAGTTTCCCTTCGTCCAAGCCGGACACGCCGGACCGCTGCGACGATGACGGCCATGACGACCTGGGACGACGTGGTGACCCTGGCCTCGCGACTGCCGGAGGTCGAGGAGGCGACCTGGTACCGGACGCCGGCGCTGAAGGTGGCGGGCAGGAGCTTCGCCCGGCTGCGCAGCGAGGCAGAGGGCGGGCTCGTGCTGCTGTGCGGCCTGGACGAGAAGGCGGCGCTGCTCGCGTCCGGCGACCCGGCGTTCTTCACGACACCGCACTACGACGGGTACGGCGCGATCCTGGTCGATCTGGCCGAAGTGGACTCCGGGCAGCTGGCCGAGCTGGTGGAGCAGGCGTGGCGGCTCAAGGCACCGGCGAAGCTGCTGGAGGCGTTCGACCGCCGGTGAGGCCGGACGACCGCCCTCACCGGCTCTCCCCCACCGCGAGCCGGGCGCGCAGCGGACCGGCCGTGCGAGCGGGACGGCGGATGATCCACTCCGCCACGGCGAGGTTGACGAGCCAGGCGGCGAGCATGAGCACCGCCTTGCTGTGCCGGTCCGGCGGGCCGACGAGCGCGATCCACGGTCCCATCGTCACGGCCTGCGTGCTGGCGCCGAGCCCGACGGCGAACCCGCGGATCATCCACGCCCGGTGCCCGGAGACGTTCCGGCGGAGAACGGCGGCGAGGCCGAGGACGAGGAACACCGCCCAGGCCGTGCCGAACACCAGCCGCGTGCCGGTGAGGAAGGCGCCCACGTCGGCGGGTTTCGGGTAGAAGGCGGTCATCCACAGACCGGACAACGCCCCGACGAGTCCACAGAGGACCAGGAGCCGTCCGGAAACCCTGTGCCAGCCGGGTCTGCGCCGGCGGAACCCGGGAGCGAACTGGAAAGCGCCGAGGATGCAGTAGACGCTGACGGTGACGGCGTGCACCACCACGGGAACGGGTGAGGCGAAGAACCGCGCGTTGTCCGGCGTGATCTGCGCGCCGGCGCCGAGCTCGGCCAGCCGGAGGACGCCGCCGAGCACCGGGACGACGCTGAAGAGGAGGATCGCGGCGGGGATGAGCACGTCCCGCTTGGTGGAGGTCATGCACCAGATCGTGGCGTGCGCGGGCCGTCACCTCATCGGCGGAAGGGCTTCGATCATCCTGGCCGATGGTCGGGCGCCGTCGTCGTACTTTCGGCTGATCGCGTCCGGAAACCGCTCCGGACGCGTCTGGTCTCGTAGGCCCAAATGGCGATCTCGACACGGTTCCTGGCGCCGATCTTGGCCATCAGGCTGGCGATGTGCGACTTCACGGTGCTGAGCGTGATGTGCAGCTCCTGGGCGACCTCGCCGTTGGTGCGCCCGCCCGCGACGGCGGCGAGGACCTGCTCCTCGCGTTCGGTGAGCGGTTCGGCCGGCCGCGCGTCCGGTCCCGCGGGCCCGGTGTCGGCGAACGCCTCGATCAGCCGCGCCGTGACGCTCGGCGCGATCAGGGCGTCACCGGCCGCCGCCGCGTGGACCGCCTGGGCGAGCAGGGCGGGACCGGCGTCCTTGAGCAGAAATCCCTTGGCGCCCGCGCGCAAGGCGGCGTAGACGTACTCGTCGAGGTCGAACGTGGTGATCACGACGACAGCCGGTGCGTCGGCGGCGCCGGACGCGGTGAGCAGGCGGGTGGCCTCGATGCCGTCGACCTCCGGCATCCGGATGTCGAAGAGGCACACGTCGGGCCGCAGGCGCCGGGCCAGTTCCACGGCCTGCCGCCCGTCCGGCGCCATCCCGACGACCTCGATGCCCTCCTGGGCGCCGAGGATCATCGCGAGCCCGGTGCGGACGATCTCCTGGTCGTCGGCGACCAGGACCCGCACGCTCACCGGCCCGCTCCCGTCAGCGGCAGCACGGCGGTCACGGTCCAGCCCCGGCCGGCGCCGGGTCCCGCCTCGCAGGTCCCGCCGAGCAGGCTCGCACGCTCCTTCATGCCGATCAGCCCGTGCCCTTCCCCCGCTGTCGTGCCGGAGTCGCCGTCGTCGCTCACCCGCAGGCGCACCGACGAGCCGCCGACGGTGACGCGCACCTCGACGCGGGTGGCGTGCCGGGCGTGCCTCCGCGCGTTGGTGACGGCCTCCTGGGCGAGCCGGTAGACGGCGGTCCCCACCGACCGGGACAGGTCGCCGACGGGCCCGTCGATCCGCACGTCCACCTCGGGCCCGGGCGTCCCGGGGCTGGCGAGCAGCGCGACGTCGGCAACGCCGGGACTGGGCGCCATGTCCGCGGAGTCGTTGCGGCGCAATGCTCTCACCATCGTGCGCATCTCGGTGAGCGCCCGCGACGCCTCCGACTCGATCAGCGCGAGCGCCTCGACCGCCGCCTCGGGCCGCGCCGGAGCCAGCGCCAGCCCCGCCTGCGCCCGGATCGCCATCGCCGACACGTGGTGCGCCACCGTGTCGTGCAGATCCCGAGCCAGCCGCTCCCGTTCCAGCAACTTGACCTGCTCGAACTCCCGAGCCCGCGCCCGCCCCCGGTACCGCACAGCGGCCCCGGCGGCACACGCGGCCCCGAGCACCGCGGCCCCGGCCACGGTCTCACCCGCGCCGACGTACCCGAGCACCGCCGACACCACGACCTTGCCGAGCATGACCGCCAGCCCGATCACGGCCTCACGACCCGACCCCCACCGGAACAGCGAGTACGGGAACAGCACCATGAACACCAGCACGCCGAGCTCGGGCTCGCCTCCGAACACGAGCGAGGCGACCGCGGCCACCCCGAACGCCCCGGCGACCGCCACCAGTGGCCTGGTCCGACGTATCAGCAGCAACGGCAGCAACGCCACCGCCACGGCGAGCGAGCCCGCCCTCGTCTCCAGGCCGGGCCGCAGCACCGCTTCGAGTGCCGCGATCAGCAGCAGGACGACGACGAGCGCCCAGTCCCACCAGAGCCGTGCCGCGCCTCGAGCCGGCCGGGGCTCGTCCCACACCGACCGCAGGAGGGCGAACATGGCGTCATCGTACGAGAGGCGGTGCGTGGCCTCGACGACGAGCAGCGGCCCGTCACTCCGCGCCTCGATCAGCGTTCAGGATGTCCACCGCGTCGTCGACGTAGGCCAGAGCGAGCACAGCGTGTTCTGCGAGGACGCGGGCCGTCTTGCGCGTCAGCGGCAACGCGGAGCGGAGGCCGCCCGTTTCGATCTCGGCCTCGGTGGCCACGGACAGGCTGACCGTGCCGCCCGACGCCAGATGCCGGACGAGTTCGTCATGGAGCCGCTGACTCGTCTGCTGCGTCGGTCCAGGATTGCGGTAGTTGCCGGCTCGACGGCGGAGGTTGTCGGTCTCGCCGACGTAGATCCGAGGCCTCCCCGTCAGGCCGTTCAGCGTCAAGCGGTAGATCGCGGCCACGCCGGGCAGGCTCGGGAAGACCAGCTTGCCGCCCGACAACTCGACCTCACCGGCGATCCTCCACATGCAACGCACGCGTACGTCCAAAGCAGGGGTGTCTTCGTCGAGGAGTAGCTCAACCGCTCCGACCTGCCGCGGGTTCCGACGCGATGTGGTCAACGGAGCGGCATGTCGAACGAACCGCACGCGGCGGCGGTGCAGGGAGACGAAGTCGACCGACCACCCGGCGCCGCGCCACGCCGTCTGCTGGGACAACATGCCGTTGGCCCACCACGCCCGGTGCTCGAACGCCGACGGCGGAAGACCGCCCACGAGGTCGGCGAGCTCGGCGAGCTCGGCGAGCTCGGCGAACGACAGCTCAACGCTCTCTCGACCGTGCCCTGCCGCATCCACGAGGTATGCCGTCAGGGGTGCGTATTTGCCTGCCATCGCTCTCCCGCCACAGCAATCGCGTCCTGGACGCGTGACAGTATTCCGGCAGAAAGGCGGACAGCGGTGAGAACGGGCGCGGTGCCCGACCCGACGGACCAGGTGGTGGCGGTGTTTTCGCCGACCAGAATCCTTGCCGGCCACCGGTTCCCTCAACGGCGTCGTCACGTCGTGGGACTTGATCGGTTCCCGGCAGCCGATCCCCTGCGGACTCGTCCGCCGGGGCCTCACCCAGGCCGAGTGGGACGCCGACCCCGATCTGTCGCCTTACGACTACCGGGTCCTGTGCTGACGTCCCACGCGGGCCTGGGTGCTCATCCCGACCTGCTCAGTCCTTCTTGAAGACGTCCTTGACCTTCTCGACGCCTTCCTTCAGGTGGCCCTTGGCCTGGTCGCCCTGGCCTTCGGCCTCCAGGCCCTCGTCGTCGGTGAGGGAGCCGACGCCTTCCTTGACCTTGCCCTTGAGCTGGTCGGCGTTGGCGTCGATCTTGTCGTCGGTGCCCACGTGGTCCTCCTTCGACGGCGAACGTTCCGGTGATCTGCACCCGGATGCCCTGCCCGGCGGGACGCCAACCTTCGATCGGGCCACAGCTTCCCCGCACAAGGGCCGGTCGCGAGGATCAGACGACCGCGTCGTCCACGAAGCACCAGCGCCAGTTCTCCCCCGGCTCGAACGAGCGGATGACCGGGTGGCCCTCGTCGGCGAAGTGCTTCGAGGCGTGCTTGGCGGGTGAGGAGTCGCAGCAGGCGACCTTGCCGCAGCCGAGGCACAGGCGCAGGTGCACCCACCTGCCGCCGGTGGACAGGCAGTCCTCGCACCCCTCCGGGGTGGCGGGAGCGGGGTCGGGGCCCAGGTCCGCTACGTGTTCGCAGGTTGTCACGGCCAGACGGTACCTCCGGCGGGCACCGGTGTCCGACTGGGCGCATGACGACTGCTGGTCGCGTCGCGCGGCCCTCGATCCTCACGATGGACGCCGACCCGGCCGTGTCGCGGGCGGTGGCGCGGGACCTGCGCCGCAAGTACGGCGAGCACTACGGCATCGTGCGGGCGGAGTCCGGGCCCCAGGCGCTGGAGGCGCTGCACGAGATCAAGCTGCGAGGCGGGGAGGTCGCGGCGCTGCTCGCGGACCACCGGATGCCGCAGATGAGCGGCGTCAAGTTCCTCGAGCAGGCGATGGACGTGTTCCCGCAGGCCCGCCGGGTGCTGCTCACGGCGTACGCCGACACCGAGGCGGCGATCCGGGCGGAGGTGAGCCGCTGGACGCAGAGGAACGGGCAGCGCTGGTGGACGCCACGGCGTCCGGCGGCGACGTCGAAAGCCTGGTGGCGGAGCTGAGGTCCGCCACCGTCGCCGGGAGGGGGCGCGCCGCCCTGATCGCCGAGCTGTCGGCAGGGGTCGAGCGTGCCGACGACGACGCGGCCGAGGTGCTGCGCGCAGTCCTCGACCGGGTCACCGGGTTCTGCGCACCCCACGCGCGGGTCGATCTGGCGGACTGACCGGAAGGGTCTCCCTGGTGCGTGCCCGCACGGGTGCGCACCAGGGCGGACCTCAACTCGTTTGACGGAGTGAGCGCTCACTCCGAACGATGGGTGCATGACACCAGCACCCGAGACCCGGCGCCGAGCGCCGGGCATGAGCGCCGAGGACCGGCGCGCCATGATCGTGCACGCGGTGCTGCCGCTCCTCGTCGAGCACGGCACCACCGTGACGAGCAGCCAGATCGCCCGCGCCGCCGGCATCGGCGAGGGCACCGTCTTCCGCGCGTTCAAGGACAAGGACGAGCTGTTCGACGCCTGCACGGCCGAGGCGCTCAAGCCCGACCGCGTGCTCGACGCGATCGCGGGGATTCCCCTCGACCGCCCCCTGGAGGACCGCCTCGTCGACGCCGCCGGCACCCTCGGCGCGCACCTCGAGCGGATGGGTGCCCTGATGGGCGCTCTGCGCGCCTCCGGGCGGCTCGAGCACCGCGGCTCCGACCAGCGCGCTACCTGGAAGGGTGGGCGCCGCGAGTCGATGGCCGCCATCCGGGAGGCGCTGGCCGAGCTCTTC
Organism: Lentzea sp. DG1S-22; assembly: GCF_036321065.1. NCBI lineage: Bacteria > Bacillati > Actinomycetota > Actinomycetes > Pseudonocardiales > Pseudonocardiaceae > Lentzea > Lentzea sp. DG1S-22. The sequence continues at coordinate 900,588 of NZ_CP143276.1, read as the reverse complement.
GCGCCGGACGCCGACCGCCTGAGGTTGCCGCCCGAGCAGCTCGCCGCCCTCTTCCTGGCCCTGCTGTTCGGCAGGCGCCGGATGGCGTCCGACGACCCGCTCACCACGCGCCAGGTGGTCGACTTCTTCCTGCACGGCGCCGTGGAGGCCGGATGATGCCGGGCGGCGGGGGCGGCTTGGAGTTCGTGCTGAGCAGGCGCGGCCGCCGGCGGCGTGCCACGACGGTGCCGGACAGCGGGCTCACCGGGCCGGTCGACATCCCCGAGGCCAAGCCGGAGGACGGGCCGAAGGACCTGCGCTCCCGGCTGAAGCGCGTGAGCACGTCCGTGGTCGGCACCGTCCGCGGCCTGCCGAAGGTCGCGAAGCTGACGTGGCAGGCGAGCCCGGTGCTGACCGTCGTCCTGGCGCTCATCACGCTCCTGTCGGGTCTGCTGCCGACCGCGACCGCCTACATCGCGAAGCTGCTGCTGGACTCGGTCGTCGCGGCGATCCAGGGCACCGGCACCACGCGCGACATCGTGGACGTCGCGCTGCTGCAGTTCGGCGTGCTGGCCGCGACCGCGGTCAGCAGCGCGCTGACGTCGATCGCGCAGTCGCTGCTGCAGGAACGCATGACGCTGACGATCCGCCACCGGGTGATGGCGCACGCCAGCGACCTGCACCTCGCCTACTTCGAGGGCTCGGCGTCGTACGACGTGCTGCGGCAGGCCGCACAGGAGGCACCGACCCGGCCGCTGTCGATGATGAACTCCGCGCTGGGACTGCTGCGGACGCTGATCACGTTCGGCAGCATGGTCGCGCTGCTCGTCTCGATCAGCCCGCTGCTGGCCCTGGTCGCGCTCGTGGCGCCGATCCCGGCGTTCATCTCGCAGTCGAAGTACGGCACGCGGGCGTTCTGGCTGACCTTCGTGATGTCGCCGATCAAGCGGCGCATGGACTACCTGTCCTCCCTGGTCACGACGGACACCTACGCCAAGGAGACCAAGCTCTTCGGGCTCGGCCCGTACTTCGTCGACCGGTTCCGCCGGCTCGGCACGGTCTCCTACGAGCGGCAGCGCAAGCTCACGGTCAACCGCAACATCAGCTCGACGTCCTGGGGGCTGCTGAGCACGCTGGCCGGTTCGGCGATCACGCTGTACATCGCGCTGGAAGCGGTCGGCGGACGGCTCACGCTCGGCGACCTGGCGCTCTACACCGCCGCGGCCGCCTCGGTGCAGACCTCGGTGTCCGGACTGTTCACGGCGTTCTCGGGGATGTACGAGAACAACCTCTACCTCGACACGCTCTACCGGTTCCTGGACACGAAGCCCGAGATCACCGCCCCGCCGTCGCCGCGGCCGATGCCGTCCTCGGTGGAGGGGCACATCGAGTTCGACTCGGTGACCTTCGGCTACCCGGGCTCGGACGAACCGGCGCTCGACGACGTCAGCTTCGAGATCCGGCCCGGCGAGACGGTCGCGGTCGTGGGCCGCAACGGCGCGGGCAAGTCGACGTTGTTCAAGCTGCTCTGCCGGCTCTACGACCCGACAGAAGGCCGCATCCTGCTCGACGGCGTGGACATCCGCGAGTACGACCCGGTCGAGCTGCGCACGCGGATCAGCGCGATGTTCCAGGACTACGTGACGTACCAGGGCACCGCCGCGGAGAACATCGGCCTCGGGGACCTGACCCGCCTCGAGGACCGGCCGCACATCGAGGACTCGGCCCGCCGCGCGGGCGCCGCCGAACGGATCGAGCGGCTGCCCCAGGGCTACGACAGCCCGCTCGGCCGCTGGTTCGACCAGGGCGTCAGCCTGTCCGGCGGTGAGTGGCAGAAGATCGCGCTGGCCAGGGCGTTCCAGCGCGAGGCGCCGATACTGGTGCTCGACGAGCCGACGTCCGCGCTGGACGCGCGGGCGGAGCACGACCTGTTCTCGCGGCTGCGGGAGCTGTCGGAGGGCAGGACCACGCTCTACATCTCGCACCGGTTCTCCACCGTGCGGCAGGCGGAGCGGATCCTGTTGCTGGAGCACGGGAAGGTCGCCGAGTACGGGACGCACGAGGAGCTGATGGCGGCCGGGGCCGGGTACGCCGAGCTGTTCACGCTGCAGGCGAAGGCCTACCTGGACGAGGTGCCCGGCTGAGCCGGCGCCGCGATGAGTTCCGGCCCGGCCGGAGGTCTACCGGGACGTTCCCCTCCCCGACCGTTCCGGAGGCCTGCCGTGAAGCTCCTGCTCACCTCGGGTGGCGTCACGAACCCCAGCATCCACTCGGCGCTCGTGCGGCTCCTGCGCAAACCGATCTCCGAGTGCCACGCCCTGTGCGTCCCGACCGCCCAGTGGGGCCACCCGCTGTGCGGTCCGGGATCGGTGCGCGGGTTCGTCGCCGCCGAGGCCGGGTCGCGGCACCTCTCCGGCCTGGGCTGGGCGTCGCTCGGCGTCCTCGAGCTCACCGCCCTGCCCAGCATCGGCCCGCAGCGCTGGGTGCCCTGGGTGCGGGAGGCGGACGTGCTCCTGGTCGACGGCGGCGACGCGACCTACCTCTGCCACTGGCTGCGGGAGTCCGGGCTGGCCGGCCTGCTGCCCTCGCTGCCCGACACGGTGTGGGTGGGCGTGAGCGCCGGGAGCATGGTGCTGACGCCGAGGATCGGCACGTACTTCGTCGAGTGGCCGTCCGCACCGGACGACCGCACCCTCGGCGTCGTCGACTTCTCGATCTTCCCCCACCTGGACGCCTTCCCCACCAACACCCTGGCGCACGCCGAGGAGTGGGCCGCCGGCCTCGGCGTCCCGGCGTACGCCATCGACGAGCAGACCGCCATCGAGGTCGACGGCGGCTCCGTCGAGGTGGTCTCCGAAGGACGCTGGCGGAAGTTCGGGTCATAGCAGCGCGGCGGGCCGGTCGAGGAGCGCGAAGTCCTCATCGGACAGTTCCAGGTCGGTCGCGCGGACGTTCTCCTCGAGGTGGCGCTGGGAGGACGTGCCCGGGATCGGGAGGACGACCTCCGAGCGGCGCAGCAGCCACGCCAGCGCGACCTGCGCCGCGGTGGCACCGAGCCGCCGGGCGACCTCGGCCACCGGTGAGCCCGGCCGCACGCTCGGCGCGATCGGCAGCCAGGGCAGGAAGGCGATGCCGTGCCGCTCGCAGTGCACCAGCACGTCCTCCCACCGCCGGTCGTCGAGGTTGTAGCGGTTCTGCACGCTCACGACCGGCGTGATCCGGCCGGCTTCGACGATCTGGTCGACGGAGACCTCGGACAGCCCGACATGGCGCACCTTCCCCTCGTCCTGGAGCTGCCGCAGTGCGCCGATCTGGTCCGCCAAGGGCACCTCGGGGTCGATGCGGTGCAGCTGGAACAGGTCGATGCGGTCGAGCCGCAGCCGCCGCAGGCTCAGCTCGGCCTGCTGGCGCAGGTACTCCGGCCGCCCGAGCGGGATCCACTCGTCGCCGGGGTGGCACTGCCCGGCCTTGGTGGCCACGACGACGCCGTCCGGGTACGGGTGGAGCGCCTCGGCCAGCAGTTCCTCGTTGCGGCCGAGGTCGTAGGAGTCGGCGGTGTCGAAGAGCGTGACGCCGAGGTCGGCCGCGCGACGGGCCAGGGTGTGCGCCGCGGCCGGGTCGTGCGCGGGCATCCGCATGGCGCCGAAACCCAGGCGGTGCACGGGAAGGTCGCCACCGAGGATGAAGTGCCGATCGGAACGCACGGGGATCTCCTTGCAGTGTCGGTTCTTTCAGCGCCCACCCTGCCGACCCGACTTTGCTAAGACAATCGAAACATTCTTGGAACAACCGCGTAGCATCGCTAATGTGTTGAACCTCGAACGCCTGCGGACGCTGCACGCGGTGTCCACCACGGGGTCGGTCCGCGGCGCCGCCGAGGCGCTGCACGTGACCACCTCGGCGGTGTCGCAGCAACTGGCCAGGCTGGAGCGCGAGGTGGGGCAGCGCCTGCTGGAGAAGCAGGGCCGCGGCATCCGGCTCACCGACGTCGGCGACCTGCTCGCCGAGCACGCGGGCAGGCTGCTGCGCCAGGTCGAACTCGTCGAGACCGACCTGGCCCGGCACCGAGGAGCCGTCACCGGAACCCTCGCCGTGGCCGCGTTCGCCACGGCCGCGCGGGGCCTCGTGCCGCCGATGCTGCACGCGCTGAGGCAGCGGCACCCGGACCTGGTGGCACGGCTCGTGGAACTGGAGCCCGTCGAGTCGATCGCGCAGCTGCGGCACGCCGACGTCGATCTCGCGGTGGTGCAGGACTGGCCGGAGGAACCTCTCGCGATCCTCGACGGGCTCTCGTGCGCCCCGGTGCTCGAAGACGTCCTGGACGTGGCCCTGCCCGACCGGCACCCGTTCGCCGACCGGGCCGCGGTCGGTCTGGAGGAGCTGCGCGACGAGGACTGGGTGGGCTGGCCCAGCGACGAGCTCTGCCACGGCTGGCTCGAGAACACGTTGCGCCGCAGCGGGATCGGCCGCCGGGTCCGGCACACCGCCTCGGAGCACTCCACCCAGCTCGCGCTCGTGGCGGCGGGGCTCGGCGTCGCGATCATCCCCCGGCTCGGCCGCGGCCGGGCGCCGGAGGGCGTCCGGTTCGTGCCGCTGCTGCCGACGCCCCGGCGACGGGTTTTCGCGTTGTGGCGCGACAGCAGCACGAACCGCCCCGCGTGCCGGGCCGCGCTGCGCGCCCTGCAGGAGGCCGCGCAACGGTGCGACCCCGGCCACGTGGCTGGCTGAGCCACACCACTTCTTCGACAGCGCGATCTCACGCTCCTCGGCGTGTTCGAGGCCGAACCGGCCGAAACGCGGGTCAGGTCGTCACCGGCCGCAGCCCGGTGCCGCGCTGGCACGAGAACCTCGGCTGGAACAACGGCGCCGCGTGCGCCGGCCCGGCCGCGCACCCGGCGGAGGTCACCGGCCTGCTCTACGCATGTGTCACCGGGTCCGGTCCCCAACAGCCACATCGAATTCAGGAACGATCGTTCTTGACCGATCGTTCCTGAATCGCCTAGGGTGGCCGCATGGGAAGGCCGAGGCAGTTCGACGAGGACACCGTGGTGCGCGCGGCGGTGGAGCTGTTCGCCACCCGCGCCTACGACGGGATCTCGGTGGACGACCTGGTGACACACCTGGGCGTGCACCGCAACAGCCTCTACAAGACGTTCGGCAGCAAGAAGGGCCTCTACCTGGTCGCGCTGCGCCGCCACGCGGACGACCACGTGCGTCCGCTGGCCGAGGCGCTCGCCGGTGCCGCCGGCCTGGAGCAGGCCGCACGCCTGATCACGGCGGCGCCGCTGGACCTGCTGCTGGTCTCGGCGGTCGAACGAGCCCCGCACGACCCGGGGGTCGCCGAGGTGGTCGCCCGGGCGTTCGGCGAGCTCGACCGCGCTCTCGCCGCCCTGCTGCCCGCTCCGCTGGCGAGCGCCTTCACCGCCGCGCTGCTCGGGGTGCGCCTGCGCGCCAGGGCGACCGGACCGTCCACAGAAGACCTCGCCGCGGCTTTGGCCGACCGGCTGGGCAAGTGAGAACAGGGGAACACGAATGGCACGCGTCACCGTCCAGGAGAACGACCTGGTGGTCACCATCGAAGGCCTGGACAAGCTCTGGGCCTTGAAGAGCAGCCTCACCATCCCGCTGCGCAACGTGCGCGGCGCCACGGTCGACCCCGGGATCGTCAAGGAGAGCAAGGGCATCCGCGCGCCGGGCACCCACCTGCCGGGGGTGATCACCGCGGGCACGTTCCACCAGGAGGGCGAGAGGATCTTCTGGGACGTGCGGGACGCCGCCAAGGCCGTGGTGATCGAACTGGCGGACGAGCGCTACGCCCGCCTCGTCGTCGAGGTCGAAGACCCGCGCGTCACCGTCGCCCTGATCGAGTCGGCCACGCGCGGGTCGTGAGGCTCAGCTCCGCGCGACCGCGGACCGAAGAGCCGCGGCCAGCCAGAGCAGCTCTTCGGTGGCGTCCGGCGCCTTGCGTTGTCCCTTCACGCGGCCGACGAGCAAGCGGTACCGTTCCGCTCCCGCCTCGATCCCCACTTCCAGGGACGTGAGCACCGCGCGCGGCTCGGCGTCGCCGCACAGCGCCGACACCAGTTCCGCCGCGCGGGGGTCGTCGGGGGCGACGCCCTCTCCCCTGACCTGCGCCACCCTGTTCACCACCTGCCGGGCCCACCAGATGCCCGCACCGGGTGGCGCCTGCTGCCCCGGCGACGGGGTGGTCAGGGCGAGGAAGGTCCTCATCCGCGCCCGGAAACCCTCGTCCTGGACGAGCTCCGCCAGTTCGATCCAGGCGTCCACCTGGTCGGGCGTGGGGTCGTCGGGCAGGTCGATGGCGAGTTCCCGCACGCGCTCGCGCAGCCGTGGCTCGAGGTCGAGGCGACCGAACACCTCGGCCTTGAAGTCGTCGATGATCTGAAGTCGTTCGGCGGCGGAAAGCCGTGCCAATCGGTTCATCAGTGCTGTCTCCTCAGTGGTGGATCCCCGTTCGGACACAGTGGACAGCACGGCACGGCTCACCTTGAGGGAACGGATCTGCGCGTCGATCGCCGCCACCTGCGCCGCGGCGACCTCGGCCACCGTGACCCGGCGTTCGAGCACGCGGCGCACGTCGTCGAGGCCGAGGCCGAGCTCGCGCAGGGTGCGGACGAGCTCGACGCGCGTCACGCAGGCGGCGTCGTAGAGCCGGTAGCCGCTCGCCGAGCGGGCCGCCGGCTCGATCGCCCCCTCGTTCGACCAGAAGCGCAGCGTGCGCGCCGAGACGCCCGTGCGGCGGGCGAGCTGGCCGATGGTGAGCAGGCCGGTGCTGGTGTCCATGGGGTGAATCCTGGACTTTGCAGCCGCTGGAAGGTCAACCGCGATTCTCGTCAGGCCGCTGAGGAGCCGGTCGCCCTGGTCAGGACCCAGGCCGTGGCCTCGGCGGAGGTGAGCGCCCCGCCCCGCCGGCGGAGGAGTTGCGGGGCGTCGCGCCAGACGCCGGTCCACGCGTCCAGCGCGGCCTGTTCGGCCACCGCCTCGCGCTCGGCCTGGTCCCCGGCGCGCAGGCTGACGAGGACCAGGCGGTAGAACGGGCCCGAGAGCAGGTCGTACACGCGGCCGAACGCGGTCCGGTCACCTCGTGCGACGGCGGTCATCAGGTGCCCCAGGCCGGACGCCGAGGACGAGCCACCGCGGGCGGGCGGGTCGTCCCGCACGCCGGTCGGCGGGGGTGGTGAGTTCACGAGGCCCTCGGCTTCCCCACGGCGCTACCCGGCCGGGCACAGCGGAACGGACTCCGGTGCACCGCCGTCCTGTGTCGTGATCTTGAAATCACACAGGTCGTAACCGTTGCGGAGCAACGCCTTCGCCATACCGCCGATGTCCTTCTCGGACGGAGCCGCCGTGCGCGAGAGCACGAACCCCGACCTGCGGTCCGGAGCACCCACCACGGCCCAGCGGTAGTCGCGGTCGAGGCCGATGACCCAGTAGGTCCCCGGCCGGTCGAAGTTCCACCCCTCGGCGGTCCGCACGAACGACACCTGCAGCCTCGACGTCGAATCGGGGCTCTCCCGACGTGCGCGGCCCTCCAGCGACGTCGTCCCGCCGTCCGCGCGCGTGCACGAGTTGACGACCCGCACCTGCCCTTCCGGCAGCAGGGTGTAGACGGCGTTGTCGTTGCGGGCGCACTGCGCCTGGAACGGTTGCGGGATCGCCGCCACCTGCGCCCAGCGGCCCTGGTAGCGCTCGAGGTCGACCGAGCGCGCGGGGCGCACCTCGGCGCCCGGCGCCTGCGCCGAAGCCGGTGCGGGAACGAGGGAGAGCCCGAGCACGAGGGCGGCCACCGGGGCGGTGAAGCGGCGCATGAGATCACCTTTCGCGTCTCCGGGGTCACTGCGGACAACGCTATGGCCGCCCGATGGCGTCTGCATGATGGCGGACGGTTCTTCTCCCGTTGAGCGTCCGGGCACCGGCTCACCTAGCGTTGAACCATGTCGTTGATCTACTCGAGCGTCGTCGACGCTCCGCTCGACGAGGTGTTCGCGTGGCATGAACGACCGGGGGCGATCCACCGGCTCTCCCCGCCGTGGCAGCCGATCGGCGTGGTGCGGGAGGCGGAGTCCCTCGACGACGGGCGCGCCGTGCTGAGCTTCCCGCTCGGGCTGCGCTGGGGTGCGCGGCACAGCGGCTACGAGCCGCCGCACAGGTTCGTCGACGAGCTCGACTCCGCGCCGCTGGGCTGGGTGTTGCGCTGGAAGCACTCCCACGAGTTCGCGGCCGAGGGCGGCGGGACGCGGATGACCGACCGGGTCGACACGCCCGTTCCCGCGGCCTTCCTCCGGCAGATGTTCGCCTACCGGCACCGGCAGGTCGCGGCCGATCTCGCCGCGCAGGCCGCCGCGCGGCAGGCCGGGGACGCGCCGATGACGATCGCCCTGACCGGCAGCGGCGGTTTCGTCGGCAAGGCGCTCGGCCCGTTCCTCACCACGGCCGGGCACCGGGTGGTCCGGCTGGTCCGCCGCGACCCCGCCGGACCGGACGAGCGGCGGTGGGACCCCGACGCGCCCGACCCCGGCCTGCTGTCCGGTGTGGACGCGGTGGTGCACCTGGCAGGCGCCTCGATCGCCGGGCGCTTCACCGAGTCGCACCGGCGTGCCGTCCGGGAGTCGAGGGTGGGACCGACCAGGGCGCTCGCCGGGCTTGCCGCCGCGGGGGTCCGCGTGTTCGTCAGCGCCTCGGCGATCGGGATCTACGGGCCCGACCGGGGCGACGAGGAGCTCACCGAGGACAGCGGGCGCGGCGAGGGGTTCCTGGCCGACGTGGTCGCCGACTGGGAGGCCGCGGCCACCTCCGCCGCGACCGCGGACATGCGGGTGGTGACCGTCCGGACAGGACTGGTGCAGTCACCCGCCGGCGGCACGCTCAGGATCTTCTACCCGTTGTTCTCCACGGGCCTGGGAGGCAGGCTCGGCGACGGTCGCATGTGGCAGTCGTGGATCGGCATCGACGACCTGGTCGACATCTACCACCGCGCGCTCTACGACACGGCGGTCTCGGGCCCCGTCAACGCCGTCGCCCCCGGCGCGGTGCGCAACAGCACCTACACCGCCACCCTGGCGAAGGTGCTGCGGCGTCCCGCACTGCTGCCGGTGCCGGCGTTCGGGCCCCGCGTGCTGCTGGGCGAGCAGGGCGCCGGGGAACTGGCCGAGGCGAGCCAGCTCGTCCGGCCCGCGGCGCTCGCGAAGCTCGGGCACCGGTTCCGGTACCCCGAGCTGGAACCGGCGCTGCGGCACCTGCTCGGTCGGACCCCGAACGCGTAGCGCCGACCGGGGCCCCCGTGCGGAGGTCACCGGCGCGGGCAGCGTCCGAACGGGCGAAGCGACCGGCGGCGGAGGTCACTCGATAGGTTGATCTTCGTCCTCTCCGCCTTCTCGCCGCGCCAGGAGTTCCCGTTGATCCCGAGTGGTCGGCTGCGCGTCCTGGTGGACGCCCCCTGGTTCACCAAGGTGATCACGGCGATAATCCTGGTCAACGCGGTGACGCTCGGCGCCGAGACCTCACCGGAGCTGATGGCGTCGTACGGGGACGTGCTGCACCTCGTCGACCGCTTGGCGCTGACCGTGTTCGTGGTCGAGCTGGCACTGCGGTTCGGCGCCTACGGCAGGGATTTCTTCCGCGACCCGTGGAACTGGTTCGACACGATCGTCGTGGGCGTCACGCTGCTCCCGGCGTCGGGGATGTTCTCGGTGCTGCGCGCCCTGCGGGTGTTGCGGGTCCTGCGGCTGGTGTCCGTCGTGCCGAGCATGCGCCGGGTGGTGTCCGCGCTGCTGACCGCCTTGCCGGGCATGGCGTCCATCACCGCGCTGCTGGCGCTGGTGCTCTACGTGTCCTCGGTGATCGCCACCAAGCTGTTCAGCGGTGTCGCGCCGGGGTACTTCGGCGACCTGGGCGACTCGCTGTTCACGCTCTTCCAGGTCATGACGGGCGAGGCGTGGTCGGAGGTCGCCCGGCACGTCATGGCCGAGAAGCCGTTCGCGTGGATCTTCTTCGTCGGCTACCTCGCCGTCACGACGTTCACCGTGCTCAACCTGTTCATCGCGGTCGCCGTCAGCGCCATGCAGACGCAGATGGCCGAGGAGCACGCCGAGCACGACCGCGAGGAGATGGCCGCGACGATGGAGATCCTCGCCGAGGTCCGCAGGCTGCGCGAGGACGTCGAGGCGTTGCGGTCCAAGGCCTAGCTGTCATCGCCGGCGGAGCACCGCGTGTGCTGCTTCGAGCCGCGCGGCCTCGTCGCGCTCCGAGCGGTCACCGGACACCTCGTCTGCCCACTCCAGCAGGCGGCCCAGGTGCGCGTCCGCCGCCCCAGTGACCACGCGCGGTGTGCCGAGGACGACCTCACCGCCCGTCCCGTCGAGGCCGATGACCGCGCCGGCGCCGACCTCGTGCCCGCGCAGCGAGACCGAGTGGGTACCGACGACGAGGTCGGTGACACCCACGACAGCGGGTTTGCCCATCGACCGCGCGACCACGGCGGCGTGGCTGGCGGGCCCGCCCCGTGCCGTGACGATGCCGGTCGCCGCCGCCAGCCCGCGGATGTCCTCCGGTGACGTCTCGGGCCGCACGAGCACCACCGGCCCGTCCGCGGCCATCCGCACCGCCGCGTCGGCGGTGAGCGCCACCCGCCCGGCCGCCACGCCGGGGCACACGCCCAGGCCTCGGGCGAGGACCTCCGCGCCGGGTGCGATCCGGGGCGTGCGGACGTGTGCGAGGTGCTGCGCCGACACCCGCAGCAGTGCTTCTCCCCGGTCGATCGCGCCTTCGTCGGCGAGATCGGTGGCGACGCGCACGGCGGCCGCCCCGCCGAACCTGCCCCGCCGCACCTGCAACAGCCACAGCACACCGGACTCGAACGTGAACTCGACGTAGCAGGCGTCGCGGTAGTGCTGCTCGATCCTGCCGAACGCGTCGCGCAAACCCCGCCACACCAACGGTTCTCGTTCCGCCAGCGCCTCCAGCGGCAGCGTCAGCGACCGGCCGGAGACGACGGCGTCACCCTGCTGTCCGAAGAGGACTTCACCGAACGGCACGTCCTCGCCGCTGTTCGGGTCCCGGCTGAACGCGACACCGGAGCCGCTGCGCTCGTCCCGGTCGCCGAACACCATCTGCTGCACCACCACGGCGGTGCCGAGGTCGTGCGGGATGCCGTTCAGGGTGCGGTAGGTGCGTGCCCTGGGCGTGTTCCACGAGGAGAACACCGCTTGCAGCGCGTCCTCGAGCGCGTCGGGAGCCGGGCGCAGGTTGAGGACCGTGTCCATCATGCCGGGCATCGACACCGCGGCCCCGGATCTCACCGACACCACCGGCGGCAGCGTCGCGGCAGCGAGTTCGTCGCGGAGCCCGTCCGGCAGCCGGCCGTCGCGCAGGAACGCCCGGCACGCCGCCGTGGTGACGACGAACCCGGCGGGCACCGGCAGCCCGAGCCGGTGCAGCACGACCAGCCCGTGCGCCTTGCCGCCGATCACCTCGGGCGGTTCGTCGAGGTCCGCGGACAGCCGCCTCACCCACCGCGGCGCGTCGCGGCTCACCACCGCTGGATCCCGAGCGTGGCCAGCAGGTCCTCGTGCAGCTCCGCCCACACGGAGTGGAACGACCCGATCTCGTCGGCCACGTACCCGAGCTCCCCGGCCCGCGCCCGGCCGAGGGCCCGCGCGAGCCTGTCCTCGTAGCGCCCGAACCGGGAAAGGGCGGTGGACAGCGCCGCGATGACCTTCACCGCACGGCCGTGGAAGTCCTCGAAGAGCCCGAGGACGCGGGCGTCGTAGGTGGCGTCGCCGTGGTCGTTGAGGGTGCCGTCGGTGGACCGGATCTGCCACGCCGTGCACAGGTCGAGCAGCTCCGGGTTGAGCACGAGGAAGTCGTCGAACGCCTCCGCGAGCTCCCGCCGCGTGCCGGCGGCGTCCAGCTCCGCGGTGGTCCGTTCGAGGTCGGCCGCCTTCCCGGCCCCGGTGAGCGCCCAGCCGCCGAACTCCCGGTGGTGCGTGACGAGACCGGCGACGGCCAGGCCGATCAGCTCGGACTCCACCTCGGCCTCGGACAGCCCCGTGAACGACGCGACGCGCGCCAGCCCGGCCGCGCCCACGCAGCGCAAGGCGTGCAACACCAGCAGGTCGTGGCTCACGGCATGGCCTCCCGCCTGCGCACACCCACCGCGTGCCCCGCCCCCCGGCCCAGCGCCCGAGCGGTGACGGCACCGTTCCGGACCTCGACCGCGGCCTCGGTGTCGTCACCGGCGTCGGCGATCCCGAGGGCCGCCGCGACCACCGCCTCGTCGTCGAGCACCAGGCGGACCCGGGCGAAGGCCTCAGCGGCGAACACCCTCCGCAGGCAGCTCACGGCGTCGGTCACCTTGAGGCGCACGAGGCGGCCGGTCTCCTCCGGAGCGCTCGTCACGACCACGAGCGTGACCTGCTTGCCTGACCTGACGCTCTCTTCGGCGGCACCCAGCCGGTTCGCACCGAGCACGACGACGAGCCCGTCTTCGAAGTCGACCCCGGCGCCACTGATCTGGTCGACAAGCCCCGTGGGCGCGGTCCACTCGTCGTTGCACGTGCGCGCCGGAGCGACGTACGGCAGGTGCGGCGGCGACCACGTGTCCGTGAGGTCGAGGGTGGCCAGGTGCCGGCACGCGAGCGCAACGTCGAACGGGTCACCGAAGCCCGGCGCCGTCTCCGCCCGGTGACCGGCGCCGTCGAGCAGCGTCAACGCCAACTCGGCCAGCCGCACATGCCGGTACGGCGCACCCCGTTCGAGCGCGACGGCCAGCAACAACGCCTCCAGCCGCGCCACCTGCGCGAGCACGGCAGGCCCGTGCTCGTCGTCGAGGACGCCGTCGAGTGACCGCAACTGCAGCCGCCCGCCGGACAACGTGCCGGCGGTGAGCGGCAACCGCTCCAACCACACCCTGGCGAACACACCCAGTGCGTCCAGCCGCGATGATGGCGAGACCGTCGCCCGCGGCTCCCCCTCCGCCGACCTCTCGATCAGGTCGATCAGCACCGCCAGGTACAGCGCGCGCTTGCTCGGGAAGTTGGAGTACACCGCCCCGCGCGTGAGTTCAGCCCGCTCGGCGATCCGGTCGACCTTCGCCTGCACGAAGCCACGCTCGGCGAACTCCTCCCTCGCCGCGGCCAGCACAGCGGCACGCGTGCGCGCCTGCTGCTGTGCTCTGGTCAGCCGGACCATGGCCGCTCCTCTCGGACGCCGATTTCAGATGATGACATCATCCAGATTACATGAACGTCTGAGATGGGTTGCTCGGCAGGCGGCCGCTGGAGGTGCGGGAGGGCGGAAGTGGTGACGCTTAGCGCCTCAGCTGGTGTCACGTGCCGTTGGAGCGTGGCGAGCCGCTTGTCGGAATGTTGACATTCCTACAACCGCTCTTCGCCGGAATGTTGTGCCGATGCTGACCCAGTGGCGGCGCCTGCCCTACAGCGATCGCGGCCTGCCCCTGTCGCTGCTGCCGCCCGGCTGGAACGGGGTGACGGCCGAGGCGCTGTTCGAAGAGCTGAACACCCGGCTGAGCGCCCCGGCCCGCGAGCACGCGCCGGCCGTGATCAGGCGGCCGTGACGCCCGCTCACCTCAGGTGGTCGACCGGCAGCGGGCCGCGCGAGCGCATCGTCCGGATCGCGAACGAGCTGCGCACGTCGACCACGACGGGGATCGCCAGCACGTGCTCGAGCAGCAACGGCTCGTAGGACGGCAGGTCGGGCAGCACGCCCTCGACGAAGAAGTCGGCGGAGCCCGTGACGAGGTGGCACGCCACCACCGCCGGGATCGCCAGCAACGCCTCCTCCACCTCGCGCGCCGCCTCGGCGGAGTGGCCGGTCACCTTGAGCTCCAGGAACACCGTGAGGCCGAGGCCCGCCTTCGCCCGGTCGAGCTCGGCCCGGTAGCCCGCGATGATCCCGGCGCTCTCCAGTGCGCGGACGCGGCGCAGGCAGGCGGACGGCGAGAGGCGCACGGCTTCGGCCAGCTCGTTGTTCGGCACCCGGCCGTCGGTCTGGAGCCTCCGCAGGATCGCCCTGTCGACGGCGTCGAACCTTTCCATGTGCAGAATATTTGACTGTTCCGAGATTCTGCACAACTGAGTTGCACACAACCAGTTTCAGGCGCTTGAACTTCGCAGCGGCTGTCATGCTCCGCGCCACAGAATTCGCCCATGTCCTCCTCTCCCCTGTCCGTGGCCCGCGGCTCGGCGATGTACGTCGGCGCCCTGCTCGGTCCCGGCCTGCTGATGCTGCCGGGGCTGACCGCCGCCCTGGCCGGTCCGGCGTCCGTCGTGACCTGGGCGGCGCTGCTGGTGCTCTCCGGTCTGCTGGGCTGGGTCTTCGCCGCGCTGGGCATCCGGCTGCCGTCCGCGGACGGGGTCCGGGGTTACGTGGCGCTGGGGCTCGGCCGCCGGGCTTCGGCGGCGACGTCGTGGTGCTTCCTCGCCGGGATCGTCGCGGGTGCCCCGATCGTCTGCGTGATCGGCGGCGGCTACGTCGCCGAGCTCGCCGGCGTCGGCCGCGTCACCGCCTGCCTCCTCGCCGCCGCGATCCTGGTGGCGGTCCTCGCGATCACGTCCCGCGGCCTGCGGACGTCGTCGACCGTCCAGTTCGGACTCGTGGTGCTGCTCCTCGTGGTGGTCGCGATCAGCATCGTCGGCGGGGCGACCGGCGCCGAGGCCGCGAACTGGACGCCCTTCGCACCGCACGGGTGGGCCGCGATCGGGACGGCCGCGGCGCCGCTGATGCTGTCGTTCGTCGGCTGGGAGGCCGCCGCACCGCTCACGGCGAGGCTCGCGGACCCGCGCCGGCAGCTGCCGAGGATCGTCGCCATCACGCTCGTCGTCACCAGCGTGCTCTACCTGTCGCTGGCGGCGGTGACCGTGGCGGCGCTGGGGCCGCGGGCGGGGAGTTCCACGCCGGTCGCGAAACTGCTGGTGCTCGCCGTCGGCCCGGCCGGTGTGGTGCTGGCGTCGGTGTGCGCGGTCGTCCTCACGATGGGCACGATCAACGCCTACGTCTCCGGTGCCGCGAACCTGGCGCGCACCCTGACGAAGCCCCACGACGACGCGGACACGCCGCCCCGGTGGCTGAACCTCGCGATCCTCGCCTCCGGCGGCGTGCTGATCGGCCTGCTCGCCGGCGGGGTGCTGGAGCTCGAGTCACTGGTGACCGTTCCCAGCGCGTTGTTCCTGGTGGTGTACCTCGGGTGCACGGCGGCGGCGTGGCGGCTGCTGGACGGCGGGGTGCGCGTCGCCGCGGCGGCCGCGTTCGTGGTCGTGCTGGTGGTGCTGGCCTTCACCGGTGCCGCCGCCGTTCCCGCGGTCGTGGTGGCACTGGTGGCGATGGCCGCCCGGGGCGGCCGGGCTGGTGGTGGTTCCAGCCCGGCCGCGGCGAGTCCGCGGAGGTCAGTTCAGCGCGCAGAGCAGTGAACAGGCCTTGGCGGACGACCAGGTGGTGTAGAGCCTCGTGCCGTTCACCGGCGTGTACTTCGCCTTCGCCTCGTTGACCAGGGGGAAGAGCGAGAGCAACGCGTAGGTCGAGCAGTGCACCTGCTTCGACTCACCCGGTTGCAGCGAGAACGGGCCGGTGTGGCAGGACGGTTCCACGTCGTCGAGCACGTAGGCGTCGGTGACGGCGATCGGGCCGTTGTTGGTCACGGTGATCCGCCAGTACGCGGTGGCGTGCAACAGTCCGAGCACGCCCACGGGTGCTTGCTTCACCCACGGTCCTGAACCGCCCGCCTTGCAGTTGGCGGGGGTGTGCGAGCCGCAGATCTCCTTGTTCACCACCACGTTCGGCAGGCACGACGCACCGGGTGCGACCTGCCGCGTCACGGTGTTGGAGGTGAACCCGCCGGTCGCGTCGGTGCCGCCGGCGGCGTTGGCGACGGACGTGACCGAGCACTCCGCGGAGATGGTGGTGCGGAAGCAGATCTGCGGTGCGTCACCGGTGAACTCCACGACCAGCGCCGGCTGGTTGCCGCCGCCGAAGTCGGACGCGTTGTTCAGCACGATCGACGCCGTCACGGTCAGCGAGGCGGCGGAGACCCCGGTCAGGTCGACGGTGCCGTCCGGCGCGAAACCCGGTGTGCTGACCGGGTTCCCGCCCTGGTCGGCGACCTTGACCGTCGACGCGCCGAAGTTCACGTTCGCCGGTGTCACACCGGTGAGCCGCGCCTTGCCGTAGGTGACGTTGTGCGGTTTGCCGTCGCAGTAGAACTGCGACGGGTTGAGCGACACGGAGGCGCCACTGCGTACGCACGGCGACGCCCCCGTGTCAGGATCCATCGAGAACAGCACGCCGGCGTCTCCGAGGCCGATCAGGCACCCGGTGGGCGCGTCGTGGGCGTAGCCGTAATCCCTCGTGTCGCCACCGTTCACGGTCGGGTGGGTGATGCGCGACGGCAGACCGGCGCACGACGCCCCGGTGCTCCAGTCGTGGCACACCGCGGCACCCGAGTACGGGCCGCCCCAGATGCCGATGTAGCTGCGCACGCGGTCACCGGTGCGGATCACCTCGGGGTTGAACGAGATGACGTTGGACTCCAGCCCGGCGGGCGCCGACGGTGCGGGCAGCGGGGACCCGTCGATCGCGTAGCAGGTGGTGACGTTCAGGCCGCCGGTCGTGCTCGAGCACGCGCCGACCTCCGCACCCGTCGTGCTGTAGGCGGTGTAGGCGTTGTAGCTGAAGTTCCCGAACGGCCCCAGCGGTTTCGGGGCGGGCCAGCCCGCGCACGCGGCCGCGGTGGCGGGGTCGAAGCAGCCGAGCGCGGGTGCCCTGGCGCCCTGCTGCGAGGACGACGCGAACAGCTTGCCCCCGGCCACCGCCAGCGCACCGAGGTAGTAGCCGCCGTGGTTGGTCGGCGGCACGACCGGCGCGTACGGCTGGCCCGCGCAGGCGCTCTGGGTCGCGATCGTCCAGCACACGACGTGCCCGGAAGTCGCTACGCCGTAAAGGTTCCCGCCGGTCTCGACGAGCCCGGCCATCTCGAACGTCGCCCCGGAGCGCGGCATCAGCGGCCAGTACCCGCAGTTGCCGGGCGCCGCGAGGTCGAGGCAGGCCACACCGATCGAGGAGGCGGTGGTGGCGGAGTAGTAGACCCTGGCGGCGTTGGCCGGGTCGCGGACGTACTGGGGTTCGAGGGGACTCGCGATGTCCCCGGTGTTGCCCGCGCCGAACGGGCCGGGGGCCGTGTTCAGCGGTTTCGGCCACGGACCGCCGGCGCAGAGGGCGCTGGTGGTGAGGTCGGTGCAGACGAGCTTGGGACCGGCCTCGGCCACGTGGTGGTAGACGTTCCACGCCTGCAGGCGCCCGTCCGGCGTCCGGTGCAGGATCGGGGTGAAGCCGTCACCGCCGGTGCTGCTCGCGCTGGCCTGCACGGGCGGGGTGAGCAGGCTCGAGAGGGCGGTGCCGCCGTTGCGCACGTTCGGGTTCGTGGCGCTGACGGGGTTGCCCTCGGTGCCGGTCCAGCCCGGCGGCACCCGCAGCGAGCCGGACACGAGCGTCTGGCCGGCGCCGATGGTGTCGGTGATGGTCGCGGCACCGTTGGCACCGCTGGAGTACGACACGACCCAGGTGGCGACGTCCCCGTGGGCGGCGGGGTCGGCCACGCCCTGGACGGACTTGGTGAGCGTCGAAACGGATGGCTGGGCAGCAACGGGGAGGGCGGCGGTGAGCGCGCTACCGGCGAGCACCGTCGCCAGCGCCATCGCCGGCAAGCGTCTTCGCACGGGCAGTATCCCTTCTGGGGCGGATGCGGTTCGGGAACAGGCCGCCGACGTTAGGGGCCCCGCCGACCGGTCGAACCGCCGTCACCCGCGTGCGACGGATGTCCGCACCATCAGAGCAGCCATTCCTCGCGGAACACGTGACCTGGCAAGACATTCCACATCGGTCCCGAATGGAGTTTCACCTGAACGCGCGAATGTGCCGATCAACAACCCTGATCTCCCCATTCCCCCTCTCCCGGACTGACGTTCCGTCCACGCGCGACCCGTGAAGTAGCGTGCGCGCGTGGAGATCACTGACGACCGCGCCTTCCCCGCCGTGTTGACCGCCCTGAGCGGCGTCGAGTTCCCCTGGGACCACGACGAGGAGGGCGACGGGCCGGCGCCGACCAACATCGACTACGAGCCGTACGACGAGTTCGCGTCGGCCGAGGACACGACCGACTGGATCCGGGCGTGGACCGGGAACCAGGAGCTCGACGGCGACCGGTTCCGGCTCTTCGGCAAGGACGGCACCGGTGGCATGGCCGTGCTGTGGCTGGTGCGGGAGGGGCCGTTGACCGAGCAGCCCGTGGTGTTCTTCGGTTCCGAGGGCGAGGTCGGGCCCGTCGCGGCGAACCTGGGCGAGTTCCTGTGGTTGCTCGCGGGCGGGGTCGGGCCGCAGGAGGCCGTCGAGTTCGGGACGGACAGCGGCGTGCCCCACCCGGAGCTCCGCGCGATCGCGGAGGAGCACTCCGGGGTCGAGCCGCGGACGCCCACCGAGGTGCTCGCCAAGGCGCGGGCCGAGTTCCCGGACTTCGAGGAGACCGTGCAGTCCTGGTGCCGCTGAGGACCACGCGGGGAACCGGGACCAGGACCGGTTCCCCTGCGGTCCGCGCTCCTTCACCTTCGCTCTGGCGCGCAGAACGCCGTGAGCAGGCCTAACATGGGTCCATGGGTACTACGACGACCCTGGAGCTGACCCAGGAGGAACTGGTGCTCCTCCGGCACGCGTTGCGCCACTACCTCTCGGACTTCGGCCACGAGGAGGCCGACATCCGGCGCCTGACCCGTGCGCTGATCGGCAAGCTGCCGGCGCACCAGCAGAGGAACGCGAGTCCCAGCCACACGTAGGTGTTGCCGGCGAGGTGCTGCCACCAGGTCCAGGCCAGTTCGCGGTCGCCGGCGCTCGGCAGCAACCAGTGCGGGCCGACGGCGAACACCGCCACGATGGCGGTGCGGAGGTGGCCGCGCAGCAGCACCAGTGCGGGTGCGATCCACACCCAGTGGTGCGACCAGGACACCGGCGAGACGAGCAGGCCCGTCACCGCGACCGCGACGAGGGCGGTGAGGTCGTCGCGCAGCCTCGGCAGCACCGCCACGGCGAAAGCGAGCACTGCCGGCGCTGCCACGAGCCACACCACCTCCGGGAGACCGAGGCGGAACAGCAGGCCGCGCAACGACTGGTTCGCGGTGAAGCCGAGTCCGCCCACGCGGCCGGGGTCGAGCACCGCGTGCAACCAGAACCGCTCGGACTGCTCCGGTGCGAGCAGCCAGCCGAGCAGGCCGCACGACGAGAACGCCGCCACGGCGGTCAGCGCGGGCCGCCACCGCTTGCGGGACAGGAAGAACAGCAGGAAGACCAAAGGCGTCAGCTTGATCGCGGCGGCGAGGCCGACGAGCAGGCCGCGCGGCCACGGCGTGCGCGGCAGGAGGCAGTCGGCGGCGACCAGGCCGAGCAGGACCAGGTTGACCTGGCCGAGGTCCAGGCTGATGCGGACGGGTTCGAGCAGCAGGCACAGCGCGGCGAGGCCGAAGCCGGACGGCGCGGCGGTGTGGCAGGCCGCGGTGAACAGTGCGATGGCGGCGGCGGTGAACAGCAGGGCCGAAAGTTGCAGCGGCAACGGGGAGAGGCCGCTGAACAGCAGTGCCGCGAACGGCGGGTAGGTGAACGGGAGTCCCTTCGGACCGTGGAAATCGGCGGTGTAGAGGTCGGTGCCCGCACGCCACGCCTCACCGCCCGCGAGGTACACGCGCAGGTCCAGGACACCGCTGCCGAAGCTCCGCACGACCACCCAGGCGAGCAGACCGGCCACCACGGCACCCCAGAGGCGGCGCGCGAGCACGTCGTTCACAGGCCAGAACCCTTCGTCCACAACGGAATCCGATGTGGACGAGCCTGGTGCGCGCGGACGTGCGGGCGGATCGGCCCGGCAGCCGCGAGATCATGGCCGGAGGGGCAGCCGCGACGCCCGGACTGGCCGGACGGTCATGGTCAGGTGGCCACCACGTGCGCGCGGAAGGCCCACGCGACGATCTCCACGCGGTTGCGGGCGCCGACCTTGGTCTGCACCGAGGCGAGGTAGGCCTTGACCGACGACACGGAGACCTTCATCGCCGCGGCGATCTCGTTGTTGCTCAGGCCTTGTGCGACGTGCCGCACCACGTCCAGCTCGCGCGGGTTCAGCACGCCGGCGTCGGCGTTCGGCACGGGCGGCACCGAACGCCGCAGCACGCGCAGCACCACCTGGGGCGACACGAGAACGTCGCCTCGCGCGGCCGATCTGACGGCCTCGGCGAGCAGGCCGGGGCTCGCGTCCTTGGTGAGGAACCCGCACGCGCCGAGGTCCAGCGCCTTGTCCAGCACCTCGTCGCTGTCGAACGTCGTGACCACGACGACGCGGGTGTGCGGCGCGAGCCGGCGGGTGACCTCCAGGCCGTCGAGGCCCGGCATCCGCACGTCGACCAGGCACACCTGCGGCTCCAGCTCACGGGCGCGCTGCACGGCGCTGACCCCGTCCGGGACGTCGGCGACGACGCTGATGTCCGGCTGGGCCTCGAGGATCAGCCGGAACCCGGCCCGCACCATGTCCTGGTCCTCGGCGATGAGCACGGAGATCACGCGCGCACCTCCAGCGGCAGCTCGGCGGTGACGAGCCAGCCCTCCCCGGTCGGGCCCGCGAAGAACCGCCCGCCCAGCTCGTGCACGCGTTCACGCATGCCCACGAGCCCGAACCCGCCCGAGTGCGCCGGTCGCGCGCGTCCGTTGTCCACAACGGACAGTTGCACCGCGCTCGCGCCGAGCCGCACGTCCACCTCCACCCTCGTGGCGTCGAAGGCGTGCTTGCGCACGTTGGTCAACGCCTCCTGCACCAGCCGCAGCACCGACCGCCCCAGCTCCGGCCGCACGTCCTCGGTCAGCTCGACGGTCGTGCGCACCGGCAGCCCCGACCTCTCGGCGAGCCGGTGCAGGTCGGCCGTGAGGTCGGTGGTCGCGGTCGCGGCGCCGTTGTCCCGCAACGTCCTGACCATCGCGCTCATCGCCCCCAGCGCCTCCGTGCCGCCCTCCACGATGCCCGGGATCATCGCGCACGCCTGGTCCTTGTCCTGTTCCGCCACCACCAGTGCGGCCTGCGCCTGCACCAGCATGCCCGTGACGTGGTGCGCCACCACGTCGTGCAGCTCGCGGGCCATGTCGAGGCGTTCGTCGCGGCGCGCCCGTTCCTCCGCGGCCGCCGCGAGCGCCTCGCGCGACCGTTCCCGCAAGCGCAGCAGCATCCCGCCCGCGACCATGATGGCGCTCAGGATCAGCATCAGCTGAACGGAGTCCGCACGGCTGAGCATGGTGTGCGGACGGTAGAACGCGGCGTGCTCGAAGACGACCAGGAGTGCCGCGATCGAGAGCACGGCCACGGTCGGACGTGTTCGCCACGCGTGCAGGAACACCACGACCAGCACGACGGCGCCTTCGACCATCGCGTAGACCGGGTGGTCGACGAAGGTGTCCGCGCCCACGCCCTGGCTGCTGCGCAGCAGCACCGCCCGTTCGAAGCCGATGATCCGCCCGGTCACCACGAAGCCGCTGACGCACAGGACCGCGGTGGCGATGAGCAGTGATCTGCGGCGAAGTCCCCCACCCGGCCGATCGTAGGAGCACGGGTGCCACCCGGCCTCGGCTGGCTGACCGAGGCCGGGTGGCCATGTGGTCAGAAGGAGCCGATGGCCTCGTCCAGGATGCTCACGCCGAGCGCCAGCTCCTCCTCCGTGGCCGTCAGCGGCGGCGCGATCCGGAACACCCCGCCCATCCCCGGCATCTGCACGATGTTCATGTGCAGGCCCAGCTCCAGGCACCTCTGGGTGATCGGCGCGGACAGCGACTCGTCCGCGATCTCCAGTCCGACGAGCAGGCCGCGTCCGCGCACGTCGGTGACCAGCGGGTGGCGGGAGGCGATGTCGGTCAGGCCGTTGCGCAGGACCGCGCCGAGCTTCGCGGCCCGCTCGTCCAGCCGTTCCTCGATCAGCACGTCCAGCACCGTGTTGCCGACGGCGGCCACGAGCGGGTCCGACACGTGCGTGGTGAAGAACAGGTAGTTGCGGGCGTGCGCCTCGGCCTCGATTTCGGCGGAGGTGACCACGGCGGCCAGCGGCAGGCCGGCGCCCAGGGTCTTCGACAGCGTCAGGATGTCGGGCACCACGCCGTCGCGCTCGAACGCGTACCAGGTGCCGGTGCGGCACAGTCCGGTCTGGGCCTCGTCGAAGATCAGCAGCATCCCGCGCTCGCGGCACTTCCGCTGCAGCGCGGCGAAGTAGCCCGGCGGTGGTTCCAGGATGCCGCCGGAGGAGAGGATCGGTTCGACGATGCAAGCGGCCAGCGAGCCGACGGACTGGGCGTCGACCAGGTCGAACGCCAGGTCCAGCCGCGCCTGCCAGTCACCGGCGGACGGCGCCGGGATCGCGAAGTTGCCGGGCGCGGCGGGGCCGTAGCCCTTGCGGCCCGCGCTGTAGGTCGCGGCGGCCGCGGCGGCGGTCATGCCGTGCCACGACCTCGCGAACGCCACCACCTCGTGCTTGCCGGTCACGAGCTTGGCCATGCGCAGCGCGGCCTCGTTCGACTCGGCTCCCGTGGTGAGCAGCTGCACCTTGGACAGCGACGGGGGCAGCGTCTCCGCCAGGCGCCGCGCCAGGTCCACCACCGGGCGGCTGAGCATGCCGCTGAACAGGTGGTCGAGGTTCGCGATCTGGCGCCGCACCGTCTCGACGACGCGCGGGTGCGAGTGGCCGAGGATCCCGCTCATCTGCCCGGACGTGAAGTCCAGGACGCGGCGGCCGTCCTCGGTGAAGAGGAAGCTCCCCGACGCGCTGTCGATGATCTCGCGCGTGAACGTGCCGCCGTAGCGGACGAGGTGGCGGTCGACGTCGTCCCAGAAGTTGTCCATGCGGAAACGCTAGGACGCTCCGAGCATCAGGTCCATCTCACGATTCCACGCTCGCTGTTCGGAAATACTGCACAGCATGACGCTCAACCCGTGGCGCCTGCGCCTGCTCAGCCAGCTCGACGCGCTGGGCACCGTGCGGGCCGTGGCGCAGGCCGCGAACCTGAGTGCTTCGAGTGTGTCGCAGCAGCTCGCGGTGCTCGAGAGCGAGACGCGCACGCAATTGATCGAACGGACCGGGCGGCGCGTCCGGCTCACCTCGGCCGGGCTGATCCTGGCGCGGCGGGCGCGGTCGATCCTCGACCAGATGGAGGCCGTCGAGGCCGAGCTGCGCGGCCTGAACGACGAACCGTCCGGCCTCATCCGGCTCGGCGCGTTCCAGAGCTCGATCCACACGCTCGCCGTGCCCGCCGTGCGGCGGCTCGGCCATCCGCACCTCGACGTCGAGCTCATCGAGCTGGAACCGCACGCGAGCATGCCCGCGCTGCTGGCGGGTGAGGTCGACGTGATCATCACGACCACGGACTTCGTGGAGCAGCCGGTACCGCGCGACATCGACGTGGTGCCGCTCGGCGAGGACCCGATCGTGCTGCTCTCGCCGCCCGGACAGCCGCGCAACGACCTCGCGGCGTGCGCGGAGGAGCCGTGGGCGTTCGACGTCCCCGGCTCCTACATGGCGAACCTCGCGACCCGGTTGTGCCGGCAGGCGGGGTTCGAGCCGAGGGTCGTGGGCAGGTTCAGCAACTACATGCTGACGCTCGAGCACGTCGAGGCCGGGCTGGCGGTCGCCGTGCTGCCCGCGCTCGCCGTCGACCGGCGGTTCGACGTGGTCGCGAAGGAACTGCCGGTGACGCGGAGGATCACCGCCGCCGTGCGCCGCGACTCGCGCGCCGCGATCACCGTGGTGCTCGACGCCCTGCACGCGGTGGTTCCAGCATCTGGAACTAGTTGAGATGTCATCTAAACTGGGGGCAGACGACTGAGGAGGGTTCCGTGCCCCGCGAGACAGAGCCGCTGCGGAAGCTGGGTTTTCTCACCATCGGGCTCTTCGACGAGCACGATCCGGGAGCCGGTCACCGGGCCACCCTGGACGTCATCGTGCTCGGCGAACAGCTGGGGTTCGACAGCGCGTGGGTGCGGCACCGGCACCTGCAGTTCGGCATCTCGTCGCCGGTCGCCGTCCTCGCCGCGGCGTCCCAGCGGACCAGCCGCATCCAGCTCGGCACCGCGGTCATCCCGCTCGGCTGGGAGAACCCGCTGCGCCTGGCCGAGGACCTCGCCACGGTCGACGTGCTGTCGGGCGGGCGGCTCAACCCCGGCGTCAGCGTCGGCCCGCCGATGCACTGGGACGACGTGAAGCAGGCGCTCTACCCGGAGACGGCCGACGTCGAGAACTTCGGCTACGACCGCGTGCGGCGGCTGCTGGACTTCGTCGGCGGCGAGAAGGTCGCGTCGTTCAGCGGCGTCGAGGGCATCGAGGTCTGGTCGGACCGCGTGCAGCCGCACTCCGCCGGTCTGCGCGACCGCATCTGGTACGGCGGCGGGAGCCTGCGGTCGGCGACGTGGGCGGGTGAGCACGGCCTGAACCTGCTCACCAGCAACGTGGCCCAGTCCGAGGGCTCCGAGGACTTCGCCGAAACCCAGCTGGCGCACATCCGGACGTTCCGCGAGCACGGCGGAGGGCGCGTGTCGCAGGGCCTCGTGGTGATCCCGACCGACTCGGCCACGCCCGAGCAGCGCGCGAAGTACCGGGCGTACGTCGAGGGACGGGCCGGGCGCATCGGCAAGACGTTCGGGCCGCGCCGGATGATGTTCGAGCGCGACCTCATCGGCACGTCCGCGGAGATCGCCGAGCAGCTGTACGCGCACGCGGCGTTCCGGGAGGTCGACGAGGTGGCGTTCGCGCTGCCGTTCAGCTTCGAGCACGAGGACTACGTGCAGATCCTCACCGACATCGCGACGAAGCTCGGCCCGGAGCTGGGCTGGTCGCACGCCTAGCACCCACCACCACGCGGCCTCGGCGGTTCCCCGCCCCATCGCCCCGCACCCGTCTACATTCGCGGGAGTGACTGTGGAGCGGATCCTGGCCGCCGCCGGCCTCACCGGCGCCCGGACCAGCCCCTTGGGCGGCGGCACGTACAACTCGGTGTACCGGGTTTCGGCGCACGAGGGCGAGTTCGTGCTCAAGGTAGCACCCGGTGAGCAGCCCGGCCTGACCTACGAACGGCAGCTGATCCGCACCGAGGCCATGTTCTGCACGCTCGCCTCGCCGGTCGCGCCGGTGCCCCAGGTCGTGCACACCGACAACGCCACGTTCCTCCTCACGACGTTCCTGCCGGGCACGCCCGTTTTCGGCCGGTCCGACCTGGACCGGCCGTCGCTCCGCCGCCGGCTCGGCGAGACGACGCGCGCACTGCACGAGGTGACCGGGCCCGGGTTCGGCTATCCGCAGCTCGGGCTGCACGACACGTGGACCGGGGCGTTCTCCGGCATGTTCGAGGCCGTGCTGGCCGACGCGGAACGGTACGGGGTGCGGCTGCCGACCGCCGACCTGGGCAAGCACGCCAAGGCGTTCGACGAGGTGCGGCGGCCCGCGCTCGTGCACTTCGACCTGTGGGACGGCAACGTCCTCGCCGGCACCGGGCTGACCGGACTCGTCGACGGGGAGCGGGCGTTCTGGGGTGATCCGGTCGCCGAGTTCGTGTCGCTCGCTCTCTTCGGGACGATCGAGGACGACGAGGACTTCCTGACGTCGTACGGCTTCGAGTTCACCGACTCGGCCCGCGTCCGGCTGGCCGCCTACCAGGCCTACCTGTACTCGATCATGCTCACCGAACGGGTGCCGCGCGGCACCGCCGACGCCGGGTTCGAGACGATGATCACCGACGCGCTCAAGCGCGCACTCGGCGTTCTCGCCTGACCTCGGCACGTGATCTGGGAAGCTGGACCTGTGCGCGTGGCATTGCTCGGCCCCACGGCGGTCGAGACCGACGACGGCACACCGGTGGACATCGGTGGTGCCCGCGTCCGCATGCTCCTGGCCCGTCTCGCACTCGACCCCGGCCGGCCGGTGCCGACGACGACGCTGATCGACGACCTGTGGGGCGAGCAGCCGCCGGCCGACGCCGGCAACGCCCTCCAGTCGCTCGTGTCGCGGCTGCGCAAGGTCTGCCCGGTCGCGCTGGAACCCGGCGGGTACCGGCTGGGTGTCGCGACCGAGGACGTCGACGTCTTCCGGTTCGAACGGCTGCGCGCCGCCGGACGGCCGGGCGAGGCGCTGGCGCTGTGGCGGGGTGACGCGCTGGCCGACGTGCGGGAGGCGCCGTTCGCCGGGCCCACCGCCGCCCGTCTCGAACAAGCCCGGCTGTCCGCCGAGGAAGACCGCGGTGAGCTGGACGTCGCCGCGCTGACGGCGTTGCACGAGAAGCACCCGCTGCGCGAACGGCTGGCGGGTCTGCTGATGCGGGCGTTGTGCGCGCAGGGCAGGCAGTCCGAGGCGCTGCGCCTCTACGCCGAGGTGCGCGGCAGGCTCGCGGACGAGCTGGGCGTCGACCCCTCGCAGGAGCTGCAGGACGTCCACCTCGCGGCGTTGCGCGGCGAGCTCGGGCCGCGGCCCGTCGTCGACCGGTTGCCGGTGCGGCTCACCAGCTTCGTCGGGCGTGACGACGAGCTCGCGGAGATCACCGGGCGGCTCGGCCGGTCCCGGCTCGTGACGCTGGTCGGGCCCGGCGGGGCGGGCAAGACGCGCCTCGCCACCGAGGTGGCGGCGCGGCATCCGTTGCACGGCAAGGGACGCGTGTGGTTCGCGGCGCTGGCGAGCGTGCGGGCGGCGGAGGACCTGGCCGGTGCGGTGCTCAGCGCGTTCGAGGTGACGTTCGCCGGCGACCCGCGGCGGCGGGCGGGCGAGGGCATGGACCGGATCGCCGAGGTCCTCGGTGCCGGGGAGTCGTTGCTGGTGCTGGACAACTGCGAGCACCTCGTCGGCGCGGCGGCCGAGTTCACCACCGAGCTGCTGCGCAGGGTGCCGAACCTCCGCGTGCTGGCGACCAGCCGCGAGCCGCTCGCCATCGACGGCGAGTCGCTGTGCCCGGTCGGCCCGCTCGCCGTGCCGAACGGCCAGGCGGACCTGTCCGGCTTCGGCGCGGTGCGGTTGTTCCTCGACCGCGCGAGCGCCGTGAGACCGGGGTTCCGGCTCGACGAGTCCACTGTGGACGATGTGCGGCTGATCTGCCGCAGGCTCGACGGCATGCCGCTCGCGCTGGAGCTCGCGGCGGCGCGGCTGCGGTCGATGACGGTCCGGCAGATCACGCAGCGCCTCGACGACCGGTTCCGGCTGCTCACCTCGGGCAGCCGCACCGCGCTGCCGCGCCAGCGGACGCTGCGCGCGGTCGTCGAGTGGAGCTGGGACCTGCTGACCGAGGAGGAGCTGCGGCTCGCGCGGCGGCTCGCGGTCTTCCCGGCCGGCGCCGACCTCGCCGCGATCGAGGCGGTCTGCCTGCCGGACGCGCTGTACGTGCTGACGTCCCTGGTGGAGAAGTCCATAGTGGACGTCGTCGAGATCGCGGGCGAACCGCGGTACCGGATGCTGGAGACCATCAGGGTCTACGCCGACGAGCAGCTCGACGCGTCCGGCGAGAAGCCGGAGGTCGTCGGCCGGTTCCGGCGCCACTACCGCGAGCTGACCCAGCGGTGGGAACCGCTCACCCGCACCGCGCGCCAGCTCGAGGCGATCGACGTGTACGAGGCGGAGCAGGACAACGTCGTGGCGGCCCTGCGCGGGGCGATCGACGACCGCGAGGTCGAACTGGCGGCGGACCTGCTCGGCGGCACGTTCTGGTACTGGCTCGTCAAGGGCGACAACGAACGCGCGGAGATGTCGGTGCGCGACGTGCTCGCGCTCGGCGACCTGCTGCCGCCCGACCGCTACGCCACGTTCCGGGCGATGCAGCTCATCATGGCCGCGGTGCCCGGTGTCACGGACGCCGCCGAGGCCGCGGCGGTCATCGAGCACTGCGTCAGCAGCGGCGCCGTGCAGAAGTACCCGTCGCTCGCGATCGCGTTGCCCATGCTCGGCTTCCTGAGCCAGAACTTCGAGCTCGCCCGGCGCGAGGTGAAGCGGGCCGCCCAGAGCGAGGACCCGTGGGCACGGGCGGGTGCGGAGTGGGCGCTGAGCTTCATGCTGGTCGACGAGGGCGACCTCGAAGGCGCCGAACGGGCCCGTGACCGCGCGTACGACCAGTTCACCGCCATCGGTGACCGGTGGGGGTCGGCGATGACGCTCGGCATGAAGGCCGCGTTCGTCTCGCACACCGGCGACAACCAGGCGGCGATCGACCTGTACGAGCGCGGGCTGGCGGTCGCGACGGAGCTGCGGTCCCAGGACGACGCCGTGCAGCAGCGGTGGCGGCTCGCGGTCGAGTACGCGCGGATGGGAGACCACGCCGCGGCAGAGCGTGAGATCACCGGCGCCGAGGAGTTCGTCAGGACGGTCGGCAACGAGCAGCTGTCCACCATGCTCGACTACGCCAAGGCCGAGGTCCGGCTGCGCGCGGGCAGGGTCGAGGAGGCACGTGCGCTGAGCACGGCGTTCAGGCAGCGCGCCGCGACGCCGACCGTGCTCGGGTCGTTCATCGCGGAGTGGGTGGCCATGCTCGACGCGCGCATCGCCCTCGCCGACGGCCGGTTCGACGAGGCCGCCGGGTTCGCCGCGGTGGCGGTCGGGACGACGTCGGAGCGCGCCGACATGCCGGACCTCGCGACGGTCACCGAACTGCTCGCGCTCGTCCGGCACTCCCAGGGCCGCGCCGGTGCGGCCGCGCGGTTGCTCGCCCTGGCCCAGGTCATCCGAGGACGCCTCGACATGGGCGACCCGGACGTGCGGCGGCTGGTCGCCGAGCTGGGCGAGCCCGAACGCCTGGCGATCACCAAAGCCGAGGCGCTGCGGCGGATACGCGAAGAGGCGGGCTTCAGCACCGGCTGAAGCCCGCCCGTCCCCCTCGGCTCACACGCGCTTGCGGTAGGCCCACGTCGCCAGCGGGAAGAAGACCGCCACGGCGGCGACCATCCAGACCAGCGAGCCGGTGAGCGGCCCGGCGATCGCGCCGCCGTTGAGCAGGCCGCGCAGCGCGTCGGAAAGAAGGCTCACGGGGCTGATGTCGGCCCACGCCTTGAGCCAGCCCGGCATCGTGTCGGTGCCGACGAACACGTTGCTGCCGAACGTCAACGGCATGATCAGCACGAACATCATGCCCTGCACGGCCTGCGGGGTCTTGAGCAGCATGCCCACGAAGACCGAGGCCCAGCAGAAGCACAGCCCGAACGCGATCGTCAGTCCCGCCGCGACCAGCAGCTCGACCGGCCCGGTCTGCACCCGGAAGCCCATGATCGTGGCCACCACGAGCAGCACGACGATGCACACGACGTACCGCACGACGTCCGCGAGCACCGCCCCGACCAACGGCGCCGAACGCGCGATCGGCATGGAGCGGAACCTGTCGAACACGCCCTTGGACACGTCGGTGTTGAGCTGCACGCCGGCGGTCATGCTGGCCTGCAGGATGTTCATCACCATGATCCCCGGCACGAGCATCTGCAGGTAGCTGTCGGTGCTGCCGGCGAGCGCGCCGCCGAACAGGTAGGTGAACATCACCAGGAAGATGATCGGCGCGAGCGTGACGTCCATCAGCTGCTCGGGGTTCTTCCGGATCTTGAGGATTCCCCGCCAGGCCAGCGAGAAGCCGTGGCGCACGCCCCGGTCCAGCGCGATCGTGCTCATGCCGGGCTCCCCTCGGTCTGCTTGCCGGTCAGCGCCAGGAACACCTCGTCGAGCGAGGGCAGCCGCAACGCCAGTTCGTCCGCGGTGATCCCGGCGTCGTCGAGCTTGCGGACCAGGGTGGACAGCAGCACCGGGTCGTTCACCGGCGCCGTCAGCAGTCCGGTGTCGTCGTGGCGCGTCGGCCGCGCGCCGGTCAGGTCACCGAGGATCCGGTGCACGACGTCGAGATCGCTCAGCGACGTCGGCCGCACCTGCAGCGTCTGCCCACCCACGCGGCGCTTCAGCTCGTCCGGCCGACCCTCGGCCACCACCCGGCCGTGGTCGAACACCGTGATGGAGTCGGCGAGCTGGTCGGCCTCCTCCAGGTACTGCGTGGTGAGCAGGACCGTCACGCCGTTCGCGACGAGCTTGCGCACCACCGCCCACACCTCGTTGCGGGCGTGCGGGTCGAGTCCGGTGGTCGGTTCGTCCAGGTAGAGCACGGACGGGTTGCCGACCAGGCTGGCGGCGAGGTCGAGCCGGCGGCGCATACCGCCGGAGTACGTCTTCGCGGCCCTCCCGGCGGCGTCGGTGAGCTCGAACTGCTCCAGCAGCTCGGCCGCCCGCGCCCTGGCCCCCGCCCGCGAGTGGTCGAGCAGCCGCGCGAGCAGCACGAGGTTCTCCGTGCCGGACAGGTCCTCGTCCACCGACGCGTACTGCCCCGTCAGCCCGATCAGCGACCGGACCGCCCGCGGGTCCTTCACGACGTCGTGCCCGTGGACCGTCGCGTGCCCCGCGTCCGGGCGCAGCAACGTCGCCAGCACCCGCACCGCCGTGGTCTTGCCCGCGCCGTTCGGCCCGAGCACCCCCACGACCCTCCCCTGGGGCACCTCGAGGTCGACGCCGTCCAGCGCCTTGGTCTCCCCGTAGTGCTTGACCAGGCCTTCTGCCCTGATCGCGAGCGCCATCGTTCCTCCCTGTGGTTCCGCGAGGAAGTCTGCGCCGCCGCGCTGGCAGACCGCGCACAGCGCGCTGTCAGCCCCTGGCAGCGGCCGCCATCCGGCGCACGGCCTCGGTGATGATCTCGGGTGACGTGCCGAGGTTGAACCGCACGTGCCCCTCTCCCCCGCTTCCGAAGTCGGCGCCCGGCATCAGCGCGACCCGCGCCCGTTCGAGGAAGAACGCCGCCGGGTCGTCGCTGATCGCGCGGCAGTCGAGCCAGGCGAGGAAGGTCGCCTCGGAGGGTGTGTAGCCGATCTCGGGCAGGTGCTCGGCGAGCAGGTCCCGCAGCAGCACCCGGTTCTCGGCGAGGCCCGCCAGCACCGCGTCGAGCCACTCGCCGCCCTCCCGCAACGCGGCGGCGTGCGCGATCGTGCCGAAGTGGCTCGGCCCGTGGCTCACCTCCTCGGGCAGGGCCGCGAGCTCGTCGGTGTTCGAGATGGCGACGGCGGCGCGCACGGCCGCGAGGTTCCAGCCCTTCGACGCGGACATGAGCGACAGGCCGCGCGGGTCGACGCTCAGGTACGGCACGAACTTCGAGGTCGTGGCGACGAGCGGGGCGTGGATCTCGTCGGCGACCACGCGAACGCCGTGCTCCTCGGCCAGTCGTGCGAGGGCCGTCAGCTCCTCGGCGGTGTGGGCGGTGCCGGTGGGGTTCTGCGGGTTGCACAGCAGGTACACCGGGCGGTCGGCGTTGACGTGCCGGAACGTCCGCTCCAGCAGGTCGAGGTCGAGCCGCCCGTCGTGCAGCGGCGCCTCGACGACCGCACGGCCCGCGCTGCGGACGAACAGGTAGAACGGCGGGTACACCGGCGGGCTGACGATTACCGGAGCGCCAGGGCCGGACACCAGCTTGATCAGCTCGACGGCGCCGAGCATCACGTCCGGCACGAGAGCCGTGCGGTCCACGGGCAGGTCCCAGTCCCAGCGCTTCTTCGCGAACGCCGCGAGGGCCTCCTGGTAGGCGGTGCCGGCCGGATAGCCGGTGTCGCCCAGTTCGAGGGCGTCGACGAGGGCCTTCTTGATCGGCTCGGCCGGGTCGACGTCCATCTCGGCCACCCACAGCGGCAGCACGTCGTCGGGGAACTCCCGCCACTTCACGCTCGTGCGCTGCCGCAGCCGGTCCAGCGACAGGGTGCTCAACGGGTTCCGCATGCACCCCAACGTAGGCCAAGCCCGGGGGGTGCGGCCGCTCGGTTGCGCGCTGATCAGCTCAGCGCGTGCGTCGCCGTAGCCCCTCCGTCCACCACGAACTCGCCACCCGTGCAGTACGCGCTCTCGTCGCCGGCGAGGAACAGCACGACGTTCGCGACGTCCTCCGGCTGCCCGATCCGCCGCAGCGCCAGCTTCTTCCCGATCGGCGACACGTCGATCGGCCGGCCGAGCGCCTCGCTCACCATCGGGGTGTCGATCGCGCCGGGGTGCACCGAGTTGACGCGGATGCCGTGCTGTCCCAGTTCCATCGCGGCGACCTTGGTCATGCCGCGGATCGCGAACTTCGACGCCGTGTACGCCACCAGATAAGGCATTCCCCCGAGGCCCTCGACGGACGACACGTTCACGATCGAACCGCCGCCCGCCCGCCTCATCGACGGCACGACCGCGCGCATGCCGAGGAACGTGCCGACCTGGTTGACGTCGACCACCCGCCGGTAGTCGGCGAGCGTGGTCTCGGCGAGCGTGGAGAAGTGCAGGACGCCCGCGTTGTTCACGAGGACCGTGATGTCACCGAACGCCGAGGTGGTGAACGCGATCGCCTCGGCCCACGACTCCTCCGACGACACGTCGAGGTGGCAGTACTCGGCGCCCAGTTCGGCGGCCAGCTCCTTGCCCTTCTCGTCGAGGACGTCGGTGATGACCACCCGCGCGCCCTCGGCGGCGAACCGGCGTGCCGCGGCCGCGCCCTGACCGCGCGCCGAGCCGGTGATCAGGGCGACCTTCCCGTTCAGGCGCATCTACATCATCTCGTCGGTCAGCGGCATCATCACGGTCTTGAGCTCGGTGTAGGCCTCGTAGGCGCTCTGGCCGCCCTCGCGGCCGAGGCCCGACTGCTTGTAGCCGCCGAACGGGATGTGCGGTTCGA
The DNA here is from genome assembly GCF_036321065.1 of Lentzea sp. DG1S-22. Taxonomy (NCBI): domain Bacteria; kingdom Bacillati; phylum Actinomycetota; class Actinomycetes; order Pseudonocardiales; family Pseudonocardiaceae; genus Lentzea; species Lentzea sp. DG1S-22. The sequence goes on along the minus strand of NZ_CP143276.1, from coordinate 867,837 downwards.
GCTGGAAGCCGTTGATGCCGACCATGCCGACGCGCAACGACTTCGAGACGCGGAACGCGCGGCGGACGTCGTTGGTGTAGACGCCGGCGCCCAGGCCGTACTCGGTGTCGTTGGCGATGCGGATGGCGTCTTCCTCGGTGTCGAACGGCACGACCGTCAGCACCGGGCCGAAGATCTCGTCGCGGGCGATGGCCATGTCGTTGCTGGCGTCGGCGAAGATGGTCGGGGCGACGAAGTTGCCGGACGCGAGGTCGCCCTCGAGCCTCGTGCCGCCGGTGACGAGGCGGGCGCCGTCCTCCTGGCCGCGTTCGATGTAGCCGAGGACGCGGTCGAGCTGCTTGGCGTTGATCAGCGGGCTGGCGAGCACCGCCGGGTCGAACGGGTCGCCGAACGTCACCGCGCCCGCGAGCACCTGCGCCATCGAGATGAACTCTTCCTGGGCGTCGCGCTGCACGAGTGCGCGGGTGTGCGCGACGCACGCCTGGCCGGACAGGCCCATGGTGACCATGCCCATGCAGGTCATCGCGGCGAGACCGACGTTGGGGGCGTCGGCGAACACGATGGCGGGCGACTTGCCGCCCAGCTCCAGGGAGACGCGCTTCATCGTGCCGGCGGAGGCCTCGACGATCCGGCGGCCGACGGCGCGGCTGCCGGTGAAGCTGATCTTGTCGACCAGCGGGTGGGTGATCAGCGCCTCGCCGGTCGGGGTGCCGGGGCCGGTGACGAGGTTGACGACACCTCCGGGCAGGCCGGCTTCGAGCAGCAGCTCGACCATGCGGATCACGCAGAAGCTCGCGTACTCCGACGGTTTCACCACGACCGTGCAGCCCGCCGCCAGCGCGGGGGCGAGCTTCTGGGCGAACAGCACGAACGGCGCGTTCCACGGCAGGATGGCCGCGACGACGCCGACCGGTTCGCGGAACGTCATCGCGAGGTGGTCGCCGCCCTGGTACGGCGGCAGGGTCTGGCCGCCGGCCTTGTCGATCCAGCCCGCGTGGTGGTCGAAGATGTCGGCCGCGATGCTCACCGAGGTCGCGTAGATCTGGCCGAACGACAGCGGCACGCCGTTGTCGAGCGCCTGCAGGCCTTTCAGCTCGTCGGCGTGCTCGCGCAGCAGATCGCCGTAGCGGCGCAGGACCTTGATGCGCTCGCCCGCCTTCGACCGCGGCCACGGGCCCTCGTCGAACGCCTTGCGCGCGGCGCGCACGGCGGCGTCGACGTCCTGCTCCGACGCGACGGCGAAGCTGCCGACCTCCTCCCCGTCGCCGGGTGGCGGTGGGTCCAGGTCCTGCCCGCCTCGCGGAACTCGCCTCCGATGAGGAGCCGGCCGTCCTTGAGTCCCAGCGTCTCGCGGTGCGGTTGGACGGTGAGCGTCACAGCTCCTCCTACAGGGCCATCGTTTCCGTACAGGCGAAAGTCCTCTGCGGATCCCGGTCGGCGAAGTGGCCGTCGAGATCGGTGAACGAGCCGAACTCCTGCTCGACGGTCGGCGGCGCCATGAGCGCGACCTTGCCGCCGTGCACGACGAAGACCTGCCCGTTGATCTTCTCGGCGGACGGTCCCGCCAGGTGTGCCACGAACTTCGCGACGTGTCCGGGGGCCAGCGGGTCGTCTCCCTCCGGCGCCTCACCGAACACGTGCGCGGTCATCCCCGTCCTGGCGCGCGGGCAGATCGCGTTGGCGCGCACGCCGTACCGGCTCGTCCCCCTGGCCGTCGCGACGGTCAGCGCGGTGATGCCCGCCTTGGCCGCCGCGTAGTTGGCCTGCCCCTCGGACCCGAGCAGGAACGCCTCCGACGAGGTGTTGACGATCCGGGCGTAGACCGGTTCGCCCGCGGCCTTGGACTGCTGCTTCCACAACGCGACGGCGTTGCGCGACAGCAGGAAGTGGCCGCGCAGGTGCACCCGCACGACCAGGTCCCACTCCTCGTCGGTCATGTTGAACAGCATCCGGTCGCGCAGCACGCCCGCGTTGTTCACGACGACGTGCAGCCCGCCGAACTGCTCCACGGCGGCGGCGACGAGGGCGTCGGCGGTGCTCCGCTCGCCCACGTCCCCTTCCACCACGACGCACTTCGCGCCCAGTTCCTCGATCTCGGCCGCGGCGGCGCCTGCCGATCCCGGCAGGTCGTTGAGCACGATCGAGGCACCGGACCGCGCGAGCTCGAGCGCTTCCGCGCGGCCGAGCCCGGCGCCGGCGCCGGTGACGACGGCGACCTTCCCCGCGAGGTCCACAGGAGACTCCCTAGTCGAACAGGATGACCTGGCGGATCAGCGATCCGCCGCCGCGCAACGCCTGCAGGCCCTCGTTCACGTCCTCCAGCTTGATCCGCTTGGAGATCATGCCCTCGAGGTCGAGCCGGCCCTGCCGCCACAACGCGATCATGCGCGGCACGTCCCGCCGGAAGTTCGCCGTCCCGTAGAACGACCCGTGCAGCGTCTTGTCGTGCAGGAAGAGTTCTTGGGCGCTGAACGACACCATCGCGTCCGCCCGGCCCGCGCCGACGACGACCGTGTGGCCACCGCGCCGCGTGAGGTCCCACGCCTGCCGGATCGTGGCGGGGATGCCGACGACGTCGAACACGTAGTCGAAGCCCATCCCCATGTTCAGCTGGTTGTTCAGGTCCGCGAGGCCGTCGGGTGACGTCGCGTGCGTCGCGCCGAACTTCAGCGCCACCTCGTGCTTCTCCTCGACGGGGTCGACCGCGACGATCCGCGCCGCGGCCGCGAGCCGGGCGCCCTGGACGACCGCCACGCCGACACCACCGCAGCCGATGACCGCGACGCTGGAGCCCGGTTCGACCTTCGCGGTGTTGAGCACGGCGCCGACGCCGGTCAGGATGCCGCACGACAGCAGCGCGGCGACGTCCCACGGCACGTCGTCGTCGATCTTCACCGCCGCGTCCGCCGGCACGACCATCTCCTCGGCGAACGCCCCGAGCCCCGCGTAGCCGAAGGCCGGGTTGCCCCCGACGACGAACCGCGGTGACGTGAAAGCGGAGATGGTGTGCACGAGGCACAGATGTGCTTGACCGGTGACGCATTGAGCGCATTTGCCGCAGGGCGGCACGAACGTGATCGCCACGTGGTCGCCGACCGCGAGCGAGGTCACGGCGCTTCCGACCTCCGCGACCTCACCGGCGCCCTCGTGCCCGACGACACCGGGTGCCAGCGCGGGCAGGGTTCCGTCCATTGCGGACAGGTCGCTGTGGCAGACCCCGCACGCCTTGATCCTGATGCGGATCTCCTGCGGTCCCACGGGTGTGGTCGTGACGTCGTCGCGGAGCTCGAGCTTGTCGTCGCCTACCTGGTTGAGCACGGCAGCCTTCACCGGTATCACTCCTCGCTGAGCGCACGGTCGACGTACTCGACGGACACTAGAATCTGTTCCTGTTCTTGACAAGGCCCATCAGCGTGAGAGGCGCAGTGCGCCTTTGGGGCAGGCGACGACGGCCCGCTGCGCCGGAACCTCCTCCGCCGACGTCAGCTCACCGTCCCGGATCTGCAAAACCTCGTCGTCGTCGAGGTCGAACACCTCGGGCAGGATTGACACGCACTCCCCGTGCGCCTCGCACAGCGAGGGGTCTACGCCGACCTTCATCGCGGCCTCCTGACAGCAAGTAGAACTTGTTCTAGAGTAGCGGGCATGCGCATCGGTTTCACGCCCGAACAGGAGCAGTTGCGCCAGGAGTTGCGGGCGTACTTCGCCGCGCTCATGACGCCGGAACGCAGGGCGGGCCTCGCCGGGGGCGGCGACTACGGCGACGCCGCGGTCTACAAGGACACCGTCCGGCAGATGGGGCTCGACGGCTGGCTGACGATCGGCTGGCCGGAGGAGTACGGCGGGCGCAACCGCCCGATGCTCGAGCAGCTGATCTTCCTCGACGAGGCTTCCGCGGCCGGCGCGCCGGTGCCGTTCCTCACGCTGAACTCCATCGGGCCCACGATCATGTCGCTCGGAACGCCCGAGCAGAAGGCCTTCTACCTGCCGAAGATCGCGTCCGGCGAGCTGCACTTCGCCATCGGGTACTCCGAGCCGGAGGCGGGCACCGACCTCGCCGCGCTGCGCACGCGGGCCGTCCGCGAGGGCGACGAGTACGTGGTCAACGGGCAGAAGATGTGGACGAGCCTCGTCCAGTACGCCGACTACGTGTGGCTCGCCTGCCGCACCGATCCCGGCTCGCGGCGGCACCGCGGCCTGAGCGTGATCATGGTGCCGACCACCTCCCCCGGCTTCTCCTGGACGCCCGTGCCGACCATGTCCGGGCCCACGACCAGCGCCACCTTCTACGACAACGTGCGCGTGCCGGCCGGGAACCTCATCGGCGAGGAGCACCAGGGCTGGAAGCTCATCACCAACCAGTTGAACCACGAACGCGTCGCGCTGTGCTCGGCCGCGCCGTTGCAGGCAGCGCTGCGCGATGTTCGTCAATGGGCGACCGAAACCGGTGCCGTGAAACAGGAGTGGGTGCGGCTGCACCTCGCCCGAGTCCACGCCAAGACCGAGTTCCTGAAGCTCGTCAACTGGCGCATCGCGTCCGGCTCCGACGAGGCGCCGTCCCCCGCCGAGGCCTCCGCCACCAAGGTGTTCGGCACCGAGTTCGCGACCGAGGGCTACCGGTTGCTGATGGAGGTGCTGGGCGCGAACGGGATCGTGCGCGCCGGCTCACCGGGAGCGGTGCTGCACGGCCGGGTGGAACGCATGCACCGGTCGTCGCTGATCCTCACGTTCGGCGGCGGCACCAACGAGATCCAGCGGGACATCATCGCGCGGGCGGGCCTCGGACTGCCCGCCGCACCCCGGTAGGGAGACTCCGTGGACTTCACGCTGACCGAGGCGCAGCGCGAGCTGACCGCCCTGACCCGCAAGATCCTGGAGTCGTCGGACGCGCCGTGGTCCGACCTCGTGAAGTCGGGCGTCGTGCCGGAGCGGCCCGAGGAGTTCGGCGTGCTGGAGCAGTGCGCCGTGCTCGTCGAACTGGGCCGTGCGGTCTCGGCCGTCCCCTACCTGCCCACGACGGTGGCGTCGTCGGCGCTCGTGGAGTTCGGGACGCCGGAGCAGCGGTCGCGCTGGCTGACGCCCGGAACCGTCCTGTCGGTCGCGTTGTCCGAGGCCGACGGAGTGAAGACGACCGTGCCGTTCGCCGGCACCGCGGCCGCTTTCCTCGTCGCGCACGAGGAGCAGGTGTTCCTCGTCGAAGCGGACCGGCTGGAGGTCCTCCCGCAGGAGTTGGTCGACGGCTCGGACGCGGGCTGCTTCGAGTTCGGCGGCACCGGCGAGGTGGTGCCCGGACTTTCCCCCGGCTGGCTGATCACGCGGTACACGCTCGGGTTGTGCGCGTTGCAGCTCGGTGTGACCGAACGGGCGCTGGAGCTGACGGCCGAGCACGCGCGGACCCGCGTGCAGTTCGATCGTCCTATCGGCAGCTTCCAGGCCGTGGCGCAACGCCTCGCTGATGCGTACATCGACGTCGCGGCGATCCGGTTGACGCTCTGGCAGGCCGCCTGGCGCCTGTCGGAGGGCCTCGACGCGGACGAGGAGGTGGCGACGGCCAAGTTCTGGGCCGCCGACGCCGGGCACCGCGTGGCCCACACCGCCGTGCACGTCCACGGCGGCACGGGCATCGACCTGAGCCACGAGGTGCACCGGTACTTCACCGCGGCCAAGCGCCACGAGTTCGAGCTGGGCGGGGCGACCGCCCAGCTCCTCGCGCTCAGCGCAGCTTGGTGAGGCGCTCGACCGTCGCGTCGAACTCCGCCAGCAGGTCCGCCACCACCGCGGCGACCGGGCGGACCTCGTTCATCCGCCCGACGACCTGCCCGACCGGCATCGAGACCACGGACGGGTCCTCGGACCGGGCGATGCGCAGGTGCGCCTCGCTCACCAGCAGGTTCTGCAACGGCATCGGCAGCGGTTCCGGAGCCTCGGCGGCGGCCCACGCCTCGGTCCACCGCGTCTTGAGCAGCCGCGCGGGTTTGCCGGTGTAGATGCGGGTGCGGACGGTGTCGCCGGACCCGGCCGCCAGCAATGCCTCCTGGGTGCTCGAGTTGCCCAGGGTGTACTCGGCGGTGGTGAGCCAGCAGGAGCCCATCCACACGCCGGACGCCCCGAGCGCCATCGCCGCGGCCGCCTGGCGGCCCGAGCCGATGCCACCGGCCGCGAGCACCGGGACGTCCACGGCGTCGACGATCTCCGGCACCAGCACCATCGTCGCGACCTCACCCGTGTGGCCCCCGGCCTCGTAGCCCTGCGCCACCACGATGTCGACGCCGTTGGCGACGTGCCGTCGTGCGTGCTCTCCCTTCCCGGCCAGCGCGGCGACCGGGACGTCGCGGGCGTGCGCGCGTTCGATCACGTCGGCGGGCGGCGAGCCCAGGGCGTTCGCGATCAGCCGGATCGGGTGCTCCAGCGCCACGTCGACGTGCGAGCGGGCGACGCTGTGCAGCCAGCCCAGCACGCCCTCGCCACCTTCACCGTCCGGCAGCGGTGGCACGCCGAGCTTCAGCAGCGTCTGCTGCACGAAGTCCTTGTGGCTCTGCGGGATGAGCCCGGCGAGGTCGATCTGCGTGCCCTCCTCCGGCACGGTCGCGGGCATGACGATGTCGACGCCGTACGGCTTGCCGCCGGTGTTCTCGTCCATCCACGTCAGCGTGCGGTCGAGGTCCTCCGCGTCGTTGAACCGCACGCACCCGAGGACACCGAGTCCCCCGGCCCGGCTGATCGCCGCCGCCACGTGCTCGGAGGGCGTGAAGCCGAAGACGGGGTGCTCGATGCCCAGTTCGTCACACAGGCTGGTGCGCATGGTCCTCCACGTGGCGCTGGGCCCACTGGTAGTCGGGTTTGCCGCTCGGGGTGCGGCCGATCTCGTCCACGAGCCACAGCGACCGCGGCACCTTGTAGCCCGCGAGCGTCTCGCGGACGTGGGCGTCCAGTTCGGACAGCGTGGGCGTCGCCCCGTCGCGCGGCTGCACGATGGCGCCGACCCGTTGACCGAGCAGGTCGTCCGGCACACCGATCACGAGCGCGTCGAACACGTCGGGGTGCGACTTCAGCACGCCCTCGACCTCTTCCGGGAAGACCTTCTCGCCACCGGTGTTGACGCAGGTGTTGCCGCGCCCCAGCAACGTGATGTCGCCGTCCTCCTCGAACCGCGCGAAATCGCCGGGCACCGTGAACCGCCTGCCGTCGACCTCCACGAACATCCGGGCGGTCTTCTCGGGGTCCTTGTAGTAGCCGAGCGGGATGTGCCCGCCGCGCGCCAGCCTGCCGACGACACCGGGCTCCGGTTCGAGCTTGGTGCCGTCCTCGTCGATGACGATGGTGTCCTCGTTGAGCTTCACCTTGGTGCCGTCGGTCTTGACGATCTCCTTGGGCACCGCGCCGATGCCGGTGGACCCGGTCTCGCTCGACCCGATCGACTCCAGCAGCGTGGTGTGCGGCAGGAGCTCCTGGTACATCTTCTTGACGGGGTAGGAGAACAGGGCGGCGCTGCTGTTGAGGATGAACAGCGAGGAGCCGTCGTAGTCGCCGCGCTGGAACTCCTCGATGAGCGGCCGGCCCATCGCGTCGCCCGTGATCGCGGCGACCTGGACCTTCTCCCGTTCGATCACCCGCCAGATCTCGGCGGGGTCGAACTTGGGCACCAGCACCACCGTGCTGCCGCAGAACAGGGCGCCGAGCACGGCCCACTGCGCGGCGCCGTGGATCAGCGGCGGCAGGCACAGCCGGACGAGCCCGAAGTCCTTGCCGGACCTCGCCTGGTGCCACTCGTCGGTCAGCCGCTCGCCGGTCACGAAGTCGATGCCGCCGCCGAGCGTGCGCCACACGTCCTCGTGCCGCCACATCACGCCCTTGGGCATGCCGGTCGTGCCGCCGGTGAAGAGGATGTAGAGGTCGTCCGGGCTGCGCGGCCCGAAGTCCCGCTCACCGGACTCCTCGCTCAGCGCGGTCTCGTAGTCCGCGCCCTCGAACGGTTCCTCGGTCTCGTCGTCGATCACGACCGCGTGGCCGGGCACGCCGACCTCCGCGACCAACGGCGAGTACCGCCGTTCGTGCACGAGAGCGGTCAGGTCCGCTTCCCCGAACAGGTACTGCAACTCGTTCTTGGTGTAGCGGTAGTTCACGTTGATGGCCACGGCCCGAAGCTTGTAGACCGCGATCATGGCTTCGACCAGTTCGATCGAGTTGCGCGCGTAGAGCCCCACGTGCGCACCTTGCGTCACGCCGTTCTTCGCCAGGTGGTGAGCCAGTTTGTTGGCTCGCGCCTCGAGCTCGGCGTAGGTGACCCTCTTGGCCCCGCACACGAGCGCGGTCCGGTCGGGCACGGTGTCTGCGGCGTGTTCAACGAGGTCTGCGACGTTGAGGGCCATAGCACGAAAGTAGAACGTGTTACTGTTCTCGACAATCCCCCGTGCGGTCAGACTCGATCCAGGAGGCGCGCGAATGACGACCACGACGGAACCACACGCGTTGGTGGACTTGGTCGACAACGTTCTGGTCGTCACGATGAACCGCCCGGAGGTCCGCAACGCGCTGTCCGGTCCGATGCTCGCGATCATGCGGGAGGCCTGGGACCGCGTCGACTCCGACCCGGACGTCCGCGTCTGCGTCCTGACCGGCGCGGGCGGCTCGTTCTGCGCGGGCGCCGACCTCAAGGCCATGACGTCCCACCACCCCGGCGAGCACGCGGGCGAGTTCGACTTCTCCGTCATCGAACCACTGCTCAAAGGTCGCCGGTTGACGAAACCGCTCATCGCCGCGGTGGAGGGACCCGCCGTCGCGGGTGGCACGGAAATCCTCCAGGCGACGGACATCCGCGTAGCCGGCGAGAGCGCCCGCTTCGGCGTCTCGGAGGCCCGCTGGGGCCTGTTCCCCCTCGGCGGCTCGGCGGTGCGGCTGCCGCGCCAGATCCCCTACACGGTCGCGGCCGACCTCCTGCTGACCGGACGGCACATCCGGGCCGCGGAGGCCAGGGAGATCGGGCTGATCGGGCACGTCGTACCGGACGGCCAAGCCCTGGCCAAGGCGATGGAGCTGGCGGCGTTGATCACGGCGAACGGGCCGATCGCGGTGCGCAACATCCTGCGGACGATGCGGGAGACCGAGGCGATGCACGAGAACGACGGGTTCACAGTGGACGCCCGGCTGGGGATGGAGGTGTTCTCCAGCGAGGACGCGAAGGAGGGCCCGCGGGCGTTCGCGGAGAAGCGCAAGCCGGAGTTCAAGGGCCGCTAGGCGGTGGAGCACCCGGCCTCGCGGGCCGGGTGCTCCACCGAGGACCTACCTGATCCAGCGCTGGTCCTCGTAGTTCGAATTGCACGCCGAGACGAACACGTACCCGTTGGCGTGCGCCGCGAGGCACATGCCGGGGTACTGCCGGTTCTCCAGCAGCCCCGGGTCCGGCGGGTAGCCGATCCAGCGCTGGTCGCGGTAGCCGGAGTCGCACGTCGAGGTGAAGACCTCGGCTCCGTGGGTCGCGAGGCACTTGCCGCTGAACAGGTTCTGGACCATGCCGCTGCTGCCGATGGACCAGAACTGGTCGTCGTACTGACCGCAGAAGCCGGAGCCCGTGCTCGGGCCGTAGTGCATGAACACCTTCGGATCGTGGTTGGCCATGCACATGTTGGGCAAGCCCGCGTTGCGCCAGATCGTGAAGGCCGCGGCGTTGACGGGGTCACCCTGGTGCCCCGGCGACGCCGCCGCGATCCCCGATGACAGTCCCAGCAACAGCGCCACTGCGGCCAGCAAGCCGAAAACGCGCATGGCGAAACATCGATTGCTCACGTGAAACCCTTCTATCCCCCAGGTGAGCCCCGATCGACGGGGCCCTCGCCCACCACCGTAGCGAAGAAGGGTTTCAGTCCACCATCGCCTTCAGACGTCGTTGGCCGCGATGAACCCGAACGTCATCGCCGGCCCGATCGTCGACCCCGCGCCGGCGTAGCTCCGCCCCATCACCGCGGAGCTCACGTTGCCCGCCGCGTACAACCCCGGGATCACCGACCCGTCCGGCCGCAGCACACGGGCCCGCGCGTCCGTCACGAGCCCGCCCTTGGTGCCGAGGTCACCGGGCACGATCTTGAAGGCGTAGTACGGCGCCAGCCACAGCGGCGCGAGGCACGAGTTCGGGATGACCGCCGGGTCGGTGTAGTAGTGGTCGTAGGCGCTGTCGCCGCGCCGGAAGTCGGTGTCGCGGCCCGTCAGCGCCTGGGTGTTGAAGCGGCTGACGGTGGCTTTCAGGGCGGCGCCGGGCACACCGATCGCCGACGCCAGGCCGTCGAGCGAGGAGCTCCTCACCACGGCACCGGACCGGTACCAGCCGTCCGGCAGCGGCAGGGCGGGGGCGACGTCGGCGAACAGGTACCTGTTGCGGTAGTTCTGGTCGACGACCAGCCAGGCCGGGATGCAGGGATCGGCGGGGTTCCTGTCGTACATGACGTGCACGACGTCGCTGTAGGGCGCGGCCTCGTTGACGAAGCGGCGACCGGCCGCGTTGATCATCAGCCCGCCGGGCAGGGTGCGTTCGGCGAGGCAGAAGTACGGGGAGCCGGGCGTCGGGATCGCGGGACCCCACCAGGCGTCGTCCATCAGGTCGAGGGCGGCACCCGCGCGCTCGCCCGCGAGGTGGCCGTCGCCGGTGTTCTCCGCGGCGCCGACCGTCCACTGCGTACCGATGGGCTGGCGCTGGTACTGGGCGCGCATGGCCGCGTTGTGCTCGAAGCCGCCGGAGCCCATGATCACGCCGCGGCGGGCGCGCACGACGCCTCGGGTGGTCACGACTCCCCTGACCGCGCCGTTCTCCACCACCAGGTCCAGCAGGCCGGTGTTCAGCCACACCGGCACCCCGGCCTGCACCAGGCCCGCGCGCAGACCGCCTGCCAGGGCCTGGCCCATCGTCAGCGGTTTCCGGCCCGCCACGGCCGCGGCGGCGCCCCGGGCCAGAGCGGCGGCGGCGGTGGCGGCGCCCTTCGCGTTGACCAGGGCGAGGGCGAGCCACTTGTAGTCGGCGCCGTAGATGACCATGCCGGCCGGGGTGGCGAGGTAGGGGGCGTTGAGGTTCGCGAGCTCGGCGCCGAGGATGCGGCCGTCGATCATCTCCGGTTCGATCGACCGGCCCTTCGCGATGCCGCCGGGCAGTTCCGGGTAGTAGTCGCTGTAGCCGTCCATGTGCCGGAAGCGCAGCGGGCTGTTGCGCATGACGAACGAGATCATCCGCGGCCCGTGCGCCAGGAAGGCCTGCTGGCGCGCCACCGGGACGTCGCCGACGACCGCCGCGAGGTACTGGGCGGCCTTGGCCGGGGTGTCGGGCACCCCGGCGGCGAGGATCACCTCGTTGTTCGGGATCCAGATGCCCGCGCCGGACCGGGCGGCGGACCCGCCGTAGGTCGGCGCCTTCTCCAGCACCACGCAGCTCAGGCCGCGCTTCGCGGCGGTGAGGGCGGCGGTCATGCCGGCCGCGCCCGCTCCGACCACGACGACGTCGAACTCGCCGAGGCCGGCAGCAGCGCTGGAGGGTCTGGCCAGTCCGGAGGCCAGCGCGAGGCCGGCTCCGGCGAGCACCTGGCGGCGGTTCACGGTCATGGGGTCGCTCCCGGCATCGTCTTGCGGTGGTCCCAGCTGGCGGTCCTGGTCGGACGGAAGATCACGGCGACGCGCCTCGCCATCGCCTTGCGCAGGGCGTCACGGGCCCGGGGGTCGTCGCCGACCTCGCCGAAGTTGCGCTCCACCACGGCGTCCACGACCGGGCCGAGGTCGGTGAACTCGGTGACGCCCTCCATGTGGACGCCGCGCAGCTGCTCGTAGGACTCCCCCGCCTCGGCGAGCACGCTGCAGCGCGGGTCCCGCCGCAGGTTCACGACCTTCTGCGACTTGCGGTCGGTGCAGAACACGATCTCGCCGTCCACCCACGCGAACCACATCGGCGCGAGGTGCGGCAGCCCGGTGCGGCCGATGGTGGCCACGACCAACGTCCTCTGCCCGCGCAGGAAGTCCTCGACCTCGGCGGCCGTCATCCTGATCGCGTCACGCACGCTCGCGCAGCTTCCGCTTGTAGAGCTTGCCGTTCGGGTCGCGCGGCAGCTCGGCCACGTACTCGACCGTGCGCGGCAGCTTGAACTTCGCGAGACGCGTGCGGGCGAACTCCAGCAGCTCCTCGGTCAGCGCGTCGTCGCCGGCGACCCCGTCCGCGGGCTGCACGACCGCCTTGACGGCCTCGCCCCAGTCCGGGTGCGGGACGCCGAACACGGCGACGTCCGCGACCTTCGGGTGGCAGACGAGCTCGCCCTCGATCTCCGCCGGGTAGATGTTCACCCCACCGGAGATGATCATGTCGTTCTTGCGGTCGCACAGGAACAGGTAGCCGTCCTCGTCCAGATGACCGATGTCCTGCAACGTGAACAGCTTGCCGACGCGTGCGGCGCGGGTCTTCTCGGAGTCCTTGTGGTACTCGAACGTCGAGTCGCCCATCCGCATGTAGACGAGACCCGGCTCGCCCGCCGGCAGCTCCGTGCCGTCCTCGGCGAGGATCTTGATCTCGGACGTCGGCCACGGCAGCCCGACGGAGCCCGGCTTGCGCAGCCACTCCCGGGCGGTGATCGCGGTGCCGCCGCCCTCGGTGGCGGCGTAGTACTCGATCACGACCGGCCCCCACCAGTCGAGCATGCGGCGCTTGACCTCCACCGGGCACGGCGCGGCGCCGTGGATCATCGCGCGCAGGGAACCCATGTCGTACTTGGACTTCACGTCGTCCGGCAGCGCGAGGAGCCGGTGGAACTGGGTCGGCACCATGTGGCTGTGGGTGACCCCGTACCGCTCGATCAGCCGCAGCATCTCCTCCGGCGCCCAGTGGTCCATGAGCACCGCGGTGTGGCCCAACTGGACGGAGATGGTGACGAAGTTGAGCACGGCCGTGTGGTAGAGCGGAGAACCGCACAGGTGCACGTGCCCGTCGTGCGGCTTGATCCCGAAGATGCCGAAGAACCAGGCCGCGGACGGCGGGACGACGTCGGGGTCGGCTCCGGTCAACGGCCGGCGCACGCCCTTGGGCCGTCCCGTGGTGCCCGAGGTGTAGAGCATCGGCGAACCGGTGGTGCGGCCGTCGGGCCTGCCCTCCTCGCCCTCGCCGAGCGCGGTCAGCGGCTCGAACCCGTCGACCTCGCCCACGGCGAACCGCGCTCCCGCAGGCAGGCTAGCCGCGGCTTCCACGGCCGCCGCCGCGAAGCTTTCGTGGCCGACGAAGGCCTTGGCACCGCTGTCCTGCACGAGGTACGCGACCTCGGCCCCGGTCAGGTGCCAGTTGGCCATCACCACGTAGAGGCCGGTCTGGTAGGCGGCGAAGTACACCGCCACCAGTTCGGCGCTGTTGGGCAGCATCAGCACGATGCTGTCCCCGGGTCGCAGCCCCAGTGACCGGAACCCCCGCCCGTAGCGGTTCGCGGCGTCCGCGAGCCCGGAGTAGCTGATCTCCCGGCCGCTCGGATCCACCAGCGCGGTCAGGTCCGGCTGATCGGCGGCGATGTTCCAGAGTCCTGTGACCACACCCTCAAAGTAGAACGCGTTTCACTTACTGACAAGCCTCCGCGACGGCCTTGATCGAGGCGACGTCACGGCATCCGACGAGCAGCATCGTGACGCCCGCCTTCTCCCACCGGCCGATCTCCGCCCGAACGTGGTCCGCCGTCCCGACGATGCTGATCTCGGCCACCAACTCGTCCGGAACGGCCCGTGCCGCCTCCTCCTCTCGACCCGCCTGGAAGAGTCCGCCGACGTCCCGCACGACCTCGCCGTACCCCATGCGGGTGAACACCTCGGCGTGGAAGTTCATGCTGGGGGCGCCCATCCCGCCGATGTAGAGGGCGACGAACGGCTTGAGCACCGCCCTGACCGCCGCCGGGTCGTCCGTCACGACGACCTGGCAGGTGGCCGCGACCTCGAAGTCCTCCCTGCTCCGGCCGGACTTCGCGAACCCCTCGGCGAGCCACTCGTCGTACATGCCGGCGAGCCGGGGCGCGTAGTAGATCGCGAGCCACCCGTCCGCGATCTCCGCTGCCAGCGCGACGTTCTTCGGACCCTCGGCACCGAGCCAGATCGGCAGGTCGGCGCGCAGCGGGTGGGTGATGGGCTTCAGCGGCTTGCCCAGGCCGAGCGAGCCGGGACCCCGGTAGGGCAACGGGTAGTGCGGGCCGTCGTTGACCACCGGCGCCGCCCGCGCCATCACCTGCCGCAGGATCGACACGTACTCCCTGGTCCTCGCCAGGGGTTTCGCGAACGGCCTGCCGTACCAGCCCTCCACCACCTGCGGCCCGGAGACGCCGAGACCCAGCACGAACCGGCCGCCCGACAGGTGGTCGAGCGTCAGCGCCTGCATCGCGCAGGCCGCCGGCGTGCGCGCCGACATCTGCACGACGGACGTGCCCAGTCGCACCCGCCGCGTCCCCGGCCCCCACCACGCCAGCGGGGTGAAGGCGTCCGACCCCCACGCCTCGGCGGCGAACACCGCGTCGAAGCCGAATTCCTCCGCCGCCGCCACGAGTTCGGCGGCGTTCCTGGGCGGACCGGCGCCCCAGTACCCGAGCTGCAAACCGAGCTTCATGCACCCATCTTGCCACCATTTCGAGAACCTGTTTCACTTTGATCTGTGACTCGGCCGCTGAGTGCTCCGCTCGACGTTGGCTTCGACTACACGCGCTCCCTCGGCCCGACGCTGGGCCGGTTCCTCTCCGATCTGCGCCGCCGCAGGGTGACCGGCATCCGCGGCAGCGACGGGCGCGTGCACGTGCCGCCGCTCGAGTACGACCCCGTGACCGCCGAACGCCTGTCGGAGTTCGTGGAGGTGGCGGCGACCGGCGTCGTGCGCGGCTGGTCGTGGATCCCCGAACCCCTGGAGGGCCAGCCGCTCGACCGGCCGTTCGCGTGGGCGCTGATCCAGCTCGACGGAGCGGACACCTCGCTGCTGCACGCCGTCGACGCCGGTTCTCCGGAGGGGATCTCCACGGGAGCACGCGTGCGGGCCAGGTGGCGTGGCGACCGCGCCGGCGCCATCACCGACATCGAGTGCTTCGAGATCTCCGACGCCCCCGCCGACCCACCGGCCGAGGCGGACGACGTCACGATGGTCACCACGCCCGTGAACCTCCACTACACGCATTCGGCGTCACCGACCGAGGACCCGTTCCTGCGCGGGCTCATGGAGGGCCGCCTGATCGCGCAGCGCTGCCCGGAGTGCGAGAAGGTCTACTTCCCGCCGCGGCCGGCCTGCCCCACCGACGGCGTGCCGACGACGGACCGGGTCGAACTGGCCGACCGCGGCACCGTCACCACGTTCTGCGTGGTCAACGTGCCGTTCCTCGGTCAGCGCATCCCGCCGCCGTACGTCTCGGCGTACGTGCTGCTCGACGGCGCGGACATCCCGTTCCTGCACCTGCTGCTCGGCGTCGCGCCGGAGGACGTGCGGATGGGCATGCGGGTGGAGGCGGTGTGGAAGCCGCGCGAGGAGTGGGGCCCGACGATGCAGAACATCGACCACTTCAAGCCCTCCGGCGAACCGGACGCCCCGTTCGACTCCTACTCCCAGCACCTGTGAGGCTCACGTGCGTGACATCGCGGTAGTCGGCTTCGCGCAGACGCCCTGCGTGCGCGAGACCGACGGCACCACCAACGGCGTCGAGATGCTGGTGCCGATCTTCCACGAGGTCCTCGGCGGCCTCGGGCTCACCAAGACCGACATCGGGTTCTGGTGCTCGGGCTCCTCGGACTACCTGGCGGGACGCGCGTTCTCGTTCGTCTCGGCGGTCGACGCCATCGGCGCCTTCCCCCGATCACCGAGTCGCACGTCGAGATGGACGCGGCCTGGGCGCTCTACGAGGCGTGGGTGAAACTGCTGTGCGGCGAGGTCGACACCGCTCTCGTCTACGGCTTCGGCAAGTCGTCGGCCGGTCAGCTGCGCCGCGTCCTGGCGATGCAGCTCGACCCCTACCTCGTCACTCCACTGTGGCCGGACACGCTCGGCCTCGCCGGGATCCAGGCGCGGATGGGCATCGAGGCGGGGCTCTGGGACGAACGGTCGATGGCCGCCGTGGCCGCGCGGAGCCGGGCCGCCGCCCTGTCCAACCCGCTGGCGCAGCTGTCCGGGACGGTCTCCGCCGACGAACTGCTGGACCTGCCGTACGTCGTGGACCCGTTGCGCCGCCACGACTGCGCGCCGATCACGGACGGTGCCGCGACGATCGTGCTGGCGGCGGGTGACCGGGCACGAGAGCTGTGCGAGCGCCCGGCGTGGATCACCGGGTTCGAGCACCGGACCGACTCGCCGTCGTTCGGCACGCGCGACCTCACGACCTCCCCGTCCGCCGTGGCCGCGGGCAAGGCCGCGGGGGCGGACGGTGTCGAGGTCGCGGAGCTGCACGCGCCGTTCACCCACCAGGAGATCCTGCTGCGCCAGGCCCTCGGGCTCGGCGACGACGTGAACGTGAACCCGTCCGGGGGCGTGCTGGCCGGCAACCCGATGTTCTCGGCCGGTCTCGCGCGGATCGGCGAGGCCGCGAGGCGCGTCCACGACGGCACCGCGTCGAAGGTCCTCGGTCACGCCACCAGCGGGCCGCTCCTGCAACAGAACCTCGTCTGCGTGATGGAAGGGCGTGAGTGATGCGACCGGCAGCAGTGGTCGGCACCGGCCAGACGCACCACGCCGCCAAGCGCCTCGACGTGTCGATGGCGGGCCTGTGCCGCGAGGCCGTCGACCGCGCGATGGCCGACGCCGGGGTCGACTGGCCGGACATCGACGCCGTGGTCCTCGGCAAGGCGCCGGACCTCTTCGAGGGCGTCATGATGCCCGAGCTGTTCCTGGCCGACGCGCTGGGCGCCGTCGGGAAACCGTTGCTGCGCGTGCACACCGCGGGTTCGGTCGGCGGCAGCACCGGCAACGTGGCCGCGAGCCTCGTCCAGTCCGGTGTGCACGAGCGGGTGCTGGCCGTGGCCTTCGAGAAGCAGTCCGAGTCGAACGCGATGTGGGCCCTGTCGGTGCCGACGCCGTTCACCATGCCCGTCCACGCGGGCGCGGGCGGCTACTTCGCCCCGCACGTCCGCTCCTACATCCGCCGTGCGGGCGCTCCGGAGCACGTCGGCGCGATGGTCGCCGCCAAGGACCGCCGCAACGGCGCCAAGAACCCCTACGCGCACTTGAAGCAGCCGGACATCACCGTCGAGTCGGTGCGGGCGTCCACGATGCTGTGGGACCCGATCCGCTACGACGAGACCTGTCCGTCCTCGGACGGCGCCTGCGCCGTGGTCATCTCCTCCGCACCCACGTCGGGGCGTGCCGCCTGGATCCGCGCGACCGCGATGCGCACGGAGCCGACGACGTTCGCCGGCCGCGACCAGGTCAACCCGCGGGCGGGCAGGGACGCGGCGAAGGCGCTGTGGAAGCAGGCGGGCATCACCGACCCGCTGTCCGAGGTGGACGCCGCCGAGATCTACGTCCCGTTCTCGTGGTTCGAGCCGATGTGGCTCGAGAACCTCGGCTTCACCGACGCCGGCCAGGGCTGGAAGCTCACCGAGGCGGGCCAAACCGAGATCGGCGGGCTGCTGCCGGTGAACCCGAGCGGGGGCGTGCTGTCCTCGAACCCGATCGGCGCGTCCGGGCTCCTGCGCTTC
This sequence comes from Lentzea sp. DG1S-22, assembly GCF_036321065.1. Classification (NCBI taxonomy): domain Bacteria; kingdom Bacillati; phylum Actinomycetota; class Actinomycetes; order Pseudonocardiales; family Pseudonocardiaceae; genus Lentzea; species Lentzea sp. DG1S-22. The sequence continues at coordinate 850,188 of NZ_CP143276.1, read as the reverse complement.
GCCGAGGCCGCCATGCAGGTCATGGGCACCGCGGGAGAGCACCAGGTCGACGGTGCCCGGGTCGCGCTGGGCCACGCGTACGGCGGCGGGTCGCAGTTCTTCGCCATGTGGGTGGTCGGATCGGAGGAGCCATGAAGTTCACCGTCGGCATCGCCATGAGCCCGCTCGACCAGCTGACCGAGCTCGCCCGGTGCGCCGAGGAGTGCGGCTACTCCTCGATCGCGCTCCCGGACTCCCTGTTCTTCTCGGAGAAGGTGTCCGCGGACTACCCGTACACCCCGGACGGTTCCCGGATGTGGAACGCCGACACCCCGTGGGTGGACCCGTTCGTCGCCGCCGCCGCGATGGGCGCCGTGACGTCGCGCATCCACTTCTACACGCAGGTCCTCAAGCTCGGCTCCCGCAACCCGCTGCTGCTCGCCCGCCAGGTCGGCTCGGTCGCCCACCTGACCGGCAACCGCTTCGGTCTCGGCGTGGGTCTCGGCTGGTCGCCCGAGGAGTTCGAGTGGTGCGGCGTCCCGTACCGCAACCGCGGGCCGCGCGTCGACGAGATGATCGACGTCCTGAAGCTGGTGCTGGGCGGCGGGATGGTCGAGTACCACGGCGACTACTTCGACTTCGGCCGCCTGCAGATGTCGCCGGCCCCCACCGAGCCGGTGCCGTTCTACGTCGGCGGCCACTCCCCCGCGGCGCTGAGGCGCGCGGCCCGCGCCGGCGACGGCTGGACCTCGGCGATGATCAAGTTCGATGACCTGAAGCAGGTCATCGCCGACCTGACCGATCTCGGGGCCTTCGAGCGCCCGTTCGAGATCCAGGCCGTGTGCGTCGACCGCTTCGGCCTCGACGGCTACCGGCAGCTCGCCGAGATCGGCGTGACCGACACGATCGTGGTGCCCTGGCTGTTCTACGGCGTCGGCTTCGACGGCAGCCTCCAGGCCAAGAAGGACGGACTTCGGCGCTTCGCCGACGAGGTGATCGGAGAGTTCGCATGACCGCGGTGACCTGGACGGCCTCCAAGACCGAAACGCCCGCCCGCGTGGCCTCGTGGCGTTCGATGGACTGCGTGACGCGCGGCGCCAAGGACGAGTGGCTCGCCCTGTTCGCCGAGGACGCCGTCGTCGAGGACCCGGTGGGCCCCTCGATGTTCGACGAGGAGGGCAAGGGCCACCACGGCAAGGAGGCGATCGCCGCCTTCTGGGACCTTGCGATCGCCAACGTGGAGCGCTTCGAGTTCGCTGTGCACGACTCGTTCGCGGCGGGCTCCGAGTGCGCGAACGTCGGCACCATCAGCGCGTTCCTGCCCGGTGGCGCACGCGTCGACACCGAGGGCGTGTTCGTCTACGACGTGCGCGAAGACGGCCTGATCAGGTCGGTGCGCGCGTTCTGGGAGACCGAACGCGCGATGGCCACGTTCCGCGTCGAATCCTGACCCGGCACAGCACGAGGCCCCTCCATCCGCGGGTGGAGGGGCCTCGGTCGTCTCTCACGCGTACTGGACCTGGAACTCCTTGATCCCGTTGAGCCACCCGGACCGCAGCCGCCGCGGTTCGGCCACCTGCCTGATGTTCGGCATGGCGTCGGCGATGGCGTTGAAGATCAGGTCGATCTCCAGCCGGGCCAGGTTGGCGCCGATGCAGAAGTGCGCGCCGCTGCCGCCGAACCCGAGGTGGGGGTTGGGGTCGCGGAGGATGTCGAACTTCTCCGGCTCGGCGAAGACCTCCTCGTCGAAGTTGGCCGACGAGTAGAACATGCCGAGCCGCTGGCCCTGCTTGATCTCGACGCCGCCGAGCTCGGTGTCGGCCATCGCGGTGCGCTGGAACGACACGACCGGCGTGGCCCACCGGACGATCTCGTCCCCGGCGGTGGCGGGCCTCGAGTCCTTGAACAGCTCCCACTGCTCGGGGTGGTCGAAGAACGCCTTCATGCCGTGCGTGATCGCGTTGCGGGTGGTCTCGTTGCCGGCGACGGCCAGCAGCAGCACGAAGAAGCCGAACTCCTCCGAGGCGAGGCCCGCACCGTCCACATCGGCCTGGACGAGCTTGGTGACGATGTCGGACCGCGGGCACCTGCGCCGGTCCTCCGCCATCGTCCACGAGTAGCCGAGGAGCTCGGTGGCGGCGGCGAGCGGTTCGATCTCGAACTCGGGGTCGTCGTAGGCGATCATCTGGTTGGACCAGTCGAAGATCTTGCGCCGGTCCTCCTGCGGGATCCCGATCAGCTCGGCGATCGCCTGCAGGGGCAGTTCGCACGCCACGTCGGTGACGAAGTCCCCGCTGCCCTTCTCCAGCGCCTCGGACACGATGCGTTCGGCGCGTTCGGTCAGGGCCTCGCGCAGGCTGTTGACCGCCCTGGGCGTGAACCCGCGCGAGACGATGCCGCGCTGCTTGGTGTGCGTGGGCGGGTCCATGTTCAGCAACAGCAGCCGCTGCATCTCGATGTTGTCGCGCGGCATGTCGTCCCTGAACCGGATGATCGCCGTGTTCTCGCGGCTGGAGAAGAGCTCGCTGTTGCGCGAGATCTCCTTGACGTCGCGGTGCTTGGTCACCACCCAGTAGCCCTCGTCGGGGAACCCGCCCCGGCCCAGCGGTTGGGAGTTCCACCAGATCGGCGCGGTCTGGCGCAGTTCGGCGAACTCCTCGAACGGCAGCCGGGTCGCGTACATGTCCGGGTCGGTGAAGTCGAAGCCTTCCGGGATGCGGGGCTTGCCCACGGGCACCTCCTTGGTGGAACGCGTTCTATCCGATTCAAACACGGTTGCGCCTTGTGTTGAAGCCCCCATGCGGCCAATCTGGAGCAACTCAGGAACGTGTTCTACTTTCTAGGCGAGGAGGCTCGCGTGGGCAGTCCGGTGATCGTGGGAGCGGTGCGCACCCCCATCGGCAGGCGCAACGGCTGGTTGGCCGGGGTGCACGCCGCCGAGCTCCTCGGCGCGGCCCAGCGGGGCCTGCTCGACCGGACCGGCGTCGATCCGTCCACGGTGGAACAGGTCATCGGCGGCACCGTCACCCAGGCGGGTGAGCAGTCCACCAACATCACCCGGACGTCCTGGCTGCACGCGGGCCTCCCGCAGGGCACCGGCTGCACCACCGTGGACGCCCAGTGCGGCTCGGCGCAGCAGTCCACGCACCTCGTCGCCGGGTTGATCGCGGCCGGGGCGATCGACGCCGGCATCGCCTGCGGGGTCGAGGCGATGAGCCGCGTCCCGCTGCGCAGCAACATCGGCGAGACCGGCACGCCGCGGCCCGAGTCGTGGGCCGTCGACCTGCCGAACCAGTTCGTCGCCGCCGAACGGGTCGCCGCGCGGCGCGGGATCGGGCGCGAGGAGGTCGACCGGTTCGGCGTGCAGTCGCAGAACCGGGCGCGGGCGGCCTGGGCGGCCGGGCGGTTCACCGCCGAGGTCGTGCCGGTGAAGGCCGGGGAGGACCTCGTGGACACCGACCAGGGGTTGCGCGAGACGTCGCTGGAGGCGTTGGCGGCGCTGAAGCCCGTCGTCCCGGACGGCGTGCACACCGCGGGGACGTCGTCGCAGATCTCGGACGGCGCCTCGGCGGTCATGGTCGTCAGCGAGGAGTTCGCGCGGGCGCACGGGCTCAGGCCACGCGCCCGGATCGTGACGCAGTGCCTGGTCGGCTCCGACCCGTACTACCACCTGGACGGGCCGGTGGACGCCACGACCAGGCTCCTTGAGCGCAGCGGCATGAAGATGGCCGACATCGACCTGTTCGAGGTCAACGAGGCGTTCGCGTCCGTGGTCCTGTCGTGGGCGGCGGTGCACCGGCCGAACCTCGACCGCGTCAACGTCAACGGCGGGGCCATCGCCATCGGGCACCCCGTGGGCAGCACCGGGACGCGGCTCATCACGACCGCGCTGCACGAGCTGAAACGCCGGGACGCGTCGACCGCGCTGATCACGATGTGCGCGGGCGGGGCGATGGCGACGGGCACCATCATCGAACGGCTCTGAGGTCCCCTGCCGGGTACGGCGTGCGCCTGCTCTCGTGCTGGAAGCGGCGGTAGAAGTCCTTCATCACCGCCGCGACCTCGTTGTGGCGGTTCAGGACCGCGGCGATCCGCGGCGGGACCCCCCGTGCCCGCAGGGCGTGGGCGAACCACATCACCAGGTGCGTGACGGTGTAGCAGCGGTCGTAGTCGACGTTCTCGGCGAAGAACGCGATCTCCTCCTCGGACAGGTCGAACGCGGAGGAGATCGCGAGGCCGTAGTCGGCGAAGTAGAGGCGTTCGCCGTCGGTCAGCACGTTCCGGAAGTGGGCGTCGAAGTGCAGCAGGCCGCGGGAGTTCATGAACTCCACCCCGGCCGCCAGCTCCCGTTCGACCATCTCGCAGGCGCTTTCGAGGTCGGCGACGCCGTTCAGCCAGTCGTGCAGGTCGTGCGGGAAGTGCTCCAGGAACAGCGCGATGCTCCACGTGGACGCCCGGAGCGCCTCGATGCGGGGAGCGATCTCCGGTCCCCAGTAGCCGACCGCCTGCTCCAGTTCCCCGGGCAAGGTCTGGCCGGGGTGCGGCAGGACGCGCCAGTGGTACATCAGCGGGAAGCCCTGGTGTTCGCCCTCCAGCACCCAGTTCGTGGTCATCGTGTGCACGGCCAGCTCCCGCCACGCCCCGAAGCCCGCCGCCCCGACCAACCCGACGCCGTAGTGGGTGTGCACGGGCAGGCCGAAGAGGTTCGCGGTCGATCCGGCGTCGCGCAGCTCGAGGTCGGTCAGCGGCAACCGCTTCACGAACACCGGCGTGCCCTCGACCTCCAGCACCGCCGTCGGCCCGCCGATGCCCCTTCCCGCCGGTCTGGCCCGTTCCAGCAGAGCGAGCAGGTCGTCGTCGCCGAGCTGGGACAACGCGGCCGAGACGGCGGCGTGGGAGGCCGGACGGGTCACGCGGCCGACGTTACCCGGCGCCGTAGACCGGGGTCGGGTGGTCGTCGGCGACCAGCCCGCGCACGACGTCGCCCAGCTCGTCCGGCGTCCAGCGCTCACCCCTGTCGACCTCCGGGCCGCGCCGCCAGCCGTGCACCACGCAGACGCGTCCGCCGTCGACCTCGAACATCCGCCCGGTCACGTCCCCGGCCTCCTCGCTGCCGAGCCACACCACGAGCGGCGAGACGTTCTCCGGTGCCATCGCGTCGAAGCCGTCCTCCGGCGCGGCCATCTCCTCCGCGAACGTCGCCTCGGTCATCCGCGTGCGCGCGGCCGGCGCGATGGCGTTGACCGTGACGCCGTAGCGGGCCAGCTCGGCGGCCGCCACCAGGGTCATCGCCGCGATGCCCGCCTTGGCCGCCGAGTAGTTCGCCTGGCCGACGCTGCCGAACAGGCCCGCGCCGGACGAGGTGTTGACGACCCGGCCGCTCACCGCGCCCCCGGCCTTGTGCACGGCCCGCCAGTGCGCGGCGGCGTGGTGCAGCGTCGCGAAGTGGCCCTTGAGGTGGACGCGGACGACCTCGTCCCACTCGTCCTCACCGCAGCTCACGACCATGCGGTCGCGCACGATGCCGGCGTTGTTCACGAGCACGTCCAGCCCGCCGAACGTCTCGACCGCCGTCCGGACGAGCCGCTGCGCACCGGCCCACGTGCCGACGTCGTCGGTGCTGACCACCGCCCGCGGCCCGATCAGCTCCGCCACCTCGCCCGCGACCGCCGCGGACAGGTCGTTCACCACGACCCTGGCTCCGGCGGCGCCGAACGCCAGCGCGTGGGCTCGGCCGATGCCCCGGCCGGCCCCCGTCACGATCACGACCCGGCTCATGCAGATCCCCCCTCGGCTGCGGTCAGGAACGCGGGTGCCTCTCCCCCGCCGTGGACGACCAAGGTCGCGCCGCTCACGTAGGAGGCCAGCGGCGAGGCCAGGAACACGGCGCACGCCCCGACCTCGTCCGGCGTGGCGAGGCGCCCCAGCGGCACGGTCTTCGCGACCGCCTCGATCCCCGCCTCGGAGCCGTAGTGCAGGTGCGACTGCTCGGTGCGCACCATGCCGACGGCCAGGGCGTTGACCCGGACCCGCGGCGCCCACTCGACGGCCAGCGTCGAGGTCAGGTTGTCGAGCCCGGCCTTCGCGGCACCGTAGGCGGCGGTTCCCGGTGACGGACGCCGGCCGCTGACGCTGCTCACGTTCACGATCGCGCCACCGGAGCCCTGGGTCTGCATCACGGCGTTCGCCGCCTGGGAGACCAGCAGCGGCGCCAGCAGGTTCAGTTCGACGATCTTCGAGTGGAACCGCGGCGAGGCGCTGTCCGCCCACGCGAACGGCGCTCCGCCGGCGTTGTTCACCACGACGTCGAGCCGGCCGTGCTCGGCCACGACCCCGGACACCAGGCCGGCCACCTGGTCCGCGTCGCGGACGTCACACGGCACGAACGACGCGCCGTCGACCTCCGCGGGACGCCGCGCACACGTGACGACGACGGCTCCGGCGGCGAGGAACGCGCGGGTGATGCCGAGACCGACACCCCGCACGCCGCCCGTCACCAGGACCACCGCTGAGTCGAGGTCCAGTTCCACCAGCACCTACCCCGGTCGCTCCGGCACTGCTAAATTACCAAGCAATCGCTTGGTTCGGAAGGCGGCGTGATGGGGATCTCCAGCAGCCACACCGAAAACGGCATCGTCGAAGTCACCATCGACTACCCCCCGGTCAACGCCGTCCCCTCTCGGGGCTGGTTCGACCTGGCCGCGGCGGTCACGTCCGCGGGCGAGGACCCGCGAGCGCGGGTGGTGGTCCTCCGCGCGGAGAACCGCGGGTTCTGCGCGGGCGTCGACCTCAAGGAGATCCAGCGCGCGGAGGACTACAACGCGCTCGTGGCGGCCAACCGCGGGTGTGCCAAGGCGTTCGCGGCCGTCTACGACTGCGAGGTGCCGGTGATCGCCGCCGTCAACGGGTTCTGCCTCGGCGGCGGTGTCGGACTGGTCGGCAACGCGGACGTCGTCGTCGCGTCCGACGACGCCACGTTCGGGCTGCCCGAGGTCGACCGCGGTGCGCTCGGCGCGGCCACCCACCTCGCGAGGCTCGTGCCGCAGCACCTCATGCGCACGCTCTACTACACGGCCCGCAACGTCAGCGCGCAGACCCTGCACCACCACGGCAGCGTCGTCGAGGTCGTGCCCCGCTCACAGCTCGACGACGCGGCGCGCGAGATCGCGCAGGAGATCGCGAGGAAGGACACCACGGTGATCCGCGCCGCCAAGGAGGCGATCAACGGCATCGACCCGCAGCGCGTGCACCGGAGCTACCGCTTCGAGCAGGGCTTCACCTTCGAGCTGAACCTCACCGGCGTGTCGGACCACGCCCGGCAGGCCTTCCTGGACGGAGACCATGCGCGACAAGCGAATGACGGCTGACGAGGCCGTCGGCGAGATCGAGGACGGGATGACCGTCGGCATCGGCGGCTGGGGCTCGCGGCGCAAGCCGATGACCCTGGTCAAGGCTCTGCTGCGGTCCGGCGTCACCGGCCTCACCGTCGTCACGTACGGCGGCCCGGACGCCGGTCTGCTGTGCGCGGCCGGAAAGGTCCGCAAGCTGGTCTACGGCTTCGTCTCGCTCGACTCGATCCCGTACGACCCGTGGTTCAAGCGGGCGCGCGAGACCGGTGCGATCGAGGTGCTGGAGCTCGACGAGGGCATGCTCCAGACAGGGCTGCGCGCCGCCGGGCACCGGTTGCCGTTCCTGCCCATCCGGGCGGGCCTCGGGTCGGACGTGCTGACGTACGCGCCGGAGCTCAAGACCGTGCGATCACCCTACGACGACGGCGAGGAGCTGGTCGCGATGCCCGCGCTCAAGCTCGACGTGGCCCTCGTGCACCTCAACCGCGCGGACAGGCACGGCAACGCCCAGTACCTCGGGCCGGACCCGTACTTCGACGACCTGTTCTGCCTGGCCGCGGACAGGAGGTACGTCTCGTGCGAGCAGGTCGTCGAGACGTTCGACGGACCGCCGCAAACCCTGCTGCTCAACCGGATGATGGTCGACGGCGTGGTGGAGGCACCAGGTGGCGCGGGGTTCACGAGCTGCGTGCCCGACTACGGCCGTGACGAGGCCCTCCAGCGCGAGTACGCCAACGCCGCCACGGACCCGGAGCAGTGGCCGGACTTCTACGAGAGGTTCCTCGGTTGAGCGACATCACGCGCGCCGAAGTCTGCGTCGCCGCGTGCGCCGACCTGTTCCTCGGCGCCGGGGAGACGCTCGCCAGCCCGATGGGCCTCATCCCGTCCCTCGGCGCGAAGCTCGCCCGGCTGACGACCGAACCCGGCCTGCTGCTCAGCGACGGCGAGGCGTTCCTGCTCACGCCGGAGTCCGCGGTGGAGGGCTGGTTGCCGTACCGGAAGGTGTTCGACGTCGTCGCGCACGGCCGCCGGCACGTCGTGATGGGCGCGAACCAGGTCGACCGGTTCGGCAACCAGAACATCTCCGCGATCGGCGACCACGCGCGGCCCACGCGCCAGCTCCTCGGCTTCCGGGGCGCGCCGGGCAACACGATCAACCACCGCACCAGCTACTGGGTGCCGCGGCACAGCCCGCGCGTGCTCGTCGAGGCGGTCGACGTGGTGTCCGGAGTCGGCTACGACCGGGCCGTGGGGCCCTTCCACGACGTCCACCGCGTCGTCACGAACCTCGCCGTGCTCGACTTCGCCACCCCGGACCGCTCGATGCGGATCGTGTCCGCGCACCCCGGCGTGTCCGTCGACGAGGTGCGGAGGCAGACGTCGTTCCCCCTGGCCGCCGACGGGGTCACCGAGACCAGGCTCCCGACCGGCGAGGAGCTCGACCTGATCAGGACGAGGCTCGACCCGCACGGCACGCGCGACGGGGAGGTGCCGCGGTGAGGACCGCGCTCACCGACCTGGCCGGCGTGCGGCACCCGGTCGTGCAGACCGGCATGGGCTGGGTCGCGGGACCGCGGCTCGTGTCCGCGACCGCCGAGGCCGGCGGGCTCGGCATCCTCGCCTCGGCCACGATGACCTACCCGGAGCTCGAAGCCGCCATCAGGGAGACCCGCTCGCGCACCACCGCGCCGTTCGGCGTGAACCTCCGCGCGGACGCCCACGACGCACCGGAGCGGGTCGACCTGCTCATCCGCGAACGGGTCCGGGTCGCTTCCTTCGCGCTGGCCCCGAAACCGGACATGATCGCGAAGCTGCACGACGCCGGTGTCGTCGTGATCCCGTCGGTCGGCGCGGCCCGGCACGCCGAGAAGGTCGCGAAGTGGGGCGCGCACGCCGTGATCGTCCAGGGCGGTGAGGGTGGTGGCCACACCGGCGGCGTGGCGACGACCCTGCTGCTGCCGAGCGTGCTGGACGCCGTGGACATCCCGGTGGTCGCGGCCGGCGGTTTCTTCGACGGACGCGGACTGGCCGCCGCGCTCGCGTACGGCGCGGCCGGCATCGCGATGGGCACCCGGTTCCTGCTCACGCGGGAGAGCACGGTGCCGGACGCGGTGAAACAGGCCTACCTGCGACGGGATCTGAACGGCACGGTCGTGACCACCCGCGTCGACGGCCTGCCGCACCGGGTCCTGCGGTCCGGCCTCGTCGAGCACCTCGAGAGGTCCGGCCCGATCAGCGGCCTGGCCAGGGCCGTCGCCAACGCGGCCCGGTTCCGGCGGCACACCGGGCTGTCGTGGCGCGCGATGATCCGCGAGGGCCTGGCCCTCAGGCACGGCAGGGACCTCACGTGGTCGCAGGTCGTCATGGCCGCGAACACGCCGATGCTGCTCAAGGCGGGCCTGGTCGAGGGCAGGACCGACGCGGGCGTGCTCGCGTCCGGCCAGGTCGCCGGACTGCTCGGCGACCTGCCGACGTGCGCGGACCTCGTCGAGGGGATCGTGCGGGACGCCGAGGCGGCGATCGACCGGCTCAGAGCCGTTCGATGATCGTCACGTTCGCCTGGCCGCCGCCCTCGCACATCGTCTGCAACCCGAACCGGCCGCCCGTCCGCTCCAGCTCGTGCAGCAACGTCGTGAGCAGCTTCGTGCCGGTCGCGCCGATCGGGTGGCCGAGCGCGAGCGCTCCCCCGTTGACGTTGACCCTGCCGAGGTCGATCTCCAGCTCCTTGGCCCACGCCAGCGCCACCGACGCGAACGCCTCGTTGATCTCGAACAGGTCGATGTCCGCGAGGGACATCCCGGCGCGTGCCAGCGCGTACCGGGTGGCCCGGATCGGCGCGGTCAGCATGTAGATCGGGTCGGACCCGCGCGCCGACAGGTGGTGCACGCGCGCCCGCGGCGTCAGCCTGTGCTCGCGCACGGCCCGTTCCGACACCACCAGCACCGCGGAGGCGCCGTCGGAGATCTGCGACGACAGCGCGGCGGTGGTCCGGCCGCCCGGCCGCAACGGCGCCAGCTTCGCAATCTTCTCGGCGCTGGTGTCCGGGCGCGGGCACTCGTCGGCCGCCACCCCGTTGACCGGGGCGATCTCGCGGTCGAACCGGCCCTCCTTGATCGCGGTGATCGCGCGGAGGTGGCTCTGCAGCGCGAACTCCTCCATCTCGCGCCGCGACAGGTCCCACCGCACGGCGATCAGGTCCGCCGCGCGGAACTGCGAGACCTCCTCGTCGCCGTAGCGGTGCTGCCAGCCCTCGCAGCCCTCGAACGGGCCGCCTGCCCGTGGACCGGCCGTCATGGCCGACCCGATCGGCACCTGCGACATGTTCTGCACGCCACCCGCGACCACGACGTCGGCCGTGCCGCTCATGACCGCCTGCGCCGCGAAGTGCAGCGCCTGCTGGCTCGAGCCGCACTGCCGGTCGACCGTCACGCCCGGCACCTGCTCCGGGAACCCCGCCGCGAGCCACGACGTGCGCGCTATGTCGCCCGCCTGCGGGCCGACGGTGTCCACGCAGCCGAAGATCACGTCGTCGACGTCCGTGGGGTCGACGTCGACCCGGTTGAGCAGTGCGGTGATCACGTGCGCGCCGAGATCGGCGGGGTGCACGTGGCTGAGCTCGCCACCGCGCCTGCCCGCCGGGGTCCGCACAGCCTCGATGATGTACGCCTCGGCCACGAGGGCCCTCCTTCTACGTCTTCGAGTTCGTCCGGCGTCCCGTGGCGATGCCGTCGAGCAGGATGGCGAGGTACTGGTCGGCCACCGTCTCCGCGGACAGGTCGCCGTCCGGCCGGTACCAGCGCACGGCCACCCACACCGTGTCGCGGATGAACCGGTACGCCACGTCGACGTCGAGGTCTGCGCGGAACACGCCCGCGCTGATGCCCTCCTCCAGCAGCACCGTCCACAGCTTGCGGAACTCCGCGCTGCGGTCCTCGATGTAGGAGAACCGCTCCAGCGGCGCCAGGTGCTTGGCCTCGTTCTGGTAGATCGCGACCGCGGCGTGCCGGGTGTCGATCGCCTCGAACGACGCCACGACCAGCGCCTTGAGGGTCTTCTTCGGACCGGCGCCGGCCTCGACGATCTCCCGGTACCGGGTGAACAGCCCGTCCAGGAACGTCCGCAGGATCTCGTCCACCATCGACTCCTTCGAGTCGAAGTGGTGGTAGAGGCTGCCGGACAGGATGCCGGCCGCATCCGCGATGTCCCTGACCGTGGTCTGCCCGTAGCCTCGGTCGGCGAACATCTTCGCGGCGAGCTCCAGCAGCTCGGCCCTCCGGGTGCTCATCGGTCGTTCCTCTCTCACGGGTGCTGACTGCTCACCGAGACGACCTCGCCCGTCAGGTAGGACGAGTAGTCGCTGGCGAGGAACACGATCACATTCGCGACCTCCCAGGGCTCGGCGGCGCGCCCGAAAGCCTCGCGGGACGCCAGTTCGGTCAGCAACTCCTCACTGGTGACCTTGGCCAGGAACGGGTGCGCCGCCAAGCTCGGCGCGACGGCGTTCACCCGGATGCCGTGCTCGGCGACGTCCATCGCGGCGCACCTGGTGAGCGCCATGACGCCCGCTTTCGCTGCGGCGTAGTGGGCTTGACCCCTCTGGGCGCGCCAGCCGATCACACTCGAGTTGTTGACGACGACACCGCTTCGCTGGACGACCATTCGGCGCAGTGCGGCCCTGGTGCAGCGGAAGGTGCCGTTCAGCGTGACGTCGAGGACCCGCGACCACTCCTCGTCGGACATGTCGAGGACCGACTTCTCGCCACCGAGACCGGCGTTGTTGACCATCACGTCGATGCGGCCGCAGCGCTCGACCGTCTCGTCGACCAGCCGTTGCACCTGCTGCTCGTCGGTGACGTCGCACGGGATGGCGTGGGCGGTGCCCAGTGCTTCGTGGGTCTCCCCGAGGCGGCGTTCGTGCCAGTCGCTGATGACGACCGTGGCGCCTTCTTCGAGGCACCGCTTCGCGGTCGCCGAGCCGATGCCGGTGCCCGCCGCGGCTGTGACCACGACGACCTTGCCCGTCAGCAGGTCGTGGCCGGTCATCGCGGCAGCCCCAGGATCCGGTGCGCGATGATTTCGCGCTGGATCTCGTCCGAGCCGCCGTAGATGGTCTCCGCGCGGCTGAACAGGAACAGGCGCTGCCACTCGTTGTCGTCGATCATCGATTCCGGCCCGAGCGAGTCCACGGCGAGCTCGCCGAGCCTGCGGTGCCAGCCCGCCCAGAACAGCTTCAGCACGGACGCCTCCGAGCCCGGTTCGTCGTTCAGGGTCCTCAGCGTGTGCGAGCGCATGACGTGCAGCTCCACCCACGCCCTGGTGAGCCTCTCGTCGTCCGGGGCCCGCGCCGTGATCGCGTCGAGCTGACGCCGGAACGCGACCTGGTGGCCGAGCATCGCCGTACCGCGCTCGAAGCCGAGGGTGGCCATCGCGACCTTCCAGCCCTCACCGGGGCGGCCGACGACGTTCTCCCGCGCCGTGACCGCGCCGCCGAAGAAGACCTCGTTGAACTCGGACGTGCCGGTGAGCTGGCGGATCGGCCGCACCTCGATCCCCGGCTGGCGCAGCGGGACGAGCAGGTACGACAGGCCCCGGTGCCGCCGCGAGCCCGGTTCGGTGCGGCACAGCACGAAGATCCAGTCCGAGTGGTGCGCGTTCGACGTCCAGATCTTCTGGCCGTCGATCACCCATCGGCCGCCTTCGAGCCGCGCCTTGGTCTGCACGGACGCCAGATCGGATCCCGCGCCCGGTTCGGAGTAGCCCTGGCACCACAGCTCGTCGAGGGTGCGGATCTTGGGCAGGAAGCGCTCCTTCTGCTCCGGCGTGCCGAACGCGACGAGCGTCGGGCCCAGCAGGCCTTCGCCGACGATGTCGACCTTCGCCGGGGCGTCGGCCCGCGCGTACTCCTCGTGGAAGACCACCTGTTCCTCGACGCTGCGCTCGCCGGGCCAGCCGAGGCACGTCCACCCGCTCCGGGCGAGGTGCCGGTGCCAGCGCAACCGCCCCTCGAACGCCTCGTGCTCGCGGCCCGGTCCTCCCAGGCCGCGCAGCTCAGCGAACTCACCGACGAGGTTGGCGGACAACCATTCCCGCACCTCGCGCCGGAAGGACTCCATGCGCCATACTCTAACCTACCAAGCACTTGCTTTGGAGGGCGTTGTGGCCGTAGATCCAAGCAGGCACACGGTTTCAGCCGTGCTCGACCGGGCCGCTGCTTCGTACACCGACGCGGAGGCGTTGGTGGACGGCGAGGTCCGGATCGGCTGGGCGGGGCTGCGTTCCGCGGTGCTGGACGCCGCTCGCGCGCTCGTGGGGATGGGCGTGCGGCCGGGTGACCGGGTCGCCCTGTGCGCGCCCAACTCGGCTCAGTGGGTGGTCGCGGGGCTCGGGGCGCTGCACGCGGGCGCGGCGCTCGTGCCGATCAACACGCGGTTCACCGCGGTGGAGACCTTGGACGTGCTGCGGCGCAGCGCCGCCCGCGTGCTGGTCGTGGAGGGCGAGTTCCTGGGGCGTGACAGGGAGGCGGAGCTGCGGGCGTTGTCGCCGGACCTCCCGGAGGTGGTGCGGTTGCCGGCGTCCTGGGTCCCGGCCGACGTCGGCCTGCCCGCCCTGACCGGGGACCAGCTGTGCGACGTCATGTTCACGTCCGGGACCACCGGGCGCAGCAAGGGGGCGATGAGCGCGCACCGGCAGTCGCTCGGGGTGGCCGAGGCGTGGGCTTCGTGCGGCGAACTGACTTCGGCGGACCGCTATCTGATCGTCAACCCCTTCTTCCACACCTTCGGCTACAAGGCGGGGATCCTGGCGTGCCTGTCGAGCGGCGCCACGATCGTGCCGCAGCCGGTGTTCGACGTCGTCGAGACGATGCGGCTGGTCGAGCGGGAGCGGATCACCGTGCTGCCGGGGCCGCCGACGATCTTCCAGGCGCTGCTGGACCACCCCGGGCGCGACTCGTTCGACCTGTCGAGCCTGCGGCTGGCGGTCACCGGTGCCGCGGTCGTCCCGGTGGCGCTGGTCGAGCGCATGCGGTCGGAGCTGTCGCTGACCGTTCTCACCGCCTACGGGCTGACGGAGGCGGTCGTCGCCACCATGTGCCGGCCCGGTGACTCGCCGGAGACCGTCGCGCACACGTGCGGGCGACCCCTGGCGGGGTTCGAGCTGCGGCTGGGCGAGCGGGACGAGGTGCTGCTGCGCGGCCCGAACGTGATGCTCGGCTACCTCGACGATCCCGAGGCCACGGCTGCCGCGGTCGACGCCGACGGCTGGCTGCACACGGGTGACGTCGGGACGGTCGACGAGCACGGGTACCTCTCGATCACCGACCGGCTCAAGGACATGTACATCTGCGGCGGGTTCAACGTCTACCCGGCGGAGGTCGAGCAGGCGCTGGCCCGCCTGCCGGGGGTCGCGGAGTCGGCGGTGGTCGGGACGGCCGACGCGCGGCTCGGCGAGGTCGGCGTGGCGCACGTCGTCACAGCGCCCGGTTCCGCGCTGACGGCGGACGAGGTGATCGCGTTCTGCCGGGAGCGGCTCGCGAACTACAAGGTGCCGCGTGCGGTGGAGTTCCACCCCGCGCTCCCCCGCAACGCCATGGGCAAGGTCCTCAAAACCCGACTGCGCGAGGAGAACGCGTGACTGTGTCGTATGAGCGGCGGGACGCGGTCGCCGTCGTGACCATGAACCGCCCGGAGTACCGCAACGCGCAGAACTCGGCGATGACCTACGCGCTGGACGAGGCCTTCACCCGCGCGGTCGACGACGACGAGGTCAAGGTGGTCGTCCTGGCCGGTGCCGGCGACCACTTCTCCGCGGGCCACGACATCGGCTCGCCGGGGCGTGACGTCGACACCTCGTTCGAGCGCAAGGCAGTCCTGTGGTGGGACCACGTCGGCCGTGAGGGCGGCGACCTCCGGTTCGCGCGCGAGATGGAGGTCTACCTCGGGATGTGCCGGCGGTGGCGGGAGATCCCGAAGCCGACGATCGCGATGGTGCAGGGCGCGTGCGTCGCCGGTGGCCTGATGCTGGCGTGGGTCTGCGACCTGGTCGTCGCCTCCGAGGACGCGTTCTTCGCCGACCCCGTGGTGCGCATGGGGATTCCCGGTGTCGAGTACTTCGCGCACCCGTGGGTCCTCGGCCCTCGTGCCGCGAAGGAGGTGCTGTTCACCGGCGACCGGTTCTCAGCCCAGCGCGCCCACGAGTGGGGCATGGTGTCGCGCGTCGTGCCCCGGGAGTCGCTGGAGGCGACCGTCTTCGAGCTGGCCGGACGGATCTCGGCGATGCCGCGGTTCGGGCTCGCTCTCGCGAAGAA
This sequence comes from Lentzea sp. DG1S-22, assembly GCF_036321065.1. NCBI lineage: Bacteria > Bacillati > Actinomycetota > Actinomycetes > Pseudonocardiales > Pseudonocardiaceae > Lentzea > Lentzea sp. DG1S-22. The sequence goes on along the minus strand of NZ_CP143276.1, from coordinate 834,555 downwards.
GGCGGTCAACCAGGCCGAGGACCTGATGGGGATGCGTGCCGGGATGGACTCGGTGTTCGGGCTGCACCACTTCGCGCACGCGCACAACGCCGAGGTCGGCACCGACGCGCTGGCCGGCATGGACGCCCGCACGATGAAGAAGGCCTCCGGCTGATGGACCTCTCCCTTGACGCGTCGACCCTCGAGTTCCAGGCCGAGGTGCGCTCGTGGCTGGCGGCGCACGTCCGTCCGCTGTCCTCGATGGACACCGCGGAGGGCTTCGAGGAACACCGTTCCTGGGAACGTCTCCTCGCCTCTTCCCGGTTGTCGGTCGTCTCGTGGCCCGAGAAGTTCGGTGGCCGGGAGGCCTCGCTGCTGCAGTGGCTGGTGTTCGAGGAGGAGTACCACGCCTCCGGCGCACCCGGCCGCGTCTCGCAGAACGGCATCTTCCTGCTCGCACCGACGTTGTTCGCGCACGGCACGGACGAGCAACGCGCTCGGATCCTGCCCGCCATGGCACGCGCCGACGAGGTCTGGGCGCAGGCCTGGTCCGAACCCGAGGCGGGGTCGGACCTGGCGTCGCTGCGCAGCACGGCCGTCCGCCGCGACGGCGGCTGGCTGCTGCGCGGCCAGAAGACCTGGAGCTCCCGGGCGGCGTTCGCGGACCGCGCGTTCGGGCTCTTCCGCACCGGCCCCGGCGAACGCCACCGGGGCCTGACCTACCTGTTGTTCGACCTGCGCGCCCCCGGCGTGGCGGTCCGGCCGATCGCCCAGCTCGACGGCGAGCCGGGCTTCGCCGAGATCTTCCTCGACGACGTGTTCGTGCCGGACCACGACGTCGTGGGCGAACCCGGCGACGGCTGGCGCGTGGCGATGAGCACCGCGGGCAACGAGCGCGGCCTCACCCTGCGCAGCCCGGGCCGTTTCACCGCCGCGGCCGCGCGCCTGGTGGAGCTGTACCGCGAGAACCCCGATCCGGCGTTGCGCGACCGGGTCGTGGACGCGTGGATCGGCGCGCAGGCCTACCGCCTCCACACGTTCGGCGCGTTGGCGCAGCCGGTGAGCGGGCCTGCCGCGAGCGTGACGAAGGTGTTCTGGTCCGAGCTCGACGTGGCCCTGCACGAGACCGCGCTCGACCTGCTCGGCGAGGTGGCGCCGGGCTGGCGGGACGGGTGGCTGTTCTCGCTGGCGGGACCGATCTACGCCGGCACCAACGAGATCCAGCGCAACGTGATCGCCGAACGACTCCTGGGGCTGCCGCGATGATGTTCACGCTGTCCGCCGAGCAGGCGGACCTCGCCTCCGTGCTGCACGACTTCCTGGCCGCGGGCCGGACCGACCTCGGTGCGCTCGGTCTGGACGAGGTGACCGACCCGGTGGACCTGGTGGTGGTGTTCGAGGAGCTGGGGCACCACGCGTCGGCCGGGCCCCTGGTCGAGTCCCTCGCGGTGCTGCCCGCCCTGGGGGTGGGTCCCGGCTCCGTCGCCTTCCCGCCCCTGGTGCCCCACGCCGTCGAGGCCGATCGGTACTTCCTGGTCCAGGGCTCCGACGTGCACGAGGCGTCCCCCACCTCGTTCCTGCGGTCCGTGGACCCGTCCCGCCGCCTGGCCGAACTGGCCGCGGGCCCGGTCGTCGCCACCGGCGCGCAGGCCGCCCGCGCGTTCGACCTGGGCGTCCTGGCCTGCTCGGCGCAGCTCCTCGGCCTGGGCCGGGCGATGCTCGAGATGACCACCTCGTACGCCGGGGCACGCGCGCAGTTCGGCCAGCCGATCGGCCGGTTCCAGGCCGTCAAGCACCACCTCGCGACCGTCCTGGTCGGCCTGGAGATGGCGCGGCCCCTGGTCTTCGGCGCCGCGGTCACCCTGACCTCCAGGGACGTGTCCGCCGCCAAGGTGGCCACCTCCGACGCCGCCTGGCGAGCCGCCCGCACCGCCCTGCAGGTGCACGGGGCCATCGGCTGCACCGCCGAGCACGAGCTGGGCAGGTTCCTGCTGCAGACCCGAGCCCTGCGCACGGCGTGGGGCAGCCCGTCGACGCACCGGGCCCGAGTGCTGGAGGCGTTGTGACACCGGAACGACTGGCGTTGCGCGACGCCGTCCGCGGCATGCTCGACAGGCACTCGGACGTCCGGGCGGCCATCGAGGCACCGCACGGCCACGACAAGGCGCTATGGGCGCGGCTGTGCGACATCGGCGTGCTCCCGATCCCCGAGGAGTACGGCGGCTCCGGCGCCGGGTTGCCGGAGACCCGCGTGGCGCTGGGGGAACTCGGCCGCACGCTCACCCCGGCACCGCTGCTCGCCTCGACGCTCGCCTCGCAGGCGTTGCTGGCCAGCGGGAACGTCGAGGCGTGCGCCCGGTTGCTGCCCCGGATCGCCGGCGGGGAGATCGCCGCTCTCGCCTGGCCGTGGGCCGCCGGCGACGGGGTGACCGCCGCGCCGCCCGACCACCCGGAGATCACCACGGCGGCCTCCGGGGGTCCGCTGGAGGGCAGCGTCCGCTACGTCCTGGACGGGGACACCGCCGAGATCCTGCTCGTCACGGACGGCGTCTCGCTGTACGAGGCCGACCCGGCCGGCGTCACCCGCTCGCACACCCCGGCGATGGACCCGACGCGCCGCCTCGCCTCCGTCCGGCTGACCGGTGGTGCCGCCGCGTACCTCGGGCCGTGGTCCCCCGGCGTGCGCGACATCGCGCTGGCGGCGTTGAGCGCGGAGCAGGTGGGTGCTGCCGCACGGGCGCTCGAGCTCACCGTCGAGCACACCAGGACGCGGGTCCAGTTCGGGAAGCCCATCGGGTCGTTCCAGGCCCTGAAGCACCGGATGGCCGATCTGCACGTGCTCGTGGAGACGGCGCGGTCGGCCTCGCTCGCGGCGGTGGACGAGGTGTCGGCGGCGGTGGCGAAGGTGTACTGCTCGGAGGCCTTCTTCAAGGTCGCGGCCGAGATGGTGCAGATGCACGGCGGTATCGCGATCACCTGGGAGCACGACGCGCACCTGTACTTGAAGCGGGCGCACGGGAGCGGGCAGTTGTTCGGCAGTCCGCAGGTCCACCTGGAAAGACTCGCCCGCCTCACCCGCGGGTGATCGCGGCGGTCACGGACCCGCGTCGCCGTCCGGCCGCCTGAACCCCTCCCTCAGCACGCGGCGGAACGTCGGGCACTCCAGGTGCGACGGCGCCGGGCAGGCCGCGGCGTGCCTCAGGTCGTCGCGCATGGAGGTGAGCCTGCGGATGGTCGCGTCCAGCTCGTCCGCCTTGGCCGCGAGCATCGCGCGGTTCGGGGACGGACGGCCGTCGGGCGAGAACATCAGCGTGATCTCGTCGAGGGAGAACCCCGCCGAGCGGCAGATGGCGATCAGCGCCAGCTGTTCCAGCACGGCCGACGAGAACACGCGGGCCAGGCCGCGGCGGCCCAGGGACGCGATCAGGCCTCGTTCCTCGTAGTAGCGCAGGGTCGAGGCGGGCACGCCGGAGCGGCGGACGACCTCACCGATGCCGATTTCCGCGAAGTCCACGACACTTGACCTCAAGCCGACTTGAAGTAGGACGGTGTGAGCATGACATCTGAGGTCAACAGCGAGCAGGCGGCCTGGTGGAACGCGGCGGGCCGGGGCTGGGCGAACGCGCAGGACGTCGTGGAGATGGTGCTGCGGCCGTTCCAGGACGTGCTGGTGCGGCACGCTCTGGAGCGGCCGCGCGTCAAGGTCCTCGACGTCGGGTGCGGCACGGGCGGCGTCACCAGGGCGGTCACCGAGGCCACCGGGGCGGACTGCCTGGGCGTCGACATCTCCTCGACGATGCTCGCCGCGGCACGGGAGCACGGCGTGGCGCGGTTCGTCGAGGCCGACGCGCAGGTGCACGCGTTCGGCGAGAGCTTCGACCTGGTCCTCAGCAGGTTCGGGGTCATGTTCTTCGCCGATCCGGAGGCGGCCTTCCGCAACCTGCTCGACGCCACCACGCCGGGCGGTGAGCTCAGCCTGGTCGTCTGGCGCACGGCGGAGGAGAACCCGTTCATGACCACCGCGTCGAAGGCCGCGGCGGAGCTGGTGCCCGACGCGCCCGCGCCGGACCCGGACGGGCCGGGGCCGTTCTCGCTCGCGGACGCCGGCAGGACCCGCGAGATCCTCGAACGGGCCGGGTGGGGCGAGGTCGGTCTCAGCCCGGTGGACCGGACCTGCACGATGCCCGAGAAGCTGCTGGGCACGTACCTGGGCAACCTCGGCCCGATCGCCCGCGCGCTGCGGGAGGCGCCGGAGGAGGACCGGGCCGGGATCCTCGCCGGCGTGCGGAGCGCGTTCGACGGGTTCGTGCACGACGACGAGGTGCGGATCCCGGGCGCGTGCTGGCACGTCACGGCGTCAGCTCCACTCTGACTGGCGCTGCCAGGTCAGGAGGTTGTCGAGGACCTCGCCGGACCAGCCGCGCGGGTCCAGCTCGGCGTGCGAGGCGTAGCGGCCGCGGTAGAACAGCAGCGGCCGCGCCTCGCGCACCGGACCCAGCTCGACGACCGAGCCGATGACGACGTGGTGGTCACCCTCGTCGTGCACGGCCGTCACGCGGCAGTCCACCCACGTCAGGGCGCCGTCGAGCACCGGGGCCCCGGTGGGCGACGGCGTCCAGGAGATGCCGGCGAACTTGTCCGCGCCCGCCCTGCCGAACACCGTCGAGACCTCGCGCTGGTCCTCGGCCAGCACGTTCACGCAGAACGAGCCGGCCGGCGCCATCGCGGCCCAGCTGCGCGAGGTCCGCTGCGGGCAGAACAGCACCAGCGGCGGGTCGAGCGACAGGGCGGCGAACGCCTGGCAGGCGAACCCGACCGGTCCGTCCGGGGACGTGCCGGTCACCACGGCCACCCCCGTGCAGAAGTGGCCGAGGACGGAGCGGTAGCGGGCCGCTACTTCCGGACCCCCACGCTGAAGTCGTGTCCCCACAGGCTCACCGCCGTGCTTTCCCGTGCGATCCAGTCCTCATCGGACACCTGCCGTCCCTCGCAACCGAACTCGACGTCGAACCCGCCGGGTGTCTTCATGTAGAACGACAGCATCAGGTCGTTCACGTGCCGGCCCAGGGTCGCCGACAGGGGCACCTTGCGGCGCAGCGCGCGGTCGAGCGTCAGGCCCACGTCGTCGGTGTTCTCGACCTCGACCATGAGGTGCACGATCCCGCTCGGAGTCGGCATCGGCAGGAACGCGAGGCTGTGGTGGCGCGGGTTGCAGCCGAAGAACCTCAGCCACGCGGGCGGGCCGTCCTCGGGCCTGCCGACGAGCTGCGGCGGCAGGCGCATCGAGTCGCGCAGCCGGAAGCCCAGCACGTCGCGGTAGAAGTGCAGAGCGGCCTCGTCGTCCGAAGTGGACAGCACGACGTGCCCGAGCCCCTGCTCCCCCGTCACGAACCGGTGCCCGTACGGCGAGACGACCCGCCGGTGCTCCAGCGCGGCGCCGTGGAAGACCTCCAGCGTGTTGCCCGACGGGTCGTCGAACCGGATCAGTCCGTTCACCCGCCGTTCCGCCAGGTCCTCCGCCATGCCCTCGACGTAGGTGACCCCGGCCGAGGCCAGGCGCTTCGCCACGTCCTCCAGCTCGGCCTCGGTGGCGGCCTCCCAGCCGGACACCTGCAGGCGGTCCCGCGAGCCGGGCACGACCACCAGCCGCGCCGGGAAGTCGTCCATGCGCAGGTGCAGTGCGCCCTCCGCCGAACCCTTGCCCTCGACCATGCCGAGGACCTTCAGGCCGAACTCGCGCCACCGGGCCATGTCGGTCGTCTCGATCCTCAGGTAGCCCAGTGAACGGATGCCCATCACGCCTCCCCGAGGAAGTCGAGCGCCAGCCTGTTGAACTCGTCGAACTTCTCGAGCTGCGCCCAGTGCCCGCAGCCGCCGAACACGTGCAGCCGGGCGCGCGGGATCAGCTTCAGCGCCACCAGCGCGCCGTCCAGGGGGTTGACCCGGTCCTCACGGCCCCACACCAGCAACACCCGCTGACGCAGCCTGTACGCCTCGCGCCAGAGCATGCCCTGCTCGAAGTCCGCGCCGGAGAACGACCTGCCGAGCGCGGCCATGGCCCGCAACGACTCCGGGTTCGACGCGGCCTCGAACCGCTCGTCGACCAGCTCGTCGGTGATCAGCGACTGGTCGAAGACCATGATCCGCAGGAACTCCTCGATCTTCTCCCGCGTGGGTGTCCTGGCGAACGCGCCGAGCTTGCGCACCCCCTCGGTCGGGTCCGGTGAGAAGACGTTCAACGACAGCCCGCCCGGCCCCATCAGCACGAGCCGCCCGGCGCGCTTGCCGTTGTCCAGCGCGAACCGGACCGCGGTGCCGCCGCCCAGCGAGTTGCCGAGGAGGTGGGCCCGCTCGACCTCCAGCGAGTCCAGCAGGTCCTTCAACGCCTTGGCGGCGAAGGAGAAGTACTGGTCGTGCTCGGCGGGCTTGTCCGACTGGCCGTAGCCCGGCAGGTCGACCGCCAGCACCCGGAACGACTTCGCGAACACCGGGATGTTCGCGCGGAAGTTCGACATCGCCGACGCACCGGGCCCGCCGCCGTGCAGCAGGACCAGCGTCTCGGCGTTGTCCGCACCCGCCTCGTGGTAGTGCAACCGCACGCTCATCGACGCCCTCTCAGAACAACCCGTCGCGGACCTGGATGCCGAGCTCGTTCTTGCCGTACAGCACCAGCACGCGCTCCGGGTCGTTGGCCGCGTGCACGCGTGCGGCGTGCGCGTCGCGCCAGAACCGGGGCAGCGGCAGCCCCGCGTTGATCGCCTTGCCGCCCGCGCTCTCGAAGAGCCGGTCGATCGCGGAGATCGCCCGCGCGCTGCCCAGCACCTGGTCCCGCCGCGCCCGCAGGCGCAGCTCGACCGGGATCTTCGTGCCGGCGACGGCGTGCTCCCACTCCTCGGTGATGTCCTTCTCCAGCTGCCACCACGCGGTGTCGATGTCGGCGGCCGCCGTGGCGATGCGCACCTGCGCGAACGGGTCGTCCACCGACTTCTCGCCCAGGTAGGCGGCCCGGACGCGTTCGCGGGTCGCGGTGACGTGCAGCTCGTACGCGCCGGTCGCCATGCCGATCATCGGCGCGGTGATCGCGTACGGGTGGATCGTCCCGTACGGCATGCGGAACAGCGGGCCGGGGTTGACCTCCTGGCCGGGGCAGCTGCACCGCGCGGTGTGCACCATGCTCAGCGCCCGGTGCTCCGGCACGAAGACGTCCTCCACCACGATGTCGTTGCTGCCCGTGCCGCGCAGGCCGACCGCGTCCCACACGTCGTTGATCAGGTAGTCGGAGATCGGCAGCAGGAACGTCCGGAAGTCGACCGGTTTGCCCTCGTCGTTCATCACCAGACCGCCGAGCAGCACCCACGTGGCGTGGTCGCAGCCTGACGAGAAGCTCCACTTGCCGCTGAACCGGAACCCTCCCTCGACCGGCGTCGCCCGGCCCGTCGGCGCGTAGGACGACGAGATCCGGGTGTCCTGGTCCTCGCCGAACACCTCGTCCTGCGCCTTCACGTCGAACAGCCCGACGTGCCACGGGTGCACGCCCAGCACGGACGCGACCCAGCCCGTCGACCCGCAGGCGCTGCCGATCAGCCGGACGGCGGTGTAGAAGTCCAGCGGGTGCGACTCGAAGCCGCCGTACCGGGCGGGCTGCAGCATCCGGAAGAACCCGGTCTCCTGCAACGCCTTCACCGACTCCGGCGGCACCCTGCGCAGCTCCTCCGCCTCCGCCGCGCGTTCCCTCAGGGAGGGCAGCAGCTCCCGCACCTTGCCGAGGATCTCCTCGCTCATCGGACGTTCTCCCTGCTCAGCTCCAGTGCGATGTCGATCAGCTGGTCCTCCTGCCCGCCGACGAGCTTGCGCTCGCCCGCGCGCACGAGGATCTGCGCGCCGGACACGCCGTAGCGCTCGGCCTGCGTGTACGCGTGCTTGAGGAAGCTGGAGTAGACGCCCGCATAACCCATCATCAGCGCCATCCGGTCGAGCAGGCACTCCTCGGGCATGACGGGCCGCACGACGTCCTCGGCCGCGTCCACGATCTTGAAGAAGTCGACGCCGGTGGTGAAACCCAGCTTGTCGCAGACGCCGACGAACGCCTCCAGCGGCGTGTTCCCCGCGCCCGCACCGAACCCGCGTACGCTGCCGTCGATCTGCCTCGCGCCCGCCCGTGCCGCGGCCACGGAGTTCGCGACGCTCAGCCCCAGGTTCTCGTGCCCGTGGAAGCCGACCTGGGCGTCGTCCCCCAGTTCCGCGACCAGCGCCTCGACGCGCTCGGAAACCTGTTCCAGGACGAGGGCTCCGGCCGAGTCGACCACGTAGACGCACTGGCACCCGGCGTCGGCCATGATGCGCGCCTGCTTCGCCAGGGCCTCCGGTGGCCGCGAGTGCGCCATCATCAGGAAGCCGACGGTCTCCAGACCGCGGTCGCGGGCCAGCTGGAAGTGCTGCACGGACACGTCGGCCTCGGTGCAGTGCGTGGCGATCCGGACGATCGAGGCGCCGTTGTCCTGCGACACCAGGATGTCGTCCTTCACCCCGACCCCGGGCAGCATCAGCACGGCGATCCTGGCCCGCGTGGCCGTCTCGGCCGCGACCTTGATGAGCTCCTGCTCCGGCGTGCGGCTGAAGCCGTAGTTGAACGACGACCCGCCCAGCCCGTCGCCGTGCGCCACCTCGACGACCGGCACGCCGGCACCGTCGAGCGCCGCCACGATCGAGCGCACGTCGCCGGCCGTGAACTGGTGCCGCTTGTGGTGCGAGCCGTCACGCAGTGACGTGTCGGTCAACCTGAGCTGCACGGGCGATCTCCTCCCCCACCCTCGTCGCGGCGGCGGTCATGATGTCGAGGTTCCCCGCGTACTCCGGCAGGAAGTCGCCCGCGCCCGCGACCTCCACGAAGATCGCGACGCGGCCGGGGTCGTACTGCGGTTCGCGCAGCAGCCGGAATCCCGGGACGTACGACCGGATGTCGGTTTCCATCCGGGCGATCGAGTCGGTGATCGGATCGGGGTCGGCGTTCTCCGGTATCGCGCAGAAGATCGTGTCGCGCATGATCATCGGCGGGTCGGCCGGGTTCAGGACGATGATCGCCTTGCCCTTCGCGGCACCGCCGATCGCCTCGATGCCGCGGCTGGTCGTGCGGGTGAACTCGTCGATGTTGGCCCGTGTCCCCGGTCCCGCCGACACCGACGCCACGCTCGCGACGATCTCCGCGTACGACACCGGGACCACCCGCGAGACCGCGTGCACCATCGGGATCGTGGCCTGGCCACCGCACGTGATCAGGTTGATGTTCGGCGCGTCCCGGTGCTCGCCGAGGTTCACCGGCGGGACGACGTACGGGCCGACCGCGGCCGGGGTCAGGTCGATCGCCCGGACGCCCGCCTCGGCGTAGCGCGGGGCGTTGGCCCGGTGCACCGCCGCGGAGGTCGCCTCGAACACGACGTCCGGCAGCTCGTCCTGGCGCAGCAACCAGTCCGCGCCGTCGACCGAGACCTCGAGCCCGAGGTCCGCCGCGCGCCGGAGCCCTTCGCTGGCCGGGTCGACGCCCACCATCCAGCGGGGTTCCAGCACGGACGAGCGCCGGAGCTTGTAGAGCAGGTCGGTGCCGATGTTGCCGGAGCCGACGATGGCCGCCTTCACCCAGTCACCTCATTCGAATTTCAGGTCAACGGAGCCGAGTCCGGCGAACTCGGCGTGGAACTCGTCACCGGGTCTCGCGTCGACGGCCCGCGTGCACGAGCCGGGCAGCACGATGTCGCCCGCGAGCAGCCGGACGCCGAAGCTCGCGACCTTCGCGGCGAGCCACGCCACCGCGATCGCCGGGTCGCCCAGCACGGCGTCACCCCGTCCTTCGGCGACGACCTCGCCGTTGCGCCGCAGGGTGGCCACGACCGCGTCGATGTCCACTTCGGAGGGACGAACGCGTCCGGAGCCGAGCACGAACCCGGCCGAGGAAGCGTTGTCGGCGATGGTGTCCTGCAACCCGATCCGCCAGTTCTCGATCCGGCTGTCGATCAGCTCGATGGCCGGGGCGACGAACTCCGTGGCCTCCAGGACGTCCTCGACCGTGCACCCCTCACCGGGCAGGTCGCGGGCCAGCAGGAACGCGATCTCCACCTCGACGCGCGGGTACAGGTACGCCGACGCGTCCGCGGTGCCGGCGAGCTGCATGTCGTCGAGCAGGTGGCCGTAGTCCGGTTCGTCCACGCCCATCATCTGCTGCATCGCGAGCGACGAGAGCCCGACCTTGTGGCCGATGACGTCCCGGTTGCGGTGGCGTACGTTGAGCAGCTGGATCTCGTACGCGTCGACCACGTCGATGTCCGGGTACAGCTCGACCAGCGGCTTGATCGGCACGCGGTCGCGTTCCGCGGCCCGCAGCAGCTCGGCGGCCGCCTCCCGGTTCTGGCTCGTCAGCACCTGACCTCCTTCACGACGTGGTGCCCGGCGCGGCGGCCCGAGAAGACGCAGTCGGCCAGCGCGAGACCGCTGACGTAGGACTCCGAGCAGACACCCACCGCGGACCGCCCGGCCGCGTACAGGCCGGGCACGCCCCGCACCTGACCGGTGTCCTCGTCCACGACGAGCCCGCCGAGCGTGAGCATCGGGCACGGGTAGCCGAACCCCGCGCGCACCGAGACGTTGATCAGCGAGTAGGGCGGCGTCCCGAACGGTTCGGGCGTCGCGATGCCCGCCTTCGCCGCGACCTCCTCGATCGTCGGCGCCGTGACCAGGCCGCGGCGGAGCAGGTGGCGGACCTGCCAGCGCTGGAACGGCGCGGTCTGGGTCTTCACCTGGGCGCGGGCGACCCGGAGGATCTCGTCGTCGACCAGCAGCCAGGCCCTGCCACCGCGTTCGACGATCTCGGTCCCGTTGGCCGCGCCGTACCGGGTCGCGTCACCGAACCGCTGCCCGGCCGGGTCGACGAAGACGCCGCGCTGCAACGCGCTGGGCGGCGTGACGAACCGCCACACCGAGATCCTGTCCATCCGCGCGGTCCTCCCCCGGCCGCGACACCGAGCCGGATCCCGCTGCCGTCGTCGCCGGGCGTGCCCAGGGCGAGTCCGCCGCGGTACGCCGGAGCGTGCTCGTGCACCAGGGCGCGGTTCGCGATGAAGCCGCCGGCCGCGATGACCACGCCCTGCCCGGCGTGGACCACCAGCGGCCGGCTGAACCTTTCGAGCCGCGCTGCCAGCCCGAACAGCCTCCTGCCCAACGGCGGGTGGTAGAGCCACGGCTTGGCGCCCGCCCTGGACAGAGCCCGGTGCAGGACGCGCGGCAGTCCGGTCAGCGTCCGGCACCGCACGCCCGTGACCCGGCCGTCCTCGACCACCAGGTCGACGGCCCGCGTCTGCGGCATGATCCGCGCGCCCGCGCGCCGGGTCGCCTCGGCCAGCCGGGCGAAGAGGACCTTGCCCGAGGTGCCCTTCGCCCTGGTCCGGTGCCCGCGCGGCGCCGGGTCGGGCCAGGCGTCCTCGCTGCCGGACAGGTACAGGTAGTAGTCGTCTGTCGGGTACGACGTCTTGAACGGCGACACGCGCGCGTCGAACGGGACGCCCTGGTCCTCCAGCCACGCCAGCGACTTGGCGCTGTCCTCGCAGAACCGCCGCAGGGTCTGCGGCGACACCGCGTCCCGGACCTCGTGCCGCAGGTACGCGACCATCGCGTCCACCGAGTCGCCGATCCCGGCCTCGACCTGCTGCCGCGTGCCGCCACCCGCGTAGACGACCCCGCCGGACAACGCGGTCGCGCCCCCTCCGGCGAACCGGTCCAGCACCACCACCGACGCACCGGCCGTCGCGGCCTCGATCGCGGCACACGCACCCGCCGCACCGAACCCGACGACGACCACGTCAGCGGTGACCTCCACGCAACCCTCCTGGAACAGGTTCTTGCCAGAAACAGGTTCTTGGTGAGTCGGCTTGCCTGGAACTCCTACACCATAGCGCCAAACCGCCTCAGAACTATAACCTGTTCTAGTCCTGGCCTCGGGGAGGTGCGATGTACGACGTGATCGTCGTCGGCAGCGGCGCGGCGGGCATGACAGCCGCGCTCTGCACCGCTCGGCACGGCTTGCGGACCCTGGTCGTCGAGAAGGCCGGGCACTACGGCGGGTCCACCGCGCGGTCCGGCGGCGGCATCTGGGTGCCGAACAACGCCGTGGTCGCTACCGGCGGCATCGCCGACTCGCCGGAGCGGGCCGCCACCTACCTGGCGCACATCGCTCCCGAGGTCCCGGCCGAACTGCGGCAGGCGTTCCTGGACGCCGGCCCGGCGATGCTCGCCTTCGTCCAGGACCACACGCCGCTGAGGTTCCGCTGGGTGCGCGACTACGCCGACTACTACCCCGAGGCGCCCGGCGGGCAGCCGCGCGGCCGCTCCGTGGAACCGCTGCCGTTCAACGTGAAGCTGCTCGGCGAGGAGGTCCGGGACCTCGAACCGCCGTACGTGCCGACCCCGGCGGGCATCGTGATCACCCAGACCGACTACCGCTGGCTGACCTTGATCGGCCGCCACCCGCGCGGCGTCCTCACCGCCGCCAAGGTGTTCGGCCGCCGGTTCCTGCCCGGCCGCCGCCTCACGATGGGCCAGGCGCTGGTCGCGGGACTGCGCGCCGGGCTGAAGGCGCTCGGCGTCGAGGTCCGCCTCAACACCGCGATGACCGACCTGCACCACGAGAACGGCCGGGTGGCGGGGGTTCTGACCGGCGACCGGCTGGTCCTGGCCGAGCACGTGGTGCTGGCCTGCGGCGGGTTCGAGCACAACGAGCAGATGCGCAAGCGGCACCAGAACACCGGTACCGAGTGGACGGTCGGCGCGAAGGCCAACACCGGCGACGGCATCGAGGCCGGCCAACGGGCCGGTGCCGCGGTCGGGCTGATGGACGAGGCCTGGTGGGGGCCGTCGGTCCCGTTGCCGCGCGGCCCGTTCTTCCTCCTCGCCGAGCGCTCCCTGCCCGGCTGCGTGCTCGTCGACGGGGCCGGGCGCCGGTTCGTGAACGAGGCGGCGCCCTACATCGACGTGGTGAACGCGATGACCGGCGACACCTGGCTCGTCTTCGACCACACCTACCGCGGCCGCTACCCGTTCTGCGGCATCCCGCCCCGCCGCCCACTTCCCCGGCGCTGGAAGGACTCCGTGCTGACGGCTCCCAGCCTGGAGGAGCTCGCCCGGCAGGCCGGACTCCCGGAGCTGACGGAGGCCGTGCGGCGCTTCAACGCGATGGCGGTGGACGGCCGGGACACCGACTTCCGCCGCGGCGACAGCGCGTACGACCGCTACTACGGCGATCCCCGGAACAAGCCGAACCCCAACCTGGCACCGCTGACCACCGGCCCGTTCCACGCGGTCAGGATCGTCCCCGGTGACCTCGGCACCAAGGGTGGCCTGCGCACCGACGCGCGGGCGCGGGTGCTGCGCGAGGACGGTTCGGTGATCGACGGCCTGTACGCGGCGGGCAACACGAGCGCCTCGGTCATGGGCCACACGTACGCGGGCGCGGGCGCCACCCTCGGACCGGCGATGACGTTCGGGTACCTCGCCGGCCTCGACATCTCTGGAGGAGAGCGATGACGCAGGACAGCGTGCGGACGATCGACGCGGGCACGCCGCCGGCACGGTTCGCGCGCGGCTGGCACTGCCTCGGGCTCGCGAACAGCTTCCGCGACGGCGAACCCCACGCCGTGGAGGCGTTCGGCACCAAGCTGGTGGTGTTCGCGACCGGGGACGGCAAGATCAACGTGCTCGACGGGTACTGCCGGCACATGGGCGGCGACCTCACCCAGGGCACCATCAAGGGCGGCACCATCGCCTGCCCGTTCCACGACTGGCGCTGGGCGGGCAACGGCAGGTGCGTCGACATCCCCTACGCCAAGAGGGTTCCGCTGCGGGCGCGCACCCGGTCGTGGATCACGCTCGAGGAGAACAAGCAGCTCTTCGTGTGGAACGACCCGCAGGGCAACCCGCCGCCGGAGCACGTGACGATCCCGCGCATCGACGCCGCGTTCAGCGACGAGTGGAGCAACTGGACGTGGGACTCGGTGGTGATCGACGGCGCGAACTGCCGCGAGATCATCGACAACGTCGTCGACATGGCCCACTTCTTCTACATCCACTTCGCGTTCCCGACGTACTTCAAGAACGTGATGGAGGGCCACGTCGCCTCGCAGTACCTGACGACGCGCGGCCGTCCGGACGTGGCGATGGGCTCGAACTACACCGGCGACGTCGAGGTGCGGTCGGAGGCCGCCTACCACGGGCCGTCCTACATGATCGACTACCTGTGGAACGACTACAAGGGCCTCGAGATCGAGACGGTGCTGATCAACTGCCACTACCCGATCTCGCCGACGTCGTTCAAGCTCCAGTGGGGCGCGATCGTGAAGAAGCTGCCGGGTGTGGACGACGAGCACGCCGACAGGATCGCGGCCAAGTTCGCGCGCGGCATCGGCGTCGGGTTCCTGCAGGACGTCGAGATCTGGCAGAACAAGACCCGCGTCGACAACCCGCTGCTGTGCGAGGAGGACGGGCCGGTCTACCAGCTCCGGCGCTGGTACGAGCAGTTCTACGTCGACGTCGAGGACGTCACCGACGACATGGTGCGGCGCTTCGAGTTCGAGGTCGACACGAGCCGCGCGATCGAGGTGTGGGAGAAGGAGGTCGCGGAGAACCTCGCCAGGCAGCAGCCCCAGGAGCAGGCCACGTGAGCGAGCGCGACGAGTTCCTCGCCGGAGGCATGGTCCCCGTGGGCTGCGACTGCGGGAACCGGGTGCTGGTCAAGAAGAACAGCCACCGGCACACGAGCGTGCAGTGGCTGTCCGACACCCGCGACTGCCCCGAGCTGTGCGGCGCGCGGGCCGCGCTGGTGCCGACGTGCCTGCGGCTGCGCGACAGCATCGAGAAGGCCGTGCGCGACGGGACGCTGGAGGTCGCCGATGGCTGAGGTGCACAGGCTCCGGGTCGACGCCGTGATCGAGGAGACCGCCGACGCGCGCTCGTTCGTGCTGTCCGGCGCGTCGTTCGACGTGAAGCCGGGGCAGTTCCTGACGGTGCGGGCGGGTGACGTGGCGCGCTGCTACTCGCTGTCCAGCGCGCCCGGTGAGCCGTTGAAGATCACGGTGAAGCGGACGCCGGACGGGTGCGGCTCGGCGTGGATGTGCTCGTCGTTGAGGGCGGGCATGGAGCTCGACGTGCTGGCGCCAGCCGGAGTGTTCACGCCGTCGTCGCTGGACTCCTCGCTGCTGGCGTTCGCCGCGGGCAGCGGGATCACGCCGGTGATGTCGATCATCCGGGCCGTGCTGGCCGGGGGCTCGGGACGGGTGTTCCTGTGCTACGCCAACCGGGACGAGGCTTCGGTGATCTTCGCGCGCGAGCTCTCCGGGCTGGCCCGGTCCCACCCGGACCGGCTGACCGTCGTGCACTGGCTGGAGTCGGTGCAGGGGCTGCCTTCCGCGGCCGGGCTCCGCGCGTTCGTCCGGTCGTGCGACGAGGCGTTCGTGTGCGGTCCGGGGCCGTTCATGGAGGTCGCCCGCAAGGCGCTGCACGACGTCCCGATCGTCCACGTCGAGAAGTTCGTGTCGCTGTCGAGCGATCCGTTCGCCGAGGTGGTGCCGGTGGCCGGCGACCGGCCGGACGCGGTGGTCGAGGTCTCCCTCGACGGCGAGGAGCACCGGCTGGCGTGGCCCGCGCGGACGAAGCTGCTCGACCTGTTGCTGGAGAGGGGGATCGACGCGCCCTACTCGTGCCGGGAGGGCGCGTGCAGCGCGTGCGCGTGCCGGCTGGTCGAGGGCGAGGTGAAGATGCTCAACAACGACGTGCTCGACTCCGAGGACGTCGCCGAGGGCATCGTGCTGGCGTGCCAGGCGGTTCCGGTCACCGACACCGTGAAGATCACCTACGAGTGAGAGGCGCCTGATGCCGATCGATCCCGCCGTCGCGATCGGGGCGGAACTGCCCGAGGTCGAGTTCGCCTGGACGCACTCGGACGTGCTGCTCTACCACCTGGCCCTGGGCGCCGCGGAACTCCGCTACGTCTACGAGGAAGGCCTGCGGGTGCTGCCGACGTTCGGCGTGGTCGCACCCCGGTTCCACGAGACGGCGCCACCGGTCGTGTCGTTCCCCGGAGTCGACATCGACCTCGCGCGGGTGCTGCACGGAACGCAGGAGATCACCGTGCACACGCCTCTGCCCGCCTCCGGTGAGGCGGTCTTGCGGACGCGGATCGCGGACGTGTGGGACAAGGGGAAGGCCGCGGTCATCGTCCAGGAGGCCACGGCCGTGACCCCGGACGGGACGGCGCTGTTCACGACGCGGTCGAGCATCTTCACCCGGGGTGAGGGCGGGTTCGGCGGCGACCGCGGGCCGTCGGGAAAGGTGGAGCCGCCCTCCCGCGAGCCCGACTTCGTGATCGAGACCCCGACCCTGCCGCAGCAGGCCTACCTCTACCGGCTCTGCGGTGACCGCAACCCGCTGCACGCCGATCCCGCCTTCGCGCGGCGCGCGGGGTTCGACCGGCCGATCCTGCACGGCCTGTGCACCTACGGCGTGGTGTGCCGGGCGGTGGTCGACGCGGTGCTCGACGGGCCGGAGCGGGTGTCGACGTTCGGGGCGAAGTTCGCCGGAGTGGTCTTCCCCGGCGAGACGCTGACGACGCGGGTGTGGCGGGACGGTCCACGGCTCGTGCTGACCACCTCGGCCGGGGACCGTCCCGTTCTCGCGGACGCGGTGCTAACCCCGGCCGAGGACTAGGCCGCTCGTCGGGACGCCGGTGCCGGCGGTGACGAGGACGTGGTCCACGTTCGGAACCTGGTTCACCGCGGTGCCCCTGATCTGGCGAACACCCTCGGCGATGCCGTTCATGCCGTGCAGGTAGGCCTCGCCGAGCTGGCCGCCGTGCGGGTTGAGCGGCAGGCTCCCGTCCAGTTCGAGCGCGCCCGTCCTGACGAAGTCCGCGGCCTCGCCCCTGCCGCAGAAACCCAGTTCTTCGAGCTGCACCAGCACGAACGGCGTGAAGTGGTCGTAGAGCACGGCGACGTCCACATCGGACGGACCGATGCCGGACCTCTCCCACAGGCCCCGTGCGACGACGCCCATCTCGGGCAGCCCGGTCAGGTCGTCGCGGTAGTAGCTCGTCATCGTGAACTGGCCGGGGCCGCTGCCCTGGGTGGCGGCCCTGACGTGCGCGGGCTTGTTCGGCAGGTCCCCCGCCCGGTCGGCCGAGGTCACCACGAGCGCGACGCCGCCGTCGCTCTCCTGGCAGCAGTCGAGGAGCCGGAGCGGCTCGGCGATCCAGCGCGACGACTGGTGCTCCTCCAGGGTGATCGGCCGGTTGCGGAACCACGCGTGCGGGTTCGTGGCGGCGTGTTTGCGGTCGATCACCGCGATCCTGCCGAAGTCCTCGCTCGTGGCGCCGTACTCGTGCATGTACCGGCGGGCGAACATGGCGACCATCGCGGCCGGCGTGCCGAGGCCCATCGGGTACGACCAGCTGTTGTCGACGTTCGCGGCGGCCGCGGTCTGCACCTGCCCGAACCGGTGCCCGGAGCGTTCGTTGAACGCCCGGTAGCAGACGACGACCTTCGCGGCACCGGTCTCGACGGCCATCGCGGCCTGCTGGACGGTCGCGCACGCCGCCCCGCCGCCGTAGTGGACGCGGCTGAAGAACGTCAGCTCCGGGATGCCCAGCTCGCGCGCGACCGCGATCTCGGCGTTGGTGTCCATGGTGAAGCTGCCCAGTCCGTCTACATCGGACGGTTCGAGGCCGGCGTCCTCCAGCGCTGCTCTCACGGCCTCGGCGGCGAGCTGCAGTTCGCTGCGGCCGGAGTACTTGGAGAAGTCGGTCGCGCCGATCCCGGCGATCGCGGCGTTCACGCGGGCACCTCGATCCTCACGGTGCCGGTGACGTGGTCGCCGTGGGCGGTCCGGCCGATGACCTCGATGGTCAGCTCTTGCTGCTCACGCCCGACGACCTGGCCGAAGAACTTCAGGGTGTCGTAGGCGAAGCAGGGCGCGCCGAGCCTGATGTCCACCCGGCGCACGAGCGCGTGCGGGCCGGCCCAGTCCGTCACGTACCGCTGCACGAGGCCGGTGGTGGTCAGGATGTTGATGAAGATGTCCTTCGAACCGCGCCGGACCGCGAGGTCGCGGTCGTGGTGGACGTCCTGGAAGTCGCGCGTCGCCAGCGCGGTGCTGATCACGAACGTCGGCGTGGCCTCGACGTGCCACTCGGGCAGGGGATCACCGATCCGCACGGGGCCTCCAGCTCGGCATCGTCAGCTCGTCGTCGACCTTCGTGAACACGACCTCGACCCGCTGCCCGATGCTCGGCTCGCCGTCGAGCTCGCCCAGCATCCGCACACCCTCGTCCAGCTCCACGAGGGCGATGACGAACGGCGTCTGCTTGCCGGGCACCTGCGGGTGGTGGTGCACGACGTAGCTGTAGACAACGCCGCAGCCGTCCGAGACGAGGTAAGTCGGCTTGGTGGCGCCGCACTCCGGGCACATCGGGCCCGGCGGGTGGCGCAGGAGGCCGCAGCCGCCGCAGCGCTGGACGCGCAGTTCGCCCCGCCGTGCGCCCTCCCAGAAGTACTCGGTGTCGCGGTTGACGGTCGGTCTGATCGCCTGCGCCCCCGGCTCCTGCCTCCGCGGTTCGGGCTTTCGCGCGGGCTTGAACTTCAGCACCCGGAAGCGCATCTCCGCGACGGCCTCGTCGCCGACCCACCACGTGCTCCGCGTCGTGACGAACCACCCCTCGCCGAGCCCGGTCCTCTTCGGCCCGGTCACGTCCTCCAGGCTCGTCGTCACCGACAGCTGCTCGCCCACCCTGAGGTACCGGTGGTAGGTCTGGTCGCTGTTGGTCGCGACCACGGACGTGTACCCGGCCTCGTCCAGGATGGCCATCATCTGCCCGAGCGGGTCGTCCGCCGACCGCTGGCCGTGCAGGCCGGCCATCGTCCACACCTGGACCATCGCGGGCGGCGCGACCTCGGTGTAGCCGGGGTGCTCGTCGCCGAGTGCCTCGAGCCAGTTGCGGATCATCGGCAGGTTGACCGGGTCGCGTGCCAGGCGCGGTGCGCTCTCGCCCTGCTCGGCGACGCGTGCGGCTTCCTTCTCGATGTCGATCATCGCACCACCCGTGGCAGACCCAGTCCGATGTTCGCGATCAGCTCGCGCTGGATCTCCTGCACTCCCCCGCCGAAGGTCAGCACGAGGTTGCGCCGGGCCTGCACGTCGAGC
Source organism: Lentzea sp. DG1S-22 (assembly GCF_036321065.1). Lineage (NCBI taxonomy): Bacteria > Bacillati > Actinomycetota > Actinomycetes > Pseudonocardiales > Pseudonocardiaceae > Lentzea > Lentzea sp. DG1S-22. The sequence goes on along the minus strand of NZ_CP143276.1, from coordinate 815,349 downwards.
CACCGCACCAGCTCCGCGTCGGCGCCGTGGCGTCCGACGAGCTCCTCCAGCAGCCTGCCGACGCGCTGGGTGCGGTCGGCGGCGAACACCTTGGTGGCGCTGGCGTCCGCGACCTCCAGCTCACCGCTCGCGACCTGCCAGTTGAGCAGCTCGTTCACCCTGACCACGGCCCGGGCCTCGGCCAGCGCCCGCCGCACGTCCGGCTCGTCGAGCAGCCCGCGCTCGCGGGCCCAGCCTCGGACGCGTTCGACCAGTGCGCCGAGACGGCCGGACGGGCCGAGCATCACGCGCTCGTGGTTGAGCTGCGTGGTGATGAGCCGCCAGCCGCTGTTCTCCTCGCCGACCCTGCGGTTCTCAGGCACCCGGACGTCGTTGTAGTAGGTGGCGTTGACGTGGTGCGCGCCGTCGCACGTGATGATCGGCGTCCACGAGTAACCGGGGTCCTTCGTGTCGACGATCAGGATCGTGATGCCCTTGTGCCGCGAGTCCGGCGCTCCGGTGCGGCAGGCCAGCCAGACGTAGTCCGCGTCGTGGCCACCGGTCGTGAACGTCTTCTGGCCGTTGACGACGTAATGGTCACCGTCCCGAACAGCCCTGGTGCGCAACGAAGCCAGGTCGGTGCCGGCGTCCGGCTCGGTGTAGCCGATGGCGAAGTGCAGGTCGCCGCTCAGGATCTTCGGCAGGAAGAAGTCCTTCTGCTCCTGCGTTCCGTACGACTGCAGCGTCGGGCCGACGGTCTGCAGCGTCACGTACGGCAGCGGGACGTCGGCGCGCGCGGCCTCGTTGACGAAGATCTGCTGCTCGACCGGGCCGAAGCCGAGGCCGCCGTACTCGCGCGGCCAGCCGACGCCGAGCCGTCCGTCGCGGCCGAGCCTGCGCACCAGCGCGCGGTAGGTCTCGCCGTGCCGCTCGGTCAGCATCACCTCGCGGTCGGCGGCGGTCATGACGCCCGCGAAGTACTCGCGCAGCTCGTCGCGGAGCTCGCGCTGGTCGTCGGTGAGGTCAATGAACATCGATGGCCCCCAAGCGGTGCTCCACCCCGCCGACGAACCGCGTCAGCTCCTTGGCCATGCCGTAGTAGCGGTGCAGCGGGTAGGTGATGTCGAGCCCGAGCCCGCCGTGCAGGTGGTGGCAGGTGTGCACGGCCGGGAGCGCCTCGGCCGCGAGCCAGTAGGCCGCGGTGCCGAGGTCGGCGTCGTCGAGGCTCCAGCAGGCGGTCACCGCGGCCAGGTGCAGTGTGCGGGAAGCGATGTGGACGTCGGCGACCAGGCAGGCGGCGGTCTGGAACGCCGCCAGCGGCTTGCCGAACTGGTGCCGGGTGCCGACGTGCCGGACGGTGAGGTCGAGGGCTCCGGCCAGCACTCCGTCGGCCACCGCGCAAGCCCCGGCCAGGGCGAACCGGCGGATCCCCTCCTCGGCGCCTTCCAGCAGCTCGCCCCGCGCGCCTTCGAAGCGCACCATGTCGTCCGATGTGGACACTCCAGGTTGCGCCGGGTCGACGATGAACACGCCGCTGCCGGTGCTCACCAGGATCCGCCGCGCGTCGGCGGCGTGCGGCACGTTGATCTTCACACCGAAGATGCCGTCCGGTCCCGCCGTGGTCAGCGGCGCTGCTGGCAGGGGCCTCGACGGCTCGCTCAACGCCGCCGTGAACACCCCGTGCTGTTCCGTCACCAACGGCAGCAAGGCGTCCTGCTGCTCGGCCGTCCCGTACCGCGCGATCGGCAGCACCCCGAGCGCGAGCGTGGCCAGCGCCGGGACGTCCACCGCCCGCCTGCCGACCTCGGTGAGCAGCACGGCCGTCTCCAGCACGCCGAGCCCGTCACCGCCGAGCCGTTCCGGAACGGCCAGGGCCAGCAGCCCCGCCTCCCCCAGCGCCTTCCAGGGGGTGTCGCTCTCCCTGCCCAGCACGTCGGCCGCCAGGGCGGCGATCTCGCGCTGGGTCTCGTCGAGCTCGAAGTCCATCTAGGGCTCCCTCGGTAAGCCGAGAATCCGCTCTCCCGCCAGGTTCATCAGCACCTGCGTCGTCCCGCCCGCGATGCTCAGGCACCGCGACAGCAGGAACTCGTGGATCTCGCCGCCGTCCACGGCACCGTCCGGGCCGAGCAGCTCGACGGCGAACTCCGCGACGTCCTGCCGTTGCCGCACACCGACGAGCTTGCGGACGCTCGACTCCGCGCCCGGCTCCTGCCCGCTCAGCACCCGCAGGCTCGCGCGCAGGTCGAGCACCGAGACGGCGAGTCCCTGCGCCACCAAGGCCCCCAGCCGCTCCGCGTGGTCCGCGGCGGCCGGTGACCTCAGCACGTTCTCCAACGGCTCGCCGAGCGACGACCCCATCGCGACGCGCTCGTCGGCCAGAGTCGTGCGGGCCAGCCGCCAGCCGTCGCCCACCTCGCCGACCACGCAGTCGTGCGGCACGAACACGTCGTCCAGGAACACCTCGTTGAACCGCGCTTCCCCGGTGATCTCCCGCAACGGCCGCACTTCGACGCCGTCGGACCGCATGTCGACCAGGAAGTACGTGATGCCCTTGTGCTTGGGGACGCCGGAGTCCGTGCGGGCCAGGCAGATCGCCCAGTCGGCCTCGTGCGCGAGCGAAGTCCACACCTTCTGCCCGGTGAGCCTCCAGCCGCCGTCGACCTCCACCGCCCTGGTGCGCAACGACGCGAGGTCCGAGCCCGCCTCGGGTTCGCTGAACAGCTGGCACCAGGTCAGCTCGCCGCGCAACGTTGGCCGCACGAACCGTTCCTGCTGCTCGGGCGTGCCGTGGCGGAGGATCGTCGGCCCCGCCCAGCCGCCGATGACCAGGTCCGGCCTGCGCACCCCGGCGCGGGCGAACTCGGCGTCGAGAACCATCTGCCGCGCGGGACCGGCGTCCCGCCCGAACGGCTTCGGCCAGTGCGGCACCAGGTACCCGCTGTCCGCCAGGCGTTCCCGCTGGGCGGCCGGGTCGAGCCCGGCGATCTCCCGCGCGAACGCCGCCACGTCCGGATCGGAGTCGAGCCGGACCGACAGCGAACGCCGCGCGCCGGCCAGGACCAGTTCCGCGACGCGCCGGCGCCACCGCGCGACACCGCCCGCGAGTTGCTGCAACGCGAGCGCCCGTCGCAGGTACCGGTGCGCGTCGTGCTCCCAGGTGAACCCGATGCCGCCCAGCACCTGGATGCAGTCCTTGGCGTTGCGCACGGCCGCGTCGAACGCCACCGCCCCGGCGACGGCGGCCGCCAGCGGGTGCTCGTCCTCCCCGAAGGAACGCGCCGCGTCCCACGCGACCGAGGACGCCTGTTCCGCGCGGCACAGCATCTCGACGCACAGGTGCTTGACGGCCTGGAACGACCCGATGGCACGCCCGAACTGCCGGCGCTGTTTCGCGTGCTCCACAGCGGTGTTCAGGCACCACGCGGCGACCCCGCTCGCCTCGGCGGCCATGAGCGTGATCGCGAGGTCGGCCGGGTCCGCTGTCTCCTCACCGGACCCCGTGACCACCACCCGAGCGAGCGAACGTGAGTGGTCCACGGCTTCGAGGGGCGTGATCTCGGCCTGGGCGGCCGGCACGAGGAGCCACCTGTCCGTTCTGAGCAACAGGTGCGTCGCTTCGGCCGCACCGACCACGTGCCGGGAGGTGAAGCCGAACCCGGCGACGCCCTCGAAGTCCGGGAACAGCACCGACACCAGCGCAGTCGGCAGCAGGGGCCCCGGCACGAGGGTCTCGGCCGCCCGCTCCAGCACCACCGCGAGATCGGCGACCGTGCCGCCCTCCCGCGTGATCTCGAAGAACCCGACCCGAACCAGATCGGCCCACTCGCCCTTGGCGGCGTCCACGCTGTCGCGCAACGCTCGCTGGTCCCCGGTCGTGGCGATCGGCATGCGGCCTCCTCCAGTACGTGAAGAAGTTTATAGAACGTGTTCTATTTCGGGCAACAGATCATGGCCGCGAAACCGATCGAGTACGATGAGCGCGCCGCTGCAACACGTTCCAGGAGGATCATCTCCGTGTCACCTTCGAAGTCGCGCGCGGACGCGCTGATGGCGGGCGAAGAGCTGAGCTCGGCGGCGCAGCGCGAACGTCGCAAGCGGATCGTCGACGCGACCATCGCGCTGGCGTCCAAGGGCGGGTTCGACGCCGTCCAGATGCGCGCCGTGGCGGACCGGGCGGACGTGGCGCTGGGCACGTTGTACCGCTACTTCCCGTCGAAGGTCCACCTGCTCGTGTCGAGCCTCGCCGTGGAGCTGGAGCGCGCCCAGGAGAAGATGGACCGCACCACCGTTCCCGGCGAGTCGCCGTACGAGCGCGTGCTGTTCGTCCTCGGCCGCATCACCCGCGGCCTGCAGCGCAACCCGCACCTCACCGAGGCGATGACGCGCGCGTTCACGTTCGCCGACGCCTCCGCGGGCGCCGAGATCGACCGCGTCTCGCTGCTGATGGAGAGCATGTTCACCAAGGCGATGAGCGACGACGAGCCGACCGACGAGCAGAAGGCGATCGCGCGGGTGATCGGCGACGTGTGGCTGTCGAACCTGGTGGCGTGGGTGACGCGGCGGGCCACGGCGACGGACGTGGCGAACCGCCTGGAGCTGACGGTCCGCCTGCTGCTGAAGTGACCTCGCCGCACCGGCCGGGTCACTAGGATCGGGGCATGGGTCTGCACGGCGACGCCGCCTTCCGGTTCCTCGTTCCCGACGCTCCCCGCCACCGGCGCACCGAGGGCGACGGTGCCCCGGCCCTGGCGCCGTCCCGCATCGGCACGCTGAACCAGCTGCGCACCACGCCCGGCATCGTGAACCCGAGCCTGGTCTCCTCCTGGTCGGGGTCGATCGACCGGGTGCTGCTCGCGTTCCCGTCCTACGGCGTGCACAGCCCGGAACTGGCCGCGGGCTACCGCTCGGTGATCGGCGCGCTGCGGCCGGGCACCGGGTTCGTGGTGGTGCACCACGAGAGCGACCGCGAGACCGTCGAAGGCTGGTTCCGCGAGGCCGGGCACAGCGCCCAGCTCGTCCCGATGCCCGACTACGTCGACTTCACGGACTGGGCCGAGGACGGCTACCTCGCGCTGACCGACCAGGGCGAGACCGGGACGTACCTGCTGGAGCCGTGGTCGTTCCCGCGCTCCGGCGACTCGCTGATCGCCGACGCCGTCGAGGAGCACGGCCCCGTGCGCGCGACCCAGGCGCCGCTCGTGTTCCAGGGCGGCAACTGCCTGGTGGGCGACGACTTCTGGCTGCTCGGCACGGACTACTTCCTCGACACGCTCGAGCTGGTGCAGAGCGGCGAGCTGCCGATCTCGGTGCCGCCGGGCCGGACCGCCGTGGAGTTCGTCGGCGAGCTGTTCCGCCGGCACGTCGACAGCGCGCGTGAGCTGGTTCTCGTCGGCACGAAGCGGCCGCTGGGGCTGAAGCCGTACTACGCGACCGCCGAGGCCGGCGAGTACCACCTCGACATCCCGGGCGGCGGTGTCGGTGACGTCCAGCCGATCTTCCACATCGACATGTTCGTGACGCTCGCGGGCCGGGAGGACGGGCGTTTCCGGGTGCTGGTCGGCAGTCCCGCGCTCGCCGACGCCGTTCTCGGCACCACCTCGCCGTTCGGGCTCCAGAACGCCTACGACGAGATCGCGGCGGACTTCGAGACGCGCGGCTTCGAGGTCGTGCGCAACCCGTTGGTGCACCGGCCGCACATCTCCCAGCGGCTGTCGTTCGAAGCCCTGCGCGCGTTCGCCGACACGCCCGACGGTGCCGAACTGCGCGAAGTGGTCGGTGAGTTCGCCGCAGCGGGCGCGCAACCGGACACGACGATCAACGTGCGCGCGTGGCACCACATCACCTGGAACAACTGCCTCGTCGAGAACAGCGCCGAGGCAGGCAAGAACGTCTACCTGCCGACGTTCGGCCACGGCGAGAACGCCGACCTCACCGCGATCGACGACGAGATGGACCGGCTGTGGACGGGATTGGGGTTCACGGTGCACCGGCTGGGCGACTTCAACGCCTTCGCGAGCCGCCAGGGGGTCGTGCACTGCATCAAGAAGTACCTGGAGCGCGGCGCCTAGGCCTGGTCACCGGCGCTCCTGCCGCCGCAGCAGCACCGGCACCACGATGACGACGACCACTCCCACCACGACGTAGGTCCAGGGCGGCTCGACGCCCAGCAGCGCCATCGCCATCCCGAGGACCAACCCGAGCAGGACCAGGCCGAGCACTTCCCACACGCGGATCTTGCGCAGCACGGAGCCGCCCCTTCCCCCGGGCCGGCCGCACCGGCCGGCGACTCCCCCGGGGTTCGCGGTGGCGTGCCGGGTCAAACCCGACGGGTGAACGGGCGCCCCGGTTACCGGGGCGCCCGGACGGTCACACGTTGTCGACGTGCGTGACACCGGAGTTGCGGTAGTCCTGCACCGCCGTCCTCACCTGGGCCGGGCTCAGCACCTGGTCCTTGGCGAAGTAGACGTAGTCGACGTCCTGCTGGTAGGCGCGCTCGGCCGAGCTGCCCTGCAGGCCGCCCGAGATGAACCACAGGTTGAAGTTGATCGACATCGGCGTCTCGGGGTAGTACTTGTCGCCGTGGTCGGCGACGAGGGTGCCGTCGATGTAGTACTTCACGCGGCCGTTCGACACCTGGAACACGAGGTCGTGCCAGCCGTTGTAGCTCTGGCGCTGGGAGTTGTGGATGTTGTCCGCCACCCACGGCTCGTTCTGGTAGGTCTCCCAGGTGGTCTCGAACATGATGTTGCCCTGCTCGCCCCAGCCGCCGTTGGGCAGGTACTCGAAGTCGATCTCCCCGTAGTTCGGGGCCATCGGCGCGTCGAGCGGCGTGATGGTGAAGAACGTCTGCACGACGTGGTCACCGTCGGGGCCGAAGACCGGCGCGTCGCTGAACCTGACCCTGGCGGCGTAGGTGCCTTCGAAGAACTTGCGCTGGTGGAACAGTTCCGTCTGCTTCGCGGCGGAACCGTTGTTCCACGAGTCGAGGCGCAGGACCTTCTGGCCGTCGACGGTCGGGAACGTCACGCGCGACGCGTCCCACTCGGCTCCCGGCACACCGGGGCCGCCCGCGCCCGAGCGGACGGTCCAGCCGCGCTGGCTGATCCGCGAGTCGCTCGAGTTGGTGTAGGCGAAGTCGTCGAACATCTTGGGGCCGTTGGGGTTCGGCGGGGTCGACGACGTCGTCGTGGTGGTGGGCGGGGTTCCGCCGGGGGCGGTGCCCCACAGCAGCGTGCCGCCGCGGTGGACCGTCACGCGGTTCCACGCCGTGTACGAGCTGTCGGCGCGGAACGAGTAGTCGTCGGTCTGCGTGATGGGGCCCCAGTTCGTGCGGTAGAACCGCAGCTGGAGGTCACCGGAGTCCCGGCCGGGGGCCAGGGTGCCGGCGCCGGAGGTGAAGCCGACCTCCAGGTAGCGGTCGGCCGGGCCGCCGGTGAACGTGCCGAACTGGCCGGTGACGTTGCCGCAACCGCGCACCGCCCAGGAGCAGGCGAAGCGGTAGCCGACGTCGGGCGTCTCGCTCTTGAAGTAGTAGCGGACCTTGATGTCGGACAGCGGCACGCTGGTCGTGCCGGAGTTGACCAGCTTGAGCCACGGCTCGACCTGGTCGGCGGTCGCACCGGACGCGCTGGTCCGGTACTGGGCGGTGATCGCGTCGGCGGCGAAGGCGTTCGGCGCGACGGCCAGCGCCCCCACGGCGAGCGCCGCGCAGGACGCGGCTAGGAGTGCTCGCAACGTTCTCTCCTCATTTCGGCAGGGATGGACAGGGCGGCGAGCCTGGAGGAGTGGGAGCGCATCCGGGTGGTGAAGCCCTCCCACTCGGGACGCTGGGACCAGAGGGTGTCGGCCAGCGCCGCGAGGCGGGGAAACGCCAGGTACTCGAGGTGGTTGCGGGTGCGGACGTGCTCGGTCCACAGCTGGCACTGGGCTCCGAGCACGCCGTCGGGCAGCGGCACGTGGTAAACGTCGCGGCTGGTCACGACGTACCCGGGCTGGCCGGGCGGTTCGTGCGTGCCGTCCGACTGCGGGTAGTCGAGGTAGGTGGAGGTGTGCGGGGTCATCACGACCGGCTGGCCGCGTTCGAGGGCCTTCTCCGCCTGGGTCTCGTCCTTCCACGGCATCACGACCGAACGCGGGTCACCGGTCGGTTCCCAGGCGGCGGGGACGCGGCCGTGGTCGAGCAGGTACTGGGCGGCCTGGCGCAGGAAGCTGCCGTGCACGTCCTCGGGCAGCAGGCACTCGTCGCCGCCGAGGTGGACGTGCTCGCCGGGGAAGACGGACAGCACCTCGTCCAGCACCTCGCGGACGAACCCCAGGGCGTGCAGTCCGAACGCGGCATCGCTGATGCCCCAGCGGGTCCAGACGGGCAGCGGTTCCGGCGCGACACCCAGGTCGGGGTAGGCGGCGAGCGCGGCGCGGGCGTGACCGGGCATCTCGATCTCCGGCATGATCCGGACGCCGCGCTCGGCGGCGAAGGCGACCAGGCCCTCCAGCTCGGCGCGGGAGTAGGTGCCGCCGTGCGGGACGCCGTCGCCATTGGTCTCGGTGCGCCATCCGCCGATCGAGGTGAGCAGCGGGTGCCTCGGGACCGGCATGCGCCAGCCCTGGTCGTCGGTCAGGTGCAGGTGCAGGACGTTGAGCTTGTGGAACGCCATGAGGTCGATGAACCGGCGCAGCACGGGCACCGGCTGGAAGTGCCGGGCGACGTCGAGCATGAACCCGCGCCACGGCAGCCTCGGCAGGTCCCGGATGTCGACGCCGGGCAACGTCCAGTCCACGTCGGACACGCGTTGCGACCGGAGCGCCTCGACCGGCAGGAGCTGGCGGATCGTCTGGACGCCGTGCGCCAGGCCGGCCGCGGTGCCGGCCCGCAGCAGGACTCCGTGCTCGGTGACGGTCAGCGCGTAGCCCTCCGCGCCGAGCCCGACGAGCTTGGCGTCGAGGGTGACGAGGACCTGGCCGTGGTCGGTGATGGGCAGCGGCAGGCCCGTGGCGGGCCGCAGCAGCGTGCGCAGCAGTCTCGCGGCGGGCTCGGCGCCCGGCGTCACCCGGACACCGGTGCCGGCGTCCAGCGTGAACCCCTTGCCGCGGCGCACGATCCTGCTGGGAAGCGGGACGATCACCCCTTCACCGCCCCTCCGACGATGCCGGTCGTCACCCGGCCCTGCAGGACGATGAAGATCAGCAGCACGGGCAGCATGAACAGCGTCGACGCGGCCATGGTGGCCCCCCAGTCGGTGCCGAAGGTGTTGTTGAACGAGGACAGCCAGACCGGCAGCGTGCGGTCGTCCTGGTCCTTGATGATCAGCACGTTGGCGAAGGCGAACTCGTTCCAGGCGGTGATGAACCCGAACAGCGACGTCGCCAGCAGCCCCGGCGCGAGCAGCGGGAACACGACCTTGCGGAACGCCTGCCCGCGCGAGCAGCCGTCGACCTGCGCCGCCTCCTCCAGGTCGACCGGGATGGCCGCGAGGAACCCGCGCAGCGTCACGATCGTGAAGGGCAGCGTCATCATGAAGTAGACCAGCGTGAGGATCCAGAGCGTGTCGAGCATGCCGGTGTCCCTGGCGATGACGTAGATCGGGATCAGCAACGCCTCCCAGGGCGTCATCTGCGCGATGAACACCATGAGCACGAACCCCCTGCGCCCCTTCCACTGCAGCCGGGCGATCGCGAACGCCGCCAGCAGCGCCACGAGCAGCGCGAGCAGCACCGCCCCGCCCGCGACCAGCAGGCTGTTGCGCCAGAAGGAGAAGAACCCCTTCGCGGCGACCGCGGTGCCGAAGTGGTCGAACGTGATCGGGATCGGCAGGAACGTCGGGGTGGCGCTCTGGATGTCCCGGGTGGGCTTGAAGGCCGTGAGGACCATCCAGTACACGGGGAACACCGAGACGGCGAACACGAGCAGCGCCGCCGTGGTGCGGGAGATCCGTCCGATCATGCTTCCCGCTCCTGCCGGTAGAGCTGGCGGAAGTACGCCAGCAGGGCGAGCACGAGCAGCAGCACCATGAGCATCGACACCGCGGCGCCGAGGTCGTAGCGCTGCAACGACTGCGCGACCTGGAAGGCGTAGACCGGCAGCGTCGTCGTGGCCTGACCCGGGCCGCCCTGGCTGATCACCCAGATCTGCACGAACGCCTTGACGACCCAGATCACCTCCAGGCACGTGATCAGGCCGAACATGGCCCGCAGCAGGGGGAAGGTGATGGTGGTGAACACCCTCCACGCCCCGGCGCCGTCGATCCGCGCGGACTCGTACAGCTCCTGCGGCACGGTGATCATCGCCGCGTACAGCGACAGCGCGGCGAACGGTATCGACTGCCACACGATCAGCGCCACGAGGATGCCGAACGTCGCCTCGCCGTCGGCGAACCACGTGTAGTCGCGGTACTCCTCGAAACCGAGTGCGACCAGCGCCCAGTTCACGACGCCGAGCCGGGACTGGAAGAGCCACTGGAACACCGTGGTGGCGGCGATGATCGGCGTGGCCCAGGTGAGCACGAGCCCGCCCATTACCAGCAGCCGCAGCCACTTCCCGAGGCGGGTCAGCAGCAGGGCGACCAGGGTGGACAGCACCATGATCAGCACGACGTTGATCGCGGTGAACCACAGCGTCCGCCTCACCACCGCCCAGAACTCGGGGTCGGACAGCACCCGCGCGTAGTTGGCGAGGCCGACGAACCTCGCGTCCCCGCGCACGAGCTGCGGCAGCCCGAACTCCTGCAGCGAGATGACCACGTTGCGGACCAACGGGTACAGCAGCAGGTAGGCGGTGGTGAGGACGGTCGGTGCGATCAGCAGGTACGGCAGCACCGGCCGCTTGCGGCGTTTCGGGGCGGTCGGCGCGGTCTCCCGCACCGGCCGTTCGGCGAGCAACGTCATTTGCCCGAGTTGAGCGCTTGGGTGATGACCTCGTCGGCCTTGGCGGCCGCGGTCTTCGGGTCGGCGCCCGTCAGCACGGCGGTCTGGAACTCCTTGATCGGGTTGCGGGCCTCGACCGCCGTCCAGTTGGGCGAGTTCGGGGTGGCGAAGCCGTTGGCCGCGCCGACGGCCATCGCCGCCGTGCCGGGGTCGTCGCCCACCGAGGACGCCAGGGACTTGCGGTTCGGCACGTAGTTCATCGCCTTCGCGAGCTCGACCTGCCACTTGTCGCCGGCGAGCGCCTTGACGACCTCGTACGCGCCGTCCTGCCTGCTGGACGCGAGCGGCACGATCAGGTCGGAACCTCCGGTGAACACCGCGCCGGGCTTGTCCGCGGTCTTGCCGGGGATCGGGAAGAAGCCGATCTTGCCCTCCAGCTCCGGGTTGGCCTTCGTGACGAGCTTGGCCGCACCGGGCACCGCGATGAACTGGGCGACCTTGCCGCCCGCCACCACGTCGGTCTGCTGCGGCTTGGCCTCGTCGGAGTCCTTCGGGCCGTCGCCGAGCGCCTGCAGCTGCTTGTAGAAGTCCATGCCCGCCAACGCCTCGGGCGTGTTCAGCGAGCCCTTCCAGCTGCCGCCGTCCTTCTTCGCGAGGTCACCGCCCTCGTCCCAGACGAACCCGGACAGCGTGTACCAGTTCTGGCCGGGCAGGTAGATGCCCTGCTGGTCGCCCTGGTCGAGCTTCGCGGTGGCGGCGAGCCACTCCGCGCGCGTCTTCGGCGGCGTCACCTGCGCGGCCTCGAACAGGTCCTTGCGGTAGATCACCACCCGGTTGGCCGCGTAGAACGGGATGCCGAACTGCTTGCCGTCGACCGCGCCGGGCTCGGCGAGGCCGGGGATCCAGTCCTCACCCCGCAGCTCGGCCTTGCGCGCCGACAGGTCCGTGACGCCCTTGCTGGCCACGTACTGCGCGACCTGGGTGTTGCCGACCTCGATCACATCGGGCGGATCCGTGCTGGCCAGAGCACTGGTCACCTTCTGCGTGATGCCGTTCCACTCCTGGATCTGGATCTTCAGGTCGAGGTTCGCGTGATCGCGTTCGAACTCGCTCTCGAACTTCGACACGAACTCCTCGGTGGCCGTGTCCTTCATCAGCCACACGGTGATCTCCTGCTTCTCACCCCCTCCCGCGGACGTGCCGCAGGCGGACAACGTGAGCGCGAGGACTAACAGGGCAGCGGAGCGCGGCACGACTCACCTCTCGCTGGGATATGACCAATTGGTCAGGTCTCGACGGGTGAACTAGAAAGTGGCATAGACCACTTCTCAGGTCAATCCCCTGCTTGGATGCGTGAGAGCGCTTCCGCACTTCATCAGTCTGGTTACTTACCAGTGGTATGCCATACTGGCCGCCGACGAAGCGGGGAGGCATGGGCGAGGCGATCCTCAAGCGTGAGCGGGTCCGCGACTACCTGCTCGAACTCATCGAGACCCACCCGGCGGGCGCCCCCATCCCGGCCGAACGCGTGCTGTGCCAGCAGCTCTCGGTCTCGCGCCCGACCGTCCGCTCGGCCGTGGAGGAACTGGTCAACACCGGCCTGCTCGTCCGCCAGCACGGCCGCGGCACCTTCGTGGCCCGCGCCAAGATCACCCAGGAGATGGTCTCCGGCACCGGGTCCATGTCCCTGCCCAGGGCGTCGGGCACCTGGGCGTCGCGCGTGCTCGAGCACGCCCGCATCCCGGCGGGCGCACGGGTGGGCCGGCGCCTGCGCCTCTCCCCCGCCGCCGAGATCCACTACATCGCCCGGCTGCGCCTCGTGGACGGCGAGCCGATGGCGCTGGAGCACCTGCACGTCCCCGCCGCCGTCGCGCCGTCGTTGACGCTGCACGACATGGAGTCCGGCGACTTCTACGACCGGCTGCGGGAGCACGGGGTGCACGTCCTTGAGGCCGTGCAGTCGATCGAGCCGACCGTGGTGAACGAGTCCGAGGCGTCGCTGCTCGGGGTGCCCGTGCTGGCGCCCGCGCTGTTGTTCGAGCGGCTGACCACCGACGCCGACGGGCGCCAGGTGGAGTACGTGCACTCGATCTACCGCGGGGACCGGTACCGGATCATGTCGCGGCTGACGCTCGGGGCGTCGCCGCGCGGCACCGTGGACGTGCAGGCGCGGATCGGCGGCTCCGACCCGTTCTGATCACGTGAAGCGGGCGCTCTGGCTGTCGATGAAGTTCTGCGCCTTCTCCAGCGTGTGCGAGGCGTAGGTCCCGCTCGCCCGCGCGTCCAGCAGGGCGTTCTGCTGCGCGTCCAGCATCAGGCGCTGCAGCTCGAACCGCTGGTGCAGCCGGCTGTCCCCGTCCTGCTCGACCAGCTTCTTCTCGATGCTCTCGCTCATCGCGATCGTCCGCTCCAGCGTCTGCTCCAGCAGTTCGTCGTCGAACGGCTCGCCGTTCTCGCGGCACAGCGCCGAGCTCTCCAGCAGCGTCCTGCTGGCCGTCACGAGTTCCCCGGCGAGGCGGGCGTACTCGCGGCGCTCGTGCTCGGCGTCGTTGCCGCGGATGCCGAGCCAGCGGATCACCAGCGGCAGCGAGCCGCCCTGCACGACCAGGGTCAGGATCGCGACCGTGAAGGCGATCAGGACCAGCTCGGAGCGGAACGGCAGGTCCTCGGGCAACGTCTGCGCGGCGGCGACCGTCACCACCCCGCGCATGCCCGACCAGGCGAGCACCGCACCACCGCGCCAGCTCAGGCCTTCGCTCGCGTAGAAGGCGACGTCGGCCTGCTTGCGCCGCAGCATCCGGATCCCGCGGTCGTACCTGCGCTCCTCACCGGGCCGCGGTCCGCGGGCGGTGAAGCGGTCCACGAAGGAGTCGAGCTTGCCGGTGACCGCGTCGGCGCGGCGTTGCTGGCGGCGCAGCAAGGCGATCAGCGGAACCATGAACGCCACGCGCAGCACGACGAGAGCCGCGGTGGCCACGACGCCGATGACGAGGGCCCTCGTCACGCCGTCGCCGGCCACGGCACCGACGACCGAGGTGAGCTCGAAGCCCATCAGCAGGAAGACGCCGTTCTCCAGCAGCAGCTGGACGGTGCGCCAGTTCGTGCGTTCGGAGATGCGGTCGTGCGCGCTGAACCGGCGGGCGCTCAGGTGACCGGTGATGAGTCCCGCCACGACGACGGCGATCACGCCCGACGCGTGCAGCTCCTCGGCCGGGATGAACGCGAGGAACGGGACCACGAAGGAGATCGCGGTCGTGAGGACCGGCTGGCCCTGGATCCTCGACCTCGCCCACACCGACACGAGTCCGACGGCGGCGCCGACCACGACACCGACGGATACCGCGTACGCGAAGTCGCCCAGCGCGCCGCCGAACGTCACGCTCGCCGTGATCGCCAGGACGGCCGTGCGCAGCAGCACGAGCGCGGTCGCGTCGTTGACCAGGCCTTCACCCTCCAGGATCGTGACGAGCCTGGGCGGCAGGCCGAGCTTCTTGCCGATCGACGTCGCGGCGACCGCGTCCGGCGGGCTGATCACCGCGCCGAGTGCCAGCGCCGCCGCGAAGCCGATCTCGGGCAGCAGCCACCAGATCAGCAGGCCGGTGCCGAACGCCGACACCGCCACCAGCAGCACCGACAGCGAGCCGATCGTGGCGAAGTCGCGCCGGAAGTCGACCACCGGCACGTTCACGGCCGCCGAGTAGAGGATCGGTGGCAGCACGACCACGAGGATCCACTCGGGTTCCACGACCAGGTGCGGCGCGCCGGGCAGCTGGCTGCACCCCATGCCGACGAGCACCAGCAGCACGGGCGCCGCCACGCCCAGCCTGGGCGCGGCGTACGACACCACCACGATGATCAGCACGGCCGCGACGGCGAGCAAGGCCCATTCCTGCATGACGTGCAGTTTGTCCCATCAGGACGGACTTCACCCGTGCAGCCACGCCGGTCAGGGAGCGGGGAGCACGTGGCGGCCGTCACGGTCGGTGCTCAGGCACAGCGAGCAGATCTCCCCTCCTTCCGCGCTGGCCGCCATGTCCGGCCGCTCGTAGGACTCGCGGCAGACGACGCACTCGTACCGCGTGCCGCTCGGGTTGCCGTCCGCGTCGAGCACCGGTTCCGCGATGCCGTCGTCGGTGCGCCGCAGGTAGAACCGGCCGCGCGTGAGCACCGCCGGCAACGGCGCCAGCACGACCGGGATGCCGACGGCGACCAGCGGTGAGCACAGCTGGACCGCCGCACCGAAGAGTCCGAAGTAGACCGAGATGGACAGGACCGACGACGCGAGGAACGAGCCGACGCCCACCGGGTTCACCGCGTGCAGCATGCCGCGCCGGAACTCGGGCTGCCTGGGCGACAGCTTCAGCACGTACTTGTTGATCGCGATGTCCGCGGCGACCGTGACGACCCACGCCATCGCGCAGTTGGAGTAGAAGCTGAGCAGGTTGTTGAGGAAGCTGAACATGTCCGCTTCCATCAGCACGAGCGCGATGGCGAGGTTCACCAGCACGAACACCAGCCGGCCGTGGGTGAGGCCGATGCCCGCACCGATCGAGAAGTCCGCCATGTAGGCGATGCCCCCCAGCGCGGACGCCCCGACGACGGCCGGCGTCCAGCGCCGGTACGTCCTCGGGGCGAACCGCAGGGTGTAGTCCTCGAGCGTCTCCCTGGACGCCGCGGGGACCGACGCGCGATCCACAACCTGGTCAACGGTCATGGGCCTCGACGCCAGGAAGCGCTCGTTTCGCGCGGTCGCACCATTTGTGTCCGGACGATGACGCTGTGTTCACCGGTGTCCCGGCGTTCCGGCTTCCCGGCGTCCGGATCCGGGTGACCTCGTCGTTCCCACCGGCGGCGACTCCCCTGCCGTCCGGCGAGAAGGCCACCCCTCTTGATCCGGCCTGCACGGCCACCTCGCGGCCGAGTCACGCCCGGCCCATGCCGCCGGTGCCGCATCCATCAACCGGTCCACAGCGGACTTGTCGCTAGCGGGCCGTCGCGACCTCGATGCCGACTTCGCCGAACAGCCGCAGCCGGTGCCGCGTAGTGGGCTCGACGGAGAAGCCGGCGGCGGCGATCCGCTCCGGCACCGCGTCACCGACGTTGTCGCGCAGGTGCTCCCTCATGTGCCCGTGGTCGTGGAACACGGCGTCGGCGAGCACCAGCACCCCGCCCGGCCGCAGCACGCGGTGCACCTCGCGCAGCATCTCGTCCTTCGACGACGTGTCCAGGTGGTGCAGCATCAGACTGGAGAACACCGCGTCGAACGAGTCGTCGGGGAAGTCCAGCTCCTGCGCGAAGCCGCGGTCCAGCCGCACGCGCAGGCCGGCGCGGCGCAGCTTGCTCTCCGCCCTCGCGAGCATCTTCAGGTCGGGGTCCACGCCGGTGAGCTCGACACCGGGGTGCTGCTTGCCGATGGTGCGCAACAGGTTCCCCGTGCCGCAGCCGACGTCGAGAACACGTTGCCCCGGCCGCAGCCCCGCCGCCGCGGCCATCTTGCCGTGCACGCGTCCCAGACCGGAGACCCGGTGCACGACCTCGTAGAAGGGCAGCAGGTAGTGCTTGCCCATGCCGGGGAGGTAGTCCCGCTCCTGGGACGATGTTTCGGTCATGAACCCATTCTGGCGCGCATGACAGCAAGGTTTCTGCGTCGATTGACGGTTTGAGTGGGATGATTTGACGGTGCGCACCCGACGATCGGCACCGAACGCCGACGAGCCCGCCACCTACACCTGGCAGCCCGCCCCCGGTGAGCTGGCGGTCGCGGCCATGCGGCTCGGCCACGGCGCTGACGTCAACGGCGCTCACGAGGCGCACGCCCACGACTTCCCGGGCCTCGCGTACTTCGCCGAGCCGGGTGGCGTCGTGCGCACCGGCAAGCAGGTCCGCCACGTGGAGGCCGGCGACCTGTTCGTCATCGCGCCCGGCGACGTGATGGGCCGGGCCCACAGCGGCGACCTGCTCGACGCGCACGGCTGGGGCGTCTTCTTCACCGCCGACGCGCTCGGCCCCGACACCCCCGGCGCGCACCTGGCCTGGCGCACGCACCCGCTGCTGTTCCCGTTCGTCCACGGCCGGGCGGTCGACGCCTTGCGGCTCAAGGTTCCCGAGCGGCAGCGCGACGAGTGGACCGCCCGCCTCGAGGCGCTGCACGACGAGCTGCGGCACCGCCGCGAGGGCTACCGGGAGGCGGTCTCGGCGCACCTCGTCCTGCTGCTGGTCGCGGTGTCGAGGCTCGCCGCGGACGTCGTCGGCGACCTGCGCGAGAACGCGGAACCGCTGCTGGCCGAGGTGTTCGACGTGATCGAACGGCGCTACCCGGAACCGCTGTCGCTGCGCGAGGTCGCCGCTGCGGTGCGCCTCTCCCCCGGTCACCTCACCTCGACGGTGCGCAGGCGGACCGGCCGCACGGTGCAGGAGTGGATCACCGAGCGCCGGATGGTGCAGGCGCGGCGGCTGCTCGCCGTCACGGACCTGCCGATCGGCGACATCGGGCGGCAGGTCGGCTTCCCGGACGCCGGCTACTTCGCGCGCACGTTCGGCAAGGTGCACGGGACGAGCCCGACGCGGTGGCGCGGGTCGAACCAGCTGAACGGGCGCTGAACTCCTGGGGACGGCCTGTCGAGCACCCGCGGTTCGCCGGATTCGTCCCGTTGCGGCATGGCACTGTCGCGGACATGACCGGCACCACCACCGTGCACGACGGCCGACGAGACCTCGGTGCGAGGTTCCACGACCTGATGGAAGTCGTCGTGAGGTGGCTGCCGTTCGGCCTCTCCCGCGTCGTGGCGCCGAGCCTCCTCGGGTTCGCGTTGATCAACGGGTTCACGTTCGGCGTCGACCTGCTGCTGCTCACGCTCTTCCGCGGCGGCCTCGGCCTGCCGGTGCCGATCGCGTTCACCGTCGCCTACGTGATCGCGTTCGGCCTGAGCTTCGTGCTCAACCGCGCGCTGAACTTCCGCTCGCACGCGCCGGTCGGGCCGCAGGCCGGGCTCTACGCGGTCGCGATCCTGGTCAACTACCTGGCGTTCGTCCTCGGCGTCGGCAGCGCGCTGACCGGACTCGGCCTGCAGTACCACCTGTCCCGGATCGCCGCCGGAGCGTGCGAGGCCGCGTTCATGTACAGCGTGATGCGGTGGGTCGTCTTCCGCGACGCGAAGGCCTGACCTACTGCAGGTAGCCCTCGACCTCGCCGACCGAGCGGGCGGGGACGTCGTCGGCGTCCTCGCCCCGCGCCCGTGCCGACCGGCGCCGGCGCAGCAGGTCCCAGCACTGGTCCAGGGCCTCCTCGACGGACCGCAGCCGGGCGTGCTCCTCGTCGGACGTGATCTCGCCGGCCGCGAGCTGCTCACGCAGCCTGTGCTCCTCGTCGACCAGCTCGTTGATGCGGCCCAGCACGTTCTCGTCGCTCATCTGCCCGACTCTACGACGATCCCGCCGCGCTCGCGGGAGGACGGGCGCGGCTGCGGCAGGTCGTCGAAGCACCTCGGTGTGCCGCACACCGCGAGTGCGTTGTGGACGGTGTCCGAGCGAGGGCGATTCGTCCGGTCGGTGCAGTGAAATGGTTCAACCACCTGTTTTACACTCGTGAACAGGGCCGCCGAACCCGACGCGCGACCACCTCCCCGTGGGGTGTTCGCCCACCTCCGCCTGCCAGGAGGCGTTGTGAAGACACGGAATCGGCTTGCCCTTGCGAGCCTCACGACCACCACCGCCGTGGTCGTCGCGTTCATCGTCCCCACCACCCCCGCCATCGCGCACGGCACCATGTCCGACCCGGCGAGCCGGGTCTACACGTGCAAGAACGAGGGCCCCGAGACGCCGAAGTCCGACGCGTGCAAGGCGGCCGTGGCCGCGGGTGGCACCCAGGCGTACTACGACTGGAACGAGGTGTCGCTGCTCGAAGCCGACGGCCGGCACCGCCAGCTCATCCCCGACGGCAAGCTGTGCAGCGCGGGCCGCGACAAGTACCGCGGCCTCGACCTGCAACGCGCCGACTGGCCCGCGAAGCGCGTCTCCGCCGGACCGCTGACGGTGACCTACCACGCGTCCGCGCCGCACTCGAACAGCAACTTCGAGTTCTACATCACCAGGGACGGCTGGAACCCGACGCAGCCGCTGCGGTGGTCGGACCTCGTGCACCTGCAGACGTTCAACAACCAGAACCCCAGCACGTTCACCAACTGGACGCTGAACCTGCCGCAGCGCTCCGGTCGCCACGTCCTCTACTCGATCTGGCAGCGCGTGGTCGGCAGCAACGAGGCCTTCTACACCTGCTCGGACGTCGACTACGGCGGTGGCGGCACGCCGCCCCCGACCACGACGACCACCACACCCCCGCCGGGTACGACCACCACGACGACTCCCCCGCCCGCCGGGGGCGCGTGGGCCGCGGGAACGACGTACTCGGTCGGCAACCGCGTCACCTACGGCGGCGTGAACTACGAGTGCCAGCTCGCGCACACCGCCCTCGCCGGCTGGGAACCGCCGAACACACCCGCCCTGTGGCGACGCCTCTGATGCGGTTGTTCCTGCTGGTGCTCGCCTTCGTGGCGTCCGGCTGCGCCACCACGCAGCCGGACGCCGTGTTGCGCGGCGATCCGCTCGACGTGATGTTCCTGCAGATGATGCTCCCCCATCACCGGCAGGGAGTGGAGATGGTCGCGCTCGCCCGCGACCGCGCCCGGAACGAGGAGCTCCGCATGCTCGCGGCCGCCATCGAGAAGACCCAGGTGGCCGAGGCCGACACGATGAGGAACTGGCTCACGTCGTGGGGAGAGCCGCTGACGGCACCGCCGGACTCGCACGCGGGTCACGGCGGCATGCGGCAGTCGGACCCGGAGGAGGTCGCGCGGCTGTCGGCGCTGCGCGGGGCGGAGTTCGACGAACGCCTGCTCAACGTCATGATCGCCCACCAGGACGACGCCGTGCAGATGGCGCGCTGGGAGGTCGGCAGCGGTGCGAACCAGGAGGTGAAGGACCTCGCGGACCGGATCGAGAAGTCCCGCACGGCCCAGATCGGCATGATGAAGAAGTTCCTCGGCGCGATGTGACGGGTACTCGGTGGTCACGCCACCGAGGAGGTCGGGCCATGATCAGCCGCTCACTGCTGAGGCAACTGCCCGTGCGGGCCGTCACCGGGGCGTTCGTGCTGCACTCGGGACTCGGCAAGCGCGGCGCCGACCGGGAGACGGCCGAACGCATGCACGGCTGGGCGTCGAGCACCTACCCGGTGCTGCGCGGGATCGACGCGCAGCGGTTCGCGAAGCTGCTGTCCGCGGGTGAGATCGCCGTCGGCGCGGTCCTGCTGGCGCCCTTCGTCCCGGCGGCCGTCGCCGGCCTGGCGCTCACCGGGTTCGCCGGGGCCCTGCTCGGCCTCTACGCGAAGACGCCCGGGATGCGGCAGGAGGGCAGCATCTGGCCGACTGACGAGGGCACCGGGCTCGCGAAGGACGTGTGGTTGCTCGGCATCGGCCTGTCCCTCGTGATCGACGGCGTGCCGCGCTCCGACCACCGCTGAGCCCCGACACCACCAGCCTGAGCGAGGAGGCCGACATGCAACCCGTCCCGTTCATCCCGTGGGTCTGGCGCGACCCGTCCTGGGTGGACCCGCCGGAGCACGACCAGGACGGACTCGCCGACCGCCCGGACACCGGCCTGATCGGCTACGAGGTCGAGGCCACCGACGGCGGCATCGGCAAGGTCGACGAGGACAACGCGAAGGTCCCGCACGACTGCCTGATGGTCGACACCGGTCCGTGGATCTTCGGCCGCAAGGTGGTGCTGCCGGTCGGCACCGTGCGGCACGTGGACCACGCCGAGCGGAAGGTCCACGTCGACCGCACCAAGGAGCAGATCAAGAACGCTCCGGAGTACGACGCCGACGACCACGACGGTTACCGCAGCCGCACCGACGAGTACTACGCCGACAGCTACCGGCTGATGCCGCCGATGCTCTAGTCCTCCGCAGGAGTTCTGGTCTGTCCCGCATGGTCTCGGTGTTGCAGAACGTGGCGATCGACTGCGCCAACGCCTACGAGCTCGCCCGGTTCTGGAGCGAGGTGACCGGCCGCCCGATGCACCCGGACGCCGAGCCGGGTGACGCGGAGACCGAGGTGCTGCTCGCCGGGGGCCCGGTGCTGTACTTCAACCAGGTTCCGGAGCCCAAGCAGGTCAAGAACCGCCTGCACCTGTGCCTGCGGCCCGAGACCACGCGGGACGAGGAGGTCGAACGGCTGCTGGGCCTCGGCGCCACGTTCGTGGGCGACCACCGCAACCCCGACGGCACCGGGTGGGCGGTCCTCGCCGACCCGGAGGGCAACGAGTTCTGCGTGCTGCGCAGCGCGGAGGAACGGGCCAGGACCGAGGCCTGACGTCCTCGCCACCCCGGACCACGGCGGGGATGCCGACCTCCTGCACGCAGGGGAAGAACGCCGAACCCGACGGGATCAGGCCACGGCGGGCGGCAGGAGCGCGTCCCTCACGGACGACCGCACCCCCAGCACGCCGGTCAGCTCCAGCGCCCGCAACGGCCGCAGCACCGCGGCGGAGTTCGCCACGACCACCAGTGCGCTGCCGCGGCGCAGGCTCAGGTCCTGGTGGTCGAGCAGCAGGCCGATGCCCTGGGCGCCGAGGAACGCGAGGCCCGTCAGGTCCACCACGACCGGCGCGGGCGGCACGACGGCACCCACCGCCTCGGCGAGGCACTCCGACAGGTGGTCGGCCGTCGTGCAGTCGACCTCGCCGGCGACGTGCACGAGGACGGCGTCGCCCACGCGCTCGCGGGTGGCTCGGAAGGGGACTTCACCGTCGCTGAGCACGAGGCAACCTCCAGTCGGACCGGCGCGAACGGCCGTCGCACGGGCTGGTTGCTCAACCCGCCCCGACCGTAGCGCAGTCCCCGTGTGCACGCGGTGCGACCGGTTCTCCGACATCGACCGCGCCCCGGCTGCCGCGATTGGACGGTGGAATTCCGAGGTACCATCGGTCGTCGTGACCGGTTTCTTCCACGAGACCGCCTTTTACGGCTCAGACGACGACTTCCTCGCGCATGTCGTTCCGTTCCTCGAGAACGGGCTGCGCGCGGGAGAGCCGTCGGTGGTGGCGTGCGGCGAGTGGAACACCTCCCTGGTGCGCGGTGCTCTCGGCCGTGACACGGCTGTTCTCTACCTGTCCGGTGCCGACCAGTACTCGCGGCCGTCCGAGGCCATCTCGCAGTACCGCGCCCTGTTCCGCGAGCACACCGAGGCGGGCTCGCGGCAGATGCGCGTGGTCGGCGACGTGCCGCACCCCGGCGTGGGCGTGCGGTGGGACTGGTGGGCCCGGTACGAGGCCGCCGTGAACCAGGTCTACGCGGAGTTCCCGGTGTGGGGCCTGTGCCCGTACGACACGAGGACCACCCCGCCCGAGGTGCTGGCCGACGTCACCAGGACGCACCCGAACGTGGCCACCGCACCCGGCACGCACGAGGTCAACCCCGGCTACCGCGAAGGCGTCCCCGGCTCGGCGCAGGTCCCCGACCTGCTGGAGCGGCGCAGTCCGCTGGTCGAGCTCGTCGACCCGACCGCCTGTGCGGTGCGCGAGGCCGTCGGCTCGGTCATCGATCGGCTGAGCCTGGGCGCGGACGAGGCGCACGACGTCGTCTACGCGTCCAGCGAGATCGTCACGAACGGGCTGACGCACGGCGCCGCTCCGGTGCGGTTCCGCCTGTGGGCGGACGAGAAGCGCGTGGTCGTCTCGGTGACCGATCAGGGAAGCGGACCGTCCGACCCGTTGGCCGGTCTCGTGCCTACCACCGAGACCCTGTCAGCCGGGCTCGGTCTGTGGATCCTGCACCGCACGTGCGACTACGTGTCGATGGGCCGCGACACCGACGGGTTCACCGTGCGGGTGAGCGTGGGCGGCCAGACGTAGGGCAGGTCGTCGGGCACGTCCGGGAAGAACCGGCGGTAGTGCCCGGGGTCCTTGCGGACCAGCGCCGACTGGTGGCTGCGGTGCACCGCCTCGTCGCCGAGCCACCCCGGCAGCTCACCCGCGGCGGCGAGCTCGGCCTGCGTGCGCACCACCGCGATGCCCCTGGCCCGGGCGAGGTCGGTGCGCATCGTGGCCTCGCAGGTGTCGGCGAACCCCTGGGCACGCCATTCCGCGCAGATCTCGACGCCGTACCGGACGAGCGCCTCCTCGAACCCGACCCACATCTTCACCGCGGGGTGGTGGCGCCAGCCGTGGCCCGGCACCACCAGCGCCCGCTG
Organism: Lentzea sp. DG1S-22; assembly: GCF_036321065.1. Lineage (NCBI taxonomy): Bacteria > Bacillati > Actinomycetota > Actinomycetes > Pseudonocardiales > Pseudonocardiaceae > Lentzea > Lentzea sp. DG1S-22. Next base: position 792,262 of record NZ_CP143276.1, on the reverse strand, counting down.
CACCTGAAGGGTCTCGACCCGCTGCTTGCCGAGCCTCCGCCGGTCCAGCACACGGGCTGAAGCGGCGAAGTCGGGGTAGGGCAAGAAGGTCTGCACGGCTCAGAGCACGTAACGCGCCGCCTCCGCGGCCCGCTCCCGGTCGACGTGCACCTCGTACCGCTGGGCCTCCAGCGTCATCACGCTGGAGAAGTCGCGCCGGCCGCGCGTGCTCCAGTGCGCGACGAAGCCGAACACCGCTCCCCAGAACGCACCGATCACGAGGCTGATGAGCACGAACCACACCCAGGTGGTGTCGGCGGAGAACAACCCGAACAGCAGGCCGATGAAGACGCCGAACCACGCACCGCTGGCCGCGCCGGCCAACGCCGCGCGGCCCCTGGTCAGCCGTCCGGTCACCTGCTCGACGGTGCGCACGCCGTCGCCGACGATCCGCACGCTCTCCACGGGGAAGCCGTCGTCGGACATCCTGTCGACGAGCTGCTGGGCGCCGAGGTAGTCGGCGAAGGTCGCGAGCAGGCTCGACTCGGTCCTGGTCACTTCGTGCTTGATGTCCACGCGGACCGGGTTCCCCCGATCACGCAGAGCAAACGGCGGCGGGGCCGCGGCCCCGCCGGGCGGACGAGGCGACGCCCGTCCGGCCCGGCGCTGTCGGGCCAGGTCCGTCCGGGTGGTCAGTTCCCCCGGCCGGTCTTCTCCTGCAGCTGGTCGATGAGCTGCGACGCCTCGACCTTGGTGAGCTCGGCGGGCACCTCCTCGCCCGCTTCCTGGGCGAGGGTGTGCAGGTACGACTCCTGCGGACCGGTCATCGGCTCGTCACCGGTCGTCCAGTCCTGCGGGTCCTTCTCGGGCGTGCGGTTCACTGCCGTCCCCTTTCACTCGAACGCCCGTTCGAGATACCCGGGGTGGCGGTGGCTCAATCACCGGCCCAGGACGACGTCCCCCGGAGTGGACGGACCGGGCACGACCATCGCGGACCGCACACCGGTGAGCAGGCGGTGCGCGACGGTCAGGAGCATTCGCGCCTCCATCCGCTCGCCGTAGCCCAGGTGCTCCTCCGCAGCCTTGACACACCCCATGACCTGCGGAGACATCACCGCCCCGGCAGCGGTGCACGCGGCCACGGCCTCCCTGAGGCCTCTTCGCGCATCGTCCCCCTCGACGTCGGCCAGCGCCGAGCAGACGGCGTTGTCCAGCTTCTCCAGCGCGGTCACGCGGATCTGCCGCAGTGATGTGTCGTCGAGTTCCGTGGTCATGGTCATCGCCCGCCTTCACAGCCGTGGGTACGCGCCGACTGCTTGACGCAATTGGACCGGACACCCCCTTTCGAGCACCCCGAAACCGACGCTGGAGGAACTTTGGCTACCGTGGCGGGATGCGTGCGACCTGGCGCGAGAAGAACGCGCGACAGTGGATCTCGGAACTGTCCGGCCGGATCGGGCTGGCCGGGTGGACGGCGCTGGCGATGACGCCCGCGCTCGCCGCCGAGGTGGACCAGCACGGCGCGGCCGTGCGCGACATCCTGCTGCTCGGCGTCGAGGGCGCCGGCACCGTGGGCGCGGTCGTGCTCCTGGCGGCGTACGGACGTGGTCTGCTCGCCGACGTGACCGACGCGGACTGGACGCCGACGTCCTGGCTCGGTGTCCGGCTCATGGCCGTCTGCCAGCTCGCGCACCTGCACGACGTGAAGCCGCTGAACGACGACGTCGCGGCGCTCCCTCGCCTCACCTGAACGACGAGGCGCACCCCGAGCGGGATGCGCCTCGTCCGGTGAACCTCGGTCAGCGGTCTTCAGGCCTGCGCGTGCCGAGCACCGGGTCCTCCGCCGGCACCTGCCGGCCCACCGCCGGGACCGGCTCGGTCATGGGCTCGGCCGCGGCCGGGGCCGGCTGGACCCCACCGCGCACGGCGTCCTCACGTCCGCGCTGGTAGGCCTGCGCCTGAGCCTGCGCCTGGGGCAGCTCCTGCTCCGCACGACCCAGCCAGCCTTCCCAGCGCTGCTGCATCGGCCGCACGAGACCGCCACCCACACCGACGACCAGGATGCCGCCGACCGTCGCGAGCACCGCGATCAGCACCGGCGTGGTCACCGTGGTGGCGACGCCGATCTGGTTCAGCGCGGCGATGATGCCCAGCGCCCAGATGAACACCGAGGCGATGTTGGCGAGGATCCGGCCGTAGGACAGGCCGCCGAGCGCACCACCGATGAAGTCCTTCACCGCGGTGGCCACGGCGCCAGCCACGACGACGATGATGATCGCGACCGCGGCCCTGGGCAGCCACGCCACGATGCCCGTCAGCAGTTCGGAGACGGGGTTCGGGCCCCACACGCCGAACGCGATCTGCAGCGTGATGAGGATCAGCGCGTAGTAGACGAGCTTGGCGAGCAGGTCGGACGCGTCGTACTTGCTGCGCGCCAGCATCTGCTTCACACCGCCGCGCTCCACGAGCCGGTCGAAGCCGACCCGTTCGAGGACCTTGTCGACGAGCTTCGAGACCGCTTTCGCGACGAACCAGCCGATCAGCAGGATCAGCAGGAACGCCGCGAGCTTCGGCACGAAGGTGGCCACGGCGCGCCAGGCGTCGGTCAGCCCCTGTTGGAAGTCCATGTCGAGCTCCCTTCGCACGGGCGCCCGGCGGGGCCACCCTCACCAGGCAGTACCCGGCGAGGGTGGACTTCACACGATTTTCACGAGACCTGGCGCAGCTCGCGGTCGCTCGCCACGAGGTGCTCCCAGGTCCGCCCGCGCTGGCTGGGCGGCGCGGAGCCGTCCGCGGTGCACACGGGGTACACCAGGCCGAAGGGAACCGGCTGATCGAACTCGTCACCGGTGCGAACGTCGACGAGATGACGCACGTGTGCCATGACAACCACTCCTCACGACCGACGGAGGACACACGCGTCCGGGCAGTTACCCGAACGGGGGACCTGGGGTTTGGGACCATCGAATACCCCGTGAGCTGCGCGAACATGCGTCTTGCCGTTGCGACATCAGAGTGAACCTATCCGTCCACAGTGGACTAACTCGCCGTGATCGCAAGAGTGGAGGTCCCGCCGCGCGGCACGAGGACGCGTCCTCAGGTGAACGTGAGGCCGCGTGAGCCGGACGGCGTGCGACAGCGGAACCGGTAGGGCTCACCGCCGAGGAACTTCGACCGCCGCGGCCCGTCCGAGTCCGGGTCCTGGCCGGGAACAGCACGCGTAGCTGTTGTTCAACGACTGCACGGACGTCCCCGCCACCGCTGCCTGCCGGGCGGGACCGCGGAACGGCGCGCGGACGACGGCAGGGCGGCGAGCAGTCCGATCGCGGCGGCACCGGTGGCCGGGCTGCGACGGCGGAACGCGATCACGGGTCTACCCCTCGCCGGAGGACCTTCGCTCCCGCCGCCCGCGCCCGTCACGATGCTAATTCGAATTATTACAGGGTTGACTGCCTGCGGCGTGGTGTCGCAGACTCCGTGCCAATTCGAATTGGCAGGTGCTCATGGCCAAGAGGCTCACCCAGCAGGACATCGCCCGGATGGCAGGCGTCAGCCAGGCCACGGTGTCGCTGGTGCTCAACAACCGGACCGACAGCGGCGTCCGCATCGCGCCGGAGACCCGTGCCCGCGTGCTCGAGGTCATCCGCAGGACGGGCTACGTCGCGAACCCGATCGCGCGCAGGCTCCACGACCAGCGCAACCGCATCCTGGGCGTGTTCACCTACGAAGCCGTCTTCCCGAGCACCCGCGCCGACTTCTACCAGCCGTTCCTGGAGGGCATCGAGGAGCAGGCGGAGGAGGCGGGCTGCGACCTGCTGCTGTTCACGAGCGCCAAGGCGGCGGGCAGCCGACGGCGGATCTTCAGCGACGACAGCAGGATCCGCCTCGCGGACGGGTGCGTGCTGCTCGGTCGCACGGTCGACCGCGACGACCTCGCTCAGCTCGTGAGCGAGGGCATCCCGTTCGTCTCGATCGGCCGGCGCGACGACGCGGGCGGCCCGGTACCGCACGTCGGCGCCGACTACGTCTCGGCCGTGCGGGACCTGGTGGACCGCGCGGCCGCCCTCGGTCACCGCCGGTTCGCCTACCTCGGCGCCGGCGTGGGCGCGGAGTCCTCGGCCGACAGGCTGCGCGGCTTCAAGCAGGCCGTGGCCGCGCACGGAGCCGAAGGAACGCACGTGCCGTTCGGCGAGCTGGACCAGTTGCTCGACGCAGGCGTCACGTGCGTGCTCACCGAGGAGGTCTCCGATGGTGCCGCGCTCGTGCTCACCGCCCGCGAGCGCGGCCTGTCGGTCCCCGGTGACCTGTCCGTCCTGATGCTCGGCGCCGCCACCCGGCCCGCACCGGACGACGTGGACCTCACGGGGTTCCGCATCCCACGCCGCGAGATGGGACGCAGGGCGGTGCAGGCGCTGACCGAGGTGCTGGAGAACGGCACCACCCCGCAGGAGCTGCTGTCCTGCGAGCCCGTCGCCGGCTCGACGCTCGGCTGACCAGGAGGAACCTGTTGCTGCACAACACTGACGTCGTCGTAGTGGGCGGCGGACTCGGCGGGGTCGCCGCCGCGCTGGCGCTGCTGCGCGCCGGTCGCCGGGTCGTGCTCACCGAGGAGTTCGAGTGGCTCGGTGGTCAGCTGACCAGCCAGGCGGTACCGCCGGACGAGCACAGCTGGGTCGAGCGCTTCGGCGTGACGGCGAGCTACCGGGCGTTGCGCGACGGCATCCGCGACTACTACCGCCGCCACTACCCGCTGACCCCGCGGGCGCGGGCGTGGCGGGAGCTGAACCCCGGCGCGGGCAACGTGAGCAGGCTCTGCCACGAACCCCGCGTCGCCGTCGCCGTCATCGACGAGATGCTGGCGCCGTACCGGGGCAGCGGCAGGCTCACCGTCCTGCAGCCCGCGAGGCCGGTGGCCGCGCGCACCGACGGCGACCGGGTCGTGTCCGTCACCGTCGAGCACCACGGCGAGCAGGTCGAGCTGCACGCGCCGTACGTCCTCGACGCCACCGAGACCGGCGAGCTGCTCCCGTTGTCCGGCGCGGAGTACGTGACGGGCTTCGAGTCCACCCTGGACACCGGTGAGCCCAGCGCGCCCGAGGTCGCCCAACCGGCCAACATGCAGGCGATGTCGGTGTGCTTCGCGATCGACCACGTCGACGGCGACCACACGATCGACAAGCCCGCGCGGTACGACTTCTGGCGCGAGTACCAGCCGGACTACTGGGGCGACCGGATGCTGTCGTTCCGCTCCCCCGACCCGCGCACGCTCACCACCGCCGAGCGCACCTTCACCCCGAACCCGGACGACGACCCGCTCGGCGTCGTCTCCGACCAGCGGGTCAGCGCGGGCGACAGCAACCTGTGGACGTTCCGCCGCATCGCCGCGCGGCGCAACTTCGTCGAGGGCGCCTACGACAGCGACATCTGCCTGGTGAACTGGCCGATGATCGACTACTTCGAGTCGCCCGTGATCGACGTCCCGGACGCGGACGCCCACGTCGCGGCGGCACGGGAGCTGTCGCGATCGGTCCTGTACTGGCTGCAGACCGAGGCGCCCCGCGCGGACGGCGGCACGGGCTTCCCCGGCCTGCGCCTGCGCGGTGACGTCACCGGCAGCGCGGACGGCCTCGCCCAGGCGCCCTACATCCGCGAGTCGCGGCGGATGAGGACCGAGTACACGATCGTCGAGCAGGACCTCTCGCTCGCCGTGCGCGGCGGCAAGGGCGCGGTGCGGCACGCGGACGCCGTCGGTGTCGGCATGTACCGCATCGACCTGCACCCCTCGACCGGCGGCGACAACTACCTCGACGTCGCGAGCTGCCCGTTCGAGATCCCGCTCGGCGCGCTCGTCCACCAGCGGGTCGAGAACCTCCTGCCCGCGGGCAAGAACATCGGCACCACCCACATCACCAACGGTTCCCACCGGCTGCACCCGGTCGAGTGGAACGTCGGCGAGGTCGCGGGCGCGCTCGCGGACTTCTGCCTGGCGCACCGAGTCACCCCTCGCGCGGTGCGCAACACCCCCGGCCTGCTCGCGGACTTCCAGCACCGCCTGGAACGCGACGGGGTCGAGCTCCGCTGGCCGGACGTGTCCGGCTACTAGTCCTGGGAGACAACGATGTCCCGACTTCTCGCGCTCGTCATCACCGCCGCCCTCGCCCTCACCGCGTGCGGCGGCGGGTCCTCCGGCCGGTCCGGTCCGAAGTCGCTGCGCATGACCGTGTGGACCGCCAACGAGGCACACCTCAAGCTGCTCGGCGACATCGCCGCCGAGTACAGGGCGTCGCACCCGGACGTCACCGAGATCAAGTTCGACACGATCCCGGCCGACGGCTACACCACCACGCTCACCACGCAGATCGCCGGGGGCAACGCGCCGGACCTCGCGTGGATCCTGGAGGAGTCGGCACCGGACTTCGTCTCCTCCGGCGCGCTCGTCCCGATCAGGGGCGAGGTCGAGAAGGCCGACGAGCTGGTGCCGTCCGCCACGAAGCTGTGGGAGTCCGACGGCGAGCTCTACGCCTACCCGTTCTCCACCTCGCCGTTCGGGCTGTTCGTCAACACCGACCTGGTGAAGGAGCTGCCGGCCACCTGGGAGCAGGCGGTCGCGGCCGCGGCCGGCAAGAACCTCGTGCTGCCGGACTTCAAGTACCAGAACTGGGCCGTGCTGTCGGCGATCTGGCGCGGCTGGGGCGCGAACGCGTGGAGCGAGGACGGCAGGCAGTGCGGCTTCGCCGGCCCCGAGATGAAGGACGCGATGGCGTTCATCCACAAGGCGATCTTCACGGACAAGGCGATCCCCGGTCCCGGCACGACCGTCGACTTCTTCGCGGGCGACGCGGCGATGGCGATCAGCCAGATCTCGCGGGCGGGTGCCTTGAAGGACGCGAAGTTCGGCTGGACGCTCCTGCCGTTGCCGAAGGGTCCGAAGGGTGACTACGCGGTGATCGGGCAGGCGGGCGTCGGCGTGCTGAAGCGCTCGAAGAACGCCGAGGCCGCCGCGGACTTCCTCGGCTTCTTCACCAACGCCGCCAACTCCGCGAAGCTCGCGCAGTTCTTCCCGCCTGCGCGGCGGTCGCTGCTCAACGCGGACACGCTGGCGAAGAGCAACCCGCTGATCAAGCCCGAGCAGCTGCAGTCCGTGGTGGTCGACGGCATCGGCAAGGGCGTCGTGAAGCCGAGCCACCGGGGCCAGGAGGAGCTGAACCAGACGATCCGCGCCGCGCTCGACCCGTTGTGGAAGCCGGACGCGAACGTCGGCGAGGTGCTCGACGGGGTGTGCGCGAAGATCAAGCCGCTGCTGGAGCGCTCGTGACGTTCTGGACGTATCGCAGGCGCGACGCCCTGGTCGGGTACCTGTTCGTCACGCCCGCTCTGCTCGGCAGCCTCGCGTTCGTGCTGGTCCCGCTGGCGATGGTCGGCTGGTACAGCCTCAACGAGTGGAACGTGCTCGGCGGGACGTTCGAGTTCGTCGGCGCCGACAACTACAAGCAGCTGCTCGACGACGAGAAGCTGCGCGAGTCGCTCGTCGCCACCGCCTGGTTCGCGGCCGGGCTGGTGGTGCTGAACCTGTCGCTCGCGTTGCTGCTCGCGGTGCTGCTCAACCAGAAGCTGCGCGGCACCACGCTGTTCCGCACGTTGTTCTTCTCCCCCGTGCTGGTGTCGCTGGTGGCCTGGACGCTGGTCTGGCAGCTCATGCTGCAACCGGAGGGCAGCGTGAACGGGCTGCTCGGGTTCTTCGGCGTCGACGGGCCGAACTGGCTGCGGGGCGAGTCGACCGCGATGATCTCCGTGGTCGTGGTGCAGGTGATCAAGAACGTCGGTCTGAACATGGTGCTGTTCCTCGCGGCGCTGCAGGGGGTTCCGGCGCCGCTGCACGAGGCGGCGAAGATCGACGGTGCCGGCGCGTGGACGCGGTTCCTGCGGATCACCATCCCGTTGATCAGCCCGACGATCCTGCTCACGTCGATCATCACGATCGTCGGCTCGCTTCAGGTGTTCGCGCAGATCGCCGTCCTCACCCAGGGCGGACCCGGCACGTCCACGACCGTGTTGATCTACTACCTGTACCAGCAGGCGTTCCAGTTCCACCACTTCGGCTACGGCGCGACGATCTCGGTGCTGCTGTTCGCCATCGTCGCCGCGCTGACCCTGCTGCAGTGGCGGATGCGCCGGAAGTGGGTGCTCCATGAGTCGTAGCGCCTCGAAGCGGGAGGTCGCGCTCTACGGGCTGCTGTGCCTGCTGTGCGTGCCGTTCGTGTTCCCGACGTGGTGGATGGTCACCTCGTCGATGAAGCCGATCAGCGAGATCTTCTCGGAGTCGTTGCTGCCGTCGGAGTGGACCTTCTCCACCTACGAGCAGGTGTTCCGCATGCAGCCCTTCGGGCAGCAGTACTGGAACAGCCTCTACATCGCCGTGATCGTCACGGCGGGGACGATGGCGGTCGCGGCGATGGCGGGGTACGCGTTCGCCCGCATCCGGTTCCCCGGCCAGAACGTGCTGTTCGTGGTGGTGCTGACCGGTCTGCTCATCCCGAGCGAGGTCACGATCGTGCCGCTGTTCCAGCTCTTCCAGACGCTGGGGCTGACGAACACGCACTGGCCGTTGATCGTCGTGCCGGTCTTCGGTGCGCCGTGCGTGCTGGCGATCTTCATCATGCGCCAGTTCTTCATCGCGCTGCCACCGGAGCTCGAGGAGGCCGCGCGGATGGACGGCCTCGGCCGCGCCGGGATCTTCTACCGGATCGCGCTGCCGCTGTCCCGGCCCGCCCTGGGCGCGGTCGCGATCTTCACGTTCCTGCACTCGTGGAACCTCTACCTGGAACCGATCGTGTACCTGTCCACACCGGACATGTTCACGCTGCCGCAGGCGCTCACCCAGTTCGTGGACATCTACGGCGGCCCGATGTGGAACGTGCAGCTGGCCGCCGCCACGATGACGGCGGTGCCGATCCTGGTCGTGTTCGTGCTGGCGCAGCGGCAGTTCATCGAGGGTCTCGCGCACACGGGCGTGAAGGGGTGATCGATCCCGTCGCGGAAGGGTGAGCCTCCGGGCGGGTGGTCACCGACGCCGAGCTACCCCGGGGTGGTGCGGCGACGTTCACCGAGGGCATGCGAACGGCGTGCCGGTGCTCGTGCTGCGGCCGGCCGGTGCGTGGGTCTGCTCCCTCGCCCGAGCCCCTCGCGGGTACCCGCGAGGGGCGTGGCGGCTACCGGTAGCGCGGGTGGGTGGTGTGCCACTCGAAGCCGCCGCCCATCCAGGCCTTGGTGCCCTTCAGGAACCGGTGCAGCTCCGGCGACGGGACGGCGAGCAGCGCCCTGTGCCCGGCCTCGAAGTCGCGCACCAGCTGGTTGTGCAGCTCGACGGTCCGCGCGGTGGCCTCGGCGATCGAGCAGCCCCTGTCCGCGGCGATCTGCAGCACCATGTTGCAGACCGGCTTCTCGTCGGCGGCGTCCTTCTCCACCGACACCAGGTCGTTCACGACCACCGACGCCGTGCCCGCGGCCGTGAGCAGCTGTCGCACGCGAGGGTCGTAGTACAGCGGCGCGGGCAGCTCGTAGCCTCCGACGGCGTCGATCAGCGTCATCGACGTGTAGAAGGTGTCGTGCTGCCTCGTCGCGAGGTACTGCCACGCGGGCGGGTAGTCGCCCGTGTGACGCCAGGCCGCGTAGGCGCCCCACGACACGAACATCGCGAACGTGGAGTAGCAGACCCTCTGCACGACGGTCGCCGTGCTGCGCGAAGCCAGGTGCGCGATGCCCGATCTGAGGCCGACCAGCACCGGGTCGGACCCGATCCTCCCCTCGAGGTCCTCGGTGAACTCGGCGGCGGGGGCCACCGGGTCCATCGCGGCCATCGCCAGCGCCAGGCGCGGCGGCAGCTCGGCCGGGACGGCGCCCATCTCGGTGTCGTCGGCGTACAGGTCGTCCGCGGCCCACCAGGCCGCGTTCAGCTTCGCCGCGATCAGCAGCTGGTCGACGTCGTCGGTGTCCACGTGCGTGAGCACCGCGAGCCGGCCGAAAAGGCCGGCCAGGAACCGTTCCGGCTCCTCGAAGCCGCACTCCCGCGCCCAGGCGACCAGCCGTTCGTCCACGGCGGCCGCCAGCAGGGCGTCCTCGCGCTCGAGCACCGGCACGTACAGCGGCGGCGCCGTGCCGTCACCCCACGGGCGTTCGGCGTAGCCGGCGTCCGCGGACAGCTCGACGGCCGCGGGCCGTCCGAACCGGGCAGCGGAGGTGCCCAGCCCGGACGGCCTGGTGAGGAGATCCCTCGAGTCGGACACGGTGGCGTCAGATCCTGTCGGCGACGATCAGCAGGTAGTGGAACGACCCCTCCCGGTAGGCGGTGAGGAACGGGTCCTCCACCCCGGTCGCGACCGACGACTGGGCGCGCAGCTCCCAGTACGGGATGGTGTCCGGCGTCAGGTCGACGACGCTGATCGGCACGAACCCGTTGTCCGCCAGCGCGCGGAAGTACTCGCTGCGCGGGTGGATGTTGCAGATGTAGTGCTGGTCGATCTGGCTGACCGCGCGCGACCGCAGGCCGGTCAGGTCGTTGGAGCAGCCGGTGATGCAGACGTACCGGCCGCCGGGGGCGATGAGCCGCGCGAACTCGCCGTACAGCTGCTGGAGGTCCACGTACATCGTGGTCTCGTTGGTCCAGATGCCGTTGAACGAGCCGGTCTCGAAGCCGGTGTCGAGCATGTTCTTGAAGTGGAACTTCACCTGGTCGGCGACGCCGCGCTCGACGGCCTGCCTGTTGGCGAACGCCACCTGCTCCTCGGAGATGCTGACGCCGTCGATGCGGGCGCCGAACCGGGCGTTGGCCATGAAGCTCGTGCCGCCGCGGCCGGAGCCGCCGTCCATCAGGTGGGGGTTGGCCGGGAGGTCGCCGAACGCGTCGAGCAGCACCTCCGCCTGGGCCGTCTCCAGCCGGTGCATCTCGGCGATCACCACCTGGTCGCGCACCGAGGGCGGGGCCTCCAGCACCGCGGGGTCGTACTGGCCGAGCCCGTAGTGGTGGTGGTAGAGCCCGTCGACCTCGCCGAGCTTGATGTTGACCGGGTCCTTCTCCCTGTTCCAGTAGTCCGCGACGGAACGCTGGTAGTCGGTGCGCAGGACCGGCTTCACAGTGGGGCTCGCCATACCTGGGTGGCTCCTGTTCGTTGGAACACTTACTGCCGAACAGCAACTGACCTTTGCAGCTTCCGGCCCAACGGGCGATCCGCCGTTCAGGCTTGGTTCGGCCACGAACGGGTAGGCCGGAATGCTTCTGCGTACAGGTCCCTTAACCTGGCCGACGGGTCTAGGAGCCCCACTTTCGTGGGGTTGCCGCGCTCTACCGGATGACAGGACGGCCTGGGATCCGGCGCCGGTTCGAGAAGAACGGGCCCTAGGCGTTCTGCCGGATCGCCCGCACCTCCTCCCTGAGCGCGCGGACCTCCTGCAGCAGCAGGTCGTCGTGCGACGCCGACCGCGGTGCCGGCACCGTGATCTCCTCCTGCATCGCACTGCACACCACCGCGATGAACAGGTTGAGCATCGTGAACGAGCCGACCATCAGGTAGACCAGGAAGAAGATCCACGCGAACGGCTTCTGGTCCATGAGGTCGCGCAGGACGTCGGACCAGCCGTCGCCGGTGGTGATCTGGAACAGGGTGAGCAGCGTCGGGCCGAGGCCGGAGAAGCGCGGGTCGCCGGTGTCGCCGAACAGGTTGCTCGCGATGACGCCGCCGACGTAGACGAGCAGCACCAGCAGGCCCGACAGCGACAGCAGGCCGGGGATGGACCGGACGAGCGCCGCCACCACGCGGCGCATGCTCGGCACCATCGCCACCAGCCGCAGCGCGCGCAGGATCCTCAGGCTGCGCAGCACCGACAGCGGACCCGCGGTCGGGATCAGCGCGATGGCGACGACCACGAAGTCGAAGACGTTCCACGGGTCCTTGAAGAACCTCCAGCCGGACGCGTACAGCCTCGCCGCGAGCTCGAACGCGAAGATCGCGAGCGCCAGGTGGTCGATCGTCGTCAGCAGCGGCCCGAACTCCGCCTGCAGCACGGTCGACGTCTCGGCTCCCAGCGTGATCGCGTTGACCACGATCACGCCGATGACGAACATCTGGAACCGGTTGCTCTCCACGAGCTCACCGACGCGGGCGCGCACCATCTTCACTTGCTGCTCCTACGACAGGGGTTTTGCTCCCTATCGGCGGTGGGAGCGGCCCAACTGTTCACCCGGTCGAGTTGATCAGCTCCAACCGGCTGGCGGTGCGGGCGAGGTCGAGGGCGTCGCCGCCGATGATCTCGGCGAGGGCGTGGTCACTCACCAGTGTCAGCCGCACGTCGGCGTCCACGAGGACGTCCACGACGTTCGCGAACCGTTGCTGCGCCTCGCGGTCGCACGTGCTCATGCGCGGCACGCCGACGAGCACCCAGTCGTCGAAACGCGCGGCGAGCGCGAGGTAGTCGTGCGTGGACGTCGGTTTCTCGCACAGGTCGCCGAAGTCGAACCAGACCCGCGACCCCTCGACGCCGAGGGCGGTGATCGCCCGGCCGTGGACGTCGAGCGCGACGGGTGCGGCGGGGACCTCGGCGTGCCTGCGGATCTCCCCCGTCTCGAACCGCGACCGCGGTGTCCCGTGCAGGTGCCGGTAGTCGGTGGGGCCGTCGAGTTCGACGACGTCCACCAGTTCCTTCAGCAGCGCGATGCCGGGCAGGAAGTGGTCGTGGTAGAGCGGGTTGGGCAGCAGGCCGTCCGGCGGGTAGTTGGAGGTGGCGATGATCATCACCCGCCGCCGCCGCAGGACCTCCAGCAGCCGGGTCATCAGCATCGCGTCACCGACGTCGTGCAGGTGGAACTCGTCGAACGCCAGCACCTCGGCCTTGCCGACGAGCTCCTCCACCGCCTTCTCGACGGCGCCGCGCCGGTGCAGCCGTTCGGAGATCCGCGCGTGCAGCTCCCGGAAGAACGCGTGGAAGTGCACCCGCTTCTTGGGGCCCGGAACCACGTCGAACAACGCGTCCGCGAGGAAGCTCTTGCCCCGCCCCACCGGGCCGTGCAGGTAGACGCCCCGGCGCCGCTCCCCCAGCTCCTCCAGCCGCGCGACCACCGCCAGCTGCGCCTCGTCGAGCACGTACCCGCTGCTCGACACGTGTGCCCGAAGATCCACCGCCACCCCCGCGCCAGCTTACGATCGGACCCGTGAGCAATGTCGAGGCCGAGCCCGCAGAAGTGACGTGCACCTCCACCCCCGGCGGCGTGGAGGTCCTGGGCCCGCGCGACGTTCCGCTGGGCGGCCCGCGCGCGATGACGGTGCGCCGGACGCTGCCGCAGAAGCAGCGCTCGCTGATCGGCGCCTGGTGCTTCTGCGACCACTACGGCCCCGACGAGGTCAGCATGGACGTCGCCCCGCACCCCCACACCGGCCTGCAGACCGTGAGCTGGCTCTTCACCGGCGAGATCGAGCACCGCGACAGCCTCGGCGTCCACGCGCACGTGCGCCCCGGCGAGCTGAACCTGATGACCGGCGGCCACGGCATCGCCCACTCCGAGGTGTCCACGCCGTCCTCCACCGTGCTGCACGGCGTCCAGCTGTGGCTGGCCCTGCCCGACGCCCACCGCGACGCCCCGCGCGACTTCCAGCACCACGCCCCGCCGGCCGTGGAGGTGGACGGCGCCGCCGTCCGCGTGTTCCTCGGCTCGCTCGCCGGCTCGACGTCCCCCGTCCGCACGTTCACCCCGCTGCTCGGCGCCGAGGTCGTCCTGCCGGCCGGGAGCAAGCTGACCCTGGACGTCGACCCGGCGTTCGAACACGGCGTCCTGCTCGACACGGGCGACGTGGCGGTCGGTGAGACGCCTCTGCGGCCGGGAGACCTCGGGTACGTCGGCACGGGCCGCTCCACGCTCACCCTGTCGTCGGCCGAGGGCGCGCGGATCGTGCTGCTGGGCGGCGAGCCGTTCGGCGAGGAGATCGTCATGTGGTGGAACTTCGTCGGCCGCACGCACGACGAGATCGTGGTGTTCCGCGACGAGTGGCAGGCGGGGGCAGACCGGTTCGGCCGGGTCGAGGGCTACCCCGGTGACCGGCTGCCGGCGCCGCCGCTGCCGGGCGGGCGGTTGCGGCCGCGCGGCAACCCGGCCTGACAGCGCCACCTGAGCACCCCTCACTTTCCGTGCCGAATCACCTACGGAAAGCGCCGAATTCCTTAAGTCGAATCTAAGGTGGCGTCATCCCACGGTCTCGACATTCGGGCAACCGAGGCCGTGATCCCATCCACAGATGACCGAACACCACCAGCGCAAAGTGGCGAAAGCACCAGGTCAGGCCAGGTGAGGCGACCCGTCTCACCCGGTGTTCGGCCCCGGTTGTCAAAAGTCATACTTCGGGACCATTGAAAATCACGTTCCGATCGCTTTTCCTGATCGAGGCATCCACGAAGGGTGCCGCGCGTCCAAGGGGGCATGACGAACGTGACACGAGTGGGTGCCGAGTCGGTCTTCGCCTTCATCGCCCCCTCCGGGCGCCCCATGCCCGTCGAGGTCGAGCTCGGCTACCGCGCCGACGACCCGCACGCCGTGACCATGACGTTCCGCATGGGCCGCCAGGAGACCGTGTGGCTCGTGAGCCGCGACCTGCTCGCCGACGGGTTGATCACCACCAGCGGCGCGGGTGACGTGCGGCTGCGTCCGCACAACTCGACGACCGCGGTGCTCGAGCTGCAGTCCGACGTGTCGCACGCGGTGTTCCACGTGCGGTCGTCCGAGCTGCAGGAGTTCCTCAACTCCACCTACGACGTGGTCGCCCCCGGTTGCGAGAACGACTTCGTGGACTTCGACGCGGAGCTGCGCAAGCTGCTCGACTAGGGCGTCACGAAAGGTCGTTTTCACCCGAACGAGCGCGTACCTTGGACTGTTTCCAACCCATACGTTCGAGGTCGTGACCGTGACGACTTCCACCGCGTACAGCAGGGATCTGGGCGACGAACTGCGCCGGCTCCGGCAGAGGTTCACCGGGCTGAGGGGCCGCGGGCTCGCCGTGCAGCTCGGCTGGGATCCCAGCAAGGTGTCCAACATCGAGCACGGCAAGGTCCGGGCGAGCGAGATCGACCTCGTGCAGTACCTCACGGCCTGCGGCAAGGACATCGACTTCATCGAGGACTTCTTCCGCCGCTACCGCAACGCCTTCGACCCCTACCTCGCCCAGGTGCCGGACAACCCGCGCACGCTCGTGATGACGGAGGCGATGGCCACCAAGATCACGGCGTACGACGTGCTGACCGTGAACAGCCTCCTGCAGACACCGGGTTACGCGCAGGCCCTGCAGGCGGCGACGGGCGCCACGCCCGACGACGTCGACCGGCAGGCGGTGCTGCGCCGGCCGACGCGGCCCGACTGCGTCTTCTACCTCCACGAGCTCGCGTTGCGGCTGCGGCTCGGGGACGCCCACGTGATGGCGGAGCAGTGCGCGTGGCTGATGGCGAACTCGAACCTCGTGCGCATCGTGCCCGCGGAGGCCTCGACGGCCGCGTTCCAGTCGACGTGCACGCTGTTCGAGTTCGAGAAGGCGACGCCGCTGGTCTACGCGGAGTCCGACCTCGCGAAGGTGTTCGCGCAGGACGAGGCGGCCGTGGAGCGGACCAGGAACCTCTTCGAGCTCCTCGACTCCGTCGCGCTGGACGAGAACCAGTCGCGGCGCCGGCTCGCCGAGTACCGCGGGCCCACGCCGTTGCGCGCCCTGGCCAGGACTCGGTAGCCGCCCGCGGCGGCACCACGCCCGCCGTCAGCGCGCCGAGACCTGACCCGGCTCCCGCCGCAGGTCCTCGAGCCCGCCCCGGACGTCGTCCAGGGCGATCTGCTCCGCGGCCACCGAGTCCCCCGCGCGCAACGCCCGCACCAACGCGCGGTGCTTCGTGTAGCGGTCGAGCCCGTGCCGGTGGTCCGCGAGCACCCGTTCCACCGTCCGCGTGCGGCGTTCCGCGCGGGTGAACACCCTGGTCTGGTCGAGGAGCCGGACCAGGACGGCGTGCCCGCGCACTCCGCCACGGCGTCGTTGAAGCGCTGCATGGTGTCCAGCAGCGCGTCGAGGTGCTTCTCGACGGACCGGCCCTCGGCGTCGCGCTGCTTGATGACGATCAGCAGGCGGAGACCGAGCGCGGCCCCGTCCACGAGTTCGTCCTGCCACGTCGTCGGTACCCGCACCCCCAGCCGAGGTGTTCCGCATCGAGCACCGGAAGGCCCCGGCCCATGACTGAGTCCGCGCAGAGGTTTGGCGACCTCGCGCTGGAGGTCCGCTCCAAGAACGCGGGCCCGTTCTGGGTCACGATGGAGCTGTTCCTGCGCGACGAGGCGGGCTACGCGCTCGCCGCCGACCCCGCGTCCTCGACGAGGAGGTCGTCGCCCGGCTGTACGGCGTGCCCGCCGGGGACGTGCAGATCTTCCGCATCCCGTCGCTCAACGTCGTCAAGATCTCGTTCCCCCGGCCCGTCGCGCAGGGCGGGTTGCTCGACCGGGACGTCCACGCGGGGCAGCACCACGTCCCGCTGGCCGCGCTGGCGACCGGGGCCTGAGAAACCCTTGCGCAGGCTGCACTGCGGACGGTGATGACATGCGCGTACCCGCCGCCGAGGAGTGAGCGGGCCAGGTGCGGTGCGAGGAACGCGGCCCTAGTACTTCGTCAGGATCGAGGTGTTCCACCACAGGCCGAGCTTGTCGAGGACGTTGATGTCGCCCGGCTTCTTCAGCGCACCGATCGTGAGGGTCTTCGAGTCGACCCACCACACCTGGGCGGTGCCGGCCTCGAGGAAGCACGTCGTGAACTCGCCCGGCAGCGGGCCGGACGTGTCGCGCCAGAAGAGCGCGTAGTGGACGGGGTCGTCCTGCGGTCGGCAGCCGCCGCGGTCGTCCCTGCGGGGGATGCCCCGGCTCGTCACCAGCGCCTGGAAGTACGCGTCCTGGGCGGCGCGGTCGGCGAAGAGGCGGAACTCGGCCACCTCGGGGGTGGCGAGCCTGGGGTCGTCGGCGGTGTTCGGGTTGCCGCAGCGGACCGCGGCGGCCACGCCGTTCTCCGGGGTGGCGGACACGCACGAGTTGGCGGTCTTGTAGACGCCCGGCAGGGCGTTCATCAGGGTGTCGTCCTGGGGTGAGCGGGTCGTGGTGGTGGTTCTCGACGCGCTCGTGGTGGTCGTGGTCGTCGTCGTGGAGCTGGTCGGGGTGGTGCTGGAGGTGCCCGAGCCGAGCTTCCTGTCGCCGTTCGCGGCGATCAGCAGCGTTGTCACGACCGCCGCCACGACGGCGAGGGCGCCGCCGACGAGGGCGAGCTGCTTGGCGCGGGAGCGGGAGCCGGGCTGGGACCGGGCCGGCGGGTACTGGGGCCGGGGGCCGGTCGTGGTGTGCCCGAAGCCGGGCGGGAGCCACGAGGGCTGGTGCTGCGGACCGGTCGTCGCGGGGTGCGGCGGAGCGGTCAGCGGGGGTCGGCCGGCGGGCGGGAACTGGCCGCCTGGCGGGGTGGCGAGTCCCGCGGGCGGGGTGCCGGGGCCGCCGGGCATCGGCTGACCGCCGGGTGGCGTGCCGGGGGCCGACGGCCCACGCGGTCCTGCGGGAGCACCGGGCCGGCCGGGAGCGGAAGCGCCGAACGGTGCCGCCGTGCCGAACCCCGGCGGAGTCCCGGGAGCGCCGAACCCCGGCTGCCCACCGGGCGGAGTCACCGGCGCGCCCGGCGACCCGAACCCCGCGGCCGGAGCCGTCAGGGCGAACGCCGCCGCACGGGCGAACTCCCCGGCCGTGGCGTACCGATCAGCCGGGTCCTTCGCCATGCCCTTCGCGATGACGTCGTCCAGGGCCGCCGGGACCGCCGGGTTCAACGGCGAGGCCCTGGGCGGCTCCTCCTTCATGTGCGCCCAGATCTGCGCCGCCGTGCCCTCGGCGGTGAACGGGCGCCGCCCCGCCACGCAGGCGAACAGCACGCACGCCAGGGCGTAGACGTCGGCGCGGCCGTCCACCGGCACGCTCTCGAAGCGTTCCGGGGCCATGTAGTCGAGGGTGCCGACGACGGAACCGGACGCGGTCAGGCTCGTCGCGGCCGGCGAGGCGCTGCGGGCGATGCCGAAGTCCACCAGGTACACGAAGTCGCCGGAGGTCACGAGGATGTTGGACGGCTTCACGTCGCGGTGCACGAGGCCGTCGGCGTGCGCGGCGTCGAGGGCGCTCGCGACCTGCTCGACGATGCGCACGGCGCGGGACGGGTCGATGGGGCCGTCGCTGATCAGGTCCGAGAGGTCGGCGCCCTCGACCAGTCGCATGTCGAGGTAGAGGCGGTCGTCGATCTCGCCGTAGGCGTGGATCGGGATGACGTGCGGCTCGCGCAGCCGCGCGACGATCTGCGCCTCCCGGCGGAAGCGGGCGCGGAACTCCTCGTCGTCGTGGTAGCCGGGCGACAGCCTCTTGAGCGCCACGATCCTGTCGTGCGCCGTGTCGTAGGCCCGGTGCACCTCGCCCATCCCGCCGCGACCGAGCAGCTCCTCGATCCGGTACGGCCCGAACGTCTCTTCCGTCATCGTCCTCGTAGTCCCGAGCGCCATGTCCGTCCGTGTCGACGCGCGCCGACCGGCTCGGGTTCCGCAACCTGCGGGGAGCAGCCTACAAAGTCGTGATCCGCCGAGGTGGCGGAGTGCGAGAACCCGTCTCATCCGTTCGGGCGTCGTGCCTCGCGGCCGGGTGGGTGAGGATGCGACGGTGGCGATCAAGAGACGGCGGGTCCGCGGCGCGATCTCGGCTCGGGTTCGGCGGGGGTGGGAGCTCGTCACCACGACCTTGGCGCTGCTCGCCGGCGTCTACCTGGTCCTCACGACCATCGAGCCGACGCGGATCGTGCTGGAGCGCTACGTCGGCAAGCTCGACCTGCAGGGGCTGGTCGCGCTGGTCGCGGTGATGCTGGAGATCGCCACCATCGCGATCTACCAGCACGGCAGGGACGTCCGCGCGTTGCGGGCGCTGATCACCGAACGGGAGCGGCGCGACGTCACGCACTCCCTCACCGACGTGCTGGCGGTCATGGGCGCGACCGGGACCGGGCGGCGGGCGCGGCAGGTGGAAGTGCTGGGGCTGACGCTGAACACGACGTGGCCCGCGCTGGCCGCGTGGCTCACCTCGAACGACCCTCCGCACGGCTGGAAGGTGACGCTGCACTGCCTGGACCCGGACTTCCTCGCACGGTCCGGCGAACTGCCCGCGGACTGGGCCGCCGAGGCGCGGCGCAGCCAGCACCGCATCCGGTCGTTCCTCGCCGACGAGGCCGACGACCTCGCGCGCCGCAAGATCACCGTGGAGCTGAAGCCCTACGCGTGCGTGCCCGTCGTGCACGGCTTCCGCTTCGGTGACGGCACGGTCTTCCTGTCGTACCTGCAATGGACCGAGAACGGGCGCATCCGGCCGTTCGAGTTCTACGACCGCATCGGCACCGACGACCCCTCCCCTCGCGCGGCGCGCTACCGGGACCTGTTCGACAGCTGGCTGCACCGGGTGGGCACCAAGCCGCCGGGCCAGGAGGACGTCGCCGGCCTGCTCGGCTAGCTCCTGTTGCCGAGCGGCAGAACGCGCGACAGCGTGGGCACCGCGACCGCCGCGACGACGACGTGCATGGCGATGAGCGCGAGCGAGTTCACGATGCTCGCGCCTCCCGCGAGGATGCCGAGGTCCGGGATCCAGGAGGCCACGACGACCGCGGGCACGACCGTCCGCAGCACCCGGCGCGGGCGGACGGCGAACCGCCGGACGAGGTACCAGCCGAGCGTGCCGAGCAGGATCCCGATCACCGTGGCCGGCGCGTACTCCGCCAGCGCGAGCCCCACGCGTTCGGTGCCCTCGGGGATGAACCTGCCCGCGACGAACGCGATCAGTGCGTTGACGGCCACGGCAACGACCGCGGCGCCCAGGAGGCTGACGGCGATCTCGCCGGCGGAGGGCGCGAGAACTGAGGAGCGTGCGGGGAGGCTGGTGTCGGCCATGGCCCTGTCCTTCGATAGGCTGAATTGCAAGCGGTCACTTGCAACCAACGTAGCCATCCCGGCCACACTTGCGCAAGTGCCCACTTGCATTTGAGCGAGGAGGAGCGCGTGGCCGGCCGGGTGCCCGACGAGAAGGTGTTCGACGCCGTGCTGGCGGTGATCGCCGAGCAGGGCTACGAGCGGGCGACCACGCGCGCCATCGCCGACGCCGCCGGGATCAACGAGGCCACGCTCTTCCGGCGCTTCACCTCGAAGGAGAACCTGCTGCGCCAAGCCGTGCGCGGCAACTTCAAGGGGTTCGCGCTCGACCTCGGCTCACCGGGCGACGACGTGGAGGCCGACCTCGTCACGATCGTGAGCTACTACGCGAGGCTCTACGAGACGCGGGGCGGCGTGGTGCTCACCCTGATGCGGGAGGCGAAGTTCAGCCCCGAGGTGGCGGCGGTGCTCGCCGAGCCGGAGAAGCTGCTCGAACGGGTCGACGAGGTGATCCTGCACCACCAGCGGCGAGGCGCCCTGGTCGTGGAGCCGCCGCGGCACACGTTCTTCGCGCTGGTCGGCCCGCTGATGATGCGATCGCTGGCCCGGCGGGTCGACCGGCGGGCGACCCAGGCGCCCGCCGACCCCGTGACCGTGGTGCGGCGGTTCCTCGACGGCCACCGGCCGGCGGGCACCTGAGCCCTACTCCCCCACTGCCCGCGGCGGCACCGCGGACAGCCAGTCCAGCTCGGCAGCGAGCACGCCGAGCTGGAACCGCGACTGCACGCCGAGCAACGACTGCAGTCGCGAGATCCGCCTGTTCAAGGTGCGCAGGCTGACGTCGAGCTCACGGGCGATCGCCCGGTCCGTCGCGCCGGTGCGCATGAGACCCAGAAGGTGCTGGGTCGCCGTCGTGGGCTCCTTGCCCACGGCTGCCACGAGCGCGCGCGTTCGCCCAGCGGGGTGTGCGGCCACCCCCGGTGTAGCGCGGGTCACAGTCATGAGGTGACCGTAGGCAGACTATTGGCGACTGTCAATCAAAAGTCGCTGGCTTGTTGTCATATAGCACCGATCTTAAGGATGATCGCCGTCATTACCCAGGTGCGCGAACGCCAGGAAGGCCTCCGTGCGGGTGCACGAAGGCCTTCCTGGACGAGCAACAACGCGTCTTAGGTGGCGTGGGACGACAGCTGCACCTCGCGCGTCGCGACACCCGCCGCGACCTCACCGAGCCGCGCGTCCAGCACCTCGGGCGACAGCACGTGCCGCACCACCATCGCGGCGGCCCCCAGCGCCCCGGCCGTCACCCCGGCGCCCGAGGCGACGATCCGCAGGTTCTCGGTGGCCAGCGGCAGCGAGCGGCGGTAGATCGACTCGCGCACGCCCGCCAGCAGCATCTCACCGGCCTCCGCGAGCAGACCGCCGATGACCACGAGCGACGGGTTGAACATGCTCACGCACCCGGCGAGCACCTCGCCGATGTCACGGCCCGCCTGCCGCACGACGCGGCCCGCCTCGAGGTTGCCGCCGCGGACCAGGTTCACCACGTCGGCCGTCGAGTGCGCGGGATGTCCCAGACCGCGGAGCTTCGCGGCCAGCGCGGGACCGGCGGCGACCGCCTCCAGGCACCCGGTGTTGCCGCACCGGCAGAGCACCTCGCCGTCGTCGGGAACCCTGATGTGCCCGAGGTCGCCCGCCGCACCCGCCGCGCCGCGGTGCAGCACGCCGTTGCTGATCAGGCCGGCGCCGATGCCGGTCGCCGCCTTCACCACGATCATGTGGCGGACGTCCGGGTGCGAGGCGGTGTGCTCGCCCAGCGCCATCAGGTTGACCTCGTTGTCGACGAGCACCGGCACGCCGAACTCCGCCGTGATGGCGGCCGGCACGTCGAAGCCGTCCCAGCCGGGCATGATGGGCGGGTTGTTCGGGCGGCCGGTGGAGTGCTCGACGGGGCCGGGCAGGCCGATGCCCACGCCCGCCACCTCGGCGGCGGGCACGGTCTTCAGCAACGAGCGCCAGGTGGCGACGAGCAGCGGCAGGATCGCCTCCGGCCCGTCCGCGACGTCGAGGTCCACCTGTTCGACCGAGAGCAGGCGGCACGAGAGGTCGGAGACCGCGACCGTGGCGTGGGTGGCGCCGACCTCGGCCGCCAGCACCAGGTGGGCGCCGGGGTTGAAGCCGAACCGGCCGGCGGGACGGCCGCCGGTCGACTCCCCCGTACCGCTGCCGGTCACCAGGCCCGCGGCCACGAGCAGGTCCAGCCTCGCCCGCACCGTGGACCGGGCGAGGCCGGTCGCGGCCACGATCTCCGCACGGGTGCTCGGGCCGCCGTCCATCAGCATGCGCAGCACAGCGGCCGGCGATCCCGCCTCGACACCCAAGGTGCTCTCCATCGATCAATTGTCCCATCGGCTCCGCGCGGCGGGGCTCTCGTCCCGCGCCCCGGTCAGCCGCCGGAGCTGAACGCGGCGTCGAACGACGCCGACGGCGGGGCGAAGGCGTTGCGGCGGATGAACTCGAGCGCCTCGGGGGCGCCGACGAGCCGGTCCATGCCCGCGTCCTCCCACTCGACGCTGATCGGCCCCGAGTAGCCGATGGTGTTGAGCATCCGGAACGACTGCTCCCACGGCACGTCGCCGCGTCCGGTGGAGACGAAGTCCCAGCCGCGCCGCGGGTCCGCCCACGGCAGGTGCGAGCCCATCCGGCCGTTGCGGCCGTTGCCGACCTGACGCCGGGCGTCCTTGCAGTCGACGTGGTAGATCCGGTCGCGGAAGTCCCACAGGAACCCGACCGGGTCGAGGTCCTGCCAGACGAAGTGCGACGGGTCCCAGTTCAGCCCGAACGCCGGCCGGTGCCCGATGGCCTCCAACGCGCGCACGGTGGTCCAGTAGTCGTAGGCGATCTCCGACGGGTGCACCTCGTGCGCGAACCGGACGCCGACCTCGTCGAACACGTCCAGGATCGGGTTCCAGCGGTCGGCGAAGTCCTGGTAGCCGGCGTCGATCATCGACGTGGGCGCCGGCGGGAACATCGCGACGGTCTTCCAGATCGACGAGCCGGTGAAGCCCACGACGGTGTCGACGCCGAGCTTCGCCGCGGCCCGCGCGGTCATCTTCATCTCCTCGGCCGCGCGCTGCCGCACGCCCTCGGGGTCGCCGTCGCCCCAGTTGCGGGCGGACAGGATGCCCTGGTGCCGCTCGTCGATCGGGTCGTCGCACACGGCCTGGCCGGTGAGGTGGTTGGAGATCGCCCACACCCGCAGGTCGTGCTTGGCGAGGATCGCGAGCCTGCCGGCGATGTAGTCGTCGTCCTCCGCCGCGCGCCACGGGTCGAGGTGGTCGCCCCAGCAGGCGATCTCCAGACCGTCGTAGCCCCAGCCCGAGGCGAGCCGGCAGACCTCCTCGAACGGCAGGTCGGCCCACTGGCCGGTGAACAGCGTGATCGGACGTGCCATCTGGGGTCTCCTCCTCAGAGCTGCTGCCAGGTGCGGGACTCCGCGCTCGCCTCGACGGCGGCGAGGACGCGCTGCACCTGGAGCCCGTCGGCGAACGTCGGTGCGGGGTCGGTGCCCTCGGCGATGGCCCGCACGAGGTCGACGGCCTGATGGGTGAACGCGTGCTCGTACCCGAGCCCGTGCCCGGCGGGCCACCAGGCACCGACGTACGGGTGCTCCGGTTCGGTGACCACGATCCGGCGGAACCCGGCGACGGACGAGTCCTCCGTGCCGTCGAAGAACTGCAGCACGTTCATGTCCTCGAAGTCGAACGCCAGGCTGCCCGCCGAGCCGTTGACCTCGATGCGCAGCGCGTTCTTGCGGCCGTTGGCGAACCGCGTGGCCTCGAACGAGCCGAGCGCTCCGCCGGCGAACCGCGCCAGGAACAACGCGGCGTCGTCCACGGTGACCGCCCCGGTCTCGTCGGAAGCCGTGCCGGACAGCCCGGAGTGGCTGGTGGCCAGCGGGCGCTCCGGCACGAACGTCACGAGCGTCCCCATCACCTCGCCGATGGTGTCACCGAGGATGAACTGGGTCGCGTCCACGATGTGCGCGCCGATGTCGCCGAGCGCGCCGGAACCGGCCTTGTCCTTGTCGAGCCGCCACGACAGCGGCGCGGCCGGGTCGACGATCCAGTCCTGCAGGTACTGGGCGCGCACGTGGTGGATCCGCCCGAGCCTGCCCTGCCCGACCAGGTCGCGGGCCAGGCCCAGGGCGGGAACCCGCCGGTAGCTGAAGCCGACCATCGCGCGCACACCGCGCTGTGCGGCGCGTGCGGCGGCTTCGGCCATCGCGACCGCTTCGTCGACGCTGTTGGCCATCGGCTTCTCGCACAGCACGTGCTTGCCCGCGTCCAGCGCGGCGATCGCGATCTCGGCGTGCGTGTCGCCCGGCGTGCAGATGTCCACCACGTGCACGTCGTCGCGGTCGAGCACGGCCTTCCAGTCGGTCACGGCCTCCGCCCAGCCGAGGCGCTCGGCGGCCGCCGCGGTGCGGTCCGCGTCGCGGCCGGCCAGCACGGACATGACCGGCCGCAGCGGCAGGTCGAAGAAGCGCGGCGCGACCCGCCACGCCTGGGAGTGCGCGGCTCCCATGAAGGCGTGGCCGATCATCGCGATGCCAAGGTCCTGCGTCGTCACAATGCGGTCCTCTCAGGTTCTCAGGACTCGAAGGCGGTCGGCAGGTAGCGGTCGACGTTGTCCTTCGTCACGACAGGCGCGTAGAGCTGCACCTGGCGCGGGATCTCCACCTCGACCAGGTCGCCGAGGCTCTTGTTCTGCACGGCGAGCCGGGCGAGGCGGATGCCGTCCGCGCCCTGGGTGGACGGGTAGATGACGGTCGCCTTGTGCGGGCCGTTGTCCGCCTTGATCTCGCGCATCACGTTCGCCGAGCCCGCGCCGCCGACCATGAAGAACTCGCTGCGGCCGGAGTTCTTGATCGCGGCGGTGACGCCGACGCCCTGGTCGTCGTCGTGGTTCCAGAGCGCGTCGATCTTGGGCGCGGCCTGCAGCAGGTTCGCGGCGGCCCGCTCACCGCTCTCGACGGTGAACTCGGCGGCGACGCGGTTGCCGACCTTCAGCCCGCAGCCCGACAGCGCCTCCGCGAAGCCCTTGCTGCGCTCCTGCGTCAGCGGCAGCGAGTCGATGCCCGCGATCTCGGCGACGACGGCGTTCGGCTTGTCCTTGAGCCGCTCGCAGACGTACGTGCCCGCGGAGACGCCCATGCCGTAGTTGTCGCCCAGCACCGTGGAGCGGGCCGCGAACGGGCTGTCGAACTGCCGGTCGACGTTGATCACGGTGATGCCGGCCTTCATGGCCTTCAGCGCGACCGGGGTGAGCGCGGCACCGTCGAACGGCAGCAGGACGATCGCGTCCACCTTGTCGTTGATGAACGTCTCGACCTGGCTGATCTGGAGGTTGACGTCGTTGGTGCCCTCGACGACGCGCAGCTCCACGTCGGAGTACTTGCCGGCCTCCTTCTTCGCGGCGTCGGTGATCGCGGCCATCCAGCCGTGGTCGGCCGCCGGGGCGGAGAAGCCGATGACGACCTTGTCGCCGGGCTCGTCGTTGGCGACCCTCGCGCCGCCGCCCTGGTCACCGCCCTGGCTCTGCGGCGTGTTGCCGGTGCAGGCGGTGAGCGCGAGCGCGGACGCGGCGACGAGAAGGCTGATTCTCTTGAGCTGCATGGGTTTCTTTGTCTCCTCGGGTGGCAGCGGTCGTGAGGTGCGGCGTCAAGCGCCGCTGCGTCGGGCTAGCCGCTGCTGCAGGAGGACGGCGACGACGATGATCGCCCCCTTCGCGACGGCCTGGGCGGAGATGGAGAGGTTGTTGAGGGTGAAGACGTTCGACAGCGTGGTGAAGATCAGGACGCCGAAGACGGTGCCGGCGATCGTGCCGCGCCCGCCGGAGAGCAGCGTGCCGCCGATGACGACCGCCGCGATGGCGTCGAGCTCGTACAGACCGCCGTGCGTCGCGCTTCCGGTGGTGGTGCGGGCGATGAGCATCACGGCGGCCAGCCCGCAGCACAGGCCGAGCAGCGTGTAGAGCATCACGGTGTGGCGCCGCACGTCGATGCCGGCCAGGCGCGCCGCCTCCGGGTTGCCGCCGACGGCGAACGTGCGGCGCCCGAAGGTGGTGCGGTTGAGCAGCACCCAGCCACCGGCGGCGACCAGCACGAAGATCACCACGAGCACCGGTACCCCCAGCACCGACGCGTCGAAGAACGCGGTGAAGCCGGGCACGTTCACGATCTGCGTCTTGCGGTTGGAGATGATCTCGGCCAGCCCGCGTGCGGCGGCGAGGCTCGCCAGGGTCGCGATGAACGCCACGACCCGGCCGTAGGCGATGAGCGCGCCGTTGACCAGCCCGCACGCACCGCCCACCAGCAACGCGGTGAACACCATGACGATCCAGTGCGAGTCGTTCGCGATGCCTTGGGTGGCAAGGGTCGTGGCCCACACCGAGGACAGCGCGACGATCGCGCCCACCGACAGGTCGATCCCGCCACCGGTGATCACGAACGTCATGCCGACGCTCACGACCCCGATCACGGCGGCGAGCCGCAGGATGGTGAGCAGGTTGTCCACGTCGGCGAACCGGTCCCCGGCGGTGACGACACCGCCCAGGCACAGCAGGACCAGGGCGACCACGAGGCCCGTGTTGCGCCCGGCCGGCGAGCCGAGCAGCGCCGAGATGCCGGATTCCTTCTTCGCCGGAGCACTTTTCACTTGCTGCGCGGGCACGGCGGCGGTGTCCTCGCTCATGCGGCGTGTCCTTCCATGACCAGGTCGAGGACCCGGGATTCGTCGATCTCGTCGGCCGGGCCGTCGTGGACCACCCGTCCCTCGCGCACCACCAGGACCCGGTCGGCCAGGCCGAGGACCTCCTCGACGTCGCTCGACACGACGACCACGGCCACACCGGAGTCCGCCAGCGCGCGGATGAGCTCGTAGATCTCGCTGCGCGCACCCACGTCCACGCCGCGGGTGGGTTCGTCCAGCAGCAGCACCCGGCACTCCCGCAGCAACCACCGCGCGAGCACGACCTTCTGCTGGTTGCCGCCCGACAGCCCGCGCACGACGCGGTCGACGCCGGCGGGCCGCACGTCGAGCGACTCGGTGAGCGCGGCCGCACGGGCGCGTTCGGCGCGGTCGTCCAGGAACCCGAAGCGGGCGAACGACGACATCGAACTGACGGTGATGTTGCGGTACACGGCCTGGTCGAGCAGCAGCCCCTGGCTCTTGCGCTCCTCCGGGCACAAGCCCATTCCCGCGCGCACGGCCGCGCCGACACTGCCGCGCCGCAGCCTCCTGCCGTCGACCGCAACGGTTCCCTCGGCTGCTTTCCTCGCGCCGTAGACGGTTTCGAGGATCTCCGACCGCCCGGACCCGACCAGGCCCGCGAGCCCGACCACCTCCCCGGCGTGGACGGTGAGGTCCACTTCGCGGAAGCGGTCCCCGTCGGCGAGTCCGCGCACCTCCAGCACCACGGGCGCGGCCGGATCGACCGGTTTCCGCGGCGGGTACACGTTCTCCAGCACCCGGCCGGTCATCAACGCGATCAGTTCCGCCGTCTTGACCTCACGCGCGTCCAGTCCAGTTGCGACGGTGCGGCCGTCCTTGAGCACGGTCACCCGGTCGCCGATCTCCCTGATCTCGGCCAGCCGGTGCGAGATGTAGATCACCGCCACCCCCTGGGCGGTGAGCTCCCTGATGATCCCGAACAGCACCCGCACCTCGTCCGGGTCCAGCACGGCGGACGGCTCGTCCATGATGAGCAGCTGCCCGTCCAGCGACAGCGCCCGCGCCATGCTCACGATCTGCTGGTGCGCCACCGACAACCGGCCGACGTCGCGGTCGGGCGAGATCTCCGGGTGCCCGAGCCGTCGCAGCAACGCCCGCGTCCTGCGCCGTGCGTCGGCTCGCTTGGTGAAGCCCGCCGTGGACAGTTCGTGCCCGAGGAAGACGTTGTCCGCCACGGACAACCCCGAGACGAGGTCGAGCTCCTGGTAGATCGCGGCCACACCGCTGCGCATCGCCGCGGTCGGGTTGCCGAACTCGACGACCTCGCCCCGCCAGCGGATCTCCCCCTCGTCGGGCCGATGAGCACCGGACAACACCTTGATCAGCGTCGACTTGCCGGCACCGTTCTGCCCGAGCAGGCAGTGCACCTCGCCGGCGCGGACCTCGAAGTCCACGCCACCCAGGGCCGTCACGCCGGGAAAGCGCTTCACGACCCCCCGGACGGACAGCAGTGCGGCGGCCGTCATCGGGACACTCCCGTCCACGGCCGGTCGAGCGCGCGGCAACGCGCGGGTGAGCTCGCCATTGAGTCCTCCGGGGGACTGGCAACCGTTGTGCCAGAAGGAATTCGGCCTTACGAGGACTCACGGTAGGAGCGGGTTTCGGGCCGGTCAAGGTAGTTGAAGTGGCACATATCGGCCATCTTTTCCCTTGACCGGAAGGGGTGGCGGAGGCCAGTCCGCCGCCTCGGGCGGAGCCGCGGAAGCGAGCGCAGGCCGCGGCGAGGTGGTGGGCGAGCCGGACGCGGCAGACGGGCGCACGCATCCGGTCACCGGCCCCCGGCCGACGACCAGGAGGTGGCGGCGCCTCTTCCCCCCGGACCGCGCCGCCACCTCCTCCCCCGATCGTGGACCCCCCTCGTCCACGGTGCAGAGCCTGCCAGGGTGAACCTGAAGGGACGCTGAACGATCCTGAACCGGATTTCAGGACGCGATCATGATCGATGCGGCACCCTGCTCCCATGCGCGTGCTCGTCGTGGAAGATGACCCCGCCTCGCCGACCTGCTCACCCGCGGCCTGACCGCCGAGGGGTTCGCCGTCGACGTGGAGCGCACGGGCACCGACGGGCTGTGGCGGGCGCGCGAGCACCCGTACGACGTCATCGTCCTCGACATCATGCTGCCCGGCCTCAACGGCTACCGGGTCTGCCAGGAACTGCGGGACGCGGGCGTGTGGACGCCGATCCTCATGCTCACGGCGAAGGACGGCGAGTTCGACGAGGCGGAGGGCCTCGACACCGGCGCGGACGACTACCTGACCAAGCCGTTCTCCTACGTAGTGCTCGTGGCGCGGCTGCGGGCACTGGCGCGGCGGTCGCGCACCGCCCAGCCGGTGCTGCTGCGGGCCGGCGGCCTGGTGCTCGACCCCGTCAGCCGCGAGTGCCACCGGGGAACCACGCGGATCGACCTGAAGGCGAAGGAGTTCTCGGTGCTGAACTTCCTGCTCCGGCACACCAACGAGGTCGTCACCAAGTCCGAGATCATCGACGGCGTGTGGGACTCGGCGCAGGACCCCGACCCCAACCTCGTCGAGGTCTACATCAGCTCTCTCCGCCGCAAGATCGACACCCCGTTCGACCGGCGGAGCATCACCACCGTGCGCGGTGTCGGCTACCGGCTGGTGGACCGGTGAGGTCGCTGCAGTTCAAGGTCACCGCGCTGGCCACGGTGATCACCGCGCTGCTGATCGCCCTCGCCGGGTCGCTGATGCTCGTGGCGCAGCGCGACCAGATCACCGCCCAGACCGCGGACAGCTCGCGCCGGCACTACATGTGCTCGGTCGTGGTCTGCGTCCCGCTGCACACGCGGACGCCGGTGACCACGCCCGTGTCGCCCGTCCACTACGCGAGCACCGAGATACGGCCGAAGCTGTCGCTGTGGCCGCTCTCCGACCCGGCCGGGACCCCGTACCAGGTGGCCGGGGAGGGACCGGAGCCCGTCGCCGAGAACGCCCGGTCGATCGCGTCGCAGGCCCAGGACGAACTGAACCGCGCCGCGCTGACCCTGCTCAGCGTGCTCGCCTCCGTCACCGCCCTGGTGTCGATCACGGTGCTGGCCACGACCGTGCGGGTCCTGCGGCCGGTGGAGGTGATGCGCGCCGAACTGGCCGAGATCAACGAGCACAACCTCACCCGCCGCGTCCCGGTGCCGTCCGCCGACAACGAGATCGCCCGCCTCGGCGCCACGCTCAACGAGACCCTCGACCGGGTCCACCGCGGCGTCGAGGACACGCGCAGGTTCGTCGCGGACGCCTCGCACGAGCTGCGCAGCCCGCTGGCCGCACTCCGGGCAGAGCTGGAGATCGCGCTGTCGCACCCGCACATGGCGGACTGGCCCACGGTCGTCAAGGCCGCGCTGGAGGACGCCGAACGGCTGCAGGAGCTGACCACCGACCTGTTGCTGCTGGCCAGGCTGGACGCCGACGCCCTCGACAAGCAGGACACCGTCGACCTCAGCGCCGTCGTGGCACGCGAGGTCTCCCGCCGGGCCATGGTCACCCTGGACGCCGACGAGCACGTGCTCGTCCCCGGCCGCCGCGCCCAGCTGTCCCGCCTGCTCGGCAACCTGCTGGACAACGCCGAACGCCACGCCGGCGCCGCGGTGGTCGTGCGGCTGCGCGGCGGGACCACGGCGACGCTCGAGGTCATCGACGACGGCCCCGGCATCCCCGAGGCCGACCGCGAACGCGTCTTCGACCGCTTCACCCGCCTCGACGAGGCCCGCACCCGTGCCGCGGGCGGCGCGGGCCTCGGGCTCGCGATCGCCCGGCGCATCGCCACCCGGCACCAGGGCACGCTGGAGGCCACCGACGCCGAGGGGTTCCGCGGAATCCGTTTCGTGGCGACGATCCCGACCGGCATCCCCCAGCAGCGCACGGCCGCCGTCCTCGCGCAGCAGCGCGTCGGTGACGAGGTGTGGCAGTTCCTCAACGGCTCGATCGTCCCGGCGCACGGCCACCTCCCCGAACCACGCCCGGCGCCTGTGCCGGAACTGGACTGGGACCTCATCTTCGGCGAGCACCGGCCGGTGTCCACCTGACGTCAGCCGGCGTCCTTCGTCGTGGCAGCTCAGTGACCGGTGGGCGCTGCTGTGGGCGTCCCTCGGCAGAGGTTTGATTTTGATCAACACTGAAGTAATAGTGACAAGTGGTGATCCAGCGCGGCCTTGGGAGGGTGACCCGGCACAGCGGG
Organism: Lentzea sp. DG1S-22; assembly: GCF_036321065.1. Lineage (NCBI taxonomy): Bacteria > Bacillati > Actinomycetota > Actinomycetes > Pseudonocardiales > Pseudonocardiaceae > Lentzea > Lentzea sp. DG1S-22. Next base: position 761,320 of record NZ_CP143276.1, on the reverse strand, counting down.
GGCGACCACGGCGTTCGGCCCAGCTCCGTTGCCCGGGTCTGCTGCGTGACCGCCAGCGGCCCCACCACCGGGTGCCGCAGGCCGTAGACCGCCGTGGCGCAGGCCTGGACGCGGTGGTCGGCCCACATCGAGGTGAACTCCGCGCTCGCCGCGCTCCTCCGGGTTGACGGATCAGGTTTGCGATGCAAACCTGATGGCATCACAGTCAACTTGGGGGATGACGATGGCAGGCGATCCGGCGGAACTGCTCGACGAACTGGCGGGGCTGCGCAGACGGGCCCGCGACGACCGGCACGGGTACTGGTTCCCGTTGCTGCTCCTCGGTGTCCTGTCGCTCGGCGCGATCCCGCTCACGCGGCCCGATCCGAACCCGACCGACCACATGACGCAGGGCGATCCGTGGAGCTTCCTCAACCCGTTGGTCCATCTCGGACCGAGGTCTGAACTTGAGGTGCTGCACCCGTTGCCGCTCTCGCTGTACTGGCTCGCGGTCCTGGTCGTCGGGGTGGTCGCCACCGTCTGGTGGTACCGGTGGCGGGCCCGGCGGGTCGGGGTGGAGACCCCGACCCGCACGTACGTCCTCGCCGCGGTGTTCGGCATGATCGCCGTGCTGTTCGGGCTGCCGCTCAGCCTCACGCTGTTCTACGAGTACAGCCCGGTCTACCCGACACCGCTCGTGGTCGCGATCGCGATGGCGCTGCTGCTGGTGCCGGCCGTGTTCGCCCTGCGCGCCCGGCACCGCAGGCCGCTGTTCGTCCCGGTGGGCCTGCTGCTGCTGTCGATGTCGTTGTCGTTGCTGCAGGTGCCTGACGTCGACGTCGATCTCGGGATGGGCGGCATGGCGCAGTTCACGGTGATGGCGTTCGGGCTCGCGACCCTGGCGTGGCTCGAACGCAGCGTGCTGTGCGCCGTGATCACTGCCGTGTTCACGGCGACGGTGCTGATCGTCAACAATTCAGCCGTGACCCTCCCCGCGCTGGGCTTCGCCCAGGACGTCCTGCTCCCCGCGACGGTGCTCGTGCTCGGCGGCCTGGGTGCGCTCGCCGCGCGCCGGGGCGCCGCATGAGCGAGCACCCCACAGCGGCGCTGGACGACGTCGTCCACCAGCGCCACCGGCTGGGCATCCTCACCATCGCGGACGAGGCCGGGAAGGTGGAGTTCGGGTACCTGAAGTCCACCCTGGGCCTCACCGCGGGCAACCTGTCGCGGCACATCGCGGTGCTGGAGGAGGCCGGGCTGCTCGTGGTGGAGAAGGGGTACGAGGGCAAGCGTCCGAGGACCTGGGTGAGCATCACGGCCGCGGGACGCACCGCGCTGTCCGAGGAGATGTCCGCGTTGCGCGCGCTGCTGGACCGCCACGGCAAACGCGGATGACCCCTGGGGGTGGGCGTGTCAGTCCGAAATGGACTGACACGCCCGGGGTCACGGCTTGGTCAGCCGCACCAGCCAGCCGTCGTGGTCGGTGTGGGCCAGGCCGTACTTCGAGGTGCCGACGAACGCGTTGTCGTTGGAGAACACCACGTGCTGCACGTCGCCGTCACCCTTGCGGACGTGGCCGGGCGGGACGCAGTTCTGCGCGTTCTCCGGGTCGGACGTGTCGTACTCCAGGTTGAAGTCGCCGCCCACGACCGTCTTCCCGCTCAGGCCCTCGGCGGACCGGATGTCCGGGACCACGTCGAACAGCAGCGCCCGGCACTGGGCCAGCGCGACCGGTTCGCTGCTCGCCGAGAGGTGCGTCGCGCAGCCCAGGTGGTCCCCCACGGCGTACGCGCAGGCGAACGTGCGCTGCTCGTTGCCGCTGTCCTGGCTGGTGTAGCGGCCGGTCCACGCCTTCACGCCCCGGTGGTTCGCCGCCGCCACGCGACCGACGACAGCGTTGCCGTAGTCCTGGCCGTTGGTGCACTTCACCGGCGTGCCGGTGTCGCGCCGGACGGCCGGGGCGAACACCTGGTAGACCACGTCGCCCGGCCACGCCTGCACCATCGCCGGGACCAGGTGCGCGGGCAGGTCGCCGGAGCAGATCTCGTTGAGCGTCACGAGGTTCGGGCGCACCTGGCGGATGAGGTTCGCCGCCTCGGGGATCGCCCGGCCCTGCGAGTAGCAGCCGGCGATCCCGCTGTTGCACAGGTTCAGCTGGAGCTCCCAGAACCGTTCCGCGGCCGTGCCCACCGCCTCCCCGGCGGGCGCGACCACCACCGGCGTCGCCGGGAGGTACTCGACCGAGCCGGTCGCCGCTCGTGCCGGCGCAGCTGCCGACGAGGACATCGCCACGAACGCCGCCAGGACGGCCGCCGCCCTCCTGGTCGCGCGTGCCGATCGGCGTTTGTTCCGCACCACTTGCCCCTCCGGATGGTCGCGTCACCGGCTTCCGATCCTGGCAGTGATCGCGACCTGGAGGCGAGTCGTCCGGTGTCGTCCTCCAGCAGCCGCCGCGGGAAGGTCGCCGAAGAAATCCCGGAGGCGGTGTCGGATCGGGCCGGCCGCGTTCGTAGCAAGGGTGAGGCCGTCCACGAACGGACGGCACCCGGACAGGAGACCACTCGACCATGAAGCTGACGACCACCACGCAGATCACCCTCGACGGTGTGGTGCAGGGCAACGGCGGCGCGACCGACGAGGACCGCGCGAGCGGGTTCGAGCGCGGCGGCTGGGCCCTCGGGAAAGGTGACGCCGACACGCACGCGTTCATCAAGGAGACCTACGCACGCGCCGACGCGTTCCTGTTCGGGCGGCGGACCTACGACCTGTTCGCCGCGTCGTGGGGGTCCATGACCGAGCAGGACGCCGGGGACTGGGAACCCGTGCGGCGGGCGTTGCACGCGCGGCCCAAGTACGTGGTGTCCAAGACGCTCGGCAGCGCGCGGTGGGCGGGGACCACCGTGCTGTCCGACGCGCACGCCATCGCGGAGCTCAAGGAGGAGCCCGGCGGCGAGCTGCAGGTGCACGGCAGTGGCACGCTGGTCCGGTGGCTGCTGGCGAACGGGCTGGTCGACGAGATGACGTTGGTCGTGGTCCCGGTCGTCGTCGGTCAGGGCGCTCGGCTGTTCCCGGACGACGGGCCGGACCTCGCGCTCGACCTCGTGCGGTCGCGCGCCGACTCGAAGGGCGTGGTGACGCAGGTGTACCGGCCCGCCGGACGGCCGCGGTACGCGGGCCGCTGAAGCACAGGAGAGGATCGTTCGATGCAGTACCTGTTCTCCGTGGTCGACGACGGCACCGGCATCACCACCCCCGAGGTGGACGCCGCGATCGACGTCTTCAACGACCGGTTGCGGGCCGGGGGCCACTGGGTGTTCGCGGGCGGGCTGGCCTCGCCGGAGGCGGCCACCGTCGTCGACAACCGGGACGGCGCGGCGCTGGTCACCGACGGGCCGTTCCTCGAGTCCAAGGAGTACCTCGCCGGCTTCTGGATCGTCGAGGCGCCCGACCTCGACGTGGCGCTGGCGCTCGCCTCCGAAGGGTCGCGCAGCTGCCACCGCAGGGTCGAGGTCCGGCCATTTCGGTGACCGAGGCGGTCACCCGCGCCCACCGCGACGAGTGGGCGCGGGTGGTTTCCGCGCTCACCAGGCGGTTCGGCGACCTCGACCTCGCCGAGGAGGCGGCCGCCGAGGCGTTCGCGACCGCCGTCGAACGGTGGCCGGCCGACGGCGTGCCACCCAACCCCGGCGCGTGGCTGACCACGACCGCTCAGCGCAAGGCCGTCGACCGCCTGCGGCGGGAGGCCAAGCGCGACGACAAGCACCGGGAGGCACTCGTGGTGCACGAGCCGCAGCCCGTCGGCGCCGTCGACGACGACCGGCTCCGGCTCGTCTTCACGTGCTGCCACCCGGCGCTGGCGGTGCAGGCGCGGGTGGCGCTGACGTTGCGCCTCGTCTGCGGGCTGACCGTGCCCGAGATCGCGCGCGCGTTCCTGGTGGCGGAAAGCGCCGTGGGACAGCGGATCACGCGCGCGAAGGCCAAGATCAAGGCGGCGCGCGTCCCGTACCGGGTGCCGTCGGCCGAGGACCTGCCCGCCCGCGTGTCGGGCGTGCTCACCGTCCTCTTCCTGGTGTTCAACGAGGGCTACCTCGCCACCGGGCCCGGCACCGGCCCCGTGCGGCCGGACCTGACCGCCGAGGCGATCCGGCTGACCCGGCTGCTCCACGCGCTGCTGCCGCACGACGGCGAGGTGACCGGGTTGCTGGCGCTGATGCTCCTCACCGAAGCCCGCCGCCCGGCCCGCCTCGCCGGGGGCGAGCTGGTCCCGCTGGACGAACAGGACCGCGGCGCCTGGGACCACGCGTTGATCGCCGAGGGGCACGCACTGGTGCGGGAACGGCTCGCCGCCGGGGTGGCTCCCGGCCGCTACCAGGTCCTCGCCGCGATCAACGCCGTGCACACCTCGGCCCGCCACATGCACGACACCGACTGGTCTCAGGTCCTCGCGCTCTACGACCAGCTCGTCCGCATCGACCCCTCCCCCGTGGTCGCGCTCAACCGGGCCGTCGCGGTGGCCGAGCTGGACGGGCCGGAGGTCGCGCTGGCCGTCGTCGACCGCCTGGAGCCGGAACTGGCCGGCTACCACGCGTTCCACGCCACGCGCGCCGAGCTGCTGCGCCGCCTGGGACGCACGGCGGAGTCCCGGGCGGCCTACGACCGGGCCGTCGAGCTGACGGGCAACACGGCGGAGATCGCGCACCTGGTCCGGCGCCGCGACCAGCCGGCGTGACAGGGCCATCCAGGTGGTTTCTCTTCGTCGAACTCAGAGTTCATTTGGTGGCTCGTTGACAGATCCGGCGCGGACTCGAAAAGCTGCACCTCCCTGTGATCGAAAGGTGCCGCTTGTCATGAAACTCCGCTTCCTCTTACCGGTCGTCGCCCTGCTCTCCGCCGTCGTCGTCACCCCCGCCGCGACAGCACAGGCGGACCCGGTGACGGCCGCCGACGCCTGCTACACCTGGGGACGCACCCTGTCGGAAGGCGCGTCGGGCGAGGACGTGCGCCAGCTGCAGATCCGGGTGGCGGGCTACCCGGGCTACGGCGCCGTGCTCGGCATCGACGGCCAGTTCGGGCCCGCCACGAAGGCCGCCGTCACGCGGTTCCAGCAGGCCTACGGCCTCGGCGCGGACGGCATCGCCGGGTCGGCGACGTTCTCGAAGCTCTACGCCTTGCAGGACGACGACTGCACGCCGGTCAACTTCTCCTACGACGAGCTGAACAACTGCAACTCCGACTGGTCGGGCGGCAACGTCTCCGCCGCGACCGCCCGCGCCAACGCCCTGGTGTCGATGTGGAAGCTGCAGGCCATGCGGCACGCCATGGGCGACCGCCCGATCGACGTCAACGGCGGTTTCCGCAGCGTCTCCTGCAACAACGCCGTCGGCGGCGCGGCCGGCAGCCGCCACCTCTACGGTGACGCCGTCGACCTGGGCGCCGGCGCCCAGGGCTTCTGCGCGCTGGCGCGGCAGGCCCGCAACCACGGCTTCAACGAGATCCTCGGCCCGGGCTACACCGGCCACAACGACCACGTGCACGTCGCGCACAGGTCATCCCGCTTCTGGTCCGCCCCGAGCTGCGGCATCTGACGCCGGAGCACCCACGACGCGGTGACCGGCGGGCTGCCGGCCACCGCGTTGTCGTTCTCCGGCCTGGACAGCACCGCACGGCGGGTGTTTGGATCGATGCGCAGCGTGCTTACAACGTTGTAAAGCTGTCCGACCCTGCAGATTGGACAAGACGTTGACGTCAAGGCTGATCAGCGCCGCTCTGGCCGCCCTGCTGCTCGGCGGTGCGCCCGCCGTGGCCTCCTCTGCGGCGGCCGTGCCCGACTTCTCGACGGCGGAGGCCGGCAACCCCTTCGTGGACGGGTGGTACGCCGACCCCGACGTGGCCGTCTACGGCGGCAGGTACTGGGTCTTCCCCACCTCGTCCCGCCCCTACGACGAGCAGACCTACCTCGACGCCTTCTCCTCGGCCGACCTCGTCAACTGGACCAAGCATCCCAACGTCCTGACCAAGGCGGACGTCTCATGGGCACGCCGGGCCGTGTGGGCCCCCGCACCCGTGCAGCGCAACGGCAAGTACTACCTGTACTTCGGCGCGAACGACATCCAGAGCAACTCCGAGCTCGGCGGCATCGGCGTCGCGGTCGCCGACCGGCCGGAGGGCCCGTACCGGGACGCGATCGGCAAGCCGCTGATCAGCCAGTTCGTCAACGGCGCGCAACCGATCGACCAGGACGTCTTCATCGACACCGACGGCCAGGCGTACATGTACTACGGCGGCTGGGGCCATGCCAACGTTGTCAAGCTCAACGCGGACATGACGAGCCTGGGCCAGTTCCCGGACGGCAGCACGTACAAGGAGATCACCCCGGCGAACTTCACCGAGGGCTCGCAGATGTTCAAGCGCGACGGCAAGTACTACTTCATGTGGTCAGAGGACGGCTGGACCGGCCCGAACTACGCGGTGTCCTACGCGATCTCCGACTCCCCCACCGGCCCGTTCACCAAGATCAGCCGGGTGCTCGCCCAGGACGCCGCCGTGGCACGGGGTTCCGGCCACAACTCCGTGATCAACGTGCCGGGCACGGACATCTGGTACATCGTCTACCACCGCAGGCCGTTGAGCCGCACCGGCGCCAACGACCGGCAGCTCGCCTACGACCGCATGACGTTCAACGCCGACGGCACCATCCAGCCGGTCACCATGCGGGTGCAGGACGACTTCGACGACCGCAACGCCCTCGGCTGGACCACGCACGGCGGCACCTGGTCGGCGAGCACCGGCCGGTACGAGACCGGCCACTCCTTCGGCGGGAAGTCGTTGCTGGACACGAACTTCTCGGACTTCGTCCAGGACGTCACCGTGATCCCGAGGTCCGCCTCCGGGGACAGCGGCGTCGTGTTCCGCGCGACGGCCGCGAGCACGGGAACCGACGCCTACCGCGGCTACTACGCGGGCATCACCGGCAACGGGCGGGTCGTGCTCGGCAAGGCGGACGGCAGCTGGACGCAGCTGGCGTCGGCGCCGGTGACCGTGCGGCCGAACGCCCGGCACCACCTGCGGGTCGAGGCGATCGGCTCGTCGATCAAGGTCTACGCCGGTGACCTGACGACACCCAGGATCTCCGTGACGGACACCAGCTTCGCCAGTGGCGCCAACGGTGTCCGCGTCTTCAACACCGGTGCGGCGTTCGACGACTTCGCCGTCGCCCACCGCTGACGGGGAGGGTGACGTGCGGCTGCACCCCGGGGAGACCGAGGCGACGGGCTGGCGGGTCGAGCGGCTGTCCGACGTGGTCGCCCGGCTGCGCCCACCCGGCGTGGAGGGACGGCCGGTGCTCATCGCCGTCGACGGCCGCGGTGGCGCCGGGAAGTCCACCCTCGTGCGGCGGCTGCGGTCGGTCGTCACCTCGTCCGCGGTGGTGCACACCGACGACATCGCGTGGAACCAGGCGTTCTTCGACTGGGCGGACCTGCTGGCGGACAACGTGCTGCGGCCGCTGCACCGGGGCCAGGCGGTGCGGTTCCGGCCGCCCGCCTGGGCCGCGCACGGCCGACCCGGCGCGATCGGCGTCCCCGCGGGCGTGGACGTCGTGTGGGTGGAGGGCACGGGGGTCGTCCGCGAGGCGCTCGCGCCGTGGTTCGACGCCGCTCTCTGGGTGCAGGGCGACCTGGACGAGCAGGAACGGCGGTTGGTGGCGCGGGACGGCGACTCCCCCGAACAACGGCGGCACGTCGCCGCGTGGCTGGCCGAGGAACTGCCGTTCCTGCTCCGCGAACAGCCCTGGCGCAGGGCGACGCTCGTGGTGGACGGCACGGCGCGGCTGCGGCACGACCCCGCCACCGAGGTCGTCGTCGGTGATCCGGACCGGTCAGCCGCGTGACCTCGCGGTGCCCCGCCGCGCGCGGACCTTGCGGTAGCTCCACCCCAGCAGGCCCAGCAGCACCAGCCCGGAGAGGATGAGGCTCGTGCCGGTGCTCCACCCCGCCAGGGGCACCCACTCCACGACGCCCCACACCACGCCCGCCGCGATCAGCCCCAGGCCCGCCGCCACGGAGAAGGCGATGCGCAGCGGCGTGGAGACGCTGTCCTCCGCCGCCTTCATCGCGCGGTCGCGGACCGGGTCGACGTAGCGCTCCAGCTTCGGGAACTCCGACGCGAGCGTGACCAGGCCGGCGAGCACGAGCAGCAGGCCGGGTCCGGGCAGCACGAGCAGCGCGATCCCCACGAGGAGCAGCACTGTTCCGAGCACGACCACGCCCACGCGTTTCACGGTGACCTCCCCCGTCGTGTCCAGGATCTCCGGTGTGGCCCGGACCCGCACGCCGGACCGCGCGATATCGGTTGCGACCGGTCACCGGGCTGCCGAACAATCGGCCGCCGTGATCAAGGGGAACTCTGTGCGAACGGGTGGTTCATGTTCGATGTGATCATTGCCGGGTGCGGGCCGACGGGCGCGGTGCTCGCGTCCGAGCTGCGGCTGCACGACGTGCGGGTGCTCGTCCTGGAGAAGGAGCCCGAGCCCGCGTCGTCGTTCGTGCGCGTGGTGAGCCTCCACGTGCGCAGCCTGGAGATCCTGGCGATGCGCGGCCTGCTGGACCGCTTCCTGGAACGCGGGAGGCGGCGGCCGGCCGGTGGTCTCTTCGCCGCCATCCCGGCGCCGGCGCCCGAAGGCCTCGACTCCGAGCACGCCCACCTGCTCGGCATCCCGCAGCCGGTCGCCGAGCGCCTGCTCGAGGACCACGCGCTCGCCCTGGGCGCGGAGGTCCGGCGCGGCGACGCGGTCGCCGGTGTCGAGCAGGACGACGAGGGCGTCACGGTCGCACTGGCGGGCGGCGAGCGGCTGCGGTCGCGCTACCTCGTCGGGTGCGACGGCGCGCGCAGCACCGTGCGGAAGCTGCTCGGTGTCGGCTTCCCCGGCGAACCCTCGCGCAACGACACGCTGATGGGCGAGATGGCCGCGAGCGCGCCGCCGGAGGAGATCGCCGCCCGAGCCGCCGAGGTCAGCCGGGCGAGCGGGGTGTTCTCCTTCGCGCCGTTCGGCGAGGGGATCTACCGGGTCGTCGTCCCCTGCGCGGCGGTCAGCGAGGACCGCGCGGAACCGCCCACCGTCGACGACTTCCGCCGGGAGTTGCGGGCCGTCGCCGGAACGGACTTCGGGGTGCACTCACCGCGCTGGCTGTCCCGCTTCGGCGACGCGACGAGGCTGGCCGACCGGTACCGGGTCGGACGCGTGCTGCTGGCGGGCGACGCGGCGCACGTCCACCCGCCCGCCGGTGGCCAGGGCCTGAACCTCGGCCTGCAGGACGCCGTCAACCTCGGCTGGAAGCTCGCCGCGCAGGTCCGCGGGTGGGCGCCCGCGACGCTGCTCGACACCTACCACGCCGAACGCCACCCGGTCGCCGCGGACGTCCTCGACAACACCCGCGCCCAGGTGGCGCTGCACTCCCCCGAACCCGGCGCGCGGGCGCTGAGGCGGTTGCTCACCGAACTGGTCGGCTTCGAGGAGGTCAACCGGCACCTGACCGAGAAGATCACCGGGCTCGGGATCCGCTACGACCTGGGCTCCGGCCACGACCTGGTCGGACGCAGGATGCCGGACGTCACCCTGGACGAGGGCCGGCTCCACGAGCGGCTGCGCGGGGGCCGCGGCCTGGTGCTCGACCGGACCGGACGGCTGGCGGCGGGGGCCTGGCGGGACCGCGTGGACCTCGTCACCGATCCCGCCGCGGAGCTGGACGTCCCGGCCGTCCTGGTGCGGCCCGACGGGTACGTGGCCTGGGCCGGTGAGCTCCAGCAGGACCTCGACGACCACCTCGCCCGCTGGTTCGGCGCGGCGTAGGCGGGACGCCTCCCGTTGGCCCCGCGCCGTTGGTGCGGATGATCGAATTTGCGCGGGGAGCCATCCCCGGTGCCGTGGCGCGCGTTTCTGCCCATGAGGGGCCGCGCCGGAGCGGCCCACGGACACTGGGGTTCTTCCTTGCGCGCATTGATGATCGGTGCGGCGGTCCTGCTGACCGCCGCGCTGGCACCGGGTGCCGCCCACGCGGCACCACCGTCCAACGACGACTTCGCCGACGCCACGGCGGTCACCTCACTGCCGTTCGCGTCCACTGTGGACACGCGTGGGGCCACCACGGGCAGCGACGACCCGTCGCACTGCTGGTGGGGCACCAGCAGCGTCTGGTACCGCTACACCGCGCCCGTCGACGGGTTCGTCAAGATGTCGACCGACCGGCCCGACGGTGAGAAGCCCGCCATCTCCGCCCACACGGGCGAACGCGGCGCGCTGACGTGGGTCACGGACGCCTGCCAGGCCCCGCACGGCGGCGGCTCCACCACCTTGGCCGTCACCGCCGGCACCACCTACCACTTCCTGGTGCAGGACACGACGTTCGCCGGGCCTGTGACGTTCGGGCTGGAGCTCGTGCCGAGAGCGGCGAACGACGACTTCGCGTCGGCCGCCGACCTGCCGCTGAACACCGACGTCGCCGGTGACCCGAGCCCTTCCACGCTCGAGCCGGGCGAGCCGAAGCCCGCGTGCCAGTACCCCTCCACGCGGTCGGTGTGGTACCGCCACACCGCGGGCGGCAGCGGGTTCCTCGCGGCGAAGGTCACCCAGCCCGGCAGCGGCGCGGCCGTCGCCGTCTTCCGCGGCACCGCACTCGGTTCGCTGTCCGAAGTGGACTGCCGGCACACCTCGCACCACCCGGTGGTCTTCGCCGTCACGCCCGGCGAGACCTACTACGTCCGGGTCTCGGACGACGTGTACGGCTCGGCACCGCTGACGGTGCGGTTGGAGGAAGCGCCGCAGGTCAAGCCCTTCGCGTCGTGGGTGCTGCCGCAGCAGCCCGGCGTCTTCGACCAGGTCCGCTTCGGCATCGACCCCGGCGACCCGGCCGGTCGCTGGCTCGCGGGTGGCGAGGTCCGCTTCGGCGACGGCACGTCGGCACCGATCCCCGCGGTTCCCGGCCAGGCCGAGGTGTCGCACCGCTACGCCGCCGACGGCGAGTACGAGCTCACGATCACCGGGTACACGGCGGACGGCCGCACCGGCACCACGCCCCAGAAGGTGAAGATCGAGACGCACGACGTCACGGTGTCGAACATCGCCGCACCCGCCTCCGCGAAGGCCGGCGAGACCGGCCAGGTCGTGGTGTCGGTGACCAACACCCGTTACGACGAGGCCGTGGTCGTGGAGCTGCTGCGCCGCAGGGCGGACGGCTACCACACCGTCGTCGGCACGACCCGGCGGACCGTGGCGAAGGACGGCACGGAGGTCGTGGCGTTCCCCTACACCTACTCCGCGGACGACGCGGCGCTGGGCAAGGCGACGCTCAAGGCGCGGGTGCGCCTCGACGGCCGGGACGACAACAACCCCACCGACAACGAGCGGGTGGCGGAGACGACCGTGGTCGTGGCGCGGTAGTGGCGGGAGCCGGGCACCGTCCGCACAGGACGGTGCCCGGACCGGTCAGGCCTTGCGGCCGACCGCCGCGAGACCGGTGAAGCGCTCGGGGTTGTCGTCGACGTCCTCGGGCGACAGGGGCCGCCACTGCGGGAAGAACACGATTCCCGGCTCGACGACGTCGAAGTCCTCCAGCAGCGCGGCGACCTGCGACTTGGACCTCATGGTCATCGGGGTCGCCGTGCGGCGGTACAGGTCCTGGTGGGAGTCCGCCTGCCCCGGCTGGCCGTCCTGGCTCGCGTGGGACAGCACCAGGTAGGAGCCGGGCGCCATCACCTCGCGGTACCGGGCGATGATGCCCGCCGGGTCGTCGCTGTCCGGCACGAAGTGCAGCACCGCGACCATCATGACCGCGACCGGCTCGTCGAAGTCGAGCAGCGACCGCACCGCCGGGTGGTCCAGGACCTGGTCCGGCCGGCGCAGGTCGGCCTGGACGACGGCCGTGCGGTCGTTGCCGCGCAGGATGTTCTCGCTGTACGCGGCGGCGACGGGGTCGTTGTCGACGTAGACGATCCTGGCGTCGGGCGCCAGGTTCTGCGCCACCTCGTGCACGTTGCCCACCGTGGGGATGCCGGAACCCAGGTCGAGGAACTGGCGGATGCCGGCGTCGACGCAGAACTGCACCGCGCGCCGCAGGAACGCCCGGTTCGCCTGCATGATCTGCGGCAGGTCCGGCCACAGCCCGATCGCCCGTTCGGCCATCTCCCGGTCCACGGCGAAGTTGTGCGCGCCGCCCAGGTAGTAGTCGTACACGCGCGCCGCGCTCGGGCGGGTCAGGTCCACCCCGCCCGGAGCAGCAGTCTCGTCCGTCATCCACGCCCCCAACGTTGCTCGCAGTCGTGCGGCGCACGCTACCCGCTGCCGCGAAAAGATCAACCCACGGGCCGTGGACCCCGAGCTCCGCCAGACCGGGGACCTGGGCGAACCGGACGAGGGCTACACCTCCAGCGTCACGTCCGTCAGCGGTGCACTCGTGCAAGTGAGCACACGGCCGTCCGGCGTCTGGTGGGAGACCTGTTCTCTGAGCAGCTTCACCGCGCACTCCCGGCAGCTGCCGACCGTGCAGCTGCAGGGCATCGGCAGGCCGCGGCGAGGCCGGCGTCGAGCAGCGTCCGGCCCGGTTCGACCACCGCCGTGCCGACGGCGCGGCCACCGCTCTCGACCCGCATCCGTTGCGGCGTGGCGGATCCAGCCGAGGCTGAGGCGCTGGTGTAGCTCTCGGCGTGATGTGGTCGTCCGGGACGTCGAGCTGCTCCAGCGTTCGCCGCAGGCTCTCCACGAGGGGTTCGGGCCCGCAGAGGTAGAACCGGGCGGTCGGTCCGAGCGCGAGTTCTCGCGTCCAGCTCCGGAAACGAGGGCCGTCGAGGCGTCCGTCGCGGGACGTCAGCACGTGCGTGACCTAGAACCGATCGGGGTGCTCCTCCCCCAGTGCGGCGAGCTCGGCGGCGAAGATCGTGTCCTCGGCGGTCCGGTTGCTGTAGAGCAGGGCGATCCGGTCGCCGCCCGGTCCGGCCAGCAGAGTGCGGATCACGCTCATCACCGGCGTGATGCCGCTGCCCGCCGCGACCAGCACGACGTCGTGGCCGATCCCCACCCGGAAGGCACCGGACGGGCCGCGCACGCCCAGCCGGTCGCCGGGCCGCAGCGAGCGGACGTGCGTGGAGAACCGGCCGACCCGCTTGACCGTGACCTCCAGGCGCGTGCCACCCGGTGCGCAGGACGCCGAGTACGGCCTGCGCACCTGCTCGCCGTCGACGTCGGTCACCAGCGTGAAGAACTGGCCGGGCAGGAAGTCGAACGGCCTGCCGTCCTCCAGCACCAGCGTCACGGCGCTCGGTGTCTCGTGCCGCACCTCGACCACGCGCACCTCCCGCACCGGATCGGCTTCCGGTGCGGTCGCCCGGCTTTCGAGCGGGGCGACCTCGCAGCCCTCCTTGCGCAGGCCCGAGCGGTAGGCGAGGTTCACCAACGCCCGCAACCACCGCACCGGCACCCGTGCCGCGATCCCGAGCAGCACGGAGCGCCCCTTCGGGGAGTTCGCGGCGAGGTGCCGGCTCGCGAGGGCCATCAGGTCCGGGACCTCCCCGCGGGCGGCCGGGTTCCACAGCCGGGAACGCGTCACCGCGTCGTTCGCGGTCAACTCGGCGGCCTCGACGTCGATCGGCAAGGCGGCGTGCGGCGGGACGCCGCGCAGCGACCACGGTTCCAGCACGGCCGGGTCCACGGTGATCGTCGCCCTGCCGCGGACGTGCAGCACGCCGTTGCGTCCCGGCACGAGCGCCGCGAACGAGATCCTGTTGTCGCTCAAGAGGTTGTGCAGCGTGTCCGCCCGCCGGTTGCCCCGGCGGTCCGCGATGACGAGCGTGCGGCCGTCGACGATCCGCGCCACCTGCCGCTGGTCGCCGCGCGGACTCGTGTCGCTCCCGCCGGAAGAGTCCCAGGTGGACAGCACGAGGAACGGTGCGGCGGCGACGAAGTCCGCGACGCCGGGCGCCGCGAGCGGCCCGTCCCCCACCTCGGGGCGGGCGGTGCCGCGGCGGGCGCCTGCCACAGCCCGGACCGCAGCACGGCCTGGGCGCAGTGCACGTACACCTCCTCGACGTCGAAACCGCCTCGGCGCACGACACCGTTGACCCGCAACGTCTCCCCCGCTCCCGGCAGGAGGAAGACCAGCGACGCCGGGCCGTCGGCGGCCCCGTCCAGCGGGAAGGAGATCCGCGTTGGCGAGTGCAAGCGCACGAAACCCTTGGCGCCACCGATGAACGTGGTCCTGCTCGTGCCCGCGGAGTCCCGGTGGCCGAAGCCGGCGATCGGGCTGCGGGCGAGGACGTCGAGGCAGCCGTCGTCGAGCGCGGAGAGCTGCTTCAGCACGACCACCGACGCCGGGCGTCCGATGACGGCTTCGACCTCCTCCACGGTACCGAGCCGGTGTGTCACCTCGTTTCCGCAGCTCATCGCGCTATTATGAGCTTTTGCTCATGTTCTGGGTGCTCGCTTTCGCCCTGCCTTCGGGAAGGACGCCATGCCGTCGTCGAACCGCGATGTCGAGCCACGTCGCAAGCCCCGGCAGGTGCGCGCGGAGCTGACCCGCGACCGCATCCTGACCGCGGCTGCTCACGTTTTCTCCGAGCACGGGTACGCCGCGGGCACCACCAACCGCATCGCCGAGCAGGCCCGCGTGTCGATCGGGTCGCTGTACCAGTACTTCCCGAACAAGGACGCGATCCTCGCCGAGCTGATGGTCCGCCACATCGACCGCGGCACCTGGACGCGGGCCGACCGGCTCGACTTCTCACCGGGCTCGCTGGAGTCGGTCGTGCGGGCGCTGGTCCGCGACGCGATCGACAACCACCGCGACGACCCGCGGCTGCTGCGGATCATGATCGAGGAAGGTCAGCTCTCCGCGGAGCTGCGCGAGACGATCACCCGGCACGGCGAGCAGCGCACCGCCGAGGTCCGTGCCGTGTTCGCCCGCCACCCGGACGTGCGCGTGCGGGACCTCGACGCGGCCGTCGACCTCGTCGTCTTCACGGTGGAGCTGAACACGCACCGCCTGGCGGCGTTCGAGCAGCCCGTCGGCAAGATCGAGGAGGAGCTCGTCGACATGGTGACCCGCTACCTCGCCGGTCCCTCCTGACAGAACCGGGTGGTGAATCCACGGCCCGGAAGTTTTCGAAACATTCACAACCACCGCGTCGAACGGCCTGACACCGATCGACCCGCCGACTTGCGCGTTCGACGGTGATTCGACTCCGGTTCACCCGTTCCCGATCCCCTGCGACGGGAGACCAGCCGGGTGAACAGGCCTTGATCGGGCCGAGCGCGTCTGCTGATACTGCTGGGGACCTGAGTCGAGCGGGGAGCGGATTTGGCGCGATCCGCCCGCTCGAACCGGGTTCTCCTCGCCCGAATACCGTTTCCACCCGTATTTTCGCGGGTGCTCTCCAGAAAGCGCCGAAAATGACGCTGACAGCGAAGTCAGTTGCACGAGCATCGCTCGTGTCGACCCTGGTCGCCGCGACCGTGGGTGCCGCGGTCCTCGCGGCCTCGCCCGCCAGTGGTGCCGCCTCCACCCTCGCCGCCGCCGCTCAGCAGAGCGGCCGGTACTTCGGCACCGCCGTCGCGGCGAACAAGTTGAGCGACTCCACCTACGTCGGGATCTTGAACCGTGAGTTCGACATGGTCACGGCCGAGAACGAGATGAAGATGGACGCGACCGAGCCGAACCAGAACCAGTTCAGCTACGGCAACGCGGACCGGATCGTGAACCAGGCCCGTGGCCAGGGCAAGCGGATCCGCGGCCACGCGCTGGCGTGGCACTCGCAGCAGCCGGGCTGGATGCAGAACATGTCCGGCACGGCGTTGCGCAACGCGATGCTGAACCACGTCACCCAGGTCGCCACGTACTACCGCGGCAAGATCTACGCCTGGGACGTGGTGAACGAGGCGTTCGCCGACGGCAGCAGCGGCGGCCGTCGTGACTCGAACCTCCAGCGCACCGGCAACGACTGGATCGAGGCGGCGTTCCGCGCCGCCCGCGCGGCCGACCCCGGCGCCAAACTCTGCTACAACGACTACAACACCGACAACTGGTCGCACGCCAAGACCCAGGGCGTCTACCGGATGGTGCAGGACTTCAAGTCCCGCGGCGTGCCGATCGACTGCGTCGGCTTCCAGGCCCACTTCAACAGCGGCAACCCCGTTCCGTCCAACTACCACACCACGCTGCAGAACTTCGCGAACCTCGGCGTGGACGTGCAGATCACCGAGCTCGACATCGAGGGCTCCGGCAGCACGCAGGCCCAGCAGTACCAGGGCGTCACGCAGGCGTGCCTCGCGGTCGCCCGCTGCACGGGCATCACGGTGTGGGGCATCCGCGACACCGACTCGTGGCGTGCCTCGGGCACCCCGCTGCTGTTCGACGGCAGCGGCAACAAGAAGGCCGCGTACAACTCGGTCCTCAACGCCCTGAACAGCGGCACCGGCACCACGCCGCCCACCACGACGACGACCACGTCCAGCAACCCCGGCGGCGGGGGCTGCACCGCGACGTACTCCGAGGGCGAGAAGTGGAATGACCGCTTCAACGGCAACGTCACCGTCTCGGGCACGGACAACTGGGTCGTCACGGTCACCGTCAGCTCACCGCAGCGGATCATCGCGACCTGGAACACCAGCGCGACCTGGCCGTCGGCGAACGTCATGACCGCACGGCCCAACGGCAGCGGCAACACGTTCGGGTTCACGATCCAGCACGGCGGCAACTGGAACTGGCCGAGCATCTCCTGCCAGGCCGCGTGATCGGGGGCGGGAGGTCCCCGGCTCCCGTCGGGGACCTCCCGCACCGGGCAGGGCATCGCGGCTGACGGCGGTGGCCGTGATGCCCGCAGCCCCAGCGCGTGGAAGGCGCTGCGGCATTGGGCGGTGCCGTGGCAGTGGCAAGCACTGCCACGGCACCGCCCGGCCCGCTTCCGCGGCTCGACCGCACCACCCTCCCGCGGCTCGAACCGCACCCCCTGCCCGCGCTCGTGTTCCGAGCGCCCGGCAGCCGTCAGGTCACGGTGGTCACCACGACCGCCGTGACCGCGGCGGTGGACGCGGTGATCGCCGCGGTGATCCTCAGGACCGCTGCGGCGATCACCCGCGCACCCCCGTTGCCCTTCTCGAGTTCCTTCGCGCGGCGGGCGACGTCACCGGACCAGGCGAGCTCCGGCCGGGGCGTCACGGCGTACGCCCGCGGCCTCGTGACCGGTGCTGAGGACGACTACCGCGAAGCCGTCGAGTGCCTGGCGGAGGCGCCGCTGCGCCCGGACCAGGGCCGCGCGCACCTGCTCCACGGCGAGTGGCTGCGCCGCCGGTGCCACGTCGACCGAGGTCGCCACCCAGCTGTTCATCAGCAAGCGCACGGTCGACGCGCACCTGCGCGCGATCTTCCGCAAGCTCGGCGTGGCCTCGCGCCGCCGGCTCAAGGACCACCCCGGCCTCCTCGGCGACGACCGGACCGGTTCGTCATTCGGCCGTTGAGGGGGTGACCGGGACGCGTCCGGCGGGTGGAATGGAGCCCGACGGAGGTGTGGCATGCGTACACGGCTCGTGGTGTCGTTGCTCGGACTGGTGCTCTTCGCGGGTGGTGCTCCCGCGCTGGCGTCACCACCGACGCCCGGTGACCAGCCCCTGCCGGGCTACACCATCTCGAACCCGCCGCTGAAGCCCGAGGTCGTCGGCGGCAAGCCGACGCGCGTGCTGCAGGGCGTGCACAGGCACTCCGCGTACATCGTCGAGGTGCCCCCGAACTGGAACGGCCGGCTGGCCATGTGGGCACACGGCTACCGGGGCACCGGCACCGTCCTCACCGTGGACCCGCCCGCCTACGGACTGCGCACCCGCCTGCTCGGCCAGGGCTACGCGTGGGCGGCGTCCTCCTACTACGGCAACGGGTACGACGTCCGCGCCGGTGTCCAGGCCACGCACGACCTGGCTCGCCACTTCGGCACGCTGGTGGCGAGGCCGGAGCAGGTCCTGATCGCGGGCGTCTCGATGGGCGGCCACGTGATCGGCCGTTCGCTGGAGCAGTACCCCGGGTTCTACGACGGCGCCCTGCCGATGTGCGGCGTGCTCGGCGACCACGAGCTGTTCGACTTCTTCCTCGACTACCAGCTGACGGCCCAGAAGCTCTCCGGCATCGGCACCTACCCGGTCGCGGCCGACTACCTCACCGCGGTGGTGCCGCGCATCCAGGAGGAACTGGGGCTCACCACCCTCGTACCGGGCGGCCCCGACACCGTGACCGCCCGCGGCGCCCAGTTCCGCGCGGTCACGGTCGAACGCAGCGGCGGCCCCCGTCCCGGCGCGACCCCCGCGTTCGCGTTCTGGAAGAACTTCCTCTTCGGCCTCGCCTCCCCGCCCGCCCCGGACGCGCCGCTCGCCTTCGACCCCGGCCGCCTCGCGACCAACCTCGGCACCCGCTACCAGCCCAGCTCGCCGGTCGACCTGAACCGCGCGGTGCAACGGGTCCTGCCGGCCGACTGGCGCTCACGCCTGTCCCCCGCGCTCACCGAGGTCCCGAGGATCGCGGGCAAGCCGCGGGTGCCGGTGGTCTCCCTGCACGGTCTGGGCGACCTGTTCGTGCCGTTCTCGATGGAGCAGGAGTACCGCGGCGACGTCGCCCGCAACGGCCAGTCGAGGTGGCTGGTGCAGCGGGCGATCCGCACGGTGGACCACTGCGAGTTCTCGCCCTCGGAGGTCGGTGCGGCCTGGGACGACCTGGTGGCGTGGACCGACCGCGGCAGGAAGCCCGCCGGTGACGCCGTCGGTGACCGGTCCGCGGTGGCCTCGGAGACGTTCGGGTGCCGGTTCACCGATCGGGCGGCGTACGCGGGTCCCGGCACCCGGAAGTTGTTCTCCGCCTGTCCCTGAGAGGAGTTCCCCGCGGTCCGGCTCCCGGCGGCGGTGGCGTGAGAGCACGACCGGGAGCCGGTGGTACGACTACGGCACCGATGCCCGATGAGGAGCTCGGCCTCCCAGCGGTTGCGGCCCGTGTCCCCGGCATGCGGGTGGTGCGCGGTGCCGGCGTCGAGTCCGAACCGGCGTTCGGCGCGCTGCACCTGCTGCTGTCCCCCACCTCGGCCCCGGGGCCGCAGGCCACGGCTGATCGGCCCGGGCGTTCACCACCGAAGGAGTGCGGAACGCCCTCCCCGCCCGTGCCGTGACTACTCCGAGGGCTGGTGCAACGGGGTCACCGTGGCATCGGGTTGTTCGGGCAGGCGCACGAGCGGCTGCAACGGCAGGGCGACCGCGCTGTCCGCCGTGGTTTCCAGGTGCCGCAACATGATCCCCTCCCGCAACGCCCACGGGCAGACCTGGAGCCGTTCCACACCGAGCGCGCTCATCGTGGCGTGCGCGACCACGGCACCGGCCAGGATCTGCCTGGCCCGGGGCTGCGACACACCGCGCAACCTCGCCCGCTGCGCCGCGGACATCCTGGCCAGCCGCGGGATCCAGCGGCGGACGTCCTCGACGGTGAGGTCCCGGTCGACGAACGGGCCCTCGCGCTGCGGCGGCGCCCCCGCGAGCCGGGCCAGCTGCTTGAACGTCTTGGAGGTGGCGACGACCTTGCGCGGCACGCTCTCCCAGCGCAGCCGGTCGACCACCTCGGCCAGCGTCTCGCGCACGTGGCGCCGCAACGCCTTCAACTCCGGGGGCCGCGGCGGGTCGCTCGGCAGGAACGCCCTGGTCAGGCGACCCGCTCCGAGCGGGAGCGACAGGGCGAGCTCCGGGTCGGCGTCCCGCCCGAGCGCGATCTCCATGGACCCGCCGCCGATGTCGAGCACCAGCAACCGCCCGACCGACCACCCGTACCAGCGGTGCGCGGCGAGGTACGTCAGGCGTGCCTCGTGCTCGCCGGACAGGAACTGCGGCCGCATCCCGACGTCGGCGTGGATGCGGTCGACGATCTCGTCGCGGTTGGTGGCGTCGCGCACCGCCGAGGTCGCGAACGTGTAGAGCTGGTCGACGCCGTGCCGGTAGGCGGCGCCGACCGCGTCCGCCACGGCTCGGACCACCCGCTCGACCCCGGCGGGGCTGACCGACCCGTCCGGCTCGATCTCCTCACCGAGCAGCGTCGGCTCCTTCACCGAGTGCGCGGGCAGGGGTGGCGCACCGGGGCGGACGTCGACGACCTGCAGCTGCGCGGAGTTCGACCCGATGTCCAGCACACCAAGACGCATGGGGAGCGCGTACCCGCGTTCGAGGGTGTTATTCGCCCGCGGCGGCCATGCCAGTCATCTGTGAACGCTTCCGGGACGGCGCGCGCGGAGGTTGAATCCGCGCAGCCGTCGAAGGAGCAACTCCATGCGTCTGATCAGGGCAACCGCGGCCACCGCCGCCATCCTCGTCGCAGCAGCGCTTCCCGCGTCCGCGATCAACTCCTACAACGCCACGCCCGCGCCCGAACGCACCGAGGTCGGCGCACTCGTCGCCACCTGGGACAACGACGACGACCCGGCGACCCCGGACCGCGTCGACTGGGTCTGCAGCGGCACCATGGCCGACGCCGACACCTTCCTCACCGCCGCGCACTGCACCAGCGACTGGCCGGCGAACGTGAAGTTCTACGTCTCGCTGCACCAGGACGTCCAGTCCGCGCTCGACAACGCCACCGGCACCCCGGCGCAGATCGCCGCGGCCGTCGGCGTCCCCGGCACCGCGCACAACCACCCGGCCTACCCCGGCACGGCGGCCGACACGCACGACATCTCGGTCGTCGAGGTCTCCGCCGCGCAGATGAAGGCCCGGTGGTCGTTCACCCCGGCGACGCTGCCGACCGCGAACCGCCTGGGCCAGCTCGGCCCGCAGGGGCTCGACGACACGTCGTGGGTCGTCGCGGGCTACGGCACGCAGGAGGCCCGCCGCGGTCCCGGCGGGCACACGCACCCCGGTGGCGGTGTGCGGATGAAGGCGCCGGTCACGTTCAACGCCCTGAACAACGCGTGGGTCCGGCTCGCCATGACCGCGCCGCAGGGCAACGGCGGGGCCTGCTACGGCGACTCCGGCGGCCCGAACTTCGCCACGATCGACGGCAAGCGGGTCCTCGCCGCCACCACGATCACCGGTGACTCGCCGTGCTACGCGACCAACGTCGTCTACCGGCTCGACACGCCCGGCGCGCGGGACTTCCTGCGCCCGTTCGTGACCCTGCCCTGACCGGTGCGCGGGCGGGCGCCCTCGAGCGCCCGCCCCGCGTCCGTTCTCAGTGCCGGCCCCAGTTCGGGACGTTGTGGCCGTTCATCGTCACCTCGAACTGGTCGTACTTCGCCATCAGCGTCAGCAGCTCGTCCTCGCTGGGCTTGTTGCCGTCCGCGTACATCTCGGCGAGGCCGCGGAAGTACTCCTCGCGGTTGAGCGCGGGCGTGAAGATGATGAGCATCGTGGCCTGGTCGTCGTACGGGTTGTGGAACCCGTGCGAGACCCCCATCGGCACGTTCACGTAGGTGCCGGGCGGGGCGGCGAACGACTTGCCGTCGAGGTGCAGCTCCACCATGCCGTGCAGGACGTAGAACGCCTCCAGCTGCTCGTTGTGCACGTGCGGCGAGGCACCGGGCGCTCCGGCGGCCATGCGGTGCTCGTACAGGCCCAGCCGGCCGTCCGTCTCGCTGCCCCTCGCCTTGAAGGTCGTGTGGGTGGTGGTGCCGATCTGCACCGACTCACCCTCGCCGGGAAGCAGGATGTTGGACACCTGAGTCATGTCTGGTCACTCCTCGTTGATCGCTTCGTGCTTCTCGCCGCTGTGAGCCGTCGTGTCTTCCTGGTTGAACCACGAGAGGTACCGCTCGCCCGTGTCCGGGAAGACGGTGACCAAGTTCTTGCCCGCGAGCTCCGGGCGTGCCGCGAGGACCCGGCAGGCGTGTGCCGCCGCGCCGGACGAGACGCCGACCAGCAGTCCCGCCGTCCGCGCCAGCTCCCGCGCGGTGTCGTAGGCGTCCTCGTTGGAGACCGCCAGGACCTCGTCGATCACGTCGACGTCGGTCGTCGGGGCGACGAAACCGCCGTTCAGGCCAGGGATGCGGTGCAGGCCGCCCCACCCCTGGCTGAGCACGGGTGAGCCCTCCGGTTCCACCGCGACCACGCGGATCGCGGGGTTGCGCTCCTTCAGGTACCGCGCCGTGCCGCTGAGCGTCCCGCCGGTGCCGACGCCGCAGACGAAGACGTCCACCTCGCCGTCGGTGTCGTTCCAGATCTCCGGGCCGGTGGTGGCGTAGTGCGCCGCCACGTTGTCGGGGTTCTCGTGCTGGCAGGCGAACCACGAGCCCGGCCGTTCGCGGTGGATCTCCTCGGCCTTCGCGATCGCCGCCGCGTAGCCCTCCTGGTACGGGGTCAGCACGATCTCCACGCCGAACGCGCGCAGCAGCTGCAGGCGTTCGCTGGTGGCGCTGTCCGGCAGGACGATCACGCACCTGTAGCCGCGTGCGGCGGCGATGGCGGCCATCGAGATGCCGGTGTTGCCCGAGGTCGCCTCGACGATGGTGCCCGTGCCCCTGCTGAGCTGCCCGCGCTGCTCCGCGCCGTTGATCATGTAGAGCGCGGCGCGGTCCTTCACGCTGGACAGCGGGTTGGCCATCTCCAGCTTGGCGAAGAGCTGCGCGGTCGTGACGCCGAGGTCGAGCCGGACGGTGGGTGTGCCGCCGATCAGGTCGACGAGCGAGCGGGCGGGCGGCCGCCGGGTGAGGGGCTGACTGAGCCGGGTCTCCACGAGCACTCCGATCGGTTGGTTTTCACCAGCTGGGGAACACCGCCGCGCCCTTGTGCCGCTGGC
The DNA here is from genome assembly GCF_036321065.1 of Lentzea sp. DG1S-22. Classification (NCBI taxonomy): domain Bacteria; kingdom Bacillati; phylum Actinomycetota; class Actinomycetes; order Pseudonocardiales; family Pseudonocardiaceae; genus Lentzea; species Lentzea sp. DG1S-22. The sequence goes on along the minus strand of NZ_CP143276.1, from coordinate 738,557 downwards.
CCGCGACGACCACGGACTGGCGTGGGCGGGCCGCCTTCGCGACGCTGCGGCTCGACCTCAGGTTCGGGATGGAGAACGGTGCGAGGACGCGCGAGTCGGCCGGCACGTCCCGGATCACGAGGGCTTGGGCGCCCACCACCGAGTCGTGCCCGACGGTGACGGGGCCGAGGATCGTCGCGTTGGCCCCGACGACCACCCGGTCGCCGAGCTTCGGGTGCCGTCGCGACCCCTCCGGCCGCTGGTTGTCGTGCCACCAGCCGACCGCGCCGAGCGTCACCTGGTGGAAGATCGTGACGTCGTCGCCGATCTCCACCGTCTCGCCGATCACGACGCCCGCGCCGTGGTCGATGAAGAAGCCGCGGCCGATCCGCGCACCGGGGTGGATCTCGATGCCCCCGGTGAGCAGGCGGGCGAGGACCATGACCAGGCGGGCGCCGCGGCGGTGACCTCGCAGGTGCAGCCGGTGCGACACGCGCCAGCCCCAGATCGCGATGACCGTCGGGTGCAGCAGAGCCTCGCTGCGCGACAGGATCGACGGGTCGCGGTCCATGACCATGTCGAGGTCGTCGAGGACCACGCGCAGCAGCGCCCGCGGGGTCACCGGACCGCTCCCGCCTTCTCCTTGCGCAGCTGTCCGAGCCGGTTCTCCGCGTAGGCCACGCCGACCATCACGACCAGGCCGCCCGCCAGCAGGTTCCACGTGACGGGTTCGCCGAGGAACGTCACGCCGACGAGCACGGCGAACACCGGGACCACGTAGTTGACCGCCGAGGCGGTGGTGGCGCCGACGTCGCCGATGAGGCGGAAGTAGAGCACGTACGCCAGGCCGGTGCTGAGCAGGCCGAGCAGCACGATGCTGAGCGTGACCGGGCCGGTGAAGTTCGGCGTGCGCCACTCGAGGAACGGCGTCACGAGCGCCTGCAGCACCGCCGCCGAGACGAGCTGCGACGCGGCCAGGGCCAGCGGCGCGAGGCCGAGCGGCGACAGGTACTTGCGCACGTACACGAAGCCGATCGCGTAGCTGATGGCCGCGCCGAAGCAGGCCAGCCTGCCGCTGAGCGACCCGAGCGACTCGTGCCACGGGCCGATCAGCAGCACCACGCCGACGAAGCCCAGCGCCAGGCCGACCGCCTTGCGCGAGGTCGCCCGCTCCGTCGGCAGCGCGGCCGTGGCGAGCGCCAGCGTCAGCAGCGGTGTGGCGCCGATGAGGACGCCCGCGATGCCCGCGCCCGTGGTCTTCTCGCCGTAGGACAGCAGCAGGAACGGGATCACGTTGCCGAACAGGCCCGCGGCGGCGATGTGGCCCCAGACCTGGGCGGAGCGCGGCAGGGTGACCTTGCGGACGGCCGCGATGCTGAGCAGCACCGCCGCCCCCAGAACGAGTCTGGCGAGCACGAGCTGCCCCGGCGTCAAGCCTTCGAGGGACACCTTGATGAAGGTGAAGCTGCTCCCCCACAGCAGAGCCAGCAGCAGGAAGCGAGCGACGGATGCCTTGTCCATTGTTTCTCGATTCGGGTCATCAGTCTGTAGTCGTCCGGATACTTCACCAGTCGCGACTAGTGGCGTGGTGGAGCCGCTCACGCTGGGAAGCGGGCCGACTACGAGGCGCTCGCCCCGGCGGGCTCAGGCCAGGTGCTCCCGCGCCCACTCCTCGAAGCTCGTGAGCGGCAGCCCCAGCGCCCGTGCGAACTCCGGCCGGCCCGCCATGCCGGTCGGCGCTGCTGACGTGGCTGGGTGAGCTGGTCACCTACTGCGTGACCGCGAAAGGGCTCGCCACGGCACTCGCCCACGACGGGGACCCGGTCGGGGAGAACTCCTGCGCGACGGCGATCGGCGATGCCGCCGGGCCGCTGCTGCGCCGGGCGGTGGCGGAGGGCGCGGTGGCGCCGGACGTCACGGCGATGGAGATGGTGTCGCTGATCGTCGGGATCGCGATGGTGACCGAGCACCACCGCCAACCCACCGCCTCGGCCGAGCGGTCGTTCACCGTGGCGGCGGCCGGAATCAGTCCGGCCCGCGCGACCTGATCAGTACGCCGCGAAACCCCTGACCACGAACGCGACACACCGACCGTCGGGACCGCGATGGCGACCCAGCACCACGGCGAACCCACCGCCTCAGCCGAGCGGTTGTTTGCCGTGCCGAGATCGGCCCGGCCCGCGCGACCTGATCAGTACGCCGCGAACCCCCTGATCACGAGCGCGGCGAAGCGCCGGGACGCGGCGGCCCGGCCCTCCGGGGTCGCGGCGCGGATGCCGCCGTTCGCCATGAGCACCAGGACGAGGTCGTCGACCACGAAGTCCTCGCGCAGCCGGCCGGTCCGCTTGGCCTTGCGGGCGAGCTTCGCGACCGCCTTCAACGACCGCTCGCGGCTGCCCGCGAAGTCCAGGGCGCGGGGGAAGTTGGAGGTGAAGGCCGCGGTGAAGCCCCGGTCGCGGGCGTGCAGGGCGCAGATCCTCTCGATGACGGTGCAGAAGCCGCGCCACGGGTCGGGGTCCGCGAGGCCTTCGCGCACGATGACCTCGCAGGCCTGCATCTGCTCGGCGAACGCCTCGGTGGCCAGCGCCTCCTTGGTCGGGAAGTGGCGGTAGAGGGTCGCGGGGCCGACGCCCGCGCGGCGGGCCACCTCGCGCATCGGCGCGCTCAGGCCGTCGGTGGCGAACACCTCGCGGGCCGCTTCGAGGATGTGCTCGCGGTTGTACCGGGCATCGGAGCGCACGGGGTGGGACAAACGCGCTGTCATGCTCTCACTTTAGCGAAGTGGACGGGTGCGTCCATCTAACGTCGGTGTCGTGAAAGCCATTGCGGTGCAGACGTTCGGCTCACCGGATGGACTGGTCGTCGTCGACCTCCCCGATCCCGTTCCCGCCGAGGGGCAGGTGCTCGTGGCGGTCGAGGCGGCCGCGGTCGGCGGTGCCGACGTCCTGATCAGGCGCGGCGACCTCGCGGCCTACGGTTTCCGGGAGGGCCACGTGCCCGGCGGGGAGGTCGCGGGCACCGTGCTCTCCACGGGCGGCGGGGTCGACCCGTCCTGGGTGGGGCGGCGGGTGTGGGCGCCCACCGGCGTCGGGGGCGGGTACGCCGAACTGGCGGTCGTGCCGGCCGGCGTGGTCGTCGAGCTCCCCGCGGGGCTGTCCGCCGAGGAGTCGGTGGCGCTCGGCGGCGCCGGGGTGGTGGCGCACTTCGGCCTGGCCCACGCCCGCTTCTCCCCGGCGAGTCCGTGCTGGTGCGCGGTGCGTCCGGCGGCATCGGCACCATGACGGTCCAGCTCGCGGCCCGGCGGGGCGCGAAGGCCGTGGCGGTCACGACGTCTTCGGTCGCACGGGGCGAACGGCTGCGCGTGCTCGGAGCGACCCACGTGCTGGGCCGCTCCGGCACCACGAACGACGGCTACGACGTCGTTGTCGACGTCGTGGCCGGGCAGGACCTGCCGTCGTTCCTCGACAGGCTCAACCCCAACGGGCGGCTCGTCGTGGTCGGTGCCGTCGCCGGGCCTCCGCCCGGAGACGTCAGCACGCGGATGATGGCAATGTTCCGGAAATCGTTGTCCTTCAGCACGTTCAGCGCCGACACGATGTCCGAAGAGGACAGGCGGGCGGTGGGGGCCGCGCAGTTCGCCGCCGCGGTTCGCGGCGAACTGCGGGCCGTCGTGCACGAGGCGCTGCCGTTGGAGCAGGCCGCGCTCGCGCACCGGAAGATGGACGCGGGCGAGGTCTTCGGCAGGATCGTGCTGACCGCTCAGGCGTAGGGGTTGCGGCCGGACAGGCCGCTCGCCTTGCACGGCCCGTCAAACGCGTCACGGCAGACCACCACGGCGAAGTAGGTGATCGAGTCGCCGCTGATCGACCACGACAGGTTGTTGTAGGTCGAGTAGTCCTCCTTGTCGCAGCCCGAGTGGTCGTAGCGGCGCGTCGGAGTCGTGTCCGGGGTGAGCGACCCGTTGTAGAACAGGAAGTACGCGTACACCGGCTTGGCGTCGCAACCCCAGTCGGAGACGATCAGGTCGATGTTGCCGACCGAGCTGCGGCCGGTCCAGTCGAACGTCGCCCCGGCGTAGCCGTAGCTCGGTCCCGAGAAGACGAACTCCTGCGCGGCGGCGCCGGCGGACGGGGTGTTCACGGTGATCACCGAGAGCGCCACCGCTGCTGCGGCGGTGACCCGGCGGACGATCCTGCTGAAGCTTCTCGAACGCATGGCGGCAGTAAACAGCGCGCACGCGCACTCGCAGTAGCCATTGCGCCTCAGCGCAAAACCCCGCACCCGGACCGGCCGGGCGCGGGGTTCGCGTTCACGCCGTCAGTGCCGCGCGGCGGCGCGGTCGAGCTGCTCGCGGACGCTGCGCGGGCGCATGTCGGTCCAGTGCTCGTTCACGTAGTCGAGGCACGACTGGCGGGTCTCCTCGCCGTGCACGACGGTCCAGCCGTCGGGCACGGTGGCGAGCGTCGCGGGCCACAGGGCGTGCTGGCCCTCGTCGTTGACCACCACGAAGAAGCGGCCGTCCTCGTCGTCGAAAGGGCTGGTGCGCATTGATCGGCTCTTTTCAGTAGATGGTGCGGGCGTCCGCGCTGCGGCGGTGGGCACGCGACTTGCGGAGGTCGCGCGCGATGTTCAGGCGGGTGAGCCACCGGTCGGTGCCGTCGAAACGGGCCTTGAACGGCTCCCGGCCGTGCGTGCCGCGGTAGTTGTCCAGGAACAGGACCTCACCGGGCTTCAGGGCGTAGCCGGAGATGTTGGCGTCGATCGCCTTCACGATCGCGTCCAGCGCGGCGGCCGCCTCGGGGTCCGACGCGGGGACCTCCATGAAGTACGGGTCCAGGCGCAGGTACGGGTCCTCCTGCGGACCGAAGAGGACCGCGATGGGCTCCGGGTTCGCGTCCAGGCCGGAGATCCACTCGTAGCTGCGGTCGCGCAGGCGGCGCAGCTGCTCGTCCTCCTCGTCGTTCTGGCGGTTGGCGGCGAGGTGCGAGCGGTCGGGCCGGATCGGGAAGCGCTCCTGGCGCAGCACCTCGACGACGTCCGCCGGGAGGTCGACGCCCTCCAGCGAGCCGTAGGTGGTGTTGACGCCGTCGGGGTTGCGCAGGCACATCAGGCCCACGTAGTCCGTGCGCATCGGGTGGAACGCGTCCTCGATGTGCCACGTCAGCAGCTCCTCGCTGCCGGAGCCGAGCTGCTCGTACTGGTGCTCCTTGATGGGGAAGACGTCGTGCAGCAGCCGGCCGTCCTGCTGGGTGGACCACGCGATGGGGTCACCGAGCAGCGACGCGCACAGGTAGAAGAACAGGTCCTCGGCGAGCGTGGGACGTCCCTCGCCGCCGCAGTCCTTCCAGTGCGCCGGCGTCGGGCCGATGCCGGCGTCGTCGATCCGGTAGCCGCCGACGACGCACAGCGGGTGCGGCTCGGTGAGGCGGAACTCGGTCAGGCCCGCGCGCAGGGCGCGGGGCAGCTCGTGGGCGATGATCGTGGCGTCGCGCACGAAGGCCAGGTCCTCGACCGTGCGGTAGCGCTCGGCCAGGGACGCGACCAGGGCGCCGGCCTCGGCGACGTCGGAGTCGGACAGGTCAATTCTGAACACGGGCTTTCTCCCCTGCGAGTGCGAGCGTGTCGAGGCCTCGGGTGAACGAGGCGGTGGGGCCGCCGTAGCCCAGCCGGACGCGGGCCGGGTCACCGAAGCACGACCCCGGGACGAGGAGCGTGCGGTGCTCCCTCGCGAGGTCGTGGCAGAAGCCGGTGGTGTCGGCGTGGCCGAGCAGCCGCGGGAACGTGGAAGCGCCGCCCATCGGCTCCGGCAGGTCGATCAGGTCCGGGTGGTCGGCGGCCCACCGGCGCAGCAGCCCCAGGTTGTGGCGGGCCTGCTCCATGCGGGCACCGACCAGGAGGCCCGCGTTGCGCGCGACGCGGGTGGCGAGCAGCTCGACCAACGGCGAGAGGTGCAGCGTCATGCGGTCGCGCAGCTCCAGCGTGCCGCGCAGCACGTCCTGCGGCCCGATCGCCCAGCCGACCCGCAGCCCCGGCAGGCCGTAGCCCTTGGACAGGGTGCCGATCGAGATGGCCCTGTCGTAGTCGTGCACGGGGTCCACCAGCGGTTCGCCCTCGACGACCATCTCGCGGAACGCCTGGTCCCACACCAGGTACGCGCCCGCCTCGCGGCAGATCGCGACGAACTCGTCGCGTTGCTCCGGCGTGAGCGACGCCCCCGTCGGGTTGTGCGGGAAGTTCACGACGACGGCCTTGGCGCCGTCGACCACGGCACGCAGGTCGTCGAGGTCGGGCCGGAACCCGTTCTCGGGCCGCAGCGGCCACACCCGCAGCTCGCAGCCCATGGTCCGGGCGATCGACGTGTGCGTGTGGTAGGTCGGTTCGGTGACGACGACGGCGTCGCTCGGGTCGAGCAGCGTGCTGAGCACGAGGTAGATCGCCTCGCTGCCGCCGTGCGTGACCATGACCCGGTCGGGGTCGCCGGTCCCCCACTCGTCGGCGATGGCGGTGCGGACCTCCTCGCCGCCGAACGAGGTGCTGTCGCGGAACACCACGGCGTCGAGCTCGGCGGCGTCGATGCCGAGCACCGCCCGCAGGTCGGCGAGCGAGTAGTCCTCCACCCCGCTGCTGCCGATGTCGTCGTCGACCGCGAAGTAGTACAGACGCATCCAGTCCTCGAGAGGTGCTGGTTCGAACTTCATCGGGACGGCTCCTTTCAGCGGTAGGCCGAGGACTGCAGCTCGTACAGCTCGGCGTAGAGGTCGGGGTGGGTCATGAGGTCGGCGTGGCTGCCCACCTCGCGGATGCGGCCGCCGTCGAGGACGACGATCAGGTCGGCCATGCGCACGGTCGAGAAGCGGTGCGACACCAGGAGGGTCACCGTGCCGCGCGACCTGCCTTCCCGTGCTGCCTCGGCGAAGCGCTCGAACAAGGCGTGCTCGGTCTGCGGGTCCAGGGCGGCGGTCGGTTCGTCGAACACCGCCAGCAGCGGATCGGTGCGCAGCAGGCCGCGGGCGAGCGCCAGCCTCTGCCACTGGCCGCCCGACAGCTCGACGCCACCGTCCCAGTCCCGGCCCAGGCGCGTGTCGAGGCCGTGCGGCAGGCGGTCCACGACGGACGTCGCTCCCGCCCGCCGCAGAGCGCCCCGCAACGCGGCGTCGTCGCCGATCTTCGCCGTGTCGGCGACACCGATGCTCTCGCGGGCCGCGAACCGCAGCTCCACGAAGTCCTGGAAGGCACCGGTGAGCCGGGCCCTCCACTGCGCGACGGGGAACCGGCGCAGGTCGACGCCGTCGACCTCGATCCTGCCCTCGTCGGGTTCGCAGAAGTCGCACAGCAGCTTCACGAGCGTCGACTTGCCCGCGCCGTTCTCCCCCACCAGCGCCACGACCGAGCCGGCGGGCAGGTGCAGCGAGACGCCGTCGAGGACGGTGCGCTCACTGCCGGGGTAGCGGTAGGTGACGTCCACGAGGTCGATGCCGCGGCTCAGCGACGCGGGCGGGGTGGCCGGCTCGTCCGGCTGTTTCGCGGCGGACGCGGCGAACCGCTCCAGCCACACGTAACGCCTGGCCTGCTTGAGGCACCACAGGAAGTCGCCGCTGTAGCCGACGGACGTGGCGACGACGGCGGCCATCTCGATGGTGAGCGCGACGACCAGGACGACGTCACCGGGCGTCGCCCTGCCCTGCACCGCGAGCCAGACCACGAGCGCGATGGCGCCGAAGAACCCGGCCGCGTTGACGACGGCGTCGATGCTCTTGAGCGCCGCGCCGCGCCAGGCCGCGCGGTTGCGGGTGTCCAGCACCTCGCCGGAGACCTCGTGGTGGCGGCGCACCAGTTCGCGGGTGAGCCCGAAGATCCGCAGCTCCTTGCCCGCGCCGGCGGTCGTGCCGATGTCGAACAGGTGGCGGCGCAACCGCTCGGTCTCGCCGGTGTCCTCCTGGGCGTCCACCGCGAGGTCGTTGGCCCGGCTGGTGATCCACAGCGAGATGAACGCCAGCAGGGCCAGCGAGATCAGCGCGGGGTGCACGTCGGCGAGCAGCAGCGCGGTGGTGCCGAAGCCGACGATCGCGCTGATCAGGCCCGCGGTCGCGTTGGTCATCTCGGCGAGGCTCTCGCGCTCCTCGCGCAGGAGCTGGATCTGGTCCAGGTACTTCGGGTTCTCGTGCGGGGCGAGGCTGCCGATCCCGCCGAGCAGGCGCATCAGCGTCCGGTCCGACAACGCCTGCGTGCGTTCGAGCACGGCGAACACGCAGTGGGCGTTGTAGTACTGGGCGACGATGAGCAGCCCGGTGGCGGCGGCGATGCCGAACCCGGCGGTGAGCGCGCCCTCCAGGTCACCGCCGTGGGCGGCGTCGACCAGGTTGCCGGCGCTGTAGGCGATCAGGGGACCGGTGAGCGCGAGGGCGATCTCCGTGAAGATCTGGAAGACCGCGTGCCGGCGCGCCGCCCGGAAGCCGAAGCTGATGGTGGTGAGGAAAGCCCTCCAGGTGTCACGCATCGGTGTCTCCCACCGGCTGGAAGCGCTCCGCCTGCAGGCGGAACAGGTGGGCGTAGCGGCCGTCGAGGTCGAGCAGCTCGTCGTGGCCGCCGTTCTCGACGACACGGCCCTCGGACACGACCACGATCCGGTCGGCGCGCCGCACGGTGGAGAAGCGGTGCGAGATGATGATCGTGGTGAGGCCTTCGGTGAGGTCCAGGAACCGTTCGTACAGCTCGGCTTCCGCTCGCACGTCGAGCGCCGCGGCGGGTTCGTCGAGCACGAGGACCCTCGCGCCCGCCTCGACGGCGAACATCGCACGGGCCAGGGCGACGCGCTGCCACTGCCCGCCGGAGAGGTCGACGCCGTCGCTGTAGGCCTGCGACAGCACGGTGTCCCAGCCGTGGGGCAACGACTCGACCAGGTCGCCGATCCCGGCCCGTTCGGCGGCGCGGCGCAGCATGGCCTCGTCGCCCGCGTGCTCGGGAGCGCCCAGCCCGATGTTGTCGCGCACCGGCAGGTGGTAGCGGGTGAAGTCCTGGAACAGCACCGCTATCCGCCTGCGCCACTCCCGCGGGTCGAGACCCACGAGGTCGGCACCGTCGACGGTGATCTTGCCGCCGGTGGGTTCGTAGAAGCCGGCCAGCAGCTTCACGAGCGAGGTCTTGCCCGCGCCGTTGTCGCCGACGACCGCCAGCGACTTCCCGGCGGGGATCACGAGGTCCAGTCCGTTCAGGACCTCGCGGTCGTTGCCGGGGTAGCTGAAAGACACGCCTTCGCACCGGATCTCCCGAGCCGGGACGTCCGCCCCGACCGGCAGGCCGGACTCGGGTGGCCCGCTGTCCGCGAGCCGCTTCTCCAGCGACAGGAGCTTCGGCACGGTGACGGCGGCGTTCGAGAGGTACAGGTGCTCGTCGCCGACGGCGTACTCGTTGGCGTTCGCCAGCGCCTCCACGAACACGGCGAGGGCGGCGAGCGTCAGGTCGCCCTCCACCGCGGCGTACGCGAGCAGGCCGTAGGACAGCACGTTGATCACGAGGATCGCGGACGCCGACCCGAACACCATGCCCGGTCGCGGCCGGCGAGCCCGCCGGATGGGGCCGATCCCGGCCTGCCACAACGTGTCGAACCGCGTGACGAGCCAGTCGAGAGCGCCCCAGAGGCGGACCTCCTTGGCCGGGGCCGGGTCGAGCGCGAGGTCACGCGCGTACTCGGCCTGGCGGAGCTGGGCGCTCTGCCCGAACCCCTCCTCGCCGACGCGCAGGTAGTCGCGCTGCATCCGGTAGACGATGATCGGCCAGACCACGAGCCACAGCAGGCCGAGCCACCAGTGGAACCAGGTGAGCACGGCCGCCGAGCCGACGGCCCGCAGCCACGACGTGAGCACCTCCGGCAGGGCCTCGACGGTCTGGCCCGGCCGGTGCGCGCTCATGCCGAGGCCCCGCACGATGCGGACCTCGTCCATCACGTCGGGGTCCTCGAGGTGGGCGATGCCCCTCGGGCGGCCCAGAGCGGTGAGCACGACCTCCTGCAGGTACCGGTCGACGTCGCGGCCGAGCGTCGACACCGCGGCCCGCAGCAGCGGGGACGTCAGGCGTTCGACGAGGATCGCGACGGCGATCGCGACGAGCAGGGAGCCCACCCGGTCCGCGGCGGGCGAGCCCGCGCCGCCCCTGGCCGCGTCGGGGATCGCGCCGATGAGCAGCCCGGTGAGGACCGCGATCCCGATGGGCAGGACGGCGCTCACCACCACGCCGCCCGCCAGGAGCACCGTGCGCGGCCTGCTGACCCGGGGCAGCACCCGGAGGACGGCGAGGATGCCCCTGGCGGTGGGCGGGAGGCTGTGGAGCGGGTTCGGCATGACTTCCGTATCCGTCAGATGAGGCGTGCGGTCGCCGAGGCGCGTCGCTCGTGGGACTTCCGCAGGTCGGTCGTGATGCTGACCCGCTTGAGCCAGCGGTCCGTGCCGTCGTAGCGGGCCTGGAACGCCTGCCGCCCGTGCGCGAGGCGGTGGTTGTTGATGACGAGGACGTCGCCGGGCTGCAGGGCGACGTCCAGGCAGGACGCCTCCAGCAGGTCGCTGACGGCCTGCAGGGCCGCGCGCAGCGCCGGTTCCGCCGGGATCTCCATGAAGTACGGGTCGATGCGGATGTACGGGTGCTCGCGCGACCCGTAGAGCACCGCGACGCGGTTGTCGTCGGCCTTCATCTCGTCGATCTCGGAGAACTCGGCGTCGACGCCCTGGGTGGCGTTGTGCTTCGCCAGGTGCGAGTCGTCCGGCCGGATCAGGAAGTTCGGCTCGTGCAGGAGCGCGAGGTGCTCGGGGGCGAGCGAGCGCAGGTCCGGCTCGGAGACGATCGTGGCGACCCGGTCGGGGTTGCGCAGGCACTCCAGCAGCAGGTAGTCCGCGCGCCACGGGTGGAACGCGTCCTCGGTGTGCAGCGTGAGCGTGTCGGTGCTGCCGATCCCCATCTGCTCGGTCTCGAAGCCCTTGATGGGGAAGATGTCGTGCACGAGCCGGGCGTCCTGCTGGGTCTTCCAGCCGAACGGCTCCCCGAGCAGGGCCCCGTGCAGCAGCAGGAGGATCTCCTCGGCGAACTCCGGGGCGGGGGTCGGGCGGCCGCGCCAGTGCTGCGGCGTCGGGCCGATGCGGGCGTCGTCGATGTTGTGACCGCGGACCACGCAGTAGCCGAGCTCGTCCTCGAGCGCGAAGTCGCGCAGGAAGCGGCGCTGTCCGACGGGTAGTTCGGCGGCGAGCAGCGGCAGGTCGCGCAGCAGCTGCTCGTCGGCGGGACCCGAGTACTCCTTGGCGATGCGCAGCGTCAGGTTCTCGGCCTCGGCGGCTTCTTCCGACGACAGCGTGTAGATCCGTTTGGGCGTGGACAAGGACTGCTCCCCCTCAGTTGCTGTTCAGGTGGGCGATCAGGGCCTCCGCGGCCTGCCGGAAGCGGATGGCGGCCCGCTGCACGGTCTCGGTGCGGTGGAGGTTGGTGCTGTGGTGCCACTCGACGAGGAGCTCTCCCCCGCCGGTGCGCTCGATCTCCAGGTGCAGCGCGTACGGGCGGACACCTCCGCTGGTGCTGTCGCCGCACAGGTCACCCGGTAGTTCGTCGACGACGAGACCCCTGACCCCGTCGTCGTTCACGGCGTCGAGCCCGCCCGTGAAGTTGATGTTGATCTGCCGTTCCGGCGCGTCGCGCAGGCGGCGCACCTCCGGGTCCTCGGCCGCCAGGTGGCGCAGCGCGCCGTAGCCGACTCCGTGGCGTGGCACGGAGTTGACGCTTTCCCTTGCGGCTTCGAGGACTCCGGCGCCATCGGTCAGGTCGCCGTGCCGGAGCACCACCGGGTGCACCGAGGTGAACCACCCGACCGTGCGGGACAGGTCCGTTGCGGGCGCGAGGCTTTCGCGGCCGTGGTGTTCGAGGTCGACGACCACGGTGTCCGTGCCGGCCCACTCCCCCAGCGTCTGGTGGAGCGCGGCCAGGACCACGTCGAGGACCTGCGCGTTGGGCAGGTTCCCGGCGTCCACGGCGACCTCGACGACCGCCGCGGAGTCCTCCGTGTTGGCACCCGTGGCGTCGACCGGCAGCGTGAAGGCCGTCTCGACCTTGTCGAGCCAGTACGGCAGCTCGTCGCGCACCTCGCCGCTGCCCGCGAACGCGGTGACGGACTCGGCCCAGCGCCGGAACGACGTCGTCTTCGGCGGGAGCGGTTCGCCCCGGTACGCCGCGTCGAGGTCCTCCAGCAGCACGTTCCACGACACGCCGTCGACGACCAGGTGGTGGACCACGAGGCCGAGCCACGCCGGTGCGTCGCCGCGGTCGAACAGCACCGCCGCCACCAGCGGGCCTTCGGCGAGGTCCAGCGACCGCTGCAGCTCGTCCATGTGGTGCCGGACATCGCCCCGCACGACCGTGAACCTCGCCGCCTCCCCCGGTTCGGCGATCCGCTGGTGCCAGCCGTCGGGCCCGTGGTGCAGCCGGGTGCGCAGGGCGTCGTGGTGCGTCACCAGGGTGTTCAGCGCTTCCGCGAGCCTGCCGGCGTCGACGTCCGGTGCCAGCTCGAAGAGCCCCGACCAGTTCCAGTGGTCGCGGTCGTCGATCGTGGCGCCGGTGAACCACCGCTGGATGGGCGTGAGCGGCACCGGTCCGGTGACCGGGCCCTCCTCGACCTGCGCCGGGGCGGTGGCCGCGGCGGCCAGCTCGGCGACCGTCTGGTGGGTGAACAGGTCCGCGACCGCGAGGCCGAGACCCGCGGCACGCGCCCGCGCCACGACCTGCAGGCTGGCGATCGAGTCGCCGCCCAGCTCGAAGAAGTTGTCGTGCACGCCGACCCTTGCGGCGCCCAGCAACCGCTCCCAGATGCCGGCCAGTGCCCGTTCGCCCTCGGTGCGCGGGGCGACGTGCGCGCCGTCCGCCTCCGGTGCCGGGGGCTCGGGCAGGGCGCGGCGGTCGAGCTTGCCGTTGGCGGTCAGCGGCAGCGCGTCGAGCGTCACGAACGCCGACGGCACCAGGTAGTCGGGCAGCTGCTCGCGCAGGAACGCGCGCAGCTCCGCCGTTGTGGCGTCCGTGACCACGTAGGCGACGAGACGCTTGCCGGTGCCGGACGCCAGCGCGACGACCGCGGCGGCCCGCACGTCCCCGTGCGTGGTCAACAGCGCCTCGACCTCGCCGGGCTCGACCCGGAAGCCCCGGATCTTGACCTGGTCGTCGGCCCTGCCGAGGAACTCCAGCGTGCCGTCGGCCCTCCACCGCGCCCGGTCCCCGGTGCGGTACAGGCGTGCGCCGGGCCGGGTGGGGTCGGGCACGAACCGCTCGGCCGTGAGGTCCGGACGGCTGACGTACCCGCGCGCCACACCGGGACCTCCGACGAACAGCTCGCCCGCCACCCCGGCCGGGACCGGCTGCAGCCACGGGTCGAGCACGAACGCCCGCATGCCCGCGAACGGCCGGCCGATCGGCACGTGCGCGCCGATCTCGCCGAGGGTGTGGATCGTGCACGTCATGGTGGTCTCGGTGGGCCCGTAGGCGTTCACGATGCGCAGGCCGGGCCGGCGCTCGCGGGCCGTGCGGGCGTGCTGGGCCTGCAGGGCGTCACCACCGACGACGAGCAGGCGCAGGCCGTCGAGCACGTCCGGCGAGGTCTCGACCAGCTGGTGGAAGAGGCCCGTCGTGAGCAGCGAGGCCGTGATGCCGTTGTCGCGCAGGAACTTGCCGACGTCCATCCGCTCGGCGAGGTCCGCCGGGCCGACGACGAGGGTGGCACCGCCCAGCAACGCCAGCCAGATCTCGAAGGCGCCGGTGTCGAAGCCGATGCCGGCGAGGTGCGAGACGACGTCGCCGGGCTCGACGCGGACGGCCGGGTCGGTGCAGACCCTGGCGACACCCTCGTGGGTGAGCGACACGCCCTTGGGGACGCCGGTCGAGCCGGAGGTGAAGAGGACGTAGAGCTCGTCAGCGGCGTCACCGGTGACGGGGAGCGGGCCTTCGGCCGTCGCGTCCGTCAGGGCGACCACGCGCACGCCGGGCACCTCGGTCTCCGGCCACCCGCCCGCCGTCACGACGAGCTCGACCCCGGCCGTCCGCACCATCTGCCCGAGCCGTGCCGTGCCCTGGGCCGGGTCCAGCGGCACGTAGCTGCCACCGGCCCCCACGACCCCGAGCATCGCGACGATCAGCTCCGCGCTCCGGTCGAGGTGCAGCCCGACCCGCGTCCCCGCGCCCACGCCGAAGCCCCGCAACTGCTCCGCCACCCCGGCGGCCCGGCGGTCGAGCTGCGCGTAGGTCAGCTCGGTGCCGCCGCGCAGCGCCACGCGGTCCGGGTGGGCGGCCACCTGGCGTCCGAACAACGCCGCCAGGTGCGCGGAAGGCAGCTCGCGCGGCTCGGACGTGCTCCACGACAGCACCTCTGCGCGCTGAACGGCGTCCAGCAGCGCGATCTCCCGCACGGGCGTGCCGGGAGCGGAGGCGACGGTCGTGAGGATCAGCTCCAGCTGGTCCAGCAGCGCCTCGACGGTGGCGTCGTCGAACGCGCCCGCCGAGTACTCGCACAGCAGGGCGAGCTGGCCGTCGACGTCGACGACGAGCTTCAGCGGGTAGCGGCCCTGCTCCAGCAACGCCGGCGAGTCGAACTCGTCCCCGTCGTCGTCGGCACCGCCGCCGGGCAGGTTCTGGACCGCGACGATGCTCTCGAAGAGCCGCGGCACGCCCGCCACCCGCTGGATGTCGACCAGCGGCGAGTGCTCGAACCGCTGCACGGCGACCTGGCCCGCCTGGACGGTCCGCAGCCACTCGTCGAACGGCGTGCGGTCGCCGGGGACGGCGATCCGCACCGGCAGCGTGTTGATGAACAGGCCGACGATCGACTCGACGCCGGCCAGGTCCGCGGGGCGTCCCGAGACGGTGAGGCCGAAGACCACGTCGTCGTCACCGCTGTGCGACGCGAGCAGCAGCGCCCAGGCCGCCTGCACGACGGCGCTGATCGTGACGCGTTCGCGGCGGGCCAGTTCCTCCAGCCGGAGGGCGACGGTCTCGGGCAGCTCGCGGTGCCGCCTGCCCTGCTCCCAGTGCAGCCGCGTGGTGCGGTCGACCGGCAGCGCGGTGGGCGAGGTGAAGCCGTCGAGGTACGTGCGCCAGAAGTCGTCGGCCGGGGGCTGCTCCCGCAGCCACGCGATGTAGTCGCGGTACGGGCGCACCGGCGGCAGCGGTTCGCCGCGGTAGGCCGCGACCACCTCGTCCCAGACGAGCGGGATGCTCCACCCGTCGAGGTACAGGTGGTGGAACGTGAACACGACCCACTGGCGGTCGCCCCGGTCGGCCACGTACACCCGCAGCAACGGCGCGGTGGTGACGTCGAAGCCACGGCGCCGGTCGGCGTCGAGCAGCTCGTCCAGCGCGGCGCCGGGGTCGCTGACGGAGGTCCAGTCGAGCACCTCGAACGGCACGCCGACCTCGCCGACCACGACCTGCAGCGGTTCCTCGACGCCCTCCCACACGAACGCGCTGCGCAGCGCGGGGTGCCGGCCAACGACCGTGCGCCAGGCTTCGCGCAGGGCGGCCACGTCGAGCGGCCCGCGGATCTCGCGGACGTCCTGCGCCCAGTACACAGCGGTGTCGGCGGGCGCCTCCAGGACGTGGAAGAGCATGCCCTGCTGCAGGGGCGACAACGGGTAGGCGTCGACGACGCCCGGCACCCGCCCGCGCAGGGGTTCGAGGTCCGCCAGCGGCTTCACCTCCGCCGCGTCCGTGGCGGCGACCCCCGTGTGGGCGGCGAGCTCGGCGACGGTCTGGTGCGTGAAGATGTCGGCGATCCTCAGCTCCAGGCCGGCTTCCCGTGCCCTGGCGGCGATCTTCAGGCTGACGATCGAGTCGCCGCCCAGCTCGAAGTAGTTGTCGTGCACGCCGACGCGCTCGACGCCGAGGACGTCCTGCCACACGGCGGCGAGGGTGCGTTCGACGTCCGTGCCCGGTGCCACGTACGACGCCGACTCCGGCGCGTCGGGCAGCGGCAGTGCTCGCTTGTCGAGCTTTCCGTTGCTGTTCAACGGCAGCTCGTCGAGCGGCACGATCGCCGACGGGACCAGGAACTCGGGCAGCCGCCCGGCGAGGAACTCGCGCAGGTCGGCGGGCGAGGCGGTGCCCACGACGTACGCCACGAGCCGCTTGCCCTGCGGCAGTTCGCGAACGACCACGGCGGCGTTGGCGACGCCGGGGTGGTCGTTCAGCACGTGCTCGACTTCCCCGGGCTCCACCCGGAAGCCGCGGATCTTCACCTGGTCGTCGGTGCGGCCGACGAAGTCGACAGCGCCGTCTGCGCCCCACTTCACCAGGTCACCCGTGCGGTACATCCGGGCGCCGGGAACGGTCGGGTCGGGCACGAAGCGTTCGGCGGCCAGGTCCGGACGGCCCGCGTACCCCCGAGCGAGGCCGGTGCCGCCGATGTAGAGCTCCCCGGCACGCCGACGGGAGTGGGGCGCAGCCATCGGTCCAGCACGGAGAAGCGCAGTCCGCGCAGGGCTTCGCCGATCGGCACGGTGCCCGGCCCGAGCCGTCCGGTGTGCATGTCGTGCGACGACGCGTACACAGTGGACTCGGTCGGGCCGTACATGTTGAAGATCCCGACCGCCGGGTTCGCGTCGAGCACCTTGCGCGCCTGGACCGGCGACATGCCCTCGCCACCGGCGAGGACCTTGCGGTGCCCCGAGAACACGCCCGGATCCGTGTCCGCCAGCTGGTGGAACAGACCGGTGGTCATGAACGACACCGTCACGCCGTGGTCGGCGTAGAGCTTCGCGACGTCCAGCCGCTCGGCGAGGTTCGCCGGGGCGACGGCCAGCGTCGCGCCGGTCAGCAGCGCCGTCCAGATCTCCCAGGTGGAGGCGTCGAACGACACCGCGGCCATGTGCGCCACGACGTCACCGGGACGGGCGGACACCGCCGGGTCGAGCACGACCCGCAGCACGCCCTCCTCGGTGACCTCGACGCCCTTGGGCACGCCGGTCGAGCCGGACGTGAACATCGTGTAGACCAGACGTCCCGGCACGGCGGCGAGCTCCGGTTCCGAGGGGTCGCCGTCGAGGTCCGCCAGGTCGACCACGCCGAGAGGCGGTGCGTCGAGGGCGTAGTCGCCCCGCGACACGACCAGCTCGACCCCGGCAGCGGTCTGGACGTCCCGGAGCCGGCTGTGCGGCAGCGCGGGGTCCATCGGCACGTAAGCGCCCCCTGCCCGCACGACGGCGAGGATCGCGACGACCAGGTCGGCGGACCTCTCGAACCACAACCCGACCCGCGTCTCGTCCCGCACCCCCGCGGCACGCAGACCGGCGGCGACGCGCGCCACCCGGTCGCCCAGCTCGGCGTAGGTCAGCTCGACCGCGCCGTCGCGGACGGCCACCTGGTCGGAGAACCGCGCCGCCGTGAGCCGGAACCGCTCGGCCAGCCCGGTGAAGGGCTCCTCCGCCGACGGTCCCGTGCCCCACCCGGCAACCGGTGCGGGCGTCATCTCGCGCACGACGGCGGCGGGGCGGCGGGCGGCGGCGGTGAGCACCTCGGCGAGCTGCCCGAGCAGCCGTTCCACGGTGGACACGTCGAAGGCGCCGGTGGAGAAGTTGGCCTCCACCTTCAGGGTCGCTTCGAGGTCGACGGCGAGGATCATCGGGTAGTGCATCTGCTCGGCCGACTCGGTCGAGGCGAACAGCTCCTCCAGGTCCTCCTCGCCCTCCTCCGGCAGCGCGCCCTGGGGGTAGTTGCCGAAGACGAGCATGCTGTCGAACAGGCCGCCGGTGGCGACGCGCTGGATGTCGGCGAGCGGCGTGTGCTCGTGCCGCTGCACGGCGACCTGGTTCTCCTGCAGCTCACCGAGCCACGTGGTGAACGACGTCTCCCACGGCACCCGGACGCGCACCGGCAGCGTGTTGATGAACAGGCCGACGATCGACTCGACGCCGGGCAGCTCGGCCGGGCGGCCGGACACGGTCAGGCCGAACACGACGTCGTCCTCGCCCGAGTAGGCGGACAGCAGCACGGCCCACGCCGCCTGCACGACCGTCGACAGCGTGACCCGCTGCTCGCGGGCCAGGGCGACGAGCTCCGCCGTGACGTCGCGGGGCAGCGCCAGTTCGCTGCGGCCCTGCGCCCAGTGCTCGCGCACCACGCGGTCGACGGGCAGCGGAGTCGGCGAGTCGAACCCGGCGAGGTACTCCCGCCAGAACGCCTCGGCCTCGGCGGAGTCGCGCCCGGCCAGCCACGCGATGAAGTCGCGGTAGGGCCGCACGGGAGGCAGCTGCTCGCCCCGGTAGGCGGCGGTGACCTCGTCCCACAGCAGCGGGATGCTCCAGCCGTCGGCGTAGAGGTGGTGGAACGCCAGCAGGACCAGGTACCGGTCGCGGCCACGGGCGACGTGGACGCGCAGCAGCGGCGCGGCGGTGAGGTCGCAGCCACGGGCGCGGTCGGCGGCGAGCAGCTCGTCGAGGGCGGCGTCGGTGTCCTCGACCTCCGTCCAGTCGTGCACCTCGAACGGCACCTGGACGTCACCCACGACGACCTGCAACGGCTCCCGCACGCCTTGCCACACGAACGCGGTGCGCAACGCGGGGTGCCGGTCGAGCACGAGCTGCCAGGCGGCACGCAGGGCGTCGACGTCGAGGGCGCCGCTCAGCTCGCGCACGTCCTGCGTCCAGTAGACGCCGCTGTCCGGCGACTCGACGGCGTGGAAGAGCATGCCCTGCTGCAACGGTGACAACGGATAGGCGTCGGCCAGTCCGGGCGTGCGGGCCACCAGCGAGTCCACGGAGGACTGGTCGAGCCCGGCGAGCGGGACGTCCGACGGCGTGAGGCCGCGGGCTCCCGAACGGCAGTGGTCGACGAGGTCGGCGAGCGCCCGCACGTAGGCCTCGGCGAGGCGCTCGACCGTCGAGCGCTCGTGGAGGTTGGTGCTGTACTGCCACTCCACGGCCAGCGTGCCGTCGGCGGCTTGGACCACCTCGACGCCGAGCACGTGCGACCGCAGCCCGCCGTCGCCCTCCGCCGGCCCGCAGAGGTCCTCGGGCAGCTCGCGGGCGAACAGGCCGACGGCGTCGTCCTCCGCCGCGTCGGCACCGCCGAGGTAGTTGAAGACGACCGGGCGCCGCACCGCGTCACGCAGCTCCGCGTCCCGCTCGCGCAGCACGGTGTAGCCGACACCCCGGCGCGGCACGGCCCGCAGCTGTTCCTTGACCGCCTTGATGACGCCGCCGGTGTCGGCGAGGTCGGTGTGGTGCAGCCCCACCGGGTGGACGGCGGTGAACCAGCCGACGGTGCGGCTGAGGTCGAGGCCGTCGGCGATGGGCTCACGGCCGTGGCTCTCCAGGTCGAGGGCGGCGGCACCCGTGCCGGTCCACCGGCCGAGCACCTGCAGCAGCGCGGCGAGCAGCAGCTCGTGGCCCTGGGTGCGGTAGGCCCGGTGGGCCTGCGTGAGCAGCGCCGCCGTGCGTCCGGCGTCCAGGACGACGCGCACGGACTCGGTGGAGTCCTCGGTGTTGGGGCCGTCGAGGTCGGTCGGCACAGGGGTGGTCGTCCGCACGACGTCACGCCACCAGGCCAGTTCCTCGCGCGGGTCGAACGCCTCCAGCGCGGCGGCCCACTCCTGGTACGAGGTCGTCTTCGGGCCGAGCGCACCGCCGGAGTGCGCGGTGTCGAGGTCTTCCAGCAGGACGTTCCACGAGACCGCGTCGACGACGTAGTGGTGCACGGTCAGGCCGAACCACGCCGGCCGGTCGCCGCGGTCGACGTGCACGGCGCGCAGCAGCGGTCCGTCGGTGAGGCTCAGGGACGTCTGCGCGGTCGTCATGGCGGCGGTGACGGCCTCGTCCAGCGCCGGGCCGTCGAGGGTGCGCGCGTCGAGCACGGTCACCAGGTCGGCGGTCTCGGCGGCCGCGTTCTCCTGGGTGTCGCCGTGCACGCGCAGCCGCAGGGCGTCGTGGTGGGCGACGACGGTGGCGAGCGCCGCGCGCATCGCGTCCGCGTCGGTCCCCGCCGCCAGCTCGAACATCCCGGACCAGTTGAAGTGGTCGCGCTCGGGCAGGTCCTCGCGCAGGAACCACCGCTGGATCGGCGTGAACGCCACGGGTCCGGTGACGGTCCCCTGGTCGGCCGTGCTCGGCGCGGCCGCACCGATGCGGGCGGCGAGCTCGTGCACGGTCTGGTGGGTGAAGAGGTCGGCGATCTCCAGCCGCAGCCCGGCGGCGCGGGACCGCGCGACGATCTGCAGGCTGACGATCGAGTCGCCGCCCAGCTCGAAGAAGTTGTCGTGCACGCCGACGCGCTCGACGCCGAGCACCTGCGACCACACCTCGGCCAGCACGCGTTCGGCATCGGTCGCGGGCGGCTCGTAGGCGGTCGTGGTCTCGGGAGCGCCGGGGTCCGGCAGTGCGCGCTTGTCGAGCTTTCCGTTGCTGTTCAACGGCAGTTCGTCCAGCGGCACGATCGCCGACGGCACCAGGAACTCGGGCAGCCGCTCGGCGAGGAAGGTCCGAAGGGCGGCCGGCGTCGCGGTGCCGACGACGTACGCGATCAGGCGCTTGCCGGTGACGACCACGGCGGCGTAGGCGACGCCGGGGTGGTCGTTCAGCACGTGCTCGACCTCGCCGGGCTCCACCCGGAAGCCGCGGATCTTCACCTGGTCGTCGGTGCGGCCGACGAAGTCCACCACGCCGTCGGCACCCCACCGCACGAGGTCACCCGTGCGGTACATCCGCGCACCGGGCACGGACGGATCGGGCACGAACCGCTCGGCGGCCAGGTCCGGACGACCCGCGTACCCCCGAGCGAGGCCGGTGCCGCCGATGTACAGCTCCCCCGGCACGCCGACCGGGGCCGGCTGCAGCCAGCGGTCGAGCACGTGGAAGCGCAGGCCCCGCAACGCCGTTCCGATCGGAACCGACGACGGGCCGAGGCGCCCGGTGTGCATGTCGTGCGACGACGCGTACACAGTGGACTCGGTCGGGCCGTACATGTTGTGGATCGCCACGGCCGGGTTCGCGTCGAGCACCTTGCGGGCCTGGACCGGTGACATCGCCTCGCCACCGGCCAGCACCAGGCGGTGCCCGGAGAACACGGCGGGGTCGGTGTCCGCGAGCTGGTGGAACAACCCGGTGGTCATGAACGACACCGTCACGCCGTGCTCGGCGTACAGCTTCGCCACGTCCAGGCGTTCGGCGAGGTTCGCCGGAGCGACGGCCAGCGTCGCGCCGGTCAGCAGCGCCGTCCAGATCTCCCAGGTGGAGGCGTCGAACGACACCGCGGCCATGTGCGCCACGACGTCTCCGGGGGCGGCGGCCACCGCGGGGTCGAGCGCCACGCGCACGACACCTTCCTCGGCGATCTCGACGCCCTTGGGCACGCCGGTCGAGCCGGACGTGAACATCGTGTAGACCAGACGTCCCGGCAGGGCGGCGAGTTCGGGCCACCCGGCGGGCTCGGTGGCGAGCTCCGCCAGCCCGACGACGCCGAGGCGCGGTGCGTCCAGGGCGTAGTCGCCCCGCGACACGACCAGCTCGACCCCGGCGGTGGTCATCACGTCGCGGAGGCGGCCGTGCGGCAGTGCCGGATCGAGCGGCACGTACGCGCCACCCGCCTGCACCACGGCGAGGATCGCCACGACGAGGTCGACCGAACGCTCGAACCACAGTCCGACGCGGGTTTCCTCGCGCACACCGGCGGCACGCAGGCCGGACGCCACGCGTGCCACGCGCTCGCCCAGCTCGGCATAGGTCAGCTCGACCCCACCACCGCGGACGGCGACCTGACCGGAGAAGTCGTTGACGGCCATGCGGAAGCGCTCGGCCAGACCGGCGTACGGCTCGTCGAAGGCCGGACCGGTGCCCCAGCCGAGAGCGGGCGCCGCGGTCACCGCGCGCACGGGTCGATCGGGACGGGTGACCGCGCTCGTCAGCACGGCCCGCAGCTGCTCGAGCAGCCGGTCGACGGTGCTCTCGTCGAACGCGCCGGTCGAGAACTCCGCCTCGATCTTGAGCGTGTCCTCGAGGTCGATCGCGAACGCGATCGGGTAGTTGACCTGCTCGATGGAGTCGACGGCGCCGAAGCGGTCCTCGTCGCCGCTCTCCTCCTCTTCGGCGAGCAAGGCCTGCGGGTAGTTGCCGAACACCACGATGCTGTCGAAGACACCGCTGCCGCGCGGCAGGTCCGACCAGCGCTTGACGTCCGACAGCGCGGTGAACTCGTAGCGCTGCACCGCGATCTGGCCGGCCTGCAGCTCGTCCAGCCAGTCGGCGAACGACAGCTCCCACGACACCCTCACGCGCACCGGCAGCGTGTTGATGAAGACGCCCACCATCGACTCCACGCCGGGCAGGTCGGCGGGGCGGCCGGACACGGTGAGGCCGTAGACGACCTCGTCGTCACCGGAGTAGGCGGACAGCAGCAGTGCCCAGGCGGCCTGGATGATCGTCGACGGCGTGACGTGCCGGCGGCGGGCCAGGTGCATGATCGAGCTGGTCAGGTCCTGCGGCAGCTCGACGCGCCGGCGGCTCTGGACCCAGTGGTCGCGGACCGTGCGGTCGACGGGCAGCGCCGTCGGGGCGTCGAAGCCCGCGAGGTAGTCGCGCCAGAACGCCTCGGCCTCGGCGCGGTCGCGCTTGGCGAGCCAGGCGATGAAGTCGCGGTAGGGCCGGACGGGTTCGAGGTCGGGCGTCGTGCCGCGGCAGAGGGCGTCGTAGGTGGCGCCGACCTCTTCGAGGACGACGGGCACGCTCCAGCCGTCGCACAGTCCGGAGTAGAGCGCCCAGATCATGCGGTGGTGGCTCGTGCCGTCGTCGATGAGGTGCACGCGCATGAGCGGCGGCTTGGTGAGGTCGAAGCCTTCGGCGCGGTCACGGGCGAGCAGGTCGTCGAGCGCCGCCTGCTGGTCGTCGACGCCCGAGAAGTCGTGCACCTCGAACGGCACCTGGACGTCGCTCATGACGACCTGGAGCGGTTCGGGCACGCCCTCCCACACGAAGCCGGTGCGCAGCACGGCGTGGCGGTGCACCACCTGCGCCCAGGCCCGTCGCATGGCGTCGGCGTCGAGGACGCCGTCGAACTCGTAGAGCCCCTGCGCCCAGTAGACGCCCTTGTCCGATTGCGCTTCCAGGACGTGGAAAAGCATGCCCTGCTGAACGGGCGCCAACGGATACATATCTTCGATCACAGATCTGACCCTCCCCTGACACCCTTTTTACACAACCGTCATTTACAGGGTCAAGCCATTCTGCTCGACCCGTCATAAGGCATTCACATGAGAGGCATCAACAGCTGCCATGAACAATTAAAAATGGCACGCCGAAAAGAACTCTTCATCACCGCTCAATTCCTTGCCCCAGATGCGCGGTCCCCGGTGCGCTGAACGCCCCCCTGATTTGCCGGGATCAGCCTCCCATCTGCTTGAGCACGGCGGCGAGAGCGGCCTGGTCGATGTTGGCCAGCGGGAAGTCGGACGGCGTGACGCCGCCGGCTCCCGATTGGCAGTGCTCCACGAGCTCGCGCAGGACGGTCACGTAACGCGCCGCGAGCCGTTCGACCGTCGCCGGCCGGTGCACATCGGTGCTGAAATACCACTCGACGAGCAGACGGCCGTCCGAGGTGTGCTCGGCTTCGATCTGCAGGAGGTGCGAGCGGCTTCCCCCTTCGTTCTCGGTGGGCCCGCAGAGGTCGGACGGGAGTTCTTTCCGAATCAATCCGACCGCGTCGTCGCCCGCCGCGTCGAACGCGCCGAGGTAGTTGAACAACACCGGTCGCGCGGGTGCGCCGACCAGTCGTTCGTCGCGTTCGAGATAACGCAGGACCCCGTAGCCGACGCCGCGGCGCGGAACGGTGCGCAGCTGCTCCTTGACCGCCTTGATCAGCTCGCCGCTGTCGCCGAGGCGCGGGTGCCGCAGGCGCACCGGGAAGATCGACGTGAACCAGCCGACCGTGCGGGACAGGTCGACACCGTCGGCTATCGCCTCGCGGCCGTGGCTCTCCAGGTCGATCGTGACGTCGCCGACGCCCGCCCACTCGCCCAGCGTTCGCAGCAGTGCCGCGAGCAGCAGGTCGTTGATCTGCGTGCGGTACGCCTTGTGCGCCTCACCGAGCAGCAGTTCGGTGGACTTCGCGTCGAGCCACGTCCGGACGGTGTCGGCGGACGCCTCGGTGTTGGCACCCCGGCCGTCGACGGGGACGGCGGTGACCCGTTCGGTCTGCGCGGCCCAGTGGTCGCGTTCGGCCGAGGGGTCGTCGGCGTGCAGCACCTCGGCCCACTGCTGGAACGAGGTCGTCTTGGGCGCCAGGGCCTCCGGTCCTGCCTCGTAGGCGGTGTCGAGGTCCTCCAGCAGGACGTTCCACGCCACGCCGTCCATGACGAGGTGGTGCGCGGTGAGCCCGAGCCAGGCCGGTTCGTCGCCTCGGTCGAAGTAGATCGCGGCGAGGAGCGGACCGGTCGCGAGGCGCAACGACGTCTGCGCCTCGGTCATGTGCGCGATGACCTCGTCTTCGGTCCGTGCGGTGACAACGCGCAGAACGTCCGTCAGCTCACCGTCGTTGTCCTGCACCCAGGTGTCGCCTTCCTGGCGGAACCGGATGCGCAGCGCGTCGTGGTGCGCCACAACGGCGTCGAGCGCTCTCGCGAGCCTCCCCTTCTCCGTGCCGGCCGCGAGTTCGAAGACGCCCGACCAGTTCCAGTGGTCGCGGTCCGGGACGTCCTCCTCGACGAACCAGTGCTGGATCGGCGTGAGCGGGACCGGTCCGGTCACGACGCCCTGTTCGGCCAGCGTCGCCGCCGGGGTGTCGCGGACGACCGGCGCCAACTCGGCGATGGTCTGGTGGGCGAACACGTCCGCCACGTCCACGCCGAGGCCCGCCGCCCTCGTCCTGGCGACGATCTGCAGGCTCAGGATCGAGTCGCCGCCCAGTTCGAAGAAGTTGTCGTGCACACCGACGCGGTCGAGGCCGAGCACCTGTGCCCACACCGCCGCCAGGGTGTCCTCGACGGACGTCCGGGGCGCCTCGAAGACCTCCGCGGTCGTCTCCGGCTCGGGGTCCGGCAATCCGCGCCGGTCCACCTTGCCGTTGGGCGTGAGCGGCACCTCGTCGAGGGCCACGAACACCGAGGGCACCAGGTGGTCCGGCACCCGTTCACGCAGCCACGACCGAAGTTCCTTCGAGTCGAACCCGCCTTCCGCGACGATGTAGGCGACCAGGCGCTTGCCACCGTGCGGACCGCCGTCCCGCGCCACCACGACGACATCACGCACGCCGGGGTGGTCACCGAGGACGACCTCGACCTCACCGGGCTCCACCCGGTAACCGCGGATCTTGACCTGCTCGTCCACGCGACCGAGGAACTCGATCGTGCCGTCCGCACGCCACTTCGCCCGGTCACCGGTGCGGTACAACCGGCCCCCGGCGCCGCCGAACACGTCCGGCACGAACCGCTCCGCGGTGAGGTCGGGCCGGTTCACGTACCCCCGCGCCACACCGGGACCGCCGACGAGCAGCTCACCGGGAACACCGGCCGGGGCCGGACGCAGCGCGTCGTCGACGATGACGGCGCGGACGCCGGCGAGCGGCGTTCCGATGGGCACGACGGCCTGCGGGTGGTCGTCGCCGACCCGGTGGAAGATCGAGTCGATCGCCGCCTCGGTCACACCGAACACGTTGCCCGGCACCGCGTTCGGCGCCACCTCGGCGACAGCGGTGGTGAGCGCGTCGTGCGTCCACATGTCCGTGCCCGAGATCACCAGCCGTAACGACTCGACCGGGCCCGCCCCCCGGCAGTGAGCCGCGAGGTCGCGCAGCAACATGCCCGGCACGATCTCGGCGATCGCCACGTGGTCACCGGAAAGCGTGCTGTGCAACGACTCCACGGACACGTGCTCGTCGTGCGGCAGGAACACCACGGTCTGGCCGAACGCCAGGGCGCGGGTCATGTCGCCGATCGACACGTCGAAGCCGGGACCCGACATCGACAGCACCGGGCCGGGCCCACCGAGGCCGGCGAGTCCGTCGCGCCAACCCGCGACGTACGACGACAACGCCCGGTGCGTCACCGCCACGCCCTTCGGCCGCCCGGTCGAGCCGGACGTGTAAGCGATGTACGCCACCGCGTCCGGGTCGATCCGCACCGGCAGGTCGCCGACCGTGCCGTCCAGCACGAGGACTTCGCCGCCGAACCCGGACAGCTCACCGGCGAGGTCCTCGGTGGTGACCGCCGCGACCACCCCGGCGTCGGCGAGCAGGAACGCGAGACGTTCCCGCGGCAGACCCGGGTTGACCGGCACGTAGACGCCACCGCTGCGCAGCACGCCCTGGAACGCCACAGCCAGGTCGAGTCCGCGCGGCACGAGCACCGCCACCGCAGACTCCACCGCCACGCCCGCCCGCCGCAGCCGTGCGGCGAGACCGGCGGACCGCGCGTCCAGCTCGGCGAACGTCAGCCTCTCGTCGCCGCACTTCACGGCCACGGCATCGGTGCGCGCCCAGCTGTGGACCAGTTCGGGCACCGGCGGTTCGGCGGCCGGTGCCCTGGTCGCGCCCCGTGCCACGAGTTCCGCGGCCTGCTCCGGACGCTGCAGCGGCAGGTCCGCCACGGCCAGCTCCGGCTCGTGGGCGACGGCGGTGAGGACGACGACCAGCTGGTCGAGAACGCGCTCGACGGTCGTGGCGTCGAACGCGGCCGTGGAGAACTCCGCCTCGATCATGAGCGTGTCCTCCAGGTCGACCGCGAACGTGAGCGGGTAGTTGCCCTGCTCGACGGACTCCACGGCGTCGGCCCACTCCTCGCCGGCGTCGGCGGGTGCCTCCTCCTGCGGGTAGTTGCCGAACACCACGATGCTGTCGAACAACGCGCGGCCGTGCGGGACCGCCGACCACCGCTGGACGTCGACCAGCGGCGTGTGCTCGAACCGTTGGAGCCCGACCTGGTTGTCCCGCAACTCGTGCAGCCACGTGGCGAACGGCGTGCCGCGCGGGATCACCGCTCGCACCGGCAGCGTGTTGATGAACAACCCGACCATCGACTCCACGCCGGCCAGGTCGGCCGGACGACCCGAGACGGTCAGGCCGAACACCACGTCGTCCTCGCCCGAACCGGCGGAGAGGACCTTCGCCCACGCCGCCTGCACGACCGTCGACAGCGTGACGCGTTCGCGCCGGGCCAGCTCGACGAGCCTCGTCGTGACGTCCCGGTCGAGGAGCGTGCGCCGGCGGTCCTGCGCGTAGTGGCTCGCGGCCAGGCGGTCCACCGGCAGTGCGGTGGGCGCCTCGAAGCCGTCGAGGTAGGCGCGCCAGAACGCCTCGGTGTCCGCGGGGTCGCGCTGGTCGAGCCAGGCGATGTAGTCGCGGTACGGCCGGGCGGGCGGCAGTGCCCGCCGCCGGTAGGCCGCCGACACCTCGTCCACGACGACGGGCAGGCTCCACCCGTCGCACAGGCCCTGGTAGAGGCCCCAGACCAGCCAGTTCCGCCCGTTGCCGCGGTCGGCGAGGTACAGGCGCGTGAGCGGCGGCCTGGCCAGGTCGAAGCCGAGCGCGCGGTCGTCCGCCAGCAGTTCCCGCAGCGCCTCCCGCTGTGCGGCGTCGTCGAGCGCGGACCAGTCGTGGACCGTCACCGGCACCTCGACGTCGCCGAGCACGATCTGCACCGGTTCGCCGACGCCCTCCCACACGAACCCGCTGCGCAGGGCGGCGTGCCTCGCGACCACCTCGCGCCAGGCGGCGGTGAGCCGGTCGGCGTCGATCGGACCGATGAGGTCGTAGACGCCCTGGCCCCAGTAGAGGCCGTCGCCCTCGTCCGGGGCACCGACGACGCCGAACAGCATGCCGGACTGCACGGGCGCCAGCCGGTAGACGTCCACAAGGGACGGATGGCTTCCGGCCAGCCCGTCGACCTCGGTCTGGGTGAGCGATGCCAGCGGGAAGTCCGACGGCGTGAAGCCGGTGGCCGTCCGGCAGTGCTCGACCAGCGCCCGCAGCGCCTCGACGTAGCGGGCCGCGACCCGTTCGACCGTGGCGGTGTCGTGGACGCCGGTCGAGTGGAACCACTCGATCGACAGCCTGCCGTCGGCGTTCTGCTGCACCTCGAGCTGCAGCAGGTGCGACCGCGTGCCGCCCCCGGCCTCGCCCGGGCCCGCCAGCTCGGCGTCCAGCTCCCGCCGGATCAGGCCGGTCGAGTCGTCGGCGCCGTCGTGCGCACCGAGGTAGTTGAACAGCACCGGGCGGTCCGGCGCCTCGGCGAACTCGTCGCGCAGCCAGCGCAGCACGCCGTAGCCGACGCCCCGGCGCGGCACCGCGCGGAGTTCCTCCTTGACCGCCTTGATCGCCGCCGCCGCATCGTTCCCCGCGCTGAGGCGCACCGGGAAGATCGACGTGAACCACCCGACCGTGCGCGACAGGTCAGCGCCCTCGCGGCCGTGGCTCTCCAGGTCGATCGTCACGTGGTCGCTGCCGGCCCACTCGCCGAGCGTCTGGGCCAACGCCGCGAGCAGCAGGTCCTGACTCTGCGTGCGGTACGCCTTGTGCGCGTCGCCGAGCAGGGCCGCGGTCGTGCCCGCGTCCAGCCAGGACTGCACGACCGCTTCGGAGGCATCGTCGTTCGGGCCGTCGCCGTCGGCCGGCAGCGCCACCACGTCCGCGGTCGCCGCGACCCAGTGGTCCCGTTCGCCGCTCGCGTCGTCGTCCTGCAGCCGCACCGCCCACTGCCGGAACGACGTGGTCTTCGGCGCGAGCTCCCGGCCCGCGTAGGCCGCGTCGAGGTCCTCCAGCAGGACGTTCCACGACACGCCGTCCATCACCAGGTGGTGCACGGTGAGGCCGAGCCACGCGGGTTCGTCGCCACGGTCGAAGTACACGGCCGCCAGCAGCGGACCATCGGCCAGCCGCAACGACTTCTGCGCCTCGGTCATGTGCTCGACGACCGAGTCGCCGCCGGCCACGCGCAGGAGCTCGCCGCTCTCGGCCGGTGCGTTGACCTGGCTCTCCGGTGTGAACCGGATCCGCAGCGCGTCGTGGTGCGCCACCACGACGTCGAGCGCCTGCCCGAGCCGAACCGGGTCGGTTCCCGGTGCCAGCTCGAACATCCCCGACCAGTTCCAGTGGTCGCGGTTCGGCAGGTCCTGCGCCAGGAACCACCGCTGGATCGGCGTGAACGGCACCGGACCGGTCACGACACCCTGCTCGGCGAGCGTCGCCGCCGGGGCGTCCCGCACCACCGGTGCCAGCTCGGCCACCGACTGGTGGGCGAACACGTCCGCCACGTCGACGCCGAGTCCGGCGGCGCGCGACCTGGCCACGATCTGCAGGCTCAGGATGGAGTCGCCACCCAGCTCGAAGAAGTTGTCGTGCACGCCGACGCGCTCCACGCCGAGCACGCCGCTCCACACCGCCGCGAGGGTCTCCTCGACCGCGGTCCTGGGTGCGACGAACACCTCTCCGGCCGTCTCCGGCTCCGGGTCGGGCAGACCGCGCCGGTCGACCTTGCCGTTCGGGGTGAGCGGAAGCCGTTCGAGGGCAACGAACACCGACGGCACGAGGTAGTCGGGTACCCGCTCACGCAGCCAGTCCCTCAAGGCCTTCGAGCTGAACTCGTCCTCCGGGACCACGTAGGCGATCAGGCGCTTGCCGCCGTGCGGTCCGCCATCCCGTGCCACCACAACGACATCACGCACGTCCGGGTGGTCACCGAGGACGACCTCGACCTCACCGGGCTCCACCCGGTAACCGCGGATCTTCACCTGCTCGTCCACGCGACCGAGGAACTCGATCGTGCCGTCCGCACGCCACTTCGCCCGGTCGCCGGTGCGGTAGAGCCGCCCGCCGGAGCCGCCGAACACGTCCGGCACGAACCGCTCGGCGGTCAGGTCCGGACGGCCCACGTAGCCCTGAGCGACACCGGCACCACCGACCAGCAGCTCACCCGGCACCCCGACGGGAACCGGCCGCAACGACCCGTCCACCACGAACGCCCGCGCGCCCGCCAGCGGCGTACCGATAGGCACCACAGCGGCAGGGTGGTCCTCGGACACGGGGTGGAAGATCGAGTCGATCGCCGCCTCGGTCACACCGAACACGTTGCCCGGCACCGCATTCGGCGCCACCTCGGCGACAGCGGTGGTGAGCGCGTCGTGCGTCCACATGTCCGTACCCGAGATCACCAGCCGCAACGACTCCACCGGGCCCGCGACCCGGCAGTGAGCCGCAAGATCGCGCAGCAACATGCCCGGCACGATCTCCGCGACCTCGACCTGATGGTCCACCAACGTCCGGTGCAACGACTCCACGGTCACGTGCTCGTCGTGCGGCAGGAACACCACTCGTTGACCGAACGCCAACGCACGGGTCATGTCACCGATCGACACGTCGAAACCCGGTCCGGACATCGACAACACCGTGCCCGGACCACCGAGGCCGGCAAGCCCGTCCCGCCATCCTGCGACGTACGACGACAACGCCCGGTGCGTCACCGCCACACCCTTGGGACGCCCGGTCGAACCCGAGGTGTAAGCGATGTACGCCAACGCATCCGGGTCGACCGGCGCGAGCACGTCCGCGGGAGCGGTGGACGGACCGTCCACCGCCAGCACCGCACCCGCGAAGCCGTCCAGCGGCGAGGTGGCGACCGCGGCGACCGCACCGGAATCCGCCAGCAGGAACTCCACCCGCTCGGCCGGAAGGCCGGGGTTGACCGGCACGTACACGCCACCAGAACGCAGCACGCCCTGGAACGCCACCGCAAGGTCGAGCCCACGCGGCACCAGCACGGCGACCGGCGATCCCACGGTCACACCGGCCTGCCGGAGCCGCACGGCCAATGCGTCCGCACGAGCGTTCAACTCGGCGAACGTCAGCCGCTCAGCACCGCACACCACGGCCTCGCCGGTGGCCCACCCGCGGATCAGCTCGGGCACCGGCGGCTCGGCGGCCGGAACCGGCGTGGTTCCCCGCGCCACCAACGCCGCTGCCTGCTCGGGACGCTGCAGCGGCACGGCGCCGACCGCGAGTCCAGGGCGTTCCGCCACCGAGGACAGCACGACCACCAGCTGGTCGAGGATCCGCTCCACCGTGACGGCGTCGAACGCCGCCGTGGAGAACTCCGCCTCGATCTTGAGCGTCGTCTCCAGGTCGACCGCGAACGTCAGCGGGTAGTTGCCCTGCTCCACCGACTCGGTGGCCTGCACGCCACCGAGGTCCTCCGGCATCTCCTCCTGGGGGAAGTTGCCGAAGACCACGATGCTGTCGAACAACGCGCGGCCGTGCGGAACGGCCGACCAGCGCTGCACGTCGACCAGCGGCGTGTACTCGAACCGTTGGAGCGCAACCTGGTTGTCCCGCAGCTGCGGGAGCCACGCGGCGAACGACGTGTCCACCGGTACGGCGGCCCGGACCGGCAGCGTGTTGATGAACAACCCGACCATCGACTCGACACCGGCCAGATCAGCCGGGCGGCCGGACACGGTCAGGCCGAACACCACGTCGTCCTCACCGGACGACGCCGACAGCACCTTCGCCCACGCCGCCTGCACGACCGTCGACAGCGTCACGCGCTCGCGGCGGGCCAGCTCCACCAGCCTGGCCGTGACGTCCTCGTCGAGCGCGGTCCTGCGGCGGTCCTGGGCGTAGTGGCTCGCCGCCGGCCGGTCGACCGGCAACGACGTCGGCGCCTCGAAACCGTCGAGGTAGGTGCGCCAGAACCCCTCGGTGTCACCGGGATCGCGCTGGTCGAGCCAGGCGATGTAGTCGCGGTACGGCCGCACCGGCGGCAACGCCTGGCGCTGGTACGCCGCCGTCACCTCGTCCACCACGACGGGCAGGCTCCACCCGTCGCACAGACCCTGGTACAGGCTCCACACCAGCCACAACCGGCCCTCGCCGCGCTCGATCAGGTACAGGCGGGTCAACGGCGGCGCGGCGAGGTCGAAGCCCAGCGCACGGTCCTCGTCGAGCAGCTCACGCAACCGCACCTGCTGCGCGGACTCGTCCAGGTCGGACCAGTCGCGCGGTGCGAGCGGCACGTCGACCTCGGTCAGCACGACTTGCACGGGCTCGCTGACGCCCTCCCACACGAAACCGCTGCGCAACGGCGCGTGCCGGGCGATCACCTCGCGCCACGCGGCTGCCAGCCTCTCCGCGTCGATCGGCCCGGCCAGGTCGTAGACGTTCTGCGCCCAGTAGAGGCCGTCGACGGGAGCGCCGACGACGCCGAACAGCATGCCGGACTGCACCGGCGCCAACCGGTGCACGTCCGCCAGCGGGTACCGCTCCGCGAGCCGGTCGACCTCGGGCTGGGTCAGCGACGCCAGCGGGAAGTCCGACGGCGTGAACCCGCTGCCGGCGCGGCAATGCGCCACCAGCTCGCGCAACGCCTCGACGTACCGGGCGGCGACCCGTTCGACCGTCGCGGTCCCGTGGACGTTGCCGGAGTGGAACCACTCGATCGACAACCGGCCGTCCGCGGTCTGCTGCACCTCGAGCTGCAGCAGGTGCGACCGCGTGCCGCCGGCAGCCTCGCTCGGGCCCGCCAGCTCGGCGGGCAGTTCGCGGCGGATCAGCCCGCCCGAGTCGGCACTGTCGTGGGCGCCGAGGTAGTTGAACAGCACCGGGCGGTCCGGCGCGTCGACCAGATCGTCCCTCAGCCACCGCAGCACGCCGTAGCCGACACCGCGGCGCGGCACCGACCGCAGCTCCTCCTTGACCGCCTTGATCGCGGCACCGGGATCGGCGTGGTGGCTCAGCCGGACGGGGAAGATGGACGTGAACCAGCCGACCGTGCGCGAGAGGTCCGCGCCCTCGCGGCCGTGGCTCTCCAGGTCGATCGTCACGTGGTCGGAACCGGCCCATTCGCCGAGCGTCCGCGCCAGGGCGGTCAGCAGCAGCTCGTGGCCCTGCGTGCGGTACGCCCTGTGCGCGTCGCCCAGCAGCGCCGCGGTGGTCCCGGCATCCAGCCACGACTGCACGATCCCAGCGGAGACCTCGGTGTTCGGGCCGTGGCCGTCCGCCGGGAGCTCGACGACGTCGGCGGTCGCGGCAACCCAGTGGTCACGCTCGCCGCTCGCGTCGTCTTCCTGCAGCCGCACCGCCCAGTGCTGGAACGACGTCGTCTTGGGCGGCAGCGATCCACCCCGGTACGCCGTGTCGAGGTCCTCCAGCAGGATGTTCCACGACACGCCGTCCATCACCAGGTGGTGCACGGTCAAACCGAGCCACGCGGGTTCGTCCCCGCGGTCGAAGTACACGGCCGCCAGCAACGGGCCATCGGCCAGCCGCAACGATCTCTGCGCCTCGGTCATCCGCTCGACCACGGACTCACCGTCGACCACTCGCAGGAAGCCGCCACCGCCGACGGGAGCATTGACCTGGCTCTCCGTCGTGAACCGGATGCGCAAAGCGTCGTGGTGCGCCACCACGACGTCGAGCGCCTGCCCGAGCCGAACCGGATCGGTCCCCGGTGCCAGCTCGAACATCCCCGACCAGTTCCAGTGGTCGCGGTTCGGCAGGTCCTGCGCCAGGAACCACCGCTGGATCGG
Source organism: Lentzea sp. DG1S-22 (assembly GCF_036321065.1). NCBI lineage: Bacteria > Bacillati > Actinomycetota > Actinomycetes > Pseudonocardiales > Pseudonocardiaceae > Lentzea > Lentzea sp. DG1S-22. The sequence continues at coordinate 705,078 of NZ_CP143276.1, read as the reverse complement.
GGTGAACGGCACCGGGCCCGTGACCACGCCCTGCTCGGCCGGCGTCACCTCGGCGGCGTCACGGACCGCAAGGGCCAGTTCGGCGATGGTCTGGTGGGCGAACACGTCCGCCACCTCGACACCCAGACCCGCCGCGCGCACACGCGCCACGATCTGCAGGCTCAGGATCGAGTCGCCACCCAGCTCGAAGAAGTTGTCGTGCACACCGACGTGCTCGACGCCGAGCACCTGTGCCCACACCGCCGCCAGAGCGTCCTCTGCAGACGATCGCGGCGCTTCGTAGAACCCGGTCGTCTCCGGCTCGGGATCGGGCAGTCCACGGCGGTCGACCTTGCCGTTCGGCGTCAGCGGGAGCTGGTCGAGCGCCACGAACACCGACGGCACCAGGTAGTCCGGCACCCGCTCGCGCAGCCACGACCTCAGGACCTTCGAATCGAACTCACCCTCCGCGACGACGTACGCGACCAGGCGCTTGCCGCCGTGCGGGCCACCATCCCGTGCCACCACAACGACATCACGCACGTCCGGGTGGTCACCGAGGACGACCTCGACCTCGCCCGGTTCGACCCGGTAGCCGCGGATCTTCACCTGCTCGTCGACCCGGCCCAGGAACTCGAGCGTGCCGTCCGCACGCCACTTCGCCCGGTCACCCGTCCGGTACAGCCGGCCGCCCGACCCGCCGAACAGATCCGGCACGAACCGCTCGGCGGTCAGGTCCGGACGGCCCACGTACCCCTGGGCCACCCCCGCACCACCGACCAGCAGCTCGCCGGGCACACCGACCGGTGCCGGCCGCAACGACCCGTCCACCACGAACGCCCGCGCACCCGCCAGCGGCGTGCCGATCGGCACCACGGCGGCGGGGTGGTCTTCCGCGACGGCGTGGAAGATCGAGTCGATCGCCGCCTCGGTCACACCGAACACGTTGCCCGGCACCGCATTCGGCGCCACCTCGGCCACAGCACCAGTCAACGCGTCATGCGTCCACATGTCCGTACCCGAGATCACCAGCCGCAACGACTCCACCGACCCCGCGACCCGGCAGTGAGCCGCCAGATCGCGCAACAACATGCCCGGGACGATCTCCGCGACCTCGACCTGATGGTCCACCAACGTCCGGTGCAACGACTCCACGGTCACGTGCTCGTCGTGCGGCAGGAACACCACTCGTTGACCGAACGCCAACGCACGGGTCATGTCACCGATCGACACGTCGAAACCCGGTCCGGACATCGACAACACCGTGCCCGGACCACCCAAGGAGCGCAGACCATCACGCCAACCAGCCACATAGGACGACAACGCCGCATGCGTCACCGCCACACCCTTCGGACGACCAGTCGAACCCGACGTGTAGGCGATGTACGCCAACGCCGACGGGTCGACCGGCGGGAGCGGTTCATCGACGGTGGCGGACACGTCCGGCGACAGCACCTCACCGGTGAACCCGGCCGGTGGCGACGTCGCCACCGCGGCCACCACACCGGCATCGGCCAGCAGGAACTCCACGCGTTCGTCAGGAAGTCCGGGGTTGACCGGTACGTACACGCCACCCGAACGCAGCACGCCCTGGAACGCCACCGCCAAATCAAGCCCACGCGGCACCAGCACGGCCACCGGCGATCCCGCGGTCACCCCGGCACGGCGCAGCCCGGCAGCGAGAGCATCGGCGCGAGCGTTCAGCTCCGCGAACGTCAGCCGCTCGTCACCGCAGACCACGGCCACCTCGGATGAAGTCCGCGCGGCGATCAGCTCCGGCACCGGCGGCTCGGCGGCCGGAACCGGCGTGGCACCCCACGCCACCAGCTCCGCCGCCTGCTCCGGCCGCTGCACCGGCACGTCGCGCACCGCCAGCCCGGGGCGCTCCGCGACCGCGGTCAGCACGACCGCGAGCTGGTCGAGGATCCGTTCCACGGTGATGGCGTCGAAGGCCGCCGTCGAGAACTCCGCCTCGACGCGCAGCGTGCGTTCCAGGTCGACGGCGAAGGTGAGCGGGTAGTTGCCCTGCTCCACCGACTCGGTGGCCTGCACCCCGCCGAGGTCCTCCGGCAACTCCTCCTGCGGGTAGTTGCCGAACACGACGATCGAGTCGAACAACGCGCGGCCGTGCGGGACAGCCGACCACCGCTGCACGTCGACCAACGGCGTGTACTCGAACCGTTGCAGCGCGACCTGGTTGTCCTGCAACGCCGGGAGCCACGCCGCGAACGAGGTGTCCGCCGGCACGGACGCCCGGACCGGCAGCGTGTTGATGAACAACCCGACCACCGACTCGACACCGGCCAGATCAGCCGGGCGACCCGAGACCGTCAGGCCGAACACCACGTCGTCGTCGCCGGAGTACGTCGACAGCAGCAACGCCCACGCGGCCTGCACGACCGTCGACAACGTCACGCGCTGACGGCGGGCCAGCTCGACCAGCCGGCCCGTGACCGCCTCGTCCAGGTGCATGCGACGGCGGCCCTGGTCGTAGTGGCTGTTCGCGAGCCGGTCGACCGGAAGTGCCGTCGGTGCCTCGAACCCGCTCAGGTACGTGCGCCAGAACTCCTCGGCCTCACCGGAGTCACGCCGGTCGAGCCACGCGATGAAGTCCCGGTACGACCGCGCCGGCTCCAGCGGACGCCCCTGGTAGAGCGCCGACACCTCGTCCATCACGACCGGCAGGCTCCACCCGTCGCACAGACCCTGGTACAGGCCCCACACCAGCCACAACCGGTCTTCACCGCGGTCCACCAGGTACAGGCGCGTCAACGGCGGCACGGCCAGGTCGAAGCCCAGCGCACGGTCCTCGTCGAGCAGCTCCCGCAGGCGCTCCCGCTGAACGGCGTCGTCGAGGCCGGACCAGTCGCGCCGCTCCAGCGGCACCTCGACGTCCGGGAGAACGACCTGGACGGGTTCGCTGACGCCCTCCCACACGAAAACGCTGCGCAGCGCGGCATGCCGGGAGATCACCTCGCGCCACGCCCGGGCGAGGCGCCCGGCGTCGAGCGGACCGGTCAGGTCGTAGACGCCCTGGCCCCAGTAGAGGCCGTCGACCGGTGACCCGACGACACCGAACAGCATGCCCGACTGCACCGGCGCCAACCGGTGCACGTCCACCAGCGGATACCGCGCCGCCAGCCCGTCGACCTCGGCCTGCGTCAGCGACGCCAGCGGGAAGTCCGACGGCGTGAAGCCGCTGGCGGAACGGCAATGCGCGACCAGCGCACGCAGGGCTTCGACGTAGCGCGCGGCGACGCGTTCGACGGTGGGGGCGTCGTGCAGGTCGTGGCTGAAGTGCCACTCGACCCGCAGGCGCCCGTCGGCGTCCTGCTGGGCCTCGACCTGCAGGACGTGCGACCGCGTTCCGCCCGGGCCCTCGCTCGGGCCGGCCAGCTCGGCGGGGAGCTCGCGGCGGATCAGGCCGACCGAGCCGACGGCGTCGAAGGCGCCGAGGTAGTTGAACAGCACCGGACGGTCCGGCGCGTCGGCCAGGTCGCCCTGCAACCAGCGCAACGCGCCGTAGCCGACGCCGCGGCGCGGGATCGCCCGCAGCTCCTCCTTGACTGCCTTGATCGCCGCCGCCGGGTCGCTCTCGTGCGTGAGGCGCACCGGGAAGATCGACGTGAAGTACCCGACCGTGCGGGACAGGTCGACGCCGTCGGCCACCGCCTCACGGCCGTGGCTCTCGAGGTCCACCGTGACGTGACCGGTGCCGGTCCACTCCCCCAGCGCCTGGGCGAGAGCGGCCAGCAGCAGGTCGTTGCCCTGCGTGCGGTACGCGCGGTGGGCGTCGCCGAGCAGGGCGGCGGTGCTGTCCGCGTCCAGCCACGACCGGACGACGCCGGCCGAGGTCTCGTCGTTGGGCCCGTGGTGGTCCTGCGGCAGGTCCACGACGTCGGCGGTCTGGGCGAGCCAGATCTCCCGCTCGTCCCGCGCGTCCAGCTCCCGCAGCACCTCGGCCCACTGCCGGAACGAAGTGGTCTTCGGCCCGATCTCCCGGCCCGCGTAGGCCGCGTCGAGGTCCTCCAGCAGGACGTTCCACGACACCCCGTCCATCACCAGGTGGTGCACGGTCAAACCGAGCCAGGCAGGCTCGTCGCCCCTGTCGAAGTACACGGCCGCCAACAACGGGCCGTCGGCCAGCCGCAACGACTTCTGCGCCTCGGTCATCCGCTCGACCACGGACCCACCGGTCGCGACGCTCAGGAACCCGCCACCGCCGACGGGAGCGTTGACCTGGCTCTCCGGCGTGAACCGGATGCGCAAAGCGTCGTGGTGCGCGACAACGGCGTCCAGCGCCCCTCCGAGCCTCGCCGGATCCGTGCCGGGAGCCAGTTCGAACATGCCGGACCAGTTCCAGTGGTCGCGGTTCGGGATGTCCTGCGCCAGGAACCAGTGCTGGATCGGCGTCAGCGGCACCGGTCCGGTGACGACGCCCTGCTCGGCCAGCGTGACCGGGGGAGTGTCGCGGACGACGCCCGCCAGCGCGGCGATCGTCTGGTGGGCGAACACGTCCGCCACCTCGACACCCAGACCCGCCGCACGCACACGCGCCACGATCTGCAGGCTCAGGATCGAGTCGCCACCCAGCTCGAAGAAGTTGTCGTGCACACCGACGCGCTCGACCCCGAGCACACCGCTCCACACCGCCGCGAGCGCTTCCTCGACGGCGGTCCGGGGCGCCACGTACGCCTCCCCGGTCGTCTCGGGTTCCGGCTCCGGCAACCCGCGCCGGTCGACCTTGCCGTTCGGGGTGAGCGGAAGCCGTTCCAACGCAATGAACACCGACGGCACCAGGTAGTCCGGCACCCGCTCACGCAACCAGGACCGCAGTTCCTTCGAGTCGAACTCGCCCTCCGCGACGACGTAGGCGACCAGGCGTTTGCCGCCGTGCGGTCCGCCATCCCGTGCCACCACAACGACATCACGCACGTCCGGGTGGTCACCGATCACGACCTCGACCTCACCGGGCTCCACCCGGTAACCGCGGATCTTCACCTGCTCGTCCACGCGACCCAGGAACTCGAGCGTCCCGTCCGCACGCCACTTCGCCCGGTCACCGGTGCGGTAGAGCCGCCCGCCGGCCTCACCGAACAGGTCCGGGACGAACCGGACCGAGGTCAGGTCGGCGCGCCCCAGGTACCCCCGCGCCACACCGGCACCGCCGACCAGCAGCTCACCGGGAACGCCCACGGGCACCGGCCGCAGCGCGGAGTCCACGACGACGGCACGAGCACCGGCCAGCGGCGTGCCGATCGGCACCACGGCGGCGGGGTGGTCTTCCGCGACGGCGTGGAAGATCGAGTCGATGGCGGCCTCGGTCACACCGAACACGTTGCCCGGCACCGCGTTCGGCGCCACCTCGGCAACCGCGGACGTCAACGCGTCATGCGTCCACATGTCCGTACCCGAGATCACCAGCCGCAACGACTCCACCGGCCCCGCGGTCCGGCAGTACGCGGCCAGATCGCGCAGGAGCATGCCCGGCACGATCTCGGCGATCTCGATCCGGTGCTCCACCAACGTGGCGTGCAGCGACTCGACCGACACGTGCTCGTCGTGCGGCAGGAACACCACGGTCTGGCCGAACGCCAACGCACGGGTCATGTCACCGATCGACACGTCGAAACCCGGACCCGACATCGACAACACCGTGCCCGGACCACCCAGAGCAGCCAGACCATCACGCCAACCGGCCACATAGGACGACAACGCCGCATGCGTCACCGCCACACCCTTCGGACGACCAGTCGAACCCGACGTGTAGGCGATGTACGCCAACGCTTCGGGATCAACGGGCGCAAGCGCCTCTGCCGGCGCCGTCGAGTCGTCCACGAGCAGCACCGCACCCGCGAAGCCGTCCACCGGCGAGGTCGTGACCACGGCGACGGCACCGGAGTCCGCCAGCAGGAACGCCAGGCGTTCGGCGGGAAGCCCGGGGTTGAGCGGCACGTACACGCCACCAGAACGCAGCACGCCCTGGAACGCCACCGCAAGGTCGAGCCCACGCGGCACCAGCACGGCCACCGGCGACTCCGCGGTCACCCCGGCGCGCCGAAGCCGTGCAGCCAACGCTTCAGCCCGAGCGTCCAGCTCGGCGAACGTCAGGCTCTCCTCACCGCACACCACGGCCACGGCGCCGGAGCCGGCCCAGCCGCGGACCAGCTCGGGCACCGGCGGTTCGGCGGCGGGAACCGGCGTCTCGCCCCACGCCACGAGTTCCGCGGCCTGTTCCGGACGCTGCAACGGCACCTCGGCGACCACCAGCCCGGGTCGTCGCGCCACGGCGGTCAGCACGACCACCAGCTGGTCGAGGATCCGCTCGACCGTGACGGCGTCGAAAGCGGCCGTCGAGAACTCGGCCTCGATCCGGAGGCGGCGCTCCAGGTCGACCGCGAACGTGAGCGGGTAGTTGCCCTGCTCCACCGAGTCGACGGTGGCGTAGCCGCCGGGGACCGCCCCCAGGTCGTCGGGGAGTTCCTGGTGCGGGTAGTTGCCGAACACGACGATCGAGTCGAACAACGCCCGGCCACCCGGAACGGCCGACCAGCGCTGCACGTCGACCAGCGGCGTGTACTCGAACCGCTGCACCGCGACCTGGTTGTCCCGCAGGTCGCGCAGCCAGGACGTGAACGGCACGTCCGCGGGCACGGTGGTCCGCACCGGCAGCGTGTTGATGAACAACCCGACCATCGACTCCACGCCCGCGAGGTCACCGGGGCGGCCCGAGACGGTGAGGCCGAACACCACGTCGTCCTCGCCGGAGGACGCGGACAGCACCTTCGCCCACGCCGCCTGCACGACCGTCGACAGCGTCACGCGCTCGCGGCGGGCCAGCTCCACCAGCCTGGCCGTGACGTCCTCGTCGAGCGCGGTCCTGCGGCGGTCCTGGGCGTAGTGGCTCGCCGCCAGCCGGTCGACCGGCAACGGCGTCGGCGCCTCGAAACCGTCCAGTGCCCGGCGCCAGAACTCCTCGGACTCGTCGGGGTCGCGCCGGTCCAGCCACGCGATGAACTCGCGGTAGGACCGTGCCGGGGCAAGGGTTTCACCGTCGTACGCGGCGAACACCTCGTCCATGACGACGGGCAGGCTCCACCCGTCGCACAGACCCTGGTAGAGCCCCCACACCAGCCACAGCCGGCCCTCGCCGCGGTCCACCAGGTACAGGCGCGTCAACGGCGGCGCGGCGAGGTCGAAGCCCAGCGCGCGGTCCTCCGCCAGCAACTCCCGCAACCGCACCTGTTGCGCGGACTCGTCGAGGCCGGACCAGTCGCGTTCCGCGAGCGGGACGTCGACCTCGGCCAGCACGACCTGCACCGGTTCGCTGACGCCCTCCCACACGAACCCGCTGCGCAGCGCGGCGTGCCGGGAGATCACCTCGCGCCACGCCCGCGCCAGCCGTTCGGCGTCGACCGGGCCCGCGAGGTCGTAGACGCCCTGGCCCCAGTAGAGGCCGTCGACCGGTGACCCGACGACACCGAACAGCATGCCCGACTGCACCGGCGCCAACCGGTGCACGTCCACCAGCGGATACCGCGCCGCCAGCCCGTCGACCTCGGCCTGCGTCAACGAGGCCAGCGGGAAGTCCGACGGCGTGAAACCGGAGACGCCCGACCGGCAGTGCTCCACCAGTGCGCGCAACGCCGCCACGTACCGGTCCGCGACGCGCTCGACGGTCTCGGCGCGGTGCAGGTTCGTGCTGTGCAGCCACTCGATCCGCAACCGGCCGTCGGCCTCGCGCACGACCTCGAGCTGCAGCGGGTAGGCCCGCGTCCCGCCCGGTCCCTCCATCGGCCCGGCGAGGTCGGCGGGGAGCTCCCGGCGGAGCAGACCCACCGGGTCGACGGCGTCGAACGCGCCGAGGTAGTTGAACAGCACGGGCCGCTCCGGCGCACCGGCGAACTCGCCGTGCAGCCACCGCAGGGCGCCGTAGCCGACACCGCGGCGCGGCACCGACCGCAGGGACTCCTTGACCGCCTTGACCGTCCCGCCGAGGTCCTCCCGGCGGCTCAGCCGCACCGGGAAGATCGACGTGAACCAGCCGACCGTCCTCGACAGGTCGAGGTCCTCGCGGCCGTGGCTCTCCAGGTCGACCGTGACGTGGTCACTCCCCGTCCACTCCCCCAGCACGTCGGCCAGAGCGGCGAGGAGCAGGTCGTTGGCCTGCGTCCGGTAGGCCTTGTGGGCCTCGCCGAACAGGGCGGAGGTGGTGGAGGCGTCCAGCCACGTGCGCACCACGGCACCGGACTCCGCGGTGTTCGGGCCGTCGCCGTCGAGCGGCAGTGCGACCACGTCCGAGGTCGCGGCAGCCCAGTGGTCCCGTTCGCCGCCGGCGTCCAGTTCCAGGAGGTGTCCGGCCCACTGCCGGAACGAGGTCGTCTTGGCGGGCAACGCCTCCGAGCGGTACGCGGTGCCGAGGTCCTCCAGCAGGACGTTCCACGACACGCCGTCCATCACCAGGTGGTGCACGGTCAGACCGAGCCACGCGGGTTCGTCGCCGCGGTCGAAGAAGACGGCCGCGAGAAGCGGACCACCGTTCAGCCGCAACGACTTCTGCGCCACCGCCATCTCGGCGACCACGTCCGAGCCGCCCTCGACGACCCGCAGCAGGTCCGCGGCCTCGACCCCGGCGTTGTGCTGGCCGTCGGCGGAGAACCGCAGGCGCAGGGCGTCGTGGTGGGCGAGCAGGACGTCGAACGCCTGCCGCAGCCGCTCCGGATCGGTGCCGGGTGCCAGCTCGAACACGCCCGACCAGTTCCAGTGGTCCCGGTTCGGGATGTCCTGCGCCAGGAACCAGTGCTGGATCGGCGTCAGCGGCACGGGACCGGTGACGACGCCCTGCTCGGCCACCGAGACCTCGGGGGCCTCGCGCACCGCGAGGGCCAGCTCGGCGATCGTCTGGTGGGCGAACACGTCCGCCACGTCGACGCCCAGCTCCGCCGCACGCACGCGGGCGACGATCTGCAGGCTGAGGATCGAGTCGCCACCCAGCTCGAAGAAGTTGTCGTGCACGCCGACGCGCTCGACGCCGAGCACACCGCTCCACACGGCGGCCAGGGTCTCCTCGACGGCGTTGCGGGGAGCCACGTAGGTCTCGGTGGCCGCCTCGGTCTCCGGCTCCGGCAACCCGCGCCGGTCGACCTTGCCGTTGGGCGTGAGCGGAAGCCGTTCCAGGGCAACGAACACCGACGGCACCAGGTAGTCCGGCACCCGCTCGCGCAGCCACGACCGCAACGCGGAACCGGTGACCTCGGCGTCCTCGGCGACCACGTACGCCACGAGGCGCTTGCCACCGTGCGGACCACCGTCCCGCGCCACCACGACGACATCACGCACACCGGGGTGGTCACCGATCACGACCTCGACCTCACCGGGCTCCACCCGGTAGCCGCGGATCTTCACCTGCTCGTCCACGCGACCGAGGAACTCCAGCACGCCGTCCGCACGCCACCGGGCCCGGTCACCCGTGCGGTACAGACGTCCACCGGAACCGCCGAACACGTCCGGCACGAACCGCGTCGCCGTCAGGTCCGCGCGGCCGACGTAGCCCTGCGCGACACCGGCACCACCGACCAGCAGCTCACCCGGAACCCCCACCGGCACCGGCCGCATCGCGCCGTCCACGACGAACGCCCGCGCGCCGGCCAGCGGCGTGCCGATCGGCACCACCGACGCCGGGTGGTCCTCGGTGACCGGGTGGAAGATCGAGTCGATCGCGGCCTCGGTCACACCGAACACGTTGCCCGCCAGGGCGTTCGGCGCCACGTCGGCGACAGCGCCGGTGAGCGCGTCGTGCGTCCACATGTCGGTGCCGGAGATGACCAGGCGCAGCGACTTGACCGGCCCCGCCTCGCGGCAGTGCGCGGCCAGGTCGCGCAGCAGCATGCCCGGCACGATCTCCGCGACCTCGACCTCGTGGTCGACCAGCGTGCGGTGCAACGACTCCACCGTCACGTGCTCGTCGTGGGGCAGGAAGACCACCGTGCGGCCGAACGCCAGCGCGCGCGTCATGTCGCCGATCGACACGTCGAAACCGGGGCCGGACATGGACAGCACCGTGCCCGGACCGCCCAGCTCGACGAGTCCTCGCCGCCATCCCGCGACGTAGGACGACAACGCGGCGTGCGTCACGGCCACGCCCTTGGGACGGCCGGTCGAGCCGGACGTGTAAGCGATGTACGCCAGCGAGTGCGGGTCGATGGGCACCGGCAGGGCGCCGAACCCCTGGGCCTCGTCGTCGATCAGCAGCACCTCGGCGAGCCCGGCCACCTCGCCCGCGAACGACGAGGTCGTCACCACGACCGACGCACCGGCATCGGCCAGCAGGAACGCCAGTCGTTCGGCGGGAAGCCCGGGGTTGAGCGGCACGTACACGCCACCGGAGCGCAGCACGCCCTGGAACGCCACGGCGAGGTCGACCCCGCGCGGCACCAGCACGGCGACGCGCGATCCGACGGTGACGCCGGTCCGCTGCAGCCGCCCGGCCAGCGCTTCCGCCCGGAAGCCCAGCTCGGCGAACGTCAGCCGCTCGTCGCCGCAGATCACGGCGACCTCGGGGGAGATCCGCGCCCAGTCGTCGACCAGGTCGGGCACCGGCCGTTCGGTGGCGGGCTCGGGGGTCTCGCCCCACGCCACCAGCACCGCCGCCTGCTCCGGGCGTTGCAGCGGCACGTCCCGGACCAGCAGGTCCGGCCGCTCGGCCACCGCGGTCAGCACGACCGCGATCTGGTCGAGGACCCGGTCCACGGTGGCGGCGTCGAACGCGGCGGTGGAGAACTCGGCCTCGACCTGGAGCGTCTCGCCCACGTCGACCGCGAACGTGAGCGGGTAGTTGCCCTGCTCCACCGAGTCGAGCAGCGGCGACAGCTCGAAACCGGCGACGCGCGTCCGGCCGCCGGGGTAGTTGCGCAGCACGACGATGCTGTCGAACAGCGCGCGGCCACCGGGCACCGACGACCAGCGCTGCGCGTCGACCAGCGGTGTGTACTCGAACCGCTGCACCGCGACCTGGTTGTCCCGCAACTCGCGCAGCCAGGACGTGAACGGCACGTCCGCGGGCACGGTGGTCCGCACCGGCAGCGTGTTGATGAACAGGCCCACGGTCGACTCGACCCCGGCCAGCTCCGGCGGGCGGCCCGACACGGTCAGGCCGAACACGACGTCGTCCTCGCCCGAGGTCGCCGACAGCACCTTGGCCCACGCGGCCTGCACCACCGCGGACAGCGTCACGCGCTCACGGCGTGCCAGGTCGACGATCTTCGCCGTCACCTCCGGGGTCAACGCGGTCTTGCACCGGTCCTGGGCGTGGTGGTGCGTCGCCAGCCGGTCGACCGGCAACGGCGTCGGCGCCTCGAAACCGTCCAGGTAGGACCGCCAGAAGCTCTCCGGCTCGGCGGGGTCGCGCCGGTCGAGCCAGGCGATGAACTCGCGGTAGGACCTCGCCGGGGCGAGGGTCGTGCCCTCGTAGGCGGCGGACACCTCGTCCACCACGACGGGCAGGCTCCACCCGTCGCACAGACCCTGGTACAGACCCCAGACCAGCCAGTACCGCCCGTGACCCCGGTCGGCGAGGTACAGGCGGGTCAGCGGCGGCGCCGCCGGGTCGAAGCCCAGCGCGCGGTCCCGCGCCAGCAGCTCGCGCAGCCGCGCGTCCTGCGCGTCACCGTCCACATCGGACCAGTCGCGGAGCTGGAGCGGGACGTCGACGCCCTCCAGCACGACCTGCACCGGTTCGCTGACGCCCTCCCACACGAACGCGCTGCGCAACGCGGCCTGCCGGGAGATCACCTCCTGCCAGGCTCGAGCGAGGCGGTCCGCGTCGACGGTGCCGGTCAGCTCGTAGATCCCCTGGCCCCAGTAGAGCCCGTCGCCCTCGGCCGGTGCGCCCGCGACGCCGAACAGCATGCCGGACTGCACCGGCGCCAGCCGGTACACGTCGGTCAGGCCCGGGAAGCGGGCGGCGAGCCGGTCGACCTCGTCCTGCGCCAGCGAGGCCAGCGGGAAGTCCGACGGCGTGAGCCCCGTCGCTCCCGACCGGCAGTGCTCGACGAGCGCCTCCAGCTCACGCCGGTAGGTCTCGGCCAGCCGCGCGACGGTCGCGGCCTCGTGCAGTTCGGCGCTGTAGTGCCACTCGACCTGCAGCTGCCCGTCAGCGGTGCGGGTCACCTCGAGGTTCAGCACGTGCGACCGGGTGCCGCGGCCGGACGTCGCCGCACCGCGCAGCGCCACCGGCAGCTCACGGCGGAGCAGGTCTCCCGTGCCCGCGCCGGATCCGAGGTAGTTGAACAGCACCGGCCGATCGGGCGCGCCGGGCAGTTCGCCGTGCAGCCACCGCAGGGCGCCGTAGCCGACACCGCGGCGGGGCACGGCGCGCAGCTGCTCCTTGACGGCCTTCACCGTGGCGCCCAGGTCCTCGTGCCGGCTCAGCCGCACCGGGAAGATCGACGTGAACCAGCCGACCGTGCGGGACAGGTCGACGCCGTCCGCGATCGCCTCGCGGCCGTGGCTCTCCAGGTCGATGGTCAGCGTGTCGGTGCCGGCCCACGGGCCCAGCGTGCGCACCAGTGCCGCCAGCAGCAGGTCGTTGCCCCGCGTCCGGTACGCCTTGTGCGCGTCACCCAGCAACGCGGCGGTCGTCGCGGCGTCCAGCAGCGTCGTGTGGATCCGGGACGAACGTTCGTCGTTCGGTCCGTCGCCGTCGACCGGCAGTGCGACGACGTCGGAGGTCGCGGCGGCCCAGTGGTCAAGCTCGGCGGCGGCGTCGAAGGTCTGGAGCAGCTCCGCCCACTGCCGGAACGAGGTCGTCTTGGCGGGCAACGCCTCCGCGCGGTACGCGGTGCCGAGGTCCTCCAGCAGGACGTTCCAGGACACGCCGTCCATCACCAGGTGGTGCACGACCAGCCCGAGCCACGCCGGTTCGTCACCGCGGTCGAAGAAGACGGCCGAGAGAAGCGGACCGTCGGCCAGCCGCAACGACTTCTGCGCCGCCGTCATCTCCCGCGCCACCGCCGAGTCGCCTGCCACGACCCTCAACAGGTCCGCGGCTTCGACCTCCGCGTTGTACTGGCCCTCGGGCGAGAACCGCAGTCGCAGGGCGTCGTGGTGCGCGACCAAGGTGTCGAGGGCCCCGGCCAGTCGTCCGGGATCGGTCCCCGGCGCCAGCTCGAACACGCCCGACCAGTTCCAGTGGTCGGGGTCGCCGACGTCCTGGGCGGTGAACCAGTGCTGGATCGGCGTCAGCGGAACGGGACCGGTGACCACGCCCTGCTCCGCGAGCGTCACGGCAGGGGTGTCGCGCACGACGGCCGCCAGCCCGGCGACGGTCTGGTGGGACAGGACGTCGGCCACGTCCACGTTCAGACCTGCGGCACGGGCGCGTGCCACGATCTGCAGGCTCAGGATCGAGTCGCCACCCAGCTCGAAGAAGTTGTCGTGCACACCGACGCGCTCCACTCCGAGCACGCCGCTCCACACCGCCGCCAGAGCGTCCTCTGCAGACGATCGCGGCGCTTCGTAGAACCCGGTCGTCTCCGGCTCGGGATCGGGCAGCCCGCGCCGGTCGACCTTGCCGTTCGGCGTGAGCGGGAGCTGGTCGAGCGCCACGAACACCGACGGCACCAGGTAGTCCGGCACCCGTTCCCGCAGCCAGGACCGCAGCTCCTGACCGCTGACGTCCGCGTCCTCGGCGACGACGTAGGCCACCAGGCGCTTGCCTCCGTGGGGACCGCCGTCCCGCGCCACCACGACGACATCACGCACGCCGGGGTGGTCACCGAGGACGACCTCGACCTCACCGGGTTCCACGCGGTAGCCGCGGATCTTCACCTGCTCGTCGACGCGGCCCAGGAACTCCAGCACGCCGTCCGCACGCCACCGGGCCCGGTCGCCCGTGCGGTACAGACGTCCACCGGAACCGCCGAACACGTCCGGCAGGAACCGCTCGGCGGTCAGATCGGGCCGGCCCACGTACCCCTGGGCCACCCCCGCACCACCGACCAGCAACTCGCCCTCGACGCCCACGGGCACCGGTCGCAGCAGGCCGTCCACCACGAAGACGTCGACGCCGGCCAGCGGCACGCCGATCGGGACGACCTCGCCCTCGTGCTGCGGCCGTGCCACCACCGGGTGGAAGATCGAGTCGATCGCGGCCTCGGTGACGCCGAAGACGTTGCCCGGCACCGCGTTCGGCGCCACAGCCTCGACCGCCGCCGTCAGCGCGTCGTAGGTCCACATGTCGGTGCCCGAGATGACCAGGCGCAACGACTCGACCGGCCCCGCCTCGCGGCAGTGCGCGGCCAGGTCGCGCAGCAGCATGCCCGGCACGATCTCCGCGACCTCGACCCGGTGCTCGGCCAGCGTCCTGTGCAGCGACTCGACCGACACCGCCTCGTCGTGCGGCAGGAACACCAGCGTCCGCCCGAACGCCAGCGCCCGCGTCATGTCGCCGATCGACACGTCGAAACCGGGGCCCGACATCGACAGCACGGTGCCCGCGCCGCCCAGCGGTTCGAGCGCACGCGTCCAGCCGGCGACGTACGACGACAACGCCCTGTGCGTCACCGCCACGCCCTTGGGCCGTCCCGTCGATCCTGACGTGTAAGCGATGTAGGCCACCGCGTCCGGGTCGACGCCGGCCGGCGGCGCGCTGCCGGCCGGAACGTGGTCGTCGAGCAGCAGCACGTCTCCGGCGAACCCGGTCAGCTCACCGGCCAGAGCCGACGTCGTGACCGCGGCCACCACGCCCGCGTCCGCCAGCAGGAACGCCAGGCGTTCCGCCGGAAGGCCGGGGTTGAGCGGCACGTACACGCCACCCGAACGCAGCACGCCCTGGAACGCCACCGCCAGATCAAGCCTACGCGGCACCAGCACGGCCACCGGGGACCCCACGGTCACCCCGGCCCGGCGCAGCCGGGCGGCGAGCGCGTCGGCCCGCTCCCCGAGCTCGCCGAAGGTGAGCCGTTCGCCGCCGCACACCACCGCCGTTGCTTCCGGACGGGTGCCGGCGTGGTCTGCCACGAGATCGGGAACGCAGGCCACATCAGGCTGTGCGGCGCCGGCTCCCCAGCTCCGGGTCCGCGCCAGGTCCGCAGTGGAGGGTCGCGGTGCGCTGGCGACCGGTCCGCGCGCGAGCCGGTCGAGCACGCTGAGGAACCGTTCCTCGTGCAGCGCCAGCTCGGCCTCGGCGGCGACGCCGTCCTCGACGTCGACGTCGAGCCACGCCCGGTCACCTGCGGACCAGCCGTAGGTCGTGACGGTCAGGTCGCGGATCGGGCCGACCGCCAGGTTCCGCGGTGTGCCGGCGTGCACGTCCGGGCCGAAGCTCAGCGGGCGGATGAAGTCGACGACGTTGAAGGTCGGGCCGAACCAGGCGCCGCCGCCGGTGACGCCGAGCTTCCGGGCGAGGTCCTCGCCCCGGTACCGCGACCTCGGGGCGTTCTCGGCCAGGCGTGCGGCGGTGGCGTCCGCCAACTGCCGGATCTTCGTGCCTTCCGGCACGTGCAGCGCGAGAGGTGCGACGTTGGCCAGCAGTCCGGGAGTGGTGCGGGCCAGCGGGCTACGGCGTGCGGCCGTCGGCAGGCTGAACACGACGTCCTCGCGGCCGGTCAGTTCCCGTTGGTACGCCGCGAAAGCCGACACCAGGAAGTGCGGCACGCGCAGGCCGAGCTCCGCGCTGCGGGCGAGGACGGCGTCGCGCAACGCCCCGTCGACCGCGACCGTGCGGCGCCGGGACGGTCGTCGCCGTTCCGGCCGGCGCTCGGTCTCGCGACTCCGCACCGCCTCCGCCACCGACTCGAGCCAGTACCGCTCGTCGTCGGCCCGGTCGGCGGATTCCCGGTAGGCCCGGTCCTCCGCCACGACGTCGGTCCAGGAGCCGAACGAGCGCGCGCCGTCCCCGGCGTAGACCTCGGCGACGCGCCGGGTGATCAGCGCGAACGAGAAGAGGTCGGTGATCAGGTGGTGCGCCCGGTGGTACCACCAGTTCTCACCGTCGGCGACGCGCAGCAGCGCCCAGCGCCACAGCGGAGCCGTCCGGTGGTCGAGCGGCCGGTCGCTGTCGGCGCGCATCCACGCCCGCGCCGCCCCCGCGGGGTCGTCCTCACCGCGGAGGTCGACCACCGGCAGGACGTCCGCGGGCAGCTCGTCGGCGAAGGCCTGCCACGGCGACCCGTCGGCGTGTTCGCCGAAGTAAAGCCGGTACGCCTCGGTTTCCTCCGCCACCACACGGGCGCCGGCTCGCAGGCGCTCCGCGTCGAGAGGCCCGCGCAGCACCACGTACTGGGCGGGGTTGAACTCGGGGGTGTCCCCGAGCAACTCCGCCGACAGCCACATGTCCACCTGCGCCGCGGTCAGCGAGTACCGATCCCCTGCCGCACGCCGCTCCACCAACTGAACCGCTCCCTCTCGAACCGTTGCCCCCCGGCACCTCACGGATGCGTTGGCGTGCGGCTGCCGGGAAGTACGAAACCGCTCCGCTACCAGGGAACGACCGCTCGAGTCGCAGATACAGCGAGTGAAGGAGCGCCGCATAAGCGCAGGATCCAGCGATGCCGCGGCTACTCACGGTGAGCGCGAACGGCACGGCTGAACACCGCGTGCAGGCTCTTGGGACCGTCGCCGATGAGGCGGCGCACGAGGCCCCTGCACCCCGCTACCGCACGACGCCGATCACAGGACCGGGACGACCCGGAACCCCCAGTTCCAGGCGATTTGACTCACCGCGCGAACAGGTAACCAGCCTGTTCGCGCGGTGTGGAGAATCGCTCGTTCGACAAACATGCCCCCTGCGTCATCCGCCGACTCACAGATTCACGTGGCACGCACGTGAATCCTCGATCAACCGGAAGCGTCCACCCCAAAGAAAACCCCCGTGTCACATCGGTGACAACCGCAGATTAGCCACTGACGCGACCGGGACGGATCCGCCGAACAGTCGAATTTCCGATGCTGCGCAATTCAACAAGTCCCTCGCCGACCTATCGACGCGCACAAGCACCAGTCACCTCGCGCATCCGCACACCCACCCGCTGTGATCAGCATCTCCGATGGCGCGCTCCGCACGCGAACGTACGATAAACCGCATTTGAATACTTCGGGAAAATCACCGTTCTGCCCGCATCCAGGCCGCGTGGCAGATGAGGTTCCACATCACAAGCCCCGAGTACCGACGTTCGACGCGGACCCAAACGACACTGCGCCCCCCGACCTGGAATTGCGCAAAACAGCCACCCGCTCACAGGACTCCGCGCTGGTCACTGCACCACATCAGCTCAGCAGATCGATTCAGCACCGATAGATCGCTGATCTTCACCCGCGCTCGGCCCTCGAACCTGGCCGGACACACCCGCGACCAGCGAAGCCTCGCGGCGACCCAAGTGAGACACTTCGCGCCTCACTGTCGCGTTGCGGTCGACGCAACGACGTCGGATCGGACGAAACCTCTCATCCGGCCAAATCCAGACAGCCTTCCGAGGTGTCATGCACCGGTCCTGCCGCTCGATCTCCACCGCCGTTCTCCGCCGTCGAACCGCATCGACAGCGACACCGGGGAAAGGTACGTACATTCACGAATTCCACGTGCACTTTCACTTTCCACTGCAGGGGGATCGCGGAATTCGCTTCACGTCGTCCACACCTCTTTTTGCCATAAGTGTTCCCGATGTCCTTCCACACCGGCGACGAATGCCGCCGATCGGAGCAAAGGGGGTGAGTCGGCCATCTACAGCATCGCGAACCCGCGTGCCAGTGACCTGAGACCGGGGATGGCCGCGGCCTCGAGGGAGAACAATGCCGGTGCTGACGGCGCAGGGCGCGGTGGCGCGCGGGGGTGGGGCCGCACCGCTCGGCGCTGCCCGACTTGGCTCAGCGCGCCGCGGCCGCCGGCCCCACCGAATCGGACCGGCGGGGCGCACGCGGCACCTCTGCTCCGCCTGACCCCGCCGGTTCCGACTCACCCCGGGACGTCCGGATGCACCCGATCTCGCCAATCCCGGCCCACCCGACCCTCGCCGGCACCCCGCCTCGGAACCCCCGCGCCCACCGGCCTCGCCGACCCCGGCCCACCCAGCCCTCGGCTCGCCCGGCCTCACACGGCCCGCCACCCCCACCGTGCTCTACTTCCCCTGCCCGACGAGCCCCGTCCCCAACCGGATCCAACTCGTCGAGAATTTTTCGTTATTGCCGCGTCCCGAGGACATCTCCTGGTCAGAGGACTTTTGGACCGGCAAGTGAGGTGGGCATGGCGGTGGCCGAGGAACCCGGCGTCGCGACGGTGGTGGCCGCGCGCGACGGTGACCAGCGCGCGCTCGACGACCTGGTGAGCGGGTACCTGCCCCTCGTCTACAACATCGTGGGCCACGCGCTCGGCGGGCACGCCGACACCGACGACGTCGTCCAGGAGACGATGTTGCGGGCGGTGCACGGGTTGACCGGGTTGCGGGACCCGGCGGGGTTCCGGTCGTGGCTGGTCGTGATCGCCATGAACCAGATCCGGTTGCGCCACCGCGAACAGCAGCGCGTGCCGGTCACCGGCCCGGTGCCGGAGGATGTGGCGGACCCCGGTGCGGACTTCGTCGACCTCACGATCATGCGCCTGCAGCTGTCCGGGCAGCGGCGCGAGGTGGTCGCGGCCACGCGGTGGCTCAGCGCGGACGAACGCGAGCTGCTCAGCCTCTGGTGGCTGGAGGCTGCCGGGCGGCTCACCCGCGCGGAGGTCGCCGAGGCGCTGGAGCTCACGCCGCAGCACACGGCCGTGCGCGTGCAGCGGGTCAAGGCGCAGCTGGACGCGGCGCGCATCGTCGTGCGGACGCTGGAGAGCACGCCGCGCTGTCCCGAGCTGGCCGAGGTGCTGGCCGACTGGGACGGTGACCCGAGTGCGTTGTGGCGCAAGCGGATCGCCCGGCACAGCCGCAGCTGCCGCCGGTGTGAGCGCTGCGGGTACGACCTCGCGTCGGTCGAGGGGCTGATCGCCCGGCTGCCGCTGGTGCCGCTGCCCGCCGCGCCGGCGTTCGACCCGGCGGCGCTCGCCGGCACCCAGACCTCCATCTCGGCCGTTCCCGCGGACCCGGTCACGACGAGCAAGATCGGGCTGCTGTTCAAGGGCGCGCTCGTCAAGCCCATCGCGGCCGCGGCGGCCGCGGTGGTGGCCGCGGGGATCGTGGTCGCCGTGCTGCCCTCTCGTGAGGAACCGGTCGCGCAGGTCACCGTCACCAGCACGTCGGTCGCTCCCACGACCACCACGACGACGACCACCTCGTCCGCACCCGCGACCATGACGACGACCACGACCACCGCCCCGCCGGTGCCCGCCGCTCCCCCGACCGCCGTCGCGGCGTCGGTGAAGAAGGGCGTCAGCACCTGGAACTTCGACGGCGTCGGCAAGGCGCTCGGCGACGTTCGGGCCGGCTGGTACTACAACTGGGCCGTGCACCCGGACGGCGTCACCGCGCCGAAGAACGTCGAGTTCGTGCCGATGATCTGGGGCGCCAAGTTCACCGACGACGCCACGATCGCCCGCGCGAAGGCCAACGGCAAGGTGCTGCTCGGGTTCAACGAGCCGGACTTCCCCGAGCAGGCGAACATGACGCCGGAGCAGGCGCTCGACCTGTGGCCCAAGCTGGCGGCGACCGGGCTGCGGCTCGGCAGCCCCGCCGTCGCGCACAGCGGTGACAAGGCGGGTGGCTGGCTCGACCGGTTCATGGCCGGTGCCGCCCAGCGCGGCCTGCGCGTCGACTTCATCGCGGTGCACTGGTACGGCTCGGACTTCAGCGACGCCGCCGTCGGCCACCTGAAGAACTACCTCGAAGCGGTGCACAAGCGGTACGGCAAGCCGGTGTGGCTCACCGAGTACGCGCTCATCGACTTCTCCGGCGGCTCACCGCGCTACCCGACCCAGGCGCAGCTCGCGGCGTTCGCCCGCGGCTCCAGCGCCATGATGGAAGGCCTCCCCTACGTCGAGCGGTACGCGTGGTTCGCGCTGCCCGCCGACAAGCCGGGCACCGGCCTCTACGCCCCCGGTGGCACCCCGAACCAGGCCGGTCAGGCCTACCGCGACGCGGGCTGAGTCCCTCCGCTCGCCGCTCCCGCACCACCCCCGTGTCAGTTCACCCTGCCCGAAAGGACTTCTCCATGTCCCCCGCCCCCACCTCCCGGCTGCGGCGACGCGTGCTGATCGCCGCCCTCGCCGTGGCGGGTGTCGTGGCGTCCGCGGTCACCGCGAACGCGATGTTCTTCTCGCCGCCCAAGCCGCGGCCGAGCGCCGTCTCGACGACTACCACGACCACCACCACCTCGCAGCACCAGACGGCCGCTCCGGCGACGTCCGCGCCCGCACGGCCCGGCACCTCGGTTCCTGCGGCAGCTCCGGCGACCACCAAGGCCGCCGCTCCCCTGCCGCCGCAGGAACCGATCCCCCCGAACGCCGTGCGCGTCGCCGAGTTCGTCGCCGAGTGCCCGTTCACGCACCGGCTCCCGGACGACCCGATCGTCATGCCGAACCTGCCCGGTGCGTCGCACCTGCACAGCTTCTTCGGCAACGTCTCGACCAACGCGCACTCGGACATCGCGAGCCTGGAGAAGGCCACCAGCACGTGCAGCCCGAAGGCCGACCTCTCGTCGTACTGGGTGCCGACGCTGCTGGTCGACGGCCAGCCCGTCGAACCGACCGGCACGACGTTCTACTACCTCGGTGAGGGCGTGCGCGACGACGTGATCGCGCGCACCCAGCCGCTGCCGTACGGGCTGCGGATCGTCGCGGGCAACGCCAAGGCCACCGCGCCGGACGCCAGCACGCAGTCGCGCTGGTCGTGCCTGCACGCGGGCCACGTCGGCGCCTCCAAGGACTTCGTGAACTGCCCGGCCGGCACGATGATCGAGTCCTACCTGGACTTCCCGCAGTGCTGGAACGGCAAGGACCTCGACTCGCCCGACCACAAGAGCCACATGTCCTACCCCGTCGCCGGCGACTGCCCGGCCACGCACCCGGTGCCCGTGCCGAAGCTGCGCCAGGTGCTGCGCTACCCGGCCAGCGGCGACCCGGCGCGGTTCAAGCTGTCGTCCGGCCCCGGCTTCACGATGCACGGCGACTTCTTCAACGCCTGGCCGCAGGCCGAGATGGCGCAGCGCGTGCGCGACTGCATCAACCGGATCGTCAAGTGCGGACCGAACGGCCGCCCGTAGTGCGAGCTCTCGTCGTCGCGGCGGCGCTGGTGGTGGTGACGGGCTGCGGGACTTCGCAGCCCGCACCACCCGGTGCACCCGCGAGCCCGGTCGCCGCTGACCTGAGCGCCACGGATCTGGCGTTCGTGGACCTGGTGATCCCGCAGAACGAGTCCGCGCTCGCCGCGCTCGCCCTGACGGCCACCAGGCCCGGTTCGGCGCTGCGCCCGGTGGCGGACCGGGTCGGCGAGCACTACCGCGCCGAGCTGGCCCGGGCACGGGAACTGCTCGCCCGCGCGGGCCGGCAGGAGTCCGGTCAGCACGAGGGCCACGACATGCCCGGCATGATCACGGCCGCCGAGCTGGCGGCCGTCGGGACCGCCGACGCCGAGGAGTTCGACGAGCACCTGGAAGCGTTGCTGCGCACGCAGGCCGAGGAGGCGCGCACCGTGGCACGTGCCGAGCTCACCTCCGGCACCAGCGCAATGGCACGGGAGCTCGGCGCGCGCGTCGACCGTTCGCGAGCGGAGTTCCTCGCTCTCCTGGGAGCGCCCTGACCGGGTGCCCGGCCGGGACGTGGCCGAGAATCGCGGTGTGCCGAACGCTGAGAACCCCGACCACGCCCGGCTGCTCGTGACCGGGAGCGCCGGTCACGCCGTCACCGAGCTGGTGACCCCGGCGCTGCTGCTGCGCACCCCCGGTGCGGCGTGGTCCGAGCTCGTCCACGTCTACGTGCCGGACGGCCCGACCGTCGCGTTCAGCGGCCGCGACCTGCGCTCCCCCGGTATCGCCGACGCCACCGAGGTCGCCAGGGCGGCGGGCTTCGAGACGGTCGTCCGGTCACCGGGCGGGCGCATGGTCGCCTACGACAGCGGCGCCGTCGTGGTCGACCACCTCGACCGCACGACCGGCATCCGGCACGCGGGCAGCGCGACCTTCGCGGCGAACGCCGGGAGCCACGTGCGGGTGCTCCGCGAGCTGGGCGACGTCGACGCCCGCATCGGCGAGGTGGACGGCGAGTACTGCCCCGGTGAGCACAGCATCAACGTCGGCGGCACCGCGAAGGTCGTCGGCTCGGCCCAGCGCGTCACCGCCACCGGTTCGCTGTTCAGCACCGTCGTCCAGGTCGTGGTGTCCGACCGGGTGCGGGCGGTGATCACGGACGTCTCCGAGGCGCTCGGCTACGACCTGCGGCGCAGCTCCATCGCGGGGCTGGCCGACTACGTGCCGGCGCTCACCGCCGAGGAGGTCGCCGCGGCGTTCGCGGCGGACTACCGCTCCCGGCTCTCCCTGACCGGCGGACCGCTGCCGGCCGAGGTGGCCGCACACGCGGCGAAGGCCCTGCCGGGCGCGCAGAGGCCGTTCCACGTCGACGACTGGACCCGTGCGAACCCGGTGCCGCGCTCGCACCACCCGTAGGTCACCCGCAGCGCCGGATCGCCACCAGCGCGATGTCGTCGGTCGCCGGCTGGTCGCCCACCATCGCGGCCATCACCTGGATGCACGCGGCCTCCGGCTCCATCGCGCTCACCGCCTGCCGCAGGTGCTCCATGCCGGAGTCGAGGTCCTGCCCGCGGCGCTCCACCAACCCGTCGGTGTAGAGGACGACGAGGGTGTCCGGCGGGACGTCGATGCCGGTGCTGCGGCGGCCGGAGGTGCCGAGGTCGAACCCGACGGGCGGGCCGACGTGGGTCGACGCGAACCGGGTCTCCTCACCCGGCACGGCGATGACCGGCGGCAGGTGCCCGGCGACGGCGAGCGTCATGCGGTGGGTGGCCGTGTCGATGATCGCGTAGGCGACGGTGGCCATCGTGTTGTGCTCGAAGTGGCTCGCCTTGCGGTCGAGCTTGCTCAACACCTGCGCGGGGTCCAGATACTCCAGGGCGTAGGCGCGCAAGGCGCTGCGCAGCCGTCCCATCACGACGGCGGCCCGCAGGCCGTTGCCGACGACGTCGCCGATGACCACGCCGATGCGGTCGCCGGGCAGTTCGAACACGTCGTACCAGTCACCGCCGACACCGCTCTCCGCGCCGGCCACGTACCGCGCCGCCAGGTCCCAGCCCTCGGGGGCCGGCAGGCTCGCGGGCAGCAGGCTCTCCTGCAACAGCGTGGCGGCGGCCCGTTCGGACCGCGTGCGGTCCACGTAGACGGCCACGGCCAGGCGGTCGGCGACGAGCTGCAGCGCGTCGACCTCCTCGTCGGTGAACCGGCGCGAGGTGGTGCTGCCGACGTGCAGGACCCCGGTCAGCTCGCCCTCGGCGATCATCGGCACGCCGAGCAGCGCGCGCAGGCCGTGCTCCCACAGCAGCGGGTTGACCACGGTGGAGGGGTCGACGTGTTCGATCTGCACCGGTTCCCGGAGCTGGGCGACGCGGCCGGCGAAGCCCTTGCCGACGGCCACGCGCGTGCCCTGGAAGACTTCTTCCTCGAGCCCGGTGGTCGCCCTCGCGACTAGCTGCGCGCCGCCGCGGTCCACCAGCAGGACGGTGGCGGTGTCCACCGCGAGCAGTTCGCGGGTCCGCTCCAGCAGCACTTCCAGGAGCTTGTCGAGGTCGAACTCCTTGAGCGCGCTGTCCGTCACCGCGTCGAGGACGCGCAGGCGTAGCGGCGCACTTCCGGACTCGACCATGCCACCTCTCCGTCACCCTGTGCCCACGACAGTACTGCCCGAGGTGGACGGACGCCTCGTACGACCCCGAGTCGTCAGACCGGGTAGGTGTGCGTCTCGGTGGCTTTCACCGCGGCCCACAGCTCGTCACCGGGACGCAGCCGCAGATCGGCGAGCGTCGCCGTGGTGATGTCGGCGAGCACCGCCGGGGCGCCGTCGAGCCGCACGCGGGTGGTGTGGGCGTGCTGCTCGATCGCGGCGACGGTGACGGGCCAGGCGTTGCGCGGGCTGCCGGTCGGCCGCCGCGGGTGCAGGCTGACCGCGGTCGGCGGGAACACCACGTGCACCGGTCCGTCGACCGGCGCCGGGATGGTGAGGCTGCCGCCGCCGTCCAGGTCCACCGCGGTGCCGGAGGCCGTGCCGCGGTAGAAGTTCAGGCCGACGAGGTTCGCGGCGTAGTCGGTGCGCGGCTGCCTGGCCACCTCGGCGGGCGGGCCCTCCTGGACGGCGCGTCCGTCCTCGAGGATCACCAGCCGGTCCGCGAGGACCATGGCGTCGAGCGGGTCGTGCGTCACCAGCAGGGTGTGGCCGCCGAAGTCCGCGAGGTGCCGGCCCAGTTCCGACCGCACCTGCAGGCGGGTGCTCGCGTCGAGCGCGGCGAGCGGTTCGTCGAGCAGCAGCAGGCTCGGGCGCGTGGCGAGCGCCCGGGCGAGGGCGACGCGCTGGGCCTGACCTCCCGACAGGGAACGGGGTCTGGCCCGGGCGTGGGCTGCCAGCCCCACGCGGTCGAGCCAGCGCGCGGCCTCCGCCCTCGCCTCGGCGCGCCGGGTGCCGCGCGCCCGGAGGCCGAAAGCCACGTTCTCCAACGCGGACATGTGCGCGAAGAGCAGGTAGTCCTGGAACACCACGCCGATCGGGCGCTTTTCCGGCGGGACGAACGTCTCCGGGGAGTCCCAGGTGGACTCCCCGGCCGTGATGCGCCCCGACGTCAGCGGCAGCAGTCCCGCCAGCGCCCGCAGCGCGGTGGACTTGCCGGCGCCGTTCGGGCCGAGCAGGGCGACGACCTCCCCCGGCGCGATGGTCACGTCGAGGTCGAGGGTGAAGTTCCCGCGCGTGACGCGGAGTTCGGCGCGCAGGGTCATGTCGGCCCGCTGATCCACCGGTCGCGCAGACCGGCCAGCACCCCGACGGACACCAGCAGCAGCACGATGCTCAGCACGATCGCGGCGTCCGGATCCGTTTCGAGGGCGAGGTACACCGCGAGCGGCATGGTCGTCGTCTCGCCGGGGAAGTTGCCCGCGAACGTGATCGTCGCGCCGAACTCGCCGAGCGCGCGTGCCCAGCACAGCACGCCACCGGCCACCACACCGGGAAGCACGGACGGCAGCGTCACGCGCCGGAAGGTGAGCCAGCGGGACGCTCCGAGAGTGGCCGCGGCCTCCTCGAACCGGGGATCCGCGGCCCGCAGCGCTCCCTCGACCGAGATCACCAGGAACGGCATGGCCACGAAGGCCTCGGCCACGACGACCCCGGCCGTGGTGAACGGCAGCGAGATCCCGAACCACGCGTCGAGGTGCTGCCCGACCAGGCCGCGACGGCCCAGCACGAGCAGCAACGCCACACCGCCGACCACGGGTGGCAGCACGAGCGGAACCGTCACCAGCGCACGGAGGAACCCGCGGCCCGGCAGTCCGGACCTCGCCAGCAACCAGGCGAGCGGGATGCCGAGCAGCAGGCACAGCACCGTGGCCAGCGAGGCGCAGATCAGCGACAGCCTCAGCGCCTGGCCGACCTCGGCGCTGAAGAGCCGGCCGGACATGCTGCCCCACGGCGCCCTGATCAGCAGCCCGGCCAGCGGCACCAGCAGGAACGCCAGGCCGATGAAGGCGGGGAGGGCGAGGACGACCGGAAGCCGCCCCCTGGCTCGATGACGCGTCACGGGAGGACGAAACCGGCCTGGCCGAGCACCGAACGGCCCCGTTCGGACAGCACGAACGCGACGAAGGCCTTGGCGGTGGCCGCGTTGCGGGCCTGGGCGACCGGTGCGATCGGGTAGTCGTTGACGGCCTGGTCCGCCTCGGCGAAGTCGATGCCCTCGACCTTCTCACCCGCAGCCCTGACGTCGGTCCGGTAGACCAGCGCTCCGTCGACCTCCCCGAGCGTGACCTTGGTGAGCACGGCCTTCACGTCCTGCTCCAGCGTGTCCGGCGCGGGCGTCACCTTGGCGGCGTCGAACACCTTCCTGGACGCCGCGCCACACGGCACCTGCTCGGCGCACAGGGCGATCTTCCTGTCCGCCACGGCGAAGTCGGCGAGCCCGGCGATCTTGCCGGGGTTGCCCTTCGGCACCGCGATCGCGAGCTTGTTCCTCGCGAACGTCGTGGGCGTGTCCGTGATGGCCCCGGTGTCGGTGACCTGCTTCATGTTCGCGGGCGCCGCCGAGGCGAACACGTCCGCGGGCGCGCCCTGGCCGAGCTGCTGGGCGAGCGCCGAGCTGGCGGCGAAGTTGAACCTGACCTCCGTGCCGGGGTTCGCGGCCTCGAAGTCCGCGCCCAGCCGGGTGAACGTTTCCGTCAGCGACGCCGCGGCGAAGACGGTGATGCCGCCGCCCACCTCCCCGCTGTCCGATGTGGACGGCGCAGCCGGGCCGCACCCGGCCAGGACCAGCACCGCACCGGCGGTGGCGAGCACGCTTGCGCGCATGGGCTCAGGCCTCCGGGATTTCCACGACGACGTTGGTGGACTTGATGGACGCGACGGCGACGCTGCCCGCCTCGAGCCCCAGCTCGTCGGCGGCCTCGCGGCTCATCAGCGACACGACGCGGAACGGCCCGGCCTGCATCTCGACCTGCGCCATCACGCCGTCCTTGACGACGCGGGTGACGATCCCCCGCATCCGGTTGCGGGCCGAGGCGGCGACGGTGACGCCGGGTTCGGACGACTCCGTCAGCCGCTGCGCGAACGCCGCGAGCTCCTTGCCGTCGATGGCCTTGCGGCCGTTCTCGAGCGTCGTGGACGTCAGGCGCCCGTTGTCGATCCACCGCCGCACGGTGTCGTCGCTGACGCCGAGCAGCCCGGCGGCCTCACTTATCCGCAGATTCGGCATGAGAACATCCTAGGCTCCGCTTTTGCGGATGCAAGGCCCGGATCGTGGTCGGGGCGAGTTCGGCTTCGCCGTGGCCGCGGACGAGCTGCCCACCACAACGGCGGCCACGACGAAGAGCGGTGCCGCCGGCATCGCACCGGCAGCACCGCTCAACCCGCGCACCTCTACCCGCCGAACCCCGCGAACAGCACGCCGGCCAGGCCGAGACCCACCGCCAGGTTGAACGCGGTCGCGCCGGCGAACACGCCGATCGGCTTCCACCCGGCCTCGCGCAGCGGCGCCACCCGGAACTCCAGGCCGATCGACACGAACGCCAGGATCAGGAACAGCGTGCGCAGGTCGTTGACGGTGGTGATCACCGACCTGTCACCGCCGGACTCCAGGAACACCGTGGCGATGACCGACGCCGCGAGGAACCCGAGCACGAACTTGGGGAAGCGCTCCCACAGCGCCCGGCCGCTCACCTTCGCGTCACCGGTCCGCTCGACCTTCAGCGCGAAGTAGGCGGTCAGCGCCACCGCGACGATGCCGAGCAACGCGTTCTGCGTCGTCTTGACGATCGTGGCGATCTGCAACGCCTCCTCACCGACCAGCGCGCCGGCGGCGCTCACCGCCGCGGTGGTGTCGATGTTGCCGCCGATCCAGGCGCCCGCGACCGCCGGGGACAGCCCGAGGGCGTCGACCAGCAACGGCAGGACGAAGATCGACGGCAGCGCGAAGATGATGACCAGGCTCGCCGTGTACGCGAGCTGTTCGCGCTTGGCCTGCACCGCGCCCGCCGCCGCGATGGCCGCGCTCACGCCGCAGATCGACACGGCCGACGACAGCAGCGCCCGCAGCTTCGAGTCGAGGCCGAGCTCGCCGCCGAGCCACCACGTGAAGCCGAAGACCAGCGCGATGAGCAGGAACGCCTGGGCGATCGCGGGCCCGGCCGCCTTGACGACCACCGCGAAGTTGATCGACGCGCCGAGCAGCACCAGGCCGGTCTTGATGAAGAACTCCGTGCGGAACCCCGCGGCGAGCCTGTCCCGCACCCCCAGGCCGGTCAGCACCGCGTTGCCCAGCAGTCCGAGCAGGATCGCGTAGACCGGGTACTCGACGCTCTTCGCGATGCCGCCGAGCCACGTGCCCTTGGTGAACACCGGGACGTTCTGCTCCAAGTAGCGGGTCAGCGCCGCCAGCACCACGACGACGGCCGCGCCGCCGACCGCCCGGAGCAGCCGAGGACGTTGCCCCGTCTCGACTTCCGCCATCACGGCACCAGCCAGCCGGGCACGACTCGCGCCAGCACCAGGACCAGCAGCACCAGTCCGGCGATCGTCGCCGCCCAGTCCTCGTTCACCGCGAGCCTGCGCTCGCGGCCGACACCCTCTTCCGCGCTCACGCCGCCCCTCCGTCCACTCGTGGTGGCGGCAATGGTCAGAGCAGCGGGGCAGCTGCGGCAAGGGCTCCCGCGATGTGGAACGGCGCACAGCGATCCGCACAACCTACAAAAAGTAGGTACGGTGGTGCCGGTGTCAGAAGCAGTTCAGCCGAGACCGTCGAAGGAGAAGCTTCCATGCCCCGCGTTCTGATCACGGGAGTCCGCGGCAAGACCGGAATCCCGCTCGCCGCTCTGCTCGCGGCCCGCCCCGGCGTCGAGGTCCTGGGCGGGAGCAGCAACCCGTCGTCCGTGACCCTCGGGGGTGTGGTCCCGACGGCGTTCTCGTGGGACGACCCCGGAGGCTGGGACGCCGCGGTCGAGGGCGTCGACGCGGTGTTCCTGGTGCGGCCCGACCGCCCGGACGCCCCGGAGCTCATCTCCTCCCTGCTCACCAGGATTCCCACCACCACGAGGATCGTGCTGCTCTCCGAGCGCGACGTCGACTCGTTCGAACCGGGCGACTGGTCCGTGCGGGCGGAAAGCGCTGTCCGGGAGAGCGGGCACCCGTGGACGTTCCTGCGGCCGAGCTGGTTCATGCAGGTGCTGACCGACGACCGGTTCTACCGCGGCGAGATCACCGAGCACGGGCGGCTGCCGTTCGCCGGGGCGGGCGCGAGCCTGGCGTGGATCGACGCGCGGGACATCGCCGCGGTCGCCGAGTGCGCGCTGCTCGACGAGGGCCACGACGGCCAGGTCTACGAACTGACGGGCCCGGAGTCGCTCACGCTCCCCCAGACCGCCGCGGTGCTCACCGAGGCGCTCGGTCGCCCGATCGCGCACGAGGAGGTCACGGCCGACGAGGCGGTCTCCGGTCTCGAAGGCTTCGAGCGCGAAGAGTTCGTCTGGACGCTCGACCGGGTGCGGGACGGCGTGTTCGCCGGCGTGACGGACGTGGTCGAGAAGGTCACGGGCCGCCCTGCGCGCACCCTCGCCGCCTTCGCCGCGGACCACCGGGCCGACCTGACGCCGTGAAGCGCCTCTCGAAGCAGGAACGCCGCGACCAGCTCCTCGCCACGGCCCGCCGGGTGGTCCGCGAGGAAGGCGCGGACCGGCTGACGCTGGCCCGCCTGTCCGAACGGGCGGGCGTGTCGAAGCCGGTCGTGTACGACCACTTCCCCTCGCGGTCGGCGCTGCTCATCGAGCTGTACCGGACGGTCGACGCCGAACAGGTGCAGGCGCTGCGCACCGAGCTCGCGAGGGGGCGCGACCTGCGGGAGACCGCGGACGTCCTGGCGGTCGCGTACATCCGCTGCTTCCTCGACACGGGCGGCGAGTGGCACGCCATCGGCGCGGCGCTGGAGGGCAGCGCGGAGAAGGTGGCCGTGCACCACGAGCTGCTCGACGGCTACGTGCGGCTGTTCGCGTCGGTGCTGAAGCCGCACTCGTCGCTGTCCCCGGCCGAGCTGAAGCGCCGGTGCATCGGCCTGGTCGGGGCGGGCGAGGCCCTCGGCGCGGCGATGCTGCGCGGGGTCAGCGGTGAGCAGAGGGCCGCGAGGTCGCTGGCGGCGCTGATCGAGGCGGCCTGCCGCTGACGGGCCCTCACCCGCTCGCGCTGCCCTGCGGCTGCGGGCAATCACCACCGGGCGTGGTCAGCAGCTCGAAGTGCCACATCTCGTTGGCGTACGCCTGGCACAGCCCGTAGTCCGCGCCGTGCTGGATCAACCAGTCGGCGGCGTTGGTGGGCCCGATGTCGATCGCCTGTCCCGTCACGTGCCTGGACCTGTCCGGCGGGTGCACCAGCTTCCTGGCCTCCTCCTCGCTGCGGTGGCGGGCGACGGCCTCGTCCAGCAGCCGCTGCTGGTACTCCCTGCTGCGCCAGCCCGACGTCACCTTCAGCTCGACCCCGCGCACCGCCGCGTCGGCGGCGGCCGCCCGTACCGCGACCAGCAGCGCGGGGTCGAGGTTGGCGAGAGCGGCGTGGCCGCTGTCGTCCAGCGAGATGCTCTCGTTCTCCGGGATGCGGCCGTCCTCGGTGGTGCCGATGGGCGAGGGATCCGCTCCGGGTGCGCAGGCCGCCACCGCGAGAACGAACGCGGCCACCGAAACCGTTCGCAGTACCACCGCTGATCTCCCGTGAATGGTGCCGGACTCCGACTCCTCCGACCCTGCCCGGCCGATGTCATCGTCCCGCACGCGGAGTGTGCGAGTTCCGCAACGGATGCCGCCCTCTTGGCCGCACCACCGCGCGGCTCAGGAGCTTCGGGCACACCTTCGGTGTCGTTCGAACCGGCCCCCGGACCGCAAGAGGTGGTTTACCGCGCAAGTACCGCCCGTGGACCGGAGAACGGGCACCCCGGGAACGCACTGCTGCGAGAGGGAGAAGGACTTCCCGGACCAGGAGGAACAATGCTTGAGCGAACAGGCATCGCGGGGAGTTCCCTTCTGCTCGTGGCGGCTCTCCTCATCTGCGCCGCGGTGCCACCGCTGGCCGCGCGGGAAGCCTCTCCCGCAGGGCGCGCACAATCCTTCTGGCTGCACATGAACAGCACCCCGGTCGACGACGCCACCATCGCCGTCGAGGCGAAGCGGCGCGCGCACATCGTGCTCAACGCCTGGGAGGGCGACCTCCTCCGCAAGCTCAAGGCCGTGAACCCGGCGGTGAAGGTCTACGTCTACAAGGACCTCTCCTCCACCCGTTCCTACGCGTGCAAGAACGGCGAGGACGACGAACAGCTGCCCACCGGACTCGGCTACTGCCGGGTTCGCGCCACCCACCCCGAGTGGTTCCTGCGCGGGCCCGACGGCAGGGAGCTGGTCTACTCCGGCTACGAGGGCCACTGGCAGATGGACGTCGGCGATCCCGGCTACCGCAGGGCGTGGGTGAGCGCGGTCGTCGCGAACGCCAAGGCCACGGGGTTCGACGGGGTGTTCCTGGACAACGCCCTCTTCACCTGCGACGCCTACCACCCGGGGACGTGCCCGGCGAAGTACCCGGACCACGCGTCGTTCCAGTGGGCCTACACGGGCATGCTGGCCGAGGTCAGGGCCGGGTTCTCGGCCGCGGGGCTGCTCGCGGTCGGCAACCTCGCCAACGCCCGCCTGCAGCCGGGCGGCTGGGAGACCTACAGCGCCTTCCTCGACGGCGCGTTCGACGAGTGGTGGCTCGCGTTCGCGAGCAACCGGCTGCTGGAGGACTACGCGCAGGGCTGGAGCAAGCAGGTCGCGCAGATCGCCGCCAACGAGGCCGCCGGGAAGATGACGTGGGTGCAGCCGCACTTCGACGTGGGCGACGCGAAGGCGTTCCGGTACGCGGTGGCCGGCATGTTCATGACCACGAACGGCAACACCGCGATCGCCGAGATCGCGAAGACCGACGGCTACGGCGACCCGACGCCGTGGCACGCCGAGTACGACTGGCACCTCGGCCAGCCGGTCGGCGCGTACCGGACCGTGGCGGACAAGGTCTACCGCCGGGACTTCACCTGCGGTGCGGTCGTGGTCAACGCCAACCCGACCGGGAGCCGCGAGGTCGAGGTGCGGCTCCAGCGCCCCCACACCGACCAGGACGGCAAGCAGGTCGAGTCGGTGAAGCTGCCGGGCACGAGCGGCGCGCTGCTGCGTGCGAAGTGCTGACGCACGGGGTATCCGCAGGCGTGGACCGGATCAAGCGTGGGCGCCGTCTTTCGTTTCTCCTCCGAGCTGCCGTCTTCGTCGTGCTGGCCGTGCTCGCGGTCGTGTTCTACGACTCCGCGAGGTGGCTCCTCAGCGCGGCGGTCTCGTTCCTCGGGGCGTGCATCGGCACGGAACTGGTCGAGTGGCGCAAGCGTCGGAATGGGGCCGCCGGTTGACGAACTGCCGCAGTTCCCGCGAAACCGCACAGCGTCGCCGGTGGCACCACCGCCCTCCCGCCGGAGGGCCCGGGGAGCGGAGGAGCCATCAGCGGGTTGAGCGTGCGGGTGCTGGGACCGCTCGAGGTGTGGCGGGACGGCCGCCGCGAAGGCCTGGGCGGGGTCCGTCAACGAGCGCTGCTCGCGCACCTGGCCCTGCACGCGAACACCGGGGTCTCGCTGGACCAGTTCGTGGAGGCGCTGTGGCCGGTCTCCCGGCCGCGGTCGGCGGTGTCGAACGTGCGCACTTACGTCTGGCAGCTGCGCAAGGTCCTCGGCGACCACCTGCGCACCCACGGCACCGGCTACGTGCTGGCCGTGCGGCCGGACGAGCTCGACGCGCTCCAGTTCGACGAACTGGTGGCCGACGCGCGCCGCACGCCCGGTGCCGCGCTGGAGCTGTTGCGGCGGGCGGAGTCGCTGTGGCGCGGCCGGCCGCTGGAGGACCTGCCGGACCACGACGCGTGGGCACCCGCGATCGCCCGGTTGCAGGAGGCGAGGCTCGCCACGACCGAGCAGCGGCTCACGTTGCAGGTGGCGCGGGGTGAGACCACCACCGCGATTCCCGAGCTGCGGACGTTGCTGGCCGAGCACCCGTACCGCGAGAGCGTCTGCGCGCAGCTCGTGGTCGCGTTGCGGCGGGACAACCGGCGGGCCGAGGCGTTGCAGGTCTACTCGGACATGCGCACGCGCCTCGCGGACGATCTCGGCCTGGAACCGGGACCGGCGTTGCGCGAGGCCCAGCTCGCGGTGCTGCGGGAGGAACCCGCGGGCACGCCGATCCGGCAGCTGCCGCCGTCGGTGTCGGACTTCCGCGGCCGGGACGACGAAATCGGCGTGCTGGCTGCGGCGTTGCGGCACGACTCGGTGTCCGCTCCCGTGGCGGCGGTGACCGGACCACCCGGCGTCGGCAAGTCCACGCTCGCGCTCCGGGTGGCCCACCTGGTCGGCGGCCACTTCCCGGACGGTCAGCTCCACGTCGACCTCGCGGGCACCACCGACGAGCCGCGCGATCCGGGCGACGTCATCACGGAGTTGTTGCACGCCTTCGGGATCACCGGTGCCGGGCTGCCGTCGCAGCTCACCGCCCGCGCCGCGCTCTACCGCTCGCGGCTCGCCGGCACGCGCGTGCTGGTGGTGCTCGACGACGCCGCGTCGGTGAGCCAGGTCGTGCCGCTGCTGCCCGCGGGCGCCGGGTGCGCGGTGCTGGTGACGAGCCGCCGCCGGTTGCCGGAGCTGCCCGGCGCGGTGCAGGTGGAGCTGCGGCCGTTCGCCCCGGACGAGGCCATCGCGCTGCTCGCGGGCATAGCGGGCGCGGACCGCGTGCGGGCCCAGCCCGCCGAGGCCGCGGCCGTCGCCCTCGCGTGCGGTCACCTGCCGCTCGCGATCAGGGTGGCGGGCGCACGGCTCGCGGGCCGCGGCGGGTGGTCGATGCAGGTGCTGCGGGAACGGCTGGTGGACGAGTCGACGCGGCTGCGCGAGCTGAGCTCCGGGGAGCTGGCCGTGCGGGCGAGCTTCGACCTCAGCGTCCGGCAGCTCGCCGACCGGGAGCACCGGGCGTTCGTGCGGCTGGCGCTGCTCGGTCCGCACGACTTCCCCGGCTGGGTGGTCGAGACGCTGCTCGGCGAGCCGGACAGCCAGGACGTCCTCGACGAGCTGGTCGACGCGAACCTGCTGGAGTCGTGCGGTGCGGACGGCATCGGCCAGCCCCGCTACCGGCTGCACGACCTGCTGCGCTGCCACGCGCTGGAACTCGCCGGCGCGGCGCCCGACCGCCACAGCGCCCTGGAGCGGACGGTGCGGGCGTGGCTGTGGCTCGCGGTCACGGCGGCGCACCGGCTGCCCGTCACGTTCGGCACGACGATCGCGGCCGTGGACCGGGTGCGCGCGCCGGAGCACCTGCTGGCGCGGCCGGTCGCGTGGTTCGAGGCGGAGCGCAGGACGTTGTGCGGGCTGGTCGACCTCGCGGCCTCCGCCGGGCTCGACGACGTGGCGTGGCAGCTCGCGGCAGCCTGCGTGCCGTTCTTCGACCTGCACAGCCACTACGAGGACTGGGCGAGGACGCACACGAGGGCGTTGCGGTGCGTCCGCGCGGCCGGGAACGCGGCGGGCGAGGCGGCGTTGCTGCGGGGCCTGGCCCAGGTGCACATCTACCGCGACGAGTTCGCGGACGCCGAACGCGACCTGCTCGCCGCGCGGGACCTCTACCGCTCGGCCGGCGACGAGCGCGGCCAGGGCACCGCGGTGGCGGGCCTCGGCGTGGTGCACCGGCTGCGGGCGGAGCACGAGCGGTCGATGGCCCGCTACCGCGAGGCCCTGGCGTTGCTGGAGTCCGCCGGCGACCTACACTCCGTCGCGCACGTGCGGGCGTCGATCGGCGCGGTGCACGGCGCCCTGGGCTCGCTGGAGGAGGCGCGGGCGTGGCTGACCGGTGCCCGGCGGCTCGCCGCGGACCTCGGTGACGCGCACCGGGAGGCGCTCGTGCTGGTCCGGCTCGCGGCGCTGTACCGAGGCACCGGCGAGCACGACGAGGAACTGGTCAGCGCGCGCCGGGCCGTGACGATCCTGATGGACCTCACCGACGAGCGGTGCACGGCGTTCGCCCAGGTCGAGCTGGCCGAGGCGTTGCTGTCGAACGGTCACCCGCGGGCGGCGCACGACCTGGTGTGCCAGGCGCTCGAGACCTACCGCCGCACGGGCAACCGCGAGGGCGAGCCCGCCGCGCTGCGCACGCTGGCGCGCGCGGCGGGCGCACTCGATCAGTTGCTGTTGCCGGGCTTCCAGCCGAGGTAGTTGCGGAAGTAGCCGACCGAGCTCGCGTGGCCGATCCTGCCGCCGACGCTGGTCGACCAGAAGCCGCCGTTGCCGTCCGCGATGCCCACGTGGCCGTACTGGCTCGTGTTCCAGAAGACGAACGCGCCCTTCGGCGGGGTGCCGGTGGTGCGGCGCGTGCCGTCCGACGACCGCCAGTGCGCGATGGCCGACGCGTGGTGCGTGCTGCGGTTCCACGCGAGCCGCACGGCACGCTCGCAGTAGCCCTCGTACGCGGTGCTGCCGCGGCGGTCGGACATCCACCTGATGGCGCCGGCCGCCGTCTGCTGGATCGAGACGTCGCCCTCGGCGACGCTCACGGAGGCCGTGTCCTCGAGCCACGGCTGCGCGACCTCGACGCTCGGGCTGAACACCTCCTGGCCCGCCGCACCGGCCGGCGCCGCCGTGCCGATCAGAGCCGCACCCAGCAGGCCGACGACCGCCGCCGTGATCTTGGTGAACCGCATGACATCCCCTTTTCCGAACGACTGCAACGACTGCACTGCCACGGCAGCGTCCCGGGGCTGCATCCACGGCCGATACATCGCCAATACACGGCGATGACGCATAGACGGCGAAATCGCGGGTAACGCCTTCGTACGTTGCTTGTTCTGAGGAGGATGCAGTTGGCCAGCAAGAAGCCAGGCAAGCTCGTCAAGGCGGCCGTCGAGAAGGCGGTGGACAAGGTCACCGAGATGGTGAACCCGCCGATTCCCGGCGTCCCGAACAGCGAGCCGCCGTCGCTCGACGAGCCGACCGAGCCCCGCGCGCCGCTGCCACCCAAGCCCGACCAGACGGGGCCGGAGACGGTGTCCCCGACGGGTGCGCCGACCGGTGCACCGAAGCTCAGCATGGGGCAGCAGGGCGAGTTCCTCACCACCTCGGCCGGTGCGCGGCTGTACGACACCGACCACTCGCTGAAGGCCGGCGACCGCGGCCCGACGCTGCTGCAGGACCACCACCTGCGCGAAAAGATCATGCACTTCGACCACGAGCGCATCCCCGAGCGCGTGGTGCACGCCCGTGGCTATGGCGCGCACGGCACGTTCGTCGGCTACGGCACCGCCTCGAACGTCTGCAAGGCCGCGTTCCTGGGTGACGGCGTCGAGACGCAGGTGTTCGTGCGGTTCTCGACCGTGCTGGGGTCGCGCGGCTCGGCGGACACCGTGCGCGACACCCGCGGGTTCGCGACGAAGTTCTACACCCAGGAGGGCAACTTCGACCTCGTGGGCAACAACATCCCGGTCTTCTTCATCCAGGACGGGATCAAGTTCCCCGACATCATCCACGCGGGCAAGCCGCACCCGGACCGGGAGATCCCGCAGGCGCAGAGCGCGCACGACACGTTCTGGGACTTCGTCTCGACGCACACCGAGGCCACCCACCACGTCATGTGGAACATGTCCGACCGCGGCATCCCCCGCTCCTACCGGACGATGGAGGGCTTCGGCGTCCACACGTTCCGGTTGGTCAACGCCGAGGGCGAGACCACGCTCGCGAAGTTCCACTGGAAGCCCAAGCTCGGCGTGCACTCCCTGGTGTGGGAGGAGGCGCAGATGATCAACGGCATCGACCCGGACTTCCACCGCCGCGACCTCGCGGACGCCATCGAGTCCGGCGCGCACCCGCAGTGGGAGCTCGGCGTGCAGCTCTTCCCGGACACGCCGCGGCAGACGTTCGAGGGCATCGACCTGCTCGACTCGACGAAGATCGTGCCGGAGGAGCTCGCGCCGGTGCAGCCGATCGGCCTGCTCACGCTCAACCGCAACACGATGAACTTCTTCGCCGAGACCGAGCAGGTCGCGTTCCACCTCGGCAACCTGGTGCCGGGCATCGACGTCACCGACGACCCGCTGTTCCAGTCCCGGCTGTTCTCCTACCTCGACACGCAGCTGACGAGGCTCGCCGGGCCGAACTTCAACCAGATCCCGATCAACCGCCCGCACGTGCCGGTCAACGACATGTTCCGCGACGGCTACCACCAGCACGCGGTGCACGCGGGCGTGGCGCCGTACAAGCCGAACACCCTCGACGGCGGCAACCCGTTCGAGGCCTCGGCCGCGGACCGGCCGTTCGTCGAGGTCGCGCAGCCGTTGCCGAAGGCGGCCAAGGTCCGGCAGTCGCCCGCCTCGTTCTCCGACCACTACACGCAGCCGAGGCTGTTCTGGCTGAGCCTGTCGCCGGTCGAGAAGGAACACCTGGTGCGCGCGTTCACCTTCGAGCTCGGCAAGTGCTACGAGCAGGCGATCAAGGAACGCCAGCTGCGGGTGCTCGCGAACGTCGACCCGACGCTGTGCGCGGAGGTGGCGAAGGGCCTCGGGCTCCCGGCACCGGCGCCGACCGTCCGGCCGAGGAAGGTCGCGCCCAGCCCCGCCCTGTCGCAGGTCGGGAAGACCTGGCCGACCGACGGCCGCATGATC
Organism: Lentzea sp. DG1S-22; assembly: GCF_036321065.1. Taxonomy (NCBI): domain Bacteria; kingdom Bacillati; phylum Actinomycetota; class Actinomycetes; order Pseudonocardiales; family Pseudonocardiaceae; genus Lentzea; species Lentzea sp. DG1S-22. Next base: position 667,748 of record NZ_CP143276.1, on the reverse strand, counting down.
GGCATCGTGGTCGACCCGGCCGACCTCGACGGTGTGCGCACGGTCCGCGAGACGATCCTGGCGGCCGGGATGGTGCCGTTGCTGATCGCGCCGACCGGTGGCCCGATCGGGGACTCCGGCCTGGTGGCGCAGCGCACGTTCCTCACGGCGCGGTCGGTCGAGTTCGACGCCCTGCTGCTCGCGGGCAGCCCGCCGCCCGGTCCGGACGCGGTGCCCGCCCGTGACGCGAAGGCCGGTGCGCCCGGCGGTCTCGTCGACCCGCGCGTCGTCCTGATGGTCCAGGAGTGCTTCCGGCACGCCAAGGCCATCGGCGCGTGGGGTGCCGGCCAGGCCGCGCTGGAGGCCTCCGGGGTCGCGGGTGCGGGCATCGCGGTCGGCGACGACGCGACGAAGGTGCTCGGCGAGGTGGCCGCGCTCCTGGGCGCCCACCGCGTCTGGGAACGCTTCCCCGCCACGATCTCCTGAGGAGCCCGCTCGTGACCGAAGCGCTGACCGAGGAGGACCTCGCCTTCCTCCGCTCGATGTTCGACCTCGCCCGCACCGGCGACACCGCCCGGCTGGCCGAGGCGGTCGACGCGGGGGTGCCGGTGAACCTCACCAACGGCGCGGGCGACTCGCTGCTCGTGCTGGCCGCGTACCACGACCACCCGGACACCGTCGCGGCTCTGCTGGAGCGCGGCGCCGACACCGGGAGGGTCAACGACCGGGGCCAGACGGCACTGGGAGCGGCGGTCTTCCGCCGCTCCCGGCGCAGTGTGGAGCTGCTGCTGGCAGCGGGGGCCGATCCCGCGCTCGGGCCCCGGTCGGCGCTCGACGTGGCGCGGTTCTTCGACCTGTCCGAGATGCTGGAGCTGCTCACCGCGCGCGAGCGCGGCTGAGCGGCCTCAGAAGTGGTCGCCGCTGGTCAGCTCGTGCTCGAACGCGTCGGCACTGGCGACCAGCAGCGCCAGCGGGCGTTCGAACTCCTCGCGCACGCTCAGGTCCTCCAGGGGCACGGTGTGCTTGAGCAGCGCGATGCCGTCGACCACGCCCGCACCGCCGATCAGCGACACACCGGCCAGCTCGAGGAACCGGCGGAGGTCGATCTCCCCGGCCCGGCCGACTGCGGAGGAGATCTCGACCCAGTCCACGCCGGACTCGTGCACGTGGTGCACCGAGACCTGCTGGGTGCGCCCGTTCCCGGTGTCGAGCCGGAACCGCAGCCAGACGTCGGTCTCCTCCAGCACCTCGTACCGCAGCCGAACGTAGTTGACGATCTCGTTCCACGACGTCATGTCGCGTCCCCGCCCCTCTCGCCGCTTCGCTGATCACCACCGTAGTGCCCGCGAGCGCCGGCGGGGGCGCGGCGCACCGCTCGTCAGCCGCGCCCTGCCCGCCTTTCGCGGAAGGCGATCATGTTCATCCGGTTGCCGCAGCGCACGCTGCAGAACCGCTTGAGGCCGTTGCGGGACAGGTCGAGCAGCAGCCCCTCGCAGTCGTCGGCCGCGCAGATCCGCAGGCGGTCCATCTCATCGGTCCTGATCACGTCGATCAGCGCCAGCGCGGCCTCCACGCGGATCCGTTCGGCCAGCGGGGAGGTGGGCTCGGTGGCGTGGATGTGCCAGTCGAGGTCGTCGTGCCGCACGAGGTGAGGGAGCGCCTTGCCGTCGCGGAGCATCTTGTTGACGGCCTCCACGGCGTCGTCGCGGCTGAGCGTCCACACGTGCCTGAGCAGCTCGCGGGTGTCCCGGACCTCGCGCAGCTCGGCCTCGTCGCGGTCGATGCGGCCCGTGTAGGGGAAACGGCCGAGCAGCGCCATGAGCCCGTCGACCGTGGCCAGCTCGTCCTCGCCGCCGCGCGACGCCGTCGGGTGGGTGTTGCACAGGGCTACGACGAAGGCCAGCGACTCCTCCGTGTCAGGGGCAAAACGCAAGTTGACTCCTCACTCGGACGCGCCTAGCGTCAGGGGTGACAGACAGATTAGTCCATGACAGCGTCGAGGCCGGGAGGCAGACCATGGGGATGGCGTCGAAGTCGGCCGGCTTGGTCGCGGCCGCGATCTCGTTCCTCTCGTTCGGCACCTCCGGGGCGTTCGTCAAACCACTGCTGGAGGCGGGCTGGTCGCCGACCGCCGCCGTGACGGCCCGCGCGCTCACCGCGGGGCTCGTGCTGCTGCCGTTCGTCCTGTTCTCGTTGCGCGGCAAGTGGACCGTGCTGTGGCAGGCGCGGTGGCCGGTGCTGGGCATGGGACTGGCCGGCGTGGCGGTCACGCAGGTGCTGTACTTCGCCGCCATCCAGCGGATCCCGGTGGCGACCGCGCTGCTGATCGAGTTCCTCGCGCCGCTGCTGCTGGTCGGGTTCACGTGGGCGGTCAGCAGGAAGACGCCCGCACCCGTGGTGCTGGTCGGCTCGGTGCTCGCGGTCGGCGGTCTCGTGCTCGTGATCGGGCCCGGTGCGATCCGGGCCGTGGACCCGGTCGGCCTCGCCGCCGCGTTCGGTGCCGCCATCGGGTGCGCCGTCTACTTCGTGATCGCCGCACGCCCCAACAACGGCCTTCCCCCGGTCGCGCTCGCCGGTGCGGGCCTGCTGCTGGCCGCGCCCGTGCTGGCGCTGGTCGGCGCGCTGGGCCTGCTGCCGTTCACCGCCACGTTCGACGACCTGCGGCTGCTGGGCACCACCACGGCCTGGTGGGTGCCGCTGCTCGTGGTCGCGGTCGTCGGCACCGCGCTCGCCTACGCGTCCGGCATCACCGCCTCGGGGATCCTCGGCTCGCGGGTGGCGTCGTTCATCGCGCTGCTGGAGGTCGTCTCGGCGTCGCTGTTCGCGTGGGTCCTGCTCGGGGAGGAACTCTCCCCGCTGCAACTCGCCGGTGGTCTGCTGATCCTCGCGGGAATCGCGTCGGTGAGGGCCGAGCGGCCGGAGGTGGAGGAGCCCGCGGTCGCGGTCGGCGCCGCCTGACCCGCACCGCGAAACGACGAAGCGAGGAGATCACCTCTCCCCGCCATGTCCAACTTATAGCACGACCGGGGTCTTGCGGCAAGACCCCGGTCGTGCTCCACACTCTGCGGCCGAAGCCTGCGAACAGGGGGAAGAACGCAGATGGGCAGTTTCGTGCTGGGCCTGGGCTACATCGACGGCACCGGGGTGGCGCTGTGCGGTGGCAAAGCGGCGAACCTCGGGGAGCTCACGCGGATCGGCGGCATCGACGTCCCGGCGGGGTTCTGCGTGACGACCGACGCGTTCCGGCGGGTTCTCGGCCCGTCTTCGATCGAGGCGCACCGCGACGCGGAGGCGGTCCGGTCGCGGCTGGAGGGCGTGACGATCCCGGCCGACGTCGCCGAGGAGATCACCGCGGCGGTGGCGGGGTTCCCCGGCGGGACCGCGTTCGCCGTCCGGTCGAGCGCCACGACCGAAGACCTGTCGGCGGCGTCGTTCGCTGGCCAGCAGGACACCTACCTCAACGTCGTCGGAGCGGACGCGGTCCTGGAGCACGTCCGCCGGTGCTGGGCGTCGCTGTTCACCGAACGGGCCGTGTCCTACCGGGAGCGCAACGGGATCGACCACCGCCGGGCCGAGATGGCCGTCGTCGTGCAGCGGATGGTCTTCCCGCACGCGGCCGGGGTGCTCTTCACCGCCGACCCGGCGACGTCGAACCGGAAGGTCGCCTGCGTCGAGGCGGCGTTCGGCCTCGGGGAGGCGTTCGTCTCCGGCCTGGTGAACGCGGACGTCTACCAGGTCGCGGACGCCGGAATCGTGCGGAAGTCCATCGCCGCCAAGGAAATCGCCCTGCACGCCGCTGCCGGAGGGGGCACGCGCGAGGAGGCGGTCGCTCCCGGACGGCAGCGGGAACCGGCTCTGACGGAAGAGCAGGTGCTGGAGCTCGTCCGGCTCGGGCGGCGGATCGAGGCGCACTTCGGCCGGCCCCAGGACGTCGAGTGGTGCCTGGACGGCAGCGGGTTCCGGGTGGTGCAGAGCCGGCCGATCACCACGCTGTTCCCCGTGCCCGAGACCGACGACGGCGAGAACCACGTCTACGTGTCCGTCGGGCACCAGCAGATGATGACCGACGCGATGAAGCCGCTCGGCCTGTCCGTCTGGCAGCTCACGACGCCCCGGCCGATGACGGTGGTGGGCGGGCGGTTGTTCGTGGACGTGACCCGGATCCTGACCACGCCGTCCAGCCGCGCCGGTTTCCTCGCCGTGATCGGCAAGTCCGACCCGTTGATGGACGACGCGATCCGGACGGTCCTCGGCCGCGAGGACTTCCTCCCTCCTGCCCGGACCGACGAGGACGTGCCGCTGATCGCCGGTGCCGCGCCGGCGACGATCGACACCGATCCGGACGTCGTCACCGAGCTGATCGGCGCCACCGAGGCGTCCGTGGCCGCGCTCCGCCGGGAGATCCGCGGCAGGTCCGGGCCGGAGGTCTTCGAGTTCGTCCTCGCCGACCTGCGGGAGTTGCGCCGGCTGTTGTTCGACCCTCGCGGCAGCCAGGTGATCACGGCCGGGATGCAGGCGACGTGGTGGCTGAACGAGAACCTGCGGGAGTGGCTGGGCGAGAAGAACGCCGCCGACGCGCTGTCGCTGTCCGCTCCCCACAACGTGACCTCCGAGATGGGGCTGGCGCTCCTCGACGTCGCCGATGCCGTCCGCCCGCACCCGGAGGTCGTGGCGTTGCTGGAGAAGGCCGGGGACGACTTCCTCGAGGAGTTGCCGCGCGTGCCCGGTGGACGGCAGGCGCGTGACGCGATCGAGGGCTATCTCGCGCGGTACGGCATGCGGTGCGTCGGCGAGATCGACATCACCAGGCAGCGGTGGAGCGAGCGTCCGGCCGCTCTCCTGCCGCTGATCCTCACCAACGTCCGGAACTTCGAGCAGGGCGCCGGTGAGCGCCGCTTCGAGCAGGGTCGGCAGGAGGCGTGGAAGAAGGAGCAGGAGGTCCTGGTGCGCCTGCGGTTGCTGCCCGGCGGCGAGGGGAAGGCCGCCGAGACCAAGCGGATGGTCGACCGCCTGCGGACGTTCATCGGATACCGCGAGTACCCCAAGTACGGCATGATCAGCCGCTACTTCGCCTACAGGGTGGCGTTGCTCGAGGAGGCCTCGCGCCTCACGCGCGCCGGAGTGCTCGACACGCCGGAGGACGCCTTCTTCCTGACGTTCCAGGAGTTCCACGAGGTGGCGCGGACCTCTCGGGCCGACTCCGCCCTCATCCGCCGGCGCAGGGAGGAGTTCGCGGCCTACGAGTCGCTCACGCCCCCGCGGGTGCTCACTTCGGATGGTGAGGCCATCTCGGGCACGTACCGGCGCGAGGACCTGCCCGCCGGTGCCCTGGTCGGGCTCGCGGTGTCCGGCGGCACCGTCGAGGGCCGTGCCCGGGTCGTGCTGGACATGGCCCAGGCCGACCTCGAACCGGGTGACGTCCTGGTCACCGCGCACACGGACCCCAGTTGGTCGCCGTTGTTCGTGGCGGCCGCGGGCGTGGTGACGGAGGTGGGCGGCCTGATGACCCACGGCGCCGTGGTCGCGCGGGAGTACGGCCTGCCCGCGGTCGTGGGCGTCGAGGGCGCCACCCGGTCCATCCGGGACGGTCAGCGCATCCGCGTGAACGGCACCGACGGCTACGTCGAGATCCTCGGCTGAGGGTGGGATGCCCGCGGCATCCCACCCTCACCGGGCTCAGGCGCGGGCGACCGCGACGTCCACGATCCAGGTGACGCCGAACCTGTCGGCGAGCATCCCGAACCCGGGAGACCACTGGCTCGGTGCGAACTCCTCGATCACCGTGCCGCCCTCGGCGAGGCCCTTCCAGACCGGCGCGACCTCGTCGGCGGTCTCCCCGCGCACGGACAGGAAGAACGGCTCCTCGGTGACGGTGGTGCCGTTCTCCCTGCGGGTGGTCGGCGCGCCCGGCGCGACCGGCTCACCCGCGCCCGGCACGTCGTAGGCCATGACGCGGAACCCGTTCTCGGCGACGACCTCGCCGAACACCACGTCGGCCGCACCCGGCACCTCGGCGGGCATCCCGAAGTCCCCGTACGTGATGACGTTGAGCTGCCCGCCGAAGACCGAGCGGTAGAACTCGAGCGCCTCCCGCGCCTGGCCGCGGAAGTTCAGGTGGGCAACAGCGTTGAGCGGCATCGTCTCGGTCCTTCGATTCGTTCCGTCGCCGGAGGTCTCCGGCGATGGACACGACTTTGTCAGCAGTACCGGACAGGGAACGTCCGCTACTCGTGAGATGGTGAAACCATGCCGATCGCCACCTCGACGACCACCTCGGCCCGCCTGCTGTCGCTGCTGTCGCTGCTGCAGGTCCGCCGCGACTGGCCGGGTCTCCTGCTCGCCGACCGCCTCGGCGTCAGCGAACGCACCGTGCGCCGCGACGTGGACCGCCTCCGCGAGCTCGGCTACCTCGTCCACGCCGTGAAGGGCCCCGACGGCGGCTACCGGCTGGAAGCGGGCAGCCAGGTGCCGCCCCTGCTGTTCGACGAGGACCAGGCCGTGGCCCTGGCCGTCGCGCTGAGGATCGCCGTGGGCACGGGGGCGGGCATCGAGGAGGCCGCCGCCCGAGCCCTCGCCACCGTCCGCCAGGTCATGCCGGCCCGGCTGCGCGCCCGCATCGACGCGCTGGAGGTGGAGCCGGCCGGCCGCGGGCCCCAGGTGGACACCGACCTGCTGATGGCGTTGAGCACCGCCGTCCGCGCCCGCGAGGAACTGCGGTTCGACTACGAGACACCGGGCCGTCCTCCGTCGCCCGAGCAGCCACCCCGCCGGGTGCAGCCGCACCACCTCGTCGTCCGGTCGGGCCGCTGGTACCTCGTCGGCTGGAGCCCGGACCGCCAGGACTGGCGCACCTACCGCGCCGACCGCATGACCCTGCGCGTGCCGAACGGCCCGCGCTTCACCCCGCGCGAGGTGCCCGGCGGTGACGTGGCCGCGTTCCTGTCGGCCCGCTTCAAGGGCTCGGAGACCGGCGCCTGGCCGTGCCGGGGCGAGGTGGTCCTGCACCTGCCGCTCGCCGACGTGGCGCCTTTCGCCGGCGGCGGCACGGCGGAGGACGCCGGTCCCGGCCGGACGCGGCTGGTGACCGGCTCGTGGTCGTGGGCAGCGCTCGCCGCCAGGCTCGCGCGCTTCGACGCCGAGGTGGAGGTGGTCGGGCCGCCCGCGCTGCGCGAGGCGTTCGCCGACCTGGCGGGCCGTGCCGCTCGCGCGGCCGGACAGCGTTCGAAGTAGACGGGCTGCCGCACCGCGCGGTTGCCGTCGCCGCGCACCGCGCCACTCCTGCCGACGGGCTGTCCGTGCTGCGCGTTGCGCGCCGCCTCAACCATTCGCCGCACGACCCGTGCCCTTGCGGCCCTCGCTGCGCGAGGCATTCGCGCACCCGCCCACCCCAGGCCGCACGACACGCGCCGCCCTGGCCACGGAGCACACCCCTCGCGGTCCACACCAAGCTCAGCGGTGGAGGTAGGCGGCCAGCCCGCCCATCTCCTCCCCCGCGATGAACACCGACCGCACGTGGATCAACGCCTCCTCGACGTGCGCGGGACACCCCCACGCCGAGTCGCCCCACGAGTCGGCGACCTTGATCTCCGCCGCCGCGGTGCACCCGGCCGTGCCGCCCAGCTGGCAGTGCTCGGGGTGCGGCGCGTTCGCCTGCGCGGCCGCCGCGGCCCGCATCTGGGCGTTGAGCTCGGCGGCGGCGTCGGCGCGTCGTTCGGCCTCGGCGCGCAGCTCCCGTTCAGCGCGCACGGCTTCCGCCAGCGCCCTGCGCGCCGCTTCCGCCCGTGCCTCCGCCTCGCGCTGCGCCACCTCGCTGCGGTGGCGTTCGACGGCGAGGGCGGCGGTGTCGGCGAAGAGCCTGGCCAGCGCGAGGTCCGCCTCCTGCGGGGCCCGCGCGGTCCGGTGGTACATGGCGAACGTGCCCAGGAGCGCCCCGTCGCGCGCCAGGATCGGCGTGGACCAGCAGGCACCGAGCCCGGCGCGTTCGGCCAGCGGGCGGAAGTCGTCCCAGAACGGGTCGGTGGCGATGTCGGTGACGATCACCGGTTCCCGCCGGTGCGCGGCCGTGCCGCAGGAACCGACGCCCTCCCCGGTGGCGATGCCGTCGATGGCCTCGTTGTAGAAGTCGGGCAGGCTCGGCGCGGCGCCGTGCCGCAGGTGCCGTCCGTCGGCGTCGGCGAGCAGGACCGACACGAGGATCTCGTCGGGCGCCAGTTCCTCGATGCACCGGGCCATCCCGTCGAGCACCTCGGTCAGCGGCGCCTGGCGCGCGATCTGCTCCAGCAACGCGCGGTGCTCGGCCATCAGCCGTTGCGCGTGCTTGACCTGTGTGGTCTCCACGCCGATCACGCGCACCCCGGCCACGCCGCCGTCGCGATCGCGGCGCGGCTCGCAGGTGAGGTCGAAGAACGCCTCCCGCGCGTGCGGCCCGGTGCCCAGCAAGACCCGCACGTCACGCCCCGTGCTCGGCTCACCGGTCCGGTACACCTGGTTCAGCAGCGCGACGAACCCCTGGTCGCCCAGCTCGGGCAGCACCTCCGCCACGGCACGGCCGAGCAGCGCGCGCTCTTCCCCGACAGCGGCGTGGAATGCCGGGTTGGCCGTCTCCAGAACGTGCTCCGGCCCCACGAAGGCCGCGTAGACGGCCGCCGACTGCCCGAAAAGGGCACGCAGGTCGTCCTGCTCGACCGCCACGGAACCTTGCGGCTCCCGCATGTCAAAAACGCTCACGGCGCGCCCTCCCGCCACGCGTCCCGGGCACGCTGCTGAACCTCGGACGCCGTCTGCTCCTCCCGCCGCGCGGGCGGTACGAAGGATGGTACGCAACGAGAAGGTCACCCCGCTTGACGGATCCCACGACCGGACGACCTCGCCACCGCGGTGGACAGTCCTCGGGCTGTGACGTTCCTGCTCCACCCGACGATCTCCTCTGCGGAGGAGGCGTGGTGGCCAAGACGTTGAAGTCGCGCACGGGCCGGTTCGTGGCCGGTGCCGTGCTGGTGGGTGCCGTCCTGGGGGTGGTGGTCGTGCTCCAGAACTCGGCCGAGCAGCGGTCGTGGGCCAGCACCGAGGGGGTGGTGCAGGAACGGCTGAAGTCCGGCAAGAGCGTCTCGGTCAAGGTCGAGTACCGCCTCCCGGACGGCTCGAAGCAGGTCGCGACGCTGTCGGAGAACGGCCCGGCCCGCCTGCCCGGCGAGCGCGTGTCGGTCCGGTACGACCTCCGGGAGGGCCGGGTGGCCGACGCCGCCCTGGCCGACAACGACCAGGCGCACCGGGTCGCGGGCATCATGTTCGGCGTGGTGGCGCTCGGAGCGTTGTTCGCGAGCCTCGTCGCGTGGACTCCCCCGCGCCGGCGCGACTAGGTGAGCTGCACGAGCAGCGAGCCGGCGACGAGCAGCGAGCCGGCGACGAGCAGCGAGCCGGCGACGAGCAGCGAGAGCCCGGCGAGGCGAACGGCGGTGAGCGGTCTGCGCGGCATCCGGAAGGAGCCCCGGTGGTCGATCACCGCGGAGGCGACCTGCTGCCCCGTGACCGTGAGCACGACCGTGGTGGCCGCGCCGATCTCCGGCAGGAGCAGGAAAGTCGCGGTGACGTAGGCCGCCGCGCACAGCCCGCCGAGCCACCCCCACCACGGCATGTCCCCCAACGGCGCCAGTTGCGGCGCCGGCGTGCGTCCGGATGCGCGCATCACCAGGAGCACAGCCGAGATCGTCAGCGTCGCCACGGTGAAACTGACGAGGGCGACGGCGATCGGCGCACCCAGATCACCGCGCCGCGCGGCGTTCACCGCCCCCTGCACCGAAGCGCCGCCCCCGCCACCACTCCGAGCAGGATCCAGCCCGCACCGGTCCCCCGCACCGGCCCTGCCGCCTGCGCGCGGATGATCACCGTGATGCCCGCGAGCACCGCCAGGGCCCCGATGACCGCGCCACCCGAGAACGGCTGCCGCGGAACACCGAGCAGCCCCACCAGGTCCAGCACGAAGGACGCGAACATCTGACCCGTCACGAAGAACCCGACGGCCGCGAGCGCCCCGAGCCGCGGGAACAGCAGGATGCCGCTGGTGATGTAGAGCGGACTGGCCAGCCCGCCCAGCAGGTGCCACGGCTCGACGTGCGGCACCAGCGCCACCGCCCCGATCGACCCCACCGCCACCGCGAGCACGGCCAGCACCGCGGTGGCGACGCCGAGCTGCACCGTGGACGCGCCGTAGGGCGTGCCCACCGCCTTGTTCAACCGCAGGTTCACCGACGCCTGCACCGCCAGCAAACCACCGGCCAGCAACGCGGACGCCAACAGCACGAGATGCACGGAAACCCCATAAGCGGACAGAGTGTCCATATCCGTCCGTCAGCCTGGACAACAAGCGGACACGACGTCCACTTCGTTGCCGTAGGATCCCGCTCATGGTCGACACCGGCGACGAGACCCTGCACGAGGTCACGACGGGCCCGCCGCGGCCCAGGGAACGCGCCGAGGCCTGACCCAGCAGCAGATCACGGCATCTCTCGCCTGGCTCGGCGAACGCCTGCTGCGCCCGTGACCGCCACCCCGGGCCCGCTCGGATTAGGGTGACGACGTGGCTGAACTGCTGACCGTCGGCGACGTCCTGGCCGCCGCCGAAGCGATCGACGGACGGGTGCTGCGCACGCCCACCCTCCCCTCCCCCGGCCTGTCGGCGTTGCTGGGCGTGCCGACGACCGTGAAGCTCGAACTGTTGCAGCGCAGCGGTTCCTTCAAGGCGCGCGGTGCGTTCGCGAAGATCCTCTCCCTGTCCGACGAGGCGCGGGCGGCGGGTGTGGTCGGGGTGAGCGGCGGCAACCACGGGATCGCGCTGGCCGACGTCGCGGGTGAGCTGGGGGTGGCGGCGACGGTCGTGATGCCCTCGTCAGCGCCCGCCCGGTCGGTCGAGCTCGCTCGTGCGGCGGGGGCGGACGTGCGCCTCACGGACGGGTTGGCGGCGGCGTTCGGGCTGCTCCGCGAGCTGGTGGAGGCGGGTGCGACGCTGGTGCACCCCTACGACGACCCCGTTGTGGCGGCCGCGCAGGGCACCGTGGGACTGGAGTTCGCGCAGGACGCGCCGGACGTCACCGACGTGCTGGTGAGCATCGGCGGGGGCGGGCTCGCGGCGGGGGTGGCGACGGCGTTCCGGGCGCTCGTGCCCGGTGTGCGCGTGTGGGGTGTCGAGACCGAGGGCGCCGACGCGATGCGGCGGGCGCTGGACGCGGGCGGTCCCGTGGAGATCACGCCGACGTCGGTCGTGTCGACGCTGTCGGCGCCGCACGTGTCGCAGCTGACGTACGACCACGCCGTCGCGCTCCTCGAGGACGTCCTGACGGTCTCGGACGCGGAAGCGGCGCGGGGGTCGATCGCGCTGGCGGAGCGGCAGAAGGTGTGGGCCGAGCCCGCTGCCGGATGTCTGGTGCCGGCCGCCCGCACCGTGCTCGACCGCGTCGGCGGAGGCGCCCGGCTGGGGATCGTGGTGTGCGGCGGGAACGCGGCCGTCGCCGATGTCGTGAAGTGGGCGAACGCCTGAAACGCCGCTGCCCGGCACCACTCGGGTGCCGGGCAGCCGGAACGAGTTGTCGGAATGTCAACATTCCGACAAGCGTGCCCCCTCAGCGCCAGCCGAGAGCCGGGGCGACGTGCACGAGGATGTTCTCCAGGACGTGCGCGTTGTACTCGACGCCGAGCTGGTTCGGCACGGTCAGCAACAGCGTGTCGGCCTCGGCGATCGCCTCGTCCTCGGCCAACTGCTTCACCAGCACGTCCGGTTCGGCGGCGTAGGAACGGCCGAAGATCGCCTTGTTCGGGCCGTCGATGAACCCGACGCTGTCGCGGCTCTCGCCGTCGCCGCCGAAGTAGGCGTCGTCGAGGTCCGTGGTGATGGCGAAGATGCTGCGCGACACCGACACGCGCGGCTCGCGCTCCCAGCCCGCCTCGGTCCAGGCCTTGCGGAACGCCCGGATCTGGTCGGCCTGCTGGACGTGGAACGGCGCGCCGCCCTCGTCGAACTTCAGGGTGGAGCTCATCAGGTTCATGCCCTGCTCGGCCGCCCACACCGCGGTGCCGTTGGAGCCGGCGCCCCACCAGATGCGGTCGCGCAGGCCCGGCGCGTGCGGCTCGATCCGCAGGAGTCCTGGCGGGTTCGGGAACATCGGCCGCGGGTTCGGCTGGGCGAACCCGCCGCCCTCCAGCACCTTCAGCAACACCTCGGTGTGGCCGCGGGCCATGTCGGCGTCGGTCTGGCCCTCGGCGGGCTGGTAGCCGAAGTAGCGCCAGCCGTCGACGACCTGCTCGGGCGATCCCCGCGAGATGCCGAGCTGCAGCCTGCCGCCGGCGATGAGGTCGGCGGCCCCGGCGTCCTCCGCCATGTACATCGGGTTCTCGTACCGCATGTCGATCACGCCGGTGCCGACCTCGATGCGCTCGGTCTTGGCGCCGACGGCCGCGAGCAGCGGGAACGGCGACGCGAGCTGCCTCGCGAAGTGGTGCACGCGGAAGTAGGCGCCGTCCGCGCCCAGCTCCTCGGCGGCCACCGCGAGGTCGATGGACTGCAGCAACGTGTCCGCCGCCGTCCTCGTCTGCGAATGCGGGCTGTCCGACCAGTGCCCGAACGAGAGAAAACCGATCTTCTTCATGCCGTGCGGTACGTCCGTCCCTGTAGTTGGTCCAGCCCTGTCAACGCCTGATCCACTCAGGACATTCCGCGCGGGCGGACGGCCAGGCACGGGCGCGGCGGCACGTCCGGCGTGACGCCCGTCGCGTCGCGGTTTGCCCTGCTACGGCACGGGTATCACGTCCGTTCACCCGACGACGCGGAAGGCCGACAGTGGATCCTGGCCCCCTGCTCTACACCGGCGCGGGGCTCGCGACCCTGGCCGCCGCCCTCCTGCCCCGGCTGCTGGCCCGCGCTCCGGTGTCGATGCCGATGCTCTTCCTCGGCGCGGGAGCCCTCACGTTCACGGTCGTCGACGCGCTGCCCTCCCCCGATCCCGACGAGCACGGCACGGTGCTGCTGCACCTCACCGAGATGTGCGTGATCATCTCGCTGATGGGTGCCGGTCTCGCGCTCAACCGGCCGCCGGGGCTGCGTCGCTGGGCCACCACGTGGCGCCTGCTCGCGATCACGATGCCGTTGTCGATGCTCGCCGTCGGGCTGCTCGGGTGGGGCGCGCTCGGGCTCGGTGTCGCGTCGTCGGTGCTCTTGGCGGCGGCGCTCGCGCCCACCGACCCGGTTCTCGCCAGCGAGGTGCAGGTCGCCGAACCCGCCGAGAACCCAGACCAGGACGAGGACGAGGCCCGGTTCGCGCTCACCTCGGAGGCGGGGCTGAACGACGGGCTGGCGTTCCCGTTCACCTACGCCGCCATCGCGATCAGCGTCGTGGGCGCGGCGCCGTCGGCGTGGCTCGGGCACTGGCTCGGGGTGGACGTCGTCTGGCGGCTCGCCTGCGGTCTCGCGATCGGCGTGGGCATCGGCTGGTTGCTGGGCAAGCTGTTCTTCTCCGCGCCGTCGGAGAAGTTCCGCCTCGCCGAGCACGCCGAGGGGTTCGTGGCACTGGCGGCGACGTTCCTCGCGTACGGCGTCACGGAACTGCTTGAGGGCTACGGGTTCGTCGCGGTTTTCGTGGCCGCCTGCACGATCAGGGCGGCGGAACGGCACCACGGCTACCACCAGGTCCTGCACCGCTACGTCGAACAGGCCGAGCGGATGCTCACCGTCCTGATCGTCTTCCTGCTCGGCGGTGCCGCGGCCACCGGGCTGCTCGCCGGGGCGAGCTGGCGCGAGATAGCCGTCGCCGCGGCCGTCGTGCTGGTCGTGCGGCCGCTGGCGGGGTGGATCGGGCTGTTGAAGGGATGCACGGGGCCGCGGGAACGCACGGTCATCGCGTTCTTCGGCGTCCGCGGTGTCGGTTCGCTGTTCTACGTGACCTACGCGCTGCAGGAAGGCCAGTTCGCGGACCACGACACGATCTGGCGGATCGTGGGGCTGGTCGTCGTCGGGTCCGTCCTCGTCCACGGCCTGTCCGCGTCACCCGTCATGTGGCTGCTCGACCGCAAGCGGCGGCAGGAGGGCGGCGCGGACAACGCCGCCCAGACCCCGGTCTGACCCCGACCGGGGCGCGGTGGCGCTGGCCGGTCAGGTGACCTGGCCGGTCAGGTCGTGCAGTTCTCGTCGGTCTGGGCCGCCGCCGGTGCTCCGCCCGCGCTCCTCCTGGAGGAGCGGGGACGCACGGGCTGCGGCGGGTCGAGCAGGAGCCGGTAGAGCCGGTCCACCCCGCGCGCGACGTCCGGCCAGGTGTGGCGGGCGTCGACCCTGTCCACCGCCGCGATGCTCAGCGACGTCCTGAGCGTGTCGTCGTCGAGGAGCAGCCGCAGTCTCCTGATCAGCTGCTTGAGGTCGCCGACCGGCACGACGAGGCCCGTGACGCCGTCGATCACCGCGTCGGTGAGCCCTCCGACGTCAGTAACCACCACCGGCACGCCGCACGCCATCGCCTCCAACGGCCAGACGTCCCACGACGCCCGGTCCGGCACACAGGCCACCAGGTCCGCCGACCTCAGCAACGCGGGCATGTCCGCACGCGCCACGGGTCCCAGCAGCCGCACGCGTTCCTCCACGCCGAGCCTGCGCGCCCGTCCGCGCAGGGCGTTCGCCGCGGCGGGCGGCATCGGCCCGGCGACGACCAGCTCGGCGTCCTTCAGCCGCGGCAGCACGGCGACGAGGCCGGCCACCCCGCTGTCCGACGACGGGTCCACGACCGTGACGACGCGGCGCAGGCCGCTGCGCGCGAAGGCCGGGCCGTGCGGCTTGAACAGGTCGACGTCGACGCCCCTGGCGACGACCGAGATCCGTGAGCGCGGGACCCCCGCGGCGGCCAGGTCGAGCATCTCCTGCTCGCAGCTCGCCAGCACCAGCGCCGACTCCCGGCCCAGCAGCCGTCCGACGTCGGTCCGCCGGCCGCAGCCGTGCAGCGACTGCACGACCGGCAGGCCCGCCCGTTGCGCGGCGAGCACCGCGGCCAGGCCAGGACGCCAGTGGTGCGCGTGCACGAGGTCCGGCGGAGCGCTGTCCCACTCGGCGCGCAGGGCGTCGACGTAGTCGCCCAGGTAGGGCTCCCGGCCGTCGGCCGAGGTGGTTTCGAGGGCGTCGCTGCTGTGGACGGTGACCTCGTGACCTACCGCGATGAGAGCCGCGGAAAGGTCCGCGACGTGCGGGTTCCCGGCGGCGAGCACCATGGAGATCTTCATCTGCCTGCTTCCTGCTCAGAACGGCGGAAGCACGGCCGACCGGCGATGTGCACGGCAGCACCTCCCTGTCCGCACGGCGGCGCCGGGACGGAGGGCTGCGGGTTGAACCCACCTCCGACCGTAGCCCACCGCTCCGGCGCCCGCAGATCAGGCGGGCCGGGGCCGACCGGTCGGATGCCCGTACGATGCGGTGGAGGGCGTCAAACAGCCGGCGTCGTGGACTCCACCCCACCCGGAGGCCGCGGGTACATGAACGATGCGGAACAAGAGCTGACCGCACTGGTGGACGACCTCCCCGTGGTCGTCTGGCAGGGTGAGTCGCACAGCCGTGCTCTGACGTACCTGTCCGGCACGGTCGAGCGCCTCCTCGGCCACCCGGCGCGGCGCTGGCTCGACGACCCCGGCTTCTGGGCGAAGATCACACACGCGAACGACCGCGAGGAGACCCTGCGGCTGCGCTGGAGCTCGGACACCGACTACGAGAAGGTCTACCGCGTCACCACGGCCACCGGTGAGCTCGTGTGGCTGCTCGAGAAGGCGCGGGTGCACGGCACGCGCCGCAGCGGCGTGCTGATCGACGTGACCGCACAGCAGGCGGCGGACGAGCGGCAGCGGTTCCTCGACCGGCTCGACCGCGAGTCGCAGCTGCTCGACGACGCCGAAGACCTCATGTCGCTCGCCACGAGGCTGCTGGGCGAACACCTGGACGTGGACCGCTGCGCCTACGCCCGCACCGAGGCCGACGAGAACCACTTCGTCATGAGCGGTGACCACGCCACCGGTCTGCCGCCGCTGCCGGGCCGGTTCGCGATGCGGGAGTTCGGCGACGGCGCCTTGAAGGCCATGCGCGCGGGTGAGCCGTGGGTCGTGGACGACGCGCTGAACGACGAGCGGCTCGGCGCCGAGGACCTGGCCGCCTACCGCGAGACGGGCATCCGCGCCGTGATCTGCCTGCCCCTGCTGCGCGGCGGCCGGTTCGTGGCCGCGATGGCGGTGCACCAGGCCGGCGTCCGGCACTGGACGCGGGCCGAGATCGACCTGGTGTCCGTGGTGGTGAACCGGTGCTGGGAGTGGATGCAGCGCACGCACGCCGACCGGGCGTTGCGCGACAGCGAGCAGCGCCACCGCCAGCTCGTCGAACGCGCCACGGACGCGATCTGGGTGCTGGACCACGACCTGCGGTTCGTCTCGGTCAACCCGGCGACCGGCCACCTGCTCGGGTACCAGGCGGACGAGCTGGTCGGCACCGAGATCGCCCGTCTGCTCGTGGACGGTCTGCCCGCCGACCTGTCGGTGTCCCAGGTCGTGACGATGCGCCGCGCCGACGGCAGCGAGGTCGCGCTCGAGCTCAGCACGCAGGCCACCCCGGCGGGCCTGCAGGCGATCGGCAGGGACGTCACCGAGCGGCAGCGCGCCGAGGCCGAGCGCGAACTGCTGCTGCAGCGCGAGCACGAGATCGCGGCGGCGTTGCAGGAGGGCCTGCTGCCCCGTGAGCTCCCGGCGCTGCCGAGGCTCACGTGCGCCGCGCGGTACCTGCCCGCCACGCGGCACTCCCAGATCGGTGGCGACTGGTACGAGGTCGTGCCGCTCGGCGGCACGCGCGTCGGCCTGACGGTCGGCGACGTCGTCGGCAAGGGACCGGCCGCCGCGGCGGTCATGGGCCAGCTGCGCAGCGCGCTCGCCGGCTACCTCCTCGACGGCCACTCGCCCGCGGAGTCGTTGCAACGCCTGGACGTCTTCGCGAGGCGCGTCAACGGCGCGGTGGGCAGCACGTGTGCGTGCTGCGTCTTCGACTGGAGTTCGGGCGAGCTCTGCTGGGCGTCGGCGGGCCATCCGCCGCCCGTGGTCGCCGACGGCTCGGGAGCCCGGTCGCTGACCGGGAGGACGGGTCCCGTCCTCGGTGCGGGATCCGTTGCGGCGCACCCACAACACTCCGCGCCGCTGCCACCGGGCGCCTCGGTCGTGCTCTACACCGACGGCCTGGTCGAGCGCCGCGACGAGGTGGTGGACGAGGGCGTCCGCAGGCTCACCTCGGCCCTGGACGCCGCCGCGGCCCTGCCTCCCGAGGCACTGGTCCAGCTCGTCCTCGAGGCGTTGCTGGCGGAAGACCAGTCGGACGACGTGGCACTGGTCGTGGCCCGCCACCTGCCCGCGCCGCTGCACCGCCACCTGCCCGCCTCGGCCTCGGAGCTGTCCGCGCTCCGGCGGACCGCCACGGCCTGGGCGGAGGCCGCGGGCATGTCCGACGACGCGGTGTACGACCTCGAACTCGCCATCGGCGAGGCCGCCGCGAACGTCGTCGACCACGCCTACCCCGGCGGTGGCGGCAGCTTCGACACGACTCTGGAGTGGTCGGGCCGCGGCGTGCGCGTCACGATCGCCGACCAGGGCCACTGGCGCCCCCAGCCGGCCGACAAGGGCGACCGCGGCCGGGGCCTGACCATGATCCGCGCGCTCAGCGACGAGACCGACCTCGACGCGGGCGAGCAGGGCACCACCGTCCGCTTCCACGTCCCCGCCACCCCACCGGCCACACCGGCTGCCGCCAAGCGCGTGGTCCCGCCCACCACGGCCACCGGCCTGACCGACGTCCCGCACGAACGCGCGCAGGTCGTCCTGCTCACCGGCGACCTCGACATCGCCACGGTCGACGAGCTGCGCTCACCGCTGCTGAGCCGGATCGACGTGGACGACCCGCGACCGGTGGAGGTCGACCTGACGGGGCTGCGGTACCTCAGCAGCTCCGGGGTGGCGCTGCTGCTGCAGGCGATGGCGGCCGCGAGAGGACGGGGGCGGGAGCTGGCGCTGGTCGCGGGAGGGGCGCCGGCCCGGATCCTGGAGCTGTCGGGGCTCGCCCACACGACGCGCGACTGAGGCTTGGTCCGGCGCGGCTGGGAGCGGGAGGCGCCGGAGGTACCGCACGCGACGGCAACGCCCACCGCCCGCCGCACCCCGGCAGTCAGCCCGTGCACGACTGCGGCGTGGTCCGGCACGGTTGAGAGCAGGAACCGGCGAAGGCGCCGCGACCGACGGCAACGCCACCGGCCCCCGCACCCCGGCAGTCAGCCCATGCGCGACCGAGGCGTGGTCCGGCACGACTGGGAACCGGAACCGCCGAAGGTGCCGCACGCGACGGCAACGCCCACCGGCCGCCGCGCCACAGCGGTCAGCCCGCGCACGACCGAGGCGAGGTCCGTCATGGCTGAGAGCCGGAGGCGCCGCAAGCAACGACATCACCCACCGCCCGACGCGCCCAGGCGGTCAGCCCGTGCACTCCACCAGCGCGAACACCGTCTTGCCCCCACCGGCCCGCACCCGGTACCCCCACCGCCCCGAGATGGTGTCCACCACCATGATCCCCCGTCCCCGGTGCTCCCCCAGCCGGGACCGGCCGTACACCGGCTCGACCGGCGACTCGTCGTCCACCTCCACCTCCACCACGCACGGGTCGCGGTGGTGCACGATCCGCAGGTGCCCGGTGCCCGGGGTGTGGTCGAGGACGTTCGACACGAGCTCGGTGACCACGAGCTGCACGTCGTAGAGGTGGTCTTCACCGACGTCCGCCAAGGCGGTGGTGAGGTCGTGCCGCAGCCGCGACATCGACATGCCCGGCCGCACCGGCACGTCCACGACGGGGGGCGTCACGCGCGCCGACGCAGCACGAGCAGGGCGATGTCGTCCTGCTTGCCCTGGCCGAGCTCGGCCAGCAGGCGGTCGGCGAGGTCGTCCATGTCGTCGTCGTGCGAGACGGCGGCGCGCAGCCTCTCCATTCCCTCGTCCAGGTCGATGCCGGGGCGTTCGACCAGGCCGTCGGTGGTGAGCAGGACGGTGGTGCCGCGCGGCAACGGCAGTTCGGTGGCCTCGGGGCGGTCCAGGCCGATGCCGAGCAGCGGGCCCTTGACCGTGCTGTAGCGGGCGCCGTCCTCGTCGGCGATCAGCGGTGGCACGTGGCCCGCGTTCGCGACGGCCATCGTGCCCGCCTCCAGGTCGACCAGCAGCAGGCACATCGTGGTGAGGCCGCCGGTCGGGTGGAAGCGTTCGAGCAGCGTGTCGACCCTGCGGAGGATCTCGGCGGGGCGGTGGCCCTCGACGGCGTAGGCGCGCAGGGTGTGGCGCACCTCGGCCATCACCGTGGCGGCCTCGATCGAGTGGCCGCAGACGTCGCCGATCGCGATCAGCATGCGGCCGTCGAGCTCGATCACGTCGTAGAAGTCGCCGCCGATCTCGGCGTTGCTCGACGCGGGCACGTACCGGACCGTCATCGGCAGGTCGGCGTTGTGCGGCAGCTCGCGGGGCAGCAGGCTGCGTTGCAGCGTCAACGCCAGCGAGTGCTCCTCGGCGAACGTCAGCAGGCCCTCCGCCGCGAGTGCCGTCGCCTGGGCGAGCTGGCGCAGCAGGTTGCGGTCGTCGTCGCTGATCACGGCCCACGGCGGCACCGCGATGCCGATGGGGGGCCTGCGCAGCTTCGTGCGGGCCAGCGCCGCCACGGCCGGGACCGCCGCGTGCCACGGCACCGAGTCGGCCTCCACCACCGTGACGCCGACGCCGGGGTTGTGCGACGACATCCACTGCTCGACGTCGGCGTTGCCGGGGCGGAACCGGGCCTCCGGCTGTCGCACACCGCCCGTCGCGACGCAGACGACGCCGTCCGGATTGGTCAGGACGGCCGTGGCCTCCGCGTCGAGCACGTCCGCCGCCCCGACCGCGGCCGCCTCGGCCAGGCCCTCGAACGTCGTCGCGGCGTTGATGGCGAACGTCGCCGTGGTGAGCCGGGTGAGCCGGACGGCGAGGTGTTCGGCGAGCGCGCGGGCGCGGTGGTAGCGCAGCGCGGCCTCGACGTTGGCCAGCAGCTCGCCGGGGTCGACGGGCTCGGTGAGGTAGGCGTCCGCTCCCCTGGTGAGGCCGGTGACCTTGTCCTCGGGTTCGATGTAGGTCGCGGAGAGCATCACGACCGGGATCGAGCTCGTGCGCGGGTCGGCCTTGATCCTCTCGGTGACGTCGTAGCCGCTCATGTCGGGCAGGTGCACGTCCAGCAGGACCAGGTCGAACGACTGGGACCCCAGCGCCGTGAGCGCTTCTGCCGCGGTGGTCGCCTCCACGACCGTGTGGCCGCTGCGGCGCAACCAGCTGGACGCGATGAACCGGCTCGCCTCCAGGTCGTCGACGACGAGAACCCTGGCCGGTCCGCCGCCCATGGCTGACGGGTTCATCGACCCTCCGTTCTGCGCGCCGTGAGCTGGGCGTCCCTGATCGCGCGGCCCACCGTTTCGGGGGAGATCCGCGACTCGTGCACCATCGCGGCCCCGAGGCTGTGCACGCTGCGGGCGAGACCACCGGGGTCGTCGCCGGACACGACGACGACGGGCACCGCCCGCAGGTCCGGGTCGAGGCGCAGCACGGACAGCACGGCGCTGCCGCTCATCACGGGCGCGCTCGCGCTCACCACGACCAGGTCGGGCCGCCGGGCCTTCGCGAGGTTCAGGGCGGTGCGGCCGTCCTCGGCCTCGACGACCTCTGAGGCGATGTCCCGCACCGCGTCGCGCAGCCGCGCGCGGGTCTTCTCGTCGCCGTCCGCGATCAGCGCGCACGCGACGGGAGCCGGCCGCGCGAACTCGTCCTTCGCCGTCGGCAGGGTCAGCACGACCTCGGTGCCGATGCCCGGGGTGCTGCTCAGCGTCAGCGTGCCACCGAGGATCTCGGCGAGCTTGCGCGCGTACGACAGGCCGAGCCCGGTGCCGCTCGCCCCGACCTGCAGCGCGTTCGGCACCTGGTAGAACTCCTCGAACACCCGGCTCTGCTCCTCGGGCGGGATGCCGATGCCGGTGTCGCTGACCACGAACCGGATCTCGTCCGGACCGGGTCCCTTCTCCGCGGTGAAGCGGATCTCGCCGCGCTTGGTGAACTTGACCGCGTTGGAGAGCACGTTGCGCAGGATCCGCACGAGCATCGTCTCGTCGGTGACCAGTGACGGCAGGTCCGGGATCGCGTCCACGACCAGGCTCACGTCACCGGAGCGCAGCATCGGCCGCACTGCCGAGCGCAGCTGGGTGATCACGTAGTCGAGCGCGACGGGCGCCATCCGGGGCTGCAGGCTGCCCGACTCGGCCTTGGCGGTGTCGAGCAGCTCGTTGACCAGCGCGAGCAACGTCGCCGCGGACTCGTTGATCAGGTCGACGTGGTGGCGCTGGTCGGCGGTCAGGGGGTCGCCGCCGGGAGCGGCCAGCAACCGGGTCAGGCCGACCACGGAGTTGATCGGCGCGCGCAGCTCGTGGCTGATGTTGGACCAGAACCGGATGCGCGCGGCCGCGGCGTCCCGCAGCTCGGCGGACTTCGCGTCCAGGTCCGCGTACAGGGCGACGACGCCCTGGTTGGTCTGCTCCAGTTCGTCGGACAGCTCCTGGTAGAGCGCGACGACGCCGCGGTTGGTCTCCTCGAGCTCGTCGTTGAGGCGTTCGAGCTCCTTGCTCTTCGCCTCCAGGTTCTCGAGCGTCTCCAGGAGCTCCTGGTTCTGCGTGCGCAGCTCGTCGAGCGCACTGGTGCCGCTGTCCTCGCGCAGTTCCCGGAGAAGACTCTCGTCCGGTGCGACCACGTGGTGCACGTTCTTCACCAGCGTCGCGCCGCTCGCCGTCACGACGAGCTCGTCCATCAACCTGGTCGCGGTGTCCCAGCCGGGTCCGGACACCGTCACCCCGGCCTGCCAGGACAGTTCGACGAGCAGCGCGGAGGGACGGGTGCGCCGCAGCCGGAAGACCGCGGTCGTGCTCACGTCCTGCCGCACCAGCTCCCGGCCGATGTCGCTCAGCGCGGTCGCCACGCGGACCTGGTTCTGCCCGTCGAGCCCGACGGCGGCCGCGACCTGGCGACCGCGCTGACGCAGCAGGAACACGTCCCGCTCGTCGCCGATCACCAGGCGCAGCAGTTCGGTCGTCGTCATGTCGGTCTGGCCACGAGCACGCAGGCGTCGTCGTTGCGGACACCGGCTTCCCGCAGCAGTGTCGCCGCGATCAGCACGGGAGGGTCGTTGACCAGGTCGCTGCCGTGGTCGACGCCCCAGCGCTCGGTGAGGCCGTCGGAGTGCAGGACCACCACCGCGCTGTCCGGCAGCGCGTAGTCGAACGTCCGGATCGTGCGCGCCTGGTGGCCCGCCACGCCGGGCACCGAGATCATGCCCTGCTTGCGCCCGTCCGCCAGCACCGCGGCGGCGATGTTGCCGAGTCCGCAGTAGCGCACCGTCCGCGCGACCAGGTCGACGTCGGCGACCGCCACCGCTCCGCCGCGGGTGCCGCGCAACGCCGCGTGCAGCCTCGTGACCATCTGGTCCGGCGGCAGGGACGCGTTCGCCTGGAAGTACCGCACGGCCGCATCGGACGCCGCGGCCGCCAGCGGTCCGTGGCCCGAGCCGTCGCACATCATGAGCGTCAGCCGGTCGGAGCCGCGGCACACCGCGTACGCGTCACCGCACACGTCCTCGTTCTTGATCGGCCTGGTCACCCCGGCGGCGCTTTCCACGCCCCAGTCGGGTGCCCACCCCGCCCGGGACGCGAACCGCGCGACCAGCGACGTCCCCCCGCCCAGGCGCGACGTCATGGCGCAACTCGACGCGAGCCGGCGCACCGTGCCGAGCCCCACGCCCAGCGTGCCGGCGGTGGAGTGCCCGTCCTGCCACGCCAGGGCCTGGTCGCCGATGCCGGGGCCGCGGTCCACCGCCAGGACCTCGACCGCCGCGTCCCGCTCACCGCGCACGGACCTGACCAGCACGACGCCCTGCCGGGCGTGCTTGTGCAGGTTCGTCCCGATCTCGGTGACCGCGAGACCGACCTCGGCGGCGCGCGACTCGGAGAAACCGAGCCGTTCGGCGAGCGCCGTGGCCGTCCGCCGCACCCTGCCCACGTGGGCGGTCTCCTCGACCGGCAGCCAGGCCTCGTCGCGCACCAGCGGCAGGCAGGTCGCGGTGCTCATCTCTTCCACTTGACCACTGTCACCACCGTGCCGCGGCCGACCTCGGTGTCGAGGTCGAACTGGTCGACCAGGCGGCGGGCGCCGCTCAGTCCGAGGCCGAGGCCGCTCCCGCTGCTCCAGCCGTCGGCCAGGGCGAGCGTGAGGTCGGGGATTCCGGGACCCTCGTCGTGGAACGAAGCGCGCACGCCGGCGCGCCGTCCGTCGTTGACCTCCTCGACGCGGGCGAAGCCTCCGCCGCCGTAGATCAGCGTGTTGCGGGCGAGCTCGCTGGCCGCGGTGACCAGCTTCGTCTGGTCGACCAGCGACAGCTTCGTCTGCTGCGCGTACGTGCGCACGAGCTGGCGCACGCGCACCACGTCGTCGTCGCCGGCGATCGACAGCTCCTCCGGGCCGTCGGACCGGGGCGGCATCAGGCGTCCCGCCGGATTTGCTCCAGGATCTTCATGCCGCGTTCGAGGTTCAGCGCCGTGCGCACGCCACCGAGCGTGAGACCCAGTTCCACGAGCGTGATCGCGACGGCCGGACGCATGCCCACCACGACGGTGTCGGCGTCGAACAGCCGCGAGATCGAGGCGATCGTGGCGAACATCCGGCCGATGAACGAGTCGACGATCTCCACCGCGGAGATGTCGATGACCACGCCGTGGGCGCCGGTCGCGCTGATCTTCTCCGCCAGGTCCTCCTGCAGCGCCAGCACGCTCTGGTCCTGCAGGTCGATCTGGATGGAGACGAGCAGCACGCCGCCGATCTTCAGAATCGGGACGCGTTCCATCACACGACCTCGCGGCGCACGACGTCCACGCCGTCCCGGCGCAGCGCGTGCCGCAGGGCGTCGGCCAGCGAGGCCTTCGTGACGATGTCGCCGAACTCGATGCCCAGCGCCACGATCGTCTGCGCGATCTGCGGGCGGATGCCGGACACGATGCACTCCGCGCCCATGAGCCGCGCCGCGACGACGGTCTTGAGCAGGTGCTGCGCGACCTGGGTGTCCACGGCGAACACACCGGTGATGTCGATGATCGCGTGCTCGGAGCCGGTCTCGACCAGCATCTCCAGCAGCTTCTCCATCACGACCTGGGTGCGCGCGGAGTCGAGCGTGCCCACGAGCGGCACCGCCAGCACGCCCTCCCAGATCTTCACGACCGGCGTGGTCAGCTCCAGCAGCTGCTCGGACTGCTCGCGGATGATCTCCTCGCGCGCCCGCGCGTAGAACTCGAAGGTCAGCAGGCCGAGGGCGTCGAGCAGGCTGGAGAACTCCAGCACCTGGCGGAAGAGCTCCGGGTCCTCGTCGCCCTCGGTCAGGCCGAAGACCTCGCGCTTGAGCGAGAACACGCTCGACGCGGTCTCCGACGGCGTGAAGCCGGACCGCACCCGGTTGCGCGAGTACTCCTCCAGCAGCGACCGGATCTCGGCGAACTCCGGCCCGCCCGTGTTCCGGCCGTCACTGCCGACCAGGGGCAGCAGCGCCGCGAAGAACTCCTTGAAGTCGGACTCGAGCTCCGACTTGGTCGACCGTCCCCGCAGCAGGGCGGCCACCGCGTCCACCCACTTGTCGATCAAGGACTCGGCATTCGTGCGCAACAGCTCGGTCAAGCGTTGCGCGTGCCCTGCGTCCGAAGTCACCAAGTCCTCCTCAAACGGTCAACCACTTCGCAGACACTAGCTGTGCTCCCGGGAACCACCACAGGTGGTCACCACGTTTAGGGGCTTCGTCCCGGAGGTAACTCCTGCCTGCTCACCAGAGACAGGAAGGCACGCTCTTGGCCGTCGTCGACGACCCTCCTGATTCCTCCCACGTGCTGGAGTTGGACAGTGAGGTGCCTGACATCGCCGTGGTCCGCCGGTGGGCGAGCACCGCACTGCCGTCGCTGCACGAGGACGACCTGCTCGACGTGCAGCTCGTCGTGACCGAGCTCGTCTCGAACGTCTACGACCACGGCCGGTTCCCCGCGCGCCTGCGGCTGCGCCGCACCGGCGCGGCGGGCGGCGTCGAGGTCGTGGTGGAGGACGCCTCCGCCACTCCCCCGGCGCTGCAACCGTCCTCCCCGGACTCGGTGCGGGGCCGCGGCCTCGTGCTGGTCGACCAGCTCTCCGAGCGCTGGGGCGTGACGCCCCAGCAGACCGGTAAAGCCGTGTGGGCGGTCGTGCCCTGCACCGCGACCCCGTGACGCGTCGGACGGCGTGGCAGCTCGGGATCGCGGTGCCGGGCGTGGCCGGGTGCGGGCGGTAGCGCTCACCGGGTCGCGAACGGGCCGCCCGGTGCGAAGGCGTACCGGGCGAACCGCTCTCCGATCAGCTCGTGCGCGGCGGTGTCCGGGTGCAGCGCGTCCGGCAACGGGTGCTCGGCCGCGTCCTGCTCGCCGTAGAGCCGGGTGCCGTCGAGGTGGTGCAGGTTCGGGTCCTCCTCCCGGCGCCCGGCGAGCGACTCCAGGGCTTCGCGGACGACCCGCAGGGTGAGCTGCGGCGCCGGGCCGTGCGGACCGGTCGCGGAGAAGCGCACCCCGCCCCGGCCGTCGAGGTCCATCCGGCCGGGGCCGGGCGTGTCCTCGTAGGCGCCGCAGAAGATCGGCGACATCAGCACCAGCGGCGTCTCCGGGTGGCCGTCGCGGATCGTGTCGAGGAACCCGTGCACCGCCGGCACGAACGCCCGCAGCCGCATCACGTCGAAGTTCACCACGTTGATGCCGAGCTTCACGCTGATCAGGTCGGCGGGGCTGTCGCGCATCACGCGGGCGACGAACGGGTCGACCAGCGCGCTGCCGCCGAAGCCGAGGCTGTGCAGCTCGACGTCCCCCAGGCGGGACGCGACGGCGGGCCAGGTCCGGGTGGGCGTCGTGGCGTTCGACCCGTGGCTGATCGAGCTGCCGTGGTGCAGCCAGATCCGCCTGGCCGAGGTCAGCGGCGTGACCGGTTCGTCGGTGCGCAGGGCCCGCAGGTCCACGGTTTCGTTGTGCGGCAGCCAGAGCTCGACGTGCTTCTCGTCGGTGCCGAGGTCGCTGAACCTGGTGGTGCACGGAACGCCCGCGTGGAGCCGCGTCGCTCCGGTCTCCGGGTCGATCTCGATCCGGTCGCCGCCGCCGACCTGGCCGCTCGCGACTCGATCGCCGTTCACGACCAGGTCGACATAACCGCGTGGGCGGCTGACGCCCGTGTACGAGACATAGGTGGTGTGGAGGTCCAGCTCGATCGTGGTGGCCTTCGTCGCGAACACCAGGCGCACGCCTGCCGGGCGGCTTTCCGCGCCGAGCAGCTGGGGGTCCGGGAACCGGGTGCGGACCCAGGTGGGGAGGCGGTGCGGGCGGACGCCCCGGCTGGTCCGCTCCAGCTCGGCGGCGCCTCGCACGATCTCGTCGGTCAGCGGGGTGATGATCATGGTCACGTCTCGTCCCGGGTGGTGGGCCAGGCGTTCAGGAGGGCGTCGAGGGCGGCCACCGTTCTGCGCCAGGACTCCTCCGGTGCCGGCTCGCTGTGGTCGAAGCCGCCGGTGCGTTCCAGGGACAGGAAGCCGTTGATCGTGCTGCCCAGCAGGCGGATGGCGTGCACGCGCTCGCTCGCGGGCACCGGATAGCCCCTGAGGACGGCACCGGCCTGTTCCGCCATGCTCCTGGCCGCGTCCGAGCGGACCACCGGCCGGCCGGCCCTGCGCTGGAGGGACTGCCAGCGGCCCGGGAACGCCCGCGCGTAGCCGCGGTGGGTGTCGGCGAAGGCCTGGAGGGCCTGCCTGCCGGATCTTCCGGCTATCGCCACGCTGATCTCGGCGGACAGTTCGGCCAGGGCTCGTGCGGTGATGCCGTCCCTGAGGGCTTCCAGGTCTTCGACATGGGTGTAGAGACTGGGGGCTTGCACGCCCAGGCGTCGTGCCACCGCCGAGAGGGTCACGGCCTGGAAGCCCTGCTCGTCGGCCAGGGTGGCTGCTTCGGCGATCACAGCCGGTGCGGTCAGGGCTTGGCGCATGCGACCCAGCCTATGCCCTTTAGGCTTCGGCCTACTGGTCTTAGGTCAGGTCTGACGCAACCGTTCCGCCTCGGCTTCGCTCACGGCGAGGTACGGGATGTTCGGCTTGCGGGACAACAGGTCCGTCGGGACCCACCGGCCGCGCTCGACGTGCCGTTCGTCGACGTCGTCCTCGCGCCGCACCACCGCCTCGGCGCGCTCGAAGTCCAGCGCGGCCGCGAAGTCGGCGAAGACCGCGAAGTACCCGCAAGCGTCGCCGCGGTGCCGCTCGGTCCTCTCGCTGCTCGCCCTGTAGTACCTCGCCAGGGTCATGGCCTCCTCGTCGTACTCGGTGATGACCCGGTCCGGTTCGTCCTGCCGGCGCGACAGCAACGCCGAGGGCTCCCACCGGAGGTCGCGCGCGGACTCCTCGGTGCTCCCGGCCAGGCGGAGCAGCGCCACCCGGCCCTGCGGCCCGCGGACCTCGAAGTAGCGGGGCCGCCGGTCGTCGAGCGCGCGCGTGACGCGGTCGAGGCCGGACCTGCCCAGCGGCAGGGTGATGAGCCTCGACGGGTTCGGGGTGCGCAGCCACACTCCCCCACGCAGGTACATCTCCCAGTGGCCGTGCGGGTCCACGCGGATCACCGAGGACGCGATGACGGGGTCGACGACGTCCTCCAGTCGCGAGAAGACGGCGAAGTGGTGGTGGCCGCCGACCGCTTCGGCGGTGCGGCGGGCATGCCGCACGTGCAGGCGCAGGCCGATCTGCTCGGCCTCCCGGGGGCTCAGGGGCGCGGAGATCCGCTGCCGGTCCTCGCGCGCGGGCACCACCTCGGTGGCCGCGTCCGGGTCGAGGACGTCGGTCAGGCTGTCGAACAGCGCGAAGCCACCGGTCAGGGTGGCCTGGTCGCGCAGGCGGCGCCGCTGGGTGAGCGCGGCCATCATCTCGACGGCCTTCTCCATGCCGACCTCGACGGCGTTCATCCGCGGCTCCCGCGTCGCCTGGTCGAGCAGCCGGGACGGCTGGGGCTCCGCCTCGCCGGTGCAGGCCAGTTCGTCGTCCGGGCTGGCGCGCACCTTGACGACGACGGCGACCGGGTTCCGGTCCACGAACACGACGTGGTGGCTGCAGCCGCGGTCCCACCTGTCGTCGATCAGCTCCTTGAGCCGCAGGGCCTCGGACTCGCTGATCGCGACGTACGCCTCGTCCGGGTCGTCGCCGGAGTCGATGCGGTGGAGCTTGCCGGACCGCTCCCACGTCCCGTGGCCGGCGTACTCCTCCTCGACGCTGCCCTCGGGGCGGCGGATCAGCCGGTCGGCGTTGTCGAGGTCCAGCACGCCGAGGGCGTGCTTGAAGCTCGCGTAGTACTTGTAGTCCGCCAACTCCGACTCGTGCCTCCGGGCACGGAGCACGCGGATCATCTCGACGAGGAAGCCGTTGGCGTAGCCGACGTTCGCGTCACGTGCCGTCCACGACGGCTCGGACTCCACGCGGCTCAACAGGTCCGACGGTTCCCAGCGCAGCTCGTGACCGAAGGCTTCCTCCACCGTGCCGGTCAGTCGCACGACGGCGTGCGGAAGCCGTTGGCCTTCAACGAGGATGATGACGTAGCGGACGTCCGGGTCCTCTTCCGCGGCGTAGTGGTCCCGCAGGCCCCAGCTGTCGACGTCCACACCCACTGCGATCCCCCCAGAGCTTTCGGGGCAGTCTAGGGCATCCCTAACGCCGCACCAGCGTGCGAACGGCCACAGTGGCCCATGCGAGCACCAGCACTCCGTACAGCACAACGGCGACACCGGTGAACATCGCCGACGGCACGCGCGTCGCCAGCGCGCTCGTCCCGGTCACGAGGGTGCCGAGCGGGAAGACGAAGCTCCACCACGTCAACGCGAACGGCAGGCCGCGCCGCGCCGTCCGGACGGTCACGGCCGCCGCGAGTGCCGTCCACAGCAACGCGAAGCCCCACGTGATCGTGCCGTACAGGACGCCGAACGCGGTCTGGCCGGGGAGCACGGGCACGCCGGCGAGCAGGTTCGCGGCGGTGATCGACTGGCCGAGCGGGCCGAGCACGATCCACAGCGTCGGCACGGTGGAGGCGGCTCCCGGGCCGTGCCGGACGAGCCGCTGCCAGATCTGCGGCACGATCACGACCGTCGCGAACAGGCTGACGCCGAACAGGGCGTAGCAGCCGAGGACCAGGGCCTGCCGCGGCGGTCCCTCCGGCAGGTGCCCGGCGAGCAGGGCGCCGGACGCCGCGGACACCATCGGCGGCACGACGGGCATCAGCCAGCCGCCGAACGCGCGCTCGCCGCTGCCGATCATCCGCAGCGGCACCAGCACCGACGTCGCGAGACCGAGCAGGGTGCCGACCGTCCACAGTGCCCAGTCGACGGCCAGGGCCGCGGGCAGCCCGATCCAGTCACGGCCGAGCAGCAACGCGCCCGTGCCGACGGTCATCAGCGCCATCGGTGGCGCGCCCCAGAACTGCGCCATCACGGGGTCGGCGAGCTGCGCCCGGACCGTGGACCACGTCCAGCGCCTCGCGGCGGCGGCCACGAGGAAGACCAGCAGCGCGGCGTCGAGCGCCCAGACGCACGTGGCGGCGGTGCGCAGGCCGGGCATCGCGGCACCGGCCGTGGCGACGATCCCGGTCCCCATCACGGAGGCGAAGAGGTTCGGGCCGAAGGGCGCCGCTCGTCGCACCTCGGGGGCACGGTGTGGATGAGGTGCGAGAGCGGTCACGACATGACGATCCTCCCGCCGCGCCGGCTCCGGTAGGCGGCGATCGCCGATGTGCACATAGGCTGCCCCTATGCCTCTGCCGTCCAGGGTCACCGACCTGACCAGCTTCGACCTGCTGCTGAGCGTGGCGGAGCTGGGCAGCATCGGCCGGGCGGCCCGCGCCCACGGCATGTCGCAGCCCAGCGCCAGCGAACGGCTCAGGACGCTCGAGTCCCGCGTCGGCGTGCCGTTGCTCGAACGCACCCCGCGCGGTGCCCGGCTCACCACGGAGGGCCAGCTCGTCGCCGGGTGGGCGGCGCAGGTGCTCGAACGGGCGACCGACCTCGACGCCGGCATCACCAGCCTGCGCGCGGACCGGCAGAGCCACCTCCGCGTCGCCGCGAGCCTCACCGTCGCCGAGTACCTGCTGCCCGCGTGGCTCATCGCGCTGCGGACCGTCAGCCCGGACACGGCGACCGTGCTGTCCGCGGGCAACTCGGCGCACGTGGCCGAGCAGGTGCTGGCCGACCGCGCGGACCTCGGTTTCATCGAGAGCACCGACGTGCCGGCGGGCCTCGCCACCCGTGTCGTCGCCCACGACGAACTGGTGCTCGTCGTCGCTCCCGGCCACCCCTGGTCCGGGCGCCGCCGCGTCACGGCCGCGAAGGCCGCCGCGACCCCGCTGGTCGTCAGGGAGCCCGGTTCCGGCACGCGCCAGGCGTGGGAGCACGCCCTGAATGCCGCGGGCGTGAGCGAGTCCGCCGGCCCGCTGCTGGAGATGTCGTCGACCACCGCCATCAAGGCGGCCGCGATCGGCGGCATCGGCCCGGCCGTGCTGAGCCTGCACACCGTCGCCACCGACGTCGCCGCCCGCACGCTCGTCCGCGTCGAGGTGGCCGGCGTGGACCTGCACCGCGCGCTGCGGGCGGTGTGGCCGGCGGGCAGGACACCCCGGGGCCCCGCCTCCGACCTCCTGGCCATCGCGACGCGTAGTCTCACCGATCGTGCCGACCGGCGGTAGCAAACAGGTTCGCGCCGCGCGCAAGCGCAAGAAGCGCATGGCGCGCGTCGTCAACGACCTCACCGACGCGCAGTGGGACGCCCTCAAGGCGTCGTGGGGCGGCTGCGCCTATTGCGGCGCCCCCGCCACCTCACTCCAGAAGGACTGCGTGCAGGCGCTCTCGCGCGGAGGCCGCTACACGCTCGCGAACGTCGTGCCCGCGTGCGGCTCCTGCAACGCCAGCAAGTGCAACGCCGAGGTGACGGGCTGGCTGCGGCGCAAGAAGCTCGACGAGCGCGCGTTCCTGGTGCGCCACTACGAGATCTCGGCCGAGCTCACGAGCCGCTTCCCGCCGGTCGAACCTGCGCCCTGACGGGCCTCGGACCGCCCTGTCCACAGTGGAGCCGCCGTCAGGCCGTGTTGCGCACGGCGGTGTACCCCCGGAACAGCGCGTCCCAGGCCTTCTTGCAGCGGGCGTCGAGCTGGCTGTCCGCACTCGTGCCACCGGCGGCGAACCACGGCTCGCAGGGCGCGATGGCGGCGAGCTGGGTGCGGACCTCGGCGAGGGCGGCCTGGCCCGCGGGCGGGAGCTTGGAGGACTGCTTCTCGACCTCGGCGACCACGCCTGTCACGTCGGGCATGACGTGGGTGCAGTTGTCGGCGGGATCGACCGGTTCGCCGCGCAGGCGGGCGGCGCAGTCCGTGAGCAGGACACCGATCGCGTCGAGCCGGGGCTGCAGGTCCGGCAGCGGTGAGCCGGCCGACGACGCGGGGGCCGGGGTGATCGTGGGCAGGGACGAGGTCCCGGTACCGCACCCGGCCAGCAGGAAAGCCAGCGCAATGGCGGAGTGGCGCATGCCTGGAGCGTAGCGAGGCGGAGGGGCCGCCAGAGCCGGGGTGCTCCGGCGGCCGGGGTCGTTCACCCGATCAGGTCAGGGCAGGACGTAGGACCGGACGCCGTTCGCGAAGCCGAGCTCGGCCGCGTCGCGGACGTCCTCGCTCACGACGGCGGACCTGCCCTTGCAGCCCGGCTCGGACCAGATCTTCACCGCACCGGACGGCGACAGCGACCGGAAGGCGCCGCGCAGGTCCGCGCACTTCGCCTCGGGCTTCACGCCGATGGCGAAGTTGTCGCCGCTGAAGTCGTCGAAGTTCTTGCCGGCGAAGAAGGTCACGGACGTGGCGGGCCCGGCGCCCGGCGTCGTCGGCGCGGGCTGGGTCGTCGGCGCCTCGGCGGGGGCGACGGCGCGCCCGCCCTCGTGATCGATCACGAACCACTTGTTCCCGACGTTCTGGCCGAGGACGTCACCGGCCTTCCCGTCCTCGGAGAACAGGTAGACCGGGCGGCCGCCGATCGTCACCTGCGTCTGGCCGTCCTGGCGCTTGACGAACCCGATGTTCTCGCGCTTGATGCCGGGGAAGAAGAGCTTGGTGCCCTTGGTGACCGTGATGGGAGGCCACGTCTTGGCGCAGTCACCGTTGCAGTTGGACACCCCGCCCCTCACCGGGTCGTCGCCGAACCAGTAGCGGACAGGCCCTTCCCGTTCACCACAGCGGGTTCGAGGCCACCGGCGTTGCCGACGCGCAGCTCCACCCACTTCTGCTTCACCTCGGCGGGAGCCGGCTCCGGCGCGCGGTCGCCCGTGGTCTTGTCGGCGTTGTCGGAATTCGCGGTTCCGCGCAGGAAGTCCACTCCGGACTCATCGGCCGACGCCCGCGGCGTTCCCCCGACCTGCGCCTGTTCCGTTGCGGGAGCGGCGTTCCCGGTCTGCGTGGCACCCTGTCCGCACGCCGTCAACGTGACGGCACCGATCGCGAAAAGGGCAGCAGCGATCCCCACTTGCTTGCGACGCATTGTTTTTCTCATTCCCGAGTGGGCTTCCACCAACCTGTTCGCCCCTGTCACGTGCGCGGCGCGGAAACGGTTCAGCCGAGTTCGCCGTGAGACCGCGATCACAGGTCGACCGGGGAGCAGCGGGTACCTTGGAAGGTGTGGACATCAGCCTGAGCAGCGACTTCGCGACAGCGGTGCCGGAGATGGCGGTCTCGTGGGAGGCCGTCCCGGTCGCCGAACCGGAACTGCTCCTCCTCAACGAGCCCCTCGCGGAGGAGCTGGGCCTCGACCCCGCCTGGTTGCGGGGTGACGGCCTGCCGTTCCTCGCCGGCGGCCGCGGGGTCGCCCAGGCCTACGCGGGTCACCAGTTCGGGGGCTACTCCCCCGGCTCGGCGACGGCCGCGCCCTGCTGCTGGGCGAGCTGACCGGCGCCGACGGCCGGCTGCGCGACCTGCACCTCAAGGGCTCCGGCCGCACCCCGTTCGCCCGCGGCGGCGACGGGCTCGCGGCGGTCGGCCCGATGCTGCGCGAGTACGTCGTCAGCGAGGCCATGCACGCGCTGGGCATTCCCACGACCCGTTCGCTCGCCGTGGTGTCGACCGGAGCGGTCGTGCAGCGCGAGGAACCGCTGGCGGGCGCCGTCCTGGCCAGGGTCGCCTCCTCGCACCTGCGGGTCGGCAGCTTCCAGTACGCCCGCAACACCGGCGACGTGGACCTGCTGCGCCGTCTCGCCGACCTCGCGATCGCCCGCCACTACCCGGGCAGCACCCACCTGGAGCTGTTCGACCAGGTCGTCGCCGCGCAGGCGTCCCTGGTGGCCCAGTGGATGCATGTCGGCTTCATCCACGGCGTGATGAACACGGACAACATGACGATCTCCGGTGAGACGATCGACTACGGCCCGTGTGCGTTCATGGAGGCCTACGACCCGTCGACGACATACAGCTCGATCGACCACCGCGGCCGTTACGCGTTCGGCAACCAGCCGATCGTCGCCGAGTGGAACCTCGCCCGCCTCGCCGAGGCGCTGCTGCCGTTGTTCGCCGACGACCAGGACAAGGCCGTCGAACTGGCGATGGAGGTGCTCGGCACGTTCAGCACGCGGTTCGAGGAGGCCTGGATCGGCGGCGCGCGGAGGAAGCTCGGCGTGTCCGGCGACGTGAAACCGCTGCTCAAGGACCTGCTGGTGCTGATGCACGAGAACCACGTCGACTACACCTCGTTCTTCCACCTGCTCGGCAAGGCCGCGCGGGGCGACGCCGAACCGGCCAGGTCGCTGTTCCTCGACCTCGCGGGCGTCGACGCCTGGATCGCGCGCTGGCGCGAGCTGGGCCCGGACGCGGAGGAGATGGACCGGGTCAACCCCGTCTACATCCCGCGCAACCACCTCGTGGAGGAAGCGCTGGCCGCAGGCGCCGCCGGCGACCTGGCCCCGCTGCACAACCTGCTCGAAGCGGTGACCTCGCCGTACGGGGAGCGCCCCGGTCTGCAACACTTCGCCACACCGGCGCCGCAGGACTTCAGCGCCACCTACCGGACCTTCTGCGGGACCTGATGAAGCTGCAACCGATCGGCCACGTCGAGTCGCCCCTCACCGACCGCTCCGCCGCGCCCGGGCAGGCCGACGAGGGCGCGCCGGAGGCCTGGCTCGTGTTCGCACCGGAGTACGAGCGGGCGATGCGGGAGCTCGCGCCCGGCCAGGACGTCCTGGTGCTGACCTGGCTCGACCGCGCCGACAGGTCGGTGCTGGCCGTGCACCCGCGCGAGGACCTCGACCGGCCGGAGACCGGGGTGTTCTCGACCCGCTCGCCGGACCGGCCGAACCCGATCGGGCTGCACCACGTGCGGATCGTCGCCGTCGACGGCGTGCGCGTGCGGGTGGCGCACCTGGAGGCGGTCGACGGCACGCCGGTCGTGGACGTGAAGCCGGTGCTGGGCGCGGAGCGCTGACCTACTGCGGGTCCCGCGGGCACCCGTCCACGTCCGGCCGCACCACCAGGTCCTCCGGGAACGGCAGCTCCCCGCACACCAGCCGGGGCGTCGACGTGGTGTCCGTGTTGCCCCGCAACACCAGCACGGCCTTGTTCGACGGCAACCGGGTGCTCGCCCCGAACCCGATCGTCCCGCTCGCGCCCTGGATCGCGTTGCCGGGGCGGATGCCGCCGATCCCCGCGAGCAGCCCTTCCCGCACGCGAGCGCCCGGATCGGTCCGCCGCACCTGCCGCACGCCCTCCACCAGGACCTGCACCGCGTCGTGGGCGGCGGCCGAACGCCCGTCGCCGAGCGCCTGGCA
Source organism: Lentzea sp. DG1S-22 (assembly GCF_036321065.1). NCBI lineage: Bacteria > Bacillati > Actinomycetota > Actinomycetes > Pseudonocardiales > Pseudonocardiaceae > Lentzea > Lentzea sp. DG1S-22. The sequence continues at coordinate 632,779 of NZ_CP143276.1, read as the reverse complement.
GGTCCGGCGGAACACGTCGAGGTAGTTCTTGTAGAACGGCACCTTCGCGCAGTCGGTCCAGGCTGCCGGGCTCGCGAACGACAGGTAGTCCAGCCGCACGTTCGGGAACTGCGCCATGGTGCCCTCGAGGATGAACCGGGTGGACGAGTCGCTCGCGATCACCGGGGGCGTGCGGCCCTGGCACCTGCTGTTCATGCCGCGCAGGAACTCCGCCAGGTACTGGGCGCGGCCCGCGTAGAAGACGGCGTAGCCGGGGCGCTCGTCGGCGGGGCACGCGCCCTGGCCGAGGCTCGCGGGGGCGAGGCCCTCGTCGTCGGCGGCCACGCGGTACGCCCTGTACTGGCTGACGACGATCCCGCGTTCGGCGAACGCGGTCCGGGCGTCCTCGGCCAGGTTCCGGCTGTAGCGGTCGGTCGGGTCACCGGAGTAGAAGATCGCCACGTCGGTCGTCGCCAGGCGGCTCCGGGCGTAGTAGGCGGCGACTCTCGCCTCGCGCAGGTTGTTGGGCCCGACCTGGTAGTAGTACTCGTTGACGCTCGTCATGTCGTCGGCGGACGTCAGCGTGCCGATGATCGGCAAAGCGTTGCCGCCCAGGCGCTTCACGACGGACCTGGCGGTGTCGGTGCTGATCGACAGGCCGGTCACGGCGACGACGGCGCGGTCGCGCGCGGCCAGTTCGATGATCTTGTCCGCCGCGATGTCGCCGGAAGCCAGGCCGCGGCCACCGGGGCCCTCGCCGCCGTTGGCGAGCAGCACCCTGATCGGCACGTCGCTGGTCTTCTGCGCCACCCACACGCCGCGCAGCTCCTCGACCAGCGCGTGGAAGCTGTTGGCGGTGCTGGGGGTCAGGACGCTGAGGAAGACGATGGTGACCGCGTCCGGCCGCTGCCACGCCCTGCGGTTCTCGGCGGTGATCCGGCCGTAGACGTCCTCCAGGGCGGGGCGGATGTCGTCCGGCACCCACGCGGGGACGAAGTGCCGCAACGGATCCGCCGACACCCCGATGCACTCCTGCCCGACCCGCTGCAACGGCGAGCGCGGCGACGGCGACCACCACTCGTCGCACCGGGCGTGGTTGAGGAACGGCACGGCCACGAGCGAGGCGGCGAGCAGCAGGAGCACGAGCGGCGCGGCCAGCGCCCGGCGCAGGCTCATCGGCCGCAGCTCCGACAGGGCGCCGACGACGCCTCTCGCGGGCTCGGAAGCGTCGGTGTCGAGCTCCAGCACCCAGTTCTGCGACCTCGACAGCTGCCGCAACCAGTCCTGGTAGCCCGCCAGGGCGTCCGCCACGTGCGTCGGCGGCGCCTGGGCCGACTCCGCCGCGGAGATCACCAGCAGCGGGTCGGGCCGGCTCAGCGGCGAAGCGCGCCACGACTGTCCGCTCCGGACGCCACCGCGAGCGCGGCCGAGGGCGTCGACCAGCCACGGCCCGTTCTCGACCAGCAGCCACGGGTTGCCCGTGCGCCGGCGGCCGGTGCCCCGCACCGTCCAGCGCCGGTGCGACCGCCGCAGGTCCTCGAGCAGCGCGCGCACGAGCAGGTCGCCGACCTCGTCCGCGTGCCGTTGCGCCAGCCGTTCCTTCACCACGGCCCGCGCCAGCCGGTAGAGGCCGTGCCACGACCGGCCGCCGAGTTCCTGCTCCCCCACCCACGTCGCCGGCCGCCACACCAGGGCCGTCACCGCGAGGCCGATCCGCGGCATCAGCCCGATGACCAGCCGGATCCACCACGGGAAGTCCTGCGCGAGGTCCTGCGCGCCGTCCGCGGTGACCCGCACGCGCCGCCGCAGGTGCTGCCGGAACTCGCGCGCGATCTCCCGTTCCTCCTCCTCCGCCTCCACGTCGGCGGGCAGCGAGAGGTCGAGCAACCACGCGACGAGCGCGTAGTGCGGGAACCGCAGCCGGGAGGCGCCGCGCACCTCACCGGCGAGCTGCGCGACCACGTCGTCGAGGAGCCGGCGTTCGGGCTCCACCGAGCCGTCGACCAGCGCGAACGGGACACGTCGCCCCCGTGCGGTCGCGGGACGGCCGGCGAGCGCCTCCAGCGGGCTCGGGGCACCGGGAGGCCGCCGCAGGTGCAGGATCGGCAACGGCACGTCGCGGGACGGCCACCGCGGGCGGGAGGTGAGCCGGTCCAGCAACCGCACCAGCTCGACGGCGCCGCTGAACCGCAGCCCGCGACTGCGCTCGGAACCGGGGAACCACCCCTGAGACGTCACCCTGGACAGCGCCAACTCCCCGCCCCCGTTCTGCCGGCCCCAAACGAGGGACTCGACGGGTTGTCGATCAGCACGGGCGGCTCGTTAACGCGTTTCGAGCAATTCGAAGCGGGTGCGAAAGGGTTTGGCGGGCGGGTATCCGGTGGACATGAGCCAGCCAGTACCCCCAGCGGAGCCCGTGCCGACGACGCCGGGCCCGGACCAGCCACGACCGACCGGACCCGACCAGCCCCAGCCGCCGGGTCCCGATCCCGACCCGTTGCGGCCGCCGGGACCCGACCCGGATCCCCTCCCGCCGGAGCCGAGGCCCCTCTGAAAGCCGAGTGCGGTGCGTGGCGAAGAAATCCGCCACGCACCGCACATCGGTGGTTTCAACGCCGAAACGCCTGGGTACATGCGGTCGTCATGCCGGACCGACCTGGGGAGCGGACGTGCTCAGTGCTCAGGAACAGCAGCGGCTGCTCGACATCGAGAGGTGGTTCCGCGCCTCCGATCCCGACCTCGCCCGCGCACTGGCCAACGGCCCCCGGGCTCAGCGCCGACGCCAGTTCACCGCCGCGCTGCTGTCCGTCCTGGCGGGCGCCCTGGTCGTCGCGCTGGCGCTGCTCCTGCTCTAGGGCTGTGTCGGAGTCCCGTTCGATGAGAGTCGCGCCTGAGGTGGTTCCTGGCGTGCCCCCGGGGGCCGCTTCAGGCCCGGCTATCGCGAACATGGACTTCGACACAGGCCCTAGGACGCCACCGGGATCGCCGCCTCCGCCACCGCCTTCGGCGGTGCGCCGGCCCGGTTCCAGCGCATCCGCGACCACGGCAGGTCCATGTCCGCGAGCCTGCTGATCTGACGCGGTTCCAGCTCGTCGGGCGACGGGGCCTGCGCGTGCCGGGAGTAGGCCGCGTCGACGTAGCGGTGCCCGGTGTCCGGCGCCAGCACCACCACGTGCCGGTCCGGGTCGAGGCGCTGCTCCCACCGCGCCGCGAGGTACGCCGCTCCCGCCGACAGGCCGGCGAAGATCGCGTGCTCGCGCAGGAGCGCCACGCTGCCGCTCAGCGCCGCGTCGAACCCGAACCAGTGCACGGTGTCGTAGAGCGTGTGGTCGACGTTGCCGAACGGGATCGAGCTGCCGATCCCGGCGATGATGATCTCTGGGTCGTGCACGTGCTCGCTGCCGAACGTGACGCTGTCGAACGGCTGCACGCCCACCAGCTCCACCTCCGGCGAGGTCTCGCGCAGGAAGCTCGTCAGCGCCCCGGTCGACGCCCCGGTGCCGACACCGCCGACGACGGACAGCCGTGAGCAGTCGGCGTGCTCGCGGACCAGGTCGGCGATCGGCCGGTAGCCGCGGTAGTGGACGTCGTCGTGGTACTGGCGCATCCAGTGGTGCCGCGGGTGGTCGCGCAGGATCTCGCGCACCCGTGCCACCCGCCTGCTCTGGTCGAGCTTGAGGCTCGCGGACGGCGGCATCGGCTCCACCGTCGCGCCGAGGATCTCCAGCTGGGTGCGCAGCGTCGCGTCGACCGTCGTCGAGGCGACGATGTGGCAGTGCAGGCCGTAGCGGTGGCAGGCCAGCGCCAGGGCGTGCGCGTAGATGCCGCTGGAGCTGTCGACCAGCGTGTCCCCGCGCGCGATGGTGCCGCGTTCGAGGAGGAACCGGACTGCTTCGAGCGCGGACGCGACCTTCATGGTCTCGAAGCGCAGGCAGAGGGTGCGGGAGTCGAGGCGTACCAGGGCGGGGCGGCTGAGGGCGTCTGCGATGTGGTGGTCCACGTCTTCTCTCACGTCCGGACTCGGTAGCGGTACAGAGCGGTCTCGTCGGCGCTGAACTGGGAGAACGGGAAGGGTTCCGCGGACACCGCGGTGACCCCCTGCCCGAGGAAGTGGCGGGCGACGGCGCTCGCGGTCTGCGCGTAGACGACGAGCGGGACGTCGCGTTCGCGGCAGGTGCGCAGGATCTCGTCGAACGTGCCGTTGCCGATCGTCATGCCGGTGGCGACGACCGCGTCCGCGACACCGAGGACGTCCCGCATGTCCGGGGTCACCGGGTCGCCCCACTGCGTCGTGCGCAGCGAGAGGTCGCAGGGCAGGCACTCGGCCCCGCGGTCGCGGATCGCCGCCACGAGCGGGTTCACCACGCCGATCAACGCGACCTTGGCGCCCGCCGGCACGTCCAGCAACCCGGCCACGGCGGCGTCACGGGCCCGCGCCCGCTCCTCCGGCGTTCCCACCGGCAGCACGACCCGCTCGGCGTCGGAGGTCCGATGTGGACGGACGCTGCCGAGGTAGGCGTCGAGCGCCGCCACCCGGACCGGGGCGGGCGCCTCGGTCAGCAGCTCGGCCACCGGGGCGCCCGAGTAGTTCGCGCAGACCGCGGGATCGGCGTCGCCCTCCGCGAACGCGCAAGCGCCGAACGCGGTTCCGATGCGCGCCAGCACGTACTGGTTGCGGTAGGTCGTGTCGCCGCCCGCCAGCCTGGTGCCGTGGTGGACCCAGAACACGCTCGTCGCCGGGATCTCCCGGGGATCGGGACCGTGCTTGCCCTCCAGCACCTCTGTCATCAGTTCATCCACAGTGGACATAACTCCCCCTCGTCTCGTCGTTCCGGATCGCGGCGCGAATCCCGGGGTTCATCGGCGAACCGGCTCGCGGTAGCCCACGGCCAGGTGGCCCAGGCCGTCGCGGCCGATCTCGGCCTCCACGTCGAACACCTCGCGCAGCAGCCGGGCCGTCAGCACCTCGGCCGCCGGACCGTCCGCGACGACAGCGCCGCCGTGCATCAGGACCAGCCGGTCGCAGTACCGGGCGGCCAGCGCGAGGTCGTGCAGCGCGACCACGACGGTCTGCGGCGTGCTGCCGGCCAGTTCCATGAGCTCGAGCTGGTGGCGGACGTCCAGGTGGTTGGTCGGCTCGTCGAGCAGCAGCCCGGACGTGCGTTGCGCCAGCGCCCGCGCGAGGTGCGTGCGCTGCCGCTCACCGCCGGAGAGCTGCTTCCACGGGCGGTCCGCCAGCCCGGTCAGGTCGAGTCGCGCCAGCGCGGCGGCGACGATCTCGTGGTCGGAGGCGTCCGGGCCGCGCCAGCGCGACCGGTGGCACGTGCGGCCGAGCATGACCACCTCGGCCACCCGCAGGTCGCTCTCGGTGTCCGCCGTCTGCTCGACGAACGCCAGCTTGCGCGCGCGGTCGCGGGCGGACCACGCCCCGATCTCCGCGCCGTCGTAGAGCACGGCTCCGGCGGCCGGGGTGCGCAGCCCGGCGACGCACCGCAGCAGCGACGACTTGCCGGAGCCGTTCGGCCCGATCAGCCCGACGGTCTCCCCCGGCTCCACCACCAGGCTCACGTCGTGCACGATCGTCTTGCCCGGCACGCCCCAGCTGAGGTCGCGGACCTCGATCCTCACAGCTCACCCCGCTTGCGCAGCACCAGCAGGAACAGCGGCACGCCGATCAGCGCGGTGAACACGCCCACCGGCACCTCCAGCGGCGAGAACACGACGCGGGTCAGCGCGTCCGTCCAGACCAGGAACACCGCGCCGACCACCGCCGACATCGGCAGCAGCGCGCGGTGCAGCGGACCCACGAGGAACCGGACGCCGTGCGGGATGATCAGCCCGACGAACCCGACCGCGCCCACGGCGGCCACCGCCACCGCGGTCAGCACGGAGGTGGTCACCAGCAGCACGGCCCTGGTGGCGCGGACGTCGACACCGAGCGAGGACGCCGTGTCGGTGCCGAACGCGAACCCGTCCAGCGCGGCCGAGCACAGCCACACCACGAGCAGCCCCGCGCCGAGGACCACCGCGCACACCGCCACGGACGTCCAGCGCGCCGAGGCGAGCGAGCCCAGCAGCCAGTTGGTGACCGCGCGGATGCTGTCGGCGTCACCGGACGAGAGCAGGATCAACGACGTGAGCGCCGCGAACAGCTGCCCCACGACCACACCGGTCAGCACGATCCGCGAGGAGTCGAGACCGGTGCGGCGCAACAACACCATCAGCAGCCCGAACGACACCAGCGCTCCGATGAGCGCACCGCCGGTGATGCCGAGCTGCGACCCGGCGAACCCGAGCACCACCACGACCACCGCGCCCGTCGAAGCACCGGAGGACACCCCGAGCAGGTAGGGGTCGGCGAGCGAGTTGCGCGTGACGCTCTGCAGCACCGCGCCGCAGACCGCCAGAGCCGCACCGACGAGCGCCGCGAGCAGCACCCGCGGCAGCCTCAGGTCCCAGATCAACGAGTCCAGCAGGCGCGGCAGCGGCACCACGGCGAGCCCGAGGCGGCTGCCCGCGGCACGACCGATCTCCGCCCAGCTCGCCCCCACGCCGATGCGCACGGCGAGCACCAGCGACACGACGAGGACGACCAGGCTCAGGACGACGACGAAAGTGTTCTTCCTGCGGCGAAGGGGTTTCGGGGCCGGGTCGACGACCGGGTTCTGATCGAGGACGGCGGCGTCAGCCACGGCCGGCGATCTTGTCGAGTCCCGCGCCGAACGCCTTGAGCGCGTCGACCGTGCGGACCGACGGGTCCATCTCGATGCCGGGCAGTTCGATGACCTTGTTCTCCCGCACGGCCTTGAGCTGCGACACGGCCGGGTGTTCGCGCATCATCGCGAGCTTCTCGCTCGCCTTGTCACCGGGGTTGCCGCGCTCGGACAGGTCGCCGATCACGACGACGTCGGGGTCGCGGCGCGCGATCTCCTCCCAGGACGCCTCCGGCCACTCCTGGTTGAGGTCGTCGAAGACGTTGACCGCACCGGCGATCTTGCTCATCTGGCTGGCCATGCCGTCCCTGCCCGCCACGTACGGGACACCCTTGAACACCGAGTAGACCCAGACGACCTTCACCGGTTCCCGCTTGACGGCCTGCACCTCGGCGACGGCGGCGCGCTGCTCGGCGGCGAGCTGGTTCGCCCTGTCCTGGATGCCGAAGATCTTGCCGAAGTTCTCGTAGTCGCGGAAAAGCCGCTCGAACGGCGCGGTCGCGCCGTCGGAGCAGTTCACCGCGCTCACGAACGTAGGCACGCCCAGGGACTCCAGCTCGTCGCGCGTCCCGGCGCGGTCGGCGGTGAAGAGCTCCTTGAACGACGCCACCACGATGTCGGGGTTGGCCGCCCGCAACGGTTCCGAGGTGAGGACCTTGGGTGAGAGGACGGGGATCTTGGCGTAGGCCTCGGCGAACCTGGGCGCCACCTTGGTCTTCAGGTTCGCCGTGCCCGCGATCCTGTCCTGCAGTCCCAGCGCCAGCAGGGTTTCCGTCGAGTTCTGGTCCAGCGTCACCACCCGCTGCGGAACACCGGCGAACGACAGCTGCTTGCCGCAGCTCTCGACCACCACCGACTGCGCCGCCGGTACCTCGGCACCTCCCGGGGTGGCGCAGCCCGCGGCGAGCGCCGCGACCAACAGCACCGGGCCGAACCGGCTCGGGTGTGACATCAGATCCTCCAGAGATTCACTCGAACGGCTTGCGCTACTGTAACGACAATCATTTTCATTGCAACCCTGCCGAGAGGTCGAACACGTGGTCCACGACACAGTGCGCAGCCCATCGGTGCTGCGCAGCACCACTTTTCTCCGCCTCTGGACCGCGACCACGGCGTCCGGCATCGCGACCTGGGCGCTGCCGTTCGTGCTGGGGCTCGCGGTGCTCTCCCGCTCCATCACGGCCGTGGAGTTGGGCGTCCTGCTGGCCGCGCGCACGGTGGGCTTCCTCGCCGCCGTGCCGGTCAGCGGTGTGCTCGCCGACCGCTACGCGCGCCGCCAGGTCGTGCTGTGGTCGGGTCTGACGTCCGCCGTCGCCGCCCCCGTGCTCGCCGCGTTCGTGGGCAATTCGCTCGTGGTGGCGGCTCTTGCCGCGGCGGCGATGGGCGCGGGACAGGGCGCTTGCCGCCCGGCGTTCCAGGCGCTGACCGCCGAGGTGGTCGAGGGCGACCAGCGCCAGCAGGCCAACGCCGCGATGACGTTGTCGGTGCGCGTGACCACGTTGGTGGCACCGGGTCTCACGGCGTTGCTCGCGCTCTTCGTGAACACCCAGGTGCTGCTGCTCGGCATCGGCGCGCTGTGGCTCGTGGCCGCGCTGGTCCCGCCCGCCGGCACCGGGCTCACCGCACCGGGCGGCGGCAACGGTTTCGTGGCCGACTTCTGGGAGGGCGTGCGGGAGGCGCGGCGCCACCCGTGGTTCCTGGCGGGTCTGGGCGCGCTCACCGCCGTGATCGCGACCGGCTACTCGGCGACCGGCGTGGTGCTGCCGCTGGTCAGCCGCGACCGCTACGACACCGAGGCCGTGCTCGCCGGGGCGATGACCGCCTACACCCTCGGCGCACTGGCCGGGGCGCTGCTGATCGCCCGCTGGCGGCCGCGCCACGCCGGGTGGACCGCGCTGTCCGGCCTGGCGCTGTACGGTTTCGCGCCGCTGAGCCTGCTGCTGCCGGTGCACCCGTTCGTCGTGATCGCCGCCTACGTCGTCGCCGGCATCGGCATCGAGCTGTTCAACGTGCCGTGGTTCACCGCGACCCAGCGCGAGGTGGAGCCCTCGAAGCTCGCCCGTGTGTCCTCTTTGGACTTCCTGATGTCGTACGGCCTCGCGCCGGTCGGCCTCGCGCTCATCGCCCCGGCCATCTCCGAGTTCGGCGCCCCGGCGGTGCTCGCGGTCTGCGCGGTGATCTGCTTCGCCGCACCCGCCCTGGCGGCGCTCGTGCCGTCGTCCCGCGACTTCGAGCCGCGCCGGTGATCGTCCCCCGCGTCCCGGTCCTGGACCCCGCCGCTCGCACGACGTTGGCGGAGAACGGCGCGGTGGTCCTGACGGGGCTGCCGAACTCCCCCGGCTCGCTGCCGGTGGCCGCCGCGCTGCTGTTCGGCACGGCGTTGCGCGAGCTCTTCCCGCACCGCACGCGCCGGTCCGTGGACGGCGGGGTGGTGGGGCTGCACGCGGACGGCTTCGACGTGGTGGTGGACGTCGGCGGGAAACCGGTGCGGCGCAGGCATCCGGACGAGGACCACGTCCTGGTGCTGCTCGCTTCGCAGGCTCCGTACGGAGGTCAGTCGTTCGTGCTCGACGCGCACGAGTTCACGGACTCGCTGGACGCGGAGCTGAGGGAGTTCCTGCGGGGCAAGGACGTCGACCTCTACGGACGCTGGGCGCAGACGCGCGGCCTACCCGCGACACCGCGGGTAGGCCGCCACATCGAGTACACCCGCACGGGCAGGCGCATCACCCGGCGCTCGGACGGGGTCACGGCCCTGCACCGCGACCCCGAGGCCGACCACGTCGAGGAAATGCTCGCCCGCTTCGACACCGAGGTCGAGCGGGTCCAGCGGGAGCTGCCGAGGATCAGGCTCGACGAGGGCGACGTGCTGGCCCTCGACAACTACCGCTGCTGGCACGGCCGGGAGGCGCACACCGGCGCCCGGACCGTGCACATCCAGACGGTGCGGACGGACGACGCCTAGGAGGACGCCGCCTTCTGCAGCTCGCGGCGCAGCTGCTCCTTGGTCATGCTCGACGCGCCGTCCAGGCCCATGTTCTTGGCCTGCAGGAGCAGTTCCTCGCGCGTGGCCTGGCCGGGCAGCTCACCGAGGTGGTCGGCACGGCTGCGCGCGAACGCCTCGCCGAGCTCGTGGCGGCGTTCCGCGCTCAGGCGCTGGCGCATGCCCGGGAGCACCGTCTTCTCCTCTTCCTCCACGTGGTGGGTGATGGAGTCGACGACGTCCTGCAGCGCCTTCTCGTACTGCGGCGAGTCGTAGTCGGTGTCGAGGAGCTTGGCGAGCAGCTGCTCGGCCTCGGCGTGCTCCTCCTGGCTGTGCTCGACCTCGTCCTCACCGCCGGCGTCCTTGGCGACCGGGTAGACCTCGGCCTCCTCTGCCCGGCTGTGGGCGACCAGCAGACCGCAGAGGACCGGGGTCAGCAGGGGTCGCTTCTCCGGGTGGTTCTTCAGCTCGTCGAACAGGCGCTCCACCTCGCGGTGGTCCTGCATGATCAGGTCGACGACGTCGTACTGCATGGTGGTGGTTCCCCTTCAGTTCGGGTTGTTCCTCGGATAGCGCGTGGTGATGGGCGCGATGCCGCGCCGTCCGATGCGTCCGAGCGCGATGCCGAAGCCGCTGATGACGGCCGCGCAGGCAACGGCACCGATCGCGACGGACCAGGTCAAGCCCGCGTCGAGCAGCCCCGCGGCGGCACCGGCGACGACGCCGGCGAGCAGTCCGTTCACGAGGTTCACCAGGCCGGACACCCCCAGCGCGGTGCCGATGAGCCGCGGCCGCCTGGCGTTGCGCCAGCCGGTCTGACCGGCGTCGAGCTGCACGCCGGTCGTGTCGTCGTGCATCTGCCGCACGAAGACTTCTCTGGTGGAGGGTTCGAGATCGCCGTAGACGTGCCGGATCCGGTTGATGCCCAAACCCGCCTGCACGTCCTCGATGGTGAGCTCCACCGTCCTGAACAGGGTCGCGAGCCCGATCAGGAACAGTCCGGTGGAGATGACCAGCATCATGACGAGCAGCACCTCCGGCGGCACGAGCTGGGCGACGAACCCCATCGCGATCATCGACGCGGAGATCGTGGTGAGCAGGTGCCCCGCCCGGCTGGCGGCGTCGGTGATCGTCGCGGTGCGCACCATCTGTAACGTGTAGTGCTCGGTGGTGAGGATCGTCAGGATCGAGGACTTGTCCACATCAGACATCAGCGACCCAGCGCGCTCGCCAGCTCCTTCTTCGTCATGGTGGAGCGGCCCTTGACGTTCTTCTTCTTGGCCTCGTTGTAGAGCTGCTCCTTGGTGGGGCCCTTCGGCCGGTTCGTGCCCGACCGCTGGCCACCGCGCTTCTGCGGCGACGTGTCCTCGGTGGACGACCTGCTGGCGGTCTTGGACTCCCCGGCCTGGGCGCGGTTCTTGTTCACCGTGCGCGCGGCGATCTCCTTCGCGCGCTTGGGCGACGCGCCGCGGTCCTCAGCGGAGTCCTTGATGTGCTGGTACTGGCGTTCACGTTTCGCGTTCGATCCCGCGGGCATCACGACCTCCTTGCTCGGTGCTGGCCCGCGAATACCCGCGATCGGGGAGGTTCACACACGGGTCACCGGGTAACCCCGGACATGGCGATCTCCTCACGACTCGACACCGCGCGCGTGCTGGCGACGGTGCTGCTGCCGACCCTCGCCAAGGGCGTCATCGTCCGCAGGCCGGGTGTCATGGCGGCGGCCGGAAAGGTCCAGTCCGACCAGCGCGCCGTCGAGACCATGCGCAAGCTCCGCGACCGCTACGGACCGGAACCGGTCCGGTTGCGGGTCACCGGCCGCAGCATCGCGGTCCTCGTCGACCCGACGGACGTCCACCGGTTGCTCGACGAGTCACCCGAGCCGTTCGCGTTGGCCACGAAGGAGAAGAAGGCCGCGCTCCGGCACTTCCAGCCGCACGGCGTGCTCATCTCGGAGGGCGCGGAGAGGAAGCGGCTGCGCGAGGTCAACGAACGGGCGCTACGGCCGGAGAACGTGCCGGTCGAGGCGATCGTGCGCGACGAGGCCGACCTGCTCACCCGCCACGTGATGAGCACGGGCGAACTCACCTGGGACGCCTTCTCCCAGACGTGGTGGCGGATCGTGCGCAGGATCGTCCTCGGTGACGGTGCCCGCGGCGACGACCGGCTCACCGACGATCTGCTGGCACTCCGCCAGAACGCCAACTGGGCTTTCCTGCACCCGAAGCAGCGCCGCCTGCGCGAACGCTTCCAGCGCAGGCTCGACGACCACCTCGCCCGCGCCGAGAAGGGCAGCTTGGCCGCCCAGCCGGGTGAGCTGTCCGGTCAGGTCCCCCACTGGCTGTTCGCGTTCGACGCCGCCGGGATCGTCACGATGCGAGCGCTGGCCATCGGAGCACGCGGGACGCACGGCATCCTCGAGTCGGCGCGGCTGTGGCCGACGACGCCCGTCATCCTGCGGGAGAGCACGATCGCCACCCGCTGGCACGGCACGTGGCTGCCGGAGGACACCCTGTTCGTGGTGTTCACGCCGTTCTTCCACCGCGACCCGGACCGGCTGCCGTACGCCGACCGGTACGCGCCGGAGATCTGGGACCGGCCCCTCGACCCGGCGATCGTGCCGTTCAGCGGTGGTCCCGGCGTGTGCCCCGGCCGCGACCTGGTACTGGCCACCGGCAGCGCGATGCTCGACACGCTCGGCGAGCACCTGTCGTTCCCGGCGCTGCCCGCCCCGCTGCCCGCCACGCTGAACCACTTCGCGATCCGCTTGCGGACCACGCCGACGGGTACTCGCGTCGCATGAACACACCTCTGCACGCCGTGGTGACCGGAGCCGACTCCGGCATCGGCAAGGCCATCGCCGTCGCGCTGGCGCGGGGCGGCATCGACGTCGGCATCACCTACCACCACGACGCCGACGGAGCCGCGAGAACAGCGGACGAGGTGCGCGAGGCCGGTGCCCGGTGCGCCGTGCGGCGGCTGGACCTCACGGACCTGCCCGCGGCGGCGGCCGTCGTCGACGAGCTCGCCGGGGAACTGGGTGGCCTCGACGTCCTGGTGAACTGCGCCGGCACCGGCAGCAGCGAGAAGGTCGTGGACATGTCGTTCGACAAGTGGCGCGAGGTGCTCTCCGTCGACCTCGACGGCGCGTTCCTGTGCTGCCAGCGCGCCGCCAAGCACATGATCGACGCCGGGCGCGGTGGCCGGATCATCAACATCACCTCGGTCCACGAGCACCTGCCGCGGGTGGGTGCCGCGCCGTACTGCGCCGCGAAGGCCGGGCTCGGCGCGCTGACCGAGGTGCTCGCGCTCGAGCTGTCCGAGCACGGCATCACGGTCAACTCCGTGGCGCCGGGCGAGATCTCGACGCCCATGACCGGGCAGGAGGACGTGGACCCGCACACCGAGTCGCGTCCGGGTGTGCCGCTCGGCAGGCCGGGCAGCGCGCACGAGGTCGCCGCGGTCGTCGCGTTCCTCGCCACCCCGGCCGCGAGCTACGTGACCGGGGCGTCGCTCGTCGTGGACGGCGGCATGTCCCTGATGGGTCCGCAGGCGAGCCAGCTGATGACCGACGGGAAGTGGAGGCAGCCCTGACGCGTGCCGTGGTGCTGAACGGTCCCTGAAGAGGTCGCCCAGCCGTCCTCGCTGGGGCGAGCTGGTCCGAGACCGACGAGGGTCACGAGTGGTCGGAGAAGACCGGCCGCACGATGGCAGCCCACCTGCACGTCGTCGCCCTGGCCCTCGCCGAACGCCCCGTCCCGGCCTGAGCCAGCGCCACGAGCGCACCGATCGCCAAGCCGCCCAGGACGTCCGTCGGCCAGTGCACACGGGTCCTGAGGCGGCTGTAGGCGACCAGCAGCACCAGCGGGGTCACGAACACGGCGGCCCCGGGGTCCTCCAACGCGGTGGCGGTGCCGAACGCGGCCGCCGTCACCGCGTGCTTGGAGGGGAACGACGACGAGTCGGGGTGCTCCGGCAACGCCTGCCGTGCGGGCAGGTTCGCGGCGGGCGGTCTGCGGCGGTGCACCACGAAGCTCACCAGATGTCCCAGCGGCATCGCCACCGCGGCCGCGGTGAGCGCGCGTTTCGCGGTCCTGCGCCGACCGGCCAGCGCGAGCAGGCCGGCCACCGGCAACCACAGCGCGCCACCGCGTGCCGTGACGCCGGCGGCGATGACGACGGGGTGCGGACGCCGGAAGGGCAGCGCCTCGCTGTCGTGCAACGAGTCCGCGTCCAGTTCCTCCAGCTCGTCCGCGCCGCTCATGGCGCGTCATGTACCCGGAACGGCATTTCGCCAGCCTACGGCCAGGACGGCTCCTCCGCGTGGGCGATGACGAGCTCGCGGATCTCGCAGCCCTCCGGCTGGTTCAGCGCGAACACGATCGCCGCCGCCACGCGGTCCGGCGGGTTCAGCTTGTCGAGGTCCTGCGGCCGGTACTGCTCGGTGCGGTCGTCGAAGAAGTTCGTGCGCATCCCGCCGGGCACCACCAGCGTGACGCCGACCTTCCCCGCGGTCTCGGCGGCCAGCGCGCGGGTGAACCCGACGACGCCGAACTTCGAGGCGCAGTAGGCCGTCGCGTCGCTGACGGCGCGCAGCCCGAGCGTCGAGGCGACCGTGACCACGCGGCCGTTCTCCAGGTGCGGCAACGCCGCCCTGATCACCGCCGCCGTGCCGAACAGGTTGACCCGCACCACCTGTTCCCACTCGTCTGGCGGCACCTCGGCCAGCGTGCCGCAGCGGTCGATCCCGGCCGCGGTCACCACACCGGTGAAGCGGCCGTGCCGTTCGGCGAGCGTCCGGACCGCCTCCTCGGCGGCACGCCCGTCCGCGAGGTCGACCAGCTCGAACTCCCCGGTGGTCGGCGCGGACTTGTCCAGCACCAGCGGTGTCCCCCCGGCTTCGCGCACCGCCTGCGCCACCGCCGCCCCGAGTCCTGCGGCACCTCCGGTCACCAGCACGTTGCCCAGCATCAAGCCCTCCTCGACAGGATCGCGGTCGTCGAACGGCCCCGGTGGTACGGCACGACGACCGTCCGCCCACCCCAGCGCCGCACGACAGCGGTTTCCGGCAGCTGGTCGGCGGTGTAGTCGCCGCCCTTCACCCACACGTCGGGGCGCAACCGGCCCAGCACGTTCTCCGGGGTGTCCTCCCCGAACACGACCACGTCGTCCACGGACTCCAACGCGCGCAACACCTCCACGCGCTCGGACTCCCGGTTGACCGGCCGTCCCTCGCCCTTGAGCCTCCGCACGGACTGGTCGGAGTTGAGGCACACCACCAGGCAGTCGCCCAGTGCGCGGGCGGCGGCGAGCATCCGCACGTGCCCGGTGTGCAGGACGTCGAAGCACCCGCCCGTGGCGACGACCTTCCCGCCACGACGGCGCACCGACTCCACAGTGGACGGCAGCGGCGCCCGCATGCCCGAGACCCCGCCGCCGGCGAGGAACTCGGCCGCGTCCGCGACCGCCCGCGCCACCGCGTCGTCCGGCGCGGCGCCCCCGGCGAGCTGGACGGCCGCCGACGCGGCGAACCGGTCCCCCGCTCCGCAGGGATCCGCCGCCCGCACCACCGGCGCGGGCACGGCGACGGGCGTCCCGCCGCAGTGCAGCAGGGCGCCCCGGCTGCCGAGCGTCACCACGACGGCGCGGGCGCGCCAGCGGGCCGCCAGCTCGCGCGCCGCCTCGTCGGGGCCGGCCAGGCCGCTGAACGCCGTGGCCTCGGCCAGGTTCGGCGTCACCAGGCGCGCGCCCGGCACCGGCGCCGGGCCGCGGGGATGCGGGTCCCACACCACCGGGACGCGCGTGAGCACCGACCGCAGCCGTTCGTCGCGCAGCAGGCCGCGCCCGTAGTCGGAGGCCAGGACGAAGTCGGCGGACAGCACCACGTCGAGCATGTCGTCGGTGACCTCGGGCGTTCCCGAACCGGCGCGGTCCACGCGCGCCAGGGAGGTGCCGCCGGACCGCAGGCGCGTCTTGACCGGCACCGCCCCGGTGCGCCCGTACAGGCCGGGGACCTCGACCAGCGACCGCAGCCGCTCCCCCGCCTCGTCGCAGGACAGCGCGCTGACCAGCGTCACGTCCACGCCGTCGCGCGCCGCCATCGCCGCCGCCAGGGCGGCGCCCCCGGCTCTGGGGTGCTCGCCGACGACGTCCAGCACGGGGGCGGGGGCGTCCGGGCAGACGCGCTCGACGGTCCCCTCCACGTCGACGTCGAGCAGGGAGTCACCGACCACCACCAGCCTCACGACGCCCTCCTCATCGAGGACGGCAGCGCCGCTTCGAAGGCCTCGCACAGCGCGTGCACGACGACCAGCTGCGCCTCCTGCACGTTGCAGGCCTGGCCGGGCAGGGCCAGCGCGTCGTCGGCCAGGGACGCCAGGGGGTTCGGCAGCGGCCCGGTGAGCGCCCACGAGGTCGCCTCCGCCCGACGCGCGGCGTGCACGGCCTCCAGCAGGTTCGGGCTGCTGCCGCTGGTGGACAGCAGGACCACGAGGTCGCCGGGCCGGGCGTGCGCCGTGACCTGGCGGGCGAAGACCTGGTCGTAGCCGTAGTCGTTGGCGATCGCCGTGACGCTGGAGGTCTCGGCGCACAACGCCAGCGCGGAGAACGGCGCGCGGTCGTCGCGGTAGCGGCCGACCAGCTCGGCGGTGAGGTGCTGGGCCTCGGCGGCCGAACCGCCGTTGCCAGCCGCGAGCACCCTGCCGCCGCTCACGAGCAGCCGCGCCAGGTGCTCTCCCCAGCGGTGGATGCGGGAGGACTGGGCGCGCAGCCCCGCCAGGGTGGTCGTCAGCCCGTCGAGGTGGCTCTCTACCGTCACTGGGCCACCGCCAGGTCGCCGGTCGTCCGCGCCCGCCGGTGGACGAGCTCCGTGCGGGCGGCGATCTCGTCCCAGGTGTACTTGGCGTCCACCCTGTCCTTGCCCGCGATCCCGTAGGCGAAGCCGCGCGACGGGTTCGACAGCAGCTCGCGCAGCGCCCGTCCGAGGGCGCGCGGATCACGCGGCGGCACCTGCACACCGGTGACGCCGTGGACGACGGTGTCGGTGAGACCACCGACCGCCGACGCGACGACCGGGACGCCGCAGGCCATCGCCTCCAGCGGGACGATGCCGAACGGCTCGTACCACGGCACGCACGCCACCACGTCCGCCGAGCGCAGCAGCGCGGGCATGTCCGCACGCGCCACCTGCCCGACGAGGCGCACCCGGTCCGCCACCCCGCACAGTTCCGCGCGGGCGAGCAGCCGGCGCGCCTCGGGGTCGGCCTTCAGGTCGGGCGGCCCTCCGGCGATCACCAGCTCCGCGTCCCGCACCAGCGGCAGCGCTGCGATGAGGTCGTCGAAACCCTTGCGGGGCACGAACCTGCCGACCGACACGATCCTGCGCCGACCCGTCCGCGGTGCAGCCGGACCGGCGGGGCTGAACAGCGCGGTGTCCACGCCGCACGGCACGACCGCGATCTTGTTCCGCCGCAGGCCCATGGCGAGTAGTTCCTCGACCTCGTCGTCGCACGTGGCGGCGATGGCGTCGGCCTCGTGACCGACCAGGCGCTCCACGGCGATCCGTTCGGTCGGGCTGGTGTCCTGCGCGCCCTGGTGGCGGCGCTTGACCGTGCCGAGGGCGTGGTAGGTGTGCACGAGCGGGATCCGGGTGTGCCGCACGGCGAGCACCGAGGCCAGGCCGGACATCCAGAAGTGGCTGTGCACCACGTCGGGCGGCCGCTCGCCCCAGTCGTGCGCGAGGAAGTGGGAGAACTCGGTCATGTGCGGCAGCAGGTCGTCCTTGGGCACCTGTTTCGCGGGGCCCGCGGGCACGTGCACGACCTCGTAGCCGTCGGGGGTGCCCACCCGGCGGGGCAGGCGGCGCGAGTCGCGCCGGGTGTAGACCACGACCTCGTGACCACGCCGCACCAGCGCGGCCGCCAGCGCGGCCACGTGCACGTTCTGCCCTCCCGCGTCGGCACCACCCAGAGCCGCGAGCGGGCTGGCGTGTTCCGACACCATCGCGATCCTCATCCGATCACCTCCTTCAGGGTCGCGTCCCAGTTGCGCAGGAACGCGTCGAGCCCGTAGCGGGCCAGCGCGGTCTCGCGAGCCCGTCGTCCTTTCTCCTGCGCGAGAACGGGATCCGCGATGAGCTCCCGTGTCGCGGCCACCAGTTCGTCCACGTTCGTCGAGATCGCGCCGGCTTCCGGGGGCACCGCCCTGATCGCCTCGGTGCTCGCCAGCGCGACGACCGGCATGCCGATGTGCATGGCCTCGAGCAGCGACAGCCCGAGAGAGGTCCAGCGCGGGGTGTGCACGTAGACGCGGCGCCGGGCCAGTTCCCGGTGCAGCGCTTGGAGTCCGTGGTCGCCCATGCCGCCGATCTCCTCGGTCCCCATGCCGAACACGTCGATCGGGTCGAACCTCGGCAGCAGGTCGGTGCCGACGATCCGGCCGCGGCGGACCGGCTCGTTGATGACCGCCGCCGCGCGCGGGAGCTCTCCGGTGTAGAGCGGTCCGGGGTCGACGACGCCGTGCTCGATCACGACGGTCCTCGTCGTGCCGCAGTCCCACATCAGGTCGTTGAAGTGCGTGACGTGGACCAGCGTCCCGTCCCAGCCGGCCAGCGGGTGCTCCTGCGCCGGACGGCCGGGGGTGTTGTGCTCCAGGTACACGACCGGGATCCCGGACGGCACCTGCGAGAGCTCCTCCAGCCGCTGGACGACCGCGACGTCGGCGTCCACTTCGGACGGATCGACCTCCCGCGCGTCCCACGGCCTCCCGGCGAGCCCGATGCCGTGGGGCGGCCCCGGGACCAGGTACTCGTGGCCGCCCTGGACGAACGAGTGCGTCCAGGAGCCGTGCACGTGCCACAGCAGGATCTTCACGCCGTCACCTCCGCTACAGCGGCCACGACGTCGGCCGGGTCGACCTGGTCGAGGCAGGGATGTCCTGGCACCGGGCAGTCGCGGGCCCTCGTCCCGCGGCACGGCGCGTTCTGGTCACCGAGCAGCACGTGCCGGCCGTGCGGCGCCCACCTGGCCGCCGGGACGACCGGGGCGAACAGCGACACGACGGGTGTGCCGACCGCGGCCGCGAGGTGGGCCGGGCCGGTGTTGCCGACCACGACGGCCTCGGCGCCGGCGAGCACCCCGGCCAGTTCGAGCAAGCTGGTGCGCCCGCCGAGATCGGTTCCGCACGCGCCCGCGACGTGCCCGGTGAGGGCGGCTTCCGCCGGACCCCCGGTCACGACCACGCGGTGGCCGGCCGCGGTCAGGGCGACCACGGCCTTGGCCCACCTGTCGGGCGACCAGGTGCGGGCGGGCACCGTCGCACCGGGGTGCACCACCACGTACGGACGGCCCAGCGGCGACTTCGGCGGGTCGACGACGGCCAGGCGGCCGTCGTCGCCGTCCGGGAGCGCGAACCCGGCGGCCAGCGCGACCTCCAGTGCCCGCTGCGCCTCGGGGATGTCCTCGTCACCGGTCAGACGTACGTCGAGCAGCGAACCGGGGTAGTCGACCGACCGCGCGACGATCTTCGGCAGACCCGCCAGTCGCAGGACGAGGGCGAGCGGCAGCGGGCTTTGGTGGAACGACGTCAGGATCAACGCCACGTCGGCGCGCACGCCGTGCAGCAACGCGGTGACGGCCTCGATGTCGAACGGTCGGACCTCGGGAGCCGGGTTCGCGATCCACGGGCACTCCCACTCGATGACGCGGGTGACGCCGGGCAGCAGCTCCGCGGCCCGGACACCGTTCGGGCCGCAGAGGAAGACGACCTCGCCGGCCGTCGCGGCGGCACGCACCGCCGGCCCGGCCAGCAGCACGTCCCCGTCGCTGTCCAGACGCGCGACGAGCGTCCTCACAAGATCATCCCGATCGCGGACCGGAGGTCGGGCGCGGTGCGCGGTGCCCTGTCGACCTCCTCGCGGAGGGTGACCTCGGTGGGCACGAGCACCGACGACGCACCGGCCGCGGCGGCCGCGTCGACGTCAGCCCCGATGTCACCGACGACGACAACGCGTTCGGGACGGACGTCCAGGGCCTCGCAGGCCGCCAGCACCAGACCCGGCGCGGGCTTGCGGCACGCGCAGCCCTCGTCGGGGTGGTGCGGGCAGATCTGCCAGGTGCCGAAGGGACCCAGCAGCTCCTCGACGCGCGCGTTCACCGCCGCGACCTGCTCGTGGGCCAGGATTCCGCGGCCGATCCCGGACTGGTTGCTCACGACGCCGGTGCGCAGGCCACGGGCGCGCAGGGCCCGCATCACCTCGCGGGCGCCTGGCATCGGGGTCACGCGATCCGGGTCGCCGTTGTACGGGACGTCCCGGATCAGCGTGCCGTCGCGGTCGAACAGCACCGCGTCGAAAGGCTCGTCCATAGAGGAGAGTTAGCCTAGAAAAACGGCTTGAAACGCTACTCGGCGAAGCGCTTCTAGAGCGCCGGGCTGGCCGGCACGTCCTTGCCCTCCCCGATCCCGCGCACCAGGGCCCGGAGGGCTTCCTGCGCGTCGAACTGCGGTTTCCAGCCCAGCTCGATTCGTGCGCGCGAGGCGTCTAGCAGCGGAGACTTCAGCGCGAGGTCCACCCAGCCGGGTGGGGTGGGCTGCAGCCGGAGGTGCCAGCTCACGCTCGCCAGGGCCCGCACCAGCCCTTCCGGGACCGGGACGTGCCGACCGCCGAGGACCTCCGCGAGAACACGGGGAGTGACGACGGGATCGGCCACGAGGTTCACCGCGCCGTGCGGCCGGTGCTTCAGGATGAGGGCCAGTCCGTCGGCGACGTCGTCGGCGTGGACGAACTGCAGCACCAGGCGGCGCGGCAGCGGCAGGACGGGGATGCGCTGCCGGAACAGCGACTTCGGCACCAGCTTGCCCAGGAAGTACCCGTGGATCTCCGACCCGGCGTCGGACTGCAGGATCAGGCCGGGTCGCGGACGCGAGATCAGCAGCTGCGACTCGAACTTGTTCAGCATGTGCTCCACAGCGGCCTTGTGCCTGCTGTAGAACGACGACGTCACGCCGTTGACCGGCCACGACTCGTCCACGTGCCGGTCCTTGCCGCCCGGCGAGTACGCGCCGACGGACGACATGTGCACCAGGTGCGGCACACCGACCTCGGCCGCCGTGCTGAAGACCTGCGCGGAACCGGCCACGTTCGTCCGGTACAGCCGCCGCTCGTCGCGGGAGGGCTGGATCATCCACGCCAGGTGCACCACGGCGTCGGCGCCCTCGAAAGCCGTCTTCAGCACCTCCTCCGCGCCGGCCCGGCCGAGGTCGACCGGTGTCCAGGGCACCCCGCGGTACGGCGGCGCGTCGCCCGGCGGGCGGCGGGACATGCCGTGCACCTGGACGTCCGGTTCCTGGGCCAGCCGGCGTAAGAGAGCCGTTCCGACGTTCCCGCTCGCACCGGTGACGACGACCTTCATGAGCGCGCCCTCGCCGTCTCGCGGTCGTTCGCCTTCTGGATGGCGTCCACGAGCTCGTCCTTGGTCATCCGGGAGCGGCCCTCGATCTCCAGCCTCGTCGCGATGTCGTAGAGGTGTTCCTTGCTCGCGTTCGCGTCGACTCCGCCGGCCGTCTCGCCGGCGGCCGGGGTGCCGCGCTCGGCCTGCGGGTCGGAGGGCCCCTTCTCCTGCTTGGCCTCCCAGTGGTCACCCACCTTCTCGAAGCCGTGCTTCAACGCGGAGAAGGCGGTGCGGTGCGCACGTTCGCCTTCGCCGTAGGACTCCACCGCCGAGTCGTGCGCCTTGATCCACGTCCGTTGCGCCTTCTCCGACGAGCGGGCCACCGTGCTGGGCAGTTCCTGCCGTCCGGGCATGGCTCTCCTCCAAGGTTTTCACCTGCGATGACGGGTACCCGAACGACATGACGACCATGCACGCCATCGATGTCCACAGCCCGCGCGACTCGCAGCTCGTCGGATGGCTCCCCACCGCCACGCCGTCCGAGGTCTCCTCCGCGCTGTCCACCGCCCGGTCGGCCTTCCCCGGCTGGGCCGCCACCCCCGCCGCCGAACGCGGAACGGCGCTGCGCGAAGCAGCGGCGGCGTTGCGGGAACGGGCGAACGACCTCGCGACGGTGGTGGAGACCGAGACGGGACGGCCGTTCGCCTCCGCCCGCGAGGGAGTGATGGCCGGCGTCTCCACGCTCGAGCAGTACGCCGAGCTCGGCCCGGTCCACCGCGGACGGTCCCTGCTCGGCTCCGCCGTCGACTTCATGGTCCCGGAACCGCGCGGGCTCGTCGTGGCGCTGACGCCGTGGAACGACCCGGTCGCGGTGGCGTGCGGCCTTATCGGCGCCGCACTGGTGACGGGGAACGTGGTGGTGCACAAGCCGAGCGAGCGCTGCCCGCACACCGGCCTGCTGCTCGCGACCGTGCTGCGGCCGCACTTCCCCGCCGGGGTGCTGCAGACGCTGGTCGGTGACGGCGAGGTCGGCTCCGCGCTCGTCGGCTCCCCCGAGGTCGACCTCGTCGCCCACGTCGGCAGCACCGCGACGGGCCGTGCGATCGCGCGCACCTCGTCGGCGAAGTTGTTGCTGGAGAACGGTGGCAACGACCCGCTGCTCGTCGACGACGACGTCGACCCGGTGTGGGCCGCCTCCCAGGCCGCGCTGGGGGCGTTCACCAACGCGGGCCAGCTCTGCACGTCGGTCGAGCGCATCTACCTCCACAAGGCGATCGCGACGCCGTTCCTGGAGGCGCTGTGCGCGCAGGCCCGCGAGTGGAACACCGATCCGCAGCCGCTGGTCGACACCCGGCACCGCGAGTTCGTGCACGAGCAGGTGTCGGACGCCCTCGCGGCCGGCGCCTCGGCACTGGTGGGCGGGTCGGTGCCCGACGGTCCCGGCGCGTTCTACCCGGCGACGGTGCTGGCGGACTGCGGCAGCGCGATGCGGGTGATGTGCGAGGAGACCTTCGGTCCGGTCGCGCCGGTGCAGCTGGTGTCGTCGTTCGAGGAGGGCCTGACCGAGGCCTGCACCGGTGACTACGGCCTCGCGGCCACGGTGCTGACCGCGTCGATGGAGAACGCCCAGCGCGCCTGGCGGGAGCTGCCGGTGGGCACGGTGAAGGTCAACGCGGTGTTCGGCGGCGCACCCGGCGGTGCGGCACAGCCGCGTGGCGCGTCCGGCACGGGGTTCGGCTACGGGCCGGAGCTGCTCGACGAGATGACCACGACCAAGGTGGTCCACCTCGGGGTTCCCCGCACCAGGTCCGGACCGGCCGGAGACGCCGGCGCCCGGTCCGGGCGCCTTGCCTCAGTGCCCGGTCCTGATGAGCCGGAACCCGGCCTCCTCCGCCTTCTCCGGCGGCACCACGTCACGGGTGTCGAAGAGGAGCGGCACGCGCACGTGGTGCGCCAGTTCCGGCCAGTCCAGCTCGGCGAACTCCGGCCACTCCGTCAGCACCACCACGACGTCCGCCCCGGCCGCCGCCTCCGCCGCGCTCCCCACCACGGTGATGCCGGGCCGGTTGCCCGTGACGCACGGGTCGTAGGCCGTCAGCGAGGCGCCTTCCCGGGCTAGCATCCCCGCCACCACCAGGGCCGGCGAGTCGCGCAGGTCGTTGGTGCCCGCCTTGAACGTCAGCCCCAGCAGCCCGATCCGGGCCCCGGCGAGCGGTCCGGCCTCCGAGCGGATCCGGTCGACGACCCGCCGCGGCTGGTGCCGGTTGGTCGCGATGGCCGCCTCGAGCGTGGCGAAGTCGACGCCGGCGGTGCGCGCCGTCGCGAGCAGCGCCAGCGTGTCCTTCGGCAGGCACGAGCCTCCCCAGCCCGGACCGGGCGCGAGGCACGACGCGCCGATCCTGTCGTCGAGCCGCATCCCCTCCGTGACGCCGTCGATGTCGGCGTTCAGCTGTTCGCACAGTTCGGCCAGCGTGTTGACGTACGACAGCTTCAGCGCCAGGAAGCAGTTGCTCGCGTACTTCACCAGTTCGGCACTGGTGTTGTCGGTGAGGACGACGGGGGCGCGGGTCGGCCCGTACAGCTCGGCGACCTCGCGGGCCTGCCGTTCGTCCTGCGCGCCGACCACGATCCGTTGCGGGCGCAGGAAGTCCTCGACGGCGTGGCCCTCGCGCAGGAACTCCGGGTTCGACACGACACCGGGGTGCCTGGCCGCCGTGCCGACGGGCACGGTCGACTTCAGCACGACCGGGGTCGAGGTCTGGCCCAGCACGTCCTCGACGGCGGACAGGTCGGCCTCGCCGTCGGCGCCGGTCGGCGTCTGCACGCAGATGAACGTGTAGTCCACATCGGACAGAGCGCTGCCCTGGACGAACCGCAGGCGGCCGCTCTCCAGACCTTCCGCGACGAGCTCGCGCAGCCCGGGCTCGTGCAGCGCGACCTCGCCCGCGGACAGCGCCCGCACCTTGGCCGCGTCCACGTCCGCGCACGTCACGTTGTGCCCGAGGTGGGCGAAGCAGGCAGCGGTGGTCAGGCCGACGTAGCCGGCGCCGATGACTCCGATTCGCACAGCACACCTCCCGCGGCGTCCAGGACTTCCTCGACCGTGATCCGCAGCAGCCCCGGATCCGGGACGTCGGCGAACGTGTCGCCGGTCGTGCCGTGCCAGAGCACCCGGTGCGGTCCCCGGCGCGGTCCCCACAGGGCAGGCGGAACCGGGCCGAACAGCAGCACCGACGGCGTCCGGTAGGCGGTGGCCACGTGGGCGACCCCGGTGTCGCCGCAGACGACGAGCCGGGCGGTGCCGACGAGGTCCATCAAGTCGGCCAGGGTGCCCGCCACGACGTTCGGGCCGACCCGGCGGGCGAGGTCCTCCTCCCCCGGTCCGGCGGTGATCACCACTTCGGGTCCGAGCGCCCGCGCGACCTCGGCGTACCTCTCCGCCGGCCACCTCCGCGCGCCCGTGCTCGCGCCGGGGTGGACCACGATCCGGCCGGTCCGCTCTCCCGGGGGCGCCAGCCTGAAGTCGTCGGGATCGCAGTGGATCCCGTGCCGTTGCAGCAGATGGCACCACCGCAGCACCTCGTGCTGTTCGGCGGGCCACGCGAGGGCCGTCACCCTCTCGTCCCACCGGCCGTCGGCGTAGGTGATCAGGCGGCGCGGCTGCGTGGCCAAAAGCCGTTCGACGCTCTGGGGACCCCTGCCGTGCAGGTTGACCGCGAGGTCGGGCCGGTGGAAGTCGATCGGCGCCAGTTCCGCGGTGGGCAGCAGCGCGTCCACCACCTCGATCCTGGACACCGCGTCCGCGAGCCACCCGGGCGCGGCCAGGGTGATCTCCGCCCGCGGGAACGCCGCCCGCAGCCCCCTGAGGGCCGGCACGGCGGTCAGCAGGTCGCCCAGCCCGAGCGCCCGCAGCACCAGGATCCTCACGGCCGCACCCGCCGGTGCCGCAGCTCGCCGCGCACCCGGTGCCAGCAGGCGACGGGAGGGATCAGCGCGCTCGTCACCAGCATGCGGACCACCTCGTCCCAGGTCCGCGGTCCGGGCGCGATCCGCACGACCGCGAACCACACCGTGCGTCCCGCCCACGCCGCGGCGAACGCCCCCGCCACGCGGCGCAGGCCGAGCGCTCCGCACAGGACCGCGAGCAGTCCGGACGCCGTGGTCGCCACGTGCGACGGCAGCCGTCCCCGCTGCCCTCCGATCCGCGACCGCCACTTCGGCCCCACCAGCCGGCGCATCAGGGCGTCGTCGGCGTTGCCGCGCTGGTCGCGGACGCTGGTGAGGAAGGTCGAGGGCTTCACCGGGTGCGTCGTGACGCGGGAGCCGCGCACGATCCGGTAGCCGAGGTCCTGCACGCGCAACGCCAGCTCGGCGTCCTCGCGGTAGGCGCGCGGGAACCGTTCGTCGAACCCGCCCGCCCGCGCCAGGGCTTCACGCCGGTACGCCATGTCGGCGGTGATCCAGTGGGCGGTGGCGAGACCCGCCGTGCCGCGCTCGGCGTCGGTCGGCCTGCGGTCCTGCGGCAGCGGCACGACGATCCGCGCCTGGCTCGCCCCGACGTCCTCGGGCAGGTCGGCGAGATCCGCCCACAGCCGCGCCTTCCAGTCGGGCGCGAGCACCACGTCGTCGTCGAGGAACGCCACCCAGTCGCCCTTCGCCTTCCGCCAGCCGGTGTTGCGCGCGGCGGCCGGGCCGAGGCGGGTCTCGCGGTCGTCCACCACGAGCACCTCGCACGGGTCGGGCCCCTCGCCCTCGGCCAGCGCGCGCAGCAGGACGTCCAGGTTCGGCCGCCCGACGGTGGGGATCACGACGGAGTAGCTCATCGGCGCACCACGAAGGGGCCGATGGCGAGCAGGTCGATCGGGGACGAGCCGAAGCACTCCAGCGCGTCGCGCGGGCTGTCGACCATCGGCCGTCCCGCGGTGTTGAGGCTGGTGTTCACGACCACCGGGACGCCGCTGCGCGCCTCGAACTCGTGCAGCATCCGCTCGAGCAGCGGGTCACCGTCGACGGTCTGGGCGCGGGCCGTGCCGTCCACGTGCACCACGGCCGGGATGCGGTCGGTCCACTCCGGACGGACGTCGTGCACGAAGAGCATGTACGGGCTGGGGATCGGGCCGCGCGTGAACACGTCCGCGGCACGCGAGGCGAGCACCATGGGCGCCACCGGCCGGAACTGCTCGCGGCCCTTCACGTCGTTCAGCCGCGTCAGGTTCTCGGCGTAGCAGGGGTTCGCGAGCAGGGAGCGGCGGCCGAGGGCGCGCGGGCCGTACTCGCTGCGGCCCTGGAACCACGCCACGATCTTGTTCGCGGCCAGCGCCTCGGCGACCTCCAGCGCCACGTCGTCGGACCTCTTGTACGGCACGGCGGCGACCCGCAGCGCCGACTCGATCTCGTCGTCGGTGAAGCCGCGCCCGAGGTCCGCGCCCGGCATCGGCGACACGACGTCCGCGCTCGCGTGCAGCGCCGCTCCCAGCGCGGTGCCCGCGTCTCCGGCGGCGGGCTGGACCCACACCTCGTCGAACGGCCCCTCCGCGAAGATCCTCGTGTTGGCCACGCAGTTCAGCGCCACGCCGCCGGCCATCGTCAGGCGGGTCTCGCCGGTGCGCTCGTGCAGCCACCGCACGAGTTCCAGCAGCACCTCCTCGAGGCGCACCTGCACGCTCGCCGCCAGCTCGGCGTGCTCACGGGTGAGGTCCTCGTCCTTGCCGCGCTGCTTGGCGAGCGTGCTCCAGTCGAGCGGCCGGATCTCGAAGCCGCCGTCGCGCACCACGACGTGCTCGCGCATCAGGTCGAGGTGCACCGGTTCGGCGTGCGAGGCCAGCGCCATGACCTTGTACTCGTCGCTGGACCGCAGGAACCCCAGGTGCTCGGTCAGGTCCTCGTACATCAGGCCGAGCGAGTGCGGGAGCCGCTGGGACGCGAAGGTCGTCAGCGTCTGGTCCACGTACCGCCCGGCGAGGTGCGAGCCGCACTCGCCGCGGCCGTCGGCCACCAGCACGGCGCAGTTGCCGCCGAAGGGCGCGGCGAGGCCGGTGGACGCGGCGTGCGCGACGTGGTGCGGCACGAACTGGACGATGTCGGGATCGAGACCCGGCAGCGAGGTGGCGAGGAACTGCGGAGCCTTGCGCGCGTAGGTCGTCCGCAGTTCCTCCCATGGTGCGTACTCCGCGTCGACCAGGGCGGGGTCGTAGGAGTACGCGACGGCGTCGAGGTCGGCGGCGGTCAGGCCGGCCTGCTCGAGGCACCAGCGCGCCGACAGCTCGGGCTGTTCCCACGTGGAGAACGGCACCGGGCGCTTGCCGTGCTTGCGGCGGGAGAACCGTTCCTCCTCCGCCGCCGCCACGACCTCGCCGTCGACCACCAGTGCCGCGGCGGGGTCGTGGAACACCGCGTTGATCCCGAGAACTCGCATGACGAGCGGCTACCCGGCGAATTCCCGGACAAACGACCGCAGTCCCTCTTCCAGCGGAACGCTCGGCTGCCAGCCCAGGACCTCCCGCGCCAGGGCGATGTCCGGGCGCCGGCGGCGGGGATCGTCCACCATCGACTCGACGTGGCGGATCACCGACGAGCTGCCGGTCACCTCGATGCTGCGGCGCGCGACGTCGAGCACGGTGACCTCGTCCGGGTTGCCGAGGTTGATCGGTCCGGGGTGCTCGGAGCGCGCCATCGCGAGCAGCCCGCGCACGAGGTCGTCGACGTAGCACAGCGAACGGGTCTGCAACCCGTCGCCGTGGACGGTCAGCGGCTCGCCCGCCAGCGCCTGCCGCAGGAACGTGGGGATCATCCTGCCGTCGTGCGCGCGCATCCTGGGCCCGTAGGTGTTGAAGATCCGCACGATTCCCGTGTCGACGCCGTGTTCCGCGCGGAACGCGACGGTCATCGCCTCGCCGAACCGCTTGGCCTCGTCGTAGACGCTGCGCGGCCCGATGGGGTTCACGTGCCCCCAGTACGACTCGCGCTGCGGGTGTTCCTCCGGGTCGCCGTAGACCTCGCTGGTCGACGCGACGACGACGCGGGCGCCCTTGCCGCGCGCCAGTTCCAGCGCGTGGTAGGTGCCGAACCCGCCCGCCTTCAGCGTGTCCACCGGCATGCGCAGGTAGTCCGCGGGCGAGGCGGGGCACGCCAGGTGCAGTACCAGGTCGACGGGACCGGGCAGGTCGAGCGGCCGCGACACGTCGGCCACGACGATCTCCACCCCGGCGGGCACGTTCTCGCGCGACCCGGTCCGCAACGAGTCGACGCACACCACCTCCGCGCCCTCCCGCAGCAGCGCCTCGCAGACGTGCGAACCGAGGAAGCCCGCCCCGCCCGTCACGACCACTCGTTCAGGCGACATCGAGCACCGTCTTGAGCCAGCCGTCCTCGCGGAGGTCGAACGACCTGTAGGCCTCGATCGCGGCGCTGGGCGGCTCGTGCCGGGTGATGAACGCGGTCGGGTCGACCACGCCGGTGAGCACGAGGTCGAGCAGGTCCGGGATGTAGCGGCGGTGGTTGCAGTTGCCCATGCGCAGCGTGAGGTTCTTGTTCATCGCGTCGCCGATCGGGAACTGCCCGAACCCCGGCGGGTAGACGCCGATGATCCCGATCGAGCCCGCTTTGGCGACGAGCTCGACGGCCCACTGCAGGGCCAGCGCCGGCGAGTCGCCCGGCTTCCACTGCTCGTCCCCGCGCTCTCCGGGGCTCTCCGCGTCGACA
Organism: Lentzea sp. DG1S-22; assembly: GCF_036321065.1. Classification (NCBI taxonomy): domain Bacteria; kingdom Bacillati; phylum Actinomycetota; class Actinomycetes; order Pseudonocardiales; family Pseudonocardiaceae; genus Lentzea; species Lentzea sp. DG1S-22. The sequence goes on along the minus strand of NZ_CP143276.1, from coordinate 604,016 downwards.
CCGACGGCCTCGATCACGCGGTCCGGCCCGATGCCGCCGGTCAGGTCCTTCACGACCTCGAGGGGGTCCTCGGAGTTGAAGTCGACGGTCTCGGCGTTCTGCTCGCGTGCCTTGTCGAGCCTCGACGCGATGCCGTCGACGACGATCACGCGGCCGGCCCCCTGCCGTTTCGCCGAGGCGATCGCGAACTGGCCGACCACCCCGGCGCCGAGCACCAGCACGGTGTCGCCGGGGCCGACCTCGGCGAGGCGCGACCCGAACCACGCGGTCGGGAAGATGTCGGAGACGAGGATCGCCTGGTCGTCGTTCACGCCGTCCGGGATGCGCACCATCGTCGTGGCCGCGTACGGGATCCGGGCGAACTCGGCCTGCAGGCCGTTGACCGGGCCGGTCGCCTCGGGTCCGCCGAAGAAGCAGGTGCCGGCGGCCGGGCCGTTCGGGTTCGCGGTGTCGCACTGCGCGTAGTAGCCGGCGCGGCAGTAGGAGCACGTGCCGCACCCGATCGTGGACGGGATCACCACCCGGTCGCCCGGCGAGAACCCGCGCACGGCGGACCCCACCTCCTCGACGACGCCGACCGCCTCGTGCCCCAGCACGGTCCCCTCGACCATGCCCGGCATCGTGCCGCGCACCATGTGCAGATCGGTGCCGCAGATGGCGCTGCGGGTGATCCGGATGACCGCGTCCGTCGGTTCGTGGACCTTCGGGTCCTCCACGTCGTCGAGCCTGATGTCGCCTTCGCCGTGCCACACGACAGCCTTCACGTTTCCGCCTCCCTGCGTCGTCGACCTGGGTCTTCCCGTGGTCGTCGGCGGCAAACACCAGCTCAGCGGACATCCAGGCCGTTCGGCACGGGAGGGCTGCCGGTTTTCGGCCCTGTCGAGCCGGGCGTGGAGGGCGTCGTGAACCGCGGCGGCTCCTCGCCGGGCCGATCGCTGCCGGGTCAGCCCTCGAGACGGGAGACCAGCACTCCCCCGCGTTCGACGAACGCCTCCGGCAGCCACGGCCGCTCGACCTCGCGGCCGTTCCACCGCGTCTCCCGCACGTGCACACCGGGGGTGCCGGTGGCGAGGATCGTGATGTTCTTCTTCGTGATCCGGGCCTTGGTGAACATCGGGCTGGACAGGTGGAGTTCGGCGCTGCTCGGCGTGCGCGGGTAGAGGCCCAGCGCGGCGAAGACGTACCAGGCGGACATCGTGCCGAGGTCGTCGTTGCCGGGCAGGCCGGACGGCCCCGTCTTGTAGACCAGGCGGGCCATCGCGCGCACGGTCTCCTGGGTCTTCCGCGGCTGGCCGAGCTCGTTGTAGATCCACGGCGTGTGGATGCCGGGCTCGTTCGTCGGGTCGTACCGCAGGGCGTCACCGCCGGTGGCCCACGAGCCGTCCGCGTGCTTGAAGAACCCGTCGAGCCTGGTGGCCGCCACTTCCGGCCCTCCCATCGCCTGCGCGAGACCTTGGACGTCGTGCGGCACCATCCACGTGTAGGTGGCGCTGCTGCCCTGGTCGGAGGCCGGGTTGAACGGGGTCACCCAGCTGCCGTCGGCCTTGCGGGCCTGCTGGTGGCCGGTGGCCGGGTTGAACGTGTTGCGCCACCAGCCCGCGCGCTCCTCCATCGCCGCGTCCGGACGGCCGAGCCTGCGCCCGAGGTCGGCGAGCGCCCGGTCGGCCACGGCGTCCTCGAGCGTCTCGGCGGCGCCTCCCCAGCAGTGGCAGGTGTCGTGGGGTGCGTAGCCGAGCCTCGTGTACTCCGCGAGGTTCGGGCGCTGGCCCTCGCACTGGCCGGGGCAGCCCCTGTCGGACAGGCCGTCCGGGTGCGGGACGGTCGCCTGGCGCAGCAGTGAGTCGTAGGCGGCGTTGACGTCGAAGTCCTTGGCGCCCATGGCGTACATGCCCGCGATCGCCGGTGCGGACGGGTCCCCGGTCATGACGTGCGTCGGGCCGGTGATGTGGACCCAGCGGTCCCACACCCCGCCGTTGCGGCGCGAGATCTCCAGCAACGACTGGGCGAAGTCGCTCGCCACGTCCGGGGCCAGCAGCGCCAGCAGCTGCGTGTGGGCTCGGTACTGGTCCCAGCCGGAGAAGTTGCCGTGCCGCGTCGCCTGGCCGACGTCCGTGATCACGTTGGGCTGCAGGAAGGTGTGGTAGAGCGCGGTGTAGAAGATCGTGCGTTCTTCGGTCGTGCCACCGTCGACCTCGACCGCGCGCAGCTGCTTCGCCCACGCCTTGCGCGCTTCCTCCGCCACGTCGTCCACGGTCGCGCGCTTCGGGATCTCCGCGGCGAGGTTGCGCTTCGCCGCGTCGAGGCTCGTGTAGGAGATGCCGACGCGCATGCGGACCTTGCTGTCCGCGAAGGACACGTAACCGCCGGACCCTCTGCCCGCACGCGCGCTCCCGGTCAGGTAGCCCTCGCCGCCGCTCGCCTGCGTCGTGCCCGGACGCAGCTCGCTGTCGACCCACGTGCCGTAGTTCGCGATCGGGCGGTCGAACGACGCCGTGAAGTGCAGCCGGTAGCAGGTCTTCTGGTTGTTCGTGCCGCCGTTCGCGCGGCGGCCGCAGAACGCGCCGGTCAGCACCGAGCCGGAGACGCTGTTCGCCGCCGGGTCGATCGTGATGTCGGCGTCCTCGCTGCCGTTGAGCGGGTTGGAGGTGCGGAACAGCAGCGAACCGCTGACCGGGAAGGTGAACTCGCCGATGCCCGCGCGGGTCGTGACGGACAGGTCCGCCGTGGCACCGGACGCCAGGCCCACCCGGTAGCGGCCGGCCTCGGCCTTCTCGTCGGCGTGCGAGAAGTCGCTGGCGAAGATCTGGTCCCGGGTGTCCGCCGTCGGCGACGAGGTGATCTCGCCGACGTGCGGCATGATCGGGACGTCGCCCGCGGCGCCGGGGTGGCAGCCCGCCCCGTTGACGTGCGTGAGGCTGAAGCCGCGGACCCTGGTGGCGTCGTGGGCGTACCCGTTGGCGGCACCGGTGTCGGTCTGGTCACCGCGGGTCGACGTGGGGCTCCAGGAGATCATCCCGAACGGCCGCACGGCGCCCGGATAGGTGTTGCCGCCGCCCGCCGAGCCGATCAGCGGGTCGACGTACCGGGTGTCGTCTCTCACCGCCGCGCTCGCGGGGGTCGCCAGTGCGGCGGTGAGGACAGTGACCAGGAGGACCGGGAGCGCTCTCACGTCCCGGACCCCAACCCGGTTTCAGTGAACGCAGGGTGGCCGGTAGCCGTCGACCTTCAGCCCCTGGAACTCCAGGTCGTTCTTCGTGTTGCCGACGAACACCAGGCCGCGGGCGTCGTCGAGGGCCTCGGCGAGCGGGTAGGACGGCTTGCCGAGCGCCGGCAGGTACGTCCAGTTCTCCGTCTTGAAGCTGAAGAACTGCTTCACGAGCCGGCCGCCGGTCGACGGGATCTCGGTGACCCACTTGTCGCCGCCGCTCCAGAACTCGGCGGGCCGCAGCTGGACGTACAGGTCGTCGGTGGCGCGGTAGGTGAGCCAGAACCCGCGCGAATCCGACAGGTCCGCCTGTGCCTCGAACCTGTTGCCCAGCCAGACGACCATGACGGCCCAGTCGTCGGCGAGGAACTTGATCTTCGCGGTGTGGTCGTGCCGTCCCTTCGGCACGAGGATGCTCCCGGTCGCGGGTTCCGTGGCACCTTCGCCACTGGCGATCCACTGCTGGTACCGGTCGATGGACGGGGTGGCGCACTCGCGGCCGTGCGAGGCGTTCGCGACCGCGGTCGAGCCGAGGGTGAACAGCAACGCGCACGCGATCACCGCGACGCGTCCGGACGTCGATTTCAGGCGCATCCCGCGGACCGTAGCGGAAATTGGTATGAACCATTTCCCTTCACCGTTGACAGCCCGTCTCACCTGGCCGCCGGCCTACAACCTGATCAGGGCCTGGACGGCGAGGTGGTCGGTCGGGTACTGGCCGTCCCGCTGGAAGGCGTTGATCGCGGCCGCCTCGACCGTGGCGCCGCGGGTGAGGATCCAGTCGATGCGCGGACCGTCCGGCACCGGCGGGCCGAACCCGTGGAACGTCCCGTAGGCGGGCGTGGTCCGCGGCCCGGCGACCCAGGTGTCGGTCAGGATCGACGTGAGGGTGGCGTAGGCCGGTGAGCCGGGCACGTCGTTGAAGTCGCCGGTGACGACCACCGGCAACGTCTGCGCGGCGAGCCGGTCGCGCACGAACTCGGCCGAGCACAGGCGCGCGTTCGCCGACTCGTGGTCGAAGTGGGTGTTGACCAGCACGAACTGCTTGCCCGTGAGGCGGTCCGCGAACCTGACCCAGGTGACCATGCGGACCACGTTGTTGCCCCACGACCGCGAGGCGACGACGTTCGGCGTGTCGGACAGCCACTCGTGGTCGAACTCGAGCGGCTGCACCCGGATGGTGTCGAAGAAGACCGCCATGAACTCGTCGCGGCTGCCGCCCGCCCGGCCGAGGCCGATCCAGTCGTAGTGGTCCGGCAGGTCGTGCGCGATGTCGCCGAGCTGCCCGTACAGGCCCTCCTGCGTGCCGATGACGGTCGGCAGCGTGCTCATCAGCAGCTGCGCCATCACCGGCCGTCTCGTGGCCCACGAGTTCGGCTCGGCGTCCGAGGCGTACCGCAGGTTCAACGACATCACGCTCAAGGTCGACACCGTGCCGAGCATGGCACAGGCCTGCCCCGGGGAAGGGGCAGGCCCGCGTTCACCTAGGCGGGCGCGTAGCCGGCCGGCGTGCTGGTGAACGTGCCGCGGCCCTGCGTCCGGCTGCGCAACGCCGTCACGTAGCCGAACATCTCCGCCAGCGGCACGCTCGCCGTCACGACCGCCTCACCGGCTCTCGCCCGCGAGCCGAGGATCCGGCCGCGCCGCGAGGCCAGGTCGCCCAGCACACCACCGAGGTGCTCCTCCGGCACGGTGACCGCGACTTCGGCGATCGGTTCGAGCAGCGTCGTGGCGCCCGCCTTCAGCGCCTCGCGCAGCCCGAGCCGTCCCGCCGTGCGGAACGCCATCTCCGACGAGTCCTTGACGTGCGTGGACCCGTCGGTGAGCGTCACCCGCAGGCCGGTCACCGGGTGGCCCAGAGGTCCCTCGGCGAGCGCGTCCCGGCAGCCCTGCTCGACCGCGCTGACGAACTCCCGCGGCACCCGGCCGCCGGTGACGGTGCAGCGGAACTCGAACCCGGTCTCCAGCGGTTCGGTGTCGATCACCACGTGGGCGAACTGGCCCGCGCCTCCGTCCTGCTTCACGTGCCGGTGGACGAACCCCGTGACACCGCTCGCGACGGTCTCGCGGTAGGACACCCGTGGGCGTCCCATGCTGATCTCGACGCGGTGGCTCGTGCGAGCCTTCTGCACCGCGACCTCCAGCTGCAGCTCGCCCAGGCCGGACAGCACGGTCTGGCCGGTTTCCGGGTCCGTCCTGACCTGCAGCGACGGGTCCTCGTCGACCAGGTGCGCCAGCGCCTCGGCCAGCCGGGCGTTGTCCGCGCTGGTCCTCGCCTCCACCGCCACCGACACGACGGGGCCGGCCGACACCGGCGGTTCGAGCAGCAGAGGAGCGTCCGGCGCGCACAGGGTCGCCCCGATGCGGGCCGACCTCAGCCCGACGAGTGCCACGATGTCCCCCGCGACGGCCCGGTCGACCGGCGTGTGCCGGTCGGCCTGGACGCGCAGGACCCGGCCGATGCGCTCGCCGCGGCCGGCGACGAGGACCGTCTCTCCCTTGTGGAGGGTGCCCGAGTAGACGCGGACGTACGCCAGCCGTCCGGTGGCGGTGGAGTTCACCTTGAACACCAGCGCCGCGAGCGGCGCGTCCGGATCCGCCTCCCGTTCCTCGCCGTCGACGCCCCGCACCGGCGGAACGTCCACAGGGGACGGAAGATACGCGATCACCGCGTCCAGCAGCGGTTCGACACCGCGGTTGCGGTAGGCCGAGCCGCACAGCACGACGGTTCCGTTGCCCTGAAGCGTCAACTCCCTCAAAGCGTTCTCGAGCGTCTCTTCGGACAACCCTCCCGCGAAGAACTCCTCGACGGCGTCGGGGTGCAGCTCCGCCACCGCCTCCTCCAACAGCCTGCGGCGGCGTTGTGCCTCCGCCAGCAGCGCTTCCGGCACGGGTCCCTCGGTCATCCCGTCGTCGTCCCAGACCAGCGCCCGCAGGCGCACCAGGTCGACGACACCGCGGAACCCGTCCTCCGCGCCGATCGGCAGCTGCACGACGAGCGGCACGGCGTGCAGGCGCGTGCGGATCGACTCGACGGCGTCGTCCAGGTCCGCGCCCGCCCGGTCGAGCTTGTTGACGAACGCGATCCTCGGCACGCCGTGCCGGTCCGCCTGCCGCCACACCGACTCGCTCTGCGGTTCCACCCCGGCCACGCCGTCGAACACCGCGACCGCCCCGTCGAGCACGCGCAGGGACCGTTCGACCTCGTCGGAGAAGTCGACGTGCCCCGGCGTGTCGATGAGGTTGACGCGGTGGCCGTCCCACGTGCAGGTGACGGCCGCGGCGAAGATCGTGATGCCGCGGTCGCGCTCCTGCGGGTCGAAGTCCGTGACGGTGGTGCCGTCGTGGACCTCGCCGCGCTTGTAGGTGCTGCCGGTGGCGTACAGGACGCGTTCGGTGAGCGTGGTCTTGCCCGCGTCGACGTGGGCGAGGACGCCGATGTTGCGGACAGCGTCCAACGTGATCGTGCGCATGGTCGTGTGCCTTTGGTGTCAAGGACTTGCGGGGTCAGCGCGATGACCCGACGAACACCTCCGAAGGGGTTCGTCAGACACTCCGGTGCCCGGCGCGCAGCGAGCAGCCGGGGCGCGGAGACACGAGGATCACGTCGAAACGGGACGGGAGGACGACGGTGGTGCGCACGGCCGGTCCCCTCTCGTCGTCCCAGGTGATGTCGATCGTGGAGTGTAGACATCGTGAGCGGCGCCTCACAACGCTTTTAGGAACACCTCCACCATGCTCGACGTTGCTACGGGTATGCGACTGTGCTTGCTCGGCGACTCGATCGCCGCCGGTGTCGGCAGCACCCGCCGGGAGGACACGCTCGGCCCGTTGCTCGCCACCCGCCTCCGCGCCGCCGGACACCACGTCGACCTCCGCGTGCACGCCGTCGCCGGCGCCCGCTCGGCCGACCTGCGGTCCCAGGTGCGCGCCGCGGTGGCGGGCGGGATCGACATCGCCGTGGTCGTGATCGGCGCGAACGACCTCACCAGGTTCGTCCCGGCCCAGGTCGGCGCGCAGCAGCTGCACGACGCCGTCGCGGATCTCCGCGCCGCCGGAGCCGAGGTGGTCGTCGCCACCGCACCGGACCTGAGCATCGTCTCGCACGTCCCGCCCGCGCTGCGCGACGTCGTGTCGGCCGTGAGCCGCGACTACGCCAACGTGCAGCAGCAGGCCGTCATCCGGGCGGGAGGTGTGGTCGCCCACGTCGAGCGCGTCGTCACCCCGCGCTTCGCCTCCGACCCGTCGCTCTTCGCCGCCGACCGCTTCCACCCGTCCGCCGCCGGCTACCGCGAGATCGCCACCGCGCTCGCCCCCGCCGTGGAGTCCGTCGCGGCACGGCGGTCCGCCTGACCGATTGCGATCAAGGCCGTGGCGTCGTACTGTCCACACTAAGTTCAAGCATTGAACGAATGAGGTGGATGATGAGCACGCCCACTCCGGCGGACAAGTTCTCCTTCGGTCTCTGGACCGTGGGCTGGCAGGGTCGCGACCCCTTCGGCCACGCCACGCGGCCCGAGCTCGACGTGGTCGAGGCGGTGCACCGGCTCGCCGAGCTCGGCGCGTACGGCCTGACGTTCCACGACGACGACCTGTTCGGCTTCGACGCCACGCACCGCGACCAGCAGATCAGCCGGTTGCAGGGCGCGCTCGCCGAGACCGGCCTCGTCATCCCGATGGTGACGACGAACCTGTTCGAGCACCCCGTGTTCAAGGACGGCGGTCTGACCAGCAACGACCGCGGCGTGCGGCGGTTCGCGCTGCGCAAGGTGCTGCGCAACATCGAGCTGGCGGCCGAGCTCGGCGCCAAGACGTTCGTGCTGTGGGGCGGCCGTGAGGGCTCCGAGTACGACACCGCCAAGGACGTGCAGGCGGCGCTCGACCGGTACCGCGAGTCCATGAACCTGCTCACGCAGTTCGTCACCGACCGCGGCTACGACATCCGGTTCGCGCTCGAGCCCAAGCCGAACGAGCCGCGCGGCGACATCCTGCTGCCCACGATCGGGCACGCGATCGCGTTCATCTCCGAGCTGGACCAGCCGGAACTCGTCGGCCTCAACCCCGAGGTCGGGCACGAGCAGATGGCGGGTCTGAACTTCGTGCACGGCATCGCGCAGGCGCTGTGGCACGGCAAGCTGTTCCACATCGACCTCAACGGCCAGCGCAGCATCAAGTACGACCAGGACCTGGTGTTCGGCCACGGCGACCTGATGAACGCGTTCGCGCTGGTCGACCTGCTGGAGACCGCCGGCTACGACGGCCCGAGGCACTTCGACTACAAGCCGTCGCGGACCGAGGACATCAAGGGCGTCTGGGACTCCGCGCGCGCGAACATGGCGACGTACCTGCTGCTGCGCGACCGCGCCGCGGCCTTCCGCGCGGACCCCGAGGTGCAGGAGGCGCTGCAGATCGCGGGCGTCGCCGAGCTGGGCCAGCCGACCCTGAACGCCGGCGAGTCCTACGACGACCTGCTGAAGGACGACGACGGGTTCGACCCGAACCAGGCGGCCGAGCGCGGCTTCGGCTTCGTGCGCCTGAACCAGCTCGCGCTCGAGCACCTCACCGGAGCGCGCTGACATGACGCTGGTCGCCGGCGTCGACTCCTCGACGCAGTCGTGCAAGGTCGTGATCCGCGACGCGGAGACCGGCGAGCTCGTCCGCGAGGGGCGCGCCTCCCACCCGGACGGCACCGAGGTGCACCCCTCGCACTGGTGGTCCGCGCTGCAGACCGCGCTGTCCGACGCCGGCGGCCTGGACGACGTGGCGGCGCTCAGCGTCGCCGGTCAGCAGCACGGCATGGTCTGCCTCGACGAGAACGGCGAGGTGGTGCGCGAGGCGCTGCTGTGGAACGACACCCGTTCCGCGGCGGCGGCGGCGGACCTGACCGCCGAGCTCGGTGCCTCGGAGTGGTCGGCGCGCATCGGCCTCGTGCCGGTCGCGTCGTTCACCATCACGAAGCTCCGCTGGCTCGCCCAGCACGAACCGGCCAACGCACAGCGCACCGCCGCCGTCTGCCTCCCGCACGACTGGCTGACGTGGCGGCTGCGCGGCACCGGCGACCTGGCCGACCTGGTCACGGACCGCTCGGACGCCTCGGGCACCGGCTACTTCGACTCGGCGACCGACTCGTACGTCCCTGACCTGGTGTCCCTGGGCCTGGGCCGCTCCGACGTGGTGCTGCCGCGCGTCCTCGGCCCTGCCGAGTTCGTCGAGGGCCCGGTCCGGCTGGGCGCGGGCGCGGGGGACAACGCCGCGGCGATGCTCGGCGTGGGCGGCGGCGTCGTGGTGTCCCTCGGCACCTCCGGCGTCGTGACGGCCACGAGCGACGTCCGCGCGGAGGACCCGTCGGGCATCGTCGCGGGCTTCGCCGACGCCACCGGCCGGTACCTGCCGCTGGCGTGCACCCTCAACGCCGCCCGCGTCCTGGACGCGACGGCGCGCATGCTCGGCGTGGACCTGGAGCAGCTCAGCACCCTCGCCCTCTCGGCCCCCGCGGGTGCCGAGGGACTGGTGCTGGTGCCGTACCTCGAAGGCGAACGGACGCCGAACCTGCCGGACGCCACCGGCGCGCTGCACGGACTGACCCTGACCAACGCCACCCCCGCGAACATCGCCCGCGCCGCTGTCGAGGGCATGCTCTGCGGCCTCGCCGTCGGCCTGGACGCCCTGGTGTCGCAGGGAGCGGACGTCAGCGGCGTGCGGCTCGTGGGTGGCGCTGCCGCCTCACGCGCGGTGCGGGAGATCGCACCGACGGTGTTCGGCGTGCCGGTCACGGTGCCGGCTCCGGGCGAGTACGTGGCGGACGGGGCGGCCCGGCAGGCGGCCTGGACGCTCACCGGCGGCGCGACGCCACCGGAGTGGGCCGGGGCGGAGAGCACCCGGTACGAGGCTGACGCGGTGACCTCGGTCCGGGAGCGGTACCGCGAGGCTTCCGAGCGGTACCTGACGCGATGACGGGGCGGAGGCCGGGCGTGCAGCGGCGAGGTGGCGGAGCGGGCCGGTCGAGGCCGGTCGCGACGCTGCCGCTCGTACCCGGCTGTTCGCGGGCGGCACAGCACCCGCGCGCGCACCCCCGCACCCCCTCGCCGCGATACTGGGTCCGATGACCACAGTCGACCACCTGCGCCAGGTTCGCCTCGGCAACCTGCGGACGGTCCTGCTCGCCCTGGTCGACCGCCCCGGCTCGCGGGCCGACCTCGCCGCGCGCACGGGCCTGACCAAGGCGACCCTGTCCAACCTCACCGAGCCGTTGCTGGCCAACGGGATCCTCGTCGAGGAGCCCGCCACGCTGGCCGGCATGGGCAGGCCGTCCAAGCCGTTGCGCTTCCACCCCGACGGGCCGGTCGCGGTCGGGGCCGAGATCAACGTCAGCCACCTCGCCGTCGAGACGCTCGGACTCGACGGCGAGACGCTCGACCGGCACCTCGTGCCCGCCGACATGCGCAAGGTCCCGGCGGACGAGGTGCTCGACCGCGTCGCCGCGCTGGTGCGCGAGGTCAGCGGACCGCGGAAGCTCCTCGGTGCCGGGCTCGCGATCCCCGGTGTCGTGCATGACGGCGTCGTGGTCCGCGCGCCCAACCTGCCGAAACTCGTCGGCGTGCCCCTCGCGGAGGGCCTCACCGCACGGCTCGGCGTGGAGGTGGAGCTGGACAACGAGGCGAACCTCGCCGCGCTCGCCCACCTGTGGCCGAAGCACCTGGCGGGCGAGGACTTCGTGCACGTCACCGCGGACGTCGGCATCGGCGCGGGCGTCGTGCTGGGCGGCGAGGTGTACCGGGGGGCCAGTGGCTTCGCGGGCGAGCTCGGGCACGTCGTGATCGAGCGCAACGGCGTCCGGTGCACCTGCGGCAGCCGCGGTTGTGTCGAGCGGTACGCGGGACTCGACGTCATCCTGCGCGAGGCGGGGCGCAGGCACCTCGACTCGCTCGGCAAGGCGTTGCAGGCCGGCGACCCCAAGGCGGTGGAGGCCGTGCGCAACGCCGGAGAGGCCCTCGGCGTCGGGATCGCGACGCTGATGAACCTCTTCGACGTCCCCACGGTCGTCCTCGGTGGCAGCTACGCCGTGCTGTACGACCACCTCAGCGAGGCCGTGCAGTCCGAAATGGACGGCAGGGTGCTCGCGGGAGGCGAACGGCACACGCGCCTGCTCGCCTCACCGCTCGGCGAGTTCGCGGTCGTCCGGGGCGCCGCGGGGTTGATCACGAGGCACGCCGTCCAGCAGCCAGAGCGCCTTTTCGCTTAGCCAGGACGCCCAGCACCACGCCGGCAAGCCCCACCACCGCGGACACGTAGCCGCCGACGATGCCGTAGCCGGTTCCGGGACCGCCCTCGGCCATCAGCACGACCACCGCGCCGATCACCACCCCCGCCGTCCCCAGCGCCACGGCCACCAGCGCACCCCGGAGCCGAGCCAGCGCCAACACGCCGAACACGACACCTGTGATGCCCAGGGCCGCACCGACCAGGGACCACGCACGTCCAGCACTCAGTTCGCAAGCAGCAAGCACCATGCCGACAAGCCTGGCCGCGAGGACACCCCGGGTCGTCGTGCCGGCGCAGACAACGACTACCGCGTCCGCGGTAGTCGGGAAGTCCTCCCGCCGCACGATCTACCAGCGGCGACGGGGGCATAGGCTGCACCGCATGAGCAGGCGCTGGCTGGACCTGTCGATCGCCGCCGGGGTCGCCGCGAGCCTGGTGGTGGCCGGGCACCCCGCCACCGGTCCGGGCTACGCGTTGCTGGCCGCCAGCGGCCTGGTGCTCGTCGCACGGCGGACGGCACCGCGAGCGGTGCTCGTGGCGACCGGCCTCCTCGCGCTCGGCTACCAGGCGACGGGCGCCGACGTGCCGGTGGTCGCGTTCCTCTTCGCGGTCTACTCGACCATGCGGGCGGGCCACCGCGTCTTCACCCTCACCGGCTCCGTGCTGATGCTCGCCTCGCTCCCCCTCGCCGCTCTCCTCTCGCCGCGCGACCTCACCACGTACGAGGCGTTCGCGCAGACGCGGGACGTCCTGCAGATCGCGTGGCTCATCGCCGCGGCAGCCGCGGGCGAAGCACTGAGACAAGCCGAGAAACGAGCAGACGAAGCCGAACGCAGCAAAGAGGAAACGGCGCGCAGGCGGGCCGACGAGGAGCGCCTCCACATCGCCCGCGAACTGCACGACTCACTCACCCACCAGATCTCCGTGATCAAGCTGCAGGCCGAGGTCGCCGTCCACCTCGCCCGCAAGCGCGGCGAGGAACCACCCGAGCCGCTGCTGGTGATCCGGGACGCCGGCCGCGAGGCCGCGAGGGAGCTCCGGGCGACGCTGGAAGCGCTCAGGGACGACGGCAAGAACCCGCCGCACGGCATCGACGACGTCCCCGCCCTCGTGCAGCGCGCCAGGTCCACCGGCCTGGACGCCCGGCTCACGATCGAGGGCCGCCACGAGGACGTGCCGGCCGCCGTCGACCGCACCGCCTACCGGATCGTGCAGGAGTCGCTCACGAACATCGCCCGCCACGCCGCCGCCGAGACCGCCAGGATCCACATCGACTGCACGCCGGAAGCGCTGGTCATCCGGGTCGACGACGACGGCACGGCACCGCCGAAGGCGACAGCATCGGGCGTGGGCCTGCTGGGCATGCGTGAACGCGTCACCGCGCTCGGCGGCAGCCTCCAGGCGGCGCCGCGCTCCGAGGGCGGGTTCACCGTCCGGGCCGAGCTCCCGGTGGCACAGCCGTGATCCGCGTCCTGCTGGTGGACGACCAGCCGCTGATCCGCAGCGGGTTCCGCGCGCTGCTCGACGCCGAGGACGACATCGAGGTCGTCGCCGAGGCCTCGAACGGGGCGGAAGGCGTTGCCAGAGCGAGGGAACACCGCCCGGACATCGCCCTGGTCGACGTCCAGATGCCGGAGGTCGACGGCATCGAGGCGACGCGGCGGATCGCCGCCGACCCGGACCTCGCGGGCACGCACGTCGTGATCGTCACCAACTACGGCCTCGACGAGTACGTCTTCCACGCCCTGAAGGCGGGCGCGGCCGGGTTCCTGGTCAAGGACGTCGAGCCGGAGGACTTCCTGCACGCCGTCCGGGTCGCGGCCCGCGGCGACGCGCTGCTCGCCCCGTCGATCACCCGCCGCCTGATCGACCGGTACGTGAGCCAGCCGCCGCGGCCGAAGCAGTGCCTCGACCAGCTCACCAACCGCGAGCGTGAAGCCCTCGTGCTGGTCGCGCGGGGCCTGTCGAACGACGAGATCGCAGCGGCCATGGTGATCAGCCCGCTCACCGCCAAGACGCACGTCAACCGGGCGATGGCGAAGCTGCACGCCCGCGACCGCGCCCAGCTCGTGGTGATCGCCTACGAGTCGGGCCTGGTCGTGCCGCGGCCCTCGGAGCGCGGGTAGGCCTCCGCGCCGTCCGGCCGTCGCGCTTCCCACCTGTGCCGCAGGGATTCCAGGCCTCGTGGACACGGTGAGCGACCCCACAGCCCGCACGGAAACACCGCGGGCACGGCCCCCGTTGTACAGATTGGTCGGTGCGGTCCGTGTCCCCCGGGCCTCATCTCAAAGCCTTCGCGGAAGACCGTTCGGCTGGTACCGCGTCGAGCCCCTCGCCGAGAGGCGACCGCCGCACCGACTTCCACCAAAGCCCGTCCCCAGGCCGCAGCTCTCCCCGACAGGTGGCCTGGGGACGCCGGGCCGGCGCGGAACTCTCCTGCCGCGTCGGCCACCCGAACTCACCCGTTGCGACACAACAGAACCGCGGGCGGTTGCTCCACCTGACCGGTGAGCCAACACACAGACCACGTTGGAACACAACGGAAGCCCGCACCGTTGAACCAGACGGTCGGTGTGGAACGAGTCCCCGGGCCCCACCAGACAGCCTTCGCGGAACACCGTTCGGCAGGAGCCGCGTCGCGCACACCGCCGAGAGGCGACCGCCACACCGACCACAAGCCACGCCCTCGGGTCGCCCACCCCCCAGCCGACCCGAGGGCCTTCCCACTCCAACACCCCTTGCCCGTCAAGGCAAAGCACCACCCAGCGGTGAGCCACAGCACAGATCACCGTTGGAACACAACAGAAGCCCGCACCGTTGAACCAGACGGTCGGTGTGGAACGAGTCCCCGGGCCCCACCAGAAAAGCCTTCGCGGAACACCGTTCGGCAGGAGCCGCGTCGTGCACACCGCCGAGAGGCGACCGCCACACCGACCACAAGCCACGCCCTCGGGTCGCCCACCCCCCAGCCGGCCCGAGGGCCTTCCCACTCCAACACCCCTTGCCCGTCAAGGCAAAGCACCACCCAGCGGTGAGCCACAGCACAGATCACCGTTGGAACACAACAGAAGCCCGCACCGTTGAACCAGACGGTCGGTGTGGAACGAGTCCCCGGGCCCCACCAGAAAGCCTTCGCGGAACACCGGCTGTCCGGAGCCGCGTCGCGCACACCGCCGAGAGGCGACCGCCACACCGACCACCCCTACCCGCCCCCAGGCTGCCGTCCTCCCCCAGGCAGCGTGGGGGCTTCCGCCGTTCTGCCGGGCGAGCCCCACCGCTGTGGGGCTGCGAGGAACCTGCGACAGCAGGTCATCTCCGAAGTCGGGTGAACAGCTCTTCTGCTTCTCGCGACAGGGCTTCGGCCTCCTCATCGCGGCCCAGGTCGCGCAGAGGGGCGACCATCCTCTCCAGAGTGCTGGCCACATGTCTGAGGTAGCCGTGGGCGCGCCGCAGGGCGAGAGCCCGTTCGTAGTGCTCGATCGACCTGTCCGGCCGGTGGGCGCGAAGTTCCACGTAGCCCAGGGTTTCCCGGCAGGACGCCTCACCTTCCGGGTTGGGTTGCGCGGCGAGGGCAGCTTCACCGAACGTGCGGGCCCGGCCGAGATCTCCGAGTCGGGCGGTGAACCACGCGACTGCGTTCAGGGCGTGTGCTTCGCTGACGGTGTCGTGAAGTTCCCGAGACAGACGCAGGTTCTCCTGGGCGTGGCGCAGGGCTTTGACGTCTTCGTCTTGGCGGCCGAGTGCCCACGCCAGGGCACGGTGGACGTGGGACAGCTGGTACACGTCGCCCAACTGCTCGGCGAGGACGCGTGCTTCCCGCAGGTGTGTCAAAGCCTCGGGGTAGCGGTGGGCGCGGGCCAGAGCCTCGCCGAGTCGCCGGTGGGAGGTGGCCAGGGCTGGACTTCGCGTCCGCTCGTGCAGCGTGAGGCTCCAGGTGCGGATGTCGGCGTCAGCCTGGTCTCGCCGGTGGTGGTAGGTGGTCAGTGTTCGCGCCAGATGCCGGACGACGTCGTGCCACCCGTGCTCCGCGGCGGTGTCCACGGCTGCGAGCAGGCACTGGTGTTCCGCATCGAACCAGGCCAGCGCCGCGTCGACGTCCGCGGGCGCTTCCGGCCGGCATCCGCGCGACATCGGCGGCAAGGCCGCAGGCGATCCGTGCGGTTGGAGACAGCGATCTGCGGCATGGGCGGTGTGCAGGTAGTGGTCGACCACCCGCCGCATGGCCTCGACGTCCTCGACGCGGACTTGGGCCCGGACCAGGTCGTGCATCCGGTAGCGCCCATCGGCCTTCCTCTCCAGCAGGCACAGACGCTCCAGAGCCTGCAGTTCGGACATCGATCCCGTCAGGCTGCCCACGGCGGCAGGGCCGATGTCCGGACCCGGCGCGGCGGCGAGCAGACCGAGGACACGCGACTGCGCGTCGGTCAACCCGCGCAACGACCACGACAGCACCGCCGGCACGCTGTTGCTCGGGTCCTCGTCGTCGAACTGCCCCAGCTCGTCAGCGATCCGCGCAAGCGGCGTCTCGGGAGACGTCTGGGCACGACTGGCCACGATCGCCAGGGCCAGCGGTAGTCCCGCGCAGTGCCGCACGATCCGCCGCACCGCCTCGGGGTCCGAAGCGACTCGGACAGCTCCCAGTCGTGCGACCAGCAGGTCGTGGGACTCGGCGTCACCGAGCGGGCCGAGCCGGAACTGCAGCGTTCCCCACCGGGTGACCAGCGAGGTCAGCTGACGGCGGCTGGTGACCAGCACCGTGCAGGAGGACCCGCCGGGCAGCAACGGCTCCACCTGGGCCGCATCCGCGGCGTTGTCGAGCACCACAAGCAGCCGCTTGTCCGCGGTCACGCTCCGGTAGAGCGCCACTTGTGCGTGCGGATCAGGCGGGACGTCGAAGGCGTTGAGGGCGTCGAGGAAACCGCGCACCGCGACCGCGGGAACCATGGGCTGGTCCGGGGAGAACCCCCGCAGGTCCACGAACAGCTGGCCGTCCGGGAACCGGTGCCGGTTGGCATGCGCCCAGTGCACGGCCAGCCACGTCTTGCCCACACCGCCGATCCCGACTACCGCGTGCACTCCAGGGCGGTCGGCCAGACCGGCCAGGTCGGAGGTCCTGCCGACGAAGCGCGACGGCGAGGCGGGCAACTGCCGGGGCGCCGGCCGCCCAGCCTGGACGACGACCTCGCCGGCCTGCACGACAGTCCCCGTGACATCGCCGTTGACGACGTTGTGCACCCTGAACCGCTCAGGCATTCGACCAGGATGCACCGGCCGGTGGAGCACCACCAGCCCTCGATGGCAGCAGGTATTCCTTCCGGTTCTGTCCGGGTGCCGGCCCGCCTCCGTTCCTGCCGCGTACCCGCAGGTCGCACACGGACCGGGTGCACAGGTTTTGTCGGACGGATCCTGCGCTGTCCGCGGGAACCGAGCTGCGCCACTACGAACGCCACTACCCGCTCAAGGCCGTCGGGACTCCCGGCGGCAGGAGGCACCGATCCTCCTCGTGCGAGCCGCGTGACCCCCGACCGGCAGGCGCAACGCCTGCCGGTGGACGGAGAACACCCGCAGGCGCGGTCGTGATCGGCTGCGCGGAACCGGCCGCTCAGGCCACCCCGGCGGCGATCAGCTTCTCCCAGATCTCGCTCTGGTCCACCACCTCGACGCCGAGCTTCTCCGCCTTCGTCAGCTTGCTCGCGCCGACGCCCTCACCTGTGATGAGCAGGTCGGTGGTGGCCGAGACCGAGGAGGCGGCGGTGGCGCCGGCTCGTTCGCACATCTTCTGGAACGTCGGGCGGGTGACCTTCTCGCCGGAGCGCGGGTCGCTGATGGAGCCGGTGATGACGACCGATTTGCCTTCGAGCGGCGCGCCGGCGACGACGACGGGCGGGAGGTCTTCGGAGCGGACGTCGAGGGAAACGCCCCGGGCTCGCAGGCGTTCGATCTCCGGGCGCAGGCGCTCGAGGTGGTGGGTGAGGGACTCGGCGACCTTGGCGCCGATGTCCTCCACGGCCACGAGCTTCTCGACGCCCGCGTCGGCGACCTCTTCCAGGGAGCCGAAGCCCGCGCGGCAGAGGCGGGCGGCGGTGCCTTCGGAGGCCATCGGGATGGAGAGGCCGATCAGGGCTCGGCGCAGGCCCACGGCCCGGCTGCGGTCGATCGACTCGATCATGCGGGTGGCGGAGACCTCGCCCACGCGGTCGAACTCCAGCAGGCGTTCCTTGGTGAGGGTGTAGAAGTCGGACGGGTTCACCAGGTCGCCGGTTTCGGCGAGGCGTTCGATCCAGACCTGGCCGATGGCGTCGATGTCGGCGGCCGCGCGGGAGGACCAGTGGATCAGGCGGCGGACGGTCTGGGCCGGGCAGACCGCGTTCGTGCAGAACAGCTCGCGGCTGTTGCCCTGTTCGCTCAGCGGCTGGGCGCAGGAGGGGCACTGCGACGGCGGCACGATCTCGCGCTCCTCGCCGGTGCGCTTCGACTCGTCCAGGACGCCCGCGACGAACGGGATGACGTCGCCCGCGCGGCGGACCAGGACCGTGTCGCCGATCTTGATGCCGCGGGAGCGGATGACCTCCTGGTTGGCGAGCGTCGCGCGGGTGACGGTGGTGCCGCCCACGAACACCGGCTCGAGCCACGCCACCGGGGCGATCTTGCCCGTCTTGCCGACGTCCCACCTCACGTCGAGCAGGACCGTCGTCTTCTCCTCGGCGGCGAACTTGTAGGCGATGGCGCCGCGCGGGGACGACGAGCGGGTGCCGGCGGCGGCGAACGCGTCGCGGTTGGCCAGGCGCAGCACGGCTCCGTCGAGGTCGTAGTCGAGTGCGTTGCGGGCCTGTTCGATGCCGCTGATGAGCTCCTGCGCTTCGGCCGCGGTGGTGCAGTGGCGCATCTCGGCGACGCTGAAGCCGAGCTTGCGCAGGCCCGCGTCCAGGTCGGAGTCGGCGCTCTCGGGCTCGGTCGTCAGGTCGAAGGCGAAGAACTGCATCCGCCTGCCCTCGACGGCCTTCGGGTCCTTCGCGCGCAACGTGCCTGCCGCCGCGTTGCGCGGGTTGATCAACGGCTTGTCCGGGTGCGCCTTGTTGTACTCGTCGAACGTCGAGCGCAGCATCACGCACTCGCCGCGCACCTCGACGCGGCCCGGCGCGTCCACCTTGTCCGGCACGCCGTCGCACAGCGCGCGCGTGAGGAACGTGACGTCGTCACCCGTCGTGCCGTCCCCACGCGTCACAGCGCGCGCAAGGCGGCCGTTCTCGTACACGAGCGCCAACGACAGGCCGTCGAGCTTCGGCATGACGACGACCGGCTGGCCCGGGAACCGCGAGAAGAACGCCTCGACCTGCTCGGGCTTGTTCGCCTTCTCCAGCGACAGCATGGGCCGTGAGTGCCGCACCGGGGCGTGCAGCACCGACGGCGCACCCACGTGGTCCAGCGGGTTGTCCGCCGGCGCCAGCTCCGGGTGCTCGGCGACCAGCGAGCGGAACTCGTCCTCGATCGCGTCGTACTCGGCGTCCGCCACCAGCGGCTCGCCCTGGTAGTACGCGTCACGCAGCTCGACGATCCGCGCGGCGAGCTCCTGAATCCGGTCCCCAGCACTCATGGACGGGACGTTACCGGGCGGCACCGACAAAAATGGACGGTCGTACCCGGAGTCGTGCTCGAGTCGCGCCGGAGCTCACTCGAACAACCCGATCTCGTGAGCCACGGTCCCCGCCCGGTAGACCAGGTCCGGCCGGTGCTGCCGGATCTTGCCGAAGTCCACGGACCGCAGGACCGCCATCAGGTCCACCCGCCGGTGCGGCGGGTGCCGGTAGCCCTGTTCGTGGAGCCTCAGCCACGCGTCCAGCACCGCGATCTCGGTGCCGTGGTCCACGCGCGGCACCCCGAGGCCGTCGACGATGTCGAGCAACGCCGAGTCGGGGCCGCCCCTGCCGATGCGGTCGCAGAGCTGCACGACGAACGAGCTGCCCTCGGCCAGTCCGGTCTTCGCCAGCTCCCGCAGCGTTTCCGGGCTCACCGTGATGTCGCGGCGCAGGCACTCCAGCACCAGGTCCGGGTACCTGTCCGCCCACCGCAGGTAGTGCACGGCGCGTTCCCACGGCGGGACCGGTGACGCGGCGAGCTGGACCAGCGCCCGTGCGTAGTGGACGTCGTAGCGGCTGACCGGCAGCGCCTCGAACGCGTGGTTGAACTCGTTGCCCGCCGGGTCGCCGGTGAAGCGGGCCTCCCTGGCCGCCTCGCGCAACGACGTCCGCCCCGCGAGGCCGTTGGTGTCCACAGTGGCCGGCACGGGCATCCCGATCCCGAGCACCGGCACGGGCGGTTCGTCCCAGCGCACGTAGAGCGACTCGACCAGGGTGCGCCACTCGCCGTCCGACAGCTGCGACTTCCAGAACGTCGTCAGCTTCGGCCAGTCGTCCACGCCGATGTCGCGCGACGAGCACAACGGCGTGAGCA
The DNA here is from genome assembly GCF_036321065.1 of Lentzea sp. DG1S-22. NCBI lineage: Bacteria > Bacillati > Actinomycetota > Actinomycetes > Pseudonocardiales > Pseudonocardiaceae > Lentzea > Lentzea sp. DG1S-22. Next base: position 584,098 of record NZ_CP143276.1, on the reverse strand, counting down.
CGGCCGACAGCAGCACGAGGTTGAGGCTGTAGACGGCGTGCCGGGCGGGCACCGTCCGCCGCACCGGCTGGTAGGCCTCGAACGACCGCGGCCTCGCCTGCTGCGACAGCGCGAACAGCTTCGTGACCAGGTCGGCGAGCACGGTCCGGTTCTCCGCCTTGCCGGCCTGCTCGACCAGGAACTCGATCACCGGGACGCTCGAGGTCAGCGGGGTGAACGACAGCAGGGCGTACAGGAAGCTGTCGTCGGCCTGCGCCCCGGTGATGCGCCGGGGCCGCGAGGCGCTGTCGTGCAGGTCCATGAGCGCACACCACGTCAGCCGCGCGACCAGGTACTCGCCGAAGGTCGCGTGGAGGAACTCGTACGTGCGCAGCTCCTCCTCGTCACGCATGGCCTTCGCGCACTGCACGAAGAAGAAGCGGCCGACCACGCGGTCGGACTCGCTCAACGGTTTGCGCATCCCGTTGCGCGGCACGGGGTTCCCACCGCGCAGCAACGTCGTCATGTCCTCGTCGATGTCGCTTTCGGCGACCCACTGACCGCCGCGGTGGAACATCGCGTAGGCGACCACCGACAGCCGTTCCAGCTCCCGCTCGACCAGCTCGCACCCGGTCCCGGACTCGGCGGCCGACGCGTCGTACTTCCTGCCCACCTCCCGGCTCGCGAAGCTGTAGAGGAGCTTCTCGTAGAGGTCGGCGCGGCCGAGGCTGTCCGCCTGGCGCTGCAACGCGTTGCCGGAGGCGTCGTAGAGGGCGAGCATCAGCAGAAGGAGCGGCTGTTCGGCGAGCACGCGGTGCACGAGCACCTCGCCCACCGGCAACGGCTTGAGGCCGTGCTCGGCGAAGTAGCGCTCGTTCGACGAGTTCCACACGGCCAGCCACGCCGCCATGTTGTCCGCGGAGAACGGCACCAGCCGCGGCACGTCCGCGTCCGGCGGGATCCGCATGCCGCTGGACACGCTGATCCGGCTCGTCACGACGACCGCGACCGGGCGTCCCGCCTCGGCACGGCGCCGCTGGAACGTCTGGACGTGCTCGAGGAAGTCGGTCTGGGTCACCCCGGTCGCCTGCAGCAGCTCGTCGAACCCGTCGAGCAGCACCACGGGCAACGCGTCCCCGGCCTCGCGCGCCAGGGCGGCGAAGCTGATGTCCTCCTGCAGCACGGCGCTGAGCCCGAGGTCGACCTGCCTGCGCAGGTCCTCCTCCGTCGCGACCGAGCGCAGCTCGATCCGCACGGTCAGGAAGTCGCTCGCGGGCAGCCGGGCGGCCAGCACCTTGGTCAGCAGCGACTTGCCCGAGCCGGGATCGCCGAGCACCACCAGCGGGTGCGTCACGGCCTTGGGCGAGGTCAGGTAGCCGACGAGGTACTGGTGCAGGTCCGAACGCGCGGGCACCCCCTCCCACCACTCGAGCAGCGCCGGCGTGCAGCTGGGCGTCATCGGCACGACCTGGAAGTCCGGGTCGACGTAGGCGTCCCTGGTCAGGGGGATCTCCAGCTCCTGCGGCACCTGGCCGGGGTCGATGACGGGCCGGTCGAGCACCGCGCGGTACCGGTTGGCGAGCTCGCGGCGGCGTTCGTCCGGCTCGGCGCCGATCCGCGTGCTCTCCAGGCTCTCCTCCAGCCGGGCGAGACCGGCGCTGACGTGCGCGTTGTGGTGGGCCTGCAGCCAGTAGCCGAGCTCCTGGTACTCGACGACGAGCTTGCGGATCAGCTCCTCGTAGTGGCGGACCGCGGGTCCGTGCAGCTGCGTCAGCACCTCGTGGGTGTGCTCCCGCCGGTCGTCGTCGAGCCGCTGCCAGACGGCCTTGTCCTGGAGCAGCGTGAGCAGCTCGCGCCCGGCCTGCCGGTACTGCTCGCCCAGCACGCGCAGGTTCACCTCGTACGGGCGGTTCGCGCTGGGCAGCAGTCCGGAGCCGTCGAAGATGCTGCTCAGCCCCACCAGCGCGGTCTGGCCGTCCTTGTCCAGCCCGATGTCCTTCAGCTTGAACGGCAGGTCCACGGCTTTGAGCGCCTCGAACAGCCCGACGACCACGATCACCGTGTGCGCCGCGTGCAGCCGTTCGGAGTAGGAGTGCCGCGCCAGGCCGTGGCGCCGTTCGCCCAGCTTGAGGAGCAGTTCACGGCTCAGCCGGACGAACTCCGTCTTGACGTCGAACCACCCCAGCAGGTCCGAGACTGCGAAGGGGACGCCACCCGGAAGAGCCGCGCCGGCGAGCTTGTCGAGCGCGCTGACCAGCGCGCTGTCCTTCTTGCCGAGCAGTTTGACGGCGTCCGCGTACCCATAGGTCTTCCCACCTGTCCGAGTCGATCAGCGATCCGGCCGCACGCGGGGTGCAGAGACGACGACAGGTCGTTTGGAGCCGTTGAACGGCGCCGGCTGATCTGCCGAACGGACCAGCCTCGCCGAAGATGTCGCCGGCGAGCCCTAGTCGCGCGGCCCGCGCAACGTCAGCACCACCCGCAGGACGTGCTCGACCGCGGCCGGGAACACGGCCCCGCGCAGCTCGTCGCGGTGCGCCAGGGTCCGCCCGGCGAACTCGAGCATGCGGTCGGGTCCCACCCGCCGCACCACGAGTGCGGCGACCTCCTCCAGGTCGAGGCCCGGGTGGTCGAGGCGGGTCAGCGCGAACTCGACGACCAGCTCGTCCTCGGTCACCGCCACCTCCTCTCCGCGACTCGTCGGATTCTCCCACCGGTACACGTCGGCAACATGTGCTGGACCGATGATCCGGACCACCAGCACGCTGTCGGGCATGAGGTTCCTGCGGCCAGACGCCCCGCGCTGGAAGTGCCCGCCCGCGCCCGCTGACGTGCGCGACTTCCACGCCGGACTGCCCGGCTACGCGCCCACTCCGCTGACCGAGCTGCCCGCGCTCGCCGCCGAGCTCGGGATCGGCCGGTTGTTCGTCAAGGACGAATCCTCCCGGCTCGGCCTGCCCGCTTTCAAGGCCCTCGGCGCGTCCTGGGCCGTCCACCGCGTGCTGCGGGGACGAACCGGGCAGGTCACGCTCACCACCGCGACCGACGGCAACCACGGCCGGGCGGTGGCGCGCATGGCCCGGCTCCGCGGTCAACGCGCGCACGTCTTCGTGCCGAACACGGTGCCCGAGAAGGCGATCGAAGCGATCCGCGCGGAGAACGCCGAGGTCACCGTCGTCGACGGCACGTACGACGACGCCGTGGCACGGGCCGCGCAGGCCGACGGCATCCTCGTGCAGGACATGGGCTGGGACGGCTACGAGGAGGTTCCCGGCTGGATCGTCGAGGGCTACGGCACGCTCTGCCACGAGGTCGACGAGCAGCTCGGCTCCGAACCCGGCCTGGTCGTCGTCCCCGTGGGCGTCGGGTCGTTCGCGCAGGCCGTGATCACGCACTACCGCGGCCGCGACTCGCGCACGAGGATTCTCGCCGTCGAACCCGACCGGGCCGCCTGCGTCCTCGAAAGCCTCCTGGCGGGCGAGCTGAGGAGCGTCCCGACCGGCCACACGATCATGACGGGCCTCAACTGCGGTACACCTTCCAGCACCGCGTGGCCGTTCCTGCAGAACGGCTTGGACGCCGCCGTGTCCGTCTCCGAAGAAGAGTGTGCCGAAGCAGTCGAAAACCTCTTCGCGCAGAACGTCCATTCAGGACCGTGTGGCGCCGCTGCTCTCGCGGGGCTACGTGCCATCCGGGACGACCTCGGCGACCTCGACACCGTTGTCCTCATCAGCACGGAGGGACGTTCGTGACACCACGCGACCTGCTGGCGCGGCTGGTCTCCATCGACTCGGTCAACCCCGGCCTCGTCCCCGACGGCAACGGCGAACGCGAGATCGCCGACTTCTGCACCGGGTGGTTCCGGGAGCGCGGCTTCGAGGTGCACCGGCTGGAGAGACGACCGGGCAGGCCCTCGACCGTGGCCGTCCGCAGGGGCACAGGCGGCGGGAAGTCGTTGATGCTCAACGGTCACGTCGACACGGTCGGCCTGGCCGGCTACGACGGCGACCCGCTCCAACCGGTGGTCGAGGACGGCAGGATGTTCGGCCGCGGCACGTTCGACATGAAGGGCGGCATCGCGGCGATGATGGTCGCGGCCGCCCGAGCCACCGAACGACCGCTGCGCGGCGACGTGATCGTCGCGTGCGTCGCCGACGAGGAGCACGGCAGTCTCGGCACCGAGGAGGTGCTGGAGTCGTTCACCGCCGACGCGGCGATCGTCACCGAACCCAGCCACCTCGAAGTCACGCTGGCGCACAAGGGGTTCGTGTGGTTCGAGGTCGAGATCGGGGGCAGGGCGGCCCACGGGTCGCGGCCGGAGCTCGGTGTCGACGCGATCGCCAAGGCGGGGCACTTCCTCGTGGCGCTGGAACAGCTCGGCCACGACCTCGCGGCCGGCCCGCGGCACCCGTTGCTGGGCACCGGAACCGTGCACGCGTCGCTGATCAGCGGCGGCGAGGAGGCGTCGACCTACCCGGCGAGCTGCCGGATCACGCTGGAACGCCGCACGGTTCCCGGCGAGTCACCGCGGCAGACCGAGGACGAGCTGCAGGCGATCATCGACAGGCTGGAGTGGACCGTCCCGGACTTCAGCGCCACGCTCACCCGCGGCCTCGCCAGGGAGCCGTTCGAGGCCGACCCGGACGCGGAGGTCGTGCGCACCCTCGTCGCCGTGCTCGGCGAACCGCCGGTCATCCGGGCGGAGCCGTTCTGGACCGACTGCGCCCTGCTCGACCGCGCCGGCATCCCCTGCGTGCTGTTCGGCGTGGACGGCGCCGGAGCCCACGCGGCCACCGAGCACGTCGACCTCGCCTCGCTCGACCGGCTCACCGACGTCCTGACCGCCACGATCACCACCTTCTGCCGCTAGGGGGCGAGCATCCGCTTGAACTCGGGGCACTCGACCAGCGGTTCGTGGGTGCAGGTGGAGGCGTGGCCGAGGCTGTCGCGCATGCGCCGCAACCGCGCGATGTCCTCGTCCAGCGCCGCTGCCTTCACGGCCATCTGCTGCTGGACGGCGGTGTCGCCGGGCATGGCGAGGAGGAACCTCCCGATCTCCGCGACGGAGAACCCGGCCCGGCGGGCGCAGCTGATGAGCGCCAGCCGGTGCAGCACCTCGGGCTCGTAGGTGCGGCGCAACCCGTTTCGGCCGTTCGAGGAGAGCAGGCCCTTCTTCTCGTAGAACCGCAGGGCGGACGGCGCGAGCCCTGACCTCTGCGCGACTTCGGCGATGTCCAGCACGGGGCCGAGGTTAGTCCGGCTCGGCACCGGGCCGGCCGGACGCGGGGCTTGACTTGAAGCGCGCTTCAAGTCGCACGCTCTGCGCCATGAAGATCCACCACCTGAACTGCGGTTCGATGCGCCGCCTCGACCCCACCCGCGCGGGTCTGCCGAGCGCCCCGGCGGTGAACCACTGCCTGCTGGCGGAGACCGGCGAGGGCCTCGTCCTGGTCGAGACCGGACTCGGGCTCGCGGACGTCCGCACTCCGCTCGAGACGCTCGGCGAGGCCTGGACCGAGATGGCGCAACCGGTTCTCGACGAGGGGGAAACGGCTCTCCGCCAGGTCGAGGCGCTCGGCCACGACCCCGCCGACGTCCGGCACGTCCTCGTCACCCACCTCGACGTGGACCACTGCGGTGGCCTGCCCGACTTCCCGCGTGCCACGGTCCACGTCCTGGCCGCCGAACTGCGCACCGCCCTGGACCAGGCCCCGAGCTACCGCTACCGCCCTGCCCACTGGGCACACGGTCCGCGGTGGCGCGCCTACGAGTCCGCCGACGACTCGTGGTTCGGTTTCGGCGCCGTCCAGCCCGAAGGCCTTCCGGAGGAGTTCAAGCTCGTCCCGCTGCCGGGCCACACCGAAGGCCACATGGGAATCGCGGTGCACGACGGCTCGCGGTGGCTCCTGCACTGCGGTGACGCCTACTACTACCACCGCGAATTGGAGGAAACGCCCGAAACACACCCGGTTCTCGACGTCGTGCAGACGCGCTCCGCCCACGACCACGGCGACCGCGTCACGACCCAGGACGGGCTGAGGGCGCTGGCCCGCGACCACTCCGCCGAGGTCACGCTCTTCAGCGCACACGACCCGTGGGAATTCGGCAGACTGGTCGGGTGATCCGACTGAGGAAGTGCTGACGTGCACGCCGCCGGCCTGGTGCTGCACCCGCAACGGGACTCCGCCGCCGCCGTCGAGGCCGTCCTCGGCTGGGCGGCCCACCGCGGTGTGGAGATCCTCGGCATCTCCGACGAGATCCAGCGCCTGCGCTGCGAGGCCACTCCGGTCACCGCGGAGGAGCTGGGCCGCCGCGCCGACCTGGTCGTGAGCCTCGGCGGCGACGGCACGATGCTGCGCGCCATGCGCCTGGCCGACGGCGCGCACGCCCCGGTACTGGGCGTGAACCTCGGCAAGCTCGGCTTCCTCGCCGAGGTCGACGTCCCGGACCTGCCGGCGGCGCTGTCGGCCATCGACGCCCACGACTTCACCGTCGAGCCGCGCCTCGCCGTCGACGCGGTGTTCGACGACCGGAAGGTCACGGCGTTCAACGACATCGCCGTGGTGCGCACGCCCGGCCAGGGCAGTGCGAGGGTCGCCGTCCGCGTGGCCGGCCAGCCGTTCGTGAGCTACTCCGCCGACGCCGTCATCGTCGCCACCCCGACCGGCTCCACGGCCTACAGCTTCAGCGCGGGTGGCCCGATCACCAGCCCGTCCGTGGAGGCGCTGCTCGTCACCCCGGCCTCCCCGCACTCGGCCTACAGCCGCGGCGTCGTGCTGTCGGTCGACGACGAGGTGGACCTCGACCTGCTGCCGTCGAGCGGCCGCCTGGCCGTCGAGGTGGACGGCATGGTCGCCGGGTACGTCGAGCCGGGGCAGCGGGTGTCGCTGCGCGGACGTGCCCGTGCCGCGCGGGTGGTGCGGCTCGGGATGACGACCTTCTACCAGCGGGCGCGGCGCAAGCTGCGGCTCACGGACTCGGCGGAGCTCGGGTGAGGCTGCGCGAGTGGACCGTCGAGGACGCCGCCTGGTACGCGCGGGCCACGAGGGACCCCGAGGTCCAGCGGTACACCACCGACCCGCCCACGACCACCGAGCAGCAGGTCGCCGCGGCGATCGAGGCGTTGCCCGGCAACCCGGCGGTCGCGTCGTTCTGCATCGAGGACGCCGGTGAGCGCTGCGGCAACGTCGCCGTCGACTTCCGGGACGGCGTCGGGCACGTCTCGTACCTCGTGGCGGCCGAAGCCCGCGGCCGGGGCCTCGCGACCGGGGCGCTCACCGAGTTCGTCGCGTGGATCCTCGCGCACCACCCCGTCACCGAGCTGAGGCTGTGGACCCACCGCGACAACGCCGGTTCCCGCAAGGTCGCCGAACGCGCCGGGTTCGTCCGCGACCCCGCCCGTGACGAGGACCGCGAGGTGAAGGGCGAGGTCTGGCCCACGGTCGCGTACCACCTCGTCCCCTGACCTCCACCGAGGTTCGAGCGCCGCTCGTTCGGATGTCGGCGCCGAACCGCGAGGGGGACGAAGGACGTGGAGCTGACCAGGCGCAAGGTGATCGCGCCGGGGCCGGCGCCGCGCTGGCCGCGAGCACCGGGGTGACCGCGGCCGGGGCGGACCAGGCGGGAGCGGAAGAGCCCGGACTTCCCGGGTTCCGGCACAACCACGCGGAGGTCAACCCGAGCTGCGCCACTACCCCGCCACGTTCCACGGCTCCTCGCTCGTGGAGAGCGCGTCCATCTCACGCCGGATGTTCGCCGACGAGGTGGACGCGCTCCGCCGCGGGCTCGGGGTCACAGAGTCCCCGTGACCGTGCTCCCCGACTTCGTCACGTGGTAGGTGGCGGTCGCTCCGCTCCAGTAGTGGAACGTCAGCGTCACCCGCGCGTTGTCGTTGACCTCCGCGAAGAACTCGGGCGTCAGCGTCGTGGCGCCGGTGGTGTAGTTCGGCGCGAACGTCCGGTCGAACTCCTTGAAGGACGTCCAGTTGTGCGGCCCCGCGTTCGACCCGTCCGCGTACTTCGCCTCCATCGTGGCGAGCACGTCGCCGCGGAAGTTCGTCGGGATCGAGAAGGCGCTCGTCGTGCCCGTGGCGGCCGACAGCACCGGGGTGTCGTGGGTGATGAGGTTGATCCGCCACGGCACCCCGGCGGAGAAGTGGGCCGTCAGCACGGCGTTCGTGCCGTAGTTCCGCGCACCGCTCAGCCTGGTCATCGCCGCCGCGGTCAGGGTGAGCTGGTCGCCCGAGACCGTGTAGTCCGTGCCGCGCACCAGGTCCGTCGAGCCCTGGCGCAACGCGGTGAACGTGGTCCCGTTGGGGTTCAACGTGATCGTCTTCGCGGTGACCGCGCTCGACCGGGCGCTGAACACCTGGTCGCCCGACGCCGTGCCGGACCGGGTCGTCCAGCTCGACTTGATCTGCGCGATCAGCTCCGGGTCGCTCCACTGGAAGGACGTGCGGCCGAGGTGCTGGCCGTTGTCCCACAGCATCGTCGTGATCTTCTTGGTGCGCGCGTAGTACCCGAAGAGCTCGAAGAACTTCAGCTTCTCGCCCTGCTCGATCGTGCCGGTGTGCCGGTCGAAGCCGAGCAGCCCGTACTCGCCGAGGATCACCGGGATGCCGCGGGAGACGAAGGTGCTGGAGACGCGGTCGAACGAGTCCGTGAGGTCCTTCTGCGCGGTCGCGTCGAAGCGGAACCCGCCGGCGACGTTCACGCTGAACGGCCAGTAGCCGTAGTAGTGCACGGTCGCGGCCAGGTTCCTGTCGTTGAACCCGCTGATCGACGTCGCCAGCTCGTCGAGGCGTGCCTGCTCCGACGAGGTGTGCAGGGTGGGCAGCACGAGCAGGCGGCTCGCGTTGTTGCCGCCCGAGTTCCGGACGATGGTGCGGAACGACGCGTTCAGCTCGTGCAGCAGCTGGGCGTTCTGGGCGTCACCCGAGCTGCCGGTGAACTGCGGCTCGTTGACGCTCTCGAACACGAGTTTCGCGGGTGAGTCCTTGAACGCGGTGGCGAGCTGCGTCCAGATCGCGTTGTAGCGGGCGAGCACACCGCTCCGGTCGGACGGCATCGCCGAGATCCACTGCCACGAGTCGTGGTGGATGTTGATCATCACCTGGAAGCCGTCCGCCAGCGCCCAGCCGACGACCTCCTTGACGCGGGCGAGGTACGCGGCCTCGATCGTGTAGCCCGGCGCCCCGCCCTGGTGCTGCCCCCACGTGACGGGGATGCGGATGCTCTTGAAGCCCTGCGCCTTCACGTTGTCCAGCAACGCCTCGGTGATGCGCGGGTTGCCCCAGGACGTCTCGTCGGCGCCGGTCGCGTCGAGCGAGTTGCCGAGGTTCCACCCCGGCTGCATCGCCGCCACCTGGGCCATCGCGTCACCCGGCACCGGGTTGTCCGACGTCGTGGTGGTGGTCGTGGTCGTCGTCGGGTCCGTGCCGGGGCTGCCGGTGCACGTGACACCGTTGAGGGCGAACGACGTCGGTGCCGTGTTCGCACCGGACCAGCTGCCGTTGAAGCCGAACGACACCTTGGCGTTCGGCTCGATCACCGCGTTGTACCCCACGTTGACGGCCGTGGCCTCGGCGCCCGAGGACGTCACGGTGGCGTTCCACGCCTGCGTCACCTTCTGCCCGGACGGCCACGTCCAGGTCAGCCGCCAGCCGTCGACGCGGTCCCCCACGTTCGTCACGGCCACGTTCGCGGTGAACCCGCCCTGCCACTGGCTGGGCACCGCGTAGTCCACCTTGCAGCCGGGTGCCGCCGCGGCCGGGGCGACCACCGCCAGGCCTACGGTCGCGGCCACCGAGACGAAGGCCGCGAGCAGCGCGACGCCGCGCCTTCCGGTCATGACACACCTCCAAGCCTGGGAACGCTCCCAGATTGGAGCGGACTGTAATCACCCGGCAACACCCCGAGGAAGTGGTGTCGAATCGCGGTCGAATCAATAGCGAACCTCATGTTGCACTTTCCGCGACAGGTCGTCGTCCTTTGTTGAGCACTTCTCGCCCAGTGGTGTCCCCCGCACGGCCGAGGCGCTGACCACGTATTGTGCATCGAACAGTCGAACGGCCACGACATTGCGGTGAGCGCCGGAAATCGTCCTGCTCGCAAATGCCGGGCGAAATTGCGCCGAGCGGTGGTCTTGTCGCGAACATTCACCTCCACCCCTGTCGGACCGGATTCGTGACCGTTACAGTCCCGGACCTGGGAGCGCTCCCAGATTCAGTCGGAGCCCGGAGTCCTCGGAGGCCCACGTGCACAGTCGCAGGTGGAGAGCTGTCGCAGCCGCGCTCGTCGCGGTGCTCGCGGCGGCGACCGGTCCGCTGGTGCGGCCCTCGGTGGCCGCGCCCGCGTTCAACTACGGCGAGGCGCTGCAGAAGTCGGTCTGGTTCTACGACGCCCAGCGGTCGGGGCAGCTGCCGGCGGGCAACCGCGTGAGCTGGCGCGCCGACTCGGCCCTGCGCGATGGAGCCGACGTCGGGCTCGACCTGTCCGGCGGCTTCTACGACGCGGGCGACCACGTGAAGTTCGGGCTGCCGTTCGCGTTCACCATGTCCATGCTCGCCTGGGGCGCCGTGGAGAACCGGGCCGCCTACGCGAGCTCCGGGCAACTCCCGCACCTGCTCGCGAACCTGCGGCACGGCACGGACTGGATCATCAAGGCGCACCCGTCCCCGAACGTCGTCTACGGCCAGGTCGGCGCCGGCAACCCCGACCACGCCTGGTGGGGCTCGGCCGAGGTGATGCCGATGGCCCGTCCGTCGTACAAGGTGGACGCCTCGTGCCCCGGCTCCGACCTCGCTGGCGAGTACGCGGCGGCGATGGCGTCGGCGTCGATGGTCTTCAAGGACACCGATCCCACGTACGCGGCGACCCTGCTCACGCACGCCAAGCAGCTCTACAGCTTCGCGGACACCTACCGCGGCAAGTACAGCTCGTGCATCACCGACGCCGCGAGCTTCTACAACTCCTGGAGCGGCTACCAGGACGAGCTGGTGTGGGGTGCGATCTGGCTGCACCGCGCCACCGGGGACGCGAGCTACCTGACGAAGGCGAAGACCGAGTACCAGAAGCTCGGCACCGAACCGCAGAGCACCGAGCGCTCCTACCGGTGGACGATCGCGTGGGACGACAAGTCCTACGGCGCCTACGTCCTGATGGCCAAGCTGACCGGCGAGCAGACCTACATCACCGACGCCAACCGGTGGCTCGACTTCTGGACGACCGGCTACAACGGCAACCGCGTGCGCTACTCCCCCGGCGGCCAGGCCGTGCTCGACAGCTGGGGTTCCCTGCGCTACGCCGCCAACACGGCGTTCGCCGCCCTGACCTACTCGGACTGGCTGTCCACACGAGACACCACCCGCGCGAAGACCTACCACGACTTCGGCGTGCGGCAGATCAACTACGCCCTCGGCGACAACCCGCGCAACGCGAGCTACGTCGTCGGGTTCGGCGCGAACCCGCCGCGCAACCCGCACCACCGCGGCGCGCACGGCTCGTGGGCCGACAGCATCCAGGAACCGGCCGTCAGCCGTCACGTGCTCTACGGCGCGCTGGTCGGTGGCCCCAGCACCAACAACGACGCCTACACCGACAGCCGCAGCGACTACGTGATGAACGAGGTCGCGCTCGACTACAACGCGGGCTTCACCGGCGCGCTCGCCCGCCTGTACGGGAAGTACGGCGGCACGCCGCTCGCCTCGTTCCCGGTCGCGGAGACCCCGGACGGCCCGGAGCTCACGGTCCAGGCGTCGGTGAACCAGAGCGCCGCCCAGTTCACCGAGATCAAGGCGTTCGTGCTCAACAGGAGCGCCTGGCCCGCGCGGACGTTCAACGGCACGCTGCGCTACTACTTCACCCTCGACGGCACGACCGCGCCGAGCCAGATCAGCGTCACCACGAACTACAACCAGTGCGGCGCGGCGAGCGCCCCCGTGCAGCACCGCGGCTCGGTGTACTACGTCGAGATCCCGTGCACCGGCGTGGCCCCGGCCGGGCAGTCGGCGTTCCGCAAGGAGGTCCAGTTCCGGATCACCAGCGCCGGCACCTGGGACCCGTCCAACGACTGGTCGGCGGTGGGCCTCGGCACCGGCAACGCGGTCGCCCAGACCGACCGGATCGTGCTGCGGCAGGACGGCAGGACGGTGTGGGGCACCGAGCCCGGCGGCGTCGTCGACGACACCGAACCGCCCTCGGCTCCCGGCGGCCTCACGGTCTCGGCCGTGTCGAGCACGAGCGCGACGCTGAGCTGGACGGCCTCAACGGACAACGTCGGTGTCGCCGGGTACGACGTGCTCGCCGGCACTACCGTCACGGGCTCGTCGGCCACGACCGGTCTTGTCGTCACCGGCCTCACCCCGGACACGCCGTACACGTTCTCGGTGCGCGCGAGAGACACGTCCGGCAACGTGTCCGCCGCGAGCGTTCCGGTCACCACGCGCACGCTGCCGGGGAGCGCGAGCACGTTGTCCGTGCAGCACAGCGGTTCCGGGGCGGCCACGGCCAACCAGATCGGCGCCACGCTGCAGCTGACGAACCGCGGCACGACGCCGGTCAGCCTCACCGGTACCACCATCCGGTACTGGTTCACCGGCGACGCTCCCTCGGCGAGCTACCAGACGTGGTGCGACTGGGCCCGGATCGGGTGCGCCGGCGTCCAGGTGCGGGTGGTGAAGCTCCCCGCCGCCCGGCCCGGCGCCGACGCGTACGCCGAGGTGTCGTTCACGTCCGGCAGCCTCGCGGCGGGAGCGAGTACCGGTGACGTCCAGGTGCGGATCGCGAAGTCCGATTGGTCCACCTTCACCCAGACCGACGACCACAGCTACCGGGTGAGCGGCGCGCTCACCGACTTCGACAGGGTCACCGCCCACACCGGCGGCACGCTCGCGTGGGGCGTCGAGCCCTGACGATCTTCGGGGCGGGACGTTCTGCGCGGCACAGGCGTCCCGCCCCGATCCCAGCGGCACCCCGCGCACAGCGCCGTGCTGCGGTCGCGCTCTCACGGTGACACGCGGGCGTTTCGTCACGTTCGAATTGATGTTCGCGTGCTCCTACGATGAGCGTCATGACGGACGTAGACCGGTATCGCCGGCCAGGCCCTCGCATCGAGGAGGTCGCCCGGCTGGCCGGCGTGTCCAAGTCGACCGTCTCGAGGGTGATCAACGACGAGCAGTACGTGAGCGCCAGGGCGCGCGACGCCGTCCACACGGCGATCACCCACCTGAAGTACAGCCCGAACCAGGCCGCCCGCTCCCTCGCGGGCAGCAAGGCGAACGCCATCGCGCTGGTCGTCTCCGAACAGGGCAGCCGGGTGCTCGGCGACCCGTTCTTCGCGGGCGTCCTGCGCGGCGTCCACGCCGAGCTGTCCGGCCGGCACGTCCAGCTGCTGCTCATGATGAGCCGCCCGGAGGACCACGACGACCTCCTCGTCTACCTGGCGGGCGGCCACGTGGACGGCGCACTGCTCGTGAGCCTGCACGGCGACGACCCGCTCCCCCAGCGCCTGCAGGAGATCGGCCTGCCGGTGGTCGTGGGCGGGCGGCCGCTCGGCGCCAGTTCGGTCCCGTTCGTGGACTCGGACAACTTCACCGGCGGCCTCGACGCCGTGCGGCACCTCGTCTCGCTGGGCCGCAACCGCATCGCGACCGTGGCGGGGCCGCGCGACATGGCGGCGGGCCTGGACCGGCTCAGCGGCTGGCGCCGGGGGCTGGGTGAGGCCCGGCTGCCCGCCGATCTGGTGGTCGAGGCGGACTTCACGCCGGAGAGCGGCGCGCGTGCGATGACCGAGCTGCTCGACCGCGCCCCCGGCATCGACGCGGTGTTCGTCGCCGCGGACATCATCGCGCTGGGTGTGCTGCAGGTGCTGCACGCCCGCGGGCGGCGCATCCCGGAGGACGTGGCGGTCGTCGGGTTCGACGACTCGCTGCTGGCGTCGACCGCCACCCCGCCGCTCACCACGGTGCGGCAGGACGTCGAGCAGCTCGGGCGGACGATGACGTGGCGGCTGCTGGGCGAGCTGGCCGGGGACGACGGGCTGCCGCCGTCGCTGCTGCTGCCGACCTCCCTGGTGCGCCGGGCGAGCGCCTGACGCGACGGCCTCGCCCCTTCCGCCGGCCTCCAGACCCCGGTCACGGCCGACCGCCGGTCACCCGCGCGTTCACCCGCGGCGCCGCGCGGCCGCCCATCGACCCGGTCGCCGCGCGCCGTTCGTCCTCATCCCCGCACGTCCAGTCGCACCAGGGCATTGCTCCCACCGCCGCCCCCGCTCCGGCCCTGGGCGCGCGGGTTTCGCCGTGCCCGCGCTGGCGCTCTGCGTACCGGCCGCAGCACTCAGTGTTAACCCAAAGGTCACACTTCCGGGAACGCTCCCAGTTTTCTCAACTGTGACCTGAGCCGCAAACCACGAGGTCACCCGGTCGAGCGACGGCGGAAACACCTGGTGTACCCCGGAGTGTGTCTTGACACACGTTCGAAGCCGGTACGACACTCCTCCCCGTCTGGGAGCGCTCCCAGAACCCGCCGCCGAGACCAGAGGAGTTCTCCCGTGCGACACCGTTGGGTCAGCGTGCTGATCTGTGCCGCCGTGTCCGCCGCCGCCACCACAGCGTGCGGGTCAGGTGGAGCGAGCCAGTCCGCAGACGGAAAGACCGAGCTCACCATCGCGACGTTCAACGAGTTCGGCTACGAAGAGCTGTTCAAGGAGTACGAAGCCGCTCACCCGGACGTCAAGATCACGCAGCGCAAGACCGGTCAGGGCCAGCCCCACCACCAGAACCTGTTCACCAAGCTCGGCGCCGGCTCCGGCCTCGCCGACATCGAGGGCGTCGAAGAGGGCTACCTCAGCCAGGTGATGTCGAAGTCCGGGCAGTTCAACGATCTCAAGGAGATCGGCCCGAAGATCGAGGACAACCGCTGGCTGCAGTGGAAGACCGACGCGATCACGTCCAAGGACGGCAAGCTCATCGGCTACGGCACGGACATCGGTCCGCTGGCCATGTGCTACCGCAAGGACCTCTTCGCGCAGGCCGGCCTGCCGTCCGACCCCGAGGGCGTGAAGGCGCTCTTCGCCACGTGGGACAGCTACTTCGCCGCCGGTGACCAGTTCATCGCGAAGGTTCCGGGTGTCGCCTGGTTCGACAGCGCGGCCCAGGTCTACAACGCGATGCACAACCAGCTCGAGACGGGTTACTACGACAAGTCCGACAAGCTGGTCGTCGACACCAACGCCGACATCAAGAAGGACTGGACCGCGGTGACCGCGGCCGTCGCGAAGGGTCAGTCGGCGCGGCTCGCGGCGTTCAGCCCCGAGTGGAACACCGGCTTCAAGCTCGGCAAGTTCGCCACCAAGACGTGCCCGTCGTGGATGCTCGGTGTCGTCGAGACGCAGGCCGGCCCCGAGAACAAGGGCAAGTGGGCTGTCACCGACGCGTTCCCGAACGGCGGCGGCAACTGGGGCGGCTCGTACCTGACCGTGCCGAAGCAGAGCAAGAACGCCAAGAAGGCCGCCGAGCTCGCCGCGTGGCTGACCGCGCCGGAGCAGCAGGTCAAGGCGTTCAAGGCCAAGGGCACCTTCCCCAGCCAGCTCAAGGCTCTCGACGCGCCGGAGCTGCTGGAGCAGACCAACGCCTACTTCGGTGACGTGAAGGCCGGCGCGCTGTTCGCCACCCAGGCCAAGAAGATCAAGGCCGCGCAGTACAAGGGCCCGGCCGACGGCCAGATCCAGGAGACGGTGTTCAGCCCGGCCCTGCAGTCGGTCGAGCAGGGCAAGAACTCCGAAGAGGCCTGGAAGGCCGCTGTCGAGGGTGCTCAGAAGGCGGCCAAGTAGTGACCGCCACTCTCTCCAAGGTGGACCGCGGGCCGGCACAGGAGGCCGGCCCGCGGCCTCCGCGGCGGTACCGGCTGTCCAACCTGGACGCCAAGGTCTCGCCCTACCTGTTCGTCGCACCGTTCTTCGTGCTCTTCGGCGCCATCGGGCTCTTCCCGCTGCTGTACACCGCCTACGTCTCCCTGTTCGACTGGGAGGTGGGCGCCGACGAGCCGCTGTTCATCGGCTTGGAGAACTACCGGACGCTGTTCGAGGACAACCAGTTCTGGAACGCGCTGTTCAACACGTTCAGCATCTTCCTGCTCTCGAGCGTCCCGCAGATCATCGTCGCGGTCGTGATCGCGGCGCTGCTCAACGCGAACCTGCGCGCCCGCACCGGCTGGCGGATGGGCGTTCTGCTGCCCTACGTCGCGAGCCTCGTGGCGTTGACGATCATCTTCGGCAACCTGTTCGGCCCGCAGTACGGCCTCGTGAACGACGTGCTCGGTCTGGTCGGCATCAGCCCGATCGACTGGCAGGCCAGCACCTTCGGCAGCCACGTCGCGATCGCGTCGATGGTCAACTGGCGCTGGACCGGCTACAACGCGCTGATCATCCTCGCTGCGATGCAGGCGATCCCGCGCGACGTGTACGAGGCGGCGCTGGTGGACGGTGCGAGCGCGTTGCGGCGGTTCTTCAGCATCACGCTCCCGATGCTGAAGCCCACGCTGATCTTCGTGATCGTCACCTCGACGATCGGTGGCCTGCAGATCTTCACCGAGCCGAAGCTGTTCGAGCCCTCGGGCGGCAGCGGCGGCGGCTCGGAGCACCAGTACCAGACCGTCGTCCTCTACCTCTACCAGTCGGCCTTCCAGGGGCTCGACCTCGGTTACGCCTCCGCGATCGCGTGGGTGCTGTTCCTGGTCGTGATCGGTGTCGCGGTCCTCAACTTCTTCCTCACCAGGAGGGCCGTCCGATGATGAAACGACCGTCCTTCGCGATCTACGGCATCCTCGCCGCGTTCGTGCTCGGCTCCGCCTTCCCGTTCTACTGGTCGTTCCTCGTCGCGAGCCGCGACAACTCGGTGCTGACCGGCGACTTCACGCTGGTCCCCGGCGGGAACTTCTGGACCAACGCCGTGCGCGTGTTCGACACGGTCCCGTTCTGGAAGGCGCTGGGCAACAGCTTCGTCGTCTCCGGCACGGTGACGTTCTCGGTGGTGCTGCTGTCGACGCTCGCCGGGTTCGCCTTCGCCAAGCTGAAGTTCCGCGGCCGCGGCGTGCTGTTCCTGTTCGTCGTGGCGACGCTGGCGGTGCCGACGCAGCTCGGCATCATCCCGCTCTACATGGCGATGGCCGAGTTCGGCTGGGCCGGCGAGCTGGAAGCCGTCATCGTGCCGAACCTCGTCACGGCGTTCGGCGTGTTCTGGATGCGCCAGTACCTCGTCGACGCCATTCCCGACGAGCTCGTCGAAGCGGCGCGCATGGACGGCTGCAGCCTGTGGCGCGCGTTCTGGCACGTCGCGCTGCCCGCCGCCAGGCCGGCCGCCGCGATGCTGGGCGTGTTCACGTTCATGCAGTCCTGGAACGACTTCCTGTGGCCGCTGGTCGTCCTCAACGCCGACAACCCGACTCTGCAGGTCGCTCTGGAGAAGCTGCAGAGCGGTTACTACGTCGACTACTCGCTCGTACTCGCCGGAACCACGCTCGCGACCGTTCCGGTGCTCATCGTCTTCCTCGTGCTCGGGCGGCAGATCGTCGCCGGTGTGATGCAGGGCGCCGTCAAGGGGTGAAAATGGAGAACATTCTTTTCCCACAGGGATTTCTGTGGGGAGCCGCTACCGCGGCGTTCCAGGTGGAAGGTGCGACCGCCGTGGACGGCCGCACCGACTCCATCTGGGACGAGTTCTGCCGGCAGCCAGGGAGGGTGGTCGGCGGCGACTGCGGTGAACCCGCCGCCGACCACTACCGGCGGTTCGAGCAGGACGTCGCCATGATGGCGGACCTCGGACTCCAGGCCTACCGCTTCTCGATCGCCTGGCCGCGCGTGCGGCCGGACGGCGGGAAGGTCAACCCGGCGGGTCTCGACTTCTACAAGCGGCTCATCGACTCGTTGCTGGCGCACGACATCGTGCCGTGGCCGACGCTCTACCACTGGGACCTCCCGCAGGCGCTGGAGGAGAACGGCGGGTGGGCCAACCGCGACACCGCGTTCCGGTTCGCCGACTACGCCGCCGCCACCGTCGAGGCGCTCGGTGACCGGGTCGGCACGTGGACGACGCTGAACGAGCCGTGGTGCTCGGCGTTCCTCGGCTACGCCGCGGGCATCCACGCCCCCGGCCGCCAGGAGCCGAAGGCCGCCGTCGCCGCGGTGCACCACCTGCTGCTCGGCCACGGGCTCGCCGCCGACACCATCCGCGCGACCCAGCCGGACGCCAAGGTCGGCATCACGCTCAACATGTACCCGATCATCCCGGTCGACCCCGACAACCCGGCCGACCTCGACGTGGCCCGCCGGCTCGACGGGCTGCAGCAACGGATCTTCCTGGACCCGTTGCTGCGCGGCGAGTACCCGGCCGACATCCTCGAGGACCTGGAGCCGTTCGGCTTCGGCGACCACATCAAGGACGGCGACCTCGGCGTCATCTCCGGCCCGATGGACATGCTCGGCGTCAACTACTACACCGAGCACTACGTCAGCTCGACGCCCAACGGCGACGGCGGCGGCCGCAACCCGTGGGTCGGCGTGGAGCACGCGTCGTTCCCCGTCCGCAACGCCCCGGTCACCGACATGGGCTGGGAGGTCAGGCCGGACGGGCTGACCACCGTGCTGATGCGGGTGCACCAGGACTACCCGCGGCTCCCGCTGTACATCACCGAGAACGGCGCCGCGTTCCGCGACGACTTCACCGGCAACGGTGCGATCGACGACGTGGACCGCACCGGCTTCATCGCCTCCCACCTGCGCGCCGCCCACGCGGCGATCGAGGCGGGGGTCGACCTGCGCGGGTACTTCTGCTGGTCGCTGCTCGACAACTTCGAGTGGGCAGAGGGGTACGCGAAGCGGTTCGGCATCGTCCACGTGGACTACGACACCCAGATCCGCACCCCGAAGATGAGTGCGAGGTGGTTCAGCAGGGTGGCACGCGACAACGCGCTGGTCGCCACCTCATGACGGAAGGCAGGAGTCGTCGCCCCGGCCCGCGCATCGAGGAGGTAGCGCGCGTGGCCGGGGTGTCGAAGTCCACCGTCTCCAGGGTGATCAACGGCGAGAAGTACGTGAGCGAGCGGTCGCGCCAGGCGGTGCACCGCGCCATCGCCATGCTCGGGTACAGCCCCAACCACGCCGCGCGCACCCTGGCGGGCAGCAAGGCCAACGCGATCGCGCTCGTGATCTCCGAACAGGGCAGCCAGGTCCTCGCGGACCCGTTCTTCGCCGGGATCCTGCGCGGGGTGCACGCCGAGCTCACCGGACGGCACGTCCAGCTCCTGCTGATGATGAACCAGCCGCTCGACGGTGAGGACCAGGTCGCCTACCTCACCGGAGGGCACGTCGACGGGGCGCTCGTCGTGAGCCTGCACGGCGAGGACCCGTTGCCGAGGATCCTGCACGAGACGGGGCTGCCCGTGGTGTCGGGCGGCCGTCCGCTCGCGGGCGGCGCGGTCCCGTTCGTCGACGCGGACAACTTCAACGGCGCGCTGGGGGCCGTGCGCCACCTGATCTCACTGGGCCGCGAGAAGATCGCCACGATCGCCGGTCCGCACGACATGGCGGTCGGCATGGACCGCCTGAGCGGCTGGCGGTGCGGGCTCGCCGAACACGGGATGCCCGTGGAGCTCGTGGCCCACAGCAGCGACTTCACGCCCGAGAGCGGCGCGTTCGCGATGGAGGACCTGCTGCGACGCGCACCCGATCTCGACGCGGTCTTCGTGGCGGCCGACATCCTGGCCGTGGGCGCGTTGCGGGTGCTCCACGCTCGCGGCTACCGGATTCCGCACGACGTCGCCGTGGTGGGGTTCGACGACTCCGTGCTCGCCTCGACCGCGACGCCGCCGCTCACCACCGTGCGCCAGGACGTCGAGCAGCTGGGGCGCACCATGACGTGGCGCCTCCTCGCCGAACTGGCCGGCGAGGAGAAGCTCCCGTCGTCGATGCTGCTGCCGACGTCGCTGGTGCGCCGGGCGAGCGCCTAGGGCGTGCTCGCGGTCAGACAGCGGCCTTCGCGCGGCTGGCCAGGCCCTCGATCACACCGGACAGCTTCTCGGTGACCTCGGGGTCGTCGACCGGGTGCAGCTCGGCGAAGCGGACCACCGAACCCGGGATCGACAGGGTCAGGTCCTCGGCGGGCACGCCACCGGCGATCCTGACGGCCTTGCGGGCCTCGTCCTGCGCCCACACGCCGCCGTACTGGCCGAACGCGGTGCCGACGACGGCGACGGGCTTGCCGGACAGGGCGCCGGCGCCGTAGGGGCGGGACAGCCAGTCGATGGCGTTCTTCAGCACGGCGGGGATGGTGCCGTTGTACTCGGGCGAGACGAGCAGCAGCGCGTCGGCCTCGGCGGCGGCCTCGCGCAGCTTCACGGCGGAGGCGGGAACGGCGTCCTCGGTGTCGATGTCCTCGTTGTAGAACGGCACGGTGTCGAGGCCCTCGAACACGCCGACCTCGACGTGGTCCGGCGAGATCTGGACCGCGGCCTCGGCGAGCCGCCGGTTGTGCGATCCGGAGCGGAGGCTGCCGACGAGCGTGAGGATGCGGACGGTCATGGCGGGACTCCTGTGTGCGGGGTGCGGTTGAACGACTACACCATAAACGGGATGCGTTCCGCTTATCTTCCGGCTAGGCTGCTGAGGTGATCGACGGCACACCTCTCCCCCTCGTCGGCCCGGAGGCGCCCCTGCGCGCGGACGCCGTGCGCAACAGGGCGTTGCTGCTGGAAGCGGCCGTGCGACTGGTGGCGGAGCGGGGGGCGGCGGCGATCACGATGGAGTCCGTGGCCACCGCGGCGGGCGTCGGCAAGGGCACGGTGTCGCGCCGCTTCGGCGACCGGCAGGGGTTGCTGCAGGCCCTGCTGGACCACTCGGAGCGCCAGTTCCAGGAAGCGTTCCTGAGCGGCCCCGCACCGCTCGGCCCCGACGCCGACGCGGCGACGAGGCTGCGCGCGTTCGGCCCGGCGCTGCTGCGCCACGAACACGCCCACCTCGACCTCTACCTCGCCGCCGAGCCCTCGCCCGAACGCCGGTTCACGGTCCCCGCCCGGCAGCTGCGCCACCGGCACGTGGCCCTGCTGGTGCGCGAGGTCCTCCCGGACGCCGACGCCGACCTGCTCGCCCACACCCTGCTGGCGTCGGTGGACGTGGTCCTCGTCGAGCACCTCGGCCGCCCGCGCGACAGGTCGCTCGCACGGGCGGAAGCGGGCTGGCACGACCTCCTCGACCGCCTCCTGCGCTGACTCCCCGTTCGGTTCGAGTCGAATCACGCGTCGAATTCGACCGATGACCGCACCGGAGCTTGTTGCCGTCACCGGACTCGCCCTACGGTGCCCCTGGGAGCGCTCCCAGACGCACCGTCGACGAGGACGGAGAACCTCACAGCATGAGATCGCAACCCCCACGTCTCCTCGCCGCGACCCTGCTCGCGGTGCTGACGGCGACCTCGCTCCAGTCCGCCGCCGCGGCCGCGGACTACGAGCGCGTGCTCAACGGCACGTTCGACAGCGGTTCGGCGGACCCCTGGTGGGCCGGCGCCGGCGTCACCCACCGCGTGACCGGCGGCGAACTGTGCGCGGCGGTCACCGGCGGCACCACGAACCCCTGGGACGCCCTGATCGGCCAGAACGGGGTCCCGTTCGAGGAGGGCCAGTCCTACACGTTCTCGTTCGACGCCCGCGCCACGACCGCGCAGCCGGTGACGGCCGCCGCGGGCGAGAGCGTCAGCCCGTACCGCGGGATCGCGAGCCAGCAGTTCACGGTCTCCCCGGAGAAGCAGCGCTTCTCCTTCACCTTCACGTCCACCTTGGACTTCCCGGACGCGGGCAACGGCCAGGTCGCGTTCCAGCTCGGCGGCCAGCCGTCCGACAACACGATCTGCGTCGACAACGTCTCGGTGATCGGCGGCGTGAAGCCGCCCGGCGGGGTGAACCCCAACCCCACCAAGAAGGTCCAGGTCGACCTGGTGGCGTACGTGCCGGGCCTGCCCAAGCGCGCGACGCTCGTCTCCACGGCCACGACGCCGCAGACGTGGACCCTCAAGAACTCCGCGGGCGCGACGGTGGCGTCCGGGCAGAGCACGCCGAAGGGCCTGGACGCCACGTCCGGCGACTCGGTGCACCTGATCGACTTCTCGTCGTTCGACACGGCCGGCACCGGCTACGTGCTGTCCGTCGGCGAGGACAGCAGCTTCCCGTTCGACATCTCCGCCGACCCGGTGAAGCGCCTGCGCTACGACTCGCTCGCGTTCTTCTACCACCAGCGCAGCGGCACGCCGATCGAGGCGCAGTACGTCGGTGAGGAGTACGCGCGTCCCGCCGGCCACGTGAACGTCGCCCCCAACCAGGGCGACAACAACGTGCCGTGCCGTGCGGACCTCGCCTGCGGCTACACCCTCGACGTGCGCGGCGGCTGGTACGACGCGGGTGACCACGGCAAGTACGTCGTCAACGGCGGCATCGCCACCTGGCAGCTCCTCAACGCCTACGAGCGCGCGTCCGTGCTCGGCGACGCCACCGCGTACCGCGACGGCTCGCTGAACATCCCCGAGAAGTCCAACGGCGTCCCGGACCTCCTCGACGAGGCCCGCTGGGAGGTCGACTTCCTGCTGAAGATGCAGGCGCCCGACGGCATGGCGCACCACAAGGTCCACGACGCCAACTGGACCGCCCTGCCGACCCGTCCCGAACTGGACGACCAGCCCCGCCGCCTCTCGGCGACGAGCACCGCCGCCACCCTGAACCTGGCCGCGGTGGCGGCCCAGGCGTCCCGCCTGTGGAAGGGCGTCGACGCCACCTACTCGGCCACCTTGCTCGCGGCGGCCCGCAAGGCCTACGCGGCGGCCAAGGCGAACCCGGCCAAGCTCGCCGACCCCAACGACGGCACCGGCGGCGGCGCGTACAGCGACGACAACGTGACCGACGAGTTCTACTGGGCCGCGTCGGAGCTGCTCGCCACCACGGGTGAGAGCGCCTACCGCACCGACGTCACCGCGTCACCGCACTACAAGGCGGCGAGCCTGAACCGCGGCGGCTTCCACTGGGGCGGCACGGCACCCCTGGGCGACATCACCCTCGCCCTGGTCCCCGGCCTCCCGGCGGCGGACGTGGCGGCGATCAAGCAGAAGTTCGCCACCGTGGCCGACGAGCACCTGACCGCCATGGCGTCGATGGGCTACGCCACCCCGTACGACAACAGCACCGCGGGCTACGTCTGGGGCTCGAACTCCACGGTCCTCAACAACGCCCAGGTCCTCGCCCTGGCCCACGACTTCACCGGAGCCACCAAGTACCGCGACGGCGTCTTCGAGGCCCTGCACTACATCCAGGGCCGCAACCCGCTCAGCACCTCCTACGTCGCGGGCTACGGCGACCAGGCGATGGTCAACGCCCACCACCGCTTCTGGGCACACCAGAACGACCCGAGCCTCCCCATCGCCCCCGCGGGCTCCCTCTCCGGCGGCCCGAACAGCGCACTGCAGGACCCGGTCGCCCAACGCCTGCTCACGGGCTGCCCGCAGCAGAAGTGCTGGGTCGACGACATCGGCGCCTACTCGGTGAACGAGGTCGCGATCAACTGGAACTCGGCCCTCGCCTGGGTCTCCGGCTGGGCAGCCGAGAAGTCCGGCGGCACCACCACCCCGAAGTCCGACTGCGAGGTCGGCTTCACCGCCCACCGCTGGCCCGACGGCCTCTCGGCTTCCGTGAAGATCACCAACACCGGCACCTCCGCTTGGTCCTCGTGGAAGCTGGGCTTCACGTTCCCCGGCACCCAGCGGGTCACCACCGGGTGGTCGGCGACCTGGAGCCAGACCGGCCAGGAGGTCTCGGCGGCCAACATGTCCTGGAACGGCAAGGTCGACCCCGGCAAGTCCGTCTACATCGGACTGAACGGGTCGGGCGCCGGGACTGATCCGACGTCCTACACGGTCAACGGCAAGACCTGCAAGACCGCCTGATCCACAGGCACGCACCAGGGATGCGCCCGCTGTCACTCCGGTGGCAGCGGGCGCTTGGCTTCCGCCGGCGGAACCATCCGCTGAGTCGAACGTGAGCCTTGACCCCCGGGCTGCGGAGGAGGCGGCGGAGTGGCGACGCCTCAACCACGCGCGATGCGGGACCCAAGGCGGCCGCCACCTCAAGGTGACATCACCCCGAAGGCGGCCGCCCCGCAAGGTGACTTCGCGGCCGAAGGTGACCACTCCACCAGGCCGACGTCGCGACCCGGAACGACCTCGCCAAGCCGGACTTCAACCCCAAGGCGACCAGCCCGCCAAGCCGACCCCGCTCCCCAAAGCGATCACCCCATCAAGCAACTTCGCCACCCGAAACGACCATCCCACCAAGCCGCCTCCGCGTCCCAAGGCGACCACCGCACCCAACCGACTTCGCGACCCAAACCCCACCACCCCGCCGAACCAGGCGGAGAGCCGTCACAAGCCGACCCGCGCAGCCATGACAAGCCACACGCGACGAACAAAAGCCCACAACGAACAGGACCGAACAGCAATCCGCCGCCACCCGTTGCCAGCTCCGCCGTCACCCACCAGAATTCACCTCAACCAGACCATTGCCCCTCGACGCCGCACGGCACCCGCCCGGCAGCCCACCTCCGCCGAACCCCTCGCTGTGAGCGCTAACAGGCCCAACCTGGCGTTATACAGATGACACTTGACGGCAAAGTTGTTAGCGATAACACTCCCTCGCCTACAGCACTGTTGCCAGTCGGTGACATCGAGGAGAACCAATGAGGCTTGTCCGGATAGCGGCCACCACCGCACTCGCCGTCACCCTCGCCGCCTGCGGCTCGGCGCAGAAGACGGTCGACCAGCAGAGCACCTCGAGCGAGGGTGCGCTGGTGGGCGTCACCATGCCGACCCGGTCGTCGGAGCGCTGGATCCACGACGGCGACAACATCAAGAGCGCCCTGGAGGGCAAGGGGTACAAGGTCGACCTCCAGTACGCGGAGAACGACATCCCCACGCAGGCCAACCAGATCGAGAACCAGATCACCAAGGGCGCCAAGCTGCTGATCGTCGCCTCGATCGACGGCACCGCGATCACCTCGCAGCTGCAGCAGGCGGCGGACGCGAAGATCCCGGTCATCGCCTACGACCGGCTGATCCGCAAGAGCCCGAACGTCGACTACTACGCCACGTTCGACAACTTCAAGGTCGGCGTCGAGCAGGCGAACTCCCTCCTGGCCGGTCTCAAGGCCAAGGGCGAGGGCCCGTTCAACGTCGAGCTGTTCGCGGGTTCGCCGGACGACAACAACGCCACGTTCTTCTTCAACGGCGCCATGTCCGTGCTGCAGCCGCTGATCGACCAGGGCAAGCTCGTCGTCAAGTCCGGTCAGAAGGACTTCAAGACGGTCGCCATCCTGCGCTGGGACCCGGCCACCGCGCAGAAGCGCATGGAGGACATCCTCACCTCGACCTACGGCGGTGCCAAGGTCGACGGCGTCCTCTCGCCCTACGACGGCATCTCGATCGGCATCCTGTCGGCGCTCAAGAGCAGCGGCTACGGCACGCCGGCGCAGGCGTACCCGATCGTCACCGGCCAGGACGCCGAGGTCGCCTCGGTGAAGTCGATCATCGCCGGTGAGCAGTACTCGACGATCCACAAGGACACGCGGAAGCTCGCCGAGGTCACGGTGAAGATGGCCGACGCGGTGCTCAAGGGCGGCAAGCCCGAGGTCAACAACACCAAGGACTACGACAACGGCAACAAGGTCGTGCCCTCGTTCCTGCTGCAGCCCGTCCCCGTGGACAAGGCGAACTACCAGAAGGAACTGATCGAGTCCGGCTACTACACCGCCGACCAGCTCAGGTAAGCCGACGTGTCTGACGACGTCCTGGTGATGCGCGGCATCACCAAGAGGTTCGCGGGTGTCACCGCGCTGCACGAGGTCTCGTTGACCGTGCGGCGCGGTGAGATCCACGCGATCTGCGGCGAGAACGGCGCGGGCAAGTCCACGCTGATGAAGGTGCTGTCCGGGGTGCACCCGCACGGCACGTACGACGGCGAGATCCTCTTCGAGGGCGAGCCGTGCGCATTCGGCGGTGTTCGCGACAGCGAGCGCCGCGGCATCGTGATCATCCACCAGGAGCTGGCTCTGTGCGGTCAGCTCTCCGTCGCGGAGAACCTGTTCCTGGGCAACGAAAGGGCGCGGCGCGGGTTCATCGACTGGAACCGCACCAACCACGAGGCGCAGGCCCTGCTGGACCGCGTCGGGCTGCGCGAGAACCCCACGACGCCGGTGAACGACCTCGGCGTCGGCAAGCAGCAGCTCGTCGAGATCGCCAAGGCGCTGTCCAAGGAGGTCAAGCTCCTGATCCTGGACGAGCCGACGGCGGCGCTCAACGACGACGACTCGCAGCACCTGCTGGACCTGCTCGAGGGCCTGCGGTCGGAGGGCATCACCTGCGTGATCATCTCCCACAAGCTGGGCGAGGTCACCCGGATCGCCGACACCGTCACGGTGCTGCGCGACGGCAGGACCATCGAGACGTTGCCCGCGCAGGGGCTCAGCGAGGAACGCATCATCGCCGGCATGGTCGGCCGCGACCTCGAGCACCGGTTCCCGCCGCGCACGCCGGACATCGGCGAGGAGGTGCTGCGCATCGAGAACTGGACCGTGCACAGCCCCGCGCAGCCGGACCGGGTGGTCGTCGACGGCGCCACGCTGTCGGTGCGGCGCGGGGAGATCGTCGGTCTCGCCGGGCTGATGGGCGCGGGCCGCACCGAGCTCGCGATGAGCGTGTTCGGCCGCTCCTACGGCGTCGGCATCTCCGGACGTGTGCTCAAGGACGGCCGGGAGATCGACACCCGGTCGGTGCAGGCCGCGATCCGCAACGGGCTCGCGTACGTGAGCGAGGACCGCAAGCGGTACGGGCTCAACCTGATCGAGGGCGTGCAGCGCAACGTCTCCGCGGCGGCGCTCGGCAAGCTCTCGAAGCGCGGCTGGGTCAACGAGAACGAGGAGTACACGGTCGCGGAGCGGTTCCGCAGGTCGATGGGCATCAGGACGTCCACCGTGACGACGCCGACCGGCACGCTGTCGGGCGGCAACCAGCAGAAGGTCGTGCTGGCGAAGTGGATGTTCACCGACCCGGACGTGCTGATCCTCGACGAACCGACGCGAGGCATCGACGTCGGCGCCAAGTACGAGATCTACTCGATCATCAACGACCTCGCCGCCCAGGGCCGCGCGGTGCTGGTGATCTCCTCGGAGCTGCCGGAGCTCCTCGGCCTGTGCGACCGCGTCTACGCGCTGTCCGAAGGCCGCATCACCGGTGAGGTGAGCCGCGAAGAGGCCACGCAGGAACGCTTGATGCAGTACATGACGCGAGGACAGAGCTCATGACCACGAAGACCGCTCCCGCTCCGGCCGCCGCTCCCCCGCGGCCGTCCCGCCGGATCAACGTCAACCTGCGGCAGTCGGGCATCTACGTCGCGTTCGCGTTGATCGTCGTGCTGTTCACGGTGCTGACCGACGGCGCACTGCTGCAGCCGCAGAACATCTCGAACATCATCGTGCAGAACTCCTACGTGCTGATCCTCGCGATCGGCATGATCCTGGTGATCATCGGCGGGCACATCGACCTCTCGGTCGGTTCCACCGTCGCGCTCACCGGCGCGATCTGCGCGGTGCTGACCGTCCAATGGGGACTGCCGTGGCCGGTGGCGGTGCTGCTGACGCTGCTGTCCGGCGCGGTCATCGGCGCGGCGCAGGGCTACTGGATCGCGTACTTCGGCATCCCCGCGTTCATCGTGACGCTGGCCGGCATGCTGGTGTTCCGCGCTCTCACCCTGACGACGCTCGGCAACCAGGGCATCGGGCCGTTCCCCGACGAGATCCGGTCGCTCGCCAACGGGTTCACCGGCGGCTACCTCGGCAACGTCGGCCTCGGCCCGCTCGGTGGCGCCGACCTCGTGAGCCTGCTGGCGGGCGGCCTGTGCGTCGCGGGCTTCGCGTTGTCGCAGTGGCGCAAGCGCTCGGCCCGGCTCGGGTACGGCCAGACCGTCGACCCGATGCCGGTGTTCGTGCTCAAGATCGTGGGCGTGGCCGTCGTCGTCATGGCCGTCGTGGTGCAGCTCGCCCGGTTCCGCAACCTGCCGTGGGTGCTGGTGCTGCTGGCGGCGCTGGCGCTCGGCTACTCGCTGATGGCGAACAACTCCGTGTTCGGGCGGCACATCTACTCGATCGGCGGCAACCTGCAGGCCGCCACGCTGTCCGGCGTGAAGGTCAAGGCCGTCACGTTCTGGGTGTTCGTCAACATGGGCGCTCTCGCCGCGCTCGCCGGCGTCATCTTCGCCGGACGGCTCAACCAGGCCGGGCCGACGGCGGGCATGTCCTTCGAGCTCGACGCCATCGCGGCCGCGTTCATCGGCGGCGCGGCGGTGCAGGGCGGTGTCGGCAAGGTCGTCGGCGCCATCACCGGCGGCCTGATCATGGGTGTGATCAACAACGGCATGTCGCTGATCGGCGCGCCCAGCGAGCGCGTGATGCTCGTGAAGGGTCTCGTCCTGCTCATCGCGGTCGCCTACGACGTCTGGACCAAGCGCCGCGCCTGACCCATCACCCACCGAAGGCGACCATGGCACCCCTGCGCCACCTCTGCCTCGTCGCGGTCGTGACGGCCGCGGTGCCGCCGGCCGCCGCCGAACCGCTCGTGCGGGCGGCGGCGGCCGCGCTGGAGGTGCCGAACATCGGCGACGTCCGCGGCCGCCTGACGCTGCCCACCACCGGTTCACACGGCACGACGATCACCTGGCGGTCGTCCGACGACGAGGTGATCTCCTACGGCCCGGCCGCGACCACCCGGCTCACCGGGCCGGCGGACTTCCGCGAAGGCCTGTTCATGGTGGAGCGCCAGGGGACCTACCACCTCAGCTGGTCGGTCGACGACACCCGCAGCGAGGACTACCGCGTGGCCTACGCCACCGCTCCGAGCCCACCGGCCCCTTCACGAACAGGGGTCTGATCTTGAACGAGGAGCCGGAGCTCGGGATCCTGGGCACGGGCCACAGCTCGATGCTCCAGGTACCGGGCACCGACGACTGGTACCTGGTCCACCACCGCTTCGCCCTCCCCGGCGGGGACGGCACGCACCGCGAGACCACGATCGACAGGATGAGGTTCGGCGGGGACGGTCTGGCCGTCCCGGTCACGCCGACTCCCGAAAGCGCCGCACCACAACGGATCCGGCCCCAGCACCGCCGGGCCCTGGTCAACTGATTCGAGGAGTTCGATGTCGCAGCGGGAACCCGGGATCGTCCGCGAGCCGTTCGGCCGGGTCGGTGAAGCCGACGTCCACCGGTACGTCCTGGCGTGGCCGGGTGGGCTCACCGTGCGGGTGCTGGACTACGGCGGCGTGGTCCAGTCGCTGGAGGCGCCGGACCGCGACGGCGTGCCCGCCAACGTGGTGCTCGGGTTCTCCTCGCTCGACGACTACGTCAAGAACAGCGAGCCCGGCGCGAACAGGGTGTTCTTCGGCGCCCTGATCGGCCGGTACGCCAACCGGATCGCCCGCGGCACGTTCACGCTCGACGGCGTGGTGCACCGGCTCCCGCTCAACAACGGCCCGAACAGCCTGCACGGCGGGCCGGAGGGCTTCGACACGAAGGTGTGGTCGGCGACCGAGCTGCACGAAGCCGACAGCGTGGGCGTGCGGCTCGAGCTGGTCAGCCCGGCGGGCGACGGCGGCTTCCCCGGCACCGTGACCACGCAGGTGACGTACCGGCTCGACCGGCAGAACCGCCTGAGCATCGCCTACCACGCGACGACGGACGCGCCGACGGTGCTCAACCTGACCAACCACACCTACTGGAACCTCGCCGGCGAGGGCAGCGGCGACGTGCACCGCCAGTCGTTGATGCTGAACGCGAGCCGCTACTGCCCCGTCGACGACGACCTGATCCCGGTGGGGGACCCCGCACCGGTCGAGGGCAGCCCGTTCGACTTCCGGCTGCCGACCGCGATCGGCGCCCGCATCGGCGCGTCCCACCCGCAGCTCGGCATCGCGGGCGGGTACGACCACAACTGGGTGCTGGACTCCTCCGGCGCGTCGTTCGCGGCGCAGGCGTGCGACCCGGAGTCGGGCCGCCTGCTCACCCTGTGGACCACGGAGCCGGGCCTGCAGTTCTACTCGGGCAACTTCCTGACCGACGACCTGGTCGGCACCGGCGGCCGTCCCTACGGCCGCGGCGCCGGCTTCGCCCTGGAGGCCCAGCGCTTCCCGGACTCGCCGAACCGCCCGGACTTCCCGAGCGCGGTGCTGCGGCCCGGTGAGGTCTACCGGCAGGAGACGGTCTTCCAGCTGTCCACGACGGACTGAACCAGGTCGCGTGCGGGGGGTCGGCCCGAGGTTGATCAGCTGTCCGGGTGACGGTCAGGTGGTCAGGTCGCCCCGGTCGTGGCGCGCGAAGAACTCGGCGAGGACGGCGTTGTCCTCGTACCCCAGTTCGTGCGCCTCGACCTCCTCGCGGGTGAACCACCTGAGGCGCTGCCCTTCGGTGAGCACGACCTGACCGAGGTCGAGGTCGGCTTCCGCCCAGAACGTGTGCTCGACGCCGTACGGCCTCCGCTCGGAGCACAACGAGTGGACGGCCTCCGGCGCGAGCACCACGCCCATCTCCTCCTCGATCTCCCGCCTGATGCACTCGTGCGGCCGCTCCCCCTCCTCCAGGTAGCCGCCCGGCAGGCACCACGTGTTCGGGAACCGGATGCCGGGTTTGTCGTCGCGCAGGTACAGCAGGACCTGGCCGGCGGGGTTGATCATCACGATGTTGGTGCCTTCGTCCACACCGCGACTCTGCCTGCGTCGGCTGCGTGCGGCAAGCTGCTGCGGCACAGGAACTTGATCGATTCGACTGGTGATTCGACAACTCGTCCGCGTTCGGTGGTCTGTCTCGTTCAAGATGGAGAACACCGCACGAGAGGAGGCCGTTGTGACAGCCGAGTTCCTCGAACCCGCTCTCGGAGAGCTGTCCGCCGCCGACCGCGCGCTGTTCCAGTCGTACGGCGCCGGACCGATCCGAACCCCTCCGTTCGACCACGTCCACCACGCCTTCGAGGCGCACGCCGCGCGGCATCCGCGGCTGACGGCCGTGGAGCACCTCGGCGAGTCGCTGACGTACGCGGAGCTCGACGCCAAGGCCGGACTGCTGGCGGAGTTCCTGGTCCGCCGCGGCGTGCGCCCCGGTGACCACGTGGGACTGTTCCTGACGCGGTCGATCTCCATGGTCGTGGGCGTTCTCGCCGTGCTCAAAGCAGGTGCGTCGTACGTGCCGCTGGACGTGAGCACCACGCCGGAGGCGCAGCTGCGGCACGCCGTCCGCGTCGCGCGCATCGACGTCGTGCTCACCACGAGCGCGGACACCCTGCCCGGCCACCTGGCCGCGGTCGTCGAGATCGACACCCTGCCCGACGTGGGGTCGTTCTGCCGCACCAACACCGCCGAGTCGGACATCGCCGCCGTCGTCTTCACCGGCACCAGCGGCGTGCGGATCTCGCACGCCGGCCTGTGCAACCTCCTGCTCACCGCTCCCGGTTCACTCGGGATCACGCCGGGCACCAGGGTGGCGCAGCTGCTGGACATCGGCTGCGACCTCGCGATGTGGGAGGTGCTCGGCACGCTCGCCAACGGCGGCACGCTCGTGCTGCGCGGTGAGGACGTCCGGCCGACGGCTCGAGCGGTGGACGTCCTGATCGCGACGCCGAGCGTCCTGGCCACTGTGGACCCCGAAGCGTGCCCGCGGGTGCGCACGGTCGCCGTCGCCGGTGAGCGCTGCCCGCAGTCGCTGGCGGACAGGTGGTCCGGCCGGACCACCTTCCACAACGCGTGCGGTCCCACCGAGGTGACGATCGTCAACACCGTGCAGCGCTACGAGACCGGGCGCGGTCAGCTCACCATCGGGCGGCCGGTGCCGAACACGACCGTGTACGTGCTCGACGACGCGCAGGAGCCGCTTCCCCCCGGCGAGATCGGGGAGATGTGGGTCGGCGGCGCGGGCGTGACCGCCGGCTACGTGGGCGACCTCGAGCTGACGGCGCGGCGCTACCGCCCCGATCCGTTCCTCGGTGGTGGCCGCCTGATGTTCCGGACGCGCGACCTGGGCCGGTGGACGGCCGACGGGCAGCTGGAGCACCACGGCCGCGCCGGTGACCAGGTCGAGGTGCTCGGGTACCGGTTCGAGCTGGACACCGTCACCGCCGCCCTGGAACGCGCGGCGGACTGCGAGCAGGCCACGACCCTGGTGCACGACGGCAGGCTGGTCGGGTTCATCAGTCCCCGGACGGCGGCGCCGGAGCTGGCCAAGCTCGCGGTCTCGCAGCGGTTGCCGCACTACTGCGTGCCGACGCTGATCGTTCCGGTCGACGCGCTGCCGACCACCGGGCGCGGCAAGGTCGATCGCCGCGCCCTGCTGTCCTGCCTGGACGGACGTTCGCCCGCCCTGCGCGGGTAGGGCGGGCGTCCGTGACCACGCGCAAGGCCCGCGACGACCTGCCACCCGGCGCCTCGCTCGTCGCCGACGCGCTGTCGGCGCTGGAGCCCGAGCACCGGGTGGTGGTCGTGCGGGCCTTCTACCGCGGTGAGTCCGTCGCCGAGCTCGCCGAGGCGTTGGAGCTGCCGCAGGGCGCCGTGAAGTCGCGGCTGCACCACGGTCTGCGCGCGTTGAGGCGCACGCTGCTGGAGAACGGCGTCATGGAGTCGTGAGCTCGAAGCGTTGAACGGCGACGGACCCGCCCAGCGCCTGGGTGGCGTGGTTGAAGATGCCGAAGCGGTAGCCCATGAAGAACTGCCACTCGTTCTTCAGCGTGAAGCCGGTGCCCAGCGGTGTGAAGTTCACCCCGTCGGTGCTGTAGGAGAACCGGGCCTGGCGTCCGCTGCCGGGCCGGATGTCGGCGTTGGCGCGCAACCAGATCCTCGTGCCGGACAGGGCCGCGCTCGCCACCTCCGTTCCCGTGCCCGTGGTGTTCCAGCTGCTGTCCATGGTGAGGCCGTTGACCATGACCACCCGGTTGCGGCCGTTGTCGCGTTTGACGCCGATCCACGCCGACGAGTCGCGCAGCATCGCGAGCCCTGTGCGGTCACCGTCGCGCATCGACGCGAGGTCCAGCGTGACGGTGGCGGTCGAGGTCGGGCCCTGGACGCGGTGGGTGAGGGTGTTGCGGGCGCTGTAGAGGTCGTTGGTGACGGTCGCGGTGGACAGCCGCAAACCGTTGTTGACGCTGTACTTCGTCGTGTCCGGGTTGTGGTTCCACTCCCACTGCGGTTTGAGCGCCGTGCCGTCGAAGGTGTCGACACCGGTCATCGGTTTCACCGGTCTCGACGGCAGGTTCGGCCTCGGGTAGTTCACCCCCCAGGCGCCGTTGACCGTGGTGACGCGCGGCCAGCCGTCGGAGGTCCAGGTGATCGGGGCCAGCACCGGCACGCGGCCGCCGGGGTAGGCGTCGACGAAGGCCATGTAGTACCAGTCGCCGTTCTGCGTCTGGACCATGCCGCCCTGGTGCGGCACTCCCCCGCCCTGGATCGGGCCGCGCATGTCCAGCAACACCTGCTGCACCGTGTACGGGCCGAAGGGACTGGAGGCCTTGAGGACGTACTGGCCGTTCGCGGGCCTGGTGAGCCAGATGTAGTAGCTGCCGTTGCGCTTGTAGAACCGGGCGCCCTCCAGGGTTCCGATGTTGGACGGCGTCTGGAACACCTGCTGCGACCGCACCTCGGACTTCCCGTCGGCCGACAGCTGCGCCACGCTGATCGTCGTGTTGCCGTAGGCGACGTACATCGTGTCGTTGTCGTCGACCAGCATCCCGGCGTCGTAGTAGCACTTGTTGATCGTCGACAGCTTCGACCACTGCGCGTCCACCGACGTGGCCGTGTAGATGTGGGTCTGGGCGAAGTCGACGCAGCCGCCCCAGTAGAAGGTGTTGTTGCTCTTGCGGTGGTTGAGGAACGACGCCCAGATCCCGCGCACGTACCCCCTGCCGCCGTTGAGGTCGTACTTGGAGCCGAAGTCCAGGCGCGGCACGGAGTGCCCGGCGAACTCCCAGTTCACGAGGTCGTAGGACCGCAGCACGGGAGCACCCGGCGAGTAGTGCATGGTCGACGCCGAGTAGTAGTACGCGTCGCCGACCCGGATGATGTCGATGTCCGCGAAGTCCTGCCACAGCACCGGGTTCGTGAACGACGCCGGGGCCGGGGTCGTGGTGGTGGTGGTCGTCGTGGTCGTGGTCGGGCCTCCCGTATCGCTGCAGGTGGTGCCGTTGAGGCGGAACGAGACCGGGTCGGTGTTGGTGGAGCCGGCCGTGGCGTTGAAGCCGAACTCGACCTTGCCGCCGGTCGGCACGGACCCGTTGTAGGGGGCGTTGCGCGCGCTGACCTGGCCGCCGCTCTGCGTGATCACGGCGTTCCAGTGCTGCCCGACCTGCTGGCCCGACTCGTAGGTCCACTCCAGCGTCCAGCCGGTGATCGCGTCACCGGTGTTGGTGATGGACACGGACGCCCCGAAGCCGCCCTGCCACTCGGAGGTCTTGGTGTAGGTGACCGAGCACCCCGGCGCCGCCTGCGCCGTGGTGCTCGCCGCGACACCCGCGGCCACCAGGACGAGGGCGGACAGCGCCGCTCCTGCCGGAACCCATCTCATGATCGCGCCCACCTCTGGTTGGACTGGCCGTTGCAGGTCCACAGGACGAGCCGGGAGCCGTTCCCGGTCGCGGCGCCCTCGACGTCGAGGCACAGCCCGGCGCCGGCGTTGCGGACCGTTCCGTCGGAGCCGAGCGTCCACCGCTGGTTGGCCTGGCCGTTGCACTGCCAGACGATGACCCGCGTGCCGTTGGTCGTGCCCTGGTCGTACGCGTCGAGGCACTTGTCGCCGAACACGCGGAGCTCACCGTTCGCCCAGGACGCCCAGTGCTGGGAGGCGGGCGTGAGGCAGTCCTGGACCACGACGGCGGCTCCCGAGGCCGTGGAGCCGTTCTCCACGTCGAGGCAGCGGTTCGACCCCGCGCCGCGCAGCCGGGAGGTGGTGTTCTGGATCGGGCTGCCGCCGCTCACCCGGAACGCGGCGACGCCGTGGGCGGGCACCGAGGCGGAGATCGCGCCGGACGTGGTCGAGGTGCCACCCGTCCACAGGTCGGTCAGCGTGAAGCCGCTTCCCGAGAGACCGATCTGGGCGGCCGTGGTGGCGACGGTCGCGGTGCCGCCGCCCCGGTTGAACAGCCCGACGGCGACCGAGCCGTCGGAGAGCGGTTTGGCGAAGACCTCGGTGGCGCCGTCGTCGCGGACCCGGCGGCCGCCCGCGCCGAGCCGGTCCTGGTTCACGGCGATCAGGCGCTGGTTGCGCAGGATCGCGCTCACGTCGGCCGACATCGTGCGGATGTCGTTGCCCGCCATCAGCGGCGCCGCCATCAACGCCCAGAGCGCGAAGTGCGAGCGGGACTCCGTCAGCGTGAGTCCCGGCCGTCCGACGACCAGCATGTCCGGGTCGTTCCAGTGGCCGGGGCCTGCCTGGACGGCGAGCGGGGCGGTGACGTCGACGACGTTGCCGACGCCCATCGGGTAGCTGTTGGTGTTGCCGTTCTGCCAGATGTCCAGCAGGTCCTCGGTGGTGCGCCACAGGTCGGCGACCTCGCCCCAGTTGTACCGGTCGCCCGTGATGGGGTGGAAGCTGTTGGGGTTGATGCTGTAGACGATCGGGCGGCCGGTGGCGCGCAGGGCGTCGCGCATGATCGTGAACCGGGCGACCTGCTCGTCGCGCGTGCCGGCGCCGGAGCACCAGTCGTACTTCAGGTAGTCGACGCCCCAGGAGGCGAAGGTGCGCGCGTCCTGGACCTCGTGGCCCTTGCTGCCGGTCGAGCCGGGGTGGGCGCCGGTGGTCTGCGCGCACGTGCGCTCGTTCGGCACCTGGTAGATCCCGAACTTGAGGCCGCGCGCGTGGATGTAGTCGCCGAGGGCCTTCATGCCGCTCGGGAACTTCGTCGGGTGCGAGCGCAGGGCACCGGACGCGTCGCGCTGCGGGTCGAACCAGCAGTCGTCCACGACGACGTACTGGTAGCCGGCGTCGCGCATGCCCGACGACACCATAGCGTCGGCGGCCTGGCGGACCTGGCTCTCGGTGATGCCGCAGCCGAAGCTGTTCCAGCTGTTCCAGCCCAGCGGCGGGGTCAGGGCCGGGCTGCCGGGAGCAGCGACCGCGGCCGGCGGCGAGGTGGTGGCGGTCGCCGCCAGCAGGGCTGCGGCGAGGACGAGCTTGTGGAACGGGGTGGGCATCGTCGCCCCTTTCTGGCAGGGGTGGGAGACGCCGCCGGCGGCGCGACCGGCGGCGTCTGTCCTTGGGGGGATCAGCAGGTCGAGTTGGTCTGCGTCAGCAGCCCGAGCCGCCAGGGCAGCCGGTTGTACTCACCACCTGCGTTGGGATCCATGCCCTGGTACAGGTAGCTGAGCTTGCAGGGGCTGATCTCCATCGTCTGGTCGACGTTCGTGCGCACCATCTCGCCGTGGCTGATGTCGCGGGTCCACTGCCCACCCGGGAACGTCACGTTGTTGGCGCGGGCGAACGGGTTCGACTCGGTGTCGGCCAGCGCCGTCCACGGCCCGGTGATCGAGGGCGCGGTCCAGGAGCGGAACCAGCGGCGGCCGTCGGTGCCGATCGCCTCGTGCACCAGCAGCCACTGGTTCTTGCCGGCGATCTTGTAGACGTTGGACGCCTCGAAGAGCCGGTTGCGGTCGCTGTCCCGCATGGCGATCACGGTGTTGGTGAAGCCGTTGGGGAACTGCGAGAGGTTCGTCTCCGAGCGGTAGAGGTGACCGTTGTCGTCGGAGGAGAACAGGTAGCACTTCGCGGTGTCGCACACCATCCAGAAGTCGACCCAGTACCCGTTGCCGATGTTGTCGCGGATGATCTGCGGCATCCCGTTGGCGTAGAAGTTCTTCGGGGCCGACCACGACGACGGGTTCGAGATGTCGGTCGTCGTGGAGTAGGAGGCGTTCGACCCGGTCTGGTAGACGAGGTACCAGAGGCGTTGCGGCGCGAAGTAGAACACCTGCGGCGCGGCCCGGTAACCACCGCCGATGCCGGATCGGTCGAGGTAGTAGTGGGGTGCCGACGACGCCTGCGACCAGTCGCTGAAGCTCGTGTACATCAGGTTGTAGCCGTCGGTGTAGGTCGACGCGAAGACGTGGTACTTGCCGTTGTAGTACACGACGCTCGGGTCCTTGACCGCGACGTTGGGGTGCGTGGCGTCGGGCTTCGGGCTGATCAGCTGGCCGCTCGAGGACCAGCGGAAGCTCGACGGCAGGTTCCCCACCGGCGGGTTGCCCGTGGTGGTCGTGGTCGTGGTCGTCGTAGTGGTGGTGGGACCGACGTCGCCGGTGCACAGGGTCCCGTTGAGGGTGAACGCGGTCGGGTTGGGGTTGGAGCCGCTGCTGGAGCCGTTGAACCCGAACTCGACGCGCCCGCCGGTCGGGATCGCCGCGTTGTAGGAGACGTTGCGGGCGGTCGCCTGCGCGCCGGACTGGGTCACCTCGGCGTTCCAGGCCTGCCGCACCTGCTGGCCTGCACCGAAGCTCCAGGTGAGCGTCCAGCCGTCGACGGCGTCACCGAGGTTGGTGACGACGACGTTCGCGGTGAAGCCACCGTCCCATTGAGACGGTGCCGTGTAGGTGACCGAGCAACCGGGCGCGGCCGAGGCGGGCTGGTGGGCCACCGCGGTCAGCGTGGTGACCGCGACGAGCGGAACCGCCGCCAGCGCCGTGAGCCGGGCACGCCGGGACGTGAACAACCGTGCGAAGAACATGATCACCCTTCGTCGTTGGAGGGGGCAGGGATCACGCGGAGGCGCAGGTGGCCGGACCGACCTGGGCCGCGGAGGAACCGGAGGCGATGAACCCGAACGTCGTCGAGGCGCCGGGACCGATCGCGCCGTTGTAGGCCGCGTTGGTGACGGTGACCTGGCCACTCACCGTGCCGCCCCAGAGCTGCGTCACGACGTGCCCGCCGGGCAGCGGGAACCGCACGGTCCAGCCGGCGGTGGCGGTCGCACCGGGGTTGGTGACGGTGACCTCGGCCTGGAAGCCGCCGTTCCACGTGCCCGTCACCTTCGGCGTCGCGGTGCAGGTGCCGCCGGGAGCCGGCGGGTCACCGACGCTGCCGGGCACCGACGACAGGGCGTTGAACCAGACGTTCGCCATCTTGCTGTAGCCGGCGGCGTTGGGGTGGATGCCGTCGGGCAGGTCGGAGATCGGCACCGCCGGGTACATGTCCACGACGTGCACGCGTTTGCCCGCTGCCGCC
This sequence comes from Lentzea sp. DG1S-22, assembly GCF_036321065.1. Lineage (NCBI taxonomy): Bacteria > Bacillati > Actinomycetota > Actinomycetes > Pseudonocardiales > Pseudonocardiaceae > Lentzea > Lentzea sp. DG1S-22. Next base: position 545,807 of record NZ_CP143276.1, on the reverse strand, counting down.
TTCGCCCGCAGCATCGGGACGATCGCCGCGTTGTAGTTGCGCACGGTGGCGTCCGCGAACCGGATCGGGATGATCGTCGAGACGAACACCTCCGCGCCCGGCGCCTGCGCGGTGATCTTGTCCACGAGCGCGGAGAGCCGTCGTGGCGCGCCGGCGGGATCGCTGCCGTACATGTCGTTCGTGCCTATGTGCAACAGGATCGTGCGCGGGTTGTAGGTCCTGAGCCGGTTCACGACGATCGCGTCGATCTGCGCGATGGTCCAGCCCGGGTGGCCCTCGTGGTCGCGGTCGGGCAGCGAGCCGGGGCCGTCGGCGAGCGACCCCACGAAGTCCACGGTGCGTCCCGCGGCGCGCAGCTTCGCGCCGAGGTCGAGCCGGTAGCCGCCGATCGAGCCGCCCTGGGTGATCGAGTCGCCCAGCGGCATCACCCGCACGGGATCGGCCGCTGGTTGCATGGTGGGCTGTTCGGCGAGCGCGGGTGAGGTGGCCAGCAGGGCGGCGACCAGCGCACCGCACAGCGCTTTCGGCAGGCACGGCATGGTGAGCCTTTCGTCGACGACGGTCAACGGCAGGGGCGGCTCCCAGCACTGTAACTACGCGCTTTCATCGGGGTCAAAGCTAAATGTGAGCGCTAACTTTTAGCTTTTCCGGTTTTTGAAACCACTTGCCCAACATAGCTGGTAAGCGCACTGTTAACGCGAACATGCGGACGTCACCCGGTCGCCCGCGCCACGGATCCACCCTCACGCACCCGCATCGGCACCCGGTAGACCAGTGGCGTCCTGCCGACGCGTCCACGCCGCTCCACGAGCTCCACCAGGACCTCCACGGCCCGCTCACCGAGCTCGTGGTGGGGCGTGGCGATCGTGGTCAGGCGGGGACGCATCCAGGAAGCGGCGGGGAGGTCGCCGAACCCGAGCACCGACACGTCGCCCGGCACCGACAGCCCGGCGTCGGCGAGCGCCTGGTACGCCCCGAACGCCAGGCGGTCGTCGAGGCAGACCAGTGCTTGCGGCCGGTGGTCGCGCACCAGCTCCGCGGTCGCGGCGTACCCGCACTCCGGTGTCCGTTCAGGACAGTTCAGGGCGCCGGCCACCTCCGCGCCGGAAGCCTCGAACACCTCGCGCAGACCGGTGAGCCGTCCCGGGACGTCCCCGCTGCCCGGGTCGGCGCCGATCAGGTGGACGCCGCGGGCGTGCCCGGCTTCCAGCAGCCGCCGCGCCGCCGAGCGGACGCCCTGCGCCTCGTCGGCCACCACCGCGGGCAGGCCGGAGCGGGGCGCGGTGGCGCCGAGCAGCACGGCCGGCCCGCGCCGCAGGCCGTGCGCTTCGGCGACCGCCCCCGAGCGCACGGCGGCGAACACCACGCCGTCCGCCCGTCTGTCGTGCATCGCCTCGACCAGGCTCCGCCCCCGCGCCGGGTCTCCGCCGGACTCGGCGACGAGCAGCATGAACCCGAGGCGGTGAGCCGCCTCCAGGGCACCCTTCACCAGGTCGCCGGTGGAGCCGGGGGACTCCACGGCGTCGAGGACGAACCCGATCGTCCGCGACAGCCCCGGACGCGACGCCTCGGGCGAGCCACGCCGGTAGCCCAGCTCCCTCGCCGTGGACCGCACCCGTTGTTCCGCCGCCTCGGAGATGCGCAGCTCCCTCGCCCGTCCGGTCAGGACGAGCGAGGCCGTGGTCACCGACACCCCGCTCGCCGCCGCCACGTCGGCCAGGGTCACGCGCGAACGTCCCACCGCGGGTCCGCCTCCTCCCGCTCTCGGGCCCGGAGCCGCCGTTGCGACGGCACGGGAACGGGGTCCCTGGCCGCTGCTGCGGCCAGGGACCCCCTTGTCACCACATCAGGAGCAGGCGACGCCGTTCAGCACCGGCGACGAGAACGGCGGAGTGCCGTTGTGGTTCGCGTTGTAGCCGATGCTCACCTGGGCGCCGGACCCGAGCGTGCCGTTCCAGGCCGCGTTCGTGACCCGGACCTCGTCACCCGTGTCGTTCCACGTGCCGTTCCAGCCCTGCGTCACCGACACACCGGGGGCCGAGAACGAGAAGGTCCAGCCGTTGAGAGCCGCGCCGCGGTTGACGATCACGACCTCCGCGGAGTAGCCGCCCTGCCACTGGCTCGTCACGCGGTGGGTCGCCGTGCAGCCACCGGGGTTGCCACCGCCGGACGTGGTTGTCGTGGTGGTCGTCGTCGTGGTGGTGGTCGTCGTGATCGGGCCCGCCGCGATCGCGAGCTCGTAGGCCCGCTGCGGCACGAACTGACCGGCCGGCGCGATGCAGCCGTCCGACTCGCCCGGCAGCTTGACCCACAGGAACGCCTCGATCCTCGAGTCGCCCGTGTTCGTCGTGCTGGGCGTGCCGATCGCGCGCCCGGCGGGGTCGCACCACTCGCTGCCGGCGGGACCGTTGCCGTTGCGGCTGGTGTCGACCACGGCCTTGAGGCGGCTGTCGCCGACGGCGTTGAGCACGTTCTTGGCGAAGTTCACCTCGTCGGAGGTCGCGCGGTAGTTCGACACGTTGGTCGAGATGCCGTCGGCGCTGTTGGAGATGTCCGCCCCGCGCAAGCGGTTCGCCGCCTCCGACGGGCTCAGCCACGCGGAGTGGCCGATGTCGAAGTAGACCTTGGCCTGGCTCGACCCGGACTTGAGCCTCTTGCCCGCGTAGGCCATCGACGCCTTGGTCTGGTTCTGCTGGTCCGCGTTCTGGCAGCTCGTCATCAACGGCAGCACGTCCGGCTCCAGCACGATCGTCGCCGGACGGCCGGCGAGGCCCGCCGCGACCTCGTCGACCCAGGCCCGGTACGCCTCGTGGGAGGGCGCGCCGCCGCCGCTCGGGCCGCCGCAGTCGCGGTTGGGGACGTTGTAGACCACCAGGATCGGGATCTTGCCCGCGGAGGCCGCCGCCCCCACGAAGGAGCTGACCTCGGACCGCACCGTCGAGGTGTTGGTCGTGGTGTACCAGCGCGCCTGCGGGACCGACGCGATGCGGTCGCGGATGACCGCCGCCCTGGAGTCACCCGGGTTCGCGGCCACCCAACGCGCGCTCGAGCTCGACGGGTCGACGTAGAACGCCGACTCGGCGGCGCTGACGGACGCGCCGCCCCCGACCACCAGTGTGACGGTTCCCGCGACGACCGCCGCCGAGAGCAGGCCCGCGCCCGCACCCCGCTTCCACCGTGTCATCGTGTCTCCAGTTCGCTCGGTTGCAGTGATTCAGTTCTCGCAGCGTCATTGCTGTCCGGAGTTGAGAATCAGCGACGCGAGAGCGCTCTCATAACGTCGGAGAAGCGAATGCGAGTTCGGGCCAACGTAACCACGGAACTCTGAATCGTCAACGCCGGGAGCTCTCATCAGTCGATGCGGGGGACAAAGTTTCGAAACTTTTCCCTGAACTGCGATCAACGCTGTGACGTGGTAGTTGGGAGCGCTCCCGCAACCGGTTTACGCCGATCAGGGCAACCTGCTGTCGAATTCGACGACCACTTCTTGTGACCGCGCCGCAGTGGCTGCGACACTCCGGAACGGCAACGGAGGGCGGCGGCGGAACAACTCCCGTCAATTCTCACCGCCCACCGCGATCCGGCAATGGCGCACCGGGTCCGGCCTTCTGTCCTGCCCATCACCCGCCCTGCATTCGGGTCGACCCCGGGAAGTGTGGAAGATGAAACTGACATCGAAGTCAGTGGCCCTGATCCCGATCATCGCCACGGTCGCGACCGCCGCGATCGGCGCCACCTTGATCGCCCCACCCGTCGCGAACGCGGCGACCACCCTCGCCGCCGCCGCTCAGCAGAGCGGCCGGTACTTCGGCACCGCCGTCGCGGCGAACAAGTTGAGCGACTCCACCTACGTCGGGATCTTGAACCGTGAGTTCGACATGGTCACGGCCGAGAACGAGATGAAGATGGACGCGACCGAGCCGGCCCAGAACCGGTTCAACTACGGCAACGCGGACCGGATCGTGAACCAGGCCCGGGGCCAGGGCAAGCGCATCCGCGGTCACGCGCTGGCGTGGCACTCGCAGCAGCCGGCCTGGATGCAGAGCATGTCCGGCACGGCGTTGCGCAACGCGATGTTGAACCACGTCACCCAGGTCGCCACGTACTACCGCGGCAAGATCTACGCCTGGGACGTCGTGAACGAGGCCTTCGCCGACGGCAGCAGCGGTGCGCGGCGCGACTCCAACCTCCAGCGCACCGGCAACGACTGGATCGAGGCCGCGTTCCGCGCGGCGAGGGCCGCCGACCCCGGCGCGAAGCTCTGCTACAACGACTACAACACCGACGACTGGACGCACGCCAAGACCCAGGCCGTCTACCGGATGGTGCAGGACTTCAAGTCCCGCGGCGTGCCGATCGACTGCGTCGGGCTGCAGTCGCACTTCAACAGCAACAGCCCGGTGCCGTCCAACTACCAGACCACGCTGCAGAACTTCGCGAACCTCGGCGTGGACGTGCAGATCACCGAGCTCGACATCGAGGGTTCCGGCAGCGCTCAGGCCCAGAACTACCAGAGGGTCACCCAGGCGTGCCTGAACGTCGCGCGCTGCACCGGCATCACGGTGTGGGGCATCCGCGACACCGACTCGTGGCGTGCCTCGGGCACCCCGCTGCTGTTCGACGGCAGCGGCAACAAGAAGGCCGCGTACAACTCCACGCTGGACGCGCTCAACGCGGCTGGCCCCGGCCCGACGACGACCACCACCACCACGACCACCACGACGACGAGCAACGACCCCGGTAACGGCGCCTGCACCGCGACGGTGTCGCTGAACCAGTGGAACGAGGGCTTCGTCGCCACGGTCAAGGTCACGGCGGGGTCCAGCGCGCTGAGGGGCTGGACCGTCACGACCACCCTGTCCAACGGCACGGTCACCGGTTCGTGGAGCGCGAACCGCAGCGGCACCAGCGGATCCGTCACCTGGACCAACGTGGACTACAACGCCGACGTGCCGGCGGGCGGGTCCACCGAGTTCGGCTTCCAGGGCAGCGGCAGCGGTGCGGGGCTGAACCCGACCTGCTCGGCGCGCTGACGATCCCGGCGGGCTCCCGCGGTGCGACGTGACGTCCTCCGCGGGAGCCCGCCTGCCCTTGGGCGACGGTGACGGCCGCGAGGTCTCGCGGGCGATCCTCACGACGGCGATGGAGCGGGTGAAGCCGCCCCGCCGTACGAAGCGTGAATCGTTCACCCGCGGCAACGTGGAGCTGACGCCCTCGCGGGCAGCTGCCCCGTCCCGAACACGGGCGGCCGGCAGACGTGACCACCGCCTCCTGCGCGGTGAACGGCGGCCGCTACCCGCTCGACGTGAACCGGTGGCGGTTCAGCGCCTGCCCCCCACGAACTTCCTTCCCCAGCACGAGAACGAGGTCACTGTGACCCTCTCCCACTCCTCCTGGCAGCACACGACCAGGTACCGAGTCATCGCGCTCATCGCGGCGGTGCTGTCGGTCATCGCCGCCGTCGCCCTCTCCTACACACCGCAGCAGGCGCACGCCGCGTCCTTGACGCGGGTGACCGGCTTCGGCACCAACCCGACCAACCTCAACATGTACGTCTACGCGCCGGACCGGCTCGCCGCCCGCCCCGCGCTGCTCCTGATGATCCACTACTGCACCGGCACGGCGAGCGCGGTGCACAACGGCGGCGGCCGGGACTACGTCACCGCCGCGGACCGGCACGGGTACGTCATCGTCTACCCGGAGGCGACGCGGGAAGGCCGCTGCTTCGACGTCTCCACCCAGAACGGCCTGCGCCGCAACGGAGGTAGCGACTCCACCGGCATCATGTCGATGGTGTCGTACGCGCGCCAGCGCTACAACGTCGACCCGTCGCGCATCGTCGTCTCCGGCATCTCGTCCGGCGCGATGATGACCAACGTGCTGGCCGCCCAGTACCCGGACGTGTTCAGCGCGGCCTCGGCGTTCGCCGGTGTGCCCGCCGGGTGCTTCGCGACCGCCGACGGGTCGATGTGGAACAGCCAGTGCTCCGGCGGCACCCTGTTGAAGACCCCGCAGCAGTGGGGCGACCAGGCGCGGGCCATGTTCCCCGGCTACACCGGCAGCTACCCGCGGATGCAGCTGTGGCACGGCACGAACGACACCACGCTGGCGTACCCGAACTTCGGTGAGGCGCTCGACCAGTGGACGAACGTGCACGGCGTCAGCAGGACCCCGGTGTCGACCGACCAGCCCCAGGCGAACTGGACCCGCACCCGCTACGGCGCTTCGGGCGTCGTCGAGGGCATCAGCGCCCAGGGCACCGGGCACGACGTCCCGACCGCCGGGATGGTCGGGCACGCCATCACGTTCCTCGGCCTCGACCGCCCCGGCACCGACCCCACCACCACGACGACGACCACGACGACTACGACCACCACGACCCCGCCGCCGTCCCCGGGCTGCTCGGTCAAGGCCGCCGTCAACGCCTGGAACAACGGCCTGACCGAGACGATCACCATCACCAACACGTCGTCCACGGCCGTGAACGGCTGGAAGCTGCAGTTCACGCTGCCGGGCGGACAGACGATCACGGGTGGCTGGAGCGCCACCTACTCCCCCAGCACGGGCCAGGTCACCGCGTCGAACGTCTCGTACAACGGCCAGATCCAGCCCTCCGCCCAGATCTCGATCGGCCTCCAGGCCACGCACACCGGCAACAGCGCGCCCGCCACTGGGTTCACGCTGAACGGCGTGCAGTGCGCCGTCGCCTGATCCAGCGCCACGAAGGGATCCCGATGTTCCACGAACCCGAAGGGACGAGCCATGTCCCGGCATAGGTCGGTGATCGCGGCGGCCGTCGCGAGCGCGGTGGTCTTCCTCGGCGCGGCCGGCATCGCCGTCGGCGGTGCCGTCGCCGGGGAGGCCGGCACGGCGGCGGCCACGCCGGGCTGCGGCAAGCCACCGGCACTGGCGAGCGGCCAGCACACCATCAGCAGCGGTGGGCAGAACCGGTCCTACATCCTGCGCCTGCCACCCAACTACAACAACAACCGCCAGTACCGCCTGTTCGTCGGTTTCCACTGGCGCGGCGGCACGGCGAACGACGTCGACTCCGGCGGGTCCGACGGCTACAACTGGTCCTACTACGGCTTGCGCAGGCTCTCCGACGCCGCGGACAACGGCACGATCTTCGTGGCGCCGCAGGGCAACGGCAACGGCTGGGCCAACCCCGGCGGCCAGGACCTGAGGTTCGTCGACGACCTCGTGGCGCTGCTCGGCTCGAGCCTGTGCCTCGACACGACCCAGCGCTTCGCCGGTGGCTTCAGCTACGGCGGTGGCATGTCCTACGCCGTCGCCTGCGCTCGTGCGAACGTCTTCCGCGCCGTCGTCGTCTACGCCGGCGCGCAGCTCAGCGGCTGTGACAGGGGCACCCAGCCCATCGGCTACCTGGGCTTCCACGGCATCAGCGACAACGTGCTGGGCATCGGCCTGGGCCGCGGTCTGCGCGACACGTTCGTGCGCAACAACGGCTGCACACCGCAGAACCCCCGCGAACCCTCCGCGGGAAGCCGCACCCACATCGTCACCGCGTACAGCGGGTGCCGGGCGGGATATCCCGTCGTGTGGGCGGCGTTCGACGGCGGCCACACACCGGCCCCGATCGACTCCGGCGGCGACGGCTGGCGCACGTGGACCTCCGGTGAGGCGTGGAAGTTCCTCACGCAGTTCGCCGGCGACGTGCCTCCTACCACCACGACGACCACCACGACCACGACCACGACCACGACGCCTCCCGGTGACGCGGCCTGCCGCGTGAGCACGGCGGTCAACGCGTGGAACAACGGCCTGACGGCGAACATCACCATCACCAACACCGGTTCGTCGGCGGTCGACGGGTGGTCGCTGGCCTTCACGCTGCCCGGCGGGCAGACGATCACGGGCGGGTGGAGCGCCACCTACTCCCCCACCACGGGCCAGGTCACGGCGCGCAACGTCGCCTACAACCCCGGCATCGCTCCCGGCGCCTCGATCACGGTCGGGTTCCAGGCGACGCACACCGGCAACGCGGCCGCGCCGTCGTCGTTCAGCCTCAACGGGAACACCTGCACCACCGCCTGACCTGTTCACGACGAGGCCCCCGGCATTCCAGGATGCCGGGGGCCTCGTGCTGTGTGTCGTGTCAGACGGTCAGCGTTGCAGCGTCAGCAGACCGGGCCGGTAGGGCAGGCGGCCGTAGTCGCCACCCGAGTTCGGGTCGCGGCCCTGGTAGAGCAACTGCAGGTTGCAGGGGTCGATGGTCTTGGTCTGGTCGGGGTTGCTGCGGATGAGGTCACCGTGGCTGATGTCGTTGGTCCAGCTCGCACCGCTGTTGGCCTTGCCGGCGAACGGGTTGCTCTCGGTCGCGGCCTGCGGCGTCCACGACCCGTTCAGGCTGCTGGACGTGAACGAGCGGAAGAAGCGGCCGTTGCGCCCCATCGCCTCGACGATCATCAGGTACTGGTTCTGGCCCTGCACCTTGTAGACCTCGACACCCTCGAACAGGTTGGCCTGGGTGTCGCTCATGATCTCGGTCCAGGACGAGCCGAAGCTGCCGGGGAAGTTCCCGATCGGCATGCTCGCGCGGTAGATCTTGCCGTTGTCACCGGCGAAGAACAGGTACATGTTCTGGCCGTCGGCGATGAGCGTCTGGTCGATCGGACCGGTGCCGGAGTTGGGGATGCTGCCGGTGAAGAGCGTCTGCGCCGGGCCCCAGCCGTTGGCGTTGGTCGGGTCGTTCGACGTCCGGTAGCTGAACGCCGTCGGTCCCCACTGGTAGGCGAGCACCCAGATGTTCTTGGGGGCGAAGTAGAACAGCGTCGACGCGACCGCGCCGGGGCTCATCCCGTTCTGGCTGGCCGAGGCCATGTCCGACCAGTTCGTGAACGTGCCGAAGTTCATCGAGCCCCACGTGGACCCGGTGTCGTGCGTCGTCGCGTAGACCAGGTGCTTGCCGTTGTACAGGACGTGGGTGAAGTCCTTGAGCGACACCCAGCCCTGCTTCGGCTGCGCCAGCGGGCCGGTCGACGACCAGCGGTAGGTCGAGGGGAGCTGGCAGGTGCCGCCCGGCGAAGTGGTCGTCGTGGTGGTGGGACCGGTGCCGCCACCGACGCGGACGAGCTGCCACTGCTGGTTGGCGCCGTTCCAGTCGCTGTACTGCACGATGTTGCCGCCGTCGGCGGTCGAGCCGCCCTGGACCTCGACGGCCTTGCCGCTGTTGCGGTTGACCAGCCGGACGTGGCCGCCGTCGGAGTCGGCGAGGCGGAACTGCTGGTTGGTGCCGTTCGAGTCGGACCACTGGACGATGTTGCCGCCGTCCGCGGTGGAGAAGTTGTAGACGTCGAGCACCTTGCCCGACAGCCGCGACTTCAGCCGGTAGTAGCCGCCGCCGGAGTCGACGAACTGCCACTGCTGCTGGTTGCCGTCGTTGCGGGTCCACTGGGTGATGCGGGCGCCGTCGTTCGTGGCGAGGTTGTAGACGTCGAGCGCCTTGCCGCTGTTGCGGTTGACGAGGACGTACCAGGCGGAGGTGTCGACGGTCGCCGCCGACACGGGTGTGGTGCTGAAGGCCGCCAGCAGACCGCCGAGCAGAACCGCCACGGCGGCGGTGACGGCGGCGGCACGGTGACGTCCGCGGGCGCGGGGAACGGGTGGGCGATGGCCTGATCCGGCCATGGGCGTGCTCCTCTTCGTCGAGGTGGGTTCGACCGCGGTTGAGAAACGACGTTCGATGGACCGTTTGCGCCGAGCGATCCACCACGCGCTCCCGGGGGACGAGCAGCGATCACGCCGATGAACTACGACGGATGCTGGAACCGGGTCGTCTCCAAACTGTGGAGGACGATCTCCGCGTGGTCAAGGCGAGTCGAATGCGTTCGACTGCAACGACAACCGGCGTTCGACCACGGTGCAGCAGCGTGCCCGGCGAACCGTTGCGGACTCGGCCGAGAGGCTCCCCGCGGGCACCGGGAAGACCTGTCCAGCAGCAGCCTCCCACCAGCCGGTCCCCGACGTCGGCTCACTGCGCGACCGACGCGGCGAACCCCGCCGCGGTTGACCGGTGTCGAATCGTTCGACTGCAAAGAGATCCGGCGTTCGACGCCGGCGGGGCGCCTCGCCCGGCTAGCCGTTCCGGGCTTGACAGCGGGGAGCGCCGCCAGTGCCGAGGTCCTGGAGGTTGCGGTCCGGTGAGATGCACCCGCGGGCCGACCTCGACTTCGGCGCACCCGCCCGCCGCGAGGCGAACTCCGCTTGCGGTCATGGCCTGTCGAATGCGTTCCACGCCGACAAATCGGCGTTCGACCACGCTGCGGAGCGCCTCGCCCGGCCAGCCGCTCAGGCCCGCGCCGCCAGACTCCCCGCCAGCACCGAGATCGCCGAAGGCCCGGCAACACGCACTCTCAACCGCGCCCCGGCCCCAGGTCACTCGCCAAAACGCGGCGAACCCGCCCCCGGTCCACGAGTCCGCGTCCCACACCAACGAACCGGTATCCGACCGCGCTGCGGAGCGCCTCGCCCGGCCAGCCGCTCAGGCCCGCGCCGCCAGACTCCCCGCCAGCACCGAGATCGCCGAAGGCCCGGTCCGGCAACACCCACCCACCAACCGCGCCCCGGCCTCGGTCCACTCCCCCGCCGACGCGGCGAACCCCGTCCCGTCCCCGGTCCACGCCCGCGCGTCCGCGTCCCACTCCTCGCCGCTGTTGGGGTAGACCACGACGGGCAGCCCCGTCACCCGCCGCGCCACGGCGACCGCCTCGGCCACGTCCGCGGGCGCGCAGCAGTTCACGCCGACCGCGATCACCTCGTCCACGCCGGACACCACCGAGAACGCCTCCTCGAGCGACTGCCCCGCGCAGGTCAGGCCGTCTCGCACGCTGTAGGAGAGCCACAGCGGCACGCCGCTGCCGCGCACGACGTCCAGCACGGCCACGGCCTCGTCGACGTCGGGCACGGTCTCGACCGCGAGCACGTCCGGATCGGCGGCGCACAGCTCCTCGATGCGCGGCCGGTGGAACTCGACCAGCTGCCGCCGGCTCAGGCCGTACCGCCCGCGGTACTCCGACCCGTCCGCCAGGACCGCGCCGTACGGGCCGACCGACGCGGCGACCCACCGCCGGCCGTCCACATCGGAGGCGGCCGAGCGGGCCAGCTCCACACTGGACCGCAGCAGGCGCCCGGTCTCCTGCGAGCTGATGCCCCGGCGGGCGAAGCCGGCGAAGCTCGCCTGGTAGCTCGCGGTGATGGCCACCTCGGCACCCGCCCGGAAGAAGGCGAGGTGGGCGGCTCGCACGGCGTCCGGGGTGCTCAGCAGCAGCCGTGCCGACCACAGCTCGTCGGACAGGTCGTGCCCGGCGAGCTCCAGGGCGGTCGACATGCCGCCGTCGAGCACGACCACGCGCTGCGCCAGCGCTGCTGCCAGTTCCACCAGGAGAAGTCTACGGAACGAGTGGTGAGGAGGAGTGCGCGACAGCCGCTCCGCCGAGAACATCGCGCACTCCCCCAGAACGACCGCCGGAGCCGACGCCGACCCGTGCGCGCCGCATTTTCGCACGGGGCAACGTCATCTCGACGGCCGTCCGTCGACAACCGGTTCCCCGGAACGGGAACCGGTCAGCCGGTGGCGCCGCGGTGCGCGGCGGGATCCGGTGTGCTCGCCCGGCGGGAGAGCCGGGGAGGCAGCAGCATCAGCGGGGGCGGCTGCTTGCCGGAGAGCTTGGCCACGAGCAGGTCCACGGCGTGCCTGCCGAGCTCTTCTGCGGGCAGCCGGACGGAGGTGAGCAGGGGTGAGGTCTGCTCGGCGACCTCGTCCGGGCAGATCGCCACCACGGCCACGTCGCCGGGGACCTGGCGGCCCGCCGCGCGCAGGCACGTCGTGATCCAGCCGAGGGCCGCCTCGTTGTGCACCACCAGCGCCGTCATCGACGGGTGGGCCCGGATCAGGGCCTTGGTCGCCCTGAGCACGGAGTCGTGGTCGCCCTCGACGGACAACGCCGTCGCGGCGACCCCCCTGCGCATGGCGGCGGCGCTGAAGCCGTTCATCGTGCGGTGCGCGAAGCCGGTGCTGCGCCGGTAGACCGCGCTGGGGGCGCCGAGGAAGCCGATCGAGCGGTGACCGAGGTCCGCGAGGTGGTCGACGCACTTGGCGCCCGCCGCCTCGAAGTCCAGGTCCACGCAGGTGAGGCCGCGCGCGGCGGCCGGGTGTCCGATGAGGACGGACGGTTTGGACAGCTGGCGCAGCAGGGGCACGCGCTCGTCGTCCATCTCCACGTCCATCACGAGGAAGCCGTCGACCTGGGCGCTGTTCGCGGCCCGGCGCAGGCCGGCCGCGCCGTCGTCCGCGGTCATCAGCAGCAGGTCCATGTCGTAGCGGCGCGCGGTGGTGACGGCGGCGGTGACGAAGCGCATCACGGCGGGCAGGTGCGTGCCCGCGCGCAGGGGCAGCACGAGGCCGATCACGTTCGTCCTGCCGGCCGAGGCCGCGCGGTCGGTCGCGTGCGGCTGGTAGCCGAGCTGCCTGATGCTCTCCCGGACTCTCGACTTCGTGTCCGCGGAGATCGACCGCTTGCCCGTCAGCACGTAGGAGACCGTGCTCGGAGCGACCCCGGCGTGCCTCGCGACGTCGGCGATGGTGACCACACAGCCCCCTTTCCCGCTCGCTGTCAGTGACGGTGTCGACACCATAGGGAGCACCTTCTGATGACATCAAGAGTTATGTGTGCGTTAACATTGCGCTTTTCGGGTGGTCCAGACGAATTCGCCTCTGTCTGGAAACTTGCTGGACGGAAACCGGTGCGGGGTGGAAGAGCGCACCCACGCGGCGCGACACCGTGGTCCGGCGCCGGCCGCATGGGCACGCTCACATCCCGCAGCTCAGAGCGCCGGGTAGGCGTTGCGCATGAGCTCCTGGAACTGGGCGGAGAACCACTTGCCGGACAACGGTGCCTTCGGCAGCGCGCCCGACAGGTTGTTGCCGTTGCGGACGTTGCCGGTGTAGGCCGGGTCGCACATCTTGTCCGCGCCCTTGCCCTCGTTGTTCGGGATCTCCTCGCTCGCGCCGTCGGACTCGCCCGGGGGCTTCATCCACACGTAGGCGTCGATACCGGGCTCCGGGGCCGCCTTCGGGCGCTCACCCAGACCGGCACCCGACTGGTTGCACCAGTTGCCGAGGTGGATGCGCCGGTCGAGCCGGCCGCCGTTGACGTAGGCGTCCACACCCGTCGTCGGGCCGGGGCCCGTCGGACGGGCGCTGCCACCCCAGCCGTTGCGGCTGGTGTCGATCAGCATGCCGACGTTCGCGTCGAAGCCCGCCAGCACGGCGCGCTGCCGGAACGCCTGCGCGTAGGACAGCTCGTCGACGTAGCGGTTCCAGTCCACCCACTTCGACTGGCGGACCGAGGTGCCGTTCACCGAGTCCTCGATCTTGAAGTACGGCTCGCGCAGCGCGCCGTAGTTCGCGGTGTTGGCGATGAAGCCGTGGACGTTCGCCTTCGTGCTGCCGGAGGCGTTCGCGGCCTGGTACAGCAGCTCGGCCGTCGGGCCGAAGTTGTCGTCCCAGCCGATCCAGCCGTGGTGGCCGATGTCCAGGTAGTTGTAGACGTTCGGAACCGCACCCAGCTTCGCGAGCGCGTAGCCGACACCGGTGACGTAGTTGCCGTTCGCCTTCATGACGTCGCACGCCGGCACAGCGGTCGGCCGCGGCGACACGTTGGTGATCAGGTTCGGCAGCGAGTCGATCTCCACCGTCGTGACGATGCGCAGGCTCGCGTACTCGGGCCTGGCGAAGATCGCCGCGATCGGGTCGATGTAGTCGGTCTTGTACTTGTCGATCTCCGTCGGCTTGAGCTCACCGTTCGAGGCGAGGGCCGAGCAGTCACGACCGGGCAGGTTGTAGATGACCACCTGGATGACGAGTGGTGAGCCCGCCGCCTGGCGCACCGCCTCGTCCAGGTGTCCGACCAGGCCGCGCGAGTCGACCGTGCCGTTGATCGCCGCGATGCGGTCCATCCACACACCGGTGGGCTGGTTCGCGATCCGGCTGCCGCCGGGCTCCGCGGCGGCCTTGGCCGCCCAGTCCGGGTTCACGTACTGCTTCGCGCCCACGTACGGGTTGTCGACGCGGCCCGGGCCGGGGCCAGGTCCGTTCGAGGTGGTCGTGGTCGTGGTCGTCGTGGTCGTCGTGGTGGTGGGCACCGTGTCACCGGTGCACAGCGTGCCGTTCAGCGTGAAAGCCGACGGGTTGGCGTCGTTGGCGCCCGCGTTGGACCCGTTGAAGCCGATGTCGATGGACGCACCGGTACCGAGGTTCCCGTTCCACGACAGGCTCGTCGCGGTCACGTCGGCGCCGGACTGCGACCAGGTCGCGTTCCACCCCTGGGCCACGCGCTGGCTGCCCGGGAAGGTGAACTTGAGCGTCCAGCCGCCCGACACGGCGTCACCGAGGTTGGTGATCTTCACCGAGGCGCCGAACCCTCCGCCGCCCCAGCTGTTCGCCTTGTAGTCGACGCGGCAGCCGGGTGCGGCGCCCGCGGGTGCGCTCATCGCCACCCCGAAGGTCGCCACGGCGGTGGCGACCACGACACCCGCCGCGGCCCACCGCCTCTGTCCGTTGAGCTTCATTGATCTCCTGACTTCCTAGTGGTGTTGGATCTGGACCAGGGAGCACGCGGAGGGCGTGCATTCGAGCCGTTTCAGGCCGAGGTACTCCATCCCGATCGAGCCGGTGAGCGCGAAGCCGTCCCCGAAGGCGAGGTCCGGGTCGCCCCGGACCTCGCCGTTCGCGAGCGCCGTCCGCCAGGCCTGGTCCAAGCCAGGCCGCAGGACCAGCAGCCCGAGCCGCCCGTACGGCTCCTTGGCGCAGGTCCCCCATTCGGCGACGAACGGCGCGTAGACCTTCGACCGCACCGGTCCGGCGAAGTCCGTGAAGTCGTCACCCCGCCGGACGGTGGCGCACTCGTCGGTCAGCTCGTTCAGCCAGGCGGCGATGCCGTCGACGCCCCTGCTCAGGTCGGGGGTGGGTTCGGCGCGTCCTACGAGGAGGGCGAACGTCACCGAACCCACCACCAGAAGGGCGATCAACGCCCTCGTCACCGGATGGCGCACGGAGAACCGCTGAGCGTGAACGACGTCGGATCAGCCGGCGTGGACGCCGTCGTGGCGTTGAAGCCGAACGACGCCGTGCCACCGGGCGCGAGGTTCGCGTTGTACGACACGCCCTTCGCTGTGGCCCGTCCGTTCGCGACGGTCACGGTCGACGACCACGCCTGCGAGAGCTGCTGTCCCGCGGGGAAGTCCCACACGAGCTCCCAGGCGTTGAGCGCACTGGTGCCGGTGTTCGTCACCGTCACGTTGGCCGTGAACCCGCCGCTCCACGTGCTCGGCCGCGTGTAGGCGACCGTGCAGGAACCGGTGGGACCGCCGCCACCCGCCGACGTCCTGACCGTGACGCCCGACGAGGCCGCCGAGGCGTTGCCGGCCGAGTCCGTCGCGACCACGGTGAACGAGTACGACGTGTCCGCGCTGAGCCCGGTGACCGTCACCGAGTTCGTGGCGGAGGTCGCGACCACCTGGCCACCGCTGTAGACGCGGTACCCGGTCACCCCGACGTCGTCCGTCGACGCCGGCCAGTCGAGCTTCACCGAGCTGCCGGTGACGCCGGAGGCGACGGGCGTGCCCGGTGCCGACGGCGCGGTGGTGTCCGGCGTGCCGGTACCCCCGCCGAAGACGACGTCCGAGCAGCTGTAGAACGCCTCGGGGCTGTCCGAGCGCTGCCACAGCGAGTAGATGATGTGGCGGCCGGTCTTGTTGGGCAGCCTGGCCTGCCAGGCGTACTCACCGTTCGCCAGCGGCGGGTTCGTCACCTTGTCGAACGGCACGGACTCGAGGTCCGACCACTTGAGCGGCTTCGTGACGTCGAAGCCGTCCTTGGTGACGTACTGCTCCCACGTGCCGGGGTGCGGTGCCCAGGCGTTGTACCGGAAGGTGACGGTGCTGTTCGCCGTGACCTGCGTGGTGGGCCAGTCGGCCCGCGGCAGGTTGTAGGCGGCGAACTTCGTGGTGGGACCGCACAGGCTGCCGTCGGGGACGATCTCCCGGTGGCGTCCGCCGGCGTTGCTGATCAGGTTGCCGAACCAGTCCCACAGCGGCTGCTTCCCGCCCTGGGCCACCGCCGCGACGCACGCCGGGTTGGTGGGCTGCAGGTCGCCGCCACCGCCGCCCGCGCGGCCGTCCTCGTAGCAGAGGTAGGTGCGGCTGCCGGGCCAGACCATCGAGCCGTGCGCGACGGCCGTGCCACCGGTGTGCACCAGGACGGCGCCGACCGCGGCCGCCACGGCCAGGAGTGCTATGCGTTTTCTCATCTGCGTACTCCTCACCCGTAGATCTCGGCGTGCAGGGAGAAGGCGGTCGCGATCTCCGCCTGGGCCCAGAACCGGTGGTAGGTGAACGTCGGTGCCGGTCCGCCGTCCAGGTAGGCCTGGACCTTGGGCCACTGCGGGTCGTTGCGGAACATCGACCGCATCGACAGGAACGACGAGCCCTGCCCGATCTGGTCGCCGTTGGGCATCCGGCCGGTCCAGCCGCTCGGCACGTACGGGCCTTCGGCGGTGGAGGTGTTGTAGACGTCGTCGAACCGGTTGTAGTCCGCGCGCGTCTCCGGCGTCGCGATGCCGAGGCTGTCCTGGTGCGCGAGCAGCCCGGTCAGCAGCGCCTCACCCGTGGTCTTGGCCGAGGCGTTGCCCGACCGCGCCGCGTAGTTCAGCAGCACCTTCGCGTACGACGCGGCGATGCCGACGTCCTGGTTGTGGTTCACCACGCGCACCCGCAGGTTCGCGTTCGAGCCGGGGTTGGTCGCGTTCCACGTGTCCGGCGCTCCCGACCACTCGAGGTCCGCGGGGATCTGGAAGTTCGTGCCGGTCGTGGTGTTCGCGATCGCCCACGGCACCCACTTGTCGAGGATCTTCTTGGCGCGCGCGTCACCGGTCAGCCGGTACAGCGCGGCCGTGCGCTCGATGCCCCACACCTGGAAGCCGAACCACCGGTTGCTCGGCGGGTCGCGCCACACCGGGTGGGCGTCGTAGTACATGCCGTAGAACGTCGGCGTGCCGGCGGGAGGCGAGGCGTACTGGCCCTCCCAGCTGTTCGTCACGCCACCGGCGAGACCGCCGTCGGCCGACTGCAGCCACTGCAGCATCTCGAGCTGCCGGTTCAGCGACGTCGCCCAGTCCTGCTGCCCGGTGGCGGACAACGGCTTGAGCGCGGGCACGTTCGCGAGAGCGTGCGCTGCCAACGGGTTCTGGTAGCCCTGGTGCGAAGCACCGTCACCGATGCGCCACGCCCAGCCGGCGGACGTGTCGGTCGCGCCACCCCACGCGTAGTACCAGGACATCAGGTAGTGCGCGCTGTTCTTGCCGGTCGCGCCGGGGCACGACGCCGGGCTGTTGCAGTTGCCGATGCGCTTGAAGTACTTGTCGAACATGGCGTACCGCAGGTAGTCGCCCATCTTGGCCGACTTGCCGATCTCGCTGGAGATGTCACCGGCCTTGCCCTGCGCCGTGGCCCACTGCTGGGCGAGCAGCGCCACCTGCACCACGCGGGCGTCCGCGTCCGGCGCGTTGGTGTACTTCCACTGCTTGGCGTAGGACGAGTCCTTGGTGAAGAGGTCCAGGAACCCGTTGGGGCCACCGTGCTTGAACGTGTCGCACGAGGGCTGCGGGATCGTCTCCCACACCGACTCCGACGAGCCGCGCTGGTAGGTGTTGATGTACGCGGGCGCCGTCGTGCCGTCACCGCACCGGCCGAAGCCGTAGGTGTTGTCGACGTCGATCAGCCAGTGCATGCCGTAGACGTCCGAGTTGCCGTACGCGGTCTTGAGCTCCGCCGCGATCGGGTCCTGGCCGACCGGGACGGTGCCGTCGAGCGTCGACGGGTACTGGTCCATCCTCGGGTGCTCGGGCGCGTAGGTCGCCGGCTTCGACGGGTCGTACTTGTCGTTGGTCGGCTGGTCCGCCTTCGCCGGGATGATGAACTTCTCCATCGACGCGAAGGCCGACTTGAACGGCGCCCAGTCGCCCGTGACGCGGCCGTAGCTCGCTTCCAGCCACAGGTAGTAGCTGAAGGCCTCGGACGTCGTCTGGTGGCCGTGGTCGGGTGCCTCCACCATCAGCGTCTCGACCGAGTGGTACGGCACGAGCAGGTCGCCGAACTTGCGGAAGTAGCCGCTCGCCGGGTCCTTGATCTTGTTGTACTGGTCGAGGAACGCCTTGTTGAAGTCCGAGGTGGACGGGTCGAGCTCCTTGACCGTGACGCTCGCCGGGCTGTAGCCGGTGGCCGACGCCGTGAAGGTCGCCGTGCCGAGCTCGCCGCCGTTGTTCGCCGACGTCACCGTCACCGTCTGCTTCGCGGTGCCGGTGAACGTGAGCGTCGCCGGGGTCGCCGTCAGGTCCGTGCTGCCGCTGCGGGCGATCGTGACCGTGACGGGCTGGCTCGGTGCCGTGGCCAGCGAGACGTCGAACGTGGCC
Organism: Lentzea sp. DG1S-22; assembly: GCF_036321065.1. Taxonomy (NCBI): domain Bacteria; kingdom Bacillati; phylum Actinomycetota; class Actinomycetes; order Pseudonocardiales; family Pseudonocardiaceae; genus Lentzea; species Lentzea sp. DG1S-22. The sequence continues at coordinate 527,316 of NZ_CP143276.1, read as the reverse complement.
GTCTGGCCCTGCTTGACCGAGACCGCGCTCGGTGACGCGAGGACCGCCGGTCCCGACAGCACCTTGACCGCCGCCGGCGCGGAGGTCGTCACGGCGCCGCGGTTGTCCGTGGCCCGCGCGGTGATGCTGTGGTCACCGGCCGGCGCCGACGTCCACGTGCCGCTGAACGGCGCGCTGGTGTCGGTCGCGACCAGGGTGTCGCCGGCGTAGAAGTCGACCTTGGCCACCGTGCCGTCGGTGTCCGTCGCGGTCGCCGCCAGCGGGATTTCCGCGGGCAGGGTGTAGCTGCTGCCGCTCGTGGGCGCCGTCAGCGCCACGGAGGGCGCCTTGTTCGGTCCCGTGCAGGACACGCCGTTCACGGCGAAGTCCGTCGGTGGCCGGTTGGTCGAGCCCTTGCTGCCGTTGAAGCCCACCTGCGCGGTGCCGCCCGCGGCCAGCGTCGGGGACCAGGGCGGGTTGGTCACGCTCACGGCAGCGCCGTTCTGCGTGAAGGTTCCGCTCCAGCCCTGCGTGACGCGTTGCCCGTCGGGGAACGTCCACGTGAGGTTCCAGCCGTTCAGCGCCTCCCCGTCGTTCCGGATCGACACGGCCGCGCCGAATCCGGTGTTCCACTCGTTGGTGATCTGGTAGGTGACGGTGCAGGCCACCGCGGCCGGTGCCGCGACGGCGGGAACCCCGCCGGCCAGCACCACCGCCGCAACCGTCAACGCCAATGTTCGCCGAGTCATGCCGCCGCCCTCTCGACAACTGGGAGCGCTCCCAGAGTTCACGGCACTGTAACGTGGGCCACATCAGCCAACCGGCCGCCGTTGCAACGGAAGTTGAACCGAACGGTGCTCGTGGATAGTTCTTGCGGCGTAACGATGATACGTCCGCCGGTTCCTCTTACTGCTCTCTTCGAGTGGAATCCTGGGAGCGGTCCCAGACGAAGGCGGGGACGCCCTCGGCCAGACGGGGCGTCCCCTTCCCTCATCAGCCGCGGCCGGCTCCGGCCCCGGCCGTGACCACGCTCTTCACGCTGCTCGCACTGTCGAGCGGGTACGAGTAGGGCACGCTCTTGACCGAGCCGCCCTGGTCACCCGTTCCCGAGTTGACGAAGTGGTTGTCGCGCGCCACGAGCGAGCCACCGGGCGAGCTGCCCTCACCGCGGTGGAACGGGTCCTTCGTGTTCTCGAAGTAGTTGCCCTCGACGAGGACACCGCCCTCGACGGTCGACGCGACGCCGTAATCGGTCACACCGCCGTAATAGTTGTTGTAGACGTGCACCGGGTTGCCGAACCGCACGCGCGGGTGGCGCTGCTGCGTTCCGTCGAACCAGTTGTGGTGGTAGGTCACCCGGAGCTTGCCGCGGTCCTCGGAGCCGTTGCCGTCGCTGTGGCCCAGCAGCATCGTCTTGTTGTGGCTCGTGAACTTGTTCCACGACACCGTGACGTAGTCCGAGGCCCGCTTGACGTCGACCGCACCGTCGTAGCCGTTGGAGAAGGTGTTGTGGTCGATCCACACGCGGGTGGAGTACTGCACGTTGATCGCGTCGTCACCCCAGCTGCGGAAGTTGAGGTTGCGCACGATCACGTTCGAGGCGTTGGCGATGTTGAGGCCCTGCCCGGTGATCGCCGCGCTGGAGCCGACGCCCTCGATGGTCTTGTTCGAGGCGACCTTGGTCATGCTCGGCAGCGAGATCGTGCCGGAGACCCGGATCACCGCGGCGCTCGACGACTTCGCGGCCTCGACGAACGCCGACGCCGTGGTGACGGTGATCGGCGACGCGCTGCCGCCTCCCGTCGTGCCTCCTCCCTGGGTGGCCCAGCCGACCAGCCCGAACGGGGCGGCGGTCGCCTGGGGGACGAAGACCGCACCGAGGACCAGCGCGGTGGCGGAAACTAGTGCTGCACGCTTTGGAATCATTCCACGCTCCCAATTCGTGAGCGGCGGTACAAACCAGACAACCAGTCACAAAGACAACGGTCAACCAATTCGACGATATTCGACTCGAACAATCGAAATCGGTTGACTCGACCGGGGCCCGCTCTAGGATTGAATTACCGCCGCGCATCCCCCTGCAAGCGGAGCGCACATGAAGAAAGTTCTGACAGCGGTTCTGACCACGGCGTTGGCCGCGTTTCTCGCCCCTGTGGCACAGGCGGCGGGCAGCACATTCCCGACGCCGACGGGACCGAAGCCCGTCGGCGCGACCATCAAGGTCGGGGCCGGCACGTACGACGGAGGCATGCAGCGGTTCTACGGCACCGGCAACCTCGGTTCCGGCGGCCAGAACGAGGGCCAGGACCCGATCTTCCAGCTGGCCGACGGCGCGACGCTGAAGAACGTCGTGCTCGGCGCGCCGGCCGCGGACGGCGTCCACTGCCTCGGCACCTGCACGCTCACCAACGTGTGGTGGGAGGACGTCGGCGAGGACGCGGCCACGTTCAAGGGCACGTCGTCCTCGCAGACCATGACCATCAGCGGTGGTGGCGCGCGCAAGGCCTCCGACAAGGTGTTCCAGCACAACGGGCCGGGCACGATGATCATCCGCAACTTCCAGGTGGACGACTTCGGCAAGCTCTACCGGTCCTGCGGCAACTGCAAGACCCAGCACAAGCGGCACGTCGTGATGGAGAACGTCACGGCGTTCTCCCCCGGCAAGAACCTCGCCGGCATCAACACCAACTACGGCGACACCGCCCGGTTCTCGCGGATCACCGTCGTCGGTGACAGCAGCAGGAAGATCGCTGTCTGCGACAAGTACCAGGGTGTCACGAGCGGCGAACCGAAGAAAATCGGAACCGGTTCCGACAGCACCCACTGCCTGTTCAAGTCCTCGGACATCACCTATCGGTAGAGGAAAAGCCCCGGCGCTCCGCCGGGGCTTTTCTCACCATTCTTCAAGAGTGTGAACTCCGATGTGTTCGAAATTCCAGTCGTCCCCGATTCCCGGGCGAACCGGAAAGGTCACGTTCCCGTTCCCGTCCAGCGGGTCGACGATCGAGCCGCGGTGCGGCGGAACCCGGTCGAAGTCGACGTGCGGGTGCAGCAGGCCCCGTTCGTACCACCGTCCCGCATCGGTCGCGCCGAGCACGGTCAGGCTGGCCGACCCGTTGCCGTGGATCTCGCAGTCGACGTTGAACGCCTCGGCGAGGTGCACGGTCTTGAGCACCGGCGTGATCCCGCCGCTTCCCGCCGGACCCGCGCGCAGGACGTCGCAGGCCCCCGAGCTGATCCACTCGGCGCGCGTGTGGTGCTTGCCCCACGCCACCTCCGGGCCGATCACCGGGATGTCCAGCTGGTCCGCGAGCCACCGGTAGGAGCTGACCGACGCCTCCTCCATCGGTTCCTCGAACCAGTAGTAGTCGAGCTCCTGCAACGCCCTGCCGAGCCGCAGCGCCTCCGTGCGGGAGTACCAGTGGCTCGCGTCGAGCATCAGCGCGACGTCCGGTCCGACCGCCTCCCGCACGGCCCGGCACGCCTCGACGTCCCGCGAGACGCTCGGCGCGCCGGGGACCGGCGGCATCCAGGTGTGCAGCTTGATCGCCCGGTAGCCCACCGACACGAGGTGCTTCGCGAAGTCCGCGTAGTCCCCCGGCGTCGCCAGGCCGTCCGTGTCGCCGCACATCGTGCTGGCGTAGGCCGGGATCCGGTCACGCGCGCCGCCGGCGAGCTTCCACGCGGGCAGTCCCGCCTTGCGCGCCACCAGGTCCCACAGCGCCGTGTCGACGAACCCGAGCGCGCGGTCGGTGAAACCGCCGTGCGAGCCGCGCTGACGCCTCGCGAGCAGCCGCCAGAGCCGTTCGCGGTCCCACGGGTCCTGTCCCAGCAGCACCGGCCGCACGTGCTTGTCCAGCACCGCCGGGCGGACCTGGTCGGGCTGCACCGCGCAGTAGCCGGTGGCGCCGTCGGTGTCGGTGATCTCCAGCAGCGCCTCGGTGATCTCGTGCTCGGGTGCCGGGTGCCGGTGGCCCTCCGCGTCGACCGAGGTGCACGCCGTCGTGGTGAACGTGCGCACCGCTACCCGTTCGATCACTTGCGCTTCTCCCAGTCCTGCTGGGCGGTCGTGAGCTTGGCCGCGAGCTGGTCGAGGAACTCCTGCGCGGACATCTGCCCGAGCAGCACCTTCTGGTACAGCGGCTCGGTGTCGGTCTTGGTGATCGACGAGTACTCGGGCAGGTAGACCGGTGCGGGCACGAGCACGGTCGCCGGGTCCTCCAGCACACCGAGCGCCATCTTCACGGCCGCGTTCTTCTGGATCCACTCCGCGCCGCGGACGTCGGTGTTGGCGGGGATCTGGCCGACCTTCTCGTTCCAGTAGCCGTTGCTCTCGGCAGAGGTCAGGAACTCGACGAACTTCCAGGCCGCGTCCGGGTTCCGGCTGCCCTTGAACACCGCGAAGCCGTCGGTCGGGTTCGGCACGACGGTCCGCTTGCCCGAAGGTCCCTTCGGCAGCGGCATGGCGGCGACCCGCTCCGGGCCGAGGGCCTTCATGACGTCGGCGGTGGAACCGAGGTTGTGGTGCATCATCGCCACCGTGCCGCCGGTGAACTGGGCGACCATCTGGGTGTAGTTGTTGTTCACGTCGGCCTCGGGCGTGGCCTTCTTGTACAGCTCGGCCACCTTCCGCACGAGCTCGGCGTTGCGCGGGTCGGCGACGGTGCTCCTGCCGCCCTCGTAGAACTTCTCGACGCCCGAGTAGGAGTACGCCTCGGACAGCAGCTGGAAGACCGAGCCGGCGCCACCGCGGATCGTGAAGCCGTACTGGTTGGCCGCCGGGTTGGTCAGCCGCACGGCCGCGTTCGCCAGCTCGTCCCAGGTGGACGGCTCGGCGATCTTGGCCTCCTCGAAGCGGTCGGAGCGGTACCAGATCACGTCCATGTTGCCCGACGCGGGGACGGCGTAGAGCTTGCCGTCCGGCGCGGTCTGCCGCACGGTCTCCAGCAGGCCGTTCAGCAGCTTGCCCTTGAGCGGGCCGTTCTCGATCCGCTCGTCGGCCGGCTCGAGCGCGTCCTGGCCGACCAGGTGCGCGAGGTAGGACGTCGTGACACCGCCGACGTCCGGGGTGGAGCCGCCGGCGATGGCCGTGTCGTACTTCTGCTGCACCGACGAGCTGGGGATGCCGACGTACTCGACCTTGACGTCCGGGTTCGCGGCCTCGAACCTCTTGATCAGCTCCTGGTAGATCGGCGTGCGGCCGGGGCCGCCGTTGTTGTCCCAGAACGTGATCGTCGTGGGTCCGTCCCCTCCCGCGGAGCAGGCGCTCAGCACGAGCGCCAGCGCGAGCAGCAGTCTTCTCATGCTTCTCTCCCTCATCCCTTGACCGCGCCGGCGCTCAGTCCCTGCACCAGGAACCGCTGCACCACGGCGAAAACCAGCACGACGGGCACCGCGGCGACGACGCCGCCGGCCGCGAGCGCCCCGAAGTCGGTGTTGAACTCGCCGAGGGCGTAGCTCAGCCCGACCGGCAACGTGAACTTGTCCTGCTTGCTCGCGAACATCAGCGCGAACAGGAAGTTGTTCCAGGCACCGATGAACGCGAACGACCCGACCGCCACCAGCGCCGGGCGCAGCTGCGGCAGCGTGACCGCGAAGAACGCCCGCAGCCTCGTGCAACCGTCGACCATGGCCGCTTCTTCCAGCTCCACCGGCACGTTCCGCACGAACCCGCTCATCAGGATCAGCGCGAGCGGCAGCTGGAACGCGGTGTCCGCGATGATGAGCCCCGTCAGGCTGTTGAGCAGCCCGGCGGACTTGAAGATCACGAACAACGGGATCAGCATCATCGCGCCGGGGATGAACTGCGTGCACAGCAACGCGAGCAGGAACACCCGCTGGCCCCGGAACCTGAACCGCGCCAGCGCGTAGCCGCCCATCAGCGCGAACACCGTGACCGTGACGAGGGTGCCGACGCCGATGATCAGGCTGTTCTGGAAGAACAACCCGAAGCCGACGCCGTTCCACACCGTGTCGAAGTGCTCGAACGTGATCGGCCACGGCACGAGCGAGGTCTCCCCCGCCGGCCGCACCGCGAACACCAGCATCCAGTAGAACGGGATGAGCGTGAACAACAGGTAGAGCACCAGTGGCAGGTGCAGCCGGAAGAACCGGCTCGGGTCGCGGTGCCTCCTGCGCCTCGGTGGTGACGGCGGTGGTACGACCGGCGTTTCCGGGCGGATCAGCGTCTGGGTCATGCCCGGCTCCCGAACTTGGACAGCCTCAGGTAGAGGATCGAGAAGAACAGCAGGATCACGAAGCCCGCCATGGTGAGCGCCGAGCCGTAGCCGAAGTCGTGCGAGTCGACGGCCTTGCGCGCCACGTAGAGCGGTAGCGTGGTGGTCTGGTTCGCCGGGCCGCCACCGGTGAGCGTGTAGATGAGGTCGACGTTGTTGAACTCCCACACCGCTCTGAGCAACGTGGACAGCACGATCGCGTCGCGCAGGTGCGGCAGTGTGACGCTCACGAACCGGCGCCACCTCCCGGCACCGTCGACGCTCGCGGCCTCGTACAGGTCTTTCGGGATGGTCTGCAGGTCGGCGAGCAGCAGGATCGCGAAGAACGGCACACCGCGCCACAGCTCGGTGACGACGGTCGCGGGGAACACGGTCGCCGGGTCGCCGAGCACCGACGTGCCCGGATCACCGATGCCCCACTGCGCGAGCTGCTGGAAGACGCCCGTCGACGGGTTGTAGAGCAGGATCCAGATGCCGGTCGTGAGCACGCCCGACACCGCCCACGGCGAGAACACCAGCGCTCGCGCCAGCGCCCTGCCCACGAACGTCTCGTTGACGATCAGGGCGAGGACCAGGCCCAGCACCAGCTGCAGGCCGACCTCGACCACGACCCACTTGGCGCTGAAGACGAGGCTCTGCCAGAACAGCGGGTCCTCGAACAGCATCCGCCGGAAGTTCTCGAAGCCGATGAAGCCGTTCTTCCACGGCTGCGTGACGGTGTGCTGCCGCAGGCTGAACCAGGCGACGCTCGCGATCGGGTAGACCAGGAAGACCGCCATCAGCACGAGCGTCGGGGCGATCAGGGCGTAGGGCGCCCAGGTGCGGGTCCTCACGCCGGGTTCCACCCGCTCAGGTAGGCCGCCCTGGTGTGCTGCCGCGCCTGCTCGTCGGTGAGCTGGGGGCGGTCGGCGTTCGTGCCCGCGCCGGGCCCGGTGTTGCGGTACTCCGCGAACCTGGCGCCCCGCCACGGGAAGCCGGACATGTCCGTCCACGGCCCGGCCTTGATCGCCGCCGGCAGCTCGGTGTCGCGGATGACGACCTGGGCGATCGCGTCCGGGTCACCGCCGGGGTGCCACGGCCTGCCGAGGAAGTACGTCCCGGCCGGGGCGTCGCTGCGGATCTTCGAGTTGACGATCAGGAAGCCGTGCGGGTTGTCCCTGCGGGTGCTCGCCGCGGTCACGTACCCGTTGGGGTCCTGGCCCCGGTTCAGCGCCGTGATGGTCGCCCGTTCGAAGACCGCCGTCGCCCGCCCGAAGAGGAAGTCGACGTCGCCGGTGATCGCGCAGTCCCGGTAGTACTGGCGCGACCGGGCCGTCGTGGACGGCGTGTCCGCGTACAGGGTGTCCTGGTGGCCCTCGAACCGGACGCGGTCGAACAGCACCCGGTCACCGGTGGCCTTGACCGCCACGGCCTGGGTGGCCGTGATCTCCGGGTGCTTCGCGCGGTCGAACGAGTTGCGGAAGGTGATGTCCTTCGCGGTGAACCCGTCCGCGGCGATGGTCGCCGTCGCGCTGCCCGTGGTGCCGTACGTCGTGCCGTCGGGTTTCTTCGTCCCGCTGGCGTTGTCGTAGTCGATCACGACGTCCTCGGCGTTGCCGGTGGCACCGCGCAGCGTGAGGTTCCGCTTGCCGGCCGGGATCTTGACGACCTCGCGGTGCACGCCCCCGGGCACCGTGATCACGGCTCCGGCCGGCGCCGCGTCGATCGCGGCCTGGACGGACGGGAAGCCCTTGCCGACGACGAGGTGACGTCCCGCCGGCTGCGCGCCCGCCTTCAGGTGCTTGACGCGGTGCGCGGGTTCGAGGCCGCGGTTCAGCGTCGGCGTCCAGCCCGCGTCCGTGCCGAGCGCCTTGTCGGGGAACGCGGCGTTGTGAGCGTTCACGAAGCTGAACGGCCGGCCGTCGAGGAGGTTGCCGGTGTCGGTGATCGCCGTGCCGCCCCAGTTGTAGACGACCTTCTCCGGCGCGATGCCCTTGACGAAGTTGTTCTGCGCGACGATCTGCGACTTGACGCCGACGCCCCAGCTGTAGGTCTGCGCGCCCTCGTAGAGGTTGTTGTAGACGTGCACCTGCCCGAACCGCACCCGCGGCGCGCGCTCCAGCACGTTGCGGAAGACGTTGTGGTGCACGGAGACCCTGAGCTTGCCCGGGTCGACCGTGGACGAGTTCGACGAACCGATCAGCATCGTCTTGCCGTGCTCGGCGAAGACGTTGCGCGACACGGTGATCAGGTCGCTGCCGTTGGTGATGTCGAGCTGCCCGTCGTGCACCTGGTAGGGCCGTCCGAAGTGGAGCGGCTGGGTGCTGTCGACGTTCGGCTCGTCGGTGAACGTGCTGTGGTCCACCCACACGTTCTCGGAGCGCTGGACCGACACCGAGTCGTAGAGCGAGTTCCAGTTGCCGGGAGGCGCCCCGGGGCTGTTGTCCGCGGGATCCCACTGCGGGAAGCAGTCGCGGGTGTCGCGGAAGGTCAGGTTGCGCACGATCACGTTGCGCACGTTGTGGATCCGCAGACTCCCGCCCGTGATCCCGGCCCCGCCGCCGACACCGATGATCGTGGTGTCCGACGGCACGTTGAGCGCGATGACGGCTTCCTGCTTCTTCGCCGAAGCCTTCCGCGCCTCCTCCAGCACCCCCTCGGGCTCGCGCTCCCACCCCCACACGGCGGGGTCGTAGGCCGCGAGGTACCCGGCCAGCGTGTACCCGTCCGCCGCGTAGTCCTCACACCGCAACGGCTTCCCGTCGTCGCCGCTGTTCGCGTCGATCACACCCCTGACCTTGACGATGCGCGGCGCCGGAGCCGCGAGCGCCGCGACGAGCTCGGCCCGCGTGCGCACCTCGTGCACGTTCCCCCTGGGCGCCGCCGCACCGCCGGTGGTCCCCGTGCCGGCCGATCCCCAGCCGTCGCCCGCGGGCAGCACCTGCCGGGCGGGGTCGTGGCCGGCGTGCGCGGGAACGCTCACCACCCCGGTGCACGCGCAGGCCACGGCCAGCGCGCCAACGAAAAGCCGCATGACGGAATACCCTTCGCAAAGGATTCACATTCTTGAACAGCGTCCACGATCGTGAAACGAGTATTACGAATGCGTCCGGCGTGCGTCAACGAAGTGAATTCATTCGACAATTCGCCACCGCGTTCGACGGTTGTTCGAATCGAACGCGGTCGAATGCGCGGTGAGGTGGATCAGCGAGTGATCAATTCATGCTCGTGAACCGATGTCCAGCTCGTCCCAGCGCCACTGAACAAGACCGTCCGTGAGCAACGGGAGGACCCGTGGCTCACGGACGGCAGGAGCGGTGGTGCGGCTGCGCGGTGCTCAGCTCTCGACCGGCCTCAACATCGGCACCAACGCCAGTGCGGGCAGCAACAGCAACGGCACGATGAGCAGAGCCTTCAACACCCCCACGCCGTTCCCGAGCAACCCGACCAGCGGAGGCCCGGCCAGGAACGCCGTGTACCCGATCACCGCGACCACGCTGACCCGGGCGGCGGCCCGCTCGGGGTCATCCGCCGCCGCACTCATCCCGACGGGGAACCCGAGGGCGGTCCCCAGTCCCCAGACGGCCACCCCGGCGACCGCGAGCCACACGGATCCGGCGAACACCGCCAGAGCCACCCCGGAGGCCGCCAGCAGCATCGACACGACGATCGCCGGCACCCGTCCCCAGCGGTCCAGCGCGATCGTGCCGAAGATCCGGCCGAACGTCATCGTCGTGACGAACACGCCGAACACCACGGCGCCCAGCGCCGGGTCGAGCGCGTAGCCGTCGATGAACGCGACCGCCACCCAGTCGTTCGCGGTGCCCTCGGTGAACGCCAGCACCAGCACGAGGAGCCCGATGAGCAAGGTGCGGGGTTCGCGCCACGCGGCCATGACCCCGCTGCCGCCGCCGTGCTCGGCCTCGACCGCCAGCCGGTAGGTGCGCGACGCCACGAGGGTGCCTGCGGCGACGATGAAGGCCACCACGGCCAAGTGGGCCGTCACGGGCAGGACGGCCCAGGCGGCGAAGGAGGCCAGGCCCGCGGCGACGACGGTGCCGAGGCTCCACATCGCGTGGAAGCGGGGCATGACCGTCTTGCCGAGCGCGCGTTCCACCTCGGCGGCCTCGACGTTCATCGCGACGTCGCACAGGCCCGAGCCGTAGCCGAGCGTGAAGATGCCGATGGCGGTCAGCACGGCGGACGGGTGCGCGCCGATGCCGACGCCTGCCACCGCGAGGCCCACGGCGACGGTCACGGCGGAGACCGCCACCGTGCGGCGCGGGCGGAGGCGGTGGGTGACCTCGCCCGCGGTGAGCATCGCCAGGCAGGCTCCCACGGACATCGACAGGAGCAGCAGGCCCAGTGCGCCGGGCGTGAGGCCCAGCGCGTCGCGGGCGGCGGGGACGCGGGCGAACCAGGTCGCCACCGCCACGCCGTTCAACCCGAAGGTGACCGCCACGCCCGCCGCGGCTGCTCGGACCTGGCTGCGTGGCACCGTGACCGACATCCCGGTCCCTCCCTTTCTCGATACACGAAGTGCTCACCCCACACATGGAAGCGCTTCCACAGCAATACTGCCGGTATGACGGCAGAACGCACCGCGACGCTGGACGACGTGGCACGGGCCGCAGGCGTGTCCCGGGCGACCGCCTCCCGTGTCATCACCGGGCAGGGCCCCGCCTCACCGCGGGCTCGGGACAGGGTCACCGCGGCGGTGACGGCGCTGCGATACGTGCCGGACGCCTCCGCCCGCGCACTGGTCACGCGCACCGGCACGCGGCTCGCGATCGCCGTCATCGGGCACACCGCCGCCGTGCTCGACGACCCGTACGTGGGCCGTGTGCTGACCTCGGCGGCGCACGTCGCCGCCGAGCGCGAGGTCGGCGTGTCCCTGCACTGGCTGCCCCTCGACGACCCCGGTTCACTCGCCCGGCTCGCCGACGGGCGCGGGCTCGGCGGGCTCGTGGTCGTCAACCCGACGCGGCCCGCGCTCGAGACCGTGCCGCGCCGGCTGCGCGGCCGGGTCGCGGCGGTCGGGGGCGGTACCCGCGACGTGCCCTCGTTCGACGTCGACAACCGCGCCGGCACGGACGGCGTCGTGCGGCACCTGGTGCGCACCGGCAGGCAGCGGATCGCGATGGTCACCGGGCCGTCGTGGCTGCTCTGCTGCGACCGCGCCGTCGAGGCGTACCGGCAGGTGCTGCGCGAGACCGGTGGCGAGCCGCGCGTCGTCCAAGGCGACTTCACGGCGGCGCGGGGTGCCGACGCCGCCATCGAGGTCATGGGGCGCTGGCCCGACACCGACGCGGTCTTCGCGCTCAGCGACCTCACCGCGCTCGGTGTCCTCGACGGACTGCACGCGCTCGGCGTGCGGGTGCCGGGCGACGTGGCGGTCGCCGGGTTCGACGACATCGCGTTCGCCGGACTCAGCCGTCCGGCGCTCACGACCAGCACGCACCCGGTCGAGGAGATCGCCACGGCCGCGGCGACCTCCGTGCTCGACCGCGGGGACGGTGCCAGGGCGACGTTCTACCCGTCCCGGCTCGTCGTCCGGGACAGCGCCTGATCATTCCACCGAACACGGGGCGCCGTTCAGGCTGAACGCCTTCGGAACCGCGTTGTCACCCCTGGCCGAGCCGTTGAACCCGATTTCCACCGAACCGCCCGGGGCGATCTTCGGGTTGTAGTGGACGTTGACCGCGTTGACCAGTCCGCGGAACTGACGCGGCGTCGCGTTCCACATTTCGTCCACGACCTGTCCGGTGGCGAACGCCCACTGCAGCGTCCACCCGTCGACCGGCGCCGTACCGGTGTTGCGCACGGTCACAGTCGCCTGGAACCCGCCGGGCCACTGCCCGACGACGCGGTAGGCCACGGCGCAAGTCCTGGCCGGCGGCCGTGGCGCGGTGGTCGTGGGAGGAGGTGTGGTCGTCGTGGTCGTCGCGCCAGGTGTCGTCACGACGGGAGGCGCGACCGCTTGGCCGTCGCACGGCGGTCCCCACAACCCCCGGTCGGCGGCCGCCGCCTCGGACTCGGCGGTGAGCAGCGCTCCCCCGTCGACGCCCTCGGGCCGCAAGGCGCCCTGGCGCACGGCCAGCAGGGCGTAGTCGGTGCCGTCCTCGAGCGCGAGGTTCACGTCTCCCGACAGCACAGGACTGATGCGGACGGAGGCCGCCAGCAACCTCGCCCTGGCGAAGGTGAGCGCTCCCGCGGCCCAGCACTCGGCCGGTGCCGCCAGCTGCGCGATGCGCACCTCCGTGCCGTCCGCCAGCTCGACGGTCCGGCCGTCGACCACGTCCCGCACGACGTGCAGCACGCGCTCCGACCGCACCTGCTCGTTGATGAGCGTGGGCGGCTTGAACGGCGTCCGCGTCCCGGGTGGCGCCGGCGCCGGTGGCTCCGCGGTGCAGGCCCCGGCGAACAGCACCAGGGCCGCCACGAGTCCGCTAGCCGCGCGCAACGACCGACCAGCGCTGGTTCGCGCCCGAAGTCGCTTGGTACAGACCAATTCTGGCACCGTCCTCACGCGACTCGCCGATGACGTCGAGCAGACTACCCGTCACCGCGTTCACGAACGTCCACGTGCCGTCCCCGGTCGAGGACAGCACCCACCGCGCGGCAGGGCCGTCCGCGACGCCCAGCACGACGCCGCCCCCTTCGGCTGCGACGCGCTGCCCGGTGGCGGAGTTGGTGATGGAGAACTGGGCGCGGTGGTCGTAACCACCCGACCGCCGCTCCACCCGCCACACCTGGTCGGCCGCGGCGAGGTCCGTGGTGCGCTGGACGAGCGAGGTGCCCGACGGCGCAAGGGACTTGCCGCTCTGCACGCCGGTGAGCCGGTACTCCCCGCCGAGCGCGGCCGCGCGGTTCACGCCGCCGACCCCGCTCACCTCGAACGTCGTGACCGACCTGGCGGGCACGGAGAGCGTCGCCTTGCGGTCCTGCACGCGCACGGAGGCGCCCTTCACCAACGCGCCGTGCTGATCCGTCACGACCGGCCGGACGGACGCGTTCTGCCGCACGGACGCGAACGCCGACAGGTCCAGCGTCACGGACTGCGCCTGGTCTGCCTTGTTCAGGTGCACCACGGTCTTCAGCTCGGTGTCGCGCACCGCCGCCACGTCGGTCGTGGTGTTCACCTTCACCAGCCGGTCACCCGGCTTCACGAAGTGGGTGAAGTTGCGCAGGGTGTGGAACTTCGTGTTGACGCGCGCCGGGCACGTGGCGAGCGTGTCCCGCGGCCCGCAGTCGAAGGGGATCTGGACGACGCCCCAGTTCATGCCGTTCGGCGACTCGGCGCCGGGCTTCATGTTGTTGTAGTCCTCGACCGCCTGCCAGAGCAGCCAGGCGCGCGGTTCCAGCTCGCGCAGGTCGTCGATCACCCGCTCGGCCATGCCGAGGCCGGGGTCCATGCTCGTGAAGCTCTGCCCGGAGCCCCAGTGCCCGTCGACCTCGCTCATCCACAGCGGTTTGCCCGCTCCCTTGGCGATGTCGCGGGCCGAGGTGCGGCGTCCGGTGCCGTAGGTGTGCACGTTCAACTGGCCGACCTGCGCGCGCACCGCGGCGGGGTAGCCCGCCCAGTCGTCGGCGAAGAGCCCCGGGTTGGTCTCGTCCGGCGCGGAGACCACGGCGCCGAGCCCGTTGGCGCGCAACGCCTCCGCCATCTCGGGCACCACCTTCGCCTGCAGCGCCGGACCCATGTGGGCGCCCTCCTGCCGGCCGCCCGTCGGGTTGCCGTCCGGTCCCAGGGTCGTGCGCCAGTAGGAGGTGTTGGGCTCGTTGAACGGGTCGACCGTCGCGAACCTGATGCCGTGCGCCCGTTCCAGCTCGGCCGTCGCCTGCGCGAGGTAGGCGGCGAAGTCACCGGTCCTGTCCTCCCGCAGCTGGTCCGCGTTCGGGTCGAAGCCGCCGGACACGTACCCGCTCACGGTCTGGAACCACGGTGGCGAGTTGCTGAACGACTCCCAGCGGGTCACGTCCCGCTTGATCCGGTCGACCCACCACCGCTGGCGCGGATCGGCCGCCGTGTCGAAGAAGCGCGGGTCGCCGGGCTTCCACCAGTCGGTGTCCCCGCGGGTCGTCCCCTCCGGCGCCTTCCACCAGCCGGGGACCGCCGCACCCGCCCTCAGGTAGCCCGGCACGTCCGGCGCGTTGCCGCCGCCGACGTTGTAGCGGGCGATGTTCAGGTTGAGGCCGTCCTCGCCGAACAGCAGCTCCGCGAGGTGGTCGCGGATCTCGTCCGGGTAGCCGCCGGTGGCGTTGGCGAACCACACCAGGCTCGTGCCCCAGCCCTGGAACGGCTCCTGCTGGTAGGTCGGATCCGGTCGCACCGACACCTGCTCGACGGCGGCGACAGCGGGCGCCGCTGTGGAGAGCGTGAGCGCCGAAACGGCGAGCAGAGCTAGAAGTCTGGTCATCGGTTCTCCGTTGAACGCGCGATGTTCACGCTAACATCTATCGAGAACCTCCTGGTGCGTCAAGGTCCTGCCGGTGGAGGCGCGGCCACCGGCAGGACCTCTCGGAACGCTCGCTCCCGAGGAGACGGGCCTGCCGCTCGAACCCCGAGGAGAGTTATTCGAGCGAGCAGGTGGCGAAGCGCTCCAGCCCCTGAGGCCGCGCGTCCACACGGCCGATGGCGATGGTGATCCGGTCCAGCGCGGCGGCGCGCTTGCTCGCCAGCGGGCCCAGGATCGCGTTCTGCACGAAGTTCGGCCCGCCCTGACCCGCGGACGTGCGGAGCCGCTCGTTGGCCTCCGCCAGTTGCTTGCCCAGGTTGGCGAGCTCGCGGTCGACCTCCGCCCGCGCCGCCGCGGGAACGTTCCCCACCACGGGCGACGGGCACTCGATGGTCCCGGCGGCGGCCGGTGCGGCCGACCCGGTGGAGCCCGCGGGGGACGTCCGCGACGTGGCCGGCGGCGCGGACACGGCCGGCGCCTGGCCGAGGCCGCAGGTCGCGAACCGCTCCAGCCCCTCCGGCTTCGCGGCGACCCGGCCGATGGCGGTCTCGATGCGGTTCAGCGCCGCGACCCGCTTGCTCGCCAGCGGGCCCAGGATCGCATTCTGCACGAAGTCGGGCCCGCCCTCGCCGGCCGAGGTGCGGAGCCGCTCGTCGGCCTCGGCGATCTGCTTGTCGAGGTTGGCGAGCTCCCGCTGCACCTCGGCCTGCGCCGCGGCGGGCACCGCCGGTACGACGGCTCGCGGGCACGCGATGGAGCCGGTCGCGGTCTCCCCGCCGGCGAAGGCGACGGCGGCCGTCACGGCGGTCAGGGTCGCCGCGACGGCGACCCCGGCGACGATGACCCGCTTGCTCCGTTGCGGTCGTGCATGCGCTCTCGACATCTTCGAACCTCACGAGTAGGGGACGTTGCTGCCGGCACCACGGGATACGGACCCGGAAGGTAAAGGGTTCAACTACTTGTGAGCGTTCACAGCCGATGGCATGCTCTCGCTTCATTCCGCCGCAGTCCGCACCTGCGAAGAATCCGGGGAACAGCCATGCCGTCGGCAGACAGAGTCGTCCACGAACAGATCCCGCTGCGCGTCCGCGGGGTCAACGTCAAGGTCGCGTCGGTGCGCCGGGGAGGCACCGACGCCCCGGTGGTCTTCCTGCACGGGTTCGGCACGAGCAAGGAGGACTACCTCGACGTCCACCAGCGGCACGACTTCGCCGGACGCCCGTTCCTCGCCTACGACGCACCGGGTTGCGGCGCGACGGAGTGCGCCGACCTCGGTGAGGTCGACCTGCCGTTCCTCGCCGACACCGCCCGCACGGTGCTCGACCGCGCGGGCATCGGCCGGTTCCACGTCGTCGGGCACTCGAGCGGCGCGCTGACGGCGTTGCTGCTCGCGCACCAGGAACCGGGCCGCGTGCTGAGCTTCGTGAACATCAAGGGCATCCTCGCGCCGGAGGACTGCGTGCTCAGCCGGGAGGCGCTGACGCACCGCGATCCCGGCGGCTACCTGTTCCGGCTCGCCGAGAGCTGCCGCGACTCGCTCTGCTACGGCGGCGGCCTGTTCGCGGCGAACCTGCCGAACAAGGTGCGGCGCGGTGCCGTGGCCACGCTGTTCCGCTCGATGGTCGAGCTCGCCGACCACGGCGACCTGCTGCCGAAGTTCCTGTCACTGCCGTGCCCGCGGCTGTTCGTCTACGGCGAGCAGTACGCCGGGCTCTCCTACCTGCCGCTGCTCGACGCGAACGGGGTGGAGCTCGCGGAGATCCCGCACAGCGGACATCTCCCGATGTACTCCAACCCCGTCGCGACGTGGCGGCAGATAGCCGAGTTCCACGCCCGTCAGTTGATCCCGGCCGCCAGGCGGTGGTAGGCGGCGTTCCAGCGCAACCGGTCGGCGAACGACGCGGGGGTCGTCGCGGAGTCGATCAGCACCAGCTCCGTGGCGGCCATCTGCGCGAAGTCGCGCAGCACCTCGGCCCCGACGGCCTGCGTCATCACCGTGTGGTGCGGGCCGCCCGCCGTGAGCCAGCACTCCGCGGACGTCGAGAGCGACGGCTCCGGCTTCCACACGGCCCGCGCGACCGGCAGCTTCGGCAGCGGCTCGTCCGGCGGGACGACCGTGACCTCGTTGGCGACCAGGCGGAACCGGTCGCCCATGTCGGCGAGCCCGACCACGACGGCGGGTCCGGACGCGGCGTCGAACACCAGCCGCACCGGGTCCTCGCGGTCGCCGATGCCGAGCGGGTGGATCTCGCAGGACGGCTGGGAGGCGGCGATCGTCGGGCAGACCTCCAGCATGTGCGCGCCGAGGATCTTCGGCTCGCCGGGCCCGAAGTGGTAGGTGTAGTCCTCCATGAACGACGTGCCGCGGCCCGTGCCGGTGCCCATCGCCTTCACCGCCGCGAGCAGCGCGGAGGTCTTCCAGTCGCCCTCGCCGCCGAAGCCGTAGCCGTCGGCCATCAGCCGCTGCACGGCGAGCCCCGGCAGCTGCCGCAACCCGCCCAGGTCCTGGAAGTTCGTCGTGAACGCGCCGAACCCTCCGTCGTCCAGGAAGGACCGCAGGCCGATCTCGATGCGGGCGGCGTAGCGCAGCGACTCGTGCCGCTCTCCCCCGCGTGCCAGCTCCGGGCTGAGGCGGTAGGCCTCGGCGTAGTCGGCGACGAGCAGGTCGATGCCGGCGTCGGGCACCTCGTCGACGACGGCGACGAGGTCGTTGACGCCGTAGGTGTTGACGGAGACGCCGAACCGCAGCTCCGCCTCGACCTTGTCGCCCTCGGTCACCGCGACGTCGCGCATGTTGTCGCCGAACCGGGCGAGCCGCAGCCCGCGCAGGTGCGCCACACCGGCCGCCGCGCGTGCCCAGCCGTCGATCCGCTCGGCCACCACGGGATCGCTCGCGTGGCCCGCGACGGTCTTGCGCGCCACCCCGATCCTGGTCTGCACGTAGGCGAACTCGCGGTCACCGTGCGCGGCCTGGTTGAGGTTCATGAAGTCCATGTCGATCGTGGACCACGGCAACGCCTCGTTGAGCTGCGTGTGCAGGTGCAGCAACGGCTTGCGCAGCAGGTCCAGACCGGTGATCCACATCTTCGCCGGGGAGAAGGTGTGCATCCACGCGATCACACCGACGCAGGACGGGTCGTTGTTCGCCTCCTGCATGACCGCCCGGATCGCGCCGGAGTCGGTCAGGACCGGCTTCCACACGATCTCCGCGCTGATCCGACCGGAGTCCGAGAGCATCCGCTGGATCTGCTGGGACTGGGCCGCGACCTGGTCGAGCGTCTCGGGGCCGTAGAGGTGCTGGCTGCCGGTGAGGAACCAGATCTGGGGCTTGTCCGGCATGTGCTCTCCTTCTGGGCTCACTGGCCGTAAACGTTCTGGTAGCGCTCGTAGAGCCGGTCGACGTCCTGCTGGTCGATCACGTCCGGCTTGCCGAGCTGGAGTGCGAAGTGGACGGTGCGGGCGACGTCCTCGAGCAGCACCGCGGCCTTCACGGCCGCCTTCGCCGTCGCACCGACCGTGAACGGGCCGTGGTTGCGCATCAGCACGGCCTTGGACCGGCTGGTGCGCAACGTCTCCACGATGCCCTTGCCGATCGAGTCGTCGCCGATCAGCGCGAACGGCCCGACCGGGATGTCGCCGCCGAACTCGTCGGCGATCATCGTGAGCACGCACGGGATTGGCTCCCCGCGTGCCGCCCACGCTGTCGCGTAAGGGGAATGCGTGTGCACGACCCCGCCGACGTCCGGCATGTGCCGGTACACGTACGCGTGCGCGGCCGTGTCGCTCGACGGCGCCAGCTCACCCTCGACGAGCTTGCCGTGCAGGTCCGTCACGACCATCGCGTGAGGACCCAGCTCGTCGTAGGAGACACCGGACGGCTTGATCACCATCAGGTCTTGGTCGGGCACGCGGGCCGACACGTTGCCGGCCGTCCAGCTCACCAGCTCGTAGCGGGTCAGCTCTCGGTGCAGCTCGGCGACCGTGCGCCGCAGCTCTGCCGTCGCGGACATCAGCTCTTCCCCTCCAGGGCGTCGCGGCGGTATCCCCGCAGGCGGTGCATGACATCGTTGGCGCCGCGACCGAAGTAGTCGTGCAGCTCGAGGTAGTCGAGGAACAGCCGTTCGTACGCCTCGACGTTCTTCTGGACGGGCGTGAAGACGTTGCGCCGCACCGATCCCATCGCGGCCGCGGCTTCGCGGATGTCGCTGTACCCACCCGCGGCGACCGCGGCGTGCATCGCCGAGCCGAGCGCCGGTCCCTGCGCCGACCCGATCACCGACAGCGGCAGGTTCACGACGTCGGCGTAGATCTGCATGAGCAACGGGTTCTTGGTGAGCCCGCCCGCGATCACGAGCTCGGTCACCGGCACGCCCGAGTCGGTGAAGGTGTCGATGATGACCCTCGTGCCGAACGCCGTCGCCTCCAGCAGCGCGCGGTAGACGTCCTCGGCCTTCGTGGCGAGCGTCTGGCCGACGACCACGCCGGACAGCTCGTGGTCGACGAGCACGGACCTGTTGCCGCTGTGCCAGTCGAGCGCGACGAGCCCGTGCTCGCCGACCTCCTGCTGTGCGGCCAGTTCCGAGAGCAGCTCGTGCACGGTGATGCCGCGTTCGGCCGCCTGCTCGTGGTACGCGGGCGGCACCTGGTTGCGCAGGAACCACGCGAAGATGTCGCCGACGCCGCTCTGCCCGGCCTCGTAGCCCCACAGCCCCGGGATGATGCCGCCGTCGACGACGCCGCACATGCCGGGCACGTCGCGCAGCACGTCGCCGCTCATCACGTGGCACGTGGAGGTGCCCATGATCGCGACCATCTGCCCGGGCTCCACGGCCTGCGCGGCGGGCGCGGTGACGTGGGCGTCGACGTTGCCGACCGCGACGGCGATGCCTTCCTTCAGCCCCGTCCACCGCGCGGCCTGCGCGGTCAGGGATCCGGCCCTGTCGCCCAGCGCGGACAGCGGGTGGTCGAGCTTGTCGGCGACGAACCGCGCGAACTCCGGGTTGAGCTCCTTGAGGAACTCCTCGTCCGGGTACCGGCCGTCCTGGAGGATGCCCTTGTACCCGGCGGTGCACGCGTTGCGCGTGTAGGTGCCGGTGAGCTGCCAGATGATCCAGTCCGCGGCCTCGACCCAGTGCTCCATCGCCGCGTAGACCTCAGGTGCCTCCTCCAGCACCTGCAAGCCCTTGGCGAACTCCCACTCGCTCGAGATGAGCCCGCCGTAGCGGGCGAGCCACGGCTCCTTGCGCTGCCGCGCGAGCTCGTTGATGCGGTCGGCCTGCGGCTGGGCGGCGTGGTGGCGCCAGAGCTTGATGTAGGCGTGCGGGTTCTCCGCGAACTCGGGCAGGTCGCACAGCGGGGTCCCGTCGGCGGTGACCGGCACCATCGTGCACGCCGTGAAGTCGGTGCCGATGCCGATCACCTGGTCCGCCGAGATCCCGGCCGCCTCGACGGCCTGCGGGACGGCGGTGCGCAGGACGTCGAGGTAGTCGGATGGGACCTGCAACGCCCACTCCGGTGGCAGCGGCCGGCCGGTGGCGGGCAGAACCTGGTCCACCACGCCGTGGCGGTAGTCGTGCACGGCGGTCCCGAGCTCGGCACCGTCACGGACGCGCACGACCACAGCGCGGCCGGACAGCGTGCCGAAGTCGACACCCACCACACACGCGTCGCGGTCGATCGTCATGTCAGTCACGACCTGAGTGTTATCGCTAACATTCCGCGAGTCAAGATGCGTCCGATACATCGTGATTTCCCTGGAAGCGCCCGAAATGTGTTACGGGTGAGCGCACGACAACACACCGGTGCCGCCGACACGGCGGACGGGGCTCGCGGACGAGGGCCGGCGCGTGGGGAGCCGGCGGGTGCGAACTGGTCGCGTGACCTGCTGAGGAGGTCCTGCGGTGAGCGAGCCGACCGCCGGGGAGGACGGTCGGCGGCGTCACGAACCAGTCGTGGAAAGCACGACGGCGGTGGGTGGTCGCGGACCCGGTGGAGGGCCTCGCCGTAGCCGTCGCAGCCGCGCGGGTTGGGCAGCGGCACCGCCCGGCCCTGCCCTGCCGGCACCTGGCGGTGGGGGCGGGCCAGGCTAGTGATGCCGCCTCCCGCAGAAGCTGACGGCCAATGCCGCGCTCACCCCTGCCACGCGAGCGCTCGGTGGTGGAGGTGGACCAGACCGGCGATGTCACCTCCCACAAAAGCCGACAGCCAATCCCACGCCCGCCCCTGCCGCACGAGCACTTAGCGGTGAGGTTGGACCAGGTCGACGAGGCCACCTACCGCAGAAGCCAACGGCCAGTCCCACCGCGCCAGCACCTCGTGGTGGAGGTGGACCAGGCCGGTGATGCCGCTCCCCGCAGAAGCCGACGCCAAGTCCCTCGCCCAGCGCTGCCGCGCCGGCACCTGGCAGGAGAGGTGGACCAGGTCGGAGTTGCCGCCTCCCACAAGAGCCGACGTCCAGTCACGCGCCCACCCCCGGCCGCGCCGGCACCTGGTGGTGGTGGACCAGACCGGCGGTGCCACCTGCGCAGAAGCCGACGGCCAGTTACGCGCCCGCCCCGCGCAGTCAGCGAGGCCGAGGTGCACGGCGTTCACCGCTGCCGAACCGCCGTCGCCTCACCGGCACCTCCGGCGCGGGACGTCCCGCGGTCCGACGTCACGGCGTTCCACCACACCGCCGCCCCACCGACGTCCGGGCGGGAGCGGCTCCACTCCCAGGGCCTGCCCGTGGGCTACTTGGGCGGCGGCGCCACGCTCTCCCGCGACACCAGCATCGGCGCGATCGTCCGCTGCGGCCGCGTCGTCTCCCCGTCGCTCACCTGCTCCAGCAACAGCCCGAGCGTCTCCCGCGCCACCGCGGCGAAGTCCGGGCGGACGGTGGTGAGCGGCGGGATGAAGTACGCCGCCTCGGGCACGTCGTCGAAGCCCACGACGCTCACCTCGCGCGGGACGCTCCTGCCCCGTTCGCTCATCGCGCGCAGCACGCCGAGGGCGAGGTGGTCGTTCGAGCAGAAGACGGCGGTGACCTCGGGCATGCGGGCCAGCATCTGGCCGGCGCGGTAGCCCGAGGCGGCGCTCCAGTCCGCCGCCACCACCGGGGGGACCTCGGCGCTCGCCGTGTCGAGGGCCTGGCGCCAGCCCTCGACCCTGCCCGCCGCGTCGAACCAGTCGGCGGGGCCGGAGACGTGCCAGACCGTCTCGTGGCCCGCCTTGAGCAGGTGCATGGTCGCCTCGAAGGCCCCCCTGGCCTGGTCGACGGTGACCAGCGGCGTCGGGCGGTCCGGGTCGCCGTCGACGGTCACGAGCGGGACGCCCGCCGGGACGTCGGCCAGGGCGTCGGCGGCCGAGGAGTTCGGGGCGATCACGACGATGCCGGCCACGCGCTGGTCGCGGTGGCGTTCGACGGCCGCGGCGATCGAGTCGCGGTCGAGCACCTTCACCCTGCCGACGCTGACGGCGAAGCCGGCCTGGCCCGCCGCCTCCTCGAAGGCGGACAGCAGCGAGGCCGGGCCGTACAGCGTCGAGTTCTGCGCCACCACGCCGATGAGCTGCGTTTTGCCGGTGACGAGGGCGCGGGCGGCGCGGTTGGGCCGGTAGTCCAGCTCCTTGATGGCCGCCTGCACCCTCAGCCGGGTCTGCTCGCGCACGTTGGGGTGGTTGTTGAGCACACGCGAGACCGTCTGGTGCGACACCCCGGCGAGTCGTGCGACATCGGTCATCGCGGGGTCACGCGAGGTCTTCTCCACTGGCGGTCTCCGATCCTTGATCTGCGCCGGTGATGTTAGCGATAACACCAGGTCGGCTTCGATGCAGTGCTCATTGTCCACTCATTCGAGCCGGAATGTGGCACGTCGGCGCGCGTCGCGGTCAGCGCCTGGTCTGGACAACACCAGGCGGCCGTTGTCGTGGGCCAGGTACGTGTCCGTGCCGGCACGCAGCGACACCGCGCTCCTGTCCGAAAGGCCGGGCAGGCGGACGAAACTCGCCGCGCGGCCGTACGCGTCGGTGTCCTCGAACGGGTCGATCGTGATCGTGTCCGAGCTCGCCCGCACGTACCGGTCCGGGAAGTTCACCGACTGCAACGCGACCGTGCCGGCGCCGAGGAACCCCGGTACGAACCGGAACTGGCTGTCGGCGACGTCGCGGACGTTGCCGTCGACCCGCAGCCGGTACTCGTAGTGCCGCACCACCAGTGCGGGTGCGTCCGAAGGCGACAACCGCACGATCGGGCCACCGCGGCCGACCGGGACGCCGAACGACGGCGTGCCGTCGGCGTTCCAGTGCAGCCGCTGCACGCGGGTGTGCCGGTTCGGGTCGAACAGCGGGTCACCGGTGATGTCGCGGTAGTCGCGCGCGTGGTAGACGAGCACATCGGTCGACCCCACCGTGGTGAACGAGTTGTGCCCCGGCCCGTACTGCGAGGTCGCCGTGTTCGTCGTGAACACCGGGTTCGGCGACTTCGTCCACGAGCGCGCGTCGAGCAGGTTCGCGTTCTCGTCGGCGGTCAGCAGGCCCATGCAGTAGCGGGCGTCGGTGGCGCTCGCGGAGAACGTCACGAACACGCGGCCGTTGCGGATCAGCACCGCGGGCCCCTCGTTCACCTTGAAGCCCTGGACCTCCCACGGCAGCGTGGGCGTCGCGATCCGCACCGGCGCCGTCTTCAGGGCCAGCGGCGAGGCCATCTCGGCGATGTAGAGGTTCGAGTTGGTGGCGATGCCGGGTTCGCTCTGCGCCCACAGGAAGTAGCGCCTGCCGCGGTGGGCGAACGTGGTCGCGTCGAGCGTGAACGTGTCCCACGCCGTCACCATCTGCCCGCGCAGCACCCAGCCGCTCTCGCGCGGGTCGGCGTTCGCGGACTCCAGCACGTAGGTGCGGATGCGGAACGGCTCGTCCTTGTCCCCGGCGGCGAAGTAGACGTACCACTTGCCGTCGATGCGGTGCAGCTCCGGCGCCCAGATGTAGCCGCCCATCGTCCCGGACGCCGGGCGGCGCCAGATCGTGCGTTCCCGGGCGGACGACAGACCGTCCAGAGTGGACGCACCGCGGATGACGACCCGGTCGTACTCGGGCACGGACCCGGTCAGGTAGTACATGCCGTCGGTCGGCGGCGTGATGAACGGGTCGGCGCGCTGCTCGACGAGCGGGTTGCGGGTGGTCAGTTCCACCTCGGGCTCGGCGGCGGCGGAGGTGGCCGGCGCGGCCGAGGCGAGCGCTCCGGTCGCGGCGAGGACGCCGCCCGTGCGCAGCAGGGATCGTCGGTTGATCACGAGCGGCTCCTGATCCGGAGGAACGTGACGGAGTTCGGCGGGAAGGTGTGCGTGAAGCTGCTCGCGACCCTGACCTGCTCGTGGCGGGCCCGGATCGGCTGGGCGAACTCGGTGTTCACGTCGTCGGGGCGACCCTGCAGCACCGTCGCCCGCGCGGTGGAGGACACCGGCACGCCGAGGTCGACGCGGGTGCGGGCCGCGTTGTCCTGGGCGTTGACGACCTTGACGATCAGCTCGCCGGTGGCGAGGTCGCGGGTGACGACCTGGCGGAACGGCTCGGCCACCTTGTCGTCGGTGAACTCGCCCCACTTCTGGCCGTCGAGGTACAGCGCGACGTGGCGCCCGCGGACCTCGACGCGCACGTCGTAGGTGCGCCCGGTGTCGATGCGGGTGCCGTTGGAGACCAGCACGCTCTTCCCGCCGCCGACCGCCTTCTCCACCGCGGACTGGGTGTTGTTCCAGCCGCCGAGGTTCCACCAGTAGTAGTTGCCGGTGTCCTTCACGCCGAACGCCACGAGGAAGCCCTCACGGCCGGATTGCTTGGTGGCCTTCACGTTCAGCGTGTAGTCCCGCCACGTCCTGTCCCCCGCCGTGACGAGCGTGTCCTCGGCGGCGGCGTCGGACTGGACGTAGGCGCCGTTCACGACGTTCCACGCGCCCCGGCCGGACTTGGTCCACCGGGCGTCGCCCGCGGAGAAGTCGTCGCTGAACAACGACTTCCCGGCGGCGTCGGTGACGTTCACGTCGTCGTAGGTCGCGGCCGTCGCCCACGTCGACAGCCCGATGGCGCCCGTGATCGGTTCCCTGGTGGACGGCGTGGCCGACGCGGTGCTCGGCACGACGTGGTCACCGACGTTGGTCATGAACAGCTTCTGCATCTCGTAGCTCGCCGAGCCCCACGACGCGTGGTTGTTGAACCAGATCATGTCCGGTCGCCACTGGACGTAGTCCTCGTTGGCCAGCAACGGCGCGTAGGAGGCGAGCTTCACGACGTCGGCGTTGCGCTCGAGCCCGGTCATGAACGACGCCTCGCTCAGCGCGTTGAAGAACGTGTTGTCCAGCGAGGCGTACTCACCGAGGAACACCTTGGGACCGTTGCGGTCATAGGAGTCGTAGCGGTTGTTGTTCTCCAGGAACCAGCTCGGGCTGTTGTAGTAGTGCTCGTCGACCATCTTCACGCCGGCCTGCCTGTTGAGCTGCCACAGGCGGTCGAAGGTGCCGCCGGTGTCGTCCGGGCCGGAGTTGCTGACGACGGTGATGTCCGGGTACCTCGCGTTGATCGCCTTGCGGAACTCGGTGAACCGCGCGAAGAACTCGTCGGGCAGGTTCTCCTCGTTGCCCACGCCGAGGTGGGTGAGCCCGAACGGCTCGGGGTGCCCCATCTCGGCGCGCTTGCGGCCCCACGTCGAGTCGGCTGGACCGTTCGCGAACTCGATGAGGTCGAGCGTGTCCTGGACGTGCCGCTGCAGCAGCGCGGGGTCGTCGGTGGCGCGGTTCTGCCCGCAGCCGGTGACCAGGGCGGGGACGACGGGCAGCGGCATGGCGCCGATGTCCTCGGCGAACTGGAAGTACTCGTAGTAGCCGAGCCCGTAGGACTGGTTGTAGCCCCAGAAGTTCCAGTTGGTCGCGCGCTGCTCGACCGGGCCGATCGTGTCCTTCCACTGGAAGGAACGGCGGCGCTCGTAGTTCGGCGCCTCGTAGCCGTAGTGGCTGCCGGTGTTGACGATGCAGCCACCGGGGAACCGGACGAAGCCGGGCTTCAGCGCGGCGATCTTCTCGGCGAGGTCGCGGCGCAGGCCGTGGCCCTTGAAGGTGTCCTGCGGCATCAGCGAGACCATGTCGAGGCGCAGGGTGCCGGTGCCGCCACCGGTCACCAGCAGCCGGCCGGTCGTCGAGGAGGTCTTCGCGCGGACGGTGCCGGTGTAGCGGGTCCAGCCGTCGCCGCGGACGTCGATCTCCACGGGGTCGCCGAGCGGTGTGCCGGCGGGGTCGGTGATCGCGGCGGTGAGCGGGGTGCTCGCCTGGTCGGTGCGCGCCCAGACCGAGAAGTCGTAGCGCTGGCCGCTCCGCACGGCGATCCCGCTGTTGTAGCCGGAGTTGATGACGCCCGCGGGCAGGCCGAGCTTCAGGTAGCGCCGGTTGCGCTCGTTGAGCCGGCCGCTGTCGTCGACGACGACGAGCGTGCCGCTGTGCGGGGCCCACGAGGTGAGTCCGGTGTAGCCCGCGTTGTCCGCCGGGTCGTATTCGAACGAGCGGTTCTGCACCAGCTCGGCGTACAGGCCACCGTCCGCGGCGCGGTTGATGTCTTCGAAGAAAACACCGTACATCGTGTCGTCGATCGGCGCGCCCTTCTTCGTGGAGTCGACCTTCAGCGTGTAATCGGTGTCGGCGGCTGTTCCCGAGCCGGGAACGGCTACCAGGAGACTGGCTGCGAGAGCGGCGCTCAGCAGGACGTGCTTGCGGGGCACGGGATTTCCTCCCTCAGTCGGAAGTGAGCGTTAACATAGGGCTGCGAACTCGTTACGGGCAAGGCCTTGACGCAGAAGTTGTGAACGTTCACTCTTGTCCACCTGACAACCGCGGACACGCGGTGGAGCTCCGCGACACCGTCGTCACACCGGAGGAATCCCAGTGCTGAAGAAGATCACGACCGTCGCCAGCGTGGTCCTGCTGAGCGCGCTCACCGCGTGCGGCTCGGGAGGTGGTGGTGGGGGTACCGCTCCGTCCAGCGGCGGCGGCACCATCACGATGGGCTTCGCCCAGGTGGGCGCCGAAAGCGGATGGCGCACCGCCAACACCAAGTCGATCCAGGACGAGGCCAAGGCCGCGGGCATCGACCTCAAGTTCTCCGACGCGCAGCAGAAGCAGGAGAACCAGATCAAGGCGATCCGGTCCTACATCCAGCAGAAGGTGTCCGTGATCGCCTTCAGCCCGGTCGTCGAGACCGGCTGGGACACGGTGCTGCTGGAAGCCAAGCGCGCCAACATCCCGGTGATCCTCACCGACCGCTCGATCGATTCGGACGACACGTCGCTCTACAAGACGTTCCTCGGTTCGGACTTCGTGGAGGAGGGCCGCAGGGCGGGCGACTGGCTCGTCGCCAACACGTCCGGCCCCACGACCGTGGTGGAGTTGCAGGGCACGACCGGCGCCGCGCCGGCCAACGACCGCAAGAAGGGCTTCGAGGAGAAGATCGCCGCCAAGCCCGACATCAAGGTCGTGGCCTCGCAGACCGGTGACTTCACGCGCTCCGGTGGCAAGCAGGTCATGGAGGCGTTCCTGAAGTCCCAGCCGAAGATCGACGTGGTGTACGCGCACAACGACGACATGGGCCTGGGCGCGATCGAGGCCATCAAGGCCGCGGGCAAGGTGCCCGGCAAGGACATCAAGATCATCACCGTGGACGCGGTGAAGGACGGCATGACGGCGCTCGCCAACGGCGAGATCAACTTCATCGTCGAGTGCAACCCGTTGCTGGGCAAGCAGCTGATGGACCTCGCGAAGAAGGTCGTCGCCGGTGAGGACGTGCCGGCGCGGGTCGTGACCGAGGAGGGCACGTTCACCCAGGAGCAGGCGAAGGCCGCCCTGCCCCAGCGCCAGTACTGAGTTCACCCCGCAGCCCCGCGAGGCCCGTCACCCGGCGCATCCGGTGACGGGCCCCGCGGCCCACCCCACGAAGGCCAGAGCCCATGACCGAGTCACCGCCACCTGTCGTGCAGATGCGGGGCATCAGTCTCGCGTTTCCCGGCGTGAAGGCGTTGCAGGACGTCGACTTCCGGCTGTTCCCCGGCGAAGTGCACGCTCTCATGGGCGAGAACGGCGCCGGGAAGTCCACTCTCATCAAGACCCTGACCGGCGTGCACCGCCCCGACAGCGGGCAGGTCTCGCTCGCGGGTGCCGACGTGGCGTTCTCCTCCCCCGGCGAAGCGCAGCAGGCCGGGATCAGCACGGTGTACCAGGAGGTCAACCTCTGCGCGAACCTCACGGTCGCGGAGAACATCCTCCTGGGCCGTGAGCCCCGGCGGTTCGGCGGCGTCGACTTCCCCGCCATGCGCAAGCGCGCCGCGGAGGTGCTGGCGCGCATCGGCGTGCACATCGACCCGGCGTCGAGCCTCGGCGAGCACCCGATCGCCGTGCAGCAGCTGGTCGCGATCGCCCGCGCCATCGCGGTCGACTGCCGCGTGCTCGTGCTCGACGAACCGACGTCCAGCCTGGACGCCGGTGAGGTCGCCGAGCTGTTCCGGATCATGCGCGTGCTGCGCGACGAGGGCGTCGCGATCCTGTTCGTGTCGCACTTCCTCGACCAGGTCTACGAGATCTCCGACCGGATGACGGTGCTGCGCAACGGAACCCTCGTCGGGGAGCACCTCACCGCGGAGGTCGACCGGCGGACGCTCATCGCGCAGATGATCGGCCGCGACCTCGGCGCGCTGGAGGCGATCGAGGACGCGGCGGAGAAGCGCACGACCGGTGGTCCGGTGCTGGTGCAGGCAGCCGGTCTCGGCAGGAAGGGCGCGATCGAGCCGTTCGACCTCGACATCCGCGCGGGCGAGGTCGTCGGCCTGGCCGGTCTGCTCGGCTCCGGCCGCACCGAACTGGCCCGGCTGCTCTTCGGCGCCGACCGCGCCGACTCGGGCAGGCTGCTCGTGGACGGCGCGCCGCTGCGCCTGCGCGGACCGCGATCGGCGATCGCGGCCGGCATCGCGTTCAGCTCCGAGGACCGCAAGGGCGAAGGGCTGGTCGCGGACCTGTCGATCCGCGACAACCTGGTGCTCGCGATGCAGGCGGCGAGGGGTTGGACCCGGCCGCTGTCGCGCAGGACGAAGGACCAGCTGGTCGAGAAGTACCTGAAGGCGCTGGACATCCGTCCCGCGAACCCGGACGCGCTGGTGCGCACCCTGTCGGGCGGCAACCAGCAGAAGGTCCTGCTGGCGCGCTGGCTCGTCACCGAACCGCGGCTGCTGATCCTCGACGAACCGACGCGCGGCATCGACATCGGCGCCAAGGCGCAGATCCAGCAGCTCGTCACGAACCTGGCCGCCGAGGGCACCGCGGTGCTGTTCATCTCGGCGGAGCTGGAGGAGGTCGTGCGCATCGCGGACCGGATCGTGGTGCTGCGGGACCGGCGCAAGATCGCGGAGCTGGACGGGTCGGTGACCGGGGTCGACGAGGTCGTCGAGCTGATCGCGGGCGGAGCCGCGCCGGAACCCGAGAAGGTGGTGTCGTGAGCACGCCGAGCGAGGCCACCGGGCAGCACGCCGGAGAGACCGCCGCCCACGAGAACCGAGGCGCCTTCCACCG
Organism: Lentzea sp. DG1S-22; assembly: GCF_036321065.1. NCBI lineage: Bacteria > Bacillati > Actinomycetota > Actinomycetes > Pseudonocardiales > Pseudonocardiaceae > Lentzea > Lentzea sp. DG1S-22. Next base: position 498,099 of record NZ_CP143276.1, on the reverse strand, counting down.
CGCCGTCACCCGCCCTCACGCCCACCGCGGCGAACCCGTTCCCGAGAAGGTGGTGTCGTGAAGAACCGGCTCATCTGGCCGCTGGTCGCACTCGCGGCCCTGCTCCTGCTCAACCTCGTCGTGACGCCGTCGTTCTTCGCGTTGCGCATCCAGGACGGCGCCCTGTACGGCGGTCTGGTCGACGTGCTGAAGAACGGCGCGCCGACCCTGCTGATCGCGCTCGGCATGACGCTGGTGATCGCGACGCGGGGCATCGACCTGTCCGTCGGCGCGGTCGCGGCCATCGCGGGCGCGGTCACGTGTGTCCACATCGGAACGTCCGACAGCGCCGGCACGGCGTTCGCCGGCATGGCGATGGCGCTGGTGCTCTGCGCCCTGCTGGGGCTGTGGAACGGGTTCCTGGTGGCGGGGATGGGCATCCAGCCGATCATCGCGACCCTGGTGCTCATGACGGCGGGTCGCGGCATCGCGATGCTCGTGACCGAGGGGCAGATCGTCACGGTCAACAACTCCGCCTACAAGCAGGTCGGCGCCGGGTTCGTGGTGCTGCCGGTCGCGATCCTGATCAGCCTGCTCGTGCTCGGCCTGGTGGCGTTCGTGACCCGCCGGACCGCGCTGGGCATGCTGATCGAGTCGGTCGGCGTGAACCCCGAGGCGTCGCGGCTGGCCGGGGTGCGGTCCCGCACGATCATCTGGACCGTCTACGTCTTCGCCGCGGTGTGCGCGGGCATCGCCGGGCTGATGATCAGCTCGAACGTCAGCGCGGCCGACGCCAACAACGCCGGGTTGTGGATCGAGATGGACGCGATCCTCGCGGTCGTCATCGGCGGCACCTCGCTCGCGGGCGGCCGGTACTCGCTCACCGGGACGCTGCTCGGCGCGCTGATCATCCAGACCCTCACCACGACCGTCTACACGATCGGCGTCGCCCCCGAGGTGACGCTGGTGTTCAAGGCGATCGTCGTCATCGCGGTGTGCCTGGTCCAGGCGCCGAAGGCCCGTGCCGCACTGAGCTTCCGGAAGGTGGCCGTCCCATCATGACCGCTCTCGCGCAACGGGTGCCGTCGCGGTTCCTGCCGGTGCTCGCGACCGTCGTCCTCTTCGTGCTCGCGTTCGGCGTCGGGTCGGCGCGCTACGACGGGTTCGCGTCGGGCCAGGTCGTCGCGAACCTGTTCATCGACAACGCCTTCCTGATCGTGCTCGCGGCCGGCATGACGTTCGTGATCCTCAGCGGCGGCATCGACCTGTCCGTCGGGTCGGTCGTCGCGCTGTCCACGATGGTCACGGCGTCGGGTCTGCAGGCGGGGTGGCCGGTGCCGCTCGTCATCGTCGCCGTGCTGCTGATCGGCTCGACGCTGGGCCTGCTGATGGGGCTGGTGATCCACAAGTTCGACATCCAGCCGTTCATCGTCACGCTCGCCGGCATGTTCCTCGCCCGCGGGTTGTGCTTCCTGATCAGCGTCGAGTCGGTGTCCATCAAGGACAAGACCTTCCGCACCGTGGCCACGGCCGCCATCGAGCTGCCCGGCGGCGTCACGATCACCTACAACGTCGTGATCGCGCTGCTGGTCGTCGCCGCCGCGATGTACGTGCTGCACCGCACGCGGTTCGGCCGCACGGTCTACGCGGTCGGCGGCAACGAGTCGTCCGCGCTGCTGATGGGGCTGCCGACCACCCGCGTCAAGGTGGGCGTCTACGTCATCAGCGGTCTCTGCTCGTCGCTGGCGGGTCTGCTGTTCAGCCTCTACATGCTGTCCGGCTACGGCCTGCACGCGGTCGGCATGGAGCTCGACGCCATCGCGGCCGTCGTCATCGGCGGCACGCTGCTGGCGGGCGGGGTCGGCTACGTGCTCGGCGGACTGGCCGGGGTGCTGGTGCTCGGCACGATCCAGACGCTGATCTCGTTCCAGGGCACGCTCAGCTCGTGGTGGACGAAGATCGTGATCGGCGTGCTGCTGCTGGTGTTCATCGCGGTGCAACGGACTATGGTTCGGCGGTGAGACGTACTCGCCCACTGCTGTTCGTCCTGGCCGCGGTGCTGGTGGCGGTCGTCGGCGTGGTGGTGCCGCGAGATCCGGAGGGCGTCGCGGGCACGCCGGTGGCCGGTTCGGCCGCCGCCGTCCCCGCGACCACCCCACCACCCCCGAGCACCACGGCGGCGGCACCGGCGACGACCACCACCAGCCGGGCGACGACGACACTGGCCGGGAAGATCAAACCGGACGAGCCCCGCCAGGGCGTGGCGACGTTCTACGACTCCGACGGCGGCGGGGCGTGCTCCTACGACCCCGGCCCCGACCCGCTGACCGCCGCGATGAACGTGGCGGACTACGAGAACTCCGCCGCGTGCGGTGCGCACCTCCTCGTCCAGGCGACCGGCGGCAAGAGCATCACCGTGCGGGTCACCAACCTCTGCCCGGCGCCGTGCCGCCCGGGTCAGCTCGACCTGAGCGCCGAGGCGTTCGCGATGCTCGCCCCGCCGGTGCGGGGTGAGATCCCGGTGACCTGGACCCTCGTCAGCCCGGAGACGTCCAAGACCCTCTCCCTGCGCTACAAGTCCGGGTCGAGCCAGTACTGGTGCGGCATCCAGGTCCTCGACCACCGCAACCCGGTGGCACGGCTGGAGGTGCTGGCCGGCGGTCAGTGGCGGCCACTGCCCCGTGCCGAGTACAACTACTTCCTCTCCGAGAACGGCGCCGGCTGCGGCGGGCCCGTCGCGGTCACCGACCTGCACGGCGAACGCCTGGTCGTGGACGCGCTGCCGGTCCGGCCCGGCGCCGTTCAGGCCACGAAGGCGCAGTTCCGCCGCGCCGGGGAATGAGACCGGCGCGGATTTCGTTGTTCGCGGACATGGCAGACGTGGAACTCAGCCCGACCGAGTGGGTGCAGGACCAGACCAAGCAGATCCTCGAGACCGGCACCACCGAGGGTGTCGAGGTCCTCGGCAGGCCGATCGTGCTCCTGACCGTGCGTGGCGCCAAGAGCGGCAAGCTCCGCTACACGCCGGTCATGCGCGTGGAGCACGACGGCAGCTACGCGGTCGTGGCGTCCAAGGGCGGCGCTCCCGAGCACCCGACCTGGTACCACAACATCAAGGCCCACCCGGAGATCGTCCTGCAGGACGGCACCGAGGTGAAGGAGTACACCGCCCGCGAGGTCGACGGTGCCGAGCGCGCCGAGTGGTGGGAACGGGCCGTCGCGGCCTTCCCCAACTACGCGGAGTACCAGGAGAACACCGACCGGACGATCCCGCTGTTCGTGCTCGACCCGAAGTAACCGTCACCAGCGCAGGGGAAGCGCGGCGAGGTACTCGCCGAGCTTCCCCGCGATCAGCCGGTGGTCGCGCGCCGAGAAGTGCCAGTCGCAGCCCAGCCGGTCGAGCGCCGGGTCGGCGTAGTTCCAGAGCCGCACGCGCTGGTCACCGCTCTCCCGCACGACCTCCCGGGCGGCGTCGGCGAACGTGCCGGTGGCCTCGGGAACGCTCACCACGATCGTGGTCGCGGTGCCGTACCTGGTCCGCAGCTTGGCGAGGAAGCCCTGGTAGGCCGCTTTCCAGTCGGCCACCAGGGTGTCCGGCGTCCACGGCTCGCCGGGGTTGAGCGGGGTGGAGAAGTCGTTGGTGCCGAGGCCCACGACGACCACCTGCGGCCTCCACGACGCGGGCTTGCGCCACACGTCGCCTTCGACGTTCAGCAACGCCCGGTCGTAGTAGGTGCGGTAGCTGGTCCCGGCGGAGTGGCCGTTGTAGTTGCGCACCACGCCGAGGCCCGAGAAGGCGTTGCCCTGGTAGTCGGCGTTCAGCGCGCGGGCGGTGAGCGCGCCGAAGCTCAGGTCGGTGTTGGTGTTGCGGGTGACGCCGCCGTTCGCGGAGCAGTCGCGGGTGGTCGAGAGGTTGCCGTAGCCCGCGGTCAGGGAGTCGCCGACGAACTCGATCTGCCGGGTGCGCGGAGCCGGTTTCGCGAGCACCGCCCCGTCCGCCACGAACCCGCCGAACCGCCCCGCGGCCCAGGGGCTCTCGGTCCGCTTGACCAAGCGGACGCGGTGCACGCCGTCGGGCAGACCGCGGACCCAGTGCGTGGTGCGGCCCGGTGTCACGAGCGACGCCACGGTCCTGCCGTCGACCTGCACGTCGTAGTCGTTCACCGAGTCGTCGAGGACGACCCCGACGCTCGTGCCGCGGAACCTCCCCTCGAAGTAGACGCCGGGCCACGTGTACTGGCCCGCCGCGGTGACGCGGCCCGCGGTGTGCGCCTGCGTGAGGACCCACGCGGTCGCCGGCGTCGCCGGCACCACCAGGGCCGCCACCACGACAAGAACTGCCACTGTCCTGCGTGATCCGTTCATGAACCCTCGCGATCAGTTGAGCGGCCGGTAGTCGAACCAGTCGAAGCGGACGGTGCCCTCGGCCGCGTACAGGCCGATGACGCGTCCGGTGAAACCACCCGCCACCTCGGTCGACAGGTACTTGCCGTCGAGCGCGGCCAGGACGGTGAGGTCCGGGTCCTCAATGCCGAATGACAACGTGTCGGGACCGGACCGCGCGTCCCGCGGCGTGCGGTCCTCGTCCACCCGCACCACCAGCACGACCGGACCACCGGGCGCGGGCCGGGACGCGACGACGGTGCTCAGCGGGCCGATCCGGGCGAGCACCCTGATCTCGCCGGACGCGACCTCGATCTCGTAGTGGTGCTCCTCGTCCAGCCGGACCGCGAGGCCGCCGCGGCCGTCCGCGGGATCCACCAGCGTGCGGACGAGGCAGGACAGGTGCTGCTGGCGCCGTCCGGCGAACACGACCGCGGGATCGTCCATTCCGGACCCGCGGGCGCGCAGCGTGAGCCAGCCGGGGCGTTCCCGCGCCGTGCACCACCTCTCGTCGCGGTCGCGCAGGGAGATCCACGACGGCCGCAGCGCGCCGGAGTCGAAGTCGTCCCGGTCGGGTTCCGCGGAGGCGGGGCCGGGCACGAGCTCCCCGACGACGGGCCAGCCGCCGGCGAAGGTGACGGGCGCCAGGAAGGTCTCCCGGCCGAGGACGTGCCAGCCGGGGGTGCCGCCACCGGGCCGCACGCCGAGCAGCACCATCCACCACGACCCGTCCGGCGCCTGCACGAGGTCCGCGTGGCCGGTGTTCTGCACGGGGTCGTCGACGCCGCGGCGGGACAGGACCGGGTTGGCGGGACAGGGTTCGAACGGGCCGGTGGGCGACTGCGCGCGGGCGACGGAGACGGCGTGGCCGCGTTCGGTGCCGCCCTCCGCGATCAGCAGGTACCAGTGGTCGCCGATCCGGTGCAGGTGCGGCGCTTCCGGGGCCTTGGCGCCGGGCGTGCCGGACCACAGCGGCCGGCGCCTGCCGAACGTCTCACCGGTGGTGGGGTCGATCCGGTACTGCCCCACGCCCGCGACCGTGCACCAGCAGTTCCCGTCGTCGTCCCAGGCGAGGTCCGGGTCGATGCCCTCCACGCCGGGCAGCCGGACCGGGTCCGACCACGGCCCCGCCGGGTCGGTGGCGGTGAACACCACGTTGCCGCCGCCGTCGCTCACGTTCGTGACGATCAGCCAGAACCGGCCGTCGTGGTGGCGCAGCGTCGGCGCGCAGATCCCCGCCGACGACGAGGCGGAGGTGAGGACCAGCTGGCTCGGGCGCTCCAGCGCGTTGCCGATCTGCTCCCAGTGCCGCAGGTCCGTGCTGTGGAAGACCGGGATGCCGGGGAAGTACTCGAAGCTGGAGCACGCCAGGTAGTAGTCGTCCCCGACGCGGCACACGCTCGGGTCGGGGTGCATCCCCGGGATCACCGGCTTCACGGCTGCCGTCCTTCCCGCACCACGACGCACCCCCCGGCCGGCAGTGCGTCCACCCTCCTCCTGGTGAGCAGGTCGAGGGCGGGCCTGGGCAGCGACACGGGCTCGGCGCGGTGGTTGAGCAGGAAGTGCCAGCGGTGCCGTTCACCGGTGCGGGTGACGGCCTCGACGCCGGGAGGCAGTCCCGGCAGCACCGGGCGGACCCCGGCGACGTCCAGCAGCTCGCCGACCAGTGCCGCGTAGTCCACGGCGTCGAGGCGGGTGGACAGGTACCAGGCGGTGCGCCTCCTGGTCAGCGCGGGAGATCCGTCGAGCACGCCGTGCGTGTACGAGGCGACCGCCACGGCGCCCTCCAGCCGGATCGACTCGCTCCAGGCGGTGCCGTGCGAGCCGTCGGACAACGTGATCCGCTCGTCGCGGCCCAACGGCCGGTGCTCCTCGACCCGGATGCCGAGCGCCTCCCGCAGGGGTGCGGCCGGGTAGCCGCCGAGCCGGGCGTGCAGGCGGCTGTCGACGACCCCGCCGAAGTGCTGCACCAGCACCGTCCCGCCCTTCGCGGCGAACCGGCGCAGGTTCTCCGCGCCTTCGTCGGACAGCAGGTACAGCGCCGGGGCCAGCACCAGCCGGTAGTGGCTCAGGTCGGCCTCCGGGTGCGCGAAGTCGGCCACCACGCCCGCGTCCCACAGCGCCCGGTGAGCGCGGCGCAGTGCCGGGTGGTAGTCCAGTTCGGACGAGGGCAGGCCGTCGGAGTTCAACGCCCACCAGGCGTCCGAGTCGTGCAGCACGGCCGCCGAGGCCGTCACGACCGACCCCGCCACCTCGGCCAGCCGGGCGAGGGCCGCACCGGTCTCCTTGACCTCGCGGAAGATCCGGCTGTCCGGTCCGGCGTGCGGGACCATCGCCGAGTGCCACTGCTCCGCACCGGCCCGCGACTGGCGCCACTGGAAGAACAGCGCCCCCTCCGAGCCGCGCGCGACGTGGCCGAGCGAGTGCCGCAGCACCTCCCCCGGTTCCTTGGCCAGCACCCGGTCACCGGCGTGGACCGTGCTGGTCCCCTGTTCCATCAGCAGCCACGGCCTGCCCCCGGCGAACGACCGCGCGCGGTCCGCGGCGAACGCGACGTCGGCGGCGGCGTCGAGACCGGGCGCGTCCGGGTAGTGGTCGACGGCCACCACGTCGACCTCGCGGCCGAGCGCCCACAGGTCGACGTTCTGGTAGCCCGGCAGCATCAGGTTCGTCGTCACCGGCCGGTCGCTGGCCGCGCGGATCGCGTCCCGCTGCTCCCGGTACGCGGCGATCACCTCGTCGGAGAAGAACCGGCTGAAGTCCAGCGACTGACCGGGGTTGCGGTGCCACTGGGTCGCGCGCGGTGGCAGGACCTGCTCCCAGTCGGTGTAGCGCTGGCTCCAGAACGCCGTCCCCCACGCCTCGTTCAGCGCGTCGAGCGAACCGTGCCGCGCCCGCAGCCACACCCGGAACGCGGCGGCGGTGTGCGAGCACCAGCACAACGTCGCGTACTCGTTGTGCACGTGCCACAACGCCACCGCCGGGTGGTCGCCGTAGCGTTCCGCGAGCGCCGAGGCGACGGTGCGGGCGGCGGCGCGGTAGGCGGGCGCGGTGAGGCAGTAGGTGTCGCGGCTGCCGTGCACGAGCCGGACGCCGTCCGGGGTGGTCGGCAGGGCGTCGGGGTGCGCGAGGGTGAACCACGGCGGCGGCGAGGCGGTCGGGGTGGCGAGGTCGACCGCGACGCCGTTGGCGTGCAACCGGTCCAGGTGCGCGTCGAGCCAGGCGAAGTCGTAACGCCCCTCCTCGGGTTCGAGCAACGCCCACGAGAAGACGCCGACCGTGGCCAGGTTGACCCCGGCCTCGCGCATCAGCGCGTCGTCCTCCTTCCACACCTCCTCGCCCCACTGCTCAGGGTTGTAGTCGCCCCCGAACGCCAGGCCTCCCAGCCGTCGCGTGATCACGACTCGTCCCGCACGGGCAGCCGGGCGCCGTCGCGCAGGAACAACGGGATCCGCTCGACCGGTGCCGCGGCCACCACCGCCTGCCCGCCGGCGTGCTCCTCACCGGTCCACGCGTCGGTCCACCGCGCACCGGCGGGCAGCCACACCTCCCGGTGTGCGGCGCCCGCCTCGGTCACCGGGGCGACGAGCAGGTCGGGACCGAGCAGGAAGGCGTCCTCGACCCGCCACGCCTCCGCGTCGCCGGGGAACTCGAGGAACACCGGGCGCATCGGCGGGAGACCGGTCCGCGAGACCACCCGCATCTGCTCCATCACGTAGGGGCGCAAGCGTTCGCGCAGGCGCAGGTGCGCGGCGAGGATCTCGTAGGCCTCCTCGCCGTAGGACCAGACCTCGTTGGGCAGACCGCTCATGCCGGGCTCCAGCACCTGCTCGGCGCCGCGGAACCCGTGCAGCCGGAACAGCGGGCAGAACGTGCCGTACTGGAACCACCGCACGAGCACCTCGCGGTAGGCGGGATCGCCGGGGTCGCCGCCGTGGAACCCGCCGATGTCCGTGGTCCACCACGGGATGCCGGACAGCATCACGTTGAGCCCGGCCTTGATCTGCGTGCGCAGCGTGGCGAAGTCGGTGCCGATGTCACCGGACCACAGTGCCGCGCCGTACCGCTGCGCGCCCGCCCACGACGAGCGGTTGAGCGAGATGACCTCGGTCTCCCCCGCCGCCCGGAGTCCGTCGTGGACGGTGCGGGCGTTCTCGCGCGGGTAGAGGTTGCCGACCTCCAGGCCGGGACCGGCGTGGTAGCGCAGGTTGTACTGGTTGCCGGGCTTGATCTCGGGTTCCCCCGCGTCCAGCCAGAACACCTTCACGCCGAGGTCGTGGTAGCCGCGCCGGAGGCGTTCCCAGACGTAGTCGCGCGCCTCGGGGTTCGTGGCGTCGTAGAACGCGACCTGGGCGGAGTAGGCGCCGAGTCCCTTGTCCGGCCAGTCGGCGTGCGCCATCGGGCCGAACTCGGTGCCGATCAGCAGGCCCTGGTTGAGCATCGGGTGGTAGTTCTCGCTGGCGGGGCTCACCGACGGCCAGACCGACACCATCAGCTTGACGCCCATCTCGTCCAGCTCGCGGACCATCGCGGCGGGATCGGGCCACTCGGCGGGGTCGAACCGCCAGTCGCCGAGGTGCGTCCAGTGGAAGAAGTCGCAGACGATCACGGACAGCGGCAGGCCGCGCCGCCGGTACTCGCGGGCGACCTCCAGCAGCTCGTCCTGGGTGCGGTAGCGCAGCTTGCACTGCCAGAAACCGGAGGCCCATTCGGGAAGCTCCGGCGAGTGCCCCGTCACGGCGGCGTAGCGGCGCAGCACGTCGGCCGGTGGGCCGGCGGTGATCCAGTAGTCGATCTGACGGGCGCTGTCGGCCACCCAGCGCGTGCCGGTCTCGGCCAGTTCCACGCGGCCGATCGCGGGTGAGTTCCACAGCAGCCCGTAGCCGCGGTCGGAGATCAGCAACGGGATGGAGACCTCGGCGTTGCGCTGCACGAGGTCGATGACCGCGCCCTTCTGGTCCAGCAAGCCGTGGGTGTGCTGACCCAGGCCGAAGAGCTTCTCGCCCCGGTAGGCGCGGAAGCGCTGTTCGAGCCGGTGGTGGCCGTTGCCGGTGGCGGTGGCCAGCCGCGGTCCCGGCCACCAGAAGTGCGCGGGTTCCTCGGCCAGCAGCTCGGTGCCGTCCTCGGTCCTGCCGAACGTCAGCCGTCCCGCCGACGGCCACAGCTCGGGCGTGAGCGCGCCTTCGGTCCCCGCGTCGATCCGCACGGTCAGCGCGCCGCTCACGAGCGTCGCGTGGTGCTCGGACACCTTGACGCGCACCTCGCCGGGCGGCGGGGTGGCGAGCAACGCGCCGGGGAGGTCGTCGAGCAACGGCCCGGCGGGGGTCGCCCGGACGCGGACGGCGTCGGGACCCCAGGCCTCGACGCGGAGGGTCTCGCCCTTGGCACGCCACTCGAGCGCCGTGCCGAGGTCTCGGAAGTACGGGGACATGCGGAACTCCTCGCGTGGCGTGGGTGAGCTCAGGGCAGGCGCGGCGCGGGTCCCGTGCTGTCGCGCACGGTCAGGACGGGGGTGAGCAGGACGCGGTCGTCGACGGGCCGGCCGCCGTCGTTGGCCGCGGCGAGCCGGCGCATGATCTGCTCGACGGCGACCCGGCCGAGGTCCTGCGCCGACCCGGTCACGGCCGTGAGCCGCGGCGCGAACTGCTCGGCGAGCTGGTCCTGGCAGAGCGCGACCACGGAGGCGTCCTCGGGAACGGTGCGCCCGCTGGTGCGCAGCAGGCTGAGCAGCGGCCCGATCGCGCCCTCGTTCTGCACCACGAACCCCGTGGTGCGGGGACGGTCGGCGAGAACGCGGGCGAGCGTGCCCGCCGTGCTCTCGTAGGTGCCTTCGCAGGTCCGGTGCAGGAACCGCAGGCCGCGTTCCTCGGCCTGCGAGCGGAATCCCGCGATCGTGCGCTCGGCGTAGCCCGCGTGCCGGTGGTAGACCCCGGAGCCGTAGCCGATGAACGCGACGTCGCGGTGCCCGAGGTCGGCGAGGTGGTTCGCGCACAACGCCCCGGCGGCGGCGAAGTCGTGGTCCACGCAGGACAGCCCGCGGGCGTCGTCCGCGAGGCCGATGAGCGCGGCCTGGGTGCCCTGCGCCCGCAGCACCGGGATGCGTTCGTCGTCCAGCTCGACGTCCATCAGGACCAGGCCGTCGGCGAGGCCGCTGGCGCCGATCCTGCGGACCCCGTCCGGGCCCTCGTCGTTGGTGATCAGCAGGACGTCGTAGCCGTGCCGGCGGGCGGCCGTGGTCACCGCGATGGCGATCTCCATCATCACCGGCACGTAGACGTCCGTGCGCAGCGGCACCATCAGCGCGATGATGTGCGACCGCCTCGCGGCCAGCGCCCTCGCGCCCGCGTTGGGGTGGTAGCCGAGCTCGCGCACCGAGCTCTGCACCCGCGACCGGGTCTCCTCGGAGATGGCGCGCTTGCCGCTCAGCACGTAGCTGACGGTGCTGGACGACACGCCCGCGTGCCGGGCCACGTCGGCGATGGTCACCATGGTTCAGCCCTTGATCGCGCCGGTCAGGACGCCCGTGCGGAAGTGCTTCTGCACGAACGGGTACACGATGAGCAGGGGCACGAGCGTCAGCACGACCACGGCCATCTGCAACGACAGCGGCGCGGTCTGCGAGAGCGCGTCGCCGAAGCCCTGGTTGACCGAGCCCGGCATGCCGTTGCCCCGGCTCACGTAGGTGTAGAGCACGTACTGCAACGGCCACTTCTCGCTGTCCGTCGGCAGGTAGAGCATCACGTTGAAGAACGAGTTCCAGTAGCCGACGCCGTAGAAGAGGGCGATGACGGCCGTGACGGCCCGCGAGGTCGGCAGGACGATCGACCACAGGATCCGCCAGTCCCCCGCGCCGTCGATCCGCGCCGCCTCGACCAGGTCGGCCGAGGTGCTCGAGTAGAAGGCCCGCAGGATCAGGATGTTGAACACCGACACGGCGCTCGGCAGGACCAGGGACCACCACTGCCCGTACCCGCCGAGGCCCGTCACGACGAGGAACGTCGGGATCAGTCCGCCGTTGACGAACATCGTGACGATCAGCAGCGTCAGCAGGAAGCGGTGGGCGAACGACCGCGACCGCGAAAGGCCGTAGGCGCACAGGACCGAGACCACCATCGACACCAGCGTGCCGACGGCGGTGATGCCGAGGCTCACCAGCAGCGCGGTGCGGACGGTCCCGTCCTCGAGCATCACGCGGTAGGCGGCGAAGGTCAGCTCGTCCGGCCAGATCACCAGCCCGCCGGCGCGGTTCACCGACCCCTGCGTCGACAGGCTGGTGACGACGACGATCCACAGCGGCACCAGCACCACCAGGAGCACCCCGCCGAGGGTCACGCCCTTGGCGGCCTCACCGGCGGCGGTCGGTGGTTCCTCCCACGGCCGGCGCGCGTCGCGCCTCCGGCGCCGCGGTGGTCGCGGTGCGGTGGTGTGCTCTTCCGTCCGGGCGATCGTCAGCGTGTCGGTCATGCGCGGTACAACCCGTCTTCACCGAAGGCGTGCGCCAGCTTGTTCGCACCCCAGATGAGCAGCAGCGAGATGATGCTCTTGAACAGGCCCGCCGCCGCGCCGTAGCTGTAGTCGTTGGTGGCGATGCCGAAGTAGAACGCGAACGTGTCGAGCACGTCCGCCGTCTCGTGGCCGACCGCGTACCGCTGGATCAGGAACTGCTCGAAGCCGACGGTCAGCGCGTTCCCGAGGCGCAGCACCAGCATCAGCACGATCACGCCGCGCAGGCCGGGCAGGGTGATGTGCCACAACCGCCGCCAGCGCCCGGCGCCGTCGGCCGCGGCCGCCTCGTAGAGGTCGGTGTTGATGGCGGCGAGCGCGGCGAGGAACACGATGATCCCCCAGCCCGCCTCCTTCCAGATCACCTGCGAGGTCACCAGGAGCGCGAACGTGTCCGGGTTCGTCATGATGTCCCACGTGCCGATGTCGTGGGAGCGCAGGAACTGGTTGAGCACGCCCGCGCCGCCGAGCATCTGCTGGAAGATCGTGATCGCCAGCACCCACGAGAAGAAGTGCGGCAGGTACACCACGGACTGGATGAGGTTGCGGATCCGTTCGCTCAGCACGGAGTTGAGCAGCAGCGCCAGCGCGACCGGCACGGGGAAGAACAGCACGAGCTGCACGAAGCTCAGGTACAGGGTGTTGCGCACCGCGCTCCAGAACAGCGGGTCGCCGAACAGCCGCTCGAACTGGTGCAGGCCCACCCACGCGCTGCCGGAGACGCCGGACAGCGGGTCGTACTCCTGGAACGCGGTGACGAGCCCGAACAGCGGCACGTAGTTGAACACCAGCAGCAGCAAGACCGCCGGCAACGCCATCAGCACCAGCGAGCGGTCGCGGCGCAGCCTCACCCGCCAGTTCCGCCGCGCCGGTCGCAGGGCGGTCACTGCCCCGTGCCGTGCTTCTGGAGCACGTTCTCGTCCATCCACGCGATCAGCCGGTCACCACCACCGCTGCCCTTCCACGTGGCGACGGCGTCCTTGACGTCCTGCACCTTCTTCTTGCCGTGGTAGCAGTCCTTGACGGTGTCCATCACGGCCTGCGCGGCCTCGGCGGTGGCCTGCGCCTGCGGCATGCTGACGTTCATCCCCCAGAACACCGGCTTGGCGAGCGCCTTCACGTTGGCGGCCTGCCAGGCGGCAATGTCCTTCGTGACGTTCGGCGCGGTCTGGTTGCTGATCACCTGCGCCGGCGACGCGAGGAACGGGTAGGTCTGCGCCTGCACCTCCTTGCGCCCGGCCTCGGTGGGCGTCGGCACGCCGCCCTCGGTGGTGAAGTGCGTTCCCTCGACGCCGAAGTTCACCATCGTGTACTCGGCGGACCCGAACGGTGCGGCGAGGTAGTTCGCGACGGCCAGGAGTTCCTCGACCTGCTCCGGCTTCAGGTCCGCGTTGAGGTAGCTGACGATGCTGGTGGCCGGGCCCATGTCGACGCGCGGGGCGCCCTTGCCGTCGGCGGTGAAGAAGTCGAACGCGCCGCGCCGGTAGGCGGGGTTCGCGGCGACGCCGTTCTGGTGGTCGGCGAGGTTCCACGCGCCCGTGCCGCCACCGGCGATCAGCACCTTGCCCGCGTAGAACCGGGTCGTGCCGGCCTGGTCGCCCGCCAGCGCGTCGGGGTGCACGTACCCCGCGGTGGCGAGCCGGTGCAGCCAGTCGAGCGCCTCGAACCACTCGTCGGTCTGGAAGAGGTGCACGAGCTTGCCGTTGTCCACCTTCCACTTCAGCGGCGCGCCGAAGGAGGTGTAGAGGTAGGTGTAGAGGTCGTCGAACGCCCAGACGCCCGCCTTCGCGTCGGTCAGCTCCTTGCCGAGGTTCATCAGGTCGTCGGCGGACTTCACCTGGTCCGCGGTGATCCCCCTGGCCTCCAGCACGTCGCGCCGGTAGAAGGTGGTGCCGGTGATCGCGAAGCCCGAGGAGAAGCTCGGGATGCCGTAGATCTTGTCGCCCCACGCCCCTGCCCGCCACGCGGCGGTGGGGATCGCGGCGAGGTTCGGGTACTTCTTGACGTTGTCCCCGGAGAGGTGCGGCGTGAGGTCGGCGAGCTGGCTGCCGGCCAGGCCGCCGGTGTTGAAGTTCGGGTTCCACCAGGACGGCAGGGTGATCCAGTCGGGCAGCCGCTTCGCCGCGGTCATCGTCGAGACGATCGTGTTGTAGGTGTTGCCGTCGGCGGGCTTCATCTCCAGCCGGATGCCCAGCGCCTTGTCGATGGCCTGGTAGAAGGCGTTGTCGGCGGGCGGGATGGTGCCCCACAGCGGAACGACGGCGGAGTACCTGCCGCCCTTGCCGGGCACGCCGGGCACGGTGGCGACGCGGTTCGCCGGGTAGGTGAGGAAGCCGGGATCGGTCAGCGCGTCCGGGCCACCCGCGATCGACGCGATGTCCGGCTTGATCGAGCTGAGCGGCACGTGGGCGGGCAGGGCCGCGCGCAGGCCCGCCCCGGAGTTCACCCCTGCCCGCTGCGCCCCGCCGCCACCGCAGGCCGACAGCAGCGGTCCCGCCGCGGCGAGGGCGGCGGCTGTGGCGGCGGCGTTGAGGAAGCTTCTGCGGTTCAACTCGATGCCCATGGCGGAACCGATCCTTCGTCGTCGAAGTGTCGAAGCGCTTAAACAGATGTCGGCGAGGCTAGTGACGCACGTCTCGGGAGACAAGACCGTTGACAGCGGAAACGCGGTCATGCCAACGTCGAAACGCTTCGCTGACAGCACCGACCCAAGGGGTTGCCACGTGGGTTTCGAGCACGATCCCGGCGCCGATCGGCCGCCGTTTCGCGACCCGGCGCTGCCGACGCGCAAGCGCATCGACGACCTGCTCGGGCGACTTGCGCTCGACGAGCGGATCGCGATGCTGCACCAGTACTCGCCGGCCGTGCCCCGGCTGGGCGTCGCCGCGTTCCGCACCGGGACGGAGGCGTTGCACGGCGTCGCCTGGCTGGGCCCCGCCACCGTCTTCCCGCAGGCCGTCGGTCTCGGTGCCACGTGGGACCCCGAACTGGTGCGCCGCGTCGCCGAGGCCGTCTCCGTCGAGCTGCGGGCGTTCCACTACCACCGCTTCCCCGCCGTCGGAACGGGGCGCAACAGCCTGCAGGCGTGGGCGCCGGTGCTGAACCTGCTGCGCGACCCCCGCTGGGGGCGCAACGAGGAGGGCTACTCCGAGGACCCGCTGCACACCGCGGAGCTCGGCACGGCGTTCTGCCGGGGACTCGCGGGCGAGGACGACCGGTTCCTGCGCGCGGCCCCGGTGCTCAAGCACTTCCTGGCCTACAACAACGAGAACGACCGCTGCGTCACGTCGTCGGGCCTGCGTCCGCGCGTGCTGCACGAGTACGACCTCGCCGCGTTCCGCCCGGTGGTCGCCTCCGGTGCGGCGACCGGCGTGATGGCCGCCTACAACCTGGTCAACGGACGTCCGTGCCACGTCACGCCGCTGCTCGCGGACGAGCTGCGGCGCTGGACCGACCAGGAGCTCTTCGTGGTCAGCGACGCCGAGGCGCCGTCCAACCTCGTCTCGGAGGAGCACTACTTCGACGACCACGCCGAGTCGCACGCCGCCGCGCTCAAGGCGGGCATCGACAGCTTCACCGACCACGGCGAGGACAGCGCGACCCCGCTGGGCCGGCTGCGGGAAGCCCTGGAGCGGGGCCTGATCGATGAGTCCGATGTGGACCGCGCGGTGCGGCGGCAGCTGGAGATCCGCTTCCGGCTCGGCGAGTTCGACCCGGACCTCGACCCGTACGCGGCCATCGGGCCCGAGGTCATCGACTGCCAGGAGCACCGCGCCCTCGCCCTGCGAGCGGCGACCGAGTCGGTGGTGTTGTTGCGCAACAACGGTTTGCTTCCCCTCTCCGCGCCGAAGATCGCGGTGATCGGGCCGCTCGCCGACACGGTGTGCGAGGACTGGTACAGCGGCACGCTGCCGTACCAGGTCTCCGTCGCGAGTGGACTGAGCGCGGTGCACGACGGCGAGGTGACCGTCTCGGACGGCGCCGACCGGATCGCACTGCGGTCGCGCACGAGCGGTGCGCTGCTGGGCAAGACGGCGTTCGACGTCGTCGACTGGGGCGACGGGGTGCTGACGCTGCGGTCGGCGGAGACCGGCCGGTACCTGAGCCTGCACGACACCGCGCTGGTGGCCGACCAGGAGCTGATCAAGAGCTGGGACGTCCGCGAGACGTTCCGCCTCGTGCCCGTCGAGGATTCCGTGCTGCTGCAGAACGTCCTGACGGGCCGGTACGCCGCCGTGGACCCGGTGGACGGGCGGGTGAGCGTCACGGCCGAGTCCGCGGACGCCGCCGAGCGCTGGGAACGCGAGGTGCTGCGCGACGGCACCGCGGAGGCGCTGGCCGCGGCGCTGGCGGCCGACGTCGCGGTGGTCGTCCTCGGCAACCACCCGCTGATCCACGGCCGGGAGACCGAGGACCGCACCGGCATCGCGCTGCCCTTCCCGCAGGACGCGTTGCTGCGCGCGGTCGCCGCCGTGCGCCCGGACACCGTGCTGGTCGTGATGAGCAGCTACCCGTACGCCCTCGACTGGGCGGACGCGAACCTGCCGGCCGTGGTGTGGACCTCGCACGGCGGTCAGGAGACGGGCCGGGCGGTGGCCGCCGTCCTGCTCGGCGAGGCCGACCCCGCCGGACGGCTGCCGCAGACCTGGTACCGCGGTGACGACCCGCTGCCGCACCCGCTCGACTACGACGTCATCAAGGCGGGCTGGACCTACCAGTACCACCGCGCCGATCCGCTCTACCCGTTCGGCCACGGGCTCTCCTACGCGGAGTTCGAGTTCCACGACCTCGCCCTGTCGTCCGCCTCCCTGCCCCAGGACGGCGCGGTGGACGTGTCGGTCGCGGTGACCAACACCGGTGAGCGCACGGGCAGCGAGGTCGTCCAGGTCTACGTCCGCGCGCTCGGCGCCCGCTACGAGGCGCCGCTGCTGCGGCTCGCCGGTTTCGGCAAGGTGTCGCTCGCTCCCGGCGGGAGCGGGGTGGTGACCGTCCGCCTGTCCGGGCAGCTCTCCCACTGGGACGTCACCACCGGCGCGTTCACCGTCGATCCGGGCGACTACGAGGTGCTCGTCGCCCGTTCCGCCCGAGACGTCGTGCTGACCGCCCCTCTCACGGTCACCGGCCCGGCACCCGGACCACGCCCCGGCGTCGGCCGCCGCCTGCTCGCGGCCGACTTCGACGACCACGACCGCGCGACCCTCGTCGACGCCACCCGAACGGCCGGAGACGCCGTCACGCCGGCGGATCCGTCGACGCCCGCGACGCTGCTCTTCCGCTCCACCCACCTCGCGGGCGCGCACTCCGTCGAGGTCGAGGTGGCCGGCGAGGACGACGGCCGGCTGGAGTTCCGGTCCGGTTCCGCGCCGCTGGCGGCGATCGGCGTCCCCGCCACGGGCGACCGCTACGCGTGGACCACGATGTCGCTCGCCCTGCCGGCACCGCTGGAAGGCGTCCACGACCTCCACGTCGTCCTGCACGGCGGCGTCCGGCTCGCCGCCTTCCGGTTCACGACCGGCTGAGTCACTCGGCGACCCTCAGCACCGGAGCGCCCCGCTGGGCGCTCCGGCACGCGAGCTTGGGCGGCAGCAACGTCAGCGCCGGTGGCTGGCGTCCGTTCAGCTTCGCCATCAGCAGGTCGACGGCCCGCCTGCCGAGCGCCTCGACCGGCAGCTGGACCGAGGTGAGCCGCAGCCGTTCGGCGAGCTCGTCGGGGCAGATCGCCACGACCGCGACGTCCTCGGGCACCCGCTTCCCGCTCGCCCGCAGGCAGTCCACCACCTGGCCCAGCACCGCCTCGTTCTGCACGACCAGCGCGGACATCCGCGGCAGCTCGCGCAGCAACGTGCTGACCACCGACAGCACGGAGTCGTGCCGCTGTTCGGCGGGCAGGGCGGTCGAGGCGACCCCCCGGCGCATGGCGGCGGCACCGAACCCCGCGAGAGTCCGTTGCGCGAAGCCGGTGTTGCGCTCGTAGACGATGCTCGGCGCGCCGAGGAAGCCGATGCTGCGGTGTCCCAGGTCCGCGAGGTGGTCGACGCAACGCGCGCCGGCGGCCTCGAAGTCCAGGTCGACGCAGGTGAGGCCCTTCAACGCCGTGGGGTGGCCGAGGAGCACGGACGGGCGGCCCAGTTCGCGCAACGCCGGGACCCGTTCGTCGTCGAGCTCCACGTCCATCACCAGGAACCCGTCGACCCTGCCGCCCCCCGCCAGCGCGCGCAGGCCCGCCGCGCCCTGGTCGGCGGTCACGAGCAGCACGTTCATGTCGTGGGCGCGGGCGGCGGTGACGACCGACGTCACGAACCGCATGACGACGGGCAGGTGCACGCCTTCGCGCAACGGCAGGACGAGAGCGAGGACGTCGGTCCTCCTGTGCATTGGTGCCAACGCGTTCCCGTGCGGGCGATAACCGAGCAGCTGAATGCTTTCCCGCACTCGCACGCGGGTGTCCGCGGAAACCGCGCGTTTGCCCGTCAGCACGTAGGAAACCGTGCTCGGGGCAACACCCGCATGTTTCGCCACGTCCACAATGGTGACCACGCCGACACCTCCGGACCGCAACGAATCGAAGCGCTTCGACCGGTTCCAGAATGTGACACAGCCGAAACTGGGCAGTCAAGGAATTGCCCCGCGTTCGACGATTTCGACGACCGCGCCGTCGAAGGTCACCGGCGCGCTGGGGCGCCGGGGACGCCGGTGGCGGCACTACGATGATCGCCACCATCCGACGACAGGGGGCGGGCATGATCACGATCAAGGAGGTGGCCCGTCACGCCGGCGTGTCGATCAGCACCGTGTCCTACGTGCTCAGCGGGAAGCGCAGCATCTCGGAGGAGACGAAGCGCCGCGTCGAGCAGAGCATCGCGGCCCTCGGCTACCACCCGAACGCCGGTGCCCGCGCGCTCGCCTCGAGCCGCTCCCACGTGATCGGTCTCGTCGTGCCGCTGCACTCGGACCAGAACCTGCCGGTCGTCATGCAGTTCGTGTCGGCGATCGTGGCGAGGGCGCGCGACCACGACTACGACGTGCTGCTGCTGACCAAGGAGGCGGGTCCCGGCGAGGCCCACCGCGTCACGGCCCGGTCGATGGCGGACGCGATCATCGTGATGGACGTCGAGAGCGCCGACCCGCGCGTCCCCGAGCTGCGCACCGTCGACGCGCCGGTGGTCCTGCTGGGCGTGCCGGACGACCACGAGGGCCTGAGCTGCGTCGACCTCGACTTCGCCGCCGCGGGCCGGCGGATGGTCGCGCACCTGGCGGACCTCGGCCACCGGTCGATCGCGCTGATCGGTTCGCCTCCCGCCGTGTACGAACGCGGCACCAGCTATGCCACCCGCCTGCTGGCAGGGTTCCAGCGGGAGACCACGAGGAGGAACCTGCCGGCGTCGGTGCACTCGTGCGCCCCCGGCTACGACTCGGTCACCGCGTGCCTCGACACCGTGCTGGACCCCGGCCGCGGGATCACCGGACTGGTCGTGCACAACGAGGCGGTCCTCGGTCAGCTGCTGCTCGAACTGCGGCGCCGTTCGCTCGACGTCCCGGCAGACCTGTCGGTGGTGACGCTGTGCCCGGACGACGTCGCCGTGAGCCTGCCGGTGCCGCTGACCTCGATCTCCGTGCCCGCGCAGGAGCTGGGCGCGATCGCCGTCGACATGGTCCTCTCCCGGCTCGCCAGGGACCAGGCAGCGGAGGTCCGCCTGCTCCAGCCGAGGCTCACCGACCGGGGCACCACGGCCGCCCGCTGACGGGAACCACCGCGTCGAACGGCGAGGTGGCCACCGGTCGTGCGAGGGTGTGACCGGCGGAGGCGACCTCGCGCCCGGGACCGCCTCCGCCCGCGGTCACCCCTCCCGACCGCGGTAGGTGAAGCTGCCGAAGTCCGCCCACGACGTGCCCGGCGCTCCGCCGCCGGTCGCGTAAAGTCCGATGTGGACACCCGTGAACCCGCCGGCAGCCTGGGTGCTCAGCACCCGCCCGTCGAACGGCTCCCCCAGCGGCGTCCACTCCCCGTCACCGGCGGCGACCAGTGCCCGGTGCTCCTGACCGGTGGCCTCGAACCCCAGCCGCACCGGGCCTTCCGGCACGCGCGCACTGGCCAGCGGTTCGTCGTGCCCGCCGACGCGGAGCACGAGGGTGACCTCGCGTCCGGCACCGAGCATCAGCCGGACGTGGTGGTCGTTGTTCTGCAGCAGCACGAGACCCGCCGCCTCCGACGGTCCCGCCGGGGTGAAGTCGAGCTCGCAGGACGCGTGGAAGTCCTGGTGCTGCTGGCGCCGCAGGACGACGCTGGGCGTGACCGGGTCGGTGACCTGCTCCGGGCGCACCGCGAGCCGCAGGTGGCCGGGGCGGTCGGTCAGCGACCAGAACACCTCGTCCGGCGTGCGCAGGAACATCCAGGCGGGGTCGAGCACCGGCGCGTCGAAGTCGTCGGTCGCCGCGGCCGCCGGCCACGGGTGGGCGGGCAGGTCCGGGACGTCGTAGCGCTCCTCGACCCGGCCGGTTCCCGGGCTGAACACCGGACCGCCCGCCTCCCACGACACCGGCACGAGGAACGTCTCGCGCCCCAGGTTGTCGCAGTAGCCGCCGTACGGCCGGGTCGCGAGCAGCACCGCGAACCACTGGCCGGTCTGCGTGCGGACGAGGTCCGCGTGCCCGGTCGCCGCGATCGGGTGGTCGCGGCCGAGGTGGCGGTGCGTGAGCAGCGGGTTGAGCCGGGAGCCGGTGTACGGCCCGGTGACCTCGTCCGCCGTCGCCACGACCACCGAGTGCTCGAAGTCCGTGCCGCCCTCCGCGCACAGCAGCACGTACTTGCCGTCCACCCGGTACAGGTGAGGTGCTTCGAGCCAGACGGAGTCGCGCAACGCGCCGGTCCACAGCACGTGCTCCTCACCCACCAGGTCGAGACCCAGCGGGTCGAACTCGCGCAGCCACACCTCGGTCTGCCCCGGCCGGCCGCCGGGCACCTCGCGGGTCGCGGTCCACCACGCGCCGCCGTCGTCGTCGAAGAACAGCGACGGGTCGAACCCGTCCGCCTCCGGCAGCCACCGCGGCTCCGACCACTCCCCCGCCGGATCCGTGGCCGTCACGACGAAGTTGCCGTTCTTGGCCGTGCCGTCGACCAGCGTGCACACCACGTAGAACACGCCTTCGTGGTGGCGGATCGTCGGCGCGTACAGGCCGCCGGACGCGCGCACGCCCTGCAACGGCAGCTGCGACGGCCTGTCCAGCACGTGCCCGAGCAACCGCCAGTGCACCAGGTCCCTGCTGTGGTAGATCGGCAGGCCGGGGAAGTACTCGAAGGTCGACGTGACGAGGTAGAAGTCCGATCCCACCCGGCACACCGACGGATCGGGGTGCGAGCCGGGCAGGATCGGGTTCGTGAACTGTGCCAACTCAGACGCTCCCGCTACGGGTTGAGGCGCGTGTAGGCGGGCTTCGGAGCCAGGTTCTCGTCGAACAGGCAGGCCGCGCCCTCACCGGGGAACACGTCCGGCACCCACGAGTGGCGGTCGGTGAAGCCCCACGTGGTGAACTCGACGCACCGGCGCACCGCGTGGCAGGCGTCCCACACCTGTTCGAAGTAGTCCGCCTGGTCCTCGAGCTTCTCCGGCGTGACCGGCAGAGGGATGCGCACGTCGGCCTCGGTGATCGCGACGTCCAGGCCGAGCGCGGCGAACCGGGCGATGTTCTCCTTCATGCCGGACGGGAAGCCGTACATCAGCGACAGGTGCGCCTGGATCCCGACCCCGTGGATCGGCACGCCCTGGCGCTTCAACGACTTCACCAGCTCGTACATCGCGTCGCTCTTGGGGTTGAGCCCCTCGACGTTGTAGTCGTTGATGTAGAGCTTCGCCTTCGGGTCGGCGGCGTGCGCCCAGCGGAACGCGTCGGCGATGTAGCGGTCGCCGAGCTTCTCCTGGAACACCGTCGGCCTGCGGGTGCCGTCCTCGTTGAACGCCTCGTTCACGACGTCCCAGGCGCGGATCTTGCCGCGGTAGCGGCCCGCCTCGGTCCGGATGTGGTCCTTGACGACCTTGCGCAGCTCGGTCGCCTCCAGGCCGCCCACCCAGTCGGGGAGCTGGCTGTGCCAGACGAGCGTGTGCCCGCGGATCGACTTGCCGGTCCTGCGGGCGTAGTCGACGATCGCGTCCGCGCCGGACCAGTCGTACTGGCCGCGCACCGCCTCGACGGTGCCCCACTTCATCTCGTTCTCGGGCGTGACGCTGTCGAACTCGCGCGTCAGCACCTTCCTGTAGTCGGCTTCGGCGGCCAGGTGCTGGGCAGCCACCGCGCTGCCCACGTACCTGTTCGTGGTGTGCTTCAACGGTCCCGCGGCCGAGGCGGGCGCTGCCTGCGCCAGCACCACGAGCACGGCCAGACCAACAGCCAATCGGGTTTTCACGATCATCCCTTCACTGAGCCGGTCAGTCCGCCGACCATCCGGCGTTCGGCGAGCACGAAGAACGTGAGCGCGGGGATCATGGACAGCGCGGTGAAGGCGAGCACCTTCGCGGTGTCCTGGGTGTGCTCGGACTGGAACATGGCCACGCCGAGCGGGAGCGTGAAGTTCGTGGAGTCGTTGAACACGAGCAAGGGCAACAGGTAGAAGTTCCAGCTGGTGACGAACGCGAGCACGGACACCGTGATCAGCGCCGGCCGCGAGAGCGGCAGCAGGATCCGCCAGAAGAAGCCGAGCTTGGCGGCACCGTCGAGCAGCGCCGCGTCCTCCAGCTCGCCGGGGATGGCGTGCATGAACGGCCGCAGGATCACGATCGTCACCGGCAGCGAGAACGCCGCCTCCGGGATCGCGACGCCGAGCGGGTTCTCGAGCATCCCGAGCTGGCGCAGCCACAGGTACAACGGCAGCGTCGCCACGCCGAGCGGGAACAGCAGGCCGAGCGTGAAGAGCGCGTAGAAACCCTCACGGCCCCGGAACCGGTAGCGGGACAACGCGAACGCCGCCATCGCACCGAGCACGACCGCGAGCGTCGTCGCGATGACCGCGATCAGCGCGCTGTTGCCGAGCAGCCGCCAGAACACCGGCGACGTCGCCACCTCCGCGTAGTTGTCCCACACGAACGGGCCGGGCAACCCGGCCGGCGACGCGTTGATCTGCGCCGTCGTGCGGAACCCGCCGAGCACCACGAACAGCAGCGGCACCACCGTCATGCCGATGACGGCGAACGCGGCGAGGTAGCCGATTGTGTTGCGACGTGTCATCTCAGCGCACCCCCGTCAAAGCGCCCTCGGTGTCCCGGCGCAGGGCGAACCGCTGGTAGAACAGCGCGAACACGAAGCAGATGATGAACAGGATCACGGCGACCGCACTGCCGAAGCCGAACTCGTAGCGCTTGAAACCGTGGTCGACGAGGTAGGTCGCCATCGTCGTGGACGCGTTGGCGGGACCGCCGAGCGTCATGATCCAGACGAGGTCGAACAGCTGCAGCGAGCCGATCACCGACAGGAAGATCCACACGCGGATCGTCGGTCCCAGCAACGGGAGCACGACGTGCCGGGTGATCTGCCAGGAGCTCGCGCCGTCGAGCGCGGCCGCCTCCCGCAGCTCGGCCGGCACGCCCTGCAGACCCGCGAGCAGCAGGATCACGCCGAACCCGATGTACTTCCAGGTGATCACGGCGAACAGCGTGTAGAGCACGATCGACTGGTCGGCGAGCCACAGCTGCACCAGCCCGCCCAGGCCCACGGCCCGCAGGACCTCGTCGACGAACCCGCCGGGCTGCAGCATCAGCAGCCAGATCACCGCGGTCACGGCCTCCGACAGCACGTACGGCGCGAACACCACCATGCGCAGGAAGGTCCGGCCGCGCAGCTTCCGGTTGAGCAGCAGCGCGAGGCTGATGCTGAGCGGCAGCTGCACGACGATGGACAGCACCGCGATGATGAGGTTGTGCCCGATGGCGCCCTGGAAGACGTCACCGGAGAGGGCGTCGGCGTAGTTGTCCAGCCCCACGAAGTCCGTGAGCGGGCCGAAACCGTTCCACGAGTAGAGGCTGTAGTACGCGGCGACGCCGATGGGGATCAGGACGAACCCGGTGAACAGCACCAGTGCCGGCGTCAGCAGCAGGGCGAGTTCGAGGCGGGTGCGGAGTCGGGACCGCCGCCGGGTGCCCCCGGCCGCTGGCGCGTGCGGCACGGGGGCGGTCGGCGGCCGCGTGGTGATCGCGGCACTCATCACTTGTTCCCGGCTGCTGCTTCACTCACCGATTTCACGATGGTGTCGGGTGTGCCCTGCCCCGCGAAGAAGTTCGCGATGGCGTCGTTGAGGGCCTGGCCGACCTTGGTCGGGAACGCGGTGTCGAAGTAGAACTGCAGGTGCGACGCCTTGGTCATGGCATCGGCGATCGTCTTGTGCGGCTCGCTCTTCAGCGCGGCCACACCGGCCGGGGTCACCGGCAGACCGGAGTTGGTCTCGGCGAGGACCTTCTGCACGTCGTCGCCGACGAGGTGCCCGAGGAACTCCGCGCACGCCTTGGCCGCGCGGGTGGTGCACGAGAACCCGTCACCGCCGCCGAGCAGCACGCTCGGATCGCCCTGGCCGCCCGGCACGCTCGGGAACGGGAACCAGCCGATCTTCGAGCCGATCTCCTTGTCCTCGGTGAGCGCCTGCATCACGTCCGGGTTCCAGTCGCCCTGCAGCTCCATGGCCGCCTTGCCGTTGGCGACCAGGCCCGCCGAGCTGCCCGCGCCCTGCTGAGCGGGCGTCCCGACGAACCCGTCCTGGAACGGTTTCGTGTCCAGGAAGCTCTTGAGGTTCTCCCCCGCCTTGGTGAAGCACGGGTCGGTCAGCTCGGTCTTCTCGACCGCCTTCTTCAGCGTGTCGACCGAGCACTGGCGCACCGCGAAGTACGCCCAGTAGAACGCGTCGGGCCAGCGGTCCTTGCCGCCGAGCGCGATCGGTACGACGCCCGCGGCCTTCAGCTTCGCGACGGCCGCGTTCAGCTCGTCCAAAGTGGTCGGTGTCGAGGTGACACCCGCGCTGGCGAAGACGTCCTTGCGGTACCAGAACCCGACCGCGTGCATCAGGTACGGCGCGCCGAGCTGCTTGCCGTTCACCTTCCAGCCGTCGGCGTTCTTGCCCAGCGGGCCGATCCAGCCGGACGAGGCCTGCGTGATGTCGGCGATCTTGCCGGACTTCATCTGGTCGGCGAGCGCGCCGCCGCCCCACTGCTGGAACAGGTCGGGAGGGGTGTTGCCCTGCAGTGCGAGCGGGACCTTGGTCTGGAACTGCTCGTTCTGCAGCGGTTCGATCGTGAACGAGGTGTTCGGGTGGGTCTTGTGGAAGTCGTCGGCGATCTGCTGCCACTTCGACTTCATCGGTTCGGTGGTGCGGTTGTGCCACCAGGTGAGCGTGACGGGTCCTTCTGTGGAGGCGTCTGTGCCGCCGCCACCACACCCGGCCAGCACGAACGCCGCGGCGGCGAAGAGGGCAAGGGGCTTTCTCGAACGCATTGGGGTCCACTCCTGACGACGTCGGCCGGTTGGACTGCCTGTGTTGGGGCCAGAGACTCTCGGATGAACCGGTCCCGTGTCAATCGTTGTCGATAACGTTTTACACGGCTAGCCTGACCCGGTGCCTCCACGCTCTCGCGTCACGATCAAGGACGTCGCCGCTCAGGCCGGCGTCTCGGTAGCCACCGTGTCCAAGGTCCTCAACCAGCGGTACGGCGTCTCGGCGGACACGTTCGCCCGCGTCACCGCGGTCATCAAGGAACTGGGGTACGAGGCCAGCCTCGTCGCGCAGAGCCTGCGCAACCACCGCACCAACGTCATCGGCATCCTGGTCGCCGACATCGAGCCGTTCAGCACCGAACTGCTCAAGGGCGCGGCGGACGCCATCCGCGGCACCGGCTTCGAACTGGTCGTCTACTCGGCGGGCGGCCGGACGGGTGACCCGCAGGGCTGGGAGCACCGGTACCTCACCAGGCTGAGCGGCACGCTCGTCGACGGCGCCGTGCTGGTCACGCCCGCCGTCGACCTCGAAGGCATCCCCGGCACGCCCGTAGTCGCGGTCGACCCCCACACCGGGCGCGCCGCACTGCCGACGGTCGACTCCGACAACCTGCACGGCGGCCGCCTCGCGACGGAGCACCTGCTCGCACTGGGCCACCGCAGGATCGCGATGCTGACCGGTCGTGAAGACCTGAAATCGGCGCAGCAGCGCGAAACCGGCTACCGCGGGGCGCTCGCCAGCGCCGGCGTGCCGGTGGACGAGCACCTGGTCCGGCGCGGTGACTACGACGCGGACGTGGCCGCCGCGTCGGCGCGCGACCTGCTGACCGGGCCCGACCGGCCGACCGCGATCTTCGCGGCCAACGACACCACCGCCATCGCCGCCATCCAGGCCGCCCTCGAGCTCGGCCTGCGCGTGCCGGAGGACCTCTCGGTGGTGGGCTTCGACAACATCCCCGAGTCCGCGCTGTGCACACCGCCGCTCACGACGGTGCAGCAGCCGATCCGCGAAATGGGCCACCGCGCCCTCGAGCTGCTCGTGCGGCTCATCAACGGCGACGAGCCCGCCGACACGCACGTCACCCTGGGCACCGATCTGGTCGTCCGGCAGTCGACACGTCCACTCTCACCCTGAGGTTCCTCCTGTGACGACAGAAGCCACCACGCCGGACGAGGTCTGGCGAAACCCGCACGCCCCCGTGGCCGACCGTGTGCGCGACCTCGTCGCGCGGATGACGCCGCAGGAGAAACTCGCGCAGCTGCAGGGCATCTGGGCCGGCATCGACGCCGCCGGCGAGATGGCACCGCACCAGCACGAGTTCGCCGTGGCACCGCGGGACTTCGACGAGCTGACCAAGTACGGCATCGGTCAGCTCACCCGGGTCTTCGGCACCCGGCCGATCGACCCCGAGGTCGGCGCGCGCACGCTCGCCCGCACGCAGCGGCAGATCGTCGAGGCGAGCCGCTTCGGGATCCCCGCGCTGGCGCACGAGGAGTGCCTGACCGGTCTGGCCGCGTGGCAGGCGACGGTGTACCCGTCGCCGCTGTGCTGGGGCGCGAGCTTCGAGCCGGACCTGGTGCGGCGCATGGCGGCCAAGTTCGGCGACTCGATGCGCCGCCTCGGGATCCACCAGGGCCTCGCCCCGGTTCTCGACGTCACGCGCGACCTGCGCTGGGGCCGGGTCGAGGAGACCATCGGCGAGGACCCGCACCTCGTCGGCGTCGTCGGCGCCGCCTACGTCGAGGGTCTCGAGTCGGCCGGGGTCGTGTCCACGCTCAAGCACTTCGCCGGGTACTCGGCGTCGCGGGCGGGACGCAACCACGCGCCGGTCTCGATCGGGCCCCGCGAGTTCGCCGACGTGGTCCTGCCGCCGTTCGAGATGGCGCTGCGGGCCGGTGCCCGGTCGGTGATGAACTCCTACGCCGACAACGACGGCGTGCCCGCCGCGGCGGACTCGACGTTGCTCACCGACCGGCTGCGCGACGAGTACGGCTTCACCGGCACCCTCGTGTCCGACTACTTCTCGGTGGCGTTCCTGCACAAGCTGCACGGGGTCGCCGCCGGACGCGAGGAGGCGGCGGAACTGGCGCTGGCGGCCGGGATCGACGTCGAACTGCCCACGGTGGACTGCTTCGGCGACCCGCTGCTCGAGGGCCTGGAGGCCGGCCGGATCGACATGGCCCTCGTGGACCGGGCGCTCACCCGCGTGCTGGCGCAGAAGTTCGAGCTCGGCCTGCTCGACCCCGGCTACTCCCCCGCGCCCTCCGCGGACCTCGACCTGGACGACGACGAGTCCCGCGCCCTCGCCCGCGAGGTCGCCGAGCGCTCGATCGTGCTGCTGCAGAACGACGGCGTCCTCCCGCTGGCGGGCAAGCGCCTCGCCGTCATCGGCCCGCGCGCGGACGAACCCGGCGCGATGATGGGCTGCTACTCCTTCCCGCTGCACGTCGGCGTCCACCACCCGGACGCCGAGATGGGCATCGACGTCCCGACCGTGCTGGACGCGCTGCGCGCCGAGCACGACGTCGTCTTCGCGCAGGGCTGTCCCGTGCTCGGCGGCACCGCCGAGGAGATCGCCGAGGCCGTCGAGGCGGCCCGGCAGGCCGACGTCTGCGTCGTCGTGCTCGGCGACCAGGCGGGGCTCTTCGGCAAGGGCACCTCCGGCGAGGGCTGCGACGCCGCGGACCTGAAGCTGCCCGGTCGTCAGGAGGAGCTGCTGGAAGCGGTGCTCGGCACCGGGATGCCGGTGGTGCTCGTGCTGCTGTCCGGCCGGCCCTACGACCTGTCCCGGCAGGCCGACCGGCTCGCCGCCGTGGTGTGCGGCTTCTACCCCGGCGAGGAGGGTGCCGCGGCGCTCGCCGGCGTCCTCTCCGGGCGGGTCAACCCGTCCGGCAGGCTCCCGGTCAGCTTCCCCGGTGCCGGTTCCAGCCAGCCGTCGACCTACCTGACCGCCCAGCTCGGTGCGCGCACGGAGGTCAGCACGGTCGACCCGACCGCGCTCTACCCCTTCGGCCACGGGCTCTCCTACGCGCCCGCGACCTGGGTGGCGGTGGGGTCCGAGGAGCGGGAGTGGCCGACGGACGGCGTGTGCCGGGTGCACGTGGTCGTGCGCAACGAGTCGGACGTCACCACCTCCGAGGTCGTCCAGATCTACCTGCACGACCCGGTGGCCGAGGTCGCCCGGCCGGTGCGGCAGCTGATCGGCGCGGTGAAGGTGGACCTCGAACCCGGTCAGACCCGCACCGTGAGCGCGGCGCTGCACGCCGACCTCACCTCCTACACGGGGCGGGCCGGGCAGCGGCAGGTCGATCCCGGTGACGTCGAGCTGCACGTCGGCACGTCGAGCGCGAACATCCACACCAGGCTGCGGTTGTCGATGACGGGACCGCGGCGCGCGGTCGGCTTCGACCGCGTCCTGACCCCGGTGTTCGACACCCCCTGACGTCCCCGCACCACCTCCGGCGCCCCGGTAGCGTCCACTGCGGACGGACCGGGTCGTCGGAGGGGTGCTCTGTGCTGGAGATCAGCGGACTGACGTGGGCGGTCACGATCGGCGTGATCGTGGCGCTGCTGGCGGTCGACCTGGCGCTCGCCGCGTGGCGGCCGCACCGCGTCGGCTTCCGCGAGGCGAGCCTGTGGTCGGTGTTCTACATCCTGGTCGCGGTCGGGTTCGGCGTGTGGTTCGCCACCGCGCACGGCGGCGGGTTCGGCGCCGAGTACTTCGCCGGCTACATCGTCGAGAAGAGCCTGTCGGTCGACAACCTGTTCGTCTTCGTGATCATCATGACGACGTTCCTGGTGCCGGAGGAGCACCAGCACAAGGTGCTGACGTTCGGCATCGTGCTGGCGCTGGTCATGCGCGGCATCTTCATCGCGGTCGGCGCGACGCTGCTGTCGCTGTTCTCGTTCATGTTCCTGCTGTTCGGCCTGCTGCTGATCTTCACGGCCGTGCAGCTGTTCCGGCACCGCGACGAGGACCCGGACGTCGAGAACAACGTCGTGGTGAAGACCGCGCGCAAGCTGCTGCCCGTCACCGACGACTACGTGGGCGGCAAGATCCTCACCCGCGTCGACGGCCGCCGGATGGCCACTCCCCTGTTCGTCGTGCTGGTGGCGATCGGCGGCGTCGACCTGCTGTTCGCGCTCGACTCGATCCCCGCGGTGTTCGGCGTGACCGAGGAGCCGTACATCGTCTTCACCGCGAACGCGTTCGCGCTGCTCGGCTTGCGCGCGTTGTTCTTCCTGGTCAAGGGCCTGCTCGACCGCCTGGTGTACCTCTCGGCCGGTCTCGCGGTCATCCTCGCGTTCATCGGCGTCAAGCTGATCCTGCACTGGGCGCACGTCGACATCTCGCCGAGCGTGCCGGAGGTGCCCACGCCGCTGAGCCTCGGCGTGATCATCGCGATCCTGGTGGTCGTGACGGTCGCCAGCCTGGTCAAGACCCGCAACGACCCGTCCGCCAAGGCGCACCCCGGCTCCCTGCGCGGTCACCGGGAACCCGAGCGGGACTGACGGCTCAGGGGCCCTTCTTGCCCTTGCCGTCGCCTCGCCCCGCCTTGTCGGGCTTCGGCTTGGCCGCCCCGGGTTCGGCCCAGACCTGCTGCTGCGCGGGAGGCGGGGCCTTCACCTCGGCCTCGGTGTGGGCCACGGGCGCGGGTGCGGGCGTCCACTGCACGGTGCGCACCTCGGTCGAGACCGGTTCGGTGGTGGCGGGCGGCGCCGACTCGGCCGGCACGGCGGGACCGCCCTGCAGCAGGAGCCCGGTGCCGACGGAGGCGGCGAGCACGACCGCCGCCGCGACGAACGCGCCGCGCGACCTGCGCGGCAGCGGTGCGGCGACCGTCGCCGGTCCCTGAGCGATCAACACCCTCGCGCACTCACGCGCGCTGGGGCGGCGGGCGGGCGTCGTGGAGGTCATCAGGGTCAGCAGCCGCCGCAGGTCGAACGGCAGGTCGGCGGGCACCTCGGGCGACCGGTGCAGGCGCGCGACGGCGGCCTCCACCTCCCCGCCCTGGAACTCGCGGCGGCCGGTCAGGCACTCCAGCAGCACCAGCCCGAGGGCGTAGACGTCCACGGCCGGGGTGATCGCGTCACCGCGCACCTGCTCGGGCGACAGGTAGGCCGCCGTGCCGACGACCTGGTCCGCCCTGGTCAGCCGTGCGCTGTCGGCGAGCCGCGCCAGGCCGAAGTCCGCGAGGCGGGGAGTGTCCTCGTCACCCAGCAGGACGTTGGACGGTTTGACGTCGCGGTGGACGATCCCGCGCTCGTGCACGTGGGCGAGCGCGTCGGCGACCGCGGCACCGAGGCGGCGCACGTCCTCGACGGGCATCGGTCCCTCGGCGATGCGGGCGTGCAGCGTGCGGCCCTCGACCAGCTCCAGCACCATGTACGGCCTCTCGCCACCCGGATCGGCGTCGTAGACCGCCACCAGGCCGGGGTGCGACAAGCCGGCGAGCGTGCGGATCTCGTTGTCGATGCGCTGCGCGTCGGCGAGGTCCTCGCCGGGCTGGAACAGCTTGATCGCGACGTCGCGCACCAGCACGGTGTCCCGTCCCCTCCGCACCTCGGCCGTGCCGCCGGTGCCGAGCAGGGCGCCGACCTGGTACCGGTTGGCGAGGAGGAGGGTGTCGGGCATGGGTCCGGGATGCCCACCCGGCCGATCTTCCAATCACGGTGGAGCGGACTCCGCCTCACGACGGCGGTCAGGTGGATGGATCTTCCTCCGGCGGACGGTGGGGCCGGTGCCGTGCACTTACCGGAACAGCACTGGTCACGGGCCTGCTGTGCGTCG
Organism: Lentzea sp. DG1S-22; assembly: GCF_036321065.1. Taxonomy (NCBI): domain Bacteria; kingdom Bacillati; phylum Actinomycetota; class Actinomycetes; order Pseudonocardiales; family Pseudonocardiaceae; genus Lentzea; species Lentzea sp. DG1S-22. Next base: position 466,975 of record NZ_CP143276.1, on the reverse strand, counting down.
CGGTCACCGGGAGCGCGAACGCCGTCGTCAACGGGCAAAACTCTCTCATCCACCCGCGAGGGCTCGTCACGGCCGCGTACTGCGTGTTCCGGCGTACGCGGAATGAATTCACACCACGATCAATGGCCCCTCGCGAGGTTCTTCACGTCGTGGCTAATGTCGGTTCGCGGCCGCATTCAGCCCTCCCACTCGAACGAGGTGAACAATCGTGCGTGCAATTTCGGCGTTCGTGCTGACCGGTGCGGCATTGATGGCGAGCGCAGTGCCGGCATCGGCGGCGCAGGTCGAAGCGTCCCTCGCGCTGCAGGCACAGGCGCGGCTGGAGGCACGGGGTGCCGCCGTCACCGTGCCGACCCGCGTGATGTGCGAGAACGGCGCCACGGGGTCGATGTGGCTCCAGGTCACGCAGAACGTGCGCGGTGAGCTCGCGATCGGCGACAAGTACACGCCGAGCGTTCCGTGCACCGGCGGTTTCCACCAGGTCGACGTGACCGTGGTGTCGCGCACGAAAGCATTTCGGCCGGGCGTCGCGTTCTCGACCGCGTCGTTGAACGCCTACCTCCCGCCGGACAATTCGCGCACGGTCGAGGAAGACCGCGTGATTTCCATCGTCAGGTAGTCCGCCGCACCGCGGTGGACGTGCGGACCACGAGCTCCGGCTGGAACTTCACGTGCCGGTGCTCGTGGTCCGCGTCGTTCTCCGAGAGCAGCAGCCGGGCGGCGGTGCGGCCGAGCTGCTCGCGCGGCTGGCGCACCGACGTGAGCGGCACGGCGGCGGCCGCGGCGAACTCGATGTCGTCGTAGCCGACCACGGCGAGGTCGTCCGGGACGCGCAGGCCCTGCTGGGTCATCGACTGCAGCAGGCCGAGCGCCAGCAGGTCGTTGGCGCAGAACGCCGCCGTGGGCCGGCGCGAGGCGGGCAGGCCGGCGAGCCTCTCCCCCGCGCCCCTGCCCGCCGCGACCTGCAGCCCCCTGGTCTCGAGGAACGTCAGCGCGTCCGCGGGCAGCCCGGCGCCGGCGAGCGCCCGCAACGCGCCTTCACGCCGGTCGCGCACCTGCTGGATCGACAGCGGGCCGCCGATCATGGCGATGCGGGTGTGACCGTTCTCGACGAGGTGGGTGACCGCGAGCTCGCCGCCGAGCACGTCGTCCACCGCCACCGAGCACCGCGCCCCGTCCGAGGCCTCGCGGTCGACCAGCACGACCGGCGTGCCGCGGTCGGCGAGCTGCGCGCTCTCGCCGTCGACCGGGGTGATCAGGATGCCCTCGACCCGCTGCTCGTGCAGCAGCTCCAGGTACTCGCGCTCACGACCGCCGTCGGAGGCGCTGTTGCACAGGAACAGCGCGAACCCCGCCTCCCGCGCCGCGTCCTCCACGCCGCGCGCCACGTCGGTGAAGAACGGGTTCGCCGCGTCGAGCACGACGTAGGCGAGCACCCGGCTGCGGCCCGCGCGGAGCTGGCGCGCGGACTCGTTGCGCACGAAGCCGAGCTGCTCGATCGCGGCCAGCACCCGCTGCCGCGTCGCCGGAGCGACGACGTCGGGCCGGTTCAGCACGTTCGAGACGGTCGCGTTGGACACGCCGGCGTGCTGCGCGACGTCGCGGATCCCCACTGACGGCTTCACCGGCGGCTCCTGTGTTGAAACGTGACAACGAATCGTACCCGGCAGCCCTTGACATGGTGGCGCAGCACACCCAGAGTGCTCGTTACTCGGCGTTTAAAACGTTTCAACATCGAGGAGACGGACGTGGACCGACCTCCCGGGGTGGCACTGGACGAGATGAGCAAGTCCGTCGGCGCCGCGGCGCTCGCGTCCGGGCAGCTCACCGGTGCCGAGGGCGAGAAGCTCACAGCGGGCGATCTCGGCGAGTACACCGTGGGCGCCAGGGGCGAGGTCGTACTCGGCCCGCCGGTGTTCGACGAGGACGCCATCGACCAGTTCGACTTCTGACATGCGTGTCTGCTTCACGTTGCGGGTGCGCCCGGACCGGCTCGAGGAGTACCGGGCGCGCCACCGCGACGTGTGGCCCCAGATGCGGGCAGCCCTCACCGAGGCGGGTTGGCACAACTACTCGCTCTTCCTCGCCGAGGACGGCCTGCTCGTCGGCTACCTCGAGTGCGACGACTTCGACGCTGCCCTCGCGGAGATGGCGCGCACCGAGGTCAACGCGCGCTGGCAGACCGAGATGGCGGAGTTCTTCGTCGGTGACGGCAACGCCGACGAACGGATGCGGCCCCTCGACGAGGTCTTCCACCTCGACTGAGTTTGGGGAGAACACACCATGAGCGTGAAGGACGCGCTGCGCGAGCAGCGGATCGAGACCCCTTCCTGGGCCTACGCGAACTCGGGCACCCGGTTCAAGGTGTTCGCGCAGCAGGGGGTCCCGCGCACGCCGTACGAGAAGATCGACGACGCGGCGGTGGTGCACCGGCTCACCGGGGTCGCGCCGACCGTCGCGCTGCACATCCCGTGGGACAGGGTCGACGACTACGGCAAGCTCGCCTCCTACGCGAGGGACCGCGGTGTCGCGCTCGGCGCCGTCAACTCCAACGTGTTCCAGGACGACGACTACAAGCTCGGCAGCGTCTGCCACCCGGACCCGCTGGTGCGGCGCAAGGCGGTCGGGCACCTGCTCGAGTGCGTCGACATCATGGACCAGACGGGGTCGCGCGACCTCAAGCTGTGGTTCGCCGACGGGCTCAACTACCCCGGCCAGGACAACATCCGCGCCCGCCAGGACCGGCTGGCCGAGGCGCTGCGGGAGACGTACGCCCGGCTGGGTGCGGATCAGCGGATGCTGGTCGAGTACAAGCTCTTCGAGCCCGCGTTCTACGTGACCGACGTGCCGGACTGGGGCACCGCGTACGCGCACTGCCTGACGTTGGGCGACAAGGCGCAGGTGGTGATCGACACCGGACACCACGCCCCCGGCACGAACATCGAGTTCATCGTGTCGTTCCTGCTGCGGGCGGGCAAGCTCGGCGCGTTCGACTTCAACTCGCGCTTCTACGCCGACGACGACCTGATGGCCGGGGCGGCCGACCCGTTCCAGCTCTTCCGGATCATGCACGAGATCGTGCTGGCCGACGCGCTGAAGCCGGCGGCGGGCATCGCGTTCATGCTCGACCAGTGCCACAACCTGGAGCCGAAGATCCCGGCGATCATCCGGTCGGTGCTGAACGTCCAGGAGGCCACGGCGAAGGCGCTGCTCGTCGACCACGGCGCGCTGGACTCCGCCCAGCGGGCCGGTGACGTGCTCGGGGCGAACGCCGTGCTGATGGACGCCTACAACACCGACGTGCGGCCGCTGCTGCGGGAGCTGCGCGAGGACATGGGGCTGGACCCCGACCCGATGGCCGCTTACCGGCGGTCCGGGTACGCCGAGCAGATCGTCCGGGAACGAGTCGGCGGCGAGGCCGCCGGGTGGGGTGCGTGATGAGCGAGGTCGAAGCCCTGCTGGGCCGCAGCAACCGGCTCGGAGCGGATCCGCGCAACACCAACTACGCGGGCGGCAACACCTCGGCCAAGGGGTCCGGCGTCGACCCGGTGACCGGGCAGCCCGTGGACCTGGTGTGGGTCAAGGGGTCCGGCGGCGACCTGGGCACGCTGACCGAGTCCGGGCTCGCGGTGCTGCGGCTCGACCGGCTGCGGGCGCTGACCGAGGTGTACCCCGGCGTCGAGCGCGAGGACGAGGTGGTCGCCGCGTTCGACTTCTGCCTGCACGGCAAGGGAGGCGCGGCGCCGTCCATCGACACGGCCATGCACGGTCTCGTGGACGCGGCGCACGTCGACCACCTGCACCCGGACGCGGGCATCGCGTTCGCGACGGCGGCCGACGGCGAGGCCCTGGTCAAGGCGTGCTTCGGCGACCGCGTGGCGTGGGTGCCGTGGCGGCGGCCGGGTTTCCAGCTGGGCCTGGACATCGCGGCGGTCAAGCGCGACCACCCCGAGGCCGTCGGCGTCGTGCTGGGCGGGCACGGCATCACGGCCTGGGGTGCGACGAGCGAGGAGTGCGAGGCGCACTCGCTGGAGATCATCCGGACCGCCCAGCGCTACCTCGACGAGCACGGCCGCCCGGAACCGTTCGGCCCGGTGGTGCACGCGCCGCTGCCGGAGGCGGACCGCCGTCTCAGGGCCGCCGAGCTCGCGCCGGTCGTCCGCGGCCTGGCCTCCACCGACAGCCCGCAGGTCGGTCACTTCACCGACGCCGACGTGGTGCTCGACTTCCTGTCCCGCGAACGGCACCCGGAGCTCGCTGCCCTCGGCACGTCGTGCCCCGACCACTTCCTGCGCACGAAGGTCCGTCCGCTGGTGGTCGACCTGCCGCCCGTCGCGCCACTGGAGGACGTGGTGGCACGTCTGAAGGAGCTGCACGAGGCCTACCGCGAGGAGTACCGGGCCTACTACGAGCGGCACGCGGAGCCGGACAGCCCGCCGATGCGCGGCGCCGACCCGGCGATCGTGCTCGTGCCGGGCGTCGGCATGTTCAGCTTCGGCAGGAACAAGCAGACGGCGCGCGTCGCGGGTGAGTTCTACGTCAACGCCGTCAACGTGATGCGGGGCGCCGAGTCGGTCTCGCGGTACGCGCCGATCGAGGAGCGCGAGAAGTTCCGCATCGAGTACTGGGCGCTCGAGGAGGCGAAGCTGCGGCGGATGCCGGAGCCCAGGCCGCTCGCCACGCGCGTCGCGCTCGTCACCGGTGGCGGATCGGGCATCGGCAGGGCGGTCGCGCACCGGCTGGCGGCCGAGGGCGCGTGCGTCGTCGTGGCCGACCGCGACGGTGCCGCGGCACGGCAGGTCGCCGAGGAGATCGGGTCGGCGGACGTGGCGGTGCCGGTCACCGTGGACGTCACCGACTCCGCCGCCATCGCCGAGGCGTTCCGCGCCGCGGCGCTCGCGTTCGGCGGCGTGGACCTGGTGGTCAACAACGCCGGTCTGTCGATCTCCAAGCCGCTCGAGGAGACCACCGAGGCCGACTGGGACCTGCAGCACGACGTCATGGCCAAGGGCTCGTTCCTGGTCTCCCAGCAGGCCGCGAAGGTCATGCGCGCCCAGGGCACGGGAGGTGACATCGTCTACATCTCCAGCAAGAACTCGGTGTTCGCCGGGCCGGACAACGTCGCCTACGGCGCGGCCAAGGCCGACCAGGCGCACCAGGTGCGGTTGCTCGCGGCGGAACTCGGTGGCGACGGCATCCGGGTCAACGGCGTCAACCCGGACGGCGTGGTCCGCGGGTCCGGGATCTTCGCCGGCGGGTGGGGCGCCCAGCGCGCCGCCGTGTACGGCGTGCCGGAGGAGGAACTCGGCGCGTTCTACGCCCGGCGCACGTTGCTCAAGCGCGAGGTGCTGCCCGAGCACGTGGCCGCGGCGGTGTTCGCGCTGACGGCGGGCGACCTCTCGCTGACGACCGGCCTGCACGTGCCGGTCGACGCCGGTGTCGCAGCGGCGTTCCTGCGATGACGGCGGTCGCCGCGGTCGACCTCGGCGCGTCCAGCGGCCGCGTGGTGCGCGGGGTCGTCACCGGCGGCCGGGTCGCGGTCGAGGAGGTGCACCGGTTCCCCAACGGCCCTGTGCACTCCGGCGGCCGGCTGCGTTGGGACCTGCGCGGCCTGTACCGCGAGATCCTCACCGGGCTGAGCCTGGCCGGTGAGGTCGGCAGCATCGGCGTCGACAGCTGGGCGGTCGACTACGGCCTGCTCGACGCCTCCGGTGAGCTGCTCGGCGACCCCGTGCACCACCGCGACCCCCGCACCGGGGACATCGAGCCGGAGGAGGGTCTCTACGAGGTCAACGGCCTGCAGTTCCAGCCGTTCAACACGATGTTCCAGCTGCGCGTGGAACCGCTGCTCCCCCGCGCCTCCCAGCTCCTGCTGATCCCGGACCTGGTGTCGTACTGGCTGACCGGCGAACGCGGCGCCGAGTACACCAACGCCACGACCACCGGCCTGATCGACGTCCGAACAGGACGGTGGTCGCCGTCGCTGACCCGCGACCTCCCACCCGGTCTGCTGCCGGAGCTGCGCCACCCCGGCGACCCGGCGGGCTCCTGGAACGGCGTCCCGGTCACGGCGGTCGGCTCGCACGACACCGCGTCCGCCGTCGTCGCCGTCCCCGCAGGGACCGACCGGTTCGCTTACATCTCGTGCGGCACCTGGTCGTTGGTCGGTGTGGAGCTGACGGCTCCCGTGCTCACCGGGGAGAGCAGGGCGGCGAACTTCACCAACGAGGGCGGTGTCGACGGCACGATCCGCTACCTGCGCAACGTGATGGGCCTCTGGTTGCTGCAGGAGTGCCTGCGGACGTGGGGCGCTGAGCTGGAACCGTTGCTGCGCGAGGCGTCGAACGCCACCGGTTCGACGTTCGACCCCAACGACCCGGTGTTCCTCCCGCCCGGCGACATGCCCGCCCGCATCGAGCGGTGGTGCGGGAGGAGCATGACGAGGCCGGAGATCGTCCGGTCCGTTCTGGACAGTCTCGCTCTCGCTCACCGCGACGCCATCGCGGACGCACAACGGTTGTCCGGCAAGGAGGTCGAGGTCGTGCACGTCGTCGGAGGAGGCTCGCGCAACGCGTTGCTGTGCCAGCTGACCGCCGACGCGTGCGGACTCCCCGTCGTGGCGGGACCGGCCGAGGCCACCGCGATCGGCAACGTCCTCGTGCAGGCCCGTGCCGCGGGGGCCGTCGAAGGCACTCTCGCCGAACTCCGGGAACTGGTAGGAAGGTCGCAGCCGCTCCAGCGTTATCTGCCCCGCTGACGAAAGGACGGCACAGATGCGCAGGCGCTCCTTCCTCGGCCTGGCCGCCACCGGCGTTCTCACCCCCGCCGTGGCGCAGGCCCGGGTCCCCCGCCGGACCCGCTGGCTGACCACCTGGGCGGCCATGCCCCAGCTCACCGAACCGCACAACATGCCGCCGGCGCCCTTCACCGGCGACGGCCTGGTGCTCGCCGACGCCACGCTGCGCCAGACCGTCCGCGTCACCGCCGGTGGCACCCGGCTGCGGCTGCGCTTCAGCAACGCGTTCGGGGGCGCGGTGCTGCCGCTCACCGCCGTCACCGTCGCCCGGCCGCAGGGCGGTCGTGCGGGCACCAGCGCGGTCGAGCCCGGTTCGGTGCGCCGGGTGACGTTCAGCGGCCGCACGTCCGCGGCTGTCCCGGTGGGCGCTCTGGTGGTGTCCGATCCGCTGGACTTCGCCGTCGAGCCCGGCACGAACCTGACCGTGACGGCGTACCTCGCGCGCGGCCAGGCCTCCACCGACATCACCTCCCACCCCGGTTCCCGCACGACGTCCCACCTGATCGCCGGCGACCACACCGAGTCCGTCGCGCTGCCGGGCGCGACGCCGACCGACCACTGGTACTTCCTCAGCGGCGTCGAGGTGCCCTCCGCGGCGGACGCCGTCGTGGTGATCGGTGACTCCCTGACCGACGGCCGGGGCTCCACCACCAACGGCAACGACCGCTGGCCCGACCAGCTCTCCGACCGCCTGCGCGGCCGGGTCGCGGTGGTCAACCAGGCCGCGGGCGGCAACCGCGTGCTGCAGGACGGTCTCGGTCCCAGCGTGCTGGCGCGCCTGGACCGCGACCTGCTGACCCAGAGCGGGGTCAGGTGGCTGGTCCTGTTCGAGGGCGTCAACGACATCGGCACGGCGGACGCGACCGACGTGGCGCAGAAGGCGGTGGCCGAGGACCTGATCGCCGCCTACCGTCAGGTCCTCGACCGCGCCCACGCCCACGACATCGAGGTCTGCGGTGCGACGCTCCTGCCGTTCGGCGGCCACGGCTACGACGACGCCGGAGGCTTCCGCGAGTCGGCCCGGCAGGCGGTGAACCACTGGATCCGCACCAGCCGGCGGTTCGACGCCGTCCTCGACTTCGACGCCGTCGTCAGGGATCCCGCGAACCCGCGACGGCTGCTGCCCGTCGCGGACGTCGGGGACGGCCTGCACCTCAACCCCACCGGGTACCGGATGCTGGCGGAGTCCGTTCCCCTCGGGCTCTTCCGCTGACGTCCACCTGCCGTGCGGCACCGTCACCGCCGAGGAGCCGGGAGTAGTGGTTGGGTCCGCGGAGGCAGGTCGAGGCAGACGACAACAGGCTGTCCGCAATCGGACAGCCTGTTGAATCGTTCAGATCTCAACCGGTCGTGCAGGTGCTCCCGTTCAGCGTGAAGGACGACGGCGCCGGGTTGGAGCCGCTGTACGTGCCGTTGAACCCGATGCCGGTCGACGCGTTCGGCGCGAGCGAGCCGTTCCACGACAGGTTGGTCGCGGTGACGTCGGCACCGGACTGCGCGAACGTCGCACCCCAGCCCGGCAGCGTGACGCGCTGGCCGTTGGGGTAGCCGAAGGCGAGCGTCCAGCCGTTGATCGCGCTGGTGCCCGTGTTCGTGATGGTGACGTTGGCGGTGAAGCCGTTGCCGCCACCCCAGTTCTGGGCGGAGTAGGCGACCTTGCAGGTGCCCGTGCCGCCACCGGCGCTCGTGGTCGCCGTGCCGGCGGCCGAGACCGCCGAGACGTTGCCGGCCGCGTCCCTGGCGCGCACCTGGTAGCGGTAGGTGGTCGACGGGGTCAGGCCGCTGTCGGCGAACGTCGTCGTCGCCGACGAGCCGACCTGCGCGAACGAACCGCTGCCCGTCGCGCGGAGCACGTCGTAGCCGGTGACGCCGACGTTGTCCGTGGACGCGGCCCAGCTCAGCGTGAGGCCGGTGGACGTGACGCCCGAGGCCGAAGGGGTGCCGGGCGTGGTCGGCGCCTCGGTGTCGGCGGGACCGCCACCGCCGTAGATCGTGGCCTCCTTCGAAGTCTGCCGGACTCCGTTGGCGCCGTTGAGGAACCGCTCACCCCAGGGCGTGAGGCTCGCCGGGTTGAACGAGGTGACCATGTCCAGGTAGCCGACGTCACTGCTGTTGCCGCTCCACGACCAGCCGAGGTAGCCGAGGCCGCGCGCCTGGGCCTGCGCCATGATCGTGTCCTCGTCGGGGTCGCCGTCGCTGTGGTTGTGCCCGAACTCCCCCACCACGAGCGGCAGGCCGGCGGTGCGGAACGCGTCGAAGTAGGCGTTGACCTTGTCCGCGGTGTTGTAGACGCCGTACATGTGGATGGAGAACACGGTGTTGCGCTGCGGGTCGGCGTTGAGCACCGAGGCCGCGCCGTCGCGCATGATGTTGCCCCAGTCCTGGCCCCACATCGGCGCGTCGGCCATCAGCAGGTGCTGCAGCCCCGCACCGCGCAGGCGGCTGATCGCGCTGCTCGTGGCGCTCGCCCACGTCGCGCTCACCTGGGCGTTGTTGCCGAACGGCTCGTTGCCGAGGTTGATGACGACGTAGTTCTCCTGCCCCTTGAGCGCGCTCGCCACGCTGATCCAGTACGTGGCGGCCTGGTCCAGGGTCGCGGCCCCGCTCTGCTCGCCGTAACCGGTGGTGTCGTGCACCTCCAGCACGCAGATCAGCTTGTTCTGCTTGCACAGCGAGATGACGCTCGAGACCTCGGACGCGGGCGTCGGGCCCCAGCGCTGGCCGCTGCCGAGCACGACGCGGACCGTGTTGGCGCCGAAGGACTTGATGTCCGCGAACGCCCTCGTCTGCGACTGGTACCAGACGTGCGCGTGGTTCACGCCGCGCATCACGAACGGGGTGCCGTCGGCCTCGACGACCCGTGTGCCGTCGACGCGCAGACCCACCGCCGCCGGGGGTTGCGAGCCGAGCGCCGCCACGACGGCCGGGTACCAGCGGCTCTCGATCTTCTGGATGCCGGTGGAGCTGTTCGGGTGCACGCCGTCGGTGGTGTCGGCCGCGGTGTCGAACCCGGTCCACTGGTCGACCACGGTGATCGGGGACGCCGCGGTGCTGTTCGCCCGCGCCCAGCCGGGGATCGCGGCGTTCAGGTCCGCGACCCGCTGCGCGCACGCCGTGCAGTTCGACGGGTTCATCGGGATGATCTGGGCCACCACCAGCTTGATCGCCGGGTTGCTCGCCCGCATCTGGCCGAGCATCGTGGTGTAGGCGCCCAGGATCGTGTTCGCCGGGATGTTGTTCCAGACGTCGTTGGTGCCGAGGTGCATGAGGACGACGTCGGGACGCGCGGACGACAGCCAGCCGGGCAGCCGGTTGTCGCGCACGATGGTGGTCGCCAGGATGCCGCCGTGGCCCTCGTTGTCACCGTCGTAGGTGAACCCGCAGCCCGGGGCGGGCAGCGAGCCGACGAAGTCGACGCTGTGCCCGGTGTCCTGCAGGTGCTTCGCGAGCAACGCCCGCCAGCACCCCGGCGAGCCGGTGATCGAGTCACCGAGCGCCATCACCCGCGGTGGTGCGGCGTTCGCCGGGGACGCGGCGACGACGACGCAGGCCGCCAGCAGCAGGCCGGTCACCACCGCTCGGAGAAATCGCAAGGTCACGACGACCTCCTGGGAGGAAGAGGGGCTGGTCTGTCCGGTTCTGGGAGCGCTCCCGGAACCGGGACACTAACCAGCCGATGACCCGACGACACCGCCGAGTGGACCACCGCGAACGCCTGTCGACCGCGGACAACCGGCTGACCTCGACATGTCCCGCCGGACAGGCCCCGCACCGACTCACCGCCATCGACTCGCCGTTCGCCCCGTTCGACGGACCTCGTTCGAACGGCGTCGCGAATTCGACTCGGAAAACGCTTTCCGCATTCAACAGCACCAACTCTTGCGCTGCTCGGCGCGAACGGGTCATGGTAGCGGCCGTGGATCTGCGACGAAGCGCTCTGCTCCCGCTGGTGGTCACCGCCCTCATCGCCGCACAGGCTCCTGCCTCCGCGCGGGCTGCCGGGGACGAGAGGCGGGACCTCGCCGCACCGCCCGCCGTCCCCGAGCGGCTCGACCGGGGGCTCGTCGCGGTCCCCGCGGCCGGCGGCGTGCACCTGAGCTGGCGGCTGCTCGGCCACGAGGCCACCGGTGCGACCGCGACCGGGCTCGCCGGTCCGGACTTCGCGGTCTTCCGGGACGGCAGGCGGATCGCGACCGTCACCGGCAGCACCACCCACACCGACCCGGACCCCCGGCCCGGCGCGCGCTACCAGGTGGCTCCCGTCGTGCGCGGGGTGCCGCTCGGGCGCGGCCGGCCGGTGACGGCCTGGGCCGCGCCGCACCACGACCTCCCGCTGCGCAGGCCCGCCGACGGGGTGACGCCGGCCGGCGAGAGCTACACCTACTCCGCCAACGACGTCAGCGTCGGCGACGTGGACGGCGACGGCCGGTACGAGTACGTCGTGAAGTGGGACCCCGGCAACTCCAAGGACGTCTCGCAGGCCGGCTACACCGGGCCGGTGCACCTCGACACGTACCGCCTCGACGGGACGCTGCTGCACCGGATCGACCTCGGCGTGAACATCAGGGCGGGCGCGCACTACACGCAGTTCCTGGTCTACGACTTCGACGGCGACGGCAGGTCCGAGCTGATGACGAAGACCGCGCCCGGCACCAGGACCGTGGGCGGGGACGGGCGGTCGCGGTACATCACCCTGCCGCGCGAGGACGTCCGCGCGGGCCACGCGCACACCGACGACTACCGCCTGAGCGCCGACGGGTACCGCACCCACCTCATCGGCGTCTTCCGCGGCTGGCACGCGCACCCCGAGGTCGTCGCCGGGCGGTGGCCCGCGACGCTGGAGCAGGCGTTGGGCCTCGACCCGCGCTACGCCTACCCGTTGTCCGAGACCGACGCCGCCGCGCTCGCCGACCACTTCATCGACGTCTACGCGCCCTCCCGCAGCGTCAACAACCGGTTGCGCCAGTTCGCCGGCTTCGTCGTCGACGGCCCGGAGTACCTGACCGTGTTCGACGGCGCGACGGGCCGGGAGTTGCAGACCGTGCGCTACGAACCGGGCCGCGGTGACGACGGGCTGATGTGGGGCGACTACGCCATGAGCCGCATCGAGCCGGGCAACCGCGTGGACCGGTTCCTGTCCGGGGTGGCCTACCTGGACGGCAAGCGACCGTCCGCGATCTTCGCCCGCGGCTACTACACCCGCTCCACGGTCGCCGCCTACGACTGGAACGGCCGCAGTCTCACGAAGAGGTGGCTCGCCGACAGCGGGCACGTGCCGATGGCGAACCCGTTCCGCGACACCCCGCACGGCCGTGACGGCACGAACCCGAGCCACGCGAAGCTCACCACGCAGGGCGCGCACTCGCTGAGCGTCGCCGACGTCGACGGGGACGGCCGCCACGAGATCGTCTACGGCGGCGCGACGCTCGACGACGACGGCTCGCTGGAGTACAGCTCCACGGGCGTGCTGCCACCGGGCAGCGCCGATCCCGGTGCGGTGGCGCGGATCGGTCACGGCGACGCCCTGCACGTCACCGACGTCGACCCGGACCGCCCTGGTCTGGAGATCCACATGGTGCACGAGGGAGCGCGTTCGGCGCCGTACGGCTACACGCTGCGCGACGCGCGAACCGGGGAAGTGCTCTACGGCGGCTACTCCGGGATGGACACGGGCCGCGGCATGATCGGCGACGTCCGGCCGGACGTGCGCGGCATCGAGACGTGGGCGTCGATGCCGAGCGGCTCGGACTCCTCGGGCCTCTGGAGCGCGGACGGCCGCCGGCTGGACACCCGCTCTCCGGGGACGAACATGAGCATCCGCTGGGCGGGCGACCTGACCACGCAGATCGTGAACGGCGCCCAGGACGCCACCCCGACCGTCGACGACTGGCGGCGCGGCACGCTGTTGACGGCCACCGGCACGCGGACCAACAACGGCACCAAGGGCACCCCGTCGCTGGTGGCCGACGTCCTCGGCGACTGGCGCGAGGAACTCCTCGTGCGCACCCACGACAGCTCGGCGCTGCGCTTCCACCTCAGCACCGAGCCGACGAACCACAAGATGTACACGCTGATGCACGACCGCCAGTACCGCGTCGAGGTCGCCCGCCAGCAGACCGCCTACAACCAGCCGCCCCACCCGGGCTTCCACCTCGCCTCGGACACCGATTGGTCGCGCGTTCCCCTGCCGCCGCGCCGCTGACCCGTGTGAAGATCGCAGTGACCGCTCGAGTGAGGAGATCTGCGTGCCCGTCGTCGACATGCCCGAGGAAGACCTGCTCCGGCACCGCGTCACCACCCCGGAACCGGACGACCTCGACGAGTGGTGGGCGGCCCGGCTGGCCGAGACGTCGGCCGCCGCGAGCCCGCCCGTGCTGACGCCGCACGAACCGGACCTGTACCGGCCGCTGGTGGTGCACGACGTGGAGTTCTCCGGCGCCCACGGCCACCCCGTCCGCGGCTGGTACCTGCGCCCCGCGGGCGACGACCCGTTGCCGGTGGTCGTGACGTACATCGGCTACGGCGGCGGCCGTGGTGTCCCCGCCCAGCACACGCTGCTGCCGAGCCTCGGTTTCGCGCAGTTCGTGATGGACAGCAGGGCCCAGGGCGGCCGCTGGTCCGTGGGCGCCACCGCCGACGCGGGACCGGGCACGGGTCCCGAGCACCCCGGCGTGATGACCAGGGGCATCTCCAGCCCGGAGGGCTACTACTACACGCGGCTGTTCCTCGACGCCGCACGGGCCGTGGACGTCGTCGCCGAACTACCGGGCGTGGACCCCGGCCGCATCGCCGTGACCGGGGGCAGCCAGGGTGGCGCGCTCGCGCTGGCCGCCGCCGCGTTGCGCGCGGACCGCGTGAAGGTCTGCCACTCCGACGTGCCGTTCCTGTGCGACCTGCACCGCGCGGTCCGCATCGGCACCACGCCGCCCTACACGGAGATCAGCGACTTCCTGGCGCAGCACGACGCTCTCGTGCCCACCGCCCTGAACACCCTGCGGTACGTCGACTGCGCCCTGCTCGCCCGGCGGATCACCGCGCCGACGTTGTTCAGCGTCGGGCTGATGGACGAGACGTGCCCGCCGTCCACCGTGTACGCGGCGTACCACGAGGTCCGCGCGCCCAAGGAGATCACGGTGTCGCCGTTCGGCAAGCACACCACGCCCACCAGCCACCTGGAGACGCAGCTGCGGCACCTGCGTCAGCACCTGTAGGCCGTTCCCGGTGGCGCGACCGGCCCGCCGTGCTCGTGCCGCGCCACCACCTCCCCCGCCCTCAGGGCGTGGCGAAGCTCGGGTGCGGCGGCTGGTTGTAGGCGGTGTTCTGGAACGCCACCGCCACTCGGTACTGCCGGTCCTGCATCAGCGACACCCGCCGGATGTCCGTCGGCTCGGTGGTCGAGTAGATCCGCAGCGCCCGGTTGTCCGAGGTGCGCCAGACGACCTCCTCGCGCCAGTCACCGAGGATGTCCGCGGACAGCGCCGGCGTGGACTTGGTGCCGTTGTTCGACGCGACACCGGACCCGGTGAGCAGCCTCGTGTCGCCGTTGGGGCCGTACTTGTCGATCGTGGTGCCGTTCAGCAGTTCGCGCTGGGCGTCGCCGTCCCACCAGATCACGAAGTTCGTGGAACCCGGCTTGCGGGCCGAGACCTGGGCGCCCGTGGTGGCGCTGCGCAGGCCGGCGACCGACGACGACCACGCCTCCGCGCCGGGGTTGCCCGCCCAGATGTCGGCGGCCACCGCCCTGCCGTTGTCGCAGCCGCACGACGGCGCGCTCCAGATGATCTGGCCGGTCCGCGCGTCGCCCATCCAGTGCGTGAGGTCGGTGGTCGACTCCGACGGCTTGAAGACCTCGAGGCCCGCGCGGGACGGGATGAAGTCGCCGACGTGCAGCGCGTCGCCGTGGCGGGTGCCGTTCTGCCACAGGCCCCGGCCGTTGTCGTCGATCGCCATCGAGCCGTAGACGATCTCGTCGCGGCCGTCGGCGTCGACGTCGGCCACCGAAAGCTGGTGGTTGCCCTTGCCCTCCCAGGCCGCGCGGTTCGGCTGCGCGGCCGAGTCGAACGTCCAGCGCTGGGTGAGCTGGCCGCCCCGGAAGTCCCACGCGGAAATCACGCTGCGGGTGTAGTAGCCGCGCGCCATGACGATGCTCGGCCGTGATCCGTCCACATAGGCCGTTCCGGCGAGGAACCTGTCGACCCGGTTGCCGTAGTTGTCGCCCCACGACGAGACGTTGCCGCGCGGCGGCACGTAGCTCTCGGTGTCGAGCACCGCGCCGTCCGTGCCGCGGAACACCGACAGGTACTCGGGTCCGGCGAGGACGTAGCCGCTGCTGTTGCGGTGGTCCGCGCCCGAGTTGCCGATCACCTGGCCCGTGCCCGACCGCGTGCCGTCGGCGGTCTTCACGGCCACCTCGGCGCGACCGTCGCCGTCGTAGTCGAACACCTGGAACTGCGTGTAGTGCGCGCCTGCCCGGATGTTGCGGCCGAGGTCGATCCGCCACAACCTGGTGCCGTTCAACCGGTACGCGTCCAGGTACACGTTGCCCGTGTAGCCGGACTGCGAGTTGTCCTTGGCGTTCGTGGGATCCCACTTCAGCACCAGGTCCTGCTCGCCGTCGCCGTCGAGGTCGCCCACCGACACGTCGTTCGCCACGTAGGTGTACGCCTCGCCCGACGGGGTCGTTGCGCCGGGAGGGATCTGCAGGGGGACGTCCCTGCTGGTCGCGAGCGTCCCGACGGACCGCGTGACCGCCGCCGGTTCCACACCTCCGACCACCGGGCGCACCGAGTAGGACGCGGTCGCGGGCGCACCCGCGTCGAGGTAGCTCGTCGCCGTGGTCACCGGAGCCCGGTTGACCCGCACGCCGTCGCGGTAGACGTTGAACGCCACGTCCGCCGCGTCCGAGCCGAGCAACCGCCACGACACGAAGTTCCCGTTGCCGTGCACCGACCTGGTGCTGACCAGCCCGCGCTCCTGCACCTCGTCCGCGAGGGCGGGAACGCCGGCCGCGGTCAGCGCCACCGCGAGCAGCACGCTGAGTCTCGCCGAATTGAAACGTTTCATACCGGTGACGGTAGCGTCGAACAGGTCGAAAGGACCGCGCCGAAATTCTTCGACTCGAATCGACGAAACCGTTGATCAGTAGGGAGATTCGCCCTCGGACGGGTCGTGGGCGTCGAGCCTGCCGCACATTCCGAGGCGTTGCGGTCCCGGCGCCCGCACCACGTGGATGTCCGCCTCGGCGAGATGCGCGATCTCCCCGTCCCGCAACAGGGTCACGTGCTCCCCGGTGCGTTCGGCGGAGGCCAGCGCCCCGCCACGCCACCGCTCCTCCCAGTCGTCCAGCACACCCCGCTTGAGGCGGACGGCGGCGCGGTAGAAGTCGTCGAGCGCCGCGTCCTCTCCGGACTCGACCCGCCGTCGCAGCTCCAGGAACCCCTCCAGGGCCAGGTCCCGGCGTCGTCGAGCAGCCTTCTCGTCTCCCGCCCCGGCATGGGCGAGATAGCTCTCCTCGTCGGCGAGCACCTCGGCGGGGAACGGGAACACCGCGTCGCCCGCCTCCGGCAGGCCGCTGTTCTGCATCACGACGATGATCCGCAGGTCGCCGTCGTTGACCAGGCGGTGGACCGTGCCGGGCGTGAACCAGGCGACGACCCCCTCGTGCAGCGCGGTTTCGGCGAACCCGCGCCGGGTCAGCGTCTGGACGCTGCCCCGCCCGCCGATCACGTAGTAGCACTCCGCGCAGGCCAGGTGCACGTGCGGCGACCCGCCGCACACTCCGTCCACAGCGGGCCAGTCGTACACCCGCAGGCCGGAGATGCCGATGCCGCCGGGGAAGGGGGTCACCACGGGTGCGCCTCCACGTAGGACTCCAGCCGTTCCCGGTCCCACTCCCCGGTGGCGACGACGAGCCGGTACCGCAGCTCCAGCACCGCACCGGGAGGCAGCTCGACCGTGTCGTGGAAGGCGAAGGACGGGTTGACCGCCGCGAACGGTGTGCTGCGCACGAACCAGTGCGTGCTCTTGTTGTCCGGGTGGTCGAGGAACAGCAGGGTCGACGACCGGTCCACCTCGTCGTGCCGCCCGACGAACGCGAGCCACGGCGCGGCCTCGCCCATCATCTCCTGCCCCGCTCCCCCACCGGCGGCGATCACCTCGCCGCCGGTGAAGGAGCGCGGTCCGCGCCAGAAGAAGCCGGTGTAGCCCGCGAGCTCACGGCCGTTCGTCGTCGGGCTGCCGAAGACCAGGGTCTCCGACCGGAGGTTCGTGAGCGCCGTCGCGAACTCGAGCGTCCACGAGTCGTCCTCGACGTCGCGCACGGCGAACGAGCGCCGCTCACCGACCCAGTGCTCGCCCGCCTCGGTGAACCACGACAGCAGCTCCTCGACGTGCGGCCCGTCGACCGCGAACCCGTCGTGCCGCATGGTGCCGACGTTGGGCAGCACCACGTAGCCCTGGTCGCGCACGTAGGTGACGCCGCCCCAGAAGTTCTCCCCCGACACGTCCGTCGCGGTCATCTGCACGCCCTTGTGCCACCGGTGGTCGTGCGGCCGGAACGCCGTCACGACATCGCCGGCGAGCGTGCGCGCGGGGTGCAGGTAGGGCTTCGGGCCCTCGAACGCCGGCGTCGACGGCCGGTGCACGTACCGGAAGATCTCGACGTCACCGGCGGATGCGACGAGCTCCTCGTCGTCGTGCCGCAAAGTCACCGAGCGGTCGCCCACGGGGCACCGATCCCTTCCATCGTCGCGTAGAACGGGCTGCCGGGGCCGATCTGGCCGGCCTTCACCACGGTCCCGGTGAACGCGGAGGCGTACAGCGCGGCGATGAACTCCATCGTGATCCGCGTGTCCGCCAGCGCCACCGGTGGCGGTGCGCCCTCGTCCAGGGCGTCGAGGAGCGCCTCGACCTGGCACCGGTGACCGCTGACGATCCCCGACCGCCCCTCGCGCCAGCGCACGGCGACGTCCTCGTGGCCGGGAGCCGGGGTGATCGTCCAGTGCGCGTCGGTGTAGCCGTACAGGTGCTCGACCTCGACCGTGGCGCGTTCGAAGTCGAACCTCAGCTCGGAGGTCTCCCGCGGCGAGAGCAGGGAGTTCACCACCGAGGCGACAGTGCCGTCGGCGAAGGTCACCAGGGCCATCGAGACGTCCTCGGTCTGCACGTCGCGCGCCTGCCGTGCCGCGACCGCCCGGATCTCCCGCCACGGTCCCAGCACCGACAGCAGCAGGTCGAACTGGTGGATGCCGTGGCCCATCGTCGGGCCACCGCCCTCGCTGTCCCACGTCCCGCGCCACGGCACCTCGAAGTAGGCGTCGCCGCGGTACCAGAGGGTGTCGCACTTCGCGACGAACGACCGCCCGAGCACGCCCTCGGCGACCAGGCGCCGCAACCGGAGCGCGGCGGGGCCGAAGCGGTGCTGGAACACCGTCGCGACCCGACCCGCCGAGCGCCGTTCGGCCGCGATCAGCGCGTCGACCTCGCTCAGCGACATCGCCGGGGGCTTCTCCACCAGCACGTTCACCCCGGCGGCGAGGCAGTCGAGCGCGAGCGGCACGTGGTGGCGCGGTGGCGTGCACACGTGCACCAGGTCGAGGTCCTCCGCGTCGAGGAGCGCGGCGGGAGTGGGGTGCGTCCGCGGCACACCCCACTCCCGGGCGAACGCCGTCGCCCGATCGGCGTCCACGTCCACGACAGCCACGAGCTCGACGCGCTCTCCCGCGGCCCGCAGCGCCTCGGCGTGGGCGGCGGCGATCGAACCGGTGCCGACGACGGCGGCGCGCCTCACCGCGCCGCGTCCACTTCGGACTGCACTTCCCTGATGAACGACGCGGCGGCCTGGTCCGGTGTCGTCCGGCCGAACAGGACGTCCTCGGTGTGCCGCTTGAGGATCGTGTCGAGCGTGCTGGCGCCGTTCGGCGTGATCCGCGGCGGGTCGCTCACGGGCACCGTGTCGAGGTACTCCTTGGCGGCCTTGTCCGTGTCCTTGAGCTGTCCCGAGATCGTCTCGCGGATCTTCTGGTTCGCGGGCACACCGCGCTCGGTCAGCAGCACCTTGGCCGCCTCCTCGTCGTTGGCGAGGAAGTTCACGAACGCCGCCGCCTCGGCCGGGTACTTCGACCGCGCGGAGACCGACCAGAACATCGACGACTTGTAGTAGGCGCCGGGCGCCTTGCCCTGCGTCTCACCGGGCAGCCGCAGCAGCTTGAGCTTGGCACCGCTGGCGGCCGTCAACGCCGTCAGCTGCGTGTTCCACCACAGGCCGAACGCCGCCGTGTTCGTCGCCGTAGCCGACTGGTTGAGGCCCGCGGAGGCCTTCTCGATCGTCGCGGACGGCGACATCGCGGCACCCGACTTCGACAGGTCGAGGATGTACTGCCAGTAGTCGCGCGCGATCTCCTGCGGCAGCACGACCTTGGCGTCGGCGTCGAACATCGCGTGGCCCTGCTGCCGCGCCCGGATGCTCAGCCCGGCCGCGTCGTTGATGCCGGGCGACTGGACGCCGAACACCGCGCCGCCACCGGCCTTGGAGACCTGCTCGCCGATGGTCTTGAGGTCGTCCCACGACCACTTGGTGTCGTCCGGCACCGGGATGCCGTACTTCGCGAGCAGGTCGGTGTTGACCATCATCGAGTACATGCCGAGACCGACCGGCAGCCCGTACCGCTTGCCGGCGATCGTGCCCGTGGCGAGCGCCTTCTGGTCGAAGTTCGACGTGTCGAGGTGCTTCTTGGCCTCGTTGAGGTCGAGCAGCGCACCGCGCTCGGCGTAGGAGGCGATGTAGAGCTCGTCCATCTGCATGACGTCCGGGGCGTCGTTGGCCGCCATCGTGGTGGCGAGGCTGTCCCAGTAGCCGTTCCACTCCTTGAACTCACCCTTGACGGTGATGTTCGGGTGCTTGCGCTGGAACATGTCGATGACCTGCTGGGTGCGCTTGTGCCGGTCGTCCGCGCCCCACCACGTGAAGCGCAGCGTGACCTTCTCCGTCGTCAGGTCACCACCGGCCTCGGACCCGGATCCGCAGGCCGCGAGCAGGGACGCGGTCACCGACAGCAGGACCGCCCACGCGGTCCCGCGGCGAACACCTCTGAGCATGGGCTTTCCCTCCGGCTACTTGCCCCCGGTCGTCGCGATCCCCTTGACGAGGTACCGCTGGCCGACGAGGAACGCGAGGAAGATCGGGACGAGCGACACGACGCTCATCGCGAACTGCGAGCCCCACGACGTCGCGACCGTCGAGTCGACGAACGACCGCAGGGCGACGGGAACCGTGTACATCTCCGGGTCCGTCAGGTAGATCAACTGGCTGAAGAAGTCGTTCCACGTCCAGATGAACGTGAAGATCGTGGTGGTGGCGAGCGCCGGCGTCATCAGCGGCAGCACGATCCGCAGGAAGATCCGCGGGTGCCCGCACCCGTCGATCCGCGCCGCCTCGTCGAGCTCGCGCGGCAGGCCCCGGATGAACTGCACCATCAGGAACACGAAGAACGCGTCGGTGGCGAGGATCTTCGGCACGATGATCGGCAGGAACGTGTTGACCCACCCGATCTGCGAGAACAGCACGTACTGCGGCACGATGATCACGTGGATCGGCAGCATGATCGTGCCGAGCATGATCCCGAACCACCACCGCTTCCCGGTGAACTGCAACCGCGCGAACGCGTACGCCGCCATCGAGCAGGACACCAGGTTCCCCACGATGCACCCGAGCACCAGGACCGCCGAGTTCAGCAGGTACGTCCCGAACGACGGCGTGAGCGCGTTCCACCCCTCGACGTAGTTCTCGGTCTGGAAGCTGTCGAGGATCAGCCCCGGGCTGCGGAAGATCTCGTCACCGGGCCGCAACGAGCTCACGACCATCCACAGCACCGGGTACAGCATCACGAACCCGATCAGCACGAGCCCGGCGTGCTTGAGCGGCACCGAGATCCTTCTGCGGACGTCAGTCGTCATAGAACACCCAGTACTTCGCCGCCCAGAAGTTGACCGCGGTGAAGGCCGCGATGATCAGGAGCAGGAACCACGCCAGCGCCGACGCGTAGCCCATGTCGAACCGGCTGAACCCCTGCTGGTAGAGGTAGAGCGTGTAGAACATCGTCGAGTCCGACGGCCCTCCCGTCCCCCCGGACACCACGAACGCCTGCGTGAACGACTGGAACGCGTGGATGATCTGCAACACGAGGTTGAAGAACAGGATCGGCGACAGCAGGGGCATCGTGATCCGCCGGAAGCGCGACCACCACCCGGCCCCGTCGATGGCGGCGGCCTCGTAGTACACCACCGGGATCTGCCGCAACCCGGCCAGAAAGATGATCATCGGCGACCCGAACGTCCACACGTTCAACACGATGAGCGTCGACAACGCCGTGTCGGGGTCCGAGATCCACCCCTTGCCCTCGACCCCGAAGAACCCCAGCACCCGGTTGACCAACCCGTCGGTGCCGAACACCTGCGTCCACAGCACCGCGATCGCCACGCTCGACCCGAGCAGCGAAGGCAGGTAGAACGCCGACCGGTAGAACGCGAGCCCGCGCAACCCCTTGTCGAGCAAAAGCGCGACGCCGAGCGCACACGCCAACTGCAACGGCACGGACACGAGCACGTACGTGAACGTCACCCGCAGCGCGTTGTGCAACCGCTCGTCACCGAGAACCCGCGCGAAGTTGTCCAGCCCGATGAACCGAGGGGGCTGGATGAGGTTGTACTTCGTGAACCCGAGCGCGAACGAGGCCAGCACGGGTCCGACCGTGATGAAGACCAGCCCGGCGAACCACGGCGCCAAGAACCAGAACGCCGCCTTGTTGTCGCGTTTGCGGACCTGCACACCACCCCGGCGCAGCTGCCGCAGTTCGTCGAGGGCGCTCATGAACTCCTGACCCCGTCGTCGGGAAAACGCTTTCCGGAGTCTGCATCGGTGCACCACCAGCGTCAAGGGAGGTGTCGAACGCCGTCGAACCCTTCGTCGAACGCCGTCGGCGTGTTTCGATTCTGGTCCTTTGTGGACAGAAGTGGGTCTGCGAAGAGTCGGGGGCGACAGCCACGAGCCGACTCGCAACACAAGCCGGGCGCGCGCACGCAACCGCACTCGCCGACGCAAGGCGACAACGCATTTCAGCACGACTTCGTCCCGACTCGCGCGAACACCCCCCGCAAGGCAGCCGAGCCGGTGCGACCCGCCCCACTGGAACCGGCGCCCACCGAACTCGCGGAAAGTCGGCGCCCTCCCGGCAGCCAGGTCCTCGGGCACCCCCGGCGGTCCGGTCACGCCGCGCCGGTCACCGACGGCGAAGTACCGGCCGCGCGACACCACCGCGCGCCCCCTTGGCATGATGGGCGGGTGGCCACCGATGCCCGTTCCGTCGTGCTCCGCCGGTACTGCCAGCACGTCGTCGAGTTCGTCCTGCTGTGCGTCGCCGCCGTCCTGAGCCTCGTCCTCGGCGTCCTGCTGTCGTTGCCCCTGATCAAGCTCGGGCTGCCGGCCGAGCTGTTCCGGGTCCTGCCCATGGCGGCGGTGGTGGCGGTGTCGCTGCTCGGCGTGCTGTGGATGGAGATCTGGTACCCGTTCCGGCACGGCGGGGCGACACCGGCGATGCGGTGGCTCGGTCTGCGGATCACGACGCTGCGCGGCGGTGAGCCGCCGTTGCGGGCGTACTTCGTGCGGTGGCTGCTGATGGCCGTGGACGGGTTGCTGATGGGCCTGGTCGGCGCCGTGCTGATCGCCGTGACGCCCCGGCACCAGCGGCTCGGCGACATGGTGGCCGGCACGGTCGTGGTGCGCGCTACCTGAGCAGTCCGTTGCGCCAAGCCCAGATGGCGATCTCGGTGCGGTTGCGGACGCCGAGCTTGCCCTGGACGTTCGTGAGGTGCGACTTCACCGTCGAGAGCGAGACGGTCAGCCGTTCCGCGATCTCGGCGTTGGTGAAGCCGCGGCCCACGGCCAGCACGACGTCGAGCTCCCGGCCGGTCAGCGGCGCGCCCCGCTGCTCGGCGCCGCTGGTGAAGTGCGAGAGCAGCCGCACGGTGACCGCGGGCGAGACCATCGCCTCTCCCCGGTGCGCGGCGTGCACCGCCTCGACCAGCAACCGCGGCCGGGCGTCCTTGAGCAGGAACCCGCAGGCGCCGGCGAGCAGCGCGGCGTAGACGTTCTCGTCGACGTCGTAGGTCGTCACGACCAGCACCTTCAACGGGTCCTCGACGCCGGGGCCCGCCAGCAGCTCGGTCGCGCGCAGGCCGTCGAGCTTCGGCATGCGGATGTCCATCAGCGTCACGTCCGGGCGCAGCTGCCGCGCCATCCGCACCGCCGACTCGCCGTCCGCGGCCTCGCTGATCACCTTGATGCCCGGCTCGGCGTCGAGGACCAGCCGGAAACCGGTGCGGACGAGGGTCTGGTCGTCGGCGATCAGCACCCGGATGGTCATCAGATCCCCCTCGGCCCGGTGTGGTCGTCGCCCAGCGGCAGCCGCGCGGTGACCCGCCAGCCGCCGTCCCGCGGGCCCGCGGTGAGCTCGCCGCCCAACGCCTCCACCCGTTCGGTCATCCCGATGATGCCGTGCCCGCCTTCCCGTGGTGGCGCGGAAACGCCGTCGTTGTCGACCTCCAGCACGAGGCCGCCGTCGTCGGAACGGGCCTCGACCCTGGTCGCGGTGGCCCGCGCGTGCCGGCGGACGTTCGTCAACGCCTCCAGCAACACCCGGTGCAGCGCGACGGACACCTGTGGCGGCAACGGGGTGGCCTCGACGTCGTGCGCGATGTGGACGGAAGCCCCGTCGCCCACCGCGGCTCGCACCACGTCGCCCAGCACGAGGCTCGGTGACGGCAGCGGCTCGTCGCTGCGCAGCACACCGACCAGCCCGCGCGTCGCGGTCAGCGCCTCGGCCGCCGCGTGCTCGATCTGGTCGTAGACCTCGGCGGGGTCCTGGACCGGTGCCGCCGGGTTCGCGGCCAGCGCCTGCGCCGCGCGGGTCCGGACCACGATGCCGGTCACGTGGTGCGCCACCAGGTCGTGCAGGTCCCGTGCCACCTGGAGGCGGTCCTCGGTGCGGATGCGCTCGAGCTCGCTGCGGTGCCGGGCGTCCGCGTCGCGCAGGATCAGTCCCAGCGCCACCGCGGCTCCCCACGCGAGCGCCGCGGCCACCGGGGCCGCGTGGTCGAGGCCGTAGCGCACGAGCGGGGCGAGCACGACGGTGACGCAGGCGGCGATGGCGAGCACCGCCGCCCGCGCCGGAGGGAGCCGGCGGCATCCGGCGGCGGCCAGCACCAGCACCGCCAGCACCTCCGTCACCGGCGGCTGGGCCGGTACCCGGTCCACGAGTCCGGCCGCGGCCGTGCCCAGCAGGGACAGTGCGACGACCGCACCGGCCAGCAACTCGAGCCGCCGGGGGAACCGGCGCCGCAGCACCGCGAGGACCGCCGCGGCCTCACCGGCGTACGGCACGACCATCGTGAGCAGCGGCCCGAGGACGCCCGTGGGAGCGTCGCCACCGGCGGCCAGCACCCCGTCGACCACCACGGCCACGACCAGCGCGACGACCTCGGCCACGAACACGCTGCGCCGCGGCGCCGGCGCTCCCCCTGCGGTCATGCCGGCATTCTCCGCTATGCCCGCTTGCCGAAGTACGCGTTGGACGCCGGCAGGTAACTCGCCACCACCGCCAACGCGGCCACGAGCGCGCCCCCGTACGCGGGCAGCGTCGCCGCTCCCTGCCCGATGAACAGGCTGCCGATCTGGAACACCGTGAACACCGTCAGCAGGATCCGCGCCCAGTTGCGCCCCGACCGGAGCTTGAACGCGAGCCACAGCTGGACCAGTGCGATCACGACGGCGATGCTCGCCACCAGGACCTGGGTGAAGGTGGCCGCGCTCTGCAGCTGCTCCTCGGTCATCGACGTCCCCGACGACCTCAGCGCCTCGACGATGTCGTCGTGGGTGCCCACCAGGACACCGGCCGAG
This sequence comes from Lentzea sp. DG1S-22, assembly GCF_036321065.1. NCBI lineage: Bacteria > Bacillati > Actinomycetota > Actinomycetes > Pseudonocardiales > Pseudonocardiaceae > Lentzea > Lentzea sp. DG1S-22. Next base: position 442,229 of record NZ_CP143276.1, on the reverse strand, counting down.
GTCACGGCGAAGACGCAGGACACGAGGAACCCCACGAACGCGGCGATGACGGTGCTCGGCGGCGTGGTCCTACCCGTTGCAGTAGTCATGATCACGACCGTAGGACGCACCTGGAGCCGTTGCACCACAGCGAGTTGTCCTCTAGTACTTTCGGACGAGAGCCCGGTTGCGAGACCGGGCTCCCCGTGTCCTCAGCGGGTGAGCGCCACGCGGGTGAAGTCGACCGGGACGTCGAGAGCCACGTTGATGTAGTGGGTGAACACGTTCAGCGCGACGTGCGCCACCGTCTCGACGATCTCCTCCTGGCTCAGCCCGGCGTCACGCGCGGCCTGCACGTCGGCGTCGGAGATCTGGCCGCGGTGCTCGATCAGCGCGGTGGCCAGCGCCAGCACGGCGGCCGTGCGCGGGTCGTCGGACCTGCCGCCCTGCGCGTTGCTCATCTCCTCGGCGGTGGCACCGGCCTTCTTGCCGAGCATGGTGTGCGCGGAAAGGCAGTAGTCGCAACGAGTGCGAGACGTTCGTGCGCTTCTCGACGGTGGCGGGCGAGCGCGGTGCCGCGGACGCCGAACGCGACCTCCGCGGCTTCTCGACCCGCTTCTACACCACCGAGGGCAACTGGGACCTGGTCGGCAACAACACGCCGGTCTTCTTCCGCGACCCGTTGAAGTTCCCCGACCTCGCGCACGCCGTGAAACGCGATCCCCGCACCAACCTCCGCGACCCGGAGAACACCTGGGGCTTCTGGACGAACCTGCCCGAGGCGCTGCACCAGGTCACGATCGTGATGAGCGACCGGGGGAATCCCGCGCTCGTACCGGCACATGCACGGTTTTCGGCTCGCACACCTTCAGCATGGTCAACGCCGCCGGTGTGCGGCACTGGGTCAAGTTCCACCTGCGCACCGAGCAGGGTGTCGAGAACCTGACCGACGACCAGGCGGGCGGGCTGATCAGCGGTGACCGCGAGTCGCACCAGCGCGACCTCTACGAGGCGACCGAGCGGGGCGAGTTCCCGTCCTGGAAGCTCTTCGTCCAGGTCATGCCCGAGGCCGACGCCGCCGGCTACCGGTTCCACCCCTTCGACCTCACCAAGGTGTGGAGCAAGGCGGACTACCCGCAGGTCGAGGCGGGCGTGCTCACGCTCGACCGCAACCCGGAGAACTACTTCGCCGACGTCGAGCAGGCCGCCTTCACGCCGGCCGACGTCGTGCCCGGCATCTCGTTCAGCCCGGACAAGATGCTGCAGGGACGCCTCTTCTCCTACGGCGACGCCGCCCGCTACCGCCTGGGCGTCAACCACCACCGGATCCCGGTCAACCACCCCCACGGCGCGCGGCTGGTCAACAGCTACCACCGCGACGGCGCCATGCGGGTCGACGGCAACCAGGGCGGGGTGCCCGGTGTGCAGCCGAACAACTTCGGCCGCTGGACCGAGCAACCCGCCTACGCCGAGCCCGCGCAGGCCGTCGGCGCCACCGCCGACCGGTTCGACTTCCGCGAGGACGACAGCAACTACTACGAGCAGCCGGGAAACCTCTTCCGGCTGATGACCGGCGACCAGCAGCAAACGTTGTTCGACAACACCGCACGAGCGATCAAGGGTGCTCGCAGGGAGACCGTCGAGCGGCACGTCGGCAACTGCGCCAAGGCTGATCCGGCCTGCGGCGAGGGCGTGTGCAAGGCCTGCGAGGCGATCGGCGCGCTCTGACGAACGGCTGTGACGGCCGGCGCGCCGGCCGTCACAGCTCCGTGTTGATGATCGCCTCGACCAGCACCTCGCCGTCCTCGGTCAGCGCCACTCCCCCGGCGTCGACCACGAGAAGTCCGCGTTCGGCCAGGGACTCGAACTTCTCCCGCCACGGCGAGTCGTGCAACGAACGGCCGTAGGTGGCGCGGTGCAGGTCCTCCCGCACCGGCTGCAGCGTCGACAGGGCCATCTTCACCGCCCTGGCCTCCCGGGCGTCGGCATCGAACCCGGTCGCCGACCCCAGCGGCACGCGGCCCTCCTCGACGGCCGCCGCGTAGTTCTTCCAGTTCACGTCGGTGATCGCCTCGGAGACCCGGCAGCTCGAACTGCCGCCGAGGCCGATCGCGACCTCTGCCTCCTGCTTGTCCTGGTCCACCATGATGGACTTCCACTTCTCCGGGCCGAGGCCGTCGCGCGCGAAGTACATCGTGGGGTGCTCGGTGTAGCCGGCGGCGCGCAGGCCGTCGGTCAGCACCTCGCGCATCAGGTACTGGTCCCGCAGCTCCGGCCAGAAGTGCCCGTCGCGCACGAGCTTGTCGCGGTACTGCGGCAGCTGCCACGGCGCCGGCTGCTCCCCCGCCACACCGGTCCTGGTCTCGGCGTAGGACTTGAGGTGCAGCTTGGTGCACACCACGGCGGTGACCTCGTTCTCCAGCACCACGTCGAGGTCGCGCCGGACGCTGTCGACGGTCTGGTCCAGCAGCCCGTACATCAGGTCGATGCTGATCCAGTCGAACCCGGCGGCCTGGGCGTTGCGCACGAAGTCGACGCACATCCGCGAGGAGTGCTCGCGGCCGCACTCGCGCAGCACGTGGTCGTCGAACGACTGCACGCCGCTGGACAGCTTGGTGCAGCCCAGTTCCCGCAGCACCTCGAGCTTCGCCGGGGTGAACGTGCTGGGGTCGCCCTCGAAGCGGATCGTCGTGTCCGCGGTGAACCCGAAGTTCTCCCGGTAGAAGCCGAGCAGTCGCCGGATGTCCTTCTCCGGCAGCAACGACGGCGTGCCGCCGAAGACGTTGAACTCCCCCACCGGGGCGGTCGCCAGCTCCGGGACCCGCCGCAGCCACAGCTCGGCCTCCCGGATGTTCCAGTCCACCCACTGCGACAGCTTCTCCTCGTTGCGGCCACCCTTGACGAGCACGACCGGGTACTGGCAGAAGCGGCACTTGTAGGCGCACGTCGGGATGTACGACCACAGGTGGATCGGGTTGGTGCGGGTGAGCTGGTCGCTCAGGTCGTCCAGGAAGTCCTCGACGCCGTAGCCGGGAACGTTGCCGGGGAAGACGTGCGCGCCGAACGGGTCCTCGGTGACGTAGTCCAGCAGGTGCCTGTTGGCGGGGTCCTGCAGCGCGGCCCAGACCTTGGGTTCCATCAGAACACCCCGCCGTTGCCGAAGTAGTTGTGCGCCTCCCCGGACTCACGGTCCTCGCAGTAGTACTTCACGAACTCCGCGAACCGCTCCGGCGGCACGTCGTCGAAGCACTCCGGCAGCGGCGGCGGGTACCCGACGTCCTCACCGACGGCGGCGCGCAGGCACGCGAAGATCTCGTCCCGGAACTCCAGGTAGAGCCGGTACGACGGCGTCTTGTAGGAGTGGATCGGGAGGAAGTCCACGACGCTCATCTCGGCTTTGACCTCCGCGACGCGCCGGCCCAGCCGGTCCGCCAGGTCCTCGCCGAGGAACGCCACCACGGCGTCGGAGTCCAGGAAGGACGGCGTGAGCAGGATCGGCAGGACGACGTTCTTCGGCGTGAAGTCCTTGATGGAGAACTCCCACGCCTGCAGCGCTTCCGCCTCGGTGAGGTCGACGGCCCGTTCCGGTGCCTCGGGCCTGATGTCGCGCATGACGATGATGCCGTCGGTGCCGTAGGCGCGCCCGGTGATCACCTCGTCGATGGCGTGGTTGACGCGCCGGGGGTTGATCTCGACCCGCGACCGCGGCGCGTAGGTGATGTCGTGGCCGGCGCCGCGGACCTTGATGCCGAAGTCCCAGTCGTCGGAGAGGTGGTTGACGAACCGCCCGTTCCGCAGCTGGTAGAAGATCTCGATGCCGCCGACGCTCTCGTAGGCCTCGCGTTCCACCGCGAAGCCCTTGCCGTCCGGGAAGCCGCCGAACAGCGAGAACGTCACCGCGCGGCAGCGCAACGTGCGCTGGATCGCGTCCCAGAGCCGCGGCCTTCCCACGAAGTGGTCGGCGTTGTAGTAGTAGTCGCACACGCCGATCGCGGCCTTGTCCTCCTCCATCGCCGCGAAGAGCTCGACGAGCCACCGGCGGTCCACCCGGCAGTCCGCGTCGGCGGAGACGAGGTAGAAGCGCTCGCCGGGATCCTTGCGATCACGGCTGCGCCGCACGGCGAACTCCATGCCCGTCCTGCGCGCCGGTGCGACGCCCTGCTCGCGTTCGCTGATCACGTGCAGCGCGACCGCGGAGCTCTCGGCGAACCGGCGTGCGATCGCGACCGTGTCATCGGTGGAGTTGTTGTCCACCAGCACGATCTCGTACGCCTCGGGGCCGATGTCCTCCTGGTCGAGCAGGGACGTCAGCACGTCGTGGATGTTCGCGGCCTCGTTGTAGACCGGCAGCACGACGCTGAGCCGCACGTTCTCGCCCATCGCGGGCGGGAACAGGTCCTCCACCAGCGCGGTCGCGGCCTCGCGGTTGTGCGTGCCCAGCTTCCGGTTGTGCTCCACCACTTCCGCCCGCCTCTCCGCGTTCGTCATGAGCTCCGAGACCTGGCGCGCGAACTCCGGCGTCGGCAGGTCGTGCTCGGAGATGTCCAGCAGCGGCGCCTCGAAGCCCGCGTACACCGTGTCGTACAGGGCGTAGCGGCTCGCGATGTACGGCACACCGGCCGCGATCGCCTCGCCGATCGGGTTTCCGTAACTCTCGTAGTCGTAGGACGTCAGGAACGAGACGACGTCGGCGTGCGCCAGGAGGTCGCGCACCGAGAACCCGTCACCCGTCGACTCGCACGGTTCGAGCACCCCTCCGAACACGACCCGGACCCCCAGCTCTTCCGCGAGCAGGCGGAGCCTCCTGGTCTCGTCCGGGTTCTCCTCGGTGTCCCCGGCGACGAACAGGCACGTTCCCGCGAGCTGGGCGGCCAGGTGCAGGTCCCGGTCGACGCGCTTCTGCGGGATGATCCTCGTGAACCGGGCGATGATCTTCTCGTGCGGCCCGATGCCGTGGTGGGAGCGGAAGTCCGGCCGTCCCGGGCGGCTGGGCGGGAGGAAGGTGTTCGGCAGCACGTCGAGGTTGCGCAGGTGCGGCATCCACTCGAGCGTGCGCCGCTTCGCCTCCTCGTGCAGCGCGAAGTAGTGGATGTGCGGCGAGTCGACCATCGGAGGCGTTGCCGGGTAGGGAAAACTGCCGTACTTGTCCGGTTCGCTCTGCCACATCAGGTCGTGGTCGCGCCACAGGACGTACCTGCCGAGGTCGTGTCTGGCTCCGTAAATGGCGATCGCCCGGTAGAGCGCCTTCGTGTACGCGACGTTCTCCGGCAGCGTGCCGTTCTCCACCATCACGAGCGTGACGCCGCGGTCCTCCCAGGTCCGCACGATCGCGTCGGCGAGCAGGGCCGTGACGCCGCCGGTGTCCGGGATCCGGTCCCGGCGCACGGCTTCCAGCGTCCGCGCGACGAACTCCTCGTCGTAGCCGGGGATCCCCGCGACACCGTCCACCCGGTCCAGCGCGATCCAGTCCGGTACCCGTTCTTCCTTGTAGGACTGGAAGAACCGCCCCTTGTCGGCCTTGATGTCGTAACCGAGGTCGAGGTGGACCCGGTACCCCCGGTCCACGAAGGTTCTGGCGATCTTGATGAACTCCACCACCACGCCGGACATCGCCGTGGCGTCGAACGAGACACCCCACAGGACGGTCACAGGCCGCTCCACTCCGAGTGGTCCACTCCTCACCGAACGTAGCACTGAAAGCGCTCTCTCGATGTTTGCGTCTCAATCGGTGCGAGTGACCGGAAGGTCGGTTGACGCGCTTGGCTAATACCATTAGCCTTTAGCTAACACTATTAGCCAACGTGGAGGTCGTCATGCCGGAACTGCTGACCGTCGAGGGCGGCACGCTCGCCTACGAACTGACCGGGGACGCCGGACCGCTCGTCGTGCTCGCCCACGGCATCGGGGACAGCCGGGAGGCGTACCGGTTCATGGCGCCGCTGCTGGCCGGGGCCGGGTACCGGGTGGCCGCGGTCGACCTGCGCGGGTGCGGTGAGTCGAGCGTCGACTGGAGTTCCTTCTCCCGCACGGACATCGCGGGCGACCTGCTCGCCCTGGTGAAGCACCTCGGCGGCCCGGCGGTGCTCGTCGGCCACTCGATCTCGGGCGGCGCCGTGACCATCGCGGCGGCCGACGCCCCCGAGCTCGTCACCGCCGTCGTCGAACTGGCGCCGTTCACCCGCGCCCAGAGCATCGGCGACCTGCGGGTCACCCGGTACCGCCGCGGCACGCTGCGGCTGCTCGGCACCGCCCTGTTCGGCAGCACCCGGCTCTGGAAGGAGTACCTGGACCTCGCCTACCCCGGACCGAAGCCGGCCGACTGGGACGAGCGCCTCGCGCGGATCGAGGCGAGCCTGCGCGAACCGGGGCGGATGAAGGCGCTGCGGAAGATGGGTCTGACGAGTCCCGCGGACGCCGGTGCGCGCCTGGGCGACGTGCGGTGCCCGGTGCTGGTCGTCGAGGGCGCGCTCGACCCCGACTGGGTTTCGCCCCAGGCCGAGGGCGAAGCCGTCGTCGCGGCGCTGCCCGCCGGCCTCGGGCGCCTCGAGGTGATCCCCGGGGCGGGCCACTACCCGCACGTCCAGTTCCCGGAGCAGGTGGTCGCGCTGACCCTCGCGTTCCTGGGCGAGGTCAGTGCCTAGGCCGGGTCTGAACCGCGCAGCGGTGATCTCCGCCGGTGCCGCGCTCGCCGACGAGATCGGCTTCCCGAACGTGACCATGGGCCTGCTGGCCGAGCGGGTCGGGGTGCGAACTCCGTCGCTCTACAAGCACGTCGAGTCCTTGGACGCCCTGCGGCACGACATCTCCGTCCAGGCGATGCGCGAGTTGCGGGACGCGGTCGCCGGAGCGGTGTCCGGGCGGTCCGGACCGGACGCGGTCCGCGCGATCGCCGGTGCCCACCGCCGCTGGGCGCTCGACCACCCGGGACGGCACGCCGCCACCGTGCGCGCACCGGCCACCGACGACGAGGAAGGCCGGCGTGTGGTCGGTGAAGCCATGCAGGTCTTCTTGAACGCCCTCAACGGTTTCGGGCTGAACGGCACGCAGGCGGTCGACGCCGCACGGGTGCTGCGCTCGGCGTTGCACGGGTTCGTCTCACTGGAATGCGCGGGCGGTTTCGGGTTGCCCCGCGAGGTCGCCCGCAGCTACCGCTTCCTGGTGGAGACCCTCGTCGAGGGTCTGCGAGCGGCATGATCGTGGTGCGCGCCCCGGGGCACGCACCACGATCGCGGACGCCTAGCCGAAGTTCACGTCACTGCACCACATGTAGGTCTGGTCGAGGTGCGAGGCCTGCCAGATGGTGAAGACGATGTGGTGACCGCGGTAGGAACCGTTGGTCTGGACGTTGAACCGGATGTCCTTGGCAGGCGCGAACCTGCCGGTTTGCGTGACGAGGTCCAGGTTGCCCCAGCCGAGGCGCTGCGTGGTCGGGTCGAAGCCGTTCTTGCTGACGTAGACCCGGAAGTAGTCCGCGCCGTGGCTGGCCTGGTCGTACAGGTGCATCGTGAAGCTGCTGCCGAGGTTGGTGGTCTTCCACCGGCCCGGCGTGTTCAGCGCGTTGTTGCGGGCCAGGGCGTTGCTGCAGAGCTGTCCGTCCGGAGTGGACCCCTGGAAGTTCCCGCGCAGCCCGTCTCGCAGCGCGCTCATCCAGTTCCACATGGTGTCGGCGTTGGCCTGGAAGGCCTGCCAGCACATGGGGTCCTGCTGCTGCATAGCCGGGTTGGTGTGCTGGCTGCCCCAGGTCTGCCAGCACTGGTAGGCGCGGGTGGCAGGACTGGCGATCGTGCCGTGCGCCGAAGCCGGCGGTGCCCAGACGAACGTGCACAGCAGCACGCCGATGATCAGCGTGACGAGGCCACGCCTTCTGGTGAGTGATCCAAAGGTGCCGCGCGTGCGCATGAACGAGCCCTCCATTCTGGGATGATCGAACGGCGGCGGCGGATTGGGAACGCTCCCAGACCATTAACCGTACCGATAACTCTCAGAGATCACAAGGACACGACGAGTGACAGCAGGTCAACGCATGGATTTGGCCAGGTTCGTCGACCCGAAGCTCGCCGGGTTCGCCGAAGAGTCGCGGGCGGTGAACGCGGCGCGGGGAACCAGACGCGGACCGAGGACCCTCGACGAGTTGCGGGCGATCAGGCCCCGGACGCCTCCGGGAGCGACGGTGGTCGAGGCCGGCGGGCGGCGAGTGCCGATCAGGGTCTTCTCCCCCACGGGAGCCGCACCCCGCGGCGTGCACCTGAACATCCACGGCGGCGGCTTCTACCTGGGCCCGACGGCACAGGACGGCGAACGGAACCAACGGCTCGCGGACTCCCTCGGGGTCGTCGTGGTGGGTGTCGACCACCGGCTCGCCCCGGAGAACCCGTGGCCCGCCGCACCCGACGACTGCGAGACCGCGGCGTTGTGGCTGCTCGAGGAGAACCGCTTCGGCACGGACCGGTTCGTCATCGGTGGCTTCTCGGCGGGCGCCACCCTCGCCGTGACGACGTTGCTGCGGCTGAGGGACCGCGGCCTGGGCGGCCGCTTCTCCGGGGCCGCACTGCAGTTCGGCACGTACGACCTGAGCGGCCTGACCCCGGCGGGCCGGCGGATCGCCGACGAGTTCTTCCTCGATGCCTACGCGGGACACGTGCCCGACCGCACGCTGCCGGACATCTCCCCGGTCTACGGAGACCTGCGCGGCCTTCCCCCGCTGCTGGTGGTCGTGGGCGAGCTCGACGTGCTGCTGGAGGACAACCTGGCCATGGCCGCCCGCGTGTGGGCGGCGGGCGGCGAGGCCGACCTGCGGGTCTACCCGGAGTCGTTGCACGGCTTCACCAACCGCGAGACGGGCATGGCGCGCGCGGCACGCCACGACATCCGGCAGTGGCTCACGCGCCGGCTCAGGGCCCGGGAGTGATCGACGGGCGCCGAGCCACCCCCTGAGTGGGCACGTCGGCCGCGTCGTGGCCCGGACCGTCGACTCCACCTCGTGGGGCGGTCCGGCTACACCCGCACGTTCACGCGGCAGGCCGACGGGGGGTGGCGCACCCGCCGAGACGCTGCCCGGTGCCCGATCACCGTCTCGGCGGCCACCTGTCGCCCGGCACGGCACACCGGCGCCCCTCCAGCCGAGCCGGTTAGGTAAGGGTGCCCTGGGTCGGCCGACCGGCGGAAGCTAACGTAGCCCGTCGTGAGCATGGTCGTGGAGCGACGCGGACCGCAGTCCGCACCACCGGGGCGCAGCCCGCAGCGCAGGCGGCTCCTCGGGCTGGCACTCCTGGTCGCGGGCCTCGCCGTCGTGGCGGTGCTGTCGCTCGTGATCGGCGCCCGGTCGCTCACGCCGGCCGAGGTGTGGCGGGGACTGTTCGGCGACCCCGGCACCGACCAGCAGCTCACCGAGATCACGTTGATCGTGCACACGCTGCGCATCCCGCGGACGGTGCTCGCGATCGTGGCCGGGCTCGCGCTCGGCATGGCCGGCGCGCTGATCCAGGGCCACACCCGCAACCCGATCGCGGACACCGGGCTGCTCGGCGTCAACTCCGGGGCGTCGTTCGCGGTGGTGCTCTCGATCGCCCTGTTCGGCCTGCAGAGCCCCCTCCAGTACGTGTGGTTCGCCTTGCTCGGCGCGGCGGCGGCCGGGGTGGTCGTGTTCGGGTTGTCGAGCCTCGGCCGTGGTGCGGGCAACCCGCTGACGCTCGTGCTCGCGGGTCAGGGCGTCACGATCTTCCTCGCCGCCATGACCACCGCGGTCGCGCTGGGCAACACGCAGTCGCTCGACGTGCTGCGGTTCTGGAACGCGGGGTCGGTGCAGGGCGTCGGGTACGACGTGATCGGGACCGCCTCGGCGTTCATCGCCGTCGGGATCGTGCTGGCGCTGGCCAACCTCCCCGTGCTCAACCTGCTCAACCTCGGTGACGACGTCGCGCGCGGTCTCGGCGTGAACATCCTCGCGGGGCGGACCGTCGGCGTCGTCGCCGTCACGCTGCTCGCCGGAGCGGCAACGGCGGCGTGCGGACCGATCGCCTTCCTCGGGCTGATGGTCGCGCACGTCGCCCGGTGGATCACCGGGCCGGACTACCGCTGGATGGTGCCGTACGCCGGCCTGCTCGGCTCGGTCGTGCTGCTGCTGGGAGACGTCGTCGGACGGCTCGTCGTGCGTCCCGCCGAACTCCAGGCGGGCATCGTCATCGCCCTGATCGGCGCCCCGTTCTTCGCGGCGCTGGTCTGGCTCGGGAAGTTCAGGCAGGCATGAGCGCTCAGATGCACCCCGGTGTCCGCGTCGGCGGCTGGTCCCGGGTCTGGCGGCCGTGGGCCGTGCTCGTCACGGTCGTCCTCGCCGCGGCGACCTTCCTGGTGTTCTGCGTGTCGATCGCGGTCGGCGACTTCACGATCGAGCTGCCCGCGGTGTTCAGGACGCTGATCGGGCAGGGCGAGCGGGTCGACGAGTTCGTGATCATGGACCTGCGGATGCCGCGTGCGCTCGTCGGCCTGGTCGTGGGCCTCGCGCTCGGGATCTCCGGCGCGCTCACGCAGTCGATCGCGCGCAACGCACTGGCGAGTCCCGACGTCCTCGGCATCACCTTCGGCGCCAGCGCCACGGCGGTCTTCGTCGTGACGGCGAGCGGCGGCGCGGCGGTGTCCAGCGCGATCGGCCTGCCCGCGGCGGCGCTCGCCGGCGGGCTGCTGACCGGGTTGCTCGTCTACTTCCTCGCGTGGAAGAAGGGCATCGACGGGTTCCGGCTGATCCTCATCGGCGTCTCGGTCAGCGCGGCGATGCAGGCGGTCACGACGTGGCTGCTGGCGCTCGCGGACATCCGCGACGTCGCCCGCGCGCAGGCGTGGCTCGTCGGCTCGCTCGACTCGCGGTCGTGGAACGAGGTCTGGACGACGCTGTGGGTCACCGCGGCGCTGGTCTTGGTGGTCGTGGTGGTGTCGTTCCAGTTGCAGCCCATGCACTTCGGTGACGACGTCGCCGCCGGCCTCGGGGTCCGCTACGGCGCCGTGCGCGCGGTCCTCCTGCTGTGCGCGGTGCTGCTGGCCGGCGTCGCGGTGTCGGCGGCGGGCCCGGTGCCGTTCGTGGCACTGGTGGCGCCGCAGATCGCCATGCGGCTGGTGCGCTCCCCCGTGCCGCCGCTCCTCGCGTCCGGGGTGTTCGGCGCGCTGCTGCTGATCGGCTCGGACCTGATCGCCAGGGTCGTGCTGCCCAACGACCTGCCCGTCGGCATCGTCACCGCGATCATCGGCGGCCCGTTCCTCGTCTACCTCCTGGTGCGCGCGAACGTGAAGCGCGCCGCCTGAGGCAAGCCTGCATTAAGTAAGGTTGCCCTATGACCGCGCTGCGCAACGATGCCGCCCGCTTGGGCGCCGAGGGCGTCACGGTCGGGTACGCCGACCGGGTCGTGCTCGACAACCTCGACGTCACCATCCCGACAGGGGTGATCACGACGGTCATCGGGCCCAACGGCTGCGGCAAGTCGACGCTGCTGCGGACGCTGTCGAGGCTGCTCAAACCGCGCCGGGGCACGGTGCTGCTCGACGGCCACGACATCGCGCGGCTCAAGACCAAGGACGTCGCGAAGCGGATGGGCCTGCTCCCGCAGACGCCGATCGCGCCGGAGGGGCTCACGGTCGCCGACCTGGTCGCGCGCGGGCGCCACCCGCACCAGAGCTGGGTGCGGCAGTGGTCGAGCGACGACGCGGACGTGGTCGCCGAGGCGCTGCGGATGACCGGGGTGGCCGACCTGGCGCACCGGCCCGTCGACACGCTCTCGGGCGGGCAGCGGCAGCGGGTGTGGATCTCCATGACGCTCGCCCAGGGCACCGATCTGCTGCTGCTGGACGAACCCACGACCTACCTCGACCTCGCGCACGCGATCGACGTGATCGACCTGGTCGACGATCTGCACGAGGGCGGCTGCACGGTCGTGATGGTGCTGCACGACCTGAACCTGGCCGTTCGCTACAGCGACAACCTGATCGTGATGAAGTCGGGGTCGATCGTCGCACAGGGGCATCCGAGCGAAGTGATCACGAGCGAACTGCTGCTGGACACGTTCGGGCTGCAGGCGAGGGTGATCGACGACCCCGTCAGCGAGCGGCCGTTGATCGTGCCGATCGGCCGGACCCACGTGGTACCGAAGAGTGACCAAGACCTTGGTTAGGCTGCCCTAACTGGGTGATAAGGTTCGCCTGTCCTAATTTCCCCCGCCGCTGGGCAGCGAAGAACGAGGTGCCGAATGGGCCAGAGAACGACCATGACCTGGAAGCGACTGACCGCAGTGGCCGCGGCCGCGGTGGTCGGTGCCAGCGTCCTCGCCGGGTGCGGTTCTTCCACGCCTGAGACGACGAACGGCACGGGCAACGCCTCCGGTGGCACGTTCCCGACCAAGGTCGAGCACTTCTTCGGCACGACGGAGATCAAGGAAGCGCCCAAGCGCGTCGTCTCCCTCGGCTACACCGACGACCAGACGCTGCTCGCGCTCGGCGTGGTCCCGGTCGGCATGGTCGACCAGTACCCGAACCCCGAGGGCAAGAAGCCCGACATCAACACCCAGTGGCCCTGGGTGAAGGACAAGTGGGGTTCGACCACGCCCGAGGTCATCATGAAGAACGGTGACACCGAGCCGAACTACGAGAAGATCGCGCAGCTGCGCCCCGACCTGATCGTCGCGGTCTACTCCGAGGCCGACCAGGCCTGGTACGACAAGCTCAGCAAGATCGCGCCGACCGTCGGCCGCACCAAGGCGGAGAAGGAGCCCTTCTCCGCCAAGTGGCAGGACAACGCGCTGCAGGTCGCCAAGGCGGTCGGCAAGGGCGACGAGGGTGCCAAGGCCATCAAGGCGATCGACGACAAGATCGCCGAGGCCAAGAAGGCGAACCCCGCCTGGGCGAACGAGACCGCGGTCGTGACCTCCTGGTACAAGGACGCCGTCGCGCCGTTCGCGACGACCGACGTGCGCGGCCAGGTCGTCACCGGCATCGGCTTCAAGGGCAACACGAAGATCGACGAGCTCGCCGCCGGCAAGTTCTACGTCCAGCTGTCGCCCGAGCGCATCGACGTGATGAACGTCGACCGCATCTTCGTGATCGCCGACGAGGCGGACCAGAAGTCGCTCAAGGGCTTCGAGCTGTTCAACAACCTGCCCGCGGTCAAGGCCGGCAAGGTCCACTGGATCCTCGACAGCGAGGGCCCCGCCGTCGGTGCCGCGATCTCGCAGGCGACCCTCGCCTCCATGCCGTACGCGGTGGACGAGCTGGTCAAGGCCGCCAAGTCCGCCGGCTGACCCACCCTGCACCACGAGAGGAACCCCGTGAGCACAATCCTGTCCGCGGCGCCGTCGAAGATCCTGCGCACGGCGTCCGGGCGGGAGGCCTCCCGGTGGATCCTCGACCACTGCCGCTCCGCCCCCGCCCTGCCGATCGCCACCGCGGTGGCGACGGTGGTGGGTGCGGTGCTGCAGATCGTCCCCGTCTTCCTGCTGGGCACCGTGGTGGACGGTGTCGTCGGCGGGCGTGACGCGTCGATCCTCTGGGCGATCGGCGTCGCGACGGTCGTGGCGGCGCTGGCCGGCGCGGTCATGACCGCGGTCTCGACCTACCTCGTCGGCCGCGTCGGCGCGGAGATGCTGGCGCGCCTGAGGGAAGGCGCCGTCCGCGCCGTGCTCGGGATGCCGAGCGCGCGGATCGAGGAGGTCGGCCGCGGCGACGTGCTCTCGCGCGTCGGTGACGACGTCGCCGTCATCTCCAAGGGCTTCCGCACGGCGATCCCGACGATCTTCTCGGCGACCGTGCTGGTCGTCATCGCCACGGCCGGCATGTTCGGCCTCGACTGGCGGCTCGGTCTCGCGGGCGCCTGCGCGCTGCCCGCCTACTGGCTGGCGCTGCGCTGGTACCTGCCCCGCTCGCAACCGCTCTACCGCGCCCGTTCCGAAGCCCAGGCCGACCGCGCCCAGGCGTTGATCAGCGGCCTCGACGGAATCGCGACCGTGCGGGCCTATCGCCTGGAAGACGCGTTCCGGGACAAGGTGACCGCCGAGTCGTGGCGGGTGCGCAACATCGGCATCGAGGTCTTCCGGTTCTTCGGGCGGTTCATCGGCCGGGAGAACCGCGCGGAGTTCATCGGGCTCGGCCTGATCATCGTCGTCGGCTACCTCCTGGTGACGAACGGGCAGTCCTCGCTCGGCCAGGTGTCCGTCGCGGCTCTGCTGTTCCACAAGCTCTTCGTGCCGCTCGGCCTGATCATGGCGTTCTTCGACGAGGCGCAGAAGTCCGGCGCCGGTCTGACGCGCCTGGTCGGTGTCCTCTCCGAGTCCGACGGCGACGACCTCGTGCGCAGCGCGGTGGCCGTCGACGCGGACGCCCGGCCCCTGCCGGTGTCGGTGCGCGGGCTTTCCTTCCGCTACCCCGAATCCGAGCACGACGTGCTGCGGGACGTCGACCTCGAGATCCCCGCCGGGACGTCGCTCGCGCTCGTCGGCGCCACGGGAGCCGGCAAGACGACGCTGGCCGCGCTCGTCGCGGGCACCGGCACGCCGTTGACCGGATCCGTGCACATCGGCGACTCGAACCTCGCCGACCTCGACGAGGCGGGCGCCCGCGCGCTGGTCAGCATCCTGACCCAGGAGGCCCACGTCTTCGCCGGCCCGCTCGCCGAGGACCTGCGGCTGGCCGCTCCCGACGCGACCGACGACGAACTGGTGGACGCGCTGCGGACCGTCGGCGCGGACACGTGGGTCTCAGCGCTGCCGCAGGGACTGCGGACCGATGTCGGCGAGGGCGGCGAACGCCTCGACGCGACCAAGGTCGCCCAGATCGCGCTGGCCCGGCTCGTGCTCGGCCGCTCCCCCGTCGTCGTGCTGGACGAGTCGACGGCCGAGGCGGGCAGCCAGGGTGCCGCCGCGCTGGAACGGGCGGCGCTCGCGGCCTGCCGCGGCCGCACCACGCTCCTGGTCGCGCACCGCCTGACGCAGGCGATCGCCGCCGACCGCGTCGCCGTCCTCGACGCGGGACGCGTTCTGGAGTACGGCACGCACGAAGAACTGGTGGCGCGTGACGGGCGTTACGCGGCACTTTGGGCCGCTTGGCGATTCGGAACCTCAAATACTTAGGTTAGGCTACCTTCACCGATCGTGAAGGGATGGCTGAGTCGTCGATGGAACAGATGGCCGAGCGTGACGTACTTCTTCCGACCGCCCGGATCGCCTCCGTTCGGCGCCGGGCGGGTGAGTACCCGCAGCGGACCATCGCCGTCGCGAGCGCCGTCGCGCTGCACCACTGGGCCGATCCGGCGTTCGGGGTCGACGGCTTCGAGCTCACGCCCGCCACGCCGTTCGGCGACCTGCTCGTGTGGGCCGACAAGGGACAGCGGTCCGACGTCGCGGAGACCCCGGACGGCTGGACGATCCCGCTCCCGGACGGCGTGGACGCCGCCGAGGCGCAACGGGTGCTCGACGACCTCGCGGAGTTCCCCAACCGCGCCATCGGCACGCTGACGTCGCAGACCGCGCAGGAGCGGCTCGCGGACCTGGCCCGCTGGAACGACAACGAGTTCCCGCGCGACCGGCCGTCCATCGTCGAGCTGTTCCGCGAGCAGGCCCGGCAGCGCCCCGACGCCGTCGCGATCAACGACGGCGACCGCGAGGTGACCTACGGCGAGGCGCTGGCCCGGTCCAGCCAGCTCGCCCGCCACCTGCTCGAGCGCGGTCTGGCCACCGAGCAGGTGGTCGGCATCTCGCTGGACCGCTCGGCCGAGATGGTGATCAGCCTGCTGGCCGTGCTGCAGGCCGGGGGCGCTTTCGTGCCGCTCGACCCGCAGTGGCCGGCGTCGCGCCGCGAGTCCGTGATCACCGACGCTCAGGTGGTGCTGCTCCTCGGCACCGGCCAGGAGGGCGAGCCTCCCGCGATCGCGGTCGACCTCGCCCGGTGGGACTTCTCCGGCTACTCCGGTGAGCCCGCGGACATCGCGGTCAAGGGCGCACAGCTCGCGTACGTCATGTTCACCTCCGGCTCGACCGGCCGCCCCAAGGGCGCGATGATCCGGCACGAGGCCATCAGCGAACGCCTGCTGTGGCAGGTGGACCAGATCCTCCACTTCGGACACTCCGACGCCTCGCTGTTCAAGGCGCCGCTGTCGTTCGACATCTCGATCAACGAGATCTTCCTGCCGCTGGTGTGCGGCGGGCGGACCGTCGTCGTGCGGTCCGGCGGCGAGCGCGACCCGCACCACCTGCTGCACACGATCGCCCGCCACCGCGTGACGTTCGTGTACCTGGTGTCGTCGATGCTGGACGTGCTGCTGAACATCGCGGGCGACGGGGAGCTCTCCAGCCTGCGGCACGTGTGGTGCGGCGGCGAGGTGCTCACGCCCGAGCTGTACGACCGGTTCCGCACGCAGCTCGACATCCCGATGTACCACGGCTACGGCCCCGCGGAGGCCACGATCGGCGTCTCGCACGTGATCTACCGCGGCGAGGCCGAGCGGCTGTCGACGTCCATCGGCAAGGCGAACCCGAACACCGACCTGTACGTGCTCGACGACGAGCTGCGGCCGTGCCCCGTCGGCGTCGGCGGCGAGCTCTACATCGGTGGTTTCCTGCTGGGCCGCGGTTACGTGAACGCACCGGGCCTGACGGCGTCGCGGTTCGTCGCGAACCCGTTCGCCTCCGACGGATCGCGCCTCTACCGGACCGGCGACCTGGCGCGGTTCGCCCCGGACGGCTCCCTCGACTTCCTCGGCCGCGTCGACAACCAGGTCAAGATCCGCGGCATGCGGCTCGAGCTGGAGGACGTCGAGGTCGCCCTGGCCGAGCACCCGCGGGTGCGCCACACCTGTGTCGTGGTCAGGAAGAACTCGGCCGGCGGCAACTACCTCGTCGGCTACGTCGTCCCGTCGGACGACGAGCTGACCGCGGACGCCGTGAAGCAGTGGGCGACCGAGCACCTCGTCGAGTACATGGTGCCGGCGCACGTCGTGGTGATGAGCGAGTTCCCGTTGACGCCCAACGGGAAGCTCGACCGCCGTGCGCTGCCGGAGCCGGCGGCCGAGACCGGTCCGGTGACCGCGGCCGAGAACGACGTCGAGGCGGCGATCTGCGCCGCCGCCGCGTCGGTGCTGCGGGTCGAGCAGGTCGGCGCCGACCAGGACTTCTTCGAGCTGGGCGGCGACAGCATCCTCGCGATCTCGCTGCTGTCCGCGCTGCGGGCCGAGGGCGTCTTCGTCACGGCCACCCAGATCTTCGTCCACCGCACGCCTCGCGCGCTGGCCGCCGTGGCGTCGCGTGACGGCGCGTCCACCGTGGACCACGACGACGTCCCGACCGGCCCGGTGGCAGGTCTGCCGATCGTGCAGTGGCTCGGCGAGACCACGGACGCGGTCGACGGGTTCGTGCAGTCGGTCGTGCTCAACACGCCCGAAGCGCTGACCGCCGACGCCCTGACGCGGATCCTCGACGCCCTGGTCGAGCGGCACGACATGTTGCGCGCCAAGCTGGTCCGCGGCGAACGCTGGTCGTTCGACATCCCGCAGGACGGACGGGCGCTGTGGGAGGAGAGCACCGCACCGCTGGAGGAGTGCGTCGCCGCGGCGACCCGGGGACTGGACCCCGACGCGGGCGTCATGCTGCGCGCGGTGTGGCGGTCCGAGGCCCGGCAGCTCGTGATCGTGATCCACCACGTCGTGGTCGACGGCGTCTCGTGGCGCATCCTGTTCGACGACCTCGCGCTGGCGTGGCAGCAGGTCTCGTCCGGTGCCGCGATCGAGCTGCGTCCGACCGGCACGTCGTTCCGGCGCTGGACGCAGCTGCTGGAGCAGGCGGACTTCGAGGCGGACCGCGCGTACTACGAACGCCCGCTGCCCGACACCGACCAGCTGCTGGGCCGGCGCGAGCTGCGCGAGACCGACGTCGTCGCCCACGAGCGGGTCCGCACGGTCAAGGTCGGTCCGGCGACCACCGCGGCGTTGCTGGGCGACGTGCCCGCGCTGTTCCACGCCAAGGTCAACGACGTGCTGCTGACCGGTCTGACGGTCGCGCTGGCGAAGTGGCGGCGCGGCAACGGGCAGGACCAGACCTTCGCGCACGTCGAGCTGGAGGGCCACGGCCGCGAGGGCCGGTTCGTACCGCTCGACCCCGACCTGTCCCGCACGGTCGGCTGGTTCACGACGCTGTTCCCGGTGGTCGTCGACCCCGTCGACGTCGACGACCTGCCGTCGGCGCTGAAGCGGGTCAAGGAGGACCTGGCCCGCGTGCCGAGCAACGGCGTCTCGTACGGGACGCTGAAGTACCTGGGACGCCACGACTTCGACGCCCCGCGGCCGCAGGTGCTGTTCAACTACCTGGGCCGGTTCGGCGGCGGCACCACCGGCGACTGGCGGCTCGCGGAGAACGCGGGCCAGCTCGGCGAGAAGCGCGACCCGGCGATGCGGCTGCCGCGGGCGCTCGAGTTCAACGCCTCCGCCGAACCCGGTGCGGACGGCGAGCTGGAACTGGTCACGGTGATCTCGTGGCCCTCGGGCATCTTCACCGACGCCGACACCGAGAAGATCGGCTCGTACTTCGTCGAGGCGCTGGAGGGCCTGGCGTCGCTGAGCGAGGGCGGCCACTCCCCCAGCGACTTCGACCTGGTGCCGCTCACGCAGGCCGACGTCGACGCGCTGGACTCCCCCGCGCTGCGGGACGTCCTGCCGCTGACGCCGTTGCAGGAGGGCCTCTACTTCCACTCGATCTTCGACGGCGAGTCGGCGCACCGCTACGTCGAGCAGCAGCTGCTGACCCTGACCGGCGCCGTGGACGCCCGCAGGCTCGAAGCGGCCGCGACCCGCCTGCTGGAGCTGTTCCCGAACCTCGCCGCCCGCTTCACCGGTCTCGCCGACGGCCGGGTCGTGTCGGTGCTGGAGTCCGGTGTCCGGCCGAGCTTCTCCACTGTGGACGGTCAGGGCATGACCGGGGAGGAGATCCGGGAGCACGCCGAACGCGACCGCGTCGCCGGGTTCGACCTCGCGACCGGTCCGCTGATGCGCTACACGCTGATCCGCACGGCACCGCAGCGGTTCGTGCTGATCCAGACAGTGCACCACATCATCGCGGACGGCTGGTCGGTGCCGCCGATGCTGCGCGCGCTGCTGGCCGAGTACGAGACCCCCGGTTCGGTGCACCCGCGTGGCGCCTACGCCGACTACGTGCGCTGGCTGGCCGACGCTGACGCCGAGGAGAGCGACCGGGTCTGGGCGTCGGAGCTCGCCGGGCTCACCTCGCCGTCGTTCGTGGCGGAGGGGCACACGGCGTCGGAGTCGTTCGCCGACATGGTGGTCGACGCGGCCCCGGACCTGGACGCCGCGGCGCGTGCCGCCGGTGTACCGCTGAGCGCCGCCGTGCACAGCGCCTGGGGCGTGACGCTGGGCGCGCTGCTGGGCAGCCGGGACGTCGTGTTCGGGTCGACGGTGTCCGGGCGCGACGCCGACGTGCCGGGCATCGACGAGATGGTCGGCCTGTTCATCAACACCGTCCCCGTGCGCGTCGGGTGGTCCGCGTCGTCGACCGCGCGCTCGTTGCTGGAGTCGGTGCGCGACCACCAGACCGCGGTGCTGCCGCACCAGCACGTGTCGCTGACCCGCATCGGACGGCTGGCCGAGCACGGCGGGGCGTTCGACACGCTCGTGGTGTTCGACGTCGCCACGGACGTGACCGCGCTGAAGGGGCCGTTCACGATCGAGGAGATCGTCAACGAGGGCGCGTCGCACTACCCGCTGACGCTGGTGGTCGAGCGGTCGCTGGACGGCGCGCTGCGCTTCAACCTGATCCACGACACGACCGTCGTGCGCGGCGAGGGTGCCCGCGCGATCGTGCGGGCGTTCTCGAACACGCTGGACTCGTTGCTGCACGGGGAAAGCGTTCCCACGCCGTCCTTCGGCACGGCGCGGGCCGCGGCCGAGGTCGAGCCGGCCACGCTGGCGGAGCTGTTCGACGCGGCGGCTTCGCGCGACCCGTCCGCGCGGGCCGTGACGATGTGCCACCTCGACGGCAGTGCCGAGGGCCTGTCGTACGGGATGCTGGCCGACGCCAAGAACCGGCTCGCCCGGACCCTGGTCAACGCCGGGGTCGGGCCGCGCCACCGGGTCGCGGTCGCCATCGGGCGTTCGCTGGAGCAGGTCGTCGCGCTGGTCGGCATCGTGTCGGCCGGCGGCGCGTACTTGCCGCTGGACCTCGCGTACCCCGACGAGCGCCTGCGGTACGTCCTCGCCGACTCGGCACCGCAGGTCGTGCTGGTCGAGGCCGAGCACCGGGAGCGCTTCGAGCGCCTGCTCGCGGCGGCCGGCGTGGCGGCACGGGTGCTGGTGCACGGCGAGGAGGTCCCAGGAGACGCGCCGCTGCCTTCGTTCGACTGGCGCACCCCGGCGTACGTGATCTACACGTCCGGCTCGACCGGCAAGCCCAAGGGCGTCGTCGTGTCGCACGCCAACGTCGTGGCGCTGCTCGCGAACACCCAGCCGGACATGGACTTCGGCCCGGACGACGTGTGGACGCAGTTCCACTCGTACTCGTTCGACTTCGCGGTCTGGGAGCTGTGGGGCGCCCTGGTCCACGGCGGCGAGCTGCTCGTCCCCGACCACGCCCTGACCCGCTCCCCGGTCGACTTCCACGCCCTGGTCCGTGCGCGCGGGGTCACCGTGCTGAACCAGACGCCGTCGGCGTTCTACCAGTTCGTCGAGGCGGACAGGCTCGGCGAGCCGCTGACCGCGCTGCGCCGCGTGATCTTCGGCGGTGAGGCGCTGGAGCTGTCGCGCATCTCCGGCTGGGTCGAGCGCTACGGCACCTCTCGGCCCGAGCTCGTGAACATGTACGGCATCACCGAGACCACGGTCCACGTGACGCACCGCGTGCTGGAGCCGGCGGACTTCACGTCCGGCCGCGAGGTCAGCCCGATCGGCGGCCCCATCCCGGGCCTGCGCACGTACCTGCTGGACCCGTCGCTGCGCCCGGTCGCCCCGGGCCAGGTCGGCGCGATCTACGTGTCCGGCCCGCAGCTGTCGCTCGGCTACCACGGCAAGCCGTCGCTGACGTCGGCGCGTTTCGTGGCGGACCCGTTCGCGGGCGACGGCTCGCGCATGTACAACTCGGGCGACCTGGCCCGGCGCGCGCTGGACGGCTCGCTGGAGTTCGTCGGCCGCGCCGACGACCAGGTGCAGCTCAAGGGTTTCCGCATCGAGCTCGGCGAGGTCGAGTCGGCCCTGCGCGCCGTCCCCGGTGTCGTCGACGCGGCCGTGACGGTGGCGGACTCCCTCGACCACCTCGTCGCGCACGTCGTGGGATCGCCTGCTTCCGACGTCGCGACTGTGCTCTCGTCGAAGCTGCCCGCGCACATGGTGCCGCAGCGGTTCCTCCCGCTTGTCGCGCTGCCGCTGACGGTGAACGGGAAGCTGGACCGCAAGGCCCTGCAGGAGCGGGCCAGGGTCGCGGACGAACCGGCCGCGGTGCCGGTCGCTTCGCCCGCGCTGGACTCCCTGGTCGGCATCTTCGCCGACGTGCTGCCCGGGGTGCCGGTCGACGCGGACACGGACTTCTTCGTGGCAGGCGGGGACAGCATCATCGCGATCGGCGTGGTGAACAGGGCGCGTGCGGCCGGGTTGCGGCTCACGCCTCGCGATCTGTTCCTGCACAAGACCCCGCGCGCCCTGGCCGCCGCCGTGGCCCCGGCTGCCGCGGATGCTCCGGTGGCCGCTGTCCCCGAGGTCGCGGACGGGCCCGTGGTCGCGACGCCGATCGTGCTGCGGCAGCGGGAGCTGGGCGGGGACCTCCGGTTGTTCGCGCAGGCGCGGCAACTGCCGTGCGCGAGCCTCGCCGACGCCGAACGGGCCGCACGGGCCGTGGTGAAGACGCACGCGGCGCTGCGGATGCGGCTCACGGTCGAGCACGGCGTGTGGTCGTTGGGCATCGATCCGGACGCGCGGGCGGGGTCCGTCGTCACCGCCACCGGGGACCTCGGCACCGCCGCCGACCAGGCAGCCCGCCGCCTCGACCCCGAGTCCGGCGTCCTGACCGCCTTCACCTGGCTGGAAGACTCGAAGACCCTGGTCGTCGTCGTGCACCACCTGGCCGTGGACGCCGTCTCCTGGCTGATCCTCCTCGACGACATCGCCGCGGCCGTGCGGGGCGAAGACCTCGCCCCGACCACCACCCCGTTCAGCGCCTACGCGAGCGCCCTGACCCTCCAGGCGCAGTCCGGCACCGACCTGCGCCACTGGGTCGAGGTGCTGGACACCCCGCCGCTGACCCCGCGGATCGGCGCCCAGCGCGAAGTCACCGTCACCCTGTCGGCCGACATCACCGACCGGGTGGTGCGCACCGCTCCGCAGGCCCTCGGCGTCGGTCTGACGGAGCTGCTGTGCGGCGCGCTGCGCACCGCGCTGACCGAGATCCAGGGCACGCCCACGGACCTCGTGGTCGAGCTCGAACGCCACGGCCGTGTGCCGGTTCTGGACCACCACGACTACACGCGCACAGTCGGCTGGTTCACCTCCATCGCGCCGGTGAAGCTCAGCCCGCACACCGACCCGATCGAGGCCGCACGGGAGCTCGTGGCGCGGCAGCCGGACGAGGAGCGGCACGTCGGGTTCGGGCGGTTGCGGTACCTCAACCCGCAGACCGCGCCGGTGCTGGCCGCGCTGCCGCGGCCGCAGGTGCTGTTCAACTACCTCGGGCGCGGCAGCGAGTCGCAGGCCCTGCACCTCGACACGGGTTCTCAGCCGAGCCCGTACGCGGTCGAGGTGAACTGCTGGGCCGACACGACGACCGGGAGCCTCAAGGCCACGTTCGCGCTCTCCGAGGACGTGTCGGACGAGATCGCGGCGCGGTGGCTGCTGGCGCTCGAACGGATCGCGGACACCTCGGTCACGACTACCCGCACCGCGCCGTTGTCACCGTTGCAGCGAGGTCTGTACTTCCAGGCCCTCAGCAGCAGCGGCGGCCATTACGTCGCGCAGAGCTACTTCGCGTTCGACCGGCGGCTCGACACCGACGCCCTGGCGAAGGCCGTGCGGCACGTCATCGCCAAGCACCCCGTCGTGGGTGCCGGGTTCGCGGACGAGGACGGCACGCCGGTCCAGGTCATCACGCCCGGCGGCGAGGCGGAGGTCCGCGTGGTCGACGTCCTGAACCACGACACCGTCGAGGCGATGCGGACCGAGGACCGCGCCCGGGGCTTCGACCTCGAACGGCCTCCGCTCGTGCGGCTCACCGTGCTGCGGCTGCCGGACGGCACGGACGCGTTGCTGCTCAGCTACCACCTGCTGCTGTGGGACGGGTGGTCGCGCGAGATCGTGCTGCGCGACCTGTTCGGCGCCTACCGGGCGTTCCTGAACGGCGACCAGCCCGACACCACGCCGGCGCCGAGCTTCGAGAACTACTGCCACGCGCTCACGGCCAAGGACCAGCAGGCCGCGGAACGGTTCTGGGCGGGGTACCTCGCGGACCTGCCGGGGCCGACGCTGCTGAGCGACGGGTCCACTTCGGACTCGCTGCCGACGAAGATCGTGCGCACGTTGTCCGAAGAGGACTCCGACCTCGTGCGCAAGACGGCCGGCAGGTACGGCGTCACGCTGAACTCCGTCGTCACGGGCGCTCTCGGCCTGCTGCTCGGCAGCGAGACCGGGCGGGGTGACGCGGTCTTCGGCGTCACGGTCTCCGGGCGCGAGGAGGAGGGCACCGAGGACATCGTCGGCGTGCTGCTCAACACCGTGCCGATGCGCGTGTCCGCCCGTCCGCACGACACCGTGGCCGAGTTCCTCGCGAGCGTGCAGGCGTCGCGGGTCGACGCGATGGAGCACGAGCACGTCGGGCTGGGCGAGATCCAGCGGGCCAGCGGCCACGACCAGCTCTTCGACACCCTGTTCGTGCTGCAGAACTTCCTGGACGACAGCACGTTCGACGAGCTCAACCGCGCCAACGGCATCGTCGGCCACGAGTCGGAGGACTCGACGCACTACCCGTTCACCTGGGTCGTGACGCCGGGCCGCCGGCTGACGGTCAAGCTTGAGTACCGGCCGGAGGTCACCGCTCCCGCGCGGGCCGAGCGCCTGTTCGACGAGTACCTGCGGATCCTGCGGGACCTCACCGCCGACGGGCCGCTGGGCGCGATCGCGGGCACCGGTCCGCAGCCGGAGCTCAACCCGGCCAACGACTTCGGCACCCTCACGGTGGTCGACCTGTTCGACGAGGCGGCCGACCGCGACCCCGACCGGGTCGCTCTCGTGGCGCACGGCCGGTCGATGACGTTCGCGGAGCTCAGGGACCGCAGCCGCCACCTGGCCGGGGTGTTGTCCGCCAAGGGGATCGGCGTAGAGACGTCGGTCGCCATCGCGGTGCCCCGGTCGCTGGACTGGGTCGTCGCGCTGTTCGGCATCCTGCGCTGCGGCGCGGCCTACGTGCCGTTGGAGCTCGACCACCCGGACGAGCGGATCGCCGCGATCATCGAGGACGCCCGGCCGTCACTGGTGATCACGACGAGCGCGGTGGCGCCCCGGATCTCGGGGCCCGTGTTCGAGCTCGACGAGCCGTGGCCGGACGCCGAGCCGGTGACCACGTTCGAACCGGAGAACCCGAACCGGCTCCGGCACGCGGCCTACACGATCTACACGTCCGGCTCGACCGGCAAGCCCAAGGGCGTGGTGACCGAGTACGCGGGCCTGACCAACATGCTGGTGAACCACCAGCGGCGGATCTTCGAGCCGGTGCTGGCCGAGCACGGGCACCGGACGTTCCGGATCGCGCACACCGTGTCGTTCGCCTTCGACATGTCGTGGGAGGAGCTGCTCTGGCTCGCCGACGGCCACGAGGTGCACATCTGCGACGAGGAACTGCGACGCGACGCCACCGGGCTGGTCGAGTACTGCCAGGAGCACGAGATCGACGTCATCAACGTGACGCCGACCTACGCGCAGCAACTGGTGGCCGAGGGGCTCCTCGACGGCGAGCACAAGCCGGCGCTGGTGCTGCTGGGCGGTGAGGCGGTCACGCCGACGCTGTGGCAGCTGCTCGCCGACACCCCCGGCGTGGTCGGCTACAACCTCTACGGGCCGACGGAGTACACGATCAACACGCTCGGCGTCGGCACGTTCGACTGCGTCGACCCGGTGGTCGGCGTGGCGATCGACAACACCGACGTCCACGTCCTCGACCCGTGGCTGCGGCACGTGCCGGACGGGGTCGCGGGCGAGCTGTACGTGAGCGGTGTGGGCATCGCGCGCGGCTACCTCGGCCAGCCGGGGCAGTCCGCGGAACGGTTCGTGGCGTGCCCGTGGGCGCCCGGCCAGAGGATGTACCGGACGGGCGACCTCGTGATCCGGCGCCCCGACGGCAACCTGCTCTACCTCGGGCGCACCGACAAGCAGGTCAAGATCCGCGGCCACCGCGTCGAGCTGGGCGAGGTCGAGGCGCGGTTCGCCGCGCACCCGGACGTCCGGTTCGTCGCCGCCGTCGCGCAGGCCGACCCGCAGGTCGACGGCGCCCACCGGCTCGCGGCCTACCTGGTCCTGGCCGACGGGGCGGACATCCCGCGAATCGCCACCGAGGTGGGCGCGGGCATGCCGGACTACCTGCGGCCCACGCACTACGCCGCGGTGGAGGCGATCCCGCTCACGGTCAACGGCAAGGCGGACACGTCGGCCTTGCCCGAGGCCCGTCCGCTCGGCACGCTGATGACCAAGGCCGAGGACCGGGAGCTGACCGAGACCGAGACGCTCGTCCGCGAGATGTTCGCGGAGGCGCTCGACCTCGACGAGGACGAGGTGGGCATGGCGAGCGGTTTCACCGAGCTGGGCGGGCACTCGATGCTCGCCGTGCGGCTCATCGGCCTGCTGCGCCGCGAGTTCGGCCCCGTCGTCACGATCCGAGACCTGCTGTCCCTCTCCACCCCCGAAGCGATTGCGCGCCACGTTGACGAACACTGAAGTCCGCACCGGCAGGGAGATCCTGCGGATCGCCCTGCGCCGCAACCGCGGCGCCATGACGGCCGGGACCCTGCTCATGGGGTCCTACCAGGCAGCCGAGACCGCCGTGCCGATCCTGCTCGGCGTGATCGTCGAGTACGCGCTGCGCGGCGGCCGGCTCAGCTCGCTCGGCCTCGCGCTGCTGGCGCTCGGGCTCGTCATGGCGACGGTGTCGTACTCGTGGCGGTTCGGCATGCGCATCCTGCAGAAGGCGAACACCACGGAGGCGCACCGGTGGCGGGTCGCGGTCGCCGACCGCGGTCTGCAGCCGGTCGCCCGCGAGATCGACCTGAAGTCCGGTGAGGTCCTCACCGTCGCCACCGAGGACGCCGACCAGACGGCGGACATCATCGAGGTGGTGCCGCTGCTGATCAGCTCGCTGGTCTCGGTGGTGATCACCGGCGTCGTGCTGGCGGTCATCAGCGTGCCGCTCGGCGTGCTGGTCTTCGCCGGCACGGTGGGCATCCTGAGCGTGCTGGGCGTCCTGTCCCGGCGGATCGGCGCGAAGACGCAGGTGCAGCAGGCGAAGGTGGCGCGGGCCGGGGCCAAGGTGTCCGACCTGATCGCGGGTCTGCGGCCGCTGCACGGTTTCGGCGGCAGCTACGCGGCCTTCCAGGCGTACCGGAAGGTGAGCACCGAGGCCAAGGAGCAGTCGATCGTCGTGGCGCGCGTGAACGGCGTCTACGCCGGTGTGTCGCTGGCGCTGAACTCGGTGCTGGCGGCGGCGGTCACGCTGTGGGCGGGCCTGCTGACGTTCCGGGGCGACATCACCATCGGTCAGCTCGTGATGGTCGTCGGGCTCGCGCAGTTCCTGATCGAGCCGCTGAAGCTGTTCTCCGAGATGCCCAAGTACGTGATGATCGCGCGGGCGTCGGCGGAACGGATGGCGCTGGTCCTGGCCGCGCCGGCCCGCATGACGCCGGGCGTCGAGGAACCGGACCCGGACAGCGGCCTCGAACTCTCGTCGGTCACCCACGGGACGTTGCGGGACTTGACGTTCTCGGTCGAGCCCGGTGAGTTCGTGGCGATCGCGGCCTACCAGCCGCAGGCCGCGGCCGAGCTGGTGTCGGTGCTGTCCGCCGACGTGCCGCCGTCGTCGTACGAGGGTGTCGTGCGGGTGGGCAAGCACGAGGTCGCGTCGCTGTCGATCGAGAGCCTGCGCACCCACCTGCTGGTGAACCCGTCGCACCACGAGGTGTTCGCGGGCACCCTGCGCGAGAACGTCGACCCGTCCGGCACCAGCACGTCGGTGGAGGAGGCGGTGTCCGCCGCGATGCTGACCGACGTGGTGGCGCTGCACTCCGAAGGCCTCGACTACGCCGTCCGCGACCGCGGAGCGAACCTGTCCGGCGGCCAGCGCCAGCGCCTGTCCCTGGCCCGCGCGCTGGCCGCGGACCCGCGGATCCTGGTGCTGCACGACCCGACGACGGCCGTCGACGCGGTGACCGAGCAGCTCATCGCCCGCAACCTCGCCGAGCTGCGCCGCGGCCGCACGACGGTCGTGATCACGAGCAGCCCCGCGCTGCTCGACGCCGCCGACCGGGTGGTCGTCCTCGACGGCGGCACGGTGACCTCCGAGGGCACGCACCGCGACCTGCTCGGCCGCGACTCCTCCTACCAGCTGGCGGTGGCCCGATGACGAGGTTCGAGTGGCGCGGAGGGCCCGCGGAGCTCAGGTTCGAGGACGTGCTTGCCCCGGTCGAGCTGCGGCACGAGGAAGGCGACCTCTTCGCCGCCGAGGTCGAGATGCCACCCCGGCTGCGCGTGACGTACCACTTCGCCGACGCCGACGGCGAGGAGCACGCCGACCCGTCGAACCCGGCGGGAGCGGGTCCGAACCGGTCGATCTTCACGACCCCGGACCTCGAGCCGCAGCCGCACTGGCCCGTCGTCGGACCCGACGAGGTGCTGGACGTTCCGTCGCTGCGCATCCGGTGGACCGGGGCGTTGGGGCGCAAGACGGTGCGCGTGCACCAGGGCGGCGAGCCGGTCGTGCTGCTGCTCGACGGCGACGACTGGATGTACGCGCACCCCGCTCTCGCCGCCTTCGAGTCCGCGGTGAAGAACGGCGAGATGCCGCCGGCGACGCTGGTTTTCCTCCCCACACCCCGTGATCGCGCCGCCGAGTACAGCTCACCCGAGCTGTGGCAGGCGATCCGGGACGAGTTGCTGCCGCTGCTGGCGCGCAACGACGTGGCGGTCGACCTCTCGCGGTTCGTGGTCGCCGGGCAGAGCCTGGGCGGTCTCAGCGCCTTCCGGGCGGCGCTGGACTTCCCGGACCTCGTGACACGGGTGGCGTGCCAGTCGGGGTCGTTCTGGTGGGCCCGCGACCTGCCGGACCGGGGCCTGTCCCTGGACGGGCCCGCCGGTGGGGACACCGCCGAACGCCTGAGCGCCCTGCCGGACCTGTCGGGGCTGCGGGTGGCGTTCGACGTCGGCGAGCACGAGCCTCGCATGCACCGGCACTGCTCGGCCGTGGAGGAGCTCGCGGCGCAGGCGGGTGCGGCGGTGCGGGTGAACCGGTCGCCGTCCGGGCACGACCGGGCGGGCTGGCGGCACGCGCTGGTGCGCGACGTGGCCTGGTTGCTGAGCTGAGCAGGAGCCTGTCGGGAGACCGCCCCCTGCTCGCTCAGGGCCGGCACACCGACCACCCACCGGCTGGCGAACGCGTCCAGGGCGACCTGGGGAGGTCGTGGCCTGGAGCAGCACCGACCTGATGACGTCGACTTCGAGGACGTGGGAGTTCTGATCAGCCAACGTTGAGGTAGCCGTGCACGTTGACCTGGTCGGGTTGTCAACGACTGGCTTTGTCCTCAGTGGACGATCAGTCGGGCGCGGCCGAGGTCACCCCTGCGTCAGCGGCCACACCTCGACGACCCCGTGCGCGACCGCGCACGGAGTCCCGGACACCATCCGGACCGCCTCCTCCACCGAGTCGGCCTCGATGATCGCGAACCCCGCGACGGGCAGGTCCGACCTCAGGAACGCCCCTTCCACCACCGCCACGCCCGCCCCACCGGGGTTGCGCACCTGCACGGGCGCCCCGGCGATGCCCATCTGCGCTCCCGCCGCCCGCAGCCGGTCGTCGTGCGCGTGCGCGGCATCGCGGACCGCCGGGTCGGTCCGGTCGTGGTCCGAGCGCTCCCCGTAGCCGATCGTCACGAACTTCACCGCTGAACCTCCTTCGTCCGGAACCCTTCACCGGTACCGACTCCCCGGCCGCGCGGAACTCATCGGCACGTTCACCGACTGTTCACCCCACGGCTGCCACCACCCCCCTCGCGACGGCGTCGAAGTGGCGAAAGATCTGTTCTCCGACAGGGTTTTCCGCAGGGGTGGGAAGTGAAGAGAACGCTCGGCATCGGCCTCGCGGTCGTGCTGCTCGCGGGTGTGGTGACCGCGATCGTCCTCGGTCAGGGCGACGGGGCCGCCGGCCTCCGGACCGTGCGCGGGGTGATCGGCTCGGAGAAGCTCGCGTTCTTCGCCGACCAGCGGGTCAGGGACGTGTTCGCGAGGCACGGGCTGGTGGTCGAGGTGGACCCGGCCGGGTCGCGGCAGATCGCGACGGCGACCGACCTCGGCCCGTACGACTTCGCGTTCCCGTCGAGCGCGCCGGCGGCCGAGAAGATCCAGCGCGACCGCAAGGCCGCGCGGACGTACGCGCCGTTCTCCTCGCCGATGGTGGTCGCGACGTTCGCCCCGATCGTCGACCTGCTCGACCGGGCGGGCGTGGTGAAGTCCGGGCCGGGCTACCGGACGTTCGACGTGCAGGCCTACCTGGCGATCGCGGCGACCGGGACGCGGTGGGACCAGCTGCCCGGCAACAGCTCCTACCCCGCGCGGAAGAACCTGCTCGTCACCACGACCGACCCGCGCGACTCGAACTCGGCGGCGATGTACCTCGCGATCACGTCGTTCGTCGCCAACGGCGGTGTCGTGAGCAGCCCGGACGCCGAGGCGAAGGTGCTGCCGGCGGTGTCGAGGCTGTTCCTGGAGCAGGGGTACACGCAGAGCAGCACCGAGGGGCCGTTCGAGGACTACCTGTCCGCGGGGATGGGCAAGACGCCGCTCGTGCTCGCGTACGAGGCGCAGTTCGTCGACCGGGTGGTGCGCGGCGACTCGACGGTCCGGCCGGAGATGGAGCTGCTCTACCCGGCGCCGACGGTGTTGTCCAAGCACACGCTCGTGCCGCTGCGCGAGGCCGGTGACCGGGTCGGGCAGCTGCTCCAGACCGACGCCGAGCTGGGACGGCTCGCGGCGGCGTTCGGGTTCCGCACGGCCGACCCGAAGCACTTCGACGACGTCGTGCGGGAGAAGCAGCTGACCGTGCCGCGGACGATCGTGGACGTGGTCGAGCCGCCCGCGCACGAGACGCTCGAGCGGATGCTCGAGGCGATCGCGAAGCAGTACTGACGTGGCCGACTTCGTCCTGACCCCACCGGAACCCGCCGAACCCGTGCCCGCCGACCGCGTCGCCGGGCTGATCCCCGTCGTCGGCTCCGCCGAGCTGTCCTCGCGCGCCGAGGCGTTCGTCGCCGCGCTGGGTGCCGTCGACCCGCGGTCCCCCGACTTCGGCCGGATCGTGGACGAGGCGCTGGTCCTCGGCGAGGCGGAGATGCGCGTGGCGGCGCAGATCGCGGGCAGGATGCTCGACCGCACGCTGGCGTCCGTCTCGTCACCGCTCGGCGCACAGGTCTCGACGAGCCTCGCCGAGCTGCGCCGCTCGGTGCGCGAGCTCGACCCGCGGGACCTGGGCAAGCTCACCGGCCGCAAGGTCCTGGGGTTCCTCCCCGGCGGCAACGCGGCGAAGGGGCTGCTGGCACGGCTGCGGGCGGCGGACGAGCCGGTCAACCGGATCGTGCTGAGGCTGAGGTCGAGCCAGGACGCCCTCAAACGCGACAACGCGGCCATCAAGGGCGAGCGGCAGCGGTTGTGGGACCTGATGACCGAGCTGTCCCGGGCCTCCGCCCTGGCCGCCGAGATGGACGAGGCCGTCGAACGCCAGGCAGCGATCCTCGACCTCGCCGAACCCGAGCGCGCCGAGGCGTTGCGCGCGGACGTCCTCTTCGGACTGCGGCAACGACGTCAGGACCTGCTGACCCAGCTCGCCGTGTGCGCACAGGGGTACCTGGCGCTGGACGTCGTGCGGCGCAACAACGACGAACTGGTCAAGGGCGTCGAACGAGCCGTCACCACGACGGTGACGGCGCTGCGGATCGGTGTCGCGGTCGCGGCGGCACTGGCCGGGCAGCGCGAGGTGGTCGACCAGGTCGACGCCGTGCGCGGGCTCACCGACTCGATCCTGAAGTCCAACGCGGCCCTGCTGTCCTCTCAGGGGCAGGACGTCCAGCGCATCGCCGCCACCCCCGCCGTCGGTGTCGAGGCGGTGCGGACGTCGTTCGACCAGATCTACGCCGCGATCGACGCGATCGACACCTTCAAGGCCCGCGCGGCCGACTCCCTGTCGAGCACGGTCACCGCGCTCGACGCCGAGATCCGCCGCGCCCACGACCACCTGAGCCGCGTGCGCGGCGCCGAGGAGCAAGCATGATCCGCCATCTCCTCCCCGCGGCCGCCGTCGTGGCGCTGCTGGCGGGGTGTTCCGACTCCCCCGACCCGGCGAAACCCGTCGGCGACGCCGAACCCGGCACGCTGCGCGTCCTCGCCGGCAGCGAGCTGGCCGACCTCCAGCCGGTCCTCGACGAGGCCGCCAGGGCCACCGGCGTCAGCGTGAAGTTCAGCTTCACCGGCACGGTCGAGGGCGCCGAGAAGGTCGCGAGCGGCGCGGCCGAGCAGGGCTTCGACGCCGTCTGGTTCTCCTCCAACCGCTACCTCGAACTCGTGCCGGACGCCCAGAAGCGGCTCGGCACGCCGACCAAGGTCATGTCGTCCCCCGTCGTGCTCGGACTGCCCGCCGCGAAGGTCAAGGAGCTCGGCTGGGACGGCAGGCGCGTCGGCTGGGCCGAGATCGCCGAGGCGGCCGGGGCGCGGAAGTTCACCTACGGCATGACCGACCCGTCCGCCTCCAACTCCGGGTTCTCCGCGCTGGTCGGCGTCGCGGCCGCGTTGTCGGGATCGGGTTCGGCACTGGACGCGGCGCGGATCGACGCGGTCGCGCCGCAGCTCAAGCAGTTCTTCTCGGCGCAGACGCTGTCGGCGGGCTCGTCGGGCTGGCTGTCCGAGGCCTACACGAGGCGCGCCAGGGGCGAGGACCCCGGTGCCGGCGTGGACGGTCTGATCAACTACGAGTCGGTGCTGCTGTCGCTGCCCGAGCCGTTGACCCTGGTCTACCCGAGCGACGGGGTGGTGACCGCGGACTACCCGCTGACGCTGCTCACCTCGGCGTCGGCGGAAGCCCGTGAGGCGCACCGGAAGCTGTCGGACCACCTCCGCGGCGCCGACGTCCAGCGCAGGATCGTGGAGACCACCCACCGCCGACCCGCCGTGCCGCAGGTGCGGCTCGGTGACGAGTTCGCCGTCAGGGACCTGGTGGAGCTCCCGTTCCCGGGCAGCCAGTCCGCTGTGGACG
Organism: Lentzea sp. DG1S-22; assembly: GCF_036321065.1. NCBI lineage: Bacteria > Bacillati > Actinomycetota > Actinomycetes > Pseudonocardiales > Pseudonocardiaceae > Lentzea > Lentzea sp. DG1S-22. The sequence goes on along the minus strand of NZ_CP143276.1, from coordinate 409,749 downwards.
GTCTGATCACCACGTACTTCGACCAGTTGCGCCGCCCGTCCCGCACGCTCTACGTGCTCGACACCTCCGGGTCGATGCAGGGCGACCGCATCGAGGGCCTGCGCCAGGCGTTGACCGGCCTGACCGGGGCCGACGAGTCGCTGGCAGGCAGGTTCAGCCGGTTCCACGGCCGCGAGCAGGTGACCCTGCTGCCGTTCAGCAGCACCGCGCGGTCGCCGCTGACCTACGAGGTGCCGCAGGACGACCCGCGGCCGGTCCTCGACCGGATTCGCTCGACGGCGACCTCGCTCGACGCGGCCGGCGGCACGGCGATCTACAGCAGCCTGCGCGGCGGTTACGACGTGCTGCGCCGGCAGGTCGACGCCGATCCGGACAGGTTCACGTCGATCGTGCTCATGACCGACGGCGAGAACACCGGCAGTGAGGACGTCGGCGACTTCCGGCTGTTCCACCAGGCCCTGCCGAACGACCTCAAGGGTGTCCCGATCTTCCCGGTGCTGTTCGGCGAGAGCGCGACCGCCGAGATGGAGCAGGTGGCGAAGATGAGCGGCGGCAAGGTGTTCGACGCCCGCAGCCGCTCGCTCTCCTCCGCCTTCAAGGAAATCCGTGGCTATCAGTAGGTACCTCGCCTCCTGGAAGAACCTCGCGGGCTGCGCCGGCGGCCTGATCGGCCTGGGGCTGCACCTCGCCGGGCTGGCCGGCTCCTACTGGCTGCTCGTGGTGGCGGGCCTGTACGGCGTGGGCGCCCTGGCCGCGCCACCCGAGCGGATCACCCTCGTGACCGACCCGGAGGAGGAAGCCGGCGCGCTGCGGTCGGAACTGGACGCGCTGGTGGACCGGGTGGCAGGCCTGCGCGTGCCCGCCGAGGCCGTGCCGAGGCTCGCGGAGGTCGCCGAGGTGCTGCGCGGCATGCTGGACCGCCCGCGCGAGCTGCGCGCGGACCCGGACGCCCTGCACGCCGTCACCCGGCTCGTCGGCACGGACCTGCCGCTGTCCGTGCAGTCGTACCTGAACCTGCCGTGGTGGTACGCCGCCGCACGCGGTTCGGGCGCGGAACTGCTCCGGCAGCTGGACCTGCTGCACGCCGACGCGATCAGCGTGGCGGAGCGGTTCCACGCGGCCGACGCGCAACGGCAGGCCGACCACACCCGCTACCTGGAGGATCGCTGAGTCCTCTGCGGACTCGAGGGCGCAGACCGGCGCCGGAGTCGCAGCACGGCACATCACCGAGAAGTAACCGGATGGTAACGGCGGGACATCCCGACCAATCGCCCGGCCGACCGGGCTGGTGTGCTCGGACCATGGACATCGAGAAGGCGATCGCGGCCCTGGACCTGCCCGGGAAGGTGCGGCTGCTGACGGGCTCCGCGCTCTTCGCGCTGCACGACGAGGCCGGGATCGGGCTGGCGTCGCTCAAGCTGTCCGACGGGCCGACCGGTGTCCGCGGCGCGGAGCTCCGGGGCGGCACGATCGCGTGCGTGCTGCCGAACGCCACCTTGCTCGCCCAGCACTGGGACACGGCGCTGGTCCACGAGGTCGGCGAGGTGCTCGCGGACGAGGCGCAGGCGCAGCAGGTGCACGTCGTGCTCGGGCCGACGATCAACCTGCACCGCACCCCGCTCGGCGGCCGCCTGTTCGAGGCCTACAGCGAGGACCCGCTGCTCACGGGAGCCCTGGCGGCCGCCTACGTCCGGGGCCTGCAGGGAAAGGGCACCGCGGCGACGCCGAAGCACTACGTGGCCAACGAGTCCGAGACCGAGCGGCGCACGGCGAGCATGGTGCTCGACGACAAGACGTTGCGCGAGGTGTACCTGTTGCCTTTCGAGATCGTCGTCGAGGACTCCGCGCCGTGGGCGGTCATGGCGGCCTACAACAACGTCAACGGCGTTCCCGCGACCGAGCACACCGAACTGGTGGAGGGTGTGCTGAAGGGCGAGTGGGGGTTCGACGGCCTGCTGATGTCCGACTGGTTCGCCACCAAGTCCACGGCGGCGAGCGCCAACGGCGGCCTCGACCTCGTCATGCCCGGTCCCGGCGGCCCCTGGGAGGACCGGCTCGTCGCGGCCGTCGAGGCGGGCGAGGTCGCCGAGGCGGTCGTCGACGACCACGTGCGCCGGCTGCTGCTCCTGGCGTCGCGGACCGGCGCGTTCGGCGTGCCGCGGTCGTGGCCGCGGGACCTGCCCGCACCGGACAGCCCGGGACGCCGCGACCAGCTGAGGAGGTTCGCCGCGGGCGGCATGGCCGTGCTGAAGAACTCCGGTGTGCTGCCGCTGGCCGAGCCCGCGATCGCGTTGATCGGCCGGCACGCCACCGACACCGTCGCGCAGGGCGGTGGCTCGGCCGGGGTGCGGCCGCCCCACGTCATCAGCATCGCGGACGGCCTGACCTCGCTGCTCGGCGACCGGGTGTCCGTCGTGGACGGCGTGGAGGTCCGCCTGCGCCACGCCGCCCCTCCCACCGGGGTGCTGCGGAACGTCCGCGCCACGACGTTCGACGCGAACGGCGAGGTGCTGGCATCGCGCGAGATGGAGATCGCGGAGCTCGCCGCGTACGGCGGCTGGGCGCAGGGCGCCGCGTCGATCGAGCTGTCCGGCGAGTTCGCGGCGACCGTGCCCGCGCGGATGCTCGTCGGGGTCCGCGGGTTCGGCGAGTGGACGGTCGAGGTCGGCGGATCGACGTACTCCGAGCGCCTGGCCTGGGCGGACGGCATCGTCGAGGAAGCGCTGCTCAAGCCGCCGCACTGGACGACCGAGGTCCTGACGGCCCCAGGAGACCGGATCACCGCGCGCGTCCGCGGGGCCAGCGCGCTGGTCGGCCTCATCGCCCGGCCCGTCCCCCGCGCTCCCGCCGACGCGATCGGTGCCGCCGTGCGGGCCGCGCGCGAGGCGGACGTGGCGGTCGTGGTCGTCGGCCTCACCGAGGAGCAGGAGACCGAGGGCTTCGACAAGACCACGCTCGCGTTGCCCGGCGGCCAGGACGCGCTGGTCACGGCGGTGGCGGCGGCCGCGAAGCGCACGGTCGTCGTGGTGAACGCCGCGACACCGGTGCTGATGCCGTGGCTCGCCGAGGTCGACGCGGTGCTGTGGGCGGGACTGCCCGGCCAGGAAGCCGGCGACGCCGTCGCCGCCGCGCTCCTCGGCCACGTCGAGCCGGCCGGACGCCTGGTCACCACGTTCCCCCGCGGCGACGAGGACGCGTTGCCGCTCGTTCCGTCCGACGGCGAGCTGCCCTACTCGGAGGGCACCGCGATCGGCTACCGGGCGGCGACCGACCCGTTGTTCTGGTTCGGCCACGGCCTCGGCTACACGACCTGGGAGTACGGCGAGGTCGCCACGTCCCCGGCGGACGGGACGATCGCCCGCGTGGAGGTGCAGCTCACCAACTCCGGCGAACGGGACGGCCGGGAGGTCGTGCAGGTCTACCTGCGGCCACGGGAAGAACCGGTGCGCCTCATCGGTTTCGCGGTCGCGGACGTCGGCGCCGGCGAGACCGTGCGGGTCGAGGTGCCGTGTTCGGCGCGCGTGCAACGGGTGTGGGCGGACGGCTGGCACCCGCTGACCGGCGGCGAGGTGCTGGTCGCCCGCGGGCTCGGTGACGTCCGGGTCGTCCTGCCGGCCGGGAACGGGTGACCGCGCCCGGTCGCGGGTGGACCTGCCGGGTGAGGAGTCCGGAGCGAAGGCGGTGGCGGCTGCCGCGACGTCGTGAACCGCTCGAACGCCTGGCACGGCTCCCGCAAGGTGGTGGCCCGGATTCAGTCTGGGGGACCCGTCCGGGCCACCGGTCTTGCGGATAGGTGGCCGACGTGCGCGGTGACTTTCACACGCCGGCCGGGTTCTGGGGGAACCGGACCCGGGAACTGCGCCGACCCCCACTCCCGGGAGGTTGACCGGGCCTGGCGGCGCAGGTTCCGGATCTGGGTACAAAGGTGCCAGGAGGCGCGCACAGATTTCGCCCAGGCCGCGCACAGGTGGTCCGGAAGTGCGCGAGGATGGCTGTGCACCCCGGTGCCCGGATCATCGAGGAGAGATGCACCTGTGGAGTTCCTGCTGCTCGGTTCGCTGGAGGTACGGCGGGCGGGCGCACTGCTGGAGCTGGGCGGACCGAGGCGGCGCGCGGTGCTCACCATGCTGCTGCTGCACGCCAACGAGGCTGTCAGCGTCGCACAGCTGACAGACGCCGTCTGGGACGCACCGCCCGTTTCCCCCGAGTCGAACCTGCGCACGTACGTCGCAGGGTTGCGCAAGGTCCTCGGGGACCGGTTGAGAACCAGACCGGGCCACGGCTACGAGCTCGTCGTCGAACCGGGCGAGTTCGACCTGGACGCGTTCGAGGACCTGGTCCGAGTGGCTGAGAGCGCTCTCATCGAGGGCGACGCCGACACGGCGGCGGACCACCTCGGACGGGCGCTCGCCCTCTGGCGCGGTGTCCCGACCGCCGAGCTCAACGCGGGACCGTTGCTGCGCGCGGAGCTGACCCGGATCCAGGAGCGCAGGCTGACGGCGGTCGAACGGTTCGCCAAGGCGTCGCTGGAGCTCGGCCGGTTCGACGACGTGATCGACCGGTTGCGGCTGGAGACGGCGCTGCACCCGCTGCGCGAGGAGCTCTGGGCGCAGCTGATGATCGCCCTGGACCGCGCCGGCCGCCGCGGTGAGGCGCTGGAGGCCTACGCCGCGGCCCGCCGGCACGTGGTCGAGCAGGTCGGTGTCGAACCGGGCGCGCGGTTGCGCCAGTTGCAGCAGGTGGTCCTGGAGAGCCGGGCGCCCTCACCCGCGGCCTTGAACGCGCACCGCCAGCTGCCGATGGACATCGCCGAGTTCACCGGCCGCGAGTCGGAGCTGCGGCAGCTGTGCGCACCGGGACCGCAGACCACGGTCGTGATCTCCGCGATCGAGGGCATGGCCGGGGTCGGCAAGACCAAGCTCGCCGTGAGGGCCGCGCATCAACTGGTGCAGCGGTACCCGGACGTGCAGCTGTGGGCGGACCTGCACGGCTTCGACGCCGACGAGCTGCCCGCGGACCCGTCCGCCGTGCTGGAGAGCTTCCTGCGCCTGCTGGGCGTGTCCGGCGCGCAGATCCCGGAGTCGCTCGAGGAACGCGCGGCGCTCTACCGCGACCGGCTGGCGGGCAAGCGCGCGTTGGTGCTGCTGGACAACGCCGCCGGCGAGGACCAGGTGCTGCCGCTGCTGCCGGGCGGCGCGACCTGCATGGTGCTGATCACGAGCCGCCGCACGCTGCTGCGCCTCGACGGCGTGCGGTCGCTCTTCCTCGACGTCTTCACCGCCGCCGAGGCCCTGGCACTGCTCTCCCGGATCGCGGGCGAGGACCGCGTGCAGGCCGACCGCGAGGCGGCGGAGCGGATCGCCGAGCTGTGCGGGCACCTGCCGATCGCCGTGGCACTGGCCGCGAAACGCCTCGCCCGCCGTCCACAGTGGACTATGCGGGACCTCCTGTCCCAGCTGGAGCGAGGGGGCGGTCTCGGTGCGCGGGGCGTGTTCGACCTCTCGTACCAGGCGTTGCCCGAAAACCAGAGGCGTCTGTTTCGCCTCCTCGGGCTCCACCCCGGAGAGGACGTCACCGCCGAGTCCGCCGCCGCCCTCGCCGGTCTGACCGCGTTCGAGGCGGGCGACCTGCTGGAGACGTTGCTCGACGAACACCTGCTGCAGCAGCACACCCCGGGCCGCTACAGCCTGCACGACCTGCTGCGCGCGTACGCCGCCGAACAGGTGGCGGCCGCCGAACCGCCGCCGGCCAGGGCGTTGGCGCGGCGGCGGGTGCTCGACTGGTACGTCAACACCGCGTGGCGGAGCGCCCAGCGGCTGAACCCGCAGCGCAAGCTGGAGATCGCGGCACCGGACCCGGCCGTGCACCCGCGTTCGTTCGCCGACCGGGACGCCGCCCTGCTGTGGTGCGACACCGAACGCGCGAACCTCGTCGCCGCCGTGCGCGAGGCAGCGGAGCACGACCTGCCGGAGCACTCCTGGAGCCTCGCCCAGTGCCTGTGGGACTTCTTCAACCTGCGCAAGCACTGGGCGGACTGGATCGACACGCACGGCATCGCGCTGGCCGCCGCGCGGTCGGTCGGCGACCGGGCCGCCGAGGGCAGGATGCTGATCACGCTCGGCATCGCGCTGCGCGAGGTCCGGCGGCACGACGAGGCGATCGAGCACACCCAGCGGGCCCTGGCGATCTTCCGCGCGACCGGGGACAGGTCGCGGCAGGAACCGGCGCTCAACAACCTGGGCATCGCCTACATGGTCCAGGGGCGGGTCGACGAGGCGCTGGCGTGCTACGAGCAGTCCGCCGAGATCGCCCGTGAGCTGGGCAACGCGCACACCGAGGCGGTGCTGCTGAACAACATCGGCCTGCTGCACGCCGACGCGGGCCGGTTCGACGTCGCCCTGGCGCGGTACCTGCGGGCGCTCGAGATCCGGCAGGAGATCAAGGACCCGTACAGCGAGGCCATCCTGCTCAACAACATCGGCGAGGCGCACCGGGGCCTGCTCGACTTCGCCGAGGCCGCCTCGGTGGTCGACCGCGCGCTGGAGGTGTTCCGCGAGATCGGCGACCTGTACGGGCAGGCCGAGTCGCTCGACAACCTCGGGCTGGCGCTGGACGGCCTCGGCGACCGCCGGGGAGCGGAGAAGTGCTGGCTCGAGTCGGTCGCCCTGTTCGAGGAGCTGGGCGAACCCAAGGCCGACGAGGTCCGCGGGCGCCTGTAGCGGGTGCGATCAAGCGGAGCGCGATCCGTGCCGTGTCGCGCTCCTCCAGTCTGGCTGGACGGCCGCGGGCCGGGTGGTGACACCTGAAGAGCAAGGACACGGCATGAGGGGCCTCTCGTTCGACCTCGACGACCTGGAGCCGGGCGACCTCGCGGCCGGTCCGTCCGCCCGGAACGCGTGAGCGTCCGCGTGCGGGGAGAAGCAGCGCCGTACGCACTCGTGGTGCGGGGCTTCAACCCGAACCTGCACCCGCTGCTCGGCCGCGCCGAGATCGGTGAGGACCCGCGCTGGGCCGGCCACACGCCGGACGCCCTGGAGCTCTTCCACGACCAGGAGCACGACGAGCTCCGGCTGCCCCGCCTGCTGTCCCGCCACCCCGGTCACCTCCGCCTCACCGAGGCGCTGCCGGTGCCGTCCGGCCAGGTGCTCGAGGTCGTCGCGGAGACCTACCGGAGGGCCGGATGACCGTCGGCTCGGGGCAACGCGGCGGCGAGCGCCCCCTCCACGCATGACTTCCACGCCCGCGCGGTGCACCGCCGCGCCGACGTGGGCACCGATCGCTCCGGACACCCCGCCTGCACTCCGGAAGGGCTTTTTGCATACGAAAAGCTGTAGTCTCGCGGCATGACCTCCCCGTCGGGTCGGCGCCGGGCTCCCCGCGGCTCCCTCAGCGCCGCTGCGACGCGCCGGGTCGAACGACCCGCTCCGCTGCGCCAGGCCGTCTACGACGCACTGCTCGAGCTCATCGTCAACCGCACCCTCGCCCCCGGCCGGCACCTGGTCGAGGCCGAGCTGGCCGAGTACCTCGGCGTGAGCAGGCAGCCGGTGCGCGAGGCGCTGCAACGCCTGCAGACCGACGGCTGGGTCGACCTGCGGCCCGCCCAGGGCGCCTTCGTGCACACGCCGACCGAGGAAGAAGCCGACCAGCTGCTCGCCGTGCGCGGCGTGCTGGAGACCTACTCCGCGAAGCTCGCCGCCGAGCACGCCACCGCGACCGACGTGAAGCTCCTCAGGAAGCTGCAGAAGGCCGGCGAGGAAGCCCTCGCCTCCGCGAACGTCGACCGCCTGGTCAAGGCGAACACCGACCTGCACGCGGCCGTCGCGACGATCGGCCGCAACAGGGTCCTGTCCGAGATGATCGGCCTGGTCGACCGCCGGGTGCGCTGGTACTACACGCCGATCGCCCGCCCCCGCAGCCGCGACTCGTGGAACGAGCACGCCGAGCTGGTCGCGGCCATCGCCGACGGCGACGCCGAGCGGGCCGGCGAGGTCATGCACCACCACGCGGAGCAGACCCGCCGGACCTACCACGACCACAAGACGTCCGAGGGGACCGTCGGCAGCGACTGATCTCCTGGCGAGTCACCACCGACGTCGAGCGAAGAACCCCCTGTCCCGCTCCATCGGCACGGGTCGCGCCCGGCCAGCGGGTCGACCCGCGCTGGTTCCACGACCACGGGTTCGTCGCGCCCGGCGGCGACCAGCTCGGCGCGCTCGGCCCGGTGAGGTCCGGCGCCCGCACGGTGGCGCGCTGGGCGAGGGCCCCGGCCCGCTGCCGCCACCGACGCAGCAGCAAGCCGAACGGGCCCGCCACAACCGCCCTCTCGTCCCGGTGGTCATCAGCGTGCCGAGACCGCCGTGTCCCGTGGCCGAACCGATCCGGTCGGAGGAAGATCACCGCTGTGCTGACCGAGTGGCTCCACACCGTTCCACCGCTGCTCGTCTACCTCGTCGTGGGCCTGGTCGTCGGCTTGGAGAGCACGGGCATCCCGCTGCCGGGCGAGGTCGTGCTCGTCGCGGCGGCGCTGATGGCCTCGCACCACGACGGGGTCTCGCCGCTGTTCGTGGGCGTCGCGGCGGCCGCGGGAGCGATCGTCGGCGACAGTGCCGGGTACGCGCTGGGCAAGCGGTTCGGGCCGCGGGTCTTCGAGTGGGCGGGTGAGAAGTTCCCCCGCCACTTCAGCGAGGACAGGATCGGCCGCGCCAGGGCGGTGTTCGAGAGGTTCGGCGCCGGGGCGGTCTTCTCCGGCCGGTTCGTGGCGCTGCTGCGGATCCTCTCCGGTCCGCTCGCGGCCACGATGGGTATGCACTACGGGAAGTTCCTGCTGGCCAACGCCGCGGGCGGCATCGTGTGGGCCGGCGGCACGACGGCGGCCGTCTACTTCGTCGGAGAGGCCGCCGAGCACTACCTCGCGGAGTTCTCGTGGGTCGCGCTGCTCCTCGTGCTGGTGGTGGTGATCGCGCTCGGCGTCCGAGCCCGGCTCCGCCGTTCACGCCGGTGACCTCAGGCGGTGACATGTCCGCGCGGCCGTTCGCCGCAGAACCGCGAGCCACGTCGCCGGTCACCAGAACGTCCACTCGCGACGGCAGGTCGCTCAGCGCCCGCACCGATTCGAGGTCCGTCGCGCTGTGCTGCGACTAGGCTGTCCAGACCCGACTCCACTGGGGAGAACCCGCATGGAAACCCATTTCCTGGACACCGACGGCGCCTGCATCGCCTACGACGTGAGCGGCGAGGGCCGCCCGCTGATGATGATCGGCCAGCCGATGGACGCCAGCGGCTTCACCGCCCTGCGCGCGCAGTTCCCGGACCGCAAGGTGATCACCTACGACCCGCGCGGTCTCGGCAGGAGCACCCGGTCGGACGGCCGCACCGACAACACGCCGCAGACCCAGGCCGCGGACGTGCACGCGGTGATCGAGGCCGTCGGCGGCCCGGTCGACCTGTTCGCGTCCAGCGGCGGTGCCGTGACGGCCCTCGAACTCGTCGCGGCCTACCCGGACGACGTCGTCACGCTCGTCGCGCACGAGCCGCCGATCATCGACGTGCTGCCCGACGCGGCCGCCGCCCGACGCGCCCGTGACGCGTTCATGGACGTGTACCAGGCCAAGGGCGGTGGTGCCGGCATGGCCGCGTTCATCCAGATGAGCTCGTGGCCCGGCGAGTACACCGACGAGTACTTCGCCCAGCCCGCACCGGACCCCGCCCAGTTCGGCATGCCGTCCGAGGACGACGGCAGGCGCGACGACCCGCTGCTGGGCACCTCCTCGCTCGCCATCACCGACTACGCGGTGCGGGTGGACGCGCTGGCCGCCGCCCCCACCCGTGTCGTGATCGCCGTGGGCGAGGAGACCGGTGACACGTTCACGGCGCGCACGGCCATCCACACGGCACGGCTGCTCGGCCAGGAGCCCGTCGTGTTCCCGAGCCACCACGGCGGGTTCCTCGGTGGCGAGTTCGGCTACGCGGGCAAGCCCGAGGAGTTCGCGGTCAAGCTCCGCGAGGTGCTCGGCTGAGGACGACGTCGGCGGCCCTCGCGGCGCCGCCGCTGCTCGCGATGGCGGCACGCATCCGGTCGAGGGTGCGCCGGATCGTGCCGTCCGCCGCGACCCGGTCGACGGCCGCGCGCAGCTCCGCGTGGTCGTCGACCCGTTCGCCCAGGCCCAGTTCGGCGACGCGGTCGGCGTTCTGCTCCTGTTCCGGCGTCTGCGGGACGACGACCAGCGGCACTCCCCCGTGCAGCGCCTCCATCGTCGAGTTCATGCCGCCGTGGCTGATGAACGCCTTGGCGTGCCGCAGGACCGCGGGCTGCGGGAACCACGGCCGCACCTCGATGTCGTCCGTCCCGCCGACACCGCGCGCACTCATGGCCACCTGCCAGACGCCGTCGGAGAACTGGTCGGCGCACGCCCGGTAGAACGCCGGGTCGCTCATGATCGAACCGAGCGAGACGTAGAGCAGCGGCCGGTCGTCACGGCGCGGTGCCCACCGCTCGTCGGCCCGGCGCCCGAGCACGGGCCCGACGAAGTGGAACGACTCGTCGAACGTCTCCCCGCACGGCTGGAACTCGCGCGGCACGAACACGATGCTGCACGCTTCCGGCGCCTCGACGGTGCTCCACGGGTCGAGCTCGACGTCGTGCTCGGCGGCGAACCGCGAGGTGTGCCCGGTGAGGTACCGGTCGAGGTCGACGTCCATGACCCGGTGGTGCTCGTTGGACGCGATGTGCGGCACCGTGCGCACCGCCGGGACGCCGAGCTTGCGCGCCACCAGCCGCGCCGGCCAGTTCGTCGCGTCGTAGCAGATCAGGTCGGGTCTCGCGGTCCGGCAGTGGTCGAGAAGGACCGGGTAGGCGGCGCTCATCGCGGCGAAGTAGTGCGGGAACCACTCGTCGACCGGGTTGGCGGTGACGGGCCGGAACTCGGGCAGCGCGGGGAGTTCCACCCACCGCGCGCCCGCGCTCCTCACCGCCTCGGCGTGCTCGGCGCCGGTCGCGTACTCGACGTCGGCGCCGCGTCCGACGAGTTCCTCGACCACCCCCAGCGTCGGCGTGACGTGGCCGTGCCCGGCGAGCGTGACGAACAGGATGCCCATCCACCGATCCTGCCGAACCGGGTCAAGGGTTTTACCGCAGGAACGCCTCGACGACCTCGGCCACCCGCAGGCCGCTCGCGAAGTCCGCCAGGTCGCGCGGGTGCTCTCCCCGGACCGCCTCCGCGAACAGGGTGAGCCGCGAGTAGTCGGACCCGGTCTGCTCCAGCGGCACCTGTTCCCACGGGCCGCCGTCCGAGGTGGACAGCAGCGCCCACTGGTCGAGGCGCAGCGACCGTTCGGTGCCCCACGCGGTCCACTCGTAGACCTCGGGACCGGCCAGTCCGGAGAACGCCGACACGTGCACGGGCACCCCGCTGCCGCGCAGCACGCCGCGGGCTGCCACCTCGGCCGCGCCCGGCTCGGGGAAGTCCGACGACACCGACTCGACGGTGAGCGGGCCGAGCAGCCGGTCGGTGAGGTAGACGAAGTGCGACAGCACCTCGCGGACGAACCCGCCCTGCTCGCGGTGCGAGAGCCAGGTCGCCTCCGCCTGGAACGCCCTGGGCCAGCGCGGGAACTGCAACCGGACCTCCACACCGCGCAGCGCGCCCAGTTCCGGCAGCAGCCGCTCGATCTCGATGGTGGCCACCATGTCCGACAGCGCGAAGTTGACCGCGTTGGGACGACCCTGCGCGGCCTCGGCCATCGCGCGGGCCTCGCCGAGGTCGACGGCGAGCGGTTTCTCGCAGAACACCGCCTTGCCCGCCGCGAAGGCCTTCAGCACGAGCCCGGCGTGCGAGGCGGGTGGCGTCGAGACGTACACCGCGTCCACTTCGGACAGCACGTCGTCGAGCGACGTGACGACGGGGAGGTCGAGGGTCCTGGGTGCGACGTCGACACCCGCGACCACGGTGTAGCCGGGATGTGCCCGCGCCGCCGTCAGCATCCGGGTGCCCATGGCTCCCAGGCCGACGACGGCGAGGCGGATCGGATCAGCGGTCATGGGCCTATTCTGCCGGTGCCCACGCCTTGGCGAGCTTCACCCGCCCACCGGTCTGCAGCAGCGAGCCGGTGTAGAGCCGCGACGCGACCAGCAGGATCACGACCACGGTCACGGCGAGGATGCCGAGGGAGAGCAACGCCTCCCACGCCTGCGCCTGCTCGGCGAACAACCGCACCGGCATCGCGACACCGGCGGTGAACGGCACGAACGACATCACCTTGAGCACCGCGGGGTTCTCGTAGAAGAACTGCACGCCGAAGTACGGGCCCATCACCGCGAGCATGACCAGGCCCATCGTGGAGCCGAGGTCCTCCTGGCGGCTGACCAGCGCGCCGGCGACCGCCCACATCGACGAGATCAGCACGAACCCGAACATCAGGAACGGGATGAACCAGCCCAGCGCGGGCGCCACCACCCCCAGCAGCGTGCCGAGGTCGGCGACCCGCAACGCGATCGGAGCCGTGAGCGCGAGCACGACCACCTGCCCGAGCGTCAGGATCGTGTGCCCGAGGATCTTGCCCGCGAGCAGCGCCCGCACCGGCACCGTGGACACGAGGATCTCGACGATCCGCGTCTGCTTCTCGGTCACGGTGCTCTGCGCGATCGCCGCGCCGCCCATGCCGAACATGAGGAACACCAGCCCGAACACGATGACCGTGACGGACCGCTGGCCCGAGGTGACCGCCGACGCCGCCAGCAGCTCCACCGGGGGCGACTCGACGAGCTCGCGGACCACGTCGTTCGGCGGGCTGTTGAGCGCGAGGACCTTGATGCCGGCGCCGTCGGGCACGATCGCGGCCTCGACGTCGTCGGCGCGGACGAGGTCCGCGGCCTCCTGGACGCTGCCGACCTCCTGGACGTCGAGCGCCTTGCCCTGCACCGCCTGCACGGCGGCCCCGACCGCGGCGACCTTGGGGTCGTCACCGCCGAACACCGTCGGCAGCACCGTCAGCGCGAACAGGCCGATGATCGTGAAGGCGAAGCCGATCCAGAAACCCTTGGTGGTGACCAGGGTCTTCATCTCGCGTTCGGCGACGAGCCACGTCGCCTGGCTGAAGGACGCGCGCGCCATGTCAGACCACTTCCTTGAAGATCTCGTCCAGCGTGGGCACGACGGGCGTGAACGAGCGGACCTCGCCGCGGTCCAGCGCCGTCCTGAGCACCTGCTGGGGTTCCGCCTCGAACACCGCGCGCGGGCCGTCGAGCTCCAGGATCGTCACGCCGGGCACGTCGCGGACCCAGCCCGCGTCCTGGGCGACGACGATCTCGTAGCGCTCGCCGGCGTGCTGGGCGCGCAGCTCCTCGCGCGACCCGTTCGCCGCGATCCGCCCCTTCGAGATGATCACGACGTCGTCGCAGAGCCGTTCCACGATCGCGAGCTGGTGGCTCGAGAACAGCACGGGCACGCCGTTCGCGGCGCGCTTGCGCAGCACGTCCAGCACAGTCTCGACGGCGATCGGGTCGAGGCCGGAGAACGGCTCGTCGAGGATCAGCACGTCCGGGTCGTGCACCAGCGCGGCGGCGATCTGCACCCGCTGCTGGTTGCCGAGCGACAACGCCTCCAGGCGGTCACCGGCCCGGTCGGTCAGCTCCAGGTCCTCGAGCAGCTCGTCGGTGTTGCGCTCCGCCGTGACGCGGTCGACGCCGTGCAGGCGCCCCAGCCACGTGATCTGCTCGCGCACCTTCATCTTGGGGTAGAGCCCGCGCTCCTCCGGCATGTACCCGAAGTCCGGCCGGTTCTGCGGCCCGACCTCGGTCCCCTTCCAGCTCACCGTCCCGCCGTGCGCGGCGAGCACCCCCAGGACGATGCGCATCGTGGTCGTCTTGCCCGACCCGTTCGCGCCCAGGAACCCCGTCATGCGGCCGGGCCGCACGTCGAAGCTCACCTCGTCGAGGACCTTGTGATCGCCGAAGCTCCGGCTGATCCCCCTCACAGTCAACATGCCCGGAACGGTAGAGCGGCGCGTTCAAGATCGCGTCCGCCGCGCGGCATCCTCCTCGCGGAGGACGCCTTCCGGACTAACGTGGCCTCATGACGACCTTCCGGCTGGCGGCCTACGCCGTCGGCATCGAGAACGACCGCGTGCTGCTCGTCCGCTGCGCGTCGGAGTTCGACGACGGCCACTGGACGTTGCCCGGCGGCGCGGTGGAGCACGGCGAGGACCCGATCGACGCCGTGGTCCGGGAGGTGGCCGAGGAGACCGGGTGCGCCGCGGAGGTCGAGCGCCTGCTGGGGGTGGACTCGCGGGTCGTTCCCGCGGCCGAGCGCCACCAGCCGGAGAAGGGCGCGCACCAGAACGTCGGTGTCTTCTACCTCGTCCGCATCACCGGCGCACCGCGGCCGGAGCTGAACGGCGCGACCTTCGATCCTCTGTGGACACCGCTCGCCGAGGTCGGCGACCTGCGCCGGGCGTCGTTGGTCGACGTGGGCCTGGAGCTGGCGCGGTCGAGGCCGCCGACCGGTCACGTCCCCGCGGTCCCGGTCGGCGGCCTCGTCCTCCACTGACGGCTACTTGCGCGTCCACGGAGGTCTCCAGCACGCGCCGCCACAGCATCCAGCGGACCTCCTCGGCCAGGACTCAGTGGATCGTGCCGTGCAGCAGCCATGTGCGGACGACACGGCCGGTGCACAGCGCCGCGATGTCCATGAGGCCAGTCCCACAGGCCCCGCTCAAGCGGGCCAGCAGCCCGTGTACCCCTCCGCCAGGAACCTCGACCCCGCCTCCGAACCGACCACCGACGCCAGCTCGCCGAGCTGCCTGCGCACGTCGAACTCGGTGGCCCCGGGCAGCGCGTGCAGCATCGTCGTCATCCAGTACGAGAAGTGCTGCGCCTTCCACACCCGGCCGAGGGCGCGCGGGCCGTACTCGTCCAGCGCGTCGAGGTCGTCCTTGCGCAACGCGCGTTCGACCACCTCGGCGAGGACGCGGACGTCCTGCAGCGCCAGGTTCAGGCCCTTGGCACCGGTCGGCGGCACGGTGTGCGCGGCGTCGCCGGCGAGCAGCAACGTGTCGTGGCGCAGGGGTTCCGCGACGAACGACCGGAACCGCAGCACCGTCTTCTCGGTGATCGGGCCTTCCTTCAGCGTGAACCCGTCCGGTCCGGCGACACGCGCCTGCAGCTCCTCCCAGATCCGGTCGTCGGACCACTGCGCCACGTCGGCCGACGGGTCGCACTGGAAGTACATGCGCTGGTGGGTCTCGGTGCGCTGGCTGATCAGCGCGAACCCGCGCGGCGAGTGCGCGTAGACCAGCTCGTCGGCGCTGCGCGGGGCCTCGGTGATGATGCCGAACCAGGCGAACGGGTACTCGCGGAAGCTGTGCGTGCGCACGGCTTCCGGGATCTCGGCGCGGCAGATCGAGCGGGAGCCGTCGGCGCCGACGAGCAGGTCGCAGCGCACCTCCTGGCGCACGCCTTCGCTGTCGGTGAAGCGGATCGCGGGCCCGGTGAGGTCGACCGAGGTGTCGCTGACGCCGAACCGCACGTCGCCGCCGTCGCGGGCGCGGGCGTTCGCGAGGTCCACGAACACGTCGGTCTGCGGGTACAGCCAGACCGACTCGCCCACCAGCGCCCGGAAGTCGACGCGGTGGCTCTCGCCGCCGAACCGCAGGTCGATGCCCTCGTGCGGGTGCCCGTCGCGCAGCACCCGGTCGGACACGCCCGTGTCGACGAGCAGCCGGGCGCTGTCGGCCTCCAGGATGCCCGCGCGGACCGTGTTCTCGATCTCCGCCCTGGTCCTGTTGTCGACCACGACGCTGTCGATCCCGTTGAGGGACAACAGGTGCGACAGCATCAGGCCGGCGGGGCCCCCGCCGACGATCCCGACCCGGGTGCGCGTCACGAGCTCTCCTTCAAGACCTGACGCGCCACGGAGAACGCGTGGTTGGCGGCGGGCACCCCGCAGTAGACGGCGCTCTGCAGGATCACCTCGCCGATCTCGTCCTGGCTCAACCCGTTGCGCACCGCCGCGGCGACGTGCAGCCCGAACTCTTCCCAGTGCCCCCGGGCGATCAGCGCCGTGAGCGTGATCGCGCTGCGCGTGCGCCGGTCGAGGCCGGGCCGCGTCCAGATCTCACCCCACGCGTACCGCGTGATGAGGTCCTGGAAGTCGGCGGTGAACTCGTCCGGTACGGCCCTGTCCACGTGCGCGTCCCCGAGCACCTCGCGCCGGACCTTCATCCCGTCGTCGTACGACACCGCGTCCTCACCCCTTCCACCGCTTCAGCGCCTCGTCCACGAAAGCCTCCGCCGCGCCGAGGTACGCGCCGGGATCCGTGCCGCCGCCGCGCTCCGCCAGCAGGTCCGCGGCGGCTTCCCGGGCACGCCGGGCCATCACGTCCGCGTGCACCTCGAGGCCCTCGACCAGTTCGGCGGCCTGCGAGGCCGCCACGACCACCAGCTCCAGCAACGCCCGCAGCGCGGGCCACTCCGCGTGCCAGGCGCCGTCCGGCCGTTCGTCGACCGCCCGCGCCGCGCACAGGTGCAGCCGCGCGCCCAGGCCCGGAGCCTGCAGGGCCGCGCTGTTCACCAGCACCGACAGCACCGGGTTGCGCTTGTGAGGCATGGTCGACGACCCGCCGCGCCCGGCCACGGCGCCCTCGCTCACCTCGCCGATCTCCGGCCGTCCGAGCGTCAGCAGGTCCGCGGCCACCACGCCGAGCGCGTCGCAGGTCCGCACCAGCGCGTCGCCGAGGCGGGTGACCGGCGCGCGGTAGGTGTGCCAGGGCATGCCGGGCCACACGAGGCCGAGGTGCCCCGCGAACGCCGTGGCGGACGCGATCGGGTCGTCCGCGCGCGACAACGTCCCGGCGGCGCCCCCGCACTGCACCGGCAGCGGCACGGCCTCCAGCTCGCCGGCCGCGTCCAGCACGCCCACCAGCCACCGCGCGGCCTTGAGCCCGAACGTGATCGGCACGGCGTGCTGCGTCAGCGTCCGTCCCGCCATCACGCTGGACCGGTGCTCCCCGGCCAGCCGGGCCAGCGCGCCGGCGACCCGTGCGAGGTCGGCAGAGGCCCGTTCCACCGCCCCGCGCGCCAGCAGCATGAACGCCGAGTCGAGCACGTCCTGGCTCGTCAGTCCCGTGTGGACGGGACCGGGAACCCTTGCCCGCAGGGCCGTCACCAGGGGTAGCACCGGGTTGCCCGCGGCCTCGACCTCGACCGGGTCGAGCACCGGGACCCAGCCGTCCACCGAGATCGGGTTGCCGAGCACGCGGGCCCAGGCGACCTCGACCTGGAGCATCGCCCGGACGAGGGCGGTGTCGTCGACGAGGCCGGCGGCGCGGTGGGAGCCGGGCAGCACGATCACGTCCGCGGGTAGGTCAGGAAGACCGTCTCGGACGGTCCCTGGAGGTGCAGGTCGAACCGCAGCCGCCCGTCCGCCTCGCGCTCGGCCACGAGCCCGTCCACGGCGTCGGCGGCACCGGGCAGGTAGATGCGCGTGAACAGCCGGTCGAGCAGTCCACGCGCGAAGATCATGACCGCGAAGAACGGCAGGCCGGGCTCGACGGTGCTGAACCAGTAGCGCCCGGCGGCGTCGGTGCAGCAGCGGCCCCACCCCGTGAACTCGGCTCCCCTGCGCCGCAGGGACCCGCCCGCGCGCGGCACGACACCGGCGGCGTCGGACTGGCGGATCTCGATCATCGCGTCGGGCACCGGGTCACCGGCTCCGTCGCGGACGTACCCGTGCAGCACCACGGACCCGGCCGAGCCGAACGGCACGAGCTCGCAGTCGCCCGGGAACGCGAGCGCGTGGTGGAAGAACGGGCCGATGGTCTGGCCCGGTGTCGCCTCAGTCATCGGACGGCTCCAGGTAGGTGGCGTGGCTCCCGGTCAACACGATGTCCCAGCGGTAGCCGAGCAGCCACTCGTGCTCCGACCGCGAGTGGTCGTACGCCGCGATGAGCCGGTTCAGCGCCGCGGGGTCGGTGATCGACTGCGCGATGGGGTCGAGCGCCAGCAGCTGGTCGCCGGGGAAGTACATCTGCGTGATCAGCCGCTGCGTGAAGTCGGTGCCGAACAACGAGAAGTGGATGTGCGCGGGCCGCCAGGCGTTGTGGTGGTTGCGCCACGGGTACGGGCCGGGCTTGATCGACGTGAACGAGTACCAGCCGTCGTCGTCGGTGAGGCAGCGGCCGACGCCGGTGAAGTGGGGGTCGAGCGGCGCCGGGTGCTGGTCGCCCTGGTGGGAGTAGCGGCCGGCGGCGTTGGCCTGCCAGATCTCGACGAGCTGACCGCGCACCGGGCGGCCGTCGCCGTCGAGCACGCGGCCGTGCACCCGGATGCGTTCGCCGATGGGCTCGCCGCCGCGCTGCACGGTCAGGTCGGCCTCGACCGGGGCGACGTCGGAGTGGCCGAAGACCGGCGCCAGCAGCTCCGCGCCCTCGGGGTCGACGTGGCGGGGTTCCTTGGTGGGGTGGCGCAGCAGGGTGCTGCGGTAGGGCGGGAAGTCCAGCAGCGGCGCACCCTCCGGTGAGTCGGCCTGGATCTTCGCGATCTCGTCGCTGATCTCGTGCTGGCTGGTCGTCACGCGGTGCAACCCTAGGGACCGACCGCGCCGGAGTCGACAGCACACTTCCGCTGAACGGAAAGGTGCTCCTCGATTTGACGCCATCGAGACGACCGCTCACATCGGCAGCCCCCGGGTGCACGGCCGGGAACCACCTCAGGCGCGACTCCCGTCGAACGGGACTTCGGCACAGGACCTAGCCCGCCGCGCAGGGCGCTCCGTTCATGGTGAACGAGCCGGGCGCGGAGTTCGCCCCGGACACCGTGCCGTTGAAGCCGAACGAGACCGAGCCGTCCACGACGATCAGCGCGTTGTAGCCCGCGTCGGTCACCTTCACGTCCCCGGACGGCTGCGACACGGTGGCGTTCCACGCCTGCGACACCGTCTGGCCGTCGGTGAACCTCCAGCCCAACGACCAGCCGTTGACCAGCGCGCCGCTGGCGTTGCGGACGGTCACCTCGGCCTGGAACGCGCCGCTCCACTCGCCGGTGACCCGGTAGACCACGACGCAGGTCGGCGCGGGAGGCGGTGGCGACGGCGTCGAGGTGGAGCAGTCCTGCGCCCACAGGCCGAGCTTCGCCTGCGAGGCCTTGGTCTCCGCCTCGAACAGCGGCCCGCCGTCGACGCCTGTGGTACGCAGGAAGCCGTACTGCACGGCCAGCGTCGCGTAGTCCGTACCGTCGGGCAGCGCCAGCGAGACCTCGCCCGGCGTGATGCTGCTGACGCGGACCTCTTGGTCCAGCAACGCCTTCGTGGCGAAGTCCAGAGCGGCGGCGGCGGCGCACGACGGCGGTTCCGCCAGCAGGGAGACGCGCGCCCGCGTGCCGTCGGCCAACTCGACGGTGCGAGCGTCCACAACGGTGCGCACCTTTGTGGACGGCTGCTGCTCCACAGAGGAGGAAGGGGCTCGCGGTGCGGGACGGGGCGCGCCGCTGTGCCCGGCCGTGCACCCGGCCACGAGCAAGGTCAACAGCACCACCACGTGCTTCCGTGCTGCCATTGGACAAATCTATCGCCGGAGGCAGCATCCGCAATCGGCTGTTCGGAGTTGATCAACGCTGGCTTTCGGAGTCGTCGCGCGGCCGGACGGCGCGGGGTGTGCGGGTGCGGGGCGGCCACAGTTGCCCGGATGGTTCCCCGCCGTTCACCGGCTCGTGGTGCTCGACCGAAATGATCACGACGTTCCTCGTTCCCCGCCGATGGAGGTCTGAAGTGCACACCCTGCAACCGCACTGGACACGTCGACTGCTCGCCGCCCTCGCCGTCGTCGCGTCCGTGTTCGCCGTGACCACGGTGGTCGCCCCCACCGCCGACGCCGCCGTCTACACCTCCTGCACGCAGACGCGCTGTTCCGCCGCCAGTTCGGCCAACTCGACGTGGAGGTCGAAGGGCTACCCCGGCTCGCGCGGCTGGTACAGCTGGCCGAACGGCCAGTGCAACTTCGCCGGCGGCACGTTCCAGAACCGCGAGGGGCAGCTGCCGTCCGGCCACAGCTACCAGGAGTTCGACGTCTACCCGCGCGCCTGCAACGCGTCCCGTGACGCGTACCGGATCGTCGTCGACCGCACGACGGGCTACGTGTACTTCTCGCCCGACCACTACGCGAACTTCTACCGCCTTTAGAGGATCACCTGGCGCTGCGGTCGATCCACGACCGCAGCGCCCACCAGGTGTGCAGCGTCGTCAGCACGTGCGAGCGCCCCGCGTCGGGGTTCTCGCCGAGGTCGGCGTCCGTCAGCTCCACGAGCCGGTCCAGCCGGTACCGCACGGTGTTCGCGTGGATGTGCAACGCCGCGGCCGTCGCGCTGAGCCGGCTGCCGTTGTCCAGGTAGCACAACGCCGTCGCCACGATCTCGTGGTGGAACGTGCTCTTGGGGTCGAGCCGGCCGAGCACCGAGTCCGCCAGCGTCTCCGCCAGTGCCGGGAACGCGGCGAGAGCGGTCTCGGCGGCGAGGTCGACCAGGCGCCGCACCCCCAGCGACGCACCTGCGGCCACCAGCGCCTGCGCGCACATCGAGTACATGCCGCGCAACGACTTCAACGCGGTCGCCGGTGACACCACGAGCAGGTCGTCCGACCACGTCGGCGGCACGGGCGCGAGTCCCACCAGTCTTCCCTCGACCAGCCCGTACACGCCGCCGGACGCGTGCAGCCGCTGTTCGAGCGCCCGCGCGTGGCTCGGGTCGGTCACCCCGGAGACGACGCAGTGGTACCGGCCGTCGGGGCGCAGACCGGCACGCGCGAGCTCGGACGCGTCGGGGAGCTCACCGGAGACCAGCAGCCGCCTCAGCACCTGGGCGTTCAGGTCGCGGGCCGTGCGGGAGAGCTGGAGCTCGGCGGTGTGGTAGCCGCTCACGACGTGCCGTTCGACCGCGCCGACGTACTGGTCGAGGTCGATCATGAAGTTCAGGATCGTGCCGTCGTCGACGCCGAGCGACCGCGCCAGCTCCACCGCGGCCCTGATCAGCTCGGTCCGGCCGGCGTGCACGCCGCGCAGCAGTCCCGCCATCGACACGCCCTGGGCGGCGCGGTCGGCTCCCAGCGCCAGGGCGGCGGAGAAGTCGCCGTCGTCGGGCGTCCCGCCCCGTTCGAGGTGCGCGATGCCCTCGGCCAGCAGGAACGCGATGTGCCGGCGGTTCTCCTCCGCGGGCAGCCGGGCGACCTCCGGCGAGTGGCCGCGCGCCGCGCCGACGACCCGCTCGACCACCTCGTCGTCGGCGGCGACGGCTTCGAGGACCTGCCGGACCATCTCGGACATCCCCGGCACGACACCTCCGCGGCACAGGTTGTGCGACGGCCACAACACGGCCGTCGCCGTTTGGTGGCGGGACCCTATCCCCGGCTCTCCGGTTGCTGGTTAGTTGCTTTACGCGAGAGTAATTCGCGTTGGCACCACCCTTCAACGAGGAAGGCCCTGGGATGTCGGACCGGAACATCAGCCGTCGCACCCTCCTGGCCGCCGGCGGGGCGATCGGCGCGATCGCCACGAGCGGGACGCTGGGACAGGCCGTCGCCGGGGCGGCGCCGCGGGTCGACGCGGACGTGATCGTCATCGGGCACGGCCTAGCCGGGCTCGTCGCCACGTCCGAGCTGGCCGCGGCGGGCCGCAAGGTCCTGCTGCTGGACCAGGAACCCGAGGCCGGCCTGGGTGGGCAGGCGTTCTGGTCGCTCGGCGGTCTCTTCTTCGTCAACTCCTCCGAGCAGCGGACCGCGGGCATCAAGGACTCCCTGGAGCTGGCCCGCGCCGACTGGTTCAACACCGCCGGGTTCGACCGCGGCGTGAACGACCCCCGCGGCGAGGACCACTGGGCCGCGAAGTGGGCGGAGGCCTACCTGGACTTCGCCGCCGGGGAGAAGCGCGAGTGGCTCCACGGGCTCGGCGTGCGCTGGGTGCCGATCGTCGGCTGGGCCGAGCGCGGCGGCCAGTTCGCCGACGGTCCCGGCAACTCGGTGCCGCGCTTCCACATGACGCTCGGCACCGGCCCCGGCGTGCTGGAGCCGTTCGAGAAGAAGGTGCGCGACGCGGTCCGCGACGGCAAGGTCACCTTCCGGTTCCGCCACCAGGTCGACGGGCTCATCGTCACCAACGGCGCTGTGACCGGCGTGCGCGGCAGCGTCCTCGAGCCCAGCACCGCCCAGCGCGGCAAGCCCAGCTCCCGCACCAAGGTCGGCGACTTCGAGCTGCACGCGCCGATGGTCGTGGTGACCTCCGGCGGCATCGGCGGCAACAAGGACCTGGTGCGCCGCAACTGGCCCGCCCGCCTCGGCCCGGCCCCGCAGCGGCTCGTCACCGGTGTCCCCGCGCACGTCGACGGCCGCATGCTCGCGATCGCGGAGCTCGCGGGCGCGCGGCTGGTCAACCGCGACCGCATGTGGCACTACACCGAGGGGATGATCAACCACACGCCGATCTGGCCCGACCACGGCATCCGCGTGCTGGCCGCGCCGTCGTCGCTGTGGTTCGACGCGCGGGGCCGCCGGTTCGCGAACCCGGGCATCCCGTCGCTCGACACGCTCGGAACGCTGGAGCTGATCGGCAGGTCGGGCTACGACTACTCGTGGTTCATCCTCAACAAGAAGATCATCGACAAGGAGTTCGTGCTCTCCGGCTCCGAGCAGAACCCGGAGATCACCGCCAAGAACCTGGTCGCCTACCTCGCGATGCGACTGCTGACCAGCACGCCGCCGCCGGTGAAGGCGTTCATGGACAAGGGCGTCGACTTCGTCATCAGGAACAACCTCCCGGACCTGGTGGCCGGCATGAACGCGCTGACCGGGCAGAACCTCGTCAACCTCGACGAGCTGCGGCGCCAGATCGTCGCGCGCGACCAGCAGGTCGACAACCCGTTCACCAAGGACCTCCAGGTGATGGGGATCCGCAACTCGCTGGCCTACAGCGGCGACAGCCTCGCCCGCACGGCCTCGTTGCACAAGATCCTCGACCCCGCCGCCGGCCCGCTGATCGCGATCAGGATGAACATCCTGACCCGCAAGACGCTGGGCGGCCTGCAGACCGACCTGCGGGGACGCGTCCTCGGCGCGAACGCGCAGCCGATCCCCGGCCTCTACGCGGCGGGCGAGGTGTCCGGGTTCGGCGGCGGTGGCGTGCACGGGTACCGGGCGCTCGAGGGCACGTTCCTCGGCGGCTGCCTGTTCTCCGGGCGGGTCGCGGGCAGGGCAGCCGCCGCGGAAAGCGCCTGACGCGCAGGTTCTCCGGGGTCTGCGGCCCTCCCCTGCCGGCCGCAGGCCCCGCACCACCCGCGACCCGATGGCCGCGGCGGACGTGATCCGGCTGTCGCGGCCCACGCTCGCCACGAACAGGGGCGACCTGCTTCGGGTGTTCGCCTTCACCGTCGCCGCACTGCCACCGGCCGCGCTCGGCCGGCTGCGGGGCCTCCGCTGACACGACCCTCACGGGCGATCTCGTAACCTCGGCACATCAGCTTCCGATGCGAAGGAGCGGTTGTGCCGAGGTTCACCCTGGTCGTGGCGTTGCTGACAGCGCTGGCGGCGTGCACCTCGACCCCGCCACCGCCCGCCTCCCCACCGGCGCCGGACGGCAGCGCGCCGGCGCCCGCGCAGGAGAAGAAGATCCACCTCTCGATCGGCGACTCCTACGCCACCGGCTTCGCGCCGGGCGGCAAGAACACGAGCTTCGCCCAGATCGTCGCCGAGACGGCCGGGCTGCGGCTCGTCAACCTGGCCTGCGACGGCGCCACGTCCGCCGACCTCGCCACCAGGACGGCCTGCGGGCCGGACGCCGGCGGCAAGACCCAGCTCGACGCCGCGACCGAGACGCTGAAGGGCGGGAACGTCGACCTCGTCACCATCGTGATCGGCGGCAACGACCTGACGCCGTGCGCGATCGTCCAGGACCCCGTCGAGTGCGCGACCAGGACCGTCGCCGGCATCCAGACCAACGTCGCCGGCGTGCTCACCGAGCTGCGGGCGGCCGCGCCGGACGTGAAGATCGTCGGCCTGACCTACCCGGACGTCTTCCTCGGCGCGTGGGTGAACCCGTCGTTCCCCAACGGCAAGAACCTCGCCCGGCTGTCGGTCACGATGTTCCAGGACTTCAACTCGCGGATCGCGGCCCAGTACGGGAAGTTCGGGGCCCGGTTCGCCGACGTCACGACCGCGACCGGCGGTTACGGCGCGCTGACCGAGCTGACCCCGGACCCGAAGTACGGCCAGATCCCGGGCTCGGTCGCCAAGGTGTGCTCGCTCACCTACTTCTGCGACCGCACCGACGTGCACCCGACGCCCGCGGGCCACCAGGCCATCGCGGACGCCGTCACGGCCGCGAGCCGATGAGGACGCGCAGGTCCGGCGCGTCCAGTTGGTGATCTTCACCCGAACCGGTGCAGGATCTTGCCCGTACTACCCGAAAGACCCTGTCGTGCGGCCGCCGCAGCTGACAGGCTTCGGAACCGTTGCCGCAGCGAGGAAGTGACGATGCACAGCACCGATGTCCTGCACCGCCTCAGCGACACCGTGGACGGCTTCCTGCGCAGTGAGAAGGAGTTCGACCTCACCGATCCCGCCGCCAACGGCCTGGTCGGCGGCCGTTTCCGCGCGCTGGGCGACCAGATCGGCGCCACCGTCCTCGCGGGCGTGCCCGAGGAGGACGTCGCCGCGATCGTCCAGCCCGCGAAGTCGGCGTGTGCGCGCTCGCCGTTCATGCGCGACGAGAACGAGTGGGCGCGCGGCTACCCGAGCGACTTCCGGCTCGTCGAGCACGTCCTCGCCCAGGCCAACGGCGGCGCGCCGGGCACGCTCGGCTGGCACGTCGAGGCCCAGCTGCAGCGCTCGGCGCTGGCCCAGCAGCTGCGCAACCGGGTGGTGCACCAGGCCCGGCTGATCGGCGACTGCCTCACCGCGCCGCGCTCCGGCCCGCGGAGGATCCTGGTGATCGACTCCGGTGCCGCGCCCGACCTGCGCACCCTCCCGCCCGGCATCGTGCGGCCCGGCGACCGGTTCGTGCTCACCGACGTCGACCCGGACGCGCTGGAGCTGGCGCAGCAGCGGCTCGGCCCGCTCAACGAGTTCACGACCGCGGTCCCCGGCAACATCTTCCGCGCGATCCCCAAGCTCGCCGAGCAGGGACCGTACGACCTCGTGCTCGCCAACGGCCTGTACGGCTACCTCAACGACCGCGCGGCCGTGCGGCTGACCGAGGCCGTGCTGACCAAGCTGACCCGGCCCGGCAGCACGGTCTACTTCGCCGGCACGGTTCCCGGCAACGAATTCCGGTGGCCGCTGGAGTACCTGATGGACTGGCAGGTGATCGAGCGCGACGAGCAGGCCGTGCGCGCGCTGCTGCCGAGGTGCGACGTGTCGGTGACCCAAGACCCGACCGGGCTCGCGCTGCTCACGCACGCACGGGTGCGCTGACGCCGCTCAACGGAGTCCGTGCGCGATCCGGGTCACGAAGGCCACCAGCCGGTCCGGTGTGAACCTGCCCGGGTCGGTCAGCACGAGCCGCCCGGACATCTCCGCGAGCGCCAGCATCGCGTGCCCGAGCAACGCCGAGTCGAGGTCGTCCAGGCCGCCGAGCTCCTCGAGGCCCAGGGCGGCGAGGTCCTCGACCTGGGCGACGACCCCCGCGCGCACCAGCTCGACCTGGGCGCGGAACTCCGCCGGCGTGCCCTCGGGCGGCAGCAGCACGAGACGCCACCGGTCGGGCGCCTCCACGACCGCGTGCACGAAGGCGCGGACGGCGTCGGCGAAGGCGTCGTCCGGCGAGCGCGTGGCGAAGTCCGTGGGCAGGGCGGCGAGGACCTGGTCCGTCGCCCTGCCCGCCTCGCGCTCCAGCAGCGCGCTGATGAGCTCTCCCCTGTTCGCGAACAGGTCGTAGAGCACGGGCTTGGTGACCTGCGCCTCCTTCGCGACCGCCTCCATCGTGACGGTGCCGAAGCCCGCCGGGATCAGGCGCAGGGCGGCGTCCAGCAGCTGCTCGCGGCGCTCCCCCGGCGGCAGGCGGCGGGCGTACTTCCGGCGCGTTGTGCTCACCGGGCCATATTGCTACGGTGGCGTAGCTTTCACAAAGCTACGGGCGCGTAGCAATGCGGGCAGGAGGCGGTGCACGTGTTCCGGCAAATCCTCGGGCCCCTCGGGCGCGGCTCCCGGTGGACGTCCACCCGTTCACGGTCGAACCGCGCCGCAGCGGGGTATCCCTCGACGTGCCCGCCGACCGGTCGGCTCCGCCAGGGGTTCCGCGGCACGTGCGACGTGGACAGGCCCACCGGTGACCGGCTCGTGATGGAGGAACCGTGAAGGTGCGTTCCGGGGAAGTCGACCTCGCCGTGCAGGTGCGCGGCACGTCCGGGCCGACGGTGGTGCTGGTGCACGGGTATCCGGACACCCACGCCGTCTGGGACCGCGTCGCCGCCGTGCTGGAGCGGGACTTCCGCGTCGTCACCTACGACGTGCGCGGCGCGGGGGCCTCGACCGCACCATCCACACAGGACGGTTACCGCCTCGGACAGCTCGCCGCGGACCTGTTCGCCGTGATCGACGCGGTCAGCCCCGACGAACCGGTGCACCTGGTCGGGCACGACTGGGGCTCGATCCAGTCGTGGGAGGCCGTCACCACCCCCGGCGCGCGGATCGCGACGTTCACCTCGATCTCCGGGCCGTGCCTCGACCACATGGGCCACTGGTCGCGCGGAGCCCTGTCGCTCGCCCACCTGAGGCAGTTCCTCCGTTCCTGGTACATCGGCGCGTTCCACGTGCCGGTGCTCGCGCCGCTGTTCTGGCGCCTGTACCTCGCGCGCCGCTGGGGAGACGTGCTGCGGCGGCTGGAGGGCGTCCGCACCGACCCCGCCCCGACCATCGCCTCGGACGCGGTGAACGGGCTCTCGTTGTACCGCGCGAACATCCGCCCCGTGATGCGCTCACCGCGGCAGCGCCGCGCACCGATGCCGGTGCAGGTGGTCCAGCCGACCCGCGACCGCTACATCCGCACCGAGCCGCTCGACCTCGAACGCTGGGTGCCGTCCCTGCGGCGGCGCAGGATCGTGGCCGGGCACTGGGCACCGCTCACCCACCCGGACCAGCTCGCTCGCATGATCTCCGAGTTCGTCGAGGACGCCACTCCCCCGCGGCGGCTGGTCGTGATCACCGGCGGTGGCAGCGGGATCGGCCGGGCGACGGCCGTGGCGTTCGCGGCCACGGGCGCCCGCGTGGTCGTGTCCGATGTGGACATCGCCGCGGCGGAGGAGACCGCGGGCATGGTCGACGGCCACGCCTACGAGGTCGACGTCCGCTCCGAAGAGGCCGTGCGGGCGTGGGCGCGGCAGGTCGCGGACGAGCACGGCGTGCCGGACGTCGTCGTGAACAACGCCGGCATCGGCCACTCCGGGTCGTTCCTGTCGACGTCCACGGAGCAGTGGCGGCGGGTGCTGGACGTCAACCTCTGGGGCGTCGTGCACGGCTGCCGGGCGTTCGGCGAGCTGATGGTGGAACGCGGAGAGGGCGGCCACATCGTGAACCTGTCCTCGGCGGCGGCCTACCTGCCGTCGAAGAACCTCTCCGCGTACGCCACGAGCAAGGCTGCGGTGTTCATGCTCTCGGAGTGCCTGCGCGCCGAACTCGCCCCGCACGCCATCGGCGTCAGCGCGATCTGCCCCGGCGTGGTGAACACGAACATCACCGCCACCACGACGTTCTCCGGCGTCAGCGCCGAGGAGGAACGCCGCGCGCAGGACCGCGCGTCCCGGCTCTACGCCCGGCGCGGCTTCGGTCCCGAGGGCGTGGCCGCCGAGATCGTGCGGGCGGTGCGCCGCAACCGCCCGGTGGTGCCGGTGACGGTCGAGGCGAAGGCCGCGCGGATCGCCGGCCGGGTGGCGCCGGGGCTGTTGCGGACGTTCGCCAAGCTCGACCTCGGCTAGTCGTGGTGTGGCCCGGCACGTCGCCGAGCCACACCGCCAGGTCAGACCTCGGGCAGCTCCCCGCCGAACGCGGCGGCGAGCCGCAGCCAGGGCGCGGCTTCCTCCGGCCGTCCCTGCCGCTCCAGCGTCCGCCCGAGCAGCAGGTGGGCGTAGTGCTCGACCGGGTCGCGGTCCACGACCACGCGGAGCGTCGCCTCGGCCTTGCCCAGCTGCGCCGAGTGGTAGTAGGCGCGGGCCAGCAGCAGGTGGAGGTCCGTCTGGAACGGCACCTCCCCGGCCACCGACGCGAGCAGCCGCGCGGCCCCGATGTAGTCGCGCGCCTCGAACAGCAGCTGTGCGCGCTCCCACTTCTCGGCCGGCGTCTCGACGTGGTCCGCGTCGAACAGGCGCGTCGCCGTCACCCAGCGATCCGCCGCCACCTCACCGTTGCGGTGGTACGCGTTGAAGTCGTAACCCGTGCTGTCGTGCACCGCGAATTCGTTCCCCATTGCAGAACCTCCCTTCCGGACGCGTACAACGCCGCGCACCGGCAGGTATTCCCTCACCGCAGCGCGCGGAAGGTGTGGTGCCGCCAGATCCGCCGCGAGACCTCCTCCGGGTAGGCGCGCACCTCGTCCCGCGCGTCGAACACCCGCGTGAGCCGGTCGGCGCCGTAGGCCGGCCAGCCCGGGTCGCCGGTGCGCGCGAACGCCGTCCACGCGGACCGCATGCGGTCCGACAGCGTCACCGGCAGGACCTCGCCGTCGACCACCGGGGCGAACGGGATCATCTTGTGGGCGGCCTGTCCCCACCGCCCGGTGAATCGGTCCATCTTGGACATGACCTCGTCGCACACGGCCGGCAGCAGCTCCGGATCCACAGTGGACAGATCCCCTGCGGTGGGACGCAGGCCCAGTTCGGCGGCGCACACCCCGGCGATGTCGGAAGCGAGTTCGGGCGTGAAGAACGTGCCCGGCACGCTGCTCGCGACCGCCCGGTGGAACAGGCCCCGCGCGCGGGGCATCGCGAGCAGCGCGGCGACCGATCCGCCGCCGGCCGACGGCCCGAAGACCGTCACGCGGTCCGGGTCGCCGCCGAACGCGCGGACGTTCGCGCGCACCCACCCCAGCGCCGCCACCTGGTCCAGCAGGCCGCGGTTCGGCGGGGCGCCCTCCAGCTGCGCGAAACCCTCGATGCCGACGCGGTAGTGGAACGTCACCACCACGACGCCGCCGGACGCGAGCCGCGCGCCGTCGTACTCGGGCAGACCGGACGTGCCGAAGAGGTAGGCGCCACCCTGGATCCACACCATGACCGGCAACGAGGCGTGACGTCCGGCGGCCACACGTTCACCGTGAGCCAGTCGTCGCCGCTGCCGCCGAGCTCGTCCATGCCGAACACCGAGGGCTGCGGTGGCGGCGGACCGAACGCGAGCGCGTCCCGCACACCGCCCCACGCCTCGACCGCTGCAGGTGCGCCGAACCGCACCGGCAGCGTCGCGAACGGGATGCCGCGGAACACCGCCGTGCCCGCTTCGACCGCACCACGAACAGTTCCGGCCGATCAGGCCGTCACGACGACCTTGGCCCGCGCGTGCTCCGACTCGACGTGCCGGATCGCGGCCGGGGCGTCGGTGAGCGGGTAGATCCGCTCGATCACCGGCACGAGCCGTCCCGACTCGGCGAGGTCCCGCAGCGCCGCGAGGTTCTCCTTGCTGGGCTTGGCTTCCAGCACCACGAGCCGCTGCCGGGTGAACGAGCCGAGCAGCTTGCCCCCGATGATGAGCCGGTACGGCCCGAACAGCACCCCGCCGGTGAAGCTGCCCCCACCCGAGAGCACCAGCGTGCCGTCGGGCGCGAGCAGCCCCCGCAGCTCGCGCATCGACCGGTTCCCCACCAGGTCGAAGACGACGTCGTAGCGCTCGCCGGTGCGGGTGAAGTCGGTGCTCCGGTAGTCGACGACGTGGTCGGCCCCGACCGACCGCACCTGCTCGACGTTGCGCGTGCTGCACACGCCGGTCACGACCGCCTTGCGCGCCTTGGCGATCTGCACCGCCATCAGCCCCACTCCGCCCGACGCGCCGTTGATCAGCACCTTCTGCCCGGCCCGCACCTCGCGCAGGCCGGTCCACGCGGTGTTGCCCGCCAACGGCAGCGTCGCCGCCTGCTCGAACGTCAGGTTCGACGGCTTGTGCTCCACCAGGTGCGCCGGCACGCGGACGTACTCGGCGAAGGATCCCTCGACCTCGCCGAACACCTCGTCCCCCACCTGCAGCATCCCGCTGACACCGGGCCCGACCTCCGCGACCACCCCCGCGAAGTCCATCCCCCGGATGCGCGTCTTCGGCGCTTTCAACCCGAGGAACAGCCGCGCGAAGTACGGGTCACCGCGCATGATGTGCCAGTCCGCGGCGTTGACCGACGACGCCCGCACCCGCACCAGGACCTCGCCGTCGCCGGGCACCGGCCGTTCGACCTCCCTGAGCTCCAACACGTCCGCGGAGCCGTACCTGTCCTGGACGATCGCCTTCATCGCGGCCTCCCTCGCTTGCGCAGAAAGGTAAGCGGCGAAGGGTCCCGGCCACATCGGGGACGACCCCTACGGCGAGCCCGGATCTCCTCCGGACACAGGAGCGCGGGGACTACAGCGGCAGCTGGTCGCCCGTCTGCTCCTTCACCAGGTACTCGGCATACCACTCGGGCCAGTTCTCGTCGGCAAGGTCGGGGTGACTTCGCGCCGGCAGTTGCGCGACGCGAAGTTCCAGCCACCCGGCTCAGCCCGCGGTCCACCTGACCGCGGTCCTGGCGATCTCGTCCGCGTCCCCGGCGGAGCCGACGGCGACACCACCGCCGTTGACCGCCGTCACCCTGCCGATGTAGGTGTCCGCGGGCAACGGCAGGGCGCTCCGCTCACCGGCGGCATTCCACCGGTAGGGCTTGGAGTTCACCGTGCTGACGACGGAACCGCTGTCGTCGATCCACGCGGCGCGGCCGTTGCCGCTGAACTCGGCGGTGGAACCGTTGCGGTTCCAGCGCACCGAGCGCCCCTCCGACTCCCCGACGACGTCGCCGTGCTTGTTCACGCCCGTCCCCTTGGAGGAACGGCTCCACGACGAGTCGAGAAGGGTGTACGAGCCGTCGGGGTTCCAGCGAACCGCCCTGGTCGCTCCGTCGTCGATCCAGCCGGTCGCGAAACCGTTGGCCGACACCGAGTTCACCTGGCTGAAGCGGGTGCCCGCCGGCACCGCCAACGGGCTCGGCACGCCGTGGACGTCCCAGCGGACCGCGACCCACTCGGTCAGCTTCACCGAGTCGAGGTAGTAGCCGTAGACCACGCCGGTGTCGTCGATCCCGGTGACCGCGGTGTAGCGCTCGGGAGGTGTGCTCAGGACCGTGTGCGTCCCGTCGAGGTCGAACCGCAGCGCGGCCTTGGTCCCCACCTGACCGGCGACGACGCCGGCGTTGTTGACCGCCTTCGCCCTGATGTCCGGCGCGCCCGCGGGGCCGCCGAGGTCCCTGATCCCGCCGTCCGCCTCCCACCTCACCGCGCGGATCTGACCGCCGACCGTCGCGGTGCCGACCGCGACGCCCGCGTCGTTGACCGCCTCCGCCTGGTGCGCCGTGGCGCCGGGAAGCCTGTCGAGCTCCGTCACGGTGGTGGCCGCGTGTGCCGGTGCCGACGCGACTGACACGAACAACGCTGTGGACAGCGCAATGCCGAGAACACGACTCATCTCATCCCCCCAGATCTGTGAGTCAACGGGGTCGACCCTACCAGCGGGGAGATCGTCGTGACCAGGGCTTCCACCCACGTTCCGCAGCAAGTCCGATGTGGACGGAGCCCTGGGCGCGACCAGGAGCCGCGCCCTTCGCACGAGGCTCAGTTCCCGGCGGCCAGCCACTCCGCCAGACTGGTCGGCTGCAGTTGCGCACCCTCGCCCGGAACCAGCTGCCTGCCCGTCAGCGACGTCCCGAAGTACTCGGCCCGCAGGTCACCCACGACCTCGCGCTCGTCACCGCGGTGCGTCAGCACGGTGCGGATCCAACCGTCCATTGTGAACTCCTCCGGCCCGCCGATCTCCAGCACGCCGGCGACCGGCTCGGTGGCGGCGGTCCGGGCCACCACCGCGGCGACGTCGGAGGCCGCGACCGGTTGCACGCCACCGTGCGGGAGGTGCACGGTGCCGTCGACCTCGGCGGAGTTCGCGATGGCGCCCGCGAACTCGAAGAACTGGGTGGCGCGGATGATCGAGAACGTGAGGCCCGACTCGCGGACCAGCTCCTCCTGCGCCACCTTCGCGCGCAGGTAGCCGGACTCGGGCAGCTCGTCCGCGCCGACGATCGACAGCGCGACGTAGTGGCCCACCCCCGCCTCGGTGGCCGCCTTGGTGAGGTTGGTCGTGGCGGTGGTGAAGAAGTCCATGACGTCGTCGTCGGCGAACGACGGCGAGTTCGACACGTCGACCAGCACGTCGGCGCCCTTCAGCACCTCCTCGACGCCCTCTCCGGCGAGCGTGTTCACGCCGCTGTCCGGGGACGCGGGCACGGCGTCGGGGCCGTGCTCGGCGAGCCTCTTCACGACCTGGCTGCCGATCAAGCCCGTGCCGCCGATGACTACGATCCTCATGGTCCGTCCCTCTCGTGAGCCCGCCCCGTGCGGGTGTTCACGAGCTGAGACAGGACAGCCCCCGCGGTTGTGACAGGCTTACCGGAACGCCTTCAGCTTCTCGGGGTTGACCAGCCACAACACCTGGTCGATGCCCTCTCGCGAGGCCGTCACGGTGATCACGGCGTAGGTGCCGCTCTCGTTGCGCAGCCGGATCGCGGCGAGGCCGTTCACCTCGACGAACGACGCCTCCGCGCCCGCCCAGAACGACGGCGCCCAGCCGGGCACGATCTTGGCCAGCGAGGCAGCGCCGACCAGCGGGCGCCCGGCCGCCCTGATGGCGCCGTTGCTGTCGGAGTAGCTCACGACGTCCTTGGCGAACAGCTCCTCGAGCGCCGCCAGGTCACCGGCCTGCGCGGCGGCGACGAACGCCTCCAGCAGCCTGCGCTGGTCCGCCCGGTCGACGGGCGCGCGCCGCCCGGCCGCGAGGTGCTTGCGCGCCCGGCTGACCAGCTGCCGCGCGGCGGCCTCGCTGGTCCGCACGATCTCGGCGATCTCCCCGTACGGGTAGTCGAAGGCCTCGCGCAGCACGTATGCGGCGCGTTCGGTCGGGGTGAGCTTCTCCAGCAGCATCAGCACCACGAGCTCCAGCACCGCGCCCTGCTCGGCCCCGACCTGCGGGTCCGCCGAGGTGTCCACCGGCTCGGGCAGCCACGGGCCGACGTAGGTCTCGCGGCGGGCCCGCGCGGTCTGCGACTCGTTGATCGCGAGCCGGGTGATGGCGGTGGCCAGGTACGCCTCGGGGTTGCGCACGGCCGAGCGGTCGGCGAGCTGCCAGCGCAGCCACACCTCCTGCACCAGGTCCTCGGCGTCGGTCACGCTGCCGGTCATGCGGTACGCGATGCCGAACAGCCTGGGCCTCGCCGCCGCGAACGCCGACTCGGCCCGGTCCAGCTGCTGCGACATCAGCACGCCCCTCTCTCCGCGGCAACGTTAGCGCCGTTCGGAGAGAGGTGTGCTGTGGCGCCTCGCACGGACGGCACGCACCGAATCCGGATGCGCGTGACCCCTTTCGTGCGCAGACTGGCTCGATGATCACCGATCGTCCCAGTCCTCCGCTCCGGGCGGGCGAACGCGAGACCCTGCGCGGGTTCCTCGACTTCCACCGCGCCACTCTCGCGATGAAGTGCGACGGCCTGTCCGACGACGACCTGCGCCGCCGCTCCATGCCGCCGTCCACGCTCACGCTGCTCGGGCTGGTCCGCCACATGGCCGAGGTCGAGCGGACGTGGTTCCGCAAGGTCATCAACGGCGAGGACCTCCCGCTGGTGTGGTCGGACGAGGGCGACTACCAGGTGGCCTACGACGCCTCGGGGTCGACGAGGTCCGAGGCGTTCGCCGCGTGGCAGGCCGAGGTCGAGCACTCGCGCCGCATCGAACGCGAGGCCGAGTCGCTCGACGTGACGGGCTACCAGCCGCGGTGGGGCGAGGAGGTGTCGTTGCGGCTCGTGATGAACCACCTGTGCCACGAGTACGCGCGGCACAACGGCCACGCGGACTTCCTGCGCGAGGGGATCGACGGCGTCACCGGGGCGTGAGGCTGCGCCCCGCCGCCGCCACGACGGCCGGGTCGCGCAGATGCCGTTGCAGTGCCAGCAGATCGGCCACCTCGGCGTCCACATCGGACGCCGCCGACCACGCGGAGGTCTCCGCCGGGTGCAGCGCCGGCGGAGACAGCAGGCCGATCCGCAGCACGCACGCGTCCAGTGCCAGCGGTTCGACGACGCCCGCCTCCTCCAGCTCCACCCCGGCGAAGGCCCGCGTGTCCGGCGAGACCCGGCCGGACAGCTCCAGCTGGGCGTCGCGGATCTCCACGGTCCGCCGGTACAGCCGCAGCTCCAGTGACCCGGCGAACCAGCGCGGCGGCGCTCCGAGCACCACCGAGGGCACCGCCTCGACCAGCTCCGTCCACAACGGACCCAGTCGGCGGTACCCGCGCAGCCGCCGCACCCAACGTGCGACGTTCAGGCCCACCTGGACCAGCCCGGCCGTGACGGCGAGCAGGATTCCCAGGAACAGCGTCAGCTCCGTGATCTGCCCGTACGTCACGTACCGGGTGCCGCGCGGCACGAACCCGAAGCCGTACGCCACCACGTACCAGCACCGCAGGCCCGAGTAGGCGAGGTTCGCCAGGCAGGCCAGCCACAGCAGGAACAACGCCACCCGCAGAGGTCCGCGGGCCTCGCGGCGCCACAGCGGGAACAGCAGCACCGCTCCGGCGACCATGCCCGCGCTCGTGACGGCGATGTTCGTCAGGTGGTAGACGATCGTCGCCGGGTGCGTCGGGTGCCAGTAGGCGAAGTCCGGTTCCTCCAGGGACCGCGGCACGACCAGGAACATCGCGGTCATCACCACGGCGGCGCCGGCGAGGACGCACAGGCCCGCCGTGACCAGCCGGGTGCGCCTGCCCGTCACCATCAGCCCGAACCGCAGCACGGACGCGACGCCCGCGAGCGCCGCGAGGTGCCCGATCATGATCGCGAGATCCGGCACGCCGGTGACCTGGTCGATCGCGTACCGCAGCTCGCGCACGACGGTCGTGGCGGACACGGCGAAGCACAGGAACGCGAGCGCCACCACCCGGTCCTGCGGGGACCGGCTGATCGTGCGCAGCCGGAAGACGACGAAGCCCCAGACGACCACCAGCACGGCGAACACCGGAGCGGGCAGCTCCACGGACGGAAACCTGAGCACTAGCCGTCTCCCGATGGGCCGAACACGTCGTTGATCACGCCCAGCGCCCCGTCCGGGCGGACCGGCGCGGCACCCCAGCCCGCCTGCTCGCGGATGAGCGCGGCGACCATCTCGGCCTCCTGCTCCTCGGGCGTGGAGTAGCGGGTGCGCAGCAGCACGCGCCGCACGACGGCCGGGTCGAGGTCACCGAGCAGCGCGGTGAGCCCGCTGTCGTCGTGGGCGAGCGTGTGGTCGCAGAGCATGTGCCCGATCTCGTGCAGGATGATGTTCTGCTGGTGCAGCGCGGACGCGCCGCGCGCGTGGAAGACGTGGTCGGCCGCGGCCGTCGACACCCACAGCCCGCACGGCAGGTCCGCGGCGCCCGTGTGGGGCAGCGGGTGCAGGTGGAGCTCACGCCCGCGACTCGCGGCGACCTGCGCGCGCAGGGCCTCGATCGAGAACGGCCTGGGCACCTCGAACCCGGCGAGCCGCTCCCGCGCCCGCCTGCGCAGCCGGCCCCACCCCGTCACGGCTCGTCGTCGTCCCCGGCGGGCGGCAGGCCCTCGATCGAGCGGGCGTGCTGGATCATCCCGAGCACGGCCTTGATGCTCGCCGGCGAGAGTCCGTTCGCGCGCAACGCCAGTGAACGCACATCGCTGTCGCGCAGCGCGACCAGCAGCTCCAGCTGGTCCTCGATGCCGCTGGTGTCGTCGTCGAGGAAGTACGACGTCGGCACGCCGAAGAAGTGCGCGAGACCTTCGAGGTGGCGCTT
The DNA here is from genome assembly GCF_036321065.1 of Lentzea sp. DG1S-22. Taxonomy (NCBI): domain Bacteria; kingdom Bacillati; phylum Actinomycetota; class Actinomycetes; order Pseudonocardiales; family Pseudonocardiaceae; genus Lentzea; species Lentzea sp. DG1S-22. Next base: position 373,723 of record NZ_CP143276.1, on the reverse strand, counting down.
GGTCGGGTTGTCGCGCAGACCCTTGCGCAGCTGCCAGACGTAGGTGTGCGAGATCGAGATGCCGGCCTCGCGGATGGCGGCGGCCACCTCTTCGTAGGTGTACTCGCGCTGACCCGCCGGGCGCACCGCCTTGAACAGCCGATCCAGCCGCCCGGCCAGCGAGCCGGGCTGCTCCCCCTGGGCTACCACCCGCCCATCCTAGTTGACCGCGATCACACGGCATCCGCTTGACCGCGCTTTCCGGCGCGTGCGAGAGTGGCGTCAACTCAGATTTATGATCATGAGCAGGCGTCAACGGCGCCGAAACTGGGGGTGTGGAGGGCGGACGTTCCCTGGCGTCCACCCTCCACCGGCTCGTCAGCGCCCGGCCGCGGCGCCGGGCGTCATGGGTCAGCGACTTCTCCGCCCCCGCGCCGACTGCGCGGTGGAACCGCACGGCTGCGCAGCGCTCACCTCCGCCGTCCGTCGCTTCGATCGAGGTCGTGGAGGGTATTCCTGATCACGGCGCAGCCCGTGCGAGAGGGCCGCCGACCCGCATCGCCGCCACGACGGCGGCCAGACCCGGAGGTGATCGTGCTCTTCCACGTGCGGATGGACGTCTCCCTGCCCCACGACCTGGACCCGAACCGCCGCGCCGAGCTGGTGCGCGCCGAGAAGGACCGCGCACTGGAGCTGCAGAAGATGGGCGTGTGGCTCCACCTCTGGCGCGTGGTCGGGCAGTACGGCGACATCGGCATCTTCGACGTGCCCACCCACGACGAGCTGCACGCGTTGCTGTCGTCGTTACCGCTGTGGGAGTTCATGCGGGTCGAGGTGACCCCGCTCGCGACGCACCCCTCCGACCTCGCGACCCAGCCCTGACCACTGCTCGGCGTGCCGTGAGAAAGACCGCGTGCTCGAATGTCGACTTCCTTGGACCTCGTTCGTCCTCGGAGCGACGACTGGAGGACACGGCATGCACTACATCTTCCTCATCTACAACTGCGAGGACCGCCCGAAGCCCGGTGAGCCGGGGTTCGAGGAGATCCTGACCCGCGTCAACGCGTTCGCCGACGAGTGCCGCCGCCGGGGCGCGTTCGTGGCCGGCGACCCGCTCAAACCCGTCACCACGGCGACCACCGTGCGGGTGCGGGAGGGCAGGGCGATGCTCACCGACGGGCCGTTCGCCGAGACGCACGAACACCTCGGCGGGTACTACCTGCTCGACTGCCGCGACCTCGACGAGGCCCTGGAACTCGCCGAGATGATGCCTCAGGCCCAGTTCGGCGCCACCGTCGAGGTGCGGCCCGTCGAGCGCATCCCCGGGCTGAACCACGGGGTGGCATGAGCGACCTCGCGTCGGCCGCGGTCGAACGCGTGTACCGCGAGCACCGGACCAGGATGCTCGCGGCGCTCGTGCGGGCCCTCGGCGACTTCGAACTGGCCGAGGACGCGCTGCAGGAGGCGTGCTCGCAGGCGCTGCGGAGGTGGCCGCGCTCGCAGGTGCCGGACGACCCGTTCGCGTGGCTGCTCACCGTCGCGCGCAACCACGCCCTCGACCGCCTGCGCCACGCCAGGATGGCGCGCGCGAAGCTGCCCGCTCCCGCACCCGAGGCGGTCACGATGAGCGAGAAGCAGCTGGTGTCGCTCGGCGACGAACGGCTGAGCCTGATCTTCACGTGCTGCCACCCCGCGCTCGCCGAGGAGTCGCGGGTGGCGCTGACCCTGCAGGCGGTGGCGGGCTTCACGGCGGCGCAGATCGCCCGGACGTTCCTCGTCGCCGAACCCGCGCTGGCGCAGCGCCTGGTCAGGGCCAAGCGCAAGATCCGCGACGCCGGCATCACGTTCGAGGTGCCCGCCGACCACCTGCTGCCCGAGCGCCTGCGGGGCGTGCTCGCGGTGCTGTACCTCGTCTTCACGCGCGGCTACACGACCGCGGACGCCTCGCTCCGGCTCGAAGCGCTGCGGCTGGCCAAGCTGCTGGCGACCCTGATGCCCGACGAACCGGAGGCGCACGGCCTGGTGGCGTTGATGCTGCTGCACAACTCGCGCAGCGCCGCCCGCCTGTCCGCCGACGGTGACGTGGTGCTGCTGGAGGACCAGGACCGCACGTTGTGGAACACCGACGAGATCGCCGAGGGCATGGCGCTGCTGGACCGCGCGCTGCGGTTCGGCTCGCCGGGCCCGTACGTGCTGCACGCCGTGATCGCCGCCCTGCACGTGCAGGACCCGGTCGACTGGGACCGCGTGGCCGCCCTCTACGCCGAACTCCTCGTGGTGGCACCGACTCCGGTGGTGCGGCTCAACCACGCGGTCGCCGTCGCGATGACCGCCGGTCCCGCCACCGGGCTCGAGCTGATCGACGGGATCACCGGCCTCGCCGAGTACCACCTGCTGCACTCCGCCCGGGCCGACCTGCTGCGGCGCCTGAGGCGGCGGGACGAGGCCGCCGCGGCGTACCGGACCGCGCTGGAGCTGGCGGTGAACGCGGCGGATCGTCGTTTTCTGACCGGGCGTCTGCGTTCGCTGGAGGTGTCCTGATGAGGCTGGACGTGCTCGACCGCGGTCACCGGCCGGCGGTGCGGTTGTTCTTCGGTTTCAGCAGGCTGGTGTCGGGCGTTCCGATGTCGGACGTGCCGAAGGCGCTGCTGTACCGCCCGGAGTTCTTCGGCGCGGTGTTCCTCGACCTCACGGCCAGGACGATGCGCGGGCCGTCGTCCTGGACGGCGGGCGAACGGGAGTACCTGGCGCGGAGCACGTCCGAGCGCCTGCGGTGCCCCTTCTGCGCGGCCACGCACGCCGAGCTGCTGAAGATCGCCGGAGACCCGTCGCCGCCGCGTCCCGAGCTCGTCGCGGCCTCGCGGTTCCTGGAGACCCTGTCCCCTCCCGGAGGTGTGTCCCGGACCGCTCTGGCGGACGCGCTGGACGTCAGCCTGGTCTTCCACGTGGTGAACCGGCTCGCGAACGCTTTCGGGTTCGCGCTGCGGCCGGGCCAGCTCGAGTCGGGCACCCGGTCGCTGCACAGGTTCGGCTACCGGTTCCCGCGCCTTCTCACCGGTCCGGGCGCCGGTGGTCCCGAAGAGCTGCGCCGTGCCGTGCTGGACACCCCCGCCCGCACGCCCGTCGCACTGCGCCGTGCGGCGGCCGCCGGAGATGCGTGGGGTTCCTACGCGGCAACGGTCCGGTCGGCCTCCCACCGGATCACCGACGAGGACGTGGCGCGGCTCGCACGGGAGCACACCGAGGACGAGGTCTTCGAGGTGACCGTCGCCGCCGCCGTGGGTGCCGCCCTCGACCACTTCGACCAGGGCGGGAGAAATCTTCGGACCTGATGTCGAGTTCCGGGCTCCCCGCTCGTCCTCCGCTCACAACACCGACCGAGCCGAAGGAGCGATCGAGATGTCCGGACAGGTCAACTGGTTCGAACTGCCCGCCGACGACACCGGGCGGGCGCGGGCCTTCTACGCCGGGGTGTTCGGCTGGGACACCAGCCCGATGGGCGAGGACTACCACGTGATCACCAACGGCGCGGCCGGCGCCATCGCGGCCGGGGACGCCCAGCTGACCCAGCCGCGGATCTACTTCCACACCGCGGACATCGACGCGTCCGTGCTCAGGGTCGCCGAGCTGGGCGGCAAGGCCGAGGACGTCCAGGCGGTGCCGGAGGTCGGCCGCATCGCCCACTGCACCGACGACCAGGGCACGCCGTTCAGCCTGTACGAGCCGCAGGGCTGACATCCGGTGGCCCGCCGCGAGGCGGGCCACCCGTCCGTCCTCATCGGACGACCCGTCTGCCGCGTTACCATCGTCGCCATGCCAGACGTCGGCGTCCTTTCCGCGCACCTGCTCTCCGGGTTCCAGAAGGAGCTCTTCACCCGTCTCTCCGAGTCGGGCCACGGACAGCTCCGCCCGCGGCACGGCGCCGTCATGGCCCACCTCGGCGTGGACGGCAGCCGGGCGAGCGAGCTGTCCGAACGCTCCGGGCAGCACAAGCAGGTCATCGGCACGCTGATCGACGAGCTGGAGGCCCTCGGTTACGTCGTCCGCCAGCCGGATCCGGCGGACCGCCGGGCGAAGCTCGTCGTGCCCACCGCGCGGGGCCGCGAGGAGATGGTGCTGGCCAAGAGGATCGTCGGCGAGATCGAGCGGCGGTTCGCCGAGCTCGTCGGCGCCGAGCGGTTCGCGGAGTTCAAGGCCGTGTTCGACGAGATCGCCCGCACGTACTAGCCGAGCACGATCTCGTCGCGGTGCGCGGCGAGGAAGTCCTTGAGCGTCAGCCACTGCCGCACGAGCTCCCGGGTCTCGGCGGTGGCGCAGAGTCGCGTGCACCCGCCGGCAGCCGTAGGTGCCACCGGAGGTCGTGTGGACATCCGCGATCTCGGCCGCCAACTCCTCGTCCTGGTGCTGCCGCGGTGGTGGGTCTGCCTGGCGCTGGACACAGCCGCAACAGGTGAAGGAGGCGAACCCGAGGACTCGGAGGGCAGGCTCGACCCCGAAGCGGCCGCCAAGTTGCGAAACAAGCTCCACGACCGTCGCCGGGCCGGTTCGAGTTCCGAGCGGAGATCCGGCTCCACTTCGGTCGGGTAGCGCCGCAACAAGGGCTTGGCTGTTCGGCCGAACCCCACCGGGACAGCGAGAGGCCCCGCTCGGCGAGCGGGGCCTGCGCATCCGAGGCCTCAGCCGACCGGCGGGGACATCGTGAACCAGTTGAAGCCCTCGACCAGAGGCTTGTTCTGGTCGGCGTACGCCGTGCCGGACAGCTCCCAGCGCTCGACCGAGCGGTACGTGCCGGGCTGCAGGCTCTCGTCGACCGGCGTCGCCTCGTCGTCCTTCACGGGCAGGTACTCGTAGACCGACCGGCGCGTCAACGTCACGGCCAAGGTCTCGTAGGCGGACTGCGTGTCGAGGTAGCCCGGCTTGCCGTGGTCGGCCGCCTCGGCCGGGTCGGCCAGCCGCAGCTGCACGAAGTCACCGCCGAACGAACCCTTGGCCGACACCACCGTGACGAGGTGCCCGCCGTCGCGCTTCAGGCTGTTCTGCGGACCGGCGACGTAGCGGCCGTACCACATCTGCACCGGGCCCTGGCTGAGCTTCTTGGCCAGGTCACCCGCGAAGTCCGGGCCTGCGGTGGTACTGATCCCGCCGGTCGCCGTGGACCACCCGGCGTCCCGGGCGGGCTTGGTGGCGATGTTCCACGCGGTGCGCAGGTTGCCCGAGTAGGTGCCGTCCTCGACGCTCCACTTGGAATCCGTGGCGATCCGACCGATCGAGTTGGTGACGATGCCGTAGTCGGCCGGGTTCCTGGGGTCGAGGTCGCGGACCTTGGTGGTGAGCCAGCCGACCGGTGCCTGCTTCTCGTGCCCCCAGTAGTGCAGCACGTTGTAGAGCGATGACGGACCGCAGTGGGTGCCGCCGTTGGCCGCGAAGCCGGCGCGGTACTGGTCGACGTCGCTGACGGCGCACTGCTTGACCTCGAAGTCGGGGCCGGTGATGTCGGCGATCTTCACGCACGGCGGCGGCGTGCCGATGATCGGGTCGGCGGCGGCGAGGCCGGGCAGGGCGACGGAGCTGACGGCGGCGGTGGCGATGGTGGCGATGACGACCTTGCGCAACATGGGGTTCCTGCCTCCTGTGGAGGGGGCCACCTCCCGCGGCCCCCTTCGGTAGGAGAAGCTTGACCTGCGCAGACGTCGATGGCATGAGGGTCGATCCCTCACCTTCGGCTGCGAAAAAGATGGGTGTATCAGGCCTACCCCCACCCGACTCCTACACGGTGCTGTCCGCGAAGCCTGACCGCGGCCGGTCGACACGGCGACGAGCACCGCGGACCGCACCACGACCTCATCGGCGCAGGCTGATCAACAACGCGATTCCGGCGGACAGCGCGATGACGCCCGCCACGACGAGCTGGTTGAGCCAAACGGCCCACACGCCGCCTTCCGCCGGTCGCAGCGCCACGACGATCAACCACCCGGCCAGCGCGATCGTCAGCGGCTGGATGAACGGCACGTCCAGCGGCGCCATCGCCCGCACCATGCCGAGCAGCATGATGACGACGGCCAGGCCCATCGACCACCAGTACGGCCGGAAGGCGTGCAGCGAAGCACCGAAGTGCAGCACCGGTGGCGCGGCGACCAGCCACACCCCGGCCAGGAAGGCGGCTACACCGGCCCTGCTTTCGACAGTTCGTCCGTGTACATCCCCCACACGGGTAATTCTCGCCTGTGGAAGGCCTTCTGGAACACCCCCTGTTCGTTCCGGTACCTCGCCGCACTTGTGGAGATCCGGTGCAGATCCGGTGAAGGTGTGGCCGTCGGCGAAAAATCCAGCCGTGCGCGGACCTAGCGTCGTGCGGTATGGACACCGTGGACGTGCTCGTGGTCGGCGCCGGGCTGGCCGGCCTCAACACCGCGCGGCTGCTCGCCGGCGCGGGGCTCGACGTGGCCGTGTGCGAGCGCAGGACGAGCCTCGAGACCGGCATCCGCACCACCGGCATCTTCGTCCGGCGCACGCTCGACGACTACGAGCTGCCGCACCTCGGGCCGGCGGTGCGGCGCGTACTCCTCTACCCGCCTTCCCTGCGGGAGCCGGTCGAGTTCGTGAGCGCCCGTGACGAGTTCCGCGTCGGTGACATGGAGGGGATCTACGCCGCCGCGGTGCGCGACGCCGAACGCGCGGGCGCGCGGGTCCGCCTCAACGCGAGCTACCCGGCGAGGTCCACGAAGGCGCGCTTCACGATCGGCGCGGACGGCGCGCGGTCCACCGTGGCGAAGACCCTCGGCCTCGACGTCAACCGGCGGCTGATCACCGGCATCGAGGAGGTCTACCCGGTCAGGGCCGGGTCGGTGCCGACGTTCCACTGCGTGGTCGACCCCCGGCTCGCACCCGGCTACATCGCCTGGGTCATCGACGACGGCGAACACGCGCACGTCGGGCTGGCGGGCCGCGCCGACCGGTTCGGCGCACCGCTTCCCCAGCTGCTGCGGCGCTTCCGCGACAGCTTCCCGGCACCGGAGCCCGCCGGCCCGGTCAAGCGCCGGGGCGGGCCGATCCCGGTCGGCGGGCTGCTGCGCAGGATCGTGTCGCCGCGGGGCCTTCTGGTCGGGGACGCGGCCGGAGCGGTCTCGCCGCTCACGGCGGGCGGACTCGACCCGTGCATGCGGATGTCCGAGCTCGCCGCGTCGGTGACGTTCGACTACCTGCGCAGCGGCAACAGGTACGTGCTGGAGCACTACGACGCGGCGGCCCTGCGGCGCCGGTACCGCAGCAGGTCCCTGATGCGGCGCGGGTTGTCGCTCGTGCGCGGGCCGGGTCTCGCCGAGCTCGCCTTCAGCGCACTGCGCACCCCGCCGGGAAAGGCCGTGGCGAAGCGGATCCTGTTCACCTGACACCGCCCGGGGACGCGCACGTCCCCGGGCAGCAGCCATCTCCCCTACGGCGTCCAGGGCGAGCTGACGGCCCAGCTCACGTCCTGGTCGTACGAGACGGGGTTGTCGTACACGTGCGCGCCGCCGTTCGAGGCGACCCAGACCTCCTCCTGGTAGTGCCGGATGTTCGTGCCCAGCTCGTTGACCGACTCCAGTCGAACGCCTCCATTGCCCTGCTGCGCGCAGAACGTCGCGTCGCGCCGGAACAGGTCGGTGTTGTCGTTGGTGCCGAGGCGGACGCGGAAGTCCGCGTGCCGCAGGAACTGGCCGGGGATGTTGCGCGACTCGAGCGAGTAGCAGGTCGGGTCGGCGAGCCCGCGGCGCACCACGAACGTCGCGTCGCCCTTCGTCAGCGCGTCACTCGTGCCGGTCACGACGTCCGTGCGCGCCAACGACTCCCGGTGCCGCAGGTAGCGGTCCGCGAAACCGGGCGTGGTCACCCGGAACGACCGCGCCTGGTCGAGCGGCAGGTCCGCGCCGCTGCGCCACAGGCCCGTGCCGATCGCCCACGTGGTGTCCGCGGCGAACGAGCTCGCGGTGTCCCAGGGGTTCGGGCCACCGGAGCGCGCCAGGTACACGCCCTCGTTGTGGTGCCGCACGAACGAACCGCGCACGTTGTAGGACTCCAGCGCGGTGCCGCCCGAGCCTTCCCGCGCGCAGAACGTGGCGTCCGCCGCGATCGTGCCGTTGTTCACGTCGGTCCGGATGCGACCGTTGCTGTGCCTGAGGAACCGGCCGGGGAAGTTCCGCGACTCGAACGACAGGCAGGCCGCGTCGGCGAGTCCGGGACGCGGGTGGAACGTGGCGTCGAGCCTGCCGAGGTCGGTGCTGATCACGTCGGTGCGGGCCAGCGAGTCCTGGTGGCGCAGGTACCGGTTCGTGTAGCCGGAAGTGGTGACGCGCAACGACACCACGTCGTCGGGGCTCACCGCCGTGCCGCGCGCGACGGCGAGCACCCCGAGGTTGACGGCCCGCACCCGCGACTCGGTCATCTTCAGCACGCGCCGGTCGTAGGTGTAGAAGCCGTTGACCTCGTTTTCCACGTCGTAGGGTTCGGTGTAGACCATGGCGGACAACCCGCGCGTGTGGACGAGCCGCTGGACCTGCTTGATGACCTCCTCGTAGCGCTTGGTCAGCGACGCTTCGTCCGGGTACAGGGCTCCGTAGGCGAATCCGGCACCCGGCTGGTACTCGTGGCCGGCGATCCTGCGGCCCAGGCCACCGAACTCGCCGAGCACCGCCACCCGGTTGGCGTCGGGCTGCCGGGTGTTCGCCGAGACCTGGTAGTGGTGGTCGTCGACGACGTCGCCGTTGCCGGGATCGGGGTCCGAGACGCAGCAGTTGGACCCCGAGTTGTGGTTGACCAGGCGGGTGTTGTCGATCGAGCGGACCAGGTCGACGATCCGGCCGGCGTCGTACTCGCCCCAGCCCTCGTTGAACGGCACCCACTGCACGATCGACGTGATGCCCTTGAGCTGGTCGATCATCCGGCGCAGCTCGGACTCGTGGTTCGCGCGCCCGTTCGGCACCTCGTCGACCGCGTCGAGCGACGGCATGTCCTGCCACACCAGCAGGCCCAGCCGATCGGCGTGGTAGAACCAGCGCGCCGGTTCGACCTTGATGTGCTTGCGGACCATGTTGAACCCCAGCGCCTTCTGGCGTTCGAGGTCCCACCGCAGGGCCGCGTCGGTCGGCGCGGTGTAGATGCCGTCCGGCCAGTAGCCCTGGTCGAGCGTGCCGCTCTGGAAGACGAACTTCCCGTTGAGCAACGGCCGCATGACGCCGCCGACCACCGCCTTGCCGAGCGAGCGCATGCCGAAGTAGCCGGTGGCGGAGTCACCGCTGCCCAGGGTCACGCGCAGGTCGTAGAGGAACGGGTCGTCGGGCGACCACAGCCGGGCGTTCGGCACCGGCACCCGCAGCGGGGTGCCGGTCGTGCCGGTCTGCCTGCCGACGACCTGCCCGCCGCTGAGCACCTCGGCGGTGGCGGACTGCCCCGCGGTGCCCTGCACGACGAGGTCGAGAGCGCCCGCGGCGACGTTCGGCGTGGTGTCGAGCCGCGTGATGTGCGCGCTGCGCACCGGTTCGAGCCACACCGTCTGCCAGATCCCCGACGCGGCGGTGTAGAAGATGCCGCTCGGGCTGCGGCGCTGCTTGCCGACCGGGTACCGGCTGCCGTCGACCGGCGAGTGCACGCCGACGACGATCTCGTTCGTGCCCGCCCGGAGCGCGGAGGTGATGTCGAACGAGAACGCGTCGAAGCCGCCGGTGTGCGTGCCGACCTGCCGGCCGTTGACCCAGACGCGCGTCTCCCAGGTCACCGCGCCGAAGTTGAGCTTGACGTTGCGACCGTTCCAGGTGGGCGGAATGGTGAAGGTGCGGCGGTAGAACATGTTGTCCTCGTGCCGCTTGATGCCCGACAGGGCGGACTCGATCGGGTACGGCACGAGGACGCCTTCGGCCAGTGGCCTGCCGATCGGCGGGTTGCCGAGGTCCGGTGCGCCCGCGAACTCCCACACTCCGTTGAGGTTCTGCCACTCGGGGCGCTGGAGCTGCGGACGCGGGTACTCGGGCAGCGCATTCGCCGGCGACACCTGGGAGGTCCAGGGCGTCGACAGCGGAGGGGTCTTGGGGACCCACTCCACCGCGTGCGCTGCGGGGGTGAGGGAGGTGGACGTGATCAGGATGCCGACCAACACGCCCAGGACGCGTCTGGTCATGGTGCTCCTATCTCCGGAGTATTCGTTGCAGGACGACGACGATGAGGAGGAACGCGCCGCTGACCACCGACTGGTAGTTGCTGTCGAGCGTGCCGATCTGGTTGATGACGTTCTGGATGACCTTGATCAGGCCGACGCCGATCACGGTGCCGAGCACCGTGCCCATGCCGCCGGTCAGCAGGGTGCCGCCGATGACGACGACGGCGATCGCGTCGAGTTCTAGGCCGACGCCGATGACCGTGACGCCGGACTGCAGGTAGGCGGCCGTCAGGGCGCCGGCGAGGCCCGCCAGCGTGCCGCTCATCGTGTAGACGAGGACCTTCGTCCTGGCGATCGGCACGCCCATGAGGACGGCCGACTGCTCGGCTCCCCCGGTGGCGAACACGTTCTGCCCGAAGCCGGTGCGGTTCAGCACGATCCCGCCCAGCAGGCACAGCACGGCCGCGACGAAGATCGGGTAGCCGAAGCCGAAGACGGTGCCGCGCCCCAGTTCGACGAACGCGCTGTCCGGCGGGATCTGGTAGGTGGTGGCGCCCTCGTCGGTGATGACGAGCAGCAGGCCGCGCGCGAACAGCAGGGACGCCAGCGTGACGATGAACGGCGCCATGTTCGTGCGGGCGATCAGCAGCCCGTTGACCAGCCCGATGAGCCCGCACACCACCAGCGGCAGAAGCAACGCGACCAGGAACCCGTGCTGCGAGCCCCAGGCCGCGAGCACACCGCCCAGGGCGTAGACCGAGCCCACGGACAGGTCGATGCCGCCGGTGATGATCACGAACGTCATGCCGAGCGCGATCACCGCGAGGAACGCGCCCTGCAGCGCGAGGTCGCGCACGTTGTCGAGGCTGCCGAAGCGCGGGAAGACCAGCCAGGACACCGCGACCACCAGCGCGAGCGCGACGGCGGGGCCCTGGCGTTGCAGGACCTTCGCCCGCGACGCCCCGGCCGGGACCGCGGCGGTGTTCGCCGGTGTGGCGGTGGTGGTCATCGGCGCTCCCGTGCCACGTAGACGGCGGCGATGATGATCGCGGCCTGGATCATCTGCGCGATCGAGTCCGGCAGGTTGTGCTTGATCAGCGTCGCCCTGACGAGCTGCATCAGGACCACGCCGAACACCGTGCCGAGAACCCGGACCCTGCCCCCGGTGAGCGGGGTCCCCCCGACGACCACCGCGGTGATCGCGGACAGCTCCATCAGCAGGCCCATGTCGGCCGGGTCGCTGGCGGACAGCCTCGACGTGGCCAGCACGCCCGCGACCGCGGCGAGCACGCCGCAGATCGCGTAGACGCCGATCAGCACCCGGTTGACCGGGAGCCCCGCCAGGGTGGCCGCCTTGCGGTTGCCGCCGATCGCGACGAGCTGGCGGCCGAACGTGGTGCGGTTCGTCAGCGCCGCCACCGCGACCGCCAGCACGCCCGCGACCAGCACGCTGATCGGGACGCCGAGCACGTCACCGGTGCCGAGCGCGAGGAACGCCGGGTCGTGCAGCTGGACGAGCTGGCCGTCCGCGATGACCAGCGCCAGGCCGCGCCCGCCCACCAGGAGCGCCAGGGTCGCGACGATCGGCTGGATGCCGACCCCGGCGACGAGGACGCCGTTCACCACCCCGGCGAGCACGCCCGCCACCAGGGCCATCGTGATCGCGACGAGCGGTCCGGCGCCCAGGTACAGCGGGATGATCGCGGCGGCCAGCGCCATGACCGCGCCGACGCTCAGGTCGACGCCCTCGGTGCCGATCACCAGCGCCATGCCGAGCGCGACGATCAGCACGGGTGCCGCCTGCACGAGCTGGGTGGTGAAGTTGCCCGGCGTCAGGAAGTTGGCCGTGAACAGGGCGTTGAACAGCAGCAGCACGCCAACGGCGACGTAGACACCGTTGTCCTGCAACCACCGCGTTCGCGCGGCCGTTCTAGTGGCTGTCAGCGTCATCGGTCACCTCCGCCGCGATGGCCTCGAGCACGTGCTCACGGGTGAGCCGGTCCCCTTCCAGTTCCCCGGCGACGGTGCCGTCCCTCAGCACGACGAGCCGGTCCGCGCCGTCGAGCAGCTCGTCGAGCTCGGAGCTGATCAGCAGCACCGCCAGGCCCTCCCGCGCGAGCTCGTCGACCAGGGCCTGCACCTCGGCCTTGGCGCCGACGTCGATGCCGCGCGTCGGTTCGTCGAGGAGCAGGATCTTCGGTTCGGTGCACAGCCACCGGGCCAGCAGCACCTTCTGCTGGTTGCCGCCGGAGAGCTCCGAGACCTTCTGCTCGGGGCTCGACACCTTGATGCGCAGGCGCTGCACGAAGGTGTCGACGATCCTGTCCTGCCTCGCCCTGCTGACGACGCCGAACCGGCTGAGCCTCGGCAGCGCCGCGAGGACGATGTTCTCGCGCACGGAGAGGTTCGGGATGATCCCCTCGGTCTTGCGGTCCTCGGCGAGCATGCTGATGCCCGCCCTGGTGGCCGCCTTGACGCCGCGCGCCACCGGTGCGCCGGCGACGACAACGGTGCCGCCGTCGATCGGAAGCGCGCCGAGGATCGCCTTCGCGGTCTCCGTGCGGCCGGACCCGAGCAGGCCGGCGAGGCCGACGACCTCACCGGGCCGGATCGAGACGCTGACCCCGTTGATGCGCGGCTTGCTGGTGAGGTTCCGCGCCTCGAGCACCGGTTGCGCGTCGGCGTGGTGGCTCTCGCCGAACGCCGTGGTGCCCTGGCTCTCGATCTCCTTCACCGACCTGCCGAGCATCAGCGAGACCAGCTCGATGCGCGGGAGGTCCCGCAACGGGCCGCTGTGCACGTTCCGCCCGTCGCGCAGGACCGTGACCGTGTCGCAGATCCGGTACAGCTCGTCCATCCGGTGGCTCACGTAGATGATCGCGATGCCGGCCTCGTGCAGCGTGCGCACGACGCCGAGCAGCGTCTCCACCTCGCGCGGTTCCAGCGACGACGTGGGCTCGTCCATGATCACGACGTCCGCGTCGGCCTCGACCGCCCTGGCGAGCGCGACCATCTGCTGCTCGCCGACCGCGAGCGTCCCGAGCGGGCTGCTCACGTCCGCCGTGATGCCGTAGCCCCGCAACAGCTCCGCGGCGTCGGCGTCCCGGCGGGCACGGTCGATCAGGCCGAACCGGGTGCGCGGCTCCCTGCCGAGGAACAGGTTGGCGGACACGCTCATCAGCGGGACGAGGTTGACCTCCTGGTAGATCGTGGAGATCCGCCCGTTCCGGGTGACCCGGCCGGCATCCGGGGTGTGGATGCCGGTCAGGACCTTGATCAGCGTCGACTTGCCGGCGCCGTTCTCCCCCACCAGCGCGTGGATCTCACCCCGCGCGAGGGTGAAGTCCACGTCGCCGAGGGCGCGGACGCCGGCGAAGGTCTTCGTGACGCCGGCGACCTCGATGACGGGGCCGGTGGGCGTGTCAGTAGGCATTGGCGAGCTTCTGCGCGGCGTTGGTGGTGTCGTACTCGTCGTCGGAGATCACGATGGTGTTCGGGATCTCGTCGCCCTTGCCGAACTTCTCCAGCGTGTCGAACGCGAGCGGGCCGAAGCGCGGGTTGGACTCGACGACCGCGGTGTAGCTGCCGTCCGCGACGAGCTGCACGGCGTTGCGCGTGCCGTCGACGGAAACGATCTTGACGTCCTTGCCCGGCTGCTTGCCCGCGGCCTTGAGGGCGGTGACGGCGCCGACGCCCATCTCGTCGTTCTCGGCGTAGACGGCGGTGATGTCCGGGTTGCTCTGGATGAGCTGCTCCATCACGGCCTGGCCCTTCGACCGGTCGAACTCACCGGTCTGCTCGGCGACCACGGTGAGGCCGGGGGTGCCCGCGATGCCGTCCTTGAAGCCCTTGGTGCGGTCGACCGTGACGTTGTTGCCCGACGCGCCGAGCAGGATCGCGACCTTGCCGGTGCCGCCGGTCGCCTTGATCATCTGCTGGGCGGCGCGCTTGCCCTGCTCGACGAAGTCCGAGCCGATGAACGTCAGGTAGTCAGTGCAGGGCTGCGAGGTCACCTTGCGGTCGATCGTCACGACCGGCACCTGCTTGGCCTTGGCCGCGTCGAACGCGGGCTGCAGGCCGTCGGAGTTGAGCGGCGCCACGATCAGCAGCTTCGCGCCGCGGTCGATCAACGACTTGATGTCGCTGATCTGCTTGTTCAGGTCGCTCTGCGCGTTGGTGTAGAGCAGCTCGGCTCCGCGCTTGGCGGCCTCGTCCCGGATCGACTGCGTCTCGGCCGTGCGGAACGGGTTGGCCTCCTTCTCCGACTGGGAGAAGCCGACGACGGCGCCCTTGAGGTCCACCTGCGGGTACCCGGACCTGGCGCGCGAGCAGCCCGGACCGGACGCCTGGTTCTCCGCGGCACTGGCGGCGGGCCCGCCACTGGTCGTGGTCTGCGGGTTCTCCCTCGCGGTGCAACCGGTCACGAGCAGGGCGGCGACAGCGACGAGCAGTAAGCGAGACATCTTTGGCTCCTACACCGGGCTATGCGTGGACGCGCTCTCAGGCGCTAGATTTGCATCGTTGTTCCAACGATGTAAAGACTGAGGACTTCCCGGTACTCTTCCCGGTACCTTTTTCCAGGAGGCTGTGTTGGCCACGCTGAAGGACGTCGCTCGCCTGGCGGGCGTCTCGGTGAAGACCGTGTCGAACGTGGTCAACGGCTACTCGTTCGTGAAACCGGACAACCGCCGCCGCGTCGAGGAGGCGCTGGAGGCGACCGGCTACCGCCCCAACCTCGGCGCCCGCAACCTGCGCCGCGGCCGCACCGGCTTCATCGCCCTCGTCCTGCCCGAGCTCTCGATCCCCTACTTCGCGGAGCTGGCCGGCCTCGTCATCGCCGCGGCCCAGGAGCACGAGTGGAACGTGCTCATCGAGCAGACCTTCGGCACCCTCGCGGGCGAACGCTCGGCGCTCGCGTCCCTGGGCCCGCACCTCGTGGACGCCGCGATCCTCAGCCCGGAGGCGCTGCAGGACGACGACTTCCAGCTGTCGGTCCCCGCGGTCCTGCTCGGCGAGCACGCCGTCGACGTCCCGATCGACCGGGTCGGCATCGACAACGTGGCCGCCGCCCAGGCCGCCGTGAAGCACCTGATCTCCCTGGGCCGCACGCGCATCGCCGCGATCGGCGCCCACCCCCACCGGGGCACCGCCGCCCTGCGCCTGGAGGGCTACCGCACCGCCCTGGAGGAGGCCTCCCTGCCGTTCGTCGACGAGCTCGTCGTGCCGGCCCTGAACTACCACCGGGCCGACGGCGCCGCCGCGATGAAGTCGTTGCTGGACCTCCGCACCCCACCGGACGCCGTGTTCTGCTTCAACGACCTCCTCGCCATCGGTGCCATGCGAGCCGCCGCCGAACGCTTCGTGCGGGTGCCCTCAGACCTCGCCGTCGTCGGCTTCGACAACAACGAGGAAAGCGCCTACAGCTCCCCGTCCCTGACGTCCGTGGCCCCCGACAAGACCGCCATCGCCCGCGCCGCGGTCGACCTGCTGCACCGCCGCGTCGAGGCCCGTGACGACGCCCTGGAGGACGTCCAGACCCCGTTCTCCCTGCTGGTCAGGGAAAGCACCGTGGCCCGCTGACGTCCGGCCCGGACCACGACTACCGGCGCGCGTAGGCGTCGTAGGCGGCCTGGTCGAACAGCACGAACCTGATCAGGTCCAGCGGGGCGTCTTTCGTTGCCTCGTGGGCGGTTTCGGCGGCGTGTTCGACCGGCCACCGGTAGATGCCGGTGGAGATGGCGGGGAACGCGATGGTGCGCGCGCCGAGGTCCGCCGCCACCCGCAGGGAGTTGCGGTGGCAGGCGGCCAGGAGAGCGGAGCGGTCCTCGGTGGGTGAGTACACGGGACCCACGGTGTGCACGACCCAGCGCGCCCGGAGCCTGCCCGCGGTGGTGGCGACGGCTTGGCCGGTTTCGAGCCCACCGCCGTAGTGCCCCGCCCGGAGCTCGCGGCACTCGGCGAGGATCTCCGGGCCGCCCTTGCGGTGGATCGCGCCGTCCACGCCGCCGCCTCCCAGGAGGGAGGAGTTGGCGGCGTTGACGATCACGTCGACTTCCTGCTCGGTGATGTCGCCGAGGACGTACTCGATGGTGGCCACGTCCCCGATTGGATCACGACAACGGGCAGGTGGCCACGTCAGCGGGCCTCGGCAGCGTCGCCGAGGCCGGCGGCCGCACCCCGTCCAGCCACCGCTCCAACGCCACGAAAGCCGCCCGGTGGCAGGGCGCCAGCGGCCTCAACCGATCCGGGTGGGCGTCCACGAGCCCGTCGACGTGGGTCCCCTGCTCGACCCGGTAGTACCGGTGCAACCGGTCGGGCGTCATCTCCGCGTAGACGTCCGAGTCCTGACTGATCGGCAGCAGCACGTCATAGGTCCCGTGCACGGTCAGCAGAGGCCGCTTCACCTTCCCCGTCAACGCGACCCGCGACACCGCCGGCCCCGCGACCCGGCGGCGATCCGAGTACGAGTAGTCCGCATCGCAGGCGGGCGTCCCGGAAGCGCAGAACGGCACCCCCGCCTCCAGGGCCCCGTCGAAACCGGGGTCGAACTCCTCGCGGTAGATGCGTTGCGTCAGGTCCCAGTAGTAGCGGTGGTGGTAGTCCCACAGGAACTCCGTGCCGGCCGGGAAGCCCGCCGCCACCATCGCCTCGTGCGCGCCCGGTTCGCCCGCCAGGTAGGCCGGGTAGGCGCGGAGCACGGGAGGCAGGAACGTCAGCGGGTTCGGGCCCGCGACCGTCCACAGCGTCCCTTCCCAGTCCACGCCGCCGTCGTAGAGGTGCGGGCGGTTCTCCAACTGCCAGCGGACGAGGTAGCCGCCGTTGGAGATGCCGGTGGCGATGGTGCGGCGCGGGGCGCGGCCGTAGCGCTGGGACACGACTTTCTTCGCGGCGAGGGTCAGCTGGGTGAAGCGGTGGTTCCACTCCTCGATCGCCCGGCCGTCGCGGTAGAACTGGGCGCCGGTGTTGCCCTTGTCGGTGGAGGCGAAGGCGTAACCGCGGGAGAGGACCCAGTCGGAGATGGCGCGGTCGTTGGCGTACTGCTCACGGACGCCCGGTGCGCCGGTGACGACCAGGCCGCCGTTCCAGCGGTCCGGGAGCCTGACCACGAACTGGGAGTCGTGCCAGCCGTGGTTGGTGTTGGTGCGGGAGGTGTCCGGGAAGTAGCCGTCGATCTGGATCCCCGGGACGGCGCCGGGCACGGGCAGGGCGGCGCTCGTGAGGCCCGCCCAGTCGGCCGGGTCGGTGTGGCCGGTGGCGACCAGGCCCGTGGTCGTGAGGTCGGCGAGGTGGGTGAGCTGCTGGTGCTCGGCGCCGGGCACCGTCATCGCGGACGTCGGCGGGGTCAGCGCGAGCACCAGGACCAGGGGCAGCAACATAGCTGGTCAAGCTAGTGACGGCGGCCTTCCGGCGACATGGTTGCCTCCCACACAAGGCCCGCTTTGAAAGTGGTGTAGCCGAACAGGTCGAGCACCCGGCGCACCGGGGGCCGCAGGTGGTGCAGGTCGAACGACTTGCCGTTGCGGTGCGCGGCGCAGAGCAGGAGCAGCAGGGTGCGCAAGCCGCTCGCGGACAGGAACGTCACCTCGGCGAGGTCGACCTGCACGCGGTCGGTCGCGGTGTCCGTGATGCCGGGCAGCACGGCGGCGAAGAACACCTCGCAGGTCGTCATGTCCATCTCGCCTTGGCACGTGACCACGAATCGGGTGCCGGAGCGTTGCGCCCGCACGGCGAACGGGGTGGTGTCACAGGTGGTCATCGGACCTCGCCTCCCTGGACGGGACACCACCACTTCACCGCACCGGGGGGCCCGGTCGATAGCAGCGGGAACGAAGCGGCGACCGGGAAAACGAAGTGCCTCAGCCCGACCGCAGCGTCTTCGACGGCGCAACCCCGTACGCGGCGCGGTAGTGGGCCGCGAAGACACTCGGACGGGCGTAGCCCCAGCGTGCGGCGATCGCGGTGACGGTGCCGTTCGTCGCGCGCAGGTCGGCGTGCGCGCAGGAGAGGCGCACGCGCCGGAGGTAGGCCATCGGTGTCATGTCGAGGTGGTGGCGGAACGCGAGCTGGACCGCCCGGATCGACACCCGTGCGGCGCGGGCGATGTCGGCGGCGGTGATGTCGTTCGCGGCGTTGGCCTCGATGAACGCGATGGCGCGACGCACGGTCCGAGGGTGCGCGTCGCGCCGATCGGACGGCGCCGGGCCGCCGAGCGAGTTGTTCGGGAACGCGGCGAGCGTCGCCGACACCAGCAGGCGGGTCGCGTTGGCCGACACCAGCGGGTGGTCCCCGAACAGCGGCAGCACCTCGTCGCGCAGGTGCGCGCAGGTGGACCACCACGCGGCACCGGCCTCGGGCGAGAGGGGCCGGAAGCCCGCGAACCGGACGTCGTCGGCCACCTCGTCGACGACCGGCCGGGGCAGCGTGACCGTCGACAGCCGCGGGTCGAAGACCGCCCCGATGAACCCGCTGTCGGGTGGTGCCGTCAGGAACGACTCACCGGGCAGCCAGTAGCGGTCCTCGCCGCCCGAGCCGTAGTAGACCATCCCCGCGCCCGTGTGCCCGAAGACGTAGTTCTGCATCGGGTCGACGCTGACCTCGAGTCTGATGCTCCCGTGCAGCTCGTCGAACCTCATCTGCCCGTGTATCCGCGACGACATCCACATGTGCGGGTGCTCGATGCCGCGGTTGAGCCGCATCTGGCCGTAAGCGGCGTTCAACACCTCGTTGGCCGCGTCCAAGTCCGTCACCTCGACGACCTGCTCCACGCCCAGCACGATCCTCGCCCGCACCGGCGGTGTCCATCGCCAAGACGGACGGTTCCACCGGTACGGACGGTGACACCCCGCCGGCGCCGTCTGGCCCCTCAGATCCGGGCGGCGCGCCGAGGTCCATCCGAAGTGGACTCCCGGCGGCTGCTACCGGACCGACGCGAGCACGCCCGCGATCTCCTCCAGCAGCACGGTCTTGCGGCTGTTCGGCAGGAACGAGGCCAGCACAGCGTTCTCGGCCAGCCGGGCCACGTCCGCGTGGCCGAGTCCGAATGCCTCGGCCACGGCGACGTACTCGCCCTCCAGCGTGGCGCCGAAGAACGGCGGGTCGTCGGTGTTCAGCGTGACCACCACTCCGGCGTCGAGCATCCGCCGCACGGGGTGCGCCTCGATCGACGCCACCTGCCGCGTCCGGACGTTCGACGTCGGGCACACCTCCAGCGCGATCCCCTTGTGCACCAGGTGTTCCACCAGCGCCGGATCCTCGACGCAGCTCGTGCCGTGGCCGATCCGCTCGGCTCGCAGGTCCCGCACCGCCGACCAGACGGTCTCCGGGCCGGTGGTCTCCCCCGCGTGCGGCACGCTGTGCAGACCGGCTTCCCGCGCCGCGTCGAAGAAGGGCGCGAACTGGGCCCGGCCGACACCGGCCTCCGGTCCGCCGAGCCCGAAGGAGACCAGGCCCTCCGGACGTTCGGACAGCGCGAACGCGAGCGTCTCCCGTCCGGCGGCCAGGCCCTTCTCGCCCGGGATGTCGAAGCACCACGCCAGCTCGACCCCGAGCGCCGACGCCTCGGCGCGACCGGTCTGCAGGCCCGCCAGCACCTCGTCGCCGGACAGGCCGTCCACCAGGTGGTTGTACGGCGTCACGGTGACCTCGGCGTACCGCACGTTCTGCGCGGCCAGCTCACGGGCGAGGCCCACGACGAGGGTGTGGACGTCGTCGCGGCCCTTCAGCATCGACTGGACGGCCCAGAACACCCGCAGGAAGTGGTCGAAGTCCCGGAACGCGTAGAAGCGCTCCAGCTCGGCGCGGTCCGCCGGCACCCCGGCCTCCGGGTGGCGCCGGGCGAGTTCCAGGACGGTGTCGAGGCCGGCGGAGCCGACGAGGTGGACGTGCAGCTCGACTTTGGGCAGGGCGTGGACGAACGAACGCATGGCGAAGCTCCCTGGTGGGGCGGAGGTGAGGTGGCGGAGGAACGGGAGCGGCTCAGGGAGCGAGGTCGCCGCGTTCGGTGTCAGCGCCGTAGAGCGGCAGCTTGAAGTCCGTCACGGGCCCAACGTAGCAGCGCCGGGCGAAAGCGGTGGCGGCGTTCGCGCCCCGGTTGCACGCTGTGGCACGTGACCGGCGACGACGTGCTCGAGGTCTTGGGCGCTCTGCGGGCCTTCGACGTCCACGTCGGAGGTGGCTGGGGTGTCGACGCGCCGGCCGGCGAGCAGACGCGCCCGCACGACGACCTGGACCTGATGCACCGCGAGGAGCAGGAGCCGCGGGTCGTGGCGGCCCTGGCCGCGCTGGGGTTCACCGAAACGCTGTCGTGGCGGCCGGTGCGGTTCGTGGTCACCGACGGCCGGGGACGCGAGATCGACCTGCACCCGTTGCGGTTCGCGGAGGACGGCGGCGCCGAGCAGTCCTCGCTCACGCCCGGTGAGCCGTTCCGGTACCCGGCCGGGTGCTTCGTCACGGGCACGATCCTCGGCACCACCGTGCCGTGCCTGTCCGTCGAGCAGCAGTTGCGCTTCCACCAGGGCTACGAGCCGCGCGAGCGGGATCTGCACGACCTCGCGCTGCTGCGGGCGCTCGGCCGGAAAACTCGGTGGCGGCCGGGGCTACCGTGGCAGTCGTGAAGGGTTTCAACCCGAGCTTCGGTCCCGAAACGGCCAGGAACTACGACAACTCGCCCCGCGGCGACGAGGCGGAGACCGTCCGCTTCCTCGCGGGGTTCGGCGGCAGAGCGCTGGAGTTCGCGATCGGCACCGGCCGCATCGCGTTGCCGCTGCGGGAAAGCGGCGTCGAGGTGGACGGCGTCGAGCTCTCGCCGGACATGGTCGCCCGGATGCGGGAGAAACCCGGCGGCGAGGCGGTCGAGGTGGTGCTGGGCGACATGTCCACCGCCGGCACCGGCCGCACGTACCCGCTGGTGTACCTGGTCTTCAACACGATCACGAACCTCCTCACCCAGGACGACCAGGTCCGCTGCTTCGAGAACGCGGAGCGCCACCTCACGCCGGACGGCGTGTTCGTGGTCGAGTGCGGCCTGCCCGGCTGGGCCGCGCGGGACCGCCACCAGTTCGTCGACGTGGAGGCCGTCGAGGTCGACCACGTGCGCCTGGACGTCAACCGCTACGACCCCGTCACCCAGGTGCTCGACGAGAACCACGTGCACATCGGCGTCGACGGCATCCGGTTCGGCCCGATCCGGCAACGCCTGACCTACCCCGGCGAGTTCGACCTCATGGCGAGGATCGCGGGGCTGCGGCTGCGCGACCGGTGGGGTGGGTGGAACGGTGAGCCGTTCACAGCCGACAGCACGCGGCACGTGAGCGTCTACGAAAGAGCCGCGTGACGCCCTTGTACGGCAAGCGAGTTCCTCGCAGGTCGCGTCGAACGAGGTCAGCTTCTCCGTCCGCGGGCCTTGACAGCTCTAGGAGTTGAACGCTTCCAGAGCTTCGGCCTGGATCTGCTCGAACTGGGCCGCCATCGCCTCCGACAGCGCCTGAGCGCCGGACAACGGCCGCACCATCACGGTGAACTCGTCGATCAGCCCGTCGGCGTTCAGGTGCAGGAAGTCGCAGCCCTGGACCTCCTTGCCGCCGACCTCGGTCCGGAACACCAGCGCGTGGTTCGGGCCGTCGGTGATCACGCGCTCGTAGCGGAAGTTCTCGAAGACCCGCATGACGCCGCGCAGGATCGCCGCGGTGATGGGCTTGCCGGGGTACGGCTTGAACGCGACGGGACTGGTGAACACGACGTCGTCGGCCAGGCAGGCCGCCATCGCGTCGGTGTCGCGTGCTTCGACCGCTGTGCGGAATGCGTCCACGCCGGTTCCTCGCATACTCAACTTGTTGACTAGGTAGAGGCACCGTAACCTGCGGGTATGTCACTGCGCAACGCCGTGATGGCCGCCCTGCTCGACGGGGAGTCGTCCGGCTACGACCTGGCCAAGGCGTTCGACGCGTCCGTGGCGAACTTCTGGATGTGCACACCGCAGCAGCTCTACCGGGAGCTCGACCGCATGGAGGCGGACGGGCTCATCGCCGCCCGCGTGGTCGAGCAGGAGCGCCGGCCGAACAAGCGCCTGTTCTCCCTCACCGGCAAAGGGGCCGAGGAGCTGACGAGGTTCACGGCCGCACAGCACAAGCCCACCGCGATCCGCGACGAGCTGCTGGTCGCCGTGATGGCGGCGGACCGCGGCGACGTCGAGGCGGTGAAGGCGTCGATCACGCGACGCCGGCGGTGGGCGGAGGCGAAGGTCGAGCGGTACGAACGGCTGCGGGCCAAGCTGCTCGGCGGCCGGACCGAGCAGGAGTTCCTGGCCACGGCCGAGCGGGTCGGGCCCTACCTGACTTTGTTGCGCGGCCTGTCGTTCGAGCGGGACAACGTGCGGTGGTGTGCCCGGAGCCTCACCGTGCTGGAGCGGCGTGGTGCCCGGCTCGACGCGGCGACGTGAGGTTGAATCGGGCCCATGAACGGCATTTCGGTGTTGCAGGAGGCACTCAGCGCGCCCGCGGCGGAGGCGCGCGAACGGTTCGCGGGGCGGCTCAACGGCTACCTGGAGGGGTCGGACGTCGTGCACGCCGTGCGGCTGCAGGGCTGGCTCGGCCTCGAGGTGCCCGGCCCCGGCTGCCACGTCGGCACGGGCAGCTGGGACTTCACCCGCTTCAAGGCCACGACCTCACCGGTGACGTGCGGCCGGTGCCGCAGCGCCGGACTGCTCACCAGCTCGTTCACCGGGGGCCCGCACCAGCAGACGCTGGACCTCGAAGGCATCTAACCCCCGCAGGCGTCGTGGTTGCGCAGGATCATGCCGGTCAGCGCGGTCATGCCGAGCCGCTCGTAGTACGGCCGCAGGTCGTCGTCGCACACGAGGTCCACCGAGTACAGGTGCGCCGCCTCGGCCACCACCCGGCGCATCAGCTCGGTGCCGACGCCCTGCCCCTGGAACTCCGGCAGCACCTCGAGCCACGGGACGAACGCCGTCAGCACACCGTCGCTGATCATGGTGACGAAACCGACGACGGTGCCGCCGGAGCGTGCGACCACCACGCGGTAGCTCCCGCGCAGGACGGCGAGGTGCTGGGCGGGTGACGGCGGCTGGGGCCAGCCGACGAAGAACCCGGTGAGGTCGTCCTCGGTGAGGTCGCTGACATCGGTGGCGTAAGTGATCACCGTCGAATTGAACCAACTTCGTCGAACTCACGTGGGCTGGTTTCGCCGGCGTTCGACGCTAGGCTCCTGGTCATGGCCCTGCCGACCGCTCCGTTGCGCCGTGCGCGCTGTGCGGCTGTCGGCGTGGTCAACGGGACTCTGGCCGTGCTCGCCCACTCGGACGCGGACGGCGAGCTGCCCGACGCCGGGCTGGTGTTCTCGCTCGTCGGACTGCTCGCGTGGGCGACGAGCGGGTTCGCGAGGCACGAGCTGACGTGGACGAGGCTGCTCCTGCTGATCGGCGGCGGACAGGCCGCGATGCACGTCCTGGTGTCCCTCGCCGTGTCGCGGCACGAGCACCCCGCGAACCCGGCGCACATGATCGCGTCGCACGTCCTGGCCACCGCTCTGGCCGTGGCCCTGCTGGCCTTCGCGGAACGCACCGTGCTCGCACTGGCCCGTGCCGTCGCCTCCGTGTTGCCGCGCAGGCCCGTCCCGCTGCCCGCCAGCGCTCCCCTGGTCGTCGCCACTCCCGCACGCGTGCCGGCCACGACCGTCCTGCCCGCCGTGCTGTCGTGGCGCGGTCCTCCGGCTGAACAGGCCTGAAACCCCCCTCGCACAGAGCCGCTCGCGCAGCGGTCCTGCCCCTGTTCACGCCTCTTGGAGTTCCATGACCACCACATCCACTCCGCCGCGCGCGTCGTTCGCGTGGCGGGGGCTCTTCCTGCGCCTGCACTTCTACGCCGGTGTGCTCGTCGGACCGTTCATCCTGATCGCCTCGCTGACCGGCGTCCTGTACGCCCTGACCCCGCAGCTGGAGTCGTGGGTCTACTCCGACCAGCTCCGCGTTCCCGCCACCTCCCAGCAGCTCCCGCTGTCCCAGCAGGTCGACGCCGCGGTGGCGACGTCACCGCGGGGCTCGCTCGTCGCGGTGCGCCCCGCGCCCGAACCCGGTGCCACCACGCGGGTCCTGTTCGCCGAGGAGGGCCTCGGCGAGTCGGAACGCCGTGCGGTCTTCGTCGACCCCGGCACCGGCCGCGTCACCGGTGATCTCGTCGTCTACGGGAGCAGTGGCGTCCTACCGCTGCGCACGACGCTCGACCAGTTGCACCGCAACCTGATGCTCGGCGAGCCCGGTCGTCTCTACAGCGAGCTCGCCGCGTCGTGGCTGTGGGTCGTCGCCCTGGGCGGTCTCGTCCTGTGGATCTCCCGTGCGCGCAACAGCAAACGCGTCCGGACGCACGGTCTGATCGGCGTGTGGGTGCTCGCCGGAGCGTTGTTCCTGTCCGCCACCGGTCTCACGTGGTCGGCCTACGCGGGCGAGAACGTCGGCGTGCTCCGCGAGGCCGTGGGGTGGTCCACGCCGACGCTGCAGATCCCCGGCGGCAGCGGCGGTCACGGTGACCACACCGAGCACACCTCGACCGGAGGTGGGCACGGCGACATCGACGCGGTGCTGGGCTCGGCGCGGTCGTGGGGTGTCGACGCGGAGCTGGTCGAGATCGGCCTGCCCGCCACGCCCGACGGCGCCTGGAAGGTCGTCGAGATCGAGAAGGGCCTGCCCACCCAGGGCGACTCCGTGGCCGTTCAAGGCGACGCGGT
The DNA here is from genome assembly GCF_036321065.1 of Lentzea sp. DG1S-22. Classification (NCBI taxonomy): domain Bacteria; kingdom Bacillati; phylum Actinomycetota; class Actinomycetes; order Pseudonocardiales; family Pseudonocardiaceae; genus Lentzea; species Lentzea sp. DG1S-22. The sequence goes on along the minus strand of NZ_CP143276.1, from coordinate 348,882 downwards.
CGTGGCGTCGGTGAGGTTCGACGACTTCCCGCTCGGCGCGAAGCTCACCAAGTGGGGGATCGACGCGCACATGGGCGTGCTGTTCGGCTGGCCCAACCAGCTGCTGTTGCTGCTCGTCGGCGGCGGCCTGGTGGCGCTGGTCGTGCTCGGCTACCGGATGTGGTGGAAGCGCAGGCCGACGAGCGGCTTCGGCCGCCCGACCCCGCGCGGCCAGTGGCGCAGGGCCCCGCGCGGCGCGCTGGCCGGTCTGGGCCTCGGCGCGCTGCTCGTCGGGTGGTTCGCGCCGCTGCTCGGGATCAGCCTCGTCGTCTTCCTCGTCGTCGACGTCCTGCTCGGCCGGCGCGCGAAAACGGCCTGACACAACGCAACGGTGGTGGCGCGACCCCGCGCCACCACCATCCACAGTGGACAAACCTTGCCTGAACTGGACATTTGCGGCATAGTGATGGCCAGGTGAGCCGGGAAGCCTGGTCGGCCCGCACGTCACACGCAGGTGGCGGCGGAGAGCCGACGAGGGGTGTCCTGATGACTCTCATTCCCCGCGCCATCCCCGCGATCAACGATCCCGAGGTCGTGCACGCGCTGGCCGCGCGCTGGCGCCGCGCCAGGACGTTGTTGCTGCTCTCCGCCGGCGTGCTGCCCGTCGCGATCGGCATCGTCTGCATCGTGCTGGCCGGCATGACGTCGGCCGGGCAGCAGATCATGCCGTGGTGGTCGGCCATCCCGGCCGTCGCCGCGGCGGCGTGCGCGTGCGCGTTGCTCTCGTGGTTGCGCCGCAACGGGTTGAGCGACCCGCACTCGTGGCTGCCCGCCACGACCCTGATGACGTCGGCGCAGCTCGTGCTCGGCGTCCTGCCCGGTTCCGGCATCGCGTTGCGGCTGAGCCCCGGTGCGGCGATCGCGGTGAAGGCGCTGTGCGCGGCCGGGGTGCTCGGCGCGGGATCCGCGAGCGCGCTGGCCCGGCTGGCCCACCGCTCGTTGCTCTCGGCGCCGGTGCTCGAACTGGGCTCGACGGCGTTCCCGCTCGTGCTGGCGGGGGACGGCACGCGACTCGTGATCGGCACCGACCGCGCCGACTGGACCACGCGCCACGGCGGCCGGGTCAACGCCGGGGTCTCGTTCGCCCGCGTCCAGCGCGTGACGGCGCACTCGCACGCGATCGTGCTGCACACCGCCTCCGGTTCGTGGACGGTTCCCGTGTCCGACCCGCTGACCGCGCAGGCGTTGCTGCGCCGCCGGATCGCGTGGTGGGAGGAGCGCCGCGACGCCGCCGCCGAGCGCGAGCAGCGCCGCTACCTCGACCTGGTGCAGTCGCTCGCGGCCGTCAGCGGTGCCGCGGCACGGGGCGGCATCAGCGTGACCGTCGACTCGAACGGCCTCACCACCGGCATCGAACTGAGCCCCGCCGTCCGCGACCTCGACCCGCAGGTGCTCTCGGCGCAACTCATGGCGTGCGTGCAGAAGGCACGGGCCGACGCGCGCAGACAGGTGCAGGACCTGGTGCTCGCCCACGCCGACACCGAGATGTCGAAAGCCAGCCACTAGTCGGTTGTCCCGTCCCGGTCCGCCTGCCTACGTTCTGCTGGACCTTCGGAGATGGGGGAACGACTTGCGCAGACGTGACTTCTTCGCCGCGGCGGCCGGGGTCGCCGCTGTCGTGGCCAGCCCCGCGAGCGCGCTCGCGGCGACGGGACGACGACCGGGCGCCTCGCAGGCACCGGACCTCGACCTCGGCGACTTCCCGGTCGTGGCGAGGGTTCGGGCGCGCAGGGCGCTCGAACACCTCGAGGTGCTGAGCGACCGGATCGGGCCGCGCATCGGCGGCACCGAGTCCGAGCACCGGGCCCGCGACTACCTCGTCCGCGAGCTCGAGGCGTTGCGGTACCAGGTGACGACGCAGCCGTTCACCGTGCCGGACAAGTACCTCGCCGAGATCAACGGCCGGTGGCAGTCGGGCGCCTCGCGGTTCGGCGCGCTCGGGGTGACCGTCAAGGCCCCGTTCGTCGAGGTGGTGGACGGCCGGCTGCCGGACCTGACCGGCAAGATCGCCTTCTACGTCAACGCCCCCGCCGGCTCCGGCCCCACGCACGCGGCGATCGAACGCGGTGCCGTGGCGGTGGTCCTCGGCAGGATCTCCGCGACCGCGATCAAGTCCAGCGCCTTCTCCCCCACCCTCGACCGCAACGTCGCGGTTCCGGTGATCGGACTCGCCCAGGTGCACACGGAGAAGCTGCGCGCCCAGGGTTCCGGCGAGCTGACGATCACCACGACGCACCACCCGAACCTGACCTCCTACAACGTGATCGCCGACCGGCCGCCGACGTTCCCGTGGCGGGACAACGGGGTCGTGATGGTGACGGCGCACTACGACAGCGTGCCGGGCTCACCGGGCGCCAACGACGACGGCAGCGGCACCGTGCTGTGCCTGGAACTCGCGCGCGTGCTGCGTCATCTGCCGACGAACAAGGCGTTGCGGTTCGCGTTGTGGGGCTCGGAGGAACAGGGCCTGCTCGGGTCGCGGCACTACGTCTCGCAGCTCCCGCCCGAGGAGATCGCGCGGATCAAGGGCGTGTTCCAGAACGACATGGTCGCCACCAGCCACGACCCGGCGACGGCGTACTGGTTGCTGTCCGTCGACGGCGCCGACAACGCGACCACGGCGGCGGTGCGCGCCGCCGCTCAACGCCTCGGCTACGACCCGCGGGTGCACGGGCCGGTGGCGCGCGGGTCGAGCGACCACGTGCCGTTCCACGAGAAGGGCCTGGCGTCGGCGAACTTCAGCTGGCGCGGTGAGGGCGGGCCGGCGCAGCTCGAACCGATCTACCACACGCCGGAGGACACGATCCGCGACAACATCAGCCTGGAGCGGCTGCAGGTGTCGCTGGAGCTGATCGGCGCGGCGGCCTACCGGCTGGCCAGCCGGCGGTAGGCCCGTCCCGCAGGTCTCGTCCGCGGCAGCCGCGGCCTAGGAGGTCGGGGCCGTCAGCTCGTCGAGCACGCGGTCCCGCAGCCACGCGGCGAAATCGTCGGGCGGCAGCGGCCTGCTCAGGCAGTACCCCTGCACGATGTCGCAGCCCAGGGCGGCGAGGGCGCTCCACGTCTCCTCGTCCTCGACGCCCTCGGCCACGACCTCCAGCTCGAGGTTCTGCGCGAGCCCGAGCAACGAGCGGGTGATCGCGCCGCTGGACGGGTCCGTGCGCATGTTCGTGGTGAACGACCGGTCGATCTTCATCTCGTGCACGGGCATCGTGCGCAGGTAGGCGATGGACGAGTAGCCGGTGCCGAAGTCGTCGATCGACAGCCGCACGCCCAGCTCCCGCAGCTTCGTCAGCACGTCGCTCGCGCGGATCGGGTCGGCGATGATCGCGCTTTCGGTGATCTCCAGGGTCAGCGCGGAGGCGGGGCGGCCGTGGCGGGCGAGCAGGCCCGCGACCTGGTCGGGGAACGTCGTGTCGTGCAGGCACTGGGCCCCGACGTTGACCGAGACGGGCACGTCCCAGCCGGTGAGGTGCCAGGCGTGGCACTGCGCGAGCGCGTGGTCGAGCACGTACCGGGTGAGCGGCTCGATCAGGCCGGTCTCCTCGGCGGCGGGGATGAACCGGTCGGGGCCGAGCAGGCCGAAGCGCGGGTGCTGCCAGCGGCACAGGACCTCGGCGCCGCAGACAGCGCCGGTGCGCGCGTCGGCCTTGGGCTGGTAGTGCAGGACGAGCTCGGCCTGGTCGATGGCGCGGCGCAGGTCGCTGATCACGGTGAGCTGGGCGGTGCCGTGCACGTCGAGGCCCGGTTCGTAGACCGACGTGCCGAGCCGGGCGCGCTTGGCCGCGTACATGGCGATGTCGGCGTGCTTGAGCAGCTCGTGGACGTCCGCCGAGTCGGCCGGGTACATCGCGACGCCGATGCTGCAGCCGACGTCGACCGACAGCCCGTCCAGGTCGAAGGCGTCCTCCAGCGCCCGGTGCACGCGTTCGGCGACCACCAGGGCGTTCACCGGTGAGCTCACCATCGGCAGCAGCACCGCGAACTCGTCGCCGCCCAGGCGCGCCACCGTGTCGACGTCCCGGACGGCCGCGGTCAGGCGGTTCGCGACGTGCTGGAGCAGCCGGTCGCCGAACGCGTGGCCGAGGGTGTCGTTGATCGGCTTGAAGCGGTTCAGGTCGATGAGGAACAGGCCGAGCGGGTCGCCCGTCCGGTCGGAGCGCCCGATGGCCTGCTGGGCGCGCTGCACGAGCAGCGTGCGGTTCGCGAGGCCGGTCAGCGCGTCGTGCATCGCCTCGTGCTCGCTCCTGGCCGCTTGCCGCAGGATCTGCCGCCGGTGCCCGAGCAACACCACCCCGCACAACCCCACCAGGCCCAGGTCGACGATGAACGCGATGACCGCGGCGAACCGCAGCCGCCCGTTCTGGCCTTCCGCGGACCGCAGGTAGTCGGTGGTCTCCAGGCGCTTGAGCTGCACGACCGCGGAGAGCTGCTTGCGCAACGACACGAGCGTGAGCTCGGCCTGGTCGGCCTTCTGGAACGCGGTGGTCGTGTCCCCGCGGTCGCCCGCGGCGACCGTCTCGCGCAGCAGGGCCGAGTAGTCGCCGTAGAGGTCGCCGACGATCGCCGCGGCCCGCACGTCGGCCGTGCCGCCGTGGTCCTCGAGCCACCGCAGGCTCTCCTCCGCGGCGCCGGCGGCGTTCGCCACGGGCTGGCGCATCACGGGTGTGCCGGAGCGCAGGTAGTCGACGAGGGCGTGGTCGGCGACGTCGACGTTCTGCACCACCAGACCCCACCGGTCGCTGATCTCGTTGAGCTCGTGCAGGTGTCTGGCGGCGCGCTGCATGCTCAGGCTCGTCCACAGCGCGAGACCCGCCAGCGCGGCGAGACCGATCGTCAGGCTGATGACGGTCGTCTGCACGGTGGTGCGGGACTCGACCCAGTTGGACAGCATCTATCGGCGCCTCACTCGGACATCGCTTTCCGACGAAGGTGCTATTGGTACGCAGCCAAAGGAGTGCACGCAAGCCGACACAGCCGTCGGCCGTGCACTAACCTCAACGGCTTTCCGGGACCAACTGATGGGGCCTTCTCGATGACCCGTGTCGCCCACGTCGTCCTGCCTGCGGTTTTGCTCGCGGTGACGGGGGTGGGCGGATGCGGTCCCGCACAGACGTCCGATGACCCGCCCACAATCGGGTTCCTGGCGCAGAACAACAGCCGCGACTTCTCCCGGGAGATTAGCGAGGGCTTCCGGGCGGGCGTGCGGATCGCGGGCGGCGTCAACGCCGAGATCACCGGGCCGGACACGCACGACGGCCTCAAGCAGGTCGAGCTCCTCGAGGGCCTGGCCGCGCGCGCCAAGGGCGGCATCGGCGTGTCCGCGGTGGCGCCGGAGCTGGTCGCCGAGCCGGTGGCGCAGGTCGTGGAGCAGGGCATTCCGGTGATGGCGGTCGCGGGCGGGCAGGTCGCGCCCGGCAGCAGGGTCAAGCTCATGATCGAGAACGACAGCTTCGAGCTCGGCGCGATGCTCGCGGACGCCACGGCCGACCGGCTGCCGCCCGACGCCGCCGGCAAGGTCGTGATCGGCAGCAACTCCCCCGGCATGCCCGCGCTCGACCAGCGGGCGCTCGGGATGAGGTCCCGGCTGGCCGAACGGTTGCCGAAGCTGCAGGTGCTCGGCCCGCTCGACACCGGGCGCGACCTGACGACGAACCTCGCCACGTGGCGGCGGCTGGCCGACGCGAACCCCGACGCCCTCGTGCTGCTGGGCGCGGGGGACGTGGACGCGATCAACCTCGCGGCCGTGCACGCGGAGAAGAACGCGAAGTGGCTGGCCGCGGCGTTCAGCATCGACGCGAAGGCGTTGCAGGGCGTCAAGGACGGTCACCTGTTCGCGACGATCTCCGCCGAGCACTTCCTCAAGGGCGCGGTGTCCGGCTGGATGCTCGCCCAGCACGCCAAGAGCGGTCGCAAGCTGCCGGAGGGCTGGTTCGTCGCGCCGGGTCTGCTGGTGCGGGCGTCCAACGTGGACGAGATCATCCGCCGCCAGTCCAGCGAGGCGACCCGGATGGAGGCGGCGCGGCCGCGGATCGACGAGCTGACCGCGAACCCGCTCGAGCACCTCCGCCCACTGGACCAGGCTCGCTGAGCCAGCCGGCGCAGCGGCACGTCCACGCGGTGACAGGCGGCGGAGGCGTCGGCGAGCATGGCGGCGATCCCTGCCTTTGGAGGCCGCATGATCAACCGCCGGACCCTCACCAAGACACTCGGCGTGGCACTGGCCGCGACCGCCACGACCGGCGTCGCGAGCGCGGAGGGCGAGGACCCGCAGCGCCGCCGCTACCTCGTCCGCGGTGGCGCCGTCGTCACCGTCGACCCCGCGCTGGGAGTGCTCCCGCGCGCGGACGTCCTGATCGACGACGGCGTGATCGCCGGAGTCGGCCGCGACCTGGACGCCCGTGACGCGAAGGTCGTGGACGCCACCGACATGATCGTCCTGCCCGGCTTCGTCAACACCCACTTCCACATGTGGAGCGCGCTCGGCCGCAACTTCGTGGCCGACGGGTTCCCCTACTTCGCGGCGAAGCGGGCGACGTCCACGTTGTACGACGCCGAAGACGTCCACCGCAGCGTCCTGCTCGGACTGGCCGAACTGGCGAACGCGGGTGTGACGACCGTGCACAACTGGTCCAACAACACACGCTCCCCCGCGCACGCCGACGCAGAGTTGCGGGCGCACCGAGACGGTCTGCTGCGCGCACGGTTCTCGTATGGACACGTGGACCAGATGCCGCGTGACGTGCCGATGGACTTCACGGACGTGGACCGCGTGCGGCAGCAGTACTTCTCCGCGGGCAGCGCGTTCGACGGGCTGGTGCACCTGGGCGTCGCGGTCCGCGGGCTCTCCCAGAGCGCGGAGCCGGCGTTCTTCGCGGACATGGACGCCGCGGTGCGGCGCGGCCTTCCGATCGCGATCCACGCCGGACAGGCGCCGCCGCGGATCGTGGACGCCGCGGACTACGAGCGACGCGGCTGGCTGGGCCCGCGGACGTTGCTGACGCACTACGTGACGGCGCTGGACGACGACATGGAGGTCATGGCCCGCACCGGCACGCCGCTGAGCTGGTCCCCGCACTCGGAGTTCCGGCTCGGCACGGCGGGCGACCCGCGTGACGCGCTGCTGCGGTTCCGCAGGGCCGGGGTGACGGTGTCGCTGTCCTCGGACGCCACGTCCATCGCGCCGTCGGACATGTTCGAGGCGATGCGGCTCGTCTGGAACACCGGGATCCCTTGGCAGGGCACGCCGTCCGCGGTTTTACCGGAGGTCGGCTTCCGGGAGGTCCTGCGGATGGCGACGCTGAACGGCGCCCGCGCGCTCGGCCTCGGCGACGTCACCGGGTCGATCACCGCCGGCAAGCGGGCGGACGTCGTCCTCGTGCGCACGAACGACGTCAACCTCGCTCCGGGCGGGCTGGTCGAGACGACACTGGTGCAGGCGGCGAACCCCGCCAACGTCGACACCGTCTTCTCGGACGGCCGGATCGTCAAGCGCGGCGGGCGGCTGGTGGCCTACGACGTCGACCGGATCGTGCGGGACGCGCGCACTTCCTCGCTGCGCATCCGCACGTCCGCCGGCGGCATCCTCACGCCGCCGAGCTGACCCGCTCGCGGTGTCCGGCGCCGTGGGAGCCGAGCTCCGGACGGGCGTGTCAGAACGTCCAGACCGCGCGCGTGCCCGGGCCGACGACCAGCGTGGACGTGCCCAGCTGCTCGACGTGCCGCGCCACCGCGCGGTTCAGCTCGAAGTCGACCCGCTTGAGCCCCGTCCTCCCGGGCGGCGCCTCGTCGAACCGCATCGTCGTCCCCCCGCGCGTGGCGACGACGGACTCGGGCCCGACCCGGAGTGCGAACCCGCCCGCGCGCAGCAGCGGCACGGTGTCGGCCAGGTCCCGCTCGGTGACGGCGAGGCGGATGAACGTGACGTCCCGCATCAGCTTGTCCCGGTACACGTCCGGCAGGTACCGCTCGCGGGTCACGTCACCGGGGAACCGAGCGGGCTCGACCTCGCTGCGCGGGTCGTCGAGGTACTCCTGCCGGTACTCCATCGCCCACGCCCCGAACCGCTGGTACTTGTGGACGAGGTACACGGAGTCGAACCACGGCACGGGCTTGCCGTCCCCGAAGTCGCGGGTCTGCGTGAAGTCGATCGGCTCGGCCCCGGCCCCGCGCAACCGGACCTTGAGCGCCTCGACGTCGCCGTCCCGCTCGGTCGAGAGCCCCAGCCCCGCGGCCCCGGGCTCACCGTCCTGCCCGGGAACGTCGCCGCGCCCGAAGACCTCGAGGTACGTCTCCCGGCCGCGGAGGTAGCGCCCCGTCCACACCTTGCCGTCGGCTCCCGTGGTGGTGCGCACCTCGAAGTCGGCGAAGTCCCTGAGGTACGCCGACCGCTCCACGGCGTCCGCGGTGGCGCGGTCGAAAGTGCCCCAGACGTGGTTGTAGAACAGCAACTGCCGCTCCGCGGCCCACACGGGACCCGCGCCGGACACGACCAGCAGACCGGTCAAGATCATGCACACCACCCGTCGGATCCCCATGGATTCGATCGTAGGACGCACCCGCTCAAGCCAGACTCAAGTCAGGTGGAGGGGAACTCGTACCGACACCGCCCGGTGGACGGTCCTGGCCCCGTTGCCGCAGGCAGCGACGGCAGGCCGGGACCTGCTGACCGACACGATCCGCAGGCTCACCCCGGCGGCGGTCACCGCCGAGCTCCTGCGGGAGATCGGCGACCACCACGACCTGACCCAGGCGAGGCGACGCGATGTCGAAGGCGAGCCCGAGCGAAGGCGGAGCCGAGCAGTCTTTCCAAGACACTCCCGGGTGTGGTGACCCCACCGACGCAACAGCAAGCCGCCCAACACACCCGACCACGCGGAAAGCCACGCCACCCCACCAACACCGCCCCGGCGGCCGGGACGGCCTGCCGGGACGGTGCGGAACGGATCAGGGCACCCAGTGGTTGCCGGTCACCGTGATCATCACCTGGAGCTGGATGCTCGCCGAGAAGTAGCTGCTGGAGTCGATCGGCGTCTGGAGCATCTTGCCCCACAACGCGTCCAGCCACGCCTGGCTGCCCGGGTCGGTCGCGGCCACGACGGCGAACGGTGCGAAGAACGCCGCCGCGCTGCCGCCGGAGAGCTGCGTGCCGTCGAGGTGGTAGCCCGTGGCGATGCCGTTCGGGTCGCCGCCGGTCTTCGTCCTCACCCAGGTGTTGAGCTTGCGGGCCGCCGCCAGCGACGCCGGGTCGCCGCTGGTCACCGCGTCCGCGCCGATCCGCCACGGCACGCGGCACGCGTTCCAGTAGTACCTGCCGTCGTTGGCGCTCTCGAGCACCTGCCCGGCAGGAGGGCGCGGCGTGGAGTTCGTGTTCTCCACGAAGTCCGGCAGCAGCCCGGTGTTCGGCGCGTAGTCCCGCTGGAGCCGCGCGACCAGGTTCTGGTGCGCGGTGCGGATCGTGTCCCACGCCGGGTCACCGGTGGCCTTGCGGAACGCCCGGAAGTGGTCGGCCATCCAGTCCGACGACCGCGAGAGGTAGTGGTACTGGCTGCCCGCGCTCGCCCAGTCGCCGAGCTTGAGCAGGTTCGTCGACGGGTTGACCTCGCTGGCCTTGATCGCGTTGATGTGCCGGATCGCCAGCCGCTTGTAGTCATGAGCACCGGAACTGCCCCACTGCCGGTCGGCGAGCAGCAACCCGTAGGCCACGTCGAGATCGCCGTCCGTGGCGGCGTCACCGCCGTTGACGCTGCGGCAGTTCACGTCCTGCTCGGCTGCGAGCAGGTCCGGGTTGATCGACGACGGGTGGTCGATCTTCCACTTCACCAGGCCGTCGAAGATCGTGCGGGCGTCCGGGTCCGCGCCCGCCATCGTGGCGACGACGACCATGCCGTAGCCCTGCGCCTCGGCGACGTACGGGTGGTCCGCGTCGGGCGAGATCACCTGGTACCAGCCGTTGCCGCAGTTCTGCCGCACGAACGCGGACTTCCAGCGCCGGTAGTGGTCGACCACCTGCGCGTCCAGGGTGGCCGTGCTGCCGGACGGGCGGAGGATCCCTGCCGCGTACGGCTGCTGCCTGCTGCCGAACGGCACCGCGACCCCGGTGGGCGGCGGGGTGCCGTAGACCTCGAACTCCCAGAGCGAGTAGCCCCACTCCGTGGCACGGGCCGTGCCGTGCACCCGCACGTACCGGCCGGTGCCGGAGACGGTCAGGTCGTCGACTCCGCCGTCACCGCTGCCGGTCGAGTAGACGTCCGTCCACACGACACCGTCCGCCGACGTCTGCACCTGGTACGCCCTGGCGTGCGCGGTCTCCCAGTGCAGGCGCACCCGGCTCACCGAGTGCGCCGAGCCCAGGTCGACCCGGATCCACTCGGGATCGCGTCCCTCCACCGAGGCCCAGCGGGTCGACGTGCTGCCGTCGACCGCCTTGTCCGCCTCGAGCCCGGCGGCCTCGACCGAGGAGGCCGTCACCGCCTTGCCGCGGGAGACCAGCGGATCCGCCGCCGTCGCGCTGGTCGTCCCTGTCGCGAGGAGCCCGAGCACGAGCGTCCCCAACAGCCATTTCCTGGCCACGAACCACCTCATGCCTATTGGTTAACAAACCTGCCTGATCGCGGTCGGCGCGACAGTAGGCCGGTTCGCCACCTCCGGACAAGAGGTGCGCCCCACTTGTCCGGTTACCTGTCCCAGACCTCCCGGACGGCGTCGGCGATCGAGGCGGCCTGTGCCCGGCCCGCCTCGGCCGCGGGCTTGCGCCGGGCCGGGTCCAGCAGGTTCGTGCCGATGGCGGCCAGCGCCCGCTCGTCGGGACTGACCACGATCGACGGCACCCCGAGCTTCGCGGCCTGCGCCTGCGGCGTCGCGGCGGCACTGGCCGCGCGCGTCAACGGCGCCACGACCACCACGCGCTCGTAGCCCGCCGCCAGGTCGACGTTCGCGACCGACCGCATGCCGCCGTCCATGTACCGGCTGCCGCCGATGGTGACCGGCGGCCACACCAGCGGCACCGCGCAGCTCGACGCCACCGCCTTCACGAGCGGCACCCCGCTGTCCCGGTCGAACGCGACGAACTTCCCGGTCGTGGCGTCCACGGCGGTCACCTTGAGCGCGCGGTCCGGCCAGTCCCTGGTGGACAGCCGGCTGTCGAACACCGCGAGCCGCGACTCCTCGGACGGCGTGCGGGCCTTCAGCGCGGCGCGGCCGAGCCGGGCGCGCTTCGCCGCGGGTTTGCCGGGCATCACGTAGGAGAGCGCGTACCTCGCCAGCATCCACGGGGTCAGCCGGGCCGGGACCTCCCCGTCCGGCGGCAGCAGCTGGCCCGCGTAGAGGTCGGCGAGCGCGGAGCCGCCCGCCAGCTCGGTGGCCACCACCGACCCCGCCGACGTGCCCACGAACAGGTCGGCCTCCGCGAGGTCGACGCCCTGTTCGGCGAGTCCGTGCAGAAGCCCTGTCTCCCAGGCGATTCCGGTGACACCACCGCCACCCAGCACCAATGCGCGTTGTCCGGTCACGCCCGCCATCCTATGGAGTGGGACGGGTTCCTGGTCCATGGTCGGTGTTGGTAGCCTTGGCGGCGAAGCCGAGAAGCGCTGCAACGGGCCCGCGGGCCTGCCACGCTCGGCTTTGCACCACCACGGAACAAGGGCGCTTCCGACTTTTCGGGAGCGCGCGTGGCCGGTTTGAAGTCCCTGCTGAACCAGCGGATCGCCGTGCTCGACGGCGCCTGGGGCACGATGTTCCAGCAGGCGGGACTGTCCCCGGCCGACTACTACGGCACCGAGTTCGGCGACCACCACCTCGACGTCGCGGGCGACCCGGACCTGCTGAACCTCACCCGGCCGGACCTGGTGCTCGACGTGCACCGGCAGTACCTCGCGGCGGGCGCGGACATCACGACCACCAACACGTTCACCGCCACCTCGATCGGCCAGGCCGACTACGGGCTGGAGCACCGCGTCCGCGACATGAACATCGCCGGCGCGCGGCTCGCCCGCCAGGCCGCGGACGAGTTCGGCGGCCGGTTCGTCGCCGGGTCGGTCGGGCCGCTCAACGTCACGCTGTCGCTGTCGCCCAAGGTCGAGGACCCGGCGTTCCGCGCGGTGACGTTCGACCAGGTGAAGGCCTCCTACGCGGAGCAGATCTCGGCGCTGCACGAGGGCGGCGTGGACCTGCTGCTGATCGAGACGATCTTCGACACCCTGAACTGCAAGGCCGCCATCGCCGCGGCCCGCGAGGTCGCGCCCGACCTGCCGCTGTGGATCTCGGTGACGATCGTCGACCTGTCCGGCCGCACCCTCTCCGGCCAGACCGTCGAGGCGTTCTGGGACTCGATCGCGCACGCCGAGCCGCTCGTCGTCGGCGTGAACTGCTCGCTGGGCGCCGAGGAGATGCGCCCGCACGTCACGGAACTGGCGCGGCTCGCGGACACCTACGTCGCCTGCCACCCGAACGCGGGCCTGCCCAACGCGTTCGGCGGCTACGACCAGACCCCGGACGAGACGGCCGCGCTGCTGGAGGACTTCGCGGGCAACGGCATCGTCAACGTCGTCGGCGGCTGCTGCGGCACCTCCCCCGCGCACATCAGGGCCATCGCCGACGCCGTGCGCGGGAGGGCACCGCGCGAGGTCGCGGCCTCCCGCCGCTCCACCCGGTTCAGCGGCCTGGAGACGTTCGAGATCGGCCCCGACACCGGGTTCGTCATGATCGGCGAGCGCACCAACGTCACCGGCTCGGCCAAGTTCCGCAGGCTCATCGAGGCCGACGACCACCAGGCGGCGCTCGCCGTGGCGCTGGAGCAGGTGCGCGGTGGCGCGAACCTGCTGGACGTCAACATGGACGCCGACCTGCTCGACGGCGAGCAGGCGATGACGACGTTCCTGAACCTGATCGCGACCGAGCCGGAGATCGCCCGCATCCCGGTGATGGTCGACAGCTCGCGCTGGGGCGTGCTGGAGGCCGGCCTGCGCTGCGTGCAGGGCAAGGGCGTGGTCAACTCGATCAGCCTCAAGGAGGGCGAGGAGCCGTTCCTGCGGCAGGCCCGCACGATCCGCGACTACGGCGCCGGTGTCGTCGTGATGGCGTTCGACGAACAGGGCCAGGCGGACACGACCGAGCGCAAGGTCGAGATCTGCGCCCGCGCGTACGACCTGCTCACCCAGCAGGCGGGGTTCCCCGCCGAGGACATCATCTTCGACCCGAACGTGCTCGCGGTGGCGACCGGCATCGAGGAGCACAACGGCTACGCCAAGGCGTTCATCGACGCGTTGCCGCTGATCAAGCAGCGCTGTCCGGGCGCGCGCACCAGCGGCGGCATCTCGAACCTGTCGTTCTCGTTCCGCGGCAACGACGTCGTCCGCGAGGCCATGCACTCGGCGTTCCTCTTCCACGCCGTCAAGGCCGGCCTGGACATGGGCATCGTCAACGCGGGCCAGCTCGTCGTCTACCAGGACATCCAGCCGGAGCTGCTGGAGCTGGTCGAGGACGTCATCTTCAACCGGCGCGAGGACGCGACGGACCGCCTCGTCGCGCACGCCGAGACCGTCAAGGGCCCCGGCCAGAAGCGCGTCGTCGACCTGTCGTGGCGCGAGGCCCCGGTCGCGAAGCGGCTCGAGCACGCGATCCTGCACGGTGTCGTCGACTTCATCGAGTCCGACACCGAGGAGGCGCGTCAGCAGCTCCCCCGGCCACTCGACGTCATCGAGGGCCCGCTGATGGACGGCATGAAGGTCGTCGGCGACCTGTTCGGCGCGGGCAAGATGTTCCTGCCCCAGGTCGTGAAGAGCGCCCGCGTGATGAAGCGCGCGGTCGCGTACCTGGAGCCGTTCATGGACGCCGAGCCGAAGGCGACGGCCGGCGGCAACGGCAAGGTCGTGCTCGCCACGGTCAAGGGCGACGTCCACGACATCGGCAAGAACATCGTCGGCGTCGTGCTGGGCTGCAACAACTACGAGGTGGTCGACCTCGGCGTGATGGTCCCCGCCGCGAAGATCCTCGACACGGCGATCAGGGAGCACGCCGACGTCATCGGCCTGTCCGGGCTGATCACGCCGTCGCTGGACGAGATGGTCTCGGTCGCCGAGGAGATGCAGCGGCGCGGCATGAAGCTGCCGCTGCTGATCGGCGGCGCCACCACGTCCCGCCAGCACACGGCCGTGAAGATCGCCCCCGTCTACGACGAGCCGGTCGTGCACGTCCTCGACGCCTCGCGGGTCGTCGGCGTCGTCTCCGACCTGCTCGACGACCGCCGCGCCCACGAGCTCAACCTCGCGAACCGCGCCGAACAGGCACGGCTGCGCGAACAGCACGAGAACCGCAGGAAGGTCGCGCTGCTCGAACTCGAGGCCGCGCGCGCGAATCGGGAAAAGGTCGATTTCTCCGAACTGCCCACTCCCGCGTTCACCGGAACCCGCACGATCACGCCGTCGCTCGCGGAACTGCGCGAGTTCATCGACTGGACGTTCCTGTTCCTCGCGTGGGAACTCAAAGGCAAGTTCCCCGCGATCCTCGAACAGCCCGTGGCGCGCGAACTGTACGACGACGCGACGGCGTTGCTCGACGAAATCGTCGAGAAAGACCTGTTCACCGCAAAGGGCGTCTACGGCTACTGGCCCGCGCATTCCGACGGTGACGACATCCGCCTCGACAACGGCGTGCTCATTCCGATGCTGCGCCAGCAGACGAAAAAGCCGCTCTCGCGCCCGAACCGGTGCCTCGCGGACTACGTGGCACCGGAAGGCGACCACATCGGCGGTTTCGCGGTGACGATCCTCGGCGCCGAGAAGCTGGCCGCGCACTACGAGGCCGAGCAGGACGACTACCGCGCCATCATGGTGAAGGCGCTGGCAGACCGGCTGGCCGAGGCGTTCGCCGAGTGGATCCACCTGCGGGCCCGCCGCGACTGGTTCGAGCCGGACGCGCAGCCGCGGCTCGCCGACCTGCACGCCGAGAAGTTCCGCGGCATCCGCCCCGCTCTCGGTTACCCGGCCTGCCCGGACCACGCGGTGAAGCGCGAACTGTTCGACCTCCTCGGTGCCGAGGAAATCGGGGTGGGTCTGACTGAATCGTTTGCGATGACGCCGGCGGCGAGCGTGAGCGGGCTGATCTTCCAGCACCCGGAGTCGAAGTACTTCACCGTGGGACGCCTTGGCCGCGACCAGGTCGAGGATTACGCACGCCGATACGGCAAGCCTCTCGCGGAAGTCGAGCAGTGGCTGCGCCCCAACCTGGGATATGAACCCGCCTGACACCCGCGGAACGTGAAAGCGCTTCCCGGCATGGGAGGCGTTGTCCCGATTTGGCACCAAGCGATGTAGCATCGGCCGCTCCGGAGATCAGTCACCTGAAGGTCGAGCGAGCCCGAGGTCATCCATGCGAGCTGCGGCACTGGTGCTGGGCCTGGTGCTGCTGGCGGGCTGCGGTGGCGCCGCCCGCTCCGAGGCGCTGCCGCACGTCGGTTTCGTCGTCAAGCGCACAGGTGGTTCGTTCGCCCAGGAGATGACCAGCGGTTTCCACGAGGGTGTCGGGCGGGTCGGCGGGGTGAGCGCGACCGTGACGGGTCCTCCCGGGCAGGACGGGCACAAGGAAGTCGAGTTGTTCCGCGATTTGACGATGGCGGCGAAAGGCGGAATCGCCGTCGCCACGTCCGAACCGGCGCTGATGGCGCCGTCGATCGGTGAGGCGCTGGCCCAGCACGTGTCCGTCATCGGCGTGGACATGCGCCTCACCGCGAGCTCCGGGGTCAGGCTGCACATCGGTAACGACAACTACGAACTCGGCGAAAAGCTGGCTGACGAGCTGATGCGCCGATTGCCCGCGGACGCGACCGGCACCGTGGTGGTCGGCAACACCGCTCCCGGACTCGCCGGTTTCGACGACCGGGCCGACGGGATCCGAGGCCGTTTCGCCGAAAAGCTACCGGGGGTAGTGGTGCTGGGGCCGTTCGACACGCAACGTGACGACGAAGCGAACCGCGACGCGTGGCGAAGACTGGTCTCGGCGAACCCGGACGCGCTCGCGTTCGTGGGAACGGGCGACTGCGACGGGGTGAGCCTCGCCGCGCTGAAGACCGAGAAGTCGGCGAGGTGGCTGGTGGGCGGGTTCGGGGTCGACCCGAGAACGTTGCAGGCGGTGCGGGACGGCGCCATGGTGGCGACGAT
The DNA here is from genome assembly GCF_036321065.1 of Lentzea sp. DG1S-22. Lineage (NCBI taxonomy): Bacteria > Bacillati > Actinomycetota > Actinomycetes > Pseudonocardiales > Pseudonocardiaceae > Lentzea > Lentzea sp. DG1S-22. The sequence continues at coordinate 332,692 of NZ_CP143276.1, read as the reverse complement.
CTCACCCGAGCACTACCTCAAGGGCGCTGTGGCAGGCTGGTTGCTCGCCAGGCACGCGAAAGGCGGAGAGGTGCTGCCGCAGGGCTGGATCGAGACCCCGGGGCTCACGGTGACCACCGCGAACCTCGGCACGGTGCTGCACAGGCAGGAGTCCGAGAAGGCGCGCAGGGAGTTCTTCCAGCCTCAGATCGACAGCTTCGTCGAGGATCCGGCGAGCTGGGTGCGACCGTTGGAGCAGGCACGGTGAGCTTTGGGGAGGGCCGCGCCACCGCACGGGTGGCGACGGCGGGGCTGACGGTCGGGCTGCTGGCCCTCGCGGGGCTGGCGCTGTGGAGCAGCGTCAGCGCGCAGGCCACGACCGCGCACGTGCGGCAGCTCAACGAGACCAGCGAGCGGTGGGCCCGCGTGCTGGAACACGTCAACGTCGCCGACGACGCGCTGCGCGACCTGCGGCTCAAGCGGACGCCGCAGACGATCGAGCCGTTGCAGAGCTCGGCGGGTTCGGCGCGCGGCGAGCTGGAGTGGTTGCGCACCAGCGGCATGCCGTCCGACGCCGGCGTCGCCGCACGGCTGCTGCCGTTCTACGACCAGACGACGGAGATCCTGCGCAAGGTCGTCGCCGGGGACGACCCGCTGCAGGTCGACCAGGCAGGGCTCGCGCACTCGTCGCTGCGGCGCCAGATCTCCGCGCAGATCGGGGCGAAGCGCCTCGACACCACCGAGTACCTGCGCGCGGCCGACGAGAAGAACGCGCGGCTGCGGATCGCGCAGGTCGTGGCGTTCGTGGTCGACGGGCTCCTGGTGGCGCTGTTCGGCATGGTGCTGCTCGGGCACCGCCGCAAGATCCTGCGCCAGGCCGCCAAGAACGAGCACGAGGCCCACCACGACGCCCTGACCGGTCTCGCGAACCGCACGCTGCTCGCGCGCCGGATGGAGACCGCCGTCGACAAGGCGCGCAAGAAGGACGAGCCGCTGGCGTTGCTGATCGTGGACCTGGACAGGTTCAAGGAGGTCAACGACTCGCTCGGCCACCACATCGGCGACCTGCTGCTGCGCCAGGTGGCGAACCGCCTCTCGTGGGCGGTGCGCGACACGGACCTGGTGGCGCGCCTGGGCGGCGACGAGTTCGCCGTCCTGCTGCCGGGCGTCGGCTCGGCCGAGAACGCCGGCATGGTGGCGGAGAAGATCCTGCAGGCGCTGGCCATGCCGGTGACGCTGGAGGGCCTGGAGCTCGAGATAGCGGGCAGCGTCGGCGTGGCGCTGTGCCCGGCGGACTCCGGTGACGGCCACGAACTGCTGCGGCACGCGGACATAGCGATGTACGCGGCCAAGCGCGAGAAGTCCGGCGTCGCCGTGTACGACGCACGCCTGCACGAACGCGGCGCCGCCCACCTGACCGCCGTGACGGAGCTGCGGCACGCCATCGACCGCGGCGAGCTGTTCCTGCAGTACCAGCCGAAGGCCCTCGCCAACACGGGCGTGGTGTGCGGTGTCGAGGCCCTGGCCCGCTGGCAGCACCCGACGCGCGGCCTGGTGCGCCCGGACGAGTTCATCCCGGTCGCCGAGGAGAACGGCCTCATCGAGCCGCTGACCCGCTACGTGATCGACGCGGCGCTGCGCCAGTGCCGCGCCTGGTCCGACGCGGGCTGGGAGGTGCCGGTGTCGGTGAACGTGGGCGCCGCCTGCCTGCACCACACCGAGTTCCCCGGCGACGTGGCCGACCTGATCAAGCGCCACGGCCTGCCCGCGCGCCTGCTGACCCTGGAGATCACCGAGTCGGCGATCATCTCCGACCCGGACCGCGCGGTGGAGGTGCTGCGCGGCCTGACCGAGCTCGGCGTGCGGCTCTCGATCGACGACTTCGGCACCGGCTACTCGTCGATCTCGTACCTGCGCAGCATGCGGGTGCACGAGATGAAGCTCGACCGGTCGTTCGTGACGCACATGTGCACCGACGCGGGTGATTCGGCGATCGTGCACGCCCTGGTGGCTCTCGCCCGCAACTTCGGGCTGCAGGCCGTCGCGGAGGGCGTGGAGGACCAGGACACCTGGACCGCGCTGGCCGAGGCCGGCTGCGACGTGGTGCAGGGGTACTTCCTCAGCGAGCCGCTGCCCGCCGAGGAGGTCGTGTCCTGGCTCGGTGACCGGGAGGCGGCTCACGCGTAGGGGTCGGTGTCCCGCCACTGGTCGATGAACGGCCGCATGAACTCGACCATGGCGGGCAGCTGGTCCGCGCACGACAGGTAGGCGAGCACCCGGATCGCGCCGACGGCGTTGACGAACCGGAGCACCTCCGGGTCTAGCTCGCGCAGCCCGTTCTTCCGCGCGCCCCGGTCGTAGGCGGCGGTCAACTCCGGCCCGAGGCCGGCGAGGTCCCACTCGACCGGCCCGTACGTGATGAGCTCGAAGTCGGAGAACAGCGGCCCGTCCGTGCTCGCGAAGATGTTCGCGGGCGGCGAGTCGCCGTGGATCGGCTGCAGGTCCACCTGCGGGAACTTCGCCCGGAACGCCGCCTCGTCGCTGGCGAGGGGCTCCAGCACCTCCCACTCGGCCCTGGCCCGCAGCAGGTCGGCCGGCGTGACGAGGTCCCCGCCTTCGAGCCGTCGCAGGCCTTCCCGGACGAACCGCGGTTCCGCCGACAACAGGAACTCCAGCTCGCCGGGGTAGTCCCGCAGCGCCTTGTGCAGGTCGGCGCTGAGCTCGGAGTTCTTGACGTAGTCGGGCTCGGACGACCTGTCCTCGTCGGTGAACGGCCAGAACGTGATGGAGAACCCGTCTCGCCGCACGGGCTTGCGCTCGACCAGCGGGCTCGGCGGGATCACCGGTGTGCCCCGGTCGTGCAGCCACTGCGCCACGTCGAGCTCCTGCTGCTGCCGCTGCGCGAGGCTCTCGGGCGTCGTGGTGTGCGGCAGGACGGTCGGGACCCGTGCCACGACGGGGGACGGGGCGAGGTGGACGACTACGGAGAACAGCTCGTAGAGCACCTTGCCCTCGGTGATCTCCAGGCCGAGCTCGCGACCCGCGGCCACGGCGGCGTCGCGGGCCGCGGCGGTGCGGCGGGCGATCTCTTCGGGGGTCGCGAAGGCTGTCATGGCGCGATCGTGTCACGACGGCGCGGGCGGCCGCAGATCATTTACGGCGGCCCGCACCGGCGACGGCTTCGTGGCGTGCGCCTGGCCACGGGTCATCTCGGACGGGACGGGGGCGCTCCCTTCGGCATCGTGCCGGCTCAGTGGTCGCAGCAGACCCGCTCGGCCCACTCCGGCTCGTGCCACCAGTGCTTCTTCTCCGCCGAAGGCAACGGGTCCAGCGCCGCCGACATCGCGAGAGCCGCCGTCCGCCGGTACGGCTCGAGCAGGTCGGGCACGCTGTGGAGCCGCCCACCCACCATCACCTGCCGCACGTCGGCCGCGGCCTTGATGTCCGCCAGCGGATCACCCTCGACGAAAGCGATGTCGGCGGGCGCGCCGGGCTTGATCGCGCCGAGCGGCAGGCCCAGCCACCTCGCCGGGTTGCGGGTCGCGGTGATGAGCGCTTCCCGTGGTGTGAAGCCGTATTCGACGAGGGCGCGCAGGTTCATGTGCGTCGCGGTGGCGGGGCTGTCGAGCGGTGCGTCGGTGCCGGTGATGACGAATCCGCCGCCGCGGTGGACCTCGAGCGCCAGCTCGACCCAGCCGCGCAGGACCGCGCGCGACGACGTGCCGGACGGGGTGCCCTGGCCGTTGGCGTCGGCGACGTAGCGCTCGTACTCCCACGGCGGGTAGAGCACGCGGGTGCGTTCGTCGGTGACGAGCGACTTGTCGGTGTCGTAGAGGGCTCGCGACTGGAAGAGCGTGGGCGTGATGGACATGCCGGAGCGGGTGAACAGGGCCACCACGTCCTGGTACGCCTTGCCCTGGCGGGTGATCGTGTGGGAGTAGCCGAGGCGGTTGGTGGCGCCGACGTGCTCCATGCCGTGCATGCCGATGTTCGCGGCCGGGTAGAGGTAGTGGCTGGAGAGCGGCACGCGTGACCGCTGGACGGCGGCGCGTTGCAGCTCCACCGGCAGGCGGACGTAGGTCTTGATCAGGTCGTAGCCGAGCTCGTGGGCGCGGCGCAGTTCGAGGTCGAGCTGCGCCCTGCTGAGCGTCGGCCGCATGAAGTTGTAGTAGACGCGGGAGCCGTCGACCGCCTCGCCGGTCGCGTAGAACCGCGGCCCCGTCAGGGTTCCCGCGGCGAGCGCCTCCCTGGTCTCGACCATCTGGTAGACCGGGTCGCCGGGCGAGCGGACGGTCGTGACGCCGTACGCGAGCCAGACGTTGCCCTGCCGCGCGCCCCACTGGCGGCCGCGCAGGTGCCAGTGGTTGTGCGCGTCGATCAGGCCCGGGATGGCGGTCAGGCCCGACGCGTCGACGTCGGCCCGTCCCCGCTGCGGCCGGACCTCCTCGACCTTGCCGTTCGCCACGACGATGTCGACGTCGCGCTGGAGCCGGTGCGCCTCGCCGTCCCAGTAGGCGCCGACGCGGATCACCCTGCGCTCAGGGGACTTCGGCCTGCGCCACGTCAGGCCGTGGCGGATCATCGTGACCCTACCGTCCAATGTGGACTTCCTAAGCCGGCCGTTGTTCAGGTACACCAGCGCATCGTCGCCGTGCCACGCCAGCGAGTCGGTGACCTCGTTCGTCACCCTGCGCGGCTCGCCCTGGAACGTGCCCCTGGCGTCGACCGGCACGACCCACGCGACGCTCTCCACGACGAACGCGAGGTGCCTGCCGTCCGGCGACCACACGGGGCCGTCGTCGCCGCGGGTCGCGATGGAGCGGAAGGGCATCGGCTCGGTGTACGTCAGCTCACCGCTCGCGAGGTCCACGCTCAGGACCTGGCTGGTGCCCTCGCGGAACCGCCGCGAGAACGGCTTGACCGCCGCCAACGCGATCGTGCCGCCGTCCTTCGACCAAGTCGGCCGGCCCGGCTGGAACAACGCGGGCGTGACCTGCCTGCGCGCCTGCCGGTCCGTGATCCACACCTGGCCGTCCTGGTCGAGGTACGCGACCTGCGTCCCGTCCGGCGAGAAGCGGGGCGTGGTCTGCGCGTGCGGTGCGGGCGCGAACAGCTCGTCCTCGCCCGAGGCCAGGTCGCGGACCCGGAGCTGCGCGACCCCGGTCCGGTCGCTCGCGTAGACGAGCTTCCCGCCGTCGGGCGAGAAGTCCGGGTCGGAGTCGAAGTACCGGCCGTCGGTCAGCTTCACGGCCTTGCCGTCGCCGAGCAGGTACAGCGCGTTCAACGCCCGGAAGGCGATCTTCCCGTCGCTCGACACGACCGGGCTCGCGATGCCCTTCACCGCGCCACCGGTGAGGTTCCCGGCCCGGTGCTGGCCGCGGTGCTCCCGCACCGGAACCGTCGCCTCGAACGGGATTTTCTTCGTGGCCCCGCGGGTGAGGCTGCGGATCTCGCCGTCCGCCGTGTAGAGAACGCTGTCACCGTCCCAGATCGGCGCGAACCCGAAGACGTCCTGCCCGCTCACGACCGCGGTCGTGCCGAGCACGAGGTCTGCCTGACCGGGCCGCATCCGCGTGTAGCTGGGCTGACCGCCGGGCCCGAACGCCGCGCCGAACAACTGCGTGCCCGCGGGCGCAGTGACGAGCCGTTCACGCTTGCCGTCCAGCGTCACGGTGTCGACCGCCGCGTTGCCGACGGTGAAGATGATCCGCGTGCCGTCGGCGGACCACTGCGGTGCCGCGGCCTCGTCCGGCACACCGGTGAGCTGCGTGATCCGGTGCGTGGCCAGGTCGAGCACGTGCACGCCGTAGCTGCCGGCCCGGTCGCTGACGAACGCGATGCGCTTGCCGTCCGGCGAGAAGGCGGGCTCGCGGTGGTCGTACCGGCCGGACGTGAGCTGCTCCAGCCCGCGACCGTCGAACCCGATGACGTACAGGTGGTAGTTGCCGTCCCGGTAGGACTGGAACGCGATCCGGTTGCCGGGCCCGAAAGAGGGCAGCGTGGCGTCCTGCAGCTCGTCGGTGAGCTTGCGCGCCTTCCCGCCCGAGGCCGGCAGCACCCAGATGGCGGTGACGAGGTCGATGGCGAGCCAACGGCCGTCCCGTGATCGCGCGACCGAGATGTTGGTGCCCTGCGTCAGCTTCACCCGCGATCCCGGTTCCGCCCGCGCGGCGCCGGTCGTGAGCGCGGAGGCGGCGGTGGCGGCGGCGGCCGCCTGGCCGGTGCGGGTCAGCAGTTCGCGACGCGACAGTTCCACGGCGGCACTCCCCGGTGTCGATCCCCTGGAGATCCACCCTGGCACCGCACCGCCACCGCGCCATCGACCTTTCGGAGCAGCGCCCACCAGGTGGGACGCGGAGTCCGCGGCAGGGCCGTTCACCGGAACGGCCCGGGGCTCACAGAGCCAGCGCGCCCTCGATCCGCGCCACCATCGCGTCCTCGGTGTCCACCACGTCACCATCCGCCTCGGCGACCTCACGGCAGATCGCGAGCACACCGCGGGGGAAGTCGACGGCGTCCTCCGGCGACTTGGCGGCCAGCGTCTTCATCGACGAGCGCAGCGCCTCGAGGATGATCGGCTCGATCTCCTCGTCGGTCCCCGCCGGCACCGACGGGCGCGCGCCGCCCAGGACGGTGCGCAGGTCCGGCGAGAGGTTGCGCAGGGCACGCAGGCCGGCGAAGCGCTCCTCCAGCACGGGACCGGGGTCGGCGTGCGAGACCAGCAGCATCGCGCCGTACACCGCGGTGCGCAGGGTGCGGCTCTCCTCGTCGGTGTAGAAGATCATGTGACCCACTCCAAGGTCGTTGTTCGGTGTTGATTACAGGACTCCTGAAGCTTCCGCCGGTTGCGTCGCGAACAGCGCGAACGCCTGTGACGGACGTCTACGCCGACGGAAGCGAACAAACGGCGGCCGTTGTGCGTTGAACGAGTTCCAAGCCCTTTTCAGGAGGATGGAAGCATGACGACCACCGCTGCCCGGCCCCGCGTCACGGTTCGGCGGGTGGTGTTCACGCTCGTCCTCTTCACCGTGACGACGCTGCTGTTCTGGGTGCCCTTCGAGGGGCTGTTCGCGGCGAGCGCCGAGTGGCCGGACCCGGTCCGCCCGATCGCCGCGGTCGTGTTCGCCGCGGCGGCCATCACGATGATCGTGCTGTTCACGCAGCGCGGCAGTGACCGGGCGGCGCGCATTTCGCAGTTCCTGCTCGGCTTCGTCTGGATCGCGTTCGTCTGGACGCTGATCTCCGACGTGGTGCGGATCGGCCTGGCGGTGGCGGGGGTCGAGAACCCGTTCCGCTCCCGGTTCATCGCGGTGCTGCTGGCCGTCCTCATCGTCACCGTGACGGTGTACGGCGTGTACGAGGCGATGCGCGTGCCCCGGATCAAGCGGCAAGCCGTGACGATTCCCCGGCTCGACCCCGCGTTCGACGGCCTGACCATCGCGGTCATCACCGACACGCACTACGGCGCCATCAACCGCGCGAAGTGGTCCCGGGGCGTGGTCGACGCGGTCAACGGGCTCGGCGCGGACATCGCCGTGCACGTCGGCGACATCGCGGACGGCACCGCCGAGCAGCGCCTGGAGCAGGCCGAGCCGCTCGGCGACGTCAACACCGGGCACCGCTTCTACATCACCGGCAACCACGAGTACTACTCGAACGGCCAGGGCTGGGTCGACCTCATGACCCGCCTGGGCTGGAAGGCGCTGCGCAACGAGCACGTGGTGCTGGAGCGCGGCGGCGCCGAGCTCGTGTTCGCCGGGATCGACGACGTCACGGCGAGCCACTCCGGCGAGCCCGGCCACGCCGCCGACCTCGCCACGGCGCTGCGCGGTGCCGACCCCGGCGCACCGGTCGTGCTGCTGGCGCACCAGCCTTCGGAGGTCAGGAAGTCCGCCGCGGCGGGCGTGGACCTGCAGCTGTCCGGGCACACGCACGGCGGTCAGATCTGGCCGTTCCACTACCTGGTGCGGCTGCAGCAGCCGGTGGTCGCCGGCCTGAGCAGGCACGGCGACCGCACCCAGCTCTACACCAGCCGCGGCTCCGGCTTCTGGGGCCCGCCGATGCGCGTCTTCGCGCCCAGCGAGATCACGCTGCTCACGCTCAAGGCGAGGTGAGGTGCCCGCCGTCGTTGAACCGCACCAGGCGGGGTGACTCGCCGGTCGTGTAGCGGATCACGGTCAGCGCGGCGTGGTCGTGGTTCAGCGCCAGCCACCGCTCGGGCGGGGCGTCCAGGGCGTCCCGCACGAGCCAGCCGATCAGGAACGCGTGCGTCACGACCAGCACCGGGCCGTCGCCGGGGCGTGCGAACCGGGTCTCGGCCTCGTGCGCCAGGGCGGGGCCGCGGGTGCGCTCGGACTCGGGGAACCGGTCGAAGAACTCGTCGTGGTCCGGGACGAAGTGCGGCACGTAGTCGTCGGCGGCCGCCTCGACGCGGCAGGGCACGCGCAGCACACCGGCGATGATCGACGCGGTCTCCGCCGTGCGGGCGGCCGGACCGTGGTGCACGGCGGCGAAACCCGTGCCCCGCAACCGTTCCGCGAGCGCCTCGGCCTGCTTGCGGCCCCGTGCCGTCAGCCGGGACCCGTCCTTCGTCGCTTCGCCGTGCCGGACCAGGTGCAGATCTCTTGTCACGCCGTGCAGTCTGCCCTGACGGCACCGGCGGCGTGATGGGCGTGGGTGGGTCCGGCGCCGTTCCAGTCCTGACCTCGGGTGAGCAGCTGCACGGTCAGGTTTCCGCTGGCCTTGAACCTCCCGGCGACGACCCACTGGCCGCGCTTGTCGACCTGCTTGATCGCGAACGACGCCATCGGCGTGCCGCCGACGCCGTTGCGGTCGAACACGTAGTACACGGTCGGGTTACCTCCGACCTGTTCGAGGTTGCCGTTCGGGATGTGCACGGAGAGCTCGCACGTGCCGGAAACCGCGAACGTCCACATGCCGTACGCGGAGCTGTCGTCGCGGCGGGCGTCCCCGGACATCGGGATCGACACGAACGTCGAGCCGCACCGGCCGTCGCCGTGGTCGACCCAGCCCTTGCGGCCGTCGCGGTACGAGCCGACGCCGCTGAACCCGCCGCAGCCGGGGCCGGTGGTGAACGACCTGACGCCCGCGGGTGCCCTGCCCGTGTCCGGGGCAGGGGCGGGGGGCGGCACGGCGTTCTGCGTCGGCACCAGGCTCGGCGCGGACTCCTCCGGCAGCTCCTCCGGCGGGGTGATCAGGCCGGGGATGTAGCTGTGCGAGGGCTGCGCGAGGTCGGTCCCGCCGCCGCCGGGGTCACCGTCGAACGTCGCGACCGCGATCCCGCCGAGCACGAGCAGCGCGACGATGGCGGCGATCGCGGCGGCGCGCGGCTTGAGCGGGCCGTCCGCCGGCGGCTCCTGCTCCCGCGCCGCCCGGTCACCGGCCGCGGCCCAGCGAGCGGCTCCCCTGGCGCGGGCAGCCTCCATCAACGCCGGGTCGGGCGCCACGTGGCGCTCGGTCGGTGGTTCGTCGGGGAACTGGGTCGGCACGGAGCGCAGTGTGCCAGGGAGGCAGGACCACCCGAACGTGTGGTTCTTTCACGAATGGTCGTTCGTGCTCAATGCACCGCACGCCGTGCCGGTCGTTGCGATGTTCGTCTGCGCACCGTCACGACGACCGGACCGGAGCGGGTTCCGGCAAGGCCGATCACGGTCGGGGAACACCCCGCGGAACGCCTTGGTCCCGCCTCGGCCGGCGAGGTGCTGGCCAAGCCCTCGCAGCCCGTTTAGGGTGCCCGCCATGCCCTCAGGTAGACGGGCCGTCGTGCTGCTCGCCGCCCTCGTGGCGGGGTGCGGCACGGCGATCCCCGGTTCCCCCGTCGCAGGACCGCGGTTACCCCTGACGCCGACCTCGCAGACCGTCACGATCGTGCCGACGACACCACCGCCGAGCAGCGCCGCTCCCCCGTCTGCCCCACCGTCCCCGGCTCCTCCCGCTCCCGCCGCGAAGTTCGGCAACCCGGCCGGCACCGCCGCAGTCCCGGCCGAGGCCGCCGCCGAGGACACCTCGAAGCCCACCCGCGTGATCGGCACCGGCACGCCCGCGAGCTGCACGTCGCAGGCCGTGGTCGCCGCGGTCGCCGCGGGCGGGGTCGTCACGTTCGACTGCGGTCCGCAGGCGCACACCATCCCGATGACCGCGACCGCGGAGGTCCGCGCGAGGACGGTGCTCGACGGCGGCGGCCGGATCACGCTGAGCGGCCGGGGACAACGCCGGCTGCTCGAGCAGAACGGTCCCCGGCTGGTCGTCCAGAACATCACCCTCGCCGACGGCAACTCGACCGGGGACACGGCCGAGGGCGGGGGCGGCGGCGCCGTCCTGGTGCTCGGCGGCCAGCTCAAGGTCGTGAACTCGCGCTTCGCGAACAACCGCTGCGACGCGGCCGGTCCCGACCTCGGCGGCGCCGCGATCCGCGTGACCGACTGGGCCGAGAAGAAGCCGGTCCACATCACCGGCAGCACGTTCGAGGGCGGCGTGTGCTCCAACGGCGGCGCGCTCAGCAGCATCGGCGCGTCGTGGGTCGTGCTCAACAGCCTGATGAAGGGCAACAAGGCCATCGGCCGCGGCGCCAACCCGGCGCGCGCGGGCACACCGGGTGGCGGCAGCGGTGGCGCGATCTACAACGACGGCAACACGTTCACACTGCGGATCGCCGGCACGCTGATCGAGGACAACCAGGCCAACGAGGGCGGCGGCGCGATCTTCTTCGTCAGCAACGACAGGACGGGCTCCCTGTCGGTGGAGGGCGGCTCGACGTTGCGCCGCAACCCCAGCCTCGGCTTCGAGACGATCAAGGGGATCTTCTACCTCGGCGTCGGCGAGAAGCCGCGGGTCACCGCCTCGACGGTGCGGTGAGCCTGCCCGCGACCAGCAGCAGCGACAGTCCGAGCACGCTCATCGCGAGGCTGAAGCCGTAGACCCAGCGGAAGCCCAGCCCCTGGGAGACGCCGAGCAACGCGCCCGCGACCATGCCGCCGACGATCTGGGTGTTGCTGAACATCGTCGTGGCGTGGCCGGGGCGGCCGGGGTCGAGGCTCTGGAAGTACGTGATGCCCACACCCATGATCAACGAGATGACGGTGGCGTGCAGCAGCTGCGCGGCCATCACCTGCCAAATGGCGTCGGTGAACACCATCAGTCCGTGGTAGCCCAACGCGATCACGGCGCCGATGAGCACGAGTTTGTGCTGCGACATCCGGTTCGCCAGCGAGCCGAACCACAGCATCATCGGGATCTCCAGCGCCGCGCACAGACCCATCGCGATCCCGGCGTCGCCGGCCGTGCCGTTCAGCTCGGTCGTGACGAACAACGGCAGGCCGCTCACCGCGAGTGCCACGGCGCCCTGCAGGAACAGGAACGCGGCGGAGACGACGGTCATGTTGCCGCGCGTCGGTCCCGCGACCTCCTCGACCGCCTCCGCCTCCTCGTCCCGAGCGGGCGGCACGGGGAGGGTGAGCGCGAGGACCGCGACGCCGAGCTGCAGCACGGCCGTGGAGGCGAACAGGCCGACCCACCCGGTCTTCGCGACGAGCAGCGCGGCCACCGGCGGTCCGGCGACCCAGGCGACCGACAGCAGCGTGCGCAGGACGCTGACGACCATCGACGGTCCCCGGGAGACCTGGCGGCCGTACGCGAAGAGCTGCGGCAGCAACGATCCGGTGATCGCGATGAAGACGACGGACGTGCCGAGCAGGAACCAGTAGTCGCGCAGGACGGCGAACAGGCCGTAGCCGACGGCACCGGCGACACCGCCCGCGGCGAGCATGTACCGGCGCTGCACGCGGCCGTCGGACAGCTTGCCCATGATCGTGCTGGCGACGACCGACGCGAGCGGGCTCGCGATCAGGAAGAAGCCGAGCTGGAACGGCGTCACCTTGATCTCGCTCGTGAGGAAGAGCGAGTTGAACGGCAGGGCGAACGCCATCGACACGCCGGACACGACGCTGATGACGGAGAGTTGGAGGAACGTACGGGACAGGAGCGGCGAGGATCTTCTGTCGCTGAGTGCCGTCACCCGCCCATCGTGCGCGTCGAGCGGTGAATCAGGAAACCAAATATCCCATTATGCGGGCAACATCTCACACAACGACGATCGCGCCGTCCCTGCGGTGATCTGCACCACCCCTGAGCTGGCCCGATCCGGTCATTTCGACCACCTGGCAACCACCGAAGAACATGTTCGGGGCCCGGAAGCGCGTCACCGGCAGCTCGCTTTCCGGCCGGATTCCCGGTTCGACGTGGAGGTGGTCCCCGCTCAGGTGCATCCGGGGCGCGTCGACGGCCCCCTGGGCGGGCATGCCGCGGTCGAGCACGTTCACGAGCACCTGCAGGATCGCGCCGCAGATCCGGCTCGAGCCCGCGCTGCCGAGCACGAGCTCGGTCCCGCCGCGGTGCGTGACGACGGTCGGCGCCATCATCGACGGCAGGCGGTCGCCGGGCGCGTGGCTGAAGAACCCGTCCGGGGACAGGTCCTCCTCGCCCATCATGTTGTTCAGGTGCACCCCCGCGATCGAGATGCCCGAGCCGGCGCCGTTCGTGGTCGTGACGCTGCAGGCGGTGCCGTCGGCGTCGAGCACGGAGATGTGCGTGGTGGAGCCGAGGCGGTTCAGGTGCGCCTTCGGGGTGGCGAGCGCGCGCAGGAGGTCCTGCTGCGAAGGGCTGTCCGGCAACGCCTCCAGCATCTGCGTGAGCAGCGCACCTCCCGCCGCGGGTGGCGGGTTCGTGTGGATGTCTCGGCCGCGGTGCCGCACGTGCAACGGCTCGCGCTCGACGGCCTCGTACGCCGCGAGGTCGGCGCGCGTGAGGTCACCGCCCTGCGAGGTGATCCAGTCCGCGATCGCGGCCGCGACGTCGCCGGTGTAGAACGGCGCGGCGCCGTCGCTGCCGAGCCGGTCGAGGGCTTCGGCGAGTTCGGGCTGCACGAGCAGTTCGCCTTCCTCGAAGGCGTTCAGGCCCGCGCTGTGGGCGAGCGGCAGCAGCAACGACGTCACGTAGGCCTGGTACCGGTTCACCCGGTGGCCTTCGCGGGCGTGCATCGCCGCCGTGGCGACGAGCTCTCTCAACGGCGCCCGCCCGTACGTGGCGGCTTTCGCGGCACCCGCCGGCATGCCGTACGCGGCGACCGAGGACGGCCCGACGTGGAACTCCTGCTGCGCGTCGCCGAAGTGGACGGTGATGGGGTCGAGCGGCGCCCTGTCCCCCGCCTTCCCGCGGCCCGGCGCCTCGGCGGAGAAGTCGAGCAGCACCGGAGCCCCACCGGCCGGCGCGATCATCATGTACCCGGCGGCACCGAGGCCGGTCAGCAGCGGTTCGGTGACGCACGACGTCAGCATCGCCGCGACGGCGGCGTCCACGGCGTTCCCGCCGGCGCGCAGCATCGCCGCGCCCGCCTGTGCGGTGAGCGGGTGGCCCGCCGCGATCGCGCCTCGCACGGTCTACCTCCAGGAAGGGAAGGCGAACAACGGTAGACCCGTGCGCGATCAGCGGGCCGGCCGGGCCTCGTCGGGGTCGCGCGACCGGCCGGAGGTTGGATCACCGGGCGAAACGGGTAATTCGACGACCATGGACTGGATCACCCGCCTGATGGAGGCGCTGGGCTCGCCCGGCGCGGGCATCGCCGTCGCGTTGGAGAACGTGTTCCCCCCGGTGCCGAGCGAGGTGATCCTGCCGCTCGCCGGGTTCACCGCCGGTCAGGGCAAGATCTCGCTGATCGCCGCGATCCTGTGGACGACAGCGGGCTCCGTCGTCGGCGCCCTGCTGCTGTACGGGCTCGGCGCGTGGCTCGGGGTCGACCGGCTGCGCAAGGCGGCGGACAAGATCCCGTTCGTCACGGCGTCCGATGTGGACAAAGCCGACGAGTGGTTCGACAAGCACGGCAACAAGGCCGTGTTCTTCGGGCGCATGGTGCCGGTGGTGCGGAGCCTGATCTCCATCCCCGCCGGGGTGTCCGGGATGCCGATCCTGAAGTTCACGATCTACACCGCGGCCGGCAGCCTCGTGTGGAACACCGCGCTGATCCTCGCCGGGTACGCGCTCGGCGAGAACTACGAGCTCGTCGACCGCTACCTGGGCTGGGTCTCCATCGTCGTGCTCGCCGGGCTGGCCATCGCCATCGTCTGGTTCGTCGTCTCGCGGTCCAAGGCCCGCCGCTCGTAGAACACCGACACCACCGCGATCGCGAGGCCCGCCAGCGACAGGGCCACGCCGACCCACGCCGTCGAGGTGTAGCCCCAGCCCGCCGCGATGGCCAGGCCGCCGAGCCACGCGCCCGCGCCGTTCGCGACGTTGAGCGACGAGTGGTTCGACGAGGCCGCGAGCGACGGCGCGTCGGGTGAGGCGTCCATCAGCCTGATCTGCAGCGCCGCCGCGAGGATCTGGATGGTGAAGCCCAGCAGGAACAGGAACGCGAACAGCAGCACCGGAACGGTCGCGGTGAGCCCGAACAGCACGAGGATCACGCAGACCGCGACCAGCCCGCCGAACACCGAGCCCGTCACCGACCGGTCCACGAACCGGCCGCCGAACGTCGCGCCGAGCGTCATGCCGAGGCCGAACACCGCGAGCACCCACGGCACCGCGCCCGCCGGCAGCCCGCCGACCTCGGTCGTGAGCGGCGCGACGTAGGAGTAGACGGCGAACATGCCGCCGAAGCCGATCATGCCGGTGAAGATCGCGAACCACACCGTCGGCCGGCCGAACGCCCGCACCTCGGCCTTCATCGACGCGCCCTCGACCTTGGGCACCCGCGGCACCCAGGCCGCGATCGCCAACGCGGTGATCACGGCGATCACCGCGACCGCGAGGTAGGCCGTGCGCCAGCCGATCTGCTGCCCCGCCGCCGTGGCAAGCGGTACGCCGACAAGGTTCGCCACGGTGAGACCGACCATCACACGCGCAACAGCCGTGCCACGCCGTTCGGGAGCAACGAGCGCCGCGGCGACGACCGCCGCAATGCCGAAGAACGCACCGTGCGGCAGCCCCGCGACAAACCGCGCGATGAGCAGAAGCGTCTTGTCCTGGGCGGCCGCGGAGAGCCCGTTGCCGAGCGCGACCGCGATCATCAGGCCGATCAGCATGCCCTTGCGCGGCAGCTTGGCGCCCAAGACCGCGATCAACGGCGCACCGACGACGACACCGGCGGCGTACAGGCTGATCGCGTGGCCCGCCTCGTAGTCGGGAATGCCGAACGTCTCCGCGATCTGCGGCAGCAGACCCATCGTCGCGAACTCGGTCGTTCCGATGCCGAACCCGCCGAGCGCGAGCGCGGTCATGGCGCGGGTGGTGTTCAAGGCTTCCCCAGACAGGTGGTGGGCAGATTAGTTAGCTACTGCATCGATCCTACGGTCGTTCTGACGCGCTTCAGAAGCCTCCGGCGCGGTGCCGATGCTCACACGCCGGTCGCGGAATACCGGCACCAGCGCCACCGTGAACCCGCCCCAGTGCACGACCCCACCCTCGCGCGCCGCCCCAGTCGCGCCACCACCACCCCGCGCCGCCCCAGTCGCGCCACCACCACCCCGCAGAGCCCCGGCCGGACATCACCGCCGGCTCCACCACTCCCGAACCCAAGCCCCACCACTCCCCAACCAAGCCCCACAAGCCAAAGGGCCGGCCCCGAATCCGGGACCGGCCCACCCAGCACCCGGCGTCAGATCCGCGGCACCTCGACGATCGTCCGACCGTTGAGCGGCTGCGGCTCACGGGCGTTGCCGGTGGTGAACAGCCCCTGGAAGCGGGCGATCGTCGCCGCCGTCACGTGCTGCGGGCCGGTCAGGTACCACTCGACGCCCTCGGTGAACGGCGCCGTGGTCAGCGAGCCCGTGTAGTGCAGCGTGTGGTGTCCCGGGGGCAGCAGGCGGTTGAGGTCGACGGGCTCGATCTCGACCGGCTCGCCGCACTCGGGCGACAGCGTCGCCAGCACGTCGTCCACGACCGAGTGGGAGCCGACGACGAGCGGGACGCCGACCACCAGCAGCTTGCCGGCGGCGCTGCGGTGCACGAGGTGCATCTCGAGCGGGGTGTCGCGGCCGCCGAACTGGTGCTCGGACGGCGTGTGGAAGTGGAACTGCACCAGGTCGTAGCGGGTGCCGGCCGCGGTGACGTGACCCGCGCCCGGCCCGACCTCCGCTTCCTCCGTCTCCTCGTGGTCGCGGGTGGTGCAGCCGTCGGTCTTGGCCACGTCCTTGCGGACGTACTTCAACTCCAGGGCGGAGTGGCCGTAGGTCACGTCGAGCTTCGCCGCGTGCGGGTCGAGCCGGATCGCGCGGGGTGTGACGTTGATCGGGCTCTGCGTCGGGGTGGCCGACTCGGCGGAGCCGACGACGAAGAACGACGCGGTGAGCACGAGCGGAAGAAGCCCCGGAAGGGAACGCTTGAGGTTCATCGCACCACTTTTCACCCGATCGAGTGAAATGGGGAAGTGAAGTGTGTTCGCGCTCTCACGTGGGAATTAACTCCCTCGTCTCGATTGGAACAACACCTCCGACAGCAGTGAGACAAAACGTGCAATTCGGAACATCATCGCAGCTCACAGCGCCAATAACAGCAACAAAAGTCGTCACCACAACAACCGGAGCCGGACACGGAAATGGTGAACCACGAAGTTCCAGATCGCTATTGTCCGATTCGTTCCCGTTGCCGAATTCGGAAATGCCAACGGCTTGCAATTGCATCGGTCACTGAAAGTAGCGAGACATGGGACAGCGCGACGAGGAGGATTCCGGCATGGTCACCACCGCCGACGTCCGCGCCGTCGCGCTGACGCTGCCCCGCACCACCGAGCACCTGATCCGCGACCGGGTGAAGTTCCGCGTCGGCCAGATCGTCTACGCGGCGCTGTCCCGCGACGAGACGGTGCTCGGCTTCGGCCACCCGCGCGAGGAACGGGAGGCGCTCGTCGCGAGCGACCCGGTCAAGTTCGCGTTCCCGAGCCGGTCCGACATGCGCTTCCAGTGGGTGCACGCCTGCATGGCCGAGCTGGACGTCGAGGAGATGACGGAGCTCGTCACAGGCGCTTGGACGATGTGCGTGCCCAAGAAGGTCATCCGTGCCCACCTCGGTGAGGACTTTCTTTAGTCAACACTGAAGTTATCAAGCGGACAGATGCTCCGAGCAGAGGCAGCCCACCCCGGGCTCGATCCACTCCCGCCCCGCCCACTCCGGGTGCCGCTCGACCAGCACGGCCCGCACCTCCGCCACGACCTCGGCGAGGTCAGGGGCGGAGCGCCGCCGCCACGTCTCGTCGCGCAGCTCCCGCAGGTAGTCCCGGACGTCCTCCAGCACCGCGAGACCACCGACCGACCCGTGGCCCGGTACGACGATCCGCGGCTCCGAGGCGATCAACCGCTCCAGGACGTCGATCCAGCCGAGGCCCGAGACGTCCGTGTCGTGCGGCGGGAACCACGGGAAGATCGCGAACTGCCCGGTCTCGGCCAGGTCGCCGGTGAACAGGACGGCCGCGTCCGGCACCTCGACGACCTGGTCCCCCAGCGTGTGGCCGCGGCCGGTCGGCCTCAGCAGCACCGTCCGGCCGCCGAGGTCGAGCGCGTGGACGCCGTCGAACACGAGGTCCGGCACCGGCACCTCGACGCCGGCCAGCCGTTCGGCGACCGCGCCACCGAAGCCGCGGAACATCTCCAGGTAGCCGGGTCCCTTGCGGCGCAGGTCGTCCGCCTGCGCGCGGTTGACCAGGTAGGAGCCGAACGCGGAGGCGCCGAAGGCGTGTTCGGGGTGGAAGTGGGTCGTCGTGAGGTGGACGCGCCGGCCGCGCGCCACCTCGGACGCGAACGCGAGCACCTCGGAGGCGTTGGCGAGGCCGAGTCCGGTGTCGACGACGAGCACGGCCTCGGAGCCGCCGATGATCCCGATGTTGGGCACCAGGCCGACGTGCTCGTTGGGGATCACCAGCACGTCCGCGGCCACCTCGACGGCGGCGGAGACGTGGACGGCGGGGTCGGGGAGGTTCATGCCCCCACTTCACCGGCGCCGCCCGGCGGGCGTCCAAGACCGTCTGCGCACGCCCGCTACCGGACGGGTATCGTGCCTGGTCATGGAGCTGCGCACGCTGCGGTACTTCGTCGCGGTCGCCGAGGAGCTGCACTTCGGCCGCGCCGCGCGCCGCCTGCACCTGAGCCAGCCGCCGCTCAGCCGGGCGATCAAGCAGCTCGAGAACGACCTCGGCACGGCGCTCCTGCACCGCTCCCCCGCCGGCGTCGCGCTCACGGACGCGGGCCACCTGCTGCTGCACGAAGCGAGGGCGTTGCTCGACCACGCCGGCCGCATCCGGGCCAAGATCGCCCGGACGACGATCACCGTCGGCGTGCTCGGCGACCACGGCGCGGCGCGGGTCGCCGCCGCGTTCCGGCGCAGGCGCCCGGACGTCGAGGTCCGCGTCCGCGAGACCGACCTGACGGACCCGACCTGCGGCCTGCGCACCGGGCAGGTCGACGTGGCCCTGACGCGCGGCCCGTTCGACGAAAGCGGTCTGCGCACCCGGATCCTGCGCCACGACCCGGTCGGAGCGGTGCTGCGGGCCGACGACCCGCTCGCCTCGTCGCGCCACCTGACCACCGCCGACCTCGCCGACCGCGACTGGTTCCGGTTCCCGGAGGGCACGGACCCGGTCTGGCGGGACTACTGGAACGGTGGCGCACCCCGCGGTGGCCCGACCGTCCGCGCCGTGCAGGAGTGCGTGCAATCCGTGCTGTGGAACGGATCCGTCGGTCTCGCGCCGCTCGGCCACGACCTCGGCGACGAGCTGGTCGTCGTCCCGCTGGCCGACCTGCCGCCCAGCCCCGTCCTGATCGCGTGGCGCGAGGACGACCCGCTCACCAGGGACTTCGTCGAAGCGGCAACGCAGGCGTACGCGCTCCGCTAGCGCTCTGTCCTGTCGAGACGGTGGACGGACACCGCGTAATCGTGGCCCTCGAACGGTGTGCGGTCCCACGTCGCGAACCGCTCGACCAGCCGCAGGCCCGCTCGCGCGCAGTGCTCGTCGTACTGCTCGGCGGTGTATCCGCGGTCCAGGCTGAACCCGGCGACCAGCACGCCGCCCACGTGCCGCGCGACGCCCGCGACGAGCGCGTCCTGCGTGCCGGGTGCGGTGAACAGCGGCACGTTGCCCGCCATGACGACCGCGTCGAACGTGCGCCCGAGGTCGAGCTCGGCCAGGTCGGACCGCACCCAGGTGATGTGCGGTGCCTGCTCGCGCGCGTAGTCGAGCATCGAGGCGTCGAGGTCCGCGCCGACGACCTCGATGCCGTGCCGCGCGAGCTCGATCCCGACGCGCCCGGTGCCGCAGCCCGCGTCCAGCACGGTCTTCGGTTCGTACGCGCGCACGAACGTCGCCTCGCCGTGCACGTCCATCCCCGACTCGGCGAGCGAGTCGAACCTGCGCTGGTACTCCGCCCCGTTCCACACGCAGCACAGCATAGATCCGGAGATCGGCGGCTACCGGACGCCTGAGAGCGCTGCCAAGGTCGAGGACATGACGCGTCTTCTGCTGGCGGTGGCGTTGCTCGTGGCCGCGGCCTCCCCCGCGCAGGCCGCACCGCCCCGGTGGGTCGGCACCTGGGCGGCAGCGCCGTCCTCGGCCGTGCCGGGAACCGACAACGGCTACGTCGACCACTCGATCCGCAACATCGTGCACGTCAGCGCGGGCGGCAAGGAGATCCGCGTCCGCCTCTCCAACGCCTACGGCCGCACGCCCGTCGTGTTCGGCCAGGTCACGGTGGCGCGCGCGGCGGGCCCGGACACTCCGCTGGCGCTGCCCGGCACGATGCGCACGCTCACGTTCGGCGGTTCCCGGTCCGTCACGGCTCCACCCGGTGCCGACGTGGTGAGCGACGGCGTGGCGCTGACCGTCCCGGCGGACTCCGACCTGCTCGTGAGCGTCCACACGCCCGAGCCCGGCGGCCCCGTCACGCACCACCAGCTGGCCATGCAGAACTCGTACTTCACCCGCGAGGGCAACCACACGGCCGACGAGTCCGCGGCCGCCTACCGCGAACGCACGACGAGCTGGCACTACGTCTCGGGCGTGGACGTGCGCTCGTCGACGTTGAAGGGCAGCGTGGTGGCCCTCGGCGACTCGATCACCGACGGCGCGAACTCGACGTGGGGCGCGAACCTGCGCTGGCCCGACCAGCTCGCCGATCGCGTCCACACCCGGCTGGGCGTGCTGAACGCGGGCATCAGCGGCAACCGGCTCCTGCTCGACGGCGGCTCGTCCGGCCCCAGCGCACCGGCGAGGCTGAACCGCGACGTGCTCACCCAGTCCGGCGTCCGCTCGGTGATCGTGTTCGAGGGCATCAACGACATCCAGCAGACGCCGCACCAGACCGACCCGGCCCGGATCATCGCGGCGTTGAAGCAGATCGCCCAGCGCTCGCACGACCGCGGCCTGCGGGTCGTCGGCGCGACCATCACACCGTTCAAGGGCTGGAACAGCTACACCGAGGAGCTCGAGTCGGTGCGGCAGGCCGTGAACGCGTTCATCCGCACCAGTCCCGACTTCGACGCGGTCGTCGACTTCGACCAGGTCGTCCGCGACCCGGCGGACCCGCAGCGGATCAGGCCGGACTACGACGAGGGCGACCACCTGCACCCCGGTGACAGGGGTTTCGAGGCGATGGCGAAGGCGGTGCGGACCGCCACCCTCTGACCACACGATCGGGCGACGGCGGTTTGCCCCGTGACGGGCCGGTTACTCGGCGATGATCAACATCAGTCACCGGCCGGCCAAGGGGTAAGCCAATGCGTGTCACCGTTCTCGCCGTTGTTCTCGCGATCACCGCCACGGCCTGCGCGACGTCGACGCCCGGCCCGGCGGCCCAGCAGACCCCGCGGTCCCCGGCGTCGACGTCCGCCACGGCGTCCGACAAGCGCGAACCGACGCTCGAGGCCGAGCTGACCCTGCAGGGCAAGCCCGGCCTGGGCCTGCTCACCGTGACGAACGAGGGCACGACGCCGCTCACGTTCCAGGGCTGGCCGAAGCTCTCGTTCACCACCCCCGCGGACGAGCTCGCCGCCATCCCGGTCGAGCAGAAGCTCGTGCCCGGCGAGGGCCCGTCGATCACCCTGGAGCCGGGCGGGACCGCGTTCGCCGGCGTGCAGCTCGACGTCGGCGACGAGGCCGGCTCGGTCGCCATCGGGTCGATGACCGCCGAGCTGCCCGGCGCGACGCCCGCCGAGGTCACCTTCATCGGCACGGACGGCCGGCCCATCGCCGACACCAGCTCGCTCGAGGTCAGCGAGGCCGAGGTCGGGACGCTGCAGCCGGCCGCCCAGGGCGTGCTCACCTTCGGCTGACCCAGCCGGTCATCGGGCGGTGCCGCACCCGAAGGCGACGAGCTCCAGCTCGACTGTTCTCAGGGACTCCCGGGCGAGCTGTAGGTGTTGCCGGCGTGGTCGCGCCCGCGGGCGAGGTAGATCCGGTGGCTGTCCGCCCGCAGGAACCGCACGGTCGTCGGCACGTACCGCATCGTGTAGCCGCACCGCCTCGAAGTGCTGCGGTTCGGCGGGCTCCCGTGCACGAGCATCGCCGAGTGGACGCTGCACGCCCCGCGCTCCAGTTCCACGTCGACGGCGAGCGACTCGTCGACCGCCGTCTCCCGGTTGAAGAACGAGTCGGCGCTGCCCGTGTGCTCGGCGGCGGCGAGGTGGCTGCCGGGGATCACCCGCAGGCAGCCGTTCTCCGTGGTCGACGGGTCGATCGCGAGCCAGACGGTGATGGCGTCACCGGCCGGGTCCAGGCTGTCGCGCCAGAAGTGCGCGTCCTGGTGCCACGGCACGGGCCGGCCGTCACCGGCGGGCTTGCAGATGAAGTGCGACGAGAACAGCGCGATGTCGGGCCCGATCAGCGACTCGACGAGGTCCAGCACGTCCGGGTCCAGCAGCCACTCGAACAGCGCCGGATCGGTCAGGTGCGGCACGTCCATGTGCTCGGGGCGCCGTCCTCGCGGCAGAGCCGCCAGCTTGGCCTCGAAGTGCGCCGCCAGCGCCTCGAACCGGTCTGGGGCGAGCACGCTCTCGTACGTCTCGTAGCCGTCGGTCTGGAACATCGGGCGTCACCTCACGAGTAGGCCGGTCTCCCTGTCGTAGCTCAGAACACGCGTCGGCGGGGCGTTCACCGTCACCGTGGTACCGACCGGCGGTTCGCCGTCCTCCGGCACGACGTAGCCGATCCGGTCGTCGCCGCAGTCCAGCGTCACCAGCGACGTCACGCCGAGGTTCTCCACAATGGACACCACACCGGTGAACAGCCCTTCCTCCGCCGGTGCCAGGTATTCCGGCCGCACACCGATGATCTCCGAGCCGCGCGGCACGAGGTTCATGGGCGTGGAGCCGATGAAGTTCGCCACGAACGTGTCCGCGGGTCGCTGGAACACCTCGCGCGGTGTGCCGAGCTGGCGGATCCGCCCGGCGTCCATCACGGCGATCCGGTCGGCCAGCGCCAGCGCCTCCGCTTGGTCGTGCGTGACGAACACCGTCGTCAGCGCCAGCTCCCGTTGCAGCTTCTTGAGGAACGTCCGCGCCTCCAGCCGCAGCCGGGCGTCCAGGTTGGACAGCGGCTCGTCGAGCAGCAGCACCTCGGCCGACGCGGCGACCGCGCGGGCGAGCGCCGCCCGTTGCTGCTGGCCTCCCGACAGCTGTCCCGGCCGGCGTCCGAGCAGCCCGTCGAGGCTCAGCCCGGCGGCGGTCCTGGCGGCCGTCTCCCGCTGCACGGACTTCGCCGCGCCCCGGACCCTCAACGGGTAGGCGATGTTCTCGGCGACCGTCATGTGCGGGAACAGCGCGTAGTCCTGGAACACCATCGCCACCCGGCGGTCACCGGGCTGCAGCCGGGTGATGTCCCGCGAGCCGATCGCCACGGCACCGCCGGTCGCCGCCTGCAGTCCCGCGATGGTGCGCAGCAGCGTGGTCTTGCCGCAGCCGGAGGGTCCGAGCAGGGCGAACAGCTCGCCGTCGGCGATCTCGAGGTCCAGGTCGTCCACCGCCCGCACCCCGCCGGGGTAGACGGTCGACAGGCCCTCGGCAGTGATGCTCGCCATCAGCTCTTGATGCCTCCGTGGAATCGGAACCCGTACCGCTTGTTCACGAACAGGTACAGCACGACCACCGGGATCGAGTACAGCAGCGAGAACACCGGGATCACCGTCAGGTCGGCACTCCCGCCCTCGTCGTAGAGCGTCCGCAACAGCACCGCCGCCGGCTGCCGGCCGACGTCGCGCAGCAGCAGGAACGGCAGCAGGAAGTTGCCCAGGCGTTGACGAACGCCCACACGAAGATCGTCGCCACCCCCGGCCGCGCCACCGGCAGCACCACGTGGGCCAGCACCTGCCGCGGCGAGGCGCCGAACACCCGCGCCGACTCCTCGTACGAGCGCGGCACGGCGTCCATGAAGTCCTTGAGGATGAAGATGGCCGCGGGCAGCAGGCCGCCCGCGATCACGAGCGCCGTGCCGAACTGCGAGTTGATCAGCCCGAGCTGCAGCATCATCACGAAGATCGGCACCATCGCCGCCGTGCCCGTGACCACGCTCGACAGCAGCAACAGCAGGTACAGCAGCAGGTCCCGGCCGGGGATCCGCACCCGCGACAGCGCGTAGGCCGCCAGCGCGGCGAGCACCGTCGTCACCACGGTGGCGACGACGCACAACACCAGGGAGTTCCCCAGCGACGTCAGCGCGTACGGGTGCTCGAAGGTCGCCACGACGTTCGAGAAGGTCCAGTCCGGCCAGCGCAGCCCCAGCCCCGGCTTGGCGTCGAACGGCGCCGAGGCGAGCCACAGCATCGGCACCGCGAAGAACGCCAGCACCACCGAGACCAGCACGTAGAAACCGATCCGGCGGACGATCCACAGTGGACTCACGCGCGCCTCCGCAGCAACCGCAGGTACACGAGCGCGATGGCCAGGTTGCCCACCAGCAGCAGGATCGACAGCGCCGACGCGTACCCGAGCTGCCCGCTCTCCAGCGCCTGCCGGTAGATGAGCACCGGCAGCACCTCGGACCGGTGGTTCGGCCCGCCCGCGGTCAGCAGGAACGGCGTGAAGTCGTTGGCCGTCCACAGGCTGATCAGGAGCGTGTTCGTCAGCACGTGCCCGCGGATGTGCGGGAACACCACGTCCCGCACGGTCTGCCACCCCGACGCGCCCGCCAGCCGCGCGGTCTCCAGCTGCGACGGCGGCACCGCGGCCAGCGCCGAGGTGTAGAGCAGCATCGAGAACGCCGTCCCGCGCCACACGTTGAAGATGATCAGGCTGGTCATCGGGTACTGCACCAGCCACGCCGTCTCCGGCGACCCGAGCAGCACCCCGAGCGTCCCGGTGTCGCGGCTCAGCACCGCGAACCACAGGTACGCCACCACCGTGCCCGGCAGGATCCACGACAGCAGCACCAGCCCCTCGACGAGCCGCCGCACCCCGGGTCGCACGGTCCGCAGCAGCCAGGCCAGCCCGAACCCGAGCACGTTCTGCCCGACGACCGCGGATCCCAGCACGAACACCGCCGTGAGCCACACCGAGTTCGTGAACAGCGGGTCCCGCACGGCCTCGACGAGGTTGTCCACCCCGACCACCCGCGGGTTCGCCGCGGCCGGCCCGGTGAGCCGGTAGTCGGTGATGCCGATGTACAACGTCCACAGCGCCGGGAAGACCAGGAAGACCCCGATCAGCAGCAGCGCGGGCGCCACGAACGCGGCGGCGCGCCGGACGCCCAGCCCGGAGCTATCCAACGTTGCCCTCGCCGACGGCCTTCACCAGCGCCGCCCGGTACGCACCGGCCGCCTCGTCGGGACTCCTCCCGGCGACCACGTCCGCCGTGGCCTGCTGCAACGCCGCGGACACCTTCGGGTAGTCCGCCAATCCGGGCCGGTAGCGCGTGATGGGCAGGACCCTCTCCGAGACGAACGTCAGCATCGGGTCGCCCTCGAGCACCTCGTCGTTGACGTCCTGCCGCTGGGTGAGCTGCGCCGTACCGGCCAGCGACTCCTTCACGGCCTCCGCGGAGTTGAGGAACTGCAGGAACTCCCAGGCCTGCTTCGGGTACCTCGTGTTCGGGTTGATCACCCGCACCCCGCCCCCGGACATGCTCACGAAGTCCTGCCCACCCACACCGGCTCCGGCCTGCCTGGCCGGGATGAGCGCCCACCCGACCGCGGTGTCGCGGTCCGCCATCCTGGCCACGCCGTTGCGCGGCTCCACCACGGACCGCCAGAAGTAGTCGCTCTCCAGCAGGATCCCGATCCTGTTCTCGCTGAACAGCTGGAACGACCGGTCCCGCCCCTTGGCCTCCTGCTGCAGCACGGGATCCCCGAGCCCACCCCCGTACACCTTCCGGTACAGCTCGAGAACGTCCTTCAGCTGAGTGGAATCCCCCTGCCACTTCCCGTTCTCGTAGATCGGCCGCCCCGCGCCCACCAGCGCGGGAAGGACGCCCTGCATGGTCGTCGCCTCGCCCATCGCTGTCCCGGCGTTGAGCTGGATCGGCGTGACCCCCGGCAGCCCCTTCAGCTTCGCCCCGGCGTCGAGCACGTCCTGCCACGACCGCGGCTGCCACTCCACCGGCAACCCGGCCTGCGCGAACAGCTTCTTGTTGAAGAACAGCACGCGCCCGTCCGTGCCCATCGGCACCCCGTACCGCTTGCCGTCGAACTCCCCCAGCCCCTGCACGGCGTCGGGGATCTGCTCCCAGCCGTCCCAGTCCACGTCGCCGACGACCTCGTCCAGCGGCTTGATCTGCCCGGCCTGCGCGAACTCCCCGAGCCAGATGCCGTCGATCTCGACGACGTCGCCCCCGCCACCGGTCTTGAGGTCGAGCGCGACCTTGGTCCGGTAGTCCTCGTCCCCGGCCCCGTTCTGCTCGAACCGCACGGTGGCCGTCACCCCCTTGGCCTTCTGCAGCTCGGTGAACCGCGGGATCACCCAGTTCTGCAACCACCCAGCCCCACGGGCGTTCTTCCCGCCCGACACCGCGTTGGCCACGATCGTCAGCGTGATCTCCCTGGCGTCGGCGTTGCGCGCCTGATCACCGCTCCGCGTCTGCCCCAGGCACCCCGCCAGCAACCCGCACACCGCCAGCAGCCCCGCCGTTCGCCGCATCCGTGATCTCCCCACCCAGAGGACCAGCCGGTACGTCACCCCCAACATGGCACCGGTTCACCGAGCCCACAAGCCCGCGAACCCGAAGGCGGCAACCCCGCACACCGCGGATCCCCGGTATGGTCCGAACCAATGTCCGCGGAGTTCGCCGTCCTGGGCCCCCTGCGGGTCCACCTCGACGGCAGAGACCAGCACATCGGCGGCTTCACCCGCCGGGCGGCCCTCGCCTACCTCCTGCTCAACGCGAACCGCACGGTCCCGACCACCGACCTGACCACGGCGATCTGGCCGCACGAACAACCCCCGACAGCCAGGGGGATCCTGCTCAACGCGATCTCCGCGCTCCGCAAGGCCGGCCTGGACATCACCACCCGCAAACCGGG
Organism: Lentzea sp. DG1S-22; assembly: GCF_036321065.1. Taxonomy (NCBI): domain Bacteria; kingdom Bacillati; phylum Actinomycetota; class Actinomycetes; order Pseudonocardiales; family Pseudonocardiaceae; genus Lentzea; species Lentzea sp. DG1S-22. The sequence continues at coordinate 306,212 of NZ_CP143276.1, read as the reverse complement.
CTACCAGCTGAACACGGACCCGGCCGCCGTCGATCTGCACCGGTTCCGGACCGCCCTGCGCCACGCCGCCGGGTCCCCGACCCCGGACCAGGCCGCCACCACCCTCCGCGCGGCCCTGGCCCTCTGGAGGGGCCCGGTCCTCGCGGACCTGGCCGCCGAGGGCGTCACCTGGCCGGCCCTGACCGAGATCACCAGCCTGCACGACCAGGCCGTCGAGAACAGGTTCGAAGCGGAGCTGGCGGCGGGCCGCCACCACGAGATCATCCCGGAGCTGCGAGCGCTGACCCGCGACCACCCGCTGCGCGAACGCCTGCAAGCCCACCTCATGCTGGCTCTCTGCAGATCCGGCAGACAAGCGGACGCGCTGGCGGTGTACCGCAACGCGCACAACAGGTTCATCGAAGAACTCGGCATCGCCCCGAGCCGCGAACTCGCCGACCTGCACCGGGCGATCCTCACCAGGGACCCGGCGCTGACGATCACCACGTCGGCGGCACCACCCCTGCTGGAACGCAAGAAGGTCAGCGTCCTGGTGGTCCGCCTGCACCAGCGGGGAGAGGGCGAAGCCGCCGACGAACGACTCGAAACCGCCGTCGCCCGGGTCAAGGAGCGGATCGAGGCGATGGGCGGGACCACGGTCACCACGCTCGGCTCGACGATCTGCGCGGCGTTCGGTGCCCCGGTCAACCGGGAAGACGACGCCGCACGGGCGGTCCGCGCCGCTGGGGAGATCACCGGCGGGCACCCCGCCGCGGCCGCCGTGTCCACCGGCCCGGCGCTCGTGACGTCCGGCGACCACGTCGAGGTCGGCGGCACCGTGCTGGACGCCGCCCTGCGCCTGCTCGCGGGCACGAGCCCGAACGAGGTGAAGACCTGCCCGGTGACGGAACGGCTGCTCGCCCCGGTGGACGACGACACGCCGTTCGTGGGCCGCGCAAGGCACACAGCCCACCTGACCGAGGTCCACCACCGAACGGTCACCGCGAGCCGCCCCAGCGCGATCACGCTGGTCGGCGAACCGGGAGCGGGCAAGAGCAGGCTCGTCAAGGAGTTCGCGACCGGCAGGAGAACGCTCACGGGCCGCACCCCGCCGTTCGCCCGCAACGACGCCTTCGCCCCGCTCGCCGAGATCGTGCGGGCCCACGCCCGGATCTTCGACACCGACCCGGCCGACGTGGTCGTCGCGAAGATCGAGGCGGTCACCGACGACCCCTGGCTGGTCACGCAGCTGTCCGCGCTGGTCGGGGTGAGCCCGCGGGGTGGCGACGTGCTGCTGGCGTGGCGGAGGTTCGTCGAGCACCTCGCCGCGGAACCGCTCGTCGTGGTCGTCGAGGACGTCCACTGGGCCGGCGACCTGTTGCTGGACTTCCTGCACGATCTCACGGACAGCACCGACGACGTGCCGTTGCTGGTGCTCATGACCGCACGGCCGGAGCTCCTGCACCGCCGCCCGGACTGGCGCGGCACCCTGGTGGTCGACGCACTGTCCGAAGAGGACACGACACTGCTGCTGGAAGCGTTGCTGAGCCGGCACGACGTGACCGCCGACCTGCCGGCGCTCCTGCGGCGATCGGCGGGCAACCCGCTGTTCGCCGGCGAGTACGTCCGCATGCTCCGCGACGGCGCGCCGGACGCCCTCCCGGACACCGTGCGGAGCGTCATCGGCGCGCGGCTGGATTCGTTGCCGCCGCGGGAGAAGGCCGTGCTGCAGGACGCGGCGGTCATCGGCTCGACGGTCTGGCCCGGCGCGGTCGCGATGGTCGCGGAACGCGACGTCGCCGAGGTCTCGCGCTGCCTGGAGGTGTTGCGGCAGCGCGACTTCCTGCGGCGCCGGACCACCAGCAACGTCGTCGGCGAGGCCGAGTACGCGTTCAGCCACGTGCTGGTGCGCGACGTCGCCTACGACCGGGTGCCGCGCGGCACCAAGGCGATGAAGCACTACCGCGCCGCGGAGTGGGTGCGGGCGCTGCCGCTGGAGCACGTTCCCCTGCTGGCGCACCACTTCCAGGAAGCCGTGTGGCTCGCGGAAGCTTCCGGACGCCCGTGCGACATCATGGGACGAGCGGCGCGAACAGCTCTCACGGACGCGGGCCGCCGGGCGAGTGCGCTGGCCGCGAGGGACACCGCGATCCGCTGCTACCGCGCCGCCCTCGCGGTCTGCCCGCCGGGCCTGCCCGACCGGGTCGAGCTGCTGGCGCTGCTGGGCTCGAGCCTCGCCTGGAACGGCGGCGGCCTCGACGAGCTGGCCGAGGCCATCGCGCTCCACCTCGACGCGGGGGACTTCGCCGGCGCGGCGGAGGCGTCCCGGGCGTCCTGGAAAGCCGCGTGGCACCGCGGCGACCACGCGGCGGCCGGACGGCACCTCGACCGGACCATCGAGTTCCTCGCGCGGGGCGGCCCCGGTGACCGCGTGTCCGGCGTCCAGGCCCACCTCGCCCACTCCCTGGCGCTGGCGGGCAGGCCGGACGAGGCGGTCACCGCCGCGGAGGCGGCCCTCGCGGCGGCGACGGGAGAGGACCGCGCCATCGCCCTGGAGGCGCGGGGACTGGCCAGGGTCGAGCAGGGCGACCGCGGCGGTCTCGACGACCTGCGGCAGGCCGTGGCGGAACGCCGCGCGGCCGGGGTCTCCCCCAGCCTGTGCCTGTTCAACCTGAGCACCGCCCACTCCGTGCTGGGCGACCTCGGCGAGCGGCTCGCCACGAGGACCGGGGCCAGGGTGGACGCGTTGCGCCGCGGCGACAGCTACACGCTCTCGTGGCTCGACTCGTCGCAGTACGCCGAGCTGTTCTGGGACGGCCGCCTCACCGAAGCGCTGGCGAACCTCGACGGGTCGATCGCCCGCTCCCCCGGCCAGTCCCACCTCCACGCCGACCGCGGCCGCGTCCGGCTGCTGGCCGGTGACCTCGCCGGCGCCACCGAGGACGCCCGCACGGCGCTGCGCCTCGCCAGGGCCAAGGGCCATCCCGGCGAACTGCAGCACCCGCTCGTGCTCCAGGCCCGCATCGCGCTCCACCAGGGGGAACGGCCGGAGGTCGGCGCACTGCTGACGTCGCTGCCCGGCCGCCAGATCACCGGGCTCGTCGGGGCGGGCCTGCCGATCGTGCTCGCCGGCGCCGGGCACGGCCCGGAAAGCCTCGCGGGGGTGTCGTGGTCGCGCTGGCGTGACGCCGCCACCGCGTACCTGGCGGGCGACAGGGCGCAGGCCGTCCGGATCTACGAGGAGATCGGCTCCGCGCCGGACGCGCGAGAAGCACGATGAGTCGCCGGTTATCGCCCGGCCCTAGCGTCGGGGCGTGCCCGTCCCGCGCTACTACCAGGCCAAGGCCAAGCTCCTCGACCTGCTGAACGAACGGCAGGACAACACGCCGTTCCCGCCGGAGCGGGTGCTGTCCGACCTCTTCGGCATGTCCCGCGCCACCATCCGCAAGGCGCTGGACGAGCTCGTGCTGGAGGGCAGGCTCGTGCGCGGGGCGGGCCGCCGGGGCACCGCCGTCGCACCGCGCAGGCCCGTGCACCGGCTGGGCCTCGACGCCCTGGTCCGCGACCTGGCCTCCCGCGAGTCGACCACGGTCCGGCCGGCCGCGCAGGACCTGGTCGTCGTCGAATCGGTGCTGGTGCACGGCGACGAGCCCATCGGCGTGCGGTCGGAGTCCCTGCGCGCCTCCCGGTTCCCCGGCCTCGCCCGGCTCTACGACCGCACCACCCCGCTGCCGAAGTTCCTCAGGGACAACTACGGCTTCGAGAGCGCCGCACAACCGCAGTGCGCGACCGCTCTGGCCACACCTCACGTCGCCGCCCGGCTGGAGGTCCGCGCGGCCACCCCGCTCCTGTCCGTCACGTGGCTGAGCCACGACCCGCGCGGCCAGGCGGTCGCCCGGTCGGCGGTCTTCCTGCGCAGCGACCGCGCGCACCTCGCGCTGCCGAGATCAAATACGGTGGACGGGTGACGGATCGACGCACAGTCCTGAAAACCCTCGCCCTCCTCCCGCTCGCCGGCTGCGCCACCCCACCGGCACCCCGGACCGCGGCGCCGACCACGCCCGCCAGCACGGCCGCCACGACCAGCCCGGCGCCCGTGCGGCACGACGCGCTGGTCGAACTGGAGAAGAAGTTCGACGCGCGCCTGGGCGTGTACGCGATGAGCGACACCGGCAGGACGATCGAGCACAGGGCCGACGAGCGGTTCGCGTTCTGCTCCACGTTCAAGGGCCTCGCCGCCGCGGCCGTCCTGCACCGCAACCCGATGGCGCACCTCGACACCGTCGTCACCTACACCGAGGCCGACCTCATGAAGAGCTCGGCGATCACCCGGCAGAACGTCGGGACGGGCATGAAGCTGCGCGACCTGTGCGACGCGGCGGTCCGCTACAGCGACGGCACCGCGGGCAACCTGCTGCTGCGCGACCTCGGCGGTCCCGCGGAGCTGACGAGGTACCTGCGCGAACTCGGCGACACCGAGACCCGCATGGACCGGGTCGAGCCGGACATCACCTCGGCCGTGCCCGGCGACCCGCGCGACACCGCCACCCCGCGCTCGCTCGGCACCGACTACCGGCGGCTCGTGCTCGGCGACGCCCTGCCCCGCGACAAGCGCGACTTCCTCAACGACCTGCTGGAACGATCCGTCACCGGCGCCAAGCGCGTCCGGGCCGGCGTGCCCGCGGGGAGCAGGGTCGCGAGCAAGACCGGCACCGGCTCGTACGGCACCGTCAACGACATCGCCGTCGTGTGGCCGCCCGGCCGGGAACCGCTGCTGATCGCGGTCATGTCCAGCAAGCAGGCAGCGGACGCGAAGTACGACGAGGCCCTCGTCGCCGAAGCCGCCGCCTACGTGGTCAAAACCCTCACCTGACCGAGGAGACGTCCGCCCACACGGTCTTGAGGTCGGGGAACCGGTTGTGCCCCCACACCTGCGCCAGGCCGTTGACCAGCAGCAGACCCCGCTGCCGCCGCCCCAGGAACCCGATCCGCCCGAGCTGCGGGAACCGGCCGGGCGTGCCGTCGTCGACCTCCACGCGCACGACCTCGCGCTCCGGCAGGCAGAGGATCCGGGCGCGCCGCGGCGGGGCGGCGTGGTGGTACGCGTTGCTCACGAGCTCCGTGGCCACGACCATCACGTCGACCACGACGTTCTCGTGCATCCCCCGCAGGAGTCGACGAACCTCCGCCCGCACGTCGGCGAGCGGCAAGCCCCCCTCCGGTAGGACCAGGTCCAGTCGTTCGCCGGACCGTCCTGCGATTCCCATCAGCCTCTCCCCGCGCCCTCTTCGTGCAGGGCAGGAGGTTCCATACCCACAGACGCGCAAATCGAAACACGGCGAACTTCACTCACGGCACCCTCGGCAGGTCCGCCCAGACCACGGTGCCGCCGTGGGCCCTGTCGACGCCCCAGCGGTCGGACAGCCGGGCCACCAGGACCAGACCGTACCCGCGCTGCGGCCGGGACACCTTGCGCAGCGGCGGGTGGGCGCGCGCGTCGTGCGCGATCTCGACGCGGATCCTGGACGTCTCCACGACGACGCGCAGGAACGACGGTTCCGACGTGTACCGGTACGCGTTGCTGACGAGCTCGTTCACCACCAGCAGCACGTCCGCGACCGCGTCGGCGTCCTCCCGCATCAGTTCCAGGCGCACCCAGCGCCGGACGGCCGCGAGCGACGGCCGTTGCCTGCCCAGGGGCAGGTCCGCCGCCTCACCCGTCCACGCTGCCTGGTCGCGAGCCAAACCGCTCCTCGGTCAGTTGATCAGTTTCGCGGGCGGTTACCCCACTACATCGACTTCCAAACCAACTGTTCACCGAACTGAACTACTCTCACGACTCCGCCGCACTCCAGGGGGAACCGCGTGCCCAGAACGCTGACGCTGCCGCTGATCGCACTGCTGGTCGTGCAGTCGGTGCACCAGATGCTCACCTCGCTCCTCGGCCCCGTCTCGATCGACCTCGGGCTCAGCGCGTCCCAGCTGGGACTCGTCTTCGCGGTGTCGTCCGTGGCGATCACCCTCGCCTCCCCGCTCTGGGGCCTGCTGCTCGACGCCGCCGGACCCCGTCCCGTGCTGGTCGCGGGTCTCGGCCTGGGTCTGTTCGGTCTGGTGGGCCACGCCGCCGCGGTCACGTTCGCCGCCGACGAGACCCTGGCGCCCGAGGTGGCGTTCGTCTTCCTGCTGGTGTTCCGCGGCTTCCTGTTCGGCGCGGGACTCGCCGCCCTGCCGGTCGTCGCGCTGGCCGTCGCCGGCACCTCGGCCCCCGGGGTCACCGCGCGCACGACCGCTGTCGGTCTCGTCGGTGCGGCCCAGGGACTGGCCAGCCTGCTCGGCCCTGTCGTCGGCGGCGCTCTCGTCGTGGCGTCGTTGCAGGTGCCGCTCTACCTCGCACCCGTGCTCGTCCTGCTGGTCATGGCTCTGGTGCTCACCTCGTACAAGCCCGGTGACCGTCCGCACGACGTCGCGCCGTCGCGGAGCTGGGAGCTGCTACCCGCCTTCGGCATCGGCCTGCTGGTGAACCTGTCCCTGGGCCTGGTGCAGGTCGCCGCCCTCTACCGGGAGGCGGGGCCGGGTGCCGTCGAGGGCTTGGTGCTCGCGGGGGGCGCCGGGCTCGTGCTGGCGCAGGGTCTGCTCGTGCCGTTGCTGAAGTGGTCCCCCGCGCGGCTGATGAAGGCCGGCACGGCGATCGCACTGGCCGGGTACGCGGTCGTCGCGGCCGTGCCGTCGCTGACGGCCCTGGCGTTCCTGGTGGTCTCGATCGGTGCCGGCTTCGCCCTCACCGGGTTCGCGGCGACGGCGTCGCTCGGGGTCGCGCCGCGGCACCAGGGGATCGTCGCCGGGCTGGTGACGATGACGAGCGGGCTGACGTTCGTGGCCGGGCCGGTGCTCGGCACCGTGCTCCACGAGGTGGGTCCGGTCGTGCCGGTGATCGCCGCCGGTGCGGCGGCCGCGCTCGCCGTGGCGCTGTCGTTCCTGCCCGTCGCGGCGTCACCCGTGCCGCGAACCGGTCCCGCGGACCTGCCGCACTGATCGACGAAGCCATTACGCTGCGCACGTGAGGCGTTACTTCAGCGCGCTCGTGCTGGCACTGCTCGCCGCGACGGCCGTGGCCGTCCCCGCGCAGGCCCACGCCGAGCTCAAGAGCAGCAACCCGGCGTCCGGCGCGGCCCTCGACGCCCTCCCCCGCAACGTCGAGCTGGTGTTCACCGGCGCGGTCAGCCTGCCCGACGGCACACCGGTCACCATCACGGGACCGGAAGGCACCTCGTGGCCGGTCACGCAGGTGCACGCGCTCGACAACACCATCACCGCGACGATCGACCCGTCCGCGGCGAAGGCGGGCCCGCACACGATCGCCTGGCAGGCCAAGGCCGACGACGGGGACACCATCTCCGGCACGATCGCCTTCACCATGAACGTCGCGGGGCAGCCGTCGTCGTCCGCCGCGCCGCCGCCGTCGTCGGTGACGCCGAGCGCGCCGGTGCCGAACTCGCCCTCGGCGGCCACGCCGCCGGAGTCCGGCGGCGTGCCGGTCTGGGTGTGGATCGTGGTCGCGCTAGTGGTCGTCGTCGGCGCGATCCTGCTGGTCCGCCGCCGCCAGGCCTAGCCTCTTGCGCAGCAGGTCGCGCTCGGCCGGGTGTTCCGCCCGCTCGAGCGCGGCCTCCAGCGCCGGCACGGGGTTCTTCCCCAGGCGTTGCAGCAGGTCTGCGCGCACGGCGTGGAAGAGGTGGTAGCGGTCGAGGTCGAGGGCGTCGACCTCGGGCAACGCGGCCGCGGGTCCCTCCACCTCGGCGACGGCCACGGCGCGGTGCAGTGCGACGACCGGGCTGGGCGCGATCGCCATCAACTGGTCGTAGAGGGCGACGACCTGGTGCCAGTCGGTCGGCGGGTCGCTGTGCACGGCGTTGACGGCGGCCTGGAGCTGGTAGGGCCCTGGCCGGTTCCAGCGCAGGCAGCGGCGCACGAGGTCCTGGCCCTCCGCGACCAGCGCGGCGTTCCACAGCGACCTGTCCTGGTCCCGCAGCAGCACGATCTCGCCGTCGCGCAGCCGTGCCTCCCGGCGTGACGCGACGAGCAGCATCAGCGCGAGCAGCCCCCACACCTCGGGTTCGTCCGGCATGAGCTCGGCGAGCACCCGGCCGAGCCGGATCGCCTCGTCCGCGAGGTCCGCCCTGTCGAGCCAGCCCTCGTTGAAGATCAGGTAGACGACGGCGAGAACGGCTTCGAGGCGCGCGGGCAGGTCGGCGTCGCGCGGCACCCGGTACGGGATGCGGGCCGCCCGGATCTTGCCCTTCGCGCGCACGATCCGTTGCGCCATCGTGGTCTCCGGAACCAGGAACGCCCTGGCGATCTCCGCCGTGCTCAGGCCGCCGAGCAGCTTCAGCGTCAGCGCGACCCTGGCCTGCGGCGCCAGCGAGGGGTGGCAGCACGTGAAGATCAGCCGGAGCCTGTCGTCGGGCACGTCTCCCACCTCCTCCTCTTCCGGTTCGTGCGCCAGCAGCGCCGCCTGCGCGTGCTTCTCCGCGCCCTTGGCCGCGCGGCGCAGCCCGTCGACGGCGCGGTTGCGGGCGGTCGTGATGATCCAGCCCGCCGGGGACGGGGGTACGCCGTCCACCGGCCACCTCCTCACGGCCGTGGCGAAGGCGTCCTGCACCGCGTCCTCGGCGAGGTCGATGTCCCCGAGGACGCGGGTCAGGACGGACACCGCTCGGCCGTACTCGGCGCGGAAGACCTCCTCGACCATCAGAACGCGATCGGCCTGACCTCGACCGCCAGCGGGCTGAGCACCCCGGCGAGCCGGCGGCCCCACTCGAGCGCCTCGTCGAGGTCCTCCGCCCGGATCACCGTGAAGCCGCCGATGTGCTCCTTGCCCTCGGTGAACGGGCCGTCGGTCATCAGCACGTCGTCGCCCTTGGCCCGCAGCACGGTGGCGGTCGACGGCGGGTGCAGGCCGACGGCGAACACCCACGCCCCCTTGGCCCGCATCTCCTCGTTCAGCGCGGCCAGGTTCTCCATGATCGGGTCGAGCACCTCGGGCGGAGGAGCCTCCCCGTCGGGCTGGTAGATGCCGAGCAGGTACGTCTGGGTCATCGTGGTCTCCTTTCCCCCTTTGTACGAACGCGGCGGCCCGGATTCGACAACCTCGGCGGCCATGATCCCGCCGCTCGACGACCCGCGCGCGGTCCTGGCGACGGCCGGTGGCAAGGGCGCGTCCCGCGAGCGGTCGACGGAGGACCCGCTGGAGGTGTTCCGCGCAACCGGCGGACCGTGGCGCCGCGGCGAGGGTGCAGCGGTCCCACCCCCGTCCGCCGCCGGGTGGTGGGGTCGGCTCACCGGGTCAGTGGTGCGCGAGCACGCCGCTCATCGAGACGAGCTGCCGCCGCACGCGCTCGCGCACCAGGTCGATCACCTCGGTGACCGTGCCCGCCTCCGCGTACGCCTGCACCTCGACCCACTTGAGGTCGAGCCGGGCGTGCGCGTGGATCACCGACCTGTCCGAGGTCAGGTTGACCCACGCGAAGTCGATCCGGTCCGGCGCGTAGCGGTCGAGCGACCCGATGCGCGCGGACGCGTAGTCCCTGGCCTGCTCGGGGATGGACGTCGCGAGCGAGACCTGGATGTAGTCCATCGACACCTGCCTCCTCCGGGGCGCGCGGCAGCGCCACGCGGCCTGCTCCCGACGGTACGAGCTCCGCCGCACCGCCGAACCGGGCGTTGGTCCCGACAGCGCGGGGACTTCGTCCCGGTGCCAGTTCTCCGGCGTCAGGGCGGAGACCCGCCGGTCGAGCTGTTCCCGGGTCGGCGCCCCGGTGAGCAGCTCCACCGAGGCCGGCACAGGCGCTGTCGGGCCGCCCGCTCGTTCGCGGCGCTGGACTACATTCGCGGTGCGCTTGGGATCCCGGCGCTTCGAAAAGCACCACTCGAACACGCCTTCGTCGTGAAGCGCAGGCCCGCCCGCGTGGCGAAGAAGGCCGAAGAGGAGGCCACGCCGGCATGACGGAGCCGTGGGACCCGCTCGACCACGTCCCCGAGGAGTTCCCGAGGACCGAGGACGGCACGAAGTGGGCGGAGAGGCTGTGGCTGAACGTGCCCGGCCCGTTCTACACCGGTGAGACCGACACCTGCTGGACCGGCCGGCTGTCGGCGCCGCGCCACGTGCTCTACGGCGGCCCCCGCCTCGCGGAGTTCGTCTACCGCCAGCCCAAGACCCCCGAGGAGGTCGACTGCCTGGTGGACGCCGCCTGGGACGACCCCCTCGACGGCTACGCCTGCGACGGCGACTCCCGCTGGACACCGGACGCCGTCCGCGAGTGGTGGCGCGGGCGGAACGAGGTCGTCGAGCACGTGACCGCGCTCGCCCGGAGGTGGGAGGCCGACGGAGCCGACCCCCACGACCTCGACGCGGCCGGGGGTGCGCGTGACTTCCTCGCCTACCTGGCGGGCGATCTGGAGACCGACCTCCGCGCCTACCTGTTCCGGCTCGAGCACGGGCGCTACCCCGTCGCGGGCGACCGGCTGCCGATGCTCTGAAAAGCGTCGTCCCGCGGCCGCCCGGCGTGGGACAGTCGGTGTGTGGGGAAGCGCGAGATGGACGACGAGCAGCGCGAGCGGATGCGCGAGGTCAAGCGCTTCACGGTGCGCGGACTGCTGTGGAACAGCGCGTTCCTGGCCGCCTCGATCGCCCTGGGCGTGCACGTGTACGACGACTGGACGGCCTACCTGTTCTGGGGCCTGGTCAACCTCGTCATGACCCTCGTCGTGTTCGTCTCGCACTGGCGCTACATCCGGCGCGGACCGTTCCCGCGGCTGCCCGCGAACCTGCGCGACGAAGCCCGCCGCTGAGCGCGGCACCCCAGGACTCGGCACGGCACAACCGCTTCGGCGATCGACGCTCTCAGCATCGGCGTTGTACGAAGCTGCCCGGCATCCTTTCCCGCCGATCCACCAGCACACCTTGTGGCACCGCGATTACGCGCGGTATGGTCTAGACCTTCAATCGCCGCCGCGATGTAACGGGAGCAACTCAGACATCAAGGCAAAGGAAGTCACATGAAGAGTGGACGCAGGGTTACTGCTGCCATGGCCGGCGTTCTCGCCGCTCCGTTGATCGTCGTGGCTCTCCCGACCGGTACCGCGAACGCGCACGGCTACGTGTCCGCCCCCGCCAGCCGTCAGGCGCAGTGCGCCAGCGGCGTCGTGAAGGACTGCGGGGCGATCCAGTGGGAGCCGCAGTCGGTCGAAGGTCCGAAGGGCCTGCAGAGCTGCCACGCCAACCTGTCGCAGTTCTCCGTGCTGAGCAACGACAACAAGGGCTGGAGGGTCCACAACACCGGTCGTTCGGTGACGTTCAACTGGACGTTCACCGCCCGCCACCGCACGCGCGACTACGACTACTTCGTGGACGGCCGCAAGGTCGCGACGTTCAGCGGCAACAACCAGCAGCCGCCGGCCACCGTGTCGCACACCGTCAACGTGGGCTCCCCCGGCAGGCACAAGGTCCTGGCCGTGTGGAACATCGCTGACACGCCGATGGCCTTCTACTCCTGCATCGACATCAACGCGAGCTGATCACGCGCCGCGTGAGGTCCCCTTCCTCTCACGCAGCAGCTCGTCGACGTCGAACGGCATCAGCGCCAAAGGCGGGCCGGACAACGGTTTTCGCAGCGCTTCGAGGATCTCCGCGTTCACCTCGCCGATGATCGCGCGCGCCTCGTCGTCGGTCCGGGCCGCCAGGGCACGCGCCCTGGCGGTCTCGGCCCGCTTGCGCAGGACCAGGGAAGGGGGCAACCCTGTCGTGCCCTCTTCCTCCCGGACCTTCCTCCTGATCCACCAGTCCTCTTCGAGCGGTTCGCCCGCGCCCGGCAACGGTTTCCCGGCGCTCGGCAGGTTCTCGAACTCGCCGCGCTCCTGGGCCTCGCGGATCTGGCGGTCGACCCACGTCTCGAAGTCCGTGCCGTGCGGTTTCCGCTGTGTCATGGGGAGAACCTCCTGACCGCGGCCTCGATCGCCTCCCGGAAGGCGGGGCTGCCCTTGTGGCCGCTGTCGTCCACGAGGGTCAGCTCGGCGTCCGGCCACGCCTGCGCCAACGCGTAGGCGGTGTCGGCCGGGCAGCTCAGGTCGCGCCGGCCGTGGATCAGCGCCGCGGGGATGCCGGCGAGCTTGCCCGCGCCTCCCAGCAGGTCGCCGACGAAGCCCTTGCGGGCGTAGTAGTGCGTGATGATCCGCACGAGCGCGATCACGTCGTCGTCCGGCCTGCCCGAGAACACGTCCGGCTGGCCGAAGTCCTCCAGTGACAGCACCGTGTCCTCCCAGCGGCACCACTCGGCGGCGGCCTGCTCGCGCACCTCCCGGTCCGGGCTCTCCATCAGGTCCGAGTACGCGCGCACCACGTCCGGCGCGTCGCCGACGTGCGCGCTGAACCTCGCCCACGCCTCCGGGAAGAAGCGGGAAACGCCCCCGTAGAGCCAGTCCAGCTCGCGCTCCGACGCGAGCGTGACCGCGATCAGGACCATCTCGGAGACGCGTCCGGGGTGGCGCTGCGCGTAGGCGACCGCGAGCGTCGTGCCCCAGGAACCGCCGTACACCAACCACTTCTCGATGCCCAGGTGCTCGCGGAGCTTCTCCAGGTCCGCGATCAGGTGCTCGGTCGTGTTGACGCTCATGTCCGCGGCCGGGTCGCTCACGTGCGGGGTGCTGCGGCCGCACCCGCGCTGGTGGAAGACCACCAGCCGGAACCCCGGCCCGAGGGCCTTGCGGGCGCCCTGCGACGGAGCGCCGGGGCCGCCGTGCAGGAACACCGCGGGCTTGCCGCCGGGATCGCCGACGGTCTCCCAGTAGACCTGGTTGCCGTCGCCGACGTCGAGCATGCCGTGTTCGTAGGGCTCCACGGGATCGAGCGTACCGAGCGGCACCGACAGCGGTGCCCCCTTCAGGAGGCCCGCCCCCAGTCGACACCTCTCGGCCGTGAAGCGGCGAACACCCACAGCGCCACCACAACTCCCGCACCACCGGCGACGACCAGCGTCAGCCGCGGACCGATCACGTCGATGACGAGGCCACCGGCGACGTACGAGACCGCCGCCGCCACCCCGATCCCGCCGTAGAAGTTGCCGAACACCCGGCCGGTCCGATCGGCGGGCACGAGCCGCTGGATCAGCGTGCTGTGCGCGACGTCCATGGCCGCGATGCCGAGCCCGCGCACGGCCTGCAGCGCGAACGCCGACGCCACGCCCCACGCGAGGCCGGTGAACAGGTTGCCGGCGCTGCTGATCAGGAACCCGGTGACGAGCAGCGCCACCATGCCCCACCGGGCGGATCCCCTGGCCAGCAGCGCGTACCCCAGCAGCAGGCCGACGCCGACGGCGCCGAGCACGACGCCGGCGACGCTGTCCGGCTCGCCGAACACGCCCATCGTCAGCTGCAGCACCGCGACGTCGTCGATGGCGGTGCACGCGACGACACCGCAGAAGCCGAGGAAGAGGATCCGCAGCGGCCGGTTGCGCCGGATCTCGCCCACGCCGGCCCTCACGTCGGCGAGCACCGACTCCTCCGGTCCGGCCGGCACGACGAGCTTCGGCAGGCGCAGCAACAACAACGCCGACAGTCCGAACGAGACCGCGTCGACGAGCAGCACCCCGCGGACGTCCAGGAACGTCAGGAGCACGGCGGCGAGGAACGGCCCGATCACGTCGGCGCTGTTGGACCCCAGGCCCAGCGCGGTGTTCGCCTGCCCGAGGTCCTTCTCGGCGACGAGGCTCGGCACCGCCGCGCGCGAGGCCGGGACGAAGATCTGCCCGATCAAGGCCCGCACGCCGACGAGCGCGAGCAGGACCGGCAGGGGCGGCAGGGTGAACGCGATGACCGCGAGCAGCACGCCCTGCGCGACCTCGCAGGCGATCATGACCGTGCGGCGGTCGAACCGGTCGCTGATCAGGCCGGTCAGCGGGCTGAGCAACGACGGCGCGAAGTCGCCCACGAGCAGCAGCGCCGCCACCGCGACGGCTTTCCCCAGCACGGACTGCACGTGCACCATCAGCGTGACGAGGCTGAGCGCGTCCCCCACAACGGAAACGACCCGTGCGGTGCTGAGCACGCGCAACGGGCCGTTTTCCTTCAGAAGCGTCAGCACACGGCTACTTTGCCAACACCTGGTCCAGTTGGTCAGCCAATTTGTTCATGATCGCGGCGTAGGACGCGTAGCTCAGCGGCGCGACCGCGTTCCACTCCACGAACCGGTTGGCCTGCACGGCGGGCAGGGCCTGGAAGACCGGGTGGCCCTCCTTCATCTTCTCCGGGTCGAGCACGTGCTGGCGGGTGTCCCACATGATCACGTGTTCCTTGTACGTGCCGGAGTTCTCCCACGACAGCGACTGGAAGTAGCCGCCCCCCTCGGCGTCGGGCTTGTCCGGGGTGAGCAGCGGCAGGCCCAGCTCTTCGGCGTACCAGTCGAGGTCGGGGTTGCGGGCCGGGACGGCGACGTAGAAGAGCTTCGGGTCGGCACCGACGACCTGGATCTTCTGGTTCGCGGCCGTCATCTTCGCGCCGATGTCCTTGAGCCGCGCCGCGGCCTTGTCGAAGGCCGCCTCGTCGGCCTTCACCTTCGCGGACCCGGTGTCGGCGCCGAGCGCCTTGGCGAGCTCGCGGAAGCGCTTGACGCCGTCCGGCAGCTGGATCTTCGACTGGCCGATGCCGACGGTCGGGGCGACCTTGAGGACCTTCTCCTCGAACTCGGCCGTGAGGTGCCAGAGACCGCTGACCTCGGGGTAGTGGCCGGCGACGACCAGGTCGGCGTTCAGCGCGGCGAACTTCTCGAAGTCGATCTCGCCGTAGCCGGGTCCCGTGACGTCGGTGACCTGGCTCGGGTCGATGCTGCCCGCCTCGGGGTCCGTCGTGCCGTCCGCGCGCTTGAGCGGGCCGAACGTGCCGACGACGTTGATCCCGTAGTCCTTGAGGGCACCCGCGGCGGACACCTGCGCGACGACGCGCTCCGGACGCTTCTCCGCGGTGACCTCCTTGCCACGATCGTCCTTGAAGGACCACTGGCCACTCTGCTGCTGCTCCGCGGGAGCGGTTCCACCACACCCGGCCACTAGGCCGAGCAACAGAACCGCGGCGATTGTCCTGCGCACCTGTCCACCTCCTGATTAGGCATGCCTAACCTATCAAGGAGACCCGGCAAAACGGGAATCGAGGCGCGGTTGTCACCATGCGGAACCATGCGGTGACAGGAAGTTCCGGCGGTCCTGTGTCGATTTCGGACACCTCCCTTCGACGTCCTGGCAGGAGCAGGTTCCGGATCGGAGGGTCGACATGATCGCCACGCTCATCGCCGCACTGGCCGAGGAAGACCACGCCGAGGACGACGGCGTGCTCGCGCCCGACGACCGGCTGACCTGCCCCGTGCACGGCCGGTGGATCCACCAGTGCGTGTCGTCGCCCGTGCACGTCAACCCGGTCACGCGGCACCGCTGGTGCCGCGGCTGCGACACGCCGCTCGGTGTCGTGGTCGACGAGCTCGCCGGCGACGTCTCGATGCCACGGCCCGCCTGATCGCCGCGTGCCGCGCCTCGATCGAGGCGCACCGGGCGGCCTGATCCACGACGGGGACCGCACCGATCGGCGCAGGCCCCGGCTCCGGCCGACGAGGTGGTGGACGTCGAGTTCGACAGGCCCGGCCTCGTGGTCGAGGAGCCGCCGTCGTGCCCGTTCTCGGCGATCGGGTCGGCGACCACGTGAACAACTGCTCCAACGGCAACGTGATCGACCACTCCGGGAGCTGAACCGGGACGGCCGTTCGGCCGTACGCCTCCTCAGAAGCCGATTCCGACTCCTGAGGAGGCCGCGTGCCCGGCCGTGCTGCAAGGACCACTGCCCTGGCCGCCGTGATCGCCGCGACGGTGGTGTCGATGCCTTCGGCGCACGCCCAGCCCGCTGACGACGCGCTGAAGGTCTACACGGACCTCACCCGCGAGGCCGAGAAGCTGAGCCAGGACCACCTCAAGGCCCAGAGCGACCTCGCCGCGGCGAACGCGGCCGTCGCCACCGCCACCGAGGCGGAGAAGAAGGCGCTCGCCGAGTCCGAGCAGTTCCGCGGCCAGGTCGACACGCTGACCGAGGCGTCGTTCGAGGGCGCCCGCCTCACCAACCTGTCGGCGATGCTCACGTCGTCGTCGCAGCAGGACTTCCTGGAGCGGATGCAGGCGATGCAGATCATCGCCGCCGACCAGAACGAGGCCGTGGTGCGCCTCGACGCCACCCTGTCCGCGGCGCAGAAGGCGCGGACCGACGCCACGAACGCCGCCTCGGCCGCCGAGAAGTTCGCCGCCGACGTGTCCACCCGCAAGGTCGCGATGGACCAGCAGGTCTCCACCGCGCGGGCCAAGTACCGGTCGCTGAGCGCGCCGCAGAAGCAGACCCTCGCGGCGCCCACGCCCAAGGTCTCCGTGCCGGTGCCCGCGGGGGCCGCCGGCTTGGCGCTCAACTTCGCGCTGGGCGAGCAGGGCAAGCCGTACGTCTTCGGGTCGAACGGGCCGAACTCGTGGGACTGCTCGTCGCTGATGCAGGCCGCCTACCGGGCCGCCGGGGTGTCGATCCCGCGCACGACGTACGACCAGGCGAAGGTCGGCCGCGCGGTGACCCGGGGCGCGGTCGCGCCCGGCGACCTCGTCATCTACTACTCGGGTCAGTCCCACGTCGCGATGGTCGTGGACGCCACGCGCGCGGTGCACGCGTCGACCGAGGGCGTGCCGGTGAAGATCGCGAACATCGACTCCATCGGACCCATTTCGGTGATTCGTCGCGTAGTCGGGTGACGCGTCTCTCCCACCCCGCGATAAGCCGACGTAGACGGCTGTGAGAGCGTGCTGACCGGGAACCGCTGAGGAACCGGTGCTGGACGGGAACAAGGTCATTCCGTAACCTGTCCGAGACCTTCGGCCCAGCAGTTAACCCACTCGGGGCACACGCCAAGGTTGCTGCCTTACGCGGAGTAGTTCTCGCGGGGGCGGCTGCCGGAAAAAGGAGGACCCGCGACGTGGTGTCGCAACCCTCACGCCGTACCGTGCGTGGAGCACTCGTGGCGACCGCAGCGGTCGTCGCAGCATCCCTCCCCACGGCCCCGGCCACCGCACAGCCGAACAACGCGGCGGACGCGCTCAAGAAGTACAACGAGCTGTCCGAGCAGGCTTCCAAGCTCAACCAGGACCACCTGAAGGCCCAGGACGACCTCAAGGCCAAGCAGGGTGAACTGGACAAGGCCAAGGGCGACTTGGCCAACGCGCAGAAGGCCGAGGAGACCCTCCGCGGCCAGGTGGACCTCCTCACCGAGGCCACGAACTCCGGCGCCAACTTCAGCCAGATCTCCGCGCTGCTGGTGAGCGACTCGCAGCAGGACTTCCTCAACCGCATGTCGGCCATCAACATCCTCGCGGCCGACAACGCCGAGGCCCTGCAGAAGCTGACCGACGCCGTCAACGCGGCCGACGCGGCGACGAAGTCGGCGAACGAGGCCACCGAGGCGTCGAAGAAGCTCCTGGCCGAGATGGACCAGAAGAAGGCGGACCTCGACAAGCAGCTCTCCGAGGCGCAGGCGCACTACCGCTCGCTCAGCACGACGGTGAAGAACCAGCTCGCGCAGTCCGGCGACATGTCGAACATCTCGGTGCCGGCGGGCACCGCGGGCCGTGCGCTGCAGTTCGCCCTCAACCAGCGCGGCAAGCCCTACGTCTACGGCTCCAACGGCCCGGACTCGTGGGACTGCTCCTCGCTGATCCAGGCCGCGTACCGCTTCGCGGGCGTCTCCATCGGCCGCACCAGCTACGCGCAGGCGGCCGCGGGCCGTCCGGTCAGCCGCAGCGAGGTCAAGGCCGGCGACATCCTGGTGTACTACTCCAGCCAGTCCCACGTGGCCATGGCCATCGACGGCATCCGCGCCGTGCACGCGTCCACCGAGGGCGTGCCGGTGAAGGTCGCCGACATCGACTCGATCGGCCCGGTCACCGCGATCCGCCGCATCGAGGGCTGATCCTCCGCTTCGCGCGAACGCCTCCTGCCCGACGGGCGGGAGGCGTTCTGCTGTCACCCCAGTGGGTGCACGTGCCCTCGTGACCCGGCGGGGTGCCTGCCGCTTGGCCAGGTTTCCGCTTCGGCACCGCCGGTCCGGCGGTCGTCGACGTCCGAAGTGGAGCGTTCAGTGGACACCTTGCAAGCCGGTCAGGAACTCACCCGTGGCCAGCAACTCGTCACCGCCAACGGCTACACGCTGACGCTGCAGGACGACAGGAACCTGGTCGTCATCGGCGGCGACGGCAGCCCGAAGTGGGCCACGAACACCAACACCGACTCGCCCCAGGCCGCTCCCGAGGCACCGGCCACCGCCGCTCCGGCTCCGACTCCGGTCGAGGAAGCCCCGGCGGCCCCCGCCGCGCGGACCTACGAGGTGCAGAGCGGCGACTCGATGTGGGCGATCGCGCAGAACCACTACGGCGACGGCAACCGCTACGGGGAGATCGCGGCGGCCAACGGCATCGCGAACCCCGACCTCATCCACCCCGGTCAGGTGCTGACCATTCCCTGATCGCGGGGACCGCGGGAGAACGGAACGGACCGGCCCCTCGTCGTGGGGACCGGCCCGGTCGCACGTCCGGCGTCGGCGGACGCCCAGGCTCTGCCGGCCTTCTCAGACCTGGGGGTTCTGGGGGTCCTGGCGCGCGATCGCGAAGGCGGGGTTGCCCTGCTCGTCCTGGCGCACGTCGAGGACCTTGTCGTCGAGGTACTGGGCCGCCGCCGGTTCCATCATGACCCTGGCGCCCGCCGGGGCCGCCACCACCTCGTCGCCGTCGACGGCCTCGCTCAGCGACAGTTCCAGAGCCGCCTGGTCCTGCTCGGTGGCCAGGGCGAAACGCAGGCCGATGTCGTCGTTGGCGCCCTCGGACTGTGACGTCAACTCGTTGATGACCTCCGCGGCCATCGGCGTCACTTCGAGCATGTCGGCCCCTTACATCGGAAACAAGAAACTCGTCCGGTGTTCCCGGCGGGCGGCGGGTTCAACCACCGCTCACCGAAGTCGTAGGCAGATGGCCTGATCGGGGAACGGCGAGCGGGGATTCGCGGCTTGTGGTCGACGGGGTGGGTGGAGGGTTCGGCGCCGGCGACGCGGAGTGCGGGTCCGCGGGTCACACCGGACGGCGGGAAGCGTGGAGCCACGGCCTGCGGCCGACAGTGTGGGCGAAGGGTCGGCGCCAGTGACGCGGAATGCGGGCTCCCAGGCCACACCGGGCGACGGGAAGCAGGGAGCCGCGGCTCGTGTCGGGCGAAGCACAGCAGGCGTGCCGCCTCCACGCTCCTACCGCCCCCTCCCGGCACGGCCTCACTCAAAGCCCGCAGGCCCTCAGGCCACCCGGTGCGCCGGCTGCGCCACCTCGTTCCGCACGTGCCCGCAGGCCGAGCAGACCCGGGGCACCGGCACCAACTCGGCGACCAGGCGCCAGGAGTCGGCGAACGACGGCACCTCCTGCCCCGGCACGAGCAGGCTGTCCAGCACCTCCTGCCGGCGCCGGCCCTTCTCGCGGCTGCGCTCGACCGGGTCGCGGCGGTGGGCCAGGGCGCGGGACTCCGCGCGGGCTCGTTCGCCCTCCGAGGTCAGGCCGGAGCTCCGGCGCGGGGCGTGCAGGGCGGCGTTGCGGCGGTTCACGCGGTACCACTCGCCGAGGCTGACGCCCTTCAGCGGTGGGCTGGCGAGGCCTGCGCCGTCCGCCGTCCAGGTGCGGAGGCGGGCTCTGAGGAACTCGTGGGCCACCTGCGTGCGGGAGCGCGGGGCGCCCTGGCGGGTGCCGTCGGGCTTCTTGTCGACGGCGATCAGGAGGGCGTCGACGCTCCAGCCCGCGGTGAACCACGGCTCGAGCAGGCGGCGGACCCAGCGGCGGTCGGCGTCCGGCCAGGAGGCGCGCACGCACAGGGACTCGACGGCGACGTCCACGTCGGCGGTGGTGGACGGCACCACGCGGCCTGGCCAGCGACGGGGTTCGATCTGCATCGGGACTGACCTCCTTGAGCACGCACACGAACACCTGTTCGACATGCTGCCACGCGGGTCTGACAAAAAATGAACACCCAATGTCTGACCAGGCGAAACTCACCCGAACAGCAGAGCGGCAGCGGTGTGAACACCGACGATGGCGTGGCCGCCCGAGAGCCGCGCGACGGCAACGCTAGCCTGCGGAAATGACCCACCCAGAGGCCCACGCCGAGGTCACCGGCGACCGGATGAACTGGCTGCGCGCGGGTGTCCTCGGCGCGAACGACGGCATCGTCTCGACCGCCAGCCTCGTGGTGGGTGTCGCCGGTGCCACCACCGACAGGAACCAGATCCTCGTGGCGGGGCTCGCCGGGCTCTTCGCGGGCGCGATGTCGATGGCGAGCGGCGAGTACGTGTCCGTCAGCAGCCAGCGCGACGCCGAACGCGCCCTGCTCGCCAAGGAGCGGCAGGAGCTCCGCGACATGCCCGAGGAGGAGCTGGAGGAGCTCAAGGGGATCTACGAGGAGAAGGGGCTCGACGAACCGACGGCGCGGGAGGTCGCCAAGCAGCTCACCGAACACGACGCGCTGGGCGCCCACGCCGACGCCGAGCTGCACATCGACCCGGACGAGCTGACGAACCCGTGGGGTGCGGCCATCGCGAGCTTCATCGCCTTCACCATCGGCGCGTTGCTCCCCCTCGCCGCGATCACCTTCACGCCCACGAGCCTGCGGGTGCCGGTGACGGTCGTCGCCGCGATCCTCGCCCTCGCGCTCACCGGTTTCGTCAGCGCGCGGCTGAGCGGGGCGGACAAGCGGCGCGCGGTCGTCCGCAACATCGCGGGCGGCCTGATCGCCATGGGCGTCACCTACGCCATCGGCTCGCTCGTCGGCCAAAGCATCGGATAGGACCGGACTGGGTACAGAGGCGGGCATGAGCGAAGAACGCGGCGCCTACGTCCCGCAGGACACCGAGAGCTTCGAGGGGCTCGACGAGGACAACCTCCAGCAGGACCCGCTCGAGGAGGCCGTGGACCCGCCGGAGGACTGGTCGGGGTCCACCAAGTACGGGATGACCGAGTACGAGCAGGCACACCCGCGTCCTCTCGACGAACGGCTCCGGGAAGAGCGCGGCGACATCGACGAGACGGGTGCATGATCGCGATATGAGCCTCGGCATCCCGGAGAAGATCACGGCGTTGCTGTTCGACCTCGACGGCGTGCTCACGAGCACCGCCGTGCTGCACCGCCAGGCGTGGCGGCAGACGTTCGAAGCGATGGGCCAGCCGTTCAGCGAGCAGGACTACCTCGCGCACGTGGACGGAAAGCCGCGCTACGACGGCGTTCGCAGCTTCCTGGCCTCGCGCGGCCTCACGCCGTCCGAGGACGAGGTCCGCCGCATCGGCGACCAGAAGAACGACCTGGTGAACGCGATCATCGACGAACAGGGCATCACGCCGTACCCCGCGTCGGTGAGCTACCTCGAAGCGGCCAGGGCGGCCGGCCTCCCCATCGGCGTCGTCACGTCCTCCGCCAACGCCCTGCGCGTCCTGCGCGCGGGCAACCTGCTCGACTACGTCGACGCGCTGGTCGACGGCAACGTGATCATCGCGTCGAACCTGCGCGGCAAACCGGCGCCGGACTCGTTCGTCGAGGGCGCCCGGCGGCTGAAGACGGCACCGGAGAACGCCGCCGTCTACGAGGACGCGCTCGCGGGGGTCAAGGCGGGGCGCGACGGCGGCTTCGGCTTCGTCGTCGGCGTCGACCGCGGCCACCAGGCGGACGCCCTCAAGGCCCACGGCGCCGACGTGGTCGTCGACGAGCTCGACGAGCTGCTGTCATGAGCTACGCCGTCGAACCGTGGCAGCTGCGGTGGCAGGGCCTGTCCGTGGACCACCTGCACCAGACCGAGTCGACGTTCGCCCTGTCGAACGGGCACATCGGCATGCGCGGCACGCTCGACGAGGGCGAGCCGCGCGGACTGCCCGGCACGTACCTCAACGGCTTCTACGAGGAGCACCAGCTGCCGTACGGCGAGGGCGGCTACGGCTACCCCGAGGCCGGGCAGACCGTCGTCAACGTCACCGACGGCAAGATCATCCGGTTGCTGGTCGAGGACGAGCCGCTGGACATGCGCTACGGCACCGCGGTCGAGCACGAGCGCACGCTCGACTTCCGCTCGGGAACGCTGCGCCGCCGCACGGTCTGGGAGTCCCCGACCGGCCGCCGGGTGACGGTGCGCAGCGAGCGGCTCGTGTCGTTCACCCAGCGCGCGGTGGCGGCCATCCGCTACGAGGTCGAGCCGGAGGACGACCTGCAGCTGGTCGTGCAGTCGGACCTGCTCGCCAACGAGCCGATCAAGAGCCGCAGCAACGACCCGCGCGTCGCCGCCGCGCTGGACTGCCCGCTGGTCAACGACTTCACGATGGCGGAGAAGTCGCGGGCGGTGCTGTGCCACCACACCAAGGAGTCCGGTCTGCGGATGGCCGCCGCGATGGACCACGAGGTCCAGGTCACCCGCTCCGCCAACGACCTGCACGACGAGCCGCGCACGGAGATCCGCGCCGAGGACGACCTGGCCCGGTTCACCGCGGCGGTCGACGTGCCGGCGGGCGGACGCCTGCAGCTGACCAAGTACCTCGCATACGGCTGGTCCGGCCAGCGGTCGACCCCGGCGCTGCGGGCGCAGGTCGAGGCCGCGCTGGCCGGTGCGTGCCAGACGGGCTGGGACGGGCTGCTCAAGGAGCAGCGGGCGTTCCTCGACGACTTCTGGGACGTCGCCGACATCGAGGTCGAGGGCGACGACGCGCTGCAGCAGGCGATCAGGTTCGCGCTGTTCCACGTCCTGCAGGCCGGAGCCCGCGGGGAGACCCGCGCCATCCCCGGCAAGGGGCTGACCGGGCCGGGCTACGACGGCCACGCGTTCTGGGACACGGAGATGTTCGTGCTCCCGGTGCTCACCTACACCGTGCCGGACGCCACCCGCGACGCGCTGCGGTGGCGTCACTCCACCCTGGACAAGGCCCGCGAACGCGCGGAGGTGCTGGGGCTCGAGGGCGCCGCGTTCCCTTGGCGTTCGATCAACGGTGCCGAGTGCAGCGCGTACTGGCCGGCGGGCACGGCCGCGTTCCACGTGTCCGGCGACGTCGCCTACGCGACCCAGCAGTACCTCAACGCCACGGGCGACGAGGACTTCGACCGCGCGGCGGCCACCGAGATCCTCGTGGAGACCGCGCGGCTGTGGACGTCGCTCGGCCACCACGACCCGCACGACGGGTTCCGCATCGACGGCGTGACGGGCCCGGACGAGTACTCGGCGATCGTCGACAACAACGTCTACACCAACCTGATCGCCCAGAAGAACCTGCGGGCCGCCGCGGACGCCGCCGAACGCAACCCCGGCAGCGCCACGGAGGAGGAGATCATGGCCTGGCGCCGTGCGGCGGACGCGATGTCCATCCCGTACGACGAGATGCTGCAGGTGCACCCGCAGGCGGACAACTTCACCAAGCACGCGGAGTGGGACTTCGAGAACACCCCGCAGGACAAGTACCCGCTGCTGCTGCACTACCCGTACTTCGACCTCTACCGCAAACAGGTCATCAAGCAGGCCGACCTGGTCCTCGCGATGCACGTGCGCGGTGACGCGTTCACCGACGAGGAGAAGGCCCGCAACTTCGCCTACTACGAGGCCCGCACGGTGCGGGACTCGTCGTTGTCGGCGGGCACGCAGGCCGTTCTGGCGGCGGAGGTCGGGCACCTGGGGCTCGCGTTCGACTACCTGGCCGAGGCGGCGTTCACCGACCTGCACGACCTGCACGGGAACGTCACCAACGGCCTGCACATGGCGTCGCTCGCGGGCGCGTGGACGGCGCTGGTGGCCGGGTTCGGCGGCATGCGGGACCACGGCGGCGAGCTCACGTTCGCCCCGCGGATCCCGGACGCCCTGAGCCGCTACTCGTTCCGGATGTGCTTCCGGGGCACGAGGATCTCCGTGGAGGTGTCCGGGAACGAGGCCACCTACCGGATCGTGGACGGCACGCGGCTCGAGACCCGGCACCACGGCGAGCCGATCACGATCACCGCGGACGCGCCGGTGACCATGCCCATCCCGAAGGCCCCCGACCTCGAACGGCCGAAGGCACCATTCGGGCGGGAGCCCCGCAGGCACTGAACTGGTGAGGGGAGACCTGGTGGTGCGCTATCAGGTCTCCCCTCACCAGCACGCCGAGGCGCACGTTGCGCGCCGGCCGGTCGGCGAACGAGAAATCGACGTTCACATACCCGAGAACGAGGTCATCGGCCAGCCGGCGCGTTTCCAACACCTCGTACTCGGCTTTCATCCCGAGGGGCTGGGAATCGTAATAGGCGGTGACAGCGGCCTTTCCCACCCCGTAGGGCTGCAAGCTCTGGAAAATCGCGTCTTCGGTGAAGTTCGCGGCGACGCCCTCGGGGTCGTGCGCGTCCACGGCTCTCTTCCACCGGTCCAGGACGTCTTCGAGCGCCATGTCAGTGCCCCGCGCTCTGGCCGCCGTCGACGTGCAGGACCTCGCCCGTCACGAAGCCGGCCTGTTCGAGGAACGTGACCGCGTCGACCACCTTGATCGTTCACGAGCGAGTCGACCCGGCCGAACCGCGCGAGCGCCTCGCGGACCACCCGTGCGCCCTCACCGAGCCGGGCGAGGTCGGCTCGGATCGTGAGCACCTCGGGGTCGTCGGAGGCGCCGATGGACCGCGACACCGCGACGACCGAATAGCCGAGCTTGCGACAGGCCGGGACGAGTGCCGCACCGATTCCCTGCGACGCTCCCGTGACGATGACCACCTTGCCGGTCATTTTCCTGCTCGCTTTCCGAAGGAGGTGAAGTGGGACTGACAGCCACAACGGCGAGCGCCCGCGAGTTCACTTCGAACAATCGCGACCCGTTTCCTCCTTCGTGGGAGGCTCAGCCTCCCAGCGCGCGGTGGGGGTCTTCGGCGGGCAGCCACACGCCTCCACGGCGCAGTCCCAGGTCCCCCACCTCCCGCACGGTCGCCTCCGCGGCGGCGACCACGTCGGCGCGGTCCTCGTCCGCCCGGCGCACCAGCGACCACGTCCAGAGCACCTCGGGGTCCACGACGGGCCGTTGCACGAGGTCCGGTGGCAGTGGCGCGGTCTGGCCCTTCGGCGAGTTGAGCACCGGCGTCGTGCACACCCGCACGTGGTCGAAGAACGCCGGCCCGGTGATCGCGCCGTTGTGGATGCGCCGCACCACGGCCCCGGTGTCCCGGGCGAACTCCTCGGCGTAGTCGTTCCACGACTGCCACGACGTGACGTCGTCGTCCACCAGCACCGCGATGTCCGCGGCCCGCACCGGGGTCGTGCCGGTGCCCACGGCGACCGCGTAGAGCCGGTCGGCACCGAGCAGGTCGGCACGCAGGCCGAGCCGCGCCGCGTCCGCCGCGCGGATCCAGCACACGGCCAGGTCGAGGCTGCCGTCGGCCACCCTGGCCGCCTGCTGGTGCGACGGCACGACCCACGCGTCCACGTACAGCTGGGCGATCCCGGCGGTGCGCTTCGTGAGATCCGGCGGCAGCCAGTTCACGTACCCGATCCGCACCGGCCGCGATCCGGAGAGCTGGCGCGCGTGCCGCCGCAGCTCGCCGGCGCGGTCGAGCAGCGCCCGCACCTCGGGGACCAGCGCGGCTCCGGTGGACGTCAGGGCGACCGTGCGGCGGTCGCGGGCGAACAGCGGCACACCGAGGTCCCGTTCGAGCGCCTTGATCTGCTGCGACAACGACGGTCCCGCGATCAGCAGGCGTGCCGCGGCCCGGCCGAAGTGCAGCTCCTCCGCGACCGCGAGGAAGTACCGGAGTTGGCGCAGTTCCACGCCCCGCATCCCAGGAGGCTCGTGCCTCCCGGCAGGGAGGAAGCGGGGTTCACAGCTCCAGCACCACTTTCACGTCACCCGGCCGGTGCTCGAACGCCGACGCGAACTCCTCGAGCGGCACCCGCCGGGTGATCATCGCGGACAGCCACTCGTCGTCGGCGCGGTCGAGCACGGCGGACGCCTCCCGGTAGTGCCGCACGTTCGCGTTGACGGTCCCGAACGTGATCCCGTTGCGCAGCACCAGGTCGCGGTTGATCCGGCCGACGTCCGCCGGCAGCACCTCGGTGGAGGGCACGCCGGTCAGGCACACCAGGTCGCGCCCGAGCAGCCGGGCGACGAGCGACGGCGCGCCGGTCGCCTCGATCACGACCTGGTGGTCCGGCAGCGTGCGGTGGTACGTGGCGCCCAGCGACTCGACGAGCGCGGGCTTCGGCCCGTCCTCGGCGAGGTCGTACACGTGCACGTCGAGCCCGCGCTGCACCCCGACCAACGCCGCCAGCAGCCCGATCGGCCCCGCGCCGGTGACCAGCACGCTGTCGAACGGGAACAACGCCAGCCGGTCGAGCCGCTCCCAGGCCTTGACCACCACGGACGCCGGCTCGACGAGGACACCCGTCCCGGAGCTGACCGCGACGGCGTACGAGGCCGGGACCGTCCACAGGGTGGAGCCGTAGCCGTCGAGCCCGGTGATCCCGCGCTCGGTGTACCGCCCGTTCCTGCACATGTCGAACTCGCCTCGCGCGCACGCGACGCACGGCACCGGGTCCGGCCTGCGGACCACTCCCGCCACCAGGGTCCCCGGCGCGAAACCCGGCCCGCTGATCACCCGGCCGAGGGACTCGTGCCCGATCACGAGGGTCCCGCCGACGCCGAACTCCCCGCGCACGATCTCGCGGTCCGTGCCGCAGATCCCGATGGCCAGCCCTTCGACGAGCAGCTCCTCCGGTCCCGGCACGGGATCGGGCAGGTCGGCCAGGCCCAGCGACCCGGCTCGTGCAAGATCCACAGTCAACGCGCGCATGAAGACCATTCTTGACACATGAACACGAACGCGCTGACTATGAGAGCGCTCTCACGAACCCTGTCTTCAGTGAGGAGATAGTCGATGCGCAAGCTCCTGCTGCTCGCGACATCGGCCCTGCTAGGGCTGACAACGATGTCCGCACCGGTGCAAGCGGCTCCCCCGAGCCTGCTCCCGCTCACCGTCACCAACAACTCGGGGCGCGGTGACGCGGTCCACCTCTACATCACCGGCATCCACAACGGCCGGCTCGGCTACGTGAACGGCAGCGGCCAGTTCACGCCGTGGTCCGGCGGAGCGATCCCGCCGGTGCCCGCGCCGGACTTCTCGATCCCCGGCCCGGCCAACGGGACCAGCAGGACCGTGCAGATCCCGCTCAACCTGGCCGGTGGCCGGATCTACATGTCGTTCCGGGACAAGCTGAAGTTCAGCCTGGTCCCCAACGGTCTCGTGCAGCCGGCGCCGTGGGCCGCCGGCGACCCGAACCGCGACATCCTGTTCGACTGGAGCGAGTTCAGCTACGACGGCGGCGGTCTGTGGCTCAACAGCTCGCAGGTGGACATGTTCGCGGTCCCGCACGCGGTCGAGGCGACGTCCCAGGGCGGCGCCACGAAGCGGGCGGGCCAGCTGGTCTCCGGCGGGCGCACCCGCATCTTCGACCAGCACCGGCAGCTCGGCGGCGACTGGGCGAAGCTCGCGTACTCGCGTTCGGACGGCACGCGGCTGCGCGTGCTGAACCCGAGCAAGGGCCTCGACGCGGGCCTGTTCTCCAGCTCGTACTTCCAGAGCTACGTCAGCAGCGTGTGGTCGACCTACCAGAACACCCCGCTCACCGTCGTGCCGTACCAGGCGGAGCCGAACCGCAGGTTCACCGGGCGCGTGAGCGGCGGCGTCCTGCGGTTCACCAACACCTCCGGCCAGGTGGTCGCGGAGTTCCAGCAGCCGTCCACGCGTGACGTGCTGAACTGCGACGGCAGGCTCGCGGCGCCGAACAACGAGCTCGGTGCGATCTCGCGCTCGCTGTGCGCGGCGCTCAACCGGTCGACGCTCGGCTTCCTGCACACCCAGCCGACGTACAACGCGAGCGAGTTCTACACCCGCGCGACGACGAACCACTTCTCGAAGATCGTGCACGCCAACATGGCCGACGGGCGCGCCTACGGGTTCGCATTCGACGACGTCGGCGGATTCGAGTCACTTGTCCACGAACCGAACCCCCGTTCGGCGAAAATCACGCTGACCGGATTTTAGGCCGAAGTATTCTTGCTTTTGATCGACTTTCACTCCACTGTGTGAGGCGCCGTCGCCGCGGCTCTCACACAGTGGAGTCGTCGTGTGCGTACGGGTCCTGCTGGTCGAAGACGACGAGCGAATCCGGCAGGCGCTGAGCCTCGCCTTGTCCGACGAGGGTTTCACCGTCGACGAGGCGAGTTCGGGTGAAGAGGGGGTGCTGCGCTCGGAAGAGGGGTCGTTCGACGTGGTGCTGGTCGACCTCACCCTGCCGGGCATCGGCGGGCTGGAGGTCGTGCGGATCCTCCGCACCCGCGGTGACCTGCCGATAATCGTCGTCACGGCGCGCACCGACCCCGGGGACGTGATCGCCGGACTGGAGTCGGGGGCGGACGACTACGTCACGAAACCGTTGTTGGCGAACGTTCTCGCGGCACGGGTTCGCGCGTTGTTGCGCCGACGCGGACCGAACCGCGAAGCCGTTCGGGTCGGAGAGCTGGAAATCCGTCCGCAGGAAGGTCTCGTGCACCGTGCGGGCGAACGCGTTCACCTCACCAGAACGGAATTCCGGCTGTTGCTGGAACTCGCTGGTGCGGGCGGCCGAATCGTCACCAGGGAGCAGTTGCTGCGGAAGGTCTGGGGATACGACTACTTCGGTGACACGCGGTTGCTCGACGTGCACATGAGAAGGCTGCGCCGCAAGGTCGAGGCCGATCCGGACGACCCCTCGCTGTTGCTGACCGTGCGCGGCGCGGGCTACCGGATCGGCTCGTGAGGCTCACGCTGCGCCGTCGCGTCACCCTCCTGTCCGGTCTCGGCCTGCTGCTCGTCACGGGCGTGCTGGCGTTCACCACCTGGACCCTCGTCTCCGGTTCCCTGCTGCGACAACGGGAGGCGGGTGCGCTGCGCGAGGCCGAGGCCCACGCCCGGCTGGCCGGCGGGTCGCCGACCTCCTCCGCCCTCGCCGAGCTCCTCGCCGGCCCCGACTCGTCGATCCTCGTGGTGGGCCCGGCGGGCGTGGTGACGGCGGGCCGCGCGGTGGAGCCGTCCGCGCTGCCACCACGACTGCTGCGCCACCCGCCGGGCAGCGCGTGGATCACCGTGGACGGCCTGCCCGTGCTCGCCGTCGCTCGACCGCTGGCGGGCGGTGTCTACGTCGAGGTGTCCGGGCTGCGGCAGCTCGACGGGACGCTCGCCGTGCTGCGGGCCGCGCTGGTCGCCGGCACGGCCGGCTCCGCGCTGCTCGGTGCCGCGCTGGGCTCGTGGGCGGCGAGGCGGGCGCTGACACCGCTGGCGGAGCTGAGCTCCGCGGCGGGCAGGATCGCGGACGGTGATCTCCGCGCCCGCCTGCCCCGCCAGGACGACCCGGACCTCGCGGCGCTGGCGGCGCGGGTGAACGCGGCTGCCGAGGCGCTGGAGCGCAGGGCGTTGCGGGACGCCAGGTTCGTCTCGGACGTCTCGCACGAGCTGCGGTCGCCGTTGACGACGATGGTGAACGCGGCCGCGGTGCTGCGCCGCCGCTGCCACCGCCTGCCCGGCACCGCGGGAACCGCGCTGGAGCTGCTGGCCTCGGAGGTCGACCGGTTCGCGCGGATGGTCGCGGACCTGCTGGAGATCTCGCGCGCCGACCAGGTCGACGACCCGCCCGGCCGGGTCGCGCTGGACGCGTTGGTGCGCAACGTCGTTGCGACCCGCGCGCCGGTCGCGCTGGACCTGGAGCCCGCGGTCGTGCTCGGCGACCGGCGCCGGCTCGACCGGGTGCTGACGAACCTGCTGGACAACGCCGAGCGGCACGCGGACGGCGCGGTGCTGGTGTCCGTGCGGCCTCGGGGCTCGTCGGTGCGGCTGGTGGTCGAGGACGCCGGGCCCGGTGTGCCGGAACCGTTGCGGGAGGAGATCTTCGAACGGTTCGCGCGCGGTAGGGCCGGTGACGCCTCGGGCAGCGGTCTCGGGCTGGCGCTGGTGCGCGAGCACGTTCGCCGGCTGGGCGGGCGGGTGTGGGTGGAGGACCGCTCGCCGTGCGGCAGCCGGTTCGTGGTGGAGATGGTCTTACGGAGTTCTGACGGCTGACCTCTCGACCGCGCACCGCCGCGTGCGGCGGCCCTGCGGTCGGTGCATGCGAGTACTGATCACCGGCGGGGCCGGGTTCATCGGGTCGCACGTCGCGGACGAGCTGACCTCCCAGGGGCCACGGTCGTCGGCGACGTGACCTCCCCCGAGGTCCTGCGGCCACTTCTGTTCACAGTGGACGCCGTCTGCCACCAGGCGGCGATGGTCGGGCACGGCGTCGACCCCGGGACCGCACGACCGCGACCACCCCACCGGAGTCGCGGTCGTGCTCGGTGTGATCTGGGCCGCCGTGGCCCTACACGAGATCGCGGCGCACCTTCAGCAGCGTCGCCGCGCCCGCGAAGAACACCACGTACCCCACGAGGAACAGCGCCGCGGTCGTGCCGCTCAGGTCGTTCAGCACGCCGGGAGCACCCGATCCGCCGACGGCGCCGGCGAGGTTGCCGGCGGAGCCACCGGGCAGGGCCCCGGTCAGCGACTCGACCGGTCCGAGCAGGGAACCCACGCCCCGCAGGAGGTTCTCGGTCACGATCGCCCACATCAGCCCGAGACCGACGGCCAGCGCGGGCCCCTTGGTGGCGACGCCGAGGAAGACGCCGAACGCCGTCCACATCGCGGCGATCAGCAGTGAGGCGCCGAGGGCCTCCACCGCGGACCAGCCCGGCAGGCTCCAGTCCCAGCCCTGCAGCGAGGCCACCGTGATCGCCGCGCCGAGGTCGGCCACGAAGGTCAGCGCCACCAGGACGACCACGACGACCGCCAGCGCCCCCAGGGTGCCCGCCATCGCCGACACCCGGCGCGGGCCGGCGGTCAGCGTGGTCTTCCAGGTGCCCCAGCCGTAGCCGCTGCCGACCGCCAGCGCCGCGAGCACCAGGACGATCGCGCCGCCGAACATCGGCAGGCCGCGCACGACCGCCGCGCCGACGTTCTCCGGCTGCATCGAGCTGATCAGCTGCTGCTGCGAGAGGTCGCGGGTGTTCGTGCCGCCGTTCAACGCGAGGTAGTTGAACACGTAGCCGAACGTCAGCGTCATCACCAGCCAGACTCCGATCAGCACCCACGTGGCCGGCCACTTCCACAACCGCAGCAGCTCCGCCTTCACGGTGCCCATCAGGCTGCCCCCGTCATCTCGAAGAAGACCTCTTCCAGCGTCCGGCGCAGGGGCCGGACCTCCCGCACGTCCACGTCGGCGTGCACCAGCGTCCGCACCAGCGAGGCCGCGTCGGCCTCCCGCACGTGCAGCACGTCACCGTGCAGAGAGCTGCCCTCGATCAGCACGTGCGCCTTCTCGACCGGGTCGGCGCGGACCAGCAGCACGGTGTCGCCGCGCAACTGCTCGACGGTGCTCTCCGCGACGAGCCTGCCGTTCGCGATCACGCCGACGCGGTCGCAGATCTCCTCGACCTCGCCGAGCAGGTGGCTCGACAGCAGCACCGTCTGCCCCTGCGCCGCCAGCGCCCGCACGAGGTCGCGCATGTCGGCCATGCCCGCCGGGTCGAGGCCGTTGGTCGGCTCGTCGAGGATCAACAGCTCCGGCCGGCCGAGCAGGGCGGCGGCGACGCCGAGCCGTTGCTTCATGCCGAGCGAGTACCGGCGGAACCTCTGCCCCGCGGCGCCCACCAGGTCGACCTGTTCCAGCGCGGCCTCGACGTGGGTCCCGGCGAGGCCGCGGCGGGCCGCGTGCACCCGCAGGTTGTCGCGGCCGGACAGGTACGGGTAGAAGCCGGGTCCTTCGATGAGCGACCCGACCTGCAGCAACGCCTTCGGGGTGCCCGGTGCCTCGCCCAGCACGCGAGCGGTGCCGCCGGTCGGCTTCACGAGCCCCAGCAGCATGCGGATCGTGGTCGTCTTGCCCGCGCCGTTGGGACCGAGGAACCCGTAGACCTCGCCCCGCCGCACGGACAGACTGACCTCGTCCACCACGGCGCGGCCGCCGTAGCGCTTCGTCAGCTTCTCCGTTGTCACGATCATGGGCTCAACGGTGGGCCCGCGAGCGCGCCGGGTCGTCCGCACGGGAGCGTCACGAAGATACGCACATCTGCGTACGGTCCCGGTCGTAGGGTCGGTGGCATGCGGATCAGGTGGCAGGACGTGGCGCTGACGGTGGCGCTGCTGGTCTTCGGCCTCGCCGGGACGCGGTTCGCCGCGCGGCTGCAGGGCGCGGAGCCGCTCGACGTCCTCGCCCACGTGCTCATCACCACCGCGGCCGCCGGACTGCTGCTCCGCTCGGTCCGTCCGTTGTGGACTGTCGGGATCTCGGTCCTCTCCATCGCGGTCTACCTCGCGCAGGGCTACCCGTTCGGCCCGATCCTCGTGAGCGGCGTGGCGGCGGTGTACGCGGTCGCGGTGTACTCCCGCGTCGAGCTCGCCGCCGCCTCGGCGCTGGTCTACGCACTCGCGATCCTGCCGTGGTGGAACGACTCCGTGACCTCGTGGATCACCTGGTGCGCGGGCTGGATCCTGCTGCCCGGCGCCGCCGGTGTGCTGGTGAAGCTGCGCCGGAAGTCCGCTGTGGACGTCCGGGAACGCGTGGTGATCTCCGAACGGCTGCGGCTCGCCCAGGAGGTCCACGACGTCGTCGGCCACGGCCTCTCGGTGATCGCGATGCAGGCGGGCGTGGCGCTGTACGTGCTGGACAGGGACCCCGTGAAGGCCCGCGCGTCGCTGGAGGCCATCCGCGGCACGGCGAAGGAGGCCCTGGACGGCCTGCGGTCCGAACTGGACACCCTGCGCGGCTCGGCGCCGCTGACGCCGACGATCACGCCGGCCGACGTCCCGGCGCTGGCCTCCCGGATGCGCGAGGCAGGGCTCGACGTGTCGGTGGAGGTCGACCCGCTCGACCTGCCGGAGGGCCACCAGCTGGCCGTGTACCGGATCGTGCAGGAGTCGCTGACGAACGTGCTGCGGCACTCCGCTCCCGGCGTCACGGCGTCCGTGCGCGTCTACGCCGTGCGGGGCGAGGTCGTCGTGCACGTGACCGACACCGGCACACCGGGAACGGTCGTCGAGGGCCACGGCATCACGGGCATGCGCTCGCGGGCGGAGGCCCTCGGCGGCACGCTGGAGGTCGACGGAGCGCACGGTTTCTCGGTCATCGCACGGATACCGTTGCCGTCATGATTCGCGTGGTGGTGGCCGACGACCAGCCGCTGGTCCGGATGGGGCTGCGGACGTTGATCGAGACCGAGGACGGCGTGCGGTTCGCGGGCGAGGCCGCCGACGGGCGCGAGGCGCTGGCGCTGATCCGGTCGGTGAAGCCGGACGTGGTGTTCCTCGACATCCGCATGCCGCTGATGGACGGCCTGGAGGTGCTGCGCCGCGTCTCCGCCGATCCCGCCTGCGCCGGCGTCAAGATCGTCGTGCTCACGACGTTCGACCTCGACGAGTACGTGTTCGAGGCGCTGCGGACGGGCGCGTCCGGGTTCCTGGTGAAGGACTCCGACCCCGCCGACCTGCTGCGCGCCGTGCACGTGGTGGCCGACGGCGGGTCGTTGCTCTCGCCGTCCGTCACGCGCCGGGTGATCGACCGGTTCGCGTCCGGCGCGTCGGCGCGGCCCGTGCCGCACCTCGACAGGCTGACCGAACGCGAGCGGGAGATCATGCGGCACGTGGCGTCCGGCGCGTCCAACGACGAGATCGCGGCCACGCTGGTGATCTCGCCCGCGACGGTGCGCACGCACGTGTCGCGGGCGATGGTGAAGCTGGGCGCGCGCGACCGCGCCCAGCTCGTCGTCTTCGCCGTGCAGTCAGGCCTGACGTGACTCGAACGCGGTCCTGAGGCCCTGCGCGATCTCGGGCGGGATCGAGTCGTAGGACCGCGGCGGCTGCGGGTCGTACTCGATGCCGACCTGCACCGCCTGCGAGACCACCTCGCCGAACTCGGCCTCGACCAGCCGCAACGCCATGTCGATGCCCGCGGAGACGCCCGCGCCGCTCACGACCTTGCCGTCGAACACGACCCGGTCGGTGCTGACCTCCACCCCGCGCACCTCGAGGTCCTCGCGCGCGGCCCAGTGCGTCGTCGCCCTCGACACCAGGCCCGCTTCGGCGAGCAGCGTCGAGCCGGTGCACACCGACGTCGTCCACTTCGTCGTCGGGTGGACCTCCCGCAGCCACTCGACGACGCCGCCGGAGTCCGCCAGCACCTCCTTCCAGTGCCCGGAGCCGGGCACCACGACGATGTCGGTCGCCTTGAGCGAGTCGAACGTGTCGGTGGGCGTCACGACGAGGCCGTTGTCGGACTTCACCGGGTCGAGCGTCGCGGCGACGAACCGGGCGGTGACCACCGGCACACTGGCGATCACCTCGTACGGGCCGACGAAGTCGAGCGCGGTCATGTTCGGGTAGAGCACGAAAGTGGCGTCCATCAGGCAACCCCGGTGGTCCGGAAGCGGGCGCGGTAGCTGCCCGGCGACACGCCGAGCACGCGCAGGAAGGCCCGGCGCAGGGTCTCGGCCGAGCCGAACCCCGACTGGCGGGCGACGAGGTCGAGCGGGTCGGCGGTGCTGGCCAGCCGGTCGGCGGCGGCCTCCACCCTGGCCCGTTCGACGTACTGGGCGGGCGAGACGCCCACGTTGCGGGAGAAGACGCGGGCGAAGTGCCGCACGCTCATCATGGCCTTGCGCGCCATGACCGGCACCGTCCACTCCCTGGCCGGGTCGGCGTGGATGTCGTCGAGCAACGCGCGCAGCGAGCCGTCCCGCACCGGTTTCGCGCGGGTGTGCACGCTGAACTGCGACTGGCCGCCCGAGCGCTGCAGGAAGACGACCAGGTACTGCGCGATCCGGCGGGCCAGGGCGGGCCCGTGGTCCTGCTCCACCATGGCGAGCGCGAGGTCGATGCCCGCCGTCACCCCCGCCGACGTGGCCACCTGCCCGTCGCAGACGAAGATCGCGTCCGGTTCCACCTCGACCCCGCGGTTCTCCAGCTCCCCGGTGAACGCCCAGTGCGTGGTCGCCTTCTTGCCCTCGAGCAGCCCGGCGCCGGCCAGGACCACGGCCCCCGTGCAGACGCCCGCGACCCGGCGCGATCTCAGCGCGAGCCGCCGCAGGTGCGACGTGAGCACCGCGTCGGACGCCGCGTCGTCGTAGCCCCAGCCGCCGACGACCAGCAGCGTGTCGATCGGGCGGTCCAGCGTCAGCAGGTCCGCGCCCGCCTCGACGCGCACCCCCGCCGTCGCGGTGAACGGTCTTCCCCCGAGCGTGGCGACCGTGACCTCGTAGCGCCGCTCGCCGTGGTTCGCGGCCTGGAAGACCTCGACGGGCCCCGCGAGGTCCAGCAACGCCGTGTGGTCGTAGCCGACCACGACTATCTCCCTCAGATTCCCCACACCTCCACTTTCCTCATCCCCCGCTGAGGCGGCAACGCCCTCTCGCCCTCGCATTCGGCCACGTACGCCTGCACCGAGCCCGCCCACCGCCCACCCGGTCGTCCACAGAGGACGTGGCCGGACCAGCGGGCCGGGGCTCGCATTCCCGGTAAACTGGTCCGCGATGCGCAAAGTGCTCACCCTTGCCGCCATCGGCCTGCTCGCGATCGTGCTGGTCGTGAGCGACCACCCGTTCCCGCCGCCGTCCGCCCCCGACCGCGAGACGAGGACCGCGGTCGTGGCGCTCGGCGACAGCACGATGTCCGGCGAGGGCGCCGGCGACTACGAGCCGGGCACCGACGGCGAGGACGGCGGCAACTGGTGCCACCGCTCGCGCGGGGCCGAGATCATGAAGGCCGGCGTCGAGGCCGACCGGCGGTTCAACCTCGCCTGCTCGGGCGCGAACTCCGACAAGCTGCGCAACGAACAGCTCCCCCGCCTGCGCGAGGTAGCGGGCTCGCACCGCGTCGTCGCGATCGTCGTGGCCATCGGCGCGAACGACGACCCGCGCTTCTCCGAGATCCTGAACAAGTGCTTCGAGGCGTGGGGCAAGCGCAGCGACTGCACGTCCGCCGTCGCCCCGGAGTGGACCAAGCGCGTGAAGCGGATGGTCCCCAAGGTCGAGAACACCCTCAGCGCCGTCCGCCAGACCATGCGCGACTCGGGCTACCTCGACTCGGAGTACCAGCTCGTCGTGCAGTCGTACGCCGCCCCGGTGTCCCCGAAGATGCCGCGCTCCCTGCAGAACCTCTCCGGCTGCCCGCTGCGCACCACGGACCTGGAGTGGGTCGTCGAGGAGGCCGTGCCGGAACTGTCGAACGGCCTGCGCACCGCCGCGTCGGAGGTGGGCGCCCGCTTCCTCGACCTCTCCCGCGCCGGCGAGGGCCACGAGGCGTGCGCGGGCGGCGACGACCCGGGCACCGAGTGGTTCACCCGCCTGTCGGTCGACTGGGAGGGCCTGACCGACCAGCGGCGCTCCTCGCACGCGCTGCAGGAGTCGTTCCACCCCAACGCCCGCGGCCACGAGCAGATCGCCCGGTGCCTGACGGAGTTCCTGGCGGCGGACGAGCGCGCCGGTGCCTGCGTGCCTCGGCTCGACGGGTCGCTCGGACTCTCGACGGAGAGCTAGGTCCAGGTCTTCAGGTCTTCTCGCGGCCAGCCCGGGTTTCCGTCGCGGGCGAACCTCGCCCAGGCCTCGGCGATGTCGCCGCGGAACATGTCCGGCACGTCGGCGCCGTGGTGGGCCGGAGTGCGCGCGTAAACCGACCTGAAGGCGTGGCCGTGCTCCTCGGCCAGCCTCCTCGTGGGTTCCCGGAACAGCTCTTCGTCCTCGTCCGCCGTGTGGCAGACCATCAGCTCGACCCCGTAGGGGCCCTCCAGCGGGCTGCGCGGGAGGGTGTCGCCGTCCACGACCGGTTGGTAGAGCACGACTCCCGGGTCGGCCCGGCGCTGGGTTTCCCGTGCTTCCTCCGGGGTGAAGAACCTGCCGGCGAGGCTGTGGACGACGGCTTTGTGGAACAGGCCTCGCGCCGCCGGCATCACCATGAGGGCGGCGACCGTCTGGGCTCCCGAGGACTGGCCGGCGACGGTGACGTTGCCGGGGTTGCCGCCGTAGGCCCTGATGTTGCGCCGGATCCACCGCAGTGCGGAGACGACGTCGAGCAGGCCGCGGTTGTGCCGGACGCCGTCGAGGGCGCCGTAGCCGTCTTCGGCCAGCCGGTAGTTGCAGCTGACGAAGACGACGCCCAGCGAGGCCAGGTGGTCGCCCGCGTACTCCGGCTGGGAGGAGGAGCCGACGGTGTTCGCGCCGCCGTGGACCCACAGCAGGACCGGGGCGTCCCGGTCCGCCGTGGACCAGACGTTCAGGGTGTGGGCGTCGCCGAACCCGCCGGTCGGCTCGCCGTCGCGGTCCACCGGCGGGTGGACGCGCAACGGGCCGACGGGCGGTTCGGCGTAGCGGATGCCCAGGTGGGCGGTCAGGCCTCCACCGTCACCTGGTGCGACACCGGCAGGACGCGCAGGTTCGCCGCCGCCCGCTCCAGCTGCGACAGCACGCTCGGCCGCATCCCCGCGATCTCCTGCTCCGCCGCGGCTCCGGCCACCTCCTGCAGCAGCACCTGCTGCGGGTGGTCGCCCTCCGCCGCGGCCACCGCCAGCACGCGGAACGGGGTGCCGGGTGCGAAGACCACGCGTTCCTCGGTGGCGACGGCGACGCGGTCGGACACCTCGACGCGGCGGCCGGTGACCGACCACAGCAGGTACTCCGTGGCGCCCTCTATGCGCGAGGTCGGATTGGCGATGGCGTCCAGCAGGCCGTGTTCGACCACGACCTCGCCGTGGCGGTAGCGGCGCGGGCCGGTTTGGCCGCTCATGCCCCACACGGTCACCACGCCGTTGTGCACGGGCAGGCGGTTCAGGCCCGAGATGATGCAGGCGACGTACGGGCGCAACCGGCCGAGGCGGCCCATTCGGAGCGTGTCGACGACCATTTCTTCGTCTTGCGACACGCACGCGAGGAGTGCCGTGAGGTCGGTGACCATCGCTTCGAACGCGGCCGGGTCCTCCTCGGCGTCCGGGCGCTGGGCGAGCAGGCGGCAGACCGTGGCCGCGTGCACGCCGTAGCGTTCGCCCAGGGCGCGGCGGACCGTGTCGCGTTCGGCGTCGGAGCTGCTGTGGTCCGGGTCGACCGTCTCGCGGTCGGCGGAGACCTCCGCGAACGATTCCCACAGCGCCAGCGGTTGCAGCGGCAGCGGGCCGTCGACGCGGAAGCGCACGGGGGCGTAGTCCGGGTCGTCGGACGGGAAGGCGGCCTCGTCCGGGTCGTCCAGCGCGTGCGACGTCACGGTCGCGATCGCCGGGCCGGCGTCCATGCTCGCGTACGCGGGGCGGTCCGGTTCGGGCTCGACGGGCGTCACGGCGGTGAAGAAGCCGGTGCCGTTGTCCGACGAGTCACGGGTCGACAACGCGTGCGCCGCGGTGCTGGTCGACGAGGCGATCTGCGCCGGAGCGGGCGGAGGAGCGGGCGGAGGCGGCGGTGAGACCTTGGAGTCGCAGAACACCAAACGCAGCAGCTTGCGCACTTCGGGCTCGAGGCGTTCCACGAGAGCAGCGCCGTGCACCGCAACCGCGCCGGGCGTCGTGCGCCCAGGCGTGCCGACGGTCAGACGTGCCCACTCGGGGTCAACGGGCTGAGAGCGCACCTCGGCCGCGTTGTACGGCTCGTCCTGCTCGCGCACCCACAGGCCCGAGGGCACGACCTCCAGCA
This sequence comes from Lentzea sp. DG1S-22, assembly GCF_036321065.1. Lineage (NCBI taxonomy): Bacteria > Bacillati > Actinomycetota > Actinomycetes > Pseudonocardiales > Pseudonocardiaceae > Lentzea > Lentzea sp. DG1S-22. The sequence continues at coordinate 267,393 of NZ_CP143276.1, read as the reverse complement.
CGACGCCGTCGCCGAGCGCGAACACGCCCGGCGAGACCTCGGACAGGCCCGGTACGGGGGTCCGGTAGCCCGACACGACGGGCACGGACTCGTTCGGCACGCACAGCACCTCGGTCACGAACGGCCGCCACGTCTGCTGGCCGCGCGGGTCGACCGCGATGACGGCGGGACCGCCGCCGCGCAGGTTGCCGACCGGCAGGCCGGTGAACATCGCGATCGGCTCGCCGAGCTGGTCGGCGACGAGGCTGCCCAGACCGGCGTCGATGCCGTACGGCACGAGCCGCACGCGTGACCGGGCCGCCTGGGGCAGCGCGGTCATGAGGCGGCACACCTCGTCGACCGGGATCGCGGACTGGCCGGGACCGCCGACGACGACCGTCAGCACGTTGTCGCGGCACGGCAGCGCCACGATCGGCCGCGAGTCCTGGGCGGTGGGGTCGAACGGCGGCTGCTGCGCGCGCAGCCACAGCCCGGACGGGATGGGCTCGGAGATGCCGACCTCCCCCGTGGGCCACGGCGAGTTCGGGTCCATCGCCTCCCACTGCGGCACCGGGAAACGGCGGCCGAACGGCATCGGTGACGCGTTCGGCTGGAACCGCACCCAGCTGCCGTAGCCCTGGGTGCCCACGACGAACGCGGCACCGGGCACCGTGGTCAGCACGCCGTCCGGCGCGACGACCTCGGTCTGCAGCTGCTCGGCGAGCCACTGCGCGGGCGCGGTCGGGCGCATCGTGCCCGCGTGCGACACCGCGAGCCGGATGGGCCCGCGGCCGCTGAGCGCGGTCACGACGTGCGGCCAGAAGGTGCTTTGGTCCCCGCCGGGGAAGTCGACCACGACCACGGTCCTGCCGCGGTCGGCGGGCAGCGCGCGGGCGAGGCCCGTGGCGCCCTGGCTCGGGCCCTCCTGAGCGGAAACGACGAGCGTCGCCCCGACGAAGTTCGCCGCGAACGGCGTCCTCTGGGGTACCGGCTCCGGCTGCGGCGCCGCTGGTGCTGCCGCTGCCGGGGGCTGCTCGACGGGGTACAGGTCCAGGTCCTGGTCGGTGCTCGTGATGGTCTGAACCCCGAAACTGCTCTGGCCAGAAGCCTGGGTCTGTGTTTGCTGGTCGCCATGGGCGGCGGCACGTCGGCCCATCAAGCGCCTGATCACCTCCGTGCCATCCCGGTCACTCGCCCTTTCGGCTCAATCGGGCAACGGGGGTGCACGCTATCAAGACGCGCCGCACCCCTTCTCACCCAGTCGGGTTATTTGGGGTCATCCGATCGACACCCAGACGGCGTGCGCCCTGCCACACACCCCGTCGGGACCGATGATGGCGGACGCGGAGTACGCCTTGCGCCCCTCCCGGCCGAGTTCCCACGCAAGGAGCACGTGGTCGACGCCGAGCGCGACGGGCTTCTCCACCTGCGCCACGAACGTGCCGAGCACGAACGCCGGTCCCCCGTCCGGGGCGACGGGCTGGGCGGACGGGCAGTCGAGCGCCGCCCAGACGATCTCGGGCAGCACGTGCTCGCCGTCGTTCGGCAGCGCGTCGGAGGGCCGCCACACCCCGGCCCACTCGTCGCGGCCGTCGAGCGGCCCGAGCAGCGCCGCGATGCCGTCCTCGCGGCCGGGACCGCAGCCGAAGCACGTCGGGAACGGGTGCTTGTCGCGCCACGGCACCTTCGCGGACGCCTTGAGGGCCTCGTCGATCGCCGGCGCGGCGGGCACCTCGAGGGCGAGCGTGGCGGGCTCGGCCGACGCGATCACGGTCTCGCCGTCGAGCAGCTGCCCGTCGCGGACCCGCAGCTCGCGGTCGAGCGGCACCGGCTTGCGCAGGCGGACGCTCACGGCCGGGGCCGCGACGTGCGCGGCGAGCAGACCCGCCGAGTAGCCGCCGTTGCCCATCCCGGGCGGCCCGTTGAACCTGCCCGCGACCGTCACCGTGCTCATTCGAGGCCCTCCGCGTACACCCACTGGCCGTTCTCCCGGACGAACCTGCTCCGCTCGTGCACCACGCCTCCGACGTAGTGCGCCCGGAACTCCACGACGCCCTCGTTCTGCAGCAGCCCGCCGTTCTCGGTGGCCAGGATCTCGAGCTTGAGCCAGCGGTCGGTCGAGTCGATCCCGGCGCTGGAGGGGCGGTGCTTCGCGGCCCACGTGCGCAGCAGGTAGTCCTCGTCGGACACGGCGAAAGCGCTGTAGCGCGACCGCATCAGCTGCTCGGCGGTGGCCGCCTTGCGGGCTCCGGAGTGCAGCGCACCGCAGCAGTCCACATAGGACCGGCCGGTGCCGCACGGGCACAGTTTGGTGTTCACGTGCCCATCATGCCTGGTGAACCCGTTAGAACCGATGGCGTGCCTCATACGTACCCCTTGGCAGGACTGACTCGCGGGAGGCGGAGGAGACGGCTGGTGGGTGTCGACAGCAGGACTGAGCTCATACCGCTGCGCACGTGGTTCGGGCTGCGCTGGCGCGGCTACGACCGCGACGAGGTGGACGACTACGTCGCCGAACTGGAGGCCGAGCTGCGCCTGGTCACCGCCGACCGCGACGCGTCGGAGGCACGGGCGGACGCCCTGGCCACCAGGTTGACGGCGGTCCAGGAGGAGAACGCCGCCCTGCAGGACGGCCTGCACCGGATCTGCCTCACGCCGATCGACCCGAAGGGCCTGCCCGAGCGGCTCGCCCGCATGGTCGCCCTGGCCGAGGAGGAACGCCGGGACGTCATCAGGGACGCCCAGCTCAAGGCCCTGATGATCGTGGGCGAGGCGGAGCAGCGCGCCCGCAGGCTCGACGAGGAGGCCGCCGCGAAGCGGGAGAGCGTCCGCGAGGACTTCCGCCTCGCGATGTCGGCCCGCCGGGCCGAGGCGATGCGCGCCCTGGCCGAGCTGCGCAGCGTCGCCCGGGACGAGGCGGAACGCATCGTCGCCGAGGCCAAGGTGCGGAACCTGCACATCGAGTAGTCACCCACGACGAGCCCGGCGGGCCACGTGAGGTGGCTGCGCCGGGCCGGCCGCCAGGGGCCGGGTGGTGCGCTCAGCGCGAGCCGCCACCCGGCCCCCGCCGCTCGCGTGAGCCGGTCGGCCACAACGGGTTCGGTCGCGCCCCACGCCGTCCGGGAGCGTGCGGCAGACGCGTCGCGCCGAAGCCAGGTGGTGGTGCGCTTCGGACAGCCGCGGGCCACGCAGTGCACTCAGCGCCGGCCGCCGCGGTGCGCTCAGCGCGAGCCGCCGCCCGCCCCCGCCGCTCGCGCTGAGCCGGTCGGCCACCCCAGCCGCAGCGGATTCGGTCCACGCCATCGCCGTCCGGGAGCGTGCGTCGCGCCGAAGTCCGGTGATGGTGCGCTCCACGCAGCTGCGAGCCGCCGCGGTGCGCTCAGCGCCAGCCGCCGCCCGACCCCCGCCGCTTGCGCCCCACCACCATCAGCGTCTTGGTGCCTATCACCCGGCCACCCTCGCGCATCCGGTCGATGACCTCGCGCAGGTGCGCCACGTTGTCGAGCCGCACCCGCGCCAGCGCGTCCGGGTCGCCCGCGACGGTGACGATCTCCTGCACCTCGGGGATGCGCATCAGGGCGTCGGTGACCTCCTCGACGCTGGTGTCGCCCGCGAACCGCAGCTCCACGAACGCCTCGAGGCCCGCGCCGAGCTTGCCGTGGTCGACGAGCGCGGTGTAGCCGGTGATCACGCCGAGCCGTTCCAGGCGTTCGACGCGCCGCTTCACCGGGGCGGGCGACAGGCTGACGCGCTCGGCGATGTCCACGAGGGAGCGGCGACCGTCCTCGATCAGCAACGCGAGGATCGCGCGGTCGAGGTCGTCGAGCGTCCCGGAGTCGGCCACGCCGGAACTGTAGTCCGCCGCGCTCTTTTCCCTCGCGCAGCGGGCCTCGGACGACGGAAAAGTGCTCGAAACGAGCCAAACCGCGCGTGATACTTGCGGCGAAAACGAGCCGCTGGTTCCACTTCGTCGCATGACGACGCTGAGCACCGCCGCGAGCGCGGCCCCGACGACCGGCCTGGACGTGCTGCGGGCCGTGGAGCAGCGGGTGTTGTGGCTGTCGACGGCGATCGTGGACCACGCGAACCGCGTGCGGCGCAACACGAGCGGGCTCAAGGTCGGCGGGCACCAGGCGTCGAGCGCCTCGATCACGAGCATCATGACCGCGCTGTGGTTCGAGCACCTGCGGCCGGAGGACCGGGTGTCGGTCAAACCGCACGCCTCCCCCGTGCTGCACGCCATCGAGTTCCTGCTCGGGCAGCTCGACGAGCGGCAGCTGACGACGCTGCGCGAGTTCGGCGGGCTGCAGGCCTACCCGTCGCGCACGAAGGACCCGGCGCCCGCCGACTACTCCACGGGCTCGGTCGGCATCGGGGCGACGGCGCCGATCTGGGGCGCGCTGTCGCGGCGGTACGTGGGCGCGCACTTCGCCGAGCAGCCGCTCGGCCGGCAGTACTCGCTGGTCGGGGACGCCGAGCTGGACGAGGGCGCGTGCTGGGAGGCGGTCCTCGACCCGATGGTCCAGCACCTCGGCGAGATCGTCTGGATCGTGGACTTCAACCGCCAGTCGCTCGACCGCGTCACGCCCGTGCTCGGCGCGGACCGGTCGCGGGCGCTGTTCACCGCGGCGGGCTGGCAGGTGATCACGGTCAAGTACGGCGCCGCGCTGGAGGAGCTGTTCACGCGTCCCGGCGGGGCGGCGTTGCGCGAGCGGATCGACACCATGACCAACGCGGAGTACCAGCGCCTGCTGCGGCACACGCCGGACAAGCTGCGTTCGCTGTTGCCCGGCAAGGGTTCCGACGCCGCGAGCATCGCCGCTTTGCTGGGAGACCTCGACGACGAGCAGCTCACCGGCGCGGTGCGCGGGCTCGGCGGGCACGACCACGAGGCGCTGCGGGCCGCGTTCCACGCGATCGACGACACCCGGCCCACGGTGATCATCGCCTACACGGTGAAGGGCCACGGGCTGCCGACCGCCGGGCACCCGCAGAACCACTCGGCGCTGCTGACCGGAGCGCAGTTCGAGGAGCTGGCGGCGCGCTGCGGGACGTCCGCTTCCCAGCCGTGGCAACGGTTCCCCGCCGGAAGTGCCGAACACCTCGCCTGCGAACGGGCCGCCGGGCGGCTGCGCCGCGCCCCCGTCGAGATCGCGGAACCCCCCGCCGTGCCCGCCGATCTGGGCCGCACGCCGTCCGGCACCGCCACCACGCAGTCGGCTCTGGGCCGCACGCTGCTCGACCTGAACCGCGCCGCCCCCGAGGCCGGCGCGCGGGTCGTCACCGTGTCGCCGGACGTCAGCTCCAGCACCAACCTCGGCGGCTGGGTCAACAAGGTCGGCATCTGGTCGACCGACGAGGGCGTCGACTGGTTCGAGGACGACGCGGAGACGATCCTGCACTGGCGGGAACGGCCGACCGGGCGGCACGTCGAGCTCGGCATCGCGGAGACCAACCTCGTCGGGCTCCTGGGTGAGCTCGGCGCGACCTGGAGCCGTTGGGGCCAGCCACTCCTGCCGATCGGCGTGCTCTACGACCCGTTCGTGACCCGCGCGCTGGAGCCGTGGTCGTTCGGCCTCTACGCGGGCGGGCAGTCGATCCTGGTCGGCACGCCGTCCGGCGTCACGCTGGCGCCCGAGGGCGGTGCGCACCAGTCGATCACCACGCCGTCCATCGGCATCGAGCAACCGGGTTGCACCACGTGGGAACCGGCGTTCGCGCTCGACACCGAGTGGTGCCTCCTGGCCGCGCTGGGCCGGCTGGGACGTCCCGGCGGCTCCTCGGCCTACCTGCGGCTGTCGACCCGCCCGGTCGACCAGACGCTCGCGGCGGTGCCGGCCGACCCCGCCGCCCGCGAACGCCGCCGGCGCCAGGTCGTCGCGGGCGGCTATGCCTTGCGCCGCACCGCGAACACACCCGACGTCACCATCGTCACGATGGGCGCTCTCGTGCCGGAAGCGCTCAAGGCGGCGGAACGGCTCGAAGCTCTCGGCCTGGCCGCGGACGTCCTCTGCCTGACGAGCCCGGACCTGCTGTTCCGCGCCGTCCAGGCCCGCGCCGGCCGTGGCGACGCGCCGACGTGGATCCTCGACTCGCTGTTCCCTGCCGGCCGCGCGGCGCCGCTGGTCACCGTGCTCGACGGCCACCCGCACACGCTCGCGTTCCTCGCGGGCGTGACCGGGCGCGGCGCGGTGCACCTGGGCGTCACCGCGTTCGGCCAGTCCGGCGACCTGGACAGCACCTACCGCGCCCACGGCATCGACACCGGCAGCATCGTCGGCGCGGCGCTCGACGTCACCGGGAGGGCGTGACCACGTCCACCACCTCGTGCAGGCCCAGCTTGCGGTTCAGCGCACGGGCGGCGCGGGTCGCCGCGGTGCGCGGCAGCACGCGGGAGGGCCAGGTCATGGCCCGGTTCACCACCTTGGTCAGCGCCCGGCCCGGGTAGGAGGCCGCACGCCGCCGCTCGTAGTCGTCGAGGGAGCGGGCGGCGACGGTCTCCGGCGTGTCCGCGATCGGGTGGATCGTGGCGGTCGTGCCGTCGAAGAACCCGGTCGCGACCGCCCCGGGGTGCACGGCCATGACGTGCACCCCGGTGCCGCGCAGCTCTTCGGCCAGCGCCTCGGTGAACGACAGCACGAACGCCTTCGTCGCCGCGTAGGTCGCCTGGTACGGCATCGGCTGGAACGCCGCGATGGACGACACGTTGATGATGCCGCCGGACCCGCGTGAGACCAGCTCTCCGCCGATCGCGTGGGTCAGCGCGAGCAGGCCGTCCACGTTGAGCGCCACGGACGTCAGCTGCGGACCCAGCGGGCGCTCGAGGAACGGGCCCGCGCTGCCCGCGCCGGCGTTGTTGACCAGCAGGTCGACGCTCAGCCCGCGCTCGCGCAGCTCCTCCAGCACCCGATCGGGCCCGTCCGGCGCCGTGAGGTCGGCGACGACCACCTCCACCTCCACGCCGTGCCGCTCCCGGACCTCGGCCGCCAGCGCGCGCAGGCCGGCCTCCGACCGCGCCAGCACCACCACCCGTGCTCCCCGCCGCGCCAGCTCCAGCGCGTACGCCCGGCCCAGCCCCTTCGACGCGCCGGTGACGAGCGAGGTCACACCCCGGTAGCTCACAGGTTCCTCCATTGTTTCGAGTCTCGAAGCATCGACGCTAGCACGATACTTCGAGACTCGAAACACCGGTAGGATGGTGACATGACCGCGTCCGACCTCACCGCGGCGGTCGCCGCGGTCCACGAGTCCTGGATGCGGACCGTCGACCTGATCACCCCGGTGCTGACCGAACACCGCCTGACCACGGCGACGTTCCAGGCCCTGTGGGCGATCGACCCGGCCGAGCAGCCGCCGTCGATGAAGGTCATGGCCGAGCGCCTGTACTGCAACGCCCCGAACCTCACGTTCATGAGCAACCAGCTCGTGGACCGAGGCCTGGTGGAGCGCGCCGTCGACCCGGCCGACCGCCGCTCGCGCGTGCTGGTGCTGACCGCGAAGGGCCGCAGGGTGCGCGACGAGGTGATGCGCGCGGCGCTGGAGAACACACCGCTGGGGGCGCTGACCGCCGACGAGCTGCGGCAGCTCACCGCCCTGCTGAACCGCGCCCTGAGCACCTAGGGAGGATCAGGCAAGCAGCCGGGAGCTTTGATCTCGGATTCCACCGCCTGAGCCGGTCTTATTGGTTCTACCGAAACCAAGCAGACCGGACAGGCGGTAGGAAAATGACAGTGGCCATCGTGACCGGCGGCAGCTCCGGCATCGGCTGGAGCACGGCCGTGGAACTGGCGCGGCGGGGCGCCTCCGTGATCCTCACCTACAGCTCCAACGAGGCGGGGGCGAGGAACGCGGTCGCGGCCGTCGAGCGGGACGGCGGCACCGCGGTGGCCCTGCCGCTGGACGTCGGCCGCAGCGAGACCTTCGGGGCCTTCCGCGACCGGGTCGCCGAGGTGCTCGGCGACTGGGGCCGCGAGACGGTCGACGTGCTGGTCAACAACGCGGGCTTCGCCGAGACGGCGCTGTTCCCGGACCTGTCCGAGGAGCTGTTCGACCGCTTCTACCGCGTACTGCTCAAAGGCCCGTTCTTCCTCACCCAGACGCTGCTGCCACTCCTCTCCGACGGCGCCGCGGTGATCAACACGACGAGCAGCTCCACCCAGCTCGCCGAACCGGGCTACTCCGGCTACGCCTCCATGAAGGGCGCGCTGGTCGTGCTCACCCGCTACCTCGCCAAGGAGCTCAGCCCGCGCGGCATCCGCGTCAACTCCGTCTCCCCCGGCGCCACCCGCACGCGCCTCGGCGGCGACGCCGTCGAGCGGTTCCCGGAGGTCGTGCCCGTGATCGCCGCCAGGACCGCGCTCGGGCGCATGGGCGAGCCCGAAGACGTGGCCGTGGCGATCGCCGCGCTCGCGGGTGAGGACGGCCGGTGGATCACCGCGCAGGACGTCGAGGTGTCCGGCGGCTTCGGGCTCTGACACCGTTCGCCGGCAACGAGGTCGCCGTCGCGTGCGGTGACCTCTCAGCCGGCGACCGGCGCGGGGACGGCCGACCCGACCCGCGGCAGCGTGAAGCGGATCGTGGTGCCGGTACCGGCGCCGGTGCCGAGCCAGATGCGGCCGCCGTGGTACTCGACGATCTTGCGGCACATCGCCAGCCCGATGCCGGTGCCCGCGTAGAGGTCCTTGGGGTGCAGCCGCTGGAAGATCACGAAGATCCGCTCGGCGTACTGCTCCTCGATGCCGATCCCGTTGTCCCGCACCGAGAACACCCACTGGTCGTCCTCGCCCGGCTCGGCGTCGACCCGCACGCGCGGGGCCTCGTCGCCGCGGAACTTGACCGCGTTGCCGATCAGGTTCCGGAACACCGCCGTCAGCAGCCGCGCCTCGCCCTCGACCTCGGGCAGGGTGCCCACCTCGACCACGGCACCGGACTCCTCCAGCGCCTCGGAGAGGTCGCGGCACGCCTCGTCGACGAGGTCGGCGGCGGGCACGACCACGTGCTTGTCGCGGTGCCGGCCGACGCGGCTGAAGGCGAGCAGGTCGTTGATCAGCGACTGCATGCGCTTGGCGCCGTCGACGGCGAAGTCGATGTACTGGACGGCGCGCTCGTCGAGCTGGTCGCGGTAGCGCCGTTCGAGCAGCTGGCAGAAGCTCGCCACCTTGCGCAGCGGCTCCTGGAGGTCGTGGGACGCGACGTAGGCGAACTGCTCCAGCTCCGCGTTGGACCGGCGCAGCTCCGCCGTCGCGGCGTCGAGGGCCGCGTTGTGCTCCCGCGTCCGGTGCAGGTCCTCGACGACCCGCGTGCGCATGGTGTCGACGTCGCGGCCCAGCGCGCGGAGCTCCTGCGGGCCGGTGGCGGTCACCGTGCGCGAGAACTCGCCGCCCGCGACCAGACCGACCTGCCGGCGCAGCCTGCTCAACGGCCTCACGACGTGCACCAGCATCGCGGCGACGCAGGCCAGCACCGCGACCAGCAGCACCGCCAGCGCGACGATGCACGTGACCGCCATCCGGGTCGCGGAGTCGTTGAGCGCAGCACGCCCCTCCGCCCGCTGCACGGCCAGCTCGGTCTGCAACGTCGAGAGCGCGGTGCGGACCGCGTCGAACCTCTGCTTGCCGAGCGCCTCGTCCGGCACCGGGCTGCCCGCGCGGACCGCGGCGATCGCGGGGTCGGCGTAGTCGCTGCGCCACGCGGCGAGCGCGGTGTCGACGGCCGCGACGTGCGCGGTGACCTCCGGGGTGTTCAGGACCATGACGGTCGCACGTGCCGCCGCCTGCCGGTCGAGCCCGTTCTCGTACGGCTTCAGGAATTCCGCCTGGCCGCTGAGCCGGTAGCCGCGGACGCCGTTCTCCTGGTCGACGAGGTCGGCGCCGAGCTGCTGGGAGCTGACCACCGCGGGGCCGATCACGTCCAGCAGCCGCGACCGCGCGCGGGAGAGCTCGCCGATGGCCAGCAGCACCGCCACGGTCGCCGCCAGCAACACCGCGACGAGCGCCACCGAGATCCACACGGACCACCGCCGCAACGACGGACCACCTGGTGCGCCAACAGAATCCGGTTCCGCGTGCACGACCCCTCCCCGACCACGGCGCGCAGGCGCCGAACCCCGACCCGCGTCGAGTCGCGCAATCCTAGGTTCGCCGTGCGGACGCTCCGAGCCCCACCCTCGCAACGCGAAGAAAAGCGCGGGACCCGGCGTGCGGGCCCCGCGCTCACTTCCGGACGGCGCTGCCGTCCGGCGTCACTTCGTGGCGATCTTGTCCCCCGGCTTGATCAGGTCGGGGTTGGTCAGGAAGCGGCTGTTCTTGGCGACCAGCGCCTGCCAGCCGCCCTCGATGCGCAGCGCCTCGGCGATCCCGCTGAGGGTGTCGCCCGCCTTGATCTCGTAGTCACCGTCCGGGTTGCTGGTCGACGGCGCGGCCACCGGAACCACGGGCACCGCGCGCGGCGCGGTCCTGCCGACGGCCGCACGCTGGCCCTGGCGGGTGGGCTGCTGCTTCACGGCTGTCCCGCCGCGCCGCCCGCACACGCCCCACGCCCCCAGTCCCTGGGTGCGCAGAACCCGTTCGGCCACGCGGATCTGCTCCTCGCGCGACGCCTGGTGCGCGCTGCCGGTGCCGCCGTGCGACTGCCAGGTGGACTGGCTGAACTGCAGTCCGCCGTAGTAGCCGTTGCCTGTGTTGGTCGACCAGTTGTTGCCGCTCTCGCACTGCGCGATCCGGTCCCAGTCGACCGACGGGGAGGCGGCGGCGACCGCCGCGCCCGTCGTGACGAGAGCCGCCGCCGAGACGGCGACGAACAGGGCGCGAGCGGTGGTGGTACCACGGAGATGGCGCATGGCTCTTTCGAACCCCGCCTCGCTCTCGCCTGCAGCAGCGCCTGTCCGGCGGGGGTTTGTCCTGCGTGTGGGACAGGGTGAGCCGGTGGACAGGTGAGCGGCCGGCTTGCCCTGGTGGTGCCGCGACCTCGCGGTCGCTGGCAGCGAACGTAAGAACGGTTCGCCGGGTTCGCAGCGCCGTACGCGGGCAAGATCACTCAATAGGTGATGATGGCGGGCAACGAGGTTTCGCGGGCCTCCGACCGCGCGGGACACGTCCACAGGTCGCTGCGAAAGCCTTCCTGGCTGCATGAACGGGCGTGAGACCCCGGAGGCGGCGCCTTCACACCAGGCGTGTTCGGGCGCCGCGGCGGTGCCGTCTCCGGAGCCTCGGCCGCGCCTGTCGCGGACGAGACCCGCGGGACGGGCCCTAGCTGCGTGAACGGGCGTTCCGGAGCAGCTCCGCCGCCTGGTCGCGAGCCAGGCCGACGGCATCGGGGAACGTGCCGAAGCCGTGGGCGACGAGCGCGCCCTCGTGCAGCAGCAGGAGCGTCCGGCCGAGCCCGTCCGCCCGCTCCGGGGCGATCTCCCGGACCAGGTCGGTGAACAGGGCGAGCATCCACTCCTTCTGCCCCACGACGATCGGGTGCGCGGGGTGCGCGGGGTCGCTGATCTCCGCGTGGGCGTTGACCATGGCGCACCCCTTGCGGCTGTGCTCGGACGACCAGTCGCGGGACGCGTCGAAGACGGCCAGGACGCGCGCCACCGGGTCCTGGCCCGCGGACTCCAGGTACCGGTCCAGGAAGGCGCGCCAGCGTTCGTCGCGGCCGGCCAGGTACTCGACGACGATCTGCTCCTTCGAGCCGAACCGGTCGTAGAGCGTCTTCTTCGTGACCCCGGCCTCGGCGGCGATCAGGTCGACGCCCACGGCGTGGATCCCGCGCTCGTAGAACAACCTCCCGGCGGCCTCCAGGGCGCGCTGGGCGGCCGGGGTCAGGGTGATCCGTCGCGGCTTCTCCACGACGTCGATTATACCGATCTGTATAGTCGGTGGGTATACAGATCGGTATAGGGAGGTGTGGCGGGTGAACTTCCTGCTCTCGACCGCTTTCGTGCTCTGCTGGAGCTCCGGGTTCATCGGGGCGAAGCTCGGGGCGGGGAGCGCGCCCGCCGTCACGGTGCTGCTGTGGCGTTTCCTGCCGCTCGCCGTCCTCCTCCTCGCGGTGGCGGTCGCCAGGAGGTGGTGGCGGGGCCTCACCGCGCGGGACGTGGGCCGGCAGGCGGTGATCGGCGTCCTGTCGCAGAGCGGGTACCTGCTGACGGTCTACCACGCGATCGAGCTCGGGGTCTCCAGCGGCACGACGGCTCTGATCGACGGCGTGCAGCCGCTCGTCGCCGGAGCGCTGGCAGGGCCGCTGCTGCACCAGCACGTCTCGCGCGGGCAGTGGCTCGGCCTGTGCCTGGGCGTGGGCGGCGTCGTGGTCGTCACCGGGGCCGACGCGGCGGCCGGCACCGGGGTGGACCGGTGGGCCTACCTCGTCCCGTTCCTCGGCATGCTCTCGCTGGTGGCGGCCACGCTGCTCGAAGGCCGGTCGCGCACGGAGGTGGCGCCCGCGGTGGCCATGACCACCCACTGCCTCACGAGCGCCGTCGTGTTCACCGCGCTCGCCCTAGGCACCGGCACCGCGGCCCCGCCCGCGGACCCCGCGTTCTGGGGCGCGATCGCGTGGCTCGTGGTCCTGCCCACCTTCGGCGGGTACGGGCTCTACTGGGTCATCCTGAGGCGTTCGGGGATCACGAAGGTGAACACCCTGATGTTCCTCATGGCTCCGGTCACGGCCGTGTGGGGCGCCCTGGCGTTCGGCGAACCCTTCGGCCCGCACACCGCTTTCGGTCTCGCGCTCGGCCTCGCGGCGGTCGTCGTCGTGCAGCGCGACCGGTCGTCAACTCCCGCGCACGCGTAGGCCGTCGAACGCCACGCGCACCACCGCGTCCGCGAGCTCGGCGGCGCCGAGCCCGCCCTGCGGCCGGTACCACTCGATGACCGAGTTGACCATGCCGAACAGCAGCCTGGTCGTCGTCGCGGGGTCGACGTCCGCCCGCAGGTCGCCTTCGGCCGCCGCGTCGGCCACCAGCGCGGTGACGACCTGGTCGAACTCGCGGCGGCGGGCCAGAGCGTCGCGTTCGGTCTCGCTGTTCCCCCGCACCCGCAGCAGGAGCGTCACGAACGGCAGCCGCTCGACCAGGACCGCGACGCTGCCGCGGACGAGGTGCTCCAGGCGGTCGACCGCGCGACCACCCACGGCGTCGAGCTTCGCCACCTCGGCGAACAGGCCGTCCAGCGCGCGGTCGACCGCCAGCCGCAGCAGCGCCTCCTTGCCGGGGACGTGGTGGTAGAGGGCGGACTTCGTGACTCCCAGGCGGTGCGCGAGGTCCTGGATGCTGGTGCTGTCGTAGCCGCGCTCGTAGAACAGCTCCGCGGCGGCCTCGAGCAGCGTCTCCAGGTCGTAGCCCGGCCGGCCGCGGCGCCTCGTCCCGCCGTTCTGCGTCGTGGTCATGCCGCCCAGTCTCCCCCACCTTCCGACCGATTTACTGACCGAACGTTCTGTTATACCGTGGCACGGAGAGCCGTGAAGGGCAACGGTCTGCGAAGGGAACCCGCACTGTGACTGCACTGCTGGAGAGCTACGCCGCGGGCCGCTGGTTCCGCGCCGGCGCCGCGGGAGAGCCGCTGCTCGACGCGGTGACCGGCGAGGAGGTCGCGCGGCTGTCGAGTGAAGGCCTCGACCTGCGCCAGATGACCGAGCACGCCAGGCGCGTCGGCGGCCCGGCGATCCGCGAGCTGACGTTCCACCAGCGCGCGCTGCTCATCAAGGAGCTGGCCAAGCACCTCAGCGCCGAGAAGGACTCGCTGTACGAGCTGTCGTACCGCACGGGTGCGACGAAGCGCGACTCGCTCGTCGACGTCGACGGCGGCTTCGGCACGCTGTTCAGCTTCGCCGGCAAAGGCGTGCGCGAGCTCCCCAACGACATCGTCGTGCTGGACGGCGGCCTCGAACGACTCGGCCGCGAGGGAACGTTCCTGGGCCAGCACATCTACACCTCGCGCCCCGGTGTGGCGGTGCAGATCAACGCCTTCAACTTCCCCGTGTGGGGCATGCTCGAGAAGCTCGCGCCGGCGTTCCTCGCCGGCCTGCCGAGCATCGTGAAGCCCGCGTCCCAGACGGCCTACCTCACCGAGGCCGTGGTCCGCCGGATCATCGAGTCCGGCATCCTCCCGGAGGGGTCGCTGCAGCTGCTGTCCGGCAGCCCGCGCGGCCTGCTCGACGTGCTCGACGAGCAGGACTCGGTGGCGTTCACCGGATCCGCGCACACGGCGGGAATCCTGCGCAACCACCCGAACGTCCAGCACGGCGGCGTGCGCCTGCAGGTCGAGGCGGACTCGCTGAACTGCTCGATCCTCGGCCCCGACGTGCGGCCCGGCGACCCCGAGTTCGACCTCTTCGTCAAGGGCGTCGTCACCGAGATGACCGTGAAGGCCGGCCAGAAGTGCACGGCGATCCGGCGCGCGATCGTGCCGGAGCAGATCGCCGGCGAGGTGACGGAGGCGATCGCCGCGCGGCTGGCGAAGATCACCGTGGGCCACCCGGCCGACGAGAGCGTGCGGATGGGCGCGCTGGCGTCGCTCGGGCAGCGGGACGAGGTGCGCAAGGCCGTCGAGTCGCTGCGGAACTCGGCGGAGATCGTCTTCGGCGACCCTGACCGGGTGGACGTCGTCGGCGCGGACCCCGAACGGGGGGCGTTCCTCTCCCCCGTCCTGCTGCGGGCGCGCGCCGATGCCTCCGAACCCCACGACGTCGAGCCGTTCGGCCCGGTCAGCACGGTGATCACCTACCGCACCACCGCGGAGGCCGTCGAGCTCGCCGCACGCGGCAGGGGCAGCCTCGTCGGGTCGGTCGTCACGCACGACCCCGCCGTGGCCCGGCAGGTCGTGCTCGGCGTGGCGCCGTGGCACGGCCGGATCCTGGTGCTGGACCGCGACGACGCCAAGGAGTCGACGGGGCACGGCAGCCCGCTGCCGATGCTCGTGCACGGCGGCCCCGGCCGCGCGGGTGGCGGCGAGGAGCTCGGTGGCGTTCGCGGCGTGCTGCACCACATGCAGCGCACCGCCGTGCAGGCGTCACCGGACATGCTCACGGCGATCACCGGCCGCTGGACGACCGGGTCGAAGCGCGTCGCCGACGAGGTGCACCCGTTCCGCAAGTCGCTGGCGGAGCTGAAGATCGGTGACACGGTCGAGTCCGGGACGCGGCAGGTGACGCTCGCCGACATCGACCACTTCGCCGAGTTCACCGGCGACACGTTCTACGCCCACACCGATCCCGAGGCGGCCGCGGCGAACCCGTTGTTCGGCGGCATCGTGGCGCACGGCTACCTGGTGGTGTCGCTCGCGGCGGGGCTGTTCGTCGAACCGAACCCCGGCCCGGTGCTCGCCAACTTCGGCGTGGACAACCTGCGGTTCCTCACGCCGGTCAAGGCGGGCGACACGATCGCGGTCACGTTGACGGTCAAGCAGATCACGCCGCGCACCAACGCCGAGTACGGCGAGGTGCGCTGGGACGCCGTGGTGTCCAACCAGGACTCCGAGCCGGTCGCCACCTACGACGTCCTGACGCTGGTGGCCAAGAGCTGAACGCCGGAGGGAGCCGCGGGAAGCGGCTCCCTCCCGGCACCGGCGCGACGGCGACCGGTGATCCCGGCGCCGCGCGGTCGTCCGTCCACAACGGACTTCGCTCCCCCGACGCGCGCACGGCCGCCCGGCAGCTCAGCTGGGCCACTCCGGCATCTCGGCGGTGGCCGCGTACTGCGGCACGAGCTGGTCGCACCTCGGCTCGCGGGGGGCGGTCACGGGTACCGACGGCGCCGCCGCGTGCGCCGCGGACACGCCACTCACGTACTCGGCGTAGAGCTCGTCGAAGATCGGTGTTCCGCTCATGCAGTGCATGGTGAGCAGACGAGATAACGGAACACGTCACAAACAGCCTAAATCGCTGGATGGGGTGACATCCGGATTCACCTGGGTGGGCGACGGTCCACAATCCGTTTCATCTTGCCGACCGACCGCTCGATCCCGCCCGGCGCGACCACGTCCACGGCGATCGTGACGCCGATGGAGTTCTTCACGAGCTTTTCGAGCTGTGCCGCCGTGTCGCCCGCGACGGCGTCCTCGCGGTGCTCGACCACGACGGTCAGGTCGTCGAGGTTGCCGGTGCGGCTCAGCACGCACTGGAAGTGCGGGGACAGCGCGGGGACCTTGAGGACCAGCTCCTCGATCTGCGTCGGGAAGAGGTTCACGCCGCGCAAGATGATCATGTCGTCGGTGCGGCCGGTGATCTTCTCGATCCGGCGCGTCGACCGCGCGGTGCCGGGCAGCAGCCGGGTCAGGTCCCGGGTGCGGTAGCGGATGACCGGCATCGCCTGCTTGGTCAGGGAGGTGAACACGAGCTCGCCCTCCTCGCCGTCGGGCAGGACCTCGCCGGTGACCGGGTCGATGACCTCCGGGTAGAAGTGGTCCTCCCAGACGTGCAGGCCGTCCTTGGTCTCGACGCACTCGCTCGCCACACCCGGCCCGATCACCTCGGACAGGCCGTAGATGTCCACGGCGTGCATGTCGAGGCGTCGCTCCATCTCGGCGCGCATGTCGTTGGTCCACGGCTCGGCGCCGAAGATGCCGACCTTCAGCGACGTCGAGCGCGGGTCGACGCCCTGGCGCTCCATCTCGTCGATGATCGAGAGCATGTAGGACGGCGTGACCATGATGATGTCGGGCTCGAAGTCGCGGATCAGCTGGACCTGGCGTTCGGTCATGCCGCCGGACACCGGCACGACGGTGCACCCGAGCTTCTCCGCGCCCGCGTGCGCGCCGAGGCCACCGGTGAAGAGGCCGTAGCCGTAGGCGTTGTGCAGGACGTGGCCCCGGCGTCCTCCGGCGGCACGGATGCTGCGCGCCATCACCGTGGCCCACGTGTCGAGGTCGTCGCGGGTGTAGCCGACGACGGTGGGCCTGCCGGTGGTGCCCGAGGAGGCGTGCACGCGCACGACTTCCTCGCGCGGCACCGCGAACATGCCGAACGGGTAGTTGTCGCGCAGGTCGGCCTTCGTGGTGAACGGCAGCTTCGCGAGGTCTGCCAGCGTCTTCACGTCGTCGGGGTGCACGCCCGCCGCGGCGAAGGCGGAACGGTAGTGCGGCACGTTGTCGTACGCGTGCCGGACGGACCACTTCAGCCGTTCGAGCTGCAACGCCCGGAGCTCGTCCACCGACGCGGTCTCGATCGGCTCCAGGTCCCCCGGCCGGGGGCTCAGGTCCAGCATCGCGTCCTCCTCCGTTGCCGCCGGCGACGGCAGGATAGTTGACGAACTGCCCGCCGATGCCGAGCGCTGCCAGGCGATGCGCCACCTCGCCGCTACAGGTCCGCCATCGCCGACTTCGGGTTCTCCAGGCAGTCCGCGACGAACCGGAGGAACCCGCCCGCCGTGCCGCCGTCGCAGACCCGGTGGTCGAACACGAGCGACAGCTGCACGACGTGCCGCACGGCGATCTCCCCGTCGACCACCCACGGCCGGGGCAGGATCCGGCCCATGCCGAGGATCGCGACCTCCGGGTGGTTGATGATCGCGGCGCTGCCGTCGACGCCGAGCACCCCGTAGTTGTTCAGGGTGAACGAGCCCGAGCTGAGCTCGGCGGCCGTGGCGGTGCCCGCGCGGGCGGCGGCGGTGAGCCTGCGGATCTCGGCGTCGAGGCCGCGCATGCTCAGGCGGTGCGCGTCCCGGACCGCCGGGACGACGAGGCCGCGGTCGGTCTGCGCGGCGAGACCGAGGTTGACGCCGTCGAGGTGGGTGATCTCGTCGCGGTCGGTGTCCACGCGGGAGTTGAGCTCGGGGAAGCGGGCGAGTCCGGCCACGACGAACCGGGCGACCACAGCGAGGATCCCCGGTGCCGCACCGGTTCCCTTCAGCTCGTCGCGGAGCTCGACCAACGCGGTCGCGTCGACGTCCACCCAGGTCGTCGCCTCGGGGATCTCGGTGCGGCTGCGGGACAGCGTGGTGGTGACGGCCTTGCGCACGCCCGTGAGCGGCACGCGGGTGCGGATCGGCAGACCGGTGCGCCGGTCGACGTCGCCGACCGGCTCGCTCACGGCCGCCACGGGTTCGAGCGCGGCTTGGACGTCGCGCCGGGTGATGAGCCCGCCGGGGCCGGTGCCGGTGAGCGCGCCGAGGTCGACGCCGTTGTCCCGGGCGAGGCGGCGCACGATCGGCGACTGCACGGCGGGGCGTTCTCCACCGCGCGCGGGCGCGGCGGACCGGTCCGCCGGCGCCACCTTCCTCCTGCGGCGCCGCGAGGTGCCGCCCTGCGAGGTCCCGTAGCCGATCAGGACGTTGCCGGACCCGGCGCGTTCCTCCTCGACGTAGGTCTCGGCGGCGGAGTGCCGGGCGTCGACCGAGATCAGGGGCGATCCGACCCGCAGGGTGGCGCCCTCCTCGCCGTGCAGCCGCGCGACGACGCCGCCGAACGGCGACGGCACCTCGACCACCGCCTTGGCCGTCTCGACCTCGGCCACGGGCTCGTCCACGGCGATCGGGTCACCGGTCTCGACGAGCCACCGGACCAGCACGGCCTCGGTCAGCCCCTCGCCGAGGTCGGGCAGGTCGAACACCTGCGTGCTCATGCGGCGTCCTCCCACTGCAGCGTGTCGACGGCGTCGAGGATCCGGTCCACGCCGGGCAGGAAGTGGTGCTCCAGCTTCGGCGCGGGGTAGGGGACGTCGAACCCGGTGACCCGGCGGACCGGCGCCTCGAGGTGGTGGAAGCACTGCTCCCCCACCCGTGCCGCGATCTCCGAGGCCACCGAGGCGAAACCGGGTGCTTCGGCGACGACGACCGCGCGGCCGGTCCGGCGGACCTCGGCGCAGACGGTCTCGTCGTCGAACGGCACGATCGAGCGCAGGTCGACCACGCCCAGGTCGCGGCCCTCGGTCGCGGCCTGCGCGGCGGCGGCCAGCGCCACCGGCACGGAGGGGCCGTAGGCGATCAGCGTGGCGTCCTTCCCGCGGCGCCGGACGACGGCGCGGCCGATGGGCGGCACCGGGACCGCGACGTCGACCTCCTCCTTGGAGAAGTAGTGCTTCTTGGGCTCCAGGAAGATCACGGGGTCGAAGCCCGCGATGGCCGCGCGCAGCAGGCCGTAGGCGTCGGCGTTGGTGGCCGGGGCGACGACGGTGAGGCCCGGGGTGTGGGCGTAGTAGGCCTCGGAGGAGTCGCAGTGGTGCTCCACGCCCCCGATTCCGCCCGCGTAGGGGATCCGGATGACGATCGGCAGCCGCACCTTGCCGCGCGTGCGGTTGCCGAGCTTCGCGACGTGGCTGACGATCTGCTCGAACGCGGGGTACGCGAAGGCGTCGAACTGCATCTCGACGACCGGGCGCAGGCCGTTCATGGCCATGCCGACCGCCATGCCGACGATCCCGGACTCGGCCAGCGGGGTGTCGAAGACCCGGCTCTCGCCGAACTCGCGGTGCAGCCCGTCGGTCACGCGGAAGACGCCGCCCAGCTGGGCCACGTCCTCGCCGAACACGACGACGGAGCTGTCCTCGGCGAGGGCGTCGCGCAACGCGGCGTTGATCGCCTGCGCCATCGTGAGCTTCCCGGCGCTCATCAGGCCTCCTCGGCGTCGAGCTCGGCCCGCAGAGCCGCGCGCTGCCGCGCCAGCTGGGGCGTGGGGGTGGAGTAGACGTGGGCGAAGATCTCCTCGGGGTCGGCGGGCGACCCGGCGCCGACTCCGGCGCGGACCGCCGCCGCCATCTCCTCGGCCGCCGCGTGGATCTCCCGGTCGCGTGCGTCGTCGAGCGCGCCGACCGCCGTCAGGTAGGTCTTCACCCGCAGCAGCGGGTCGCGCGGGAGCCACTCGGTGACCTCGTCGTCGGTGCGGTAGCGGCTGGCGTCGTCGGCGTTGGTGTGCGACTCGACGCGGTAGGTGTCCGCCTCGACGAGCGTCGGCCCCTCTCCCGCGCGGGCACGGGCGACGGCCTCGCCGAGCACCTTCTCGAGCGCGGGCAGGTCGTTGCCGTCCACGCGCACACCGGGCATGCCGTACCCGATCGCCTTGGCGGCGAGCGACGGCGCGACGGACTGGCGCGCGAGCGGCACGGAGATCGCGTACTTGTTGTTCTGCACGAAGAAGACGACCGGTGCGCGGAACACGGCGGCGAAGTTGCAGGCCTCGTGGAAGTCGCCCTCGCTCGTGGCGCCGTCACCGCACAGCGCCATCACGACCGTGTCCTCGCCCTTGAGCCGTGCCGCGTGGCCGACGCCGACCGCGTGCAGCAGCTGCGTGGCGAGCGGCGTGGCCTGGGGCGCCACCTTGTGCTCGTTCGGGTCGTAGCCGCAGTGCCAGTCGCCGCTCAGCAACGTGAGCACCTCGACCGGGTCCACCCCGCGGGCGGCGATAGCGGCCGTGTCGCGGTAGGTCGGGAACAGCCAGTCGCCGTCGGAGAGCACCGACGCGCACGCGACCTGGCAGGCCTCCTGCCCCCGCGAGGACGGGTACACCGCCAGCCGTCCCTGCCGGACCAGCGCGCCGCACTGCTCGTTCAGGCGACGGGCGAACACGAGCTTGCGGTACCCCTCGGCCAGCGCCCCGGCGTCCGGTTTCGGCGCTCCCCTGACCAGCCGGCCGGTCTCGTCGAGCAACCGGGCCGGGGTGATGGCCGCCTTGAGCTGACCGGCACTCATCCGCACCTCCGCGAGCAGTTCCACCAGGCCCGAATGCTGACAAGATCAGTGGCCAATCGGCTAGATCCGCGCGACAGTGCGAGACGATTGACTTCGTGCGTCGATTCAGCCGGTCCACTTGGACCGGTTGACGGCGCTTTGCACCTCGGGAGTGAGACACGTGGACGCGGAACTGGACGAGATCGACCGCCGGATCCTCGGCGAACTGGAGGCGGACGGCCGGCTGTCCGGCCGCGCGCTGGCCGAACGCGTGACGATCTCGCGCGCCAACGCCTACGCCCGGTTCGAACGCCTCGTCGCGGACGGGGTGATCACCGGCTTCACCGCGCGGGTCGACCCGGTGAAGGTCGGGCTGACCACGTCGGCGTACGTGGCGATGACGGTGCGGCAGAACAACTGGCGGGATCTGCAGGTCCGGTTGCGGGCCATCCCCGAGGTGCGGCACATGGCGCTCATGGGCGGCGAGTTCGACGTGATGCTGTTGGTCAGGGCGCAGGACAACAACGCGTTGCGGCGCGTGGTCCTGGAGGAGCTGCAGACGATCCCCGGAGTGCTGTCCACCAAGACGTTCCTCATCTTCGAGGACGCCGAGAACTGAGCTTCACGTCACATCGGGTGGAAGTTGACACCGGTGTCAACGAATAGCGTCGAAAGCGTCCGCAGTTCGACGGCGCAGGAGTGATCCACGATGAGCAAGGCGTTGGGGTACAAGGCTTTCGGCGACGCGAGCGTGCAGGAGTTCTTCGATCGGCCGGACCCCGTGCCCGGCCCTGCCGAGGTCCTCGTGCGCGTCGAGGCCGCCGGGGTCAACCCGCTCGACCACAAGCTGCGGGCGGGGCACGTCTCCGCGATGAACGGCCACCTGCCGTTCCCCCAGGTGCTCGGCATGGAGGCCGCCGGGACCGTGCTCGCGGTCGGCGAGGACGTGACGGGCCTGGCCGTCGGCGACCGGGTCACCGGCTTCGCGCTGACCGGTGCCGGCACCTACGCGGAGACGACGCTGCTGCTCGGCACCTCCACGGCCCGCATCCCCGACGCGCTGCCCGCCACCTGGGCGGCCACCATCCCCGTCGCCGGCACCACCGCGCTGGACGTGCTCGACCAGCTCGGCCTGCTCGCCGGGGCGTCGTTGCTCGTGAACGGGATCGGTGGCGGCGTCGGCATCGCGCTGGCCCAGCTCGCGCGCGACCGCGGCCTGGTGGTCACGGGCACGGCCGGCACGGCGAAGCGCGACCTCGTCGAGGCGACCGGCGCGACCTTCGTCGACTACACCGAAGGCGATGTGGCGCAACGGTTGCGGGCGCAGGCCCCGGACGGTTTCGACGCCGTGGTCGACAACGTCGGCGGAGACTCGCTGCGCGAGATCGCCCCTCTGGGCAGGACGGTCATCTCCGTCGGCGACCCGTCCGTCACCGAGGTCGGCGGGGTGGCGGTCGAGCGCCGGGTCGACCGGGCGGGTCTCGAACGCGTCGCGGAGCTGATGGTCGCCGGGAAGCTCGACCCGCACATCACCGGGACGTACTCGCTGACACGGGCGAACGAGGCGCTGGCGCTGGTCGAGTCGCTGCACGCCCGGGGCAAGGTCGTCATCGACATGGGCCTCTGACCGGGGCTCAGCCGGCGTCGGCCCCCTGCCGGTAGCGGGTGTTGCCCTCGATCAGCGCGTCGAGCGCGGCCCTGGCCTCGACGAGCCGGGTGATGTCGGCGGTCAGCCGGTCGCGTTCGCCGACCATGGCGGTGAACGCGTCCTCGGCGATCCCCCTGTCGTCGCTGTCCACGCACGGCAGCAGCCGGGCGATCACCTTGCTGCCCAGTCCCGCGTCGAACAGCCGGCGGATGACCTCGACGCGGGCCACCTCCGTCGCCGCGTAGTGCCGCTGACCGCCGACGGACCGCGTGCTGTGCATCAGCCCCTGCTGCTCGTAGTACCGCAGGGAACGGGCGCTGACGCCCGTCAGCCGGGCCAGCTCGCCGATCTTCATCGTCGGGGCGGGAGACGTCGCGGTCACGGGTCCAGCGTAACCCCGCCGGCGCCGTGACCCCGGCGTCACCGTCCACATGCGACTCCGGTCGCGGGCCCGGCTCAGGCCGCGGCGGTCGCTGGGGCCTTCCTCACCGCCGAACCGAGCCGGATCGCCGACACCAGGAAGAAGATCCCGCCGACCGCGGCGTAGCCCGCCACGGAGGTGAGCGCGGCGCCGGGCTGGGAGGCCATCAGGATGAACGACGTGCCGGCGCCCACGGACAGACCACCGCTGAGGATCATGGGCCACTGACCGCCCATGCGGCGTCGGCGGACGCCGACGACCAGTTGCACGACGCCCGAGACGATCGCCCAGGCACCCCACACCTGGAGGATGCCGGGGGTGCCGGACGTGGCACCGGCGGCCGCGACGCCCCCGGCCGCCAGCAGGCTGACGGCGATGTTCACGTACAGGCCCAGCACGTTCTCCGACTGCCGGGAAGCACGCGCGTCGGCGATCGCGGCGGCCACGTCGAACAGCGGGTAGAGCACGACGAGCGCGAGGACGACCGGCCCGAGCCCGGCCCCGGTCAGAGCCACCAGAACGGCCCAGGCGAGGGCGAACGCGGCGCGGACGAAGTACAGCCGCCGCAGGGACGACGCGGCGGAACTGGTGCTGGTCACAGGACTTCCTTCGGTTCGGCGTGGACGGCGGGACCCGTGGCTCGTCGTTACCCGACGACACGAGACCGAACGTTCTATCTCATTCCATCCTGAGGGCGGCGTCGCGCCCGTGTCAAGACCGAACGTTCTACCTACTTCAGGTGGGCCACGACCAACCCGCTTGCCGAAACCCCGTGACTGCGGGTAGACCTGGGAGCGTGCCCCTCACCGTCCGTCTCGCCCGTGGCCGTCGGCCGCGTGGCTGCCGCGCGCCCGCCCGGCGCGTGCTGGGACGCAGGGTGCGGTACGTGATCGGCTCCGAGGCGGGCCAGGTCAACGGGATGCGATGGCGTCGTGCGCCGCGCATCGCGCGGGATCGCTGACTCCCAGACCACTCACGACACCACCCGGGACCGGACGTCCCGGGTCAGGAGCACATCGCCATGGAGCACGACTTCTTCTTCCCCGCCGCGCCCGGAAGCCTTCCCGGCGCCGACGGCTACTTCGGCGCGTTCGGCGGCCGGTTCGTCCCCCAGGCCCTCGTCGCGGCCGTCGACCAGGTCGCAGAGGAGTACGAACGGGCGAAGGCCGACCCCGCGTTCATCGCGGCGTTCGAGGAACTCCTCGCCCACTACGTCGGCAGGCCGAGTGCGCTCACCGAGGTGCCGCGCTTCGCCGGGCGCGCGGGCGGCGCACGGGTCTTCCTCAAGCGCGAGGACCTCAACCACACCGGCTCGCACAAGGTGAACAACGCGCTCGGCCAAGCACTTCTGGCGCGGCGGATGGGCAAGACCCGC
Organism: Lentzea sp. DG1S-22; assembly: GCF_036321065.1. Lineage (NCBI taxonomy): Bacteria > Bacillati > Actinomycetota > Actinomycetes > Pseudonocardiales > Pseudonocardiaceae > Lentzea > Lentzea sp. DG1S-22. Next base: position 243,386 of record NZ_CP143276.1, on the reverse strand, counting down.
GTCATCGCCGAGACCGGTGCCGGGTCGCACGGCGTGGCGACCGCGACCGCGTGCGCGCTGATCGGCCTCTCCTGCACCGTCTACATGGGAGAGACCGACATGCGGCGCCAGGCGGTCAACGTGGCGCGGATGGAGCTGCTGGGCGCCGAGGTCGTCCCGGTGACGTCGGGGTCGCGCACGCTCAAGGACGCGATCAACGAGACGTTCCGGGACTGGGTCGCCCGCACGCACGACACCCACTACCTCTTCGGCACGGTCGCCGGGCCGCACCCGTTCCCCGCCATGATCCGCGACTTCCAGCGCGTCATCGGCGTCGAGGCCCGCCGCCAGCTCCTCGAACGGACCGGGCGGCTGCCCGACGCCGCGATCGCCTGCGTGGGCGGCGGTTCCAACGCGATCGGCCTGTTCCACGCGTTCCTCGACGACCCCGTCCGCCTGGTCGGGTGCGAGGCCGCCGGGCACGGTGTGCAGAGCGGTGAACACGCCGCGTCCCTGACGGCCGGCGAACCGGGAGTCCTGCACGGCTCCCGTTCCTACGTGCTGCAGGACGACGAGGGCCAGATCGCCGAGGCCTGGTCGATCTCGGCCGGGCTCGACTACCCCGGCGTCGGTCCGGAGCACGCGCACCTGCACTCCAGCGGCCGGGCCGAGTACCGCCCGGTGACCGACGACGAGGCGATGCACGCGTTCCGGCTGCTCGCCACGACCGAGGGCATCGTCCCGGCGATCGAGAGCGCGCACGCACTGGCCGGTGCCCTCCAGGTCGGCGCCGAGCTCGGCCCGGACGGCCTGGTGCTCGTGAACCTGTCCGGCCGCGGCGACAAGGACCTCGACACGGCCTCCGCCCACTTCGGACTGGCGGGTGCGCGATGAGCGGAAACCTCCAGCTCCTCACGGACGCGCTCGCGAGGGCGGAGCGGGAAGGCCGCGCCGCGCTCATCTCCTACCTGCCGGCCGGCTTCCCGACGGTCGACGACGGGATCGCCTCGGTCCTCGCGACGCTCGACGCCGGCGCGGACGTCGTCGAGGTCGGCCTGCCGCACAGCGATCCGGTGCTGGACGGGCCGGTGATCCAGACCGCGGACGACATCGCGCTGCGCGGCGGGGTGCGGATCGCGGACGTCCTGCGCACGGTGCGGGAGGCCCACACCGCCACGGGCAAACCGGTCCTGGTGATGTCGTACTGGAACCCGGTGTCGCGCTACGGCGTCGAGCGGTTCGCACGCGAACTGGCCGAGGCGGGCGGCGCGGGCTGCGTGCTGCCGGACCTGCCGGTGGCCGAGTCGGCGCAGTGGCGGCACCACGCCGCGGAGCACGGCCTCGCCACGGTGTTCGTGGTCGCGCCGAGCAGCACCGACGCCCAGCTGGCCGAGACCGTCGCGGCCGGAACCGGGTTCGTCTACGCGTCCGCGCTGATGGGCGTCACCGGAGCGCGCGGCGCGGTGGACGAGGCCGCGGCGGTCCTGGTCCGCAGGCTGCGTGCGATCACCGGCCTGCCGGTGTGCGTCGGCATGGGGGTCTCGGACGCCGCACAGGCCGCCCACGTCGCCGGGTTCGCCGACGGCGTGATCGTCGGATCCGCTCTGGTGGCGACGCTCCTGGACGCGGGCGGCGGCGAGGCCGCACTCGCGGAGCTCACCGCGGAGCTGGCGGCCGGGGTCCGCGCGGGCTGAGGCACGGCGCCGGGCTCGCGCCGCGGGCCCGGCGCCGCGGTCCTACTTGAAGCGCAGCAACCCGTCGACACCGGCGAGGAAGGTCGCGCCGACCTCGGCGGCGTCGGTCAGGCACCCCGCCGCCATGGCCCCGTCGCGGAGCATGACGAAGTGCCGGCCCGCGGCCGCGGGCGACTTCGCGTCGCTCCGCTCGAACAGGCCGGTGATGGTGCGCAGGAACCACTCGCGGTGCTCGAGGACGGTCCGGAGCACGGGGTGCGCGGGGTCCGGGAACTCCGCCGCGGCGTTGAGGAAGGCGCACCCGCGGAACCCGGCCGACTCGATCCCCGCGGCGATGGCCCGCGCCACGGCCCGCAGCGACTCGTCCGCGGTGCCGCCGCTGCCGGCCGCGTCCTCGACCTGGTCGCGCTCCATCCGCGCGACGGTCCGCAGATACGCGACGACGAGGTCGTCCTTGCCCGCGAAGTGCCGGTACAGCGTCGCCCGGGTCACCTTCGACTCCGCGACGATCCGGTCGATCCCGACGGAGTGCAGACCCTCCGAGTAGAAGATCCGGGACGCCGTGGCGAGCAGGCGCGACCGCGCTTCGGAGACCTGACCGTTGTGCACCATTGGGCCGATGGTACTGGACAGAACGGTCAGTCTCGCCTTGCCGGACTTCGCGACGGGTCTCGGTTTCGGCGCCGTGGCGAGCACCACAGACACAGCGGCTCGTTCGCGTGTGACACTTTGTCCAGTGAATGACAGTTTGTTCACAACGGGAGGAGCCGGGCGTGCCAGACGTCCCTTCCAGCACCGCGGACGCGGTGTTCGCCGCGCTGACCCCCGTGGTCGAGGGCATCGCGGCCACCTTCGGACGCAGCTGCGAGGTGGTGCTGCACGACTACCGCGACCGGGAGCGGTCGGTCGTCGCGGTCGCGGGCTCCGTGACCGGCCGGGTGGCCGGCGACGCGATGAGCGAGATCGGCCTGCGCGTCCTCGCCGCCGGGGACAACGCCCGCAACGAGGTCGGCTACCTCACCCGCGCGCAGGACGGCCGGGTGCTCAAGTGCACGACGCTGCCGCTGCGCGACGTCGACGGGACGCTGATCGGCGCGCTGTGCGTGAACATCGACGTCTCGGCCATCAACCGCGCCACCGGCGTGCTCTCCGACCTGCTCGGCCTGTCCGCGCTGCGGGAGCAGGTCCCCGCCACGTCGACGAACTTCTCCGGCGACCTGGACCAGGTCGTGGAGTCGCTCGTCGAACGCGCCGAGCGCGCTCACGCGGTGCCCGTGGCGGCACTGGGACGTGAAGAGCGACTGGCGCTCGTCCGCTCGCTGAACGACGCCGGCGTGTTCGCGCTGCGCGGTGCCCCGGGACGCGTCGCCGCGCGGCTCGGCATCTCCCGCACCGGCCTCTACAACGACCTCGCCGAACTGAAGAAGGACACGCCGTGACCTACAGCCCCGTCTTCCTCAGCGAGTCCGAGTCGGCCGCGCTCGTCGACGACGACCTCGCACTGGCCGCCGCCCGGGAGGCGTTCCTGGCCACCGCGGACGGCTCGACGTTCCCTGTCGTGATCGGGCATTCCTCCCTGCCGCACACCAGGTTCACGCTCAAGTCCGGGTCCGCGGGCGACCTCGTCGGCGTGAAGATCGGCAGCTTCTGGCCGGACAACACCGCACTCCCCCGCCACAGCTCCACGATCGTCCTGCTCGACCCCGCCACCGGCAGGCTGCGCGCCGTGGTCGAGGCGGCGGCCGCCAACGCCTACCGCACGGCCGCCGCCGACGCGCTCGCCGTCGCCACGCTCGCCCGCCCCGACGCGCGCACGCTGACCGTGATCGGCACAGGACACCAAGCCCTGCACGAGGTCCGCGCGGTCAGCCGGGTGCGGCCGATCGACCGGGTCCTCGTCGTCGGCCGGCGTGCCGACGCGGCACAGGCGTTCGCCGCGCGGGTGACCGCCGTGACCGGCCTGCCCGCGGCCCCCGCCGACGCCCGGACCGGCGTGAGCGCCGCGGACGTGCTCGTCACCGCCACGACGGCCCGCGAACCCCTGTTCGACGCCACCTGGGTCAGGCCGGGCACGCACATCTCCGCCATGGGCGCCGACGGACCGGGCAAGCAGGAGCTCCCCGCCGAGATCCACGGCTCCGCCAAGCTCTTCTGCGACCTGCCGGACCAGTCCCGTGCGATCGGCGAGTTCCAGCACGCTTCCGCAGTCGTGCCGGTGGCACTCGGCGCGGTGCTGACCGGCGCCTCCGAAGGCCGGACCTCACCTGAGGACACAACGGTGTTCGACAGTTCCGGCTTCGCCCTCCAGGACCTCACCCTCGCCGCCGCGCTGCTGCGCCGCGCCGCCCTCGCAGGAGACACCGAATGACCACTGTGGACACACCGGGCACGCCGTTCGCCGCGGTCGACGCCGACCGCCTGGACCGCAACGCCCTGCGGCTGCGTGAGCACCTCCACGCGCTGGGCGTACCGCTGCGCCTGCACGTCAAGACCGCCAAGTCCGTCGAGGTCGCCGACCGGGTCCACGCGGGCGGACCGATCACGGTCTCCACCCTCGCCGAAGCCGAGCACTTCGCCGGCGCGGGCTACCGCGACATCCTCTACGCCGTCGGCATCGACCCGTACAAACTGCCCCGCGCCGCCACTCTGCTCCGCCGCGGCGTGACCCTCACCGTCCTGCTCGACTCCCTCGCCCAGGCCGAGGCGGTAACCCGGTTCGCACGCGACGAGGACCTCCGCGTCCCGGCGCTGGTCGAGGTCGACTGCGACGGCCACCGCGGCGGTGTCGCACCCAGCGATCCGGCACTCGTGGAGATCGGCCGCGCCCTCGGCGACAACCTCGCCGGCGTGCTCACCCACGCGGGCGAGTCGTACTTCGCCCACACCCCCGAGGCCCTGCGCCGAGCAGCGCAGGACGAACGGGACGTCGCCGTCACCGCCGCCGGCACCCTGCGCGCCGCGGGCCTGCCGTGCCCGATCGTCAGCGTCGGCTCGACCCCCACCGCCCACGCGGCAACGGACCTGACCGGCGTCACCGAGGTCCGCGCGGGCAACTACGTCTTCTTCGACCTCGTCATGGCCGGCATCGGCGTCTGCACCACCGACGACCTCGCCCTCTCCGTCGTCGTCACCGTCATCGGCCACCAGCACGACAGGAACTGGATCCTCACCGACGGCGGCTGGATGGCCACCTCACGGGACCGCGGCACCCAGGCCCAGGCCGTCGACCAGGGCTACGGCCTCGTCACCGACGTGCACGGCACCCTCGTCCCCGGCCTGCTCATGACCGGGGCGAGCCAGGAACACGGCGTCCTCAGCACGCGCGACGGCCAGCCGGTGCCCGACCTGCCGATCGGCACCCGCCTGCGGATCCTGCCCAACCACGCCTGCGCCACCGCCGCGCAGCACGACCGCTACCACGTCGTCCGCGGCACGACCGTCGAAGCGACCTGGTCCCGCCTGCGCGGCTGGTGACCACCCGACCGGCGAGGCGGCCACCAGCCGCCTCGCCGGACCCGGCTAGTCCCTCTCGACCAGGTGCCCGACCACGGCCGGGCCGGGATGCGCGTGACCGGAACCGTCACGCCGCGGGTCGACGTCCGGCAGCTCGACCGGCGAGCCCTTCTCGTCCGCGCCGGCGGGCCTGCTGCCGATCCACGCCAGCACCAGGTGCGTCTCGCCCTTGAGGAACCGCTGCGACCGCACACCCCCCGTCGCGCGCCCCTTGGCCGGGTACTCGCTGAACGGCGTGACCTTGACGCTCTGCCCCGACGACGTGACGACCATCGGCTCGCCGTGCTCGTCGTCGTCCGTGCGGATCGCCCCGAAGAACACCACGCGCGCGTCACCGCTGAGGTTGATGCCGGCCATACCGCCACCCTTGAGCCCCTGCGGCCGCACCAGCTTCGCGTCGTAGCGCAGCAACGACGAATCGGAGCTGACGAACGCAAGCGTCTCGCTGCCGTCCGTGAGCCACGTGCAGCCGACGACCTCGTCACCGTCCTTGAGCGTGATGACCTCGAACTCGTCCGACCGCACCGGCCACTCCGGCACGCACACCTTCACGGTGCCCTGCCGGGTGCCGAGCGCGAGACCGGGCGAGTCCTTCGGGTCGACCGGCGCGATGCCGACGACCTTCTCGCCCTTCTCCAGCGGCACGAGCTCGCTCGCCGCCATACCGCCGCGAAGGCTCACCGTCCCGCTCTGCTCGGGCAGCACCGGCAGCGGCAGCACGTCGGTCTTGAACGCGCGGCCCTTGTTCGTGATCAGCACGACCTGCCCGCGAGCCGTCGAGTGCACGACCGCGAGCACCGCGTCGTGCTTCACCCGGCCCGCCCGCCGCTTGCCCTCCGACGCCTCCTCCGACTCCGCCGCGGTCCGCGCGACCAGCCCGGTGGCGCTGAGGACGACCTGGCACGGGTCGTCCGCGACCTCCAGCGGCCCGGCGGGCTTCGACGCCGCCAGCACCTCCTTGAGGTCACCGTCGATGAGGCTCGTCCGCCGCTCGCCGCCCAGCTCCTTGGCCACGGCCGCCAGCTCCGACGACACGAGCTTCTTCAGCACGGTCTCGTCGTCGAGGATCGCCGACAGCTCGGCGATCTCCTTGGTGAGCTTGTCCTGCTCGCTCTCGAGCTCGATCTTGTCGTACCTGGTGAGGCGGCGCAGCGGCGTGTCGAGGATGTAGGAGGCCTGGATCTCCGACAGCTTGAACCGCTTCATCAGGCCGTCCTTGGCGGCGGCGGCGTTCTCGCTGCCCCGGATCAGCTTGATGACCTTGTCGATGTCGAGCAGGGCCTTCAGCAGACCCTCGACCAGGTGCAACCGCTCCTCGCGCTTGCGGCGCCGGAACTTCGTGCGCCGCGTGACGACCTCGTAGCGGTGCCCCAGGAAGACCTCCAGCAGCTGCTTGAGGCCGAGCGTCTGCGGCTGCCCGTCGACCAGCACCAGGTTGTTGATGCCGAACGACTGCTCCATCGGCGTCAGCCGGTACAGGTCCGCGAGCAGCGCCTGCGGGTTCACGCCCACCTTGCACTCGATGACGAGCCGGATGCCGTTCTCGCGGTCGGTCAGGTCCTTGACGTCCGCGATGCCCGTGAGCCGCTTGGACTTGTTCACCTCGTCGGTGATCTTCTCGACGATCCGCTCCGACCCGACGCCGTACGGCAGCTCGGTGACCGTGATCGCCTGCCTGCCCCGCGAACCCTCCAGCGGACCGATCTCCACCTTGGCGCGCATGCGGACGACACCGCGACCGGTCTCGTAGGCCTTCCGCACCTCGTCGAGGCCCAGCAGGATGCCGCCGGTCGGCAGGTCCGGCCCCGGCACGAACTCCATGAGCTTGTCGAGGTCGGCGTCCGGGTGCGTGATCAGCCACCGCGCCGCCCCGACCACCTCGCGCAGGTTGTGCGGGATCATGTTCGTGGCCATGCCGACCGCGATGCCCGACGTGCCGTTGACCAGCAGGTTCGGGAACGCCGCCGGCAGGACGCTCGGCTCTTCGAGCGAGCCGTCGTAGTTGGGCCGGAAGTCGACCGTCTCCTCGTTCAGCTCGCCGACCAGCTGCATGGCGACCGGGGACATGCGGCACTCTGTATAGCGGCTCGCAGCCGGTCCGTCGTCTGGACTACCGAAATTTCCGTGTCCGTCGATCAACGGCTCGTTGAGGCTGAAGTCCTGGGCGAGGCGGACCAACGCGTCGTAGATCGCCGTGTCACCGTGAGGGTGGTACTTGCCCATGCAGTTGTGCACGACCTGGCCGTCGACCACGAAAGCGTGTTCCTCGGTCGCGACCTGGATGTCGTAGGTCGTGTCCGGAGCGACCGGCTCGACCGACGTCACTTCGAGGAAGCTGAACCCGGACAACGCCTCCAGGTTCTTCGCGAGTGGTGAGCCGATCCGGTGCAGCTTGTCGATCCAGCCGTTCTCCCTGGCCCTTCCCAGCGAGAAGGAACGCTCCGCAAGCGTCTTGCCGTGCCGGTTCTTGCCGTACCGGACGTCCTCACCCAACGACGCCCGGAACGCCACACCGTCGGTGTCGCGGAACCAGCCACCACCCTGATGAGCAGCGGAGAACTCCGCCATGACCGGCGCGCACGGCACCCTGTCGTTGCCCTGCTTGCCGCCATAGCGGTAAGCGATGGACAAAATCTGACGCAGGCCGTCCTGCTTGTAGCCGATCTTCGTCCAGGGCAGCAGCGCCAACGCGAGAGCCGCGGCGTCGCGGCCGGAGATGGACAGGCCCAGCAACGTCTTGTGCCCGGTGGTGCTGACGCGTGACCAGTGGTGTCCGTGGATGCCGGCGTCCGCCAACATGCCGTGCAACTGGTCGACGAGTCGCTGGCTCGTACTGACCAGCACGATCTCGCGGTTCGTCTTGCGCACGTAGCCGTCGCCGTCGAAGAACCCGGCGATGAACGGCGCCCACGACGACCTGTCGGCCAGCACGGTCGGCGGAACGACCTTCTGGTCGCTGAGCGGCGTCGCGACCTCCAGCAATGCTTCGTGGCGCGCGAAGGTGAGGATGTACTGGTCCTTGTGCGCTGGGTTCTTCGCGACGCGCTTGCCCCGCGTCACGTTGACACCGTTCAGGATCGCCCAGCCGTGGGCGACGTCAAGAGGTTCGGAGTCGACCATGTGGATGCGGACGCGCCCGTCAGCGGCGCGCTTGCGGTCGACGGCGAAACCCTCGGCCACGAGGAGACCTCGCACGTAGGCGCCCAGGTCACCAGCGTCCGACGCGAGGCCTGCCTGCCGGTCCGCTCCGTAGGCGATCGTCTGCCGGCCGACCAGGTCCGTCGCAGCGGTCCAGCCGATGGACAGGTCGGGCTCGACGGTCCGGAACAGCTGCCCCGGCGTGACGAGCATCGTGCGGCCGTTCGACCAGGTGATGCGCACGAGGTCGGAGACCGGGTTCTCGTACACCTCATCCACCCGCACGGGTGAGCCGCGGCCGTCGAGGACGAGATCACCGATCTCGATCTCCTCGATCGGCCGCAGCCCCTCGGGCGTCGACACCAGCGCACCTCGGACGAAGCAGTCGCCGACGACTCGCGACGACTTCACGTATGCGTGGTTGGGCCGGTACCCGTTCTCGTGCATCGAGAACAGGATGCGGCGGTGCACCGGCTTCAGCCCGTCCCGCGCGTCCGGCAGAGCCCGCGAGTGGATGACCGAGTACGCGTACTCGAGGTACGAGTCCTCGATCTCGGTCTTCAGCGAGTTGTCGAGAACCTTCGCACCGGCCCGGTCGAACGCGGCGGGGTCGACCTTGGTCGTGGGTCCCTTGCGGCGTGCCATGACTTCGTAACTCCGTCTGTGTCTTGAAGGCTTAGAGGTCGATGGCCGACTGGTCGACCCTGGCGGCGGACTCGACGAGCCAGTTGCGGCGCGGCTCGACCTTCTCGCCCATCAGCAGCTCGAGGGCTTCCTCGGCGGCCTCGGCGTCGTCCATGGTGATGCGGCGGACGGAGCGGCTGGCCGGGTTCATCGTGGTCTCCCACAGCTCGTCCGCGTCCATCTCGCCCAGACCCTTGAACCGCGGCACCGGCGTGACGACCTGCTTGCCCGCCTTCTCCAGCCGCGCGACCGTCTGCTCCATCTGCCGCTGGGTGAAGGTGAAGTGCGTTTCGGGGTTGCGGCCGCGCGTCATCACCTTGTGCAACGGCGGCATGGCGGCGTACAGGCGGCCGTCCTCGATCACCGGGCGCATGTACTTGGCGAACAACGTGATCAGCAGCGTGCGGATGTGGCTGCCGTCGACGTCCGCGTCGGCCATCAGGATCACGCGGCCGTAGCGCATCTGGGAGAGGTCGAACGTGCGGCCGGTGCCCGCGCCGAGGACCTGGACGATCGAGGCGATCTCGGCGTTGCGCAGCGTGTCGGCCAGGGAGGCCTTCTGGACGTTGAGGATCTTGCCGCGCAACGGGAGGAGCGCCTGGTACTCGGAGACGCGCGCCATGCGCGCTGAGCCGAGAGCGCTGTCGCCTTCCACGAGAAAAAGTTCGCTACGCGAAACACCTGTGGTCCGGCAGTCGACGAGCTTGGCGGGCATCGCCGCGCCCTCGAGCGCCGTCTTCCGCCGAGCCGCGTCCTTCTGCTGCTTCTGCGTGAGCCGCACGCGCGAGGCGTCGACGACCTTCTGCAGCACGGTCTTGGCCTCGACCTTGGTCTTGCGGTCCTCGGTCCACGCGCGGACCTGGGCGTCGACGATGCCCTGCAGCACCTTGGTGATGCCGGCGGTGGAGAGCTCGTCCTTGGTCTGCGAGGTGAACTGCGGCTCGGGGATGCGGACGTGGACGACGGCGGTCATGCCCTCCAGCACGTCGTCCAGGGTCGGCATCTCCTCCTTGGGCTTGAGGAGGCCGCGGGTCTTGGAGATGGCGTCCTGGACCGACTTGAGCACCGCTCGGTCGAAGCCGCGGCGGTGGGTGCCGCCGTGCACGTTGCGGATGGTGTTGGTGAAGCACTCGACGGTGCGCTCGTAGCCGGTGCCCCAGCGCAGGGCGACCTCGACCTCGGCCTGGCGCTCCACTTTGGACCGCATCACGCCGTTCTCGTCGGCGGCGTTCTCGAAGTAGGTGCCGGTGCCGGTGATCACCAGGGTGCCGGAGACCGCGCGGTCGCCGGTGGGGGCCAGGAACTCGACCATGTCGGTCAGGCCGTTCGGGTAGTGGAAGACCTCTTCGGAGATCGCGTCTTCCAGTGCCGACCGCAGCACGTAGGTCACGCCGGGCACGAGGAACGCCGTGTTGCGGAGCTTCGTGCGGACGGTGTCCACGTCGAGCGAGGCGCCGTTCTCGAAGTAGCGGGCGTCGTACCAGTAGCGGATGGAGGTGCCGGTCGACTCGTTGCGCTTCATCTTGCCGACGACGTTCAGGCCGTTCTGGCGGGTGAACTTCGCCTTGGGGCCGGGGCCGTCGAAGACGCCGGGAACGCCGTGGGCGAACGACATCTCGTGGACCTTGCCGCCGCGGCGGACCGTCACGTCGAAGCGGTGCGAGAGGGCGTTGACGGCCGAGGCGCCGACGCCGTGCAGGCCGCCGGAGGTCTTGTAGCCGGAGCCGCCGAACTTGCCGCCGGCGTGCAGCTTGGTCAGCACCAGTTCCACACCGGACAGCCCGGACTTGGCGTGCACGTCGGTGGGGATGCCGCGGCCGTCGTCGTCGACCTGGACGCTGCCGTCGGCGTGCAGCGTGACCACGATCTTCGACGCGTGGCCCGCCACGCCCTCGTCCGTCGAGTTGTCGACGATCTCGCTGAAGAGGTGGTTGATGCCCCGGCTGTCGGTCGACCCGATGTACATGCCGGGCCGCTTGCGGACGGCCTCGAGTCCTTCGAGGTGCGTCAGGTCGTCGGCCCCGTACAGGGTCTCTGCGGTCACGGGTACTGCTCCCTGGATCGTGTGCGGACTGCCAGCAGGGTATCCGGACCCTCTGACAATTTTTTGCACGACGCCCGTGATGACCACGGAACGGGCGGCGGGTGCTGCGTCACAGCGCCGTGACCACGGTCTTCGCATCAGGCGCAGCCGGGGAGTACCCGCATTTCAGAGCCTTACCGCCCGGCGGGAGCCCTCACATCGGTGAGCGGCGGCCCGGGGCAGTTCAGCGGTGGGTCGGCAGGTCACGCCCCGAGGCGAGCGGCTCGCGGCGTCACGGTCGGTGACCGAGCGTGGCGACCACCTCCTCCACGAGGCCTTGAGGAAGGTCGGATGGGCCCGTTCGACCCCTGCGGAAGGCCCGCCGAGCCGTCTGTCCACACCGGACTGGAAGCGGACCGGTCGCGGCACCGGCAGAACCGGGCGAAGTGCCGTTCCCCGCTCCCGAGACCCCGGACGGGGTCGGGTTGCACGCGAGACCGTTCCGAGACCTTCCCGAGACGGAGCCGTGAACCGGGATCGGCAACGGCACGTATGCCCCGGTGTCGGAGACGGACCGGGGGACGGAGTGATCGCGTGCGGCATGGTGTGGACTCGGGTCTGTTCCGGCAGACCGCGCACAGCCCGTCCTACTTCGAGCTGTCGCGGACGGGTGCGGGCGAGCTCGTGGACTTCTGCATCCCGTGCAACCCGTACTTCCCGACGCCGCAGATGTTCGAGGAGCTGTCGAAGAACCTCGAGGCGGTCCTCGAGTTCTACCCGAGCGACTCGTCGAAGATCGCGCAGCAGCTCTGCACCGTCCTCGGTCTGAACCCGGCCACGATCGCGATGTCGAACGGCAGCACCGAGCTCATCACGTGGACGGACCACCTGTGGATCCACGAGAGCGTCGCCGTCCCGATCCCGGCGTTCGGCCGCTGGACCGACCAGCCGATGGAGAGCGACAAGCGCGTCGACATGTTCCCGCTGCAGGAGAGCGACAACTTCGAGCTGGACGTCGACGAGTACATCGAGTTCATCAGGGCCCGCGGCAGCCGGGTCGCCGTGATCTGCAACCCGAACAACCCCGACGGCGGCTACCTGCCGCGCCGGGAGATCGTCCGGTTCCTGGACGAGCTCGCCGACCTGGACCTGGTCGTGGTCGACGAGTCGTTCGTCGACTTCGTCGAGGTCGAGCGCAACCCGTCGGTCGCCGCCGAGGCGTCCATCCGGCCCAACGTGGTCGTGCTGAAGAGCCTCGGCAAGAACTTCGGCCTGCACGGCGTCCGGTTCGGCTACCTGGTCGCGAACCCGGGGCTGGCCGGGAAGATGCGCCGGACCCTGCCGAAGTGGAACCTCGACTCCCTGGCGGAGACCGCCGTGTTCATGCTGGCCGAGCACGAGGCGGAGTACGCCGAGAGCCTGCGCCTGCTGTCGCGCGACAGGTACCGGATGGGGCGTGGAGCTCTCGCGCGTCCCCGACCTCACCGTCTACTCCTCGCAGGCCGACTTCCTGCTGGTCAAGCTCGGCGGCGGGGTGGACGGCCGCGAGCTGCGCGACCACCTGCTGTCCCGCCACCAGGTCTTCATCCGCGAGTGCGGCAACAAGCTCGGCATGAGCAGCCGGTTCGCGCGCCTGGTGGTGCGGCCGGAGCACGACGTCGACCGGCTCGTCGAGGGCATCCGCGACTTCACGCAACCGAGGTGGACGACAGACCACGCGAGCCATTCGAGCGAACCGTCGCTCCTCATGCACAGCGCCTGAACCCCTTGAAAGGCAGACCAGAGATGTCATCACCGCACGTCCTCAGCGGTCGGCGCGGCCAGGTGGCCGCGGCCGCGCTGGTGGGCGCCACACTGCTCAACGCGGCCCTGTTCGGCGGCACGGACGCCACGGCGTCGTCGCACCGCGAGGCTCCGCTGATCGCGGGTGACCCGGCCGTCGACAACACGGACCTGTACGCGTTCGTCAGCCCTGACCACAAGGACACCGTCACGCTGGTCGGCAACTGGTCCGGGTTCCAGGAACCCAACGGCGGCCCCAACTTCTTCCCGTGGGCCGAGGACGCCCAGTACGACTTCAACATCGACAACGACGGTGACGCGAAGCCGGACATCACGCTGCGCTGGCAGTTCCGCGACGACGACCGGCGCAAGAACAACACGTTCCTCTACACCAACGGTGTCGTGGACTCGCTCGACGACGAGAACCTGCTGTTCCGGCAGCGCTACGACCTCGAGGCGGTCTACGAGAGCGGCCAGAAGGTCAAGCTGGTCGCCAACGCCCCGGTCGCGCCGTCGCCGAACGGCCCCGCGTCGATGCCGGACTTCAAGAAGCTGCGCGACCAGGCCGTCGTGCAGATCCCCGGTGGCGGCAAGGTCTACGTGGGCCCGTCCGAGGACGCGTTCTTCGCCGACCTGCGGGTGTTCGACCTGCTCTACGGCGGCAACCTGAGCGAGGTCGGCCAGGACACGCTGCGCGGCTACAACGTCAACACGATCGCGGTCCAGCTGCCCAGGAACGCGCTGGCGCTGAAGAACGACATGCACCGCAACCCGAACATCGGCGTGTGGAGCACCACGCAGCGCCGCACGATGAAGCTCTCGCCCGGCAAGGCCGAGGCGGTCGGCGACTTCGTGCAGGTCTCGCGGCTGGGCAACCCGCTGGTGAACGAGGTCGTGGCGCCCGCGGGCCTCAAGGACGCGTTCAACGGCCTGCGCCCCGACCAGGACGCCGGCGTGAAGGAGCTCGTCGACCGGGTCGTGAACCCGGAGCTGCCGAAGCTGGTCGAGCAGATCTACAAGATCCCGGCGCCGCAGGGCCAGCGCGACGACCTGGCGGAGATCTTCCTGACGGGCATCACGAAGAAGCTCGGCGGGCAGATCAACGCCGACCTGAACTCGCAGGTCGACAACGCCGACGTCGACAAGAACCGCTTCCGCCCCAGCGAGATGCTGCGGCTGAACATGATGATCGAGCCGAACGCGAACCCGAACCGGCTGGGCCTGCTGGCCGGGGACACGCAGGGCTTCCCGAACGGCCGGCGGCTGACCGACGACGTGGTGGACATCGCCGTGCAGGCGATGGAGGGCGCCGCGGCGTCGGGCAAGATCGTCGAGGCGCTCGCCGCGGGGGACAAGGTCGACGCGAACGACCAGCCGTTCGAGGCGGCCTTCCCGTACGTGGGCCTGCCCCGGAACGGCACCGCGGTCAACGCCTCGGGCACCACCGCCGAGGTCGCGGTCAACCCGGTCGGCAAGATCGGCACGATCGACCCGATGGCGATGACCACCGCGGTGGGTTCGGCGGCCGTGTTCGGCGCCGGTTTCTTCCTCTGGCGCAAGCGCCAGCAGTCGATCCGCAAGTACGGGTCGCACTCGAAGTGAGGTACCAGCAGCGGCGGGCCGTCGCGGTGGGTCTCCTGGTCACCGCGGCGCTTGCCCACCTCGCCGCCTCCGGTCCTGCCGGCAGCAGGGCCGGGGGCGAGCCTCCCGTTCCGGCCGTGGCGCGGCAGAACCAGATGCACCGGGTGGTGCACCAACTGCAGCAGCGGCTGCACGCGCTTCCGCAGGACCAGGCTTCCTGGGCGCAGCTGGGATCGTCCTATGTGGAGCTGGCGCGCGTCACGGCCGACCCCTCGTACTACGCGAAGGCCGAGGGCGCGTTGAAGAACGCGGGCGACACGGGTCCCGCCGCCATCGGCATGGGCACGCTCGCCAACGCCCGCCACGACTTCCACGCGGCCCGCGACTGGGCCCTCAGGGCCATCACCGCGCTGCCGTCCTCCGCGGAGGCGCACGGCGTGCTCGCGGACGCGTTGACGCAGCTCGGCGACGACGCGGGCGCGCAGGCCGCGGTGCAGAGGATGCTCGACCTCAAGCCGAACACCGCGTCGTTCGCCCGTGCGTCCTTCCACCTCGAGCTCCACGGCGACGTCGAGGGCGCCCGCGCCGCGATGCACCGCGCGCTGAAGGCCGCCTCGACGCCCGAGGAGATCGCGTTCTGCCGTTACCGGCTGGGCGAACTCGCGTTCGACCACAACCGGCTCGACGAAGCCGCGCAGCACTACGAGCAGGGACTGGCGGCGAGAGGAGACGACATGACTCTCACCCAAGGCATGGCCAAGGTGGCGGCGGCGCGGGGTGACGTCCCGGTGGCGCTCGAGGACTACCGCAGGCTGGTGGCCCGCGCTCCCCTGCCCCAGTACCTGCAGGAGTACGCGGAGCTGCTGGAGGCCGCCGGGAAGACCGACGAGGCCGCCAGGCAGTACGGCGTGCTGACCGAGCAACAACGGCTGATGGAGTCGCAGGGTGCTTCCGACGACCTGGCCGCTGCCCTCGTCGCCGCCGACCGCGGTGACGGCGTGCAGGCGTTGCGCCGTGCGGAAGCCGAGTGGGGCCGCCGGCAGAGCGTCTTCGTGGCCGACGCGATGGCCTGGGCGTTGCACGTGAACGGCCGGGACGCGGAGGCGTTGAGCTACTCCGACCGCGCCATCGCCCCTGGCTGGCAGAACGCCACGTTCTCCTACCACCGCGGCATGATCCTCGCCGCGCTCGGCCGGGTGGCCGAGGCCCAGGAGGCACTGGTGCGGGCGCTGACGCTGAATCCGAACTTCTCCCCGTTGCAGGCTCTGAAGGCGGGCCGCAAGCTCGCGGAGCTCCGGGGCGGCAGGTGAGCCTGTCGAGCTGGGTGGTGCGACCGGTCCTGGTGGTCGCCCTGCTGCTCGCCGGGATCTTCCTCATCACCGGCGAGGCGTCGGCCCACCCGCTCGGCAACTTCAGCGTCAACCACTACCACGGCCTGCACCTGCACCCGGACCGCGTCGACCTCCGGTCCGTGGTCGACGTCGCGGAGATCCCGACGCTGCAGGAGAACCTGAAGACCCGCGACGCCCGGCAGTGGTGCGAGGAGGTCTCCCGGACCGGTGTGTCCACCGTGGACGGACGGCGGATCGGCTGGACGCTGTCGAGCTCCACCAAGGACCACCCGGCGGGCCAGGCCGACCTGCCCACGACGCGGCTGGTGTGCGAGTTCACCGCCCGGGTCGACCTCACCCGCCCGGCCAGGCTCGAGTTCCGCGACGAGTCGAACGCCGACCGGGTCGGCTGGCGCGAGATCACCGCCGCCGGCACCGGCGTCCGGCTCGCGGGCGCGGACGTGCCCACCGAGAGCATCAGCGACGAGCTGCGCACCTACCCGGAAGACCTGCTCAGCGACCCGGTGGACGTGCGTTCGGCCGCGTTCACCGCCGAACCCGGCACCGGGTCCGAGCCGAAGAGGGCCACCGGCTCCCCCGTGGGGTCGTTCAGCGCCACGGCGGCCCGCCTCAACGACATCCTGGGCAGCGACGACCTCACCCCGTGGCTCGGGTTCCTGGCCGTGCTGCTCTCCCTGGTCCTGGGTGCCTCGCACGCCGCGTTGCCCGGTCACGGCAAGACGCTCATCGCCGCCTACCTCGCCGGGCGCCGGGGTACGCCGAAGGACGCTTTCGTCGTCGGCGCGTCGGTCACGGCGACGCACACCGGCGGCGTGCTGGTCCTCGGCCTCGTCATCAGCGCGTCCAGCGCGCTGGCCGGCGAGCAGGTCCTGCGCTGGCTCGGGCTCGTCAGCGGCGTGCTGATCGCGTTGATCGGCGTGGTGCTGCTGCGCTCGGCCCTGTCCACGACCCGCGAACCCGCGCTCGCCGGCGCCTCGACGGCACACGGTCATGGGCACGGGCATGGGCATGGCCACGGTCACGGGTACAGCCGCGGGAGCCTGATCGGCATGGGCGCGGCCAACGGCCTGGTCCCCTCCCCGTCCGCGCTCGTCGTCCTGCTGGGGGCGATGGCGCTCGGCCGGACCTGGTTCGGCGTGCTGCTCGTCGTCGGCTACGGGGTCGGCATGGCGGCCACGCTCACCGCGGTCGGCCTGCTGCTCGTGAAAGCGCGGGAACGCGTCGAGAAAATCCTGGACGGCCGTGCCACCCGCGCTCTGTCCCATTACGCACCCGTCGGCACAGCCGCGATGGTGATCGTGGTCGGTGGCTGGCTCACTTCGCAGGCGCTTTAATTGCACGGTGGTGAGTCGAAGGGCCCGGATTCGATCTGAATCCGGGCCCTTCGGCTGTTTCCGCCCTTACAGGTTCGCCACCACGAACGCCTTGCCCTCGGTGTTCTCGATCGAGATCGACTTCACCTCGTCGGGCGAGACGCTGACCATGCCCCGCACGGTGGAACCCTCGACCCGCTGCTTCTCGGTCGTGGTCCACGCGAACGCCTCGGTCTTCGTGCCGTCCGTGCCGATGACGACGAGCTTGCACTTCTGGGCGGCCGGCAGGCCGTCCACGTCCGCCGTCACCAGGTACCGGTCCTGCGATGAGGGCGCGATCTCCGCCACCAGCCTGACCCCGCCCGCCGTCCCCTCGCCCGTGCGGGTGGAGGCGATGCTGGTGCCCGGCGCCTGGTTCTGCACGAACACGGCGGCGCCCCCGAACGCGACCACCGCGGCGATCGCCGCGGCGGCGAGATATCCCGGCCAGCGCCGGGCCTTGGCGTGCTGCGGTTCGGGGAGCTCCTCCACCGGCACCGGACTGGCTCTCGGGCGCGGGTCGGCCGCCCTCGGCGAGGGAATGGCCGACTCCTGCCTGATCTGCCGCAACGTGCGTTGCAGCACCAGGTCCGAAGGCTGGGGCAGGTCGTCCTCGAGCTCGTGCAGAAACGCCTCGCGAGGCACGTCGTCGAGCGCTGTGCGGATCCGGTGGAAGTCGGCGACCTGCGCACGGCAGGGCGGACAACCCCTCAGGTGCTGCTCCACGCCGAAACTCTCGTGCGCGTCCAGAACGCCGAGCGCGTAGCAGCCAAGGGTGACCGCGTCGTGCGCGCCAGCTGTCATACGACCTCCTCGTCGTCCCGATTCGACCCCCGCGGCGAAACGGTGTCACAAGGAAAACGGGCAGATAGGAGTGGTCGGTTCAGCTCGCGAACGAGTTCATTCCGATATCGCATAACAATGGCATTACGTGACCGCGCAACTACGGTTCCGGCCATGCCTGAGCTGCGCTTTTCACTCGATCGGACGACTCAAGGAGTCTCGAATGACTACAGGCACGTAGATGGACGAACTGCCGGTCGCTCCGACGACTCGATGAACACCGCGAGACCGTCGAGGACGCGCGCGAGACCGAACTCGAACTCGTCGAGCGGCCGTTCGAAGCCGCCGGAGTTCCAGATGTGCGTCATCATCGGCAGGCGGTCGGGCGTGAAGTGCTCCCAGAGCGCCTCCCTGCCGTTCCACCAGTCCTCCTCGGACACGCCGGTCTCGCGTTCGGCCTGGACGCGGTCCGCCATCGTGCGGCCGACGCCGTCGACGAAGTGCGCCACGGCCGTCACGACCGCCACGACCTCCTCGGACGCGAGGCCCAGCTCCGACACGACGGCGTAGGCCGCGTCCTGGCGGGTCATGGCCTGCGGACCCGGCGTGCGGCGCGAGGTCGTCAGCTGCAGCATCCACGGGTGTGCGCGGTACATCGCCCACATCTGACGGGCGAAGAACTCGAGGCCTTCCCGCCACGGCCCCTTCGGCGTGTGCTGGGTCTCGCCCCAGACCGCGTCGACCATCAGGTCGAGCAGCTCCGACTTGCCGGGCACGTGCCGGTAGAGCGACATCGCGGTGTTGCCGAGCGTCTCGGCGACCCGCCGCATCGTGAGCGCGTCGACGCCCTCGGCGTCGGCCACCTTGATGGCCGCCTCGACCACCCGCGACTGGCTCAGCGCGGCCTTCGGCCCTCTCGTCGCCTCCGCCGGCGGCTCCCACAGCAGCCGCACGCTCCGGTCACGATCGCTCTTCACCCAGCCCCCTTCACAAAGCCCTTGCCTGTGAATCCTGAGAACCGTGTACAACGTACACTCAGCGTACAGCGTAAGCAGTCAAGTCACGGGGGTGAAGTCGTGGGGCACGCGGTGGTCGCGGAAGACCTGCGCAAGAGGTTCGGCGGGAAGTGGGCGCTCGACGGGTTCGACCTCGCCGTCCCGGCGGGGACGGTGTGCGGGCTGCTCGGCCCGAACGGCGCCGGGAAGACGACGGCGGTGCGCATCCTGGCGACGCTGCTGCGCCTGGACGGCGGCCGCGCGGAGGTCGCCGGGCACGACGTGGCACGGGAGGCGCCCGCCGTGCGCCGCCAGGTGGCGCTGAACGGCCAGCAGTCGACGGTCGACGACGTGCTGACCGGCAGGGAGAACCTGGTCATGTGGGGACGGCTCTACCACCTCACCCGGCGCCAGGCCGAGGCCCGTGCCGACGAGCTGCTGGAGCAGTTCGGGCTCACCGGCGCGGCGGACAAGCGGGCCAAGCACTACTCGGGCGGCATGCGGCGGCGCTTGGACCTGGCGTCGAGCTTCATCATGCGGCCGTCGGTGCTGTTCCTCGACGAGCCGACGACCGGCCTCGACCCGCGCAACCGCGGCGAGGTGTGGCGGGAGGTGAAGCGGGTCGTCGCGGAGGGGACGACGGTCCTGCTCACCACCCAGTACCTCGACGAGGCCGACCAGCTCGCCGACCAGGTCGTGGTGCTCGACACCGGCCGCGTGGCCGCGCAGGGCACGCCGGACGAGCTGAAGTCGAAGCTCGGCGGCGACCGGATCGAGGTCGTGGTCCGCGACGCCGACGAGCTGCCGCTGGTGGCGGACGTGCTCGGGCCGGACGCCGAGGTGGACCCGGACGCGTTCCGGGTGAGCGCGGCGGTGACCGACCGGGTCGCGGCGCTGACGCGGGTGGCGTCGACCCTGGCCGCGAAGGGCGTGGAGGCCGAGGACATCGCGCTGCGGCGGCCCACCCTCGACGAGGTCTTCCTGGCGATCACCGGGCACAGGGCGGAGGCACGGGCGTGAACGCGGTCAAGTTCGCGGCGGTCGACTCGTGGGTCGTCGCCAGGAGGGACCTGATCCACTGGGTGCGCGAGCCGGTCAGGGTGTTCGCGAACCTCGCCTACCCGGTCATCTCGGTGCTGATCTTCGGCCTGGTGTTCGGCAGCGCGATGAACGTCTTCGGCGGCGGTGACTACATCGAGTTCCTGCTGCCGGGCATGTTCGGGCAGACCGTCGCGTTCGGTGTCGGCACCACGCTGATGATGGTGTCGATGGACGCCGACCGCGGTGTCACGGACCGGTTCCGCGCGTCGCCGATGTCGCAGACCGGCGTGGTGGCCGGGCGCAGCATCGCGGACCTCGTGAACTCGTCGCTGGAGCTGCTCGTGCTCGCCCTGTGCGGCCTGGTGATCGGCTGGTCGTTCCACGACGGGCTGCTCAACGCGCTGCTGGCGTTCGCACTGCTGCTGTGGTTGCGGTTCGCGCTGGTGTGGATCGGCATCTACCTCGGCCTGCTGGTGAAGCCGGAGGCGGCCCAGGCGTCGTGGATGTTC
This sequence comes from Lentzea sp. DG1S-22, assembly GCF_036321065.1. NCBI lineage: Bacteria > Bacillati > Actinomycetota > Actinomycetes > Pseudonocardiales > Pseudonocardiaceae > Lentzea > Lentzea sp. DG1S-22. The sequence goes on along the minus strand of NZ_CP143276.1, from coordinate 222,960 downwards.
CTGTTCCCGCTGACGATGTTCGCGAACACGTTCGTCTCGCCGGAGCTGATGCCGGGCTGGCTGCGGGTGGTCGCGGAGTGGAACCCGCTGTCGTCCACGGTCGCGGCGGCGCGGGAGCTCTTCGGCAACCCCGGCGTGGGCGGGGACTCGTGGGCCGCGCAGCACTCGCTGCTACTGGCCGTGCTGTGGCCGGCGGTGTTCGTGGCGATCTTCTGGCCGCTGTCGGTGCTGAAGTACCGCAACCTCAGCCGCTAGACGGTCGCTTTCGAGCCAGGTCGTCCGGAACTGGCCGGCGAGCCACCTCGCGAGGAGCCGCCGCCAGTTCCGGACCCTGGCCAGCTGCTCGGGCCGGAGAGCCCTGTCGTGCTCCCACCGCCGCCAGTCGTCGCTCGCGAGCCAGCCGATGCAGCCCGCGATCCGGTGCGCCCGCAGCAACTCCGGGTCGGGCTGGTGGCCGTAACCGATCCAGAACGCTTGCGGCAGTTCGGTTCCGTGCAGGTAGAGGTGTTCCTCGAACGCCGCGAGCTCGTCGAGCGGGTTGCCCTGCCCCGGGTTGTCCCAGTCGATCAGCGTGGCCTTCCCGCCGCCCACGATGATGTTGTGCAGGTTCACGTCGTTGTGCAGCAGGCCGACGCGGTGGATCCTGCGGAACGCCAGGCCGATGCTGCGCCAGACCTCGGCGGACACCGGCAACGCGTCCGCGAGCGTCCGCCCCTCGACGTACTCGACCAGCACGTCGCCGCGGCCGTTGTGCGCGAGGACCTCCGGCGCGCCGGGCACGACGAACTTCGGCAGGTCGCGGGCGACCTTCGGTTGCCGCAGCACGGCTTTGCGGCCGTCGGCGAGCGTCACCAGGTGCAGGACGTTGGTGAGCCCCTCCCCCTCCAGGGGTTCGACGCGGACGGCGGTCTCCAGCAAGCGGAACAAACACCCACCTCCAGCAGCAGCGGTGCTCCCACCGGCGACTCCCGGCGAAGCTCGCCGGAGCCGTCACCCTCGACGGCGTCCTGGATACCAGGTGCCGTTGAACGGCGTGCGCGCCCGCAGGCCGCACGGGCGCGCGCCGCTCGGGTCGCTCAGCCGGTCCAGACGTCGCACCGGTGGTCGACCGGTGCGACCTGTCCGGTCGCGAAGATCCGGACGTCCTGGCGTGCCCAGCCGGGACGCCCGGTGCGCGCGAACCTCGTCCACGCACCCACCATCTCGTCCGCCAGCTCCCGCTGCCCGGCGGTGAGCTCGACGCCGCCGTACCCGAACAGGAACGGCAGCTCCGAGCCGTGGTAGGCGCCGTAGGGGAACTCCGGCATGCCCGGGAAGATCATCGGCGGGTCCGGTTCGGCGAACTCGTAGCCGAACGCGTGCGTCTGCGCGCGCAGCTCGGCCGTCGGGCAGGCCGAGGTCATGTCCGAGAGCGCCGCGGAGAGCGCCACCCGTTCGTCACCACCGCGGGGCGGGTAGGCGGCGAGGACCCGCTTCGCCCCGGCGGCACCGAACCCCTCGGTCAGCGCCTGCTCGTAGCCGGCGGCGTCCAGCGGCGCGTAGAACATCGCGGCGAACACCGAGAACTCGTCGCGAGCGGTGCCGGCCAGCACAGGGACGCGGTGGAAACGCCCCTCCCGCAACGCCGTGACCGGGTTCTCCGGCAACGCCTCCGTTCCGTGGGCGGGTGACGAGAACTGCGGCGTCAACGCCTGCACCTGCTCGAACGTGAGGCCGCGCAGGCAGGTCACGTCCGGGCACCCCGTCGCCAGGGCTCCTGCCCGTTCGACGTCCTCGCGGTCGGCCCACGGGTGCTGGACCCGTCCCTCCCCCGCCGGGGTGCCGAACTGGCACGGTCCGCTTTGGATGATCGCCCGGTGGAACAGCCCGCGCGTCCTGGGCGAGGTCAGCTGCGCGCAGGTCGACAGCCCGCCCGCCGACGCCCCGAACAGCGTGACGGTGCGCGGGTCGCCGCCGAAGCGCCGGACGTTGCGCTGGACCCACTCGAGCGCGGCCTGCTGGTCGCGCAGGCCGAACGCGCCGGACCCGTCGAGCCCGGGGAAGCCGAAGTACCCGGAGGCGCCGAGGCGGTAGTTGATCGTGACGACGACGGAGCCGCCGTCCACCAGCCGGTCCACGCCGTAGTCGGCCCCGGCGCCGCTGGTGAAGCCGCCGCCGTGGATCCAGACCAGCACCGGCCGGTTCACGGCTTTCCGCGGCGTGGTGACGTTGAGGTACAGGCAGTCCTCGGCCTGGTCGCAGCGGGGACCGGGCTTCTCCGCCTTCAGAACGCCCTGCCACGCCCTGGGCGGCTGCGGATCGCACCAGCGGTTCTCGCCGACGGGCGGCGCGGCGTACGGGATGCCCTGGAACGAGCGCCGGGCGTCGGTGGTCGTTCCCGACACGAATCCGGTGTCGGTGCGGACGGTTCCCGCGGCGTGGGCGGGAACAGCGGTCGCGGCCAGGAGTACGGCCGCCAGCAATGTGGATGTGGTTGTGGTTGTGGTTGTGGTTGAACGCATGTCACGCCCAACCTAGCCACGGCCGCAACCGCTTTAGACGGTCGCCCTGGTTCGGGACAACAACCGCGCCGCCACCGCCGCGGGCAGGTACATGAGCACGCCGTAGACCGCGGGCGGGATCGCCATCGTCTCGTCGTCGAGCACCGTGAGCGCCAGCGTGATCGCGATCGTGGCGTTGTGGATGCCGATCTCCATGGAGCTCGCGATGGCCTGCTTGCGGTCGACGCGGAACGCCTTGGGCACGTAGTACCCGATCAGCAGGCTGAAGACGCTCAGCAGCAACGCCACCGGCCCGAGCGTCGCGATGTTGTCGATCAGCTGCCGGTACGCCTGCGCGATCGCCGCGATGATGACGAGCACCAGCACCACGACGGACGCGATGCGCACCGGGTCGTTCATCCTCAGCGACCACGCCTCGAACCTGCGGCGCACCAGCATGCCGATCGCCACCGGCACCAGCACGATCGCGAAGACCTGCACGAACTTCGCCGGCTGCAGCCCGACCTCGGCGTTGTCCGCCATGAAGTGCGCCATGCTCAGCCCGACCACCAGCGGCAGCGTGAACACCGCCAGCACCGAGTTGATCGCCGTCAGGGTGATGTTGAGCGCGACGTCGCCGCCCGCGAGGTGGCTGAAGAGGTTCGCCGACGTGCCGCCCGGCGACGCGACGAGCAGCATCATGCCGACCGCGAGCACGCCCTCGAGCCCGAACGCGAGCACCAGCCCGAGGCAGATCGCGGGCAGCACGACGACCTGGCAGACGAGCGCGATGACGGCGGCCTTGGGGTACTTGGCGACCCTCGCGAAGTCCTCGGTGGTGAGCGTGAGGCCGAGGCCGAACATGACCAGGCCCAGTGCCAGTGGCAGGAAGATCTGTACGACTGGCACGGCGGCCTCCGCGGATGTCCGGCTTGTGCAGTTCGATCTGTTCGGACGATCCTGGCGTTACGTCCGCGCCGATGGAATAGGCCAGGTGGCGGCACCGGGCCTGTTCCACGGTGTTCGTGCAGGACACTGGACGCCGTGCAGATCGGCGTGTTCACGGCGGGTGACCTCCCGCCGTCGGAGATCGTCTCCCTGGCGATCGCGGCCGACGAGGCGGGCTTCGACGTCTTCGCGGTCGGCGAGCACCACAACCCGCCGTACACCTCGTCCTCCCCCACGGTCCTGCTCGCCCACATCGCGGCGAAGACGACCTTGCGACTGTCCACGGCGACCACGCTGATCACGACGAACGACCCGGCACGCCTCGCCGCCGAGTACGCCAGGCTCGCCCTCCTCGCCCCGGACCGCACGGACCTGGTGCTCGGACGGGGCAACACGGTCAAGGTGTTCGGCTGGTTCGGCAAGGAGATCGAGTACGGCCTGCCGCTGACGATCGAGCACTACGCGGCGTTCAAAGCCCTGTGGCGCGGCACGTACGTCTGGCACGCCTGCACGCGTTCGCCCGAGATCGCCGACCTGGCCGCGGAGAACGACGACGGCCTGTTCGTGTTCGCCGGCCGGACCGAGCACGTCACCCGGTACCGCGACCGGGCCGCCCGCCCCAGGATCGGCGTGCTGGCGAAGCACCTCGACGACGGCCTCGCCCACGCCCCGGACCGCCTGCTGGTCGAAGTCAGCAGCCCCGCGGACGTGGAAAAGCCAGGGTCGGACGTGTGGTCAGCCTTGCCACACCGCCGCTCTTCGCACGGCTCCGCGCGGCACGCACCGTCCTGATCGCCGGGGCGGGCGGCGGGTTCGACGTGTTCGCCGGCATCCCGCTCGGCGTCGCGCTGCGCCAGCAGGGCAAGAACGTCCACTACGCCAGCCCGAGCTTCAGCGACCTCGAACGCCTCGACCTCGACGCCTGGCTGGAGCGCGGGCTCGCCGCCGTCGAGCCGGAGACCTCGGGCGAGGACGCCTACTTCCCCGAACGCGAGCTCGCGCGGTTCCTCAACGACACCGTCTACGCGTTCCCGCGCATGGGTGTGCGGCCGTTGCGCAGGGCATACCGCACTCTCGTGAAAAGCACTCCATCGACGCGATCGTGCTCGTCGACGGCGGCACGGACATCCTTCTGCGCGGCGACGAACAGCACCTCGGCACTCCCACGGAGGACATGACGAGCCTCGCCGCCGTCGCCGGTGTCGACGACGTCGTGAAGATCGTGACCAGCCTCGGGTTCGGCATCGACGCGCACCACGGCGTGTGCCACGCGCACGTGCTGGAGAACCTCGCCGCGCTCGACAGGCAGGGCGCCTACCTCGGCGCCCTGTCCATCCCGTCGGACAGCCACGAGGCCCGCGCGTACACGACCGCCGTGCAGCAGGCTCAGGACGCGACGCCGTTGTCACCGAGCATCGTCAACGGCCAAATCGCGGCTTCCCTGCGGGGCGAGTTCGGCGACGTGCGGTTCACGACCCGTACCGAGGGCAGCGAGCTGTTCGTGACCCCGTTGATGGGCGTGTACTTCAGCGTCGACCTCACGCGTTGGCCCGCGGCGTGCACTACCTGCCGTTGCTGGAGAACACGCGGACGGCGTTCGACGTCGCTCTCGCGATCGAGGAGTACCGCGAGAGCTTCGAGGAACGCCGTCCCAGGCGCGCACTTCCTCACTGACGCCGCACCACCACCGCGATGGCGAGGACCAGCACCGCGACGGCGAAGGCCGTGCCGAGCACCCACATGCCGTAGACCGCGAACGCCACGAACTCCGAGCCGATCGCGGCCACGGACGTCACGGTCGCACGGGCGTCGGTCGCTATGCGGTGCTGCAGCTCGGTTTCCACGTGCACCAGCACGAACCGGTACAGCCCGTAGAACAGTCCCAACAGGATGATCGCGAACGGCACGGCCAGCCACGCCGCCACGACCAGCAGCACGCCCGAGGCGAACAGGACCCAGCCGCGGAACGGCAGCCTCCCCGCCAGGTGGGCACCGGCCGCGCCGGTCAACGGCACGCCGATCGTCGCCATCGGCACCCACACCGTCGGCACGTGCCAGTCCTGGGCCAGCAGCGTGAAGTACTCCTCGAACGCGTCGATGGCGTACACCAGCGCCACCGCGATGACAGCGCGTTTGATCGGCACGGACGCGCGGAGCCCGGTCATCAAGGTCGCGAAGTAGCCGGGCTCGTCGTCGTCCTCCGAGCCGCGTTCGGGTTCGGGGAACCGCAGCGCGATCACCGACGAGGCGAGGCACATCGCGACCGAGATCCAGCCGGCCAGCCGGTAGCCGCCGAGGGAGAACAGCGCGGTGGCCACGACGGCGACCGGCACCTGGGCGATCAGCTCGATGGTGCCGACACGGGCGTTGAGCCGCCCGTACTGCTCCTCGTCACCGTTGGCCGCCAGCCCGTCGTACAGCAGGGCCTCGAACGCGCCCGACTGCAGCGTGCCGCCCAGCCCCCACAGCACGAAGCCGGCGGCGAAGCCCCAGAACGACGGGAACACCACCCAGGCCGCGTACCCGAGCGCCTGCAGCACACCGGAAGCCACGAGGGAACTGCGCCGCGAGAACCGGTCCGCGACGGCACCGGAGGGCACCTCGAAGACCACCGCGGTGAGCGACCAGACGGCGAGCAGCACCGAGATCTGGGAGTCCGACAGCCCGCTGTCGGCGAAGAGCAACGCGTACAGCGCGTAGATCGGGATGAGGTGCGAGCACCACGCCCACGCCGTCGCGGTTCGGGAGAGATCGGTTGAAGATCAATGTCGTCGACGCATGGCACAAGGATAAGCCGCCAGCGCCACCGGATAAATGGCGCTGACGGCTCGTGGTCGTCCGGGAACCGCGTGTGATCAGAACCCGGCGGTGATCTTCGTGAACGCCAGGTCGGCCTGCTGGATGCCGGAGCAGTGGGCGGCGATCTGACCGTCGCAGCCACCGCGGTCGCGGTTGACCGACCAGAAGGCCAGTCGCCCGAGGCCGTTCGCCTTCGACCAGTCGCGGATCGCGGTCCAGTCGTCGACGGTGGTCAGCTCGCGGTGGTCGGACAGGCCGTTCATGCCCGAGATGCCGACGTGCCTGAACGCCTCGGCGTCGCTCCAGCCGAAGGTCGACTTGAGCTTGTTCTTCAGCCCCGTGGCCGCGCCGATCGTGTCGTTGCGGATGTTGGAGCTGTTGAAGTCGAACGGCATGATCGTGAACACGTCGATGTTCGCGTTCAGGGCCTTGGCCTGGTCGATCAGGCGAGCGCCGTAGAAGTTCGGGCCGGTGGTGCCGGTGCCGAACGTGACGATCGTCTGGATGCCGGGGTTGTTCTGCTTGACGATCTTCAGCGCGGTCAGGATCCGGTCCTGGACCGTGGTGTTCTCGAACTCGTCGGAGTTCTCGATGTCGATGTCGATCGCCTTGAGGTTGTAGGCGTTGATGACCTGCTGGTACGCGCCGGCCAGTGCCTCGGCGGTCGCGCAGTTCGGGCCCAGCTTGTTGCCGCTCCAGCCACCGAACGACGGCACGATGTCACCACCGGCGGAGCGGATGGCGTTGATCGTCTGCTGGTCGACGCCACCGGTCAGCGGACGCGAGCTGTCCCACGAGGGGGTGCAGCCGCCGCCGGAGAGCACGAACGCGAGCGTGAACCACTTGACGCCGGTCGCGCTCATGACCTGCGTCGCGCTCTGCGGGTTGCCCCAGCCCAGGTACAGGTAGGGAGCGCCGCGCCCGGTGCCGGGCACCGGCGGGGTCGACGTGGTCGTCGTGGTGGTGGTCGTGGTGGTGGTCGGCTGCGAGCCGCCGTCGCACGAACCGCCGTTGACCTTGCAGTTGGAGGGGTTCGCGCCGGAACCCTTCACGGTGAAGCCGAAGCTGACGCTGCCACCGACCGGGACGTTGCCGTTCCAGGTGTTGCGCACGGTGATGTTCTGGCCGTTGGCGGCGTAGCTGCCGTCCCACAGCGACGCGATCGACTGCCCGCTCGGCAGCGTGAACTCGACGGTCCACGACGAGAGCGCGGCCCCGCCGCTGTTGGAGATCGTGTACTTGGCCTCGTAGCCGCTGCCCCAGTCCGACGTCTTGGTGAACGCCGCGGTCACGCCCGTCGCGCCACTCGCGGGCGCGGCGAGGAGGCCACCGACCACGGTGGCTATCGCCAGACCTGCGGTCAGGATTTGCCAGCGGAACTTCTTCATGGTGCTCCATTCACGTGCAGGGGGTACGTGATGGCAGGCACGTTAACTGGTCTAAACCACTCGTTCAAGAGGAGGAAGCGGACATCATCTCACCACATCGGGGTGGGTCATGAGAACGCTCTCACGATCGGTCCACTCGACATGGTCGCCGGATGGCCACCGATGGAAGCCGGTGACGTGGGCGGAACCGGTACCGGGGCCGCCCACGTCACGCCGGTGCGCTCCGCAGCCCTCGACAGCCCGTACCCGTTCCCGTTCCCGCGGGGATTCCGCCCGAAACGACGTACGAGGCCTGCTCGAACGTGCACCCGGTGTGCGCGACGCCCCACTACGCGAAGAGGATCGCGGCGATGCCCGCGGTCATCAGCATCGTGCCCGCGAGGCCGAGCCTGCTCCGCATTCAAGCTCGCCAGACGATGCCGTCGAGGAACACGTTCTACCGCGACGGCGGCAGCAGGTCGGGGCGGCGCGGGCGGATGACGTCCCCGGAGGACTCACCGCGCACCCGGCGCACCACCCACGGCACGACGTGCTCGCGGGCCCACTTCCAGTCCTCGGCGCGCCGGACTCGGCGGTCGACGAGCGGGGCCACGCCGAGCAGGGTCCGCTCCAGCGCGTGCGGCACGCCGAGCCCCTCCAGGACCGAGATGGCGACCTCGGTGTGCCCGAGCGAGTTGAGGTGCAGGCGGTCGGCCGACCACATGCGACGGTCGCGCAGCTGGCGCATGTTCCACATGTCGACGAGGACGCACGCGTGCTCGGCGGCGATCGAGCGCACGTGTTCGTTGTAGATGGCCACGCGGCCGCGCATCCTGCGGAACACCGGGTCGTCGGCACCGTCGACGCCGGTGAAGAGGATCACGCGCGCGCCCGCGGACACGAGGCGCGCCACAGCCGCCCGGTAGCGGCGCATCAGGCCGTCGATGTCCACCTTGGGACGCATGAGGTCGTTGCCGCCCGCGTAGAGCGAGACGAGGTCGGGCTTCATGTCGAGGGCGCGTTCGAGCTGCTCCCCCAGCACCTGCGGCAGCAGCCGGCCGCGCACGGCCAGGTTGGCATAGGCGAACTCGGGGTCGGTGGCCCCCAGGACGTCGGCGACGCGGTCAGCCCAGCCGCGCACCCCGTTCGGACGACTGGCGTCGTCATCGCCCACACCTTCGGTGAACGAGTCCCCCAACGCCACAAAACGCTTGCTCATGCTCAGGACCCTATGTCGGTCTTTTCCTGCTACTTCTCCCGGGGTTGCGAGGTCGTGTATAACGTTTCGATAACGGCAGAGTCTCGAACTGAGGCACCGGACCATTCCCGGCCGTATCCCCGTTCGTGCGACTCCCCATGGACTTGGCAAGGCCGACGCGACTGGTGGTCGCGCTGGCCGGCTGTGCGCTGGCCGTGCTGCTCAACACCGGGAGCGCACTCGGACAGCCCGCCACGACGACGCCCACCACCCCCATCTCCACCCCGCCACCCGGCAGTGCCGGCACGGGCGACGAGGTCGTGCAGACGCAGTGGGGACCGCTCGGACCCGCCGACCGGGACTTCATGAACCGCGTCAAGCAGGCCGGGCTGTGGGAGAAGCCGGCGGGCGACAAGGGCAGGGCCAAGCGGCCCGACCAGCCCAAGATCCTGGAGGCCTGCAAGCACCTCATCGAGGGGCACACGCTCCTCGACAACGTGGTGAACAGGGCGGGCGTCCTGCTCGGCCACACGTTGCCCACCGAGGCCTCCGACGAGCAGAAGGGCTGGCTCGCCGAGATGGACGCGGCGAGCGGCGACGAGTTCGACGCCGTCTTCGCGAACCGCCTCCGCGCGGCGCACGGCAAGGTGTACGCCTACGCGGCCCAGATCCGGGCGGGCACCAAGAACGAGCTCATCCGCATCCTCTCCACCCAGGCGATGATCACCGTCTTCGACCACATCAAGGTGCTCGAGGACACCGGTCGCGTGGACTTCGCGGGACTCGAGTCGCCGCAGCCGCTCGCGCCTCCTCCGCCCGTGGACAGCTCCGCGGCGCCGGACGCGACGGGCGACCAGGCGGCGGACGCGACCGCGAACCCCACCGACGGCGTGATCCCCACCGTGCCCGAGGGCACCAGGTTCACCCGCACCGCCGAGCAGGGCGTTTTCGGTGAGAACAACGGCGTCTTCTTCGGAGCGATAGCGGTGCTCGCGCTCGCCCTGGTGGGGATGCGGTTCATCTCGCGTTCCAAGAAATCCCGGCGGAAATCCCGTTCGTTCTAGGAAAACAGCACACCCAGGTTCTTCACGAAGATAGCGGCCCTACCGCCGTCAGCTTCAGCATGCCGTTTTATCGGACTACCACGAGGTGGCACATGGCTATTCACCGGAGGAAATCCACGATCTGGCTCACCGCCGCCGCTGCGGCGATGGCCGTGGTCGCGGGCAGTGCCGCGGTGGTGGCCATCAGTTCTTCTGATGGCTCCGCGCTCGCCGACGGGGCGGACAAGAGCTTGTTCGTCGACATCACCGAGGTGAAGCCGAACGTCAAGAAACCCAAACCGGAAAACGATGCCACCACAGGCACGTTCACGGTCGACTGCGGCCGCAACGAGAACGGCCACTTCAACCCCGACAACTTCATCGCGCAGCCCGGCGTCCGCAACGGCGCCCAGCACCTGCACGACTACGTCGGCAACCTGTCCACGAACGCGGACTCCAACAACGCCTCACTCCAGGCGGCGGGCACGACCTGCAAGAACGGCGACAAGTCCGCCTACTTCTGGCCCGTCGTGCGCATCATCGACGAGGAGCCGGACGAGGCCGCGCCGCCCGCGGAGCAGGCACCGCCGAAGAAGGACGACAAGGCCCAGCAGGACAAGGACAAGGCCGCCAAGGACGCGCCGCAGCTCGAGTGCCCGGACGTCGCCTCGCTGCTCCCCGGGAACGTGCCGGACGCGGCCCAGGCCGAGATCGACCGCGAGCTCGAGAACATCGAGAAGGTGACCGCGGAGGCGGAGAAGAAGGTCGCCTCGACCAAGGCCCAGGACCGCGACAACGTGATCGTCGGCCCGACGCGGGAGAAGCGCGCCGCCATCCTGAACCGCATGATGCTGGCGTTCAGCCGCCAGGGCCAGCAGGCCCCCGACCTGAACCCGGCCGCCGCCTGCGCCGTCAAGGACCCCGCCCAGGGCGAACAGGGCCTCGACAACGGCGGCGAGAACAGCGACGACGCCCAGGCCGAGGGCACCGAGGACAAGAAGAACCAGAACAACGCCGAGGAGAACGGCAACAACGAGCTCGAGGGCAACGAGGGCGAGATCCAGCGCCCGGCCGTCGTCGACCTCACCTTCCGCGGCAGCCCGACCGGCAAGGTCGTCGCGATGCCCAAGTTCCTCCGCGTCCTCTACGGCGACGCCAAGGCCGGCCAGAACGGCCCGAAGAACGCCAAAGCGTCCTGGACCTGCACGGGCTTCGAGGACAAGGTCCTGATGGACAAGTACCCGATCTGCCCGCAGGGCTCGAAGGTCAAGCGCGTGCACGACTTCCCGAGCTGCTGGGACGGCAAGAACATCGACTCCGCGAACCACCGCGACCACATCGTGTTCCCCGACCAGAACGGCAAGTGCAAGCAGGGCTTCAAGGCCGTGCCGCAGCTGCGCATCTCGCTGACCTACAACATCCCGCTGGACGTCCAGAAGGACGGCCGCTACCTGGTCGACTCCTTCCCGGAGGAGGAGCACAACCCGCTCACCGACCACGACGACTTCGCGAACGTGATGTCGCAGAAGATCATGAACCGCCTGGTCAACTGCGTGAACTCGGGCAAGAAGTGCCGCGAGTGACGCTCTGACCACGCAGTTCACCCAGGCGAAGTCCCCGGTGCACCTCCCGCGCACCGGGGACTTCTCATGCGCCACAACAGGTGCGGGCACCCAACCCACTCGCCAACGCAACGCGATCACGCACCCGGGCCAGGCGCACACCCAGTTCAGGTGCGCACCAGCCGCAGTCGCCAACGCAAGGCGACCACGCACCCAAGTCCGGCGCGCGCACCCAACCGGACAGCCGCAATCGCAACCCGGCCACGCACGCAGCCTGGCGTGGCGATGCGAAGCGAGCCGTCTGAACTATGCGCCGCCGGGTAGCGGTCGGCACCGACGAAGGCGATTGGGGCTTTACCTCGAGGGGGCGGGATGCCTCCCTCGCAGGGCACGGCCGGGGCTCTTTTCGCCCCGGGCTTTCCGGCCGTCCCAGCATCCCGCCAGAGGCTCGAGGTCAAGCCCCAATCGCCACCCCGGCGTTTCGTCCCGACCTGAGGAACCACCCTCGCAAGGTGACCCGGCCGCGCTAGCGCACCCACCCCGCTGGAACCGGCATCGACCACCCGAACAGACCCACCCGAATTCACCACCGTGAACCTTGTTCCGGAATGATTGACCTCAAAGGTATAGACCACCAACACTGAGCCGCATGGTCACCCGTTCCTGCGCGGCACTGATCGCCCTGCTGGCATCCCTGCTGGCCCCGGTCACCGGCTCAGCCCAGGCTGCGCCCGCGACGTTCGTCCACCCGGGAGTCGTCGTCTCCCGGCCACAGCTGGACTTCATGCGCACCAAGGTCCTGGCGGGCGCACAACCCTGGAAGCTCGCCTACGACCGCATGCTCGCCTCGAAGTACGCCGACCTCAACCGCACGCCGAAGCCCCGCGCCGTCGTCGAGTGCGGGTCCTACTCCAACCCCAACCTCGGCTGCACCGACGAGCGCGAAGACGCCATCGCGGCCTACACCTTGTCCCTCATCTGGTACGTGACGCGCGACAACCGGTACGCGGCCAAGGCGATCCAGATCATGGACGCCTGGTCGGCGACGATCCGCGACCACACCAACTCCAACGCCCCGCTGCAAACGGCGTGGTCGGCGAGCAGCTGGCCGAAGGCGGCGGAGATCATCAAGCACGTGCACGGCAACTGGCCGAACAGCGCGAGGTTCGGCACGATGCTGCGCGAGGTCTACCTGCCCGAGATCCAGAACGGCCGTGCGAACACCAACGGCAACTGGGAGCTCAGCATGATGGAGGCGAGCCTCGGCATCGCGGTGTTCCTGGAGGACCGGGCGGCCTACGACAAGGCCGTCGGCATCTTCCGGACGCGCATCCAGGCGTTCATCTACCTCACCGGCGACGGCGCCCTGCCGAAGACGCCGCCGGGCAGCGGCATCGACACGCGGGCCGAGATCATCTCGTACTGGCACGGCCAGTCCACCTTCGTCGACGGGCTCACCCAGGAGACGTGCCGGGACTTCGCGCACACCGCCTACGGGCTCAGCGCGGCCTCGCACTTCGCCGAGACGGCGCGGCACCAGGGCCAGGACATCTGGGGCGAGATCAAGGACCGGATGCGCCACGCGTGGGGCCTGCACACCAGGTACGAGAACGGTGAGCCGGTGCCGTCGTGGCTGTGCGGCGGCAGCTACTCCCGCGAGCTCGGGCCGACCTCCGAGGTCAGCTTCAACGCCCTGAACACCCGGCTGGGCATCGGGATGACGAACACCCAGCGCTACACCGAGGCCCAGCGTCCACAGGGGACGGACAACCTGTTCATCGCCTGGGAGACGCTGACTCACGCGGCCAACCCCTCCTGAGTCGTACTAGCGTGCGCTCATGACCGAGACACCGGACGTGAAGCCACGCAGCCGCGACGTGACCGACGGCCTGGAGCGCACCGCCGCGCGCGGAATGCTCCGGGCCGTCGGCATGGGGGACGAGGACTGGGAGAAGCCGCAGGTCGGCGTCGCCTCGTCCTGGAACGAGATCACACCGTGCAACCTGTCGCTCGACCGCCTCGCGAAGGCGTCGAAGGACGGGGTGCACGCGGCGGGCGGGTACCCGCTCGAGTTCGGCACGATCTCGGTGTCGGACGGCATCTCCATGGGCCACGAGGGCATGCACTTCTCGCTGGTGTCGCGCGAGGTGATCGCCGACAGCGTCGAGACGGTGATGCAGGCCGAGCGACTGGACGGCTCGGTGCTGCTCGCAGGCTGCGACAAGTCGTTGCCCGGCATGCTGATGGCGGCGGCGCGGCTCGACCTCGCGAGCGTGTTCCTCTACGCCGGGTCGATCCTGCCGGGCCGCGTCACCCTCTCCGACGGCACGGAGAAGGAGGTCACGATCATCGACGCGTTCGAGGCCGTCGGCGCGTGCTCCCGCGGTTTGATGAGCCGCGAGGACGTCGACCGGATCGAACGCGCGATCTGCCCCGGTGAGGGCGCCTGCGGAGGCATGTACACGGCGAACACCATGGCGAGCGCGGCCGAGGCCCTCGGCATGTCGCTGCCCGGCAGCGCCGCTCCCCCGGCCACCGACCGCCGCCGCGACGGGTTCGCGCGCCGGTCCGGTCAGGCCGTGGTGGAGATGCTCCGCAAGGGGATCACCGCGCGGCAGATCATGACCCGCGAGGCGTTCGAGAACGCCATCGCCGTCGTGATGGCGTTCGGCGGCTCCACCAACGCCGTGCTGCACCTGCTCGCCATCGCGCACGAGGCCGGCGTCGAGCTGAGCCTGGACGACTTCAGCCGCATCGGCGCGAACGTGCCGCACCTGGCGGACGTGAAGCCGTTCGGGCGGCACGTGATGACCGACGTCGACCGCATCGGCGGCGTGCCCGTGGTGATGAAGGCGCTGCTGGACGCCGGCCTGCTGCACGGCGACTGCCTCACCGTCACCGGCCGCACGGTCGCCGAGAACCTCGCCGACATCGCCCCGCCCGACCCGGACGGCCTGGTGCTGCGGGCGCTCGACAAGCCCATCCACCGCACCGGCGGCATCACGATCCTCAAGGGTTCGCTCGCGCCGGAGGGCGCCGTCGTGAAGTCCGCGGGCTTCGACTCGGACGTCTTCACCGGCACCGCCCGCGTGTTCGACCGCGAGCGCGCCGCGATGGACGCGCTGGAGGACGGCACGATCACGGCGGGCGACGTCGTGGTGATCCGCTACGAGGGCCCGAAGGGCGGGCCGGGGATGCGCGAGATGCTCGCCATCACCGCGGCGATCAAGGGCGCCGGTCTCGGCAAGGACGTCCTGCTGCTCACCGACGGCCGGTTCTCCGGTGGCACCACGGGACTCTGCGTCGGCCACGTCGCCCCGGAGGCGGTCGACGGCGGGCCCATCGCGTTCGTGCAGGACGGTGACCGCATCACGCTGAACGTCGCCGAGGGCACGCTCGACGTCGAGGCCGACCTGGACAGCCGCCGCGACGGCTGGGCTCCGCTGCCCCCGCGCTACGAACGCGGCGTGCTCGCCAAGTACGCGAAGCTCGTCGGCTCGGCCTCACGCGGGGCGGTCTGCGACTGACCCTCCGCGCAGCCTGGCCGCCGAACGCACGAGCGCGGCGACCGCCGGCGAGTGGCCGTGCGGCGGCCAGGCGAGGAGCGTGGTGACCTCCGGCGCGTCGGTGACGGGCACCGCGACGTGCTCCGGCCACTGCCAGGCGCGGCTGGAGGCGGGGATGACGAGCAGGGTCCTGCCGAGCGCCACGAGCTGGGCGAGCTGCGACTGGGTGCGCACCTCGGGTCCCGGTCCGTCCGGGTAGGTGCCGTCGAGCCGCGGCCAGCGCGCGATCGGCAGGTCCGGCACGGCGCTGACCTCCGCGAGCGTCACGCTCTCGCGGACCGCGAGCGGGTGGGTGGCGGGGACGATCGCGACCTGGCTCTCGACGTGCACGTCCACGGTGTCGAACCCCGCGAGGTCGTCGTACGGGTGGTGCATGACCGCCACGTCCGCCTGCCCGTCGCGCAGCCGCCGCGCCTGCTCCCCCACCTCGCACAGCAGCACCTCGACCTGCGGCCCTCCGGGATCGGCCGCCACCGCGTCCAGCAGCGCCCGCAGCAGCTCGTGGGACGCTCCGGCCTTCGTCACGAGGACGAGCGGCCGGTCCGGGTCCGCGGCCCGCCGCGTCCGGCGCACGGCGGCGGAGACGGCGTCGAGGGCCGTCCGCGCCTCGCGCAGCAGCACGTGGCCCGCCTCGGTGAGCGCGGCGCCGCGGCGGTCCCGGTCGAGCAGCCGGACGCCGAGCCGCCGTTCCAGCCGCACGATCGCCCGCGAGAGAGGTGGCTGCGCGATCCCGAGGCGTTCGGCGGCGCGTCCGAAGTGGAGCTCCTCCGCGACGGCGACGAAGTACCGGAGCTCGCGGGTCTCGAGGTCGTCCACGCTTCCGAGCCTAATACCCGGCGGGTATCAGACCTTACTGAATCGATCTTGGACAGCGGTGCGCGGCCCCGACGAGCATGGATCCCGTGAACGACAAGAAGACCGCGCTGGTCACCGGCGCGAACAAGGGAATCGGTTTCGCCATCGCCCAGGGCCTCGCAGCGGCCGGTTTCACGGTCGCCGTGGGCGCCCGTGACGACGTGAGGCGCAAGGAGGCCGTCGACCGCCTGCGGGCAGCCGGAGCGGACGCGTTCGGGGTCGCGCTCGACGTCACCTCCGACGAGAGCGCCGCGGCCGCGGCGGCGACCGTCGAGCAGACGACCGGGCGGCTCGACGTGCTGGTCAACAACGCGGGCATCGCCGGGCGGGTGGACGCCGGGGCGCAGGACCCGACGACGCTCGACCTCGACGTCATCCGCACGGTCCTCGACACGAACGTCTTCGGCGTCGTGCGGGTGACCAACGCGGTGCTCCCCCTGCTCCGCCGGGCCACGTCGCCCCGCATCGTGAACGTGTCGAGCAACATGGGCTCGCTGACGCTGCAGACCGGTCCGGTCATGGCCGCGTACGCGCCGTCGAAGTCGATGCTGAACAGCATCACGGCCCAGTACGCGCGCGTACTGGCCGACACGAACGTCATCATCAACGCCTGCTGTCCCGGTTACGTCGCCACGGACTTCACCGGCTTCCTCCCCGACCGCACGCCCGAGCAGGGCGCGGCGATCGCGGTCCGGCTCGCCACTCTCCCCGACGACGGGCCGCGCGGCGGCTTCTTCGACGACGAGGGCGTCGTCCCCTGGTGAGACCGTGTCCCCCGGTCGGTTGAACCGCCACGCTCGTGCGGTCACCCGGTCGGACGGCACCCGCGGCCGGCACGTTCGAGCTGGGTACTTCGCGTTCGCAAGCCGGAAGCCAACTCGGAGGGACGACGCGATGATCGATCAGACGCACGTTGAGGCTCTGTACGACTGCGACGTGATCGACAACAGGGGCGAGAAGATCGGTTCGGTCAAGCGGGTGTGGCTCGAGGACGGCACCGGCAAGCCCATGTGGGCCGAGGTCCAGACCGGACTGTTCGGCATGGGGGAGAGCTTCGTGCCGATCCAGCAGGGCACCGTCGCGGGCGGCGCGATCACCGTCCCCGTCAGCAAGCAGCAGGTGAAGGACGCCCCCAGCCTGGACACCTCGGAGGACCACATGTCCGACGAGGAGCAGGAGGCGCTCTACCGGCACTACGGGATGATCCCGCAGGCCAAGACCGGCGAGCACGACCGGCTCGACGACCGCCGGGCCACCGGCCGGCGCGACGGGCGGCACGCCGCCGGGGACAGGGCCGGTGACGCGGCCGAGGTCACGCTGGCGGAGGAGAGGCTCGACGTCGGCACCCGCAGGGTCGAGTCGGGCCGGGTGCGGCTGGTCAAGCACACGGTCACCGAGCAGCGCAACGTGACGGTGCCGGTGACGCACGAGGAGGTCCGGGTCGTCCGCGAGCCGGCGCAGGGCGGCGCGGGCAGGGCGTTCGCCGACGAGCAGGCCGAGGTGGCGCTGCACCGCGAAGAGCCGGTGGTGCAGAAGCGCACCGAGGCCACCGAACGGGTCCGGCTGGAGAAGAACGCCGTCACCGAGCAGAAGGACGTCAAGGGCGAGGTCCGCAAGGAGCGCGTCGAGGTCGAGCGCGACGACGAGTCGCGCGGCCGCCGCTGATCGAAGCACCCCAGCGAACCGCCCACCACTTCCGCCGGTGGGCGGTTCGCTAGTACAGGCTGTCGAGGACGTCCCGGTAGCGCTTCTCGATCTCCCGGCGACGAGGCTTCAGCGAGGCGGTCAGCAACCCCTCCTCGACGCTGAAGTCGTTGTCCAGCACCGCGAACCGCTTGATCGTCTCGTGCCGCGCGAGCTGGGCGTTGACGGTCTCGATCGCGCCGCCGACCTCTTCCTCGGCGTTCGCGAGGCCCTTCGCGGTGTCCGGGTCGAGCGTCACGAGCGCCACGCAGTACTTGCGCCGGTCGCCGTGCACGATGACGTTGCTGATGTACGGCGAGGCCGCGTTGATCATGCTCTCGATCCGGGCCGGCGCCACGTACTTGCCGCTGGAGGTCTTGATGAGCTCCTTCTTGCGGTCGGTGATCGTCAACCGGCCCGCGTCGTCGAGCTCGCCGATGTCCCCGGTGTGCAGCCAGCCGTCGACCAGCGTCTCGGCGGTCGCGTCCGGCCGGTTGTGGTAGCCGCGCATGACGCCGGGGCCCCGCAGCAGGACCTCGCCGTCCTCGGCGATCTTGACCTCCATGCCGGGGATCGGCGGCCCGACCGTGCCGATCGCGATCATGCCCGGCCGGTTGAAGAACGTGGCCGCGGACGACTCGGTGAGCCCGTAGCCCTCCAGGATCGTGATGCCGGCGCGGGCGAAGAACTCCGCGATCTCGGGCGCGAGCGGTGCCGAGCCCGACACGAAGTAGCGGATCCGCCCGCCGACCCGGTCGCGCAGCTTGCGGTACACCAGCCGGTCCGCGAGCCGGCGCGTCACCGGGCCGTGCTCGCGGTCGGCCCACCGGAAGATCTTCTCGGTGAGCCCGCCCTTCTCCCGCGCGCCCGCGACGATCCGGCCGTGGATCTTCTCGAAGATGCGCGGCGCGGCGGCCACGATGGACGGCCGCAGCTCCCCGAGGTTGTCGACGATCCGCTCCACGCTGCCGTCGACCGCCGTCGGCACGCCCGCGGCGATCATCGCCATCGTCAGCACCTTGCCGAACGCGTGCGACAGCGGCAGCCACAGGAAGTGCAGGTCGGATTCCTCGAGGATCCCCAGGGACGCGATGGCTTCCGCGGTCGTCAGCCAGTTCTCGTGCGTGAGCTCGACGCCCTTGGGCGTGCCGGTCGTGCCGGAGGTGTAGATCAACGTCGCCAGGTCGTCCTTCGACAGCCCGTCGACCAACGCGTCGTAGTCGCCCTCACCGCGCGGGATCGCGCCGAACCGCAGCACCTCGACGCCGCCGGGCATCGACGCGGCGTGGTCGTCGGTCTCCACGACGACGATCCGGCTGCCGGAGTCGCCGACGACGTGCGCGACCTCCGCCGCGGTGCTGTTCGGGTAGATCGTGGTGGTGGCGCCCCCCGCGGCCAGCACGGCGAGGTCGGTGACGATCCACTCGACGCTGGTCCCGCCCATGAGCGCGACGCGGTCACCCCTGCGCAGTCCCCGGCCCACCAGGCCGAACGCCTCCGCGGCGACGCGGTGCTGCAGCTCGGCCCAGCTCAGCGAGACCCAGCCACCGCCGTCGCGGTACCGCATCGCCTCGGCGTCGGGCGTGCGCGCGACACGCTCGCGCAGCAGGCCGGGAATCGACAGCGCCATTGCCCTCCACCTTCGTCTAGAGCGTCGCTCCAGAGCGGTACTCTAACCCCCGTGGCCGACCGACGACAGTCTCTCCTCGACTCAGCGCTGAAGCTCGTCGAGGAAGGCGGCCTGGAGGCCGTGACGATCGCCGCGCTGACCGAGCGCTCCGGCATGTCGAACGGCAGCATCTACCACCACTTCGGCAGCCGCGCGGGCGTCTTCGCGCAGCTCTACGCCGACAGCTACGCGCGCTGCGTGGCCTCGATGCTGCCCGCCCTGGACGCGCCGGACACCGAGGCGGCCGTGCGCGGGCTGGCGCTGAGCTACCTCGACTGGGTCATCGCGAACCCGAGCCGCGCCCGCTTCCTCTACGCCGCTCCCGACCACGCCGACCCGGCGGCGAAGACGGCGGAGTTCGCGCCGGTCCTGGCGTGGTTCGCGGACCGCACGGCGTCCGGCGAGCTGCGCGCCGTGCCCCCGTGGGCGCTGGAACCGGTGGCGATGGGCCCGGCCCACGAGTCGGTGCGCCGCTTCCTGCTGGGCGTGTTCGACCTGGCCGAAGCCCGCGAGATCATCGCCGACGCCGTCTGGGCCGTCCTGAAACCCCTAGCCTCGCAGTAGAACAGGTGTTCGATTATGCTGCGGTCCATGCGCCAGGGATCACTGTTCGACCTGGAGGCGGAGCCGGCCGTGGCCCCGCTCGCCCCGCGCCGCACCGAACTGGGCCACGGCGCGTGGATCGACGTCCAGCCGGGCTGGCTCTCGGGCGCCGACGCGCTGTTCGACCGGCTGGTCACCGAGGTGCCGTGGCGCGCCGAGCGCCGCCAGATGTACGACACCGTGGTCGACGTGCCGCGCCTGCTCTGCTTCTACAGCGGCACACTGCCGTTCGACGTCCTCACCACGGCCCGCGACGCGCTGAGCGCCCACTACCGGCCCGAGCTGCACGAGCCGTTCACCACCGCCGGCCTCTGCTACTACCGCGACGGCCGGGACAGCGTGGCGTGGCACGGCGACACGATCGGGCGCGGGCAGACCGAGGACACGATGGTCGCCATCCTGAGCGTCGGCACGCCACGGGCTCTGCTGCTGCGGCCGCGCGGGGGTGGCGAGACGCACAGGTACGCGCTGGGCCACGGCGACCTCCTGGTGATGGGCGGGTCGTGCCAGCGCACCTGGGAGCACGCCGTGCCGAAGACGTCGAAGGTCGTGGGGCCGCGGATCAGCGTCCAGTTCCGCCCGCACGGAGTCCGCTAGCCACGAGCTCCTCCGACACCTCCCAGACGCGCCTGGCCTCGTCGGCGGACCGCAGGCGGCTGTAGAGCTCCTGCTCGGCGGGCGGCCCGCCGAGGTGCCCGAACCCGCTGGGCCCGTAGAACGTCCCGGCCACGGGCGAGGTGGCGGCGAGCAGAGCCGGCAGCGGGGCGGTCTCGACGGTGCCGACGACGATCCCCCGCGAGGACAGCGCCCGGATCAGCCGCACTCCCGGCGTGTCCGCGGACCGCCCGATCTCGGGGCGGGCGGCCAGCAGGCTCGTGGGAGCCACCCCGGGGTGGCAGAGGTTGCTGGTGATCCCCCACCCGCCGGCGGCGCTGCGCCGCGCGAGCTCCAGTCCGAACAGGCCGAAGGCGATCTTCGACTGGCTGTAGGCCTTGCCGCCGCTGTACGACCGCTCCCAGTTCAGGTCGTCCCAGTTGATCGAGTTCTGGTTGGCGGCGATGCTGACCTGCGAGGTCACCCGAGCCCGTCCGGCCTTCAGCAACGGCAGCAGGTGCTGCACCAGGGCGAAGTGCCCCAGGTGGTTCGTCCCCCACTGCAGCTCGAACCCGTCGGCGGTCGTCTGCCGTTCGGGCGGGGTCATCACGCCGGCGTTGTTCACGAGGACGTGGATCGGCGCCCCCTCCCGCAGCAGGACGGAGCCCAGCTCGGCGACCGACCGCAACGACGAGAGGTCCAGGGCGCGCAACGAGACCCGGGCACCGGGCGTGCGCCGGCGGATCTCCGCCACGGCCGCCGCGCCCTTGCGCTCGTCGCGGACGGGCATGACGACCTCGGCACCGGCGGCCGCCAGCCGTGCGGCGATCCCGAGGCCGACGCCGTCGCTGGCGCCGGTGACGACCGCCCGCCTCCCGGTCAGGTCCGGGACCTCGACGTCGAAGTTCTTGCCGGCCATGAGCGCACTCCCTTGTTCGTCGACCGTGGTGTTCCTCCACGGTGGCCGACCACCCGGAAGCTCATCCAGGACCTGACGATCCGTGGCTACGGCGGCCCGGTGGCGTTAGAAAGGACCGGGGAGAGGAGCCGCACATGGCGATCGACCGGGCCGGGCTGGCCACGTTCCTGCGGCACCGCAGGGAGGCGCTGCAGCCGGAGGACATCGGCCTGCCGCGCGGGCCGAGGCGCCGGACCAGCGGGTTGCGGCGCGAAGAGGTCGCGGCGCGGTGCACCATGTCGGCGGACTACTACGCGCGGCTGGAGCAGGAACGCGGCCCGCACCCGTCCGAGCAGATGATCGCGGCGATCGCGCAGGGCCTGCACCTGTCCCTCGACGAGCGCGACCACCTGTTCCGCCTCGCGGGCCACACCCCGCCGGGCCGCGGCGGCATCGGCGACCACGTGAGCCCCGGCCTCGCCCGGATCTTCGACCGCCTGCACGACACCCCGGCCGAGGTCGTCACCGAACTGGGTGAAACCCTGCGGCAGACCCCGCTCGGCGTCGCGCTCACCGGGGACTCGACCGCCTACACCGGCCCGGAGCGCAGCCTCGGCTTCCGGTGGTTCAGCAACCCGCCCTCGCGGGCGCTGTACGAGCCCGCCGACCACGAGTTCCTGGGCCGCATGTTCGCCTCGGGGCTGCGCGAGGCCGTGGCGCGACGCGGCCCCCGTTCCCGCGCCGCGCACCACGCCGACCTCCTGCTGGCTTCCAGCGAGGAGTTCCGGACCGCCTGGGACCGGCAGGAGGTCGGCCTGCGCCCGCGCGAGGTCAAGCGGTACGTCCACCCGAGCGTCGGCGCGCTCGAACTGCACTGCCAGACGTTGCTCGACCCCGACCAGCACCACTTCCTGCTCGTCTACACCGCGACACCGGGCAGCGAGAGCTACGAGAAGCTCCGGCTGCTGTCGGTCGTCGGCACTCAGATGACGTCGACGAACACCGGGTTGGCGTAGAACCAGAGGTCCTCCCACGGGTCGGAGTTCGCGATCTCGTCGACCACCGGGTCACCGGACGAGGTGAGCCGCTTGCCGTCGCTTCCGCGCAGCCGCAGGTAGAACGAGCGCTCGACGCCGGAGAAGGTGTGGGTGAACCGGATCCTGCCCTTGCGCGGCGCCTCGAACGTCTTCACGACCGACGTCTCCGGCGCCGTGAACACGTCCCGGTCGCCGCAGGGGCCGGTGACCGGGCCGGAGATCAGGTCGACCTTGGCGAGCACGGGGACGGAGCCCGACCAGTTCGGCGAGGTCGTGCGGTCGATCTCGATCGTCACCTCGACGTCACCGCCGCGGCGCACGAACGTCCGCCCGCCCAGCGTCACACCGCGCAGGTCGTCGCGGGAGCGCACGCGCAACCGCAGGCCGTCGACCAGGCGGCCGTGCACCGTCAGCACCTTGCCGGCCTGCAAGCCCCTCATGACGTCCACATAGGACCGCGAGCGGGCGCCGACCACGTTCGCGCCGTACTGGCCGGGGAAGAAGTCGCCGTACCCGGTCTGCCGGACGCCCGAGTCGATCGGCGCGCCCTTCGAGCCGGTCGTGGCGTAGTCCTGCCTGCCCGGCGTGAACGTGTCGGCGAAGACCTGGTGCACGTCGGAGTTCGCGGTGATCCACCACGGGCGGCCCTCGGCGAGCATCGAGTCCCACAGGCCGCCGACCTTCGCGGTCATCCAGTCGAAGCCGCCGTGGGTGCGGTAGGACTCGGCCGGGTAGCCGGGGAACGACTCGGGCAGCGGGGCGGCCGTGTCGTAGTAGCCGCGCGCACGACCGGGGCCGCCCGCGGACTTCGGGATGCCGGCGGCCTGGTGGCCGGGAGCGCCCTCCATGCCGACCGCGACACCGGGGGCCGCGTCGCGCCAGCCGCGGATCTCGTGCGGGCTGTCGACGCCGCGCCGCGACGGGTGGTTCGCGAACATCAGCGCGATCTCGGTCCGTCCCGAGAGGACCTGCGCCTCCAGGTACCGCAGGGCCGCCAGGGCGAGCGGCTCGGAGCCACCCGCGATGCGGCCGTCGTAGGACAGCTCGAACGCCTTGAGGATGTCGGCGGTGTGCTTGCCGGGCGGCAGGAAGACGGTGGCGTGCTCGGCGCCGGGGATGTTCCACTCGAGGCCCTGGTAGACCAGCACGGCGCGCTGGTTGCGGCGGGCGCGTTCGACGTCCGGCGTCACCTGGTCGATCGAGAACTTCTGGTGCGCGGGACCGCCGTGGTCGGTGATCACGACCCAGTCGAGGCCGAACTGGCGCGCCTTCGCGACCTGCTGCTCGATCGTGTACTGGCCGTCGTCGGAGTAGTGCGTGTGGACGTGGTGGTCGCCCGCGTACCAGCGCTCGCCGCCGCCCCACGGGTTGACGGGAACGTGCGCCGCGGCCGTACCGGTGCCGGCGGCCAGGGCACCGACGGCACCGGCCGCGATCCCCATGCCGGCCAGGAACTTCCGGCGCTCGACCGACGACGGCCGGTCGTCCTCGGGGTCGAGCCAGCTGCCCTCGACCGGCTCGGCCTCGTGGTGGTGGTGCGTGTGATCACCGTGCGGATGACCGTGTGAGTGGGACATGCGCCGATCTCAGCCGGTCGAGCTGTCCAGGCAAACGAACGGCGGATGAACCCTTGGACCGGGAAGTTCGTTCACACCCGGCCGTTCACACGGCCTGGACGGCCAGCAGCGCCAGGTCGTCGTGGTCGTCGCGGTCGAGCCACTTCAGCACGGCCTCCTCGCAGTGCCGCGCGATCTCCTCCGCCGGCAGGCCCTGGCACTCCTGCAGCACGGCCCGCAGCCGCTTCTCGCCGAACAGCTCGGTGCGGTCGGTGTGCGCGCGGGCCTCGGTGAAGCCGTCCGAGTACAGCACCAGCGTGTCGCCCGGTGCGAGCGTGACCTGTTCGCCGGAGAACCGGACGTCGGCCAGGATGCCGACGATCGCCCCGGTCGCGCTCACCTCGTGCACGCTGCCGTCCGCCCGCAGCACCAGCGGCGCCGGGTGACCGCCGGACGCGAGCGACAGCCTCACTCCCCCGGTGGCCAGCGGCACGAGCTCGCCGACCACGAGCGTGGTGAAGAGCTTCGACCCGGTCGCGCGCAACGACGTGTTCAGCAGGTGCAGCAGCCGCACCGGGTTCGTCTCGACCAGCGACAGCGCCTGCAGCGACTGCCGGACGCGTCCACTGTGGACCGCCGCCTCCAGTCCGTGGCCGCACACGTCGCCGAGCGCGAACGTCGCCGAGCCGTCCGTGCGCGGGTGCACGTCGTAGAAGTCGCCGCCGACCAGCGCCCGCTGGTGGGCCGGGATGAACACCGACGCGAGCGAGACGCCCCGCACCTCGGGCAGCGGCGACGGCAGCAGCGCCGACCGCAGGATCTCGATCGTCCGCTGCTGCTCGGTCAGCTTCGACGACGACTCCAGCGCCACGGCGGCGTGCTTGCCGAACAGCTTGATGCGTTCGACGTCGTTCGGCGCGAAGTCGCCCTGCCGCACGACGACCAGCGCGCCGCCGACCCCGAGCGGCACGGCCAGCGCGCAGCCGTAGTCCTCCGGCACGCCCCAGCTACCTTCACCCAAAGAGGTGATCCTGGTCAGGGTGGACGTGCCGGTCAGCACCTCGGAGATCTGCGACGCCCGGCGCGGCGTGCGCGTGACCGTCGGTTCGCCGCCGCCGCAACGCCACCACTCCAGGCGATCACGTGTGGCGGGAACCACAGCGACGCAGTGCTCGCCCAGCAGCTCCGCGGCCAGCTGCACGATCGTCTTGAGCGTGGCTTCCCGCGACGTGCCGCCGGCGAGCCGGAGGTGGGCGTGGTCCAGTGTGGAGTCGGAGAAGTACCAGGCGCTCCAGCCGTCGCCGAGGTCGTGCTGACGACCGGCGACGTGCACGTCGAAGTGGCCGCCGAGCCCCAGGCGGGGGAACCGGTCGGCCGCCGCGGCGTTGCGCGCGCGCACCACCCCGGCCGGGTCCACGACGAGGACGGCTTCGCGCAGCCCGTCCACCAGGCGTTGCCAGCCGTCCAGGTCGATGCCCACGGCGCTGCTCATCCGCTGTTGTCCAGTGCAGCCGGCCGAATCATCACGGCCTCCTGCGGGTAGTTGGCGTGCATCGCGGCATCAAGTTACCTCGCTCCCAACCTAACGTGGCAGGCTTGTCCGTGACCACCGAGGCACGGAGGCTTGGAGTGACCACGGCCAACGAAGAGACGGACGCGACCCTCGAACGGGTTCTCTCCGCCATGAGAGACCTGCGTGACGGCAACTTCCGCCGCAGGCTCGTGGTGCCGGGGAACGGACCCGTCTCCGCGCTCGCCGACGTGTTCAACGAGATCGCCGAGCGCAACCAGTGGCTCGCGGGCGAGCTCGGCCGCGTCCGGCAGGCGGTCGGCCAGGAGGGCAGGCTGACCGAACGGGTGGCGCCCGTGGGCACCGCCGGTGGCTGGTCGCTCATGGCCGACTCGGTGAACGGCCTGGTCGAGGACCTGGTGCGGCCGACGAGCGAGCTGAGCCGCGTGCTCGCCGCCGTCGCCGAGGGCGACCTGACCAAGCGCATGTCGGACCAGACGCTGCGCGGTGAGTTCGCGACGCTCGGCTCGACGGTGAACGGCCTGGTCGACCAGCTGTCGTCGTTCGCGGACGAGGTCACCCGCGTCGCCCGCGAGGTCGGCACCGAGGGCCGCCTGGGCGGTCAGGCGAAGGTCCCCGGTGTCGCCGGCACGTGGCGCGACCTCACCGACAACGTCAACTCGATGGCGAACAACCTGACCAACCAGGTCCGCAACATCGCCCACGTCGCCACCGCGGTGGCGAACGGCGACCTGACGCAGAAGATCACCGTCGACGTCTCCGGCGAGATGCTGGAGCTGAAGAACACGCTGAACACGATGGTCGACCAGCTGTCGTCGTTCGCGGACGAGGTCACCCGCGTCGCCCGCGAGGTCGGCACGGACGGCAAGCTCGGCGGTCAGGCGAAGGTCCCCGGTGTCGCCGGCACGTGGCGCGACCTCACCGACAACGTGAACTTCATGGCGGAGAACCTGACGACCCAGGTCCGCAACATCGCCCAGGTCACGACGGCCGTCGCGCAGGGCGACCTGACCCAGAAGATCACCGTCGACGCCCGCGGCGAGATCCTCGAGCTCAAGTCGACGATCAACACGATGGTCGACCAGCTCTCGAGCTTCGCCGACGAGGTCACCCGCGTCGCCCGCGAGGTCGGCTCGGACGGCCGCCTCGGCGGTCAGGCGCAGGTGCCCGGCGTCGCGGGCACGTGGCGCGACCTCACCGAGTCGGTGAACGTCATGGCGAACAACCTGACGACCCAGGTCCGCAACATCGCCTCGGTCACCACCGCCATCGCGCGCGGCGACCTGACCCAGAAGATCACGGCCGACGCCCGCGGCGAGATCCTCGAGCTCAAGACCACGATCAACACGATGGTCGACCAGCTCTCGAGCTTCGCCGACGAGGCCACCCGCGTCGCCCGCGAGGTCGGCACCGAGGGCCGTCTCGGCGGTCAGGCCCAGGTCCCCGGCGTCGCCGGTACCTGGCGCGACCTGACCGACAACGTCAACTTCATGGCGAACAACCTGACCAACCAGGTCCGCAACATCGCCCACGTCGCCACCGCGGTGGCGAACGGCGACCTGTCGCAGAAGATCACCGTCGACGCCCGCGGCGAGATCCTCGAGCTGAAGTCGACCCTGAACACGATGGTGGACCAGCTCTCGTCGTTCGCCGAGGAGGTCACCCGCGTCGCCCGCGAGGTCGGCACCGACGGCCGCCTGGGCGGCCAGGCCCGCGTGCAGGGCGTCGCCGGCACGTGGAAGGACCTGACCGACAACGTCAACCTGATGGCGGACAACCTGACCAACCAGGTCCGCAACATCGCCGCCGTCGCCACCGCCGTCGCGAACGGCGACCTCTCGAAGAAGATCACCGTCGAGGCGAAGGGCGAGGTCGCGGCACTGGCCGAGACCCTGAACGGCATGGTCGACACGCTGCGCGCGTTCGGCGACGAGGTCACGCGCGTCGCCCGCGAGGTCGGCACCGAGGGCATCCTGGGCGGCCAGGCGCGCGTGTCCGGCGTGGCGGGCACGTGGAAGGACCTCACCGACTCGGTGAACTTCATGGCGGACAACCTGACCAACCAGGTCCGCAACATCGCCCAGGTCACGACGGCCGTGGCCCAGGGCGACCTGACGAAGAAGATCGACGTCTCGGCCCGCGGCGAGATCCTGGAGCTCAAGACCACGATCAACACGATGGTCGACCAGCTCTCGTCGTTCGCCGACGAGGTCACCCGCGTCGCCCGCGAGGTCGGCACCGAGGGCAAGCTGGGCGGCCAGGCCGAGGTCGACGGCGTCGCCGGCACGTGGTCGAAGCTGACCGACAACGTGAACCAGCTCGCCTCGAACCTCACGACCCAGGTCCGCGCGATCGCCGCCGTCGCCACCGCCGTGACCGCGGGCGACCTGACCAGGCAGATCACCGTCGACGCGTCCGGCGAGCTCGCGGAGCTCAAGGACAACGTCAACCAGATGATCGCGAACCTCAAGGAGACGACGAGGGCCAACCGCGAGCAGTACTGGCTCAAGACGAACCTGGCCCGCCTCTCGGGCCTCATGCAGGGCCACCGCGACCTCAGGGCACTGGCGTCGCTGATCATGAGCGAGCTGACGCCGCTGGTCAGCGCCCACCACGGCGCGTTCTTCCAGATCGAGGAGGACGACT
Organism: Lentzea sp. DG1S-22; assembly: GCF_036321065.1. Classification (NCBI taxonomy): domain Bacteria; kingdom Bacillati; phylum Actinomycetota; class Actinomycetes; order Pseudonocardiales; family Pseudonocardiaceae; genus Lentzea; species Lentzea sp. DG1S-22. The sequence goes on along the minus strand of NZ_CP143276.1, from coordinate 194,925 downwards.
CCAAGCACACCCTCGAACTGACCGCGACCTACGGCTTCCGCCTGGACTCCGCCCGCGCCACCCGCGTCGCCATGGGCGAGACCCTCGTCGGCCAGGCGGCGCTGGAGAAGAAGACGATCCTGGTCACCCAGGTCCCCGGCGGCTACCTGACGGTCTCCTCGGCCCTCGGCTCCTCGGCCCCGGTCAACCTGGTGATCCTGCCGATCCTGTTCCAGGGCGAGACCCTGGGCGTGATCGAGCTGGCGTCGCTCAACGAGTTCTCCGACGTCCACCTCGACCTCCTGGACCAGCTCAAGGAAGCCATCGGCGTCAACGTGAACACGCTGCTGGCCAACTCCCGCACCGACGCCCTCCTGGTCGAGTCCCAGCGCCTGACCACCGAGCTCAGGGCAGGTTCGGAGGAGCTGGAGGACCGCGCACGCCAGCTCCAGACGGCGTCGAAGTACAAGTCCGAGTTCATGGCCAACATGTCCCACGAGCTCCGCACGCCGCTGAACTCGCTGCTCATCCTGGCCAAGCTGCTCGCGGACAACCTCGACGGCAACCTCAACGCCAAGCAGGTCGAGTTCGCCCGCACGATCCACTCCTCGGGCTCCGACCTCCTGCAGCTCATCAACGACATCCTCGACCTCACCAAGGTCGAGGCGGGCCACATGACCCTGCACGAGGACCCGGTCCGCCTGGACGAGCTGGTCCGCTACGTCGAGACGCTCTGCCTGCCCCTCACCGCGGAGAAGGACCTCGAGTTCTCCGTCCGGGTCGACCCGGACGTCCCGGAGACCCTCCGCACCGACGAGCACCGCCTCCAGCAGATCCTGCGCAACCTGCTCTCGAACGCCGTGAAGTTCACCCACGACGGTGGCATCCGGCTGCACGTGCGCATGGACGACCCGTCCACCGTCGCCTTCGACGTGCACGACACGGGCATCGGCATCCCCGCCGACAAGCTGGCCGTGATCTTCGAAGCCTTCCAGCAAGCCGACGGCACCACGTCCCGCAAGTACGGCGGCACGGGCCTCGGCCTGTCCATCAGCCGCGAGCTGGCCCAGCTCCTGAACGGCGCGCTGCGGGTCCGCTCCGAACCAGGAATCGGCTCGACCTTCACCCTCTGCCTCCCCTTGGGCAAGGTCGTCTCGGAGGCCGTCGTCTCCCCGGAACCCACCCCGATCGTCACCCCGGCCCCGCCCATGGCCACTTCGACCTCGATGCGCTTCCACGGCGAAAAGGTCCTGGTCGTCGACGACGACCTGCGCAACGTCTTCGCCCTGACGAGCGTCCTCGAGCTGCACGGCCTGGAAGCGATCTACGCCGACAACGGCATCACAGGCGTCCGCGCACTCGAACAGTACGACGACGTGGCCATCGTCCTGATGGACATCATGATGCCGGAATTGGACGGCAACGCGACCATTTCCGCGATCCGCGCAATGGAACGCTATGCCGATCTGCCGGTGATCGCGGTGACCGCCAAAGCGATGAAGGGCGACCGCGAGAAGTCACTGGCTTCGGGTGCCACCGACTACGTCACCAAACCGGTGGACACGGAACACCTCATTCGCCTGATCGCCTATTACCTGGGCGTGTCGGGAGACGTCTGACCAGGGTGAGCGGGGCCGCGAAGCCGAAGGCGAGCCCCAGGTCAACCGCGAAGGCGAAACCGCGATCGCTGTTGTCGCGAAACGGCGGTCAAACGAGCATGCGCAATACACGCCTCAAGGCGACCGCAGTCCGAAAGTGATTTCACCCGGAGGTGACCACCCGCCGGAACAGGAACCGAACGAACGCGAACCGCCCCGCACAAACCGGACCACGGCCGATTCAGCGAGCCGAGTCCACAGCCTCCTGGACGGCCTCGTCCACCGAAGCGTGCAAGCTCAGCACCTGAGCGACGTCAGCCAGCTCGAACAACCGCCGAACCGGCCCTTGAGCGGCGGCGATCCGCAGCTGCCCTCCCTGCTCGGCCAACCGCCGGTGCCAGTCCAGCACGAGCGCCAGCCCGGTCGAGTCCATGAACGCGAGGCCGGCCAGGTCGAGCACGGCGTGGGACCCGGTCACATCCGCATCCAGCCGCGCCGACAGCACGGGCACGGTGTCGATGTCCAGCTCACCGGCGACGGCGAGCACACGCCACCCCCGCTGGACCTCGCTGCCGACGTTGAGCTCCATCGTCGCCGTTCCTTCCCGCCACGCCCGACTCGTGCGACCCAAATCGTGCAGTACGACGTCCGAGCACGCGACCACCGGGGGGCTGAAAGATCCGGACGGGCCGCCGGATGTGCGACGATGCGCCCTGTGCTGAACGACCCACTGGCCGAGGTGCGGGCGACCCTGACCGCCGAGGGAGGGTCGTGCGCCCGTGCACGCCGGCTGGTGCGCGAGGTGGCGGCCTCGTGGGGGCTGCCCGACGACCTCGCGGACGACGCGCAGCTCGTCGTCACGGAGCTCGTGTCGAACGGCATCGACCACGGTGAGGCGCCGCTCACACTCACGATCTGCAAGCGGGCCGCCGGGATGCTGATCGAGGTGCACGACCAGTCGCCGAAGCTGCCTCAGCTCAGACCGGTGGACCCGAACAGCGCGCGCGGGCGCGGTATGCAGCTCGTGCAGGCCCTGAGCGTTCGCTGGGGCACGACACCCCGCGGCACGGGAAAAATCGTCTGGTCGCAACTGGAGGGCTGAAAACGGGGCACCTGAGCCCGCATGACCGCCCTGCCGCCTGATCCCGACCCGCAGCGCACCCCGGTCTCGAACCGGGTGGCGGCGTGCAACCGGGTGACGCGCCACCGGACTCCGGGCGGACGACGTCCGACTGTCCCGTCGGGAGCGAACGCCGACCGGGAGGAGCACCGCCGCCGTCGCGATCGGTCTCATCCCGCTGCCGGCCGCGCCCGTGGCGGCGATGCTGCTCACGAAGTGTTGCTGCTGGTCCAGACCGCGTCCGTCCGCGCCGGGCTCGCCGCGAAACGGCGTGTCCGTCCCACGCCTCCACCTCCGCCCTGCGAAAGCATGGAGGCGTGCCAAGATTTCCTCGTCCACCACGGGATTTCCCGTTCGTGCGGCTCGCACCCGGCGAAACCGCCTCGGGTTGTGATCGCCGCACGAAGGCGCGTACGGTCGCTTCGGACGGGAGTCTTCTCATGAACGAACTTCGACACCGAACCACCTATGTCCAGTCCATTCCGATCATCGCCCTGGCGGGTGAGATCGACATGATGTCCTCGGCACCGGTGACCAGCAGGCTCACCGCGTTGCTCGACCGCAAGCCGCCCGCGCTGGTCGTCGACCTCAGGGAAGTCCGCTTCTTCGGCTCCGAGGGAATCCGCGCGCTGGTCGAGGCACAGGCCCAGGCCGACGAGCTCGGCATCAAGTTCGGCGTCGTCAGCGACAGCAAGGTCGTGTTGCGGCCGCTGCAGATGACGGCCGTGGACAAGATCCTGCTCCTCTTCGCCGACGTCGACGACGCCGTGACGGCGTTCAGCGCGGCCTGAGCCGCTTTCAGGCGGCGGACGAACGCCCGCCGCGAGCCCGCTCCACCAGGTCCAGGAGCAGACCTTCCTTGGTGGACCAGGGCGAGATGTCCACGACGTCGTGACCCGAGACCTTCATCAACGCCTCCGCGACCACCGCGCCCGCCAGCGACTGCCGGGCCCGGTGACGGGAAATCCCCGGCAGCGCCGCACGTTCGCGCACCGACAGCTTCGCGAGACGCGGGATCCACTTCTCCAGGTCCTTGAGCCGCAGCTGACGCGGTGCGTAGACGTCGCTCCGCGCTCCGGCGAGCCGCGCCAGCTGCTCGAACACCTTCGAGCACCCGACCGCGCGAGCGTTCTCGTCCCACGGGAACGCGGTCGAGAGGCGGTCCCGCACCTCGGACCTCATCTCCTCCACGGTCAGGCCGGTGCGCGTCAAAGTCCTTGCTCCCAAAGGCAAGGAGACCGCGCGCTCCGGTTCGGCCCCGGACCCGGTGGCGAGCTCCACGGTGCCGCCGCCGACGTCCAGCACGATCATCGGGCCCGCGCTCCAGCCGAACCAGTGGCGGGCGGCGGTGTAGGACAGGCGAGCTTCTTCCTTGCCGGACAACACCTTCAGCTCGACGCCGGTGCGGCGCGCGACCTTGCGCATCACCTCGTCGGCGTTCGAGCTGTCCCGCACCGACGACGTGGCGAACGGCAGGAAGCGGACCTCACCCGCCTTCTTGCGGGCCGCGAGCACCGCGGCGCACAGCGAGTCGACGCCGGCCCTGGTGATGGCACCGCTCTCATCGAGCTCCCGGTCGAGCCGCAGCCGCACCTTGTGGGACACCAGCGGACGCATCAGGTCTCGTTCCACGACGACCAGGTGCGCGCTGAAGCACCCGACGTCCAGGACTCCGACCGGCATCCGCCACCTCCTCTTCACCAGGACTTCTTTACCGCATCGGCGGCCATTCTCCGGAACTTCGCCCCCGAACAGCGAATGTTGACCCGATGAGATGCGTTACAGTCACCCGATGTCACTGGCGGAGGTACCTTCCCGGCTCGAACGCGCCCTCGGCGAGGCGGATCGAGGGCTGATCGTCGTAGCGGTGGACGGCCTCTCCTCCGACGTGGCCAAGCAGTCGTGGTTGTCCGCCTCCGTCTCCACGCTCTCCTCCACCGTGCCCTCCACGTCCGCGACGGCCCTGCTGACCGCTCTCACCGGCGTTCCCGCCGACGTCCACCGGGTGCCGGGAACGGTGTACCGCAACGGATCCGGGCTCGTGCACGCCATCAACGGCACACCCGCCGTCCCGCACCTGCCGACCGTGCTCGAGCGGCACGGCGCGACCGTTCTGGCCCGCGAGCTCGACCTGATGGAAGGGACGTGGGCGCAGGCCCTCCTACGAGGGTGCACACGGGTACCCGCGCCCCCTCGGCACAAACTCACCGCGCAGGCCGAGGACCCGCCCCTGCTCGTCGCGAACGTCGTGGCCGACCTCGACAAGGCGCTGCCGGACGCCAGGTTCCTCTGGACGTACGTCAACATCGACGACCACGTGCACCGCAACGGTTACGACGAATCGGTGCACGAGGCGATGCTGCGCCTGGACGCGCACGCTTCCCGTTGGGCGGCACAGGGTTGGACCGTCGTGGCGCACTCCGACCACGGCATGGTGGCCGTCGACCCCGACCCGGAGCTGGTCGAGGCCTGGGACGCGATCGTGCGCGAGGAGTGCGTGATCCCCTCCGGCGGTGCGGGCCGCCTGCGGTGGCTCTACCCGAGGCAGGACCGGCTGGAGGCCGTTTTCGACCGCGTGGCAACGACTCTGGGTGACGCGGCGACGGTGCACCACGCCACGGACCTCGGTCTGCCGCAGCCGGAGGCGGGCCCGGTCGTCGCGGTGGCGGCGTCCCCGCGGTTCCCCGTCGCGGACCCCTCGGCTAAGTACGGGCACGGTGGCCTGAGCCGCGACGAGATCGATGTGCCGTTCGCCGTCTGGAACGCCGGGCAGTAAGCGCGTGCGGACCGAAAATCCGCACTCCGCGGTGATAGCCGGTGCTGCCGACCGGGACCACGGCTTGACGCCGCACCCTCTCGACGCCGTCCCGATCCGCGCATTTGTTCATCACCGTGAACAATGACTTTTACAACGTCGGAATCGTGCGAGTTCATGTACGAGAACCGGGCTTTACGCTGTTCAGCGGCCTGACACCAGCTCTTCGACCCAATTTTCGAAGCACCTTTACAGACCTTGATCCCCTCTGGCAGGGTGTCGCCGGGCGCAAGACGAAGAAAGGGACTGGACGGTCTCGTGAATCTGTCTCGACGCACCCTTCTGGCATCAGCGGCGGCCACTCCCCTGCTCACCGGAGCAGGGGTCGCCCTCGGCGCGGGGGAAGCCGCCGCCGCACCCGCCCGGCTCCGCGAAGCCCTCGACCACGGCCTGGCCAGGCTGACGACCGTGGCGCCGGGCATCACGTCGTTCCCGGAGATCACCCGGTTCGAGAAGTGGACCTACGTCGCCGACGGCGGCTGGGTCGGCGGCTTCTGGCCGGGCACCCTGTGGCTCGCGCACCTCTGCAGCGGCGACGCGCGGTTCCGGGCGCTGGCCGAGGCCGCGAACGACCGGCTGGCACCGCGCCGGCTCGACCCCCGCGACCACGACCTCGGCTTCCTCTTCTACCCGTCCTGGGTCACCGCGTACCGCCTCACCGGCGACACGAAGTGGCGTGACGGCGCGATCGACGCCGCCGCCACGCTGACCCAGCGCTGGAACGCCACCGGGAAGTTCATCCGCGCCTGGGGCCGCCTCGGCACGCCGGGCAACGCGGGCCGCGTCATCGTCGACACGATGATGAACCTGGACCTGCTCGCGTTCGCGACCGAGCAGACCGGTGACCGCAGGTTCCTCAACATCGCGATCGCCCACGCCAGGACCACCCGGACCCACTTCCTGCGCGCCGACGGCTCGACCCCGCACGTGTTCGACTTCGACCCGGACACCGGCGCACCGATCGGCCCGGGCACCGTCCAGGGCTACAGCCCGGCCTCCTGCTGGTCACGTGGCCAGGCGTGGGGCATCTACGGCTTCACGACCATGTACCGCCGCACGGGCCTGCACGAGTTCCGCGACACCGCCCGCAGGATGGCCGACTACGCCCTGTCCGTCCTCACCCCGGACCACGTGCCGGTGTGGGACTACCGCTCCCCGTTGGGCGCCAACGACGTCAAGGACTCCTCGGCGGGCGCGATCATGGCGTGCGGCCTGCTCGACCTAGCCAAGGCCACCGGCACCGACCGCTACCGCGACCGGGCGCTGAAGATCCTCGACGGCCTGGTGACCACCTGCCTCACCACCCGGTCGGCGCGCGCGGAGGCGGTCATGGCGCGCGGCACCCGCAACCGGCCGGCCGAGGACGGCGTGGAGGTCTCGCTGCCGTACGGCGACTACTACCTGTTCGAGGCGATCCTGCGGGTGCTCGAGCCCGCGCGGATCTCGAAGGCCATCGGCCTGTAGGCCGTGTCCGGCCGGGCGGCTGTGCGGGCCCCGGGTCCGAGCAGCCGCCCGGTCGCGGAGCGGGTCCACAACGCACCGTCGGACGCCCCGCTCCCGAAGTCCCCTACTGCTCAACCACCTTCGCCCTGGGCCCGTCGTTCCACGTAGCCTCCAACCGCGACAACCTCCCCGAAGCAGTCCGGAAGTTCACCACCAGAGGTCCTCCTGGCTGCTCGACCGCCACCGACCACCCGTCCGCGGGCGTGGCGGACAGCGCCTCCACCCCGGACGGCCGGTACCGCACCACGACGTCCCCGCCCCGCAGGTGGAACGCGTGCACGTAGGAACCGTCCGCCTGCCACTCCCCCTCGGGGAGTTGAGCCGGGGTGGGGCGCGCATCCGTAGTACGGGGAGGAACCGGAACGGACGAGCTGACTGCAGGAGGCCTGGTGGACGTGGGCGTGACGGGCGGTACACCGGCGGAGGGGCCCGGTTCGGGCACCGGGACCGCCAGCGAGGTGATGGTCGGCATCGGGAGCACCGCCGAGCCCGGCGTGGGGTCGACGACGGCGACCGGCGCGGGTTCCATCACCGATCGGATGCCGAACCAGGACAGGCCGACGGCGACCGCGGTCACCACTGCCCAGGCGACCAGGTATCCGACGGACCGTCTCACTGCGGCAATCCTCCTGTAGCGGCTCATGGCATCAGTACTGCTGGTCGAAGACGACCCGGTGGTGCGGGCGGCGGTCGTGCGCGCTCTCACCGGCCAGGGGCACATCGTGCACGGTGTGGCGCTCGCGATCGAGGCCTTGCGCGAAGTCACCGCCCACGACTACGACGTCGTGGTGCTCGACCTGGGGCTCCCCGACCTCGACGGCGGGGACGCGCTGCGGATGATCCGGGGCGTCACGAACACGCCGGTGGTCATCGCGACCGCGCGCGACGACGAGGGCGAGATCGTCCGGCTGCTCAACGCCGGCGCGGACGACTACCTCGTCAAACCGTTCTCCAGCGAGCACCTGGGGGCACGGCTGCAGGCCGTGCTGCGCAGGGCCCGCGACAGCAAGCAGCTCGTGATCGGCGGGCTCGAGATCGACGTCACCCTGCGCAGGGCCGCCGTGGACGGCACCGAGCTCTCCCTGACGCACAAGGAGTTCGAGCTGCTGTCGTTCCTCGCGGCACGGCAGGGCGAGGTGGTGCCGCGCGCCGAGATCCTCGCGAGCCTGTGGCCGTCCCACCGCGACGACCAGACGCTCGACGTGCACCTGTCGTGGTTGCGCCGCAAGCTCGGTGAACGGGCCGCGCAGCCGCGCTACCTGCACACGGTGCGCGGGGTCGGCGTGCGTCTGGTCGCGCCGCGGTGAGGCGGTCACTCGTGCTGGTCGCTCTCGCGGCGACCAGCATGGTGGCGCTGGCCTTCCTGATCCCGCTCGCGATCGTGGTCAAGAGCTCCGCGTACAACCGCGCGCTCAACGAGGCCGAGAAGCAGGCGAACGCGCTGACGCCCGCCCTGCTGATCACCCGCAAGCCGCAGGAGATCCGCCAGGCGATCAGGAGCACCCGCTACGGCGGGCAGCAACGGCTCGCCGTGCACCTCAGCGCTCCCGCGGGCACCTACGGCACCTCCCACATCACGGCGGAGGACCTGGAGGAGGCGCAGAAGCTCGCGACGGCGTCGACGGTCGAACGGCCCGACGGCGTCGCCTACCTGCAACCGCTGGCGACCAGCTCGAACGGCCTCGCGATCGTCGAGGCGTTCGTGCCGCACGAGCAGCTCACCCGCGGCGTCGTCGGGACGTGGTGGGTGCTGGCGGGCGTCGCCGTCGGGCTGGTCGCCGGGTCGGTGCTGGTCGCCGACAGGCTGGGGGCCCGCGCCGTGAAGGCGACGCGGGCACTGGCGGAAGGCGCGCGGAGAATGGGACAGGGGGACCTCTCCGCGCGCGTTCCGGTCAAGGGGCCGCCCGAGGTCGCCGAGGCGGGGAAGGCCTTCAACGCCATGGCGGAGCGCGTCCGGCTGCTGCTCGCCGCCGAACGCGAGGTGGTCGCCGATCTCTCGCACCGGCTGCGAACGCCTCTCACAGCCCTTCTCCTGGACGCGGACACCCTCGGGCAGGGGCCGGGGGCGGACCGCGTCCGGGAGGCCGTCCAGGGCCTCGAGAGGGAGGTGGACGAGATCATCAAAGCCGCCCGCTCCGGCTTGCAGGCCGACGACGGCGGCACGGACGCGTCGGCCGTCGTCCGCGACCGGCTGGTGTTCTGGTCCGCGCTCGCCGACGACCAGGAACGGCCGTGGACCGTGCGCGGCGCCGACCGGCCCGCTCCCGTGCCGCTGGGCCGCAACGACCTCGCGGCCGCGCTGGACGCGTTGCTGGGCAACGTCTTCCGCTACACGCCGGAGGGCACGCGGTTCGCCGTGGCGCTGGTGCACCAGGCCGACCTGGTGGCGCTGGTGGTCGAGGACGCCGGGCCGGGCATCGCGGACTCCGAACGGGCGGTCCGCCGCGGCGCCAGCGGTGGCGGTTCCACCGGTCTGGGGCTCGACATCGCCCGCCGGGCCGCGGAACGCACGGGAGGGTCTCTCCACGTCGACCGCGGTCCGCTGGGCGGTGCACGCGTGCAATTGAGGCTCCGGAGGATCTAGGGCCCGAGGCGGGGCGGGAAGAACACCGCCGGCGGCGTCCGGACCGTGGGACGGGTCCGGAGCCGCCGGCGGGCACCGGCCGGCCGCGCGGCACCGCTGCCGCACCACCGGGTTCCGAGCAGGAGGGAGGAACCCGATGAGCGGTGCGCGCTTGCCTTTCCCACACCGGTGGAACGAGGTGGATCAGCCGGGGCTCTCGGCGCCCGGCGCGGGACCGGCGTATTCAAGGGGGTCTGTGCGATCTGGCATGAAGTTAGCCGACCGCGGATCGCCGCCAATCCACCGTTCAGACGATTAATCCGCCTTAAATATATTTAAGTCGCGATGCCTTGCCTTGGTCAAGTAAATTCAAGAAAGTCCGCCGCACGCTGCCATCGCCCCCTTTGCGACGCACGGGCATGACCTCGTCGACAGGCACGAGCGCACACGACGGAACGACACCCACGAGCGACGGCCGCCGTCCCTGCGGACGACGGCGTGGACACCCCGCCACCAGTTCGCCCGCGGGTGGAGCCGACCCGAAATGATCACGGCATGCACCCGGCGCTATACTCACAGTTAGCGTCGGGCCCTCCCGGCGTGACCCGGACGTGACTTTTGACGGGTGAGTCAACCGGGCCATTGCTTCCCGCGTATACCCATGTAGATTCCCGCTCACCGCGACGGCCATTCGGGTGACTGGTCGCGGCTCGCGCGCCGCACGCGAAACGGAGGCAGGATGCAGGCGAACGCCCAGACCGCCCAGGTCGACGACCTGACACTCATCGCGCTGCCCACCGCGGTGAACTGCGCGGATCTGTTCGTGCGCTTCACACTTGGTGAGTGGCGGCTCAGGAACATGACCGCGGAGTGCTCGGCCGTCGCCTGCGCGCTGGTCGAAGCCGCTGTCGAGTCAGCAGACCCCAAGACGTCGCGGCTGATCACGCTGCGCCTCAGGCTGACCGGCGAGTACCTCGTCGTCGAGCTCGAGGCGGCGCGGTTCACCATGCCGCCGACCGCGCCCGACCTGCGCACCGGCGAACTGCAGCTCGCCGGCGGCGTCAAGCTGATCTGGTGCGAGCTCCCGCTGCCGACGGGCGTGAACGCCACGGCGGTGCCTCTTCCCCGGCGGGAGAAGCGCCGTTCCCCCGCCGCCGAGGCGCTGGGCGACGAGCCGGACGTCGATCCCGAGCTCATCCAGCGCATCCTGTTCGGCCTCGGCGGCTCGATGGGCGGCGGAGGCCCCCGCTGACCCCTCCGGGTTCCAGGAAGGCGCATCCACCGAGTGGGTGCGCCTTTGTCGTGAGCGCGCTCTCATGGATGCACGCTCGACCTGTTTGTTCCGGAACCCCTGAACAACTGGTTCACCACCGACCGGCTCGGCCGTTCACGGGCCGGTTTTCCATCACCCGAACAAATGTTGCTCTGGTTGGCGGACAGTTCGCCATCAGCCTTTCCGAGGCGGTTTCGTGCCACGCCGACCGAACTGTCCCCGCACATTCGGAAACGTGTGTCCCGCGATGACCAGCACGCCGGCCACGGCCGGACCGGCCCTGTCACCACGGGTCCGGGTGCCGCACCGGCACGGCGAGGCCGGAGCCCAGGAGGCATGGGCTCCGGCCTCGCCGCTTCCCGGCGAACTCAGATGTTCTGGTTCGCGAAACCCTTCGTCGCGATCTTCGACAGCATCCCCTGCCACACCGACGAGCTGGTGTGCGGGTCGCCGGTCACGCCCAGCGCCGACTTGAGGCCGTTGAACGCGCTCGTCGTCGCGGGCCCCCAGATGCCGTCGATGGCGAGGCCGGACGCGCGGAAGTTGTTGCAGACGGCCTGCACGAACTTGGTGTCGGACTCGGAGTCCTTGACCGCGCGGACCGGCATGCCGCCGAAGTCGGCGTGGATGTGGTCGGCGTGGTCGGCGTTGTACCAGCCGTCGAGCACGTAGCGGAACCGGCGGCGGCACACGGCTTCCGTCGCGAGGTAGCGCTTGCGGACCGAGGCGGTGCCGGACGCGTGGGCCTGGTCGAGCGGCGAGATGGTGTTGCCGCCGGACCAGCGCACGTGGTCGAGGTCCATCGCGGTGCCTGCGCCGTGCTGGCCCGCCTTGTTGACGTAGAAGCCCGCGGAGACGATGTAGCTGATCGAGCCGTAGCTCGACGAGAGCGAGCGCAGGTCGCGGATCCAGGCGACCAGCGCGTTGTAGAACGCGTCGGTGGCCTGCCAGTTGCGCGCGGTCGTGTTGCCGCGGTTGGAACGCCAGTAGTAGACGGGCGTGCCGTCGATCTTCTGGAACGTCATCATCGCGAGAGCGCCGACCTCGGGCGTGAACTCGGACTCGCGGTGCTGGTCGTTGGTCTCGGGGGCGGCGCTCGCCAGGCCCGGAGCGATGGTGGACAGGCCGGCGAGACCGGCGACCGCCGCCGCACCCGTGACGAAGCCGCGTCTGGTGACGTTGTTCTCGAACACCCCAGTACTCCCTCTGCGTCCAAGCCGGCGGGGGCAGGGGGAAGGACCTGTCTCACCAACCGGCCCGAGGGAGTCTAGGGATCGCCTCCGCGCCGCGGAATCGCGTCTGACCTGCGGTTTTCCTCAGCCTTTACCGCACGTCGCCGAGCACGCGGATCAAGCTCTTCTCGGTCTCGCTGCCCAGTTTCTCGAGCGCGATCTTCGCGACCGGGGCGCCGATCTTCGCCACTCCGGTGAACTCCAGGTGCGCGTGGTAGGCGATCCTGGTGGTGCCGGGGGTGGCGCCGGCCGTGATCGTGATGTCGTCGGTGGCGGTGGCCGTGTCGTTGCGCCCGACGAACTGCAGGCCGTTCGGCTCGTCGCGGGTCAGCTCGTAGACCAGCTCCGTCTTGCGGCCGAGGAACGTCGAGACGTTGCGCCAGCGCGCGCCGACCTCGACCGGGCCGTCGTCGAGGCGCGTGCACGACACGGTGCCCGGATCCCACTGCTCGGCGCGGGCGAAGTCGCGCAGGTACTCGACCACTCCCTCGGGCGAGGACGCGACCGTGAACGTGCGCTCGACGTCCACACCGGACGTCGAGGGCGCGTTGAACGCCTGCGGCGCGTGGCGCAGCCGGTACTGGTCGACGAGCTCCGCCTGGCTCGCGGCCCGCGCCGACAGCCGCTCCAGGCGGTCGTCGTCGAAGCTCTTCAGCTTGCGCAGCGTCCGCCACAGAGCGGTCTTGCCCTCGATGCCGATCCGCAGGCCCTCCAGCTCGAGGACGTCGCTGAGCGGTGAGCGGCCGAGCACCTTGCCGTTGAGCTTGAGCCTGCCGGCCTTCTCGCTCAGCCAGCCGATCGCCGCCTTGTGCGGGCGCGACTCGACGCCGACCTCGCGCATGAAGTCGAGCAGCTCCTCGCGGTCGGCCTCGATGTCGTCGGCGAGCACGCGCAGCTCGGGGTGGGTGCGGCTGACGCGGCGGCCGAGCTCGGTGCCCGCCGTCATCGCGGCCAGGTGGTCGTTGAGGTAGATGCCCAGCAGCTGCGTGTTCACGCCGGTCGGTTACCCCTGGCCAAACCTGCCTCAGGTGCGTTCCACGGCCTTCATCGGCTCGAGGATGATCGGCTGCGCGCGGCGGCCGGTGAGCAGGTTCCAGCCCCACTGCGCGAGCACAGCGGCCCGGTTGCGCCACCCGACGAGGAACGCGATGTGCACGCCCGCCCACGCCGCCTTGCCGATCAGACCCTTGAGCCGCACCTTCTTGATGTCCGCGACGGCGTCACCGGGCGAAATCGTGGCCATCGTGCCGAGGTCGAGGTAGCGGAACGGCTTGTGCCGGCGTCCCTGCAGCCGCGCCTTGATCACGCGGGCGACGTGGTGGCCCTCCTGCAGCGCGGGCTCGGCGATGCCGGGCAGGTCGTTCAGGTTGACCATGTCGCCGATCGCGAAGATCTCGTCCGTGACGGAGCAGTCGACGGGGTTGACCTTGATGCGGCCCCGGCGGTCGACCTCGGCCCCGGTCGCCTCGGCGAGCTTGCGCGCGAGCGGCGAGGCCTGCACGCCGGCCGCCCAGATGATCGTCCGCGCCTCGACCCGGTCGCCGTCCTTGGTCGTGAGGCCCCGGTCGTCGATGGACGCGACCATGGCGCCGGTCATGACCGTCACGCCCATGCGCTCCAGCTTCAGCCGGGCGTGGTCGCGCAGCGGCGGGGAGAACGGCGGCAACACGTGCGGCACGGCGTCCATCAGCGTGATCCGGATGTCGCGCGGGTCGATCCCGCGGAACTGGCCCTTCAACGCCCGGCGCGCGAGGTCCGCGAGCTGGCCCGCCAGCTCGACGCCGGTCGGTCCGGCACCGACGACCGCGAAAGACAGCCACTGCTTCGGGTCGTCCGCCGACACCGCCGTCTCGAACGCGCGGAGCAGCTTCGAGCGCAGGTCGACGGCCTGTTCGAGGGTCTTCATGGGCGGCGCGGACTCGGCCCACTCGTCGTGGCCGAAGTAGCTGTCCTGCGAGCCCGCGGCCACGACCAGCGTGTCGTACTCGACGGTGCTCGACCGCCCGTCGGGCAGGTCGACGTGGACGCGCCGCGCGGCGGTGTCGAAGCCGGTCACCTCGCCCAGCAGGACGTGGGCGTTGCGCTGCTTGCGCAGGATCGCGCGGAACGCCGGGGCGATGTCGCCCGCGGGCAGCAGGGCGGTCGCCACCTGGTAGAGCAGCGGCTGGAACAGGTGGTGGTTCGTGCGGTCGATCAGCGTGACCTCGGCGTCCGCGCGCTTCAGCCCGCGCACGACGCCCAGCCCACCGAACCCGCCTCCGACAACGACTACGCGGTGCTTGCTCATGGGGGTCGCATACCCGCTTCCGGGGCGAGGTATCCGGACGACGCCGCATAGGGCTCCTCCATCCGGGTACCACCTGCTCATGACCACCACCGCTGACCAGTCGCTCTGGCTCGCCGCGCTCTCGCCGGAGACCCGTCCGCCGCTGACCGGCGAGCACGCCTTCGACGTCGCCGTGGTCGGCGGCGGCATCACCGGCCTCACCACCGCGCTGCTGCTCAAGCGGCGCGGCCTGAGCGTCGCCGTGCTGGAGGCGGGCCGGGTGGCGTCGGGGGTGTCCGGCAACAACACCGCCAAGGTGACCGCCCTGCAGTCCACTGTGTACTCGCAGATCCGCTCCAGGCACGGCCTCGCCGCCGCGACCGACTACGCCACCGCCTCGCTCGCCGCCGTCGCCCAGGTCGCGGAGCTGGCCAGGGACATCGACTGCGACCTGCGCCGCTCACCCGCCGTGACCTACGCCTACACCGAGTCCGAGATGCGCGACGTCGACCACGAGCTGATCGCCGCACGCCAGGTGGGCCTGCCGGTGCGCGGCACCACGGACGTCGACCTGCCGTTCGAGGTGCACGCGGCGGTGCGGCTGGACGACCAGCTCAAGCTGCACCCGGTGAAGTACCTGCAGGGCCTCGCCGAGGAGGTCGACGGCGACGGGAGCCGGATCTTCGAACACAGCCGCGTGCTCGACGTCAGCGGCAACCGCGTCTGCACGGCGGACGGCGCCGTCACCGCGGACAAGATCGTGATCGCGACGCACTACCCGACGCTCGACCGCGGCCTCTACTTCGCCCGCATGGAGCTCACCCGCGCCTACTGCATCGCGGCCCGCGTGAGCAGCCCCCCGGAGGCGCTCGCGATCAGCACGGGCAGCCCGTCCTGGTCGATCTCCGCGCACGAGGACAAGGTGATCATCGCGGGCCAGAGCCACTCGACCGGCAAGCCCGTGGTGGAGCCGTTCCGGCGGCTCGAGGACTTCGCCCGCGAGCACTGGCAGGTGCAGGAGATCACGCACCGCTGGTCGGCGCAGGACCCGACGGCCTACGACCACCTGCCGATGATCGGCAGCTACACGCCCGGCAACACCACGCTGTTCACCGCGACCGGCTACATGAAGTGGGGCCTGACCAGCGGCACGTTCGCGGCGACCCTGCTGGCGGACCTCGTGACGGACAAGCCGAACGAGCTGGCCGAGCGCTTCAGCCCGCACCGGCTGTCGCTCAAGTCGCTGCCGACCCTCGTGAGGAAGAACGCCGAGGTCGCGGCGGAGATGATCGGCGACAGGGTCACCCCCGCCGACGCCACCTCGAGCGAGGACCTGCCGCCCGGCCACGCCCACGTGGTCCGCGACGGCCTGGGCAAGATGGGCGTCTACCGCGACGACGACGGCAAGCTGCACGGCGTGTCGATGCGCTGCACCCACCTCGGCTGCCTGGTGCGGTTCAACGCCGCCGAACGCAGCTGGGACTGCCCGTGCCACGGCTCGCGGTTCGACGTCGACGGTTCCGTGCTGGAGGGACCGGCGACCCGGCCCCTCCCGAAGCGCGACCCGAGGTAGGCCGGCTCTTCGGCGCGGGCGTCGGCACGCCGTGAACGGCGGGCGGCTGACAACGTTGTCAGCCGCCCGCCGAAGGCTCAGCGGGTGCCGAAGTCCTGCGTCCAGTAGTGCCCGTAGGTGGTGCCCTGCCGGTACCTGTACCCGACGCCGATGTCCTTCAAGGCGCAGTTGAGGATGTTGGCGCGGTGCCCGGCGCTGTTCATCCACGACCGCACCACGTCGGCCGCGGTCTGCTGGCCCGCCGCGACGTTCTCGGCGGCCCTGGTCCAGCGGGTGTAGCCGGCCCGTTCGATCCTGACGACGACCGTGCTGCCGTCGGAACCGGTGTGACCCGTGAAGTTGCGGGCCGCCATGTCGTCGGAGTGGCGTTGTGCCGCGGTGCCCAGCGCCGCGTTCTGGCGCAGGGCCGGGCAGCCTGCCTTGGCCCGTTCGGCGTTCGTGCGGGCGATGACGTCCTCCTGCACGGTGGCTGCTGTGGCAGGGGGTGTCAGTACTGCGGCCGCGGTCGCGATCACGGCGGCCGTCAGGGAGGTGCGAAACATCGTTGTTCCTTTAGCGGCCGGGAAGGGCGGGAAGCTCAGACGATCTCCCAGGTCACGGAGATGATGCCGAGCGAGGTGTTGGCCAGCGAGGCGAACGCGGGCTGGCTGAGGTCGATCTTGTTGCTGGGGCAGCTGGGGCACTTGTCCTTGATGGGCACGGTGATCGTGCGGCCGTTGTGCGTCACGCGGATGGACTTGCGGCACAGCGGGTCGTTGTTCGGGTTGGGGCTCGTCCACAGCGCGGCGGGGGCGGCGACCAGCATCTCGGTGGCCGCGTTGATCTGCGTGCCGCAGGCGCCGTAGCCGGCGTCGTTGTAGTAGCTGGCGGTGCCGCTGACGGCGGAGGCGGTGCCGGTGAAGACGAACGACAGAACCGCGGCCGACGCGAGGGCGCCGAACACCTTGGACCTCATGGCTCTCCTTTCTGGTGCCTTCAGGCGACGGAGTGGAACGTGACGGTGAAACCGGTGCAGTCACCGCACTGGAACACGGTCTGGTTGCCCGGCTCGGTGTCCTGTTTGGACCAGGCGTAGGCCTTGGGGCAACGGGACTTGATGGTGGTGCTGTAGTCGGTCGGCGCGTCGCGGTTCGGGTTGACGCAGTTGACGCGCTGCCCGTTGGCGCCGTACTTGACGTACGCGGGGTTGCACAGCGGCAGCAGGTTCTCGGTGCACCCGGCGGTGCCGCACGACGTGGAACCCGGTGGTACGACCGCGTTGACCGGGGTGATCGTGACCGGTGCGGAGAACGCGTTGACGTAGCTGACGTTGTACCAGGGGGCCAGGCGGTCGCGGGAGTCGAAGTTGAACTCCGCGAGGCTGGCCGGCTGGTCGCCGAGGACGCAGCGGTCGGCGTGGACGCCGCAGTCGCCCACGGCGCACCGGAAGTTCACGCCGGAGGTGCCGGTGCAGCCCTGCCGGGCGAAGAACTTGCCGCGCCAGTGACCGGGCGAGGCCGTCTCCGGGATCGTGATGGTCGCGGACTGGCCGTGGGCCAGCGTGGGCAGTCCGGTCAGGCCGCGCGAGCCGTCCGCGTTGACGGTGGCACCGATCCAGATCGTCTGGCCGGTCCTGTTGACGAAGGTGACCGTGTGGTCGATCGCCGCGTTCGCCACCGGTGCGCTGACACCGGCGAGCGCGAAGGTGAGGGCGAACAGCGCCGTGGCCCGGCGGCCGAGCAATCGCGTGAGCATCCGGGAGCTCCCTCCTGCGAGACCGGCGCGGGTGCGCCGGGTGTCGTCAGGGGTCCACGATCACCCGGCGCGGCCGTCCGGCGCTTCACGGTGGGTCCGCAAGGTTTCCGGGAGATGTGGGGCACCACCTGATGACCTGCAGCTCCCGGCGCCCCGAAAGCCCGAGCTTGCGGTACACCCTCGTCAGGTGGAGCTCGACGGTCCGCGTCGACAACGCGAGCTCCGACGCGATCCCCCTGTTGTTCAGGCCCGTGCGCGCCAGCCGGGCGACCTCGGCCTCGACGGGGGTCAGCACCGGTTCGGCGCCGAGCGACGCGGCCACGGCGTCCAGGGCCTCCTCAGCACGTCGCACAAGAACGGCGTCAGGTGCCGTGGCACGGGCCTGTGCGTAAACCTCTCGTGCCGCCACCTGCTTGCCGTGCGCGACAAGGCGGTCCCCGTACTCGCACAGCACCTCCGCGAGCTCCGTCCTGGCGTGCGCCATTTCCAGCAGGCGCACGGACCGTTCCCAGGTCATCAGGTCTTCGCCGCGGGGTGGGCTCGCCGCCGCGACCGCCGCGAGGCTCAGGCCGAGCGTCCTGGGCTCGCCCCACCGCGCCGCGGCCGTGTGCTCCTCCACCGCGAGGCGCAGGGCGTTCTCGGTGTCACCGCACGCCAGGGCGGCGCGCGAAGCCCGGTACCGCCACGGCACCACGGCCGGGTTGACGACCCCGGCCTCGGCCAGCGCCCGGCCGCACGCGAGAAAGCCCTCCAGGGCGTCGCGAGGGCGTCCTGAAGCCAGGGCCACCACCGCCTCGGCCTCGGTCAGCAGCGGATGGCCGGCCTCGCGGCCCCGCAGCACGGCTCGGGCGCCGCCGGGATCGCCGCGGACGACCAGCAGCTCCGCCGTCCACGCCAGCACGACGGGACGGATCTCCTCACCGCTGCGCCGCAACGACTCCAGCAGGGAAGAGCACCTCGCGAGGTCACCGGTGCGGCGGGCGACGCAGGCCCGCGCGAGCAACGCCTGCTCCGCCACCGGACCGGTGGGACTCGCCTCGACCAGGGCGAGGCTGTGCGCGTCGGCGGCGACCAGCTCACCGGCGCAGACCAGCGTCGCCAACGCCCGTGAGACGCACAACGCCGTCTCACGGCAGACAGCACGCGCCAGCGCCC
The DNA here is from genome assembly GCF_036321065.1 of Lentzea sp. DG1S-22. Taxonomy (NCBI): domain Bacteria; kingdom Bacillati; phylum Actinomycetota; class Actinomycetes; order Pseudonocardiales; family Pseudonocardiaceae; genus Lentzea; species Lentzea sp. DG1S-22. The sequence continues at coordinate 176,114 of NZ_CP143276.1, read as the reverse complement.
GTTCGGCCGCCTCGACCGCGTCCGCCCAGTGCTCCCCCGCCGCGAGCAGCCCGGCGGCGACGGCCGCGGAGCACTCGTGGCCCGGATCAGCCGACCAGTCCACGACGGGCCCGCTCACGCCGTCGGGACGAACGCCCGGCGCAGCCCCGGCCTTCCCGCGACCCCCATCTTGCGGTAGACGGCGGTGAGGTGGAACTCGACGGTGCGCACCGTCAGGTCCAGCTCGGCGGCGATCTCGCGGTTCGACCGGCCCGCCCTGGCCAGCAGGGCGACCCTGCGTTCCTGACCGCTCAGCGCGGACTCGCCGTCCTGGCGCAGCAGCCGGTGCTCCAGCGCCTTCACCGCTTCTGTCCACTGAGGACAGGAAGCGGTCGCCTCGCGCAGGCACCGCGTGTGCTTCCTGGCACGCTCGACCTCGCCTCGGGCGAGCAGGAGCTGCGCCAGGTCGTGCCGCGCCCGCAACGCCTCTCCCGCCGTCGAGGACCGCCCCAGGTACGTGATCGCCTCTTCGAGCAGCACGTCGTCACCGCCCCGCGCCAGCGCGGAGGCGTGCAGGCCGAGCCCGATCGCCCGCGGCCCGCCCCACCGCCGCGCCGCGACCAGGTCCTTGTCGGCGCAGATCCGAGCGAGCACGAGGTCTCCGGAGCCGGCGGCGGCCAGCGCGGCCGAGGACCTCCAGGGCAGCACCGCCGGGTTGACGACACCCCGGGACTCGAGCAGACGCCCGCATTCGAGGAACTCGTCCAACGCCGGCGCGTGCCGCTCCTCGGCCAGCAGCAGCCGTCCGCGCGCGAAGTGCAGCTCGGCGTCGTCCGGGTGCCCGGCCGGTGCGCCGGCCAGGCGCTCGGCCTCCAGCACGGCACGCGCCCTGCCGGGATCACCGGCCTCGGTCAGCGCCAGGACGAGCCACGCCACCGCGACGACCCGCAGCCGGGCGTCGCCGGTGGGAGCGCTTTCCACCAGCCGGACCGCCGCACGGGGATCGCCGCGCCGCAGCAGGATCCGGCCACCGAGCAACGCGTGGACGTCACCGCGCACGCCGGTGGCGCTCGCCCAGTGCCGGTGCGCCTGACCGATCTCGTCCGCGTGGGTCAGGACCAGCAGCGCCTGCCAGAAGGTACCGGCGTCCAGCGGTTCCTCCGAGTCCAGCACCCGCAGCGCGGCCCCGGTGGCGCCGGCCCGGCCGGTACCGCGGTTGGCCGCCTGCACGGCTCGGAACGCGAGCGCCCGCCCGGCTCCGGGTCTCCGCTCGGCGAGGCGACCGGGCACGTAGATGAGAGCGCTCACATCGGGCTCGGCCGACGCCGCCCCCGAGTCGAGTGCGCGGGCCACGGCGGCCTCGACGAGCCGATCGGCCTCGGTCCAGCGTCCGTTGCGGATCAAGTCGGTTCGCGCGCGGCGAACCTCGTCGACCGTGTCGCAGTTCATCACTCCGGCGGTGTCCTTCCTGCTCGGATCACACCAGAATCACTGTCACCAATTGATACGCGGCGGCCGAGACCGTCTCATATGGACGATCACATGGTCTGGACCTTACCGAAGAACACACCGCGCGTGAACCGCGAGTTCGCGCCTTTTCACCGCTGGGCGAACCGGGCCGGGAAGAGCATTCGAGGGATGTCCGGGCCAAGATCCTACTGAGCGAACAACGCGGCGCAGTGGTCGGCGAACGCTTGCGCGCGGCGCGTCAACGGCCCGTTCGCCCAGCCCAGCACCACGGGCGTCGTGGGCACCTCGTCGCGCAACGGCACGGCGACCACCTCCAGCCCCTCGTACGACCGGCCCAGCGCGGGCTGCTGCACGGTGATCGAGTAACCGATCCCCCGCGCCACCAGCGACCGCGCGAGCTCGAAGCCGCGCGCCCGGTGCGTCACGACCATCTCCACCCCGGCTGCCGCGAACACCGAGCGGAAGTAGCGCTCGCTCGGCGGAACGTCGAGCAGCACGAACGGATCCTCGGCCAGCTCTCGCAGCGCCACCGCACGACGGCGGCGCAGCCGGTGGTCCGCGGGCAGGAGCACCTTCGGGGGCTGGTCGTACAGCGTCCGGGTCGTGATGCCCGGCACCAGGTCCTGGTCGTAGAGGAACGCGATCTCGCACCGCCCGGACACCACGTCCTCCCCGATCTCCGGCAGGCTCCCCTCGACGAACCGGACCGACACCTCCGGGTGCGCGCGCTCGAACGTGGCGATCGAGGCGGGCAGGTGGAACGGCGCGATCGGCGTGTAGCAGCCGACCGTGAGCACGCCGCTGATCTTCTGGCTGAGCCCGCGCGCCTCGACGCCGAGGTCACCCATCGCACCGACCACGCGGCGGGCGTCCGCGAGCACCCGCGCGCCCGCCGCCGTCAGTGCGGCACCGCGCCGGGGTGACCGGATGACGAGCCGCAGGTCGAGCGCGCGTTCCAGTTCGCTCAACGCCAGCGAGATCGCACCTTGCGTGACGTGGCACCGGGCGGCGGCGCCGGTCATCGACCCCGTTTCCGCCACCGCGATCAGGTATTCCAGCTGCCGCACCGTCACGTTCGGCAAATTCATGAGCGGAGCTTATAGCTGGGTTCAGGAACTTGAGCTGGCCAAAACAGTCGCACTACCGGCACTGTCCCAGTCGTGACCCGACCGCACCGCCACCCGTTCCGCCCGTACACCCCGCCGCGAGTGCCGATCGGCGAAGGACTCGGCCGCGGCCGCGCGTTCCTCCGCCTGCTGGACGAACGGCGGTCCGTGCGCTGGTTCTCGCCCGACCCCGTGCCGGCGGAAGCGGTCGAACTCGCCGTGCGAGCCGCGAACACCGCCCCGAGCGGAGCGCACCAGCAGCCGTGGCGGTTCGTCGCCACGCGGGACCCCGGCCTCAAGCACCGCATCCGTTCGGCGGCCGAGGAGGAAGAACGCCGCTTCTACCACAAGCGCGAGATCCCCGACTGGCACGCGGCCCTGGCCCGCCTGGAGACCGACGCGACCAAGGAGTTCCTCGAAGTCGCCCCGTGGCTGGTGGTCGCGTTCGCGCAGAAGCAGCAGGACGGCAAGAAGACCTACTACACGAACGAAAGCGTCGGCATCGCCTGCGGCTTCTTCATCGCCGCGCTGCACACCATGGGCCTGGCGACGCTGACGCACACACCGAACCCGATGACGTTCCTCAGCGACCTGCTGGGCCGGGAGGGCGAGCGGCCGTACATCCTCTTCCCGGTCGGCTACCCGGCCGACGACTGCGAGGTCCCGGACCTGCGCCGCAAACCGCTCGGCGAGGCGCTCACGTTCGCGGGCGGGCTTGCCTGATCATCCCGCCGGCGAGGAGCATCGGGTGCGTGGACGAACTGCGAGCGTTGCTCGCCAAGCACGCCAGGCCCGACCTGACCACGTCGATCCCGGACGTGCTGGTCTCGAAGACCGCGGTCGCCGGGCCGCCCGCGCCGTCGATGACCGGCACGATCCTCGCGTTCATCGCTCAAGGCCGCAAACGCATCGTGTCGGGCGACCGCGTCTACGACTACCGGGCCGGTCAGTACCTGGTCGCCTCGGTCGACCTGCCGATCACCGGCGGCTACGTGGACATCAGCCCGTCGGAACCCGCGCTCGGCCTCGGTCTGGTCCTGCGGCCCGGCGAGGTCGCCCACCTCCTGCTGTCCCAGGACCTCCCGGCACCCACCGGCACCCCGGAGGGCCTGGCCGTCAGCGACGCGAGCCCCGAGCTCCTCGACGCCGTGACGAGGCTCGCGCGCCTGCTGGAGCAGCCCCGCGACGCGCGGGCGCTGGCCCCGCTCGTCAAGCAGGAGATCCTCTGGCGGGTGATGACCGGCGAGCAGGGCGCGGCGGTGCGCCAGCTCGGCTCGCAGGACAGCAGCCTCAGCCACATCTCCCGGGCCGTCACGTGGATCCGCGAGAACTTCGCCGAGTCGTTCCAGGTCGGGAACGTCGCGCGGATCGCGGGCATGAGCGAGTCGGCGTTCTACCGCAACTTCCAGGCCGTCACGGGCATGAGCCCGATCCAGTTCCAGAAGCAGATCCGCTTGCAGGAGGCCAGGTTGCTGCTGGCGACGAACCGGGACGTGACGAGCGTGAGCCACCGCGTCGGCTACGACAGCCCGTCGCAGTTCAGCCGCGAGTACCGCCGCCGGTTCGGCACGCCGCCGAGCCGCGACGCCCGCCTCAGGCCGCAGCCCGCTCCCTGACGTCCAGGTAGACCGCGCGGACCTCCAGCGTCCGCTCGACCTTCTCGAGCACCGGGGCGAAGAACTGGCGCCGGTGCTCGGCGTCGCTCATCGAGATCACCGAGAAGTACATGCTGCCGAACGCCGCGAACAGCGTGGCGTTGCGCAGCATCGCCTGCGGCACCCCGAGCCACGAGAGGGCGGGCGGCGACCCGATCCACTGCTCGGCGATCTCCGGCGTGACGACGATCAGCCCCAGCAGCACGAAGAACGCGAACAGCGCGAGCCCGACGACGGCGGCCTGCACGAGCTGGCGGATCGCGAGCATCACCAGCAGGTTGCGCAGCTGCCGGCCGGTCAACCGCCTGGGCGGCAGCGGTGCGGCGATGTCGACGCCGGACAGCGGCGTGCCCTCGCAGGCGACCCGCAGGACCTCCGGCCGCAGGTCCTGCTCCACCCGGCCGATCTCGTCGCGCAGCCGGGCCGCGGCCGCCAGCACGGTGATCGCGGCGAACAGCAGCACGACGAGGCTGACGCGGGGCCAGCGCAGCTGGTTCATCGCCTGCCACAGCTCACCGGTGAAGAACAGGAACAGCGTCACGAACAGCATCGGCGGCAACGCCCGCCCGAGCAGGTGCACGCTGTTGCGCAGGTCGGCGATCACGTGCCGGATCGCGGCTTTGAGCAACGCCCCGAGCCCGTAGGTGGTGGCGAGCATCGTCGCCACGAACGCGAACCCGAACACGACGACGAACCACACCAGCGCGACCCACACCGAGTCGGTCCCGCGGTCGCCGTCCGGCGCGGTGAACTTGATGTCGATCGCGGACTGCACCAGCGGCGTGACCACCGGGATCACCGCGTACGCGACCAGCACCAGCACCGTCGTGCGCGGCGAGAAGCTCGGCATCCGCCGCACGAACAGCGACAGCAGGACCCACGCCGACACCGTCGTCGCGACGATCAGCCCGAGCAGCAGCCACCGCGACAGCCCGGAGGACTGCTGCAGCACCAGCCACGCGAGGCTGCCGACGGCGACGAACGTCAGCGCGGGCGTCATCCGCGGCAGCACGTGCGACCGGAAGCCGTAGCCCTCGATCATGGTCGGCGCGCCCTGCCGCACGAACCACTGCTCGGTCCGCCGCAGCAGGACGTCCTCCGAAACCATGCCGGAGATCATCCCTCAGCGGTCGTAGAGCTTCGCCATCACGCTGAAGTAGTGGGTCGGCATGATGCGGGCGAGCGCGTCGAACACGTAGGCGTCCGGCCCGACCAGCACCCGCGACTTCCCCTTCTCGACACCGCGGTGGATGATCTCGGCCGCCTTGTCCGGGGTCGTCAGGGCCATCTTGTCGAAGTCCGCCGCCATCTGCTCCCGCGACCGGCCGCGCACGTCGAGCTCGCTGTAGACGCGCGCGTTGCGGATGATGTTGGTCTTGATGCCGCCGGGGTGCACGGTGACGGCGGAGACGCCCGTGCCGCGCAGCTCCTGGCGCAGCGAGTCGGTGAAGCCGCGGACGGCGAACTTCGCGGCGCAGTAGGCGCTCTGGTTCGGCATGCCGACGAGCCCGAACACGCTGGAGGTGTTCACGACGACGCCGTGGTTCTGCTCCACGAGCTGCGGCAGGAACGCCCGCGTGCCGTGCACGACTCCCCAGTAGTTGATGTCGAACAGCCAGGTGTCGTCCTCCGGCACGGAGTCCAGCACGCTCGTCGAGGTGGCGACGCCCGCGTTGTTGAACACCGCGGCCAGCGGGAGGTCCAGCCAGTCCCGGACCTCCCGCGCGAACTCGCGGACGTCACCCGCGTCGCGCACGTCGAGCACCCGCGTGAGGACCGGGCCGGTGAGCGAGGCCGCGGTCTTCTCCAGCTCGACCTCGTCGACGTCGGCGATGGCCACCGGACAACCGTTGCGGGACAACCGCCGCGCGAGGCTGCGGCCGATCCCCGAGGCCGCCCCGGTGATCACCGCCGGACGCCCTGAGATCCTGCGGACCATGTCTGCTCCTGTCGTCGGGACGGCGGGGCCCCCACGTTAGCGGCGCAGTTCGGGGAACTGGTCGTCCCTCCACTCCCCGGACGCCTCGACGCCCGCCTCCTCCCGCGTGCGCAGGTCGACGCGGCGGATCTTGCCCGACACGGTCTTCGGCAGCTCGGAGAACTCCAGCCGCCGGATCCGCTGGAACGGGGCCAGGTTCTCGCGCGCATGCCGCAGGATCTGCAACGCGGTCTCGCGGGTCGGCTCCCAGCCCGCGCTCAGCGCCACGTACGCCTTGGGCACGGCGAGCCGCAGCGGGTCCGGTGACGGCACGACCGCGGCCTCCGTGACGGCGGGGTGCTCGATCAGCACGCTCTCCAGCTCGAACGGCGAGATCTTGTAGTCCGACGCCTTGAACACGTCGTCCGTGCGCCCGATGTAGAACAGGTAGCCGTCCTCGTCGCGGCTCGCGACGTCCCCGGTGTGGTAGAAACCGCCGGCCATCGCCTCGGCGTTGCGCTCCTCGTCGCCGTGGTAGCCGACCATGAGCGACATCGGCCGTTGCGCCAGGTCGATGCAGATCTCCCCCTCGTCCGCGAGCTCGCCGGTGATCGGGTCGACGAGCACGACCGGGACGCCGGGCAGCGGCCGTCCCATCGAGCCGGGCTTCACCTCCGCGCCCGGCACGTTGCCGACGGACAGCGTGGTCTCGGTCTGCCCGAAGCCGTCGCGGATCGTGAGACCCCACTGCGCGCGGACCTGCTCGACCACCTCGGGGTTGAGCGGCTCGCCGGCGGCGACGACCTCCCGCAGCGCGCCGGGACCGCCGCTCAGGTCGGCCTTGATCAGCATCCGCCAGACCGTCGGCGGCGCGCAGAACGTGGTGACGCCCTTGGCGCGGATCTGGCCGAGCAACACGGCGGCGTCGAACCGCGCGTAGTTGTGCACGAAGATCGTCGCCTCGGCGATCCACGGCGCGAAGAAGCAGCTCCAGGCGTGCTTGGCCCAGCCGGGCGAGCTGATGTTGAGGTGCACGTCTCCGGGGCGGATGCCGATCCAGCGCAGGGTGGTGAGGTGCCCGACCGGGTACGAGGTCTGGGTGTGCTCGACGAGCTTCGGGCGGCTGGTCGTGCCCGAGGTGAAGTACAGCAGCAGCCGGTCGTCCGCCCTGGTCCTCGGGTGCGGCACCGGGCTGTCGGACGCCTCGGCTGCCTCCGCGAAGTCGAGCCACCCCGGCGTGGCACCGCCGACGCCGATCAGCACGGGGCCGTCCTCGAACTTGCCGGCGTCCTCCACGCGGGCGACGACGTGCCGGACGGCGCCGCGCCGCAGGCGGTCGGCGAGGTCCGCCGGTCCGAGGGCGGTGGTGGTCGGCATGACCACGGCGCCGAGCTTCATCACCGCGAGCATCGACTCCCACAGCTCGACCTGGTTGCCGAGCATGATCATCACGCTGTCGCCCTTGCCGACGCCGTGCCGCGCGAGCCAGCGCGCGACGCGGTTCGAGCGGCGGCGCATCTCGTCGAACGAGTAGGCGCGCTCGGAGCCGTCCTCCTCGACGATGTGCAGCGCGGTGGTGGTGTTGCCGTCGGCGATCACGTCGAACCAGTCGTGCGCCCAGTTGAAGCTCGTGCCGAAGCTCGGCCACGTGAACGCTTCCGGGTCGCTGAGCACGAGGTCGCGGGCCGCGCGGTAGGTGTCGTGACTGGTCATCGTTGGCCTCCTGTTCCGCCGGCACAGAGGGTGGGGAGGGCTCGGCCGATCGGGATACCCCCGTCCGGGGGTGCCCCCCTTTTCGAGGGTGCCGTCGTCAGCGAAACTGCTGGACGTGCCGCCAGACCGCTTCCAGGCGTTGCTGCCGCAACGGCTGGACATGCTCCGCCGAGCCACCGGGCTGCCCGTCGTGTTCGGCGGTGCCGTCACGCCCGGCCACGACCTGGTGCTGAGCAGCTTCTTCGGCACGCACGGCACGTCGTTGCGGGGACTGCGCATCGGCACCGGCCGCGGCCTCGGCGGCACCGCGATCGCGATGGGCACGGCGGTCCGCGTCAACGACTACGCCTCCACCCGGGCGATCACCCACGAGTTCGACCAGATGGTGGTCGTGGAGGAACGGCTCACCTCGGTGTTCGCCTACCCGGTGACGGTGCGCGGCACCGTGCACGGCGTCCTGTACGGGGCCGTGCGCGGGCAGGCGACCGTCGGCGACCGGGCGATCAGGATGGCCGGCGCCATCGCGCAGGGCTTCGCACAGGACCTGGACATGCCTTCACTGCACACACAAGCCGCACTCCGCGAACTGGCCGAGGTCACCAAGCTCGTCGGTGATCCGGTGCTGCGCGAACGGCTCCGCAAGGTCCACCGGAACCTCGGCGGCGAGGCTCCCGTCTCCGTCCCGACGGGTCTGACGCCCCGGGAACTCGATACGCTCCGGCTGGCCGCGGTCGGTGCCTCGAACCGGGAGATAGCCGCCGAGCTCGGGTTGAGCACCGAAACCGTCAAGGCCTACCTCCGCAGCTCGATGCGCAAGCTGGGGGTGCACAACAGAACCGCCGCGGTCCACGCGGCGAGGTCGACGGGAGCGCTCTGAATGTCGTTGCTGCAGAAGGCCGTCACCGGCACGGACCGCCTGCTGTACAAGCTGACCGGCGGCAAGGTCGGGCTCGTGTCGTTCAGCGGCCAGAAGGGCCTCACACTCATCACCACCGGCGCCAAGACCGGTGAGCGGCGCGAGAACCAGGTCCAGTACGTGGCCGACGGCGACTCGATGCTGGTCGTCGGGTCGAACTGGGGCAAGCCGCACCACCCGGCGTGGACGGCGAACCTGCTGAAGAACCCGGACGTCAGGGTGAACGTGCGCGGCGACGTCCGCGACGTGCGGGCGACGCTGCTCCAGGGCGCCGAACGCGAGGAGGCCTGGGCGAGGATGGTGCAGGCCTGGCCCGCGTTCCAGGACTACGTGAAGCGCTCGGGCGGTCGCGAGCTGCGGGTCTTCCGCCTCACCGCGCGCTGAGCCCCACGCCGGCCAGGCGTCCACCTCACGGTTTTCCACCGAGGTCGTCCAGGTACAGGCGGACCAGCTGCTCGTAGGTGTCGTCGAGCTCCTCCGGCAGGCCGAAGCCGCCACCCGACTCGATCGACGCGAAGCCGTGCACGATCACCCGCAGCCGCCGCGTGGCGTGGACGGCGTCCGAGCCCTCCAGGCCGTAGCCCCGCAGGGTCGCGTACATGACCTCGACGAGCTTCTGCCCCGCCGCCTTCTGCAGGTCGTCGTGCAGCGGGTTCATCGGAGCGGCCGCGTAGCGCTTCGGGTGCTGCCGGACGTACGCCCGGTACGCGTGCATGAGCGCGCGGACGGCGTCGTCCCCCGACCGGCCGAGGACAGCGCCGGTGAAGTGGGACGTCATGTCCTCCAGCACCCGCGCGCCGAGGTGGCCGCGCAGCTCCGCGAGGCTCGCGACGTGCTTGTAGAGCGACGGCGTGGCGACCCCGGTGCGGGCGGCGACGGCGGCGAGCGTCAGTCCTCCGACGCCCTGCTCGTCGACCAGCTCCAGCGCGGCGTCCACGACCTTGGCGGTGGTGAGACCTGCTCGAACAGCCATAGCCTCAAAGCTAATTACAATAGCCTGGCGTCGTCAAGGGCGCCTTCCTGACGATGTGACCCACGAGGGCGATAGTGGCCATAAGGGCGACGAGGCCACAGACGCCGTACCACCCGAACCGTACGAACGCCTGCACGCCCAGCCACGATCCGACCGCACCGCCGATGTACGCGCACGTCATGTAGGCGGTGTTCAGGCGTCCGCGATGGGTGTCGCTCAGGTCGTACATGCGGATGGAGTTGGCCACCGAACCGCACTGCATCGCCACGTCGAGCACCAGCGTGCCGAGCACCAGGGCGACCAGCCCGGCGACGCCACCGGCACCGCCGAACGCGAGCACTCCGGCCGACCCGGCCACCGCGAGCATGCAGACCAGGTTCACCGGATCCGGTCCGCGCCGGTCCACGATCCGCCCGGCGATCGGTGTCGCGGCCATCGTCACGAGGTTGACCAGCGCCAGCAGCCCGACGGCCTGCGCGCCGTAGCCGTACCGCGGACCGGTCAGCAGCAGCGCGGCACTCCCCCAGACCGCGCTGAACGCCCCGAAGACCATCGCCTGGTAGCCGCACGACCGGCGCAGTTCGGGTTCGTCCCGCAGCAGCCGCAACGGTTCCAGCAGCAGCGAGGGGTACGGCTGCCGCGTGTGCGGCTCGGTCGCCGGCAGCGCCCGCCACAGCGCCACGGCCATCACGAACGCGAGCCCGGAGGCCACGAGGTACGGCGCCCGCCAGTCCAGCCACTCCCCGAGCACGCCGCCGGCGGTGCGCGCGAGCAGCATCCCGCCGATCGACCCGGCGAGCATCGTCCCGCTGGTCACGCCCCGGTTCTCCGGGGACACCATCCCGGCCACCATCGGCCCGATGATCGGGGCGATCACCGTCGCGACCCCCACGGCCACCCCCGCGGCGAACAGCGGCCCGAACGACGGCGCGAACCCCGCGACGGCCAGCCCCAGCCCCGTGGCGGTGAACAGCGCGGCGATCAACGGCCGGTACGGCACCCGGTCGCCCAGCGGCACCAGCAGGAAGATCCCGCACGCGTACCCGATCTGCGCGGCCGTGACGACCAGCGCGGCACCGCCCGCCGGGATGCCGAGCCCGGCGGCGACCAGCGGCGTGAGCGCCTGCGGGAAGTACACGTTGCCGACCGCCACACCGCACGCGACCGCGAGCAGCCACGTCATCCCCCGAGTCATGACCCGAACGCTGTCGGGCGCCACCACCCGGCGCAATCGAATTTGCCCTTCGGGCCCAGGTCGCTGAGCCCATCGGGGGACGGATCTCACCCCACCGGACGCGACGTGGGTGACGTGCGCCGAACGACGGCGGGACAGTTTCCGTCCAAACAGGACGGGCGACACCGCTTCGCCCGGTCCGCTGTCCCAGTAGGACTGATCGCTCCCGCGGCCGCATTCGCGGGAACGCTCCCTGAGAGCGCTCTCATCTGACAAATTCCTGAAAACCTTTACACGTTGACCGAGAGTCACGGCATGACAACACTTCCGAACCACTGGGCGCACAACTAAACACCCCGAAAGGTCGGTTCGATGCAGCGACGCATCGGGACGGCCCTCGCCGCGGCCTTGATGGTCGCCGCGGGGATCACCGTCGCCACCACCAGCCAAGCTCCCCCTGCCAACGCGGCGGTGACCTGGGCCGACGAGTTCAACGCTCCCGCCGGCACCGGTGTCGACGGTGGCAAGTGGCAAATGGAAGTGGGCAACAACAACGGCAACAACAGGGAACACCAGTGGTACCAGGCGGGTACCTCGAACGCGGCGCACGACGGCCAGGGCAACCTGGTCATCACGGCCAAGCGTGAGAACCCCGGCAACTACAACTGCTGGTACGGCAGGTGTCAGTACACCTCCGCCCGCATCAACACCGCGGGCAAGTTCACCCAGACCTACGGCCGGTTCGAAGCGCGGATGAAGATGCCGCGCGGCAAGGGGATCTGGCCCGCGTTCTGGATGCTGGGTGCCGACATCAACACCGGCAACCCGTGGCCGGGCTCCGGCGAGATCGACATCATGGAGTTCCTGGGCCACCAGACGAACACCGTGTACGGCACGATCCACGGCCCCGGCTACTCCGGTTCCGGTGGCCTGCTGCACCAGTACAACGGCCCGAACTTCTCCGACGGCTTCCACAACTTCGCCGTCGACTGGCGTCCGGGTGAGATCGTCTGGTCCGTCGACGGCCAGGTCTACGGCCGCAAGACGCCCGCCGATCTCGGTGGCCGCGAGTGGGTGTTCAACAAGCCGTTCTTCATCATCATCAACCTCGCGGTCGGTGGTGAGTGGCCGGGCTACCCCGACGCCAGCACGACGTTCCCGCAGCAGCTCGTGATCGACTGGGTCCGCGTCTCCAACGACAGCCCGCCCGCCGGCGGTGGCTCGGAGATCCGCGGCATCGGCGGCAAGTGCCTCGACGTGCCCTGGGCGAACACCGCCAACGGCACGCCCATCCAGGTCGTCGGCTGCAACGGCAACGTCGCCCAGAAGTGGAGCCGTCCCGGTGACGGCACGATCCGCGCGCTGGGCAAGTGCCTCGACGTGTCCGGTGGCGGCACCGCCAACGGCACGGTGGTCCAGCTCTGGGACTGCAACGGGTCGGCCGCGCAGCAATGGGCCGTCAGCGGGGCGCAGGACATCGTGAACCCGCAGGCGAACAAGTGCCTGGACACCGTGGGAGGCTCCTCGGCGGACGGCACGAGAACCCACATCTGGCAGTGCCTCGGCGTTGCCAGCCAGAAGTGGCAGGTCTGAGTTCTCTCCCCGCCGGGTTGCGCATGGCCTGACGGGGAGAACAACGGCGCTGGACGTGAGCCCTCGCGGCGGATGGGTTCACGTCCAGCGCTTTCCCGTCACCGCGCCAGGAGCCTGGCGACGGCCCAGTCCTGCACCGCGACGCCGACCGACTTGAACACGGTCCGCCCCTCCCGCAGCGGCGGGTTCCCCAGCGCCGCACCGAGCTCGACGAGCGACTCGAGCCGCAGCACCCCGCTCCGCACCGCCCGGATGATCTCGCCGGCCTCGCTCAGCGCCGCCTCGACCTGGTCCACCACGACGACACCCGCGGTCGCCAGCAGCTCCTGCGGCAGCTCCCGCATCACCGGCCGGTACGACCCGATCGCGTTGACGTGCACCCGTTCCTTCAAAGCCTCACACCGGAACAACGGCACCGTCGACGCCGTCGCACAGCACACGACGTCCGCGCCCTCCACCGCGCTCTCGGCGTCGGCGGCCACGTCCACGACCGTGTCCGGCAACTCGTCCGCCAGGCCCTCCAGCAACGCCTCCGCCTTGCGGGCGTGCCGGTTGAACACGACGAGCTTCTTCAACGGCCGCACCGCGTGCACGGCCCTGATCTGGTCCGCCGCCTGAGCACCGGCTCCCAGCAACGCGAGGTGCGAGGCGTCCTCGTCCGCCAGCAGGTCCGTGGCCACCCCGACCACCGCGCCGGTCCGCAACGTCGTGAGCGGCACCGCGTCCGTCACGAACTGCCCGGCCGGGTGCGAGTACACGACCGTGCCGGTGATGACCGGATCGCGCTCGACATCGATGCTGACCACCTTCACGGCGGTCGACCGCGTGGGCCGGTGGTGCACCGCCATGACGAGCGACCGGCTGTCGCCGAACGCCTGCCGCGGCGGCAGGTCGAACTCCTCCGCGGCGAGCCCGGCGAACGCGGCGCGGACGGCTTCGATCGCTGCGGGCATCGTCATGGTTCGGATCGTAACGACCTTCAGGTTACGATCTCCGTCCACGTCGCAGAGAGTGAGAACGGCACGCGGTGTCAGCGCCCAAGGTGTTCCTGAGCCACAGCACCAAGGGGGACGACGATGCCGCCACTATGCGTCGCCACTTGGAATCCGAACTCCAGGCCCGTGGCTGGCACGTGCTGGTCGACGAGGACGGCCTGCGCGGTGGCGAGGAATGGCGCAGCGTCCTCTACCACTGGATCGCCGACTGCGACGCCGCCGTCGTGCTGATGAGCGACAAGGCGTTGAACTCCCCGTGGGTCAGGCGCGAGATCAACCTGCTGCTGTGGCGCAGAGCTCTCGGCTCACCCTTGACCATCGTGCCGGTCGAACTCTCCCCCACCGCCGATACGGGCGCACCAGAGCTCAACGACCTGCGCGAACTCCAGTTCGTGCGGCGGGGCGACCTCGCGCCCGCCTCGTTCGCCACCGCCATCGCGGCCCGGCTCCCCGACGTGGCCGAGCCCGCCCTGGCCCCCTCGGACCGGATGCGGCTCTGGCTCGCCGACGTCGCGGCGTGCCTGCGCGACGTCACGGAGACCGAACCGCTGCGCGCGGCGGCACAGGCACTGGACGCTCACGAGGAGGAGTGGCACTTCCCCTCCATCCGGGAGGGCCAGCGGTTCCTGGCGCACCTGCTGCTCGGCCGGACCAGCGCCGGCCGCATCCACACAGCGGTCGAGCACGTCGCCCGACCAGCGTCGTCCAGGCTGCGGCAGCTCATCGGACTGGTCACGCCAACGTGGGTGGACGGCGAAGCGGCCCGCGCGTTGCTGCCGGAGCACCGCCAGACCTACGCCGTGCTCAACGCGGAATACACCGAAACGGCGGAGCAGTACGTGCGACGAGCGGCCTGCTGCGCGCTCAACTACCGCACCGCGCAGGTCGGCGTGGTCACCGGGGAGAACCTGGAGGCAGAGCTGCTGCGTGACTGCGAGCGCGCGGTGCGCGACCTGGCCGACCTGCTGCCGGATGACGACCTGACCGACGACATCGAACCACTCGACAGCCAGGTCTGCTTTCTGCTGGTGCACCTCAACGACGCGGTCTTGACCGCGGTCGCACGGGTCGTGCTGCGGCTGCAGGACAGGTTCGCGTGGTTGAACGTGGTCGTGCTGACCGGGAAGGCAGTCGACCCCGCCGACCAGCGGTGGCGTCGGAAGGCGATCGTGCTGCCTGCCCTGGAGGCGGGCGAGGAGATGCTGGCACGGCGCACAGGCCGCCGGTTGCAGAAGTTGCTCGACGAGGTGACGAGTTGAGGAGGAGTGCGGCTGATGCCTGACCTGTCCCGGCTGGACGTGCCGGATCGCCGCGACGGCGAGGCGTACGTGATGTCGAGGAAGCTCGAGCTCGCGGTCGACATCGCCTACGCGACCGGGCGTCCGTTGTTGCTGCGCGGTGATCCCGGCTCGGGCAAGTCGTCGCTTGCGGCCCACATCGCGTTGATGCGCGGCGCGCGCTACTACGAAATGGTCGTGACGTCGCGGACGCAGGCTCAGGATCTGCTGTGGACGTTCGACTCGGTCCGCCGTCTCGCCGACGCCCAGCTGCGAAACGACGTGGACGACCGGAGCTACGTCGAGCCCGGTGTGCTGTGGTGGGCGTTTGCGCGCGATTCCGCCTTGGAGCTGGCGCTCGGTGTGGAGCCGGAGTTCGAAACCAACGCAGAACGCTCGTCCTCGCACGCCGTCGTCCTGATCGATGAGATCGACAAGGCCGACCCGGACCTGCCGAACGGCCTCCTGGTGCCGCTGGGGTCGAACCGCTTCAGGGTGACGGAGACCGGCACGGTCGTGGAGATCGACCATGCGCCGTCCAGCTCGCCGGACAGCAGGAACCTGATCGTCATCACCACGAACGAGGAACGCGAGCTTCCACAGGCGTTCCTGCGTCGCTGCGTGGTGGTGTGGCTGGATCATCCTGACGCCGACGGCCTCGTCGCCATCGCCAGGTCCCACCTCGACACCTATGAGGGTGGAATGAGCAAGGCCGACGAGGACCTGGCCTTCGAACTGGCGACCGCGGTGGTGGAGCTGCGCGCGGAGATGGCGCGGGAGGCGTCCCGCCCACCGAGCACGGCGGAGTTCCTCGACGCGTTGCGGGCATGCCGCAGGCTCGGCATCACGACGAACAGCCCGGAATGGCAGGAACTTCGCGACATGGCCCTCGTCAAACAGCAACCGAACTGATGGCGCCCCAGGTGTGGCTCGGTGACCTGCTGCGCGCTGTCGCGGCGGGTGCGCCACCGCGTCGTGCCGCAGAACTGCTCGGTTTGGTTCCGGAGGCGGCGCCCGCGCCTGCGGTCGCCGAGCTCGTCGCCGCCGAACAACCGCAGGCGACTCCGCCGCTGCCCCCGGACCCGGTGGCGAAGCCGAGGGCCGAGCCTCCCCCAGCCGACGAGGAACCGCCGCCCCAGGCCATTCCGATGCTCCCGGAGTCGTCGACTCTGCCCCTGCGCGAGACCGACTGGTCACCGTTGCCGTCGCTGCGGTTGCCGGAGGACGACCAGTCCCCGAGACCGACACCGCTGCTGGCGCCCAGGACCGCTGCGGCAGTGCTGCATGCCGTGCTCGCCACTTTCGCCGCAGATGGCGACCCCGATGTCGAGGCCATCACCCGGTCATGGGCACAGGCGAAACCACTGCGAACGTTGCCGGTGAAGCCCCGCGCCACATTGCGTTTCGGCGTGCAGGTGCTCGTGGACACGGGTGAAGGAATGCAGCTCTTCGCGAGCGACCAACGTGACCTCGTGGCTCGCATCCGCTCAGTCGCGGGAGCCGAGAACGTTCGCCTGCTGTACTTCTCCGACGTGCCGAGCCGCGGTGCGGGCTCAGGGGGCCGTCGTACGTGGCGCCTGTACGAACCGCCCAGCACCGGCAGCCGTGTTCTGCTGATCTCGGATTTCGGCATCGGCGGCCCGCGGTTCCACCACCGCCGCAGCACAACGGCCGAATGGCGGGCGTTCCTCGCGGCGGTGCGCCGCGCGGGCTGCTCACCGATCGGTCTGGTGCCGTACCCACCTTCTCGCTGGCCCGCCTGGCTCGCCTCGTCGTTGCCGTTGCTCTTGTGGGATCGAAGCACCACTGTCAGCCGCGCCTCAGTGGCGGTGCGCCGTGGTTGAGCCGTATGAGAGCCTCGCGACGGCGCTGAGTGTGGCGGTGCGCATCGAACCGGAACTCATCCGGGCTGTGCGGGTCGCGCTGTTCCCACGGTTCGACGTGTCCGCCGAGGCTGATCTCTGGTTCAGCCCTCTGGTGCAGTCACGCGGCCCGCATGGCATCGTCTTCGATCACGACGCCTCCGCGCGTCTTCGCGCCGCCCTGGCATCATGGCTGCGTACCGCCCCTCCAGACGATCCCGTGCACCGTCTCGGCGACATCATCTCTTCCGTCCACGAGCGACTTTCCCCTGCACTCGCGTTGGAGGAACGCGTCACCTGGCTCGCGGTCACCGGCCGCGAAGACAGCATCGACGCCGAGCTCCAGCCCGCGCTGAAGGCCCTGGTGCGGGAGAACCGGACCGGCGTCGCCGACTGGTTCGTCGCGGCCTGGCACCGCTTGCCGCAGAACGCCCGTCAGACCGTCACCGCGTGGAAGCTCGCCCAGGTTGCCCGGCCTGACCTGCACAGCTCCGCACCTCCGCTCAGTCTGCTGCACGACCCGAGCGACCTCGATCTCGCCGACATCCTGTCCATGCTCCCCGATTCCCGTTTGTTGGTGCACCGCACCATGAACACGCTGGAGATCGGCGACTTCGAGGCTGTCGCCGGCACCGTGGGGATCTTGGTGCCCGACACTGATCCACGGCTGCTGACCATCGGCTCGAAGACCGTATCCGTGCGGCGGGGGACCAGCGCTCGGATCACGGTCGACCCCGGCGCACTGCAGGTGACCACGGCACGTGGCGTGGTCTACGAGATCGCCGCGCCTCCTCCCGCCCGCGGGCTGTTCCTGGTGGCGGGTAACAGCACCGACCCGAACCTCACCATGCCCGGCGGCGGGTACGAGACGCGGAAGGTGCTGACTCCGGTACCGGAGGACGACAGGGCCGGTGTGCTCGATGATCTCGCAACCACCGGCGCGAACGGCGGGCCACTGGTGATCTGCTGGCAGGGACCGGAGGAGCCGGAACAGGGTCTTTCCACGCTGGACCTGATGCGCGCCTACCACGACGCCGGCGGCACCCAGTTGCTCCTGTTGCTCCAGACCCCGAGCCTCTCGTGGCCCACTCTCCCCGAGGAGTTGTGCGGTAGCACCCCCGACGGTGCCTGGACCGCTGTGGTGGTCAAGCCGGTGGACGCCGGGGAACCGCTCGCCCTCGCGCTGATCAGACTGCTCGGCAGCGGACCGTCGACCGCGGTGGGACGACGCCGGTGGCCAGAGAGGAACGAGCGCCTCTCCGGTCGGGATGTGCTGACCGCACTGGTGGTGGAGGCAGGCGATCCCGAACCCGCCATCGCCGAGAACGCGGGGCAGCCCCTGCCGATGTTCCACAACCCGCTGCACGGGCGGACCGCACCGGAAGCCACAGTCACGCCGTGGTTCGACATCAGTGCCGAGATCGACGAGGTGGTCCGGTGGGCACGGAGTCGAACGGGCCGCGTGCTGGTGATAACCGGCGGTCGCAACAGCGGCAAGACCACGATCCTCGACGTCGTCGGACGGGAGACGTCCTTCACACTCGCGACCGACAGCGCCCTCGACTCGTTGGCCGGATACACCCCCTCGCCCGGGGAACAGGTGATGATCGACGACCTCGACGCGCGCGAAGATCCTCGGTGGCCGGAGGAGATCATCCGCCACAGTCGCGGAGGTGTGCGTTTCATCGTGACGTTGCGCCGCCATTCGTCGTTGATCGATCAGTTGACCGCCTCTGCCTCGGTTACCGTCATCGACTTGGACGACCTGCGTGCGCACGTGGTTCGCCGGCTGTTCGGGGTCACCCCCCACATGTCCGCGGAGGAGATCGCCACCTTCCTCGTCGACACGGAAGCCATGTCCCCGGCCCTGGTGCGACGCACGACGAGAGAGCTTCGCGAGCACCCCGTGTCGACTCGTCCCGACAGCGACTGGCAGCGAGAGGTGCTAGGTGTGCTGTACTCGGCTTTCGACAAGGACCTGCGTGACGACGGCACAGCGCGTTTGCTGCTGAGCGCGCTGGCCTGGGCGCACGGCACAGGAATGCCCATGGCCGAATGGCTGGCATGCGCACACGCGGTTCATCCAAACAGCGGAATTTCCGTCACCGAGAAAGACGCAAGGGCCGCGCTGCGCGACTTCGGCCACTACGCGTCGAGCAACATCAGAGGGCACCGGCTCGCAAACCAGAGTCTCGCCACCTATCTCAAGTCGTCGGCGGACCACGAGGCAGCTCAGCGGATCTTCCAAGCTCTCGCCGGCCTCGTACCGACCTGGGGAACACCGGACAACTACCTGCGGCACCGGTTGCGCGACCACGCGATCGAGGTGGGCGCGGCAAGCCTGCCCAAGCTCCGCGAGCTGGCGGAGTGGAACTCCGCGTGGCGAGCCGACGTCGGTTTCGTCGCTGCCGCGCTCGTGAACCGGACCACCGGCGCCGACCGCATCGCCCTCGCCCGAACCGCGGTCGAGGTGTACACGGAGATCGTCAACACCGATCGCAAGGCCACCACCGAACTCCGCACGGCACTCGACCTCCTGGAGGAGAGTCTCCGCGAGAACGGTCAGCACGAGGCGGCCGAGATGGTCTGGAGTGAGACGCTCGACAAGCTTCCGGCCAATGTCGCCGCCCTGCTCGAACGACGCACGAACCTGCCGCCGACGCCCAAGCCGCGGGGAATCAAGCCGAACGACCTCGTCGTCCTCGTTCCGGGTGTGAAGGACAACAACCTGCGTCTGCGGCGTTGGACGCCGCTGCCGGACGACCTCGGCGACGACAGTCCTCGCGGTGGCCCCGCTGACGCCGAGCTGGACCCCGACGGCTACTTCCCGATGCTCGACCTGCTGCGCGGCCTCGGCTACACCGAGCGCCGCGGCAACCTCCTTCCACTGCCCTACGACTGGCGTCTCTCCCACCGCCGCATCGGCGAACTGCTGGGTGAACGAGTCGAGGACGCCCTGTCGGTCTGGCGCCGGAAGTACCGCGGCAACATGTTCGCCGGAGTCGTGTTCATCTGCGTGACCACAGGTGGCCTACCCGTGCGCTGGTACGTCGAACGCTGTGGTGGCGCCCGCATCACCAACGGCGTCATCACCATCGGCACCCCTGTCCAGGGTTCGGTTCGCGCGCTGGAGAAACTGGTGAACGGCACCTGGCAGCGCGGCACCGCCGACTTCTGGCGCAGCCTCCCGTCGAGCTACCAGGCCCTGCCCGTCTACGACTGTGTCCACGAGGACGGCGGCTTGGTGCCCCTCGCCGACGCCGCTGTGCCAGGCCTCGACCCCGGCCGGGTGGCGGACGGCGTCGAGTTCCTCAACGACCTGATCGCCGCGGAGAACGCCCGGCCGGAGAGTCTGAGCACCTCTCACGCCGTGGTCGGAGTCCGGCTCGACACCCCGACCACGGCAAGGATCGCGGATGACAGGATCGAGGTGCACGACGAATCCGGGCCGCAGGGCGGCGCCGGCGACTCCCACGTCCCCGAGTTCGCCGCCAGACACCCCGGCGTGGACCCGGTGGCTCGGGTACAGGCCACACATGAACTGCTGCACCGCGACCCGGAGGTGCTCGCAGCACTCGCAAAGCTCCTCAAGGCCGCACCGGTCGCGCCGGTCACACGTCGGTCCGGTGACATCGCCGGTGGCGTTTGACCGACAGCAGGAAACAGGCCCACCCGTTGACCCCCACCTCGACGTGGGCGGTGGGTGCCTTACTGTCGCGGATGCCGACGCCGGTGGCGACTTCGACGCAGGCGCTGGCGTTCGCGCTGTAGGTGCTCTTGTGCCACGCGGCCATCGAGGTCTCCTCACGTCAGCAGCTTCTTGATCAGCTCCCTCGATTGTTCCGCATCCAGGGCGACGAGTTCGAGCCCTTCGACGATCCGCCGGTACGCCTTGACGGCGCCGGGGGACTCGATGATCAGGCTGGAGTTCTCGCTCTCCAGGAACACGGCGTCGTCGTACCTGTCGAAGGTCAGCATGTCGAACGACCCGGCCATGCCCGCGTGCGCTCCGACCCCGAGCGGCACGACCCTGAGATCGATGCTCGGCCTGGCGGCCAGCTTGTCCAGGTGCAGCAGCTGCTCGCGCATCACCCCCGGCCCGCCGACCTCGTTCAGCAACACCGGTTCGGGGATGAAGAAGCGCGCCTGCAACCCGCTGCGGAACGCCTCCTGCCGCAAAGCCCGCGCCGCCACCCGCGCGTCCCGCTCGTCGGCGGGCACGTTCGCGCAGGCGGCCAGCACAGCGCGGGTGTAGTCCGAGGTCTGCAACATGCCGTGCAGCAACATCGTCTGCCAGCTGACCAGCTTCTCCGCGAGGCGCTCGTGCTCGACCAGCGTCCTGGGGCTGATCGGCGCGCACACGCCGTGGTCCTGCCACCAGCCCTTCACGCCGGTGCCGGGGAAGAGCGACATCAGGTGGTCGCGTTCCGCCTGCGGTGTCCGGCAGACGCCCAGAAGCAGCGCCAGCTCCAGTTCGGACGAGCCGCCCTTGCCGTTTACGAGGTCGGAAAGCTTCGCTTCCTGCCACCCGAGGAGATCGGCGACAGCGCGTGAAGTCATTCCCGTGGCGGCGATGGCCGCGCGGAGGCCGTCCCCGAACTCACGGCCTCTCACAGTGGAGAATCTTTTCGGCATGGCGAAGACCGTAGACCCGTCCACCACCATTCCAGAACGTGTGACCGCAACACAACCCAAAAGGGCGTTAGCTTGGACCACTTCCAAGTCGCACAATGACCTGGTGAGATTTCGTTGGACGCCCCACGGGGGGCTGCGTCACGCCATCCCGGACGACCTGACCTGGGGACAGGCCGTCGAGACGCTGTGCGGCGATCCGTTCATCCCGCAGCAGATAGGCCTGTGGCGCGACAAGAACGTGTGGCCGACCTGCCCGGACTGCGACGGCATCTGGCGCGAGAGCGAGGGGATCCTGCCATGGCCGCGGAAATCCTGACGGAAGACCTTCTGCGCGTATCTCTTCAACGCCTCTCGCGTGAGGTGGTGAAGACTTATCCACAGTTTGGCGAGATGCTCGCACAAAATATGTTGCGCACATGCGGACTGATTCCCGACCTCGAGCGCGCAGCGCACTATAGGGAGTTGGGCACACTTCTCATCGACCTCGGCCGGCTGTACCTCGCCGAGGCCGAGGAGCTGTCCACGGTGCAGGCGCCGCCTGCTTGAAGTCCGGTGTCGTCACGACCGCGCGGCCGCTGGTGCCGGACCCGTGAGCCGGTGTCGCCGGGCCCTGCCCACCGGCGGCCGGGGCGGTCCCGCGGGGAGCGCCGGGCGGGGTGACGAGGGGCGGGGCGCGGACCGTCGGGCGGATCCGCACCAGGCCGGTCTAGGTTCCAGGGCGTGACGAGACGTGCACTTGCCGTGATCATCGCCGCTGTCCTGATCGCGCCCGTTCCCCCTTCCCACGCACGGGCCGGCGACAGGCGCATCGTGACCGACCACGTCGAGAGACCGGTCGCGCCGGGCGTCACGCTCAGCTCCTTCGACTTCTACGAGCCCGATGGCTGGGTCCGCGGTGACGCTCTCGCGGTCGACCTCACGCAGACGCGGGTCGGGTACGTCGACCCCGGCACCGTCGCGCAGGCCGCTCCCCTGTCCCGGCAGACCCCGCGCGCCGTCGCGGCGGTCAACGGGGACTTCTTCGACATCGACAACTCCAACGCGCCCGAGGGTGTCGGCATCCAGGACGGCCGCCTCCGGAAGTCCGGCACCGGACGGGCGGTCGGGATCGACGCGGCGGGCGTCGGAAGCGTGATGGAGACCTTCTTCGAAGGCACGCTCAACGGCACGCACAAGCTGACGCAGCTCAACAGCGCGCGGATCGACCCGGACGGCATCGGTGTCTTCAACCCGTTGTGGGGCACGTACAGCAGAGCGCGCGCCACGCGGGGTTCGGCGAACACGGCCGAGGTGATCGTCAAGGACGACGTCGTCCAGAAGGTCCAGAGCCCGAGCGCGGAGCCCGTCGAGGGGTACGCGCTGGTGGGCCGCGACAGGGGCGCGGACGTGCTCCGGGCGTTCGAGCCCGGGGACAGGGTCACCGTGGACTACCGCAGCCGCACGAGCGACGGCAGCGAGCCCAGGACGGCCATCGGCGGCCGGCAGCTGCTGGTGGACGGTGGCAGGAACGTCGCACCGGCCGACGCGGTGCACCCGCGCACGGCGGTCGGGTTCTCGCAGGACGGCAGGAAGATGATCCTGCTGACCGTCGACGGGCGGCAGAGCGAGCACCTCCCCGGCCTCGACCTCCGCGACCTCGCCGACGCCATGGTCGAGCTCGGCGCGCACAACGCCCTGAACCTCGACGGCGGCGGCTCGTCGACGATGCTCGCCCGCGCGCCCGGCACCACGGTGCTCGAGGTGGTCAACACGCCGTCGGACGGCGGCGAGCGCCCGGTCGCGAACGGCCTCGCGCTCTACGCGCCGGCCGGGTCCGGCAAGCTCACCGGGTTCGACGTGCGGACCGTGAGCAAGCGCGTCTTCCCCGGCCTGTCCCGCAGGCTGACCGTGCGCGGCCACGACGAGACGTTCGGCCCGGCCGACGACAACCGGCACGTCACGCGCGCAACGGGTGGATGGGCGGTCGGCGACACCTTCCACGCGGCGCCGCACCCGGGACGTGCGTCGTTCACCGTCTCCCGCGGCCGCACGAGCGCGACCACCGAGCTGACCGTGCTGGGCGAGCTGCGGCGGCTCGCGCCGGAGAGCCCGCGGGTCAGCCTGGCCGAGGGCGAGAGCAAGCCGTTGCGGATCAACGGTGTCGACGCCAGGGGGTTCAGCGCGCCGCTGGAGCGCGCCGACCTCGACCTCCGCTACGACCGCGAGGTCGTCGAGGTGACGCCGGACCTGCGGATCAGGGCGCTCAAGCCCGGCGCGACCACGGTCAGGGCGCGGGTGCGGGGCGCGGAGACCCTGGTCGCCGTCACGGTCGGCGCCACCGACGAGCCGATCGCCACCTTCGACGACGCTCCACAGTGGACGTTCGGCTCCGTCCGCGCCACCGGCGGCGTGGCACCGGCGCCGGACGGCCACACCGGGCAGGGGCTGAGGCTGAGCTACGACTTCACGCGGTCGACCGGCACGCGCACGGCGTACGCGGTCCCGCCGAAGCCGTTGCAGGTCCCCGGACAACCGCTCTCACTCTCCGCGCAGGTGCACGGCAGCGGCAAGGGCGAGTGGACGGCGTTCACCGTCGTGGACTCGACAGGGCGGTCGCGGCCGCTCTACGGCCCGCACATCACCTGGCACGGCTGGCAGCGGATCGAGGTCGCGGTGCCCCCGGAGCTCGAGTTCCCCGTGCGGGTCACGAGGTTCACCACGATCGAGACCAAGGCGGACCGCTCGTACACCGGCGAGGTGCTCGTGGACGACATCGTCGCGCGGGTGCCGCCGCCGGTCACCCTGCCTCCCGTCCCGGACCTGCGCGAGGACGTGATCGGCCCGGCGGAGGGCTGGAAGTTCGCGGTCGTGTCGGACGCCCAGTTCGTCGCGCGCGACCCGGACAGCGAGCTGGTCAGGGCGGCCCGCCGCACGTTGCGCGAGGTCAGGGCGTCCGGCGCGGAGTTCGTGGTGGTCAACGGCGACTTCGTCGACGAGGCGTCCCCCGCCGACCTGCGGCTGGCGCGCAGGGTGCTGACCGAGGAGCTCGGCGACTTCCCCTGGTACTACGTGCCGGGCAACCACGAGGTCATGGGTACCGGCACGATCGACAACTTCCGCCGCGAGTTCGGTCTCACCCACCGCACGTTCGACCACCGGGGCACCCGGTTCGTGCTGCTCGACTCGTCGACCGGGACGCTGCGGGGCGGCGGCTTCGAACAGGTGCGGATGCTCCGGAACGCACTGGACACCGCTCAGGGCCAGGTGGTCGTGATGATGCACCACCCGCCGCGCGACCCCACGCCCGCGCGCACCAGCCAGCTCGCCGACCGGATGGAGGCGGACTACTTCGAGCGCCTGCTGTCCGAACGCGACGGACCGACGGCGTTCATCGGCGGCCACGTGGGAGGGTTCTTCGCCTCTACTGTGGACGGTGTTCCGCACGTGATCAACGGCAACTCCGGCAAGGCACCCGCGGAGGCGGACGGGTTCACCGGCTGGACGCTCGTCGGCGTCTCGGACAGCGGCGTGAGGGCCGAGGTCCGGCCCCACGTGGACGCGCTGCGGCTCGACGCTCCCGCGAGCCTGCGCCCCGGTGAGGCGAAACCGCTTGCGGCGACGGTGAAACAGGGAGCGCGGACCGTTCCGGTGGGTTATCCGATGGGCGCGGTGTGGGAAGGGTCACGCGAGCTGCACGTCGGCGGACGGGACGGCATCAGGCCGTGGCACGTCGCGCGGCTCGACCCGGACACCGGCGTGCTCACCGGGATAAGGCCTGGTCAGGTCACGGTCTCGGTTCGCCTCAACGGGGTGGCGGCCGCGGCGGACGTCCGCGTCGGGCCGCGGGAGGCCGCCTGAGCCGGTCTGGGTGAGTGCGGTGTGAGGCGGTGGGGGAAGATACTCCCCATGACCACCGCCGACAACGGTTTCGCCGACCTGGGGCTGCGGCCCGACATCCTCAACGCACTCACCACGCTGGGCTACGAGGAGCCGACGCCGATCCAGAGCGAAGCGATCCCGCCCCTGCTCGCGGGCAACGACCTGCTGGGCCAGGCGGCCACCGGCACGGGCAAGACGGCGGCGTTCGCGCTGCCGCTGCTCGAGCGCGTCGCCGACCGGATCGGCAAGGGCGAGAAGCCGCTGGCTCTCGTCCTCGCGCCGACCCGCGAGCTCGCCGTGCAGGTGTCCGAGGCGGTCCACCGCTACGGCCGCCACCTGGGCACGCGCGTCCTCCCGATCTACGGCGGCCAGCCGATCGGCCGCCAGCTGCGCGAGCTGTCCCGCGGCGTCGACGTGGTGGTCGCCACCCCGGGCCGCGCGATCGACCACCTGCAGCGCGGCACGCTGCAGCTGAGCGACCTGCAGGTCGTCGTGCTCGACGAGGCCGACGAGATGCTCGACATGGGCTTCGCCGAGGACATCGACGCGATCCTCACCGAGACCCCGGCCGACCGGCAGACCGTGCTGTTCTCCGCCACGATGCCGCCGCGCATCGACCGCATGGCCAAGAGCCACCTGCGCGAGCCGGTGCTGATCCAGATCGAGCGCGAGAAGACCGAGCCGGGCGAGGCCCCGCGCGTGCGGCAGACCGCGTACCTGGTGCGCCGCGAGCACAAGCCCGCCGCCCTCGGCCGCGTGCTCGACGTCGAGTCTCCGACCGCCGCCGTCGTCTTCTGCCGCACCCGCGACGAGGTCGACCAGCTCACCGAGACGCTCAACGGCCGCGGCTACCGCGCCGAGTCGCTGCACGGCGGCATCAGCCAGGAGCAGCGCGACCGCGTCATGTCCCGCCTGCGCTCCGGCACCGCCGACCTGCTGGTGGCCACCGACGTCGCCGCCCGCGGCCTCGACATCGAGCAGCTCACGCACGTCGTGAACTACAACGTCCCGTCCGCCCCCGAGGCGTACACGCACCGCATCGGCCGCGTGGGCCGCGCCGGCCGTGAGGGCGTCGCGATCACCCTGGTCGAGCCGCGCGAGAACTCGCTGCTCAAGACCATCGAGCGCGTCACCAAGACCAAGATCCCGATGGAGAAGGTCCCGACGGTCGCCGACCTGCGCGCCCGGCAGCTGGAGCTCACCCGCTCGTCGCTGCAGGAGTCGCTGATGGAGGACGACCTGTCGCGGTTCCGCGTCGTCGTCGAGACCCTGGCCGACGAGTTCGACGTCATGGACATCGCCCTCGCCGCCGTGAAGCTCGCCCACGAGGCCTCCGGTGCCGCCGCCGACGAGGAGGAGATCCCGGAGGTCCGCCCGCGCGAGGACCGCCCGCGCCGCGACGGCGCCCCGGCCGGCCCGCGCCGCGAGCGCCGGGGCCCGTCCGAGGGCATGACCAGGCTGTTCCTGGGCGCCGGCCGCTCGTCGGGCATCCGGCCGCAGGACATCGTCGGCGCCATCACCGGCGAGACGAACCTGAAGGGCCGCGACATCGGCGCGATCGAGATCGCCGACCGGTTCTCGCTCGTCGAGGTGCCGGGACCGTCCGCGAACGACGTGATCGAGCAGTTGCGCGACGCCACGATCAAGGGCAAGCGCGTGACGATCCGCCGCGAGCGCCAGCCGCGCTAGTGCCGTGTGCGAAGGGCCCCTCCGGACGCGTTCGGGGCGAATTCGAGGGGTCGTTGCAACACAGGTGATCAACTGGCTTGGGCCAGGAGCTTGGTCAAGCGCTCGGCTGGGGTGTCCCAGCCGAGCGTTTTGCGTGGGCGGCGGTTGAGTTGTGCGGCGACGGCGGCGAGGTCCTCGGCGCTGTGGACGGACAGGTCGCTGCCTTTGGGGAAGTACTGGCGTAGCAGGCCGTTGGTGTTCTCGTTGGAGCCGCGTTGCCAGGGGCTGTGCGGGTCGCAGAAGTAGACGGGCGTGCCGGTGGCGACGCTGAACTCGTGGTGACGGCCCATTTCCGAGCCTTGGTCCCAGGTCAGTGACTGGCGCAGATGTGCGGGCAGGGTGCCGATCGTGGTGATCAGGCCGTCGCGGACGGTCTCGGCGTCATGGCGTGCGGGCAGATGCACGAGCATCACGTAGCGGGTGGCGCGTTCGACCAGGGTGCCGATCGCGGAGGTGCCGCCGCCGCCGATGATCAGATCGCCTTCCCAGTGGCCTGGGACGGCGCGGTCCTCGGCCTCGGCGGGCCGATCGCTGATCATGATCATCGGGTGGGTGAAGCGGGGCTGGCGGGCTTCGCCGGTGCGGCGGGGTTTGCGGACGGTGCGGCCGGTGCGCAGCGCGCGGGCCAGCTCGCGGCGTAGTTCGCCGCGGCCTTGCAGGTAGAGCGTCTGGTAGATCGTCTCGTGGGTCACGTGCAGCTCCGGCCGGTCGGGATGGTCGCGGCGCAGCCGGCGGCTGATCTGCTCGGGGCTGAACCGGTCGTCCAGCATGCCCTGCACCCGCTCCCGCAACTCGGGGCAGGCCGTGATCTTGCGCGTCTTCGGGCGCGGCCGGCGCCGGTCGGCCCGGTCCTGGGCCGCGTGCGGCCGATAGTCACCCGAGCCGGGATGACGGTTACGCGTGATCTCCCGGCTGACGGTGGACGGCGGGCGGCCCAGCTCGGCGGCGATCGACCGCACCCCTCGCCCCGCCCGCAGCAGGTCGGCGATCACGATCCGCTCGTCGAGAGACAGGAACCGGCCCGTCGACGGCGCAGGCCGGACGGCGGGCGGCTGGTCCGCCTTCCGTCCGGCCTGGCTCTTGCGTCCATACCGCCACCGATGCCCGGTCCGCCGGTTGATCCCGACAATCCGGCACGCCTGCGCGGTGCCCACACCCTTCGCCACAAGATCAAGATATTGGCGGCGCTCCGCCACCAACTTCCTACGTCCCTGCGGCGACCGGTCCTCACGGATCTCGAACACTGCAACCCCTGAACAACTCAGGTGTTGCAACGATCCCTAGAACCCAAGCGGAGGGGCCCTTCGTGCTTTCCGGGAACGAGCGCGCTTCGAGCCTCAGGCCTTGCGCGCCTCGACCAGGAACCGCGTCGAAGTGCACACGAACTCGCCGTGCTCCTCGATGTGCCGGTGCATCTCCAGCAACCGCTCCCGATACCCCTCCACGGTGAACCCCGGCACCGTCCACAACACCTTCCGCAGGAAGTGCACCACCGCGCCGACGCCGAAGAACGCCACCCGCGACGACGCCGGCTCCAACCGCAGCACCTCCAGCCCGGCGGCCTCCGCCTCCGCACGAGCAACGGCGACACCGCGAGCCTCACCCACCGGCTGCGGTCCCATCATGAAGTCCGTCAGCTCACGATTGGTCCCGGCCTCGATCTGCTGCGAGAAGTAGGTCCCGCCGGACCGGAGGACCCGCGCGACCTCGGCCCAGGGCGTCACCACGGGGTGCCGGCTGATCACGAGGTCGAACGACGAGGACCGGAACGGCAGCGGACCGGCGTCCGGCGCCTGCACCACGAGAGGCAGACGCCGGGCAGCGACGGCGGCGTCGGGCGGCCAAGACTCGGTGGCGGCCATCACCGGCGGCAGGACCGGCGCGGACGCCGTACCTCTCCCCCGCCGGTCTGCAGGTCCAGCGCGGACGTCACGTCACGCAGCCGCACGGCGATCAGGGACGCGTATCCCCACGGCGGGCGTTCCTCGGTGGCGCGGCCCTCGAACCAGGAGAAGTCCCAGCCCTCCAGCGGCACCGCGGCCCCCTCGGCCACCAGCTCCTCGAAAGTCCCCATGGCCGACATGCCACCACAGGTGCGCCGGGGGCGGCCACCGAGAATGGCGGCACCCGCTCCGGCGCGCAGAGACGCCGCGTCCCTGGTTCGTCTCGCGCGCAACAGAGCGGGTGCCGCAGGGAATTACAACGACCGAACGGCCGCTTGGTTACGCCCGGAGGCGGTAGGCCCGCAGGACCGTTTGGTCCACCGAGTTGCCGTCGGTGTCACGGGCGGCCACCCGTAGCGACACGTGACCGCCGGCCTTCCCGCCAGGGGGAACGAGCGACTTCACGGGCACCCGGTCGAGGCCGTCGTCGAACGACGCGTAGGCCTGGAGCTCACGCACAGTGCCCGACTGACGCGACGCGGTGAACTTCACCGGCATCGGCACACCGGCCTTCCGGCTGTTGCGCAGGTCGACCGGCAGCGAGTAGTCGACCTCCAGCAAGGGCAGCCGGCCGTCGCGGCGGCGTGAACTCCCACGAGGTGCGCACCGACGTCGACTACGCCAGTCCGTCCCGCGAGGCGTCCAGCAGCAGCTTGTACCGGCCGTCGCGGGCGGGGGCGTGGAACGAACCCTGCCGCACGTCGGAGCACCCCTGGACCACGTCGTTGTGGCGCAGTTCCAGCCAGCCGCCACCGCCGCGGCGCCAGTTCTCCGCGTGCCGGATCTTCCTGGTGCCCAACGGCAGCGCACCCTTGTCGCGCAGGAACAAGGTCTACGAGACCGGCGACCCCGCGATGGCGCGCAACGTGAGCTTCGCGGGCGTCATGGCCGCCCCTCGACGCCGAGGAGTTCCCCTCGCTCGTCGACGACCACCTTGTCCCCGCTGATGAGCGTGATGGTCGTCGTCTTCGGCCGTTCAGAAGGTTCCGCCTGCGCCGACGCCACCGGGCTGAGCAGCCCGGCGGCGAGAGCGGTGATCACCGAACAGCGCGCAAGGCGCACATGTCCTCCCCTGGGGTGTGAACCTCTCCCCCAGGAGACTCCGGACGCGGTGTGGAGGTTGTATCACGCTCCGCGATAGGTGCCGAAGCTCCAGCGGTTGCCCTCGGGGTCGGCGACCGTGAAGCCGCGCGAGCCGTACTCCTCGTCGCGCAGGCCGCGGACCTCCACGGCACCACGGGCCAGGGACCGGGCGTGCAGCTCGTCGGGCCGGTCGGTCACGACGTAGACGGAGCCGGCGCCCGGCTTCGTCGCCTCGACCTCGCCGGCGGACCGCACGGCGGACCCCAGCATGACGCCGCCGCCCTCGGGCCAGACCATCTCGCAGTGCACGACCTCGCCGTCGGCCTCGCCGGGCACGACGAGGTGTTCGGTGAAGCCGAACGCCTCCACGAGGAAGCGGACGGCGGCGGGAGCGTCCTGGTAGGACAGACAGGGCCAGCAGGTGGGTGCGGGTGTGCTCATGGGAGCAACTCTGCGCCCCGACCACCCTCGCTGCCTTGTACGAATGGAAGCTCGGTCGCGATCCACTCCGTCGGGGTCGCTCCGCACAACGCCCGCCAGTCGCGGTTGAAGTGCGCCTGGTCGGTGTAGCCGCAGGCAGCGGCCACCTCGGTGAGCGTGGGGCGCCGCTCTCCGCGCAGCATCCGGTTCGCCCGCTCGAACCGCAGGACCCGGCTCAGGACCTTGGGCGTCAGCCCGTACTCGGCCGCGAACCGCGCGCTGAGGTGCTGCCGGCTCCACCCGACCTCGGCCGCGATCTCGCCCACCCCGGCCCCCGCCGCGAGCCGCTGCCACGCCCACGCCACCTCGACCCGCTGCTCGACCGGCCGCACGAGCCCGCCGAGCAGCAGGTCCAGCAACGCGAACCGGTCCGTCCACGTCGCTGCGCCCTGCAGCCGTTCGCGCAGCTCGGCGGCCGGGGCGTCGAGCGCGTCGAGAGCGACCGCCACGCCCGACAGCTCACCGGCGGGCATGCCGAAGAACGCCCGCATCCCGAGCGGCGTGAGGTCGCACTGGACGCCGTGCTGGAACCCGTCGTGGCTGATGATCACGGCCTCGTCGTGCAGCCCGCCGCAGAGCGCGGCGAACCGGCCGCCGGCGAGGTCGACCGTGCC
Source organism: Lentzea sp. DG1S-22 (assembly GCF_036321065.1). NCBI lineage: Bacteria > Bacillati > Actinomycetota > Actinomycetes > Pseudonocardiales > Pseudonocardiaceae > Lentzea > Lentzea sp. DG1S-22. Next base: position 145,142 of record NZ_CP143276.1, on the reverse strand, counting down.
GTCCAGCGTCACGACGAGGGTGAGCGAGCCCGACGGCAGGCCGCGGTGGACGCCGGGCTCGGTGCGCATCCGATACCCGGAGTACCGCGTCACGAACGGCCGCAGCCGCGGGTGCGGCAGGCCGACGACGTGCTGGACGTCCACGTTCCCGATGTTAGAACAGCTCTCCCAGCACGAGCAGCCCCGCGCCCACGGGTACCAGGTCCGGTCCGTACGACGTGACGCTCACGTCCACATCGGGCATCGCCCCCAGGTACAGCTCCGGCGACCCGAGCACCTTCCGTCCACTCAGGACGATCTGGTCGAGGTCCAGCAGCTGCACCAGGTTCGCCACGGCGGCGCCGAGCACCCGCGCCGCCTCGACCCCCGTGGCGGCCGCGTGGACCGCCTCGACGCACCCGCGCCGCCCGCACACGCACAGCGGCCCGTCGAGCTGGATCGTGGTGTGCCCGAACTCGCCCGCCCCCGACCGGGCACCGCGGTGGACCTCGCCGCCGAGCAGCAACCCGACGCCCAGGCCGGTGCCGACGAACACCAGCGCCGCGTCCCGCAGGGGCCGCCGCCACGCCTCGGCGAGCACGGCCGCGTTGGTGTCCTTGTCGATGACGACCGGCAGCCCGAGCCGGTGCTCGGCGAGCGCCTTCAGCGGGACGGCGTCCCAGCCGGGCAGGCCGTTCGGCGACACCACGCCGTCGCGGTGGTCGAGCGGGCCGGCGATGCCGATGCCGAGCCCGAGCACCTGCTCCCCGCCGGAGACCAGCGGCTCCAGCGCGTCCAGGACGTCGGCCGGCGAGAACATCGGCGCGAGCGGCACGGCCGACGCCGACACCACCTCGCCGGTGAGGTCGAGCTCCACCACCCGCAGCTCGTCGCGGTCGACGTAGGCGCCGTACGCGTGCGCGCCGTCCGGCACGAGCCGCAGGGACATCCGGGGCTTGCCCCGGCCGCCGTCCCGCACTGCACCGGTCTCCTCCAGCAGGCCCGCGGCCACGAGCCTCGCCACGATCTTCGAGACCGCCTGCGGGGTGAGCCCCGTCCTCTCGGCGAGGGAAGCCCTGCTCAAGGCCCCTGAACGGACCAAGCCGAGCACCGTCCGGTCGTTGTGCGAGCGCAGCGAGGTGAGGTCCACGCTCGCAATTATTCAACAGCGTTGCTTTAATCGGAAGCATGACTCGAGTCGGACTCCTGGGCTACGGCATAGCGGGGCGGGTCTTCCACGCCCCGCTCATCTCCTCGACCGAGGGCATGGACCTCGTCGCCATCGCCACGGCGGACCCCGGGCGGCAGGCGCAGGCCCGCGCCGCCCACCCGGACGCCGCGATCGTCACCGCCGACGAGCTGTTCGAGCTGGACCTCGACCTGGTCGTCGTCGCCACCCCGAACAGGACGCACGTCGAGTACGCGCGCAGGGCGATCGAGAAGGGCGTCGCGGTCGTCGTCGACAAGCCGTTCGCGCCGACCTCCGCGCAGGCCGGGGAGCTGGTGGCCGCGGCGGAGGCCGCCGGGGTGCCGTTGACGGTGTTCCAGAACCGCCGCTGGGACAGCGACTTCCTCACCGTGCGCGAGGTCCTCGGCAAGCTCGGCGAGGTCCGGCGGTTCGAGTCCCGCTTCGAGCGCTGGATCCCGGAGATCTGGGACAACTGGCGCGAGTTCGGCGATCCCGGGGAGGCGGGCGGCCTGCTCTACGACCTCGGCGCGCACCTCGTGGACCAGGCCCTGCAGCTCTTCGGACCGGTGAAGAGCGTTTACGCGGAACTGGACCGGCGCCGTCCCGGTGCGCAGGTGGACGACGACGTGTTCGTGGCGCTCACGCACGAGAACGGCGTCCGCTCCCACCTGTGGGCCAACGCGCACGCGGCGCACCACGGACCCCGGTTCCGCCTGCTCGGCAGCGAGGGCGCGTTCGAGATCAGCGGCCTGGACGGGCAGGAGGACGCGCTGGACGCGGGCCGCCGCCCGACCGACGCCGACTGGGGCCGGGAGGACCGCACCGGACGACTCGGCGTCCTGGACGAGTCGGCCGAGGTCGCCGTGGAACCCGGTGCGTACCAGAGCTTCTACGCCGAGGTCCAGGCCGGCCGCGTCCCCGTCGACCCGAGGTCCGCGGTGGACGCGCTGCGGGTCATCGAGGCCGCTTTCCTGTCCGCACACGAGAACCGGGTGGTGACCCTGTGAGCCCCACGAGCGAAGAGCTCCTCGCCCAGGAACGACGACTGCAGTTCAGCCGCTTCGGCAACGACGTCGCGATCGACCTCGGGCTGCACCTGCTCGGCGCCGCCCGCGAGCAGGGCCTGCCGATCGCGATCTCGGTGCAGCGCAACGGGCACCGCCTCTTCCACGCCTCGCTGCTCGGCACCGCGCCGAACAACGACCGGTGGCTGGAGCGCAAGGCCCGCGTGGTCGAGCTGTTCGGCCACAGCTCGTTCTACGTCGGCACGCAGTTCCGCGAGAAGGGCACCACGTTCGAGGCGCAGTCGCGCCTCGACCCGGACCTGTACGCGGCGCACGGCGGCGTCTTCCCGGTGATCGTCCGCGGCACCGGGCCCGTGGGCACGGTCGGCGTGTCCGGGCTGCCCCAGGCCGAGGACCACGAGTTCGTCGTCACCCAGCTGGAATCGTTCCTGAACACCCGCGAAGCGCAATAGCACGAATAGCCTTCGACACAAAATCGAACCACCGTTCCGATCTGTTCCCATCCGCACGAACCGGTAATGGCGCACACCACTCCGAGTGGATTTCGATCCACTCGGAGTGGTGGTGCATAGCAGTGGATTGCCGCGCGAAAATGTGCACGATCGAGTGGTCCCATTGAGCCAAACGAGTGTGCTATTCCACAATCGGGCGAATAGTCATCGGTCACTCGCCTGTAGATACAACACTGCTTGATTACGGCAGCAGTTGCACGCTCTGTAGCACCATCAGGCGCAAGACACCCACCCGAATGTCGCCTTCTTGGCCCCTTCACAGCCCTCATTTGCGAGAACTAACGTCCTCTGCGGCCTTGTCGGATTGGTCCATTAGCGCATTGAGATGGGTGGGTGCAGGTTGTGACTGTGACGGATTCTGACCTCCATGAGGGCCGTCAGCAGCTGAGTTTGGGTACGGCCGCCGCTCGTAATCTGGCCACGACCACCAAGTCCGTGCCGCAGATGCAGGGAATCAGCTCCCGCTGGCTGCTCAAGGTGCTGCCCTGGGTCCAGGCCTCGGGCGGTGCGTACCGCGTCAACCGGCGCCTCACCTACACGCTGGGGGACGGCCGGGTCTCGTTCAGCAACACCGGCGCCGAGGTCCGCGTCATCCCGATGGAGCTCACCGAGCTGTCCCTGCTCAAGGGCTTCGACGACGAGGCCGTGCTCACCGCGCTGGCCGGCCGCTTCACGCAGCACGAGTACGGCATCGGCGAGCTCATCGTCGAGAAGGGCCGCCCGAAGGACAAGATCGTCCTCATCGCGCACGGCAAGGTCGACAAGGTCGGCACCGGCGAGTACGGCGGGCAGACCGTGCTCGGCAACCTCGCGGACGGCGAGTACTTCGGCGAGACCGTGCTCGCGGGCCCGCAGGGCGAGTGGGAGTTCTCGGCCAAGGCCGTCACCCCGGTCACCGTCCTCACGCTGTCCTGGGAGGACTTCCAGGCGCTCAACGGCGAGGCCGGCGGCCTGCGCGCGCACATCCAGCAGACGTTCAACAACCGCAACAAGCCCCAGGACGAGCACGGCGAGGCCGAGATCGACCTGGCGTCCGGTCACGACGGAGAGCCCGTGCTGCCCGGCACGTTCGTCGACTACGAGCTCTCGCCGCGCGAGTACGAGCTGAGCGTCGCCCAGACCGTGCTGCAGGTCCACAGCCGTGTCGCGGACCTCTACAACAACCCGATGGACCAGGTCGAGCAGCAGCTGCGGCTCACGATCGAGGCCCTGCGCGAACGCCAGGAGCACGAGATCGTCAACAACCGCTCCTTCGGCCTGCTGCACAACGCGGACCTCAAGCAGCGCATCCACACCCGCTCCGGCCCGCCCACGCCGGACGACTTCGACGAGCTGCTGTCGATCGTGTGGAAGGACCCCGGCTACTTCGTCGCCCACCCGCGCACGATCGCCGCGTTCGGCCGCGAGCTCAACAAGCGGGGCCTCTACCCGCAGCACATCGACTTCCACGGCCAGCAGGTGCCGGCGTGGCGCGGCATCCCCGTGCTGCCGTGCAACAAGATCCCGATCTCCGACACGCGCACGTCGTCGGTGATGCTGATCCGCACCGGCGAGCAGAACCAGGGCGTCATCGGCCTGCACCAGACCGGCATCCCGGACGAGTACCAGCCGGGCCTGTCGGTGCGGTTCATGGGCATCAACGACCAGGCGATCATCAACTACCTGGTCAGCGCCTACTACTCCGCCGCGATCATGGTGCCGGACGCGATCGGCGTGCTGGAGCACGTCGAGCTCGGCCGCGAGGGCTAGCAGCGTTGGCCTCCTTCACCATGCCGGAGTTCTACGTGCCGCACCCGGCACGGATGAACCCCCACCTCGAACGCGCCCGCGCCCACTCCACGCGGTGGGCGCGGGAGATGGGGATGCTCGACACCGGGGTGTGGACCGACGAGATCCTCGCGGGTGACGACTACGGGCACATGTGCGCGTGGACCCATCCGGACGCGCCCGCGGAGGTCCTCGACCTCATCACCGACTGGTACGTCTGGGTCTTCTACTTCGACGACGAGTTCTTCGCGGAGTTCAAGCAGAGCAAGGACGTGCCGGGGGCGAAGGCCTACCTCGACCGGTTGCCCGCGTTCATGCCGCCGGACGGCACCCAACCGTGGCCGGAGCCCCGGAACCCGACCGAACGCGGTCTCGTCGACCTGTGGCAGCGGACCATCCCGCTGATGTCGCGGGACTGGCGGCGCCGGTTCACCACGAGCACGCACAACCTGCTGCTCGAGTGCATGTGGGAGATCAAGAACATCGAGAGCGGCACGGTCGCCAACCCGATCGAGTACGTCGAGATGCGCCGCAAGGTCGGCGGCGCGCCGTGGTCGGCGAACCTGGTGGAGGTCTCCGAGGCAGCCGAGGTGCCCGCGTCCGTCGCGGGCACCCGCCCGCTGCGGGTCCTCTCCGACACGTTCTCCGACGCGATCCACCTGCGCAACGACATCTTCTCGTACGAACGGGAAGTGCTGCGGGAGGGCGAGAACTCCAACGGGGTGCTCGTGTTCGAGAAGTTCTTCGGCCACGACACGCAGACCGCGGTCGAAGCCGTGAACGCGCTTCTGACCTCACGGCTGCACCAGTTCGAGAACACCGTCTTCACCGAACTGCCGCAGTTGTTCGCCGAGAAGGCCCTCGGCCCGGAGGAGCAGGCTCGCGTGCTCCGGTACGTGAAGGGCCTGCAGGACTGGCAGTCCGGCGGTCACGAGTGGCACCTGCACGCCGGTCGCTACACGAAGGCCGACGGCGGCGGGGCGGGCAACTCGGCGTTCTTCCGCACGATCCTGCGCGGGCCGACCGGTCTGGGCACGTCCGCGGCGTGGCCGGGGGTGGGCCGTGGTTGAGGTCCCGCAGTTCGACATGCCCTTCGCCGCACGGCTCTCACCGCACGTCGACCGAGTCCGCCAGCACACGAGGTCGTGGGTGCGGGACATGGGGATGCTCGGTGGCGTGCCGTGGACCGAGGCGTTCTACGACGCGGCCGACTTCGGCGGGTTCGGCCCGCTGACGCACCCGACGGCGTCGTTCGAAGACCTGAAGCACATCAACGACTGGCACACGTGGGGCTTCTACGTGACAGACGCGTTCCGCGAGGGGTTCCTGCGGCCGCGCAACGTCGTGGGAGGCAAGGGCTTCGTCGCGGATCTCAAGTCGGTGCTGACCGGCGCCGGCTCGCCGATGCACCCTGCTGGGAAGGGCCTGGCCGATCTCGTCGCGCGGTCCACTTTAGACGAGGAGGACCGTCATCACCTGGACGAGTTCCTGGACGCGTTGCTGTGGGAGCTGCACAACACCGCGCAGGGCCGGGTGCCGGACCCGATCGACCTGGTCGAGATGCGGCGCCGGTCGGTCGCCGCGGAGCTCTCCGCGAAGCTGGCCCGCGCGTCCGTCGGCGCCGAGCTGCCGGAAGAGCTGCTGCGCAACAGCACGATGAGGGCCTTGGTCGACTCGTTCGGCGACGTGCCCGCGTTGCGGCAGGAGATCGTCGGGTTCGACCACATCTACGGCGCCGGTGCGAGCACCACCAGCGCGGTGCTCGCGGTGCGGCAGTTCTTCGGCTGCGAGCTGCGGCAGGCCGTGTCGCTGGTGGCCGACCTGATCGCGGCCCGGCTGCGGCAGATCGGCACAATCCTCGGCGAGCTGCCGTCCCTCGCGGACGAGTACGGCCTCGACGCGGAGGCGAAGGCCGGGCTGCGCCGCTACGCCGAGGCGCTGAAGTCGTGGCTCGCCGGCGAACTGCTGTGGACGCAGAGGTCCGGCCGGTTCAGCTCCTCCCCCACTCCCGCCCGCACGTCGTTCCACTCCCCGTCAGGACTCGGCACCGCCGCGGTCCTGGTTCGCTGAAACCAGATTGGCAGGACACGCAGTGACAGTTACCGATCCGGGCCTTGGGGTCGAGGACCAGCAGCTCAGCCTTTCCAGGGCGGCGGCGCGGAACCTCGCCACGACCACCAAGTCCGCACCGCAGATGCAGGGGATCTCGCCCCGCTGGCTGCTGCGCATGCTGCCGTGGGTCGAGGCCAAGGGCGGCGCCTTCCGGGTGAACCGGCGGCTGAGCTTCGCGATCGGCGACGGCCGCGTCACGTTCACGAGCGTCGGGTCCGAGGTGCGGATCGTGCCGCAGGAGCTGGCGGAGTTCAAGCTGCTGCGCGGGTTCGAGGACGAGGCGGCGCTGACGGCCGTCGCGAACCACTTCGAGCAGCGCGAGTACGAGCCGGGCGACGTGATCGCCGAACGGGGCACACCGGTCGACGAGGTCATCGTCATCGCGCACGGCAAGGTCACCAGGACCGGCCGTGGTGAGTACGGCGACGAAGTGGTCCTCAGCACGATGGCGGACGGCGAGTACCTGGGCGACGAGCCCGTGCTGTCCGGCACCGACAAGAAGTGGACCTTCACCGCGCGCGCCCTCACGCCGACGACGGCCGTCGTGCTGAGCAGGGCGGCGTTCCGGCAGCTCGCCGACCAGGTGGACCCGCTGCGCGAGCACATCGCGCAGCAGCTGGCGCACCCGACGAACCCGGCCAACAAGCACGGCGAGGCCGAGATCCACATCGCGTCCGGCCACGAGGGCGAGCCGCCGCTGCCGCACACGTTCGTCGACTACGAGCTGAGGCCGCGCGAGTACGAGCTCTCGGTGGCGCAGACGATCCTGCGCGTCCACACGCGTGTGGCGGACCTCTACAGCCAGCCGATGGACCAGGTCGAGCACCAGCTGCGGCTCACCATCGAGGCCCTGCGCGAGCGGCAGGAGTTCGAGCTGGTCAACAACAGGGAGTTCGGCCTGCTCGCCAACGCCGACCTCAAGCAGCGGGTCAGCACCCGCTCGGGCCCGGTGACGCCGGACGACATGGACGAGCTGATCTCTCGGCGGCGCAACACCAGGCTGATCCTCGCGCACCCCAAGGCGATCGCGGCGTTCGGCCGCCAGCTCAACAACCGCGGCCTGTACGTGCCGACCGTCGAGGTCGAGGGCAAGCACCTGCAGTCGTGGCGCGGCATCCCGATCGCGCCGTGCGACAAGATCCCGGTCAACGAGAACGGCACCACGTCGATCATCGCGATGCGGCTCGGCGAGGAGAAGCAGGGCGTCGTCGGCCTGCGCCAGACCGGCATCCCCGACGAGTACGAGCCGGGCCTCAACGTCCGGTTCATGGGCATCGACGAGCACGCGGTGCTCAAGTACCTGGTGTCGACGTACTACTCGGCCGCCGTGCTGGTGCCGGACGCGCTGGGCGTGCTCGAGAACGTGGAGATCGGTCTCTAGTCATGACAGCGGAGAGGACCGAACCACTCGCCGCGGGCAGGCCCGCGGACGAGGTGCTCGCGTGGAGCCGGGGCCTCGTGCTGCCGGCTCTGCGCAAGGCCGTGGACCAGCTGCCGGCGTCGATGCGCACGATCGCGGAGTACCACCACGGGTGGCGCGACGAGTACGGCAACCCGGTGCTGGAGAACGGCGGCAAGGCGATCCGCCCCGCGCTGGTGCTGCTGGCAGCGGAGGCCGTCGGCGGTGCCACCGATGACGCCGTGCCCGCGGCCGTAGCGGTGGAGCTGATCCACAACTTCTCACTGCTGCACGACGACGTGATGGACGGCGACACGACCCGGCGCCACCGCGCCACGGCGTGGACCGTGTTCGGCGTCAGCGGGGCGATCCTGGCCGGGGACGCGCTGCAGGCACTGGCCGTGGACGTCCTCGCGGGATCGGGGCATCCGCGTGCCCTGGAGGCGGTCCGGACGCTGGGTGACGCGACCGTGGCGTTGCTCGACGGGCAGGCGTACGACCTGGACTTCGAGAGGCGGTCGGACGTCGCGGTGGCCGAGGTCGAGCGGATGGCGCGCGGCAAGACCGGCGCTCTGCTCGGCGCTTCCACGGCGTTGGGCGCGTTGTACGGCGACGGCACGGACCTCCAGGTCGAGGCGATGCGGGGCTTCGGCGCGGAGCTGGGCCTGGCGTTCCAGCACGTGGACGACCTGCTCGGCATCTGGGGCGACCCGGCGGTGACCGGCAAGGCCGTGCACTCGGACCTGGCGAACCGCAAGAAGTCACTGCCGGTCGTGCACGCGCTGACGGCCGGTACCGCCGCCTCCGCCGAGCTGGCCTCGTTGTACGCCGGCTCGCAGGAGATGGACCCGGAAACGCTTGCGCGGGCGGCGTCCCTGGTCGACGCGGCCGGTGGCCGGGCGTGGAGCCGGACGCAGGCCGACGAGCTGCACACGCGGGCACTGGTCCACCTCGGCGAGGCGTCGCCGACCGCGCGTGCGGCGGTGGAGCTCGGCACGCTCGCCCAGCTGGTCACCCACCGAGACCACTGAACCCTTCGTGAGAGGCGCTCGATGACGGAACACCCGCCGCGTTCGGTGCTGCTCGCCTCACCCCGGTCGTTCTGCGCCGGGGTGGAGCGGGCCATCGAGATCGTGGAACGACTTCTCGACCAGCGCGGCGGCCCCGTCTACGTGCGCAAGCAGATCGTGCACAACATCCACGTCGTGCGCTCTCTGGAGGCGCGGGGCGCCGTGTTCGTGGAAGAGCTGGCCGAGGTGCCTTTCGGTGCCACGGCGGTGTTCTCCGCGCACGGCGTCGCTCCCGCCGTGCGCGCGGAGGCCCGGTTGCGGGATCTCGAGGTGCTGGACGCGACGTGTCCGCTCGTCGCGAAGGTGCACTCGGAGGCGCGGCGGTTCGCTCAACGTGGCGACACCATCGTGCTGATCGGGCACGCGGGGCACGAGGAGGTCGAGGGCACCCTCGGCGAGGCAGCCGACCGGATGGTGCTGGTGGAGACCGTCGCCGACGTCGAGGCCCTGGAGATCACCGGGCCGGTGTCGTACCTGACGCAGACGACGCTGGCCGTGGACGAGACGGCCGAGGTGGTCGAGGCGCTGCGGCGGAAGTTCCCGCAGCTGCGCGGACCGGGCTCCGACGACATCTGCTACGCCACCACGAACCGGCAGATCGCCGTCCGGGAAGTGGCGGCGCGGTCCGACCTGGTGCTGGTGGTGGGGTCGAAGAACTCGTCGAACTCGGTGCGGATGGTCGAATTGGCCTCCCGCGGCGGCACCCCGGCGTACCTGGTCGACGACGCCTCGGAGATCGACCCGGCCTGGCTGACCGGCGTGACGTCGGTGGGCCTGTCCGCGGGGGCGTCGGCGCCTCCCGAGCTCGTGGACGAGGTGGTCCGGGCGCTGGAGGCGCTGGGAACGGTGACGGTGTCGACGCACACGACGGCGACCGAGACGATCGCCTTCACGCTGCCCCTGGCGGTGCGCCGTGCTGGCTGACATCACCTCGCCCGCGGACGTCCGGGCGCTTTCGTCCTCCGAACTGCTCGACCTGGCTTCGGAGATCCGCTCGTTCCTGATCTCGAAGGTGCACAGGACCGGCGGTCACCTCGGGCCCAACCTCGGTGCCGTCGAGCTGACCATCGCCGTGCACCGCGTCTTCTCCTCGCCCGTCGACGTCGTGCTGTTCGACACCGGGCACCAGTCGTACGTGCACAAGATGCTGACGGGCCGGTGTTCGGACTTCGACTCGTTGCGGCAGGCCGGGGGCATGTCCGGTTACCCGTCCGCGGCCGAGTCGGCGCACGACGTCGTCGAGAACTCGCACGCCTCCACCGCACTGTCCTATGCGGACGGTCTGGCCAAGGCGTTCGAGCTCGCCGGCGCCGACCGCCGGGTCGTCGCGATCGTCGGCGATGGAGCGCTGACCGGCGGGATGTGCTGGGAGGCGCTGAACAACATCGGCGGTTCCACTCGCCCGGTCGTGGTGCTGCTGAACGACAACGGCCGCTCGTACGACCCGACGGCCGGTGGTTTCGCGGCGTCGTTGCTGAACGGCTCGGCGCGCGGGCTGTTCGAGGCGCTCGGCCTCGCGTACATCGGCGAGGTCGACGGCCACGACGTGCACGCCGTCGAGAACGCGTTGTGGGAGGCCAAAGCGCTCGGCCGCCCCGTCGTCGTGCACTGCAAGACCGTGAAGGGCAAGGGTTACGAGGCCGCGGAGACCGACGAGGCCGACCGCATGCACGCCGTCGGGGCCTCCGGCGCCGCGGGCGGCAGGACGTGGACCGACGCGTTCTCCGAGGAGATCGTCGCCATCGGTGCCGAACGTCCGGACGTCGTCTGCCTGACCGCCGCGATGCTGGAACCGGTGGGGCTGCGGCCGTTCTCGGAACGCTTCCCCGAGCGGGTCTTCGACGTCGGGATCGCCGAGCAGCACGCCGTGACGTCCGCCGCCGGCATGGCGATGGGTGGCCTGCACCCGGTGGTCGCCGTCTACGCGACGTTCCTGTCCCGCGCCTTCGACCAGCTGCTGATGGACGTGGCCCTGCACCGGCTGCCGGTGACGTTCGTGCTGGACCGCGCCGGCGTGACGGGTCCGGACGGTGCCTCGCACCACGGCATGTGGGACGCCTCCGTCCTGCCCGTGGTGCCGGGTCTGAGGCTGGCCGCCCCGCGCGACCCGGCGTCGCTGGCGTCCCTGCTGCGCGAGGCGGTGCGGGTGTCGGACGGGCCGTCGGTGGTGCGTTATCCCAAGGCGGCCGCGGGTGCGGACATCCCCGCGGTGCGCCGGGTGAGCCACTTCGACGTGCTGCGCGAGGTGCCCGACGCCGAGGTGCTGCTGGTCGCCGTGGGGCCGATGGCCGGTCCGTGCCTGGCGGCGGCGGAGGAGCTGGAGGCGCACGACGTCCGCGTGAGCGTGGTCGACCCGCGCTGGACCGCTCCCCTGGACCCGCACCTGGTCAAGTACAGCGGCCAGCACCGCCTGGTGCTCGCCGTGGAGGACACGACGTCGACCGGTGCCCTGGGCGCACGCCTGGGTCAGGCGCTGGCCGGGTCCGCGGCGTGCGTGGCGACTTTCGCCCTGCCGCCGCGCTTCCTGCCGCACGACTCCAGGGCCCGCATCCTGCGCGCCCACGGCCTGGACGCCGCCGGCATCACGACGAGCGTGCTGAAGCGCCTCGGCGTGAAGTGACGCACCAGCCGATCGCGAACGACAACGCGATCGCCCCCGCCCCCACCACCGGCGCCTTCACCTCGGCGGGGAGGTCCAGCGGACGCAGACCGGTCGCCAGCGTCAGCAGAACCGGTCCCTGCACCACGAACGCGACGTAGGCGGACCGCGCCAGCCCCTCGGCGAAGGGCCCCTGGCGCGCCAGCCTGCGCTGCGCGAGCCCGATGAGCCACAAGCTCCCGGCCACCACGAGAACCCCCTCGACCAGTGCGAGCGTCGCGGCCTGCCAGGTGAATCCGCCGAGGAACGGCCCCGCGCTCCTCGCGAGGTCCAGCACCCCGAGGAACGCCGCCGCGACCGGGAGGACGGCGATCGTGCCGACGACGACGTTCCGCGTCATCCGGTAGAGCTCGTCCGGCACCCGTTCGGCGAGCCTGCGCCCACTGATCGCCCCGAGCAGCACCATTCCCAGGCACTGCGGCCACCACCACAGGTGCAGATCGCCGACCTGCCCGCTGCGCGCCGGGAACACCAGCCGCGTCAGGAACGTCGCCCCCGCCACCACCACCGCCATGCCCACCACGGTTCGCGCGGTGATGGAGCGCTCCCTGATCGGCGGCGCCAACGCGATCCCGGTGCTGAAGAGAGCCAGGACCCCCACGAACCACAGCGACCCGCTGTCCAGGAACGGATCGCGGTTCGTGAACGCCTGCCACCACGACACGTCCCGCCCGGCCCCGGTGTGGGCGATCCACACGAACGTCGGCCACACCACCAGGGCGCTGACCACCCACGGCACACCGAGCCTGACCAGCCGGTCGGCGATGAACCGCTGCCGCCCTTTGCGCTCGATCGAGCCGGGCGTGAAGATGCCGGCCATGAAGTAGAAGGTCCCCATGAAGAACAACCCGGAGGGCCCGATCACCGCGGCCAGCGCCGTTTCGACACCGGGGTGGAACGTGACCTCGTTGACCTCGTCGTAGGGCCACCCACCGATCGCGGCGTAGCCCAGCAGCGCGTGACCGCCGATGACCCACGCCACCAGGACCACCTTCAAGTTGTCCACTGCGGACAATCTCATGCTCTCGATGGTCCGCTCCGGGGAGCGTCCACACCAGCACCCGTGGGTGGTCGGGGGCTGTTCCCCGGCGGTTCGGGCGTGCGCGACGGCCGCCGAAGCCTGCTCCCGCGCCCCGGGCCGGTCCACGCTCACTGCCAGTCCCCGCGCGGCCGGCCTCACCCCAGCGCAACCCGCCGGTTCGGGCGTGCGCGACGGGCGCCGAAGCCTCCTCCCGCACCCCGGACCGGTCCACGCTCACTTCCGTCCCCGGCCTCACTCCGCCGGTTCGGGCGTGCGCGACGGCCGCCGAAGCCTCCTCCCGCGCCCCGCGCCGGTCCACGCTCACTGCCGGTCCCCGCGCGGCCGGCCTCACCCCGCCGCGCCCGGCGACCTACGGCCGGTCCCCCGTGTAGACACCCAGCGTCCGGAACCTCAGACCGGGCTCCCGGTACTCCTCCATCGCGTGAGCGATCCACCCCACGATCCGCGCGATCGCGAAGATCGCCTCCCCCGCGTCCGGCGGCATCTTGAACATCAGCGCGAACTGGGCGAGCGCCAGGTCGACGTTCGGGAACGTCCCCCTCTGGGTCGCGATCACCTTGTCCACCACCAGGTCGCCCTCACCGCGCAGCAACGCGAGCAGGTGGTCGGCGCGCGGGTCGCGGGAGCGGTAGACGGCGTGGCCGAAGCCCGGGATGGGCTGGCCGGAGCGCAGCTGTTCGGCGACGGCGCCCATCGGGTCGGACTCCGCCTGCCGCAGGAAGCGGTACGCGATCGTCGTGGCGGCGCCGTGCTTCTGGCCCTCCATGGCGCCCATTCCGGCGGACACGACGGCGTAGGGGTTGGCGTGGGCGGAGGCGGCGACCCTGGCGGCCATGGTCGAGATGGCCAGGTCGTGGTCGGCCAGCAGGATCAGGGCGGCGTTGAGCAGGTCCGGCCTCGCGGGCTCGGGTGAGAGGCGCGCCCACAGGCGTTCGGCGATGTCGGTGCCCTGAGGCCGTCCGACGAGCGGCAGCGACTCCACGACGTCGGCGATCAGGGACTGGGCCGTGGTGACGGCCCTGTCCAGGTCGTAGCGGAGGGGGTCGCCGACGCTGGCGAGGGCGATGGCCACGCGGACGCGGTCGGTCAGGGTGGCGCTCTCCGGGAGGGCCATCCAGATCTCCTGGCCCTCGGGGAACTGCACCCCTGCGGAGTCGATCTCGGTCCACAGCCAGTACGCCACGTCCTCGAAGCGCTTGGTGCTCGACAGACCGGGGACGGAGCGGCCGCGGTAGTGGAGCTGGTCGTTCTCCAGCAACGAGATGCGCGTGCGGATGCAATCCGTCACAGAAGACGCCGCTCCGCGGGCCCCGGTGCGGCGCGCCAGTGCCTCCACCTGGGCGACGTCGAACATGCTCGCGCGGTTGACCTTCGTGCTGGTCAGGAGGCCACGGCTGACGTACGAGTAGACCGTCGCCGGTTTCACGCCCAGGCGGCGGGCGGTTTGCGTCGTCGTCAGCATTGATTCCATCAACGTTGACTGTACAACACGGCTTGACGGAGCCTGTTGTCCATGTTGATTGATGCACCCAAAGGGTTGAAGGACGTCGTCGTCACCACGACCCTGATCGGGGACGTGAACGGTGCCGCGGGCTACTACCACTACCGCGAGCACGACGCGATCGAGCTGGCCAGGACGCGGTCGTTCGAGGACGTGTGGTTCCTCTTCGCCGAGGGCAGGCTGCCGGACGAGACCGAGGCGGCGGAGTTCGCCCGCCGCACCGCCGAGCTGCGCGAGCTACCGGACGCGATCCGCGAGGTGCTGCCGTCTGTCGCGAAGTCCGGCTGCACGGCACTGGCGGGGCTCAGGACCGCGTTGTCGATGCTGCCGAGCCGGCCGATGTGGGACGCGCCGATGAGCGACAGGAAGGCCGACGCGCTCAAGGTCAGCGCGATGACGCCGACGATCCTGGCCGCACTGCACCGCCTCCAGCACGGACTTGATCCCGTCGGCCCCAGGGTTGATTTGTCCACCTCGTCCAACTGGCTTTACATGTTGACTGGACACGAGCCGTCGACGTGGACGAGCCGTGCGGTCGAGCAGTACTTGATCGCCACGATCGACCACGGCTTCAACGCGTCCACCTTCACCGCACGCGTGGTCGCCTCGGCGGGCGCGGACGTCGTGTCGGCGGTGACGGCGGCGATCGGCACGTTCTCCGGTCCCCTGCACGGCGGCGCGCCGGACCGCGCGCTGGAGGCCCTCGACCTCATCGGGTCGCCGGACAACATCGACGCCTGGGTGCGGCAGCGCATCGAGCAGGGCGACCGCATCATGGGTTTCGGCCACGCCGTCTACCGCACGGAGGACCCGCGGGCGCGCCTGCTGAGGGAGATCGCCCTGGAGGAGCCGACCCCGCTCACGACCTTCGCCGTCACCGTCGAGCGCAGGGTCACGGAACTGCTGGCCGAGCTCAAGCCCGGACGGCAGCTGTACGCGAACGTGGAGTTCTACGCCGGAGTGGTGATGGAGCAGTGCGGCATCCCGCGCGAGATGTTCACGCCGACGTTCGCGTGCAGCCGGGTCATCGGGTGGTGCGCCAACGCGCTCGAGCAGAGCGAGGACACGAAGATCATCCGCCCGG
Source organism: Lentzea sp. DG1S-22 (assembly GCF_036321065.1). Classification (NCBI taxonomy): domain Bacteria; kingdom Bacillati; phylum Actinomycetota; class Actinomycetes; order Pseudonocardiales; family Pseudonocardiaceae; genus Lentzea; species Lentzea sp. DG1S-22. Next base: position 129,803 of record NZ_CP143276.1, on the reverse strand, counting down.
CCGCCCGCTACACCGGCCCGGCACCCCGAATCGGGTCGCCTACCGGGTGACACGACGGCGCTGCGTCGACCGGGCGGCACGCCACCGAGCGATCCGCCTTGCAGCTAAGACATCGTCAGGCGAAACGCCAGCAAGGCCAGCGAACGCCCGGCCAGCCAACCACCCGGCCAGCGAGCCACTCATCAAGCGCCCACCGATCAGGTGAGGTACCGCAGTTCGTCGCGAACGCGGACGCGGTCGCGGTCGTGGACGTCGGTCGAGCCCGCCAGGCCGGCGGTGCGGTCGCGGTGCCGGTCGAGCCAGACGGAGAGGGCTGCCACTGCGAGGACGATCACTGCAAGAGTCATGTCTAGAATTTTGCGACCAGCAATATCCCGCCAACAGTGGCAGATCTGACGCCCCGCGCTAATATCCTGCCATGCTGCGATCGGTGGCGGTTCCCCTCATCGACGGCGTCGCGCCGTTCGAGTTCGGCCTGCTCTGCGAGGTGTTCGGCGTCGACCGGACCGAGGAGGGCGTGCCGCTGGTCGACTTCCGGGTGTGCGGGGAGATCCCGAACGTGCCGGTGGCCACGAGCGTCCGAGGCGTGAGCATCACGCCGGCGCACGGGTTCGACGCGCTGCAGAGCGTCGACCTCGTCGCGCTGCCCGCCGCGCGGGTCCGGGACGAGTACCCGGAGAAGCTGGTGAAGGCGCTGCGGGAGACCGGTGCGACGCTGCTCAGCGTGTGCAGCGGGGCGTTCATCCTCGGCGCGGCCGGGCTGCTCGACGACCGGCGCTGCACGACGCACTGGCACGAGGCGCGGCAGTTCCAGGAGCGCTTCCCGAAGGCCCAGATGGACCCGGACGTGCTGTTCGTCGACGACGGCGACATCATCACGAGCGCCGGCACGGCCGCCGGCATCGACGCCTGCCTGCACCTGGTGCGGCGGGAGCTGGGGACGAAGGTCGCCAACACCATCGCGCGCCGGATGGTCGTGGCGCCGCAGCGCGACGGCGGTCAGCGGCAGTTCGTGGAGCTGCCGATCCCCGACTGCAGCGCGGACAGCCTCGAACCGGTGCTCGAGCACGTGCTGGAGACGATCGCGGACAACCACACGGTGGCCTCGATGGCGAAGCTCGCCGTCATGTCCGAGCGGACGTTCGCGCGCAGGTTCGTCGCGGAGACCGGCACGACGCCGAACAAGTGGCTGTCACTGCAACGGGTGCTCCACGCGCGCAGGCTGCTCGAGGAGACCGACCTGGACGTCGACCTGGTCGCGACCCGGTCAGGCTTCGGGACAGCCGCCCTGCTGCGGCACCACTTCCACCGCGTCGTCGGCGTCGCACCCAGCGACTACCGCCGCACATTCGCCTGTCGTTAGGCGCGCGAAGATCTTCTCCGAGATCTCCCGCAACGCCTCCACCTCGGCGGGCGTGATCTGGTCGAACACCAGTTTCTGCACCATCTCGGCGTGCGAGGGCGCCGCCGCCTCGATCGCGGACCTGCCGAGGTCCGTCAGCACGACGAACGACCCGCGCCCGTCGCTGCCACAGCTCTCCCTGCGCACCAGGCCGCGCTTCTCCATCCTTGCGACGTGATGCGAGATGCGGCTCTTCTCCCAGTGCAACGACCGTGCGAGCTCCAACACGCGTACACGTTCGTCAGGCGTGTCGGTGAGCTGCACCAGCACGGCGAAGTCAGCCATCGAGATGTCCGAGTCGGCTGACATCTGCCTGCTCAAGTGCGCATTGAGCTCCCCCTGCATGCGGACGTAGGCACGCCACGCCCGCTGCTGCTCAGGTTCCAACCATCGTGTCACTCGTTCAGCATACGGGAATAGTTGACACATCATCCAGGTTCGTGCAAAGTGGATGACACTTCAACCAAATCGAACTACCGAAGGACTGACCACCATGACCACCGCCACCAACCTCTCCGAACTGACCGGCGACTACGTCATCGACGCCTCGCACTCCCGCATCGGTTTCGTCGCGCGCCACGCGATGGTCACCAAGGTTCGTGGTGCGTTCAACGAGTTCGACGGCAAGATCAAGATCGACGGTGACAAGCCGGAGAACACCACCGCCGAGGTGACCGTCAAGGTCGCCACGATCGACACGCGCAACGCCCAGCGCGACGGTCACCTGACCACCAACGACTTCCTCGACGTCGAGACCTACCCGGAGATCAAGTTCGTCTCGACCTCCGCGAAGCAGATCGACGACGACAACTTCGAGATCACCGGTGACCTGACCATCAAGGACGTCACCAAGAGCATCACCATCCCCTTCGCCTTCGAGGGTGTGGCCGTCGACCCGTTCGGCAACACCCGCGTGGGCTTCGAGGGCTCGCACACCATCAACCGCAAGGACTACGGCGTCACGTGGAACGCGGCGCTCGAGACCGGCGGCGTGCTGGTGAGCGAGAAGGTCGTCCTCGAGTTCGAGATCTCGGCGATCAAGCAGGGCTGACCGGAACCGGTCACACCGCGGAGGTCCGGGCGCTTTCCCAGCGACCCGGACTTCCGCGTTTCCAGCGGTCCCGAACGACGCCCGATCGGGCTAGTGCGGCGAGTGCCGTCAGGCCCCTCGCGCCCGTGTCCTTGGGCTACCGTGACCTCCATGGCGACGCGTGTGTTCCTCGTCGACGACCACGAGATCGTCCGCCGCGGCATCGCGGACCTGCTCGGTGAGGAGTCCGATCTCGACGTGGTCGGTGACGCGGCCTCGGTCGCGGAGGCCCTGGCCAAGCTGCCGGGCGCCGGCGCCGACGTGGCCGTGCTCGACATCAGGCTGCCCGACGGCAACGGCATCGAGCTGTGCCGCGAGCTGCGCAGCCGCCTCCCCGGTCTGCAGTGCCTGATGCTGACGAGCTTCGCGGACGACGAGGCCCTGTTCGACGCGATCATGGCGGGCGCGTCCGGGTTCGTGCTCAAGCAGATCCTGGGCGCCGACCTGGTCAACGCCGTCCGGACCGTAGCGGCGGGACAGTCCCTTCTGGACGCCCGCACGACGTCGGCGCTGCTCAACCGCATTCGCCGTGAACGCGAGGAGGGCGACCCGCTGCGCATGCTCAGCGAGCAGGAGCGCACGGTGCTCGACCTGATCGGCGAGGGTCTCACGAACCGCCAGATCGCCGAGCGCATGTTCCTCGCGGAGAAGACGGTCAAGAACTACGTCTCGCACCTGCTGGCGAAGCTCGGCATGCAGCGCCGCACGCAGGCGGCCGTGTTCGCCTCGCAGTTCCGCAAGGACGGCGAGAAGCCCCGCTAACCCAGCGGGACGCGCCAGACCACGCGGGCGCCGCCTCCGTCGGCGGGGCGCACCTGCAGCGATCCGCCGAACTTCGACGCGCGGTGGGCCAGGTTGCGCAGCCCGCTGCGCGCGGCGTCGGCCTTGATGCCCACCCCGTTGTCCTGCACCGTGATCACGACGTCGTCCCCGGCGTCGATCAGCACCGTCAGCTCGGTCGCGGACGCGTGCCGGACGCAGTTCGTCACGGCCTCGCGCACGACGGCCTCGACGTGCTCGGCGAGCTCGGGCGGCACCGAGTTGTCGACGGTGCCGGACATCCGCACCGCGGGCGAGAGGTGCGTGTCCTCGGTCAGGCCGGCGACGAGGTCGAGCAGGCGGCGCCGCAGCGAGGTGTTGTCCGCCGAGTGCAGGTCGAAGATGGACGTGCGGATCTCGCGCACGGTCTCGTCGAGCTGTTCGACGGCGGTCTGCAGCCGGGCGGCGACGTCCGGGTCGGCGATGCGGCGCATGGTCGCCTGCAGCGTCAGGCCTGTCACGAACAGCCGCTGGATGACGTGGTCGTGCAGGTCTCGGGCGATGCGGTCGCGGTCCTCCAGCACGTCGAGCAACCGCTGGGAGCGCTGCTGCTCGGCGAACTCCAGCGCGACCGCCGCCTGGTCCGCGAACGACGCCAGCACCGGCACCTGGTCGGGCAGGAAGCGCGACTCACCGCCGCGGCGCAGCACCACGAGCGCGCCCGTGACGACCGGACCCGACCGCAGCGGGACGGCCAGCGCCGGGCCGAACGCCGTGCCCAGGTCGTCGACCAGCAGCGGGACGCCGGAGCGGACCACCTCGTCCACGGCGTGGTCGGCGGCGTCGAAGTCGTCGACCTCCACGCCCGCGCTCGCCGCCACCGACAGCGGTACGTGCCCGCCGTCGCCCAGCACGACCAGGGCGGAGTCGGCGCCCGCCAGCTCGACGGTGCGTTGGGTGATCAAGCGCAGCGCGTACTCGCCGGATGCGCCCCCGAGCAGCTCCGAGTTGATCTCGCCGATCGCCTCCAGCCACCGTTCGCGCATGCGGGAGCGTTCGAACAGGCGGGCGTTCTCGATCGCGATGCCGGCGGCTGCCGCGAGGGCCTGCAGCACCGCCTCGTCGTCGGCGGTGAACTCGGCGGCGTCGATCTTCTCGGTCATGTAGAGGTTGCCGAACACCTCGTCGCGCACGCGCACGGGCACGCCCAGGAAGCTGTGCATCGGCGGGTGGTTCGGTGGGAAGCCGACCGACATCTCGTGCTGGGACAGGTCGTGCAGCCGCAGCGGCGTCGGGTCCTTGATGAGCAGCCCGAGCAGGCCCTTGCCCTCCGGGAGGTGCCCCATCCTGCTCCGCGTGACCTCGTCCACGCCGACGTGCAGGAACTCGGACAGGTCGTCGCGGGTGCCGAGCACGCCGAGGGCGCCGTAGCGGGCGCCCACCAGGTCGACGGCGGCCTGGACGATGCGCAGCAGGGTCGACTGGAGCTCCAGGCCGGACGCGACGGCGAGCACGGCGCCGAGGAGCTCCTGCACGTGGTCGCGGGTGGTGACGATCTCGTCCATGCGGTCCCGCACCTCGGCGAGCAGCTCGTCGAGGTCTCGGCGGCTGTGCGCGTCGGACACGATGACAAGATTCGCACACTTCCGGTGTAACAGGTCCTCGCAAGAAAGGACCTTCGACCGTGTCCGGTTCGTCGCCCCCGCCGGACAGTGGGCACATGACGATCGCCCTGCCCGGCTCGCTCGGACTGGCCGGTGAGGCCGTGCGCGGCGTCCTGGCGCTCGCGAGGGCCTCGGTGTCCGGGGTGCGGTTCGAGGTGCGCCCCGACCAGATCGAGCTCCACACCCCGGGACCGCACAACCGGGAGGCGCGCCTCGCGTGCGGTGTCGCGCTGCTCAACGTCCGGCTGGCGCTGCAGGCGCACGGCATCCGGCCACTGGTGACGCTGCTGCCGGGCCCGAGCGCCGGTGACGCGGCGGCGGCCGTGCGGCTCGGCGGGTACCGGGAACCCGGCCCGGACGTGCTGGCGCTGCTGCACGCGTTGCGCTCGGCCCGTCGGACGTGGACGACGTTCCCCGAGCCGGCCTCCTGGCGCGGCCTGCTGTCGCGCGCGGCCGAGGTGGAGCGGGCGTGGCTGCACGTGCGCACCGGCGTCGAGCTGGTCCTGTGCACGTTCAACCAGGGCGCCGCCGCGGAGATCCGCGCCGGCCAGGCGGTGCAGCGCGTCGTGCTGACCGCGGCGACGGCCGGTTTCGCCGTCTCCCCCGCGCTCGACCCCGCGAGCCCGTCCGCCTTGCGCGCGGACCTCCGCCCGTGCCTCGGCAACACGCTGGTGCCGCAGGTGGTCATGCGGCTGGGCGCGGGCTAGCCGTCCACATCGGACCGGCGGCTAGCGCGACAGCACCGCCTTCCACAGCAGCCGGGCGAGCTCCGGGTGGCAGATGTCGTTGTGCGCGCCCGCGATCCCGTCGATGCGGCGGATCACCGACGTGCAGTCGACGTTGTGCACCTGGCCCCTGACCAGCTCGCCGGGCGAACCGATCGTGTGGCCGTGCGCGTACGTGCCCTGCACGCCGTGCGAGCCGATGGCGCCGTACTTCGGGTACGAGTCGAGGTCGACCTGGCGGCCCGAACGCGCGGCCAGCGGGTAGAACCGGCCGATGGCGTGGTCGTGGGCGGACGTCGTGACGATGATCGGGCCGGGCACGCGGCCGAGCACGCCGCGGAAGTAGCCGGAGCCGGGTTCGCCGGGCAGCCGTTCCGCGAACGACCACAGCGACATCGCCCCCTGCACCAGGGTGAGCGTCGCGGCCGGCACGACGTTCGCCATCGCCGTGGCGGTGATGCAGCCGAAGCTGTGGCCCATCAGGTGGATGCGCGCGTCCGGGGCGGCCTGCGCGACCTCGCGGGCGATCCGAGCGGCCCCGCTCTCACCGAACACCTTGGCGCGCCGCTTCATCTTCCAGAACGTCAGGATCCGCAGCGGTGACAGGATCCCGCCCAGCGCCGGGTCCTCCAGGCACGCCCGGTAGAGCTGCTCGGCGTCGAACGCCATCCCGTCCTCGCCCGGCAGGTCCGGCACGGAGCTCTCCAGGTAGTCGTACGCCTGCTTGACGGCGGCCGACATCCGGCACGGGTGCTGCCGCGCCGCTTGCACGATCGTGCGCACCGCGGCCGTCCGCCCGGCACCGCCGCCGAGCCGCTGCGCCTGCGCCTTGATGAACTCGTCGGACCGGGTGTCCTCGTCGCCCCAGGCCTTCGACGGCCAGTGCAGGCCGACGAGCAGGGACTTGAAGCCGCCCGGGAGCCGGTGCGCCGCATCGCGTTCGGCGCGGCAGCCGGCCATCGTCGCGACCCACTGCCCGTACTGGTGACGGGCGGCCGGCACGTCGCCGTTCCACCCGTGGATGAAGAAGAAGACGTCGGTGACACCGCGGCGGGCGTCGTACAGGACGTCCGCGCTGTCGCGCCCCCGCTCGTTGCCGGTCTCGTCGAAGCAGACGAGGTGATAGCCGATGTCGTGACCTGGCACGGATTCTCGGGACATCGCGGATCACCACCACACACAAAACGCGCCCAACTGTTGTCCGTTTCATCGGAACGAACGCGGCTCACGTGTAGGCCCGGCGATCAGGAAAACCCGTTCGGACCAGGGGATTCACTCCGATTGCGCCGGTAGTGTCTCGCGGCGCGCACCCGGTTGCCGCACGAGGGCGAGCACCATTCCCGGCGCGGGTGGTCCTTCACGAAGTACAGCACGCAGCCCGGCGCATAACAGGCGCGCAACAGCAGCCGGGACTCACCGGTGAACAGCTCCACGGCCTCCGCGGCGATCGACGCGCGCTCCCTGTCCGCGGGCGAGCCTTCACTTTCGTTGTGGCGCAACAACTCTCCGTCGCGCACAGCGAGCTGCGGCCACTTGCGCGCGCTCCGCGCCGCACGGTTGACCTCGGCCACGGCCCGCTCCAGGTCACGATCCTGCGCGACCGCACGCGTGTCCTCGGTGAGCACGCCCGCGAGGTCCCGCAACGCCTGCCGCAGCGCGCGGAACGCCTCCAGGTCGGCCCGGTCCACCGGCACGCCCAGGAAGTCGCGAAGCCCACCGGCAGTCGTCAGGTCGTCGTGCACCTGCGACCGGCTGGCCCAGATGGTGTTCATCAGCAGGACCGGACGGGGCTCGTCGGGCGTCAGCACGCCTAACGGTAACACAGGCTTGCATCCGTTAGCCGCTCGCTCTAACGTTCAGAACGTCGCTCAACCGTTGGAAGGACCGCTCGTGGCACTTCTGCCCCCGTTCGACGCGGAGACCGCCCGCCTGAAGGTGCGGGCTGCCCAGGACGCCTGGAACACGAGGGACCCGGTGCGCGTCGCCGGCGCCTACACACCGGACTCCGCGTGGCGCAACAGGTCCGAATTCCTCCGCGGCACCGGCGAGATCGTCGCGTTCCTGACGAGGAAGTGGGAGCGCGAGCACGAGTACGTGCTGCGCAAGTCGCTGTGGGCGTTCGACGACAACCGCATCGCCGTGCGCTTCCAGTACGAGTGGCACGACGACGAGGGCCGCTGGTGGCGCAGCTACGGCAACGAGAACTGGGAGTTCGCCGCCTCCGGCCTGATGGCGCGGCGCGAGGCGAGCATCAACGACGTGCGGATCGCCTTCGAGGACAGGCGGATCGATCCCGCGTCGACCTACGAGATCCCGGCGGAGTGACCGCGATGCACGTCGAAGCCCTGTGGCGCTATCCCGTGAAGTCGCTGGGCGGCGAACCGCTCGAGTCGGCGGAGTTCACGCCCGACGGCGTGGCGGGCGACCGCTTGGTGCACGTGCAGGGCCCGCGCGGCGTGCTGACCGGCCGCACCCGTTACGGCCTGCTCACGATCCCGGCCTCCACCGGCCCCGGCGGACCTCTGGTCGACGGCCACCCGTGGGACAGCCGGCAGGCCCACGAGCGGGTGCTGCCGTTCGGCGGCAGGCTCACCCGCTACACCGGCCCGGAGCGCTTCGACGTGCTCAACGTCCTGGTGGCGACGGACGGCCAGGTCGCGGCCGCGGGGGTCGACGTGCGGAGGCTGCGACCCAACATCCTGATCGGCGGCGTCGAGGCGGGCGAGGAGGACTCGTGGGCGGGGCACGCCCTGGTGGTGGGTGACGTGGTGATCGGGATGTACCGGAAGCGGGCGCGGTGCGTCGTGACGACGATCGACCCGGACACCGGGGCACAGGACCTGGACGTGCACCGGCGGATCCGGCGGGAGTTCGGCGGGGTGCTGTGCCTGGACAGCTGGGTGGTGCGGGCGGGCGTGGTGAACGTCGGTGACCCGGTGGAGGTGGTGCCGACCGACGAGCTTCCCGAGCGTGTCGGCGGGTGGATCGTCGGCCGGCCCTACGCGGTTTGGAAGTGGACGTCGGCCGTGTGCCCCGAAGCCACCTGCTCGGTCGCGCAGCCGGCAGGTTCAACAGCAATGGCGCCCGTCAACAGCTGTTGACGGGCGCCATTGCTCTTCGGTCCGCCTAGATGTTGCGGCGGTACTGCCCACCCACCTCGAAGAACGCCTCCGTGATCTGCCCCAGCGTGCACACGCGAGCCGCGTCCATCAGCACCGCGAACACGTTCTCGTTCGTGTGCGCCACCTCGCGCAGCCGGGCGAGCGCCTTCTGGGCCTCGTCGCGGTGCGCCGCCTGGTAGGCGCGGGTGCGCTGGACCTGCGACTCCTTCTCCTCCTCGGTGGCGCGGGCGAGCTCGATCTTCACGACCTCGCGCTCGCCGCCCTCGGGCAGGAAGGTGTTGACGCCGATCAGCGGCAGGGAGCCGTCGTGCTTGCGCTGTTCGTAGAGCATCGACTCGTCCTGGATGCGGCCGCGCTGGTAGCCGGTCTCCATCGCGCCGAGCACGCCGCCGCGTTCGGAGATGCGGTCGAACTCCATCAGCACGGCCTCTTCGACGAGGTCGGTCAGCTCGTCGATGACGAACGAGCCCTGCAGCGGGTTCTCGTTCGCGGAGAGGCCCCACTCCTTGTTGATGATCATCTGGATGGCCATCGCGCGGCGGACGGACGACTCCGTGGGCGTGGTGATCGCCTCGTCGTAGGCGTTGGTGTGCAGGGAGTTGCAGTTGTCGTACAGCGCGCAGAGCGCCTGCAGCGTGGTGCGGATGTCGTTGAAGTCCATCTCCTGCGCGTGCAGCGAACGGCCGGACGTCTGCACGTGGTACTTGAACTTCTGCGAACGTTCCGCGGCGCCGTAGCGGTCGCGCATGGCCACGGCCCAGATGCGGCGCGCCACGCGGCCGATGACGCTGTACTCGGCGTCCATGCCGTTGGAGAAGAAGAACGACAGGTTCGGCGCGAAGTCGTCGATGTTCATGCCGCGCGCCAGGTACGACTCGACGTAGGTGAAGCCGTTGGCGAGCGTGAAGGCGAGCTGGCTGATGGGGTTCGCCCCGGCCTCGGCGATGTGGTAGCCCGAGATCGACACCGAGTAGAAGTTGCGCACCTGCTGCTGGATGAACCACTCCTGGATGTCCGCCATCATGCGCAGCGAGAACTCCGTGGAGAAGATGCAGGTGTTCTGGCCCTGGTCCTCCTTGAGGATGTCGGCCTGCACGGTGCCGCGGACGTTGGCCAGCGCGAACGCGCGCAGCTCCTCGTACTCCTCGGCGGAGGGGTCGCGGCCTTCGGAGGCCTTGAACTTGTCGACCTGCTGGTCGATCACCGTGTTCAGGAAGTACGCGAGGATCGTCGGCGCCGGGCCGTTGATCGTCATCGACACGGACGTCGTCGGCGCCACGAGGTCGAAGCCGTCGTAGAGCGCCTTCATGTCGTCGAGCGACGCGATGGAGACGCCGGAGGTGCCGATCTTGCCGTAGACGTCCGGCGGGGTGTCGGGGTCGCGGCCGTAGAGCGTCACCGAGTCGAACGCGGTCGACAGGCGCGTCGCCGGGTTGCCCTGCGACAGGTACTTGAAGCGGCGGTTGGTGCGGAACGCGTCGCCCTCGCCCGCGAACATGCGCGCCGGGTCCTCGCCCTCGCGCTTGAACGGGAAGACCCCCGCGGTGAACGGGAAGAAGCCCGGCAGGTTCTCCTTGCGCAGGAACCGCAGCAGCGAGCCCTCGTCGTCGTACCGGGGCAGGCTCACCCGGCGGACCTGGTTGCCCGACAACGTCTCCCGCGTGAGCCGGGTGCGGATCTCCTTGTCGCGGACCTTGAACACGAGCTCGTCGCCGGAGTACTGCTCGACCGTCGCGGGCCACGCCCGGAGCAGGTCGGTGGTGTCGCGGTCGACCCTGCGCTCCGCGTCGGAGGCCAGGTCCGCGATGTCCGCGACGCCCTTGCCCGCGGCCTCCAGCGCCTTCTGCGCCGCCGTGAGCTGGGTGTGCGCGCGGATCGCGGCGACCTGCTCCTCGGTCTTGCGGTGGTAGTTGCGCACGGTGTCGGAGATGTCGGACAGGTACCGCGCACGGGAAGCCGGCACGACGGTGGACGCCGAGGTCGACGTCTTGCCGGAAACGGTGGCCAGCGCGCCTTCTTCCACGCTCAGGCCGTGTTCCACGAGTCCGTCGCGCAGGAACTGGTACAGCGCGGTCACACCGTCGTCGTTGAACGTCGCGGCGGACGTGCCGAAGACCGGCATGTCCTCCCACTTCGCGCCGAACGCCTCGCGGTTGCGCACCATCTGCCGCGCCACGTCGCGCCGTGCGTCCTCGGCACCGCGGCGCTCGAACTTGTTGATCGCCACGGCGTCCGCGTAGTCGAGCATGTCGATCTTCTCGAGCTGCGACGCGGCACCGAACTCCGGCGTCATCACGTACAGCGAGAAGTCGACGAACGGCACGATGGCCGCGTCACCCTGACCGATACCGGGCGTCTCGACGATGACGAGGTCCGCACCGGACGCCTTGCACGCCACGATGGCCTGCTCCAAGCCGTCCGGGATCTCGCTGCCCGCACGGCGAGTGGCCAGCGAACGGAAGAACACGCGGTCGCCGTCGAGGCAGTTCATGCGGATGCGGTCGCCGAGGAGCGCGCCACCACCACGGCGACGCGTCGGGTCGACGGCGAGCACGGCGATGCGCAGCTTGTCCTGCTGGTCGAGCCGGAAGCGGCGCACCAGCTCGTCGGTGAGCGACGACTTGCCCGAGCCACCGGTGCCCGTGATGCCCAGCACCGGCACCTTGCGCGTGGTCTCCAACGGCTGCGCGGTACCGGCCTCGATGTGCGTGATCGCGCGCGCCAGGGCCTCGTCGGCCCCCGTCAGCAGCGCGTCGTGGCTGAACGGCGCGGTGAGCGCGTGGTCGCACTCCTCGATCATCAGGTTGATCATCCGCGCGAGGCCGAGCGTCTGCCCGTCCTGCGGCGAGAAGATCCGCGCGACCCCCCGCGAGTGCAGCAGCTCGATCTCCTCGGGAACGATGACGCCGCCACCGCCGCCGTAGACCCGGATGTGCCCGGCGCCGCGCTCGCCCAGCAGCTCGACGAGGTACGAGAAGTACTCGACGTGCCCGCCCTGGTACGCGCTGATGGCGATGCCCTGCGCGTCCTCCTGGATCGCCGCGTTCACGACCTCCGCCACCGACCGGTTGTGGCCGAGGTGGATGACCTCCGCACCCTGCGACTGCAGGATGCGGCGCATGATGTTGATCGCCGCGTCGTGGCCGTCGAAGAGGCTCGACGCGGTCACGAAGCGCACCGGGTTGACCGGCTTGTGCAACGCGGGCGCGGGGGACGTCCCAGAAGACGGCATCGTCATGAGAATAGTTTGACTTCCTACTATTGGACGTGCAACCAGGGGTGGTCCACGTCTCTGTATCGAGCAGGAGACGCCATCTTCGCGCCGGTGGCCACAGGTTCGCTCGCGGAAGACTTCGCGCAGGTGGCGACCGCGCTGAGGTTCGACGGGCACGATCGGCGGCCGTTCCCCGCCGGACGACGTGGTCCCGGCACAGGCACGGCCTAACGCGCCGCGGCACCCCACTCGTGCGCGAGCGCGGCCGCCTCGCCGCGCGACCCGACACCCAGCTTCTCCAGGATCTTCGCCACGTGGAACTTCACCGTGGACTCGCTGATGTGCAGGTTCCCGGCGATCTCGCGGTTGCGCCGGCCGCGGGCGAGCTGCCCCAGCACCTCGAGCTCCCGCGCGCCCAGCACGGTCAGCGGGTCCTCGCGCGGAGTCTCCGGCGGGCCGAGCGGCACCTCGATCGTCACGGTCGTGCCCCAGCCGGGGACGGCGTCGACCTCGACCACGCCGCCGAGCGGCCCGAGCCGTTCCGGAACCCGGCGCAGGTCCAGGCTGCCGCACGACAACGTGCCGGGGCCGTCGTCGCGCACGGTCGCCCTCAGCACGGCTCCGGCGATCTTCCAGCCGAGGTGGACGCGGTGCACGCCCCGCTGGTCGTCGAGCATCGCGTGCACGCTCGAGCGGACCACCGCGGCGGCCGTGGCGGCGATGTCGCTCGGCAGGACGCGGTCCGCGCCCTCCTCCGCACCGGGCGTGCCCAGGTCCAGCCGGACGTCCCGGCCGCGCAGCGCGCGGCGCAGCGACTCGGCGAGCCGTTCGAAGGCGTCGCCCGCGCGTTCCTCCGTCTGCGCCCGGTCGAGGTCCGCGCGCGCCCGGAGTTCGACGAGCGCGCTCACCGCGAGGTCGGTGGCACGCGAGCGGGCGGTCGCGTCCGTGACGTCGCGGTCGCGCAGCACGCCCAGCAACGCCGTCAACGACGCCCCGTAGGCGTCGCCCAGGTCGGAGATCGCCACGGCACGCGCCGCCGCGGCCGCCCGTGAGACGGCGATCGTCGCGGGCACGGCCTCGTTGCGCAGGCCCTCCATGTGCGCGGTCACGACGTCCCACAGCGCGTTGGCGGAAGCCAGGACCTCCCGCGGAACCGGGGAGTCCTCCGTGCGCAGGAGCACCAGCAGCGCGTTCGGCTCGGAGAAGGCGCTGACGAGCACCACCACCGGGACCTCGGCGCCCGCCAGGAGCGCCCGTCCCTGCCAGGCGCCCCCGTCGCCGACCGGCGACCGCAGCGCGGCGAGGTCGGCGATCGTGACGGACGGCCCCGGCGACTCGCCGCGGAACTTGAACGGCGCGAACGAGCAGTTCGACAGCTCGGCGATCGCGCGGTGGGGAATCGCCTGCTCCACCGCCGCCGACAGGTGCACCAGCGTCTCGCTCTGCGGTGCCTGGATCACCCGAGCGGCCGTCACCAGGTCCATGAACCGAGCGTAGCTCTCACCGTCAGGTGGCCGACTGGCCGTTCGGACAGGTGGTGCTAGCCGAAGTACCGGCGCGCGAGAACGATCACAGGCCCAAGGCTGGTGTACCAACCACACGGCGACCACACCGGAGACAGAGATGAAGGCGATCACCTACACCACGTTCGGCGGCCCGGAGGTCCTGGGCCTGGACGAGGTCGAGGAGCCGCACGCGGGACCGGGTGAGATCCGGCTGAAGGTCGTGGCGGCGGCCGTCAACCCGCTCGACCACAAGATCCGCAACGGCTGGATGCCGCCCATGACTCCCCCGTTCCCCGTCACGCCCGGCCTGGAGGCCGCCGGTGTGGTGGACGAGGTCGGCGAGGGCGTCACCGGGGTCTCGGTGGGCGACGAGGTCCTCGGCTTCACCACCACCGGCGCCTACGCCGAGCACGCGCTGGCCACCGACTACGCGCCGAAGCCCGCCGGACTCGACTGGGACGTCGCCGCCGCGCTGCCCGTGGCCGTGGAGACCGCGGTCCGCGTGCTCGACCTCCTCGCGGTCGCGGAGGGCGACACGCTGCTCCTCAACGGCGCCGCGGGGGTCGTGGGCGCCGTCGCGGTACAGCTCGCGGTGGCCCGCGGCGCCACCGTCGTCGGCACCGCCTCGGCCGGCAACCACGACTACCTGCGGTCGCTCGGCGCCACGCCGGTCGCCTACGGGGGCGGGCTGGCCGACCGGGTCCGCGCCGCCGCACCGCAAGGCGTCGACGCCGTGTTCGACGCGGCCGGTCACGACCTGGACGTGCTGGTCGAGGTGCGCGGCGCCACGGACCGCGTCGTCACGATCGTCGATCCCGGCGACGCGGCCCGGCTGGGCGTCGAGTTCTCCGGCGGCGGTGCCCCGTTCGGCCCGCGGCTGCGCGAGTACGCCCAGCTCGTGGCCGACGGCGAGCTCGCGGTGCGCGTCGCGCGGAGCTTCCCGCTGGCCGACGCGGCCGAGGCTCAGGAACTGGTCGCGACCGGGCACGCCGCGGGCAAGGTCGTGCTGCGCCCGTCGGAGTGAGGTTCCCGGCTCGCCTGGGCGGGCACGGCCGGCGCGCACCTGCCGGTCGTGACCTGCCTGGCGAGCCCCGCCAGCTCGTCCGCCGCCCCCGCCCTGGGACCGCACCGCTCCAGGTGCTCCAGCGCGCGGGCGAGCAGCAGCCCGGCCTGCTGCTCGCACCACCTGCGCCCGCCCTCGACGGTGATCTTCGCGTTGATCGCCGCCACGACCGGGAGCGTCCGGCGGTCGTCGCGGACGGCGAGGACGTCGTCCACGTGCTTGCGCGCGAGGCCGAGGTCGTCGCCGAACTGCCTGAGGTGGCCCGCCTGGCGCGCGTTCGCCCCGGCGGCCAGCGCGCCGAGCTCGCACGCGGCGGCCGTGAGCGAGCTGTGCTTCGCCGCCGCCACGCCGAGGTGCCGGGACATGTCGGCCTCGTCCTCCTCGGCCATCCCGATCTCCTGGACGTAACCGTCCACAACGGACATCAGCGCGATGTTGAGGATCATCACCCCGGTGCTGCCGAGCCGTCCGCACGCGAGGGACAGCAGCGCGTCGGCCGCCGAGACGACCCTGTCCGCACCGAACTCCACCCGAGCACCCGTGTGCGCCATCAGGTCCGCGTGCAGCTGCTCGTGCAGGTGCGCGAACTCCATCGCGAGGGCGACCGGCGCCACGTCCGCGTCACCGAACGCCTCCGCGCAGAGCAGCACGAGCGCCGCCGTCGAGAAGTCCTGCCGGGACAGGCCGGACTCGACCACTTCGCGTGTTTCGCCGGGGAGCTCCGCCAGCGCGGCCGCCAGCAGCGGCCCGACGGTGGCACGCGCCCGCTCCAGCGCGGTCCTCGGCGGCGCGACCGCCTCGATGCTCGTCATCCGCGTTCCTCTCAGACACCGGAATCCCGACGCTAAACCCGCTGGTCAGATGCTGGAGGCGGGTTTCCACCGTCGTGTCTGATCCGGGCACGATCCGGCGAGGCGGACTAGGTTGATGTTGAACGGATCGTGGCTGCCATCACCCGACCGTGATCACCGTTTCCTGAGGGGCTGACCATGCGCTACACCAAGCTCGCCGGCATGGACGTGTCCGAGATCTGCCTCGGCATGATGAGCTACGGGGACCCGGCTCGGGGCGGCCACCCGTGGTCGCTGCCGGAGGAGGAGTCCCGGCCGTTCATCAAGGCGGCGATCGAGGCCGGCATCAACTTCTTCGACACCGCGAACGTCTACTCCGCGGGCTCTTCGGAGGAGATCACCGGCCGCGCGCTGAGGGACTTCGCGCGCCGCGACGAGATCGTCCTCGCCACCAAGGTCAACGGGCGCATGCACGACGGCCGGAACGGCGCCGGGCTGTCCCGCAAGGCCATCTTCGCCGAGATCGACAACTCGCTTCGCCGCCTCGGCACGGACTACGTCGACCTCTACCAGATCCACCGCTTCGACAAGACCGTGCCGCTGGAGGAGACGCTCGAGGCGCTGCACGACGTCGTGAAGTCCGGCAAGGCGCGCTACATCGGTGCGTCGTCCATGTACGCGTGGCAGTTCGCGAAGGCGTTGTTCACGCAACGGCAGAACGGCTGGACGCGGTTCGTGTCGATGCAGAACCACTACAACCTCATCTACCGCGAGGAAGAGCGCGAGATGCTGCCGTTGTGCGCGGACCAGGGCGTCGCGGTGATCCCGTGGAGCCCTCTCGCGCGCGGTCGCCTGGTCCGCGACTGGGACGCCACGACCGCGCGCACCGAGACCGACGAGTTCGGCGCCACGCTCTACACCGACTCGGACCGCGCGACCGTCGAGCAGGTGGCGGCGGTGGCCGAGGCGCGCGGCGTGTCCCGGGCCCAGGTCGCGCTGGCGTGGTTGCTGCGCAACCCCGTCGTCACGGCGCCGATCGTCGGCGTCACGAAGCCGGCGCAGCTCGACGACGCGGTGGGGGCGCTGGACTTCGAGCTGACCGACGCCGAGGTGCTGCTGCTGGAAGGCTCCTACGAGCCGCACCGGATCGCCGGGCACGCCTGAGTACGTGGGGAGGGGTCACACCGCGGGAAACGCGGTGTGACCCCTCCACGGCGTGATGCCGAGCATGGTCACTTCCTGTCCATTATGGAGCACGGCCTCCGGCGAAGGCGGTCATGCCCTCGCCGACGTCCGCGGTGGTCATCAACCGGGCGTTCGCGGCGATCCGCTCGGCCGGCCGCTGTGCGACCGCGGCGGCCTCGTCGTTCGGCACGACCCTGTTCGCCAGGCCCAGCGCGGCGGCGCGGCCCGGTCCGGACCAGGCCGTTCGGATCAGCCGTCCAGCCCGGCCAGCTTGCGCGCCGCCTCCGACTCGCCCCACCGGAAGCCGATGCGCCGCGCCAGCTCCGCGGCCTCGGTGTAGGAGGCCCGCGCGGGCTCCCCCCGTCCGGCGAGCTCGTGCACGGTGCCGCGGTCGAGCAGCACGCCCGCCTCGATCTGCCGGTCCCCCACCGACCGCGCGAGCAGCAGCGCCTCCGCCAGCTCCAGCGCCCGGTCGAGCGACCCGAGCTGGCGGTGGGTGTCGGCCCTGTTCACCAACGACATCTCTACTTGACAGTAGAGGTCAAGTACTTGATACCGTCTGTCAAGTGCCGACCCTTTCGGAACACGTGGACCTGCGGAACGACCTGATCCGGCTCGTGACGAGCCGGCTGCTCGACCCGCTGGAGATCCTGCTGCCGGAGGCCGACCTGGCCGGCCTGCGGACCTCCGTCCGCGCCGACGCCGACATGTGGGCGGCCCAGCTGCTCGGCCCGGACGACGCGGTGGCCCGGCGAGTGGCCATCAGGCTGCTGACCGTGCTCCACCCCGGCGACGCGCCGTTCGACCCGCCCGAGGGCTGGTGGGCGACGCCGCTGGGCCGCGTCACCGCACGCCGCGCCGGTCACCCGAGCAAGGACCACGTGTCGCTCGGCGTGGCCGGCGCGATGCTCGGCATCACGCGCCAGGGCGTGCACGACCTCGTGAACCGCAACAAGTTGCTGCGACACCCGGACGGCGGCGTGACCGTCGACTCGATCCGTGCCCGCCTCGGCCTGAGGAGAGACGCGTGAAGCTCGCGGCGACGGACTTCGGCGGCTCCGGCACGCCCTTCCTGCTGCTGCACGGACTGGGCGGCGACCGGTCGGTGTGGGAAACTTTTGCGCCACGGCTGGACGGGCGCGCGGTGGCTGTCGACCTGCGCGGGCACGGCGAGTCGCCCGACGGCGAATGGGACTGGGACGCCGTGCTCGACGACCTCGAGGACACAGCTGTCCACTTCGGACTCGACGATCCCGTGGTCGTCGGGCACTCGCTGGGCGGCATCCTCGCCGGGATGTGGGCGTCGCGGCACCCGGGGCGTCCCGCCGTGAGCCTGGACGGACACCGTTCCGCGGCAACGCATCCGGCGAACTACGCGGGACTGCCGCCCGAGGAGGTGGAGAAGGGCCTGGCCACGCTGAACGCCCTTTTCGACGCCCAATTGGAGACGGTCACGCGTCCGTCGCGCTCGATCACCTCGGCGCTGCGCACGGCGCCGGAGTTCCTGGACGCGCTCCCGGTCTTCGCGGCGGTGAGGAGCCCGTTCCTGCTCGTGCTCGCCACCCGGAACCTGCCCGTGCCGCCGGAGCTCGTGCCGCTGATGGACGCCCACCGCGCCGGACTGCGCCGCGACCTGCCGCCGAACGTGCGGGTGCACGAACTCGACGCCACGCACGGCATGGTGGTCGAGCGACCGCGGGAGGTCGCGGCCGTCGTCGATCACTTCGTGAGCAACCGCTTCAACGCCTGACGGGCCCGGCGCGGCGCCGTGCTGTCGTGTTCGAGCTGCAGGAAGTGGTTGAGCGCCAGCATGACCCCGAGGATCTCGTAGATCAGCTGGTCGGCGTCCGTGTCCGGCCCGAGGTCGCCGTCGTTCACCGCGCGCCGGATGTGGATGCGCAAGTCCCTGCGCCACAACGCGTTCATGCCGGCCAGCGCATCCCGCACCCGCCCGCTGCGCCCGTCGAACTCGGCCGTCGCCGCCGTGAAGAAGCACCCGCCGGGCAGCACCTCGCGTTCGAGGTAGGACACCCACGCCTCGCAGACGTCGATCAGCCGCGGCAACCCCGACGGCATCTGCTCGACCTTGCCGGGCACCTCGCGCAGGAAGACCTCGGCGGCCTGGTCGACCACCGCGAGCTGCAGGGCCTCCTTGGTGCCGAAGTGCCCGAGCAGCCCGGCCTTGCTCATCCCGAGCTCCGCGGCCAGCCGCCCGATCGTGAGCCCCTCCAGCCCCTCCGCCGACGCGATGGCGAGACTCCGGTCGAGGATGCGCTGCCGCGTCTCGAGGGTGTCGGCGACAGATCTGCGCGGGCTCACCCCTGTAGTTTACGTCTCTTCAGCTACCGACCGATCGGTTGCTATATTCGCCGCGTCGTCGCCCGGCCCCGCCCAAGGAGCACACCGTGTCCGGATCCCGTGTCGCAGCGCTAGGCCACTACCAGCCGGAACGGGTGCTGACCAACGCCGACCTGGAGAAGGTGGTCGACACCAGCGACGAGTGGATCCTGCAGCGCACCGGCATCGCCACCCGCCGCATCGCCGCCCCGGACGAGACCGTCGCCGACATGGCCTCCGAAGCGGGCGCGAAGGCCCTCGCCTCCTCGGGCCTGTCCCCGTCCGACATCGGCCAGGTCATCGTCGCCACCTGCTCGGCCATCGACCGCAGCCCGTCGACCGCGGCCCAGGTGGCGGCCCGCCTGTCGATCCCGTCCGCCGTCTGCTTCGACCTGAACAACGCCTGCGCCGGCTTCTGCACGGCCCTCGCCACCGCCGACCACACCATCCGAGCGGGCGCGGCCCGGCACGCCCTGGTCATCGGCGCCGAGAAGATGTCCGACCTCGTCGACTGGACCGACCGCTCCTCCTGCATCCTGCTGGGCGACGGAGCCGGCGCCGCCGTCGTGAGCACCTCCCCGGACGCTCTCATCGGCCCCGTCGTCTGGGGCTCCGACCCGACCCGGGGCAACGCCGTCCGCCTCGTCGACGCCTGGCAACCGCGCTTCGCCCAGGAGGGCCAGGCCGTGTTCCGCTGGGCCACCAGCGAACTCCCCGCGGTGGCCGCCCAGGCCTGCGAACGAGCGGGCATCGCCGTCACCGACCTGGGCGCCGTCGTGACGCACCAGGCCAACCTGCGCATCGTCGAGGCGATGACCCTGCGCCTCGGCCTTCCGCCCGACGTCGTGATCGGCCGCGACGTGGTCGAGTCCGGCAACACCTCCGCGGCCTCGGTCCCGCTCGCCCTCTCGAAGATGGCCGAGCGCGGGGAGCTCCCGTCCGGCCGGCCCGTTCTCCTCTTCGCTTTCGGGGGCGGGCTTTCGTGGTCGGGGCAGGTCGTCACGGCGCCTTGAGGCCTGGGGCTCGGTGCACCGAGGGCGGGGGCGGGCCGTCCGGGGTGGCGCCCGGCGCAAGGGCACGCCAGCTGAACCGGCACCGAGCGAGGCAGCACGACGCATGACGCATGACGGCAAGCGTGGCGGGCCGGGCGAAGTGGCCCTGGGGCAGGCTCGCGCAGGGGTCCCCTTCGATTTCGGCTCCCCCGCGACCCAACGTACTCAGAGGGTCTGACAGCTTCGGCCGAAGCGAGCCGCTCTCGACACCCAAGCGACCTTCACACCCGAACCTCACAACCGGGGCCGGTGTGGCGACTCGGGAGCCCGCCGAGCCGCCACACCGCCGGTGACGCGCGAAAGGGAGGTTCCGGACTGCCGGCGCGGGAACGAGCGCATCGCCGCGTGACGTCATCGGTCCGCCACCTGGCCACGCGTGCGACGTCGGAGTTCGCCGTCCCCGCTTGCCCTGTGCCGGCAACCGGTACCTCCTCGACCTGGTCAGGGCCTCGCGCGTCCTCCGCCCGAGCGCACCATCTCCGGCCTCGAGCGCGAATGCCGCCGCCGCTGCAAAGGCGGGGACATCGACGACGAGACGGACGGGGGAACGGATGATGCGTGGGCGGCGACCGGTTCGGGAACCGGGATCATGGTGGTCGGGAGGACTTCCGGCGCGGCGGCGGCAGCGGGTTCCTCCGGCTGCGTCCACACCGGAACGTTCGTCTCGACCTCGTTCTGGCGGAAGAGTTCCGGGGTCTCGGTGATGATCTTGCCGGGCGACTCGAGGCCCACGATGCCCACGAGCTTGCCGTTGGCGATGAAGCCGGTGAGGCCGTTGACGTCGGTGGTGTCGGTGCCGAGGACGGGCAGGCCGGCGCCCTGCACGCGCATGCCGTACTGCTCGGTCCAGAAGCGCGGGACCGGCGTGTAGGTCCGGGCGTGCTTGCGGCCCACCAGCAGGTTCTCGGCGGCGGCGCGGCCTCCCTCCACGGCGTTGAGCCAGTGCTCGACGCGGCGGACGACGCCGTTGAAGCGCATGTTCGGCCAGCGGGCCACGTCGCCGCAGGCGACCAGGTTCTCGGCACCCACGACGTGGTTCGTCGAGTCGCAGAGGACTCCGTCGGAGATGTCGAGGCCGGAGCCGCGCAGCCAGTCGACGGCCGGGGACGCGCCGACCGCCAGCACGACGCAAGAGGCGAAGAAGACCTGGCCGTCGGACAGGTGGATGCCGATGCCGCCCGGCTGGCGCACCCAGTGCTTGATGCCCACGCCGGTGGCGAGCCTCACCCCGTGCTCGACGTGCGCCTCGGTGATCTTCTTGCCGATGTCGTCGCCGACGACGCCGCCCAGCAACGCGGGCGAGCGCACGATGAGCGCCACGTCGCGGCCCATGTGGCGGACCGAGCAGGCGAGCTCGCAGCCGATGAACCCGCCGCCGATGACGGCGACGAGGCCCTGCGACTGGCGGATGTTCCTGCGGATCGCGACCGCGTCGTCCAGGGTCCGCAGCACGTGCACCCGCGGGTCGTGGCGCGGAGCGCCGCCCATCGCCCTGGCGTCGACGCCGGTGGCGATGATCATGCCGTCGTACTTGATCTCCTCGCCGCCCGGCACCCAGACCGACTGCTTCTTCGGGTCCAGGTGCAGGGCCGGGGAGTTCAGGCGCCACTCGGCGTCGAGGTCCCCCGAGAACGACAGCAAGGCGTCGTCCGGGGTCCACTCCCCGGTGATGATCTGCTTCGACAGGCACGGGCGGTGGTACGGGAGGTGCCGCTCGGCGGACAGGATCGTGATCTGCCCGTCGAAGCCCATCTCCCGCAGCCGTTCCGCGGAACGGACTCCTCCGAGTCCGCCGCCGACGACCACGATCCGTTCGCTCACTTCACTCGCTCCCTGATCTCGATCGCGCGCATGGGACACGCGCGCTGTGCCGCACGGGCCTGGGCGAAGTGCTCCTCGGGCGGCCGGCGGTTGTAGGTCAGGCGGTTGTCCTCGATCAGCTGGAAGACGTCCGGGGCCTCCGCCTGGCAGGTGCCGTAGCGGTGGCATTTCTCGTTGTTGACGCTCACGTCCATCGCGTCGCCCTCGCCGACACCGGGCTCCTGGCCGCGCTCGGCGTCGAGCATGCCGATGCGGACGAGCACCTCGGGCGGCAGGAACCGGGCCAGGGCCAGGGTGGCGGTCGGGACGAGCACGGTGAGGCCGGCGAGCCAGAGGACGGACAGGTTGCCGTTCGCGATGGCGCCGAACCAGGAGTGCACCACGGTGATGGTCACCGCGATGTAGGCGGTTTGGTGGAACCGCAACCACTTGCGGTAGAAGACTTTGTGCCTCATCGAGGCGAGCACGGCGATCGCGAGCATGACCTCCAGGCCGAGGATGCCCAGCGCGTGCCGGAACAGGCCGCCGTCGACGAACGGCAGGACGAGCTTGACGAAGCCGAAGGTACCGGTCTGGATCAGCGTGAAGGCGAACGCGTGGATGCAGCCGAACGCGATCGCCAGCGAGGCGAGCACCATGTGCCCGTTCTTCAGCCCTTCACGGCCGGTGAGCTTCTCGGCCCACCCGGTCGCGATCAGCACGCCCCAGGACAAGGTCGCGCACATCAGGACGTAAGCCAGCCTGGCAGACAGCTGCGCCATCTTCTTGACG
Organism: Lentzea sp. DG1S-22; assembly: GCF_036321065.1. NCBI lineage: Bacteria > Bacillati > Actinomycetota > Actinomycetes > Pseudonocardiales > Pseudonocardiaceae > Lentzea > Lentzea sp. DG1S-22. Next base: position 107,302 of record NZ_CP143276.1, on the reverse strand, counting down.
CCCGCGTCGAACTCCGACGACTGGGCCACCAGGAGCGGAATCTGGCTCGACAACAACTCTTCCTCCGGAAAGAACTTCCTCGCGGGAACCCGCCCGGCCCCGCGGTGCAGGAGTGGACACATCAGGGCCGGGCGGGTGGGAACAGGTCCGCGTTGGAGTGCCTCTGACCTTGGGGACACCACCTCCGTTTCCCGTTGTCCACAGGGGTGTTGCGCACATCACCGCACCGGTCGTCGCGGGCGGAGCACTCGGAGCAGGAGGACCGTGAGCACGGCTCCCGCCGCGGTGACCGTGAGGATCACCCACATGTTCGGCCCCTCGTTCGAGGCCAGGGTCGCGTTGACGATGCCGCCGGCGGGCACGGGCTCGGCGAAGGCCGGGTCACCGGCGATGCCGGTGCTCTCCAGCAACGTCATGTGCTTCATCACGACGTCGATGCCGGCCTGGGCGAAGCCGCGGATCACGTCGTTGCGCGTCGCCGAGCGGACCTTCGCGATGAAGGTAAAGACCTGGCCGTGGGCGGCGCGCAACCGGGCGACGAACGCCTGGTCGAACGCGTCCCCGTCGAGCGCGTTGATCTCCTCCATCCACGACTGCTGCGCCGGGTTCGGCACGTCCGGGGTGGTGAGCCCGAACTGGGCGGCCGTCTTCTTCGTCAGCGTGTCCAGCATCATGTGGTCGAGCATGATCATCTTGCCGATCTGCTTGACCCTGGCGTTGGACGCCTTCGTGGCGGTGAGCTCGCCCATGGGCATTTCCCACAGGCCCGCCTGACGCACCTTGTTCAGCAGTTCGCGGTCGTTCGCGGTCAACGGCCCTGACGGGGTGTCCATCACTCCCCCGGTGTCCGCGGGCTGCGCCGCAGCCGTGGCGGTCAGGCCGGAGAAGAGGAACAGCAGCGCGAAGACGGTGGCGAGGGCTCTGGTCATCGTCTTGTGGTCCTCGTCGTTCAAAGGAGGTCGATGGGGGGACGTGTTCGCCTGAGCAGCGGGCTCAGTAGCCGGGCGCCGACGGAGGTGGCGCGGACTGCGGCGTCCGCGCGGTCCCCGAACCGGGGGGCGTGCTCGGCTGACTGCTGCTCCTGCTGTTGTTCTGCGCCTTGCCGCCGGTGATCTTGGCGCCGTTCGGGGCGGTGACCCACCACACGCCGCCCTTCCCCTGCCCCTTCATGTCACCGGCCGTCCTGTCCTCGGCGTAGGTGTACTGCGGCCAGCCCTGGATGGTGAGCTGCTTGGTGCCGTCGGGCCTGGTCAGAACACCCATGGAGATGGGGTCCACACCGGTCGCCATCGGCGTCTTGTCCGCGAGCACCGGCTTCCACGCCTTCGCGCACTCGCCCTCGCAGTTCGACTTGGACGGCTTGGGAACGTCCTTGTCGTAGCGGTACAGGGGCAGTCCGTCGGCGTCGGTGACGAACCAGCCCATCTGGTCGGTGTTCGCGATGAAGTACATGTTCATGCCGCCCAGATCAGCGGGTTTCGCCTGCAAGCCGCCCGTCGCGGCCCCTCCGGGAGGGGTCTGGGTGCTACCGCACGCCGTGAGGCTCACCGCCAGTGCCGCGAGAGCGGTGATGGCTTGACCACGTCGCATCGGCAGGTCCTTTCTCGGCTTGGGTACCGAGGAGTACGGACACGATCCGGCAACGGTTCACGAACTTCGTGAGGAATATTTGCCTCTCGACTTGAGACGGTTGGTAGGGCAAGGATGTCCCCCGTGGCGCGGCATAGACGTCAACGCGAGTTAGACGAACAATCACCAAGACCGGGGTCTCTCGAAGAAGAGTTGATCCGTCGGCTGTACGAGGAATTCGGCAGCGCCCTGCTGGGACACTGCATGAGGTTGACGGGCCACGATCGACAGTGGGCCGAGGACATCGTGCAGGAAACCCTGGTCAGGGCATGGCGCAACGCCGAGAAGCTCGAACGTGACCCCGTGCTCCTGCGGTCGTGGTTGTTCACGGTGGCAAGGCGGTTGGTCATTGACGACAGGCGTAAGAGAAGCGTCCGCCCGCAGGAGTTCGAACTGACCCCTTCGGACGAGTCTCCCTCCGGCGGCGAAGAGGACCGCACCCTCGCGGCGATCGTCGTGGCGGAGGCGATGAACGGTCTCTCCGAGGAACACAGGGAGGCTATTCTCGAAACATATCTGCGGGACCGCACCGTCGGTGAGGCCGCGGCGGCACTGGGTGTGCCTCCGGGGACGGTCAAGTCGAGGGTGTACTACGCGCTCCGTGCGTTGCGGCGTGCGTTGCACGATCGGGGAGAGACGCGGTGACAACGGCACCAGATCACCTCGACGTAGCCGCCTACGTGCTCGGCATCCTCGATGCCGATGAGGTGGAGGCGTTCGAGAACCACCTGACCGAATGTCGGCGGTGCGCTCTTGACCTGCGCGACTTCGCGGTGGTGCCGGACCTCATCGACGAGGCCGACGCGGGCGGGATGCTGCGCGGGACAGCTCCGGAACGCCCCGACGGCAAGTCGGTGCGGGTGATGCTCGACGCCGTCGCGGCGCGCAGGAAGCGCCGGCGGTGGTTCGTCGCCCAGGGTGTCGCGGCCGCCGCCGCCGGCATCGTGGCGGTGACGGCTGTCGTGACGACGCTCGTCGTGGGTGGCGGCGACGGCTCGAACCAGGCCGCGCCCAAGAACACCACACCGACGTCCCAGACGCCGGTGGCGAACAACCGCAACGAAGCTTCGATGAAGGTCCAGCAGCAGGACCCCAACAGCGGTGTCTTCACCAAGATCGCCGCGGAGGACACGCCGTCGGGGACGGCGATGGACATCGAGGTGAGCGGGATGACCGGCCCCGGGAGGGGCTCGCTCGTCGCCGTCGGGCGCACGGGCCGTGTCGCGCAGGTCACGTCGTGGTTCGCCCCCGAGCCGGTGGCGGGTGACTCGAAGACCATCAAGCTGCAGGCGAACGTCGCCATGCGCTGGCACGAGATCGCGACCTTCCGGATCGTCGACGAGAACGGCAAGACGCTGCTCGAAGCCGTCGCCTCCTGACCGATCCCGGCACCAGACCGCTGCCCCCGCCGGATCCGTGAGATCCTGGGGGCAGTTGTCGTTTTCGGGGAAGGCTGTCTACGTGGCAATTGGCCCGTCAGCGGTCGAGCGCTGGCTCGATCTGTCCACAGAGGAGCTGCGCGCTCAGGTCTCGCGGCTGGTGTCCGCCCGGCTACCGGGTGATCACGCTGTGTGGCAGGCGATCCGGCGTCATCCAGCACTGGTCCCCCGCATCCGCGGCGTCCTCTCCGGACTCGCGGCCACGGCGGCCGGCAGCAAGGACGAGGCCATGCAGAAGGTCTGGATCTCCAACGCGCGCGCCGCCTTGGACCAGACCACTCCGGCCCCGGTCAAGGTCGCGCGCAAACCGGTGGTTGACCGAGCTCCCGCCGAGGAACCCGAACCGGTGATCGACCTGCGGGAGCCCGAGCCGCGGCAGAAGCAACCCCACAAGGCCATTCCGACCATGCTCTTCCAGGAGCCCAGTTAGGAGCGCCCAGCCAGATGGTCGTCTTCGGATCGCTCATCTCGTTGTCAGGTCTGCTGATCCTGCTGCTGCGCGACGCACCGCTGGGCGGGCTGAGCCCCGCCGTGGCCGGCTGGGTGATGATCCCGCTCGGCCTGGTGTTCGTCGTGCTGGGCGTCCTGCGCCACCGCCGCAAGCGCGCGCAGGGGGCTCCCGGCCCGGTCGGCAACCCCGTGCAGCGGCTCAAGGCGCTGCCGCGGCTGTGGAGGACCTGGCGGAGCGGGAAGTACCCGGAGCTGCCGCGCAGCCAGGTCGTGATGTGGGCGGTGGCGCTGGTCTACCTGGTGTCGCCGATCGACGTCCTGCCGGAGTTCCTCCCCCTGATCGGTGTGACCGACGACGCGGGTGTCCTCGTGTGGCTGCTCAGCAGCCTCTCGGTGGCGTCGGGGTCATACCTGCGCTGGGAGAAGAACCATGACGACCCTGCTCGCGGGATCGAGGCCGGCTGAGGCCTCCCGGCGCACGATCTCCGCGAGCCCCGGCGAGACCTCCGTCACGACCCGGAACCCCAGGCGCTCGTAGTAGGGCTGGTTCCACGGCACGTCCCGGAACGTCGTGAGCGTCACAGCGCGACCGGGACGGGTGACGTGTTCGATGAGCGCCGCACCGATCCCCTGACGCGCGTGCGAGGGGTGCACGCTCACCTGGTGGATGTGCGTCGCACCGTCGACGTCGCCGACCGCGATGAACGCCACAGGCACGCCCTCGGCGCCGATGGCCACCCAGACCTCGTGTCCGGCCAGGTCTTCCAGGGGCATCGGGGCGCTGTCGGCGATGTCGGGCATGCCCACGTCGCGGAAGGGTTCACCGGAGGCTTGTTCGATCTGCCGGACGTACGGCAGTTCGTCTGGTTGGGCGAGACGGATCAACACGCCCGTCATCCTGGTAGGTCGGACGCGGACCCCGCAGCCCGATAACGTTAAAGTCCGACGTGATGCGAAATAAGACCGTGCGGGTCCTCCTGGTCGAGGACGACGACGGGGACGCCGTCCTCGTCGAGGCGCTGCTCGAAGAGGCGAGCGCGCCGTTCGTGCTGTCACGCGCGGAAACGCTGGCGGAGGCCGAGCGGATGCTCTCCGACGCCGAGTGCGTGCTGCTCGACCTCGGCCTGCCCGACTCGCAGGGCCTCGCCGGACTGCACCGCCTGCTGGCCAAGCCGAACGCACCGGCGATCCTGGTGCTGACGGGTCTCGACGACGAGCGCGAGGGCATCGACGCGGTCGCGGCGGGCGCCGAGGACTACCTCATCAAGGGCAAGGTCGACGGCGAGCTGCTGCTGCGCGGCGTCCGCTACGCGGTCGAACGCCGCCGCGCCGAGGACGCCCAGCGCAAGCTGCGCGAGGTCGAGCTGCTGGCCTCCGAGCGGTCGCGCCTCGAACGCGGCCTGCTCCCTCCCGCGCTGCTGCAGAACTCGGACGTGGGCCTCGAAGTGCGCTACCAGCCCGGTGGCCAGCGGATGCTGCTCGGCGGCGACTTCTACGACGCGGTCGGCATGCCGGACGGCACCGTGCACGCCATCATCGGCGACGTCTGCGGCCACGGCCCGGACGAGGCCGCGCTGGGTGTCTGCCTGCGGATCGCGTGGCGCGCGCTCGTGCTCGCCGGTGAGCCGGCCGAGAAGGTGCTCAAGACGCTCGACCAGGTGCTCGTCGCCGAACGCCACGGCGACGGCATCTTCACCACGGCGTGCATGGTCTCGGTGGCGCCGGACCGGCGTTCGGCGCGCTACTTCCTCGCCGGGCACCCCGAACCGCTGCTGGTCATCGGCGAGGAGATCGTCGAACTGCCCCGGTCGAAGGTCGGCGTCCCGCTGGGCGTGCTGCCCGACTACGCGTGGACCGGCGTGGACGTGCCGCTGCCGGCCGGCTGGTCGCTCGCCTGCTACACCGACGGCCTGATCGAGGGCCGCGTGCCCGACGACGTCGACCGGCTCGGCGTCGAGCGCCTCTGCGAGATCCTCGCCAGACATCTGCGCAACGGTCCCGCCTGGGTGGACCCCGTCATCGCGGAGGTGACGGAGCTCAACGGCGGGCCGCTCGACGACGACGTGGCCATCCTGCTGCTGAAGGACGGAAAGTGAAGCTGCCACAAACGGTGCCGGCGAGCCGGCTGCTGGCCGGGATCGTGGCGGTCCTGCTGGTGATGACCGCGGTGGTGATCTCGTCCACCGTCATCGCGCTCGACTCGCTCGGTGGCGCGAGGGCGCGGCAGGTCGACCGGATCGAACCCGCCGCCCGGCGCGCGAACGACCTGAACCGCGCACTGCTCGACCAGGAGACCGGCGTGCGGGGCTTCGTCCTCACCACGCAGGACGACTTCCTGACGCCGTACCTCGAGGGCCAGAAGGCCGAGGAGGAGGCCGCCAGGGACGTGCGCGCCCTGATCGGCGACCCCGGGGGCCGGGTGGCCCTCATCGAGGACCTGGCCCGGCAGTGGCGCGCGGAGTACGCGACGCTCACGGTCACCGCCGCCCGGCCAGGCCTCACCCCCGGTCCCGGTGGTGACATCGAGCGCGGCAAGGTCCTGTTCGACCGGATCCGCGCCGAGCTGACCGGCCTGCGGGGCGACATCCAGGAGCTGGGCCGGCAGACCCGCGACGAGCTCCAGCACGCGGCGAGCGTGGTGTTGTGGCTGGTCATCGGCATGGGTGTGCTGCTCGTGGCGGTGATCGGCGGGCTCTCGCTGCTGCTGTACCGGCTGCTGATCGCGCCCCTGGCGGAGCTCGCCGACCACACCCGGCAGGTGGCGTCCGGCGACTTCGAGCACGAGATCGACGTGGACGGTCCGCGCGAGACCGTGCAGCTCGGCGAGGACGTCAACGCCATGCGCCGGCGGATCGTGCAGGAGCTCGCGACGCTCGAAACGGCGAAGACCGAGCTGCAGCGGTCCAACTCCGAGCTGGAGCAGTTCGCCTACGTCGCCTCGCACGACCTTCAGGAGCCGTTGCGCAAGGTGGCGTCGTTCTGCCAGCTGCTGCAACGGCGCTACGGCGGCCAGCTCGACGAGCGGGCCGACCAGTACATCGGCTTCGCGGTGGACGGTGCCAAGCGCATGCAGGTGCTGATCAACGACCTGCTGGCGTTCTCCCGCGTCGGCCGGATGACCCGCGAGCAGACCCTGGTCGACCTCAACGTCCTCGTGCAGCAGGTCCTGGACAGCTACTCCGACCGCGTCGAGGAGACCGGTGCCCGCGTGGAGGTCGCGGACCTGCCCTCCGTGCGCGGTGAGGCGTCCCTGCTCAGCGCGGTCTTCCAGAACCTCATCAGCAACGCGCTGAAGTTCAAGGGCGCCGAGGCGCCGGTGATCACGATCGGCGTCGAACGCGACGACGAGATGTGGAAGTTCACGGTCAGGGACAACGGCATCGGCATCGAGCCGGAGTACGCTGACCGGATCTTCGTCATCTTCCAGCGCCTGCACCCCAAGGACGCCTACCCGGGCACGGGCATCGGACTGGCGATGTGCCGGAAGATCGTCGAGTACCACGGCGGAACCATCTGGCTGAAGACCGACGTGGACTCCGGAACCACTTTTGAGTTCACGCTGCCCGTGGTACCCGAGCTCGTCGCCCAACCCGAGGAAGTACATGTCTGACTCACCGCTGAACGTGATCGACGTCCTGCTCGTCGAGGACGACCCCGGCGACGCCCTCATGACCCAGGAGGCGTTCGAGCACCACAAGATCCGCAACACGCTGCACGTGGTGAAGGACGGCGTGGAGGCGCTCGAGTTCCTGCGCCGCGAGGGCCAGTACGCCAACGCGCCGCGGCCGGGCCTGATCCTGCTGGACCTGAACCTGCCGCGCAAGGACGGCCGCGAGGTGCTGAGCGAGGTCAAGGCGGACGCCGAGCTGCGCTCCATCCCCGTCGTGGTGCTGACCACCTCGGAGGCCGAGGAGGACATCCTGCGCAGCTACAGCCTGTACGCGAACGCCTACGTCACCAAGCCGGTGGACTTCGACCGGTTCATCGAGGTCGTCCGCCAGATCGACGACTTCTTCGTCACCGTGGTGAAGCTGCCCCGCTGATCACGGCGGCGCTGAAGTCCAGGCACGACCGGCAGATCCGCGCTTGCGCACCGGAGAAGACAGCTGCGGTCCCGCTGCAGAAGGAGCAGTCGCCGAGCTCCCCCACCTGAGCCTCGGCGACGCAGACGTCGCAGATCACGGCGGCAGGTCCCGCCATCATCTTGTCCACGTCCGCGGCGACGCGCCCGCAGAACCAGCAGCGTTCGGTCCGCTTGGACTGCTCCACGATCTGGTGCACGCGCTGGTGGCTCATGCCCAGCGCTTCGGCGATCTCGCGCAGGGACCCGCCCGCGCGGTGCAGCCGCAGCACGGTGTGGTGGTAGACGGCCTTCGCGACGTCGGCCTGCTCCTGGGCAGCGGAGGAGGCGGTACCCGCCTTCCGTGCCGTTGCCAGCAGCGCTTCATCGAGGGTCATGGCGTCTACGGTAGCTAGACGCGTCTATGTCCCCTAGACGCTGTCCGGGTGAACTGGGCGGACGTGGACGTTCAGTCGACGCTCCGGACGATCACCGGTTCGTCATCGGCCTGCACGACCCATTCCTGGGGTTCGCGGGGTTCGGGGAAGACCGGCGCCCAGATTCCCGTGCCACCGGGACGGCGTCCCTTGCGCAACTCGAACTCTTCTCGCGTGGTCATGCACCTCGGCTACCCGATCGAGCGGAACGTATGCCCGACAGCATCGTCGTGATGGCGTCCATGACCCGCGACGTGGCCTCGTCCAGCACCTCCGCCGTCAGCTCGCGGTCGTAGAGGTCGGACAGGTCCACAGGGGCGCCCGCGACGACCTCGATCCTCTTGCGGGGCAACAGCCTCGGCAGGACCGAGCCCCGGGGCAGCAGGTCCTGCGTGCCCCACTCGGCGACCGGCACGACCGGCACGCGGGCCTCGAGGGCCATCCGCGCGACCCCCGACTTGCCCTTCATCGGCCAGCCGTCCGGGTCGTTCGTGAAGGTGCCCTCCGGGAACGCCATCACGCACCTGCCCTCACGCAGCGCCTCCACGGCGGGCTTGAGCGCCTCCGCGGCCTTCACGGTGCCGCGTTCGACGGGGATGTGCCCACCGGACCGCATGACCCGGCCGACGAGCGGCAGGCGCCACAGGGAGGCCTTGGCGAGCACCCGCGGCACCCGGTTCGACAGGAGCGCGAACACGACGGCCGCGACGGCGTCCGCGTTCGACAGGTGGTTGAACGCGAGCACCACGCCGCCGTCGCCGGGGACGTGGTGCCTGCCCCGCACCCGCAGCCGCACGAACAGCACGACCACGGGCCACAGGACGTCGATCGCCAACGAGAACCAGAACCCCCTGCCCCTGCGGGGGATCTTCCAGGTCCAGGCGGCCAGCTGCAGCGGTGTCACGCGGTGTATTCGAGCACGCCGGCGTTCTCGGTTCGGGTCAATTCGCCACGTTCGACGAGAACGTCGAGGTGAGCGGCCGTCTCGCCGACGGCCAGCACCTGGTTGAACATGTCGAGGTCGTCGAACCGGCGCTGGCGGCGGGTCCAGCCGATCTTGCGGGCGGTCTCGAACGCGCTGCCCGCCACGGCCTTGCCGATCTCCTCCAGGCGCTGCTCGTGGAACCGCAGCAGCTCGTCGACGCGCGCGTGCGAGCTGTCGGTCACCGGGCCGTGCGCGGGCAGCAGCCGCAGGTCCGGCAGCTCACGGGTCAGGCGCAGCGAGGTCATGTAGTCGCCGAGCGGCAGCTCCGGCCGCAACGGCTCGAAGCCGATCGACGGCGTGATGTGCGGCAGCACGTGGTCGCCGGAGAACAGCACCTTCGCGGCGTGGTCGACGAACACGACGTGGCCACGCGTGTGACCGGGCGTCGGGACGACCTCCAGCTCGCGGTGCTCGAGGCCGACGGTGCTGCGGACGAGCCACTCGTCGGGCTCCTCGTAGTCGCGCAGCGCCTCACCGCGGTCGACGTGGTGCATGATCTTCACCCACGTCTCCGCCAGCTCCGCCGCACCCCATTTGCGCAAGTCCGACACGTGCTGGTCGTCCTGGCCGTGCAGCATGTGCCGCAACGACGGCTGCTCGCCCAAGCCCAGCCCGATCCTGCTGCCGAACAGGCGGCGCAGCGACACCGCCATCGTGAAGTGGTCGCGGTGGACGTGCGTGACGAGGAACCGCCGGATGTCCTCGAAGCCCTTGCCGAGCGTGCCGAGCGCCGCTTCGAGCTGGTCCCTCGCCTCGTCGAGCGCCCAGCCCGAGTCGATCATGACGAGCCCGTCGCCGTCCTCGATCGCGTAGACGTTGACCGCGCGCAGCCCGTCGTTCGGCAGCGGCAGCGGAATGCGGTGCACACCTGGTGCCACCTCGAACGCGCCCGGCCCACTCCACACGCTCGCCCACCTCGTCGTTAGCGACAGCAACTAATTCTTACCGGATGGTAACCCTGTATTCGGGGTGCTTGTCGATGTACTTCGCCACGAACGGGCACAGCGGGGAGATCTTGACACCACGGGCCAGGACGTCGTCCAGGGCGAACTTCGCGAGCTGTCCCCCGAGGCCCTGACCGGCGTAGGCGTCGTCGACCTCGGTGTGCACGAGCGCCAGGACGCCGGCGACGTCTCGGTACTCCAGGAAACCGGCGAGCTTGCCGTCGACGTGGACCTCGTAGCGGCTCTCGGCTTCATTTTTGATGACCACGTCAACCATCTTGCACCGGACGGATGGAAAATGACGAGCATGGACGTCTACCTGCTGATCCTGGGTGACCACCTGCCCAACCCGTGCACGGGCGAGGAGGTGTCGCAGGCCGACCGGCTGCGCGCGATGGTCGAGCAGGCCGTGGTGGCCGAGGAGGCGGGCTTCGCGGGCGTCGCGATCGGCGAGCACCACTTCACGCGCTACATCGTGTCGGCGCCGGAGCTGCTGCTGGCGTCCGTGGCGGCGCGGACGTCCACGCTGAAGCTCTCGACCGGGGTGACGCTGCTCGCCCACCGCGACCCGGTGCTGGTGGCGGAGGCGCTGGCGACGCTCGACGTGCTGTCGCGGGGCCGTGCGGAGCTGATCGTGGCGCGCGGGGTGGACCAGCAGACCGACGCGGCGTTCGGCGTGCAGCCCGGTGAGCTGCGGGCGCGGTTCGAGGAGCACCTGCGGTTGCTGCTCAAGCTCCTCGAGGAGCCGGAGGTGAGCTGGGACGGCAAGTTCCGGGGGCAGCTCAGCGAGGTGACGACGACGCCGCGGCCGGTGCAGACGCCGCGGCCGGCGGTGTGGATCGGGTCGGGGTCGGCGGTGTCGGCGGACCTGGGCGCGGAGCTCGGGATGCCGCTGATGCTGCCGTCGACGTTGCGGGACCCGTCGATCTACCGCGAGGTGGTGCAGCGCTACCGCGAGCGCTTCCCCGGTGGACGGGTGGGCGTGCCCAGCCACGTGTTCGTGGCGAACGAGGACGCGCGGGAGCGGTGGCGGCCGCACCTCGCCGAGTACGCGCGGTTCGCGGACCCGTGGCGCGGGGATGGCGACATCGATGTCGACGCGCTCATGGACGGTGCGGCGGTGTGCGGGACGCCGGACGAGGTGGCGCGGCGGCTCAACGCGCTGGCGGAGCTGCTGTCCATCGACACGCACCTGGTGATGGTGGACATCGGTGGCATGCCGCACGAGTCGGTCGTCGAGACGATCCGCCTCTTCGGCGCCGAGGTGCTCCCGAAACTTGTTTAACGCGCTCGGTGCCAAGGGTTAACACGGGTTCGGCAGTATGGGAGTCGTGGGCGTCACGGTCATCGGCATCACGCATCCAGGGCAGGTCGGGGCGCTCCCCGGCGGCACGAACGTGCTGGTGCTGGCCGATGACGGCACGTTCGCCGACGAGTTCCTCGAAGCGGACCACGGTGCGCACCAGCTGGTGGTGCGGTCGTTCGGACGTGGTTCGGCGTTCTTCGGGGTGGCGGACAAAGCACGTGAACTGGGCGCGGATCGGGTCCTCTTCGGTGGTGCGCACGACACCGCCGCCTCCTTCACCACCGGGGAGGACCCCGTGCTCGTGCTGGGGGTGCGTCCGCCCGGCGGGCCGATCGCGTGCAACGCGGCGTTCCTCGAGTGGCTGGACCGCTGGCCCCGGCCGGCGAACGCCTACCACGGCGACGTGGACCACTGGCTCGCCGCCAACGCGTTGAGGGAAGGTCTCCGGGTCGAACTGGTTTCATGGCGGATGGAACCGACCGTCCCCTTGCGACGGAAGTTGACGGCTTAGTCATCCGAAGGCGGAAGACAGTGCACCGCCGGTGAAATAACGTTCCTCTCGCGGCCACGCGACGCGTACGCACCGGAGCTGAGAGTTCTCTCAGCGTGTTCTGCCCGGGGTGGGGGCACACTGGTTCAGGGTTCTTCTCAGGGGAGAACCCGATCCCGCGTGCGACGGCGTCGCCGATGATGGTGCGCACAAGAGACCCACAGAGGGGAACAAAGGGTGAGCGCGTCCGATGGAGTCGCGGCCAGAGCCGTCGACGTTTGGAAGTCCTACGGGTCCGGCGATGCCGCCGTGACCGCGCTCGCGGGGGTGAGCGTCGACCTGGAGAAGTCCAGGTTCACCGCGATCATGGGCCCGTCGGGGTCGGGCAAGTCCACGCTGATGCACTGCCTGGCAGGCCTGGACGACGTGACGCGGGGCGAGGTGTGGGTCGGTGGCACGAAGGTGACCGGCTTGAAGGACCGCGGGCTGACGGAGCTGCGGCGCGACAAGGTCGGTTTCATCTTCCAGCAGTTCAACCTGCTGCCGACGCTGACCGCGGAGGAGAACATCACGCTGCCGCTCGCGATCGGCGGCAGGAAGGTCGACAGGGACTGGTTCGACGTCGTCGTCGACACGGTGGGTCTGAGGGACAGGCTGACCCACCGGCCGACGCAGCTGTCGGGCGGTCAGCAGCAGCGCGTGGCGTGTGCGCGCGCGTTGGTGTCACGGCCCGAGGTCGTGTTCGCCGACGAGCCGACCGGCAACCTGGACTCGCAGTCCGGCGCCGAGGTGCTCGCGTTCCTGCAGCGGTCCGCCCGTGAGTTCGGGCAGACGATCGTGATGGTCACGCACGACCCGAACGCCGCTTCGTACGCCGACCGCGTCATCTTCCTCAAGGACGGCAACATCGTCCGAGAGCTGCTGTCGCCGTCCGCGGAAGAGGTCCTCGACACCATGAAGCACCTCGACGGCGTCGTGGTGCCGCATGTTTAAGGCGACCATCAAGAGCTTGCTGTCGCGCAAGCTCAGACTTGTGCTGTCCGCGCTCGCCGTCGTGCTGGGCGTGATGTTCGTGTCCGGTTCGTTCGTCCTGACGGACACGCTGCAGAGGTCGTTCACCGACCTGTTCTCGTCGGCCTTCGCAGGCGTGGACGTGTCGGTGTCGCCGAAGCAGGAGAAGGGCAAGCAGCCCGAACCGCTGACGCCGCAGGCGATCGCGGACGTGAAGTCGGTGCCGGGCGTGGCGTCGGCCGTCGGTGACGTGCAGGGGTCCGCGCGGCCGATCGGCAAGGACGGCAAGGTCATCACGACGTCGGGCTCGCCGCGGTTCGGCTTCAACTGGACCGGCACGGGTCAGGAGAAGATCCGCGACGGCAGGGCGCCGCAGGCCGAGAACGAGGTCGCCGTCGGCGGGTTCCTCGCGACGACCGGCGGTTTCCGGGTCGGTGACGACATCGCGCTGCTGACGCTGGAGCCCAAGAAGACGTTCAAGATCACGGGCGTCTACGAGTACGCGGGCGGCCGCGACTCGCTCGGCGGCGAGCTGTCGGTGGCGTTCACCGAGCCCGTCGCGCAGCAGCTGTTGCTGGGCAAGAAGGACGTGTTCTCCGGCATCACCGTCACGGCGGCGCAGGGCACGTCCGACGACGCGCTGCGGGACGCCGTCGCCGCCGAGCTCGGCTCCGGCTACGACGTCAAGACCGGTGCGGTGCTCGCGAAGGAGCAGGCCGACCAGATCAACGAGGGCCTGAAGTTCTTCAACTACGTGCTGCTCGGGTTCGCCGGCATCGCGTTGTTCGTCGGCATCTTCATCATCCTGAACACGTTCTCCATCATCGTCGCGCAGCGCACGCGGGAGCTGGCGCTGCTGCGGTCGATGGGCGCCTCGCGCGGCCAGGTCATCGGGTCCGTGGTGCTGGAGGCGTTGGTGATCGGCCTGATCGCCTCGGTCGTCGGTCTCGCGGCGGGCGTCGGCATCGGCGCGTTGCTGGCGAAGATCTTCAGCTCGGTGGGTGGCACCAGCCTGCAGCTCGCGGGGATCGGCGTGCCGATGTCGGCGATCATCTCGTCGTTCGCGGTGGGCATGATCGTCACCGTGGTCGCCGCGGTCATGCCGGCGCTGCGGGCGTCGCGGATCGCGCCGGTGGCGGCGATGCGCGAGGCGGCGACGCCGGACCGGCCGCTCACCAAGATCACGATCACCGGTGCGCTGGTGGCCGCCGCGGGTGGCACGTCGCTCGCGTTCGGCTTCAACCAGGCCTCGCTGCCGTTGATCTTCGGCGGCATCCTGGTGGCGTTCGTCGGTGTCGCACTGCTGACGCCGATCCTGTCGAAGCCGATGGTGTCGCTGATCGGCCGACTGCTGTCGTGGTCGATGCCGGGGCTGCTGGGTCGCCGCAACTCCGCGCGCAACCCGCGGCGCACCGCGATCACCGCGGCCGCGCTGATGGTCGGCATCTCGCTGATCACCGGCGTGAGCGTGGTGCTGACGTCGGCGACCAAGTCGATCGAGAAGCTGGCCTCCGGGCAGCTGCAGACCGACCTGATCATCTCCGGCGAGGGCCAGGTGGAGGGCCAGCCGGCGACGTTCCGGCGCGACGTGCTGGCGAAGGTCGAGAAGACCGACGGCGTGAAGTCGGCGTTCGGCTGGTCGCAGGACGGCGTGCTGCAGGGCGAGGACCAGCGCTTCGCGGTCGCCGTGACCGACGTGACCGCGCTGGAGGAGATGTTCGCCCTCAAGCCGAAGTCCGGTGACATCGCACCGCTGCGGGACGACCAGATCGGCCTGCCGGAGGACCTCGCGACCGAGAAGAACTGGGCGGTCGGCAGCACCGTCACGCTGCAACTGGCCAAGGGCGAGCCCCGCACGTACACGGTGGCGTTCATCTGGGCCAAGTCGCAGGTGCTGCAGGGCGCGCTGGTGCTGCCGGAGTCGGCGGCCCGGGAGTTCCGGTCCGACCAGATCAGCCAGGCCTTCGCCCGGGTGCAGCCGGGGACGGACGTGGCGGACGTGCAGAAGCGGGTCGAGCCGTTGTTCGCGGACAACCCGGAGATCACCGTCCAGGACCGCAGCGGGTTCGTGAAGCAGACGACCTCGCAGTTCGACACGGTCCTGCTGATGATCCAGATCCTGCTGGCGCTGGCGATCCTGATCGCCGTCCTCGGCGTCATCAACACGCTCGCGCTGTCGGTGATCGAGCGGACCCGCGAGCTGGGCCTGCTGCGCGCCATCGGCATGCGGCGGGCGCAGGTGATGCGGATGATCACCGTCGAGTCGGTGGTGATCTCGGTGTTCGGTGCGGTGCTCGGCCTCGCGGTCGGTCTCGCGCTCGGCGTCGGCACCGTGCAGGCGCTGAAGGACCAGGGCATCTCGGAGATCGGCTTCCCGTGGATGACGATGGTCCAGTACCTGGTGGTGGCGGCGTTCGTCGGCGTGGTCGCCGCGATCCTGCCGGCCATCCGGGCCGCGCGCCTCAACGTGCTGGACGCGATCGCCTACGAGTGAGCCGGTGGGGAGGGGCTGTGCCGGGCCGTCGCGCTGTCCGGCACAGCCCCTTTCCTCACGCGTGGGGGCAGGTGTCCCGGTAGGCGCTGATGAGCGTGTTCGGCGCGGGGGCCGGGCACAGGAACTGGTCGTACCGCAGGTCGTCGTCGACGAACCGCTTGAGCCACGACAGCGTGTACTTGCGCACCGTCACGTTGTCGCTGCGCGGTGCCGAGTGGTCACCGCCGCGCAGTTCGAGGAACGCCTTGTCCGGTGCGGCCGTGATCGAGTTGTAGAACGGCGTCGAGTGCTGCGAGTTGGGCGCCGTGGGGTCGTTCTGACCGCCGAGCACCAGGGTCGGGACCTGGACCGTCGACCAGTTCTTGGTCGTGTGCCAGCCGGCCATCGGGATCGAGGCCTGCAGCGCCGGGCGCGTCGCGGAGGCGCGCAGCGCTCCCCCGCCGCCCATCGAGTGGCCCATCACGGCGAGCCGCGAGGCGTCGACGCGGGGGTTGGTGCGGACGACGTAGTCCAGCGCCGCGAGCAGCTGACGGCCCCGGCTGTCCGGGTCGTCGAAGCCCGACAGGGTGTTGATGGTGATCACCACGAAGCCGTAGGACGCGAGGCGCGGGCCGAAGTGCGCGACCGACGACTGGGTGGCGGTGAAGCCGGGGGACACGGCGACCGCGCCGAACTTGAGGTCGCTGGTCGGGGTGTAGACGGTGCCGCCGCCGAAGTTCGACTGGCGGGCGACGGCCGCGGACGTCACGGCGAACGTGCCCCGGGAGGCCTCGACCGAGGCGGCCGTGGGTGCGGGGCCGCGTTCGTGGGGGTTGGCCGCCGCGGTGGCGACGGCGGGGGCGGTGGCTGGGATCAGCGCCAGGACCAGCGCCGCAAGCACAGTTTTGACGCGCACGACGAAGACACCTCTATTGGTTGCAGGGTAACCAAAAGCGACGGCGGGGCTCACGCTACCGCCCGGTAGCCCGGAACGGATTCGGCCACTCGGATGGTTACCGGGACATTTCGACGGTGTTCGACGGGTGTTCGCGAAATCGACCTCCGTCACCCAGCGCAGCGGACCGGGACGTTGTCGTCCTGTCCGGTCACCGTGGAAGCGGTATGCGACGGCTCGGACGGAGCACGAGGGTGACCTATGCCCACCCGCAGACAGTTCCTCGTCCTGAGCTCCACGGCGGCACTCACCGGTCTGCTGTCCGAGACTCCGGCGTCCGCGGCGCAGACCGCGCAGCCGTACGCGTCCTGTTGGCACCCCTCGACGATCCTGGACTGGGACCCGTCGACGGACCGGGACGCGAAGTACAACCGCAGCACGGTGCCGCTCGCGAAGCGCGTCGTCCCGGCCAGACCGGCCAACGCGCACGCCCGCCCGGGCGAAGCCAGGGTGCAGGCGCTCGTGGCGTACGCGCCGACGAGCGGCAACCCCGCGCAGGGCTCACTCGACATGAACTACTACGCCACGAACTACTGGCAGTACATCGACGAGCTGGTGTTCTGGGGCGGGTCCGCCTCCGAGGGCCTGATCCTCGCCCCGAACCCGACCGTCACCGACGCCGCGCACCGCAACGGCGTGCGGGTGATCGGCAACGTGTTCCTCCCGCCGACCGCGTACGGCGGTCAGCTCCAGTGGGTCCGCGACCTCGTGCGGCGCGAGGGCGACAGGTTCCCCGTGGCGGACAAGATGATCCAGGTCGCGCGCCACCACGGCTTCGACGGCTGGTTCCTCAACCAGGAGACCGCCGGCGGCGACGCCCAGCTGGCCGGTGACATGCGCGACTTCATCGTCTACCTGAAGAAGTCCGGCCTGCGGGTCATCTGGTACGACGCCATGACCGACACCGGCGGCGTCAGCTGGCAGAACGCCCTGACCGCGCGCAACCGGACCTTCTTCGAGCAGTCCGACGAGATGTTCCTCAACTTCTGGTGGAGCGCGCAGGGCCTCGCGAACTCGGCGGCGCTCGCGCGGCAGATGGGCCGCAGCCCGTACGACCTGGCGTCCGGTGTGGACGTGGAGGCGAACGGCTACAACACGAGCGTCGGCTGGGCCTCGGTCTTCCCCGAGGGGAAGCCGCACGTGACGTCGCTCGGCCTGTACCGTCCCGAGTGGACTTTCAAGTCCGCGTCGAGCCCCGCGGACTTCTACGCCCGCGACAACAGGTTCTGGGTCGGCCAGAACGGCGATCCGTCGAACACCACGACGACGGCGAACTGGAAGGGCATCGCGCACCACGTCACCGAGCTGACGCCGATCACGTCGCTGCCGTTCGTCACGAACTTCAACACCGGCCACGGCAGGAAGTTCGCCGTGAACGGGACGGTCCGCTCGACGCAGGCGTGGAACAACCTGTCGCTGCAGGACGTCCTGCCGACGTGGCGGTGGAGCGTCACCGGCACCACCACGCCGGTCACGCCGTCGCTCGACTGGGACGACCCCTTCGACGGCGGCACCGCGCTGAAGATCACGGGCACCGCGCAGTCCGCCGGCGACGTCCGCCTGTTCGCGACGTCGCTCGGGATCACCGGCTCCACCTGGTTCGAGGTCGTCCACCGCACCGGCGCCGGCCCGTCCCGGCTGCAGGCGGTCCTGCGGTTCGGGACGACCGAGCGCGTCCTCGACCTCGGCGGGGCCGGCGGCGCGTGGCGGCGCAGCGCGTTCCCGCTCGGCGAGCACTCCGGCTCGACGCTGACGGAGATCTCGCTGCGGGTGCTGCCCGGTGCCGCGGTCACCGCCCTCATCGGCCGGATCGGGGTCACGAACCCGGTCATGACACCACCTGCTGCCCCGTCGCACGTCCGGGTCGAGCAGGTGAGCCGTGTCGACGCCACCACGGTGTCGGCACGGCT
Organism: Lentzea sp. DG1S-22; assembly: GCF_036321065.1. Taxonomy (NCBI): domain Bacteria; kingdom Bacillati; phylum Actinomycetota; class Actinomycetes; order Pseudonocardiales; family Pseudonocardiaceae; genus Lentzea; species Lentzea sp. DG1S-22. The sequence continues at coordinate 89,213 of NZ_CP143276.1, read as the reverse complement.
CACCTGGACCCGCTCCCCCGGCACGGTCCGGCAGTACCGGGTCTACCGGGGGACGGGCTCCGGCCGGGTCTTCCTCGGCGGCACGCCGAACGACGCGTACTTCGTGCCCGCGATCCCGCTGGCGGACGGCGAGACCGCGCAGATCGAGGTGGAAGCCGTCAGCGAGGCGTTCGACGTCTCGGCACCGGCACGGATCTCGCTCACTGGTACACCCTGACGTAGTCCAGCACCATGTCCTGCGGCAGCTGCGTCCCGGCCCCCGGCGGGCCGGGCCAGTCCCCACCCACCGCGTTGTTGATGATGATGAAGAACGGGTGGTCGTAGACCCACGGTCCGCGCGTCGTCTCCAGCACGTCCCGGTCGACGGTGAAGAACCTGGTGCCGTCCACGGAGAACGTCATGTGGCTGGAGTCCCACTCGACCGCGAAGGTCCGGAACGCCGACGACGCGGGCTGGCCGAGGTCGAGCGGTGAGCCGTAGCCGCCCGCGCCGAAGTACTGCGGGGCGTGCAGCGTCGAGTAGACCCGGTTCGGCTCCTTGCCGACGTGTTCCATGATGTCGATCTCGCCGGTGTAGGGCCACGGCCTGCGCTGGTCGAAGAAGTCCGCGCCGAGCATCCAGAACGCGGGCCAGAGCCCCTGCGTCGACGACACCTTGATGCGCGCCTCGACCCGGCCGTAGGTGAAGGTGAACTTGCCGTAGGTGTTGAGCCGCGCCGACGTGTACTGGCAGGTCGTGCTGCCGCTCACCGGGTCCACCGGGCACGCGCTGCCGGGCGTGACCTCACGGCGGGCCTGCAGCACCAGGTTGCCGTTGCCGTCGTGCCGGGCGTTGTTGTTGTTCGTGTAGTACTGCAGCTCGTTGTTCACGCCCGGCCCGACCTCCGGCTGCCACTTCGAGGCGTCCGGCCCGGTGCCCGCGGGGGCGTTGAACTCGTCCGACCACACCAGCCGGCCCGGGAACGACGGGTTCGGCGGCAGCGGGGGCGGCGTGACCGGCGCGCCGCCCGTGCCGTGGACCTGGAACTCCCACAACGAGTAGCCGTAGCCGTTCGACCTGGCCGTGCCGTACATCCGCACGTACCGGCCGGTGCCGCTGACCGTCAGCGTCTCCTTGAACCCGCGGCCGGTGGTGGTCGAGTAGATCTGCCGCCAGTTGACGTTGTCGTCGGAGACCTCCAGCCGGTACGCCGTCGCGAACGCCGGGTCCCACTGCAGCACGACCTTCGAGATCTGCGCGGGAGCGCCGAGGTCGACGGAGATCCAGCCGGGGTCGACCCAGCCGTTCGTCGGGCTCGTCGCCCAGCGCGTGGCGGGATCGCGGTCGAACGCCTTGGCGGGCGTGCACCGACCGCAGTTCGGGTCGTCCTGGAACGTCGACGCGGCACCGGTTTTGCCGTACGAGAGCAGGGTTTCCGCGCTGCCGCCGTCACGGGTGCCGAACACCTGGAACTCCCACAGCGAGTACCCCCACTGGGTGGCGCGCTGGGTGAGGTCGAGGCGCACGTACCGGCCGGTGCCGGTGACCGCGAGCGTCTCGGTGCCGCCGGGACCGGTCGTCGTTCGACGAAGTTCCCGCCAGTTCGTGCCATCGGGCGAGATGCTGAGCGTGTAGGCCCGCGCGCTCGCCGTCTCCCAGGCGAGGACCACCTGGTCCACACGGGCGGACGAGCCCAGGTCGATCTGGATCCACTGGGGGTCGCTGAACGTGCTCGACCACCGGGTGCCCGCGTCGCCGTCGACCGCGGCGGTCGCGGCGAAGGCGGCGTTCTCGCTGCTCGACGCGGTGACCGGGCGGTTCTGGGAGATCAGCGGACCGGCGGCGGACGCCTGGACGGGCACGACCAGTGCCGCCGCGACCACCGCCGCGGCGAACAGGGGGAGTCTTCCGCGGTGAAGCCTTCCTGACATGGGTGCTCCTGGTGCCGGAGAACGGGAGGTGAAGGCGAGAGAGCGCTCTCTTGCGACAGGAGTTCAGAGCCGAGAGTCGGGGCACCGCCCACGCCGTGTCAAGAAAACCGGGACTTCTGAACGTTTCTTGCGGATTGACGCCCGATTGCGGGCTGCGCCATGCTCGAAGGGCGTGAGAGCGCTCTCCCAATCCTGCTGCGGAGAGGAAAGCTTCAATGAGGAAGCCTCTGTTCCACATAGCCGCCGCCATCGGACTGGTGGCCACGGCCCTCAGCGTTCCCGTTGCGGCGCAGGGGGAACCGGTGCGCGTCGCCGAGTTCCTCGCGGAATGCCCGATCAGCCACCGCCTGCCGGACGACCCGATCGTGCTGCCGAACCTGCCGGGCGCGTCGCACTCGCACGACTTCTTCGGCAACCGCTCGACCAACGCCCGCTCGAACCAGCAGACCCTCGAAGGCGCGACGGGCAACTGCAACCCGGTCTCCGACATCTCGTCGTACTGGGTGCCGACGCTGTACCGCGACAACACCGCGATCGCCCCCACCGGCGTCACCTTCTACTACCTCGGTGAGGGCGTGAACAACCCGGCGGCGATCCAGCCCACGCCGTACGGGCTCAAGATCGTGGCGGGCAACGCGAAGGCCACGGGCGACGCCGACAGCATCGCGCGCTGGTCCTGCCTGCACGCCGGGCACGTCAACCCGTCGAAGAACTTCGTGCAGTGCCCGGCCGGCACGATGCTCGAGACCTACCTGGACTTCCCGCAGTGCTGGGACGGCCGCAACCTCGACTCGTCCGACCACAAGTCCCACATGTCCTACCCGGTCGCGGGCGGCTGCCCGTCGAGCCACCCGGTGCCGGTGCCGAAGCTCCGCATGGTGCTGCGGTACCCGGTCAACGGCACCACCGCCGGTCTCCGGTTGTCCTCGGGCACGGGGCAGACGATGCACGGCGACTTCTTCAACGTGTGGCCGCGCGCCGAGATGGAACGCCGCGTCCGCAACTGCATCAACGTGGTGATCAAGTGCGACCACAACGGCAACCACGGATGACAGTGCTCCTGCTGGCAGGCCTTCTCGCGGCCTGCCGGCAGGCTCCGCCCCCGGCGGCTCCTCCTCCGCCGCCACCAGCTCCGTCGAGCACGCAGAACGGTTACGGCGCAACGGAACGGGCGTTCGTCGAGCTGGCCATCGCCACCGACGAGCAGGCGCTCAGGCTGCTCGGCCCCACCGGCAGGGCGGAGCTCAGGGAGAACCGGAACACCGAGCTCACCGCGCTGCGCAAGCTGCTCGACGCGCCGTACGTGAACCACCACGCCGGGCACGACATGCCCGGGATGCCGACCGACGCCGAGATCCGGCTCGCGTCGACCGACCCGGACGCGCGGGAGCAGTTCGTGCGCGCCCACCTCACCGAGTCGCTCGAGGTCATCCGGTCGGCCAGGCAGGCCATCACCCACCCGCCGACCGCCGAGGTGGTCGCCCTGATGGAACGCCACCGCACGGCGGAACTGGCGGCCGGGTGAAGCGCGTGACGCTGGAGGAGGTCGCCCGCGTCGCCGGGGTGTCGCGCGCGACGGCGTCGAGGGTCGTCAACGGCGCCTCGACGGTCGACGAGACGCTGCGGCACGCGGTCGAGAAAGCCATCTCCAGCACCGGCTACCTGCCGAACATCGCGGCGCGCTCGCTGGTCACGCGCCGGGCCGACGCGATCGGGCTCCTGCTGCCCGACGAACGCCGGATGCTCGGCGACCCGCACCTCGCGAGTGTCGTCAGCGGTGTCACCAGGGTCGTGCGGCCGCTGGGCGTGCACCTGGTGCTGATGATGACCGGGCCCGGCACGCGCGAGCAGGCGCTGAGCGACCTGCGGTGCGGGCGGCTCGACGGCGTGATCCTCGTGCACACCTACCCGTCCGACCCGGTGCCGCGGCAGCTGATCGCGGAAGGGCTGCCGGTCGTGCTGGCCGGCCGCCCGCTCGACCCGATGCCGATCACGTACGTGGACGTGAACCAGACGGCCGGTGCCGCCCTGGCCGCGCGAAGGCTGAAGTCGTCGCGGTGCGGCAAGATCGCGACGATCACCGGACCGCAGGACACCCCGGCGGGCCAGGACCGGCTCACCGGGTTCCTCGCCGAGGTGCCGGACGCCGTGGTCGTGCACGGGGACTTCACCCGGCAGTCCGGCGCCGCCGCGATGGAGCAGCTGCTGCGCTGCTGCCCGGACGTCGACGGCGTCTTCATCGCCTCGGACCTCATGGCGAACGGCGCCATCCCCGTGCTGCACCGCGGTGGCCGCAAGGTGCCGGACGACGTGGCGGTCGTCGGGTTCGACGACAGCACCGCCGCGCTGACGTCCGAACCCGAGCTCACGACCGTCCGGCAGCCGATCAGCGACATGGCCGCGGAGATGGCCCGTCAGCTGCTGCGGCAGATCACCGAGCCGCGCTCACCCGTCACGTCGGTGGTCTTCGAACCCTCCCTGGTGGTCCGGGACAGCGGCTGAGTCACACCGACCGGGTCCGGATCGGCATGTCCCGCGCGATCGCCCACGTCCCGGCCAGCGCGACCACGAACGACGCCGCCAGCGCCGCGGTCCACCCCGGGCCGAGCAGCACGGGGATGTCCTCCACGAACGGCAGGTTGCCCGACCCCGGCATCTGCACCCGCGTCACGACGACGAGCGCGAACGCCACCGGCAGCACGAAGACCCCGCCCGGGCCGTACCTGTCGAACGCCGCCGCGCAGAGCATGCCGACCGCGAACCACACCAGGTACATCAGGAAGTACGCCGGCTGGGCGGCGTGCTCGTCCGCGCTCCAGTCCATCAGCGAGTAGATCCCGCCCTCGACGAGGAAGCCGAGCCACTCGACCGCCGTCATCAGAACCGCCAGCACGACCGAGAACACCGACGCCGCAACGAGGAACTCACGACGTGTGCGGCCGTGCGCGACGGCGATCGGCAACATGTTGTGGATCGCGTAGACACCGATGAACAGCAGGAACCAGGGGCCGATCTGGGACGCGGCGACGTTCCACGCGCTGATCTCGACATCGCGGAAGAGCGAGACGGCGAACGTCAGCGCCACGGCGAACGCGAACGCGCCGCCCGCGACCAGCGCGCAGAACGCGACGAGCGACGTGGTCAGGTGGCGGAAGACCTTCACCGCTTGCCCCCGACAGGTTCGGTGAGGTGGACGAACAGGTCCTGCAACGCGATCGGGCCGAGCTCCAGGCCCAGCTGCCGCGCGCGGACCAGCTGGTCGTCGTCGAGCGCGCCGTAGACCATCGCGGCCTTGGTGCGCCCCAGCGACCTGCTGCCGAGCACGGTCAGCCCGGCGGTGAACTCGTCGACGTCCGGGGCGTTGCCGGTGACCTCGGTGCCGCGCGAGCGCAGCACGTCCGCCTCCTCCTGCAGCACCAGGCGGCCGGCGTCGATGATCAGCACCTCCTCCAGCAGCGAGGCGAGCTCCTCGATGAGGTGCGTGGAGATGATGATCGTGCGCGGGTGCTCCATGAAGTCGTGCAGCAGCGTGTCGTAGAACGCGTACCTCGTCGGCGTGTCCATGCCGAGGTGCGACTCGTCGAGCATCGTCAGCGGCGAGCGGCTGGCGAGCCCGATCACGACGCCGAGCGCGGACCGCCGGCCCAGCGACAGCTCGCCGACCTTGGTCCCGAGCGGGATCCCGAAGAGCTCCGCCAGCTCCAGCGCGTACCCGTTGTCCCAGGTGTCCCGCCACGCGGCGCCGTACTCCAGGACGTGCGAGACCTTGTCGCCCCTGTCCGCGGCGTCCGCGCTGTGCCTCACGAGGCAGACCTGGCGCATGGCGGCGGCGTTCTCGAAGACCGGCGCACCGTCGAGCCGAACGGATCCCACGGGCCTGCGGTAGCCCGCCAGCGCCGACATCAGGCTGGTCTTGCCGGAGCCGTTGCGGCCGAGAAGTCCGTAGATCTTGTTGCCCTGCAAGGAGAAGCTCATGTCGTCCACGGCCGTCACGTCCCCGTAGCGAACCGTTAAGCCCTGCACGTCGACTCGCATCACACGCCCCCGTTCTTCTCGTGCTGTTCGATCCGGCGGATGACCTCGGAGAGCGGGATGCCGATGGCGCGCGCCTCCGCGACCATCGGGTCCACCACCTCGCCGAAGAAGGTCTCCCTCCCCTGTGCCCGCAGCATGTCGCGAGCCTGCGTGCTCACGAACATCCCGATCCCCCTCTTCTTGTAGAGCACCTGCTCGTCCACGAGCTGCTGGAACGCCTTCGCGGCGGTCGCCGGGTTGATCCGGTAGTAGGCGGCGTACTGGTTGGTCGACATGACCTGCTCGTCCGCCTTCAACGCCCCGCTGAGCACGTCGGCCTTGATCCGGTCTGCGATCTGCCGGTAGATCGGGCTCCGGTCGTCGAACACGACTACTTCCCTGGTTCGTTACTCATGTAATGAACCATAGCACCGGCGGCGTACGATCGGCCAGGTGGTCGGGGTCGCGATCCTGTGCGCTGTGCTCGCGGCCGGGTGCGGTGCGCTCGGCGCGATGTGGCAGCACGCCGGGGTCCGCGAGACGACGGACCTGAAGCTCACCTCGGCGTTGCGGCTCGTGCGGTCACGCCGCTGGGTCCACGGGTTCCTCGTGCTGTTCGCGTGCGCGGTGCTGCAGGTCGTCGCGCTGGCACTGGCCCCGGTCTCGGTGGTCGCGCCGCTGAACGCGCTGGCCATCCCGATCATCGCGGTGGCCCGCGCCCGGCGCCCCACCGGCGTGCCGGCGGTCGCGGCGCTGGTGGCGACGGCGGGGATCGCGGTGTTCGTGACCATCACGGCGGGCGCGGCGGTGCCGACCCAGGTCTCGCCGAAGGTGGCGCTGCAGGCCGCGCAGCTCGTGGTCGCGGGCGTGCTGGTGTGCGTCGTCGCGGCGACCTTCACCGCGGGCGCGGTGCGCGCGCTGGCGCTGGCCGTGGGTGCCGGAATCGCGTACGGGCTCGTGGCCGTGCTGGTCCGGGACGTCACGACCGCGCTGCCGGTGGTCGAGTGGGTCTCGCTCGGCGGGCTGGTGGTGGCGTTCCTGTCCGGGGCCTGGTTCATCCAGCTCGGGTACGCGGCCGGGCCGCCGGACCTCGTCGTGGCCGGGCAGACCGTCGTGAACCCGATCGTCGCGGCGTGGATCGGGATCGAGCTGCTCGGCGAGGGGACGGGCATGAGCGCCGTGGCGCAGGCCGGCCTGGTGGTCAGCGCGGTCGCCGCGGTGGCCGGCACCGTGGCGCTGGCCCACTACCACCACGTCAGGCAGGACACCCTGCCGTGAAGGAACTGGCGCGCGGCAGGACCGGGATCCCCGCCGCGCGATCGGGCGTGCGGACTAGCGGATCGACGCGGGGCGCAGGTCCGTCCAGTTCTCCTCGACGTAGGCCAGGCACGCCTCGCGGCTGTCCTCGCCGAACACCTTGGTCCACCCGGCGGGCACCTCCGCGAAGGTCGGCCACAGCGAGTGCTGCTCTTCTTCGTTGACCAGCACGAAGAAACGGCCCTGCGGGTCCTCGAACGGGTTGGTCATGACGGGTCCTTCCTCATGGAGCTACTTGACTGTCTGGAGCTTCGGGGCCGACTCGGCGACCTGCTGCTGCACGCGCCGCAGGACCGAGTCGAGGATCTCGCCGACACGCACGGCCGTGTTCGACAACAACGACGACGTGATGCCGTGCGTGTGCTCGGTGCCACCCTGCAGGTAGATGCCGCCGCGGATGCCTTCCCCGGTGACGACGCGGTAGTCGCGCGTCACCTTCAACCGGCCCTGCTCGTCGCGTTCGCACTCGTCGGCGAGGCCGCCGAGCAGCCGCGACGGGTTGGCCGGGCGGTAGCCGGTCGCGTAGACGATCACGTCGGCGTCGATCGGCAGCCGGCCGCCACCGGCCAGCGACTCGACGGCGCACCTGCCGTCGGGCGTCACGTCGGTGAGCTTGGAAGTGTTGTGCAGCAACAACCTCTGCCGCCCGAGGACCTTCTCGCGGTACACCCGGCGGTAGAGCTCCTCGATCAGGTCACCGTCGACCACGCCGTAGTTCGTGTTGGCGTGGTAGCCCATCAGCTTGCGCTTGACCTCCTCCGGCGCGGCGTAGAAGTCGTCCACCGCGGCGGGGTCGAAGATCCGGTTCGCGAACGAGCTGTCGTCGGCGGGGCTGTAGCCGTAGCGCGCGAAGACGCCGTGCACCTCGGCACCGGGGAACCGGTCGTGGAAGAACGCCACGGCCTCGGCGGCGCTCTGCCCGGCGCCGACCACGACGACCTGGCGCGGGTCGGTGAGCGTGCCGACGCGGGTCAGCAGGTCCTTGTTGTGCCAGATCCGCTCGCCGGTCTCGATGCCGTCCGGCAGGTTGGCCTCGAGGCCGGTCGCGAGCACGAGGTTGCGCGTCCTGACCCGCTGGTCGCCCGCGGTGAGCTCGAAGCCGTCGTCGTGCGCGCGGACCTCGGAGACCTCCGTGCCGTAGGACACGTGGTGCCCGACCCGTTCGGCGGCCCACTCGAAGTAGTCGTGGAACTCCTTGCGCAGCGGGAAGAGGTTCTTGTGGTTGACGAAGTCGATCAGCCGCCCGCGGTCGCGCAGGTAGCAGAGGAAGCTGAAGCCGCTGGTGGGGTTGCGCAGCGTCACGAGGTCCTTGAGGAAGGACACCTGCATCGTGGCGTCCTCGAGCAGCATGCCCCGGTGCCACCCGAAGCGGGGCTGCCGCTCGAAGAACCGCGCCCGGACGGGCAGCTCGTGTTCCTCCACGGCGATCGCGAGAGCGAGGTTGGACGGCCCGAAGCCGATTCCGGCCAGGTCTAACACCGGTTCCATCGCGATCCTCTCCTGGCACTCCACCGCAGCGTAAAGCGACCCTAACTTAACTAAGGCATACCTTAGCTAGTGCATTTGGGCGTGATCTACGCCGCTGGAGTGCCGCACGACCCCCAGGCCAAGGACGATTCGGGCGTTTCACGCGCTCAGCGTGCTCTCGGTCAGCCCGCAGACGCCGGGGTCCCACCCCGCCGGGTCCGCTTCGACGCGGAGGCGGTCACGGCCGTGCCGCCGTCCGCCGTGACGTGGGACCGGTCCGGTCGTCGCGGGGGCGCGGAAGTGCCACGACGACCGGACCGGGGATCGGGACCTACCCGCGCTGCCGGGTGACCAGGTCGCGGAACCACAGCGCGCTCTGCTTCGGCGTGCGCCGCTGGGTCTCGTAGTCGACGCGGACGATGCCGAACCGCTTGGCGTAGCCGTAGCCCCACTCGAAGTTGTCCATCAACGACCACGCCAGGTAGCCGCGCACGTCCGCACCGGCCCGCACGGCCTCGGCCACGGCCGCGATGTGCGACCGCAGGTACTCGACGCGGTCGGCGTCGGCGACCCGGCCGTCCACGACGTCGAGGTCGTCGAAGGCCGCGCCGTTCTCGGTGATCACCATAGGCACGCCGTAGTCCTCGTGCAGCCGGACGAGCAACGACGTGAAGCCCTCCGGCACGATCTCCCAGCCCATCGCGGTGACCGGACGGCCCTGCGGCACCACCTCGGACACGGCCGGGTCGGCGGTCGCCCTGTGGACGTGCGAGGTGTAGTAGTTGACGCCGAACACGTCCAGCGGCGTCGAGATGACCTCCAGGTCGCCGGGGCGGACCGGGAGCTCGGCACCGCGCGCGGCGATGTCGGCGAGCACGTCCTCCGGATAGCGCCCGTGCACCAGTGGATCCATGTAGACGCGCGTGCCGAGGCCGTCGGCGCGGCGGGCCGCGTCCACGTCCCGCGGGTCGTCCGACGCCGCCGAGTGCGTGCCCATGTTCAGCGTGATGCCCAGGGACTCCACACCGCGGCCGCGGAGCTCCCGCGCCGCGAGGCCGTGCGCCAGGAGCAGGTGGTGCGTGGCCCGCACGGCGTCGCCGAAGTCGGTGCGGCCCGGCGCGTGGCGGCCGGTGTCGTAGCCGAGCACCGCCGAGCACCACGGCTCGTTCAGCGTCGTCCACGTCGGCACGCGATCACCCAGGGCGTCGTGCACCAGGCCCGCGAACTCGGCGAACCGGTACGCGGTGTCGCGGTGCGGCCAGCCGCCCGCGTCCTCCAGCTCCTGCGGCAGGTCCCAGTGGTAGAGCGTGAGCCACGGGTCGACGCCCCTGGCCAGCAGCTCGTCGACGAGCCGGGAGTAGAAGTCCACGCCCTTCGGGTTCACCGGGCCGCGGCCGCCGGGCTGGATGCGCGGCCACGACACGGAGAAGCGGTACTTGTCGACGCCGAGACCCGCGATCATCGCCACGTCGGCGGGCATGCGGTGGTAGTGGTCGCAGGCCACGTCACCGTTCTCACCGTTGGCGACGGCACCCGGACGGCGGCAGAACGTGTCCCAGATGGACGGTGTCCTGCCGTCCTCGTCGTGCGCGCCCTCGATCTGGTACGCCGAAGTCGCGACGCCCCAGAAGAAGTCCGCCGGCAGGCCCGTGGTCACGTCAGACACGCACGTCCTCCAGCCAGCAGGCCACGCGGCGGCGTTCCTCGACGGGCTCCAGGGACGGCATCCGCTCGCCGCAGACGTCCATCGCGGACGGGCAGCGCGGGTGGAACGGGCAGCCCGCCGGCATCGAGCGCAGGTCCGGCGGCGAGCCCGGGATGCCCTTCAGCTCGCGGCGAGGCCCGCGCAGCGCCGGGAACGACGACAGCAGGCCCTGGCTGTACGGGTGCCTGGCGGCTCGGTAGATCTCCGAGGCGGGCGCCTCCTCGACCACGCGGCCCCCGTACATGATCGCGATGCGGTCGGAGAACTCGACCAGCAGCGAGATGTCGTGGGTGATGAAGACGATCGAGAAGCCGAGCGTCTCGCGCAGCCTCATCATCTGGCCGAGGATCTGCCGCTGCACCACCACGTCGAGCGCGGTGGTGGGCTCGTCCATGATGACGATCTCGGGCTCCAGCGCGAGCGCCATCGCGATCATCACGCGCTGCCGCATGCCGCCGGAGAGCTGGTGCGGGTACGCGCCGAGCCGGTCGGTCGGGATGCCCACCAACGACAGCAGCTCGCGGGCGCGGGCGGCGCGCTCCGGCCGCTTCATCCGCGGCCGGTGGGTGCGCAGCACGTCGTCGATCTGCGTGCCGACCGAGATCACCGGGTTCAGGGCGTTCATCGCGCCCTGGAACACGATGGAGATCTCGCTCCAGCGCAGGACCTGCAGCTCCTTCTCGCTCAGCGACAGCAGGTCCCTGCCCTTGAAGAACACCTCGCCCGACGGCACGTGGCCCGGCGGCTGCAGCAGCCGGGTCGCGGCGTAGGCCAGGGTGGACTTGCCGCTGCCGCTCTCCCCCGCGAGGCCGAGGACCTCGCCCTTGTTCAGCGAGAGCGAGACGTTGTGCACGGCGCGCAGCTTGCCGTAGTCCACCGAGAGATCGCGGATCTCCAGCACCGGGCTCATGCGCGCACCTTCCGCAGCCGGGGATTCGCGTACTCGTCGATCCCGAAGTTGATCAGTGCCAGCGCCGTGCCCAGCAACGCGATGCACACGCCGGCGGGGACGAACCACCACCACGCGCCCAGGCCGAGCGCCTGGTTGCTCTGCGCCCAGAACAGGATCGTTCCCCAGTTCCAGGTCGACAGCGAGATGACGCCGACGAACGACAGCGTGATCTGCAGCATGACCGCGAAGATCACCGTTCCGACGAAGCCGGACGCGATCACCGCCATCAGGTTCGGCAGCACCTCGAACACGATGATGCGCCAGGTCGACTCGCCGGACGCCCGCGCGGCCTCCACGAAGTCCCTGCGCCGCAACGACATCGTCTGCGCCCGCAGCACCCGCGCGCCCCACGCCCACGCGGTCAGCGAGATCACCACCGCGATCAGCACGGTGTCCGCCGACGGCAGCATCGACGCCACGATGATGATCAGCGGCAGCGCCGGGATGACCAGGAAGACGTTGGACAGCATGGACAGGGCCTCGTCGGCCGCGCCGCCGACGAACCCGGCGGTCACGCCGACCAGGATCGACAGGAAGGTCGCGAGCACACCGCAGACCAGCCCGACGACCATCACGCCCCTGGTGCCGACGAGCACCTGGGAGAAGATGTCCTGCCCGGTCATGGTCGTGCCGAACCAGTGCGCGGCGGAAGGCGGCGACAGCAGGTCGTCGCCCATCGCGGACGGGTCGTACGGCGCGATCCACTCGCCGACCACGGCGATCAGCGTGAAGAAGGCCAGGATGCCCAGGCCCAGCTTGGTCTTGGAGTTCATCGCGGTCTCAGCCCTCCCGCCGGGTGCGCGGGTCCAGCAGCAGGTAGCCGATGTCCGCGAGCAGGTTCGCCACCAGCACGGTCAGTGTGATCACCAGGAACACGCCCTGCATCAACGGGTAGTCCTTCGCTCCGATGCCCTGGAACAGCACGTAGCCGAGGCCCGGGTAGGAGAACACCATCTCGACCAGCAGGGCGCCGCCGACGATGAAACCCAGCGACAGCGCGAAACCCGAGATCGACGGCAGCACGGCGTTGCGGGCCGCGTAGGCGAACATGATCCGCTTCTGCGTGAGTCCCTTGGCCCGCGCCACGAGCACGTAGTCCTCGGCCGTCACGGTCACCATCATGTTGCGCATGCCGAGGATCCAGCCGGCCACCGAGCTCACGACGATCGTGACACCCGGCAGCACCGCGTGCTCCAGGACGCTGCCGATGAACTCGCCGGAGAACTCCGGCACGAGCCCGGCCGCGTAGCCGCCGGACGCCGGTAGCAGCGGCCACGTCACCGAGAACAGCGAGATCGCGATCAGCCCGAGCCAGAAGTACGGGATCGACGACAGGAACGTCGTCAACGGGATGAGGTTGTCCATCCACGACCCGCGCTTCCACCCCGCGTAGACGCCCATCAGGGTGCCCAGCAGGAACGCGATGACCGTCGTGACGCCGACCAGGCCGAGCGTCCACGGCAGCGACTGCGAGAGCACGTCGGCGACCGGCGTCGGGAAGAACGTGAACGACAGCCCGAGGTCGCCCTGGAACAGCGCGCCCCAGTAGTCGAGGTACTGCTCCCAGATCGACTTCTGCTCGTCGAGCCCGAACAGCACGTACAGCGAGGCCATCGCGTCGCTGTTCAGGCGGCCGCCGAGCTTGGTGATCATCGCCTGCACCGGGTCGCCCGGCAGCAGGCGCGGCAGCAGGAAGTTCACCGTGATGGCCGCCCACAGCGTCACCAGGTAGAACAGCGCACGGCGCAGCAGGAACGTCATGCCGCCGCCTCCACGTAGAGCCAGCAGGCCGCCCAGTGCCCGGAGGGGTCGACCTCCGTGCGCGGGGGCGCCTCGGTCCAGCACCGCGACTGCGCCTTCGGGCAGCGCGGCGCGAACCGGCAGCCGGTCGAGACCTGGGTGGTCTCCTCCGGTGGCGCGTCCAGCGCGACCACCGACCGCTCCGGGTCGGGCGCGGACTCGATCAGCAGCTGCGTGTAGGGGTGGGCCGGCTTCTGCGTCACGGTCTCGCTGTCGCCGCCCTCGACGATCTGCCCGCCGTACATCACGAACGTCTCGTCCGCGAAGTAGCGCGCGGACGCGATGTCGTGCGTGATGTAGAGGACCGCGAGCTTGAGCCGTTCCTTGAGGTCCAGCAACAGGTTCAGCACGCCGAGCCGGATGGAGACGTCCAGCATGGACACCGGCTCGTCGGCGAGCAGCACCTCGGGGTGCGCGGCGAGCGCGCGGGCGATAGCGACGCGCTGCCGCTGGCCGCCCGAGAGCTCGTGCGGGTACCGCGAGGCGAAGTCGGCGGGCAGGTTCACCCGCCGCAGCAGCTCCTCCACCGTCTCCGGCCGCTGGTGGATCTTCAGCGGCCGGGTCAGGTGGTAGCGGATCGTGTGGACCGGGTTGAGCGAGGCGAAGGGGTCCTGGAACACCATCTGGACCTTGCGCCGGTACGCCCGCACCCCTCGCACCTTCTCGCCGTCCAGCAGGATCTCGCCGGAGGTGGGTTCCACGAGCCGCGCGAGCAGCTTCGCCACCGTCGACTTGCCGGAGCCGGACTCGCCGACGAGGGCGGTCACGCGCCCACGGCGCAGGACGATGGAGACGTCCTGCACCGCGCGCACGCGCTTGTAGGTCTTGACCAGACCTTTCGCTTCAAGCGCGACTTCGTTCATTTAAGACCCCGCGGGCTTCAGCTTCATGACGATCTGCAGGGCGTTCGGCAGGGTGGCCTGCGGCGGACCGTACGGGTCCTCCTCGGTCGGCCAGCCCACCCAGCTCTTCGTGCTGTACTCCGCACCGATCGGCCCCGCGGACGTCGGGATCATCGGCACCTGCTCGACCATGATCTTCTGCAGGACCGCGAGGCTCTTGGCCCGCGAGGCGTCGTCGGCGGCGTTCGCGTACTCCGCCAGCGCCGCGGTGGCCTCCGGGTTGTTGTAGCGGCCGAAGTTCACCGCCGCGGTCTGCCCGATCGGCTTGATCTCCGCCGCGTCCATGATGTTCTGGTACATCTCGTACGGCGTCGCACCGGTGTTGGTCCAGCGCAGCGAGCCCTGGAACGCGCCGTTCGCGAAGTCGGTGGTCCACGCGTCCGCGGTCTGCGTGCGCACGGTCGCCTCGATGCCGATCTTCTTCAGGTCGCTCTTGATGATGTCGAGCACCGTCAGGTAGTCCGACCAGCCGGACGGGTTGGTGAGCTCGATCGTGACCGGCTTGCCGTCGGGCGCCTTGAGCACGTCGCCCTCCAGCTTGAACCCGGCCGCCGCCAGCCTCTGCTTGGCGCCGTCGACGTCGATCTTGAACTTCGCGTCCCTGTACTCCGGCGCGAGGAACGACTCACCGGCGGGCAGCGGCATGCCGGTCTTCGACTCGAGCTTCGGGAACAGGCGGGCCTCACCGCGGACGAAGATCGCCTCGCGGTCGATCACGTCGCTCATGGCCGCACGCAGCGCGGGGTTGTCGAAGGGCGCGATCGTCGTGTTCAGCCACAGGCCGTGGATGCCGAGGCCGGCCGGGAACCAGAGCTTGTGGTGCGCCGGGTCCTTGTCCACGTACAGCTTCTGGTAGTCCGGGATGAAGACGTACGACCACTGGCTCGCGCCCGACGCCAGCGCGGTGGTCTGCGCCGTGTTGTCGTTGTACGAGGTGTACTGGATCTCCGGGACCTTGGGCAGCTCCTGCCAGTACTCGGCGCGCCGCGCGATCGTGACGGTCTGCGACGTGAAGGACTTGAGCTGGAACGGGCCCGTGCCGACCGGGTTCGGGTTCGTGTAGGTCGTGGGGTCCCCGACGGTGCTCCAGATGTGCTGGGGCACCACCATCGCGCTGATGACCTTGTTGCGGTTCACGAACTGCGGCGAGGGGAAGGTGACCTCGACCTTGCCGTCGGGCGTCGCCGTCGCGGTCTCCACCTTGAGCGAGTCGCGGTTGTTGAGCGCCGGCCACTTCTTGAGGATCTCGTACGAGAAGGCGACGTCGGCGGCCGTGAGCGGCTTGCCGTCGGACCACTTCACGTTCTCCCGGATCGTGAAGGTGACCTTCCTGTAGTTGTCCGACCAGTCCCACTTGGTCGCGAGCCACGGCACCGGGTCCTGGGCCGGGCGCGTGTTGTTCACGAACGCCAGCGGCTCGTAGATCTGGTAGCGGTAGCCGAGCGACCCCGCCGCCGACGTGGGCAGGAACGGGTTGTGGTTCTCGGTCAGGGGCCCGTTGGGCATGCCCACGGTCAACACGCCGGAGGCCTTGGAGGCGCCGCCGGAGGAGCAACCTGTCGCCGCGAGCGCCAGTGCCAACGCGACGATGATTGTTCTGCGCATGGGGGAATCTCCCGATACGACGGAGCATGAGAGCGCTCTCTCATGCGTACGGCGAACCAGCCGGGCCGTGGTCCGGCCCGGCGGGTTCTTCAGTTGTGGTGGGGCGGGTGGGTCAGGGCGCGGATTCGCGCACGATCAACGAGGTCGGCAGCACCAGCGGGTGGTCGGGCATGGGCTGTCCCTCGAGCGTGGAGAGCAGCATCCGCGCGGCGGCGGCACCCATCTCCTGCAGCGGCTGGCGGATCGTCGTCAGCCGGGGTTCGGTGTGTCCCGCGACCGGGACGTCGTCGAAGCCGACCACGGACACGTCGTCGGGGACGCTCCGGCCGGACTCCCGCAGCGCCCGCAGCACCCCGACCGCAGAGAGGTCGTTCTGCGCGAACACGGCGTCGAACGGGATCCCGCTCGCGACGAGCTTGTCCACGGCGACTTCACCACCTTCCGTGGTGAAGTCGCCGTCGACCACGAGGTCCGGGTGCAGCGTCAGGCCCGCTTCGGCCAGAGCGAGCCGGAACCCGTCCAGCCGCGCCTGGGTGCACCCGAAGTGCGGAGGTCCGGTGACGACGGCGAACCTGCGGCGGCCCGCCGCGACGAGGTGCCGTGCGACGTCCGCGCCTCCCTGCCGGTTCGTCGTCGTCACCGAGGGGAACTCCGGGTGCGAGCCGCGGTCGTCGATCATGACGACCGGCAGGCCCGCCCGGTAGAGCGTGGAGATGTAGTGCAGGGCGTCCGGCGGCTCGACGACCAGCAGGCCGTCGAAGGCGTTGGCGGACACGTGGTTCGCGAACTGGTTGAGCGAGTCGGGGCCGCGGTTCAGCGTGTAGAGCAGCAGGCCGTACCCGTCGGCCTCCAGCGTGTCGACGATGCCCTGCAGCACCTCGCCCATCCACGGCCAGGTGAGCGACGGCGCGAGCATCGCGACGGTCCGGGTGCGTCCCCTCGCCAGGCCGACGGCGCGGGCGCTGGGCACGTACCCGATCTCGTCGATGACCTTGCGCACGCGCTGTGCGGTCGAGGCGTCCACGTCCGGCTTGCCGTTCAGCACACGTGACACGGTCGCTTTGGACACCTGGGCGCGTTGGGCGACCTCTGCGATCGTGACACGCATGCCGATCTTCCTTCCGCCGCCTCCTGGAACCGGTTCCGTAACCGGTTCCGACGAGGTGTGACGGAGTCAACAGCCTGACCTCAGCCCCAGTCAAGACTCTTGCCGGAAGTTCGTGAGAGCGTTTCCACAACTCGCCCCATCACCGCAGGTAGGACACCGCCGGACGCCTTGGACCGGGATGTCCGGGCCCGGTTCGCGACCCTTCGCCCACTGGGCCGAACGGAGCACGTTCCGCGTCTCAGCCGATCGTGCACAATCGTGGTCATGGGGGTTGTGACGGCGGTCAGCCGCAGCGAGGAGTACACGTTCACCAAGCCCGTGCGCGAGAGCATCACGTTGCTCGCCGGTCTCGGTGTCGAGGGCGACGTCCACCAGGGCGTCACGGTCAAGCACCGGTCGAGGGTGGCCCAAGACCCCACCCAGCCGAACCTGCGCCAGGTGCACCTGATGCACGAGGAACTCCTCGACGAGCTGCGCGGCAAGGGCTTCGCCGTCGAGCCGGGCCAGATCGGTGAGAACGTCACCACGCGCGGCGTCGACCTGCTGGGCCTGCCCACCGGAACCCGCCTGCACCTGGGCCCCGAAGCCGTCGTGGAGGTGACCGGTCTGCGCAACCCGTGCGTGCAGATCGACCGGTTCTCCTCCGGCCTGCTGAAGGAGGTCGTGTTCAAGGGCCCGGACGGCGAGCTGGTGCGCCGCGCCGGGATCATGTCGATCGTGCTCGCCGGCGGCGTCGTGCGGCCGGGCGACGAGATCCGGGTCGAGCTCCCGGCGCAGCCGCACCGGCCGCTCGAAAAGGTCTAGCCCCGATCCGGGAGCGGGAGTGCCCGGCTCGTGGCGCGGCACCAGGCCTGGTCGTTGCCGAAGTGGTCGTCGAGGATCACCGAGATCGTCCGCGGTGCCTCGACGACCGCCAGGTGCGCCGCGTCGCCGACCACGTAGAGCTCCGAGTCGGGCAGCTCCTCCGCGGTGTGCCGCACGAGCTCCGTCGGTGTGGCGCGGTCCTGCGCCGCCGCGATCACCACCGTCGGCACGTCGATCTTCGCCAGGTCCGGCCGCAGGTCCATGCGCCGCACGGCCTCGGCGCACGCTAGGTACGACGGCAGGTCGACCTCCAGCAGGCCGGCGCGGAAGCGGGCGACGACGTCCGGCGCGCACCCCGGCGTGAACCACCGCTCGACGATCGCGTCCGCGGCGGGCTCCATCCCCCGCGAGCGCAGCAGTGCGATCCGGTCGTCCAGCCGCTTCTTGTCCGGCAGCCACGCGGTCGTGGACACCAGTGCGAGCCGGGAGATGCGGTCGGTGTGCGCGGCGAGCCACATGCCGACCATTCCCCCGAGGGACACACCGCAGTAGTGGACCTGGCGCAATCCCAGGTGGTCCAACAGTTCCACGACATCGCGGGCCAGGTCTTCGATCTCGCACGGACCGGGCACGGGCGCGCTGCCGCCGTGGCCGCGGTGGTCGAACCGCAGCAGGCGGAACGGCAGTGAGAAGTCGTTCCACAGTTCGGTCGTCGTGCCGAGCGCGTTGCCGAGCACCAGCACCGGCGCGTCCTCCGGCCCGGTCAGCGTGTGGTGCGCGATCACGGCGTCACCTCCTCGCAAGACCCCGACTCCAGGGCAGTCTGCCTGGGCTTTTCCCCGTCCGCACGACGAGTTCTCCCCGGACGGCACTCCGACGGGCTCGGCCGGGAGCGTGAGGTACCCGCCACGGCACCGCGTGACACCTGGACGCCCGCCGACAACCACCGGCCCGGCCCCCGCCGAAACACTGTTACGGGTAGCAGAATGGAGGGCTGACGCAGCCACCGAGCCCGCCGGGAATCCGATGAACCCCGTTGCCCCGTTCGCGCACGAAGCCCTGTTCTACCGGGATGAGGACGACTTCCTCACCGGTACGGCCAGATTCGTGGCGGACGGCGTCGAGGCCGGTGAGCCCGTGCTCGTGGCGGTGCCGGAGGTGAGCATCGCTCCCCTGCGCGCACGGCTGGGCGGCGCGGCGGACCAGGTCCACTTCATCGACATGACCGAGGCCGGGCGCAACCCCGGCCGGATCATCCCGGGTGTGCTGATGGCGTTCAGCGCGAGCACGCAACGGCGCTTCCGGATGGTCGGCGAGCCGATCTGGCCCGGCCGCACCGAGCTCGAGTACCCGGCGTGCGTGCAGCACGAGGCGTTGATCAACACGGCGTTCGAGGGCCGGCGGGGCGTCATCCTGTGCCCGTACGACGCGGGGGCGTTGCCCGGCCACGTGCTGGACGACGCGAAGCGCACGCACCCGGTGGTGATCGACGGCGAACGGCGCTTCGCGAGCGAGTGGTACACCGACCCGGTCGCTCTCGCCGACCTCTACAACGTGCCGCTGCCGCCGCCACCGCTGGGCGCCGAGGAGCACCCCTTCACCGTCGGCACGCTGGCCCACGTGCGCAAGCTCGTCGCCGCGTTCGCGCACACGCTGCGCCGCGAGCAGGTCGAGGACCTGGTGCTCGCCGTGAACGAGCTGGCGACGAACAGCATCCTGCACGCGTCGGGCCGCGGGGTGCTGCGGATGTGGCGCGAGGACGGCACCGTCGTCTGCGAGGTGAGCGACTCCGGAACGGGCTTCCCACCCTCGTTCACCGGCCTGTCCGGCTTCGGGATCGTGATGGTCAACCTGTTGTGTGACCTGGTTCGCACCCACACGAGTCACAGCGGTACCACCGTTCGGGTGCACTTGGGGCGGTAGCGGGTCGCCGCCATCTCATCGCAATGCGCGTGTCACGCGAACCTGTTTTCCTTGCACAGCTATGGCAGACCACCTCTCCCCCCTCGACATCGCCTTCCTCGCCATGGAGGGTGACGCCAACCCGTTGCACCTCGGCGCGGTCGCGACCTTCGCACCGTCCACTCCGGTGCACCCGGCCCGCATCGCCGCCGTGCTGTGCGAACGCGCGCAGGAGGTTCCCCGCCTGCGCCACCGCGCCCGCACCTCGTTGCTGGGCGGCGCGCGCTGGGTCGAGGACCCCGGTTTCGCGCCCGAGGACCACGTCTTCACGCACCACGTGCGCGGCAGGGAACGGTTCGCCACCTTGGTCTCCCACCTCATGGCGCAGCCGCTCGACCTCGCGCGCCCGCCGTGGGAGCTGCACGTCATCACCGGGCTGGCGGCGGGCAGGTTCGCCGTCGTCGCGAAGCTGCACCACTCGCTGTGCGACGGCATGAAGGCCGTGGGTCTGGGGCTGCGGCTCTTCGACGCCTCCCGGTTGTCCATTCCGGACACTCCGGTGCCGGCCGCGAAGTCGCTCATCCCCTCGCTGCCGTCGCTGCGCGGGATCAGGGACACGATCGACATCGCGTCCTCGGTGCTGATGAGCACCCGCCCGCCGACGCTGAACTCGCCGGTGCTCACCGCGTCCACCCGCCCACGCCGCGTCGTGATGTCGCGTCTGGACCTCTCGGACGTGCACCGGATCCGGCGCGCGCACGGCGGCACGGTGAACGACGTGCTGCTCGCTCTCGTCACGGGTGCGTTGCGCCACTGGCTTTCCGCGCACGACAGCGCCGGACCGGACTCGGTCGTGCGCGCGCTGATCCCGGTCAACCAGCGCTCACGTTCCGGCGACGGCACGTCGGGCAACCAGATCTCCGGCTTCCTCGTGTCCCTGCCCGTCGGCACCGCCGACCCGGTGGAACGGCTGCGCGACATCCGCGCGCAGATGGAGTCGGCCAAGGCCGCCGGGTCGGACCGGGGCGCGGGCGCGCTGCCGCTGCTCGCCGACAGGGTGCCGGCCCTGGTGCACCGCCTGGCCGCGCCGGTGATGGGCCGCTGCGCTCCCCTGCTGTTCGACACGCTGGTCACGTCGGTGCCGCTGCCGTCCGTCCCGCTCGCCCTGGACGGCGCGGACCTGTGCGAGATGTACCCGGTGGCGCCCGTCGCGCCCGGTCACGCCGTGGGCGTCGCGCTGTCGGTCTACCGGTCGTCCGTCCACGTCTGCCTGAACACCAACCAGTCGTGGATGTCGGACGCGCAGTGGCTCGACGGCGTGCTGCGCCGGGAGCTGGCGGCGTTGCACCAGACCCGCGAGCTGGTGGGTTTGCCCAGGTAGGTCCCCGGGCACACCTGGCCCATGAGCAACACCCTGGTCCTCGACGTGGACGGCACGCTGGTCGACACCAACTACCACCACACGGTGGCGTGGCTGCGGGCGTTCCGCGGCGTCGACATCACCGTGCCCGCGTGGCGGGTGCACCGCGCGATCGGCATGGGCGGCGACAAGCTGGTGGCGGCTGTGGCGGGCGACAACGTCGAACGCGACCACGGCGACACCCTGCGCGAGGCGTGGGAACGGCACTTCGACGAGATGATCGACGAGATCCAGCCGGTCGAGGGCGCCCACCGCCTGGTCCGCGCGGCCGCCGACCTGGGCCTCTCCGTCGTGCTCGCCAGCTCGGGCAAGCGCAAGCACGTCGAGCACTACCTGAAGCTGATCGACCCCGGCGACGTCGCCTGGACCACCTCCGACGACGTCGAGGACAGCAAGCCGGCGCCCGACCTGATCCAGGTGGCGCTGCGCGAGGTGAAGGGCGAGCGCGCCGTCGTCGTCGGCGACTCGGTGTGGGACTGCGAGGCCGCCGCACGGGTGGGACTGCCGTCCATCGGGCTGCTGACCGGCGGGTTCGGCGAGAGCGAACTGGTCGACCGCGGCGCCTCCGCGGTGTACGCCGACCTGGACACGCTGCGGGCCGAGCTGTCCGACCTGCCCTTCGCCACCGTCGAGGAACCGAACGCCTGAGCCGTTCGAGGGCGAGCCGCTCCTAGGTGCGAGGACCGGTCGACGGGCGCGGCAGCTCCGACGGCTTGCCCGTGCTCCTCTCCTTCTCCCTGCTGGTCTTGGTCGTCGTGTTCTGCGGCGTCTCGGCGGGGGTGTTCTCCGGAGGGGCCGCGCCGGGCGGCACCACCGTCGTGGTCAGCTCGGCGCCGGGCTGCGGCGCACCGGGCGCGGTGGAGGACCCGTCCGGGGAGGACCCGTCCGGCGAGTGCACGACGGTCACCGTCGACGGCGTCACCGTCACCACGCGGGTCTGGGTGTCCGGCGCGACCGGACGGTCCGCCGCCGGGGCCTCCGAGCCGCCGCCACCGAGGTTCGCGACCGCCACGGCCACCGCCGTCATCGCGACCGCGGCCGCCGCGGTGATCGCGAGGCGCTTGCCCCTGCGCGGCTTCGGCACCTCCGGGGCGGGCGCGACCTCCGCGTCCGGCAGCAACGCGGGCAGTCCGCGGCTCGCCTCGTGCGCGGCGCTCAGCGACCGCTCGCACTGGGCGGCCGTCGGGCGGCGCTGCGGGTCCGAGTCCGTCATCGCGGACAGCAGCGACACCCAGGCCAGCGGCAGGTCGACGGGGATCCGCGGCGCGCGGGCCAGCCGGGCCAGGGCCGCCTCGGCGTCGCCACCGGGGTACTCGGTCCGCCCGGTCAGGCACTCCAGCAGCACCAGACCGAGCGAGTAGATGTCCGCGGCCGGACCCACGTCGCCCCCGCGCACCTGCTCCGGCGACAGGTAGCCGGCGGTGCCGACGAGGATGCCGGACGTCGTCACCCGCGTCACCTCGGCCACGAGCGCGAGGCCGAAGTCCGCGAGGTAGGCCTGCTTCTCCTCGTCGTCGATCAGGATGTTGGACGGCTTGATGTCGCGGTGCACGACGCCCAGGCCGTGCACGTGGTCGAGCACCGACGCGATCTGACCGCCGATGCGCGCCACGAACCGGGGCGGCAGCGGTTCGCGCATGCGCTGGCGCAGGGTGCCGCCGGTGATCTCGCGCATCACGAAGTACGGGCGGCGCGACACGCTGCCGGACGCGTACACCGGGATGATGCCGGGGCAGTCGAGCGAGGCCAGCATCGAGGCCTCGCGCTGCAGGCGCAGCTCGTCGTCGGGCAGGCCGGGACCGGTGAAGATCTTGATGGCCACCGAGGACGTCGTCGATCTGTCGTACGCGCGGTAGACCTCGGCCATCCCACCGGATCCGAGGAGTGTGCCGACCACGAACCGGTCGTCGATCACCGCGCCTGTCAGGTCGCCGTCCCAGGCTGCGCTCATGGGCCTCCGCTCGTCGCGCTGCAACCTAACCGGTCGCGCGGACCTCCGGCTACCCGGCCCGGTCCGAAGATCACCACGACCGGACAGGGCTTCGGCCTCCCGGGCGAACGCCGGTCACCCGAAGCTCAGCTTCTCCCGGACGGCGTCGGTCACGAGGCAGCCGGACGTGGCCCGCCACACCCGGCCGAGCCGCACGCGCAGGTCGGTGCCGCCGCTCAGCGCCTGCGCCACGAACTGCAGCCCGAGCAGCTCCGCCACGATCTGCTCGGCGGCGTGCCGCAGGTTCACCTCCGGCCGGAGCTCGCCGCGGTCCCGGGCGAGCGTGAGCAGGTCCCGCACCACGGTGACCCAGCCGATCACCTGCGCGGCCGCCACGACGTCGAAGAACACCGCCTCCCGCAGCAGCTTCGCGCTCACCCGCACGGTGAGGTCGGTCTCCAGCCTGCGGACGAACTCGAACGACATGGTGATCAACGCCTGCACCGGTGACGCCTCGACCTCGAGCACCTCGTCGCGCAACCGGTGCCAGAGCAGGGACTGCTCCTCGATGATCGCGACGCCGAGGGCCTCCTTCGAGCGGAAGTGGCAATACAGCGCGCCTTTCGACACGTCGGCCCGTGCGCACACAGCGGTGAGGCTGGAACCGGCGAAGCCTTCGCGGTCGAACACCTCCGCCGCGGCCTGCAGCAGTCGCGTCCGCGTGTGCGTGGCTCGTTCCCGTTTCGCGCTCATCACCCCACCCGCGCCACACCGGTCGACACGGCCACGGCCAGGGTGTCCGGCAGGTGCCAGTACTGCTCGATCTCGCCGAGGTGCACCGAGAGCACCGAGGTGAAGCGCGTCTCCACCGGGTCGCCGGTGGAACGCAGCCGCCAGCGCGCGGAGCCGATCACCGCCGCGTCTCCCCCGTCCACGACCACCTGGCGCGCCGACAGCCGGTCCAGGGAGTACGCGGAGAACAGGGTCAGGAACCAGGCCTCGACCTCCCGGCGGGTGCGGGTGCCCGCCGTCCACCGCGTCCCCGCCGGTTCCGGGGACTCCCACTCGACCGAGGGGGCGCACAACCGCGCGATGCCGGGTGCGTCCTGCGCCGCGAGCCGCGCGAGGAACACCTGCACGACTTCGACCGTCGAAAACATTTTCCTCACCTTCCGCTCCGGGCATTGCTGCGGCAACGAGCCCGGGATGATCACAGTAGCGAGACTGCCGAAAAGCGAGCACCAGCGCCCCATTGGACCAGTTGTTTTTCCTCCGAACATCCGATCAAGTGTTTCCATAGTTATCTGAACTTTCAACGACCGCCGGTATCACCGCAATGCACGGACCGAAGCCCGCGAGTTTGGTGCAGGGTGGAAGCCACACCCCGTCATCTCAGCGAAACGGAGCAGAACCGTGCTCAAGGCAGTCCAGCGAGCCCGCGAGCACCAGGACACGCCACCGATCACCGCCTTGATTCCCCAGGCAAGGCGGGAACAGGGGCTCACGCAGCGCGAACTCGCCGACCTGTTGTGCGAGATCTCACAGAACGACAGCGTCACCCGTGAAGAAGTGTCGAGGTGGGAACGCGGAAAACGCATTCCCGGCCCCTACTGGCGAGCCTGGATCAGCGCGGCACTGCACGTGCCGCACGCCGAAGTCGACCGGGCCGCGGTCGTCGAGCGCGAATACCGCCGCGCCAAGTCGGGCGACCGCACCGACGACCGGGTGAATACTTGGTGATAGTCGGCGGGCCGCGGTGAGAAATGTCCCCGAATCGCGCGGAACGCGGTCGCGGACCACGGCGCGGGAGCGCTTGCGACGCCGCCAGGCAGAGGACAGCTCCTCCACAGGCGCCTCACAGGAACCAGCCGCAACCTGGTCCGCATGACGGACAACCACGACCGCGGTCTCCAGTACGACCTCGCCACGCTGATCGGACGGCGGCGGGCGTTGTCGCTGCTCGGCGGCGCAGGCCTCACGCTCGTGGCCTGCGCCCCGCCGACCACCACGACCTCCCCCGCCACGACCCCCTCGGCGGGCACCACGTCGTCCGCGGCGGCGGGCTCGCCTCTGCAGCCGATCCCCGAGGAGACCGCCGGGCCGTTCCCGGACGACGGGTCCAACGGCCCGAACGCCCTGACGCGGAGCGGCATCGTGCGCTCGGACATCAGGTCGAGCTTCGGCTCCTCGACCCGCACGGCCGAGGGCGTGCGGCTCACCGTCGACCTGACCGTGCGGAAGCCCGGCGGCGAGCCGTTCCAGGGCGCCGCCGTCTACCTGTGGCACTGCGACATCAACGGCGACTACTCGATGTACTCCGACCGCGTGAAGGACGAGAACTTCCTGCGCGGGGTCCAGGAGGCCGACGCGTCCGGGAAGCTCCGCTTCGTCAGCGTCTTCCCCGGCGCGTACTCCGGGCGCTGGCCGCACGTCCACTTCGAGGTCTACCCGAGCCTGGCCGAGGCGACCCGGGCCGGCAGCAAGATCACGACGTCGCAGCTCGCGTTGCCCGAGACCACGTGCAAGGAGGTCTACGGCACGACCGGGTACACGCAGAGCGTGCGGAACATGGCGCGGACGTCGTTGCGGCAGGACACGGTGTTCCGCGACGGCACCG
Source organism: Lentzea sp. DG1S-22 (assembly GCF_036321065.1). Lineage (NCBI taxonomy): Bacteria > Bacillati > Actinomycetota > Actinomycetes > Pseudonocardiales > Pseudonocardiaceae > Lentzea > Lentzea sp. DG1S-22. The sequence continues at coordinate 63,760 of NZ_CP143276.1, read as the reverse complement.
ACCACCAGATGGCGACGATGTCGGGTGGCGTCACGTCCGGCTACACCGCCTCACTGACCTTCGCGGTGCAGGGCTAGCCACAGCTCCGCGCGCACGCCCGGCGAGTCGAGCGAGCGGCCGAGTGCCTGCTCGGCCCGGCGGATCCGGTTGCGCAGCGTGTGGCGGTGGATCCCCAGCTCCGCCGCCGCGGGGTCCCAGGAACCGTGGTGCGCCAGCCAGACCCGCACCGTCTCGCGGGTCTCGGCGTCGAGCGGCCGCAGCAGCGCCCGCGCGAACTCCTCCGGCACCGGGAGGCGACCGGCGAGGTCCTCGAACGTCCGCACCCCCGCCTTCCACGCCTGCCGGGCCTCCCGGTAGCCCCTGGCGACGCTCCGGACGTCCACTTCGGACGACGCGACCCCGTCGAAGTCCTGTGCCAGGACGACGATCCGGCCGTCGTGCTCGGCCCAGAAGCCGCTGCCGGGTGGTTCGTCCGCGAGGAACACCCGGAAGCGCTCGGGCAGTCCCTCGACGGGGATCCCGTTGAGCAGCAACAGCAACTGGCCCGACCTCAGCTCCCGGTGCGCGGCGTCGACGGCGTCGTTGCGGGCGAGGGCCAGGGTCAGCAGCGAGGCGGCGGTGTTGACGACGCTCAGGCCGGCGGCGTCGAGCGGGCCCCGCGTGCCGACCGCGAGCACTCCCCCGGCCCTGCTCCCCAGTGCTTGCAGGAACACGTGCCGGCCGCCGGTCTCGAACGCGGCGCTGGCGAGGCCCCCCGCCGTCCGGAGCCGGGCGAGCCCGGCCGACAGGTCGGGGACCTGGCGCGAGTCGTGCTCGTGCACGGGCAGTCCCGCCGCGTCGAGCAGGACGACCCAGCCGTCGACCCGCTGGCCGAGCCGGCGCACGACCCCGGCCACGCCCGTCCTCACCGCGGCACGGGTGAGCGCCCGCTGCGCCTCGCTCGTCTTCGTCAGCGCGGCGTACTCGTCCGCGGCCAGCGCCTTCGACACCGCCTTGCTGATCGCGATGAACGGCACCTCGCGCGGCACCTCGACCAGCCCGAGCCCGGCGTGGTCGGCGGCGGCGACCAGCGCGGGAGGCACCGAGTCGTGCCCGAGCCCGGTGCCGAAGCCCAGCCCCACCACGCCGGCGCCGACGAGCCGCCGCACGTAGTCGTCGCCGACGGCGGGGAGTCCGGTGGTCAGCAGCAGCTCACCGCCCTCCAGGAACGGCGTGGGGTCGGCGAGCTCGGTGCCGTGCACCCACCCGACGGGCTTCGACACGTCCCCGGCCAGCACCGGCAGCGCCAGCGTTCGTGCCAGGTCCCGCAACGTGATGGGCATGTGCCAGTTTGTACAACTTCAGGTACGCGGATGGCCATTTCAGACACTGCGCAGCCGGTCGGCCAGGACCATGCTGGGCACATGACCCGACTGCGCACCGCGACCCCCGGCCCGAAGTCGCTGGAGCTCCAGGCGCGGCGCAGGGGTGCCGTCGCCGCCGGGGTGGGCTCGACCCTGCCCGTCTACGTCGACTCCGCCGGCGACGGCCTGCTGGTCGACGTCGACGGCAACCAGCTCATCGACCTCGGCTCCGGCATCGCCGTCACGAACGCCGGCAACCCGGCGCCCGCCGTCGCCGAGGCGGTGCACGCGCAGATCGACAGGTTCAGCCACACCTGCTTCATGGTCACGCCGTACGAGAGCTACCTCGAGGTGTGCGAGGCGCTCAACGAGCTCACGCCGGGCGGGCACGAGAAGCGGTCGGTGCTGTTCAACTCCGGCGCCGAGGCGGTGGAGAACGCGGTCAAGATCGCCCGGCACGTCACCGGCAGGCAGGCCGTCGTCGTGTTCGACCACGGCTACCACGGCCGCACGAACCTCACGATGGCATTGACCGCCAAGAACATGCCGTACAAGCACCGGTTCGGGCCGTTCGCGCCCGAGGTGTACCGGGTTCCGGCCTCCTACCCGCTGCACGACGGCCTGACCGGCCCGGAGGCGGCCCGGCGGGCGATCTCCGCGATCGAGAAGCAGGTCGGCGCGGGCAGCACCGCCGCCGTCGTGATCGAGCCGGTCCAGGGCGAGGGCGGGTTCATCGAGCCGGCGCCGGGTTTCCTGCCGGCCCTCGCGCAGTGGTGCCGTGAGCACGGCGTCCTGTTCGTCGCCGACGAGATCCAGACCGGCTTCTGCCGCACCGGCTCGTGGTTCGCGCTCGACCACGAGGGCGTGGTGCCGGACCTGGTCACCACCGCCAAGGGCATCGCGGGCGGCTTGCCGCTCGCCGCCGTCACGGGTCGCGCCGAGATCATGGACGCCGTGCACGTCGGCGGACTCGGCGGCACCTACGGCGGCAACCCGGTCGCGTGCGCGGCGGCGCTCGGCGCGATCCGCACGATGCGCGAGCGCGACCTCAACGCCGCCGCGCGCCGCATCGGGGAGACCGTGCTCGGCCGGCTCAGGGCCGTCGCCGGGAAGACGGACGCGATCGCGGAGGTCCGCGGCCGTGGCGCGATGATCGCCGTCGAGTTCACCGAACGCACGCCCGACGTCGCCGCTCGCGTCGCGAAGGCGTGCCATGAACGGGGTGTCGTCGTGCTGACGTGCGGCACCTACGGCAACGTGATCCGCTTGCTGCCCCCGCTGGTCATCCCGGACGACCTGCTCGCCGAAGGACTGGACGTTCTCGAAGGAGCCCTGCTCGCATGATCGCTTTCCACACCCCCGCGGACGTCGAGGACGCCGTCGCCGCGGCGGCGGCCGTCGCTCCCGAACTGGCCGCACTGCCCGCGCACCGCCGCGCGTCCGCGCTGGACCACGTCTCCCGGCGCCTGGCCGAGCGCGCCGAGGAGTTCGCCCTGGCCATCAACGACGACTCCGGCAAGCCGATGAAGTGGGCGCGCGTCGAGGTGACGCGCGCGATCTCCACGTTCCGCTGGGCCGCCGAGGAGGCCCGCCGGTTCTCCGGCGAGCTGCAGCGCCTCGACACCGACCCGGCCGCCGAGGGCCGCCTCGCGCTGGTCCGCCGCGTGCCGCGCGGGCCGGTGCTGGGCATCGCGCCGTTCAACTTCCCGCTGAACCTGGTGGCGCACAAGGTCGCCCCCGCGCTGGCCGTCGGTGCGCCGATCGTGCTGAAGCCCGCGCCCGCCACGCCGAAGGTGGCGTTCCTGCTCGGCGACCTGCTGGCCGAGACCGACCTGCCGCGGGGTGCCTTCTCGATCCTGCACCTGTCCAACGAGGACACCGCCGCGCTGGTCGAGGACCCGCGCCTGCCGGTGGTCTCGTTCACCGGCTCCGGCCCGGTCGGCTGGGGCATCAAGGACCGCGTGCCGCGCAAGCACGTGACGCTGGAGCTCGGGGGCAACGCGGCCGCGATCGTCGCGCCGGACTGGCAGGACGTCGAGTTCGCGGCGCAGCGCATCGCCACCTTCGCGATGTACCAGGCAGGTCAGTCGTGCATCTCGGTTCAGCGCGTCTACGTGCACACCGACGTGTACGACGCGGTCTCGGAGGCCGTGGTGCGGCACGTGGGCAAGCTGGACGTGGCGGGCGACGTCGGCCCGCTGATCAACGACGCCGCCGCCGACCGCGTCGAGGCGTGGGTCTCCGAGGCCGGCGCGACCGTCCTGACCGGCGGCACGCGGGACGGTCGCACCTACGCGCCGACCGTGCTGACCGACGTGCCCGAGGACTCGAAGGTCAACGCCGAGGAGGTGTTCGGACCGGTGGTGACCCTGACCAGGGTGGACACCGTCGAGGAGGCGTTCGACCGCGTCAACGCCTCCCGGTACGGCCTGCAGGCGGGCGTGTTCACCACGGACGTGCGGCTGGCTTTCCGCGCCGCGCAACGACTCCAGGTCGGTGGCGTGGTCGTCGGCGACGTGCCGAGCTACCGCGCGGACCAGATGCCCTACGGCGGTGTGAAGGAGTCCGGCATCGGCCGCGAGGGCCTGCGCGCGGCGATGGAGGACCTCACCGAGCCCCGCGTCCTGGTGCTGACCGGCCTGGAACTGTGACCTGAGGACCTGGGTCCTGCAGACCTCGGCTGCCATGATCTGCGGGTGGCCGTCACGATCAGGGATGTCGCTCGCCAGGCTCAGGTCTCCGTCTCGACGGTCTCGCGCGCGCTGAGCGCGCCGGGCTTGGTCAAGGACGCCACCCGGCAACGCGTGCTGGACGTCGTCGCCGGGCTCGGCTACCAGCCGAACCGGGCGGCGCGCAGCCTCATCACCGGCCGCACCGGCAACCTCGGCATCGTGGTGCCCGACCTCACCAACCCGTTCTTCCCCTCGGTGCTGCGAGGGGTGCAGACGCGGGCGGGCGAGGCGGACGCCTCGGTGTTCTTCTGCGACAGCAGGGAGGACCCCGCGACCGAGGCCGAGCTCGTGCGGACGATGGCGGCGCAGGTCGACGGCGTGGTGCTGTGCGCGTCGCTGCTGTCCGACGAGATGATCGTCGAGCTCGCCGCTCTCACGCCGCTGGTGCTCATCAACCGGATCGTGCCCGGCGTCTCGTCGGTGCTGATGGACAGCGCCTCCGGCACGGACCAGGTCGTGGCACATCTGGAGTCGTTGGGCCACAGGCACTTCGCCTACCTCGGCGGCCCGGCGGCGGCGTGGTCGAACGACCGCAGGCTGCAGGGCCTGGCCGGTCGTGCCGAGGTCCTCGGCTCCTCCGACCCGAACTTCGGCGGCGGCCACGAGGCGGCCGGGCGGGCTCTCGAGACCGGCGCGACGGCGTTCATCGCCTACAACGACCTCATGGCGCTGGGTGCGCTGAGCTGTCTGGCGGCGCGCGGCGTCCGGGTGCCGGAGCAGATCAGCGTGACCGGCTTCGACGACATCCTGTACGCGGCGATGTGCTCACCGGCGCTGACGACCGTCCACATGCCGACCGAGGACGCGGGCGAGGTGGCGGTGGACCTCCTCGCCGCCCTGCTCGACGGCGGCCCCGCGGAACGTCGGGATCTTCCGACGAACCTCGTGGTCCGCGCGAGCACCGCGGCACCGATCTGACGCCGGGCACGGGAACCGGGAACGCCTCCCGGCAACGCATTCCTCGTCGCGAAAAACGACGGACCCACTCGGGCCGCGAGGGAATCTCTTCGGACGACTCCCTCGCGCGGCCGGCGAGTGGCTTCTAGTCGTACCCGCGGACGTGGCCGTCCTCGTCCGCGAGAATGTCGTACCCGTCCATCACGCGCTCCTTTCGTTGGTGTCCGACCTCACAAACCGTAGAGCGTCGGGCGCGTCCTGTGGAGTGAATTCGCACCGCCACCGGGGTAGTCGACGCTACGCGAAGGGCGTGACGGAGATGTGTCCTGACCGTGTCAGCCATGCACTGTTCGAGTGCTGAACTAGTCACGAGATCGATTCCGAATGTAATCGCCCTGCGGCTGAGGACGATTCAACGGTCCATCACGCGCCTATCACGACGGCGTTCTCCATCACCGCGACCCGGCGGTCTCCGTCACCGCGCGCACCGCCGCCACGACCGCCGAGAACGGCGGCAGGAACGGTTTCCCGGACGGCACTTCGCCGAGCCAGCGCACCCCGCCCCCGCCGATGCGGGACGGCGGCAGCGGCACCAGGGTGCCCAGCCGGTGGGTCAGGGCGCCGCGGGCCCGCAGCCGGATCAGGTTGACCTGGGAGGCCTCGTCCGCCGACCCGGTGAGGACGAGCCACCGCCCCGGAGCGCCGGGCAGCACCACCACCGGGCCGCCGAGCATCCGCACGGACAGGTAGTGCCGCACCTCCTCGCCGATCCCGGCCGCCATCTCCACGGCGGACACGGACCGGTCGGTCGTCAGCAGCAACCGGTTCTCCGAACGCAGGACGAGCCAGCCCCAGCTCGAACAGCGCTCGACGGCGGCGGCGAACGTGTCGAGCTGCGGCAGAACTCCGGACGGCAGGACTCCCTCAGGCGAGTTCATCGATCTCACCCTCACTTCGCTCAGTGCGGTGTAACTCCGATCACACGATTTGACTCCCCGCCGCCATGAACTCACTATCGGCCCGCCATCGGCACACTCGAACGGGGCTGGAGAGAGTGACTCACCTGCGGGAACGGCACGTCACCATGATCGCGCTGGGAGGGGTGATCGGGGCGGGCCTGTTCGTCGGAACGGGCGCCGGCATCGCGCTCGCCGGACCGGCGGTGCTCCTGTCGTTCGCACTGGCGGGGGTTCTCGCGCTGCTCGTGATGCGCATGCTCGCGGAAATGGCCGCGGAACACCCGAGCGGTGGCGCGTTCTCGGTGCACGCGGAAAAGGCGATCGGCCCGTGGGCGGGTTTCACGGTCGGCTGGACCTACTGGGCGGCGGTCGGCGTCGTGCTCGCCGTCGAGGCCACCGGAGCCGCCGGGATCGCGGCGGGCTGGGTCCCCGCGGTGCCGCAGTGGGCGTGGGTGCTGCTCTTCATGACGGTGCTCACGGCCGTGAACCTGGGCAACGTCCGCAACTTCGGCGAGTTCGAGTTCTGGTTCGCGGGCCTCAAGGTCGCCGCGATCGTCGTCTTCCTCGTCCTCGGCGTCGCGGCCATCGCGGGACTCGTCCCCGGCGTCGACTCCCCCGGCACCGGCAACCTCACCGACTTCCTGCCGCACGGCTGGGCGGGCGTCGTCGCCGGGTTCATGGCGGTCGTGTTCGCGTTCGGCGGCCTGGAGGTCGTCACGATCGCCGCGGCCGACGCCGAAGACCCGCGGCACGCCGTCAGGAAAGCCGTCCGCACCTCGATGACGCGGCTGCTCGTCTTCTACCTCGGCTCGATGGCCGTCGTCGTCACCCTGTTGCCGTGGAACGACTCCGAGGTCGGCGCCAGCCCGTACGTGGCGGTGCTCGGCAAGCTCGGCATCCCGGCGGCCGGGCAGATCATGAACGCCGTCATCTTCGTGGCGCTGCTCAGCGCGATCAACGCCACCCTGTACGGCGCCGCGCGCATGCTCAGCTCGCTGGCCGAACGCGGCGAAGCGCCGAAAGCGCTGCTGGGCAAGCAGAACAGCGTCCCGCGCAAGGCAGTGCTGGCGTCGACGGCGTTCGGCTTCTTCTCCGTGCTGCTGAACTACCTGTGGCCGGACACGGTCTTCCTGCTCCTGCTCAACGCCGTCGGTTCGGCACTGCTGGTCGTCTGGGGCTTCGTCGCCGTGTCGCAGATCCGGATGCGCCGCACGATCGCCGAGCCGGCGGTGCCGATGTGGGGCTACCCGTACCTGTCCTGGCTGGCGCTGGCCGGGATCGTCGCGGTGGTCGTGCTGATGCTGAGCGACGACCGGGCACGCGGCCAGATCCTGTCGACGGGAGCGCTCGTCGCCGCCATCGCGGCGGTGGCGTTCGCCAGGTCGGCGCTGCGCCGCCGAGCCCGGGCCTAGGCCGCCTTCACGCGGAAGATCGCGGTGCCGTGCGGCGGCACGGCGGCCGAGATCGCGCCGCTCGACTGCGCGTCCTTGCCCTCCCACAGGTCCCGCACGGTGTAGCCGGCACTCGGCGGCAACCCCGCCTCCTGCGCCGTCGTGGAGATCGTGGCGGTCGCCTCGGACTCGTTGAACAGCGCCACCGCCCTGTCCCCGCCGGACAGCGCCTTGACGAAGACCCAGTGCCCGTTCTGCTGCCGCACCGCGGTGGCCTGGACGCCCAGGCGGTCCTGGTTGACGTCGATGATCTCCTCGTTCAGCAGGACGTCCAGGTGTTCCTGCGAGATCTTGCGCAGGTCGGCGCCGATCAGCAGCGGCGCCGCCATGACCGCCCAGAGCGCGAACTGGCTGCGGTACTCGGTCGTGGTCTGCCCGCCGTTGCCGACCTCCAGCATGTCGGGGTCGTTCCAGTGCCCCGGTCCGGCGTGGGCGTGCAGCGGCGCGTTCTCCTTGACGATCTCGACGGTCCTGGCCCAGGTGTCGACGATGTCGCCGGTGGTCCGCCACAGGTGTCCGACGCCCTTGCCCCACTCCCACGGCTTGTTCTGGCCCCACTCGCAGATCGAGTGGACGATCGGGCGGCCGGTCTTCTTCAGGGCGTCGCGCATCTTCGTGTACCGCTCCAGCGCGGGGCGGCCCGCGTGGTGGCAGTTGTCGTACTTGAGGTAGTCGACGCCCCAGTCGGCGAACGTCTGCGCGTCGATCTCCTCGTGGTCCAGCGACCCCGGCATCGTTCCCGTGCACGTCAGCGTGCCGGCACTGGAGTAGATGCCGAACTTGAGGCCGCGCGCGTGGACGTGGTCGGCGAGCGCCTTCATGCCGCTCGGGAACCGCACGGGGTGGTGGCGCAGGCGGCCGGTGGCGGGGTCGCGCGTGGCGTCGGCCCAGCAGTCGTCGACGTTGACGTACTGGTAGCCGACGTCCTTGAGCTTCTTGGCGACGAAGAGGTCCGCGATGTCGCGGATCATCTGCTCGTTGATGTCGCAGGCCGTGGAGTTCCAGTTGTTGAACCCCATCGGCGGCGTCGGCGCCAGCGCGGGGTCGGCGGCGGAGGCGGGCGCGGCGGGGGCGACCAGGGACGCCCCGACGAGCGCGAGAGTGGTGAGCAGTGAGCGCACTTCAGCTCCCGGGAGGTTCGGTGGGCGGGGGTCAGCCCACGACGTTCTTCAGCCGCACCGGCCGGTACTTGCTGTTCGGCTCCAGGCCGTAGGTGAGCGGGCGGTGGTCGGTGCCGACACCACCGCGCTGCTCGAAGGCCAGGTACTCCGACCTGTCGGGCTTGGTCCACCGCTCGAAGATCACGACGTGCCGGAAGTCCTCGCCGGGCTCGTCCACCGGGTCGATGAACAGGTCACCGGGCAGCAGATCGGCGATCGCGACCGGCGTCGTGTACCTGTCGGTGGCGAGGAGTTCGGTGTTCGGTCCGCCGCGGGGGTCTTCCTTGCCCAGTTCCGCGGCCATCGAGACGAAACCCGAGCAGTCCTGCCGATAACCGTCGGTCCAGTACTTCTCCATGCTGTACGGCACACGGTCGCCGTTGTTCGCGGTCAGCCAAGTCGAGGCACGTGACAGGAGCTCGGCCCTGGTGACCTGCTCCACCTGCACCGCGGCCGCCGTGGGCACGCCGACGAGTGCGAACGCCAGGAATGCGGCGACCACCGCTGAAATGAGTTTCATCATTCCACCCGTTCCGCGAAGAGCCTATTTCGGACTTCACGGGAACACGGGGTGGAAACGAAGTCAAAAGTTTGTCCGGGCGAGCGCGGGGTAGTAGGCGGTCCGGTTCCGCCGGCGAATCCACACGACAGTGGGAATCGCCGTGGCACCGTCCGGGGAGCGTCGCGGCCGGGGCTCCGAGCTCGTCGGCGCCTAGGCCGACCGGCTCTGCGGTGCCAGCAGCTCGTTGATCGTGTCGAGCGAGATGCCCAGCGCACCCGCGAGGGCGGCGATGGTGAAGAACGACGGGGTGGGCGCGCGGCCCGTCTCGATCTTGCGCACGGTCTCCGCGGACAACCCGGCGCGGGCCGCGATCTCGACCATGCTCTCCTCGCCGCGGGCGTCCCTCAGCAACTGACCGAGCCGCCTGCCGCGCTCCCGTTCCAGCGACGTCAGTGGGATGCGCACCATGCCTGCGGATTCTACGCGAACCGGGCGCGGTGGGTGACGTGAGAAAAGTCCGTTGCGAAGCGCGCCGATCGCGACATAGGTTCGAAGTACACAAGAGAGGAGGTGGTCCGAAGTTGTATAGCTACAGGACTCGTGAGGTGGCTGTCCGCTAGGACCGCCTTTGGTGACGCCTAGCGCAAACCAAGGCAGCCACCCGACCCCCGGACTTCGAGCGCTGGTCCCGCTCGGCCTGCTCGCGCAGGAGTCGTCCGGGGGTTGTCCCGTTTCAGGACTTCTTCAGCGCCACCAGATCGGCCACGAACTTCTCGTAGGCCTCGGTGAAGTTCTCCGCTCGCACCACCGAGGACGGGTGCACCGTCACCCCGACGCGCAGGCCGTCGTGCTCCAGCACCTCACCGCGGTGCTCGGTGAGCTTGAACGACGGTCCCAGCAGGGCCTTCGCCGCCACCGCCCCCAGGGCGATGACCAGTTCCGGCCGCACGACCCTGATTTCCTCGCGCAGCCACGGGAAGCACGCCACGACCTCGCCCCGCCGAGGTGTCTCGTGGATCCGGCGCTTGCCCCGCGCGGTGAAGCGGAAGTGCTTGACCGCGTTGGTGAGGTAGGTCTTGTCGCGCTCGACACCCGCGTCCGCGAGCGCCTTGTCGAGCAGCCGCCCGGCGGGTCCGACGAACACGTGCCCCTCGGTGTCCTCCCGATCACCGGGGCACTCCCCCACGAGCATCAGCCGCGCCGGCACCGGCCCCTCGCCGAACACGGTCTGCGTGGCGTCCCGGTAGAGCTCGCACCCGCGGCACCCGGCCGAGGCAGCACGCAGCGCCGCCCAGTCCTCCCCCTCGGGGACGAACTGGGCGGCGCCGGCGTTCTTGGTCCTACCTGTCGGACTTGAAGGCATCTTTGACCTTCTCGCCCGCCTGCTTGAGAGAGCCCTTGGCGCGCTCGGCGTGGCCCTCGGCCTGCCACTGCTCGTTGCCCGTGGCGTCGCCGACTGCCTCCTTGGCGCGGCCCTTGAGCTCCTCGGCCTTGTTGCTGAACTTCTCGTCGGCACCCATGGATCAGGCTCCTTCGTCGGCGGTCAGCTACATCGATCGGTTACCCGGCGAGCACGGTCTGAAACAGTTGATAAGGTGATCACTCGCGGTTGAGAACCCAGCCGCAAGCCGATGTGACGGCTTGCCCTGGGTGTGCCCGCCCTTCGCACTGCGCTCCAGAGCAGTCGTCGTCACACCGGCATGCCGCTGTGACCATGACGACGCGAAAGGAGAAGGCGGTGTCGTCCGCGAGAATCACCGCCCTCGAGGCCGAGGTGGCGGGGCTGCGCAAAGCTCTGGTGTCCCGGACAGTCATTGGGCAGGCCACGGGCCTGATCGCCGCACGCAAGCCCTGCACACCCCAGCAGGCGTTCCAGCTGCTGGTGCACATCTCCCAGCACCACAACATCAAGCTGCACGTCGCCGCCGACCGGTTGGTGGCGGCGTTCGTGCACGCGCACCTCGGCCGGACCGTCAAGGTGGCCGACCAGATGCTGTGGGATCACGTCGACGCGACCACCGCGAACGACTCCGGTGAGAGCGACGACGGGTTCGCCGAGGAGGTCAGCAGCACGTCTCCCTGAGGCAGCGGGACGGGGGTCGTGCCGAGGTTGACCACCACGCGGGTAGTACCGCGGTGCAGCACCAGGCACTCCCCGTCCTGCTCGACCACGAACCTGTCCAACCGCGGATCGGCCAGCTCCGGGCGGGAGCGGCGCAACGCGATCAGCGCGCGGTACGTCTCGAACACCTCCGCGTGACCACCTTCACGCAGCTCGTCCCAGCGCAGCCGCGAGTTCTCGACCGTCTGCGGCGACATCGGGTCCGGGACGTCCGACTCCCCCCACCCGTGCCGCGAGAACTCACGCCGGCGGCCCGTCCTGACCGCCTCCGCGAGCCCCTCGTCCGGGAAGGACGCGAAGAACTGCCAGGGCGTGGACGCCGCCCACTCCTCCCCCATGAAGATCATGGGCGTGTACGGCGAGCACAGCACGATTGCCGCCGCGCACAACAACTTCGACGTCGGTACGGTCGCGGTCAGGCGGTCGCCCGCGGCGCGGTTGCCGATCTGGTCGTGGTTCTGCGTGTACGCGAGGAACCGGTGCCCCGGGATCAGCGCGGTGTCGACGGGCTTGCCGTGGTGCCTTCCCCGGAACGACGACCAGGTGCCGGCGTGGAAGAACACCTTCTCCAGCGTGGTCTTCAACGCTCCCGGCGCGGCGAAGTCCTCGTAGTAGCCGAAGGTCTCGCCCGTCAGCGCCACGTGCAGGCAGTGGTGCAGGTCGTCCGACCACTGCGCGTGCAGCCCGTACCCACCACCTTCACGAGCGGTCACGAGCTTCGCGTCGTTGAGGTCGGACTCCGCGATCAGGGTGAGCGGGCGGCCCACCGACGCGGACAGCGCGTCCACCGCGACGGCCATCTCCTCGAGGACGTGCACCGCGCGCGAGTCCGCCAGGGCGTGCACGGCGTCCAGGCGCAGGCCGTCGACGTGGAAGTCGCGCAACCACTGCAGCGCGTTGCCGATGACGTACCGGCGCACCTCGTCGGAACCCGGCCCGTCGAGGTTGAGGCCGGGACCCCAGTCGTTGCGGCCCGCGAAGTACGGCCCGAACTTGTCGAGGTACGCGCCGGAGGGCCCGAGGTGGTTGTAGACGACGTCGAGCAGCACGGCGAGGCCCCGCGCGTGGCAGGCGTCGACGAACCGCTTGAACCCGTCCGGCCCGCCGTAGGGCTCGTGCACGGCACCCCACAGGACGCCGTCGTAGCCCCAGCCCTCCACACCGTCGAAGCTGTTGACCGGCATGACCTCGACGAACGTGATGCCGAGCTCGACCAGGTGGTCGAGCTTGCCGATGGCCGCGTCGAACGTGCCCTCGGGCGTGAACGTGCCGATGTGGAGCTCGTAGATCACCCCGCCCGGCAACGCCCTGCCCGTCCACGCCGCGTCGGTCCACTCGAAGTCGTGCGCGTAGACGCGCGAGGCCTCGTGGACGCCGTTCGGCTGCCACAGCGACCGGGGGTCCGGGTACGCCTCGCCCTCGATGACGAACGCGTAGTCCGTGCCCGCCGGCGACTCGGCCTCCGAGTGCCACCAGTCGCCTTCGCGCTTCATCCCGTGGTCGACGCCGCCGACCCTCACCTGCACCGACTCGGGCGTCGGCGCCCAGACGGAAAAGCTCACAGATCCCCCCGCACCAGCAGTGCCACCGGATAGGTGTCGAGCAACGACGCCAGGTCCTCCGTCGCCGGACGCCCGGTCAGCGCGTCCGTCCACGTGCCGGCCGGCAGCGGCAGAACCGTTCCCTGCCAGCCCTTGCGCTCCAGGCCGACGGGCAGCCTGGTCGCCACCGTGATCACGCCGGACCGCTCGAACGCCAGCACGTGCTCGGCGGCCGGGCCCTCGGCCTGCAACGGCCGGTAGCCGCGCAGACCGCGCTTGCGCACGTGCAACGCCTTCTGCACGACGAGGAGCTTGGCCGCGCCCGAGTCGTCGACCTCCGGCAGCCAGCCGGACTCGATGCGGTCGAGCAGCTGGCGGCGCACCTCGTAGTCGACCGGACGGCGGTTGTCCGGGTCGACCAGCGAGAAGTCCCACAGCTCCGTGCCCTGGTAGACGTCCGGCACGCCCGGTGCCGTGAGCTGGACCAGCTTCTGCCCCAGCGAGTTCGACCAGCCGGGCACCTTGATCCGCTCGGCGAAGGCGGCGACCTCCGGCGAGTTCAGCGCCTTGGCGGGCCACGCGGCCACCTCGGCGTCGAACTCGGCGTCCCGGTCGACCCACGACGTCTTGATCTTCGCTTCCCGCGACGCCTTCTCCAGGTACTGGCCCAGGCGCTCCTCGGTGAGCGGCCACGCGCCGACGACCGACTGCCACGCCAGGCGGTTCAGCGTCGGCTCGGACAGGCCGAACCTGCCGGTCATCGCGGTCTCGAACGCCAGGTACTCGTCCGGGATCTCGGCCAGCACCGCGAGCCTGGCCCGCACGTCCTCCGACCGCTTGGTGTCGTGCGTCGACAGCGCGGTCATCGCGGCCGGCTCGGCGGACTCGCGCCGGGCCGCCCGCTGGTGGAACTCGTCGACCGACATCCCGAAGCGGTCGGGGGAACCGCCGACCTCGTTGAGCGCCACGAAGTTGGTGTACCGGTAGAACGCGGTGTCCTCGGTGCCCTTCGCGACGACCATCCCGGAGGTCTGCTGGATCCTCGTCGCCAGCTCGCCGTGCGGGTCGGCGCGGACCTGCTCGTCGAGCGCCTGCACGGCGGGCGACCTGCTCAGCCTGACCGCGGTCTCCCAGTACCGCCGGCCCTCCGGCAGGTACGACCGGTACACCGGGAAGTTGACCATGACCTCGGCGACCGCCCGGCAGGCGTCCTCGAACTCGACGCCCTGCACGAGCCGCGCGATCCTCCGCACCTCCGCCACCAGGATCGAGTCGGCGACCTGCTGCCGCGAGGCGTGCTCGACCTCGTGGAAGTCACCCGAGAACGAGTCGGTCAGCGCGATGAAGACACCGCAGACCTCGCGCAGCGCGTCGTAGCCCGTGGTGCCGTCGACGGGCCAGCTCTGCGGCAGCGCCTCGTCCGGGCCGAGGATCTTCTCGACGACCAGCCAGCCGTCGAAGTGCTCGCGCAGCCGCCGGAAGTAGCCGCCGGGGTCGGCGAGGCCGTCCGGGTGGTCGATGCGCAGTCCCGTGACGCCCCACGACAGCACCTCGCGGTGGGTCGCCTCGAACACCTCCGGGTCCTCGACGCGGATGGCCGCGAGCTCGGTGATGTCGAAGAAGCGGCGGTAGTTGAGCTCGGTGTTGCCGCGCCGCCAGTTCGCCTTGAGGTAGTGCTCGTGGACCTCGTCCTCGGCGTCCTCCGCGAGCACCGGCAGCAGCACCTTGCCCGACGACCAGTCGATGTCGAAGTACCGCGCGTAGCGCGAGGCCTGCCCGTGCTCGAGGACGTCCTCCCACCACGGGTTCGGCACGACCATGTGGTTCGGCACGATGTCGACCACGAGGCCGAGCCCGTGCGACTTCAGCTCGTCCTGCAGCGCCGCGCGCCCGGCGTCGCCGCCGAGCTCGGGCCTCGCCCTGGTCGGGTCGACGACGTCGTAGCCGTGCGTCGACCCCTCCCGCGCGTCGAGCATCGGTGAGGCGTAGAGCGCGCCGACGCCGAGGCGGGCCAGGTAGTCCGCGACACCGGCGGCGTCGGCGAACGTGAAGGACGGGGTGAATTGAACGCGGTACGTGGAAGTCGGCGCGGCCATCAGCCCACCCTCTGCAGCACGACGAGCGAGCGCGCCGTGAGGTTCAGCGAACCGGACGCGGCGATCGGCTTCTCGCCGTTGCCGACCATCCCGGTCGCCGTGTCGACCACGACCCTCCACTCGGGGCCGTACTCGGCCTCGGGCAGCGTCACCTCGATGTCCTCGTAGTGCGCGTTGAACGCCATCAGGAACGAGTCGTCGACCACCCGCATGCCGCGCGAGTCGAGGTCGGGGATGCCCTCGCCGTTGAAGAAGACGACGATGCACTTGCCGAAGTCGTCCTCCCAGTTCTGCTCGGTCATCTCCTCGCCCGACGGCGTGAACCACGCGATGTCGCGCAGCTCCTCGCCCTTGCGGATGGGCCTGCCCGCGAAGAAGCGCCGGCGCCGGAACACCGGGTGCGCCTTGCGGAACGCCGTGATCGCCGAGGTGAACTCCATCAGCTCGGAGTTGGCCTCGAGCAGCGACCAGTCGACCCAGGAGACCTCGTTGTCCTGGCAGTACGCGTTGTTGTTGCCGTGCTGCGTGCGGCCGAACTCGTCGCCGTTCACGATCATGGGCACGCCCTGCGCGAGCAGCATCGTCGCCATCAGGTTGCGCCGCTGCCGCTGCCGCAGTGCGAGGACCTCCGGGTCGTCCGTCGGGCCCTCGACGCCGCAGTTCCAGGACCGGTTGTGGCTCTCGCCGTCCTTGTTGTCCTCGCCGTTGGCCTCGTTGTGCTTCTCGTTGTACGACACCAGGTCGTTCATCGTGAAGCCGTCGTGCGCCGTGACGAAGTTGATCGACGCGTAGGGACGGCGGCCGTCGTCCTGGTAGAGGTCGGACGAGCCGGTGATGCGCGAGGCGAACTCACCGAGCGTGGCGGGCTCACCGCGCCAGAAGTCGCGGACCGTGTCGCGGAACTTGCCGTTCCACTCCGTCCACAGTGGAGGGAAGTTGCCGACCTGGTAGCCACCGGGACCGACGTCCCACGGCTCCGCGATCAGCTTGACCTGCGACACCACCGGGTCCTGCTGCACCACCTCGAAGAACGTCGCCAGCCGGTCCACGTCGTAGAACTCGCGGGCCAGGGTGGCGGCGAGGTCGAACCGGAAGCCGTCGACGTGCATCTCGGTGACCCAGTACCGCAGCGAGTCCATGATCAGCTGCAGCGTGTGCGGCGTGCGCACGTTCAGCGAGTTCCCGGTGCCCGTGTAGTCCATGTAGAACTTCGGGTCGTCCTCGACCAGGCGGTAGTACGCCTCGTTGTCGATGCCGCGCATGGACAGCGTCGGGCCCAGGTGGTTGCCCTCGGCCGTGTGGTTGTAGACGACGTCGAGGATGACCTCGATGTTCGCCTGGTGCAGGGCGCGGACCATGCCCTTGAACTCCTGCACCTGGTTGAGCGGCATCGCCGCGTAGGCGTCGTGCGGAGCGAAGAACCCGATCGTGTTGTAGCCCCAGTAGTTGCTGAGGCGCCGCTCGATCAGGGTGTGGTCGCTGACGAACTGGTGCACCGGCATCAGCTCGACCGCGGTGACCCCGAGCTTCGTCAGGTGGTCGATCATCACCGGGTGCGCGAGGCCCGCGTAGGTGCCCCGCAGGCGCGGCGGGATCTCCGGGTGGTCGATGGTGAGGCCGCGGACGTGCGCCTCGTAGATGACGCTCTCGTTGTACGGCGTCCGCGGCTGCCTGTCGTTCGACCAGTCGAAGAACGGGTTCACCACGACCGACTTCGGCACGTGCGGCGCCGAGTCGGCGTCGTTGCGCTCGTCGGGCGAGCCGAACTTGTACCCGTACAGCGCCTCGTCCCACGTGAGGCCGCCGGAGATCGCCTTGGCGTACGGGTCGATCAGGAGCTTGTTGGGGTTGCACCGCAGGCCCCTCGCGGGGTCGTGCGGGCCGTGCACTCGGTACCCGTACAGCTGCCCGGGGCCGACGCCCAGCAGGTAGCCGTGGTGGACGAAGCCGTCCACTTCCGGGAGCCTCACACGCGTCTCCGTGCCGTCCTCGTCGAAGAGGCAGAGCTCGACGTACTCCGCGACCTCGGAGAACAGGGCGAAATTGGTGCCCACGCCGTCGTATCCGGCGCCAAGCGGGTAGGGCCTTCCAGGCCAGGGTCGCACGATGCTCCTCGTCACAAACTGCGGCTGCTGACAGACCTTATCCGGGCGGTGAGGTGCTTGCACCACGCCGATTCCGGGGGTCCGGGTCCTCTGCTGGTCCGGTGTTCCGGTGGGGTTCACCGGGCCTGGTGGTGCTGTTCGGGTGTTCCTCCCCGGCGGCTGGGCGCTGCCCCCGCCGGCCCCCGGTGCGCACGTCCGGGCACCCGGACGTGCGGCGGTAAGCCGGCTTTCGCCGGGCCGCGGACGGGGCGGGACTTCGACGACGGGAACGAGCGGTCGGCCACGCCCAGACGACTACCCAGCCGGGGCGCTTCGTACGCGTGCGGGTGACGAAACTCCGGGAGGTTTCCGTGCGCGGGACGGCCCCGTCCCGCGCGCTCACCGCTCGGGGAGGCGGACCGGCAGGTCGACGCCCGCGCGAGGGTGGTCGCGGACCGCGCGGCACCGCGGGGCGCGGACGGGGTCCGCGCCGGTGCCGGGTCCGGTGCGCGCCGGTAGGCCTGGTGGACGATCACACTTCGAACCCTACGAGCGGGCACCGACATTTTCGGCCCGCCACAGGAGGGTTCTCACAGGAGTGGGCGCGGCTTTATTCGATCGTGTGATCCTCACCGTCAGGCGACTACCGGGCGCAGTCACACTCCTTCGTGCGCCAGCACCAGTTGGCCGCGGGCGGCGGTCAAGAGGGTGCGGGCTTCCTGGATCTCCACGTACTTCAGGTGTTCACAAGCAGCTTCCGCGCAAGCCAGCGCGTGCTGCAGGGCGACGTTGTCCTCGACGGGACCGGCGTCCCGCAGTGCGTCGCGCAGCGACTCCTCCGCGCGCCGTGCCCCGGCCACCGGGTCGCCGAGCGCGGTCGGCCGCACCGAAGCGAGGACCTGCTCGACGGCCAGTTCGAGCACGCCGGTCGATGTCCGCGTGCCCACGGCTGAGCTCATCTGGTACGCCACCTCCAAAACGTTCGTCGTCCGCCGTCGGGTGACGGCCCTACAGTACTCCGCAGGTGTGTGACCTGCCGTTACGCGAAAGTGTCATCTTTCGCGGTTGCGGAGGGGCCTGGTGATCTCCCGGACGCGCGGGAAGAACTCTTCCAGGGGCACCGGGAGCGGGATCCTCCAGTTGGGGTGCTCGTCGATCGTGCCCGGCACGTTCGGCTGCCGGGTTTCCCGCAGAGCGTCCTGAGGTGAAGTCAGGACCAACGCGCAGGGTGCCTGCGCGAGCAGCTCGTGGGCGCCCTCGACCCTGTCCGCGGTCTTCACGCCTTCCTGGCGCATCAGCTCGTCGAAGTCCGGACCGTCCTCGCCCGCGAAGAACGTCGCCGCGGTCGGGAGGTCGTGCGTGGAGATGCTGGCCATCTGGTTCGGGTTCCACTGCGACGGCGGGATCAGGGGGTGCCCCTCCGCGTAGTAGTCGCGCTGGAAGTAGAGGACGGCGCTCGTGAGCATGCCGTTCTCCTGCAACGTCTTCGTGACGACGGGCTCGACCGTGCCGAGGTCCTCGCCGACGACGACGGCGCCGGCCCGGTAGGCCTCGAGCGCGAGCACGCCGAGCATCGCGTCGGCGTCGTAGTAGACGTACGTGCCGCGCGACGGCGGCTCGCCCGGCGGGATCCACCAGAGCCGCCAGAGCCCGGCGACGTGGTCGATGCGGATGCCGTCCGCGTGCTGCAGGACGCTGCGCAGCACCTGCCGGAACGGCCGGTAGCCGGTCTCGGCGAGCCGGTCCGGGCGCCACGGCGGCAGCCCCCAGCCCTGGCCGTCCGCGCTGAACGCGTCGGGCGGCGCGCCGACCGTCACGTCGATGGCGAACGCGTCGGGGTCGGCGAAGGTGTCCGCGCCGCCGGGGGCGACGCCCACCGGGAGGTCGTGGATGACGCCGACGGCCATGCCCGCCTCGTGCGCGGCCAGCCGCACGTCCTGCAGCTGCCGGGTGCACAGGTGCTGGACCCAGGCGTAGAACGCCACCCGTTCGCGTGACGGTTCCTCGCGGTCTTGCGGCCACTCGCGCCAGTCCGCGCCGTGGACCTCGGCGAGCGCGCAGTAGGTCGCGAACTTCTCCAGCTCGGCGTCCATCTCGACGTCGCCGCCGGGGAAGAGCAGCTCGAGGGCCTGCTTCTTGGCGTCCCAGATCGCGTCGTAGTCGATCAGGTCCTGGTTCGGCGGCCGCAGGTCCCGCACGAGCTGCCGGGTGCGCGGGCAGGCCTGCAGGAACTCGGCCGTCTCGGTCACGCGCAGGTAGAGCGGGTTCGCGAACCGCCGGGTCGCGGGCGAGTAGGGCGAGCGCTCGACCGGGTGGGTCGGGCTCGGCGCCTGCACGGGGTTGACCAGCACGACGCCGGCGTCGAGCTCGAGGCTGCTGCGGCGGGCGATCGTGGCGAGGTCGGCGAAGTCGCCCATCCCCCACGAGTCCTTCGAGCGCGCGGCGTAGAGCTGCAGCATCCAGCCCCAGGTGTGCGGCACCTCCGGCAACGTCCTGGGCGCGACGGCGAGCGTGACGGTCTGCTCGGCGGTGACGACGCGGTGCCACCCGAGCGGCAGGCTGTCCGGCAGGTGCCGCTCGACGGCGAGCGACGTGCCGTCCTCCAGCTCGATCGTCGCGGGGCCGTGGAGGTCGTACGTCTCGTACTCGCGGACGACGATCGTCGGCGGCAGCTTGCGCTCGGCACGACGCCGGTCCACGCGAGCCAGCTCGCGGGCGATGGAGTCCTCAGTGGACGCGTCCACGCCGAACTGCGCCAAGACCTTGACGACGACCTCGGTGTCGACGACGACCTCTTGCTGGTCCGCATTCTCGTACCGAGTGGCGACGCCCCAAGCGTCCGCCAGCCGCGCCAACTGCTCCACGAGTACAAGCTATGTCACAGCTCGGCGAGCATTACCAGAGCAAATGGTCCCTGGTCACCCGATGGGTGCAGGCCGGTCGGGAGGCACACTCCCGGTGTATCTCATCAAACATCCGATGCTTGGCGGGGAACAGCGACGACCGCCTCGACCTCGACGAGGAAGTCGGGCCCGAACAACGCCGCAACCTGAACCAACGTGCTGGCCGGGTTGTGCACGTCTCCCAGTGCGGGGCGCAGGATCTCGTCGCGAACGTCCCGAATGGTCTGAACCTCCGAGGCGTCGAGCACGTACCACGTGAACTTCACGACATCCGACCAGTCAGCTCCAAACCTGGAAATGACGTGATGAAGATTGCTCAGCGCCTGCCGCGTCTGGGCGGCCAGGTCGTCCACCCCGACCACGCAGCCCGCGGCGTCGACGGCCACCTGCCCGGAGACGAACGCGAGCGTGCCGGAGACCGTCACGGCGTGGGCGTAGCCGGGGGTCGCGGGGAGCTCGGGCACGTCGGTGAGGCGCTCTTCGGCGGGCATGGCGCCACCCTACGGTCCGGACCGGCGCGAGCGTCGCGGAACGCGAACGGCCGGGCTCGCCGGCACGCACCGCGCGAACGGCTCGCCCTCGGGCGGGAGCCCCGTCAGCCCACCGGCCCGCTGGAGTTGCGCACCACCAGTCGCACCGGGTGCTCGGCCGGCTCGACCTCCCCACCCCTGATCAGGGTGAACAGATCCGCGACCGCCCGCTCCCCCTGCTCCTTCGCCGCCCCCTCGACGGCGGTCAGCCCGACCACGCGGGTGAGCTCCTGCCCGTCGAGCGACACGATCGACACCTCGTCCGGCACCGCGCGCCCGTCGCGCTGCATGCGCAGGAAGATCCCCACCGCCGCGGCGCCGTTCGAGCTGATGACCGCCGTGGGCAGGCGTTCGCCGTCGAGCAGCACGTCGACCACCTGCTCGCCGCCGTCGACGGTCGGCGAGCACCACACCGTCCACTCCGGACGGACGGTGAGCCCGGCCGCGACCAGGATCTCGTCGTAGGTCTCGTCGACGCCGTCGGGCAGGACCAGGGCGACGTCGTGGTGCCCGAGGGCCACGAGGTGCGCGACGGCGGTCCGCAGCGCGTGCCGCAGGTCCGCGTCGTCGACCGCGACGTGCGGGACCTCCAGCGACTCCAGCGCGGCCTGTTCGGCGGCGGACAGCGACATCGACAGCAGCAGCACGCCGTCCACGCGGCGGCCCAGCGGCAGCTCGCCGAAGAACTTCGCGCGGGCGGCGGTGTCGCCGAGGACGTAGAGCAGCACGTCGTACCCGGCCTGCCGCAGCGCTCCCTCCGCGCCCGCGAGCACCGGGCTGACCTCGGACGTGAGCACCGCGATCGCGTACCGGCGCCCGCCGGCCAAGGACGAGGCGTCCCGCGCGATGGCGTACTTCATCTGCCGCGCGACCTCGCTCACGTGCTGCCTGGTCGCCTCGGACACGCCCGGTTCGCCCCGCAGGGCGCGCGATACGGTCGCAGCGGACACCCCTGCGGCCTTGGCCACGTCGGACATGCTGGTCACGGCCCGAGCGTATTGGAGATCCATGAAGCCCGGCGACGTCGCCCCCGACTTCTCCCTGCCCGACCAGGACGGCACCGAGCGCAAGCTGTCCGCCCTGCTCGAGAACGGCCCGGTCGTGCTGTTCTTCTACCCCGCCGCCATGACCTCCGGCTGCACGGCGCAGAGCTGCCACTTCCGCGACCTCGCCGCCGAGTTCGCGGAGGTGGGCGCCCAGCGCGTCGGGATCTCGCGCGACGACGTGGCGACGCAGAAGGAGTTCGCCGAGCTCAACGGCTTCGACTACCCGCTGCTCGCCGACGTGGACGGCGAGGTCGCGGAGCAGTTCGGCGTCAAGCGCCGGTTCGGGCCGATCCCGGTCAAGCGGCACACGTTCGTCATCGGCACGGACCGCGTGGTCGTCGAAGTGGTCAAGAGCGAGTTCTCGATGAACGCCCACGCCGACAAGGCGCTGGCGGTGCTCAGGAGTCGGTGATCGTCAGGACGCCGTAGGGCCCGGACGCGCTGCCCGTCCGGACGACCACTCCGTCGACGGTGTACCTGCCGTGCACCTCGGCGCCGTCCGGGCCCGCGACCACGACGAGCATCACCGTCTTCGGCGCGTCGGCCGGCACCTGGACGACATGCCTCCACGGCAGCGTCACGCCCGCCTCGTTCTTGACGGACGTGCCCGCCGTCGCGGTGACGTTGAAGGCCTTGCCGAGCCCCGTCACCTCGAACACCACGGACCGCATCGCCGGAACGGGCGGCGGCTCGACCGGCGGCGGTGGCTCCGCCCCGCCCGGCCGCACGGCGGCGCGCACCGAGTCCACGACCTGGGGTCCGTACACCACCCCGCCCACGGCGAGAAGGGCGACGACGAGCATCAGCACCCACGGCCACCTGGGTGACCGGGGAACCTCGTGCAGCGGTGGCGCGACGCCGTACTCCGCGGGTGTGTTCGACATGGGACCCCCCTCACCTGGGAGGTCGATCATGCACCACCCGC
Organism: Lentzea sp. DG1S-22; assembly: GCF_036321065.1. NCBI lineage: Bacteria > Bacillati > Actinomycetota > Actinomycetes > Pseudonocardiales > Pseudonocardiaceae > Lentzea > Lentzea sp. DG1S-22. The sequence goes on along the minus strand of NZ_CP143276.1, from coordinate 41,469 downwards.
CGTCACCGCAGGCCCGCCAGCACGAAGTCGGCGATCTCGCCGGCGAGCTGGCCGGGTGTCTTCGGCCCGTCCGGCCGGTACCACACGGGCAACTGGTTCACGACGCCGAGCGCGATCCGCACGACCGTGTCCGCGGGGACGGCGGAGCTGAACTCGCCGTCCGCCTGCCCCTTCTCCACGACCGCGAGGAACGTCTCGTGGTAGCGGCGGCGTTCGGCGCGGAAGTCGGCCATCCGCTCCTCGCCGAGCCGCGGCATCTCCCGGACGAACACCGCGGTCTCGTCCACCCGCCCGGCGGTCGAGACGACGAGCGACACGAGGATCTCGCGCACCGTCTCGGCCGCGGGCAGGCCGAGGCCGATGATCCGGTCCATGTCGGCGGACTGGGCCGTGATCAGCAGCCGGTAGATCTCGAAGAGCAGGTCGTCCTTCGAGCGGAAGTAGTGGTACAGCGCGCCCTTGGTGATCCCGGCGGCGTTGACGATCTCCTGCACCGACGTCGCGTCGTAGCCCTGCGACGCGAACAGGCGCACGGCCGCGTCGATGATCTTCTGCTCGGTCGCGCTGGGCACCGCTACCCCTTCGGTGCCAGCGCGCGCACCTGCTCGACCTGGTCGCCGCCGGTCGGGAGCAGCGCGATGATCGGGGTGTCGACGCCGGCCGCCTGGTACTCGGCGACGCGGGAGCGGCACTCGTCGGTCGAGCCGTGCACGACCAGCGCGTCCACGACCTCGTCCGGGATGGCCTTGGACGCGGCCTTGCGGTCGCCCGCCGCCCACGCCTCGTGCATCGGGCGCAGCGCCTCGCCGCGGCCCAGCCAGTCGTGGAACGCCGCGTAGGCGGGCACGGTCAGGTAGGTGCTGATGAGCATGCGCCCGAGCGCCCGCGCGGCGTCGGCGTCCTCGGTCGGGCAGACGAAGATCCGGGCGGCGAGCTCGGCCTCGCCCAGCTCCGCGCGCACCTTCGCGACGTCGGTGGCGGCGAGCCAGTTGGTGATCGCGCCGTCGGCCTCGCGACCGGCGAGGCGCAGCATGTTCGGGCGCAGCGCGGCGAGCATGATCGGGACCTTCCCGGCCGGCGGGCGCTCCAGCTTGAAGCCCTTCACCGAGAACGTGTCGTAGTCGGCGCTGACCTTCTCCCCCGCCAGCGCGGCCTTGAGGAAGCGCAGGGTGTCGCGGGTGCGCTTGAACGGCTCCTCGAACGGGATCGCGTTCCAGCGCTGCACGATCGCGGGCGACGACGAGCCGATGCCCAGCACGAACCGCCCGCCGGTCACCTCGGCGAGCGTCGCGGCGGTCATCGCCAGTGTCGCGGGGCCGCGCGTGTAGACCGGTGCGATCGCCGGGCCGAAGCGCAGCTCGGAGGACCACTGCGCGGCCAGCGCGAGCGGCGTGAACGCGTCGGTGCCGGTCGTCTCGGCCGACCACACGTCCGTGTAGCCGAGCCCGGCGAGCTCGGACACCAGCGCGCGGTGCTCCAGCACCGGCACGCCGATCAGCGGCAGCGTGATTCCCCAACGAGCCATGAACGTCACCAGCCCAAGCTTCTAGGAGTGTCTCTGACTTCGAGACCACCCTACCGACCGGTCGGTATGCCCACAACAGCGCGACGGCCTACCTCTTCCTGGCCATCGTCAGGCCGTCCGCGATGGGCACCAGCACCGACTCCACCCGCGGGTCCCTGCGCACGAACCGGTTGAACGCGTCGATCGCGGCCGCGTTGCCCTCCGGCTGCTCCGCCGCGGCGTCGCCGTAGTAGAGCGTGTTGTCCGCGAGCAGCAGCCCGCCCTGCCGCACGCGCGGCACCAGCAGGTCCCAGTAGTGCACGTACCCGACCTTGTCCGCGTCGATGAACACCAGGTCGATGACCGGTTCCTCCGGCAGTTCCGCCAGCGTCCTGGCGGCCGCGCCGAGCCGGAGGTCGATCCGGTCGCGCACGCCCGCCGCCTGCCACGCCTCCTCCGCGATCGTCGTCCACTCGGCCGAGAGGTCGCACGTGATGACCCTGCCGTGCGGCGGGAGCGCCTGCGCGAACGCCAGCGTGGAGTACCCGGTGTAGGTGCCGACCTCGACCACGGTCTGCGCGCCGGTGAGCTTGACCAGCAGGGACAGCAGGACCGCCTGCTCGTGCGGGATCTGCATCTCCGCCGAGTCGCCGAGCTCGGCGGTGCGGGCGATCAGCTTCTCCTGCACCGCGCTCGGCTGACCTGCCTGTTCGCGCACGTACCGGTAGATCTGCGGTGTCATGACCACGGCCTTGAAGTCGTTCACGCGCGGCCTTCTCTCATAGTCGGGAGGCGAAAGTCCTGAGCTTGCTCCCGAGTGTGGCTCCGCACTCGGGCTCGAGCGGGTGTTTCGCGAGGTCGTGACCGATAGCGGACAGAACGGCGGCGCGGTGCGCGCGATAGCGGCTCACGCAGACGTTTTCCCGGCTCACGAGGAAGAACTCGTCGAACCGGGCGCGCTCGGCGTCGGTGGTGGGCACGCGCGCACGGCCCGACTCGCGCAGCAGCGAATGGCCGTCGGGCACGAGTTTGCGCATGACCTCCTGATGTGCCAACAGGTTCGCCTTGCTCGCGGAGGTGAGCGGTGCGGCCGCCACGGGCCCCAGTGCGGCGCGCGCCCGGCGCAGCAGGCCGGGCAGTGGTTCGTGGTCACGCGCCCACCGCCCGCTGAACGCCGGGTCGAACGCCACCATCATCGGCCTGATGACGTCCTCGTACACCTCACGGGAACAACTGCCCGAATAGGCGAGCATCGCCGAGTACGCGTCGTATCCAAGCGCAGTGAGGCGGACCAGCTGCGAATCAGGCTCGCGTGTCAGCCGATCGAGTGAAGCCGAAAGAAACCTCCAGACCAGGAAGGCGCCGTGGTGACCGAGGAACCACCGGTGCACCGCGCGGTCGACGGGGTCCTCCGGCGCGGTGATCGCGATGGGCAGCTGGTAGCAGCCGTTCGCGCACGGGATCAGCTCCTCCCCCGGCATCGGCAGGCGCAGCACGGGCAGGTCGACCCAGGTGTGGCCCCAGGTGGACAGGCGGACAGGAGCACTCATCGCGCACCCTCCACTTCGGACGCAACGGTGTCGAGGAGATCGGCGACCCTGCCGAGCGCCGTGTCGAGCGGCCGGTCCTCCACGACCGGCGGCACCTCGTCCGCGATCCGGTCGAGGACCTCGGCGAGCCGCGGTGCCTGCGGACGGCGCGCCCCGACGTGCACCGCCTGGCGCAGCGCGACCGCGAGGCCCGCGTGCAGGTGGCGCAGCAGCCGCGTCTGGTCGAGCGCGGTGAACGCGGCCTGGGTGCCGAAGGGGACGACGTCCTGGTTGTGCAGGTTCGTGGGCAGGCTCTGCACCGAGGCGGGTGTGGCGGCGCGGCGCATCGCGGCCACCGTCGCCGTCGCGGAGATCTGCACGCCCTGCAGCGCGTGGTGCTGACCGGGCAGCGGGCTGAGCATCGGTGGCAACCCGCCGGTGCGCCGGGGATCCACCAGGAGGTCGAGCTGGCGCTCGGCCAGGTTGCCCAGCTGCACCAGCGCGACGTTGAGCTGGTCGGCCGCGAAGGCGCTGGGCTGGCCGAAGAAGTTGCCGCCGTGCACCACCTCGCCGGTCTCCGGGAAGAACAGCGGGTTGTCGCTCACGCCGTTGAGGTCGCGGCGCACCACCTCGTCCGCGTGCCGCACGCTCGTGGCGACCGCGCCGATCAGCTGTGGCGTGCACCGGATGCTGTAGGCCTCCTGCAGCGGGCGCTCACCGGACGGCGTGCTGCCCTCGAGCCACGTCCTGATCGCCGCGCCGGTGTCCGCCACGTCGGGGTGCCCGAACGCGGCCAGCAGCCGCACCGACGTGAACTCCGTGCCGCAGCCCAGGACGTCGGTCATCAGGGCGGACAGCAGCTCCGCCGTGCGGCGCGCGCGAACCGCCTGTGCCACGGCGAGCCCGAGTGCCGCGGCGGTCACCGAGATGCCGTTCACCAGCGCCAGCGCGTCCCGGCCGTCGAGGGTCAGCTCCTCCAGGCCGGCACGGGCCAGCGCTTCTCCCGCCGGGAGCAGCTGACCTCGGAAGAAGGCGTTGCCGTTGCCGCGCAACGCATGCGCCACGTAGGCGAGCGGCTGGAGGTCGCCGCTCGCGCCGACGGAGCCCAGCCGTGGCACCGCGGGGGCGAACTCGCTGTCCAGCATGGCGGTCAGCGAGTCCACGACCAGCTCGGACACGCCGGACCGCCCCTGCGCCAACGAGAACAGGCGCGCGAGGACCGCCGCTCTGGCGACCGCCGGCGGCAGCAGCTCGCCGTGCCCGACGATGTGGTGCAGGATCGTGTTGTCGCTCTGGCCGGCGCCGTCCGCGCGGCCCTCGAACTCGACGAGCGGACCGAAACCCGTTGTGACGCCGTAGACAGCGCGGCCGGACCCGCTGACCTCGAGCACGAACTCGCGGCAGCGCGCCACCCGCTCGCGCACGTCGCCGGGAAGTTCGACGTGCAGCGGGGAACGGGCGAGTTCGAGGTGCGCGGGTTCGAGTGCCGAGGCCAGGTTCACGGCGGCAGGGGATGTTCCGACAGGCACGACGCCTCCTGAGGACTGTGGGGAGCCACTCGCGACGATCCCCGTTGACCAGTCGGCGAGGAAGGGCCTTGTGTAGGTGAACGAGGAGCAATTCTCAACTGTGCCGTGGCGCGTTCACGCCGATACCGAGGTGCCCGAACGCTCCGTGCACGGTTCGGGCCGAATGATCACCGGACTGCTCCACCGGGGTGAACCGCGGTGCGCGCCGTGAGATGTTGACCACGGCGCCGGGTCCGCGGCCGCCGACCGGCCGAACCCCTTGCACCTCGGGCACTTCACCGATCCGCTTCCTTCAGCGGTCTGCGGAGGATCTTGCCCGACACGGACCTCGGTATCTCTCGCACGAAGACAACTTGGCGCACCTTCTTGTAGGGCGCCACCTCCGCGGCCACGAACGCCATGAGCTCCTCCGCCGTGACGTCGCCTTGCGTCACCACGAAGGCCTTCGGCACCTCACCGTTGACCCGATCGGGCGCACCGACGACGGCGGCGTCCCGCACGGCGGGATGTCGGCGCAGCACCGCTTCCAGCTCGGCCGGCGCCACCTGGTAGCCCTTGTACTTGATCATTTCCTTGACGCGGTCGACGACGTGGAAGCGCCCGTCGCGCACCCGCACGAGGTCTCCGGTGCGCAGCCAGCCGTCCGCGAACGCCTGCGCGGTGCCCTCCTCGTCACCGACGTAGCCGTCCATGAGCTGGGGACCGCGCAGGAGCATCTCGCCCTCGGGCGCGTCGATCGTGGTGCCCGGCTCGACGACGCGCGCCTCCGTTCCGGGGCAGAGCACCCCGATGCTCGCGGGGTCGGAGTCCACGTCGTCGTCGAAGGTCTGGTGCGTGCCACCGGCTTCGGTGAGCCCGTAGCCCTGCCGCACGGGCGCCCCGAGCTTGCGCTCGGCCTCCCGGCGGACGGCGTCGTCGAGCGGGGCCGCACCGCAGAGGACGTGTTCGAGGCGCAGGTGCGGCACCGGCCCGGCGTGGTCCGCGATGGCGGCGGCGAGCGGGGGCACCAGGTAGGCCCGCGTGACGCGGTGGTCCGCCAGGCGCCGCAGGTAGGTGCCGGCGTCGCCGCGGGGCATCGTCACGAGCGTGGCGCCGCCGAGGAGGCCGGAGTTGAGGATGATCGTGAAGCCGTAGACGTGGAAGAACGGCAGGTTCGCGGCGAGGACGTCGGTCTCGCCGATGCGCCAGCCGGGGCGGTGCTGCTCCAGGTTCGCGACGATCGCGCGGTGGCTCAGGCCGACGGCTTTCGCGACTCCGGTGGTACCGCTGGAGAACAGGACCACGGCACGCGCGCGCGGATTTCCCGGCGGCAGGGAATCGTTGCCGCCCCAGGGGAGGTCGTCGAGGTCGAGCGTCCGGCTGACGTTCGCGAGCTTGCCCAGCCGCGCGATCTCCCGCGGCGTGAGCATCGGGTTGATCAGCGCGGCCGTCGCACCCGCCGCCATGACCGCGTGCAGCCCGACGGCGAACCGCGGCCGGTTCGGGCTCGTGATCGCGACCGTGTCACCGGGCCGAATCCCTGTGCGCACAAGGCCTCGCGCCACCGCTTGGACCTGCTCGGCGAGCTCGGCGTACGTGAGCGACTCGTCCGTGACGGCGTCGACGAGCGCGATCTTGTCGTTGTGGCGACCGCGGTGCAGGACGTGCTCGGGGACCGTGCGCTCGGGAACGGCCACCGCCGGCAGGGGGCTGCGGTAGATCACAGGCTCGGCTCCGGGTTCCACGTCGCCGGGCCTGCTGCCCGGCGACGTGGCCGGAGACTATCCGCACTTTTCGCGGCCGTGCGGGTGAATCAGCTCAGATGCTCACGCCACGCGCGGCGAGCCAGCCCACGGGGTTGACCTTCTGGCCACCCTCGACCCACACCTCGAAGTGCAGGTGCGGCCCGGTCGACTGACCGCGGTTGCCGATCGTCGCGATCTGCTGCCCGGCCTTGACCTTCGCACCCTGCGGGACGTCGATGGTGTTCATGTGCCCGTAGACGGTGATGGTGCCGTCCTCGTGCTGAACGCGAACCCACAGCCCGAACCCGGACGCGGGCCCGGCCTCGACCACCGTGCCGTCCATGACGGAGACGATCGGCGTGCCGATGGCGTTCGCGATGTCGATGCCGTTGTGGCTCGTGCCCCAGCGGGCACCGAACCCGGACGTGAACGAACCCTGCGCCGGCCTGACGCACCGGGGCCGCTTCGCCTCCTCCGCGGCCGCGGCGCGCGCGGTCTCGGCCGCGACGCGCGCAGACTCGGCCGCGACGCGCTCGGCCTCGGCCTTGGCGGCCTCCTGGCGCTTCACGTAGGCGCCCTCGGCGGACTTGAGCGCCTCACGAACGTGGAACTGCGCCTGGATCTGCTCGGCCTGCAACAGCTTGCGCGTCTCGGCGCCGGTGTCGACCGAGTGGATCGTCTGGACGTCCAGGACCTGCGGAGCCTGCTTCTGCCCGGTCATGGCCGCGGCCAGGTCCCTGGTCGCCGCGACGGGCACGATGCCGTTCGCGGGACCGACGGTGGCCATCGCCTGGGTGAACCCGGCGCCGGCCAGAGCGCCCGCGGCCACAACGGCCGCCACTGCCTTCTTGCGGTCGAGGTCCACCTTGGCGATGACGTCCACCAACGGGGCCTTCGCACGCCGCAGGACCTTGGTGCGGATCGGGGAAGTCCGCTCCTCGGTCTCCGGCCGCGTCGGGGCCTCTGATTCCAGAGGGCCCTTCGCACGATGCCGTGCCAAACCTTGCCTCCATGCACTCGGGGGGAGTTCGTCTGACCGCGCTTCGCCTGGCTTCGGGAGGCCTGGCTGCGGGCTTCGGGGGCCCGGTGGTGGACTGGACCGCTTCGGGGGTGATCCGTGTCCTTGCGGTTATCGAACCGTGACATGCGGCGCAGAACGTAACCTCGCGTCACCACAGGAAGCAAGCGTCTAGGGCATTCACGTGATTAGGCCCACTGACGATTACTTTGCGTAGCCGAGTGGTTCAGGTGTTGGCCAACGCGCAGTAGACCAATGCCGGTCTTCTGTGTTTGTACTGGTCAGTCGCTTTATCGAGAAAGTCGTTCGGGGTGGTTTGGAGCGTGTCCGGGGTGGTTCGGGGAGTCGGTCTCGGCTGAAGAGGCTTCGGCGGCCGGATGGGCCGGTTCGGGGTGACCGCATCGCGCGTGCTCGCGTCATCGTCGCTCCCCGACGATCGCGATCGGGGCCGTCGTGGTTGCGTCATCACCGCTGATCAAAGCGGCCACCCACCGCCCTCGCCCCGTCTTCTCCAGCCCTCCCCCACGCGCAACGCAAAGGGCCGCCGGACGCACCTGGCGTCCGACGGCCCCGAGCCGGGCTGGCGGGTTACTTGTAGCGGTCGGCGGCCGGGGGCAGCGGGACCACCGGCAGACCGTCGTGGATCGCCTTCATGGCGTTGAACCACGTGGGTGCCGCCACCTGGCCACCGAAGACGCCCGCGTTGCTGCCGCCGCAGAGGCGGATCGGGTTCGCGCAGATCACCTCGGGGCGGTTGCCGTCGGCGTAGGTCATGACGGCCCCCGCGTACTGCGGGGTCGCGGCCATGAAGGCGACCGACTTGTGCTCCTCGGTGGTGCCCGTCTTGCCGATGACCGGGCGGTTCCAGCCGGTGCTGCGGGCCGCCTCGGCGGCCGTGCCACCGGCCGCGGTGTCCTGGGACATGCCCTGGGCCAGGGAGTTGGCCAGTTCGGTGTTCACGGCCTGCTCGCAGGGCAGTTCCTTGAGCGGCATCGGCTTGCCGTAGCGGTCGAGGACCTGCTCCACCGGGCTCGGCGGGCACCAGGTGCCGCCGGAGACGATGGTGGCGGCGACGTTCGCCAGTTCCAGGACGCTCGTGGCGCCCGGGCCGAGGGTGTAGGAGCCCGCGTTGTTCTGCTTCGTCCAGTCGCCCTGGGACGGGCCGTTCGACTTGTCCTCCTTCAGGGGCTCGCCCGCGCGGTTCGCGCCCTGGAGGGTCTCGCGCATGCCGAGGCGGTAGGCCATGTCGACGACGTTGCCCAGGCCCGCCTTCTCCTGCAGCATCACGAAGCCGGTGTTCGGCGACTGCGCGAGGGCCTGGGTCAGCGTCATCTTCTCGCCGTAGTTGCCCGCGTTCTCGACCTTCCACGGCGCGCCGCCGTTGGGGTAGACCTTCGAGTAGTAGACCTTCGGCACGTCCATCTGCTTGTCGATGCCGATGATGTTGCGCTCCATGGCCGCGGCGGCGGTGAAGACCTTGTTCACCGAGCCGGGGCCGAAGGGCAGGACCTCGGCGGGCACGGGGCGGGCGACCTGGCCCAGCTCGGCCTTGTTGCCGTAGTCGCGGGAGGCGACGAGGGCGCGCACGCGGTGCTTGTCGGTGCCCGGCTGCACGACGGACATGACGTTCGCGATGCCGTTCTGGGTCTTCGGCACCTGCTGCTCGGCCGACTGCTTCGCGGCCTTGGTGGCCTTCGGGTCCATCGTCGTCTTGATGGTGAGGCCGCCGCGCTGCAGCTCCTTGTTCGTGATGCCGGCTTCGCGCAGGTAGTCGAGCAGGTAGGAGCAGAAGAAGCCGTAGATCGGACCGTCACCGGCACCGACGCAGCCCTTCGGCAGGATCTGCAGGTCCTCGACGACGCCCAGCGGCGCGGCCTTGAACTCGTCGGCCTTCTTCTTCGCCTCGGTCTCGTCGGCGCCGAACGCGCCGTTCTCGCGCATCTTGTCGATGACGATGTTGCGGCGCTCCAGCGCCTTGTCCGGGGACGCGCCGGGGTTCAGCGACGACGGGCGGTTCGCGATCGCGGCCAGCAGCGCGGCCTGCGGGACGGTCAGCTTGTCGGCCGTCGTGTTGAAGTACGCCTTGGCCGCCGCGCCCACGCCGTAGGTCTGGTTGCCCAGCGGCACGATGTTGAGGTAGCCGGTGAGGATCTCTTCCTTGCTCATCTGCTGCTCGAGCTGCAACGCGACGCGCGCCTCGCGCATCTTGCGGCCGATGGTGGCCTCGGTGGCCTTCTCCCAGGCCTCCTGCTCGTTGTCGGCGCCGAGCACGAACGCCATGTAGTTCTTCACGTACTGCTGCGTCAGCGTCGACGCGCCCTGCGTCGCGCCACCGTCCACACCGGCCTTGGCGGCGGCACGGGCGATGCCCTGCCAGTCGACGCCCTGGTGGTCGAAGAAGCGCTTGTCCTCGATCGCGAGGATCGCGCCCTTCATGGTGTCCGCGATGTCCTTGGACTCCAGCGGGATGCGGTACTGGTCGTACAGGTAGGCGATCGGGTCGCCGTTCATGTCCTGGATGGTGGTGACGAGCGGCAGCTCACCCTTCGCGAGATCCCCCGACGTCTGGTCGACGGTGTCGGCCGCGCGGTTGGACGCGAGACCGAGACCTCCGACGAACGGGAACACCATCGCGGCGAGGAGCACACCCGCCGTCAGGCACAACCCCAGCAACTTGACCAAGCCTGACGCGCGTGCGGCGAACAACCCGCGACTCCTTCCGAACAAAACCCCAGAGATCTCTGTGTACTAAGTCGCGCGAGAGGCCCAGGAGGTTGCGTCCGCTGATCGACTGTTTCAACCGGATGACTCGATGTGATTGTCGCAGGGTTCCCCACCGGCCGGGACTTGACACCGAAAGGCCCGGTGGTGATCGACGCCACCGGGACACGGCACGAGCGGCCGGCGGGTGGCTCTACCGCAGCAGCCGCAGGCCGATCGTCGGGCTGGCCCTGCGCACCTCGACCCCCGCGTGGTCGGGCAGGAGGTCGTCGAGGAACCCGTAGCGCGACAGCTCTTCGTCGGGCCGCCGGCTCACCGTCCGCCACCACACCGCGATGTCCCCCCAGCCGGGTGCCGACAGCGAACCGCCGAAGTGCTGCACGGACAACGCGGCGCACAGGTTCGCGAACCGCACCCGGTGTTCAAGCGGCCACCCGGCCAGGGTGCCCATCACGAACCCGGCGCCGAACACGTCGCCCGCGCCTGTCGCGTCGAGCTGCGCGACGTTGAGGCCCGGCACGTCGACGCACTCACCGGTCGCGCTGTCGACGGCGACCGCCCCGGCACCACCGCGTGTGACGACCACCACGGGCACGTGCTCGGCCAGCGCGCGGGCGGCGGCCTCGGGCGTGTCGGTGCGGGTGTAGCCCTGGGCCTCGACGTGGTTCGGCAGGAAGACGTCGTAGCCGTCGAGCCGCCGCAGCAGTTCGGGTGACCACGCGCCGGTGCGGTCCCAGCCGATGTCGGCGAAGAGCTTCGCGCCGTTCTCCTTCGCCGTGCGGACCCATTGCTCGTCCTCGGCCTGGATGTGCACGAAGCACGCACGCGCGGGCGGCGGCGGGTTGAAGAGGTCGTCGGCCACGATGGGCGCCTTGTGCCCGTGCGTGACCATCGAACGGTCGCGCTCCATCGCCATGCTCACGGTCACCGGCGAGTGCCACCCGTAAAAACGGCGGCAGTAGGAGAGGTCGACGCCTTCCTGGTCGGCGAGCACGTCCCAGCAGAAGTCGCCGTACGCGTCCTCTCCGAACGCCGCGGCGAGCGCGGTCTTCAGCTCGAGCCGGCGCAGGGCGACCGCGAGGTTCGCGATGCCGCCCGGGCACGACCCGAGCCCTTCGGACCACACCTCGGTGCCCGGCTCCGGCGGGCGGGGCAGGCCGGTGAAGATGATGTCGAGGAACACGGTGCCGGTCAGCAGCACGTCGTAGTCGGGGGCAGCCGCGGGATCAGCCATGGGTAGACCTTGCCACCCGTCGCCGGGACCGATGCGTTGGAAACGGCGCACATGGGGGTTCCGCTCGGAAAAAACGTCCAGTTCCAGCTGCTCTGGTTCGGTGGCGCCGTCTCGCAGCTCGGCACGCAGCTCACGGCGGTCGCCGTGCCGTTGCTGCTCTACGCGGTGACCGGGTCGATCTTCTGGGCCGGGGTGGTCGCCGGTGTGCGCACGGCGGCGCTGGTGCTCACCCAGATGCCCGCCGGGGTGTGGGTGGACCGCTGGGACCGCGGCAAGGTCCTCGTCCTCAGCCAGACCACTCAGGCCGTCGCCGTCGCCGCGATGGCGGTCAACGTCGTGACCGGCGCGAACTCGGTCCTGGTGTTCGTGGTGCTGGCCGCCGTGGACGGCGCCTGCACGGCGTTCACTGGCCCCGCGCGCACCGCGGCGGTCAAAGCGGTCGTGCCGCCCGAGCAGCTCAAGACCGCGTACGCGCAGGAAGAGGCGCGGGGTCACGTCGCGTGGCTGGCCGGCCCGCCGCTCGGCGCCCTGCTCTTCGGCCTCGGCCGCGCGGTGCCGTTCCTCGCCGACGCGCTGTCGTTCCTGGTCGCGGCCGTCTGCGCGTGGTGCGCGAAGATCCCGCCGCGGGCCGGCGAGCGGCCACGTCAGCGCATGCACCACGACCTGCGCGACGCCTGGCGCTGGCTGTGGCGCCGGCGCGGGCTGCGCAACCTCGTGGCGGTCTTCCTCGCTCTGAACCTGCTCGGGTCGGCCGGGCTGCTGCCGGTGATGGCGCTCGTCAAGGAACGCGGCGGCGCCGACTGGCTGGTCGGCCTCGTGCTCACCGGCATCGGCGTGGGCGGTGTGCTCGGCGCCGTGCTCTCGCCCGGGGTCACCGCGGCACCGGGCCGGCTCCTGGTCGCCGTGCTCACCCTGTTCGGCGCGTGCAACGTCGCAATGGTGCTGCCGTTCGGCGCGTGGTGGCCGTTCGTGCCGCTCATGCTCACCGCGATCGGCACACCGCTGCTCAACGTCTCGGTGAACTCCGTCTTCACCGCCATGGTGCCCGACGAGCTGATGGGGCGGATGGACGCCGTCCTGACCTTCTTCACCCGCGCGGTCACCCCCGCGGCCCCGGTGCTCGGGGCGTTCGTCGCGGGGGTCGCGGGTGCCGGGGTGGCGCTGGCGCTGTTCGGCGCGCTGATCCTGGTCACCGCCGTGGTGGCGGCGTTCACCGACCTCCGGACCACCGTGCCGCGGTAGGCGTCAGCCCTCTTCGGCGATCATCTCCCGCATCCGGGCGAGCGCCCGGTGCTGCGCCACCCGCACGGCGCCCGGCGTCGACTCGACGGCCAGCGCGACCTCCTCGGCGGACAGCCCGACGGCCACCCGCAGCACGAGGATCTCGCGCTGGCGCGGCGGCAGCTTGTGCAGCAGGCGCGTGACCTGGGCCATCATCTCGCCGTTGACCGCGTGCTGCTCCGGGCCCGCGTCGAGGGACGGGCAGTCGGGCAGCTCCGGCACGACCTCGGCGCGGTTGCGGACGGCGCGGCGGCGGGCGTCGGCGACCTTGTGCGCGGCGATGCCGTACACGAAGGCGAGGAACGAGCCGGGCTCGTAGCGGTACTTGGACAGGGCGCCGAGCACCGCCACGCAGACCTCCTGCGCGATGTCCTCGGCTGAGACGAGCGTGCGCTCACGGCCGCCGACGCGGGCGCGGCAGTAGCGCACGATCAGCGGCTGGATGCGGCCGAGCAGGTGCTCGACCGCCCGTCTGTCCCCGTCGAGGGCGGCGTCGACGAGATCGGTGAACTCGGCTTCGGCGAGCCACCGGGTGGAGACCGGCGCCGGGCGCACCCGACGGCGCGTGGGCACCGCGGGCTGGTTCCAAGCCCCCGGACCTTCCGAGGGCGCGAGGACCGCGACACCGCCACCGGTACGCACGGCTGTGGGAATGACCATCCCGGCGACCTCCTCCACTACAGCGACACTGGGGCTTCACTGAAGAAGAGTCCGCAGCGTGGCGTTTGATACCGGCTGCTTCCAAGAGGACCACGAAGTCCAGTCGGGTGGGGTGAGCAGCACCCGACTGGGGTAGAACGTGGTCCTAATGGCCCAGTCTTCCGGCCATGCCGAATTGCTGCACCCCGAGGTAGCCGACGCGGAAGCCCGCCTCCGAGTAGGCGAGGTAGAACTCACACATCCGGCGGAACGTGTCGTCGAAGCCCAGGTCGTGCGTGTGCGCGTGCCCACCCAGCCGGTCGTCGGCCTCGAACAGCGTGACCTCGTGCTTGCGCTGCAGCACGTGAGCGGCCGTGAGTCCGGCCACCCCCGCTCCGATGACGGCGACCTCAGCCACGCGAACCTCCCAACGGCACGTCGAGGCCTCGCGGCGAGGCCTCCCGCATCGCGTTCGCGATGTCGGGCGCCACCGGTTCGAGCCCGAGTTCACCGTGGACGAACGACACGACGAGCCGGGTCCAGTCCTTCGCCCTCTTGAGCATCGCGTGGCCGTCGCCGACGACGCTGAACCGCGCGACCCGGTCGGTGACCGTCTTGGCCTGCCGCGCGAACCACAACGACTTCGCGGGGTCCGTCATCCGTTCCTGGTCGCCGTGTGCGATCAACAGCGACTTGCCGCGCAGCTGTTCGTACGGCTCACCGGGCACGATCCACGGCGCGAGCGCGCACACCGCGATCACGTTCGGATGTCCCGCGACGCGCAACGCCGCCCGGCCGCCCATCGAGTGGCCGACGACCACGACCGGGGCGCCGGGGTGCAGCTCGCTGATCCGGTCGAGGGCCCACCGAGCGTCCTTGACGGGGTCGAGGCTCGGCGCGTTCCAGCCGCGGACCCGGTAGCGCAGGGTCCAGACCTCGACACCGGGCGCGCGCAGGGCCCTGGCCAGCGGCACCATCCTCAGGTAGGCGAGGTTGTGCCGCCTGACCGGTTCCTGGCCGTGTTCGCGGCCGCCGTGCAGCACGAGCACCACGGCCTTCGTACCGGCGAGCGGTCTCGCCACGTCTACATGCGGTTGCACAGTTGATGTTCGGGACGCCACGTCTTCCGGCTCGGACAATGAGAGCCAGGTCACACCGAACGCGCGGGCTGCGACGCCGCCGGGGTGCGTCGCCTGCGGGACGCCTCCGCCGCGCCCACGCAGTAGGGTTCGCAGCCGTGATCGACCACCTCAGCATCCCCACCGGCGCAGGCACCTTCGACGCCATCGCGTCCGGCCCCGAGGACGGCCGGCCGGTGCTGCTCCTGCACGGGTTCCCCGAGGCCGCCATCGAGTGGGAGCACCAGGTAGCGGTGCTCGGCGTGAACGGCTTCCGCGCCGTCGCGCCCGACCAGCGCGGCTACTCCCCCGGCGTGCGCCCGGAGCAGGCCTCCGAGTACACCGTCACGCACCTCGTCGGTGACGTGATCGCGATGGCCGACGCGCTGGGCTGGGACACGTTCGACCTGGTCGGCCACGACTGGGGCGGCGCCGTCGCCTGGTGGACCGCGATCGAGCACCCCGGACGCGTCCGCACGCTCAGCGTCTTCTCCACCCCGCACCCCGGTGCGTTGAAGACCGCGCTGCAGACCGACGAGGAGCAGGCGATGCGGTCGCGGTACATGCTCGACTGGCGCGAACGCAGCACCGAGAAGCGCATGCTCGACAACAACGCCCACGCGCTGCGCTCGATGTTCGAGTGGCGGGTGCGCCCCTCGCACGTCGACGAGTACGTCCAGCGGCTGTCGGAACCGGGCGCGCTGACGGCGGCGTTGAACTGGTACCGCGCCGGCAAGCCGCACGGTGCCGCGGACAAGGTCAGCGTCAAGACCATGTACGTGTGGAGCACCGAGGACGTCGCCTTCGGGTCGGTGGCGGCGTTCGAGACCGAGAAGTGGTGCACCGGGCCGTACCGGTTCGAGATGGTCGAGGACGTGAGCCACTGGATCCCCGAGGAGATCCCGGAGGCCGTGTCCTCGCTGATCCTGGAGCACCTGAACTAGATTCGACGTCATGCGCGTGGCCGGTCTCCTGCTCGCCGCGGGAGCCGGCCGCCGGTTCGGCTCTCCCAAGGCCCTCGTCCCGCTGGACGGCAAGCTCTTCGTCGAGTCGGCGGCGGAGCTGCTGCTGTCCGCCGGCTGCGACCCGGTCGTGGTCGTGCTCGGCGCGCAGGCCGCAGAAGTGCGCCGACGTGCTGCGCTGGACGGCGTGACCGTCGTCGACAACCCCCACTGGGACACCGGCATGGGCTCGTCGTTGCGCACCGGCCTGCGCGCCGTCGGTGTCGCGGACGCCGTCGTCGTCCTCCCCGTGGACACCCCGGGAGTGACGGTGGACGCCCTGCACCGCCTGATCGGCCTGGCCGGACCGGGAGCCCTGGCCCGCGCCACCTACGACGGCGAGATCGGGCACCCGGTGCTGATCGGCTCGGACCACTTCGCGGGCGTCGTGGCCTCCGCGGCGGGCGACCAGGGCGCGCGGGACTACCTCAGGGCGAGCACCGTGCGTCTCGTCGAGTGCGCCGACGTCGCGGACGGCGCGGACGTCGACCGGCCGGAGGACCTGCCGGGTCAGGGGCGTGCGCGCACCGCCGCCCGCGCGCACCCACCGGCGACGGCGAGCGACGCCAGCGCCACCCACACCGGCCAGAGCTCGGAGTAGGTGACCGCCAGCGCGAGGTGCGCGGCCCCGGCGGACGTGAAGACCGCCGCGAGCACCACCCAGAAGCTGAAGTGCCGTCTGATCCACCCCACCTCCTGCCCGCAGCGGTCCCGTTGCCGCGCGTATCGGGGTTCGTGGTGCTCGGGTTACTGGTGGGGTCTTCCGCAATCAGGTACTACTGGGCCGCATGACGACCGACACCGTGACCGGCTCCGACTACGGCAACCTCGTGCGCACGCACCTGACGCGCGTGGAACAGCACAACGCGGCCGCACTGGACGACGTGGCCGAGCTCGTGCTCGCCGCAGTGCAGGCCGACGGACTCCTCCTCACCGCGGGCGCGGGGCACTCGCTGGCGGCGGTCGCCGAGACCTTCTACCGCGCGGGCGGCCTGGCCTGCGTCCGCCCGGTCTACCACCCCGAGCTGCTCCCGATGCACGGCGCGATCAGCAGCACGTCCGCCGAACGCCGTTCCGGTCTCGCGGGCGAGGTCCTGCGCGAGTCGGGTCTGGCGCCGCACGACGTCCTGTTCGTCTTCTCCACCTCGGGGGTCAACCCCTACCCGGTCGAGCTGGCCCAGGAGGCCGCCGGCAAGGGCTGCCCGGTCGTCGCCGTCACGTCGGTGGCGTCGAGCGCCAAGGCCCCGCGCCGCGCGGGCGTGACGCTGGCCGAGGTCGCGACCGTGGTGCTCGACAACCTGGTCCCGCCCGGGGACTCCACCTACCCGGAGCAGGCGCCGGTCACCGCGGCCATCTCGACCCTCGCCACCACGTTCCTGTGGAACCTGCTGATGGTGCGCCTCGTCGACAAGGCCACCGCGAGCGGTGTGCAACTGCCGCTGTGGCGCAGCGCGAACGTGGAGGGCGGCGACGCGGCCAACGCCGACCTGCTCAGGCACTACCAGACCCGCATCCCGCAGCTCGGATGAGTGGAAATACGCGGTTCTCCCGAACGGTCCGCCGTTAGTCTCCCACCGGGGAAAGCACTGACATGGGGGGGACTTCACCGGTGGAGCAGAGAACGCGCAGATGGATCCTGATCGGCGGCGCGCTCGCCACGGCGACCATTGTCGGCGTGGGGGGCGCGCTGCTGTGGTCCGGCGGCACGACGGCCGCGGACGCACCGGGCGGGGGGTCGCAGGTGAAGACCCCGGAGACGCCGTCGCAGGTGGCCCAGTCGTTCTTGACCAGGGCGTTCTCCGGTCCGGCCAGCGCCGCGCCGTTCATCGACGCGCCGGACGCGGCGGTACCGGCCCTGGAGGCCACGAAGGCCGGCATGAGCACCTCCGTCTACCAGGCACAGCTGGCCGCGGCCGAACCGCCGGCGGCGGACGCCACCACCACCGAGCTCACCGCGGCCGTCACGTGGACGATGCCGAACTCCAGCCGGCTCAAGTACGACGTCAAGGTCCCGATGACGCGTGCGGGCGGCACCTGGAAGGTCCACTGGACCCCGGCGCTGATCCACCCGCAGCTGACCGAGGGCGCCTCGCTCGTCTTCCGCAAGGCGCTGGCCGACGGCGCCCTGCTGGGCCGTGACGGCAAGCCGCTCGTCCAGAACGCGATCCCGGACGGCCTCTACAAGTCGATCACCGGCTCGGTCGGCGACGTGCAGGGCACCGACGGCTGGGAGGTCGGCATCAGCTCCGGCGCGACCTTCACCGCGCTGGACGGCAAGAAGCCCGAGGGCGGCCAGAAGATCACCGTCACCCTCGACCCGGCCCGCCAGGCAGCCGCCCAGGCCGCCGTCGACGCCCTGCCGAAGGGCGCGGCGATCGTGGCGATCGAGGCCTCGACGAGCGAGATCCTCGCCGTGGCGCAGAACAAGGCTCTGAGCGGCACCAACCCGTTCGTCGGCCGCTACGCCCCCGGATCGACGTTGAAGATCGTCACCGCGGCGGCGGCCCTGAACGCGGGCCTGGTCCAGGCGAACACCGCGCTCCCCTGCCCCGCCACCGACACCGTCGGCACGCGCACGATCAGCAACGCGGGCTTCGGCCACGACAGCCTGCCGTTCCACACGGCGTTCGCGCTGTCCTGCAACACGACCTTCGGCGAGCTGGGCCTGAAACTGGGGCCGAACGCGTTGCCGGACATGGCGAAGCGCTTCGGACTGGGAGCCGACTGGACGATCTCCGGCGCCGACACGAACACCGGCAAGGTGCCGCCCGCGACCGGCGACCAGCAGGTGGAGAACAGCTTCGGCCAGGGCAACGTGGTCGCGAGCCCGTTCGGCATGGCGCTCGTCGCCGCGACCGTCGTCTCCGGCAAGCAGCCCAAGCCCACGCTGATGCGCGGCAAGCCCTCGACACCGAACGACGTGGCGGCCGCTCCTCCCCCGGCGGTCCTGCAGCCGTTGCGCGCGATGATGCGCGAGGTCGTCACCGGCGGCACGGCCAAGCAGCTGGCCGGAATTCCCGGCCTGGCGGGGAAAACGGGCACCGCGGAGGCGGGCGGCGGCACCGAGCACGGCTGGTTCGTCGGCTACCAGGGCAACGTGGCGTTCGCGGTCTTCGTCGAGAACGCCGGTTCGTCGCAGAGCGCGCTGACCGCGACGGCGGCGTTCCTCAAGGGCTGACCGGCGGCGGAGAGGGCCGGGGCGGAAAGCCGGGCAGGGCACGGGTCGGCAGAGCAGGGGGCGGAGGCGGAGCGGCGGGCGCAGCGGCAGCGACGACGGAGGCGGCAGCGGCGCACTTCACCACGCCGACAACCGCGCCTGACGCGCGCAGAGCCTCTGCCAGCCCTCATGGCAGTGCCCGCCGGGCTTCAGCCGCAGCCAGCACCAGCCAGCCCCGCAGCTCGCGCCCGCCCAGCTCCACAGCGCGGCCAGCTCCACAGCGCGGCCAGCTCCACAGCGCGGCCAGCCCGCGCAGCCGGGCCAGCCGCATGGCCGTGCCCGC
Source organism: Lentzea sp. DG1S-22 (assembly GCF_036321065.1). NCBI lineage: Bacteria > Bacillati > Actinomycetota > Actinomycetes > Pseudonocardiales > Pseudonocardiaceae > Lentzea > Lentzea sp. DG1S-22. The sequence goes on along the minus strand of NZ_CP143276.1, from coordinate 22,671 downwards.
CGAGCCTCACCCGCGGCCAGTCCCAGCCAGCCCAGCTCCACACCCCGCGCAGCCCGGCCAGCCAGGCCAGCCCGCCGAGCCGCCCCTGTGGTCAGTCCCCAGCCAGTCCCACAGTCCGCCCAGCCCACAGCCCGGCCCGCGACGCGAGCCGCCCGCCCGTCAGGGCGTCCGCGCCGCCAGCCCGTCCGCGCCGCCAGCCCGTCCGCGCCGCCAAGGCGTCCGCGCCGCCAAGGCGTCCGCGCCGCCAAGGCGTCCGCCCCGTCAGGGCGTCCGCGCCGTCAGCGCGTCCGCCCCGTCAAGGCCTCTGCGCCACCTCCGCCACCCCGGCCCGCTCGCTGAACTTCGGCGTCGGGAACACCCCGACCACCGGCGGCTGCGCGAACTGCGTGTTGTAGAGGTCCGCGTAGCGGCCCTCGGCCGCCATCAGCTCGGTGTGCGTGCCGCGCTCGACGATCTCGCCGTGCTCGAGCACCAGGATCTGGTCGGCGTTACGGATGGTCGACAGCCGGTGCGCGATCACCAGGGCGGTGCGGCCGTGCAGGGCCTCGGTCAGCGCTTCCTGCACCGCCGCCTCCGACTCCGAGTCGAGGTGGGCGGTGGCCTCGTCGAGGATCACGACGCGCGGCTTGGCGAGGAGCAGGCGGGCGATGGTCAGGCGTTGGCGTTCGCCGCCGGAGAGGCGGTAGCCGCGTTCGCCGACGACGGTGTCCAGCTGGTCGGGCAGCGAGGCGACCAGGCCGAGCAGGCGGGCGCGGCGCAGCGAGTCCCACAGCTCCTCGTCGGACGCGCCGGGTGAGGCGTACTCGAGGTTCGCGCGGATCGTGTCGTGGAACAGGTGGCCGTCCTGCGTCACCACGCCGACGGTGGCGCGCAGCGAGTCGAACGACAGGTCGCGGACGTCCACTCCGGACAGCCGCACGGCACCGGAGTCGACGTCGTACAGGCGTGGTACGAGGGACGCCAGCGTCGACTTGCCGGCGCCGGACGAGCCGACCACGGCGACGAGCTGGCCCGCGAGGGCCTCGAAGCTGACGCCGTGCAGCACCTCCTCGCCGCCGCGGGTGTCCAGGGTGGCCACCGACTCCAGCGAGGCGAGCGACACCTTGTCCGCGGACGGGTAGGCGAAGCGGACGTCGGAGAACTCGACCGACACCGGGCCGTCGGGCACCGTGCGCGGGTTCTCGCTTTCCTTGATCATCGGGTCGAGGTCGAGCACCTCGAAGACGCGTTCGAACGACACCAGCGCCGTCATCAGGTCGACGCGGGCGTTCGCGAGCGCGGTCAGCGGCGCGTACAGGCGCGTGAGCAGCAGCGCCAGCGACACCACGGCGCCGGCGGCGAGGTGCCCGGTCAGCGCCAGGTACCCGCCCAGGCCGTAGACCAGGGCTTGGGCCAGCGACGACACCAGCGTCAGACCGGTCATGAACCAGCGGGTGGCCATCGCGGTCCGGATGCCGATGTCGCGGACCTTCGCCGCCTTCTCGCCGAACTCCCGCTCCTCGCGGTCGGGGCGGCCGAACAGCTTCACCAGGGTCGCGCCGGGAGCGGAGAAGCGCTCCGTCGACTGCGTGACCATCGAAGCGTTCAGGCTCGACGCCTCGCGCTGCATCTCCGCCATCCGCTTGCCCATGCGCTTGGCGGGCAGCACGAACACCGGCAGCAGCACCAGCGCCAGGGCGGTGACCTGCCACGACAGCGCGAACATGACGCCCAGCGCCAGTACCAGCTGGATGATGTTCGTGACGAACCCGGACAGCGTGGACGTGAACGCGCGCTGGGCGCCGATCACGTCGTTGTTCAGGCGTGACACGAGCGCACCGGTGCGCGTGCGGGTGAAGAACGCGACGGGCATCTTCTGCACGTGGCCGAACACGGCTCGGCGCAGGTCGTAGATCAGGCCTTCACCGATGCGGGTCGACTGCCAGCGCTCGACGACGCCCAGACCGGCGTCGGTCAGGGCGATCACCGCGATCACCACGGCGAGCCACACCACGACGGAGGGGTTCGACCCGCGCACGATCGCGTCGACCACGCGGCCCGCCAGCAGCGGCGTCGTCACCGCGAGGGCCGCCGACACCACCGTCAGCAGGAGGAACACCACCAGCTTCGCCCGGTGGGGCCGGGCGAAGGCCAGCACGCGCCGGAAGGTTCCCCGGCGCACCTTCGCGGGTGCGTCGGAGGTGACCCCCATCATGAATCGCCAGGAGCTGTAGCCGTCCACGCTGACTAGAACAGCACAGCGGTCCGACAATTCCGTCGAGCGCTGCCAGAGCGCCGGAAAGTTTCAGCTTTGAGCGGACAGGGCCGCGAACGACCGCAGCCGGCGCAGCTGGGCGGCGCGTTCCAGCGCGAGCTGCGCCTCGGCGTCGACACCGGACGCCGCGGACGCGATCAGCCCGAGCGTCTCCGCGACGGCACCCGCGGGCGACTTCAGCACGGCGGTCACGAGCGCGTCGACGGCGCCGTCGAGCTCGCCGGCGGGCACGACGGAGTTCGCGAGGCCGATGCGCAGCGACTCCTCCGCCGGCACCCGGCGGGACGTCACGCACATCTCGGCCGCGCGCGAGTACCCCACGAGTCGCACCAACGGCAGCGTGCCGCCGAGGTCGGGCACCAGACCCAGCCCGGTCTCGGCCATGCAGAACTGCGCGTCCTCGGCGAGCACGCGGAAGTCGCACGCCAGCGCCAGCTGGAAACCCGCGCCGATGGCGTGCCCGTGCACCGCGGCGATCGTCACGCGTGCCGGGTCGCGCAGCCAGCTGAACCCGGCCTGGTACGACGCGATGCGGGCGTCGGCCTCCTCCGGAGACAGCGCCAGGATCGCTCCGAGACCACCGGGTTCGCCGTCGACGGGCTCACCGGTGAACATGCGCCGGTCCAACCCCGCCGAGAAGGCGCGGCCGGAGCCCCGGACGACCACGACGCGGACGTCCGGGTCCAGCTGTTCGCCGATGTGCCGCAACGCCTGCCACGTGGCGGGCGTCTGCGCGTTGAGCACGTCGGGACGATCGAGCGTGATGGTCGCGCGCGGCCCCGAGATCGCGAGCCGAACGCCACCGCGCTCGAGCACACCAGCGTCGATGGAAGGCACTGGCATGGTGGTTACCTCCGGCGAACTAGAAGCTAGTTACCGGAGAGTAGCAGTCTGGGTCGTCGCTACTTCTTCTTCGTCCGGGTGGCGCCACCGCGACCGCGCAGCGTGACCCCGGATTCCGACAGAACCCGGTGCACGAAGCCGTAGGAACGCCCGGTGCTCTCCGCCAAAGCCCGGATGCTCGCGCCCTTTTCGTACTTCTTCTTCAGGTCAGCGGCCAGCTTGTCCCGCGTGGCGCCGGTGATCCGGGCACCCTTCTTCAGGTCAGCCACCTTGTCCCGCCTTCCGTACGAGCAGGTGGGCCGTTCTACGGCCCCTGTCGTCGCAATGATCGAACAGGAACCGGCAGAACGCCAGGTGATCAAGCAAAGAGATCGCCGAACGGTCGAATCGATCACGCTCAGTTGATCACAGAACGCGCTCGGTAGTCCTTTGACGGGTGGAGATCACGCGAGCTGGACGAGCTCGAGGTAGTCCTCGGACCAGTGGTCCTCGGTGCCGTCGGGCAGCAGGATCACCCGCTCGGGTTCCAGCGCCTCGACCGCTCCGGGGTCGTGCGTCACGAGGACGACCGCGCCCTCGTAGCGCCGCAACGCGTCGAGCACCTGCTCGCGCGAAGCCGGGTCGAGGTTGTTCGTGGGCTCGTCGAGCAGCAGCACGTTCGCGGCCGACGACACCAGGCCGGCGAGCGCCAGTCGCGTCTTCTCGCCACCGGACAGCGTGCCCGCGGGCTGGTCGAGCTGCTCACCGCTGAACAGGAACGTGCCGAGCAGCGACCGCAGCCGCTGCTCCTGCTCATCCGGCGCCATGTGGCGGATGTTCTCCCACACCGACGCGTTGTGGTCGAGCGTCTCGTGCTCCTGGGCGAAGTAGCCGATCTTCAGGCCGTGGCCGGGGACGACCTTGCCCGCGTCCATGTTCTCGCTGCCGCCGAGCAACCGCAGCAGCGTCGTCTTGCCGGCACCGTTGAAGCCGAGCACGACGACGCGGGAGCCCTTGTCGATCGCGAGGTCGACACCGGTGAAGATCTCCAGCGACCCGTAGGACTTGCTCAGACCCTCTGCCATCAAAGGGGTCTTGCCGCACGGCGCGGGCGCCGGGAAGCTGATCTTCGCGACCTTGTCGCTCTGGCGCACGTCGTCGAGACCGTCGAGCAGCTTCTGCGCGCGCTTCGCCATGTTCTGCGCCGCGACGGCCTTCGTGGCCTTCGCGCCCATCTTGGCGGCCTGCGTCATCAGCGCGCCGGCCTTCTTCTCGGCGTTGGCGCGCTCGCGGCGACGGCGCTTCTCGTCCGTCGCACGGGCTTCGAGGTACTTCTTCCAGCCGAGGTTGTAGATGTCGACCTCACCGCGGATCGCGTCGAGGAACCACACCTTGTTCACGACGTCGTCGAGCAGTTCGACGTCGTGCGAGATCACGACGAGACCGCCGTCGTGGGACTTCAGGAAGCCGCGCAGCCACGTGATCGAGTCGGCGTCGAGGTGGTTCGTGGGCTCGTCGATCAGCAGGATCGTGCTCGACTTCGCGCCGACACCGGCCTCGGAGGCGGCGAACAGGATGCGCGCCAGCTCGACGCGGCGGCGCTGACCACCGGACAGCGTGCTGAGCGGCTGGGCGAGAACGCGGTCGGGCAGGCCGAGGTTCGAGCAGATGCGGGCGGCCTCGGACTCGGCCGCGTACCCGCCGAGCGCGGCGAAGCGCTCCTCGAGCTTGCCGTACCTCGTGACGGCGACGTCGAGCTCGGCCGGGTCGACGAGCTCGGCCATCTTCGTCTGGGCCTTCTCCATGTCGCGCAGGAGCTGGTCGAGACCGCGTGCGGACAGCACCCGGTCCTTCGCGATGACGGACAGGTCGCCCTCGCGCGGGTCCTGCGGCAGGTAGCCGAGCGCGCCCTTGCGCATGATGGTGCCGGCGTACGGCTCGCCCTCACCGGCGAGAACGCGCAGCGAGGTGGTCTTGCCGGCGCCGTTGCGGCCCACGAGGCCGATGCGGTCGCCGGGCTGGACGCGCAGGTTGGCGCCGCTCACGAGAATGCGTGAGCCCGCGCGCAACTCCATGTCGGTTGCGGTGATCAAGAGGAACTCCGGGAGGCATACGTTTCTGTGCGTCTGGGAAATCGGCACAGCCGGGCACGGCAAAGGGATGGCACGTCCGGTTCGGCCTACTCCAGGAGGATCACGCGAACCAGTCTACGGGATCGCGACCATCGAATTTCCCGCCTGTGGCCGGACGCATAGATTGCCGCGCATGAGCGAAGACTTCTCGGGCAAGGCGGCGCTGGTCACCGGAGCGTCCCGCGGCATCGGCTACGGCATCGCACGCGAGCTCCTCTCCCGCGGCGCCTCCGTCACCATCACCGGCCGCAAGGCCGACCAGCTCGCCGAGGCGGCCGGGCAGCTCGCGGCCGGCACCGGCGGCCGCGTCCTCGCGGTCCAGGGCAACGCCGGTGACGACGCGTCCCGCGAGGAGGCCGTCACGCGCACCGTCGAGGAGTTCGGCCGCCTCGACGTGCTCGTCAACAACACGGGCATCAACCCGCAGTTCGGCTTCCTGATGGAGGCCGACCTCAACGCCGTCCGGAAGATCTTCGACGTCAACGTCGTGGCCACGCTCGGCTTCATCCAGCTGGCGTGGAAGGCGTGGATGGGCGAGCACGGCGGCGCGGTCGTGAACGTCGCCTCGATCGGCGGCATCCGCTCCACGGGCGTCATCGGCGCGTACGGCGCCTCGAAGGCCGCCCTGATCCGCCTCACCGAGGAGCTGGCGTGGCAGCTCGGCCCGAAGGTGCGCGTGAACGCCGTCGCGCCGGCCGTCGTGAAGACGAAGTTCGCCGAGGCGCTGTACGTGGGCCGCGAGGAGGAGGCGGCGCAGCAGTACCCGATGAAGCGTCTCGGAACGCCTGAGGACGTCGCCTCTCTTGTGGCTTTCCTGTGCTCCGACGCGGCTTCTTGGATCACCGGGGAGACCGTGCGGGTCGACGGCGGCCTGCTGTCGACGGGTACCGCGGGCTAGCCCGGCTCCACTCCCAGCACCTCGAGGAACGCGGCCGCGGCCGGGGTCGGCCCGGCCGCGCTCCACACCAGGTGCTCCACCCGGGACGGCCCGTCCACCACCGGCAGGGTCACCACCCCGTTCAACCGCGGCGCGTACTTCGACGGCAGCACCGCCACCGCCAGCCCCTCCCGGATCAGCCCGGCCATCAGCTCCGCGGTCGTCACCTCGAACGCCACCTCGCGGTCCACCCCGGCCGAAGCGAAGGCCTGGTCCGACTGCGACCGCCCGGGAGACGCCACCGGGAAGTCCGCGAACAGCTCGGACGCCATCACCTCCAGCGTCACCGACTCCCGGGACGCGAACGGGTGACCGGGCGCCACCACGGCCACGTGCTCGTCGCGCGCCAGCTCCCGCCCCCGCACCCCCTCCGGCCGCACGCCGGGCGGCAGCCCGAGGAACGCGAGGTCCAGCGCCCCCTGCCGCACCTGCTCGACGAGCTCGTGGCTGGGCAGCATCCGCAACGCCACCCGCACCTGCGGATAGCGCTCGCGGAACACCTTCAGCGCGGCGGGCAGGTCCACCGCGGCGACCGTGGGGATCACCCCCACCACGACCCGGCCGCGCACCTCCCCCACCGCCGCGGCGACCTCGGCGACGGCCCGCTCGGCGAAGTCGAGGCACTGCCGCGCGGCCGGCAGGAACGCCGCTCCGGCCGGGGTCAGCCGGACGCTGCGGCTGGTGCGCTCGAACAGCCGCGCGCCCAGCGAACGTTCGAGGCGCGCGATCTGGTGGCTCAGGGCCGACTGGACGACGAGGCACCGCCGGGCCGCCTTCGTGAAGCTGCCCGTCTCGGCCACCGCCACCACGTACCGCATCTGCTGGAGCTCCACGACATCCATCTTCAATCACGATGGATCGGATGAAAAGCATGTGTTGGACTCATCGACGCAGGAAAACAACACTGGAAAGCGTGAGAAACACCGACCTACCCCGGCTCGCACTGGCGGCGTTCGCGCCGGTGGTCTGGGGTTCGACCTACGTGGTCACGACCGAACTGCTGCCGGCGGGACACCCGTTGTTCGCGGGCCTGCTCCGCGCGCTCCCGGCGGGGCTGATCGCCGTGGCGCTGACCCGGACGCTGCCGCACGGCGCGTGGTGGGCGCGGGCGGCGGCGCTGGGCGTGCTCAACATCGGGATGTTCTTCCCGTTCCTGTTCGTCGCGGCCGAACGCCTGCCCGGTGGCGTCGCGGCCACCCTGGGGGCCGCTCAGCCGCTCGTGGTGGCGTTGCTGGCGGTCGGGGTGCTCAGGGAGAGCCCGTCGGCCTGGCGGTTCGCCTGGGGCGTCGTGGGGCTGGTCGGCGTCGGGCTCGTGGTGCTCGGGCCGGCGGCCGGGTTGGACCTCGTCGGCGTGCTGGCCGGGCTGGCCGGCGCCGCGACGATGGCGCTCGGCGTGACGCTGACGAAGAAGTGGGGCAGGCCCGCCGGCGTGGGACCGACGGCGTTCGCGGGCTGGCAGCTCACCGCGGGCGGTGTGTTCCTGCTGCCGGTGACGTTCCTCTTCGAGGGCCCGCCGCCCGCGATCGGCCCGCAGGCGCTGATCGGCTACCTGTGGCTCGGCGGCGTCGGCGGGCTGCTCGCCTACGTGCTGTGGTTCCGCGCCGTCACCACGCTGCCGGTCACGTCCGTCTCGATGCTCGGCCTGCTCTCCCCCATGTCCGCCGCGCTGCTCGGCGTCGTCGTCCTCGGCGAGACCCTGGACCCGGTGCAGCTCACCGGTTTCGCCCTCGCCCTCGCCGCGATCGTCGCCGGCCAGCGACCGGCACCCGTTCTCGTCGAAGGAGCTCTCCGGTGAAGATCGCAGTCGTCGGCGCGTCCGGCATGGTCGGATCGCGGGTCGTCGCGGAGGCGCTCAGGCGCGGGCACGACGTGACAGCGGTGCACCGCACCGCGGCTCCCGGCGCGCACGTCGTCCGCGGCGACGCCGCCGACAGGGAACTGATGGCCGGCATCCTGTCCGGAGTGGACGGTGTGGTGCTGGCGACCAGACCGCGGCCGGGACAGGAGGCCACGACCGGGCCCACCACGACGGCGCTCCTCGACGCGGCACGCACGACCGGCGCACGGGTGCTGGTCGTCGGTGGCGCCGCTCCGCTGCGCACGCCCGGCGGAACGGGTCTCGTGCTCGACGACGACCGTTACGTGCCACCGCACATCCGCCCGATCGCGGAGGCGAGCCTGCGCCAGCTCGAAGCGTGCCGGGCGCACGGGGCCGACTGGGTCTACCTGAGCCCGCCCGCGCTCCTGGAACCCGGTGCGCGCACCGGCACCTACCGCCGCGGCACGACCGAGATGCTCACCTGCCCGTCGTCGATCTCGGCGGAGGACATGGCGGTGGCGGTCGTCGACGAGCTGGAGGCCCCCGGCACCGACCGGCACTTCACCGTCGCAGGTCCAGCCGCAGGATGACCTCGCCGTCCTCGTCGGTCTCCCCGGTCGGCACGAAACCGAAGCCGCGGTAGAACGGTTCGGGCGAGCCCTCCCCGGGTACGCAGCTGGTCAGCAGTTCGGGAACGTCCCCGGCCCGCAGCAGCGCCACGACCTCGCGCAGGATCGCGGTGCCGTAGCCGCGACCCTGGTGCCCGGCGCCCACGAGCAGGCGCCACAGGTAGTACGGCCCGATGAGCCCCGGCCCCGGCGTCACGTCCCAGCTGAGCATGACGAACCCGACGGGCTCCTCGCCGTCGTAGACGGCGCGGAACCACGGGTTGGCGTCGGGGTTCTCCTCGGCGTCGCGGAACGACTTCTCGACGGACGCGACGAAGCGGTCCTGTGCCGGATGCACGCGCACGGCGACCACGGCGTCGCGGTTGGCGTCGGTGATCTCGACCAGGCGGATCTGAGCGCTCATGGCGCCGGATTGTGCCGCCCCGCCGGCCGGCTCCTCAGCCGGTCGGCGAAGGTCGCGTGGAGAGCAGGCCCGACGAGTTGGCCGGCGGAACGGACGTCTGCGGGTTGCTCATGGGCGGCGCCTGCGGGCTGGACGGCGGGTCCGGCACCCTCGTCGACCGCGGCGGGCCGGTCGGGTCCGGGGACCGGACCGTCGTCGGCGTCGCCCCGACCGAGCCCGGCGCCGGCGTCGGCGACACCGGGGAGGGCGTCGGCGGCGCGGACGTCGTGGACGGCAGCGGCGGCGTCGCGGGTTCGGAGGGCTTCGCGGCCGGCAGCACGGCCAGTGCCACGGCCACGACGCCCGCGGTGGCGAGCCCGGTGCCCACGACGGCGACGGTGCGGCGGCGCGAGCGCACGGCCTGGCCGCGCCGGATGAGGTCGGCAGCCGTGACGGCACGCGGCGGCGCCTCCGCGTCCTGGTGCAGAGCGGAGAAAGTCGCCCTCAGGTCGTCTTCGCGAACCATCACACCTCCAGCCTCAGGTGGTCGAACTCCGGCCCGAGCTTGCGCCGCAGCGTCTCCAGGCCCTTGCTGGTCTGCGACTTCACCGTGCCCGTGGAGCAGTTCAGCGCGGCGGCGGTGTCCTCGACGCCGAGATCGTGCCAAAAGCGCAGCACGAGGACAGCGCGCTGCCGTGCGGGCACGGCGGTGAGCGCCTGCCACACCACGAGCCTGTCCTCCGCCCCCGCGACGGAGGACAGGCCCTCGGGAGGTGTGTCAGTCAGCTTCTCCCTGCGCCACCGCACTTTGCGGCGTTCGGCGAGGAACGTCCGCACGACGATCTGGCGCAGGTACGGTTCGAGCCCCGACCGGTCGCTCATCTTCGGACCGGCCAGGTACAGCTTCAAGAACGCCGACTGCATGACGTCCTCCGCCTCGTGCCAGTTGCCGCACAGCAGGTACGCCGTGAAGCGCATCGAGTCGGCGCACCGGTCGAAGCAGTCGGTGAACTCGGTCTCCCAGTTCAGCGGGTGCTCCTCACCCGGCCGGGGTCGACGACACCGGGGGCGTCGTCGCGGGAGGGGTCCAGGTGGTCGGCCCGGGCCGGGTCGCGGACGGCGTGGTGGGCACCGCGGGCCGGGCCGACGTGGTCGGCAGCGGCGTCGGCAGGATCGAGGAGGTCGGCGCCGGGGGCTGGGACGTCGGCGGGTGCTGCGGGGTGGTCGGCAGCGGCGTCGGCAGGACGGAGGAGGACGGCGGCAGCGCGTCCGGCGAGGTCGACGGCACGGCGGGCGTGGTCGACGGCGCCGGCGGGGCCGAGGTCGTGGGCTGGGGCGCGTCGTCGCCACCGCTCAACGCCAGCGCGGGCACCGCGATGCCGACGGCACCCAGCGCGACCGCTCCGGCCACGATCACCATTCGTTTGCGCACTTGCAGCTCCAGCAGGTCGGTGGCGCCCGGTTCAGGCACCCTCACCCGTATCCATGCGGCCGGCCGCCGGTCCGGTTGCCCGTGTGTCCTGGATCACGATCTCGACGCAGCGGGCGCGCCGGGCGGCCTCGTCCAGCACCGAGCGCCGGGGTTCCGGCACGTCCAGGACGCGGTCCTCGGCTTTGGCGAAGACGCCCGAGAGCCTGCGGTCGTCGCGCAGGACGTCCAGCGCCTGCCGGTCACCGCCGAGCACGACCGAGTCGAGTTCGGCGAGCCGCGGCACGAGGACGCGCGCCACGTCGTCCGCGGCGGCCTGCAGCGCGACGCGGGCCTGGCCCTCCCGGCGCCGCGCGAACCGCTGCTGCGACCACCCGCCTGCCCTGATGCGCCCGTGGACCTGCTTGCGGTCCGTGGCGGAGACCTCGACCCTCGCACCGAACGCCACGCCGACGCTGTGACCGCCGAGCCGGACGAGCACGAGCCCGATCCGGCGGGGTTCCGCCAACCTTTCAACCACCTCTTCCGCAGAGGCTCCACCGCGCGTGGTGAAGGTGGCCCTCGCGCCGTCTTCGGCGACGATCTCCACCTCGGTCTCGCGCACGTGGACGTCGATCTCACCGTGCCGGTCGGCGAACCGCCGGATCCACCCCGCCACCCGCTCGGGCTCGACTTCGACCGCCCGCCCGCCGGGAACCGGCCGGACGCGGCTCACCGGGGAACCGGGAGGTGCGGCGGGTCGTCGAAGGCCGTGAGGTCGGTCACCGCACACACAGTAGAACCACCTCGACACAGGGCGTGAACAGCATCCGGATGTTACCGATGGGTTCGTAATGCTTGACAGATGAGACTCGAAAGCGTGAACTCATGAACCGTATGGATTAACCATTGACTCCATCCGGCTCCGACCAGCGATGTTCACGGACGGGTAGGGTCACTGGGGCGTGATCTTATGACAGCGGGGAGTCACCATGACGACTGCTGCCGGTCGACCAACACTGGCCGTTGATGACACGGACTCAACGGGCCACGGCAGCCTTACGCAGCTCTTGACGACGGGACCGTTCCCGGAGGCGTTGAGGGCGGCGATCAAGGCGAGCCGGCTCAGCCTCGACCGCATCCAGCACCGGTTGGCACTGCGCGGCGTCACCATCAGCGTCGCGACGCTCAGCTACTGGCAGTCAGGACGCCGAAGGCCTGAACGCCCCGAATCGCTGGAGGCGCTGCGGCACCTCGAGTCGGTCCTGGGCGTGCCCCAGTCGGGTCTGTCGGCGCTGCTCGGCCCACCTCGTCCGCGAGGCCGCCGCTGCCGCCCGACGACGATGATGCCGATCGACGCCCTCTGGGCGCGTCGTGAGCGGGTCGCGAACCTGCTCTCGAAGGTCGACACGTCCTCCGACCTGAAGCTCGGCAGGATCAGCCAGCACGACCGCATCGAGATCTCTGCCGACGGCGGGCAGAAGTCCGTGTGGGTGCGCCAGATCCTGCGCGCCGAGCAGGACGGCCCGGACCGCTGGGCGCTCGTGTTCGAGACCGAGGAGTCCGACGTGCTCCCCGAGATCGTGAACGTGCGCAACTGCCACCTAGGCCGCATCGCCCGCGACCACGAGGCCAACATCATGGTCGCGGAGATGATGTTCGAACGTCCCCTGGCCAGGGGCGAGACCCTCATCATGGAATACCAGCTGGTGTTCCCCGAGGGCCACGCCCCCAAGGGCAACAACACGTTCGCGCGCAAGTTCCGCCTGCCGGTGCGGGAGTACGTGATCGAGGTCCGCTTCGACGAGGCGAACCTGCCCTCGCGCGTGCAGCAGTACAGCGTGCCCGCGGGCGACGAGACGCCCTCGCGGCGCCGCAACCTCACCCTGGACTCGGGCGGCGGCGTGCACGCCGTGGCGCTCGGGTTCGGACCGGGCGTGTTCGGCATCCGCTGGGAGTGGCCGAACCGCTAGCCAGGCCTGACAGGGGCGCTTCCCGTTCGCGGGAGGCGCCCTTTTCGCTTCTCCGCCCGGTGGAACGACAGGAAGGCCCCCGGCTCGTGAGCCGAGGGCCTCCCACTGGTCAGCTAGCTCGTCACACCCAGCCGGCCACGTGCAGCGTCACGGACCGGACGGAACCGCGGTCCGAGCCCACCACGTCGGCGACCTTGAACGTCCAGTTGCCGTCGGCGGAGTCCGCCAGCAGCGAGGACAGCTGGCCACCGGCCTGCCACGACCCGGTGAACGGCGCCTCGCCGCTCAGGACCGAGGAGAACGGGCGCGCGGCCGAGTCGTCGAACACGGCCTGGCAGATGTTGTTGCCGGTGCCGCCGGAGCGCGAGAACAGCGTCACGGACTTGCCCGCCGGCGAGGTCAGCGTGCCCACCAGGTCACCCACGAAGGTGTGGTCGATGCCCACCGTCGTGGAGCCCTCGGTGGACGAGCAGGTCGCGCCGTCCACGGAGAACTTCAGGTTCGACGCCCCGCCGACACCCGTGACGGGCACCGCGATCGAGACACCGGTCTGGTCGTTGTCCGGGATGGCCACCGGCGCACCGGTGTAGGCGAACGTCTTGAACTCGCGCGACGGCTCACCGATGCGGAACGTGAACGAAGCCGCCGTCGGTGACGTCGAGCCCGCGTAGGTCACGCGCGCGTCGAGCTTGACCGCCGAGCCGAGCGCGGCCGAGGCCGGCACGGACACCTTGTAGGTGTTGCTGACGGTCTGGCCCGGGTCGATGTTGCCGTAGTACTTGGAGCGCGGCGCGATGGTGACGCCCGGCGTCGTCGTCGACAGCACGACCGAGGTCGAGGCGGCTGAGCCGTCACCGCCGTTGGCGACCGGGACCGTGACCGTGGCGGTGGTGCCCGGCTTCAGGTACTGGCTGCCGTCGGCGTCGTTGACGATCGTCGGCTTCTGCGCACGGGCCAGGGCCTGCGGCGAGGCGCCCGTGTACTCCAGTGCCCTGTCGGCCATCACGACGCCGGCGCCGGTGCGGTTGTCCACACCGGACTCGACGATGTCGATCGCCGTGGTGACAAGGGCTTCCTTGACCTCGGCGGGCGTCAGGGTCGGGTTGCCGGACAGGATCAGGCCGGCGATCGCGGCGGCGTTCGGCGCGGAGGCGGACGTGCCGTAGAACGTCGTGAAGCCCGGCACGGACGTCGTCACACCGTCGGCCGCGGTGATGTCCGGCTTCTGGCGGGTCTCGGCGAGCGGCGTGCCGTCGGGCGCGAAGAAGGTCTTGCGCGGACCGTCGGAGGTGAAGCGCTCCGGCTTCTGCGTGCCGTCGAAGGCGTTGGGGTACGGGCCCTTCGGGTTGGCGGGGTCGCCGGGCTCCAGGTCGAACGGCAGTGCCGCGGCGGCGGGAGCGGCCGCGACGGAGATCGCGCCCTTGGCCGCCGAGTGGCCGCGGGTCATGCCGGGCGTGACGAACTTCTTCAGCCCGTCGTTGGAGTTGGCGAAGCGGCCACCGAACAACGACAACGCGAAGTACTTGTCTTCACCGCGGTACTTCACGACCGCGAGGCGCGTGCCCGTCGAGCTGCTCGGGGTGTTGATGCGCTCGAACGGGTCCTGCGCGCCGTCCTGGTTGTTCTGCGAGAAGGTGACAACGTTGCCCTGGGAGTTGACCAGGTACAGGTCGTAGTCGTTGAACGACTGGCCGAGCGGGTCGGCCCAGTGCAGCGTCACGGGGCTGTCGCCGGAGTAGTTCGACAGCGGGTTGAACAGCTGCTTCGCGTTGGGGTCCGGGTTGAAGTCGTGCGCGGAGCCGGCGAACTTGCCCACGCCCGCACCGGAGTCGACGAACTGGCCCTCGTAGTGGCCGGCGGTGCCGTCCGCGACGTTGCCCTGGTTGCCGGCGCTGGAGAAGAACACCGCGCCGTCCGCGGCGACCGCGTCGACGGCACGCGCGATGATGCCGTCCTGGAACGGCGACTCGTTGAAGTAGATGACGTCGTCAACGATGACATCGCAGCCGAGGTCGAAGCGCAGCTTCTTGATGTTGTCCGCGAAGCTCGCGTCGCCGTTGAACGCCGTGGCGAAGCCGAGCTCGGCGTTGGGCGCGAGGTCGTGCAGGATCTCGAGCATCGCGGTGCCCTCGTCACCGGAACCCGCCTGACCCGGCACGATGTCGACGGCCGGCAGCTCACCCGCGGCCTGCGACACGGCCAGCGAGTTCACGCCGTCGGACAGGGCGCAGAGCTTCACGCCGACACCGGTGACGCGGTACGTCCCGCGCGCGGCCTCGGCGGCGTGCGCCTTGTCGCTCTCGGCGACCTTGGCCGCCTGCACCGACAGCTGCTTCTCGGACAGCCGGCGCTCGACCTCGCGAGCCTTGTCCTCTTTGGACGGAGCCTGCTTGCGGGCCTTGGCGTCCCGCTTGTTCTTCAGGTCCTGCGTCATCGCGTCACTGCCGGGCTCGACGCGGGCGACGTCGGAACGCCCGGCGATCTCGGCGATCTTCGCGACCGGGACCTCGGCACGCACGGTGCGGTGCTCGGGGGACACGGCCCGGATCTGTCCGCCCGCCGCGCGGACAGCGCCGACCAGGTCCTCGGAGTAGTGCTTGGCGCGGATGTCGACCAGCGTCGTGGACTGCGGCGTCACGGCGACGCCGGTCTGCACCTGCGGAAGGCCGCTCGTCGTCGCCGCCGACGCGCGCTTGCGGGCCTCCACCACCAACGTGCTGTCCACTTTGGACTCAGCCGGGGTGAGCGACTTCTTGATGCTCTGCAGCGCCGCGATCTGAGCGGCGGTGCGGTCGGTGATGGACTTCGACGCCTTGACCGGGTCAGCGGACGCGGGCGTGACTGACGTAAGTGCGGCCAGAAGAACTGCTGTACCTGCGGTGACTAACGAAGTGCCTCTTCGCGATCGGCGCACAGGGCTTCTCCCCCGAACGTTGGCGTGCCCCCGAGCACGCAGCCTGCGACCGGTGATTCCCGGTCGAGGCGCCAACGTATGGTGCCCGGCTGATCACAGTCAGCATCCGATTGGGCTACTTCCCACTGAGCAGACGCAATCACACTTCACAGAACAAACGCGTCAGTCCACAACTGACCGGTTCGCCCGGAAAGGGCTTCCAGCAGAGCGGCCGCCTGGTTGTCCGTGAGCGACGCGATGAAGTCCACGACAGCACGCCCACGAGCCAATCCCCTGACCGCGTCAGGCCCGGCGGGCACCTCGCCCGTCGCGCCGACCAATGTGGACGGCTCCGTCCGGGCCAGCGCCGCGTACTCCGTTTCGGCCAGCTCCACGAGGTCGTGCAGCCTGCGCGGCAACCGGTCCGCCTCCGCCCGATCGGTCACCCACTGCTCCAAAGCGTCCACCAGGGATGAGAGCAAACGCGCCTGTCCACGTTGGTGCAGAGCGAGGTCGGGCCGCAGCAACACGAACCGCCGGTGGACGAACTTCAACACCTGCACCTCGTGCCACTGCTGCACCGCGAGCACGACGTGCCCGGACCGCGGCGTCGGCTCCTCGATCACCCCGACCGCGTCCACGAGCCGGCGCGTCCACCGCGCGCTGAACCCGGCAACCGCCTGCTCGGCCTCGACCGAGCCGTCGAACGGCACCGCCAGCAACCCGTCGACGAGCTCCTTGCTGACCTTGCGCACCGCCAACGCGAACGCCTCGTCGCTCATCACCCAGGAGTCCTTGAAGTGCAGGCGCCGCCGCAACGTCTCCAACGACCGCCCCGGCATCCGGATCTCCGCACTCAGGTCCGCGTCGCTCAACCCGGCGAGGTCGAGCGCCTGCGCCTGCCACGTCCCGAGCTCCGCGGCGACCGTCGCGTGCTGCAACACCCCGACCCGGTGGAAGTCCTCAAGGTCGTGGATCGCGTAGGCGATGTCGTCCGCGGTGTCCATGACGCTGGCCTCGACGGTCTGCTGCCACGACTCGATCCGCCCCTCGAAGGGCTCGCGCGCCTGCCGCAGGTCGTTGATCTCCGTGACGTACGCGGAGAACTTGGAGCTGCCGGTGCCCGGCATGTCCTCCGGCTCCGACGCACCACGCGGCGCCACCGCGAGCCCGAGCGACTGCCGTCGCGTCCACGGGTACTTCAACATCGCCGCCCGCACCGCGACCGTCAGGTCGAGCCCGAGCGCCTTGGGCCCCCGCACGTCGGTGGTCGTGATGATGCGGAACGACTGCGCGTTGCCCTCGAACCCGTCCGGCAACCCGAACCGGTGCCGCGCCAGCCGGTCCAGCACCTGCTCGCCGAGGTGCCCGAACGGCGGGTGGCCGAGGTCGTGCGCGAGCGCCGCCGCCTCCACCACGTCCGGGTCGCAGCCGCCGAGCTTCTCCAGGACCGCGGTCAGCTCGGGGCGGGCGGTGAGGCGTTCGGCGATGGCGCGTGCCGCCTGCGCCACCTTGAGGCTGTGGGTGAGGCGGTTGTGCACGAGCAGGCCGGAGCCGGTAGAGCTGACGACCTGCGTGACCCCGCCGAGCCTCGCGAAGAACGGGGAGCTCGCGACCCTGTCCCGGTCGACCCGGAACGGGTTCGTGGCGAGGTCTGCCGTCCTGCCCACTCCGGCCGAACGGCGGGCGGCGCGTTGCTCGTTGTGCATGGGAGAGAAGGTACCCGGCAGCCACGAGCCGCCGGCGCCCCACGCGTCTTCCTCATTGCGCGACGAAGATGACCATGGTTTTGGGACACCTCTCCGGCCGATGGAAATGACTACTAGACGGGGAAGGACGCGAATCCGGCCAGTGTTCACCCGATCGAGGGAAGAGCTGCCTTGCCGAGCGCTGGCGTCAGTTCTGTGCGCTGGCGCTACTCCCGAGAGCCGGCTGCACTTCGAAGAGCTGGCCGGCCCGGTAGCGGGCGGCGCGGCCGGTGCGGCCAGCGCGGCGCTGCCGGCGCGGTGATGGGTGGAGTGGTGATGCATGGGAAGTGCTTGGGATCCGCGTCCTGGACCTGTCTGGGAAACGACAAAGCCCCTGCGGGGAGCGCTTGTGGCGCTCAACCCGCAGGGGCTTTGTCGAAAGAAGTTCGGCGGCGACCTACTCTCCCACACCGTAACCAGTGCAGTACCATCGGCGCAGAAGGGCTTAACTACCGGGTTCGGAATGGGACCGGGTGTTTCCCCAACGCTATAACCACCGAAACACTATGGAAATATACAACCAGCACCCCGAAGCCGGGGGCTCGATCGGTTCTGGTTGTTCTTCCAGAACCGCACAGTGGATGCGTAGCGTCTTCGTAACAAGTCCTCGGCCTATTAGTACCAGTCAGCTCCAACCGTTACCGGTCTTCCACCTCTGGCCTATCAACCCAGTGGTCTAGCTGGGGGCCTTAACCCACGAAGGGTGGGATACCTCATCTTGGAACGAGCTTCCCGCTTAGATGCCTTCAGCGGTTATCCCTTCCGAACGTAGCCAACCAGCAATGCTCTTGGCAGAACAACTGGCACACCAGCGGTCCGTCCGTCCCGGTCCTCTCGTACTAGGGACAGCCTTCCTCAAGTATCCTACGCGCGCGGCGGATAGGGACCGAACTGTCTCACGACGTTCTAAACCCAGCTCGCGTACCGCTTTAATGGGCGAACAGCCCAACCCTTGGGACCTACTCCAGCCCCAGGATGCGACGAGCCGACATCGAGGTGCCAAACCATCCCGTCGATATGGACTCTTGGGGAAGATCAGCCTGTTATCCCCGGGGTACCTTTTATCCGTTGAGCGACCACGCTTCCACAAGCCATGGCCGGATCACTAGTTCCGACTTTCGTCCCTGCTCGACCCGTCAGTCTCACAGTCAAGCTCCCTTGTGCACTTGCACTCGACACCTGATTGCCAACCAGGCTGAGGGAACCTTTGAGCGCCTCCGTTACTCTTTGGGAGGCAACCGCCCCAGTTAAACTACCCACCAGGCACTGTCCCTGATCCGGATCACGGACCGAGGTTAGACATCCAATACGACCAGAGTGGTATTTCAACGATGACTCCACACTGACTGGCGTCAGCGCTTCACAGTCTCCCACCTATCCTACACAAGCCGAATCGAACACCAATACCAAGCTATAGTAAAGGTCCCGGGGTCTTTCCGTCCTGCCGCGCGTAACGAGCATCTTTACTCGTAATGCAATTTCGCCGGGCCTGCGGTTGAGACAGTCGAGAAGTCGTTACGCCATTCGTGCAGGTCGGAACTTACCCGACAAGGAATTTCGCTACCTTAGGATGGTTATAGTTACCACCGCCGTTTACTGGCGCTTAAGTTCTCAGCTTCGCCACAAAGTGACTAACCGGTCCCCTTAACGTTCCAGCACCGGGCAGGCGTCAGTCCATATACATCGTCTTGCGACTTCGCATGGACCTGTGTTTTTAGTAAACAGTCGCTTCTCGCTGGTCTCTGCGGCCAGCTGACCCTAGCCCGCGAAGGGCTTCAAGTCCTCTGGCCCCCCTTCTCCCGAAGTTACGGGGGCATTTTGCCGAGTTCCTTAACCACAGTTCGCCCGATCGCCTCGGTATTCTCTACCTGACCACCTGTGTCGGTTTGGGGTACGGGCCGCGTGAAAGCTCGCTAGAGGCTTTTCTCGGCAGCATGGGATCACTCTACTTCGCCTCAATCGGCTACGCATCACGTCTCAGGCTTGATGAGTTGCGGATTTGCCTACAACTCGCCCTACACGCTTGCACCAGTACTACCACTCACTGGCGGAGCTACCCTCCTGCGTCACCCCATCGCTTGACTACTACAAGTTCAGGTCCCGCGCTCCACAGTCCACTAGGTCCCGAAGGACTTTCGCAGGTGCTTTGGGCGGTTAGTATCACAAGGTTCATCATGGGCGCGTTCACACGGGTACGGGAATATCAACCCGTTGTCCATCGACTACGCCTGTCGGCCTCGCCTTAGGTCCCGACTTACCCTGGGCGGATTAGCCTGGCCCAGGAACCCTTGGTCATCCGGCGGACGAGTTTCTCACTCGTCTTTCGCTACTCATGCCTGCATTCTCACTCGCATAGCGTCCACGGCTGGATTACTCCGCCGCTTCAACCGCTACACGACGCTCCCCTACCCATCCCGAGTCAAGCTCGAAATGACACAGCTTCGGCGGTGTGCTTAAGCCCCGCTACATTGTCGGCGCAGGACCACTTGACCAGTGAGCTATTACGCACTCTTTAAAGGGTGGCTGCTTCTAAGCCAACCTCCTGGCTGTCTGTGCGACCCCACATCCTTTCCCACTTAGCACACACTTAGGGGCCTTAGCTGGCGTTCTGGGCTGTTTCCCTCTCGACTACGAAGCTTATCCCCCGCAGTCTCACTGCCGCACTCTCACACCACGGTATTCGGAGTTTGGTTGATTTCGGTAAGCTTGTGGGCCCCCTAGACCATCCAGTGCTCTACCCCCGC
Source organism: Lentzea sp. DG1S-22 (assembly GCF_036321065.1). Taxonomy (NCBI): domain Bacteria; kingdom Bacillati; phylum Actinomycetota; class Actinomycetes; order Pseudonocardiales; family Pseudonocardiaceae; genus Lentzea; species Lentzea sp. DG1S-22. Next base: position 2,930 of record NZ_CP143276.1, on the reverse strand, counting down.
GGTGAAACATGCGACGCTGCACCTAAATGCATTTCGGGGAGAACCAGCTATCACGGTGTTTGATTGGCCTTTCACCCCTAACCACAGCTCATCCCCCAGGTTTTCAACCCTGGTGGGTTCGGGCCTCCACGCGGTCTTACCCGCGCTTCACCCTGGCCATGGCTAGATCACACCGCTTCGGGTCTAGACCACGCGACTAAACGCCCTATTCAGACTCGCTTTCGCTACGGCTACCCCACACGGGTTAACCTCGCCACGTAGCACTAACTCGCAGGCTCATTCTTCAAAAGGCACGCCGTCACCCCTAAAGGCTCCGACGGATTGTAGGCACACGGTTTCAGGTACTATTTCACTCCCCTCCCGGGGTACTTTTCATCTTTCCCTCACGGTACTAGTCCGCTATCGGTCACCAGGGAGTATTTAGGCTTAG